>NZ_CM178722.1:0-5023558 GCF_058673395.1 Streptomyces sp. HUAS MG56 | reverse complement strand
ACGGGACGTCCCGCGCACGCGGACGCCCCGCGAACGCAGACGACCCGCGGGCTGGGTTCCTCCGAGGAGGAGCCGGCCGGACGTACCGGCAGCCCGCGGGTCGGGTGACTGCTTGGGATAGGCCGGCTGCGTGCTCGTATCGCACGCCGGTCCGGCACCGCACAGAGCGTGGTGACGGGCCGCTAGCCCGCAGCCACCTCACGCGTCCGGTATTCATACATCTGCCGAACCACCTCCCTTCTCGTGTGCTCCACACCATAAGAAGCCCTCGGGAGCCGTTCAACCCCTTTTTTTCGTTACCGTCCGGCACATGACAACACTCGGCATCGGCCTGAGCATCGTCCCCGTCACCGGCGACGCCATGCTCGAACAGTGGCGGCACGTCCACAACGTGATCGTCCCGCCCGCCGCGATGTCCCCGGCGGACGCGCGGGACCGGCAGGAGCGGTACCGGCTGCGGAACGCCTACCTGGGAGACGTGCTCGTCGGCTGCTCCACCGTGCGCCCGCCGGGCGCGGAGGAGGGGGCGGCGACCGTCATCGCGCGCGTGCTGCCCGGTTTCCGGCGGCGGGGGTTCGGGACGGCCCTGTACGAGGACGGGCTCGCCCACGCGCGCGTGCTCGGCGCGAGCGTGATCGAGACGTGCGTGCTGGCGGTGAACGAGGACGGACTGCGCTTCGCCGCGCGGCGGGGGTTCGTGGAGACCGAGCGCTACGTGCTCGACGGGCAGCGCGACGAGTGGGTGGACCTGCGGTGGAGCGTGGGTTGAAACTCGGGGAGTTTGCGGGAACAGGATGTGGGCTGTGTCACGTTCCAGTTGAATGAGGGCCAGTGAGCGAACCGCGCGCCGTACGGGCGCCGACGCAAGCCTCCAGGGGGTCCAGGTGAGTGCTTCCCGGCGGAGTGGGACCACCGACGAGCTGGGACCGGACGAGCCGGATGAACCGGGCGGGCCGGGCCCCTCCGGTGAGCCCGGTGAGTCAGGAGAGCCCGGTGAGTTCGGGGGTTCCGATCTGCTCGCCGCGCTGCTCGACGGCATGGACGCGGCGCTGTGCGCCTTCGACGCCGACGGGGTCGTCACGCACTGGAACCGGGAGGCCGAGCGGATCCTCGGCTGGACGGCCGCCGAGGCGGTCGGGCGGCACGGCTTCGCGGGCTGGGCGGTGCGCAGCGCCGACGCCGAGGAGGTCCAGTCCCGGCTGATGTCGGCCATGCACGCGGCGGGCCGGCAGGTGCACGAGTTCGCCCTGGTGACCAAGGACGGCGGGCGGGTGCTGGTGCGCACGCAGTCCGCCGCCGTACGCGGCCCCGACGGCAAGCCCGCCGGTCTGTACTGCGCGTTCAGCGAGGTGCACGCGCAGATCGATCTGGAGCGGTCGATCGCGCTCAGCGAGGCCCTGTTCGAGAACGCGGCATGGGGCGTCGTCCTCATCGACGCCGATCTGCGGCCCGCCGTCGTCAACGCGCACGCGGCCCGCGCGCTCGGCGTCGGCCGCACGTCCGTGCTCGGCAGGCCCCTCGGCGAACTGCTCGCCCAGGGCGTCGAGGAGCTGGAGGCCGCGCTCACCCACGTCCTGTCCGAGGGCGCGCCGCCCGCGCCCGCCGACATGTGGTTGGCCCTGCGCACCGCGGAGGGCGAGCGGCGGCGGTGCTGGCGCAGCGGCTTCGTACGGCTGGCCTCGCCGCTCGCGGAGGAACCGGTGCCGCTCGGCGTGGGCTGGCTGTTCCAGGACGTCACCGAGGCCAAGCAGGGCGAGCAGGAGGCGTCCCTGCTGCGGTTCCGCGCCAACCAGCTGCACCGCGCGGGCCACGCCGCCGCCGAGTGCGAGGACCCGGCCGAGGCGGTCACCGTCCACCTGGACTTCGCGCTCGCCGGCTTCGCCGACCACGCCCTGATCGACCGCGTGGCCCACCCCTCGCGCGCCGCCGGCGAAGGCGGGCAGGAGGGCGCCGTGCGGCTGGTGCGGCTGGCCGCGACGCCCGCCGGGGCGCCGGGGCCGAGCATGCTCACCGGCGCGGCAGGGCTGCCCGTGCGCTACGCCGCCGGGCATCCGGCCGTGCAGTGCGTGGAGCGGGCCGGCTCCGTGCGCGCGGACGCCGGGTCGGTCCCGGCGGAGCTGGCGCGGCAGTGGGCGCTGGCCCGGCAGTGGCCCGACGACGCGGTGCACGCCCTGTGCGCGGTGCTGCGCAGCCGGGGCCGCACCCTCGGCGTCGTGACCTTCCTGCGCGGCTGCGGCCGCGCCCCCTTCGAGCGGTCCGACACGGCCTACGCCGAGGACGTGGCCGTACGCATGGCGGCCGCGCTGGACCTGGCGGACGCGGCACACGGCGCGTAGGCGATCACTTCCGTTCGGTCCCCCGGCTCAGTGCCGGTAGAAGATCCGGTCGCCGTACTCCCGCATCACCCGGCCGTTCCACTCGTGTCCGCCGTCGACGTTGCCCGAGCGCAGCAGCGGCGGCTCGATGCCGCGCTCGGCGAGGGCGGCGGCGGCGGTCGCCATGACGGCCTGCATCAGCGCGGTGGTGACCACCGTGGAGGCGGGCGCGAAGGGCGCCGGGATGGTGTCGAGGGTGAGTTCGGCGTCGCCGACGGCGATCTTCGAGTCGAGGACGAGGTCGCAGTGGTCCTTCAGGAAGGTGCCCGAGACGTGCCGGGACGTCGTCTGGGCGGCGTACGCGACCGACGTCACGCCGATGACCTTCACGCCGAGCGCGCGGGCGTTCAGCGCCATCTCGACGGGCAGGGCGTTGCGGCCGGACAGGGAGATGATCACCAGGGCGTCGCCGGCCCGGACCGGCGAGGTGTCGAGCACGGCGCTCGCGAGGCCGTCGACGCGTTCGAGGGCGGAGCCGAGGGTGGCCGGGGTGACGTCGACGCCCACGACACCGGGCACGGCCAGCAGGTTCATCAGGGCGAGACCGCCGGCGCGGTAGACGACGTCCTGGGCGGCCAGTGAGGAGTGCCCGGCGCCGAAGGCGAACAGGCGGCCGCCGGCCTCGACGGTGTCGGCGAGCAGGGTGCCGGCCGCCCTGATCGGCTCGGCCTCCTCCTCGCGGACCCGTTGCAGCAGGTTGATGGCGGCGTCGAAGAACAGGTCGGCAGGCGTGCCTTCGCTCATGCGGTGCCCCTTCGCAGCGTCTGTGTCGCGGATCACCGTGCGGTCTGGACCAGTGCGGTGTCAATACGGCCGAGAGCGAGCGCCCCGAAGGGGTTCGGCCCCTCGTTTTCCCGGTGCTCCCCGCTTGTCAGTGGGATCCGGCAGAATTGGTGCCAGGGCCAGCGCACGCGCCGGGCTTCGGGCAGAGGTTTCCGGCAGAGGTAATCGAGGGGCACGTATGTCCGGACTGATCGACACCACGGAGATGTATCTCCGCACCATCCTCGAACTCGAAGAGGAAGGCGTCGTGCCCATGCGAGCCCGCATCGCGGAGCGGCTCGACCAGAGCGGGCCGACGGTGAGCCAGACGGTGGCACGCATGGAGCGCGACGGCCTGGTGTCCGTCGCCAGCGACCGCCACCTGGAGCTCACGGACGAGGGCAGACGGCTCGCCACGCGCGTGATGCGCAAGCACCGGCTGGCCGAGTGCCTCCTCGTCGACGTGATCGGCCTGGAGTGGGAGCAGGTCCACGCCGAGGCGTGCCGCTGGGAGCACGTGATGAGCGAGGCCGTGGAGCGCCGCGTCCTGGAGCTGCTGCGGCACCCGACCGAGTCGCCGTACGGCAACCCGATCCCGGGCCTGGAGGAGCTGGGCGAGAAGGACGGCGCCGACCCGTTCCTGGACGAGAGCATGGTCTCGCTGGCCGACCTCGACGCGGGCGCGGACGGCAAGACGGTCGTCGTCCGCCGGATCGGCGAGCCGATCCAGACGGACGCCCAGCTGATGTACACGCTGCGGCGCGCGGGCGTGCAGCCCGGCTCCGTGGTGAGCGTGACCGAGTCGGCCGGCGGTGTGCTGGTGGGCAGCGGCGGTGAGGCGGCCGAACTGGAGGCGGACGTCGCCTCCCATGTGTTCGTCGCCAAGCGCTGACAAGCGAAGGGCCCCGGCGCCTTGCGGCGCCGGGGCCTGTCCTCCCCTGTGCTGACCCGGAGCCCCGAGCTCTCAGGGTCATCCCCCTCGGACCGTTTTTCCCCGAGCGGTCCGCCTCCCGCCAGAAAGATCCCCTGGGCGGCGGCGATCATTCCTGGAGGGGTGTCACTCGAATGAGGGGTGTTGTCCGCGGAAACAGATTTTTCGAATAGGCATTCGATAATCTGGGGCGGCACGACGCGACGACGAGCACGACAGCGACAGCGGCGAGTACGAGCGAGTACGGCAGTACACCGGTACGAGGCAGGCGGAGCTGGGGGGTGCCAAGCCCATGGCGCGACGTATCGACGTGACGGGAGCGGGCGGGGTGCACCTGGCCGCCTGGGAGTTCGCCGACCCTCCCAAGAGGGACGCGGCCGCCGGTGACCGCCCGGCCGCGGATCCCGGCGCTCCGGGCGTGCTCCTACTCCACGGGCTGATGGGCCGCGCCTCGCACTGGGCCTCGACCGCCCGCTGGCTCGCCGCCCGGCACCACGCGGTCGCCCTCGACCAGCGCGGCCACGGCCAGAGCGACAAGCCCGCGCAGGCCGCGTACACCCGCGAGGCCTACGTCGAGGACGCCGAGGCCGCCCTCGAACAGCTCGGCCTCGCCCCCGCCGTCCTCGTCGGCCACGCCATGGGCGCGCTGACCGCCTGGCAGCTCGCCGCGAAACGCCCCGACCTCGTGCGCGGCCTGATCATCTGCGACATGCGGGCCTCCGCGCTCGGCGCGGCCTCGCAGCGCGAGTGGGCCGAGTGGTTCCGCTCCTGGCCCGTCCCCTTCGCCACGCTCGCCGACGTCCGCAAGTGGTTCGGCGAGGACGACCCCTGGGTGGAGCGCCCGAACCCCGCGCGCGGCGCGTTCTACGCCGAGGTCATGCACGAGTCGGCCGACGGCTGGCGCCCCGTCTTCGAGCCGGAGCAGATGCTCGACTCCCGCGAGACGTGGGTGTACGACGCCCACTGGGAGGAGCTGGCCCAGGTCCGGTGCCCCGCGCTGGTCGTCCGCGGCCTGGACGGTGAGCTGGGCCGGGCGGAGGCGCAGGAGATGGTGCGGGTGCTGCCCCGGGGGAAGTACGCGGAGGTGACGGACGCGGGGCACCTGGCCCACTACGACCGGCCGGCGGCTTGGCGGGCGGCTGTGCTGCCGTTTCTCGACGGCTTGCTGGGAGATTGAGTTGCTACGCGTCTGCCGGGCTGGTGCTTCGCCGGCACGTGCGCGTGGGTGGTGGGTTCTCGCGCAGTTCCCCGCGCCCCTTGGGCCGGCGAGCATCAACGTGCCCAAGGGGCGCGGGGAACTGCGCGACAAGCCACGGACTACCCGCACCCGCCGACGAAACGGAAACCCGGCAGACGCGTGGGCGAACGGCTACCGGTCCCTGCCGCACGCGTACGCCAGCGGGGAGATCAGTTCCTCCGCGTCCGGGAGCCATCGGTTCGCCGGGGTCGGGCGGCAGGCCCACTGGACGGCGCCGCGGGAGCCGAAGCGGGTCGGCGGGGCGGCGACGTAGGAGCCCTCGCCCAGGGTCACGAGGTCGAGGGACGACAGCGACCAGCCCAGCTTGCGCACCAGCTCCGGCACCTTCGCGCAGCCGCCCGGCAGCACGAAGAACTGCATCCGCCGGTCCGGCGCCAACGCCACAGGACCCAGCGTCAGTTGCATCCGCTCCATCCGGGCCAGCGCCAGGAACCCCGCGCTCTCCGGGACGGACAGCGCGTCGAAGGTCCGTCCCGTCGGCAGCAGGATCGACGCGGTCGGCTGCTTCTGCCACATCCGGCGCGCGACGGTCGCACTGCCGGTCGCCTGGGTCGCCCAGTCGGGGCGCGCGGGGTGCGCACCCGGCGCAGAGCAGGAGACGTCGCCGCACGAGCAGTGCTGCCGCCCGTCGGCGGCTTCCAGCCAGGTGCCGGGGAACACGTCCCAGTGCCGCTCCTCGGCGTACCGTACGGCGGTCTCCAGCAGCGTTTCCCCGCGCTGCTGCGGAATCTGACCGGTCATCTGACTGTGCTGGGCGCCCGCGATCGTCTCTTCCACGCTCCTCTCAACTCCCGCGCCCACCTGGAGTTACGGCCGTACCGCGCGCGGGGGAGGAGCATCGATTCCGCAGCCGGGGCGCATGGGTGCACGTCCGGGGGCGCGTGGGGGGAAGCGGGGCGTGGGGTGGGTAGCCAGGGAGGGGGTTGGCAACCGTCTTTACCCCGGCAAACCGCACATGTCGCGCATTGACGGTATGTCAGCTGGGCAGTGATCTTTCCGAACGGATCGACTCGGCCGGATCTTTGCTCCAGGGGATCGCAACGCATCACAGGGGGTTGTACATGGCCGCAAGGCCTCTCGTGGCGAGGCAGCCGAACGAACGGCTGCAGGCACTCATCCAGGAAGCGGGGTGCTCGAACGCCGGGCTGGCCCGGCGGGTCAACATGTGCGGGGCGGAGCACGGACTCGACCTGCGCTACGACAAGACGTCCGTGGCCCGCTGGCTGCGCGGTCAGCAGCCGCGGGGCCGGGCCCCGGCCATCATCGCGGAGGCGCTCGGGCGCAAGCTCGGCCGTACGGTCACGATCGACGAGATCGGCATGGCCAACGGCAAGAACCTCGCCTCGGGAGTCGGTCTCCAGTTCTCGCCGACGGTACTGGGGGCCATCGAGCAGGTCTGCGAGCTGTGGCGCAGCGACGTGGGGCGCCGGGACTTCCTGTCCGGCTCCTCCGTCGCCGCCTCCGCGCTGGTCGAGCCCAGCCGTGACTGGCTGATCTCGGCGCCGGACTCCCAGGTGGCCCGGCAGGCGGGCCCGAGAGTCGGCCAGGCCGACGTCGCCGCCGTACGGTCCATGACGCAGGCGCTGACCGACCTGGACCACCAGTTCGGCAGCGGGCACGTCCGGCCGGTCGTCGTGCACTACCTCAACAGCGTCGTCTCCGGGCTGCTCGCGGGCTCCTACCGGGAGGCGGTCGGACGTGAACTCTTCGCCGCCGTCGCCCGGTTGACCGAGCTGGCCGGCTACATGGCGGTGGACACCGGCCAACCCGGGCTGGCCCAGCGGTACTACATCCAGTCGCTGCGGCTCGCCCAGGCCGCCGGGGACCGCGGCTACGGCGGCTACGTGCTCGCCGCGTCCATGAGCCACCTCGCCGCGCAGCTCGGAAACCCGCGCGAGATCTCCCAGTTGGCGCGGGCGGCGCAGGAGGGCGCGCGCGGGCAGGTGACGCCGCGGGTGGAGGCGATGTTCCACGCGGCCGAGGCGCGCGGGCACGCCCTGCTCGGCGACGCGCGCGCGGCGCAGACGGCCACCGGGCGCGCGGTCACGGCGATGGAACAGGCCGACGACTCATCCGGGGACGACCCGGCCTGGATCCGGCACTTCGACGAGGCCTATCTGGCCGACGAGTTGGCGCACTGCCACCGCGACCTCGGCCAGGCCGAGCAGGCGGCCCGGTACGCCGAGCAGTCGCTGGCCGGGCATCCCGAGCACCGGGCACGCCGGCGCGCCATCGGCTATGTGCTGCTCGCCACGGCCCAGGTGCAGCAGCGCGAGATCGAACAGGCCTGCACCACCGGACTGAAGGCGGTCGAGCTGCTCCAGTCGCTGCGCTCCAACCGGGGCGCCGAGTACCTGGAGGATCTCCAGCAGCGGCTGGAGCCGTTCGGGGAGGAGGCGGTGGTAAGGGAGTTCGGGGCGCGTCTCGATCTCCAGCAGGCCGCCTGAACACCGGCCCCGCGATGCGGTGAACACACGGGAAACGGAACGCCCGGGTGTGACATGTGCCCTTGTACTGCGCATTGCGGGGCGGTTTTGTTACCACTCTCACAGGGATCGAGGTCGTGCCCTGAGCTGCGTGGCACCCGGCTCGGGGGACCCGGTAGCGTGACCCGACGATTCACAAGGTCCCCCATTAGTAGGAGTCCCGGTGACGCAGAGTGGACAACGCGAGGAGCCCTCGGCGCAGAACGCGCGCGAAGGCATCGTGCTGCCCTCCGACGGAGGCGAGCCCGTGCTGCCCGGCATGACCGGCGCGCCCGCTCCTGCCGCCCCCTCCGGCGGGCAGGCCTGGAGCGGATCCTGGGGGCCCGGACAGCAGCCGTCCCAGCCCGGCCAGGGCTGGCCCCCGGCGGCCGCCCAGCAGTGGGACGCGCCCCGGGCGAGCCCCGGCGCCCTGCCACCCGAGGGCGCCCCGGCCCCCTCGTACGACGGCCAGGGCGGCGGGTACGGCACGCCCGCGCCGTACCCGCACCAGCCGGAGCACCAGCCGGGGTACCAGCAGCCGCAACAGCACCAGCCGGAGTACCCGCAGACCGCCGCGTCCGGCGCGCACGCCGCCCCGGCCGGCGCCGCGCCGCTGCCGGCCGCCGTGCCCGGCGCGCTGCCCCCGGCGGCCGACGGCGCCACCCAGTACATACCGCCGGTCCCGGCCGTGCCCGGCCCCGCCGACGAGGGCGCCACGCAGTACATCCCGCCCGTGCAGGCCGCCCCGGCCGACGGCGCGACGCAGTACATCCCGCCGGTGGCCCCCGGCGCACTGCCGCCCGAGGCGAACGGTGAGCAGACCCGTTACCTCGGCATCACGCCGCAGCAGCCGGCGCCCGCGTCGTCCGACGCCGAGGCCACCCAGTACATCCCGCCGTACGCGGCCCAGGCCCAGGGCGGGGACCGGCAGCCGCCGGCCGAGTTCGACAACCTCTTCCGCAGCGGCCCGGCGGGTGCCGACGGCGTGGCCGGGTCCACCCAGCAGCTGCCGCGCGTCCAACCGCCGGGCGCCTACCCGGGCCCCGCGCAGGCGCACGCCCCGGCGTACGGCCAGTCGCAGGCGCCGTACGGAGCGCAGCAGCCGGCGTACGACCCGGCGCACGACGACGACCGGCCCCGGCGGAGGTCGCGGGTGCCGCTGATCGCGGGCATCGGCGTCGGCATCGTCGTCATCGGAGTGGGCGCCGGCGCGCTCCTCAGCGACGGCGGCAGCAAGGGCGCCGACAGCAAGACGGTCGCCGCCACGTCCCCGGCCACCGGCCAGGGCTCCGCCGCGCCCGGCACCGACCCGGCCCGGCAGCAGGCGGTCGAGCTGGACAAGCTGCTCGCCGACAGCGGCAGCAGCCGCGCCTCGGTGATCAACGCGGTGGCCGCCGTCAAGGGGTGCGACAACCTCGACGGCTCCGCCACCGACCTGCGCGACGCGGCTAAGCAGCGCACCGAGCTGGTCACCCGGCTGGGCAAGCTGTCCGTCGACAAGCTGCCGGACAACGCCGCCCTGACCGGCGCGCTGACCCAGGCCTGGCAGGCCTCCGCCTCGGCCGACAACCACTACGCGGCCTGGGCCGACCAGGTCAAGGGCCAGCACAAGGGCTGCCGCAAGGGCCATGCCAAGGTCACCGGGGAGGCCCAGGCGGGCAACCGGGCCAGCGGTACCGCCAGCGAGCAGAAGGCGAAGGCGGCCGGGCTGTGGAACGCGATCGCGCAGAAGTACGGCCTGACCCAGCGCCAGCCCACCCAGCTGTGAGCCGCGGCCGCTGAGCCGCTGCCGGTGACCCGTGCCGCCGTCGGCACCCGCACTCCCGCCGGGGCCGACGGCGCTCACTGCACCTGGGCGTTCTCCAGCGTCTGCGTCATGTCGGCGGTCCCGCCGATGCCCTTGCGGGCCGCGACCAGCTCGCCGTTCTGCACGACCTCCAGGGTGACGTTCGCGTTGACCAGCCGCGGGAAGCCGACGGAGGAGAGCTTGCCCTCGTAGGGCCAGCTCAGCGTCGGGGTGAGACCGCCCGTGGAGACGTGCAGGCCGTTGTTGAGGGTGCGGCGCACGGCGTCGGCGGTGACGTCACCGGAGCCGATCTTCTCCAGCGCGGCCTTCAGCACGGTGTAGGCGATCCAGGTGGTCTGCACTCCGGCGTCCGCGGGGTCGATGCGGTTGTCGCCGAAGGCCTCCTCGTTGATCACCTTCTTCATCAGGTCCCAGCGCGCGTCGGTCGCCGGCGGGTACCAGCTGGTGATGTACGACCCCTCGTACGGCCCCTCGGCCCCGCCCGTGGAGTTGATCAGGGTCTGGTCGACGCTGCCGAGGACGGTCGCCATGCGCACGTCGGGATAGGTCTCGCGGGCCCGGCGGAAGGAGTCCATGAAGGTGTCCGTGCGGTCCCCGAGCGCGGGCACCACGCAGCCCTTGCGCGGCGCGTCCTTGGTGGCCTCGCGCAGGGCCCGGTCGGACTGGGCGCTGTACTCGGTGGCGTTCTCCTCGGCCATCTCGTCGTCCGCGTTCGCGTGCCCGCCCGCCTTCAGGCCCGAGTTCAGCAGCGGGGGCAGCTCGTCGCCGGCGATGCTGTCGGGGCGGACCAGGGCGACGTTCCCGCAGCCGACCGCGAGGGCGCGGCCGAGACCGGCGAGCAGGGCGGGCTGGCCGCCGTTGACCGGGTACGACATCTGGCCGGTGAACTCGTCGCTGGTGACGCCGTAGCCGCCTATGTACGGGATGCCGGCGCTCTCCAGCGGGGAGAGGAAGGAGTCGCCGAACTGGCTGTAGGAGCCGACGACCGCGACCACGTTCTCCTGGGCGGCCTGCCGGGCGCACTGGGCGGCGCCCACGCTGTCGTTGTGGTCGTTGCAGGTCAGGATCTCCAGCTTGCGGCCGTTGACCCCGCCGTGGGCGTTGATCCACTTGCCGTAGGCGCGGGCCATCGCGGGCATGCCGGGCTTGTTGGTGGCGTCGGTGTTCTCCGGCGCCCAGGTCATGACCTTGATCGGGTCATCCCCGGAGCCCCCCGTGGCACCGGGGATGACCCCGCATCCGGCGGTGAGCGACGCACAGAGCGCCACGGCGCCCGTGGACAGGGCGGCGGCTCTGACGGGCCGGGAGAAGGAGCGCGGGAGGGTGGTGCGGTTGTGCGGCCTGCCGGTCATGTGTGCCCACGCTTCCCTCACATCACTAACCCGGGAGTGACCCTCGGTCAACGAAAGGTGACGTCGAGGTGAAATGCGGGGGCCGGTGAGGCGTGTGTGGCGAGGAACGTACGATCGATGACCGTGCAAGGTTCGGAGAACTCTTCCCGTCGCGGCCGTCGCTCCTCCACCATGGGCGGCATGCCTCTAAGCGACATGCCGTGGTGGCGCTGGCGCAGCAACGTGCGTTCGGCCCTGCACATGCTCTCCGACCCCGTGTTCCAGCGCGACGTCTGGCTGGCCGGCGTGGACGGGTACGGCGACGTCACCGACGCCGTGTACCGGCTGGTGGAGGACACCTGGCTGGACAACTGGTCCGCGGAGAAATACGTCGGCACGATATTCCGGGACTCGCAGGAGGCGGCGCTCGTGGACACCGCCGTGCTGCGGGTGCTGCGCATCATGCACCAGGTCGGCCCGGACGCGCCGGTCTCCGCGTATGTCGACCACCAGGGCTGGCCGGAGGCGGTGCGGGCGGCGCGGGACGCGCACGTGCGCATGTCGGTGAGCGACGGGGAGGACCCCGAGACGCCGCCGAAGACGCTGGAAGTGCTGCGCATCCTGACGCGGACCGCCTAGGACCGCCCGGAGCCTGCCCGGGACCGGACCTGCCCGGGACCTTCCGGGACCGGGGGCCGGTGTCCCGTCCTGCGGGACAATCGCCCACGGCGGGTGGCCGGCGTGAGACCCTGTGGTGCATGAATGAGCAGTCCGCGCCCGCCGCCGCGCCGTCGGCCCAGTACGTCCTCACCCTCTCCTGCCCGGACAAGAAGGGCATCGTGCACGCGGTGTCCAGCTATCTCTTCATGACCGGCTGCAACATCGAGGACAGCCAGCAGTTCGGTGACCACGACACCGGTCTGTTCTTCATGCGCGTCCACTTCTCGGCCGAGGAGCCGGTGACGGTGGACAAGCTGCGGGCGAGCTTCGCGGCGATCGGCGACTCCTTCCACATGGACTGGCAGATCAACGAGGCCGACGCGAAGATGCGCATCCTGCTCATGGTCAGCAAGTTCGGGCACTGCCTGAACGACCTGCTCTTCCGGGCCCGGATCGGCGCGCTGCCCGTGGAGATCGTGGGCGTGGTGTCCAATCACACGGACTTCCAGGAACTGGTGGGTTCGTACAACATCCCCTTCCACCACATCCCGGTGACGAAGGACACGAAGCAGGACGCCGAGGCGCGGCTGCTGGAGATCGTCCGCGAGGAGGACGTCGAACTGGTCGTCCTCGCCCGCTACATGCAGGTCATCTCGGACGACCTGTGCAAGCAGCTCAGCGGCCGGATCATCAACATCCACCACTCCTTCCTGCCGAGCTTCAAGGGCGCCAAGCCCTACCACCAGGCCCACGCGCGCGGTGTGAAGCTGATCGGCGCCACGGCCCACTACGTGACGGCCGACCTCGACGAGGGGCCGATCATCGAGCAGGAGGTCGAGCGCGTGGGACACGACGTCACCCCGGACCAGCTGGTGGCCATCGGGCGGGACGTGGAGTGCCAGGCGCTGGCGCGGGCGGTCAAGTGGCATGCCGAGCGCCGGATCCTGCCCAACGGGCGACGGACGGTCGTCTTCGCCTAGCCGCCGCGGCGCCGTGTCGGCACCTCGGCGGGGTCACTCGGGGATCGTGAAGTACCCCGCGAACGCCGGCACGAGCTCCGCCTCGCCGAGCACGCCGTCGCCGTCCGTGTCGAGGGCGGCGGCGGTCGCCCTGGCCACGGCGTCCGGTACGCGCAGGGCCCGCAGCCCCCGCGCCGTGTCCGCGACCGTGATCCGGCCGTCGGAGTCCGTGTCCGCCACCGCCAGCGCCGCGTGCAGGAAGGGGCGGGCGATCTCGGCGAAGCGGGCGGGGGTGTCGCGCAGGCGCTTGACCGCGCCGGTGACGAACTCCTCGCGGGTGATGCGCTGGTCGCCGTCCCGGTCCGCGATGCCGGCCATGCCCTGCCAGAACGCCTCCGCGCCCGCGTAGAGCGCCTGCCCCTCGGCGGAGCGGGCGGGCACGGTGAACTCGGCGAGGAGCGCCTTGGCCGCCGCGCTGAAGTCCTCGCGGTCGATCCAGCCGTTGCCGTCCTGGTCGAGGGTGGCGAACCGGGCGGCGATCCTGCGCTCGTACTCGGTGCTGACCATGTCTGTTCGGGCCGCCTTACGTGTGCGTCGGTCGATCTCGCTCGGAGCGTACGACGCGGTCGGCCGGAAGATGGCGGGAAACCGGCGGTTGTGCCAAGACCGGGGGAATCCTGCGACACATGTGTGGACTTGTCGCGAAGACCGGGGCACGCTGCGGCGCGGGGCGCTGCGGCGCGTCAGGCGGACAGCGGGTCCGCCTCGTCGGACGTGGCGGAGTCGAGGTCGGGGCGGACGTCGAAGAGACGGCGGACGCCGAGCGCGCCGAGGACCCGGTTGACGTGGGAGCCGTCGACCGCGCCCCGGTCCGGCAGGATCAGCCGCAGCCGGCCCTGACAGGAGCGGATCAGCCGGCGGGCGGCGATGAGGACGCCGACCCCGCTGGAGTCGCAGAAGAACACGTCGGAGAGGTCGACGACGAGGCTGTGGTGCCCGTCGGCGACGACGTCGTGCACCCGCTGGCGCAGCACCGGCGAGGTCATCAGGTCCAGTTCCCCGGACACCCGCAGGACGGCCCACTCGCCCTGTTCGACGCCGGTCACGTTGAATGCCACGGCTATGCCCCTCCGCTCGCCGGAACTCTCGGAACCACCTGAGCCGCCAGAAAACGGAAGCAGTTCCTACGCTTGCTTTCGCGCGGCTGCCCACCGGCCGTTCCCTGAAACGTCGGGCAGGAAACCGGACGTGATCGACAAGGGGCTTGTTTCGGTCACTATCGATCGTGTTCGATCAGAGATGTCATGGGGACGCTCACACATTGTGTGAAGTTTATGTGAAGAGGGCACTATCACCTGCGGTGCCTCCCGGGGCGCGCATTGACACAAAGGGGCGTGCGCTGTCAGAGGTGCCGACTACATTCGAGGAGACGGTGCAGACACGCTGTAGGGCCGGAGCACGGGCGAGGGGAGGGGACCGCATGGCCGCGAAGGACGTACCGCCCCGCTGGGACCGCAAGATGCAGCAGCGCCTCGCCCGCGGCGAGGCGGCCGCCCTGGGCGAGCTGTACGACAGGTTCGCCTCGCTGGTGCACAACCTCGCCCACCGCGTCCTCGGCGACGAGAAGGCCGCCGACATCGTCACCCGCGAGGTCTTCGCCCACGTCTGGGAGCACCCCGAGAGCTACGACCCCCGGCAGGGCCCGCTGCGCTCCTGGGTGGCGGGCGTGGCCCACCGGCTCGCGGTGCAGCGGCTGCGCGACTGCGAGACCGCCGCGCTGCCCCGGGAGGCCGGTGCCGCCGAGGAACTGGAGCGCAAGGTCCGCCGCGCCTCGGTCGCCGCCCGCGCCGACTTCATCGTCCACTCCATGCCCGCCCCGCTGCGCGCCGCGCTCGAACTGGCCTACTTCCAGCGCAGGGACTACCGCCAGACCGCCGTCGACCTCGGCGTCACGGAGGACGAGGCCCGCCGCCGGCTCCGCCTCGGCCTGCAACTGCTCTCCACCGCCCACGACACCGGGGTGCCTCCGGGACACGGGGGTGCGGTGTGAGCGGCGCGGGCCGGTTCGAGGCACACGACGAGCACGAGGGCCCCGAGGAGCAGCACGGGAGGCGTGCGGAGCACGGGAGTCACCGGGACGACGGCGCCGCCGGTCCCGCTGAGCGCGACCACCCCGGCCGGCGCGACGGCGACGGTGCCGGCGACGGCCCGGGACAGCTGACGCCCGGCTCCGGCGCGCCCGTGCCGGACCGCCCCCGCATACCGACGCCCCGCGCCTCCGTGGAGGACGGCGGACAGCCGCTGCCCGACCTCGCCGACCTGGGAGATCCCGCCCCCGTGCCGCTCGACCTGCCGCACGACGTCCTGAAGTCGCTCCTCGGCGCCTGGGCGCTGGCCGCCTGCTCGGCGGCGGAGACGGCGGCCGTCGAGGACCATCTGGGCTCCTGCGGAAGCTGCGCCGACGAGGCCCGCCGGCTGCGCGAGGCGGTCGGCCTGCTGCACCAGCCGGAGAGCCTCGACCTGGACCCGGGCCTGCGCACCCGCGTCCTGGAGACCTGCCTGGACCGCCGCCCGCCCCGCATCCCGCTGCCGCGGTGGGCAACGCCGTACGACGCCGAGACCGCCCGACTCGACGCCCTCCTCCAGGACTTCGGGGACGCCGAGTGGCATGCGCCGGTCCGGCTGCGCTGGTTCGAGGGCGACGCCGCGGCGAGCCGGCGTACGACCGTGGCCGGGGTGATCGCGCACCTGCTCTCCGTGGACGGCATGATCGCGCTCGCCCTCGGCCTGGAGGACCCGCTGACCGATGCCACCGACGCGGACGGCACCGGCGCGACGGACCCGGCCGGACGCACGGAAGCCTTCTGGCGGACCTCTCGCTTCCCGCCGACCCTCCCCCACCCTTCGGGTGGGGGGACCCCCATCTCGCTTCGCTCGGTGCGCGGACCCTGGCGCGAGCAGAGCCACAGCCTGGTGCGCACGGTGGCCTTCACGGGCAGCCACGCGGGCGGACTCCCGGTGTCGTACGGCGACTTCTCCCTCCCGCTGCACGACGCGATGCTGGACCGCGCCTTCGAGTGCTGGGTGCACGCCGAGGACATCGCGGAGGCGGTCGACTACCCCTACGACCCGCCCGCGCCCCGGCATCTGAACAAGATGATCGACCTCACGGCCCGCATGCTCCCGGCCGCGCTCGCCGAGCGGCGCCGCGCGGGCCGCTCCGCCCCGGGCGGCACCCCGCACCTGGTCGCGGCGGGCGCCCCCGGCCGCAGCCTGCGGCTGGAGATCGAGGGCGCGGCGGGCGGCGAGTGGCTGATCCCGCTGGACTCCCCGGCGGCGGTGGGCTCAGCGGAGTTCGAGGTGGCCCATGTCGCCCTGGACGGCGTGGAGTTCTGCCGCCTGGCGTCCGGCCACATCCCCCCGGAGGAAGCGGCCGCAGGCCAGGACGGCGACCGCCAGGCGATCAGAGACGTGCTGTTCGCGACGGCGGGGTTGAGCCGGATGTGACCGTGTCTTCGACGAGCGCGTGAGGCCTGTTGCCAGGGGGATGTCGGCCTCACCCGACACCCCGCCCGATCCTACGGATCCGAAGGGGTCCGCCCCGATCTCGCTGCGCCGTACCCGCTCCGTCCCGGGTGAACGCGAACGAAGCCGGTTGCCCGGGCCGCCTACGGCAACGGTCCCGAGAACCGCTCCCGCAGCTTGTACTTCAGTACCTTCCGCAACGTCTCGTTCCTCGGCAGCGCGTCCACCACCTCCAGCCGCTCCGGCAGCTTGTGCACGGAGAGGCCGCCCGTCCGCAGGTGGGAGACCACGTCCGGAAGGGTCAACTCACCGGCTCCCGGCGGCTGTTCCACCACCGCGCACACCAGCTCTCCCCGGTCCGCGTCCGGCAGGCCGATCACGGCGGCGTCCGCGACCAGCGGGTGGGCGGCCAGCAAGTCCTCGATCTCCTTGGCCGAGATGTTCTCGCCCTTGCGGATGATCACGTCCTTCAGGCGTCCGGTGAGGACCAGATGACCGGAGGGAGTGACGTGGCCGAGGTCGCCGGTGCGCAGGAAGCCCTCGGCGTCGAAGGCGGCGGCCGTCTGGGCGGGGTCCAGATAGCCCTGGCAGACGGCCTCGCCGCGCAGCCGCACCTCGCCGTCGGTGATGCGGATCTCCATGCCCCGCGGGGGGCGGCCCTCGGTCGTCGCCAGGTTCTCGGCGGTGTCCCGCGGGTCGCCCATCGTGATCATCGGGACCTCGGTCATGCCGTACCCGTGTGTGAGCTGGACGTCCATCTCGCGCACGACGGCGTGGTAGACCTCCGGCGGCTTCGGGGCGCCGCCGCCCGCGAGCAGTCGCAGGGAGGGGATCAGCTTCGTCCTCGGCGGCTGGGTGCGCTGCTCGGCGAGGAAGAGCGAGTAGAAGGCCGTCGAGCCGCCGGCCACGGTCACCCCGTGCCGCCGGTACTCCGCGAGCGCGTCCGGCAGCGCGAAGTGCTCGAACAGCACCGCCGGGAAGCCGTACAGCAGGAGCATCACCAGGTAGTCGGGGCCGCCTATGTGGGCGTAGGGGAAGGCGATCGAGCCCACGTCGTCGGCCGTCAGCCGCAGCGCGTGCGCCAGGCAGGAGCCGCCCGCGAGCAGCGAGCGGTCGGTGTGCAGCACGCCCTTGGGGTCGGAGGTGGTGCCCGAGGTCCAGTAGATCCAGCGCACCGAGGTGCCCTCGGCGGGCGGGGCGGGGAGCGTCGAGGGGGCGCCGTCCGGCAGGGTGTCGTACGCCTCGAAGATTCCCTTCGCGCCGAGGCGTCGTGCCATCTCCGTGTGGTCGTGGCCGCGCCACACGCCCGGGACCGCGAAGAACTCCGCCCTCGACTCGCGCAGCGCGAAGCCGACCTCGCGGTCCCGGTAGAAGGGGATGACCGGGGACTGTACGGCGCCCAGGCGGGCCAGTGCGAGGGACAGCAGGACGGTCTCCACGCGGGTGGGCAGCTGCCAGGCGACCACCGTGCCGGGGCGGACTCCCATGCCGTACAGCCCGGCCGCCACCCGCTCGGCGCGCGAGCGCAGCTCGCCGAAGGTGAGCGTGCGGTCCCGCTGGATCAGCACCGGGCGGTCGGGGGTGAGGGCCGCGCGGCGGACGACCAGCTCCCACAGCGTGCGGGAGGAACTCAGGGAGTGCGGGGTGTCGTTCACGTCGGCCCCCTCCTTGGCTGACGACTCGTCAGGTAGCATGTTATCTGACGAGTCGTCAGATAAGTATCGTCCGGCGGAGGGGAACCATGACCGAACTGCCCCGCATCATCAGCGTCGACGACCACGTGATCGAGCCCGCCCACCTCTTCGAGACCTGGCTCCCGGCCAAGTACCGGGACCGGGGCCCCAAGCCGCTGACCGCCGGGATCGGGGAGCTGGCCTACGTCGCCGGGAAGTACCAGATCACCATGGACCCGGCGGGGCAGCCGACGGACTGGTGGATCTACGAGGACCTGAAGTTCCCGTACAAGCGCAACATCGCCGCCGTCGGATTCGACCGCGACGAGATGACGCTGGAGGGGATCACACGCGAGCAGATGCGGCGCGGGTGCTGGGACCCCGTCGAGCGCCTGAAGGACATGGACCTCAACCACGTCGAGGCCAGCCTCTGCTTCCCGACCTTCCCGCGTTTCTGCGGCCAGACCTTCGCCGAGGCGCACGACAAGGAGGTCGCCCTCGCCTGCGTGCGCGCCTACAACGACTGGATGGTGGAGGAGTGGTGCGGGGACAGCGGGGGGCGGTTGATTCCGCTGTGCCTCATCCCGCTGTGGGACGTCGGGCTGGCCGTCGCCGAGATCCGGCGCAACGCCGAGCGCGGGGTGCGGGCGGTCACCTTCTCCGAGATCCCCACCCACCTCGGGCTGCCGTCCATCCACTCCGGCCACTGGGACCCGTTCTTCGCCGCCTGCCAGGAGACCGGCACGGTCGTCAACATGCACATCGGCAGCAGCTCGCAGATGCCCGCCGCCTCCCCCGACGCCCCGCCCGCCGTCCAGGCCTCGCTCAGCTTCAACAACGCGATGGCCTCGATGATGGACTATCTCTTCAGCGGGGTCCTGGTGAAGTTCCCGCAGCTCAAACTCGCCTACTCCGAGGGCCAGATGGGCTGGGTGCCGTACGCCCTGGAGCGCGCCGACGACGTGTGGGAGGAGCACCGGGCCTGGGGCGGGGTCCGGGACCTGATCCCCGAGCCGCCGTCGACGTACTACTACCGGCAGATCTTCTGCTGCTTCTTCCGCGACAAGCACGGCGTCGCCTCGATCGACGTCGTCGGCCGCGACAACGCCACCTTCGAGACCGACTACCCGCACGTCGACTCGACCTTCCCGCACACCAAGGAGGTCGCCCTCGACCATGTGAAGGGCCTGGACGACGAGACCGTCCACAAGCTGATGCGGGGCAACGCCATCCGCATGCTGGGCCTGGACCTCGACACGTAAGGGGACAGGTGATGGACCTCACCTGCACACCCGAGGAGGAGGAGTTCCGGGCCCGGCTGCGCGAGTGGCTCGCCAAGGCGCTGCCCACGCTGCCGGCGAAGCCGTCCCCCGACGACTGGCCCGCGCGCAGGGCGTACGACCTCGGCTGGCAGCGGATGCTCCACGACGCCGGGTACGCCGAGGTCCACTGGGACGCCTCCCCGACCACCCGGCTGATCTTCCTGGAGGAGACCGAGCGCGCGGGGGCGCCGTATGTGGGGGCGAACTTCGTCGGCCTGCTGCACGCCGGGCCGACCATCGCCGCCGAGGGCACGGCCGGGCAGCGGGCGCGCTGGCTGCCGCCGATCCTGCGCGGCGAGGAGGTGTGGTGCCAGGGGTTCAGCGAACCGGACGCGGGTTCCGACCTCGCCGCGCTGCGCACGCGCGCGCGGCGGGACGGCGACGACTACGTGGTGAGCGGGTCCAAGATCTGGACCTCGCACGCCGAGGTCGCCGACTGGTGCGAACTGCTCGTGCGCACCGACCCGGACGCGCCCCGGCACCGGGGGATCACCTGGCTGGCCATGCCCATGGACGCCGACGGGATCACCGTACGGCCGCTGCGCACCCTCGCCGGGTCGGCGGAGTTCGCCGAGGTGTTCCTGGACGAGGTGCGGGTGCCGGCCGCCAACCGCGTCGGCGCGGAGAACGACGGCTGGCGCGTGACCATGGTGACCCTGTCCTTCGAGCGGGGCACGGCCTTCGTCGGCGAGGTGGTGGCCTGCCGCCGGGTGCTCGGCGAACTCGCCCGCACGGCACGGGAGAACGGCCGCTGGGACGACCCCGTGCTGCGCCGCCGCCTCGGCCGGCTGGAGGCGGAGTTCCGGGCGCTGTGGCGGCTGACCCAGTGGAACGTGAGCGCGGCTCAGGCACGCGGCGGGGTGCCGGGCACGGGCGCCTCGGTCTTCAAACTCCGCTACTCGCACGCCCGCCAGGAACTGTACGACGCGGCGGCGGACGTCCTCGGCCCCGACCGCCTCGACCTGGACCGGCCGTGGGTCCTCGACCGCCTGTCGGCCCTGTCGTACACGATCGCCGCCGGCACCTCGCAGATCCAGCGCACCATCGTGGCCGAGCGGATCCTCGGTCTGCCGAGGGGGAGATGAGCCATGCACCGGCCGCGCGGGACGGGCTCGGCGCAACCATGTCCGGGCCCGGCGCGTCCACGGCCCGCCCGAAGGGGAGATGAGCGTGCGGTTCCAACTCACCGATGATCAGCGGGCGTTGCAGACGGGGGTGCGGGAGCTGCTGGGCCGGTGCTTCGGGCGGGAGGCGCTGCGGGCGGCCGTGGAGGCGCCGGGGCGGCTCGACCGGGCGCTGTGGCGGGCGCTCGGCGGGGCGGGGTTCTTCGCCCTGCGGCTGCCCGAGGCGGCCGGCGGGGTCGGGCTGGGCCTGCCGGAGGCGGTGCTGGCCTTCGAGGAGGCGGGGCGGGCACTGGTGCCGGGCCCGCTGATCGCCACGCACCTCGCGGCCGCCGACGTACCGGGCGCGGCCACCGGGGAGACGGTGGTGGCGGCCGTGGACGGGGAGTTGGTGGAGTGGCTGGCGGCGGCGGACCGGGTGCTCGGGGAGACGGCGGGGGCCGCACCGGTGCGGTCGGTCGACCCGCTGACACCGCTGCACCGGGTCACCGGCACCGCGCCCGCCGATCCCGCCCGCGTCGGTCCCGCTCCCGTCGATCCCGTGGCCGTTCTCCTGACCGCGGCCGAACAACTGGGCACAGCCGCGCGGGTGTGCGAGCTGGCCGTGCAACACGCCCGGACCCGCGAGCAGTTCGGGCGGCCGATCGGGGCGTTCCAGGCGGTTCAGCATCTGTGCGCCGACCTGTTGGTGCGCAGCGAAATCGCCCGTGTGGCGGTGTACGCGGCGGCCGTCACCGCCGACCCGGCCGACATCGCCGCCGCCCGGCTGCTGGCCGACGAGGCCGCCGTACGCGGTGCCCGCGACTGTCTCCAGGTGCACGGCGGCATGGGTTTCACCTGGGAAGCCGACGTCCACCTGCACCTCAAGCGGGCCTGGGTGCGGTCCGAGCGTGGCGGCGGGTGCACGCAGAGTGAGGAACTGCTCGCCGCGCGACTGGCCGGCTGAGCGGCCGGCACCGCCGTGGGCTGCGGCGCCGGGAAGTCGTGGCCCAAGATGTCGCAGATCGTGGCCAGATGGCGTCACAGAGCGTTGATATCCGGTTGTGTCCATCGCGTGACTCGTAACAGCCTGGAGTCGGGCGCCCGCTCCGGTACCTTGTGTGAGATGCGAGTGGCTGTGAGCGCGAGCCGGGCCGGCGATCCCCCTGGGGCGATGCCGGACGAAGCGGTGCGCACCGCTGCTCGCGGGGCGGTCCCGGCGTCGTACGCCGCGTCGTGTGCCGTCTGTTCGACTCCCCGGCACGAGCGTCGCACAGTATGCCTCACACATACTCCTTCGCGCTGGAATATGCCCGAAGCGCTTGTTGGGGTGACTGTACGTCAACCATGCTGTCTCATCAGGGAATCACGGTCCGTGATCCCTGCTCTGGCCGTTGTTCTGGCCATGCAGAAAATGGCTACGATCGTGGCCCTCGTCGTGATCGCCGCCGCGGCCTACGCCGTGGCGGCCGGGCGGTGCGGGGTCATGTGTCCGCCGGTTCGGATGGTGTGAGCGGTGCAGGTGCTTCAAGTGCAGCTGGAGATCCGGCCCGACCCCGCGGAGGTGGGGCGGGCGAGGCGGTGGGCGCTCTCGCGGCTCGCCGGGTTCGGTATAGCGGCCGACGAGCCGCTGGCCGAGACCCTGGTCCTGCTCGTCTCCGAGCTGGTGACCAACGCCGTGGTGCACACGGGGCGTCCGGCCGTGCTGAGACTCTCCCTGCCGGGCGGACCGGCCGAAGTGCCGGAGCAGGCCGCTCCGTCGGCCACGGTGCGGGTGGAGGTGGCCGACACCAGCTCGCGCGCCCCTGTGCCGCGCTGCGCCCGCGGTGACGCCACCGGCGGCCGGGGCCTCGCCCTCGTGGACTGCCTCGCCGATCGCTGGGGCTGGAGCCCGGAGGGCGCCGGCAAGAGCATCTGGTGCGAGCTGGACCGCTGTTCGCAGCCCCGGGAGAGTGCGGCACTGGCGTACGGAGGCGCACTGTCCGCGTACGAGGGGCTGGCCTTCGAGGCGGTGTAGGTCCGGGCGCGGTGGTGCGCCGGGGGTGCATCCGTGCGCCCGGGCTGTGAAGTGGGCGTACGTAACAAATCCCCGTACCGGCGTTGACGTGACGTGACCGGCTGAACACGCTGGTGGGCGTCGATTCGCCGCGAGGGGACGGCAAGGGTCCGCGATACGGCGGCCCTCGCCGAGTGTGGGTCGCATCGGATGGCGGCGCGCGTGCACGGCCGTGGGGGAGACGCGCCGTCGGGGGGCGCGCCGCCATCCGGTCACGTCGGTCCCGTCGCGCTCCCGCCGCCTCACAGGATCGCCACCGGCGCCACCGGTGTGCCCGTCGCGCCGACGAACGGCTCCGGCATCGCCGACAGCAGGAAGGCGTACCGCCGCTCTTCTCCACAGGCTGTGGACAACTCTTCCAGATTCCAGTTCTGGCCCTGGAGCATCCCCATCTCCACCAGGTCCAGCGCGTGCACGGGCAGCCACAGATCGTCGATCTCGGGTGGAAATATCTCAAACGTGAGCGTGTCGTTGGCGACGGCCGCCACGTCGCGCGCGTGGAACCACTCCGGTGTGCGCACGGACAACCCCGGCGACGGATAGCCGTACCCGTGCTTGTCCCCGGCCAGGTAGACCTGCACCTGGCCGGTCCGCACGAGCACGATGTCGCCGGCACGCACGCGCGTGCCGGCGAGTTCCTCGGCCGCCTCCAGGTCCTCCGGCGTGACCGCGTGGCCCCCGGCCAGCCGGTCCGTGCCCCGCGCGCGTGCCACGTCCAGCAGCACCCCGCGCGAGACGACGTGCCGTGCCGCGGCGATCCCGCTGAACTCGGCGCCGCCGTGCGCCGTGACCGTGTGCGCCGGGCGGCCGTTGTAGAGCTTCCCGGAGTGCGAGACATGGGTGAGCGCGTCCCAGTGGGTGCCCGCCTGGAGCCCCATGGTCACCACGTCGTCGCTGCACGCGACCGTGCCGGGGCCGAACAGCTCCTGGTTGACCTGCACCATGGCGTGCAGCGGGTTGACCCGGCCCGGGATCATCCCGGTCTGGACGCCGTCCTCCCGCAGGGGCAGGGCGAGCGGGACGCGGCGGCCGGTGCGGACGCAGGCGGCGGCCTCGCGCACGACCGCGTCGGTGACGAGGTTCAGGGTCCCGATCTCGTCGTCCGCCCCCCAGCGCCCCCAGTTGTTCACGCGCCCCGCGATCTCGTGGAACTCCTTCGGCAGTGTCATCAGGTGCCTCCCCGGGGCTTGTGTCCGTGCGTCCGACGGGCCATAGAATCTAACGGACCGTCAGAAACCGCGGGAAGGGGCCGGGCGTGGGGAACTTCTTGGCAGGCAAGGTGGTCGCCGTGACGGGGGCCGGGCGCGGCATCGGCCGCGCGGTCGCGCTCGCGGCGGCGGCCGAGGGCGCGAAGGTCGTCGTCAACGACTACGGGGTCGCCGCCGACGGCACCGCGCCGACGAGCGAGGTCGCCGAGGCCGTCGTCAAGGAGATCGAGGCGGCGGGCGGCGAGGCCGTCGCGGTCGCCGACGACATCTCCACGATGGCGGGCGGACAGCGCGTCGTGGACACGGCGGTCGCGGCGTACGGCCGGCTCGACGGGGTCGTGTGCGTGGCGGGCATCCTGCGCGAGCGGATGCTGTTCAACATGACCGAGGCGGAGTGGGACCCCGTGCTCGCCACCCACCTCAAGGGCACGTTCACCGTCTTCCGGGCCGCCTCCGCGGTGATGCGGCAGCAGCGTGCGGGCACACTGATCGGCTTCACCAGCGGCAACCACCAGGGCTCGGTCTCGCAGGCCAACTACAGCGCCGCGAAGGGCGGGATCATCTCGCTGGTGCGCAGCGCCGCGCTCGGGCTGCACAAGTACGGGGTGAGCGCGAACGCCGTCGCCCCCGTGGCCCGTACGCGGATGTCGGCGAACGTCCCCATGGAGCTGGCCGAGATCGGCGAACCGGAGGACGTGGCCGCGCTGGTGGTGTACCTGCTGTCCGACGCGGCCGCGCAGCAGGGGATCACCGGGCAGGTGTACACCGTCGCGGGCCCGAAGATCGCGGTGTGGGCCCAGCCGCGTGAGCTGCGCTCCGTCTACGCCGAGGGCTCCTCCTGGACGCCGGAGCGGATAGCCGAGGTGCTGCCGGGGTCGGTGGGCGCGGACCCGATGCCGATGCTGGACCGGCTGGTGGCGATGGAGCAGGCGGCGCGAGCGGGCTCCCGGCCCAACGCCCGGCCCGATGCCCGGACGGCCTGAGGCGGTCCCCATGGATTTCGGGTTCAGCGAAGAGGACGACGCGTTCCGTGCCGAGGTCCGCTCCTGGCTGGCCGCCCACGCCGACGCGTCGTGCGACAGGCGCGGCTGGGAGCGCACCCTCGGCGCGGCCGGCTGGATCGGGCTCGGCTGGCCCGAGGCGGGATACGGCAACCGCACCGCCACGCTCACCCAGCAGGTCGCCTGGGCCGAGGAGTACGCGCGCTCGGGGGCGCCGGGGCGGTCCGGGCACATCGGCGAGAACCTGCTCGCGCCCACTCTCGTCGCGCACGGCAGCGACGCGCAGAAGCGGAGGTTCCTGCCCCCGATCGCCGCCGGGGCGGAGCTGTGGTGCCAGGGCTACAGCGAGCCCGGGGCCGGCTCCGACCTCGCCGGGATCCGCACGACGGCCGTGCGGGACGGGGAGCGGTACCGGATCAGCGGGCAGAAGATCTGGACCTCGCTCGCCCACGAGGCCGACTGGTGCTTCGTACTGGCCCGCACCGAGCCGGACTCCCGCCGCCATCACGGGCTGAGCTTCCTGCTCGTGCCCATGGACCAGCCCGGCCGCATCGAGGTCCGGCCCATCCGGCAGCTGACCGGCACCAGCGACTTCAACGAGGTCTTCTTCGACGGGGCGCACGCGCGCGTGGAGCACGTCGTCGGGGGCGCGGGGCAGGGCTGGCGGGTCGCCATGAGCCTGCTCGGCTTCGAGCGCGGGGTGTCCACGCTCGCCCAACAGATCGGCTTTGCCGAGGAGTTGGGGCGGGTGGTGCGCAGCGCCGTGGACAGCGGAGCCGCGGCCGACCCCGTCGTACGGTCGCAGCTCGTACGGCAGTGGGCCGAGCTGCGGGCCATGCGCTGGAACGCCCTGCGCACCCTCGGCGGCTCGGGCGATCCCGGCGCGCCCAGCGTCGCCAAGCTGCTCTGGGCCGGCTGGCACCAGCGCCTCGGCGAGCTCGCGGTGCGGGTCCGGGGCGCGGCGGCCTCGGCGGGCCCGGCGGACTGGTCGCCCACGGCGCCGTACGAACTCGACGCGGACCAGCACCTGTTCCTCTTCTCCCGGGCCGACACGATCTACGGCGGCTCCGACCAGGTCCAGCGCACGATCATCGCCGAGCGCGTGCTCGGTCTGCCCAGAGAGCCCAAGGGGGCCGTGTGATGCGTGGAGTGGTGTTCGACGGCGCACAGGTCCGGGTGGTCGACGATCTCGCGGTGCGGGAGCCGGGCCCCGGCGAGGTGCTGGTGGCCGTCGCGGCGGCGGGGCTGTGCCACAGCGACCTGTCCGTGGTGGACGGGACGATTCCCTTTCCGGTGCCGGTGGTGCTGGGACACGAGGGGGCGGGCGTGGTGGAGGCGGTCGGCCCCGGGGTCACGCACGTCGCGCCCGGCGACCATGTGGCGCTGTCCACGCTCGCCAGCTGCGGCACCTGCGCGGAGTGCGACCGGGGCCGGCCGACCATGTGCCGGCAGGCGATCGGCCGCCCCGGCAGGCCCTTCACGCGGGGCACGGGGCCGGTGTACCAGTTCGCCGCCAACTCGGCCTTCGCGGAACGCACGGTCGTCAAGGCCGTCCAGGCGGTGCCGATCCCCGAGGACGTCCCGCTCCCGTCCGCCGCCCTCATCGGGTGCGGGGTGCTCACGGGGGTCGGCGCGGTGCTGAACCGGGCCCGGGTGGACCGGGGGGACAGCGTCGTCGTCATCGGCACCGGCGGGATCGGGCTGAACGTCATCCAGGGCGCGCGCATCGCGGGGGCGCTGCGGATCGTCGCCGTGGACGCCAACCCGGCCAAGGAGGACGCGGCCCGGCAGTTCGGCGCGACCGACTTCCTGACCTCGGCGGACGGCGTGAAGGACGTCCTGCCCACGGGTGCCGACCACGTCTTCGAGTGTGTCGGCCGGACCGAGCTGATCCGGCAGGCGATCGACCTCCTCGACCGGCACGGACAGGCCGTCCTGCTCGGGGTCCCGCCGGCCACGGCCGAGGCGTCCTTCCTCGTCTCCTCCCTCTTCCTGGACAAGTCCGTCCTGGGCTGCCGCTACGGCTCCTCGCGCCCCCAGCGGGACATCCCCCTGTACGCCGAGCTGTACCGCCAAGGACGGCTGCTGCTGGACGAGTTGGTGACGGCCGTGTACCCGGTGGAGGACTTCGAGAAGGCGCGGGCCGACGCGGAGTCGGGGCGGGTGGCGCGGGCGGTGCTCACGTTCTGACGCCGGTCCGGAACGTCCGGCGATAGGCGGTCGGTGTCACCCCGAGCGCCTGCTGGAGATGCTGGCGCATCGACTGGGCCGTGCCGAAGCCCGTCTCGCGGGCCACCTGGTCGATGGACAGCTCCGTGGTCTCCAGCAGCTGGCGGGCGCGCTCCACGCGCTGCTGGGTGAGCCACTGGCCGGGGCTGACCCCGACCTCCTCGCGGAAGCGGCGGGTGAAGGTCCGTACCGACATGGCCTCCTGCTCGGCCATGTCCCGCAGCTGGATCGGCTCGTGCAGCCGGCCGAGCGCCCAGGCCCGCGCGGCGGTCGTGGTCGCCACCTGCGGGTCGGGGACCGGGCGCCGGATGTACTGGGCCTGGCCGCCGTCGCGGTGCGGCGGGACGACCGTGCGCCGGGCCACGTCGTTGGCGACGGCCGTGCCGAAGTCGCGGCGCACCATGTGCAGGCACAGGTCGATCCCGGCGGCCACCCCGGCCGACGTCAGCACGTCGCCGTCGTCGATGAACAGCACGTCGGCGTCGACCTCGATCTTCGGGAACAGCCGCTGGAAGCGCTCGGCGTCGGCCCAGTGCGTGGTCGCCGGGCGGCCGTCGAGGTAGCCGGCGGCGGCGAGGACGTAGACGCCGGTGCAGATGGAGGCGAGGCGGGTGCCGGGGCGGATGCGGGCGAGGGCGGCGGCCAGTTCGCCGGTGAGGCGGCCCTCGTCGAAGACCGGGCCGAGTTCGTACGACGCGGGGACGATCACCGTGTCGGCCTCGGCGAGGGCCTCGGGCCCATGGGCGACGTGGATCGTGAAGTCGGCGTCCGTCTCGACCGGGCCGGGCGGCCGTACGGAACAGGTCACGACCTCGTACAGTGGCCGGCCCCGTTCGTCCTTCGGGCGGCCGAAGATGCGGTGCGGGATGCCCAGCTCGAAGGGGAGCAGGCCGTCGAGGGCGAGGACGACGATGCGGTGCGGCCGGAATTCCCCGGCGAGAACGTCCATGGCCCGATCCTAGCGAATGCTGTCCTTCGGGCCACTCGATGCGCGGGACTGAAACCTGGACGCTCTATGACGTGACTCAGACAAGCCCAGCCGCAGCCCCCGACCGGGCGACCCCGGTCCCGCCCGCCCGGCGCCCGCGCGTGCACCGCGCCTGGTTCGTCGCGGCCGTCACGTTCGTCACGATCATCGGCGCGGCCGCGTTCCGTTCGCTGCCCGGCCTGCTGATCGATCCGCTGCACCAGGAGTTCGGCTGGTCCCGCGGCACGATCGGCGCGGCCGTCTCCCTCAACCTCGCGCTCTACGGCCTCACGGCCCCGTTCGCCGCCGCCCTCATGGACCGCTTCGGCATCCGCAAGGTGGTCGCCGTCGCGCTGGTCGTGATCGCGACCGGGTCGGGCCTGACCGTGTGGATGACGGCGGCCTGGCAGCTGTGGCTGTGCTGGGGCCTGCTGGTGGGCCTCGGCTCCGGCTCGATGGCGCTCGCCTTCGCGGCGACGGTCACCAATCGCTGGTTCACCGAGCGGCGCGGACTGGTCAGCGGCATCCTCACCGCCGCGTCCGCCTCCGGCCAGCTCATCTTCCTGCCGGTGCTGTCCTGGATCGTCGAGCACCACAGCTGGCGCCCCGCGGCCGTGACGGTCGCCCTGGCCGCCCTCGCCGTCGTCCCCTTCGTCTGGCTCCTGCTGCGGGACCACCCGGCGGCCATCGGCGTGAAGCCGTACGGCGCAGGGGAGTTCATACCCAAGCCCGCACCGGTGACGGGCGCCGCGCGCCGCACGCTCACCGTGCTGTCCACCTCCGTCCGCACCGGCACCTTCTGGCTGCTGGCCGGCACCTTCGCGATCTGCGGTGCCTCCACCAACGGCCTGATCCAGACCCACTTCGTGCCCGCCGAGCACGACCACGGCATGCCGGTCACCACGGCGGCCTCGCTGCTCGCGGTCGTCGGGGTGTTCGACGTGGCCGGCACGATCGCCTCCGGCTGGTTCACCGACCGCTTCGAACCCCGCCGCCTGCTGGCGGTGTACTACGCCCTGCGCGGCCTCTCCCTCCTCTTCCTCCCGATGCTGCTGGGTCCCGCCGTCCACCCCCCGATGCTCTTCTTCATCGTCTTCTACGGCCTCGACTGGGTGGCCACCGTCCCGCCCACGCTGGCCCTGTGCCGGGAGCAGTTCGGCGAGGACAGCGCCATCGTCTTCGGCTGGGTGCTCGCCTCCCACCAGATCGGCGCGGCCCTGGTCGCCTACCTCGGCGGCGTCGCCCGCGACGTCTTCGGCTCCTACGACCTCGTCTGGTACGCCTCGGGCGCCCTGTGCGCGGCGGCGGCGCTGATGTCCCTGGTGATCCGCCGGGCCGCCCCGCAGGCCCCCGCCCTGGCCGCAGTATCCTGAACGCACGCTTTCGGAAAGGGATGTTGATGACACTCGGCATGGTCCTCGGCGACGCGTTCCTCGTGCCCGCACACGTAGGAACCCCCTCCCGAGGAGCATGCCGTGTCCCCCTCGTCCACGGTCCGCTGGACCGAGAGCGACGTATCCCTCTCCGCCCACTGGCACTCTGAAAGCCGACTCCCGCCGCCCCGGCGGCTGATCGTCGCCGACGACCGCATCCGCGCCGCCACCGCACACCGCCTCGCCGCCGAGGGCACCGCCCTGCTGTGGCGGGGCGACTACCACGGCGCCCGCCAACTGCTGAGCGCACTGGCCCGCCGTATCGACGCCAAGGCATCCGGACCGGCGTCGTCGTCCGCGGCCGAGACGTTCCACCTCCAACGCCGCTTCCGCGCACACCGCGCCCGCGTCCTGGGCCGCCTCCTCGTCCTCCTGGAAGCGGACCATCGCCTCACCCTGCGCCGCGCACCGGACGTCCGCCGCGCCTGCGCCGACGCCTACGGCCCGCCCGCCGGCCCGACTCTCGTCCCGCTGCGCGAACTGCTCGGTGTC
This sequence comes from Streptomyces sp. HUAS MG56, assembly GCF_058673395.1. NCBI lineage: Bacteria > Bacillati > Actinomycetota > Actinomycetes > Kitasatosporales > Streptomycetaceae > Streptomyces > Streptomyces sp. HUAS MG56. The sequence continues at coordinate 4,994,004 of NZ_CM178722.1, read as the reverse complement.
CTCGGCGCCCGCCAGTGGCGGGTAACAGGCGTCGACGTCCCGGCCCTGGGCCCCGGCACCCGGATCCACCCGCACTACGGCGTCTTCGCCCCCGTGCGCGGCGAGTACGTCGACCTCGTCGCCGGGGCCCCGCTGCCCGAGGCCGCGACGAGGGGCCGTACCGCCTTCGACCTCGGCACCGGCACCGGCGTCCTCGCCGCCGTCCTGGCCCGGCGCGGCCCGACCCGGATCACCGCGACCGACGTCAGCCCCCGGGCCCGTGCCTGTGCCCGCGACAATCTGAGCCGTCTGGGTCTCGCCGACCGGATCACGGTCACCGGCCCGGACCTCTACCCGCCCGGCCGGGCCGCGCTCGTCGTCTGCAACCCGCCCTGGCTTCCGGCCCGCCCCGTCTCCCTCCTCGACCAGGGCGTGTACGACCCCGGGGGCGCGATGCTGCACGCCTTCCTGGCCGGGCTCCCCGCCCACCTCGAACCCGGCGGCGAGGGCTGGCTGATCCTCTCCGACCTGGCCGAACACCTGGGCCTGCGCACGCGGGCCGACTTGCTCTCCGCCATCGAGAAGGCGGGCCTGACGGTCCTGGGCCGCACGGACACCCGCCCCCGCCACGCACGCGCGAGTGACCCGACCGACCCCCTGCACGCGGCCCGCGCGTCCGAGGTGACGTCGCTGTGGCGGCTGGCGGTCAGGCGCGTCTCAGGGGCTGACGGGGCCGAGCCGGGCGAACCGCCCCCGGTGGAACAGCAGCGGGTCCCCGTCGCCGTCCGTGCCCAGCGCGTTCACCCGGCCCACGACGATGAGATGGTCGCCCCCGGGGTGCACGGCCTGGATCGTGCAGTCGATCCAGGCGGCCGCACCGGTCAGGCGGGGTGAGCCGGAGACGGGAGCCGGGGCGTACGCGACCCCCGCGAACTTGTCGGCGCCGCTCGCCGCGAAGGCCCGGCACAGCTCGCCCTGGCCGGCGGCGAGGACGTTGACGCAGAAGACGCCGGCCCGGGCGATGCGCGGCCAGGTGGTCGACGTACGGCCCACCAGGAAGCAGACCAGGGGCGGTTCGAGGGAGAGGGAGGAGAAGGACTGGCAGGCGAAGCCGGCGGGGCCCGGTTCGTCCTCGGCGGCCGGGGCGGTGACGACCGTGACCCCGGTCGCGAAGTGCCCCAGCACCCGCCGGAACTCCCCGGCCTCCACCGGCGCCCGCTCATCCTCCCGGACGCACCGCAACTGCGGCCGCGGCAACGGCTCGACCGGCCTCGGCGCCGGGGCCGACCTGAGATATCGGACGGCTGCCGCTGCCGCCCCTGCGTGTCCCATCACACCGTCCATTGAAGCTGACGGTACGTCAGATGAGAAGCGCCCCGGACGCCCTCATCGCCCCCGGAACTCAGGACTTCTGCGCTCCACGAACGCCCGCAGCCCGTCCTGGGCGTCCGCGGTCGTCATGTTGATCTCCTGGGCCCAGGCCTCCGCGGCGAAGGCGGTCGCGCGGTCCGTGTCGAGGGAGGTGTTCACCAGGTGCTTGGTCAGGGCCAGCGCGCGGGTGGGACCGGCCGCCAGGCGGGCCGCCCACGCGCGGGCCGTCTTCTCCAGGTCGCCGTCCGGCACGACCCGGTTGACCAGGCCCAGCCGCTCCGCCTCCGGCGCCGGGAGCGCGTCCCCGAAGAACATCAGCTCCTTGGCCCGGTGGGGGCCCAGGAGGCGGGGGAGCAGATAGGCGCCGCCCGCGTCCGGCACCAGGCCCCGGCGCACGAACGCCTCGATGAAGCGGGCCGACTCGGCCGCCACGACCAGGTCACAGGCCAGCGCCAGATGCGCGCCGAGGCCCGCCGCCGTGCCGTTCACGGCGGCGAGCACCGGCTTCTCGCAGTCCAGCACGGCCGCGATCAGGCGCTGGGCGCCCAGGCGGAGGACGCGGGCCACGTCTCCGGGAAGCCGTTCCCCGCTCCCGCCGCCGCGCAGGTCCGCCCCCGCGCAGAAGCCCCGCCCGGTGCCGGTCAGCACCAGGGCCCGTACGTCCGGGTCCGCCGAGGCCGCCGTGAACAGTTCGACCAGGCGGTCCCGCATGTCCGGCGTGAGGGCGTTCAGCGACTCCGGGCGGGACAGGGTGACGTACGAGACCTGGTCCCTGACCTCGTGCTCGATCCCGGTGCCCGGCGCCCGCGGCGTCATCGGCACACCACCAGCGCGTCCAGCGCCACCGCGCCCTGCCCCCGCTCCAGCACCATCAGCGGGTTGATGTCCAACTCGGCGATGTGGTCGCCGAGTTCGAGTGCCATGCGCTGGACCCGCAGGACCACCTCCACCAGGGCGTCCCGGTCGGCCGGCGGGCGGCCGCGGACGCCGTCCAGCAGGGCCCGGCCGCGCAGTTCGGCGAGCATGGCGTGGGCCTGGTCCTCGCCGAACGGCGGGACGCGGACCGCCGCGTCGTGCAGGACCTCCACCAGGACCCCGCCGAGGCCCACCGTCACGGTCGGGCCGAACAGGTCGTCGTGCGTGACCCCGACGACCATCTCGACGCCCTGCTCGACCATCTGGCACACCAGGATCCCGTCCAGCGAGACCCCCTCGTAGCGCGCGATGTCCGTCAGCTCGCGGTAGGCCTCCCGGACCTGGCTGGCCGATGTCAGGCCGACCTTCACCAGGCCCAGTTCGGTCTTGTGGGCGATCTGCGCGCCGGAGGCCTTCATCACCACCGGGTAGCCGACCTGGGCGGCCGCCCGTACGGCCGCCGCCGCGCTGGTCACCAGCTGTTCGCGCGGCACCCGGATGCCGTAGGCGCGCAGCAGCTGCTTGGCCGCGTGCTCGCTGAGCCGGCGGCCCGGGCTCATCAGGGCCTCCGCCTTGCGGTAGGAGGGGGAGGGGGTGCGCGGGGCCTCGTCGAAGGGGGAGCGGTACTCGCTGACGAAGGCGTGGTGGCCCAGCCAGGCCCGGACCGCCGTCAGGCAGTTGCCGACCGTACGGAAGGTCGCCACCCGGGAGGAGCCGAGCAGCACCTCGCGGTACGCGGGCTCCGTGCCGACCGGGGAGCCCCACACCACGCAGATCAGCTTGTCCGTCTCCTCGGCCGCCGCCACCAGGTCCGCGACCAGCCTGTCGCTCAGCGGCGGGAAGGGGCCGGTGACCGGGCAGATCAGGACGCCGACCGAGGGGTCCGCGAGGAGCGCGTCGATGATCTTGCGGCCGCGGTGGTCGCCCACCGGGTGGCCGCCGTTGTCCACCGGGTTGGCCACGCTCAGGTACTCCGGGATCCACTGGTGCAGCTCCGCCTGCCGGTCCTCGGACAGCCTCGGCAGCCTCAGCCCCATCCCGGCCGCCAGGTCGGCGACGTGCGCGCCGGTGCCGCCCGAGATCGAGTAGACGGCCACCCCGTCCGCCAGCGGGGCCCGCGCCCGCGCCAACAGGGTCGCGGTGTCCTGGAGTTCGTCGAGTCCGTCGACGCGTACGACGCCGTACTGGCGCATCGCCGCGTCCACCACGTCGTCGGCTCCGGTCAGCTTGCCGGTGTGCGAGGCGGCCGTACGCGCCCCGGCCTCGGTGCGGCCCACCTTCACCGCGACCACCGGCACCCCGCGGCGGGCGGCGCGGTCGGCGGCCAGCAGGAAGGCGCGGCCGTCCTTGAGACCCTCCACGTAGGCGGCGATGGCGCCGACCTCGGGCTGTTCGGCGAAGTACGAGATGAAGTCGGCGGTCTCCAGATCGGCCTCGTTGCCGGTCGGCGCCCAGTGCGACAGACGGACGCCCAGCTGCTGCAGCGAGAACACCGGGCGGCCCTGGTGGCCGGACTGGGTGATCAGGGCGATCGCCGGGCCGGTGAGGTCCTCCCGGAACCGCTCGAAGGCGTTCAGGTTGGTGTTCGGGCCGAGCAGGCGCAGGCCCGAGCGGCGTACGGCCTCCGCGAGCCGCCGCTGCGCCTCGGCGCCCGCCTCGCCGGTCTCGGCGAAGCCCGAGGCGAAGGCCACCGCGAACTTCACCTTCGCGTCGGCCAGTTGCTCGATCAGCGGCAGCGGATCGGCGACGAGGAGGACGGCCAGGTCGATCTGGCCGGGCGGCAGGTCGGCGACGGAGGCGACGCACGGGACGCCGAAGACGGCAGGGCGGGTCGGGTGCACCGGGTGCACCCGCGCGCCGACCCGCTCGGCCCAGGCCAGCAGCTGCCGGGTGATCCCCGTGTTGGGCCGCCCCTCGGCGTCCGAGGCGCCGATCACGGCGACGGACTCGGGGCGGAAGAAGCGGGTCAGATCCGGTACGTCCGCGTACAGCGGGCGCCCGCCGACGTCGAGGTCGTCGACCCGGTCGTGGACCGCGGGCCCGGGCCGCTGCTCGCCGCAGGCGATGACCCGGGCCCGGCGGGAGTCGGTGGTGAGGGTGCCGTGGGTTGATCCAAGCATCGGTCCGCCCCGCTCCTGTGAGACAGCAGAAGTAAACTGACGCAGTGTCAGATTACTGAACTGACGCATTGTCAGGAACTGGTCGGACATTCAAAGTTACCGGCGGGTGCGCCGTCCCGTCACCGGTCCCGTCACCGGTCCCGTCGTCAACCCTGCCCCCGGACCGTCATCGACCCCGTCACCGATTGGTCCTGGCCACCGCCTTCGCGATCTTCCCGGCGTCCAGCGCCAGTTCGCGGAGCATCCCGCTGATCGGGTTGGTGAACCCGGTGAAGTACAGGCCGGGCGCCTGCGCGGGGGTGCGGCCGCCGCGCACGACCGGCATGCCCCGCCCGTCGAGGACGTCGAGATGGCCGACCAGCTCCTCCAGCGCCCGCGCGTAGCCCGTCGCCGCGATCACCGCGTCCGTCTCGACCCGGCTGCCGTCGGCGAGGACCACCTTTCCGGGGTTCCCGCCCTCGAAGGAGTCGACGGCGGCCACGATCTCCACCGTGCCCGCGCGCACGGCGTCGATCAGGCCGGCGTCCTGCACCGGGATCGCGCCCTGACGCACCCTGCTGTACAGCCCGGTGTCCGGGCGCGGCAGCCCGTGCGCCGAGAGGTCCGGCAGGGTCGCCTTCGCGAACGGCCCGGCCAGCCGGTCCACGAGGCCCACCGGCAGCCGCCGTACCAGCACGCCCGTGTACTGCGCGGCCCAGCCGAGCGTCGAGCGGCGCAGGATGTGCGGGGCGGTCCGCACCGCCAGCCGCACCCGCGCCGCCCCGCCCTCGACCAGGTCCACGGCGATCTCCGCGCCGGTGTTGCCGGCCCCGACGACCAGCACGTCCCGGCCCGCGTACGGCTCGGCGTTCCGGTACGCGCCGGCATGCAGCAGCTCCCCGGTGTAGTCGTCGAGGCCCGGCCAGTCGGGCAGCCGCGGGGTGTGGTTGTGGCCGGTGGCGACGACGACCGCGCTGCCGGTCAGCTCGCGGCCGCCGGAGGCGTGCAGCAGCCAGCCGGTGCCGTCCGGCGTCCGGTCGACGCGGAAGACCTCCACGCCGGTGACGATCTCCAGCTCGTGGTGGTCGGCGTACTTCTCCAGGTAGCGCACCACGTCGTCCCGGGCGACCCAGCGCCCGAACCTCCGGGGGATCGCGAGGCCGGGCAGGGCGGACAGCCGCCGTGTGGTGTGCAGCCGGAGGCGGTCGTAGTGTCCGCGCCAGGAGGCGCCCACCCGGTCCGCCTTCTCCAGGACCACTGCCCGCACGCCCCGCGCCCGCAGCGCGTACGCGGCCGCCAGGCCGCCCGGCCCGGCGCCGATGACGTACACCGGGTGGCCGGCGGAGGCCGGGGCGGGCCGCGGGGAGGCGGGCGTGGAAGCGGAATGTGAGTCGGCCATACCCGGAGCGTAATCACCCACCTGCTTGATGGGTCTCGGTCAAGACCGGAATTGGTTGCGGATTGATCACGGGTGTACGGGAAGGGTTCGCGACCGGTGAAGAAACACCCCAACTCATGGCCGGTTGCCGCCTGTTGCTCACCGCCTGCCGGTCACCGCCCCTCGGCGTGACGGCCGGGCCCCGGCGGTGGGCTTTACGGCACATCTGACGTACCGTCAGATCCATGGACTCCATATGGCTGGACGGCGCCCAGTGGCTGGCGGTGCTGCGGATCGGCCTCGGGCTGTGGTGGCTGGAGAGCTGGCGGCACAAGGACAAGAAGGCCTGGTTCGAGCGGGGCAGCGGCATCGCGTGGGCGGCCGGGATCGCGGAGAAGCACCGCTGGGCGGTGGTGCGCGGCGGCTTCGCGGCGACGGTGAAGCCGCACCCGAAGCTGATGGCCTACGTCGTCGCCTACGCCGAACTCTCCCTCGGCCTCGGCCTGATCCTCGGCTTCCTGACCCCGGTGGCACTGATCGGCGGCGTGCTGCTGAACGGCATCTACTTCGTGCTGATGATCCACGACTGGGCCGAGCAGGGGCAGAACTCGATGATGGCGCTGATCTCGCTGGTCGGCCTCTTCGCGATGGCCTGGCAGACCTGGTCGATCGACGCCTGGCTGGGGTGGTTCCGATGAGCACGGCGCGCCACGACATCCCTGAGCCCGACGCCTTCACCCGCCCGTACTGGGACGCGGCCGCCGCGGGCCGGCTGCTGATCCGCCGCTGCGGGGCCTGCGGCCGGGCCCACCACTACCCCCGCGAGTTCTGCCCGCACTGCTGGAGCGAGGACGTGACCTGGGAAGAGGCGAGCGGCCGGGCCGCGCTCTACACCTGGTCCACCGTCCACCGCAACGACCTGCCGCCCTTCGGCGAGCGCACGCCGTACGTCGCCGCCGTCGTCGACCTGGCCGAGGGGCCGCGGATGATGACGGAGCTCGTGAACTGCCCGGAGGGGACACCGGCCGCCGGGATGGCGCTGCGGGTGGCGTACCGGGACGGAAATCCGGTGTTCGAGCCGGGCGGCTGAACCCGATCATTGGGGTGCATGAGCCCTGAGAACTGGTATCTCACCGAAGATCTCGACGAGTTCCTCGCCCGCGCGGGAGACTTCCTGCACTCCCGCCCGGCCCTGCACACGGTCCCGCTGACCGTGACGGACGGGCTGCGCCGCCGCGGCCCGCACGTCTACGGCCCCGAGGACCCTGTCTTCGGCATCCTGTCCGAAGACGGGGGCGGTCCGATCCGCGCGGTCCTGCTCCACACCCCGCCCTTCCCGGTGCACGTCACCCCGCTCACCCCGGACGAGGCGGACGCCCTGGCGGCCCGTCTCGCGGACCTGGACCACCCGGTCTCCGGGATCTCCGCCGCGCGCGGGACGGCGGAGGCCTTCGCGGCGGCCTGGCAGCGGCGGACGGGAGCGGCGGGCAGGGTCCGTCAGCGGCAACGGCTGTACCGGCTGGAGGAGTTGACGGTGCCGGAGCCGAGGCCCGAGGGGCGGGCGCGGATCGCCGAGGAGAGGGATCGCGCGTTGCTCGCCCGCTGGTACGGCGCCTTCCACGAGGACGTCGGAACGTCACGCGGGCAGGACCCGGGCGAGTGGGCCGACGCCCGCCTCTCCCACGACGGCGTGACCCTCTGGGAGAGGGCCGACGGCACACCCGTCTCCCTGGTCGGGACCACCCCGCGGATCGCCGGCCAGGTCCGCGTCGCCCCGGTCTACACCCCGGCCGAACTGCGCGGCCGGGGCTACGCGGGCGCGGCCACGGCGGCGGCGAGCCGGGCCGCGCGGGAGGCCGGGGCCGCGGAGGTCGTCCTCTTCACGGACCTCGCCAATCCGACGAGCAACGGCCTGTACCAGCGGATCGGGTACCGGCCGGTGGAGGACTTCGCGGTGTGGGGGTTCGGGGACTGAGCCCTCACGGCCACAGCAGCCCCTTGCTCCACCCGAACTCCGTGCTCCGGTACTCCAGCCGCACGTGCCGGCGCTCCGGGTCGCCCTGGAAGAACTCCACCGTTTCGGGGTGCAGCCGGTACAGGGTCCAGGTCGGGGACGGCTCGGCCGGGTTGGCGCGGGCGCGGTCCCAGGCAGCCTCCGAGGCCCGGCGCAGTTCGGCGACCGAGGCCAGCTCCTCGCTCTGGCGGCCCGTGAGCGCCGCCGCCAGCGCGCCCGTCGAGCGGGCGTGCAGGTCCGCCTGGCTCTCGGTCGAGGGGGCCGCCGTCACCGGGCCGCGCACCCGGACCTGGCGGCCCAGCACCGGCCAGTAGAAGGCCAGGGCGGCGTGCGGATGGGCGGCGAGGGCGCGGCCCTTGCGGCTGGTGCGGTGTGTGGCGAAGGCCCAGCCGTCCGCGTCGGCGCCGTGCAGCATCACGATCCGTACGTCCGGCCGCCCCTCCTCGTCCACGGTCGCCAGCGACATCGTGTGCGGCTCCGGCTGCCCGGCCGCCACCGCGTCCGCGAACCAGTCGGTGAACAGGAGCAGGGGCGTCGGCGGGGCGGTGCCGGGGTCGAAGGGGGGCAGTGTCGTGGTACCCGCGTCCCACACCCGCAGCGACCGCAGCAGCGCCGGGAGATCAGTTGCCATGTCCTCCATGGTCACACCCGCAGGCCGGGCCCCTGCTCACACCTGACCGAGGTCCGACGACACCCACCGCTCGGGGCGCATGTGGACCACCACCTGCTCCCCGTGGTTCTTCCAGGCGAAGTCGACGTAGCCGGGCACCTTCTCGGCCGTCAGATAGCGTGCGGAGATCTCCCGGAGCCCCTCGATCGTCGCCGGGTCCGTCCTCACCACCGGGCCCTCCACCGACACGTACCGGATCGTCGGCTCCAGCCGGTCGACCAACAGAGTGAACCGGCCCGCCTCGCCGATCAGGCCGTACTTGCGGGACTCCCGCCCCGTCATGATCCAGACGTCCCCGCCGGGCTCGTACCAGTACCAGATCGGCACGGTCAGCGGGGCCCGCCCCGGGCCCGCGTCCACCGCCAGCGCGGCGACGTGCGGCTCGGCCAGGAACGCCTCGCGCTCTGCGCGGCTCAACGCCATGTCGGTCTCCTCCGGCTGTCCGGTGTGGGGCCGCGGTGACAGCGGCCGGTACGGACCGTCTTCCCGCACCGCCGCCCGGCCGATCAGTTCCGGCCGAGCACCACCGTCCCGGACGAACAGAACCATCCCCCCGTCCCCGAGGCGACCCCGAGCCGGGGCGGCTGCCCGTCCCGGCCCCGCACCTGCCGCTCGCCCGCCTCCCCGCGCAGTTGCCGTACCGCCTCCGCCAGCAGGAACAGGCCCCGCATCCCGGGGTGTTGGGCCGACAGGCCGCCGCCGTCCGTGTTCACCGGCAGTTCCCCGCCCCGCACCAGCAGCCGCCCCTTCTCCACGAACGCCCCGCCCTCGCCCTTCCCGCAGAAGCCCAGGTCCTCCAGGGTCACCAGGGTCATGTAGGTGAAGGCGTCGTAGATCTCCGCGAAGTCGATCTCGGCGGGGCGCACGCCCGCCCGCTCGAAGGCGAGCCGGCCGCTCACCGCCGCCGGGGAGACCGTGAAGTCCGCCCACTCGGACATCGTCGCGTGCGAGGTGTGCTCGCCGGTGCCGAGGATCCAGACGGGGGCCGTACGGCAGTCCCGTACGTACTCCTCGGCCGCCAGCAGCACCGCCGCACCGCCGTCCGAGCGGATGCAGCAGTGCAGCTTGGTGAACGGGTCGGCGATCATCGGGCCGGCCAGGACGTCGTCCACCGTGACGGGGGTGCGGAACATCGCCTCCGGGTTCAGGGCGGCGTTCGCCCTCGCCTGCACCGCCACCTCGGCCAACTGCTCGACGGTCGTGCCGTGTTCGACCATGTGGCGGCGGGCGGCCATCGCGTACTTGGCGATCAGCGTGTGGCCGTAGGGGACCTCGAACTGGAGGGGGCCGCGCGCGCCGAAGGACAGGTCGCCCGTCCTGCGGCCCGCCTTGATGTCGGCGCGGGCCGTGGAGCCGTAGACGAGGAGGACGGCGTTCGCATGGCCCGCCGCGATCGCGTCCGCCGCGTGCGCCGCCATCACCTCCCAGGTCGAACCGCCGACCGAGGTGGAGTCCACCCAGGTCGGGCGCAGGCCCAGATACTCGGCGACCTCGACCGGCGCCAGCGTGCCGAGGCCGGCGGAGGCGAGGCCGTCGACCACCGCGCGGTCCAGTCCGGCGTCCGCGAGGGCGCGGCGGGCCGCCTGCGCGTGCAGGGTGTACGGCGTCGCGTCGGCCACCCGCCCGCAGTCCGACAGCGCCACCCCGACCACGGCGACCTTCCGGCTCCCGGCAGTCATACGGTCCTCCGTCCCCTGTGCATCTCGCTTCGGCGCTTCTAATATGACGGACCGTCAGATCCGGTGGAAGAGGCCGGGACGAGGCAGCGAAGAGGCAGGGGAAAGCCATGGACACGCGTCTCACCGCCGAACAGCACGAGATCCGCCGCACCCTGCGTGAACTCCTCCACAAGCGCTGCGGCCCCGAGGAACTGCGCGCCGCACTCGCCGCCCCCGCCGGACACGACCCCGCCCTCTGGACCGCCCTCGCCGACCGGCTCGGCCTGCCGGGGCTCGCCCTGCCCGAGCGGTACGGCGGGATCGGCTGCCCGGTCACCGAACTGGCCCTCGCCTGCGAGGAGACCGGTCGCGCGCTCGCCCCCTCCCCGCTGCTCGCCACCGCCGTGCTGGTGGCGCCCCTCGTGCTCGCCCTCGGTACGGAGGCCCAGCGCTCCGGGCTGCTGCCCCGCCTCGCCGCCGGCACCCTCACCGCCGCCCTCGCCGTACCGGGCACCGGCCTCGCCACCGCGCTCGCCCTGACCGGCGACAACGGCGGCTTCTCGGCCGGCGGCGGCCGGGCCGGCGGTGTCCAGGCCCGGCGCGCGGCGGACGGCTGGCTGCTGTACGGGCAGGCCGACCAGGTGCTCGACGGGCACAGCGCCGGACTGCTGCTCGTCGCCGCGCACACCGGCGGCTTCGCCCGCGCCCGGACCCGGCTGTTCCTGGTGCCCGGCGACGCGCCGGGCCTCGTCCGCGCCCGGCAGACCGCCCTCGACGCCACCCGCCCCCAGGCGCGCGTCCAACTGCGCGACGTGCCCGCCGAGGTGCTGGGCGAGGAGGGCACGGAGGTGCTGTCCGCCCTCGCCGGCCTCGGGGACGGGGTCGCCGCCGTGCTCGCCTGCGAGGCCGTCGGGGCGGCCGACCGGGTGCTGGAGCGGACCGTGGAGTACGTCGGGCAGCGCGAGCAGTTCGGCCGCCCGATCGGCTCCTTCCAGGCGGTGAAACACCGGCTGGCCGAGGTGTACGTGGCGGTGCAGGCGGCCCGCTCGGCCGCGTACTACGCCGCCTGGGCGACCGCTCAGGGGGAGCCGGCCGGCGGGCTGGCCCTCGCCCAGGCCCTGGAGGCGCTGCGGCTGGCCGCCGCCGAGGGCATCCAGCTGCACGGCGGGATCGGCTTCACCTGGGAGCACGACGCCCACCTGTACTTCAAGCGGGCGGCCGGGGACGAGCTGCTGTTCGGCCCGCCGCACCGGCTGCGGGAGCGGGCCGCCGAGGCCGCCGGGCTGTTCGGGCGCGGGGAGGTGGCGGTGTGATCGGCGTCCGGATGGTGCAGAAGGTGTCCTCGACGCGGGGGTTCGCGAAGGTCGCCCCGCATGTGATCCCGGCCCTCGACCGCACCGTGCACCGGCTCACCCGGGGCAGGGTGCTGCTCAGCGCCCAGATGCTGCCCGGGGTGATCCTCACGTCCACGGGCGCCCGAAGCGGGCTCCCCCGCAGGACCCCGCTGGCCTGCATGCCGGAGGAGGACGGACGGAGCTGGCTGCTCGTCGGCTCCAACTTCGGCCGTCCGGGCCATCCGGCGTGGACGCACAACCTCCTCGCCCATCCGGATGCCTCGATCAGCTGGCAGGGGCGGGACATCCCGGTGGCGGCCCGGCTGCTGACGGGGGAGGAGAGGGCGGCGGCCTGGCGGTCGGCCGTCGCGTTCTGGCCGCCGTACGTCGCCTACCAGGAGCGGGTGACGCGGGAGATCCGACTGTTCCGGCTGGTCACAAGGTAGCCAGGCGCTCCGCCAGCAGGATCGCCCCGATGCCCAGCATCGCCGCTCCCGACGTCCGCGTCACCGCCCGGGCCGCCGCCGGCCGGGCGGACAGCAGGGCGCGGGCCAGGACGCCCACGGTGAGATAGACGGCCGCGCAGCACGCCATGTGCAGCAGGCCGAGGGCCGCCGTCTGGGCCGGGACCGGCAGACGGGTGCCGCGCAGGGTGAGGAACTGGGGGAGGACGGAGAGGTAGAGCAGCAGGCCCTTCGGGTTCAGACCGCTGATCGTGGCGCCCCGGAGGAAGAGCCGCCCCCCGGCCGCGTCCGGGACCGCGTCCGGGGCCCCGGACGCGACGGGTACGGCCGGGCGCCGCAGGACCCCCCACCCCAGCCACAGCAGATACCCGGCGCCCGCGACCGTCAGCGCGGTCAGCAGCTTCGGCGAGCCCGCCACCAGGACCGCCAGGCCCGCCGTGGCGAGGGCCGTGTGCAGGGCGTACCCCGAGACCAGGCCCGCCACCGCGCGCGGCACCGAGCGGCCGCGCAGGGCGGTCGCGATGACGTACGCCCAGTCGGCACCCGGTACGCACACCAGCAGCAGGTCCACGGCGAGGAAGGAGAAGAGCAGTCCCGAATCCATGCCGGTGACATTAGGTGGGAATGGCCCGAAAGTGTTCCCGATGTTTTCCCGTGATCGCGTGGTTCGGGGGAAGATCTGCCGTATGGACGACGTGGACCGGAAAATCCTTGCCGAGCTCCAGCAGGACGGGCGGCTGACCGTGACGGAGCTGGCCGCGCGGGTGCGGCTGAGTGTCTCGCCCTGTCACCGGCGGCTGCGCGAGCTGGAGCGCTCCGGCGCCATCGAGGGCTACCGCGCGGTGGTGGACCCGGCCGCGCTCGGGCTGAACTTCGAGGCGCTGGTCTTCGTGTCCATGCGGCAGGAGGACCGGGACACGGTGGCCGACTTCGAGCGGGCGGTCAGCGAGCTGGAGCACGTGCTCGACGCCCAGCGGCTCTTCGGCGAGCCCGACTATCTGCTCCGCATCGCCACCGCCGACCTCGCCGCCTTCCAGCGGCTGTACGACGACCGGCTCGCGACCCTGCCGGGCGTGCAGCGGCTGACGTCGACCCTGGTGATGAAGCACGTCGTACGGGACCGGCCACTGCCGGCGTAGCACGGCAGGCGGCAGCTCATCTCGATGAACTACCGCCTGCCAGACAGGACTTGGGAAAGGGAAAGGAGGAGGGGGTTACTTCGTCGGCTTCTTTCCCGTCACGCCCAGGTGGACCAACAGCGCCAGGTTCGGCTTCAGTTCGGCCTGTTTCACGCCCCAGGACGAGAAGCCCTTCTGGTGGGCCGCCACCGCCGCGAGCATCGCGACCAGCGAGCCGGCCACCGCCGCCGGGTTCACGTCCTTGTCGACCCTGCCCTTGGCCTGGAGTTCGGCGATGGAGTCCGCGAGGGAGTTGTTCACCGAGTTGAGGATCTTCATCCGGAGCTTGTAGAACCGTTTGTCCCCTTCGGCCGCGCCAAGGTCGACCACCCGCAGGATGGCGTCGTTCTTCCGCCAGAACTCCAGGAATCCGTCCACGAGCTCCTGCGCGGTCTGCCACCCGGACTTGCCGGCCCATGACCGCCCTTCGAGCAGCTCGGTCAACCCGGCGCCCTCGGTGGCCATTTGCTCGGCGATCTCCAGGACGGCACCTTCGACGTCCGGGAAGTACTGATAGAAGGTCGCGGGCGAAGTGCCCGCTTTCCGGGCGACATCGATGACCTTGACGTCCCGGTACGGGGAGGAGCTGAGCATCTCGCTGAGGCAGTCGAGCAGCTTCTGCCGGGTCGCCTGCCCACGCCGGCCGGCCACGCGGCCGTCGACGGTACGCACTTGTCCTGTCATGCCGTCAGCTTACCGAGGGGTGATCGGAGCGCGATTCGGCCGACTGCAAATGGGGTGCACGGGGGCTCTGAGGGTGGTGTGCCTGGTCTGCGGGGTGCGGGCGGCCCGGTTACTTTGGCGGCATGGCCGAAAACAGGGCATCCGCGAACGAAGCGCCGGATGAGGCGGAAGAGGTGGTCGAGGGGGAAGTGGTCGAGGCGGCAGGTGCGGATGAGCCGTACGGGGAGGGCGTGCCCTGCTGGGTGGACGCCCAGCTGCCCGACGTCGAGGCGGGCAAGCGCTTCTACGGCGAGCTGTTCGGGTGGTCCTTCGAGGACGCGTACGGCTCCTCGGTGTGGGCCCGGCTGGACGGACGGCCGGTCGCCGCGCTCGTGCCCAAGACCGACGGCAGGATGCCCACCGTCTGGACGGTGTACTTCGCCACCCCCGACGCCGCTGCGTTCACCCGGCGGATCCTCGCGGCCGGCGGACAGGTGGTGACGGCGCCCACCCCGCTGGGCGACCTGGGCGCCGCCGCTCTCGCCGCCGACTCCGAGGGCGCGGTGTTCGGCCTGTGGCAGCCGGGCCGGCACCGGGGCTTCGGGGTCCGCCGCGAGCCCGGCAGCTTCGTCTGGGCCCAGCTGTACACGCGCGACATCTCCGCCGCCAACACCTTCTACGGCACCCTCTTCCACGACGCCCTCTTCGGTGCGGGCGCCGAGCCCGACTTCGGGCGGGCCGAGGTCACCGAGGTGTTCCCGGCCGAGATGCCCCCGCACGTCCTCGCCCACTTCCGGGTCGCCGGTCTGGGTGACGCGCTCGGGGCCGTCCAGCGGCTCGGCGGCCGGGTGCAGGCGCCACCCTTCGAGACGTCGTACGGAGCTGTGGCGGTCGTCACCGACAATCAGGGGGCGTCGTTCGCACTATTGCAGCGGTGATCCGGCCGACGCGGCGGCGATCCGTCAGCTTTGGTCGGATTAAGTGCCAGACACCCCGATATTTCGCCGGGTTCGCAACGAGCCGCCCGGCCAGGAAGAATCAGGGTGCGTGCCGCCACGGCGGTGCGGTGGTGAGACGCTGCACGTCGGTCGCGTACATATGGGGTGGCGCGGCCAGTACGGGGAGGTGGCAGGCAAGTGGTGGATCAGCTGACGCAGCACGATCCGCGGCGGATCGGGCCGTTCGAGGTGCTGGGGCGGCTGGGCGCCGGCGGCATGGGGCTGGTCTATCTCGCGCGCTCGGCGTCCGGCCGGCGCGTGGCGATCAAGACAGTGCGCACCGAACTGGCCGAGGACCAGCTCTTCCGCGTCCGCTTCACCCGTGAGGTGGAGGCGGCCCGCGCGGTCTCCGGGTTCTACACGGCCGCGGTGGTCGACGCCGACCCGCGCGCCGCCGTGCCCTGGCTGGCCACGGCCTACGTGCCCGCGCCGTCCCTCGAAGAGATAGTGAACGACTGCGGGCCCCTCCCGGCCCAGGCCGTGCGCTGGCTCGCGGCGGGCGTCGCCGAGGCCCTCCAGTCCATCCACGGCGCGGGACTCGTGCACCGGGACCTGAAGCCGTCCAACGTGCTCGTGGTCGAGGACGGCCCCCGGGTGATCGACTTCGGCATCGCGTCCGGCGTCTCGAACACCCGCCTGACCATGACCAACGTCGCCGTCGGCACCCCCGCCTACATGTCCCCGGAGCAGGCCAAGGACTCCCGCAGCGTCACCGGCGCCAGCGACGTCTTCTCGCTCGGCTCCATGCTGGTCTTCGCGGCGACCGGCCACCCGCCCTTCCACGGCGCCAACCCGGTCGAGACGGTCTTCATGCTGCTGCGCGAGGGCCCGGACCTGACCGGCCTGCCCGACGAGCTGCGCCCGCTCATCGAGGTCTGCATGCAGATGGAGGCCACGGGCCGTCCCTCCCCGGCCGACCTCCAGGCACAGCTCGCACCCCATCTCTTCGGCTCCGGCTCCGACGACAGCGGCACCGCTTCGGCCTGGCTGCCCGAGAAGGCCGTCGCCCTCATCGAGTCCCGCCGCGGCGGCGGCCGCCCCGCCCCCAGGCCCGCCACCCCGGCCGGCACCGGCGGCGGGCGCAGCGGCGGCGGCCGTCCGGCGGTCCCCCCGCTGCCCTCGTACGACCCGCCCGTCCCCGCCCCGGCGCCCGCCGGTGTCCCGGACGCCGGCCCGGTCCGCCTCGCCGGCGCCCAGGTTCCCATCGGCCCCGGCCCGCGCGTCGCCGACGCCCGCGCCGCCGCCGTCAAGGCACCCCCGCCGGAGGCCGGCCTGGTGGCCACCTGGTCCCGCCCGCGCCCCGGCGTCGCCGGCGCCGGCGACGACCTGCCGGCCGCGCCGCCCGTGCCCCCGGAGACGGCGAGCGGCTGGCGCCCCTGGCGGTTCCGCATGTCCAACGACGTCTGGGGCACCCCCACCGTGGGCGGCGACCTGGTCTACGTCACCTCCTTCGAGGTGCACGCCCTGGACGTGGCCACCGGCCGCCGGCGCTTCAAGACGCGGGACGTCGCCTGGTCCATGGCCGTGGCGGACGGCCGTATCCACGCCTCCGACGGCCCGACCCTGTTCGCCCTGGACGCCCGCGAGGGCGGCGACCTGTGGCGGCTGTCGACGGACGCCTGGGTGTACTCCCTCAAGGCCGACCACGGCACGGTCGTCACCGGCACCCGCGGCGGCGGCGTCCAGGCCTGGGAGGCCGCGACGGGTCAGAAGCTGTGGGAGATCAGCGGCTGCCAGACCGACTTCGAGTCCCCCGAGGCCGGCCCGCTCGTCCACGACGGCACGGTCTACGTGTGGCAGAACGCCCGGCTGCGCGCCCTGGAGGCCCGCACCGGCGAGGAGCGCTGGTCGTACCCGGTCGGCGACGCGGCCTCCTGCGGCGGCGTGCCCGTGCGCCTCGCCCCGGCCGCCGACGGCTACGTCTACGTCTCCGCGGGCACCCGGGTGATCGCCGTCGAGGCGGCGAGCGGCATGGTCCGCTGGCACTTCGAGTCCCCGGCCGTCTTCCTGAGCCCGCCGACCTTCGCGCCCGGCCCGGCGGTCACGGGCGGCGGCGTCTACCTCGCCGACTACCTCGGCACGGTCTACGCCCTCGACGCCACCGACGGCCGTGACCGCTGGCGCATCGCGACCGAGGCCCGCTCCTCGATCGAGCCGGTCCTCGTCGCCGCCGGCCACGTCCACGTGGGCAGCGGCAAGGCCCTCTACACCCTGGACGCGGTCACCGGCACGCCCAAGTGGCGCTTCCAGGCGGGCGGCGACGTCGTGGGCGCGCCCGCGGTGGCCGAGGGCCGCATCCACTTCGGCTCCACCGACCACCTCCTCTACACCCTCAAGGCCGACGACGGCCGGCTGCGCTGGAAGCTGGCGACGGGCGGCGAGATCACCGGCTCCCCGGTGGTCAGGGACGGCGTGGTGTACGCGTGCAGCAAGGACCGGTGCGTGTACGCGCTGGACGCGGAGAAGGGCACGGGCACGGCGCGGACGGCGTAGCGCGGCCTCGCCCGGCGGCGTGCGTGACGGCCGTCGTACCGGTTGTCACGGAAAGGGCTCCGGACGGCGGCCGTCCCAGGGCTGACGCTACCCCCGGCCCCGGACACCCGCCATGCGGTGCCGCCGGTGACGACGCACGGTCACCGCACCCGGAACCCGCCCGTCCGCCGCCCCGCGAACAGCTCCGCCTGCCGCTCGGCCGGCAGGTTGCCGAGGGCGATGAGGTGCGGCGCCTGCGCGAACGCGTGCGCCAGCGCCGCCTCCCGCGCCGCCCACAGCGCCCGCACGGTCCCCTGCACTCCCTGCGCCGGATACCCGGCGATCACCCCCGCACAGCGCACCGCGGCGGCCAACGCCCCGCCCTCCTCGGTGACTTCCGACACGAGCCCGATCTCATGGGCCCGCCGCGCGGAGACCCGTTCGGCGGTGCCCATGAGCATCATCCGGGCCGCCTCCCCGTACGGCATCCGCGCGGCCAGCAGCATGGACTCGTACGCGCTGACCATGCCGTACGAGGTGTGCGGATCGAAGAAGACGGCGCTGGCGTCGGCGATGACGAAGTCGCACTCGCCGAGCAGATAGAAGGCACCCCCGCAGGCC
Source organism: Streptomyces sp. HUAS MG56 (assembly GCF_058673395.1). NCBI lineage: Bacteria > Bacillati > Actinomycetota > Actinomycetes > Kitasatosporales > Streptomycetaceae > Streptomyces > Streptomyces sp. HUAS MG56. The sequence goes on along the minus strand of NZ_CM178722.1, from coordinate 4,976,190 downwards.
ATCCCGCGCACGGCGGCCACGACCGGCTTCCACAGGTCGTTCGCCTTGGGCCCGAGCCGCAGCAGCGGATCGTCCTGCATGTACGGCGACGACGGCTGCGGCACGACGACGTCCCGGTCGATCCCGGTGCAGAAGGCCCGCTCCCCGCCGCCGGTGAGCACGACCGCCCGCACCGCGTCGTCGACCCTGAACTCCCGCCACACGGCGGTCAGTTCGCGCACCATCTCCAGATCGACGGCGTTGAGCCGCGCGGGCCGGTCCAGTGTGACGACGGCGACGCCGGTGTCCTTGTCGACGTCGACCCGGACGGTGTTCACGACAGGACCCACTGCGGGAGGCCGCCCGCGAACACGACATGCACCCGCGCCCCGATCCGCAGCCGCCCCGGATCGAGGGAACCGAGAGGCGCCCCGGCCCGGCTGACCACATTGCCCACGAGCCGGATGCGCGGGGCGTCCTCCAGCTCCACCACGACGACGTTGTACGGCGCCTGCTCCGCGTACGCGGGCAGCAGCGGCGGATGCGGCACCACGTACGACCAGATCCGCCCCCTCCCGGACACCGCCCGCCACTCGCTCGCGAACGACTGGCAGTGCGGGCAGCAGGGGCGGGGCGGGAAGCGGAGCTCGTCGCAGTCGGCGCAGGCCTGGACGCGCAGTTCGCCCCGGGCGGCGTACTCCCAGAAGGGGGCGCCGTCGGCGTCGGTGACCGGGGTCAGCATGGTCGGCTCCTTCAGTTCCTGAGGAGGAGGGCGGAGGTGGGCACGCCCTCGCCGGCGGTGACCAGGCAGGCGGCGGCGCCGGGCACCTGGGCGGTGCTGGTGCCGCGCAGCTGCTTCACCCCTTCGGTGATGAGGTTGAAGCCGTGCACATAGGCCTCGGAGAGCCCGCCCCCGGAGGTGTTGAGCGGCAGCCGCCCCCCGATCTCGATCGCGCCCCCCTCCGTGAACGCGCCCCCTTCCCCCCGCCCGCAGAAGCCGTACCCCTCCAGCGAGAGCGGGACGAGGGCGGTGAAGGCGTCGTAGATCTGCGCCACGTCGACGTCGTCCGGGGTGAGGTCGGCCTGCTTCCACAGCTGCCGGGCGGTGCTCCAGGCGGGCCCGGTGAGCGGGTCGTCGTTCCAGTAGTTGACCATCCCGTGGTGCTGGGCGGGCAGCCCCTGGGCGGCGGAGTGGACGTAGACGGGCCGCTGCCGGCAGTCCCGCGCCCGCTCCCTGCCCACGACGACACAGGCGAGCGCCCCGTCCGTCTCCAGGCAGTTGTCGAAGAGGCACAGCGGCTCGCTGATCCAGCGGGCGGTCATGTACATCTCGCGGGTCAGCGGCCGTTCGTACATCACGGCGGCCGGGTTCTGGTTGGCGCGGTTGCGGCAGGCGAGGGCGACATTGAAGAGATGGTCGCGGGTGGCGCCGTACTCGTGCATGTAGCGGCGGGTGAGCATCGCGATCTCGTCGGCGGGCCGCAGCAGCCCGAAGGGCCGGGTCCACTGGGCGGGGGTGGGCAGTTGGACGGTGGTGTTCGTCCACGGCCGGGGCCCGCTGCCCCGCTTCCGGGACCGCCATGCCACGCCCACGGAGGCCTGCCCGGAGGCGATGGCGGCGGCGAGGTGCGCGACGGTCGCACAGGAACCGCCCCCGCCGTACCCGACCTTGCTGAAGAAGGTCAGATCCCCGAACCCGACCGCCTTGGCCAGCTCGACCTCGTCGGTCTCCTCCATGGTGTAGGAGGCGAGCGCGTCGACCTCGCCGGGCGCGATCCCGGCGTCGTCGAGCGCGGCGAGCACGGCCCGGCAGGCGAGCGTCTTCTCGTCGTCCGGCAGGTGCTTGGCGAACGAGGTCTGCCCGATCCCGACGACGGCGGTGGCGTCCTTCAGCCCGGCGGCTGCCATGGTGTCCCCCTCATCGCGTCCCCACACCTGACTGTACGTCAGATTACAGTTAATCTGACGGATAGTCAGGTACGAGATGGTGAAGGAGGCCTGCCATGGGCGACTGGGGGACTGTCCCGGAACTGGTGCGCTGGTCGGCCGAGCGGTACGCGGACGGCGAGGCCGTGGTGGACGGCCGGACGAGGATCACGTACGCCGAACTCGGCGCGCGCGTGGACCGCTCGGCGGCCGCCTGCATCGCGAGCGGCGTACGGACCGGCGACCGCGTCGCCGTCTGGGCCCCCAACTCCCTGGACTGGATCGTCGCGGCACTGGGCGCGGTGAGCGCGGGCGCGGTCCTCGTCCCGCTCAACACCCGCTTCAAGGGCGCGGAGGCGGCGGACGTACTGCGCCGCAGCGGAGCCCGGCTGCTCTTCGTGACGGGCACCTTCCTCGGCACGTCGTACGTGGCCTCCCTGCGCCGGGCGGCGGGAGTGGTCACGGCGGCACCCGGCACCGACGCGGGCGCCGGCACCCGGGCCCCCCTGCCGGGCCTGCCGGAACTGACGGACGCGGTGGTCCTGTCGGAGGACGCACCACCGGAGTTCCGGACGTGGAAGGACTTCCTGGCGGCCGGGGAGGGGGTGTCGGAGACCGAAGTGCGGGCGAGGGAGGCGGAGTTGTCCGCCGATTCCCTCTCGGACATCGTCTACACGTCGGGTACGACGGGCCGCCCCAAGGGCGCGATGATCACGCACGGGCAGACACTGCGGGCGTACGGCATCTGGGCCGACCTGGCCGGCCTGCGCGCCACGGACCGCTACCTCATCGTCAACCCCTTCTTCCACACCTTCGGCTACAAGGCGGGGGTGATCGCCTGCCTGACGCGCGGGGCGACGATGATCCCGCAGCCGGTCTTCGACGTGGAGACGGCGCTGGCGAACATCGCGGCGGAACGGGTGTCGGTACTGCCCGGCCCGCCGACCCTCCATCAGTCGTTGCTGGACCACCCTTCCCGGGACGCCCACGACCTCTCCGCCCTGCGCCTGGTGGTGACCGGCGCGGCGGTCGTGCCGCTGCTCCTGGTGGAGCGCCTGCGGGGGGAACTGGGCGTGGAGACGGTTCTCACGGCGTACGGCCTGTCCGAGGCGAGCGGGGTCGTCACGATGTGCCGCCGGGGCGACGACCCGCTGCTGATCGCCTCGACGTCCGGCCGGGCGATTCCGGGCACGGAGGTGAGGGTGGCCGACGCGTGGGGCGCGCCGGTGCCGGACGGCGCGGCGGGCGAGGTCCTGGTGCGCGGCTTCAACGTCATGCAGGGCTACTACGGCGACACCGAGGCGACGGCGGCGACGATCTCACCGGACGGCTGGCTGCGCACGGGCGACGTGGGCGTCCTGGACGCCTCGGGCAACCTCCGCATCACCGACCGGATCAAGGACATGTTCATCGTCGGCGGCTTCAACGCGTACCCGGCGGAGATAGAGCAACTCCTCGCCCTCCACCCGGAGGTGCGGGAGGCGGCGGTGATCGGCGTACCGGACGCACGGCTGGGAGAGGTCGGCAAGGCCTACGTCGTCCGCCACCCGGGCTCCCCCCTCACCGCCGACGACCTGATCGCCTGGTCCCGCCGCGAGATGGCGAACTACAAGGTGCCGAGGGCAGTCGAATTCGTCCCCGAACTGCCGAGGAACGCGAGCGGGAAGGTACTGAAGGGGGAGCTGCGGGGGAGGAGACGAAGGTAGGGGGTTGAGCTGATCCGGGGTCGGAGAGGTTGCCCTTGGGCCGCCCGCTTCTCTCTCAGTGTCGTGCTTCCGCGAGGTGTGTAAAGGGCGCTCCCGTTCCGCTGCGCTCCACTCCCGCGTCGGCTGCGCCGATGGCCCTGCGGGCCACCCTTGACACACCTCGCTCCAGCACGCGGAAGAAGCGAGCGTGCAGCCCGGGGAAAGTGGGCGCCTTACCGGGGTTGGCCCCCGAGGCCTACTGGGCAGTCGCCGTGGGCTGCGGGTGCGCACCCGCGCCTCGCCTGCACGCCGGGTGGGGGCGGCGGCTTGCGGGTTGGGGGAGGCTGGGGGAGGGGGGCGTCCCTTCCCTTCGGCCTCATCAGTCACACCACTCCTACCAGTCACGAGGAATGGGGAAGTTGGATGATTTGGGCGCGTTGGGGGTGGGAGGGGGACGGATAGGGGCGGTCGGTGCGGGGGCTGGCGGGGCCGTGGCCATGGGGATGGCCCAAACCTTCCAAATGCTCCCCGATCCCTGCCATCCGAGTCCGCTCAGGTCCGCGCCGCCTCCCAATCCGCCTGGACCCCGATTCCCCCACCCCCCACTCGGCCGCAGCCGCTGAGCCAACGCGGCGTCCCCGCCTGCTGATGCGCCTCCACCCTCATCCGCTGCCGCCGAGCCCACCCGGTGCGCCCCTCCTGCCCCGGCCCGCGACGCGAGTGACGGTAGGGGCACGCCGGTCGGGGCCCCCGGCCCCACGGTCACTTGGAGGCACCGGTCAGGTCGGCCAAGGTGGACCTGATCTCCTCGACCATGTACGCAGGGCGGTGGAAAACGTCCTCGGCGCTGAAGCGGAGGAGGCCGCGGATCTCCGGGCACCGTAAGAGCTGGTTGAAGCGGGTGATGTCCTGGCGGTGGGCGTCACGGGTGGCGTGGTAGACGTAGCCCTCGATCTCCACGCCCAACCCCGCAGCCCGGAAGAGGAAGTCGAGGGTGCGGCGGCGTCCGTCCGGTGTGCGCACCTCGGCCTGGCTCTCGGGGTGAAGAGCGGCGTCGTATATGCGGAGTCGGGCAACCGTCTCCGCCGGGGAACCGGCGAGCGGGTCGCACAGGGGCAGCCAGCGCCGGGCCCGGGCCGCCCCCTGAGCCTGCCCAGCCGACTCCAGCGCGGCGACGATGTCGTCCCACCGGGTGAGCGGTGCGCGGCGGACGTGCCCGACCCTGCGGTAGGTCAGCGCCGAGTCCGCTGCGACGACCGCCTCGTCCCTCGGACCGCGTCGGAGCAGGTCGGTGACCGTGCGGGTGGGGTTGGTGAGGCGCAGTCCCTGCCGTTCCACCACGTCGGTCGGGTCGATCTGGAGGCGGTGTACGTGTACGTCGCTGCTCAGGCGGCGGAGGGTGAGCTGGGGGTCGGTGAACTCCAACGGTGCCTTACGGCTACCACGGCTGTCGCCGAGCAACTCGATGTGCCAAAGGGTGGCCGCCGAACCATGGCTCACGATCAGCCGGGGTTCACGGAACAGCACCGCCCGGAGCCGAGTGAGCAGGTCCGGGCTCTGCCCCGGCTCCGCCCAGGCGCCGTGCCGGAGTTGGGTCCAGCCCTCCGCGCGCAGCGCACGCGTGAGACTGCGCCGGGGCCAGCCGGCCTCGACGGCACGTGAGGTGAGCAGGACGCCCCTGTCCGCCAGCGCCCTCAAGTCCCTGCGCTCCACCAGGGCAAGATCGCAGAAACCCCGCCCTGCCGCTTGCCCTGTGGATAACCCTGGTCAGCCCTTGAGCGAGCTGACGAAGGCGTCCCAGACGAGGGGCGGGAAGAGGAGCACCGGTCCGTCCTGGGCCTTCTTCGAGTCGCGGACGGGGATCACGCCGGGGTGAGCATCGCAGACTTCGACGCAGTCGCCGCCGCTGGAGTTGCTGTAACTGCTCTTGCGCCACTGCACGCCGCTCAAGTCAAGCCCGATGCTTGCCATTTCGGTAGTCCTTCGCCGCCCGCTCGATCATGGCCAGGGACGCTTCAGGTGGTAGTGCCGCGGCCCTGAGCAGATCGTACGACCTGCGGTAGTCCTTCACGATGGGCGGATAGTCGATGAGTTGGCCGCTGTGGAGCCCCTCGGTATAGACCACGGGCGGTGCGTCCGGGAACGTCATGACCTTGATCATGCCCATCATGAGTGGGTGGCCGGCGTCTGTTTCCGGCAAGATCTGTAGAACGCCTCGTGCAGAGCGGACCACACGCGCGATGTGCTCCAGCTGTTTTGCCATCTCCTCGGAAGACAGCAGCGACGTGCGGACCAGCGGCTCGCGAATAACGGTCCAGAACGCGGGCGGTTCGTCGTTTTCCCAGAGCCTGGCGCGTTCCAGCCGGGCGCTGACCTGCCGTTCGATGGTCGCGGTCGGCAACCACGGGCTTCCCGTCTCGATGACGGCTTGGGCGTACTCCTTGGTCTGGAGCAGACCAGGCAGGAGCATCGGCGCCCACTCCTCGATCGTCTCCGCATGCTGCTCCATCTCCGCCACATCCGCGAAGTACTCCGCATGACCCGACTGCCGTGCCCTGCGCGCATCTTCACAACGCCGCTCGAAAAACCCGTCCGTCTTCAGGACCTTGTCGACATGCCGGGCCAGATCCACCGGCATGCGTCGCTCGGCGCGTTCGATCTGGCTCAGGAAAGGGACGCCACGGAAGCTACCTTCCGCCAGTTGCTCCAGGGTCAGTCCCGCCAGTTCCCGTCGATAGCGCAACTCGGCGCCGTAGAAGGAGGGGACGTTGGCCGATGCGTCGGGGTCCTTGCGTGGGGGCACAACTCATCACCGCCGTTTGCTTGTTGCTCTGCGTAGTCGAAAGCTCTTCAAACGGTACCGATGGAGGCGTCACTGTGTGACTGTTCGTCACAGAAAGCACAGGGAGGCGTACGAAGTCATGCCGTCGTCCGAATCCGACAACTCCGTCTACGACATCACCCTCTGCGTAGATGACCTGCGCGCTGCCTTGTCCAGCCACGGCATCACCCTGCCGTCCCTCCGGGTGGACCTGCCGAGCTTCGCGGGCGCGTACCGGCCACCGGTCGGCCTGGTTGCGCTCGGCAACTGCAACGCCGCCATGGCGCGCAGGCTGGCGGCGGCGCTGAGGGGCTCCGACGCGGCACCGGGCCGGGCGCCGCTGGATGTCGAGCTTCCCGCCGTACCGGAGGCGCTGCGGGGGCTTCGGCGTACCGTTCGCCGCTACTTGGGCGCACCCTGTCCGGACGCCGAACTCTGCGTCACGGAACTCGTCACGAACGTGATCCGGCATGTGGGGGAGGGGATTTCCATCCGTGTGCGGGTGGTCCGGTCGGACGGTGATCGCATCCGCGTCGAGGTGACGGACCCGGCCGGGCAGGCCCTCCCCCTGTCCCGGTCCGCCGCACCCGACGACGAGGAGGGACGCGGCCTCGCCCTGCTGGAGGCGGTGGCGCTGCGCTGGGGTGTGGAGCGGGGGGGTGGAGGCCAAGACGGTGTGGTGCGAGCTGGGTGGTGCCGGTTGATTCAGCTGACGTTGCCCGTGATGTGGATGTTGTCCGGCGACACGATGGTGGCGTGGGTGTTGTCCGGGCTCACCGGCTGGTGGTTGTCGGCCAGGGCCGGGCTCGCGGCGGCGACGGTCGCGCCGAGCAGTAGAGCAGTGGTGGCGACGATCTTCGCGATGCGGGTCATGAAGGTCTCCTTGGAGAGTCGACGTCGAAGGTACTGATTCCAGACACACGTCGGCCGCGACGGCTCCCCCTCGGCGCCGTCGCGGCCGGCTCCCCCGTGCGGGAGTTGGCTCAGCTGGGGTCGGACGTGATGTGGGTGTTGTCCGGGCTCACCGTGCCGTCGGCGGCCACCGCCTCGACATCCGTGATGTGGGTGTTGAGCGGCTTGACGTCGGCGGCAGCCTTGGCGTCCGTGATGTGCGTGTTGAGCGGCTTGACCGTGGAGCCGGCCTCGGCGTCGGTGATGTGCGTGTTGTCCGGCTTGATGACCGTCTCGTCCTTGGTGATGTCGCTCATCAGGTCCTCCCCTTGGAGATCGCGTTGCGGCTGTGCCGGGCCCGTCCGGCCGCTCCCCCGGGGCCGGCCGGACGGGCCGCTGGAGCCGCCCACTCTAGATCGCGAGTGTGACGGTCTCACTGGCCGGTCCGTCTGCCCCCCGACGCGACGGCCCGACACCCAAGAGAGTGCCGTGGGGCGATAAACGAACGATGAACGACGTATCCGGTCCCGGCGCCCGGATCAGGCCGCGGCGGCCGGTGTCAGGAGCGTCTGGACCTCCGCCGCTTCCGGAGAGTTCAACCGCTCGTAGATGTCCAGCGCCTCGCGCCAGCAGACCTGGGCCCTGCCGGTGTGGCCGATGCCGTTCAGGGACTTCCCGAGAACGGTCAGTGCGTTGCCGCGGCGCCATTCGCCGCCGATCTCCCTGAGCAGCGTCAGCGCCATCTCGGCGTTGGCGGCGGCCTGGGCGGGGCGCATGGCCTGCAGGTCCACTTCCGCGAGACGGAACAGGGTCATGCCCTCCCACAGACGCTGCCGACTGGTGCGGAAGACGAGCAGGGCCTGACTCAGATGCCTGCCGGCGTCCTCCAGCCTGCCGCTCTTGCCCAGTGCCAGCCCGAGGGCGTAGTGGCCGTTGGCGGCTTTCAGGGAGTGACCCAGCTCCTCGTACATCTCGGTGCCCTGCCGTGCGAGATGTACCGCGCTGTCGGGCCGTTCGGTCTGGAGGTGCAGACGGGAGAGGTTGCACAGCGCGGCCGCCGCGCCGGACAGGTCGCCGCAGGCACGGAAGTCCTCGATGGCACGCTCCAGGTGGGCCTCACCCTCGGCATAGCGGTTCTGGTAGTAGGCGAAGACGCCCAGGATATTGGCCGCCCAGCAGCGGGGCAGAGCGTCGTCGGCCGCCTCCGAGAGGGCGAGCGCCTGCTCCGCCTCCGCGTAGGCCTGCTTGAACTGCCCCGACCAGTGACGGGCGTTGGCCAGCACCAGGATGGCGCGTCCCTCGGCCTTGCCGTCAGCCGCGGCATGGGAAGCGGCGCGCAGCGCGGTACCGGCCGCCTCGTACTCCTTGAAGTTGGCTCCCGACTCGGCGAGGTCGACCGCCGTCCACAGCAGGTCGACGGCGCGCCGCAGCGTGGCACCGCTCGACGACTGCCGGACGCAGGCCAGCAGTGGGACGGCTTCGGAGTAGAGCCAGTCCCGAGCGGCACGGCGATCGGCGAAGACCAGCCCGGAGACGCCGGTCTCCTCCAGATGATCCACCAGCCGGTCCCCCGGCCGCTCCATCGCGTACACCTGTGCCGCCGTGGCCAGGTAGAAGTCCAGCAGGCGGGACATCGCCGCGTCCCGTTCGCTCGGCGGCTGTTCGTCCCGCTCCGCGCACGCACGCGCGTAGAGCCGGACCAGGTCGTGGAAGCGGTAGCGGCCGGGGGCGGCCGATTCCAGGAGGGAGGTGTCCACGAGGGACTCCAGGAGGTCCTCCGTCTCCTCCGCCGGGAGGTCCAGGACGGCGGCCGCGGCCGCGAGCGAGATGTCCGGGCCGTCGGCCAGGCCCAGCAGGCGGAAGGCGCGGGCCTGGGCCGGTTCCAGCTGGCCGTAGCCCAGTTCGAACGTCGCCTTCACCGCCAGGTCGCCCGCCTGGAGCTCGTCCAGGCGGCGGCGTTCGTCGGCCAGCTTGGCCGCCAGGACGGAGACCGTCCAGGTGCGGCGGGCCGCCAGGCGGGACGCCGCGATGCGGATCGCGAGGGGGAGGAAGCCGCAGGACGCGACCACGTCCAGGGCGGCCTCCCGCTCCGCCGCCACCCGTTCCTCGCCCACGATCTTCGTGAAGAGGGCCAGCGCCTCCTCCGGGGACATCACGTCCAGGTCCACCAGGTGGGCGCCCGCCAGGTCGACCATGCGGACGCGGGACGTCACCAGGGCCGCGCAGCCCTCCGTGCCCGGCAGGAGCGGGCGTACCTGGGCCGCGTCCTTGGCGTTGTCCAGCAGGACCAGTACCCGCCGGCCGTCCAGGACCGAGCGGTACAGGGCCGCCCGTTCCTCCATGCTGTCCGGGATCGCCGAGTCCGCCGTGCCCAGTGCGCGCAGGAACGAGCCGAGTACCGTCTCGGGTTCCGCCGGACGCGGGCCCGCGCCCTGGAGGTCCACGTACAGCTGGCCGTCCGGGAAGGCCGTGCGGGCCCGGTGGGCCACGTGCACCGCCAGTGTCGTCTTGCCCACGCCGCCGATGCCCGCCAGCGCCGAGACCGCCATCACCCGGTTGCCGGCGTCCGCCGACTCCGACGCCGAGGCGAGTACGTCGCTCAGTTCCGCGACGAAGGACGCCCGGCCGGTGAAGTCCGGTACCGAGGCGGGCAGTTGGGCCGGTCGGACCGCGCCGACGGCCGGTTCCGCCGACGGCGACGAGGGCTCCGCCAGTGCCGGGTCGGCCTGGAGGATGCGCTGCTGCAGCTCGCTGAGGCCCGCGCGCGGGTCCACGCCGAGCTCCTCCGAGAGGAGGCGGCGGGTGTCGGCGTAGACGGCGAGGGCCTCGGCCTGTCTTCCGCTGCGGTACAGCGCCAGCATCAGCAGCTCGCGCAGGCGCTCCCGCAGGGGGTGGGCGGCGGTCAGCGCGGTCAGTTCCGAGACCGCCTCCGCGTGGCAGCCCTGCTCCAGGTCCATGTCCAGGCGGGATTCGAGGAGGCCCAGGCGCCATTCCTCCAGGCGGACGCGCTGGGTCTCGGCGTAGGGGCCGGGCACGCCGGCCAGGGGTTCGCCGTCCCAGTGGCCGAGGGCGTCGTTCAGCAGGTCGCGGGCCCGGTGCAGGTCTCCGGCGGTGCGGGCCTTGTCCGCCAGCGCCGCCAGCTCCTGCGCCTGCGCCAGGTCCAGGGCGCCCTCGCGCAGGCCCCGGACGGCATAGCCGCCGGACTCGCTGACCAGCACGCCGGGGTCCAGCACCTTGCGCAGCCGGGAGGCGTAGGTGCGCAGGGCCGCCAGCGCCTGCGACGGGGGCTCGGCGCCCCACAGGGCGTCGATGAGCTCCGCCGCGGTCGCCGTACGGCCCTCGCGCAGCAGCAGGGCGGCCAGCAGGGCGCGCTGCTGCGGGGAGCCCGTGCTGAGCGGCTCGGTGCCGCGCCAGGCCCGTACCGGACCGAGCACGCCGAACCGCAGCGCCTCCGGTTCCGTGACGGTCACGGAGCCGGGACGCCGCTGCTCAGGCACTCGCGGCCCATCGTCCATGCGTTGGTCCCCCTCGGGTCCACGAACAACCCCGTCAGTTTGCCTTGTTCCGGGCGGTTGCGTCAGCCGTGGGAGACGGCGATCACAGGTCGGCGCGACGGGGTGCACAAAGCCCTCACACGGTCTTCGCACACAGCGGACCGCGACTCACTAGCTGACGGGTCGTCAGATCGGCGCTACCGTGAGGCCCATGGAGACACCACAGTTCCCGCTGATCATCTCCGTCGACGACCACACCGTGGAGCCCGCCACCGTCTGGCAGGACCGGCTGCCGAAGAAGTACCTGGACGTCGGACCCCGGATCGTGCGCGCGCCGCTGAAGGAGATGACCTTCCTCGGCGGACGGTTCAAGCCCGTCATGGGTGATCCCGGCGGCACGGACGGACCCGTCGGCGACTGGTGGGTCTACGAAGACCTCCGGCGGCCGCTCACCCGGCTCGACACCGCCGTCGGCGTCGACCGCGACGAGGTCAGGCTCGAAGTCATCACGTACGAGCAGATGCGGGCCGGGTCGTACGACGTCCCCGCCCGGCTCGCCGACATGGACGTCAACCACGTCCAGTCGGCCGTCTGTTTCCCGACCTTCCCGCGCTTTTGCGGACAGACCTTCACGGAGGCCGCCGACAAGGAGCTCGGCCTGCTGTGCGTGCGCGCCTACAACGACTGGATGGTGGAGGAGTGGTGCGGGCCGAAGGCGCGCGGCCGGCTGATACCGCTCACCCTCATACCCCTGTGGGACGCCGAGCTGGCCGCCGAGGAAGTGCGGCGCAACGCGGCGCGGGGCGTGCGGGCCGTCGCGTTCTCCGAGATACCGCCGCACCTGGGCCTGCCGTCCGTGCACACCGACGACTGGGATCCGTTCCTCGCGGCGTGCGACGAGACCGGCACGGTCGTCGCCATGCACATCGGCTCCAGCAGCCGCATGCCCTCCACCTCCGCCGACGCCCCGCCCGCCGTGGGCTCCACCATCACCTTCGCCAACTGCTGCTTCTCGATGGTGGACTGGCTGATGAGCGGGAAGTTCGAGCGCTTCCCGAACCTCAAGGTGATGTACGCGGAGGGGCAGATCGGGTGGATTCCGTACATCCTTGAGCGCGCCGACGTGGTGTGGGAGGAGAACCGGGGGTGGGGCGGGGTCGCCGACAAGGTCACCCGGCCGCCGTCGGAGACCTTCGCCGAGCACGTCTACGGCTGCTTCTTCGACGACGCCTTCGGGCTCAGGAGCCTCGACTCCATCGGCGTCGGCAACGTCCTGTACGAGACCGACTACCCGCACTCCGACTCCACCTGGCCCAAGTCCCGCGAGGTCGCCGGGACGCAGATGGGGCACCTGGCGGACGGCGTGGTCGAGCGGATCGTGCGCGGCAACGCCATCGAGCTGCTGGGGCTGACGCGGGACGGGCTGTGGCGGGGGCCCAGGTGAGCGCCCCGGCATCCCTGACGTACGGCATGCAGTTGCCCGTCCAGTCGCAGAGCACGATCTACGCCGAGGAGTGGGAGGCCGGGGCCGGGACCGCGGATCTGGTGGAGATCGCGCGGGCGGCGGACCGGGCCGGGTTCGGCTATCTCGCCGTCTGCGACCACGTGGCGATCCCGCGCCGCCTCGCCGGGGCCATGAGCACGGTCTGGTACGACCCCGTCGCCACCCTCGCCCACCTCGCCGCCGTCACCGAGCGGGTGCGGCTGCTGAGCCATGTCGCCGTCGTCGGGCTGCGGCACCCGCTCCTGACCGCCAAGCAGTACGCCACCCTCGACCACCTCTCCGGCGGCCGGCTGGTCCTCGGGGTGGGCGCCGGGCACGTGCGGGAGGAGTTCGAGGCGGTCGGGGCCGACTTCGAGCGGCGGGGGGCTGTGCTGGACGAGACGATCGACGCGTTGCGGGCGGCCCTCGGGCCGGCGGAGTTCCCCGAACACCACGGCAAGTTCTACGACTTCGCCGGGCTCGGCCAGCTCCCCCGGCCGGCTCAGCCGGTCGTTCCCCTGTGGGTCGGGGGCTCCTCGCCCCCCGCCGTGCGCCGGGCCGCCCTCAAGGGCGACGGCTGGCTGCCGCAGGGAGATCCCCGGGACCGGCTGCCCGCGCAGATCGCCCGCATCCGGCGGCTGCGCGAAGAGGCGGGCGTCGAAGGGGCGTTCACCGTGGGGGCCATCACCGAGCCGCTGTACGTCGGGCGGGCCGGCTGGGAGGTCGGGCGGCGGACCCTCACCGGGGCGCCGGAGGAGGTCGCCGCGTCGCTGCGGGCGTACCGGGCGATGGGCGTGGACCAGATCCAGGTGCGGTTCCGCAGCCGGAGCCGGGCCGAACTCACCGAGCAGATCGGACTGTTCGGGGCGGAGGTCGCGCCCCGGCTGGACTGAGGAGGACAGGACTCCATGGGCAAGCTGGACGGGCGGGTCGTCGTCATCACCGGGGCGGCCCGCGGGCAGGGCGAGCAGGAGGCGCGGCTCTTTCGGGAGGAGGGCGCGCGGGTGGCCGTCGCCGATGTGCTGGACGAGCGGGGCGAGGCCCTGGCGAAGGAGATCGGGGCGCTGTACGTCCACCTCGACGTGGGCGAGGAGGACGGCTGGCGCTCGGCCGTCGGGGCGGTGAAGGAGGCCTACGGGCGCATCGACGGGCTCGTCAACAACGCGGGCATCCTGCGCTTCAACGCCCTCGCGGACACCCCGCTGGACGAGTTCATGCAGGTCGTCAGGGTCAATCAGGTCGGCTGTTTCCTGGGCATGAAGGCGGTCGCGCCGGAGCTGCCGGAAGGCGGCACGATCGTCAACACCGCCTCCTACACGGCGCTCACCGGCATGGCGGCCGTCGGCGCGTACGCCGCCACCAAGCACGCAGTGCTGGGGCTGACCCGGGTCGCGGCGCTGGAGCTGGCCGGCCGGGGGATCCGGGTCAACGCGATCTGCCCGGGCGCCATCGACACCCCCATGTCCAACCCGGCCCGCCTGGACCCGGACGCCGACCCGGAGGAGATGAGCCGGGCGCTGGACGAGCTGTACCGCAAGCTCGTGCCGCTCGGCCGGGTCGGGCAGCCGGAGGAGGTGGCGCGGCTGGCGCTCTTCCTCACCTCGGCGGACTCCTCGTACATCACCGGGCAGCCGTTCGTGATCGACGGCGGGTGGCTGGCCGGGGTCAGCGTCATCTGACGGACATCCGCCCAATGGGCTGACGAGGTGTCAGCTATTGACGAATCTGACGGTACGTCAGAAAGTTCGTAGGACTCACAGGACTCGCAGGACCACCTGGACCGGGATGGTGAACCGCCGTGGAATTCGGGCTCTTTGTACAGGGATACGTGGGCAAGCGCGCCGAGACCGACCCGCTCGCCGAGCACAGGGCGCTGATGGAGGAGACCGAGTACGTCATCCAGGCGGACCGGTCCGGCTTCAAGTACGCCTGGGCCTCCGAGCACCACTTCCTGGAGGAGTACTCGCACCTGTCCGCCAACGACGTGTTCCTGGGCTACCTGGCGCACGCGACCGACCGGATCCATCTGGGCTCCGGGATCTTCAACCCGCTCGCCCAGGTCAACCACCCCGTGAAGGTCGCCGAGAAGGTCGCCATGCTCGACCACCTCAGCGAGGGCCGCTTCGAGTTCGGCAGCGGGCGGGGCGCCGGGTCCCACGAGATCCTCGGGTTCATACCGGGTGTGACCGACATGAATTACACGAAGGAGATCTGGGAGGAGACCATCGCCGAGTTCCCGAAGATGTGGCTCCAGGACGAGTACGCCGGCTTCCAGGGCAAGCACTGGCAGCTGCCGCCGAGGAAGGTCCTGCCGAAGCCGTACGGGAAGTCCCACCCGGCGATGTGGTACGCGGCCGGGTCCCCGGCGTCGTACGCCATGGCCGCGAGGAAGGGGCTCGGCGTGCTCGGCTTCAGCATCCAGAAGGTCTCCGACATGGAGTGGGTGCTGGAGCAGTACAAGACGGCGGTCGTGAACGCCGAGCCGGTCGGGGACTTCGTCAACGACAACGTGATGGTGACGACGACCGCGATCTGCGCGCCGACGCACGACGAGGCGATCCGGATCGCGGTCGGCGGCGGGCTGCACTACCTGCCGTCGCTGGTCTTCCGGTACCACGACACCTTCCCCCGGCCGGAGGGCTTCCCCGTCTGGCCGGAGACGCTGCCCCCGTACACACCGGAGTTCGTGGAACTGCTCATCGAGGAGGAGCTGCTGATCTGCGGCGACCCGGACGAGGTGCTGCGCCAGTGCAAGCGCTGGGAGCAGGCGGGCGCGGACCAGCTGAGCTTCGGGCTGCCGGTGGGGGTGCCGAAGGAGGAGACGCTCCAGACGATACGGCTGATCGGGGAGCACGTGATCCCGAAGATCGACACGGATCCCGTGCACCGGACGAGCCGGTTCCGCCAAGCGGTCTGAGGGGGTTCGCGGGAATGCTGGACCATGTGATCAAGGGCGCCACCGTCGTCGACGGCACCGGCGCCCCCGCCTTCACCGCCGACGTCGGCATCCGGGACGGCCGTATCGCCGTCGTCGGCGAGGTCACCGAGGAGGCCCGCACCGCCGAGGACGCCGCGGGCCTCGTCCTCGCCCCCGGTTTCGTGGACCCCCACACCCACTACGACGCCCAGCTCTTCTGGGACCCGTACGCCACGCCCTCGCTGAACCACGGGGTGACCACGGTCGCGGCCGGGAACTGCGGGTTCACCCTCGCCCCGCTGAACCCCGCCCGCCCCGAGGACGCCGACTACACGCGCCGGATGATGTCCAAGGTGGAGGGGATGTCCCTGGTGGCGCTGGAGGAGGGGGCGCCCTGGAACTGGAGCTCCTTCGGGGAGTACCTGGACGCGCTCGACGGCCGGATCGCCGTCAACGCGGGCTTCATGGTCGGGCACTGCGCGCTGCGCCGGCACGTGATGGGACCGGACGCGGTCGGCGGGCAGCCGACCGAGGAGCAACTGGCCGAGATCGTACGGCTGCTGCACGAGGCGATGGACGCGGGCGCCTGGGGGTTCTCCACCACCCAGTCCAGCACCCACTCCGACGGCGACGGCAGGCCGGTCGCCTCCCGGCACGCGAGGCCCGCCGAACTGCTCGCCCTGGCCCGGGCGGTCGGGGAGCACGAGGGCACGCAGATCGAGGCGATCGTCGCCGGGTGCCTGGACCAGTTCGACGACGACGAGATCGATCTGCTCGTGGAGATGAGCGCGGTCGCCGGGCGGCCGCTCAACTGGAACGTGCTCACCGTCGACGCGGCCGTACCGGAGCGGGTGCCCCGGCAGCTGAGCGCGAGCGAGCGGGCGCGGAAGGCCGGCGGGCGGATCGTGGCGCTCACCATGCCCATCCTGACCCCGATGAACATGTCCCTGGGCACCTTCTGCGCCCTCAACCTGATCCCCGGGTGGGGGCCCATCCTCGGACTGCCGGTACCCGAGCGGATCGCCAGGCTGAAGGACCCGGAGGTGCGGGCGGAGATGCTGCGCCGGGCCCGCTCCAAGGAGGCGGGGGTCTTCCGGCGGCTCGCGAACTTCGGCCGGTACGTCATCGGGGACACCTACAGCGAGGCCAACCGGGGCCTGAGCGGCCGGGTGGTGCGGGACATCGCCGAGGAGCGCGGCCTTGACCCCTTCGCCTGCCTGGTGGAGATCTGCGCGGCCGACGAACTGCGCACGGTGCTGTGGCCGATGCCGACCGACAACGACCCCGCCTCCTGGGCGCTGCGCGCCGAGACCTGGCAGCACGAGGACGTCCTGCTGGGCGGCTCCGACGCCGGGGCGCATCTGGACCGGATGTGCGGGGCGCCGTACACGACCCGGTTCCTCGGGGACTGTCTGCGGGGGCGGAAGCTGGTCGGTCTGGAGCGGGCGGTGCGGATGCTGACCGACGATCCGGCGCGGCTGTTCGGGCTGCGGGAGCGGGGCCGGATCCGCGAGGGCTTCCACGCCGACCTGGTCCTGTTCGACCCGGAGCGGATCGACGCCGGGCAGGCGCGGCTCGTGCACGACCTGCCGGGCGACAGCCCCCGGCTGGATTCGGCGGCGATCGGGGTGCGGGCCGTGTGGGTCAACGGGGTCGAGGCGATCCGCGACGACGTGGTGAGCGGCGCCGTACCGGGCAGGGTGCTGCGCTCGGGCACCGACACACGGACGGTGGGGACGCGGTGAGCGACGGGCAGCGGCTGTTCGTCGGCGGCCGGTGGACCGAGCCGGATGGCGGGTACT
Organism: Streptomyces sp. HUAS MG56; assembly: GCF_058673395.1. NCBI lineage: Bacteria > Bacillati > Actinomycetota > Actinomycetes > Kitasatosporales > Streptomycetaceae > Streptomyces > Streptomyces sp. HUAS MG56. The sequence continues at coordinate 4,959,192 of NZ_CM178722.1, read as the reverse complement.
ACCCGGTGACCGACCCGGCCACCGAGGAGACCGTCGGCCGGGCGCCGGAGGCCTCGCCGGAGCAGGCCCGGGCGGCCTGCGCGGCGGCCCGGGAGGCGTTCGGGCCGTGGTCGCGGACCCGGCCGGAGGAACGGGCGGCGGTGCTGGCGCGGGCGGCGGAGATCATCCGCGGCCAGTTGGTGCCGTACGCCGAACTCGCCCGCGCCGAGACCGGGGCGACCACCGCGACCGCCCGGGCCATGCAGGTCGGGGTGGCCGCCGCCCGGTTCCGCCGGTACGCGAGCGTGGAGAGCGCCGAGTGGCCGGTCGCCCCGCAGATCAACGAGGCCGGGCCGATGGGGAGGGCCGGGGTGATGGGCGCGCTGGCGCTGCGGCAGCCCGTCGGCGTCGTCACCTGCGTCACCTCGTACAACAACCCCTGGGCCAACCCGGCCGGGAAGGTCGCCCCGGCGCTCGTCATGGGCAACACGGTGGTGGTGAAGCCCGCACCGCAGGACCCGCTGTCCGTCTACCGGATGGCCGAGGCGCTGGAGGCGGCCGGCGCACCGCCGGGCGTGGTGAACGTGGTCTGCGGGCGGGACGTGGCCGTGGGCGAGGCGGTGGTGGCGTCCGCGGACGTCGACATGGTCAGCTTCACCGGCTCCACGGCCGTCGGCCGGCGCATCGCCGAGGTGTGCGGGCGGGACATGAAACGCCAGCTGATGGAGCTGGGCGGCAAGGGCGCGGCCCTCGTGTTCGACGACGCCGACCTCGGCTCGGCCGTGGCCGGCATCGGCACCACCTTCTCCTTCTACAGCGGGCAGATCTGCACCGCGCCGACCCGGGTGCTGGCGCAGCGGGGCGTGTACGAGCGGCTCGTGGAGCAACTCGCCGGGTACGCGCGCAGGTTGAAGGTGGGCGATCCGTCGGAGCCGGACACGGTCGTCGGACCGGTGATCTCGGCGGAGCACCGGGCGCACGTCGAGTCGTACGTCGAACTCGGCCGCAAGGAGGGCGCGACCGTGGTGGCGGGCGGCGAACGGCCGCCGCTGGAGCGCGGGTTCTACGTCGCGCCGACGCTGCTCGCCGACTGCGCCAACGACATGCGGGTGGCCCGCGAGGAGATCTTCGGGCCGGTGGTCTGCGTCATCCCCTTCGACGACGAGGACGAGGCGGTCGCCCTCGCCAACGACTCCGACTACGGCCTCATCGACTACGTCTGGTCCGGCGACGTCGCCCGCGCCTTCCGGGTCGCCCGGCGCCTGCGGGCCGGCGGGGTCGGCATCAACACCGTCGGCCGCAACATGGAGGCCCCGTTCGGCGGGTTCAAGAGGAGCGGGGTGGGGCGGGACGTGGGCTCGTACGCCCTGCATGCGTACAGCGAGGTGCAGGCGATCGTGTGGCCGGGGTGAGCGCCGCTCCGCTCCCGCTCAGTCCTCCAGATCCACCCGCACCGTCAGCAGGTCCGTGCCGAAGGCCCGTACCGCCGCGCTGTTGAAGAAGGGGAGGGCGCGCAGGCGGGCGACGGGGTCGTCGTCGGGGAGGAGGTGGGCGGTGCCGTGGTGCCAGCGGCCGGCGAGGCGGACGCGGACCCTCGGGTCGGCCTGGATGTTGCGGACGTACTGCGACTTGTGGCCGAACTCGGAGACCAGCCAGAAGGACTCACCGACCCGGCGCCCGCCCACCGGGGTCCGCCGGGGCAGGCCGGAGGTGCGGCCGGTGGTCTCCAGGAGGGTCTGGAACGGCAGGCGCCGGTTGAGGGGGTTGGCGATGCGCCGCTGGAAGGCGGTCACCATGCGGTGCTTGCGGTCTGCGGGGGCTGGCATGCCGGTTGCTCTCCTGGTCTGACGGCACGGCGTCACGGCGGGGATGGTGTGTCGACTCGGTGCGGGGCGCGTGACACCCGGACTTCCCGCCGGGTGTCGCGTGTTAGCCTCCCCCGCGGTCGTGATCATTTCAACGGGGGAGCCTGATGGGCGCGTCTTCGGACGGTTACACCGCCAAGTCCGGGATGTCCGGACAGGCGAAGGACCTGGACGCCGCGGGCGACGACGCGGGCAAGATCGGCGAGGCGATCCAGCCCGGCATGTGCTACATGGACGACGCGCTCGGCGGTCCCGACGCCGCCGCGGCGTTCAACGCGTACGCCGCCGCCTGGGAGGCGGAAGTCAAGGCCCTGGAATCGGCGCTGCACGAACTGGCCGACAAAGTACGGCTGTCCAAGGGGGCGTACCACGGCAGCGACAGCCTCGTCGACACGAGTGTCCGCAGTGTGCGGGTCGGCGACAGCTCCTTCAGCACCATGCCCGCTCCCGTCGGCGACGGCTACCTCACCACCATGCCCGCCCACGCCACGCGCCCCTCGGCGCTGGCCGACTACTGAGGGGGCGGGCGATGACGGAGTCCACGGGCGACCGCCGCACGCGGCTGGGCGAGCTGTGCAAGACCATCGCCTCCGCCGACAGCAAGAACGACCTGATCGACGCCATCAACGACGCGCTCGCCGTCTGTGCCCCGGTCGGCGACACGGCGACGCTGGAGTCCCTCGGCAAGCTGTACCAGAAGCAGGATCTCGACGACCTCTACAAGCGCATCGACAGGGTGGCCAAGAAGGGCCTGCCGGACGTCTGGGCCGGGAACACGAGTGTCCTCGCCTCGGACGCGGTGGCCGCTGCCGGGCGGGCCGCCGGGGCGGTGGGCCGGGCCTTCTACGGCGGCGGACTGGCGCTGCTCACGTTCGCCGACGCCCTCAAGGACGCCAAGAGCCAGGACGGCGACGGGCGGGGTTCGCTGCGCGAGGCGCTCGGGATGCTCGGCGGCAAGGACGACTGGTTCGACGACCTCTTCGAGTCCGACGACGAAGAGGCCGTCCGGCTGAACGCCCGGTCCCTCGCCTCCCTGGGCGCCGAGGACATGCACAAGGCCGCGATCGCCGCCGACGACGCCGCCCACGCCGCCGCCAGGAACCTGAACAAGTGGGCCTCCGAGGCACGCATGCGCAAGCTGGGCACGGGCAAGCTGACCGCCGTCGACAAGCTGATGCTGGCCGAGACCAGCGCCGTCGACGGCGACCCTACGCTGAACGAGATCCTCACCGCGCACGACCTGGAGCGCGCCGGGCGGCGCATGGACCAGCTGAGCGCCGCCGACCGGGCCGCCGTGGACCAGATGCTGGCCGGGTCGCAGAGCCCGCAGGAGCGGGCCTATCTGATGAAGGCCCTGGCCGCCGGGCACAGCGTGGCGGAGATCGAGCAGTTCCAGGGCAAGATCCAGGGCCACGACCCGGAGTGGCTGCGCAGGCATCTCACGCCCGTCGTCACCCAGGTGGACAGCATGGACGACGAGGGCCTGGCTTCCGACGGCTCCAACAACAACAAGGACTACGTCACCTTCGACGGGCAGCGGTGGATCCAGGGCGGCGACGGCTCGGAGGGCACCTGCGTGGCCTCGTCCACCGTCACCGCCCGCGCCATGGTCGACCCCCTCTACGCCCTCGGACTCACCGGCGGCCCCAGCGGACAGGAGGACGACCCCGGGGCCTTCAGGCAGCGCCTGGTGGCCGAGCAGCACCGGCTGCACACGGAGGGCCACGGCGGTGACCACTGGGAGGGCATGGGCCCCGACGGGCAGGAGCACATCGACGACTCCACCATCGGCGCCGCCACCGGCGACGACTACCAGCGCCACGACCTGGCGGGCGCCGCCGACCGCAGGGCGGTGCTGAGCGATGTCGAGAAGGCGGTCGCGGACGGCCGCCCGGTCCCCGTCGACGTCAAGGGCAAGGACGGCGCCCACGCGATGACCGTCATCGCGCAGGAGGGCGACAAGCTGCAGATCTACAACCCCTGGGGCACGACGACCTGGGTCAGCGAGAACGACTTCATCAACGGACACATGAGCAAGGCAGCGGACAGTGGACTCAACGACGCGTACAGCGTGTACCTCCCGACGGCGAAGTAGGCGGAGCCTTCGCCGTCGGGGCAGGACGGCGGGCGGCGCCGTCGCGGCGGTCGCGCTGCTCACGCTCGTCGCGGGCTGCGGGTCGGGCACCGACGAGCCCGCCCCCGTCGCGCACCCCACCGGCGAATCCCGCATCACCGCGAAGGTCGGGGAGCGCTTCACCCTCACCGTCCACGAGAACGCCTCCACCCGTGAGCACTGGTACCTGTCCGACCCCCGGCCCGACACCGCGGTGGTCCGCGACCGAGGGCGGCACAGCGTGTCGGACTCCGGTGACAAGCACCTGGTGGGCGGCGGCGGCAGCCTCACGTTCACCTTCGAGGCGACCGGCAGGGGCAGCACCCGGATCGTGCTGACCCACTGCACGTTCGCCACCACCTGCGGCGACGGCGACGGCACGCCGGCTCCGGCATCGACCGGACCGTACCGGCAGACCGCGCCCGAGAGCGTCGTCTACACCGTCACCGTCCGCTGAGCCGGCCCCGTCGAGAGTGATTCCGAGACCACCATGAACCCCGACCGCACGGACGACGAACTGGCCCGGCTCGACATGGGCGTGCTGCTCCGCTACGGCCTGACCGCGCCGCCCGGCCCCCGGCGCACCGCCCTGTTCGGCGACGGCGTCGCGGGCGCGGCCGTGCTGCTCGACCGCCTCGGCACCCAGCCGCGTTCGGTGGCCTTCCTCGCCGACACCGTCCGTGCCGGCGGCCTCGCCTACGCCGCGGGGCTCCCCGAGCCGCTGCCGAGCCCGGAGGCGAGCGCCGTCGTCCGCGACTGGCTGGCCGTCGGCACCGAACTCGCGGCCGGTGTCACCGCCGACGACACCGCCGCCCGCTGGCTGCGCGCCGTCGCGACGCTCATCGAACTGCGGCAGCTGACGAGGACCGCACGCAGCCGACCGTCATGACCCGGCGAGCGACCCGAGGAACACCGGGTTCGTGAACGCGGCCAGTGCCCCCGGCACCGGTCCCGCCGCCGTCTCGTGCCGTACCTCGGCGCGCACGTAGGCCGCGTACGAGGGCGTCGTGCGCCACTCGACCGTGCCCGTGCCCGCCACCGGCAGCGGATCGCTGGTGAACAGCACGCCCTGGTCGGTGACGAACCGCACGGAGCAGCGCGGCGCGCCGGAGACCTCCAGCCGTACGGTCACCGGGGTGTCGGCGGCCACGTCCAGCCGCTCCCCGATGCCCGCTTGCTGCCCGCGCCCGCCCGACACCGTGAAGCCGAGGGTCACGTTCTTCGACTCGGCCACGTAGGAGCGGCCCGCGCGGATGCCCTCCTGGACGGCCTCCCGGGTCAGGTCGTCGGCGAGGACGACCGTCTGGGGCGAGCCGACGGCGTCCGGGTCGCGGTGGGCGTCGCTGTTGCCCATCGCCGGGAGCCAGGCCCGCCCCTGCCGTACGGAGGCGACCAGCTGGTTGTCCCAGTCGGCCAGGGTGATCTCGTCGTCCGGGGTGTACGGGCCGTTCCACACCTCCACGGCGTCCGCCTCGGCGAAGCCGAACTTCCAGCCGCAGCCGACGCAGGTGGCGTGCGGGTGGGCGGGGACGACCAGGCCGCCGGCGCGGCGGATGTCCCGGGCGAAGCGGGCCCAGCGGTTGTCCCGGGCGCGGTAGCGCCAGTCCACGAAGGTGCCGGGCTCGGTGCCGAGCGCGACCACGTGGCCGTTGCGGGTGGTGATCTCCTCGCCGAGCATGATCAGCAGGTCGTCGCCGGCCTGGTCCGCCCAGTGCGGGTGGGCGGAGTGGGTGTTGTGGTCCGAGGAGTTGATGAAGTCCAGGCCCGCCGCCCGTGCGAGGGCCGCGATCTCGGCCGGGGTGCGGCGGCCGTCGGAGTACCAGGAGTGCAGATGGCAGTCGCCCCGGTACCAGGCCCGGCCGCGCCCCTTCGCCCGGGACGGCGGATACACGGGCCTCGGGGTCTCGCCCGCCGCGCCGTACGTGAGCGTGATCGTCAGCTCGTAGGCGAGGCCCTGCGGCGCCACCGTGTAGGGGCCCAGCGCGACGTACCAGGTGCCCTCCCGCACCGGGCCGGGGACGTAGCCCGGGGTCGCGTCGTCGGCCCGGACGAAGAACTCCGTGCGCGCCCCGCCGGACCAGCCGCGAAAGCCCCGGCCGCCCAGCTCGGTGCCGCGCTCGTCGAAGAGGCCGATGTCGAGCGCGTTGCCCTGGGTGCCGGCCGGGACCGAGGGCCTGTCGTAGGTGTAGGAGACCGTGATCTCCCGTACGCCGGCCGGGACTTCGACCGGGACGTACACGAAATCGGGGGAGCCGGGCGGCAGCGTTCCGCGTACCGTCCGCGTCTCGTGGTCCTGCCCGTCCGCCGCTGCGAAGCTCACGCTTCCCAACGTAAGGGCAGCCGCGGCGCCCGTCACGAACAGCGCGCGTCTGCCGATGCCATGGGCGTGATCGTGCGTGTCGTCACACATGGTGCTCACTGTCCCCTCTCGACGTGAACGTCCCCGGAAGAAAAGGGAATCCACAGGCATCCGTATCCCTGTGCGCGGCGGCATGGAAGACGGGACACGGGACGCCATGGGATGCCGACCAGTCGGTATGGACACTTCGCGCCATCCCCGGTACAGATGGGTCATGCGCATCGCCGTCACGATCTTCCTCACCGACGAGACCATCGCTCCGGTCCGGCTCGCCCGCGAGCTGGAGGACCGCGGCTACGCCGGGCTGTACCTGCCCGAACACACCCACATCCCGGTCGAGCGGACCACCCCGTACCCGGCCGGCGGCGACCTGCCGCGCGAGTACGGCCGCACCCTCGACCCCTTCGTCGCCCTCGGGCAGGCCGCCGCCGTGACCGAACGCCTCGGCCTCGGCACCGGCATCACCCTGGTCGCCCAGCACGACCCGATCGCCCTCGCCAAGCAGATCGCCACCCTGGACCACCTCTCCGGCGGCCGCTGCACGCTGGGCCTCGGCTTCGGCTGGAACGTCGAGGAGGCAGCCGACCACGGAGTCGACTGGCGCACCCGCCGGGAGCTGGTCCGGGACCGGACGCGGCTGATGCAGGCGCTGTGGGCGGAGGAACCGACGGCCTACGAGGGCGAGTTCGGCGCGGTCCGGGCCAGCGACGCCCACCCCAAGCCGGCGCAGAAGGCGCGCGGTCCGGTCACCGGACCGCGCACGCTCGTCGGCGGGGCGGCCGGGCCGAAGCTGTTCGCGCACATCGCCGAGTACGCCGACGGCTGGCTCCCGATCGGCGGGCGCGGCCTCGCCGAGTCCCTGCCGGTGCTGCGCACGGCCTGGGCGGACGCGGGCCGCGACCCGGCCGCCCTCCAGGTCGTCCCGTACGCGGTCCTGCCGACCCCCGGCAAGCTCGCCCACTACGCCGAGTTGGGCATCGAGGAGGCCGTGCTCCAGCTGCCGCCGGCGGGGGAGAAGGAGGTGCTGGGGGTGCTGGACGCGTACGCGAGCTTTCTGTAGGCCGGGCGGAGCCGCAGGAGCTGATCACACCGAACGTATGGTTGAAGGATGACGACTTCCGCGACCTCCGGAACCGGCCCGACCGAGAACTCCATGCGTCGCGCCCTCAAACGCGCCCGGGACGGCGTCGCCCTCGACGTCGCCGAGGCGGCGGTGCTCCTCCAGGCGCGCGGCGAGGCCCTGACCGACCTCGCCGCGTCCGCCGCCCGGGTGCGCGACGCGGGTCTCGAACAGGCGGGCCGGCCCGGTGTCATCACGTATTCGAAGAGCGTCTTCATCCCCCTCACCCGGCTGTGCCGGGACAAGTGCCACTACTGCACCTTCGTCACCGTCCCCGGCAAGCTGCGCCGCGCCGGGCACGGGATGTTCATGTCCCCGGACGAGGTGCTGGACATCGCCCGCAAGGGCGCCGCCCTCGGCTGCAAGGAAGCCCTGATCACCCTCGGCGACAAGCCGGAGGACCGGTGGCCCGAGGCGCGCGAGTGGCTCGACGCGCACGGTTACGACGACACCATCGCCTACGTCCGCGCCGTCTCCATCCGCATCCTGGAGGAGACGGGCCTGCTGCCCCACCTCAACCCGGGCGTCATGACCTGGACGGACTTCCAGCGCCTCAAGCCGGTCGCCGCGTCGATGGGCATGATGCTGGAGACGACCGCGCGGCGGCTGTGGTCCGAGCCGGGCGGCCCCCACTACGGCTCCCCGGACAAGGAACCGGCCGTACGGCTGCGGGTGCTGGAGGACGCGGGCCGCTCGTCCGTGCCCTTCACCTCCGGTCTGCTGATCGGCATCGGCGAGACGTACGAGGAGCGCGCCGAGTCGCTCTTCGCGCTGCGCAAGGTCTCCCGGGCCTATCACGGCGTCCAGGAGCTGATCATCCAGAACTTCCGCGCCAAGCCGGACACGGCGATGCGCGGCATGCCGGACGCCGAACTGGACGACCTGGTCGCCACGGTGGCCGTCGCCCGGCTCATCATGGGCCCGAGCGCCTGCCTCCAGGCGCCGCCGAACCTGGTGGACAGCGAGTACGAGCGGCTGATCGGCGCCGGCATCGACGACTGGGGCGGGGTGTCGCCCCTGACCATCGACCACGTCAACCCCGAGCGCCCCTGGCCGCAGATCGAGGAGCTGGCCGAGAGGTCCGCGGCGGCGGGCTTCGAGCTGCGCGAACGCCTCTGCGTCTACCCGGAGTTCGTGCGCCGCGGCGAGCCCTGGCTGGATCCGCGCCTGCGCCCGCACGTGGCCGCGCTCGCCGACCCGGAGACGGGGCTCGCGCGCGAGGACGCGGTGGTCGAGGGCCACCCGTGGCAGGAGCCGGAGGAGGCGTTCGTCGCGTCGGGCCGCACGGACCTGCACGCGTCGATCGACACCGAGGGCCGCAGCGCCGACCGGCGCGACGACTTCGACGAGGTCTACGGCGACTGGGAGGCGCTGCGGGAGGCGGCCGCGCCGGGGATGGCGCCGGAGCGGATCGACACGGACGTACGCCAGGCGCTGCGCACCGCGGCCGACGATCCGACCGGGCTGACCGACGCCGAGGCGCTCGCCCTCCTGCACGCGGACGGCCCGGCGCTGGACGCGCTGTGCCAGGTGGCCGACGACGTCCGCAGGTCGGCGGTCGGGGACGACGTGACGTACATCGTCACCCGGAACATCAACTTCACCAACGTCTGCTACACCGGCTGCCGCTTCTGCGCCTTCGCCCAGCGCAGGACGGACGCGGACGCGTACACGCTGTCGCTCGATCAGGTGGCGGACCGCGCCCAGCAGGCCTGGGACGTCGGCGCGGTCGAGGTGTGCATGCAGGGCGGCATCCACCCCGACCTGCCGGGCACGGCGTACTTCGACATCGCGAAGGCGGTCAAGGAGCGGGTCCCCGGCATGCACGTGCACGCCTTCTCCCCGATGGAGGTCGTGAACGGCGCCACCCGCACCGGCATGAGCATCCGGGAGTGGCTGAGCGCGGCGAAGGAGGCGGGCCTGGACACGATCCCCGGGACCGCCGCCGAGATCCTGGACGACGAGGTCCGCTGGGTGCTGACCAAGGGCAAGCTGCCGGCGGCCACCTGGATCGAGGTGATCACCACGGCCCACGAGCTGGGCATCCGCTCGTCCTCGACGATGATGTACGGCCATGTCGACCAGCCCCGCCACTGGCTCGGCCATCTGCGCACGCTGGCCGGGATCCAGCAGCGGACGGGCGGTTTCACGGAGTTCGTCACGCTGCCCTTCATCCACACGAACGCGCCGGTGTACCTGGCGGGCATCTCCCGGCCCGGCCCGACGACGCGGGACAACCGGGCGGTGACCGCGATGGCCCGGCTCCTCCTCCACCCCTGGATCCCGAACATCCAGACAAGCTGGGTGAAACTGGGCGCGGAAGGTGCGGCGGAGATGCTGCGCTCGGGCGCGAACGACCTGGGCGGCACGCTGATGGAGGAGACGATCTCCCGGATGGCGGGCTCCTCGTACGGCTCGTACAAGTCGGTCCGCGACCTGGTGGCGGTGGCCGAGGCGGCCGGCCGGCCGGCGAGGCCGCGCACCACGCTCTACGGCGACGTCCCGGCGGAACGGCGGCGCGCGGCCGAGGCCTCCGACGGGCACCTGCCGGAACTGCTGCCCGTCCTGGACTGAGTACGATGATCCGACCCCGGACCGCGTAGGGACGGGGACCCGTAGCGGAGGAGATGCGTACCCGTGGCTGCCCGACTGCCCTCCTGGGCCTGGGTCACCGGTCTGACGGCTGGGGCGACCGCGGCCGTCGTCGCCCTCGCCGTACAGGCGAACCACGGGCCGCATCCCACGGCCGCCGTGGCGAAGCCGGTCCCGTCGGCCTCGGCGGGCGTGCACGCGTCCGCCACGCCGCACTCCTCCGCCCCGCCCGCCCTGCCGGGTTCGTCCGGCGAGGGGCGGCGGATCGTCTACTCCGTGGGTGCGAAGCGGGTGTGGCTGGTCGACGCGACCGGCCGGGCCACCCGCACCTTCCCGGTGTGGCCGGGCACGGTGAGCCCGCAGCCCGGCCGCTACTCGGTCACCCTGCGCATCCAGTCCCTCAAGGGCTCGGACGGCGTGGAGATCGAGCACGTCATGTACTTCACCAAGGCCGACGGCGTGAACGTCGCCTTCTCCAACGCCCTGGACGGCGCCTCGCCGCCGCCCGCGGACGGCAAGAAGCTGGGCGGCATCCGGATGGACAAGGGCGACGGAACCGCCCTGTGGTCCTTCGGCGACCAGGGCACGACGGTGACGGTCGTCAGCTAGCGTCCTCCTGTCGCCCGCCGGTCAGCAGATTGACGAGGAGGGCGACACCGGCGAGCGTGAAGACGCGGATGGCGGCGTCCTCGCCGTTCCACGTCTTCGACTGCCACATCGAGAACCACTCGCCGCCGATCGCGATGAACCCGGCGCCGAAGAGCAGCAGCAGCATCAGCAGGCCGTAGGTGGAGATGCGCCGGGCGAGGTCGTCTTTGCGCCACGCCCAGAACCAGGTGCCTCCGATCAGCACGAGCGCCGCCACGGTCTCCCACACGATGATGAGGACATAGGCCGTGTCCTGAAGAGCGGTACTGGTGACGGCCCGCCACATCAGATCGTGGTCCTTGAACGTTGTGTCCATCGCCAGCACATGCCGCACGAACTGCTGGTTCGTACCGAAGTCGGTGATGTTCCCGAGGGCGACGAGGGCGATGTAGAGGGCGAGTATGCCGGTGAGGACACCGGCGGCAAGCCTGACGCTGGAGTTGCGCGTGGGGGTGGTGGTCATGGCTGAATTCTCCCCTGTTCCGGGTCCGGTCAGCACGTGCCCATTGCGCCACAATGAAGCGGCGGGCCTCGGGGGAAGGGCGGGCGTACGGATGGTGCGGGCACGGCCGTCGATGCAGGAGCTGATCGGACGGCGCAGACGGGCCGGCTTCGTCGGCCGGAGCGACGAACGGGCCGCGTTCCGGGAGAACTTGGACCTCCCGCCGGAGGACGAACGCTCTTCGAGGCCACGACCAACGCGCAACAGACGCAGAGCCTCGCTCCGCCGCGCGCCTTCGTGGGCCGTGTTCGTGGCCGTCGAGCGGCATCCGCAACGGGCGGCCCGGTTGCGGGAATTGGAAGCCGTCGTGGATGCGGGGGAGCAGGATCCGGTGCCCGCCATCGCGGAGATCCGGGCGATCCGCAAGGCAGCAGAGGCGGAGGCCGGACTGTGACGGACCGGGCTTGGGACTACAACCCGAGCGCGCAGTACGTCGCGGGACGCGGTGTCATCAGCTTTCTCGCCGTACCTCGTCACGAGTGCGCCTACGTCTGCAACGTCACGTGGTACGGCTGACTTCACCCTGACGTCCCCCCTCAGCGCCCCGCCGCCTCCCCCGTCACCACCGGTCGCACCTTCGTGAGCAGCAGGTCCAGGAACTGGTCCGGGTGGCGGAAGGACGCGAAGTGGGCGGCGTCCCGGATGAGGGTGAAGTCCTTGGCCGGGGCGGTGACCGCGTCGTGGAAGCGGCGGGCCGGTTCCGGTGGGGTGAGGACGTCGTGGTCGCCCTGGAAGAGGAAGAAGGGGAGGCGGAAGGCGGTGCCCTCGGCGTACTCGTCGATCGTCGTCGACTGGGGGGCGAGCCGTTCCGAGAAGGTCATGCCCTTCAGGTAGGCGCGCAGGTCGCGCAGGGTGTGGAAGGGGGAGAACCAGAGCGAGCGGATCACGACCGTCTTCATCGTGTCGTAGGTCAGCGGGTCGGTCGTGACCACGGTCTTGGCGAAGTCCGACCACTGCTCGGGGCTCCAGGCGGTGCGGTCCGGGCCCATCGCCGTGATCCGCGCGTGCTCCTTCTTCTTGCCGGCCTTCGCCAGCCGGGCCAGCAGCGCCTCGTAGGAGGAGGTGTCGTGGCCGCCTCCGATGATGTTCTGGTCGGTGCCGACGTAGGCCGAGTAGAGCTCGGGGTGGTCGCGGGCGAGGCGCAGGCCGGTGACCGTGCCGAAGCTGTTGGCGACCAGCAGGACCTTGTCGACGCCGAGGCGGGCGCGGAGGTGGTGGGTCACCTCCAGGGCGTCGGCGTACACGCGGTCGAGGGTCATCTCGCCCTGCCCCTCGGGGCCGCCCGCCGCGAAGGTCAGACCGGCGCCGCGCATGTCCCAGCGGACGATCGTGAAGTGCCGCTCCCAGGCGCGGGTGCGCGGGGCGAAGACGAGGTTGGAGGCGCCCGGGCCGCCGTGCACCTCCAGGATCACCGGGTTCGCCAGGTCCTCGCCCCGGATCGAGATCCACTGGTCGATGCCGCCGATGCGGACGTACGACGCCTCGTCGATGCCGTTCGGCGTCCGGATCTCCAGCTTCTTGGCGTTCGCGCGGCGCTTGAGGGCGCGGTAGGTCAGCAGCATGGTGTTCCCCATAAACTGTTTATGCCGTCATCCGTTTGGATGTGCTTACGGTATATACAGTTGTCGGCGGCGTCAATGGGCCGGCACGTGGCGGGGCGAAGCGCTCGCGACTGGGCGGGAATGAACCTTCGGGGTCGGTTTGCCCCACTGAACGGACCGTTCCAGGTCGATTACAGTGCTGAGCGTCGTACGGACGGACGGTGCCGTGAGGAGGTCTCAGTGGGTACGACGTCCGGCGCCGTCTGGGGACGCGCCGAGCAGCAGGACTTCCGGAGCAGGGTGCGCGGCACACTGCTCGGGGCCGCCGTGGGCGACGCGCTGGGCGGGCCCGCCGATCCGCTGTCCCTGGAGGAGATCCGGGCCGCCTACGGCCCCGAGGGGCTGCTCGACCTCGCCTTCGGGCAGGGCCGACGCGGCACGGTCACGCACCACACCCAGCTCACCCTCTTCACGGTCGACGGGCTGATACGCGCCCAGGTGCGCCGGGACACCGGCGCCTGGCATCCGCCGACCGACCTGCACCGGGCGTATCTGCGCTGGGCGGCGACCCAGCGGGACTGGGGGCCCGACGAGCGCCGCAAGGACGCCGGCTGGCTGGCCCGCGAGGAGTGGCTGTACGCCCGCCGCGAGCCGAGCCGGGGCCTGCTCACCGGGTTCGGCGACGAGGCCATGGGGACGCTGGAGAAGCCCAAGAATCCCGGCGAGTCGGGGCCGGAGGCGGTCGCCCGCTCGGCGCCGTTCGGGCTGCTGGTCGGCTGGGAGCCGCAGCTCGTCGCCCAGCTCGCCGTGGAGTGCGCGACGCAGAGCCACGGACATCCGATCGCCTACCTGTCGGCGGGCGCGTACGCCGTGATCGTGCACGCGCTGGCCCGCGGCGAGAGCCTCGACGGGGCCGTCCAGCGCGCCCTCGGCCTGCTCTCCGCGCGCCCCGGCCACCAGCCCGTCGCCGATGCCCTCCAGCATGCGCTGGGCGCGGTGCGCCAGGGCATCCCGAGCCCGACGCGGGTGGAGGAGCTGGCCGGGGACGGGACGGCGGACGGGCTGCTGGCCGCGTCCGTGTACTGCGCGCTGGTGGGGGAGGACGTACGGCACGGGCTGTGCCTGGCGGTGAACCAGAGCGGCCCGTCGGCCGCCGCGGGCGCCCTCACCGGCGGCCTCCTGGGCGCCCTGCACGGCGAGACGGCGCTGCCGCCGGGCTGGCTGGCGGAGCTGGAGGGCCGCCCCACGATCCTGGAGCTCGCCGACGACTTCGCGATGGAGATGACCCAGGGCCCCGCGCTGCACGGGCCCGCGGGCTCCTCGCCCGGGTGGCTGGCGCGCTACCCGCGGTAGGACGGGACGCGCCTCCGGATCCGGGGTGCGGGTTCTGAGCCGGGGGCTCGGGGTCGTGGGTGCCGGTCGGGGGCCGGGTGCCGCACGGGCCCGGGGATCGTCGCCGGGTGGCCGGCGCGCTCCCCGCGGGGCGGCGCGCCAGCGATGGGCGGTCTGCTACGGCGCCGGTACGGGCGCGGACACCGCCGCGTCCCCGTCCGTGTTGACCCGTTCGATGATCGCCAGCCGCTCCGGGGTGTCCTCCGGCTTCAGGTAGCCGATGAGGACGTAGAGGACGAGCGAGACGGCCAGCGGGACGGACACCTGGTACTGGAGCGGGACCCCGCCCGAGATCTCCCAGTTGAGGGGGTAGTTGACCAGCCAGAAGGCCAGCAGGCCGGCCGCCCAGCTGACGAGGGCCGCCGTGGGGCCGGAGCGGCGCAGCGGCCGGAGCAGGCCCAGCATCATCGGGATCGCGATCGGACCCATCAGCCCGGCCACCCACTTGATGACGACGGTGATGATGTCCTTGAACGTGGGGGAGTTGACCTGGGTCGCCACCGCCATCGACAGGCCGAGGAAGACCACCGTCGTCACCCGGGCCGCGACCAGTCCCGAGCGCTCGCTCCAGGACCGTGCCTGCCGTGAGAGCACCGGCGCGACGTCCCGGGTGAAGACGGCGGCGATCGCGTTGGCGTCGGAGGAGCACATCGCCATCGTGTGGGAGAAGAAGCCGACGACGACCAGGCCCAACAGGCCGTGCGGAAGCAGCTGTTCGGTCATCAGGCCGTAGGAGTCGGAGCCGTCCGGCTTCTGCGCGTGCACCAGGAGCGGGGACATCCACATGGGGAAGAACAGGACGACCGGCCAGACCAGCCACAGGACCGCCGACAGCCGGGCCCCGCGCTCGGCCTCGCGCGGGCTGCCCGTCGCCATGTAGCGCTGGGCCTGGTTGAGCATGCCGCCGTTGTACTCGAAGAGCTTGATGAAGAGGAACGCCAGCAGGAAGACGGCGCCGTAGGGGCCGACGAGCGGCTTGCCGTGGCCGTGCAGGGCGGGCTGGTTCCACGCGTCGAAGAAGCCGATGTGCTTGTCGTGCAGCTTCAGTACGACCGCCACGAACATCGAGGCACCGGCCAGCAACTGGATGACGAACTGGCCGAGTTCGGTCAGCGCGTCCGCCCACAGGCCGCCGATCGTGCAGTACACGGCCGTGATCGCGCCGGTGATGAGGATGCCCTGGTTCAGCGTGATGCCCGTGAACACCGACAACAGGGTGGAGATGGCGGCCCACTTGGCGGCCACGTCCACGATCTTCAGCAGCATGCCGGACCAGACGAGCGCCTGCTGCGTGGAGAGGTTGTAGCGGTTCTTCAGGTACTCCAGCGGGGAGGCCACATGGAGCCGCGAGCGCAGCCGGTTGATGCGGGGCGCGAACAGCTTCGACCCGATGGCGATGCCCAGCGCGATGGGGAAGGACCAGGTGACGAACGAGGTGACGCCGTAGGTGTAGGCGATCCCCGCGTACCCGGTGAACATGACCGCGCTGTAGCCCGACATGTGGTGGGAGATGCCGGACAGCCACCAGGGCATCTTGCCGCCGGCCGTGAAGAAGTCGGAGACGTTGTCCACGCGCTTGTGCGACCAGACGCCGATCGCGACCATCACGCCGAAGTAGCCGATGAGCACGGCCCAGTCGAGACTGTTCATGGGCTCGATCGTGGGTGCGGTCACGTGAACACGACAAGCAAGCGTAAGGTCAAGTCACCGTAAAATCGTTCGATTTGCTGACCTACGTTCACGTCCTTGAACTCACCGCATCACCTCACCCGCGTTGACCAGCAGCGACTGCCCGGTGATGGCCCGCGCCCGGTCGGAGGCGAGGAAGGCGACGGCGTCGGCCACGTCCCCGTCGGTCGCCAGCTCGGGCAGCGCCATCCGCCCCGTGAGCCGTCCCAGCACCTCGGACTCCGGAACCCCCTCCGTCAGCGCGGTGAACTGGACGTAGGCCTGCACCGGCGGGCCCCACATCCAGCCCGGCAGCACGGTGTTGACCCGGATCCGGTCCGGGCCCAGCTCGTGCGCCAGGGAGTACATCGCGCTCGTCAGCGCCCCCTTCGACGCCGCGTACGCCGCCTGCTTCACCTGCGAGGGCGCGGCGACGGCCGACTGCGTCCCGATGAAGACGACCGAGCCGCCCCCGCCCTCCCGCAGCGCGGGCAGACAGGCCCGGGTCATCCGCAGCGTGCCCAGCAGGTTCACGTCGATGACCGACTGCCAGGTCGCGAAGTCCGCGTCCTCCACCCCGCCGAAGTACGAGTCCCAGGCCGCCACGTGCACCACCGCGTCGATCCCGCCGAACCGCTCCCGCGCGAGTGCCGCCAGCACCGCGCACTGCCCCTCGTCCGTGATGTCGGTGGCCCGGTACGCCGTGCGCCCGCCCGCCGGATCGATCTCCGCCGCGCTCTTGGCGAGGTTCGCCCCGGTGCGCGCCCCGAGCACCGCGTTCCCGCCGTCCCGTACGACGGCCGCGGCCACCTGGTGGCCGAGTCCTGCGCCGACCCCCGAGACGACGACGGTCTTTCCGGCGAGCAGGGACATCCGTACCTCCCGGGCTATGGCGCTTTATCTGACGGACCGTCAGGCTATGGGCGAGCGCGGAAAGACGGAAGGGCACGGACGCGCACGGAAGGGCACGGGAGGGGAACCGCATGAGCGAGGAGACGGACACCCGCAGCGAGGCGTACGGGGAACTGGCCGCCCTGGGCCCCTACGGCGTGCGCCCCGGCCACGCCCTGATCACCATGGTCGAGCCGCACCCCGGGCACGAGTACGCCTACAACCGCTGGTACGAGGACGACCACTACTACGCCGGCGCCATGGCCATGCCCTGGATGTACGCGGGCCGGCGCTGGGTGGCGACCCGGGACCTGCAACTGCTCCGCTACCCGGAGAAGTCGGCCGTCGCCCAGCCCGTCACCGCCGGCTGCTACCTCTCCACGTACTGGATCACCGCCGGCCGCTACGACGACCACATGAGGTGGACCGTCGCCATCAACAAGCGCCTGAACCGCGACGCCCGCGTCCACCACGCCCGCACCCACGTCTTCACGGCCTTCCAGGACCACGAGACCACGGTCTACCGCGACGGCGCCGCCGGCCCCCGCGACTTCCACGCCCTCGACCACCCGTACGCCGGCCTGGTCCTGGAGGTGATCGACGCGCACGGGCCCGAGCAGCGCCCGCAGCTCCTCGAACGGCTCCGCACCCGCGACCTCCCCCGTCGCCTGGCCGGCTCCCCGGCCGCCATGGTCACGGTCTTCCGGCCCACCCCGCTGCCCGGCGACCGCATGACCTACGTCAAACAGGTCGAGGGCACGGGCACCCGCCTGACCCTGCTGTGGTTCCTGGAGCAGGACCCGCGCGAGTGCTGGCAGGACCACTTCACGGGCCTGGACGAGCAGGTGAGCGAGTCGGGGCTGGGCAGGGTGGAGCTGGTGGCGCCGTTCATTCCCACGATCCCGGGCACGGACCGATATGTCACCGAGCTGCGCGGCTGACGGTTTCGGACGGGCGGGTGGGAAAGCTACCTCAACTCGTCCGGACAGGGAGTGCCGCGAGGCAACTGGTACGGCGCCGCCAGCCGATACGTTCCGGCCCGCGGAGCGATCAGCATCGTCCACTTGTCGCCGTTCACGTCCTGCTGCGTCTCCGTCAGACACCCGTTGAGGTTGTCGTACGACTTCGGCGTGCCGTCCGCCCGGTGCTTGGAGGCCTCCGTCTCCTGCGGCGGCTTCACGCTCTTGCCGTGCGCGTCGACGATGCTCAGCCACGGCGAGTACGGGATGCGGATCAGGATCCGCCCGGCCTTGCGCACCCGCAGCGTCATCTCGCCCTGGTCGGCCCGGTCCACCACCGCGTTCGGCTCGGCGAGCGGCGCCGGATCGGTCACCTGGAACAGCTGCCAGTTGGCATCGCCCCAGATCTGCTTCAGATACGGCATCCCGCGCTGCAGCAGCGCCCGCTCGCGCACGCCGCCGTCCCCGTCCGGGTTGTCCTTCGGCAGCACCACGAAGTGCACGGCCCACCGCTGGAGCCACTCGTGGTAGTTCGCCGAGTTGAGCGTGTCGTCGTAGAAGAGCGGGTTGCGCTCCATGTCGGCCTGCCGGTTCCAGCCGCGCGCCAGGTTGACGTACGGCGCGAGCGCGGACGCCTCCCGGTGCGAGCGCGCCGGGACCACCTCGACCCGGCCCTTCTCGGCGCCGACCTTCTGGAGCTGGTTCACCAGCGGCGCCAGCTCGCGCGCCCACGACGCGGCCGGGGTGGTGTGGATGATGTCGTCGACCGACTTGTAGCCGACCCAGCCGACGAAGCCCAGGAACGCCAGCACGGTCAGGTACCACTGGCGCGACCTCGGCACCGTGAACGGCAGCGCCGCGACCAGCGTCGCACCCGCGAACAGCATCGGCAGCCGCGAGATGTTCGACCCGATCTGCGAGCTGATCAGCCACACCAGCACCACGCTGAGGCTGTAGACGGCGGCCGTCAGCCGGACGGTCACCCACTCCTTCGGCACCAGGAACAGGCACAGCAGGCCGTACAGCAGCGGCATGACCACCGAGCCGAACGTCATCGGCTGGGTGCCGGAGAACGGGAAGAGGAAGTAGGAGGCGGCGACCACCGCGGCCGGGGCGAGCCCCAGCGTCCAGGTGCCGGGCCGCCGCTTCTGCAGGAACAGCGCGACCGCGACGAAGCCCACGAACAGCCCCGAGACCGGCGAGGCCATGGTCGACAGCCCGGCCAGCGTCGCGGCCACCGCCGCCTTCGACCGGCGTCTGTGCCGCCACCGGTGCGGCCAGCAGAACACCGCCGCGACCGCGCCGAGCCCGAACATCGTGCCGAGCCCGAAGGTCACCCGGCCCGACACCGCGTTGGCCAACAGCGCGAACACCCCGGCGAGCGAGACCCACAGCGGGTTGCGCACCGCCCGGCTGCGGATCAGGACCAGGGTCAGCAGGCCCGCCGAGGCCGTCCCGGCGATCATCATCGTCGTACGGACGCCGAGGACGGCCATCAGATACGGCGAGACGACGCTGTACGACACCGGGTGCATGCCGCCGTACCAGGCGAGGTTGTACGCCGAGTCCGGGTGCCGGCCGACGAACTCCGCCCAGGCGTCCTGCGCCGCGAGATCGCCACCGCTGTTCGCGAACGTGAAGAACCAGATGATGTGCAGGACACCCGCGAGCGCGGTGATCGACAGCACGGGATGCCGGAGCATCCGCTGCCGCAGGGGCTCGGCGGCGACGAGGAGCCGCGCGAGCCTGCCGGGCCGTACGCCGTCGGTTCGACCGTCCGTGTCGGCCGTGGACAGGCCCGTGTCAGCCGTGGACGGGCGTATTCGCGGGCCGGACCCCGGGGGGTTTCCCGGGCCCGGATCGGCGTCGTCGGCGCGTGTCGGCTCCGCTGTGGCCACCTGAAGGCACTCCCCGTGTCCCGTCTTTTGTTCTCGGCCGGGCCCCTCGGAGGCCCGCCGTGGGTTCCGAGGTGTTCGCGGCCGCTTCTCGTTCTGTTGGCCGTCCCGTCCCGTGACCGACGACCTGCCCCGATTCGTGACGCTAGCACGCACCCCGCCGCGGGGCTCCCGGGGTGGGGCTCCGACGACGGGGTGCGGGGTGGTGCGGGGGTGCTGCGTCTGCCTGGCGGGTCAGCTCACGCGGGTGAGCTTCGCGCCGAAGCCGGGCTCGGCGAGATCCGTCCGGAGGGCCACCGGAACCTTCACCGCTCCGGCCGAACCGTCACCCACGGTCAGCGTGCCCACCGTGGTGCCGGCCTTCGCGGTGTGCGGAACGGAGTCGGAGGCGAAGGACAGCTTCACCTTCAGCCCGGACCAGCCGACCGCCGTGACGTCCTTGGTCACCACGATCGGGGTCTGCCCGCCGAGCTGGTCGTCCACGTAGCCGACCACGTCACCCTTCTGCAGGATCTTCGCGCCGGTCAGCGCCTGCTGGGCGCCGAGCAGCGCGGTCTTGCTGACGTCGTTGACCGTGTCGAGGATCGACGGCTTGTGCTGGCCGAGGATCGCGCCGACGATCGTGACCGTCTGTCCGTCGACCGTCTTGCGGGAGGCGAAGAGCAGATTGCCGCCGGCCGCGGTGGTGCTGCCCGTCTTGATGCCGATCGCGCCGATCTTGTACGGCAGCGCGTTCCAGTTGGGCCAGTTGTGACCGGTGGGGTCCGTCCAGCTGGCCGCGCTGGTGATGGCCACCAGGGCGGGGATCTTCACGACCGCGCGGCCGATCTTCACCTGGTCCTCGGCCGTGGAGACCGTGGTCTCCTTCAGACCCGAGGGATCGGTGTACGTCGTGTTCGTCATCCCCAGCTCCTTGGCGGTCGCGTTCATCTTCTTGACGAACGCCGCCTCCGAGCCCGCGTCCCAGCGGGCCAGCAGCCGGGCGATGTTGTTCGCGGAGGGGATCATGACGGCCGACAGGGCCTGCTTCTCGGTGAGGTAGTCACCGGCCTTGATCGTGTTGAGGGTGGACTCGCCGCTCTTGTCGTAGCCGCCCTCCTTCTCGGCCGTCGAGTCGACCTTTATCCTCGGGCCCTCCTCGCCGGGCTTCAGCGGGTGGTCGCGGAGGATGATGTACGAGGTCATGGTCTTGGCGACCGAGCCGATGGCCACGGGCGTCTGCTTGCCGAAGCGGCCCATCGTGCCGATGCCGTCGCCGTCCATCCAGCCCTGGCCCTCGCTCGGCCAGGGCAGGCTCACCGCGCCGCCGTCGAAGGTGTAGCTGTCCTTCGCGGTCAGCACGAGAGTGGGGGACGGCAGCGGGCGCAGCGCCTGTACGACGACGAAGACGATCGCCAGCAGCACGACGAGCGGGGTCCAGATCTTGACCCGGCGCACGAGCGTGCGGACCGGGGTCTCCGGGGGCGGCGGCGTGTTCGTCAGCTCCGCCAGCAGGTCCAGCGGGGGCTTGGGCGGCAGGGGCTGCTGCGTGGTCCGCTCCGGGCCGACCTGCGGGACCGGGGTGGTGACGTCGGCCTTGGCCTCCGGCTTCGGCTCCTTCAGATCCGGCTTGAGCGCGACGAACTTGCTGGTGCGCTCGGGGTCGGATGCGGGGTCCTTCGGAGCCTCGGGGGCCTTGGCGGACTTGGCGGCGCCGCCCAGCTTGAGCATGGTCGTCGGCTGATCGACCTGCGGCTTCCGTACGGTCTTGAAGACGGCGGTCGGCTGGTCGACGGCCTTCGCCTCCGGCGCGTCGGCGGGATCGTCCGCCGCCTCGGCCTCGCCGTCCTTGTCGTCGGCGTCACCGGCCTCGTCGGCGGCTTCCGGTTCGTCACCGTCCTCAGCGGCCTCATCGGCCTCATCGGCCTCAGGCTTCTCGGCCTTCGCGTCCGGCTCAGGCTTCTCGGCCGCCTCGGCATCGGCCTCGGCGTCCTCGTCCTCCGCCTCGTCCTCCGCGTCGGCCTCGTCGTCGGCCGTCACGGCGTTCCCGGCCTTCGGCTCCGTCTCGCTGTCCGCCTTCCCGGCGTCCTCGGCCCCGTCCTCGTCGGCGCTCTCGTTCGCATCTGCAAGCGCTTCCGCGTCGGTACCGGGGGCCGTGTCGCCCTCGGTCTCCGTCTTCGCGTCCTTCGGCTCCCCGTCGGCCCCCCGCACCCAGGCGGACACCGCGTCGCGCAGGGCGGCGTCCGCCTCGGAGGCGGTCGTCGTCCCGGTCTCGGCGGGTTCCCCGGAGCCGGCCGTGTCGGTCGTGCCGGCCGTGTCGGCCGCGTCGTCATCGGACTCGGTGTCCCGCACCGTCAGGATCTTCGTCGCCGTGTCCACGCCGCCGCCCGAGGAATCCTTTTCCCGGGAGACCGCGAGGCGCGGATCGGGGGCCTCGGGAACCGAACCCCCGCTCCCCGGCGTCGGTTCCGCCGACGACTCGCGCTGCTTCGACCTGTCGGGGGACTCGCCCGCCACCGATGCCTCCTCCGTGCGGCGCACGGCTCTGTCCGCGCGCCCTGTCCGAACCATGTACCAGTGTCCTGTGTGGGGGCTTGGCCCCTGGGCTAGACGAGAACGACATACCTACCGGTTCCCTCACGAACCGGTCACGCACCCTCGACAGACCAATGTGAGAGGGGTCACCCTGTCATTCATCCACGCGGGGAGGCATGGATGGGCAGGAGCCGCAGAACAATTCCGGAGGAGCTTCTGCTGCTGGCATTGGACCCGACCACGGGTACCACTGCGCAGCCGCAGTCGCTCGACCTCGGTCTGGCCGGAGCACAGCTAGTGGAGCTGGCGCTGGCCGGACGGATAGCCCCAGACGGGGATCGTATCGCCGTGGTGGCCCCACGGCCGACTGGAGATCCAACACTGGACTCCGCGTTGGAGTTGCTGCGCAGGCGCGGCGCTCCCGTGCGTGCCGTCCACTGGATCGGCGGGCCCCGGCTGGGGCTCCGTCAGACGTATCTCTCGCATCTGGAGCGGTGCGGCATGGTCGCCGCCGTGCCGGGTCAGATGTGCGGGGTGCTGCCGACGACGCGCTACCAGGCGACGGACACCGCCATCAGCCGGGAGATCAGGGCCCGGCTGGACTCCGCGATCCGCACCGGCGTACCGCCGGACCCGCGGACCGCGGCGCTCGCCGCCCTGGCGCACGCCGTCGGGCTCGGAAAGCACCTGTATCCGGGGAACGAGGGCCGCTCGTCCCGCTCCCGGCTGCGGGACCTGATCCGGCACGATCCGATGGGCGGGCTCGTCGCGCACGCCGTGATGGACGTCCAGAGCGGTGCGGCCGCACAGCCGCGCCGCGCTCCCGCGGCCGCCGGGCGGCAGGGCGCGGCCGGCGCCAGGACCGCGCCGGAACCCGCACGCGGGGTTCCGATGCAGCCGCACCGCGGGTCCATGGCGCGCGTCGTGGCCCACTAGGCCGCAACCCCGGTCCCCCCGGACCCAGTTCGGGAGCCGCTGGTCGGAGCGGGACGGTGCGACCCTCGATTCGAGAGGGGTCGCACCGTCCCGCTCGACTGCGTGTGTGGCGGGTGGTGGCGAACTGACGTGCACGCGCCGCATATCCCTCGTTTCCCAGCGGTAGAAAGCACCTTGGTGGCAGTCTGCTCAACAGCAGATACGGAAAGTGTTAAGCAACAGGCAGGCAGCCGGAGGTGCACGTCCCGTGGCGTCCAATGTCAATCCCACCGTCAGGCGGCGCCGGCTCGGCCAGGAGCTGCGCAGGCTCCGTGAGCTCAAGGGCATGACGGCCGAGGAGGTTGCGGAGCGGCTGCTCGTTTCGCAGTCGAAGATCAGCCGGCTGGAGAACGGCCGCAGAAGCATCAGCCAGCGCGACGTGCGTGACCTGTGCGGGGTGTACGAGGTCGAGGACCAGCGGATCGTCGACTCGCTGATGGAGATGGCCCGCGACTCGCGCCAGCAGGGCTGGTGGCACACGTTCGGAGACATCCCGTACAGCGTGTACATCGGACTGGAGACCGACGCCGAGTCGCTGCGGGTGTACGAACCCCAGCTGGTGACCGGTCTGTTGCAGACCCACGCCTATGCCGAGGCCCTCGTCCAGGGTGCCCTGCCGGAGACGTCGCCGGCCGACATCGAGAAGCGGGTGCAGGTGCGCCTGCGCCGACAGGAACGTATCACCGCCGAGGGCAACCCGCTCCGGCTGTGGGTGGTGCTCGACGAGGCGGCGCTGCGCCGGGTCGTCGGCAGCAGGCTGGTGATGCGCGAACAGCTCGACCACCTCATCGAGATGTCGCAGCTGCCGCATGTCACCGTGCAGGTCCTGCCGTTCGAGGTGGGCGCGCATCCGGGGCTCAACGGCCAGTACGCGATCCTGGAGTTCACCGACGCGGCCGACTCCAGCGTGGTCTACCTGGAGGGTGTCACCAGCGACCTGTACCTGGAGAAGGCACAGGACGTCCAGAAGTACGCCGTGATGTACGAGCACTTGCGGGCACAGTCCCTCAATGTGGAGCAATCCCGGCAGTTCATCGCGAAGGTGGCCAAGGAGTACGCGGACTGAGCCGCTGTCACGAAAGGCGCCGGATCGTACACCGCCGGTCCACTCCATTGGAAGGCCCGTCTGGAATATGCCATCCGGTCGAGTGAACGACTACTCCAGCGGGGCCAGTTGCCCGGTAGCGTCGATCACGCCAATCAGCCAAGAAGGTTGGCGTGAACCGCACCATCGCAACTCGCACAACAGGAGTGGACATGGCACTGATTCAGGGCGCTTCGGAGACGTGGATGAAGTCCTCCTACTCGGCGGGCAACGGCGCCTGCGTGGAGGTCAGGTCGGCCACCGCCGCCGAGCTGTCCGTCCGTGACTCCAAGGACGTCGCGGGCCCGGTCCTGGCCTTCCCCGCCGACGCCTGGAACGCCTTCGTGGCCACGGTCAAGGCCTAGGGGGCTCTCCCTGACTCCTGGCGTCACTGGCGAGGATCGCAACGGCGTCGCTGACGAGGATCGCAACGCAGAGCCCACAGACGACACAACTGCACAGCACCACCTCCCACAGAGCCCTCTCGACCGGTCGCCGTCCTTGCCGAGAGGGCTCGGTGCTGTCCAGCGACTCCTATCGGGTCACTGGAAAGGCCACGTCGCACACCGGGTCCTCCGGCCCGGCCGTGTCCCAGTCGGCGAAGTAGACCTCCCGGCACGGCCCGGCCATCTCCAGCCCCTGCCCCGCCATCCACTGCTCCACCGCCTCGAAGGCAGCCAGGATCTGCGGATGCGCGACCTGCGCCTTGGTGATCCGCGCGAAGGCCAGCCGCGCGGCCGGCTCCACCCGCACCCGCGTCCGCCGGGCCCGACCGGCGCGCTCGGCCCACGCCCGCGCCGCCGCCTCGTCGGCCACCGGCACGCAGGACTCGGCCGGCCCGTCGCTCTCCATCGACACCTCGGCGTGGTAGACGACGAACGGCGCCCCGGTCACGCCGCCGCACTCCCGCGCGGCGCCCACCAGCCGCTCCAGCGACCCGCCGATCCACGTCGGCAGCTCGTCCGCGAGGGTGTGCCGCGACTCGGTGATCACCACCTGCGCCGGTACGTCGACGGTCTCGACCACGAACTTCCCGTACATCTCGGAGCTCCTCCCCGACAGTCGTCCACGGAGGTACTCGGCGAGGGTCCGCTGCCCGGCCACCCGGGTCTCCACGTCCGCCCACCAGCCGGTCAGCCGCTCGGCGGCCTGGGCGCCGGTTTCCGCCCCGACCACGTCGGCGATCCGGGCGAGCGGCATGTCCAGCTGCCGCAGCAGGGCCACCAGCCGGGCGCGTTCGACCTGGTCGGCGCGGTAGCGGCGGTAGCCGCTGACCTCGTCGACATGCGCCGGGGTCAGCAGGCCGAGCCGGTCGTACAGCCGCAGGGCCTTGGCCGACAGCCGGGCCCGTGCGGCGAACGCGCCGATCGTGAGCAGTTCGTCGTCCACGAGAGCATCCTCCGTCACCGGGCGCGGTCCGCCCGGTGACAGGGACACTCGGCCCTGCCCCAGGGGCAAGGTCAACCGGTCAGCCCAGCTGGGCCTCGATGGCCGTCACGACCTCGGCGGACTCCGGCTCGGTCTGCGGCGAGAAGCGCGCCGCGACCTGCCCGTCCCGGCCGATCAGGAACTTCTCGAAGTTCCAGCGGATGTCCCCGCTGTGCCCCTCGGCGTCGGCGAAGTCGACCAGCCGCTCGTACAGCGGGTGCCGGCCCTCGCCGTTCACCTCCACCTTCTCGGTGAGCGGGAAGGTCACGCCGTACGTCGCCGAGCAGAACTCCGCGATCTCCTCGGCGCTGCCGGGCTCCTGCCCGAGGAACTGGTTGCAGGGCACACCGAGGACGGTGAAGCCCTGTGCGCCGTACCGCTCCTGGAGCTTCTCCAGGCCCGTGTACTGCGGCGTCAGGCCGCACTTGGAGGCCACGTTCACGATGAGCACGGCCTGGCCGGCGTACCGGTCCAGCCCGGCGGGGCCACCGGCGAGCGCGCCGATCTCGACATTCAGGGGGCTGTGGTCAGCAGTCGTCATGCCCGAAGGCTAGCCCTGCCCCCCGGAGGTCTTCGCCGGGGCCCGTGCCCGCGGCCTCCACCAGGACGTCGCCCGCCGGTGTCCGCCCGTACAGGACCGACCGGCCCGTCCGCCACCGCTCCGCCAGGCCGGCCTCCCGGAGGACCTTGAGATGGCGGCCCACCGAGCCCAGGCCCTGGCCGGTCAGCGCGGTCAGCTGGGTGGTGGTCAGGGGGGAGCCGAGGAGGACCAGGACGGCGGCCCGGGCCGGGACGAGCAGCGCGCCGAGGCCCGCCGGGACGGTCCGTGCGCCGGTGTCGGCGAGGACACCGGCGCACGGGTAGACGGCCGCGTACCGCACCCCGTCGTCCCAGGCCACCCACCCCGCCCGCTGCACGGTCACCGGCACGAAGAGCAGCTCGGCGCCGGAGATCTCGCGTGGCGGGTACTCGTGCAGATTGATCTGGAGCCGGTTCTCACCCAGCCAGCGCGTCCGCCCGGGCCGCAGGGCGTCCAGGACGCTCACCCAGCCGCCCCGGCTCACCTGCGCCGTCCGCGCGACCACATCCGCCTCCAGCACCCGCCGGCGCCGCTCCCAGGACGGCCGTACGGTCTCCTCCCACACCCACTCCAGCAGCGCCGCCGCCCGCTCGGGCAGATCGTCCCGCTCCAGCCCGGCCGGGAGCGGACCGGCGAGGGCGGTGCGCAGATGCGCGCGGGCCACGGCGGGCGGCGTCGAGCGGACCCGGGCGACCTCCTCCGCGAAGGCCTCCCCGCCGCGCGGGGCCGGCGTCAGGAAGTCGGCGATCCACTCCCTCCCGAGCCCGGCCCGCACCAGCGGCTCCGCCACCGGGTCCGCCGCCAACAGCGCCCGGTAGCCCGGCAGATGACGGCCCAGCCACGCCCGCTCGCCGGGATGCGCCACGTCACCGACGTGCAGCAGCCGCAGCGACGCGAAGGTCTCGGCGAGCTGTGAGATCACGAACCGGCTCCCGGCCAGCGTGTCCGCGTTGAGCTGCCACCACCCCACACCAGCCACCCCCTGGAACCACGTTCACAGCCCCGATGACCTTTCGCGTGGTGGCGAAACCATAACGACCCGCCCGCGGTGCCCCCGACACTCCGGAGCATGCCCACCTACCGCTCCCTGTTCCGCACCCCGGAGTTCACCCCGCTCTTCCTCGGCACGGCCGCGCAGACCGCCGCGCAGACCGTCGGCGGGCTCGCCCTCGGCACGCTCGTGTACCGGGCGACCGGCTCCCCGCTGCTGTCCGCGGTGAGCATGTTCGGCCCCTCGCTCGCCCAGGTGCTGGGCGCGACGGTCC
Organism: Streptomyces sp. HUAS MG56; assembly: GCF_058673395.1. Taxonomy (NCBI): domain Bacteria; kingdom Bacillati; phylum Actinomycetota; class Actinomycetes; order Kitasatosporales; family Streptomycetaceae; genus Streptomyces; species Streptomyces sp. HUAS MG56. The sequence goes on along the minus strand of NZ_CM178722.1, from coordinate 4,931,822 downwards.
TGCTGTCCGGCGCCGACCGCCTTCCCCCGCGTACGGCCCTGTCGGCGATCGCACTGACCTTCGCGGCCGGTACGGCGTTCCAGGCGCTGCCCGGCCTGCCGGTCGGCGTGGTCCTCGCCGTCGTCCTCGTCCTCGGCCTCGTGGCCTCGCTCGGCGGCGGGGTCCGCTGGGGCCTGCTGAACGAGATCCTGGCCAAGGAGGGCTATCTGCCCGGGCGTTCGCTGTTCAACATGATGAGCGGGCTCATGCAGATCGCCGGGTTCGCCACCGGCGGCGCGCTGCTGACCGCGCTCTCCCCGAGGGTCTGTCTCCTGCTGTCGGCCGCCCTGTACCTGACGGCCGCGCTGGTGCTGCGCCTCGCCCTGACCGCCCGCCCGCCCCGCACCGCGGGCCGTCCCTCCGCGCGGGCGACCTGGCGTGCCAACTCCCTGCTGTGGTCGTCCCGTTCGCGCCGCCTGACCTATCTGGGCCTGTGGCTGCCCAACGGCCTGGTGGTCGGCTGCGAGTCGCTCTACGTGTCGTACGCCCCGCACGCGGCCGGCACCCTGTTCGCCTGCGGGGCGCTCGGCATGTTCGCCGGGGACGTGACGGTGGGCCGCCTGCTGCCGCCCGCGGTGCGCCGCCGCCTGGCCGCCCCGCTGCTGCTCCTGCTGGCGACGCCGTACCTGCTGTTCGCCGCGCACCCGCCGCTGCCGGTGGCGATGGTGTGCGTGACGCTCGCGTCGGCCGGCTTCGGCGCGAGCCTCGTCCAGCAGGAGCGGCTGATGGAGCTCACGCCGGACGAACTCGCCGGCCAGGCCCTGGGGTTGCACTCCGCGGGCATGCTGACCATGCAGGGCGTGAGCGCCGCGCTGGCCGGCACGGTGGCCCAGGTCACCTCGCCCGCCGCGGGGATGACGACGATGGCGGCGGGCTCGGTCCTGGTGACACTGGCGCTGGCTACGGCCGGCCGTCGCTCTCCTGAGCCTGAGCCGGGTCTGAAGCAGGAGCCGGGGCCTGCTGCGGCGACTGGGGCGGCTGGGACGGCTGGGGCGCGTCGGGGTTGAGGTCCGCGTCGATCTTCCGCACGGCCCGGTCGAAGTAGCGCAGCAGCTCGACGGGGAACGGCATGACGAGGGTGGAGTTCTTCTCGGCGGCCACCTCGACGACGGTCTGGAGGAGACGCAGCTGCATGGCCTCGGGAGTGTCCGACATGATCCGGGACGCGTTGGCGAGCTGCTGCGCGGCCTGGAACTCGCCGTCGGCGGTGATGACCCGGGCCCGCCGCTCCCGCTCGGCCTCGGCCTGCCGCGACATGGACCGCTTCAGCGACTCCGGCAGCTGGACGTCCTTGATCTCGACGCGGTCGATGTGGATCCCCCAGCCCGCGGCCGGGCTGTCGATCATCAGCGCCAGCCCCTCGTGCAACCGCTCCCGGTCGCTGAGCAGGTCGTCCAGATCGCTCTTGCCGATGATGGACCGCAGGGAGGACTGGGCGACCTGCCCGACGGCGAAGACGTAGTCCTGCACCTCGATGGCCGCGCGCACCGGGTCGGTCACCCGGAAGTAGACGACGGCGTCGACCTTCACCGACACGTTGTCCTTGGTGATGCCCTCCTGGGTGGGCACGGGCATGGTCACGATCTGCACGTTCACCTTGCGCATCCGGTCGGCGAACGGGATCAGGAAGGTGATGCCGGGCTGCCGGTGGCTCGGCAGGGCCTTCCCCCACCGGAACACCACCCCGCGCTCCACCTGGTTGACGACCCGCATCCCGCTCTTCAGCACGAGCAACAGCAGCAATGCCACCACGACGACCGCCACCACGGTGCCCTCCATGGCACTCCCTTCCTCGCGACCGGCACGAACGCCGGTACGGACACCGGCAAGGACACCACCCGCGACCGGCCGGATGCGACCCCCGCGTCAGGACTCCGTCAAAATGCGGCGCCGGCGCGGGCCGTGGCACCGCGTCACCGGGGCGGGGCGTAGCCGCGGGTGCGGACGAGGTCGTGGGTGAGCCCGGCGAAGGCGCGGGCGGCGGCGCTGCGGTAGGCGCCTTCGCGGTGCAGGAGGGTGACGGTGCGCGGGGGCAGCGGCGGGTCGAGGGCGACGGGCGTGAGGTGGGGGTGGTCGTGGGTGACGGCGTCGGGCAGCACGGTCGCCACCGGGGTGCGCCGCACGATCTCGGTGAGGGCCTGCACGGAGTTGGCCTCGACCGCGATGTGCGGGGCGGTCCGCTGCCTGGCGAAGTAGGCGTCGATGTGGGCGCGGGTGGCGAAGTCGCCGCTGAGCAGCGCGAGTTGTACGTCCCTGAGGGCCCGCACCGGCAGCGGCTCCGGCAGCGCCCGCGGGTGGTGGGTGCCGGTGACGAGGCTGAGGGTCTCGGTGAACAGCGGCGTCGGGGCGACGCCGGGCAGGTGGGCGCCGCCGAACGCGATGCCGAGGTCGAGGTCGTCGGCGAGCAGGGCGGCCTCGATCCGGTCCTGGGTCGTCTCGGTCAGGGCCAGGCTGACGCCGGGGTGGCGGGCGTGGAGCGCGGCGGTGAGCGGGCCGACGAGGTAGGCGGTGAAGGTGGGGGTGACGCCCAGGCGCAGATGGCCGCGGGTGAGGTCCTGGACGTCGTGGACGGCTCGTTCGGCGGCGGCCAGGTCGCGCAGCGCGCGGCGGGCGTGCTCGGTGTAGACGGCGCCGGCGTCGGTGAGCCGTACCGTGCGGCCGGTGCGGTCCAGCAGCTGCACGCCCAGGGTGCGCTCCAGCTGCCTGACCTGCTGGGAGAGCGTGGGCTGGGAGATGTGCAGGTCCTCCGCGGCACGGGTGAAGCTGCCGTGTTCGGCGACGGCGAGCAGATAACGCAGGTGACGCAGCTCCAGGACGGCCATGAACGCCACTGTAGCCGCAACTATAGCTACGACCACTGACTCTCATGGCTATCAGCTCTTGGACTCTATAGGTCCAGGCCGTGCATGGTGGATTTCGCCGGCCCGCAGGGGCCGGCACCACCGAAGGGAGTGCCCCATGCAGGACCTCGCCGAGGGTGTCGCCCGTTTTCAGCGGGACGTCTTCCCGGCCAAGGCGGAGCTCTTCGCCCGTCTGGCCACGCGGCACACGCCCCACACGCTGTTCATCGGCTGCTCCGACGCCCGCGTCGTCCCCGAGCTGATCACCGGGTGCGAGCCCGGTGAGCTGTTCGTCATCCGCACCGCCGGCAACCTGGTCCCGCCGCACACCCCCGGTGCCGACGGAGTGGCGGCGAGCATCGAGTACGCCGTCGGCGCACTCGGTGTCACCGACATCGTCGTCTGCGGCCACTCCGCGTGCGGCGCGATGACCGCCCTGGCCGAGGGGCACGACCTCAGCGACGCCCCGGCGGTCGCCACCTGGCTGCGGCACGCCGACGCCTCCCGGGCCCGCACCGCGACCTCCGGCGACGTGCCGTCCCTGGTACGGCAGAACGTGCTCGCGCAGCTGGCGAACCTGGCCACCCACCCGTCGGTCGCCCGCGCCCTGGCGGAGCGGAAGGCCACCCTGCACGGCTGGGTGTACGACATCGGCACCGGCCGCGTGACACACCTGCCCACCGAGGCCCCCGCCCCGGCCCCGGCTGCCTGACCCCTTTTGACCGACCCCCATCGAAAGAGAAGGAAGTACCGATCATGATGCACGCCCAGTTCGACCCCACCGCCCGTCAGGCCCTGGCCAACGCGGCCGTGGACGCCAAGACCCGCAAGAACCTCTCCTGGCAGCGGATCGCCGACGCGGCCGGCCTCTCCGTCGCCTTCACCACCGCCGCGGTCCTCGGCCAGCACGCCCTGCCGGAGGAGTCCGCCCGCGCCGTCGCCGAACTGCTCGGCCTGGACGAGGACGCGGCGATGCTGCTCCAGACCATCCCGGCCCGCGGCTCGATCCCCGGCGGCATCCCCACCGACCCGACCGTCTACCGCTTCTACGAGATGCTCCAGGTCTACGGCACCACCCTCAAGGCCCTGGTCCACGAGGAGTTCGGGGACGGCATCATCTCCGCGATCAACTTCAAGCTGGACGTGCGCAAGGTCGCCGACCCCGAGGGCGGCGAGCGCGCCGTCATCACCCTGGACGGCAAGTACCTGCCGACCAAGCCGTTCTGACCGTCGCCGCCGGGTGCGGGCGTGTGGTGGTGAAGTGGACGTCCGAGGCGTGAGTTGTGGGTGAGGTGTAACAGTTTCGGCCCGCCGCGCTCTGTCCAAGCGGACGACCGCCCCGGTCGTCCAGGACAGGGGACACGACTCGTGCAGTGGACGAACGGAAACGGCGGACCGTACGGCGAGGATCCGTACGCCGGCGCCGGGTACGCGTATGCCTACGGCCACGAGGGGTACGGCGGCGAGGGCTACGGCTACGAGACGTACGGCTACGAGACGTACGGCGGCGACACGGCCACGCTGACCTGGGACCCGACGCGGTCGACGCAGTGGGCGCAACCGCACCCGACGGCGTGGGACGGCGCAGGCGGTCCGGCGTGGCAGGCCGCCCGCGGCGACGTCCTCACCGCGACCGGCCCGGAGAGCGACACACAGCCCATCCCCTTCGTTCCGGTGCCGGCACCGGAGTCTGAGCCGGTCCCGGACACGCCGGAGCACGAGTCGGCGCGGCCGGTCTTCGTGGACACCTCGGGGCGACGCCAGCGCCGCGTGATGCGCGCCGCACGGCTGCTGGTGATCCCCGCCGGCGGCTATGTCGCCCTGCTGATCAGCACCGTGCTGGGCGGCCCTGGTGGCAGCGCCCCCTTCGTCCCGCAGCCGGACGCCGCGCACCGGGCGACGCCCCGCGTGACCGCCTCCGACTCCCCGTCCGGGCCCGGCCACTCCGCCGGGCGTGCGGGCTCCGCCGCAGGGCACCCCGACTCCCGTCCCACGGCGCGGCGGACCGCCCCGCCCGTCCGGCCGACGGCCTCGACCGCCCCCGCGACCACCGCACCCACCAGGGCCACTTCCCCGACGGCCACCGCCAGTGCGACCCCGACCATCTCCTCCCGGGGGCGTGCCCGCGGGACGTCCCACAAGCCCGTGAAGTGACCCAAGGCCCTGACGTGACCGATCGACGCCGCCGTACCGCTCCTGCCCGCCGCCACGGCCGCACCCGCCAGATCACCCCTCGCGCCCACTGGCTGCTGCTGAGCGTGCTCGCGGTGACCCTGTCGACGGCCCTCCTGCTCCAGGGGTACACCCATCACATGTTCGGGATCACCTCGGACGACGTGACCGGTGCCCGTGGCCGCAGCGAGGCGGTGCCCGCCCAGGTGGCCGACGGCGGTCCGGTGATCGCGAACGCCGCGGGCGCCGTGCACACCGCCCGGCCCCGGGACCGCACCATCGCCCTCACCTTCGACGACGGGCCCGACCCCGTCTGGACCCCGCGCATCCTCGACGTGCTGCGCCGCAACCATGTGCGCGCGACCTTCTTCGTCGTCGGAACCCAGGTGGTGGCCCACCCGGAGCTGGTCCGCCGGATCGTCGCCGACGGCCACCAGATCGGCATCCACACCTTCACCCACCCCGACCTCTCCCGCCTCGCCCCCTGGCAGCGCTCCCTGGAACTCCACGAGACCCAGCTGGCGGTGGCCGGCGCGGCCGGGGTCACCAGCGCGCTGCTGAGGCCGCCGTACTCCTCGAAGAACGACGCGCTGACCGACGCCGACTGGTCCGTCCTCAAGCAGGCCGACACGGCGGGCTACGTCACGGTGCTCTCCACCCAGGACGCCGAGGACTGGCAGCGTCCCGGCGTGGACCGCATCCTCGCCAACGCGACTCCGCACGGGCACGCCGGACAGATCCTGCTGATGCACGACGCCGGGGGTGACCGCTCCCAGACCGTCACCGCGCTGAACACCCTGATACCGCGGCTCAAGGCACAGGGCTTCCGGTTCGCGACGGTCGGCGCCGCAGTCGGCATGGCGGGGCCCGTCCAGCCCGCCGGCCTCGGCGAACACCTCCAGGGCATGGCCCTGGTGAACGCGTTGCAGGCCGGCGACTGGATCGTATGGCTGCTGGGCGTGCTGATGTACGCGGCCGGAGTGATCAGCGTGCTGCGCGCGGTGGTCGTGGTGCTCACGGCCCGCCGGCACCGGCGGCTGCGCAGGGCAGGACGCCGGGGCGGGTCCTGGGGGCCACCGGTGACCGAACCCGTCAGCGTCATCGTCCCCGCGTACAACGAGAGCGCCGGGATCGAGGCGGCCGTGCGCTCCCTGATCGCCTCGGACCATCCGGTGGAGATCATCGTGGTGGACGACGGTTCCACCGACGGCACCGCCGACCTGGTGGAGTCGCTCCGGCTGCCGTGGGTGCGGGTGATCCGGCAGGAGAACGCGGGCAAACCGGCAGCCCTCAACACCGGCCTCGCCGCGGCCTCCTGCGACCTGGTCGTGATGGTCGACGGCGACACCGTCTTCGAACCGGACACCGTCCGCACCCTCGTGCAGCCCTTCGCCGACCCCCGCGTGGGCGCCGTCTCCGGCAACGCCAAGGTCGTCAACCGCGGTGGCCTGCTGGGCCGTTGGCAGCACATCGAGTACGTGGTCGGCTTCAACCTCGACCGCCGGCTGTTCGACCTCGCCGAGTGCATGCCGACCGTCCCGGGTGCGGTGGGCGCGTTCCGCCGTGGTGCGCTGCTGGATCTCGGTGGCGTCAGCGACGTCACCCTCGCCGAGGACACCGACCTCACCATGGCGCTGTGCCGGGCCGGCTGGCGCGTGGTCTACGAGGAGGGCGCGGTGGCCTGGACCGAGGCACCCGCTTCCCTCAGCGCCCTGTGGCGGCAGCGGTACCGCTGGTGCTACGGCACCCTCCAGGCGATGTGGAAGCACCGCGGCGCACTGCTCCAGCGCGGCGCCGCCGGCAAACTGGGCCGCCGCGGCCTGGGCTACCTCCTCCTCTTCCAGGTCCTGCTGCCCCTGCTCGCCCCGGCCGTCGACCTCTTCGCCCTGTACGGCCTGGTCTTCCTGGACCCGGTCCGGATCACCGCCCTGTGGCTCGGCTTCCTCCTCCTGCAACTCGGCATGGGCCTGTACGCGTTCCGCCTCGACGGAGAACACCCCGGCCCGCTGTGGAGCCTGCCGTTGCAGCAGTTCGTCTACCGGCAGCTCATGTACCTGGTGGTGATCCAGTCCGTCTTCACCGCCGTGTCCGGCTCGCGCCTGCGCTGGCAGCGCATGGAGCGCTACGGCAGCCTCCGGGCTCCCGCGGGAGCGGAACCCTTCCCGGACACCGGCACCGCGCCCGCCGCGCAGCCGCAGCCCGTGCCCCCGAGCCATGAGCAGGTCGACTCCAGCCCATGACTTGCTGATGAACGACACATGCACGTCCCGGAAAAGGCAAAGGAACGTCACAGATTCAACATCCGTCTTGTTGACGCGACCCCGCCATCCGTACGTTCTGCGCGACCACGACGCGACACCCCGCGCCGTGGTGGCACCGCGCACCCCCCACAGCCCTTCCCGGTACACCCACCATGTGGAGGACGTACGTTGCGCAGAACCGTTTCCCTCACCGCCGTGGCCACGCTCGCCACGGCCGCCCTCGCCCTGGCCGCCCCCGTCGGCCAGGCCGCCCAGGCCACCGCCTCCCCGTCCCACGGCGTCTCCGTCGCCCGCGCCTGCGCGACTCCGACGAAGAAGGACCAGATGGCCTGCAACGCCCTTCAGGTCACCGCGGGCACCCCCGCCTCGGCGCACGCCGAGAGCGCCCTGACGGCCGCCGCCGCTCCCTCCGGCTACGGCCCCGCCTCGCTCCAGTCGGCGTACAACCTGCCCTCCGCGACCGGTGGTTCGGGCCAGACAGTGGCGATCGTCGACGCCTACGACGACCCCAGCGCCGAGTCCGACCTCGCCGTCTACCGCTCCCAGTACGGCCTGTCCGCCTGCACCACGGCGAACGGCTGCTTCAAGAAGGTGGACCAGAGCGGCGGCACCAAGTACCCGCGCGGCAACTCCGGCTGGGCCGAGGAGATCTCCCTCGACCTCGACATGGTCAGCGCGGCCTGCCCCAACTGCAAGATCCTCCTGGTGGAGGCCGGTTCGGCGAGCATGACCAACCTGGGCACGGCCGTGAACACCGCCGTCAGGCTGGGCGCCAAGTTCGTCTCCAACAGCTACGGCGGCTCCGAGTCCTCCAGCGACGCGTCGTACGACTCCACCTACTTCAACCACCCGGGCGTCGCCATCACCGTCTCCTCGGGAGACGGCGGCTACGGCGTCGAGTACCCGGCGGCCTCCACGTACGTGACGGCCGTGGGCGGTACGTCCCTGAAGACGGCCTCCAACACCCGCGGCTGGACCGACTCGGTGTGGAGCGGGGCGGGCTCCGGCTGCTCCGCCTACGACGCCAAGCCCAGCTGGCAGAAGGACTCCGGCTGTGCGAACCGCACGGTCGCGGACGTCTCGGCGGTCGCCGACCCCAACACCGGCGTCGCGGTGTACGACACCTACGGCCAGGGCAGCGGCTGGATGGTCTTCGGCGGCACCAGCGCCGCCTCCCCGCTGATCGCCGCGGTCTACGCGCTGGCCGGCACCCCGTCCTCCGGCTCCTACCCCTCCTCCTTCCCCTACGCCCACACCTCGGCCCTGAACGACGTCACCAGCGGCTCCAACGGCAGCTGCGGCGGCTCCTACCTCTGCACCGGCACCACCGGCTACGACGGCCCGTCCGGACTCGGCACACCGAACGGCACCGCCGCCTTCACCGGCTGAACATCCCCAGGGGACGGGCACCCACCACGGAGGGCCGTAGCCACTGTGCCGCGGCCCTCCCGGCCCCGCACCACCGAGCCGGCGCCACCGCCGGCTCGGCCCACACGTCGGCCTGCCGGTTACGGAGCAGGCCGGCCGGTTCGACGGTCGCCCAGGGGTGCCGCTGTGTGCTGCCGTCCGGGCTCGTTGATGTCAGCCGTGGACGTCAGAAGTCGGCAGACGGTGTCGGCTGGAGTCGTCAGGCGTCGGAGCCTTCCAGCAGTTCTTTCAACGCGGCCTGGTCCTTGACGTTCACCCGCCGCACAGCTGCAGCCATCATCGGAGCGCTCACTTTGGCAAGGCCGGATGGCTCGCCGCGGTTGCGCAGCGTCCACCGGCTGCCAGGTGTAGGTCGTCTCCATGGGAAACGGCCCCTGCGCGGTGCGCATCGCTCGGGATCTCGACACACGTGCTGCCTGCCCAGGAGTGACGCCTCCCCGGCGGTCGTCTGCCGCGGCTCCGGCTGCTCCACGGCGTGGCTGACGGTGACGCCGAACGCGGCCATGCGGTTCACGACACCCGCCCCGGAGTGCGGCCCGCCCTCGCGGAGAACGACGGGAGTGCCGGCGGTGAGGTCGTACGGCTCCCGGCTCGCCGACAGCTGCACGGGCCTGCCGTCGGCCAGGAACTCGTACGTCGTCCGCACGCACAGGCCGCCCGATCGCCTGATTCCCCGCTGCTCCCCGCTCGTTCCGGGGGTGCCGGCCAGACAGGGCGATGCCCCTGAGAACCGGGTCCGGTGTCACCGACCGGCGCTACCCTGAAGGGAGTTGGCGTGGTGTCAGTTGGTGGCGTCGGGGGAGGCCGGGATGACGGATGACGCAGACGGTGACGTCCTGTCGGTGCCCGGTGTGTCTTCCGCGCTGGAAGGCATGACCGCGTACGAAAGGGCTTGGGCCATACGCGTGCTGCCCTCGGCGTCGGCAAAGGACACGATGTTACTGAGGAGCTTCTCGACTCACCCGGACCAGGTCCAGGCGATCATCCGAGCACTCATGGCGGCAGACGTCGGACGACAATACGAGGATGCCCGGCAGCAGGTGGTGCAGTCCGCGGGCGAGGTCCACAACGTCTTCATCGGGGGTTACGACCCCATGGCTGCCCCGGCGCCCCAATCCGCTCCGGACAAGCCGAGCCTGGCCGAGCAGCGGCAGAAGTTCCACTTCGAGTTCCTGAACCACTCGCTGAAGCAGGCCGAGTGGACGTTCCGCCTGAGCGTGTGGTTCATGACGGGCGGGGCGGCGGTCATCCTCGTCGGGGCCGTCCTGGCGCTGCTGCACGCGGGCAGCCCCAGCCACGGCTACGTGCCCCTGGTGACGAGCCTGACGGGTGCGCTGATCACGGTCGGCGGCGGTGCGCTCGCGGTTCACGCCCGGCGTGCCAGGGCTCACGTGACCGAGCAGGCCCAGCGCATCGAGGACAAGATCGACGCTGACCACCAGCTTGAAACCGCGACGACCTTCATCGACCGCGTGAGCGACCCGGAAGCCAAGGACCGGCTCAACGCGGCAGCCGCGATGAAGGCGCTGAACATGCAGGCGAATCAGGCGATGGTGAACCGCCTGCTCCCCGGCGAGCAGCCCAGGGAAATCGAGCCCGGCGACGCCGCCGAATGAGCCTCGGACGCAAACCGGCCACCACCTGCGCGTTCCACTGGATCTGCGCCTGACTCGGCGTGGCCGCCGAGCCGGGCGATCTCACGGCTGTCCCGCAAAAGATCTCCGAGTGTCGTCATACGCTGCGTCGAAGCACTGCGCCTGCGGCCCGCGCAGCGCGGACCCGTCGTACATCCGTTCCTGACCGCCTCCGCGAGGCGGGACGCATAGCTGCTGGCCAAACAGCGATCAGGCCGCACGTGAGGAGATCCGTCCGGTCGATCTTCATGACCGGCGATGAGTTACTTCGCCTGCCTCCGTCTTACCTGGTGAAGACCAAGGAAGCGGAGGCATGGGATGAGCAGGTCCACTCACATCACACAGGTGGCCACGATCGGGATCCGCGTCACCGATCAGCCCAAGGCGGTCGAGTTCTACGTCGGTGAGCTCGGCTTCGAAGTACGCCGGGACGTGCCCTTCGGTGACGGGCGCTGGATCGAGGTCGCGCCGCCTGGTGCGACGACGACTGTCGCGCTCGTTCCCGAAGGGGTCCCGACTGGCATCCGTCTTACGACCCGGGATGCCGACGCCGATCACGCGGACCTGCGCGCACGCGGCGTCGATGCGGATGCACAGGTCTTGCGGATGGGGCCCGCAGTGCCGCCGATGTTCGCTGTGCGTGACCCGGACGGCAACAGCCTCATCCTCATCGAAAGCTCCTGAACAGGCGGTATCCGTGATGGACAAGCAGTTCACCGCGACCCTGCAGAAGAGCCCGGACAAGGGCGGCTGGAGGACCTACGCTGTCCGGCGGTGAATGGTGCCGAACAAGACGGAAACTGTGACGGCCGCACTTCTCACCGCGGCACACGAGATGGCCCCTGCCGGTTGCCGGAGCCATCATCGTCGGCGGAGCTAGGCTGCCTCGGGCCGCGCTGCCCGCATGCCCGGGGCGGGCTCCTGTGCGTCCTCAAGGGGCAAGGTCTCGTCTTCCCCGAAATCGGGGGCCTGGAAGGGGTTGGTCGCCGGAGGCGGCGATGCTGCAGTGGAGCAGCGGGGTTGCCCTTCCAGGGCGGAGAACAGCGAGGTCAGATCGATGAGAGGACTCTCTTTCGTTACAGGCCCCTGAAGGGTCCTGGTGTGCCGTGACCGGGCACAGCGGTCCTACAGCTTGGGCATCTTGGCGTACGGGCTCAGAATCCGCATTCGCGCCGAGCCGAAATCCACGAGCGCCGCGCCCCCGTCCTCGATGCCGGTCACTCGACCGAGGCCGTAGGGGCTGGCGGGCAGATGATGCTTCGGCGCAGCAGGCTTTGCCATGACTCAGTATGCGCCCACGTCCGTCCCGTCCGCTGTGGCCGTCGGCACGGATCCGGCGGCCCGATCGTGGGCGACCGCCCGCGTTGATGTCAGAAGTGGATGTCAAAGGCCATCTGCGGAGGTCCGTGGGTGGCCTTTTCCCTTGTGCCCCGGCAGGATTCGAACCTGCGACACCCGCTTCAGGAGCATGATCATTGGATCATCGATCCTTTGCGTCGTCCACCAGGGACGAGAACTGGTCGGCGCTCATCTGGACGCGCCGGCCGAAGTCGTCGGTCATGGTGTTCCGCCTCCGTGGACATGAGGTCGCGGCGTCCGGTGCCCGGACCGGTCCGGGGGGCCGCAGGGGGCTGCCCTCGGGATACCCGAAGCGGACGTGGCGGACGCGCGCCCCGTCGTGTGCGGAGGCGCGGAGGGCTGCGGGTGCGCTCGTGCTCCTCCGGCCGCTTCCGATGCTTCGATATCGCCGGGGTGGCCGGGAACTGGACCGCACGTGCGTCCGACTCCTAAGGAGGGGGGCGATGACCAGGTAGTTCGTGGGCGGTGATGCATGTGCGTAGACAGGGGGCGGTGAGGCCCCTCGGTCGCGTGGCGGCATCGGGTGCCGTGAGTGTGTCCTGGGCGGTGCGAAGCGTGCGCGCGGCGGTGTTCGCTGTGCTGTGCGTGCTGCTCGCCGTCGGGGGGCATGCCCTGGCCACGGGTGCCGCACCGCCGGTGTGGGTGCAGGTCGCCGCGTTCGCGTCGGTCTTCGCGGCCGGCTTTCTGCTGGGCGGTCGGGAGCGGTCGCTGGCCGGCATAGGCGTCGGGACGCTGGCCGCCCAGAGTGGGCTGCACCTTGGCTTCCACGCCGCGCGGCCACAGCACGTCGCGATGGCTGTGCACGGCATGCGGATGGCCCATGGCCATGCGCTGACGCCGCACGCCACGGCCGTCCATGTCGGGGCGGCCGTGCTGCTGACCTGGTGGCTGCGGCGCGGTGAGGCCGCGTTGTGGTCGCTGCTGCGGTGGGCGGTCGCGTTCGTACCGGGGCTTGTCGCCTGGTGGCAGGTGACCGGTGGGGTGCGGAGCGTGCCGGACGCGCCGGGGCTCGTGGCGCGGGCCGGTGGTGAACCGTGGTCGGTGCGACAGGTACGGCTGAGGCATGCCGTTCACCGGCGGGGGCCGCCGACGGGGATGTCGTACGCGATCTGACCCGACATCCGCTCTCAGTACGGAGATTCATCACCTCATGTCCCCGAACCGCATCGCCCTGCGCCGTGCCGGCACCGTCACCGCGCTGACCGCCGCCGGACTCCTCGCCGCCGCCGGCGTCGCCTCCGCCCACGTCACCGTCCACCCCGACAGCTATGCCAAGGGCGCGACGGACGGCGTGCTGACCTTCCGCGTGCCCGACGAGGAGGACAACGCCGGCACGAACAGGGTCCAGATCTTCCTGCCCACCGACCACCCTGTTCTCGGTGTGCTGGTCCACCCGCAGGACGGCTGGACCGCTCAGGTCACCAACACCAAGCTCAAGACGCCCGTGAAGACCGACGACGGCACCATCACCGACGCCGTCTCCGAGATCACCTTCACCGGCGGCAAGATCGGGCCGGGCCAGTACGAGGACTTCAACGTGGCCTTCGGGCAGCTGCCCGACGACACCGACCAGCTGACCTTCAAGGCCCTTCAGACGTACTCCGACGGCAAGACCGTCCGTTGGATCGAGACGCCCTCCGGCGGCCAGGAGCCGGAGAACCCGGCGCCCGTCCTCAAGCTCACCGCCAAGGGCGCGGACGAGAGCGGCAGCACCTCGACCGGCTCGCCGGCGAACTCGAAGAGCTCCGCGAGCGCCAAGGCGACCGCTTCGAGCAGCGACTCGACCGCCCGGGGCCTCGGCGTCGGCGGGCTGGTCGTGGGCGTGCTGGGCCTGGCAGCGGCCGTGTTCGCCGTCCTGCGCGGCCGCTCCACGGGATCCCGGGCCGAATAGCGCAGGTGCCCTGCCGACAGCCGGAACCCGGAAACCGTCGGCAGGGCTCCCGTCCTTCGACGCGCGACGCCAGAGCACGGTTGTTCGTTACGTGACGTGCGCCATAGGTGTGCTCCGGAACTCGGGCGTCCGGTGGCCCGACTCCTGAAGCGGTACGGCTCGATCCGGCCGGCGCCGTACGACGTGATCTGGAGACGCGGTTGATGGACGAATCCCGGCAATCCTCCTCCAACGCGGGTGCGGTGCTGCGGAAGCTGGTCCCACCGCCCGCCCTGTGCGGGTTCCTTCTCCTGCTGGCACTGATGTTCGCGGTGTCGTATGCCGTCGGTGCCGCCGCCGGACCTGTCGCCCCCGGTATGCACGGCACAGGGGTACGGCCCGGCGGCGACGGCAGTGGAGGCGGAGGCGCCGACGGCATGGGTGACATGCACGGGGGAGGCCACTGATGGGAGCGGAACCCGTGGGCACCCTCGTCACGACCGACCTGACCGTCGGCGGCATGACCTGCGCGGCCTGTGTGAGGCGGGTCGAGAAGAAGCTGGGCAAGCTCGAAGGGGTCACGGCGACCGTCAATCTGGCCACCGGGCGGGCCCGGGTGAGCCATCCGGCGCAGATCAGTGCGGCGGACCTCGTCGCGGCCGTCGAGAAGGCGGGCTATGCGGCCGCCCTCCCCGAGCCGCCCAGGAAACAGAAGCGCGAGGACGACGCCGAGGGCGAGGGCGCCCGGCAGGAGCGCGACCGGCTGGTGATCACCGCGCTCCTCGCGCTGCCGGTGCTGGTGCTGTCGATGGTGCCCGGCCTCCAGTTCCGGAACTGGCAGTGGCTGTGCTTCATGCTCGCGGCACCCGTCGCGGTGTGGGGTGCCCTTCCCTTCCATGTACGGGCGGTACGCGGGCTGCGGCACTCGGCGGCGACCATGGACACCCTGGTGTCGCTGGGCGTGGTGGCCTCTTTCTCCTGGTCGGCGTACGCGCTCTTCCTCGGCGGTGCCGGTGAGCCCGGGATGCGGATGCCGTTCACCCTCGTGCCCTCCGCCTCGGAGGGCGCCGCGCACATCTACCTCGAAGCGGCCGTCGGCGTACCGCTGTTCGTCCTGGCCGGCCGGTTCCTGGAAGCGCGTGCCCGGCGCGGAACGGGGGCGGCGCTGAGGTCGCTCGCCCAGCTCGCGGCCAAGGAAGTCTCCGTGCGCGAGGACGGCACCGAACGGCTGGTTCCCATCGAGCAGTTGGGCGCCGGACAGGTCTTCGTCGTACGGCCCGGAGAGAGGGTCGCCACCGACGGCGTGGTCGTGGACGGCGCCTCAGCCGTGGACCTGTCCCTGGTCACCGGCGAGAGCGAGCCGGTTGAAGTGGGTGCGGGTTCGGCCGTGGTCGGCGGGGCCGTCAACGCCGGCGGCCTGTTGCTCGTCCGGGCCACCGCCGTCGGCGCCGACACCCAGCTCGCCCGGATCACCCGCCTGGTCACCGAGGCACAGGCGGGCAAGGCGCGGGCGCAGCGGCTGGCCGACTCGGTGGCCGGCGTCTTCGTCCCCGTCGTGCTGGCGCTGGCCGTCACGGCGCTCGGCTTCTGGCTCGGTGCGGGAGCCGACCCTCAGGCGGCCGTCACCGCGTGCGTGGCGGTGCTCGTCGTCGCCTGCCCCTGCGCACTCGGCCTGGCGACCCCGACCGCGCTGATGGCCGCGACCGGTCGGGGTGCTCAGCTGGGCGTGCTCGTCAGTGGGCCGCAGGCTCTGGAGGGGCTGCGGCACATCGACGCGGTCGTATCGGACAAGACCGGCACTCTCACCTCCGGCCACATGAGTGTCGCCCGGGTGACCGCTGTGCCCGGCGGGCTCGGGAAGGAGGCGGTGTTGCGGCTGGCCGGAGCTGTCGAGCAGGGCTCGGAGCACCCGCTGGGCCGAGCCGTCGCCGCGTATGCCGGACGGGCCGCGCAGGGACAGCCGACGCCGGACGTGACCGAGTTCGGCGCCACACCGGGGCAGGGGGTGCGCGGCCGGGTCGAAGGCCGCCTGGTCGAAGTCCTCGTGCCGGACGATGACTTGCCCACGGTCCTCGCGGACGCCGTGTCCGGGGCCGAGGCCGCCGCCCACACACCCGTCCTGGTCCGCGTCGACGGCGTGGCCGAGGCCCTGATCGAGGTCGGGGACGTCGTACGCCCCGGAAGCTACCGTGCCGTGGAGCGCCTGCGGCGGCTCGGCGTCCGACCGGTGCTCGCCACGGGCGACCGGGAAGCGCCCGCGCAGGCCGTCGCGTCGGCTCTGGGCATCGACGAGGTGCATGCCCGCTGCACCCCCGAGGGCAAGGCCGACCTCGTACGGGATCTGCAGGAGCAGGGCTACCGGGTCGCGGTGATCGGCGACGGCGTCAACGACGCCGCCGCCCTCGCCGGTGCCGACCTCGGCATCGCCATGGGCAGCGGCACCGACGTGGCCATCGGAGCGGCCGACGTGACGCTGGTGCGCGGCGACATCGAGGCCCTCACGGACGCGGTTCGGCTGGCCAGGCGCACCCTGGGCACCATCCGCGCCAACCTCGTGTGGGCGTTCGGCTACAACGTCGTCACCGTGCCGCTCGCCATGGTCGGCCTGCTCGACCCGATGTTCGCCGCGGCCGCGATGTCGGCCAGCTCGCTGCTGGTGGTCGGCAACAGCCTGCGACTGCGCGCCTGGCAGCCCTCGCCCGCCCGGAGGCAGACCCGATGACCGAGCAGAACCCCTGGCGGCCGTCGCGCCGCAGGCTGACCGACACTCTGCTCGCCGCGGCCGTGCCCGTGGCCGCGTGCAGTCTCGCCCTGGGCGGCCTGACCACCTGGGTCGGGGCCGGGAAGGCGGGCAGCCCGGCACGGATCGCCGTCACGTCCGGGCGGGTGTTCCTGCCCTACGGCGGCAGCACGGAGACCGCGGCGTTCTTCGACGTCTCCAACCTCGGCGGCGCGGACGACCGGCTGGTGAAGGTGACGTCCACCGACACGCGCGGAGAGATCACCCTGAGCCGTCACCGCGCCACCGACAGCGGGGCCGCGTACAAGGCCGACGTGAACTCGGTGACGCTCCCCGCCGGTGGCGAGCTGTCCATGTCCCCGCACGGCGTGGACCTGACCCTGCGGGCGCGCGCTGGGTGGCAGGCAGGTGACCTGGTGTCGTTCACGCTGCACTTCGAGCGCAGCGCGCCGGTCAGGACGATCGCGGTGGTGATCCGCTCCGGCGACGGAGTCTCCTGATCAGCCGCCCCACGAGGGCAGTTCGGCCTTGCCGGGTTCGCTGCTGCCGGAAAACCGCGGCCGGAAAGTGCTTCCCGGAGAGATGTCGGGTAGGAACCCTCGTCAGTTCCGGCGCGGCGTCGTGGTCTGGATCACAGGCCGGGTACTGAGTGCGGTGCCCGGTGGATTTCCGTACCCACGCATGACGGCCGAAGCCCGGATGCGAGGATGAGGCGCCATGACAGCAGGGTGGTGTGCTCGCACGATTCGGGCCGCGGTGTTCGCGGCCGTCTGTGTGCTGCTCGCCGCCCTGGGCCACGTCCTGATGTCCGGGAGCGACGTGCCCGCGTGGGCGCTGGCCGCAGGCGTGGCCGTCACCGGTGCCGTCGGCTGGTGTCTGGCGGGGCGTGAACGCGGGCTGCCGTTGATCGTGACGGCCGTGGTCGCCGCCCAGGCCGGGCTGCACGAGGCGTTCTCCTACGCGCAGTCGGCATCCGGCGGTTCGGCCTCCGCGGACATGAGCGGCATGGGCTCCATGGGCATGGGGCACACGGGCATGAGCCACATGGACCACGCGGGTCAGATGGGCCACGCGGGACACATGGGGCACTCCATGGACGGCGGCTCGTCGTCGTTCGGCATGCTCGCCGCTCACCTGCTCGCCGCGCTGCTGTGCGGGTTGTGGCTGGCGTACGGCGAGAGGGCCGCCTTCCGGATCCTGCGGGCGGTGGCCGGATGGCTGGCGGCGCCGCTGCGACTCCTGTTCGCTTCACCCGTCACCCCGCACCGCCCGCGCGTCCGCCTGCGGCGCCGTCGCTCGGACCGGGCGCCGCGTCTGCTCCTTCTCGGCCACGCGATCACTTCTCGGGGTCCGCCGGTGGGGACGGCTGTCGTCTGAGGACAGCTGGTTTCCCGAGGCTGCCCGTCTGCGCCTCGGGCCACGGCCGTACGACCGCGCAGGCGTTGTAGCGCCACCGCGTCGTAGGGCCGTCTCCCCTCTTTCACCGGACCTCGCGCTTTTGCCGGCCGTTGGTCCGGATCACGGTTGACCCTAGAAGGACACCAGGTGATTACCTCTGCCCTGCCCGCGTCGCGCGTCAAAAGCGACAAAGCGGCAGCACTCGACGAATCGATCACCGCCTGGGCGCTGGCCGCCCGCGGCGGTGACGCGGACGCGGTCGAGCAGTTCGTGGGCGCCCTGCACCGCGACGTCCAGCGCTACGTCACGCACCTTTGCGGCGATCCCCAGGCTGCGGACGATCTGGCCCAGGACACCTTCCTGCGGGCGCTCGGCAGCCTGCACCGGTTCGAGGGGCGTTCCTCGGCCCGGGCCTGGCTGCTGTCCATCGCCCGCCGCGCGGTGATCGACAGCTACCGCTACGCCGCAGCCCGGCCGCGTCAGTCGGACGTACCGGACTGGTGTACGGCCATCGAGCTGGCTCAGCCGTGCGACCTGCCGGGTTTCGACGACGGCATCGCACTGCTCGATCTGCTGGCTTCGCTGCCCGATGACCGGCGGGAGGCGTTCATCCTCACGCAGCTGCTCGGCCTGCCCTACGCGGAGGCCGCCGAGATCAGCGACTGCCCGGTCGGCACGGTCCGCTCCCGCGTGGCCCGCGCCCGGGCGGCCCTGATGGACCTGCTCGACGAGGCGGAGAGGCCCGCCGCGCTGGCGGCCTGACGCTCCGGGAGGGTGTCGGCGCCGGCCGGGAAAACCCCGGCACCGACACCCTCGTCCGCACCTGGGAACGGTTCTCCTGAGCCGTGCCGCCAGCTTTTCGGGAACTCACGGGAACTCGCGTGACGTTCGCCCCGACTTCTGGAGCGGGTGACGGAGGTTCGCCCGCGTACCGAGTGGATCCGGGAGTTGTTCGATGCGTTCTCGTGTGTGGGGCTCTGCGGCGGCCGTCGCGCTCGGCGGCCTGCTGGCGGCGGGCTGTGGCGGCGGGGACCGCGGAAACACGGACACCGGAAGCGAGGGCGCGGGGAAGGCCAAGGACTCCGTCTCGGGCGCCTACCCGGTGTCCGTCACCGACTGCATGGGTGCCAAGGCCACCTTCTCCGCCGCTCCGAGGAAGATCGTCACCAGCAACGCCTCCAGCCTGGAGCTGCTGCTGCGCCTCGGTGCCGGTGACAAGGTGATCGGCACCGGCTTCCCGCCCGGCAAGGGCACCTTGCCCGGCGCCCTCGGCACGCAGGCGCAGAAGGTGAAGGTGCTGAGCCAGACCGTGATCCCGAAGGAGAAGTTGCTCGGCTCCGGCGCCGACCTGTACATCGACACCTTCGCCTCCATGGGCAGCATGGGCGGTGGTGGGATGGGGGACGCGCCGACGGCGGAGGAGTTCCAGGCCGCCGGAATCAAGCACATCTACCTGAAGTCCACCGCCTGCGCGGCACAGAGCAAGAGCCCGGTGACCGACCTGTCCGCGGTGGAGGCCGACATCACCTCCCTCGGCGCGGTCACCGGCACGAGCGCGCGGGCGAAGGAACTCGTCGCCGGGATGAAGGAGAAGGTGGACGCCGTCCAGAAGGCGGTCGGCGGCACGGCGGAGGACAAGCGGCCGACGTACTTCTTCTTCGACTACGACGCCGGCACCAAGCAGCCCTCCGTCACCTGCAACCGCCAGGTCGCCAACGCGGTGATCACCCTGGCCGGGGCCCGCAACGTCTTCGCCGACTGCGACGGCGACTACAAGCAGGTCGGCTGGGAGGACGTGATCGCCAAGAACCCGGACTGGATCCAGCTCGGGGTCCGCGACCGGGGCAGCGAGGCGGCGAACAAGAAGGCGTTCGACGAGGCCGAACAGTGGCTGAAGTCCGACGCGGCGACCAAGGGGCTCAAGGCGGTGAAGGAAGGCCACCTCCTGCGCGTCGGCTCCGAACAGACGACCATCGCGGGAGTCGAGAACGCCGACACGGTCGAGGCGATCGCCAAGGCCCTCTATCCGGGCAAGGTCGGCTGACCATGCCCTCCACGCTGGTGCGCCGGAAAGCCTCAGCTTCACAAGAGCGCAGTCTGCCCGCGACGCCGCTGGCGGCGGTCCTCGCAGTGGTGCTGCTGGCCGCGCTGACGGCCGCGGTGGCCTGGGGCTCGACGTCCATTCCGCCCGGCGAGGTGTGGGGCGTGGTGTGGCGCAGACTGTCCGGTGCGGCCCCGCGGCCCGGCACGAACGACTTGATCATCTGGCAACTTCGCGTTCCGCGCGCTCTGCTCGCCGCTCTCGTCGGCGCCGGGCTCGGTGTCGTCGGTACGGCCGTACAGGCGCTGGTGCGCAACCCGCTGGCGGACCCGTATCTGCTGGGGATCTCCAACGGGGCCTCCCTCGGTGCGGTCGCCGCGATCGTGCTCGGTGTCGGGGCGGGCGGGACGCTGGGGCTGGGCCTGTCCGGCGCGGCCTTCGCCGGGGCGCTGGCCACTTTCGCGCTGGTGTGGGCGGTGGCCCGGCGCGGCGGGGGCTTCGCACCGCTGCGGCTGGTGCTGGCCGGGGTGGCGATCGGCCAGTTCCTGTCCGGCTTCACCAGCTACCTGGTGCTGCAGGCCGGGGACGAGCAGCAGACGCACGGCGTGCTGTTCTGGCTCATGGGCAGCCTCAGCGGTGCGAACTGGCAGATGCTCGCGGTCCCCGCCGTCGCCGTGCCCATCGCTCTGCTCTGGCTGCAGGCGCGCGCCCGCGGACTGAACGCCCTGCTGATGGGCGACGAGACGGCCGCCGGCCTCGGCATCGACGTCACCCGGCTGCGCCGCGAACTGTTCACCGTCACCAGCGTGCTGACCGGCGTCCTGGTCGCCGTCTCCGGCGCGATCTCCTTCGTCGCCCTGATGGTGCCGCACGTCTGCCGCCTGGTCGTCGGCGGTGACCACCGCCGCCTGCTGCCGGTCTCGGCCCTCTTCGGGGCGGTGCTCCTGGTCGTGGTCGACATCGTCTGCCGTACGGCCATGGACACGCAGGAGCTGCCCGTGGGCGTGGTCACTTCGCTGCTCGGGGCTCCGGCCCTGCTGTATCTGCTGGACCGGCGCCTGGGGAGCGGTAGTTGAGGATCGACATCGAGGACCTGCACGTCGCCTACGCCGGCCGTACGGTCGTCGCGGGCGCCCGCTTGATCGCCGCCGAGGGCGAGATCACCGGCCTCGTCGGGCCGAACGGCAGCGGCAAGTCCACCCTCCTGCGCACCGTCTACCGGCACCTGAAGCCCACCGCCGGGCGAGTACTTCTGGCCGGCACCGATCTGCGCGAGCTGAGCCCGGTCGAGTCGGCGCGGCACGTGGCCGCTCTCCCGCAGGAGCGGGGGAGCGACTTCGAGCTGAGTGTGCGCGAGGTCGTCGCCATGGGCCGCACCCCCTACAAGCGAGCCTTCGCCGGTGAGGACGCCGCCGACCGGGACATCGTCGCCTGTGCCCTGACCGACGTCGGCATGGACGAACAGGCGGGGCGCCGGTTCACGGCCCTGTCCGGAGGGGAACGCCAACGCGTCCTGCTCGCAAGGGCCTTCGCTCAGAACCCCGACATCCTGGTCCTCGACGAGCCGACCAACCACCTCGACATCCGCCACCAGGTCGAACTGCTCGCCCTGCTGCGTGCGCAGCGCCGTACGACCCTGGTGTCGCTGCACGACCTCAACGCCGCCGCCTCCGTCTGCGACCGCCTCCACGTCCTGCACACCGGATCGGTCGTCGCCTCCGGCCCGCCGCGCGAGGTTCTCACGCCCTCCTTGATGGCGGAGGTGTTCGGGGTGCGGGCGGCCGTGGTCGACCACCCCCTCACCGGGGATCCCCTGATCGCCTTCGACCACCGGGCACCCGCCGGCGCGGAGCCGGCTGTGGCAGTGGAGACGCACACCGGCCTGTGAACGCGATGGGGCCCGACTGATCGATGGGGTCAAATCCAGCCTGTCCGCCATGTTTTTGGGACAGGTCCGGGAACTCACGTGCGATCCCTCCCGACTTGTGGGACGAGGCTGCCTTCCGGCAGCCCGCCCACGAAGGTGAAGGGCGGAAAGGTGACAGACCACAGACACGGTTCGGAACAGCCCGGGCGCATACCCGACGGCCCTGCCGGTGAGGACCGCTGGCTGCTGGTGGCCGTGGCGGGCATGCTCTCGTTCGTGGCGATGCTCGACATGAACATCGTCAACGTGGCTCTCGCGGACATCGCCGATGGCCTGCACGTCTCAGCAGCGACCGCCCAGTGGGCCGTGCTCGGATACCAGCTTCCCGTCGTCGCACTGCTGTTGCCGGTCGGGCGCTGGCTGGACGGCGTGGGGATGCGCTCCGCCGTACTCGCCGCGACCGCCGGCTTCGCACTGTGCAGCGCGCTGGCGGCCGCCGCTCCCTGGGCTGCCTGGCTGATCGCCGCCCGCATTGCGCAGGGCGCCTTCGGAGCGGTGCTGTTCGTGCTGATGCCGGTCCTCGCGATCCGCTCCGTACGGCCCGAGAAGCGAGGGCGGGCGATGAGCGTGCCCGCGACCCTGGGCCCGCTGGGGGCGGTGACCGGGCCGGCCGTGGGCGGGCTGCTCCTGGACCATCTGGGCTGGCACGCCGTCTTCCTCGTCAAGATCCCCTTCTGTGCGCTCGCCCTGGTGCTGGCCTGGCGTGCGATGCCGCGGGACGGCGGGCTGCGCCGGCCCGATCGGCGCTCGGCAGGGGACGCCCTCCTGGTGGCCACCGGTGTGGCGGCCCTGCTGCTGGCGCTGACCCTGGCCTCGGACCGTCCGGCGTGGCTGGTACTCGCGCTCGCAGCAGTCCCGCCGCTGTGGTGGTGGCTGCGCGGTCCGGGCGGGCGTCCGGTGACCGGCGTGCTGGGTGTCTCGGGGCTGTTCCGGGCACACGGGGCGGTACTGGCCCTTGCGGCCGGCTTCGCCGCCATGCACTACGTCGTCGCCCTCCACCTCCAGCGTGACGACGGCGTCAGCGCCACCACCACCGGGCTCACCGTGCTCGCCTTCCCGCTCGGTATGGGCCTGGCCGGACCGCTCGGCGGACGCCTCGCCGACCTCCCCCACTCTCGGCTCCGCTCAAGCGGGGGTACCCCCATCGGCGCCCGTCCGACAGCGGTCACCGGTGCCGCTCTCATCGCCGCCGGGCTGGTTCTCCTCGTTCCGCTGGGCGGCGACTGGTCACCGCTGGACGTCGCCTGGCGGCTGGGGCTGGCCGGCCTCGGCATGGGCCTGAACGGCGGCCCGACCCAGGCCCTGGTCATGGGCGCCGCCCCGCCGGAGTGGACCGCGACCGTCGGCTCGACCGTCCAGTTCGCCCGCAGCCTCGGTTTCACCCTGGGCCCGGCCCTGGCCACCGCCGCCTGGGGTCTTGCCGGACCTGCCGACGGCGTGCACGCCGGGCTCGCCGTGGCCGCCACCGCCGCTTGCCTCGCTGTACCTCTGCTGGCACTGCCCGCCCGACGCCCGGCCGCCGTGCCGGAGAAGACCACCGACGCGGCGTCCGCCGCCCATCGTTGAGCAAGGAGTCACCCGTATGTGCGGAATCACCGGCTGGGCGAGCTTCCACCACGACGCCCGCACCCAGGCTCCGGTCATCGAGGCCATGACCGCCACCCTCACGCCCCGCGGCCCCGACGCCCGAGGTGTCTGGCTCGGCGAACGCGCCGCGATCGGCCATCGTCGCCTGGCCGTCATCGACCTCGAAGGCGGTGTGCAGCCGATGCCGGATCGTCCCGGGCAGCCGGACATCGTGCTCACCTACAGCGGTGAGGTCTACAACCACCACGAACTCCGTGCCGAGCTGCGCGGCCGGGGCCATCTGTTCCGCACGCGCAGCGACACCGAGGTGGTGCTGCGGGCATACGCGGAGTGGGGCGAGGACGTTGCCGACCACCTGGAGGGCATGTTCGCCTTCGCCGTATGGGACGAGCGGGCGCAGCGGCTGCTGCTGGTACGTGACCGGCTCGGCGTGAAGCCGTTGTTCTGGGCGGCCGTCGACGGCGGTGTGGCCTTCGCCTCCGAACCCAAGGCCCTGTTCGCCCACCCCGAGATCCGGCCCAGGGTGGATGCCGACGGGCTGCGGGAGGCGTACAGCCTGCTGTTCAACACCGGGCCGACCGTGTGGTCCGCAGTGCGCGAGGTGGAGCCGGGCGGGCAGCTCGTCCTGGACCGGCACGGCGTCCGCGAACGCCGCTACTGGCAGCTTGAGGCCAGGGACCACGGCGACGATCAGGAAACGACCGTGGAGCGGATCCGCGCGCTGGTCGGCGCGGCGGCCCGCAGCCAGCTGGAGGCCGACGTCCCGCTGTGCAGTCTGCTCTCCGGCGGCATCGACTCCACCGTCCTGACCGCGCTGCTCGCCGACGAACTACGGCTGCGAGAGGGGACGGAGGCGAGGATCCGCTCGTACGCCGTCGACTACAGCGACCAGGCCGAACAGTTCACGGGCGACGTCCTGCGCACCGGTCACGACACCCCGTACGCCACCGAGGCCGGCGCCTTCATCGGCACCGACCACAGCACCGTCGTCCTCGACCCGCGTGCTCTGCTCGACCCCGAGCACCGCAAGGCGGTCGTCGTGGCCCGTGACTCGCCGATCGGGGTGGGCGACATGGACACCTCGCTGTACCTGCTCTTCGGCGAGATACGGCAGCACTCCACTGTCGCCCTGTCCGGCGAGGCGGCCGACGAGGTGTTCGGCGGCTATCCCTGGTTCCACAACCCCAAGGCGCTCGCCGCGCAGACCTTCCCGTGGCTGCTGGTCACCGGCGACGAGGCCGCGATGCCGCTCAACCCCGAACTGGACCTGCACATCGCTGAGTTCCGCGACGACACGTACCGCAGCGCCCTGGCCGCCGTACCGCACCTCGACGGCGAGAGTCCCGTCGAGCGTCGGCAGCGCGAGATGCAGCACCTGTCCCTGACCCGCTGGCTGCGCCAGCTCCTGCACCGCAAGGACCGGCTGAGCATGGCCCAGGGCCTGGAGGTGCGTGTCCCGTACTGCGACCACCGGCTCGTCGAGTACGCCTTCTCCACGCCCTGGGCACTGAAGAGCTTCGACGGCCGTGAGAAGAGCCTGTTGCGCGCCGTCGGCACGGGCCTCGCCCCGGACTCGGTGCTGTACCGGCCCAAGAACCACTACCCGGCCACCCACCACCCCGACTACAACCGCGGCTTGCAGGACATGGCCCGCGACGCGCTCGCCACCGAACAGGTCCGGGCGCTGGCCGACGAGACCCGGATCAAGCCCTGTCTGGACACCCCGCCCGACCGGCTGGAGTGGGGCCACCGCCTGCGCCTCGAACGTGTCGTCGACCTTGCCCTGTGGCTGGACCACCACCGGCCCGAACTCGCCCTCTGAGGAGCCTCCGCATGACCATCCAGGAACCGATACCCGGCACCGATCCGGACGTCCTGCCCGATCCGGTCCCGCTGATGGGCTGCCCGTACAAGGCCGACCCCTACCCCCTGTACGAGCAGATGCGTGAGGCCGGCCCGGTCCACCGCGTGCTCTTCCCCAGCGGGGTGCAGGCCTGGCTCGTCACCGGCTACGACGCCGCCCACGCCGCGCTGAACGACGAGCGCCTGGGCAAGAACCACGACCGCGGCAACGACCACTGGCGCGCCCGCGCCTCGATCATGCCCGAGCCCCAGCACTCCCAGCTCCAGGTCCACCTCCTCCACCAGGACCCGCCCAAGCACACGCGTATGCGGCGCTTCGTCACCGACGCCTTCACTCCACGTCGTGTCGAGAGCCTGCGCCCCCGGTTCCAGGAACTGGCGGATGCGCTGGTCGACGCCCTGCCCGAAACCGGCCCGGCCGACCTCGTCACCGACTTCGCCGCCCACTTCCCCTTCCAGGTCCTCGCCGAGGTCATCGGGCTTCCACAGGATCTGGCGGCTCGCTTCGACCGCGACTGGGGCAAGGTCGTCCAGCCGGTCGGCCCCACCGACCCCGGACGCCCGCTGTACGAGGCGCGGCTGCACGGCCTGCAGAGCTACATCGCCGACGTCGTCGCCCACAAGCGCGAACACCGGGACGACGACCTCCTCAGCCGTCTCGTCGTGGCCCGAGACCGCCGTGAACTGTCCCAGGAAGAGCTGGACTCGATGATCTTCCAGCTCCTTGTCGCCGGCCAGGAACCGGTCACCAACCAGATCACCACGTCCCTGATCGCCCTCTTCCGCAACCCGGACCAGCTGGCCCGGCTCCGCGACGAACCGGACCTGCTGCCGCGCGCGGTCGAGGAACTCCTCCGTTACGACAGTGCCTTCGAACTGACCACCTGGCGCTTCTTCGACAAGGACAGCGACCTGCACGGCACCGAGGTCCCGGCCGGCGACTCCGTGATCGTGTCCCTGTGCGCCGCCAACCGCGACCCGCGCCGCTTCCCCGGCCCCGACACCCTCGACCTCGACCGGACCCCGAACCCCCACCTCGCCTTCGGCCACGGCATCCACTTCTGCCCCGGCGCGGCCCTCGCCCGCGCCGAACTCCGGACCGCCCTGGGCACCCTGCTCACGCGGCTGCCCGGCCTGCATCTCGCCGTCAAGGCCGAGGACATCGAGTGGATCCCCGCCGTCCTCGGCCGCGGCACGAACAGCCTGCCCGTGGGCTACGTCCGACGCTTCTGACATCGACGTATCGCTGACCGGGTCCGGCCACACCGGCCTCGGCTGACTCACACCCGCTGACCACTGGCGCCGTGGGACGCATTCCCGCCACGGCGCCATGTCGACATGCCCTCGTACTCCAGGAGGAACGACATGCCCCTGACGACCGCGTCAGACGCCCTCCCCACCCGCATCGGCACCGAGATCCTCAACCTGCTCCTGCCGCATCACCGCACGACCGATCCGGCCCCCGTTCCCGCCCCTGCGGAAGCGTTCCCCCATCAGCTGCGCCGGATCGCCGACTTCGTACGTGAGGGCGCGCCCATCGTCTTCACCCTGCCCGCCTTCCCCTGTAAGTCCCCCAACCCCGCCAAGGTCCTCGGTCACCTCCCCGACCAGGGTGAACGCCTCTCCCTGACGTTCCTGAACGTCCTGTGCACCGAGATCGAGAGGATCTACCCGCCCGGCGCGCGCGTGATCATCTGCTCCGACGGCCACGTCTTCGGCGACCTCGTTCACGTCCCCGACCACCACATCGACGCGTACGCCGACGACCTGCGCATACAGATGGCCCGACTGGGCCTGGACAGACTGTCCGTCTTCGACCTGCGCGACATCCTCGGCGACCTCCCGCACGACACGAAACGCGCCCACGTCCACGACCGCCACGCCCCCGCGCTGGACGCTCTGCGCGCCGAGGCCCGTACCGACGACCAGACCCTCGCCCTCTACCGGGGCATCACGCGCTTCCTCGTCGAGGACACCGCCGACTGGACCGGCACCCGCTCCGCCCTGCAGCGCGCCTGCCGGCAGCGCGCCTACGGCGTCATCCAGCGCAGCCGCGCCTGGGGCGACCTGATCGCCGAGCACCACCCCCACGCCGTGCGCCTCTCGATCCACCCGCAACCCGTCGGCGCGCCGAAATTCGGCATCCGCCTCCTTGACGCCCCCGACGCCTGGACCACCCCCTGGCACTCCGCCGCACTCCACCGAGCCGACGGCACCTGGACGCTCGTGCCCCGAGCGACGGCGGCTCGGCTGGGCCGGCTTGTCCGACGTGACGGCAGGCCCAGCCACTTCGAGCACGATTGATCAGGCCGGGGTCGCGGCGACGGCCACCGTGCCGTCAGCCGGTGTCCGCGGCGCGGGTGTTCCAGCGCTCCTCGACCTTGGCCAGACGCCAGTAGGCGACGGCCACGGCCCAGACGACCACGAACAGGCCGGCGATCACGTAGCCGACGTTGTCCAGGTCCAGGCCCGCGATCCAGCCGGACACGTCATCGCTCAGGCCCAGCTTGTCGTGCAGCACGCCGACCAGCTCGATCGTGCCGACGAAGAAGGCCACCGCGATGGACAGGCCGGTGATGGTGAGGTTGTAGAACACCTTGCGCACCGGGTTGGAGAACGCCCATTGGTAGGCGAAGTTCATGAAGGTGCCGTCGAGTGTGTCGAACAGGCTCATACCCGCCGCGAAGAGGAGGGGCAGGCACAGAACCGCGTACCAGGGCAGGCCGGCGGCGGCGCCGTTGCCGGCCAGGGCGAGGAGCAGAACCTCGGTCGAGGTGTCGAAGCCGATGCCGAAGAGGAAGCCGAGAGGGAACATCTGACCCGGTCGGCGGATCGACTTGGTGAACCGGCCCAGGAGGCGGTTCATGAAGCCGCGCGAGTCCAAGTGGGCCTCCAGCTCCGCCTCGTCGTAGCGTCCGGCGCGCATGGCCTTGAAGACGCGCATGATGCCGAACAGCGCGACGAGGTTGAGGGCGGCGATGAGGTACAGGAAGCTGCCGGAGACCGTGGTGCCGACGGTGCCGAGGACCTGGTGGGTTCGGGAGCCGTCGTTCATCAGGGTGCCGGCGAGCTTGGCGCCCCCGGCGACCAGCGCGGCCATGACGACCACCACGCTGGAGTGGCCGAGCGCGAACCAGAAGCCCACCGACACCGGACGTTTGCCGTCGGCCATCAGCTTGCGGGTGGTGTTGTCGATGGCGGCGATGTGGTCGGCGTCGAAGGCGTGCCGCATGCCGAGGGTGTAAGCGGTGATGCCCAGCCCGACACCGAACGCCTTGGTGCCGACCTCGTAGTGGTGCGGGACCACGAGCAGGAAGAGGATTCCGAAGGCGACCACGTGCAGAGCGACGATCACGGTCATGAGGCCGACGGTTCGGACGGTGTCCTCGCGGCGCCATCGGAAGGAAGGGGCGGCGTCGGTTTCGGGCACGCCTTCGGACAGGGTCATACGGTCACGCTCCAGCACCTCGTGGATCTGCTTCGTGCTGCCGTGGCCGGTCTCCTGGCTGACGGGTCACCGCGCCCGCCCCTGCCTTCCCGGCCGCGAGACCAGTGGCAATGCATGGGGCGGGAACTCCCCGATCACAGTGGCGAGGGCCGCTCCGGGCTGAGCCCCTGGGGGCTGTCACCGGTCTTCCCGAACACCACGGCCTGCTCAGCCTAGAAGGCGGCCCGTGTCAGCTGCAAGGCTGCATATCTGAGCAGATATAGAGCAGATATAGAGGGGTATGGAGGGTGAAACGTTGGCTGCGATGATGCCTCCATGCATCTCGTCCCCGCGGAACGTGCCGGGCAGCGCACCATCGACGGCCATCGAGTCTGCGACGCCATCGCCGCCGTCGGCGAGCCCGAGCACGTACGCGCCTGGGCCGACCGCTTCTCCCTGCTCTCCGATCCCCGACGCCTGTCCCTGCTGCTCGCCCTTCACGAGGCCGGCCCCATCGCCGTGTCCGACCTCGCCGTTGCCACCGGGATGCGGGACACCGCCGTCTCCCAGGCCCTGCGCCTCCTGCGCACCGCAGGCATCGTCGAGGGCGAGAAGGACGGCCGGGTCGTGCGCTACCGACTCGTCGACGGACCGGTTTCCGCGCTGCTGCGACACTGCGCGTCCGACCCTGGAGGGCACGTTCCCGCGGTCCCCTGACCGGGCACTCGACCGAGATGGTGCAGCGCGAGGGGCTCTCGGCCGAAGGCGAGTCCACGGGAAGCGTTGCGGACGTCGGTCAGCAGGGCGCGGTCGCGAGTGCAGTAGAACTTGTTGGTCAGGAGAGTGTGCTTGAACTGCCTCTTCCTTAAAGCAGAAAGCCTCTCAGGGGCCTACTCGTATGCCCAGGTCCCCGAAGAGCCTGAGGGCCCCGATGACGAGCCCGGGCATGCAGCCGCCCAGCTCAGAGAACCTATGGCCGCGGCAACAGGGAGTCCTCCCGGCACCGAGGCACCGGGAGGACTCCCTGCCGGGTAGTGCCCCCTGTCAGCCGCAGGGCAGGTCGAGGTTGTAGGTGCGGTAGCCGGAGTTGATCTGGGTGTCGGTCCAGTACGGGCCGGACAGGACGTACCGGGCCCTGAGCGTGTAGGTGCCGGGGCCCGCGCAGCCGGTGGAGTTGCCTTCGACCACTCCGCCCGGACCGCCGCTGCCGGAACCGCTGCCGTCCAGCACGTTCCGGCCTTCACGGGTCACGGTGTATTGGAAGTCGAACCCGCACGGGTACTTGGCGTTGGCGTAGTACCAGGCCGCTCCCCAGTAGTACTGGCACTCGGAGAAGTCGAGGATGGGCCAGACCTGGCTGCCGTCGGTCCCCAGGCAGAACCGGGCTTCGGTGTAGGTCCAGCGGCCGTCCGAGTACTGCGGGAACTTGCTGCCGCACACCGTCACCGGGTCGGCCTTCGTCGCAGCGTGCGGCGCATGGGCGGGTGCGGCGCTGACAGCGGGTGCCATCGCCATCCCCAGCGCCACCGTGACGGTGGCCGCGCAGACGGCGGCGCGTTTGAAACGCGTCAGGAGCGAGGTCATGTTGCATCCCTCCGGGTGGTCGATTACCTACGGCAATCTCGGCAACTGCCGCCAAACAGCGCGGAGTTGCTTGCCTGGCAACGATGTCATGCACGCAATGAGCAGTCAGTAGAAATGCCCCAGATTGGACCATGTGAGGGAATGTGTCACATTTTCACATTGCTCCGGATAGGGTCTGGTTCCCCAGATTCATGGCGACGGCGCGTTCCCATCCGGAGCAAGAAGGCCCTCCGTGATCTTCACGGAGGGCCTTCACTGCACTAAACCAGGCTCTGACCTGGTGTTCCTCTGTGCCCCCGGCAGGATTCGAACCTGCGACACCCGCTTTAGGAGAGCGGTGCTCTATCCCCTGAGCTACGAAGGCGGGGCCTTGCGTTGGAACGTGGCTGAATACTCTGAGTGACTATCCGGCTCGGTTGTGGCAAGGGTGGGACCGTCACCTGGGTGGCGGTCCCTGACAGGGTAGCGGATCGGGGTGGGGTTGGTGGGGTGAGCATCGTGTTCGGGAGGCTGTAGGGCCTCGGGGTGGGTCAGCGGGCGCGCTCGACCCGGTGTTCGTGCCACACCGGTTCCGATGTCTCGCGTACCCGGCCGTCGCTGCCGCGGTCGAAGGAGCGGGCGAACCAGCGGTCGTGGGCGACCGCGAGAACCGTCCCCTCGTACGACTCCAGCCCCTCCTGCAGAGCCTCCGCCGACTCCAGGTCGAGGTTGTCGGTCGGCTCGTCGAGCAGCAGTGCCGTGGTGCCTCGCAGCTCCAGCAGCAGGATCTGGAAGCGGGCCTGCCGGCCGCCCGACAAACGGTCGAAGGCCTGGTCCGCCTGCCGGTCGAGTCCGTAGCGCCGCAGGGCCGACATGGCCTCACCGCGGCTCCGCGCGTGTTCGGTCCACAGGATGTCCGCCAGGGTCCGCCCGAGCAGCTCGGGGTGGGCGTGCGTCTGGGGAAATGGCCCGGTACGACGCGTGCGCCACCCTGGCAGCCTCCGGCGTGCCGGTGCTGTCGTTTTTCCGCGAAGGAGTCACCCGCTCATGCAGTACGCGCCGCACGCCCCCGCCGACGGGACGGCGACCCCGGCCGCCTCGCCGTTCTCCCTGGCCGACGACGCGGCCTCGTACGCGGCGGCCGTCGCGGAGTTCCTCGCCGCGCCCTCGCACCCGACCGTCCCGGTGTGGACCGGCGGACGCGCCGACCTCGCCGCCTCCGTCCGGCGCGCGGCCACGCTGTACGCGGGTGGACCGGCCCGCCCCGCACGCGCGCGGCATCCTGCTGCGGCCCGACACCCTCCCCGCCGCACTCGCGGCCCTGATGACGCCGCTGGCCGAGGAGTGGCTCGACGAGGCGGAACTCGGGGCCGCGATCTTCGACGAACCCCGTGAGGACGACGGGGTGTCCGGCGCGGCCGGCCCCCGGTGCGCCCCCTGCTGGTCGCCGGTCTGTACGAGCACTTCACCCTGGACCCCCTGTGGCCCGCCCTGCTCGCCGCCGCCCGCCGTCCGGACCTGCGCATCACCTTCCTCACCGGCCGTGACGCCGCCTCCCTCGCCTGGTTCACCGCCAAGCAGTACGCCCGCACCGCCCCAGACGTCCGCGAGCTGGGCCTGTACACCTCCACGGACCGCCCCCTCGCCCCGTACGGCATCCACCTGCGCGACGAGCGCGGCGTGGAGAGCACCGACGTCAAGTCCGAGATACTCGGCACCCGCTGGCGCAGGATCCTCTTCCAGGGCCACGGCAAGGACGACTCGATCAACCTCGCCGACTTCACCGTGTGCGGCCTGAGCGGGCTCGCCCCCCGACGGCCCGCCGCCACTTCGGCGTCCTGTCGCAGTGATCGAAACGGCCGCCCCGGCCGGCCACGGCCCCGCACACTCCCAGGAATCGGAAACCACCGCCCATGACCGTCTTCCGTCTCGCCCCCGCCCCCGCCGTCGCCGACGCCTTCCCCGACGCCCTCATGGCCGTGGTCACCGCCACTGGCCTGCGCGGCCGTGAGCCCTGGCCGCACACCGTCACCGCCCTGGAGGAACTGGAGCGGCAGCTCGCGGACGGCAGTTGGGCCCCCGCCGACGAGACCGACCCCCGCATCGAGGCCTGGCACACCGCCTACCGCGCCGCATCCGCCCCAGCGTCGACGCGCTCGGCCGCCGCCTCGCCAAGCGGGGCACCCTGCCGCGCATCAACCCGGCCGTCGACTCCTACAACGCCGTCTCCGTACGGCACGGCCTGCCCGCCGGCGCCTTCGACCTCGACCGGGTCGAAGGCGACATCGACATCCGCCACGCGGACGGCACCGAGTCCTTCACCCCGCTCGGCGAACCCGACACCGTCGAGACCCCGAAGCCGGGCGAGATCGTCTACGCCGACACCGCCGGCGTCCTGACGCGCCACTGGAACCACCGCGACGCCCACCGCACCCGCGTCACCGAGGACTCCACCCACGTCGCCTTCATCCTCGAAACCGTCCACGCCGCCCGGGACGGCGGCCTCCTCAAGGTCGCGGCCGACGAACTCCAGGGCCTCCTCGCCCCCCACGCCGGGCAGACCGCCGTGCACCACCTCGGCCCGGCACAGCCCCAGGTCACCGTCTGAGACCTCGACGCCCCGCGCGTGGTCACGCCGGGGGGACGGGCGTGAAGCGGGAGGCGGTGTGCAGGTCGGCCTGGAGGCGGTCGGCGGTGGTGCGCAGGGCGGGCAGGACGTCGTGGACGCAGGACTCCAGGGTGCGGCGAGCCGTGTGCGTGGCCACGCACACGGCGGCGACCGCCCGGCCGGTGCGGTCCCGTACCGGTACGGCGACCGAGCGCAGGCCCGACTCCAGTTCCTCGTCGGCGAGGGCGTAGCCCTGCGCGCGGACCTCCGGGAAGGCGGGGGAGGCGTCCGCCAGCAGGACGCGGCCGAGTGAGGTCGCGGCGGCGGGGAGGCGGGCGCCGACGGTGATGTGGACCGTGAGGACACGGCTCGTGCCCGCCCCGGCCGTGTACTGGATCTCCCTGCCGTCGGGGGTGAGGACCGCGAGCGCCGTCGGCTCGTGCAGGGCGTCGGCCAAGGCTCGCAGACGGGGCTCGGCCAGCCGGGGCAGCGTCGTGCGGGAGAACGAGGGGAAGCCGAGGTCCAGGACGCGCGGGGTGAGGGCGAAGGAGCGGTCGGGACCCGCGGCCACCAGGCCCAGGTGTTCGTGCGTGAGCAGCGCGCGCCGGGCCGTGGCCCGCGACAGGCCCGTCGCCCGGGCGACCTCGGTCAGCGGCAGCGCCGAGCGGCCCGCGCCGAACGCGGTCAGGACGGTGAGGCCCCGAGCCAGCGACTCCACGAAATCCCGGCCCAGTTCGTGCTTCGACGCCGTCGTCCAGGCCGCCAGGCCCGAGGGCGGCGGGCCGGGCTCGGGCACGGGTGCCGTGCGCAGGTCGCACTCCATCGCCGCCACCGCCGTACGCAGCCGGGGCAGGAGGCTGGTGCACAGGCCGGCCGCCGAGTGCCGGCTGGTGTGGCTGACCACGCTCGCCACGCACACCGGGCGGCCGGTGTACGGGTCCCGCACCGGTACGGAGACCGCGACCAGGCCCGGTTCGATCAGCTGGTCGTCCAGGGCCCAGCCGTCCTCGCGCGCCCGCTCCACCCGTGCCGGGAAGGAGGGGAGAGGGGTGTCGTCGGCGGCGGGCGTCTGCCGGGGCGGGAGGGCGGGGAAGGCCGTGTCGTGGGGGTCGGCGGAGCGCCGGTCCCGCCAGCGCGCCCAGTCCGGCTCGGTCCACTCGGTCGCGAACAGCGGGCCGGGGCCGGTGCGTTCGGCCGGGAGCAGGTCGCCGATGCGGAAGCTCACCGACAGCGCGCGGCGCCGGGTGGCCTGGTGGATGAAGCGGATGCCGTCGAGGTCGGCGACCGCGAGGGACACCGACTCGTCCAGCTCGTCGGCGAGGGCGTCGGCGCGGGCGCCGAGCAGTGCGGGCAGGCGCAGGGCGGCCAGATAGGAGTTGCCCAGCTCCATCACGCGCGGGGCGAGGACGACGTCCCGGCCGTCGAGGCGGACGTGGTCCATGCGGGCCAGGGTCGCGGTGATCCGGTCGACCGTGGAGCGCGCGAGCCCGGTGGCCCGCTCCAGCGCGCTCGGGCTGAGCGTGCCGCCGGCCTCGGTCAGCCGCCGCAGCACACCGACCCCGCGGACCAGCGGCCCGACCGCCTCGGCCGGCGGCCCGGCCGCGGCGGGCACGTCGGTGTCCAGGACGGGGTCAGCAGCGGGCATCGGCTCTCCGGTACGGCGTTCGGGCACGCCTACGGTAAACCCCGCCCGGCCCTGTCCGTCCGGGCCGTTCCCTCAGCTCCGTGTCACCCGTACCCGATAGTCCCCGTCCTCGTCCTTCTCCCGTACCTGGACCGTGATGCCGTGGCCCGGGTCCTTGAAGGTCTCGCCGGGGGAGTAGGGGGCGTCGGAGAGTTCTGCCTGGACGTTGGGGGTGCGGGTGCAGCCGCCGCTCTTCGGGTGGCTGTCGCGGACCGTGATCGGGCCGCGGCCGGTGTCGACCGTCGCGTCGACCCGGTAGATCAGGATGCCCGGGTGGCACACCGCCTCGTCGTTGCCGCTCTGGGTGCGCAGCTCCAGCGCGTATCCGCCGTGCGAGTCCGTCGGTACGAACACCAGCTTCTCGCCGCCCGCCTGCGCCAGCGGCGTCAGCGTGTACTCGGTGCTGCCCGGCCGTACCGCGCAGCGGACCTGCGAGGCGTCCAGCCAGCCCAGCTTCCACTTGTGCCAGCCGAGCAGATCGTTGTCGGCCCCCCAGTCCTCGCTCATGATGTCCCAGTGCCCGACCGCGCCCCCGCCCTCCTGCGTGTACAGGTCGGGCAGGCCGAAGGTGTGGCCGTTCTCGTGGGGCAGGACGCGGAAGCCGGTGTGGGCGTAGGAGCCGGAGCCGTCGTCCTGGCGGGAGTAGATGAAGGACGCGTTGGCGACGGGCACGCCGTCGGCGACCGGGGCGTCCCCGTTCCCGGCGAAGGTCACGGACAGCACGGTGTCGAGGGCGGACGGGCCGGCGTTCGGGGTGACCAGGACGTTCAGGAGGTCGTACGAGCGGAAGTCCACCGCGGGGTCGGCCGCGGCCACCATGTCCTGCACCAGCTGGCGGTAGCCGGGATCGAAGGGCGCGCCGCGGTCTATGCCGTACGCCTTGAAGGGCTTGGGCATCCGCAGCCAGCCGGTGACCGGGGTCTCGGGCTCGTAGTCGAGCCGGCCGTAGGACGCGGTGCGGAACCACTCCTGGGTCTGCGGGAAGAACTCGTGGAAGCGGTCCATGGCGCTGCCCTGGCCGGGCGCGTCGGAGAAGTCGATCATCAGGGTCAGGGCGTGGACCGTGCCCGTGGAGCGGGAGTAGCCGTGCGGGGTGGGGACGCCCTCGGTCATCTGGATGTCGGGGCTGCCGTGGATCATGCAGGGCCCGAAGGCGGAGGAGCGGGCCAGGGCGATGGGCCCGGCGGTGGTGGGCGCCGTCAGATGTCCGGTCCCGGCCGAGGTGCTGACCGCGAGGGTCAGTGCGGTCACCGCGGCGAGGGCGGCCACGCGGCGCGTGCGTATCCGGCGCCGGCTGCGCGCCCCGGCGGCCCGGGATCTCCTGCGGCAAGGGGGCAGGGAGGGGGCGCGGCCGTCGTCCTCGCCCTCGTCGTACAGGCCGTCGGGCGGACACTCGTGCCGGCTCTCGTGCCGGCTCCCGTACCGGCGCTCGTACCGGCTCTCGTGCGGGATGCGGCCCGTGGTCGGGTGGTCGTGGGGGACGTGTCCGTGGGGGAGACGTATGCGGCGGGGCGGCTGCGGCTGCATGCACGGGCCTCTCGCTCCACGGCAGCGGCCGGTAGCCGGCTGCACCCTTGCGCTCACCCTGTGTCGAGGGGGTGCGGGGCGCGCGTTGGAGGAGACCGAACGTGGGAAAACGGGGCCGCAACAGGGTGAATCCCGGCCCGAGATGAGTGTGGCTCAGGTCACAGGGATTCGTGGCGCGGGCGGGAAATATCCGGGGACCCGTTCCCCGTTTAACCCTGCGTCCGAGCGAAACGGGGACTGCTTCCCCGGATCGTGATCATCGCCCGCCGAAGCTCCCGAAGCCTCCGCCGGGCCCCGTCACTTCGACCACGAGGAGTACGCCGTGTCGACCGCGACCACCCCGGCCGTGCGCAAGGTGCCCCGGCCCCGGGCCGACGCCGTGCGCAACCGGGAGCGGATCGTCACCGCCGCCCGGGAGATGTTCGTCGAGGACGGCCCGCACGTGCCGTTGGACGAGATCGCCCGCCGGGCGGGCGTCGGCAACGCCACGCTGTACCGCAACTTCCCCGACCGCGAGGCCCTCGTCCGCGAGGTCGTCTGCTCCGTCGTGGACCGTACGGCCGAGGCGGCCGAGCAGGCCCTCGCCGAGACCGGCGACGCCTTCGCCGCGCTGGAGCGCTTCGTGCACGCCTCCGCCGACGAGCGGATCAGCGCGCTGTGCCCGATGATCTCCAGCACCTTCGACCAGCACCACCCCGACCTCGAAGCCTCCCGCGAGCGACTGGAGCAGCTCATCGAGGAGGTCATGGACCGGGCCAGGGCGGCCGGGCAGCTCCGGCCGGACGTCGGTGTCGGCGATGTGATGATCGCCGTGGCGCAACTGAGCCGGCCCCCGGCCGGCACGGACTGTCTGCGCAGCGACCGGTTCGTCCACCGCCACCTGCAACTCCTCCTCGACGGCCTGCGGGCCCCCGTCCGCTCCGCCCTGCCGGGCGAGGCCGTGACCCTCCGGGAGCTGCGCAAGCCCTGACCGACCAGTCCTGACCGATGAGTTCGGTCCCGCACCGCAGTCCACCCTCACATCCCGGCCGTCCGCCGCGGCCGTCCGACCCGTCCGTCGCCACCGCCGCCGACGAGCCACGCCTCCGTCTTTCCATTTTTTCGCTTTACTTCAGCTTTTTCCGTCACGAAAGTCCCGAAGTGGGTAACCCCATGTCCGAAACAGACCGCAAGGGCGCCTTCGGCGTCACCGCCGGCGTCGACCCCAACCGCTGGAAGGCGCTCGTCTTCATCGCGCTCGCCCAGCTGATGGTCGTCCTCGACGCCACCATCGTGAACATCGCGCTCCCCTCCGCCCAGACGGACCTCGGCATATCCGACGGCAACCGGCAGTGGGTCGTCACGGCCTACGCCCTCGCCTTCGGCGGCCTGCTCCTCTTCGGCGGCCGTATCGCCGACAAGTGGGGCCGCAAGCGCGCCTTCGTCACCGGCCTGGCCGGCTTCGCCCTCGCCTCCGCGCTCGGCGGCGCCGCCACCACCGGCCCGATGATGTTCGGCGCCCGCGCCCTCCAGGGTGTCTTCGGCGCGCTGCTCGCCCCGGCCGCGCTCTCCCTGCTCGCGGTGATGTTCACCGACGCCAAGGAGCGCGCCAAGGCGTTCGGCATCTACGGCGCCATCGCGGGCGGCGGCGGCGCCGTCGGCCTGATCGTCGGCGGTTTCCTCACCGAGTACCTGAACTGGCGCTGGACGTTCTTCGTGAACATCCCGTTCGCCGTCGTCGCGGCCCTCGGCGCCGTCTTCGTCATCCGTGAGCCCGAGGGCGGCCGCAACCGCTCCCCGCTCGACATCCCCGGCGTGGTCCTGTCCTCGCTCGGTCTGATCGCGCTCGTCTACGGCTTCACCCGCGCCGAGTCCGACGGCTGGGGCGACACCGTGACCGTCTCGATGTTCGTCGCGTCCGCGGTGCTGCTGCTCGCCTTCGCGGTCGTCGAGTCGCGGGTCAAGGCCCCGCTGCTGCCGCTGCGCGTGGTGACCGACCGCAACCGCGGCGGCATCTACCTCTCCCTCGGCCTCGCGATCATCGGCATGTTCGGCCTGTTCCTCTTCCTGACCTACTACCTCCAGGTCGTGAAGGGCTACACGCCGGTCAAGACCGGCTTCGCGTTCCTGCCGATGGTGGCCGGCATGATCACCGGCTCCACCCAGATCGGCGCCCGCCTGATGACCCGGATCCCGGCCCGCTTCCTGATGGGGCCCGGCTTCCTGGTCGCCGCGCTCGGCATGCTGATCCTGACCCAGCTGAAGGTCGACTCCTCGTACGGCACCCAGCTGCTGCCCGCGATGCTGCTGCTCGGCCTCGGCATGGGTACGGCGTTCATGCCGGCGATGTCCCTGGCCACCCAGGGCGTGCAGCCCCGGGACGCCGGTGTCGCCTCCGCGATGGTCAACACCTCGCAGCAGGTGGGCGGCGCGATCGGCACCGCCCTGCTGAACACCATCGCCGCCTCGGCGACCACGTCCTACATCAAGGACCACATCGCCGGTGCCGCCGCCAAGCCGCAGCAGGAGCTGGTCAAGCTCCAGGGCATGGTGCACGGCTACAGCAGCGCGATCTGGTTCGCCGTCGGCATCCTGGCCGTGGCCTCCCTGATCGCCTTCACCTTCGTCAACGCCGGCCGCCCGGGCTCCACCCCGGTGACCTCCGGCTCGGGCGAGGGCGTCGAGGACGAGCTGCCGGTGCCGGTGGTGGCCCACTGACCCCGTCCACGGGACGGCGCGCCCCCTAGCGGAGCCAGGGCAGATCCGCACCCGCTTCGTCGGGCTGGAGGCCCTCGGCGATGATCCCCATGATCTCGCCGAGGGCCTTCTGCTGTTCCGGGCTGAGCCGGTCGAACATCGCCTGCCGCACGGTGGCCACATGGCCGGGCGCGGTCCGTGCGAGCACCTCGGCGCCCTCGTCGGTGAGCACCGCGAGCTGGCCGCGCTTGTCGGAGGGGCAGTCCTCGCGGCGCACCCAGCCGTTCTTCTCCAGCCGCGCGATGGCGTGCGAGAGGCGGGAGCGGGTGATCTTCGACCTCATCGCCAGCTCGGTCATCCGCAGCCGCCGGCGGGGCGCCTCGGCGAGGCCGACGAGCAGGCCGTAGTAGATGTGCGGCATCCCGGCGTCGCGCTGGAGCTGCCGGTCGAGGTGGTCCTCCAGCAGGGTGGTGGCGTGCATGTACGCACGCCAGACGCGCTGTTCCTCGTCGGTGAGCCAGCGGTGCCGCGCGGCGTCGGGGTCGGGTGCCGTGTTCATGTGTCCCACTGTACGAGGCATCTCCTTGAAACTTGAACAAATCGGCCGTATGCTTCCGATAGAACTTGAGAGTTAAAGCAACTCTGGAGTCTTCGTCCGGAGTCCTCCCGGAGTCCTTCCAGAGCCGTTGCGCGGTGCTCCCGCAATTCTGTCGGGAGCCTGGCGGGGGCCTGTCAGGGACCTCGCGGAGACCTGTCGTTGGACCTGCCGTTGGGAGCCGCCGCCATGTCCGCCATGCCCGCCGTGCCGCAGGAGACGCCCGCTGCGGCGTCGCCGGAGACGTCCACGGCGCCGTCGCCGTCGCAGACGTCCGCCGCATCGCAGGAGCGCATGCCCGCCCTCTACCTCAGCCACGGCGCGCCGCCCCTCGCCGACGACCCCGTCTGGCCCGGCCAGCTCGCCGCCTGGTCCGCCGGCCTGCCCCGTCCGAAGGCGATCCTCATGGTCTCCGCCCACTGGGAGGAGGCCCCGCTCGCGCTCGGCGCGGTGCAGACCGTCCCGCTCGTCTACGACTTCTGGGGCTTCCCCGAGCACTACTACCGCGTCCGGTACACCGCCCCCGGCGCACCCGAACTGGCCGCGTCCGTCCGCAAGCTGCTGCGCGCCCCCGGCGTCCCGGTCCAGGACATGCCCGACCGCGGCCTCGACCACGGCGCCTACGTCCCGCTCGTCGAGATGTACCCGGACGCCGACATCCCCGTCCTCCAGGTCTCCCTGCCGACCCTCGACCCGGTCCGCCTGATGGACATCGGCCGCAAGCTCGCCCCCCTGCGCGACGAGGGCGTGCTGATCGTTGGCTCCGGCTTCTTCACCCACAACCTCGCCGCCCTGCGGTACACCGGCGGCGGCGTGCCGAGCTGGTCCTCCGAGTTCGACGACTGGGGCCGGCGCGCCCTGGAGGCCCGCGACTGGGACGCCCTGCTCGACTTCCTCGACAAGGCCCCGGCCGGCCGCTACGCCCACCCGCGCACCGAGCACTTCGCGCCGCTCTTCGTCACGATGGGCGCCGCCGAGGCGGGCGGCGAGCCGGCCACGCAGAAGTCCGTGACCTCCGTGATCGACGGGTTCTGGATGGGCATGGCGAAGCGGTCGGTGCAGTTCGGCTGAGGCTGCGCCCGGGGTGGACGCCGACGGCGGAGTCGGGGGCGGAGTCCGAGCCGGGGGCGGGGCGGAGTCCGGGTCGGGGGCGGAGTCCGAGTCTGGGGCCAGGTCAGGGGCGGAGCCCGGGTCGAGGGCCTGCGATGGCGGGTGCCGCGTGTCGGCTGCCGCGGGGCGGTGGGTGGCCTGCGCGGTCTCCGCCCGGTAAGGGCCGGATATGGCCTAGCTCAGTATTTGCTGTGATTCCGCTCGCGTGGCAACCATCGGGCGGCGCGCGCCGTCTTCCGGGTCGGGAGGGCGGTCGAGGACGACGGAGATCCTCCTCGACTCCCGTCCTGACCTGCGTCTCTGCAGGTTCGGCGGCCCCTCTCGCCCCATGCGGCGAGACAGGGTACTGCATGATCAGAAAAATCGGAGGGCAGGTTGGGAATTCTGTCCGGATTCCAGTCGTTGTTTCCATCGGACGCAGGGCAGCCGAGGAGAGTCCCTTCACAGTCCCCCGAGTGCTGAGCGCCCACAGGACCACCTGCCAGCCCACCATCGCAAGGGAGCACGCATGGCAACCCGTGCCGTCGCCCGTCGTCAGTCCGCCTCCGGCGAGACGGCCGACTCGGCAAGCAGGCTTCGCGCACACGGCGGTGAGATCGCCGACCGTGACCTGGTCGGCATGTACCTCGACGAGATCGCGCGTACGCCGCTGCTCGACGCCGCCAAGGAGGTCGAGCTGTCCCAGACCATAGAGGCGGGTGTGTTCGCGCGGCAGGTCCTCGACGGCGAGGAGGAGTCCGCGTCGGACGCCACCCGTGAGGAACTGGAGGCGCTGGTCGCCGCCGGCGAGCGGGCCAAGGACGTCTTCATCCGCTCCAACCTCCGCCTGGTCGTCGCCGTGGCCCGGCGCTATCCGCGCAGCGGCCTGCCCCTGCTGGACCTGATCCAGGAGGGCAACGCCGGCCTGGTGCGCGCGGTCGAGAAGTTCGACTACCGCAAGGGCTTCAAGTTCTCGACGTACGCCACCTGGTGGATCCGTCAGGCCATCACCCGCTCCATCGCCGACCAGTCCCGCACGATCCGGCTCCCCGTCCACCTGGTGGAGGAACTGGGCCGCATCCGCCGCATCCAGCGCGAGTTCAACCGCGAGCACGGCCGCGAGCCGGAGCCCGCGGAGATCGCGGCCGAGCTGGGCTCCACCCCGGAGCGCGTCACGGACGTCCTCGACTGGGCCCGCGACCCCGTGTCGCTGAACATGGCGGTGGACGACCAGGGCGAGACCCAGTTCGGCGACCTGCTGGAGGACACCTCCGCGGTCTCCCCCGAGCAGTCCGTCCTGACCCTGCTGCGCAGCGAGGAACTGGACGACCTGATCGGTCGCCTGGACCAGCGCACGGCCTCCATCATCAAGATGCGCTACGGCATCGAGGACGGCCGCGAGCGCACCCTGACCGAGGTCGGCAAGGAGCACGGCCTGACCCGCGAGCGCATCCGCCAGATCGAGAAGCACGCGCTGCTCGAACTGAAGAAGCTCGCGCGGGACACCGGATTCGACGCAGCCGCGTAACGGCCGTACGCCGCTCCCGTGAGGAGCGGCGTACGGGACTGGGGGCGGCATACAAGAGGGGGCGTTCACAGGACAGGAGGGGGCGGCTGCGGAGTCGTGTGCGCGCTGCGCGCGGAGTGCGAGGTGTGCGCGCTGCGGAGGGTGTGGGTGGTTGTGGGCGTGCGCTGCCCGGGACCGCGCACGCCGGTGGCGAAAGACGGCGCAAACATGGCGTGGTCCTGTCGCTTCAACGCCCGGGCCCGCGGGAACAACCCAAGCGGGCCCAGCGCAAGCCCCCCGGGAACCCGGACCGCACTCCCCAGAGCGTCTGACACACCGCCCGCCCGACACACCCGACATCCGCACCGCACGGCAGCCGATCCAGCGCCGCCGGCCGTCCCCACGCGAACCACGTCCCGACGCACCATCCCCCCCGGCGCCGGGACCTTCCGAAGCCGGGCTCCGGCACCCATCCCCCCTGGGTGCCGGAGCCCGGCTCTCTCGTGTGCGCGACGGCTGTCCCCGTGGCCATTCCTGTCCTGGTCTGCGCGGTCGGCTCACGACGGTCGGTGCGCACCGGGCGGTCGGCTCGCACCGGGCGGCTGGCGCGCACCGGGCGAGGAGAGCGCCGACTCGGCCAACTCCAGCCAGTCAGCGAGCTGTTCCTCCGTCGGTCCGGCGGGCAACTCGGGGGTCGTGGAACGGCCGGTGGCTGAGGTGTAGTGGCTGAAGCGCAGTCGGGCTCGACAACGGTGCGACACGTTGGAACGGCGGCCCACCCCGTACCTGAACCCCGGGGTGGACCGCGCGGATGGCAGATTCTGCCACATGGGCATAGCCTGCCGGAATGAGCACCACCCCCAGCCCCTCCCACCAGCAGTTTTCCGCCTCCGTACCGGTCTCGTTGACCGAGCGCCGGAAGGCCGAGACCCGGATGGAGATCGCCCGGGCGGCGGGCGCGCTGTTCGTCCGGCAGGGCCTGCGGGCGATCCGCGCCGAGGACATCGCGCAGGCCGCGGGCATCGCACCCCGCACCTTCTACCGCTACTTCGCCACCAAGGAGGAAGCGGTCGCCCCGCTCTACGCCGCCGGCGCCCAGCGCTGGGCGGAAGCGGTCCGCGCGGCTCCGGCCCACCTCGGCGTCCCGCAGGCGCTGGAACACGCCGTCCGCCACACCCTCACCCCCGGTGCCGGGGTCTCGGCGGCCTCCTGGGAGTGGGTCCGCACCCTGATCCGGCTGGCCGACAGCAGCCCCGCCCTGCGCAAGGTCTGGGCCGAGGTGTGCCAGGCCTCGGAGACGACCCTGGGCGAGATCCTCGCGACGCGCCCGGCGCCCGGCGGACCCGCCACCGTCACCCCTGCCCTCCGTTTCACCGCCGCCGTCGCCGGCGCGGCCGTCCGCGTGGCCGTGGAGTCCTGGGCCGCCACCTCCGCCCCGGCGACCGGCCCCGAGGGCCCGGCGGCCCTGGCACTGCACAACCTCCGAGCGCTGAGGGGATTCGACTGGGGCGGTCAGGACCAGGGCCCGCGCCCCCGGGATGAGCCGAACGACACCCCCTAGGCCGCCGGCCGCCCGGCGGCGAACGGGCTGGAGACCGGCACCGGGAGGAACCGGGGGAGGGGGATCGGGCGCCGGTGCCGGGGACCGGTGCCGTGAACCGATGCCGGACGCGCCCGGGTGTCAGCGCAGGAGGGGGTCAGGACTGCGGGGACCCGGGGTCAGGTTCCTCGGGCCCCGCCCTCCCCCTCCCCCCGCCCGCCCTCTCCCCGTCCCGCCCGGCTCAGTCGCCCGCCCAACTCCCGTACGCACTCGGCCAGTTCGCCAGGCTCCCGTACGGTGAACTCGAATCCGGCCATCGCGAGCCGTACCGCCAGCCACTCCACGGGATCACCGGAGGTGCCCCGCAGGAGACAGCCGCCGTTCCCGTCGTCCTCCGGCTCCCCGAGCCAGGCCGGCACCCGCGCGGCGACCTGCCCGGCGGGCGCGGCGAAGCGCACCGCGAACTCGTACGTCTCCTGCCGCCGGTTGATGGACTGCCGCAGATACTCGGCGGCGTCCCCCGCCGGCAACTCCCGTGGTGCGAACCGCACTCCGGTTGCGAACGGCTCGCTCACCCGGTCCACCCGGAACGTGCGCCAGTCCGCCCGGTCGAGGTCATAGGCGACCAGGTACCACCTCCTTCCGGTCGACACCAGTCGGTGCGGCTCGGTCAGCCGCCGTGTCTCGCCGCCCTCCTTGTCGCGGTAGGCGAACCGCAGTCGTTCGTGTCCCGCGACCGTCGACGCCATCACGGTCAGCGTCTCCGGCGCGATGCTCGCGCCGTCCCCGCTGGTCAGCGGTGTGGTCGCGGCCTGCAACGTGGACACCCGGTGACGCAGCCGGGAGGGCAGCACCTGCTCCAGCTTGGCCAGGGCCCGCACCGACGCCTCGTCCACGCCCGCCACCGCGTGCCCGGCGCCGGCCCGCAGCCCCACCGCGATCGCCACCGCCTCCTCGTCGTCCAGCACCAGCGGCGGCATCGCCTTGCCCGCGACCAGCCGGTACCCGCCGTCCGCGCCCTTCGTCGCCTGCACCGGATAGCCCAGCTCCCGCAGCCGGTCGATGTCCCGCCGCACGGTACGGCGCGACACCCGGAGCCGATCGGCCAGCTCCCCGCCGGGCCACTCGCGCGGGGTCTGGAGGAGTGAGAGCAACTGCAGCAGCCGAGCCGGTGTGTCGGTAGTCATACGGACGAGAATGCCGTACGACTAGGACACGATCTGACCTAATGGACTCCTAACTTTGCGGACATGACCTCCTCGGAACAGACCCTCACCCCTCGGCCGTCCCCGGACGACGCGCCGGCCCGGGGCGACCGGCGCCGC
This sequence comes from Streptomyces sp. HUAS MG56, assembly GCF_058673395.1. Taxonomy (NCBI): domain Bacteria; kingdom Bacillati; phylum Actinomycetota; class Actinomycetes; order Kitasatosporales; family Streptomycetaceae; genus Streptomyces; species Streptomyces sp. HUAS MG56. Next base: position 4,887,122 of record NZ_CM178722.1, on the reverse strand, counting down.
TGGTTCGCCCTGGCCATCGTCATGACGGCGGCCTTCATGGACCTGGTGGACGTGACGATCGTCAACATCGCCATCCCGTCCATCCAGCGGGACGCCGACGCGTCCGTCAGCCAGATCCAGTGGATAACCGCGGGCTACGCCCTCGCCTTCGCCGCGGCCCTGATCACCGGCGGCCGGCTCGGCGACATCCACGGCCGCAGGCGGCTGTTCCTCATCGGCATCGGAGGCTTCACGCTCGCCTCCGCGCTGTGCGGTTTCGCCGTGAACCCCGAGATGCTGGTCGCCTCCCGCATCCTTCAGGGCAGCATGGCGGCGATGATGGTGCCTCAGGTGCTGTCGATCGTGCACGCCACCTTCCCGGCCCATGAACGGGGCAAGGTCTTCGGTCTGTTCGGCGCCGTCGTCGGCCTGGGCGCGGTCTCCGGACCGCTGCTCGGCGCGCTGCTGACGGAATGGAACCTGTTCGGCCTCGAATGGCGGCCCATCTTCCTCATCAACCTCCCCGTCGGTATCGCGGCCTTCCTCCTCGGCCGCCGCTTCATCACCGAGTCCAGGGCGCCGAAGGCGCTGAAGCTGGACCTCGTCGGTGTCACCCTGGTCTCGCTGGGCCTGCTGATGCTGCTCTACCCGCTCACCCGCGGCCGGGAGCTGGGCTGGCCGCTGTGGGGGTACCTCTGCATGGCCGGCGCCCTCGTCGTCTTCGCCGCCCTGCTGTCGTACGAAAAACGGAAGGCCGTTCGGGACGGTTCCCCGCTCATCGAACTGTCCCTCTTTCGGGTGAAGAGCTTCGCCGCGGGCATCGCCGTACAGACCGTCTTCGGCGTCGCGCTCGGCATCTTCTTCCTGGTCTGGACGCTGTACATGCAGATCGGCCTGGGCTGGAGCCCGCTGCGGGCCGGGCTGACGGGGGTGCCCTTCTCGATCGCGGTGTCCGTGGCCGCCGGGATGTCGGTGCAGAAGCTGGTCCCGCGCTTCGGCCGCAAGGTGCTCCAGGCGGGCGCGCTCGTGATGGGCGCGGGCGTGCTGCTCTACCTGTGGGAGGCCCACCGGTACGGCCTCGCCATCGCCTCCTGGCAGATGGCCCTGCCGCTGGTCGTGATGGGCGCCGGCATGGGGCTGATCGTCGCGCCGCTGACGGACGCGGTGCTCTCGGAGGTGCCGCGTGAGCACGCCGGTTCCGCGTCGGGGCTGATCAACACCGTGCAGCAGATGGGCAACGCGCTCGGGCTGGGGCTCGTGTCGGTCGTCTTCTTCGGACGGATCGGCGACCGGCTGGCCCCCGTCCAGGTCGGCCCGGCCTTCGTGCACGCTTTCCAGTACGCGCTGTGGTGGGTCGCCGGGATCATGGGCGCGATCTTCCTGCTGATGTCCGCCCTGCCGAAGCGGCCGGCGCAGCACGTGGAAGGCGCGGAGGACGCGGAGGGCGACGAACTGTCCGCGCCGGAGAAGGAACCCGAGCTGGTGCCGTGACCGGGCGGGAGATGTCCTGACCCGCACGTCGAAGGGCCCGGCACCGATCAGGTGCCGGGCCCTCGTGCTGCCCGCCGACCCCACTTGCGCGGGCCCCTGCGTGAGCCCACCGTGTGGGCCGGAAGTCCGTTCATGCCCGAGCAAAGTCCGAACCTGTTTACATTCCGGAAAGCCGCGCGTAGCCTCGCAGTGAAACCACACGTTCGGGCATTACTCGGAAGTGAACGGACATCGAGGCGGAGGCGAGCGGGATGTACGCACCGGAACGGCAGCAGGAGATCCTCCGGCTCGCCCGTGACGGCGGCCGGGTGGACGTGCTGTCGCTCGCCGAGGAGTTCCAGGTCACGGCGGAGACGATCCGCCGCGATCTGAAGGCCCTCGACCGCGCCGGACTGGTCCGCCGCGTCCACGGCGGCGCCATCCCCGCCGGCCGCCTCGACTTCGAACCGGACCTCGCCGAACGCGAGGGCACCTCCGCCGACGAGAAGGACCGCATCGCCAAGGCGGCCCTCACGGAACTGCCGACCGAGGGCACGATGATCCTCGACGCCGGTACGACGGTGGCGCGGCTGGCTGCCGCCATCCCGCTGGAGTCCTCGCTCACCGTCGTCACGCACAGCCTGCCGATCGCGGCCCGCCTCGCGGACCACCCCGGCATCCAGCTCCACCTCGTCGGGGGGCGCGTACGGCACCGTACGCGCGCCGCCGTGGACGCCTGGGCGCTGCGCGCGTACGGCGAGATCCGGGCGGACGTGCTCTTCGTGGCGGCCAACGGCTTCTCCGCCGAGCACGGCCTGACCACCCCCGACCTCGCGGAGGCCGCGGTGAAGCGGGCCGCGGTCGCCGCCGCCCGCCGCGTGGTGCTCCTGGCCGACTCCGCCAAGCACGGCCAGGAGCACTTCGCGCGCTTCGCCGACCTGAGCGACGTGGACCTGCTGATCACCGACAGCGGGCTGAGCCCCGAAGACACCGCCGCCATCGAGCGCGGCGGCACGGAAGTAGTGCGCGCATGATCCTCACCGTCACCCCCAACCCCTCCCTCGACCGCACCTACGAGGTCCCCACCCTGGAGCGCGGCGAGGTCATCCGTGCCACCGGCGAGCGCATGGACCCGGGCGGCAAGGGCGTGAACGTCTCGCGCGCCGTGGCGGCCGCCGGACAGCGCACGGTCGCCGTCCTGCCCCTGGGTGGTGCGCCGGGGGCGCTCGTCGCCGATCTGCTCGACGCGCAGGGCATCGAGGTCGCGCCGGTCCCGGTCGCCGGAGCCACCCGCTCCAACATCGCGCTCGCGGAGTCCGACGGGGTGCTCACCAAGATCAACGCGCCGGGGCCCGAGCTGTCGCCCTCGGAGCAGGAACTGCTTCTGGACACCGTGCGGGAGCAGTCGCGCGACGCCGACTGGATCGCGTGCTGCGGCAGCCTGCCCCGGGGGCTCGCGCCCTCGTGGTACGCCGATGTCGTCACGCGGGCTCACGCCGGGGGCGCGCGCATCGCCCTGGACACCTCGGGGCGTGCGCTGCTGGAGGCGCTGCGCGCGCAGCCCGACGTGGTGAAGCCGAACGCCGAGGAGCTCGCGCAGGCCGTCGGCCGCCCCCTGGCCACCGTGGGCGACGCGCTGAAGGCGGCCGAGGAGCTGCGCGGCATGGGCGCGCGCGCCGTGCTCGCGAGCCTGGGCGCCGACGGGCAGCTCCTCGTGGAGGACACGGGCGCCTGGTTCGCCCACGCGCGCGTGGACGCCGTCCGCAGCAACGTCGGTGCCGGCGACTCCTCCCTCGCTGGCTTCCTGGTCGCAGGCGGCAGCGGCCCCGGGGCCCTCGCCTCCGCCGTCGCCCACGGCGCCGCCGCCGTCCAGCTCCCCGGCAGCGTGATGCCGACGCCCGCCGGCCTGGACCCGGCGGCGGTGACCGTCACGGCCGAGATCCCGCTCGACCGCGAACTGACGGAGCCGGTGTCATGACCCGGCTCGCGCTCCGTGGCGGACGCCCCGGCACTCGGCACCTTGGCGCGCGCCCCCGACCGGCCCCGAAGCGGCGGGACTCCCCGTTACTCGCCGCGGCCACCGGGCGGCACCACCGGCCGAGCCACGGTGCCGCCCCCGGGAGGCGGGGTTTCCCCGGCCCCGCCTCCTGCCCGATCCCATGCCCCCACCGCACCCCCGTCCCCCTTTCCGCCCACTCCTCCCCCCGGGCGATACGCGTGCATAGGAGCCCGCGATGAGCGACATGATCACCGCGGACCTGGTCGACCTCGACCTGTCCGCCGACACCAAGGAAGCGGCGGCCCGTGCCCTCGCCGAGCGCATGGTGGCCCAGGGCCGGGTGACCGACCTGGAGGGCTTCCTCGCCGACGTGGCCGCCCGCGAGGCCCAGATGCCGACCGGCCTCGACGGCGGCATCGGCATCCCGCACTGTCGCAGCGCGCATGTCACCGAGCCGACCCTCGCCTTCGGCCGCAGCGCCGCCGGTATCGACTTCGGCGCCCCGGACGGCCCGGCCGACCTGATCTTCCTGATCGCGGCCCCCGCCGGCGCGGACGACGCCCACCTCACGATCCTCTCCTCCCTGGCCCGCCAGCTGATGAACACCGAGTTCACCTCGGCGCTGCGGGCGGCGTCGGACGCGGAGACGACGGCGGCACTGATCCGCGGGGACGAGAAGCCGTCGGCTGCGCAGACGGCGGAGACTTCGGGACACGGCGCGGACGGTACGGCGGGCGCGGCCGGCGCGGAGCGCGCGGCGAGCGCCGGGAGCGCGGGTGCGGCCGAGGGCGCGGAGGCCGGCGAGGGCGCCGTGAGCGCCCCCAAGGACACCGCTGCGACGCCGGTGGCGGCCTCCGCCGGCGCCGCAGCGGTCACCACGACGGCGCGGGCGCGGAGCGCGTCCGCCCCGGACTCGGGCGAGCGGCCCTTCCGTATCGTCGCCGTCACCTCCTGCCCGACCGGTATCGCCCACACCTACATGGCGGCCGAGTCCCTGGAGAACGCCGGTCGCGAGGCGCGCGTCGAGCTGGTCGTCGAGACGCAGGGCTCGGCCGGCTTCACCCGGCTCGACCCGGAGGCGATCGCGGCGGCGGACGGCGTGATCTTCGCGCACGACGTCCCGGTACGCGACAAGGACCGCTTCGCCGGCAAGCCGACCGTCGACGTCGGTGTGAAGGCCGGCATCAACCGTCCCGCCGAACTCATCGGCGAGGTGCGCGAGAAGGCGGCGCGCGGCGAGACGAGCGCCCCGGCGTCCGCGTCCGGCGGCACACCGGTCGAGCGCGCGGGCGACTCCACCGAGGGCTACGGCACCAAGCTCCGCAAGTGGCTGATGTCCGGCGTCAGCTACATGGTCCCGTTCGTCGCCGCGGGCGGCCTCCTCATCGCCCTGGGCTTCGCGATCGGCGGCTACAAGATCAACAAGGCGCCGTCGGTGATGGACCACTTCGTGTGGACCCAGGCCGACAGCTGGGGCGCCCTGCTCTTCCAGATCGGCGCCGTGGCCTTCGGCTTCCTGGTCCCGGTCCTGGCCGGCTACATCGCCTACGGCATGGCCGACCGGCCCGGCCTGGTGCCCGGCTTCGTCGGCGGCGCGATCTCACTGACCATCAACGCGGGCTTCCTCGGCGGCCTGGCCGCCGGTCTGATCGCCGGTGGCGTGGTGCTGGCGATCCAGAAGGTGCGGATCCCGGCGGCGTTGCGCGGCGTCATGCCGGTGGTGGTGATCCCGCTGATCTCCTCGGCGCTCGTCGGATTCCTGATGTTCGTCGTGATCGGCAAGCCCATCGCATCCGCCCAGAAGGGCCTCACCGACTGGCTGAACGGCCTCACCGGCACCAACGCCGTCCTGCTCGGCGCCCTGCTCGGCCTGATGATGTGCTTCGACCTGGGCGGCCCGGTCAACAAGGTCGCCTACACCTTCGCCACCGCCGGCATCGCGGTCGCCAACCCCAGCGACTCCGCGATGAAGATCATGGCAGCGGTGATGGCGGCCGGCATGGTCCCGCCGCTGGCGATGGCCCTGGCCACCACCGTGCGCGGCAGGCTCTTCACCCAGACCGAGCGCGAGAACGGCAAGGCCGCCTGGGTCCTGGGCGCCTCCTTCATCTCCGAGGGCGCGATCCCGTTCGCCGCGGCCGACCCGCTGCGGGTCATCCCGTCCGCCATGGTGGGCGGCGCGCTCACCGGCGCCCTGTCGATGGCCTTCGGCGCCACCCTGCGCGCTCCCCACGGCGGCATCTTCGTGGTCCCGCTGATCGGCAACCCGTTCCTGTACCTGGTCGCCATCGCGGCCGGCGTCTGCGCCACCACGGCCCTGGTCGTCCTCCTCAAGGGCATGCGCAAGCAGACCCCCGAGTCCACGCCCGGCGGCCCCGCCGCGAACACCACGACCGCGAAGGGCACCAAGCAGCCGGTGGCGGCCTGACCGCCGGCCGCGCCACCCCGCCCCACACCTTGTCCCTTTAGGTCCCTTTAGTTCGCTGTGAGTTGTTCACGGCACCTGCGAGATACGTCACGGTCCGGGATCAAAGTCCCGGACCGTGGTGTGTACTGGGCGCATGCCTGAGCACGTCCCGACTCTCCAGCTGATCGGCGTGGCCGTCCTCGCCGTGGCGGCCGTCGTCTGGGCCGTCACCCTGCTGCGCCTGCTGGATCGCGCCGGTCTGCGGTCCCCCGTCCGGCGCACCACGAGCCTGCTGCCGGCCCTGCCGCGCCAGACCCGGGTCGGCCCCGAGCTGGAGTCCGTCGAGCTGACCCCCGCCGAACAGGACGCGTTCGCGGGCCTGGCACGGCAACTCGCCGACGGCTGACGGCACAAGGCGCCCACGCCGGCCGCACGCGCGCACCGGGTGCACTACCCCGGCGTACGACCCCTGGTGCGCTACCCGTGCCGCGCCGCCCGCCGCTCCATGGCGTCCCGCGCCTCGTCCTCCGACATGTAGACCTCGCACATGTGCCGTCCGTCGGGCGTCGCCGTGTGCTCGACCTCCCACAGGGAGATCTCGCTCTCGTCCGGCAGCAGGAACGCGTGCTCGTACAGCGCGTAGCTCAACCCCACGCGTCCGGCCCGCCCCGGGCGCCCGAACGCCTGCGTGATCTCGTGCGCCGTCGCCGTCGCCAGCAGCGCCGCCGTCTGCGCGCCGGGCCGGTCCGGATTCTCCGCGCGGCGCAGCAGCCGGCGCGCGTGGTCCGCCGAGTCGTCGGAGGCGAACACATGCCGGGGCTCGGGAATCGCCCACAGCCGCATCGGCGCGGGCAGCTCGAACTCCGGCGCGTCCGGCGGCAGCCCGAGCCGGGCCGTGGCCGTCTGCAGCTCCTCGTCGTCGACGTACACCTCGTGTTCCGGTGCGCTGCCCGGCGTGGGGTTGTGGACGAGCTCCCACAGCGTGACCGCCGAGCCGTCGGCGAGCAGCCAGGTGTGCCGGTACGTCTCCCGGTGCAGCCCCGCGCTGTGGTACGCGGAGTGCAGCGAACTGTCGTGCGCCAGCGCGCAGTCGAGCCGCCGTATCACGTCGTCGGGCAGCTCGAAGGAGTTCAGGGCACGGCCGAGGAGTCGCGCGAGATGCTCCTCCGGAGACTCGGGCGACTCGGCTGGTTCGTACGCTGCCGTCTCGTACGGAACGCTCAAGACATCTCCCGGCGTTGCTGCATGTCACCTTGTGGGTGCATACCGTAGCCCCTCGGTCGGACATCATGTCCGGGAACCGAGAAAACGTACGCCGGGAAAACGCGCGGGCCGCGCGAGAAGTTCCCGCGCGGCCCCACATCACGTCAAAAGTCGCCGCTCAGACGGCACTTCCGGCGGTCCAGGCGCTCCACGACATGTTCCAGCCGTTCAGCCCGTTGTCCGGGGCGACCGTCGTGTCCGGGGAGTTCTTCACGATCACGACGTCCCCGACGAGCGAGTTGTCGAAGAACCACTTGGCCTGGGTGTCACCCTGCGCCCCCTGCACGTCCGCGAGCCCGACACAGCCGTGGCTGGTGCCCGAGCGCCCGAAGGGCGGGTTGCCCTTGTTGTACCAGTAGTTGCCGTGGATGAACGTCCCCGACGAGGTCAGCCGCATCGCGTGCGGCACGTCCGGGATGTCGTACTCCCCGCCGAAGCCGACCGTCGAGCCGTTCATGCGGGTCTGCACGAACTTCTCGGCGATCACCATCTGCCCGTTGTACGTCGTGTGCTCCGCGCTGCCCGCGGAGATCGGCACCGACTTGATCGTCTGGCCGTCCCGCACGACCGTCATCGTCTGCGTGTTGGCGTCGACCGTGGACACCTGCGCGCGCCCGACGGTGAAGGTGACGGTCTTCTTCTGCACCCCGTAGACACCGTTCGCGCCCTGGACCCCGTCCAGGTCGATCTTCATCGTGACCTTGGAACCGGCCTTCCAGTACTCCTGCGGCCGGAAGTCCAGGCGCTGGTTCCCGAACCAGTGCCCGACCACCTGCTGGCCACTGCTGGAGTTGACCGTGATGTGCGACTGCACGGCCTTCTTGTCGGTGATCGCCTTGTCGAAGGTGAACGACACCGGCATGCCCACCCCGACCGTGCTGCCGTCGTCCGGCGTGTAGGTGCCGATGAAGCTGTTCGCCGAGGTGACGGTGGTGAAGATGGAATTGGCCGCCGCGGTACGCCCGTTCGCGTCCTTCGCGGTCGCGGCGATCTGGTACTTCGTCCCGCGGTCCAGCTGCTCCTTCGGCTTCCAGGTGCTGCCGTCCGCCGATATCGCCCCGGCCACGGTCTGCCCGGTCCCCGACACGGTCATCTTCACGTCCGTCAGCTTGCCGTCGCTGACCTTCACGCCGGTCGCGTTGATGGACGCGCTGGTCGAACCGTCCTTCGCCGAGATCATGATCTTCGCGGTCGACGTCTTGGGGGAGTCCTTGCCGCCCTTGTCGTCGGTGGCGTTGGCGCTGCCACCACAGGCGGTCAGGGTGAGGGTGCCGACCATCAGGGCGGCACAGGCCCCCAGTACGCGCCGCGCTGCAATGTCCGGCGTTGTCACGGGCTGCTCCAGGTTCATGTGATGTGCGTGATCCGTTCCAGTGCGTGGAGAAAGAGTGCTCCGGCACCCGGGTAGGTTCCCGCCGGCTCCCCTGAACGCCATCACGTGACAGAACCGCGACAATCCGGCCCCGCCGGACCCCCGCACCACCCCTACCGCTCCTCGTACAACTCCCCGTACGACGGCCACACTCCGCCCCGCCCGTCGACCGACTCGGCGGCCCGCACGCCCCGGACGATCGCGCGCGTCACGAGATCCGCGCCGGCGGCCAGGATGTCGTTGAGCGCCAGGGGATGCCCGTCGAGCGGGCGCGCGCCGGTCGCCAGCGCGAACACCGTGTCCCCGTCGTGCAGGAGATGCACCGGACGCACGGCGCGCGCGATGCCGTCGTGCGCCGTCCCCGCCAGCTTCTGCGCCTGCGCCTTGGAGAGGTCCGCGTCGGTCGCGACCACCGCCAGCGTCGTGTTGAGCGGGGGCGGCGCGTTCCTGGCGGCGGCTTCGTCGAGCCGTCGGCGCGCGGCCGCCACCACGCGTTCCTGCGGATACTCCACCCGCCCCCGCAGCAACAACTCTCCGTACAGCGCCCCCGTACCGGTGTCCACCACGGCACCCGCGGCGTTCACGACCGCCAGCGCGGCCACGGTGACGCCCGAGTCGAGCACCGTGCTCGCGGTTCCCACCCCGCCCTTCAGCCGCCCCGCCACGGCGCCCGCACCGGCCCCGACACACCCCTCGGGCACAAGGGCACCCGGGGCGGTCGCCGCCGCGGCCTCCACCGCCGCGCGGCCCGTCGCCGCGTCGGGCCGCGCGCGGAAGTCTCCCCCGCGCCCCAGGTCGAAGAGGCACGCGGCGGGCACGACCGGCACGACGTGCGCCGGGTCCGGCCCCACCCGCACTCCGCGCGAGCGCTCCTCCAGCCAGGCCATCACCCCGGACGCCGCGTCGAGCCCGTAGGCGCTGCCCCCGGTCAGCACGATCGCGTCGACCCGCTGCACCACGTTGCGCGGGTCGAGCGCGTCGGTCTCCTTCGTGCCCGGGCCGCCGCCGCGCACGTCCACGGCGGCGACGGCGCCGCCCTCGGGAGCGAGGACGACGGTGGTGCCGGTGAGCCAGCCGTCCCCGGTGCGGGTGGCGTGCCCCACCCGCACCCCGGCGACGTCCGTCAATGCGTCAACTGTCATGGGGGCAAGTGTGGCCGCCCGGGCACCGGTGAGGGCTCAGTGGGCCGATGCGCCGGCGCTCGCCGCACGCTCCCGGCCGGCCATGCGCGCCGTCAGCGTCACTCCGGTCGCCACCGCGCCGGCGCAGACGAGCCCGGCCGCGAGCACCGCCCAGTGGCCCAGGAAGGTGCAGCAGATCACCAGCAGCGCCGTGCCCGGCAGCACCAGCTGCTGGGCGATACCGACCTTGAAGTGCCGCGAATGCAGCGCCCAGACGGTCAGCAGATACAGCGCCGTGGGCAGGGTCACCGCAGCCGAGGCGGACAGCGTGGAGATGTGGGTCTTGCCGACCGTCTGCTCCACCGCGACCTCCAGGCCGGCGCCGATCGCCGCGGCCGACGCGAAGATCAGGTAGTGGCCGTAACCCCAGAGGAACGCCTGCCCGTTGGAGCGCAGGTGACCGTGGATGGGCACCACGAAGTAGATCCACCACGCGGAGAAGACGATCAGCAGGCCGCCCGCCGCGATCGGCAGCAGCTCGCCCAGCGCGCTGTGCTCGTTCACCGCCGACTTCACGGCGATCGTCGCCGCGGAGATCGTCTCGCCGAGCACGATGATGGTGAACAGGCCGTACCGCTCGGCGATGTGATGCGGATGCCAGGAGGTCGTGCTGCTCTTCTCGGCGTACAGCGGCACGCACATCTCCGCGATCGCCATCACGAGGAACACCCAGGGCCGGGCGGGCCCGGGCAGGACCACCAGCCCGGTCCAGCCGACCTGGCACAGCAGCACACCGCACGCGTAACGGAGCGCCATCGTTCTCTCCGCGCCGGTGGCCGCTCTCGCGGCTCTCAGCCACTGTGCGGCCATCGCCAGCCGCATGATCAGGTAGCCGAGCCAGACCATCAGGTAGTCGTGACTCTGGAAGGCCTGGGACACACCGGCGGCCAGCACCAGGACACCGGCGATCTGCACCAGGGTGACGACCCGGTAGAGGGCGTCGTCGTTGTCGTACGCCGAGGCGAACCAGGTGAAGTTCATCCAGGCCCACCAGATGGCGAAGAACTGCATGGCGTAGTTGAGGATTCCGCCGCCGGCGTGCCCTTCGGCGACGGCGTGGACCAGTTGCACGCCCGCCTGCGCGATCGCCACGACGAAGCACAGGTCGAAGAACAGCTCTAGCGGGGAGGAGACCCGGTGCGCTTCGTCGCGCCCGCGCGAGGTGAGCCGTCGCAGAGGCCCGGGGAGCCGGGGTGCGCCCGAGGAGGCGGGCGGCGGAGCGGAACTCGACGTCATGCCTCCCAGGACAGCAGAAATCCGCCCCGAAATCTTGTGAACGGATTCACAAATGCCCTGGCCGCCGGAGGCGGGGCCGTACCCTTGGGGCATGAGCACCGCCCCCGAATCCGAGCCCCGCGACCCGAAGCCCGCGCTGGTCTTCGACGACCCGCTGGACCAGCAGTCCTCGGACGACACCGACCGCGGATGGGGCGAGCGCACGGACGGTGACAGCGCCGCCGACCTGTTGCGCTTCCTCGACGAGAAGCCGCCCCACCACCTCTGAGCCCGCCGCCGCCTCCGAGCCTCGCGCGGCGGCGCCGCTAGCGTTCGTCGTGCCCCGACCCGCGCTGGGCGACCAGCGCGTCGCGGATCTCCTTGAGCACCTCCAGCTCGGTCACCTCGATGACCTCCTTCGTGCCCTCCCGCGCGGCCTTCTGCGCCGCCTGCCGGGCCAGGTACTTCGACATCGGCAGGACCATCAGGAAGTACACGACTGCCGCGGTGATCAGGAAGTTGAGCGTGGCACCGAGGACGGAACCCCACATGATGTGGATGCCCTGGTTGGCACCGCACGTGGAGCTCAGGCAGGAGCTGTAGTTGTCCAGGCTCTTGGTGCCGAAGGCGCCGACCAGCGGGTTGATGACCCCCTTCACGACCGAGTTCACGATGTTCGTGAAGGCCGCGCCGATAACCACCGCGACTGCCAGATCGACGACGTTGCCGCGCATCAGGAAGGCCTTGAAGCCCTGCCAGACGCTCGGTTCCTTCTTCGCGCTCACCTCGGGGACACTCCTCGCGTGCACAGGTTGTGGAACGAAACGCTCCGCAACCTACGGCACGGTGCGGCCATTGTGTCCAGTCCCGTCGCTCGATCGAGCGACTTGACAGCAAGCCGCCGAAGAATCGTCCCCGTCGGTTCAGCACAGCGTCACCGCCAGGCGGGCCGTGGCGCTCGCGCCGACGAGCCGGGCCGCCGTGGCGCGCGGTACCGACAGCACCACGAGCGCCCCGCTCTCGGCCCCGCCGTCCAAAGGCTCCGGAACCCTGGTCACGCGCACACCGCGCGCGAGCACTCGGGCGACGCCCCCGGCCGACGGGTCCTCCGCGGCGATCACGTCGACGCGGTCGCCGGGCCGTAGCAGCCGGACCGTGGCGGCGTCGGCGATCCGCACGGGTGCCGTCACCACCTCCACCGGCGCATGGCGCCGTACAGGGGCGGTGACCGGATGACCGCGGGGCTGTTCCGCGCCGTGCGGTGCGGTCGCCGTGCGCGGCCCGGCCGCGACGAGCGCGGCCGCGGTCACCGCGAGGCCGGCCGCGATGGCCCGCCGGCGGTGTCGTACGAGCCGTTGCAGCTGATACCGCCCGCCGCGCACCCACACCGGAGGGAACTGCGGGACCTCACACGTCGCGGGGGCGTCCGTGCCCAGCGGACGCGGGAGCCGGATGGGAGGCGGACAGGGGAGAGGAGCGGGAGGAGGCGAGTGCGGAGCGGGGGGCGACGAGGGGGACGACGAGGACCAAGGCATGGGAGACCACCGCCTGCGACGAGGAATTCGGCTTGCGATGCCACGATGGGACATCGCGCCGAATCCCGGCGGAGCCGGTGGAAGACGGACGGGTTGTGGACAACTCGGCCACCCGAACGTGGAATTCCGCCCCCTTGTCCACAGGCCCGGCCGTGAACCGGCCCCTAACCGGCCGGTGTCCTACGGCAGTTCGAAGCCCGGGTCCATCCCGCCGAGCGCGTTCCCGCACGGGCAGTCCCGCTCCCCGGTCCCGGGCAGCGCCGCCACCGCGTCGAACAGCACACCGCGCAACCGGTCCACGTTGGCGGCGAACACCTCCAGCACCTCCTCGTGCGAGACGCCTTCGCCGGTCTCGGCGCCCGCGTCGAGGTCGGTGACCAAGGTCAGCGATGTGTAGCACAGCTCCAGTTCCCGGGCGAGCGCCGCTTCCGGGTGGCCCGTCATGCCCACGACCGACCAGCCCTGCGCCTGGTGCCACAACGATTCGGCACGCGTCGAGAAGCGCGGCCCCTCGACCACGACCAGCGTGCCGCCGTCCACCGGTTCCCAGTTCCGGCCGCGGGCCGCCTTCAGCGCGGCGGCGCGTCCGGCGGGGCAGTAGGGGTCGGCCATGGAGACGTGCACGACGTTCGGCACCGTGCCGTCGGGCAGCGGCAGCCCGTCGAAGTACGTCTGCGCCCTGGACTTCGTACGGTCCACCATCTGGTCCGGCACGAGCAGGGTGCCGGGGCCGTACTCGGGGCGCAGCCCGCCCACCGCGCACGGGCCGAGCACCTGACGGACGCCGACGGAGCGCAGTGCCCACAGGTTGGCGCGGTAGTTGATGCGGTGCGGCGGAAGGTGGTGGCCGCGGCCGTGCCGGGGCAGGAAGGCGACCCGCCGGCCGGCGATCTCGCCGAAGAAGAGGGAGTCGCTGGGCGGCCCGTAGGGGGTGTCCACCTGGACCTCGGTCACGTCCTTGAGGAACGAGTAGAAGCCTGAGCCGCCGATTACACCGATCTCTGCGTTCGCCATGGTCAGCACACTAGCTGTCGGCGAAAGAGCGGGGGAGGCGGTGCCCGGAAACGCCGGAAACCCTGCCGTCGCGCGACGGCAGGGTGCGGTGTGAGCGGGTCAGGCGGCGGAGCTCTTGGCGGAGCTCGACGAGGAGGAGGACGGCTTCGCGTCGGACGACGAGGACGTGGTGCCCGACGACGTGGTGCTCGACGACGAGCCGGACGGCTTGGACGCCGGGCTGCTGCTCGACGTGGAGCCGCGGGAGTCGTTGCGGTAGAAGCCGGAGCCCTTGAAGACGATGCCGACCGCGGAGAACACCTTCTTCAGGCGGCCACCGCAGTTGGGGCACTCGGTCAGGGCGTCGTCGGTGAACTTCTGCACCGCCTCAAGGCCCTCGCCGCACTCGGTGCACTGGTACTGGTAGGTCGGCACTGTCTTCCTCCTGGCACTCTCACTCGATGAGTGCTAACGACGGTCCATAGTGACGTATTCCCGGGGATCAGTCCACCGTCACCGGCACGCGGTGACCGACGCCACGTGCGACGGTGACGTTCCGCCGGGGTGCGACCAGCCGCGATCGCAGCGTCACCAGGGTCGACAGCGCGAGCACGGTGCCCGCCGCCGGCACCAGGAATCCGGCACCGTTCCACAGCCGGTCCTCAAGCTGGCCGGCGACGGTGACGGCGGCCGCCTGCCCGAGCGCGACCGCGCCGGTCAGCCAGGTGAAGGCCTCGGTGCGGGCGGCGGCCGGCACCAGGCCCTCGACCAGCGTGTAACCGGTGATCAGCGCCGGTGCGATGGACATGCCGACGAGCAGGCCGAGCCCGGCGAGCAGCAGGACCGAGTGTGCCGTCCACAGGGCGGACGCGGTGATCGCGAGCGCCGTGTAGCCGGCGACCAGGCGGTGCTGGGGCGCGACCTTCCACGCGATCGCGCCGCAGACGATGCCGGACAGCATGTTTCCGGCGGCGAAGACGCCGTACAGGACGCCGTTCAGGCCGGGCTCGCCGATCGACTCGGTGAACGCCGCCAGCGACACCTGCATGCCGCCGAAGACGGACCCGATCCCGAGGAACGTCACGACCAGTACGCGCACGCCGGGCACGCGCAGCGCGGAGGCGTGCTGCACGCGCGCGTGCCCGGTCTCCACGGTGACCGGCGGCTGCGTGCTCTTCTGCGCGGCGAACAGCAGACCGCCGACGAGCGTCAGCGCGCCCTCGGTGACCAGGCCCGCCGCGGGCGTCACGGTGGTGCACAGCGCGGTCGCCAGCAGCGGACCGAAGACGAAGGTCAGCTCGTCCGTGACCGACTCGAACGCCGCCGCGGTGGCCATCAGGGGCGAACCCTGGAGCTTCACGCCCCAGCGCGCCCGCACCATCGGGCCGACCTGCGGCACCGAGGCGCCGGTCGGGACGGCCGCCAGGAAGAGCGCCCACAGCGGCGCGTGCGCCAGCGCGAGCGCCGTCAGGGTCAGGCCCGACAGCGTGTGCACCAGAACGCCGGGGACCAGCACGGCGCGCTGGCCGTAGCGGTCGGCGAGACGGCCGCTGTACGGCGCGAACAGCGCCATGGACACACCGGTCGCGGCCGCGGCGGCGCCCGCCGCGCCGTACGAGCCGGTGGTGTGCTGCACGAGCAGCACGATCGAGAGGGTGAGCATCGCGAACGGCTGGCGCGCGGCGAAACCGGGGAGCAGGAACGTCCAGGCGCCGCGGGTGCGCAGCAGCTGTCCGTAGCCCGGGCGGGACGACGCCGACGGGTTCTCCGCCGGCTCGGTGGTGACCGTGGATTCCACGGCCCGTGCCTTTCTTCCGCCTGGTAGCGCGCCCGTGCGGGGGCGCCGAGAGCTGTCCTCTTGCGCGGAACTGCGGTAGATACCGGTGCCACTGCGGAGGGCGTTCCGGCCGCCATACGGTCGCGCCAGCTCTGCATCAGACAGAGTTGGTTCGATCTGGGTGCCTTGATACTACAGGGAGCAAGGGCTTGTGCACCTGTGAAAACGAGCACGGTCGGGCCTGTTCACCTGTGATTGGCGCGCGTGTGAATCGCACGAAACGCACCCGTAACGCACGCCCTCCCCGCTCCCGTGCGCCCCGCGCTCACCGCCAGGCGGTCGCCCCGCTCACGCCCAGCCACCCCGCCAGCTTGCCGCCGTGGGCGACCGCGCGCAGCCGCCGTTCCGTCGCGTCGCGCACCGGGTCGGTGGCGACGACCAGCAGTTCGTCGCCCTGGCGCAGCACGGTCGTCGGCAGCGGAACGAACGATTTTGCATCGCGGACGACGAGCGTGACGGCGGCCCCGGTCGGCAGCCGCAGTTCGTTGACCTCGACGCCGTGCATCCGGGAGCCCTCGGGGATCGAGACGGAGAGCAGGTGCCCGCGCAGCCGCTCCAGGGGTGCGGACTCGATGCCGAGGTCCGCGGCCTCGCCCTTCTCGCCCAGCCGCAGCGTGCGCGCCAGCCAGGGCAGGGTCGGCCCCTGGACCAGGGTGTAGACCACGACCAGGACGAAGACGATGTTGAAGATGCGGCGGCTGCCGGCGACGCCGTTCACCATCGGGATGGTCGCCAGGATGATGGGTACGGCGCCGCGCAGTCCCGCCCACGACATGAGCGTCTGCTCCTGCCATGCCACGCGGAACGGCGCGAGGCTGAGGATCACGCTCAGCGGGCGGGCCACCATGGTCAGGGCCAGGCCTATGACCAGGGCGGGCCAGACGTCGTCACCCAGCTCGTGCGGGGTGACCAGCAGGCCGAGCAGGACGAACATGCCGATCTGGGCGATCCAGCCGAGCCCCTCGGCGAAGCCGCGTGTGGCGGGCCAGTGCGGGAGCTTGGCGTTGCCGAGCACCATCGAGGCCAGGTAGACGGCCAGGAAGCCGCTGCCGTGCCCCAGGGCGCCGGCGGCGTACGCGGTGACGGCGATGGCCAGCACGGCGATGGGGTAGAGGCCCGAGGCGGGCAGGGCCACGCGCTTGAGCCCCCAGGAGCCGATCCAGCCCACCGCGAGCCCTATGGCGGCGCCGACCGCCAGCTCCAGAAGTATCCGGCCCAGCAGGACGTACCAGTGCTCGACGGGTCCCGCCGTGGAGAAGGCGACGACCAGGATGACCACCGGGGCGTCGTTGAAGCCGGACTCCGCCTCCAGCGTGCCCGTCACGCGCGCGGGGAGGGGAATCCTGCGCAGCACGGAGAAGACCGCCGCCGCGTCCGTCGACGACACCACCGCGCCGATGATGAGCGCCTGGCGCCACTCCAGCCCGACCAGATAGTGCGCGCCCGCCGCCGTGACGCCCACGCTGACGGCGACGCCGACGGTCGCCAGGACGGAGGCGGAGGCCAGGACCGGGCGGACCTCTTTCCACTTCGTGCCGAGGCCGCCCTCGGCGAGGATCACGACCAGGGCCGCGTACCCGATGACCTGGGTCGTCGCGGCGCTGTTGAAGTGGATGTGCCCGATGCCGTCCTGGCCCATGAGGATGCCGATCCCCAGGTACACGAGCAGGCTGGGGAGCCCGCTGCGCGAGGAGATCCGGACGGCCGCGACGGCGACGAGCAGGACCAGGGAGCAGACGAGCAGGAGCTGGTCGAGGTGGTGGACAGTCAGCGGCGGTTCCCTTCCTTGGCCCGCGCGCGGGGCGCGCGGGCACACGTACACAAGATCCGAGGCTGCGGCACGCCGCACCCAAGTACTTCGTTACCTTACCTAACTCTTGACGCTTTCTTGACGCTCGCCGAGGCAAGATCGAACGCTCGTACACGCTGGTTCCCCACTCCGCGTCAAGCGGGACAGGGCCCTGCGCCTATGGTTGCTCCAGCGCTCATTCAAAGTCACAGCCCGACCTGCCGCTCGCGTTAGGACAGCAAGGACAGCGATGCCCCCGAATACCACCGCCACAACGGGTGACAAGCCCGCCAAGTCCGGCAGGAAGAAGGGGCGCAGAGCCCGACTGATCGTGCTGGTGCTGGTCCTGGCCGTCATCGGCGGCATCGCCTACGGGGCGTACTGGTCGATCAGCACCGTGCGCGCCTCCTTCCCGCAGACCACGGGTTCGCTCACGCTCCAGGGCCTGTCCGGGCCGGTGGACGTGAAGCGGGACGGCAACGGCATCCCGCAGATCTACGCGTCCTCCGACACGGACCTGTTCATGGCGCAGGGCTACGTGCAGGCGCAGGACCGGTTCTACGAGATGGACGTGCGCCGGCACATGACTTCCGGGCGCCTGTCGGAGATGTTCGGCAAGAGCCAGGTCAAGAACGACGAGTTCCTGCGCACCCTCGGCTGGGACCGGATCGCCAAGCAGGAGTACGACACCAAGCTGTCGGCCTCCACGAAGAAGTACCTCGACGCGTATGCCAAGGGTGTCAACGCCTACCTCCAGGGCAAGGACGGCAAGGACATCTCCCTGGAGTACGCGGCGCTGGGCCTCACCAACGACTACACGCCGCAGCCGTGGACCCCGGTCGACTCCGTCTCCTGGCTCAAGGCGATGGCCTGGGACCTGCGCGGCAACATGCAGGACGAGATCGACCGCGCGCTGATGACGAGCCGGTTCGGCCCGCAGCAGATCAAGGACCTGTACCCCGAGTACCCCTACAGCCGTAACAAGCCGATCGTGCAGGAGGGTCAGTACAACGAGCTGACCAGGACCTTCCAGCAGAGCGGCGCGACGGGCGGCTCCCAGGGCACAGGCGTGACGGGTGCGACCGGCGGCAGCACGGGCTCCACGGGCGCCTCTGCGGGCGCGACGGGTACGACCGGCTCCGCCACCTCGGGCGCGACGGGATCGTCGCTCACGAGCCAGCTGGGGGGCCTCTACAACGTCCTGGACAACGTCCCGACCGCCGTCGGCGTGAACGGCCAGGGCATCGGCTCCAACTCCTGGGTCGTCTCCGGGAAGTACACCATCACCGGCAAGCCGCTGCTCGCCAACGACCCGCACCTGTCGGCGTCCCTGCCGTCCGTCTGGTACCAGATGGGCCTGCACTGCCGGACCGTCTCCGCCCAGTGCCAGTACGACGTCAGCGGTTACACCTTCGCCGGCATGCCGGGCGTGATAATCGGTCACAACACCGACATCGCCTGGGGCATGACCAACTCCGGGGTCGACGTGACCGACCTCTACCTGGAGAAGGTCACCGCGAACGGCTACCTGTACGACGGCAAGGTCCGGCCCTTCCAGACCCGCGAGGAGACCATCAAGGTCGCCGGCGGCTCGTCCAAGACGATCGTCGTCCGCCAGACCCAGGACGGGATGCCGCTGCTGTCCGACCGGGACGACGAACTCGTCCAGGTCGGCAGGAAGGCCACGGTCAACACCGCCGCGCCCGACCGCGGTGACGGCTACGGCGTCGCCCTGCGGTGGACCGCGCTCGACCCGAGCACCTCCATGGACGCCGTCTTCGCCCTCGACAAGGCCTCCGGCTGGAGCGAGTTCCGCCAGGCCGCCGCCCTGTTCGACGTGCCGTCCCAGAACCTGGTCTACGCCGACACCAACAACAACATCGGCTACACGCTGCCGGGAAAGATCCCCACGCGCTCCTCGGTGGACGACGGCTCCGTGCCGGCGCCGGGATGGGAGTCGAAGTACCGCTGGACCGGCTTCGTCAAGCAGGGCGAGCTCCCCTACGAGTACAACCCCAAGCGCGGCTACATCGTCACCGCCAACCAGGCCGTGGTCGACAAGGGCAAGTACCCGTACACGCTGACCACCGACTGGGGCTACGGCACACGCAGCCAGCGCATCACCGACCTGATCGAGTCCAAGATCAAGGACGGCGGCAAGATCTCGACCGACGACATGCGGCAGATGCAGCTGGACAACAGCAGCGAGATCGCCAAGCTCCTGGTGCCGAAGCTGCTGAAGATCAACCTGGACGACAAGAACGTGCGCCAGGCGCAGAAGCTGCTGGAGGGCTGGGACTACACCCAGGAATCCGACTCCGCGGCGGCCGCGTACTTCAACTCGGTCTGGCGCAACATCCTCAAGCTCGCCTTCGGCAACAAGATGCCCAAGGAGCTGCGTGTCAAGGGCCAGTGCCTGTGGGTCGACAAGATCGACAGCACCGGTCCGGTCGACGACAACACCAAGGTGCGCGAGTGCGGTGAGCGCGACGCCGACCAGGCGCAGCCGGACGGCGGCGACCGCTGGTTCGAGGTCGTGCGCGACCTGATGGACAAGCCGGACAGCGACTGGTGGAAGACGCCCAAGTCGGGCACTCGCCCCGCCGCGAACAACATGGACCAGCTCTTCGCCCGCGCCATGATCGACGCCCGCTGGGAGCTGACCGCCAAGCTCGGCAAGGACATCGACACCTGGAGCTGGGGCCGGCTGCACCGCCTGTTCCTGAAGAACCAGACGCTCGGCACCGACGGCCCCCAGGTCCTGCAGTACATCCTCAACCGGGGCCCCTGGAAGCTCAGCGGCGGCGAGGCCACGGTCAACGCGACCGGCTGGAACGCCGCGGGCGGCTACGGCGTCGTCTGGGTGCCGTCGATGCGGATGGTCGTGAACCTCGCCGACTTCGACAAGTCCAAGTGGATCAACCTGACCGGCGCCTCCGGGCACGCCTTCAGCGCGCACTACACGGACCAGACGAGCCTGTGGGCCAAGGGCGAGCTGCTGCCCTGGTCGTTCTCGGCCACGGCGGTCGACAAGAGCACGAGCGACACGCTCACCCTGAAGCCGTGAGCACCTGACGGCACGCGACCCGAAACGGCCCTCCACGCACGCGTGGAGGGCCGTTTTCCGTGAGGGCGGCGCCCGCTCAGGCGCCTCGGAAACGGTGCACGCCGGAGGGCGTCACCACCGCGTGCACCGGCTTGTCGTGCGCCTCCGCCGGGACGTGGGCGACGACCTCCGTGTCGTGGAGCAGGACCACGAGGCGGGGTCGTACGCCCGCGCGCTCCAGGCGGGCCAGCACGCGGTCGTACGACCCTCCGCCCCGCCCCAGGCGCATCCCGCGCGCGTCCACCGCCAGCCCGGGCAGCAGGACCACGTCGGCGCCCGTCACCGCGTCCGGGCCGAGGCGCGCGCCCGCGGGCTCGAAGAGCGCCATCTTTCCGCCGTGTCGGATCCGCGCGAGGGAGTCCGGGCCGGTGTACTCGCCCCAGTCCAGATCGTTGTCCGGCAGCAGTGCGGGGAGCAGGACCCGCACGCCCCGCGCGCGCAGCGCGTCCAGCAGCGCCCGCGTGCCGGGTTCGCTCCCTACGGAGACGTACGCCGCCACCGTGCGCGCACGCGCCAGTTCGGGCAGCTCCAGCGCGCGCTCCGCCAGCGCGCGCCCTGTCGCGTCGGCGTCATCCGGTGTCAACCTGTTCCTCACCGTGAGGAGCTCCCGCCGCAACGTTCGCTTGTCAGGCTCGCTCATGCGTCCCTCGTGTTCCACGGGTCGTCTGCGTCCTTCTTGATTGTTCAATGCGGTCATAAAGGGTCAATCAACCGGCACTACGGATTCCGTACAAAGAGCCGGTTAAGGTGGCGGGCATGACTCAGTCGCACCCCAGGATCAGCAAGGCTGTCATCCCTGCGGCAGGCCTCGGTACGCGGTTCCTGCCGGCCACCAAGGCCACTCCCAAGGAGATGCTGCCGGTCGTCGACAAGCCGGCGATCCAGTACGTGGTCGAGGAGGCCGTGGCGGCGGGTCTCGACGACGTGCTCATGGTCACCGGACGCAACAAGCGTCCCCTGGAGGACCACTTCGACCGCAACTACGAGCTGGAATCGGCCCTTCAGAAGAAGGGCGACGCCGGCCGGCTCGCCAAGGTCCAGGAGTCCAGCGACCTGGCGACCATGCACTACGTCCGCCAGGGCGACCCCAAGGGCCTGGGCCACGCCGTCCTGTGCGCCGCCCCGCACGTCGGCCACGAGCCCTTCGCCGTCCTCCTCGGCGACGACCTGATCGACCCCCGCGACCCGCTGCTCCAGCGCATGATCGAGATCCAGGAACAGCACGGCGGCAGCGTGATCGCCCTCATGGAGGTCGCGCCCGAGCAGATCCACCTCTACGGCTGCGCGGCCGTGGAGGCCACCGCCGACACCGACGTCGTGAAGGTGACCGGACTGGTCGAGAAGCCGGACCCGGCGGACGCCCCGTCGCACTACGCGGTCATCGGCCGCTACGTCCTCGACCCGCACATCTTCGACATACTCCGCCGGACCGAGCCGGGCCGCGGCGGCGAGATCCAGCTCACCGACGCCCTCCAGCAACTCGCCCAGGACGAGAAGGTCGGCGGTCCGGTGCACGGCGTCGTCTTCCAGGGCCGCCGCTACGACACCGGCGACCGCGGCGACTATCTGCGTGCCATTGTCAGACTCGCGTGCGAACGTGAAGACCTGGGCCCGGACTTCCGGGCCTGGCTTCGCAGTTACGTAGCCGAGGAGATGCAGCAGTCTTGAGCAGCGCCGCGACCCGCCCCGCCGGCCCGGACCATCTGTGGTCGGTGGACGAGCACCTGGAGGACATCCTCTCCGCCGTCCGCCCCCTGGAGCCCATCGAGCTGCAACTGCTCGACGCCCAGGGCTGTGTCCTGGTCGACGACGTCACGGTGCCGGTGTCCCTGCCGCCGTTCGACAACAGCTCCATGGACGGGTACGCGGTGCGGGTCGCGGACGTCGAGGGTGCCAGTGAGGAGTTCCCGGCCGTCCTGGACGTCGTCGGGGACGTCGCGGCGGGCGCGGCCGACCCGGTCCGGGTCGGCCCCGGGCAGGCCGCCCGCATCATGACCGGCGCCCCGCTGCCGCCGGGCGCCGAGGCCGTCGTCCCCGTCGAGTGGACCGACGGCGGGCTCGGCGAGGGACCGGTAAGCGGCATGCGGGCACGCAGCCTGGCCCCCGAGGGCGCCGAGGGGCAGGTGCGCGTGCACCGTCCCGCCCGGGCACGCGCGCACGTGCGCGCCAAGGGCAGCGACGTGAAGGCCGGCGAACGCGCCCTGGAGGCCGGCACGATCCTCGGCCCGCCGCAGATCGCGCTCCTCGCCGCGATCGGCCGCGGCACGGTACGCGTGCGCCCGCGCCCGCGCGTGGTCGTCATGTCCACCGGCAGCGAACTCGTCCAGCCCGGCGAGGACCTGGCCGACGGCCAGATCTACGACTCCAACAGCTTCGCCCTCACCGCCGCCGCGCGGGACGCCGGCGCCATCGCCTACCGGGTGGGCGCGGTCGCCGACGACGCCGACACCCTGCGCTCGACCATCGAGGACCAGCTCGTCCGCGCCGACCTGCTGGTGACCACGGGCGGGGTGAGCGTCGGGGCGTACGACGTGGTCAAGGAGGCGCTGTCGTACGCCGGTGACGAGGACGAGGCGGGCGGCGGCGTGGAGTTCCGCAAGCTCGCCATGCAGCCCGGCAAGCCCCAGGGCTTCGGCTCGATCGGCCCCGACCACACGCCGCTGCTGGCCCTGCCCGGCAACCCGGTGTCGTCGTACGTCTCCTTCGAGCTGTTCGTCCGCCCCGCCATCCGCGCCCTGATGGGCCTGCCGGACCTGCACCGGCCCCGCACGCGCGCGACGCTGAAGGCGGACGAGGCGCTGCGCTCGCCCAAGGGGCGCCGGCAGTTCCTGCGGGGCGCCTACGCCGACGGCGAGGTGGCCCCGGTGGGCGGGGCCGGTTCGCACCTGATCGCGGCGCTGGCGCAAGCCGACGCGCTGATCGTCGTCCCCGAGGACACGGAGTCCGCCGAGCCCGGCGACGAGGTGGAGGTCGTCCTGCTCGGCTGACGCACGCGCGCGTGAGCGAGCGACGGGGCCCCACGGGGGTCCTGGCCCGGTGCGTGCGCCGACTTGGCGGTACCGTGGCGCGCACAGCAGGCCCGCGCAACCGCACTGTGACGGGCCCGGACCGGGAGCGGCACAGAGCATGAGTACGCAGGACGGACTGACGCACATCGACGAGGCGGGCGCCGCCCGCATGGTCGACGTATCCGGGAAGGACGTGACCGCGCGCACCGCCCGTGCCAGCGGCCGCGTGCTCGTCTCGCCCCGCGTGGTCGAGCTGCTGCGCGGCGAGGGGGTACCCAAGGGGGACGCCCTCGCCACCGCGCGGATCGCGGGCATCATGGGCGCCAAGCGCACCCCGGACCTGATCCCGCTGTGCCACCCGTTGTCGGTGTCCGGTGTGAAACTGGATCTGTCGGTCGCGGACGACGCCGTGGAGATCCAGGCCACCGTGAGGACGACGGACCGTACGGG
Source organism: Streptomyces sp. HUAS MG56 (assembly GCF_058673395.1). Lineage (NCBI taxonomy): Bacteria > Bacillati > Actinomycetota > Actinomycetes > Kitasatosporales > Streptomycetaceae > Streptomyces > Streptomyces sp. HUAS MG56. Next base: position 4,863,518 of record NZ_CM178722.1, on the reverse strand, counting down.
CGTCGAGATGGAGGCCCTCACCGCCGTCACGGTCGCCGCGCTGACCGTGATCGACATGGTCAAGGCGGTCGACAAGGGAGCGGTCATCACGGACGTACGGGTGGAGGAGAAGACGGGCGGCACGTCGGGCGACTGGAGCCGGGCATGAGCTACCGGGCTCTGGTGGTCACCGCCTCCAACCGGGCCGCGGCGGGTGTCTACGAGGACAAGGGCGGCCCGTTGATCGTCGACGGCCTGACGGGCTTCGGGTTCGCCGTGGACGGCCCCCGGATCGTGCCCGACGGGGATCCCGTGCGGGAGGCCCTGCTGGCGGGCGTGGCCGCCGGGTACGACGCGATCGTCACCACCGGCGGCACCGGCGTCTCGCCGACCGACCGCACTCCCGAGGCGACCCGCGCGGTGATCGACTACGAGGTGCCGGGCATCGCGGAGGCCATCCGGGCGTTCGGCAGTCAGAAGGTGCCGACCGCCGTGCTGTCCCGGGGCCTGGCCGGGGTGGCGGGACGGACCCTGATCGTCAATCTGCCGGGCTCCACGGGCGGGGTGCGCGACGGCCTCGCCGTGCTGGAGCCGCTGCTGGTCCACGCCGTCGACCAGATCCGCGGCGGCGACCACCCCAGACCCACGAGCGGGGGTGCGAGCTGAACAGCCCCTACTGGCCCGTCGTGCTGGCGGACGGCGATGTCGTCCTCCGGCCGATAAGGCTGCGCGACCAGCGAGCCTGGCGCGAGGTGAACCGGCGCAACCGGGACTGGCTGCGCCCCTGGGAGGCGACCATTCCGCCGCCCACGCCGAGCGGGCCGATCACCCACCGGCCGACGTACCGCCAGATGGTCCGGCACCTGCGGTCGGAGGCCAACGCGGGCCGGATGCTGCCGTTCGTCATCGAGTACCAGGGGCGGCTCGTCGGGCAGTTGACGGTCGCCGGGATCACCTGGGGGTCGATGTGCTCGGGGCACGTCGGGTACTGGGTGGACGAGTCGGTGGCCGGCCGCGGCGTGATGCCGACGGCGGTCGCGCTCGTGGTGGATCACTGTTTCCGTGCCGTCGGGCTGCACCGCATCGAGGTCTGCATTCGGCCCGAGAACCGGCCCAGCCGCCGGGTCGTGGAGAAACTCGGATTCCGCGAGGAGGGGCTCCGGCCGCGCTATCTGCACATCGACGGGGCCTGGCGCGACCACCTGGTCTTCGCGCTCACCGCGGAGGAGGTGCCCGACGGGTTGCTCGCGCGCTGGCAGCGGGCACGCTCCCAGAGGGAGCGGCACATCGAGCGCCCGGCGGACGACGCGGATCCGTCGCGGAATCCGCAGAACACGCCGGGGAATCCCGCCTAGGCCCGCCGAAATTGAATATGTGTTCGAAATTGATCGGATGCTGACCGTCTCAGGGCATTGAATTCGCGACTGAGGCGGTCCTCTGATCGCATGGATCGCAAAAAAAGCTGGAAATATCAGCCAGATCGTGCGACACACCGGCCCAATTGGCGGATGGCCTCAGGCAAACCCCTCTACGGTGTGAGGCGTGAGCAGCAGCGGCCTCATCTACGCAGTCATTGTCGGGGCCTGGGCCGCCTACTTGGTGCCGATGTGGCTCCGTAGGCAGGACGAGCTGAACGAGGCCCGTCCGACGGAACGCTTCAGCACCGCCATCCGGCTGCTGTCCGGACGGGCGGGCATGGAGCGTCGATACGCCAGGGACCTGCGGGCGCGCTCCGCCCAGGAGGGGGAGCCGGACGCCGGTGACCCGGACGCCGCCACCGACTCGGTGGACGTCCGGGCCTTCGCCATGCCTCCGGCCCGTCGTCAGGTGCACGCGGAAGCCGGGGGCGAGTCACCCGGAAGAGCGGAAGCGGCACGCGGACAGGAGCCCGCACGGGCGCCCAAACCGGCGCCCGCGCCCCCGCAGCGGCCGGTGCCGGCCGCGCGGCGCACGGCCTCGGCACAGGCGGCCGCAGCGCGCGACCGGCGCCTGAAGGTCCTGGCGCGCCGCCGGCGCACCACCGTGATGCTCTTCCTCGGCTTCACGCTCGGTGCGATCGTCGCCGCGGTCGGCGGGCTCGCCTTCCTGTGGGCGCCCGCCGTACCGGCCGTGATGCTCAGCGGGTACATCGCGTACCTGCGCTCCCAGGAGCGCCGTCGCTTCGCCTACCAGATGGACCGCCGGCAGGCCGAGGTCGCCGCGCAGCGGCTGCGGGAGCGCGAGCGTCAGCCGCGTCGGCGCGTGTCGCCCGATACGACGAGCGCCGGCGCGGACGAAGCGGAGGAGGTTCAGGAGGCCGAGACGGATCCCGGTCTCTCCGCGCTCGCCGCGGACCGGCGTGCCCTGGTCGAGCAGACCGACCACGCCGAGTGGGTCGACCAGCAGCGTGAGCGGCAGCGGCGGCCCGGCGGGGACAGCTGGGAGCCCGTGCCGGTGCCCCTGCCGACGTATGTGACCGCGCCGGTGGCGCCGCGTGCCACGTCCGACGTGGACCTGGGGGCGCCGGACACCTGGAGCTCGGCGCGTTCCAGCTCGGTCGCGCCGGAGCAGGAGGCCGTCCACGCGCCGGAGGCCGGCGCCGACGAGCAGGCGCCTGTGGCCGAGGACAAGCCGGCGGGCGGCCGCAGCGACGCGCGCCGCGCCGCGTCCGCGCGCCGGGCCCGTGAGCGCGGACGCACGCCCCTGTTCGATCAGTACGAGGACGGCGACCGCCCGCGCGCGGCGAACGAGTAACTCCCGCACGCCCCTCCGGCGCGCTCCCCGTCGCGCGCCCCCTCCGGAGACCCCCGCCGTGACCAGTCACGGAACGGATTTCCAAGCACCCCGACGGGGATGCTAGAGTTTCACTCGTTGCAAGGGCCTGTGGCGCAGTCCGGTAGCGCACCTCGTTCGCATCGAGGGGGCCAGGGGTTCAAATCCCCTCAGGTCCACGCAGCATGAAGCCCCTGTCGGCGGTAGTCGACAGGGGCTTCATCGTATGTCCGGGCGCGGTGTCGGACCGCGTTCAGGCCTGCCGGGGCTCAAGCGGGCCTGGTGTGATCCGAGTTACCGGCTCAGGGCCGCTCAGAGCTTCTTCGCGAAGCAGAGGCTCTCCTCGTGGAAGCGGTAGTAGCCGAACTTGGCGCACGGCTCGTAGCCGCTCGACGTGTACAGGGCGACGGCCTCCGGCTGCTTGCTGCCCGTCTCCAGCACCATGCGGATCCGGCCGGCGGTGCGGGCGTCCTTCTCCAGGGCCGCGAGCATGCGGCGCGCGAGGCCCCGGCCGCGCATCTGCGCGACCACGTACATGCGCTTGAGTTCGGCGTCGCCGTTCTCGTTGCCCTCGTCGTTGAGGTCCTGGCTGCGCCAGCCGCCGGTCGCGACGGGGCGGTCGAGCTCGTCGTACGCGATCAGGTAGGCGCCGCGCGGCGGGTCGAAGTCCGTGGTGTCGAGAGCCGTGGCGTCGCCGTCGCCGCCGTAGCGCAGCTGGTACTCGGCCTGTACCTCGTCGTTGAGCGTGACGGCGTCGGGGTGATCGAAACGGACGCGGCGTATATTCATGCTGGGCATCGTACTTCTATGCAGGACGGTGTTCGTCGGACGGTGTGGACGGGCTCCGACCAGTGTGCCGGTATCGTGCCCTGGTGCTGACTGTGACCTCGGTGAACGTGAACGGGCTGCGGGCCGCCGCCAAGAAGGGCTTCGTGGAGTGGCTCGCCCGGACGGAGGCGGACGTCGTCTGTCTCCAGGAGGTGCGTGCCGAGCCGCACCAGCTGCCCGAGGAGGTCCGGGAGCCCGACGGCTGGCACGTCGTGCACGCCCCGGCCGCCGCCAAGGGGCGTGCGGGCGTCTCCCTCTACACGCGGCGGGAGCCGGACCGCGTCCGGGTCGGCTTCGGTTCGGACGAGTTCGACGGCAGCGGCCGCTACGTCGAGGCCGACCTGCCCGGTGTGACGGTCGTCTCCCTGTATCTGCCCTCCGGCGAGGTCGGCACCGAGCGGCAGGACGAGAAGGTGCGCTTCATGGACGAGTTCCTCGTCCACATCAAGGAGCTGCGCGCGCGGGCCGCCGCCGACGGGCGCGAGGTCGTCGTCTGCGGCGACTGGAACATCGCCCATCAGCAGGCCGACCTCAAGAACTGGCGCGGCAACACCAAGAACTCCGGCTTCCTGCCCGAGGAGCGGGAGTGGCTCGGCCGGGTGCTCGCCGCCGAGGAGGGCGGTTACGTCGACGTCGTGCGCGCCCTGCACCCCGATGTCGAGGGGCCGTACACCTGGTGGTCGTACCGCGGGCGGGCCTTCGACAACGACTCGGGGTGGCGCATCGACTACCACGTCGCCACGCCCGGGCTCGCCGGCAAGGCCGTCAAGGGGGTCGTGGAGCGCGCGGCCACGCATGCCGAGCGGTGGTCGGACCACGCGCCGGTGACCGTCGTCTACGACCTGTAGGCGCGGCCCCGCCCGCTGGGCCCGTCCGTCGGCGGCAGGCGGGCTCAGATGGCGCGTTCGCCGGATTTCTTGGTCAGGCGGCGGTCGAGGGCCAGGGAGAGTTCCGCCTCCACCACGCTGCGGGCCAGGGGGCGCAGGCGGTGGAGGTCCTCCTCGGGGGCGTGGCGCAGGATCAGGTCGGAGAAGAGTTCAGCCAGGGCGTCGGCGTGTTCGCGGACGCGGGTGGCGGCCGCGAGGACCTCGCCGAGCGGGATGCCCTCGCGGACCAGGGCGGAGGAGACGTCCAGCAGGCGGCGGCTGATGTGGACGATCTCGTCGCCGTCGGTGCCGAGGTAGCCCAGCGCCATGGCCGCGGCGAGGTTCTCGGGGGTGACCTCGCCCTCGAAGCGGGCGGCGAGTTCCTCGGGCGTGAGCCGGACCGGCTCCTCCTCGGTGGGGGTGCCGACGCCGAGCAGGTCGGCGACGTCGCGGCCCTGGTCGAGGGCCTCCGCGAGTTCCGCGATGCCGTTCAGCGTGTGGCCGCGCTCCAGCATGGCGGCGATCGTGCGCAGGCGCGCGAGGTGGTGGTCGTCGTACCAGGCGATACGGCCCTCGCGCCGGGGCGGCGGGATCAGCTTGCGCTCCCGGTAGAAGCGCAGGGTGCGCACGGTGATCCCGGCGAGCCGGGCCAGCTCCTCCATGCGGTACTCGCGCCGTTCCCGCGGCCTTGTCCCCGAGTGTTCTGCGTCCTCTGCCACGTCCGCAGCCTATGTTGTACCGCCGGTAACTTTCGTGCCCCCGCCCCCTACCGCTCGGTACGGAGCTGCTCTACAGTCCCATTGTGCCAGTGTTCACTGGCAGGGTCGAAGGCGATGCGTGGAGGCTTCGGGATGGCCGAGCACGAGCATGTACGGGTGGCGGTGATCGGGTCCGGGTTCGGCGGGCTGGGGGCCGCCGTGCGGCTGCGCCGCGAGGGGATCACCGACTTCGTCGTCCTGGAGCGGGCCGACAGCGTCGGCGGCACCTGGCGGGACAACAGTTACCCCGGGTGCGCCTGTGACGTACCCTCCCACCTCTACTCCTTCTCCTTCGCGCCCAACCCGGACTGGCCGCGTACCTTCTCGGGGCAGCAGCACATCCGTGCCTACCTGGAGCACGTCACCGACCTTTTCGGACTGCGCCCGCACCTTCGCCTCGACTGCGAGGTCAAGCTGATGACCTGGGACACCGAGAACCTGCGGTGGACCATCGAGACCACGCGCGGCTCGCTGACCGCCGACGTCGTCGTCTCCGCCACCGGACCGCTGTCCGACCCGAAGATCCCCGGGATCCCGGGCCTGGAGTCCTTCCCCGGCAAGGTGTTCCACTCCGCCCGCTGGGACCACGACTACGACCTGCGCGGCAAGCGCGTCGCGGTGGTCGGCACCGGGGCCTCCGCGATCCAGATCGTGCCCACGATCCAGCCGCAGGTCGGCCGGCTGACCCTCTTCCAGCGCACGCCGCCGTGGGTGATGCCCCGGGTGGACCGCGCCATCAGCGGCGTCGAGCGCGGACTGCACCGGCTGCTCCCGTTCACGACCCAGGTGCGGCGCGGACTGCTGTGGGGCATCCGGGAGCTTCAGGTCCAGGCGTTCACCAAGCACCCCGACGAACTCGGCCTGGTCGAACAGCTCGCCAAGCGCAACATGGCCCGCGCGATCAAGGACCCGGCCCTGCGCGCCAAGCTCACGCCCGACTACCGCATCGGCTGCAAGCGGATCCTGCTGTCCAGCGCGTACTACCCGGCGCTGGCCAGGCCGAACGTGGACGTCGTCGCCAGCGGGCTCGGCGAGATCCGCGGATCGACGCTCGTGGCGGCCGACGGCACCGAGGCCGAGGCCGACGCGATCGTCTTCGGGACGGGCTTCCACGTCACGGACATGCCGATCGCCGAGCGGGTGGTCGGCGCGGCGGGCGACACGCTCGCGGACTCCTGGAAGAACGGCATGCGGGCGCTGCGCGGTGCCACCGCCGCCGGGTTCCCGAACTTCATGACGATCATCGGGCCCAACACCGGCCTCGGTAACTCCTCCATGATCCTCATGATCGAGTCCCAGCTGAACTACATGGCCGACTATCTGCGCCAGCTCGACGTCCTCGGCGGCCGCACCGCCCTGGACGCCCGGCCCGCCGCCGTCGAGTCCTGGAACCACCGGGTCCAGGAGCGCATGAAGCGGACGGTGTGGAACACCGGCGGCTGCACCAGCTGGTACCTGGACGCGAGCGGCCGCAACACCACGATCTGGCCCGGCACGACGTCCGAGTTCCGCAGCGCGACCCGGCGCGTGGACCTGGCGGAGTACGAGGTCGTCCGGAACGCCGACGGCAAGCCGGCCGGTACGGCCGTGCGGCGGACGCCGGCCGCCGTCGTGGAGAGCGAGGGCGCCGCATGAGCCGGACCGCCCCCGCGCCCGCCCCTGTCACCGGCGGCCGCTACGCCCCGCCCGCCCCCGCCCACGAACTCACCGTCGTCTCCGCCGACGGCGCGCCCCTGCACGTCGAGGTGCACGGCCCCGAGAACGCGCCCCCGATCGTCCTCTCTCACGGCTGGACCTGCTCGACCGCCTTCTGGGCGGCGCAGATACGGGACCTGGCGAGGGACCACCGGGTGATCGCGTACGACCAGAGGGGGCACGGGCGCAGCCCCGCGAGCCCCGCGTGCACCACCCGGGCGCTGGCGGACGATCTTGAAGCCGTGCTCGCACGGACGCTCGCACGCGGGGAGAAGGCCCTGATCGTCGGCCACTCCATGGGCGGCATGACGGTCATGGCCGCGGCCACGCGCCCCCGCTTCCAGGAGCACGCCGCCGCCGTCCTGCTGTGCAGCACGGGCAGTTCGCGGCTGGTCGCGGAGTCGCGCGTGGTGCCGATGCGCGCCGGGGGCGTGCGCACCTGGATCACCGGGCACATCCTGGGCTCGCGCGCTCCCCTCGGGCCGGTCACGCCGGTTGCGAAGAGCGTCCTCAAGTACGCCACCATGGGCGCCGGTTCCGCCCCGCACATGGTGGAGGCGTGCGCCCGGATCGTGCACGCCTGCCCGCGCGCCGTACGCCATGCGTGGGCCGGGGTGCTGGCGGCGCTCGATCTCGACCACGGCGTACGGGAGTTGCACACGCCCACCGCGATCGTGCACGGCGCGTCCGACCGGCTCACGCCTGCGGTGCACGCCCGCGCGCTGGCCGCCGCACTGCCGGAATGCGTCGGTCTCACCGAGCTGACCGGCGTCGGGCACATGACCCCGATCGAGGCCCCCGACCTGGTGATCGGCAGGATCCGGGAGCTCGTCACCACGTATGTCACGGCGCAGATCAAGGAGGGCGCATGAGCAGGGTCAGCCTCGAAGGGCAGGTCGCGGTCGTCACGGGGGCGGCGCGCGGCGTCGGTGAGCTGCTGGCGCGCAAGCTCTCGGCACGCGGCGCGAAGGTCGCGCTGGTCGGGCTGGAGGAGGAGGCGCTCAAGGAGGTCTCCGGGCGGCTGCACAGCGACAGCGCGTACTGGTACGCCGACGTCACCGACCACGAGGCGATGGGCCGGGTCGCGCGGGAGGTGAAGGAGCGGTTCGGGAAGGTGGACATCGTGGTCGTCAACGCCGGTGTGGCGACGGGCGGTCCGTTCATCGACTCCGATCCGCAGGCCTGGCGGCGGGTGATCGAGGTCAACCTGATCGGTTCGGCGGTGACCGCGCGCGCGTTCCTGCCGGTGCTGGTCGAGAGCAGGGGCTATCTGCTCCAGATCGCCTCGCTCGCCGCGATCACGCCCGCGCCGATGATGACGGCGTACTGCGCCTCCAAGTCGGGCGTGGAGGCGTATGCGCACAGTCTGCGCGCCGAGGTCGGCTACCAGGGCGTGCGCGTCGGCGTCGGCTACCTGTCGTGGACGGACACCGACATGGTGCGCGGTGCCGACCAGGACGACGTGATGCGGGAGTTGCGCCAGCGGCTGCCGTGGCCGTCGAACAAGACGTACCCGCTGGGCCCCGCCGTGGACCGGATCGTGGAGGGCATCGAGCGGCGCTCGGCGCACGTGTACGGACAGTGGTGGCTGCGCGGCATGCAGGGGGTGCGCGGATATCTGCCGGCGCTCATCGGGACCGTGGGGCAGCGCGAGATGAAGCGGTTCGCGCCCCGGTTGCAGGGGATGAGCTCGGGGCTCGTGGGCGCGGGCGGCGCGGCCGACGACGCGGCGCGGGCTACGCACCGTAACTGATCCACATGCGTTGCCCGGTCCGCCGTGTGAGTCTGGTCGAGGCCCCAGCGGGGCCGTTCCCCCGATTTCCCTCTCACTCACCACAGGAGTGAACCCTCATGGGTATGAAGGACCAGTCCCGGAACAAGGCCGGCGAACCGAAGCAGCGGGCGAAGGGCAAGGGCGACCAGGCCCGTCAGCAGGCCGGGCAGCGCGGTAAGCAGCAGGCGCCGCCCGAGCGGGGACTCAAGCACGAGAACATGCGTGACATCGAGGACTCGGACCAGGAGATGAAGGACCGGTTCGACCGGGACTACGACGCGTAGCCGCTGCGCTCGGCTTCGGCCGGCTGTTCGGCGCGGGGCACCCTCCTTCTGGAGGGTGCCCCGCGCTCCTTATTGACGGCCCCCTTGCCGACTGTTCCTCGGCGGCAGTTTCGGGCGGGAGCGGTTCGGGACGTCGCTGTAGTCCGGGGGGATGGCCGCGGGGGTGGTGGTCAGGAGGTCCAGGGCGAGTTGGATCGCGTCGTCCATCTGGGCGTGGCGGCCCTCGGCCCAGTCCAGGGGGGTGCGCATGATCTCCAGGTCGGGGGCGACGCCGTGGTTCTCCACGGACCAGCCGTAGGCGTCGAACCAGGCCGCGTTCATCGGGACCGTGATGACCGTGCCGTCGCCCAGCCGGTGGCGGCCGGTCATGCCGACCACGCCGCCCCAGGTGCGCTGGCCGACCACCGGGCCGAGCCTGAGCAGCTTGAAGGCGGCCGTGATCATGTCGCCGTCCGAGGAGGTCGCCTCGTCGGCGAGGGCCACCACCGGACCCCGTGGCGCGTTCGAGGTGTACGACACCGGCTGGGCGTCCCGGGTCAGGTCCCAGCCCAGGATCGTCCGGGTCAGCTTCTCGATGACGAGTTCGCTGATGTGCCCGCCCGCGTTGCCCCGCACGTCCACGATCAGCGCGGGCCGGGACACCTCCATGCGCAGGTCGCGGTTGAACTGGGCCCAGCCGGAGCCGCCCATGTCGGGGATGTGCAGATAGCCGCACTTGCCGCCGCTCAACTCCCGTACGACGCCGCGGCGTTTGGCGACCCAGTCCTGGTAGCGCAGGGGGCGGTCGTCGACGAGCGGGACGACCGCGACCCGCCGGGCCCGGTCCGCGCCCCCTTCCGCGGGCACGAACGTCAGCTCCACGGTTGTTCCGCCGGCGCCGGCGAGGAGCGGATACGGCCCGGTCACCGGGTCGACCGGGCGGCCGTCGACATGGGTGAGCACGGCGCCCTCGCGGATGCCCGTGCCGGCCAGCGGCGAGCGGGCCCGGGAGTCGGAGGAGTCGCCGGGCAGGATCCGCCTGAGGGCCCAGCCGGCTTCCCGGCGGACGAAGTTGGCGCCGAGCAGGCCCTGCCGGCGCTGGTAGTGCGGCGGGCCCTCGTTGCGGCGGGCGGCGGTGACGTACGCGTGCGAGGTGCCCAGTTCGCCGAGGACCTCGCGCAGGAGGTCCGCGAACTCGTCGGGGGAGGCGACGCGTTCGACCAGCGGGCGGTACTGGTCGAGCACCGCGTCCCAGTCGATGCCGCACATGCCCGGGTCCCAGAAGTAGCCGCGGATGATGCGCCCCGCCTCCTCGTAGGCCTGGCGCCACTCGGCGGGCGGGTCGACCTCGTGCAGGATGCGGCGCAGGTCGATCCACACGGTCGTGTCGCCGTCGCCCGGTTCCGTGGACGGGACCGCGCGCAGCTCGCCCTCGTCCACGACGACCAGGCGGGTGGCGTCGCCGCTCACCGCGAACCAGTCCAGATGGTCGACCAGTTCGGACTTCTTGGCCTTGGTGATGTTGAAGTACTCCAGCGTCGGACGGCCGCTGGTGTCGGCCGGGTTGGCGAAGGTCTCGCCGAGCGCGCCGGAGATCGGCCAGCGCAGCCAGACCAGGCCGCCGCCCGCGACCGGGTGCAGCGCGGAGTACTTGGAGGCGATGACCGGGAACGGCGTGACCCTGTTCTCCAGGCCCTCCACCTCCACCGTCACCGTGCCGGCCTCGCCCGTCTCCTCGTCCTCGACCGGGTCGAGCCCGCCCGCGGCCGGGCGGCCCTCGGGGTTCAGCGCGAAGGGGGAGGGGGTCGCCGAGCTCAGCGGGACGAGGTACGGCCGGCAGCCGAGCGGGAAGGAGAGGTCGCCGGTGTGGACGTCGTACACCGGGTCGAAGCCGCGCCAGGAGAGGAAGGCGAGGTAGCGGCCGTCGCGGGTGAAGACGGGGTTCTCGTCCTCGAAGCGGCCGTTGGTGACGTCCACGATGTGCCGGTCCTTGATCCGGGCCAGCTTGATCTCGCGCAGGGAGCGGCCGATGCCCGGGTGGGACCAGGCGAGCCAGGCGCCGTCGGGGGAGAAGGCGAGGTCGCGGACGGGGCCGTTGACGGAGCGGATCAGCTCGGTCACCTGGCCGGCCGTGCCCCCCGGCACCTCGGCCCGCGCGCTCTCCCCGGCCTCCTCGCCCTCCTCGGGCCCCTCTGCTTGCGCGGAGCCCTCGGCGGCGGCCCGCGCGGCCGGGGTCTCCGCGGCCTCGCCGCCCTCCCCCTCCCCCGTGTCGAGCAGCAGCAGCCGCCCGTCGTGCGAGGCGATGGCGAGCCGTTCGCCGAGCGGGTCGCAGACCATCTCCAGGACCCGGCCGAGCGCGCCGGAGGCCAGCCGGTGCGGGGCGCGGTCGCCGGACGCGCGGGGCAGCTGGGCGATCTCGACGGCGTCCTCGCCGTCGGCGTCGGTGACGTACGCGACCTTGCCGGTCGTGCCCAGCATCTCCGGCAGCCGTACCCGGACGCCGGGCGTGTCGGCGATGGTGCGGGCCGGGCCGTCGCGGTGGGTGAGCCAGTACAGGCTGCCGCGGACGACGACGGCGCCGGCCCGGCCGGTCTCGTCCACGGAGATGCCGTCGACGTTCTGCGCGGCGGGCACCTGATAGCGGCGGCGGCCGGTGGCGGGCCCGGCGAGGCGGACGTCCAGCTTGTGCGGCACGGCGTTCGGGGAGAAGTCGTCCACGAGCCACAGGTCGCCCGCGCACTGGTAGACCACCCGGGTGCCGTCGCCCGCGGCGTGCCGGGCGTAGTAGGCGTCGTGGTCGGTGTGGCGGCGCAGGTCGGTGCCGTCGTACGCGCAGGAGTAGAGGTTGCCGACGCCCTCGTGGTCGGAGAGGAAGGCGACGCGGCCGGCGACGAACATGGGGCAGGCCAGATGGCCGCCGATGTCGGGCACGAGCTGCTCGCCGTGCAGCCACAGGCGGCCCATGGCGCCGCCGCGGTAGCGCTTCCAGGAGGCCGGTTCGTGCGGCGGGGTGCCGGTGAGCAGCAGGGTCCGGTGTTCGCCGTCGACGTCGGCGACCTGGATGTCGGTGACCGGCCCCCAGGGCAGCCGCGCGCCGGGGTCGCCGTCGGTGGGGACCTTGTAGGCCCAGGTGAAGTAGGAGAAGGGCTGGTCGTGCGAGGCGACCGCGAGGATGTCGCTCTCCCCGTTCTCGGGGGGCGTCCAGCCGCAGACCCGGGTGTCGGAGCTGCCCCAGTACGTCAGCTGCCGCGCGGGACCGCCGTCGACGCCGACGAGATGGATCTCGGGGTCGAGGCTGCGCCAGGTCGTGTAGGCGATGCGGCGGCCGTCGGGCGAGAAACGCGGGTGGCCGGTCTTGGTACGGTCGGCCGTGAGGCGCCAGGCGCGGCCCGGCGCGTCGAGGGGGGCCAGCCAGAGGTCGTCCTCGGCCACGAAGCACAGCAGGTCGCCGCTGAGGTGGGGAAGGCGCAGATAGCTCACCTCCCTATGCTTTTCCGGGCAAACGGCACGGGCAACTCGTACGCGGGAGACCGGCGCCGGTTTATGGAAAGCCAACAAGCGTGACCCAACCCACGTACGAAACGGTTTCGTTTCGCTCGCTCTCAGGGTATGTTCATGGAGTACGAAACAGGAGGCTCCGGAGCGGAAGGGTGAGTGGCATGACCGAGGTCGTCGCAACAGGGCGCCGCAGTCGGATCACGCCCGAGCGGGAGGCCGAGTTGTACGAGGCCGTGCTCGACCTGCTCCGCGAAGTCGGCTACGACGCCCTCACCATGGACGCCGTCGCCGCCCGTACCAAGTCCAGCAAGGCGACGCTCTACCGCCAGTGGGGCGGCAAGGCCGAGCTGGTGGCGAAGGCGGTGCGGCACACCAAGCCGGGCGGCATGGGCCTCGACGAGATCGACACGGGATCGCTCAAGGGCGACCTGCGCGCTCTCACCCTGCGTTCGGACGACTGCGAGATGGAGCAGAACTCCGCGCTGATGCGGGGCCTGGCCATGGCGGTGCACAGCAATCCGGATCTCCTGCGGGCGTTCCGGGATCATCTGATCGAGCCCGAGATGGCGTCGTTCCGCCGCGTGGTGCAGCGGGCCGTCGACCGGGGCGAGGTCCGAGCGGACAACCCGGCGGTCGAGTTCATGATGCACATGATGCTCGGAGGGTTCGCCGCCCGCACCATGATCGACGAGCTGCCGCCGACGCAGGCCTTCCTGATGTCGTACATCGACGCCGTGGTCCTCCCCGCCCTCGGCGTTCCCACCGACTGATCTCTCTCCCCAGCAAGCCCACCTTCTGACGTCACCGCTCACGTCGTCGGGCTGACCACCCCTGCCCTGATCAACCCCACGACCTGACCGGGAGTACGCCTCCGTGGCCACATTCCTGTACAAACTGGGCCGTCTCGCCTTCCGGCGACGGCACTTCGTCGCCCTCATATGGGTGGCGCTGCTGACCCTCGCCGGGGTCGGCGCCGCCTCCGCGCCGCCTGCCGGCAGCACGTCCTTCTCCATCCCCGGCACCGAGGCGCAGAAGGCTTTCGACCTGCTCGAACAGCGCTTCCCCGGGATGAGCGCCGACGGCGCCACCGCGCGGGTCGTCTTCAAGGCGCCGGCCGGCGAGAAGATGACCGACAAGCTCAACAGGGCGGCCGTCGAGAAGACCGTCAAGGAGCTGGGCAGCGGTTCCGAGGTCGTCTCCGTCGCCGACCCGTACGCCGGGCACGCCGTCAGCCGGAACGGCTCGATCGCCTACGCCTCGGTGAAGTACAAGGTCTCCGGGATGGAGCTCAAGGACTCCTCCAAGAACGCCCTGAAGGAAGCCGCGCAGCACGCACGCGACGCCGGGCTGACCGTCGAGGTCGGCGGTGACGCGCTCACCGCGACCCCGGAGACCGGCTCCAGCGAGGTCATCGGCATCGCGATCGCCGCCGTCGTCCTCGTCATCACCTTCGGCTCGCTGCTCGCGGCCGGATTCCCGCTGCTGACCGCGCTCATCGGCGTCGGCATCGGCGTCTCCACGATCACCGCGCTCGCCAGCGCCCTGGACCTGGGCTCCACGACCTCCACCCTGGCGTCGATGATCGGCCTGGCCGTCGGCATCGACTACGCCCTGTTCATCGTCTCCCGCTACCGCGCCGAACTGGCCGAGGGCCGCGAGCGCGAGGAAGCGGCCGGCCGCGCCGTCGGCACGGCGGGCTCGGCGGTGGTCTTCGCGGGCCTGACCGTCGTCATCGCCCTGGTCGGCCTGTCGGTCGTCAACATCCCGATGCTCACCAAGATGGGCATCGCGGCCGCCGGCACCGTCGCCATCGCCGTCCTCATCGCGCTGACGATGATCCCGGCGCTGCTCGGCTACGCCGGCCGCAGGGTCAAGCCCGCCGGCGAGAAGAGCAAGCTGCTCGGCGGCGGCCGTGCGCCCAGGAAGCCGGGCCGGCCCAACATGGGCACCCGCTGGGCGAGCTTCGTCGTACGCCGCCCGGTCGCCGTCCTCCTCCTCGGTGTGATCGGCCTCGGCGCGGCGGCGGTCCCGGCCGCCTCCCTCGAACTCGGCCTCCCGGACGACGGTTCCCAGCCGACCTCCACCACCCAGCGCCGCGCCTACGACCTGCTCTCCGAGGGCTTCGGGCCGGGCTTCAACGGCCCGCTGATGGTCGTCGTCGACGCCAAGGGCAGCCAGGACGCGAAGGCCGCCTTCACCAAGGTCGGCGACGATATCAAGGGCCTGAAGGACGTCGTCACGGTCACCCCGGCCGTGCCCAACAAGGCTGGTGACACCGCGACCATCACCGTCGTCCCCGGATCCAAGCCGTCCTCGAAGACGACCGAGGACCTGGTGCACGCCATCCGCGACAAGGGCGCGGAGGTCGCGCGGCAGACCGACTCCAAGATCCTGGTCACGGGCTCGACGGCGATGAACATCGACGTCTCGCAGAAGCTGAACGACGCGCTGCTGCCGTACCTGGCGCTGGTCGTCGGGCTGGCCTTCCTCCTGCTGATCGTGGTCTTCCGCTCCGTCCTCGTCCCGCTGAAGGCGGCCCTCGGCTTCCTGCTCAGCGTGACGGCGGCGCTCGGCGCCGTGGTCGCGGTCTTCCAGTGGGGCTGGCTGTCCGGCCTGTTCGACGTCTCCGAGACCGGCCCGGTCATGTCGATGATGCCGATCTTCATGGTGGGCGTCGTCTTCGGTCTCGCCATGGACTACGAGGTCTTCCTCGTGACCCGGATGCGCGAGGCGTACGTCCACGGCGAGAAGCCGACCCAGGCCGTGGTCACCGGCTTCCGGCACGGGGCGCGGGTCGTGACCGCCGCCGCGGTCATCATGATGGCGGTCTTCTCCGGCTTCATCGGCTCCAGCGAGTCGATGATCAAGATGATCGGCTTCGGCCTCGCGATCGCCGTCTTCTTCGACGCGTTCATCGTCCGCATGGCGATCGTCCCGGCGGTGCTCGCCCTGCTCGGCAAGCGGGCCTGGTGGCTGCCCAAGTGGCTCGACCGCGCCCTGCCGAACGTCGACGTCGAGGGCGAGGGCCTGCGCACACAGTCCTCCACGGACGGCAAGGACACCGACCCGGACGGGGAGCGGGAGCTGGTACGCGCGTGACGTACCGCTCGTAGTCCGCAGGGACTACGAGGACCAGCCGGTGAGGGTGCCCGTGGGGACGGGGCTGCACCCTCACCGGCTGCTTTTGTTCCGGTGGCAGCTGAAAACGCCGTGAGCACGGCCGGAACGATGCCGTAGCGTGCCCCGCATGACGACGACCGCCACCGGCACCGGCGAGTCCGGTGCCCACCCCCGGTTCGCCGAAGCGATGCGTGCGCGCGGGCTGGAGGACGTCCTCGCGCGGACCCGGCGCTTCCCGGAGGCCACCCGGACCGCCGCCGAGGCCGCCGCCGCGATCGGGTGCGGGCTGAACCGGATCTGCAAGTCGCTGGTCTTCGCCGCCGACGGCGTCCCGGTGCTCGTCCTGATGGACGGCGCCTCGCGCGTGGACCTGGAGCGCGTGCGCGAGGAACTGGGGGCGGGCGAGGTCACCCGGGCCGACGCCGGTGTCGTGCGCGAGACCACCGGGTACGCCATCGGCGGCGTCCCGCCCTTCGGACACCGCACGCGCACGCGTGTCCTCGCCGACCGCTTGCTGCTCGCGCACGACGAGGTGTGGGCGGCGGCGGGCACGCCGTACGCCGTCTTCCCGGTCGAGCCGCAGGCGCTGGTGGCGCACGCCGGTGCGGCCGTGGTGGACGTGCGCGAGCAGATCACGTGACAGCGGACATCAGGTGGCGGTGAGAGTCCCGGTGACGCGCGTCAGCGTGGCCGGGGCGGTGCCGGACAGGTTGGTGAACAGGTTCGCCGTGACCGTCCCGCCCGCGGAGACGGTCCACAGGTCGGGTGTGCCGTCACCGTTGGCGTCGGCGGCCTGCAGGTCCAGTGCGGCTCCGGTGTTCCACCCGGTGGCGACCGTCCAGTTGTTCCAGTCCGCGCTGCCGTTGTCGTGGTGGTGCGCCCGGGGCGGGGTCTGTGTGACGAGGACGAGCCCATGAAGTCGTCGGCTTTCCGAGGGGGCCGACCGGCCCCGAATGGAGTCAAGTTACGGTATGCGTCACGGGAGTTCGCAGGGTCCCTACGGACTGTCCGACCAGGTCGCGCCCGGACTCTCGCAGCTGCGTGCCGACCCGTGCTGCTTCCGGAGCAGCAGGCGTGAACCGCCGTACGCGTGCGTGCGTGTGTCCGTCCGCGCCGCGAAGATGGCCGGGGACCACGTGGCCGGGGACCATGCGACAGCAGCCGGACGACGACAGGGAGCCGTCAATGACCGACAAGCCGACCGTGAGCGTGCTGGGCACCGGCATCATGGGGGCCGCCATGGCCCGCAATCTGTGCCGGGCGGGGCTGGACGTGCGGGTCTGGAACCGGACGCGCGAGAAAGCCGAACCGCTCGCCGCCGACGGCGCCCGCGTCGCCGCCACGCCCGCCGAGGCCGTGGCGGGCGCCGACGTCGTCCTGACGATGCTCTACGACGGCCGGACGGTCCTGGACACCCTGCGCGCGGCCGCCCCGGCGCTGCGCCCCGGCACGGTGTGGGCGCAGTGCACCACCGCCGGGGTCGACCTGGTCACCGACCTGGCGGGCTTCGCCCGCGAGCACGGGCTGGTCTTCTACGACGCTCCCGTCCTCGGCACCCGCCAGCCCGCCGAGGCCGGTCAGCTGACCGTGCTGGCCGCCGGGCCCCAGGAGGGGCGGGTCACGGTCACGCCGGTCTTCGACGCGGTCGGCGCGAAGACCGTGTGGACCGGGGACGACGGCGCCTCGGGCAGCGCCAGCCGGCTGAAGCTGGTGGCCAACAGCTGGGTCCTCGCCGCCACGGCCGCGACCGGTGAGGTGCTCGCCCTCGCCCGGGCCCTCGGCGTGGATCCGCAGGGCTTCTTCGACCTCATCGAGGGCGGCCCGCTCGACATGGGCTATCTGCGCGCCAAGGCCGCGCTGGTGCTCGACGGCAAGCTGTCACCGGCGTCGTTCGCCGTGGCCACCGCCGAGAAGGACGCCCGGCTGATCGTGCAGGCCGGTGAGCGCGGCGGCGTACGCCTCGACGTCGCCGCCGCGACCGCCGAGCGGTTCGCCCGCGCCGCCGCCCAGGGCCACGCCGACGAGGACATGGCCGCCGCGTACTTCGCCAGCTTCGACGAGAAGGGCGCGTAGCCGAGAAGGGCGCGCAGGCGCCGACATGACGGCCGGGGGTGCCAGGGCGCACCCTGGAAGCAGCGGTCTTCGGAGGTGGTCGTCATGTTGCAAACCGTTGTCGGATGGCATGTCGAGATGGAGTTCGTGGAGGACGATCTGCACACGCGCGCGGTGGCCATGGTGCGCTTGCCCGACGGCTCGGAGATGCGCGCGCACGGCCGGGCCAGCAGGCACACCGTCGACGCCAACCAGCCCAGGGTCGGCGAGGAGATCGCGGGTGCGCGCGCCCTCAACGAACTGGCCATGCAACTGCTCACCAAGGCCCACGAGGAGATCGACGCGGCGTCCGGACGGACCTCGCACCCGATCAACGTGTGACACCGGGCGGGCCCGGCGGGCGCGCGTTACGCGAGCGCCGTGCGCAGCGCCCGTACCAGCGCCTGCGCGCGCGGGTCCGCCGTCACGCTCTTGTGGAAGCCGTTGGTGACGTAGCCGAAGGAGACTGCGGTCTCCGGGTCGGCGAACGCGAGGGCGCCGCCGCGGCCCGGGTGGCCGAAGGAACCGGGGGTGAGGAGCGGGGACGCGCTGCCGTGCAGCATGTGGCCGAGGCCGAACCGGGTGCCCACCACCAGGACCCGGTCCGGTCCGGCCGACCGCTCGGTGCGCGCCAGTTCCGTCGTCTGCGGGGTGAACAGGCGCGTGCCGCCGTCCACGTCGCCGATGAGGGACGCGTAGACGCGGGCCAGCCCGTCGGCGGTGGCGATGCCGTTGGAGGCGGGCAGGGCGGCCGCGCGGTAGGCGGGGTCGTTCTCGTCGGGGAGCGGGGTGATGGCGGCGAACGCCCGCCGGGTCAGCGAGTCGGGATCGGCGTAGGCCTCGGCCACCGCGCGCTTGGGGCGCGTCTTCAGCGTGCCCGCGGTCTCCGGCGCCTGGACCGGTCCGACGCGGCCCACGCGCGCGTGCTCCGATTCCGGCAGCCCGAGCCAGAGATCCGCGCCGACGGGTCCGGTGATCTCGTCCGCGATCCAGTCGCCGACCGGGCGCCCGGTGACCCGCCGGACCAGCTCGCCGGTGAGCCAGCTGTAGGTCTGGGCGTGATAGCCGTGGTCCGTGCCCGGCTCCCACACCGGCGTCTGAGCGGCGACCGCGGCGGCGCCCAGGTCGGGGTCGGCGGCCTCGGCGGGGGTCAGCGGGCGGTCCAGCACGGGTATGCCCGCGCGGTGGGCCAGCAGATGCCGGACGAGGGTGTGCTCCTTGCCGGCGGCCTTGTACTCGGGCCAGTACGTGCCGACCGGGGCGTCCAGGTCCAGTTCGCCGCGCTGGTGCAGGAGCAGCAGCGCGGCGGCGGCGACGCCCTTGGTCGCCGAGCGGACGATCTGCGCCGTGCCGCGCTCCCAGGGAGCCCCGTCGGCACTGCCGTCGACGTCCTTCGCGCCCGCCCACAGGTCGACGACCTTGTGCCCGTCGCGGTACACGGCCACCGCCGCGCCGCGCTCCCCGAGCAGCGCGAAGTTCGCGGCGAACGCCTGCTTGACCGGCTCGAAGCCCTCGGCCACTGTGCCGTGCACGTCCACGCCCACGTCTGTCGTCCCTTCCCGCACTGTCCCGTCGCCTGCGACAGTGCGTGCAACGTCGCCCGCGGGCCTGCGATTCCTCGGCGGGATCAGCCCAGCAGAATCGTTACGTCGATGTTGCCACGCGTCGCGTTGGAGTACGGGCAGACCTCGTGCGCCGCGTCCACCAGCTGGGCCGCCAGGTCGGCGTCCAGGACCGGAAGGGAGACGCTGAGGGCCACGGCGAGGCCGTAGCCGCGCTGCTTGTTCGGGCCGATGCCGACCTTCGCGGCGACCGTGGAGCCGGTCAGGTCGTAGCCCGCACGGTTGCCGACCAGGATCAGCGCGTTGTGGAAGCAGGAGCTGTAACCGGCCGCGAACAGCTGCTCCGGGTTGGTGCCGTCGCCGTCGCCGCCCAGCTGCGGGGGCATCGCGACCTTCAGCGCGAGCCGGCCGTCCTGGCTGGTGACATGGCCGTCCCGGCCGCCGTGGGCGGTGGCTTCGGCGACGTACATGATCTTCGTCGGACGTGTGTCGACGGCGGAGTCCTCGGTCATGGCCGGCCTTCCCCGGAATGAGTGGTGCACAGATACATCGTGCACAAGGTACTGGCCGGTAGGTCGGTGTGTGCCGTCAGGGTGGGCGACCGCGGGTAAGGCGGGATCAGCGCGCTCGGTGCCGGTCGGCCGCCGTGGCGGCGCGCTCGGCGAGGTCCCGCAACTCCACGCGCAACCGCGCCACGTCCTCGGCGCCGAGCCCCGTCGTGGTGAGGAGCGCGCCGGGGACCCGCGCCGCGCGCTCCCTGAGTTCCTCCGCGCGCCCGGTGCACGCGACGAGCACCGAGCGCTCGTCGTCCGCCGCGCGCTCCCTGCGCACCAGACCCGCCGCCTCCAGCCGCTTCAGCAACGGCGAGACGGTCCCGTAGTCCAGGCGCAGGGCGCGCGCCAGTTCCTTCACGCTGGTCTCGCCGCGCTCCCAGAGCACCAGCAGCACCAGGTACTGGGGGTAGGTGAGCCCGAGGTCGTCCAGAAGTGGACGGTATGCGGCGGTCACGGCGCGCTGTGCGGCGTACAGCGCGAAGCAGAGCTGGTCGTCCAGCAGCAGCGACCCGGCGGCCTCTTTGTCGTCTCGGTCGTCTTGAGGCGTCACGCGCCCCATTCTCGCGGACGTGTGTCGCCGGTCGGCGTGAACAGTCGGTCGCCTCCGGGGGCATAAATCGGAAAATATGGCACATTGGAGACAAAGCGGATGCGGGACTTCCGTGAAGGTGACTCAGTGTGAAAGGGCAGTCCGATGTCTGTGGTCGAACAGTACGCGCGCGTCCACATCGTCACGGAAGAGGACGAGGAGGATCCGGAGGCCGTACCGGTGCTGCTGCGGTACGACCCCGACAGTGATCCACGCTCGGTGCGGATCGACCTGCCCGGTACCCACGAGTGGACCTTCTCGCGCTCCCTGCTGGAGCAGGGACTGCGGACGCCGGCCGGGAGCGGCGACGTACGCGTGTGGCCGTGCGGCCGCGTGCAGGCCGTCGTGGAGTTCCATTCCGACAACGGTGTCGAGGTCGTCCAGTTCGAGTCGAAGGCGCTGCTCAGGTTCCTGCGGCGCACCTACACCGCGGAACCCGTAGGGACCTGATCAGCCGCCCGTCTTCAGCAGCGTTGCCACGATCGGCCCGGCCGTGTCGCCGCCGTGGCCGCCCGCCTGGACCACCCCCGCCGCCGCGAGGTCGCCCTTGTAGGCCGTGAACCAGCCGTTCGGCTTCTTCTGGCCGTCGACCTCGGCGGAGCCCGTCTTGGCGCCGTAGTCCCCGCTCATGCCCGCCATCGCCTTGGCGGCCGTGCCGTAGTCCGCCGTGAACTTCATGACGTCCTTCAGCTGGGACTGGGTCTTCGCCGACATCGTGCGCGCGGCCTTCGCCAGCGTGCGGTGGTCCACCGAGGGCGCGACCAGGTACGGCTGGTGGAAGGAGCCCGACTCGACCGTCGCCGCCACCGACGCCATGTTCAGCGGGTTCATCCGCACCGCGCCCTGGCCGATCAGCGAGGCGCCCATCTGCGCGCCGCTCTGTACCGGCACGGAGCCGTCGAACGACGGGACACCGATGGCCCAGTTGTCCATGCCGAGGCCGTAGACCTGCTGGGCCTCCTTCGTCAGGTCGTCGTTCGACAGCTTCGGCGCGAAGTCGATGAAGGCGTTGTTGCAGGAGGCCCCGAAGCTCTGCCTGAACGTGCCCTTCTTGATCTCGGAGTTGTCGTCGTTGTGGAACGTCCAGCCGGCGACCTTGTACGTCTTGGGGCAGGGGTGGGAGGCGTCCGGGGTGATGAGGTTCTTCTCGAACAGCATCGTCGACGTCACGATCTTCATCGTGGAGCCGGGCGCGAGGGAGCCCTGGAAGCCGACGTTGAAGCCGTGTCCGCTGTTGGCGAC
Source organism: Streptomyces sp. HUAS MG56 (assembly GCF_058673395.1). Taxonomy (NCBI): domain Bacteria; kingdom Bacillati; phylum Actinomycetota; class Actinomycetes; order Kitasatosporales; family Streptomycetaceae; genus Streptomyces; species Streptomyces sp. HUAS MG56. Next base: position 4,841,948 of record NZ_CM178722.1, on the reverse strand, counting down.
CGCGAGGATCTCGCCCGTGGACGGCCGCACGAGCACCACCGAGGCCTGCTTCTGCTTGCCCACCTGCTGCTCGGCGGCCGCCTGGAGCGTGGGGTTCAGCGTCGTCTGCACCGTGCCCGGTGTGCCCTGGCTCAGCGCGACGAGCGTCTTGTCGGACAGCTCGGCCTTCTGCGACGCCTTGCCGCGCACCACGCGCAGCTCGATGCCCGCCTTGCCGCCCGCGGTCTTGCCGTACTTCGCGCGCAGCCCGTCCAGCACCGGGCCCAGGGAGGGGTACTTGGCGGCCGTCAGCTCGCCGCCGTCGCGGTCCAGCGCCTTGACGGGCGGGGTGCCCGACGCGCCGGTGACGAGGGTGTCGCCGTCCTCCAGGTCCGGCTGGACGACGGAGGAGTGCCAGTCGACCAGCGGCGTGCCGTCGCTCGCCCGGCGCACCACGGTGAGCGAACTGCCGTACGTCAGCGGCTTGCTGAGCTTGTCGTACGTCACCGTCGCCTTGACGGAGAAGGGCACCTTCGCGCCCGTGGCCGTGCCCGGGGTGAGGGTGACGCCCGTCAGGTGGGCGTCCTTGGCGACGCCGGTGAGCAGCGCGGTGGCGGCCGAGGCGTCGTTCGTGGCGCCGGCCGCGTCGGCGACCTTGCCCTGCTGCCAGGCCGACAGGAAGCGGGTGGCGGCCGCGTGGACCTCGGCGGCGCTGAGCGGACCGGTCTTGACGGCCTTGTGGTCGGCCGAGGCGGACGTGCGCTCGTCGGCCGCCGCGCCGCCGTCCGCCACCGCGTAGACGGCGAATCCGGCGCCGGCGGCGACCACGGCGATCACCCCGCCGAGCACCGCCGGCCTCGTCGTCCTCCGTCGCTCGGCGACGCGCCTTCTGTTGCCCACAGCCTCAGTTCCTCCGTGCGTTCCCCAGGGTCCCCGCCACCCCTTCACTCTCCCCAACGACGGCAATCACCTTAAAGTCCCCACCTTTGAGGGTGACGTCAGTCGGCATTTCGTAGCACGGTTGCGACAATCGGGCCGGCCGCGTCAATGCCGTGCCCGCCGTCCTGGGTCATCGCGGCGGCGGCGACGTCGCCCCGGTAACCGGTGAACCAGCTGTTGGACTTCGCCTGTCCGTCGACCTCCGCCGAGCCGGTCTTGGCGCCGATGTCACCGCCGAGCCCGGCCATGACGCCGGCCGCCGTGCCGCTGTGCGCGGTGCGGCTCATCATGGCGCGCAGCTGCTGGACCGTGCTGGGCGACAGCCCACGCGCGCGTGCCGGTTCACGGCCGTCCAGGGAGAGCGGCACGACGACCGGCTGGCGGAACGTTCCGGTCGCCGCGGTGGCCGTCACGGAGGCCATGTTCAGGGGGTTCATCTGGACCTGGCCCTGGCCGATCAGGCCGGCCGCCGTGTCCGGGCCGCCGGAGGCGGGGACCCGGCCGTCGAAGGACGGCACGCCCACCTTCCAGTCGCCGCCGAGGCCGAAGCACTGCTCGGCCTCCTGGGTGAGCGAGTCCACCTTCACCGAGTCGGCGAACTTCACGAACGCCGTGTTGCAGGACCGGGCGAAGCTCTCCGCGAGGGTGGCGTGCTCGTCCGGCGCGAGGCCCGTGAGGTTGTGGAAGGTCTGGCTCTGCCAGACGGCCGACGGCGGGCAGGGCGCCGGGCCGTTCGCGGTGGTCAGACCGGAGTCGATGAGGGTCGCGGCGCTGATGATCTTCATCGTGGAGCCGGGCGCGAGGGTGCCGAGGAAGGCCGCGTTGAAGCCGTCCGCGCGGTGGTTGGCGACGGCCAGCACCTCGCCCGTGCTCGGCTTGACCGCCACGACCGACGACTCGGCGTACTTCTGCACGGCCGTCTCGGCCGCCGCCTGGGCGCTCGCGCTGAGCGTCGTGCGCACCCGGCCCGGTCTGCCCTCGGCGAGCGTGAGGAGCGGGGTGCCGGCGTCGTCGCCCGCGTGACGGATCGCCAGCTCCACGCCGGCCGTGCCGCCCGCCCTGTCGCCGTACCGCTCGCGCAACTGGTCCAGAAGGGGACCGAGGGACGGGTACTTCTCCTTCGTCAGCACCGCGCCGTCGCGGTCCACCGCCTCGATCGGCGGGGCCGCCGACTCACCGGTCGTGAGCGTGTCCCCCTGGCGCAGCCGCGGATGGACGACCGACGGCCGCCAGTCGACCAGCGGACGGTGCGAGGTCTCGCCGCGCACGACGGTCAGCGTGCTCCGGTAGGACAGCGGCCGGCTCTTCCCGCCGTAGGACACCGTCGCCTCGACCGTGAACGGCACGCGCGTGCCGGTCGCCGTGCCCGGTGTGACACGCACCTTGCCGATGTGCGCGGCGCCGGCGTAGGCCGTCAGCAACTCCCGGGCGGCCTGCGGATAGTTCGTGTACGACGCCGCCGTCGCCGCGTCGCCCTTCTCCCAGGCGGCGAAGAAGCCCTCGGCGGCCTCCGTTACCTCGGAGCCGCCGGGCGGGCCGGTCTGCACGCCCGCGTGGCCGTTCGTACCCGCGTCGCCGTTCAGTGCGGAGACCATGGTGTAGGCGCCGTAACCGGCTCCGCCCAGCATCACCGCGCACACGGTGCCGATGACGGCACCCTTCACCCCGTTGCGCATCGCGCGCATCCCTTCCCCGTTTCCCCGTGCATGACCGAGCCCTGTTGAACGCGTTCAACAGGGCAGCGGGGGAACTGTAAGCGCTTGTGGGGAAGTTGTGACCGATGTTGTCGAAACCGTGACTCGGGCCGTGGGCTAGACCCACGTATCCAGCCACATCCGCGCCCGCCACTGGTCTATGGGGATCGCGGTGCCCGTGTAGAGCGGCCAGAAGTAGATGAAGTTCCAGATGATCAGCAGCACCAGCACCCCCGCCGCGGACGCGCCGATCACGCGGCGGGTGTCCGAGGAGCCCGGTGGGCCGATGATCGCGCCGAGCAGCATCGCCACCGCCAGACACAGGAACGGCAGGAAGACGACCGCGTAGAAGAGGAAGATCGTCCGCTCCTGGTACATGAACCAGGGCAGCCAGCCGGCCGCGATGCCGCAGGCGACGGCACCGGCCCGCCAGTCGCGGCGGAACGCCCAGCGCCACAGCACGTAGAGGATCGCGAAGCAGGCCGCCCACCACAGCAGCGGTGTGCCGATCGCCAGCACCTCGCGCGCGCACTTCTGGCCCGCGTCCGCCGGGCAGCCGTCCGCGCCGGGGTTCGGGGACTCGTAGAAGTACGACACCGGGCGGCCCAGCACGATCCAGCTCCAGGGGTTGGACTGGTAGGTGTGCGGGGAGGTCAGCCCGACGTGGAACTCGTACACCTCGTGCTCGTAGTGCCACAGACTGCGCAGCCAGTCCGGCAGGAACGTCCAGCTGCCGCCCTTGCCGTCGGTGGCCGCCCAGTTGCGGAAGTAGCCGCCGGTGCCGTCGGACGGGGAGAGGATCCAGCCGAGCCAGGACATCAGGTAGACGGCGATGGCCACCGGAACGGTCGCGACGAAGGCGAGGCCGGTGTCGTACTTGAGAGCTGCGGCATACGGGTGATGGGCACCGGCCGTCTTCCTGGCGCCGACGTCCCACAGGACGGCCATCACACAGAACGCGACCAGGATGTACAGGCCGTTCCACTTGGTGCCGATGGCCAGGCCCAGCATCAGCCCGGTCGCCCAGCGCCAGGGGCGCGGGCCGAAGCGGAACGTGTCGGCCACGCGCGCGTCCGGGCGGACCCGGCCGTCGCGGTCCACGGGCAGGGCCGCGGCCAGCCGCGCCCGCGACCGGTCCCGGTCGAGGACCAGGCAGCCGAACGCGGCCACCACGAAGAACATCAGCACGCCGTCCAGCAGCGACGTCCGGCTCATCACGAAGTGCAGGCCGTCCACCGCCATCAGCGCGCCCGCGAGGCAGCCGAGGAACGTCGAGCGGAAGATCCGGCGCCCGATCCGGCACAGCAGCAGCACGCTCACCGTGCCGAGCAGGGCGGTCATGAACCGCCAGCCGAACGGGTCGAACCCGAAGAGCAGCTCGCCCAGCCCGATCACGTACTTGCCGACCGGCGGATGCACGACGTACGACGCGTCCGTCGGGATCGCGAGATGGCCGTGCGTCTGCAGGACCAGGTCGTTGGCGTTCTTGTCCCAGTTGACCTCGAAGCCGCGGTGGACCAGCGCCCACGCGTCCTTGGCGTAGTACGTCTCGTCGAATATCACCGCGCGCGGGCTGCCCAGGTTCCAGAACCGCATCAGGCCCGCCACCAGCGTCACCAGCAGCGGGCCGAGCCAGGCCGACCACCGGGTGATCCGCCCGGCGAGGACCGGCGGCACGCCGAGCGCCTGCCACAGCCGCGGGCCCGGCTCGGTGTACGGGGGCACCAGACGGTCGCGCACGTCGCCCGACGGCGCGTCCTTCGCCGGTACGTACCCGAATCGGCGCAGCCGCTGCTGCCACGCCGGCCGCCGGTCGTGCGGCGACTGGCCCTGCCGGAGGTCCATGGAGGACGCGGTACTGGTCACCGCGCCATCGTAGGGAACCGTTCTGTGGGAGTCCCGTGCATGTGCGGTACCGGCCGGGGCGCGGCCCGCTTCCCGGGCCGGACTGTCAGTGGTTCCTGGGAGGATGGGGGTGTGACTGGAACCCTTGTCCTCGCAGGTACCCCCATCGGCGACATCGCGGACGCGCCGCCCCGGCTCGCCGAGGAGCTGGCCGGCGCCGACGTGGTCGCCGCCGAGGACACCCGGCGGCTGCGCCGGCTCACCCAGGCGCTCGGCGTCACGCCCAAGGGGCGCGTGGTGTCGTACTTCGAGGGAAACGAGTCCGCCCGCACCCCGGAGCTGGTCGAGGAGCTGCTCGGCGGCGCGCGCGTGCTGCTCGTGACGGACGCCGGGATGCCGTCCGTCTCCGACCCGGGCTACCGGCTCGTCGCGGCGGCCGTCGAGAAGGACATCAAGGTCACCGCCGTGCCCGGCCCGTCCGCCGTGCTCACCGCGCTCGCCCTGTCCGGGCTGCCCGTCGACCGGTTCTGCTTCGAGGGCTTCCTGCCGCGCAAGGCGGGCGAGCGGCTGTCCCGGCTGCGGGAGGTCGCGGACGAGCGCCGCACCCTCGTGTACTTCGAGGCCCCGCACCGGCTCGACGACACCCTCGCCGCCATGGCCGAGGTCTTCGGCGCGGAGCGGCGGGCCGCCGTCTGCCGCGAGCTGACCAAGACGTACGAGGAGGTACGGCGCGGTCCGCTGGCCGAGCTGGCGCGGTGGGCCGCGGAGGGGGTGCGCGGGGAGATCACCGTCGTGGTCGAGGGGGCGCCCGAGGCCGGGCCCGAGGAACTCGACGCGGAGGAGCTGGTGCGGCGCGTGCGGGTGCGGGAGGAGGCCGGGGAACGGCGCAAGGAGGCCATCGCGGCGGTGGCGGTGGAGGCGGGACTGCCGAAGAGGGTCGTTTTCGATGCCGTGGTGGCGGCCAAGCGCTCCGCCGGGTGAGGCGTATCGGAACCCGCCCCCACCTGCGGGAAAACACCCTCTGAGCAGGGGTGTTCTCGGGTGAGCGTGTGGGCCATGGGACGGCAAAAGGCTGTCGCCGATGGCAAAGCGAAAAGGGACCGGACGGGGCGTATTCGGCAAGGAAGCGCCAAATCGCCTCCAACACTCGACAGGCCGGATGCGTTCGGCTCCACGGAAGCGTCCACTGGTCGAAGGGACGCACACGGGTCCCTCGACCAGCGGACCAGAGGAGCTGGCATGAGCGAGATCGCAGGGCAGACCGGCCTCCGCGGTACGGCCACAGCCGTCGTTCACGAGTCGTATTCGTTCGCCTGCATGCGCTGCGGGCACGGCTGGGAGCAGTCGTACGAGATAGAGCACCACAAGGATGCCGACGGGCAGGAGTTCGTGCTGTACGTGGCCGACGGCCGGGTCGTGCCGTCGCCGCTGAGCAGGCCCAGCTGCCACAACTGCGACGGTCACGTCGTGCGGATCATGCGCGCCGGGCAGGTCTCCTCGGTGTGCGGCACCGCGGAGCACCGGCACAGCGTGCCGCAGGCGGGCCCGGTCGAGACCCCCGCGGTGCCCTCCGGGGCCGTGGCGCCCGAGCTGCCCCGGGAACCGCACCACTGGCATCTGTCGGATCTCCTGCACCCGTTCCAGCGCAAGGCGGGCTGAGCGGGCGCCGGCGTCCGGCGGCATGCCCCTTTCGTAGGATCGGGGCATGCCTTCGAACGCCGGCCAGAGCACCAAGGACGACAAGAACAGCGCACCGCCGCTGCCGCCACCCCTCACGGTGCCCGTCGCCGACTCCCACACCCACCTCGACATGCAGTCGGGCACGGTCGAGGAGGGCCTCGCGAAGGCCGCGTCGGTCGGGGTGACGACCGTCGTCCAGGTCGGCTGCGACCTCAAGGGCTCGCGGTGGGCCGCCGAGACCGCGGCCGCGTACGACAGCGTGCACGCCACCGTCGCCCTGCACCCCAACGAGGCCCCGCGCATCGTGCACGGAGACCCCGACGGCTGGTCGCGGCAGGGCGCCCGCGAGCCGGGCGGAGACGCGGCACTGGACGAGGCCCTCGCCGAGATCGACCGGCTGGCCGGGCTGGCGCAGGTCAGGGGCGTCGGCGAGACGGGCCTGGACCACTTCCGCACCGGCCCCGAGGGCAAGGCCGCCCAGGAGCGGTCCTTCCGGGCCCACATCGAGATCGCCAAGCGGCACGGCAAGGCGCTCGTCATCCACGACCGCGACGCGCACGCCGACGTCCTGCGCGTCCTGAAGGAGGAGGGCGCCCCCGAGCGCACCGTCTTCCACTGCTACTCCGGCGACGCCGAGATGGCGGAGATCTGCGCGCGCGAGGGCTACTTCATGTCCTTCGCCGGCAACGTCACCTTCAAGAACGCCCAGAACCTGCGGGACGCCCTCGCCGTCGCCCCGCTGGAACTGGTCCTCGTGGAGACCGACGCGCCCTTCCTGACCCCGGCGCCCTACCGGGGCCGGCCCAACGCTCCGTATCTGATCCCGGTCACCGTGCGTGCCATGGCCGCCGTGCGCGGCCTCGACGAGGACACGCTGGCCACGGCCCTGGCCGCGAACACCGCCCGCGCCTTCGGTTACTGAGCGCACACGGAACACGCGGCACACACGCGCGTACGGGCAACAGTGCGTAGTCGCGTCGCTTTGGAGAGTGACGACCGCTCCGCTAGGTTCTGGGGGCCCGATCCGGACCCCTCTGGCGCCTCTGGAGCGTGTCGGTGTGAGCAAGTCGCAGTACGAGACGTTCGAGCAGTACGAGCCGTACGGCCCTGACGTCTCCGCCCCGCCGTACGGCCCCGGCAGGGTCTCCGCCCTGGTGTACGGCCGCGGCGCGTCCGTGCACCACACGGAGACCCAGTCGTACGGGCCGTACGAGGACACCTACCGGCCCGCCTACGAGGCGCAGGCGTACTACGTCACCGAGCCGGTGCTGCCCCGGCAGGGCGGCGCGGGCTGGGACGCGGGCTGGGACACGGTCGGCGCGCACGCCGGGAGCGCGCTGGAGGAAGAGGCGCACACGACAGAGTGCGACACCGGGACGCCCGCCGGAGCGAGCCGGCGTGCCGCGCGCCGACGCAGGGGGCGCGGCGCCGCGCGCCCGGAGTCCACCGCGCGCCGTCTGCTGCCGCAGGCGTTGGTCGTGGCCTTCCTGGCCGGCGGCACCACCGCGTTCATCGCCAAGGACAAGGCGGTCGAGCTGACCGTCGACGGCAAGCCGCGCACCCTGCACACCTTCGCCGACGACGTGCGCGAGCTGCTGGAGGACCAGGGCGTACGCGTGGGGTCGCACGACATGGTCGCGCCCGCCCCCGACGCGGTGCTCGCCAGCGGCGACGCCATCGCCGTGCGCTACGGGCGCCCCGTCCGGCTCACGCTGGACGGCGAACAGCGCGAGGTGTGGACGACGGCGCACACCGTGGCGGGAGCGCTGGCGGAGCTCGGCGTGCGCGCCGAGGGCGCGTATCTGTCCACCTCGCGCGCCCAGCCCATCGGACGCTCCGGGCTCGCGCTCGACGTGCGCACCGAACGCGCCGTCACGGTCATGGCCGACGGCCGGGCCCGCACCATCCGCACCAACGCGGCCACCGTCGCGCAGGCGGTCGAGGAGGCCGGGGTCACCCTGAACGGCCAGGACACCACCTCCGTCCCGCCCGACAGCTTCCCGCGCGACGGACAGACGATCACCGTGCTGCGGGTCAGCGGCGTCCGGGAGATCCGCGAGGAGGAGCTCCCGTTCGCGACCGAGCGCACCGAGGACCCCACCCTCTTCCAGGGCACCGAGGTCGTCGCCCAGCCCGGCCGGCCCGGACTGCGGCGCGACGTCTACCTGCTGCGCACCGTCAACGGGGTCCAGGAGAAGCCGCGCCGGGTGACCTCCGAGGTGGTCCGCACGCCGCGCCCGCAGATCGTGAAGGTGGGCACGAAGAAACCGCCCGCCTCCGTGGACGGCGCCGACGGCCTGAACTGGCAGGGCCTCGCCGCCTGCGAGTCCGGCGGCCGCCCGGACGCGGTCGACGCCTCGGGGACGTACGGCGGGCTCTACCAGTTCGACACCCACACCTGGCACAGCCTCGGCGGCGACGGCCGCCCCCAGGACGCGTCGGCCGACGAACAGACGTTCCGCGCGAAGAAGCTGTACACGCGGCGGGGGACGACACCCTGGCCGCACTGCGGGGCGAAGCTGCACGGCTAGGCGGCTTCGTTCCGATCGGCGGGCGGACCAGGGGTCACCGCCCCGTACCCTTGTCCCGTGAGCAGCCCCACCCCCGACGCCCTCCTCGGCCCCGCCGACATCCGTGAGCTGGCGGCCGCGCTCGGTGTCCGTCCCACCAAGCAGCGCGGCCAGAACTTCGTGATCGACGCCAACACGGTCCGCCGCATCGTCCGCACCGCCGAGGTCCGCCCCGACGACGTGGTCGTCGAGGTCGGCCCGGGGCTCGGCTCCCTCACGCTCGCGCTGCTGGAGGCCGCCGACCGGGTCACCGCCGTCGAGATCGACGACGTCCTGGCCGGCGCGCTGCCCGCGACCGTCACCGCGCGCATGCCGGCGCGCGCCGACCGGTTCGCGCTGGTCCACTCCGACGCGATGCACGTCACCGACCTGCCCGGCCCGGCCCCGACGGCCCTGGTGGCGAACCTGCCCTACAACGTCGCCGTCCCCGTGCTGCTGCACATGCTGGCCACGTTCCCGACCATCGAGCGCACCCTCGTGATGGTGCAGTCCGAGGTCGCCGACCGGCTCGCCGCCGCGCCCGGCTCCAAGGTGTACGGCGTGCCGTCCGTGAAGGCCAACTGGTACGCCGAGGTGAAGCGCGCCGGGGCCATCGGCCGCAACGTCTTCTGGCCCGCGCCGAACGTCGACAGCGGCCTGGTCTCGCTGGTCCGGCGGACCGAGCCGATCAAGACCACGGCCACCAGGGAAGAGGTCTTCGCGGTCGTCGACGCCGCCTTCGCGCAGCGCCGCAAGACCCTGCGCGCGGCGCTCGCCGGCTGGGCCGGGTCCGCCGCTGCCGCCGAGGCCGCCCTGGTCGCGGCCGGGGTCTCGCCGCAGGCGCGCGGGGAGGCGCTGACGGTGGAGGAGTTCGCGCGGATCGCCGAGCACAAGCAGCAGGGGGAGAGCGGCACGTGAGCGTCACGGTACGGGTCCCGGCCAAGGTCAACGTCCAGCTCGCGGTCGGCGCCGCGCGCCCCGACGGGTTCCACGACCTGGCCAACGTCTTCCTCGCCGTCGGCCTCTACGACGAGGTGACGGTGACCCCCGCGGACGAGCTCCGCGTCACCTGCGAGGGCCCGGACGCCGCCGAGGTCCCCCTGGACCGCACCAACCTCGCCGCGCGCGCCGCGATCGCGCTGGCCGCGCGCCGGGGCATCGAACCGAACGTCCACATCCACATCGCCAAGGACATCCCGGTCGCCGGCGGCATGGCGGGCGGCAGTGCGGACGGCGCGGGCGCGCTGCTCGCCTGCAACACGTTGTGGGGCACGGGTGCGTCGCGGGCCGAACTCCTCGCCGTGTGCGCCGAGTTGGGCAGTGACGTGCCCTTCAGTCTGGTGGGGGGCACGGCTCTGGGGGTCGGGCGCGGCGAGCAGCTGACGGCCCTGGAGACCGGCGGCACCTTCCACTGGGTGTTCGCGATGGCCGAGCGGGGGCTGTCGACCCCGGCGGTCTTCCGCGAGTTCGACCGGCTGGCGGAGGGGCGGGAGATCCCGGAGCCGGTGGCTTCGGCGGAGCTGCTGGAGGCGCTGGCGAAGGGGGACGTGGAGGCGCTGGCGGCGGCCGTGTCCAATGACCTTCAGCCTGCAGCGCTGTCCCTGTTCCCGGAGTTGGCGGACACGCTGGAGGCGGGGCGGGGGGCGGGTGCGCTTACCGCGCTGGTCTCGGGTTCCGGGCCTACGACGGCGTTCCTCGCGCGTGATGCGGAGTCGGCGGAGAAGGTGGCCGCGGCCCTGCGGTCGTCGGGGACGTGCAGGGCCGTGCGGATGGCGGAGGGGCCGGTGGCGGGGGCGACGGTGGTCTGAGGGACGTCCCCTCAGAGCTCGTCGATCGCCGTCAGGTCGATGTCGATGGGGTATGGCTTGTCGACCTTGACGCGGTCCCGGTAGGTGCCGGTCGACCGATACGTCCCTGTGTCCGCCGAGAGTTCGAAGACCTCGACAACGGGGTGGTCGTGCGGCTCGGTCATCTCGACCAGCCAGTAGTACCGGATACCTGCCGCCGCGTACTTGTGCGTCTTGGTCAGCCGATCCCGGGCCTCGGACTCCGGAGAGATGACTTCTACGGCGAGCACCACGTCCTTTCCTTCGAAGTACGTCTGGTCCAGTCCCTTCCTCGCGGCAGCCTTGATCACGGAGATGTCGGGCTCGGGGCCGTTGCGGCGATCCAGTACCACCGTCATCTCACGCGCGACCTTCAGGTCAGACGGCACGGTCTGGCGCAGGCCGCTCACCAGCAGGTCGATCGTGGCGAAGTGGAAGTAGCGCTGCGGGCTCACAAGGACCAGGCTCCCGTCGATCAATTCTGTGTGCGGCGGGAGATCCGGCAAGGTGAGCAGGTCGTCAATGGTGTAGCCGTCCAGCGGGGGCATTCGCCATTCCGGCTGCTCAGCACGCTGGGCTGTCATGGTTCCTCCCACGGACGGGATCCTGCTGCCTGCCCTCCACGGTAGCGGCCCGTTGCCGATCACGTCATCACAAAGAGTGACTACCCCCTCGCGCTCCGCCCCCGCCCCCCGAGGCCCTACGCTAGAAGGCTGACCGACCCCCGCGCACAGGAGTGAAATGGCCGTCAACCTGGTCAATGTCGAGAACGTCAGCAAGGTGTACGGCACCCGTGCCCTGCTGGACGGCGTCTCACTCGGCGTGTCGGAGGGTGACCGGATCGGCGTGGTGGGTCGCAACGGCGACGGCAAGACCACCCTCATCCGGATGCTCGCCAAGCTGGAGGAGGCCGACACCGGACGCGTCACGCACTCCGGCGGGCTGCGGCTCGGCGTGCTCACCCAGCACGACTCCCTCGACCCCGCCGCCACCGTCCGGCACGAGGTCATCGGCGACATGGCGGACCACGAGTGGGCCGGAAACGCCAAGGTCAGAGACGTACTGACCGGGCTGTTCGGCGGGCTCGACCTGCCCGGCTTCCCGAAGGGGCTCGACACCGTCATCGGACCGCTGTCCGGTGGCGAGCGGCGCCGGATCGCGCTCGCCAAGCTGCTCATCGAGGAACAGGACCTGCTCGTCCTCGACGAGCCCACCAACCACCTCGACGTCGAGGGCATCGCCTGGCTCGCCCGGCACCTGCAGAACCGGCGGTCCGCGCTGGTCTGCGTGACGCACGACCGGTGGTTCCTGGACCAGGTCTGCACCCGCATGTGGGACGTGCAGCGCGGCGACGTGTACGAGTACGAGGGCGGCTACTCCGACTACGTCTTCGCCCGCGCCGAGCGCGAGCGCATCGCCGCCACCGAGGAGACCAAGCGGCAGAACCTGGTGCGCAAGGAGCTGGCCTGGCTGCGCCGCGGCGCCCCCGCCCGTACGTCCAAGCCGCGCTTCCGGGTCGAGGCCGCCAACGAGCTGATCGCGGACGTGCCGCCGCCCCGGGACAGCTCGGAGCTGATGAAGTTCGCCTCCTCGCGGCTCGGCAAGACGGTCTTCGACCTTGAGGACATCACCGTGCAGGCCGGGCCGAAGGTGCTGCTCAAGCACGTCACCTGGCAGCTCGGCCCGGGCGACCGGATCGGCCTCGTCGGCGTGAACGGCGCCGGCAAGACCTCGCTGCTGCGCGCCATGGCCGAAGCGGCCCGCACCGAGGGCGAGGAGCAGCCGGCGGCGGGCCGTATCGCGGTCGGCAGGACGGTCAAGCTCGCCTACCTCTCCCAGGAGGTCGCCGAACTCGACCCCACCTGGCGGGTCCTGGAGGCCGTGCAGCGGGTACGCGAGCGCGTGGACCTCGGCAAGGGGCGCGAGATGACCGCCGGGCAGCTCTGCGAGACGTTCGGCTTCAACAAGGAGAAGCAGTGGACGCCGGTCGGCGACCTCTCCGGTGGTGAGCGGCGCCGGCTCCAGCTCCTGCGCCTCCTGATGGACGAGCCCAACGTCCTCTTCCTGGACGAGCCCACCAACGACCTCGACATCGAGACCCTCACCCAGCTGGAGGACGTCCTCGACGGCTGGCCCGGCTCGATGATCGTCATCTCCCACGACCGGTTCTTCGTCGAGCGCACCACGGACCGGGTGTTCGCCCTCCTCGGCGACGGCGCCCTGCGGATGCTGCCGCGCGGCATCGACGAGTACCTGGAGCGGCGCCGGCGCATGGAGGAGGCGGTCGCCGCGCAGCCCTCCGCCGCGGCTCCCAAGCCGGCCACGCAGGAGAAGACCGCCGCCGACCAGCGCGCCGCCAAGAAGGAACTCCAGAAGATCGAGCGCCAGTTGGACAAGATCTCCGAGAAGGAGTCCACGCTGCACGCGCGGATCGCCGAGAACGCCACCGACTTCGCGAAGGTCGCCGACCTGGACGCCCAGCTGCGCGACCTCGCCTCGGAGCGTGAGGAACTGGAGATGCGCTGGCTGGAGTTGGCCGAGGACGCGTAGCGCGGTCCCTCCCTCCACGACGTGAACCAGCCACCGCGCCCCCTCCTCGCGTGCACCGCGTGAAGGGGGCGTGAAGGCGCGTAACGGCGGCATCACGGGCCGGTTCTCCCTTGGGAACAGCGACGGATCCGGGCCCGTGCGCCGTCAGGGGCGGGTGATAGAAAGGGCCGTCTGAGAACTGTCTGAGTAACGACCCAGGGTCCGTCAAGATCCTCAGGGCGTGGCTAAAAATCAGTGAACGAGGGGGAAGAGCGCTGATGACCCAGCCGCCCAACCAGCCGCCGCAGGGCGGTTTCGGAGCGCCGCAGGACCAGCCGCCGGGCGGCGGATTCGGAGCCCCGCAAACGCCGCCGGCCCAGGGCGGTTTCGGACCTCCGAGCGCCCCGCAGACCCCTCCGGCCGCACCGCAGGGCACCCCTCCGCCGCCGGCCCAGCCGCCCGCGGCCCCGCCGCAGCCCCCGGCCGGACCCCAGCCCGGTTACGGCTACCCCCAGCAGCCCGGCCCGTACGGCGCCCCGGCCGCGCCCGGCGCCCAGAACCCGTACAACTCCCCGACGCCGCCCGGCACTCCGGGCCCCTACGGCTACCCGCAGCAGCCGCAGCAGCCCGGTTTCGGGTACCCGCAGCAGCAGCCGTACCCGGGCGCGCCCGCCGGCGTGCCGGGTGCCGGGGGCGGCAGGCGGAAGACGGCGCTGATCGTCGGTGCCGTGGTGGCCGCGCTGGCCGTCATCGGCGGCACCGTGTACGCGGTCACCAGCGGCGGCGACGGCAAGAAGAAGCCCGTCGCCCAGCAGAGCGACGACCCCAAGAACGCCTCCGGCTCGCCGAGCCCCTCCAGCAGCGGCGGCGGCGACGACCCGGAGAACCTCAACTCGGGCCGCCAGGCCGGCGAGGCGAAGGTGCTCTGGTACCAGTCGGCCCCGGACGTGCCCGGTTCCGGCGCCGACGCCCCCGGCATGTGGATCACCGACAAGGTGGCGGTGAAGGCGGCGTACAAGCAGGTCTTCGCCTACGGCATCGGCGACGGCAAGCCCGCCTGGGCCCCGATCGGCTTCCCGCAGAAGATCTGCGCGGTCACCCCGCAGAAGTCGGCCGACGACAAGGTCGTCGTGGCGTACATGAGCGGTGTCAGCGACAACGCCAAGTGCAACCAGCTCCAGCAGATCGACCTCACGACCGGCCAGAAGGGCTGGAGCGGCGAGGTCGCCGACGGCGGGCTGTTCGACAGCGCGCTCAACGTCGAGCTGACCGTGAGCGGCAGGACGCTGATGGTCGCCCGGTCGGAGTCGGGCACGGCGTACGACATCGACAGCGGCAAGAAGCTGTACGACGAGAAGAAGTACGGCTCGGCCTGTTTCCCGGCCGCGTACGCGGGAAGCGCGAGCCGGCTGATCCAGGTGGCCTCGTGCGGCGCCGGCACGTCCGGCGAGCACGACGAGATCCAGGAGCTCGACCCGGCCACGGGCAAGGTCAAGTGGACCCAGGCGGTGAAGAAGGGCTGGCAGGTCAGCCGGATGTTCTCCGTCGACCCGCTGGTGGTCTACCTGACCAACCAGGACAAGAAGGCGTGGAACATCTCCACCTTCACCAAGGAGGGCAGGTTCCGCTCCGAGGTGAAGGTCGACGAGAAGTTCGCCCCGCGCTGCGGCTGGCAGATCCTCGAACGCGACCTCCAGGGCTGCCAGGGCGTCGTCGCGGACGCCGACACGCTGTACCTGCCGACGGACACCACCAGCAGCGCCAACGAGATCGTCGCGGTCAGCCTCGCCGACGGCAAGGCGAGGTGGCGGGCCAAGTCCCCGGCGGGCGAGCCGATGTACCCGATGAAGGAGGACGGCGGCAAGCTCGTCGCGTACGTGCAGCCGTCGTACGACGCGGGCGGCCAGGTGGTCTCGATCCCGCTCGGCGGCTCCTCGCACCCGACCTCCAAGCTGCTCCAGAACCCCTCGGGCACGGCCCGGATCGAGGACACCTTCTACGACGGCGTCATCGACTGGTCCGGCGGGCGGTTCTTCATCTCGTCCGGCCGGCTGTCCGGCAATGACAAGACGAAGGAGAAGCTGATCATGGCCTTCGGCAACTGAGCCGCGGCCTGCGTCGCCTTCCCCGTCCGTCCACGTCCCCGTCCCTGTGCCGTCAGGCCGTCCGCCGGCCCCGCCTCACCGAGGTACCACGTCATGACCCAGCCGCCCCCTCCGCCGCCGAACCAGCCCCCGCAGCAGCCCGGCTTCGGCCCCCCGGCCCCGCCGCCGGGCGCGCCGCAGGACCAGCCGCCGGCCGCCCCGCCGGCGCCCCCCGCGCCGCCGGCCCAGCAGCCGCAGCCCGGTTACGGCTACCCGCAACAGCCCCAGCCCGGTTACGGCTACCCGCAGCAGGCGCCGGCCCCGCAGCCGCCGCAGCCCGGCTACGGCTACCCGGGCGGGCAGCCGGCGGCCGCCCCCTACGGCGCTCCCGGAGCGCAGAACCCGTACGCGCAGCCCACACAGCCGATGCAGGGCGCGCAGCCGGGCTACGGCTATCCGGGCCAGCCGCAGACCGTGCCGATGCAGCCGGCGCCGGCCGGTGGCGGCCGGAACAACACCGCCCTGTTCATCGTCGTCGCGGCGGTCGTCGCCATCGCGCTGATCGTCGGCGGCGGAATCTGGTACGCCGGTTCCTCCGGCGGCGACGGCAAGAAGAGCGACACCGCCTCCTCCAGCGGCGGCAAGAACGGCGCCGGCGGCACCGGCGGCACCGGCGGTTCTGGGGGCAGGGAGAAGGTGCCCGCGAACCCCGCCGCCGGCGTGCTGTTCCAGGTCCCGATGCCCACGACGGACAACCTGGTCAGCACCCCGGGCTCGTGGCTGACCGACAAGGTGTACGCGAAGAGCGGCATCGCCGAGGTCGTCGGCTACGATCCGGCCACGGGCGCCAAGCGGTGGACGATCAAGCTGCCCGGCCCGGTCTGCCAGGCCAGCGAGCACATCGGCGCGGACAACCGGACGGCGATCGCCTACCAGCCGAAGATGCCCGGCAAGAACTCCTTCGCGGGCTGCACCCAGATCGCCGCGATCGACCTCGACACGGGCAAGAAGCTGTGGACGAAGTCGGTCAACTCCGGTGACTCTCCGATCAGTTTCGAGAATGTGACGGTCGCTCAGCACACCGTCGCGGTCGGCAGCACCAGCGGCGGCGCCGCGCTCGACCTGGACTCCGGCACGGTGCTGTGGCAGCCCAAGGCGGACGACACCTGTTACGACGCGGGCTACGGCGGCGGCGCCAAGCTGGTCGCGGTGCGCAAGTGCGGCGATTTCGGCAACCAGCAGGTGCACATCCAGAACATCGACCCGCGGTCGGGCAAGGTGATCGCCGACTACACGATGGACTCGGGCATCGACTACGCGTCCGTCGTCTCCACCGACCCGCTGGTGGTGGCGGCCCAGGCCGGGTCCGACAGCAAGTCCCTGGAGTACTTCTCCGTCGACGACAAGACCGGCAAGCTGCTCGCCCACATCTCCGCGCCGAACGACACCTACGGCGGCCACTGCGAGACCACGACCGTCGAGAGCTGCAAGGAGATCGTCGTCGGTGGCGGCAGGCTGTACCTGCCGACCGCGGAACACGACGGCAACGGCGAGTTCGGCAGCACCAACGAGATCGTCTCCTTCGACCTGAACACCGGAAAGCCGACCGGCCAGCGCGTCGAGGCCGGGGACGGCTACACGCTCTCCCCGCTGCGCATGGACGGCTCGAACCTGCTCGCCTACAAGCGGCCGCCGTACAACAAGGGCGGCCAGATCGTCAGCATCGACGGCGTCGGCTCCAAGGCCACCGAGCTGCTGGAGAACCCCGCCGCCCAGGACGTGCGGAACGCGGAGACCAGCATGCTGCCGGACTCCGCGGAGATCCTCTTCGGCGACGGCCGGCTGTTCATGTCGGCGGTGTTCGCCAACAAGCCGTACGCGGGGGCCGGCAAGCAGTATCTGGTGACGGCGTTCGGCACCAAGGGCTGAGCCTCGCGCGCCTTCGCCCGAATGGGTGACATACCAAGAAGTGCCCCGGATTTCATCGATCCGGGGCACTTCTCATCAAGAGGGGCAGCAATACGTCGAACAAGCGTGTAGCTTCCGGGGGCATGAAGGGCGAGGTGCCGGGGGGCCCTCTGTCCTTGCGGACCGGTGGACGTCCATAGTGGGGCGTCCACGGGGGGACTGGGGGGTGGCTCTATGGGAGTACGGCTCATGGTCGTCGACGACCATCGCCTGCTCGCGGAGGCGCTGGCGTCGGCGCTCAAGCTGCGCGGGCACCGGGTGCTCGCCGCCGCGGCACCGGCCGCGGGCGCGGCGGACCTGGTGATCGCACGGGCGCCCGAGGTGTGCCTGCTGGGTACGGCGGCACCGGCCGAACCGGGCGTCTTCGACCCGGTGGTGAAGATCAAGCGGGAGCGGCCGCAGGTGGCGGTGGTGGTGCTCGGCCCGGTGCCGTCGCCGCGCGGCATCGCGGCGGCGTTCGCGTCGGGGGCTTCGGGGTACGTCCGGCACGACGAGCGGATCGAGGGCGTCGAGCGGGCCATCATGAAGGCCCGGGCGGGGGAGGCCGCGGTGGCTCCGCAGCTGCTCCAGGGCGCGTTCGGGGAACTGCTCAACCCTGCGGCCCAGCCCGACGACGAGGCACAGCGGCTGCTGGAGATGCTCACGCCGCGGGAGGTGGAGGTCCTGGTCCGGGTGGCCGACGGCGAGGACACCCGCCTGATCGCGGCCGGCATGGGCATCGCCCCGAGCACCGCGCGCACGCATGTGCAGCGGGTGCTGATGAAACTGGGGGTGGGGTCGAGGCTGGAGGCGGCGGCACTGGCCGCGAGGACGGGGTTGCTGGACAGGGCGGGGCCTTTGAACTCCGGCCCGGAGTAAGCGCCCCGAAGGGGCGCGGGGCTGTGTCGATCTGCGGCTTCGCCGCGTGGGCGCGACCAGCCTCCGCGCACCCGCAGTCGGGAACGGAGCCTTACTCCCCCTGCGTCTCCTGCGGCGAAACCGCCGGAGGTGTCGGTCGCAACTTCAGCCACACCAGGAAGAACGCTCCCAGCAGCAGCATGCCGATCCCGGTCCAGAGGTTGATGTTGACGCCCTGGGCCTTGTCGATGGCCGACTGCGAGTCGGTGATGCCGGTGATCGTGACGATGACGCCGTACAGCACGAACAGGCCGCCGATGATGCGGCGCAGGTCGAAGATGCGGGCCGCCGTCGCGGACTTGCTCTCCAGCTCGGTGACCTCCCGCTGGACGTCCTCCTCGCTGTAGTGGAAGCCGTCGTGCGCGTTGTCGCTCATGATTTCCTCGGTCCTTCCGCGTCAGAACGAGAACGGGATGTAGCAGGCGGCGGCCAGGACGACCGCGCCCCAGCCCAGCAGGGCCGGCTTGCGGTACCAGGCGTCGTCGCCGGCGGCGGGCGCCTCGGCCATGCCGGGGGAGCGGGTGCCGTAGACCAGGCCCTGGAGTTCCTCCGCCGGCTTCGGCTTCGTAAAGAAGGACACCGCGATCATCACGACCGCGCCGGCGACGAACCCCGCGATGGCGGAGACGAAGTTGGCGCCCTGGTCGGAGGGGAGCGAGATGATGCCCTTCTTGTAGAGCACGAAGTAGTTGACCATCGCGGTCACGGTGCCCGCGAGCAGGCCCCAGAAGCCGGACTTGGCCGAGGCGCGCTTCCAGAACATGCCGACGATGAAGACGACGAACATCGGCACGTTGAAGAAGGAGAACAGCGTCTGGAGGTAGCTCATGATGTTAGAGAACGAGGACGCCAGGAACGCCGTGCCGACCGAGGCGGCCACGCCGATGGCGGTGATCAGGCGGCCGAAGCGGACGTAGTAGGCGTCCTCGCGGCCGCGCACCACGTACTTGGCCCAGATGTCGTTCGTGAACACGGTGTTGAACGACGACACGTTGGCCGCCATGCCGGCCATGAAGGCGGCGAGCAGACCGGTGACCGCGATGCCGAGCACGCCGTTGGGCAGCAGCTCCTGCATCAGGTAGGGGATGGCGTCGTTGTACTGGTAGCCGGAGGCGGCGGTGCCGAAGTGCGGGACGACCGCGGCGGCGACCAGGCCCGGGATCATCACCAGGAAGACGATGAAGATCTTCGGGTAGGCGGCGATCAGCGGGGTGCGCTGACCGGCGGAGAGGTTCTTCGCGGACAGGGCGCGCTGCACCTCGGCGAAGTTCGTCGTCCAGTAGCCGAAGGAGAGGACGAAGCCGAGGCCGAGGACGATGGTCAGCCAGTTCGCGCCGAGCGGGTTGACGCTGCCGATGCCGGTCCCGCCCCAGGCGGTGGTGAAGTTGTGCCCGTGGGACTCGGTGAGCTTGTGGGTCAGACCGCCCCAGCCGCCGACCTTCTTCAGGCCGAGGACGGTGATCGGGATGAGGGCGGCCAGGATCACGAAGAACTGGAGCACCTCGTTGTAGATCGCCGAGGAGAGGCCGCCGAGGGTGATGTACGCGAGGACGAACGCGCCGGCGACGACGATCGCGACCCACTGCGGCCAGCCCAGCAGCGCCTCGACGACGATCGCGAGGGCGTAGAGGTTGACGCCCGCGATCAGGATCGCGGCGAGCGCGAACAGGATGGAACTGAGCAGGTGGGCGGCCCGGTCGAAGCGCAGCAGCAGGAACTCGGGGACCGAGCGGACCTTGCTGCCGTAGTAGAAGGGCATCATCACCAGGCCCAGGAAGACCATGGCCGGGATGGCCCCGATCCAGTACCAGTGCACGGTGTAGGCGCCGTACTGGGCGCTGTTCGCGGCCATGCCCAGGATCTCGGTGGCCGCCAGGTTCGCCGAGATGAAGGCGAGGCCGGTGATCCAGGCGGGCAGCGAGCGTCCCGAGAGGAAGAAGTCGAGGCTGGTCTTCACCGAGCGGCGGGCCGCGAAGCCGATGCCGAGCACGACGACGAAGTAGATCGCCAGGATCGTGTAGTCCAGCCAGTTGACGGGGAGCTGTAGCCCCGCCGCCAGATTCGTCGGTCCGTATGTGGGGGTTTGCATGAGTACTCGCTTCGTTGCGCGAACTGATCCTCAGCGGAACCTACGCCTCCGCGTTTAGTAATTGAACACTTCTGTTGGTGTTCTTTGTTTGATTGTGATGATCCTGGGGGTGGTGAGTTGTGGTCTGTTATGTTTGATTGTGTTGAGTGATTGGGTGCGGGATGCAGTGGGACGCAGAGGAGTCCGGCGTTGAAGAAGACCTCGACACGGCTGGCCGACGGTCGTGAGCTGATCTATTACGATCTCCGGGACGACACCGTCCGTGACGCCGTCGACCGCCGTCCCCTGGACCGTACGGTCACCACGTCCGAGATCCGCCGGGACGCGCTGCTCGGCGACGCGGTGGCGATCGCCTCGCACCGCCAGGGCCGTACGTACCACCCGCCGGCCGACGAGTGCCCGCTGTGCCCGACGCGGGGCGAGCGGCTCAGCGAGATCCCGGACGCGTCGTACGACGTCGTCGTCTTCGAGAACCGCTTCCCGTCGCTGGCCGGTGACTCCGGCCGCTGCGAGGTCGTCTGCTTCACCTCCGACCACGACGCCTCCTTCGCCGGCCTCACCGAGGAGCAGGCCCGCCTGGTGCTGGACGCCTGGACGGACCGCACCTCGGAGCTGTCCCACCTGCCCGCCGTCGAGCAGGTCTTCTGCTTCGAGAACCGGGGCGAGGAGATCGGCGTGACCCTCGGCCACCCGCACGGGCAGATCTACGCCTACCCCTTCACCACCCCGCGCACCGCGCTGATGCTCCGCTCGCTCGCCGCCCACAAGGAGGCGACCGGCGGGGAGAACCTGTTCGACGCGGTCGTCGAGCGGGAGCTCGCCGGTGAGCGGGTCGTCCTGGAGAGTGAACACTGGGTGGCCTTCGTGCCGTACGCGGCGCACTGGCCGTACGAGGTGCACCTGTACCCCAAGCGTCGCGTACCCGACCTGCTCGCGCTCGACGAGGCGGCACGCACAGAGTTCCCCCAGGTCTATCTGGAACTCTTGAGGCGCTTCGACCGGATCTTCGGCGAAGGTGAGCCTCCGACGCCGTACATCGCGGCCTGGCACCAGGCCCCGTTCGGCGCACTGGAGGAGTTCGACGGTGTCACGCGCGACGACTTCGCGCTCCACCTAGAGCTTTTCACCGTCCGCCGCACTTCCGGCAAGCTGAAGTTTCTCGCGGGTTCCGAGTCCGGCATGAGCGTGTTCATCAACGACGTGCCGCCGGAGCGCGCGGCCGAACGACTGCGAGAGGTAGCGAGTTCATGAAGTACCTGGTGACGGGCGGGGCGGGTTATGTCGGCAGCGTGGTCGCCCAGCACCTGCTGGAGGCCGGCCACGAGGTGACGGTCCTCGACAACCTCTCGACCGGGTTCCGCGCGGGCGTCCCGGCCGGGGCCGCCTTCATCGAGGGCGACATCCGTGACGCCGCCAAGTGGCTCGACCCCTCCTACGACGGCGTCCTCCACTTCGCCGCGTTCTCGCAGGTCGGCGAGTCGGTGGTGAAGCCGGAGAAGTACTGGGACAACAACGTCGCCGGCTCCCTCGCCCTGCTCGGCGCGATGCGCGAGGCGGGCGTGCGCAGGCTCGTCTTCTCCTCCACGGCGGCCACGTACGGCGAGCCGGAGCAGGTCCCGATCCTGGAGAGCGCCCCGACGAAGCCGACCAGCGCCTACGGCGCCACCAAGCTCGCCGTCGACCACATGATCACCAGCGAGGCGACCGCCCACGGCCTGGCCGCGGTGTCGCTGCGCTACTTCAACGTCGCGGGCGCGTACGGCGCCTTCGGCGAGCGGCACGACCCCGAGTCGCACCTGATCCCGCTGGTCCTCCAGGTCGCCCAGGGCCGCCGCGAGGCGATCTCGGTCTACGGCGACGACTACCCGACCGAGGACGGCACCTGCGTCCGTGACTACATCCACGTGGCGGACCTGGCCGAGGCCCACCTGCTGGCGGTCGCGGCGGCCCGTCCGGGCGAGCACCTGATCTGCAACCTCGGCAACGGCAACGGCTTCTCGGTCCGCCAGGTCATCGAGACCGTCCGCCGGGTCACCGGCCACCCCGTTCCCGAGGTCGCGGCCCCGCGCCGCGGCGGCGACCCGGCGGTCCTGGTCGCCTCGGCGCGGACGGCCCGCGAGAAACTGGGCTGGAACCCGTCCCGCGCGGACCTCGCGGGAATCGTCGCGGACGCCTGGGAGTTCGCGCAGCACATCGCTAAGGAGCACTAGTGGCACCAGTGGGGGCACAGCAGGTCGCGGCCCGCTTCGCCGAGCTGTACGGCGCCGGGCCGCAGGGGGTGTGGGCGGCGCCGGGCCGGGTCAACCTGATCGGCGAGCACACCGACTACAACGACGGCTTCGTCATGCCGTTCGCGCTGCCGCACCGGGCGACCGCGGCGGTCTCGCGCCGGGACGACGGCGTCCTGCGCCTGCACTCGGCGGACATCGGGGGCGACGCGGTGGAGCTGCGCCTGGACGCCCTCGCCCCCGGGAGCGACGCGAACTGGACGGCGTACCCGGCGGGTGTGGTCTGGGCGCTGCGCGAGGCGGGCCACGGGATCACGGGCGCGGACGTCCACCTGTCCTCGACGGTCCCGACGGGCGCGGGCCTGTCCTCCTCGGCGGCGCTGGAGGTGGTGATCGCCCTGGCCCTGAACGACCTCTACGGCCTGGGCCTCAAGCGCTGGCAGCTGGCCCGCCTGTGCCAGCGCGCCGAGAACGTCTACGTCGGCGCGCCGACCGGCATCATGGACCAGACGGCCTCGGCCTGCTGCGAGGCGGGCCACGCGCTCTTCCTCGACACCCGCGACCTGTCCCAGCAGCAGATCCCCTTCGACCTCGCGGCCGAGGGGCTGCGCCTGCTGGTGGTCGACACCCAGGTCAAGCACGCGCACAGCGGCGGCGAGTACGGCAAGCGCCGGGCCGGCTGCGAGAAGGGCGCGGCCCTGCTCGGCGTCGACGCCCTGCGGGACATCCCGTACGCGGACCTGGACGCGGCGCTGGAGCGGCTGGGCGACGAGGAGGAGGTGCGCCGTCTGGTCCGCCACGTGGTGACGGAGGACCAGCGGGTCGAGCGGGTCGTCGGCCTGCTCCGTGCCGGTGAGACCCGCGCGATCGGCCCCGTCCTCACCGAGGGCCACGCCTCGCTGCGCGACGACTTCCGCATCTCCTGCCCGGAGCTGGACCTGGTCGTCGACACGGCTCTCGCGGCCGGCGCCCTGGGCGCCCGTATGACGGGCGGCGGGTTCGGCGGCTCGGCCATCGTCCTGGCCGACGCCACCGAGGTGGACACCCTGACCAAGGCGATCGAAGAGGCTTTCGCCAACGCCGGCTTCACGCCCCCCCGGGCCTTCGAGGCGGTGCCGTCGGCGGGGGCGGGACGGGTGGTCTGAGTTCCGCGACCCCGGGATGCGACGGCGCCGGTGTCACGAGCCGGCGTCGCCGCCCGCGAAGCGGACCGGTGAAACGAGGGCGATACGGATCAGTCCGGGCTCGGGTGGCGGGGCGTCGTAGACGTAGGTGACCGTGAGCGCCGGGCGGGTGTCCGTGGCCTCGATGCGTGTCGTGTACAGCTTCATGTCGCCGACCGCGCTGCGGGCCTGTCGGCCGAGGGCCGGGCTCTTCTCCAGTTCGGCGCGGAGGGTCTCCACGGCTTCGAGGGCCCCGTGGCCGATGGCCCGACAGCGCGCGAGGGCCTCGTGCGTGATCTCGGCGACGGCAGGCTGCTGGTTCTCGGTCAACGGCCGGACCCTCGGGTGGCCCGGATCTCGGCGACGGCCGCGGCCACGGCGGAATCGAAACCGGGATCCTGGCGGGCGGCGATCCGGCCCCGGAACTCCTCCACCAGACGGACGACGCCGCTGAGATCGGCCGGGTCGGCGTGGTTGATCTCGCGCGCCAGCTCGGCCTCGAAGTCGTCGGCGTCGCCGGGGAAGCCGTAGCCCAGAGTGAGGGCCGCACGGAGTTCACCGATGGTGCGCATGGCAGGGAGACGGGACGAGCCGGGGGCTGCCGGGTCTGCGGTCATGACGGTCGGGCTCCCTTCATGGTGAGGGTTTCACCGTACCGGTAGCCGCTTCGTCAGCGTGTACTCCGTGATCCCCGGCGGATAGTCCGGGATCACGCAGACCACCTCGTAGCCCTGTTTCTGGTAGAAGCGGGGGGCCTGGAAGTCCCAGGTCTCCAGGCGGGACGCCGTGCAGGACCGGGTGGTGGCGATGTGCTCGGCCCGCGACAGGAGGCGGGAGCCGAGCCCCGCGCCGCGGTGGACCCCGTCGACCCACAGGTAGGTGACGTGCAGCCAGGTCGCCCAGGTGTGGCCGACCAGGCCGCCGGCCAGGCCGCCGGTCTCGTCCAACGCCCAGACGTGGAGGGGGACTTCGCGCGCGCCCGGGGTACCGCGCAGCGCGGCCAGCACCGGGGACGCCGCCGTGTTGGTGTCCCGCAGCCGGGAGTGGAGCAGATCGCGTCGGGCTTTGTCGACTTCCGCCTCAATACGAAACATGCGGCACACGATAAACGCGCCGGACGGCCAGTTCTGTAAATCTGCTTCCGCTGCGTGCTCGCATCCGTACTCTGAGGAGCAGCACCGGTGGGGGCCGGTGCTGATCAGGGGGCGAGACATGCGGGTACGGCGCCCGCGGTGGGGGTAGCAGTCTCCGCGACGGCGGCGGCCGTGCGGGGTGTCCTTTCCGCGGGTGTCGTGCTCCGTGAGTGTCGTGCCCGACGTGGGCCGGCGTTCGCCGGACTTCGGCCGGTCGGCCGGGTTTTCCAAACCTTGGGTATCCCCTGCTCCGCGCGGAGCCTGGGGAAGGGGGTTTCGTGGTTCGCATCCGAGTCCTGGTCGTGGACGACCACCGCATCTTCGCCGAGTCGCTCGCCGCCGCCCTGGCCGCCGAGCCCGACGTCGAGGTCTCCGCCGCCGGCAGCGGTCCCGCCGCGCTGCGCTGCCTGGAGCGGGCGGCGAACGACGGGCGCCGCTTCGACGTCCTGCTGGTCGACGCCGACCTCGGCGGCAACGTGCCCGGCAGCCGCCCGGCCGTGCCCGTGCAGGAGGGCAACGCGGAGGGGCTCGTCGACGGGATCTCGCTCGTGACCGGGGTCCGGGCCGCTCAGCCGGCGGTGCGCATCGTCGTGCTGGCCGAGAAGGACGATCCCCGGCGGGCGGCGCTCGCGCTCCAGGCCGGGGCCTCGGGCTGGGTCGCCAAGGACTGCTCGCTGTCCCGGCTGCTCACGGTGATCCGGGGCGTGCTGCGCGACGAGACCCATCTGCCGCCCGCCCTGCTCACCGGCGTCCTGCGCGAACTCACCGCCGCCCGCCGGCACCGTACCGAGAGCGAGCGGCTCGTCGAGTCCCTCACCCCGCGCGAGCGGGAGGTGCTGCGCTGCATGGTCGCCGGGCTGGGCCGCAAGGCCGTCGCCGAGCGGCTGTTCCTCTCCCCGCACACCGTGCGCACCCACATGCAGAACGTCCTCGGCAAGCTCGGGGTCCACTCCACGCTGGCCGCCGTGGCGCTCGCCCGGCGCGCGGGCGTCGGCCCGGCCGACCTAACCGGGGATGTTGTCGAACGGGGCGGTCAACTGGCGTAGCAGCCCGGCCAGTTCGGCGCGCTGGGCGCGGGACAGCTCGGCGAGGATCGCCCGCTCCTGCTCCAGCAGGCCCGCGAGCGCCTGGTCGGCGCGGTCCCGGCCGGTCCCGGTCAGCCGGACCAGCACACCCCGCCGGTCGCTCGGATCGGGCAGCCGCTCCACCAGGCCCTTCTGGGCCAGCCGGTCGATCCGGTTGGTCATGGTGCCCGAGGTGACCAGGGTCTGCGTCAGCAGCTGCCCGGGCGAGAGCTGATACGGCGATCCCGCGCGGCGCAGCGCGGTCAGCACGTCGAACTCCCAGGGCTCCAGCTGGTGCTCGGAAAAGGCGAGCCGACGCGCGCGGTCCAGGTGCCGGGCCAGTCTGCTCACCCGGCTGAGCACTTCCAGCGGCTCCACGTCGAGGTCCGGGCGCTCCCGGCGCCACGCTGCGACCAGCCGATCGACCTCGTCCTCCATGCGATCAGTGTAGTGGTTCTGTCGACATGAAGTCTCTTGATCTCAAGTCTCTTGACATCAAGATAATGGGGAGGGGAGAGTGGTGGGCATGACGAACCCCACCTGGGACCCCGGTCAGTACCTGCGCCACGCCGGCCATCGGGCCCGCCCCTTCGCAGACCTCCTCGCCCGCGTCCCCGCCCTCCCCACGCAGCCGCCCGCCGGGCACCCGCGCATCGCCGACCTCGGCTGCGGCCCCGGCAACGTCACCGTCCGGCTCACCGAGCGCTGGCCGGGCGCGCACGTCACCGGGTACGACAACTCGCCCGAGATGCTCGATGCCGCCCACACGGGCCACGCGGGCCCCACGGCCCAGGGAGGCCTGCTGGACTTCGCCGCCGCCGACGCGCGCACCTGGACGCCCGCGGAGCCGTGCGACCTGATCGTCTCCAACGCCACGCTCCAGTGGGTGCCGGGCCACGCCGACCGGTTCGCCGACTGGATCGGCGCCCTGAAGCCCGGCGGCACCTTCGCCTTCCAGGTGCCCGACAACATCGACGCCCCGCTGCACGCCCTGATGCGCGACCTCGCCGCCACGCCCCGCTGGAAGACGCGCCTCGGCGACGTCCTGCGCCGCACCGACTCCGTGCACACCCCCGGCGCCTACCTCGACCGGCTCGCCCGCCTCGGCTGCGCCACCGACGTGTGGCAGACGACGTACCACCACGTCCTGCACGGCGAGGACGCCGTCCTGGACTGGGTGAAGGGCACCGGACTGCGGCCCGCGCTGACCGCGCTCGCCGACGACCCCGAAGCACGCGACGCGTTCCTCACCGAGTACCGGGACCTGCTGCGCGAGGCCTACCCGAGCGCGCCGTACGGCACGGTCATGCCGTTCCGCCGGCTGTTCGCCGTCGCCGTGAAGGAGGCCTGAGCATGCTCGTCGCGGTCGATCACGTGCAGCTCGCGGCCCCGCCCGGGTCGGAGGACGCGCTGCGGGCGTACTACGTCGGCGTCCTCGGCATGACGGAGATCCCCAAACCGCCGGTGCTGGCGGCACGCGGGGGCTGCTGGTTCGAGGCGGGCTACGTCCAGCTGCACATCGGCATAGAGGAAGCCCCCGCCGGAGGCGGAGCATGTCACTGGCGGGCGGCGAAGAAGGCGCACCCGGGGCTCAGGGTCACGCGGATCGAGGAGTACGCGGCCCGCCTCGAATCGCTCGGCGCCCCGGTGACCTGGGACGACAACCTCCCCGGCCATCTGCGCTTCTACTCGCAGGACCCGGTGGGCAACCGGCTGGAGTTCCTCCAGCCCCGGTGACCGCCCAGGACTACGCCTTGCGGTGCCCTATCAGCCGCGGCTTCTGCTCCAGTCCGTCCAGCCCGTGCCACGCCAGGTTCACCAGATGGGCCGCGACCTCCGCCTTCTTCGGGCGGCGCACGTCCAGCCACCACTGGCCGGTCAGCGCGACCATGCCGACCAGCGCCTGGGCGTAGAGGGGAGCGAGCTTGGGGTCGAAGCCCCGGCTCTTGAACTCGCGGCCCAGGATGTCCTCCACCTGGGTGGCGATGTCCGAGATCAACGAGGCGAAGGAGCCCGTCGACTGCGGGATGGGGGAGTCGCGGACCAGGATGCGGAAGCCGTCCGTGTACTCCTCGATGTAGTCCAGCAGGGCGAAGGCGGCCTGCTCGCACAGTTCGCGCGGGTGCCCGGCGGTCAGCGAGCCGGTCACCATGTCCAGCAGGCGGCGCATCTCGCGGTCCACCACCACCGCGTACAGCCCCTCCTTGCCGCCGAAGTGCTCGTACACCACCGGCTTGGACACCCCGGCCTTCGCCGCGATCTCCTCCACCGACGTGCCCTCGAAGCCCTTCGCCGCGAAGAGGGTGCGACCGATCTCCAGCAGCTGCTGGCGGCGCTCGGCGCCGGTCATACGGGTCCGGCGGGTCCGCCGCGGTTTGTCGGTGCTGGAAGTGCTGCTGGAGTCGGTCGCCACGGCCTCCATCATGCCGCCTCGGCGCTCACCTTCCGGCGCCGGGAGCCGTCATCACCGGTGTTACGGCGCGAATCGATACGTGAGCGTGACGGCCAGCGCACGTCGTACGCCCAGCCGAGCAGCTCGAAGATCCGGATGAAGCGGGCCGAGGAGTCGACCTGGCCGCGCATCACCCCGTGCCGCGCCGACGTCGGGTCGGCGTGGTGCAGGTTGTGCCAGGACTCCCCGCAGGACAGCACCGCCAGCCACCACACGTTGCCCGAACGGTCCCGCGACCTGAACGGCCGCTTGCCCACCGCGTGGCAGATCGAGTTGATCGACCAGGTCACATGGTGGAGCAGCGCCACCCGGACGAGTGAACCCCAGAAGAACCCGGTGAACGCGCCCCACCAGGACATCGTCGCCAGACCGCCGACCAGTGGGGGCAGCGCCAGCGACACCGCCGTCCACATCACGAACTGCCGGGAGATCGCCCGGATCGCCGGGTCCTTGACCAGGTCCGGCGCGTACTTGTCCTGCGGGGTCTGCTCCTCGTCGAACATCCAGCCGATGTGGGCCCACCACAGGCCCTTCATCAGCGCCGGCACGGTCTCCCCGAACCGCCACGGCGAGTGCGGGTCGCCCTCGGCGTCGGAGAACTTGTGATGCCGGCGGTGATCGGCCACCCAGCGCACCAGGGGGCCCTCGACGGCCAGCGACCCCATGATCGCCAGCGCGATCCTGAGCGGCCGCCTCGCCTTGAACGAACCATGCGTGAAGTACCGGTGGAAACCGATCGTGATGCCGTGGCACCCCAGGAAGTAGAAGAAGACCAGCAGGCCCAGGTCGAGCCAGCTCACCCCCCAGCCCCAGGCCAGCGGCACGGCCGCCACCAGTGCCAGGAACGGCACGATGATGAACAGGAGCAGCGTGATCTGCTCGATCGAACGCTTCTGCTCGCCGCCCAGCGTGGCGGAGGGGGCGGAGGTGTCGGTGGCCTTACGGGCTTCGTCGATCACATCGGAACTGGAGGTCATGCGCGTCCCCTGGCGGGTCGAGGGTCGGGGCGGACACCGGGCGGCCGGAACCGGACGGGAGTCGACGATATTCCCTACGGTTCCGTAACCTACGGCGTCGTAAGTATGGCAGCGTGTCACACAGCGGCAAGAGCCCCACAGCCTGCGCCTCCGTATGGACACCTATCCTTGGTCTCGGTCGGACAGCGCGGTCCGCTGAAGTTTCCTTCCCGGACGCTCCGGCCCGTATGCGGCTCCCCGCCGCGTGGCAGACCGCCGGGTTCCCTCCAGACGTTCCACACTGCAAGGAGCCGCACCTGTGAGCAGTGCCGACGACCAGACCACCACGACCGGCAGCGAGCTGCGCGCCGACATCCGCCGCCTGGGTGATCTCCTGGGCGAGACCCTCGTACGGCAGGAGGGCCCGGAGCTGCTCGACCTGGTCGAGAAGGTCCGCCGCCTCACCCGCGAGGACGGCGAGGCCGCCGCCGAGCTGCTGCGCGGCACCGAGCTGCAGACCGCGGCCAAGCTGGTCCGCGCCTTCTCCACCTACTTCCACCTCGCCAACGTCACCGAGCAGGTGCACCGCGGCCGCGAGCTGCGCGCCCGCCGCGCCGCCGAGGGCGGCCTGCTCGCCCGCACCGCCGACCGGCTCAAGGACGCCGACCCCGAGCACCTGAAGCAGACCGTCCGGCACCTCAACGTCCGCCCGGTCTTCACCGCGCACCCCACCGAGGCCGCCCGCCGGTCCGTCCTCAACAAGCTCCGGCGCATCGCCGCCCTCCTGGACGCCCCCGTCCTGGACTCCGACCGCCGCCGCCACGACGTCCGCCTCGCCGAGAACATCGACCTGGTGTGGCAGACCGACGAGCTGCGCGTCGTACGGCCGGAACCGGCGGACGAGGCCCGCAACGCCATCTACTACCTCGACGAACTGCACGCCGGGGCCGTGGGCGACGTCCTGGAGGACCTCACCGCGGAGCTGGAGCGGGTCGGCGTGAAGCTGCCCGACGACACCCGCCCCCTCACCTTCGGCACCTGGATCGGCGGCGACCGCGACGGCAACCCCAACGTCACCCCCCAGGTCACCTGGGACGTCCTCATCCTCCAGCACGAGCACGGCATCAACGACGCCCTGGAGACCATCGACGAGCTGCGCGGCCTGCTCTCCAACTCCATCCGCTACGCCGGCGCGACCGAGGAACTGCTGACCTCCCTCCAGAGCGACCTGGAGAAGCTGCCCGAGATCAGCCCCCGCTACAAGCGCCTCAACGCCGAGGAGCCCTACCGGCTCAAGGCCACCTGCATCCGGCAGAAGCTGGAGAACACCAAGCAGCGCCTCGCCAAGGGCACCCCGCACGAGGACGGCCGCGACTACCTCGGCACCGGCGAGCTGCTGAGCGACCTGCGGCTCGTCCAGACCTCGCTGCGCGAGCACCGCGGCGGCCTCTTCGCCGACGGCCGCCTCGGCCGCGTCATCCGCACCCTGGCCGCCTTCGGCCTCCAGCTCGCCACCATGGACGTCCGCGAACACGCCGACGCCCACCACCACGCCCTCGGCCAGCTCTTCGACCGGCTCGGCGAGGAGTCCTGGCGCTACGCCGACATGCCCCGCGAGTACCGCGCAAAGCTCCTCGCCAAGGAGCTCAGGTCGAGGAGGCCGCTCGCGCCCACCCCGGCACCCGTCGACGCGGCCGGCGCCAAGACGCTCGGCGTCTTCGAGACCGTCAAGAAGGCCCTGGCGGTCTTCGGCCCCGAGGTCATCGAGTCGTACATCATCTCCATGTGCCAGGGCGCCGACGACGTCTTCGCCGCCGCCGTCCTCGCCCGCGAGGCCGGCCTGATCGACCTGCACGCCGGCTGGGCCAAGATCGGCATCGTCCCGCTCCTGGAGACCACCGACGAGCTGCGCGCCGCCGACACCATCCTGGAGGACATGCTCTCCGACCCGTCCTACCGGCGCCTGGTCGCGCTGCGCGGCGACGTCCAGGAGGTCATGCTCGGCTACTCCGACTCCTCCAAGTTCGGCGGCATCACCACCAGCCAGTGGGAGATCCACCGCGCCCAGCGCCGGCTGCGCGACGTCGCCCACCGCTACGGCGTACGGCTGCGCCTCTTCCACGGCCGCGGCGGCACCGTCGGCCGCGGCGGCGGCCCCTCCCACGACGCGATCCTCGCCCAGCCCTGGGGCACCCTGGAAGGCGAGATCAAGGTCACCGAGCAGGGCGAGGTCATCTCCGACAAGTACCTGATCCCCTCCCTCGCCCGGGAGAACCTGGAACTGACCGTCGCCGCCACCCTCCAGGCCTCCGCCCTGCACACGGCACCCCGCCAGTCCGACGAGGCCCTCGCCCGCTGGGACGCCGCCATGGACGTCGTCTCGGACGCCGCCCACAGCGCCTACCGCAGGCTCGTCGAGGACCCGGACCTCCCCGCGTACTTCTTCGCCTCCACCCCCGTCGACCAGCTCGCCGACCTCCACCTCGGCTCGCGCCCCTCGCGCCGGCCCGACTCCGGCGCCGGACTCGACGGCCTGCGCGCCATCCCGTGGGTGTTCGGCTGGACCCAGTCCCGCCAGATCGTCCCCGGCTGGTTCGGCGTCGGCTCCGGCCTGAAGGCCCTGCGCGAGGCGGGCCTGCGGCAGGAAGGGGACACCGTGCTCGACGAGATGCACCAGCAGTGGCACTTCTTCCAGAACTTCATCTCCAACGTCGAGATGACCCTCGCGAAGACCGACCTGCGCATCGCCCAGCACTACGTCGACACCCTCGTCCCCGACGACCTCAAGCACGTCTTCGACACCATCAAGGCCGAACACGAGCTGACCGTCCGCGAGGTCCTGCGCGTGACGGGCGAGCGCGAACTGCTCGACGCCCAGCCCGCGTTGCGGCAGACCTTCACCATCCGCGACGCCTACCTGGACCCGATCTCCTACCTCCAGGTCGCCCTGCTCAAGCGCCAGCGCGACGCGGCCGCCGCCGGCGCCGAGGCCGACCCGACGCTCTCCCGCGCCCTGCTCCTCACCGTCAACGGCGTGGCGGCCGGCCTGCGCAACACCGGCTGACCCGGCCCCGACACAGACGGTGCCCCCGAGGCCGTACGACCCCGGGGGCACCCTCTTTTCCGCAGCCTTTTCCTCAGCTCACTGGATCGCCACGAACGCCGCCGTCAACAGCCCCGCGCCGGACAGCCCCAGCACCCAGGCCACCCGCGTCAGCCGCATCCCGCCCGCGACCACCACCGAGGCCAGCAACAGCGCCCCGCCCAGCGGCACCCACGCGTACAGGATCCCCGCCGGCCCCGAGCGCACCGCGTCCGCCGTACCCGGCTTCAGAACCACGTCGTACGTCCGCCCCGCACGCACCGCCACCGACTCCGGCAGCTCCACACGCGCGCGTGCCCGCGACCCCGACGTCGTCGGCGTGAACGGGCCGGCACACGTGTTTCTGGCGCAGGAGGTCACCCGGACCGTGCCCGCCTCCCGCCCCTTGGCCAGCATCACGTGCTGCGCGGTCCCCCACGAACCCCACACCCCGGCGAACAGGATCAACGCGGCGACCGCGCCCATCGCCACGACCCGCCCGAGGCGCAACGCGGACACGGACACCTGGCGGGCGGTGGCGGCTGTGGCAGGCATGGCCGGGATCATTGGCCATACCCACGCGGCGGGTCAACCCGCGTGTCCGCCGTAGAAGCACATGTCAGGAGTTGTACGCGCTCTGCGCCCGCTCCAGCCCCTCCGCCAGCAGGCACTCCACCGCGTCCGCCGCACGGTCCACGAAGTAGTCCAGCTCCTTGCGCTCCGCCGACGAGAAGTCCTTCAGCACGAAGTCCGCCACCTGCATCCGCCCCGGCGGCCGCCCGATCCCGAACCGCACCCGGTGGTAGTCCGCGCCCATCGCCTTCGTCATCGACTTCAGACCGTTGTGCCCGTTGTCCCCGCCGCCCAGCTTCAGCCGCAGCACGCCGTAATCGATGTCCAGCTCGTCATGGACCGCGACGACGTTCGCCACCGGCACCTTGTAGAAGTCCTTCAGCGCGTTCACCGGACCACCGGACAGGTTCATGTACGACGCCGGCTTCGCCAGCACCACCCGGCGGCTCGCCGGCCCCGCCGGCCCGATCCGCCCCTCCAGCACCTGCGCCTGCGCCTTGCCCGCCCGCTTGAACTTCCCCCCGATCCGCTCCGCGAGCAGGTCCACCACCATGAAACCGACGTTGTGCCGGTTCATGGCGTACTCCGGCCCCGGATTGCCGAGCCCGACGATCAGCCAGGGGTCACTGGCGGCGGTGGTCACGTCCATGTCTCCTTGATACGCGCCAGCCGCCGCCCCCGGACAAGGGAGCGGCGGCTGAACAGTTGACGACGCCTACGGCGCTCAGGCCTCGGCGGCCTCTTCGCCCTCGGCGGCCTCGCCCTCGGTCTCCTCGGCCTGCGCGGCCAGGACCTGCAGCACCACCGCGTCCTCCTCGACGGCCAGCGTGGTGCCCTTCGGCAGCACGATGTCCTTGGCGAGGACGGAGGCACCGGCCTCCAGGCCCTCCACGGACACCGTCACGGCGGCGGGGATGTGCGTGGCCTCGGCCTCGACCGGCAGGGCGGTCAGGACGTGCTCCAGCAGGTTGCCGCCCGGGGCCAGCTCGCCCTCGGCGTGCACCGGAACCTCGACGGTGACCTTCTCACCACGCTTGACCAGCAGCAGGTCGACGTGCTCCAGGAATCCCTTGATCGCGTCACGCTGGACGGCCTTCGGGATCGCCAGCTCGTTGGCCTTGCCGTCGATGTCCAGGGAGATCAGGACGTTCGGCGTACGCAGCGCCATCTGAAGGTCGTGGCCCGGCAGGGTCAGGTGGACCGGCTCGGTGCCGTGGCCGTACAGGACAACCGGAACCTCGTTCTCGCGGCGGATGCGACGAGCCGCACCCTTGCCGAACTCGGTACGGGTCTCGGCGGCGAGCTTCACCTCGGACATGCTGATCACTCCTCGTAGAGGTAGGAACGGACGGGGTCACCCGGCCACGAACGGCCTGCTACGAAGAGCGCGTCGATAACGGAGCGCCGTACATACGCGTACGGCCTCCCTCGCCGAGCAACTTCAGCAGTCTACTCGGCGGGCAGGCCGTACCCAAAAGGATCTTCAGCGACTCACTGCTCGTCGAACAGGCTCGTCACCGAACCGTCCTCGAAGACCTCACGCACCGCGCTCGCGATCGTCGGAGCGATCGACAGCACCTTGATCTTGTCCAGGTCCGCCGCCAGCTCACCCGGCGTCGGCAGCGTGTTCGTGAACACGAACTCACTCACCCGCGAGTTCTTCAGCCGGTCCGCGGCCGGACCGGAGAGCACACCGTGCGTCGCCGTGACGATGACGTCCTCGGCGCCGTGCGCGAACAGCGCGTCGGCGGCCGCACAGATCGTGCCACCCGTGTCGATCATGTCGTCCACCAGGACACACACCCGGCCCTTGACCTCACCCACGACCTCGTGGACGGTCACCTGGTTCGCCACGTCCTTGTCACGCCGCTTGTGCACGATCGCCAGCGGCGCACCCAGCCGGTCGCACCAGCGGTCCGCGACCCGCACCCGGCCCGCGTCCGGCGACACCACCGTCAGCTTGTCCCGGTCCACCTTGTCGCCCACGTAGTCGGCGAGCAGCGGCAGCGCGAACAGATGGTCGACCGGGCCGTCGAAGAAGCCCTGGATCTGGTCCGTGTGCAGATCCACCGTCAGGATCCGGTCCGCACCCGCCGTCTTCATCAGGTCGGCGATCAGACGCGCCGAAATCGGTTCACGACCCCGGTGCTTCTTGTCCTGCCGCGCGTAACCATAGAAAGGCACGATCACCGTGATGGAACGGGCCGACGCACGCTTCAGCGCGTCCAGCATGATCAACTGCTCCATGATCCACTGGTTGATCGGAGCCGTGTGGCTCTGGATCACGAAGCAGTCCGCACCACGCGCCGACTCCTGGTACCGGACGTAGATCTCGCCGTTCGCGAAGTCGAAGGCCTTGGTCGGGACGACCCCGATACCCAGCTGATGGGCGATCTCCTCGGCAAGCTCGGGGTGGGCGCGGCCGGAGAAGAACATCATCTTCTTCTCGCCGGTCGTCTTGATCCCGGTCACAGCACTGTCTCCTCAGAGGTTGTCTCATCCAGCCGGCTGCTCGTACGGCCTTCCGTCTGGGCATGAAAGGCCGAACCAGCTGGTAGGGGTGCGGGTGCACGCGTGCGGATGTGCACTTATCACGGTACGCCGTGTTTGGCGCACACGTTTCCGGTCAGTCCTCGCTCTCGCCCTGCCGGGACGCCGCCTCGGCCGCCTTCGCCGCCGCGCTCCCCGGACGCTTCCGGGCCACCCAACCCTCGATATTCCGCTGCTGACCACGGGCCACGGCCAGCGAACCGGGCGGCACATCCTTCGTGATCACGGACCCGGCGGCGGTGTAAGCGCCGTCCCCGACCGTGACAGGAGCCACAAACATGTTGTCCGAACCCGTCCGGCAATGCGACCCGACGGTGGTGTGATGCTTGTCCTGGCCGTCGTAGTTCACGAACACGCTCGCCGCGCCGATGTTCGTGTACTCACCGATCGTCGCGTCACCGACGTAGGAGAGATGGGGCACCTTCGTCCCCTCCCCGATCGAGGCGTTCTTCGTCTCGACGTACGTCCCGATCTTGCCCTTGGCACCCAGCCGCGTCCCCGGCCGCAGATACGCGTACGGACCCACCGTCGCGTTCGCACCGATATGGGCCGAGTCGGACACCGTGTTGTCCACCCGCGCGCCCGCACCCACCTCGGTGTCCTTCAGCCGGCTGTTCGGCCCGACCTCCGCGCCCTCGGCCAGGTGCGTGTCACCGGTCAGCTGCGTCCCCGGATGCACGACCGCGTCCCGCTCGAAGGTCACGGTCACGTCGACCCAGGTCGTCGCCGGGTCGACGACGGTGACCCCGTCGAGCATCGCGGCCGTCAGCAGCCGGTCGTTGAGGATCCGGCGCGCCTCGGCGAGCTGCACCCGGTTGTTGATCCCGGCGATCTCGCGGTGATCGCCCGCCACCGACGCCCCGACCCGGTGCCCGGCCTCCCGCAGGATCCCGAGCACATCGGTCAGGTACTCCTCACCCTGGCTGTTGTCCGTCCGCACCTTCTTGAGCGCCTCCGCCAGCAGCTGCCCGTCGAACGCGAACACCCCGCTGTTGATCTCCCGGACCGCCCGCTGGGCCTCGGACGCGTCCTTGTGCTCGACGATCGCGGTGACCGCGCCGGTGGCCTCGTCGCGCACGATCCGCCCGTACCCCGTCGCGTCCGGCACCTCGGCCGTCAGCACGGTCACGGCGTTGCCGTCGGCGGCGTGCGTCCCGGCGAGCTGCTTCAGGGTGTCGGCGGTGAGCAGCGGCGTGTCCCCGCAGACGACCACGACGGTCCCCTCCACGGTCCCGCCCAGCTCCTCCAGACCCATCCGCACGGCGTGCCCGGTGCCGTTCTGCTCCGCCTGCACGGCGGTCCTGGTGCCGGGGTCGATCTCGGCGAGGTGCGCGGCGACCTGCTCACGGGCGTGACCGACGACGACCACGAGGTGCTGCGGGTCCAACTCACGGGCGGCGGCCAGCACATGGCCCACGAGGGAACGGCCGCAGATCTGGTGCAGGACCTTCGGTGTGGCCGACTTCATACGGGTGCCCTCACCCGCTGCGAGAACGACGACGGCGGCCGGGCGAATGGCGCTCACGGGGTTGCCCTTCGGCTCTGGATGGGTGGGGATACAGCCGCAGGATACCGGGGCGTTTCGTGGAGGACATGAGAGCGGGCCCTGACGGTGATGACACCGGTCAGGACCCGAACTGAGGTTGTGCTCCCCTGCCAGGACTCGAACCTGGAACAAATCATCCAAAGTGACCCGTGTTGCCCATTACACCACAGGGGATTACAAAACCGACCTAATCGGACATCTCGCCGATCGGTTGGGCGGCTCCCAACACTATGCCGTACCAGGAGCCTTCGATGCGACGGTACAAGTCCGCTCCTTTCAGGACTTTGATCACGAGACAGCCGCGGTAGCCGTCACCGGTGTTCTTGCGGACCGTCTTGGGGTTGTGCTTCTTCAGGGTTGTCTTGTTGAAGGCCGAGCGGTCGGCACCGACGAGGCCGGCCCAGTACTGTTCGGCCCCCGTGACGTCCGCGTTCTCGTGGATCATCACGGTGTAGCGCAGGCGCTCCCGTTCCACTCCCAGCAGATCGAGCCAAGCGAGGAAGACTTTGATCACTCCGGGGTCGCTGTTGACGAAGGTGACGTTCTCGCGACGGTCGTATGACTTGTCCTTGCTCCCTTCCGCCCAGTAGAGGCTCACGCCCACCAGGAACAGGTCGCGGGCGGTGAGGCCCCCGATCGACTCTTTGGCTGCGTCCTTGGTCCGCTGTCGCTCCTTGTCCCGGATGCGCAGCTTCTCCTCCCAGCCCCTGCGCGCGATGGCCGCTGCCTCGTCGGTGCTGCGCTTGCGCTCTGGCCTCGGCAGATCCCGCACCCATAGCGAGATCGAACTCTTCGAGCACCCCAGCTCGACCTGGATCTGGTCGTACGTCCAGCCCTGGAGTCGTAGCTCCCGCGCCCTGTCCCGCAGGTCGTCCTTCGCGTTCGGGCGCTTGGTCCAGTCCGGCGGCGGCTCGCCCTCCAGGAGGCGGTTGAGGATGTCGTTGTTGTCGACGTGCAGGCGGTCGCGGATCTGTCGTCGGCTGAGCCCCGCCCGTCGCAGGGCCACCGCCCG
Source organism: Streptomyces sp. HUAS MG56 (assembly GCF_058673395.1). Classification (NCBI taxonomy): domain Bacteria; kingdom Bacillati; phylum Actinomycetota; class Actinomycetes; order Kitasatosporales; family Streptomycetaceae; genus Streptomyces; species Streptomyces sp. HUAS MG56. The sequence goes on along the minus strand of NZ_CM178722.1, from coordinate 4,804,110 downwards.
TTCCCGTAACCCCTCGAAGTCGGCGTATTTGCTGTGGGCATGTGTCATAGGCATACCGTCCTGACGGAATGATCCGTTCCGGACGTGAACGGGTGTGGTTCACCAGTTCGAGGGATATTGGATCGTTTCGAGGTCGCTCGGTCACGGAGTGTGGTGTGTTGCGGTAGGCGAAAGTCGCCGGAAATGGCGGACCGGTCGCCCGTAGGCTGGATGCATGACCACGACGGGGGAAGAGCACACCGGGGGCCCGACCGGCCCCTGGTGGTGGGCCAGGTGGCGCAGTGCGGTGCTCGACGGGAGTCTCGCGCTGGTGTCGGCTGTGGAGTGCGGTGCCGAGGGGGTGCCGTTCGCGCGGGACGCGGGGATTCCGGTGTCCCTGGGGGTTCTGTTCGGGGTGATCGCCGGGTCCGTGCTGTTGGTGCGGCGGAAGTGGCCGATCGCCGTCGTGCTGGTCGCCATCGCGATCACGCCGGCCGAGATGGGCTTCCTGATGGGCATCGTCGGCCTGTACACGCTGGCGTCGTGCGAGCTGCCGCGGCGGGTCATCGGCGCGCTGGCGGGGATGACGTTGCTGGGCACGATGATCGTGACGTTCGTGCGGGTGCGGCAGAGCACGGCGCGCGGGGATCTGACGCTGGGTGACTGGTTCGTGCCGTTCGCGGCGGTGACGACGTCGTTGGGGCTGACGGCTCCGCCGTTGCTGTTCGGGCTGTACGTGGGTGCGCGGCGGCGGTTGATGGAGAGCCTGCGGGAGCGGGCGGACTCTCTGGAGCGGGAGCTCCAGTTGCTCGCGGAGCGTGCGGAGGAGCGGGCCGAGTGGGCGCGGGGTGAGGAGCGGACGCGGATCGCGCGGGAGATGCACGACGTCGTGGCGCACCGGGTGAGCCTGATGGTGGTGCATGCGGCGGCGTTGCAGGCGGTGGCGCGGAAGGATCCGGAGAAGGCGGTGCGCAATGCCGCTCTGGTGGGGGACATGGGGCGGCAGGCGCTGACCGAGTTGCGGGAGATGCTCGGGGTGTTGCGGGCCGGTGAGGACGTGGTGGGCCGGCGGGGTGCGGGGGTGCCGTTGGCGGCGGTGCGGGAGGCGGCTGCTGCGGCGGCTTCGCGGGCGGTGGACGAGACGGTGTCCGGGGACGGGCCGTGTCTGTCGGAGCTGGACGAGTTGATCGGGCAGTCGGCGGCGGCGGGGATGGTCGTGGAGCTGTCGGTGATGGGGGAGGCGCGGTCGTATGCGGCGCAGGTGGAGCAGACGGCGTACCGGGTGGTGCAGGAGGCGCTGACGAACGTTCACAAGCATGCGGCGGGTGCGAAGACGCATGTGCGGCTGGCGCACCGGGTGTCGGAGATCGCGATGCAGGTGGAGAACGAGGCGCCGCCGGAGCCGGGTTCCGCGTCCGCGGCCGGGCTGCCGTCGGGTGGGAACGGTCTGGTGGGGATGCGGGAGCGGGTCGCGGCGCTGGGCGGCGTGTTCGTGTCGGGGCCGACGGACGCGGGGGGCTTTCGGGTGTCGGCGGTGATTCCGGCGGTGTAGCCCGGTGGCGTCCGTGCGGTGGGCCGGTGGTCAGCCGGCGGTGAGGCGTACGGGTTCGATGCCGGTGATGAGGGTGGCGAGGGCGTGGTCGATGTCGGGGCCGACGTACCAGTCGCCGGTGTGGTCGAGGGTGTAGACGCGTCCTTCGGTGTCGATGGCGAGTGCCGCGGTGGTGTCGGTCTCCTGGCCGAGGGGGCACAGTTCGGTGCCGAGGGCGAGGCCGAGGTCGCCGAGGGTGCGGGCGAGGTGGCGGCCGTGGAGCGGGTCGAGGTGGAGGGTGGCGGGTGCGATCTGGCGGCCGGGTCCGCCGGGGGTGATGCGGAGTCCGCCGAATTCGGCCCAGGCCTCGACGGCGGCGGGGAAGACGGTGTGCCGGTGGCCGGCGGGTGAGGTGTGTTCGCGCAGGGTGTCGGCCCAGTACTCGGCTTGTTTTATGTCCCAGCGTCCCGGTTGCCAGCCGGCGGAGCGCAGGGCGGCGTCGACGGGGACGGCGAAGCGTGGTGCGGTTGCCCCGTGCTCGGTGGTGGGGCGGTGGTGCTTGGGGGTGGTGGCGTGGTCGGGGTGCATCTGCCCTTCGTTCGTCGTGCCGGCGGTGGTGCGGCGTTGGTACTGGGGGTGACGGCGGTTTTCGGCCGTCGGTTGCCGCGGGTCAGCCGTCGGTTGCCGTGGGGTCGACGATGCGGACGCCGAAGTGGGCGCTGAGGGCGGTGCAGGCGCGGCAGGGGGTGGCGAAACTGCCGTGGAGGGGGTCGCCGTCCTCGCGTATGCGGCGGGCGGTGAGTTTGGCGTGTTTGAGGGCTTTGCGGGCCTCGCCGTTGGTCATGGGTTTGCGGGCGGCGCGTTTGCTGCGGGTGGCGTCGGCGGCGGTGATGTGCCGGGAGATGAGGATCGTCTCGGCGCAGCGGCCGGTGAAGCGGTCGCGTTGGGCGCTGGTGAGGGTGTCGAGGAAGTCCTGGACGAGGTGGTGCAGGGCGGGGGGTGTGTCGCCGCGGGCGGCGGTGCCGGTGAGGGTGGCGCCGTGGACGGAGAGGGCGGCGGCGACGGTGGGCAGGATGCCGTCGCGGCGGTGGCGGAGGGTGGGGACGGGGGGTGCGTCGGGGCCGCTCCAGCCGATGCGGGGGTCGCCGGAGCGCACGTCGGTACCTCCGTGGTGCAAGGTATTCATGATCGTCTTCCCCTCCCGGGCATCCCCCCGAAGGACACAGGGTGCCAAATGCCGTGGCTGGTGCGGAAGCTGGGGCGGGGCGACACGCCACGGTCGGGGCAGGTCGTCACGGTGGGGTGACGGCCGGTCACGGAAGCGGAGGGGTGCTTTCCGCGGGGTTGCGGTGGGCCGGTGACCGGGGTGCGTGTACCGCATAGGCTGTCGCCATCCGCGATCGACACCGCCGATTGAGGCCTAAGAGAACGCCGCAGGGGGCTACCGCCATGACGACAGGTCGGCTCGGGCAGCAAGCCGCGCCACCGAACGCGGCCTACGCCGGGCAGGTCGTGCACTTTCCGGATCCGGTCCGGGCGGCGCGTCACCCGAGAGGAGTACGGGTCGACGAGCGCGGTTACCCGGATTTCGCTCCGTACGCGCGCGTGGCGGTGGAGATCGCCGAGCCGCCGGACGGGTTCGGGGTCGACGAACTGCGGCTGACGGACTACGTGTCGGCGAACGCCGCGCTGGCCGCGGACCGGCACGAGTTGTGGGACACGGTGCCGGACGTGGCGACGCCGCACGGCTGGACGTGGCACCACGTCGCGGGTACGCGGCGGTTGGAGCTGGTTCCGGTCGAGGTGAAGGCGCTGCTGCGGCATCACGGCGGGATCGCGACGGCGCCGGTGGACCACGGCAAGCGCGGGACGCGGCCGTTGCAGGAGACGCGGCCGGCGCACTTCGGGCTGCCGAAGTCGGGTGCGGCGGTGTCGGAGGCGCAGGTGCTGGGGGTCGAGGAGGATCTCGGTTACCGGCTGCCGGGCGCGTACCGCTCGTTCCTGAAGGCGGCGGGCGGTTGCGCGCCGGTGGGCACGGCGTTGGACGCCGAGTTGGGTCTGCTGGTGGACCAGCCGTTCTTCACGGTGCGGGACGAGGCGGCGGTCAACGACCTCGTGTACGTCAACAAGTGTCTGCGGGACCATCTGACGAAGGACTACCTCGGTGTCGCGTTCGTCCAGGGCGGTCTGCTCGCGGTGAAGGTGAAGGGCGCGCGGCCGGGTTCGGTGTGGTTCTGCGCGTACGACGATGTGCGGGACGTGGATCCGTCGTGGTCGCCGGCGGAGCGGGTGGAGCGGTTGCTGCTGCCGGCGGGCGACGACTTCGACGCGTTCCTGTCCCGGTTGGCGGGTAGTCCGCCGGAGTTGGAGACGGTGGCGAATCTGATGGTCGACGGTGGTTTCGCCCATGTCGTCCCGGTGTCGTCCGGTTCGGCGTCGTCCGGTCCGGTGGGGGAGTGAGCTTCAGGCGATGGTGACCTACGCGCAGGCGCAGGAGCGCGCCGAGGAGTGGATCAACGGCGACGTGCCCGCGTACCAGCATCGTGAGGTGCGGGTGCGGGAGTTCGAGCTGGGGTTCGTGGTGTGGGGCGAGGACCGGGCGGAGGGCCCGCGTTCGGACGGGGGTGCGCAGCGGCTCGTCATCGCCCGCGACAGCGGGGAGGCGACGCTGTGGCCGGCGCTGCCGGTGGGTGAGGTGATCCGCCGCTTCGAGGAGGAGTACGGCGGGCCCGACGGCCCGCAGGGCGCGGCACCGGCGCCGGCGCCCGCCCGTGTCGACCTGAACCAGACGTCGTTCCTGCTGACTCCGCCGGAGTGGTTGCAGGAGGCGGCGGACAAGATGGGCATCGGCGAACGGCGTCCGGAGCCCGGGTCCGGTGCCGGGGTTTCGGCTGCCGGTGGTGCGGGGCCGGCGCAGACGCAGGCCGGGGTGCCGGCCGCCGCGCCCCCTGCGGCCGCGCCTCCCGCGGGTGCGCCTGCTGCCGATGTGCCGGTGGGCGCGACGCCGTGGGCGGGTACGGACACCAACGCGGACCCGGGTGAGGACGACCGTTCCGTGCCGCTGCCCGCGACGGTGTTCGCGCCGCCGCTGAGCGAGCCCGACGTTCCCCGGCCTCCGGCGTCCACGCCGGAGGCGAAGACGGCGCTGATGTCGGGGGGCAGCCAGCTGCCGCCGACGGCGGTCGCCCCGGCGCTCGACGCTTCCCGGCTGCCGGGCACGCAGGGCGGTCCGCCCGCTCCCGCTGGAGCGCCGGGGGCGCCCGGTGCACCCGGGGTGCCCGCGGCTCCGGCCGTGCCGGGTGCCGCGCAGACCAGCACGCCCCCGCCCCCGCCGCCCGGTACGGCGCCGTACGGCTACCCGCAGGCGCCGGGCGCACCCGGCACGCCGCCGCCGGGCGTACCGGCCCAGGCGCCGGCGCCCGGTGCCCCGTTCCCGCCTCCGGGCGCCCACATGCCTGCGCCGCCTCCGGGCGCCCCCTCGTACGGCTATCCGCAGGCGCCGGGCGGCGCTCCGGACGCGTCGCTGATGTCGGCGGACTCCGGCACGTCCGGGCGGTCGCTCGCGCCGAACGCCGGGGACATCGCGGACGCCGCGACGAGCAAGGCCGCGCCGCCGCCGAGGAAGGCGCGCGGTGGCGCGGGTGCGCCGCCTCCGCCGCCAGGTGCTCCGGGCACGCCGGGCGCGCGCCCGGGGGGTGCGACGCCGCCGCCCGCGCCGAGCGCGTCCGCGAACGCGTATGTACCGACGCAGTTCGCGCCGGCGCTCGGGCCGGAGGGGCTCCAGGGCCCGGGCGCTCCGGGCACGCCGAACGCGCCGGGCGCCCCCAACCCGCCTGCCCCGCCCGGAGGCAACGTGCACCAGGCGGCCACGATGCTGGCCGACCCCAGCCAGCTGGGCGGCGGCGCACCGCAGCCTCCGGGCGCCCCTGGAGCTCCGGGTGTCCCGGGCATGCCTTCCGCGCCCGGCGCGCCCCAGCCTCCCGGAGCCCCCGGGGCTCCTGGCGCACCCGGCGTGCCGCAGCCTCCCGGCGCTCCCGCCGGTCCCGGTGCGCCCGGTGGCGGCCGGGGTGCCGTGCACCAGGCGGAGACCATGCTGGCCGCCCCGCCGGTGGGCGGACCGGGCGCGCCGGTGCCGCCCGCCCCGCCTGCCCCGCCCTCTCCGGGCGCCCCCGGGATGCCGCCGGGCGCCCCGCAGCCGATGCCGCCGGGCGGGCCCGTTCCGGGGCAGCCGCCGGCGTACGGGTATCCGCCGCAGGGGCAGCCGACGGTCGGCCCCGGCTACCAGGCCGTGCTGCGCTACCGCGCGCAGGACGGTTCGGAGCAGCAGCTGATCCGGCGTTCGGCGCCGGGCACGCCGCATCCGGAGTGGCAGATCTTCCATGAGCTGCGGGCGATGAACGTGCCGTCGGACCAGGTGCTGGAGCTGCACACGGAGCTGGAGTCGTGCGAGCTGCCGGGTGCCTACTGCGCGCGGATGATCCGGGAGCAGTGGCCGCAGGCGCGCATCGCGAGCATCGCGCCGTACGGCACGGACCACGCGAGCCGGCAGCAGGGGATGCAGCAGTTGCTGGCGCACCAGGGCGAGTTGCACCAGGTGGCGGACGGGCCCGCGCGGCCCGCGCCGCTGCGGGCGCCGCTGCCGCCGGTGCAGGCCGTGCCGCCCCTGCCGCCGGAGGGGATCGCGCAGGAGCTGGCGGCGGCGTTCGGGCCGGCGGTGTTCCGGTTCGAGCAGCAGGCGGTGTCGCGGCAGGGCGTGCCGCCGGTCGTGGCGCACACGCTGGTGGTGGCCGGGCTGCCGGTGGACATGGGGCCGTTCTTCTGGGCGCAGGCCCAGCCGGGCCGGCCGGTTCCGACGCTGGCGGAGCTGGCGGCCGAGCGGGGGGTGCAGCCGGCGGCGGACGCGGGTTCGTACCTCGTGATGGGCACCGACTTCGGCCGGGCGATCTGTGTGCAGTACGGCACGGCGAACATCGTCGCCGTCCCCGTGGAGGCGGGGCCGGGCGGTGCTCCGGTGCCGCCGCAGTTCGTGAACACCGGGCTGCCGGAGCTCGCGCGCTGTCTGGCGCTGCTGGGCCGGATGTGGCGGCTGCGGTACGGCCTCAACCAGGAGCAGGCGGGCCGCTGGACCGTCGACTTCCAGGCGCAGCTGGCCGCGCTGGACCCGGCGGCGCTCGGTTCGCCGGAGAGCTGGTGGTCGGTGCTGCTGGAGCAGATGTGGGACGGCCTGCTGTAGCGAACGCCGTCCGGTGGTGAATTCGGGATGCCCTTCACGCGTGCGTGGAGGGCATCCCGCGTTGTGCGGCCGGTCCGCGTTCCGCCCGGGCGCCCGTCGGCCGAACGGGTTCGCGGTGTGGTCGTCCGCCGTGCCGACCAGCTGCCGCGAACGGCCGTCCGTACGACGCCGATCGCGGTGTGCGGGTATTCGAGCGTGACGTGACTGCGGAGTGTCGCGTTATGAACACTTACGCCCGATCCATCAAGATGTGCGCGAAATCAACCTGACGGGTATGTCGTGGATGTCTGGTGGAGAGGGGTTCCCACGGTGACCAGTGCATCGATGCCGCCGCACGGCTTCGTGACCGTCCGGGGGCGCGGCTACCGCCCGGATCAGGTGGACGCCTTCGTGCGGGCGCTGTTCGACGACCGGGACGCCGCGTGGGAACGCGCCGCGCGGCTGACCGTGCTCGCCCGGGAGATGGGGGAGGAGGCCGCCCGGGCGCGCGAGGTCGTCGCGCAGCTCGCGCCGCAGACGTACGAGACGCTCGGGGACTCCGCGCGGCGCCTGTTCCAGGTCGTGCAGGAGGAGGCGGCGGACCTCAGGAAACGCGCGCGGCGTGAGGCGGAGAAGCGGGTCGCGCAGGCCGAGGCGGACGCGGCGCGTGCCCTTCAGGAGGCGCGGGACGCCGCGGACGCGCTCCGCGCGGAAGCCGACGACTACGCCCAGCGGCTCCTTCTCGCCGCACGCGCCGAGGCCGACGACTACCGCATCGGCAGCCGGCGGGCGGTGAAGGCGGGGCGTACGGAGGCGCTCGCGGCGGTGCGCGAGGTACGGCAGCGCGCCACCGGCATGCTCGGCGAGCAGTCCCGGGAGCACACCGAGCGCTGGGCCGAGGTGGAGCGCGTGGAGGCCGAGCGGGCCGCCGCGCTGGACGCGCGGTACACCGAGCGGATGAGCCGGGCCGAGGCCGAACTGGCCGCGGCCGAGCGGGCCCTGCGGGAGGCCGAGGAGGCGGCGGTCCGCGACCAGGAGGAGGCACGCGTGCGTGCCGCCGAGATCCTCGCGCACGCGCGCGTGCGCGAGGAACGCATCGCCGGCGAGACCGAGCAGGTGCTGCGCGAGCACGGCGAGACCTGGGACGTCGTGCACGCGCAGATGGACACCGTGCGCAACCGCCTGATGATGCTGACGGGGCGAGCGGTGGACTAGTTGCGGTCAGCCGGTCTCGTGGGATCGGGACCGGAACTGTTCCGCCACCACCGCCGCCATCAGCTCGGCGTCGAAGGCGGAGGCGTCGGCGAGGCGGGTCGGGGCGCTCAGGGAGTTGAGGAGGGTCTTGGTGACCCTCAGGGCGGTCGGGGGACGGCGGACGATGGGCCTGGCCCAGGCGCTGACGGCCGCGTCGAGTTCGTGGGCGGGGACGGTCTTCTGGAGGACGGACAGGGCCGCGGCCTCCGTGGCGTCGAAGACGCGTCCGGTGAGGATGAGTTCGCGCACGCGGGCGGCGCCGACCTCGCTGATCAGGCGTGGGAGCAGGCCGCCCCAGGCGGTGGGCAGGCCGAGGGCGAGCTCGGGGAGGCGGAAGGTCGCGTCGTCGGCGCCGACCCGCAGGTCGCAGGCGAGGGCCAGGGCGAGGCCGGCGCCGATGGCCTTGCCCTGCACGCGTGCGATGGTGACGGCGGGGTTGGCGGTGAGCGCGTCGCAGACGCGGCGCGCCTTGGTGCCGGAGAGCCGGATGCCGCTCGCCGTGGGGTCGGCGGCGAGGTGCTCGGCGAACTCGCTCCGGTCGCCGCCGAGACAGAAGTCGGGGCCGGCCGCGCGGAGCACCAGGACCCGAATCGCGGGGTCCTCGTCGCCGAGGACGGTCAGCAGGTCGTCCAGCATCGCGTCGGTGACGGCGTTGCCCTGTTGGGGGACGTTCAGCTCGATGGTCAGCACGGGACCCTGCCGGTCGGCGCGCAGGGTCTTGAGTGTCCGGCCGGCCGGGAGCGCGGTGAGGGGCGGGGCGGTCGTCATGTCGTCACTTTCAGGGAGGCGGCGCGTCTGAAGACCATACGAGGGGCGTAGACGGGTGGCTGGGCGGGCCGCAACGCGGGGAAGCGGCGCAGCAGTTCGGTGAGCAGGACCCGGGCCTCCAGCCGCGCGAGGGCCGCGCCGAGGCAGTAGTGCGCGCCGCCGCCGAAGGTGAGGTGGCTGCCGCGGCGCCGGATGTCGAAGACGTGGGGCTCGGGGTTGCGGCGGGGGTCGTGGTTCGCGGCGCCGTACAGGACGTGGACGGCGGTGTCCCTGGCGATCGGCACCCCGGCGAGGACGGTGTCGTCGGCGGCGACACGGGAGTTGAGGTGGATCGGCGGGTCGTAGCGCAGGACCTCGTCGATGGCGTCGTCGAGGTCCTCGGGCCGGCGGCGCAGCCGTTCGGCCCGGGCGGGCTCGCCGGTCAGCAGCCAGACGGCGTTGGTCAGCAGGGTCGCCGTGGTCTCCAGGGAGGCGATGGTGACGAACATCGTCAGGTCGTAGAGGATCTGGTCGGCGGCCGCGCGGTCGCCCGCGTGCACGGCGTCCCAGTAGCGGATCCAGCCGGACAGGACGTCGTCCCCGGGGCGGGCGCGCCGCTCGCTGATCAGGCGGGTGAAGAAGGCCCGCATCTCCAGGGTGGCCTCGGCGGACACGGCGAGTTCGCTCTTGGTCGGCAGCAGTTCCTGGGCGTGCACCTGGCGGTGGGTGAAGCTCAGGATGCGCGGATAGTGCTCCTCCGGGATGGCGAGCCACCGGCCGACGGTGTGGATGGGGAGCTGTTCGCCGACGACGGCGGCGAAGTCGGCCTCGCCCCGGCTGCGCAGTTCGTCGTCGAGGCGGTCCAGGAGCCGGGTGACGTGGGCGGTGACCTGGGGCTCCATGACCTCCAGCGTGCGCCGGTCGAAGAGGTTGCCCAGGGCGCGGCGCTGACTCGTGTGAGCGGGCGCGTTGAGCCGGGAGAGGGTCCGGGTCATCTCCTGGGTGGCAGGCGCATGCCAACGCTCGGCGTCGGACTGGCGCTGCTGCCAGGCGAAGTCCGGGGTCAGCCAGTTCCTGCCGCGCAGGACCTGGTCGCAGGAGTCGAATCCGGTGACGAAGAAGCCGCCCCAAGGGGCGGGCACCACATCGCCCAGGGCGCGTAAATCGGCCCAGACGGGGCGGGGGTTGGACTGCCCCTCGGCAGAACGCAGGCGACGGAGAAGGGAGATGACGGCCCGGCGGTCGGTCGTGGTACCGCGTATGTCGCCAACGGCGGTCACGCGAAGCTCCTTTGTGGCGTGGACGCTACCGATACCGCCGGAACCTACCCTTCCCCTCCCCCGCATCATGCGCCTCTGTGTGTTGCTCCTGTCACATGCCGTGGCTGGATTTCACCGCCGTCACTTTTCCGCCACAAGTACGGCGTCCGGTTCCGTGTCAGACACGGAAAATGTCCAGGAAGGAGCTCCAGAAACCCTTCTTCCTGGCCGGTTCCTGACGCGTGGACGCGGCGGCCGGCGCGACCGGGTGCGGCTGCTCCGCCGGGACGTGCGCGGACCGGCTCTGGAGGTGCGCCGCCATCCGGGTGGCCGGCGCGGGGCTGAACGCCACCGGCATGGCGACCAGCGCCCGGTGGAAGGGGCCCGGCCGCCACTGGAGGTCCTTCTCGGGGACGACCAGGGTCAGGTCGGGCAGCGCGTTGAGCAGCCGTTCGACCGCCGTGACCGCGATGACCTGTGCCGGGTCCTTGGCCGGGCAGGCGTGCGGGCCCGCGCCCCAGGCCAGGTGGGCGCCCTTGCCGTGGGCGCGCCGGGCCTCGCTCAGCGTGGGGTCGCTGTTGGCGGCGGCGAAGCTGATGACGACCGGGGTGCCCGCCCCGGCCACCACGCCCCCGAGGTCGACGTCCTGGAGCGGGTAGTGGGTGGCGTAGTTGGCGATCGGCGTCTGGTGCCACAGCACATGGTCGATCGCCTCCTCCACCAGCATGCCGGCGCCCTGCTCCTCGTCGGGCGCGAGCAGCAGGAGCAGGGCGTTGCCGATGAGGTTGCGCTCGGGTTCGACGCCCGCGCCCATCAGCATGACCAGCTGGTCCTTGAGCTCCTCGTCGGTCAGGCCCGCCGGGTGCTGGATGAGCCAGGAGGTGACGTCGTCGCCGGGCTGGCGGCGCTTGAGGGCGATCAACGCCATGAGGCAGGCGGTGAGTTCCTCGTTGGCGCGCACCGCGTCCTTGCCGTCGAAGATCGCCGACATGGCGCTGGTGAGGGTGTCGCCGATGTCCGCCGGGCAGCCGAAGAGCTTGTTGAACAGCAGCAGCGGCAGCAGCTTGGCGTAGTCGTTGAGCAGGTCGGCCCGGCCGCGCTCGCTGAACTGGTCGATCAGGTAGTCGGCGATCGGCTCGACGTCGCGGCGGATCCGGCTGATGTTGAGCCGCGCCAGGCTGTCGGTGACGGCCTTGCGCAGCCGCAGGTGCACCGCGCCGTCCGTGAACAGGCAGTTGGGCCGGTACGCCATCATCGGCAGGACCGGGTTGTCCATGCCGATGCGCCCCTCGTTGAGGGCCTTCCAGCGGCGGGCGTCGCGGGCGAAGAGCGTGGGGTTCTGCAGGACGCGCAGCGCCGTCTCGTACCCGACGACCAGGGTGGCGTCGACACCGGGCGCGAGTTCGACGGGGCCGGCCGGGCCCTTCGCGCGCAGCCGGTCGTAGACCTCGTGCGGGTCGGCGGCGAACGTGGCGTCGTGCATGGGGCATCTGCCACCGACGGCGGCGGATGCGATCGGGCTGTCCATGAAACTTCTTCCTCCAGGTCCCGGCGCGAGGGCCGGGGGTGGGCCGGCGGGCTGGTCAGGCCGCGCGGTCGAGCAGATGACGGACCAGCGCGATCAGCGCGTGGCCGGAGGACTGGCGGTCGCGGGCGTCGCAGTAGACGACCGGGGTGTCCGGGAGCAGGTCGAGCGCCTCGCGGACCTCCTCCTCGGCGTAGACCCGGTCGGCCTCGAAGGTGTTGACCGCGATGGCGTATTCCAGCCCGTAGCTCTCGATGAGGTCGATGACGGGGAACGTCTCTTCCAGCCGGCCGGGGTCGACCAGCAGCAGGGCGCCGAGCGCGCCGCGGGCCATGTCCTCCCACAGCTGCATGAACCGCTGCTGGCCCGGGGTGCCGAACAGGTACAGCACGAGTTCGTCGCTCAGCGTCAGCCGGCCGAAGTCCAGGGCCACGGTGGTCGTGGTCTTGCCCGTCACGCCGTGCAGGTCGTCCACGTGGAGCGACGCCTGTGTCATCTTCTCCTCGGTGCGCAGCGGGGTGATCTCCGACAGCGAGCCGATCAAGGTCGTCTTGCCCACGGCGAAGTGCCCGACCACCAGGATCTTCGCCGCGCTGGTCACCTCGCTGGAGACGTAGATGGAGCCGCCTGGGCTCCCGTCCGCCGTCTCAGCCGATGAGGGATTGGAGTCCATTCAGAACCTTTTCGAGGGTCGCTCTGTCTACGTTCTGGTGTCGGGGCGGGGCGGCGCGCAGCAGCAGGTGCCCCTGTGCCGATAAGTCGGTCAGCAGCAGCCGGACGACGCCGACGGGCAGTTCGAGGTGGCCGGCCACCTCGGCGACGGACAGGTATCCCCCCGAGACCAGCTCCCAGATCGCCCTGACCTCGGGGCCGGCCCCCAGCGGAAGGGTCCGCTCGGGAGCCAGGGTGACGAGGCTGTGCAGGGCGAGGTCCTCGGAGGTGGGCAGGCTCCGGCCGCCGGTGATGACATAGGAGCGGACGAAGTCGCTGGTGACTGCTTCCTCGCCGGGCGTCCTCATGAGCGGGCACCGCTCTCCGAGCGGGGCGCCACGCTCATCGCCTTGCTGAGGGCGTTCACCGTCTTCTGCATCCGGAACGACACCGCCTCCATGTCGACGTCCAGCGCGGCCGAGACCGCCAGGTAGGAGCCCTGGCCGGCGGCGCTGAGGAAGATCCAGCCGCCGTCGTACTCCAGCAGCGTCTGCTTCCAGATCCCGTGACCCGCCCCGACGAACCCCGCGACGGCGCGGCTGAGCGACTGCATCGAGCTCATCGCGGCCGCGTTGGTCTCCGCGTCGTCCCGGCTGATGTCGTCGGAGCGCTGCAGCAGCAGGCCGTCGCCCGAGACGAGGATGGCGTGGCGGGCCCCGCGCACCTCAAGCACGTCGTTCAGCACCCACGACAGGTCGGTGTTCACTGGTTCTGAGGTCCTTCCGTGGTGTTGTCCCGCCCGAGCTGCGTTCCGCGGGCGAACGCTCCGATCCGCGACGCCGTCACCTCGCTGGCGGGTACGGACGTGCCTTCCTGTGCGAGGGGCGCGGCGTCGGGCACGGCCGCCACCGGGACGGGGCCCTTGCGCCGCCGGCGCTTGGGCAGACCGCCCTGCGTGGTCCCCACCACGTGCGAGGGGCCCACGACCGGGACCGGGGCCAGCCGCTGCGGGGCGGGGGCCTCCTCGACGCCGGGCTCCTGGACGGGCTCGGGCTGCGGGACGTCGGCGGTCAGGAGATCCTCCGGGACACGAATCACTGCGCGCACACCGCCGTAGGGCGAGACCGAGCCGACGGACACGGCGAAGCCGTAGCGGGCGGCGAGCATGCCGCAGACGGCGAAGCCGAACCGGGGCGGGTCGCCGAGCGCGGTGATGTCCACCGGGCGCTCGGGGGAGAGCAGGGCGGCGGCGCGGTCCTTGGTCTCCTGGTCCATGCCGAGACCCGCGTCGTCGACGATGAAGCACACGCCGGTGGGCACGGCCTGGATGTTGACCTCGACCGGCGTACCGGGGGCGCTGTAGTTGGTCGCGTTGTCCAGCAGCTCGGCGAGGACGACGGCCACCGGCTCCACGGCCTTGTTCGCGATGGAGATGCTGACCTGGGAATGGACGCCGACGCGGCTGAAGTCCTTGATACGGCCCTGGGCGCTGCGGGCGACGTCGTAGACGCTGGCGGCGCTGTCGCGGCGGCCCAGCCAGCCGCCGCACAGCACCGAGATGCCCTTGGCGCGGCGGCCGAACTGACTGCCGGTGTGGTCGACGGACATCAGGTCGGCGAGCACGCCGGTGTCGTCGCCGTACTTCTTCAACAGTCCGTCAAGGAGGAGCTGTTGCTCCTCCGCGAGGGACTGCAGGGTGCCCATCGCGGACTTGAGCACGGCCTTGGTCGCCGCCTCGGCGTCCGCGCGGACGTCGGCCAGGTCGTGGTCGTGCTGCGCGCTCAACGTCGTGATGTGCGCGTGCAGTTGGCCGGCCTCGCCGCGGGCGGCGGTGAGGCCGGCTTCGAGGTCGTTCTTCTTTCTTCGGAGAGCCTGGTTGGTTCTCCTGGCCCGCAGTACTGCGATCACCGCAGCGGCGAGCACAACAATCAAGATCCACAGGAGTGGATCTTGGGTCAATGACGTCATGAGACTCTCTTCAAGTCGCGTCGCGCGGGGGAACAGGCCTCAGTCCTGCAGGCGGACCAACATCCACTCCTTAGCGACGGGGCCTTGCAGACTTCCCCCGCGCGCGTCATCACGACGCGCCGTCAGCCTACCGAAAAGTGGCATGATCGTATCAGTCACAAGGCGTCAACAAGCGTGCACCTGTTGGTGTTTAACTGGTCATCACCGAACGTCCACATGTCTCGGTGGTGAAAAAACTTGACTCTCCGTCAATTCCCCCTGCGTACGGCCCCCGCGAGGATCCAGCCCTCCACCGCCTCGTACTGGCGCCGCTGCTGCTCCGCCTTGTCGCGCCCGGAGGCCAGCGTGCCGAGCCAGCCGAACAGGAAGCCGGCCGGGATGGAGACGATGCCGGTCGTGGTGAACGGGAAATAGGTGAAGGAGGCGTGCGGGAACGCCGCGAGGGGCGAGCCGGAGACCAGCTTGGTGCCCGGCATGAGCAGCAGCACGCTGAGCGTGCCCCCGATCAGCGTGGCCAGCAGTCCGCCACGGGTGTAGCGCCGCCAGAAGAGGCCGTAGACCAGGGCGGGCGCGAGGGCCGAGGCGCCCAGGCAGAAGGAGAGCGTCACCAGGGGCTGCAGGCTGTGGTGCTGCACCAGGGTGGCGAGCAGGATCGTCGGCACACCGATCGCGAGCGCGGACACGCGCGCGAGGGCCATCTCGCGCCGGGGCGGCATCTCCCGCACGTGCGCGGCGAAGACGTCGTGGGCGAGGGAGTTGGCACAGGCGAGGATCATCCCGGCCACCGAGGCGAGCAGGGTCAGGAAGATCGCGGTGGTGACCAGGGTGAACAGGAAGGTCTCCGGCACCGACACGTCCGCCCCGAACGCCGCACGGGAGCCCAGCAGATACGCCGTGTTGCCCTGCGGATCGGCCCCGGCGATCACGCCGCGTCCGAGCAGCGCGGTGGCGCCGACGCCGACCACCGTGATGACCAGCACGAACAGGGCGACGATCGACACCGCCCAGGACATCGAGCGGCGCACCTGGCGGGCGCTGGAGGCGGTGTACATGCGCATGGTGATGTGGGGCAGGCAGGCGCCGCCGAGCACGACGGTCAGCTCGGAGGCGATCATGTCCAGCCGGGAGCGGCCCGAGGTGCCGAACTCCAGCCCGGAGTGCAGGAAGGCGGGCCCGGCACCGCTGCGCCGGGCGGCGGCGGAGAACAGGGTGCCCGGGTCCCAGTCGAAGCGGCGCAGGATCAGTACGGCGACCACGGCGCCCGAACCGACCAGCGTCACGATCTTCAGGATCTGGATCAGTGCGGTGCCCTTCATGCCGCCGATCGCCGCGTACGCGATCATCAGGGCGCCCAGCGCCACGACGCACGCGGTCTTCAGCGACGCGTCCGAGAAGCCCAGGATGAACGCCATCAGCTGCCCCGCTCCGGCGAGCTGCACCAGCATGAGCGGCAGCAGCGCGGCGATGGTCACCGCGCAGGCCGTGACGCGCACGCAGCGGCCGGGCAGCCGGCGCGCGAGCGCGTCGCCCATGGTGAACCGGCCCGCGTTGCGCAGCGGTTCGGCCAGCAGGAACATCAGCAGCATCAGCGACAGCGCCGTGCTGAGGGCGAGCACGAGCCCGTCGTAGCCGCACAGGGCGATCACGCCGCCGGTGCCGAGGACGGTGGCCGCGGAGATGTAGTCGCCGGCGATGGCGAGGCCGTTGCGCAGCGGGGACAGGGAGCCGTAGCCGGTGTAGAACTCGTCGAGGTCGTCGTGGTCGGGGCCGGTCATCACGCACAGCAGCAGGGTCACCGTGGCGACGGCCGAGAAGGCGACCAGGGACATGGTCTGGGTCCGGCCGCTGAAAGCGGTGAGGCCCCACACGGCGGGGGAGACGGCGGCCGCGCTCATCGGACCGCTCCGCGCCGGGCGTCCAGCGCGGCCTCCGCGCGGATGCGGTCCGCGAGCGGATCGACGTGCACGCGCGCGGTGTACTCGTACAGGGCGATCGCGAGCCAGGTGACGGGCAGTTGGAGCAGGGCGAGCAGCAGGCCGGCCGGGATGCCGTCGGCGACCGGGCGGGTCATGACGCCGGGCGCGCCCGCGGACAGCACCAGGAACAGCGTGAAGTAGCCGAGCGCGGTGAGCGTGGCGGTGCGCCGCTGCCACCGGTAGGCGCCGCGCAGGACGCGCAGGTCGCGGTGGTGACCGACCGGCGCGCGGGGCGGGTGGCGGGGCACGGGCGCCGGTTCGGGGGGCGGGGGCTGCCAGGGGTAGGTGAGCGGGGACGGGGGCTGCGGGCCGTACGGCGCGCGGGGCGGCGCGTACGACGCGTGCGGGGGGTGCGACGGGTCGTGGGACATCCCGGGGCTCCTTGCGTGGCTCGGGTCCGTGGCGGCGGACCGCAGGGAGGTGGGGGGTGGGCGGAGCCCCGCACGCTACTCGCGGGTACCCGGGCCGCGCGGCGTTTTCGCCGAACTGGCCGGTCGGTATGCGCTTACTTCGCAAAAACGTTTCCGACCTGGGGTGTCACCCGCGTCGACCAAGCCGTGCCGGGCCGGGCGCCGGCGCTCACTCGGTGCGGACCGGGAACCGCCGCGGTGCGAGGAACAGCAGGACCAGGAAGGCCAGGGCCGCCGCGCAGGCCGCGCCGAGGTACACCGCGTGCACCGCGTCCGCGATCGCCCGCCGGGTCGCGCCCGGGGCCGTACCGGCGTTCAACGCGCGCGTGACGGAGTCCAGATCGCCCGCGCCGCCCAGCCGCGCGGCCAGCACCCCGTTGGCGACGGCACCGAACAGCGAGGCGCCGAGGGTCTGTCCGGTCTGCCGGCAGAACAGCACGGACGCGGTCGTGGTGCCCCGCTCCGACCAGCCCACCGTCGACTGGACCCCGACGATCAGCGGCAGCTGGAACAGCCCCAGCGCGCCGCCCAGCAGCAGCATCAGCAGCGTCGGCTGCCACCACGACCCCGGGTAGGGCAGGAACGGGAACGCGAACAGGATCAGCGTCGCCAGGCCGATGCCGAGCAGGGCGGTGTCGCGGAAGCCGATGCGCCGGTAGACGTGCTGGCTGAGCGCCGCCGACACCGGCCAGCTCAGCGTCCACACCGACAGCACGAACCCGGCGGCCACGGGCGCGAGTCCGAGCACCGACTGC
The DNA here is from genome assembly GCF_058673395.1 of Streptomyces sp. HUAS MG56. Taxonomy (NCBI): domain Bacteria; kingdom Bacillati; phylum Actinomycetota; class Actinomycetes; order Kitasatosporales; family Streptomycetaceae; genus Streptomyces; species Streptomyces sp. HUAS MG56. Next base: position 4,786,843 of record NZ_CM178722.1, on the reverse strand, counting down.
GCGTACGTCGGCAGGAACACGCTCGGCGCCACCATCAGCAGCCCCAGCGCGCCGAGCGCCAGGTTGACCGCCGCGATCGTCCGGCGCCGCCACACCCACCCCGGGATGATCGGCTGCGCCGCCCGCCGCTCCACCCACACCACGACCCCGGTCAGCGCGAGGCCCGCCGCGAACAGCGCGAGCGAGGGCGCCGACAGCCACGGCCAGGCGACCCCGCCCTGCACCAGCGCCGTCAGCAGCACCCCGCCGGCCGCGAACACCGCGAGCGCCCCGGCCCAGTCCACGCGCGCGCGTGCCCGCTGTCCCGTGCCCTCTTCGGCGCTCTGCGGCAACTCCCGCGCGGGCTCGTGCAGATGGCGGACGACCAGCCACAGCGCGGCCGCGCCGATCGGCAGATTGACCAGGAAGATCCAGCGCCAGTCGGCGTACGCGGCGAGCAGTCCGCCGAGCCCCGGCCCGGCGACCGCCGACACCGCCCACACCGTGGACAGCTTCGACTGGATCTTCGGGCGTTCCGCGAGCGGATACAGATCGGCGGCCAGGGTCTGCACGGTGCCCTGCAACGCCCCGCCGCCCAGGCCCTGCACGACCCGGAACGCGATCAGCGCCGCCATGTTCCACGCGGCCGCGCACAGCAGCGAGCCCAGCAGGAACACGGCCGAGCCCACCACCAGCACCGGCTTGCGGCCGAAGGTGTCGGACAGCTTGCCGTAGACGGGCAGCGAGACGGTCACGGCGAGCAGGTAGCCGGAGAACAGCCAGGAGAAGACGGAGAACCCGCCGAGGTCGCCGACGATCTGCGGTACGGCCGTGGAGACGATGGTGGAGTCGAGCGCCGCCAGCGCCATCGACAGCATCAGCGCGGCGACGACCGCCCCCCGCCGCCGGGTGCCGTGCCGCTCGCCGGTGCCGCCGCGTATCGCGGGCCGTGTACTCCCCACCGCTGATCCCTCCCCATGCGTCCCGGGCTGCCGGAATCCCCGGATCCCCGGGGAACCTACCCCGTGCCCCTTGCAGCCATCTGCGTTCCGCGAGGCCGCCGCGAGGCCGCCGCGAGCCCGTGGACTTGACCCTGACGCGACGGGAGGGTGGAGGCTCGGGGCGTCGAAGGGTGGAGACGACCCCGAGACGGTCTCCGCCTCAGGACGGAGGACCCCTAGGGGTGTCTCCGTACCAGGGCTCGGGGAGGGTTCGTCCGGGCGGAGGAGGAGACGGGCCGGGAGCGTTCCTTAACCTGGCTTTACGCCGCTGGGGGGCGGCCGGCCGAACCGGCGGGGGTGGGGTTTACCCCAGGGAAAGACGGGGCTTCGCACCAGCGCGCCGCGCCCCCGCCGGCCGCGAGACTCATCGACGCACCCAGGACGACGCACCGCACCGCGGCGCACCCTGCACCGACCTGTCAACCGACATAGGAGACATACCGTGACATCGGCTGTGACCATTCCCAGGCACGGGGGTACTGGAGGGACTACGGCCGTTGCCGCGCGGGCGCGGCAGGTCGTGAAGGCGTACGGGTCCGGCGAGACCCGTGTCGTCGCCCTCGACCACGTCGACGTGGACATCGCCCGCGGCCAGTTCACCGCGATCATGGGCCCCTCCGGGTCCGGCAAGTCCACCCTGATGCACTGCCTCGCCGGCCTCGACACCGTCTCGTCCGGGCAGATCTACCTGGACGAGACCGAGATCACCGGCCTGAAGGACAAGAAGCTCACCCAGCTGCGGCGCGACCGGATCGGCTTCATCTTCCAGGCGTTCAACCTGCTGCCGACCCTGAACGCGCTGGAGAACATCACGCTGCCCATGGACATAGCCGGCCGCAAGCCGGACCGGGCCTGGCTGGACCGCGTGGTGGAGACCGTCGGGCTCGCCGGGCGGCTCAGGCACCGGCCGACCCAGCTCTCCGGCGGACAGCAGCAGCGCGTCGCCGTGGCCCGCGCGCTCGCCGCCCGCCCGGAGATCATCTTCGGGGACGAGCCGACCGGAAACCTCGACTCGCGCGCGGGTGCCGAGGTGCTCGGCTTCCTGCGCCGTTCCGTGGACGAACTCGGCCAGACCATCGTGATGGTCACCCACGACCCCGTGGCCGCCTCCTACGCGGACCGCGTGCTGTACCTCGCCGACGGCCGGATCGTCGACGAGATGTACCAGCCGACGGCCGATCAGGTCCTGGACCGCATGAAGGACTTCGACGCCCGGGGACGTACGTCATGACCGTCCTGAAGACCTCGATGCGCAACTTCTTCGCGCACAAGGGCCGGATGGCGCTCTCGGCGGTCGCGGTCCTGCTGTCGGTGGCGTTCGTGTGCGGCACCCTCGTCTTCACCGACACGATGAACACCACCTTCGACAAACTGTTCCAGGCCACGGCCTCGGACGTGACGGTCAGCGCGAAGAGTTCCTCCGACACCGGCCAGACGACCTCCCGCACCGGCAGGCCCCCGGTCCTGCCGGCCGCCGTGCTCGGCACGGTCCGCGGTGCCCAGGGCGTGCGGTCGGCCGAGGGCACCGTGTTCTCCACGTCGGTCACCGTGATCGACGCGAACAAGGACAAGCTGTCGCCGAGCAGCGGCGCCCCGACCATCGTGGGCAGCTGGAACGGCAACGACGCCCGCACCATGCAGATCACCAAGGGCGCGGCGCCCAAGGGCCCGGACCAGGTCATGGTCGACGAGGACACCGCCGACAAGCACCACCTGAGGATCGGCTCCGACATCGGCATGATCTCGGTCGTCGGCACGCACCACGCGCGCGTGTCCGGCATCGCCGCCTTCAAGGTCACCAACCCGGGCGCGGCCATCTTCTACCTGGACACCAAGACCGCCCAGCAGACCCTGGTCGGCCGGACCGGCGTCTACACGAACGTCAACGTCACCGCCGCCCAGGGTGTGACGAACGACCAGCTGAAGAAGAACGTCACGGCCGCCCTCGGCCACGGCTACAAGGTGCAGACCGCCAAGGAGGTCGCCGACGCCAACCAGAAGAGCGTCAAGAGCTTCCTGAACGTCATGAAGTACGCGATGCTCGGCTTCGCCGGGATCGCCCTCCTCGTCGGCATCTTCCTCATCATCAACACCTTCTCGATGCTCGTCGCCCAGCGCACCCGCGAGATCGGCCTGATGCGCGCCATCGGCTCCTCCCGCAAGCAGGTCAACCGGTCCGTGCTGGTCGAGGCCCTGCTGCTCGGGGTGATCGGCTCCGTGCTCGGCGTCGGCGCGGGCGTCGGCATCGCGGTCGGCCTGATGAAGCTCATGGGCCAGATGGGCATGCACCTGTCCACCGACGACCTGACCATCGCCTGGACGACTCCCACGGTCGGCCTGCTCCTCGGCGTCGTGGTCACCGTCCTCGCCGCCTACCTGCCCGCCCGGCGGGCCGGCAAGATCTCCCCGATGGCCGCCCTGCGCGACGCCGGCACCCCGGCCGACGCCAAGGCCGGCCTGCTGCGCGCCGTGATCGGCCTGCTCCTCACCGGCGCCGGCGGCTACAGCCTGTACGTCGCCGCCACCGCCGACAAGGCGAAGGCCGGCTCCGGCTGGCTGGGCCTCGGCGTGGTGGCCACCCTGATCGGCTTCGTCGTCATCGGCCCGCTGCTCGCCGCCGGCCTGGTCCGGATCCTCGGCGCGATCATCCTGCGCGTCTTCGGCCCGGTGGGCCGCATGGCCGAGCGCAACGCGCTGCGCAACCCGCGCCGCACCGGCGCCACCGGCGCGGCCCTGATGATCGGCCTGGCCCTGGTCGCCTGCCTGTCGGTGGTCGGCTCCTCCATGGTCGCCTCCGCCACCGACCAGCTCGACAAGACCGTCGGCACGGACTTCATCGTCCAGCCGGACAACCAGCAGCTCATCACCCCCCAGGCGGTCAAGCTCCTCAGGGCCACCCCGCAGCTCGCGCGGGTCACCGAGTACCGGCCGGCCCAGGCCGACCTCACCACCCCGGACGGCCGGACGCTCAAGGACACGGAGATCACGGCGGCCGACCCGACGTACGCGACCGACCTGCGCAAGAAGACCGTCGCCGGGGATCTCAAGGACGCCTACCTGCCCGACTCGATGTCCGTCCACGACAAGTTCGCCAGGGCGCACGGCATCCACCTCGGCTCGAAGATCACCGTTGCGTTCAAGGACGGATCCGCCGCCCGCCTGACGGTCCGCGCGATCACCAGCAGCGACGACGTGATCGACCAGAGCGCCCTGTACACATCGATCGCCACGCTCGCGCAGCACGTCCCCGCCGACCGGATGCCGCTCGACCAGATGGTCTTCGCCACCGCCAGGGACGGACAGCAGGCGGCCGCCTACAAGGCGATGAAGTCGGCCCTGCACGACGACTTCCCGCAGCTGACCGTGCGCGACCAGACCGACTACAAGAAGGCGCTGAAGGACCAGATCGGCCAGCTGCTCAACATGATCTACGGCCTCCTCGCCCTCGCGATCATCGTCGCCGTCCTGGGCGTGGTGAACACCCTGGCCCTGTCGGTGGTCGAGCGGACCCGGGAGATCGGCCTCATGCGGGCCATCGGACTCTCCCGCCGCCAGCTGCGCCGCATGATCCGCCTGGAGTCCGTGGTGATCGCCCTCTTCGGCGCCCTGCTCGGCCTCGGCCTGGGCATGGGCTGGGGCGCGACCGCCCAGAAGCTCCTGGCGCTCCAGGGCCTGAAGATCCTGGAGATCCCCTGGCCGACGATCATCACGGTCTTCGTCGCCTCGGCCTTCGTGGGCCTGCTCGCCGCCCTGATCCCGGCCTTCCGCGCGGGCCGCATGAACGTCCTGAACGCCATCGCGACGGACTAGCGGCCACAGGGCCGACCAGCTGCCGCAGCTGGTCCAACGACCACCGCATACGGGGGTTGCGGGGGAAAGACCCGGTGCCGGGGAGTTCTGCGGGACTCCCCGGCACCGGGTTGTCCACAGGCCCGACGGCGACGTCGGCAGCGTCGTACGCTGGGGGACGTTGCCCACTCCTCGGACGGAAAGCCCACATGAGCCTGCACGGTCTGCTCGACGCCCTCGTCAAGGACCCCGCCCTCGCGGAAGCGATCACGGCGGCCGCGGACGGCAACCGCATGCACGTCGACCTCGTCGGCCCCCCGGCGGCCCGCCCCTTCGCGGTCGCCGCCCTCGCCCGCGAGGCGGGCCGCCCGGTGCTGGCCGTCACGGCGACGGGCCGCGAGGCCGAGGACCTGGCCGCCGCCCTGCGCTCCCTGCTGCCCGAAGAGGGCGTCGTGGAGTACCCCTCCTGGGAGACCCTCCCGCACGAGCGGCTCAGCCCGCGCAGCGACACCGTCGGCCGCCGCCTCGCCGTCCTGCGGCGCCTGGCCCACCCCAGCCCCGACGACCCCGAGACCGGCCCGGTCTCCGTCGTCGTCGCGCCCGTGCGCTCCGTGCTCCAGCCGCAGGTCAAGGGCCTCGGCGAGCTGGAGCCCGTGTCCCTGCGGACCGGGCAGAGCGCCGACCTGAACGACACCGTGGCAGCCCTCGCTGCCGCCGCCTACGCGCGCGTGGAACTGGTCGAGAAGCGCGGCGAGTTCGCCGTGCGCGGCGGCATCCTGGACGTCTTCCCGCCCACCGAGGAACACCCCCTGCGCGTGGAGTTCTGGGGCGACGACATCGAGGAGATCCGCTACTTCAAGGTCGCCGACCAGCGCTCCCTCGAAGTCGCCGAGCACGGACTGTGGGCCCCGCCGTGCCGCGAACTGCTCCTCACCGACGACGTCCGCGCACGCGCGCGTGCGCTCGCCGAGGAACACCCGGAGCTGGGCGAGCTCCTGAACAAGATCGCCGAGGGCATCGCGGTCGAGGGCATGGAGTCGCTCGCGCCGGTCCTCGTGGACGACATGGAGCTGCTGCTCGACGTCCTCCCCAAGGGCTCGATGGCCGTCGTCTGCGACCCGGAGCGGGTCCGCACGCGCGCCGCCGACCTCGTGGCCACCTCCCAGGAGTTCCTCCAGGCCTCCTGGGCGGCCACCGCCGGCGGCGGCGAGGCCCCGATCGACGTCGGCGCGGCCTCCCTGTGGTCCATCGCCGACGTCCGCGACCGCGCGCGCGAGCTGGACATGATGTGGTGGTCCGTCTCACCGTTCGCCGCCGACGAAGAGCTTGACGCGGACACCCTCAAGCTCGGCATGCACGCGCCCGAGACCTACCGCGGCGACACCGCGCGGGCCCTCGCCGACACCAAGGGCTGGCTCGCCGACGGCTGGCGCGCGGTGTTCGTCACCGAGGGCCACGGCCCCGCCGCCCGCACCGTCGAGGTCCTCGGCGGCGAGGGCATCGCCGCCCGCCTGGACACCGACCTCACCGAACCGACCCCGTCGATCGTGCACGTCTCCTGCGGCTCGATCGAGTACGGCTTCGTGGACCCGGGCCTGCGGCTCGCCGTGCTCACCGAGACCGACCTGTCCGGCCAGCGCACCGCCGGCCGCGAGGGCGCGCGGATGCCGGCCCGCCGCCGCAAGACCATCGACCCGCTCACCCTGGAGGCGGGCGACTACATCGTCCACGAACAGCACGGCGTCGGCCGCTACATCGAGATGGTGCAGCGCACCGTGCAGGGTGCCACGCGCGAGTACCTCGTCGTGGAGTACGCGCCCGCCAAACGAGGCCAGCCCGGCGACCGGCTGTACATCCCGACCGACCAGCTGGAGCAGATCACCAAGTACGTCGGCGGCGAGGCGCCCACCCTGCACCGCCTCGGCGGCGCGGACTGGACCAAGACCAAGGCCCGCGCCAAGAAGGCCGTCAAGGAGATCGCCGCCGACCTGATCAAGCTCTACAGCGCGCGCATGGCCGCCCCCGGCCACTCCTTCGGCGCCGACACACCCTGGCAGCGCGAGCTGGAGGACGCCTTCCCCTACGCCGAGACCCCGGACCAGCTCACCACCATCGCCGAGGTCAAGGAGGACATGGAGAAGACGGTCCCCATGGACCGCCTGATCTGCGGCGACGTGGGCTACGGAAAGACCGAGATCGCGGTGCGGGCCGCCTTCAAGGCCGTACAGGACGGCAAACAGGTCGCCGTCCTCGTGCCGACGACCCTGCTGGTGCAGCAGCACTTCGGCACGTTCTCCGAGCGGTACGGCCAGTTCCCGGTCAACGTGAAGGCCCTGTCCCGCTTCCAGACCGACACCGAGGCCAAGGCCGTCCTGGAGGGCCTCAAGGACGGCGCGGTCGACGTCGTCATCGGCACCCACCGCCTGTTCTCCTCCGAGACCCGGTTCAAGGACCTCGGCCTGGTCATCGTCGACGAGGAGCAGCGCTTCGGCGTCGAGCACAAGGAGCAGCTGAAGAAGCTGCGCGCCAACGTCGACGTGCTGACCATGTCGGCCACGCCCATCCCGCGCACCCTGGAGATGGCGGTCACCGGCATCCGCGAGATGTCGACGATCACCACCCCGCCCGAGGAGCGCCACCCGGTGCTCACCTTCGTCGGGCCGTACGAGGAGAAGCAGATCGGCGCCGCCATCCGCCGCGAACTGCTGCGCGAGGGCCAGGTCTTCTACATCCACAACCGGGTCGAGTCCATCGACCGGGCCGCGGCCCGCCTGCGCGAGATCGTCCCCGAGGCCCGTATCGCCACCGCGCACGGCCAGATGTCCGAGCAGGCGCTGGAGCAGGTCGTCGTCGACTTCTGGGAGAAGAAGTTCGACGTGCTCGTCTCGACCACGATCGTCGAGTCCGGCATCGACATCTCCAACGCCAACACCCTCATCGTGGAGCGCGGCGACACCTTCGGCCTGTCCCAGCTGCACCAGCTGCGCGGCCGCGTCGGCCGAGGCCGCGAGCGCGGGTACGCGTACTTCCTGTACCCGCCGGAGAAGCCGCTGACCGAGACCGCGCACGAGCGCCTGGCCACCATCGCCCAGCACACCGAGATGGGCGCGGGCATGTACGTGGCGATGAAGGACCTGGAGATCCGCGGCGCCGGCAATCTGCTCGGCGGCGAGCAGTCCGGCCACATCGCGGGCGTCGGCTTCGACCTGTACGTCCGCATGGTCGGCGAGGCGGTCGCGGACTACCGGCGCCAGCTGGAGACAGGGGAGATCGAGGAGGAGGCCCCGCTCGAAGTCAAGATCGAGCTGCCCGTCGACGCGCACGTCCCGCACGACTACGCGCCCGGCGAGCGCCTGCGCCTCCAGGCCTACCGCGCCATCGCCTCCGCCAACAGCGAGGAGGACATCAAGGCCGTCCGCGAGGAACTCACCGACCGCTACGGCAAGCTGCCCGAGCCGGTGGAGAACCTGCTGCTCGTGGCCGGACTGCGGATGCTCGCGCGCGCGTGCGGCGTCGGCGAGATCGTGCTCCAGGGCACCAACATCCGCTTCGCGCCCGTGGAGTTGCGCGAGTCCCAGGAACTGCGCCTCAAGCGGCTGTACCCGGGCACGGTCATCAAGCCGGCCGTGCACCAGGTGCTCGTCCCCCGCCCGAAGCCCGCGAAGGTCGGCGGCAAGCCGCTGGTCGGCCGCGAACTGCTGGGCTGGGTCGGCGAGTTCCTCGCCTCGGTCCTCGGGTCGTAGCGGGCGGACCCCGGGGGCTGCGTCAAGGCCGAGCGTGCGGGGGTGCGGAGTGACCGGGCGCACAGGAGCCGCGGCCGTACTCCCCCCGACAGGCCCCCGTATGCCCCAACTCGTTCGCGAATTGCGTGGATACGCCCATTTTGGCCCCATCTCCCCTTGGTCATAGGGCGGTTACCGTAAGGGAAGGAACGATTCCGCCTGTGTCCGCGGGCGGGCCGGGGAGAGCGAGCGAGGGGGACGTACCGTGACGCGTCTGAGGGGCGGGGCGGTCGCGGCCGCCGCCGTGGTGGTGGTGACCGCCGTGGCCGGCTGCAACACGGACAAGACCAAGGGGGCCTCCGGGCCCGAGCGGTCCGGCGGCGGGGGCGCGGTCATGGCCGCCGTCGACTCGCTGACCGTCAAGGGGCGTGCCCCGAAGACCGGTTACTCCCGCGCCCGGTTCGGCACCGCCTGGGCCGACACCGACTCCAACTCCTGCGACACCCGCGACGACATCCTCAAGCGGGACCTGAAGAGCGTGAAGACCACCGGCGGCAGCTGCAGGGTCACGTACGGCCTGCTCGAACCCGACCCCTACTCCGGCAAGGAGATCACCTACCGGCGCGGCGCCAGCCAGGTCGACATCGACCATGTCGTCCCGCTCTCCGACGCCTGGCAGAAGGGCGCCGAGTACTGGGACGCCGGCAAGCGCATCGCGCTGGCCAACGACCCCCTCAACCTCATCGCGGTCGACGCGGGCACCAACCGCGGCAAGGGCGACGGCGACGCGGCCACCTGGCTGCCGCCGAACGGGGCGTACCGCTGCACCTATGTGGCCACCCAGGTCGCCGTGAAGAAGAAGTACGGCCTGTGGGTCACCGACGCCGAGAAGGCCGCCATGAAGAAGGTCCTCGCCGGCTGCCCGAGCCAGAAACTCCCCTCCGGCGGCAACCCGACGAAGGCACCGGAGCGCTTCACGGCGAAGTGAGCCGGGAAATCCGGTACCGGGCCGGGCGGGGCGCCGCCTACCGTGAAGGTCATGGACGTCAAGGTGAGCAGTGTCGCCGAGCGGCCCGACCGGCTGCGCGCGGTGTTCGAGATGGCCGACACCTGGCCCGAGTTCGTCACCAACGACCCCGTGGGCACCGCGCACTACGGCCGTATCGCCGCCGAACTGCCGCAGCACGCGCTGTTCGCCGAGGACGAGCACGGCGAGATCCTCGCCCACGCCTTCAGCGTGCCCTTCGCCCTCGACGCCGAGGGCCGGGGCGCGCTGCCCGCGCGGGGCTGGGACCAGGTCCTGCTGTGGGCCTTCGCCGACCTGCGCCGCGGCACCCGCCCGGACACCGTGAGCGCCATCGCCGTCACCATCGCCCCGCGCGCCCAGGGCCACGGCCTGTCCGCCGTCATGCTCTCGGCGATGCGGGACAACGCCCGCGCCCACGGCTTCCGCGAGGTCGTCGCTCCCGTCCGCCCCAGCGCCAAGCACCTCGAACCGCACACCCCGATGACCGAGTACGCCTGCCGGGTACGCCCCGACGGGCTGCCGGAGGACCCGTGGCTGCGCGTCCACGCGCGCGTGGGCGGCACCATCGACTCCGTCGCCCCGGCCTCCATGACGGTCGGCGCCGCACTGGAGGAGTGGCGCCGCTGGACCGGGCTGCCGTTCGACACCACCGGGGACGTCGAGGTACCCGGGGCGCTCGTCCCGGTCCGCTGCGAGGCGGAGCGCGGGTACGGCGTCTACGTCGAGCCCAACGTGTGGATGCGGCACGCGCTGTGAGGGCGCGGGTGAGCCGCGGCCCGGAGGCCGCGGCTCACGCCCATGCCGTACGCGGGCGGGGGCCCGGCTCCTGGATCAGGCGGTCCTGATGTCCTTCAGGGAGCCGAGGACCTGGGCCGTCACCTTTCGCGCGGACGCGGCGCCGTTGTCGCTGCCCGCCGTGGACAGCACGGTGACCACGGCGGTGCCGGACCGGACCGCGAGGAGCGTGGTGCCGTTCTGCCAGGCGCCGCTCGTCAGGGTCATCGTGTAGGCCTCGTCACCGAGTCCGGGCGTGGACCGGCCGGTGACCTTCACCGTGGCGTGGGCCTCGGTGTCCGTGAACGTGGCGCACTCGGCGGCGACGGACCGCAGGTCCTTCATCAGCGCGGCTGCCGCGTCGCCCTGGAACTCGTCGATCTCCTGGGCCACTTCCTGGGTCTTGTCCTTGGTCGCGTAGTCGTTCTGAGCGAACGACACGCCCCCTTCGAGACCGGTGGTCTGGATCCAGGACGTGCCCCCCAGCCGGGTGCAGTCCGGCTTTCCGGTGCTCTTGCCGGACGGCGAGACGAACTGGACGCCGCTGTCCGCGGCGCCGTCGGCCTCAAGGGTGAGCCCGGCCGGGAAGGCCGACGCGGGCGCCAGCGCCTGCTTCAGCTGCGTACCGGTGGCCGGCCCGGCGTTCACGTCCTTCTCCTTGGCCGGCCCGGCGCTCGCGGAGGCGCCGGTGGACGCGTCGGAGGAACCGGAGGAACCGGAGGAACAGGCGGTGAGGGCCAGCGGGAGTGCCGCGACGGCGAGGAGCGTGGCGACGCGGGACGAGTGGCGCATGACAGTCCTTCAGGGGATGGGTGGAACAGGGTGAACGGACAATGGAGCGTGTGAGCGGCCGGCGGTGTTACGGGAGGGGCCTGGTCAGGAGGCCTTCTTCCAGTCGCCGCAGCCGGTCGTCTTGAAGTAGGCGTCGCCGGCGCCGATGGTCACGACGGCGGTGCCGGTCACGTTGTCGTTGGCGGTGATCGAGTCCACGCCGTGCTCGGCGTCCTTGGCGCGCTCCCAGTAGCAGGAGCCGTCCTTGTTCCCGGTCGACCGGTAGGTGCCCGGCGCGATGTCCGTGCCGACCTTGAACATGCCCCCGTCGCCGGCCATCGAGGTGGCGGGGGTGCCCTTCGCCCCGGGGCCGACGGCCTCCCAGTCCTTGCAGCCGCTGGACTTGAAGATCTTGTCGGTGGCCTTGACGGTCACGTAACTCGTGCCGCTGACGCTGTCGTTGGCGATCAGGGAGCCGGTCCCGCCCGAGGCGTCCTTGGCGCGCTCCCAGTAGCACATGCCGTCGGTGTTGCCGCGCGTGCGGTACGTGCCCGGCTTCACGTCGGAACCGACCCGGAAGTCACCGTCCCCGGCGAGCGCGGCCTTCTCGGCGCCGGCCTCACCGTCCCCCGTGCTCTTTCCTGAGCCCTTCGTGCCACCGGGTTGGTGCCCGGCGGAGGCGGACGCGTCCTCGCCGTGTCCGCCGAAGCCGTCGCCGCCCTTGCCGTCGCTGCCCGCGTTCGCGGACACGGCGCCGATGACGGCGATCCCCACGACGGCGCCCAGCGCGAGCCTGGCCTTCATGCCCATGGCGAATTCCCCTCCCCAGCGAGGCGGCCTCCCCCTCCGGCGGCCGCTCCGTTCGCTGGGTCAATGAGAGCAGAGGCTGTGAACCGAGTCAACATGCTTCAGGTGACTGGTTGTGTACACGGCCGTGAATGCGTCGGTCCTGTCTACGCCGGTATGCTCGGCGCACACACGGTACGAGGGGAGCGGGGCCGGTGCAGGACAACGCGACAGAGGTGACCGCGGCCGGTATCGCCCGGCTCGCCGGAGTGGGCCGCGCCGCCGTCAGCAACTGGCGCCGCCGGCACGCCGACTTCCCCAAGCCGGTCGGCGGCACCGAGACCAGTCCCTCCTTCGCACTCACCGCGGTCGAGGCCTGGCTGCGCAAGCAGGGCAAACTCGCCGAGGTGCCGCTGCGGGAGCGCGTCTGGCAGCAACTGGCCGGCCACCCGGAGGGCCCGCTGACCGCCCTGGTGCACACCGGTTGCGCCCTGCTGCTGATCCACGAGCGCCCGACCGTCTGGCTCGACGCGAGCGCGGGCTCCGACGCACGTCTGGCCGCCGTGCTGACCGGTGCGCTGGAGCAGGTGCTGACCCCGCGCTTCGGCGGAGCGCCGGGGCGGGGGATGCACGGCGGTGGGCGCGGGGACGCCGGGGAGGCTGTGAACGCATCAGGCGAGGCGCGGGCTGTGAACACCTCCCGCGAGACGCCGGGTGTGAACGCGGTCGGCGAGGTGCCGGGTGTGAACCCTTCTGGAGGTGGGCCGGGTGTGAACGCTGCCGGTGGCGCGCTCGGTGTGAACGCTGCTGGAGGGATGCAGCGTGTCAACGCCTCCCACGACGCACAGGATGTGAACGCCCCGCCGACTGTTCACGGCACGCCCGCCGCTCACGCCGCAGCTCACACCGCCCCTGTTCACACGAGCCCCACCCGTCACGCCGCCCTCACCCCTCACGCCGCCCCCGCCGTCCGTACTCCCACCGGCCCCCAGCTCCTCCCCTCCGTCCCGCTCCTGAGGGGCGCCGCCGAGCTGGCCGCGGAGATGGGGGCGCGGCAGGCCTTCGAGTTCCTGCTGGGGCGGCATCTGGACGTCAATCCCCGCCAGTACACCCTCACCCCGGCCGAACTCGCCGGTCTCATGGCCGACCTGGCCGGCCCCGCCCGCACCGTCCTGGACCCGGCCTGCGGCACCGGCGCCCTGCTGTGCGCCGTGGACACCCGCCCCGACCAGGAGCTGTACGCCCAGGACAGCGCACCCGGCCTGGCCGCGCTCACCGCGCTGCGGCTCGCGCTGCGCTCCCGGGCGACCGTGCGCGGCGCCGTCGGTGACACCCTGCGCGCGGACGCCCACCCGGAGCTGCGCGCCGACGCGGTGCTGTGCCATCCGCCGTTCAACGAGCGCAACTGGGGCCATGACGAACTCGCCTACGACCCGCGCTGGGAGTACGGCTTCCCGGCCCGCACGGAGTCCGAACTGGCCTGGGTGCAACACGCGTTGGCCCGGCTGGCCGACGGCGGCGCGGCCGTGCTGCTGATGCCGCCGGCCGCGGCCTCCCGCCGCTCCGGGCGCCGGATCCGCGCCGACCTGCTGCGCCGGGGGGCGCTGCGGGCCGTGGTCGCGCTGCCGGTCGGGGCGGCACCGCCGTACAACATCCCGCTGCACGTGTGGGTGCTGCGCCGGCCCGACCGGACGCCGGCCGCGCCCGAGGTGCTGCTCGTGGACACCGGGAGGTTCGCGGGGGAGGGGCGCGGCGGTCCGGACTGGGCGGCGGTGCGCGAGGCCGTCCTGGACGCCTGGCGGAGCTTCGAGCGCACCGGCCGGCCGGCGGAGCGGCCGGGGCTCGCGCGGTCCGTGCCGGTCATCGAACTCCTCGACGACGACGTCGACCTCGCACCCGCACGCCATCTGCCGCCGGCCGCCGTGGCCGACGGGGCGGAGCAGCTCACGGCGGTGCGCGAGCGCCTCGGCGCGACCCTGCGCCTGACCGCCGATCGCACGCCTCCTCCTGCCGTGCCCGCGCCCGGCGTGCGCTGGCCGCTCACCACCGTCGGTGAACTCGCGCGCGGGGGCGCGCTGGTGATGCGCACCGGTGGAAACGGCGGCCACGCGCGCGTGCCGGTACTCACCGACCACGACGTCCTCGCCGGAACCGCACCCTCCGGGACGTTGCCGGAGAGCGAGGAGGAGGCCGTGCTGACCGAGCCGGGCGACGTCGTCGTACCGGTGCTCGGCGGGGGCGCGGTGGCGCGCGTGATCGACGACGCGACGGGAGGCGCCGCCCTGGGGCGCAACCTCGTGCTGCTGCGCCCCGATCGCACGGCGCTCGACCCTTGGTTCCTCGCCGGATTCCTGCGCGGCACCGCGAACAACCGGCAGGCCAGCAGCTACGCCTCCACCGCGACCCGGCTGGACGTGCGCCGGCTCCAGCTGCCCCGGCTCCCGCTGGACGAACAACGGCGCTACGGCGCGCGTTTCCGCGCGCTCGACGAGTTCGAGCGGGCGCTGCGGCTCGCGGGCCGGCTCGGGGAGCAACTCGTGCGCGGGACGTACGACGGGCTGACGGACGGGACGGTGGCGCCGGAGTGACCGTGGCACCGGCCTGAGGGCGCGTGGCGCGGCAACGGTTCGGTACACCCGGAACCGGCTGTCCGTGTCGGCCTATACGCTCGGACTCAGCACACACGTCCGCACGCATCAGGCCTCCAGGAGCAGCCATGCACGGCCACGGCTACGCGCCGCCTCCGCCGCAGCCACCCTCGACCGGGGTGCTGGTCGTGTTGCGCGTGATCTTCGTGGCGGTGGCGCTCCTCAGCCTCGGATTCCTGGCGTGGGTGGCGCCGCTGCGCGCGGCGATCGTGTCGCGCAGGCCCGCCGAGTGGTGGTTCTTCGGCGGTTCCGTGGTGGTCCTCGGCATCTGCTTCGGCCTCTTCAGCACCGACCACACCGACGACTTCAGCTCGCCGAACGGCAACCTGGGCATGAGCATGCTGCTGCTGAACGCCGTCGCCTGCGCGGGCTACTACCTCTACGCGGACATACGCCACTTCCATCGGCTCCGTCGGGCCTACGCCGGGCAGGTGCCGTCGGCGCCGGGCTACGGATACCCGCGGCCCGGGGCACCGTTCATCGCGACGACCACCCCGACCGCCCCGATCACCGCGAGCACGCCGCAACTCCCGTACGCCCCGGCCCCGATACCGCACACCGCCGCGCCCCGGCCGCACATCCCCGCACCGCCCCAGCGCCCGGCGCCCAGCCACATCGAGCAGGTCCGCGCCGAACTGGACGAGCTGAGCGACTACCTGCGCAAGCACGACGGCCGGCCCGACGGGCACGAGGGCGGAAGGTGAGCGTGGCGACAGGACGAGTCGTCGCCGGCCGGTACGAACTGTCCACGCTCATCGGGCAGGGCGGCATGGGCCAGGTGTGGACGGCGTACGACCGGCGGCTCGACCGGCGCGTGGCGGTGAAGCTGCTGCGCCCCGACAAGGTGGCGGGCCAGGAGGCGGACGAGCTGCGCCGCCGGTTCCTGCGCGAGTGTCGGGTGACCGCGCAGGTCGACCACCCCGGCCTGGTCACGGTGCACGACGCGGGCAGCGAGGGCGAGGAGCTGTTCCTCGTCATGCAGTACGTCGACGGCGCCGACCTGTCCGACCACCTCGCCGAGCACGACCCGTACCCGTGGCCGTGGGCGGTCGCGGTGGCCGCGCAACTGTGCGCCGTGCTGAGCGCCGTGCACGCCGTGCCGATCGTCCACCGCGACCTCAAGCCGCGCAACGTGATGGTGAAGCAGGACGGCACGGTCACCGTGCTCGACCTGGGCGTGGCCTCGGTCATGGACACCGACACCACGCGCCTGACCCACACCGGCTCCCCGATCGGCTCGCCCGCCTACATGGCGCCGGAGCAGGCGATGGGCGGCGCGGTGGGCCCGTACACCGACCTGTACGCGCTCGGGGTGCTGCTGCACGAACTGCTCAGCGGGGACGTGCCGTTCGCGGGTTCCACGGCGCTGGGCGTGCTGCACCGGCATCTGTACGAGCCCCCGCAGCCCGTGCGCCGGATCCGCCCCGAGGTCCCCGAGGCGCTGGAGACGCTCGTCCTGCGGCTGCTCGCCAAGGACCCCCAGCACCGGCCGGGCTCCGCGCAGGAGGTGTACGAGGACCTGGCGCCGCTCCTGCCCGCGCGGGGGACGCCCACCGGGGCGCCCCTGGACCCCACCCGCCCGTTCCTGCGCCCGCACGCCCCCTGGCCGGACCGCGCGCGGACGCCCGCGCCCCAGCCCGCCCCCGTCGCGCCGGTGCCCCCGGTGGACGGGAAGCCCGATGTCGCCGCGGCCGTGGACGAGGTCAAGCGGCTGCTGGGGGAGGGGCGCATCACCCAGGCCGTGGACATCCTGGGCGCGATCCTGCCCGCGGCCGCCGCACAGCACGGGGAGCACTCCCCGGTCGTGCGCTCCCTGCGCAAGCAGTACGCGGCCACGCTCATGGACGACGGCCAGTACCGGCGCGCGCTGCCCGAACTGCGCCGCCTGGCCGCCGAGCGCGCCGCCGAGGCCGGCCAGGCCGACCCGCAGTCGCTGCGCTACCGCTACGAGTCGGCGCAGTGCCTGGAACAGCTCGGCGAACCGGCCGCGGCGCTCGCCGAGTACCGCGCGCTGCTGCCGTACTACGAGAACCAGTACGTCTCCGGCGACCCCCAGCTCGCGCACGAGGTGCGCCGGCGCATCGGCCATCTCCTGCTCGCGCTCGGCGACCGGCCCTCCGCCCACGACACGCTCGCGCGCCTGCTGATGGACGTGGAGCGGCTGCACGGCCCCGGCCACCCGATGGCCCTGGAGATCCGGCGCACCCTGCAATGGCTGGGCCAGGTGCGCGGCTAGCGGGGGCAGTTGATACCTTGCGCTTCGCTCTGCCGGGTGAGGCAGGGGCGACACACGCAAGGGGTGGGGATCATGGCTGGTCACCGGCAGTCGAAGAAGCGCAGATACATCACGTGGGCGGCGGTCGGCGCCGCCGTGGTCGCCGGGGCCGGGATCGCCGCGCAGACCTCCATGGCCGCGACCGTCTGGCCGGCGCAGAAGACGTTCACCGGGCGCGCGTTCGACACGTGCACCGCGCCCTCGCTGTCCGCGATGAAGGCCTGGCACACCGGCTTCTACGGCGCCGCCGCCGTGTACGTGGGCGGCAGGAACCGCGGCTGCGCCCAGCCCAACCTCACCGCCTCCTGGGTGAAGTCGGTCGACTCCCTCGGCTGGAAGCTCGTCCCGCTCTACGTCGGCGCCCAGCCGCCCTGCCAGTCCGGCTCCAACCCGGAGAAGCTGACCGCGTCGACGGCCGCCTCCCTGGGCACGCAGGACGCCGCCGACGCCGTGGCCAAGGCCTCCGCGCTCGGCATGAAGGCGGGCAGCCCGGTCTACCTCGACATGGAGGCGTACGACACCACGAACACGGCGTGCAACGACGCCGTGCTGACGTATGTGCGCGCCTTCGACAAGGGGCTGCGCGCGAAGACGTACCGCAGCGGCTACTACGGCTTCAGCAGCTCCAGCGCCAAGGCGATCGCGACCGCCAAGGACAGGACGGACCTGCCGGGCAACCTCTGGTACGCGCTGTGGGACAAGCAGAACACGACGATCGCGGACTGGCCGTGGGGGACGAGCCAGTTCACGAACCACAGCCGCGGCCATCAGTACATGGTCAACAGCAAGGAGACGCACGGCGGCGTCACCCTCACCGTCGACCGCGACGCGTGGGACGCGCCCGTGGCCGTCGTCGGCTGAGCCCTGCGGCGTAAGAGGCGCGTGCGGCGGTGCCCGAAGCGCGCGTGAATCGTTGGTCCCATGGGTTGGCCCCGGCCCTCCCACTGCCTACCATCGATCACCGCAAGACTTTGTGCTCCGTCGCACAATCTCCCCTTGGAGGTTTCCTTGCACCGCCGCCGTCGCACCGCGCTCGTCCTCACCGCCGCGATCGCCGCCGCGGCACCCCTGCTGACCGCCTGCGGAAGCGATGCGCACCCGGGCGCCGCGGCCGTCGTCGGCGGACAGCGGATCACCGTCTCCCAGCTGGAGAACCGGGTCGACGAGGTCCGCAGGGCACAGCGGGCCGCGGTGCCCGACGAGGCCCAGTACCAGCAGGTCCTCGCCTCCACCAGCAGCCTCACCCGCGACACCCTGCACAACATGGTCCTCGACCAGGTGCTGCACCGCGCCGCGCAGGACCAGGGCGTCTCGGTGACCCGCCACGAGGTCGAGCAGATGCGTACGAGCCTGGAGCAGCAGGCGGGCGGCGCCACGGCGCTGGAGACGGCCTGGCTGCAGAAGTACGGCATCGCCCCGGCCCGCCTCGACGACAACCTCCGGCTCCAGCTGGAGGCGCAGAAGCTGGCCAAGCAGCTGGGCACCGACACCAGCCAGCCCGCCTTCTGGAAGGCGCTGTCCAAGGCGTCCCAGGAACTGCGCATCGACCTCAACCCGCGCTACGGCACCTGGGACGTGCAGAAGAGCAGCCGCGTGGACGCCAGGACACCCTGGGTGCGGGAGGTCACGACGGGCGCCGGGGGCGGAGAGCCGGTGACGGCGTAGTACGGCCCTGCGGCCCACGGACGTCTGCGCGTCGGCGTGTCGGTCATACGATCACACGACTCTCCCCTGCCTGTGGACAACCGAATCCGCTCGTCGGCGCCGTGGGTTACGTTCGGATCGTGAACGCATCCAGCTCCGACCTCGCCCCCACGGCCGGCCCCGGCCGCATCGTCCTGCTCACCACCAGCCACCGCGTCGCCCCCGGCCTGCTGTCCTGGCCCGCCTGGCAGGCGCTGCGCGCGGCCGACACCGTGCTGTGCGCGGACGGCGCGCACCCGCAGCTGCCGTATCTGCGCGAGGCCGGGATATCGGTGACCGAGGCGTCCCCGACCGCGCAGGAGCTGGTCGACGCGTGCGCCGGCGGGCGGACGGTCGTGGTCGTGGCCACCGGCGAGGGCGAGCCCGCGCTCACCGACGGCCTGGCCCGGCTGGCCGGCTCCGGCCGGGTCGCCATGCCAGAGCTGGAGCTGCTGCCCGCCTCCTACGACCTGCCCGGCGCCCGCCTGCTCGACCTGGTGCAGGTCATGGACCGGATCCGCGTCGAATGCCCCTGGTCCTCCCGGCAGACCCACGAGGGCCTCGCCAAGTACGGCATCGAGGAGGCGTACGAACTGGTCGAGGCGATCGAGGCCGGCGACCGCGAGGAGTTGCGCGAGGAGCTGGGCGACGTCCTCCTCCAGGTCGTCTTCCACTCCCGGATCGCCGAGGAGCACCCGGACGCGCCCTTCTCCGTCGACGACGTGGCCGGCGGCATCGTCACCAAGCTCATCCACCGCCACCCGCACGTCTTCGGCGACGAGAAGGCCGAGACCCCGGAGGACGTCAAGGAGCACTGGCTGCGCACCAAGGCCGAGGAGAAGCGGCGCACCTCGGTCACGGAGGGCGTCCCGCTCGGCCAGCCCGGCCTGGCCCTCGCCGCCAAGCTCGCCTCCCGCGCCCGTACGGCGGGCCTGGACGTCCCCCTCCCGCGCGGCGAGGGCGTCGGCTACGACCTGCTCGGCCTGGCGGTCCGTGCCGAGGCGGCCGGCGTGGACCCGGAGGCGGCCCTGCGCGCGGCGGCGCGGGTGTACCGGGACGCGATACTCCGGGCGGAGGGCACGGCACCGGAGCAGGGGTGACGGGCGGGTCCGGATACCGTCGAGGGGTGACCGACCAGCACCACCCCTCGCCCGCCCCCGGCGCGCCCGGCGTTCCCGAGCTGTTCTCCTGGGAGTTCGCCACCGATCCGTACCCGGCGTACGCCTGGCTGCGGGAGCACGCCCCCGTGCACCGGACGCGATTGCCCAGCGGGGTCGAGGCGTGGCTGGTCACGCGGTACGCCGACGCCCGGCAGGCCCTCGCCGACCAGCGGCTGAGCAAGAACCCGGCCCATCACGACGAGCCCGCGCACGCCAAGGGCAAGACCGGTATCCCCGGCGAGCGCAAGGCCGAGCTGATGACACATCTGCTGAACATCGACCCGCCGGACCACACCCGGCTGCGCCGGCTGGTCAGCAAGGCGTTCACACCCCGCCGTGTCGCCGAGTTCGCGCACCGGGTGCAGGAGCTGACCGACCAGCTCATCGACCGCTTCGCGGAAAGGGGGTCAGCCGACCTCATCCACGAGTTCGCCTTCCCCCTGCCCATCTACGCCATCTGCGACATGCTCGGCGTCCCGCGCGAGGACCAGGACGACTTCCGGGACTGGGCGGGGATGATGATCCGGCACGGCGGAGGCCCGCGCGGCGGGGTCGCGCGGTCGGTCAAGAAGATGCGCGGCTACCTCGCCGAGCTGATCCACAAGAAGCGCGAGGCGCTGCCCGCCGAGCCCGCGCCCGGCGAGGACCTGATCTCCGGCCTCATCCGCGCCTCCGACCACGGCGAGCACCTCACCGAGAACGAGGCCGCCGCCATGGCCTTCATCCTCCTGTTCGCCGGTTTCGAGACCACGGTGAACCTGATCGGCAACGGCACCTACGCCCTGCTCACCCACCCCGGGCAGCGCCGGCGGCTCCAGGACTCCCTGGCGCGCGGGGAGCGGGACCTGCTGGAGACCGGTATCGAGGAACTGCTGCGCTACGACGGCCCGGTGGAGCTGGCCACCTGGCGGTTCGCCACCGAGCCGCTCGTCATCGGAGGGCAGGACATCGCGCCCGGCGACCCGGTGCTCGTGGTGCTCGCGGCGGCCGACCGGGACCCGGAGCGGTTCGCCGAGCCGGACGTGCTGGACCTCTCCCGCCGGGACAACCAGCACCTCGGCTACGGCCACGGCATCCATTACTGCCTCGGCGCGCCGCTCGCCCGCCTGGAGGGCCAGAGCGCGCTCGCCACCCTGTTCACCCGGCTGCCCGACCTGCGGCTCGCCGCTGATCCGGCCGAGCTGCGCTGGCGCGGCGGGCTCATCATGCGGGGGCTGCGCACCCTGCCGGTCGAGTTCACCCCGGTCCCCGCCGGCGGGGGAACCGCCGCTGCCGTACAAGCGTCGTAGGGGTGGGCGAAACCGGCGTAACGGCCTCGTGGGAAACGAAACATGACAGGGATTCAACCCTGTGATCTTCACGTGATCTGCGCGGCATTAACTTGTGACAAGTGATCGTGTGCCGATACGTTCACCCATCAGCGTGGCGACCGGCACCGTCCGCCGCCGCGCCGGTCCTGCTGTCGCACGAAAGGCTTCCGCATGCTCACCGGGAACGGTCGTCACCGTCGCCCCCGTCAGGCTCCGGCCCTCCTCGTCGCGGCCGGCGTGACCGGCTCCGCCATCGCCATCCCGCTGCTCGGCGCCGCGAGCGCCCACGCGGCCGACGGCACCACGTGGGACAAGGTCGCCGAGTGCGAGAGCGGCGGCTCCTGGAGCCAGAACAGCGGCAACGGGTACTACGGCGGTCTCCAGATATCGCAGGACGACTGGGACAAGTACGGCGGCACGCAGTACGCCGACAGCGCCGACCAGGCCAGCCGCAACCAGCAGATCGCCGTCGCCGAGAAGATCCTCGCCGACCAGGGCACCAAGCCGTGGACCATGTGCGCGCTGACCGCCGGGCTGACCTCCAACTCGGGTTCGGTCGACGTCGACACGGGCGTCGGGAACTCCGGGAGCGGCAAGAGCTCGGGTGGCGACTCCGGATCGACGAACGGTTCCGATTCGTCCGGTCTGTCGGACTCGTCCGGGTCCGACTCGGGTTCCGGGGACGGGTCGGGCGCCCACTCCGGCTCGAAGTCCGGCTCCGGCGCGGACGCTTCCTCGGATGCCGGTGCCACGCCCGGACCGAGCGCGAGTGACGGGGGCGGCAAGGAGTCGGGCGCGTCGCACGGCTCCAAGGGTGCAGGCAGCCACAAGTCCGACAAGGGCGACAAGGCGGGCACGTCCGGTTCCGATGGTTCCATCGGGTCCTCCGGTGGCGGAGGCGCGCAGGGCGGCGACAGCTCGCCCAGCGCCACCCCCGGGACCGACGAGTCGGACAATTACCCGCAGAGCACCGGTTCCTGGAGCCTCGTCGACACGGGAGCGCTCAGCAGTGGCGGACGTCACCGCGGCGGAAGTGCGGACGAAAACGTGACAAACGGTCAGGATGCCGCGTCCTCGGGCCGTCACGCGGGCCACCGGACGAACACCTATACGGTCCGTGAGGGCGACACGCTCGCCTCCATCGCCGGCTCTCTCGGCGTCGACGGCGGATGGCGCGCGCTCTATGACGGCAACAAGAAGGTGATAGGGGCCGACCCGAACCAGATCACCGCCGGTCAGACCCTGGAAGTCGGTAACGAAAAGGACGCGGAGTAAGGCGAGTTGGCGCCCCGCTTGATCGCTAATGTCCGTTTTGGCGAAAGTGTGGGATGAGTCTCAGAAGCCCTGATCGTCTTTGAAATTCCGTCGATCGCCTGTCTACGGTCAGGACCGCTCGTCACCACGAGCCCCGGTTGCCGCAACGCCGAATCCTGCCAGCGGCCGTCCGGGAACAGTCGTCGCGTCAAGCGCCGTAGGCAGGAGCGGGGGACCCAAGGTAGGCGCTGGAACCGGCAGTTGACGCCGGATCCGGCTTGGGGTGAAGCCGCAGGCCCGCGACAGCGGGCGTGCGGCCGGGCAACTCAACCGGCCCGAACCCGACAGCTCACCTCGCAGGCGTCGGTGAGGGGATCGATCCATGCTGTTTTCCGGCAAGGGCAAGCACCGTCGTCCGTCCAAGGCCGTCCGCGTCGTCGCGCTGGCCGGTGTCACCGGTGCCGCCGTCGCCGCCCCGCTGATGGCGGCCGGCAACGCCTCCGCCGCCACCGCCTCCGAGTGGGACGCGGTCGCCCAGTGCGAGTCGGGTGGCAACTGGTCCATCAGCACCGGCAACGGCTTCTACGGCGGCCTCCAGTTCTCCGCCTCCACCTGGGCCGCGTACGGCGGCACCGCCTACGCCTCGACCGCCAACCAGGCCACCAAGGCGCAGCAGATCGCCGTCGCCGAGAAGGTCCTCGCCTCGCAGGGCAAGGGTGCCTGGCCGGTCTGCGGCACGGGCCTGTCCTCCGCCCCGTACAACGGCTCCGCCCCGAGCACCGGCTCCGGCTCCACCGGCAGCGGCTCGGCGGGCAGCGGTTCCTCCGGCAGCGCCACCACCCGCTCCGCCGACCAGCAGGCCGCCACCCGCTCCACCGAGCGCTCGGCCCCGAAGGCGAGCAAGACCGTCACCACCCCGACCGGCAAGAAGGTCAAGAAGGGCGACGGCGAGTACAAGGTCGTCAAGGGCGACACCCTCAGCTCCATCGCCGAGAAGCATCACGTCGCCGGCGGCTGGCAGAAGCTGTTCCAGCTGAACAAGGACATCGTCGACAACGCCGACCTCATCTTCCCCGGTCAGCAGCTGCACCTGAAGTGACATCCGGCTCCGGCCGGACGCGCAGCGCCCTCACATCCCCACCCCCCACACCGAGGACCCCGTGAGGGTCACCCCCGTCCCCACGGGCTCCCCGTCCCGGCGCGTGTTCCCCCGTACGCGCCGGGACGGGGCTTTCTGTTTCCCCGCTCTTCAGCCGGGCCTCATCGACAGCCCCCTTTGTTCCGAGGGTGAACAATGGGTACCGTCTGCATGTCCCACCGCGTTCACGGGGCGGTCGGTCGCGGGCCGATCCCCCGGAGACGGTTAGGCTCTAGTCGCACGGCGCAGCCGCAAGGCACACCGCCCCGCACTTCCAGCGTCACATCCAAGAAGGAGATGCTCGTGCCGTCCATCGACGTCGTCGTAGCCCGGGAAATCCTGGACTCCCGAGGCAACCCCACGGTCGAGGTCGAGGTCGGCCTCGACGACGGCAGCACGGGTCGTGCCGCCGTTCCGTCGGGCGCCTCGACCGGTGCCTTCGAGGCCATCGAGCTGCGCGACGGTGACCCGAACCGCTACCAGGGCAAGGGCGTCGAGAAGGCCGTCCTCGCCGTCATCGAGCAGATCGGCCCGGAGCTGGTCGGCTACGACGCCACCGAGCAGCGCCTGATCGACCAGGCCATGTTCGACCTGGACGCCACCGACAACAAGGGCTCCCTCGGCGCCAACGCCATCCTCGGCGTCTCCCTCGCCGTCGCCCACGCCGCCTCCGAGGCCAGCGACCTGCCGCTGTTCCGCTACCTGGGCGGCCCGAACGCGCACCTGCTGCCGGTGCCGATGATGAACATCCTCAACGGCGGCTCGCACGCGGACTCCAACGTGGACATCCAGGAGTTCATGATCGCTCCGATCGGCGCGGAGTCCTTCTCCGAGGCGCTGCGCTGGGGCGCGGAGGTCTACCACACGCTGAAGAAGGTCCTGAAGTCCAAGGGCCTGTCCACCGGCCTGGGCGACGAGGGCGGCTTCGCCCCGAACCTGGAGTCGAACCGCGCCGCCCTCGACCTCATCCTGGAGGCGATCAAGGAGGCCGGTTACGTCCCCGGCCAGCAGATCGCCCTCGCGCTCGATGTCGCCGCCTCCGAGTTCTACAAGGACGGCAAGTACCTCTTCGAGGGCAAGGAGCGCTCCGCCGCCGAGATGACGGAGTACTACGAGGAGCTCGTCTCCGCGTACCCGCTCGTCTCCATCGAGGACCCGCTGTTCGAGGACGACTGGGCCGGCTGGAAGGTCATCACCGACCGCCTCGGCGACAAGGTCCAGCTCGTCGGCGACGACCTGTTCGTCACCAACCCCGAGCGCCTCGCCCGCGGCATCGAGGAGGGCACCGCCAACGCCCTGCTGGTCAAGGTCAACCAGATCGGCTCGCTGACCGAGACCCTGGACGCCGTCGAGCTGGCCCAGCGCAGCGGCTTCAAGTGCATGATGTCGCACCGCTCCGGCGAGACCGAGGACGTCACCATCGCCGACCTGGCCGTCGCCACCAACTGCGGCCAGATCAAGACCGGCGCCCCGGCCCGCTCCGAGCGCGTCGCCAAGTACAACCAGTTGCTGCGCATCGAGGAGATCCTCGACGACGCCGCGGTGTACGCGGGCCGCTCCGCCTTCCCGCGCTTCAAGGGCTGAGCCGTTAAGAGGTAAGTCCTAGCCAGTCGTACGTACGTCCCCGTACCGGTCCCGTACCGTGTCCGGGGACGTACGCACGTGTGAGGCGTGCCAGGCACAGCGCAAGGGGAGGCGAGAGCCAGATGGCCGCGAGGGACCGGGACCGTTTCTCCACCGCGACCAGGCTGCGGCTGCTCGGCGAGCAGACGGCGGCCCGGGTCTACCGCTCCCAGACCAAGCGGCAGGCCCGCCGCTCCCGGCTCACCGGGCGCGCGGCGCTGCTCGTGCTGGTGCTGTGCACGATGATCGTCGCGCTCGCGTACCCGATGCGCCAGTACGTCTCCCAGCGCGCGCAGATCTCCGACCTCCAGCGCCAGAAGCAACAGGCCGAGCAGCGCGTCGAGCAGCTGCGCGACCTCAAGGCACGCTGGCAGGACGACGCCTACGCCGAGCAGGAGATCCGGCGGCGGCTGCATTATGTGATGCCGGGGGAGACCGGGTACACGGTCGTCGATCCCGGTATGGCCAAGCAGTCCCGCGCCGACCTGAAGGCCGCCCAGCGGCCCTGGTACGCCAACGTCTGGGACGGGGTCGACAAGTCCGACGCCTCCGACCAGTGAACCGACAGCACGCCCCGATCCACCGCCTCTTCTGAGAAAGCCGCTCTGAAAGCAGTCATGGAAACCCCTCCGCCGCCCACTTCGCGCACCGAGCCCACCGACGCGGACGTCGAGGCCTTCAAGCAGCAGCTGGGCCGCCCGCCGCGGGGTCTGCGGGCCATCGCGCACCGCTGCCCGTGCGGCCAGCCGGACGTCGTGGAGACGGCGCCGCGGCTGCCCGACGGCACGCCCTTCCCGACGCTGTACTACCTGACGTGCCCGAAGGCGTCCTCCGCCATCGGCACGCTGGAGGCCAACGGCGTGATGAAGGAGATGACCGAGCGCCTGGCGGCCGACCCGGAACTGGCCGCCGCCTACCGGGCCGCGCACGAGGACTACATCCGGCGCCGGGACGAGATCGAGGAGCTGAAGGGCTTCCCGAGCGCGGGCGGCATGCCGGACCGGGTCAAGTGCCTGCACGTCCTGGTGGCCCACTCGCTGGCCGCCGGCCCGGGCGTGAACCCGCTCGGCGACGAGGCGCTGGCGATGCTGCCGGAGTGGTGGCGCAAGGGCGCGTGCGTGACGCCCACCGAGGCCACCGAGGCCACCACCGAGGGGGACGAGAAGTGACGCGTGTCGCCGCCATCGACTGCGGGACCAACTCCATCCGGCTGCTGGTCGCGGACTGCGACCCGGCCACGGGTGAACTGGTCGACCTGGACCGCCGGATGACCATCGTGCGGCTCGGCCAGGGCGTCGACCGCACCGGGCGGCTCGCGCCCGAGGCGCTGGAGCGGACCTTCGCGGCCTGCCGCGAGTACGCCGCGATCATCAAGGAGCACGGCGCCGAGAAGCTCCGCTTCGTCGCCACCTCCGCCTCCCGCGACGCCGAGAACCGCGACGAGTTCGTGCGCGGTGTGCTGGACATCCTCGGGGTCGAACCGGAGGTGATCACCGGCGACCAGGAGGCCGAGTTCTCCTTCACCGGCGCCACGAAGGAGCTGACCGGCCGCGCCGACCTGGCCCGGCCGTACCTGGTCGTGGACATCGGCGGCGGCTCCACCGAGTTCGTCGTCGGCGAGGAGCACGTGCGGGCCGCGCGCTCGGTCGACGTCGGCTGTGTGCGGATGACGGAGCGGCACCTGGTGCACGGCGGCGAGGTCTCCGACCCGCCCTCCGCGGCCCGGATCGCCGCCATGAGGGCCGACATCGAGGCCGCCCTGGACCTCGCCGAACAGAGCGTCCCGCTGCGCGAGGCGCACACCCTGGTGGGTCTCGCCGGGTCCGTCACCAGCGTCTCGGCCATCGCCCAGGACCTGCCGGAGTACGACTCCGCGCGCATCCACCACTCCCGGGTCTCCTACGACCGCGTCCGCGAGATCACCGAGTCGCTGCTGCGCTCCACGCACGCCGAGCGCGCCGCGATCCCGTCCCTGCACCCGGGCCGGGTCGACGTCATCGGCGCGGGCGCCCTCGTCCTGCTCGCGATCATGGAGCGGATCGGCGCCGGGGAGGTCGTGGTGAGCGAGCACGACATCCTCGACGGCATCGCGTGGGCGGTGGCGGAGGAGCTTCGCTAGTGCCGCGGTGACGCGGAGCGGCCCCGGTTCCGCAGGGGGAGGAACCAGGGCCGTCGCCTCGGTCACGGGGGATGACCGTCAGGCGCAGAGGATGCCGATGAGAGCGTGGCATCCGTGCCCGCCGGCCGGGGCGGCCGCCTGGACGGTGGTGAGGTGGGAGGCGGGTGTCGCCGCCACGGCGGATGCGGCCGTCGCCGTCCCCGCGGCGAGTGCGACACCCAGGACCGCGCTGATCGCGCTTATACGTTTGGCGGCCTTACGGGAGGCCTTCGGTGAAGTGTTCATGTTTGGCACGCTAGGGGAGCTTCGGCCGGCTCTCGCGCGGTGCGTGGCTGACGGGTGAACGGCCGGGCGACCGGGTGACGCGCTGTTGCGCGGCTCTCTTTTATTACTCCCCGGTAGCCTTCTGCTGAGCAGGTCGGATAACGTTTGAGCGGCTTCCCGGGGGTCTTCCGGGCCCCTCGGTGACGTGCCGTCGGAAAACTTCGTGAAGTTCTTCACAAGGAATTGGGCTCGGTCGGGGCGCGCAAGGGGTCCTGTTGGGCCTTTCGGGGGCCGAAGAGCCCTTTGAACGTGTTCAGATGGGGGTCGTACGACACCTTCGGATCGCGTGCCGAGGGGGGTGTTCCGACCGGCTCGCACCCCCGGTGGTGACCCGGAGGGGCAGCTCACACGGCCTTGACAACGGACATCGGGCTGCCGCGGTTCCCCTCGCCCGTCATGACCTGTGTCACGCGAGCCGCGGAGTGTAGCACGGGCACTGTAGAAGCTTGTGAAGGGGCGCACGAGCACCCCCCGGGGAGCGGGTGGATACTCGATGCCATGAGCACCACGGAGCGTCCCAGGATCCTCGTAGTAGGCGGTGGGTACGTAGGCCTGTACGCAGCTCGGCGCATTCTCAAGAAGATGCGCTTCGGAGAGGCGACCGTCACGGTCGTCGACCCCCGGTCGTACATGACCTACCAGCCCTTCCTCCCCGAAGCCGCCGCCGGCAACATCTCCCCTCGCCACGTCGTCGTCCCGCTGCGACGCGTGCTGCCGAAGGCGGAGGTCCTCACCGGCCGGGTCACCACCATCGACCAGGACCGCAAGGTCGCCACGATCGCCCCGCTGGTGGGCGAGGCGTACGAGCTGCCCTTCGACTACCTCGTCATCGCGATGGGCGCGGTCTCCCGCACCTTCCCGATCCCCGGCCTCGCCGAGCAGGGCATCGGCATGAAGGGCATCGAGGAGTCCATCGGTCTGCGCAACCACGTGCTGGAGCAGCTGGACAAGGCCGACTCCACGACCGACGAGGAGATCCGCCGCAAGGCGCTCACCTTCGTCTTCATCGGCGGTGGCTTCGCGGGTGCGGAGACCATCGGCGAGGTCGAGGACATGGCCCGGGACGCGGCCAAGTACTACAAGAACGTCTCCCGTGAGGACATGCGGTTCGTCCTCGTCGACGCCGCTGACAAGATCCTTCCCGAGGTCGGCCCGAAGCTCGGCCAGTACGGCAAGGAGCACCTGGAGAGCCGGGGCGTGGAGATCTACCTCTCCACCTCCATGGACTCCTGCGTCGACGGCCACGTCGTGC
This sequence comes from Streptomyces sp. HUAS MG56, assembly GCF_058673395.1. Taxonomy (NCBI): domain Bacteria; kingdom Bacillati; phylum Actinomycetota; class Actinomycetes; order Kitasatosporales; family Streptomycetaceae; genus Streptomyces; species Streptomyces sp. HUAS MG56. The sequence continues at coordinate 4,758,208 of NZ_CM178722.1, read as the reverse complement.
TGAAGAACGGCCTTGAGGTCGACTCCAACACGATCGTCTGGACCGCCGGCGTCAAGCCGAACCCGGCCCTGTCCCGCTTCGGTCTGCCCCTCGGCCCGCGCGGCCACGTGGACTGCGAGCCGACCCTCCAGGTCAAGGGCACGGACTACATCTGGGCCGCCGGCGACAACGCGCAGGTCCCGGACCTCGTCGGCCGCAAGGCGGGCAACGAGAACGCCTGGTGCCCGCCGAACGCCCAGCACGCGCTGCGCCAGGCGAAGGTCCTCGGCGACAACGTGGTCTCCGGTATGCGGGGCTTCCCGCAGAAGGAGTACGAGCACGCCAACAAGGGTGCGGTCGCCGGTCTCGGCCTGCACAAGGGCGTGGCGATGATCGTCATGGGCAAGATGAAGATCAAGCTCAAGGGCCGCCTCGCCTGGTACATGCACCGTGGCTACCACGGCATGGCGATGCCGACCTTCAACCGCAAGATCCGCGTCTTCGCCGACTGGACCCTCGGCATGTTCCTCAAGCGCGAGGTCGTCTCCCTCGGCGCGATGGAGAACCCGCGCGAGGAGTTCTACGAGGCGGCCAAGCCGGCTCCGGTCGCCGCCAAGACCGAGGAGAAGGCCAAGGCCTCCTGACCTCGCGTCACCTGAGCACACCCCGAAGGACCTCCCGCCATCCGTGGTGCGGGAGGTCCTTCGGCGTTCCCGGGACCCGGAAACTACGTGGCCGCTACAGCGGTTTTGCCCAGTCGTAACTCCTTTGCGGGACTGCACCGAGGCCGTCGTGGTGTTTACGTGGTAACCGGCATCCGGGATCGTCGTCTTGGAGGTGTGCGCCATGGCCGACGCCGCGTCGCGGCTGAGTCGTCTTGCCGAGCAGATGCTGGGAGTTCCGCTCCCGGTACGGATCCGGGCCTGGGACGGATCGCAGGCCGGGCCGCCGGGCGCGCCGGCGCTGGTCGTGCGCAACCGCCGCGCCCTGCGCCGCATCCTGTTCAAACCGGGCGAACTGGGCCTCGCCCGTGCCTGGGTCGCCGGCGACCTGGACGTCGAGGGCGACCTGTACACCGCGCTGGACGCGATGGCGTCCCTGGTGTGGGAGCGCGGCGAGGACGACCGCACCCTCCGCCAGGCCCTGCGCGACCCCGGCGTACGCGCCGCCGCCCTCGACCTGCTCAGGCTGGCCGGGCCCCCGCTGCCGCCCGCCCCGCCGCGCGAGGAGGTCCGCCGGCCCCGCCTCCATCTGCACACGCGGCGCACCGACAGGCAGGCCATCAGCCACCACTACGACGTCGGCAACGACTTCTACGAGCTGGTCCTCGGCCCCTCGATGGTCTACTCCTGCGCATACTGGGGGACCGCCGAGGATGCGGAGACCCTGGAGTCCGCCCAGCGCGACAAGCTCGAACTCGTCTGCGCCAAGCTCGGCCTGAAGGAGGGTCAGCGACTGCTGGACGTCGGCTGCGGCTGGGGCTCGATGGCGATCCACGCGGCCCGCGAGCACGGCGTGAGCGTCGTCGGGATCACCCTCTCCCAGGAGCAGGCCGCCTACGCCCGCAAGCGGGTCGCCGACGAGGGGCTGGCCGACCTGGTGGAGATCCGCGTCCAGGACTACCGGGACGTCGTGGACGGCCCCTTCGACGCCGTCTCCTCCATCGGCATGGCCGAACACGTCGGCGCCGAACGCTATCTGGAGTACGCGAGCCAGCTGTACGCCCTGCTCAAGCCCGGCGGCCGGCTGCTCAACCACCAGATCGCCCGCCGCCCGCAGCGCGACGAGACGGCGTACGAGGTGGACGACTTCATCGACGCCTACGTCTTCCCCGACGGCGAACTCGCCCCCATCGGCACCACCGTCACCCAGCTGGAACGCGCCGGGTTCGAGGTGCGGGACGTGGAGGCGATCCGCGAGCACTACGCCCGCACCCTGCGCCGGTGGGTCGGCAACCTGGAGGCGGACTGGGACCGCGCTGTCCGGCTCACCAGCCCCGGCCGCGCCCGCGTCTGGCGCCTGTACATGGCCGCCTGCGCGCTCTCCTTCGAGCGCAACCGCATCGGCGTCAACCAGGTCCTGGCCGTGCGCACCCCGGAGTCGGGCGCCTCGGGGCTGCCGCCGCGCACCCGCACCTGGAACACCGCCTGAGGGTCCGTGACGGGAAGGGGGCCCCGCTGCCGCGGGGCCCCCTTCCCGTTCGCTGCCCTGCGGCTACTCGGCCTTGATCGCCGTCAGCATGTCCAGCCTGGCCGCGCGCCGGGCCGGCCACAGGGCGGCCAGGACGCCGACCGCGCCGGCCAGCAGCAGGAAGAGCGCCATCCGGCCCCAGGGCAGGACCAGTTCGTACGTCGGCATCTTGGTGCCGAGCAACTGGCCGGCCGCCCAGCCGAAGAAGACGCCCAGGCCGATGCCGAGCACGCCGCCGAACAGGGAGATCACCAGGGACTCCAGGCGGACCATCCGCTTGACCGCCCTGCGGTCCAGGCCGATCGCGCGGAGCATGCCGATCTCCTGGGAGCGCTCGAAGACGGACATGGCCAGGGTGTTGATGACACCGAGGACCGCGACGATCACCGCCATGCCGAGCAGGCCGTAGAGCATGTTCAGCATCGTCGTGAACATCTGGGCGATCTGGTTGGAGATGTCCTTCTTGTCCTGGATCTTGATCGCCGGGTTGGTGCCCAGGTCCTTGGCCAGCCGGTCCTTCGTCGCCTCGGAGGCGCCGTCCGCCGTCTTGACCATGACCTGCATGTCGGCCGGGTTCTTCAGGTGCGGGGTGAGGACCTTGTTGTCGAGCATGATCCCGTTGATCATGTCGTTGCCCTCGTAGACACCGGCGACGGTCAGCTGCCGGGCCTTGCCGTCCTCGAAGTGCGCGGTGAAGTGCGAACCGGGCGTCCAGCCGTACTCCTTGGCCCGGTCCTTGTCCACGACGACCTGCGAGCCGCCGACCTTGAACGCGCCGTCGTCGACCTTCAGGTCCGTCAGCTTCGCGATGGACGCGCCGTCGACGCCCGTCAGGAACTCCGTCTTGCCGTCGATGCGGGAGGCGGCGTTGCGCAGCGGGCTGCTGGCGGTGACGCCGTCGGCCGCGGCGAGCTTCGTCGCCACCTCCGGGGAGAGCGGGGAGCGGTTGGCCATCGAGACGACGTAGTCCGCGCGGATCGCCGAGGAGGCCATCTTGTCGATGGCGGTCTGCAGACTGCCCGCCATCACCGTCATGCCGGTGATCAGGGTCAGACCGATCATGAGCGCGGAGGCCGTGGCCGCCGTACGGCGCGGGTTGCGCACCGAGTTCTGCCGGGCCAGCTTGCCCGAGACGCCGAAGACGCGCAGCACCGGGGCGGCGGCCGCGATCAGCGGGCGGGACAGCAGCGGGGTCAGGATGAACACGCCGATGATGAGCAGGACCGCGCCGATGCCCATCGGGCCCTGGGCGGAGTCGGCGTTCATCGACGTGGCCGCGAGGACCACGGCGACGCCCGCCCCGGAGAACAGCGCGCCGAACGTGTTGCGCAGCACCAGCGACTTGGTGGTGGCCTTGGCGTGCACGCTGCTCATCGCCGCCACCGGCGGGATCTTCGCGGCCCGGCGGCCGGGCAGCCAGGCGGCCAGCATGGTGACGAGGACGCCGACCGCGAGCGCGGAGACCACGGTGCCGGAACTGATCACCAGCGGCCCGTCGGGCACGCTCGCGCCGAAGGAGCCGAGCAGCGAGCGCAGGCCCGCGCCGATGCCGATACCGGCGGCCAGACCGGCCACACCGGCGACCGCGCCGACCGCGAACGCCTCGATCAGTACCGAGCGGGTGACCTGGCGGCGGGAGGCGCCGACCGCGCGCATCAGGGCCAGTTCCCGGGTGCGCTGGGCGACCAGCATGGTGAAGGTGTTGGCGATGATGAACGTGCCGACGAACAGCGCGATGCCGGCGAACACCAGCAGGGCCTGCTTCAGCCCGCTCATCGAGTTCGCGATCGTCTTCGCCTGGTCGTCGGCGAGCTGCTTGCCGGTGGTGGTCTCCACCAGGTGCTTCGGCAGCGCCGAGTCCAGCGCGGACTTCAGCGCGGTCTGGCTGGTGCCGGCCGCGGCCTTGACGTCGATCTCGTCGTAGCCGCCCTTCTTGCCGAAGAGCTGCTGCGCGGTCGGCGTGTCGAACAGGGCGAGGCTGCCGCCCGCGGCGACGTTGCCGTCGTCGGTGGTGAAGATGCCCGCGACGGTCGGGGTGAGGACCGGGCCGTCGACGGAGAGCCGCACGGTGTCGCCGACCTTGTAGCCGGCCCGCTTCGCGGTCTCGGAGTCGAGCAGCACCTCGCCCTTGCCGCGCGGGGCGTGGCCGCTGACCAGCGGGTACCGGGCGTCCTTGGTGCCCCAGTAGTTGCCGCCGGCGGACTGCCAGTCGCCGCCGAGCAGTTTGCCGTCCTTGTCGGCGACGGCGGTGAAGCCGCTGACGACGCCGGTCGCGGAGGCGGCGCCGGGGACCTTCGCGGCCTTGTCCAGCACGGCCTGGGTCAGGTCCGGCGTCCTGCCGACCCTGTCGCCCTCGGAGTCCTGGTACGTGGCCCGGACGGCGACGTCGACCTGGTCGAAGCCCTTGGCGGAGCTCTTCTGGTAGGCGTCGGAGATGGTGTTGGTGAAGACGAGCGTCCCGGAGACGAAGGCCACGCCGAGCATGACGGCGAGGACCGTCATCAGGAGCCGGGCCTTGTGCGCGAGGACGTTGCGCAGGGCGGTGCGGAACATCAGCTGGTACGGCCCTTCGCGTCGAACTGCTTCATGAGGTCGAGGACGGCGTCGGCGGTCGGGCCGTGGATCTCGTCCACGATCCGCCCGTCCGCGAGGAAGACGACGCGGTCCGCGTAGGCGGCGGCGACCGGGTCGTGGGTCACCATGACGACGGTCTGGCCCAGCTCGCGCACCGAGTTGCGCAGGAAGCCGAGCACCTCGGCACCGGAGCGCGAGTCGAGGTTTCCGGTCGGCTCGTCGCCGAAGATGATGTCGGGCCGGGAGGCGAGGGCGCGGGCGACCGCCACGCGCTGCTGCTGGCCGCCGGAGAGCTGGGAGGGCCGGTGGCTGAGCCGCCCGGACAGGCCCACCATCTCGATCACCCGCTCCAGCCAGGCCTTGTCGGGCTTGCGGCCCGCGATGTCCATCGGGAGGGTGATGTTCTCCAGCGCGGTCAGCGTCGGCAGCAGGTTGAAGGCCTGGAAGATGAAGCCGATCTTGTCCCGGCGGAGCCTGGTGAGCTGCTTGTCCTTCAGGGAGCCCAGCTCGGTCTCGCCGATGCGCACGGAACCGGAGGAGAAGGTGTCCAGGCCCGCCACGCAGTGCATCAGCGTGGACTTGCCGGAGCCGGAGGGGCCCATGATCGCGGTGAACTCGGCCTGCCGGAACTCGACGGAGACCCGGTCCAGGGCGACCACCCGGGTCTCACCCTGCCCGTAGATCTTCGACAGCTCCGTGGCACGTGCGGCCACGGCGGTGGTCCGGCCTGCGGTGGGTGTGGTGGTCACGGGGAGGTGCTCCTGTCGGGGGGTGACGTGTGTTCCTGAGGACCGCTCCATCGTCTCGGCGCGAACGGCGCGCCGCGTCAGTCGCTGTTCCGGTTCCCGAGGGCGACTCGGGGCGGACAAGAGGCCGCCGTGTCATACCTGGGGAGGACGGCGGACCCTGAGGAACCACATCGAAGGAGGCACGCTCGCGCGGCGGTCGCGGCAATGTCGAGAACAGGTGGAACGCCCTCGTTCGAACGGTGAAATTCCGTCATTTCACGTACACGCGTGCCCCCCTCACGTCACGCTGTCTGGCAAGTGCGGATGGCGCGTTCCATGGGCTGATGCACCCTCAGACGTCAATAAAATAAGACAACATCGGTCCGCCCTTCCGCTGTTCGGGGGATGGGCCCCGATAGGCTCGGATCCTCGACGCGGAGCCCACGGCCTGCCCGGATGGTGGAATGCAGACACGGCGAGCTTAAACCTCGCTGCCCCTTCGCGGGCGTGCCGGTTCAAGTCCGGCTCCGGGCACCACCGCGCCGCTCTCCGCCTTCACCGTTCAGCCATTGACATCACCCACACCCCGGCGGAGACTCATGCCCGCCCATTGGTGAAGAAAATTTCACCAGGCGAACAAGGGCTCGTCGCTGTGGGAAGGGGCAGGATCCATGCGCACCACCGTCGGGATCATCGGAGCGGGGCCGGCCGGGCTGCTGCTCGCGCGACTGCTGCACCGCGCGGGCATCGACGCGGTCGTCCTGGAGAGCCGCGACCGGGCCTACGTCGAACAGCGCCAGCGCGCCGGGATCCTGGAGCAGGGAACCGTGGACGTGCTGCGCGCGGCGGGCGCCGGGGAGCGGATGGACCGCGAGGGCCTGCGGCACGACGGCATCGAGCTGCGCTTCGACCGCACCCGCCACCGCGTCGACTTCTCCGCCCGCACCGGCGGACGGTCGGTGATGGTCTACGCCCAGACCGAGGTCTGCAAGGACCTCATCGCCCTCCAACTGGCGGAGGGCGGACCGCTGCTGTTCGGGGCGGAGGCGCTCGCCGTCGAGGGGGCCGCCGGCGACCGCCCGCGGGTGCGGTTCCGGCACGAGGGGCGCGAGGACGTGCTGGAGTGCGACTACGTCGTCGGCTGCGACGGCTTCCGGGGCGTGGCGCGGGCCGCCGTACCGGCCGCGGTCGCCCGTGTGTCCGAGCGGACGTACCCCTACGCCTGGCTCGGCATCCTCGCCGACGTCCCGCCCTCGCACGACGAACTCGTCTACGCCCGCCACGACCGCGGCTTCGCCCTGCTGTCGATGAGGTCCTCGTCCGTCTCCCGCCTCTACCTCCAGGTGCCGGAGGGCACGCGGGCGCAGGAGTGGACCGACGACGAGATCTGGTCGGAACTCGACCGGCGGCTGGAGACGGACGACGACTGGCGGCTGGAACGGGGTCCGATCACCCAGAAGTCGGTCACGCCCATGCGCTCCTTCGTCCACGAACCCATGCGCCACGGCCGCCTCTTCCTCGCCGGTGACGCCGCTCACATCGTCCCGCCGACCGGCGCCAAGGGGCTGAACCTCGCCGTCGGCGACGTCGTCACCTTCGCCCGGGCGCTCGTCCACGAGCGGGAGACCGGCTCCCCGGACCTCCTCGACGCCTACTCGGCGACCTGTCTGCACCGGGTGTGGCAGGCCGAGCGCTTCTCCTACGACATGACGACCCTGCTCCATCCGGCCCCGGACACCACGCCCTTCGACGCCGGGCTCCAGCGGGCGCGGCTGGAGCGGATCGCCTCCTCGCGCGCGGCGGAGACCGACCTGGCCGAGGCGTACACGGGGTTTCCTCTCGGTTAGGTCCCAGGTTCGTCATGGAACGCGATCATCCGTGGCCGGGAATCGCCCGCACGCGTAGCGTGTTGCGCAGCACGGCAGGGGAAAGATCCTCCTCAAGTATCATGGTCGGTCCTTTGCCAATCCATTACGCTTTGAGCCAAGGCTGCGCGCGGCAGCCATGGAGGAGTGAGATGAGGAGCAGTAACCCGGTCTTCTCGCGACGGGGGTTCAGCCGCGACAACGGCTACGCCGGCTTCAACACCGCACCGCAGGCCGGGTACGCACAGGGCAACCCGTATGCGCAGAACCCCTACGCGCAGAACCCGTATGCCCAGAACCCGTACGCCCAGCAAGGCCTTCAGCAGGGCGCGCCCCCGCAGGCCCCGGTCACCACCGACCGGATGACCATGGACGACGTCGTCGTCCGCTCGGCCATGACGCTCGGCACGGTCGCCCTCGGCGCCGTCCTCGCCTGGGCGCTGCTGCCGGTGTCGACGACGAGCTACGGCCTGGCCGTCGGCTCCGCGCTGGTGGCGTTCGTCCTGGCGATGATCCAGAGCTTCAAGCGCACCCCGTCCCCCGCCCTGATCCTGGGGTACGCCGCGTTCGAGGGCGTCTTCCTCGGCGTCATCAGCGAGATGTACAACAGCCGCTGGAGCGGCGCCCCGTTCCAGGCGGTGCTCGGCACGATGGCGGTCGCCGGCGCCACCCTGCTGGTCTACAAGGCGGGCTGGATCCGCGTCACCGCGCGCTACGCCCGGATGGGCCTCGCCATCGCGATGGCGTTCATGGCCGTCATGGCGGTCAACCTGCTGCTGGTCGTGTTCGGCGTCGCCGAGAACGGCGGCCTGCGCAGCTTCGGCCCGCTCGGCGCGCTCGTCGGCATCTTCGCCATCCTGCTCGGCGCGTTCTTCCTGACGCTGGACTTCAAGCAGATCGAGGACGGCATCGCCTACGGCGCCCCGCGCAACGAGTCCTGGCTCGCCGCGTTCGGTCTCACCATGACCCTGGTGTGGATCTACGTCGAGATGCTGCGGCTGGTAGCGATCTTCACCAGCAACGACTAGCGGCCGAAGCCGAAGTCGACTGAAAAGGCCCCGGGCTGTCACGGCCCGGGGCCTTCTCGCGTCTAGAGCAGCTTGCGGGCCGCCCTCCTCAAGTCGTACTCGTGCACGATCGCCTTCGCGTGGCCGTACGCGAGGTCGTACTCGTGCCTGAGCCAGCTGACCTTCTCCTCGAAGCGGACCAGGGCGGGGCCTTCTTCTACGGTGCGCAGCCAGTCGGAGACTTCACGACCGGTGCAGTGGGGAATGCGGGCGAGCAGATTGCGGTGGGTCTCCTCGGAGAAGAGCTGGGACATCGGCGCCTCCGAACGCAAAGGGGATGTAAGCCGGTCCTTCACGTCACCGTGCCTGAGCGTTCGCGTGTTGGCAACAGTGCGGCGGGTTACGCTCGGCGCGTGGTTGATACGACGCCCCTGACCCAAGCAGTGGAGTTCTTCGCCGACCGGTTGCGGGCCGCCCCGCAGAGCCGGCTGCAACGAGGCGCGGCCGCGGAGGCGCTGGCGCTGGCCCGGCAGTTGGCCCGGTGGGCGCAGCGTGTCGAGGAACCGGGGAGCGAGCCCCGGGAGATGCCGGACGCCGGGATGTTCGCCGCCGCCGATCAGATCCTCGTGGCCGCACACGATGTGGGACTGGTGCTGCGGACCGAGGACGAGGTGGCCGAAGCGGTGCGGCTGGTCGAGGAGGCGCGGCAGAAGGCGGGGGTCTGAGGGCCCGCCGCGAAGGACCCTTACAGGGACGCGATGACCCGGTCCGCCAGGATGTACACCGTCTCCTCGCCGCAGGCGAAGGTCAGGGTGTAGGCGCCGGAGATGCCCGAACCGCCGAGGAGGTAGGGGGTGTCGCCCGACTGCACGGCCGCGGCCAGGCGTTCGGCGGTCTCCCGGTGGCCCGGGGTCATGCACAGGGTGGTGCCGTCGGCGAAGACGTAGACGTCGAGGGTGCCGAGCGGGCCCGGGCGGACGTCGGCCAGTTCGACACGGTCGGCGGCCAGCTGCTCCAGCGTGGTCACCGTGCGCTCGTGGTCGCCCACGACCGGGGACTGCACCGGGACGAAGTCGGGGTGCGAGGGGTGCCGGCGGCGGGCGGCGGCCAGCTCCGGGGAGTCTCCCGCGAACTCGTCGGGCTCGGCGGTCGGCTCGGACACCGGCTCCAGGCCGGCGAAGTCGCCCTGCCGGGGCAGGAACAGCTCGGTGTCGCTCAGCCCGAGCAGGGACGGCGCGTCGGAGGCGTCACGGGCTTCCTGGGCGGCCCAGAAGGCGCGCGCCTCGGCCAGCTCGCGCTCCCGCTCCTCGGCGAGCGCCTCGGTCACGGCGGCACGTATCTGCTCCGCGTCGGCCTGCGTGCGGGCGCTCGGCAGCAGGGCGCGCGTGGCGGCGGCCCGGTCCTCGGCGAGCTGCTGCTGCAGCGCCGTGAGCTGGCGGCGCAGCTGCAGGACAGTGCGCAGGACGGCGACGCCCACGGCGCCCGTGGCGACCGTGGTGAGCAGCAGGGCGATCGGCATGGCGCTCACTGACGTACTCCCGGTTCAAAGTCGACCCCCGACTTCCTACATCAGCTTGAAGGGCGGACTATCCAGCTGTCAGTGCGTAACGTCACGAAACGGACAGGACTTTGGCCTCGTGGGCTCCCCCCGTACCGCGCTGACCTGCGTTGACCTGCACTGATATGACCGGCAGGCGAGATAGGTCACATCCTGGGTGAGATTGGATCACGAAAAGGCCCGGAACCGTGGCGTTTCCTCGGTTCCGGGCCGATTCATGACGGGACGTGCCCGTCCCGTTACGGTTGGTGGCTCAGCTGAGGCGCTCGATGACCATCGCCATGCCCTGGCCGCCGCCGACGCACATCGTCTCCAGGCCGAACTGCTTGTCGTGCCACTGGAGGGAGTTGATGAGCGTGCCGGTGATGCGTGCGCCGGTCATGCCGAAGGGGTGGCCGACGGCGATGGCGCCACCGTTGACGTTCAGCTTGTCGAGGTCGATGCCGAGGTCCCGGTAGGAGGGGATCACCTGGGCGGCGAAGGCCTCGTTGATCTCGACCAGGTCGATGTCGTCGATGGTCAGGCCGGCGCGGCGCAGCGCCTGCTTGCTGGCCTCGACCGGGCCGAGGCCCATGATCTCGGGGGACAGGCCGGAGACGCCGGTGGACACGATGCGGGCGAGCGGGGTCAGGCCCAGCTCGCGGGCCTTGGTGTCGGACATGATGACTACGGCCGCGGCGCCGTCGTTGAGCGGGCAGCAGTTGCCGGCCGTGACGAGCCCGTCGGGGCGGAAGACCGGCTTGAGCCCGGACACGCCCTCCAGGGTGACGCCGGCGCGCGGGCCGTCGTCCTTGCTGACGACCGTGCCGTCGGGCAGCGTCACCGGGGTGATCTCGCGCTCCCAGAAGCCGTTCTTGATGGCTTCCTCGGCGAGGTTCTGCGAGCGGACGCCGAACTCGTCCATCTCCTGGCGGGTGACGCCCTTGACGCGGGCCAGGTTCTCGGCGGTCTGGCCCATCGAGATGTACGCGTCGGGCAGCAGGCCGTCCTCGCGCGGGTCGTGCCAGGTGGAGCCGGTCGACTCGGCCACGGCGGCGGTACGGGCCTCGGCCTCGGCGAAGAGCGGGTTGCGTCCGCTCGGCATGTCCGAACTGCCGTTGACGTAGCGGGAGACCGTCTCGACACCGGCCGAGATGAAGACGTCGCCCTCGCCGGCCTTGATGGCGTGCAGGGCCATGCGGGAGGTCTGCAGGGAGGAGGAGCAGTAGCGGGTGATCGTGCAGCCCGGCAGGTGGTCCATGCCCATCTGCACGGCGACGATGCGGCCGAGGTTGTGGCCCTGCTCGCCGCCGGGGAGGCCGCAGCCGAGCATCAGGTCGTCGATGTCCCTCGGGTCCAGCTCGGGGACCTTGGCGAGGGCGGCCTGGATGATCGTGGCGGTCAGGTCGTCGGGGCGCAGATCCTTGAGGGAACCCTTGCCGGCGCGGCCGATGGGGGAGCGGGCGGTCGAGACGATGACGGCTTCGGGCATCACGGCTCCAGTGGACGGGAAGTTGGGCAGGGCCGCTTGGGAAGTTACCGCTCCGTATGGTCCAGGTCACGTGTGTGGTGGTGTGACTCTGACCGCAATTTACTAAGCGCTTGCTTGGGCATCTGGCGGCTCGGCCGAGAGAGGTGCGGGTGGGCAGGGGCGGTCATACCGACGGGGTCGCCGGTTCGGCTTCCGGGACGCGGCGGCGGCGCCGGCGCTTCAGCAGGGCCCAGGGGCCGCGGGGGCCCGTCGGCATCGCCGCGGTGACCTCCGTGCCCGCCTCCGAGGCGGCCTCGGCCGCGGCCCGGGCCACCGGCAGGAAGCCCTCGCGCCGCATCACGTCCGGGCGCTCCTCCTCCGCCGGCCACAGCCCGAGCGCCGCGCACACCGTGGGCAGGACCGCCATCGCCGCCGTCGCGTAGCCCTCGGCCGAGGGGTGGTAGTTGTCCGGGCCGAACAGTTCCCGGGGGTTCGCCTCGAACTCCGGGCCCAGCAGGTCGCCCAGCGACACCGTGCGGCCCCCCTGCTCCACCGCGCCGATCGTCTGGGCCGCGGCCAGCTGCCGCGAGGCCCGCCGAGCCAGCCAGCGCAGCGGCTGCTGCACCGGCTCGATCGTGCCGAGGTCGGGACAGGTGCCGACCACCACCTCGGCCCCGGCCGTACGCAGCCGCCGTACCGCCGACGACAGGTGCCGTACCGAACGGGTCGGCGGCATCCGGTGGGTGACGTCGTTCGCGCCCACCATGATCACGCAGATGTCGGGGACGGGCGAGGGGGCGCCGAGGGTCAGGGACACCTGCCGGTCCAGGTCGTCCGACTGGGCACCGGGCTGGGCGACGTTGCGGAGCTCCACCGGGCGTTCCGCCACCGCCGCGAGTCCCGAGGCCAGCAGCGCCCCCGGTGTCTGGCCCGCCCGGTGCACGCCCTGCCCGGCCGCCGTCGAGTCGCCGAGCATGGCCAGCCTGAGGGGCGGCTCGCCGGGGACGTCGTAGGTGTGGCCGTAGATCCCGTCGGCCACCGGCACCCGGCCGCCGCTGCCGTTGCCCACATGGCGCCGGGCCAGCCGTACCTCCGCCAGCAGCAGGCCGACGGCGGCCGCGCCGGCCAGGCCGACCCCGCCTCCGCCGTACGCCGCTCCGGCCGCGATGCGCCGGGCCACCCGGGCCCTCGACATGCTCGTCATGCGTCGCCGCCACCTCCCTCGTAGCCGTACACCCACTCCTTGCCCCGTACAGCGCGTGCGCCAATCTCAACGGGGAGTGAACGACCACCACGTCGCACGCCTGGGCCGTAGGCTGGCGGAACCACTACGACCACTGTTTTTGTGCACAGCAACCGGAGACAACGGTGCAATTCCACGACTCGATGATCAGCCTCGTCGGCAACACCCCGCTGGTGCGGCTCAACAACGTGACCAAGGGCATCCAGGCGACCGTCCTTGCCAAGGTCGAGTACTTCAACCCCGGCGGCTCCGTGAAGGACCGCATCGCCCTGCGCATGATCGAGGCCGCCGAGCAGAGCGGCGAGCTGAGGCCGGGCGGCACCATCGTGGAGCCGACCAGCGGCAACACGGGTGTGGGGCTCGCGATCGTCGCTCAGCAGAAGGGGTACAAGTGCATCTTCGTGTGCCCCGACAAGGTGAGCACCGACAAGATCAACGTGCTGCGCGCATACGGCGCCGAGGTCGTGGTCTGCCCGACCGCCGTGGACCCCGAGCACCCCGACTCGTACTACAACGTCTCCGACCGGCTCGTCCGCGAGACCCCGGGCGCGTGGAAGCCGGACCAGTACTCCAACCCCAACAACCCGCTCTCCCACTATCACTCGACCGGCCCCGAGCTCTGGGAGCAGACCGAGGGGAAGATCACCCACTTCGTGGCGGGCGTGGGCACCGGCGGCACGATCTCCGGCACCGGCCGCTACCTGAAGGACGCCAGTGACGGCAAGGTCCAGGTCGTCGGCGCCGACCCGGAGGGCTCCGTGTACTCCGGCGGCTCCGGGCGGCCGTACCTGATCGAGGGCGTCGGCGAGGACTTCTGGCCGACCGCCTACGACCGCACCGTCGCCGACGAGATCGTCGCCGTGTCCGACAAGGACGCCTTCCAGATGACCCGCCGCCTGGCCAAGGAGGAGGGCCTGCTGGTGGGCGGCTCCTGCGGCATGGCCGTCGTCGCCGCCCTGCGCGTCGCCGAGCGGCTGGGCCCGGACGACGTCGTCGTCGTGCTGCTGCCGGACAGCGGGCGCGGATACCTCAGCAAGATCTTCAACGACGAGTGGATGGCCGACTACGGCTTCCTGGAGGACGAGGGCCCCAGCGCCCGTGTCGCCGACGTCCTGAACCACAAGGCGGGCGGCACCATCCCCTCCCTCGTGCACATGCACCCCGAGGAGACCGTCGGCCAGGCCATCGAGGTGCTGCGCGAGTACGGCGTCTCGCAGATGCCGGTCGTCAAGCCGGGCGCCGGCCACCCGGACGTGATGGCCGCCGAGGTCGTCGGCTCGGTCGTGGAACGGGAGCTGCTGGACGCCCTGTTCTCGCAGCGCGCCTCCCTGGAGGACCCGCTGGAGAAGCACATGTGCCCGCCGCTGCCGCAGGTCGGCTCCGGCGAGTCCGTGGGCGACCTGATGCAGGTGCTCGGCTCGGCGGACGCGGCGATCGTCCTCGTCGAGGGCAAGCCGACCGGCGTGGTCAGCCGCCAGGACCTGCTGGCCTTCCTCGCCCAGGGCGGCAAGCAGTAGCCGAACGCACGGTGAACCGCCGGTTTCCGTGCGGCACTTGCGGGTGGTCTGCCGGTCGGGCGGACTTCGCGGAAGTGGTACGAGCGTGTCACGTCCGCGCAGCACACGCTTAACACGGGTCCGGCACATTAGTGGGCGTCGGCAGGGGTGGGAGCGGCTCCCCGCCCAGGCCGACGCCGAACGGCGCCAAGGACCTCCGGAGCGGCTCCCGGACCTCCATGGACGCCACGGACGCGTGATGCCCGGCCCTGACCCGGCCCGCGTCCCTCGCGGGGACCGCCGTCGTCCCGCCCCCCGGAAACGGGGGTGCGGCGGTCCCCGCGAAAGCTTTCCGGACGGCCGTCGGCGCTCGCGGACGGCCGTCAGCCGTCTAGACGGTCGTCCAACTCGCCAGCAGGGCCAGGCGCTCCGCCGTCTCCGACCCCTTCTCCGGGGTGTACACCACGAGCGTCTGCTCCGGGTCCTGGCCGACCGTCAGCGTCTCGTACGGCAGGGTCAGCAGGCCCGCGACCGGGTGCCGGATCTTCTTCACGCCGTAGGCGCACTCCCTGACCTCGTGGTCCGCCCAGAGCCGGCGGAAGTCCTCGCTCCTCAGGGAGAGCTCGCCGACCAGAGCGCACAGCTCGGGGTCGTCGGCGTGCCGGCCGGCGGCGATCCGCAGGTTGGCCACCGTCGTGGCGGCCACCGCCGGCCACTCCGGGTACAGCTCACGGGCGGACGGGTTCAGGAAGACCTGCCGGGGCATGTTCCGCCCGGCCGGGGTGACGCGGCTGAAGCCGTTCACCGCGTCGCCGAGCGCGTTCCAGGCGAGCACGTCCATGCGGCGGCCCAGCACGAACGCCGGGCTGCGCTCCATGCTGTCGAGCAGGCTCTGCACGCCGGGGCGGACCTGCGGCGCGGGCCGGTGCCCGGGCCGTTCGCCCCGGTGCCGGCGCTGCGGGCGGGCCACCGTCCGCAGGTGGGCGTGCTCGGTCTCGTCCAGCCGCAGCACCCGCGCGACCGCGTCCAGCACCGCGTCACTGACGCTCGCCCCCCGGCCCTGCTCCAGGCGGATGTAGTAGTCGACGCTCACCCCCGCGAGCTGGGCCACCTCCTCGCGGCGCAGGCCCGGTACGCGGCGCCGCCCATGGCTGGGCAGCCCCACCTCCTCGGGCTGGATCCGTGCGCGCCGCGAGCGCAGGAAGCCGCCGATCTCGCCGTCCAGCCAGTCCCCGTCCATGGCCCGATCGTAAGGGAGCGGGCGGACGCGAACCTGGTACTGGCGTACCCAGGAAAAGCGCATCCCTGGGTACGGCCGCCGGGCCCGGCGAGGGTGGTGTCAGCCGCCGGGGAGCAGCCCCGGCGCCGATCCCCAGGGGGAACACCCATGTCGTACACGAACCTGTCCGGCCGCACCGCCGTCGTCACCGGAGCCGCCAGCGGCATCGGCGAGGCGCTCGCCGTCCAGCTCGCCGCCGAGGGCGCCCGGGTGGCGCTGCTCGCGCGGCGCGCAGAGCGCCTCCGGGCGCTGGTGGAGAAGATCCGGGCCGACGGGGGCGAGGCGCTCGCCGTGGCCGCCGACGTCACCGACGACGCGTCCGTGGACGCCGCCCGGGACCTGGTGCACGAGACGTTCGGGCCCGTCGACCTCGTCGTCAACAACGCCGGTGTCATGCTCCCGAACCCCGTCGCCGACGGCCGGATCGACGAGTGGCAGCGGATGCTCGACACCAACGTCGGCGGCGTCCTGCGGGTCATCCGCGCCTTCGGCGCCGACCTGGTGGCCGCCGCCGGCGCGGGCCGCACCGCCGACCTGGTCGACGTCTCCTCCGTCGGCGCCCACGTCCCGTACCCCAACTACGCGGTGTACGGCGCCACGAAGGCCGCGGTCACCTATCTCTCGCAGTCGCTGCGCAGCGAGTTCGGGCCGCGGGACGTGCGGGTGACGAACATCGAGCCGGGCCTGACGCAGACCGAGCTGGCGACGCACATCGACAGCACGGAGCTGTCCGGGCAGCTGGACGGCATGTTCGACGTGCTCGGCGGCCTGACGGCGGCGGAGGTCGCGGACGTCGTCGCCTACGCCACCAGCCGTCCCCGGCACGTCAACCTCCGCCAGATCATGGTCCTTCCGACGCGGCAGGTCTGATCCGCTCCCGGCGTCCGCTCAGTCGTCGTCGCGGGAGCGGTCGCGGTCGCGCCGGCCGGCGAGCAGTTCGGGGTTGGCCCGGACCGCCTGGGCGAAGTTGACGCCGACGATGCCGACCCAGGCGGCGATCGTCCCGGTCGTCCCCGCGATGCCGCCGCAGACGGCGGTCAGCGGAATCGCGAGGACCAGCGAGATGATCGCGAACCCGAAGCGCTCCACCCAGGTGTCGGCGTCCTTCGGCCGCCGCGCGCCGCGCGCGCTCGCCATCCGCTGCTCGGCCAGGTGCCGCTGCACCCGGCGGCCCACGATGTCGTCGATGCGCCGCTCGGCCTTCTCCAGGAAGGAGTCCAGCAGCGCGGCGTCGTAGTCCTCGCCCAGCTCGCGGCGTGCCCGCACGGTGGCGTCGAGATCCTTGCGCAGGTCCACGTCCCGCGGGTCAACAGTGGTCATGCCGTTCAGACTAGGCAGCGGCCGCCTTCGCCGCACTGGGGATATCCCCCTGTCCCCGAGGCCTGGTCGAAGACCAGCTCGGGCGGCACCGGGGAGTCGGCGCAGCCGACGATCACCGCGAACGGCTGCTCCCCGGCGGCGGGCAGGTGCCGCCGGGGAGCAGCCGGTGCCGGGGCGGCCGTCAGATCATTGCGACCGGGTCCGGCTACTTCACCAGTCCGTGCTGCCTGGCATAGGCGTCCGCGACGTCCTGGGGATCCTTCTTGTCCGTGTCCACCTGCCGGTTCAGCTCGGTGAGCTGGGCCGTGGTGAGCAGGTTGCCCAGCTTGGCGAGGGCCTTGCGGACGGTGTCGTCGGCCTTGCGGTCGGCGATGAGCGGGACGATGTGCTGGCTGGGGATCAGGTGCTCGGGGTCGGTGAGCACCACCCAGCCGTTGGCCTTGATGTCGGTGTCGGTGGTGAACAGGTTCGCCACGTCCACGTCGCCCTTCTTCAGCGCGCCCTTGACCAGCGGCCCGTCGGAGTCGAGCGACTTGAACTCCTTGAACTCCACGCCGTACACGTCCTTCAGGCCGACCGCGCCGACCTGGCGCTTCTTCACCTCGGGCGCGGCGCCGATGACCAGCCTGCCGTTCTGCTTCTTCAGGTCGGCGAGGGACGTCAGCCCGTACTTCTTCGCGGTCTCGCTGGTGACGACGAAGGCGTCGGAGTCCTCCGCCATGCCGTACGGCAGCACCTGGAGGCCGGCCGGGAGGGCCTGCGTGAGGGTGTTCTGCATCTCGCCCGACTCGGTGGCCGTGGCTTTCGGGGCGAGGTAGTTGAGGAGGGCGCCCTGGTACTCGGGCAGCAGGTCGATGTCGCCGCCCCTGAGGGCCGGGATGACGATCTCGCGGGTGCCGAGGTTGGGGCGGACGGTCGTCTTCACACCGGCTCCCTGGAGGGCGGCGGCGTACAGGTAGCCGAGCACCTGGTTCTCGGTGAAGTTGGCCGTGCCGATGGTGACTCCGCCCTTGCTGGAGCCACCGCCGCCGGCGGCGGAGCCCGAGCCGTTGAGGGAGGTGACGCCGCTCGCGCAGGCGGAGAGGGCGGGGACGGAGGCGACCGCGAACAGGCCGCCGAGGACGGTACGTCGATTCATGTCAGGGGGTTCCCTAAGCGGTGCGGTGGCGGAACAGGAAGCGCTGGAGGGCGGCCAGGGTCATGTCCAGGGCGATGGCGACGACGGCGACCAGCACCGCGCCGCCGAGCACCTGGACCAGGTCGCGCTGGGCGAGGCCGTCGAAGACGTAGCGGCCGAGGCCGCCGAAGGAGACGTACGCGGCGATGGTCGCCGTGGCGACGACCTGGATCAGGGCGAGGCGCAGACCCGTCATGATCAGCGGCAGCGCGAGCGGCAGTTCCACCTGGAACAGGACCTGGTGGCCGCGCATGCCCTGGCCGCGCGCCGCGTCCTTCACGTCCGGGTCGACGGCCGTCATGCCGGCGTAGGTGTTGGTGACGATCGCGGGGACGGCGAGGGCGACCAGCGCGACGTACACCGGCAGCATCGACAGGCCGCCGGCCAGGAAGACCAGGACGACCAGGCCGACGGTCGGCAGGGCGCGGCCGAAGGAGGCGAGGTTGATCGCGAGGAACGCGCCCCTGCCGGTGTGGCCGATCAGCAGGCCGAGCGGCAGTCCGATGGCGGCGGCGATGAGCGTGGCCAGCAGGGAGTACTGGAGGTGTTCGGCGAGGCGGTGCGCGATGCCGTCGGGGCCGGTCCACTGGGAGCCGCTGGTCAGCCAGGCACCGAGGTTCTTGAGGAGCTCGTACATCTCAGGCTCGCCTCCTGGTCCACGGAGTGAGGGCGTACTGGACGGCGACCAGCGCCGCGTCCGCCACGACGGCGAGGAGCAGGGTGAGGACCACTCCGGCGATCACCGGGGTCGGGAAGTTGCGCTGGAAGCCGTCGGTGAAGAGCTGGCCCAGGCCGCCGTCGCCGATGTAGGTCGCGACGGAGACCAGGGAGATCGACATGACGGTGGCGATGCGGACGCCGGCGAAGATCACGGGGAGCGCGAGGGGGAACTCGACGGTCAGGAGCGTGCGCAGCGGGCGCGTGCCCATCGCCTTCGCGGCCTCCTTCACCTTCACGGGGACCGAGTCCAGGCCCTCGACGGTGTTCCGCAGCAGGACGACCAGGGTGTAGACGGTCAGGCCGGTGACGGTGGTGGTGCGGGTCAGGCCGCTGACCGGCAGCAGCAGGACGAAGATCGCGATCGACGGGATCGTGAACAGGACGTTGGACAGGCCGAGCAGCAGGCCGCGCAGCCGGGGGAGCCGGTGGGCGACCACGGCCAGCGGCAGCGAGATCAGCAGGCCGAGGGCGACGGCCGTGAGAGCGGCCTGGAGGTGGGAGAGCGTCAGGGTGGTGAGGTCGTCGGTGTGGGCCGATATCCAGGACCAGTCGATCGTCATGCGGCCACCCGCACTTCCGCGTGGGCGCGGCCGGCGCGCTCGTGGATGTCGTCGCGGGAGGTGACGCCGGTGAGGACGCCGTCGGGGCCGACGCGGGCGATCAGGCCGGTGGGGGAGGCGACCGACTCGTTGAGGGCGGAGAGGAGCGAGTCGGTGTCCCGTAGCGGGCGGACCGGGATCTCGGCGTCCTGAGAGGCCCAGTGGAGGGGCTTGCGCTGCGCGTCGAGGGCGAGGGTCCAGGGGCCGCCTTCGGGTGCCGGTCCCTGCGGGACGTCGGCGAGGGTTGTCAGGGACAGCAGCTTCAGTCCGCGCTCGGCGCCGAGGAAGTCGGCCACGAACTCGTCGGCCGGCCGGGCCAGGAGTTCGGCGGGCGGGGCGCACTGGACCAGGTGGCCGCCCGTGCGGAACACGGCGATCTGGTCGCCGAGCCGCACCGCCTCGTCGATGTCGTGCGTGACGAACACGATGGTCTTGCTCAGCTCCGCCTGGAGTCGCAGCAGTTCGTCCTGGAGCTGGGCGCGTACCACCGGGTCGACCGCGCCGAACGGCTCGTCCATGAGCAGGACGGGCGGGTCGGCGGCCAGGGCGCGGGCGACGCCGACGCGCTGTTGCTGGCCGCCGGAGAGCTGGTGGGGGTAGCGCCGGCCGGCCTCCGGGGCCAGGCCCACGGTCTCCAGGAGTTCCGCGGCGCGGGCCCGGGCCTCCTTGCGGCGCCGGCCGAGCAGCAGCGGGACGGTGGCGATGTTGTCGAGCACCGTGCGGTGCGGGAAGAGGCCGGCCTGCTGGATGACGTAGCCGATGGAGCGGCGCAGCGCGGCCGCGTCCTGCCGGGTGACGTCCTGGCCGCCGACGCGGATGGTGCCGGAGGTCGGCTCGACCATCCGGTTGATCATCCGCAGGGTGGTGGTCTTGCCGCAACCGGAGGATCCGACCAGGACGGTGATGCCGCCCTCCGGCATCTCCAGGTTGAGGTCGTGGACCGCTGTGGTGCCGTTGGGGAAGCGCTTGTGGACCGCGTCGAACTGGATCATGAGATGTCCCTTGCCCGGCTGTATAACGTCATGCAGAGTTCTTGGTGTGTGAATAGCTTGTCAACGGTTCGACGTTAATCCGCTGTAACGGATGACCGAAGGGCAAGATCGAGTGTCCGGATTGAGGGGAGTTTGGGCGTGTTGTCGTCTCGCATAGTGGATGCATCGCCGTCCGTGTCGTCTGCGCGATCCGCGACCGTGGTGCTGGACGGGTCCGGACTCGGTGTCGAGGACGTCGTACGCCTCGCCGACGGGAGCGCGCGGCCGGTCCCCGCGCCCGAGGCGATGCTGCGCGTGGAGGAGTCCTGGAACGCCGCCCGGCAGATCGCCGCCACCGGACGCGTCTACGGCCGTTCCACCGGCGTCGGCGCCAACCGGAACGAGGACGTGCCCACCGAGGCCGCCTCCGATCACGGCCTGCGCCTGCTGCGCAGCCATGCCGGCGCGATCGGCGGGGAACTCCCCGCCCGGCAGGTGCGCGCCGCCCTCGCCGTCCGCGCCAACCAGTTGCTGGCCGGCGGCGCCGGGCTGCGGCCGAGCGTGGTCACCGCGCTGTGCGAGGCGCTGGAGTCGGGCGCGTACCCGGTCGTCAACGAGTTCGGCTCGGTCGGCACCGGCGACATAGCGGGCCTGGCTCAGGTCGGCCTCGCGCTCGCCGGGGAACACCCGTGGCGGGGCGCGGGCGCCCCCGCCCCGCGGCGCCTCGACAACAACGACGCCCTCGCCCTGATCAGCAGCAACGCCCTGACCCTCGGCCAGTCCGCGCTCGCCCTGCACGAGCTGCGCGGGCTCGTCGGCGCCACCCAGGTCGTCGCCGCCCTGTCCCTGCTCGCCGTCGACGGCTCCCACGAGGCCTACGCCGCCCCCGTGCACGCCGCCCGCGCGGACCGGGGCAGCGCCGAGGCGGCCCGGCGGATGCGCGAGCTGATCGGCGCCGCCGACCGGCCCACCCCGCCGCTCGGCCGGATCCAGGACCCCTACGGCTTCCGGTGCCTGCCCCAGATCCACGGCCCCGCGCACGACGCCGCCGACGCCCTGGAGCGGGTGCTGGACGTGGAGATCAACGCGGCCGCCGAGAACCCGCTCATCGTCCCCGAGGACCAGGCCGCCTACCACCACGGCGGCTTCTACGCGGCCCGACTCGCCCTCGCCCTCGACCACTTCAGGCTCGCCCTCACCCAGGTGGCCCGGCTGTCGACGTCCCGCCTGTCCACCCTCAACGAGCCCGCCTACACCCGGCTGCGGCCCTTCCTCGCCGACTCCGCGCCGGCCGCCTCCGGCGTGATGATCCTGGAGTACGCGGCCGCCGCCGCCCTCGGTGACCTGCGTGCCTTCTCCGCGCCCGCCTCGCTCGGCCACGCTGTACTCTCCCGGGGCGTCGAGGAACAGGCGAGCTTCGCCTCGCTCGCCGCGCGGCAGACCCTGCGCGCGTGCGGTGCGTATCGTCTGGTGGTCGGCTGCGAGCTCGTCGCCGCCGTCCGCGCGCTGCGCCTGCGCGACCTGCGGCCCGACCCGGGGCTGCCGGCCGGCCGGGCCTTCGCGCTCGCCGAGCCGGTCCTCGGCACCGACCCGGCCGACCGGCCGCTCACGGACGACGTGGCGGCGGCCGCCGCACTGCTCGACCGGTTCACGGACATCTGGAGGGGGAGCGCGTCATGAGCGCGGACAGGAGTACCGACACCGAGAGTGTGCCGTCCGGCGCCCCGGACAGTCCCGCGGGCCGGTTGCAGGCGCTCTTCGAGGGGCACCGGCTCACCCCGACCCAGCGCCGGATCGCGCACAGCATGGTCCGGCGGGCTGGCGACGTGGCCTTCCTGTCCAGCGTGGAGCTGGCCGAACTGGCCGGGGTCAGCCAGCCGTCGGTGACCCGGTTCGCCGTCGCGCTCGGTTTCGACGGCTATCCGGCGCTGCGCAGGCATCTGCGCGAGGTCGTGCCCGCCGAACCGGCCGCCGAGGCGGGCGCGTTCAACGAGTACCAGCAGGCCGTCGAGGCCGAGATCGAGAACCTGCGCCACCTCGCCGAACTGCTCGCCGACCCGCGCCCGGTGCAGCGGGCCGGCCGGATCCTCGCCGCGTCCCGGCCGCTGCCGGTGCTCGGGCTGCGCGCGGCCGCCTCCCAGGCGTACGGCTTCTCGTACTTCGCGGCCAAGGTCCACCCGGACGTCCGGCTGCTCGACGAGGGCGGCACGATGCTCCAGGACCGCATCGACGCCGTCGTCCGCGCGGGCGCGTCGGCCCTGCTGTGCTTCGCGCTGCCCCGGCATCCGCGCGAGGTCGTCGACACCCTCGCCTACGCCAAGGACGTGGGGCTGACCACGGTCACGGTCGCCGACTCCGCGTTCGCACCGGTCGCCAAGCACTCCGACCTGCTGCTGCCCGCCGCCGTCGGCACCGGGCTCGCCTTCGACACCGCGTGCGCGCCGATGCTGCTCGGCCGGGTGCTGCTGGAGGCGGTCTGCGACGACCTGCCCGAGGCACAGGCCCGGCTGGAGGAGTTCGACGCGAAGGCGGCGGCCCGGGGCCTGTTCGTGGAGTGACCCGTCTGCGGGCTCCCGCAGGTGCTCTCAGACTCGTCTCAGGTTCGCCCACTAGCTTCCCTGCGACATAGAGGCGCTGTGGGAACACGTGACACGGGAGGCCGACGTGGCGCGCGCAGGACGAGAAGGACGCGGGGGACGCGGACTGGCCCGGGTGGCCGTCGTCGTACGGGCCGGGGCCGCACCGCTGTGGTGGTCCGGGGTGGTCGCGGCCGGGATAGGGGTGCTGCCGCCCGGACTGACCGGACGCCGGACCGGGGTGCTGGCCGGGGCCGCGCTGTTCGTCGTGGCCGCGGCCGCCGTACCGCTCGCGCGGCGGGGGCGGTACGACGTTCTCGCGCGCGGCGCGGCCCGCGCGGGCAAGTACGACGTGCTCCAGGACCGGGCGGTGACCGTGCGCGTCTGGCGCCGGGGCCACCGCTGGTGGCTGCTGCTCGCCCTCGCCCTGGCGCTGGGTTCGGCCTTCGTCCTCCCCGCGGCCGGCGGCCTGCTGCTCGCCGGGCTCGGCACCGGACTGCGGCTGAAGGCCGCCTGGATCGGGCGGCGCGAGCGGGCCGGGCAGACGCTGCTGTGGGTGCGCGTCGACCGGCTGGGCCCGCGCGGCGGGAACCCGGTGGGCAAGGCCGTGACGGGCCTGCGCGGTACGGGCATCGCGGCCGGCGACGCGGCCCCGGGCGGGACCCGCCGCCGCACCGCGGCGCTCGCCTAGGGGCTCAGACCTCCAGTTCCTCCTCGATCCTCCTCAACTGGTGCCGGGCCATCGCCAGGTTGGCCCGGGACGAGTCCAGGACCAGGTAGAGGAACAGGCCGTTGCCGCCACGGCTGGTGAGCAGGCGGACCAGGTGGTACTGGTCGGTCAGCGTGATCAGGATGTCCTCGATCCCGCTCTTGAGGCCCAGCATCTCCATCGTGCGCATCTTGGCGCGGATCACGTCGGTGTTGCCGGCGGCGGCCACGTTCAGGTCGAAGGTCTTGCTGCCGCCCATCGTGCCCAGCGCCATCCCGCTGGTGTAGTCGACGAGCGCGACGCCGGTGGCGCCCTCGATGGAGGTGAGCGCCTCTTTCAGCGCGGTCTCGGTGTTGGCCATGGCGAGTCCTCTCGGATCGTTCAACTGTCGGTTGCGGTGCGCACGTCGGCGCTCGTGGTGCGGGTCGTACGGGGGCGGGTCGGGGGTGCGGGGCTGACGGCGCCGAGCGCCCTGCGGGGCGGGCGGGCGGCCCGGGCGGTGGCCTCGGCGGCGTCGAGCAGCTCCCCGATCCGGGCGCCGGCCCGGCGGCCCTCCAGGTGCAGCCGCCCGACGTTGACCCGGCCTTCGGCGAGCAGGGTCAGCACGGCGGTGCGGCCCGCGGCGTAGGTGGCGACGTAGCCGCCCTCGCCGCGCACCAGCAGCTCGCGGAAGCCGCCGTGTCCCGTCGCGTCGCTGACCCGGACGGCCACGCCGAGCGCGGCGGCGGTCAGCGCGGCCAGGCCCTCGGGGTCGACGCCGGGGGTGTCGTGGGCGACGACGAGTCCGTCGACGCCGGCCGCCAGGGCGCCGGTGAGCTGCGGCACCCGGGTACGCAGCCGGTGCAGCTCCTCCAGGACCGCCCGGAGGTCCTCCTCGGACACCATCAGCTCTCTCCTCTCAGCGGGGCGGTGCTCGGCGGGACGGTGCCGTTCAAAGCGCCTCCAGCGCATCCCTGAGCCTCTTCAGCAGCGCGATGTCGGGGTCGGCGACCGGGGGTGGGTACGGCGGCGCGGGGTCCGGGACCGCGGGGGGCACCGGCGCGAGCCGGCCGGCCGCCGCGAGCCGGCGCACGTCGACCAGCGTGTGGAAGGCCTGCCGGCCCAGGTTCCGGGCGATCCCGGTGGCCGTGCGGACGCCGTCCACGCGGTCCAGGACCGCCCGCTGCCGGGGCGTGAGCGGCGCGGGTGCCACCGGGTCGGCGCGGATCAGCGGGGCGCTGTCGGCGGCCGGGTCGGGCCACAGCCGGTGCAGCAGCAGCCGGCGGCGCAGCGTCTCGCGTTCCAGCGCGACGACCGGCACCGAGGGCAGCGGCCCGGGCCGGGGGGCGTTGTCGTAGCGGAAGCGGCCCGGGGTGCTGCTCGGGGCCAGCGCGAAGTACCCGGCGTCGTACAGCGCGTCCAGGTGGCACAGCTCCAGCGCGCCGGCGGGCAACAGCCCTGATTCCAGCAGGAGTTCGGCGGTCCGCAGCGGGCCCGTGGTGCGCGCGGCGGCCTGTTGCCAGGCGGCGGCCGCGAGGGTGCCGTGGGCCGTGAGGAGCACGTCGAGGCCCGGGGAGGAGGGGCTCTCGGCGTGCACCACCCGGCCCTCGGCGAGGTGCAGGACGCCGTGCTCGCGCACCAGGACGCCGGTGGCGCGCTCCTCGGCCAGCCGGGTCAGCATCGGCGACAGGGCCCGGCCGGCCGCCTTGTCGCGCACCGGCAGCGGAGGTATGTGCGTCACGGTCATCCCAGCACCAGCCGGGCGGCCATCTCGCCGAGGCGGATCCGGGCGAGCGCGAGGTTGCCGTCCTCGCGGCCGAGCCACAGGTGCAGGAACACGCTGCTGTCGAAGGACGTGTCCACGAACCGCAGCAGGTGGTAGCTGTCGCGGTTGCTGACGATCACGTCCTCGACGGGTGGCCGCCCGTCGTCGGCGCCATCACCGTGGAGGGCGAACGCGCCGTGCTCGGCGGCCATCCGGGCCAGCTCGGCGGCCTCGGCGGCGGTCGTCTCGTGATCGCCGCCGGGCGCCTCCCCGACCGTGCCGAGCGCCAGTCCGCTCGTCCAGTCCACGAGCGAGGCACCCCGCGCACCGGGCAACCGCATCGCTTCCAGCAGGCACTCGTCGATTCCGGGCACCGTGGCTCCCCTCCCGCCTGGGACTCCGGCTGAGTGACGCCGACACTACGCACCGTGCGCGCCGCGGGTGAGGCCTTTGGCATTTTCCAGTGGAACATGCGTCCGGCGTACTAGTGTGGGCCAACTGGCCTCTGTGACGCTGGAGTTGATCCAGTTGTGCGCGGGGGAGCGGCGTGCGTCAACGGCTCCCGGGCGCCCGCAGGATGGTGAGCGCGTCCGCGTGCGCCCCTCCGGACTCCGCCACCACCTCGGCGACGGTCTGCGGCTCCCGTACGACCGCGAAGGCGACGCCTCCCGCACCGTCCGGCGCGAAGCCGTAGATGCCGGGCCGGGCAAGGGAGTTGTAGGCGTAGTGGTGGGCGAAGTAGTACGCGCCCGTGTCCAGCGCCGCCGCGTGGTCGCCCTGCTCCAGCGCGGGCAGCGCGCGCCCCTCGGCGAGCAGGTCGCCCGAGAAGCAGGCCGGCCCGGCCACGTCCTGCACCACCTCCGGCCCCTGCTTGGGGCGCCCCTTGGCGTCGTACGCGGCGATCCTGAGCGGCCACGCCTCGGGCGCGTACACCGTCCGCGTCGCCACCTGCACGCCCGCGTGCGTCACCGCGATCCGCCGCCCGCCCGCGCTCTTGGCGTACTCCACCCGCGCCACCACCGTCCCGTGCCGGGCCATGAGTGAGCGCCCGAACTCGGTCACCAGCCCGTAGCGCCCGTCGAACAGTCCCGGCACCTGACCGGCCAGCACGCGCGCGTACTGCGCGTACGTCGGCTCCGTCGCCTCCGAGGCGAAGTCCACGGACAGCCCGCCGCCGATGTCGAGCGTGTCGACCTGCCGCCGGCCGGCGCGCGCGTTGATCTCCTCCGCGAGCGCGTACGTCTCCGCCACGCCCCGCGCCAGCAGCGGCAGCGGGATGCCCTGTGAGCCGGTGTGCGCGTGCAGCCGGGTCAGCCACGGCCGCGCCACGAACGCCCGCACGACCCACTCGCGTGCCCCCTCGTCGCGCAGGGGCACCCCGAACTTCGAGGTCGCCGTCGCCGTGGACGTCGCCCGGATCGAGCCGCCGCCGAGCTGCGGATTGACCCTGAGGCCCAGCGGGGAGCGGGTGGACCCCGTGCGGACGAGTGCGTCCAGCCGGTCCAGCTCCTGCGGGTTGTCGGCGTTCACGGCGATGCCGAGGGCCAGTGCCTCGCGCAGCTCGGCCGGGGTCTTCGCGGGCGCGTCCAGCACCGTCCGCTCCGCCGGCACCCCGGCCGCCCGCGCCAGCGCCAGCTCGCCGGGGCTCGCCACCTCCGCGCCGAGCCCCGCCTCGTGCAGCAGCCGCAGCACCGGCACCAGCGGGGTGGCCTTCACCGCGAAGGCGTGCAGCACCGGCGTGCCGGGCGGCACGGCCGTGTCGAACGCCGCCCGCAGCGCCGCCGCCGACCGCCGGATCCCGGTCACGTCCAGCAGTCCCACCACGGCCGCGTCCGGACCGAGCAGCCCCTGCTCCACGGCCGCGCGCACCGCCTCGTCCCGCCGGGCGGCGCGCTCCCGCGCCTCGGTCTCGACATCCCGTTCCACGGTGTCTCCCCTCAGGTCGGCCCCAGGTGCATCCAGCCAAACACCGACGACGTGCGAACGCGCTCCCCCCGATGTATTGACTAGTTCTATTCAGGAAGTCAGGATGTGAATAGACATAGCAACAGGAGGAGGCAGACGATGTCGGGACCCCGCCCCGTACGAGCCCCGCGCGGCACGGAACTCAGTGCCCTGGGATGGCAGCAGGAAGCCGCCCTGCGGATGCTCCAGAACAACCTCGACCCCGAGGTCGCCGAGCACCCCGACAAGCTCGTCGTCTACGGCGGCACCGGCAAGGCCGCCCGTGACTGGCGCTCCTTCGACGCGATGGTCCGCACCCTGAGGACCCTCAAGCAGGACGAGACCATGCTGGTCCAGTCCGGCCGCCCGGTCGGCGTCATGCAGACCCACGAGTGGGCCCCGCGCGTCCTCATCGCCAACTCCAACCTGGTCGGCGACTGGGCCAACTGGGAGGAGTTCCGCCGCCTGGAGGCCCTCGGCCTGACCATGTACGGCCAGATGACCGCCGGCTCCTGGATCTACATCGGCACCCAGGGCATCCTCCAGGGCACCTACGAGACCTTCGCCGCCGTCGCCGCGAAGAAGTTCGGCGGCACCCTCGCGGGCACGATCACTCTCACCGCCGGCCTCGGCGGCATGGGCGGCGCCCAGCCGCTCGCCGTGACCATGAACGACGGCGTCGCGATCTGCATCGACTGCGACCCGCGCGCCATCGAGCGCCGCATCGAGCACCGCTACCTCGACGTGAAGGCCGACTCACTGGACCACGCCCTCCAGCTCGCCACCGAGGCCCGCGACGCCCGCCGCCCGCTCTCCGTCGGCGTCCTCGGCAACGCCGCCGAGCTGGTCCCGCAGCTGCTCGCGATCAACGCGCCGATCGACATCGTCACCGACCAGACCTCCGCCCACGACCCGCTGTCGTACCTTCCGGTGGGCGTCGCCTTCGAGGACATGGCCGACGCCGCCGCCAAGGACCCGGCCGGCTTCACCACGCGTGCGCGTGAGTCCATGGCGAAGCACGTCGAGGCCATGGTCGGCTTCATGGACGCAGGCGCCGAGGTCTTCGACTACGGCAACTCCATCCGCGGCGAGGCCCAACTCGCCGGGTACGACCGCGCGTTCGCCTTCCCCGGCTTCGTCCCCGCCTACATCCGCCCGCTGTTCTGCGAGGGCAAGGGCCCCTTCCGCTGGGCCGCGCTCTCCGGCGACCCGGCCGACATCGCCAAGACCGACAAGGCGATCCTGGAGCTGTTCCCGGAGAACGAGTCCCTGGCCCGCTGGATCACGATGGCCCGCGAGCGCGTCCACTTCCAGGGCCTGCCCGCGCGCATCTGCTGGCTCGGCTACGGCGAGCGCGACAAGGCTGGCGAGCGCTTCAACGACATGGTCGCCTCCGGCGAGCTGGCCGCCCCGCTGGCCATCGGCCGCGACCACCTGGACTGCGGCTCCGTGGCCTCGCCGTACCGCGAGACCGAGGCCATGCTCGACGGCTCCGACGCCATCGCCGACTGGCCGCTGCTGAACGCCATGGTGAACGTGGCCTCCGGTGCCTCCTGGGTCTCCATCCACCACGGTGGCGGCGTGGGCATGGGACGCTCCATCCACGCCGGGCAGGTCAGCGTGGCGGACGGCACGAAGCTCGCCGGCGAGAAGATCCGCCGCGTGCTCACCAACGACCCGGGCATGGGCGTCATCCGGCACGTGGACGCCGGGTACGACATCGCCGAGTCGGTCGCGGCCGAGCGGGGGGTCCGGGTGCCGATGCGTGAGGGTGACGGCGCGTGACCCAGCGCTCTGCCGCGCCCCGGCCGGTACGGGCCGACGGCACACCGTCCGTCGGCCCCGCCGGCCACCGCACGCCCTCCTTCCAGGAGATGTGGCGCGAGCTTCTTCCCGTCGGCCGGCACTCCGACTCCGGTGGCTACCGGCGGTACGCCTGGACCGGGGCCGATGCCGAGTGCCGGGCCTGGTTCCAGGAGCAGGCCGAGGCGCGCGGGCTGGCCTACGAGGTCGACCGGAACGGGAACCAGTGGGCCTGGCTCGGGGACCCGGCGGCCGGGGACGCCGTCGTCACCGGGTCGCATCTCGACTCCGTGCCGGACGGCGGGGCCTTCGACGGGCCCCTCGGGGTCGTGTCCTCCTTCGCCGCGCTCGATGAACTGCGCGGCCGGGGCGCGCGGTTCGGCAAGCCCCTGGCCATCGTCAACTTCGGCGACGAGGAGGGCGCCCGGTTCGGGCTCGCCTGCGTCGGGTCGCGGCTCACCGCCGGGCAGCTGACCGTCGAGCAGGCGCACCGGCTGACCGACGCCGACGGAGTCACGCTCCCGCGCGCCATGGAGGCCGCCGGGTACGACCCCGACGCCATCGGGGCCGACCCCGAGCGGCTGGCCCGGATCGGCGCCTTCGTCGAGCTGCACGTCGAGCAGGGCCGGGCACTGGACCTGTCCGGGGATCAGGTGGGCATCGCCAGTGCCATCTGGCCGCACGGACGCTGGCGGTTCGACTTCCGGGGCGAGGCCAACCACGCCGGCACCACCCGGCTGGTGGACCGGCGCGACCCGATGCTGTCCTACGCCGAGACCGTGCTCGCCGCCCGCCGGGAGGCCGCGCTCGCCGGTGCCGTGGCCACCTTCGGGAAGATCTCCGTCGAGCCCAACGGGGTCAACGCCATCCCCTCCCTCGTGCGCGGCTGGCTCGACTCCCGCGCCGCCGACCAGGACACCCTGGACACGGTGGTCGGCGGCATCGAGAAGGCGGCCCGGGAGTACGCGGACGCCCACGGCATCGACCTCGACGTCGTCCGGGAGTCCTTCACCCCCGTCGTCGAGTTCGACCACGCCCTGCGCGACGAACTCGGCCGCATCCTGGGCAAGGACACCGGCCTGACCGTGCCCGTCCTCGGGACCGGGGCCGGACACGACGCCGGAATCCTCTCCGGGAGCATTCCGACCGCCATGCTGTTCGTGCGCAACCCCACCGGGGTCTCGCACTCCCCGGCCGAGTCCGCCGCCGAGGACGACTGCCTGGCCGGGGTGCACGCGCTCGCCGACGTACTGGAAGGGCTGGCCCGCACGTGACCAAGGCGACCTACTGGCTGGAGCACGCCTGGCTCGACACCACCGTCGAGCCGGGCGTCGCCCTGGACGTGGAAGGCGGGCGGATCAGCGCCGTCCGCACCGGTGTCACCGCCCCGCCGCCCGGCGCCGAGGTGCTGCGCGGCCTGACCCTGCCCGGCCTGGCCAACGCCCACAGCCACGCCTTCCACCGGGCGCTGCGCGGCACCGTCCAGGTCGGCAGCGGCACCTTCTGGACCTGGCGCGAGGTGATGTACTCCGTCGCCGACCG
Source organism: Streptomyces sp. HUAS MG56 (assembly GCF_058673395.1). Taxonomy (NCBI): domain Bacteria; kingdom Bacillati; phylum Actinomycetota; class Actinomycetes; order Kitasatosporales; family Streptomycetaceae; genus Streptomyces; species Streptomyces sp. HUAS MG56. The sequence goes on along the minus strand of NZ_CM178722.1, from coordinate 4,727,734 downwards.
GCTCAGCCCGGAGACCTACCACGCGCTCGCCCGCGCGGTGTACGCCGAGATGGCCCTCGCCGGCATCACGGCCGTCGGCGAGTTCCACTACGTGCACCACGCGCCCGGCGGCACCCCCTACGCGGATCCCAACGCCATGGGCGAGGCGCTGATCGCGGCCGCCGCCGAGGCCGGCATCCGGATCACCCTCCTCGACACCTGCTATCTCTCCGCCGGCTTCGGCGAGGCCCCCAACGCCCGCCAACTGCGGTTCTCCGACGGCAGCGCGGAGGCCTGGGCCGAACGCTGTGCAGTTCTCAAGGAACGGGATCACGCACGGATCGGGGCGGCGATCCACTCCGTACGGGCCGTGCCCGCCGCCCAGTTGGCGACCGTGGCCCGATGGGCCGGGGAACGGCGGGCCCCGCTGCACGTGCACCTGTCGGAGCAGACCGCCGAGAACGACGCCTGCCAGGCCGCCCACGGCTGCACGCCCACCCGGCTGCTCGCCGACCACGGAGTCCTCGGGCCGCGCACCACCGGGGTGCACAACACCCACCTCACGGACGAGGACATCGCCCTGCTCGGCGGCTCGGGCACCGGCACCTGCATGTGCCCGACGACCGAGCGCGACCTCGCCGACGGCATCGGCCCGGCCGTCGCCCTCCAGCGGGCCGGCTCCCCGCTCTCGCTCGGCTCCGACAGCCACGCCGTCATCGACCTGCTCGAAGAGGCGCGCGCGATGGAGCTGAACGAGCGGCTGCGCACCCGCACCCGGGGCCACTGGACCGCGAACTCCCTGCTGCGGGCCGCCACCGCCGACGGCCACGCCGCCCTCGGCTGGGACGAGGCCGGCACGCTGGAGGCGGGCGCTCTCGCCGACTTCACGACGATCGCCCTCGACTCGGTCAGGACAGCGGGCCCGCTGCCCCGACTGGGCGCCGAGACGGCCGTATTCGCGGCGACCGGGGCGGACGTACGGCACACGGTCGTGGGCGGGCGGCAGGTCGTACGCGACGGGGCGCACACGCTCGTACCCGATGTGCCGCAGGCCCTCGCGCGGGCAGTCGAAGCCCTCCGCTCCTGACCACCACCCACGAGGACACCATGAGCAGCAGCACCGTCATCACCAACATCGCCACGCTGGTCACCAACGACCCCTCCCTCGGTGACGGCTCCCCTCTCGGTCTGATCCAGGACGCGGCCGTCGTCATCGACGGCGACCGCGTCGCGTGGACCGGTGAATCCAGCAAAGCACCCGCCACTGACAACCGGGTCGACGCGGGCGGCCGGGCGGTGCTGCCGGGCTTCGTGGACTCCCACTCCCACCTGGTCTTCGCGGGTGACCGCACCCAGGAGTTCAACGCCCGTATGTCCGGCCGCTCCTACACGGCGGGTGGCATCCGCACCACGGTCGCGGCCACCCGCGCCGCGAGCGACGCGGACCTGGAGGCGAACCTGACCCACTACCTGGCGGAGGCGCTCCGCCAGGGCACCACCACCTTCGAGACGAAGTCGGGCTACGGCCTCACGGTCGAGGACGAGTCCCGCGCCCTGCGCATCGCCGCGCGCCACACCGACGAGGTGACGTACCTCGGCGCGCACATCGTCTCCCCCGACTACGCCGACGACCCGGCCGCCTATGTCGCCCTGGTCACCGGCGAGATGCTGGACGCCTGCGCCCCGCACGCCCGCTGGATCGACGTGTTCTGCGAGAAGGGCGCCTTCGACGGCGACCAGGCCCGCGCGATCCTCACCGCCGGCAGGGCGAAGGGCCTGCACCCCCGCATCCACGCCAACCAGCTCTCCTACGGCCCCGGCGTCCAGCTCGCCGTCGAACTCGACGCGGCCAGCGCCGACCACTGCACGCACCTCACCGGCGCGGACGTCGACGCCCTCGCGAACAGCGCCACGGTCGCCACCCTCCTGCCCGGCGCGGAGTTCTCCACGCGCGCGCAGTGGCCGGACGCCCGCCGTCTCCTCGACGCCGGTGCGACGGTCGCCCTGTCCACGGACTGCAACCCGGGCTCGTCCTTCACCTCCTCCGTCCCGTTCTGCATCGCCCTGGCCGTCCGCGACATGCGGATGACCCCGGACGAGGCGGTCTGGTCGGCCACGGCGGGCGGTGCGGCGGCCCTGCGCCGCACCGACATCGGCCGCCTCACCCCGGGCGCCCGCGCCGACCTGACCCTCCTGGACGCGCCGAGCCACGTCCACCTCGCCTACCGGCCGGGCGTGCCCCTGGTCAGCGGCGTGTGGCGGCGGGGGGAGCGGGTGGTCTGAACGGCCCGCGCCGTTCGCGGAGTTCAGGCAGCCCCTGCCCGCCAGCGCTGTTCGTCGCCCCCGTCCAGCGGGTCCAGGGAGACGTCGTGGCGGCCGTCGGGGGTCACCGCCGTGTCCGGGGCGATGGCCGGGCGGATCGTGCCGTCGGGGGTGACGGTGAAACGGAGGTTGGCGCCGTTGCGGCCCTGGACCGAGTCGCAGGTCCAGACGCCGACGCCCCGGTCGGTCGCGCCCCGGCTGTCCAGGCAGAACGAGTCGTCGGCCGCCGAACGGACCACACCCAGGCCGGTGTCCACGCGCCAGCGCTGGGTCGGGGAGTCGGAACAGGGGGCCGTGACGACGTCGTTGCCCTGCTCCGGATCGCCGTCGCGGATGTCCAGACAGCGGCCCGTGGCGAGGTTCACCACCTGGGCGTACGACGCTCCCGGGGGTGTGGACGAGGGCGTGGGGCGCGGTGTGGGTGCCGGTGCCGGGGTGGTCGGGCCGAGGGAAGTCCCGATGGGGGAGGGGGAGTTCGAGGGGCTTGACGGGGACGCGGACGGGGACGGGCGCGGGGGCACCGAGATCGTCGCCGTCACCGTCACCGGGGGAGGGGGCGGGGTCGCCGACGTCGGTTCCCGATCCCGCGTGCGGTCCGGGGTGAGCAGGAAGACCAGGAGCGGGATCAGGGCCACGCCCAGGGCCGCCGAGGTCAGCAGGGCGCGGCGCCCGGCGGGCCACGTCGCTCCCGGCCGGACGGCGGGCGGGCCGGCGGTGGCCGGTGGCTCCTCGGTGCGCAGGTACGCCGCGCCGTTCCAGGGCAGCAGGCCCTCCGCCAGGGTCGGCCGGGGTGCGTCCCGCAGGGCCCGCAGGTCCTCGTAGGCGGCCGTGCAGTGCGGGCAGCTCGCCCTGTGGGCGTCCAGGTCGGCGCTGTGGCGCGGGCCGTCCGGCCGTACCGCCTCCTCGATCAGCCGGCGGAAGTCGGCGCAGCGCGGGTCGTCGGAGGCGGCCAGGCGAAGGCGCAGGCAGGCCCGGGACAGGGAGGTGAGGGCCTGCGGGGTGCCGTACGCCACGTCCGTGCGGCTCAGGCCGAGGAAGGCGGCGGTGCGCTCCTGCGGCTCCTGTTCCAGTACGCCGTACCAGAGCAGGCCCTGGGTGCGGGAGGGCAGCGAGCGGAACGCCGGGAGGAGGGGCGGCACGGGGCCGTCGGGCAGGCCGGACGCGTTCCGCACGAGCAGCAGGCCGGGATCGACGCCCGTGGAGCGCTCGTCGCGCGCCCAGGCCGTCGCCAGCCGGGCGGTCAGCAGCAGGAGGCGGTGGCGCAGCGGGACGGCCGGGTCGACGCCGCGCGCCGTTTCGCGGGCCGCCGTGGTGAAGGTCTCGGCCGCCAGCCGGCGGGCGGCGGACTCGCTCGCCGCGCACAGCCGGGCGTAGGCGAGGACCGCCGGGTGGTGCCGTCGACGCAGTTCCTGCAACGCGGGGTACGCCGTGGGGGTGGGGGTGCGGAGGAGCTCGGCGAGGCGCGAGTCCGGCGCGTCCGCCAAGCCGCTCTCCGATGTGCCCCCTTCCGGCATGCCTCGTTCCGGCGTGCCGCCTTCCGGTACGGCCCTGTCCGCCCCGGCCCCGTCCGCCTCGGCGTCGTCCCCCTGAGCCATCGTCCCGCCTCCTCGCGACGCCGGGCGGCCGCGCAGCCCGGGCCCCCGTCCGACCTACCGGCCGGTTTGTGGGCCCATGGTGGTGGAGGGTGCCGGGCGGGGAAAGAGGTTTCCCGGGGTAACCGGATAACGGTTGGGGGCGCATGCGTCACCCGGCCCGCACATGCGTCACCCGCCCGCACACGCCACAGCGGCCCGGTGCCGGTGCGGGCCGGCGGCCGGGCCGTCGCTGCGGCGGTGTCACCTCGAAACGGCGTCGCGGGGTCGCGGGGCGGAGCTCACTCCTCCAGCGTCAGCCCCTTGCGCAGGCGCACCAGCGTGCGGGAGAGCAGCCGGGACACATGCATCTGGGAGATGCCGAGTTCGTCACCGATCTCCGACTGGGTCATGTTCGCCACGAAGCGCAGCGAGAGGATCTTCCGGTCCCGGGACGGGAGTTCGGCGATCAGCGGCTTGAGGGACTCGACGTACTCGATGCCCTCCAGCCCGTGGTCCTCGTACCCGATCCGGTCCGCCAGCGCGCCCTCGGTCTCGTCCTCCTCGGGCTGGGCGTCCAGCGAGGAGGCGGTGTAGGCGTTCGAGGCGGCCATGCCCTCGACGACCTCGTCCTCGCTCAGGCCGAGCCGCTCGGCCAGCTCCGCGACCGTGGGGGAGCGGTCCAGCTTCTGGGCCAGCTCGTCCCCGGCCTTGGCCAGGTCGAGGCGGAGTTCCTGAAGCCTGCGCGGGACGCGCACGGACCACGACGTGTCACGGAAGAACCGCTTGATCTCGCCGATGATCGTCGGCATCGCGAAGGTGGGGAACTCCACCCCGCGCGACAGCTCGAAGCGGTCGATCGCCTTGATCAGGCCGATCGTGCCGACCTGGATGATGTCCTCCATCGGCTCGCTGCGGGAGCGGAAGCGCGAGGCCGAGAACTTGACGAGGGCGAGATTCAGCTCGACGAGAGTGTTGCGGACGTACGCGTACTCGTGCGTCCCTTCCTCCAGCGTCGCGAGACGCTCGAAGAGGGTCTTGGACAGGGCCCGCGCGTCGACCGGACCGATCTCGTCGTACGGCGGGATCTCAGGGAGTCCCTCGACGGGGTCGAGGGGGTCGATGGTCCGATCCAGCTGTTCCGGTGGGGGTGTCGACGTCGCGGACTGGGTATGCGATGCGTCGAGCCGGGGTGACATGGTGTCCTCCATCGTTCTCGGCTTATGGCTGCCGATGCCAATGCGTGCACTGCGGAGTGCGGCGCCTCCAAAGCCGACGTGGGCCGTCGCGGCCCGGTGGGGTTTGTGTCCTTACTAGCCCTACCGGCTTCCGTGAGGCGATCGCAAGTGCGTTCCGTTCACATATGTCCGAATATGTGAGGTTGTTCAGGTGTCGGAGTGCGTTCGGAAGGCGTAATGTTCGAGGGCATCAGCGGCCACGACCTCGGGAGAGAGAACGGCATGGACCACGGGATGGTCGGCAGCGCACAGTCGGGCCGGCTCCTGGTGGAGGTGCGGGAAGAGGGCTCCAGTGCCGTCGTCCAGCCGGCGGGTGAGCTTGACCACCACACCGCCGATCTGCTGCGCGAGCCCCTCGACCACCTTCTGGCCAAGGGCTTCTCGCGCCTCGTCGTGGACTGCACGCGCCTGGAGTTCTGCGACTCCACGGGCCTGAACGTCCTGCTCGGCGCCCGGCTGAAGGCCGAGGCCGCCGGCGGCGGGGTCCATCTGGCGGGGATGCAGCCGGTGGTGGCCCGCGTGTTCGAGATCACAGGAGCCGAAGCGGTCTTCACCGTGCACGACTCCGTGGCCGCGGCCCTGGCGCCCGGCGCCGACTGAGTCCGCCGGCCCCGCTCGCCCGTCCTTCGCGCCCTGCCCGTCCTGCCCGCGCTCCCGCCCGCCGCTCCGTCGGACGGCGTTCGTGTCCCGCGCCCCCCTTGTGACGAAATCGGGGGGTGTTCCGCCGGATCGGTCGGGCAGGAGAGGGCAGGAGGGGGCGGGAGTGGACACGGGAGTGGGCAGAAGTAAGCAGGAGTGGGCAGGTGGCGGCCGGTCGGTGCGGACCGCTGTCGGCCTTTGAAACGTGAACTGGTGGATCGGTGAGGTGAAGCGCTGATGAGCACCACCCGGCCTTGCTCGCCGGGCGACCGCGGCCCGGAGTCCAGCGGCGCTTCCGGGGCGTCCGAGGAGGGTGCGCCGGGCACGGGCGCGCCCATGGGGGCGGCGGCCGCGGGCATGCCCGTGCGGGCGGAGACGGACGCGCAGGCCGGGGACGCCGGCGGTGCGCAGGGCGTCGGCGGGCGGCAGATCCGCAGGCTGACCCTGGAGGGCGAGAGCGGGGTCGTCCCGCTCGCCCGTGACTTCACGCGCCAGGCGCTGTACGCGTGGGGCTGGCTGCCCGCCGCCACCGCCGACCAGCGCGCCGCCGCCGAGGACGTGCTGCTCGTCGTCTCCGAACTGGTCACCAACGCCTGCCTGCACGCCGAGGGCCCCGACGAACTCGTCCTCGCCTGCGACGACAAGGTGATCCGGCTGGAGGTGTCCGACCGCGGCGCCGGCCAGCCGGCCCCGCGCACCCCGCACCGGGCCGGCCGCCCGGGTGGCCACGGGATGTTCATCGTGCAGCGGCTCTGCCTGGACTGGGGGGTCGTCCGGACCCCGGGGCGGGCGGGCAAGACGGTGTGGGCGGAGCTGGGCGCTCCGCTGTGAGCGCCGCCGGGCTCCCGTAGCTCCCTGAGCTCGCCGGCCGCGGACCGTCTTCGTCACGAATCCTCCCCCGTACCGTCTCTTCCTTCCTCACGCGCCCCGGCGTACCTTGACGGGCCATCTGATGAACCGTCAGGAATGGGGTGGACCGATCGTGTCGTACCCGAAACGAACCGCCGCGCTCGCGTCCGCCGCGGCCCTCGCCGGGTCGGTGCTGCTGCTGGCGGCGCCCGCGGCGCATGCCGATGTCGTCGACGTCAACTACCGCTGCCAGACGCCGATCGGGGTCAAGAGCGCCGTCTCGCCCATCAGCATGACGGGCGTCAAGAGCGGCGCCAACTACAAGATCACGATGTCCTGGCAGAAGGGCGTCTCCTCCAGCCCGGTCGAGCTGGGCAAGGGGGCGATGACCCCGAGCGCCACCATCCGGCTGGGCGGCGCCGACAGCGGCTCGCTCCCGGTCAGCGGGCCCCCCAACGCGGCCGCGATCCCCGCCAACACGCCCATCAAGATCAGCGACTTGAGCGGGACGTACACCCCGAACAAGACCGGCAAGGTCACCTTCACGCCGGGCACGCTCACCATCAAGGCGCTCGGTACGACGACGACCTGCACGCCGACCAACAGCCCGGGGCCGGGTCTGACCCTGGACGTGACGGCGGCCGGCGGTTCCTCCTCCTCGGGCGGCTCGTCCTCCGCGGGGTCGTCCTCGTCCGCCTCGGGCGGCACCTCCGCCGCCGGACAGCTCCCGCAGACCGGCCCCGAGGACTCGGCGGTCGCCCTCGGCACGCTCGGCGCCACGGTGTTCCTCGCCGGCGCGGCCGGTGCGCTGTGGCTGACCCGCCGCGGGCAGTCCGTACGCCGCTGACCCCTGGCCACCGCTGGAGCCGCCCATGCCGTCCGCCGCCCGCGCCCTGACCTGCCCCCTGCCCCTGGCCGCCTGTCTGCTCCTCGCCGTGCTGGGCGCGGCGCCGCCCGCCGCAGCCGCGGACCCGGGCTGGTCCGTCGCACCCGTCGGCGGCGGCCGGCCGTCCTTCTACGCCGAAGGCCCGCCCGGTACCGTCCTCCAGGACGCGGTGTCCGTCACCAACTCCGGGCGTGCGCCGCTCGTCGTCCGGTTCTCCGGCACCGGCCTGCGGACCGTGTTCGCCCGGCCGTCGCTGCGCGTCCCCGCCCGCACCCGCGCCGAGGTGCCCTTCACGGTGACCGTCCCGGCCGGCGACGCACCCGGAGTCCGCTCCGGCGCCGTCGTCGTACGGGACGCGAGGGGACGCACCGTGAGCGTGCCGGTCCGGCTCCGGGTGGGCGGTCCGGCGCTCGCCGCGCTGACCGTCGAACACCTCGCCGTGCACGCCCACAGCATCACGTACGACCTGGTCAACCGGGGCACGACCGTGCTCGCGCCGACCCTCGCGGTGCGCGCGGACGGCGTGTTCGGCCGGGTGCTGGACCGCGCTCCGCGCGCCCTTGCGCTCCGGGTGCGCCCCGGCGCCCGGATGCGGCTCACCGAGCCCTGGCCCGACCGGCCCGCGCTGGACGCCGTCGACGTACGGCTGACGGTCACGGCGCCGGGCGGCGCGCGCGACACGGCGGCCGCGTCGGCCCGGTTCGTGCCGTGGGCGCCGTCGGCGGGGGCGGGCGGTGTCGTCCTGGCCGGGGCGGGCGCGCTGTTCGCCGTACGCCGCCGACGGGGCCGTACGGCGACGTACGTCCCGCAGGAGTCTGCCGAACTCCCGTGCCCCGACCCTGAGTTGACGGAAGGCGCGGTGAAGTGAACGGACATGTGAGGCCTGCGCGGCAGCCGGTGGGCGCGACGGTGCTCGCGCTGCTTCTGTTCTGCGCGGCCCTCCCCCTCGCCGCCCCGGCACACGCGGCGGACGGCCCGACCGTGAAACTGTCCACGACCCAGGCCGGCACCGGCGGCTCGGTCACCGCGAGCGGTACGGGCTGGCGGCCGAACACGCTGCTGATGCTGCTGGTGTGTGGTCGCGCCACACCCGCCCGGGGCGTGATCGGCGGCACCAACTCCTGTGCCAACGGCGACGGCCGGGCCGTGACCACCGACGCGCAGGGCGCCTTCAGCAAGAGACTCCCGGCCGCCGAACCGCCCGTGCCCTGCCCCTGTGTGGTGCACGTGGCCACGGTCACCGGGACGCAGGCGACGGCGGACGCGGTCCTGGAGGTCGCCGGGCATCCGGTCGCCCCGCTGCCCGCCGAGCCGTCCGGCGGCCGGCTGGCGATCCTGTCGGACACCCGGCTGACCGGTTCGAGCGGCCTGCTGACCTGGTTCGGGGCGCCGCCGAGCCGCAGCCTGGTCTTCACGATCGGCAACACCGGCACGAGCGCGATCAAGGACCCGGTGTTCCAGGTCGGCTCCGCACACGGCGTCTTCGCGCCGCAGTGGGACGACCGGCAGTGGCAGGGCACCCTGGCGCCCGGTAAGAAGGCGCAGGTCAAGCTGCCCGTCGAGCTGACGGCCGGGGCTCACGGCGACTACACCGTGTCCCTGAAGTACGACGGCAAGGTGCTCGCCGAGCAGCCGTGGGGCGTGGGCCGGCCCTGGGGCGTGACCCTGTTCTGGCTGCTGCTCTGCCTCGTGGTCCCGGCCGCGCTGTTCCGGATCGGCATGGCCGTCGTGGACCGGGTACGGCCCCCTCGCCCCGGCGGCGCCCACCGCACCCGCGGCATGCGCCTGCCCGACCTGCGCCTGCCGCTGCCCCGCTCCCGGACCGGCTCCGGCTCCGAAGATCCGCCCCCCTCGACCCCGACCCTGCCGTGGTTCGCCCCGGACTCCGTCCCGGGCGGCCCGGCCGGCCGGCTCTCCGCACCGCACACCGACAGCCCGACGAGTCCTACGACTCCCACCACGAAGGGACCCACGTGAGCAACCGAAGGAGAGGTACGGCCGCGGGCGCCGCGCTGGCGCTGTGCGGTGCGGGCGTCCTGCTCGGCTTCGCCGCGACCCCCGCACAGGCGGCCGAGGTGTCGTTCGCCACCCACTGCGTGCCGCCCGCGGGGATCACCCCCGTCGACGGCACCACCAAGGTCGAGATCACCGCGCCGGCGACCGCGAAGGTCGGCGACACGGTGGACGTCGTGTGGAAGTTCGTCCAGGCCGCGTCGAAGAACCCGAACATCATCGACCTGCCCGCGAACTCGGTCCAGCCGTCCGGGGTGCTGAAGGCGGCCGGCGCGCAGAGCGCCGACATCGCCATGCAGGGCCCGCGGCAGAACCCGGCGATCCCCAAGGGCGGCGACATGGTGCTGTCCGACATGAAGGGCAGCCTGAAACTGACGACGGCCGGCGAGGTGACGCTGACGCCGGACGCGTACACCGTCAACGCGATGTCGACCGACACCAAGTGCACACCCAAGGAGACCGTCCAGAAGGCGGCGACGATCCAGGTGACGGGCGCCGGTGGCGGCGGCACACCCACCACGACACCCACCACGACGCCGACGACCACCCCGACGACCACGCCGACGGCCACCCCGACCCCGTCGGGCACGCCCACGGCCACGTCCACCGGCGGCAGCGGCGGCCAGACCGACTTCACCGGCAAGGAGGTGCAGATCCCGTACGCCTGCAAGACCCCGATCGGCGACAAGAGCGCGACCTCGCCGGTGCAGATCAACGCCAGGAAGAACAGCGGGAACTTCGACCTCACCGTGCAGTTCAAGAAGTCCGTGATGAACAGCCCCGCCGACATCCCGGCGAACTCCGTGAAGCCGTCCATGGAGGTGGTGCTGGGCGGCGCGGACAAGGGCACGGTGCATGTGGAGGGGCCGATGAACGCCGGACCCATCAAGTCCGGCGACCCGATCACCATCCCGGACCTCACCGGCACCTACAAACCGGGCGCGAGCGGCAGTTCGACGCTGTCCCCGGGCGTGCTCACGGTCAAGGCGCTCGGCACGACCACGACCTGCACGCCGACGAAGACCGAGGTCTCGCTCACCCTGGACACCAGCCAGCAGCCGGGCGGCGCGTCCGGCGGCACGTCCACCGGCGGCGGCACGAGCGGCACCACCGGCTCCGGCGGCGGCTCCGGCGGCCTCGCCGACACCGGCGCGAGCGACCACGGTGCCCTGAAGGCCCTGGGCCTGGTGGCCGGTACGGCGATCCTGCTGGGCGGCGCGGTGTTCACGTTCATGCCGGGACGCAGGACGCGATAAACACCCCAGGGGCGCGGGGCGGTATCGACATGCGGCTCCGCCGCGTGGGCGCGACCAGCCACGACGGGCCCGCGGTCGCACACCGAGGCCGGCCCCTGGGGCGCTGCGCGCTGCCTCGCGCATACCAAGAGGGCCGCCGCACCCACATGGATGCGGCGGCCCTCTTCGGCCAAACCCAGCGGCAGCGACTAGTGCACGTCGCCCATCAGCTTGTTGACCTTCTTGCGGTACATCCACACCGCCGCACCGGCGAGCACGGCGAGCGCGGCCTCCAGGGCGACGAAGCCCTGCTTGTCGAGGTTGACGCCGCCGACGGCCGGGTTCGAGAGCAGCGCGGTGATCGAGTCGCCCGCGGTGACCGCGAGGAACCAGACACCCATCATCTGGGAGGCGTACTTCTTCGGCGCCATCTTCGTCGTCACCGACAGACCGACCGGCGACAGCGTCAGCTCACCGATGGTCTGCACGAAGTAGATACCGACGATCCACATCGCGGCGGCCTTGTGACCGCCCTCGGCGATGGACAGCGGGGCGAGGAAGACGAAGAAGGAGACACCGATCAGCACCAGACCGGACGCGAACTTCACGATCGTGCTCGGCTCGCTGCCGCGCCGGTTCAGCCACAGCCACAGCCAGGCGAAGACCGGCGCCAGCGCCATGATCATGACCGGGTTGACCGACTGGTACCAGGAGACCGGGAAGCCCCAGCCGAAGATCGTGTTGTTGGCCGAGCTGCTCGCGAACAGCGACAGGGTCGAACCACCCTGGTCGTAGATCATCCAGAAGACGGCGGCGGCCACGAAGAACCAGATGTACGCCGTCACCTTCGACTTCTCGCCCGCGTCCAGGTCCTTGTCCCGGCGGATGCGGGCGATGACCAGGATCGGCACGATCAGGCCGATGATCGTGAGCGGGATCAGCGCCCAGTTCAGCGTGAAGTGACCGGTGCCGCCGACGACGCCGTAGAAGACGGCCGCGACGGCCAGCCACATCAGGCCCTTGCGCAGGGTGGCGGACTTCTCCGCGGGGGTCAGCGGGGTCGGGACCTCGCTGCTCTTCTCGCTCAGGTGGCGGCCGCCGAGCAGGTACTGGGCCAGACCCAGCGCCATGCCGAGCGCGGCGAGCGCGAAGCCCAGGTGCCAGTTGACGTTCTCACCGATCGTGCCGATGACCAGGGGCGCGACGAAGGCGCCGACGTTGATGCCGATGTAGAAGAGCGTGAAGCCACCGTCACGGCGGGGGTCGTCGGCGCCCTTGTAGAGGTGGCCGACCATCGTGGAGATGTTGGCCTTCAGCAGACCGGAACCGATGGCGACCAGACCCAGGCCGACGAAGAAGCTGGCGGCGACGGGCAGGGCCAGGCACAGGTGGCCGAGCATGATGATCAGGCCCGCGACGGCGACCGTCTTGCGGGGGCCGAGCACGCGGTCGGCGAACCAGCCGCCGGGCAGGGCGAGCAGGTACACGAGCGACACGTACACCGAGTAGATGGCGGTCGCCGTGCCCGCGCTCAGGTGGAGGCCACCCGGGGCCACCAGGTACAGCGGGAGCAGGGCCCTCATGCCGTAGTAGGAGAAACGCTCCCACATCTCGGTCATGAAGAGGGTGGCCAGGCCGCGGGGGTGGCCGAAGAAGGTCTTCTCGGAGCCGGGGGTGCCCGGGCGGACCGAGTCCTTCGTCAGGCTGGACGCCATGGTCGTTCCTTGCTGGTCGGGACGCGCTGCTGGAGCGTTGCGCGCCCGGTGGGGGTGTGGCCGGCACCGGCGAGGTCGGTCGTCCACCCCCACGCCCGGGGGGAGTCCGTCTCCGGATCACGGAAGCGGGGGACGGCGACCACCGGGATCCACGCCCCGACGCGACGATGCGTCCGGGGCCCGGCCAGAGGTCATTCCTTTCAAGGCTGGCGGTCGCCAGCCCGTACACAAAAGAGACCCTCAGCGTCAGATGCCCGCCAAAGGTCCCCGGATGTACTACAGGCGTTCACGTCACTGTACGGCAGGACACTGCCGGATATGGAAGGACTTGAGACGCGGATCACAGGTGTCAAGGGAACCGCAGGAACGATTTCGAAGGTCCCTCCACGATCGCATCTCCGGACCGATGGTCCGAACCACCAGTTCAGCAAGGTAAGAGTTCCAGGAAGCGATCACACCCCAGCGAGGCGCGCGGGCGGTCTACCATCACCTCTATGACCCGTGTACTGCTCGCCGAGGACGACGCGTCCATCTCGGAGCCGCTGGCTCGCGCCCTACGCCGGGAAGGTTACGAGGTCGAGGTGCGCGAGGACGGCCCCACCGCGCTCGACGCCGGAATGCAGGGCGGTGTCGATCTGGTCGTACTGGACCTGGGACTGCCCGGCATGGACGGCCTGGAGGTCGCGCGCAGGCTGCGGGCCGACGGCCACACCGTGCCGATCCTCATCCTGACCGCGCGGGCCGACGAGGTGGACACCGTCGTCGGCCTGGACGCGGGCGCCGACGACTACGTCACCAAGCCCTTCCGGCTCGCCGAACTGCTCGCCCGCGTACGGGCCCTGCTGCGCCGCGGCGCCGCCGAGCCGCAGCAGCCGCCGGCCACCCACGGCGTCCGGATCGACGTCGAGTCGCACCGCGCGTGGATGGGCGACGAGGAACTCCAGCTCACCGCCAAGGAGTTCGACCTGCTGCGGGTGCTGGTGCGCGACGCCGGCCGGGTCGTCACGCGCGACCAGCTGATGCGCGAGGTCTGGGACACCACGTGGTGGTCGTCCACCAAGACCCTCGACATGCACATCTCCTGGCTGCGCAAGAAGCTCGGCGACGACGCGGCGAACCCTCGCTACATCGCCACGGTCCGCGGCGTGGGCTTCCGCTTCGAGAAGAGCTGAGCCCCGCCGGGGGGCCGTGCTCCCTCCGGGCCGATCACCTCAGGTAACGGAACATGCGCCGACGTCTCATCCAGTCCACCCTCGCCGTCGTCCTCGTCGTGATCGCCGTCTTCGGCGTCTCCCTGGTGATCGTCGAGTCCCGGACGATCAGCAACAGCGCCCAGGAGCGGGTGGACTCCGAGGCGGTGCGGCTGGCCAGCATCGTGGACAGCAGGATCCTCGCCGCGGAGAACGTCAACGCGGACGTGCTGCGCAATCCGGTCAGCAAGGAGCAGTACGCGGTCATCCGCATGCCCGGACAGCCCCCGATCGAGATCGGCACCAAGCCGCAGGGTGATGTGATCCACTCCACCCAGCACGGCGAGGAGGGCGAGACGGTCACCGTGCAGGAGCCGCGCTCCGCGGTGACCCGGGAGGTCGGCCGCACCCTGCTGATCATCGGGCTGGTCGCGCTGCTCGCCGTCGTCGCCGCCGTCCTGCTCGCCGTCCGCCAGGCCAACAAGCTCTCGTCCCCGCTGACCGATCTCGCCGAGACCGCCGAGCGCCTCGGCTCCGGCGACCCGCGCCCACGGCACAAGCGCTACGGCGTCCCCGAGCTGGACCGGGTCGCCGATGTGCTGGACTCCTCCGCCGAGCGGATCGGGCGGATGCTGACCGCCGAGCGACGGCTCGCCGCCGACGCCTCCCACCAGCTGCGCACCCCGCTGACCGCGCTCTCGATGCGGCTGGAGGAAATCACCCTCACGGATGACCCGGACATCGTGAAGGAAGAGGCGAACGTCGCGCTCACCCAGGTCGAGCGGCTCACGGACGTGGTCGAGCGGCTGCTGACGAACTCCCGCGACCCGCGCACCGGCTCCGCCGTCACCTTCGACCTGGACGAGGTCATCCAGCAGCAGCTCGCCGAGTGGCGGCCCGCCTACCGCAGCGCCGGCCGGGCCATCGTCAGCTCCGGCAAGCGCCATCTCCAGGCCGTCGGCACGCCGGGCGCGGTCGCCCAGGTGCTGGCGGCGCTGATCGAGAACTCCCTCATGCACGGTGGCGGCACGGTCGCGCTGCGTACCCGGGTCACCGGCAACCAGGCCGTGGTCGAGGTCACCGACGAGGGTCCCGGCGTCCCGGCCGACCTCGGCGCGCGCATTTTCGAGCGCACGATCAGCGGCCGCAACTCCACGGGGATCGGCCTGGCCGTCGCCCGCGACCTCGCGGAGGCCGACGGCGGCCGTCTGGAGCTCCTGCAGACCGCGCCCCCCGTCTTCGGCCTGTTCCTCTCCCGCACCCCGCCGGCCCGCAAGGCGGACGAGAGTCGGCCGACGGTCCGCTGAGGCACAGAAAAGTGGGCCCCCGGTCGGGGGCCCACTTCGTGCTCGATCTGTGCGCGTGTCCTACGGGACTCGCTGCGTCTTCGGTTCCGGCTCGGTCCGCGACGTCTGCGACGCGGCCGCCAGGATCGACTCCGCCTCCTGCGCCGGCTGCACCCGGAACACCCAGGTGCGGTACGACCAGAAGCGGAAGAGCGTGGCGACGCCGATGCCCACGAACTTGGAGATGTTGCTCTGCAGCGAGCTGTCCCAGCCCATGCCGTAGGTCGCCGCGTACAGCACGCCGTTCTCGATCACGAGGCCGATCGCACTGAAGAACAGGAACAGCGTGAGTTCCTTGGTGCGGCCGCTCTTCTCACGGTCCCGGTACGTCCAGTAACGGAAACCGACGTAGTTGAAGGCGATGGCGACCACGGTCGCGATGATGCTCGCGCGCACGACCGGCAGGCCGGAGGCGTGTCGCACCAGGTTGAAGACAGCGAGATTGACAAAGATGCCCGCGACACCGACGGTGCCGAACTTGGCCACCTCGCGCACGAGTCGTTGCAGCCCCGAGGAACGAGGTTCCATGGCTGGGCAGCTCCCGTCGGTAGGTTTCGTCAGCCCAGCCATGCTAACCAGGTGAACCGGCCGACGCCTGCGCTCCAGGCCACAGCTGGGAAACAGTCCGGAAAGAGGTCGGGAAGCCCGCGGTAAGAGGCCGTGCGAGGGACGCGATCCGGCTCCCTCGAAGTGGCCGATACGCTATAGGCGTGACGTTCCCGGTAGTCGGCATGGTCGGCGGGGGGCAGCTCGCGCGTATGACGCACGAAGCGGGCATCCCGTTGGGCATCAGGTTCAAGCTCCTCAGTGACACCCCTCAGGATTCCGCGGCGCAGGTCGTGAGTGATGTCGTCATAGGCGACTATCGCGACCTGGACACGCTGCGTGACTTCGCGCGCGGGTGCGATGTGATCACCTTCGATCACGAACACGTGCCCACCGAGCACCTCAGGGCCCTGGAGGCGGACGGCATTCCCGTGCGCCCGGGCCCCGACGCGCTGGTGCACGCCCAGGACAAGGGCGTGATGCGCGCGAAGCTCGACGCGATCGGCGTTCCGTGCCCCCGGCACCGGATCGTGGCCGACCCGGAGGACGTGGTCCGCTTCGCCGCGGAGGGCGACGGCTTCCCGGTCGTCCTCAAGACCGTCCGCGGCGGCTACGACGGCAAGGGCGTGTGGGTCGTGGAGACCCCCGAGGAGGCCGCGGAGCCGTTCCGCGCCGGTGTCCCGGTCCTCGCCGAGGAGAAGGTCGACTACGTCCGCGAGCTGGCCGCCTGCGTCGTCCGCTCCCCGCACGGCCAGGCCGTCGCCTACCCGGTCGTCGAGTCCCGGCAGGTGAACGGCGTCTGCGACACCGTGATCGCGCCCGCCCCCGGCCTGCCCGAGACCCTCGCGCTCCAGGCCGAGGAGATGGCGCTGCGGATCGCCAAGGAGCTCGGCGTCGTCGGGCATCTCGCCGTCGAGCTGTTCCAGACCCGCGACGGCCGTGTCCTCGTCAACGAACTGGCGATGCGACCGCACAATTCCGGCCACTGGACCCAGGACGGCGCGATCACCAGCCAGTTCGCCAACCACGTCCGCGCGGTCCTCGACCTGCCGCTCGGCGACCCGCGCCCGCGCGCCCCGTGGACGGTCATGGTCAACGTCCTGGGCGGCGACTACCCGGACATGTACTCCGCGTACCTGCACTGCATGGCCCGCGACCCCAAGCTCAAGATCCACATGTACGGCAAGGACGTGAAGCCCGGCCGCAAGGTCGGACACGTCAACACCTACGGCGACGACCTGGACGACGTGCTGGAGCGCGCCCGTCACGCTGCCGGCTACCTGAGAGGCACCATCACCGAATGAGTACCGCCGCCGGCCCCGTCGTGGGCATCGTCATGGGTTCGGACTCCGACTGGCCCGTCATGGAGGCCGCCGCCCAGGCCCTGGACGAGTTCGAGATCGCCTACGAGGTCGACGTCGTCTCCGCGCACCGCATGCCGCGCGAGATGGTCACGTACGGCGAGCAGGCCGCCGACCGCGGGCTGAAGGTGATCATCGCGGGCGCGGGCGGCGCCGCCCACCTGCCCGGCATGCTCGCCTCCGTGACCCCCCTGCCGGTCATCGGCGTGCCCGTGCCGCTGAAGTACCTGGACGGCATGGACTCGCTGCTGTCCATCGTGCAGATGCCGGCCGGTGTGCCCGTCGCCACCGTCTCCGTCGCCGGCGCCCGCAACGCCGGACTGCTCGCGGCCCGGATCCTCGCCACGCACGACGAGGACCTGCTGCACAAGATGCGCGACTTCCAGCACGACCTCAACGACCAGGCCACCGAGAAGGGCAAGCGGCTGCGCGCCAAGGTCGAGGGGTCGAGCGGCTTCGGCTTCGGGAAGTAAGACGTAATGACCTCAACTGACGAAGCACGGTCCCTGCTCCGCGAGTTCCCCGTCGTCGACGGCCACAACGACCTGCCCTGGGCGCTGCGCGAACAGGTCCGCTACGACCTCGCCGCCCGCGACATCGCCGTACCGCAGAACGAGCACCTGCACACCGACATCCCCCGCCTGCGCGAGGGCGGCGTCGGCGCGCAGTACTGGTCGGTGTACGTGCGCTCGGACCTGCCCGGCGCGGTCCCGGCCACCCTCGAACAGATCGACTGCGTACGGCAGTTGATCGCCCGGCACCCCGCCGACCTGCGGGCCGCGCTGACCGCCGCCGACATGGAGGCGGCGCGCGCGGAGGGCCGTATCGCCTCCCTGATGGGCGCGGAGGGCGGGCACTCGATCGACAACTCGCTGGGCACCCTGCGCGGTCTGTACGAGCTGGGCGTGCGCTACATGACGCTCACCCACAACGACAACAACGACTGGGCGGACTCGGCGACCGACGAGCCGAAGGTCGGCGGTCTGTCGGCGTTCGGCCGCGAGGTCGTCCGGGAGATGAACCGCCTCGGCATGCTGGTCGACCTCTCCCACGTGGCGGCCACGACGATGCGGGCCGCGCTGGACACCACGTCGGCGCCGGTGATCTTCTCGCACTCCTCCGCGCGTGCCGTGTGCGACCACCCGCGCAACATCCCGGACGACGTGCTGGAGCGGCTGCCCGCCAACGGCGGCATGGCGATGGTGACGTTCGTGCCGAAGTTCGTGCTCCAGGCGGCCGTCGACTGGACCCTGGCCGCCGACGAGAACATGCGCGCGCACGGCTTCCACCACCTCGCCTCGACGGCGGAGGCGATGAAGATCCACCGCGCCTTCGAGGAGCGCAACCCGCGCCCGATCGCCACGGTGTCCACGGTGGCGGACCACCTGGACCACATGCGCGAGGTGGCCGGCATCGACCACCTGGGCATCGGCGGCGACTACGACGGCACCGCCTTCACCCCGGACGGCCTGAGCGATGTCTCCGGCTACCCGAACCTGCTCGCCGAGCTGCTGGAGCGCGGCTGGTCCAAGGCCGACCTGGCCAAGCTGACCTGGCAGAACGCCGTGCGGGTGCTGGGCGCCGCGGAGGACGTGGCCCGTGGTCTTCAGGCGACGCGCGCCCCGTCCAACGCCACGATCGAGTCGCTCGACGGCGACGTCTGAGCGTCGGGCGCGTCGAGGGCGGGGTAGTCGTTGTAGCCGGCGGCCCCGCCCACGTACATGAAGTACCGGTCCCGGACCGGGTTGAGGGGTGCGCCGCGGCGCAGTCGCTCGACCAGGTCCGGGTTGGCGAGGAACGGCCGGCCGAGCGCGACCAGGTCGGCCCCGGCGGCCAGCATCTCCCGGGAGGCGCGGGCGACGGCCTCGCCGGACAGGTCGGTCAGGTCCGGGTTGCCGATCAAGGCGCCGGGCCAGGCGGCGCGGATCCGCCGGTACCAGCCGGCCGCCGGGTCGGAGCGCACCAGGTGCAGATAGGCGAGGTCAAGGCCCGTCAGCCGGGCGAGGAGCGTGGCGTAGAGGCCGTCGGTGTCCTCCTCGCGCACGCCGTTGACGGTGGAGGCGGGGGAGATCCGGATGCCCACCCGGTCGGCGCCGACCGCGTCGGCCACCGCCTCGGTCACCTCCACCGCGAACCGCACCCGCCGCCCGGCCGGGCCGCCGTAGGCGTCGTCGCGCCGGTTGGTGTTGTCCGCGAGGAACTGGTGCAGCAGCATCCCGTTGGCCGCGTGCACCTCGACCCCCTCGAAGCCCGCGTCGACCGCCCGTCGCGCGGCGGCGGCGAAGTCGGCGATCGTCGTACGGATGTCGTCGGCGGTCATCTCCCTCGGCACGGCGCCCGGTCGGTGTCCTCCGGCAGTGAAGATCGTCTCCGGCAGGGGCACCGCGGACGGGGCGACCGGGGTCAGCCCGGTGGTCGCCGGGTGGCTGACGCGGCCGCCGTGCTGGAGCTGGAGGAACATCCGCCCGCCGGCCGCGCGGACCGCGTCGGTGACCTTCCGCCAGCCCTCCTGGTGCCGGTCGGTGTGGATCGCGGTGATGTCCGGGTACGTCTGCCCGACCGCGTTCGGCGTCGAGCCCTCGGCGACGATCAGCCCGGCGGAGGCACGCTGGGCGTAGTGCGTGACCATGAGGTCGGAGGGGGTGCCGTCGGCCTCGGCGCGATTGCGGGTGAGCGGGGCCATCACGAGGTGGTGGGGGAGTTCGAGCCGGCCGAGCCGGGCGGGGGCGAGGAAGTCTGTGGTGTCCGTTGTCCGCGTCATGCCGGCACGGTAGAACTTGACACCGATGTGAGATTCAAGCCCTCGGCCGGCGGAGGCGGACATGCGGATCGGCGAACTGGCCCGGCGCACCGGGGTGAGCGAGCGGTCACTGCGCTACTACGAGACCCAGGGTCTGCTCGCCGCCGAGCGCACCCCCGGCGGCCACCGCGACTACCCCGAGCCGGCCGTCGACCGGGTCATCAGGATCCAGGAACTGTACGCGGCCGGGCTGCACAGCGAGAAGATCCGGCAGCTGCTGCCCTGCATGCGCGACCAGGACGGCGGCCCCTCCGCCATCGCCACCCCTCGCCTGGTCGAGGACCTCACCGCCGAGCGCGACCGCATCGACCGGATGATCGCCGACCTCGTACGCTCCCGCGACACCCTGGACGAGGTCATCCGCACGGCCCGCGACAGCTGACCGGCGTACCCCCGAACGCCCCACTCACCAGGAAGCTCCCGCTCCCTCCGTGCGACCGTGACGAGTACGCCTTCACCACGAGGTAGCTCAACCACGACGTAGCTCACGACGACGTACGGAGCCGCCATGGCCGACCTCCAGCACGGCATACCCACGACCACCGAGGCCGGCGCGGGAGAGGGCCTGCCGGACGACCCCTTCGCGCAGGACGACCCCGGCGCGCTCCTGGTGCGGGCCCACGCGCTGCTCGCCGAGCACCCCGTCGCCGACGGCTACAGCGGACTGCCCTGGGCCCTGCGCCATTTGCCCTGGTACGACCTGGAGCTGGGCGAGGCGGCCGTCGACACCGATGTGCCCCGGATGCGCGAGGGCCACGTGGGCGTGGTGTTCTGGTCGCTGCACCTGCCCGAGGGCCCCGGCGGCGACCGGGCGACGGCGGCGACCCTGGAGCAGCTGGACCAGGTGCGCACGGTGATCGAGGCGCATCCGGAGGGCCTGCGCCTGGTGGGCACCGCAGGGCAGGTCATCGACGCCCGCAACTGCGGCCGGGTCGCCGTGGTGCCGGGCCCCGCGTACGCCGCCGCGCTCGACGACTCCCTCGGCATCCTGCGGGTCCTGCGCACCCTCGGCCTGCGCGTCCTCACCCTGACCGGTACGGCCTGGGCGGGGGAGCGGGGGCTGAGCCGGTTCGGCGAGGAGGTGGTCCGCGAGATGAACCGCATCGGCGTGCTGGCGGACGTCTCCGGCGCCTGTGCCGCCACCGTCGAACGCACCCTCGCCCTGTCCAAGACCCCGGTGCTGTGCACCCGCTCCGCCGCCCGCGAGCTGCGCCCGCACCCGGCCAACCTGACCGACGAGCTGCTCACGGCGCTGGGCGCGGCGAAGGGGGTGTGCATGGTGCCGCTGACCGCCGAGCAGACCGGGCCGACGGTCAGGGACGTCGCCGACCATCTCGACCACGTCCGCGACGTGGCCGGCCCGCAGTGCGTCGGCCTGTCCGGCACCTACGACTCCGGCGCCGTCCACCCCCGGGACCTCGCCGACGCCTCGCGCTACCCCCACCTGATCGCCGAGCTCCTGCGCCGCGGCTGGGCCGAGGCCGAGCTGTCCCTGCTGACCTGGGGCAACGTCCAACGGGTGCTCCGCAGCGCGGACTTCATGGTCCGGGCGGCGCAGCGGCGCGCGTGAAGCGCGGCGATTCACAGGCAGTTCACCGGCCGGGTATGTGTCCGGTGGTGCAGAATGCGGGAGGACGCCGGTTCGGCCGACTGAGCCTCGGCCGAACCGGCGTCGTCCCGGACGGCTACGCCGTGGGGCGGCCCATCGCCCGGTACGTCCAGCCCGCCCGGCGCCACAGCTGCGGGTCGAGGGCGTTGCGCCCGTCCAGGATGAGGCGGGCCGCCGCGACCTCGCCGAGCGCCGCCGGGTCCAGCTCGCGGAACGCGCGCCACTCGGTCAGGTGCAGCACGGCGTCGGCGCCGCGCACGGCCTCCAGCGCCGAGTCGGCATAGCCGAGCGTCGGGAAGAGCTTGCGGGCGTTGTCCATGCCCTTCGGGTCGTACACGGTGACCTGGCCGCCCTGGAGGTGGATCTGACCGGCCACGTTCAGCGCGGGCGAGTCACGGACGTCGTCCGAGTCCGGCTTGAAGGTGGCGCCCAGCACCGCGATCCGCCTGCCGAGGAAGGACCCGCCGCCGAGCGCCTCGCGGGTCATCTCGACCATCTGACCGCGCCGGCGCATGTTGATGGAGTCGATCTCCCGCAGGAAGGTCAGCGCCTGGTCGGCGCCCAGCTCGCCGGCCCGCGCCATGAACGCCCGGATGTCCTTCGGCAGACACCCGCCGCCGAAGCCGATGCCCGCGCGCAGGAACTTGGCTCCGATCCGCTCGTCGTACCCGATGGCCTCCGCGAGCTTCACCACGTCACCGCCGGCGGCCTCGCACACCTCCGCCATCGCGTTGATGAAGGAGATCTTGGTGGCGAGGAAGGAGTTCGCGGCCGTCTTCACCAGCTCGGCGGTCGGGAAGTCGGTCACGACGAACGGCGTGCCCTCGCCGACCGGGACGGCGTACACCTCGCGCAGCAGCTTCTCGGCGCGCTCCCCGCGCACGCCCACCACGATCCGGTCCGGGTGCAGGGTGTCCTGCACGGCGAAGCCCTCGCGCAGGAACTCCGGGTTCCAGGCCAGCTCCGCCTCCGCGCCCACCGGGGCGTTCGCGGCCAGGTACGCCGCCAGCCGCTCGGCCGAGCCGACGGGCACGGTCGACTTGCCGACGACCAGGGCCGGGCGGTGCAGATGCGGGGCGAGCGAGGCGATGGCGGAATCGACGTACGACATGTCGCAGGCGTACTCGCCATGCTTCTGCGGGGTGTTCACGCACACGAAGTGGACATCGCCGAAGGCGCCGATCTCGGCCCAGTCGGTGGTGAACCGCAGCCGCCCGCTCGACCCCTCGATCCCGGCGACGTGCTTGCGCAGCAGCTCGTCCAGCCCCGGCTCGTACATCGGCGTCTCGCCGCGCTCCAGCAGGGCGATCTTCTCGGGGACGACATCGAGCCCGAGCACCTCGAAGCCGAGTTCGGCCATGGCGGCGGCGTGCGTGGCGCCGAGGTAGCCGGTGCCGATCACAGTGATCTTCAGGCTCATGGGGGTGCGCTCCAGCTCGGACTCGGGTACGTCGGGGATGCGGCCCCGAGCATAGTCGGGCACCTCACCGGGCAATTTCCCCGCTGTCGTGTAGCTCACGTAGGCGCGGCGCGGGCAGGCCTCTAAAATTTGAGTTACTTAACGGTAATTAGCGTCAGTATCACTGCGTCTTTGGAGCGTGAGAGACCGTGGCCGGATCGGCTGACTTCGACCTGTACCGCCCGTCCGAGGAGCACGACATGCTCCGCGACGCCGTCCGTTCCCTGGTCGAGGCGAAGATCGCGCCGTACGCCGCGGCGGTGGACGAGGAGGCCCGCTTCCCGCAGGAGGCCCACGACGCCCTCGTGGCGGGCGACCTGCACGCCGTGCACGTACCCGAGGAGTACGGCGGCGCCGGCGCCGACGCGCTCGCGACCGTCATCGTGATCGAGGAGGTCGCCCGCGCCTGCGTCTCCTCCTCCCTGATCCCCGCCGTGAACAAGCTCGGCTCGCTCCCGGTGATCCTCTCCGGCTCGGAGGACCTGAAGAAGAAGTACCTGTCCCCCCTGGCCAAGGGCGACGCGATGTTCTCGTACTGCCTCTCCGAGCCGGAGGCGGGCTCGGACGCCGGCGGCATGACGACCAAGGCGGTCCGCGACGGCGACCACTACGTCCTCAACGGCGTGAAGCGCTGGATCACCAACGCGGGCGTCTCCGACTACTACACGGTCATGGCCGTGACCGACCCGGCCAAGCGCACCAAGGGCATCTCCGCCTTCGTCGTCGAGAAGTCGGACGAGGGCGTCTCCTTCGGCGCCCCGGAGAAGAAGCTCGGCATCAAGGGCTCCCCGACCCGCGAGGTCTACTTCGACAACGTCCGCATCCCCGCCGACCGTATGATCGGCGCCGAGGGCACCGGCTTCGCGACCGCCATGAAGACCCTGGACCACACCCGCATCACCATCGCCGCCCAGGCGCTCGGTGTCGCCCAGGGCGCCTTCGACTACGCCAAGGGCTACGTCCAGGAGCGCAAGCAGTTCGGCAAGCCGATCGCCGACTTCCAGGGCATCCAGTTCATGCTCGCGGACATGTCGATGAAGATCTCGGCCGCCCGCGCCCTCACCTACCAGGCCGCCGCCGCCTCCGAGCGCGGCGACGCCGACCTCACCTACCTGGGCGCCGCCGCCAAGTGCTTCGCCTCGGACGTGGCCATGGAGGTCACCACGGACGCCGTCCAGCTGCTCGGCGGCTACGGCTACACCCGTGACTACCCGGTGGAGCGGATGATGCGCGACGCCAAGATCACGCAGATTTATGAGGGCACGAACCAAGTGCAGCGGATCGTCATGGCGAGGAACCTTCCCTAGCGGGGTTTTTGCGGGTCAGAAGCTGTTTTGAAGGTCCGGAAGGACACCCTCGGCTTTCTGCCCGTTGCGGCCCGATCAGTGCCGTTCCTGGGCGTCATGCTGGGGGAATCCTGGGCAGATGCCGGGCTGCAAACAGCCACTGACCTGCACAAACAACACAGCCCCCGGCGCGACGCCGGGGGCTGTTGTCGTACGCGTATCAGGCGACCTCTGATGCCTCCGTCGGGTCGTCGGCGTCGGGCGTCAACATCGTTGCGATGGCGGCCCGACCGCGCTGCTCGGCCCCTTCGAAGATGTAGTGGTAGTGCTCCCTCAGCACGTCCGTACTGCTGTGGCCCATCCAGTCGGCCACATCGTTCTCCGGGACTCCGGCGTACAGCAGCCGCGACCCGTAGTAGTGCCGGAGCGAGTGCGCCTTGCAGTACTGCACCTGTCCCTTGCCCAGAGCCTCCATCCAGATCTTCGGGTAGAAGTACGACGCGTAGAGGTAGCCGGTCCGCGTCACGTTGGGGAAGAGAAGCCGCTCCGGCCCCCATACGCCGTGGTTCTTGATGTGCCGCCGCAGCTCGAAGGCGACGTTCGGCGGGAGGGGGACGGAACGCCCTGGCTCGCCTTCTTCACGAGCCTTGATGTGCCGACGCTGGATCGCGCTGTTCTTCCCCGACTCGGTGTCTCCGTCCTCAGCGATCTGGAAGTCGACGCGAAGCGTCTCGGCCTTGAAGTCGATCTGATCGCGGGACACCGCCATGGCCTCACCCAGCCGCAGGCCGCACCCGGCCATGAGCCACAGCATCGCGCGGTATCGCGGAGGAGCGGCATCCAGCATCGCCAGAACTTCCCGCGTCGTGAGCCGCCTTGCGGTGCTCTTCTGCTCCCGGATCTCCTTGGCGCGGCTGCCCGCGCCCTTGACCTTCTTGCACGGGTTCCGGCCGACGATCTCGTTGACGACAGCCCAGTCCATCATCCCGGAGAAGAACGAGAACCGCTGACGCCGTGTGCGGGCGGACAGCTTCCGGTCCTGCTCCATCCACAAGAGCCACTGCACAACATCAGCGACCTTCAGGGACACGATGGAACGGGCCTTGAAGAACGGCTCAATGGTCGTGTTGAGGATCGACCGGTACTGCTTCTTGGTGCTGTTCTCCAGCTTCCTTTGATTCGTCCACTGCTCCCACACGGCCGTCACGGGCTGCTTGCCCAAGCGGTCGTCCAGGTAGGTCCCGGCGTCGAGTTCCTGCTCCTTGCGCTTGCGCTGGTCATCAGCCCGCTTCTTGGTCTCGAACGTCTTCTGTCGTTGCTTGCCGTCCGGGTCGTACCAGAACGTCGTCCACTTCTTCGGGTCGTCCTTTGACCGCGCGACCCATGCCCTTGCCACTGAAGCGGCCCCCTCCTGCTGCTGCCGACATACGGGCCCGCCCCGTCGTCGCGCCGGTCACTCCCCGGCGTTTCAAGTTTGCCCATGGGTCACCCTGGGTTGTCAACACAGGGTGGAACCCCCTGGGTGTGCTAACTTGAGCGATATGGAAGCGGATGACGGCGGGTTCGAGATCACTCAGCAGCAAGGCGCCTGGGTGGTCCGCATGTGGTGGCCAGTGGGGCCGGTCAACGGGGGGCCAAAGCGGATCACCATCGAGCCGGCCGACGATGCCCCTGCTCGTGAGGTGGCGCGGGGCATCTCGACCACTGTCCTGCGCAGGCTCGATGTAGCCGCAGCCCTGGAGTTGGCCAAGCAGGCTCCCGAAGCCCAGCGGACGTTGGAGGAGGTGGCAGGGAGGCTGAATGGGATGGGAGAGGCGGCGGGGCTCGCCCTGGAGGGCGAAGGCGTCTCAGAGCGGTACTTGGCCTTGCTTGTTGCCACGTACACCGCCATGGCGGATTTTGGGGCTCCTGCGCCCATTCCGTGGCTGGCACGGCTCATCGGCCGGCGACCTGAGACGGTGAAGGATCACCTGAAGCGGGCCAGAAGGGACGGCTTCCTGACCACAGTTGCCGGTAAGGCGGGTGGAGAGCTGACGGACAAGGCCAAAGCAGTACTTGAGGAAATGGCTGAAGCAGGTAGCCAAGGCGGCTGAACTACCTAGCACTTCATACGCATGAGCCCCCGAGGGTCTTCGGGGGCTTTCTTGTTTCTTGGAGGACGGATGGCGCTAGCCAAGCTGATGACCGTTGATGACGTAGCCGACTATCTGAACAAGCCCCGTTCCTGGGTGTAGGGGAACTGGAAGGCCGAACAGATCCCGTTCCGGAAGGTAGGGCAGTCGCTTCGATGCCGCCCTGCCGACCTGGATCGCTGGCTGGACGGCCAGGGGGCCGAGTGAGCTACCACTTTGCCAAGGTCTACCGGCCTGAACACTCCAATCCTGCAATCCGCAGCGCCGTACTTCATCTCGAACTTCGCATGTGGCTGCTGGCTTTGGACCGCATGCAGCGGGGAGGGCATTCACCGTTGGGATCCGGCGAATTGCAGCTCATCCTGACCAAGGAGAACGGAGAGCCGTACACCAAGGGTCGCTACTCGCAGGCGCTTGGATCCCTCAAGGCTGCTGGACTTCTGGCCCCGTCCGCCAGTTACCGATGCCTGCTCATCCCGTCTACCGTCGCGTCGATGGACGCCCCGTCAAGGAAGAAGCGAGAGGAGTGCGCCACGCACGGGCACAAAATCCCGTGGAACGGCAGGCACGGCGACTGGATGTTCAGCACGCCGGAAGCTGCTCAGCGTTGGGAAGCGGAGTGCGACAACATCGCCCGTCGCGGATCCCCGTTCCCCTCGAACGAGTGGGCACAGAGCGTCCGACTCAGGTCCGAGGAGTTTAACGAAACGGCACCCTCGGCCGCTTGATACCAAGGGCGAGTCCTACGCCCCTTCTTAAATACAGTTGACATGGCGACCTGGTGCAGTGCGGCGCTACTTACCTCGCAGCGCGGCGTACTTATTCGTCTCAGCGTCGATGTTCTTAGCGATGCGCTCCAGCTCCCAGCTGAATGGGCTTCTCCAATTATCAACGCCATGCTGAATTTTTACTCCGCAGCCGGAAAGCCGTTCCAGGCTGGCTCGAAGTTCACCGATAAGCTCCTGATGTCTAACCGGTTCAATAACCCAAGTCTTCACTGTCTCATTGGCGATCGGCAGCGCCTTTGTCAATTCTAGATGCGCTCGCCTAACCCGCTTACGCTCCTCTTCGACAGCCTTCAGTTCAGCGGCACGATCCTCGTCCATCTTGACGTGCCGGAGTTGCTGCCTCTTCTCCCGGTCACCCTTCATGATCTCGACGCGGTGCCGCAGATCGTCAACCCAGATCATGGTTGCCTCAAGCGAGGCTTTCCGCCAAGCCGTGATCATTCCGGCAGCGAAGCCGAAGACCAGCGTGCTAATGAGTCCGGCCCAGTCGACCACGTGTCCCCCTATTGCGCAGTCAGAGTGTCCAGGAATCTTACTCCCGGGCACTGACAGTGCGCGTCTCTCTTGACGAGCAACCTGGGCCTACCCCTGCCAGCCACGGGGGACATCTTGCCGGGGCTCGGAGGCGTCAGCCGTATAGCCGTCAAAGTGCACCTAGACCGGCTTCGGCGCGTACATCAGATTGTTCCTCCTCCCACACCACCAGGGCGAAGGACGTGCAGAGGCGCCGGAAGCCACCATGTCCGGTCCGGCCGGTATGGCTTATGCACCCGACATCGACGGAGGCCCCATCCGTTGAAGGGGTGGCCTGCCGGTCGCACTCATACGTCAGACACTCGGCCTCGAAGGTCACGTCAGTATTCGAGTGCCGGGTTGGTGATCTTGTGTTCGATCCAGCAAAGGATGGAACGGGGCATCACGGGCAAGTGAAGTCCAGCGAGGGACCGAAGCACCGGCAAGCCAAGCCGGTACAGGGCAGGTGCAGCAGAGTTACTAGCAAGTGGAACAGGCTTAATAATTCCCAGAGTTGGGGCGAACCGAAGAACAGGTGAGATGATTCCGGAGGGGTCCCTGATCTTCAGGGACCCTCTTCTCGTTCACTGATCAACCACATATGATCACCGATCACACGAACCATGTGGGGGGTCCATCTACATGCCAACGACACAGGGCAACCGCCCGCTGAGAAACATCGTTGACCGCTACGGCTGGCCGAAGGTGCTTCTCGTCGCCTGCATCATCGGCGCCTCGGGTGGCTGGATCAGCTCTCACATCGGCCACAACGACGGGCCGCCGGCCTGTGCGAAGCGGTGGGCTGGCGTGTGTCCGGCGTAAGTAACGCGGACGCGAACAAGATGGTCGAGTGTGACGACCCAACGGGATTACGTGATCCATGGTCTCTGAAGCTCCGCCGCAGTACACACAGCAACCTCTGACGGGGGAGCAGACGACTCGTCGAACCTCGTGCCAGCCTGCCACGATTGCGACCAACGTAAGGGCGACAAGACGCCGGCCGAGTTGATGATTGGATGGGATCTGCGCTCCCGGTGGAGCGGGAAGGGAACAGCCCAAAAGTCAGACTTCGGCGGCAAGAGTCTTCGGGACATGTACCTGTCTATACATGAAGAAGTGTTGACGCTGTTCGATGATCTCGACACGGTTGCGGCCGAGATAGCAGACCCGAAACGCCGGGCGTGGTTCATCTGGGCAACTCCCTTCAAGTACCCCAGTGACATAGGTATCGGGTACTACCGCGCGCGCTTCGCCGAGGAGGTTCAAAAAGCCAAGGCGGAGGGGTGGCCGGACAACCGTCCCGAATCGGTCAAGAAGAGGAGTGCCTAAACAAAGAAAAGCCCAGCTCGAAGGCCGGGGCTCTCTCGTTGCTTGGACTACGCGACTGGGCAGGCCAGTTCAGGGTGCGAACGATTCGGGGAGCACGTCACCACTGCCAGGGACAGATACGAGGGACGTTCGAGGTAGAAGCCGTACGACACATCAGCACCTGAGTGCAGTTGTTCGGCAGCAGCGTTCACCCGTCGGGCCAGGCGCGTGGTGTCTCGGTCCCTCTCCGATGCGAAACGGGGGGTGTACTCGGGCAGACGCTCACCGAGCCAGGCCGCAGCTTCCTTCGCCTCATCCCACGTGCCCCGAACCAGTGAATGGGGCTTGACGAGCCAGTACGCCGTTTCCAGCGGCGGGAGATCCGACGTGGGGAACTCTGCGGCCACCTCGCGGTAACGAAGGATCAGTTCTGGCCTGCTTCCGGCCGGGGGCGGCTCAGGATGTGGAGGTCGCCGCAGGGCCTCATTGTCGAAACGCTCTTTCGGGCCGGTCCATAGATAGCCGTGGTGGTGCACCAGTCGTTCCGTTCCGAGGAGTGCCAGCCGGGCCGAACCCAGGGACGGGGGATGGACCCGGCCCGGCTGGCTAGAGGGGGAGGATCAGACGTTCAGGCCGAAGCGGGCCGGGTCGATACCGGCCGCGTCCAGCTCCTCCGTAGTGAAGCGCAGCGGCTCTGCGTTCGGCCGCTTGCTGTCACTGAGGGCCCAGGCGTCCTCGCCGATGCGGGCCAGGGTCACGCACCCCTCGGTGCAGGGGCCACCGCACGCCTGGACGAACGAGGCCCCACTGATGTCGAGCGCGTACAGGTCGGTTCCGTTCTGCATCACTGCACCTTCCTGCTCAACTAATCGCGGCCATGACTGACCGCCGCCGCCCGTAGCGGGCGGGAGTCCAGGTCCGCCACAACTGCGGCAGGGGCTCTACTCGGCGCGAACGACCATGGCGAACGAGGTCCTGATACGTCGGAAACCGGCGTGACCAGAGCGGCCCGTGTGGCTTATGCACTCCACATCGAGGGATGCCGACTCGGTGGAAGGTGTCGCCTTCCACTTGCAGTGCAGGCACTCAGCCTCAAAGGTCACGTCCGTATCCGGGTGCTCGGTGATCCTGTGCATCACGTACCGCATCACCGTTCTGATGGTCACAGCCGGCCCCTACGGCTCTGCGCGTTGGCTTCGGCAACTCTGCTGCTCAGTCCCTCTGTCGACCCATTCGGCGGGGTCTTGTAGTCAGGACACTTCGGGATCCCACACTCGCACCGGGGCCAGCGCAAGGCCGAACTGGGCGCCATGTCGGCGCCTTCGGGGCCAGGATCGCTCTTGTGCACCATGAGCACGCCGCCTACGCCGAATGCATCGGAGAGACGGGATAGGAACTGTCGGGCCTCACTGCTGCCCAGATGATCAGCCGGTTCGGTGCCCCGCGCCCTGCTTTCGCCCATCACGCCGCGCCCTCCCGATCGTTTCCGCGTCGATGTGCCGACCGTAGGAAGTGGCGACTGTCGGGCTCCACAAACTTGCACGAGCTTGCACGCCAATTCTTGTGGCTGGTAGCCATATTGACGCTGTCTCCACAGGTCAACGACGCTGATGCAAGCCCGAGCAAGCACCTAGACCAGGGAGCCAGCCATGGCCGTAGAGTTCATTGGAATCGACCCCGACACGGACCGGGACCACTGCCCCACCGTGTGGGCAGACGCCGAAGCTCAGGAGGTCTTGTTGCAGGGGTGGAAGCCGAGCACTGAGACTCAGGCGGACTGCGAGGCAAGCAGCCCCGCGAACGGTCCGGTGCCCGAGAGCGAAGCCATCGTGAGGATTCCGGCCCGGATGATCCCGATGATCAGGGAGGCGTGTGATGCTGTCGAGCGTGCCCAGCTTCGCTGAGCTGCTTGGCCAGTGCGAGCGGTCCGCTGTCCACCTGGAGCTGCGTGACGCCTACGCGCCAACGGATCGGTTCGAGGCCTGGAAGAGGGGCGAGCGGATCAACTGGGAGGACCGTGAATCCTGGTGGCACCCCTACGACCAATTGATCACGGACACCGTGGCCCGGGGCGTGGCGATTCGCCGAGCCCGGGTGGTCTCCGAGCCGGTATCGGATTACATCCGGTGGGAGCACTACGTCACCCGCGCCAACGTCACGGCCGGTGAGGAAGTGCGGTGGTTGCCACGGCGACGGGCCACGAGTATCCCTCTGCCAGGGAATGACTTCTGGTTGTTCGATGGTGCGCTGCTACGGGTGCACCACTTCTCAGGTGACGGTGCGGTGGTGGAGGACGAGGTAACGACGGACCCAGAAGCCGTGAAGCTGTGCTCCGCCGCGTTCGAAGCAGTCTGGGAGCGAGCGATCCCGCACCACCTGTACAAGATCTGACGAAAGCCAGCTCCGTGCCCACACACCCGTCCTCACGCGTTCAGCAGGTCCGCGAAGAGCTGGCCGGCCGTCTGCGTGAGATCCGGAAGGATGCGGGGATCAGCGGGCGGGAGCTGGCCGTCAGGTGCGGTTGGTCAGAGTCGAAGTCATCCAGGATCGAGAACGCGAAGACGCCTCCCTCCGATAGGGACATTAGAGCGTGGTGCCGAGCCTGCGCCGCTGATGATCAGGTCCCCGACTTGATCGCGGCTAACAGACAGTCCGCCGATGCTCACGTGCAGTGGAGACGACTCCAGCGGAGCGGCCTACGTCGCCTGCAAGAGTCCACAGGTGATCTGTACCAACAAACCAAGCTATTCCGGATCTACGTCTCCGACGTGATTCCCGGATTCCTCCAGACGCCCGGATACGCCACTGCCCTGCTGTCATCCATTGCAGACTTCCGAGGAACCCCGGATGACGTGAGTGACGCTGTGACGGCCCGCATGAGGCGTAACGGGGTGCTGAGCAACGGCACACGCCGGTTCTCGTTTGTACTGGAGGAGTCCGTGTTGCGGTACCGGCTGTGCAGCGCAGAGACGATGGCAGCGCAGCTTGGTCATCTGCTCGGGGTCATGGATCTCCAGAACGTTGCCGTGGGGATCGTCCCGTTCTCGGCGCAGCGGACTATGTGGCCGATGCCAACCTTCACGATCTTCGACGGCACCAGGGTGCACGCGGACACGCTGGATGCTGCTGCCACCCTCACGCAGCCCAGCCAGGTCGAGTTGTACGCCCGAGCCTTTGACCGGCTCTCGCAGGTGGCCGCGAGGGGAGCAGCGGCACGTTCCCTGATAGCGGATGCGGTGGCCTCCCTCACGTGACAAGCGATGTCGGTGCACCCCTCGGTAGTGATCATGGGGAAATGCTGGGGGAGTACCTCCTGAAGGGTATGTTCGTGCAGGTCAACGCCATGTGACCTGTAAGGCAAAGGGATCTACGAGGGCACGAACCAGGTCCAGCGGATCGTGATGGCCCGCAACCTGCCGTAACGGCACGGGAGTTCACGGCTCGGTGAAAGGCGCCCTCTGGGGCGCCTTTTCGCTGCCCGGGGGCACCTGCCGACCGGTCGGTCACATGCGGGACCCCGGCGCCTGACATAGGACAGAAGCACGCGGGGACCCGTCCAGGGGTCCCACTTCCCCCAGGAGGAGCCATGACCCAGTCCGGAATGACGATGAAGCCCATGACGCAGCAGATGCAGGAGTGCGTCGACGCCTGCATGACCGCGCACCGTATGTGCGAGGAGACCATGAGCTCCTGCATGCACATGGGCGGGCAGGTGCAGATGAAGATCATGCGTGCGCTCATGGACTGCTCCGAGACGACCCGCATGTGCGCCGACATGATGATGCGCCGCTCGCCCATGGCGGGCGAGATGTGCGCGATGTGCGCCAAGGCGTGCGACATGTGTGTCGAGGCGTGTATGACGATGCCGGACGACCCGCAGATGATGCGCTGCGCGGAGGCGTGTCGCCGCGCGGCGCAGATGTGCCGGACGATGGCGGGCGCCGCTATGTGAGAGCGCGGCCGGCCACGGCGGAGGGCGCCCCCGGGGGCGCCCTCGGCTGCGTGCACGGACCGGTCTAGTTGCCGGAGACGGTGACCTTCTGGTCGTTGTTCAGCTCGTCCACCAGCGTCTTCACCTTCGTCTTGTCCCAGACGAGGTTGCCGCCGACCGAGCCGGAGATCGGCATGTTCAGGGACGTGCCGGCACCGCCCTGGACCCCCTTCATCGCCCAGAACATCGAGGCCAGGTCCCACAGGCCCATGTCCTTGTCGACGATCAGCGAGTCCAGGCCCGCGCCCATCACCGGGTAGAACGTGAAGGGGTTCAGGATCGTCGAGGGCGTCGCCACCTGGTGGGCCAGTGCCGACAGGAACTTCTGCTGGTTCTTGGTGCGCTGGAGGTCGCTCGCGGCGAAGGCGTGCCGGGTGCGGACGAAGGCGAGGGCCTGTGCGCCGTTCAGCGTCTGCTGGCCCGCCTTGAAGTTCGCGCCGGACCATTTGTCCGAGAAGCCCTTGTCGATGTTGATATCGACACCGCCGACCGCGTCCACGATGTTCGCGAAGCCCTGGAAGCCGATCTCCACGTAGTGGTCGATGTGCAGACCCGTGTTCGCCTCGATCGTGCGGACCAGCAGCGTCGGCCCGTCCTCGGCGTAGGTCGCGTTGAGCTTCTCCTGCCGGCCGTGCGCCGGGTAGACCTTCCCGGACGTGGAGCCCTTGTACGACGGGACGGTCACGTTCGAGTCGCGCGGCAGCGAGACCAGCGTGTCGCCGTTGTCGCCGACGTGCAGGATCATCATCGAGTCCGTGCGCTTGCCCTCGGCGGAGCCGGTGTGCAGCTTCTGCTCGTCCGCCTTGGACATGCCCTCGCGGCTGTCCGAGCCGACGATCAGGTAGTTCGTGCCGGAGCCCGACGCGGGCCGGTCGATCACCTGGGACAGGTCGACCTCGCGGCGCAGCTTGGAGTCGGCCCAGAAGTAGGTCGCGACCGACGTGACGACCAGCACGGTCGCCAGCGTGAGCACGGTCCACTTGATCCGCCGCCGCCAGTTCGGCGCGGGACGCGCCCCCCGGACCGGCGCACCGCCCGGCCCCTCCGGCCCGCCCCCGCCGGGACCGCCGTAGACCTGGCCCGTGTTGTAGCCGCTGTCGTACTCGCCGTAACCGTCGTCGTACGACGGCTGCTGCGGCACGCCGGCCGCCCCGTACGGCGGGGCGGCCGGGCCGCGGTTGCCGTACGCCGAGCGCTGCCCGGGCGGTGTCGCCGGGCCGCGCCGCACCTGGCGCATCACCTGGGCGCCCTCCGGCTGTGCGTCGGAGCTGCCGCGCCCGTAGCGCGGGCCGCGGTTGTCGTCGGACCATCCCTCGGGCCAGTCATTCATGGGCCCAGTGTGCAGGGCGCGGACATGGGCCGTACAAGAGCTGTCGGAAAATAGGAGCGGCGCTGTTGCGAAGCCGACACAAATTCCGTGAAAGTCGCATCGGCATAAGGTGGAGGGCATGACAGACCAGGCCACGGACGTGGAACGGGACATGGAACCGGACATACCAGGCAAGCCGACGTCCGCCTCACGCACCACTCTCAGCCACATCATGACCCACAACGACACCAACCTTCTGGGCACGGTGCACGGCGGCGTGATCATGAAGCTGGTCGACGACGCGGCGGGCGCGGTGGCGGGCCGGCACTCCGGCGGTCCCGCCGTCACCGCGTCCATGGACGAGATGGCCTTCCTGGAGCCGGTCCGCGTCGGCGACCTGGTCCATGTGAAGGCCCAGGTCAACTGGACCGGCCGGACCTCCATGGAGGTCGGCGTCCGGGTCCTGGCCGAGCGCTGGAACGAGTCGGCCCCGGCGACGCAGGTCGGCTCGGCCTATCTGGTCTTCGCCGCCGTCGACGCCGACGGCAAGCCGCGCCGGGTGCCCGCGGTGGTTCCGGAGACCGACCGCGACCGGCGCCGCTACCAGGAGGCCCAGATCCGCCGCACGCACCGCCTGGCCCGCCGCCGGGCGATCCGGGAGCTGCGGGAGCGGCGCCTTGCCGAGGGGTTCGAGGACTGACCGGGTCCTAGGACCCCGCGCACACCACGTCGCTGCCGCGCACCGCGCGCGGGGCCGGCTGCCCCGGGTCCTCGAAGCGCACCTTGTGCACGTCCTTGAAGTCCGCCGCGACCGTCAGCCTCAGCAGCTGCCCCTGCCCCGGTACGGCCCGCAGCTCGGCGCCCGGCAGGGCCGCGGCGAGGGCGCGGGCGGAGCGGTCCCAGCGGGGGTCGTAGGAGATGACCGAGTGCGGGACATGGGCCGGGGCCGTCACCGGCTGCCGGGTCGTGGTGAAGCCCGCCTCCGCCAGCGCCGCGTCCACCCGCTTGGCCAGTCCCAGGGTGGCCGAGCCGTTCGCCACCTGGACCCGGACCTGCCCCGGATCCACGTCCACCGGGGTCACCGGGGCCGGTGCCGGGCCGTCGTGCCGCGGCTGGTCCGCGGTGAGCGGCTTGTCGTCGCGCAGGGACGTGAACAGCTCGTCCGCCTTCGCCTGGTCCCACTTCAGGGTCGAGCCGATGCCCCTGACCTCGTAGTTCATCTGCCCGATGGGCACGGTGACGAACTCGGAGGAGGAGGGCGAGAAGTCCCGCATGGCCCGGCCGAGGTCGAGCAGTTCGTCCGTGCCGAAGGTCTCGTCGGCGCGGACCGAGCCGAGCACCGCCCGGGCCACGTCCCTGAACCGCATCGGGTTCAGCAGCACCCCCGAGGAGGCGGCCTTCTCGATCAGCGAGGCCAGGAACCGCTGCTGCCGCTTCATCCGCCCCAGGTCGCTGGTGCCGTCGACGTGCCGGGCCCGCACGTACTGCAGCGCCTGCCCGCCCTTGAGGGTGTGCGTGCCGGGCGCGAGGTCGAGCCCGCTGTACGTGTCTTTCAGCGGGGTCGGCGTGCAGATCTTCACCCCGCCGAGGACGTCCACGGTCTTCATGAAGCTGGTGAAGTCGACCTCCAGATAGTGGTCGATCTTCACATGGGTCATGTTCTCGACCGCGCGGACGGTCAGCTGGGGGCCGCCCTCGGAGTAGGCGGCGTTCAGCCTGATCGGGTGCGCCGGGTGCTGCTGCCCGGTGGCCTGGTCGGTGCGGGCGGGCACCTCGGCGTAGGAGTCGCGCGGCAGGCTCACCACGGTGGCCCGGTCCCGGTTCTCCGAGATGTGCACGATCATCATCGTGTCCGTGCAATGGCAGGGCGCCCCGCCCAGCCGGTACGCCCGCCGCTCCTGCTCGGTGATTTTGTCGCGGCCGTCGGTGCCGACCAGCAGCACGT
This sequence comes from Streptomyces sp. HUAS MG56, assembly GCF_058673395.1. Lineage (NCBI taxonomy): Bacteria > Bacillati > Actinomycetota > Actinomycetes > Kitasatosporales > Streptomycetaceae > Streptomyces > Streptomyces sp. HUAS MG56. The sequence continues at coordinate 4,691,704 of NZ_CM178722.1, read as the reverse complement.
TCATCCCGTGGCCCGCCCGGGGCCGGTTCTTCATGTCCTTGAACGCGTCGACCCGTGTGATGCCCGCGTCCAGGCTGCTGATCACCGTGTGCCCGATCCCGGCCGAGGCCAGCACCACCACGGACAGTGTGCACAGCGCCCGCATGGCCCAACGCGGCCGGCGGGGGGTGCGCAGGGACCTCACCGGCCCTACGGGCGGGCGCGGCACACGGCGGGGCGGCTGCGGTCGGCGCTGCGGAGGCGCGGGGGACCGGGGCGGGCTGGCCAAGGGGGACACCTCCGGGCGAGGCCGTACGTGGGATCCGTGAGCACGGTAGGCCGATACGATCTCCAGCCCGGTCCTGCGCCCCTGCGGCACGCAAAGGTGTCCCCCGTTCGCGGTAACGTGAGCCCCCTATGAACGCCAAGTCCGACGTGCGGCTCCCCGCTGTTTCCGTGATCATGCCCGTCCTCAACGAGGAGCGGCATCTGCGCGGGGCCGTCCAAGCGATCCTCGCGCAGGAGTACGCCGGCGAGATGGAAGTCGTGATCGCCCTCGGTCCGTCCACGGACCGCACGGACGAGATCGCGGCCCGGCTCGTGGCCGAAGACGCGCGCGTGCACACCGTTGCGAACCCGACCGGCCGTACGCCCGCGGCGCTGAACGCGGCGATCAAGGCCTCCCGGCATCCGATCGTGGTCCGCGTCGACGGCCACGGCATCCTCTCGCCGAACTACATCACGACCGCCGTCCGGCTCCTGGAGGAGACCGGCGCGCAGAACGTCGGCGGCATCATGCACGCCGAGGGCGAGAACGACTGGGAGCACGCCGTCGCGGCCGCCATGACCTCGAAGATCGGGGTCGGGAACGCCGCCTTCCACACGGGCGGCGAGGCCGCCCCCACCGAGACGGTCTACCTCGGCGTCTTCCGCCGGGAGGCGCTGGAGCGGCAGGGCGGCTACAACGAGGAGTTCATCCGCGCCCAGGACTGGGAGCTGAACTTCCGCATACGGGAGGCCGGCGGCCTGATCTGGTTCTCGCCGGAGCTGAAGGTGTCGTACCGGCCGCGGCCCTCCGTGCGGGCGCTGGCCAAGCAGTACAAGGACTACGGCCGTTGGCGGCACGTCGTCGCGCGCTACCACTCCGGCTCGATCAACCTGCGCTACCTCGCCCCGCCGACCGCGGTGTGCGCGCTGGCGGCGGGCGTCGTGGTCGGCGCCGTTCTCACCCCGTGGGGCTTCGTCGTCCCCGGCGGCTACCTCGCGGCGATCGCCGCGGGCTCCGTCCCGGCGGGCAGGGGCCTGCCCCTGAAGGCCCGCCTGCAGATCCCCGTGGCCCTCGCCACCATGCACATGTCGTGGGGCTGGGGCTTCCTGACCAGCCCGAGGTCGCTGGCGAAGAAGGTCATCGCGTCCCGGCGGCCGGCGGTCCTCAGCTCGCACTGAGCCGGCGAACAGGGCCCCTCTCCGGCAGGGGCCCTTCCGCTACCACTGATACGGCTTGTACACGTCCATGCACTGCGACGTGTCCGAGCCGTTGACGGCGTCGGAACCCGTGGGGATGTCCCCGGCCTTCGGCTTCGACTGCCGGGGGTACGACGTGCCGGTGCGCCAGTCCGCGCCGACGACGACCGTGACTCCGGACACCCCGGTCGACTGCTGCACCGAACCCGCCGGAATACCCAGCGCCTTGGCCACGGCCTGGGCGTCGCCCGCCAGGTCCGCGCTCGGGTACTGCACGACCGTCTTGTCCACGGACTGCGTCACGGAGGTGTCCGCCGCCGCCCTCGCGTAGCCCTGCTGCGCGAGGGCCTGGCCGATCGCCCCCGCCCGGCCCGGCACCGCCGCCTCGGTCGAGCTCTGGGTGGCGTTCTGCACCAGCACCCCGAGCCGGGCCGGGTCCGTCGAGGGGGCCTTGGCCGTCTTCCCGGACTTGTCCGCGGTGTCCGTCTTGTCCGCGGGCTGCTTCGTGTCCGCGCCCTTGCCGCCGCCGTCGTCCTTGCCGTTCTTGTCGAGCGGCACGTCGTCGCGGAGCATCTGCCACAGCTTGTCGGCGTTCGCCGTGTCCGGCACCACGTGGTTCGTGGGGTCCTGCGGATCCTCGATGTTGGGCATCGTCACCGACGTGATGCGGTCGGACGGCACCGACTTCATCTCCATGCCCAGGTCGTACAGCTTCTTGACCGTACCGATCTCCTCGGAGACCTTCAGGGACTTGGTGGCCGCCTCGGCCAGGTTCATCAGGCGCCCGGTGTCGGTGAAGACGTTCTGCTGCCGCAGCGTGCGCATCATCGAGTTCAGGTACATGTGCTGGGCGCGCGCCCGCATCAGGTCACTGCCCCAGGCGTGCCGGGTACGCAGCCACTGCAACGCCTGTACGCCCTGGACCTTGTGCGTGCCGGCCGTCAGCTTCAGTCCGGAGCCGCCGCGCTGGGCCGCGGTCGGGTGGTCCCACACGTTCTGCTTCACACAGACGTCCACTCCGCCGATGGCGTCCGCCATGCTCACCACACCGGAGAAGTCGATCGTCATCCAGTGGTCGATGTAGACCCCGGTGAGGTTCTCCCAGGTGGACAGCGTGCAGCCGGCCCCGCCGCGGGCCAGGGTGGTGTTGATGATGTTGTTCGTCGCCGGGTAGACCTTGCCCGTCTCGGAGTCCGTGCACCGGGGGATGTCGACCCGGGTGTCCCGGGGGATGCTCACCATCGCGGCGCTCTTGCGGTCCGCGGACAGGTGGATGAGCATCTGCACGTCCGCGTTCGGAGGGCCCCCGACGCTGTCCCTGCTGCCGCCGAGCTGCAGGTTCTCGGGCGAGTTGCGGCTGTCCGAGCCGATCAGCAGGATGTTCAGCGGGGTCTGCCCGGCGGCGTTCGGCGCGGTCTTGTGCGCCTTGGAGTCGCCGCTGCTGCGCGCGCCCTTCTGGATGTTGCCGTTGAGGTGCTGGTAGTAGAGGTAGCCGGCGCCCGCCGCGCCGAGTATGACCACCGCGAGCACGCTCGCCGACCAGCGCAGGGCGCGCCGTCTGCGTCGTCGCCGGTCGGTCTTCGCGCCGCCCGGCGGCCGGCCTCCGCCGTGCCGGCCGGAGCCGTCCGCCGCGTCCGTGGACCGCGGCGTGAGCGACATCGTGTCGCCCTCCGCGGGAGCCTCTCCCCGCACATCGCTCTGCGCCAAACTTCCTGCCCTCCCCACCCTTGCGCCCCACCCCTGGTCATGAAAACGGGCCCGTCCCGCGTCGGGTTAGACGCACGACGGGCCCGAAGGGTTACCTATGAAGCGCACTTGGCCTCGCCGGCCGTCGACCCGTCGACCTTCGGTGCCTTCGACGGAGCGGTGAGCGAGACACCGGCGCCCTTGAAGTCCTTGCCCAGGGTCAGCGTCATCGCCGGCAGACCCTGGGAGTTGATCACGCTCTTGCCGGGGACGAGCGCCGAGCCGGGCAGCCCCATCAGGGCGGCCAGTTCCCGGGCCTGGGCGGCCTGGTCGGGGGCGTACTCCAGCGTGGTGTTCTTCACCTCGGCCGGTGCGTTGCCCGCGTTCTCCGACTTCAGCACGCCCTTGTCGGTCTGCAGCCAGGACAGCTCCTCCTGCGCGCTGCCCGACTGGGCACCGCCGTTGAGGATCCGCACCCGCACGTCCGACGGCGCGGACCTGCTGCCCTTGAGCTGGGCGGCCTGGGCGTCCTTCGCCGCCTTCTGCTTCTTCTTCACGTCGGTGAAGGAGACGTCGTTCTGGATCGCCTGGAAGACCGCGGGTGCCGTCGACTGGTTCACGACGACGGTCGCGTGGACCTTCTCGGCCGGGTTGTCTATCACCGGCACCGTGGTGAAGGTGATGTTCTTCGGCGGCACCTTCTTCATCTCCAGCGCCATGTCCTTGAGGGTGCTGATGCTCTTGATGCCGGTGTCGACGGTCAGCGCCTTGGTCGCGGCCTCGGCCAGGTCCAGCAGCTTGGAGGGGTTGGTGAGGGTGTCGCTGGAGGACATCTTGCGCATGAGCGAACCCAGGAACTGCTGCTGGACCTTGATGCGGTCCAGGTCGCCCTGGTTGCCGAAGCTGTGCCGGGTGCGCACGAAGGCGAGGGCCTGCTCGCCCTCCACCACCGACTTGCCCGCGGGCAGCTTCAGATGGGACTCCTTGTCGTTCACCGGGTGCGCGACGCACACCTCGACGCCGCCCACCGCGGTCGACAGGGTCTTCACCGCGTTGAAGTCGGCCATCATGAAGTGGTCCACGTGGATGCCGGTGACCTCCTCGACGGTGCGCATGGTGCAGCCCGGGTCGCGGCCGTCCTGCCCGAGGCTCGTGTTGAAGCGCACGTTCTCCGTGCCGGGGATCACCTTGGTGCTGCCGTCCGGCTGCTTCGTCGGGCAGTCCGGGATGTTGACGATCAGGTCGCGCGGGATGCTCAGCGCGGTGGCGTTCGTCCGGTCCTTGGACACGTGCAGCAGGATGTTGGTGTCCGCGTGCCCGACGCTGCCCGCGTCGCCGTAGCCCTCGTTGCCCTTGCCCGTGCGCTTGTCGGTGCCGATGACCAGGAGGTTGAAGGCCTCGTCCTTGCTGAAGCCCTTGGAGCCCGCGTCGCCGACGTCGGTCGAGCTGATGTTGCCTTCGAGGTGCTGGAGATAGAGATAGCCGGCGGCACCCGCTGCGACCAGCACGAACGCCGTGCCGCCCGCGGTCCACGCGAGGACCTTCTTGGCCTTCGACTTCTTCTTCCCGTCCCTCTGCGCCGGCCGTCGCGCGGCGCGTCGCCCCTGCGGGGTCTCCGGCTCGCCGCCCCGGCGCCGGGCCGAGCGCGGCCGGGGCACCTCGGCGCCGCCCACCTGGCTCATCTCCCGGGTCTCCCCGGCGGCCATGTCGTTACGGCGGCGCCGCGCACCGCCGCCCTCCTGGGCGGCCGGTCTGCGGGGAGAGGGCACCTGCGACTGCGCTGCGGAAGTACCCAGTCGCAGTTCGTATTCGCCGGTATTCGGATTGAGTACCCACTGGTCGGCGGGATCGATGTTGTCCGCCCGCCCACGGCCTTGCGCGTCCACGGTTGTCCGAATCCTCCGTCGGGGCCACGCGGCGCCTTCCCCCGCAAAGGCGCTCGGGTCTCGGTGAATCGGTGCACGGCTCCAGGACTGGCCTCGCGCCGGGTGCACCGGATCGCTCACACTATCCGCCCAGTTCAGCGTCCAGCGACGCCGGTGACAAATTCGCCCTCCCTACAACTGGGCAATCCCCCTCATATTCTGAACGGAATTCGGGCGCGCCGGTGTGCGCTCACGCGCAGCCGTGCTCGGCGGCCGTACTGCCGCGGAAGGTCGGCGCGGGGGAGGGCGAGCCCTTGCCGCCCGTGTCCCCGCCGGGCCGCGCGGTCTTCCCGGGCGTTTCCCGGGCCACCGCCACGGGCTGATCGGCGCGCAGCCGCGTGAACAGTTTCCCGGCCTCCGGCTCCACGAGTTGGTCACGGTTGGCGTCGTGGACGTACGGCTTCCTCGGTACCGTCAGGAACTGCACCTGTTTGATGGGAATGTTGCGCAGCCCCCGCACCAATTGGTACAAGCCGCGCAGACTGGCCAGTTCCGGATCGGCGGTCAGTGAAGAGGTCGCCGCGTCCAGCACCGGATAGAGCTTCACCGGATTCAGCAGTACGTCGCTGCTCTGCATCTTGTTGACGAGTGCGCCGAGGAACTGCTGCTGCCGTTCCATCCGCTCGGTGTCGCTGCCGTCGCCCAGCGACTCGCGGGCCCGGACGAACCCGAGCGCCTGCTCGCCGTCCAGCATGACCTCCCCCGCGGGCAGCGTCAGCCTGGCCGCCTTGTCGTGGACGGGCTCCTTCAGGCAGACGCGCACCCCGTCGACGGCGTCCACCATCTCCTTGAACCCGCTGAAGTCCACGACCACGTGATGGTCGATCCGGATACCCGTCAGCTTCTCGACGGTACGGATCGAACAGGCCGAACCCCCCACCGCGTAGGCGCTGTTGAACATCGTGAACACCGGCGCGCTGCGACTGCCGTCCGCCCGCAGACAGCGGGGGACGTCCACCATCAGGTCTCGCGGCAGCGACACGGCGGTGGCGCTGCGCCGGTTCGCGGCGAGGTGCAGCAGGATCGTGGTGTCGGACCGCTCGCTGCCCAGATCCCGCCCGTAGCGCGCGTTGCCGTCCCCGGACCGGGTGTCGGAGCCGATCAGCAGGATGTTCTGCGCACCCTTCACCAGCGCGGTGGGGCGCTCCCGCTCGTACCGGGCGAGCTCCCGGGCGGCCGCGTCGTCCGCGGTGATGTTGGCGTCGAGGGCGGCGTAGAGGAGCCAGCCGCCCCCGGCGGCCGCCGCGACGGACGCGGCCAGCCCGAGCGCCCCCCGCCGCATCCACCGCCGCCGACGCCTCCGCGCCGGCCCGTCCCCGACGGCCGAGGCCCCGAGCCCGGGACCGAGGGCCCTGCCTGCGGTGTCGGTCACGGGCGGGGCACCCCCTCATCGGCGTACGAGCGTCACGTGCTGCTCTCTCGACGATGGCCGGGATGGCGGCGGGCGGCGCCCTCAGCTAGTCCGAGCGGGGGAGAACGGCCCCTACCGCCGTACCGCGGTCACCCGCTCGCTCTCGATCCGCTGGGCGAGCGCCTCCTCGCCCAGCCGGTCCGGATGCCGGCAGAGCACCACGGACCCACCGGAGGCGAGCGGCGAGAACAGCCCCGCGCTCAGCCCCTCCCAGGTGTCGTACGGCAGCCCCGACAGCAGCCGCGAACCGGGCCCCGTCAGCTCCAGCTCCGCCGCGTCGGCGAGCGCCTTCTGCACGACCTCGGCCGCGCTGAACTCCGCGCCGGCGACGATCAGCGCCGGCGCGTCCGCGTCCACCGGAGCGAACGGCACGAACCGGTCGCCCTGCCCCGGCACCTCCACGGCGTAGTCGAGGAACCCGTCCGGCGGCTGCGGGAAGCGCCCGCCCAGCGGCCGCAACGCGAGAGCGACCCGCTCGCCCCGGCACGCCCGCGCCGCGTCCAGCGAGTCCGGCCCGCTGACCACCACGTCGGCCACGGACGGCTCCCCGCCCACGTCGGCGAGGGCGCCCACCGACGCACAGGCCAGCAGCCACACGGCCGTCTGCCAGTGCGCGGGCAGCAGCAGGGCGACCCGGTCGCCGGGCTCGACGGAGAGTTCGCCCTGAAGGAGGTTCGCGGTCTTGGCCACCCAATTGGCGAACGTGGCCACGGACAGTTCGACACGTTCGCCCGTGGCGTCGTCGTAGAAGGTCACCAGCGGGCGGCCGGGGTCCGCGGCGAGCGCGGAAGCCAGCAGGTCGGCAGGGGTGCGATCGGTGGCGTTCACCCGGGAAAGGGTACGCGCGGGCGGTCACCGGCCGTGCGTGCCCGTGCCACCGGTTCGGCGGAACCTTTCCGACGGTCCGTCAGATCACCTGTGGACAGACTTGTCTGACTGTGTTCAAGATCGTAACTATGCGTGGACTTCTCACCCATTTTTCCGGTGTGCCCCTGATTGCCACCGCGTGCGCTGCCACCGCTCTCGCGCTCCCCTCCCTGCCCCTGCCCGCGAACACCGCGAACGCCGCGCCCGTGGCCGCCGTGTCCGCCGCGACCGCCGTGTCCGGGGCCGGCGACCCGGGAAGCACCCGCTCGCTGCCCCTCGCCCCCCTCTCCCGCGCGCGCGTCCTCGGCGCCGCCCCGGAACAGGGCCTGTACCGGGCGGGCGGCGAGCACTTCTCGCTGCTCGGGGTGGTGTGGGACGACCCCGGCGCCGAGCTGCGCGGCCAGGTCCAGGTGCGCACGCGGGCGGCCGGCACGGGGGCCTGGTCCGACTGGCAGGACGTCGAGACGCACAACGGGGGACACGGCCCCGACCCCGGCACGGCGGAGGCGGCCTCGCGCCGGGTGCGCGGGGCGACCGCACCGCTGTGGGTGGGGGCCTCGGAGGGGGTGGACGTACGGGTCCGCGCGGCGTCCGTACCGGTGCGGGACGGACGCCGCGCGGCCGGAGCGCGGGCCTCGGCGCCGTTGCCGTCCGGGCTGCGGCTGGAACTCGTCGATCCGGGGGACGACGGAACGCCGCCGGACGCACCGGCCGGCACGCCCCACACCGTTCCGGACACGGAGGCGGCGCGCGCGGCCTCCGCCGCCAACACCGACGTCGCGGGCTTCGGCGCCCTGGAGATCCCGGAGCTCGACAAGGCGGCGACCGAGCGGGAACTCACCCGCCTCAAGGGCCCGGCCCGGACGGCGTCGTACATCGGGGCGCGCCCGCGGATCGTCACCCGCCTGGGCTGGGGCGCGGACGAGTCACTGCGCGAACCCGGGTTGGGCTACACGAGGACGGTCAAGGCGGCCTTCGTGCACCACACGGGCTCGGGCAACCAGTACAGCTGCTCTCAGACCCCCTCCGTCATCCGCAGTATCTACCGCTACCACGTCAAGAGCATGGGCTGGCGGGACATCGGCTACAACTTCCTCGTCGACAAGTGCGGAACCGTCTACGAGGGCCGGGCCGGGGGCGTGGCGAGGGCGGTGCTCGGCGCGCACACTCTCGGGTTCAACGGCGACAGCATGGGCATCGCCGTGATCGGCACATACACCGGGACGGAGCCGTCCGACGCGGTGGTCACGGCCCTCGCCCGGCTGACCGCGTGGAAGCTCGGGCTGAACGGCGCCGATCCACAAGGCAGGACATATCTCACGTCGGGTGGAGGCAACCTCTACCGGAAGGGTAAGAACGTGCAGCTGAACGTGATCTCCGGCCATCGGGACGGGTTCGCCACCGACTGCCCCGGCGCGGCGCTCTATGCCAGGCTCGGAACGGCTCGTTCCGCTGCCTCCGACTACCAGGGACGCTGAACGGGCGGCCGTCGCGGGCGCGGTGAACGGGGCTCGCGTTCACCGCCGTCGGCGGGGGCGCGCCGGTCTCACACCGTTCTATTACCGATCTCGTGGAAAACCTCGCGGTCGTCAAGGGCGCCGTCGCTACGGTCTGCATACACTGACCGGCCGAAGCCGAAACGAGTAGTAACGAGTAGTTCGACCGGTCCCGGCAGGAAGAAAGCAGAGACGACAGGTGACAGAAGCGATCCTCCTGGTCGGCGGCAAAGGCACCCGGCTGCGTCCACTGACGGTCCACACGCCCAAGCCCATGGTTCCGGCCGCCGGCGTACCGTTCCTCACGCACCAGTTGGCGCGGGCCAAGGCGGCCGGCGTGGACCACATCGTCCTCGCCACCAGCTATCTGGCCGAGGTCTTCGAGCCGTACTTCGGCGACGGCTCCGCTCTCGGACTGAGCATCGAGTACGTGACGGAGGAGGAGCCCCTCGGCACCGGCGGCGCCATCCGCAACGTCGCCTCGCGTCTGCACTCCGGGCCCGACGAACCGGTCCTGATCTTCAACGGCGACATCCTGACGGGCCTGGACATCGAGGCCCTGGTCGACACGCACCGTTCGACGGGCGCGGACGTCTCCCTGCACCTGACGAAGGTGGCGGACCCGCGCGCCTTCGGCCTGGTCCCGACCGACGAGACCGGCAGGGTGCTGGCCTTCCTGGAGAAGCCGCAGACGCCCGAGGAGATCGTCACCGACCAGATCAACGCGGGGGCGTACGTCTTCCGCCGCTCGGTCATCGACTCGATCCCGCTGGGCCGCCCGGTCTCGGTGGAGCGCGAGACGTTCCCGGACCTCCTCGCGGCCGGAGCCCACCTCCAGGGCATGGTCGACTCCACCTACTGGCTGGACCTCGGCACCCCGGCAGCCTTCGTCCGCGGCTCGGCGGACCTGGTCCTGGGCCGCGCGCCGTCCCCGGCCGTCCCGGGCCGCTGCGGCGACCGCCTCGTCCTGCCCACGGCCACGGTGGCGCCGGACGCCAAGCTGACGGGCGGCACGGTGGTGGGCGAGGGCGCGTTCGTGGCCGAGGGCGCCCGTGTCTTCGGCTCGACGATCCTGCCCGGCGCCGTCATCGAGCCGGGTGCGGTCATCACCGACTCCCTGATCGGTACGAAGGCCCGCGTCGGCGAGCGCTCCGTGCTCACCGGCACGGTCGTCGGCGACGGCGCGATCGTCGGCCCCGACAACGAACTGCGCGAGGGAGTCCGGGTGTGGTGCGACGCCCGCATCCCGGCGGGCGCGGTGCGGTTCTCCTCGGACCAGTAGTGAAGGGCCGGTAGTTCGCCGGTAGTTCGGGTCAGCCGTGACGAGGGGGCCCGGGGACCACTCCCCGGGCCCCCTCGGCCGACCCCGGCGCAGGACGCCTCACAGCAACCCGATGTCCACCCGAGGCATCTTCGGTGCCCGCCGGGCCGGCACCTGCCCGCTCAGCAGGATCAGCCGGGCCGCCCGATGCCGCTGCCCGGCGTACGGCTCCAGCAGGCGCAGCATCCGGGCGTCGTCGGCATGACGGTCCCCGGCCAGCGCCCATCCCACGATCCCCGGCAGGTGCAGGTCCCCGACCGTCACCGCGTCCGCCGCACCGTGACTGCGCTGCACGACCTCCGCCGACGTCCACGGCCCCACTCCGGGCACGACCTCCAGCCGCGTCCGCGCCTCGGCGGCCGACATCCCCACCGCCTGCTCCAGCCGCGCGGCGACCCGTACGGCCCGCAGGATCGTCGACGCCCGCTTGTCGTCGACGCCCGCCCGGTGCCATTCCCAGGAGGGGATCAGCGCCCAGGTCCGCGCCGCCGGCATCACCCGCATCGGCCGCTCGGACACCCCGGCGGGCCCCGGCGCCGGCTCCCCGAACCTCCGCACCAGCAACCGCCAGGCCCGGTACGCCTCGTCGGTCGTGACCTTCTGCTCCAGCACCGACGGGATCAACGACTCCAGCACCAGCCCGGTCCGCGTCAGCCGCAGCCCCGGCCGCCGGTGCCGCGTCAGCGCCACCACCCGGTGCCGGGGCACGAACGCCTCCGGGTCGTCGGCCGCGCCCAGCAGTTCGGGCAGCCCGTCCAGCAGCCACTCGGCCCCCGGCCCCCACGCCTCGCCGAGCACCTCACCGGCGTACGCCCGCACCCGCAGCGTGCCCGGCCCGGCCGGCGTACGGCAGGCCCGCCACACGGATCCGTCCGGCGTGGCCCGGAACGTGGGATCGGCGGGCCCGCGCCGCAGCGGTCCGAGCACCAGCCCGAGATCCAGCGGCCCCTGCGGCGTCCACCGCCGCACCCGCGCCGCCGCCGTCGCCTGCCGCGGGATCGGGCCAGGGGGGAGCGTGGGCCGCTGGGGGAAACGTCCTGCCACGAGTGAGGTCCTAGGAGAGCCGGTGCCGTGCTGCTACGAGAGTAGGCGGTGCGGGAAGGAGCCGTGCGGGACTTTCCCGCACCGCCCCCTCCCGGCTCACCGGACCTCGATGAACGCCCCCGCGTCCCGCTCCGGCCGCGGTCCCGGCTCCGCTGCCGGATGCCCGACCGCCACCGCGCCCATCGGATCCCAGTCCGCCGGCAGCCCGAGCGCCTCGCGCACCACGTCCCGGCAGAACATCGTGGACGACACCCACGCCGAGCCCAGCCGCTCCCCGGCCAGCGCGACCAGGAAGTTCTGCACGCCCGCGCCCGCCGCGACGACGAACATCTCCCGCTCGGCGCCGTCCCGCCGCGCGTCCCCGTAGTGGTGCGAACCGTCCATGACGAGACACGGCACGACCAGACAGGGCGCGTGGCGCAGCACATCGCCCCGGCGCACCCGCTTCGCTATGGACTCCTCGCTCCTGCCGTCCCGGCGCAGGTCGGCGATCCAGGCCTCCCGCATCGCGTCCAGCAGCCGCCGCCGTGACTCCTGCGACTCCAGCAGCACGAACCGCCACGGCGTCGTGTGGTGCGGTGCCGGTGCCGTCACCGCCGCGGCCACCGCGCGCCGGACCGCGCCGGGGTCCACGGGCTCGTCCGTGAAGGCCCGGACCGTGCGCCGCTGGGTGACCGCCTCGCGGACCGCCTCGGAGGTGCCGAGCCGGAACATGTCGTCCCGCGCGGTCCGCACCAGCGCCCGCGCGCCCTCCTCCGGCTCCCCGCCGACGACATGGGGCAGACCGCGGACGACGGCGACCGGCCGCCCGGACGCCTTGCCCTTGACCAGGTCTCCCGCCGCCGCCAGTTCGTCCGCCGTGGCCACGACCGTCGCGCTCAGCGGATTGCCGTACGCGTCCGTGCCGCCGCGCAGGTCGTCCAGCACGCGCACGCCGGCCGCGCCGATCGCCACGTCCGTGAGCCCCGAGCGCCAGGGCCGCCCGAAGGTGTCGGTGACGACCACGCCCACGTCGACGCCGAGCGTGGCGCGCAGTCCGTCGCGGATCGCGCGCGCGGAGGCGTCCGGGTCCTCGGGCAGCAACAGCACCGTGCCCGCGGGGGTGTTGGAGGCGTCGACCCCGGCCGCGGCCATGACCAGGCCCTGCCGGTTCTCCACGATGCGCAGCGTGCCGCGGCGGGCCACCACCCGGACCGTCTCGGCGTCGATCGCCGCCTCCCGGTCGGTGGCCTCCGTGATCCGGCCCTCGGCCTTGGATACGATCTTCGAGGTGACGAGCAGCACGTCCCCGTCGGCCAGGCCCGGCTCGGCGGCGGCGATCAGCTTGGCGAGGTCGTCACCCGGCTGCACCTCGGGGATGCCGGACAGGGCCCGGACCGTGTACTGCGCGCCCCGCGGGCGGTCCTCGCTCACGCTCCCCGCACCTCCTCGGCCAGCGCCAGCGCCTCGCGCGCCATCTGCGCGGCCGCGTCGACGTCGGTCATCATCAGCGGCACGGCCCGGCAGCGGATGCCGTCCGCCTCGACCCGCTCCACGGCGGCCGCGTCCACGGTGTCGACGAGCCAGCCGTCCAGCAGCCCGGAGCCGTAGTGCTCGGCGACCGCGGCGGCCGTGGACTCCACGCCGACCGCGGCGAGGACCTTGTCGGCCATCCCGCGCACGGGCGCGTCCCCGACGATGGGGGACAGGCCCACCACGGGCACGCCCGCCTCCGCGATGGCCTCCCGGGTGCCGGGCACGGCCAGGATCGTGCCGACGGACACGACCGGGTTGGACGGCGGGAAGAGGATGACGTCCGCCGCGGCGATGGCCTCCAGGACGCCGGGCGCCGGCTTGGACTGCTCGGCGCCGACGGGCACGATCGCCTCCGCCGGGACCTCGGCGCGCAGCCGCACCCAGTACTCCTGGAAGTGGACCGCCCTGCGCTCGCCGTCGACCTCGACGGCCACGTGGGTCTCCACGCGGTCGTCGGTCATCGGGATCAGCTTCACGCCCGGCTGCCAGCGGTCGCACAGCGCCTCGGTGACCGCGCTGAGCGGATAGCCGGCGCCGAGCATCTGCGTCCGCACGATGTGCGTGGCGAAGTCCCGGTCGCCGAGGCCGAACCACTCGGGCCCCACGCCGTAGGCCGCCAGTTCCTCCTTGACCCGGAAGGTCTCGTCGGTCCGCCCCCAGCCCTGCTCCTCGTTGATACCGCCGCCCAGCGTGTACATCACCGTGTCGAGGTCCGGGCAGACCTTCAGCCCGAAGAGATGGATGTCGTCGCCGGTGTTGCCGATCACCGTGATCTCCGCGTCCGGCACGGCCCGCTTCAGACCGCGCAGGAAACGGGCACCGCCGATGCCGCCTGCCAGAACCACAATGCGCATGGCACCAAGTCTTGCAGGCGGGTACGACAACGCGTCAGGCAGTCACCGGACGAGCCTCGCAGTGCGGGGACGCGTGCATGGGCATCTCGGTCAGGCCCGGGTGGTAGACGTGCAGGCTGACCGCGGGCTCCAGGGCGTCGTTGACGACCTCGTGGACGTACCCCGGCGCGAACACGCGCTGGGCGCCCGCCGCCAACGCGCGCGTGCCGCGCTCGGTGCGCTCGGTGAGGGCGCCCTCCAGGACGGTGAGGACACCGGAGGAGCGGCCGTGGTCGTGCAGGCCGCTGCCCTGTCCGGGCACCCAGCTCAGCAGCCACACCTCGTAGCCGGGCCCGGTGCGCAGCCGGTGGTACCAGCGGGTCGTCGCGTCGTAGCGGACGAGGCGGGCCCACTGGGAGCGGTCGGCGGCGATCGTGCGCGCGAGGCCCGCGAACTCGGCGACGGTGGCCGGGTGCTCACGCGGCGGCTGGAGCAGGTGCGGGACTTCGAGGATGTCGCCCGCGATCTGGAGGTCGTTGTCGCTGTTCATGGGTGCGCTGGTTCCTCGGTGAAAGGAGGTCAGAGGGAACGGAGAAACGGGAACCGCGTCGCGGGGGACACGGCCGACAGCTGGAGCGGGGTGTGGCTCAACAGCCGGAACAGCAACAACAGCTACAGCGCGCCCGGGCAGCACCATGGGACCCGGCGGTGCGGGTCGAGGTGAGTGCCGAGTGCGCGAGCATGCCCTCTAGAACAGCGGTTCACACCTGTGGTGTCAACTCGACGCCCGACATGTGGGACACGCTTCACCTCATCCGGTTCATCTGTCAGGTGAAAGGTTTGCTCAGCCGAGTACCCGGACACATGCGCCACAACCGGGCACTCAAACCTCGTGCAACTCGATCGAACGCGGAGCCGTCTTTCTCCGTACAGAGATCTGTCAGAGGTCTGTACGAGGTTCGACCACCTCCGGAGCCCTCGCCTGCGCGTCAAGGTTTATGGCGATTTGAACACTTTCCGCACGGCCTTGGTTCCGCAGAGTGAATAACGGGCCCAATAGCAGATCTCGGCTTGACTCGCCCGGAGCAGCACACTTGTAATTTCACTCGTGTCGTTCAGCCGAAATCGGTAACGGCTGACGCACGGGGACGCGAAAGACAGACGAGGGGCGCACATGACCGAGCTGGTGCAGCAACTGCTGGTCGACGACGCGGACGAGGAACTCGGCTGGCAGGAGCGCGCGCTGTGCGCCCAGACCGACCCCGAGTCCTTCTTCCCCGAGAAGGGCGGCTCCACCAGAGAGGCGAAGAAGGTCTGCCTCGCGTGCGAGGTCCGCTCCGAATGCCTTGAGTACGCCCTCGCCAACGACGAGCGCTTCGGTATCTGGGGCGGCCTGTCCGAGCGGGAGCGCCGCCGCCTGAAGAAGGCCGCCGTCTGACCGCACATCCACACCAGAACGTCACGAACGGCCCGTCGCATGTGGGTTATCCACAGGCGGCGGGCCGTCGTCGCGGTCAGCCGATAGTGTGGTCGCTCGTCCGAGACGCACCGCTGTCCCCTCGACGCACGAGGAGACACAGGCGTCCACCGCAGTCCATCGAACCGGGGCCCGTACCTCGATGTCCGTGCACAGCCATACGGCAGCCCAAAACCCCGCCGCCACGTCGGGGTTCGACCCGTCCCGCCCGGGCGCGTTCGACCCGTCCCGCCCGTCCGCGTTCGACCCGTCCCGCCCGCCCGAGTTTCCGCGCCACGTGGTCACCGCCGTCCTCGTCGCCCACGACGGTGCCCGCTGGCTGCCCGACGCCCTCGCCGGCCTGCTCGGCCAGGAGCGCCCGGTCCAGCACGCGGTCGCGGCCGACACCGGCAGCGCGGACGACTCCGCCCGGCTGCTCACCGAAGCCCTCGGCGACGCCGGCGTCCTGCACCTGGCGCGCCGCACCGGCTTCGGCCAGGCCGTGGAGGAGGCGAGCCGCACCGCCCCGGTCCTCACCCCGGAAGAGCTGCCGTATCTCAAACGCCCCAGCGGCTGGGACCCGGTCACCCGCTCATGGCGCGACGACGCCTACGACCTGCCCGAGCTCCCGTACGGCGAGCCCGTCCAGTGGCTCTGGCTGTTGCACGACGACTGCGCCCCGGAACCCGACGCCCTCGCCGAGCTGCTGCGCGTCGTGGAGAACGAACAGGAGCTGGGCCGCACCGACGTGGGCATCGTCGGCCCCAAGCTGCGCGGCTGGTACGACCGCCGGCAACTGCTGGAGGTCGGCGTCTCCATCGCCAACTCCGGCCGCCGCTGGACCGGCCTGGACCGCCGCGAACAGGACCAGGGCCAGCACGACCACGTCCGCACCGTGCTGTCCGTGTCCACCGCCGGCATGCTCGTCCGCCGCGACGTCTTCGAACAGCTCGGCGGCTTCGACCGCCGCCTGCCCCTCATGCGCGACGACGTCGACCTGTGCTGGCGCGCCCACAGCGCCGGGCACCGCGTCCTCGTCGCCCCCGACGCGGTCGTCCGGCACGCCGAGGCCGCCGCCCGCGAGCGCCGCACCGTCGACTGCGCCGGCCGCACCAGCGCATCCCCGCACAAGGTCGACAAGGCCGGCGCCGTCTACACCCTGCTCGCCAACACCCGCACGGCAGCGCTGCCCTGGGTCCTGCTCCGGCTCGTCCTCGGCACCGCCCTGCGCACCGTCGCCTACCTCGTCGGCAAGGTCCCGGGCCAGGCCGTCGACGAGATCCGCGGCCTGCTCAGCGTGTTGCTGCGCCCCGAGCGGATCATCGCCGCCCGGCGCCGCCGCGGCTCCTCGCGGCTCGACAAGGGCGAACTGCGCCAGCTCCTCCCACCGCCCGGCGCCACCATCCGCGCCACCGTCGAGCAGGTCGCGGGCAACTTCTCCAGCGGCCGGGACAGCGAGACCTCCTCGGCGGGCCGGCACGGCGGCGCCATGGAGTCCGGCCCCGGCGGCGACGACGGCGACTTCCTGGAGATCGAGCAGTTCGCCCGGCTCAAGCGCATCGCCCGCAACCCCGGCCCGGTGCTCTTCCTGACCCTGCTGCTGATCTCCCTCGCCGCCTGCCGCGCCCTGCTCGGCAGCGGTGCGCTCGCGGGCGGTGCCCTGCTGCCCGCCCCGGCCGGCCCCGGCGAGCTGTGGTCCCGCTTCGCCGACTCCTGGCACCCGGTGGGCGCGGGCGGCTCCCCGTCCGCACCGCCCTACCTCGGGATTCTCGCGGCCCTCGGCACGCTCCTGTTCGGCTCCACCGGACTCGCGGTCACCGTCCTGCTGATCGCCGCCGTGCCGCTCGCCGGCTTCACCGCCTACTTCGCCTCCCGGCCGCTCGTCACCTCCCGGCTGCTGCGCGCGTGGGCCGCCATCGTCTACGCCTTCCTGCCCGCCACCACCGGCGCCCTGGCCGGCGGCCGCATCGGCACCACCGTCCTCGCCGTGCTGCTGCCGCTCATCGCGCGCGCGGGCATCGCCGCGAGCGGCCTCGCAAACCGCTCCGGCGCGCGCGGCAGTTGGCGCGCCACCTGGGCGTACGCGCTGCTGCTGACCATCACCACCGCCTTCACACCGATCGTGTGGCCCATCGCGCTGCTCCTCGGCCTCGGTGTGCTGGCCCTGCGCCGCACCGACCCCGTCGCCCACGGCCTGCGCTTCCTCGCCCAGCTCGGCACCCCGCTGCTGGTCCTCGCCCCCTGGTCGCTGACCCTGCTGCCGGCCGGCTTCTTCAAGGAAGCCGGCCTGGACTACGGCGCGTCCAGCGCCTCCGCGCTCGACCTGCTCGGCGCCAGCCCCGGCGGCGCGGGCACCGTGCACGGACTGATGCTCATCGGCATCGTCCTCGCCGCGCTCGCCGCCCTCCTGCGCTCCGAGCGACAGCTGGGCATCCGCACCGCCTGGGCCGTCGCCCTGGTCGCCCTCGTCTTCGCCGTCCTGTCCAACAGGTCCGCCTGGGCCGGACCGGCCACCCTCGTCTACGGCATCGCCCTGCTGGCCGCCGCCGCCCTCGGCGCCGACGGCGCACGCGCACGCGTGGCCGAGCAGAGCTTCGGCTGGCGCCAGCCGGTCGCCGCCCTGATCGCGCTCGCCTCCGTGGTGGGCCCGCTGCTCGTCGCCGCCGGCTGGATGATCGGCGGCGCCGACGGCCCCGTGAAGCGCCAGGACCCCACCCAGGTGCCCGCGTTCGTCGCCGAGGACGCCACCACCGGCGACCAGGCCCGCACCCTGGTCCTCGACAGCGACTCCACCGCGCGCGTGCGCTACACCCTGGTCCGCGGCTCCGGCGCCCGCATGGGCGACGCCGAACTCAGCGCCGCCGACGGCACGAACAGCCGGCTGGACAAGATCGTCGCCAACCTCGTCGCCGGCTCCGGCGCCGACCAGGCCGGCGAACTCGGCGGCTTCGCCGTGCGCTACGTCCTCGTCCACAAGGGCGCGCCCCGCGACTTCACCCGCGTCCTCGACGCCACGCCAGGCCTGTCCCGGCTCAGCCAGCAGAGCGGCAGCGCCCTGTGGCGCGTCGACCAGGAGGTCTCCCGCGCCGCCATCGTCCCCGCCGGCGGCACGGGCACCGCCCAGCCGGTCGGCGCCGGACCGGTGGAGATCCACACGACCGTCCCGTCCGGCGCGGACGGCCGCGTCCTGCGCCTCGCCGACACGGCCTCGGCCGGCTGGACGGCCACCCTGGACGGCAAGCCGCTCACCCGCACCACCGTCGACGGCTGGGCCCAGGGCTTCCAACTGCCCGCGAACGGCGGCAGGCTGGATGTCGTCTACGACGACCCGATCACCCACACCGCCTGGCTGTGGGCCCAGGGCGCGCTCGCTGTCGTCCTGGTCGTCCTCGCCCTGCCCGGCCGCCGCCGCGACGTCGACGACGACCTGCCCGAGGCGGAGCCCGTGCCGGCCCAGGTCCCGGCCGGCGAGGGCCGCCGCGCCCGGCGCCTGCGCGCCCAGGCCGAGGAACAGGCCGCCGAGCAGGCCGCCGAACAGGCCGGTGAGCCGGCGGAGGAGCAGGCCGCCGCGCCCGCGATGCCGGACGCTCCCCCGGCCCCCGCCGCCGTACCCCAGCAGCAGCCCTACGGCGAGTGGGACCAGTCCTCCTACGCGAACGCCGGCTACGGCGGCTACGCGACGGACCAGTACCAGCCCGCCGACCCGTACCAGACGACCGGCTACGACCAGCAGGGCTACGCCCACGACCCGTACCAGAACGGCCAGTACGACCCGTACGCCTACGGCGGCACGGCCGACCAGATGCCGTACGACCCGGCGGCCTACCAGCAGGCCTACGACCCGGCGTACGACCCCGCCCAGCAGGGCTACGACCCGGCCCAGCACCCCCACGGCACCGGCAGCGAGCGCCCCGACGGGAGCCAGCAGTGAACCGCACGACCCTGTCCCTGATCGCCGGCACCACCGCGCTGGCCGCCGTCACCGCGTTCGCCGCCCTCGACGGCCCGTCCGCGTCCGGCGCCACCGCGCCGAAGGCGGCGGCCAGCCTCCCGGTGGAGCGCACGAGCCTGCTGTGCCCGGCACCGAGCATCTCGGACATCGCCGACACGTCGTACACCTCGTTCACGCCCGTCACCCAGTCCACCGCGAGCAGCGGCAAGGCCCAACTCCAGGCGGCCGACGAGCAGTCGGCGGACGGCACGGGCAGCTCCGCTTCGGGCGGCTCCCCGGCCGGCCAGGGAGCCAAGGGGTCGCAGGGCTCGAAGGCCGGCAAGGGCTCCAAGGGCTCCAAGAGCGGGAGCGCGACGGCGAGCCAGCCGGTCCTCACCCCCAAGGCCCCCGGCACCCCGGCCACCGGCGACACCTCGGGCGCCGACGCGCCCGCGCTCATCGGCACCGCCGACGGCAGGTTCGCGCCCGGCTGGACCGTGCAGGAGACCACCGAGGTCGCCGCCGGCACCGGCCGCGGCCTCCAGGGCGTCAACTGCACGCCCGCGGACACCGAGTTCTGGTTCCCGGGCGCCAGCACGGCCGCGAGCCGGACCGACTACGTGCACCTGACCAACCCCGACGACTCCGCCGCCGTCGTCGACATCGAGCTGTACGACAAGAACGGCGCGGTCAAGTCCCCGCTCGGCGAGAACCTCACCGTTCCGCCGCACGCGAGCAAGCCGATCCTGCTCTCCACGCTCACCGACGAGCAGCAGTCCGACCTGACCGTGCACGTCAGCGTGCGCAGCGGCCGGGTCGGCGCGGCCGTACAGGCCCTGGACGCCAAGGCGGGCGGCGACTGGCTGGCCGCGGCCGCGGACCCGGCGCCCGAACTGGTGCTGCCCGGCATCCCCGCGGACGCCACCGACGTCCGGCTGATCACCTTCGCCCCCGGCGGCAACGACGCCGACCTCAAGGTCCGACTGGCCACGTCCAGCGGTCTGATCACCCCGGCCGGCAACGAGACCGTGCACGTGAAGTCCGGCATGACGACCGCCGCCGACCTCGGCCCCGTCACCCGCGGCGAGGCGGGCTCCCTGGTCCTGACCCCGACGGACCAGTCGGTCCCGATCGTGGCGGCGCTCCAGGTCGTGCGCGGCAAGGGCGACAAGCAGGAGACGGCCTTCATCCCGGCCACGGCCCCGGTCGCCGCCCGCGCGACCGCTGCCGACAACAGCGCCAAGGGCTCGACCCTGTCCCTGACCGCACCGACCGCCACGGCCACGGTCAAGGTCACCGCCTCGGCGGGCAGCGACGGCGGCACCGCGACGTCGAAGACCTTCACGATCAAGTCCGGCACGACCCAGAACGTCGCGGCCCCGGTCCCCTCGGGCCTCCAGGGCACCTACGCCCTCACGGTCGAAACGACCTCGGGCGGCCCGGTCTACGCCGCCCGCACCCTCACCGCCACCGAGGGCGGAGTCCCGGGCTTCACCATCCAGACCCTCCCGAACGACCGCGGAATGGTGGCCGTGCCGCAGACGACACAGGACCTGGGGGTGCTGCAGAAGTAGAAGCACCGGGGGCACCCGCCCCCGGCCCCCTAGTCCTCCCCGTACCGGGGATCCACGGTCTCCGGGGTCAGCCCCAGCAGCTCGGCCACCTGCTCCACGACCACCTCGTGCACCAGCGCGGCCCGCTCGTCGCGTCCCTTGGTCCGGATCTCCACCGGCCGCCGGTACACGACGACCCGCGCCTGCTGCCCGTCCCGCGCGGGCACGACCCCGCCGAGCGGCACGGCCTCGTCGCTCCACACCTGATCGCCCCGCGCGTCCAGCCGGGGCACCTCCAGCACGAGGAAGTCGATGTCGGCGAGCTGCGGCCACCGCCGTTCGAGCCGCTCCACGGAGTCCCGCACCAGGTCCGCGAACACCTCGGCACGGCTGGCCGAGAGCGGCACCTGCGGCGGTGCGATCGGTCCCCGCATGCCCCGCCCGTGACGATCACGGCGACGGGGCCCGGGGCCGCTGGCACGGGGCGGTACACGGTTGTCCATCACCGGTGAAGCGTAGTCCCCGCCCGCGTCCCCCGCCCTGCTCCACACGACGGCCCCGACCTCCCCGGGACGACCGGCCGGCCCCCGCGTCCCGCGGCCGTAGCCCACCCGATGTCACAGGATGACCATTCAGGCCAACGTCTGGCTCGTTTCCTTAACCCTCCAAGACCGCCGAGCTCAAGGCAATTGACGGTGTTTGTGCCGACTCATGACCGGATCGAATACCGCCTGCGACGCGCCGGGGACTCGTCCACGCAGGTCAACAGGGCCTCCACGAAAGGGTGTGTGGGGCGTTTCACAGCCCGACACGGTGGAGTGACCTGGTGGAGAGTCGTCGCGGCCCGCTCAAGAGTGCGGTACCGTCCAACGTCGTGAGCCCTGTACGTCGCTGTTCGCGCACCGCCTGCGGCCGACCCGCCGTGGCGACGCTGACGTACGTCTACGCCGACTCCACCGCGGTCCTCGGCCCGCTCGCCACCTACGCCGAACCCCACTGCTACGACCTGTGCGCCGAGCACTCCGAGCGCCTCACCGCCCCGCGCGGCTGGGAAGTCGTACGCCTCCTGGACGGCTCGGCCCCCGCGCGCCCCAGCGGCGACGACCTCGAAGCGCTCGCCAACGCCGTGCGCGAGGCGGCCCGCCCCCAGCAGCGCGCGGCCGAGGCGGGCGGCGGCGGAGCCCGCACGGCCGACCCCATGGAGGTCGCCCGCCGCGGTCACCTCCGGGTCCTGCGCTCCCCGGACAACTGAGCAGCCTCCGCCACCCCGGAGGCTCAGCCTCCACATGGTGTCCGCACACCTCCCCCTTACCCCCGACGGGTAGTTTGTGCTCACCCATAGAACTTTCAGGAGGGTTGGCCGTGGCTGCTGATCTGTCGCAGATCGTGAAGGCGTACGACGTGCGGGGAGTGGTCCCGGACCAGTGGGACGAATCGCTCGCCCGGCTCTTCGGCGCCGCCTTCGCGCAGGTGACGGGCGCCACGGCGATCGTCGTCGGCCACGACATGCGCCCCTCCTCCCCGGGCCTGTCCCGCGCCTTCGCGCAGGGCGCGGCGGACCGCGGCGTGGACGTCACCGAGATCGGCCTGTGCTCCACGGACCAGCTGTACTACGCCTCGGGCGCGCTGAACCTGCCCGGCGCCATGTTCACGGCCTCCCACAACCCGGCCCAGTACAACGGCATCAAGCTGTGCCGCGCGGGCGCCGCCCCGGTCGGCCAGGACACCGGCCTCGCGCAGATCCGCGAACTGGTCGAGGGCTGGCTGGAGTCGGGCGCCCCGGAGCCGGTGGCCGAGCCGGGAACCCTGTCCGGGCGCGAGACGTTGGACGACTACGCGGCGTACCTGCGCTCGCTGGTCGACCTGACCTCCATCCGCCCCCTGAAGGTCGTGGTCGACGCGGGCAACGGCATGGGCGGCCACACGGTCCCCTCCGTCTTCGAGGGCCTGCCCCTGACCCTCGTCCCGATGTACTTCGAACTGGACGGCACCTTCCCGAACCACGAGGCCAACCCGCTCGACCCGGCCAACCTCGTGGACCTGCAGAAGCGGGTTCCCGAGGAGGGCGCCGACCTCGGTATCGCCTTCGACGGCGACGCCGACCGCTGCTTCGTCGTGGACCAGCACGGCGACCCGGTCTCCCCGTCCGCGATCACCGCCCTGGTCGCCGCCCGCGAGCTGGCCCGCAACGGCGGCACGGGCACGATCATCCACAACCTGATCACCTCCCGCACGGTCCCGGAGGTCGTGCGGGAGAACGGCGGCACCCCGGTGCGCACCCGCGTCGGCCACTCCTTCATCAAGGCGGAGATGGCCGAGTCCGGCGCGATCTTCGGCGGCGAGCACTCCGCCCACTACTACTTCAAGGACTTCTGGAACGCCGACACGGGCATGCTGGCCGCCCTGCACGTCCTCGCGGCCCTCGGCGGCCAGGACGGCCCCCTCTCCTCCCTCGTCGCCCAGTACGACCGCTACGCCGGCTCCGGCGAGATCAACTCCACCGTCGCCGACCAGGCCGGCCGCCTCGCCGCCATCCGCGCCGCGTACGGGGACCGCGCCGACGTCACCCTGGACGACCTCGACGGCCTCACGGTCGCCGCGGCCGACTGGTGGTTCAACGTCCGCCCCTCCAACACGGAGCCCCTCCTCCGCCTGAACGCGGAGGCGAAGGACGAGGCGACGATGACGAAGATCAGGGACGAGGCCCTGGCGATCATCCGGGCCTGAGGCCTGAGGGTCCGGGCCCGCCGGGCGAACGGGGCGGCGGGGCCAGAGCGGTCGGGCGGCCGGGCCGGGGCGACGCGACGGCTTCCCGGCCGACGCCGCCGTCCCCGCCCGTATCCGCTTCGTCCCCGTCCCCGTCCCGCCCCTGTGCCCCGGCCCAACCTGCCCGGCAGCGGTACGCTGACCAGCGGCCAAAGAATCCTCGCCCCGAAGGGACATCCCATGCCGCTCGAAGCCGGCCTCCTGGAGATCCTCGCCTGCCCCGCGTGCCATGCCCCCCTGGAGGAGCAGGACACCGAGCTGGTCTGCACGAGCCAGGACTGCGGCCTCGCCTACCCCGTCCGCGACGGCATCCCGGTCCTTCTCGTGGACGAGGCCCGCCGCCCCGAGTGACGAGGCGCTTCACCTCGTAGCCCAGGCGCCCGCCGCACCGCGTACCGGCGCCACCCCCTGGAGGGCTCCGCACAGGACCCCGGCGATCGGAGGCTGCCGCCCATGCTGGACGAATCGCTGCTCGACACCCCGGAGGGCCTCGCCGAGGCCGACCGCCGGGGCCTGCTGCGCGGTGCCGCCGAGGCCGGCGCCCGCGTCCGCACCGCCGCCCGGCACGCCGCCGAGGCCGGGATCGGCGACCTCAAGCCCGACGGCCGCCCCCGCGCCGTACTGATCGCCGGCCCCGGCACCGCCGCCACCCACACCGCCGACCTCATCGGCGCGCTGGCCGGCGTCGGCAGCCCCGTGGTCCGGCTGGCCCCGACCGGCGTCGCCCCGGCCGCCGGCGCCCTGCGCTGGGAGCTCCCGGGCTGGGCCGGCTCCGTCGACCTGCTTCTGATCGCCACCCCGGACGGCACCGAACCCAGCCTCGCCCTCCTCACCGACCAGGCCTACCGCCGCGGCTGCTCGGTCGTCGCCGTGGCCCCGGCCGGCACGCCGCTCGCCGAGTCCGTCGCCGGCGCGCACGGCCTGTTCGTACCGATGGCGACAGCGCCGTACGACCAGGACGAACCGCTCGCCGCGTCCTCCCCGGGCGTCTTCTGGGCGCTGCTCACCCCGCTGCTGGCCCTCCTGGACCGCATCGGCCTGCTCAGCGCCCCGCCCGAGGAGCTGGAGAGGGTCGCGGACCGGCTGGACCACGTCGCCGAGCGCTGCGGCCCCGCCATCGCGACGTACAGCAACCCGGCGAAGACCCTCGCCGCCGAACTCGCCGACGCGCTCCCGGTGGTGTGGACGGAAGGCACCTCGGCGGGTCCCGCCGGGCACCGCTTCGCCGCCGCCCTCGCCGAACTCGCCGGCCGCCCCGCGCTCGTCGCCGAACTCCCCGAGGCGCTCGCCGCGCACAGCGCCCTGCTGGCCGGCCCGCTGGCCGCCAGCGCCGACCCCGACGACTTCTTCCGCGACCGGGTGGAGGAGGCGCCCGCGATGCACGCGCGCGTGGTGCTGCTCCGCGACCGCCCGCTCAGCGGCCTCACCGCCGCGCCCGCCGCCCGCGACCTGGCCCTCAGCCACGACACGCCGATCAGCGAACTCGAACCGGAGGAGGGCGGCGAACTGGAGACCCTCGCGGACCTGATCGCCGTCACGGATTTCGCCGCCGTTTACCTGGCGCTCGCTTCCGGGGCCTGATGTGGGCTCCGGGCCGGCCCCGCCGCGCCCGCGCCCTCACCGGCCGACGCCGACCGAGTGACACCGGCCGATGCCGACCGAGCGGCGTACGGACCGAGCCGCGTACGAACGACAGACAGAGAAGACACGGACACATGGACCGCCTCGACAACACCATCCGCCCCTACGCCTGGGGTTCCCCCACCGCCATCCCGCACCTGATCGGCGTCGAGCCGACCGGTGAACCGCAGGCGGAGATGTGGATGGGCGCCCACCCCGGTGCCCCCTCGCGCACCGCGCGCGGGAGCCTCGTCGAGGTCATCGACGCGAACCCGGAGGCCGAGCTGGGCAAGGCGGCCGTGGCCAAGTTCGGCCCGCGCCTGCCCTTCCTGCTCAAGATCCTCGCCGCCGGCGCGCCCCTCTCCCTCCAGGTGCACCCCGACCTGGCCCAGGCGAAGGAGGGCTACGCGGACGAGGAGCGCCGCGGCATCCCGGCCGACGCCCCGCACCGCAACTACAAGGACGCCAACCACAAGCCCGAACTGATCTGCGCGCTCACAGAGTTCGACGGCCTGTGCGGCTTCCGCGACCCCGTCCAGGCCGCCGACCTGCTCGCCGGCCTCGGCGTCGACTCCCTCAAGCCGTACGTCGACCTGCTGCACGCGCGCCCCGAGGACGCGGCCCTGCGCGAGGTCCTCACCGCGATCCTCAGCGCCGCCCCCGAGGAGATGGCGCACACGGTCGCCGAGGCCAGTGCCGCCTGCACCCGCCTCGGCGGCGCCTACACCCCCTACGCCGACATCGCCCACCACTACCCGGGCGACCCCGGCGTCATCGCCGCGATGCTGCTCAACCACGTCCGGCTCCAGCCCGGCGAGGCCCTCTTCCTCGGCGCCGGCATCCCGCACGCCTACCTCAACGGCCTCGGCGTCGAGATCATGGCCAACTCCGACAACGTCCTGCGCTGCGGCCTGACCCCCAAGCACGTCGACGTCCCCGAACTGCTGCGCGTCGTCCGCTTCGAGGCGAGCGACCCGGGCGTGCTGCGCCCCGAGGCCTCCGCGGCCGGCGAGGAGGTCTACGAGACGCCGATCGACGAGTTCCGCCTGTCCCGCTACGTGTTCGCCGAGGGCACCACCGCCCACGACCTCACCCTCGACACCCCGCAGATCCTGCTGTGCACCGCCGGTTCGGTCCGCGCGGGCGAACACGAGCTGGGCCCCGGCCAGTCGGTCTTCGTCCCGGCGGGCGAGAAGGCGGCCGTCTCCGGCGCGGGAACCGTCTTCCGCGCCACTGTGATCGTATGACCGGGGTTGTGGATACCTGACGCGGCGAGCCCCGGCCGGGCTGCAACAATGGCCCACCGGCAAAGGCCGGGCAAAGCCGGGCCGCCCGGACGACAGCGATGTCCGACGGCGGCACAGGCGGCACAGGCCGCAGAGGGCGACAGAGGCGAAGGGACAACGCGGACACATGAGCGCGTCAGGCGGTACGAAAGCGATCGTGGCGGCACTCGGCGCCAATCTCGCGATCGCGGCATCGAAGTTCGTGGCGTTCGCGTTCAGCGGCTCCTCCTCGATGCTCGCCGAGGGCGTCCACTCGCTCGCCGACTCCGGCAACCAGTTCCTGCTGCTGCTCGGCGGCAAGCGCGCACAGCGCGAGGCCACCGCGCAACACCCGTTCGGTTACGGCCGCGAGCGCTTCATCTACGCCTTCCTGGTCTCGATCGTGCTGTTCTCGATCGGCGGCATGTTCGCCGTCTACGAGGGCTTCGAGAAGATCAGCCACCCGCACGAACTGGAGAACTGGTACTGGCCGGTGGGCGTCCTGCTCTTCGCGGTCATCGCCGAGGGCTTCTCCTTCCGCACGGCCATAAAGGAGTCCAACGAGCTGCGCGGCGCGCTGTCCTGGGCCCAGTTCATCCGCCGCGCCAAGGCGCCCGAGCTGCCCGTCGTCCTGCTGGAGGACTTCGGCGCCCTCATCGGTCTGGTCCTCGCCCTGCTCGGCGTCGGCCTGTCCGTCCTCACCGGCGACGGCGTCTGGGACGGCATCGGCACCGTGTGCATCGGCGTCCTGCTCGTCTGCATCGCCCTGGTCCTCGCCGCCGAGACCAAGTCGCTGCTGCTGGGCGAGGCCGCCGGCCCGGACGTGATCAAGCAGATCGAGGAGGCGACCGTCGACGGCGACACCGTCACCGGCGTCATCCACATGCGCACGCTGCACCTCGGCCCCGAGGAGCTGCTGGTCGCCGCCAAGATCGCCGTCCAGCACGACGACACGGCCACCGAGGTCGCGAACGCCATCAACGCCGCCGAGGCCCGCATCCGCGCCGCCGTCCCGATCGCCCGCGTCATCTACCTCGAACCGGACATCTACAGCGAGTCCGAGGCCGCCAAGGGCCCCGACCCGGAGGCCACCCCCGGCGGCCCGAACCCGCACGCGGCCGGCCACTGACCAGCCGTCAGCCGCCCATCGGCGGCGCGGGCCAGGGCATCGCCGGCACCGACGCCGCCTCCCGCCGCCGTACGACGAGAAAACCGATCCCGAGCCCGACGCCGACGAGCACCAGCACACCGCCGAGGAGCCCAGCCGTGACGCCGAGGGCCGGGACGGTACGTTCGTCCGTCACCCGGCCCAGCACCGCGCTCTCGGACACTGTCCCGCTCTGCTCGTCGAGATGGAAACGCGAGTCCTGGGAGTCGGCGCGGTAGTCGCCCAGGAGGAACAGCCGCCCCTGAGGGACCGTCACGTCGTACGCCCTGTGCACACCGTCGGCGTCACCGCCGTACACGTACGGCTCCTCGACCGGCTTCCCGTTCACGCTCACCCCCTCCCGCGAACCCACCGCCGTGCAGCACCGCACCCGGTCCCCGCCCACCCCGATGACCCGCTTCACCAGGGGCGCGCCGATCCCGTACGACGCCGGCGGAGTGAACACCACGACGTCGCCGCGCCGCACCTCACCCCCGTCGACACGCTCCCAGACGATCCCGGTCCCGCGCGCGTACGTCGGCCGCATGCTGTCGCCCGCCAGGGTGGAGACCCCGTACGCGGCCCGCAGCCAGGCGACGGCACCGACCGCCAACACCAGGCCCAGCACCCCCAGCACCAGCGCCGAGATCCCCAGCCCCCGCCCTCGCGTTCTCCCCGCCATGTCCCGTCCTCCCCAAGAGCCCCATCCGAGGCGCGGAGAATAGCGGCACGCTGTGATCGGACTGTGCGGAGGTGCCGGTCCGCAGGAGAAGAGACGGACGGGACGGCGCGTACAGCGCCGCGTACGGCGGCGCATACGGGACGGGGGACACGGGCCCGGGCATCGATCACCGGGGCCCGCACCCGTCAGCCCGTTCGTCCCCGTCGGCTCATCCGACCTCGGCGAGCACGTCGAGTACCGCCCGCTCGTCCGGCGCCGCCAGCAGCCGCTCCCGGAAGCCGGGGTCCATCAGCTTGCGGGACAACAGCGCGAGGATCCGCAGATGTTCGTCACCGGCGGCCGCCTCCGGTACGGCGATCATGAACACCAGCCGGGCCTTCGTACCGTCCAGCGAACCCCACTCGACCCCCTCGGCGGACCGCGCGAACCCGACGACCGGCGCACTCACCGCATCGGTCTTCGCATGCGGGATGGCGATCTCCTCGCCCAGCCCGGTCGTGCCCTGCTCCTCCCGCCGCAGCGCGGTCGCCACCAACTCGTCCACATCGGAGACCCGCCCACTACGGCCCAGCAGCTCGGCCATCTCCCGTATCGCGGCCTCCTTGTCCCCGGCGGCGAGCGCGACGCGCACGGTGCGCCCGCTGAGATAGCCGGACAACACCTCGGCCTCCGTACCCGGACCGGCGGTAACAAGCACCGAACCCCCCGAGCCCGCGGGCCCGGCCTCCGCCGCCGCCACCGCCTGGTCAGGCACGGCCACCTGCGCCGCCGAATCTCCCCCCACACCCGACGAACCCGAGCCCGCGCCAGTGTCCGCGCCCGAACCCAAGTCCGAGTCCGCGCCCGATTCCGCACCCGAAGCCGACGACGAATCCGAACCCGAAGCCCTGCCCGAAACCGTGGGAACAGCCCCCACACGCCCTCGCCGCCCACTCACATCAACCAACGTCACGGTCACCAGCGCGGTCACCACCGCACCGATCACCACTGCGACGAAGAACATCGGCACCCCGCTCACGGCACCGAGCACCGCCACGATCGGCCCCCCGTGCGGCACCGCGTCCTTCACCCCGGCCAGCCCCGCGACCGCACCGGCCACCGCGCCACCGAGCATGTTGGCCGGAATCACCTGCGCGGGCCGCGCGGCCGCGAACGGAATCGCGCCCTCCGAGATACCGAAGCAGCCCATGAACAGCGCCGCGAGACCGGTCTCCCGCTCCTGCTCGGTGTACAGCCCGCGCCGGATCAGCGTGGCCAGCCCCTGCCCCAGCGGCATCACCGGAATCGCGGCCGCGCACATGCCCATCACCGTCTGGTTGCCGCTCGCGATGAGCCCGGCACCGAAGAGGAACGCCGTCTTGTTGACCGGCCCGCCCATGTCGAACGCGATCATCAGACCCAGAATCGCGCCGAGCAGGATCGCGCTGGTCCCCGTCATCCCGCCGAGCCAGCTCGTCAGGTGCTCGAACACCCAGGAGATCGGCCTGCCGATGACATAGATGAAGAACAGCCCGAGCGCGGTCGTCGCCACGATCGGGATCACGATGATCGGCATGATCGGCTGTACGAACTTCGGCACCCGGACCTTCTTGATCCACAGCACCAGGTACCCGGCGAGGAACCCCGTCACGATCGCGCCGATGAACCCCGCGCCGGCCTTCGAGTCGTACAGCGCCCCCGTGTTCGCGATCCAGCCCCCGATCATGCCCGGCACCAGCGCGGGCCGGTCGGCGATCGCGTACGCGATGTAGCCGGACAGGATCGGGATCATCAGCTGGAACCCGATCCCGCCGATCGCATTGACGTGCGCCCAGAAGGTGCCGTCCGGGATCACGTACCCCTTCGCCGTCGCATGGCCGCCGAGCGCCAGCGACACCGCGATCAGCAGACCGCCGACGACCACGAACGGGATCATGTACGACACGCCGTTCATCAGCGCCTTGTACACCGGCCCCCGCTCCCGGCCGCCGCCCCCGCCACCCGAGGTCCCCGCAGCGCTCCCGGCCCCGCCCGGCGCGTGCACCGGCGCCGACCGCACCCGCTCGATCAGCTGCTCGGGATGGTGGATGCCCTCGGCGACCCCGACCGTCAGCACGCGCTTGCCCGCGAACCGGCTCAGGTCGACGTCCTTGTCCGCGGCGACGATGATGCCGTCCGCGTGTCTGACATCGTTGTCATCGAGGACGTTTTCGGCCCCGATCGATCCCTGGGTCTCCACCTTCATCTCGATGCCACGGCTCGCCGCGGCCTGCGCGAGCTTCTCCGCCGCCATGTACGTGTGCGCGATGCCGGTCGGGCAGGCGGTCACCACCAGCAGCTTCACCCGCCGCCGTTCGTCATCACGGCCACCCGTGGAGGGCGGTCCGGCCGGACTGGTCACGTCGATACTCCTCACACCTTCGTCGCGCGCGGTGCCGTCCCGGACACCCCGCGAGCGCGGACCGGGATTCCCGGCCCCCTGCATCCTGCCGCACCCTCCCCTCGGAGCTCAGAGGCGAAAGTTCCTGTTCATCCCGGTCTGCGGGCGCCCGTCCCCGGGGATTCGCACCCCTGCCGGCACGCCTCCTGCCCCCGCAGTGCCGCTCGAAACCGCCCTCCCAGTGGCTCGAACCTTGCGGCGGCGGACTGGGGGCGACCCGGCCCTCCGGTGTAGCTTGGGACGGAGCCAGACGTCGCTGCTGATGGCGGTCGGGCGGTCCTCGCGGACCGGCCGAGGGAGAGAGGGCCTCCGACGGACTGCGCTGCGCGTACGGGGGCATGCCTGTGTGCTCTTCGCGGGCACCCGTGTGTCCGCCGCCGCGCAGATCAGCCGTATCCACCTCGATCCCGACTCCGAGGAGCAGCTCGTAATGACGACTGTCGACAACCGACAGGACTTCAAGGTCGCCGATCTCTCGCTGGCCGAGTTCGGCCGCAAGGAGATCACCCTCGCCGAGCACGAGATGCCCGGCCTGATGGCGATCCGCAAGGAGTACGCCGAGGCGCAGCCCCTGGCCGGCGCCCGCGTCACCGGCTCCCTGCACATGACCGTCCAGACCGCCGTGCTCATCGAGACCCTCGTCGCCCTGGGCGCGCGGGTCCGCTGGGCCTCCTGCAACATCTTCTCCACCCAGGACCACGCGGCCGCCGCCATCGCCGTCGGCCCGAACGGCACGCCCGACAACCCGCAGGGCGTCCCGGTCTTCGCCTGGAAGGGCGAGACCCTGGAGGAGTACTGGTGGTGCACGGAGCAGGCGCTGACCTGGCCGGACAGCCCCACCGGCGGCCCGAACATGATCCTGGACGACGGCGGTGACGCCACCCTCCTCGTCCACAAGGGCGTCGAGTACGAGAAGGACGGCAAGGTCCCCGGCCTGGACACCGCCGAGTCCGACGAGCACCGCGTCATCCTCGACCTCCTGCACCGCACCATCACGGACGGCTCGCAGAAGTGGACCCAGCTGGCCTCCGAGATCCGCGGCGTGACGGAGGAGACCACGACGGGCGTCCACCGCCTGTACGAGATGCAGCGCGACGGCGTCCTCCTGTTCCCGGCGATCAACGTCAACGACGCCGTCACCAAGTCGAAGTTCGACAACAAGTACGGCTGCCGCCACTCGCTGGTCGACGGCATCAACCGCGCAACCGACGTCCTGATCGGCGGCAAGACCGCGGTCGTCTGCGGCTACGGCGACGTGGGCAAGGGCTGCGCGGAGTCCCTGCGCGGACAGGGCGCCCGCGTGATCGTCACCGAGATCGACCCGATCTGCGCGCTCCAGGCGGCGATGGACGGCTACCAGGTGACGACCCTCGACGAGGTCATCGACAAGGCCGACATCTTCGTCACCACGACGGGCAACAAGGACATCATCATGGCCGCGGACATGGCCAAGATGAAGCACCAGGCGATCGTCGGCAACATCGGTCACTTCGACAACGAGATCGACATGGCCGGTCTGGCGAAGATCCCGGGCATCGTGAAGGACGAGGTCAAGCCGCAGGTCCACACCTGGACCTTCCCGGACGGCAAGAAGATCATCGTGCTGTCCGAGGGCCGCCTGCTCAACCTGGGCAACGCCACCGGTCACCCGTCGTTCGTGATGTCCAACTCCTTCGCGGACCAGACCCTGGCCCAGATCGAGCTGTTCACCAAGCCGGACGAGTACCCGGTCGGTGTGTACACGCTGCCCAAGCACCTGGACGAGAAGGTCGCCCGCCTCCACCTGGCCTCCCTCGGCGTGAAGCTGACCACGCTGCGTCCGGAGCAGGCCGCGTACATCGGTGTCGAGGTCGACGGCCCGTTCAAGCCGGACCACTACCGCTACTGAGCCCCCGGGTTCCGTAGCCCCGCTCGCCGGGGAGCACGCCGGTGCACCGCCGCGCTCCCCGACAGCAGGTCTCCCGAGGCAGGCCCCCGCACCCCCGTGCCGGGGGCCTGCCCCTTTCCCGGAACCGTCAGCCGGCCCCGGAGCCAGTCCGGACCGGCTGAACCGGCCCGGGCCGTCAGCCCGTCAAGCCCCAGGACCCCCATGCCCCGCGGCCGTTATTCGCTCCACGATCCGCATGATCACACCCCCCTCGCAGAAGAGCACTTCCAATGCGCCCCCGGCCCGTCCGGCTGGCGCTACGTCTCCCGGCTGACCGGCCCCGCCGGTGATCAGCACGGCTCGGTCGACCTCGCCCTGGACGACCTCGGCCGCCCCATCCGCCTCGAACTGCACGCGGGAGGCTGGCAGGTGCGAGGCGCCGCCCTCGACGGCGTCACCTGGGTCCGCACCGACCCCACCGGAACCCATGCCACCGAAGGCAATGTGCGCGCCCACGCCTTCACCGGCACGTCCCCCGCGTTCCTCGTCGCCACTGCCCGTCTGCTGCGCCTCACCCCCTCGTCCGCCGCGACCCGCGTACGCCTGGTCGCCTTCACGGATCCCGTCCTCGCCCCCCGCACCGTGGACCAGTCCTGGGCCTTGGTGAACAGCGAAGCACACGCCACTGACAACGGCCCCCTGACCGTGGACGAATACCAGGTCACAGCCCTGGACACCGGCGAACGGCACAGCGTCCACATCGCCGGCGACGTCGTTCTGGCCGCGCCCGGCATCGAGCTGGAGGAGCTTGAGACACCGCCGTCGTCCTTCGACTGAACGCGGCGGAACCCGACCGCCGAGTACTCCTCGGACCCCGCCTCAGGCCGGCGGTGCGAATCCGGTGGACGGGCGGTCGGCCGACGGCTCCTCCACCGGCCGTGCGGCATGCGCGGCCGACGGCGTGACGGGCGTCTGCGGCCGCCGCGGATCCCGGTCCTGCGGTCCGGCCGGCGGAACGACGTTCCACGGAGGGCCCGCGACAGGAGCGGGCGGCGGCTGAGGAGCGGCGGGTGCCGTCGGCGTGCCGGTCCGCCCCGCGGCCGGGGCGAAACCGCCGGCACCGAACGCCTGCCGGACCTCACGGGACTGCCGCTCGTGCACCACGGCCGCGAGAAAGGCGGCGGCCGGCAGATCCGGCGACACCGAAGCACCCGTACGCGCCGCGAGATCGGCCGCCAGCCGCTGCGCCATCCCCACGGAGACCTGCGGATCGAGCTGCGTCATCCGCGTCAGGTACTGCCGCACGGCCAGCCACAGCCCGTCCGGCACGGCAGACAGGTCCAGCTCGGCGAACCGCCCCACGAGCCACGGCGGCGGAGGCGGCACGAACCCGGCCGGACCGGCGGGTATTCGCTCACGGACGACGAGCGTGCCCGCGAACACGTCCCCGAGCCGCCGGCCCCGCGCGGACACCAGCGAGGCGATGCAGGCCACCACACCGAACGTCAGCAGGATCTCGACCACACCGATCGCGCCGCGCACCAGCGCATGCCGGAACCGGATCGGTCCGCCGTCGTCCCGCACCACCCGAAGCCCGAAGGCCAGCTTCCCGAGCGACCGCCCATGACTGAGCGTCTCCACCGCGATCGGACCGCCGACCAGCACCAGCAGAAACGTCGCGATCGACAGGGCCACCTGCGCAGCCTCGTCCATCGAGGCCGTCGACATCACCAGCGCCACCGTGACCACGACGTACGCGGTCACGGCCACCACCAGGTCGAACAACACGGCCAGCGCCCTGCTCGGCAGCCTCGCCGGCAGCAGTTCGAGCGCCACCGCCTCGCCGGTCACCAGCTCACTCACGCCCGCCGCCCTTCCCCGATCTGCCCCCGGAACCGCAAGTCTGCCAAGCTGTGGGCGCATCGCGCCCCAGTGCGACAAGCTGACAGTAGATGCGAGCATCCACGACGAGCGGACGAGCTGTCGACGACCAGCCGAGGAGCAGGCAGACCCGATGGACCTGGACGTCTTCGTCTCCGCGCACCGTGCCGAATGGGACCGCCTCGACGCCCTGCTCCGCCGCCGGCGCCGTCTCAACGGCGCCGAAGCCGACGAACTCGTCGCGCTCTACCAGCGCACCGCCACTCACCTCTCCCTCATCCAGTCCAGCGCTCCGGACCCGCAACTGACGGGACGGCTCAGCCAGCTGGTGGCACGCGCGCGTAGCGCCGTCACCGGCACCCGCCGCGCTTCATGGCGTGACGTCACGCGCTTCCTGGGCCAGGGCTTCCCGGCAGCCGTCTATCGCGCGCGCCATTGGTGGGTACCCACAGCACTTGTGTCCACGGTCATCGCGATCCTGCTCGGCTGGTGGATCGGCACCCACCCGGACGTGCAGTCGTCCATCGCGGCCCCGGGCCAGCTGCGCGAGCTGACCCGCCCCGGCGGCGAGTACGAGACGTACTACTCCAGCCACCCCGCGGCCGCCTTCGCCGCCCAGGTGTGGACGAACAACGCCCAGGCGGCCGCGATGTGCCTGGTCCTGGGGGTGTTCCTGGGGCTGCCCGTCCTGTGGATCCTCTTCGAGAACATGCTCAACCTGGGCGTCGGGTTCGGCCTGATGTCCTCCGCCGGCCGCCTCGACACCTTCCTGGGGCTGGTCCTCCCGCACGGCCTGCTCGAACTGACCGCCGTCTTCGTCGCCGCCGGTACGGGCCTGCGCCTGGGCTGGACCCTCATAGACCCGGGTCCCCGCACCCGCCGTACCGCTCTCGCCGAGGAGGGACGGGCCGCGGTCGGCATGGCGATCGGTCTGGCCCTGGTCCTCTTCGTCTCCGGCGCCATCGAAGGCTTCGTCACCCCCTCCGGCCTGCCCACCTGGGCCCGCATCGGCATCGGCATCGCGGTCGAGCTCGCATTCCTGACGTACGTCTACGTCCTGGGCGGCCGAGCCGTACGCGCCGGCGAGACGGGCGATCTCGAAGCGACGGACCGCAGCGCCGGCGTCCCCACCGCTGCCTGATGTGCGATCCACGTCTGTGAGCTGCTAGTCTCCTCTTCGCCCCGCAAACCCGTTGACACGGGTGGCGTGGGGAGGTAGATTCAAACAGTTGCCTAGAGCTGGACAAGCTCGGTGGCGAGCGTTAGAATCTACAAGCTTCCTGAGAAAAGTCGAGAACGACTTCTCGAAGAAGCACCTCCCGATTACTCAGAAATGAGCGGCCGGTCAGACCGGCCAAGAACTTCTGATAAAGTCGGAACCGCCGGAAAGGGAAACGCGAAGCGAAAGCGGAGCGGGAACCTGGAAAGCACCGAGGAAATCGGATCGAGAAAAGATCTGATAGAGTCGGAAACACCGAAGGGAAGCCCGGAGGAAAGCCCGAGAGGGTGAGTACAAAGGAAGCGACCGTTCCTTGAGAACTCAACAGCGTGCCAAAAATCAACGCCAGATTAGTTGATACCCCGTCTCCGGTCATCACGACCGGGGCGAGGTTCCTTTGAAAAACACAGCGAGGACGCTGTGAACCGGGAGGACTATTCCTCCTCCTGGTTCCGCTCTCGTGGTGTTCGACCGGATTACCGGTAAACATTCACGGAGAGTTTGATCCTGGCTCAGGACGAACGCTGGCGGCGTGCTTAACACATGCAAGTCGAACGATGAAGCCCTTCGGGGTGGATTAGTGGCGAACGGGTGAGTAACACGTGGGCAATCTGCCCTTCACTCTGGGACAAGCCCTGGAAACGGGGTCTAATACCGGATATGACCGTCTTGGGCATCCTTGACGGTGTAAAGCTCCGGCGGTGAAGGATGAGCCCGCGGCCTATCAGCTTGTTGGTGAGGTAATGGCTCACCAAGGCGACGACGGGTAGCCGGCCTGAGAGGGCGACCGGCCACACTGGGACTGAGACACGGCCCAGACTCCTACGGGAGGCAGCAGTGGGGAATATTGCACAATGGGCGAAAGCCTGATGCAGCGACGCCGCGTGAGGGATGACGGCCTTCGGGTTGTAAACCTCTTTCAGCAGGGAAGAAGCGCAAGTGACGGTACCTGCAGAAGAAGCGCCGGCTAACTACGTGCCAGCAGCCGCGGTAATACGTAGGGCGCAAGCGTTGTCCGGAATTATTGGGCGTAAAGAGCTCGTAGGCGGCTTGTCACGTCGGGTGTGAAAGCCCGGGGCTTAACCCCGGGTCTGCATTCGATACGGGCTAGCTAGAGTGTGGTAGGGGAGATCGGAATTCCTGGTGTAGCGGTGAAATGCGCAGATATCAGGAGGAACACCGGTGGCGAAGGCGGATCTCTGGGCCATTACTGACGCTGAGGAGCGAAAGCGTGGGGAGCGAACAGGATTAGATACCCTGGTAGTCCACGCCGTAAACGGTGGGAACTAGGTGTTGGCGACATTCCACGTCGTCGGTGCCGCAGCTAACGCATTAAGTTCCCCGCCTGGGGAGTACGGCCGCAAGGCTAAAACTCAAAGGAATTGACGGGGGCCCGCACAAGCAGCGGAGCATGTGGCTTAATTCGACGCAACGCGAAGAACCTTACCAAGGCTTGACATACACCGGAAAGCATTAGAGATAGTGCCCCCCTTGTGGTCGGTGTACAGGTGGTGCATGGCTGTCGTCAGCTCGTGTCGTGAGATGTTGGGTTAAGTCCCGCAACGAGCGCAACCCTTGTTCTGTGTTGCCAGCATGCCCTTCGGGGTGATGGGGACTCACAGGAGACCGCCGGGGTCAACTCGGAGGAAGGTGGGGACGACGTCAAGTCATCATGCCCCTTATGTCTTGGGCTGCACACGTGCTACAATGGCCGGTACAATGAGCTGCGATACCGTGAGGTGGAGCGAATCTCAAAAAGCCGGTCTCAGTTCGGATTGGGGTCTGCAACTCGACCCCATGAAGTCGGAGTTGCTAGTAATCGCAGATCAGCATTGCTGCGGTGAATACGTTCCCGGGCCTTGTACACACCGCCCGTCACGTCACGAAAGTTGGTAACACCCGAAGCCGGTGGCCCAACCCCTTGTGGGAGGGAGTCGTCGAAGGTGGGACTAGCGATTGGGACGAAGTCGTAACAAGGTAGCCGTACCGGAAGGTGCGGCTGGATCACCTCCTTTCTAAGGAGCACTTCTTACCGGGCTCTGCTCGGTCAGAGGCCAGTACATCGGCGAGTGTCCGATGCTGGTTGCTCATGGGTGGAACGTTGATTATTCGGCACGGTCCAGGACGGACCAGGCGCTAGTACTGCTCTTCGGGGCGTGGAACGCTGATCTGGTCGGCTGGTCGTGCCGGGCACGCTGTTGGGTGTCTGAGGGAATGATCTGATCTTCTCCTCAGTCGCCGGCCCCAGTGCACTCGGACCTTATGGGTTCGGGGTGATGGGTGGCTGGTCGTTGTTTGAGAACTGCACAGTGGACGCGAGCATCTGTGGCCAAGTTTTTAAGGGCGCACGGTGGATGCCTTGGCACCAGGAACCGATGAAGGACGTGGGAGGCCGCGATAGTCCCCGGGGAGTCGTCAACCAGGCTTTGATCCGGGGGTTTCCGAATGGGGAAACCCGGCAGTCGTCATGGGCTGTCACCCGCTGCTGAACACATAGGCAGTGTGGAGGGAACGAGGGGAAGTGAAACATCTCAGTACCCTCAGGAAGAGAAAACAACCGTGATTCCGGGAGTAGTGGCGAGCGAAACCGGATGAGGCCAAACCTATGGCGTGTGAGACCCGGCAGGGGTTGCGTCGTGGGGGTTGTGGGATCTCTCTTTCACGGTCTGCCGGCCGTGAGACGAGTCAGAAACCGTTGATGTAGGCGAAGGACATGCGAAAGGTCCGGCGTAGAGGGTAAGACCCCCGTAGTCGAAACGTCAGCGGCTCGTTTGAGAGACACCCAAGTAGCACGGGGCCCGAGAAATCCCGTGTGAATCTGGCGGGACCACCCGCTAAGCCTAAATATTCCCTGGTGACCGATAGCGGATAGTACCGTGAGGGAATGGTGAAAAGTACCCCGGGAGGGGAGTGAAATAGTACCTGAAACCGTGTGCCTACAAGCCGTGGGAGCGTCGGAATGTGCTTGCACATTCTCGTGACTGCGTGCCTTTTGAAGAATGAGCCTGCGAGTTTGCGGTGTGTTGCGAGGTTAACCCGGGTGGGGAAGCCGTAGCGAAAGCGAGTCCGAACAGGGCGATTCAGTAGCACGCTCAAGACCCGAAGCGGAGTGATCTAGCCATGGGCAGGTTGAAGCGGAGGTAAGACTTCGTGGAGGACCGAACCCACCAGGGTTGAAAACCTGGGGGATGACCTGTGGTTAGGGGTGAAAGGCCAATCAAACTCCGTGATAGCTGGTTCTCCCCGAAATGCATTTAGGTGCAGCGTCGTGTGTTTCTTGCCGGAGGTAGAGCACTGGATAGGCGATGGGCCCTACCGGGTTACTGACCTTAGCCAAACTCCGAATGCCGGTAAGTGAGAGCGCGGCAGTGAGACTGTGGGGGATAAGCTCCATGGTCGAGAGGGAAACAGCCCAGAGCATCGACTAAGGCCCCTAAGCGTACGCTAAGTGGGAAAGGATGTGGAGTCGCACAGACAACCAGGAGGTTGGCTTAGAAGCAGCCACCCTTGAAAGAGTGCGTAATAGCTCACTGGTCTAGTGATTCCGCGCCGACAATGTAGCGGGGCTCAAGCGTACCGCCGAAGTCGTGTCATTCACACAATAGGGCCAACGCCTGTGTGGATGGGTAGGGGAGCGTCGTCTGCCGGGTGAAGCGGCACTGGAAGGTAGTCGTGGACGGTTGACGAGTGAGAATGCAGGCATGAGTAGCGATACAAACGTGAGAAACGTTTGCGCCGATTGACTAAGGGTTCCTGGGTCAAGCTGATCTGCCCAGGGTAAGTCGGGACCTAAGGCGAGGCCGACAGGCGTAGTCGATGGATAACCGGTTGATATTCCGGTACCCGCTGTGAAGCGTCAAACATCGAGCATCGTGATGCTAAGGCCGTGAAGCCGTTCCGGACCCTTCGGGGAATGGAAAGTGGTGGAGCCGCCGGACCAAGCGGTTAGTAGGTGAGTGATGGGGTGACGCAGGAAGGTAGTCCATCCCGGGCGGTGGTTGTCCCGGGGTAAGGGTGTAGCCCGAGTGGTAGGCAAATCCGCCACTCATGCAGGGTGAGACCTGATGCCGAGCCGATTGTGGTGAAGTGGATGATCCTATGCTGTCGAGAAAAGCCTCTAGCGAGTTTCATGGCGGCCCGTACCCTAAACCGACTCAGGTGGTCAGGTAGAGAATACCGAGGCGTTCGGGTGAACTATGGTTAAGGAACTCGGCAAAATGCCCCCGTAACTTCGGGAGAAGGGGGGCCACGTCTGGTGACGGCACTTGCTGCCAGAGCTGGGGGTGGCCGCAGAGACCAGCGAGAAGCGACTGTTTACTAAAAACACAGGTCCGTGCGAAGCCGTAAGGCGATGTATACGGACTGACGCCTGCCCGGTGCTGGAACGTTAAGGGGACCGGTTAGCTCCATTTCGGTGGGGCGAAGCTGAGAACTTAAGCGCCAGTAAACGGCGGTGGTAACTATAACCATCCTAAGGTAGCGAAATTCCTTGTCGGGTAAGTTCCGACCTGCACGAATGGCGTAACGACTTCTCGACTGTCTCAACCATAGGCCCGGTGAAATTGCACTACGAGTAAAGATGCTCGTTTCGCGCAGCAGGACGGAAAGACCCCGGGACCTTTACTACAGTTTGATATTGGTGTTCGGTTCGGCTTGTGTAGGATAGCTGGGAGACTTTGAAGCGGGCACGCCAGTGTTCGTGGAGTCGTCGTTGAAATACCAGTCTGGTCGTGCTGGATGTCTAACCTGGGTCCGTGATCCGGATCAGGGACAGTGTCTGATGGGTAGTTTAACTGGGGCGGTTGCCTCCTAAAGAGTAACGGAGGCGCCCAAAGGTTCCCTCAGCCTGGTTGGCAATCAGGTGTTGAGTGTAAGTGCACAAGGGAGCTTGACTGTGAGACCGACGGGTCGAGCAGGGACGAAAGTCGGGACTAGTGATCCGGCGGTGGCTTGTGGAAGCGCCGTCGCTCAACGGATAAAAGGTACCCCGGGGATAACAGGCTGATCTTCCCCAAGAGTCCATATCGACGGGATGGTTTGGCACCTCGATGTCGGCTCGTCGCATCCTGGGGCTGGAGTCGGTCCCAAGGGTTGGGCTGTTCGCCCATTAAAGCGGTACGCGAGCTGGGTTTAGAACGTCGTGAGACAGTTCGGTCCCTATCCGCTGTGCGCGTAGGAGTCTTGAGAAGGGCTGTCCCTAGTACGAGAGGACCGGGACGGACGAACCTCTGGTGTGCCAGTTGTTCTGCCAAGGGCATGGCTGGTTGGCTACGTTCGGGAGGGATAACCGCTGAAAGCATCTAAGCGGGAAGCCTGCTTCGAGATGAGGACTCCCACCCACTTGATGGGGTAAGGCTCCCAGTAGACGACTGGGTTGATAGGCCGGATCTGGAAGCACCGTGAGGTGTGGAGGTGACCGGTACTAATAGGCCGAGGGCTTGTCCTCAGTTGCTCGCGTCCACTGTGTTGGTTCTGAAACCACGAACAGCCCCGCCGAACAGGCGGTCCGGTTGTCAGTTTCATAGTGTTTCGGTGGTCATAGCGTGAGGGAAACGCCCGGTTACATTCCGAACCCGGAAGCTAAGCCTCACAGCGCCGATGGTACTGCAGGGGGGACCCTGTGGGAGAGTAGGACGCCGCCGAACAAATTTTGGGAAAGGCCCACGCCATCAGGCGTGGGCCTTTCTGCGTTTCACCTACTTTTGTTCCCGAAGAACGGCGGGGCGGGCTCCTCTCAGAGCCGGCCCGCCGCTTTCAGAGCGAGATACGCGTCCGCCAGCGTCGGCGCCAGGTTTTCGGGGGTCGCGTCCACCACCGTCACCCCATGACGACGGAGCTGTCCTGCGGTGTTCCGACGCTCGCTCTGTGCCTGAGCCGCCGCCGCGGCCTCGTACACCGCCTCTGCGTTGCCCCGGGCCTTGCCCATGCGCGCGATGTGCGGGTCCGCCACCGAGGCGACCAGAACCGTGTGCCGTTGCGTGAGCTGCGGGAGCAGTGGGAGAAGGCCCTGTTCCATCGGGGCGGCGTCGAGTGCGGTGAGCAGGACGATCAAGGACCGGCGTGGCGCCGTACGGAGTGCCGTGGCGGTGAGGCCGCGTGCGTCCGTTTCGACGAGTTCCGGTTCGAGCGAGGCCATCGCGTGGACCAGGGACGGCAGGACGTCCCCTGCGGAGCGGCCCTGGACGAGGGCGCGTACCCGGCGGTCGTACGCCAGGAGCGCCACACGGTCGCCGGCCCGGGAGGCGAGCGCGGCGAGGAGCAGGGCCGCGTCCATGGAGGCGTCGAGGCGCGGGGCGTCGCCCACGCGGCCGGCGGAGGTGCGGCCGGTGTCCAGAACCAGCAGGATGTGCCGGTCGCGTTCCGGGCGCCAGGTGCGGACGGCGACGGCGGACTGCCGGGCGGTGGCTCGCCAGTCGATCGAGCGGGTGTCGTCGCCGGGAACGTACTCGCGCAGGCTGTCGAACTCGGTTCCCTCGCCGCGTGTCAGCACGCTGGTGCGGCCGTCCAGTTCACGCAATCGGGCGAGTTTCGACGGGAGATGCTTTCGGCTGGTGAACGGGGGCAGAACCCGTACAGTCCAGGGCAGCATGTGCGTGCCCTGGCGGGAGAACAGGCCGAGTGGGCCGTAGGAGCGGATCGTGACGCGGTCGGCCCGTCGGTCGCCGCGGCGTGTGGGGCGCAGTCGGGTCGTCACGCGCCTGCGCTCACCCGGGGGGACGGTCAGGCGGTGGCGGGAGGCCTCGATCTCGGTGCCGGGCTGCCAGCTGCTCGGTGGCCAGGCGTCCCGTAGCTGTGCCCGCAGGGGGCGGCGGGACGGGTTGGCGAGTGTGAGCGTGACGTCGGCGGTCTCGCCGAGGCGCGTGGAGGTGTCGCCGGAGCGGGTCAGGGCGAGACGTCGTACGGGGGCGGCGAGAGCGAAGTCGCAGGCGCAGGCCAGTGCCAGGGGGCCGTTGACCGCGAGGAGGCCTGTCCAGCCGGGTTCCAGGACGCCGACGGGGATCGAGCCGAGGGCCGCGAGCAGGGCGGCGCGTCCGGTGAGTGCCATCAGCGGGGGACCGGGACGTGGGCGAGGACGGCGTTGATGACGGAGTCGGCGGTAACGCCCTCCATCTCGGCCTCGGGGCGCAGTTGGACACGGTGGCGCAGAGTGGGCAGGGCGAGCGCCTTGACGTCGTCGGGGATGACGTAGTCGCGGCCGGTGAGCCACGCCCAGGCGCGCGAGGTGGCGAGGAGGGCCGTGGCCCCGCGCGGGGAGACGCCGAGGGTGAGCGAGGGCGACTCGCGGGTGGCGCGGCAGATGTCCACGACGTAGGCGGCGATCTCGGGGGAGACGGTCGTCTTGGCGACGGCTGCGCGGGCCGCGTCGAGGTCGGCGGGGCCGGCGACGGGGCGTACGCCGGCGGCGCGCAGGTCGCGCGGGTTGAAGCCGGAGGCGTGGCGGGTGAGGACGTCGATCTCGTCCTGGCGGGAGGGCAGAGGGATCGTCAGTTTGAGCAGGAAGCGGTCGAGTTGGGCTTCCGGGAGGGGATAGGTGCCCTCGTATTCGACGGGGTTCTGCGTCGCGGCGACCAGGAAGGGGTCGGGGAGCGGGCGTGGGGTGCCGTCGACCGTGACCTGGCGTTCCTCCATGGCTTCGAGGAGGGAGGACTGGGTCTTGGGCGGGGTGCGGTTGATCTCGTCCGCGAGGAGGAGGTTGGTGAAGACCGGGCCTTCCTGGAAGGAGAACTCGGCGGTGCGGGTGTCGTAGACGAGGGAGCCGGTGACGTCGCTCGGCATCAGGTCGGGGGTGAACTGGACGCGTTTGGTGTCGAGTTCGAGGGCCGAGGCGAGGGTGCGGACGAGGAGCGTCTTGGCGACTCCGGGGACTCCTTCGAGGAGGACGTGTCCGCGGCAGAGGAGGGCGACGACGAGGCCGGTCACGGCGGGGTCCTGGCCGACCACGGCTTTGGCGATCTCGGCGCGCAGGGCTTCCAGAGAGGCCCGGGCGGTGCCCGCGTCCCCGGTGGTCCCGGCGTTGTCAGTGGTCGGGTCCATCATGAATGGCGTACCTCTCTTTCGAGGGCGTCGAGTTGGTCGGTCAGTGCGATGAGGGCCGCGTCGTCGCGGGGCGGCGGTCCGAAGAGGAGGGGGTGCAGGGTCTGTCCGTCGCCGGAGCGGTGGGCGGCCAGGGCGGGTAGCAGGGCCTCGGGCGCGTGCGCCTGGGCGACGGGGACGCCGACGAGGGGGGCGAGCCGGGTGCGGGTGGCGGAGCGAAGAGCGGCGGCCGCGCGGTCGCGGGCGTCGGCTTTGCGGTAGAGGCGGGCGCGGCCTTCGGCGGTTTCGGAGGCGCGGATCGCGACGGGGAGTCTTTCGGGCACGAGGGGGCCGAAGCGGCGTGCCCGCCACAAGGCGGCGAGAGCGGCCGCGATGAAGAGCTGGAGCGTGCCCCAGAGCCAGCCCGAGGGGAGCAGGTCGAGGAAGTTCTTCTGGTCGCCGTCGTGGGCGGCCGAGGTGTCGGCGAGCGAGGGGAGGTACCAGACCAGATGGGGGCGGGAGCCGAGGAGTTGGAGGGCGAGCGAGGCGTTGCCCTGCTTGTCGAGGCGGTCGTTGTAGAGGATGTCGGGGGCGCCGAGCACGACGGTGTCGCCCGTCCCGGATGCCGCGGGGATGCGCAGCAGGGTGGCGAGGCGTGCGCTGGGGTAGCAGCGTTCGGCGTCGAGGCGGGTGGTGGTGTAGCGGATGCCGCCGGTGTCTGCGCTGCCCGCGCGCCGGGCCTCTGGGAGGGCGCAGCCGGGGGCGAGAGTGTCACGGCTGCTGGTGGTGGGGTCCGCGGTGACCCCGGGCGCGAGCCGCTCGATGGACCAGCTGCCGGCTGCGACCAGGACGGCGCGTCCGCCGGAGGTC
Source organism: Streptomyces sp. HUAS MG56 (assembly GCF_058673395.1). Lineage (NCBI taxonomy): Bacteria > Bacillati > Actinomycetota > Actinomycetes > Kitasatosporales > Streptomycetaceae > Streptomyces > Streptomyces sp. HUAS MG56. The sequence continues at coordinate 4,647,474 of NZ_CM178722.1, read as the reverse complement.
GCGGTCGCCTGGTGCAACTGCTCCTGTTGGCGGGTCGTCAGCAGGTCGGGTACGGCGACCAGGAGGGTGGTGTCCGGGCCGGTGGCGGCTCGCGCCTGGCCGAGGGTGGTGACCACGCGGGTGGAAATGCCGCGGTCGGCGAGGAGTTGGGCGACGGCGCGGCTGCCGTAGGGGTCGGCGGAGCGCGGGTCCAGTTCGCCGTGCCGGGCGGTGGAGCGTACGGCGGCCATGGCGATGGCCGCCGCGAGGAGCAGGACGACGGCGAGCGTGATGCCTCGCGCGCGGGTCCACACCTGGCGGGCGGTGGGCGCTGTGGAGGTGGTCGGCGCGGAGGCCTCGGCGGTCACCGGGCCGCCCCTTGGCGGGCGTTGTGGGCTGTGCTCACGGCGCTGTGGGCGAGGGCGGGCCTGGTGCGTTCCAGGTCGCGGTCGAGTTCGGCGATGCGTTGGTACGACTGCTCGTTCCCGCTGCGCCCGCCGTATGTGATGTCGTCGAACTCCCGTGCCGCGGAGGCGAGTCGGTCCGTGTGTGCCGGGAGTGTGCGGCCGGCTTCGGTGGCCGCTTCGTCGGCGGTGCGGCCGGGGCGGACGTCGAGCAGGGCCCGTTCCTCCAGGGAGCGGACGATGGCCCGCATGCGTTCCTGGACGGCCTGGTTCCAGTGGCCCTGGGCCGCGTGTGCCTCGCCGGCCGCGCGGTGTTCGGCGGCGCTGCGGGGGCGGTCGTCGAACAGGACGGCGGTGGAGGCGGGTTGGCGGCGCGGGGTGCCCAGGCGCCACCACAGGGCGGCCAGGACGGCGACGATGAACAGGATCACGACGACCAGGCCGAGCGTGCCGCCGGGTGTCGCGGAGGCGGCCGAGCCGAGCAGCCGGTCGAGCCAGTCCCAGAACGCGTTCAGGGCGCGCTGGAACAGGCCGGGTTCGTTCTCGTGGTACATGCGCTTGGACAGTTCGCGCCGAGCCGCCTCTCGCGCGGGGTCGCGTGAGAGGGTCACCGGCGGTTTGCCGCCCGAGCCGCCTGCTGCGCGGACGGCCGTGTCCGACGCGCGCAGCAGGCCGCGTACGACCGTGTTGCCGACGCCGGCCGGGGCCGCCGCCGTGAGAACTCCCCCCGTGAGACTCACCGCATCAGCTCCCCGGGACGGGACCGGGGGTGCCGGTGCCGTAGCCCTGGACACCGGCGGCGCGGGCCAGTTCGAGGTCGAGGGCCTCGCGGCGGATGCGCTGGTCGATGTAGAGGAGCACGGTGACGCCGGCGCTGATGGGGAGGGTGAGCGTGGCGCCGACCAGCGCGCCGATTCCTTGGACGATCAGGGTGGTCCAGCCGATGTGCCCGCCGTTGGCGCCGAGCAGGTCGTTCATGCCGTCACCGCTCGCGGCGGCCCCGATGAGGGTGAAGGGGATGGTCACGACGGCCGAGACGATGAGGGTGATGAGGAGGGTGAGCAGCATGATGCCGAAGATGCGCCACCAGGAGCCGCGCACGAGCTTCGCCGAGCGCTTCAGGGACTTCACGACGCCCTGCCGCTCCAGCATCAGGGCGGGGGCGGCGAGGTAGTAGCGGATCAGCAGCCACACGCCGATGATGGTGCCGCCGAGGAAGCCCAGGGCGAGCAGTGCCGCTCCGGCGTTGTCGCCGCCGCCGGCGATCAGGACGAGCAGGCCGGGCAGTGCCCCGGCGAAGATCGCGCCGACGAAGATCAGGGCCAGCAGGATGAGCAGCCCGAGCAGTTTCAGGATCTGAGGCCGGGCGTCGCGCCAGCTCTCCCGGGTGGTGACCGGCCGGCCGAGGACGGCCCGGCTGGTGATGGTGGTGAGCAGGGCGGTCGCGATGAGCATGGCGGCCGTGCGGATCACCGAGAGGACGCCGGTGCCGATCATGGTGTCGCGCAGGGCGTGGAGTGCTTCGGAGGGGGTGGCGTTGGGGTCGCTGACCGTGGTCTGGACGTCGTTCAGCACGAAGCCCTGCAGCAGGACCATGCTGACGTTCATGACCAGGGCGACGGTCAGCGAGATGCCGAGCACCGTGCGCCAGTAGGTGCGCATGGTGGAGACGGCGCCGTCGAGGATCTCGCCGACGCCGAGCGGGCGGAGCGGGATGACACCGGGCTTGGCCGCGGGCGGGGGGCCGCCCCAGCCGCCGCCCCAGGCTCCGTAGCCGCCGGGGGCGCCGTAGCCGGTGGGCGGGCCCGCGTAGCCGCCGCCGTAGCCGCCGGGGCCCGGTGTGCCGGGCTGCTGTCCGCCCCAGCCCGGGCCGGGCGGTGGGGGCGGCGGGGCCTGGTGCGGGCCGGGGGCACCGGTGGGGGCGGACCACTGGCCGGGCGGCGGCTGTTCCTTGGACCACTTCGCGCCTGGGCCCTGCGCGTCGGTGACCGGCTGCGGCGCGGGCTCGGCATCGGCGGGGCGGTCGGCGGGCTCGGCGGGGCCGGACACGCCGGGTTCCCGACCCTCGGACGACGGGGCGGATCCGGGCGAGGCCCAGCCCGGAGTGTCTGTCATCGAAGCTCCTTCTCGGTGCCGGTCCGCTGTCGCGGCGGCAGGTTGGCAGCCATCGTGCCATGGGGTGGTTGTCCCCGGACCTGCCGCGGTGGGCGCCGGACTCCTTCAATTGTCCGCGGGATCCGGGGCAGACTGATCACATGGCTGATCAGCAGGCGCGAAGCGACGGGGACAAGCGGTCGACCGAGATACCTGTGGTCCGATGGGAGGAACCACCCGAAGGTCCTGTGCTGGTCCTTCTCGATCAGACGCGGCTTCCGGCGGAGGAGGTCGAGCTGGTGTGCACGGACGCGCCGGCGCTGGTGGAGGCGATCCGTTCGCTCGCCGTGCGCGGGGCGCCGCTGCTCGGGATCGCCGGGGCGTACGGCGTCGCGCTCGCCGCCGCGCGGGGCTTCGACGTGGCCGAGGCGGCGCGGGCGCTGGAGGGCGCCCGGCCCACTGCGGTGAATCTGTCCGTCGGGGTGCGCCGGGTCGAGGCGGCGCACCGGGCGGCGCTGGCGAAGAGCGGCGATCCCGAAGCGGCGGCAGCCGCGGCGCTGGCCGCCGCGCGGACGCTGCACCGCGAGGATGCCGAGGCCAGCGCCCGGATGGCGGCGCACGGTCTGGCGCTGCTGGACGAGTTGCTGTCCGGCGGTGGGCACCGGATTCTCACCCATTGCAACACCGGTCCGCTGGTGTCGGGCGGGGAGGGCACGGCCTTCGCGGTGGCCCTCCAGGCGCACCGTGAGGGGCGGTTGCGGCGGTTGTGGGTGGACGAAACGCGTCCGTTGCTGCAAGGTGCTCGCCTGACGGCGTACGAAGCGGCACGCAGTGGCATGGCGTACACCTTGCTCACCGACAACGCGGCGGGTTCCCTGTTCGCGGCGGGTGAGGTGGACGCGGTGCTGATCGGGGCGGACCGCATCGCGGCCGACGGTTCGGTGGCGAACAAGGTGGGGAGCTATCCGCTCGCTGTGCTGGCGCGGTACCACCATGTGCCGTTCATCGTGGTGGCGCCGGTGACGACGATCGATCCGGACACTCCCGACGGGGCGTCCATCGAGGTCGAGCAGCGCCCCGGCTTTGAGGTGACGGAGATCACAGCACCCCAGGTGCCGGTGACGGGAGCGGGAGGCGGGATTCCGGTGGCACCCCTGGGGACCCAGGCGTACAACCCGGCGTTCGACGTGACGCCGCCCGAGCTGGTGACGGCCATCGTCACCGAGGGGGGAGCCGTTTCGCCCGTGACCGCCGAGGCTCTTGCGGAGCTGTGTGCGAGGTCACGCCAGGTAACGATTAGCTAATGGGATGATGTCGTTTATGAAGGGACGAGTCCTTGTCGTCGACGACGACACCGCACTGGCCGAGATGCTCGGCATCGTGCTGCGTGGTGAAGGTTTTGAGCCGTCTTTCGTAGCCGACGGCGACAAGGCGCTGGCCGCTTTCCGCGAGACCAAGCCCGATCTGGTGCTGCTCGACCTGATGCTGCCCGGACGGGACGGCATCGAGGTGTGCAGGCTGATCCGGGCGGAGTCCGGGGTGCCGATCGTGATGCTCACGGCGAAGAGCGACACCGTCGATGTCGTCGTGGGCCTGGAGTCGGGCGCCGATGACTACATCGTCAAGCCGTTCAAGCCGAAGGAGCTGGTGGCCCGGATCCGGGCGCGGCTGCGGAGGTCGGAGGAGCCGGCGCCGGAGCAGCTGACCATCGGTGACCTGGTCATCGACGTGGCCGGGCACTCGGTGAAGCGTGACGGGCAGTCGATCGCGCTGACCCCGCTGGAGTTCGACCTGCTGGTCGCGCTCGCGCGCAAGCCGTGGCAGGTGTTCACGCGCGAGGTGCTGCTCGAGCAGGTGTGGGGGTACCGGCACGCCGCCGACACGCGGCTGGTCAACGTGCATGTCCAGCGGCTGCGATCCAAGGTCGAGAAGGACCCGGAGCGGCCGGAGATCGTGGTGACCGTCCGTGGTGTCGGTTACAAGGCCGGACCGAGCTGACATGTCCGGGGACAGCGCCGCTTCGGCTCCCGGCCGGTCCGGGGCCCGTCAGGGGCGGCCTGTCGGCCGGAGCGCGGGTGCGCGGTTCGGGCGGCTCTTCGAGGGCGGGCTGCTCCAGGGCGGGGTCCAGGGCAGTCCGGTCCTGCGGCTGTTCCTGCGCTGGGTGCGCCGTCCGCTGCTGCCGGTGATGCGGCTGTGGCGGCGCAACATCCAGCTCAGGGTCGTCGCCACGACCCTGCTGATGTCGCTGGGCGTCGTCCTGCTGCTGGGCTTCGTCGTGATCGGGCAGGTGCGCAACGGCCTGCTGGACGCGAAGGTGAAGGCCTCGCAGAGCCAGGCCACCGGCGGGTTCGCGGTGGCCAAGCAGAAGGCGGACGAGGCGGCGAGCGGGACCGCCACGGGGACGAACGCGGCCCCCGCCACGGGCGACGGCACCTCGACCGCGGACGGGCGGCAGTCGCAGAACGTCATCCAGTGGATGAGTGACCTCGTGGAGTCGCTGTCCAGCGGTGGCGCGGGCGCCTTCGACGTGGTGACGCTGCCCGTCGGTGACGACAGCGGCGGCGGACGCAGCCCGCGCGGTTCCGGCAACGTCAACCCGACCTCCAGCGTGCCCGCGGACCTGCGCGAGCGGGTCAACAGCGGTACGACGGCCGCCCAGAGCTACACGCGGATCGTCTACTCCAACGGCAAGGACTCGCAGCCGGCGCTGGTCATCGGCAAGCAGGTCAACGACCCCAACGGGCGGCCGTACGAGCTGTACTACCTCTTCCCGCTCACGCAGGAGGAGAAGTCCCTCAGCCTGGTCAAGGGCACGCTCGCGACCGCCGGGCTGTTCGTCGTCGTGCTGCTCGGGGCCATCGCCTGGCTGGTGGTGCGGCAGGTCGTCACGCCGGTGCGGATGGCGGCCGGGATCGCCGAGCGGCTGTCCGCCGGGCGGTTGCAGGAGCGGATGAAGGTCACCGGCGAGGACGACATCGCGCGCCTCGGCGAGGCCTTCAACAAGATGGCGCAGAACCTCCAGGTGAAGATCCAGCAGCTGGAGGACCTGTCGCGGATGCAGCGTCGGTTCGTGTCGGACGTCTCGCACGAGCTGCGCACACCGCTGACCACCGTCAGGATGGCGGCCGACGTCATCCACGAGGCGCGTGAGGATTTCGACCCGGTGACCGCGCGGTCGGCCGAGCTGCTCGCCGACCAGCTGGACCGGTTCGAGTCGCTGCTGGCGGATCTGCTGGAGATCAGCCGGTTCGACGCGGGCGCGGCGGCGCTGGAGGCCGAGCCGATAGATCTCAGGGAGGTCGTCCGGCGCGTGGTCAGCGGTGCCGAGCCGCTCGCGGAGCGCAAGGGCACGCACATACGCGTGCTCGGCGACCAGCAGCCCGTGGTCGCCGAGGCGGACGCCCGCCGCGTGGAGCGCGTGCTGCGCAACCTCGTGGTCAACGCCGTCGAGCACGGCGAGGGCAGGGACGTCGTCGTCAAGCTCGCCTCGGCGGGCGGCGCGGTCGCCGTCGCGGTGCGCGACTACGGCGTCGGGCTCAAGCCGGGCGAGGCCACGCGTGTCTTCAGCCGGTTCTGGCGGGCGGACCCGGCACGCGCGCGTACCACCGGTGGTACGGGCCTCGGGCTGTCGATCGCCCTGGAGGACGCCAGGCTGCACGGCGGCTGGCTGCAGGCCTGGGGCGAGCCGGGGGGCGGCTCGCAGTTCCGGCTGACGCTGCCGAGGACCGCCGACGAGCCGCTGCGGGGCTCGCCGATACCGCTGGAGCCCAAGGACTCACGCCGTAACCGAGGCCTGGACGAGGCCGGGCTGCCCGGCGGGGGCGGGGAGAAGCGGGCCACGGTTCCGGTGCAGCAGGGCGGCGCCCAGGCGCCCGCGCTGCCGCCGCGCGCGCCGATCGCGCCGCGGCTGGCCGGGGCCACCCCGGCCGTCGGCCCGACGGCCCTGCCCGGCAACGGCAACGGTGCCCGTGTGGTGCCCCGCCCCAGCGGCGGTGCGCGGCGCCCGGACGAGGGGCCCGCCGCGGGATCCGCGGCCAGCGCGGATGCGGCCCGGCCGGATGCGGCCGCACCGGAGGACTCGACCCAGCCAGGGGAGGCATTTCGTGGCCGCTGACCGCAAGGGGGGCGCCCGGCAAAGACCCGGGCGCGCGGTGGCGTACGCCGCTCTGGGAGTCGTCCTGCTGGCGGGCTGTGCCTCGATGCCCGACAGCGGGGACCTGCGGAACGTGGAGTCCACGCCCCGGCAGGACACCGGGGTGCGGGTGTTCGCGATGCCGCCGGCCGAGGGCGCGGGTCCGGCCGAGATCATGCAGGGCTTCCTGGAGGCGCTGACCAGCGACGATCCCTCGTACGACACGGCTCGCAAGTATCTGTCGGACGACGCGGCGCGCAGGTGGCGCCCGGAGCGGTCGACCACGGTCCTCGCGAACGGGCCGAGCATCGAGACCGACTGCCGCGCGGGCGCCGGCCAGGAGCCGACCGACAGCGTCACCTGTGTCCTCGCGGGCACCCAGGTCGCGACCGTGGACGCGCAGCAGGCGTACGAGCCCACCGACGGCTCCTACCGCAAGAAGGTGCACCTCACGCGGAGCACCAAGACCGGACAGTGGCGCATCGACGGGCTGCCCGACGGCGTCGTGATGGGCAAGTCGGACTTCCAGCGCAACTACACGTCCGTCGACAAGTACTACTTCGCCTCGGACACGACGGGCGGGCCGAGCGGGCAGCCGGTGGCGGTGGCTGATCCGGTGTTCGTGCGCAGCAAGGTCGACGCGATGACGCAGATGGTCCGCTCGCTGCTGAACGGCCCGACCAGCTGGCTCGGCCCGGTCGTCAGGTCCGGGTTCCCGACCGGTACGGCCTTGCAGAAGGACGTGTCGGGGCTGGCGCCCGACGACCAGAACAGGCTGACGGTGCCGCTGAACCTCAAGGCGTCCCAGGTCACGCCGGGCAAGTGCACCGAGATGGCGACGCAGGTGCTGTTCACGCTGCGGAACCTGGCGCCGACGCTGGAGTCGGTCGAGCTGCAGGGCGCCGACGACCGCAGGCTGTGCGACCTGAGCGAGGAGCGCGCCGAGTCAGCCGCCTGGCACGGGTCGGCCAAGAGCCCGGAGTACCTGTACTTCCTCGACGGCAAGCACCGGTTGGTGCGGATGCCGACGGGGAGCACGGCTACCGGAGCGCTTCCGGTGCCGGGTGTGTTCGGTGAGAGCGACAAGGGCCTGGAGTCGGTTGCCGTCTCGCGCGACGAGCACAGTGCGGCCGGCGTCGGTGACGCCGGGAAGTCGTTGTACGTGACGTCGCTGGCCTCGGGCGGTTCGCTCGGCAACGCGCTGGTGACCAGCGCGGGCCCGACCGAGGGCGACCGGCTGACGGCACCGAGCTGGGACGCCCGCGGCGATCTGTGGGTGGCTGACCGGGACCCGCACCACGCGCGCCTGTACGTCGTGGAGCAGGGCGCCGCCAAGCCGCAGGAGGTCGCGGTCCCGGAGCTGTCCGGCCGGATCAAGGACGCCCGGGTGGCGGCCGACGGGGTACGGATCGCACTGGTCGTGGAGAAGAAGGACGGCGAGCAGTCCCTGCTCATCGGCCGGATCCAGCGCGACGACGGCACCGGACAGGGCACCTCGGTGGTGGAACTGCGTTCGGCGGCGCCGGACTTGGAGCAGGTCAGCGCCATGTCGTGGGCCGGGGACAGCAGGCTGCTCGCGGTGGGCCGGGAGCAGGGCGGCGTGTTGCAGATGCGGTACGTCCAGGTCGACGGCTCCACGCTGGACGGTCCGACGCCCGGTGCGCTCACCGGCGTCAAGGCCATCGCCGCGTCCGAGGACGAGCGGGTGCCGCTGGTGGCCTACTCCGAGGACGACGGGATCGTACGGCTGCCGTCCGGAGCGCAGTGGCAGAAGGTGGACAAGGACGGAACGGCACCGGTCTATCCGGGCTGACGGCCCTGCCGTCTGCGGGGCGGGCGCGGCCGCGGGCGCGCCGAGCGCGGCGTTCCGCACCTCTGTCCCGCACCCCTGTCATCTCCCTGTTCACTCGTATGGGTGATGGGCGTTGTGTGCTGCCCCGGGTTGTCCACAGGGCGTTGTCCACAGGGGTGGCAGGGCGGCTGCGGCGTTGGCACAGTGGTGGGCATGCGGGGGTGGTGGCGGAACCTCACCGACCTGGTGCTGCCGGCCGACTGCGCGGGCTGCGGAGCACCACGTACGGTGCTCTGCCCGCGGTGCCGGGCCGTGTTGGACGGGCGCGCGCCGCGGCGGGTGCGGCCGGTGCCGGAGCCGACCGGGTTGCCGGTGGTGTACGCGGCGGCTCCGTACGCGCAGGAGGTGCGGGAACTGCTGTTGGCGCACAAGGAGCGGGGCGCGCTGGCTCTTGCGGGAGTGCTGAGCGGGGCTCTGGCGGGGGCCGTGCGGGCGGGGCTCGGCGGGAGCGGCGGCGGTGCCCGCGACTGTCCGGACGCCGGAGGCACCGGCGGCCGGCCGGGCGGGGCCGCGGGTGAGCGGACGGTGGTGCTCGTCCCCGTGCCTTCCGCGCGGTGGGCCGTGCGGGCGCGCGGACACGATCCGGTCCGACGGATGGCGCTCGCGGCGGCCGGGGAGCTGCGGCGTGCCGGGACGCCGGCCCGGGTGGCGGCCGTACTGCGCCAGCGCCGGCCGGTGGCGGACCAGGCCGCACTCGACGCGCGACAGCGCCTGGAGAACCTCTCCGGCGCGCTGGAGGTGACGGCGGGCGGCGGCCGGCTGCTGGACGGGGGACGGGTCGTGCTCGTGGACGACCTGATCACCACCGGCGCCAGCCTCGCGGAGGCGGCGCGGGCACTGCGGGATACGGCCCTGTCGAGTCGAGAAGAGGGGCGCGGAGTGAGAACCTCCGTGTACGCGGCCGTAACTCGGGAAGGAAGGGAAGAACGACAGAGCGGAGCGCGGTCGGACCACGGGAAGTGGGTGCATGATGCACCGGAAAAGACGGCGTCGAACACCCTCGGGTACGCGCTCCGTGCGGCCGTGGTCGCCGCTCCTCGGGATTCTTTCGAAATAAACAGGAACTGACCGTCAACCTGCATCGTTGCAGGTGGCGAGAGGGGAATTTCACCTGAACGGAGGTACGCCGCAGTAGAGGGTGACGACATCCGTCCGGGCGAGATATGTTCGGTTGTGAGGAAAGGCGCAGGCCACACCTCTCATATCCGAATGCCGTGGCGCGGGTTTTCCGCAATCACCCGCGTCCATGGGGTGGAGATCTCGCCCATGGGGGAGGAGGAGGTGAAGTCACCGAGTCCGAGGTCCGGTGAGCACCGGACCTGGTGCAAAAGGGAGTTGCTCCGCCGACCGAGCGGAGCGATCCGGGAACGGAGTTCTGCGTGGACATCGTCGTCAAGGGCCGCAAGACCGAGGTGCCCGAGCGGTTCCGCAAGCACGTGGCCGAGAAGCTGAAGCTGGAGAAGATCCAGAAGCTCGACGGCAAGGTGATCAGCCTCGACGTCGAGGTGTCCAAGGAGCCCAACCCCCGACAGGCCGACCGCTGTGACCGGGTGGAGATCACCCTCCGCTCCCGCGGTCCGGTGATCCGGGCGGAAGCGGCGGCCAGCGACCCGTACGCGGCACTCGACCTGGCGGCGGAGAAGCTGGACGCCCGGCTGCGCAAGCAGCACGACAAGCGTTTCTCGCGGCGCGGCGCCCGCCGGATCTCGGCGGCCGAGGTTCCCGACCACGTCCCCGGCGCGGCGACGCTGAACGGCAACGGCCTGCCCGTCCACGAAGAAGACATGGACGGGGTACCGACGAAGAAGATCGGCTCGCTGGAGGTCAAGGGTGAGGGTCCCCTCATCGTCCGCGAGAAGACCCACGTCGCCTCACCGATGACCCTCGACCAGGCCCTCTACGAGATGGAGCTGGTCGGGCACGACTTCTACTTGTTCGTCGACGCCGAGACGAAGCAACCGAGCGTCGTCTACCGGCGCCACGCCTACGACTACGGCGTGATCCATCTCGACCAGGACCAGATGGTCGCTGAGGCGCAGGCCCCCGCGGCGGGGGGCACGCTGGGCGGCTGATCCACCCGGAAGAAGCGGAACCGGTGCCCCTGGCAGCGCGTGTGCGCCCCCAGGGGCACCGGTGTGCGACCAGTTCACGCCCCGCATGTCACCTCTGCGTCGCCCGGGCATGAAATCATGGCCGAACCGGCCCAACCGGTGGGCCGTTGCCTTGGGTTGGCGATGGCGCGGGACAACAGGCCACAGCCTTCAGGGGGAGGAACGATGGCGGACACCTTCGGACCGATGCGGGACGAAGACGCCGACGACGGTGTCATCGGCAGGGGCCCGGACGCGGGCTCCTCACGCAGGGAGCCGATCAGGGTCCTGGTCGTGGACGACCACGCCCTCTTCCGGCGGGGCCTGGAGATCGTGCTGGCGGCCGAGGAGGACATCCAGGTCATCGGCGAGGCCGGCGACGGCGCCGAGGCCGTGGAGAAGGCCGCCGACCTGCTGCCCGACATCGTGCTGATGGACGTCCGCATGCCCAAGCGGGGTGGAATCGAAGCCTGCACCTCCATCAAGGAGGTCGCCCCCAGCGCGAAGATCATCATGCTGACGATCAGCGACGAGGAGGCCGACCTCTACGACGCGATCAAGGCGGGGGCGACCGGATACCTCCTCAAGGAGATCTCCACCGACGAGGTGGCGACCGCCATTCGCGCGGTGGCCGACGGGCAGTCCCAGATCAGCCCGTCCATGGCGTCCAAGCTCCTCACCGAGTTCAAGTCGATGATCCAGCGCACCGACGAGCGACGGCTGGTGCCCGCGCCGCGGCTGACCGACCGGGAGCTGGAGGTCCTCAAGCTCGTCGCGACGGGGATGAACAACCGGGACATCGCCAAAGAGCTGTTCATCTCCGAGAACACCGTGAAGAACCACGTCCGCAACATCCTGGAGAAGCTCCAGCTGCACTCCAGGATGGAAGCGGTGGTCTACGCGATGCGGGAGAAGATCCTCGAGATCCGGTAGGGGACGACGGCGGCGGATCCGGCGGAGGTCAGCCGAGGGCGCGGGCGAGTTCCCTGACCAGGGGCTCGCGCAGCTCCGGCGTTGCCACACGCTCCACGCGGACGTCCGTGCAGTCCACCCAGCTCGCCGCCTCGACCAGGGCCTGTGCGACCGCCGGGACGGCCTTCAGCTCGTCCACAGTGACCTGCTTGGCCACCAGCGTGCGGCCCTCGCGGGCCGGATCCACCCGTCCGACCAGCCGGCCGCCCGCCAGCACCGGCATCGCGAAGTAGCCGTAGACCCGCTTCGGCTTGGGGACGTACGCCTCCAGGCGGTGGGTGAAGCCGAAGATCCGCTCCGTGCGCGCCCGCTCCCAGATCAGTGAGTCGAACGGCGACAGCAGCGTGGTCCGGTGCCGGCCGCGCGGCGGGGTCGCGAGGGCCGCCGGGTCGGCCCAGGCGGGCCTGCCCCAGCCCTCGACCTCGACCGGCACCAGGCCCGAGTCGGCGATCACCGCGTCGACCTGCTCGCCCTTGAGACGGTGGTAGTCGGCGATGTCCGCGCGCGTGCCCACGCCCAGGGACTCGCCGGCCAGCCGGACCAGGCGGCGCAGGCACTCGGTGTCGTCCAGCTCGTCGTGCAGCAGCGTGTCCGGGATCGCACGCTCGGCGAGGTCGTACACCCGCTTCCAGCCGCGCCGCTGGACGCAGACCACCTCGCCGTACATCAGCGCGCGCTCCACGGCGACCTTGGTGCCCGACCAGTCCCACCATTCGTTCGTCCTCTTCGCGCCGCCCAGCTCCGTGGAGGTCAGCGGGCCCTCCGCGCGCAGCTGCTTGATGACCTGGTCGTACGCGCCGTCGGGCAGATCGTGGTTCCAGTGCGGGCGATGACGGTAGGCGCGGCGGCGGAAGGCGAAGTGCGGCCACTCCTCGACCGGGAGGATGCACGCCGCGTGCGACCAGTACTCGAAGGCGTGCGTGTCGTGCCAGTAGGCCGATTCGACCGCCTTGCGGCCGACGGCACCCAGGCGGGCGTAGGGCACGAGTTCGTGGGAGCGGGCCAGGACCGAGATCGTGTCGAGCTGGACCGCGCCGAGGTGGCGCAGCACCCCGCGGACACCGGCCCGCCGGTCGGGCGCGCCGAGGAAGCCCTGGGCCCGCAGGGCGATGCGGCGGGCGTCGTCCGCGGTGAGGGAGGTGGTCGGGCGCGGAAGGGTCGTCATGCCCCGGACCCTAGAGGCTGCCACTGACAATCCGTGCTGAGCTGGGCGTTCGCCCCGGGCGGCTCAGCTGCGGGCCGGCAGGTACGGCGCCGTGGAGGGCAGGCCCAGGTCCGAGGGGAGCAGCGAGCCGACCCAGCAGTCCCGCCGTACCCCCTTGTTGTTCACCGCGGAGCGCAGGGTGCCCTCGATGGTGAAGCCCGCGCGCTCGGCCACCGCACGGGAGGGGTGGTTGCCGACCTCGGCGCGCCATTCGACCCGGTCGACACCGACCGCGGTGAAGATCCACCGGCAGGCCGCGAGCGTGGCCTCGGTGACGTAGCCGCGCCCGCGGTGCTCCGCCGTTCCCCAGAAGCCGACCTCCGCCACGCCGAGCGAACGCATGGTGAGACCGAGCATTCCGGCGAGTTCCCCGCCCGGCAGGAAGACGCCGAAGGTGAACATCGAACCCTGCTCCCAGCCCTCGGGGACCAGCTGCTGGGTGAAACTGCCCGCGTGCTCGGGCAGGTAGGGGGAGGGGACGGTGGTCCAGCGCTGGATGCCGGGGTCCTGGGCGGCCTCGTAGACCGCCTGGGTGTCGTGCGGGCCGACCGTGCGCAGGACCAGGCGGTCCGTGGTGAGAGTGACGGGTTCCATCGACCGATTGTGCTGGGCGTCCCGCGCGCGGGCCATCGTTTTTCGCTATGCGTGAGCACGTGATCACATTTCGCGCAATTCCTCGCTCCGATGCGGCACTATCCCCGTGCCCCGTCCGTTGTCCTGGATGAGGCAAGCCGTCGGGCCGCCAGGCCTCCCGGCCCAGCCGCGTCCTCGCATACGATGGCCGTTGCTCAGTACGTCCAATGGAAACCGACCGTCCCAGGCCCGACCGGCAAGGAGACATACCCCCGTGTCCGTCCTCTCGAAGATCATGCGTGCAGGCGAAGGCAAGATCCTGCGCAAGCTGCACCGCATCGCGGACCAGGTCAACTCCATCGAAGAGGACTTCGTCGACCTCTCCGACGCCGAGCTGCGGGCCCTCACCGAGGAGTACAAGCAGCGGTACGCCGACGGTGAGAGCCTGGACGACCTGCTCCCCGAGGCGTTCGCCACCGTCCGCGAGGCCGCCAAGCGCGTGCTCGGCCAGCGGCACTACGACGTGCAGATGATGGGTGGCGCCGCCCTCCACCTCGGCTACGTGGCCGAGATGAAGACCGGCGAGGGCAAGACCCTCGTCGGCACGCTGCCCGCGTATCTGAACGCGCTGTCCGGCGACGGCGTCCACCTCATCACGGTCAACGACTACCTGGCCGAGCGCGACTCCGAGATGATGGGCCGCGTCCACAAGTTCCTGGGCCTGACCGTCGGTTGCATCCTCGCCAACATGACGCCGGCCCAGCGCCGCGAGCAGTACGAATGCGACATCACGTACGGCACGAACAACGAGTTCGGCTTCGACTACCTGCGCGACAACATGGCGTGGTCGAAGGACGAGCTGGTGCAGCGCGGCCACAACTTCGCCATCGTCGACGAGGTCGACTCCATCCTGGTCGACGAGGCCCGTACGCCGCTGATCATCTCCGGCCCGGCCGACCAGGCCACCAAGTGGTACGGCGACTTCGCCAAGCTCGTCACGCGCCTGAAGAAGGGCGAGGCCGGCAACCCGCTCAAGGGCGTCGAGGAGACCGGCGACTACGACGTCGACGAGAAGAAGCGCACCGTCGCCATCCACGAGAACGGCGTCAGCAAGGTCGAGGACTGGCTGGGCATCGACAACCTCTACGAGTCGGTGAACACCCCGCTGGTGGGCTACCTGAACAACGCCATCAAGGCGAAGGAACTGTTCAAGAAGGACAAGGACTACGTCGTCATCGACGGCGAGGTCATGATCGTCGACGAGCACACGGGCCGTATCCTCGCCGGCCGCCGCTACAACGAGGGCATGCACCAGGCGATCGAGGCGAAGGAGGGGGTGGACATCAAGGACGAGAACCAGACGCTCGCCACGATCACCCTCCAGAACTTCTTCCGCCTCTACTCGAAGCTCTCCGGCATGACCGGTACGGCGATGACCGAGGCCGCCGAGTTCCACCAGATCTACAAGCTCGGCGTGGTCCCGATTCCGACCAACAGGCCGATGGTCCGCAAGGACCAGTCGGACCTGATCTACCGCACCGAGGTCGCCAAGTTCGAGGCGGTCGTCGACGACATCGCGGAGAAGCACGAGAAGGGCCAGCCGATCCTCGTCGGCACGACCTCCGTCGAGAAGTCGGAGTACCTCTCGCAGCAGCTCTCCAAGCGCGGCATCCAGCACGAGGTGCTCAACGCCAAGCAGCACGAGCGCGAGGCGTCGATCGTCGCGCAGGCCGGCCGCAAGGGCGCCGTGACCGTGGCGACCAACATGGCCGGCCGTGGTACGGACATCAAGCTCGGCGGCAACCCCGAGGACCTCGCCGAGGCGGAGCTGCGCCAGCGCGGCCTCGACCCCGAGGAGCACATCGAGGAGTGGGCGCAGGCGCTGCCCGCCGCCCTGGAGAAGGCCGAGCAGGCGGTCAAGGCCGAGAAGGACGAGGTCGAGGACCTCGGCGGGCTGTACGTCCTCGGCACCGAGCGGCACGAGTCGCGCCGTATCGACAACCAGCTGCGCGGTCGTTCCGGCCGTCAGGGCGACCCGGGCGAGTCCCGGTTCTACCTCTCCCTCGGTGACGACCTGATGCGCCTGTTCAAGGCCCAGATGGTCGAGCGCGTGATGTCCATGGCGAACGTGCCGGACGACGTGCCGATCGAGAACAAGATGGTCACGCGCGCGATCGCGTCCGCGCAGTCGCAGGTCGAGCAGCAGAACTTCGAGACCCGTAAGAACGTCCTGAAGTACGACGAGGTGCTCAACCGGCAGCGCGAGGTCATCTACGGCGAGCGCCGCCGCGTGCTGGAGGGCGAGGACCTGCACGAGCAGGTCCAGCACTTCATGAACGACACGATCGACGCGTACGTCAGCGCGGAGACCGCCGAGGGCTTCCCGGAGGACTGGGACCTGGACCGGCTGTGGGGTGCCTTCAAGCAGCTCTACCCGGTGAAGGTCGACATCGACGAGCTGGAGGAGGCCGCCGGCGACCGGGCCGGTCTGACGGCCGAGTTCATCTCCGAGTCCGTCAAGGAGGACATCCACGAGCAGTACGAGTCCCGGGAGGCGCAGCTCGGCTCCGAGATCATGCGGGAGCTGGAGCGCCGGGTCGTGCTGTCGGTCCTCGACCGCAAGTGGCGCGAGCACCTCTACGAGATGGACTACCTCCAGGAGGGCATCGGCCTGCGCGCGATGGCGCAGAAGGACCCGCTGGTCGAGTACCAGCGCGAGGGCTTCGACATGTTCACCGCGATGATGGAGGGCATCAAGGAGGAGTCCGTCGGCTATCTGTTCAACCTGGAGGTCCAGGTCGAGCAGCAGGTCGAGGAGGTTCCCGTCGAGGCCGCCGAGCCGGTTGCCGAGGGCGTCCAGGACACGGTCCCGGCCCAGGCGGGGGCCCGTCCCGAGATCCGCGCGAAGGGTCTGGACGTGCCGCAGCGGCGGGATCTGCACTTCTCCGCGCCGACGGTGGACGGCGAGGGCGGTGTCGTCGAGCGCGACCTGGAGGACGACGAGCCGGTGCGGTCCGAGTCGGACGGCCTGACGCGTGCCGAGCGCCGTCGCCAGGCCAAGGGCGGACGGCGCCGCAAGAAGTGACGTGCGCGCGGTCGCAGAGCGGCTGAGCAGGGCCGGGCTCCCTCGGGGGAGCCCGGCCCTTCGCCGTGGTGCCGGCGGCGGGGTTCGCCGGGCCTCGGCGGTGGTTGTGGGGGCTACGGGGATGGCTGGGAGCGGGCTCCGGCTTCCACCGCCGTGCAGCGCCAGCGGAGGTCCTGGCCCAGTTCCAGGCGGAAGGCCAGCGCGCGGAGCCGGCTGCCGGCGGAGATGCGGGCGAAGACCTCCAGGGCGCCGTCGCAGGGGACGTAGTAGCCGATGTCCCGGACGACGGGGCGGGCGCCGTGGGTGCGCAGGGGGCCGCGTTCGGCGAGGCGGGCCAGGTCGTCGTAGGCGCGGCCGGCGGTGTGGCGGAGCATCCAGTGGACGGGGCGCTGACCGCTCAGGACGGCCAGCAGGCGGTCCGCGAAGACGTCGGTGGGGCGCTGTGGGGGCTGGGCCGTCTCCGGGGCCCTGAGGGGCGGGCCGGCCGTCCTGGCGGGCGCCGGTGTGTCGCGGGCGCTCCTCGCCGGCGGCTTGCGGGGCGGGGCGCCGCCGGGGCGGCGGGTGTCGTGGCGGGTCGGCGGGCGGTGGCGCGGGCGGGGCTGGACGGTACGGCTCATGACCTTGTTCATGGGGTCCCCGTTCGGCGGGCTCGGTTGATACCGGTCGGTAACTCGCTGGTGGGGATCTTGTACGGGGCGCGGAGCCGGGTGGCAAGGGCGGCGGTGCGCTGCGGGGAGGGGCGGAGAAGTTCGCCTATCCGGGGGACCCGTGGGTCCTGGAACCCCGGAATCACGCGGGCGCACCGGGTGAATGCGTGGCCCGGTGTCCACGGGTTCACGGGTGTGGGCAGGGACTCGAAAGGGGACCCGCGCACGTATCCTGAAGCCTTCGAGCCCTTGATCAGGAAAGAGCGGCCACCATGCGCGTCTACGTCCCCCTGACCCTTCCCGCGCTCGCCGAGGCGCACAAGACGGGTGAGCTGGGGAGCGGCCCCTTCGTCGCGTACGCCGTCACACCCGAGCTGCGCGCGTGGTACGTCTCCGAGGACGTCGAGGAGCTGGAGTACGCCGCGCTCGGGCAGGCCGCGCTGGCCTCGCTGCGGCGGCTGGCGGCGGATCCGGGCGCGGCGCGGCGCCGGGTCGTGGTCGCCGTGGACGTGCCGGACGGTGCCGCGAGCGCCGGTCCGGACCGGGGGGCGGACCCGTCCGCGCCGGGCGAGGTGACCGTGGCGTTGAGCGTGCCGCTCGCGAAGGCGGCCGCCGTGCACGTCGACGCCGACGACGCGGAGCAGGACGTGGCCGCGGCGGCGCAGGCGCTGGCGGCGGCGGACGGCGGGGACGACGACGCGCAGTCCGTCGTGGACGGGGCGGACGACCACGAGCTGCTCTGGTTCGCCACGCAGGAGATCCCCAACCTGGTCGGGCAGGGCGCCTGACGTCTGGCCCGTCGTCGGTCCGGGGCGTGCGGCCGGGGTGATTGTCAGTGGGGGCGAGTACGGTTTTCGGCATGGGGATGCACGGAAGCGCGCACATCGTCTGGGACTGGAACGGCACGCTGTTCCACGACAATGACGCGATCATCGGGGCGACGAACGCGGCCTTCGCCGAGCTGGGGCTCGCGCCGATCACGATGGAGGAGTACCGGGCGCTGTACTGCGTGCCGGTGCCGAAGTTCTACGAGCGGCTGCTCGGGCGGCTGCCGACCGAGGCCGAGTGGGAGCTGATGGACGGGGTGTTCCATCGGCACTACGCGGAGCAGCGGGGGCGCTGCGGGCTGACCGACGGGGCGGCGGAGCTGCTCGCCGGATGGAGAACAGCCGGGCACAGCCAGTCCCTGCTGAGTATGTACGGACACGAGGAACTGGTGCCGCTCGTGCGGGGGTTCGGCATCGAGGCGCAGTTCCTGCGGGTCGACGGGCGTACGGGGCCGTCCGGGGGGAGCAAGGCCGCGCACATGGTGCGGCATCTGGCGGCGCTCGGGACGGGCGTGGAGCCCGCGCGGACCGTGGTGATCGGGGACGCGGCGGACGACGCGGTCGCGGCGCGCGAGGTGGGAGCGCGGGCCGTGCTGTACACCGGGGGGTCGCACAGCCGGGACAGCCTGGAGGCCGTGGGCGTGCCGGTCGTGGACACGCTCGCGGAGGCGGTGCAGGAAGCAGAGCGAATAGCGGCGTAGCCGGGGACCGGCACCGCTGCGGCGGTACGGCCGCTGCGCCCGCCCTCGCCCCGCCGTCCCGCCCGCCCCCGCTCTCCGCCCTGCCTCGCGCCCCTCAGCCCGCCGGTGCCGCCGCCCGCAGGACCTTCAGGAACTCGCGCATCCAGGCCGGGTGGTCCGGCCAGGCACGGGAGGAGACCAGGGTGCCGTCGACGACCGCCTCGGTGTCCTGGAAGCCCGCGCCGGCCGCCTGCATGTCCGGTTCCAGGGCGGGGTACGCGGTGACCCTGCGGCCGCGCAGGGTGTCGATCGCCGCGGTGAGCAGAGGGCCGTGGCAGATCTGGGCGACGGGCTTGTCGGCGTCGAAGAACGCCTTGAGGATCTTGCGCAGCTCGGGGTCGTTGCGCAGGTACTCCGGGGCGCGGCCGCCGGGGACGACGAGGGCGACGTACTCGCCGGGGTCGACGTCGGCGAAGGCCAGGTCGGCGGGCCAGGTGTAGCCGGGCTTCTCCGTGTAGGTGTCGTAGCCGGGTTCGAAGTCGTGGACGACGAAGCGCAGGGTCTTGCGGGAGGGAGCGGCGATATGGACCTCGTAGCCTTCCTCCAGCAGGCGCTGATAGGGGTAGAGGACTTCCAGGGATTCCGCTGCGTCGCCGGTGACGATCAGGATCTTCGCGGGCATGTCGGCTCCTCCGGGCAGGCAGGGTGTGCTCTCAGGGTGAGGTCGGGGATCTCGCGGCGCGACCTGACACTGAGACCTACCCGGACCGGCCTCCCGGCTACCCGCGGCCGCCCCCGCCGGATACGTCACTCGGGCCCGCCCCGGCGCTGTGCAGAACGTCAAACTTCGACCCCCTGTTTTGTACACATACGGCTCATGACGAGCCCGGGGTGAGGAGCGATAGCCTTGTGGCGTGATCAGCGCGATAGTTCGCGGGGACGATCGTGTCCCTGCCCCGCGCCCGGGTTGCACGGAACACCTCCGTGGCCGGGCGGCGGTCGCTGGTCTTCGCGGGCGGGGCGGGGCCGCAGGAGCTCCCGGGGCGCCGCGGGCAACCCTGGACATGGCCGTGCCGAGAGCAGCGTCACGCCTGGCGGGTGTGACGACAATGGCCGAATTCCCCCCGCTCATCTCACCTCGCGGCATAGCGTCTGAGTGGTCCGGACACCCCGGGCTGTGGCGTCGAGCCGGAGGGAAAGAGACCGTACTTCCTTCTACGTCACGCAACGGCGCGCGACAGGAGTCAGAGGACAATGCAGACCAAGCTGGACGAAGCCAAGGCCGAGCTGCTCGGAAGGGCCGCCCGGGTAGCTGAGAACAGCCCGGTCGGGGGGCACCTACCGACCGGGACCGCGGGCGAGGGCTCCCCGGACACCCCGGACAGCGAGTCCGTGCTCGCGTTCCTCCAGCGGTACTACCTGCACACCGCCCCGGAAGACCTCGCCGACCGCGACCCGGT
Source organism: Streptomyces sp. HUAS MG56 (assembly GCF_058673395.1). Classification (NCBI taxonomy): domain Bacteria; kingdom Bacillati; phylum Actinomycetota; class Actinomycetes; order Kitasatosporales; family Streptomycetaceae; genus Streptomyces; species Streptomyces sp. HUAS MG56. The sequence goes on along the minus strand of NZ_CM178722.1, from coordinate 4,627,475 downwards.
CGACGTCTTCGGCGCCGCGGTCTCCCACTACCGTCTCGCCGAGACCCGCCCCCAGGGCACGGCGAACGTGCGGGTCCACACCCCGACCGTGGAGGAGAACGGGTGGACCTGCAGCCACAGCGTGGTCGAGGTCGTCACCGACGACATGCCCTTCCTGGTCGACTCGGTCACCAATGAGCTGACCCGGCAGGGACGCGGCATCCACGTCGTCGTCCATCCCCAGTTCGTCGTCCGGCGTGATCTGACCGGCAGGCTGCTGGAGGTCCTGCCGACCCCGCCCGCCGGCGACCTCCCGCACGACGCGCACTTCGAGTCCTGGATCCACGTCGAGATCGACCGGGAGACGGACCGCGCCGACCTGAAGCAGATCACCGCCGATCTGCTGCGCGTCCTGTCCGACGTCCGCGAGGCCGTCGAGGACTGGGAGAAGATGCGCGCCACGGCGATCCGGATCGCCGACGAGCTGCCGACCGACCCCGCCCCCGGCGACCTGGCCAAGGCCGAGGTCGAGGAGGCGCGTGAGCTGCTGCGCTGGCTGTCCGACGAGCACTTCACCTTCCTCGGCTACCGCGAGTACGAGCTGCGCGACGACGACACGCTCGCCGCCGTGCCCGGCACCGGCCTCGGTGTCCTGCGCTCCGACCCGCAGCACGCCGAGGACGATCAGCACCCGGTCAGCCCGTCCTTCGAGCGGCTGTCGGCCGACGCCCGCGCCAAGGCCCGCGAGCACAAGCTCCTCGTTCTGACCAAGGCGAACAGCCGGGCCACCGTGCACCGGCCGTCGTACCTGGACTACGTCGGGGTCAAGAAGTTCGACGCGGACGGCAACGTCGTCGGCGAGCGGCGGTTCCTCGGGCTCTTCTCGTCCGCCGCGTACACCGACTCCGTGCGCCGGGTCCCCGTCGTCCGCCGCAAGGTCGACGAGGTGCTGCACCGCGCCGGGTTCTCGCCGAACAGCCACGACGGCCGTGACCTGCTCCAGATCCTGGAGACCTACCCGCGCGACGAGCTGTTCCAGACGCCCGTCGCCGAGCTCCAGTCGATCGTCACCTCCGTGCTCTACCTCCAGGAGCGCCGCCGGCTGCGGCTGTACCTGCGCCAGGACGAGTACGGGCGCTACTACTCGGCCCTCGTCTACCTCCCGCGCGACCGCTACACCACGGGTGTCCGGCTGCGGATCATCGACATCCTCAAGGAGGAGCTCGGCGGCATCAGCGTCGACTTCACCGCCTGGAACACCGAATCGATCCTGTCCCGGCTGCACTTCGTCGTCCGCGTCCCGCCGGGCACCGTGCTGCCCGAGCTGTCGGACGCCGACCGCGACCGCATCGAGGCCCGTCTCGTCGAGGCCGCCCGCTCCTGGGCCGACGCGTTCGCCGAGGCGCTGACCGCCGAGTGCGGCGAGGAGCACGCGGCCGAGATGCAGCGCCGCTACGGCACCGCGTTCCCCGAGGGCTACAAGGCCGACCACACGCCGCGTGCCGCGGTCGCCGACCTGGTCCACCTGGAGCAGCTCGGCGGGGACAAGACCTTCAGCCTGAGCCTGTACGAGCCGGTGGGCGCGGGTCCCGAGGAGCGCCGGTTCAAGATCTACCAGAAGGGCGGCTCGGTCTCCCTCTCGCACGTGCTGCCGGTGCTCAGCCGCCTCGGCGTCGAGGTCACCGACGAGCGGCCGTACGAGCTGCGCTGCTCGGACCGTACGACCGCCTGGATCTACGACTTCGGTCTGCGCGTGCCCCAGGCGGCGGGCGGCGGGGAGCACCTCGGCGACGACGCCCGTGACCGCTTCCAGGAGGCCTTCGCCGCCACCTGGACCGGCAAGGCCGAGAACGACGGCTTCAACGCGCTCGTGCTGGGCGCCGGGCTGTCCTGGCGGCAGGCGATGGTGCTGCGGGCCTACGCCAAGTACCTGCGCCAGGCCGGTTCGACCTTCTCGCAGGACTACATGGAGGACACCCTCCGCAACAACGTCCACACCACCCGGCTGCTCGTCTCGCTGTTCGAGGCGCGGATGTCGCCGGACCGGCAGAAGGCCGGCCTGGAGATCACGGACGCGCTGCTGGAGGAGCTGGACGCGGCCCTGGACCAGGTGGCGAGCCTGGACGAGGACCGGATCCTGCGGTCCTTCCTCACCGTCATCAAGGCGACGCTGCGCACGAACTTCTTCCAGGAGAAGGGCGACGGCACGCCGCACGACTACGTGTCCATGAAGTTCGACCCGCAGGCGATTCCCGACCTGCCCGCGCCGCGCCCGGCGTTCGAGATCTGGGTGTACTCGCCGCGCGTCGAGGGCGTGCACCTGCGCTTCGGCAAGGTCGCGCGCGGCGGTCTGCGCTGGTCCGACCGGCGTGAGGACTTCCGCACCGAGATCCTCGGCCTCGTCAAGGCGCAGATGGTGAAGAACACCGTCATCGTGCCGGTCGGCGCCAAGGGCGGCTTCGTCGCCAAGCAGCTGCCGGACCCGGCCAAGGACCGCGACGCGTGGCTGGCCGAGGGCGTCGCCAGCTACAAGACGTTCATCTCGGCGCTGCTCGACATCACCGACAACATGGTCGCCGGCGAGGTCGTGCCCCCGCAGGACGTGGTCCGCCACGACGGCGACGACACCTACCTGGTGGTCGCCGCCGACAAGGGCACCGCGACGTTCTCGGACATCGCCAACGGGGTCGCCGAGAAGTACAACTTCTGGCTGGGCGACGCCTTCGCCTCCGGCGGCAGCGCGGGCTACGACCACAAGGGCATGGGCATCACCGCGCGCGGCGCCTGGGAGTCCGTCAAGCGGCACTTCCGCGAGCTGGGCGTGGACACGCAAGGCCAGGACTTCACGGTCGTCGGCATCGGCGACATGTCCGGTGACGTGTTCGGCAACGGCATGCTGCTCTCCGAGCACATCCGGCTGGTCGCCGCCTTCGACCACCGGCACATCTTCATCGACCCGACCCCGGACGCGGAGACCTCGTACGCCGAGCGCCGCCGCCTGTTCGAGCTGCCCCGCTCCTCCTGGGCGGACTACAACACCGAGCTGCTGTCGGCGGGCGGCGGGATCTTCCCGCGCAGCGCCAAGTCGATCCCGGTGAACGCCCACGTCCGCGAGGCCCTCGGCATCGAGGGCAAGGTCACCAAGATGACCCCGGCCGACCTGATGAAGGCGATCCTGCACGCGCCGGTGGACCTGCTGTGGAACGGCGGCATCGGCACGTACGTGAAGTCGTCGGCCGAGTCCAACGCCGACGTCGGCGACAAGGCCAACGACGCCATCCGCGTCGACGGCGAGGACCTGCGCGTCAAGGTCGTCGGCGAGGGCGGCAACCTGGGTCTGACCCAGCTCGGCCGGATCGAGTTCGCCCGGCACGGCGGCAAGATCAACACCGACGCGATCGACAACAGCGCCGGTGTGGACACCTCCGACCACGAGGTGAACATCAAGATCCTGCTGAACGGCCTGGTCGCGGACGGCGACATGACCGTCAAGCAGCGCAACAAGCTCCTCGCCGAGATGACCGACGAGGTCGGCGCCCTGGTGCTGCGCAACAACTACGCGCAGAACACCGCCCTGGCCAACGCCCTCTCGCAGGCGGGCGCCATGCTCCACGCCCAGCAGCGGTTCATGCGTCACCTGGTGCGCGAGGGGCACCTGGACCGGGGGCTGGAGTTCCTGCCGACCGACCGCCAGATCCGTGAGCGGCTCGGCCAGGCGCAGGGCCTGACCAGCCCGGAGACGGCCGTCGTCATGGCGTACACGAAGATCACGGTCGCCGAGGAGCTGCTGCACACCTCGCTGCCGGACGACCCGTACCTGCGCGGCCTGCTGCACGCGTACTTCCCGACGGCCCTGCGCGAGCGGTTCGCCGAGGCGATCGACAACCACCCGCTGCGCCGTGAGATCACCACGACCGTGCTGGTCAACGACACGGTCAACACGGGCGGCACGACGTATCTGCACCGGCTGCGGGAGGAGACCGGTGCCTCCCTGGAGGAGATCGTGCGGGCGCAGACCGCGGCCCGCGCCATCTTCTCCTCGGCTCCGGTGTGGGACGCGGTCGAGGCCCTGGACAACAGGGTCGACGCCGCCGTCCAGACCCGCATCCGGCTGCACTCGCGCCGGCTGGTCGAGCGCGGCACGCGCTGGCTGCTCAACAACCGGCCGCAGCCGCTCCAGCTCGCCGAGACGGTCGAGTTCTTCGCCGAGCGGGTCGAGCGGGTCTGGCAGGAGCTGCCGAAGCTGCTGCGCGGCGCGGACCTGGAGTGGTACCAGCACGTGTACGACGAGCTCTCCGCCGTCGGCGTCCCGGACGAGCTCGCCACGCGCGTGGCCGGTTTCTCCTCGGCCTTCCCGACGCTGGACATCGTCTCGGTGGCCGACCGCACGGGCAAGGAGCCGCTCGACGTCGCCGACGTCTACTACGACCTCGCCGACCGGCTGAACATCACCCAGCTGATGGACCGCATCAGCGACCTGCCCCGCAACGACCGCTGGCAGTCCATGGCCCGCGCCTCCATCCGCGAGGACCTGTACGCGGCCCACGCGGGGCTCACCGCGGACGTGCTCGCGGCCGGCAACGGCACCTCGACGCCGGGGCAGCGGTTCGAGGCCTGGGAGCAGAAGAACTCCGCGATCCTGGGCCGGGCGCGCACCACCCTGGAGGAGATCCGCAGCTCGGACTCCTTCGACCTCGCCAACCTGTCGGTGGCGATGCGCACGATGCGGACGCTGCTGCGCACGCATTCGTAGGGTCCGCGCGTAAGGAAGGCACCGAAGACGCCCCGGGCACCCAGCGGCCCGGGGCGTCTCGCTTCTTGCCGACCCTTAAGAAACCTCGGCTAGGGTCAGCAGGATGCACGCCGCACCGTCTGACACCGAGCCCGTGAGCCGCACGGAGCCGCCGCAGAACCCCACCGCGCGGGCCGGCCGGGCTCTGCCCCAGGCCGTCGCCGCTCTCGTCGTGGTGCTGCTGCTCCTCGTGATCGTCCGCCTGCCCTGGGCGGGCGACCTCGGCATGCACGCGGCCACCATCGAGCGCCTGCGCCACAACCTGCTGCATCCCGGCAACCCGCTGGTCGACGCGGACACGCCGAGCCCGTACTACTCGCCGTGGATGCTGGTGCTGGGCCTGGTCGCCAAGCTGACCGGACTGTCGGTGTTCGTCGTCCTGCGCATCGCCGCGGTCGTCGGCCTCGGCCTGCTGGTCACGGGCGTGTGGCGGTACGTCCGCACCCTCAGTGCCCACCGCGCCGCGCCTGCCCTCGCCCTGCTGAGCCTGGTCCTGCTCTGGGGCCCGGTGCTGTTCAACTGGTCCGGGTTCGTGGGCCTGAACTCGCTGGCGCTGACGGTGTCGTACCCGAGCGTGTTCGCGATCGGCCTCACCTTCCACTTCTGGGCGTGGCTGACGCGCGCGCTGCGCGCGAGCGAGCCGGTGGCATGGGCGCGCTGGGCGGCGCTCGGTCTGCTGTGGGCCGTGATCCTGCTCAGCCACCAGTTCACCGGAGTCGTCTCGTCCCTGGGCGCGCTGGCCATGGTGATCGCGGCCCGGCCCTCCCGGCAGGTGCTGCTGCGGCTGGCCGCCGCGCTGGCGCTGGGCATGCTGCTGCTGGGCCTGTGGCCGTACTACGACTTTTTCTCCCTCTTCTCGGCGGGCTCGGACCTGGAGGCCATCCACAAGCCGCTCTACGAGCACCTGGCCGGGCACTTCGGCTTCGTCCTGCTGGGCGTGGCGGCCCTCGTCCTGCGCTTTCGGCGCGACCGCTGGGACCCGCTGGTGCTGTTCTTCGCCCTGGGCGCACTGATGTTCGCCGCGGGCGGGCTGACCGGCCACTACTCCTGGGGCCGCGCGCTGCCCGCCGCGCTGATCCCGGCCCAGCTCGCGGCCGCGCTGGAGGCCGTGACGGCGGTGCGCAGCCGCGCGTGGGCGAGGACCGGCTGGGCGTGCGTGCTCGGCGCCGTACTGGCCGTGGGGGCGTGGACGCAGGCCGGGACGCTCGGGTACGTGATCCCGAAGAGCGCGCTGCCGTCGCCCGTCGCGGACAAGTACCACACGCCGTGGGTGGGCTACCACTGGATCACGCCGTGGGCGAAGTACGGCGACGTGGTCATGGCAGAGACGTTCCCGGCGCGGCAGATCCCCGCGTACGGGCCGTACACCGTGACGCCCGGCTATCCCGACTTCTTCCTGCCGGACGAGAAGCAGCGGGACGCGGCGGTGTCGCACTACTTCGCCACGGGCACGTCCGCCGCCGAACGGCAGGCGATCCTGCGGAAGTACCAGGTGCAGTGGGTCGTCGGGCCGAAGAGCCTGGCCGGACCCGGGTTGAAGAAGGTGACGACGGGACCCGGGCACCAGGTCCTGTACCGCGTGCTGTGACGCCGGAAGGGGCGCGGGGAAGTCCCCGCGCCCCTTCGGCACAACGGCACCGGAACGGCTACCGGAGCACGCTCGACAGCAGCTTCGCCGCCTTACGGATCTTGGGCCGCGCCACCTTCCTGATGACCGGGCGGATCACCTTGGCCGTCACGCCCACCGGGCGCCAGCGGATCTGGAGGCGGCCGGGGTTGCGGCCCTCCGGCTCGATCGTGACGTCGTGCGGGGTCGCGCCCGAGCGGTACTCGATGCGTGCCGTGACCGCCGGGAAGTCCAGCGGGGCCAGCAGGACGCCCGAGTGCGCCAGACCCTGCTGCTGGAGCCGGATCTGCGGGTGACGCAGGCCCTCGAAGCCCTGGAGCGGGACGGGAGCCGCCGCCAGGTCCAGACGCACCGTGCCCTCGAAGAGGCCCGGGCTGACCGGGTCGAGGCGGAAGGGGACCGTCATCCGGCGGTTGCCGGGGGACAGCAGGAGGCTCGCCCGCTGCGGGCCCACCGGGAGGCGCAGGCCCGGGTCGTACGTGCGGATCGAGAGCGTCAGGGCGGCCCCGCGCTCGCGCTTCAGCTCCGTGATCTCGTGGCGGAACTGTGCGCTCGGGAACGGACGCGTGTCCAACTCCAGGTCGGACAGGTCCAGTTCGCGGCGGGCGCGGTCGGTGGCCGGGACCTCGTCGCCCCAGTACGGGACGCCCGACGCGTCGGCCGTGACCTGGCGCGGTGCCACCTTGTCGCCGAGACCGCGCGCCGCGAGCTGGGCGTCGGCCAGGCGGCCGTCCCGCAGCAGCCCCAGCACCACCCGCTCCGGACGCGGCAGCCGGGCGTAGGCGCCGTCGGCCAGCGTGTCCAGGTACGGGTTCATGATCTCGGCGAAGGAGCGCATCCACTCCTCGTCGCGGTAGGGCAGGTCGCCCGCGTACATCCGGAAGTCGTGCTTGAGGAACTTGAAGTCCTTGTCCTCGCGCAGCCCCGCGTGCCCGCTCTCGACCAGGAAGTCGTCGATCATGCGCTGGACCTTGACCCGGTCCGCCACGTTCTGGACCTTGTGCCGCTGGTTGGAGATGGACGCCGAGGCGGCCGCCGCGAACGGGTCGATGTACCAGACGTACACCGGGTCCGGGATGATCGTGAACGCCGTCGCCAGGCAGTAGGCCTGGGCCGAGAACAGCTGGTCCTCGTAGTGGATGCCCTCGGGGAAGCGCAGGTCGTGCCGGTCGAGGAAGGACCGCGCGTACATCTTGCTCGTCGACAGGTGCTCGAACAGCAGGCGCGGGTCCTTCTCGATGCCCTCGACGGTGCGCCTCTCGGTCACCAGGTGGGGCATCCACGTCGAGCGCCTGCCGTTGTCCACCCGCACGCGGCGGACCGCGCCCATGGTGAAGTCGACCTCGCGCTCACGGTGCGCGGCGAGCAGCAACTCCACCGCGCGGGGCGGGAGTTCGTCGTCGCTGTCGAGGAACATCAGATACGGCGCCCGGGCGATCTCGACGGCCCGGTTGCGCGGGGCGCTGCAGCCGCCGCTGTTCTCCGGCAGCCGGAGGTAGCGCACGCGCTCGTCCTGCGCCTCCAGCCGGCGCGCCACGGTGGGCGTGTCGTCGGTGGAGTGGTCGTCACTGATGATGATCTCGATGTTCGCGTGCGTCTGTGCGCGCAGCGACTCCACGGCCCGGGGCAGGCGCTCCGCGTCGTTGAAGACGATGACCGTGACCGTGACGTCAGGGGTCGTGGTCGTGGTCGTCATGCCGAGGCCTCCTCGGGGGTCGGGGCGGGGGTGCGGTCCTCAAGCGGGAGCACCGGGGGCAGGGAGTCCTCCGGCTCGCCGAGGAACACCCGGCGTACGACCCGTTCGGCGGCGCGGCCGTCGTCGTACTCGCAGAAGCGGCGGCGGAACGCGGCCCGTGCCTTCGCCGCGCACTCGCCCTGCCAGGCGCCGGAGACGAAGATCTCCGTCAGCTCCTCCTGGGTGCGCGCGACCTGGCCGGGGTGGTCTTCCATCAGGTCGAAGTAGACACCGCGGGTGGTCCGGTAGGTCTCCCAGTCGTCGGCGTAGACGACGATCGGGCGGTCCAGGTTGGCGTAGTCGAACATGATCGACGAGTAGTCCGTGACCAGCGCGTCGGCGGCCAGGCACAGCTCCTCGACGGGGTCGTAGGAGGAGACGTCGATGATCCGGCCGGAGCGGCGCAGGCCGGTGAGCGGGGAGGCGGCGCCGCCGTAGAAGTAGTGCGCGCGCACCAGCAGGACCGTGTCCTCGCCGAGCCGGTCGGCGAATTCCGCGAGGTCCAGGCGGGGGGTGAAGCCGGCCTCGTAGTCGCGGTGGGTCGGGGCGTACAGCACGGCCTTCTTGCCGGGGGCGATGCCGAGGCGGCGGCGGGCGGCGCGGACGTCGTCGGCGGTGGCCGTGTAGAAGACGTCGTTGCGCGGGTAGCCGTAGTCCAGCGAGGTGAAGCGGGCCGGGTAGGCACGCTCCCACATACGGGTCGAGTGGCTGTTGGCGCTGACGCTGTAGTCCCACTTGTCGATACGGCCCAGCAGCGCGTCGAAGTCCAGGCCCTTGGCGGCGGCCGGGTGCTCCATCTGGTCCAGGCCCATGCGCTTGAGCGGGGTGCCGTGGTGGGTCTGGAGGTGGATCGCGTCCGGGCGCTTGACCACCGCGTTGGGGAAGTTGACGTTGTTCACCAGGTACTTGGCGGTCGCCATGGTCTCCCAGTAGCGGCGGGTGCCGGGGATGACGTAGTCGGTGCCGGGCGGCAGCAGGGCCTCGTTGCTCTTCGACACCACCCACACCGGGTGGATGTGCGGGGCCAGTTCGGCCATCTTGGCGGCGATCGCGGCCGGGTTGCAGGCCACACCGCGCTCCCAGTAGGCGGCGAACACGGCCAGGTGCGGGTTGACCGGGCGGCTCAGCGCGCGCTGGTACTGCTGGTCGCGCAGCCTGGCGCCCAGCTCCTTCTTCCGGCTCTTGACGGCCTTCTTGGCGGCGCGGCGGGTGCGGTTGGCGGCCTGAAAGGCGCGGTACTTGGTGTACGCGCCCTCCTCCAGCAGCGCGTGCCGCACGCCCTCCACGCCCGCCGGGCGCTCGTGGTTCTCGGGGCGCCAGCGGACGGCGACGAGGGAGGCGCGGCGGAAGAACTCGCGCGCGACCGCGTCGGGGAGGTTCTCGCCGGCGAAGGTGCGCACCAGGTCGCGCATCATCAGGTCGTACAGCACCGCGCGGGTGGCGCGGCGGTCCTTGGTGAGCGGGAGCAGCGACTCGTAGCGGTCGATGAGCGCGAAGCGGTCCTCGGGGTCGAGGGGCGGCAGGCTCTCGGGACGCAGCTCGCGGTTCTCGTACGCCGCCTGGTTCAGGCAGGCGACGCGGCCGGCGTGCAGCAGGGCCGCGTGGGCGGCCTGCGGCTCGTCGCCGGCGGTGAGCTGCTCCTCGTGCGCCCGCCAGAAGTCGGCGCGCAGCGCGCGGTTGCCGAGGATCGGGGTGAGGCGCAGCAGGTCGGCGGCCTCGTTCAGGGGGAGGCCCTCGCGGCCGACGGCGGCGAGCAGGCGGCCGTCGCGGGAGGCCCGGGCGGCGGTCTGCCAGGTGGTGACGACGTGGTCGAAGAGGAGCACGTCCACCGGGGCGCCGGGCTCGGCGTCGAGTTCGGCGGTGCGCTCGGCGAGCTGGCGCGGGGCGCCGGCGGGCAGGCCGTCCTTGGCGTGCACGAAGTGCAGCCAGCGGCCGGAGGCGCGGGCGGCGCCGGCCGCGCGGGCGGCGGCGTCCCCGGTGCCCTCCGGAAGGGGCACGACGATCGTCTCCGGAGCGTGGCCCTCGGCGGTCTCCCGGGCCCAGTCGCCGACCGCGGCGACGATGATCTCGGCGTCGAGGAGGGGGTGGGCTTCCACGGAGTCCAGCAGCTCTGTCAGGTGCCCCTGTGCGTTCGGTCCGTAGACGATGACGCTGAGTTGGGGCATCGCAGTGGACTCCTTAGATCGTCGGTTCAGGCCACCCTTCATAACATACTGTCACTAAGCGTATGAAAAGGATAACCGGGGTGGAGTAAGAGGGCGGCCGGATGAGGGGCCCAGAGTGGAAGACGAACTTCCGCGGCCTGGGGTTTCTCCCTACGTAACTTTCCAGCCGCCTTCTTACTGTCGTTCTTGTGATCTGCTTACTCAAGCCCTTGCGGGCCGCTTACCCGGGGGTCAGGCCGCCTTCTTCTTGGCGCCCTTCTCGCCACTGAAGGCCTCGTACTCCTTCATGACGTCCTCAGTCGGGCCGTCCATGCGCAGCTCGCCGCGTTCCAGCCAGATGGTCCGCTCGCAGGTGTCGCGGATCGACTTGTTGTTGTGGCTGACCAGGAACACCGTGCCCGCCTTCTCGCGCAGCTCGCGGATCCGGTCCTCGGAGCGCATCTGGAACCTGCGGTCACCGGTGGCGAGGGCCTCGTCGATCAGCAGGACGTCGTGGTCCTTGGCCGCGGCGATGGAGAAACGCAGACGCGCGGCCATACCGGAGGAGTACGTGCGCATCGGAAGGGTGATGAAGTCACCCTTCTCGTTGATTCCGGAGAAGTCGACGATGTCTTGATATCGCTCCCTGACCTCTTCACGGGACATGCCCATGGCGAGGCCGCCGAGCCAGACGTTGCGCTCGCCCGTGAGGTCGTTCATCAGAGCCGCGTTGACGCCGAGGAGTGAGGGCTGGCCGTTGGTGTAGATGTGGCCGTTCTCCACCGGGAGCACGCCGGCGATCGCCTTGAGCAGGGTCGACTTGCCGGAGCCGTTGGTGCCGATCAGGCCGACCGCCTCGCCCTTGTAGGCGACGAACGAGACCTTCTTCACGGCGTGCACCGTGCGCACGCCCGCCGCCTTCTCGGCCTGCTTGCGGCGCATGATGCGGTTGAGGGCGGCGGTGGCGGAGCCGCGGCCGGTGCCGGTGCCGTGGACGCGGTAGACGATGTCGACGTCGTCGACCACGATCGTGGGGACCGTCTTGGCCTTCGCGAGGCGCTCGTACCGCTCGCGCATCGCGCGTGCCTCCGGGGTCTCGGCCTCGTCGTCGCGGAGTTCGGGGTTCTGGGGAGTCTGCTCAGCCACGGCCGTACTTCTCCTCTGCCTTCCAGAAGTAGATGAAGCCGCCGACTCCGGCGACCAGGGCCCAGCCGACGGCGAGCGGCCACACGTGCGGGGGCAACTGCTTGGCGTGGAAGCTGGCGATCAGCGCGTAGCGCATGAGGTCGATGTAGACCGCGGCCGGGTTGCTCTCCAGCAGGATCGTGACGATGTGCGGCAGGTGGTCGCTCTTGGTGAGCTTGCTGATGCTCCACATCACGCCGGACATGTACATCCAGGTGCGCAGGATGAACGGCATCAGCTGGGCGATGTCGGGGGTCTTGGCGCCCAGCCGCGCCATGATCAGCGACATGCCCGCGTTGAACACGAACTGGAGGACCAGCACGGGGATCACCAGCAGCCAGCTGAGGGAGATCGGCAGGCCGAAGCAGAGCAGGATGACGACCAGCGCGGCCATCGAGAACAGCAGCTGCTGGAGCTGCTGGATGCAGAAGGAGATCGGCAGGGCGGCGCGGGGGAAGTGCAGGGCGCGCACCAGGCCGAGGTTGCCGGAGATCGCGCGGGTGCCGACCTGGATCGAGCTCTGCGTGAACGTCCACACGAACACGCCGGTGACCAGGAACGGGATGTAGTCCGGCACGCCCTTCTTGGAGCCGAGCAGCACACCGAAGATGAAGTAGTAGACCGCGGCGTTCAGCAGCGGGGTCATGACCTGCCAGACCTGGCCGAGCTTCGCCTCGCTGTACTGCGCGGTGAGCTTGGCGGTGGCGAAGGCGGTGATGAAGTGGCGCCGGTTCCACAGCTGGCGGACGTACTCGGGCAGGGTCGGGCGGGCACCGCTGACCGTCAGGCCGTGCCGGGCGGCGAGGGCCGAGAGATCGTCTTCCGGGACCTGGGTGGGGGGCGGTGTGTCGAGGACCTGGCTCACATCCGCTGCTTTCGCTCGGGGGAGGGGGGTGCGCGTCCGGCCGGCCGCCGGGCGTCGAAGTCGGTCGTCCGACGTTTTCTTACGCTTCTCTTCACGTTCTCTTACGTCGGGACGCGACCGTATCGTCGCAACGCGAGAGTAGAGCCAATCGACGTCGGAACGCAACCGTATCGTCGTCGCGCACCTATGCTGTGAGTCATGACGACGAACGCCGACGAGATCCCGAAGCGTGCACGCCGCAGGACGCCTGCCGGGGCCGCCGTGCTCCGGGAGGACGTGACCGAGGCCATCCGGGCCGCGGTCTTCGAGGAGCTCGCGGCGGTGGGCTACGCCCGCATGTCCATCGAGGGCATCGCGCGGCGGGCGGGCGTCGGCAAGACCGCCGTGTACCGCCGGTGGCGTTCCAAGCTGCACCTGGTGCTCGACGTGGTCTCGGCGATGGCGGTCCTGGGCCTCCCGGCCCCGGACACGGGCGCCCTGGAGAGCGACCTCCGCCTCCTGTACGAGGTCACGTCCCGCGCCCTGCGCCATCCGGTGGCCTCGCAGATCATCCCCGACCTCCAGGCCGAGGCGGCCCGCAGCCCCGAGATCGCCGAGGCCTTCCAGAAGGCCCTGCGCGACGGCCAGGAGGGCGTGGCCAGCAAGATCCTCGCGGCGGCGGAGGCGCGGGGCGAGGTCCGGCCCGGCATCGACCCCGACCTCGCCCTGGACCTGGTCTCGGGCCCCCTGTACTGGCGCGCGGTGGTGATCAGGTCCCCGAAGCCGCCGAAGGGCTACCTGGAGAGTCTGGCCCGGGCCACGGCGGGCGCGCTGAAGGCTCTGTAGACGCGCGGCGCGGGGGTCGCGTGGGTTACGGGGCGTACGGGGCGAGGAGCCCGCGGGCCAGTTCCGTCAGGTCCGCGGCCCGCAGCACGCGCTCGCCGAAGCCCGGCAGCGGTACGTGCAGGGGTTCGGTCCAGCGGGCCGGGATCGCGCTCGGGCCGTACACCGCGCCCGCCAGCGCCCCGGTGACCGCCGCCACCGTGTCCGTGTCGCCGCCGAGATCGACCGCCGCGCGGACCGCTTCCTCGTACGAGCCCGTGGTCCGCAGGGCCCAGACCGCCGAGCCCAGGCACGGCCAGATGGCGCCGTTGCTGTGTTTTCCGGGGGACACCCCCAGACCCCCGGCGTCGCCTGATCGGGGTGCCGGTCGGGGGCGAGGACCACGGCGTAGCGCTCACGGGGGGCGGGGTGCAGGGCGCTCAGGGTGTCCGGTACGGCCGTGAGCGGGTCCGCCCCGGCCAGGGCCACCCGGACCAGCTCGTGCAGGACGGCCGTGCCCTCCCAGGCCGCCGGATCCCCGTGTGTGAGGGCGGAGAGGCGGCGGGCGGCGGTCATCGTCGCGTCGCGGCCGTGCCGGGCGAAGTGGACCGCCGAGGGTGCCGCCCGCATCAACGCGCCGTTGCCGGCGGCCCGTTGACTGACCTCGAAGTGGCGCAGGGCGGCCGTGTCCCACGGGTCGCCGCCGGTCAGGACGGCCTCCGTCTGGAGGCCGACGTTCTTCGGGCCGGCGGCCGCCCAGCGCCGGAAGCGGGCGAAGACGTCCGGCAGGTCCAGACGGCCGCGCTCCAGCAGGGACTCGGCGGTCAGGACCGCCAGCTGCGTGTCGTCCGTGGCCTCGCCCGGGTCCCAGCCGCCGCCCCCGCACATCTCGCCGCCCGCTCCCGGCCGAGGGCGCGGTCGGCGAGACGTGCGGGGCGGGAACCGGCGGTCATGCCCGCAGGCTAGTCACGGGCCGCCTCGGGGTGGTGGTGGACCCAGCCCTCCCAGGCCGAGGTGATCATGTCCTGGACGTCGTACTTGGCCTGCCAGCCCAGTTCCGTGGCGATGCGCTCCGCCGAGGCGACGACACGCGCGGGGTCGCCGGGGCGGCGCGGGGTGACCGTCGGGGGGCGGTCGTAGCCGGTGACCGCGTTGATGCGGTCGATCATCTCGCGCACCGACACGCCCTCGCCGCGGCCGATGTTCAGGGTCAGGTCCGTGCCGGGGGCGGAGCTCAGGGCGCGGGCGACGGTGACGTGCGCCTCGGCCAGGTCGACCACATGGATGTAGTCGCGCACGCAGGTGCCGTCCGGTGTGGCGTAGTCGTCGCCGAAGATACGCGGCGGCGCGCCCTCGGTGAGCTTCTCGAAGACCATCGGGATCAGGTTGAAGACCCCGGTGTCGGCGAGTTCGGGGGTGGCCGCGCCCGCCACGTTGAAGTAGCGCAGGGACGCGGTGGACAGGCCCGTCGCCTTGCCCGTCGCACGGACCAGCCACTCACCGGCCAGCTTCGTCTCGCCGTACGGGGACATCGGGACGCAGGGGGTCTCCTCCGTCACCAGGTCGACGTCCGGCATGCCGTAGACCGCCGCCGAGGAGGAGAACAGGAAGGACGGCACCTCCGCCGCCGTGACCGCCTCCAGGAGCACCCGCAGGCCTTCCACGTTCTCCCGGTAGTAGTGCAGCGGGAGGTCCACCGACTCGCCCACCTGCTTCTTCGCCGCGAGGTGCACGACCCCGCTGATCTCGTGCTCGGCGAGGGTGCGGGCCACCAGCTCCGCGTCCAGCGTGGAGCCCCGCACCAGCGGGACGTCCGCCGGCAGGCGCTCGGCGATGCCCGTGGACAGGTCGTCGTACACGACCGTGCGCTCGCCCGCCTCGGTCATCGCTCGTACGACGTGTGCCCCGATGTATCCGGCACCGCCGGTGATCAGCCAGGTCATGGAAAGGCCGTCCTCTTGTCCGTTGGCCCGTGGAACCGCTCGGTGGAGCAGCGGGCGTCTTTCAGTGAAGCAGCAGATGTGGGGGTGCGTGACGCTACACGCGTGCGTACCGGCTGTTTACCGGCGCAGCAGGCGCTTCAGGCGCCTCCGGGCCACCCGTGCCGCGCCGCCCGCGCCGCTCGCCAGCCGCACGGCCAGCGCGCCGGAGTGCGTCGCGTACGGCTGCACCAGCAGCACACCGTGCCGCAGGCTCGGGACGGCACGACGGCGCAGCCGGCCGGCGCCCGTCGTGGCGTGCGCCGTGATCTCCCGCCGCGCGCCGTCCGCGAAGTGCAGGGTGAGCCGCAGATCCCAGGTGCCCGCGCCGAGCACCGCCAGATCGACCGGCACCTCGGCCGTCCAACTGCCCGCGTCGGCATCCGCGTTCGCGGCCGCGCCCGTGCCGGAGGGGGTGAGCGGGACCGTCGTACGCCCCCGCGTGTGCTCGATGTCCCCGCGGTTCTCGCGGTTCTCGCGCGCCACCCACTCCACGTCCAGCCCGCCCGGGCCGGCCTCGGCGACCCGGCCGTACAGCTCGTGCAGCCGCAGGCGCACCCGCGCGCCACGCGCGCGTGCGTCCAGTTCCGCGTCCACCGCGATCGGCAGGGTAGCGGTGGGGCGGGTCAGGAGCGGCGTCAGGGAGACCTGGGGGAGGTCCGCGGACCAGACGGGGAGACCGTCGCCGTCGCGGGCGTACGGCGGCAGCAGACGCGCCGGGCGCGCGGCGAGCTCCCGCAGGCGCGGCAGGTCGCGCGGCTCGGGCGCCTCAAGGACGACGCGCGCGAGCACGCGGCCCGGCGCACCCGGGTCCAGCTCCCAGTCGGCGGCGTCGTAGCGCGCGAGGTACTCCTTGGTGTGCTTCCACCACGCGCGCTGGTAGTCCGCGTCGCGCAGCCCCAGTTCGCGCGCGTACATCCGCACCTCGTGGTCGAGGAACTTCGCCCGCGCCGCCCGCGCCAGCTCCTTCTGCCCGGCGTTCAGCAGCGTCTCGTACGCCAGCGCGCACGCCTCCGTGCGCGCCTGCCAGTTCTCGATGCGCTCCCGGTCCAGCGAGAGCGACAGCCGCTCGGCGGACCGGCGCACGTGCCACACGTACACGCGGTCGGGGACGAGCGCCATGCGCGGGTCGGCGGCCAGCACGCGCGAGGTGAAGACGATGTCCTCGTAGAGGAAGCGGCCGTCGGGGAAGCGGATGCCGTGTTCGCGCAGGAAGTCGGTGCGGTACAGCTTGTTGACGCACAGCGTGTCGTGGACCAGTCGGGGGCGCTCGGTGGGGCGCGCGAGGACCGTGTGCGCCGTGTAGAGGGGCTCCTGCCAGGGCGTCTCGCGCCCGGAGGGCAGCTCCCGGCGCACGCACAGTCCGCCCGTGACCTCGGCGCGCGCCCCCGTGGCCGCCGCCAGCAGCGCGTCCACCGCACCGGCCGGGAGCACGTCGTCGCTGTCCAGGAACATCACGTACGGTGCGGTCACCGCCTCGATGCCGTCGTTGCGCGGGCTGCCGCAGCCGCCGCTGTTCACCGCGCGGCGCACCACCCGCAGCCGGGGCTCCTCGGCGGCCAGCCGGTCGAGCAGGTCGGCGCTGCCGTCCGTGGAGCAGTCGTCCACGGCGACGACCTCGGCGACGGCCGGACCCTGCGCGAGCGCCGAGCGCACGGCATCGCCCACATGAGCCGCGTCGTTGTAGCCGATGACGATCACACCGACCTGCGCCGGCCGTGCCGGTGCGGTGGGCGTCTCGGTTGGCTCAGGCGTGCTGTGCGGGTCAGGTCGCATGGGGTCCACGGGCCGGGAGCGTAGAAATCTTCGGTAATACCCGGTTAAGAAAGGCTTACGGCTCGGCCCGGAAGATGATCGGAATCAGCCTCGGGTTCCGCTTTTCGCGTCCTCTTTTCATCACCTGTGCCGTCCGCCACAACCGGATGAACGAGCGTACTGCGGCAGCCGTCACGATCCCGTCGCGGGCGAGCCCCCGTCCCGGCTCGCCAGCGCCGCCGCGTCCAGTGTGCCGGTGAGCTGGTCCAGGCGGTCGCGCAGGTCGGCGATCTCGGCCGGATCGAAGCCGGTCGCGGCGACGATGCGGCGCGGCACCTCCCGGGCCCGTTCGCGCAGGGCCGTGCCCTCCTCGGTGAGCCGGACCCGGACCGAGCGCTCGTCCTCGGCGCTGCGCTCCCGGCGTACCAGACCGGCCGCCTCCAGCCGCTTGACCAGCGGAGACAGCGTGCCGGAGTCGAGCCGCAGATGTTCGCCGAGCTGCTTGACCGGCAGGTCGCCCTGTTCCCACAGGACCAGCATCACCAGGTACTGCGGGTAGGTGAGCCCGAGGTCCTTGAGGACGACGCGGTAGACGCCGTTGAAGGCGCGGGACGCGGCGTGCAGGGAGAAGCAGATCTGGCGGTCCAGGCGGAGCCAGTCGGACTCGGCGTCCGCGGGGGCGCCGGCGGTGTCGGTGGTGGGGGTCGTGGCGGTCATGGGTCCAGGGTAGCTCTTGCGGGTCATTTGATTGCGCACAATTTAGTTGTGTGCTCTACTTGTGGTCGTGAGGCGGCCAGGACAGGTGGCCGCCGCAACACCGACTCCGTAAAGGGAATGGTTCTCATGGACGCGCTCTACACCGCTGTCGCCACCGCCACCCACGGCCGCGACGGTCGTGCCATCTCCTCCGACGGCAAGATCGACCTCAAGCTGGCCCCGCCGGTCGAGCTGGGCGGCAACGGCGAGGGCACCAACCCCGAGCAGCTCTTCGCCGCCGGTTACGCCGCGTGCTTCGGCAGCGCGCTCGGTCTCGTCGGCCGGCAGGCGAAGGTCGACGTCAGCGACGCCGCGGTGACCGCCGAGGTGGGCATCGGCAAGCAGGGCGAGGGCTTCGGGCTGAAGGTGACGCTGCGCGTCGAGCTGCCCGACACCGTGGACGAGGAGACCGGCCGCAAGCTGGTCGAGACCGCCCACCAGGTCTGCCCCTACTCCAACGCCACCCGCGGCAACATCGAGGTCGACCTCGTCATCGAGTGACCCGCACACCCCCGGAAGGCTGCGGCACGGTGACCGCCGGGGCGCGTGTGCAGGCCGACGGCACCGGATGGCGCTCCGCGAGCGGCACCACCGCCGGCAGCGCCTCCGGCGGCTGGCCGAGCATCACATGCCGTACGACGCGTTCGGCGGCGCGCCCGTCGTCGTACGGGCAGAAGCGCTCGCGGAACGCCCCCCGCAGCTGGGCCGAGCGCGAGCCGCGCCAGTGGCCGCTCGCGAAGATGTCGGCCAGCTCGTCCTCGCTGCGCGCGACCGCGCCCGGCGGGAACGCCCGCAGGTCGAAATAGGCACCACGGGCCGCCTCGTACGCCGCCCAGTCGGCGGTGTGCACGACGATCGGCCGGTCCAGGCACGCGTAGTCGAACATCAGCGACGCATAGTCGGTGAGCAGCGCGTCCGAGGCCAGGCAGAGGGACGGCACGCTCGGGTGGTCGCGGACGTCGATGATCCGGCCGCCCCCGGCGCCCGGGTCGTAGGGCGTGCGCGCCAGGATCACGAAGCGCGGGCCGAGGCGGCGGGCGATCCCCGCCAGGTCGATCAACGGGCCCTGGGTGCGCCGGTGGTCGCGGTGGGCCGGCGCGTACAGGATCGCGACCGCGCCGGGCGGGACGCCGAGCGACTCGCGCAGCCGGGTCACGTCCGCCGAGGTCGCCCGCTGGAAGACGTCGTTGCGCGGGGCGCCGTACTCCAGCGTGCGGTACCGGCCCGGCAGGACCCGCTCCCAGACCAGCGTCGCGTGCCGGTTGCCGGACAGGACGTGGTCCCACTGGTCGACGGCCCGCATCAGCGCCGCGAAGTCGGTGTCCCGGGCCGCCGCCGGGCGTTCCAGCAGGTCCAGGCCCATGTGCCCGAGCGGCGTGCCCTGCCCGGTCCGGATCACCACCTGCCCGCGCCGCTTGCGCAGCCGCCGCTCCAGGACGTCGTCCGTGACCAGGTACGCGGAGCGGGCCAGCGCCGTCCAGTAGGCGGCCGTGCCGGGACGGATGTGGCGCGGGCCCGCCGGGAGGGCGTACCGCTGCTCGGGGCGGGCGAGCCACGCGGTCCGGATGTGCGGGGCGTGGGCGCGCAGCGCCTCCTCCAGCGCACCCGGGTCGCCGGGGCCCGCCTCGGCGGAGAAAACCGCCCGGTCGGCGCGCACCGGCAGCCGCAGCTGGACGCGGTAGTGCAGCCGCAGTGCCCCGGCGTGCAGGGCGCGGGCCAGCTTCACCGCCGTCCTCAGCGTGCGCCGGCGCGCGGCCGAGGCCAGCCGGAGCGCGCGGAAGGTGCGGCGCAGCCCGAAGCGGACCAGGGCGTGGCGCGGCCGCATCCGGGCGCCGGGGATGCGGTACTGGCGGTAGTGGGCGCGGGCCCGGCGCAGGAACTCGGCGTGGCTGCCGCGCGGCAGCCGGCCCCGCCTGGTGCACACCGCCGCGTAGTGGTCGATCATCCGGCGGAACAACTCCGGCCGCCACCGGTCCAGTTCGGGATG
Source organism: Streptomyces sp. HUAS MG56 (assembly GCF_058673395.1). Taxonomy (NCBI): domain Bacteria; kingdom Bacillati; phylum Actinomycetota; class Actinomycetes; order Kitasatosporales; family Streptomycetaceae; genus Streptomyces; species Streptomyces sp. HUAS MG56. The sequence continues at coordinate 4,607,870 of NZ_CM178722.1, read as the reverse complement.
CTCCGCAAGGTAGGCGAACACCCGGTCGTACTGCGTGAACAGGTCGAAGTGGCGACGCTCGGCGCCGGCGCGGACACTGCCCCGGCGCCGCTGCCGGTAGTGCACGCAGACCCGGTCCAGGGTGGCGATCGACTCCGCCGCCATGAGCACCGGGAAGGTCCAGGGGGTGTCCTCGTAGGAGCCCGGCGGGAAGGCGAAGCCGTGCCGCTCGACGAACTCCCGCCGGCAGGCCTTGTTCCAGGCCACCGTCAGCACCCTGAGCACGGCCGGCCGGTCGGCCAGCCGGAACGGCGCGGGGCCCTCCCCGGCGAGCCGGCCGGCGAGCTGGTTGCGCACCTGGCGGCCGTCCCAGTACGTGCGCGCGTAGTCGTACACGAGGACGTCCGGCTCCCCGGTCTCCTCGATCCGGTCGGCGAGCGCCCGCAGCGCGTCCGGGGCGAGCGTGTCGTCGCCGTCCAGGAAGACCAGGTAGTCGCCGCCCGCCTCCGCCATCCCCGCGTTCCGGGCGCTGCCGAGCCCCTGGTCCTCCGCCAGGTGGACGGCCTTCACACGCGCGTCCCCGGCCGCGTACTCGTCGATGAGCGCGCCGCAGGCGTCCGGTGAGCAGGCGTCCACGGCGATCAGTTCCAGATCCGCACACGACTGCGCGAGCACCGAGTCCAGGCACTCGGACAGATAGGCCTGGACCTGGTACGCGGGGACAATGACACTGAACCTGGGCAAGGGGCATCCATCGGTGGTCGATCGGCGCGGGGGGTCTGACCAGGAACGGCCGTTGGAGTGAATTGGTTACGGCGGCGTACGGCATGTGGGGGACCGCGCGGGAACGGCGAAGGGGCGGGCCCGGTGAGACCCGCCCCTCGGCAGAGACCCGCCCCTCGGCAGAGGGCCGCTGCAGGGCCGCTACTTCACCGCGCCCGCCATCACCCCGGACACGAACTGCCGCTGGAACGCGAAGAACACGGCCAGCGGGATCACCATGGAGATGAACGCGCCGGGCGCCAGCACGTCGACGTTGTTGCCGAACTGCCGTACCTGCGTCTGCAGGGCGACCGTGATCGGCTGGGTGCCCGACTTGGTGAACACCAGCGCGACCAGCATGTCGTTCCACACCCACAGGAACTGGAAGATGCCGAGGCTCGCGATCGCGGGCCCGCCGAGCGGCATCACCACCCGGGCGAACAGCCGCAGTTCACCGGCGCCGTCCAGCCGGGCCGCCTCCAGCAGCTCGCGCGGGATCTCCGCGAAGAAGTTCCGCAGCAGGAACACCGCGAACGGCAGCCCGAAGCCGGTGTGGAACAGGATCACGCCGAAGATCGTCCCGAACAGGCCGATCTTCCCGAACAGTTCGGCGATCGGGATCAGCGCCACCTGCACCGGCACCACCAGCAGGCTCACCACGCCCAGGAACCACCAGTCCCGGCCCGGGAACTCCATCCACGCGAACGCGTAGCCCGCGAGGGAGCCGACCACGACGACCAGGACGGTCGCCGGGACGGTGATCAGCACGGTGTTCCACAGGGAACTGGTGATGTCGCCGTTCTCCAGCAGCTTCTGGTAGCTGTCGAAGGTCAGCTGGGACGGCTTGGTGAACACCGTCCACCAGCCGCTCGCGCTCATGTCCTGCGGGGAGCGCAGCGAGGCCAGCAGCAGACCGACGGTCGGCACCAGCCAGAACAGGCCCACGAGGATCAGGAAGACGCGGACCAGACCGCCGCCGAGCCGCTGCGCGATGCGCGAGCCGAGGGACTCCTTCGCCCCCGCCGTCCGGGCGGGTCCGGCTTTCGTCGTGCTTTCGGCGGTCGCCGTCATCGCCGTACCTCCCGCTCCCGCCGCAGCCGCCGGATGTTGAACGCCATCACCGGGATCACCAGCACCAGCAGCAGCACCGCGATGGCGCTCGCGACGCCCGGCTGGTCCTCGGCGAAGCCCCTGCGGTACAGCTCCAGGGCGAGCACGTTCGCGTCGGCCTGGGAGGAGCCCGGGGCGATGATGTAGACGAGGTCGAACACCTTCAGCACGTTGATCATCAGCGTGACGGTGACGACCGCGAGGACGGGCGCCAGCAGCGGCACGGTGACCTTGCGGAACACCTGCCACTCGGTGGCGCCGTCCACCCGCGCCGCCTCCAGCAACTCCCGGGGCACGCCCGCGAGTCCGGCCGCGATCAGCACCATCGCGAAGCCCGCCCACATCCAGACGTACGCCCCGATGATCGCCGGGGTGACCAGCGTCGGGCCGAGCCACGAGACCCCGTTGTACGGCTCCCTGAAGTTGCTCGCAGGAAGCCTGAGCCGCGCCCCGTCGGCGGACGCGGGCAGCGTGAAGGTGCCGTCGCCGGCGGCCTTGGTGGAGGCCACCACCCGGCCGTCCTTCACCGCCTCGATCCGCATCCCGGCGTAGCCCGGCTCGGACGGGTCGGGCACGCCGAGCCGGCCGACGCCCTTGCCGCGGGTGAAGTCCTGCCAGGTGGTGCCGGTGATCTTCCCCGGCTCCGGCCTCGCGGCCACGGCCCTCTTCGCGCCGTCCGGCATCTGGTCGGGGGCGACGCCGACGAGGGGGAGGGTGACGCTCTGGCCCGTGTGGACGGCCGCCTTGGTGATGAAGCCGCCCTGCTGAGCGACGAGGGGCGACTCGCGGCCCGGGTGGGCGTTCGGGAACGCCGACGACTGCGCGAAGGTGTCGTGCACCCCCACCCACACCGCGTTCGCGACGCCCTTGTGCGGATCCTGGTCGTACACCAGCCGGAAGATGATCCCGGCCGCCAGCATCGAGATCGCCATCGGCATGAAGACGACCAGCTTGAACGCCGTTCCCCAGCGCACCCGTTCGGTCAGCACCGCGAAGACCAGGCCGAGCGCGGTGGAGACCGTCGGCGCGAACACCACCCAGATGACGTTGTTCTTGAAGGCCGTGCGGATGCTGTCGTCCGAGAAGAGCGTCTTGTAGTTGTCGCCTCCGGCGAAGCCGTGGCCGGAGTTGTCCACGAAACTGCGGACCAGCGAGTACCCGATGGGGTAGACCACGAGCGCGCCGAGCAGCACCAGGGCGGGCAGCAGGAACAACGCTGCCACGGCCCGGCGGGTGCCGGTCACGCTCTTGCGGCTCTTGGCGGAGGGGGGTGCGGCGGGACCCGGTGGGGTCCCGGCCGCCGCTGCCGACGCCATCGCCGGGTCAGCTCCCGCTTCCGTACGCCGCCGCCGCGTCCTTCTCCAGCTTCGCCTGGGTGCCCGCCACGTCCGACGGGTTGCGCAGGAAGTCCTGGAGGTCCTTCCACTCACCCTTGCCCGGGGTGCCGCCGAAGGCCTGCGGCGCCTGGTCGGACATGTCGAAGCGGAAGTCGTCACCGGACGCGATCAGCGCCTTGGCGATCTTCTGCTGCACCTCGTTCGGGTACGCCGAGACCGGCACGTTCTTGTTCGGCGAGAGATAGCCGCCGAGCCTGGCCTGGATCGTCGCCGCGTCCGGGGAGGCGAGGAAGGTGACCAGGGCCTGGGCCGCCTTGGAGTCCTTCAGGATGACCGCCGCGTCGCCGCCGGAGACCACGGGCGCGCTCGCGCCGACCGCCGGGAACGGGAACACCTTCGCGTCCGTGCCCACCTTCGCCTTGGTCTCACCGATGTTGACCTGCACGAAGTCGCCCTCGTAGACCATCGCGGCCTTCGGCTGGTCGCCGCCGGTGAAGGTCTGGGTGACCGAGGCCGGGAACTCGGTCTGCAGCGCCCCGCTCTGCCCGCCCGCGAGGTAGTCCTTCTTGCCCCAGATCTGCCCGAGCGTTTCGAGGGCCTGCTTGACCGACGGATCCGTCCACTTGATCTTGTGCTGGGTGAGCTGGTCGTACTTCGCGGGCCCCGCCTGGGACAGATAGACGTTCTCGAACCAGTCCGTCAGCGGCCAGCCGTCCGCGCCCGGCACCGAGAACGGCGTGACCCCGGAGTCGTAGACCGCCTGCGCGGTGGTCAGCAGGTCCTTCCAGGTCTTCGGTTCCTTGGCGCCCGCGTTCGCGAAGACCTTGGCGTTGTACCAGATCAGCGACTTGTTGGCGGCCTTGTAGTAGACGCCGTACTGCTTGCCGTCGACCTTGCCGATGTCCTGCCAGCCCTGTGAGTAGTTCTTCTGCAGCTCCTTCAGGGCGTCCGCTCCGAGCGGTTTGGCCCACTTCTGCTGTACGGCCTGTTTGATGGCGCCGGGCTGCGGCAGCATCGCCACGTCCGGCGGCTGGCCGCCCGCGATCTTCGAGCCGAGGAAGTTGATGATCGGGTCCTGGGCGGGCACGAAGGTGACCTTCGCGCCGGTCCGCTTCTCGAACTCGGCCAGCACCTGCTTGAAGTTGCTCTGCTCCTGGCCGGTCCAGACGGCGGCGATCTCCAGGGTGGCGCCGTTCAGCTTGGGGAGGCTGACGGTGGAACCGGTCGGGGTGGTCCCGCCGCCCTGCTTCCCCGTGTCGCTCTTGTCGCCGCCGCCGGAGCACGCGGAGAGCGCGAGGGCTCCCGCGAGCAGGGCGGTGACCGTGGTGACGGTCCTGCGTGTCCGGATGGTGCTGCTGCTCCTGCTGCGCATCACTTCCCCGTTCGTCGTTCTCCGTTGAACGTCAAGAAGACTGTCCCGTGCGGTCCGGTGTACGACGGGCCGCTCAGGGCGGGCAAGAGCGCCTGCGGGGCCGGAGCGGTCATCGTGACCGGCTCGTGACCGAGAGTGTATGCGAGCGGGTTCGAGACGAACGTGAAACGCGCGTCGGCGCGAGGGGGCGGTCAGAGCAGGGACGGCACCTGAGCCGCCGACACCTCCCGGGCCGCCCGCTCCACCGCGCTCGCCAGCAGCGCCAGGTCCGTCGGGCCGTTGCCCAGCTCCCGCACCGGACGGCGGGCCGGCGGGTCGCCCATGCGGGCCCAGTCCAGCGGGACGACCGTGGGCCGCTGGGTCGCGGTGCGCGGGATACGGCCCGTCACCCGGCCCGCCTGGAATCCGGTGGCCCGGCCGCCGGGGGCCGCCAACCGGCCGCGCCCCGGCGCCGGTTCGTCCGGACCCGTCGTCGGGGCGTCCAGCACGACCCGCAGCGTGGCCCGGCGCGCCGGCTCCGTCTCCGCCGTACGGCCCCCCGCACCGGCCGCCGCCACCAGGTGCACGCCGAGCCGCTCGCCCTCCCGGGCCACCGCCTCCAGCGCCCGCATCACCGACCCCGCGGCCGGCCGGCCGGGCGAGCCGAGCGCGGGCGAGACCAGCGCGTCCAGATCGTCGACGACCACCACGAGCCGGGGCAACGGCGGTGCCGCCTCGGCCCGCCCGCGCGCGGCGGCGCCCGGCCGCAGCCGCAGGGTGGAGCTGGGCGGGGCCTCTATGTCCCCGGAGGAACCGGCCGAGGCCGTGCGCTGCGCCACGATACGGCCCGACAGCGTGCGCCCCGCGTGCCACTCGGCGAAGTCCGACCGGCCCAGCAGCTCCGCGCGCCGCTTCAGCTCGGCGGCCAGCGACTGGGCGAACTCTCGCATCCGCACGGGGTCGTTGGCGATGAGGTGGGTGGTGACATGCGGTATGTCGGTGCACGCGCGCAGCCCTTCACCGCGCCCGGCGCCGCCCCCGGCCCCGTCCCGCCCGTCGATCAGCACGACGCCCAGCCGGTCCGGCCGCTCGGCGGCGGCCAGCGAGGCCACCAGGGAGCGCAGCAGCTCCGTACGACCGCTGCCGGCCGGCCCCTCGACCAGCAGATGCGGCCCGTCGGCCACCAGGTCGGCGGTGAGCGGCCCGCGCGGCCCGGCACCGAGCACCGCCCGCGCCCGGCCGCCGAGCGCCTGCGTGTCGTCGGCGGCGTCCGCCCAGCGCGCCATCAGCGACGCCGGGGTGGCCCGGGCCAGCCCCAACTCGTCCAGCAGGCGGGCCGACTGGGGCAACGGCGTGGCCACGCGCGCGTGCGGCTCGACGACCGGGCCGTCCGGGCGCAGCGGCGCCAGCGCCCGCGCGAACCGCTCCGCCCAGGCGCCGGAGACGGCGTCGACGGCGGCGAGCACCCCGGGACCCACCGGCCCGCCGGGCGCGACCCGCACCAGATGCAGCGCGGTCGCGACGTCCCCGCCAAGCAGTGCCACGGCACCGCAGTGCCGCAGAGTCGGCGTCGCCGAGCAGGCCGCCTCGTACGTCGCCGCCACGGGGGACTCCGCCGACGCGGGGCCGGTCTCTGCGAGACACACCACGTGCACCCCGACCCGCGGCCCGGCCACGGCCAGCCGCGCGAGAGCTTCCCGCAGGGCGGTCCCGCCGGGGTCGCCGTCCACGACGACGACCGTGTAGGGGCCGGGGAAACCGCCGGCACCGGCGAGATCCGCGCCGTCCTTCGCCCAGGAGGGGCGGCGCTCGGCGGCGGGGAAGCCGGTGTGCCCCGGGGCGCCGGGCAGGGGGTGGCCGGCCGCCTGCTCATGGGCGGGCAGGCCGTGGGCCGCGGCGGCCGAGCCGTGGGCGGACCGGCGCGGCGCGGGTGCGGGCGAGCCGGACGGGGGGAAGCCCGGGGCGTCCGGCGCGGCGTCCCGGACCAGGGCGGCGGACGTACCGGAGGCGCCGGGTGCGGCCGGGCCGCCGGGGTGGGCCGCGGTGCCTGGGGCTGCGGGCGCGCCCGCCGGGGTGCTCCGGGCGGGCGGACCCGCCGGTGAGGTCGTGGCGAGGGGCTCCGGGAGCGTGGCGCGCACGGCTGCGGCGCCCGGTGCCCCGCCGGTGCCGGGCGCCGGGGCACCGGCGGGGTGGGCCGCGCTTCTGCCGGTGGCCGTGTGGTCGTCCAGCCGGCGCAGCAGTTCCTCCGCGCGGGCCGCGGCCTGCTCGCGGTCGTAGGCCAGCAGGAGGCGGCAGTCCTGGCCGTGGCCCGGCCGTACGTGCGGGAGCCAGCCCAGCCAGGACCACTCGGCCGTGCGCTCCTCGACGGGCCGGGAGCGGTCGGCGCTGATCAGCACGATCTCCAGCAGATCGGGGGAGTGCATCGCGGCGAGCTGGGCCAGCACCGCGCGGGCCAGCCCGGACAGCCGGGGGCGCGGACCGGCCAGGCCCAGCGAGCCCGCCTCGCGCAGCGCCGCCGTCACCGGCACGGCGGGCAGCAGGCCCGAGCCGTCCGGCGTGCTCCGGTCGGCCGTGCCGACCCGTACGGTCAGCGCCTCCGGGTGGCCCGGCCCGCGCTCCCACAGCCGGGGCCCGGGACCGAGCGCCGTCAGCAGCAGGGCGGCGGGATCCGGCCAGGTCTCCGGCTGCCGCGGGGCGGCGGCCACGGGGGCGGTGCCGGGGGAGCGGTCCGCCTCGGTGTCGTACGACTCCGCGCCCTCCGGGTGCTCCGCGCGGCCCCCGGCCAGGCGCCGGGCCCACTTGCCGAGCCCGCGGCGCCGGGCGCTGTGCGGGGCGTCGGTGCCCCGGACCGGGGTGTTCTTCCGGCCGCCGCCCGGCGGTTCCTCGCCCGCCCCGGCGATGCCGAAGCGCCCCGCGTGCGTGTCCCCGCCGAAAGCCGTGTCGCGCGCGCTCTCGATCCGCGGCGCCCCGCCCTGCCCGGGCACCAGGGGTGACTCCGCACGCCCGTGCTCCGGTCCCGCACCCCCGGAGACACCGCCGTCGGCGCGGGCGCCGCCCGCGTCCGGCGAGGTGTCCGGGGCGCTGTCGTGCGCCGCGTCGCCGGTGACCCGCAGGCACCCCTCCCCGTCCGGCACCGTGCCCACCCGCGCCCCCGGCCCGGCGGCCGGGGTGACCCGCAGGGCCGACTCGCCGATGCGCAGCAGCCCTCCGGCCGGGACCCGCACCGGCCGCTCGCCGATCCGCACGCCGTCGAGCGCCGTGCCGTTCGTGGAGCCGAGGTCGGCGACCGAGACGCGGCCGTCGGCGCCGACCGTGACCGCGCAGTGCAGCCGGGAGACGTCGGGGTCGTCCAGGGGGACGTCGGCGTCGGCCGAGCGGCCCACGCTGATCCGGCCGCCGTGCAGCAGATGGACCCCGCCCGCGTCCGGACCCGCGACGACGTGCAGCTGGGTCGGCGCGTCGTCCAGCTCGGGGTGCGGTTCGGCCGCCGCGGGAGCGCCGAGGGACAGCACGGCGCCGTCGACCAGCGGGGGCTCGCCGAGGGTGCAGCGGCGCGGGTCCAGGCGCTCGGTGCCGGCGTACAGGACGAGGCCCGGGGCGGAGGCGGCCTGGCCCTGGCCGGCCTCCGTGCCGACCGCCCCGGCCAGCGCGGACGCGACCGCGGCCAGATCCGTGCCCGTGGGCGCCGTGACCAGCACGTCGCGGCTCGCGGCGCGGCCCCGCTGCGGGGCCGGGCCCAGCGGGTCTACGACGGTCAGCCGGATCTGCATCCCCACCCCAACACGAGCACGTCGGCCAGTACTGGAAGGCATCCTCGCACCTGCCACTGACACCGCGCCCCGCACCCGGTAACAAGTGATCTTGATTGGTCGGCTCTGCCCCCAAAAGTGCCTGACCAATGGTTCGCCGGCGATCACTTGAGATCGGTCACGTCCGCTCCCCGGCAACCGACACACCGGTGCGCGCGTCTTTCCGTCGAACACATCGAACATCCTCGGGAACGCTTACGTAGTGCCAAGGAAGGCGGCACTACAGTGGGTCGGAACACCGGCAGTGAAGGCAAGCAAGCAGCAGGGAGCGCGTGACGTGCGGCCAGTCGGCAGCAAGTACCTGCTTGAGGAGCCGCTCGGACGCGGCGCCACAGGCACCGTCTGGCGTGCCCGCCAGCGGGAGACCGCGGGCGCGGAGGCGGCTGTGCCCGGGCAGCCCGGCGAGACGCTCGCGATCAAGGTCCTCAAGGAGGAGCTGGCGAGCGACCCGGACATCGTGATGCGCTTCCTGCGCGAGCGCTCCGTGCTGCTCCGGCTCACCCACCCCAACATCGTCCGGGTCCGCGACCTGGTCGTCGAGGGTGATCTGCTGGCCCTGGTCATGGACCTCGTCGACGGCCCCGACCTGCACCGCTACCTGCGCGAGAACGGCCCGCTCACGCCGGTCGCCGCCGCGCTGCTGACGGCCCAGATCGCCGACGCGCTCGCCGCGAGCCACGCCGACGGGGTCGTACACCGCGACCTGAAGCCCGCCAACGTGCTGCTCGCGCAGAACGACGGCCGGATGCACCCGATGCTGACCGACTTCGGCATCGCCCGCCTCGCCGACTCCCCGGGACTGACCCGCACCAGCGAGTTCGTCGGCACGCCCGCGTACGTGGCGCCGGAGTCCGCCGAGGGCCGCCCGCAGACCTCCGCGGTCGACATCTACGGCGCCGGCATCCTGCTGTACGAGCTGGTCACCGGCCGCCCGCCGTTCGCCGGCAGCACCGCGCTCGAAGTCCTGCACCAGCACCTGAGCGCCGAGCCGCGCCGCCCCTCCACCGTCCCGGACCCGCTGTGGACGGTCATAGAGCGCTGCCTGCGCAAGAACCCTGACGACCGGCCGAGCGCCGAGAGCCTCGCGCGCGGGCTGCGCGTCGTCGCCGAGGGCATCGGCGTGCACGCGAACGCGGCGCAGATCGCGGCCGCCGAGGGCGTGGGCATGCTGCTCGCCCCCGACCCGGCGCCGACGGCCGTACCGGGCGTGCCCGGCGCCGCCGATCCCACCCAGGTGCTGCCGACGAACGCCCCGCAGGCGTACGACCCGAGTGCCGCGACGAGCGTCCTGCCGCACACCGGCGGCCCGGCCGGCGCCGCCGACCCCACCGCCGTACTGCCGAACACGGGGGCCCCCGACCCGACGGCGGTGCTGCCCGGCACCGGCCCGCAGGGACAGCAGCCCGACCAGCCGCACCCCTGGCAGAACCAGCTGCGTGCCGCCCGGGACCGCAACGAACAGACGCAGGTCCAGTACCTGGCCCCGGAGGACGACCCGCTGCGCCACCGGCCGCAGCGCCAGGTCGCCCGGCCCCAGCAGCAGCCGCGCCAGGCTCCCCAGGCCCGTCCCCAGCAGCCGCAGCCGCGCGGCCGGCAGCAGGGCTACCAGCAGGGCTACGGCTACGGACAGCAGCAGCCCCAGCAGTACGCCCCGCCGCAGCAGCCGCAGCGGTACGCCCCGGAGCCGCAGCGCCCCGCGCGCGAGCCGCGGGAACCGCGCCGGCGCAGCGCCAACCCGATGAAGATCCCGGGACTCGGCTGCCTGAAGGGCTGCCTGTTCACGATCGTCATCCTGGTCGTGGCGAGCTGGCTGATCTACGAACTGACCCCGCTGCACACCTGGATCGGCCAGGGGCGCAGCTACTGGCACGAGGTGAGCCACTGGGTCGGCCAGGTCAGCAAGTGGGCGAAGGACCTCGGCGGCTCGTCGGGCAATTGATCCCGGAACGCCCGCAACCCGACCGCGAGTTTGCGGATTTGTCGACATCTGGCGGGTGATTTCCGTCTCCGCGGTGAAGGTTGGCTCCTCGGACGCGTAGTTTTGACGACACCACGCGACAACGCGCGCCTGTAGGAGCAGTCTTGGCACGGAAGATCGGCAGCCGGTACACCGCGAACCAGATCCTGGGGCGGGGCAGCGCCGGCACGGTGTGGCTGGGCGAGGGACCGGACGGACCCGTCGCCATCAAGATGCTGCGCGAGGACCTCGCCTCCGACCAGGAGCTCGTCGGACGCTTCGTCCAGGAGCGCACCGCGCTGCTCGGCCTGGAGCACCCGCACATCGTCACCGTGCGCGACCTCGTGGTCGACGGCAACGACCTGGCCCTGGTCATGGACCTGGTACGCGGCACCGACCTGCGCACCCGGCTGGAGCGCGAGCGGCGACTCGCCCCCGAGTCGGCCGTGGCGATCGTCGCCGACGTCGCCGACGCGCTCGCGGCGGCCCACGCCGCCGGGGTCGTCCACCGGGACGTCAAGCCCGAGAACGTCCTTCTCGACATGCAGGGGCCCCTGGGGCCGGGCGGGTCGCACCCCGCCCTGCTGACGGACTTCGGCGTCGCCAAGCTGATCGACTCGCCGAAGCGGACCAAGGCCACGAAGATCATCGGCACGCCGGACTACCTGGCCCCGGAGATCGTCGAGGGCCTGCCCCCGCGCGCGTCCGTCGACATCTACGCCCTCGCCACCGTCCTGTACGAGCTGCTGGCCGGCTTCACCCCGTTCGGCGGCGGCCACCCGGGCGCGGTGCTGCGCCGCCATGTCACCGAGACCGTCGTCCCGCTGCCCGGCATCCCCGAGGAGCTGTGGCAGCTGATCGTGCAGTGCCTGGCCAAGGCGCCCGCCTCCCGGCTGCGGGCCTCGGAGCTCGCGGCACGGCTGCGCGAGCAGCTCCCGACGCTGGCCGGGATGCCGCCGCTGGAGGTGGACGAGCCGGACCAGGCCGAGGAGCCGGCGGAGCAGGAACCGGCGGCCGCGCCGGCCGAGCCGGCCCGGCGCCGGGGCGCGGTCTCGCTGGTGCCGGGCGCCAAGCCGGACTCCAACCGGGACACGCACACCTCGATGCGGGTGCCGGGCCCGGACGAGCTGGCCGGCGGCGCCCACGGGACCGCGCGCGCTCCCCGGGCCACCGGTGCGCCCCGGCCGGGTTCGGCCCGCCACCGGGCGGTGGTGCGCCGGCGCCGGATCACGCTCGGCGTGGCCGGGGCGGTCGTGGCGGCGGTGGTGGGCGTCGGCGCCTACGCGGCCTCCTCCTCCGGCGACGACGGGCCGGCCCGGGACACCCACAGCACGCAGGCGCCCTGACCGCGCCCTGCCCGGGCTCCTTGCCACAGCCGTTACGCTGGAGGCGTGGCAGTCGTCGATGTATCCGAAGAGCTGAAGTCCCTCTCCTCGACCATGGAGTCGATCGAGGCCGTCCTGGACCTCGAAAAGATGAGGGCAGATATCGCCGTGCTCGAGGAGCAGGCGGCCGCGCCGTCCCTGTGGGACAACCCGGACGAGGCGCAGAAGATCACCAGCAAGCTCTCCCACCTCCAGGCCGAGGTCAGGAAGGCGGAGGCGCTGCGCGGCCGGATCGACGATCTCGCCGTCCTCTTCGAGATGGCCGAGGAGGAGGACGACCCGGACACCCGTGCCGAGGCCGAGTCCGAGCTGGCCTCTGTCAGGAAGTCGCTGGACGAGATGGAGGTCCGCACCCTCCTGTCCGGCGAGTACGACTCCCGTGAGGCGCTCGTCAACATCCGCGCCGAGGCCGGCGGTGTCGACGCCGCCGACTTCGCCGAGAAGCTCCAGCGCATGTACCTGCGCTGGGCCGAGCAGCGCGGCTACAAGACCGAGCTGATCGAGACGTCGTACGCCGAAGAGGCCGGCATCAAGTCGACGACCTTCGCCGTCCAGGCGCCGTACGCCTACGGCACCCTCTCCGTCGAGCAGGGCACGCACCGTCTGGTGCGCATCTCCCCCTACGACAACCAGGGCCGCCGTCAGACCTCCTTCGCGGGCGTCGAGGTGCTGCCCGTGGTCGAGCAGACCGATCACATCGAGATCGACGAGACCGAGCTGCGGGTCGACGTCTACCGCTCCTCCGGCCCCGGCGGCCAGGGCGTGAACACCACCGACTCCGCGGTGCGGCTGACCCACCTCCCCACCGGCATCGTGGTCTCCTGCCAGAACGAGCGCTCCCAGATCCAGAACAAGGCCACGGCGATGAACGTCCTCCAGGCCAAGCTGCTGGAGCGCCGCCGCCAGGAGGAGCAGGCCAAGATGGACGCCCTCAAGGGTGACGGCGGCAACTCCTGGGGCAACCAGATGCGTTCGTACGTCCTGCACCCCTACCAGATGGTCAAGGACCTGCGCACCGAGTTCGAGGTCGGCAACCCGGAGGCCGTGTTCAACGGCGAGATCGACGGGTTCCTGGAGGCCGGCATTCGCTGGCGCAAGCAGCAGGAGAAGTGACTTTGTCGACATGACAACTGCCGCCCGCGAGGCGGCAGTTGTTGTTATGTCTGGGTTTTACGTCACAGTTACAGGTTCCAAGCCGCCGCATAAGCGCCCCCAACGGACAATGCGCCCGCAATGCCCTTGACGTTGCTTTGAAGAATGGGAAGAGTTGCACGCGGCATGCGTACTTGAGGGGCGCATGTGAACCGGGGGAATGAGTTGACGCGCTTCGTCACCGGCTGCCTCCCGTCGATCACGGCAACGCCCCACGCGCCGCCTCATTGACGAACAGCTACTGGGGGTAGCAACCATATGACGAAGAAGACGCGGATCCGGGTCGCGCGGATAGCCGCGGGCGCCGTGATCGCGGCCGGTGCGTCACTGACCGCAGCCGGCGCGGCCTCCGCCGCGGGCATCGATGTCCAGGCCGGCCCGATCAGCCTGGGCGTGCACACGGACGCCGGGAACGACAGCGGCGGTACCGACGGCGGCTGCCCGGTGGCGGTCTGCACCACCGGCGGCACCACGACCGGCGGAGACTCCTCGACCGGCGGTTCCAGCACCACCGGCGGCGACTCCACCACCGGCGGCGACTCCACCACCGGCGGGGACTCCACCACTGGTGGCACCTCTACCACTGGTGGCACCTCCACCACGGGCGGTGACTCCGGCACCGGCGGTTCCAGCACCACCGGCGGGGACTCCTCGACCAACGGCGGCGTCACCATCGGTGGTCTCGTCACCGGCGGCGACAGCTCCACCGGGGGTTCGAGCAGCACGGGTGGTGACAGCGGCACCGGCGGCACCAGCTCCACCGGCGGCACCAGCTCCACCGGCGGTACCAGCTCCACCGGTGGCTCCAGCAGCACCGGCGGCTCCAGCACCACGGGCGGCTCCAGCACCTCGGGTGGCAGCTCCACCGGTGGCACCAGCACCTCGGGTGGCAGCTCCACCGGTGGCACCAGCACCTCGGGTGGCAGCTCCACCGGCGGCACCAGCTCCACCGGTGGCTCCGGCAGCACCGGCGGTTCGAGCAGCACCGGCGGCAACAACGACAAGCCCCAGGGCGGCAACAACAACGCCACCCAGGACCAGGGTTCCTCGAACCTGACCGACACGGGCTCCGACAACGGCAACAAGGCCCAGGCCCAGGGCGGTGACAAGCAGCTCGCCGAGACCGGTGCCGGTCCGACCGAGTTCCTGCTCATCGGCGCCGCGACGATGATCGCCGGCGGCATCGGCTTCCGTGTGCTGCCGCGTCTGATGAACGGCCGGGGCGGCGCCGCCGCCTGACCGTGACCCCAAGGTCACACCGCGTACGCAAGCCGTACGCACAAGGGCCCGGAGCTTGGCGCTCCGGGCCCTCGGTCGTCTCTACGGCGTTCTCGCGCTCTTCGCGCCGACCGCGCCGATCTACGCGGTCTGGTGCGCCAGCAGCGCCACCGCGGTGATCAGCACCGCCAGCAGCGCGATCAGCGCCATCGGGTTCACCCCGCCGAGGAAACCCTCCTGCTGAAGTCGCGCGCGGTTGGCACGGCACACCGGGCACCGGCCCTCGCTCACGGGCGCCGCACAGTTCGCGCACACCAGCCGGTCGTACGTCATGCGCTCGCCCTCCTTGCACCGGTCATCACTTGTGAAACGTTCATAGGAACGAGAACGTTCCCACTCCACTGTGCCAGGTTCCCGCAAGCGGTGCGCAGGGCACCGGGAGAGCGGGCGGAAGCACGGGAGGGAACACGGGACGCAAACAGGTCGCGGTACAAAAACGTACAAGTCTTGCCCAAGCTCTCCCCGCGACTGCACTTGCACACCCGGGTCGCGTATGGTCACGCTCATCTACCCCCGGCGACCCGTGGTGCATCCGTGATCCGATTCGACAACGTCTCCAAGGTCTACCCCAAGCAGAACCACCCCGCACTCAGGGATGTCTCCCTGGAAGTGGAGAAGGGCGAGTTCGTCTTCCTCGTGGGGTCCTCCGGCTCCGGAAAGTCCACCTTCCTGCGGCTGATCCTCCGCGAGGAGCGGTGCAGCCACGGCCAGGTGCACGTGCTGGGCAAGGACCTCGCGCGCCTCTCGAACTGGAAGGTGCCGCAGATGCGCCGCCAGTTGGGGACCGTGTTCCAGGACTTCCGGCTCCTGCCGAACAAGACCGTCGCGGAGAACGTGGCCTTCGCCCAGGAGGTCATCGGCAAGTCCCGCGGCGAGATCCGCAAGTCCGTGCCGCAGGTGCTCGACCTCGTCGGGCTCGGCGGCAAGGAGGACCGCAGGCCCGGCGAGCTGTCCGGTGGTGAGCAGCAGCGCGTGGCCATCGCGCGGGCCTTCGTCAACCGGCCCAAGCTGCTCATCGCCGACGAGCCCACCGGCAACCTCGACCCGCAGACCTCCGTCGGCATCATGAAGCTGCTCGACCGCATCAACCGGACGGGCACGACCGTCATCATGGCGACGCACGACCAGAACATCGTGGACCAGATGCGCAAGCGCGTCATCGAGCTGGAGAAGGGCCGCCTCGTTCGCGACCAGGCCCGCGGCGTCTACGGCTACCAGCACTGACACTGACCGCACCCTGTTCCCGAAAGGCCTGAAGAACCCGCCATGCGCGCCCAGTTCGTCCTGTCCGAGATCGGTGTCGGTCTCCGCCGCAATCTGACGATGACGTTCGCCGTCATCGTCTCCGTCGCCCTGTCCCTGGCCCTCTTCGGCGGCTCGCTGCTGATGAGCGACCAGGTGTCCACCATGAAGGGCTACTGGTACGACAAGGTCAACGTCTCGATCTTCCTGTGCAACAAGCACGACGCGGAGTCGGACGCCAACTGCGCCAAGGGCGCGGTCACCGATGACCAGAAGAAGCAGATCCTCGACGACCTGCACAAGATGACCATCGTCGAGAAGGTGTCGTACGAGTCGCAGGACGAGGCCTACAAGCACTACAAGGAGCAGTTCGGCAACTCCCCGCTGGCCAGTTCGCTCACGCCGGACCAGATGCAGGAGTCGTACCGCATCAAGCTGAAGGACCCGCAGAAGTACCAGGTCATCGCGAGCGCCTTCAACGGGCGTGACGGCGTGCAGTCGGTGCAGGACCAGAAGGGCATCCTGGACAACCTGTTCCAGCTGCTGAACCTGATGAACCGCGGCGCGCTCGGCGTGATGGCGATGATGCTGATCGTGGCCCTGCTGCTGATCGTCAACACCGTGCGCGTCTCGGCGTTCAGCCGCCGGCGCGAGACCGGGATCATGCGCCTGGTCGGAGCCTCGGGCTTCTACATCCAGGCGCCGTTCATCATGGAGGCCGCGGTCGCCGGACTCATCGGCGGCGGCCTCGCCTGTGTCGCCCTGGTGGTCGGCCGGTACTTCACGATCGACCACGGCATGGACCTCGCCCACAAGCTCCAGCTCATCAACTTCGTCGGCTGGGACGCGGTGTTGACGAAGCTGCCGCTGATCCTCGCGACGAGCGTGCTGATGCCCGCGCTGGCGGCGTTCTTCGCGCTGCGCAAGTACCTGAAGGTGTGACGCATGCCAAGAGGGCCGTACGGGCATCTGCCCGTGCGGCCCTTTGCGTTGTCCTAGACTCACGGCCATGTCAGGCCGAGAACTGTGCCGAGACCTGTTCTGTCCGCCCCGCCGCATCCGCCGCGGGGCCGCCCTGACATTGGTCTTCGCCGGCGTCCTGGTCACCGGCGCCGCCACCGGCTCCTTCCCGGAGACCATCGACACCGTCCCCACCGCGCACGCGCGCAGGTCCGCCGCCGGCCCGTCGCACCCGACCACCCGGCACGAGGACGTCCAGAAGGCCGCCGCCGACGCGATGGCCGACGGCAAGTCCCCGATGGAGGCGGCCGAACGGGCGGTCAGCCGCAGCGGCGACCGCTGGGGCGCGGTCTACTCCGAGGGCGAGTACCAGGAGTTCCAGGAGGCCCTCGACGGCAGATACACCGGCGTCGGCCTGTCGGCGGGCCGCGAGCAGGACGGCCGGATCGAGGTGACCAAGGTCCAGCCCGACTCGCCCGCCGCCCGCGCCGGCATCCGCCAGGGCGACCGGCTCATCAGCGTCGACGGCGGCAGGGTCGACGGCCGCCCGGTCACCGACGTGGTGTCCTTACTGCGCGGCGACGCCGACGACGCGGCCGCCGGTACGACCGTCACGCTGGGCCTGCAGCGCGGCACACGCACGTGGACCGAGAAACTGCGCCGGGCCAGCCTGTCCACCGACTCGGTGACCGTCTCCCAGCTGCCCGGCGGGGTCACCGTCATCAGGATCGCCGCGTTCACCAGGGGCTCCGGCGACGCCGTGCGCGCCGCGGTCCGAGCCGCCCCCGCCGACGGCGGGATCATCCTCGACCTGCGCGGCAACTCCGGCGGACTGGTCAACGAGGCCGTGGAGACCTCCTCCGCCTTCCTCGACGGCGGCCTCGTCGCCACGTACGACGTCGACGGCGCCGAGCGCTCCCTGCACGCCGACCCCGGCGGTGACACCGGCCGGCCCCTGGTCGCCCTGGTCGACGGCGGTACGATGAGCGCGGCCGAGATGCTCACCGGCGCCCTCCAGGACCGGGGCCGCGCGGTGGTGATCGGCTCGCGCACCTTCGGCAAGGGCTCCATCCAGATGCCGACCACGCTGCCCGACGGGTCGGTGGCCGAGCTGACCGTCGGCCACTACCGCACCCCCTTGGGCCACAGCGTCGACGGCCGCGGGATCACCCCCGACCTGGATGCCGGGCAGACCGACGGACAGGCCGCCGTGGAGCGGGCCGAGACCGTGCTCACCGGCCTGGGCGACCCCGATTAAAGGCTGGCCGCACGACCCCTCCGTAGTGCGAAAATGGACGGCACTATGAGCAAGGGAATGTACGTACCCAAGGAGTCCCAGCCCAAGCAGGGCGGCGGGGCCGCCAAGGCCAGGGACGGCGAGAAGGGCGGCAAGCGCAAGATCGTCGCCCAGAACAAGAAGGCCCGGCACGACTACGCGATCATCGACACCTACGAGGCCGGGCTCGTGCTGACCGGCACCGAGGTCAAGTCGCTGCGCGAGGGACGGACGTCGCTGACCGACGGCTTCGTCCAGATCGACCGGGGCGAGGCGTGGCTGCACAACGCCCACATCCCGGAGTACCACCAGGGCAGCTGGACCAACCACTCCGCGCGCCGCAAGCGCAAGCTGCTGCTGCACCGCGAGGAGATCGACAAGCTGGAGTCCAAGGCCCAGGAGACGGGTCACACGATCGTGCCGCTCGCCCTGTACTTCAGGGACGGCCGCGCGAAGGCCGAGATCGCGCTCGCGCGAGGCAAGAAGGAGTACGACAAGCGGCAGACCCTGCGGGAGAAGCAGGACCGGCGCGAGTCGGACCGCGCCATCGCGGCGGCGAAGCGGAGGCAGCGCGGCGTGTAGGCCGGGAATACGGTGGCATCGGCGTGGGTTGGTCACGTACGATGGCACCAACACCGGTTGAACGCGGTGTGCGCATTGAAAACACAACATGGGGATGATCGGTTTCGACAGCGGCTGTCGAAGCAGGGGAAGCGTGTCGAGGAAGCGGCAATGATCTCGTAAACCATATGTCGCAAAAAATAATCGCCAACACCAAGCGCGATTCCTTCGCCCTCGCTGCCTAAGTAGCGACTTGCGAAGTGTCAGCCCGGGGCTGTTCCCGACCCGGATCCTGGCATCAGCTAGGGAACTAAACCTTGATCCCGGTCACGGGGTGAAGAGGGAAATCCAACAGTGACTGAGCCCGTCGGCGACTTGTTCGCGTGATCGCCGGGGCTGAGAAAATCACAGCGAACTGCACACGGAGAAGCCCTGATTCCGCACCGTTGGACGCGGGTTCGATTCCCGCCATCTCCACCAACCCCCCAGGGGGTACCCCATGTGGGCAAAGGCCCCGTCGCTTCGAGCGGCGGGGCCTTCGTCATGCCGGCGCACGGCGGGCCGAAGCGCTGTGGACGAGCAGCGCGAGCGTGGCCGCGGCGGCCGGGACGGCGAGGGCGGCGCCCGGGGAGAGGTGCTCGGCCGCCCAGCCGCCGGTCGCCGAGCCGCAGGCGATGCCCGTGAGCAGCCCGGTCACCACCAGGCTCATGCCCTCGTTCAGCCGGCCGGCCGGGGTGCGCCGCTGCACCAGGGTCATCGCCGTCACCATCGTCGGCGCGGTCGCCATGCCCGCGACCAGCAGCGCGCCCGCGAGCGCCGGCAGCGAACCGGCCACCCCGGCCGCCGCCCACGGCAGGGTCATCAGGACGGCCATGGCGGCCAGGCAGTGGCCGAGCCGCACCCCCGCGGGCCTGCGCGCCCCGAACACCAGGCCCGCCGCGCACGAGCCCGCCGCCTGGAGCGCGAGCACGGCACCGGCCACCGCGCGATGCCCGTGCGCGTCGGCGAAGGCGATCGTGCCGACCTCCATCGAGCCGAACACCATGCCGGTCGCGACGAAGCAGGCCAGCAGCGGCCGGATGCCGGGGCTGCGCAGCGGCGACGCCGCCTTCGAACGCGCGCCGACCGGCGGCTCGGTGGCGCGCTGCGCGGTGAACAGCAGCATGCCGGCGAGCAGCAGTACCGCCCCGGTGAGCGTGCCCGCCTCCGGGAAGAACGTGCCGGTCAGGAAGGACGCGAGCACCGGGCCGAGCATGAAGCACAGCTCGTCGGCGGCCTGCTCGAAGGCGTTCGCGGTGTGCAGCGCACCGGGGTCGTCGCGCAGCAGATGGGCCCAGCGGGCGCGGGACAGGCCGCCGATGTTGGGGGTGGCCGCGGTCGCGGCGTAGGCGGCGAACAGGGTCCAGTCGGGAGCGCCGAAGCGCACGCACAGCAGCAGCGCGAGGCTGCCGAGCACGGAGAGCAGCGTGGCCGGCACGGCGACCCGGGCCTGCCCGTGCCGGTCGATCAGCCGGGCGATCCAGGGCCCGGCGAGCCCGGTCGCGGCGAGCCCGGTCGCGGTGACGGCACCGGCGAGGGCGTACGAACCCCGGGACCCGGCGATCATCACGACGGCGCTCACGCTGAACATGCCCATGGGCAGCCGGGCGAGCAGATTGCCAGTGGTGAACGCGCGGGTGCCGCGGAGGGAGAAGAGCCGGCGGTAGGCGCTTCGGCGCGCCGGCGTGGACAGGGCGGAGGACATGGATGCACCCTCGCCCAGGGCGGATCAAGGGGTCCAACACCTGCTCGGCGCCCATTCACGCACTTGTGTTGTAAGTTCGCGGTCATGCCCGCCCACCTGGACCCGAGACTGCTGCGCGCCTTCGTCGTCGTCGCCGAGGAGCTGCACTTCACCCGGGCCGCCGCCCGGCTGTACGTCGCCCAGCAGGCGCTCAGCCGTGATGTGCGGCGGCTGGAGCGGGAGTTGGGCGCCGAGCTGTTCCTGCGGAGCACACGGCAGGTGACGCTGACGGCCGACGGCGAGCGCCTGCTGCCGTACGCGCGCCGGGTTCTTGAGGCGCAGGACGAACTGCTGGCGGCCTGCACGTCCTCGGGGCAGGCCCGCCCGCTGCTGGTGGACCTCAACTCGCCGGGCCTCGTCACCGGTCGCCGGGTTCTGCACCGGGCCCGTGAACTCGCCCCCGACTGCGAGCTGATGGCCCGCTACGAGAGCGGCCTGACCGGAGCCGCCGAACAGATCCTCTCGGGCCGCCTGGACGTCTCCTTCGGCCGGTTCGCCGGGCTGGACCCGGCGCTGCGGTCGGGGCTGGAGCGGCAGCCGGTGCGCTACGAGCCGATGGCCGTCGTCCTGCCCGAGGAACACCCCCTGGCCGCGCTGCCCGGGATACCGGTGGCCGGGCTGGCCGGGGAGACGGTGTACGCCGGTGCCGGCAATCCGCGCACCCCCGAGTGGACCGGCCTGGCGTCCCGGCTGTTCGAGGAGTACGGCATCCGGCTCGCCCCGCCGCTGCCGCTGGCCGTCGGGGACGAGGAGTTCGAGCGGATCATGGGCAAGACCCGGTATCCGGTGCTGGCCGTGGTGGACTTCCCGGCCCTGCCCCGCACGGTCCGCCGCCCGCTCGTCGACCCCGTCCCGCTGTCGCCGGTCTCGCTGGTGTGGCGCAGGGGCCTGGTCCATCCCGGGCTGGACGCGCTGCGCACGGCGGCGGCGCAGATCGCGGCGGCGCAGGGGTGGCTGCGGCGGCCGGAGGGGAGCTGGCTCCCGGCGACGGACGAGATGACGACGACCGGCTGACGGGGCCACCGGGTCGTCTTCGACCGGGTGGCCCCGTCAGCGGATCGCGGATCAGCCGTTCGCGCCCGCCGGGGTCGTGGTGGTCTTCAGGCCCTCCAGCTTGTTGGCCTGGATCACGAAGTCGTTGGTGAACGTCTTGCTCAGGTCGATCGAGGAGGTGGCGTTGCCGACCATCACCTCGGTGGCCAGGACCGTCTTCGGGCCGCCCGCCGGCATGAGACCGTCCGGGAGGAACTGCCCCTTGTCCTGGTTCAGGGCCGTGATGTAGTCGGCCTTGGTCACCAGCTGGTTCTGCACGAACGACTGCGGCAGCTTGTCGGCGATGTCGGCCGCGCTGTGCGTGTTGATCCAGTGCATGGTGGCCACGAGGGCGTCGACGACCTTCTGCGTCGCGTCCTTGTGCGAGTTCACCCAGTCGGTACGGGCGATGACGCTGGCGGCCGGCCAGGCGCTGCCCAGCGCGGCGGTGGCGCCCTGGGTGGTGGCCAGGTCGATCGCGGAGGTGCCGACGCCCTTCTTCTCCATCGCGGCGACCGTCGGCTGCGTCGTCATGACACAGGCGGTCTTGCCGTTCTGGAGCGCGGCGACGGCGGTGGAGCCCGCGCCGACGCCGATCCGGCTGAAGTCGCTGGTCTTGAGGCCCTTCTTGGCGGCCAGGAACTTGGTGAGGGTGTCGGTGCCCGAACCCAGGTCGGTGACGCCGAGCGTCTTGCCCTTGAAGTCGGCGGCGGAGTGGACGCCGCTCTTCGGGGTGCACATCTCCCGCTCGCCCGGCGCTCCGGACAGCTGGATGACGTCCTCGACGGCCTTGCCCTTCGCCTGGAAGTCGATCGTGTGGTTGTACCAGGCGCCGGCCATGTCCACCTGGCCGGAGGCCATGGCGTCCTCGGCGCCGGTGCCGCCGTCCTGCTCGGTGCTCAGCACGACGTTGACGCCGTACTTCTTGTAGAAGCCGAGCTGCTCGGCGAGCTGGTAGGGCAGGTAGATCTGCTTGTCGATGCCGCCGACCATGATCTTGACGGTCGGAGTGCCGCCGGAGCCGGACGAGCCACCGGAGCTGCCGGAACACGCGGTGGCCGCGCCGAGGGTGAGGGCGGTGACGACGGAAGCGGTGAGGACTCTCTTCAGCATGGCGGCTCGTACCTTTCGGACATGCGAGGGGGACGCGGGAAGGAAGGGAAGGAAGGGGAGGGAAGGAGAAGAAAGGGGGAGGGGGAGGAGGAAGTCAGGGGCGGTCAGAGGGAGTTCGCCTCGGTGGGGGCCGGCGGGCGCCAGGACAGCAGCCGGTGTTCGAGCTTGCCGATCAGCCACTCCGCGCCCAGCACGATGACCGCGATGACGAGCATCGTGGCGAACACGCCGTTCGGGTCGAAGTTGTTCTGCGCGGTCTTGATGACGAGACCGAGGCCGCTCTGCGCGCCGAGCACCTCGCCGACCAGCGCGCCGACGATGGCGAAGCCGAAGGCGCTGTGCAGGCTGGCGATGATCCAGGTGAGCGCGGAGGGCACGATGACGTGCCGGATGATCTGCATCTGGGAGGCGCCGAGGACCCGGGCGTTGGCCAGGATGTTGCGGTCGACCTCGCGGACGCCCTGGAAGGCGTTGAAGAAGACGATGAAGAACACCAGCACGGCGGCGAGCAGGATCTTGGGGGTGACGCCGATGCCGAAGGCGACGATGAAGATCGAGCCGAGGACGATGCGCGGGATGGCGTTGACCATCTTGATGTAGGGCCCGAGGACATCGGACAGATAGCGGCTCTGGCCGAGGGCCACGCCGACGACGACTCCGGCGACGGATCCGACGGCGAAGCCGACGAGCGCTTCCTGGATGGTGGTCCAGATGTTCGCGTAGAAGGAGCCGAACTCGGTGCCGTGCTGGAAGAGGTCGACCAGTCGCTTCCAGATGCCGGAGGGCTGTCCGAAGAAGAACGGGTCGACGATGCCCCAGGTGGTGAAGGCCTGCCAGCCGCCGATGACGAAGACCGCGATGCCGATGCGGCCCGCCCAGACCGACGCGACCCGCCGCCGGGCGGCCTGCTTGGCGGCTGCCGCCGCGGAGGACTGCTTGCCGCCCGCGACCTGCGCCGCGGAAGCGGTGGACGTCGTACTCATGCCTTGCCTCCTGCGGTGCGTGCGTAGGCGCGCTCGACCTCTTCGCGCAGCGTTTCCCAGATCTGTTGCTGGAGTTCGATGAAGCGGGGCTGGAAGCGGATCTCCTGCACGGAGCCGCGCGGGCGCGGCAGGTCGATGTCGAAGACCGCCTTGACCGAACCGGGGCTGGAGGTCATCACGACGACCCGGTCGGCGAGCGCCACGGCCTCGTCGAGGTCGTGGGTGATGAAGATGACGGACGGCCGGATCTGCTCCCACAGGCCCAGCAGCTCGGTCGACATGATCGCCTTGGTCTGCACGTCCAGGGCACCGAACGGCTCGTCCATGATCAGGATCTTGGGTTCGTTGATCAGCGCCGCGGCCATGGCCACGCGCTTGCGCATACCGCCGGAGAGCTGGTGGGGGTAACGGTCCTCGAACCCGGACAGTCCGACCCGGCGCAGCCAGTCCCGGGCGGCGGTCTGCGCCTGCTGCTTGGGCACGCCCCGGAAGACCGGGCCCATCAGCACGTTGCCGAGGACGGTCTTCCAGGGCAGCAGCGCGTCCGCCTGGAACATGAAGCTGACGCCGTCGGTGATGCCGTCCACCTCGCGGCCGCCGACCTTGACCGAGCCCTCGCTGGGCCGGTCGAGGCCGGACACCATGCCCAGGGTGGTCGACTTGCCGCAGCCGGTGGGGCCGACCACCGCGCAGAACTGGCCGGGCTCCACGGTGAACGACACGCCCTGCAGCGCCGTGAACACCTCACCGGCAGGCGTCAGGAATCGCTTGGTGAGCCCGGATATCTCGATGTGCGCGTCCTCGCGCACCGCCGCACCGGCACTGCTGGAAGCCATGGGGAGCGGTCTCCTTTCCCCTCGGGGTTCGAGGTGAAGGCAGACGCTAGAGGCCACCCGGTGTTACGTCGCTGTTTCACAGGTATCCCGCGATAGCCGCGTAACCAGGAGTTCTGCTCGTTCTGCTCAGTGAAACGGGGCTGGGCAGAATTCCGGCCATCAGGCACAATCACGCCACCACGGGTCCGGCGCAGGGCCGGCCCGGCACCAACCGGAACAGGGGCGATGAGGCACCTGTGACACCCATCCGCATACGGATCGGGCGCGGCGGGAGGGGGAGACTGTCCGCGCGGATCCTCGTCAGCCAGCTCGCCATCCTGGCGCTCACGGGCGTCATCGGCTTCGCCCTGTTCGCCTTCGCGCAGCGCTCCGCCCTCGACCGCACCTACGAGGAGCGGGCCGTGGCCATCGCCAAGACGACGGCCGCCGACCCGCAGATCCGGCGGGCCATGCAGGACGGCGGCGGCGCCGTCGTCCAGGCCGTCGCCGAACGCATCCGGCAGTCGTCGGGGGCGTCGTACGTCGTGGTCATCGACCTGCACGGCATCCGCCACTCGCACCCCATGGCGCAACTGGTCGGCTCCCCGGTGGCCGAGCCGCTCGTGGCGCGGGACGGCCAGCCGCACGTCGGCACCGACCAGGGCGCGACCGGGCGGTCCGCCAACGGCAGGGTCCCGCTGTACGGGCCGACGGGCGAGCTGGTCGGCGAGGTGTCGGTGGGAATCCCGGAGAACGACGTCATCGGCGAGCTGTGGCACGAGCTGCCCACCTTCGCCGTGTACGCCGCGATCGCCACCGCGCTCGGGGCCGCGGCCGCGTTTCTGCTGGCCAGGCGGCTGAAGCGGACGACGTTCGGGCTGGAGCTGGAGGAGATCGCCGGGCTGCTGCAGGACCGCGAGGCGATGCTGCACGGCATCCGTGAGGGCGTGCTCGCCTTCGCCCCGGACGGCAGGATCAGCGTGGTCAACGACGAGGCCCGCCGTCTGCTCGGTCTCGGCACCGCGCTCGGCAGCACCCTGGACGAGGTGCTGCCCGACGGCCGGCTGCGCCGCGCCCTGGACGGCACCCTGACCGGCACCGACATCAGCGTCCTGACCGACGAGCACTGTCTGGTCGTCAACCGGATGCCGGTGACCCTGCACGGCCGCGCACTGGGCGCGGTGGTGACCGTCCGCGACCGCACCGAACTGGTCGGACTCCTCAGGGAGTTGGACTCCGTACGCGGTCTGACGGACGCCCTGCGCGCCCAGCAGCACGAGTTCACCAACCGGATGCACACGCTCGCCGGGCTGCTGGACATCGGGGCGTACGACGACGCGTACGACCTGGCCGTCGAGTCGGCCGGCGCCGGGCAGGCGCTCACCGAGTTCGTGCGGGGGCGGATCGGCAACCCGCTGATGGTCGGCCTGGTCGTGGCCAAGACCACGGTGGCCGCCGAACGCGGCGTGTGGGTCGAGCTCGCCGACGACTCGGCGCTCGGCGCGGACCCGCCGCAGCTGCGCCTGCTGCTGACGATCGTCGGCAACCTGCTGGACAACGCGATCGACGCGGCGGGCGACGGACCGCCCCCGGCGGACGGACGCACGGTCCGCCTCACCCTCACCGAGGGCGGGCGGGGCACGACGGTGCGGGTGGCGGACACCGGCCCCGGCATCCCGCCCGGCGCCCACGAGTCGATCTTCGAGGACGGCTGGTCGACCCGCCCCGACCGGGGCACCGCCCGGCGCGGCCTGGGCCTCGCCCTGGTCCATCGCCTGGTGTCGCGGCACGGCGGCACGATCACCGTCAGCGAGGGCCCGGGCGCGGTCTTCACCGTACGACTGCCGGACCCCGCCGTGCCGCCGAAGAACAGATTCGCCGAGGCGCTGCCCGTGGGAGGTGACCGCCGATGATCCGCACGCTGGTCGTGGACGACGACTTCCGGGTCAGCCGCATCCACTGCGACTACGTGTCCCGGGTGCGGGGCTTCGAGGTGGTGGGCGAGGCGGCCACGGTCGCCGAGGCGCTGGCGGCGGCCCAGGAACTGCGCCCCGACCTCCTGCTGCTGGACATCTTCCTGCCCGACGGCAGCGGACTGGACGTGCTGCGCCGCCTCACCGGGGACGCGGGGGGCGCCCGCCCCGACGCCTTCGTGATCACCGCGGACCGCGACATCGCCTCCGTCCGCACGGCCATGAAGCTCGGCGCCGTCGGCTACCTGGTCAAGCCGTTCGGCGCCGCAGACCTGGCCGAGCGGCTCACCTCGTACCGCGAGCTCCAGCACCGCGTCGACACGCTCGGGGAGACCACGGAGACCGAACAGGCCGATGTGGACGCCCTGTTCAGCGCGGTCCGGCCGCCCGCCGTTCCCCGGGTCCCGGCCAAGGGCCACTCGGCGCCGACGCTCGCCCTCGTCCAGCAGACGCTGCGCACCGCCCACCGCGATCTGTCGGCCGCCGAGGCCGCCGAACTGACCGGCGTCTCCCGGGCCACGGCCCAGCGCTACCTCTCCTACCTCGTCAAGGAGGGCATGGTCCGCCTCGTCCTCCGCTACGGCGCGACGGGCCGGCCGGAGCACAGGTACCGGATCGCGTCGTAGGGCGTCGTGGGCCCTCACGCGGCCGTCCCCCGGCGAGTGAGAGCAACGTTCCCTTCCGGTCACCCACAGCCACAGCGCGGAAACTCCCGCTCCCTACCTTCGGGCTCAGTGTCGTGCAGCCGGAGCCCGTGGAGGAGCGATGACAGCCCCAGCCGTACCCCGTCGCAGTGGCCGTTGGATCGAGCAGTGGGATCCGGAGGACGAGGGATTCTGGAGGGCGACCGGGGACCGGATCGCCCGCCGGAACCTGTGGTTCTCGGTGCTCTCGGAACACATCGGCTTCTCGGTCTGGACCCTGTGGTCCGTGTTGGTTCTGTTCATGGGGCCGAAGTACGGCCTGACTCCGGCCGACAAGTTCCTGCTGACCTCGATGGTCACGCTGGTCGGTGCCGTCGTCCGGGTCCCGTACACCTTCGCCGTCGCCGTCTTCGGCGGCCGCAACTGGACGATCATCTCGGCGGGCCTGCTGCTGGTGCCGACGGCGGCGGCGTACGCGGTCATGGAGCCGGGCACGTCCTTCACGACGTTCCTGCTGGTCGGCCTGCTGGCGGGCATCGGCGGCGGCAACTTCGCGTCCTCCATGACCAACATCAACGCCTTCTTCCCGCTGCGGAAGAAGGGCTGGGCCCTGGGCCTGAACGCGGGCGGCGGCAACATCGGCGTGCCGGTCATCCAGCTCGTCGCCCTGGCGATCATCGGCGCGAACGGCGGCCCGCGGCTGCTGCTGGGCATCTACATCCCGCTGATCGTCGTGGCGGCCGTCCTGGCGGCGGTCTTCATGGACAACCTGGCGACGGTGAAGAACGACACCGGCGCGGCCAAGGACGCGGCCCGGGACGCCCACACCTGGATCATGTCCTTCCTCTACGTCGGCACGTTCGGCTCGTTCATCGGCTACAGCTTCGCCTTCGGCCAGGTGCTGACGAACCAGTTCGGCCGCCCCCCGCTCCAGGCGGCGTACCTCACCTTCATCGGCCCGCTGCTCGGCTCCCTGATCCGCCCGGTGGGCGGCCGGCTCGCCGACCGCTACGGCGGCGCCCGCATCACGCTCTGGAACTACGTGGGCATGGCGGTCGCGACCGCCGTCCTGGTGGTGGCGAGCATGCAGAAGTCCCTCCCCCTGTTCGTCTCGGTCTTCGTCGTCCTGTTCGTGCTGAGCGGTCTCGGCAACGGCTCGACGTACAAGATGATCCCGGGCATCTTCCAGGCGAAGGCGCTGGCCAAGGGGCTGACGGGCGAGGAGGCGGTGGCGTACGGCCGCCGTCTGTCCGGTGCCTCCATGGGCCTGATCGGCGCGGTGGGCGCGCTCGGCGGCGTCGGCATCAACATGGCTTTCCGGCAGTCGTTCCTCTCCTACGGCTCCGGCACGGGCGCGTTCGTCGCCTTCCTCGCCTTCTACGGTGTGTGCTTCGCGCTGACGTGGACCGTATACCTTCGCCGCCCCGCGGGGCAGGCGGTGACGGAGGAGACTGTGGAGACAAAGCCGCAGCTCAGCTACGCGGAAGTGTGACGTAACACCAGTGCAATGAGGCCGAACCGAGCCTGTCACGCGCCGTTGACAGGCTCGTAGGGCGTACCGGCAGGGGCGTGCCGGTCGGCGAGGAGAGCCATGTACCACGAAGACCAGCAGCATCCCGAGCACGGTCCGCTCGCGGGATTCACCGTGGGCGTCACCGCCGCGCGCCGGGCCGAGGAGCTGAGCGCGCTGCTCCAGCGGCGCGGCGCCGCGGTCCTGCACGCGCCCGCCCTGCGGATCGTGCCGCTCGCCGACGACGGGGAACTCCTCGCCGCGACGAAGGAGATCATCGACCAGGCCCCGGACACCGTCGTGGCCACGACCGCCATCGGCTTCCGGGGCTGGGTGGAGGCGGCCGAGGGCTGGGGCCTGGGCGACCCTCTCCTCGCCCGTCTCCGGGAGGCGGAACTGCTGGCCCGCGGCCCGAAGGTCAAGGGCGCGATCCGCGCGGCCGGCCTGACGGAGGAGTGGTCCCCGTCCTCGGAATCCATGGCGGAGGTCCTGGACCGCCTCCTGGAGGAGGGCGTGGACGGCCGCCGTATCGCCGTACAACTCCACGGCGAACCGCTCCCCGGCTTCGTCGAATCGCTCCGGGCCGGGGGAGCGGACGTCCTCCCGGTCCCGGTGTACCGCTGGATGCCCCCGGAGGACACGACCCCGCTGGACCGTCTGCTGGACGCGACGATCGCGCGCTCGCTGGACGCGCTGACCTTCACGAGCGCCCCGGCGGCGGCGTCGCTGCTGTCGCGCGCCGAGGACAGGGGCCTTCGCTCGGAGCTGCTCTCCGCCCTCTCCCACGACGTCCTCCCGGCCTGCGTGGGCCCGGTGACGGCCCTCCCCCTCCAGGCGCACGGCGTGGACACGGTCCAGCCGGAGCGCTTCCGCCTGGGCCCGCTGGTGCAACTGCTGTGCCAGGAACTCCCGGCGCGGGCCCGTTCGTTGCCGGTCGCCGGTCACCGGGTGGAGATCCGGGGCCACGCGGTTCTGCTCGACGGCGACCTGAAACCCGTCCCGCCGGCCGGCATGTCCCTGCTCCGCGCCCTCGCCCGCCGCCCGGGCTGGGTGGTCTCCCGCTCGGACCTCCTGCGCACCCTCCCCGGCGCGGGCCGCGACGAGCACGCCGTGGAGACGGCGATGGCCCGCCTCCGCACAGCCCTCGGCGCCCCGAAACTGATCCAGACGGTGGTCAAGCGCGGCTACCGGCTGGCCCTGGACCCGGCGGCGGACGCGAAGTACGCGGACGCGTGAGGCGAAGTGGCGCCACTCACACGTACGTCGCCTGGTGGATGTACAGGCACTCGTGCCGCGGGACGATCAAGTACAGGAAGAATCCGCCGGGGACATGGGCGACGTTGCCCTTCGGACCCGCTTCCTGGTACGAGGCGCCGTCGAGGTAGAACGCGGCCGCGGCCCGTACCAGCTCGTCGGCCTGCTTCTCGACCTCGGCGACGAAGGCGGGCGGAGCGCCGCCGATGACGTACTCCTCGTTCGGGTCGTACTCCCACCGCCACGTCATGGAGACACCGCCTGCCGGGCCTCCGTCTCGACCGCGCGGAGTTCGGCCATGGCCGCGCGAAACGCGGGGTCGTCCTTGCTCTCCGTGTTGTGTACGGAGACAAGGGCGGCCTGGTAGCGGGAGCGCAGGTCAGGCCGCCGTTCGATCTCCACCTGCGCCTGCCAGTAGGTCAGCCAGTACTGGAGATGGCCGATCTTTCCGTCCTGGAGAGCGGCCCCGAGAGCCTGCTCCTTGTGCTGCTCCATTTCACCCAGTCGGTGCGGGGCGATGCGCGCCAGCGCGATGCGGACAGCCGCCGGAGTGCGCTCGGGGCGTGGAATCAGCTCATGGCCGTGGTCCGGTTGTGTCGTCATGAGGCGGCTCCCTGTGCTCACGCGCTCAGCTTCCTGCGCCCCACGGTACTGGGCGCCACGGGGATCGGCTGGTGTCCCACCTCGAACCACAGCAGCTTCCCGGCGCCGCGTTCCAGTGGTCCGTCACCGAGATGGAGGCCGCCCCAACAGTCGGCGTACTCCGGCACGAGCCGCAGCCCGCGCCCGCATTCGGCGTCCGCCGGGAGGGGCGGCAACCGGTCTTTCGGCGGCTCTCCGAAGGGGGCGGGGATCCGCGGATGACTGTCCCAGACCGCAACCCGAATCCGCCCGCCGACGAGGGCAGTGAGCCGTAGAGAAGCGGGCCCGTTGGTATGCGGTACGCGTTGCTGACCAGCTCGGAGGCCAACAGCTCGACGGGCTCGCTCAACGACTCCGCCCGGCGGTGGCTCTGCCTGGAGAGGTGCGCTTCCGGCTTGTGGGCGAGGGGAGTTGGACGAGGTGGAACTCGCCATAGGGCGTCGCGATGTCATAATTAACATCGAACGAGAGGAAGGCTTGATAATTCCTTCCTGTGGGTGACGCAATGACGAGAGAGGGTTCAGTGCCGCCCAGTACCATCCCGACCTTGCGCCAGCAGCGCCTCGGTGCCGAGCTGCGCAAGCTCAGGGAGCACTCCGGGCTCACGTCCACCGCCGCTGCGGGGCTGCTCGGTCTCAAGCAGGCACAGGTCAGCAACATCGAGTCGGGCCGTTACGCCGTGAGTGCCGACCGCGTACGCACCTTCGCCCGCACGTACAGCTGCGCGGACACGGAGCTGGTCGAAGCCCTCGCCGCGATGACCGGCGGGCGCAAGCGTGGCTGGTGGGACGAGTACCGGGATCATCTGCCCGTCGGACTGATCGACCTGGCGGAACTGGAGCACTACGCCCACGAGTTGAGGGTGGCCTTGGTCATCCACATCCCCGCCCTGCTACAGACCACGGACCACGCTCGCGCACTCTTCCGTACGGTCTTCCCGCCGCTCCACCAGTACGAGATCGAGCACCGCCTCACTCACCGCATGAAGCGACAGGCCATCCTTCACCGAGCCGAGCCCACCCCCTACACGGCGACCGTTCATGAGGCAGCCCTCAGGATGGGGTTCGGCGGCCGGGACGTAGCCCGGGCTCAGCTCGCGCACCTCTCGACCATGAGCGAACTCCCACACGTCACGCTCCGCGTGATCCCCTTCGGCGAGGCGAGCTTCCACGGCACCGGCCAGGGGATCGACTACGTCGCGGGAGCGGTGCCCCAACTCGACACGGTTCAGCTGGACTCCCACCACGGCTGCGAATTCCTGGACGGGGAGGCGCAGTTGGGCAAGTACCGCGCGGTGGTCGATCGTATGGCGGCCAGCGCTCTCAGTCCCGAAACCTCCCGAGACCTCATCCACCGCATCGCCCAGGAACTCTGAGGAACCCGCCATGCCCGAACTCACCTGGCAGAAGTCCACCTACAGCGGCGACGCCTCCAACTGCGTCGAAATAGCCCCCACCCCCACCACCGTCCACATCCGCGACTCCAAGACCCCCATCACCCCCCACCTCGCCGTCACCCCCACCACCTGGACGGACTTCGTCCAGTACGCGGCGAAAGCGGACAGCTGATCACCCCGAAAGGGCCTCTGCCCTTCCTGACCGCCAACCCGGCCAACCTGTGCGGTCACAGCAGTAGCTGAAGGCTCTGCGCGGGCGTGCACTCGGTGGGTACCCCCACGATCACCCTGTTCCCTTATCCAATGACCCAGCCGAGAGCTGTCGTCTTTTCGTGCTGGAGACCAGTAGTGCGTGCCCTCGGGTCGCTGCTTCAATCGGCTCCGCCATCAAGCCCCCGAACACGGAGGAGCTGGCGTAGATCTGCGCACATGGCCACGTCCTGCAGCGGGTGTTGTGGTGATCCCCGACAGCCCGGCGACGCCCGGCCCTGTGGCAGCCCGTGCCGCGGCAGCCGAGGCATTTCCTGTGGCGACTGGCGTGTGCACCGTTTCCACCCCCGGCCGACCCACAAAGGGAGAATTCGATGGCACAGACGTCTCTACGACGCTTCGCCGCAGGAAAAGCACTGGTCATAGGGGCCCTATTGGTCCTGGCGGCGCCAGGGGCCGCGTACGCCAACACCGTGAGCGTCACCGTGCGAACCCCCGGCGCCACCCTCGGACCCACAACCATCGACTCTTCGATCTCCACCAGTGCCCACTGCACCAACGGTCTCATCTCCGGCGGCGGGATCGACCAGGCCATCGGCACCGGTACGGGGGTGAACGGCAACCACGTGCTGGGCACCGAGCCCAGCTCGGACGGTGCCACCGAATACACCGGCTCGACCGGGGTTGTCGGTACCGACGTGACGTTCTGGACAGCGAAGGGCGGCAGCGGAGGGCAGGTCAACTCCTCCTTCTCCACCACCCCTGACGCGGTGTGCCTCACCAGCAACCTGATCAGTCACACCCAGGTCGTCATGAACAAAGTCAACGCGCCCACCACCGCGACGACGACGGGTCTGGTGACGGCGACCTGCCCGGCCAACACGGCCCTGCTCGGTGGCGGCGCCCTGGTCGCACCTGGCAATACCGGAAACTTCAAGGCGATCGCCAGCTTCCCCACCTTCAACGACTCCGCGCACGACTTCGGGAAGAAGGCCGCAGCGAACGGAGAGACCAACCCCGACTCCTGGAGTGCCGTCGGGTGGGACAACAGCGCCAACGCCGGCAACGAGACCTACGCCTACGCGGTCTGCAGCGGCAGCGGCATCAACGTCAGTGGTGTCACCGTGAACGTCCGCTACAGCGAGGCGAACGGCCCGAACACCGGGAGCACAGGCCAGAACACCACCGTCGGCTGCGGCGTCGGGGACGGAAACCTGGTGAGCGGGGGCGCCGCCATCAGCGGGGGCAACGTGAGCACCACCGACTTCACCGGACCGGGCTCGGCCGGCGACCACCTCAACGGCAGCTTCCCGAGCGACTCCAGTGGCAACCCCGTCAGTGACGGGACCACGACGGCGGAGTCCTGGACGGCGTTCGCTCACACCGGCGGGATGACGTCGACGACCAACCACTCCGACGTCTGGGCGCTGTGCGCCAACGACGGCGTCTGAGCCACCGGCACCGTTGACCTGCGGGCGGGTACGCACCCTGGCAGCCCGCCCGCAGATCGCCCGGCCCGTCGCCACGTTCACCGCGTTGACACCAGAAAGGCAGAATCCGATGCAGAAGAGGCTTTCCCGGAAGTCCGTCCTGGCGAAGATACTGATTCCGGGCGCCCTGCTCGCCGTGGCGGTGCCGGAGATCGCATACGCCGACACCGCAAGCACCACCGTGACGACCCCCGGACCCACCATGGGCCCCGCAACGCCCTTCACCGGTGTCTCGTCCCACGCGGACTGCGGCCAAGGTCTCGTCTCCGGCGGCGGGATCGACCAGAACACCGGCAGCGACAGGGCAGGGAACGGCAACCACGTGATGGGTATCGCGCCCAGCCCCGACGGCGTCACCGAATACACCGGCTCGACCGGGGTCGTCGGCACCGACGTAAAGCACTGGCTCGCATTCGGCGGAAGCGGGAGCAACTCCAGCCCCGAGTTCTCCACCACCCCCTTCGCGGTGTGCCTTTCCAGCAACCGGATCAGGCACACCCAGGTGGTCATGAACAAGATCGCCGGACCCTCCGAAGGACAGACGGCGAAAACCGTCGTGGCCACCTGCCCGGCCGGCACTCTCCTGCTCGGTGGCGGCGCCCGGACCACCCCCGCCGGCGTCGGCAGCCTCAAGCCCATCGCCGGCTTCCCCACCTTCGACGACGCCGCACACGACTTCGGCCAGAAGGCCGCTGCTGAGGGGGAAACCAACCCCGACTCCTGGACCGCCGTCGGAGGAATCGGCGGCGGACGCGACAGTGACAACACGACATACGCCTATGCGATCTGCAGTGGAGACGGCGTCAACGTCCGAGGCGTCACCACCACCGTCCACTTCCGCGAGCTGAGCGGCCCGACCACAGCAGGCACGAGCCAGACGGCAACCGTCGGCTGCACCGACCAGGCCGGGGAACGCGACAACGGGAGGGAGGACCACGTGTTGGTCAGCGGGGGCGCTGCCGCCAGCGGAGGCAACGTGACGACGACCGACTTCACCAAGGCAGGGTCGGGCGGAACCCACCTCATCGGAAGCTTCCCCAGCGACTCCGATGGCACGCCGGTCAGTGACCGGACCAGCACGGCCGCATCTTGGACGGCGGACATCCACGTCGGGGGATCCCCCTCACCGAACACCTACTCCGACGTCTGGGCGCTCTGCCTGAACCTCGATCACGGGCACGACGAATGATCACGGCGGCCGTGTCGAGCACCACCTGACCGGCCCCACCGTGACGGCGAACTCGCGCCGGATGACGAGGAGTTCACCGACGATCCGGCCATCGTGAAGCTGTGCGCCGCAATCCCTGGCGTGACCTCGTCCAGCGTCAAGCAAGGACGGCGACTCGCAGCCCCACCGGTCAGGAGTATGTCCAGCGCCATCTGCTCCCACTGGGGGCGCACGTGATGCTCGTGCCGGAGGCGTCCGTCGTCGTCGCTCCGTGGTCGCTGTTGCGGCAGAACTCGCCGGCGGAGTAGCAGTTCCCCGCGTTGGAGACGATGGAGCAGGTGCCTGATGCGCTCTGGCTGCCAGTATCGCCTGAGCTGCCGTCACCGGAACCGGAGCTGTTGTCGGTCGGTGCCTGGGCGGTGACCGTCACCGTCGCCTTGACCGTCTTCGTCACGGTCGGTCCAGGCGCGGGCTTCGCGGTGGCTGTCGCCGTGGCGGTGACGGTGACGGTCGCGGTCGGCCGGGGCTGACTGGCCGCTGTCTTCACGCTGTTGCCGTCGCTGGGCCGGCCGCCGGCGCCCGCGCCGATTCCCAGGAGGAAGGCGAAGCCGATCACGGGCAGTACGTAGCGCTTCCGAGCCCACTTCGGAGCCGGGCGGACCGGCGGGGTGGGTGGCGGCGGCATGTATGGGCTGTATGGGCTGGTCATTCGTCCCCCCAGGAAGTTTTGGGAGCGACGAAGTTAGTCCCGTGGCGCGAGACATGTGACTGATGTGCGGAAGAGGTGATGAATCCGTGATGGTCGCGTGTGGCGGTCCGATCGTCTGTCACGGACTGACGTGATCGGCGACTTCGAGGAACTGCTCTTCGGCCAGGAGCTGGTCGCCTGCGTCGACTTCGATGGTGTATCCGGCGGCGTACCAGGTCACGGACCGCCGTTCTCGGGCAGCCCGGCGTGCCGCGGCACATCGCCGGGTACGGCCGCGTCGTAGGTGTGCGAGCGGTGCCGGAGTGCCCAGCCGGCCACGACCGCGATCAGGCAGACCAGTGCCGCGGCCGCGCACAGGCGCCGTCGGCGTCTCTCGGTCACGGTCACGTTCCTCCGCGCGTGCGGTGGGCCGCCGATCCGGCTCGACGGCCCACCGGTCGCTCAGCCGGCGGTCACTGGGTGACCAGGGTCCAGTGCATGTCGTGCAAGGTCTGGGAGATCGGTACGAAGTACACGCCCTGGACACACCACGGCGTGCGCACGCCGCTGTCGAGGACGTACTCCGAGGACGGGCAGGTCACGGTGCGGTCGAGGGCCGTGATCATGCCGCGTGCCTCGTCGGAGGTGTAGTTGTTCGCGCCGGCGAAGACCGGACCGCCGCTGTCGCCGTTCGCCGCCGCGATGTGGTCCTTCGTGCGTGACGTGGAATAGGCGAGGTCGGTGTCCGGCCGGTAGACGCCGTTCGCTCCCGTGACCCCGATGTCCGTCTCGGCGATCTGCACACCGCAGTGCACACCGGAGTTGGCGCCGTCGGTGCAGACGTAGTCGCCCACGTTGTTGTGGCCCCAGCCGCTGACCGGCTTGGAGTACCCGTCGGTCTCGCTCGCCGGGCCGTCGTACAGGCGCCCGGCCGACCGGCCGGAGGGCAACGTGATGCCCAGGGCGTCGTCCGAGGCGAGTCGCTGGGCGGCGTCGGTGGTGCCGATGACCTTGCCGCCCTGGTAGGTGTGCCACACACCGCCGCGACCGTCGCAGTGGTAGGCCGTGCTCAGCTCGTACTGCCCGCCGGACGTCCTGACGGCGAACGAGCTGGAGCAGATGCCCCCGCCCGGATTGCGTACGGCCGCGCCTCCCTGCCACGGGCTGTCGTCCTCCTGGCGCGAGGAGAGGTCCACGCTCAACGGCTGGTAGGCCACGGTGGTGCGGACCCCGGTCAGGCGGCCGGTGACCGCCGCGACCTCGCTCGACCGGTCCTGGCGGGCAGCCGACGCCAGCGGGTCCAGCCGGTCGCTCCTGCCCGCGCCCCGGTCCTCGTCGTAGCCGATCTGCAGTCCGCTTCCGTCGACCGCGGGGCCGACGCTCGTGATGCGAAGGGGCGCCGCGGCGCCGGGGAGGTGCAGATCGGCGGGGCGTCCGCCGCGCAGGAGCCTGTCGCGGGCCGCGTGCAGGTCGGCCTTGGAGTAGCGGGCCGGGAGGACGGAGGCGTGTACGCCCGCGGGCAGGTGGGCGAGGATGAGCCGTACCCGCTCGGGCGGGCTGCCCTTCCAGTGCAGGCGCAGGCTGTCGTGGAGGGGGTCGACCTCGATGTCGGTGAAACCGGGGATCCTGGCGCGGTCCGACTCGGACAGCCCCTCGGTGATCTGTCCGGCGATCTTGTCGAGCGTCTCCTGCCGCTTCTCGATCGCCGACGTCGTGAGCGCCGGTCGCGGCGACGCGACGGCGGAGGGGGCAGAGACGAAGGAGAGGGACAGGGCCAGCGCCGCGAGGGGGAGGGCTATGGCCGCCCGTCCGCGGCTTCTGCCGGATTGCTTCACGGGGACCTCGTTTCATCGGTGACGCACGGATGTGTTCGCCGTGAAAGAGAGCTGTGGGGGAACGGTGGTTGACTCGCCGCCCCGGTGAATTGCGGACAGGTCCGGAGGGAAGCCGGGGTGCGCGTCCCCGCGGGTGTGTTCGCGCATACGTGCGCGTCCAGCCGGTACGAGGGGTTCCGGCCCGGCGTCCGGGCGGGCACTGTGAAGAGGAGCCCTCACGGAGAGTCCCCACGGTTCCTGCCTAGGCGGTGACAGGCACATGGCACTGGGTACGGCCACGCCCCCGTACGAGCTGCGCTTCGACGCCGGACGCATCTGTCTCGATCTCCTCGCCACCTCGCATCCGGTCGAACGGCTGGACGGCGTCGGGGCGTTGCGCGCCTGGATCGGGGGTGTCGGACTGGTGCCGGGCGGTACGCCGCTGGCGCATGCCGAGGGGCAC
Organism: Streptomyces sp. HUAS MG56; assembly: GCF_058673395.1. Lineage (NCBI taxonomy): Bacteria > Bacillati > Actinomycetota > Actinomycetes > Kitasatosporales > Streptomycetaceae > Streptomyces > Streptomyces sp. HUAS MG56. The sequence continues at coordinate 4,570,733 of NZ_CM178722.1, read as the reverse complement.
TGGGTGCAGGGGTTCAGGGAACTGCGGTCGTGCATCGGGCCGTTGGTGCGCGCTCCGCACCCCTTCGACACCGTCCCGTACGAACGCGCGCTGCGGCAGGTCAACGACCTCGCCCGGGCCGCGACCCCCGCGCCCCGCGCCGTACGCACGCACAGCGGGGACCTCGTACGGGAGTTGGCGGCCCCGCCCTCCTGCGCGGAGCTGCTCGCGCTCGTCGCCCGGGACGCCGTCGAGCTGCTCACCGATCCCGTCGCCCGGGCGGCCGTCCGGGAGTGCGAGGGCGACAACTGCTCGCTCGTGTACCTCGACACGTCCCGGGGGCGCCGCCGGCGCTGGTGCTCCAGCGAGGTCTGCGGGAACCGGGAGCGGGTGGCCCGGCACCGGCGGCGGGCCGCCCTCGCCCGTGCCTGAGCGGGGTGACGCCCCCTTTTCCCACGTGATTTGCGTAACACCGGGTTTCCCGGAGGTCCCGGCCGGGCAGCTCGGCCGTCCCGCGACCACCCCCGGCGATGTGTCGGAAATGTAAAGATCATGCGGTGGGAATGTGCGTGCATGTCCCGCTCGTCGCACCACCCCCAAGAAATCTGTGGCTTCCGTTTGAACACGTCACCCCTCGCTTCCGTACGGGTGGGCGAGCGACCGACTGGGGGAACCCCCGGACACCGGAGGTGGGCGTGCGCAAGGATGCGGCCGTGGCCAATGAACGTGGATCGAGGGCCCGACATCGCATGTCCTCATCACAGCCCTCGGAACCGGATGAGGAGCTGATGCGTGCGCTGTATCGAGAGCACGCCGGACCTCTGCTCGCGTATGTCCTGCGGCTGGTCGCCGGTGACCGGCAGCGCGCTGAGGACGTCGTACAGGAAACACTCATCCGTGCCTGGAAGAACGCCGGTCAGCTCAATCGGGCGACCGGTTCGGTACGCCCCTGGCTGGTGACGGTCGCACGCCGCATCGTCATCGACGGCCACCGCAGCCGGCAGGCCCGGCCGCAGGAGGTCGATCCGTCGCCGCTGGAGGTCATCCCCGCGGAGGACGAGATCGACAAGGCGCTGTGGCTGATGACGCTGTCGGACGCGCTCGACGACCTGACCCCGGCCCACCGGGAGGTCCTCGTCGAGACGTACTTCAAGGGGCGTACGGTCAATGAGGCGGCCGAGACGCTTGGCATACCCAGTGGCACGGTCCGCTCCCGGGTGTTCTACGCCCTGCGGTCGATGAAGCTGGCACTGGAGGAGCGGGGGGTGACGGCGTGATGAGCAACGGTTACGGGGGAGTTCAGGGATTTGGCCCTGGTGGTCCGGGTATGTCTGGGCCCATGAGTCCCGGTTCAGGATCTTCGGTGCCCAGTGAGCACGAGACGGTCGGCGCCTATGCCCTCGGGATTCTCGACGACGCCGAGGCAACCGCTTTCGAGGCCCATCTCGCGGGCTGCGAGTGGTGCGCCCAGCAGCTCGACGAGCTGGCCGGGATGGAGCCGATGCTCGCCGCGCTCGCGGATCTGCCGGGCTCCGGCAGCACGCCGTCGATCGGTGACTCGCTGTCCGCCAGGCCCACTCCGCGGCTGGTGGAGAGACTGGTCGACGAGGTCGCGGAGAAGCGTGCCCAGAAGCGGCGCCGCTCCTTCTACATGATCGCTGCCGCCGCCGCGCTGATCATCGCCGGGCCGCTGGCCGCCGTCGCCGCGAACAGCGGCGGCTCCGGCGGCGGGCAGGTGACGGCCTCGTCCGCGCAGACGACCTTCTCCGCCATGGCCGACAAGCAGTCGGCGACCGACGCGTCGTCCGGCGCCAGCGCGACCATCGGCACGGAGCAGAAGGACTGGGGCACCCAGGCGGTCCTGGAACTGAAGAACGTCAAGGGCCCGCTCAAGTGCTCCCTGGTGGCCGTCGCGAAGAACGGCCAGCGCGTGACCATGTCGTCGTGGTCCGTCCCGGACTGGGGCTACGGCATCCCGGACGCGAAGACCGAGGAGTCCAAGAAGCCCCTGTACATCGGCGGCGCCACGGCCTTCAAGCCGAACGAGATCGACCACTTCGAGGTCGTGACCTTCGACGGCAAGAAGCTCGTGCAGGTGGGCGTATGACGCCCGCCGCGGCCGCTACGGCCGTGCCGTAGCTTTGACGGGCCCCCTTCGCGTACGGTTGACGGCTGCTTGGCACGTCAGAAGGGGGCCCGGTGGCCGCTCAGGTTCAGCAGTCCGCGGTCGGCTCGGTACACGGCGCACACGATTCCGTCCGTGACCGGGAGATCAGCGTCGAACAGGAACACCTGGACCGGGTGTACCGGCGTCTTGAGGAGAAGATCCACGAGGCCGAGTTCCTGATGAACGACGCGGCCCAGCGCGGCCAGGTCGGCACCCCGGGCGCGCTGGCCGAGCGCGACGCCCAGGTCTTCCGCGCCGGCATCCACCTGAACCGGCTCAACAACGAGTTCGAGGACTTCCTCTTCGGGCGGATCGACCTCCTGCTCGGCAAGGACGGGAAGAAGGGGCCCGACGGGGCCTACACGGCGGTGGAGCCGGCCGAGGGCGCCGTGCGCGAGGACGGCACCGCCGACATCGCCGAGACCCTGCACATCGGGCGTATCGGCGTCCTGGACGCGGACTACGCGCCGCTGGTCATCGACTGGCGGGCGCCCGCCGCCGCGCCGTTCTACCGCTCCACCCCGGTCGACCCCGGCCGGGTCGTGCGGCGCCGGGTCATCCGGTCCAAGGGGCGCCGTGTGCTCGGCGTCGAGGACGACCTCATGCGGCCCGAGCTGACCGCCCGCCTCGACGGCCGGCAGCTGGCGGTCATCGGCGACGGCGCCCTGATGGCCGCCCTCGGCCAGGCCCGCAGCCACACCATGCGGGACATCGTCTCCTCCATCCAGGCCGAGCAGGACCTCGTGATCCGGGCACCCGCCGCCTCGGTCACCTACGTGGAGGGCGGGCCGGGGACGGGCAAGACCGCCGTCGCGCTGCACCGGGCCGCCTATCTCCTCTACCAGGACCGGCGGCGCTACTCCGGCGGCATCCTCATCGTCTCGCCGACCCCGCTGCTCGTCGCCTACACCGAGGGCGTGCTGCCCTCGCTCGGCGAGGAGGGGCAGGTCGCCATCCGCGCGATCGGCTCGCTGGTCGACGGCGCCGAGGCCACGTTGTACGACTCCCCGTCCGTGGCCCGCGCCAAGGGTTCGTACCGGATGCTGAAGGTGCTGCGGAAGGCCGCCCGGGGCGCCCTGGAGCTGGGCGCCCCCGCGCCCGTGGAACAACTCGCCCTCGACGCCCCCGACGAGGACGAGGACACCGGGCGGTGGACCGCGGCCGCGACCCCCACCCGGCTGCGCGTCGTCGCCTTCGGGCGGCGCCTGGAGCTGGAGGCGGCCGAGCTGGACCGCGTCCGCCGGACCGCCCTCGGCGGCACCGCGCCCGTCAACCTGCTGCGCCCGCGCGCCCGCAAGCTGCTGCTGGACGCCCTGTGGGCGCAGTCCGGCGGGGCCGCCCGGCACTCCGACCCGGAGCTGGCCGCCGAGCTGCGCTCCTCCTTCGACGAGGACGTCACCTCCGAGGACTCCTTCACCGGCTTCCTCGACGCCTGGTGGCCCGAGCTGACCCCGAGGCAGGTCCTCGCCGCCATGGCCGACGAGAAGCGGCTCGGCCGGTGGGCGCGCCGGATCCTCAACCCCGGGGAGGTCCGCAAGGTCGCCCGCTCCCTGAAGCGCGACGGCCACTCCGTGCACGACATCGCCCTGCTGGACGAGCTCCAGGCGATCCTCGGTGTCCCGGCCCGCCCCCGCAAGAAGCGCGAGCTGGACCCGCTGGACCAGCTCACCGGGCTGGAGGAGCTGATGCCGGTGCGCGAGGAGAGCCAGCGGGAGCGGGCCGAGCGCCTCGCCCAGGAGCGCACCGAGTACGCGCACGTCATCGTGGACGAGGCGCAGGACCTGACGCCGATGCAGTGGCGGATGGTCGGCCGCCGCGGCCGGCACGCCACCTGGACGGTCGTCGGGGACCCGGCCCAGTCCTCCTGGTCCGACCCGGACGAGGCGGCCGAGGCCCGCGACGAGGCCCTCGGCACCCGGCCCCGGCGCCGCTTCCAGCTCACCGTGAACTACCGCAACCCGGCCGAGATCGCCGAGCTGGCCGCCAGGGTCCTCGCCCTCGCCATGCCCGGCTCGAAGGCGCCGTCCGCCGTGCGGTCCACCGGTGTCGAACCGCGTTTTGTGACAACGAACAACGGACACAGCACTGTCGTACCGGACTCCCTGGAGCGGACCGTGCGCGCGGAGGCCGAGCGGCTGCTGGACCTGGTCGACGGCACGGTCGGCGTCGTCGTCGCCATGAACCGGCGCCAGGAGGCCCGGCGCTGGCTGGCCGGGCTCGGCGACCGGGTGGTGGCGCTCGGCAGCCTGGAGGCCAAGGGGCTGGAGTACGACGCGACGGTGGTCGTCTCGCCGGCGGAGATCGCCGACGAGTCCCCGGCCGGACTGCGCGTGCTGTACGTGGCGCTGACCAGGGCGACCCAGCAGCTGACGGTGGTCTCGGGGGACCGGGACGAGCCCGACGCGGCCGGTGTGCCGGATCTGCTGAGGGACTGACTTTCCTGTGAACTCCCCGCAGGAGGAATGGCCCTGGGCATCCGTTTGTTAGCCTGGGTACGGCACCGGCCCGATCCAAGCCCCCGGGCCCAACCTTTGTCGCTACGAGCGACCACTTGCCGCGAGGCGAGCATGGCGGGTCGGTGTCGTACACGTGAGAGAGACCCACGTCAGTTGTGACGTGGGTCTCTTTCTTTGCCCGATCAACTCTCGTATGGTGGAAGTGGTTTTCCGAAACCAGGCACCGCTCATGAACAAAACGTCCGCAATCCGAGGCGACTATCACGTACTCACGGGTAGGTGCGACGATCGGACGGCACAACTCGCGACACGGTGAAAGCAGAGGAAGTCGGCCATGGCAACGGCGCCCAGCGTCTCCTACTCGATGACCATCCGGCTGGAGGTGCCCGCGAGCGGAACCGCCGTCTCGCAGCTCACCACCGCTGTGGAGTCCTCCGGAGGCTCGGTGACCGGCCTCGACGTCACCGCGTCCGGCCACGAGAAGCTCCGTATCGACGTCACCATCGCGGCCACCTCCACGGCCCACGCGGAGGAGATCGTCGAGAAGCTCAAGGGCATCGAGGGCGTCACCCTCGGCAAGGTCTCCGACCGTACGTTCCTGATGCACCTCGGCGGCAAGATCGAGATGCAGTCCAAGCACCCCATCCGCAACCGTGACGACCTGTCCATGGTCTACACGCCGGGTGTGGCCCGCGTCTGCATGGCGATCGCCCAGAACCCCGAGGACGCCCGCCGCCTCACCATCAAGCGCAACTCCGTTGCGGTCGTGACGGACGGCTCCGCCGTGCTCGGCCTCGGCAACATCGGCCCGAAGGCCGCGCTGCCCGTCATGGAGGGCAAGGCGGCCCTCTTCAAGCGCTTCGCCGGCATCGACGCCTGGCCGATCTGCCTGGACACCCAGGACACCGACGCGATCGTGGAGATCGTCAAGGCGATCGCCCCCGGCTTCGCCGGCATCAACCTGGAGGACATCTCCGCGCCGCGCTGCTTCGAGATCGAGGCCCGCCTGCGCGAGGCCCTCGACATCCCCGTCTTCCACGACGACCAGCACGGCACCGCGATCGTCGTCCTCGCCGCCCTGACCAACGCCCTGCGCGTCGCGGACAAGGCCATCGAGAACATCCGGGTCGTCATGTCCGGCGCCGGCGCGGCCGGTACGGCCATCCTCAAGCTGCTGCTCGCCGCGGGCGTCAAGAACGCCGTCGTCGCCGACATCCACGGCGTCGTGCACGCCGGCCGCGCGGACCTGGTGGACGCCCCGGCCGGCTCGGCGCTGCGCTGGATCGCCGACAACACCAACCCCGAGGGCCTGACCGGCACCCTGAAGGAGGCCGTGCGCGGCGCCGACGTCTTCATCGGCGTCTCCGCCCCGAACGTCCTCGACGGCGACGACGTGGCCGCCATGGCCGACGGCGCCATCGTGTTCGCGCTCGCGAACCCGGACCCCGAGGTCGACCCGGCGGTCGCCCGCCAGACGGCCGCCGTCGTGGCCACCGGCCGCTCCGACTTCCCGAACCAGATCAACAACGTGCTGGTCTTCCCGGGTGTCTTCCGCGGCCTGCTGGACGCCCAGTCCCGCACCGTCAACGCCGAGATGATGCTCGCCGCCGCGAAGGCTCTCGCCGACGTGGTGACCGAGGACGAGCTGAACCCGAACTACATCATCCCGAGCGTCTTCAACGACAAGGTCGCGGGCGCGGTCGCGGGCGCGGTGCGCGACGCGGCGAAGGCCGCGGGCGCGACGGTCTGACCGACGCTCCAGGGGCCGCCCGGGTGACAGCCGAAAGGCGCCCGGGCGACGCCCCGGTGACGGCGTGTCGTACTGTGCAGGGGCTGTGAGGATCACCACGGCGGCCCCTGCATCGGCGCGTCGTGGAACCGGCCGGTGCCGGGCGCGCTCTAGGGTGACGCCGAGCGGGCGCTTTTCGTGTGACTCCCCAGGGTGTTCTCACGACTCCTACGGGTGCCGGATTGGCTTTCCCGCCGCAGGTAGGGGCAGGATGCCACTCTGGGCGCGAGCGCATCGGCATCGCAGTGCCTCGGGCGGCACCGCCGCATGGCACACCCCAACGGCAAGAAAAACACGGGAGTAACAACATGAACCGCAGTGAGCTGGTGGCCGCGCTGGCCGATCGCGCCGAGGTGACCCGCAAGGACGCCGACGCCGTGCTGGCCGCGTTCGCCGAGACCGTCGGCGAGATCGTCGCCAAGGGCGACGAGAAGGTCACCATCCCCGGCTTCCTGACCTTCGAGCGCACCCACCGTGCCGCTCGCACCGCGCGCAACCCGCAGACCGGCGAGCCGATCAACATCCCCGCCGGCTACAGCGTGAAGGTCACCGCGGGCAGCAAGCTCAAGGAAGCGGCCAAGGGCAAGTAAGCGCTCCGCTTCGAGCGCCGTCCACCGGAGCGCCGTTCGACGTGAGCGCCGTGGGCAGTGTCGTCGTCTGTGGCTGGTCGCGCCCACGCGGCGGAGCCGCAGATTGACACAGCCCCGCGCCCCTTCGGGGCGCGTCCACAGCGGGCGTGGACAACGACAATGGGGCGGCCCCTTTCGCCAAGGGGCCGCCCCATTGTCGTGTCGTGACAGTGCTCAGCCGAGCGCCTTGCCCGGCAGCTCGACCTTCGCGCCCAGCTCGACGAGCTTCTCCATGAAGTTCTCGTAGCCGCGGTTGATGAGGTCGATGCCGTGGACGCGGGACGTGCCCTCGGCGGCCAGGGCGGCGATGAGGTACGAGAAGCCGCCGCGCAGGTCGGGGATGACCAGGTCGGCGCCCTGCAGCTTGGTCGGGCCGGAGACGACCGCGGAGTGCAGGAAGTTGCGCTGGCCGAAGCGGCAGTCGGAGCCGCCGAGGCACTCGCGGTAGAGCTGGATGTGGGCGCCCATCTGGTTCAGGGCCGAGGTGAAACCGAGGCGGGACTCGTAGACCGTCTCGTGGATGATGGACAGGCCCGTGGCCTGGGTGAGCGCCACCACCAGCGGCTGCTGCCAGTCGGTCTGGAAGCCGGGGTGCACGTCCGTCTCCAGCGCGATGGACTTCAGCTGGCCGCCCGGGTGCCAGAAACGGATGCCCTCGTCGTCGATCTCGAAGGCGCCGCCCACCTTCCGGTAGGTGTTCAGGAACGTCATCATCGAGCGCTGCTGGGCGCCGCGGACGTAGATGTTGCCGTTGGTCGCGAGCGCGGCCGAGGCCCAGGAGGCGGCCTCCAGGCGGTCCGAGAGGGCGCGGTGGGTGTATCCGCCCAGCTTGTCCACACCGGTGATGCGGATCGTGCGGTCGGTGTCCATCGCGATGATCGCGCCCATCTTCTGCAGCACGCAGATGAGGTCCTCGATCTCCGGCTCGACGGCCGCGTTGGACAACTCGGTGACACCCTCGGCCAGTACGGCCGTCAGCAGCACCTGCTCGGTCGCGCCCACGGAGGGGTAGGGCAGGCGGATCTTCGTGCCGCGCAGCCGCTGCGGCGCCTCCAGGTACTGCCCGTCCGCCCGCTTCTCGATGGTCGCGCCGAACTGCCGCAGCACGTCGAAGTGGAAGTCGATGGGCCGGCCGCCGATGTCGCAGCCGCCGAGGCCCGGGATGAAGGCGTGGCCGAGACGGTGCAGCAGCGGGCCGCAGAAGAGGATCGGGATACGGCTGGAGCCGGCGTGGGCGTCGATGTCGGCCACGTTGGCGCTCTCGACGTGCGTCGGGTCGAGGACCAGCTCCCCGGGCTCGTCGCCCGGACGGACCGTCACCCCGTGCAGCTGGAGCAGGCCGCGCACGACGCGCACGTCACGGATGTCCGGAACATTGCGCAGTCGGCTCGGACCGCTGCCCAGCAGGGCGGCGACCATGGCCTTCGGTACGAGGTTCTTCGCACCGCGGACACGGATCTCGCCCTCCAGCGGGGTGCCGCCGTGGACAAGCAGTACGTCGTCAGAGCCGTTGACGGTCATGAATCTCGCGTTCCGATGAGATGGGCAGGGGGCGGCCGATCACTGTTGCGCGCGGGCCGGGAGAGACAGCGTAGTCGCCGATCACCCCCCGTTCGTAAGCCCAAGGACCGCCAAGACTCGTCATAGCTGTGTCACAACACGAACCGTTCCCTTTCGGGCACATGGGGTCACCGCGGCACACGTGCGCCGGGCCCGCTTCCCTGCGCCCGCCCGTCTCCCACCACCGCCCTCAAACGAGGCCTTTGCAGGCCGCACCATCGGATTCATGCTGCGCCCCCCTGAATGCCCCTCATCGGCTCCCCACACCGGTCGAAGATGCGGGATCATGTCTGGCATGACCGAGGTGTCCTCGCTCACAGGGCGGCTGCTCGTGGCAACACCCGCCCTGGCGGACCCGAACTTCGACCGCGCGGTGGTGCTCCTCCTCGACCACGACGAGGAGGGCTCCCTCGGTGTCGTCCTCAACCGCCCCACCCCCGTGGACGTGGGCGACATCCTGGAGGGCTGGGCGGACCTCGCCGGCGAGCCCGGAGTGGTCTTCCAGGGCGGGCCCGTCTCGCTGGACTCGGCACTCGGCGTCGCGGTCATCCCGGGCGGCGCGGCCGGCGACCGCACCCCGCTCGGCTGGCGCCGGGTGCACGGCGCGATCGGCCTGGTCGACCTGGAGGCCCCGCCGGAGCTGCTCGCCTCGGCCCTCGGTTCGCTGAGAATCTTCGCCGGGTACGCGGGCTGGGGCCCGGGTCAGCTGGAGGACGAGCTGGTCGAGGGCGCCTGGTACGTGGTCGAGTCCGAGCCCGGGGACGTCTCCTCGCCGGCCCCGGAGCGGCTGTGGCGCGAGGTGCTGCGCCGCCAGCGCAACGAACTGGCGATGGTGGCCACGTATCCGGACGACCCTTCGCTCAACTGATGGGTGTGAGCTTCAGTACCCTGGGCGGTATGAGCACTCTTGAGCCCGAGCCCGGGGCTGGTACGGGGACCCTCGTAGAGCCGACACCACAGGTGTCCCACGGCGACGGCGACCACGAGCGCTTCGCCCACTACGTCCAGAAGGACAAGATCATGGCGAGCGCCCTCGACGGCACCCCCGTCGTGGCGCTGTGCGGCAAGGTGTGGGTGCCCGGCCGCGACCCGAAGAAGTACCCCGTGTGTCCCATGTGCAAGGAGATCTACGAGTCCATGGGCAGCGGCGGCGACGACAAGGGCAAGGGCGGCGACAAGAAGTAGTCCCCACCGCCTGAGGTTTCCAGAGCCCTCGGGGCGCGTTCTCGGCGCGCCCCGAGGGCTTTCGCGTGTCACGAAGTGGTGGAGACCTCTTGTCGGCATGTCCCCGTTGTCCTTAGCCTTCAAGCTTGTTGTGCAGGGCGAAATGTTCATTGCGTATGCTGCAACGAAGCTCGGAGGATCACTCCATGGAGTTCGGCTCCGCCGGTGATGGCGATACAGCCCGCGCCCCTTGACTCACGCTCCCGATCTCTTCCTCCCGGCGGGTGTTCGGGCAGCGAGAATTCGACCGCTATTTCGGCAACAGATTCCGCTTCCATCTCGGCATGGAACGGCTTCCTGTTCGCCAAGTCCTTCACCATCGGCGCCCCCTCGCAGCGACCCTGCCGACGGCCCTGCCGGTGTTCTCCTTCGTACTCGTACAGCGACGTCCGGTCTCCGGACCGGGCGGAGCGGTAAAGGACTGAGATGGTTGATGTGATTCCCGCACCCGCGAGCATCGCCCGGAACGCCTCCGGTCACGCGCGCGTGGACGCCGGCACGGCACTGCAGACCCTGCCCGGCGCGGAGGGCACCGCGCGCTGGCTGCGGGCCGCCGTGGGCGCGGCGACCGGACTGCCGCTGCCGGAGGACTCCGTGCGCCCGAACCGGATCGTGCTGGGTATCGATCCCGGCCTGCCGCCCGAGGGCTACCGCCTCGTCACCGACACGCAGCCCTTCCGTATCGAGGGCGGCAGCCCCGCCGGAGTCTTCTGGGGTGCCCAGACCCTGCGTCAGCTGCTCGGCGCCGACGCCTTCCGGCGGGCGCCGCTGCGGCGTGACCGGGTCTGGGACGTGCCCGCCGTCACCGTCGAGGACAGCCCGCGATTCCGCTGGCGCGGTCTTCTCCTCGACGTCGCACGGCACTTCATGCCCAAGGAAGGCGTGCTGCGCTATCTCGACCTGATGGCCGCGCACAAACTCAACGTCTTCCACTTCCATCTGACCGACGACCAGGGCTGGCGCATCGAGATCAAGCGCTACCCGAAGCTGACCGAGACCGGCTCCTGGCGGACGCGGTCGAAATTCGGTCACCGGGCCTCCCCGTTGTGGGAGGAGAAGCCGCACGGCGGTTACTACACCCAGGACGACATCCGGGAGATCGTCGCCTACGCCGCCGAACGGCATATCGCCGTCGTCCCGGAAATCGACGTACCGGGCCACTCGCAGGCCGCCATCGCCGCGTACCCGGAACTCGGCAACGCCGACGTCATCGACACCACCGCCCTCACCGTCCTCGACAACTGGGGGATCTCGCCCAACGTACTCGCCCCCACTGACAACACGCTGCGCTTCTACGAGGGGGTGCTGGAGGAGGTCCTGGAGCTGTTCCCGGCCGACGCTGCGCACTTCTCGCCGTTCGTGCACATCGGCGGCGACGAATGCCGCAAGGAGCAGTGGACCGAGTCGGTCACCGCGAAGAACCGGATCACGGATCTCGGACTCACCGACGAGGACGCGTTGCAGTCGTGGTTCATCGGGCACTTCGACGCCTGGCTCTCCGCGCGCGGGCGGCGGCTGATCGGCTGGGACGAGATCCTGGAGGGCGGGCTCGCCGAGGGCGCCGCGGTGTCCTCCTGGCGCGGCTACGGCGGCGGGATCGCGGCCGCGCGGGCCGGCCACGACGTCGTCATGTGCCCCGAGCAGTACGTGTATCTGGACCATCGTCAGGCTCCGGGCGAGGACGAGCCGGTGCCGATCGGCTTCGTACGCACCCTGGAGGACGTCTACCGGTTCGAACCGGTTCCGGACGGGCTGAGCGAGGCCGAGGCACGGCATGTGCTGGGCACCCAGGCCAACGTCTGGACCGAGGTGCTGGAGGACACCGCGCGCGTGGACTACCAGACCTTCCCGCGGCTCGCGGCCTTCGCCGAGGTGGCCTGGAGCAGCCTGCCCGCCCCCGGGGAACGTGACTTCGCCGGCTTCGAACGCCGAATGGCCGCCCACTACGCGCGACTTGACGCCCTCGGGGTCGCTTACCGGCCACCCGCCGGGCCCCGGCCGTGGCAGAAGCGCCCCGGCGTCCTCGGCCGCCCGATCGAGGGGGCGCCGCCGAACAGGTGACCGTACCGAACACGCGGTGAAAAGCGCGCCAAGAGTCACCGAAGAGTGTCAATCGGTGCGCATTGGGGAAGCCGCGCCAAATCACCCCATCTCTGTGTTGAGATGGGCGAATGCCTCCTAGTGCCTGCTAGCGGACCCCCGCGTTCGGCCCTTGCGAAGATGTGCCAGAGTTGCCACGTCCGCCCTGTGAGCACGTACCGTACGGCCACACAGGTGGGACCAGGTGGGGCAGCGGGAAGGGGCAGCCGGTTTGACCACGCACGCACCGCAGGCGGCGCAGGCCGTCACGCTGCCCACGACGCTGGACGAGGCGGTGGCGGCCCTCGGCGCCACGCCCACCGCCGTGCCCGTCGCGGGCGGCACCGACCTGATGGCCGCCGTCAACTCCGGCCAGCTCAGGCCCGCCGCCCTGGTGGGCCTCGGGCGGATCAGCGAGATCCGCGGCTGGCAGTACCAGGACGGCCACGCGCTGCTCGGCGCGGGCCTCACGCACGCGCGTATGGGCCGCCCCGACTTCGCGGCTCTGATCCCGGCGCTCGCCGCCGCCGCGCGCGCCGCGGGCCCGCCGCACATCCGCAACGCCGGCACCCTGGGCGGCAACATCGCCTCGGCCGCCCCCACCGGGGACGCGCTGCCGGTGCTGGCCGCCCTGGAGGCGACGCTGATCATCGCGGGCCAGGGCGGAGCCCGCCGGGAGATCCCGGTGTCGCACCTGCTGGCCGGCATGGAGATGCTGCGCGGCGGCGAACTCATCGGCTACGTGCGCGTACCGCTGCTGCACGCCCCGCAGGTCTTCCTGAAGGCGACCGGGCGCACCGGACCGGGCCGCTCGCTGGCCTCCGTGGCCCTCGTCCTCGACCCCGCCCGGCGCGGAGTGCGGTGCGCCGTCGGCGCCATAGCGCCGATGCCGCTGCGGCCGCTGGAGGCCGAGCAGTGGGTCGCGCAGCTCATCGACTGGGACAACGACCGCGCACTCGTGCCCGAGGCCCTCAGCGCCTTCGGCGAGTACGTCGCCGCGGCCTGCATCCCGGACCCGGCACCGGAGTCCGACGGCTCGGTGCCCGAGCTTCCGCCCGCCGTACTGCACCTGCGGCGCACCGTCGCCGCACTGGCCCGACGAGCACTGGGGAGGGCGCTGTCGTGACCGCCGACGACCGGCACGGAGAGGGCACGCCCCAGGGCGGGGGCCGCTGGGACCCGCTGCCCCAGGGCGACTACGACGACGGCGCCACCGCCTTCGTCAAGCTCCCCGAGGGCGGCATCGACGCCCTGCTGTCCGGCGACAGCCCGCTGGCCGCGCCGGGGCACGGCTACGTGCCGCCGCAGATCGCGGTCGCCCCCGGCACCGGCGACGCCGCGGCGCCCGGCGCCTGGACCGCGCCCGCGGGCGGCACCGAGTGGCCCGACCCGAACGCCGTGCCCCGGACGCCGGGCGGGGACGACCGGTTCACCTACGAGCCCGCCGCCACCCAGCAGTGGACCTTCGAAGACCCCGCCGCCCCCGCCGCCCCGGCCGTCCCCGGACACGACGTCACCGGGCAGTGGTCGATCCCCGTCGCCGAAGGCGATCTTCCGGACGAATCGGGCGAGTTCACCACGTCGTCCCTGGTCGAGCAGTGGGGCGGCGGCACCCCGCCGGCCACCCTGCCCGGCGGCGCGCCCGCGCCCTGGGCGACCCAGGACACCGGCGGCCCCTGGGACCAGCACACCGAAGGCGGGCAGCCCCCGGCCGCCCACCCGCTGCCGGACCACACCGGCGCGCACCCGGCGGGCGGTTCCCCGGCGCAGGCGTACGCCGGGGAGCGGTACGGGCACGAGCAGGCCGGTCACGCGCCTACGGAGCACGCGGAACACCGGGACGCGGGGCACACCGAGCCCGAGCGGGCGGACGCCGGTTACCCGGAGGCCGGTCGCACCGGCGAGTTCACCGGCTTCACCGAGGCCGCCCCTGCCGCGGAGCCCGCCGAAGCGGCCCTGCCCGCCGAACTCCCGGCTCCCGCCGGGCCCGTGGCGCCGCGGGCCGCCTCGGCGGCGGCGCCGGACCCGAACGGCCGGGACGGCCACGCCGGCCACGACGCTCCCGCCCCCGCGCAAGCCTCTGGGCGCCCCGCTGACGGCCCCGCGGGCCACGAAGAGCCCAAGAGGCCGACCGAGGCGCGGCGGACCGCGACAGCGCCCGCCGAGCCCGCCACGGAAGCCGCCGACGCCGTGGATGCCATGGACGCCGCGCGGGCGACCGCCGCCCACGAGGACGACCAGGCCGCCGACGCGCCCGGGACCGCCGTTCCGGCGACGGACGACACGCCCGACACGGGCACCGAGGGCACCGAGGAACCCGCCGGCGAGGACCACGCGCCCGCGCGCGAGGCGGCCCTCGCCGAGGAGCACGCCGCGCCGCTCCCGCCCGCCGACGACCACCCCCTCGCCTCCTACGTGCTGCGCGTCAACGGCACCGACCGTCCCGTCACCGACGCCTGGATCGGCGAGTCGCTGCTGTACGTGCTGCGCGAGCGGCTCGGCCTCGCGGGCGCCAAGGACGGCTGCTCGCAGGGAGAGTGCGGGGCCTGCAACGTCCAGGTCGACGGCCGGCTGGTCGCCTCCTGCCTGGTCCCGGCGGTCACCGCGGCCGGCAGCGAGGTGCGCACCGTCGAGGGCCTCGCCGCCGACGGGCGGCCCTCCGACGTGCAGCGCGCGCTCGCCCGGTGCGGCGCCGTGCAGTGCGGTTTCTGCGTGCCCGGCATGGCGATGACCGTGCACGACCTGCTGGAGGGCAACCCCGCGCCGACCGAGCTGGAGACCCGGCAGGCGCTGTGCGGCAACCTGTGCCGCTGCTCCGGCTACCGGGGCGTCCTGCGGGCCGTCCGGGACGTCGTCGCCGAGCGCGAGGCGGCACACGCCCCGGCCGGCGACGGAACGGACGCGGACGAGGCGCGCATCCCGCACCAGGCGGGCCCCGGCGCGGGCGGCGTCCACCCGTCGGCGTTCGAGGCACCCGGCGCGTTCGACCCACCGCGGACCGGCCACGGCGCAGCGGACGGCCAGCACGGCCACGACGGCTACGGCGACACGGCGGACGCGTACGGCACGCCTCCGTACGGCACACCGGGACCGCAGGGTTCGTACGACCCGCACGGCACGCACGACCAGCACTACGGTCAGGACGGAGGCCAGGTGTGAGCAACGAAGCGGCCACGGCGCCCACCGCCGCGGAACCCGACGCCGAGGACGAGCCGTCGCACGGCCTCGGCGCGTCCCTGACGCACGCCGACGCCCGCGCCAAGACCGAGGGCACCTTCCCGTACGCCGCGGACCTTTGGGCCGAGGGGCTGTTGTGGGCGGCCGTCCTGCGCTCGCCGCACGCGCACGCGCGCATCGTGAACATCGACACCACGCACGCGCGTGAGATGCCCGGCGTACGCGCCGTCATCACGCACGAGGACGTGCCCGGCACCCCGCGCCACGGCCGGGGCACCCCCGACCGCCCGGTGTTCGCCTCCGAGGTCGTACGCCACCACGGGGAGCCCATCGCCGCCGTCGCCGCCGACCACCCCGACACCGCGCGGATGGCCGCCGCCGCCGTCATCGTCGAGTACGAAGTACTCGATCCGGTCACCGACCCGGAGCAGGCCTTCGAGGCCGAACCGCTGCACCCCGACGGCAACTTGATCCGGCACATCCCGCTGCACCACGGCGACCCGGAGGCCACCGGCGAGATCGTGGTCGAGGGCCTGTACCGCATAGGGCGCCAGGACCCGGCCCCCATCGGCGCCGAGGCCGGCCTCGCCGTGCCCCGTCCCGACGGCGGCGTGGAGCTGTACCTGGGCTCCACCGACCCGCACGCCGACCGCAACACCGCCGCGGCCTGCTACGGCCTGTCCCCCGATCGGGTGAAGATCGTCGTCACCGGGGTGCCGGGCGCCACCGCCGACCGCGAGGACCAGGGCTTCCAGCTCCCGCTCGGCCTGCTCGCGCTCAGGACCGGCTGCCCGGTGAAACTCACGGCCACGCGCGAGGAGTCCTTCCTCGGCCACACCCACCGCCACCCCACCCTGCTGCGCTACCGCCACCACGCCGACGCCGAGGGCAGGCTGGTGAAGGTCGAGGCGCAGATCCTGCTGGACGCGGGCGCGTACGCCGACACCTCCGCCGACTCCCTCGCCGCCGCCGTGTCCTTCGCGTGCGGCCCGTACGTCGTCCCGAACGCCTTCATCGAGGGCTGGGCCGTACGCACCAACAACCCGCCCTCCGGCCATGTGCGCGGTGAGGGCGCGATGCAGGTGTGCGCCGCCTACGAGGCCCAGATGGACAAGCTGGCGAAGAAGCTGGGCGTGGACCCGGCCGAGCTGCGCCTGCGCAACGTCCTCGCGACGGGGGACGTCCTGCCGATCGGCCAGACGGTGACCTGTCCGGCGCCGGTCGCCGAACTCCTCCAGGCGGTACGGGACTTCCCGCTCCCGGCGCTGCCCAAGGACGAGCCCGAGGAGGACTGGCTGCTGCCCGGCGGCCCCGAGGGCGCGGGCGAGCCGGACGCGGTGCGCCGGGGCGTCGGCTACGGCCTGGGCATGGTGCACATGCTCGGCGCGGAGGGCGCCGACGAGGTGTCCACGGCGACGGTGAAGGTCCACGACGGTGTGGCGACGGTGCTGTGCGCGGCGGTGGAGACCGGCCAGGGCTTCACGACCCTCGCCCGCCAGATCGTCCAGGAGACCCTCGGTGTCCAGGAAGTCCATGTGGCCCCGGTCGACACCGACCAGCCGCCGGCCGGCGCGGGCTGCCGGGGCCGGCACACGTGGGTCTCGGGCGGCGCGGTGGAGCGGGCGGCGAAGATGGTCCGCACGCAACTCCTCCAGCCGCTCGCCCACAAGTTCGGCATGTCCACCGAGCTGCTCCAGATCACCGACGGCAAGATCACGTCGTACGACGGCGTCCTGTCGACCACCGTCACGGAGGCGATGGAGGGCAAGGAGCTGTGGGCCACGGCGCAGTGCCGCCCGCATCCCACCGAGCCGCTGAACGCCGCCGGCCAGGGCGACGCCTTCGTCGGACTGGCCTTCTGCGCGATCCGCGCGGTGGTGGACGTCGACATCGAGCTGGGCTCGGTGCGGGTGGTGGAGCTGGCGCTCGCCCAGGACGTCGGCCGGATCCTGAACCCGGCGCAACTGGCGGCCCGGATCGAGGCGGGCGTCACCCAGGGCGTGGGCATCGCGCTCACGGAGAACCTCCGCACGCCGCGTGGCCTGGTCCGGCACCCGGACCTGACCGGATACGCCCTGCCGACCGCCCTGGACGTGCCGGACATCCAGATCGTGAAGCTGGTCGAGGAGCGGGACGTGGTCGCGCCCTTCGGCGCCAAGTCGGTCAGCGCGGTCCCGGTCGTGACGGCGCCGGCGGCGATCGCCTCCGCCGTCCGCGCGGCCACCGGCCGCCCCGTCAACCGCCTCCCGATCCGCCCGCAGGCGGCGGTGGCGACGGACCGCTGAGCGGCGGTACCGGATGACCGGCGGCCCCGGGTGATCGACGGGATGGCCGTCGCCACGGGCGTGATGGCGGCCCGCAGGCCGACGGTGGCACAGCTGCTCGCCGGGGGTGCCTCCACGCCCTTCAGACAGTGGGGGAGCGTGCCACGCGCGGCGCACGTCCGAGGCGACGTGCCGCTCGACTCAGCCTGCTGAGGCGCCTGTCGGCGGCCACGGCGGACGCGTACGCCGGGGCCGGCTTCACGGCGGTGGTGCAGGACGTTCTGCCGGGCGAGGACCTGACGGCGTGCACCGGCCTGATCCGCACCCGCCACCTGGACGAGGAACTGCGCCGGCGCACCCCGCGCATCGGCATGTGGCTGGACACGTCCCGGTGGACGCCGGAGCAGGCGGTCGCGGCGATCCTCGCCGGCGCGCAACGTGCGCGGGTCGCCTGACGTCCCCTCTGGCGAGGGGCGTTGTCAGTGGGGCGGCGTAGTCTGCGGAGCAGTGGGGCGGCAGCGCTCCGGGACGTACGCCGGGCAGTCACGGACGTGCGTCGGGTCACTGACGGGGACGGACGATCGCGGGGGAGCGATGAGCACGACCGACACCGGGTTCACGGCGATCACGCTGACGGAGGCGGAGCTGGACCGCTACGTCACACACGCGCCGACGCGCGGCCTGCTCGGCGGCGCCGGACTGCCCGTGGACACCGACCTGCTGACCTTCTCCCCGCTGCGCACCCACGGCCTGCGCACGCTCGCCGACGCCGCCGACGCCCCCTTCCGGCTGGCGGAGGAGCTGCGCGGCCGGCTGGTCATCGGCGAACTGCTGAACCCGGCCGGCATGGAGCGCGAGTCGATCCTGCTCGACGGCGACACGGGCGAGATCACCACGGCCTACCTCTTCGACCCCTCCGAGCCCCGCCCCTTCGCGCCCTCCCTCGCCACGCTGCTGCGCTTCGCCGCGGTCACCGAGGAACTGGCGGGCCTGCGCGGCCGTTTCGCCTCTCTTGCGGGCCGGTACGGCCCCGAGACGGCCGCCGAGGCGACGCGCCGCCTGCTGTCCCTCTTCGAGGAGGGCGCGAACGGCGCGATCCCGCCGTACTGGAAGGCGGCGGCCCTGATCCGCCCGCTCGCCCTCGTCGCAGGCGCCGGCACGGCCCGCGGCCTCACCCTGGACGTCCCCGCGCGCGTCCTGGACCAGGAGTTCGGACCGGGCCGGGTGACCCGCTACGAGGAGGTCGACTTCCCCCCGACGCTCACGCACGAGCCGACCCGCCGCTTCCTGTGCGAGACCGGCCTGCCGGAACGGGCGGTGCTCTTCTCCTCGGACACGGACGTCCCGCTGCCGACCCTGCGCGAGTACTACACGCAGGAGCGCCCGGGCGACTTCCCCCTGGGTGAACTCCCGGCCCACGCCGACCACTTGATCCGCCTCGGCCATCTGCTGGAGGACACCGGCCTGCTGGTCGACGGCAGAACGGGCGCGGTCCTGACCTTCAGCGAGCCGGACGCCACACTCCAGCCCCTGAACACGGACGTCTCGACCCTCGCCTTCACGCTCTGGCTGCTGCACCACGAGCGCGCCATCCACCGCCACCTGCACCACGAACTGACGGCCCTGGCCTACGAGGACCTGGCCGCGGCCATGCTCCACACCCTGACGGCCGTGGACCCCACGGGCACGACCCCCGGCTCGGACTGGCACTACTGGACGGAGGCCTTCCAGGACGAAGCGGGCGGAGTGCTCTGAAGCACCCCGCCCGGGAAAGAGGCCGTGGCGGGAATCGAACCCACGTAACTCGCTTTGCAGGCGAGCCCCTCAACCACTCGGGCACACGGCCGTGTTCGTGGGAATGAACTTACGGGGGGTGGCGGGCGGGCTCAAGGGGGGCGCTGGGGTTGCAATGCGACTGCCATGCGGCGTTCATGAAGCAGGGGGTGTACGACCAAGGTCGCAGGTCGGACCGGTCTCCCGACAGGGGTGAAAGTCGTTTGCGGGCCTTACGCTGACGGGCATGACCGCCCTGGAGCCCCGCGACGCCGATGTCGTGACCGAAGCCGCCGAGACCGACCCCCGCAGCGGACCGGACAGCGTGCTGAGCCGGGCGTACCGGGCGCTCAGCGTCGGGATCGTCTCCGTCGTGCTGCTGATCGCGTTCGAGGCGACCGCCGTCGGGACCGCGATGCCGGTCGCCGCGCGGGAGCTGGACGGGGTGGCGCTGTACGCGTTCGCGTTCTCCGGCTACTTCACGACCAGCCTGTTCGGCATGGTGCTCTCGGGCCAGTGGTCCGACCGGCGCGGTCCCCTCGGGCCGCTGAGCGCCGGCATCGCGGGCTTCGCCACCGGGCTCGTCATCGCCGGCACCGCCCGGAGCATGTGGGTGTTCATCCTGGGGCGGGCCGTGCAGGGGCTCGGCGGCGGACTGGTGATCGTGGCGCTGTACGTCGTCGTCGGCCGCGCCTACCCCGAGCGGCTGCGGCCCGCGATCATGGCGGCCTTCGCGGCGGGCTGGGTCGTCCCCTCCATCGTCGGCCCCCTCGCCTCCGGCGCCGTCACCGAACACCTCGGCTGGCGCTGGGTCTTCCTCGGCATCCCCGTCCTCGTCGTCCTCCCGCTCGCCCTCGCCCTGCCGCAGATACGGCGCCGGGCGTCCGGCCCGGTGCGGAAGGACCAGGCCGCCGGGTCGTTCGACCGGCGGCGGATCCGGCTGGCCCTCGGCATCTCCCTCGGTGCCGGCCTTCTCCAGTACGCCGCGCAGGACCTGCGGCCCCTCGCCGTACTCCCCGCGCTGGCCGGTGCCGCCCTCCTCGTGCCCGCCGTCCTCGGGCTCCTTCCGCGCGGCACCTACCGGGCCGCCCGCGGCCTGCCCTCCGTCGTGCTGCTGCGCGGGCTGTCCGCCGGTTCCTTCATCGTGGCCGAGTCCTTCGTGCCGCTGATGCTCGTCACCCAGCGCGGGCTGTCGCCGACGCTCGCCGGGTTCTCGCTGGCGGCGGGCGGCGTGACCTGGGCCCTGGGCTCGTATCTGCAGTCCCGGCCGCGCATGGCGCCGTACCGGGAGCGGCTGATGACCGCCGGGATGGTGCTGGTCGCCGCCGCCGTCGCCACCGCGCCCAGCGTGCTCGTGCACGCCGTGCCCGTCTGGACCGTCGCCGTCGCCTGGGCCTTCGGCTGTCTCGGCATGGGCCTGGTGATCTCCTCCACCAGCGTGCTCCTGCTCCAGCTGTCCGCCCCGGAGGAGGCCGGCGCCAACTCCGCCGCGCTCCAGATCTCCGACGCCCTGGCCAACGTCGTCCTCCTCGCCGCCACCGGTGCCGCCTTCGCGGCCCTGGGCGGCGGAAGCGCCGCGGCCACCGCGGCCACCACCGCCGGCGGCCCCCCTCCCCTCGCCTTCGCGGCCGTCTTCCTGCCGATGGCGGGGGTGGCGCTGGTGGGGGCGTGGGTGACCCGGCGACTGCGGGCCTGACGGCGATCGTGCCGGGGAGCTCGCGGCCGGTCCGGCTGCCGATCACGCCGGTGATCACCGCGGCTGTGATGTGGATCCCACCCACGGGCGACCCGGCCTTGTCCGGGCGTTGACGGTGGTGCGGCGCCGGTAGGGTGGCCCGGTTGTCATACGTAGCCGAGCGCCGAGCCCCCAGAACGAGCCCCAAAAAACGGAGACCGTGACTACCACCGCCGCTTCCGCTTCCTCCGCGTCGTCGTCCCACCACCTCTCGCCCGCCTTCCCCGGCCGGGCCCCCTGGGGTACCGCCAGCAAGCTGCGTGCCTGGCAGCAGGGGGCGATGGAGAAGTACGTACAGGAGCAGCCGCGCGACTTCCTCGCCGTCGCCACGCCCGGCGCCGGCAAGACGACCTTCGCGCTGACGCTCGCTTCCTGGCTGCTGCACCATCACGTCGTGCAGCAGGTGACCGTGGTCGCGCCGACCGAGCACCTGAAGAAGCAGTGGGCCGAGGCCGCGGCCCGTATAGGCATCAAGCTCGACCCCGAGTACAGCGCCGGACCGCTCGGCCGGGAGTACGACGGGGTCGCCGTCACGTACGCCGGTGTCGGCGTGCGGCCCATGCTGCACCGCAACCGCGTCGAGCAGCGCAAGACCCTCGTCATCCTCGACGAGATCCACCACGCCGGTGACTCCAAGTCCTGGGGCGAGGCGTGCCTGGAGGCGTTCGAGCCCGCCACCCGCCGGCTCGCGCTGACCGGCACGCCGTTCCGCTCCGACACCAACCCCATCCCCTTCGTCACGTACGAGGAGGACAACGCCGGCATCCGGCGCTCCGCCGCCGACTACACGTACGGCTACGGCAACGCCCTCGCCGACCACGTCGTCCGGCCGGTCATCTTCCTGTCCTACAGCGGCCAGATGCGCTGGCGTACGAAGGCCGGTGACGAGATCGCCGCCCGGCTCGGCGAGCCGATGACCAAGGACGCGGTCAGCCAGGCCTGGCGGACCGCGCTCGACCCGCGCGGCGAGTGGATGCCCAGCGTGCTGCGCGCCGCCGACCAGCGGCTGACCGAGGTCCGCAAGGCCATCCCGGACGCCGGCGCGCTCGTCATCGCCTCCGACCAGGACTCCGCCCGCGCCTACGCCAAGCTGATCCGCGAGATCACCGGGACGAAGGCCACGCTCGTGCTCTCCGACGACGCCGGGGCGTCGAAGAGGATCGACGACTTCAGCGCGAGCGACGACCGGTGGATGGTCGCCGTCCGGATGGTGTCCGAGGGCGTGGACGTGCCCCGGCTCGCGGTGGGCGTGTACGCGACGACCATCTCGACTCCTCTCTTCTTCGCCCAGGCCGTCGGGCGCTTCGTGCGGTCCCGGCGGCGGGGCGAGACCGCGTCCGTGTTCCTGCCGACCGTGCCCGACCTGCTGACCTTCGCCAATGAGATGGAGAAGGAGCGGGACCACGCCCTCGACAAGCCGAAGAAGGAGGGCGAGGAGGACCCGTACGCCGAATCCGAGAAGGAGATGGAGGAGGCGAACAAGCAGCAGGACGAGGACACCGGCGAGCAGGAGCAGTTCTCCTTCGAGGCGCTGGAGTCCGAGGCCGTCTTCGACCGGGTCCTGTACGACGGTGCCGAGTTCGGCATGCAGGCGCACCCGGGGAGCGAGGAGGAGCAGGACTACCTCGGCATCCCGGGGCTGCTCGAACCCGACCAGGTGCAGCTGCTGCTCCAGAAGCGGCAGGCCCGGCAGATCGCGCACAGCAAGAAGAAGCCGGACGCCGAGGCCGATCTGCTCGAACTGCCCGCCGAGCGGCGGCCCGTGGTCTCCCACAAGGAGATGATGGAGCTGCGCAAGCGGCTCAACACCCTGGTCAGCGCGTACGTCCACCAGAGCGGCAAGCCGCACGGAGTGATCCACACCGAGCTGCGGCGGGTCTGCGGGGGCCCGCCGAGCGCGGAGGCGACGGCGGGACAGCTGAAGCAGCGGATCGACAAGGTGCAGGAGTGGGCCACGCGCATGCGGTGACGCTGCGCCCCGCACCCCGTATCCGGACGAATCACGGCAGGCCGGATCCGCTCTTGCCCGGATTCTGGACGGAGACTTCCGCTCAGCGAACCAGCTTCGCTACTGTCCCGCTACGCACACGCCCCGTGGCAGCGTCGCCGCGGAGCGCAGCCGTGAAGCGACCTTGGCCCGGAGCCGCCGGAGCCGTTCTGCCGATCGGCGGCCTCTGAACGCGTCGCCGACGGGACTCGGCCACGCATCCGCCGCTCAGGGGCCCGCCGGCCTCACCACCAAAGGAGTGGGCGTCGTGACCGCGGAGACCTCCCAGACGCTCGACCGGGGACTGCGTGTCCTGAAGCTGCTGGCCGACACCGACCACGGGCTGACCGTCACCGAGTTGTCCAGCAAACTGGGCGTGAACCGTACCGTCGTGTACCGGTTGCTCGCCACCCTGGAACAGCATGCGCTCGTACGGCGCGACCTGGGCGGACGAGCCCGGGTCGGCCTCGGGGTGCTGCGGCTCGGCCGCCAGGTGCACCCGCTGGTCCGGGAGGCCGCGTTGCCCGCGTTGCGCTCGCTCGCCGAGGACATAGGCGCGACGGCCCATCTGACCCTGGTCGACGGTGCGGAGGCACTGGCCGTCGCCGTGGTCGAGCCGACGTGGACCGACTACCACGTGGCGTACCGGGCCGGTTTCCGGCACCCGCTGGACCGGGGGGCGGCGGGCAAGGCCATCCTGGCCGCCCGGCAGCCGTCCGCCGCCGATCCCGGGTACACGCTGACGCACGGGGAGCTGGAGGCCGGGGCCAGCGGGGCCGCCGCGCCGCTCGTCGGGGTCACCGGGGTCGAGGGCAGCGTGGGCGTGGTGATGCTGGCGGACTCCGTGCCGGAGCGGGTGGGGCCGAGGGTGATGGAGGCCGCCCGGGAAGTGGCCGAGGCCCTGCGCTGAGCGCGTGGCGGTACGGACGTACCGCGCGCCGGGACCCGTGCACGGCGTGCGGGGGACCCGGTGCGTACGCCGTACGGGACACGTGGCGCGGGCGACCGGGGGCGGTCACGTTAGATTGAACCCGTGCTCTCACGTCTCACTCGTCCCCAGGCCGTAGCCGTCTGCGCGCTGCCCGTCGTGGCCCTGCTCGCCACGGCGGCGTTCGCGCCCCTGCCGTTCTCGGTGGCCCAGCCCGGGATGACCGCGAACGTGCTGGGCGCGAACCAGGGCACCCAGGTGATCACCGTCTCCGGCGCGCCGGTGCGCAGGACCAGCGGGCAGCTGCGCATGGTCACCATCCAGGCGACCGGTCCGGACGCCCGGGTGTCCTTCCTGGACGTGGCCGACAACTGGTTCCGCACCGACCGGGCCGTGATGCCGCGCGACGCCGTCTACCCGAGTGGCGGCAGTGTCAAGGAGATCGAGCAGCACAACCAGGCGCAGATGCAGCAGTCCCAGGACGCGGCGACCCGGGCGGCGCTGACGTACCTCGGGCTGAGCGCCGGCAAGGTCAAGGTCACGCTGAAGCTCGCCGACGTGGGCGGACCGAGCGCGGGCCTGCTGTTCACCCTGGGGATCATCGACAAGCTGCACGGCGACGGCAACGGCGGCGACCTCACCGGCGGCCGGAACATCGCCGGCACGGGCACGATCGACGCCGACGGCACGGTCGGCGCGGTCGGCGGGGTGGCCCTGAAGACCCGGGCCGCCCGGCACGACGGCGCGACCGTCTTCCTGGTCCCGAAGGACGAGTGCACCGACGCCAAGGCCGGCCTGCCGGGAGGCCTGCGCCTGGTCCCGGTCACCACGCTGAAGGGCGCGGTGAACGCCCTGAACGCCCTGGAGAGCGGCAAGGGTTCGGTCCCGAGCTGCTGAACGGCCGCCGCCGGTCCGCTACTTGACGAAGCCCTGCTGTCGCATCCAGTCCAGCGCCACCTGGTGCGGGTCCTGCCCGTCCACGTCCACCCTGGCGTTCAGGGTCCGCGCGACCGAGTTGTCCAGCTTCCTGGTGACCGGGTCGATGACGCTCGCGATGGCCGGCCACTTCTTCAGGACCTTGCTGTTGACCACCGGGGCGGCGTTGTAGTCCGGGAAGAACTTCCTGTCGTCCGCCATCACCGCCAGGTTCATCGACTTGATGCGCCCGTCGGTGGTGAACACCTCCCCGTAGGTGCACTTCCCCTTGGCCACCTGGGTGTAGATGATCCCGGTGTCCATCTGTGTGACGTTGCCCGCCGGGATCCTCATCCCGTACGCCTTCTCCAGCCCGGGCAGCCCGTCGGCGCGGTTGGCGAACTCGCTCTCCACGCACAGCGTGACGGCGCCGGGGTCCTTCGCGGCGAGCGCGGCCACCTGCGAGAGGGTCGTCGTGCCGTACTTCTTGAAGTCGGCCTGGTTCATGGCCAGCGCGTAGGTGTTGTTCAGGCGTGCGGGAGGCAGCCACGTCAGCCCGCTGCGCAGGTCCGCGTCGCGCACCGCCTGCCACTGTCTTTGCGGGTCGGGGATGGGCTCGCTGTGGCCGAGGTACGTGATCCAGGCCGTGCCCGTGTACTCGTACTGCGCGTCCGCCGTCCCGCCCTTGACCGCCTCCCGCGCGCCGATCGACCCCTGGATGCCGGTGCGGTCCAGCACGTCCGCGCCGGCCGCCTGGAAGGCGATCCCCATGATCGCGCCGAGGATCAGCTGCTCGGTGAACTCCTTGGAGGTGACGGTGATGTGGGCCCCCTTGAGCGGGCCGCCCGCGCCGATCGTGCCCGGTCCCACGCCGTCGGCCATGGGGGAGCCACTGGTCAGCCCGCAGCCGGAGGCCAGCAGCAGCCCCGCCAGTGTCAGGCACGCACCGCGTCTCATGCGCCCACCTCCAGGCCGTGCGGCCGTAGCAGCGCCTCGGCCAGCGAGGCCAGCCAGTCCACCAGCAGGGCGAGCGCGACGGTGAGGACCGAGCCGAGCACCAGCACCGGCATGCGCTGGGTGGTGATGCCGGTGGTGATCAGCACGCCCAGGCCGCCGCCCCCGCCGAAGGTCGCCAGCGCCGCCGTGCCGACGTTGAGGACCAGGGCCGTGCGGACGCCCGCGAGGATCAGCGGGACGGCGAGCGGGAGTTCGACCCGGGTGAGCACGCCGAGCGGGGACATGCCGATGCCGCGGGCCGCCTCCAGCAGCGTCGGGTCGTTGGCCTGCAGACCGGCGATGGTGTTGGAGAGGACGGGCAGGATCGCGTAGACGATGATGCCGATCAGGGCGGCCTTCGTGCCGGTGCCGAGCCAGATGACCAGGAGGGCCAGCAGGCCGATCGCGGGGGTCGCCTGGCCCATGTTGGCGAAGGTCAGCGCCACCGGGGTGGCCCTGCGGAAGGACCGCCGGGTGAGCAG
Organism: Streptomyces sp. HUAS MG56; assembly: GCF_058673395.1. NCBI lineage: Bacteria > Bacillati > Actinomycetota > Actinomycetes > Kitasatosporales > Streptomycetaceae > Streptomyces > Streptomyces sp. HUAS MG56. The sequence goes on along the minus strand of NZ_CM178722.1, from coordinate 4,544,593 downwards.
GATGCCCAGCGGGATCGCGATGATCAGCACGAAGAAGGTGGAGATCACCGTCAGTTCCACGTGCTGCCACAGCGCCTTGGAGACCTGGCCGTTCGACAGCGCGTTCTTCGAGATCGTGTCCAGGTGCGCCTGCCGGAACCACAGCCAGGTCGCGAGCAGGACGGCGACGAGGAACGCCGGCAGGAACGTCAGCCGCTGCCAGGTCACCCGGCGCGCGGGCGGGCGCCGCGCCGGGGGCGGGGCCTCCTGCTCGGCCTCGCCGTCGTCGCGGAAGGGGAGCCCCCTGACCTCGTGCTCGCCGGCGGGGCGCTGCTGCCTCTCCGTGCTCACGCCTTCGTCACTCCTCCGGGGCCTTCCTGCTCGAAGTGCGTCTGCTGGGCGCGTGCCTCCTCCAGCTCGTGCTGCGCCTCCATCGCCTCCAGCCGGTCGGCCTCCAGCAGTTCGTGCACGGAGTTCATCAGCGTCTCCATGTCGACCACGCCGATGTACTCACCGCGTCTGCCGGTGACCGCGACCCGGCCCGCGTTGTCCGTGAGCACGGCCTCCAGCGCGTCGCGCAGGGTGCCGTCCCGGGTGACCGTGTCGTGCACGAGCGTGCCCGCGCGGGCCAGCGAGCCCTTGGCCCGCATCAGGTCGCCGCGGCGCAGCCACTTGTAGGGGCGCCTGCGCCGGTCGAGGAGCAGGATCTCGGTCTCGCCGGTGGAGCGCAGATGCCCGAAGATCTGCTGGAGCGGGGTGTCCACGGTCACCGTCGGGTAGTCCCGCATCTCCACGTCCCGCACCCGGGTCAGGTTCAGCCGCTTCAGGGCAGCGCCCGCGCCGACGAAACCGGAGACGAAGTCGTCGGCCGGGTTGGTGAGGATCGCCTCCGGGGTGTCGAACTGGGCGATGTGCGAGCGTTCGCGCAGGACGGCGATCCGGTCGCCCAGTTTGATCGCCTCGTCGAAGTCGTGGGTGACGAACACGATCGTCTTGTGCAGCTCGTGCTGGAGCCGGATCAGCTCGTCCTGGAGGTGGTCGCGGGTGATCGGGTCGACCGCGCCGAACGGCTCGTCCATCAGCAGCACCGGCGGGTCCGCCGCCAACGCCCGTGCCACGCCCACCCGTTGCTGCTGTCCGCCGGAGAGCTGGCGCGGATAGCGGCCGTGGAACTCGCCCGGATCGAGCCCGACGAGGTCGAGCAGCTCCTCGACCCGGGCCCGGATCCGCGCCTTCGGCCAGCCGATCATCCTCGGCACCAGGGCGATGTTCTGCGCGACGGTCATGTGCGGGAAGAGACCGGCGGACTGGATAGCGTAGCCGACCTTGCGGCGCAGCTTCACCGGGTCGATGTCGGTGACGTCCTCGCCGCCGATCCGGATCCGGCCGCCGGTCGGCTCGATCAGCCGGTTGATCATCTTGAGCGTCGTGGACTTCCCGCAGCCGGACGGGCCGACGAAGACGACCGTCTCGCCCGCCTTGATCTCCATGCTCACGTTGTCCACGGCCGGCTGCGCGCCGCCCGGGTAGCGCTTGGTCAGGTTCTCCAGCTCGATCGAGGCGCCGTGCGCGGTCGTCTCCTGGGCGGCGGTCTCAGACACGGATCCCCCTGGGGATGGTCAGCCGCCCGATCAGGACGTACGCGGCGTCGAACACAAGCGCGAGGATGACGATCCCGAGGGTGCCCGCGAGAACCTGGTTCAGCGCGTTCTTGCTGCCCAGGGAGGCGAGCCCGCGGAAGATCTCGTTGCCGAGCCCGGGGCCGGAGGCGTAGGCGGCGATGGCGGCGATGCCCATCAGCATCTGCGTGGAGACCCGGATCCCGGTCAGGATCGGCGGCCAGGCCAGCGGCAGCTCCACCCGCATCAGCCGCATCGCCCGGGACATGCCGATGCCCTGGGCCGCGTCCACCAGCATCGGGTCGACCCCGCGCAGGCCCACGATCGCGTTGCGCACGATCGGCAGCAGCCCGTACAGCGTCAGCGCGATCACCGTCGGCGGCACGCCCAGCCCGACGACCGGGATGAGCAGACCGATCAGGGCGAGGGAGGGGATGGTGAGAATCGTGGAGGTCGCGGTGGTGGCGAGGCTGCCCGCCCAGTCGGAGCGGTAGGTGACGACGCCGATCACCACCCCGATGACGGTCGCGAGGACCATGCACTGGAAGACCGCGCTGGCGTGCTGGTAGGCGTCCGCGAGCAGCTGCTGATGACGATTGCCCAGGTACTCCCAGAAGTTCACCCGCGCTCACCCCAGACCGGTCACGCCGCTACAGGTCACGTCCCTTCACTGTCCCGGGCGGCCTGCTCCACCAGCGGGATGATCCGCAGCGGAACGGGGTTCTCCATGACGATCGCCGTGGAGGCCCGGACGATGCCATCAAAACCGACGACGCGGTCGATCACCCGTTGAAGATCGGCGTTCGACCGGGCCACCAGCCGGCACAGCATGTCCCCGCTGCCGGTCGTGGTCAGCAGCTCCAGCACCTCCGGCACCGTCGTCAAGTGGGCCCGGACGTCGGGGCCTTGGCCCTGCCGGATCTGGAGCGTGGCGAAGGCGGTGACCGGGTAGCCGAGGGCCGCCGGCTCCACCTGGGGACCGAATCCGCGGATGACTCCGTTCGACTGAAGCCGGTCCAGGCGTGCCTGCACGGTCCCGCGGGCCACCCCGAGCCGCCGGGACATCTCCAGCACCCCGATGCGCGGCTCGTTCGCCAACAGCACGATGATCCGCCCGTCCAGATGATCGATCGCCACGGCACCTCCAGGGATGGTCATCCTGTACAGAAAGCTCGCCGGTACGGCCGTACCGCTGTGCAGACTGCCCAGCGGATACGCAAACTATTGCGCACCTTGCAGAGCGGGGCCACGCTTCCGCCATGACGCAGACCACACACCAGACCCCCGACACCGCCCGGCAGGCCGATCCCTTCCCGGTCAAGGGAATGGACGCGGTCGTCTTCGCCGTGGGCAACGCCAAGCAGGCGGCGCACTACTACTCCACCGCCTTCGGCATGAAGCTGGTCGCCTACTCCGGACCGGAGAACGGCAGCCGCGAGACCGCCAGTTACGTGCTGGAGAACGGCTCCGCCCGGTTCGTGTTCACCTCGGTGATCAAGCCGAGCACCCCCTGGGGCGAGTTCCTCTCCCGGCACGTGGCCGAGCACGGCGACGGCGTCATCGACCTGGCCATCGAGGTTCCGGACGCCCGCGCCGCCCACGCCTACGCCGTCGCGCACGGCGCCCGCTCGCTCGCCGAGCCGTACGAGGTGAAGGACGAGCACGGCACCGTCGTCCTCGCCGCCATCGCCACGTACGGCGAGACCCGCCACACCCTCGTCGAGCGCACCGGCTACGACGGCCCCTACCTGCCCGGCTACGCCGCCGCCCGGCCGATGGTCGCCCAGCCCGCCCAGCGCACCTTCCAGGCCATCGACCACTGCGTCGGCAACGTCGAGCTCGGCAGGATGGACGAGTGGGTGGCCTTCTACAACAAGGTCATGGGCTTCACGAACATGAAGGAGTTCGTGGGCGACGACATCGCCACCGAGTACAGCGCGCTGATGTCGAAGGTGGTCGCGGACGGCACCCTGAAGGTGAAGTTCCCGATCAACGAGCCCGCCATCGCCAAGAAGAAGTCCCAGATCGACGAGTACCTGGAGTTCTACGGCGGCGCGGGCGTCCAGCACATCGCGCTGAACACCAACGACATCGTGCAGACCGTGCGCACCATGCGCGCGGCCGGCGTCGAGTTCCTCGGCACCCCGGACTCCTACTACGACACCCTCGGCGAGTGGGTCGGTGACACCCGCGTGCCGATCGACACCCTGCGCGAGCTGAAGATCCTCGCCGACCGCGACGAGGACGGCTATCTGCTGCAGATCTTCACCAAGCCGATCCAGGACCGTCCGACGGTCTTCTTCGAGATCATCGAGCGGCACGGCTCGATGGGCTTCGGCAAGGGCAACTTCAAGGCCCTGTTCGAGGCGATCGAGCGCGAGCAGGAGAAGCGGGGCAACCTCTAGTCCCGTACAGGGCGCCCCTGCGGGTGCTGACCGGGTACGCCGGTCAGCACCCGCAGCGCCGCCCGCGCCGGCGCGCGGACCACCATGTGCGGCCGCTCCTGCGGCAGCAGCGTCAGCACCGCGGCCACGGCGACACCGGCCGCCGGCAGAGCCAGCAACAACACCCGGTACGTACCCGGCATGGTCAGTCGGTTGTCCATGGCGCTCACTGTGCGTCAGTACGACGAGCACATCCGGGCGGCCCAAGGGGGGTCGGGACGGGGTTCACACCGATGGCCGTGAGTGTCACGCTGTGATCATGAGCCGTATCGAAGCCCCTCGCTCCGAAGACACCGCAGAGACGAGCAACCTCACCGACCGGCTCCTGGCCGGCCTGCCCGCCGAGGCCGTCCTGACCGACCCCGACGTCACCGCGTCCTACGCCCGCGACATGGCGAGCTTCTGCCCGGCCGGCGCCCCCGCCGTCGTCGTCCTGCCCCGCACCGTCGAACAGGTGCAGCACGTCATGCGCGTCGCGACCGAGCTGCGCGTCCCCGTCGTCCCGCAGGGCGCCCGCTCCGGTCTGTCCGGCGCCGCGAACGCCACCGACGGCTGCGTCGTGCTGTCCCTCACCCGGATGGACCGCATCCTGGAGATCAGTCCCGTCGACCGGATCGCGGTGGTCGAGCCGGGCGTCGTCAACGCCACGCTCTCCCGCGCGGTCGAGGAACACGGCCTGTACTACCCGCCGGACCCCTCCAGCTGGGAGATGTGCACCATCGGCGGCAACATCGGCACGGCCTCCGGCGGCCTGTGCTGTGTGAAGTACGGCGTCACGGCCGAGTACGTGCTCGGGCTGGACGTGGTGCTGGCCGACGGCCGCCTGATGTCCACCGGCCGCCGCACGGCGAAGGGCGTCGCCGGCTACGACCTCACCCGGCTCTTCGTCGGCTCCGAGGGCTCCCTCGGCATCGTCGTCCGGGCCGTCCTCGCGCTGAAGCCGAAGCCGCCGCGGCAGCTGGTGCTGGCCGCCGAGTTCCCCTCCGCCGCGGCGGCCTGCGACGCCGTCTGCCGGATCATGGAGGGAGGCCACGTCCCCTCCCTCCTCGAACTGATGGACCGTACGACCGTCAAGGCGGTCAACGACCTCGCCCACATGGGTCTGCCGGAGACCACCGAGGCGCTGCTGCTGGCCGCCTTCGACACCCCGGACCCGGCCGCCGACCTCGCCGCCGTCGGCGCCCTGTGCGAGGCCGCCGGCGCCACCGAGGTCGTCCCGGCCGAGGACGCCGCCGAGTCCGAACTCCTCCTGAAGGCCCGGCGGCTCTCGCTGACCGCGCTGGAGGCGGTCAAGGGCACGACGATGATCGACGACGTGTGCGTGCCCCGCTCCAGGCTGGGCGCGATGCTCGAAGGCGTCGAGCGGATCGCCGCCACGTACGACCTGACCATCGGCGTCTGCGCGCACGCCGGCGACGGCAACACCCATCCCACCGTCTGCTTCGACGCCCGGGACGAGGACGAGTCCCGGCGGGCCCGCGCGTCCTTCGACGAGATCATGGCCCTCGGCCTGGAGCTGGGCGGCACCATCACCGGCGAACACGGCGTCGGCGTACTGAAGAAGGAGTGGCTGGCCCGGGAGATCGGCCCGGTCGGGGTGGAGATGCAGCGCGCGGTGAAGCACGCCTTCGACCCGCTGGGCATCCTCAACCCGGGCAAGCTGTTCTGAGCCCCCGGTCCCCCGTCGGCCGGCCGGGCCGACCGGGCCGGCGGGGTTCGCCGGGCTCACTGGGCGAGCAGCTGGTCGAGGGCGTCGTCGATGCCCAGCTGCTCGCCCTCCGTCCCCGGCGGCACCGCCGTCAGGGTCCGTTCCAGCCACGCCGACACCTGCGGGATCGGCGCCTCCAGCAGCGCGTCCCCGTCCGGCGAACTGAGCGCGATCAGCACGACGCTGCGCCCGTCGGCCTTCGTCGGCCACACCCGCACGTCCCCGTGCCCGCACGGCCGGAACACCCCCTCCACCAGCAGATCGCGGGCGAACGTCCAGTTGACCGGGGACTCGGAGTTGATGTGGAAGGTGATGTGGACGGCGTACGGATCGTCGGAGCGGTAGGCGAGCCGGGCCGGGACCGGGATGCTGCGCTCCGGCGACAGGATGAGCTTCAGCTCCAGCTCCCGCTCCACCACGGTGTGATGCATGACGTTGCCCTTCTTCTCTTGCCGGGGGCCTCGGAACGGGCCCGCACCGGGGGAGAGAGGGCAGGGGCCGCGCCATTACGCGGGTTCTGGGAAATTCTTTCCGGGGATCTGTGAGAGCCGGGTCCGGCGTTGCCCGGAAGGGGTTCGGTCGAGCGGGACTGGCGCTGCGGGCCGCCCCGGTCTGATAGATGTGGAGCCTTCAGCACACCCCCGAGCAGATACGGGACGACGGACATGAGCGCCCCAACCCCGGCCCCAGGTGACGACCGGCCCCGCGAGGGCTACTACCCGGACCCGTCCATCCCCGGCTACGTCCGGTACTGGAACGGCGCCTCCTGGGTGCCCGGCACCAGCCGCCCGGCGCCGCACGACGGTGAGCCGCTCACCCCTCCCCCGGGCGTCCGCCCGGTGACCCCGGCCCCGGCCGTGGAGGAGACGGGGCCGCACTTCTTCGACGAGGACCCCCAGCCCGCGCCCACCGGGCAGCAGCAGGGGCAGCGCGGCGGTGCGGGCGGGGTGCAGGGCGGGGCGGGCGCCGGTGACGGGCGTACCCCGTGGGGCGCCGATCCCAGGGTCCCGGCGGCGGGGCAGGGCGGGCCGGGCGGCCCTACCGACGCGGCCTCGAACCCGCCGGCGCAGGACGACGGCCCGGACCCCGGCGGCACCTTCATCTTCCGCCGCCCGGTCCCCGGCCCCGCCGCGGTCAGGGACGAGGGCACGATGACGTTCCGCCCGGTACCGGGCCAGGGCAGGCCGGGCGACCGGCCGGCCGCCGCTCCGGACGCCGGGGCGGGCTCCGGTTTCGGCCCGCAGACCCCTGGCCCGCAGACCTCCGGCCCCGGAGCGCCCGCCGCCGGCCGGCCGGGTGCGGGCTTCGTGCCGGGCCAGGCCGGGCCCGGCGCCGGTACGGCGAACTCCGCCGGCGCCCCGGGCGGCTTCGGCCCGCAGGGGCCCGTCGGCCGGGCCACCCCGCCCGCCGCCGCGCCTTCTCCGGCCGAGGGCCCCGGATTCGGTGCGGGCAAGGCCGCCGCCGCGCGTGCCGCGGCCGCTCAGCCGCCGCAGCCGCCCCAGGCCGCCCAGCAGGCCCAGGCGCCCGCCGCCGTCGCCCCCTCGGTGCCGGCGCAGGGCGGTGCTCCCGCCGGCGGCCCCGGCACCCCGCTGACCAGCGGGCCGGGCGGCGGCCAGGCCTCCTGGGCGCAGCAGGTGCACCAGCTGGCCGGGGGCGGGGACGAGCAGCCCATGGCGCCGTGGAAGCCGCCGGTGGAGGACGTCTTCCAGGCGGCCGCGCGCCGCCAGGCCGCGGCCCGGCCCGCCGGAGTCGGCAAGCGGCTCGCGGCCCGGCTGATCGACACCCTGATCGTGCTCGCCGTGACGGCGACCGCCGCCGTACCGCTCGGCCTGCGCGCCGCCGACCACGTCCAGCAGAAGATCGACGCGGCCAGGCTGTCCGGCCGTGAGGTCACTGTCTGGCTGCTCGACGGCACGACCGCCACCAGCCTCGGCATCGTGCTCGCCGTGCTCCTCCTCGCCGGCGTTGCCTACGAGGTGGTGCCGACCGCCAAGTGGGGCCGCACCCTGGGCAAGCGGGCGCTGGGCCTGGAGGTGCGCGACATCGAGGCCCACGAGCCCCCGGCCTTCGGCCCGGCGCTGCGCCGCTGGCTCGTCTACAGCATCCCCGGGCTGCTCGGCATCGGGATCGTGGGCGTGCTGTGGTGCCTGTTCGACCGGCCCTGGCACCAGTGCTGGCACGACAAGGCGGCGCACACCTTCGTCGCCGGCTGACGTACCGGCCGGCGTACGCGAGGGGCTACTCCGTACGGCCGCCCGCCGGGTGCGGAGCCGGGGTGTTCGCGATCCACTCGGGCCATGAGCAGCGAACCGCCCCCCGGCTCCGGAGAGCAGCCCCCCGAGGACGACCCGTTCAGGAAGCGGCCCCCGTCGGACCAGGGGCCGGGCTCGCCGTACGACACCCCGTACGGCGGTGCCCAGCCGCCTCCGCCGGCCGGCGGCGGACCGTACGGCGGCGGCCCCTACGGCGGCTACCCCGCCGACCCGCTGGCCGGCATGCCCCCGCTGGCCGACAGCGCCCGGCGCACCCTCGCGCGGATCCTCGACATGATCCTCGTCGGCATCGTCGTCTGGCTGCTCACCTGGGCGTTCGGGGTGCGCGAGTACAACATCAACGGCGATCACGTCGAGGTCGGCAAGTCCGTCGGGCAGTCGTTCATCGGCGCCGTGCTCTACATCGCGTACGACACCTTCATGATGAGCAAGTACGGCCAGACCCTCGGCAAGAAGTGGCTCGGCATGCGGGTGGCGAACCTGGACGACGGTGCCACCCCGTCCGTGCAGACGATGCTGATCCGCTCCCTGGTGCTGTGGGTGCCGTTCGCGTTCTGCTGCGCCTGCGTCTGGACCGCGATCTGCGGCGGCTGGAGCTACTTCGACAAGCCGTACAAGCAGGGTCTGCACGACAAGGCGGCCAAGACGGTGGTGGTCAGCACGGGTTGACGGGGCGCCGAGACCGGGTGCGGTGGACACGACACGAGAGCGGCGGGTTCGTGAGCTGTCACGAGCCCGCCGCTCTCGTGTCCGTCCCTCACAGGGAGACCGGCTCTTCCTGGGGTGCGGGCTCGACGGGGTCGGCCGGTGCCACGGCCGCGCGGGCCTTCGGCAGCGGCACCGTCATCGCGACGAGCAGCCCGAGGGCCAGGGCCGCGAGGGCGATGACGGTGATCCCGAGGCCCGAACTCGTCTGGGACAGCAGCAGCATGGCGAGCGTCGAGAAGATCACGGTGCAGGAACCGTAGGCGAGCTGTGCGGCGGTCGGACGAGGCATGGCAATCGTGTCCTCGGAAGTCTTCGGGGGATTGTCGGGGGAACAGGTGGGGTGCCGTTCGACTCTCTCCGCGTGCATGCCCGAGGGGGACGGCTGGTAAGCGTGACCTAACCCACGGTTCCGGTGCACAGGGGGCGCACGGAGTCATGGGGTGGAGGCATAGTCCGCTTGCAGGTGCGTAAAGCGAACGTCAGCTCCGCATAGTGCACACGGCCTGAGCGAGTCAAGATCTGTCTTTTCTTCTAAACCTCTAGTCAAATTACGTCACTTGACATGCGTCGGACAGACGCAGGGGAGGAACTCAAGTGACCAGCAGATCCTGGACGTTCAGAGCGGCCGCGATCGGCGTGACGCTGGCGGCGGCCTCCGCCACGTTCGCCACCTTCGCCGTCGCGGAGGCCGCCACCCGGCCGGCCCGCACCGCCGCCGCCCACCGGCACGACCCGGCCCCGGTGAAGCAGCAGGCGCACGACCTCGACGGCCCGCTCAGCAAGACGCAGAGGGCTCAGCGCCAGGAGGCCCTGAACCAGCTGATCGCGGGCAAGGCCAAGGCGAAGGACCGTGACGGCTCCAAGGTCGTGGAACTGGGGAGCAAGAAGGGCGACGGCAAGTACGTCGAGCTGAGCCGCGAGAAGACCGACAGGATCTTCACGATCCTGGTGGAGTTCGGGGACCGGACCGACCCGAAGTACGGCGGCACCGCGGGCCCGCTGCACAACACGATCGCCGCGCCCGACCGTACGAAGGACAACTCGACGGCCTGGCAGGCGGATTACGGCCGGAAGCACTACCAGGACCTCTACTTCGGCACCGGCAGGACGACCGAGTCGCTGAAGAAGTACTACGAGAAGCAGTCCTCGGGCCGCTACTCGGTCGACGGCGAGGTCGCGGACTGGGTCAAGGTCCCCTACAACGAGGCCCGTTACGGCAACAACGCCTGCGGCTCGACCAACTGCCCGAGCGTGTGGAACGTGGTCAGCGACGGTCTGAACGCCTGGGTCGCGGGGGCGAAGGCGGCCGGGAAGTCGGACGCCGACATCAAGAAGGACCTCGCCCGGTACGACCAGTGGGACCGCTACGACCACGACGGCGACGGGAACTTCAACGAGCCCGACGGCTACGTCGACCACTTCCAGATCGTGCACGCCGGCGAGGACGAGTCCGCGGGCGGCGGCGCCCAGGGCACCGACGCGATCTGGGCCCACCGCTGGTACGCCTTCGGCACCGACGCGGGCGCGACCGGCCCGGCGGGCAACAAGCTCGGCGGCGCCCAGGTCGGCGACACCGGCATCTGGGTCGGCGACTACACCATCCAGCCGGAGAACGGCGGCCTCGGCGTCTTCGCCCACGAGTACGGCCACGACCTCGGCCTGCCCGACGAGTACGACACCGCGGGCGGCGACAACTCCACGGGATTCTGGACCCTGATGTCCTCCGGCTCCTGGCTCGGCACCGGCAAGGAGGCCATCGGCGACCTGCCCGGCGACCTGAACGCCTGGGACAAGCTCCAGCTGGGCTGGCTGAACTACGACACCGCCAAGGCCGGCGTCTCCTCCTGGCACAAGCTGGGCTACGCCGAGTACAACACCAAGTACCGCCAGGCGGTGGTCGTCTCGCTGCCGGACAAGGCGGTCACGACCGAGGTCGTCACCCCGGCGCAGGGCGCCTCCCAGTGGTGGAGCGGCAGCGGCGACAACCTCAAGAACACGCTGACCCGTTCCGTCGACCTCACCGGCAGGGCCTCGGCCACCCTGAGCCTGGACGGCTGGTACGACATCGAGAACGGCTACGACTACCTCTACACCGAGGTGTCCACCGACGGCGGCGCCAACTGGACCGCACTGGACGGCACGGTGGACGGCCAGGCCGTCCCGCGCGACGGCTCCGGCAAGCCCGCGCTGACCGGCACGGCCGACGCGTACAAGAAGCTGTCGTACTCCCTCGACGCCTACGCGGGCAAGAAGATCGACCTGCGCTTCCGCTACCAGACCGACGGCGGCGTGGCGTTGAAGGGCTTCGCGGCGGACGAGATCACGGTCACGGCGGACGGCACGCCCCTGTTCTCCGACAACGCCGAGTCCGCGGACGCCGGTTGGACCGCCTCCGGCTTCTCCCGCATCGGCGCGTCCTTCACCAAGGACTACAAGCAGTACTACCTCGCCGAGAACCGGCAGTACGTGTCGTACGACAGGACCCTCAAGTCCGGCCCGTACAACTTCGGTTACCAGAACACCGGCCGCCCCGACTGGGTGGAGCACTACCCGTACCAGAACGGTCTGCTGATCTGGAAGTGGGACACCTCCCAGGCGGACAACAACACCAACGCGAACGCCCACCCGGGCACCGGGCTGATCCTGCCGGTCGACGCCCACCCGAAGGCGCTGCGCTGGTCCGACGGCACGCTGCTGCGCAACCGGATGCAGGCCTACGACTCCACCTTCACGCTGGAGCCGACGGACGCGATCACGCTGCACCAGTCGGGCGTCGCGACCAGGATCAAGTCGCAGAAGGGGGTGCCGGTCTTCGACGACCACACCGGCACCTACTACGACCCGGCGAACCCGACCGGCGGTGTCAAGGTCACTGACACCAACACCAGGATAAAGATCACCAAGCAGGCCCGAAACGGCTCGACGATCGAGCTGGAAGTCGGTCCCGCGGTGAAGTAGTCGGCATTTATGCAGGTCAGGCGCGTATCGGCGGCAAACCCTTGGCGGGTTGCCGCCGATCGTGTTTAGGTGCGTCCTGTGGACCGCTTATTGACACCGACCGGAACGGGGATCTGACGGCATGGCCGCTGGAGGCTTCACCAAGCTGCCGAACGGCACGGTCGTGGTGGCACTGAACCTGCCCTACGACTCCGCCGGGGTGCGCGTACTCGTGCACGCCCAGAACCGGGCGCGCGCCCTGACCAGGCTGCGCAACCTGGGGTTGCGCGCGATCTATCTACGGGGCAACGCCGCCCCGCCGACCCCGGACGAGATCACGGCGGTCCTGCACCACCCCGACGGCCTGATATGGCGGACGGCCCCCGCCGACAACGGTGTCATCGTGACCGAGCTGTGGCACCCGATCAGGGCACTTCTTCGCAGATCGGCGGTGGCGTAGCCGCGCGGGGGAGCGGGGTCTAGCCGCTGACGACCGGCTTGCCCGTCAGCTCCACGCCCGCCTCCCGCAGCTCCTCCAGCGCGCGCTCCGTCGTCTCCCCGGCGACGCCCGCCGTGAGGTCCAGCAGGACCTGGGTGCGAAAGCCCTCGCGGGCGGCGTCCAGGGCGGTGGCGCGGACGCAGTGGTCGGTCGCTATGCCGACCACGTCGACCTCGTCGACGGCGCGCTCGCGCAGCCAGTCGGCCAGGGGGACGCCGTTCTCGTCCCTGCCCTCGAAGCCGCTGTAGGCCGCCGAGTACGCGCCCTTGTCGAAGACCGCGTCGATCGCCCCGGAGGCGACGGCCGGGGCGAAGTTCGGGTGGAAGCCGACGCCCTCCGTGCCCGCGACGCAGTGCGCGGGCCAGGAGCGGACGTAGTCGGGGTCGTCGGCGAAGTGGCCGCCGGGGGCGATGTGGAGGTCGCGGGTGGCGACCACGTGCCGGTATCCGCTCCCGGCCGCCTGGCCGATCAGCTCCGTGATCGCGGCGGCGACGTCGGCGCCGCCGGACACCGCGAGGCTGCCCCCCTCGCAGAAGTCGTTCTGCACATCTACGACGATCAAGGCGCGGCGCATGGTGGGTGTCCTTCGACTGTCGGTTAATCAACCGAGCCTAGAGACTTCCGGGCCCGGACGGGAGGGGGCGGACGCGGGGGCGGACGGGAATGTGACGACAGGGCCTAGCTACCCGAGCGCTCCGTGAGGTACTCCGTCGGAAGGACGGGTTCCCCTCGGGAGAGCTGTGTGGCGGAGAGCGGGAGATTCGCGCGGGCGGCGATGTGCCGGCCGCGGGGGACGTCCAGCGGCTCGCGGCCCAGCACGTCCCCGCCCTTGATCAGCTGCACCAGCAGCTGCCGGTCCGCGAGCTCCGGCGGCACCGGGCCCGTGCCGACGACCTCGGCCTCGGCGACCCCGTCCGCGTCGAGCCGGCGCGCCGCCCACTTGCGGCCGCCGATGGAGGTCTTGCCGCCGCTGGACTTCTTCGCGACCGGCACCAGCGGCGCCTTCGGGTCGCCGGACTCGGCGCGGGCGACCAGCTTGTAGACCATGGAGCAGGTCGGGTGCCCGGAGCCGGTCACCAGCTGGGTGCCGACGCCGTACGCGTCCACGGGAGCGGCGGCGAGGGAGGCGATGGCGTACTCGTCCAGGTCGGACGTGACGACGATCTTGGTGTCGGCCGCCCCCAGCTCGTCCAGCTGCTGGCGCACCCGGTGCGCGACGAGCAGCAGGTCACCGGAGTCGATGCGGACCGCGCCCAGCTCGGGTCCGGCCACCTCCACGGCCGTACGGACGGCCTCGGCGACGTCGTACGTGTCCACGAGCAGCGTGGTGCCCCGGCCGAGGGTGTCGACCTGGGCCCGGAAGGCGTCGCGCTCGTGGTCGTGCAGGAGGGTGAAGGCGTGGGCCGAGGTGCCGACGGTCGGGATGCCGTAGCGGAAGCCGGCCGCCAGGTCGGAGGTGGTGGCGAAGCCGCCGACGTACGCCGCGCGGGCCGCGGCCACCGCCGCCAGCTCGTGGGTGCGCCGGGCGCCCATCTCGATCAGCGGGCGGTCCCCGGCGGCCGAGGCCATGCGGGAGGCGGCCGCGGCGATGGCGGAGTCGTGGTTGAGGATGGAGAGGATCACCGTCTCCAGCAGCACGCACTCGGCGAAGGTGCCCTCGACCCGCAGCAGCGGGGAGCCGGGGAAGTACACCTCGCCCTCGGGGTAGCCCCACACGTCACCGCCGAAGCGGTAGTCGGCGAGCCAGGCCAGGGTCCGCTCGTCGACGATGTTCCGCTCCCGCAGGAAGCCGAGGACGTCCGGGTCGAAGCGGAAGTTCTCCACCGCGTCCAGGACGCGCCCGGTGCCCGCCACCACGCCGTAGCGGCGCCCGTCCGGCAGCCGCCGGGTGAAGACCTCGAACACGCTCCGCCGTTCGGCCGTACCGGCCTTCAGGGCCGCCTGGAGCATGGTCAGCTCGTACTGGTCAGTGAAGAGCGCCGTCGAGGGAACGTCCACCGGCAGCCCAAGGTCCGCTGTGTTCATGGCCATGGATGCTACACCCCTTTTCGTCGGTGTGACGATTTTTCCTCGCCGTGGCAGCATGGGCTCTGTGACGTCACCCGCGCCCGTAGAGATCGAACGCACCGAGTCGGCGGAGGAGGTCTTCGCCGTACCCGAGCCCGACGTCCCCTGGGTCACGATCGTGCACAACGACCCGGTCAACCTCATGAGCTATGTGACGTACGTCTTCCAGTCGTACTTCGGCTACACCAAGGACAAGGCCACCAAGCTCATGCTCGACGTCCACCACAAGGGCCGGGCGGTCGTCTCCAGCGGCACACGCGAGGAGATGGAGCGCGATGTGCAGGCGATGCACGGATACGGTCTGTGGGCCACCCTCCAGCAGGACCGGAAGTAGCGAACCCCTTCAGATGCCCGGACATTTCGAACCGCTTCCCGGCGGCGGCGCGGCCGTCGCGCTCGACGACGTCGAGATCTCCATCATCCGGTCGCTGGCCGTCCAGCTCCTGGAGCTGATCGGCCCCGGCCCCGGCGCCGAGGCCCCCGAGGACCCGCTCGCCGAGCTGTTCGCGGAAGGGCCCAGCGAGCCGCCCGCCGACCCGGTGCTGCGCCGGCTCTTCCCGGACGCCTACAGCGACCCCGAGAAGGTCCCGGACTCGCCCGCCGAGGCCGAGGAGCGCCGGGCCCACTCCGCCGAGTTCCGCCGCTACACCGAGAACGACCTGCGGGCCGGCAAGCGGGAGAACGCCCTCGCGGTGATCCGCGCCCTCGACGCGCTCGCCCCGGTGGACGAGGGCGGGGCGGTGCTGAAGCTGGCGCCGCAGGAGTCGAAGCAGTGGCTCGGCGCCCTGAACGACCTGCGCCTCGCGATCGGCTCCCGGCTGGAGATCACCGACGAGGACGACACCGACCTGCTCTACCGGCTCCCGGACGAGGACCCGCGCAAGCCGATGGTGATGGCCTACCTGTGGCTCGGCGGCCTCCAGGAGACCCTCGTGACGACCCTGATGCCCTGATATGCCCGCTCGCGTGTTCGCTCAGCGGACGCTCAAATCCGGATAACGATCCCGTTACCATTGCGGCCGGTTTTGCCGCATTTGGCCGTTCTTTGTCCGCTTTTCCCTGTGCGGTGCGCCACAACGCGCCCCTGTGATCAATATTGCGGCCGTGATAAATCTTCACGACCGCCCGGCCGACGCCACCCATGTCAGGCCGGGTGCGCCACCGAGCCGACGACCGTCGGCCAGGCACAACTCCATCAATCCGGGGGGATCGAAACCCGATCCGAGGCCGACGAAGGGCCGCGGTTCGGCATGGAGAAAGGCGCACCACACATGACCTCAGCGCAGGTCGATCAGCATCACGACGGCAATGAGGCCGTGCGGGACGGCGAGGGCGGCGAGGGGTACCAGCGCGGGCTCGGGGCCCGGCAGATCCAGATGATCGCCATCGGCGGTGCCATCGGCACCGGCCTGTTCCTCGGCGCGGGCAAGGGCATCTCCAAGGCCGGCCCGAGTCTGATCCTGGCGTACGCCGTCGCGGGCCTCGTCATCTTCCTGATCATGCGGGCACTCGGCGAACTGCTGATGTACCGCCCGGTGTCCGGTTCGTTCTCGGAGTACGCGCGCGAGTTCATCGGCCCCTTCGCGGGCTTCGTCACCGGCTGGACGTACTGGCTGTTCTGGGTGGTCACCGGCATCACCGAGGTCACCGCCGCGGCCGCCTACATGACGTACTGGTTCGCGATCCCGCAGTGGGTCTCGGCGCTGATCTTCACGATCGTGCTCTACGCCGCCAACCTGATCTCCGTGAAGCTCTTCGGCGAGCTGGAGTTCTGGTTCTCCATGGTCAAGGTCACCGCGATCATCGGCATGATCCTGATCTGCGTCGGCATCCTCACCGTCGGCTTCTCCGACGCGGGCAGGACCGCCTCCGTCAGCCACCTGTGGAACGACGGCGGCTTCTTCCCGCACGGCGTCGGCAGCACCCTGATGACCCTCCAGATGGTCATGTTCGCCTTCCTCGCCGTCGAGCTGGTCGGGGTGACCGCGGGCGAGTCCAAGGACCCGAAGAAGGTCCTGCCCAAGGCGATCAACACCGTGCCCTGGCGCATCGCCGTCTTCTACGTCGGCGCGCTGATCATGATCCTGTCGGTCGTGCCGTGGACCGAGTTCCACCCGGGCGTGAGCCCCTTCGTGGCCGCCTTCCAGAAGATGGGCCTGTCCGTCGGCGCCGGCATCGTGAACTTCGTCGTCCTGACGGCCGCGCTCTCCTCCTGCAACTCCGGCATGTACTCCACCGGCCGCATGCTGCGTGACCTGGCGCAGAACGGCCAGGGACCCCAGGTGTTCACCAGGCTGACGCGCAGCGGCACCCCGCTCGTCGGCACCACGTTCTCCGCCGCGCTGATGCTCGTCGGCGTCTGGATCAACTACCAGTGGCCGGGCAAGGCGTTCGACTACGTCGTCTCCTTCGCGACCATCTCCGGTATGTGGGCCTGGATCGTCATCCTGATCTGCCAGATCCGCTACCGGACGAAGGCCGATCGCGGACTGCTGCCGCAGAGCGAGTTCCGCGCGCCGTGGGCGCCGTACGCCAGCTACGCCGCGCTCGCGTTCATCTTCATGGTGATCGTGCTCATGGGTATCGACAAGGACGCCCGGGTGTCGCTGTACTGTGCTCCGCTGTGGGCCGCGATCCTCGGCGTCTCCTACTGGGTGCTCAGGCGCCGCAACCCGCAGGCCGCGGCCTTCGTCAAGCGCTGACCTCCTCCCCGGGACGTCCGGCCGCGCGGGGCTCTCGTGGTGCCCCGCCGCGGCCGCCGCTCAGGACGTCCGGCATATGGGCCGTTCCGTACCATCCCTCGGTACGGAACGGCCCTTCTGCTTATCCTGGCGAGCATGCTGACCATCACCCAGGCCCTCGTCGACCAGATCGTCGCCCACGCGCGCAAGGACCACCCCGACGAGGCGTGCGGCGTCGTGGCGGGCCCGGCGGGCTCGGACCGCCCCGAGCGCTTCATCCCCATGCTGAACGCGGCGATGTCGCCCACGTTCTACGAGTTCGACTCGGGCGATCTGCTCAAGCTCTACCGCGAGATGGACGACCGCGACGAGGAGCCGGTGGTCATCTACCACTCCCACACCGCCACCGAGGCCCACCCCTCGCGCACCGACATCTCCTACGCCAACGAACCCGGCGCCCACTACGTCCTCGTCTCCACCGCCGACACCGACGGCCTCGGCGATTTCCAGTTCCGCTCCTTCCGGATCGTGGACGGCGAGGTCACGGAGGAGGAGGTCACGGTCGTGGAGGCCTACTGATCTCAGCCGTCGGACGAAATGCGTCCGGCATGCGGGATCACACTCCGGGACCCGGACCGGGAATCGTTACGATGAGCGCATGGTTCTGAACGACGTGAGCGAGAAAGCGCCGGGCATGCTGCTCGTGGCGCGGCTGCACGTCGATCTGTGCAGGCTGAACAGCGCCATCTGTTGACGTTTCCCGCCGCCGTACGGCCGTGAGCCACGGCGCGCGACGCCGTGCGCCCACTTTCCGACCCTTTCCGACAGGAGCCCGCGACCATGGCCATCGAGGTCCGCATCCCGACCATCCTCCGCACGTACACCAACGGTGAGAAGGCGGTGGAGGGCAAGGGGAACACCCTCGCCGAGCTGTTCGCCGACCTCGAAACCCGGCACGCGGGCGTCGAGGCCCGCATCGTGGACAACGGCCAGCTGCGCCGCTTCGTCAACGTGTACCTGAACGACGAGGACGTCCGTTTCGTGGACGGCATCAACACCAAGCTGTCCGACGGCGACACCGTGACGATCCTGCCGGCCGTGGCCGGCGGCATGCGCTGATCGGTCGCTGAGCAGCGATGCGCTACGACTCCCCGCTGGCCGCGGTGGGCAACACCCCCTTGGTGCGCCTGCCGCGGCTCTCGCCGTCCGCCGACGTCCGGATCTGGGCCAAGCTGGAGGACCGCAACCCCACCGGCTCGGTCAAGGACCGCCCCGCGCTGCACATGATCGAGCAGGCGGAGAAGGACGGCCGGCTGACCCCGGGCTGCACGATCCTGGAGCCCACCTCCGGCAACACCGGCATCTCGCTGGCCATGGCCGCCAAGCTCAAGGGCTACCGCATGGTGTGCGTGATGCCCGAGAACACCTCGCAGGAGCGCCGGGACCTGCTGGGCATGTGGGGCGCCGAGATCATCTCCTCGCCGGCGGCGGGCGGCTCCAACACCGCCGTGCGCGTGGCCAAGGAACTGGCCGCCGAGCACCCCGACTGGGTGATGCTCTACCAGTACGGCAACCCGGACAACGCCGGCGCCCACTACGCCACGACGGGTCCGGAGATCCTCGCCGACCTGCCGTCGATCACCCACTTCGTCGCGGGCCTCGGCACCACCGGCACCCTGATGGGCGTCGGCCGCTACCTGCGCGAGCACCGGCCGGGCATCCAGATCGTCGCCGCCGAACCGCGCTACGACGACCTCGTCTACGGCCTCAGGAACCTCGACGAGGGCTTCGTACCGGAGCTGTACGACGCGTCGGTCCTCACCACCCGCTTCTCGGTCGGCTCGGCCGACGCGGTCACCCGCACCCGTGAACTCCTCCAGCAGGAGGGCATCTTCGCGGGCGTCTCCACCGGCGCCGCCCTGCACGCGGCGATCGGCGTGGGCCGCAAGGCGGTCAAGGCGGGGGAGTCCGCCGACATCGTCTTCATCGTGGCCGACGGTGGCTGGAAGTACCTGTCCACCGGCGTCTACACGGCGGCCACCACCGAGGAGGCCATCGAGACGCTCCAGGGCCAGCTCTGGGCGTAACGCCGTAACACCGCATTAACGCGCATCAAGCGGTCACCAGCCCCCTCTCATGAGGGGGCTAAGCCATTCCTATGGCGAGGCAAAGAAATCCCCCCGGTACTGCCGGTCCCGGCCCCGCCGGAGCTACGTTCCTCGGCGCACCCTGTCATGTCACGCTCACTCGGCGCCATGACAGGTGTCTGCGAGTGTCATGCTCATGACTGCGCGGCACCGCCGCTACGCGCGTCACGGGCCTGCCAATCCAGTGAAATCCCCACTTCAACCGGAGGCAGCACCCCATGCGTGAGTCACGCCCGAGCAGCCGGAGACGGAGTCTGCGAAGACTCGTCGCCGTCGCCTTCCCCGCCCTCGCCCTCACCGTCGCCGGACTCACCGCGGCACCCACGGCAGGGGCGGCCCAGGCGGCCACAGCTCCCGCGCCCCACACCTCCAAGGTGACGCAGAACAGCAAGGCCCTGACCGCCCCGCAGCGGCAGGCGTTCCACTCGACCGGCAAGGCCGGCCAGAAGGTGCCGACCCAGCACCTGTGCGCCACCGCCAAGCCCGGCGAGGCGTCCTGCTTCGCGCAGCGCCGCACCGACATCAAGCAGCGGCTCGCCGCGGCGCTCGCCGCCGCCACCCCCTCCGGCCTCTCGCCGGCCAACCTGCACAGCGCCTACAACCTGCCGACGTCGGCCGGTTCGGGCATGACCGTCGGCATCGTCGACGCCTACAACGACCCCAACGCCGAGTCGGACCTGGCCACTTACCGCTCCACCTACGGCCTGTCCGCCTGCACCAAGGCCAACGGCTGCTTCAAGCAGGTCAGCCAGACCGGTTCCACCACCTCGCTGCCGACCAACGACACCGGCTGGGCCGGTGAAGAGATGCTCGACATCGACATGGTCAGCGCGGTCTGCCCGAACTGCAGCATCGTCCTGGTCGAGGCCAACTCCGCCACCGACTCCGACCTCGGCACCGCCGAGAACGAGGCCGTCGCGCTCGGCGCCAAGTTCGTCTCCAACAGCTGGGGCGGCTCCGAGTCCTCCGCCCAGACCAGCGAGGACTCCCAGTACTTCAAGCACCCGGGCGTCGCGATCACCGTCTCCGCGGGCGACTCCGCCTACGGCGCCGAGTACCCGGCGACCTCCCAGTACGTGACCGCCGTCGGCGGCACCGCGCTCTCCACCGCCTCCAACTCCCGCGGCTGGACCGAGTCCGTCTGGAACACCTCCAGCACCGAGGGCACCGGCTCCGGCTGCTCGGCGTACGACCCGAAGCCGAGCTGGCAGACCGACACCGGCTGCTCCAAGCGCATGGAGGCCGACGTCTCCGCGGTCGCCGACCCGGCCACCGGTGTGGCGGTCTACGACACCTTCGGCGGCTCCGGCTGGGCGGTCTACGGCGGCACCAGCGCCTCCTCGCCGATCATCGCGAGTGTCTACGCCCTCGCGGGCACCCCGGGCTCCAGTGACTACCCGGCGAAGTACCCGTACCAGCACACGAGCAACCTGTACGACGTGACGAGCGGCAACAACGGCTCCTGCTCTCCGTCGTACTTCTGCACCGCGGGCACCGGCTACGACGGCCCGACCGGCTGGGGCACCCCGAACGGCACCGCCGCCTTCACCTCCGGCGGCAGCAGCGGCGGCAACACGGTGACCGTCACCAACCCGGGCAGCCAGTCCACCACCACGGGCGGCTCGGCCAGCCTGCAGATCAAGGCCTCCGACAGCGGCAGCGCCTCCCTGACCTACAGCGCCTCCGGCCTGCCGACCGGCCTGTCGATCAACAGCTCCACCGGCCTGATCTCCGGCACGGCGTCCACCGCGGGCACCTACCAGGTCACCGTCACGGCGACCGACTCCACCGGCGCGACCGGCTCGACCTCCTTCACCTGGACCGTCGGCACCTCCGGCGGCGGCTGCACCTCCTCCCAGCTGGTGGCGAACCCGGGCTTCGAGTCGGGCAGCACCGGCTGGACCGCGACCAGCGGCGTCATCACCAACGACACCGGTGAGGCGGCCCACAGCGGCTCGTACAAGGCATGGCTCGACGGCTACGGCTCCAGCCACACCGACACCCTGTCCCAGTCGGTGACCATCCCGGCCGGCTGCAAGGCGAGCTTCACCTTCTACCTGCACATCGACACCGCCGAGACCGGCAGCACCGCGTACGACAAGCTGACGGTGAGCGCCGGTTCGACGACCCTGGCGAGCTACTCGAACCTCAACGCCAACTCGGGTTACGCGCAGAAGACCTTCGACCTGTCCTCGTTCGCGGGCCAGACGGTCACCCTGAAGTTCAACGGTGTCGAGGACTCCTCCCTCCAGACCAGCTTCGTCATCGACGACACGGCCGTGACGACCAGCTGATCCGCACCGCCTGAACCACCCGGACCACCCGTGATCCCGCACGCGGAAGGAAATATTCCGCGTGCGGGATCCGTTCGTCGTGCCGGTACGTCTCATCTGCACCAGGCGGCCGACTCCCCACGGCCACGGCAGAAAGGCGAAACCCATGCGTCGTAGCGCGACGTCCCTCGCAGCCCTCGCGGCCGCGGTGCTGCTGCTCGCCGGATGCGGCTCCAAGAGCGGCACGAGCGACCAGGGAGGCAAGGGCGGCAAGGGCACGGACACCGGAAGTGCCGGCACGGTCTCGCCCTCGGCACCGGCCGGCGGCTGTGCCTCCACCGTCGAGCTGAAGGCGACCGACGCCGGCCGCACGGTCTGCGTGGCCAAGGGCGGCGAGGTCCGGCTGATCCTGGAGGGCACCAAGTCCCGCCCCTGGAAGCCGGTCCAGGCGAGCGGCACCGCCCTGAAGGCGATCAACACCGGCTTCGTCATCCGGCCGGGCCAGGCCACGGCCGCCTACCACGCCGTGGCGGCCGGCACCGAGAAGCTGACCACGTCCCGCCCGCTGTGCGCGCAGCCGACGAAGCCCGGCGGGGTGTCGTGCATGGGCATCCAGGAGTGGGCGGTCACGGTGACCGTGAAGTAGGGGCGCTCAGCCCGCCAGGTGCCGGACCTGGTCCCACAGCACCGGGTCCACCACACCCACCCGGCGCCGGAAGTCGCCGACCGGCACTTCGCGCAGTTCGTCGGTCTCCAGGAAGCTGGGCCTGCCCCGGGCGTCGCCGACCGCGCCCGGGGGCAGCGGGATCACCCCGGACCGCTCGTCGTGGTACTTGCTGGTGATCTTCGCGACCGTGGCCCGGTTCCCGCGCACCGCCAGCACCAGACACGGCCGGTCCTTCGCCCTCCCGTCGCCCGCCACCGCCCTATCCGACGCGCTACGCGCGGCCCCCTTTGATTCTGTCCGGTCCTCGTAGGGGACGTCCGCCCACCAGATGTCCCCGGGGACGGGCCGTCCGTCACGCGCGCGCGTACCGGCGCGCCCCGGCGGCCGCAGCCGCCGACCACCGGGCCGGCGGCCGCGGCCCCAGCCGTCGACGAGCGTGGCGACCAGCGCGAGCAGTACCACCGCCGCGAGCGCCAGCCACCAGGACGTGTCCATACGACGACGTTACCGGCGCGCGCTGCGGATCGCGCGCCCTTGGTGTTCCTTCTGCGCCCCCTTTCCAGCCGAACCGGTGACAGCGCAGGTGAGTTCGCCCACAACGGCCCTTTGCGGAGGAGCGACCCGCGCTTTCGCGCCTTACGCTCGACAAACCGCACGACCCCCGTTTTCCCACCCATTTGATCTTGCCGTTCTGATCTTCACCGCCAACGGAGGTTTCTGCTTCATGAAGCTCACCGTCGTCGGCTGCTCGGGGTCGTTCCCGTCCGCGGAATCGGCCTGTTCGAGCTACCTCGTCGAGGCCGACGGCTTCCGGCTGCTTCTCGACATGGGCAACGGCGCCCTGGGCGAGCTGCAGCGCCACTGCGGTCTCTACGACCTCGACGCGATCTTCCTCAGCCATCTGCACGCCGACCACTGCATCGACATGCTCGCGTACTTCGTCGCGCGGTACTACCGCCACGACGGCGGCCGCTGCGACCCCATCCCGGTCTACGGCCCCGAAGGCACCGAGCACCGCCTCACCACGGCGTACGCCGACACCCCTTCCGCCTCCTCGATGAGCGAGGTCTTCGACTTCCACACGGTCAAGCCCTCCACGTTCGAGATCGGCCCCTTCACGGTCCACACCGACCTGGTCCGCCACCCCGTCGAGGCGTACGGCATCCGCGTCGAGCACGCCGGGAAGTCCCTGACGTACTCCGGGGACACGGGCGTCACCGAGGCCCTGGACGAGCTGGCCCGGGACACCGACCTGTTCCTGTGCGAGGCCGCGTTCACGCACGGCAAGGAAGACATCCCCGACCTCCACCTCAACGGCCGCGAGGCGGGTGAGTCGGCCGCGCGCGCCGGCGCCCGGCGCCTGGTCCTCACCCACATCCCGCCGTGGACCGACCCGGAGGCCAACCTCCGTGACGCGCGCGCGGTGTTCGGCGGGCCGGTGGACCTGGCCGCGCCCCGGGCGACGTACGAGATCTGAGACCACGCACGAGAAAGGCCCCGGAACCGTACGGGTTCCGGGGCCTTCGCGTGGAGTGCTATGCCTTCGTCAGGTCCTCGACCTCTTCATCGGGCTCGCGGCCCGGGGTGGGGAGGTTGAACCTGGTGATCGCGAAGCGGAACACCACGTAGTAGACCGCCGCGAACACCAGGCCGATCGGGATGATCAGCCAGGGCTTGGTCGCGAGGTTCCAGTTGAGCGCGTAGTCGATGAAGCCCGCGGAGAAGGTGAAGCCCGCGTGCACGCCGAGCGCCCAGGTGATCGCCATGGACAGGGCCGTCAGCACCGCGTGGATCGCGTACAGCATCGGGGCGATGAACATGAAGGAGAACTCGATGGGCTCGGTGACACCGGTGACGAAGGACGTCAGCGCGAGGGAGATCATCATGCCCAGCACGGCCTTGCGGCGCTCGGGGCGGGCGGAGTGCGCGATGGCGAGCGCGGCGGCCGGCAGACCGAACATCATGATCGGGAAGAAGCCCGACATGAACATACCGGCGTGCGGGTCACCGGCGAAGAAGCGGTTGAGGTCACCGTGGACGATCTGACCGGCGGAGTTCTTGTAGTCGCCGATCTGGAACCAGGAGACGGTGTTCACGAACTGGTGCATGCCGACCGGGATCAGCGCACGGTTGACCAGACCGAACAGTCCCGCGCCCAGCGCGCCGAGACCGGTGATCCACTCACCGGCGTTGGAGATGCCCTCACCGATGGGCTTCCAGACCAGACCGAAGAAGACACCCATGAGCGTGCCGACGAAGGCCATGATGATCGGCACCAGCCGGCGGCCGTTGAAGAAGCCGAGCCAGTCCACCAGCTTCTTGCGGTGGTAGCGCTGCCACAGCACCGCGGCGAACAGACCCATCAGGATGCCGCCGAGCACACCCGGGTTGTTGTAGGTGGCCTCGACTATCTTGCCGCTCTCGATGTGCTGCTGGGTCAGCGGGAACGCCTTCAGCACGTTGCTGTAGACCAGGAAACCGACCAGGGCGGCGAGCGCCGTCGAGCCGTCGGACTTCTTGGCGAAGCCGATCGCGACACCGATGCAGAACAGCATCGGAAGGTTGTCGAAGATCGCACCACCGGCCGTGGCGAACACCGCCGTGACCTTGTCGGGCAGGTGCAGCTTGTCATGGACGTCCTGCTGCCCCAGACGCAGCAGAATGCCCGCCGCCGGCAGTACGGCGATCGGCAGCTGGAGACTGCGGCCGACCTTCTGCAGGCCCTGGAACAGGCCGGATCCCCGCTTCTTCGCGGGAGCCGCCGTGGCGGTGGCGGTGCTCATGGTGGGTTCCTCCATCGGTGGTGGTCTACACCACTCAGTGGTGTAGACCTGTTGTAGCACGATGAAGGTGGGATAAGGAACCACGAAATCCGCTACCGGAACGCTACGCGGTGTGCCGGTGTGCTAAGGGGGACCGGGCCCGGCTCAGGCCTTGGTGATGTCCTCGACCTCGTCCTCGGGCTCCCGGCCCGGGGTCTTCAGATCGAACCTCGTGATCGCGAACCGGAAGACGACGTAATAGACCGCCGCGAAGCACAGGCCGATCGGAATGATCGCCCATGGTCTCGTCGCCAGGTTCCAGTTGATCACGTAGTCGATCAGGCCCGCCGAGAAGCTGAAGCCGTCGTGCACCCCGAGGCCCCACGTCACCGCCATCGACACACCGGTGAGCACGGCGTGGGCGGCGTACAGCAGGGGCGCGATGAAGAGGAAGGAGTACTCGATGGGCTCGGTGATGCCCGTCACGAACGACGTCAGCGCCACCGAGAGCATGAGACCGCCGACCTCCTTGCGACGGCTCGGCCGCGCGCAGTGCGTGATGGCCAGCGCGGCGGCCGGCAGCGCGAACATCATGATCGGGAAGAAGCCCGAGGTGAACTGACCCGCGTGCGGGTCGCCGGCCAGGAACATGTTGATGTCGCCGTGCACCACCGTGCCGTCCGGCTTGGTGAAGCTGCCGAACTGGAACCAGATGGGCACGTTCAGGAACTGGTGCAGGCCGACCACCAGCAGCGCGCGGTTCGCCAGCCCGAAGACGCCCGCGCCCCAGGCGCCCGCGTCCCGCAGCCAGTGGCTGAAGCTCTCCAGCCCGCTGCCGATCGGCGGCCAGATCCACAGGCACAGCGCCGCGAACACGATCGCGACGAACGCCATCAGGATCGGCACCAGCCGGCGGCCGTTGAAGAAGCCCAGCCAGTCCACCAGCCTCGTGCGGTGGAACCGCGCCCAGAAGAACGCGGCCAGCAGACCCATCACGATGCCGCCGAAGACACCCGGGTTCTGGAAGGTGTAGGGCGTCACCGACCCCACGCCCACACCGGTGCTGACCTGACAGCCGACCTGCGGGACCGCCTTCGAGCCGCCCGGACAGGACTCGGGGAACTGGTGCAGCACGCCGTAGTAGACGAGGAACCCGGCCACCGCCGCGAGCGCCGTCGAGCCGTCCGCCTTCTTCGCCATGCCGATGGCCACGCCCACGCAGAACAGCAGCGGCAGGCCGAGCGAGCCGTCGAGCAGGGCACCGCCCGCGCCCGTCATCACCTTGGACACGTTCGTCCAGCCCAGTCCGTCCTTGCCGAACACGTCCGGCTGGCCGAGGCGGTTGAGGATGCCCGCCGCGGGCAGCACCGCGATCGGCAGCTGGAGGCTGCGGCCCATCTTCTGCAGACCCTGGAAGGCGCGGTTCCAGCGGGCGCGGGCGGGGCTCACCTCGGCCTCTGTGCTCATCGGTTGGCGACCGCCTGTCCTGTGGTGTAGACCAGTCGTGGACGATTGAGTTTGCTGTGACGTCATCCTTCGGTACGCACGGCGCAATCGCTCGCGAAGTTGGGCCAACTGTGCGTGAGGAGACCAAATGGCCAGCAAGGCTGAGAAGATCGTCGCCGGCCTCGGCGGTATCGACAACATCGACGAGATCGAGGGCTGCATCACCCGGCTGCGCACCGAGGTGCACGACGCCGCCAAGGTCGACGAGGCCGCCCTGAAGGCCGCCGGCGCCCACGGCGTCGTCAAGATGGGCACCGCCATCCAGGTCGTCATCGGCACCGACGCCGACCCCATCGCCGCGGAGATCGAAGACATGATGTGAACCTCACCGGTT
Source organism: Streptomyces sp. HUAS MG56 (assembly GCF_058673395.1). NCBI lineage: Bacteria > Bacillati > Actinomycetota > Actinomycetes > Kitasatosporales > Streptomycetaceae > Streptomyces > Streptomyces sp. HUAS MG56. Next base: position 4,517,989 of record NZ_CM178722.1, on the reverse strand, counting down.
CACCTGTAAGGGGCTCTTCCCGACGCGGGAGGAGCCCCTTCCCCATGTGCGGCTAGGCTCGTCGCCATGTCTCGCATCGACGGCCGTACCCCCGAACAGCTCCGCCCGGTCACCATCCAGCGCGGGTGGAGCAAGCACGCCGAGGGCTCCGTCCTCGTCTCCTTCGGCGACACCAAGGTGTTCTGCACCGCCTCCGTGACCGAGGGCGTCCCGCGCTGGCGCAAGGGCAGCGGCGAGGGCTGGGTCACCGCGGAGTACGCCATGCTGCCCCGCGCCACCAACACCCGCGGCGACCGCGAGTCCGTCAAGGGCAAGATCGGCGGCCGTACCCACGAGATCTCCCGCCTCATCGGCCGCTCCCTGCGCGCCGTCATCGACTACAAGGCGCTCGGCGAGAACACCATCGTCCTCGACTGCGACGTCCTCCAGGCCGACGGCGGCACCCGCACGGCCGCGATCACCGGCGCGTACGTCGCGCTCGCCGACGCCGTCGCCTGGGCCCAGGGCCGCAAGCTGATCAAGGCCGGCCGGCAGCCGCTCACCGGCACGGTCTCCGCCGTCTCGGTCGGCATCGTCGGCGGCGTCCCCCTCCTCGACCTCTGCTACGAGGAGGACGTGCGCGCCGAGACCGACATGAACGTCGTCTGCACCGGCGACGGCCGCTTCGTCGAGGTCCAGGGCACCGCCGAGGCCGAGCCCTTCGCCCGTGACGAACTGAACGCCCTGCTCGACCTCGCCGTCAGCGGCTGCGACGAACTGGCCCGGATCCAGCGCGCCACGCTGGACGCCACGCTCGGGAAGTAAAGCGCGGACCAGCGGGAGGGGTGCGCGGGGGCAACCCGCGCACCCCTTCCCGGCGTCCTTCGGGTACAGCAGCCCAACCAGGGGAGGGGACCACCACCATGGCCGTCAGCCGACGCCGCCGTCTCACCGCCGTCGCCGTCGTCGCGGCGACCGTCGCGCTCACCGCCGGCCTGACCACCGGATGCGACAGCGTCGGCAAGGCCCTCGACTGCGTGCACACCGCCGACTCCATCGCGGACAGCGTCACCGGCCTGCAACAGGCCGTGGAGAACGCGGCGAACGACCCGACCCAGGCCGACGACTCGCTGAACTCCATCGAGAAGAACCTCGACAGGATCGGCGACAAGACCGACCACGCGGACGTCAACAAGGCGGTGGACGACGTGAAGAAGGCGGTGGGCGACGTCCGAACGGCCATCAGGAACGGTGACCGCACTCCGGACGTGAGCCCGGTGACGGACGCGGCGGGTGAACTGACCAAGGTGTGCACCAAGTGACCTAGGGGCGCGGGGCTGTATCGACATGCGGCTCTGCCGCGCGGGTGCGAACAACCACAACCACCCGCGCCCGCCGACGGCGCTCAGTACTCCCGGTCCCGGCGTTCCTGCCGCAGCTCGCGCCGCGCCTCGCGCCGCTCCACCCGCTCCTGCTGCCGCTGCTCCTTGAGGCGGAGCCGTTCCGCCCGGGTCACCTTGCGCTCCACGCCGACCCCGCCCCAGAAGGCGAAGCCCCCGATGACCACCCGCGGCGCGCCCGGCTCCGGCGGGTCGTCGTCACGGGGGTGCTCGAAACCGCCCATGACGCCGATGCCCCGGACCACGACCTCGACCCCCGGCGGCACGACGACCTGCACGCCGCCCATGATCGCCACGCAGTTGATCTCGACCTCGCGGTCCGCGAAGTTCGCCTCGCGCAGATCGATCTCGCCGCCGCCCATGAACGCGAAACAGTTGAACCGCTTCGGCACGGTCCAGCGGCCCTTGCGCTCGAACCCCGACAGGATCGCCACCCCGCCCGCCGAGGACCCCTCGCCGCCGACGATCCGGGACGCCCAACCCCCGCTCTCCGCAGGCGCCTTGGTGAACGACACCGGCGCGGGCGGCGCCGCCGCGGCGGCCGTCGGCAGATCGCGGGTGAGCGGGGTCAGCTCGCCGTAGGTGCGCGCCCGGTAAGTCGCCTCCAGCCGCTCCTCGAACTCCGCCATGTCGAGCCGGCCCTCGGCCAGCGCGTCCCGCAGCACCTCGGCCACCCGCTCACGGTCGGCGTCGGAGGCCCGCAGGTCGGGGGCGGGAGCAGGGGCCCGGTGGTCCCAGGCCGCGTCGTCGGTCATGACAGCAGCCTACGAGACGGCCTTCTCCGCGTACATCTTCGCGATGACGGCCTCGATGTCCGGCTCCCGCACCGACAGGTCCACCAGCGGATACCGCGCCGCCAGATGCGCCACGAGCGGCGCCGCCGACTGCCCCGCCGGGAACGCCAGCGACTGCCGGGGCCCCTCGACCCGCACCACCCGCGCCCCGGGCACCTCCACCGGCGGCAGCTCCCGCTCCAGGTCCACCACCAGCGTCCGCTCGCTCTCCCCGGCCTCGTGCAGCCCCGCGAGCGGGCCGTCGTACATCAGCCGGCCGTGGTCGATCACCATCACCCGCGAGCACAACTGCTCGATGTCCTGAAGGTCATGAGTGGTCAACAGCACCGTCGTGCCGCGCTCGGCGTTCAACTCCCGCAGAAACCCCCGTACCTTGGCCTTCGACACGACGTCCAGGCCGATCGTCGGCTCGTCCAGGTACAGCACCTCGGGATCGTGCAGCAGCGCCGCAGCGATGTCCCCGCGCATCCGCTGGCCCAGCGACAGCTGCCGCACCGGCACGTCCAACAGGTCACCCAGCTCCAGGAGTTCGACGCAGCGGTCGAGGTTCTCCCGGTAACGGGCCTCGGGGATGCGGTACATGCGGTGCGCCAGCCGGTACGAGTCGATCAGCGGCAGGTCCCACCACAGCGTCGTACGCTGCCCGAACACCACCCCGATCCGCCGCGCGAGCCGCGTCCGCTCCCGGGACGGATCGATGCCCGCCACCCGCAGCCGGCCGCCGCTCGGCGTCAGGATGCCGGTCAGCATCTTGATCGTGGTCGACTTCCCGGCGCCGTTCGGCCCGATGTAGCCGACCATCTCGCCGCGCGCCACGGAGAACGACAGCGAGTCCACCGCCCGCACCTCGCGCCGCTCCCGCTTCATGAACCCGGTCCGCTTGCGCACCTCGAAGACCTTCTCGACGTCTTCGAGCATGATGAAGTCACTGTCCGGCACGTGCTAGCTCCCTGTGCTCCGGTACGAACGAAGTCCCGCCCGCCACGCCAGCCCCGCCAGCGCACAGCAGCCCGCCGCGACCAGCGGAGGCGTGAACGCCACCCACCCGGGCAGGTCCAGCGGATACGGCCGCCCCAGCACGTACGTCGCGGGCAGCCAGTTGACGAAGGCCAGCGGCAGCACGAACGTCACCCCGCGCACCAGCTCCTTCGCGAACACCGTCGGCGGATACTGCAGCAGCGTCGTCCCGCCGTACGTGAAGGCGTTCTGCACCTCGGAGGCGTCCTGCGCCACGAACTGGAACGCCGCCCCCGCCACGAACACCGCGCAGAAGATCGCGAAACCGCTCGCCACCGTCACCGGCATCAGCAGCAGCTTCAGCGGCGTCCAGTCGATCCCCACCCGGGTCAGCGCCCAGCCCAGCACCAGCGAGCCCTGCACCACCCGGCCGAGCCGCCGCAGCGCGAACCGGTCGGCGGCCACCTGCGCCAGCACCGGCACCGGCCGCACCAGCAGCGTGTCCAGCGTGCCGTCCCGCACCCGCCGCCCCAGCCGGTCCATCGAGCCGATCGCCAGATCCGCCAGCCCGAAGGACACGGCCGACAGCCCGTACAGGAACGCCACCTCCGCCAGCGTGTACCCGCCGAGCGCGTGCACCCGCGAGAACATCAGCATGATCGCGACGAAGTCGAAGAAGGTCGCCGCGAAGTTCCCGAACGTGGTCATGGCGAACGACGCCCGGTAGGACATCGTGGACCGCACCCACATCCCGGCGATCATCCCGTACGCCCGCACCCCCGCGAACACGCGGCCGCGCTCACCCACCCTGGACCACCACCCGCCGTGTCGCCGCCGACTGCAACAGCCGGCCCAGCCCCAGCAGCACCGCCGCCCACGCTCCCTGGAACAGATACGTCCGCAGCGGATCCGCGTGCCCCAGCAGCACGTCCGCCGGACCCTGCAGCAGAGACGACCACGGCAGCGCCCGTACGACCTCGCCGAGCGCGCCCGGAAAGACGTTCAGCGGCAGCAGCATCCCGCTGCAGAAGTAGCCCGCCAGCCACATCATCTGGCTCACGCCCGTGCCGTCCAGCAGCCAGAACGCGCTCAGCGCCACCAGGTAGCGGATCCCGAAGCCGACCACCATCGCCAGCACGACCGCGACGAGGAACGCCAGCCAGGTGCCGGCGTCCGTGGGCAGGTACGCCGGAAAACACAGCGCCCCGAAGACGAAGGGGATCACGCCCCGCCCCAGCAGCTGGAAGAAGGCCCGGCCCAGATCGGCGGCGAGCCACCACAGCTGGAGGTCGGCGGGCCGGTAGAGATCGATCGCCACGTCCCCCGTACGGATACGATCCATCAGCTCCTCCTCGACGCCCCCGCCCCCGATCGCGAGCGTCGACAGGAAGGCCTGCCCGAGCCAGACGTAGGTCACGACCTGCGCCTCGTCATACCCCCCGAGGTGCGGCTTCGCGTCCCACAGGGCGCGGTACGTGTACACGAGGATCAGTCCGAAGACCGTGTTCGTGAACACCCCTGCCGCAGTGGCCGCCCGATACGTCGCGTACCGTCTGAATCCCCCCGCTGCGACGGCCACGTACAACCGTCCCGCGCCCACGCCAGTCCACCTCCCGGGACCGCTCGACACCGAAGCGCAGGAGCCTAGTCCGGAGGCCCGGCGGCCGGCCACGCATTTTCGTGCCCGAACCGTGCCGGAATCCGGGAACGGAACGCCAGGTGCGAGAGTCTTCACTCCGGGGGCGTAGAAGGCGTACGAGGCGTACGGAAACGACGTACGACGAAACAGGAGTCCGTGCACGACATGAGCGACGAGCCACAGCCGCAGGAACCGAAGGAAGGCGTGGCGCCGGAAAAGCCGCTGCCGGCTGCGACAGGGGAGGCCGAAAAGCCCTCCGGTCCGGCCCGGGACGAGAAGGCCGACGAGGGGGCGGAGACGAGGGAACCGGCTTCGGCCACCCCCACCCCCACGCCTGCCCCTTCGACCGAGCCGGAGGAGTCCGCACGGACTGAGCAGGGAGACTCGGCGCGGGCCGAGCAGGCCGAGCAGAGCGAGCAGGGCGAGCTGGGCGGAGTCGGCCGGACGGGTGAACCGACGGCGTCCGAGGCCCGCTCGGCCCAGGACCGCACCGCCTCGATGGCCCGCGCCCGCCAGGCGGCGCGCGGGGGGCGCACGGAGTCCGACGCGACGATCTCCTCGACGACCTCCACCGGCCACGACGACGCGGCTCCGGCTTCCGGTGCGGCGGGCGGTGGCAGTGGCAGCGTCGGTGGCTCCGGTGCCGAGAAGCCCCAGTCACCCGAGAGCACGCAGGTGCTGCGGCGCGTCGGTGCGCCCCGGGGACCCCAGGAGGACGCGCCGAACGCGTCGGCCGGGGCAGGTCAGGGCCCCGGTGAGCCGCGGACGCCCGAGACCACCCAGGTCCTGCGCCGGGTCGGCGCACCCCGCTCGGGCGAGCCCGGTGTCACCGGTGATCCCGCCGGCACCGGCACGAAGCCGGGCACCGCGTCCCGCGCCGCCAGGACGGCCGGAGCGCTCGGCGCCGCCGGCACGGCCGCGGCCGCCGCCGCGGGTGCCGCGAACGCCGCCGGCCAGGCGGGTGCCGTGGGTGCCGCGAACGCCGCCGGCCAGGCGGGTGCCGTGGGTGCCGTGGGCTCCGCGGCAGGCGCGGGCACCCGACGCCCCGGCCCCGGCAACGGCCCCCGTACCGCCCCCGCCGGCCCCACCAGTCCCTCCTCCTCCGAGGACGCCACCGCCCTCCTCGCCGCAGCCGACGGCCCCGCCGGTGCGCCCGGCGGACCCGGCGGTCCCGGCGACGGCGGAGGCAAGGGCGGCAAGGGGAAGAAGAAGCGGCCCAAGCGGACCGGGTGGCGGCGGATCATCCCCACCTGGCGCATGGTGCTCGGCACCTTCCTCTTCGGCGTGCTGCTGATCATCGGCCTGTTCTTCCTCGGCTACTCGATGGTCAACATCCCGCCCGCCAACGCCCTCGCGACCAAGCAGAGCAACGTCTACCTCTACGCCGACGGCTCCCAGCTCGCCCGCGACGGCCAGATCAACCGCGAGAACGTCAACCTCGCCCAGGTCTCCAAGGACGCCCAGCACGCCGTACTGGCCGCCGAGGACCGCGACTTCTACACCGAGTCGGCCGTCGACCCCAAGGCGATGCTGCGCGCCGCCTGGAACACCGCGACCGGCAAGGGCACGCAGTCCGGCTCGACGATCACCCAGCAGTACGTGAAGAACTACTACCTGGCCCAGGAACAGACGGTCACCCGTAAGGCCAAGGAGTTCTTCATCGCGATCAAGCTGGACCGGCAGAAGTCCAAGAACGAGATCCTTGAGGGCTACCTCAACACCAGCTACTTCGGCCGCAACGCCTACGGCATCCAGTCCGCCGCCCAGGCCTACTACGGCGTCGACGCCCAGAACCTCGACCCGGCCCGCGCCGCCTACCTCGCCGCGCTCGTCAACGCGCCCAGCGAGTACGACGTCGTGGCCCACCCCGAGAACAAGGCCGCGGCCGTCGCCCGCTGGAACTACGTCCTGGACGGCATGGTCAAGAAGGGCTGGCTCAGCGCCTCCAAGCGCGCCGGGATGACGTTCCCGATGCCGAAGGAGCAGACGGTCTCCACGGGCATGTCCGGCCAGCGCGGCTACCTCGTCGAGGCGGTCAAGCACTACCTGACCACCAACAACATCCTCACCGACGACCAGCTCGCGACCGGCGGCTACCGCATCACCACCACCATCCAGAAGGGCCGGCAGGACGCCTTCGTCAAGGCGGTGAACGACCAACTGGTCGCCAAGCTGGACAAGAAGAACAACAAGGTCGACAACTACGTCCGGGCCGGCGGCGCCTCCGTCGACCCCAAGACGGGCGAGGTCGTCGCGATGTACGGCGGCATCGACTACGTGAAGCAGTACACCAACGGCGCGACCCGCGGTGACTTCCAGGTCGGCTCGACGTTCAAGCCGTTCGTGTTCACCTCCGCTGTGCAGAACGGCTCGACCACGCAGGACGGCCGCCAGATCACGCCGAACACGGTGTACGACGGCACCAACGAGCGGCCCGTGCAGGGCTGGAGCGGCGGCACCTACGCCCCGCAGAACGAGGACCAGAAGTCGTACGGCCAGATCACGGTCACCAAGGCCACGGACCTGTCCGTGAACGCGGTGTACGCGCAGATGGCGGTCGACGTCGGCCCGTCCAAGGTCAAGCAGACCGCGATCGACCTCGGCATCCCCTCCGGCACCCCGGACCTCCAGCCGTACCCGTCGATCGCCCTCGGCACCGCCACCGCCAGCGTCCTGGACATGGCGGAGGGGTACGCGACGCTCGCCAACCACGGCAAGCACGGCCAGTACTCCCTGGTGAAGAAGCTCACCAGGGACGGCGGCACGGCCGAGATCAAGCTGCCCGACCCGACGGTCAAGCAGGCCGTCAGCCGGGAGGCCGCCGACACCACCACGGCGATGCTCCAGAGCGTGGTCGAGAACGGCACCGCCTCGGCCGCGCAGGCCGCGGGCCGTCCGACAGCCGGCAAGACCGGCACCGCCGAGAGCGACACCGCCGCCTGGTTCGCGGGCTACACCCCCGACCTGGCCACCGTCGTCGCCGTCATGGGCCAGGACCCGGTGACCGCCCAGCACAAGTCGCTGTACGGCGCCCTCGGCCTGCCGCGCATCAACGGCGGCGGTGCGCCGACCCAGATCTGGACGCAGTACACGCAGGCCGCGCTCCAGGGCACCCCGGCCTCCGACTTCGACCTCCAGCTCGCGTCGGGCGCCGACCAGCCGCAGGCGCCCAGCACCGGCACCTCGGCCACGCCGGGCACGACCGGCGGCCAGAACACCGGCGGCACCACCACCGGCACCCCCACCACCGGCGGTACGACCGCGAGCCCGACCACCGGCGGCACCACCACCGGCACCCCGACCACCGGCGGCACGACCACCACCGGCGGCGGCACCGGCACGACGGGCGCCACCACGACCGGCGGCGGCACCGGCACAACAGGCGCCACCACCGGCGGGAACACGACGACCGGCGGCGGGACCACCGGCACCGACACGACCGGCGGCACGACCGCCAGTCCCAGCGGCGGCACCCTCGGAGGCGGCGGCACACCCGGCGGCGGCACGACGGGCACGACCAACGCCGGCGCGGGCGGCGGCCCCGGCACATGACGCGGTGACGACAGCAGCAGCCTGACGTCTCAGTGACCGCTGGTCGCCTTCAGCCCGACGACGGCGACCAGCAGGAGACAGACGAAGAAGATCCGGGCGGCGGTGACCGGCTCACCCAGCACCACCATGCCGAGCACCGCCGCCCCGGCCGCCCCGATGCCCACCCACACGCCGTAGGCGGTACCGATGGGCAGGGACTTGGCGGCGTACGACAGCAGCACCATGCTCGCCACGATCCCGGCGCCCGTGAGCACACTCGGGACCAGCCGCGTGAATCCCTCGGTGTACTTCATCCCGATCGACCAGCCGACTTCGAGCAGACCGGCGACGACAAGCAGAACCCAGGCCATGACGGCACCTCCGGGGTATCGAGAGAGATCTCTGAACGGGGTGCGTCGTCTTTTCCTGGTCGTTCCGGCTTTCCTGGTGTCGCGGTCCCGGTACGGCGCGTCTCGTCGGGCTCGCTCCCGAACATAGCAAAGCCCACGCAAAAGGGGCTGGTGATAACGGTCACCAGCCCCTCTGAGCTGCCGGACTACAGGTACAGGCCGGTCGAGTCCTCGGACCCCTCGAACCGGTCCGCGGCCACGGCGTGCAGATCACGCTCGCGCATGAGCACGTACGCCACACCCCGCACCTCGACCTCGGCCCGGTCCTCCGGGTCGTACAGGACCCGGTCGCCGGGCTCCACGGTCCGTACGTTCTGCCCGACCGCGACGACGTCGGCCCAGGCCAGCCGCCGGCCGACCGCCGCGGTGGCGGGAATCAGAATGCCGCCTCCCGACCGCCGCTCGCCCTCACCGGCGTCCTGCTTGACCAGAACCCGGTCATGCAGCATCCGGATGGGCAGCTTGTCGTGCTGAGGGGTGTTCTCGTTTCTGTTGGCGCTCACGCCTCGAACCTACCTGCCTTCGCCCCGCCCGTCCGCTTCCGGGTCAGCCCTTGCGCCGCCTGCGGCCGACGGCGAACAGCCCGACGACACCGACGGCGAGCAGCGCGACCGGCACGATCCGCTCCAGCCGGGGCGCGCCCTCGTCGTCCACGAACTGCGCCCGCACGTCACTGACCACCCGATTGACCTGCACATACGCCCGCCCGACGGTGTGGTCGAGATGGGCGGCGGCCTTGGCCTTCGCGTCCCCGATGATCGTCTGCGGATGGACCCGCACGCCGATCTCGTCGAGCGTCTCGGCCAGCACTTCGCGGCGGCGCTTGATGTCCGCCTCGATCTGCGCCGGGGTTCTGGTGTCCGACGTGTCCGCCACCGTACGGCCTCCGAAGTCATCTGATGCTGTCCCGGACAGTCTGTCAGCTTCTCCTCCCGCCGCACCGCAAGGCCCCCCGGTTACCCTGGCCCGATGAGCGAGCGACTCCAGCCGGGGGACGTGGCCCCCGCCTTCACCCTCCCGGATGCCGACGGCAACGAGGTCTCCCTGGCCTCCTACGAGGGCCGCAAGGTCATCGTCTACTTCTACCCCGCCGCCCTGACCCCGGGCTGCACCAAGCAGGCCTGCGACTTCACGGACAACCTGGAGGTCCTCGCCTCCGCCGGCTACGACGTCATCGGCATCAGCCCCGACCAGCCGGAGAAGCTCGCGAAGTTCCGCGAGAAGGAGTCCCTGAAGGTCACCCTCCTCGCCGACCCGGACAAGAAGGTCCTCGACGCCTACGGCGCCTTCGGCGAGAAGAAGAACTACGGCAAGACCTACATGGGCGTCATCCGCTCCACGATCGTCGTGGACGAGCACGGCAAGGTCGAACGAGCCCTCTACAACGTCCGCGCCACCGGCCACGTGGCCAAGATCATCAAGGACCTGGGCATCTGAGGGGCCGTATCCGCTGCTGGCGGCTCGCACCGAGGGTGACCTGGTGCGGGCCGCTTTCTCGTGTCAGGGCGTGACTGTCCGATAACCGGTTCGTTACTCCGTACAGGCTGCGAACGCATGCGCGGCCGAAACGGAGGGGGCTCGCATGGGGGCCAGTGCGTACACCAGGGAGCGTCTGGAGGAGGCGGCTCGCGGGGCGCGGACGTTGTCGGAGGCGTTGGAGAGGCTGGGGGTGGATCCGAGGAGTTCGAGGAGGGACTGCATCAGGCAGCGGATGAAGAAGCTCGGGGTGGATACGTCGCACTTCGAGCGGGAGGGGGCGAAGTGGACACGCGAGGTTCTTGAGCCAGTGGTGGCAGCATCCGCGAGCGTCAACGAGGTGGTGCGTCGACTCGGGCTCGATGCCGTGGGTGGTCACCAGGCCAACATTGCCCGGCGGATCAAGGCGTACGGGCTCGACACCTCACACTTCACGTCCGTGGTCCGAACTGAGCGGATGAGGCACAACCAACGCCGCCGGACCCCCGCAGAGATCCTCGTAGAGGACGCATCGGGGCATGCTCCGCGCGTCCCGGGACAGCGACTCAAGCGGGCAATGCTGGAGCAAGGGGTGGACGAGAGTTGTTCCCGCTGCGGAATCGAGGCTGTGTGGCAGGGACAGCCGCTGCCACTGGAAGTCGACCACATCAACGGGGACTGGCGGGACAACCGCCCGGTGAACCTCCGCTTCCTGTGCCCCAATTGCCATTCCACGACAGACACGTACCGGGGTCGTGGCAAAGGGCGTCACGGGGGTGGTCGATGAGCGGCGGCAAGCGTCGTCCGCAGCCCACGCGCGAGGAGCTGAGCGCTGCGGTTGCCGAGTCGGTCTCCTTGGCGGAGGTGCTGCGTCGCCTGGGACGGCCGGACAACGGTGGGCAACGACTGATGTTGAGGGAACGGATCGCACAGGATTGCCTCACGACAGCCCACTTCGTTGGGCAGGCGCATCAACGGGGGCGTCGTAGCCCGAACGCCAAGAGCTCGGAGGAGGTGTTGGTACGTCACGACGCTGCACATCGGATCAAGACCACGCGTCTGCGCCGTGCGCTTCGCGAAGTGGGCGTACCCGAGCAGTGCGCCGGGTGTGGTGTCGGCGCCGAGTGGCTCGGGAAGCCCATGACGCTGGAGATCGACCACATCAACGGGGACTGGCGCGACAACCGGCGGGAGAACCTTCGTCTGCTCTGCCCCAACTGCCACGCGATCACGAGCACCTGGTGCCGAGGAGGGCGACGAGCGGCTCGGCACGACCAGTAGAGTAGGCGAGGCTGAGGGCCCGTACCCCAGCTGGCTAGAGGGCGCCGGTTTAGGTCCGGTGTGTCGTGGGTTCGAGTCCCACCGGGCCCACACGCTGAGGGGCCGTCCACTTGGGCGGCCCCTCTTCCGGTCTCAGCCCAACAACTCCCGCACCACCGGCACCAGCGCCCGGAACGCCTTCCCCCGATGGCTGATCGCGTTCTTCTCCTCGGCGCTCAGCTCGGCGCACGTCCGGGTCTCGCCGTCCGGCTGGAGGATCGGGTCGTAGCCGAAGCCGTTCGTGCCGGCGGGGGCGTGCCGGAGCACGCCCCGCAGCTGTCCCTCGACCACGCGCTCCCTCCCGTCCGGCAGGGCCAGTGCCGCCGCGCAGGCGAAGTGCGCGCCCCGGTGTTCCTCGTCGATGTCGGCGAGCTGGGCCAGCAGCAGTTCCAGGTTGGCCAGGTCGTCGCCGTGTTTGCCCGCCCAGCGGGCGGAGAAGATGCCGGGGGCGCCGTTGAGGACGTCGACGCACAGGCCCGAGTCGTCGGCGACGGCCGGCAGGCCGGTGGCCCGGGCCAGGGCGTGGGCCTTGAGGAGGGCGTTCTCGGCGAAGGTGACGCCGGTCTCCTTGACGTCGGGCACCTCGCGATAGGCGTCCGCGCCGACGAGTTCGTGGGGCAGTCCGGCTTCGGCGAGGATGGCCCTCAGCTCGGTGATCTTTCCGGTGTTACGGGTGGCGAGGATCAGGCGGGTCATGCGCGCCAGTATTCCTCCCCTACAGCTCCGTCTGCCCGCCGCCCTCCAGGCTGCGCAGGTCGAACACCTCGGCCATGCGGGCGAAGCCGCGGTCGCTGGGGTGGAGATGGTCGCCGGAGTCGTAGTCGGGGCGCAGGCGGCGGGGGTCGTACGGGTCGCGCAGGGCCTTGTCGAAGTCGACGACCGCGTCGTACACCGTGCCGGTGCGGATCTGCGCGTTGATCTGCTGCCGGACGGCCTCGCGTGTCCCGGTGTAGCCGCGGTGGCCCCGGAAGGGCATCAGGGTGGCGCCCACGACCTTGAGGCCGTGGGCGTGGGCCTGTGCGACGAGCGTGCGCAGGCCGGCGACGATGCGGTCGGGGTCGGCGAGGCCGGGGTTGCGCAGGATGTCGTTGACGCCCAGGTCGATGACGACGACCTTGGTGTTCGGGCGCGAGAGCGCGTCGCGGGCGAAGCGGTCGAGGCCCCTCTGGTTCTCGGGGGGCCGGCCGAGGCCGCTGGCGAGGACCTGGTTGGCGCTGATGCCCTCGTTCACGATGCTGTAGCGCGGCAGCCGGCCTCCGCTCTCCAGTGCCGTGCGCAGCCGGTCCGAGAGGAGGTCGGGCCAGCGGTGGTCGGCGTCGGTGGTGGAGGTGATGCCGTCGGTGATGGAGTCGCCGAAGGCGACGACGGTGCCCTCGGCCTCGTTGCTGAGCACGTCCAGCGCGGTGACGTAGCGCCAGTACGGCGTCTGTGCGGTGTACGGCGTGCCGGTCGCGTCCTCGGTGTGGTCGCCGGTGGCGACGTAGGAGATCTGCCGGGCGTGCGGGTGGTAGGTGACCGGGCCGGAGGGGGTGGGGGAGTAGGTGGTGACGAGGACGTCGCTGTCGTGCGGGACGGCGAGCCGGACGGCGTCGCTGGTGATCTGGTCGCCGGGGGGTACGACGACGCCGGTGGCGCCGTTGAAGGTGAGGCGGCGCATCGACGCGGGGTCGGCCGCGGCGGTGCCGTTCCCGGCGGACAGCGCGACGGAGGCGTGGGTGAGGGTCAGCGGCGACTGGCCGTACAGGTTGGACAGCGTGATCCGGGCGCTGGTGCCGCCGGTGTTGGCGTGCACCACGTTGCGTACCGAGTGGCCCGCCAGGCCCTCGGTCTCGGTGCCGGGTTCGCCGCCGACCGGTGCGGTGGCCCAGGAGCCGACCCAGGTGCCGGTGGAGGCGGGGGCGGCGGAGGAGTCGTGGTGCGGGCGGTCGTCGGTGAGGGTGCCGCGCGCGGTGCCGTCGTCGGCGCCCACGGTGAGGTAGATGACGGCGGATATGGCCACGACCAGCGCGATGAGCGCGGTCATCAGTACATAACCACGACGCTTGGTCACGCTTGTTCTGTTCCCCTCGGGGGATCGGGAGCCCGATGCTCCGACGGTTCCGTTGTTCCGCTGGTGATGGGCCCATGATGCGGTATGGGCCGGGGACAGCTGTCAGGGCCCTGCCCGGAAGTCCCCTGTGGATGGACGCCGGGAACTCTCGTTCCGTTCCGGGAGTCGGTCAGGAAGGGACAATTGTGTGCGGGATCGCCGCACGGGTGGACCGGAACGGGTGGAGCCGATGGAAGCGACGGAAGCGACGGAAGCGTCCGAGACGGAGACGGCACGGGGTGTGTCGTACAAGACCATGACGGCCTTCACCCCGGCCGACGAGGAGCGCCGGCGCGGGGTGCGCCGGATGAAGCTCACGGCGACCGGCCTGCTGCTGTTCGTGGCGCTGGTGTACGTCCTCGCCAAGCTCGCCACGCACGAGGGCGCAGGTCCCTGGGCGGGTTACGTCGCCGCGGCGGCCGAGGCCGGCATGGTGGGCGCGCTGGCGGACTGGTTCGCGGTCACCGCGCTCTTCCGCCACCCCCTCGGACTGCCCATCCCGCACACCGCGATCATCCCCACCAAGAAGGACCAACTGGGCGTCTCACTCGGCGAGTTCGTCGGCGAGAACTTCCTCTCCGAGGACGTCGTACGGCAGCGGCTGCGCGCCGTCGGCATCGGCACCCGGCTCGGCGCCTGGCTGGCGGAGCCCGAGCACGCGGACCGGGTGACGGCCGAGCTGGCGACGGCGCTGCGCGGCGCGCTGACGGTGCTGCGGGACTCGGACGTGCAGGCGGTGGTCGGGGAGGCGATCACCCGCCGGGCGAACGCCCAGGAGATCGCGCCCGGCATCGGCAAGATGCTGGAGAAGGTCGTCGCCGACGGCGGGCACCGGCGCGTGGTGGACCTGGTGGTGACCCGGGCGCACGACTGGCTGGTGCTGCACCGGGACGACGTGATGGTCGCCGTGGAGGGCGGCGCGCCGGGCTGGACCCCGAGATTCGTGGACCGCAAGGTCGGCGAACGCGTCTACAAGGAGCTGCTCCGCTTCGTCACCGAGATGCGGGACATGCCCGCGCACCCGGCGCGCGGCGCCCTGGACCGCTTCCTCACCGACTTCGCCTCCGACCTCCAGTCCGACACGGAGACGCGGGCGCGGGTGGAGCGGCTCAAGGGCGAGGTGCTGGGCCGGGGCGAGGTGCAGGACCTGATCGCGTCCGCGTGGACGGCCGTACGGTCCATGATCGTGGCGGCGGCCGAGGACGAGCGCAGCGAGCTGCGGCTGCGGGTGCGGGCCGCGCTGCTGTCGCTGGGCACGCGGATGGCGACCGAGCCGAAGGTGCAGGAGAAGGTCGACAGCTGGGTGCAGGGCGCGGCGGTGCACGTCGTGACGACGTACCGCAAGGAGATCACCTCGCTGATCACCGACACCGTGGCCGCCTGGGACCCGGAGCACACCACCCGCAAGATCGAGGCGCACATCGGCCGCGATCTGCAGTTCATCCGGATCAACGGCACGGTGGTGGGATCCCTGGCGGGACTGCTGATCTACGTGGTGACGCGGACGCTGGGAGCGTGAGGGGGCCGGGAGGACCGGCACGTCACCGCTCCAGTGGCCGCACCGGACCCGGGCACGGCGCGGCCCAGCACCTGCTGGAGACGACGCCGTACCCTGTCGAGCGCATCGCCGAACAGCCGGGCTTCGGCTCCCCGACGGCGTACCGGGAACGCTTCCGCCGGGTGGTGGGCACGAGCCCGCCGGCGTACCGGAAGCCGTTCGGGGCGGGAACCCTGTGACGGGCACCCGGTGATCGGGGCGTCCGCTGCGTCAGGCCTTACGGTCGGCGACAGCCCAGGAGGCGAGGGCGACGGCGCCGGCGACTCCGAAGACGGACGGCCAGGCGCCGACCTTCTTGGCCAGCGGATGCGACCCCGCGAAGGCGGCGACGTACGCGGCACCCAACGCCCCCGCCGCCTTCCCCCCGGCCTGCTTGCGCCACTGCTGCGCGGCAGCGACCCCGGCCACGGCCAGCACGGCCCCGCCCAGCTGCCGCTTCCTGGTCCAACGGGCCACGCCGTACCCACCGACGAGCCCGCCGGCGGCGACGACCGCACTGGGAACCTTGGCCACGACTGCCTCCTCTGTTGTCCTTTGTGTCATCTTCTGTATGCAGCCGAGGCTAACGAGCCCCACCGGGACATCGCGCACCAGCCCCTGCCATCCTGCGCGTGTGGAGGAACACGACGAGGACGCACACGAGGACGTACGCGCCGCCGACCTGGACCCGGACCCAGACCCGGACCTGGACCTGGACCTGGACCTGGACCGCGCGCTGACGATCGCGACCGACCTGGCCGCCTGGGCGTCGGAGACGATCCGCCGCCCACGCCACGGCGAGGAGGTACGGGAGAAGGCGGGCCCGGCGGACATCGTCACGCAGACGGACGAGACGATCGAGATCCACGTCCGCTCGGTCCTCCGGGCGGCCTTCCCGTCGCACGGCATCGAGGGCGAGGAGTACGGCGTCGACGAGCCGACCACGCCAACCGCCCCCTATTGGGTCGTGGACCCGGTCGACGGCACCACGAACTACGCCCACGGCATCGGCTGGTGCTCCTTCTCCCTGGGCCTGGTCTCCCCCGACGGCACCCCGCTCCTCGGCCTGGTGGCCGACCCCTGGCGCCGGGAAGTCTTCACCGCGATCCGAGGCCGCGGCGCCCACCTGAACGGCACCCCGATCCATGCCTCGCCCCACACCACCCTCACCGGCCACCTCTTCCTCACGGAGTGGGCCGCCCACTCCCACTGGCCCGGCCTGGACCCTCTCCTGACCGCCCTCTCCCACCGCCACTGCACCACCAGGGTGATGGGCTCCACGGCCCTCTCCCTCTCCCAGGTCGCGGCAGGCCGCGCCACGGCAGCGGCCATCGGCGAATTCCACGCGGTGGACGGCCTGCCGGCGTACCTGATCGCGATCGAGGCGGGCGCGGTGGCCCTCCCTCAATTCCCCACGTACAACGAGCCGTTGCTGCTGGCGGCGCCGGGGGTGGCGGAGGAGTTGAGGGGGCTGTGGGAGACGGGTTGTAAGGGCCTGTGACTGTGCCTCCCTCTCCACCAGCCTGCCAGGAAACCTCAGGGCGGACCGCCCTTGCCTCTCCTCCAGCTTTCCCGGGGCTTCGAGGTTGAGCGGTGCGTGGACCAGTGGCGGCAGGGGCACGGCCGTCAGCTGGATCGGCGATTGGCAGATCTAGGTCAGCTCTGAACGCCGTGACACAGGCTTCGCCGAGGCACCGGTGTCCCAATCCCACCAATCGCTCGCAGGCAGGCCACCGCTCAACTCCGTCCAACGGACAGGCCGGTTCCCCCACCTGATTAGGTGAGTTCGTACTCGGCGTGCGGGATGCCCAGCTCCCACACCGCCTCAAAGGCGCTGGCGCACAGTTCGAGTTCCTGGAAGTCAGTGCTCAGAGATGGCTCAAGCCACTCACCCTCGCCGTCAAAGTGGTTCACGAGCAGCCGGGACGAGTCGAACAGCCAGAAGTCGTTGCCGGGCAGGGCGATACCGGTGGCGTTCCTGCGCGACAACCAGCGCACTTCCTCGCCTGCGGCGATGTTCAGGCCCTCGGTCACTTCGTACTCGAACCGGATGTATCTGCTCACGGGTTCGGACACGATCCGGGCGCGGCGGACCTTCACTCCACGACTCGTAGCCTCGGAGACCAGGGAGAGCCAGTCGGCCCACCTCTCGGTGGGGTCGATCACCGCGCCGGCGTTCCAGTCGGTGTACGCCGGGTCCGACTTCATGTACGAGTCCCGCATCTCCAGATGGACTGCCGATTCGCGACAGCTGCGGAACAGCTCCTCAAACGTCGGAGCCGCGGTCACGCTGCACCTCCAAGGAGAACTGGACCATGTGCCAAGGGATCTCTACGAACTCATGGCTAGGGATGCCTATCTGGCGTTGGAGCTCATTGCTCCAGTCCCCGTTGCTTTAGCGCGTGTGTGAAGGCCTGCCAGGCCTGACCCTCGACGGCTATCACGGGCTCGCAGCCACGTTTCGAATCACGCACGAGCATGCGCTCCCCGGCATGCGCGCATGTCACGCACTCAGTCCCGCTGCCGCCGCTGTAGGACGACGTGAACCACCGGTACGTCGAGGGTGCTGCCATCAGAGCTCCTTGCTTATACGGTCGACGATCTCGGCCGAGGACTCCAGGTCGAGTGCCTGGGCGCTGAGGTACTCGAACGCCAACCTATAGCGATCTAGTTCCTTCGGCTTCTCCATGAAGAGCCCGCCGCCGAGGAGATCGACGTAGACCACGTCCAGTTCCCGCTTCGGCCCGCGGAGGATGGCAAAACTGCCAACGGCCGCAGCGTGGGCGCCTCTTGCGAACGGAAGCACCTGCACTGTGATGTGCGGGCGCTCGCTCATGGCCCGCAGGTGTCGGAGCTGCTCCTGCATGACTTCTCGTCCGCCCACGATGCGTCGGACGGCGGCCTCATCGACTACACACCAGATGTGCGGAGGCTCGTCTCGATCGAGGAGCTCTTGCCTCTTCATGCGGATGTCGACCATGTGCTGCACCTCCCGCTCGGGGCAGCCCACTTCGGAGGCACGGTGGACTGCTTCGGCGTAGGCGCGGGTCTGCAGGAGGCCAGGCACATACATGCAGGCGTAGTGGTCTTCTCGTACGACCTCATCCTCCAGTGTCAGCATGAGGTTCATGGACTCGGGGATGGGGTCAGCCAGAGATCTCCACCATCCCTGGATCTTGGCGCCCTTGGCGAGTTCGACCAGGGCCAAGCGCTCCTCGTCCGAGGCGCCGTATTCACGGCAAAGCGCGTCAACGGCAGGCCACTTGACCGTGCCCTCCTTCGTCTCGTAGCGACTGAGGGTCGCCTTGGAGATGCCAACACGTGCTCCGGCCTCCTCAAGGGTCAGACCCTTGAGTTCACGAAGTCGGCGCAGGTCAGCGCCCAGTTGGCGACGGCGAGTCGTGGGTCCGACTGGCATGTGGTGAGCCTTTCGTTTCGCTCTGTCAGATGCTCCGGGCTCATGCGCCATGGCGGCAAGATGGCGTGCGCTGGGGGCGTGCGGTTCATGGTTGCGCTCCGATCCCCCTCGAAGTGAGAGTTCCATTTTGAGAGTTCCAATGCAACTCTGAGTGTGCGCTTCATTGCGCTTCGCAACCTACTGTCTCGCGCAGGGAGTTGAGAGATGGACTGCATCGTCTGCATGCCAAGGAAGCCATGGGACCTACCGTTCCTTGCGGAACCCCAGGAGGTGGCGGCTCTGCGGCGTATCCTGCGGCTCCACCTGGAAGTGTGGCGCTTGCCTGAAGTGGTCGACGTGGCTCAGCTCTGTGCCAGCGAGCTTGTTTCCAACGTGATCAACCACGTTGGCCTTGAGACCCCGACGACCCTTGCTGTCTCCATGAACGGCAGCTATCTGCGTATCGAGGTTCACGACCCCGGCACTCGCGCCCTACCGACGCTGGTCCAGGCAGGGTTGGGCAGCGAAGCCGGGCGTGGGGTGACCCTCGTCGATGCTGTGGCCGACCGCTGGGGTGTCGAGCTTCGAGCTGATCGCAAAGTGACGTGGTGCGAAATGGATACTGGACTGCCTTCGATCTGTGTGCACACCGTGCGTCCACCGACCGCCGGCATTGACGAGTTGCTCAACAGCTACAGGGCAATGAAGGCGTCGAGTCCGTCCGGTGCGGAATCCGAGCCGCTGGCTTTGACTGCGGCGGAGGAAGCGGCGGTCGATATCATCGCCGACCTCCTCCGCTGGATGCAGGCACACGGCCGTGACGCGGATGACCTGCTCGACCGAGCCCAGACACACTTCGAGGCGGAAGTCGAGAAGTTCACCCGGTAGTGATCGCCGCGGAGTACGACCACACATCGGCAGGGAGCTCATGCTCAAGGTCCCAAGTGATCGCCATCGGCTTGCTGCCGCTGTGGGTCACATAGGTGGCCGGGCCGAGAAGCATCCAGGGCTCGGACTTGCCGATGCTGTTCTCTTTGTAGCGGCGAAGGAAGAGCAGGACGTTGCTGCCCTGCGTTACGTGGCGCTGGTAGCGCAATCCTGTCCGGGAGCTCTCAGACGTGCCGTTCTGGGACTCCCAGTGGTAACGGGTGGGGCTGATCGCGTAGTCCTTGTAGCGAACGTTGGGGGAGAAGTCCTTTTCGTTCTTCTCCGAGGTGATGAAGAGTACGTCGGTCTTGATGTCCTCGACCCAGCTCACCCCCTGGGCAAAGACGCCGGGCATCTGGCCGCCCAGCCGTGCTACTCCGAGCGCCGCGAGGATCTCGGAGCGGTTGTAGGAGCTGTGGATCTTCAGCGGGAGGCGGCTGAGTGGGGCGCTCAGCGGGATGGGGAAGTGATCTGTTCGGTCGAGGACGTACGTCAGAACCTGGCGCAGTTCGTCGCGGACCCGTTCCTGGACACGTAGGGATTCCAGCCCCTCCCGGTAACTGGAGAATCCACCCGCCTTGTCCCACAAGTTAAAGAAGAGCATGCGGCCGTACGCCTGCTCGGCCGGAGAAAGGGAGTCGTAGTCCGGAGCGTCGTCCGCAAGGAGGCGCAGATAGGCCTGGGCCCGGTTGGGGTCGTCTACGTGAAGGAACGCGTGGACGCGCTTGAGGAGATCCTCCTCGCCCGGCAGCGGAGCCGCTTTGATGAACGTTGCCTTACGCAAGACCGTGGTCCACGAGTTCTTGTTTTTGTAGAGCTCATTGATGTCCCGCTGGCTCTCGCGGAGGTAGGCATCGATCGTGGGTGTGCTGTAGTTCCGGACCTCCTTCACGAGCGTGTTGATTGTGGCGTCCACCTGGGTGCGGATGTTGTTGAGAACAAGGTCCCTGGACTTGCCCTCCAGGATGATCTGGCAGCCAGAGGGCAGATGAGGGAAGCCGCGCTCGATGTTGTCGATGAGGCGGTTACGGGACAGGTTCGTCAGTGCGCGGAACTGCTCCTCGAAGCGGAACTCTGCCCGGTGCTGGCCGATGAAGTCGAGCACGGTCAGTACGGGTTTGTTCGGCGTACGACGCAAGCCGCGTCCCAGTTGCTGGAGGAAGACGGTCGCGCTGTTCGTGGGGCGCAGAAGCAACAGCGTGTCGATCTCCGGGATGTCAACCCCCTCGTTGAACAGGTCGACAGAGAAGATCACTTGGATTCGGCCGGCCTTGAGATCCGACAGCTTCTGCTCACGCTCTGTGGCAGAGGTATCGCTGTCGAGGGCAGCGGCTTGGAACCCCGCCTTGCGGAACTCTTCGGCCATGAAGTGGGCGTGTGCCTTGGTCACGCAGAAACCCAAGGCGCGCATGGTGGAGGGGTTGCAGATCTTGTCTTTGACCTGCTTGATGACGATGAGAGCTCGTGCGTGGCTTGCCGTGAGGACGTTACTGAGTTCGTCCCTGTCGTAGGTGCCCGCCCGCCAGTGCAACTGCGTTAGATCCGTACCATCGGGGATTCCGAAGTAGTGGAACGGGCACAGCAGGTCAGCCTCAAGAGCTTCCCACAGGCGCATCTCGGCCGCGATGCGCCCTCCGAAGAACTCGTCTTGAACATTGAACCCGTCCATCCGCTCTGGTGTAGCGGTGAGGCCGAGTAGTTCGGTGGGTTGGAAGTGGTTGAGGACGCGGCGGTATGTACTGGCTGTGGCGTGGTGGAACTCATCGATGACGATGACGTCGAAGTGGCTGGGATCGATCTGCTCCAGCCGCTGGAGGTTGAGGGACTGGACGCTCGCGAATACGTGGGTCCAGTCGCGGGGTTCCTGGCCGTTGTAGAGCAACTCGCCGAAGGAGGCATCGCCGAGGACCTCCTGGTAGGTGCGCAGAGACTGCCTCAGGATCTCCTTGCGGTGCGCCACGAAGAGCAGCCGGGGGAGCTCACCGTGGCGTTTGTCGCGCATAGCGCGGTAGTCCAGGGCGGCCATGACTGTCTTGCCAGTGCCGGTGGCTGCGACCAGGAGATTCTCATGGTGGTCGCGGATCTCGCGCTCTACGCGGAGGCGTTCCAGCATGTCCCGTTGGTGTGGGAAGGGCTGCACTTCGAGGCCGGAGAGGTTGATCTTGAGGTCGTCGCCTGCCCGACCGCCACCTGCTTGGGCCAGGGCTTCGTCGAGGCGTTCCCCGTCCTCGTCGGGGTTGTACACCTCGAAGGCGGGGTCATCCCAGTAGGCGTCGAAGGTCGCCTCGAACTTGTCGAGCACCCGCGGTGTGGCGATCGAGGACAGTCGTACGTTCCACTCCAGGCCATCGAGCAATGCGGCCTTGGAGAGGTTCGAGCTGCCTACGTAGGCCGTGTTGAAGCCGGTTCGGCGGCGGAACAGCCATGCCTTCGCATGAAGACGCGTGGACCGGATCTCGTAGTTGACCTTCACCTGAGCGCCGAACTCGCGGATCAGGCGATCCAAGGCGTGGCGGTCGGTGGCTCCGATGTAGGTGGTTGTGATGACCCGGATGGGGACGTTGCGCTTCTTTGCTGCCCGAAGCGAGTCCTCAAGTACCCGAATACCGTGCCACTTCACGAAGGCGCACAGCAGGTCGATGCGGTCGGCCGTGGCGAGCTCTGCCCGCAGCTCGGCGCCAAGATTGGGATCGTCTGGGGCGTTGGTGATCAGCGCAGTTTCGGAGAGGGGCGTCAAGGGGCGGATTGCGTAGACGCCCGGGGCCTCCTGTTCGGCGAGAGCGAGGAGTTGGCGCGGCCCGTCGGCGATGGTTGCCTCGATCTCGCCTTCATGCGGATCAGGCGCACTGGCGACCAGCGATTGCATGATCTGATTGGCGGCTGCGACCTGTTTGTCACGGGGCAGTTGGGCCAACCGGCGTGCCACTGCCTCGCCGATGTGGCGGGCCAGCACGTGCGGTGCGGACTCCGTGCTGACCTCGGCATCGACGGCCTTCCACCCTGCGGCTTCGAGTTCGACTATCCGATCGCGCAGCTCTTGCGTGACGAGCTTCTCGTAGACGCCTGGATGTTTCAGGTCCCCCGGTTCCGCCACGGTCGCTCCTCCGACTTCTCGGGTTGATGTGGACCTGTTCTAACACCAACCACTGACAGCCGAATGCTGTGAGTCAAAAGGTGATCGTTTTCAGACACAGGTCAGCCCCTGCCAGTGAGCGGGCAGGGTCCGGTGGCTGTCCAGGGCGCCCGGGCAGTGATCAGACTCAGCGAACGAGCTGTGAACGCTCTACGGCGGTGGAGGTAGGGCCCTGAGAGTTTGGACCGGTTGTTTATGCGCCGGGTGATCAGTCATGCGCCATCGCCCTTCAACCCCGCCAGTTCCGCTGGGAGTTCGTGTCGGCGGGAACTGTGAAGTGGCCGGAGGCCGCCCGCTTCTCGGGATTGTTGTGCTTCCGCGGCCCGGCCTCAAGGGCGCTTCCGCTCCGCTTCCGCTCCGCTGCGCTCTCGCGTCGGCTGGCGCCGATGGCTCTTCGAGCCACCCTTGACCCCGGGCCGCTCCAGCACGGGGAAGAAACGAGCGGGCGGCCCGGGGGAGCGGGTGGGGAGGTGGGTGGCGGCTCGATGGGCCTGACTGGTCACCGGTGATGGGCGATCCGGTCGGGCGGCGGGTGATGCCGCGACTTGCGGTGTTGCGGGCCGCGGTGCCGTTACGGACCTACGCGCCGTGGCAGGCCTCGTAGCCCTCTGTCGAGCCGCACCAGCACCCGGCACTCCGCTCCGGCGGCCAAGCCTCCGCCCGCCCCCTCGCCGCCAGCGTCGTCGCGTACTGCGGCAGCAGCGTCACGTCGTCCGGGGAGGAGCCCTCCGAGGCTGCGAAGGCCTCGTACGACGGGACCGTGCCCGTCACGATGCCCAGGTTCGCCGTGCCCGAGGAGGACAGTTCGCGGAGCGAGGACTCTATGGTCGACAGGTGTTCCGGGTGGGAGGGGTACTCCGAGGAGAGGGTCGGGTACGCCGAGACCAGTTCCGTCAGTTCCGGGGCCGGCCAGTGCAGGACCGCCACCGGGAAGGGGCGGGAGAGGGCCTCGCGGTAGGCGCCCAGTTCGGCTTGGAGGCGGGAGATTTCGGCGGCCAGTTCGGCGGGGTTGTCCGAGCCGAGGGACCAGACCCTTTTCGGGTCGTGGAGTTCGTCCAGCGAGACGGGAGCCGAGTGGAGGGTGTCCGCCAGGGTGTCCCAGTCGTCGTGGGGGAGGCCCAGCATGCGGCGGACGCGGTGGCGGGCGTAGAGGAGGGGGTGGGTGGGGGCAGGGGGTTCCGTGCCCTCCGGCAGGAGCGAGCGGGCGGCCTCCGTGAGGGTTTCGGCCGCCGCCTCCAGTTCGTCGTGGGACTCCAGGGACTCCGCCGCGATCAGCCAGGGGGCCGGGTCGCGCGGGGCGGCGAGGCGGATGCCCTCGATGATCGCCCTTGCCTCGGCCTCGTGGCCGTACTCCCAGAGGTTCGAGGCCTTCAGGGCCCGGATCAGGGGAGGGTTGTCCAGGTCGGCGGTGGTCGCCAGCAGGCGGTCGTAGAGCGTGGTCGCGGCGGGGCGGTCGCCGGACAGTTCCAGGTGGGCCGCGGCGCGCAGGAGGAGGGCCTCGGCGTCCTCGGGGTACAGGCCGGCGGTCCGCTCCAGGCGTGCCGCTTCCGCGGTGTGGTCGACGTTCTCGGCAGGCGAGGCAGGCGTGTCGGGGCGCATGGGGGACACCGTACTGCCGCGCGGTGACAAAAGTGAGGCGTGGAGGGGGCGCGGGGGAGGGGCCGCGGGCCTTCGTCTATCTTCGTGGGAGCTCGGGTGTGGGCATCCAGTGGGGGTTGCGTGAAGAGCGCCGGTGGGGTGGGGCTGGTAGAGGCCGAGGCGGACGCCGACGGAGGTCGGCAGGGGGCGGCGTTGCCGCCGTACTGGCCCCTGTTGCTCGTCGCGGCGGCCGTCGTGCCCGGTGTCCTGCTGTTCGTCGTCGGGCGGTGGGGGGACGCGCCGGCGGTGCAGGCCTGGCGGACCGTCTGCCTGGCCGTGACCGTGCAGGCCACGCCCTTTCTGCTGCTCGGGACCGCGCTGTCCGGGGCGATCAACGCCTTTGTGCCGGAGCGGGTCTTCCAGCGCATCCTGCCCCGGCGGGCCGCGCTCGCCGTGCCCGTGGCCGGGGTCGCGGGGGTGGTGCTGCCGGGGTGCGAGTGCGCCTCGGTGCCCGTCGCAGGCAGTCTCATCGGGCGGGGGGTTCCGCCGGCCGCGGCGTTCGCGTTCCTGCTGTCCGCGCCCGCCATCAATCCTGTCGTGCTGACGGCGACGGCGATCGCGTTTCCCGGGCAGCCCGCCATGGTGCTGGCCCGGCTGCTCGCCTCGCTCGCCGCCGCCGTCGTCATGGGCTGGCTGTGGCTGCGGTTCGGGAAGGCGGAGTGGCTGCGGCCCGTCGTGCGGCATCAGCATGCCGGGCATCGGGACGGGCGCAGCCGGTGGGACGAGTTCCGGCGCGGGTTCCAGCACGACTTCCTGCACGCCGGGGGCTTTCTCGTGCTCGGGGCGATGGCGGCGGCCACGTTCAACGTCGCCGTGCCGCGCTCCGTGCTGGACACCTTCGCCGGGTCGCCCTGGCTGTCCGTGCTGTTCCTGGCGGGGCTGGCGGTGCTGCTCGCCGTGTGTTCCGAGGCCGATGCCTTTCTCGCGGCCTCCCTCACCGCCTTTCCGGCGGTGGCGCGGCTCGCGTTCATGGTCGTCGGGCCGATGGTGGACCTGAAGCTCATCGCGCTCCAGGCGGGGACCTTCGGGCGGGCCTTCGCCGTACGGTTCTCGGCCGCCACCGTCGTCGTCGCCGTCGCGTGCAGCGCGCTGATCGGGGGAGCACTGCTGTGAAGGGGAGTACTGCCGTGAAGAGGTGGCTGCGGGCGGGGCTGCTCGCGCTCTGCGGGCTCGGGCTGCTGCACATCTCCCTCTTCACCGACCTCTGCCTGCGGTACGTCAAGGAGGGCATGCGGCCGCTGCTCATCGCCTCCGGCGTCGTCCTCGTGCTGCTGGGCGTCGCCGGTGCCCTGCTCGATCGCCGGCAAGAGGACGAAGAAGTCCGTCACGGGCACGATCACTCCGGCCTGCCCCGCGTCGCCTGGCTGCTGCTCCTGCCCGCCCTCAGTCTGCTCTTCTACGCCCCGCCCGCCCTCGGCGCGTACACCGCCTCCCGGCAGCCGGCCAAGCCCGTCGCCGAGCGGCAGACGTTCGCTCCCCTGCCGGCCGGCTCGCCGGTGCCGATGACCCTGTCCGACTTCACCGGCCGGGTGCAGCAGGACCCGGCGCGGGACATCAAGGGGCGGACCATCCTCATGACCGGGATCGTCACGCCCCACGGGGGAGGCAGCTGGGATCTGACGCGGATCATCATCAACTGCTGTGCCGCGGACGCCCAGTCGGTGAAGGTGCGGATCTACGGCGGTGACGTGCCGCCCGCCGGCGCCTGGGTGTCGGTCACCGGGACCTGGCACCCGGGCGGGCGGCTGGGCACCAGGTCCGCGCCGGTCGCGCTGGACGCGCTCACGGTGAAGAAGGTGCCCCGGCCGGTCAACGGCTACCAGGACGCCCTTCCGCTGCCCTCGGCCGTCACACGCTGACCCCGTCCACCTGGAGCGTCTGGACCGACTTCGCGGCGAAGGGGACGGCTACGGACTTGCCGGACAGGTACGTGTCCGAGTGGGCCGTGTAGAGGTCCGAGCCGCCCGTCGTCACTGTGTTCCAGCGGGGGACCAGTCCGCCCGAGCCGCCGGTCACCGAGGAGAAGGACGAGAGGTCGAAGGTGAGGGTCTGGGCGGAGGCGGATGTGTTCGCGGCGACGATCACCAGGCGTTTCGCGGACCTGTCCAGGGCCGCGACCGCGTAGCTCACGCCCGTGTCGAGGATCGTCATGCCGGGGCGGATGTGCCGGGTGAACTGGGCCAGCGTGTAGTACTTCGTCTGCACCGCACCGGGCTGGAGGGTGGCGGCGTCGTAGACGATCGTCGCCCAGCCCGAGCTGGGGTCCATCACCTGCCAGTAGACCCAGGCCGTGGGGTGCAGCCAGCGGAAGTCGTAGAGGAGGTTGCTCGCCAGGGTCAGGCCCGTCGAGTCGCTGTCGCCGTACTCCGAGTTCCACAGGGCCTTGCCGGACGTCGTCACCACGTCCGAGTAGAGGAGGTCGCGGCGGCCGCCCGAGCCCTGGTAGCCGTGGACGTTGACCCGGTCCACGTAGCCCTTGGTCGTGGCGGAGAAGGAGTCCCAGGTGGTGCGGGCCAGGTCGTAGGTGTTCTCGTCCGATGCCGAGATCTTCGTCGACGTGAGGCCGCGTTTGTCCAACTCGCTGCGTACGTACGGCAGTACGGCCGCCTGGGCGGTCGCGTCCATGTGGCAGCCCTCCTGGGTGCCGGTCGCGGTCCACCAGGAGGACGAGGGCTCGTTGAAGGCCTCGACCGTCGAGAAGGTCACGCCCCAGTTCTGCTTCGCGTAGAGGGCGACGGCGGCCAGGTGGGAGGCGTGCTGGCGGTAGTTCCAGGACTGGAGGTTGTTGCCGCCGCCGGAGGCGCCCGAGGGGTTGTGGTTCAGGCACATCCACCACATCGGGGAGTTGGCGAACAGCTCGGTGGTCGCGCCGCGCCCGGCCGCCTTCACCAGCATCGCGCGCTGGGTGGCGTCCGCGGTCCACTTGAAGGAGGACGACGTCGGGTCCTCGCTCGTCCAGTCCTGCCAATAGCCCTCGATCTGCTTGAACTTGGGGATGTTCGCGGAGGCGACCATCGACTCGCCGCCGACGCTGTTCCAGCTGCACGCGCCCAGGTTGTAGCGGGCGATGTTCAGGCCGAGGCCGGGCAGCGACATGCCGTTGTACGTCGTCGGCCCGGTCGTGAAGAAGATGTCCGCGAAGTCGTCCCGCGTGCCGAAGACGTTCGCCCACCAGGCGAGGGACGTGCCCCAGCCCTCCCAGGTGCCGTAGGCGGCGGACGGGTCGACCGGGATCGTCGCGTCCGCGCGCGCGGTGCCCGTCGCCAGGGCGCTGCCCAGGACGCCGCCGCCCGCTGCGGCCAACAGTGTTCTGCGTCGGATCATGGCTTCTCCGCCTCTCCAGTTCCCCGTTGCGGCCTCCGGCAGCAGGAAGCATCGGGGGTGACGGGTGGGGCTGTCGAGAGTTCTGACAGTACTTTCTCAAACCCATTGAGGAAGCCTGTTCGGCATCCCGAACCCCCTGCGGCTATGGCCAGTTGGGCCCGCCGCGCCTATCGTGCGGGCGGCCATCGTGGAGGTGGGTGCGGATGCTCGCGGCGTCTGGGGTGCGGGTCGTAGGGCACGGCGACCGGCGCCGGCGTGCCCGGCGCCGGCGGATGCTGTGGGGCGGGGGCGAGGCGCTCGTCACGGTCGGGGTGCTGCTGGCGCTGCTGGTCGTGCACCAGCTGTGGTGGACCAACCGGGAGGCGCGGCGCGGCGCCGAGCGGCAGGTGCAGGCGCTGGAGCGGGAGTGGGGGAGCGGCAACGGCCGCGGCGCCGACCCGGGTTCGAGTCCCGGTCCCGCGTCGCCCGGCCCTTCCGGTACGACGGGGCGGGCCCCCGCGCCGCGGTCGTCGTCCGTCCCCGTCCCCGTCCCCGCCGCCGCCCCGCCCCGGCGCTCCCAGGCGTACGCCGTCCTCGACATCCCCCGGCTCGGGCTGCGCGTCCCCGTCGCCGAGGGCGTGAGCAAGGCCGGCGTCCTCGACAAGGGGTACGTCGGCCACTACCGCGGCACCGGGCAGCCGGGCCAGGCCGGGAACTTCGCGCTCGCCGGGCACCGCAACACGCACGGCGAGCCCTTCCGTTATCTGCCCCGGCTGCGGCGCGGGGACGACATCGAGGTGGAGACGCGGACGGCGACGTACACCTACGACGTCGACCAGGTGCTGCCGCAGACCTCGGCAACGGACTCGGGGGTGATCCGGCCGGTCCCGCGCTCCCTCGACCGGCCGTCCTACGGCTACGACAGCCCCGGCTACTACATCACCCTGACCACCTGCACCCCCGAGTTCACCTCCCGCTACCGGATGGCGGTGTGGGGGAAGCTGGTCTCCGTGCGGCCGAGGTGAGCGTGCCGGGCCGCCGCCGGTTCAGGACCGCTCCCGCGGCGCCAGCACGCTCACCACGCCCAGCACCGCCAGTCCCGCCGACACCAGCAGGGCGATGTCCGCGCCGTGGGCGAGGCTGCCGGAGGAGGTGGCGAGGGCGATGGTCAGGGCGACGCCGGCGCTGGAGCCGATGTAGCGGAAGGTCTGCTGGGCGCCGGAGCCCATCGCGGCCCGCTCGCGCGGGACCGACTCGACGGCCAGCAGCGGCAGACCGCCGTTGAGCAGGCCGCTGCCCACGCCGCCGATGACCAGGCCGGGCAGCAGCCGGACCCAGGAGCCGGAGCCGACGGCGCCGAGCATGGCCAGGACGCCGACGGCGTGCAGGGCGAAGCCGGCGGCGAGCTGGACGCGCGGGGTGACGCGGCCGGCCAGGCGCTTGACCTGGAGGGCGACCGTGAAGCTCAGCCCGGACCAGAGCAGGAGCAGCCAGGCCGTGTCCATGGGGGACAGCCGCAGCGTCTGCTGGATCAGGGCGGGCAGGAAGCTGAACGGCGCGATCACCGCGAGGCCGGTGAACAGGCCGCCGCCGGCCGAGGCGAGGAAGGGGGCGTGGCGCAGCAGACCGAGGTCGATCATCGGGGTCGCGACCCGGCGTTCGACCGCGACGAAGAGCGCCATCAGGACCACGGCTGCCGCGAGGAGCAGGCCGACGGGTGCGCGCAGCCAGCCGTCCCGGCCGAGGGTCAGCGCGGCGAGCAGGGACACCAGGGCGAGGCCGAAGGTCAGGGCCCCCGGGATGTCGGGGCGGCCGCCGCGCGGGGCGCGGGACTCGGCCAGGGCGCGGGTGCCGAGCGCGGCGACCACGAGGGCGGCGGCGCCGAGGACGCCGTACGCCACGCGCCAGTCGGGCAGCGCGCCCGCGATCAGCGGGCCGGTCGCGATGCCGCCGCTGACGAAGGCGCCCCAGACGGCGGTCGCGTGCAGCCGGCCGCGCGGGGAGGGGTAGGCCGCGACGATCAGGCCGAGGCTGCTCGCGAGGAGTGCGGCGCTGGCCGCGCCCTGGGCGATGCGGGCGAGGGTGAACTGCCAGGTGGACGTGGCGAAGGCGCCGAGGACGGTGGTGAGGCCGAGGGCCAGGGTGCCGCTGAGGAAGAGCCGGCGCCGGCCGTAGTCGTCGGCGAGGCTGCCGGCCACCAGCAGGAGCGCGGCGAGGCCGAGCGGGGTGCCGTTCAGCAGCCAGGCCTGGCCGGACAGGGCGGTGTGCAGGGCGCGCGCCGTGTCCGGGAGCGTGACCATCGGGGCCGTGTACGTCATCAGCGCCACGGCGGTGGCCGCGCTGGTCAGGGCGAGGGTGGCCCGGGGGCGGGCGCCGGGGGCGTCCCGGGCGGATGCGGCGGTCGCGGTGTCGGCGGGGGTGCTGGCGGTGGCGGCGGCGGAGTCGAGCCCGGTCATGGCGTGTTCCTTATGGTTCAGTCATTGAACTGACCTGACCCGGCCACCGTAACACGGTCAGTTCATTCATTGAACCTATTCGTCGGAAAGTGGCTACAGTGGACGGCATGGCACTGGGCAAGGACTACGCGACACAGCAGTGCTCGATCGCTCGCGCGCTCGAGATCGTCGGTGAGCGCTGGACGCTGCTCGTCGTCCGGGACGCGCTGTACGGCGTGCGGCGCTACAACGACTTCCTCGTCCACCTCGGCATCCCGCGCGCCGTCCTGGCCGCGCGGCTCCAGACGCTGACCGCCGAGGGCATCCTCGAAAAGCGCCGGTACCAGCAGTCGCCGCCGCGCGACGAGTACGTCCTCACCGACCGCGGCGCCGAACTGTGGCCCACCCTGCGCGCCCTCGGCCTGTGGGGTCGCGAGCACTACACCGACGGCCGGCTGCGCTCCTTCCGGCACGCGGACTGCGGCACCGAACTCGGGGCGTACGGAGAGTGCCCCGCGTGCGGGGGCGTCGTACCGGTGGGGGACGTGGTCATGTGGCCCGGACCGGGCCTCGACCCGGACCCGGCCGACCCGGTGAGCCGGGTGCTGCTCAAGCCGAAGCGGCTGCTGGAGCCGCTGGAGACCGACTCGGCCTAGGCGCTCCCGGCGCGGTGCCCGGCAGTCCTGAGCGGTCCTAGGCGATCCGGCGGACCAGGTCGACGGCGGTGCGGTCGGTGTCGTCCGAGTCGCCGTTCAGCCGGTGGACGACCACCCAGCGGCCGTCGTCCGTCGCCCCGGCGAAGAGCGAGGCGTGCCGGGTCGCGCCGTTGTGCCACAGCAGGGCCCCGGACCTCTGCCACGAGGGGGCGGGATCGCCCAGCCGGCGCTCGACCGCCAGCCGGAACAGCAGATCGGCCACCGCGCGCGGCGTGGCCCACAGCCCGCCCGCCGGGAGGATCGCCCCGTCCATCGTCCAGGGCCGGCGGGCCCGGCCGAACAGCCCCGGGGCGAGCAGCCGCCGGTCCGCGTCCGGACGCACGCCGACCTCGTCGACGTCCAGCGGGCGCAGGACGTGCTCGGCGAGCAGCTCCCCGTACGGCGCGCCGGCCGCCGCGACCAGCGCGGCGCCCAGCACCGCGTACCCGAAGTTGGAGTACTCCCGCTGCCCCGGCGGCCGGACCGCGACCTTGTCGAGCCGGGCGAGCGCCCGGGTGAGCGCGGACTGGTCGAAGGCGGCGTAGGGGTCGGCGAGTTGGAGGATCCCGATGGGGTCGGGCGGGAGGCGGGGCAGGCCGGAGGTGTGGGTGGCCAGGTTCCGCAGCGTGATGCCCGTGCCGGGCGTGGCGGGGAGGTGGCGCTCGACGGGGTCGTCCGGGTCGAGCAGGCCCGCGGCGGCCATGCGCATCAGGGCGGTGCCGGTGAGCACCTTGGTGAAGGAGCCGATCTCGACGAACCGGTCCACGGCATGGCCGCCGGAGACCCGCGCGGCAGGCTCGTCGCTCGTCAGGACGCAGGTCGGGATGCGTGGCACGGGGAGCTCCTGTCGGGTGCGGGCTTCGGGTACGACTGCCCTCTCAGGTATAAAGGGCGGAAACGTGTCGGAAGTTGCTTACGGGGAGGGCCGGATGAGGCGCGGGTTCGTGTCGTCGCGTTCGCTGCGTTCCTCGCGTACGGTCGCCCTGCTGCTGCTCGTGCTGCTGCCGGTCCTGCTGCTCGACACCGGCAACCTCTCCGCGACCGTGGCGCTGGCCGCGACCGCCGCCGCCGGTTCCGCGTTCTCCGTCTGCCTCCTGCTCTCGGCGCGCAGCGCCCCGGCCGTTCCGCCCACGCGCGTGCGTACGGCGATCCGGGACCGGGCCCGGCGTACGGCCTTCCTGCCCCAGCGTGATCCCGACGCGCCCGGCCGGCGACGGCCGAGGGCACCCGGGTGCGCCCTCCCGGCGACCGCCGCGTAGGTCACGCACCCCCTTTCTCTTCCCGTACGCGTGACCCCGCGCGGGTCGTCATGCCGCTCTGTTCCGTTCCGGCCATTCCCGGACATCCGGCACGACGAGACCCCCGGAGGGCTCACCCATGTCCGTTCTCGCTGTCTTCGCCCGCCTGGTCGAGCACGTCGCCGACCTGCTGACCCCGCTGTTCCACGCCTCCGCGGCCGCCGCCGCGATCGTCCTGTTCACCGCGCTCGTACGACTCCTCGTCCACCCGCTGTCCCGCGCCGCCGCCCGTGGCCAGCGGGCCCGGGCCGCGTTGCAGCCGAGGATCGCCGAACTGCGCACGAAGCACGCCGAGGATCCGCAGCGGCTCCAGAAGGCGGTGCTGGAGCTGCACGCCGAGGAAAAGGTCTCGCCGCTGTCCGGCTGCCTGCCGAGCCTCCTCCAACTGCCCGCGTTCTTCCTCCTGTACCACCTCTTCTCCAGCTCCACGATCGGCGGCGAGGCCAACGGCCTGCTCGGACACGAGCTGTTCGCGGCGCCGCTCGGCGGGCGCTGGGCCGACGCGCTCGCCGACGGCGGGCCGTTCGGGCCGGCCGGGCTGGTCTACGCCGGTCTCTTCGTCCTCGTCACGGCCGTCGCCGTCTTCAACTACCGGCGCACCAAGCGCATGATGGCGAACAACCCGGTCGCGGGTGCGGGCGGCGACGGCGGGCAGGTGCCCGGGCTCGGCGCGCTCAACAAGGTCATGCCGTTCATGTCGTTCTTCACCCTCGTCACCGTGGCCGTCGTCCCGCTCGCGGCCGCGCTGTACGTCGTCACGAGCACGACCTGGAGCGCCGTGGAGCGGGCCGCCCTCTATCAGTGAGAGGCCTGGTTACGGTCCAGTACGTGAACAGGGTCTTGCGGAGTGGACTCCGGGATTGGAGGATCGGCCAGTCCTCCGATGGCTGCACCCATCGGCCGGGCGCCCCCGCGATCGAGGGAGATTGTGACCATGAAGCTGCTGCGAGTCGGTACGGCAGGGGCGGAGCGGCCCGCGCTGCTCGATGCCGAGGGAACCCTCCGGGACCTGTCGGGGATCGTCGACGACATCGACGGCGCGCTCCTCGCCGACGAGGCCGCGCTCGGCCGGGTACGGGCGGCCGCCGCCTCCGGTGAGCTGCCCGCGCTCGACGCGGCGGGGCTCAGGACCGGGCCGCCGCTCGGCCGGATCGGCAAGATCGTGTGCATCGGGCTCAACTACCACGACCACGCCCGCGAGACCGGCGCCGAGCCGCCCGCCGAGCCGGTGGTCTTCTTCAAGGCCCCGGACACCGTCGTCGGGCCGCACGACACCGTCCTCGTCCCGCGCGGCTCCGCGAAGACCGACTGGGAGGTGGAGCTGGCCGTCGTCATCGGACGAACGGCCCGCTACCTGGAGTCGGCCGAGGACGGCCTCGCGCATGTCGCGGGGTACACGGTCGCGCACGACGTCTCCGAGCGGGAGTTCCAGATCGAGCGCGGCGGGACCTGGGACAAGGGCAAGAACTGCGAGACGTTCAACCCGCTCGGGCCGTGGCTCGTGACGGCCGACGAGGTGCCCGACCCCCAGGCGCTGTCCCTGAGGCTGTGGGTCAACGGGGAGCTGAAACAGGACGGGACGACGGCCGAGCAGATCTTTCCCGTGGGGGAGGTCGTGCGGTACGTCAGCCACTTCATGACGCTGTACCCCGGGGACGTCATCAACACGGGGACGCCGGCGGGGGTGGCGATGGGGCAGCCGGAGCCGAAGCCGTATCTGCGGGGCGGGGACGTGGTCGAGCTGGAGATCACGGGGCTCGGTCGGCAGCGGCAGGAGCTGAAGGACGCCTAGGCGGGTGGGGGCTGCGCGAGTACGGCGGGTGCGGGTCGGCCGTGGTTTCTCGCGCAGTTCCCCGCGCCCCTTCGAGAGCGCTTCCGCTCAGTCCAGCAGATAGGCCAGGCGGCGCCATTCCTCCCTCGGGAGTTGCTCCCGCGGGCCCCCGGTGACCACCTGGAGGGCCACGTGGTCCGCGCCCGCCTGGTGGAAGGTGTCGATGCGGTCGCGGACGGCGGCCTCGTCGCCCCACGCGAAGACCGCGTCGACCAGGCGGTCGCTGCCGCCGTCGGCCAGGTCGTCCTCGGTGAAGCCGAGGCGCAGGAAGTTGTTCGTGTAGTTCGGCAGGGCGAGGTACATCGCGAGGGTCTCGCGGGCGACGGCGCGGGCCCGGGCCGGGTCGGGCTCCAGGACGACCTTCAGCTCGGGGGCGAGCAGCGGCCCCTCGCCGAGGATCTCGCGGGCCTGCGCGGTGTGTTCGGCGGTGACCAGGTACGGCACCGCGCCCGCCGCCCGGTCCCGGGACAGCTCCAGGGTCTTGGGGCCGAGGGCCGCGAGGACCCGGCGGTCGGCAGGGACGCCCGCCGCGTCCAGCGCGTCGAGGTAGGCGACCAGCGCGGAGTAGGGGCGGCGGTACTGCTCGGCGAGCTTGGCGTGGCTCACCCCCAGGCCGAGCACGAAGCGGCCGGGGTGGGCCGCGTCCACCTGGGCGAAGGCCGCCGCGCTGGTCTCGGCGTCGTAGTCCCAGATGCTCTGGATGCTGGTGCCGACGGTGAGGGCGTCGGTGGCCTCCAGGAGCGGTACGGCATGCCGGGCCGCGCTGCTGCCGCCCAGCCATACGGCTCGGAAGCCGAGCTCCTCCAACTCGGCCGCCGCCTCCGCCAGTTCGCCGCGCCGGGAGGGTTCCTCCGTGCGCAGGGCGAAGCTCCAGATGCCGTAGCGGCCGATCCGGTCCTTCAAGCCGTGCGAGGTGTTCGTGCTGCTCGTGCTGCTCGTGCTGCTCATCGGGGCGATCCCTCCGGGCGGGTCGTGATCATCACGTCTACAGCCCTTCCCAACCGGCGGGATCCCCCCACGGATTCCCGGCGGGTGTCACACCTTGAGGAATCGCTCCAGGGCCTCGACGACGAGCCGGTGGTCCTGGAGCTGGGGCAGGCCGGAGACCGTCACCGCGCCGACGACGCCCACGTTCTCCACATGGACCGGGAACGAGCCGCCGTGGGCCGCGTAGGTGCCGGGGTCCAGGCGGGCGGAGTCCTCGAAGGTCGTGCCCTTGGCGCGGAAGCGGGAGCCGACCAGGTAGGAGGAGGCGCCGTAGCGCTCCACCACCCGGCGCTTGCGGGCGATCCAGGCGTCGTTGTCCGGGGTGGAGCCGGGCAGGGCGGCGTGGAAGAGCTGCTGGCCGGCGCGGTGGATGTCGATCGCGACGGGCGCCCCGCGCTCCCGGGCCAGCTCGACCAGGAGCGAGCCGAGGGCCCAGGCGTCCTCGTACGTGAACTGCCGGAAGACCAGGCGGCGTTCCTGTGCCTCCAGCTCCTCGACGGACGGGGCCGGTGCGGGGTCGGTGCGGGGAGCGGTCCGGGACATCAGAGGGTCACCGTCGCCTTGTCGAGGGCCGAGCGGCGGGCCGCTTCGAGTACGTCGAGGGCGGCGGCCGCCTCCAGCGCGGACACCGGGTTGGGCGCGCCGGCACGCAGGGCGTCGGTGACGGCCGCGTAGTAGGCGGGGTAGTCGCCCGGCAGGGTCGGTACGGGGGTGCCGGCGCCGGTCAGCGGGGACTCCCCGGCGCCGATGCGGCCCCACAGGGACTCCGGCTCGGCGCCCCAGTGCGGGCCGGGGCGCAGGCCCTCGCGCAGTGCCCCCTCCTGCGGGTCCAGGCCGTACTTCACATAGCCCGCCCGCGAGCCCAGCACCCTGAAGCGCGGGCCGAGTTGGGCGGTGGTCGCGGAGACGTAGAGGTGGGAGCGGACACCGCTCGCGTGGGTGACGGCGATGAAGGTGTCGTCGTCGGTCTCGGCGCCCGGGCGGCGGACGTCCGTCTCGGCGTACACCTCGGTGGCCGGGCCGAAGAGGACCAGGGCCTGGTCGACGACGTGGCTGCCGAGGTCGTAGAGGAGACCTCCGATCTCTGCCGGGTCGCCGGACTCGCGCCAGCCGCCCTTGGGCTGAGGGCGCCAGCGCTCGAAGCGGGACTCGAAGCGCCACACGTCGCCGAGCGAGCCGTCCGCGAGGAGCCGGCGCAGGGTCAGGAAGTCGTTGTCCCAGCGGCGGTTCTGGAAGACCGACAGCAGCAGGCCGCGCTCCTCGGCGAGGGCGGCGAGGCCGCGGGCCTCGGCGGCGGTCCCGGCGACCGGCTTGTCGACCACGACCGGCAGGCCCGCCTTCAGGGCGGCGGTGGCGAGCGGGACGTGCGTCCTGTTCGGGGACGCGATGACGATCAGGTCCAGTTCGCCGGCGCGGTCGAACAGCTCCCAGGGCGTGGCGACGGTCCGGATGTCCGGGAACTCGGCGCGGGCCTGCTCCTGCCGCTCGGGGTTCGAGGTGACCACGGTGTCCAGGGCGAGGCCCTCGGTGGCGGCGATCAGCGGGGCGTGGAAGACGGAGCCGGCGAGGCCGTAGCCGATCAGGCCGACGCGGAGAGGGGTGGCAGCACTCATGGGACTACTTTCGCAACGCTGTTGCCAAAGTGCAAGCGGCGGGGACAATGGGTGGCGTGAACAGGACGACGACGGGGACGGGGACGCGGGCGGGAATGAGGACGCGGGAGGGAATGGGCGCCGGCGGCCCGGCGGGGGCGAACCTCGGCGCGGTGCGCAGCCACAACGCCGCGCTGGTGCTGGGCCTGCTGCGGGACGCCGGGGCGGAGGGCATCAGCCGGCTCGAACTGGCCGAGCGCACCGGGCTGACCCCGCAGGCCGTCAGCAAGATCACCGCACGGCTGCGGGAGCAGGGGTTCGCGGCGGAGGCCGGGCGCCGGGCGTCCACCGGGGGCAAGCCGCGCACGGTGCTGCGGCTGGTGCCGGAGGCGGGGCACGCGGTCGGGGTCCACCTGGACCGCGACGAGCTGCGGGCCGTCCTCGTCGACCTGGACGGCGCCGTGGTGGCGCAGCGGCGCGCGGAGCTGGACCTGGGGGCCGGGGCGCCGGCCGTGCTCGGGGTGCTCACCCGGGCGGTGGAGGGGCTGGTGGGGCAGGCGCTCGGCCTCGGGGGCGACGACGGACTCGCCGGTGTCGGCACGCTGCTCGGAGTGGGGGTGGCGCTGCCGGGGCCGCTCGATCACGCGCGCGGGGTGCTGCACCGGGTCACGGGATTTCCCGAGTGGGACGGCTTCGCGCTGCGGGACGCGCTGGAGACACGGCTCGGGGTGGCGGTGGTGGTCGACAAGGACACGAACGCGGCCGCGCTGGGGCTCTCGGTGCGGGGCGAGGGCGGCTCCGGATCCTTCGCGTACCTGCATCTCGGCACCGGGCTCGGGGCCGGGCTGGTGATCGGCGGGAGCGTGCACCGGGGGGCGCGGACCGGGGCGGGGGAGTTCGGGCACCAGGTGATCCAGCTCGACGGTCCGCCGTGCGAGTGCGGGAACCGGGGGTGCGTGGAGGCGCTGTGCCTCGGGGCCGTGGGGCGCGGGGAGCCGGAGGAGGCGGCGCGGGTGCTGGGGGTGGGGGCGGCGAATCTGGTGGGGCTGCTCGACATCGACGCGGTGCTGCTCGGGGGGCGGACCGTGGCCGGGGCGCCGGAGGTGTACGTGCGGGGCGTGGGTGACGTACTGGCGGCGCAGGCCCGGCGGGAGGGGATGCCGGGCGGGGCGGTGCCGGTCCGGGCGGCCGGGGGCGGCGAGCGGATCGTCGCGGAGGGGGCCGCGCAGTTGCTGCTGGGGCGGTTGTTCGGGCGCGGGGACGCGTGAGGGTGCCGTGCGCCGTGGCCGGGTTGCGAGGCCGGCCGGTCGTCCCACCGTGGAACCAACCGCATCAATCGACTCCATGGGTGACCTGAGCCCCGACGGCCCGCCTCCGAAGGTGACCGGCACCCTGGTCGGAACCGCCCGGCTCGACCCGGGCACGCGAGCGGCGGCGCACATCTACCTGGCCTGCGCCTCGGACCCGGACGACGTGGCCACGGTGGACGTCACCGTCGTCGGCCGACCCCGGCACCGCCCCCGCGGAAACGGCTCCCCCGCGCGCTCCCGGTCACCCGGCCCGACCATGGACCCATGCGACTGCGCACACCCCCGGCCCTGGCAGCGGCCGCGACCTCGGCACCGGTAGTGACCCCGGCCCTGGTCCCGGCCGCGCCCCTGGCCCTGGTGGTGCCCCCGGTCCCGGTCCCGGCCCCGGTCCTGCTCCCGGTGGTGACTCCGTCCGCGTCCTCATCCCTGACCTCGTCCTCGGCCTCGTCTACGTCCCTGCCCACGTCCCTGACTCTGGCCCCGGCCGTGACCCTGGCCCCACCCCCGGTGCTGCCCCCGCTCCCGCGTCTCGCCCTGGCCGCCGTCACCGTCGCGGTGGCCGTCGGACTCCTCGTCCCCCTGTCCGCGCCGGTTGCCCGGGCCGTCGGGGCGCCCGCGGATGCCGTCTGTGCCGGTGCCGACGCGCATGTCTTCCCGCTCACCGCCCGGATCCGCGGGGGCCCGGACTCGTACGAGGCGGGCGGTGGATTCGGGACCTGGTACATCGACCTCACCAACACCACCCGCCGCACCTGCACCGGTGTCCACCCGGTCGTCGTCCTCGTCGACAGCAGGCGCGCACTGAAGCCCCACCAGCCCCGGCTGGACTTCTACGACGGCTCCCGGGCCCGTCCGGTGTCGTTCGAGAGCACCGACGAGCAGGAGCTGGTCGGGGTGCTGGACGCCGCGGGGTTCGCCGGGTTCACCGTGCCGGCCGGCAGGACGGTCAGCGTCAGGGTCAGGCTCTCGCTCACCTCGGACGCCTTGGCCGACCGGGTCACCGCGGGCGCCGCCGTGGTCCAGCGCCGGGGCGCGGACGACGGGGACTGGGTCGGGCAGTCCGATCCGTACGTGTTCGGGATCGTGCACGAGGGGGACCGCGCGGGCGACGGCGCCGAGGCAGGGGCCGAAGTCGACTGGCAGACAAGCGAGTTGGCGCGCACAGGAACCGGGGGCGCGCCCGGTCTGTCGGCGGCCGCCGGGGCCCTGGTCGGGGCCGGCGCCGGTGCGTTCCTGGTGTCCCGGCGGCGCCGCTGAACCGGGTCCCGTACCGGAAGCGCTCCCGTCGTCTGCGAACATCCCTGCGTGGACTACCCGAACGACCAGGCCCCCGGCGCCCCCGTCCGCTCCGGCATCCCCGAGCACGGGCGCATCCCCAAGTACTACGCCGTGAAGGCGCGGATCGCCGCGCTGCTGGAGGAGCTGGGGGAGGGCGGCCCCATCCCCACCGAGCGGGATCTGGCCGAGCGGTACGACGTCGCGCGCGAGACCGTGCGGCAGGCGGTGCGGGAGCTGGTGCTGGAGGGACGGTTGCAGCGCCGGGGGCGCGGGACCGTCGTCGCCGGGCCCAAGCTCGCCCAGCCGCTGTCCCTCGCCAGCTACACCGAAGGGGTGCGCCGGCAGGGCCGTACGCCCGGCCGTGCCCTCGTCACCCTCGACCGCTTCCCGTGCCCCGAGGCCCTCGCCGCGGAGACCGGGCTCACCCGGGGCGAACCCGTGTGGCACCTGGAGCGCGTGCTGCTCGCCGACGAGGAGCGGGTCGGGCTGGAGAGCACGTACGTCGCCGTCGCGCGGGTGCCCCGGCTGGACGCCGACTTCGACCCCGACTCCTCCTTCTACGGCTATCTCACCGCCCAGGGCATCGCCTTCGGTGACGCCGACGAGCGCATCGAGACCGTGCTGGCCACCCCCCGCGAGGCGCTGCTCATCGGCACGCCGCCCGCCCTGCCGATGCTGCTGATCCACCGCGTCTCGCGGGACACAGAGGGCCGGCCGCTGGAGCGGGTGCGCTCGCTGTACCGGGGCGACAGGTTCTCCTTCACCACGCATCTGAGCGGCTGAGAGGCGAGTACTCGGGCACTCTCAGTTGTGTCACGAAACAATAACGGGTCTAGCCCAAACTTGAGGGGTCGTTCACGCTCTCGTTGACAGCCGGATATCTCCGGTTCCCCGGTCCCGAGGAGCGTTGCCGACGTGAGAGTGACAGTCGTAGGAGCAGGCGTGGTGGGCACCATGCACGCCTGGCATGCAGTTCAGCGTGGCCATCAGGTCGTCCAGATCGAGCGTGAGACCGAGGCGCGCGGCGCCTCGCTGCGCAACTTCGGGCAGATCTGGGTCAGCGGCCGCGCGGGTGGCGAAGAGCTGGAGACCGCACTGCGGGCGCGGGAGCTGTGGGAGGGGATCGGCGCCCGCGTGCCGAAGCTCGGGTTCCGGGCCAACGGGTCGCTGACCCCGGTCCGCGGCGCCCTGGAGCTGGCGGTCGCCGAGGCCGCCCTCGCCCGCCCGGACGCCGCCGCCCGCGGCTACAAGCTGCTGCTGCCCGCCGAGGCGCGCGCCCTGAACCCCGCCCTGCGCGGCGAGTTCACCGCGGCCCTGTACTGCGAGCGCGACGCGGCCGTCGAGCCCCGCACCGCCCAACTCGCCCTGCGCGAAGAGCTGTTGAAGTCCCCGGACTACACCTTCCTGTCGGGCCGTGAGGTACGCGACGTGGTCGGCCCCGGCGCCGTACGGGACGACCACGGCGACGTGCACCACGCCGACGCCGTCGTCCTGTGCACCGGCGCCTGGCTCGGCGGACTCGTCCGCGAGCTGGCCGGGCCCGACCTGCCCGTGCGCCGCGTCCGCCTGCAGATGATGCAGACCGACCCGTTGGGCGAGCAGCTGACCACCTCCGTCGCGGACGCCGACAGCTTCCGCTACTACCCGGCCTACGGCTCCCCGGCGCTGGACGCGCTCAACGCCGGCCGGCCCCAGGCGCCGACGGCGGCCGAGCACAGGATGCAGCTGCTGATGGTGCAGCGCGCCGACGGCGGACTGACCATCGGCGATACCC
This sequence comes from Streptomyces sp. HUAS MG56, assembly GCF_058673395.1. Classification (NCBI taxonomy): domain Bacteria; kingdom Bacillati; phylum Actinomycetota; class Actinomycetes; order Kitasatosporales; family Streptomycetaceae; genus Streptomyces; species Streptomyces sp. HUAS MG56. The sequence continues at coordinate 4,477,280 of NZ_CM178722.1, read as the reverse complement.
ACGAGTACGAGCACCCCTTCGCCTTCGACACCGCCGAGGAGCCCTACGAGCACCTCACCGGAGTCGTCGAATCCCTGCTCGGGCGCCCGCTGCCGCGCATCCGCCGCCGCTGGGCGGGCGTGTACGCGCAGTGCACCGACACGAGCCGGGTCGTGCACCGGCAGCAGGTGAGCGACGGTGTGTGGCTGGTCACCGGGCCCGGCGGGCGCGGCATGACCTGCTCCCCGGCGATAGCCGAAACGACCGCGAACGAACTGGGCTGGTGAGCACCCCCATGACCCCCTCCACCGACATCCGTCTCGTCGTGCTCGACATGGCCGGGACCACCGTCGGCGACGACGGCCTCGTCGAGCGCGCCTTCGCCGCCGCCGCAGGCGAACTCGGCGTCGAGACCGGCTCGCCCGAGCACACCGAGCACCTCGCGTACGTCCGCGCCACCATGGGCGAGTCCAAGATCTCCGTCTTCCGGCACCTGTTCGGCACCGAGGAGAAGGCCCGGCGCGCCAACGCCGCCTTCGAGAAGGCATACGGCGAGCTGGTCGACGGCGGCCTGATCGCCCCCGTCCCCGGTGCCCGCGAGGCCATCGAGGAACTGGCCGGCAGCGGCCGGACCGTCGTGCTGACCACCGGCTTCGCCCGCGTCACCCAGGACGCCATCCTCGACGCCCTCGGCTGGCGGGATCTCGTCCCGCTCACCCTGTGCCCGGCCGACGCCGGCGGGCGCGGACGGCCGTACCCGGACATGGTCCTCGCGGCCTTCGTCCGCACCAGGGCCGCGGACGACGTGCGCCAGGTCGCCGTCGTCGGCGACACCTCCTACGACGTGCTCAGCGGGGTACGGGCGGGCGCCGGGCTGGTCGCGGGCGTACGCACCGGGGCCCACGGGGACGCCGAGTTCCACGCCGCCGGGGCCACGCACGTCCTCGACTCGGTGGCCGGTCTGCCCGCGCTGCTGTCGGGAGCGCGCTGAGATGGGCATCCGCTTCGACTCCGTCACCGTCGCCTACGACGGCAACGTCGTCCTCGACGCCCTCGACCTCACCGTCGAGCCCGGCGAGGTCATGGCGCTGCTCGGGCCGTCCGGCTCCGGCAAGACCACCGCGCTGCGGGCGGTCGCCGGGTTCGTACGGCCCGTGTCCGGGCGGGTGCTCCTCGGCGGCCGGGACGTGACGGACCTGCCGCCGTACCGGCGTGGCATCGGCATGGTCGTGCAGCAGTACGCGCTCTTCCCGCACCTGCGGGTCGACGAGAACGTGGCCTTCGGGCTCAGGGCCAGGAAGACACCCAAGATCTCCAAGGGCGGGATACGGCAACGGGTCGCCGAGGCGCTGGAGATGACCGGCATGGGCGCCTACGCCCGCCGCCATCCGCGCGAGCTGTCCGGCGGACAGCAGCAGCGGGTCGCCATCGCCCGCGCGCTGGCCATCCGCCCGGACGTGCTGCTCCTGGACGAGCCGCTGTCCGCGCTGGACGCCCGGCTGCGCTCCGGGATGCTGACCGAACTGGCCCGGCTGCACCGGGAGTTGCCCGACGTCTCGATGCTGTACGTCACCCACGACCAGGTCGAGGCGCTGACCCTGGCCGACCGGATCGCCGTCATGGACAAGGCGCGGCTCCAGTCCTGCGGGACGCCGAGGGAGCTGTACCGCTCCCCGGTCGACGAGTTCACCGCCTCCTTCGTGGGCGGCGCGAACCTGGTGCCCGTGACCGTGGGGACCGGCGGGGTCTCCTTCGCGGGGTCCGAGCTGGAGGTCGACACGAACGGGGCGGCCGCGGGGGCGCGGGCCACGCTGTGCGTACGGCCGCACGCCGTCGGGCTGGGCCAGGGCCCCAACCAACTCACCGGCGTCGTACGGGAGATCCAGTGGCGGGGCGCCACACACCGGCTGTACGTCGAGGTCGGCGGACACACGCTCATGGCGGACGTGCGCGAACTGAAGGCTCCGCCGGCCCACGGCGACTCCGTGAGCCTGCACTTCGCGTCCGACGACGCCGTACTGCTGCCCGCCGGAGTCAGCCATGCCTAGGCGCCTGTTGTGGGCCCTGCCTCCCGTGGTCCTGCTCGCCCTCTTCTTCCTCTACCCCCTCGGCCTCGTCGTCCAGCAGTCCTTCCAGCCCGACTCCGGCGGCACCTCCCTGCGGCCCTACGCCGACGTCTTCGCCTCCGACGCCTTCCGGCACGCGCTGTGGACCACCGTCTGGCTGGCGCTCGCCTCCACCGCCGGATGTCTGCTCCTCGGGTTCCTGCTGGCGCTGGTCATCGCGTTCGTGCCGTTCCCCGGGGCGAAGGGGGTGGCGCGGTTCATCGACGTGTACCTGTCCTTCCCGTCCTTCCTCATCACGCTGGCCCTGCTGTTCATCTACGGCAGCACCGGCATCGTCGGCTCCTTCCAGTTCCTCACCACGCCCTGGGGCGTGCTGCTGGCGGAGGTCACCTACTTCACGCCGTTCGTGATGCGGCCCTTGCTCGCCGCCTTCTCGCAGCTGGACACCGCCCAGCTGGAGGCGGCCAGTTCGCTGGGCGCGCGGGCGCCGCGGATCGTGCGGCGGGTGATCCTGCCGGAGGCGCTGCCCGCGCTCGCCGCCGGCGGGAGCCTCGTCCTGGTGCTCTGCCTCAACGAGTTCGGCATCGTGCTGTTCACCGGCGCCAAGGGCGTCACCACCCTGCCGATGCTCGTCTACAGCAAGGCGATCCTGGAGTCCGACTACCCGGGCGCGTGCGTGGTCGCCGTCGTCAACGTCCTGATCTCCGTGGGCCTCTACGCCCTCTACCGGGTGGTGAGCCGTCGTGCTGGTGCATAGCCGCGGGGCCAGGTGGGCCGTGTGGACGGTGTTCGCCGTCCTCTTCCTGCCGCTGTTCGCCCTGCCCCTCCTCGTCATCCTCGGCGCCTCCTTCGCCACCCACTGGTCCGGCGTCCTGCCCTCGGGCGCGACCGTCGCCAACTACCGTGCCGCCACCCGCGGCGAGGCCCTCCAGGCGCTCACCACCAGCCTGCTCACGGCCGTCGGCGCCAGCCTGCTCGCGCTGACCGCCGGCACCTGGGCCGCGCTGGCCGCGGCGGGGCTGAGGAAGCGGTACCGCAGGATCATGGACGCCCTGTTCGTCCTGCCGGTCGCCGTACCCTCCGTCGTGGTCGGACTGTCGGTCCTCGTCGCCTTCTCCAAGCCGCCGCTGCTGCTCAACGGCACCCGGTGGATCGTGATCCTCGCGCACACCGTGCTGGTCACGGCCTTCGCCCACCAGTCCGTGTCGGCGGCGATCACCCGCCTCGACCCGGCCTACGAACAGGCCGCCGCCTCCCTCGGCGCCCGCCCCGCCCACGTCCTGTGGCGGGTCCGTCTCCCCCTCCTGCTGCCCTCCCTGACCGCCGCCGCCGGCCTCTGCTTCGCCCTGTCCATGGGCGAGCTGAGCGCCACGATGATGCTCTATCCGCCCGACTGGACCCCGCTGCCGGTCCTGATCTACGCGGCCACCGACCGGGGCGCCCTGTTCACCGGCTCGGCCGTGGCCGTGGCGCTGATGGCCGCGACCCTGCTCGCCCTGTTCGCCGTCTCCCGGGTCCGCACCCGGGCGTCGTACCGCTGACACCCCCCACCGCAGACCATCCCCCCACTCCCGTAACCCCCGTGAAAACGCCAGGAGTTGGCCTCGCCATGCCCAGAAACCGCCTCTCGCCCGCCATAGCCCTCGCCCTGCTCGCCACCCCCGCGCTGTCCGCCTGCGGCACCTCCACCGCCTCCGACGCCAAGGAGGTCACCGTCTACAGCGCCGACGGCCTCAAGGGCGAGAACGGCGACGGCTGGTACGACAAGGTCTTCGCGGACTTCACCAAGCAGACCGGCATCAAGGTCAAGTACGTCGAGGGCGGCTCCGGCGAGATGGTGCAGCGCGCCGTCCGCGAGAAGAGCAACCCGCAGGCCGACGTGCTGGTCACCCTGCCGCCCTTCATCCAGCAGGCCGACGCCAAGGGCCTGCTGCAGAAGTACGAGGTGAAGGACTCCGACCAGGTCAGCGGCGCCGACAAGGCCGTGGACGGCTCCTGGATCTCCGTCGTCAACAACTACTTCGGCTTCGTCTACAACAAGAAGGAGCTGAAGCAGGCCCCGAAGACCTGGAACGAACTGCTCGACGCCACGTACAAGAACAAGCTCCAGTACTCCACCCCGGGCGTCGCCGGCGACGGCACCGCCGTCCTCATCAAGGCAATCCACGACTTCGGCGGCAAGGAACAGGCCCTCGCCTACCTGAAGAAGCTCCAGGCCAACAACGTCGGCCCGTCCGCCTCCACCGGCAAGCTCGCGCCCAAGGTCGACAAGGGCGAACTGCTCGCCGCCAACGGCGATGTGCAGATGAACTACGCCCAGGCCAAGACCATGCCGAACCTCGGCATCTGGTTCCCGGCCGACAAGGACGGCAAGCCCTCCACCTTCGCCCTGCCCTACGCAGCCGGCCTGGTCACCAAGGCCCCGCACAGCGAGAACGGAAAGAAGCTGCTCGACTTCATGCTCGCGCAGAAGCAGCAGGAGGAGGTCAGCTCCATCGGCGGCGGCTTCAGCGCCCGCCAGGACGTCAAGGCCACCGACGCCAACGCCGTCGCCCTCACCAGAATCATGGACGGCGTCGACTTCTTCGAGCCCGACTGGACCGACATCGACAAGAACCTGACGTCGTACGTCGAGGACTGGAAGTCGGCGACCGGCAGCTGAGCCGATCGACAGGCGGACGGCAGAGTCAGGATCAGGCCAGGCTGATTAGGCTTGGGGCGTCGGTACGCCGTGGTTCCGGCGCCCCCGCTTTGCCTTGTCGACCGCACGTACGCCAGGAGACGCACAACATGGCAGACCGCAAGCCGATCGAGTCGTGGCTCACCGACATGGACGGTGTCCTGATCCACGAGGGCGTTCCGATCCCCGGCGCCGACGCCTTCCTGAAGAAGCTGCGCGAATCCGGCCGGCCCTTCCTGGTGCTGACCAACAACTCCATCTACACCGCCCGCGACCTGCACGCCCGGCTGCGCCGGATGGGCCTGGACGTGCCGGTGGAGAACATCTGGACCTCGGCGCTCGCCACCGCCCAGTTCCTGAACGACCAGCGGCCCGGCGGCAGCGCCTACGTCATCGGCGAGGCCGGTCTGACCACGGCCCTGCACGACATCGGCTACATCCTCACCGACCACGAGCCCGACTTCGTGATCCTCGGCGAGACCCGCACCTACTCCTTCGAGGCCCTGACCAAGGCCGTCCGGCTGATCAACAACGGCGCCCGGTTCATCGCCACCAACCCCGACAACGTCGGCCCCTCCATCGAGGGCGACCTGCCCGCCACCGGCTCCGTCGCCGCCCTGATCACCGCCGCGACCGGCAAGAAGCCGTACTTCGTCGGCAAGCCCAACCCGCTGATGATGCGCGCCGGGCTCAACGCGATCGGCGCCCACTCCGAGACCTCCGCGATGATCGGCGACCGCATGGACACCGACGTGCTCGCGGGTCTGGAGGCCGGTATGCGCACGTTCCTGGTGCTCAGCGGGGTCACCCAGCCGGACGCCGTCGACCAGTACCCGTTCCGCGCGTCCAAGGTCGTCGACTCCATCGCGGACCTGGTCGACCTCGTCTGACACAGCTGACCAGCGGCTTTCAAACCCGGGCCCACCCATTTGGAGCAATCGGGCGCCCCCAGAGGATGCGGGGGCGCCTGCGCCGGGGGAGCCTCCAGATAACTGGAGGTTCACGATGGGCTCATTTCGCCTCACTGTCTGTACCGGAATCCTGGCCGTCGCCGCCCTCACACCGTCGGCTCACGCGGCCGACGGCGGCTCGGTCTCCGTGACTCCCGGCTCCCCGTCCCCCGGTACCGACGTCTCCCTGCGCGTCCACGGCTGCTCCGGTCCCGAGGGCACCGCCGTCTCGGGCGCCTTCGTCTCCGACGCGCGGCTGACCGGCAAAGGAGGCTCCCTCTCCGGCGAGACCCGCGTCCGCTCCTCCCTCGCGCCCGGCGCCTACGACGTGAGGATCACCTGCGCCGACTACGTCATCAGCGGACGGATCACCGTGGCGGGCGGCCGGGGCGACGCCCGGGGAACGGCCCCGGGCTCCGACCGGGGAACCGGACAGACCAGCCAGACAGGACAGACCGGATGGACCGGACAGACGGGGGATGCGGACCGGCGCCCCGGCTCCGCCGCCTCCCCCGTCGCCCCGGTCCACGCGGGCGGCGGCGGCACCGCCACCCACTTCGCCACCGTGGCCACCAGTGAGTCCGGGCCCGGCACCGCCGAGACCGTCACCGGTCTGGGGCTGGCCGGGGTCGCCGCGCTCGCCGTCGGGCTCCGCGGACACCGGGGCCGCAACAGCCGTACCGGCCGCTGACGGGCCCGCATGACCGACGACCAGGGGCATCCCGGCACCGGCACCGGACGGCTGGTCACCCTTGTCACCTGGGCGCTGCTGCTGCTCGGGCTGTGGCTGTGGGGGCGGGCGGTGACCGGCGTACCGGACGGCGCGGACGACCCGGCCGCCGGTGGCACCTGGGCCTCCGGAGCCGTGGACCCCGCCCTGCTGCCCCGCGCGGCCGCGCCGCTCGCCGACGCGCTGCCGCAGCGCGTGGACATCCCCCGGCTCGGCGTACAGGCCCCCGTGGTGGCCCGCGGCCTCGACACCGAGGGCGCCGTCGACCCGCCGCCGTTCGACCAGCCGGGCGTGGTCGGCTGGTACGGCGCCGGCGCCAGCCCCGGCGCCAAGGGCGCGGCCCTCCTGGTCGGACACGTCGACACCGCGACCCGGCCGGGCGTCTTCTACAAGCTCAGCACGCTCACGCCGGGCGCGACGGTCCGGGTGGTCCGCTCGGACGGCACGGTCGCCCACTTCACCGTCGACGACGTCCGCGTCCTGCCCCGCAGCGGCTTCGACGCCCACCAGGCCTACGGCCCCCGCCGCCCCGGCCGCGCCGAACTGCGCCTGATCACCTGCGGTGGCGCCTTCGACCGCACCACGAGCTCCTACACCGCCAACGTGGTGGTCAACGCCTACCTCACCGGCACCACGCACTGACCCCCGCACGCCCCGGCGTGCGACCTCGTGACGGGGCGTCCGGATATGTCAGCATGGGACGGCACCCGGACCAGTGCGCCCAGGGGGGAATCGTATGGACGACAGCAGGGGGGCCAGGCCCTGTCATCACACTCCGACAGGACCTGGGGCGAGCGCGCGGGTGTCCGTGGCGGTGGTGCTGGGGGCGGCGCTGCTGCTCGCCGGCTGCTCCTCGGGAGGCGGAGGCGGCGACAAGAACGCCGGCGACGGCGCCCGGATCACCCAACAGCCCAAGTCCGCCGACCCGTTCTGGGTGAACCCGGACGGCACGGCGGCCCGGCAGCTCGCCGCCTACACCAAGGCGGGCAGGACCTCGGACGCCGAGCAGATCCGGAAGATCGCCGAGCAGCCCGTGGGGGAGTGGATCGGCTCGGAGAACCCCGAGCAGGAGGCCCGCGGCTTCACCGAGGCCGCCCAGCACGCCGACCGCACGGCCCTGCTCGTGCTCTACGACATCCCGCACCGCGACTGCGGCCAGTACTCCCAGGGCGGCGCCGCCGACGGCAACGCCTACCGCGCCTGGATCGACGGCGTGGCCCGGGGCATCCAGGACCGCCCGGCCGTCGTCGTCCTCGAACCGGACGCCGTACTGCACCTGGTGGACGGCTGCACGCCGAACCAGTTCCACGAGGAGCGCTACGACCTGCTCCGGGGCGCGATCACCACGCTCAAGTCCCTGAAGAACACCAAGGTCTACCTCGACGCGGGCAACGCCGGCTGGGGCCGTCCCGACCAGATCTTCCAGCCCCTCCAGCAGGCCGGCATCGCGCAGGCCGACGGCTTCGCCGTCAACGTCTCCAACTTCTACTCCACCCAGGACTCCCTCGCCTACGGCAAACAGCTCTCGGCGAAGGCGGGCGGCAAGCACTTCGTCATCGACACCAGCCGCAACGGCAACGGCCCCGCCACACAGGGCGATCCGGGCCGGCGCTGGTGCAACCCGCCGGGCCGCGCCCTCGGTGAGACGCCGACGACGAAGACGTCCGACCCCCTCGTGGACGCCTACCTGTGGGTCAAGCGCCCGGGGGAGTCGGACGGGACGTGCAAGGGCGGCCCGAAGGCCGGGGACTGGTGGGCGAGTTACGCACTCGCCCTGGCCCGGAACAGTAAGCAGTAGCCCTACGACACCTTGACCCACTGTGCGACGGACGGCGTCCCCTGGTCGTCGTCCACGAACAGCATGTACCACCCGGACGGCACCAGGTTCCGGTTCGTCGGCACGGTCACCGTGACCTTGTCCCCGGACACCCTGAAGTCCAGTGCGATCGACCGCTGGTCCACATCCGTCACATGCGTCGACGCGCTCGGCCGGATCAGCCGCGCCTTCCTGAGGCCGGCCGCCTGCCGCGACGTGAACGTCCCCGAGGCGCCCCGCGCGATCGTCTGCGGACCGCCGCTCAGCGACGGCCGCGCACCCCGGTACAGATACGGCGGGGTGTAGATCTCGATCCGCTGCTCGAACTTCCCCGGCTTGGTGTTCGCCTTGTCGCCGTACAGCGAGTCGGAGCCGAAGAACATCACCCGCCCGTCCGGCAGCAGGATCGACCCGGAGTGGTAGTTGCGGCCCACCAGCGGATCGGCGACCTGCGTGAAGCTGTTGCTGTCGGGGTGGTACAGCCGCGCCTGGAGGATGTTCGAGTCGCCGCGCCCCCGGTAGTCCTCCGAGCCGCCCGACACCAGCACCGTGTCGTCGGGCAGGACCGAGGACTGCGGATACCGGGTCCCCTTCTCCAGCGACGGCCCGTCCGTGAACGCGGGTTTCCCGGCCTTCAGGTCGATGAGCCGCGTCCTCCTGCTCGACAGCTTCGACTCACCGACCCCGCCGCCCCCGATCACCATGAACTTCTCGTCCTGCGCCGGCGGCAGCAGCACGGTCCCGGAGGTCTCCATCATGTTCGGGTCGCTGAGCCCGGGCAGCTTGGTGAAGGCGTTGCTGCCGACGTCCCAGATGCCGGGCTCCCGGCCCACGTCGTCCGGGCCGTACCCCGCGTTGGACCCCGAGTAGAAGATCTTGCCGTTCTGCATCAGGAACAGCGCCGGGTACGTCGGGAACTGCCGGGTCGTCCTCGTGTACGTCCACTTCTTCGTCGCCGGGTCGAAGATCTCGTTCTTGCCCGGCACCAGCTGACCGATGTCGTCCAGGCCGGAGACGCTGAGGATCCTGCCGTCCGACAGGGTGGTGAGCGTCGGGTACCAGCGGGCCTCGTTCATCGGGTCGACCTTGATGTACCGCTCGGCGACCGGGTCGAACTCGTAGGCGTCCTTGATGCCTTCGAAGTCCTTCTTGTCGAGGGCGAGCTTCTGCGCGATGCCGTACGTGTTGCGCGCGTCGGCGCCGCTCAGGCCCTCGACTGTGTAGTTGTCCTGGGTGCCGGTCTCGTACTGGGTGCCCTCGCGCGGCGCCTCGACGTAGACCCGGCCGTAACCGGGGTTGTTCCGCAGCCACTTGCCGGACTTGTCGAAGACCTTCGTCGCGCGCGGGAGGAGCACCGGGTCCTGCGAGACGAACGTCCTGCCGTTCTGCTTGCCGGTGAACCTCGTGCCGGCCGGCAGCGTCATCGGCTTGTCCGGGTTCTCGTTGTAGAGGATCATGACGCCGCCGGCCTTCTTGACGTCACCCTTGAGCTTCTCGTACCGCTTGGTGCCGCCGGCGATCAGGATGTCGCCGTTGCCGAGCTGCGTGTGGCCGGTGCAGAACAGGTCGGCCGGGGTCGGCACCTTCTTGATCGTGCCCTTGACCGGGTCCCAGATCCGGGTGTCGAACTTCTTGGCGTTGAAGTTGTCCTGGTTGTTGCCCGAGCCCGCGATCATCAGGATCTTCCCGGTGCGCAGCAGGGACGCGTGGATGGTGTCCTGCCGGAACTCCTTGGGGAACTCGATGATGTCCCAGTGGCCGTTCTCGGCCTTGTACTCGGGTCTGTTGATCTTGTACTGGTGGTACTGCGCGGTGGTGAAGCGGTAGACCCACGGCCCGTTCATCCCGGCCAGCGCGAGCACCACCGCCGTCCCGATCGCGAGCCTGCGGGCGCGACGGCGGCCGGCCTGGTCCTTCATTCCTTACGTCCCCCAAGTCCGCCAAGGGCGATCTGCATGGTCTGCTCGTTCGTCTCCGCGGCCGGGCCCGCCGGCGGGCCGCCGCTCGCCCAGGACGGCCGCTGCTGCGGCACCGGCGCCGGGTGCGGCGCGGCGGGCACCGCGTCCCGCGGCCCGGCCCCCGCCGCCACAGGCGCGGGCTCGCGCCGCTCCCGCCGCAGGGTGTACCGCCAGACGAGGATCGGCGAGGCGGTGATCAGCAGCGCGAGGGCCGCCCAGACGATCATCGCCGGGTGGGAGTGCCCGAACACGAAACCGGCGGCGAGCGAGCCGCCGAAGACCAGGATGAAGAACCAGTGCACCCTGAACGTCCCGAGCAGCGTGTCGGGGCTGGCCGACTCGCCCTTGGGCGTGACGACGAACGTGCTCTTGCGGCGCAGCACCGCGTCCATCAGCGAACGGGCGTAGATCGGCGCGGACAGCGCGGACATCACCATGCCCGCGACACCGCCCGACCCCTCCGGCTCGTGCGGGGAGACGTTGTGCCGCCGGTTCCAGACGTACAGGCCGATCTGGAGCGCGGAGGCGTTGCCGTACAGCATCAGCCACACGGTCGGGTCGATGTTCACACCGGAGGCGCCCAGCCCGAGGAACAGGGCGCAACTCAGGGCCGCGAGGATCCAGTTGAGAGCGGACATCGGGTAGAAGATGATCATCATCGTGTAGTTGAAGAGTTTGCCCGGCCCCAGGGTGAACAGGCCCTTCCAGTACTGCTTGAGGATCGTCTCGTACGTCCCCCGGGACCAGCGCAGCTGCTGTGTGAAGAAGTCCGTCCAGGCGTTCGGGCCCTCGCCGACGGCGAGGACGTCCGGCGTGTAGACGGACTTCCACTTCCGCCCGGTCGCCGGGTTCTTGGCCCGGTGCATCTCGAAGCCGGTCGCCATGTCCTCGGTGATCGAGTCGTACAGCCCGCCGATCTGCTTCAGCGCCCTGATCCGTACGGCGTTGGAGGTGCCGACGAACATCGGGGCGCCGTAGCGGTTGCCGGCGCGCTGGATCAGGGCGTGGAAGAGGAACTGCTGGGACTCGGCGGCCTTGGTGACGAACGTGTCGTAGTTGCCGTAGACCTGCGGGCCGATGACGAAGCCGACGTCCGGGTCGCGGAAGTAACCGAGCATCCGCTCCAGGTAGTTGGGCAGCGGCACGTGGTCGGTGTCGACGGAGGCGAAGTAGTCGTAGGCGTCGCCGTGCGCCGCCAGCCAGGCGTTGTAGTTGCCGTGCTTGGTCCGCGCGCGGTGCGGCCCCTTGGGCCGGTTCCACTTCTCCACCCCCTTGCGGGTGAAGTGGTGCACGCCGAGCCGGGCGCAGACCTCCTTGACGGCCGGGTCGTCGCCCTCGTCCAGCAGCCACACGTGCAGCAGGCCCCGGTGGCGCAGCCGCACCGCCGCCTCCAGGGTCTTCGTCACCATCTCCAGCGGCTCCTTGCCGGGCACGAAGGTGGTGATGAAGGCGACCCGGGTGCCGGTCTCGGGCACGACCGGGACCGGGTCCCGGGCGACGAGCGTGGCGTGCGCGTTGGACAGCACGTTCATGCAGCGGAAGAACTCGATCAGGCCGATCGAGACGAGCATGACGACGTCGAGGGCCGGCAGGAAGTCGTAGGCGGGGTAGTCGCGTTCGGTCCAGTGCGCGGGGCGCAGCAGCCAGAACAGCAGGACCAGCGAGAGGATCGGGGCCGCGCCCAGCATGAGCGCCGCGCGTATGCGATGCGGTTCCTGCGACAGCAGCGACCGGTACGCCACCGTGTACGGCTTCGCCGGGTCGGGCTGGGTGAGCGGGCCGGCGAGCCGGCTGTAGTGCTCGTAGTCGTATCTCGGCAGGCTCTTGCGTATGCGGCGGAACTGACCCGTCCGATGGGTGACCGCCCTCAGCTGTGTGGTCCGTGACGGGTCGTCGGTCTCGTCGGTCTCGTTGTGAGCGTGGCTCTGCCCGGCGCCCCTCGGCGTCGACGTCATGAGTCAGTCCCCCCACACGCAGGTCACTGCGTGTTGTTGATCAGCGGTGGCGCGAGTGATGGCGCGTATCTCCACGTCCTCCCCACTGCATGGACACGGGATCGCGACCTTCCGGTTGCAGGGGCCCCTTCCCCGTCGGTGCGCAACCGGTTACTTCCCCCCAACTGCCGCCAATGGGCCGCAGCTTGGACATCCAGGGTTCTACGCCGTTCAGCATGATCGCAAGACGCGAAACGCGGTGTTTACCGCTCAAACCCGTTCATTGTGGCGGGCGTGGGGCGCGGGGGATCGGGGTGCGCCGGTGCTTCCGGAGGGCCGGGGTGCGCCGGTCGTGGAGAGGCGGACACGGATGTTGCCGAAGTGATCCCTTATGGCCTCCTCCGCCCGCGGCGCGTCCCCGGACCGGACCGCGTCCAGGATCTCCCGGTGCTGGCGACAGGTGACCCGGGGGTCCTGCGGCACGTCCACCAGATCCCGCTGCACCCGGTGGAAGGCGTCCCAGAACGCCTCCAGCACCTCGCTCAGCAGGACGTTGTCCAGCCCCCGGTAGAGGGTGGCGTGGAAGGCGCGGTCGGTCTCGGCGAGACCGGCTCCCTGTGCGGCCTCCTGTTCCATACGGGCGACGAGGGCATCCAGTTCAGCGAGGTCCGCCTCCGGCAGCCGCCCGGCCAGCCGCGAGACCAGCCCGGTCTCCACGGCCTCGCGCAGCTCCAGCAGCTGGAGCAGGGAGTCCTCGCCCCGGTAGTGCCCGGCGACCGTGCGGAAGGCCAGACCCTCGATCAGCGGCGCGAACGACATCGAGCCGACGTACGTCCCGAACCCGTGCCGGATCTCCACGATGCCCATCGCCTGGAGCGCCTTCAGCGCCTCGCGCACCGAGTTCCGGCTGGCCCCGAGGTACTCCATCAGCTCGGGCTCGGTCGGCAGCGGGGCGCCCGAGGGCAGCCGCCGGTCGACGATCAGCTTCTTGATCCGCTCCTGGAGGTCCCGGGCTGCCATGGCCAGAGGGTATCCGGCCAAACGAGGGGACCGGCAGAGGGATACCGGTGCAATACGGAAAGGCCCCTCGCTCGCGCGAGGGGCCTTTCCGGTCGGGGGTGTGGGTGGCGGAGCCACCACTTCGCGCGGCGAAGCCGCGCAATAACAGAGATGGCGATCCAGGTCCGCGCTTTCTGCGGACATGGATCGCCATCGTCATCGTGCGCCGCCAGGGACTCGAACCCCGGACCCGCTGATTAAGAGTCAGCTGCTCTAACCAACTGAGCTAGCGGCGCCTGCTGACGGGATAACTCTACCTGACCTTGAGGGGTGCCTTCGACCACCTCCGGATGGCCGGAGGGGTGCCGGACGGCCGCGTACATCATTCGGACCGTCAAAGTGGCGGCCCGGTGGACAGTTGGGAAACTGACCAACGTGCACACACGCGGACAAATTACCTCTGAATGTGAGGCAGATCTCATGACCGCTCCGGTGTTCGTGGGCCGCCGTACGCCGCCGGGACGCCCGCTCGGCCTTTCGGCCGCCTGTGGTGTCGTCGTCGCCGCTGCGGTCGCCGTCCTCGGCGCGGCCGCCCCGGCCGCCGCCCTCACCGTCGGCCGGCCCGCCGTCCAGCGCCCCCACGTCCCCGCGGACGACGGGTCCGACACCCCGCAGGGGCCCCGGTCCGGGCTGCACGGCAAGAGCGCCGGCCCCGCCAACCCCGCCAACGTCCCCGCCACGACCCGGGCCGACATCATCAAGCGGGCCAAGGTCTGGGTGACGGCGAAGGTGCCGTACAGCATGAGCGCCTACTGGTCCGACGGGTACCGGCAGGACTGCTCCGGCTACGTCTCCATGGCCTGGAACCTCGGGACCAACGAGTGGACCGGCAGCCTCGGCTCGTTCGGCGTGAAGATCACCAAGGAGGAGCTGGAACCCGGCGACATCCTGCTCTACCACAACCCCGACAACCCCGAGAAGGGCTCCCACGTGGTGATCTTCGGCGGCTGGACCGACTACACGCACGGCTCCTACACGGTCTACGAGCAGACACCCCCGAACGCCCGGAGCCAGCCCACGCCCTACCCGTACTGGAGCAACACCGACAAGTACGTCCCCTACCGCTACGTGGGCGTGACCCCGGCCACCGCGGGCGCCCCGGCGGCCGACGGCAAGGGCGGGTCCCGTTTCCCCGTCCGGTCCGCCGCCGCCCGCCCGGCCGCCCGGCCCGTCTCGCACGGGGTGCCCGGCTATCCCGGCCGCGCCTTCTTCCTGCCGGGCGCGGAGAACGACCACGTCACCCAACTGGGCCGCCGGCTGGTGGAGAAAGGGTTCGGCAGGTTCTACGCCACCGGTCCCGGTCCGGTCTGGAGCGAGGCGGACCGCCGTGCAGTGGAGGCGTTCCAGCGCGCCCAGGGCTGGCGGGGCGGCGCGGCGGACGGCTACCCGGGCCCGGAGACCTGGCGCCGGCTCTTCTTGACCGCCGGCCCGGACCGCGTGACCGGCACCTGACCCGCGACTCCCCGCTCGTCCTCTGTCCGTCCCTGCCCACCCCTACTCACTTCCTGCTCACTTCCCTGTTCATGGCGCATCTGGCGCGGAGGTTGGAGGCACGCATGAGTACGACCACGTCACACACGCCGCCCGAGTCCGAGGGGCGACCGGAGGCCGCCGCGGGTCCGGGCGGCCTGCCCGGCCCGTCGGCCCAGAACGAGACGACCGCGGAGATCCCCGTCCCGCTGCCCTTCCCCGGCACCCCCGACCCGTCGTATCCGGTGAAGGTGCCGCTCAAGCCCGCCGTGCCCCGCCGGTCGCTGCCGGAGGTCGACCCGGAGCTGGCCGAGCGTCCCGCGCGGGTGCTGCCGGGGGCGGCCGGGGTGCTCGCCGGGGCGTGCGGGGTCGCCGGATGCGTGGCGACCACGTGGTGGGCGGGGCTGCTGCCCCGGCTCGCGACGCACGCGCTCGGGCTGCCGGTGTCCGCCGGTGCGGGACTCGGACCGGCGCAGTGGGCCGCGTACGCCGGGGCCTGGGTGCTCGGCGCGCTCGGCTTCGGCGGGCTGACCCGGGGGCGCACCGGGCGGGCCTGGGTGCTCGGCCTGTTCGGCCGCTACCGGGGGACCGTCCGGCGCACCGGGCTGCTGTGGGTGAACCCGCTGCTGCCGCGCCACGCGGTGGACGTGCGGCTGCGGCACTGGCGCAGCGAGGAGATGCCGGCGGCGGATCCGGACGGCGCCGGGCTCAGGGTGCAGGTCCTCGTGGTGTGGCGGGTCCGCGACACCGCGCGGGCGGTGCTCGGCGTCGAGGACCACGAGACGTACCTGCGCGCGTGCGTGGAGACGGCGCTGGCCCGGGTGCCCGTGGAGCCGGAGGGCGAGGCCGGTGACGGCATGACGGAGGCCGGGGACGCGCTGACCCGGCTGGTGGCGGCGGAGAGCGCGCCGGTCGGCCTGGACGTGTTCTCGGTCCAGCCGGTCCGGGTGGAGTACGCCCCGGAGATCGCCGCCGCGATGCACCGGCGCCGGATCGCCCGGCTGGACGCCCGGCAGCGGGCCGGCATGCTCAGCTCGGTGGTGGACTCGGTGGAGGACACGGTGACCCGGCTGACCGGGCGCGGCCTGGTCGAACTCGACGACCACGAGCGCAAGGTGCTGGTGCGGGACCTGACCGTCGCCTTCTGCTCGGGGCGCGGGGAGCCGGGGTAGCGCACGCCGCGATTGGTATGGACATGTTCAAGTGGCGGCAATAATCTGAGACTTGGTCTAGACCTAACCGCACCATCTGCACGGCTCACCCGAACTCCCCACGTTCTCGAGGAGCGGCAGCATGCGCACCAAGACCAGATTCTCGGCTTCGACCGCGGTCGTGCTCGGGGTGGTGACCGCCGGCGCGTTCGTGCTCTCCACCGGCGGCGCCAGCGGGCACGGCTACACCGACCTCCCCATCAGCAGGCAGAAGCTCTGCGCCAACGGCACGGTGACGGGCTGCGGCGACATCCAGTACGAGCCGCAGAGCGTCGAGGGTCCCAAGGGCTTCCCGGCCGCGGGACCTGCCGACGGTCAGATCTGCAACGGCGGCCTCGACCGGTTCGCCCAGCTCAGCTCGCCGACCACGCCCTCCGGCGAGGCCTGGCCCACCACCAGGGTGACGGGCGGCCAGACGTACACCTTCCGCTGGCAGTTCACCGCCATGCACGCCACGACCGACTTCAGGTACTACGTCACCAAGCAGGGCTGGAACCAGGACCACGCCCTGTCCCGCTCGGACCTCGACCTCACCCCGTTCCTGACGGTGCCGTACAACGGTCAGCGCCCGCCGGCCACCCTCAGCCACAGCGGCACCCTGCCGAGCGGGCTGAGCGGGCACCACGTCATCCTCGCGGTGTGGACGATCGCCGACACGGGCAACGCCTTCTACGCCTGCTCGGACGTCACGTTCTGAGCTTCAGCACGAAGGGCCCCTCGCTCTCGCGAGGGGCCCTTCGTCCATGTGCGCCGCCAGGGACTCGAACCCCGGACCCGCTGATTAAGAGTCAGCTGCTCTAACCAACTGAGCTAGCGGCGCATGACTCCCGCCCTCCGTCGGATTTTTTCTCCCGCGGCTGGCGACAAAGAAAATACTACCTGGTCCCGAGGGGTGCTCGTGACCATCCCCCTGCCGCCCTAGAGCGTGAGCGACAGCAGCAGCGGTGCCGCGTTGCGGTTGAGCGCCTCCGCCGCCTGCTTCAGCCGGTGCGCGTGCTCCACCGGGAGGGACAGGGCGAGGCAGCCCACCGAGGAGCCCGCCGTGATCGGGACGGCCGCGCAGACCGTGCCGACCGCGTACTCCTGGAGGTCGAGCACCGGCACCGTCGGCGGCTGGGACTCCAGACGGGAGAGCAGCAGCTTGTCGCTGGTGATGGTGCGCGAGGTGAGGCGGGCCATCCGGTGCCGGGAGAGATGGTCGCGCCGGCCGTTGTGGTCGAGCTGGGTCAGCAGGCTCTTGCCGACGGCGGTGGCGTGCGCGGAGTAGCGGAAGTCCACCCACTCGTTCACCGCCGGGGTGGACGGGCCGGCGGCGTACTGGGTGACCCTGACCTCGCCGTCGACGTACCGGCTGATGTAGACCGCCGCGCCGACCGAGTCGCGCAGCCGGTCCAGGGTGTGCTGGAGCTTCTCGCCCAGGGCCCGCTCGTGGTCGTGCGCCGAGGTGAGCCGGCGCAGGGTGTCGCCCGTGACGTACGCCCCGTCGCCGATCTGCTCGACGTAGCCCTCGCGGCGCAGCATGCGCAGCAGTGCGGTGAGCCGCTCGGCGCCGAAGCCGGTGCTGCGGGCCAGCTCGGTGTCGGTGACCCCGGCGGAGTGGCGCGCCACGGTCTCCAGCACGCGCAGCGCGTCCTGGGCCGAGTGGTACGGGGCGGTCGGCTCGTGCGTCAGTGCCACGGTGTTCCCCCCTGGCTCGCCTGTCTGGCCGCGAAATCCGGTCGGCGGATCGCTACCCACGATATCGGGCAAACGGTCCCCGGGGAGAGGGTGTTGGCGAGATTGTGGTGTGCACCGTTCTCGCCCGTGCCCTCTCCCAACTGGGGTACCAACCCTCTGGCATATGCCAGAGGCACTATCACAGCACCGCGCCGAGGAACTCCCGGGTGCGCTCCTGCTCCGGGTCGCTGAAGATCTGCTCCGGCGGGCCCGACTCGATGACCCGGCCGCCGTCGAACATCAGGACCTGGTCGGAGATGTCCCGGGCGAAACCCATCTCGTGGGTCACGCAGAGCATCGTGATGTCGGTGCTGCGCGCGATGTCCCTGAGCAGGTCCAGGACGCCCGCGACCAGCTCCGGGTCGAGCGCGGAGGTCACCTCGTCGAGCAGCAGCACCCGCGGCCGCATCGCCAGCGCGCGGGCGATCGCCACCCGCTGCTGCTGCCCGCCGGACAGCCGGGTCGGCTTCGCGTCGCACTTGTCGGCGAGCCCCACCAGCTCCAGCAGCTCCCGGGCCCGCGCCTCGGCCTCGTCCGCGGACAGGCCGAGGACCTGCACCGGCGCCTCGGTGATGTTCCGCAGCACGCTCATGTTCGGGAAGAGGTTGAAGTGCTGGAAGACCATCCCGATCTTCTTGCGGACCTCGCGGATCTGCTTCTCCGGTGCGGGGAAGAGCTGCTCCCCGTCGACGGTGATCGTGCCCTCGTCCGGCTTGGTGAGGGTCATCAGCAGCCGCAGGATCGTGGTCTTGCCGGAGCCGGAGGGGCCGATCAGGGTCACGTGCTTGCCGGGCCGGACGGAGAAGTCCAGCCCGTCGAGGACGGTGTTCGAGCCGAAGCGCTTGGTGACCTTCTCCAGCCGGACCAGCTCGCCCGGCACGCTCTCGGCGACAGTGGACTTCGTATGGGGTTCAACGGACAAGGCGTCGCTCCAGAGCTCGCAGCAGCAGGGAGGCCGGGAAGGAGATGAGGATGAAGGCCACACCGATCACGGTGAGGGGCTCGGTGAACTGGAAGTGCTGCTGGGAGAAGAGCCGGGCCCGGCCGAGCATCTCCAGCACGGTGATCACCATCAGCATCGGGGTGTCCTTCAGCATGGAGATCACGTAGTTGCCGAGCGCGGGGATCACCCGGCGGATCGCCTGCGGCAGGATCACCGCGGTCCAGGTCCGCCGCCGGGGCAGGTTCAGCGCCGTCGCGGCCTCCCACTGGCCGACCGGCACGGCCTCGATGCCGGCCCGGTAGACCTGCATCGTGTACGTCGAGTAGTGCAGGCCGATCGCGAACACGCCGGTGGCCAGTGCCGAGAAGGTCAGGCCCCACTCGGGCAGCACGTAGAACAGGAAGAACAGCTGCACCAGCAGCGGGGTGTTGCGCACGAACTCCGTGACCACCCCGACCGGCCAGCGCACCCACCGGGTCGGCGTCCGCATCAGCAGCGTCCACACCAGGCCGAGCGTGAACGACAGCAGCGAGCCGAGGACCAGGATCTGCAGGGTGACGAGCAGCCCGTGCCAGAACTCCGGCATGAAGTCGCTCACGGCGTTCCAGTCCCACTTCATGCGACACCACCCCCCACTCCGGTCGTCTGCGCGCGCTTCAGCTCACGCGCCGCCGACGCGGTCCCCGCGTCCCTGCCGATGCCGGCCTTCAGCTTCTTCTCCAGTGCCCGCATCAGCCGCGTCAGCACGAAGGCGATCGCGAAGTAGATCAGCAGCACGTACGTGTAGATCTCCGCGCTCTGCTGCAACGCGAGCCGCACCAGGTTCGCGCTGAACGTCAGATCGCCCATGCCCATGACCGACACCAGCGCGGTGCCCTTGAGCAGCTCGATCAGCAGATTGCAGAAGGACGGGATCATCTCCGGCACCGCCTGCGGCAGCTCGATCAGCCGAAGGCGCTGCCAGGGCGTGAAGCTGAGGGCCACCCCGCCCTCCTTCTGCGCCGGGTCGACCGCGTTCAGCGCGCCGCGCACGATCTCCGAGCCGTACGCGCCGTACGTCATCCCGAGCGCCAGCGTGCCCGCCCACATCGGCACCAGCTGCCAGCCGAACGCGATGGGCAGCACGAAGAACACCCAGAAGATCATCACGAGCGCCGAGGTGCCGCGGAAGACCTCGGTGTAGAAGCCGGCGACGAAGCGCACGAGCCGGCTGCGGTGCGTGCGCGCGACGCCGACGACGAAGGACACGGCGGTGGCCAGCAGGGCGCTGAACACCAGCAGCTGGATCGTGGTCCAGACGCCCTTCAGTACGAGTTCCCACAGTCCCGAGGTCATCCGCCGCACAGCTCCTTCGCGGTGAGGCCGGTCATCTCGGCCTTGGTGAAGCCGAAGGGCCGAAGTATCCGGAACAGCTCCCCGCTCGACTTCAGCTTGTGCAGCTCGACGTTGAACGCGTCCCGCAGGGCCGTCTCGGTCGGCCGGAACGCGAAGGCGCCGCCGTCGACGTGCGGCTTGCCCTTGACCAGCGGTGCGAAGGGCGCGGTCGCCTCCGCCTTGGCCGACTTCTTCACCACTTCGCGGGTGGTGAGCGCCGTACCGGCGAAGACGTCGACGCGGCCGGCCTCCACCGCGTTCAGCCCGGCGACCTGGTCCGGGACGATGAGGATGTCGCCCTGTTTGTACCCGGCCCCGACGGCGTACTCGATCTCGGCGTACCCGGTGCCGGTGGCGAACCTGGCCTTCTTCGCGACGACGTCCTTGTAGGAGTGCAGCCCGAGCGGGTTGCCCTTGCGCACGATGAAGGAGTCCAGCATCTGGTAGTCCGGGTCGGCGAAGATCACCTGCTGGCAGCGCTCCGGGTTGACGTACATCCCGGCCGCGACGACGTCGAACTGCTGGGAGTTGAGCCCCGGGATCAGCGAGCCGAACTCCGTCGGCACCGGCTGCACCCGGTGGACCCCGAGCCGCTTGAAGACGACCTTCGCCAACTCGGGTGCCTCACCCGTGAGATGGCCGTTCTCGTCGATGTACCCGAAGGGGATCTCCCCGGCGATCCCGAGCCGGACGACCCCCTGCGCGCGGAGCCGTTCGAGCAGGTCACCCCCTGGCTTGTCCGACGCCGAGGCCACCCGCGTGCACCCGGCGGTCCCCAGCGCCCCGAGGGCGGCGAGAGAGCCGAGACCGCCGAGCACGGACCGCCGGCTGTGTCTGCGTACAGACCGGAATGTGTGTACGTCGTTCCCAAGTGGTGGAGCCATGGCGGCGCGGCTACCCAAGCGCATCCGGGCTATGCACCCTGGTTTCATGGCCGATCGATTCGTCACCGTCTCACTCGACAAGCGGGACCTGCACTGCACGGCCCGCCTTCTGACCGACCGCGCGCCGCTGACCTGCGAGGCGGTGTGGGAGGCGCTGCCGCTGTCCGGCGACGTCTACCACGCCAAGTACGCGCGCAACGAGATCTACGCCCTCTTCCCGCCGTTCGCCTCCACGGAACCCCCACTGGAGAACCCGACCGTCACCCCGATTCCCGGCGATCTCTGTTACTTCTCCTTCGCGGGCGCCGAGCTGGGCACGAAGGCGTACGGCTACGACCGCGAGGTCCGCCCCGGCAGCACCGTCGTCGACCTGGCCCTGTTCTACGAGCGCAACAACCTGCTGCTCAACGGGGACGTGGGCTGGGTGCCGGGAATCGTCTGGGGCCAGGTGACCGACGGCCTCGACCGGATGGCCGAGGCCTGCAACGACCTGTGGCGGACGGGCGCGGCGGGGGAGACGCTCAGCTTCCGGCGGGCGTGACGGTCGCGGACGAGACGATCCCCGCTTCGTACAGCGCGTGCGCGGCCCGCAGCACCAGGTCGTCCCGGTGCCGGGCCGCGACGAGCTGCATCCCCACCGGCAGCCCGGCCCCGTCCGTGCCCACCGGGACGGTCGCGGCGGGCTGCTGGGTCAGGTTGAAGGGGTAGGTGAAGGGGGTCCAGCCGGTCCAGCGGCGGTGCGCCGACCCCTTCGGCACCTCCTCGCCCGCCTCGAACGCCGTGACCGGCAGCGTCGGCGTCACCAGCAGGTCGTACGTCTCGTGGAAGCGCCCCATGCGCCGCCCGAGGTCCATGCGGACGTCCACCGCGGCCAGGTAGTCCAGCGCGCTGCACCGGGCGCCCTGGACGCAGATCTCGCGCAGGCCGGGATCCAGCAGCTGCCGCTTGCGCGGGGAGAAACGCTCGGTGAGCCGGGCCGCGCCGCTGAACCACAGGGTGTGGAACGCCTCCACCGGGTCGCTGAGGTCGGGGTCGGTCTCCTCGACGTACGCACCGAGGTCGGCGAGCCGGGCCACCGTCCGCCGGACCGCCGCCGCGACCTGCGGAGCGACCGCCACCTGGCCGCCCAGCGACGGGGAGTACGCCACCCGCAGGCCGCGCACCCCTGCGGCCAGGCCTTTCGTGAAGGAGCCCGGGGCGGGCGGCAGGGCCGACCAGTCGCGCGGGTCGGGGGCGGCGATCACGTCCAGCAGCAGCGCCGCGTCGGCCGCGTCCCGGGTCATCGGGCCCACGTGCGACAGCGTGCCGAACGCGCTCGCCGGATACAGCGGCACCCTGCCGTAGGTCGGCTTCAGCCCGAAGATCCCGCAGAACGCGGCCGGGATCCGGATGCTGCCGCCGCCGTCCGTGCCCAGTGACAGCGGGCCCGCGCCGAGCGCGACGGCGGCCGCGCTGCCGCCGCTGGAGCCGCCGGCGGTCCGCGACGGGTCGTGCGGGTTGCGGGTGATCCCGGACAGCGGGGAGTCCGTCACGCCCTTCCAGCCGAACTCGGGGGTCGTGGTCTTGCCGACGAACACCGCGCCGTGCTCGCGCAGCCGGGCCACCGAGGGGGCGTCCTCGCTCCAGCTGCCCTGCTCGGAGAGGGTCGAGGAGCCGCGCAGGGTCGGGTGGCCGCGCAGCAGGAGGATGTCCTTGACCGTCACCGGGACCCCGTCGAGCAGCCCCGCCGGCTCACCGCGCCGCCAGCGCGCCTGCGACTCCCGGGCCCGCGCGAGCGCGTCCTCCTCGGTGAGCCGGACGAACGCGTTCACCTCCGGCTGGATCCGCCGGGCCCGGTCCAGCGCCTGTTCGGTCGCCTCCACGGGGCCGAACTCGCCCTTGCGGTATCCGTCGAGGAGCTGGACGGCGGTCAGGTCGGTGAGCTGCATGCACCCTCCTGGTGGTTCAGTGACCGGGGACGTAGCCGCGTTTCTTGTCGACCACGTTCACCAGTGATCTGCCCGCGGCCCACCGCTCGTACAACTCCACGAACTGCTTGCCGAGTTCGTCGCGCCAGCCGATCGTGTCGCCGCTCATGTGCGGGGAGACGATCAGCCCCGGCAGGCCCCACAGCGGGCTGTCCTCGGGGAGGGGCTCGGTCGTGAACACGTCGAGGGCCGCGCCCGCGATCCAGCGCCGGGTCAGGGCGTGGGCGAGGGCGTCCTCGTCCACCAGCCCGCCGCGGCCCACGTTCACGAAGAACGCGGACGGCTGCATCACGCCGAAGCGGTGGGCGTCGAACATGTGGTGCGTCTGCTCGGTGAGCGGCGCGGCCGCGATCACCCAGTCCGCGCGCGAGACCAGCCGGTCCAGGTCGGCCGGGCCGTGGATGCCGGTCCGCGGGGTCCGCCCGACCAGCGCCGTCGTCACGCCGAGCGCCTTCAGGGTCCGTACGATCGCCCGGCCGATCGGGCCCGAGCCGACCACGCACGCGCGCGTGCCCGCCACCCGCCGGCTCTCCCGGTGCCGCCAGGCCCGCTCCCGCTGGTGCTCCAGGGTGCGCGGCAGATCCTTGGCCACGGCCAGCACCAGCGCCGCCACGTACTCGGCGATCGGCTGGTCGAAGATCCCGCGCGCGTTGGTCACGACCGTGTCGGACGCGGCCAGCTCCGGGCACATCAGATGCTCCACGCCCGCGCTCGCCGTGTGCACCCAGCGCGGCCGGGGCCCCTCACCCGGCCAGGCCTCGCGGACCGCGTGCGAGGTGAAGTCCCAGACCAGCAGCACGTCCGCCTGCGGCAGCCGCTCGGCCAGCCGGTCCGCGCCGGTGTGCACGACACGGGCGCGACCGGTGAGGCGGCCGAGGCGCGGGAGGGGCTCGGCGTCCAGGACGAGCAGCGTGGGGCGCGTGGGAAGCGTCGTCATACGGGGCGGCTCCGGGCGTCTGACGTGCACGGATTCTCCGCGCATCATGCGCGGATTGACCACGCTCGCACCCGAACCTACCTTCGTCAACACGGGCGTACTCGCGATCCGTTGCCCGCTCGCCCGCTGCTGTTCGCTTCCACTCGTCCACTTGTCATGAGGCCGGAGCCTGCCATGGACGTTTCCTTTCTGGGCGGACCCTGTCCGCAGCGCGGCGTGGGGGTCGTCGCCCCTTTTGACTTCGCCCTCGACCGAGAGCTGTGGCGCTGGGTGCCCGACGAGGTGTCGCTGCATCTGACCCGCACGCCGTTCGTACCGGTCGAGGTGAGCCTGGACCTGGCCCGGCTGGTCAGCGAGCACGAGACCCTCGGTGACGCGGTCCGCGCGCTGACCGCCGTCGCCCCCGAGGTCGTCGCCTACGCCTGCACCTCGGGCAGCTTCGTCGGCGGGGTCGCCGGGGAGCGGGCGATGTGCGCGGCGATGAGCCTCGCCGGCGCCCCGCCCTCGGTGACGACGTCCGGGGCGCTGCTGGAGGCGCTCGCCGAGCTGGACGTGCGCCGGGTCGCGCTGGTCACGCCGTACACGGTGTCCGTCACCCGGGTGCTGGAGGAGTTCATCGCCGAGGGCGGGGTGCAGGTCACCGGGTGCGCCTTCATGGGGCTGACCCGGGAGATCTGGCGGGTGCCGTACCGGGACGTGGTCGCCATGGCCCGGCAGGCGGTCCGCCCCGGCCGGGCCGACGCGCTGTTCATCTCCTGCACCAACCTGCCGACGTACGACGTGATCCCCCAGCTGGAGGCCGAGCTGCGCATCCCGGTGCTGTCGGCCAACCAGGTCACGATGTGGGCGGCGCTGCGCAGGCTGGGTACCCGAGCGGTGGGGCCCTATCAGGCGCTGCTCGACGAGTCGGCGCGGGTGTGGCCGCCGCCCGTACCGCCGGTACTGCCGGAAGAGACGCAGGAATACTGAGGCCGGAGTCAGGAATCGGGAATCCGGAATCAGCGACACGGAAAAGGACGGACATGACCGCACTCGGATTCCTCTACCCGGGCCACTCCGGCGAGGACGACTACCCGCGCATCGAGCAGCTCCTCGGCAGCGACGTCCGGCTGGACCTGGTCCACACCGACATCGGTGAGGACGCGCACCGGGTGGACGCGCTGCGCGAGATGGGCTCGCGGGAGCGGCTCGCGGCGGGGATGGCCCAGCTGCGGCTGACGGGCGCGGAGACGGTGGTGTGGGCGTGCACCAGCGGCAGCTTCGTGCACGGCTGGGACGGCGCCCGCGACCAGGTGCGCGCCCTCGCGCAGGTGGCCGGCATGCCCGCCTCGTCGACGTCGTTCGCCTTCGTGCACGCGGCCCAGGAGATCGGGGTACGGCGGGTCGCCGTCGGCGCGACCTACCCGGAGGACGTGGCCGGGCTGTTCGCGGACTTCCTGCGGGCCGGTGGTCTGGAGGTGACCGCGGTGCGCCCGTCCGGGATCGTCACGGCGGCCGAGGTCGGCACGTGGGGGGAGGAGGAGGTGCTGGCGCTGGCCCGCGCGGCGGACGGCGCCGGCGCGCAGGCGGTCCTGCTCCCGGACACGGCCCTGCACACGGCCGCGTATCTGCCGCGGCTGGAGAAGGAGCTGGGCAAGCCGGTGCTCACGGCCAACCAGGTGACCGTGTGGGAGGGGCTGCGGCTGGCGGACCGGCGGGTGAACGCGCCGAGGCTCGGGACCCTGTTCACGCGGGAGCCGATCATCCAGGTCTGAGTCCGGAAGGAGGGGCGGCGCGAGAGGGCGGCACGGGAGGGCGGCACGGCGGCCGGAATAAACGGAGAGTGCCTCCTGTTATCCGGCGGACGCACAGCGCACGCCACACCACAGGAGGCCACACCGTGTCGGCAGACGAGGCAGACGAGATCCGGGGCACGACACGCGGCACCGCCCCCGTCCCCCTCTCCGTACTGGACCTGGTGACCGTCGGCGCGGGCAGTACCGCCGGGGACGCCCTGCGCACCAGTGTCGCGCTGGCGAAGTTCACGGAGGCCCGCGGATTCCACCGGTACTGGGTCGCCGAGCACCACTCCATGCCCGGCGTCGCCTCCTCCTCGCCCGCGGTGATCCTCGCCCACCTCGCCGCCCACACCGAGCGCATCCGGCTCGGCTCGGGCGGCGTCATGCTGCCCAACCACGCGCCGCTCGTGATCGCCGAGCAGTTCGGCACGCTGGAGGCGATGGCCCCGGGCCGCATCGACCTGGGCCTCGGCCGGGCGCCGGGCACGGACGGCGCCACCGCCGCCGCCCTGCGCCGCACCGACACCCTGGCCGAGGGCGCCGACGACTTCCCGCAGCAGCTCGCCGAGCTGACCCGCTTCCTGGACGACGACTTCCCCGACGGGCATCCGTACGGCCGTATCCACGCCATCCCGGGCCCGATCCAGGCCACCAGCCCCGGCGGTGTCCAGTCCCCGCACCGGCCGCCGGTCTGGCTGCTCGGCTCCTCCGGCTTCAGCGCGCGCCTCGCCGCGATGCTGGGCCTGCCCTTCGCCTTCGCGCACCACTTCTCCGCGCAGAACACGATCCCGGCCCTCGACCTGTACCGCGAGACCTTCCGGCCCTCCGCGGTCCTCGACGAGCCGTACGCCCTCATCGGCGTGTCCACGCTCGCCACGGACGACCCGCGCGAGGCCCGCCGCCAGACCCGGGCGATGGCCCTGAACATGCTCCGGCTGCGCACCGGCCGCCCCGGTCTCTTCCCCGACCCGGCCGAGGCCGAGAAGCACGAGTTCAGCCCGATGGAGGAGGAGTTCATCGGGTCCTGGACGGCCAACATCGTGCACGGCACCGCCGACGAGGTCCGCTCCGGCCTGGACGACCTCCACAAGCGCACCGGTGCCGACGAGCTGATGCTCGTCTCCCACGCCCACCGCGGCGAACTGCGGCTGCGTTCCTACGAGTTGATCGCCGACGCCTATGGACTGCCGAAGGCCTGACGCCGCGGTCGCGACGGCGCGGGACGGCCGGGCCGGCCGCGCCGGTCAGGGCCTCGGGCAGACGTCGGTGCCGAGCAGCTCGGAGATACGATCCGGCGGCACCGGGCGGGAGTACAGCCAGCCCTGCCCGGTGTCGCAGCCGATCCGGCGCAGCCGGGTGGCCTGCGCGGAGGTCTCCACGCACTCGGCGGTCACGGTGATCCCGAGCCGGTGGGCCAGCTGGATCATCGCCTCGACGATGACCTCGTCCGCCGGGTTGGGCGCGATCGCCTTCTGGTCGCCCTCGTACTGGAAGCCGCGCACGAAGGAGCCGTCCAGCTTCAGCGTGGAGACCGGCAGCCGGCTGAGGTAGGCGAGGTTGGAGTAACCGGTGCCGAAGTCGTCGATGGCGATGCGCACGCCCATGTCGCTGAGCGCCTGGAGGGCCTGGAGCGGACGGCCCGCCGAGCCCATCACCGCCGACTCGGTCAGCTCCAGCTGGAGCAGATGCGGCGCGAGCCCGGTCTCGGCGAGCACCTGCGCCACGTCGGCGACCAGGTCGGAGTCCCACACCTGCCGTACGGCCACGTTGACGCTGACGAAGATGGGCGGCTCGCCGGGGTGGTCCAGCTGCCAGCGGCGGGCCTGCCGGCAGGCGGTGTTCAGCGCCCAGCGGCCGAGCTGGACGATCGAGCCGTCCTCCTCGGCCAGTCCGATGAACCGATTCGGCGTCAGCGTGCCGAACTGCGGGTGATGCCAGCGCACCAGCGCCTCGACCCCGGACAGCCGGCCGTCCTCCATGCCGACCAACGGCTGGTATTCGAGGGCGAACTCACCGCGCTCGATGGCGGGGCGCAGGGTCGAGGACAGGGCCTGCCGGGTCATCCGGTGCGCGTTGCGCTCGGGGTCGAACAGGGTCCAGCGGCCCTTGCCGTCGGCCTTCGCCCAGTACAGGGTCGTGTCCGCCGCCTGCATGAGACCGGTGGCCGTCGTCCCCGCCGCGTGGCGCTCCACCACCCCGATGGACGCGGTCAGCGACAGCCGCTGTCCGGCCAGGTCGAAGGGGTCCTCCAGGGCCTTCAGCGCCGACTCGGCGAGATCGGCGAGCTGTTCGGTGCCGGTGGAGTCCTCGACCAGCAGCGCGAACTCGTCACCGCCGAGCCGGGCCACCAGGGGGGTGGCGGCGCGGGCGTACCCCGCCTCGTCGGCGACCCGGGTCAGCCGCTCGGCGACGGCCGCGAGCAGCCGGTCGCCGACGCGGTGGCCGAGGGTGTCGTTGACGGCCTTGAAGCCGTCGAGGTCCAGATAGCACAGGCCGATCCGCCCGGTGCCGCTCTGCTCGTACGACTCCGCCTCCAGCGCGCCCGAGAGGCGCTCGAAGAACAGCGTCCGGTTGGGCAGCCGGGTCACCGGGTCGTGCATCTGCAAGTGCCGCAGCCGCGCCTGGAGTTCACGGCGGGCGCTGATGTCCGCGACCGACAGCAGCACCCCGGGCTCCGCACCCGTGCACGGCGCCGAGGGGGCGTCGCCCGCGAGCGGCGACACGGTGACCTGCACCCACACCGAGTGCCCCTCGGGGTGTTTGAGCCGGCGGGTGCAGCGCAGCCGGGCCTGCCGGCCGCGCAGGACCTCGCGGTAGGCGTGCCAACTGCGGGCGTCCGAGGCCAGGTCCACCAGATCGGCGGCGACCCGGCCGGTGAGGGGGGTGTCCGCGGACATGCCGAGGAGCTCCCCGAAAGCCGCGTTGGCGCGGACGACGAGTCCCGCGCGGTCCACGACGGCCATGGCGAGCGGGGCCGCCGCGAAGACACGGTGATAGAAGGTGTGATCACTGTCTGTAACGGCTGACCGGTCGAGGTCTGCCGCGGGCGTCGGCCCTTCGGACGTTCCGCTCACCGCTCGCTCCCGCAGTGCACTCGATCTCTGTCCGTGCCGGAAAGTGTGCCGATCATAGAGGCTGGCCCCGGGCCCTTCCAGCCACTCTCCAGTGTCCCGGATCGAGCAAGGGTTCTGACAGATCGTTTCTGCCCGCACCTGGGCGGGTTCTTCAAGCCGCCGACCAGTTGTGACGTTCCGTGAGTGATGCGGGGTGTCGAGCGCCGGGGTGCGCCGGTGCGCGGCGGGGCGCGCTCACCCTTCCGGTGCAGGCAAACAGGGCATGGCGCAATAAACGGCGCCAATCTGGAGGGCGGGTCCCTGAATCGCGTCCGGAGGTCACGTCCGTGCCCATGCTGCGCAGCACCGCCGCCGTGTGCACCACGCTGTCGGCGCTCGCCGCCACCTCGATCCTCGGCAGCCCCTCGGCCGCCGAGCCCTTCTCCACCACCCCCTGCGCCCTGCACCGCACCGACGACCACCACTCGGAGGGCCTGGACGCCTGGAACCCGGACTACACCCACCCGACCGGCGCCCTCGACGCCGTCCTGGTCTTCCTCTCCTTCCCGGACGCCACCCCCCGCGTGACCCCCGCCCAGCTGGCGGCCGATCACTTCCCGGCCACCAGCCGCTACTACGAGCAGGCCTCCTACGGCCGCTTCACCCTGCGCCCGCACCCGCTGAAGCACTGGCTGCGCATGCCGAAGCCGTCCACGGCGTACGCCATGAAGCGCGACTGGAGCGCCGAGGACCGCGGCGCCTACCTGCGGGACGCGTTCGCGGCGGCCGACCGGGAGGTCGACTTCTCCCGCTACCAGGTCGTGTACCTGGTCGCCGACCCGGACGCGCCCGGCGTCGACTCGGACGCCACGAAGGTCGTGAACCTCGACACGCCGATCCACGTGGACGGCACGGACGTCCGCCGGGTCGTCACGGTCTTCGAGAGACACCCGCCGGACCGGCTGGTCCTCGCCCACGAGACCGGCCATGTCTTCGACCTGCCCGACCTCTACCACCGCCCGGTCGACGGCAAGGGCGACTGGGACACCTACGTCGGCGACTGGGATCTGATGGGCAGTCAGTTCGGTCTCGCGCCCGACCTGTTCGCGTGGCACAAGTGGAAACTGGGCTGGCTGGATCCGCGCCAGGTGGTGTGCGTGCGCGGTGTGCGGCCGACCCGGCTGACCCTGGAGCCGCTGGAGGCCGGCCCCGGCGTCCCGGTGCGGGACACGGCGGGCGCCCCGGCCTTCGGGCTCGGGCACGGGGTGAAGCTGGCGGTCGTCCGCACCGGCGCCGACAGCGCCCTCGCCTTCGAGGTGCGCAGCGCGGCCGGCAGCGACCGGGCCGCGTGCAGGCAGGGCGTCCTGGTGTACCGCGTCAAAAGCGGCGCGCAGTCCGGTGGCGGCCCGGTGCAGGTCGTGGACGCCCACCCGCACACCGAGGCCTGCTGGGAGAACTCGGTCTATCCGCCCCTCGCCGACGCCCCGGTCGCCCTCGGTGAGAGCTTCACCGTGCCCGGGGACGGTGTGCAGGTGGAGGCCGAGGACCGGACGGCGTCGGGGGCGTGGACGGTGCGGATCACGCCGCGGCTGAAGGACGAGGGCTGAGCGCCGTGCGCCGTCGAAGAAGGTACGTACGAGAGGCGTGTACATACGAGAACGGCGGGTCCGATTCCTTCGAATCGGACCCGCCGTTCTTCACGCGCGTGCGCCGCCAGGGACTCGAACCCCGGACCCGCTGATTAAGAGTCAGCTGCTCTAACCAACTGAGCTAGCGGCGCCTGCTGACGTCGTAGACCTTAGCACCCTGGTCGGCGGGAGGAAAAATCGATATCCGCACCGCAGCGCGGGCGGCTCGTACAGCCGCCCAGAGCACCACCTCGGGCCCCGGCAGCCACGGGTGCCGTTGGTCCGGCGCCACCAGCCAGCGCGACTCGCCTGCGACGGGGGCGTCGCCGTACGGGGCGGGGACGGTCACCGCGTCGCCGGTGCCGTGGCACAGCAGCGGCGGGACCGCCTGCGTACGGTGCGAGCCCCACTCCTCCCAGGCCAGCAGCGAGGGCAGCCGCTGGGCCGTGCCCGGGGTGGAGAACAGCAGCATGCGGCCCCGGAACATCGCGACCGGGCCCGAGCCCGGACCCTCGTCCCACAGCTGGTCCAGCATCCGGCGCCCGAAGACCGCGGGGGCGCTCACCACGTCGAAGGCGGTGCCGCAGGGCAGGACGACCGGGGCGTCGGGGTGCTCCTGCCAGTGGGCGAGCGTGCTCCGGGGATATGTCCCTGTCGAAGCGAGCCAGGCGACGCCGTCGGCGGTGACTCGGGTGACGTTCGGTGTGCTGCTCATACCGCCAGGTGTACCGGGGGTGAGCGGGCCGTTCTTCTGAGTTGCCGAAAACCGGGACAACGGGGGTGGGGGAGGAGTATCTTGCCCGCCTGGCATATGCCAGACGGGTTGACGTATCGCGTTGACGCACCGGGTTGACGGTGTCGACGGTCACACGGGGACGACGGTCACACGGGGTCGGGGGTCGTCTGCCCCTCGCTGTCGCCCCGCAGCAGGTCCCGGCCGAACTCGACCATCCGCTTCGCGTAGTCCTCGGTCCACTCCGCGCGCTCGGCGATGTCGGCCGGGGTCAGCCGGTCGAAGCGACGCGGGTCGGCGAGCTGGGCCGCCGCGACGGCCTGGAACTCCATCGCCCGGTCGGCGGCCGCGCGGAACGCCTGGGTCAGCTCCGTCGCCCGGGCCAGCAGCGCCCGCGGATCCTCGATCGACTCCAGATCGAAGAAGTGCTCGGGATCGGAGGCCGCCTCCACGGGCTCGAAGAGCAGGGGCGCGGGGCGTAGCCGCGGTTCGTCACGACGCGGCGTGGGCTCCGCCATGTCTTGTCTCCTCCTCGTACGGTTCGCTGGGCACCACCTACGGGTGGGCCACCGTCCATTGTCCCGCGCCTTCGCAAGAGCCCCTCCCGGGTGACCTACGGCCGTTCGTGCGGGGGAGGGTTCGGTCATGGGCGCCAGCTCACCCGGTGTTCGGCGGGGTGGGCCAGGATCGTGTGGTTCGCCTCCCAGCCGTCCGGGGCTGTGACCATCGGCCGCCTCCGGCGGCGTGCCGGACTCCGTCCGGCGGGTGGTTCGTGCGGGGGAGGGCTCGGTCATGGGCGCCAGCTCACCCGGTGTTCGGCGAGGTGGGCCAGGATCGTGTGGTTCGCCTCCCAGCCGTCCGGGAACTTCACCAGCGTGCCCAGCTGGACCGGTTCCGTGGAGGGGTAGTCGTCGAGGAGGTCGCCCACGCCGGCGCGGCAGACCACGATGCAGGCGTGGCGGTGCCGGGAGGCGAGGACGCACAGGCGGCCGGTCTCCAGGTGGAAGGCCGTGGCGTCGGGGCGGCCGGACAGCGGGTGCAGGACGACCGTGACGTCGTACTCGCGGCCCTGGAGCCGGTTGGCCGTGTCGACCGTCACGTCCGCTGCACCCAGCTCGGCGAGCGCCGCGCGGACCGCCGCCGCCTGGTCGCGGTGGGCCGTGCCGACGGCGACGCGGTCGGGAGTGAGGGGGGAAGGGTCCGGGGAGCGCTCGGAGGTGGCCGCGCCGCCGCGGTCCAGCAGCCGGCGGACCACCGCCGCCACCGCGCGGACCGCCTCCGGATCCGTGCGCGGAGTGTGCCGGGCGGGCAGCTCCAGCAGGCCCCAGCCGGAGCGCGCCGCCTCGTCGATCACCCGGTCCGGGCCGGAGCCGTCGGACGGGACGGCGAAGGCCAGGGCGCGGTCGCCGTGGTCCGTGCCGCTGCGGAACGGGGTGTACGGATAGAACGCGTCCGAGACCAGCGGGGCCGCCGAGGCCGGGAGCCGCCAGGACACCGGCAGGCGGTGCTGCGGCAGGGCCGGGTTGTGCGCCAGGAGCGTGCTGACGGCGGAGGCCGAGGGGTCGTACGACAGGCCCGCCCACTGCTCGCTGCCGACGATCGCGAACGGGTCCAGCTGGCCCGGGTCGCCCACGAACAGCGCCCGCTCGAACAGCCCGGCCACGGCCAGCAGCGAGTCCGAGCGCATCTGGTACGCCTCGTCCACGATCGCGTGCCGCCACGGCTCGTCCACCGTGACGTGCGCCCACTTCGCGGCCGTGGACAGGACGACGGGCAGGTCCTTCAGGTCGGCCGCCTTCGCCGAGGTGCGGACCTGGGGCAGCTCGTCCAGCGCCGCGTCGTACGCGTCCGCGTCGCTGCTGTGGAGGCGGCCGACGGGCAGCTCCGGGTTCTTCTCGGCGAGCCGCAGGACCAGGTCGTCCACCTGGGCGTTCGTCTGGGCCACCACCATCAACGGGCGCCCGGCGTCGGCCAGTTCGAGGGCCGCGCGGACCACCAGCGTGGACTTGCCGGCACCCGGCGGGGAGTCCACGACCACGCCCCGCTCGGTGCCGTGCAGGGTGTCGCGCAGGATCGCGTCGGTGGCGCGGGCGGCAGCGGCTCCGGGGTCGAAGCCGACCGCCGGCGCGGGATGCGGATGCGCGGGACTCACAGGACGTCCTCCTCGGTCACGGCGTCAGGGGCCTCCGGCGCGGGCTCGCCCGGCGGGCCGCCGTGCGTCCACGGGGTCTGCTCCGGGTCGGGCAGCTTCGCGCCGCCGCGCTGCTCGTGCTCGAACAGCGTGAAGCAGATCCGGTCGCCCTTCTCCGGCACCGAACCGGGCTCCGGCTCCTTGCCGCGGCCCATCTTGTCCAGCACCCGCAGGACCAGCACTCCGTCGGCCTCCTGCCCGACCACCTCCGCCGACTGCGGCCTGCCGCCCAGCGAGCGGTACACCTTCGCCCGCTCGGCCGTCTGCGGCCGGTCGTCCGTGCGGACCGTCACCAGCGGGCGCGGGCTCGGCCGTCTGCCCTCGCTGTACGCCATGACGACATCGATCACCTCGCCCGCGAACGCCTCCCCGGCCAGCCGCCGCCCCGCCATCACCAGCGGGTCGTCCAGCGCCTCCTGCGCCTCCAGCCGGGCCTGCTCACGCTCGCGCGTGGCCAGTTTGTTCGCCGCCGTCACCGCGTCGTCCCGGCGCGGCTGCGGGGGCTCGCCCGCCAGCACCCGGTCCCGGTGGCCCGTGAACGACCAGCGGTCCCGGGTCCAGCGCTCCTCGGCGTACGCGCCCTGGGGCAGCTGCCGCAGCAGGTCCAGGCCCCGCCACACCGCGTCCCAGGTCGGCCGGGTACGGCCGGCCACCAGGTCGCGGATCTCCCGCTCGGCCGCCGTGAGCGCGGCCAGCCGGTCGTCGGCGGTCACGGCGTCCTCGGCGGCGGCGAGCGCGGCACGCGCGCGGTCGTAGCGCTCGATCGCCGGGGCCAGCAGCTTGTTGTCGAACGCCGGGTCGGTGGCCGGACCGGCCGGCGGGCAGAGCAGCTGGCCGTCGGCGTCCCGGGCCAGCTCGGCCGCGCGCGCGGCCTGCGCGCCCGAGATGCCCTCGGGCGGGTCGATCCAGGCGAGCAGCGCGCCCAGATGCTGGTCCTCCAGGCTGGACTGGCCGGTGGCCCAGTGCCGCGAGAGCACGTCGGTGAGGGCGAGCAGCAGCGAGGAGCCGGGGACGCGGGCCCGCTCGCCGTAGTGGGTCAGCCAGCGGCCCAGCAACGGAATGCGCGGCGGCGCCGGATGGGGCGCCTCGGGGTCCTGCTCGGCCGTGCGGCGAAAGCGCGTCGAGCGGCCCAGCAGCCGGACGAAGTCCAGTCCCGCGCGGCTCGGCACGATCAGCTGGGGCGCGTCCGCGCACAGCTCCACCTCGACCTTGACCCGCTTGCCGGTCTCCGGGTCGGTCTCGGTGCGCTCGGCCGCCTCCACGGGCTCCGCGTGGGCGTCGATGTACGGCAGCACGACGTCGGCCAGGTCGGCGAGGAAGCCGAAGCGCAGGTCGCGGTCGCGGGGCTGCGGCACGACCAGCAGGCGGGGCGCGTCCCGGTCGGTGCCGACCAGCGCGCCCAGCGGGGCGCCGGTCTCACCGGCGGTGGTGAGCGGCACGAACACCAGCGGGCGCGCGGACAGATGCCGGTGCCGGACGGTCGCGACGGGCTGGGCCCGGCCGCTGTCGACGGCCTCGAACCGGGCCAGGGTCGTGATCAGCGACACGCGGTCACCTCCTCCGGCGAGCCGACGCGCCCGCCCGGCACACCCGCCACCCCCTCCGGCGCCGCGGCGCGCACACCCGGCGCGCCGGCCAGTGCCTCGGCGCGCAGAGCGGCGGCCCGGCGCAGGGCCGCGACCGCCGGGTCGTCCGGGTCGCCCCGCTCGCCCCGGGCCGCCGCGAGGACGTCCTCGACCGTGGCCAGACCGCCCAGTTCGGCGCGCAACGGCCGGCCGAGGCGGGTGACGGCGCCCGCCGCACGCGCGCGGTCCCGGCAGTGGAAGGCCAGTTCGCACGCGGACAGGCACTCCGGCGCGTACGTCGCCGGGACCGCCGCCACGGCCGCCGTCAGCTCCCCGGCACTGCGGTCGGGCGCGAAGCACGCGCCCTCGGGCAGGGCGTCGGCGATCTCCTCGATCCGGGTGAGCCGGGCCAGCTGGCGCGCGGTGACGGCGCGCTGCCTGCGCACGTCCACGGCCGATCCGGCCGCCAGGTTGGAGAAGTCCTTCGGGCACACCAGCAGCACCCGGTGCCGCACGCGCGGGGCCGGAGCGCTGTCCTGCGCGCTCGCCTCCCCGGCACCGGCGCGCCCCTCCGGCTCCGCGCCGAGGCGCCCGGCCACCTCCTCCAGGGCCAGCACGTACACCGCCGCCTGGCGGGCCGCCGCGCCGACCTTCGCCGGGTCCGCCGCGCCGTCCAGCATCGGGAAGGACTTGATCTCCACCACCGACCAGCTGCCGTCGGGGTGCACCACCACCGCGTCCGGCTCCAGGAAGGCGAGCGAACCCGCCACGTCCAGCGCCAGCATCGGATGGTCCAGCAGCGTCCAGCCACCCGCGCGTGTGGCCTCCCGCAGCGCCAGTGCCGTACGCGCCGTACGCCCCTCGGGGCCGTGCGCGGTCAGGTCGGGCACGGCGGCGCCCTCGGGCGGCGCGGCGTCCGGGTCGAGGCGGGCGTGCGCCAGGCGCAGCAGCTCGGCGCCGCCGTCCGCCTTCACCCGCGCCTCGAACGCGTTGCCCCGCGTCAGCGCGAACTGCGACTGCCCGAAACCGGACGGCGCACCGAGCGCGCTCGCCAGCCGCGCCTTGTCCACCCCGGCGCCGTCCAGGATCGCCCGTCTGCGGCACCCGGGGTTCGCGGCGAGCGCCGCGAGGGCACGGGCGTCCAGGGCCTTGGCCGGTACGTCGGGACCGCGCAGCTCAGCGAGCCGATGCCGCAGCCCCTTCGCCCTCGTCGCTGGGGGACGTGTCGGGTTCGGCCCCGGCGTCGAGCCGAGACTCGCGCTGCCGTGGAATTCGCTCACCCGCGGAAGTCTGGCATCCGCCACTGACAATCGGGGAAACCGTGGTGTCGGCGACCGGTGCGAGGCGCGGGAACAGGCGGGTCCGGAGCCGGTCCAGGACCCGCGTCACACGCGGCGCCAGCAGGTGTCCGACGCCCATCACGGCGACGCCCGCGACCGCGTCCAGCAGATAGTGGTTGGCGGTGCCCATGACCACCAGCGCGGTGCCCAGCGGGTAGGCGACACCGAGGATCCTCGCCACGCGCGTGCCGCTGTGCCGCCACAGCATCACCCCGCACCACAGCGCCCAGCCGACGTGCAGGCTCGGCATCGCCGCGTACTGGTTGGTCATCCCGCCCAGCCCGCGCGGCGCGCTGGCGTCGCCGCCCCACCAGCCGTAGGAGCTGTAGTGCGCCATGGTGTCCACGAAACCGTGCCCGGCGGCGAGCAGCCGGGGCGGGCAGGTCGGCAGCAGCGTGAAGCCGATCAAGCCGATGAACGTGGACGTCATCAGCCAGGTGCGGGCCCGCCGGTAGTGCTCGGAGCGGGCCCTGAACAGCCAGATCAGGATCGCGGGTGTGATCAGGTAGTGCAGCGAGGCGTACCAGAAGTCCGCCGGTACGCCGAGCCAGGGCTCGCGTGTGAAGAGCCGGTTGAGCGGGTGCTCGGCGTTGAGGTGCAGGGTGTCCTCGATGCGCAGGATCGCCAGGCCGTGGTCCACGGCGGAGGCGACGTCACCGCGCACGAGCAGGCGGCCCGCCGAGTAGCAGCCGTAGACCAGGAGGATCAGCGGCAGCTCGGTCCACCAGCGCAGCCGGGTGGGCGGGGCCGCCCCGGTGCTCGGTGTCTCGGTCGGCATGGATCGCCCTCCCCCTTGTCGTGCTGTGCGGCCCGCGCCCCGCAGGGCGACCGTGCCACTTTACGGTGTTCGTCCGTCGCCCCCGCGGGCGCGCCCTCTCCGCTCAGGAGGGGCCCGAGCGTTCGCCCGGGCGACGCGCCCTCGCGGGCACTCAGACCTCGAAGACGCCGAGATCGCCCGCGGGGTTGCCCCGGCACGGGGTGAGCGATGATGGAGGGGTCCCCTTCGCATCCGGAAAGGTCTCCCATGGCACCGCGCATCCTGCTGGCCCGGCACGGACAGACCGCATGGTCACTGTCCGGCAAACACACGGGCCGGACGGACGTACCGCTGCTGGAGGAGGGCCGGCGCGGCGCCAAGCTGCTCGGTGAGCGCCTGCACAGCGCCCCGCTGGACGGGCTGCCGGACGTGGAGGTGCGCACCAGTCCGCTGGTACGCGCGCGTGAGACGTGCGATCTGGCCGGCTTCGGCGACCGCGCCACCGACTGGGACACGCTCATGGAGTGGGACTACGGCGCCTACGAGGGACTGACCCCCGCCGAGATCCACGCCGGGCGGCCGGACTGGCTGATCTGGCGGGACGGCGTTCCGGAGGGCGAGACCCTCGCGGAGGTCACCGCGCGCGCGGACGAGGTGGTCTCGTGGGCGCGCTCGGCCGACCGCGACGTCCTGATCTTCGCCCACGGCCACATCCTGCGCTCCATAGGCGCCCGCTGGCTGGGCCTTCCGCTGGCCTTCGGCGCCCGCCTGCGGCTGAACCCGACGTCGCTGTCGGTCCTGGGCTGGGCGTACGGGGAGCCGGCCGTCCACAGCTGGAACGACGTGGGCCACCTGGCGCCCTGAGTCCGTCCCGAGCCCGGTCAGACCCGCCCCGGCCTCGGCACGCAGGCGTGCCGGTCCAGGAACTCGGACACCCCGGACGCCCGCCGGTGCGGCAGCAGCACCCGTGCCGTACCCGCCAGCATGCTCTGGATCCGTGAGGACTGGACCTGGTCCAGCAGGGAGAGCACCCGCATCCCGGCGGCGGCGGCCTCGTCCGGCCGCCCCTCACGGGCGAGATCGTCGGCCAGTTCGGCGGTGTAGAGCGCGATGTTCCGGCTGAAGTGAGGATCCTGCAACTCGGTCGCGCGGTACGCGTGCCGTGACGCGCGCCGCCAGTCGCCCAGCGTGGACCAGCACTGCGCCTCCAGTCCCTCCAGCTCGGCCTCGCCGTAGAAGCTCATCCACTCGGGGTCGGCGTCCGAGCGGCCGCGGATGAAGAGGGTCTGGGCCCGCACGAGCGCCTGCTCGCAGCCGGTGCGGTCGGCGAGCCCCGCCCAGCCGCCCGCCTCGCGCAGGGCCAGCAGGGACATCAGCCGGGCGGAGCCGAGCGGGCGGGCGGCGCGCTGGGCGGCCTGGGCCGCGCGGACCGCCTCCCGGGGCCGGCCGGCGTCCCGCGCGAGGAACGCGGTGTTGCAGAAGGCGTGCGCCTCCAGGGCCGGGTCCCCGGTCATCCGGGCCGTGGCCAACGCCTCCGCGTAGTGCGAGCGGGCATCCTCGAAGCGGCCCGAGTCATGGGCCAACCAGCCCACGGAGATGGCGAGTTCACCGGCGCCCGAGTGCAGCCGGTCGGCGGTCGTCTGCCGGGTCGCGCCGGCGTCCAGCAGCGCGTATGCGGCGCGCAGCGGAGCCGCCGCGCGCCGGTAGAGGCCGTCCGCGCCGTGCCGGTCGTCGAGCAGCCGGATGCGGCGGACGGCCTCCTCCAGGGCGGTCGCCTCGGTCGTTCCGGCGCGCCCGGGGCGTCTGACGGCGGCCGCGGCGTCCGGGGCGAGCCCCAGCGGGGCCAGCGTGACGGCGGCCATCGTGGCGCCGCCGCCGGTCATGAATGCGCGACGCAGCACGTCGCTCTCCTCGTGGTTCAGGTGGTGGTTCTCGTACGGCTCGCGCGGGTCATACGGCTCGTGCGGGTCGTACGGGTGGTGCGGGTCGTGCCGGTCGTGCTGGTCCTGCGGGTCGCACGCGTCGTGCGGGTCCTGCGTGTCATACGGCCCGGAGGCCGCCCGCGACTCACCGAGCCCGTCCGCGGCGGGGCGCGCCGCCCGCCCGCGCACGGACGAACGCGGCGCGAAGCCGAGGTCGGTGAGCGTGCGGCCGGGGAACATGTGCAGGAACACCCGCTCGTACGCGTAGTTCGGGCAGCGGATCTCACCCGCCTCGACCCTGCCGATGTACCGCGCGTCACAGCTCACCCGCTCACCGATCTCGCGCGCGGCACGCCGTACGAGCGCCGCGAACTCGGCCGGTGAGCGCCTGCCGCGCAACTGCCGGAAGGCGAGGTTGGGCCGTGGTGGCCGTTCGGACTGTGACGAGGTCACGGTTGACGACGCCATGGCCGGGTCCTCTCGTGCGAACCGTCGAACCGGGCATGAACGTACCTGCTGTGACGGACCCGCCACGCGGTGTTTAGCTACAAACCGGATATCTCATCCACGATCTGCCATGAAGTGCCATCCTTTGCGGCGCACTTGCGCCGTAGCCGTTGACGCCCTCGCGCGTTGGAAAGGTTGGACCGCAACAGTGCTGTGTGGTGGAGGCCGGCATGGAGACCAGCCAGAGCAACGAACCGTGTACGTCGTCGCCGTCGGGCGCGGCTGACGAGGCGGTGTGCGACCTCGTGACGGTGCCCGCCCGGCAGGGGCTGGAGGCGGTCGACATCCTGCGGCGCGGCTCCGGCGACGCGATGGGGCCCGTGCTCCACGACGGCGGCTGCGACACTCTCGGCTTCCTGGTCCCGGCCGGCACCGCGGCCTGCTGGGACGTGCCGGGCAGCACCTGCACCGGGACCGACGGGCGCGGTATGCGCCTGGCCCCCGAGCCGCCGGTGGAGGGCTCCGACTGGCTGCTGCCGCCCGGCGGTGCCGACCTCGCCACCGACCCGGTGGTGCTGCGCGAGGCGCTCGGCGAGGCCGCCCGGCTGATCGAGGCGGCCGACAGCTGCCGGTGAGGCACCCGGCCCCGGCACCTGCGAAAATGGGCCGGTGGGCAGGTCGAGGAGTACGAGAGACACGGGGCACACCGGGCGGCGCAGGCCGGCCGCCGCACAGCCCGTGGTGGAGGCGGTCGACGGCGGGCTCGCCGAGCTGGTCCCGGACCCCGACCGCGGCCGGGCCTGGACGCTGCTGATCGACGGCGCCCCGCAGTCGCACGTCGACCTGGACGACCCCGCGTACCTCTCCTTCGAGTACCAGCGCCGCCTCGGCCATGTCATCGACCTCGTCGCCCCGCCCGGCAAGCCCGTACAGGCGGTGCACCTCGGCGGCGGCGCGTTCACCCTCGCCCGGTACGTCGCCGCCACCCGGCCCCGCGCCACCCAGCAGGTCGTCGAGCGGGACGCGAGCCTGGTGCAACTGGTGCGCCGGGAACTGCCGCTGGACCAGGGCGCCCGGATCAGGGTCCGTTCGGCGGACGCGCGCGTGGGACTCGCCAAAGTCCCCGACGGCTGGGCGGACTTGATCATCGCCGACGTGTTCAGCGGCGCCCGCACCCCGGCCCACCTCACCTCCACCGAGTTCCTGGACGAGGTCCGCCGGGCGCTGGGGCCCTTCGGGGTCTACGCCGCGAACCTCGCCGACGGCCCGCCGCTCGCGCATCTGCGCGGCCAGATCGCCACCGCCGCCGCCCGGTTCGCCGAACTCGCGCTGATCGCCGACGCGGCCGTCCTGCGCGGCAAGCGCTTCGGCAACGCGATCCTCGTGGCCTCGAACGCCCCGCTCCCGCTCGCCGAACTCACCCGGCGCGCCGCCTCCGACCCGCACCCCGCCCGCGTCGAACACGGCAAGCCGCTCACCGACTTCACCGGCGGGGCCGTACCCGTGACGGACGCGGCGGCCGTGGCCTCCCCGGCGCCACCGCCCTCCGTCTTCCGCTGAGGGCCAGGGGGTGTCGTTTGGATCATCCCGGCGTCGCGGGGTCTGGCACGCGCTCCCCCAGAGGGGGCACCCCCAGCGGCGTCGTCGTCACTCGCCGACTCCCCCACTCTCGGCTTTGCTCGAACGGGAGGGGCCCCACGACCCCGCTCGGGTCGGCCGGCCCGCACTGTTCATCACGGGCGGCCCGATCCAAACGGCACCCCCTAGTAGTTCCCGACCTCGACATGCGGCGGCCCGTCGTGCCAGGTGCAGAACACCGACACGCGGTCCGTGCCCCGGCTGAACTCCACCCGGATCCAGGTGTCGGTCTTCCACACCTGCATCGACCAGCCGGTCCCCGGCGTCGCCGAGACGAGCGTGGCGTCCGCCGCGCCCAGGTCGAACACCGCCCGGCCGCCGCCGGTGTCGTACGCCCTGACCTGGCCGGAGGCGGTCGCGGAGGCGGATGGGCCAGGAGTGCGGACCGGGGTCCGGGCGGGGGGCGGCGTCGGGCTCGGTGAGGGGGTGCGCACAGGGCCGGCGGAGGCGGACGGCGGCGGGGGCGCGGGCGTCGAGGACCGGTCCCGCGCGTCGGCCGCCGTGATCGGCAGGGCGCGCGGCGGGTCGTAGGCCGTCCCCGCCATGACCGTGTGCACACCCCACCACGACAGCGTGACCGCCGCTCCCGTCGCGAGCAGCCACGCCATCACCGGTACGAGTCCTTTGCGCATCGCGGGCCATACTGCCTCAGGACCCGCACGGGTTGTCCACAGGGCTGGAGTTGTCCACAGGCCCGGACCGGGTCTCACCGCATGGCGTACGGTGCGGCGCATGGCAAGTGTGCTCGTGGTCGAGGACGACCAGTTCGTACGCTCGGCGCTCATCCGGCATCTGACCGACGCCGCGCACACCGTGCGCAGTGTCGGTACGGCGCTGGAGGCGCTGCGCGAGGTCGCCCATTTCCGTTTCGACGTGGTCATCCTGGACCTCGGACTGCCGGACCTGGACGGCTCCGAGGCCCTGAAGATGCTGCGCGGCATCACGGACGTGCCGGTCATCATCGCCACCGCCCGGGACGACGAGACGGAGGTCGTCCGGCTGCTGAACGCCGGGGCGGACGACTATCTGACCAAGCCGTTCTCGGTCGACCACCTCTCCGCCCGGATCGCGGCCGTGCTGCGCCGGGCCCGCTCCGCGGGCGGGGAGGCCCCGCCCTCGCCGGTGCTCCGGGTCGGCGGGCTGAGCGTCGACCCGCTGCGCCGGCAGGCCGAGCTGGACGGCGTCCGCCTCGACCTCACCCGCCGCGAGTTCGACCTGCTCGCCTTCCTGGCCGGCCGGCCCGGTGTCGTCGTCCCGCGCAAGGAACTCCTCGCCGAGGTCTGGCAGCAGTCCTACGGCGACGACCAGACCATCGACGTCCATCTGTCCTGGTTGCGCCGGAAACTGGGGGAGACAGCCGCTCGGCCCCGCTATCTGCACACCCTGCGCGGCGTCGGCGTGAAGATCGAACCTCCCGTCGAAGGCGGAGCGGGCGGGACGGACGGGGCGGACGGGCCCGGCGGGGGGCCGGCGCGATGAGGTGGGCCCTGGTCAGGGTCTGCCTGGCGGTCACCACGATGGTCGTGGTCGCCTTCGCCGTCCCGCTCGGGCTGGTCGTCCGGGAGATGGCCCGCGACCGGGCGTTCTCGAACGCCGAGCGGGAGGCCGCCGCCGTCGCGCCCGCGCTGTCCATCACCACCGACCGGGACAAACTGGAGCGGGTGGTGGCCTCGGCCGGCGCCGACTCCGGGATGGCCGTGCACCTGCCCGCCGCCGACGGCCGCTCCGCGCTCGACCTGGGCAGACAGCGCGCCGCCGACCGCGACATCGAGGCCGTCCGCAGCATGGGCCGGGCCTCGACGACGACCGTCTCCGGCGGCTCCACGCTGCTCCAGCCGGTCGCGCTCGGCTCCGGCGCCATCGCGGTCGTCGAGGTCTACGTCCCCGAGTCCGAGGTGACCCACGGCGTCGGCACGGCCTGGGCGGTGCTCGCGGGCGTCGGCCTGGCGCTGATCGTCGGCTCGGTCGCCGTCGCCGACCGGCTCGGGGTGCGCATGGTGGGGCCCGCGCAGCGGCTGGTGCGGGGCGCGCGCGAACTGGGCGAGGGCAGGCTGGGCTCCCGGGTGCCGGAGGACGGCCCGACCGAACTCAGACTCGCCGCCGTCGCGTTCAACTCCATGGCCGACCAGGTCGTCCAACTCCTCGCCAACGAGCGGGAACTGGCGGCCGACCTCTCCCACCGGCTGCGTACGCCGCTCACGGTGCTCCGGCTCAACGCGGCCTCCCTCGGCGCCGGTCCGGCCGCCGAGCAGACCCGGGCGGCCGTCGCCCAGCTGGAGCGCGAGGTCGACACCATCATCCGTACGGCCCGGGAGGCCAAGCCGCAGACGGCCATGGCCACGGCCGGGACCGGCGCCGGGTGCGACGCGGCCTCGGTGGTCCGTGAGCGCATGGAGTTCTGGTCCGCGCTCGCCGAGGACGAGGGACGCAAGTGGCGGGTGGCCGGCGTCGACGGTCCGGTGCGCATACCCGTGGCCCGCGCCGATCTGGCCGCGGCGCTCGACGCCCTGCTCGGCAACGTCTTCCGGCACACCGCCGAGGGCACCGCCTTCGCGGTCGACGTGCACAACGGCGAGGACGCGGTGATCGTGCTGGTCTCGGACGCGGGTCCCGGCATATCCGACCCGGAGTCGGCCATGGCCCGAGGAAGCGGCTCCGGGAGCGCCGGTTCGACCGGACTGGGCCTCGACATCGTGCGCCGGCTCGCCGAGTCCACGGGCGGCGACGTGCGCATCGGCTCCTCGGTGCTGGGCGGCACCGAGGTGCGGATCTGGTTCCAGCTGGACGGACGGCGGCCGGCACGGGGGCGGGTGCACCGGCGCCGAACGCGCAAACCGGTCGCGACTGGTCTCGACCATTAACCGTCCCCGATCCCTTCCTTAAGCGCACCCTAAGGTCTTCAACCACCGTCCCGATCACTCGGTTTGTCCGATTCCGGATCGCTAGCGTGCTGCCGCACCCCACCCCCGTGAACATCGAAGGCAGGCATGCGCATGAGCACGCACCGGCGCAGGATCAGTGGCAGGAACAAGGCGATCGGCGGCCTCGTGGCCGCGGCCGCCGTCGGCGGCGGCGCGGTCCTGCTCACCGGCACCGCGAACGCGGCGAGCGTGAACGCCGCGTACACGAGGACCAGCGACTGGTCGACCGGCTACACCGCCCAGTACGTCGTCACCAACACCAGCGGCGCACCGGAGAAGACCTGGACGCTGGAGTTCGACCTCCCGGCGGGCGCCAGGCTGGGCTCGCTGTGGAACGGCGAGTCGAGTGTGAGCGGTTCGCACGTCACCGTGAAGCCGGCGAAGTGGGACACCGAGGGCCTCGCCCCGGGCAGGTCGGTGACCGTCGGCTTCGTGGTCGAGGGCGCCGGCGCCCCGACCGGCTGCCGTATCGACGACTCCCCGTGCTCGGCGGACAGCGGCCCCACCCCCGAGCCCAGCGGCCGCCCCACCGGGACCCCGTCCCCGGCGCCGACCCCGACGGCCACCAGGACCTCCACCCCCACCCAGAGCGCGACCCCGACCCCGACGCCGACCGCCTCCGGGACGACGGGCAGCGGCACCGCCGCCTCCGCCGGCTTCTCGCCGTACGTCGACACCTCCCTCTACCCGGCCTTCGACCTGGTC
Organism: Streptomyces sp. HUAS MG56; assembly: GCF_058673395.1. Classification (NCBI taxonomy): domain Bacteria; kingdom Bacillati; phylum Actinomycetota; class Actinomycetes; order Kitasatosporales; family Streptomycetaceae; genus Streptomyces; species Streptomyces sp. HUAS MG56. The sequence goes on along the minus strand of NZ_CM178722.1, from coordinate 4,432,928 downwards.
GGCGCGGCGAACACGACCGGGGTGAAGAACTACAACCTGGCCTTCATCACCGACGGCGGCGGCTGCACCCCCAAGTGGGGCGGCGTGACCGACCTGACCGGCGACGCCGTCGCCCAGCAGATCGGCGCGCTGCGCGCCAAGGGCGGTGACGTCCGGGTCTCCTTCGGCGGCGCCTCCGGCTCCGAGCTGGCCACCGCCTGCTCCTCCGCCGACGCGCTGGCGGCGGCGTACGGCAAGGCGATCGACGCGTTCAAGCTCACCAAGGTCGACTTCGACGTCGAGGGCGGCGCGCTGCCGAACACGGCGGCCAACACCCTGCGGGCCAAGGCGATAGCGAAGCTCCAGGCGCAACACCCGGGCCTGGACGTCTCCTTCACCCTCCCGGTGATGCCCGAGGGCCTCACCCAGGACGGCGTGAACCTCCTGTCCGACGCCAAGTCCAACGGCGCGAGGATCAGCACCGTCAACATCATGGCGATGGACTACGGCTCCTCCTACAGCGGCGACATGGGCGACTACGCCCAGCAGGCCGCCACCGCCACCCAGGCCCAGATCAAGGGCGTCCTCGGGCTGTCGGACGCCGCCGCCTGGAAGGCCGTCGCCGTCACCCCGATGATCGGCGTCAACGACGTCTCCTCCGAGACCTTCAAGGTCGACGACGCCACCCAGCTGGTGAACTTCGCCAGGTCCAAGGGCCTCGGCGGCCTGTCGATGTGGTCCGCGGCCCGCGACAAGCAGTGCCCCGGCGGCGCGAAGAACTCCGCCGACCCCACGTGCAGCTCGATCGTCCAGTCCCCGTTCGCCTTCTCGAAGGCCTTCGGCGCCGTCAACTGAACCCCGCGACACGGCGGACCGGGCGCGGCACCCCCAGGGTGCCGCGCCCCCGCCTCTTCGTCAGGCGGCGGAGTCCACCGGCGGCAGCGTCCCCGTCCGTGCCACCTCGCCGTACCAGCGGGCGCTCGACTTCGGGGTGCGCTCCAGCGTCGCGTAGTCCACGTACACCGCGCCGAACCGCTTGCCGTAGCCGTACGCCCACTCGAAGTTGTCCATCAGGGACCACAGGTAGTAGCCGCGCACGTCGGCGCCGTCGGTGATCGCGCGGCGCACGGCCGACAGGTGGCCGTGCAGATAGGCGATGCGCTCGGGGTCGTGGACGCGGCCCTCGGGGTCCGGCTTGTCGTCGTAGGCCGCGCCGTTCTCGGTGATGTACAGCGGCAGGCCCGGGGCCTCGTGCGCGTAGCGCGTGATCAGGTCGTACAGGCCCGTCGGGTCGATGGTCCAGCCCATCTCCGTGCGCTCGCCCGGCGTCTGGTGGAAGAGCACGTCGTCGGCGCCCGGCCAGGGGGAGTGCTCGCTCGCGCCGTGGCCGTCCGCCCGGGGGCCCGCGACCGCGCCGGACATGGCCGAGACCAGCGCCGGGGTGTAGTAGTTCAGGCCCAGCGCGTCCAGTTTCGCGCCCGCCGTGCGCATATCGCCGTCGAGGACGTACGACCAGTCGGTGACCGACGCCGTCGCCGCGAACAGCGACTCGGGGTAGGCGCCGTGCAGCATCGGGCCGTGGAAGATCCCGTTGGCGAGGTCGTCGATCCGGCGGGCCGCGGCCAGGTCGGCCGGGTCCTGCGAACGCGGCCGGACCACAGAAGAGTTGAGGCTGACCGCGATCCGGTTGCGGGCCGGCATCACCGAGCGCAGCGCCGAAGCCGCCAGCCCGTGCGCCAGGTTGAGGTGATGGGCGGCACGCAGCGAGGCCTCCGGGTCGGTACGGCCGGGCGCGTGCACCCCGGAGCCGTAGCCCAGGAAGGCGCTGCACCAGGGCTCGTTGAGGGTGGTCCACAGCTCCACCCGGTCGCCCAGCGCCTCGCCGACCAGCCGCGCGTACTCGGCGAAGCGCAGCGCGGTGTCCCGCTCCGGCCAGCCGCCCGCGTCCTCCAGCTCCTGCGGCAGATCCCAGTGGTAGAGGGTGAGCGACGGCTTGATGCCGTGCGCCAGCAGCTCGTCCACCAGCCGGCGGTAGAAGTCCAGGCCCCGCTGCACCGCCGGGCCCCGGCCGGTCGGCTGCACCCGGGGCCAGGAGACCGAGAAGCGGTACGCGCTCAGGCCCAGCTCCGCCATCAGCGCCACGTCGTCGCGGTAGCGGTGGTAGTGGTCGACCGCGATGTCACCGGTCTCGCCGCCGGCCGTCCGGCCCGGCGTATGGCTGAAGGTGTCCCAGATCGAGGGGGTACGGCCGTCCTCCCGCACCGCCCCCTCGATCTGGTACGCCGAGGTCGCCGCGCCCCACAGGAAGGCCGGCGGGAACGTCACGGAGGGGACGGAGGAGACAGACTCAAGCATGGAAGCGCTCCCATATGGGGTCGTAGGAGACCGACGGAACAAAGAAGTGAGGGGGCAGGGGGCGGGGCGGCGGTGCCCCGGCCCCCTTCGGCGGACGCGGGCGCTCAGCCCTTGACCGCGCCCTGCATGATCCCGCCCACGATCTGCTTGCCGAAGACCGCGAACACGAGCAGCAGCGGCAGCGTGCCGAGCAGCGCGCCCGCCATGATCAGGGACTGGTCGGGGGTGTAGCCGCGGCCCAGCGCCGAGACCGCGACCTGCACGGTCGGGTTGCCGTTCTGGGTGAGCACCAGGAACGGCCACAGGAAGTCGTTCCAGGTCTGCACGAACATCAGCATCCCCAGCACCGCCATCGCCGGGCGGGCCGCCGGGAACACGATGTGCCACACCACCCGCCAGCTGCTCGCGCCGTCCACCCGGGCGGCCTCGATCAGCTCGTCCGGCAGCGCCTGCATCAGGTACTGCCGCATGAAGAACACGCCGAACGCGCTGACCAGCGACGGCAGGATCACGGCCTGCAACTGGTCGGTCCAGTCGAGCCTGGCGACCATCATGTACAGCGGGATGACGCTCAGCTGCGGCGGCACCATCATCGTGCCGATCACGATCAGCATCAGGGCACTCCGGCCCTTGAACCGCAGCTTGGCGAAGGCGAACCCGGCGATCGTCGAGAGGAAGACGATGGTCGCCGCCGAGACGCCCGCCACGAACGTGGTGTTGAGGAAGGCCTTGCCCAGATTGGCGTCGTTCCAGGCGACGTTCAGGTTGTGTGCCAGGTTCGAGCCGAACCAGAACGGCGGCGGCGTCTCGGCCAGCCGGTTGTTGTCGCGCGACGCGGCGATCGCCGTCCACACCAGCGGGAACAGCGAGCCGAGCGAGAACAGGATCAGCACCGCGTAGGCGAGGGGGCCCGCGTGCAGCGTCCCGCCGGCCCGCGCCGACTTCGGCCGCCGCGTCCGCCGGGGCTCCTTCGCGGTCGCGTCGGTCGGGGTCAGGGTCGTCGTCACGGCCGTACTCCTAACTACTCTCGCGCAGGCGGCGCGAGATGACGTAGTTGACGATCCCGATCACGATGAGGATCAGGAACATCGTCCAGGCGATCGCGGAGGCGCGGCCCAGGTGCTGGTTCACCCAGCCCTGCTCGTACAGGTACAGGCCGAGTGTCTGGAACTGGTGCTCGGCGCCGCCGGAGGCGCCCTTGTTGGCGTCGAACATCAGCGGCTCGCCGAAGAGCTGGGAGGCCCCGATGGTCGACACGACACAGGTGAACAGGATCGTCGGGCGCAGCTGCGGCAGCGTGACGTGGAAGAACTGCTGCCAGCGGTTGGCGCCGTCCAGCGCCGCCGACTCGTACAGGTCCTGCGGGACGGCCTGCATCGCCGCCAGGTAGATCAGCGCGTTGTAGCCGGTCCAGCGCCAGACGACGATCGAGGAGACCGCGATCTGCGAGGGCCACTTGTCGTTCTGCCAGTCGACGTGACCGCCGCCGACGAAGTGCAGCGCCCAGTTGATCATGCCGTAGTCGCGGCCGAAGAGCAGCACGAAGACCAGCGAGGCGGCGGCGATCGACGTCGCGTACGGCGCCAGCATCACGACGCGGAAGAACGTCGACGCGCGCAGCTTGTAGTTGAGGATGTGGGCGAGCCCCATCGCCATCGCCAGCTGCGGGACGGTCGAGATGATGCCGATGGTCAGGGTGTTCTTCGCCGCGTTCCAGAAGAAGTCGTCGTCGAAGATCCGGGTGTAGTTGTGCAGCCCCGCCCACTGCATGTCGGTCGGCGCGGTCAGCTCCACCGTGTGCAGCGAGGCCCAGCCCGTGTAGATCAGCGGGAAGAGGCCGAACGCCACGAAGAGGAGGAAGAAGGGGGAGACGAAGGCGTACGGGCTCCAGCGGATGTCGCGCTGCCAGCGCCGGGACAGCCGCGCCCGCCGCCGCTCGTCCGTCGTCCGTACCACTTCGGGGCGGGCCGGGGCCGCGCCCCCCTTCGCGGGGGGCGCGGCGGTGTCGTGCCGGGTGGCCATGCCGGTCACTTCTCCAGGTTGTTGTCGATGGTCTTGACGGCCGTGGACCAGGCCTCGTCAGCGGACTTGCCCTTCGTCACCAGGATGACGCCGTTGTCCGTCAGGCCCTGCTGGATGATCTGGTCCTTCGGCCCGATCGGCTGGTTCGGGATGGACTTGGCGGCCTGCGCGAAGATCGCGCCGATCGGGGCGTCCCCGGTCATCTGGTTCTTCGCGCCGGTGACCTGGGACATGGCGTACGCGGGCGGCGCGCTCGGGAAGCTGCCCTGGACGGCGAAGAGCTTGGCCTGCTGGGCGGGCGCGGTCAGCCAGGCGACGAACTTCTCGGCCTCGGTGACGTGCTTGCCGGACTTGGGCACGGCGAGGAAGGTGCCGCCCCAGTTGCCGGCCTGCGGCGCCTGGGCCACGTCCCACTGACCGGCGGCGTCCGCCTTCGACTTGCCCTTGATGTAGCCGAGCATCCACGGCGGGCAGGCCACGGAGGCGAACTTGCTGTTGGAGATCAACTGGTCCCAGCCCGGCTGGAACTGCGGCTGCGACTGCACCAGCCCGTCCTTGGCGGCCTGTGCCGTCAGGTTGAAGGCGCTCTTCACGGCCGGGTTCGTCTTGTAGACGACCTTGCCGGAGGAGTCGTAGAACTTCTGGCTCGCGCTGCTGAGGATCGCGTTGAGCAGACCGCCGGGGGAGTCCATGAAGGTGCTGCCCTTGGGGGCCTTCTTCTGGTACTGCTCGCCGGCGGTGACGAGCTTGCTCCAGTCGCCGGCCCACAGCTTGGACACCTGGTCGCGGTCGGTGGGCAGGCCGGCCGCCTTGAACATGTCCTTGCGGTAGCAGATCGCCATCGGGCCGATGTCGGTGCCGAGGCCGACCGTCTGCCCGTCCTTGGTGGTGGCCTGCTGCCACTTCCAGTCCAGCCAGTTGCCCTTGTCCACGCCCGCGACCTTGGAGAGGTCCTCCAGCTTGGCCGCCTGGGTCTGCACGACCTCGGCGATGTTGCCGACTTCGACCGCCTGGACGTCCTGGAGGCCGCTGTTGGTGGTGAGGTGGTTGACCAGGGCAGGGTAGTAGTTCTCGTTCTTCTCGATCACGTTCTCCTGGATCGAGATGTCGGGGTGGAGCTTCTCATAGTCGGTGTAGAGCCCGGCCTCCTTGAAGCCCATGGCGCCGAACAGGCCCAGGGTGATCGTGGTCTTGCCCTTGCCGCCGCCACCGCCCGAGGTGTCCGACGAACCGCCGCTGTCCTTGGCGCAGCCGGCCAGCAGTCCCGTGGTCAGCGCGGCCACGGCCGCGAGGGCCCCCAGCCTGCGGGACCGGCGGATGCTCGTGCGCATTGCGTCCTCCTGTTGCCTGACGTGCCGACCCCCCGGCCAACTGCACTGTTGGGCCCGTCTGTCACTCGCTGCGGCTCGGGCGGGGAACGTGCGGGATGTGTATGTGTCAGGTGGTGTGGGAGCGCTCCCACACGTGATGGGTTGAAGAGTCGTCGCTCGGGGGCGGGGTGTCAAGGGAGCGGACACGCGGGAGTGCCTTCGGTTATCGGAGCGTTAGCCGGGGTGGGTCGGCAGCTCCCAGGGGCAGCTGCCGCGGTGAAGGGTGCCTGTTACATTCGGCCAGCACAGACGATGCTGCGGAAAGGCGGAGCCCATGGCAAGCCACGGAGCGCGGGGCCGGAGCGGTGGGCGGCCCACGCTCGAAGAGGTCGCCGCACGGGCCGGGGTCGGCCGGGGCACGGTCTCGCGGGTGATCAACGGCTCGCCCCGGGTCAGCGACGCCACCCGCGCCGCGGTCGAGGCCGCCGTCGCCGAACTGGGTTACGTCCCCAACACCGCGGCCCGCGCCCTCGCGGCCAACCGCACCGACGCGATCGCCCTCGTCGTCCCCGAGCCCGAGACCCGCTTCTTCGCCGAGCCCTACTTCTCGGACATGCTGCGCGGTGTCGGCGCCGAACTCGCCGACACCGAGATGCAGTTGCTGCTGACCTTCGCGGGCAACGCCCGGGGGCGCCGACGCCTCGCCCAGTACCTCGCGGCGCACCGCGTGGACGGCGTCCTGCTGGTCTCGGTGCACGCCGACGACCCGCTGCCCGATCTGCTGGCCCAGCTGGAGATCCCGGCCGTGATCAGCGGCCCGCGCTCGGCCGGCGAGACGCTCACCTCGGTGGACTCCGACAACTACGGCGGCGCCCGCTCGGCCGTCGAGCACCTGCTGGCCCGGGGGCGCACCGAGATCGCGCACATCACCGGCCGTCTCGACGTCTACGGCGCCCAGTGCCGCGTCGACGGCTACCGCGACGCCCTGCGCGACGCGGGCCGCGAGACGGACGAACTCCTCGTCGAGCCGGGGGACTTCACGGAAGAGGGCGGCAGGCGGGCCATGTCCGTCCTGCTGGAGCGGCACCCCGGCCTGGACGCGGTCTTCGCCGGTTCGGACGTGACGGCGGCGGGCGCCCGCCAGGTGCTGCGCGAGGCGGGCCGCCGTATCCCGGACGACGTGGCGCTGATCGGCTACGACGACTCCGCCATCGCCCGCCACATGGACCCGCCGCTGACCAGCGTCCGCCAGCCCATCGAGGAGATGGGCCGCGCGATGATCGACCTGCTGCTCGCCGAGATCGCCGACCGGCGCCCGGCCGCCTCCCGGGAGCTGGAGCGACGGCATGCGGTGCTGCCGACGGAGCTGGTGGTGCGGGCGTCGTCGTAACGGACTCCGAGGCCATGGCGTCAGAAGCGGCCCCAGGCCACGAACGCGGCCAGCGCGATGTAGGCCAGGTCCACCGCCACCAGGCGGTACTCGTGCCGTCGGGCGCGGGTGAGCGCGGCACCGGTCATCAGCAGCACCAGACCGAGGGCGGCCAGCGGGACCAGCACCGGTGCGATGCCGAGGGCGGCGGGCAGGACCAGGCCCGCCGCGGCCAGGACCTCCAGGACTCCGATGGCCTTCACGGCGCCGGCGCCGAAGTCGTCGACCCAGCGGCCACTGGCCCCGGCGGCGGCGATCTTCTCCTTCGGGGTGATCACCTTGTAGCCGCCGCCCGCCAGGTAGGCGGCGGCCAGCAGTCCGGCGACGATCCACAGGGCGACGTTCATGGTTCTCTCCTCGCGGGGTGGTTGCGCGTGCTGTGCTGTCGCCCCTCTGAGACAGGACACCCGGGCACGCTGTGAAGGAGGATGATGTGATGTGCGTCTCCGCAGAGACGTCCGCAGGGACGGACGCGTACGCGTACCGGCCGCTGCTGTTCTCCGTCGCCTACGGGATGACGGGCTCCGTGGGCGACGCCGAGGACCTCGTGCAGGACGCCTTCCTCGGGCTGACCCGGGCGCGCCGGGCGGGCACCGTGATCGCCGACCTGAAGGCGTACCTGACCACGGCGGTGACCCGGCTCGCCATCAACCACCTGAAGTCGGCGCGGGTACGACGCGAGACCTACGTGGGCGACTGGCTGCCCGAGCCGGTCGTGGTCGCCGCCGACGGGTCCGGGCCGGCCGAGCACGCCGAGCTGTCCGACGCGCTGTCGATGGCGTTCCTCGTGCTGCTGGAGGTCCTCTCGCCGGTGGAACGCGCGGTGTTCGTGCTGCGCGAGGTCTTCGGGTACGGCTACCCGGACGTGGCGCGGATCACCGGCAAGTCCGAGGCGAACTGCCGGCAGATCTTCGCCCGCGCCAGGAAACGCGTCGCCCCCGGCGCGCGGCCGGCCGGCCCCGTGCCGCTCCCGGTGCGGCGGGCGGAGGGCGCGCGGCTGGCCGACCGGTTCTTCGCGGCCGCCGACAGCGGTGACCTGGACGCCCTGCTCGGCATGCTCGCTCCCGACGCGGTGTTCCAGGGCGACGGCGGCGGCAAGGCGCAGGCGCTCGGGGCGTCGGTGACCGAGCCGCGGCGGATCGTCCACCTGCTCGTCGGCGGCTTCCGCCGGGTCCGGAAGCTCGGTGCCGTCCTCGAACCGGCCTGGGTCAACGGCCGCCCGGGTGGGGTCACTTACGACGCCGAGGGCCGCGTGGCCAGCGTGGTCGTGCTGGACATCGCCGACGGCGCGGTCCGGGCGATCCACGCCGTGTCCAACCCCGACAAGCTCGCTCACCTCGGACCGGTGTCCGGCATCGGGCTGCTGCCGGGACCGCGACCCACCGGGGGTCAGACCGCGTAGCGGCCGGGCGCGAACAGGTGGAGGTTGCCGCGGATCCAGTCCGAGGTGCGGCGCAGGCCCTCGTCGAGGGAGACCTCCGGCTTCCACGAAGCCCAGGCGCGGGCCCGGGAGTTGTCCGACAGCAGGCGGTGCACCTCGCTGCCGGCCGGGCGCAGCCGCGCCTCGTCCACGACGATCTCCGCGTCCCGCCCGGAGACGGCGATCAGCTTGCGGGCCAGGTCGCCGATGGCGATCTCCTCGCCGGTGCCGAGGTTGACGACGTCACCGAGCGCCCGGTCGCACTGCGCGACGGCGAGGAAGCCGCGCGCGGTGTCGGTGACGTAGGTGAAGTCACGGGTCGGGGTCAGCGAGCCGAGGCGTATCTCGTGGGCGCCGGCGTGCAGTTGGGCGAGGATCGTGGGGATCACGGCGCGGGCGGACTGGCGGGGGCCGTAGGTGTTGAAGGGCCGCACGACCGTCACGGGCAGGTCGAAGGCGTGGTGGTGGGAGAGGACCATCATGTCGGCGCCGATCTTCGAGGCCGAGTACGGCGACTGCGGCTGCAGCGGGTGGTCCTCGCCGATCGGGACGGTCAGGGCGGTGCCGTAGACCTCGCTGGTGGAGGTGTGCACCAGCCGGCGCACCCGGTGCCGGCGGCAGGCCTCGGCGATGTGCTCCGTGCCGGTGACGTTGACGGCGACGTAGGCGCCCGGGGAGTCGTAGCTGTAGGGGATGCCGATGAGGGCGGCGAGGTGGAAGACGGTGTCGCAGCCGGCCACGGCGTCCGTCACCCGGCCCGGATCGCGCACGTCCCCCGCGATCAGCTCCACCTGCGGGTGGTCCTGGAGACGGGCGAGGTTGCCCTTCTCGGCGTACGGCTTGTAGTGGACGAGGGCGCGGACGGTGGCGCCCTCGCGGACGAGCAGGTCGACCAGCGTGGAGCCGATGAAGCCCTCGGCTCCGGTGACGAGGACGGTACGGCCGTGGAAGAAGCCGGTCGTGGGGTGGGCGGTCGCGTTCATGGCGGGGCCTTTCTCAGCGGGAGTGGGAAACAGGGGCGGGCAGCGGGTGACCCGCGAGCCGGAGGACCTTGCGGGCCAGCCGGTCGGCCGCGTCCCGGTGCAGCGCGCCGACGCCGGCCGCGGCCGCGGCGCGGGACATGGCGTCCAGCCGGCGCGGGTCGTCGAGCAGGGGGCCGGCGAGGGCGTCGAGGGACACGGCCGTGGTCGCCTCGTCCCGCAGCAGCACCCCCGCGCCGATGCCGGTGAGGGTGCGGGCGTTGTGCGTCTGGTGGTCACCGGGGGCGTGCGGGTACGGCACGAGGACGGCGGGCAGGCCGATGGTGGCCAGCTCGGCGACGGTCGCCGAGCCCGCCCGGCACACCAGCAGATCGGCGGCGGCGTACGTCCGGTCGATGCGGTCCAGGTAGGCCACGGCCTCGGCGACCCGGTCGGCTCCGGCGGTGCGCAGCCGGGCGCGGGCCTCCTCCAGCGCCGCGGGCCCGGTCTTGATCAGCAGCCGTACGTCGGTGCGCTCCCGCCAGCGCTCGGCGAGCCCGAGGGCCGCCTCGGTGAGCCGGGCCGCGCCCAGGCTGCCGCCGTTGACGAGGAGCAGCCGGGTGTGCGCGCCGACGCCCAGTTCCCGGCGGGCGGCCTCGCGCGCGCCCGCCCGGTCGAGGGCGGCCAGCGGGCCGGACAGCGGCATGCCGACCAGCTCGGGCCGGCCGGACGCGGGCAGCCGGTCGCCGCCCGCCTCGAAGGCGAGCGCGATGTGCGGGGTGAGCCGGGCGGCGAAGGCGTTGGCCCGGCCGGGCACCGCGTTGGACTCGTGGATGACGCTCGGCAGCGAGGCGAGGCGGGCGCCGAGGATGACGGGGGCGCTCGGATAGCCGCCCATGCCGACGGCGACCCGCGCGCCCTGTTCCCGCAGGATGGCCCGGCACTGTCCGGCCGACTTCAGCAGCGCGGCGGGCAGGGTGAAGCGTTTCGCGCCGAGGGAGCGGTCGAAGGGGATCATGTCGACCGTGTGCAGCCGGTACCCGGCCTCGGGGATGAGCCGGGTCTCCAGGCCGCGCTCGGTGCCGACGAAGGAGATCACCGCGTCGGGCACCCGGCGGCGCAGCGCGTCGGCCAGCGCGAGCCCGGGGTAGATGTGGCCGCCGGTGCCCCCGGCACCGATCACGACGGAGAGCGGAGTGTCCATGCCCGGCACGCTCGCGAGCCGTTCTAAGAGGCTTATAAGAGAGCGGTTTGGCACGCTGGGGCCATGAACGACGCAGCGTACGCCCCGTCCCCCGGCGCCTTCGGGCGGGTCCTGGTGGTGGACGACGACCCGGAGGTGCGGGCCGCCCTGGAGGACGGACTGACGCTGGAGGGCTTCACCGTGCGCGGCGCGGCGGACGGCCACGCGGCGCTCGCGGCGGTGGTGGACTGGGAGCCGGACGCCCTGGTACTGGACGTGATGATGCCGGTGGTGGACGGGCTGGCCGTGTGCCGGCAGCTGCGGGCGCTGGGCGACCGTACCCCGATCCTGGTGCTCACCGCGCTCGACGCGGTCAGCGACCGGGTGGACGGTCTGGACGCGGGCGCGGACGACTATCTGGTCAAGCCGTTCGCGCTGGACGAGCTGGCGGCCCGGCTGCGCGCCCTGCTGCGCCGCGCCGGCCCCGGCGAGCTGCCGCAGCCGGACGCGCCGCGCTTCGCCGACCTGCTCCTGGACCCCGAGAGCCGCTCGGCGGTGCGCGCGGGCCGGCGGCTGGAGTTCACCCGCACCGAGTGGGCCCTGCTGGACCTGCTGCTGCGCCACCCGGGCCAGGTCCTGGAGCGGGAGACGATCATGCGCTGGGTGTGGGGCCGCGACCTCGGCCCCGACTCCAACTCCCTTGCCGTGTACGTCGGTTATCTGCGCCGCAAGCTGGAGGCGGGCGGCGCCTCGCGTCTCGTGCACACCGTGTACGGCGTCGGCTACGTCCTGGACGAGCGATGACCCGCACCCGACCCCGCCTTCGGCCCCGACCCCGCCGGCACCGCCGCCCCCCGCTGCGCCGCCGGCTGGCGCTCACCGCCTCCGCCGCCGTCGCCGGCGTGGCGCTGGCGGTGTGCGCGGGCGCGTACGCCGTCACCGTCTACACCCTGAACCGGCAGTTCGACCTCCAGCTCACCCAGGCGGCGACGCTGGCGATCCAGCAGCACCAGCAGAACGGGCCCGGCGTGCAGGCCGGCGAGTGCCGCTATCTGGCCGCGCCCGCGTGCGCCCAGCTCGTGCCCGCGTCGGCCGCCGACGACCCGAAGGAGAGCTATCTGCTGCCCGTCACCGGCGCCGTGCGCCAGGTCGCGGGCCGGGACCGGGCGCCGTACTTCAGCACCGCCTCGGTGGCCGGTCACCCGGTGCGGGTGCTGACCACGCCCGCGGGCAAGGGCCTGGCCATGCAGGTGGCGCTGCGCTCCGACGGGGTACGGCGGGCCGAGCGGCAGGTCGCCGGGCTGCTGGCGGTGATCGGCGGGGCCGGGGTGCCGGTGGCCGCGCTGCTCGGCTACTGGGTGTCCCGCTCGGGCCTGGCCCCGGTGGCCCGGCTGACCTCGACGGCGGAGCGGATCACCGCCACGCGCGACGCCGGGCACCGCATCGAGCTGCCGCCCGGCCCGTCCGGTCTGCGCGGCCGGGAGGACGAGATCACCCGGCTCGCGGTGAGCTTCAACACCATGCTCGACGCCCTGGAGGAGTCTCTGGCCGCCCAGCGGCGCCTGGTCGCCGACGCCTCGCACGAGCTGCGCACCCCGCTGACCGCCCTGCGCGCCAACGCGGAGATCCTGCTCCGGGCGGACCGGCTGACCCCGCGCCAGCGGGAGCGTGCGACGGGCGCCCTCACTCGCCAGCTGCGGGAGGTCACGAACCTGGTCAACGACCTGATCGACCTGGCCCGCGACGAGGAGCCGCAGCAGGCGCTGGAGGTGGTGCCGCCGACGGCCCTGCTGGAGCATGCCGTGGCCGCCGCCCGGGACCACTGGCCGCACATCGGGTTCGCCCTGGAGACCGACCCCTCGGCCGCCACCACCCTGACGGCTGCCGTCCCCAGCCGTCTGACCAGGCTGTTCTCCAACCTCTTGGACAACGCGGCGAAGTTCTCCCCGGCGGGCGGCCGCGTCGAGGTGGCCGCGCTGCACTCACCGCGGGACGGCCGGCTGGAGATCACCGTCCGCGACCACGGCCCCGGCATCGACGCCGCCGACCTGCCCCATGTCTTCGACCGCTTCTACCGCTCCCGCACCGCCCGCGCCCTGCCCGGCTCCGGGCTGGGCCTGGCCATGGCCCGGCAGATCGCCCACACCCACGGCGCCGAGCTGATGGCCCACCAGGCTCCGGGTGGCGGCGCCCTGTTCCGGCTGCGGCTGCCGGCGAACGAAAACAGCCGGTGACCCGTCTCGCGACGGAGTCACCGGCTGATCGATGAGGGTGAGTGACGGGACTCGAACCCGCGACATCCTGGACCACAACCAGGTGCTCTACCAGCTGAGCTACACCCACCACGACCGGTGGTGGAACTTGTCGTTTCCCCGACCGGCCGAGAAGAAGTCTACAGGGTCCGCAGGGGTGCTCGCGCACATGTTTTCGCGAGCACCGGTCCCGGGGCTACTGCGCGGGCAGGACGTACTTGGCGGCGATCGACTTCGCCGTGTCGGAGTCCGGGCCGGGCTGCGGGACGAAGACGGCCTCGCGGTAGTAGCGCAGCTCGGCGATCGACTCGCGGATGTCGGCGAGGGCCCGGTGGTTGCCGTTCTTCTCCGGGCTGTTGAAGTACGCCCTCGGGTACCAGCGGCGGGCCAGCTCCTTGATGGAGGACACGTCCACGATCCGGTAGTGGAGGTAGTCCTCCAGGGTCGGCATGTCGCGCAGCAGGAAGCCGCGGTCGGTGCCGACGGAGTTGCCGCACAGCGGGGCCTTGCCGGGCTCCTTCACGTGCTCCCGCACATACGCGAGGACCTGCTCCTCGGCGTCCTTCAGTGTCGTGCCGTTCGGGAGCTCGTCGAGCAGCCCGGACGCGGTGTGCATCTGACGCACCACCTCCGGCATCGTCTCCAGCGCCCGCTCTGGCGGGCGGATGACGATGTCCACCCCCTCGCCGAGTACGTTCAGCTCGGAGTCGGTGACGAGGGCGGCAACCTCGATGAGAGCGTCGTCGGACAGCGAGAGGCCGGTCATCTCGCAGTCGATCCACACCATGCGATCGTTCATGCGACCACCCTAAATCGGGCTGGTGATTTTCGGTCCCCCCGTGCCGAGTGCTCCGCAGGAGTGCCGGGGACGGCCGTGGCCGGTCGCGCAGTTCCCCGCGCCCCTGTCGGGGCGCGGGGAACTCGACTCGCTCAGCTGCCGTGCCTGGGCCCCGGCAGCAGACCGACCGCGCCCGCCGCCTGCCGGCGGCTCTGCATCGGGACGCCGCTCTCCGGGTGGAGGAGGGCGGGGACCGGGCCGGTCACCGGGCCCGGTCCGGGCAGGCCGGTCGGGGCACCGGGCTGGGGCAGCGCGGGCTCCGCCTCACCCGGCCGGTCGCCCTGCGGCCGACGGGCGCGGTAGGCGGCCCGGTAGGCGGCGGGGGACGAGCCGAGCTGACGGCGGAAGTGCCCGCGCAGCGCGACGGGGGAGCGGAAGCCGCAGCGGCCCGCCACCTCGTCCACGCTGTAGTCCGACGTCTCCAGCAGCCGCTGCGCCTGGAGCACCCGCTGCGTGATCAGCCACTGCAGCGGCGCGCTCCCGGTCAGCGAGCGGAACCGGCGGTCGAACGTACGGCGGCTCATGTAGGCGCGTGCCGCCAGCGTCTCCACGTCGAACTGCTCGTGGAGGTGCTCCAGCGCCCAGGCGACGACCTCGGCCAGCGGGTCGGCGCCGATCTCCTCTGGTAAAGAGCGGTCCAGGTAGCGCTCCTGGCCTCCTGTCCGGCGCGGTGGGACGACCAGGCGGCGGGCCAGCGCGCCGGCCGCCTCGTTGCCGTGGTCCGTCCGCACGATGTGGAGACAGAGATCGATTCCGGCCGCCGTACCCGCCGACGTGAGCACGTCGCCGTCGTCCACGAAGAGCTCTCGCGGATCGACGTGCACCGACGGATAGCGCTTGGCCAGCGTCGGCGCGTACATCCAGTGGGTCGTCGCGGGACGGCCGTCCAGCAGGCCCGCCGCCGCGAGGACGAAGGCGCCGGTGCACAGCCCGACGATGCGGGCGCCCTCCTCGTGTGCCCGGCGCAGGGCGTCCAGCGCCTCCTCCGGTGGCGGCGAGGTGATCGAACGCCAGGCCGGTACGACGACCGTCCCGGCGCGTGAGATCGCCTCCAGGCCATGCGGTGCGGTCAGTTCCAGGCCCCCTGTGGTCCGCAGTGGACCTTCCTCGCCGGCGCACACCAGCAGTCGGTAGCGCGGCACGCCGGCGTCCTGGCGGTCGATCCCGAACACCGACAGCGGAATGGAACTCTCGAAGATGGGGCCGCCGCTGAACAGCAGCACCGCGACGATCTCCTTGCGGCGGCGCCCGGAGAGTTTCCGGGCCGCGGCTTCCGGCGCGGCAGTGGAGTCGTGGCTCATACTGCTAAGCCCCCCTCGGTGGTCGCGGCTCCTCGGTTGTGTCGCTCCTGCACGTTTCCCCTCGGTCCTGCACGAGTCCCCCGCCGTAAAGACAGTCAAGATCGAATCTACTGGCTACCGCGGTCTCACGGTGGCCGGTTCGACACGCCGGACATTGTCGACATGACAACTTGGCGTGAAGCATTCGATCACGAAGCGTTGCACTCGCGGGGGGTGTAGGGAAGTGCGCCTTGTCGCGGTGGCCGAACCGCGTAGGGTGCGCAGCCGCCGATGGACCCTTTCCGTGCAGGTCAAACGGGGGTTGGGGGGTGGTTGCGACCCCCCTGGGTCGACATTGAGAAGTTGGCTGAAAAGAAACCTTCGGGGGTACGGAAACAGGTCAGTTGACCGGTGTCCGTCCCCGGGTGCGACGTCTGCCGCTTTGCGGGCCGGAACGGTCGGCGTCCCGCGCGGCGCATCGCTCCGATCGCCGCAGCAGCACCCGGCACACGGCCGTGACGGCGGCCAGCCCCAGCGCGGCCCCCGCGGCGCCGGCCAGCGAGGTGCCGTACCAGACCAGGACGACGGGGACGAGGACGCAGCTGAAGGCGGCCCAGCGGATCACCTCGCCCGCGCCGTCCGGCGGCGCCGGACGTGGCCGTGCGGCGGATCGCGGTCCGGGCATCTCGTACTCCCCTTCGTACTCCCCGGGTGTACTCCTTGGGGGTACGTCCGGGGTGGTGGCTCGCCCGGTTCAACGCCCGTTCGGCCACTCGGTCACCGGTCGATCACGACTCGCGCGGGTGTTAACCGTGTGCAAACCGCCTGTACGGGGCAGCAACCATTGCGTTACGGGCGCGGCTCGTGCATGCTCCGGTGAACCCACTCCCCGACGTCGGGGGACCGCTTACGGAGCGTGCGCGGGATCTGGGCCCGGGAGGCGTGCCGCCGTACCCTTGGGGGTATGGGGTTGGGAAGATGTTTCCCGGACACAGCTCCGTGCCTGCTCCGACGCGCAACTGTCGTCCCCGCCCGTAAAGGATCAAGACGCCGAGACAGCCATGGCCGGTCACGAATTCTTCGACCCAGCGGACCGCAAGCGGCCCGTCGCCGATCCCACGGCGTCCGAGCCCCTGGCGGCGGAAGAGCCACGCCCCTCCTGCGACCCAGCCTTCCGGCACGGAGTCGTCGTCGGCTTCGACGGCTCCACCTCCAGCGAGCGTGCCCTCGCCTACGCCATCGGCATGGCCCACCGCTCCCACGCCGGCCTGATCATCGTGCACGTCGCCAACCGGCTGCCGACGACCGTGTGGGCCGGCTGCGAGCCACCGGTCTTCGTCGACGTGCCGGACCACCGCACCGAGGTCCTCGGGCTCGAACTGGCCTGTGCGGACTATCTGTCCGAGGTGCCCTGGATCCTGGTCGAGCGCGGCGGGGACATCTGCCACGAACTCGAAGAGGTCGGGCGGGAGTACGAGGCGGACGCGATCGTCGTGGGCTCCACGCACGGCATCGTCGGCCGCATCTTCGGCTCGGTCGCCGGGCGGCTCGCCAAGCGGGCGCAGCGGCCCGTGATCGTCATTCCCTGAGTACGCCAACTCCCTTTGTGCAGCGCGAAACTACTCGCGCGTAGAGGTGGTTTGTGCCCTTGTGAAGGGCATATATCGGTCACCCCGCAACGGCACAGCATGAAGGGAGCCCGCCGTGGACAACGGAAGTACTACGGTGGTCGGCCGACTCGCCCTGGGAATCACCCTGTTGGCGTTCGGTCTCGGTACGACAGGCGTGATCCACGGCGTGGCCGCGTCCGACGCCGTGTCAGTGGCCCACTATGTGGGCGGAGTTGCCTTGTTCCTCGTCGGCCTGCTGGCCTTCCGTGGTGGCGACGGCGTTTCCGGTACGGGCTTCGCGGCCCTCGGCGCGCTGTGGTTCACCTGGGCGGTCGGCGGTCACTCCTCCGCCGACGCGGCCGGGCTCTTCCTCCTCCTGTTCGCCCTCGTGGCGCTCACCCTGACCCTCGCGGGCGGGGACAGTCTGGGGCAGGTCATGCACGGGCTGCTGTTCCTGGCGATGCTGGTGCTGGCCGTCGCGGCCTTCGCCGACAGTTCCTCTCTCGCCAAGGTCGGGGGCTGGGTCGCCGCTGTGTCCGGCGCGGTGGCCTGGTACGCGGCGACGGCCGCGCTGGCTCACTGGCCGACGGCTCTTCCCGGTCGTGCTGCGGGCCGGGGGGTGACGGCCGCCGGCTGATCCGAGCAGCACTGAACGGACCCCCACGTGAAGGTGGCCACGTGGGGGTCCGTTCTGCTGTCGCGGAACTACTCCACCGTCACCGACTTCGCCAGGTTCCGCGGCTTGTCGATGTCCCGGCCGAGCGCCTTGGCCGTGTGGTAGGCCAGCAGCTGGAGGGGGATGCCCATCAGGATCGGGTCCAGTTCGTCCTCGTTCTTCGGGACGACGATCGTCTGGTCCGCCTTCTCCTGGTGCTGGTGGGCCACCGCGAGGATCTTGCCGCTGCGGGCCTTGATCTCCTCCAGGGCGGCGCGGTTCTTCTCCAGCAGGTCGTCGTCGGGGACGATCGCGACCGTCGGCAGGGCCGGCTCGATCAGGGCCAGCGGGCCGTGCTTCAGCTCGGAGGCGGGGTAGGCCTCGGCGTGGATGTAGGAGACCTCCTTCAGCTTCAGGGAGGCCTCGCGGGCCACCGGGTAGCCCCGGACGCGGCCGATGAAGAGCATCGAGCGGGCGTCGGCGTACAGCTCGGCCAGCTCCTTGATCTGCTCCTCCTGCTTGAGGATCTCGGTGATCTGGTCCGGCAGCCTGCGCAGGCCCTCGATGATCCGCTTGCCGTCACGGACCGACAGGTCACGGGTGCGGCCGAGGTGCAGGGCGAGGAGGGCGAAGGCCACGGTCATGTTCGTGAAGCACTTCGTCGAGACCACGCAGACCTCGGGACCGGCGTGGACGTAGATCCCGGCGTCGGCCTCGCGCGCGATCGCCGAGCCGACGACGTTGACGACGCCGAAGACCCTGGCGCCCTTGCGCTTCAGCTCCTGCACGGCGGCGAGGACGTCGTACGTCTCACCGGACTGGGAGACCGCGACGTACAGGGTGTCGGGGTCGACGACCGCGTTGCGGTAGCGGAACTCGGAGGCCGGCTCGGCGTCGGCGGGGATGCGGGCCAGCTCCTCGATCATCTGGGCGCCGATCATGCCCGCGTGGTACGAGGTGCCGCAGCCGAGGATCTTCACGCGGCGGATCTGCCGGGCCTCGCGGGCGTCCAGGTTGAGGCCGCCGAGGTGCACGGTGGAGAAGCGGTCGTCGATGCGGCCGCGCAGCACGCGGTCCACGGCGTCGGCCTGCTCGAAGATCTCCTTGTGCATGTAGGTGTCGTGGCCGCCCATGTCGTACGACTCGGCCTCCCACTCCACGGTCGTGGGCTCGGCGGTGGTGCGCGTGCCCTCGGTGGTGTAGGTGCGGAAGTCGTCGGCCTTCAGGGTGGCCATCTCGCCGTCGTCGAGGGTCACTATCTGGCGCGTGTGCATGACCAGGGCGGCGATGTCGGAGGCGACGAACATCTCCTTCTCGCCGATGCCGAGCACGACCGGGGAGCCGTTGCGGGCCACCACGATCCGGTCGGGGAAGTCGGCGTGCACGACCGCGATGCCGTACGTGCCCTCGATCGCCCGGACCGCCTGGCGGACCTTGTCCTCCAGCTTCTCGGCGGCGGAGCGGGCGATGAGGTGGGTGAGGACCTCGGTGTCGGTCTCGGAGAGGAACTCGACGCCGTCCGCCTCCAGCTTGCGGCGCAGGTCGGCGGCGTTGTCGATGATGCCGTTGTGGACGACGGCGACCTTGCCGTCGGCCGACATGTGCGGGTGGGCGTTGACGTCGGAGGGGGCGCCGTGGGTGGCCCAGCGGGTGTGGGCGATGCCGGTGGTGCCCTTGAAGCGCGCCGGGACCTTGGCCTCCAGGTCGCGCACCCGGCCCTTGGCCTTGACCATCTTCAGACCGGGCGTCTTCGGAGAGGAGACGACGATGCCAGCGGAGTCGTAGCCGCGGTACTCCAGCCGCTGCAGCCCTTCGAGCAGCAGCGGGGCGACGTCACGCTTTCCGATGTATCCGACAATTCCGCACATGTATGGGTATTCCTAGCCGTAGACGATGCGGCGCAGCTGCCTGAGCGTCAGCTCGGGCGGTGCCACCGCTCTATACCTGAGGTCCGCCGCGATCCGTTCGAAGATCTCCGCGTTCACCAGGCCCTGTGCCTGCAGCTCGCGGTGGCGGCGACGGACGTAGTCCTCCGTCGACTCGTCGAAGTAGGCGAGCACGTCCTGGACCACCCGCAGCGCCTCGCCCCTGTTCAGGGTCGTGGAACGCGTCAGATGATCAACAAGTTCGTCGTGCACCCGGTAGATCCTGGAGTACGGGGCGCGGTTTCGCAAGAAACGTGCCCGATTTCGGGCAGGGCCCTCCTCCGGACCCTGTTGGATCTCTGTTCCCCGGGCGTCCACCCCGTGTCGTGCGTCTCGTTGCCCGGACCGGCGAGTTTCGGGCGCCATGGACATTCCTCGTATGGGAGTACCCGACCGGCTCGCCGAGCGCATGAGCATGGCCGAGCAGCATGAGTACCTGCGCGCGAGATTCTCGCGCCGGAACCTGATCAGAGGCGGCGCCGTCACGCTGGGCGCCGTCACGGGTGGCGCGTACGTGACGGGTGCCACCGCCCAGGCCGCCGTACCGACCCTGGGGGTACCTCCCACGCAGTGGGGGAGCACCGCCCCGGCCACCGAGCACGTCGACGGCGCCCTCGTCGCCCCCTTCGGCCGGCACCTCGCCTACGGCACCGACCCGCGCACCGAGATGACCGTCTCCTGGCAGGTCCCGGTCGCCGTGAAGAAGCCGTTCATCCGCATCGGCGCCCGCCCCTGGGACCTCTCCCGCCGGATCGACGCCGAGGTCCGCACCCTCTACACCCCGGCCGGCGTCGGCGCGAGCGGCGACCACACGCAGTACTACCTGCACGCCCGGCTCACCCACCTGCGCCCCGGAAAGACGTACTACTACGGCGTCGGCCACGAGGGCTTCGACCCTGCCGAGCCGCACCTGCTGGGCACCCTGGGCACCTTCACCACCGCCCCCGCCCGCCGGGAGCCGTTCACCTTCACGGCCTTCGGCGACCAGGGCGTCAGCTACCACGCCCTCGCCAACGACAGCCTGATCCTCGGTCAGAACCCGGCCTTCCACCTGCACGCGGGCGACATCGCCTACGGCGACCCGGCCGGCCAGGGCAAGTCCACCGACACGGGCTTCGACTCGCGCACCTGGGACCAGTTCCTCCACCAGACCGAGTCGGTCGCCAAGCAGATCCCGTGGATGGTCTCGTACGGCAACCACGACATGGAGGCCTGGTACTCGCCGAACGGCTACGGCGGCGAAGAGGCCCGCTGGACCATGCCGGACAACGGACCGGACGCCGCGCACCTGCCCGGCGTCTACTCCTTCGTGCACGGCAACACGGCGATCGTCTCGCTGGACCCCAACGACGTCTCCTTCGAGATCCCGGCGAACCTGGGCATTTCCGGAGGTACGCAGACCAAGTGGTTCGAGAGTCAGCTGAAGCGGTTCCGGGCCCGTGACGACATCGACTTCGTCGTCGTCTTCTTCCACCACTGCGCGTACTGCACGTCCACGGCGCACGCCTCGGAGGGGGGCGTGCGCCAGGAGTGGGTGCCGCTGTTCGAGAAGTACCAGGTGGACCTGGTCATCAACGGCCACAACCACCAGTACGAGCGCACCGACGTGATCAAGGACAACAAGGTCACCAAGAAGCTTCCGATCGGCGGCACCGCCTACCCCGAGACCGAGGGCGTCGTCTACGTCACCGCCGGCGCCGCGGGCCGCAGCCTGTACGCGTTCACCGCCCCCGACTCCTACGAGGGCCACGAGCACGAGGTCGACTCGGTCGCGTCCTTCATCAACACCAAGGACGGCAAGGTCAACGAGACCGTCGCCTGGTCCCGGGTGCGCTACCTCGACTACTCCTTCCTGCGCGTCGACGTCACCCCCGCACCGCGCGGCCGGCAGACCACGCTGACGGTGTCGGGCATCGCCGAGACCGGTGAGCGCATCGACCACTTCACGGTGTCCCGCCGGGCGAAGTAACTCCCCGGGCCCGCCGTCGGGCGGTCCTGCGCACGCGCCCTCACAAGCGCTTCAGGACCGCCTGCTTGGCCAGGGCGAACTCCTCGTCCGTCAGCACCCCGTCCCGGCGCAGCTCGCCGAGCTCGCGCAGCCGCCGCAGCAGCGCGTCGTGGTCCTCGCCCCCGGCCGGCTCCTCGGCGGGCGCCGGCCGCTGCGGCGGTACGGCGGCCGGGGCGGGGGCCGCGGGATGCGGCAGCCGGGCCTGTACGGCGGCGGCCACCAGTGCCATCAGCGGGTCCTTCTTGAAGCCCCACAACTCGACCGCGTTCGGGTCGTACTTGGGCGGGGCCGTGATCGGCGCGCCGCGCACCAGGAACCGCAGATGCCCGTTCTCCAGCCCGGCCGCCGGCTGCCACTCCACGCCCGTGATCTCCGCCAGGGGAAGCGTCCGGGGCCCGGCGGCGGCCTTGGCGTCCTCCGTCTTCCAGTTCCACTCCAGCCGCACCTGGTCCCCGTCGAAGCTCGCCGTGCCGTCCCCGGCGGAGGCGGACACCGGCAGCGCCGGGCCCGGCAGCAGGTACCCGTCGGCCGGCTCCGGCGGGACCTGCTCCAACAGCAGCGCGGTGCGCACCTCGTCCGCGACGTACTCGGCGACGCCGTACCGGTCGGTCTGCACCGCCAGCTGATACGGGTCGTCCGCCTCGGCGAGCCGTCCGCCGGTCGCCTGCGTCAACGGGTCGGCGCCGTCGCGCAGCCGCAGCCTCAGCCGCCCCGACCTGCGCCCCTGCTCGAAGGAGACACCGGCCAACGCCCCGATCGGCACGACGAGTTCGCCCAGCTCACGGCGGAGCGGGCTCATGTTCTTGTCCCGGCCCGGGGTGAGCCGCAGGGCGTCGCCGTCGAAGGCCCAGGTGCCGTCCTTCTGGATGATTTCCGCCATGGAGGGATTGTTTCACCGGATCTGCGGGAGAGTGGTCTCGACCACATTTGGAAGGGAGCGCATGTGAGACGCAACCACAGCACGACTCCCCGAACCCCCCGACTGCCCAGGTCCTCCCGTGTGTTCGGGTCCCTGGTCCTCGTGGCGGCGGCCGGTGTCTTCACCCTGGGGGCCGCGCCCTCCGCACGGGCGGCCGTGCCCCCCACCCCGCTCGACCGGGTGATCCCGGCCCCCGCCTCCGTCCAGCCCGGCGGCACCGCGTACCGCCTCGCCCGCGGTACCTCCGTCCGGGTCGACGCCACCCCCGAGGTCCGCCGTGTCGGCGCCTACCTCGCCGGCATCCTGCGGCCCTCCACCGGCTACCCGCTGCCGCTCACCGAGTCCGGCACCGGAGGCATCCGGCTCCACCTGGCGAAGGGCGACTACGGCGCCGAGGGCTACCGGCTGCACAGCGGTGCCGACGGCGTCAACCTCACCGCGAGCACCCCCGCCGGCCTCTTCCACGGCGTGCAGACGCTGCGTCAGCTCCTGCCCGCCGCCGTGGAGAAGCGGACCGTCCAGCCCGGCCCCTGGCAGATCGCCGGCGGCACCGTCACCGACCGCCCCCGCTACGCCTACCGCGGCGCCATGCTCGACGTCTCCCGGCACTTCTTCACCGTGGCCCAGGTCGAGCGCTACATCGACGAACTCGCCCTCTACAAGGTCAACGAGCTGCATCTGCACCTCAGCGACGACCAGGGCTGGCGCATCGCCATAAACTCCTGGCCGCGCCTCGCGACGTACGGCGGCTCCACCGAGGTCGGCGGCGGCAAAGGCGGCTACTACACCAAGGCGGAGTACCGCGAGATCGTCCGGTACGCGGCCTCCCGCTATCTGGAGGTCGTCCCCGAGATCGACATGCCCGGCCACACCAACGCGGCCCTCGCCTCCTACGCCCCCCTCAACTGCAACGGCCAGGCGCCCCCGCTCTACACCGGCACCAAGGTCGGCTTCAGCTCGCTGTGCGCGGCCAAACAGGTGACGTACGACTTCGCGAACGACGTCCTGCGCGAACTGGCCGCGCTCACCCCCGGCCGCTACCTCCACATCGGCGGTGACGAGGCGCACTCCACCAGCCACGCGGACTACGTGACCATCATGGACCGCGTCCAGCCCCTCGTCGGGAAGTACGGCAAGACGGTCATCGGCTGGCACCAGCTCACCGGTGCCCACCCGGTCAAGGGCGCCGTCGCCCAGTACTGGGGCCTGGACACCACCAGCGCCGCAGACAAGGACCAGGTCGCCCAGGCCGCCCGGAACGGCACCGGGCTGATCCTCTCCCCGGCCGACCGGGTCTACCTCGACATGAAGTACACCAAGGACACCAAGCTGGGCCTCGACTGGGCGGGCCTGGTGGAGGTGCGGCGGTCGTACGACTGGGACCCGGGCAGCTACCTCGCGGGTGCCCCGAGTTCCGCGGTCAAGGGCGTGGAGGCACCCCTGTGGTCCGAGACGCTGAAGACGTCCGCCGACCTCGACTACATGGCGTTCCCGAGGCTTCCGGGCGCGGCCGAGCTGGGCTGGTCCCCGGCGGCCACGCACGACTGGGACGCGTACAAGGTGCGCCTCGCCGCGCAGGCCCCGCGCTGGGACGCGCTCGGGATCGGCTACTACCGCTCCCCGCAGGTGCCGTGGCCGGCCGGCTGAGCTGACCGGGCACCCCGGAGGACCGTACTCCGGGGTGCCCGTGTCCCACTGTCGGGATCCCGCGGTCAGCGCCCCGCGAGGGGGTTCTCCAGGGTCCCGACGAGCTGGAGCGCGCCGGACGGGTCGGCGAGGTCCACCATCTGCCGGTTGTCGCGCAGCTGGAGCCGGTTCAGGCAGGAACGCGCGAACTCGGGGGCGAACATGTCGTACTGCCGGAACCTGTCGGCCAGTTCGGGGTTCGCGTGCTGGTACTCGCGGGTGACCTCGGCGACCGTGCGCCAGAAGCCGTCCTCCGCCAGGATCCCCTCGGCGGCCAGGTGCGCGGCGAGGAAGCGGAAGAAGCAGTCGAAGACGTCGGTGAAGATCGACAGCAGCTTCTTGTCCTCGGGGACCTCGACCGCGATCCGCCGCACCTCCGGCGGCAGTACGGCGTCCGGGTCCATCACCGCGATCTCCTCGGCGATGTCCTTGTAGACCGCCCGCCGTACGACACCGTCCTCCAGCACCAGGATGACGTTCTCGCCGTGCGGCATGAAGACCAGGTCGTAGGCGTAGAAGCTGTGCAGCAGCGGGGTGTAGTACGCCCGCAGGTACCGCCGCAGCCACTCGGTGGGCGCGAGGCCGGACCGCTCGATCAGCGCGCCCGCGAAGGAGGCGCCGGCGTGGTCGACGTGCAGCAGCGAGGCCATGGTCGCGAGGGACTCGCCGCCTTGCAGGGAGGGCACCGGGCTCTCCCGCCACAGCGCGGCCAGCATCTTGCGGTACGGCGAGTAGCGGTCGGTGGCCCGCTCGTACTCCTGGTGCCGGTAGCCGACGGCCGCCCGCTCCCGGATGATGCTCAGGCCCGTCGCCTTCAGCACCGGGTCGTTCTCGATCAGCTGGGCCAGCCAGTCGTTGATCGCCGGGGTGGCCTCCATGTAGGCGGCCGAAAGACCGCGCATGAAGCCCATGTTGATGACGGACAGGGCCGTCTTCACATAGTGCTTGTGCGGGGCGCTGCTGTTGAAGAACGTCCGGATGGACTGCTGGGCCAGGTACTCGTCGTCGCCCTCCCCGAGGCAGACCAGGTGCCGCCGGGCCACCTCGGCGGCGAAGGTGACGGACAGCTTGTTCCACCACTGCCAGGGGTGGACCGGGATGAGGAGGTAGTCGGCGGGGTCGAGGCTCTGCCCGGCGAGGGTCTTCGCGAACCGCTCGACGGTGTCCGCCCCCAGCTCCTGCCGGATGAACTCCTCGTACTCGATGCCCACGCCCGCCGTGAACGCGGCCCGCGAGCGGTGCGCGGCCAGCCACACCAGCCGGACCGGGTTCGCGGTCTCCGGGGCGTACGACAGGTACTCGTGGACGCCGAACCCGAGCCGCCCGTTGTTCGCGACGAAGCACGGGTGTCCCTCGGTCATCCCGGTCTCGATCGCCTGGAAACCGCTCGTGGCCAGCTCCGCGGAGGTGACGCGGGGCTTGGTCAGCTTGTAGCAGGTGCCGGAGAGGGTGGAGGAGATCTCCTCCAGGTAGACCGGCAGGATCTCGTCGGACAGGCCCAGGGACTCCCTCAGCTCGATGAAGAAGTCCAGGGCGGCGAGCGGGAGTTCGTCGTCGCCGCGGTGCCGGGTGATGGAGGCGGCGTCGACCTGCCAGTGGTCGAGGGCGCGGCGGACGGCGCGGAAGCGGTAGGCGGTGAGCCCGTCGTCGCTGCGGACGGCGTACCGGCCGCCGTCCAGGGCCTCGGGGGTGATCAGGCACTCGTGCGCGAACTCGGCGAGCGCCTTGCGTATCAGCAGCCGGTTGGCGGTGTCCCAGCGTTCGGGGGACAGGTGGGCCACGGCGTCGGTGAGGCTCATGCGGCCACCGCCTGCTCGAAGCGCTCACGCGTGCAGAAGCTCAACAACGCCCTTTTCTCCGGTTTCTCGATCTCCCGCTCGGGCACGAACCCGACGGCCTCGTTCAGGGCGTGCACGGCCGTGTTGCGCACGTCCGGTTCGACGACGACCCGCGCCACGGCCGGGTCCTCGAAGAGCCGGGCCACCACGGCGGTGATGACGGCCCTGGTGAACCCGTGCACGGGCGCGTCGGCCGGCGGGGTCAGGAAGTGCATGCCGATGTCGCCGGGCCGCGCCTCGTACAGACCGGCCAGCTCGCGGTGGGCGGGGTCGTACGTCTCCATGAGGAAGACGGGCTTCCCGTCGCGCAGCCCGAGCAGTGCCTGATGGTGCTCGTCCGCCGCGATCTCCATGTACGCGCGTTCGACGTCCTCCAGCCTCGCGTCCTGCATCATCCAGAAGGCCGCCTTGGGATGGGTGACCCAGGCGTGCAGCAGCTCGGCGTCCCGCAGGGGATCGACGTCACGGAAGGCGAAGGTCATACGGCGAACTCCTGGAAGGCGATGGTCTTCTCGACCGGGTAGTAGGCGGCGCCGAGCAGCTCGCGGATGATGCAGCTGTTGCGGTACGCGCCCATGCCCAGGTCGGGGCTGGTGATGCTGTGGGTGTGGACGCCGGCGTTCTGGAGGAAGACGCCGCGGCCGGTGGTGTCGACGGCGTAGTTGCGGGCGACGTCGAAGCGGCCGTGGCCGTCGAAGCGGAGCCGGTCGCGCAGGGGGGCGAGGAAGGCCGGCGGCGTGTAGTGGTAGCCGGTGGCCAGCACCAGGCCCTCGGAGCGGATCTCGAAGTCCTTGCCCTGCTCGTCCTGGCGGAAGCCGAGGGTGTACGCGCCGTCCGTGTAATGGGCGCTGTGCAGCGAGGAGTTGGTGAGCAGCCGGGTCGGGACCGGGCGGTCGCCGCTCTCCACGTTCTTCTGGTAGAGCAGATCGAAGATCGAGTCGATCAGGTCCGAGTTGATGCCCTTGAACAGCCCCTTCTGCTGCTTCTCCAGCCGGTAGCGGGTCTCCTCGGGCAGGGCGCGGAAGTAGTCGATGTAGTCCGGGGACGTCATCTCCAGGGTCAGTTTGGTGTACTCCAGCGGGAAGAAGCGCGGGGAGCGGGTGACCCAGTTCAGCTCGTAGCCGTGTACGTCGATCTCGGCGAGCAGTTCGTAGTAGATCTCGGCCGCGCTCTGGCCGCTGCCGACGACTGTGATGGACCTCTTCGCCTGCAGCTCCGCCTTGCGGTGCATGTACCGGGAGGTGTGCAGGAAGTCGCCGCCGAGGTCCCGGCAGGCCTCGGGGACGAAGGGGACCGTGCCCGTGCCGAGGACCAGGTGCCGGCCGCGGTACGTCTCCCCGCGCTCGGTGCGGACGACGTACAGCTCGTCCTCGTACGTCACCTCGGTGACCGTCGTGCCGAACCGGACGCTGCTCAGCCGCCCCGCCGCCCAGCGGCAGTAGTCGTCGTACTCGACCCGCAGGGGATAGAAGTTCTCGCGGATGTAGAACGAGTACAGCCGGCCCTTCTCCTTCAGGTAGTTGAGGAAGGAGTACGGCGAGGTCGGGTCGGCGAGGGTGACCAGGTCCGACATGAACGGCGTCTGGAGGTGGGCGCCGTCCAGGAACATCCCGGCGTGCCACTCGAAGTCCGGCTTGGACTCCAGGAAGACGCCGTCCAGTTCGGCGATCGGCTCGGTCAGACAGGCCAGGCCGAGGTTGAAGGGGCCGAGCCCGATCCCCACGAAGTCATGGATGCGGCGGGCTTCAGGAAGCGCGGTCAAGGGAGTCTCCCAGGTACTGCTCGGCGTGGCCGGCGATCAGGTCGAGGACGGCGGCGATGTCGGCCGTGGTCGTCTCGGGGTTGAGCAGGGTGAACTTCAGGTAGTGGCGGCCGCCCACCTTGGTGCCCGCGACGACGGCGTCACCGGAGGCGAACAGGGCCTTGCGGGCGTA
Source organism: Streptomyces sp. HUAS MG56 (assembly GCF_058673395.1). Taxonomy (NCBI): domain Bacteria; kingdom Bacillati; phylum Actinomycetota; class Actinomycetes; order Kitasatosporales; family Streptomycetaceae; genus Streptomyces; species Streptomyces sp. HUAS MG56. The sequence continues at coordinate 4,405,326 of NZ_CM178722.1, read as the reverse complement.
GAGGTTGGCGCGGTCGATCGCGGCCGGGTCGGTGACGGCGGCCGGGATGCAGCGGAAGACGAGGGTGGAGAGCGAGGGCGCCACGACGACGTCGAACCGGGGGTCGGCGGCGAGCAGCTCCCAGCCCTGTGCCGCCAGGTCGCAGACCTCGTCGAAGAGCTCGCCGATCCCGTCGGCGCCCATCACCCGCAGCGTCATCCACAGCTTGAGCGCGTCGAAACGGCGGGTGGTCTGCAGGGACTTGTCGACCTGGTTGGGGATGCGCTCCTGCACCATGCGGCGCGGGTTGAGGTACTCCGCGTGGTAGGTGGCGTGACGCAGGGTCGCCGCGTCCCGCACCAGGACGGCGGACGAACTCACCGGCTGGAAGAAGGACTTGTGGTAGTCGACGGTGACGGAGTCGGCGCGCTCGATGCCCTCGATGCGGTCCCGGTACCTGAGGGAGGCGAGCAGTCCGCAGCCGTAGGCGGCGTCGACGTGCAGCCAGGTGCCGAACCGCTCGCACAGCTCGGCTGTTTCGGGCAGCGGGTCGATGGAGCCGAAGTCGGTGGTGCCGGCGGTGGCGACGACGGCCATGGGGACGAGGCCGCCCTGCACGCAGCGCTCCAGTTCCCGGGCGAGGGCCACGGTCTGCATCCGCTTGTCGTGGTCGACGGGTATCGGGACGACCGCGTCCGGGCCCAGGCCGAGGAGTGTGGCGGACTTCCGCACGCTGAAGTGGCTGACCTCGGAGGCGAAGATCCGCAGTTTCGCCGGGGAGGTGCTCTTGGCCTCCTCCCGGGCGAGCAGCAGCGCCTGGAGGTTGGACTGGGTGCCGCCGGAGGTGAACACGCCGTCGGCGGCGGGGCCTAGGCCGATCCGCCGGGCCGTCCAGTCGATGAGCCTGCGCTCGATCAGGGTGCCGCCGGCCGACTGGTCCCAGGTGTCCAGGGAGGAGTTGACCGCGGAGAGCACGGCCTCGCCGAGCACCGCCGGTATGACGACCGGGCAGTTGAGGTGGGCGAGGTAGCGGGGGTGGTGGAAGTACACCGCGTCGCGCAGGTACACCTCCTCCAGCTCGTCCAGGGCGGCGGTGGCGCTGCCGAGCGGGCGGTCCAGGTCGATGGCGTCCACGCGGGGGGCGAGGGCGTCCACGGTGACGCCGGTGAACGGGCGGTCGGTGGTGGCGAGTTTGGCCGCCACCCGCTCGACTCCTTCGGTCACGGAGCTGCGGTAGTGCTCCGCGGTGAGGCCATTGAGCAGGTGCGAGCGCATGTGGGGGTCCTCCGAGGGGTGATCGAACTTAGGTAAGCCTAACCTAACTTTTAGGAATCGAGGCATGCCTCACCCGTGATCACTGTCACGGGGCGGTGCGGCGCGGTGCGGTGCCTACTCGGCGGCCCGCAACTGCTCTTCGGTCATCCCCTGCCGCCAGTACCCGACGAAGGTCACCCGGCGCCGGTCCACCCCGCGCTCGCCGACGAAGTGCCGCCGCAACGCCTTGACCTGGCCGGACTCGCCCGCGATCCACACGTACGTCCGCTCGTCGCACGGGAGGGCGGCGGCGCGTACGGCGTCGACGGCCGTGGGGGACCCGTCGTGCCGTACGAGCCAGGTGATCTCCGCGTCCGCCTCGGTGCGCACGTCCTGGATGTCGCGGGCGTCCGGCACCTCCAGCCAGGCCCGGGCGCGGGTGCCGGCCGGGAGGGATTCGAGGATCGCGGTCGCGGCGGGTACGGCGGTCTCGTCGCCCCACAGCACGACGAGGTCGGTGTCGGCGGGCGGCCGGAAGCGGATCGCGCGGTTGTCGGCGAGGACCGGCCCGAGCACCAGGGCCCGGTCGCCGGCGGCGGCGCGGGCGGCCCAGCCGGAGGCGGGGCCCGCCGGGGTGTGCAGGGCGAAGTCGATGTCGATCTCGTCGGGGTTCCGGCGCAGGGACCGCAGGGTGTACGAGCGCATCACGGCCCGTACGTCGTCCGGCAGTTCACGCCAGGCCTGCCACCAGCCGTCGCCGAGGTCCAGAGGGACGGCGGGCTCGGTCTGGTGGGGGTGCGGCAGGAAGAGCGAGAGGGACTGGTCGCGCCCCAGTGACCGGAACGCGGACAGCTCCTCCCCGATGAAGGTGATCCGGACCAGAGACGGCCCCAGCCGCCTCGTCCGTACGACCTGAAGGGAGAAGAAACGGTACGGGGCGGCTACGGCCGTCGTCATGTCGGCTCCTGAGATGACGTCAGGTTCGGGGTGCTGGCTGGATTAGCTGACCTTCTTCGCCTTCTCCAGGGCCTCGGCCAGGCTCGTGAGCAGCGGCACGCACTTGTCGTAGGACAGGATCGGCTCGGGGGAGCGGGAGATGACCTGGCCCGCCTTCACCGCGGGCAGCTTCTGCCAGGTCGGCTTGGTGATGGCGGCCGGCTGGAGCGCCGAGGAGCGGTCGTCCATCATGATGATGTCGGCCTGGTACTTGTCGACGTTCTCCCAGCTCAGCGACTCGAACCAGCCGCCGGTCGCCTTCTTCGCGCTCTCCGGCGGCTCGACGAAGTTCACGCCGAGGGCCTTGAAGTACTCCAGGTCGACGGAGAGGTTGGTGCCGGAGACGTAGAAGAGCGGGTCGCTCGCGGAGCCGGCCAGCACCTTGATGTCGGGCTTGGCCTTCGCGGCGGCGCGCAGCCGGGTCGCGGCGGCCTCGAACCGCTTCTTGGCGTCGGTCACCGCGGCGGCCTTCATGTCACCGCCGAGCGACGCCGCCAACTCCCACATGCGCTCCAGGGACTTGGTCAGCTGACGGTCGTAGACGGAGACGGCGACGCTGGGGGCCAGCTGGGCGATCTTCTTCTTGGACTCCTCGGGGACGTACCAGAGGGTGCCGGCGTTGTCGAACGTCGTGGAGATCAGCACGTCGGGCGCGAGCGAGGCGTACTTCTCGATGTTGAACTGGCCCCAGGCGTTGCCGAGGACGGTCACCTTGCTGACGTCCATGTCGCCGGCCTGGACGTCGGCCTTGCCGTCCTTGGTCGTGGTCGGGCCGAAGACGCCCTTGACCTGAACGCCGTAGTCGTGGAGCGCGGCGCCGACGCCGGTGAACGCGACGATGTTCGCGGGGACCTTGTCCAGCTTCACGGTCGTACCGCGGTCGTCCTTGAACGACCAGGGCCCGGACCTGCCTGCGGCCGTCCCCTTGCCGGAGCCACCGTCTTTGCCCTTGTCGTCCCCGCAGGCGGCGAGCGCGGCACCGAGTCCGATGGCGCCGCCCGCGGCGAGGATTCCGCGGCGAGTCAGATGGGTGGCACGGGCAAGGGACATGGATATGACTGCTTTCGAACGGGGCGAGGCGCCCGCCGGACAGGTTCCAAGGTAGGTTAGCCTAACCTCACTCGATGTCCAGAGGTGGGTGCACCCCGGCGCCGCGCCAGCTCGGAAAGGGATCGCCCGATACGGCGGACAGCCCGGAGGGGTCACGGCTAGAGTCGTGCGCGCACGGTCGGCTCTGCCGACTGCGACGGGAATGGGTCCGACGTCCCTTTCGGGCGCGGTGTCAGTAGAGGACACCGCGTCAATCGCGACAACTGCACACACGGCCTGTGCGTCGGCAGGGCCTCAGTTGATCATCCGTTACCGGGGTGGTCGGCCTGAGACACCTGCCATCCTCCACGTGGTTCGCCCTCGGTTCGGCCCCCTCCTTCCGTGGAAGGCAGCCGAGCGTGGATCTACAGATCGTCCTGGGAATTCTGGGGACGGCGGGTGTCGTCTCCGCCTTCCTCTTTGCCCTCAAGGGCATCCTCGACCAGGTGCCCGACGTGATCCGTGCCTGGCGTCGCGTCGTGGCCGAGGCCCGCAGGGGCGAGCGGCAGCGGGACGACGCCGACCCTCCGGAGCCGGCATGACCGGCATGGCGCCCCGCTTCGCCGGCGACACCGGGGAGGCCTTTGGACGGCCCTGCAAGAGCGCAGTGCCGGGGCCGAGGAGCAACGCGGCCGGCACGTTCAGCACGGTGGGGTGCGCGATGCCGCGGCCGTGGCACGACACGACGGCTCTGTGCAGGCGGCTTCGATCTCACCCGTGCCCCTCAACCGAGCCCAGGGTGATGCGCGGCGTCGGCCTTCAAAGCCACCAGCATGTCCTGAAGACCGACGCCGCGCGGCGTCTCATCGCACTGCCTCAGCTCACCTCGATGGTGACCTTCCACGGCGCGATGGCACGGGGGCACGCGTGCCCGGGGCCGGCGTGGCACTGCCGCACGGCGGTGACGGTGCTGGTGCCCGGGCCGTCCGCGTGCACGACCGCGTACGCGTCACCGGCCGGTGTCATGCCGCTGACAGTCCGAGTCAGGACGTGGGCGTCGCGAGTGCTCGGCATGCTCCACGTGTACGTCAGGCCCCGCTCGCGGGAGGCCTTCAGGCGGATCTCGGTGTCGTCACCGACCGACCGGGCCACGCTGCGGCCGTTGTCGGAGTCGGTGAGGACGAGGCGGTCGGCCCGAGCCGAGTGCGGCGCGGCGGAAGCGGCCGGGGTGACCAGCGTGGCGGTCACCATCAGTCCCAGCGTCAATCCGGTCGCGTACTTCGCGGCTTTCACGGTTACCTCCAGGCAGATGACGGACGCGCTGACCAACGTCCCGCACGCCCGTCACGCAATGCCCTGCCCCGGGAGAACCACCTGATTCGCCGAAGACCACCCGGTACCTCTAGCTCACCAGCCCCAGCTCACGCGCGATCAGCATCCGCTGGACCTCGCTCGTGCCCTCGCCGATCTCCAGGATCTTGGAGTCCCGCCACATGCGGGCCACCGGGTACTCGTTCATGAAGCCGTAGCCGCCGTGGATCTGGGTCGCGTCGCGGGCGTTGTCCACCGCGACGGTGGAGGAGTAGAGCTTGGCCAGGGCCGCCTCCTTCTTGAAGGGCTCACCGGCGACCAGGCGGCTCGCCGCGTCGCGCCAGGCCAGGCGGGCCGTGTGGGCCTTCATCTCCATGTCGGCGATCTTGAACTGGATCGCCTGGTTGGCGCCGATCGGACGGCCGAACGCCTCGCGCTCCTTCGCGTACTTCACCGACTCGTCCACACAGCCCTGCGCCAGGCCCGTCCCGAGCGCCGCGATGGCGATGCGGCCCTCGTCCAGGATGCGCAGGAACTGGGCGTAGCCCCGGCCCTCCTCGCCCAGCAGGTTGGCCGCCGGGACGCGGACGTCCGAGAAGGACAGCTCACGGGTGTCCGAGGCGTTCCAGCCGACCTTCGAGTACGGCGCCGCCACCGTGAAGCCGGGCGTGCCCGACGGGACGATGATGGAGGAGATGAGCGGCTTGCCGTCCGGCTTGCGGCCGGTGACCGCCGTGACCGTCACCAGACCGGTGATGTCCGTACCGGAGTTGGTGATGAAGCACTTCGTGCCGTTGATCACCCATTCGTTCGTGTCCGCGTCCAGGCGGGCCGTGGTGCGCGTCGCCCCGGCGTCCGAGCCGCCGTCCGGCTCGGTCAGGCCGAACGCGCCCAGGATCTCGCCGGCGCACAGCCGGGGCAGCCACTCGCGCTTCTGCTCCTGCGTGCCGAACAGGTGCAGCGGCATGGCGCCCAGCGAGACGCCCGCCTCCAGGGTGATGGCCACGGAGGAGTCGACCCGCGCCAGCTCCTCCAGCGCGATGCCGAGGGCCAGGTAGTCGCCGCCCATGCCGCCGTACTCCTCCGGGAACGGCAGTCCGAACAGGCCCATGCGGCCCATCTCGCGGACGATCTCGTACGGGAACTCGTGTCGCTCGTAGAAGTCGCCGATCTTCGGCGCCACCACGTCGTGCGCGAACTCCTCCACCGTACGGCGGAGTTCCTCCAGCTCGGGGCTGAGACGGTGGTCCATGCTGATCACTGGTCCTTGTGGGAGAGAGCGCGGACGGTACGGGACGGGCTGGGGCGGCCCAGCCGTTCGGCCATCCACACGCTGGTGGCGGTGAGACGGCCGAGGTCGACCCCGGTCTCGATGCCGAGGCCGTGCAGCATCCAGACGAGGTCCTCGGTCGCGAGATTGCCGGTGGCCGACCTGGCGTACGGGCAGCCGCCGAGGCCGCCGGCGGACGCGTCGACCGTGGTCACCCCGTGCTCCAGCGCCGCGTAGGTGTTCGCGAGCGCCTGGCCGTAGGTGTCGTGGAAGTGCACGCCGATCGTGTTCGTCGGCACGCCCTCCTCGTTCAGCAGGGAGAGCAGTTCGAGCACGTGGCCCGGGGTCGCCACGCCGATCGTGTCGCCGAGGCTCAGCTCGTCGCAGCCCATGTCCCGCAGGGCGGTGCAGACGCGGGCCACCTGGTGCAGCGGGACCGCCCCCTCCCACGGGTCGCCGAAGCACATGGACACATAGCCGCGCACGTGCACGCCCTCGTCCTTCGCCCGGCGCACCACCGGCGCGAACACGGCCAGCGACTCGTCCAGCGAGCGGTTGAGGTTGGCCTTCGCGAAGGACTCGGTGGCGCTCGCGAACACGGCGATCCGCTCGGCGCCGAGGGCCAGGGCCCGCTCCAGGCCGCGCTGGTTGGGGACCAGCACCGGGAGCTCCACCCCCGGAACGTCCTTCACCAGCGGGAACAGCTGCTCGGCGTCGGCCAGTTGGGGCACCCACTTGGGGTGTACGAAGCTCGTCGCCTCGATCGTCGTCAGGCCGGCGTCGGCGAGCCGGCGGACGAACTCCGCCTTCACCTCGGTCGGTACGGCCGTCTTCTCGTTCTGCAGCCCGTCGCGCGCCCCGACCTCGTGGATCCGGACCCGCTCGGGCAGGTCGGTGGTCGGTACGACCATGGGCAGACCCTCGGCGGTCACTGCGCCACCTCCCCGGTCGCCCCGTTCTCCTCGTGTGGTGCGATCACCGCGAGCACCTGGTCCATGGCGACCGTCGTGCCCGGCGTCACGTCCAGCTCGGCGACCGTGCCCGCGTGCGGGGCGGAGATGACGTGCTCCATCTTCATGGCCTCCACCACCAGCAGGCTCTGTCCGGCCGCGACCTCGTCGCCGACGGCGACCTTCACCACCGTGACCGTGCCCGGCATCGGCGCGGTCAGCGAGTCGGCGCCCGCGTGCGCGGCCCCGCTCAGGGACGCGGCGACCGGGTCGTGGTCGCGCACCTGCCAGGCGTCGCCGTCGCGCCCGACCCAGTCACCGGCCCGGTGGAAGGTGTGCCGGACGCCGTCCAGCGTGACGCTCACCCGGTCCCCGGTGACGGTGTGGGAGCCCCGGGGGGTGTACGCCACCGGGTCCTGCACCCGCAGATGGAAGACGGGCGGCTTCGGGGTGCCGCCCAGGCGCCAGCCGCTCGGCACCGAGAAGGGGTCGACCCAGCCCTCGGCGCGGGGCTCCAGCGCTGCCGCGCGTACGGCCGCCGCGGCCTCGTACACCTCCTCCGGCACCTGCGCGGGGACCAGTTCGTCCACCACCCGCTCGACGAGCCCCGTGTCCAACTCGCCGGCCACGACCGCGGGATGGCCCAGAAGCCGCCGCAGGAAGCCCGCGTTGGTCGGCACGCCCAGCGTGACCGTCTGCGCGAGGGCCGCCCGGAGCCTCGCCAGCGCCGTCCCGCGGTCGGGGCCGTAGGCGATGACCTTGGACAGCATCGGGTCGTACAGGCTGCCCACCTCGGTGCCCTCGCTGAGCCCGGAGTCCGTGCGGACGCCGTCGCCCCGCGGCTCGTCCAGCAGCAGCACCGTGCCGCCGGAGGGAAGGAAGCCGCGCGCGGGGTCCTCGGCGCAGATGCGGGCCTCGATCGCGTGACCGGTCAGGGTCACGTCCGCCTGTGCGAAGCCCAGTTCCTCGCCGGCCGCCACCCGCAGCTGCCACTCCACCAGGTCCAGCCCGGTGACAAGTTCGGTGACCGGGTGCTCCACCTGGAGACGGGTGTTCATCTCCATGAAGTAGTACTGCGTCGGGTCGCCTCCCGGCACGATGAACTCCACCGTGCCCGCGCCCCGGTACCCGCAGGAGCGGGCCGCCTGCACGGCCGCCTCGCCCATCGACGCGCGCGTGGCCTCGTCGAGGAGCACGCTCGGCGCCTCCTCGACGACCTTCTGGTGCCGCCGCTGGAGCGAGCACTCGCGCTCGCCGAGGTGCACGACGTTCCCGTGGCCGTCGGCCAGCACCTGGATCTCGATGTGCCGGGGCCGGTCGATCCACCGCTCCACGAGCAGCGTGTCGTCGCCGAAGGAGGCGCGGGCCTCGCGTCGGGCGGCGGCGATCTCCTCCTCCAGGGCCGTCATGTCCCGCACCAGGCGCATGCCCTTGCCGCCGCCGCCCGCCGACGGCTTCAGCAGCACGGGGGCGCCCAACGCGCGGGCGGCCTCGGCCAGTTCGGGATCGCGGCCGCCGGGCACCACCGGTACCCCGGCCGCCCGCACCGTCTCCTTGGCGCGGATCTTGTCGCCCATGAGCGCGATCGCGTCCGCGGACGGGCCGATGAACACCAGCCCCGCCTCCTCGCAGGCGCGCGCGAAGGCGGCGTTCTCGGCGAGGAAGCCGTACCCCGGGTGCACGGCCTGCGCACCCGTACGGCCGGCCGCTTCCAGCAGGCGCTCCACCGACAGATAGCTCTCGGCCGCCGGCGCCGGGCCGATCCGTACCGCCGTGTCGGCCTCCCGGACATGCCGCGCGTCCGCGTCGGCGTCGGAGAAGACCGCCACCGAGCGCACGCCCAGCGAGCGGAGCGTACGGATGACGCGTACGGCGATCTCGCCCCGGTTGGCGACCAGCACTGTGTCGAACACGGTTCCCCTCCTCACATCCGGAAGACGCCGAACTGGGGGTCGCCCAGCGGCGCGTTGCCACAAGCCGTCAGCGCGAGTCCCAGCACCTGACGGGTCTCCAGCGGGTCGATCACGCCGTCGTCCCAGAGGCGGGCGGTGGCGTAGTAGGCGTTGCCCTGGCGCTCGTACTGCGCGCGGATCGGTGCCTTGAAGGCGTCCTCGTCCTCGGCGGGCCACTGCTCGCCGCGCGCCTCCAGCTGGTCGCGCTTGACCGTGGCGAGGACGGACGCCGCCTGCTCGCCGCCCATGACGGAGATCTTGGCGTTCGGCCACATCCACAGGAAGCGGGGGGAGTAGGCCCGGCCGCACATCGAGTAGTTGCCCGCGCCGTACGAACCGCCGACCACCACCGTCAGCTTCGGCACGCGCGTGCAGGCCACCGCCGTCACCATCTTGGCGCCGTGCTTGGCGATACCGCCCGCCTCGTAGTCCTTGCCGACCATGAACCCCGAGATGTTCTGGAGGAACACCAGCGGGATCCCGCGCTGGTCGCACAGCTCGATGAAGTGGGCGCCCTTCTGCGCGGACTCGGAGAAGAGGATGCCGTTGTTGGCGACGATCCCGACCGGGTGGCCGTGGATCCGCGCGAAGCCGGTGACGAGCGTCTGCCCGAACTCGCTCTTGAACTCGGCGAACCGGGAGCCGTCCGTGATGCGCGCGATGATCTCGCGTACGTCGTAGGGGGTACGGGAGTCGACCGGGACCGCGCCGTACAGGCCGTAGGGGTCGGCCTTGGGCTCGGCGACCGGGGTGACGTCCCAGGGCAGGGAGCGCCGGGCGGGCAGCGTGGCGACGATGTTCCGCACGATCCTGAGCGCGTGCGCGTCGTCCTCGGCGAGGTGGTCGGTGACGCCCGAGACCCGGGAGTGGACCTCGCCGCCGCCCAGCTCCTCGGCCGTGACGACCTCACCGGTCGCGGCCTTCACCAGCGGGGGTCCGCCGAGGAAGATCGTCCCCTGGCCGCGGACGATCACCGCCTCGTCGCTCATCGCCGGGACGTACGCCCCGCCCGCCGTGCAGGACCCGAGGACGGCCGCGATCTGCGGGATCCCGGCCCCGGACATCCGCGCCTGGTTGTAGAAGATCCGCCCGAAGTGCTCGCGGTCCGGGAACACCTCGTCCTGCATCGGCAGGAAGGCGCCGCCGGAGTCGACCAGGTAGACGCACGGCAGGCGGTTGTCGAGGGCCACCTCCTGGGCGCGCAGGTGCTTCTTCACGGTCATCGGGTAGTACGTGCCGCCCTTGACCGTGGCGTCGTTGGCGACGATCACGCACTCGCGCCCGCTGACCCGCCCGATCCCGGCGATCACGCCGGCGGCCGGGGCCGCGCCGTCGTACATCCCCTCGGCCGCGAGCGGGGCCAGCTCCAGGAACGGCGAGCCCGCGTCGAGCAGCGTGTCCACCCGGTCCCTGGGCAGCAGCTTGCCGCGCGCGGTGTGCCGGGCGCGGGCCTTCTCGCCGCCGCCGAGCGCCGCCGCGGCCAGCTTGCCGCGCAGCTCCCCGACGAGCGCGAGATGGGCTTGTTCATTGGCCCGCCAGGCCTCCGACGCGGGATCTGCCGCGCTCCGGAGCTCCGGTGCCTCCTGCATCCTGCGGTCCCCTCACCGGTGATCGAACCCGTGGATCACGTGTTAATGAGCGTTAACCATTTCCTCCAGGTTAACGACCGCTAACCTCCCTGTCTAGAATTACTGCATGGTCACCAGAACCGACGCCCCCACCCGGCGCGAGCAGATCCTGAAGGAGGCCGCCCGGCTCTTCGCCGAGCGCGGATTCCACGGTGTCGGGGTGGACGAGATAGGCGCAGCCGTCGGTATCAGCGGCCCCGGCCTGTACCGCCACTTCCCGGGCAAGGACGCGATGCTCGCCGAGCTGCTGGTGGGCATCAGCGGCCAGCTGCTGACGGGGGCCAGACGGCGGCTGGCGGAGGCGGACGGCGCCACCGGCGCGCGAGCCGTCCTCGACTCGCTCGTCGAGGGCCACATCGACTTCGCCCTGGACGACCGCCCGCTGATCACCCTGCACGACCGCGAGCTGGACCGGCTGCGCGACAGCGACCGCAAGCTGGTGCGCCAGCTCCAGCGGCAGTACGTCGAGCTGTGGGTGGAGGTGGTCCGCGAGGTGTACCCGGCGCTGACCGAGCCCGCCGCCCGCTCCGCCGTCCACTCGGTCTTCGGCCTGCTGAACTCCACCCCCCACCTCGGCCGCGCCGGCACCCTGCCCGGCCGCGGCGCCACGGCCGCCCTGCTGCACCGGATGGCGTGCGGGGCGTTCGAGGCGGCGGGCGTCGCCGGGGAGTGACGTGCATCTCTGGACGCGGCCGCGTACTGGCCGGTATCTTCGAGTCTGAGCAAGCGCTTAGACAGCCGATGTGCCGAGGTACGTGGAGGTAACCGTGCGCCGTACGGTGTTCAACGAGGATCACGAGGCGTTCCGGGAGACCCTCCGCGCCTTCATCGAGGCCGAGGTCGTGCCGGTCTACGACGAGTGGTTCGCCGCCGGCCAGGCGCCGCGCGACTTCTACTACAAGCTCGGCGAGCTGGGCATCTTCGGCATCAACGTGCCCGAGGAGTTCGGTGGCGCGGGCCTGGACAGCCACAAGTTCGAGGCCGTCCTCTACGAGGAGACCGCGCGCGCGGGCGTCCAGTTCGGCGGCTCCGGCGTGCACGTGCTGCTCGCCCTGCCCTACATCAAGATGCTGGCCACGGACGAGCAGAAGAAGCGCTACCTGCCGAAGTTCGTCACCGGCGAGGAGATGTGGGCCATCGCGATGACGGAGCCGGGCACCGGTTCCGACCTCGCGGGCATGAAGTCCACCGCCAAGCTCTCCGAGGACGGCACGCACTACGTCCTCAACGGCGCCAAGACCTTCATCACCGGCGGCGTCCACGCCGACCGCGTGATCGTGTGCGCCCGCACCTCCGCGCCCACCGCCGAGGACCGCCGCCACGGCATCTCCCTGTTCGCCGTCGACACCAAGTCCGAGGGCTACTCCGTCGGCCGCAAGCTCGACAAGCTCGGCCTGAAGACCTCCGACACCGCCGAGCTGGCGTTCGTCGACGTCAAGGTGCCCGTCGAGGACCTGCTCGGCGAGGAGAACAAGGGCTTCTACTACCTCGGCCACAACCTCGCCTCCGAGCGCTGGGGCATCGCCTTCGGCGCCTACGCGCAGGCCAAGGCCGCCGTCCGGTTCGCCAAGCAGTACGTGCAGGAGCGCACCGTCTTCGGCAAGCCGGTCGCCCACTTCCAGAACACCAAGTTCGAGCTGGCCGCCTGCCAGGCCGAGGTCGACGCCGCCGAGGCCGTCGCCGACCGCGCCACCGAGGCCCTGGACGCCGGCGAGCTGACGCCCGCCGAGGCCGCCTCCGCGAAGCTGTTCTGCACCGAGGTCGCCCACCGCGTGATCGACCGCTGCCTCCAGCTGCACGGCGGCTACGGCTACATGAACGAGTACCCGATCGCCCGCCTGTACGCCGACAACCGCGTCAACCGCATCTACGGCGGCACCAGCGAGATCATGAAGTCCATCATCGCCAAGGACATGGGCCTGTAAGGGCCGTGCAACCCGCCGCCCACGAGTGGCCGGTACAACTGACGCCATGAGCCAGGCACTTCAGGACCTCCTCGATCTGCTCGACCTGGAGCAGATCGAGGAGGACATCTTCCGCGGCCAGTCCCGCTCCGCCGTCGTACCCCGCGTCTTCGGCGGGCAGGTCGCGGCGCAGGCGCTGGTCGCCGCAGGGCGGACGGTCCCCGCGGACCGGCCCGCCCACTCCCTCCACGCGTACTTCCTGCGCCCGGGCGACCCCGGCGCGCCGATCGTCTACACCGTGGACCGCATCCGCGACGGCCGCTCCTTCACCACGCGCCGCGTCGTCGCCGTACAGCACGGCAAGCCGATCTTCCACCTCTCCGCCTCCTTCCAGGTGGACGAGGAGGGGCTCGACCACCAGACGCCGATGCCGCCCGCCCCGGACCCGGCGACCCTGCCCACCTCCCAGGAGCGGCTGCGCGGCTACGGCCATCTCGATCCGGCCGTGGTCGAGAAGTTCCTTGAGGCCCGGGAAGCGGTCGATCTGCGCTACGTCGAGGAGCCGCCGTACGGCCGGTTCGGCACGGCGCGCGAACCGCACTCGCAGGTGTGGTTCCGCACCAACGGCAAGCTCGACGACGACCCCCTCCTCCATGTCGTCCTCGCCACCTATGTCTCCGACATGACCCTCCTCGACTCCGTGCTGCTCGCGCACGGCCGTGGTGGCTGGGCCGTGGGGGACGTCGTGGGCGCCTCGCTGGACCACGCGATGTGGTTCCACCGGCCCTTCCGCGCCGACGAATGGCTGCTGTACGACCAGGAGTCGCCGTCCGCGCACGGCGGCCGGGGTCTCGGCCAGGCCCGGATCTACACGCAGGACGGGCAACTCGCCATCACCGTCATCCAGGAGGGCGTGGTCCGCGTCCCACGTGCCTGATTCGTCCCGAGATGCCGGATGGCGGATAGGCCACTACGCTCATTCAGTGAAGCCGCAGTACACGGCGTGACCGACCGGACACGATTCGTGCAAGCGGAACGTGTGATGCCGGAAGGCATGGCCGTGTGGCCAACCTCTGCGGTGACACCTGAAGAGCGCGCCGTGCCTTCCCCCTCCGTGAGCGCGGCGCCCGACCATCCGACCCGCCCCTCCCCTTCCCCGGGACACGCGGCAGATGATGGAAACGAAAGGGTACAACCCATGCGAGCACAGCGCATCAAGCGTTATGTCGTGCTGTCCACTGCCGGCCTGATGCTGGCGGGCGGAGCCTCGATCGGCGCGGCCGGCACCGCTGCTGCGGCGCCCGAGGGCCACCGCGGCGGCCACCACCGGCACCACGAATGCGGCTGCGGCGGCGGCCGTCACCATCACGGCGGCCGTCACCACGGCGGCAACCGCGGCCGCAACGGCGGTGGCGGCGACCGCGGCCGCAACGGCGGCGACAACGGCCGCGGCGGTGACAACGGCCGCGGTGGCGGCGACAACGGCCGCAACGGCGGTGGCGACAACGGCCGCAACGGCGGTGGCGACAACGGTCGCTGACCACTGACGCAGACAGCGCCTACACTGTGCGGCTCCGCGCGCGAGGAGCCGCACAGTGCTGTTGTCCGGTGCTGTCAGTCCGTCACGAGCCCCGACTCCGCCAGCAGATAGGCCGTCAGCGGGTCGTAGTAACGCGGGCTCAGCACATGGTCGTCCAGCGGTACGACGGCCTGGAGGGTGCCCTCGGACTCGGCGAGGAACAGCGCCGGGTCGTTGCAGTCGGCGTACCCGACGGAGTCGACACCGTGCTGCCCGGCGTACCCGGCCCACCCGTGGTCGGCGACGACGAGGTCGGGCAGCGGACGCCCCTCGCGCTCAAGTCCCGTCAGAACGGCCCGCATCGGCTCCCCGGAGTGGGTGTGCCACAGCGTCGCCCCGTGCTCCAGCACCGCCACGTCCGCGAACTGCATGACGTACCCCTCGTCCGTCTGGAGTCCGTCCGGGACGACCACGATCTCGCAGCCGGCGGCGCGCAGCGCGGCGGCCGTGGCCCGGTGCACGTCCAGCAGGCCGCCCGGGTGACCGGTCGCGAACAGCACCCGCTGGCGCCCCTCGGCCGCCTTGCGCAGCCGCGCCGCCATCCGCTCCAGCCCGTCCACGGTCAACTCGGGGTCGATGGTGTCCTGTCCGTACCGGTACTCGGGGTCGTCGTTGACGCCCACCCGCTCGGCCATCACGGCGAGCACGTCCTGCTCGTCCGCCCAGCGGTCGTCCAGCTCCAGACCGAGCCAGTAGTGGCGGTCGCCGTTGGCCAGCTTGCGGTAGTGGGAGAGGTTGTTCTCGCGGGGCGTGGCGACGTCCCCCGCGATACGGGTCCTCACCAGATGGTCGACGAGCTGGGCGCGGCTGGGTGTCCCGGATATCGGCATGCCTTCCATTGTGAGGCAGCGCGGGGCGGGCGTAAGGTATGTCGAATCGACATAGGGGGGGGGAGCGGACATGCGTGCCGCCGCAGTGACACCCGCGGGTGATCTGATGCGCTGGGTGGAACTGCCGGGGGAGGAGGCGCCCCGTGTGTACGTGCACGGCCTGGGAGCCACCTCGCCGGCGTACTTCGCCGCGGCCGCGGTCCACCCGCTGCTCGCCGGCCGCCGCTCGCTGCTGGTCGACCTGCTCGGACACGGCATCAGCGACCGTCCGACGGACTTCGACTACACCCTCGAATCCCACGCGGACACGCTGGCCGCCGCCCTGACCTCCGCCGGTGTCACGGGCGGCGAACTCGTCGCGCACAGCATGGGCGGCTCCGTGGCGATCGTCCTGGCCGCCCGCCACCCCGGGCTGGTCTCACGCCTCGTCCTGATCGACGCCAACCTCGATCCGCTCCAGCCCCGGCCCCGCGGGGGCGGCAGCAGCGGCATCGCGTCCTACTCGGAGGAGGAGTTCCTGGCGGGCGGCTGGGCGGAGGTCCGCGACCGGGTCGGCCCGCACTGGTGGTCCACCATGCGCCTGGCCGGCCGCGAGGGGCTGTACCGCAGCGCCGCGCATCTCGTCCGCGGCACCACCCCCACCATGCGCCAACTCCTCGTCGGCCTGCCGATTCCGCGCACCTACCTGCTCCCCGAGGCCGATGACGCCTTCACCGGCATCGAGTCCCTGGAGGCGGCCGGCGTCACCGTGACGCGGGTACCGGACTGCGGCCACAACATCATGCTGGACAACCCCGAGGGATTCGCGCGCGCGACGGCGGCCGGCCTGGCGTGATCCCCGGCGGCGTCACGGCACCTGCGCCAGCCGGGGTTCGAGGGCGCGGGCCGTGTCCGCGCCGTACGCCCGGTCGATGCGGGCGACGAGATCCGACGGGATCAGCTTGTACTCCTGGGTGCCGACCGACTCCAGCGCCGTGGTGGCCAGGGCGCAGCCGAGCCGGGCGGACTGTTCCTGCGGCCGGCCCCACGCCGTACCGGCGAGGAAGCCGGAGCGGAAGGCGTCCCCCGCCCCCGTGGGGTCGGCGATCTCGTCCGCGGGCACGGCGGGTATCCGCAGGGCGGGCGCGCCGGAGCGGGCCAGGGACACTCCGGCCTCGCCCAGCGTGGTGATCCAGGTGCCGGTCCGGCCGAGCAGGTGCTCGCGGGTCCAGCCGGTGCGTTCGAGCAGCAGCGCGGCCTCGTACTCGTTGGTGAACAACCACCGTACGCCGTCGACGAGTTGACGGGCCTGCTCGCGGTCGAGGCGGGCGAGCTGCTGGGAGGGGTCGGCGGCGACCGGGATGCCGAGACGGTGGGCCGCGGCGGTGTGGCGCAGCATGGCGGCGGGGTCGTCGGCGCCGATCAGCACGAGCGCGGGCCTGCCGGTGCGCCCGGCGACCGCGGCCAGGTCGATCCGGGACGCCTCGGCCATGGCACCGGCGTAGAAGGTGGCGATCTGGTTCTGGTCCTCGTCGGTGGTGCACACGAAGCGCGCGGTGTGCAGACGTTCGCTGACGCGGACGCCGGACGTGTCGACGCCGTGCGCCCGCAGCCAGGCGCCGTACTCGGCGAAGTCGACGCCCGCCGCACCGACCAGCAGCGGATCGAGGCCGAGCAGGCCGAGCCCGAAGGCGATGTTGGCGCCGACCCCGCCTCTGCGCACCTCCAGCCGGTCGGCGAGGAACGACAGGGAGATCCGCTCCAGTCGCTCCTTGATCAGCTGCTCGGCGAAGCGCCCGGGAAACACCATCAGATGGTCGGTCGCTATCGACCCGGTCACGGCGATACGCATGGACGGCACTCCTTGGTCCTGGGGCCGGGGCAGGGGAGAGAGGGGAGGGGAGGGAACGGCGCGTGCGGCGCCGTGCGGGGAAGCGGTGCGCGGCCGGGGGAAACCGCGCACCGCCGTCCGTCGCGCCGGACCTCGTCCGGTGGCGCGCCGTCAGCCCGCCGCCACCGCCTGGCGCAGGGCGGCGGCGCGGTCGGTGCGCTCCCAGGTGAAGTCCGGCAGCTCGCGGCCGAAGTGGCCGTAGGCCGCGGTCCGGCCGTAGATCGGACGCAGCAGGTCGAGATCGCGGATGATCGCGGCCGGGCGCAGGTCGAAGACCTCGGTGACGGCGTGCTCGATCCTCTCGACGGCGACCGCGTGGGTGCCGAACGTCTCGACGAACAGGCCCACCGGCTCGGCCCTGCCGATGGCGTACGCGACCTGGACCTCGCACCGCTCGGCCAGCCCGGCCGCGACGACGTTCTTGGCGACCCAGCGCATCGCGTACGCCGCCGAGCGGTCCACCTTGGACGGGTCCTTGCCGGAGAACGCGCCGCCGCCGTGCCGGGCGTAGCCGCCGTAGGTGTCGATGATGATCTTGCGGCCGGTCAGGCCCGCGTCGCCCATCGGGCCGCCGATCTCGAAGCGGCCGGTCGGGTTGACCAGCAGGCGGTAGCCGTCGGTGTCCAACTTGATGCCGTCGTCGGCGAGTTGGGCGAGGACGTGCTCGACGACGTACTCGCGGACGTCGGGCGCCAGCATTCGGTCCAGGTCGATGTCGCTCGCGTGCTGCGAGGAGACGACGACGGTGTCCAGGCGGACCGGCCGGCTGCCCAGGTACTCGATGGTGACCTGGGTCTTGCCGTCGGGGCGCAGGTAGGGCACGGTGCCGTCCTTGCGGACCTGCGTCAGCCGGCGCGAGAGGCGGTGCGCCAGCTCGATCGGCAGCGGCATCAGGGTCGGCGTCTCGGTGGTCGCGTAGCCGAACATCAGGCCCTGGTCGCCCGCGCCCTGCCGGCTCAGCTCGTCGGCCCCGGCCGACGGGGCGGCGCCCGCGACCCTGGACTCGTACGCCGTGTCGACGCCCTGCGCGATGTCCGGGGACTGCGCTCCGATCGACACCGACACCCCGCACGAGGCGCCGTCGAAGCCCTTGGCCGAGGCGTCGTAGCCGATGTCGAGGATCTTCTCCCGCACCAGCGCGGGGATGTCGACGCGGGCGGAGGTCGTCACCTCGCCCGCGAGGTGCACCTGACCGGTGGTGACGAGCGTCTCGACCGCGACGCGCGAGGCGGGGTCCTGACGCAGCAGCGCGTCGAGGACGGTGTCACTGATCTGGTCGGCGATCTTGTCGGGATGTCCCTCGGTCACGGACTCCGAGGTGAACAGGGAGCGGGACATGGCACTCCAGAACGGAAGAGGGGTGGGCGGGTGGTACGCGCTCGGCCGTACCGGCGCGGCTGCGCCGCGCCCTGGTCACCGCGCCGGTCCGGTCTTGCGGAAGACCCAGTAGTCGCCCCCCTCCTCGGCGATGTAGTGGGCGTCGCGGAGCGTGAACTCCAGCGAGACCAGCTCTCGGACCCGGTCCGAGCGGGCGAAGTCCTCGAATCCCGTCGCGGTGGCGTAGCTGCCGCGGGTGGACACCACGATCAGTCCGCCCGGCAGCGCGTACTCGATCAGTGTGAGCAGGGCCGTCGGGCGCACATGGCCGAGGGTGAACACACCGCTGCTCACCACGATGCCGTACCGGTCCAGCCGCTCGTCCCGCCGGGCCACCGAGAGGTCCACGCCGCCGTAGACCTTCCGGTACGCGTTGGTCCTGCCGGCCTCGGCGGCCATGTTCTCCGACAGGTCGACGCCGTCTATGACGTAGTCGCCCAGCGAACGCAGGACGACGCCGACCAGGCCGGTACCGCAGCCGGCGTCGAAGACGGCGGTCTGCGGCGTCGCGTAGGCGGAGGCGAGCAGGTGCACCAGGTTGGCGGCCACACGCGGCGACACCCACTTCTGGTCCGTCAGGTCCACGTCGTACCGCGGCGCCCAGTCCTCGTAGTAGCTCTTCAGGCCGGGGGAGTTGTCGAAGAACACGTGGGACTTCTTGATGTTGGTGAAGGAGTTGCTCATGAAATTGCCTCCTTGTCGGATGACGCCAACGAGCGTGGCCGCTGCGCACTCGGCCCGCTGCGGGAGTTCCTCACGTCGAACACCAGGTAGACGGCGATCCCGCAGAGCACGAACAGGGCACCGCCGACCTCGGTCCAGGAGGGCGTCCGCCGCTCCACCGGCAGGCTCATGACCGCCCCGAAGATGGTCTCGGTGGCGAGCAGCGGCCCGACCAGCGGAACCGGGATGCCCTGCGCCGCCTTCACCCAGATGTACGTCCCCCACCAGGATCCGATGACGCCCAGGAAGACGCACCACGCGATGATCTTGAACAGGGGGTACGGCGTGAACGTCGCGTCGGGCGTGGTGGCGAGGGCGAAGGGGAGCAGGACCATGGAAGCGCCACCGGCGCCCATCGCCACCAGGGCCGCCCAGATGGTGGGGTCCGGCTTCGTCTCCCAGGTGCGCTGCGACTGGGCGTTGCGGACCACGAAGTAGGACCAGGTGAGCATGGCCCCGAGGGCCAGCGCGATGCCGAGGATCGAGCCGTTCGCGCCGTCCGCACGCTGTCCGTGGATGAAGTCCGAGGAGCTGAGGAGGGTGAGGCCGATCAGGATCAGGACGACCGGTGCGACCAACTCGCTCCATGACATTCGCTTTTCGGCGAAATTGCCGGCCACCGCGATCGTGATCGGTGACGATCCCACGACCACGGCGGTGATGAAGCCGCTGCCCATGGTCGCGGAGTACGAGACGCAGACGTAGAAGCAGAAATACCCCACGAAGCCGATGTACAGGCCGAAGAGGACCCGCCGGAGGGGCATCTGCCCGAGCTGGCGCCGGCCCCGGTACAGGACGTAGAGGCCGCACAGCCCGAACAGGGAGTAGCGGCCGGTGACCAGCAGCAGCTCGCTCGCGGGCTTGACGGCGGCCGGCGCGACGAAGGCGAAGGCCCAGAGCAGGGCCGCCGTCAGCGCCGCGGCCACGTTCTTTCGCGTGCTGTCCATCACAGAGCCGTGTTTCGGCCGCCGGAATTCATGAATTCCACCTCGGCGCACCGGAGTCGGGAATCTTTACGGAGTCGAGAACGGCGACCGTGTGCCCGACCCTTTCGCCGCGCTCCACCAGGGCCAGCGCGTCCGCCGCGGATATCTCGAACGGCGAAAGCCTCTTTTCCAGTCGGAGCGCCTGCGCTCCGGCCGCCGCGACCGACAGGCCCTCGAACGCGTCACGCAGAATGTTCACCGGATAGAAGTGGAACGGCCCCAGTCCCTCGCGTTCCCACTGGGCGTAGCCGCCGACGACGTCGCGCGGTTCGGACTGGACCTTCCAGGTGTAGGTCAGGATGCTGCCGTTGTATCCGGCGGCCCCGGAGAGGGCCAGGATCTCGGACAACGGCACGCGCGCACCGATGGACGACAGCACATGGCCGCCGACCCGGAGGAACGGATGCGCCTGCTGGAGGGCCAGATAGTGCAGCGTGACGAGGTTCTTCTCGGCGAAGCCGGGGATCTCCTCGCTGCGCTCCGTGATGAAGGTCGAGCTGGTCTGGCCGGCGGCGAGGTCCCCGCTGTCCGCCATCGGGATGTTGGGGAGGTTCTCGTAGACCACGTCGACCTGGGACAGCCGTCCGGCCATCGGGGCGAGGATGTCCCCGGCGCCGCCGACCAGTTGGACGTCGTCGAGCAGATTGCTCCGGATGTTCTCCCGCGCGTGGGCGAGGACGTCTTCGTGGAGGTCGGTGAAGCCCACCGTCCGTGCGTGCAGGATCTCCACGGCCGCCAGGGCGTCCAGCCCCGCGCCCGTCCCGATCGTGCAGAAGGCGGGGGCGAGGACGCCCATCCGGGCCAGGGTCTTGAACGCCGGCACGGCGACGCTCGCGACCCAGTCGGCGCGCGGCTCGTCCGCCTTCGGAAGGTAGGAGTGGTCCGACAGCCTGAGTCCGATGGATGACCTGATCCGCTTTGTTTCACCGACCTGGAAGAAATCGCCCGGCGACACCACCAGTTCGGCAGATTCTATGTGTGCACCCATCTAGGCCTCCTCAGACGTGACGACAGCGGCCTGCACCGAAGAAAGGAGTGGGAATCGCATCCCGCTCTTCACGGGGCCGGCGTCCCTGCGGTGGAAGTGGCTTCACTATCGTCACCTCGCGCAACGGCTGTACAGGGTCGGCCTGTTGTCTCTCGACGGGCAACGGCAGAACCGCCGGGCAAGGGACCCGATGTGCTGTACACGTACGACGCCGCATCACATGTGCCGTGCTCGTCTTCTGGCCATTGCGGGGAGGTGGGCGCTCATTTCCGGGCCGCGCCCGCGATGATTCGCATACCTCCACGAAGCGGACGTCTCGCCGCCTCGCCGGGTCCGGCGGCTACCAGACGGGATGTCAGATTTCAACACGAGGGCCCGATTCGGCCACCCCGACGCCGCGTCGTTGACACCGGAAAGATCGCCTCCCTAGCATGTAGCTATACCGGTAGGTATACCTCGCCATCTCCCTCCCCCCACGGAGGAGATGTACGCGTGTCGCTCCATCTGTCAGGAGAAGAGCCCCGGTGAAACCCGTATACATCCGCGACGACGCCGAGCTGCAGCGTGCACACCTCTCGCTCGTCGGCCGGTCCCTGCACCGCTCCGGCTGGCTGCCGGGAACGTTCGGCAGCGTCTCGCTCCGCTCGGGTGAAGCGGTCATGATCACGGCGGGCGGTCTGAACAAGGGCGTGATGGATCCGGCGGACACGGTGCTGGTCGACCCGTTCGAGGGCCTGCCGCTGTCCGGGGAGACCGAGTGGCCCCCCGCCGAGACCCCGATCCACCTCGCGGTCCACCGCCGGCTGCCCGACTGCGCGGCAGTGGTCCACGCGCACGCCCCGTACTCCACCGCCCTCGCCACCCTGGCCGCCGGCGACGGGCACATCGGCCGCGTCGTCTTCCGGGACCTGGAGATGGCGAAGGGCCTCGGCAGCCCGGACCCCCGCCTGGTCGCGCTGCCGGTCGTCGCCAACCGGCCCGACGTCTCCCGCGTCGCCGACGACGTGACGCGGGCCCTCGACGCCTCGGCCGCCGACGTGCCGCCGGCCCTGCTCGTCGAGCGCAGCGGCATCCTCGCCTGGGGCCGGGACACCGACGAGGCGCGCGACAGACTGGAGTGCATCGAGGAGCTGAGCCACTTCCTCCTGCTGACGGGCACCGGCACGGCCGGCGCGGTCACGGTGCATGCTCGGTGACGCTGTTGCAGATCATGCCGGAGGACGCGCCGGAGACGGTGCGGGTGCGGACCGGCGACGTGGACGTCATCCACAAGCAACTGCTCGGAATCGGCGTGCGTTTCGCACGCTGGCACGCCGCCCGCCGGCTCCCGGCCGACGCCGACGACGCCACCATCAGACATGCCTACCGGAGCCACATCGAGCATCTCGGTGCCGAGGGCTACCCGGTCGCCGACATCGCGCGCGTGACCTCCTCGCCGGGCAACCGGGACCGTCCCCGGCGGACACGTCCGGCCCGTGCGAGGTTCCGTGCGGAACACTTCCACGACGAGGACGTGGTGCGCTTCGTGGTGCACGGGGCCGGCTGCTTCTACCTCCATGTCGCCGGACAGGTGCACGCGATGCTGTGCACGGCGGGCGACCTGCTGTCCGTGCCCGGACGGACGGCGCACTGGTTCGACGCGGGTGCGCGCCCGTGCTACACCGCGATCCGCTTCTTCCAGGAGGCCGGCGAGCGCCCGGTCCGGTTCCTGCCGGACGGCATCGCCGCCCGCTTCCCGGCCTTCGACGAACTGCCGGCGACGTCATGAGCCGCGCCGTCCGCACCACTGTCCGGGCCGGGCGATGTCGCGGCTGCGGCGACACGCCCGACGCGCCGGACCCGCACCGCTCGTGAGATCCGCGGCGGACAGCTCGCCGACGCGTCGCCGCCCACGGCCCACGGCCGGCCGCTCCGGCAGCGGGAGGCCCGCTCTTCCCGCCCGGCACGTCCCGGGGCCGCCACCGGCTCACTGACCACCGCGCCGCAGGAGCCGGACGGGGGCTGGACGGGGCAGGACGAGGGACGCGGCCGGCGTCGGCCATCACGTGCTCACCAGGGACTCGGGGACGAGTACGCCCTGCCGGCACACCCGCGCAACCCGCCTGGACCGGCTCGGAGTACGCGACCTGGCGTGCCGGGCCGATTCGGACCATTCGTACAACAGGGGGCTTGACAGTGGTACGGGAACTGGCACAGGACACGGCACCGACGCACTCTTCGCGCACGGGAGCCGGCTGTCCCGCGGGTGCCGGCGCCGCGGGGACGTTCGGGCAGCTGCTCCGCGCCCACCGGCAGCGGCGAGGGCTCTCGCTCTCGCAGCTCGCCGCCCGGATGCACTTCAACCGGGGGCACCTCAGCAGGATCGAGACGGACAAGCGGCTGCCCTCGGTGAGCTTCGCGAAGGCCTGCGACCGGGTGCTGAGCGGGGGCAGGACCTTCACCACCATCGCCCTGGCCCTGGAAGCGGCGGCCCGTCAGCAGCAGGGATGGGTCCAGCCCGCCCAACTACCGGCGGCCAAGCGGCACTTCGTGGGCCGCCGCGGTCATTTCGACCGGCTGGACAGGCTGCTGCACGGCCACGAGCAGTCCCTCGCGGTACCCGTCGCGGTCATCAACGGGCCGCCGGGCGTGGGAAAGACGGCGCTGGCCGTGCAGTGGGCCCACCAGGCCGTCAGCGACGGCCGGTTCGCCGACGGACAGCTGTTCGTCGATCTCCAGGGCCCCGAGCCGGGCGGCGCGGCGGCGCCGTACGACGTCCTGGCGGACCTGCTCCGTGCCGTGGGCGTGCCCGCCGAGCGCGTTCCGGCGGACCTGGACCAGCGGGCCGCCACCTTCCGTTCCTATCTGCACGGCCGTGAGGTGCTGCTGGTCCTGGACAACGCCGCGGACGCCCAGCAGATCCGCCCCCTGCTCCCGGGCTCCGCGGGCTGTGCCGTCGTGGTGACCAGCCGCTCACGACTGCCCGGACTGATGTCCCTGACCGACGCGGTCACCCTGTCCCTGCGCGAGCTGTGCCGGCCCGAGGCCGCCCTGCTGATCCGCTCGGCCATCGGCGGCGCACGCGCCGACGCCGACCCCGCCGCGGTGGCCGTACTGGCGGAACGCTGCGGGCATCTCCCCCTCGCGCTGGTCCTGGCGGCCGAGCGCATCGTGAGCCATGAGCACCACAGCGCCGACACCCTGGCCACCGAACTCAAGCAGGAGCACGCCCGGCTGGAGCTCGCCGAGGGCGACGTCGTGCTCCGTGACGCGTTCGACGCCTCCTACCAGGCGCTCGACGAGCAGACCGCCCGGGTCTTCCGGCTGCTGGGGCTGCTCCCGGGCCGGCTGATCGACGCCGCCGCCACCGCGGCGAGCGCGGGCGTCAGCCAGGACGAGGCCGCACGGCTGCTTCGCAGCCTCGCCGGCGCGCATCTGATCCGGAGCCAGGACGAGCGCCACTACCTCATGCACGACCTGCTGCGGGCGTACGCCGCCGACCTGGCCAGGCGGCTGGACGGCAACTCCGCCGGCGGCCGGGTACCCGCTCGGCGAGCGGAACGGAATTCGCGTTTCGTCCCGGCGCGTGCCCGTGTCGCGTCCGGGACCGGAAAGCCGGTTCCGGTGAACACCGGTATTCGGTGAGGAGAGCGGGCGTGAGGGCGAGAGAGCGAGAGGAGCGGAAAGAGAGACACGGGCGGGGCGGGTGAAAAAGGTGCCCGTCGTGGCGTGTTACCGCGTACGCGCCCTTTCGACCAGGACGCGGGCGACCTGCTCGGCGTGATCGACCGCGCGGCCCACCGACCCCATGGAGTCGGCGACGCAGGCCCCCTCGTGCAGGATCAGCACCTGGGCGGCCAGCGTGGCGGGATCCCGGAGGCGGGCCTGTGCCGCGAGGTCCTCCAGGTAGGCGAGGAGCCAGGACTTCTGGTCGCGGGCGACCTCCCGGCCCGGGTGGTCCGCCGGCAGCTCCACGGAGGCGTTGATGAAGGCGCAGCCCCGCAGGCTGCGCTCGCGCATCCAGTCACGCAGGGCGCCGAACGTGGCCAGGATCTTCTCTTCCGCGGGCCCGTCATGGCCGTTGACGTGCTTCACCAGCGTGGAACGCCAGAGGCCGTCGCGCGTCCGCAGATAGGCGACGACGAGGTCTTCCTTCGAGCCGAAGCGGTCGTAGATGGTCTTCTTGGTGACGCCCGCCTCCTCGGCGATCGCCTCCACGCCGACCGCGCGGATCCCCTGCTCGTAGAAGAGCCGGGAGGCGGTCTCCAGCACCCGGACACCCGCCGGCGTCAGGTGCCGCATGCCGCGCCGCTTGCTCCCTCGACCGACGGTCTCGCTGTTCATCGCCACGCTGTAACAGTACACCCAGCGGTATAGTTACAACAGTCGCCGCGACCCGCCGGTCCCGGCAATTCACACGCCTCCTTTTGTGAATTGGCCGATGATTCCGGCAACGCCCGTGAATTCCACCGGGATTCGGACGCGCTGTTTTCCGACCGGAATACCCAATGCCGGTTCCGGCCGCCTGTGACATGCCGCCGATGGGGTAATGGCGGTCCTGGACAGCCGGTTCGGGCCACGCTGGGTGCCGCCGGAACGCGACGACGAGGAGGCGGGATGACCCGGGCGCCCGACATCGAGGTGGTCGTCCTCGACGTCCTCGGCACGATGGTCGACGAGCCCGGCGGACTGCGCGCGGCCATCCGTGACGCCCTGCCCGCGTCCGACGAGGCGACCGTCGACCGGCTGCTGACCGTCTGGCGGGAGTACGTCGAGCAGGCCCAGGACGGCATCAGGGAGAAGCGGCGGGGCTACGCCAACTCCGATGTCATCGACCGGGAGGCGGCCGAGCGCGTGGCCGCGGGCGCCGGGCTCACCGACCCGGCCGCCCTCGCGCGCCTGGCCACCGCCGCACGGCGCCTGAGCCCCTGGGCCGACTCCGCCGCCGGCCTGGCACGCCTCGCCGGGCGCTTTCCCGTGCTGGCCCTCACCCACGCCAGTCGCGCGTGCCTGCTGCGCCTCAACGCGCATGCGGGCCTGCGCTGGCACCAGGCCCTGTCCGCCGAGGACGCACGGGCCTACAAACCGGCACCGGAGGTCTACCGACTGGCCCTCGACGCGGCGGGGTGCCCGCCGGAGCGGGTGCTGATGGTCGCCGCCCACGCCTGGGACCTGCGCGGAGCCCAGGCGCTGGGCATGCGAACCGCGCATGTCCGGCGACCGGTCGGGGACCCGCCACGGGACACCGACACCTTCACCTGGCGGACCCACGACCTGACCGAACTGGCCGAGGCCCTGCCCTAGTCCACGTGCGTCAGCCCAGGTGCTTCAGCCCAGGTGCGTCGGCGCGAACATCCGCAGTACCGCCGGGAGTACGACCACCGACGGGCCCGGAGCCGCCAGGGCCTTCGTCAGGTCCTCCGCCAGGGTCTGCGGGGTCGTGCGGACGCCGGGTACGCCGAACGACTCCGCCAGGGCCACGTAGTCCGGCCGGGTCAGTTCCGTCGCGGTCGCCTGGCCGAAGGCGTCCGTCATGTACTCGCGGAGGATGCCGTATCCGCCGTCGTCCACGATCAGCCAGGTGACCGGGAGGTCGTACTGGCGGGCCGTGGCCAGTTCCGCGATCGAGTACAGGGCGCCGCCGTCGCCCGAGACCGCCAGGACCGGTCGGGTCGGGTCGGCCGCCGCCGCGCCGAGGGCCGCCGGGAAGCCGTAGCCGAGGCCGCCGGCGCCCTGGGCCGAGTGCATCGTGTTGGGGCCCTGCGCGTCGAAGGCCGACCAGGCCCAGTACGCCAGGATCGTCATGTCCCAGAAGGACGGGGAGTCGGCGGGCAGGGCGCTGCGGACGGCCGCCAACACCTGCTGTTCCAGGGTGAGTTCCTGGGACGCGATCCGGGCGGCCACCTTGGCCAGCAGCTCCCGCACCCGCTGCGGGGCCGACGCGTCGCTCCGCTCCGCCACGGTCTCCAGCAGGGCCTGCAGGGCCAGGCGGGCGTCCGCGTGGATGCCGAGGGCCGGGTGGTTGGACTCCAGCTTGCCGAGGTCGGCCTCGATCTGGATCACCCGGCCCCGGGGCCTGAACGTGTGGTAGTTCGAGGACAGTTCGCCGAGGCCCGAGCCCACGACCAGCAGGACGTCCGCGTCCTCCAGGAAGTCCGTCGTGTGCCGGTCCTCCAGCCAGGACTGGAGCGAGAGCGGGTGCTCCCAGGGGAAGGCGCCCTTGCCGCCGAAGGTCGTCACGACCGGCGCGTCCAGCTTCTCGGCCAGCGCCCTCAGCTTGCCCGAGGCGTCCGCGCGCACGACCCCGCCGCCCGCGATGATCGCCGGGCGCCGCGCGCGCGACAGCAGGTCGGCCGCCACCGCCGTCAGTTCGGGGCGCGGGACCAGGTCGTCCGGCGTCGCGTCCATCGCCGTCACCACCGGCAGGGCGGCCGGCGACAGCAGGACGTCCTGCGGGATCTCCACCCACACCGGGCCGTGCGGAGCCGTCAGCGCCGACTTCCAGGCCGCCGCTATCGCGGACGGGATCTGGGACTGCGTACGGACCGTGTGGACGGACTTGACCACGCCCCGGAACGAGGCCGACTGGTCCGGGAGTTCGTGCAGATAGCCGTGGCGGCCGCCGCCCAGGCCCGCCGTCGGGACCTGGCTGCTGATCGCGAGGACGGGAGCCGAGGCCGCCGCCGCCTCCTGGAGCGCGGCGAGCGACGTCAGGGCGCCCGGACCCGTCGAGAGCAGGAGCGGCGCGGCCTCGCCGGTGACACGGCCGTAGGCGTCCGCCGCGAAGCCCGCGTTGTTCTCCACGCGCAGGCCCACATAGCGGAGCGACGAGCGGCGCAGCGCGTCGAACATGCCGAGCGCGTGCTGGCCGGGCAGGCCGAAGACCGTCGTCGCGCCGAGCCCGGCCAGGGTCTCCACGACCAGGTCGCCGCCGCTCCGGCCGGGAGGGGGATTCAGCGCGGCCGCCGTCTGCCGGTCGGTCGGGCGGAGTACCAGGTCGTGGTCGTGAGTCACTGCTCTCGGTCCCCTAAGGAGAATCAGGCGTTGCGGGCCGCCGCGATCTGGCGGCTCATGATGGTGGTCAGTTCGTAGGCCGTGTGGGAGGCCGCGACCGAGGTGATCTCGGCGTGGTCGTACGCCGGGGCCACCTCGACGACGTCCGCCGAGACCAGGTTGCACGAGGCCAGGCCGCGCAGGATCTCCAGCAGCTCCCGCGAGGTCATGCCGCCCGCCTCCGGGGTGCCCGTGCCGGGGGCGTGGGCCGGGTCCAGGCAGTCGATGTCGATGGAGATGTACAGCGGGCGGTCGCCGATGCGCTGGCGCAGCTGGTCGGCGACCTCGTCGGCGCCGCGGCGGTAGATGTCCGCCGAGGTGACGATGCCGAAGCCCATCTTCTCGTCGTCCGTGAGGTCCTGCTTGCCGTACAGGGGGCCGCGGGTGCCGACGTGGGACAGCGCCGAGGTGTCGAGGATGCCCTCCTCCACCGCGCGGCGGAACGGGGTGCCGTGGGTGTACTCGGCGCCGAAGTAGGTGTCCCAGGTGTCGAGGTGGGCGTCGAAGTGGAGCAGGGCCACCGGGCCGTGCTTCTTCGCCACCGACCTCAGAAGGGGCAGCGCGATGGTGTGGTCGCCGCCCAGCGTCATCAGGCGGGCGCCCGTGCCGAGGAGGTCGTCGGCCGCGGCCTCGATCGTCTCGACCGCCTCGTTGATGTTGAACGGGTTCACGGCGATGTCGCCGCCGTCCGCGACCTGGGCGAGCGCGAAGGGGGAGGCGTCCTGCGCCGGGTTGTACGGGCGCAGCAGCCGGGACGCCTCGCGGATGGCGTTGCCGCCGAAGCGGGCGCCCGGCCGGTACGAGACGCCGGAGTCGAACGGCACGCCGACGACGGCGACGTCGGCGGTGCCGACCTCGTCCAGGCGGGGCAGCCGGGCGAAGGTCGCGGGGCCGGCGTAGCGCGGGACGCGGGAGGAGTCGACGGGGCCGCGGGGCGTCTCGTTGCTGCTCATGGTGAAATGCCTTCTTTCCTGCGCTTCGTCGCGCATGCACTGCTTTCCATACGACTCTACTGGGGAGCCGCTACCGGTTCGGACGGGAGTTCGGGGGCGGGCCGTCCGGCGAGGCGCTCGCGCCAGAGCGCGAGGACGGCCGCGTCGGTGGGCCTGGTCGCCAGGGACACGGCGACGTAGGCGGCGAGGGAGGCGAGCAGGCCGTAGTAGACGGGCTCGTTGGCGAGGATGCCGTACCCGGCCATCAGGCCGACGACCGCGAGGCCGCCGACGATCACCGAGGCCAGCGCGCCCTGCGCCGTGCCGCGCTTCCACAGCAGGCCGCCGAGGATGGGGACGAGCAGACCGGCGACGAGCAGGTTGTACGCCACGGTCAGCGCCTCGACCACGTTGTTCAGCGCGATGGCCGTGCCGATCGCCGCCACGCCCATGATCAGGATGAAGGCGCGGTTGCCCTTGACCTCGTCGTGTTCCCCGGCGGCGGGCTTGACGGCGCCCCGCAGCCGCGACCAGATGTCGTTGTTGGCGACGGTCGCGCAGGCGATCAGCGCGCCGGAGGACGTGGACATCACGGCGGCGAGGGCGGCGGCGAGCACCAACCCCCTGACGCCGACGGGGAGTTCGTCCTTGACGATGGTCGCGAAGGCGTCGTCCGGGCTGCCCAGCTTCGGGTACAGCACCTTGGCGGCCGTACCGATCACCGCGCCGGCGAGGGCGTAGGCCAGACAGTAGGTGCCGGCGACCGTGCCGCCCCACCGGGCGGTCGAGTCGCTGCGGGCGGTGAACACGCGCTGCCAGATGTCCTGGCCGATCAGCATGCCGAACGTGTAGATCAGGACGTAGGTGAAGATCGTCTCGCCGCCGATGCCCAGCGGGTCGAAGTACGAGGTCGGCAGCTTGGCCCTCATCGCGCCGAAGCCGCCCGCCTTGACGACCGCGATCGGCAGGAGGAGCAGGAGCACGCCGATCGTCTTGACGACGAACTGGACCATGTCCGTCAGGGTGATCGACCACATGCCGCCGAGCGTGGAGTACGCGACCACGATCGAGCCGCCGATGACGATCGCGAGCGTCCGGTTCATGTCGAAGAGGACGTCGAAGATCGTGGCGTAGGCGATCGTCGAGGTGACGGCCAGCATGAGGGTGTACGCCCACATGACGATGCCGGAGATCATGCCCGCCCGGCCGCCGTAGCGCAGGTCCAGCATCTCGGAGACGGTGTAGACCTTCAGACGGGCGATGCGGGCGGAGAAGAAGACCGACAGCGCGAGCAGGCCGAGCCCGATGGTGAAGACCATCCACGCGCCGGACAGCCCGTACCGGTAGCCCAGCCCCACCCCGCCGATGGTGGACGCGCCGCCGAGGACGATCGCCGCCATGGTGCCGGAGTACATGGCCGGTCCGAGCCGGCGGCCCGCCACCAGGAAGTCGCTCTTCGACCTGGCGCGGCGCATGCCCCACCAGCCCATGGCCAGCATTCCGGCGAGATAGAGGACGATCACTGTGTAGTCGACGGCCATGGGGCCCTCCTTCGCGCGCTGTCGGTGGCGTGTCGTGCAGATACATGGGGGGTGGCGTGCCGGCAGCGGATCGCGGGGACATCCGCCCGTACCCGCGGCTGCCGTGCTGACTTGACACTAGGTGGCCGGAAAGCGACTGCGAAGTGTACGTTTCATCCATACGAACGGGGTGGAGTGGAGGAAACGCACACCATGCCGGATGCACTCGCCCCAGCCGTCCCGCCGACCCCACCCGTCCCGCTCTCGGCCCTGCTGGCCCGCGAGGACCTGGGCCTGCGGCAGATCGCGGGCCCGGCGGATCCGTCGGTCGTGATCCACTGGGCGCACACGTCGGAGATGGCCGACCCGTACCCGTATCTGCTGGGCGGGGAGCTGCTGCTCACGGCCGGGGTGCAGATCCCGGAGGCGGCGGGTTCGGATGGGGGCGCCCCCGGTCGAGCGAATTCGAGACTGGGGGACTACTTCGACGACTACGTCGCCCGGATCGTCGAGGCGGGCGGCGCGGCCCTCGGCTTCGGCGTGGCACCGGTGCACGACACGGTCCCGCGCGCGCTGGTCGCCGCCTGCGACCGCCACGGCCTCCCGCTCCTGGAGGTCCCGCCCCGGACGACGTTCTCCGGCGTGGCGCGGGCGGTGTGGCAGCTGATGGCGCAGGCCAGGCTGGCCGAGCTGCGGCGCGTCACCGAGGCGCAGCAGAGCCTCGCCTCCGCCGCCGCCCGCCCCGACCCGGTCCCCTCCGTGCTGCGCCAGCTGGCCCAGCGGCTGACCGGCCACGCGGTGCTGTACGGCCCCGACGGCACGCAGACCGCCTCGGCGGGCCGGGAACCGGCGGCGGTACGGCAGGCGCTGACGCACCTGGCGGAGGTGGTACGACCGGGCGGAACCGGCACCCCGGGCCCCACGTCGGCCACCGACACCCTGGGTGACACGCACCTGGCCGCCTACGCGCTGGGGACGGGTTTCGTCCTCGCCGTGGCGAGCACCCGGCGCGAGCCCGGCGACCACATCATCGCCTCCGTGGCCTCCGTCCTGCTGTCCCTGCTGACCGGCGAGCACCAGAGCGGCGCCGGTGCCGCCCGCTCGTCCGCCTTCGTCCGCCTGCTGCTCGGCGCGCGCCCGCAGGAGGTCGCGCCGCTGCTCGGGGAGGGCAGGTGGGTCGTCGTCCACGCCCGGCCGGAGGCGCAGCTCCCGGACGCCGTGGCCGCCTCGGCGCTCGGGGCGGCGCTGGGGTCGCCGCTGGTCGACCTCGCGCGGGACGTCGTACGGGTACTGGTGCCGGGCGGGCGGGAGCCGGCGGCGCAGCCCGGCTGGACGCTCGGGGTGAGCGCCGCCGTGACCCCGGACGCCTGGCCGGACGCCGACGCCCAGGCGGCCCGCGCCCTGGCCCGGGCCCGCGCCACCCGCACCCCGCTGGTCCGGCACGGGGCCCGGCCGGGCCTCGCGGACCTGCTCCCCCGCGCGGACGCCGAGTCCTACGCCCGCACCCTCCTCGCCCCCCTCGCCGACCACCCGGCCCTCACCGAGACCCTGCGCAACTGGCTCGCGTTGCACGGCAGTTGGGACCGTACGGCGGTCGCCCTGGACGTCCACCGCAACACGGTCCGCCAACGCATCACCCGCTGCGCCACCCTGCTGGACACCGACCTGGACGACCCGGACGTCCGGATGGAGCTGTGGTTCGCGCTGCGGAACGGCTAGCGACGACGCGGCGCGCCAAGGGGACAGATCCCTTGGCGCGCCGCGCTGTTCGGGAGGCGGGGGTTTCCGCGTAGGCAGAGGACGAGGAGGAGCTCGGGGCCGCCGTCCGTCATGCCGCCGCCGAGCTGGATGTAGTGCAGAGGACCTGCGCAAGGCGCCGGCGACTCCGGGCCCGTCGGTGGTCGTGCTCTCTCAGAGGACGTGAGGTTGCGCTGAGGCTCATGAAGTGGTGCAGTCCATGGCCAGATCGCGGTAGGGCAATTCGACAGTCGGCAGGTCGGCCACGCCGAGCCGCCGCTCGATCGTTGCCACGGTGTGGGATGCCGTCTCCGGGTCCGCGCTGATGACCTCCGTTTCGACGAAGACGCCGACGCCTGCCACGGTGTCGATGTTCACGCTGACGTTCGGGTGCTGCGGATGCCGGTAGGCCGCTCGGTGTTTTCTCACCTGGACCAGGCGTCGCATGCCGATGTTCTCCAGCAGCTGGTCGGCCAGCTGTGCCTGGTCGAAGGCGAGCAGGACGTTCGTCTCCTTCTTGGAGATGACGCCGTCGCTGCTATGGGTGGCCTCGGTGGACGGGGGCTTGTAGGTGATCTCGCAGAAGTCGCCGCGGCGCCTGACGCGCAGGCACTCCACCGTCTGCATGTAGTCGACGTCGGGGCGGCTGTAGTACGTGTCCACTTCGGTCACCGGCGTGTCCGGCTGCCAACCGAGCCCGGTGAGCATCCGTGCTACGAACGACCCATCGTCTTCGTCCGGGAGGCGCCGCTTGCGCTCCACTTCGATGTGCCCGTCCAATGCTGGTCACCCTCCTGAATTGATCGCTGAGTACACGCGGGCCAAGCTGCCCTTGCTGCACCACTGCTGGAGACAGTGCATCCCCTCTGACAACGAACGGGTGTCACCGACAGGGATGTTGGTGAAAAGGACCAGTTGCTTGGCGTCGCGGAGGGGCTGGTGGTCGAGGTGAACGAGATGACGCTGGACTCGTCGGCGTATGTGCTGGAGTACGACTTCGAGGCCTGAGATGTGAACGCGCCAGGGGCCCGTGGGCCCCTGGCGCGGGTGGTGCGGTCGGTGGGCGGTGCGTCAGTTCAGTTCCGACGGATCCAGGCGGTAGAGCGTGGACTGGTTCGTGGTCGAGGAGGCGGAGGACGACGTCTTCGACGCGGAGGACGACGCCGAACTCTTGCTGTACGCGCTCTCCTTCACCAGCGTGCCGTGCTTCTTCACCCAGGCCGTGACCTCGGAGGACACGCTGTTGGTGGAGCCGCCGGGGCCGCCGCCCATCATGCCGCCGCCGAGCTGGATGTAGTGCAGCTCGCCCTTCTTGACCAGTTCCTCCAGCTTGGCGACGGTCATCGCCTTGTCGGTGCCGGTGAAGCCCCACATGGAGATGACGGGCACCTTCGTGGTCAGCTCGATCGAGGCCGCGCTCTGCGAGTTGGAGACCGCGAGCAGCCAGGTCGCGCCGTCCCGGTGCTTCTTCAGGTAGGCGATGAGGCCGCTGTCCGCGCCGCCCATGCCGCCGCCCATCATGCCGCCGCCCATCATGCCGCCGCCCATGGCACCCCGCATACGGCCGCTTCCGGTCGTACCGCCCGGGGCGCCACCGGCCTCGGTGGCGGTGCCGGTCGGGGGCGTGCCGCCCTGTCCGCCCGTACCGGGGAAGCCGCCGCTCGGCATGTTGCCGCTCTGCCCGGTACCGCCGGGCATCTCGCCGTTCGCCGAGCCGCCGGGGAAGCCGCCGCCCGCCTCCGCGTTCCGGCTGCCGCCCGGCATCTCGCCGCCGCCCGGGAAACCGCCCCGGCCGCGGCCCCCGCCCATGCCGCCGAAGCCGCCTCCCGTCGAGGGGCCGGCCGTCGGGTTCACGCCGCTCATGCCGCCGCCCGAGCCGGACGGCACCGACCAGGCGTACGCCGCCGGGCCCGCGAGCGCCGCGATCACGGCCGCCGTCGCGGCGGCTGCCGACAGGCGGGCGCGGCCCGCGGAGCGGGACAGGAACAGGCCCACGATCGCCGCCGCCATCAGCACGCCCACCGTCGGCCACAGCCAGGTGTTCCAGCCGGAGGCGCGGCGCAGGAGGACCACGGCCCAGACCGCCGTGACCGCGAGAGCGGCCGGCAGGACCCACACCCAGCGCTTGTCGGCGCGGAACGCGCGCAGCAGCAGTACGCCACCGCCGCCGCACAGCGCCGCGATGCCGGGCGCGAGGGCGGTCGTGTAGTACGGGTGCATCGTGCCTTCGGCGGTCGCGAAGGTGACGTAGTGCAGGACCGTCCAGCCGCCCCAGAGGACGAGCGCGGCCCGGGTGAGGTCGGTGCGCGGGGCGCGGCCGCACAGGATCAGGCCCGCGACGAGGGCGATCAGCGCGAACGGGATCAGCCAGGAGACCTGGCCGCCGAGGATGGTGTTGAACATCCGGCCGAGGCCCGCGGAGCCGGAGAAGCCGCCTCCGCCGCCCCCGCCCCCGCCGCCGTTGCCCTCGCCGCCGAGGATCCGGCCGAGGCCGTTGTAGCCCATGATCAGGTTCCAGGCGGTGCCGTCCGTCGAACCGCCGATGTACGGCCGCTCGGAGGCGGGGACCAGGGAGACGGCGATCGCCCACCAGAAGCTGGCGACCGCGAGGATCACGCCCGCGATCAGCAGGTTCACGATCCGCTTCACGAGCGTCGGGCGCGCCGCGAGCAGGTAGACCGCGAAGACGGCGGGCAGTGCGATGTAACCGGCCAGCATTTTCGTGTTGAAGGCGAGGCCGAAGCAGACCGCCGAGCCGAGCAGCGGCAGCAGCCTGCCGGTGCGCGTGGCGCGCAGGGCGAGCGCCGCGCCGCCGACCATCAGCAGGACGAGGATCGTGTCGGGGTTGTTGTCCCGGTTGATCGCGACCGTGATCGGGGTCAGCGCGAGGACCAGCGCGGCCACCGTGGCCGCCGCGTGCCCGAAGGACCGCTTCACGGAGGAGTGCAGGATCCAGATCGCGCCGAGCCCGGCCGCGACCTCCGGCAGCATCATCTGCCAGGTGCCGAAGCCGAAGATCCGGCACGACAGGCTCATGACCATGTCGGCGAAGGGCGGCTTGTCGACCGTGAGGAAGTTGCCCGCGTCGAGCGAGCCGAAGAACCAGGCCTTCCAGTTCTGGGTGCCGCTGTAGATGGCCGCGCTGTAGAAGCTGTTGAGGCTGGAGCCGGACAGGTTCCAGGTGTACAGCAGGGCCGCGAGCAGCATGATCGCGAGCAGCGCGGGCAGCGACCAGCGCGGCGCGCGCTCCGGACCGGTGTCCGGCGGTGTCGGCGTCGGCGACGGCGGACCCGGGGTCGCCGTCATGGCGTGGGGGAGGGGATCGGTGGCAGATGTCACCACTGCACCCTGCAGACCGGCGATGGGTACGCGCTGTGCCGTACCTGGGCGGAAGCTGTGGGTCTGTGTCCCGTCCGGGACTCGGCGGCGCCGCTTTGACACTGCCGAGTCCGTGTTCGTTCCCGGTGGTCAGACCTGAGCGTCCTTCGCCAGGGCCACGAAGTGGGACCATGCGTGGGCGGGGAGGCTCAGTACCGGGCCGTTGGGGTTCTTGGTGTCACGGACGGGGACCAGGCCGTGCGGGGCGGCAAGGTTCACGGCGACCTCGATGCACTGGCCGCCATTGCCGCTGTAGGAGGACGTGATCCAACGAGGGGATTCGGTCGTCACCGGGAATCCTTCCTTCCGGCGCTCAGACCTGAGTGCCCTTCGCCAGGGCTACGAAGTGGGACCACGCGTGGGCGGGGAGGCTCAGTACCGGGCCGTTGGGGTTCTTGGTGTCACGGACGGGGACCAGGCCGCGGGTGGCGGCGAGGTTGGTGGCGACCTCGATGCACTGGCCGCCGTTGCTGCTGTACGAGGACGTGAACCACTGCGGGGCTTCGGTCGTCACGGATTGCCCTTTCGTAACTGGCTGATCATTGCCACAGAGGCCGCTTGCGAGAGCGCTTCGGCCTGCAACTGATGGTAGGCGCGCAGCAGGGGCTGAACGAACCCAGTATCCCGCTCCAATCGGCCCTGTAGGGCGGACTCGGCGTACGCGACGTAGGACCAGTTGGGCAGGGTCAACAGGGTTACGGGGAGATCGAACGCCCGGCGCTCACCGAGATCGTACGGCGCCACCTGGAGGACTGTGGAAGGCAGTTCGGCGAACGCGATCAGCCGGTCCAGTTGGGCCGTCATGACCTCGGGACCGCCCACGACTCGCCGGATGCAGCCCTCGTCCAGGACCGCGTAGACCATGGGCGTCGGTGTGCGTTCCAGGGCCGCCTGGCGCTCCGCGAGCTTCGACAGCCGTTCCTCTGCCTGGAATTCCGAGATGGCGCCTCGCCGTACTTCACCCGTGGTGACGGCGGCGGCGTACTCCGGGGTCTGGAGCAGCCCGGGAACGATGGTCAGCTCGAAGAGGCGGATCTCGGTCGCCTGGACCTCCTTCTCCACGAAGTCCGGGAATCCGTCCAGCAGCGCCGTCTCCCGTACGGCCTTCTCCTGGCGGGCGAGCAGGCTGCCCGTGCCCAGCGCGTCGTCGGCCTTCTTCGCGAAGCGACGAGTTGGAGAGCGGCGGCCAACTTCTACGGCCGAGATGTGCGTGCCCGAGTACCCCATCCGCAAGCCCAGCTCGTCCTGGGTCCAGCCGCGTTCGTCCCGCAGCCTGCGCAACCGTTCCCCGAACGCGTCGAGGGGTGACTTTTCGGGGTTCAACTCTTTTCGGTTCAACGGCTACCTTCCAACTCCCCGTGCAAGCGCCGCAAGTTGAAGACACTCCGACTATAGGCCACGCTGAACCCGCTTGGTAGTCATACCGCTACGGAGAGGAGTTCCCGTGTCCGAAGTTGCCCGGAATCAGGTAGAGGCCTTCCCCAAGTGCCACGGGTCGCTCGTGGAGTTACGGGAAGCCTTGGCCGGCGCCGGTGTCTCCCTTCCCGGCCTCCGCCTCGACCCGGCGTCCTTCGACGACGGGGACGGGATCCCTCTCTTCGACCTCGGCCGCTGCAACATGACCAACGCGGCTCGACTGGTCGAAGCGCTCAGGAGGGGAGCTTCGCCACCCGGAACAACCAGTGCAAGGGAGTTGACGACATGCGTCACCGCATCGCCCGCCTCCTCAAGTCGCCGCTGCTACGGCGCCACAGGCCGACCGGCTACGGAGCCGGACCCCGGCCCCCACGGCCGCAACCGCAACCGCAACCGCCGCTCCCCGCCCGCGTGCCCGGCATCGGCATGGGGTCGTGCGGGATGCCGCCCGCCGGGGAGGTGACCCGGTGAACGGCGGCACCAGCGCACGCCTGCTGCCCTGGGCCGGGTCGGAGGGCAAGCCCTGCATCCTCGTGACCGACGGCACCGGCCCTCTCTCCAAGGTGGCCGACACCGTCGAGAGCGTGCAGCTCGGGATGGCGGCCGATCTGCTCGGCCACGCCGCCGAGTTGATGGCCGACCACCGGGCGACATCCGCCCAGCTGCGGTTCCTGCTCGCCAGGATGCGCGAGGCGTTGACCGACGTGCACCGGATCGCCGCCAGCCGGGGTGCCCGCCTCGCGGAGCGGACCGGCATCAGGGCAGCAGGTCCGGGAAGTCCTTCCTGAGGGCCGCCAGCTGGGCCTCGTACCCCGCGACGAAATCCGGGCGGCGATCGTCGCCGAGGGTGCCCGTGGACGGAAGCGGGCCCCGTTCCAGGAGTTCGGGCAGCGCGCGGAACACCGCCGTTGCCGCCTTCCAGCGCGCGTCATCGCGCGTGCGGGCCCGCAGCAGGGCGTCGTACGGATTCGACTTCAGGTCGTTGATGCGCTGTGCCGGGACGAACTTGCCCGTGAAGGCGTCCGCGCCGGGCAGGGGCTCGCCCGGGTCGGCGAGGGAGCGCAGCACCGCCACGGTCGCGAACAACCGTCCCCACCGTCTGACGTGACTCTCATTCACCGCCGGCATGAGCGAATCATTGCCGGATTCCCAACCTTTCGAACTTCCTTGGTGAGGCCGCGTGTGCAACCATCCGGCCGCCTCGGCGAGTCCACTGGGGCATGGACTCCCGAATACCCATACGTACCGGCGCGCTCGCCGCCGTGCTCGGTGCCGCCCTGCTCGTACCCACCGCGCTCGCCGCCGCCCCCGCCGCCGCGGCCACGCCCGCCGTCAGCTGCACGTCCGCCAAGGCGGGCCTCGCCGCGAAGCTCCAGAACGACATCACCGCCGCCCTCGCGAACCGCAAGGGCACCGTCGCCCTCGGTGTGTACGACCGCAGCACCGACACCACCTGCACCCTGCGTGCCACCAGCTCCTACGACTCGGCCAGCACCGTGAAGGTCACCGTGCTCGCGACGCTGCTGTGGGACGCCAAGAAGCACAACCGCTATCTGACGAGCACCGAGACGAAGCTCGCCACGGCCATGATCACCCAGTCGGACAACGCCGCGACCAGCACGCTGTGGAAGCAGCTGGGCCTGACGAAGATCAAGGGCTTCCTGTCCGCCGCCGGGATGACGAAGACCGTGCCGGGCACGGGCGGCTACTGGGGGCTGACCCAGGAGAACGTCACCGACGAGCAGAAGCTGCTGAAGCTCGTCACCGCCAAGAACAGCGTGCTGAGCGACAACTCCCGCGCCTACATCCTGAAGCTGATGGGCGAGGTCATCTCCGCGCAGCGCTGGGGCACCCCGGCCGGCGCCCCCTCCACGGTCGCGGTGCACGTCAAGAACGGCTGGCTGCAGCGTGCGACGCACGGCTGGCGGGTGCACAGCCTCGGCACCTTCAACGGCGCGGGCCACGACTACATGATGTCGGTGCTGACCCAGGACAACAGCACCATGGACTACGGCGTGACCACCATCCAGAACGTCGCCAAGGTCATCCACAAGGACCTCGTGCCGACCACGACGGCCACCAAGGTCTACGTCCCGACGAGCAGGCCGAGCGAGGCCTTCGTCGCCGTACCGCCGCAGGGCTGAGGCGCGGCACACGGCATACGGCCGGACCCCGCGGAGCGTTTTGTTGCAGCGGGATGAAATCCGGCCCCGCCGGCGTTGGTGCCTTCCGGCAGAGCAGGTCAGGCGAACGGAAGGCACCGGCGTGGCAGCGCAACGGGGATGGGCACGGCGTCTGGCGGCTTACGCCTGGCGGTATCCGAAGGACGTGATCCTCGCCCTCGGCTCCTCCCTCGCCGGCATGGCGGTCATGGCGGTCGTCCCGCTGATCACCAAGGTGATCATCGACGACGTGATCGGGAACCACACCCGCACCATGGCCCCCTGGGCCGGCGCCCTGATCGGCGCGGCCCTGCTCGTCTACGCCTCCACCTACGTCCGCCGCTACTACGGCGGCCGCCTCGCCCTCGACGTCCAGCACGACCTGCGGACGGAGATGTACGGCACGATCACCCGGCTCGACGGGCGGCGGCAGGACGAGCTGTCCACCGGGCAGGTGGTCGGGCGCGCGACCAGCGACCTGCAGCTGATCCAGGGCCTGCTCTTCATGCTCCCGATGACCATCGGGAACGTCCTGCTCTTCCTGATGTCCCTGGTGATCATGGCCTGGCTGTCGCTGCCGCTGACCCTGGTCGCCCTCGCCGTCGCGCCCGCCCTCGGCTGGATCGCCCGCCGCAGCCGCAGCAAGCTGCACCCCGCCACCTGGTACGCCCAGGCCCAGGCCGCCGCCGTCGCGGGCGTGGTCGACGGCGCGGTCAGCGGCGTCCGCGTGGTGAAGGGCTTCGGGCAGGAGGACCAGGAGACCGGGAAGCTGCGGGAGGTCGGCCGCCGGCTCTTCGCCGGGCGGCTGCGCACCATACGGCTGAACAGCAGGTTCACCCCCGCCCTCCAGGCCGTACCGGCCCTCGGCCAGGTCGCCATGCTGGCCCTCGGCGGCTGGCTGGCGGTGCGCGGGCACATCACGCTCGGCACGTTCGTCGCCTTCTCCAGCTACCTCGCCCAGCTCGTCGGCCCGGTCCGCATGCTCGCGATGGTCCTCACCGTCGGCCAGCAGGCCCGCGCCGGCACCGAACGCGTCCTGGAGCTGATCGACACCGAGCCGACGATGCAGGACGGCGGCAAGACCCTCCCGGCCGACGCGCCCGCGACCGTCGAGTTCGACGACGTGTCCTTCGGGTACGGCAGCGGCTCCCCGGTCCTCGACGGGCTCAGCTTCGAGATACGCGCCGGCGAGACCCTCGCCGTCGTCGGCTCCTCCGGCTCCGGCAAGTCCACCCTCTCGCTGCTCCTGCCGCGCTTCTACGACGTCACCCGCGGCGCCGTCCTGATCGGCGGCCACGACGTGCGCGAGCTGACCCTCGACTCGCTGCGGGCCGCGATCGGGCTCGTCCCCGAGGACTCCTTCCTCTTCTCCGACACCGTCCGCGCCAACATCGCCTACGGCCGCCCGGACGCCACCCAGGAGGAGATCGAGACCGCCGCCCGCGCCGCCCAGGCGGACCGTTTCATCGCCGAGCTCCCCGAGGGCTACGACACCAAGGTCGGCGAGCAGGGCCTGACCCTGTCCGGCGGCCAGCGCCAGCGCGTCGCGCTCGCCCGCGCCCTGCTCACCGACCCGCGCCTGCTCGTCCTGGACGACGCCACCTCGGCCGTCGACGCCCGCGTCGAGCACGAGATCCACGAGGCCCTGGGGCACGTCATGCGGGGCCGCACCACGCTCCTCATCGCGCACCGCCGCTCCACTCTCAACCTCGCCGACCGCATCGCCGTCCTCGACGGCGGCCGGCTCGCCGACCTCGGCACGCACGAGGAGCTCCAGGAGCGGTCGCCGCTGTACCGCAGGCTGCTGACCGACCCGGACGAGCTGGGCGGCGTCTCCCCGGGCCACGCCCCGTCGGCCGGTCCCGAGGAGGACACGACCCTGCGTGAGGAGCTGGACGCCGAGTTCGACGCCGAGCGGGGCGTCACGCCCCGGCTGTGGACCGGTGACCGGGAGCCCAAGGACCCGGCGATGTCCGGCACCCCGGCCACCCCGGAGCTGCTCGCCCAGGTCGAGGCGCTGCCCCCGGCCACCGACACCCCGGACGTCGACGAGGCCCGGGCGGTGCGCCGCGAGGACTCCTACGGGCTGCGCCGGCTGCTGCGCGGCTTCGGCGCGCCCCTGCTGATCAGCCTGGGGCTGGTCGCCGTGGACGCGGGCGCGGGGCTGCTGCTGCCGGTGCTGATCCGGCACGGCATCGACGCGGGCGTGACGAAGATGGCCCTCGGCGCGGTCTGGGCGGCCTCGCTGCTCGGCCTCGCGACGGTCCTCGTCCAGTGGGCCGCGCAGATCGGCGAGACCCGGATGACCGGCCGTACCGGCGAGCGCGTCCTGTACACCCTGCGGCTGAAGATCTTCGCCCAGCTCCAGCGGCTCGGCCTCGACTACTACGAGCGCGAGCTGACCGGCCGGATCATGACGCGCATGACGACCGACGTCGACGCCCTGTCGACGTTCCTCCAGACCGGCCTGGTCACCGCGTTCGTCTCCGTCGTCACCTTCTTCGGCATCATGCTCGTCCTGCTGCTGATCGACGTCCAGCTCGCGCTCGTCGTCTTCGCGACCCTGCCCCCGCTGATCGTCGCGACGTTCTTCTTCCGCCGGGCGAGCGTGAAGGCGTACGAACTCGCCCGCGAGCGCGTGTCGGTGGTCAACGCCGACCTCCAGGAGTCGGTCGCCGGGCTGCGGATCGTGCAGGCCTTCCGGCGCGAGCGGGACGGCGGGGCGCGGTTCGCCGGGCGCAGCGACGACTACCGCCGCGCCCGGATCCGCGGCCAGTGGCTGATATCGGTCTACTTCCCCTTCGTGCAGCTGCTGTCCTCGGTCGCCTCGGCGTCCGTGCTGATCGCGGGCGCGCACCGGGTGGAGGCGGCCACCCTGACGACGGGCGCCCTGGTCGCCTACCTGCTCTACATCGACCTGTTCTTCGCGCCCGTCCAGCAGCTGTCCCAGGTCTTCGACGGCTACCAGCAGGCCACGGTCTCGCTGGGCCGCATCCAGGAGCTGCTGCGCGAACCGACGTCCACGAGGTCGGCGGACGAACCCCTGGAGGTCCTCTCCCTGCGCGGCGAGATCGCCTTCGAGGACGTGCACTTCGCGTACGGCGCCGAGGAGGAGGCGCTGACCGGCATCGACCTGACGATCCCCGCCGGGCAGACCGTCGCCTTCGTCGGCGAGACGGGCGCGGGCAAGTCCACCCTGGTCAAGCTGGTCGCGCGGTTCTACGACCCGACCGGCGGCCGGGTCACCGTCGACG
Organism: Streptomyces sp. HUAS MG56; assembly: GCF_058673395.1. Taxonomy (NCBI): domain Bacteria; kingdom Bacillati; phylum Actinomycetota; class Actinomycetes; order Kitasatosporales; family Streptomycetaceae; genus Streptomyces; species Streptomyces sp. HUAS MG56. The sequence continues at coordinate 4,363,269 of NZ_CM178722.1, read as the reverse complement.
GCACGGATCTGCGCGCCCTCGACCTGACCTCGTACCGGCACCGGCTCGGGGTGGTCCCGCAGGAGGCGTACCTCTTCCCGGGCACCATCCGCGACGCGATCGCCTACGGCCGCCCCGACGCGAGCGACGCCGAGGTGGAGGCGGCGGCGCGGGCGGTCGGCGCGCACGAGATGATCGCCGGGCTGGAGGGCGGCTATCTGCACGAGGTCGCCGAGCGCGGCCGCAATCTGTCGGCCGGTCAGCGCCAGCTGATCGCGCTCGCCCGCGCCGAGCTGGTCGACCCCGACGTCCTGCTCCTGGACGAGGCCACGGCCGCCCTGGACCTGGCCACGGAGGCCCAGGTCAACCAGGCCACCGACCGGCTGGCGGGCCGCCGTACGACGCTGGTGGTCGCCCACCGCCTGACCACGGCGGCCCGCGCGGACCGGGTGGTGCTGATGGCCCAGGGCCGGGTCGCCGAGGACGGCACGCACGCGGAACTCCTGGCAAGGGGCGGCCGGTACGCCGAGCTGTGGCGGACCTTCGCCGGCGGGGCCGAGCCGGAGGAGCCGGTCGCCGCGACCGCCTGACGCGCGCCACTGACGGTCGTGCAACCTTCCGACACACTCACGCGTCCCGTACATCAGTACGGGCCGTCGGGGGAAGGTGACCGTGCCACGGGGTGTGACGTGTGATACGGGGAGGAACAGCTGTGGACATGGGTGCAATACGCCGACGCCTGGCGCTCGGGGCGGCCGTACTGGTGGGGTCCGGGACGCTCGCCCTCCTGGCGTCCGGTGTCGCCGAGGCGGCCCCGGCGGACACCTGCGCAGGGCGGGAGGTGCGGACCCTGTCGTTCAGCACCGGCGTCACGCACATCTACAAGCGCGACGGCTACGTCTGTGCCATGACCGTCGCCAGACGCGCCGGCGCCGTCCAGACGATGTCCGTGAGCGTCCAGGCCCGCGGCAACCGCCCGGTGATCGACAGGGGCGGCTACCGGTACGAGGCGGGTCCGGTCACCGTGCACGCCGGCCACCGCTGCGTGTGGATCAAGGGCTCGGTGGGCCCGGGCTCGGTCGACTCGGGCTGGATCATGTGCTGAGCACCGGGACTCACAGCCGGCGGGCGCAGCCCACCGGCCTGTCCCCGCCCAGCTGTACGTACAGCACCGTCGACGGCGGGCACCCGGACCGGGTCCGCGCCGCCGTGGTGATCCGGTACTGCGGCGGGTGTGCGCCCGCGCCGTCGCACCGCGTCTCGCGGACCTGGCCCGTGCCGGAGGTGTAGACGCAGTCGCCGGGGATCGTGCGCGGGCCGCCCCCGCCGCCGGGGTCGCCGGGGTGCGGGGGTTCCAGAGCGCGCATGCAGGCGTAGCCGTCGGTGCCGATGTGCAGCACGAAGTCGGTGGTCGGCGGGCACAACGGGCCGTCGCCCGGCGCGCCCTCGTAGCGGGCGACGACCCGGGCCGCCGCCCGCTCGCCGGTGCAGGGCACCTCGGTCACGTCGGTCGTGCCGAAGGAACTGCACGCGCCGACCGCGAGGAACCCGGCGCCGTAGCCGCCGCTCGCGGTCGGGCGGGCGTCGCCCACCGGCGCGCCCGCCCCGCCCCGGCAGCCGGTCAGCAGGGCGGCCAGCAGCAGGCACACCAGCTGTGCGGCACCTTTCCCGCGCATCGTCATTCCCCCCGGCATCCCCGCCCAGCGTGGCCCGGGAGGCCGGTGCCACGCCAGACGGCGTGGGAGGGTTTCCGCCTGCCTGCGGTGGTACGACCGATCTATGGGCGTACGCCTAGTACGTCAGCCCGTGCCCGATCGGGTACAGCACCTGTGCCGGATCGTCCGCCCGGGGCACCGGCACCGGCAGCTTCCCGCGCGGCGCCACCCGCCCGGCGAGGACCCGCGCGGCCGCGCGCACCTCGACGTCGGTCCAGCCGTACGACGTCAAGCAGGCCTTCACGGCGGGGAGTTGTGCCACGTCGTAGGGGTTGCGGACGGCGAGGGCCGCCACCGGCCGGCCCGTGGCCAGCAGGCGCTCCACCAGCGTGCGCTGGGAGCTGCCCGCCGTCACGTCGTACGTCGCCACCACCACCGCGTCCGCGTCCTGTGCCGCCGTGACCGCCCGGGCGACGGCGGCGGCGGAGGGCGAGGTGCCGGTGGACAGGGCCGTGACGGTGAAGCCCAGTTCGGTGAGGGCAGCGGCCAGGACGCCGGTGGGCGGGCCGGTGGTGCCGGTGGGGGAGTCGGGGTCGGCGCCGACGACCAGGATCCGGCGTGCGGTGCGGGGCGTGAAGGGCAGGGTGCGATCGTCGTTGACGAGCAGGGTCGTGGTGCGCTCGGCGATCCGGTCGGCCGTCGCCAGGTGCGCCTTCGTGCCCACCGTGCGCTCCACGCCCGCCCGGGAGGCGTACGGCGCCTCGAAGAGGCCGAGCCGGGACTTCAGGCGCAGGATGCGCAGGATCGATTCGTCCAGCCGGGACTCGGCCAGCTCGCCGTCCTGTACGGCCTTCAGCACGGCGTGCCAGGCCACGTCGATCGAGGGCGGGTTGAGCAGCTGGTCCACCCCGGCCTTCAGGGCGAGCACCGGCACCCGGTCGTCGCCGTACTTGGTGCGCACGCCCGCCATGCCGAGGGAGTCGGTGATGACGACGCCGTCGTAGCCGAGTTCGCCGCGCAGGATGCCGGTGAGGACCGGGTGGGAGAGGGTGGCCGGGTCGCCGGAGTCGTCCAGGGCCGGGAACTGGATGTGCGCGGTCATGATCGAGTCGATGCCGGCGGCGATCGCGGCCCGGAACGGCACGGCGTCCAGCTTCTCCCACAGGTCCCGGCTGTGGGTGATGACCGGGAAGCCGGTGTGGCTGTCGGTGGCGGTGTCGCCGTGCCCCGGGAAGTGCTTGGCGGTCGCCGCGACCCGGGACTGCTGATAGCCCTTCACCTCGGCGGCCACCAGCTCGCCCACCGCCTCCGGGTCGGCACCGAAGGAGCGGACGCCGATGATCGGGTTGGCCGGGTTCACGTTGACGTCGGCGTCGGGGGAGTAGTCCTGGTTGATGCCCATCGCGCGCAGCTCGGCGCCCGAGATCCGGCCGAGGGTCCGCGCGTCGGACCGGGAGCCTCCCGCACCGAGGGCCATCGCGCCCGGGAAGAGCGTGGCGGGCTTGCCGACCCGGCACACCGCGCCGTGCTCCTGGTCGGTGGCGACGAGCACCGGCAGCCCGCGCGCCTGGTCCAGGGAGGCCTTCTGGATGCCGTCGGACAGCTCCGCGATCTGCTGCGGATCACGGGTGTTGTGCGCCCAGGTGAAGTAGATGATGCCGCCCACGCGGTACGTCGCGATGAGCTCGGCGGCCGTGCGGACCCCCAGCTCCTTGAGATTGGCATCGATGTCGGCCTGGTCCGGGGCGGTGGCGGAGTGACCGTAGACCCGCATCACGAAGAGCTGGCCGACCTTCTCCTCCAGCGTCATCCGGGAGATCAGGGCGCGCAGCCGGCGGTCGTCGGGCGGGGTGCCGGGGGCGGCGGCGCGGGCGGTGGCGGTCGGTGCGGTCAGCGCGGCGGTGAGGCCCGCCGTGGCGGCGAGGACGGCGCGTCGGGACGGTCTGCCGGTGTCGGACACGTGCGCTCCTTCCGGAGGAGAACCGCTGAAGGAAACTTCCGAAGGGTCACCAATATCCGGGAAGTTTCTTTCCGTCAAGGGACTGCACAGTAACCGGAAGAGGGGTCGCCACCGGCGCATTGAGAGGGGGGCGTGCCGATGGCGACGGGCGGGGATCCGGGCCGGTTCCCGTCGCGCCGGCGTCCCGGTTCATGGACATCGCGTCCCGGCGGACCGCCGTACGGCCATCATGGCGGCCGTGCCCGCAGTCGACATCCCCGGTTCCAAGTCCATCACCGCCCGCGCGCTCTTCCTCGCGGCCGCCGCCGACGGCGTCAGCACTCTCGTGCGGCCCCTGCGCTCCGACGACACCGAGGGCTTCGCCGAGGGCCTGACCCGACTCGGCTACCGGGTGGGCAGCACGCCCGACACCTGGCAGGTGGACGGCCGCCCGCAGGGGCCGGCGCACGCCGAGGCCGACGTCTACTGCCGTGACGGCGCCACCACCGCCCGCTTCCTGCCCGCCCTGGTCGCCGCCGGCCACGGCACCTACCGCTTCGACGCCTCCCCGCAGATGCGCCGCCGCCCCCTCGGCCCGCTGACCCGCGCCCTGCGCGACCTGGGCGTCGACCTGCGGCACGAGGCGGCCGAGGGCCACCATCCGCTCACCGTCCGGGCGGTCGGCGTCGAGGGCGGCGAGGTCGTGCTGGACGCCGGCCGGTCCTCCCCGTACCTGACCGCGCTGCTCCTGCTCGGCCCGCTGACCCGCACCGGCCTGCGGATCCGCGTCACCGAGCTGGTCTCGGCGCCGTACGTGGAGATCACGCTGGCCATGATGCGGGCGTTCGGGGCGCAGGTCGCCCGGGACGGCGACGTCTACGACATCGCACCGGGCGGCTACCGGGCCACCGCCTGCCCGATCGAGCCGGACGCCTCCACCGCGAGCCACTTCTTCGCGGCCGCCGCCGTCACCCCGGGCCGCGAGGTGACCGTGCCCGGCCTCGGCAGGGGCGCGCTCCAGGGCGACCTCGGCTTCGTGGAGGTGCTGCGCCGGATGGGCGCCGAGGCGGAGCTCGAAGAGGACCGAACGACGGTACGCGGTACGGGAGTTCTGCGCGGACTCGCCGTCAACATGCGGGACGTCTCCGACACCATGCCGACCCTGGCCGCGATCGCGCCGTTCGCCGACGGTCCCGTCCGCATCGAGGACGTGGCGAACACCCGGGTGAAGGAGTGCGACCGGCTGGAGGCCTGCGCGGACAACCTCCGCCGGCTCGGCGTGCCGGTGTCGACCGGCCCCGGCTGCGTCCGCAAGACCTTCCAGGGCTTCCACGAGGCGTTCGAGAAGCTCCGCCGAAACGCGCCCCAAAGGGGCGCGGGGAACTGCGCGATCAACCACAATGAACCCGCACCCGGCGTCCGCCAGTCAGCCCCGGGCTACCAGCCGCCTAAGCCGCCTCGTCGAGCAAGCGCAGCAGATGCTTCCGCCCGGCACCGAGAATCTCCTGGAGCGGCGCCGCCGCCTCGTACCACCGCTTCTCGTACTCCCAGCACAGCCATCCGTCCCACCCGTGCCGGCAGAGCTCGTCCACGCACTCGGTGAGCGGAAGCACCCCCGAGCCCAGCGGCAGCGGCATCGTGTCGTCGGCCGACGCGATGTCCTTGACCTGCACGTATCCCAGGTGCGGGGCGAGGGCGGCGTACGACTGCGAGGGCTGTTCGCCGCCCAGCCAGGTGTGCATGACGTCCCACAGCGCGCCGACGTGGCGGTGTCCGACGGGCCCCAGCACGCGGATCGCGGCGGCGCCGGTGCGGTGGGAGTCGTGCGTCTCCAGCAGGACGCGCACCCCGAGCGCGGCGGCGTCCTCGGCGACGGTGCCGAGCCGCCGCGCGGCCATCGCGTCGGACTCGGCGGCGGGCAGGTCCGGGTCGGCGCCGGGGAAGACCCGGACGAAGGGGGCGCCGATGTCGTGGGCGAGCTGCACCAGGGCGCGTACGGCGTCGACGACCGGGCCGTCCTCGCCGGGCGCGGCCACGCGCGCGTACCCGGCGACGGCCAGGATCTCGACGCCCGCCGCCTTGAACGCGGCGGCCACGTCCGCCCGTTGGGCCGCCGTGAGGCCCGGGTGCACCGGCTCCTCCGGATGGGCACGCAGCTCGACGCCGTGGTAGCCGTGCGTGGTGGCGAGCGCCAGCACGTCCGGCAGCGGAAGACCGGGAACTCCGAGGGTGGAGAAGGCTAGCTTCATGGTCACGGACCCTACTCGTCACTCGCCCGACCGGTGCAGATCCAGGCGCCAGTCCTGGCCGATCAGGTCTTTTCCGAAGGAGCGGTGCGGCTGCTCGGCGGTGAGCACGAAGCCGTGGCGTAGGTACACGCGCCGGGCGGCGCCGAGCACGTCGTTGGTCCACAGCACCAGGTCGCGGTAGCCGACCCCGCGCGCGAAGTCCACGACCGCGCCGACCAGCAGGTCCCCGATGCCGCGCCCCCGTGCCTCCGGCTCGACCAGCAGCAGCCGCAGCCGTGCGGTGCCCGGGGCGTCGTCCCGTACGCACATCACGCAGCCCACGGGCCGCCCGCCCAGCTCGGCGATCCACACCCGCTCCAGATGCGGATCGTGGTCCTCGGCGAAGTCGGCCACGATCCGGGCCACCAGTCCCTCGTAGTCGGCGTTCCAGCCGTACTCGGCGGCGTACAGCGCGGCGTTGCGCTGCACGATCCAGCCGAGGTCGCCGGGGCGGGGCTCGCGCAGCGCGACCTCGGCAGGTCCCTGCGGGGCCGTGTCACCGAGGACCCTACGGAGGGCGCGCAGGGCCTCGGCGGTGCCCCGTCCGCTCGCGGTGAGCACCACCCGCGTGCCGGAGGAGTCCCGCTCGACCAGTCCGGCCCGCTCGACCGCGTCGAGGATCCGGGTCAAGGTCAAGTGCCCGTCCGTCAGGCCGAGTCGGGCCCGCAGCCCGGCCTCGTCGGTGCCGTCGGCATGCGCGAGTTCGGACAGCACCCGGTCGACGGCGAGGATGTCCTGGACGGTCATGGCCGGCCCCCGGTGGTTGGCGACGGTTCGCAGTGGTTGAACGATTCAAGTACGTTGATTTCCCTTGCTGGTTCCCCTCTTTCCCCGGTCCGGCCCGCCTTTGACTTCCCCGCCCTCTCATCGTAGGTTTAATGACGAACGTCACTTATGTCCGTTTGGCATCAAGAGTGACGGATCCGCCGTAGATCGCCCTTGCGAGCGGCGGACCCCGCCCGGAGCTGCGCGCAGGCTCCGGAGCGTCAGGAGGGCGGCCCCATGGCGGCCGCCGGACAGAAAAACCACACCCTCGGAGAGGGGCTCATCATGCGCGCGCACACCACCCGTATCAAGAGAGTGGCCCTCGTGGTCTGCTCGGCACCGATCCTGGCCCTCGCGGCCGGAGCCGGAGTCGCCAGCGCAGCCACCAGCTCCGCACCGACCGCGGCCGTCGCGTACGACCACGGTGGCGGTGGCGGCTGGGGCTGGGGTGACGACCACGGCGGTGGCGGCTGGGGCTGGGGCGACGGCGGCGGCTGGGGTTGGGGAGACCACGGCGGCGGCTGGGGCGACGGCGGTGGCTGGGGCGACGGCGGCGGCTGGGGCTGCTGACCCACCCACAGTGAACTGACCTCACACCCCCGACAGTGAAAGGTGGATCCGGGTGCCCGACCCATGGGCACCCGGATCCCTGTGACCAGCCGGTTCCACGGAGCCGGCGGCCGTGAAGGCGGTGACCGGATGAGGATCGTCTGTGTGGGCGGAGGCCCGGCCGGGCTGTACTTCTCGATCTCGGCGAAGCTGCGGGACGCCGGGAACGAGATCACCGTGATCGAACGCGACCCGCCCGAGGCCACCTACGGCTGGGGCGTCGTGTACTGGGACGACCTGCTGGACATCCTGCACTCCAACGACCCCGAGAGCGCCCGCGCGATCAGGGCCGGCTCGGTCCTCTGGCAGGCGCAGGAGATCCAGGTGCACGGCGGCGGGCACGACGGTACGGCGTACTTCGGGGGCTACGGCTACAGCATGGGCCGCGCCGCGCTGCTGGAGATACTGACCCGCCGCGCACGCTCCCTCGGTGTGGACGTGCGGCACGGAGAGCGCCTCGCCGACCCCGCCGACCTGCCCGAGGCCGACCTGATCGTGGCCGCCGACGGGGCGGGCAGCCGGATCCGGCAGAGCCGCGTCGAACGCTTCGGCACGAAGACGGAGACCGGCCGCAACCCCTACATCTGGCTCGGCACGGACCGGCAGTTCGACAGCTTCGTGTTCTGCTTCGAGAAGACCGAGGCCGGCTGGATCTGGTTCCACGCCTACCCGTCGATCCGGGGCATCAGCACCTGCATCGTGGAGTGCTCCCCGGAGACCTGGCAGGGCCTCGGCCTGGACTCGACGGAGCCCGAGGAGGCCGTGCCGCTGCTGGAGAAGATCTTCCACCGGGCGCTCGACGGCCACTCCCTGATCAGCCGGTCACGCGGCGCCCCGGCCCAGTGGCAGCGCTTCACGCACCTGCGCAACGAGACATGGGTCGACGGCACGGATCGCCACCGCCCCGTCGTCCTGGCCGGCGACGCCGCACACACCACCCACTTCACGCTCGGCTCCGGCACCCGGCTGGCGATGATCGACGGGATCGTGCTGGCCCACAGCCTCGCGCACCACGCGGATCTGCGGGCGGCGCTGCGGGCGTACGACGAGCACCGGCGCGCGGAACTGCACCCCGTACAGGCCGGCGCGCGCTCCAGCATGGCCTGGTTCGAGCGCCTCGACGACTACCTGGAGCGCGACCCGGTCTCCTTCGCCTACGCCATGGCCGTCCGCACCGGCCGCCAGTCCCCCTGGCGCTACCAGGCCCACCTGGCCAACCAGATCCCCGCCCTGCGCAAGGCCCGCCTGGCCTACGACACGGGCCGCCGCTGGTACCGGGACCGCAGAAGGGGCCAAACCCCGCTGCCACTCCTGGGCCGCTCCGTCCCGCCCGGGACCCCCTCGAAGACCCCCTGAGCATCGGCCCCCGTCTCCGTCAAGGGCAACGGCACCGTCGTCAGCGGGGGAGGGGCGGCCGGGCCGCTCCCTCACCCCCGGGGTGCCCCCGAGGACCCCCTGACCATCAGCTCGCCGCGGACGGTCGCGATGCCGCCGGGGGGTGGTTCCTCGCGCCCCATGGCGATCCGCCCGGCCCTGGCCCCCGCTTCCGCCAGCGGCAGCCGCACCGTCGTCAGGGCAGGCACCGCGTCGATGCTGAACGGCAGGTCGTCGAAGCCGGCCACCGAGACGTCCTCCGGAATCCGCAGCCCGGACTCGCGCAGCGCCGCGCACGCCCCCAGCGCGACGGAGTCGTTCGCGGCGACGATCCCCGTCAGCCCCGGATCCCGCCGCAGCAGCTCCAGCGTCGCCTCGTACCCGGACCGGCGGTCGTAGCGGCCGTACACCGTCCAGCGCGGATCCTCCTCGACCCCCGCCGCCGCCAGCGCCTCCCGGTGTCCCTCCAGCCGGTGCCGCGTCGTCGTCCGCTCCTCGGGTCCGGCGATGTAACCGAGCCGGCGATGCCCGAGCCCCAGCAGATGCTCGGTCAGCCGGCGCGCACCCCCGCGGTTGTCGAACGTCAGGGCCACGGCCCCGGTGTCCTCTGCCTGCGGCCGCCCGCACAGCACCACGCGCGTCCCGGCCTCCGCCAGCTTGCGCAGCTTCGCCGCGACCGCCGCCGCGTGCGGCGCGTCCTCCACGGCACCGCCGGTCAGCAGCACCGCCGCCGCCCGCTGGCGCTGCAGCAGGGTCAGATACGTCAGTTCACGCTCGGGCGACCCGCCCGTGTTGCACACGACCGCCAGCCGCTCACCGCCCGCCCGGCCCCCGCCCGTGCCCCCGATCTCGGCCTGGATCGCGGACGCCATGATCCCGAAGAAGGGGTCGGCGATGTCGTTCACCAGGATTCCGACCAGGTCGGAGGTGGCGGCGGCCAGCGAGCTCGCCGGGCCGTTGAGGACGTAGTCCAGCTCGTCCACCGCCCGGAGCACCCGCTCGCGTGTGGAGGTGGCCACCGGGTAGTTGCCGTTCAGTACGCGCGACACCGTCGCGGGGGAGACCTGGGCGCGGGCCGCCACATCCGCCAGGGTCACCGTCATGTCGTCGTCCTCCGGTCGTGCTTCGTGTCGTACGCCCTCGTAGACAGCCAGTTCCTGCTCGTGGTTCCGAGCGGACGTCCAGCAGACCTTAAAGCCATCGACCCCGGATGTTCGCCCCCTCGAACAACTCGAAGGGGCAACGGTCTTGTACAGACCACTGTTCAGAGGCTAGCTTCTCCGTGTGTAGAAAGCGCTTGCTGCGAGTGGTGCAGAGGGGACTCACGTGACACGCAAGACGGTGCGCATCGCCATGAACGGCGTGACCGGACGCATGGGCTACCGCCAGCACCTCGTCCGGTCGATCCTCGCCCTGCGCGAACAGGGCGGCCTCGACCTGGGCGACGGCACCGTGCTGTGGCCGGAGCCGATCCTGCTCGGCCGCCGCGAACACGCGCTCCGGGAGATCGCCGAGCGCCACGGGCTGGACGAGATCTCGACGGACGTCGACGCGGTGCTGGCGGATCCGTCGGTGGACGTCTACTTCGACTCCCAGGTCACCTCCGCGCGCGAGGAGTCGATCAAGAAGGCGATCGCCGCCGGGAAACACGTCTACACCGAGAAGCCGACGGCGACGGGCCTGGCCGGCGCCCTCGAACTCGCCCGGCTCGCCCACGACAGGGGCATCAAGCACGGCGTCGTCCAGGACAAGATCTTCCTGCCGGGCCTGCTCAAGCTGAAGCGGCTGATCGACGGCGGCTTCTTCGGCCGGATCCTGTCCGTCCGGGGCGAGTTCGGCTACTGGGTCTTCGAGGGCGACTGGCAGCCCGCCCAGCGCCCGTCCTGGAACTACCGCGCCGAGGACGGCGGCGGCATCGTCGTCGACATGTTCCCGCACTGGGAGTACGTCCTGCACGAACTGTTCGGCCGGGTGACCTCCGTCCAGGCCCTCGTCACCACCCACATCCCGCAGCGCTGGGACGAGAACGGCAAGCCCTACGACGCGACGGCGGACGACGCCGCCTACGGCGTCTTCGAACTCGACGGCGGCGCCGTCGCCCAGATCAACTCCTCCTGGGCGGTCCGCGTCAACCGCGACGAACTGGTCGAGTTCCAGGTCGACGGCACCGAGGGCTCGGCGGTCGCGGGTCTGCGCAACTGCCGTGTCCAGCACCGCAGTTCCACCCCCAAGCCGGTCTGGAACCCGGACGTCCCCGCCACCGAGGTCTTCCGCGACCAGTGGCAGGAAGTCCCGGACAACGGGGACTTCGACAACGGCTTCAAGGCCCAGTGGGAGCTGTTCCTCAAGCACGTCCACGCCGACACGCCGTACCACTGGGACCTGCTGGCCGGCGCCCGTGGCGTGCAGCTCGCCGAACTGGGCCTGAGGTCCTCCGCCGAGGGCCGCCGCCTCGCCGTACCGGAGATCTCCCTGTGACCATCCAACTCCCTTCCGCAGACGGCGTGTTGCGGACGTACGAGCCCCGCACGGAACCGTTGGCGCTCTCGCCGGGTACACCCTTCACCTCCCGTACGGTCTTCTCGGCGGCCCACGTCGTCGCCGACCCGTACGCCGACGTCTCGCCCGACTCGCCGGCCGCCGTCGACTGGGACGCCACCCTCGCCTTCCGCCGCCATCTGTGGTCCCACGGGCTGGGGGTCGCGGAGGCCATGGACACCGCCCAGCGCGGCATGGGCCTGGACTGGGCGGGCGCGGCCGAGCTGATCCGGCGCAGCGCCGCCGAGGCGAAGGCGGTGGGCGGCCGGATCGCCTGCGGTGCCGGCACCGACCAGATCACCGACGGGTCTCTCGTGGAGATCCGCGCGGCCTACGAGGAGCAGCTCGCGGTCGTGGAGGAGTCGGGCGCCCAGGTGATCCTGATGGCGTCCCGGGCCCTGGCCGCCGCGGCCCGGGGGCCCGAGGACTACCTGGAGATCTACGGCCACCTGCTGCGCCAGTCCGCCGAGCCGGTGATCCTGCACTGGCTGGGCCCGATGTTCGACCCGGCGCTGGCGGGCTACTGGGGCTCCGCCGACCTGGACGCGGCCACCGACACGTTCCTGGAGGTCATCGCCGCGCACCCGGACAAGGTCGACGGCATCAAGGTGTCGCTCCTGGACGCGCGGCGCGAGGTCGACCTGCGCCGCCGTCTCCCGCGCGGGGTCCGCTGCTACACCGGCGACGACTTCCACTACCCCGAGCTGATCGCGGGCGACGGCCAGGGCTTCAGCCACGCCCTGCTCGGCATCTTCGACCCGCTGGGCCCGCTGGCGGCGCAGGCGGTCCGGGTCCTGGACACGGGGGACACGGCCGGTTTCCGTGGCCTGCTGGACCCCACGGTCGCCCTGTCCCGCCACCTCTTCCAGGCCCCCACCCGTTTCTACAAGACCGGCGTGGTCCTCCTGGCCTGGCTCGCGGGCCACCAGGCGCACTTCACGATGGTCGGCGGCCTCCAGTCGGCCCGCTCCCTCCCGCACCTCGCCCGCGCCTACGAACTCGCCGACGGCCTCGGCCTGTTCCCCGACCCGAAGCTCGCCGAGGAACGGATGAAGAACCTGCTGTCCCTGTACGGGGTGACCTCATGACACCGCCGGATCTCTCGCGATTCAGCATCAACCAGATGACGGTGAAACAGCTGTCGCTCCCGGAACTGGTGTCGGCCTGCGGCGAGTCGGGCGTGACCCAGGTGGGCCTGTGGCGCGAGCCGGTCCAGGAGTACGGCGTGACGGAGACGGCGAAGCTGGTCCGTGAGGCGGGCCTGACGGTGACGACGCTGTGCCGGGGCGGCTTCTTCACGGCGATCGACCCGGAGGCGCGGGCAGCGGCCCTGGCGGACAACCGACGCGCGATCGAGGAGGCGGCGACGCTCGGCACCGACACGTTGGTCCTGGTCTCCGGCGGCCTCCCGCCCGGCAGCAAGGACCTGCGGGCGGCGCGCGAGCGCATCGCCGACGCCCTCGCCGAACTCGGGCCGTACGCCGAGCAGCACGGCGTACGCCTCGCCATCGAGCCCCTGCACCCCATGTACGCTTCCGACCGCTGCGTCGTCTCGACCCTGGCCCAGGCCCTGGACCTCGCCGAGCGCTTCCCGGCGCACCAGGTCGGGGTGACCGTGGACACCTACCACATCTGGTGGGACGACCAGGCGCCCGCGCAGATCGCCCGGGCGGGGGCGGGCGGCCGTATCCACACCTTCCAACTCGCCGACTGGGTCACCCCGTTGCCCGAGGGCGTCCTCAACGGCCGGGGCCAGATCGGCGACGGCGCGATCGACATGCCCGAGTGGCGGGGATACGTGGAGGCGGCGGGCTACTCGGGCCCGATCGAGGTCGAGCTCTTCAACGACGAGCTGTGGGCCCGGGACGGGCGGGAGGTGCTGGCGGAGACGGTGGAGCGGTTCCTGACACGCACCGGGAAGTGAACCGGACGGCCCGGCCCCTGAACGGGCATGTCCATGGGGCCGGGAGCCTTTTTTGGTCAGCGCCATCACCTCCGCGCGGCCGCGCACTCCCGGGTGCCGGCGATCTCGGTCCGTTGACGACTGGATGAACTGGGCGGCTCGCAGGTCACTGCTTGACTGGGCACATGGAACTGCGTCAACTTCGCTATTTCGTGGCGGTGGCCGAGGAGCTGCACTTCGCCCGTGCCGCCGAGCGGCTGCTGATCGCCCAGTCGGCCGTCAGTCAGCAGGTGCGGCGGCTGGAGCGGGAGTTGGGGGCCGGCCTCTTCGACCGGTCACCGCGCCGGGTGCGGCTGACCGAGGCCGGGCAGCGGTTTCTGCCGGCGGCGCGCGAGGTGCTGGCCGCCGAGCAGCGGGCGCGGGCCGCGGTGGCCGACTACGCCGCCGACCGCGGTGAGCGGTTGCGGGTGGGCACCAGTACGGGAATGGGGGACCGGCTGGACCAGGTGCTGGAGGCGCTGGCCGGGGTGGCTCCCGAGCTGAGGGTGGAGCTGGCCTCCGCCCCCACCGCCGTACGCCTGGAGCAGGTCGCCCGCGGGGAACTGGACGCCGCGTTCGTGCGCGGGGTGGAGGAGGGCCCCGACGGGGTCCGGCTGGTCCCGGTGTGGCAGGACCGGCTCCTGGTGGTCCTCGGTGCGCGGCACGCTCTCGCCGGTCAATCACGGGTGGAGTTGGGTGAGTTGAGCGGTCTGCCGCTGTATCTGACCGCGCGGCGCAACAATCCGCCGCTCGTCGACCTCGTCGTGGGCGCATGCCGGGACGCCGGCTTCGAGCCCGTACCCGGGCCGGCGGCGAGCTCGTTGCAGGACACCCTGGCCGCGCTGGGCGCGGGCAGCCCCGGCTGGAGCGTGGTGTACGCCTCGCACGCCGCGCAGCTGGCCACCGGGCGGGTCGCCTTCCTGCCGGTGAGTTCCCCTCTCGTCCTGCCGACGGCGCTCGCCGTGCCCCGCACCGCACCTGCGGCCCGGGTCGCGTCCCTCCTGGAGGCCTGCCGGGCGATCGGCGCGAGCGATCGCGCATCGTGAACGCTGCGTGCGCGAAGTGCCCCTGGGTGCCGGGCCCCGGATCGGGTGGACTGGGAGTCGAAGCAAGCACCGACCATCGACTCCAGGAGCTGACCATGCCCATCGTCACCGTCCAGCAGGGCCCCCGCAGCGTCGAGCTCAAGCGCGAGCTGATCGCCCGCATCACGGACGCCTTCGTGGACGCCTACAAGATCCCCGCCGACACGGTCCAGGTGTGGATCAACGAGACCCCGGCCGACAGCTGGGGCTCGGCCGGCGTCCTCACCGCCGACAGGTAGCCGTCCGACCAGCCATCTGCCCGCCCCCGCCGCGAGAGGAACCACGACCTCATGACCACCGCCGACCGAACCGACCGCACCGAGCCCGACGCGCCCAGGGGCGTGGTGCTGCGCTACTTCGAGGCGCTCGCCGCCGGGGACCAGGAGACCATCCGGAACAGCTGGGCCGAGGACGGCAGTTGCTGGTACGGCGGTGACCTGCCCATCTCCGGCACCTGGCAGGGCCGGGACCAGGTGATCAACGGCTTCCTGGCGACCGCCTTCGCCCACCTGGACCCCGACCGCGAGATCGGCCTGAAGGTCACCAACGTCTTCGGCGAGGGCGAGCAGGTGCTGGTCGAGTGGGACTCCTGGGCGACGGGAAGGACCGGCAGGGCCTACCACGAGCACAACATCGGTGTCTTCACCGTCCGCGCCGGAAAGATCGTCAACATGCGCGAGTACGCCGACACCCAGCACTGGGAGCGGGCGCTCGTCGCCCCGTAGGCGGGAACGACATCCCTAGAAGAACACCCCGCACCGCAGCAGCACGTTCGCGTACGGCCGTGCCTCCCCGGTGCGGACCACCAGCCGGGCGCCCGCCGAGAGCTCCTTCAGCCGCTCGTGCGGCACCAGCTCCAGGTCGCGGAAGTGACCGTCCAGCAGCGCCCGGTTGGGGCCGCGCAGCTCCCGAGCCGCCGTCGCACCCTCCACCACCAGCTCCGCCAGCAGCCCCTCCAGCACCTCCGCGAACGACGGCACCCCGGCCCGGAACGCCAGGTCCACCACGCGCGGCCCGGCCGGGATCGGCAGGCCGACGTCGCACACCAGCACCCCGTCCCCATGACCCAACTCGGCCAGCGCCCCGGCGAGATGACGGTTCAGGATCCCCGCCTTCTTCACCGGGCGTCGACCTCCCGCGCCGTCGGGTACGACTCCTGCGCGCCCCGCTTCGTCACGGCCGCCGCGCCGACCCGCGCCGCGTACCCCGCGGCCTCGGCCGGCGAGGCCCCCGACCCCAGCTTCCAGGCCAGTGCGGCGGTGAAGGCGTCGCCCGCGCCCGTGGTGTCCACCGCGTCCACCTTCACCGACGGCACGCGCGTCACCCCGGAGGAGTCGCACACCAGCGCCCCCTCCGCGCCCAGCGTCACCACCACCGAGCGCGGGCCCCTGGCCAGCAGCAGCTTCGCCCAGTCCGCGGGCTCGTCGCTCACGCACGCGTCGCCGAGGACGATCCGGGCCTCGTGCTCGTTGACGATCAGCGGGTCGCAGGCCGCCATCACCTGTGCGGGAAGCGGGCGGGGCGGCGACGGGTTCAGTACGAAGCGGGTGTCCGGGGGCAGTTGCCGCACCACCTCCGCGACCGTCTCCAACGGGATCTCCAGCTGCGCCGACACCACCCGCGAGGCGTGGAAGAGGCTGCCCGCCGCCCGGACGTCCGCCGGGGTGAGCCGGGCGTTGGCGCCCGGCGACACCACGATGCTGTTGTCCCCGGACGGGTCGACGGTGATCAGCGCCACGCCCGTCGGCGCCCCGCCCACCAGCACGCCGACCGTGTCGACGCCCGCCGCGCGCAGGGAGTCGAGCAGCAGCCGGCCGTGGCCGTCGTCGCCGACCCGCGCCAGCAGGGCCGTGTCCGCGCCGAGCCGGGCGGCGGCCACCGCCTGGTTGGCGCCCTTGCCGCCCGGGTGCACGGCCAGGTCGCCGCCGAGCACCGTCTCCCCGGCGGCGGGCCGCCGTTCGACGTCGATCACCAGGTCGGCGTTGGCCGACCCGACGACCAACAGGTCGTAGTCGTACATCAGTTGACTCCCCTTGATGCCCATGGACGCCCGTGATGCCTGTCGATGCCCGATGTCCTGGGCGTCGATTCTTCCTGGACGCCCCGGCGTCAGCCGGTGAACCCGGCCACGTTGTCCTTCGTGACCACCTTCACCGGCACCTTCACCGTCGGCTCCACCTTCTTGCCCTGTACGGCCTTCAGCGCGTTGTCGACGGCGATCCTTCCCAACTGGCTGGGCTGCTGGGCGACCGAGGCGTACAGCGTGCCGTTCTTCACCGCCGTCAGCCCGTCCGGGGTGCCGTCGAAGCCGACCACCTGGACCGACTTCCCGGCCTTGGAGCCGAGCGCCTTGATCGCGCCGAGCGCCATCTCGTCGTTGGCGGCGATGACGCCCTGCACGTCCGGGTGGGCCTGGAGCAGGTTCGACATCACGTCGAGTCCCTTGGTGCGGTCGAAGTCGGCGGGCTGCTGGGCCAGCACCTGGATGCCCGGGTAGGCCTTCAGGCCCTGGGCGAAACCGGCCGCTCGCTCGCGGGCCGCGGACGTACCCGCCTGGCCCTGAAGGACGACGATCTTCCCCTTGCCGCCGAGCTTCTCGGCGATCGTCCTCGCGGCCAGCTCACCACCGGCCACGTTGTCGGACGCCACCAGGGTGTTCACATCCGCCTTGTTCACCCCGCGGTCCACGGCGACGACCGGGATCCCCGCCTTGTCGGCGGCCTTCACCGAGTTGCCGGCCGCGTCCGAGTCCACCGGGTTGACGATGATCGCGCCGAGGCCCGAACTGGTGAAGTTCTGCAGCTGGTTGGCCTGCTGGGAGGCGTCGTTCTGGGCGTCGGTGACGGTCAGGTCCACGCCCAGCTTCTTCGCCTCGGCCTGGGCACCGGCCCGGATCTGCACGAAGAAGGGGTTGTTGAGGGTGGACAGCGACAGACCCATGCGCGGGGCCGTGGACGAGGACGAACCCGTGTGCAGGAAGGAGGTCGCGCCGACGACCGCCACGGTCACGACGGCCGCGAGCGCGTACGTCGCCGCCTGCTTGCCCTTGCCGCCGCCGGGGCCGTTCGCCACCGGGCTCGCCCCGGCCCTGCGGCGCACGGTGTCCAGCAGCACCGCCAGCGCGATGACGACACCGATCACGACCTGCTGCCAGAACGCCGACACGGACAGGAGGTTGAGGCCGTTGCGCAGCACCGCGAGGATCAGCGCGCCGATCAGCGTGCCGGACGCCTTGCCGGTGCCGCCCGCGAGCGAGGCACCGCCGATGACGACCGCGGCGATCGCGTCCAGCTCGTAGCCGTCGGCGGCCTGCGGCTGGGCGGAGGACAGCCGGGAGGCCAGTACGACACCGGCGACCGCCGCGAAGAGACCGGACAGCGCGTAGATCGCGAGCTTCTGCTTCGGCACGCGCAGACCGGAGAGCCGGGCCGCCTCCTCGTTGCCGCCGATGGCGTACATGGAGCGCCCGATGTACGTCCGCCCGAGGACGACGGCGGCGACGATCCCCATCACCACCATGACCAGCACCGGCACCGGCAGCCAGCCGCCGAGCGTGTCACCGAGGTGCGAGACCGAGCCGGGGAAGGCGATCGGCGAACCCTGCGAGATGACGAGGGCCAGGCCACGCCCCACCGACAGCATCGCCAGCGTCGCGATGAACGGCGGCAGCTTGCCGTAGGCGATGAGGAAACCGTTCACCAGACCGGCCACGACACCCGTGCCGAGCCCGAGCACAACGGCGACCGCCACCGGCACTCCGTGCTGCGCGGCGCTCCAGGCCAGCACGGTGGCCGACAGTGCGGCGACCGACCCGACCGACAGGTCGATGCCGGCCGAGACGATCACGAAGGTCACACCGAAGGCGAGGATCGCCGTCACGGCCGCCTGCACACCGATGTTGAGCAGGTTGTCCGTCGTCAGGAAGTCCCCGGACAGCGCCGACAGGGCGATGACCAAGGCGATCAGCGCGGTGAGCGCGCCGTTGTCGAGGAGCAGCCGGCGCAGGCCGCCGGTGGCGCCACCCGCGCCCGTCGTGCTCTTGAGCGTGTCAGTGGCCACGGCTGGCCTCCTTGTCGGACGTGTCGGTCTTGCTGCTGGTGGGGGTGGAGACGGCGAGCGCCATCACGGCGTCCTGGGTGGCGTCGGCCGCCGACAGCTCGCCCGCGATCCGGCCCTGGGCCATGACCAGCACCCGGTCGCTCATCCCGAGCACCTCCGGCAGATCGCTGGAGATCATCAGTACGGCGGCTCCGGCCGCGGTCAGTTCGTTGATCAGCTGGTAGATCTCGACCTTGGCGCCGACGTCGATCCCGCGCGTCGGCTCGTCGAGGATCAGCACCTTGGTGTCGGCCAGCAGCCACTTGCCGATGACGACCTTCTGCTGGTTGCCGCCGGACAGGGTCCGCACCTGCTGCCCGAGGCCCGCCATCCGCACCCCGAGCTGCTCGGCGATCCGCCGGGCGGCGTCGTGCTGGCCCTTGCGGTCGACGAATCCGCCCCGGCTGGCGGCCCGCATGGTCACGAGCCCGAGGTTCTCCTCGACCGAGGCGTCCAGCACGAGCCCCTGCCCCTTGCGGTCCTCGGGGACGAGCCCGATCCCGGCCGCCATGGCCGCGTTCACGTCGTGCCGCCTGAGCCGGTCGCCGGACACCCGCACGACCCCGCCGTCGTACGGATCGGCCCCGAACACGGCCCGCACGACCTCGGTCCGCCCGGCCCCGACGAGCCCGGCGATCCCGACGACCTCACCGGCGTGCACCTCGAAGCCGACGTCGTGGAACACCCCGTCCCGGGTGAGCCCCTCGACGGACAGCAACGCCGCTCCGCGCTCGGCCCGTTGCCGCGGATACTGCTGCTCGATCGACCGCCCGACCATGAGCCGTACCAGCTCCTCCTCGGGCGTCGCCGCAGGCACCTCCCCGACGCTCCTGCCGTCCCGGATGACGGTGACCCGGTCGCCCAGGGCGGCGATCTCCTCCAGGTGATGGGTGATGAAGACGATCCCGACGCCGTCCGCGCGCAGCGAGCGCACGATGCCGAAGAGCTTCTCGACCTCCTCCGACGTGAGCACGGCCGTCGGCTCGTCCATGATGAGCACGCGCGCGTCCAGGCTGAGCGCCTTGGCGATCTCGACCATCTGGAGCCGGGCGATGCCGAGTTCACGCACACGCGTGCGAGGCGACACATCGACCCCCACGCGCGCGAGGAGGGCTGCGGCGTCCGCCTCCATCGTCTTCCGGTCGATCATCCCGAAGCGCCGCGGCTGCCGCCCGAGGAAGATGTTCTCGGCGACGGTGAGGTCGGGCACCAGGTTGAACTCCTGGTAGATGGTGGCGATGCCGAGCCGCTCGGCGTCCTGCGCACCGTGGATGCGCGTCTCCCGGCCGTCGACGAGAATCCGTCCGCCGTCGGGCGTGTAGGCCCCGGAGAGCATCTTGATCAGCGTGCTCTTGCCGGCGCCGTTCTCACCGAGCAGCACATGGACCTCGCCCCGGCGCAGATCGAAGTCGACGCCGTCGAGCGCGACCACGCCGGGGAAGGTCTTGCGTATGCCCTCGATGCGCAGCAACTCGTCCGGGTTGCTCACGACGTGCTCCTGTTCCTCGGGAGGTGCTCGCCGCACGAGCGGCGCACGACGAGCCGGGCGAAGAGGGCGACGGACGCGCCGGCCCGCCCCTCGATGCGGTCGACGAGGGCCCGCACGGCGGCCCTGCCCAGGTCACCGGTCGGCTGGGCGATAGCGGTGACGGGCGGATCGGTGTGCACGAACCAGGGGATGTCGTCGAACGCGGCCAGCGCGATGTCGTCCGGCACACGCAGCCCACGCGCGCGTACGGCATCGAGCGCACCGAGCGCCATGAGGTTGTCGGCCGCGAAGACGACCTCCGGCGGCTCGGGCAGATCCAGGAACCCCTCGGTGACCCGCCGCCCGCTCTCGGCCTGGAAGTCGCCCTGGCCTATGTAGGCGTCAGGGAGTGGAAGGCCGTAGTCGGCGAGTGCGGCCCGGAAGGCCTCGACCCGCTCACTGCCGGTCGTGGTGGCGGCGGGCCCGGCGATGATGGCGAGCCGCCGGTGTCCGAGCGCGTGCAGATGCGCCACGAGATCCCGTACGGCGCCCCGCCCGTCGGCCCGTACGACGGGCACGTCCACCCCGGGGATCCACCGGTCCACGAACACCATGGGCGTCCCGGCCCGGACGGCGTCCAGCATGAGCGGGGAGCCGCCGTCGGTGGGGGAGATGAGCAGCCCGTCGATCCGCCGATCGAGCAGGTTCCGGACATGGTGATCCTGGATCTCGGGCCGCTCGTCGGCGTTCCCGATGATCACGCTGTACCCGAGCGCCCGGGCCTCTTCCTCGACGGAGCGGGCCAGCTCGGTGAAGTAGGGGTTGAGCACGTCGCTGATGACGAGCCCGAGGGTGTGGGTCTGGTCGGTCCGCAGGGACCGGGCGACGGCGTTCGGCCGATACCCCAACGCCTCGACGGCGGTCAGCACACGCGTGCGTGCGTCCGCACTGACCGACGGATGCTCGTTCAGGACACGCGACACCGTGGCCACGGACACCCCGGCCGAGGCGGCGACATCCTTGATGCTCGCCAACGCCGACTCACCTCCTCGTGAGACTCGTGGACGGCCCCGCGTGTAATCGTTTCCACGCCGAGCCGTCAGGGAGGATTGGAAACGATTACACGGCGCGCGGGCAAGGGGCTGGAGATGGCCGAAACCCAATCGTGACCGAGGCCTGGCCGGGCCCGACCGGGGTCCGCCCAGGGCCCATGGCCACCCTGCGAGGGCGACAACTGGCAGCTTTGGGCCACCCCCGAATGGAAACCGGCCCTGGGTCCAGCCCCCAGCCAACCCCCTGGCCCAAACCTGCCCATCCCCCCGACAGCCCGACCTCCCGCCCCTCACCACCCCACCCCGTGCCCACTCACCCGCAGTCGCCGAACCACCCGGCGTGCCCGCGAGACGCGACCGCGCCCCCGCCCCTCACCACCCTCAGCCCACCCCGTGCCACCCACCCACTCACCCGCACCCACCGAACCCACCCCCACCCACCCGCGGCCCCCGCGCCCCCCCCCGCCAACGGAATCCACGCAGCCGACTCAAGGGCCCGGTACCGGCCAGGGCCACCGCCCTTCCGGGCCGCTCGCCCGCTTCTCGCACGGGCTGGAGCGAGGTGTGTAAAGGGCGGCCCGCAGGCTCATCGCCGAAGGCGACGCGAGAGTGGAGCGCAGCGCAACGGGAGCGCCCTTTACGCACCTCGCGGAAGCCCGACAATCCCGGGAAGCGAGCGGCCCAACGGCCACGTGCCCGTTCCTCTCGCCCTCTCGCCCCTTCCTCTCGCCCCCTCCGCGAGCAACTCCGCCGCGGGCCCATGGCGTAACCCCGCCCACGGGCACGTTGGCCGGATGCATATGCCAACTCGCCACTCCAGCAGGCCAGTTGCGGGTGTCGGCTGACGGGTTTCCTCCCGGGACCATCCCCGCTGCCCGCACGCCTCCACCGCAGGAATTTCACATTCCGCAACATTCCACAAGCGAATTGTTTTTTCAGTTCCGCTCCCATTACTCACCCGCCCCTCGGGAATCAATCACCCTCGCCGGAGAAATCCGAGCAAGTCAAAATCCCGTCACACACCCCCCTCGGCGTTTTCCGGACTTTGTCCCCGAGGTGAACCGAGAAACCGTTTCCGCATATCTACGATCGCAGGCTATGACCGACACTCCACGGGACAACTCCGCCACCCGTGCCCGCTGGCAGACCTGTCTCAGGCTCGCCCGTGAACTCCTTCTCGTCGGACCCGACGGAAAGGACCTGAAACTCGAATACCTGCACACCCTGATAGACACGGGCCGCCTCGGCCCCACGCCCCACCCGCGCAAGAAGATTCTCGTCATCGGCGCCGGCATCACCGGTCTCGTCGCCGCCCGACTGCTCAAGGACGCAGGGCACGACGTCACCGTCCTGGAGGCGAACGCCAACCGTGTCGGCGGACGCATCAAGACCTTCCGCACGACCAGGCACCACCAGCCCTTCGCCGACCCGGCCCAGTACGCCGAGGCCGGAGCGATGCGGCTGCCCGACTTCCACCCGCTCGTCCTCGCCCTGGTCGACAAACTCGGGCTCGGCCGCCGCCAGTTCTACAACGTGGACATCGACCCCCACACCGGCAGCGGCCCGGACGTCCCCGGCCCTCCGGTGTCGTACACCTCGTTCACCGGGCAGACCTGGACGTACGGCGACGACAGCCCGGACTTCCGCGAGCCCGACAAGCGCGGCAACTCCTGGATCCGCGCCAACCGCGTCCAGGTGCGGCGCGCCGACTACGCCGCCGGTCCCGAGCGGATCAACGAGGGCTTCCACCTCACCGACGACGAGGTCCGCGCCCCGGTCGTGAAGATGGTCGACGACGCGCTGGAGAGCGTGCGCGACTACTACTCCGACGTCGTCGACGGCAAGCGGGTCAACAAGCCCTTCGACGAATGGGTCGAGGGATGGGCGCGGGTGATCCGTGACTTCGACGGCTACTCGATGGGCGCCTTCCTGCGCGAGCACGCCGGGCTCAGCGACGAGGCGATCGAGGCCCTCGGCACCCTGGAGAACATGTCCTCGCGGCTCCACCTCTCCTTCTTCCACAGCTTCCTGAGCCGCAGCGACATCAGCCCCGGGGTGCGCTACTGGGAGATCCCCGGCGGCAGTTGGCGCCTGCCGCACGCCCTGCACCAGGGCCTGCGCGACGAGGTGCGGTTGGGCGAGCGGGTGATCCGGATCGAGTACCACGACCCCAGCCGCGACACCGACCCCGAGGGCACCGGTGCGGTCGGGGCCGACGGGTGGGGCGTGGCCGTACAGACCGTCGACGAGGCCGATCCGAAGGAACTGCCGCGGCTGTGGACGGCGGACCTGGCGATCGTCACCGTCCCGTTCTCCGCCCTGCGCTTCGTGGAGATCGTCCCCTCGATGTCGTACAAGAAGCGCCGCGCCGTCATCGAGACCCACTACGACCAGGCCACCAAGGTGCTGCTCGAATTCAGCCACCGGTGGTGGGAGTTCACCGAGGACGACTGGCGCGACGCGCTGGAGGGCATCGCGCCCGGGCTGTACGCGTACTACCGGCGGGGAGGCGAAGTGGACACCGCGTCCGTGCCCACGCTGCCCGAGCCGGGGGCGGCCGGGCTGCTCGGTGTCGCCGTCAAGGACAGCGGCGTCACGGAGGAGATGCGGCGGATCGACGGCAGCCTGCCGCTGCGCGGGCCCGCCGTCCGGCCCGCCACCCACTGCTTCGGCGGGGGCTCCGCCACCGACAACCCCAACCGGTTCCTGTACTACCCCTCGCACCCGGTCGAGGAGAGCATGGGCGGCGGCGTGGTCCTCGCCTCGTACTCCTGGTCCGACGACGCCGCCCGCTGGGACTCCATGCCGAACACGGAGCGCTACGTCTACGCCCTGCGCAATCTCCAGGCCCTGCACGGCCGGCGCATCGAGGTGTTCTTCACCGGCCGGGGCGCCACCCAGAGCTGGGCGCGCGACCCGTACGCCTTCGGTGAGGCCGCCATCTACACCGCCCACCAGATGACCAGCTTCCACCTGGACGTCTCCCGGCCCGAGGGCCCGCTGCACTTCGCGGGGGAGCACACCTCCCTCAAGCACGCCTGGATCGAGGGCGCCCTGGAGAGCGCGGTGCGCGCCGCCCTCGCCGTCCACCGGGCCGCGCCGGTCACCACGGCACAGGAGGGGGAGCCCGCATGACCGAGAGCCTCCCGGCCTGCACGGTGGCCCGCTATCTCGCCCTGCGGCTGGCCGAGTTGGGCATCACCCACCTCTTCGGCGTCCCCGGCAACCACCTCGGCCCGTTCCTGACGGCGCTCCGCGCGGAGGGCGACGTCGAGTGGGTCGGCACGCCGACCGAGGGCGGCGCGGGCCAGGCCGCCGACGCCTACGCCCGCATCCACGGCGTGGGCGCGGCGGCGGTCACGTACAGCGTCGGCGCGTTCAATCTCCTGGGCGCCTGCGGCGGCGCGTACGTCGAGCAGATCCCGATCGTCGCCGTCAACGCCTGCCCGCCGTACGAGCAGTGGCAGAACTACCGTGCCGTCGGCCTGCTCACCTCGCACATGAGCCCGCGCGCGGAGAGCAACCTGGACGTCTACCGGCAGGTCACCGTGGACGCGCAGGTCATCTCCAACCCGGGCCTCGCGCCCGCCCAGATCGACTCGGCGCTCACCGCGTGTCTCTCCGAGCGCAGGCCGGTCTACCTGGAGGTCATGGAGGACCTGTGGGACGAGCCCTGCCCCGAGCCCGCAGAGCCGATCGTCCGCCGCGAACGGCCGTTCAGCGCGCGCAACCAGCCCATGCTGGAGAACGCCGTGCACGCGGTCCTCACCCTGATCGAGGAGCACCCCGGCCCGGACGGCCGGCCCCGCCCGATCGTGTGGGCCGGTGAGGAGATCGACCGGTACCGGCACGGCGGGCAGCTCACCGACCTGGTGGAGGCCACCGGGGTGCCGTTCTGCACGACGGTCGGCGCCAAGGCCGTCGTGGACGAGGACCTGCCGCAGTTCCACGGCGTCTACAACGGCAGGGCCAGTCACCCGGACGTGTACGGCGTCTTCAAGGAGTGGGCCACCTGCCGGATCGGGCTCGGCGCCTGGTCCACGTCGAAGAACCTGGGCGGCGAGCAGAGCGTCGGCACCGACTGGGTGATGGCGGCGCACGGCGGCGTCAGCGTCGGCACCTCCTACTTCCCCGACGTCCAGCTCGCCCACCTGCTGCCCGCCCTCCAGGACGCGCTGGTGAAGGAGTACGGCTCCGGGGGCCTCGCCTCCGACTACTACGCCGAGTCCTACAGCCACCGGGGCGCACCGGCCGGCCGCCCCGCGGGCCTGGCGCAGTACCGCGCCTCGCTGAACCTCGACGGCGCCCGATCCCGGGGCGGTGAACACCTCACGTACGACGGCCTGTTCGACCGGATCAACCACTTCCTGGGCGAGGAGACCCGGGAGGACTGGACGGTCGTCTCGGACGCCGCGTTCGCCCTCATCGGCTCGATGAACCTGGCCCTGCCCGCGGGCGGGTTCCTCTCCCAGATCAGCTGGCTGTCCATCGGCTGGTCGGTCGGCGCGGCCACGGGCGCCGCGCTCGCCCCCGAACGCGACGGCGCCCGCCCGATGGTGTTCGTCGGCGACGGCTCCTTCCAGGAGACCTGCCAGGAGATCTCCACCCACACCCGGCTCGGGCTGCCCTCGGTGGTGTTCGTCCTGGACAACGGGCACTTCTACGGCATCGAGCAGATGCTGGTGAACCCGGCTTACTACGCCGAACACTCCACCGCCGAACCGGACTTCTACAACGTCCTGCACCCCTGGCACTACGACCGTCTCGCGGCCGTCTTCGCCGGCGAGGACACCCCGGCGACCGGCGTCGCCATCGCCCACGCGGCCGAGCTGGACGCCCTGCTGGCCCGCCTCGCCGACCCGCACGACCCGGTCAACGCCGGGCCCCTCCTGGTCCGCGTCCGCCTGCACCGGCACGACTACCCGCGGGCGATGGCCTACAAGGTCCCGAAAACTTCCTGAAAAGCTTCCGGAAAAGCTTCCCAAGGGGGAAAGAAATGGCTGACCTGAACGTCCTCATCGCCTTCGACGCGGCCACGATCGTCGAGCAGTACCCCAACGCGTCGAGGAACCCCGACGCGCCGACGTACGTCGACGAGAGCCTGATCTACATGACGACGCGGCACGACCACATCGTCGGCACGTCGGGCGCCGAGCTGAACCTGCGCGCCGAGCCCGGGGACAGCATCAGGTGGCGGGAGACGACGCTGTCGCTGGGCAGCGACTACAAGGCGCTGCTGTACCGGTACGTCAGCAGCGACCGCGACCACACGCTCATCAGGACGCCGGAGATCGAGGTGGTCGACGGCGTCTACCCGCTGCCCAAGGAGGGGAGCGAGGGCAGCCCGGACTTCGTGACGCAGAAGTACCAGGACCACTACTGGCGCACGACGGTCAAGAGCGTCGGCAAGGTCGTCTACCACTTCTCCTTCCAGATCCTGGACCGGCACCGGCAGTTGAAGGGCTACTTCCAGTGGGACCCCTTCATCACCATCGAGGACGCCTGACGGCCCGGCCGGGGGCGGTGGCCGCGAGCCGCCGCCCCCGGCCATGAGCCGCCTCGGCTGTCAGCGGTCACCGGTACCGTCGGACCATGGCTCACCAGGAGGGGAATCAGACGACCGAGCGTCGGCTCGCCGTGCTCGAAGGCGTGCTGGAGCGGATCACGTACGCCAACGAGGAGAACGGCTACACGGTCGCCCGGGTCGACACCGGCAGAGGCGGCGGCGACCTCCTCACGGTCGTCGGCGCGCTGCTCGGCGCCCAGGTCGGGGAGTCGCTGCGGATGGAGGGCCGCTGGGGCTCGCACCCCCAGTACGGCAAGCAGTTCCACGTCGAGAACTACACGACGGTCCTGCCGGCCACCGTCCAGGGCATCCGGCGCTACCTCGGGTCCGGCCTCGTCAAAGGGATCGGACCCGTCTTCGCCGACCGCATCACCCAGCACTTCGGACTCGACACGCTCCAGATCATCGAGGAGGAGCCGAAACGGCTCATCGAGGTCCCCGGGCTCGGGCCCAAGCGGACCAAGAAGATCGCCGACGCCTGGGAGGAACAGAAGGCGATCAAGGAGGTCATGCTCTTCCTCCAGACCGTCGAGGTGTCCACCTCCATCGCCGTGCGGATCTACAAGAAGTACGGCGACGCGTCCATCTCCGTCGTCAGGAACCACCCCTACCGGCTCGCCGCCGACGTCTGGGGCATCGGCTTCCTGACCGCCGACAAGATCGCCCAGTCCGTCGGCATCCCGCACGACAGCCCGGAGCGGGTGAAGGCCGGCCTCCAGTACGCCCTGTCCCAGTCCGCCGACCAGGGCCACTGCTTCCTGCCCGAGGAGCGGCTGATCGCCGACGCCGTCAAGCTGCTCCAGGTCGACACCGGGCTGGTCATCGAGTGCCTCGCGGAGCTGGCCGAGCCGGGGGAGGACGGCGTGGAGCCGGGCGTCGTACGGGAGAAGGTCCCGGGGCCCGAGGGGGACACGGCCGAACCCGTCACGGCCGTCTACCTGGTCCCCTTCCACCGCGCCGAACTGTCCCTCGCCGCCCAGCTCCTGCGCCTGCTGCGCACCGGTCAGGACCGCATGCCGGGCTTCCAGGACGTCGACTGGGGCAAGGCCCTCGGCTGGCTGAGGACGCGCACCGGCGCCGATCTCGCGCCCGAGCAGGAGGCCGCCGTCAAGCTCGCGCTCAGCGAGAAGGTCGCCGTGCTCACCGGCGGGCCCGGCTGCGGCAAGTCCTTCACCGTGCGCTCGATCGTGGAGCTGGCCCGGGCCAGACGGGCCAAGGTGCTGCTCGCCGCGCCGACCGGGCGGGCCGCCAAGCGTCTGTCCGAGCTGACCGGCGCCGAGGCCTCCACCGTGCACCGGCTGCTGGAGCTGAAGCCCGGCGGGGACGCCGCCTACGACCGCGACCGGCCGCTGGACGCCGACCTGGTGGTCGTGGACGAGGCGTCCATGCTGGACCTGCTGCTCGCCAACAAGCTGGTCAAGGCCGTCCCCCCGGGCGCGCACCTCCTCTTCGTCGGGGACGTCGACCAGTTGCCGAGCGTCGGCGCGGGCGAGGTGCTGCGCGACCTGCTCGCCGACGGCAGCCCGATCCCGGCCGTCCGCCTCACCCGGGTCTTCCGGCAGGCCCAGCAGTCCGGTGTCGTCACCAACGCGCACCGGATCAACGCCGGGCAGCATCCGCTCACCGACGGGCTGAAGGACTTCTTCCTCTTCGTCGAGGACGACACCGAGGAGGCCGGCCGGCTCACCGTGGACGTGGCGGCGCGGCGGATTCCGGCCAAGTTCGGGCTCGATCCGCGGCGGGACGTGCAGGTGCTCGCGCCGATGCACCGGGGTCCGGCCGGCGCCGGGGCCCTCAACGGACTGCTCCAGCAGGCCATCACGCCCGGACGGCCCGACCTGCCCGAGAAGCGGTTCGGCGGCCGGGTCTTCCGCGTGGGGGACAAGGTCACCCAGATCCGGAACAATTACGAGAAAGGGAAGAACGGCGTCTTCAACGGCACCGTGGGCGTCGTCACCTCGCTCGATCCGGTCGACCAGAAGCTCATGGTGCTGACCGACGAGGACGAGGAGGTGCCCTACGAATTCGACGAACTGGACGAACTGGCACATGCGTACGCGGTGACCATTCACCGCTCGCAGGGGAGTGAATATCCCGCCGTGGTGATTCCGGTCACGACCGGGGCGTGGATGATGCTCCAGCGGAACCTCCTGTACACGGCGGTGACACGGGCCAAACGCCTCGTCGTCCTCGTCGGTTCACGCAAGGCGATCGGACAGGCGGTGCGCACGGTCTCGGCCGGACGGCGGTGCACGGCCCTGGACTTCAGGCTCGACGCGGGTCATCAGGAAAAATGATCGATCAAATGAGTCACGAAGGTCACAGAGCACTTCCAGATGCCGTTCAAAGGGGGCAGGATGGGCAAGTTGGCGGCACTGAGTGCCGCCGATGGGCCCAATGGTCGACCCCGAGTGCACTCTCCTGAGCCAAATGGGGGATGGTAGAGACAGTCAGGGCACCTCGAAGATGAGGCACTACGTCGGTGAGGGAAGACGTGAGCGACAACTCTGTAGTACTGCGGTACGGCGACGGCGAGTACACCTACCCGGTGGTCGACAGCACCGTCGGCGACAAGGGCTTCGACATCGGGAAGCTCCGCACCCAGACCGGTCTGGTGACTCTGGACAGCGGGTACGGCAACACGGCCGCCTACAAATCCGCTGTCACCTACCTCGACGGTGAGGCGGGCATCCTCCGCTACCGCGGCTACCCCATCGAGCAGCTGGCCGAGCGCTCCACCTTCCTCGAGGTGGCGTATCTGCTGATCAACGGCGAGCTCCCGACCGTCGACGAGCTGACGACGTTCCAGAACGAGATCACGCGGCACACGCTGCTGCACGAGGACGTCAAGAACTTCTACAAGGGCTTCCCGCGGGACGCCCACCCGATGGCCATGCTGTCGTCGGTCGTCTCGGCGCTGTCCACCTTCTACCAGGACAGCCACAACCCGTTCGACGAGAAGCAGCGCAACCTCTCCACGATCCGGCTGCTCGCCAAGCTGCCGACGATCGCGGCGTACGCGTACAAGAAGTCGATCGGCCACCCGTTCGTCTACCCGCGCAACGACCTCAGCTACGTCGAGAACTTCCTGCGCATGACCTTCTCGGTCCCCGCCCAGGAGTACGACCTCGACCCGGTCGTCGTCGCCGCGCTGGACAAGCTGCTGATCCTGCACGCCGACCACGAGCAGAACTGCTCCACCTCGACGGTCCGCCTGGTCGGCTCCTCGCAGGCCAACATGTTCGCGTCGATCTCGGCCGGCATCAGCGCCCTGTGGGGCCCGCTGCACGGCGGCGCCAACCAGTCCGTGCTGGAGATGCTGGAAGACATCCAGGCCAACGGCGGCGACGTCGACTCCTTCATCCGCAAGGTGAAGAACAAGGAGGACGGCGTTCGTCTGATGGGCTTCGGCCACCGGGTCTACAAGAGCTTCGACCCGCGCGCCAAGATCATCAAGGCTGCCGCGCACGACGTCCTCTCCGCCCTCGGCAAGTCCGACGAGCTGCTGGACATCGCGCTGAAGCTGGAGGAGCACGCGCTCTCCGACGACTACTTCGTCTCGCGCAACCTCTACCCCAACGTCGACTTCTACACCGGTCTGATCTACCGGGCCATGGGCTTCCCGACCGAGATGTTCACGGTCCTGTTCGCCCTCGGCCGCCTGCCGGGCTGGATCGCCCAGTGGACCGAAATGATCAAGGAGCCGGGCTCCCGCATCGGCCGCCCGCGCCAGATCTACACGGGCGTGGTCGAGCGCGACTTCGTACCGGTCGAGGCTCGCTGACACCTGCCGGCGAGGGGCGTCGTCCGGATGGCGCCCCTGGTTGGCCGCCTCTCGGTCTCGGCGGCGTCGGCACATCGTCAGGGTGCCGGTGGACGGTGGCTCCGGACCCGGCCGGGGGTCCGGGGGTTGTCCCCCGGGTCGGCACGGCCACGGGCGTGGTCGAGCGCGACTTCGTACCGGTCGAGGCTCGCTGACGCAGTCGGGGAATGCTGAGGCACTGAGTGTCAGGGCCTGCCTCATGGGTGGGCCCTGCGGTGGCCGTACAGACGAATAAGCGGAAGGCGCCCTGCGCCGGTCCCCCCACGGGCCGACGATCAGGGCGCCTTCCCGTGTCCCGGTGCGGATTCCCCCCACGGGATCCGGCCGGGCGCTCGGAGAGACAGCGCCTGAATCGCTGTCTGGTGAGCAGAACGAGCAAAACTCGTCCCACTCCGGTGATGCGGTGCGATCTGCCGGGACAACGCACGCAGGGAGGGCCGCTCAAAGCTTCCCGGTGTACGTGCCCCGGCAACGCATCTCTGAGGCAGTCCCCCAAGACAACCCCAGACGCCGGCAGACGCCCCCCAAGACGCCGAACCGACATCGCCAACTTAGACCTTCGAACCCCTTCGATGGTTACGTTCGCATCACTGTGATCTGCGTCTCTTGCATATGTCCTTTAGGTACGCAAGAGCCCCGATACGACGATCGGAGCCCAAGCGTAAGGAAGATGCGCGAGCCTTGTGAAGAGCTTATGTGGTGCGCGCGTCCGACTCCAGAGGGTCTCCTACTTCGGTCTCAGCGGAATCGTCGCAGCCGCAGGCTGTTGGTCACCACGAACACCGAGGAGAAGGCCATCGCCGCGCCCGCGATCATCGGGTTGAGCAGTCCGGCGGCGGCCAGCGGCAGCGCGGCCACGTTGTAGCCGAAGGCCCACACCAGGTTCCCCTTGATCGTGGCCAGCGTCCGCCGGGACAGCCGTATCGCGTCCGCCGCCACGCGCAGGTCCCCGCGCACCAGCGTCAGATCGCTCGCCTCGATCGCCGCGTCCGTCCCGGTGCCCATCGCCAGCCCCAGATCGGCGGTGGCCAGCGCGGCCGCGTCGTTGACGCCGTCGCCGACCATCGCCACCGCGCGCCCCTCGTCCCGCAGCCGCCGTACGACGTCCACCTTGTCCTCGGGCAGCACCTCGGCGTACACGTGCGCCGGGTCGATGCCGACCGTCCGTGCGACCGCCTCGGCGACCGTCCGGTTGTCGCCGGTGAGCAGCACCGGCGTGAGTCCGAGGGCGCGCAGCTCACGGATCGCCTCGGCACTGGTCTCCTTGACCGTGTCGGCGACGGCGAGGACCCCGCGGGCCCGCCCGTCCCAGCCGGCCACGACCGCCGTACGGCCCTGCTCCTCGGCCTCGCGGGCCGCCTGGACCAACGAGTGCGGCAGGACGTCGTACAGGCGCCCCACGGCCACCTCGCGGCCGTCCACGCGCCCGCGTACGCCCCGCCCGGGGACGTTCTCGAAGTGCTCGACCTCCGGCAGTGCTCCGGCGCGCTCCTCGGCCCCCGCGGCGATGGCGCGGGCGACCGGGTGCTCGGAGGCATGCTCCAGGGCGCCGGCCAGCCTGAGCAGCTCCTTCTCGTCCTCGCCGGCGGCGACGTGGACCGCCTGGAGCGTCATCCGGCCGGTGGTGACCGTGCCCGTCTTGTCGAGGACGACCGTGTCGACGCGGCGCGTGGACTCCAGCACCTCGGGGCCCTTGATCAGGATGCCGAGCTGGGCGCCGCGGCCGGTGCCGACCATCAGCGCGGTCGGCGTGGCGAGGCCCAGCGCACAGGGGCAGGCGATGATCAGGACGGCGACGGACGCGGTGAACGCGGCGACCGCGTCCCCGGTCAGGCCCAGCCAGACGCCGAACGTGGCGAGCGCGATGCCGATGACGACGGGCACGAACACGGCGGACACCCGGTCGGCGAGCCGCTGCACCTCGGCCTTGCCGTTCTGCGCGTCCTCCACCAGCTTCGCCATGCGCGCGAGCTGGGTGTCCGCGCCGACCCGGGCGGCCTCGACGACCAGCCGCCCGCCCGCGTTGACCGTGGCGCCGCTGACCCGGTCGCCCGGCCCGACGTCCACCGGCACCGACTCGCCGGTCAGCATGGACGCGTCCACCGCGGAGACGCCCTCGACCACGGTGCCGTCGGTCGCGACCTTCTCGCCGGGCCGTACGACGAACCGGTCCCCGACCGACAGCGACGCCACGGGGATCCGGACCTCACGCCCGTCCCGCAGCACCGCCACGTCCTTGGCGCCCAGTTCCATCAGCGCGTGCAGGGCCGCCCCCGCCCGGCGCTTGGAGCGGGCCTCCAGATAGCGGCCGAGCAGGATCAGCGCGACGACCCCGGAGGCGACCTCCAGGTAGATGGTCGAGGCGCCGTCCATGCGCGAGATCGTGAGGCGGAACTCGTCGTGCATGCCGGGCATGCCGGCGTCGCCGAAGAACAGTGCCCACAGCGACCAGCCGAAGGCCGCCAGCGTGCCGACCGAGACCAGGGTGTCCATGGTGGCGGCGCCGTGCCGGAGGTTGGTCCACGCGGCCCGGTGGAAGGGCAGGCCGCCCCAGACGACGACGGGCGCGGCGAGCGTGAGCGAGAGCCACTGCCAGTTGTCGAACTGGAGTGCCGGGATCATCGCGAGCAGGACGACGGGCAGCGCGAGCAGCGCGGAGACCAGCAGCCGCTGCCGGAGCGCGCCGAGTTCGGCGTCGTGCGCGGGAGGCTGCTGCGCCGTCGCCTCGGGCTGGGGCGGGGCGGGTACCTCGGCGGTGTAGCCGGTCTTCTCCACGGTGGCGATCAGGTCGGCGACCGCGACGCCCTCGCCGAAGGAGATCCTCGCCTTCTCGGTGGCGTAGTTGACGGTGGCGCTGACGCCGTCCATCCGGTTGAGCTTCTTCTCCACGCGCGCGGCGCAGGAGGCGCAGGTCATCCCGCCGATGAGCAGCTCGACCTCGTCGGCCTCGGAGGGGGTTCCGGCTGTCGACGGGGCCTTGTCTGTACGGGTGGTGCTGGTCATGTCCGGACTCCAGACATCGGACCGGACCGTACGGAGCCAGTATCAGCTGGTCGGTACGGCCCGGTCGGGGGAATCGAAGGTGTTGCTCAGGCGCGGCCGGCCAGCTCGAAACCGGCCTCGTCCACGGCGGCGCGCACGGCTTCGTCGTCCGGCTCGGACGTGGAGACGACGGTCACCTCACCGGTCGACGCCACGGCCTTCACCGAGGTGACGCCGGGGATCTCGGAGACCTCGGCGGAGATGGCGCCCTCGCAGTGGCCACAGCTCATGCCGGTCACCTTGTAGACGGTGGTGACGGAGCCCGGGGTGTCGGTGTGGGTGGTCATGTCGTTACTCCTCGTCGAGGCGTAGGGGGCCAGTGGGGTCCGCGAGGCCATCGGGGCTGCGGGGGAACCCCCATGTTTCTCAGACTATACCCCTAGGGGGTATTTCTCCAAGAGGTGTTCCGCCGCGCCAGCACGCGCACCCAGCCGACCCCGGCCAGCGCCACCAGCGCCAGCCCGCCGACCGAGAACAGGGTGAACAGGTGCTCCTGTGGGGCGCTCGGCCGGGCGAGGTACGCGTGCGTGAAGAGCGGCCGGTTCGACCCTGCGCCGGTCAGCCGGGCCGTCGCCTGGATCGCGATGCCGTGCGTCGCGTCCCACAGGGTGTGCAGCAGGGAGGTGCCGAGGCAGGCGCCTACGGCCGGTGCGGTGAGGCGGAACTGCCCGTTCGGCCGGCGCCGGGACAGCAGGGCGGCGCCCGCGATCGCGGTCCACAGGCCGTGCCCGAGGGGCGTGAGCACCCCGCGCAGCATCTCCGTCTCCAGCAGCGTGCGCAGGGTCACGCCCTCGGTGGAGACGGCCGCGTCGAACGCGTACCCGGCGCTCTCCAGGGCCGCGAAGCCGAAGCCGACGGCCGCGCCGAGCACCAGCCCCGCGCGCGTGCCGCGGACGCCGGGCTGGCCGCGCAGCGCGATCACCAGGGCCCCGAGCTTGGCGGCCTCCTCGATCAGGGCGACGCCGAGGGACAGCCCGAAGGAGGGGTGCGCCAGATACGACACCGTCAGCGAGGCGCCGAGCAACCCGAGCGTGGCGCCGGCCAGGAAGCAGCCGAGGATCGCGCTGACGCCCAGGTCGCGGCCGTGCCGCTCGTACGCCCACAGTACGAAGGCGACCGGCGCCAGAAAGCTGCCGAGCAGGATCAGCGTCGGCAGCGGCGTGCCGTCACGGGTCTCGTACGTCACCCACGCCGTCAGCGCCCACAGGGCGAGCCCGCCGCCCAGACAGCGCCGCCACAGACCCGCACGGATGCGGGGGTACGGCGGCGGGGGCTGCTGCGGGCCGGGTATGCGGGCCCTGGGGGTGCCGGGCGGCGGGGAGTGGGTCACGGGAGTCCCCTCGACTGCTGCTGGGCGATCTCTCCGCACTGTAGGCAGATGTGCCGGACGGCGCAGTCCGGGTGACTCCCGGGGTCACCCGCCGGCGGCCCCGGGGCGGCCCTGGCCGATCCGGTCGCCGACCAGCGGTTCCAGGTAGCGGGTGAGGACGTTCTTGATCTCCTGGATGTACGCCGCGCGCTCGGGGCCCTCATGGGTGAGGACCAGCTCCAGGCCCGCTTTGTAGATGCCGAGGCAGACGTGCGCCGTGCGGGTGATGTCCACCGGGGAGGCGTCCGGCACGAGGGAGGCGAGCAGGCCTTCGACGCGGCCGATCAGCGAGGTGTGCAACTGGTCGTGCGCGTCGGCGATCCCGCCGGGCATGTCCGGGCCGTGCATCAGCGCGAAGAACACCGGGTGGTCCGTGTTGAACGCGACGAACCGGTCGACGGCGGACCCGACGGCCTCCTCCAGCGGGGTGGCGGGGTCGACCGGCGCCAGCGCCTCGCCGTAGGTGTCGCGCATCTCGTGCATGAGCCGGTCGCCCAGCTCGATCGCGATGGCCTCCTTGTTCGGGAAGAACTGGTAGAGCGTGCCCGGCGAGACCCCGGCCTCGCGCGCGATGGCGTTGGTGCTGGCGGCGGTGTAGCCGGTGGTGCAGAAGACCTGGGCGGCCGCTTCGAGCAGCTGGGCGATACGGCGCTCACCGCGGGCCTGCCGGCGGCGCGGCTGCTCGTTCTGTGTCTGCGGGTTGTCGGGCACGCGTTATCCCCAGATCTCCGAACGCGATTGACAAACGCGAGCAGTCGCTCGCATTCTTGTGAAACGCGAGCGATCTCTCGTGTTTGCCAGTTTACGGGCAACGACCGACTCATGCTGCCTGCCTGCACGGACATGAGCCAAGGTGAAGGGGACACCGCACGATGACCGAAGTCAACAGCCCACCCCGGCCCGGCGGCTGGACCCGGTTCGTCACCGCCCGCCCCCGTCTGTCGCTGCTCGTGGCCCTGGTGCTCACCGCGCTCGCGGTGGTGGCCGGCAGCGGGGTCGCGGACCGCCTCGGCAGCGGCGGCTGGGAGGACCCGGCCGCCGAGTCGTCGTACGCGACCAAGGCCCTGGAGCGCGCGTTCCCGGACTCGCAGCCGAACCTGCTCCTCCTGGTCGACGCGGGCCACTCCTCCGTCGACGCCCCGGATGTCGCCGCCCGGGCCCGCGACCTGACGCGCCGGCTCGCGGCGGAGAAGGGGGTGACCGGCGTCGGCTCCTACTGGCAGGCCGCTCCCGCGCAGGCCCCCGCCCTGCGTGCCGAGGACGGCCACGAGGCGCTGATCGCCGCCCGCATCACCGGCGACGAGAACGCGACGGCCAGGACCCTGGACCGGATAGCCCCGCACTACCGGGGCACGCACGGACCGGTGCAGGTGAAGCTCGGGGGCGTCGTCGCGGTGCGGCAGGAGATGCAGACCATCATCAAGGAGGACCTGACCCGCGCCGAGCTGATCGCCCTGCCGATCACGCTGGTGCTGCTGGTGATGGTCTTCGGCAGCGCGGTCGCCGCCCTGCTGCCGCTCGGCATCGGCATCGTCGCCATCCTCGGCACCAACGCCGTCCTGCGCGGCCTGACGACGTTCACCGACGTATCGGTCTTCGCGCTCAACCTGACGACGGCCCTCGGCCTCGGCCTGGCCATCGACTACGCCCTGTTCATCGTCCGCCGCTACCGCGAGGAACTGTCCACGGGCGCCGACCCGTCGACCGCGGTCGCCGCGACGCTGCGCACGGCCGGGCGCACGGTGCTCTTCTCCGCCCTCACGGTCGCGGTCTCCCTCGCCGCCATGATGGTCTTCCCGCAGTACTTCCTGCGCTCCTTCGCCTACGCCGGCATCGCCGTGGTCCTGCTCGCCGCGGCCGCCGCCCTGGTCCTGCTCCCGGCGGCCCTGGTCCTGCTCGGCCACCGGGTCAACTCCCTGGACCTGCGCCGCCTGTTGCGTCGCGACCGCGCCCCGAAGGCCGACGGGGGCGCTGCCTGGGCGCGGACGGCCGCCCTGGTGATGCGCCGCGCCCCGCTCTTCGCGCTGGGCACGACCGTCCTGCTGGTCGTCCTCGGACTCCCCTTCCTAGGCGTCAAGTTCGGCACCGCAGACGACCGCCAGCTGCCCTCGACCGCCGAGTCCCACGTGGTCCAGCAGCACCTCCGCGAGAGCTTCCCGGGCAGCCCCGGCGGCGGTCTGGAGATCCTCGCCGAGGGCAGGACCGCCCCGGACCGGTACGCCGCCTACAAACAGCAGGTGGCCGCCCTGCCCGGGGTGGCCCGCGTCTACGGCCCGCTGGTCAAGGGCGATGCCGCCTACTTCACGGTGCAGCCCCGGGGCGAGGCCGTGGACGACCCGGCCCAGCGCCTGGTGGGCGACATACGCGCACTGCACGCACCGTTCCACACGAAGGTGACCGGCACGGCGGCCGTCCTGGTCGACACCAAGCACGCGATAGCCGAGCGCCTGCCCTGGGCGGCCGGGTTCATCGCCGTCGTCACCCTGCTCCTGGTCTTCCTGCTGACGGGCAGCGTGCTGATACCGGTCCAGGCGGTCGTCCTGAACGCGCTCAGCCTGACGGCGATGTTCGGTGCCGTGGTCTGGGTCTTCCAGGACGGCCACCTGTCCGGCCCGCTCGGCTTCACCAGCACCGGCTCCATCGAGACCACCCTGCCCGTGCTGATGTTCTGCGTGGCCTTCGGGCTCTCCATGGACTACGGCGTGTTCCTGCTGTCCCGCATCAAGGAGGAGTACGACCGCACGGGCGACCACGACGCGGCCGTACGCCACGGGCTCCGGCGCACCGGCGGGCTGATCACCGCGGCGGCGGTCATCCTCGCCGTGGTGATGGTCGCCATCGGCACCTCCCGGGTGACGAACACCAAGATGCTCGGCCTGGGCATCGCCCTGGCGGTCCTGATGGACGCGATGGTGGTGCGCAGCCTGCTGGTCCCGGCGATCATGCGGCTGACGGGCAGGGCGACATGGTGGGCACCGGCGTGGCTGCGGCGACTGCACGAACGGTTCGGACTGAGCGAAGGCGAGCCGACGGCGCCCCTCCAGGGGCCCGGGGCCGGGCCGGCGGGAGGCCCCGCGGAGCACGAGCAGCCGCAGCGCATCGTCACCGGTTGAGACGGCCGAACCCTCTAGTCTGCACGGAGGTTCCCGAAAGGACTGCCCATGCGAGCCGTCGTCTTCGAACGCTACGGCGCCCCCGCCGAGGTACGCGAGCTGCCCGACCCCCGCCCGGCCCCCGACGGCGTGGTCGTCCGGGTCGAGGCCACCGGGCTGTGCCGCAGTGACTGGCACGGCTGGATGGGCCACGACCCCGACATCGAGCTGCCGCACGTGCCGGGGCACGAACTCGCCGGTGTCGTCGAGGCCGTCGGCTCCCGGGTGACCCGCCGGCGGCCCGGCGACCGGGTCACCGTGCCGTTCGTCTGCGCCTGCGGCACCTGCCCGGCCTGTGCGGCGGGCGACCAGCAGGTGTGCGAGCGGCAGACCCAGCCCGGCTTCCACCACTGGGGCTCCTTCGCCCAGTACGTGGCGCTGGACCACGCCGACGTCAACCTGGTCGCGATCCCGGACGACATGGCGTACGCCACCGCCGCCTCCCTCGGCTGCCGCTTCGCCACCGCCTTCCGCGCGGTGGTGCAGCAGGGCCGGGCGGCGGCGGGGGAGTGGGTCGCGGTGCACGGCTGCGGCGGGGTCGGGCTGTCCGCCGTGATGGTCGCGGCGGCCTCGGGGGCGCGGGTCGTCGCCGTGGACGTGTCGCCGCAGGCGCTGGACCTGGCGCGGAAGTTCGGTGCGGCGGAGTGCGTGGACGCCTCGCGCACCCCGGAGACGGCCGTGGTGATCCGTGAACTGACCGGCGGCGGAGCCCACCTCTCCCTCGACGCCCTCGGCTCCCCGGCCACCTGCGCGGCGTCCGTGAACGGCCTGCGCCGGCGCGGCCGCCACGTCCAGGTCGGCCTGCTGCCCCCGGCCGACGGCACCACGCCCGTCCCGCTGGCCCGCGCCGTGGCCCTGGAGCTCGAACTGCTGGGCAGCCACGGCATGGCCGCCCACGCCTATCCGGCGATGCTGGAACTGGTCGTGTCCGGGGTGCTGCGTCCGGACCTGCTGGTGACGCGGACCATCCCGCTCGACGCGGCCCCGCAGGCCCTGGCCGCGATGGGCACCGCACCGGGCGCGGGCGTGACGGTCATCGAGCCGTGGCGCTGACGGCGGCCCCCTCCCGGTCCGGGACCGCCGCCAGCGCCCCGCACGCCTCGTACGCCGCCAACGGAACACGGTGCGGCCCCGGTCGCCCGAAGTCGCGGCCGGCGACCGGCCGGGTCAGTCGAACCGGCGGCCGCGGTTGCGGGGGCGGGAGGCGACCCAGGCGCGGACCGTGTCCGCGTACCAGTAGGGCTTGCCGCCCTCCACGTGGTCGGGCGGGGGCAGCAGCCCGTGCTTGCGGTAGGACCGGACGGTGTCGGGCTGCACGCTGATGTGCGCCGCGATCTCCTTGTAGGACCAGAGCCTTCGGTCGGTCATGAATTGCACCTCCCTGCGCACACCGCGGCGGCGGCCGGGAAAGCCGTCGGGGGAGCCGGGCGCTGCGCTGGCGATCACCAAGCCTGCGTCCGGTGAACGACACGGGGTGAGGAGCGGACAGTGCCTGTCGTCACGGTGTGACGCACAGTCGACGTACACGCGACACATGTGACACAAGAGGGGTGTTCGTGACAGAACTGCCGCAATGGTGTCGCTACGCCCCGCACGAGCGCAGGAACGCCCGGGTCCGCCGGGCGATCGGCAGCGGAGCGTCCGGCTCGCAGGGATACATGTCCTGCTCCACGATGGCGAACAGATCCACGTCCAGCCGCTGGGCCGCCGCCAGGACGGGGCTCAACTCCGGTACGCCGGCGGGCGGTTCGCACATCACGCCCTGGGCCACGGCCGGTCCGAAGGGGGTGCCCTTCGCCCGCACGTCGGCCAGGACCTCCGGGTCCACCTGCTTGAGGTGCAGATAGCCGATGCGCTCGCCGTAGGTCTCGATCAGCTTGACGCTGTCCCCGCCGCAGTACGCGTAGTGCCCGGTGTCCAGGCACAGCGACACCGCGTCGGAGTCGGTGCCGTCGAGGAAACGCGCGACGTTCTCCTCGCTGTCGATGTGGGTGTCGGCATGCGGGTGGACGACGATCGTCAGTCCGTACCGCTCCCGCACCTCCCGGCCGAGCCGCTCGGTCAGGGACGTCAGGTTCCGCCACTGCTGCGCCGTCAGCGCGGACGGCTCCAGCACCTCGCCCGTCTTGTCGTCCCGCCAGAAGGAGGGGATGACGACCAGATGGCGGGCGCCCATGGCCTGGGTGAGGGCCGCGATGTCGCGGACGTGCGCCCAGGTCCTGTCCCACACGGCCGCCCCGTGGTGCAGGCCGGTGAAGACCGTGCCCGCCGAGACCTTCAGCCCGCGCCGGGCGGTCTCCTCGGCGAGCACGGCCGGGTCCGTCGGCAGATAGCCGTAGGGGCCCAGCTCGATCCACTCGTAGCCGGAGTCCGCCACCTCGTCGAGGAAGCGCCGCCAGGGGACCTGCTTCGGGTCGTCGGGGAACCACACGCCCCAGGAATCGGGCGCCGATCCGATCCGGATACGGGACAGTGAGGAGGAGGGCGGCAGCGACGTCATGGGCGCCAGCGTGAGGGCGCGCAGAAAGCGGTGTCAAGAGTTGGTCCGTATGTCTGGACAAAACATTGACAGGGTCGGCCCGGGGAGGCTAGAAATCCGGGAAGAGCCGCGACGAGCCGGAAAAGAGCCGGGACGAGCCGGGGAAGAGCCGTGACGAAGGGAAGCCGATGGCGTACGACCTGATCACCATGGGGCGGATCGGGGTGGACCTCTACCCGCTCCAGACAGGTGTCCCGCTCGCCCAGGTGTCGTCCTTCGGCAAGTTCCTCGGCGGTTCGGCGACGAACGTCGCGGTCGCCGCGGCCCGGCTCGGCCGGCACACCGCCGTGATCACCCGTACCGGTGACGACCCGTTCGGCGCCTATCTGCACGAGGCGCTGCGCGGTTTCGGCGTGGACGACCGCTGGGTCACGCCGGTCCCGGGCCTGCCGACCCCGGTCACCTTCTGCGAGGTCTTCCCGCCGGACGACTTCCCGCTCTACTTCTACCGGCAGCCCAAGGCGCCCGACCTGGAGATCGACGCCCACGACCTGGACCTCGACGCCGTCCGCGACGCCCGGATCTTCTGGGTCACCGGCACCGGCCTGAGCGAGGAGCCGAGCCGTACGGCGACCCTCGCGGCCCTCACCCACCGGGCGAAGTCCGGCCCGACGGTGTTCGACCTCGACTGGCGCCCGATGTTCTGGAGCCACCCCGACGAGGCCCGCCCCTTCTACGCCGAGGCGCTGCGGCACACGACCGTCGCCGTCGGCAATCTGGACGAGGTGGAGGTCGCGACGGGTGTGCGCGAGCCCCACGAGGCCGCTCGCGCGCTCCTCGCGGCCGGGGTCGAGATCGCCGTCGTCAAGCAGGGACCCAAGGGTGTCCTCGCGGTCGGCGCGAACGGCGACTCGGCCGAGGTGCCGCCCCTGCCGGTCACCGTCCTCAACGGACTCGGCGCCGGGGACGCGTTCGGCGGCTCCCTCTGCCACGGCCTCCTCGAAGGCTGGGACCTGGAGACGATCATGCGGCACGCCAACGCGGCCGGCGCCATCGTCGCCTCCCGCCTGGAATGCTCCTCCGCGATGCCCACCCCGGACGAGGTGGCCGCCGCGCTCGACGCCGGAGCGGTGCTGTGAGGGCCGGCCGCGTCGCGGGCACCCACGCCGAGGGCGGGGACGGCGGGAGGAGCCCTCGTACCGACGGCGGGAGAAGTCCGCGTGTCGACGTCGCCGAACTCGTCCGCATCCGTACCCATCACCCCGAGGCGATCTCCGAGGCGGCCGTCCGCCGGGCGCGCAGGCCGTTGCTGAACGAGGGCGGCCGGCTGATGATCGTCGCCGCCGACCACCCCGCCCGGGGCGCGCTCGGCGTCGGGGACCGGGGGCTCGCCATGGCCAACCGCGCCGACCTGCTGGAGCGGCTGTGCCTGGCGCTGTCCCGGCCCGGCGTGGACGGCGTCCTCGCCACCGCCGACATCCTGGACGACCTGCTGCTGCTCGGTGTCCTCGACCACAAGGTGGTCATGGGCTCGATGAACCGGGGCGGACTGCAGGGCGCCCGCTTCGAGCTGGACGACCGCTTCACCGGGCACCGCCCCGAGGACATCCAGCGGCTCGGCTTCGACGCGGGCAAGCTGCTGCTGCGTATCGACTACGACGACCCCGGCTCCCTGACCACCCTGGAGTCCACCGCCCGGGCGATCGACGACATGGCCGCGCGCCGGCTGCCCGTCTTCGTGGAGCCGTTCATCAGCCGCCGCTCCCCCGAGGGGAAGCTGAGGAACGACCTGTCCGCCGAGGCCGTCACCCGGTCCATCGCCATCGCCTCCGGCCTCGGCGGCTCCTCCGCCTACACCTGGCTGAAGGTGCCGGTCACCGACGACCCCGACGACATGGCCCGGGTCATGGAGACCTCGACCCTGCCCGCCGTCCTCCTCGGCGGCGACATCGGCGACTCGCCCGAGAGCCAGATCGCCGCCTACGAGAAGTGGCGCGGCGCGCTCCAACTCCCCACCGTGCGCGGCCTGGTGGTCGGCCGCTCGCTGCTGTACCCGGCGGACGGCGATGTGGCCGCCGCCGTGGACACCGCCGTAGGACTGCTGTGAGGGCCGCATGACCAGTACCGATCCGCATCTGCCCAAGGGCGCGACCGCGAACGCCCAGTACGCAGTCGACATCGATCCCAAGGCGGCCGGCTGGACGCACAGCAGTCTGCGGGTGGCCGAGTTGACGCCCGGCGGCACACATACGTTCACCGCCGGGGACAGTGAGTGGATCGTGCTTCCGCTGCAAGGCGGATGTACCGTACAAATTGAGACTGCGTCAACCGAGCAGCACGAGTTCCAACTCCTGGGCCGGGACAGCGTGTTCGCGAAGGTTTCCGACTTCGCGTACGTTCCCCGGGACGCCCGGGTCCAGATCGCCTCCGGCGCGGGAGGCCGCTTCGCCCTGGCAGGAGCGAAGTGCGAGCGACGACTCCCCGCCCGCTACGGCCCCGCGCCGGAGGTCCCCGTCGAGCAGCGCGGCAGCGGCAACTGCGCCCGCCAGGTGCGGAACTTCGCCTCCGCCGACTCCTTCGACTGCGACAAGCTGATCGCCGTCGAGGTGATCACGCCGGGCGGCAACTGGTCCTCGTACCCGCCGCACAAGCACGACGAGCACCGGCCGGGCGAGGAGTCCGCGCTGGAGGAGATCTACTACTTCGAGATCGACGGCCCGAACGGCCTGGGCTATCAGCGCGTGTTCCCCTCCCGCGAGGGCGGCACCGACGTCCTCGCCGAGGTCCGCTCCGGCGACGCCGTCCTCGTCCCCGACGGCTGGCACGGCCCGTCGATCGCCCAGCCC
The DNA here is from genome assembly GCF_058673395.1 of Streptomyces sp. HUAS MG56. NCBI lineage: Bacteria > Bacillati > Actinomycetota > Actinomycetes > Kitasatosporales > Streptomycetaceae > Streptomyces > Streptomyces sp. HUAS MG56. The sequence continues at coordinate 4,320,200 of NZ_CM178722.1, read as the reverse complement.
GGGCATGACATGTACTACCTGAACGTCATGGCGGGCCCGGGCGCGACGCGGGAGTGGCGGATCTGCTTCCACCCGGATCACGTAGAGAGCACAGGGGGGTACCGATGACCACGACCCGGCTGACCGTCGCCCAGGCGCTGGTCCGCTTCCTCGCCGCGCAGTACACCGAGCGCGACGGCGAGCGGCGCCGGCTGATCGGCGCGACGTGGGGCATCTTCGGGCACGGCAACGTCGCCGGGATCGGCCAGGCGCTGATCGAGTACCGCGACGTGATGCCGTACCACCAGGGCCGCAACGAGCAGTCCATGGTGCACGCGGCGGTCGGCTACGCCCGTCAGGCGAACCGGCTGTCCGCGCACGCGGTGACGACGTCGATCGGCCCCGGCGCCACCAACCTGGTCACCGGCGCCGCTCTGGCCACCATCAACCACCTCCCTGTCCTGCTCCTCCCCGGCGACGTCTTCGCCACCCGTCCCGCCGACCCGGTCCTGCAGCAGCTGGAGGTGCCGTACGCGGGCGACGTCTCGGTCAACGACACGCTGCGCCCGGTGTCGAAGTACTTCGACCGCATCACCCGCCCGGAAGCCCTGATCCCGGCCGCGCTGCAGGCCATGCGGGTGCTCACCGACCCGGTGGACACCGGCGCGGTCACCCTCGCCCTGCCGCAGGACGTGCAGGCCGAGGGCCACGACTGGCCGGAGGAGTTCTTCGCCGAGCGCGTGTGGACCGTGCGCCGGCCGGGCGCGGACCCGGTCGAACTGGCCGAGGCGGTCACGGCGATCCGCGCGGCCCGGCGGCCTCTCGTCGTCGCGGGCGGCGGGGTCCACCACAGCCGCGCCGAGGAGGCCCTCGCGGAGTTCGCGTCGGCCACCGGCATACCGGTCGCCTCCACCCAGGCCGGCAAGGGCTCGCTGCGCCACGACCACCCGCAGGACGTGGGCGGGGTCGGCCACACCGGCACCGCCACCGCCGACGAACTGGCCCGCACCGCCGACCTGGTGATCGGCGTCGGCACCCGGTACACCGACTTCACCACCGCCTCCGGCACCCTCTTCGCGCACCCGGACGTCCGCTTCCTGAACCTCAACATCGCGCCCTACGACGGCCACAAGCTGGCCGCGCTGCCGCTGATCGCGGACGCCCGCAGCGGCCTGGGCGAGCTGACCGAGGCCCTCCAGATGCACGGCCACCGCGTCCGGGACTCCTACGTCACCGAGTACACCGAGGACAAGGAGCGCTGGGAGCAGCGTGTCGACGCCTGCTTCGAGGCCGACGAGATCGACGTACGGCCGACCCAGCCGCAGGTCATCGGGGCGCTGGACGCCCTGGTGGACGAGTCGGACGTGATCGTCAACGCGGCCGGCTCGCTCCCGGGCGATCTGCACAAGCTGTGGCGGACGCGCTCGTACGACCAGTACCACCTGGAGTACGGCTACTCCTGCATGGGCTACGAGATCCCGGCCGCGATCGGCGTGAAGCTCGCGGCGCCGGAGCGCACCGTGTGGGCGCTGGTCGGCGACGGCACGTACCTGATGATGCCGACGGAGATCGTGACGGCCGTGCAGGAGGGCATCGCGATCAAGATCCTGCTGGTGCAGAACCACGGGTACGCCTCCATCGGCGGGCTGTCGGAGTCGGTGGGCGGCGAGCGGTTCGGCACCGCCTACCGGTTCCCGACCGAGGAGGGGACGCTCACGGGCGCCCCGCTGCCCGTCGACCTCGCCGCGAACGCGGCCAGCCTGGGCATGCGGGTGCTGCGCGCGAAGACCGTCGAGGAGCTGCGCGCGGCGCTCGCCGAGGCGCGGGCCGCCGACACTCCCACATGTGTCTACGTCGAGACCGAAACGGCCGACACTGTGTCGGGCGCGCCTCCGGCGCAGGCCTGGTGGGATGTTCCTGTGGCCGAGACCGCGACCCGACCGTCGGCGGTCAAGGCCCGTGAGCTGTACGACCGGCACGTCTCGACCCGACGCCGCCATCTGTAAAAGGAGTTTCTGGGCATGACGAAGATCGTCAACCACTGGATCGGCGGCAAGACCGCCGAAGGCGCGTCGGGCACGTACGGGCCGGTCACCGACCCGGCGACCGGCGCGGTCACCACGAAGGTCGCGTTCGCGTCGGTCGACGAGGTGGACGCCGCCGTCGCCGCCGCGAAGGAGGCCTTCGTGACCTGGGGCCAGTCCTCGCTGGCCCGGCGCACGGAGATCCTGTTCCGCTTCCGCGCGCTGCTGGACGCCAACCGGGACGCCATCGCCGAGCTGATCACCGCCGAGCACGGCAAGGTGCACTCCGACGCGCTCGGCGAGGTCGCGCGCGGTCTGGAGATCGTGGACCTGGCCTGCGGGATCAACGTGCAGCTGAAGGGCGAGCTGTCGACGCAGGTCGCCAGCCGGGTGGACGTCTCCTCGCTGCGCCAGCCGCTGGGCGTGGTCGCGGGCATCACGCCGTTCAACTTCCCGGCGATGGTCCCGATGTGGATGTTCCCGATCGCCATCGCGTGCGGCAACACCTTCGTGCTCAAGCCGAGCGAGAAGGACCCGTCGGCCTCCGTCAAGCTCGCCGAGCTGCTGGCCGAGGCCGGTCTGCCCGACGGCGTCTTCAACGTCGTGCACGGTGACAAGGTGGCCGTGGACCGCCTGCTGGAGCACCCGGACGTCAAGGCGGTCTCGTTCGTCGGCTCGACCCCGATCGCCCGTTACATCCACACCACCGCCTCCGCGGCCGGCAAGCGGGTGCAGGCGCTGGGCGGCGCGAAGAACCACATGCTGGTCCTGCCGGACGCCGACCTGGACGCGGCCGCCGACGCGGCGGTCTCGGCCGCCTACGGCTCGGCGGGCGAGCGCTGCATGGCCATCTCGGCCGTCGTCGCGGTCGGCGCGATCGGCGACACGCTGGTGGAGAAGATCCGCGAGCGCGCCGAGAAGATCAAGATCGGCCCGGGCAACGACCCGACGTCCGAGATGGGCCCGCTGATCACCGCCGCCCACCGCGACAAGGTGGCCTCCTACGTGCGGAACGCGGCCGCGGAGGGCGCGGAGGTGGTCCTGGACGGCACCGGCTACACGGTCGAGGGCTTCGAGGACGGCCACTGGATCGGCCTCTCGCTGCTGGACCGGGTGCCGACGTCGGCGAAGGCCTACCAGGACGAGATCTTCGGCCCGGTGCTGTGCGTGCTGCGCGCCGAGACGTACGAGGAGGGCCTGGCCCTCATCAACGCCTCGCCGTTCGGCAACGGCACCGCGATCTTCACCCGGGACGGCGGCGCGGCCCGCCGCTTCCAGCTGGAGGTCGAGGCCGGCATGGTCGGCGTGAACGTCCCGATCCCGGTCCCCGTCGGCTACCACAGCTTCGGCGGCTGGAAGGACTCCCTCTTCGGCGACCACCACATCTACGGCAACGACGGCACGCACTTCTACACCCGCGGCAAGGTCGTCACCACCCGCTGGCCCGACCCGGCCGACGCCCCGGCGGGCGTGGACCTGGGCTTCCCGCGCAACCACTGAGCGCCCGACAGGGCCGTCCGTATAGCGGACGGCCCTGTTTTTTTGTGCCCGGGCACTGCGATTCTCGTACCGGTGCAAGTGCCCGCCTATAGGGACCGTTGCTGCGAGAACCGGCTTCAGGCCGTCTTTTTGCTGCGGATTTCGTAGGTGAACACCCATTGACGTGGCGGTTTTCGTCGGGGTTCCATTCAGCCGCCGGGAGCGGACCAGAGCACGTACGACCAGGCCCGCCGGAGGCGATAGCGCTCCCGTCCTCACCCTCACTCGCACGAGTCGATCGGAACCGCCGTATGACCGACACGCTCCGCTCTGTCGACCCCGCCGTCATAGCCGCTTCTGACAGCCCCCAGAAACTCAAGCGGTCCATCGGCGTCGTCGGCGGCACCCTGCTCACGCTCTCGTGCGTCACCCCCGCCTCCACGCTCTTCGTCATCGTGCCCGACCTGTTCTCCAGCCTCGGCACCGCGACGGCCCTGTGCCTCGTCATCGGCGCGCTGCTCTGTATCCCCGTGGCCTTCTGTTACTCCGAGCTCGGCACCCTCATCCCCAGCGCCGGCGGCGAGTACGCCATCGTCTCCACGCTGGCCGGACGCCTCGCCGGCTGGCTGGCCTTCGTGATGTCCCTGCTCGTCGTGATGATCGTCCCTCCGGTCATCGCGATGGGCACCGCCGACTACCTCGCCCCGGTCGTCCACCTCGACCCGTCCCTCACGGGCGCCGGCGTGATGCTCGCGGCCACCCTCGCCGGCCTGCTGGACCTGCGCGCCAACGCCTGGATCACCGGCATCTTCCTAGTCCTGGAGGTCGTCGCCGCCGGCGTCGTCGCCCTCCTCGGCTTCACCCACTCCCACCGCGGCCTCGGCAGTCTCGGCTCGATGCAGATCGCCGGCGAGCACGCGCACGTGAACCCCGTGACCGCCATGATGGTCCTGTCCGGACTCGCCATCGCCCTGTTCGCCACCCAGGGCTTCTCCACCGCGATCTACCTCTCCGAGGAACTGGAGCACCCGCGCCGCAACGTCGCCCGCACCGTCCTCGCCACGCTCGCCATCTCCAGCGTGGTCATCCTGGTCCCGGTCGTGGCGATCACCCTGGGCGCCGGTGACCTCAAGTCCCTGACCGGCGGCGACATCAGCAGCATGGTCATCGCCTGGAGCAACTCGGCCGTCGGCACCTTCGTCAGCCTCTGCGTCGCCCTCGCGATCATCAACGCCGGCATCGTCATGGTCATCCAGAACTCCCGCGTCCTGTTCGCCTCCGCCCGCGACAAGGCCTGGCCCACCCCGGTCAACAACGCCCTCGCCAAGCTCGGCCGGTTCGGCTCCCCGTGGGTCGCCACCCTCGTCGTCGGCGTGCCGGGCGCCTTCCTCTGCTTCGTGAACCTGGACACGCTGTACGGCGTCACCGGCGTCGCCGTCACGGGCCTGTACCTGCTGGTCGCCGTCGCCGCGCTGCTCGCCCGGCGCGGCGGGCACGGCAGCCGCACGGCCTGGCGGATGCCGCTGTGGCCCGCGATGCCGGTGCTGCTCATCGCGGTCCTCGTCTACATCCTCGTCGAGCAGGACCCGTCCTACCTGCTGTGGACCGGCGCCATCACCGCCGTCGCCACCCTCTACTGGGCCCTCTACCTCCGCCCGCGCCGCGACACCCGCTGGCTGGTGTCGATCCCGGAGGACGCCGAGGCCTGACGGCCGGCCCGAGGGAGACGCCGACGACGCCGGCCTTGAGGCCCCGCGGCGCTCCATGGCCCCGCGGTACCACGACCGGGATCCTCGCGTACCGCGCCCGAAGTACATCCGGCGGACCCGTACTCCCCAGGGAGGGGCCGGGGTTCAGCCCGGGGGATCCGTCGGATGTCAGTGCGGGCCCGTACCGTTGAGGCATGGATCTTCGGGTGCCCTCACCGCGAGGGCTGCTCAAGGGGCCGCGGCGGCTGATGGCCGCCGCGGCCGCCGTCGTGGTGCTGGCCGGCGCCGGCACCTGGACGGCCGCCGCCTCCGGCGGCCCGCCCCCGGTGCACCGCACCGACCGGATGATGGCGGTCGACGGCGTCCGCCTGGACACCTCGTTCTTCGCCCCGGCCGGCTCCGGCCGGCACCCGGCGGTCCTGCTGGGACACGGCTTCGGCGGCAGCAAGGACGACATGCGCGGCCAGGCCGAGGACCTCGCCCGGGACGGGTACGCGGTCCTGACCTGGTCCGCGCGCGGCTTCGGCAGGTCGACCGGGAAGATCGGCCTCAACGACCCCGAGGCCGAGGTCGCCGACGTCTCCCGGCTCATCGACTGGCTCGCCGCCCAGCCCCAGGTCCAGCTCGACAAGCCGGGCGACCCGCGCGTCGGCGTCGCCGGCGGCTCCTACGGCGGCGCGATCTCCCTGCTCGCCGCCGGACACGACCACCGCGTGGACGCCATCGCCCCGGCCATCACGTACTGGAACCTCGCCGACGCCCTCTTCCCGAACGGCGTGTTCAAGAAGCTGTGGGCCGGCATCTTCTTCAACAGCGGCGGCGGCTGCGCCCACTTCGAGCCCGAGCTGTGCCGGATGTACGACAGGGTCGCCGAGTCCGGCACCCCCGACCAGGCCGCCCGCACCCTGCTGGAGGAGCGCTCCCCGTCCGCGGTCGCCGCCCGCATCAAGGTGCCCACGCTGCTGGTGCAGGGCCAGACGGACTCCCTGTTCCCCCTCGGCCAGGCCGACGCCGCCGAGAAGGCGATCAGGGCCAACGGCGCCCCCGTGGACGTCGACTGGATCGCGGGCGGCCACGACGGCGGCGACATGGAGACCGGCAGGGTCCAGGCACGCGTGCGCGCCTGGTTCGACCGGTATCTGAGGGGCGACAAGAACACCGACACCGGCCCGGCCTTCCGCATCACCCGCACCGGAGGCGTGAACTCGAACGACGGCACGGCCCAGCTGCGCGGCGCCACCGCGCCCGCCTACCCGGGCCTGCGCGACCACCGGCGGGCCGTGGCCCTGACCGGCGGCACCCAGCGGACCGCCAACCCGGCCGGCGCCAGCCCGCCCGGTGTCTCCGCCCTGCCCGGCCTCGGCGGCTCCGGCGGCCTGTCCCAGCTCTCCGCGCTCGGCGTCGGCATCTCCCTCGACTTCCCCGGCCAGTACGCGAAGTTCGACTCCGCCCCGCTCACCCGCGACCTCCAGATCACCGGCACCCCGACCGCCACCGTCCACCTCACCTCCACCAGCGACGACGCCGTCCTGTTCGGCAAGGTCTACGACGTCGGCCCCGGCGGCACCCAGCAGGTGCTGCCCAGCCAGCTCGTCACCCCCTTCCGGGTGACCGGCGCCAAGGCCGGCAAGGACGTGACGATCACCCTCCCGGCGATCGACCACACGGTGCAGAAGGGCCACCGGCTCCGCCTGGTCCTCGCCTCCACCGACCTCGGCTACGCCTCCCCGGCCGCGCCCGCCACCTACACCGTCTCCCTCAAGGACGCCCTGAGCGTGCCGACGGCCCCCGCCGTCAGCACCGCCGCCGCGCCCCTGCCGTCCTGGGTGTGGTGGCTGCCCGCCGCCGGCGCGGCCGTCGCGCTCGCCCTGCTGCTCACCGCCCGCCGCCGCACGACCGCCCCCGCACCCGCCCCGGAGCTGGCCGAAGTCCCGCTCGTCATCAAGGACCTGAGCAAGCGGTACGCCAGGTCCACCGACCGGTACGCGGTGCGCGAGCTCTCCTTCCGGGTGGAGCGCGGCCAGGTGCTCGGCCTGCTCGGCCCCAACGGCGCGGGCAAGACCACCACCCTGCGCATGCTGATGGGCCTGATCACCCCGGACGACGGAGAGATAAGGGTCTTCGGGCACGCCGTCCGGCCCGGCGCGGCCGTGCTGTCCCGGGTCGGCGCGTTCGTGGAAGGCGCGGGCTTCCTGCCGCACCTGTCCGGCCGGGAGAACCTGGAGCTGTACTGGCGGGCCACCGGCCGCCCGCCCGCGGACGCCCACCTGGACGAGGCGCTGGAGATCGCCGGGCTCGGCGACGCGCTCGCCCGCGCGGTGCGCACGTACTCCCAGGGCATGCGCCAGCGCCTCGCCATCGCCCAGGCCATGCTCGGCCTGCCCGACCTGCTCATCCTGGACGAGCCCACCAACGGCCTCGACCCGCCGCAGATCCGCGAGATGCGCGAGGTGATGATCCGCTACGCGGCCGCCGGCCGTACGGTGATCGTCTCCAGCCACCTCCTCGCCGAGGTCGAGCAGTCCTGCACCCACCTCGTGGTGATGGACCGCGGCCGGCTCGTCCAGGCGGGCCCCGTGCACGAGATCGTCGGCTCCGGCGACACCCTGCTGGTCGGCACAGCCGCACCGGTGCAGGAGCCGGTCGTGGAGAAGGTCGGCGCGCTGCCCGGCGTCGCCTCCGCCGTGCGCACCGACGACGGACTGCTGGTCCGGCTGGAGCCGGGCGGCACGGCCGAGCGGCTGGTCGTGGAACTGGTGCGCCTCGACGTGCCCGTCGCCTCGGTCGGTCCGCACCGCCGCCTCGAAGACGCCTTCCTGACCCTGATAGGAGGTTCCGCATGAGCACGCTCGCCGAGGTCGCCTCCGGCTATCAGACCCGGCACACCCTGCCCCTGCGGGTCGAGCTGGTCCGCCAGCTCAAGCGGCGGCGCACCCTGGTCATGGGCGCGATCCTCGCCCTGCTGCCGTTCGTGCTGCTGATCGCCTTCGCGATCGGCACCCCGCACGACCGGAACGGCCAGGTCACCCTGATGGACACGGCCACCGCGTCGGGCGCCAACTTCGCCGCGGTCAACCTGTTCGTCTCGGTGGGCTTCCTGCTGGTGATCCCGGTCGCCCTGTTCTGCGGGGACACGGTCGCCTCGGAGGCCAGCTGGTCCTCGCTGCGCTATCTGCTGGCCGCGCCCGTGCCCCGGGCCCGGCTGCTGTGGTCCAAGCTCGTCGTCGCGCTCGGGATGAGCCTCGCCGCGATGGTGCTGCTCCCGGTCGTCGCGCTCGCCGTCGGCACGGCGGCCTACGGCTGGGGCCCGCTGCAGATACCGACCGGCGGCGCGCTGGACAGCGGCACGGCGGCCCAGCGGCTCCTGGTGGTCGTGGCGTACGTCTTCGTCTCCCAACTGGTCACCGCCGGGCTCGCGTTCTGGCTGTCCACCAAGACGGACGCCCCGCTCGGCGCGGTCGGCGGCGCGGTCGGCCTGACGATCGTCGGCAACGTCCTGGACGCGGTCACCGCCCTCGGCCACTGGCGCGACTTCCTGCCCGCGCACTGGCAGTTCGCCTGGGCCGACGCCGTCCAGCCGCACGCCGAGTGGTCCGGCATGATCCAGGGCGCCGCGGTCTCCGTCTCCTACGCCCTGGTGCTGTTCGCCCTGGCCTTCCGAGGCTTCGCCCGCAAAGATGTGGTTTCATAATTGCTTTTTCGTATTTCTTTCTCCGGTAGTGCGCCGAGGAATCTGAATAATGCGCGCTCCTTCACTGCAGAAAACTTCATGCGTATGGAGTAGTGCATCGCTTTGGACGGGCTGTGGACTGCTATGTTCTGCCTCTGTCGGATCAGAGGTAACTCCAAGTGAGGTGATCATGAACAAGGCAGTTCTCACCACTGCGGCGCTGGCCATTGGCGCGAGTCTCGTGGGTGGCTCCGCCGTAGCGGCGTCGGCCACCGCCAAAGCGCCGGAACACGAAACCGGCCCGCTCGGTCTCATGTCCCAGGCCGAGGTGACTCCGGCGATCGTGCCCGCGGCCGACACCGTGATGCGGGTGGCCAAGCAGGGCAACCTCACCAAGGGCAGTGCGTTCGACGAGAACCAGTCATCTACGGTCACCGGCACGAACAAGGCGGCGCGGGCTTCCGGCGTATACCTGGACGGGATGGGACGCGACAGCAGTAAGAAGCCCGCAATTCCGGTGAAGAACCCGGCCGGAACCGGATCTGTTCAGCTCCATCCGCTGAATGCGCCGACCAGCGCCGGGCTCGGTAGCCTGCTCAGCCAGGGATGACACGTAAACCGTCAGGAGTCGGTGCGATGAAAGCCGCCGGAATTCTGACACTCTGATCCGGTTCTCGTCACCCACGTCCGGCGCCTTAAAGGCGTAGCGCAGAGTCTGGAGCCGGACCAGCAGCTCCGTACTCGCCCGGTGCCCGATGCGATGCCCGGGATACGCCTCAAGCCTGTTCGGCCCACTGGAATCCTCCTGACCAGTGGGCCGGACGCATGTCGGCGTCCGCTCCTGCTTCCCCGTGAGGCACTTGGGAAGCGGGGCACGGCATCGTTCCGCCATCCGATGGAATCCGTCTGGTATGGCCGGTGTCCGCGTGACTTTCCGCCGCATATTTCGGTTTCTTGCCATGTAAGCGCGGGTTACCGTGAATCCAGGAAGGAACCGAGTTGACCAGGAAGTTCGCGGTCGTCACCGCACTGGCCCTTGGCGCTCTCTGCGGCAGCGCGGGCGTTGCCTCCGCCCATTCGAACACGACCAACGTCACTGGCGGTGAGGGCTTTTCGGAGTCCCCGGTCGTTGTGAACGCCCCCCAGCAGGGTGTGGTCGTCGTCAACGGCGCCCTCGTTGACGGCCGCTGCATCGCGCCGTGGTCCAACGGTGCCGTTCTCGGCGGCGTCGTTCCGCCGAACTCGCACTACGCCGCCTGTGACACCGCTGCTGTCAACCAGTCGCAGAACGCTCCGTACGTCGGCGGCCTGCTCTTCTGACCCCCCGCTCCGAGTAATTCGGGGCAGGTGAACCCTCCACAAACGCAGTCCGGAAAGGACATCTCATGCGTAACAAGGTTACGGCCATCTCGGCCCTCGCCGCAGGTGTCGTTCTGGCGGCCGCCGGCACCGCCGCAGCCGACAACTGCACGACTGTCACCGGCGGCAACGGCTTCTCGTCGTCCCCGGTCGTCGTGAACGCCCCCCAGCAGGGCGCCATCGTCTCCAACGGCACGCTTGTCGACCTCCGCTGTGTCGCCCCGTGGTCCAACGGTGCCGTTCTCGGCGGCGTCGCCGCACCGAACTCGCACTACGCCGCGTGCAACACGGCCGGTGTCAACCAGGCGCAGAACGCGGCGTACGCCGGCGGCCTGCTGTTCTGACCCCTTCGCGCTCCGAACCCCCCCGGAGCGGGGATGTCAGCAGACGTTCCCGTCCAACCCACCCCTCCCACAACCGAAAGGCGCATCTCATGCGTAACAAGGTTACGGCTCTCTCCGCGCTCGCCGCGGGCCTCGTCCTGGCCGCCGCCGGCACCGCTGCTGCCGACAGCAACACCTTCGCCAGCGGTGGCAACGGCTTCGCGGAGTCTCCGGTCGTCGTGAACTCCCCTCAGCAGGGGCTTGTCGTTTCCAACGGTGCTCTGATCGACGGCCGCTGCATCGCGCCGTGGTCCAACGGCGCCGTTCTCGGTGGCGTGGTCGCGCCGAACTCGCACTACGCCGCGTGCAACACGGCCGAAGTCAACCAGGCGCAGAACGCCCCCTACGCGGGCGGCCTGCTGTTCTGAGCAGTCATCACCGGCCTGGCGGCCCGCCGACATTCGGCGGGCCGCCAGCTGTTTCCTGTGGCCGCCCTGGAAGAGCGTCCCGAGAACGCCGAAGGCCGGCTCCGGGAAACGGAGCCGGCCTGGATCGCTCGGCGGGTGTGTGTCCTCTGAAACGATCAGTTATTTGGCGATCGGAAGCTTGGCCGGAAGCTGGGCAGGCGACTTGCCGTTGAGAGGGTTCGGAAGGGTGCCGCCGAAGACGGGTGTCTTGACGATGCCCGACTGCTTCACGCCCTCCGCCGCGGTCCTGACGTCGTTGGTGACGGCGCCCGTCGGCATCTCGGCTGCGTTGGGAAGAGCACGGGTGACCGTCTTCCCGTCCTCCAGAATGCCCTGTGCCGGCACGTCCGCGGCGACAGCGGGCGCCGCAGCCCCCGCGATGGCCAGGGTGCCGACCATGAGGGCCGCAGCCTTCAGCTTCTTCATTGTGTTCCTTTCGTCCGCAGCTCGGGAGCTCGGGTCACACTTCTCCTGGGCTAACGAGAGAGATGCGCCGCGGGAAACTCCGCTGACGGCAAGTTTCCGGAACTCATACATCCCGAATGACCTCGCGGATAAAAACGGATAAGCGGCCCGCCGTCGTGCGGCACCGGGCCGCCGACGGCGGGCGTCCGTCACCACATGACCGGCCCCCTCAGGCGGTCGCGTCGATCGGTTCCGAGCGCGGTGTCGTGTGCCTTCCGTCGGTGACGGCGATCGTGTAGCGGTGATGTGAGCCGTGGGGGACGGAATCCGTGTAGGTCATGTCCGGTCGGTTCCATTCGGCCGACCGCTGCCTCCGCGAGGCCACGAGAACACCGTCCCGGTAGATCAGGTACGTCAGCTCCGCGTCGTCCCTGTCCCATGCGGCACGCCAAGTGAGCGTGACCGTTCCGGCGCGGGCACGCCCGACCGTGAGCCGGGGCGCCGCCTCCGGGGCCGTGTCGCCGGGGCGGGCCCCGAAGCGCGTCAGACCCTGCTGGGGTTTGCCGTTGACCGTGGTGAACTCTCCGCCCGCCCAGAGGACGCCGCCGGCCATCACGAGCGTACGGGGGCCGACTCCCTCACCGATACCGTCATCGGTGTCGGGGAACCAGTGCAGGATGCTCTTGTCACCGATCGACTGAGCCAGGAAATGCCGTCGGGGTCCGTCGGGGAAGCCCCCGGGGGTGAGGCCGCAGTAGTGGGCGTGGGACGCGCTGTACAGGACGTCCTTGTACACGACGACATCCTGAGTGGCGCCCAGACAGGTGTCCTTCCAGACCATCGCGCCGTCGGACAGCCGGCCCGCGATACGGCCGTCGAAGATGCCCGCCCCCTCGCCCTCGGCTCCCAGGTAGAAGCGGTCGCCGTTGCGGGCCAGCGACGTCACCGCGGATCGATCCGGCAGCCAGTCCGGGAAGGACCTCACCGTCGAACCCGTCGTGGGATTCAGGGAGACCAGCGCCTGCTCCGGCTTGCCGTTGACGTTGTGGAACCTTCCGCCGACGAGCACCTGTCCACGATCAGGTGCGGCCAGGAGGGCCCGGACCGGCTCGTCGATGTCCGCCTTGAACGGCAGCAGTGTCCCGCTGCGGCTGAGCGCCGCGAGGCGCTTTCTCTCCTGGCCGTCGACGACCGTGAAATCGCCCCCCAGGTACACGGTCGTGCCGGTGGTCTGGATGGCCCGTACGGGCGCCGCCACGGCGGGGCGGAAATCCCTCCGCAGCGAGCAGTCGGCCGTGTTGAGGGCGACCGCACTGGCCACTCCGGCGCCGTCGACCTTGCCGAACGATCCGCCGACATACAGTACTTTGCCGTCGGGCGATGCCTTCAGCGCCCGTACCGTCCCGGCGCCTTCCGTGAAGGAGTGGGCACACGGCAGCAGTTTGCCGGTCGCCGCGTCGAAGGCCGCGAAGTCCTTCCGGGTGACCTGCTTCTGGCCGGGCTTCGCGCCAGGCGGGCGGACGCTGTCGAAAGTGCCGCCGACGTACACGACACCGTGTGCGTACTCGACCGACCAGACGATGCCGTCCGTCTGCCAGGTCGCCAACGGGGCCGCGGTCAGAGTTGTTTCACCGCGCAGGGTCTTCTCGGCACGCGGGATTTTCACGTCGTGCGCCTGCGCGCCGAAAGCGGACGTGAGCGAAGCGGCCGTGAGGAGGGCCACCGCGGAAGCCGTGGTGGCGGTCCTGGCCGTGCTTTTACTTGGTCGCATGGAACTCGAAAGTAGGCACCCGGCCCCGGATTTCGCGACGCCGCGACGACGCGCTCCGCCCTTCAGGACCTTAGTGAAGCTCAAATGGCCTAGGAAAAGGAGTCGTAACCCACCACGGCATGCTGTTCGTGGGAATCTCGGGCCAGATCAGGTACCCGAGCTCTGGTACCCCGAGCAACGAGGAGGAGTGCTCGTCATGCGAGTAGCCGCCCGAACAAAGACGCAGTCACGGCAGTTGAGTTGGGGAGCGGGGCTCGTCGGCGCCGGCCTGACCGCGACCTTGGCCTTCGGCATCGCCGCCGGCCCGGCGTCGGCCCACGCCGTCCCCCGGGCGACGCAGGCGTGCACGTCGTGCAAGGCGACGACCACCCCCACGACCGGGTGCTCGTCGTGCCAGGCAAAGCCGCCCACGTCCGGGTGTTCGGCGTGCCAGTCGATGCCGCCCATGCCGACCATGCCCCCGTGCGGGTGCCAGACGGCGCCGCCGCCCCCTCCGCCGGTCTGCCCCCCGGGCTCGACCGCGGTCAGCGTGACCAATCCCAAGACCGGATCCGTCGCGATCCCCGGCGACGGAAGCTTCAAGCTCACCGTCTCCAGCACCGCCCAGGGCCAGGTGTTCAGCTTCGACATCCCCAGCTCCGCTCACCGCTCCGTCGTCAGGGTCACCGCGACGGGCGGCACCGCCGGCTCCACCGTGGTCACCTACGACAGCACGACGGGCTTCCCCGACGGCATCGAGGCCGCCGGACCGCTGCACGCCCCGGTCAACTCGACCGGCAAGTTCGCGAATCTCAGCCGCATCGACTTCTGCGTCAAGCCCACCAAGTACTCCTGAGGAACCCGCAGGTGAGGGGGCCCGGGACGGCCCGGGCCCCCTCAGGGCCGGAAAGGGGGCGGGCCGGGGGACACCCCCGGGGTGCTGGGCGGTGCCGGGGGGGATGTGTCGCCGGTGGGCGCGGTGTCGATGCAGTCGGTGAACTGTACGAAGCGGGCGGGACCGGTGCCCTCGGTGACGGCGAACTCGGTCCGAGGATGGCTCCGCAGCAGGCACATGTCGTAGCGGACGACGGTCGGCAGGCTCTCCCCCTCGTGGGCCGTCCGGTACTGGTGGCGGCCCACGAGCTGACAGGAGTCGTAGCGGATCAGGGGTCCCCGTGGGCCCACCGTGTAGCGGTGCGGGCGGACTTCGGCGGAGAAGTCCTGGAAGGCGATCGCGGTGTCGTCGCAGTCGTTGAAGTGGACCGTTCCGCTGCTCCACACGCAGTCGATGATCCTGACGTCCGGGTCACGTACTTCGAACCGGATGTCCTCGGCGTGGAAACGCTGTACCGAGTCGTGGTGTCGGCTGACCGGAAAGCGGAAGAAGGTACTGGTGGTGCCGTACTCCGGGCTGCTTTTGGGGCGCTTGCCGGTGATGATGTACGAGCCGCCGCGGCAGTTGATGGATCCGCCGTAGGGGAACTCCAGGAAGTTGCCCCACTCGTATTCGACCTTCATGTCGGTGAACCAGTAGTTCAGGAACTGGTCCTGGTAGTTGGGGCTGGCCTGTTTGCGGCCCGTGAGCCCCGAGTACAGAAACGCCTTCCGGTAGCTGCCGGCGACCGTGCAGGCTTCCCAGCGCATTTCCGAGTTGGTGTCCGTGCCGTCGAGGGCCAGCCCGTACTCCCATTCCCCGAGCCACTCGCACTCCGAGAACCGGTAGTCCTGGGCCTGGCCGGTGGAATAGGAACTGAAGAAGGACGCGCCCGGTGTGTCCGAGCGGAACTGCATGCGTTCGAAGGACAGGTTCGACCAGCTGTCCTCATTGCGGCACAGATAGGAGCCCGGGCCGGTGGCCGGGCGGAAGACCAGGGCGGTCATGTTCTTGCCGGCCCCGACGAAACGCAGACCGTTCGCGGGCCGGGGCGGGGCCACGCCGTTCAGCAGCGCACAGGGACGGGTGATGAGAAAGTCCCCGGCGGGAATCTCGATCACCAGTCTGCCCACCCCGCCCCGGACATGGGCGGCGGCGAGCGCATAGGCGGATTCGAATGCCGCTGTGTCGTCGGTGTTTCCATCCCCCACGGCACCGAGTTCGGCTACGTTGATCGCGGACATCGGCCCCGGGTGCGCACTTTTGGCGGACGCGCTGTCGGCCGGCAGGGCCGCAGCGACCAGCAGTGACGCTCCGCCACGCAGAATATTCCGACGGTTGCGTGAGATCGCACCACCCAGTTCTGACATAGTTGCCTTCCTTTCTCACGTGGTTGTGTCACCAAGGAGGGTGATGGCCGAGTTCGCGGAGACGCTGAGGCAACTCTCGACGGCACAGAAACCGGCGAAGGGGGTGTCGGTCTACAGTCGGTTCGTCAATCGCCCGGCCGGCCGTGTCATGGCCGCGCTGGCCTTCCGGATCGGTGCGACCCCCAATCAGCTGACGCTCCTCGGTGCCTTGTTCACTTTTCCGGCCCTGGCGGCGGTGGCCCTGCTGCGGCCCGCGCCGGTGATGTCGGTCTGTGTCGGCGTGGCCCTTGTCCTGGGCTTCGCCCTGGACGCGGCAGACGGTCAGCTCGCCCGGATCCAGCGCTCTGCGAGTCTGTCGGGCGAGTGGCTGGACCATGTGCTGGACTGCGTCAGGATCGTCACGCTGCACTCGGTCGTCCTGGTGGCGTTCTACCGCTTCTTCGTTCTGTCCAGTCCGCTCCTTCTGCTGGCCCCCATGGTGTTCCAGTCCGCAGCGGTGGTGATCTATTTCGCCGGCATTCTCACGCAGAAGCTCAAGGGGGGAAGAATGGTGGCGGGAACGGACAGGGGATCTGCCTCGGTGCTGGGGCCCGTGCTGCTCCTGCCGGTCGACTACGGCACGACCTGTATCAGCTTTCTGTTTCTCGGCAGTCCGGCCATCTTCCTAGTTCTGTACTGCGGGCTGCTGCTGGCTCATGTCCTGTTCCTCGTCGCCTTCTCGGTGAAGTGGTACCGGGAACTGCATCAGTTCCAGCGCCCCGCGCAGTAGTGTGCTGGAGGTGTGGACCGTATAGGGGAAGTAGACGACGTCGACACCGACGTCCGCGAAGCGGCGTTCGAGGTTTTCCCATGTGGGTGTGCCCTTCCAGTCGTCTCCCTTGAAGACGACGTGAAAACCGACCTGCCGCCAGGTCCGCAGTTTGTCCTCGTGTGTCTCCACCACGACATCGTCGACGTGGCGCATGCTGCGGACGATCTCCAGGCGCTCGGCCAGCGGGATCACCGGCCGCCTGCCCTTGACGCGCCCGGCCAGTTCGTCGGACACCACCCCGGCCACCAGGCGGTCACAGCGCCGGCGTGCCTGACGCAGGATGTTGAGGTGCCCGATGTGGAACAGGTCCCAGACGCCGGGCGCGTATCCGATGAGTGTCGCTTCCACGGGTCAGCCTCCGGTCGTCGGGCTCGGGCCGGTGCGTGCGGGCACCGTCACGGACAGGGAGGGCGATCTGTGGGAGGTGCGGGTGCCGGTGACGGTCACCTCGATGGCGTACCGGTGGCGCGTACCGGCGGGCACGGAGTCGGTGTAGCTCATCTGCGGAAGGTTCCAGGGCGTGGAGGAGAGGGTCTGCCGGGAGACGGGCTTTCCGTCCCGGTAGAGCCGGTAGGCCAGGGCGGCGGTGGTGCGGTCCCACGAAGCGCGCCAGCCGATGGTGACCTTTCCCGGGATCGCGGCCAGCAGCGTCAGGGCGGGGGTCTGCGGCAGGCTCGTGGGCGTTCCGGTGCCGAAGCGGGTGAGTCCCTGCTGTGGCCGGTCGTTGACCCGGGTGAACTCGCCACCCACCCAGAGGGTGCCCCGGGCCATGGTCAGGGCGCGCGGGCCGACCCCCTCTCCGAGCCCGCCGTCGGTGTCGGGGAACCAGTGCAGGATGCGCCGGTCCGTGACCGACTGGGCCAGGAGAGTGTGGCGAAGGCCTCGTTCGGGAAACCCGCCGGGGGTGCCCCAGCAGTCGTGTGCGTGGGAGGCGCTGTAGAGGACCCCTTTGTAGGGCAGGACGGCCTGGGTGGCGCCGAGGCAGGTGTCCTTCCACACCATTTTGTTGTCGCGGAGCCGGGCCGAGATACGTCCGTCGAAGACACGGTGCCCGGTCCCTTCGGCGCCGATGTAGAAGTGAGAGCCGTCCTGCGCGAACGACTTGACCACCGAAGCGGCCGGCAGCCAGCCGGGATAGGTGTGGACCGTCGCCCCGGAGGTGATGTCCAGCGCGGCCAGGGCGTGGGCCGGCCGGCCGTTGACCGACTTGAAGTCACCTCCGACCAGGATTTCGCGCCTCGCGGGCACGGCCGACAGGGCGCGGACCGGAAGATCGATGTCGGCCTTGAACGGCAGCAGGGAACCGCCGGGGGTGAAGGCGGCGATGCGGTTCCTGCTCTGCCCGCCCACCTGGTTGAAGTCACCGCCCAGGTACACCCCGCGGTCGGTCGTCTCGATGGCCCGCACGGTCGCGTTCACCGCGGGCCGGAAGTCCTTGCGCAGGGTGCAGTCGGCCGTGTCGACGGCCACGGCGTTCGCCACCCCCGTGGACCCGGAGTGGCCGAAGGAGCCGCCCACGTACAGCACCCGCCCGTCGGGGGAGGGCTTCATGGCCCGTACGGTGCCGGCCGTGTACGGGCCGGCACCGGAGGTGAAGGACAGGGCGCAGGGCAGCAGTTTTCCGGTCGCGGCGTCGAACGCGGCGAAGTTGTGCCGCTGGACCTGCCGGGTGCCCGGCGCGGCACCGGGCGGACGGACCGTGTCGAAGGAGCCCGCGGCGTAGACGACACCGCGGGCGTAGGCCAGGGACCAGACGATGCCGTCCGTCTGCCAGGTGGCCAGCGGATCCGCGGTGAACGTTGCCGGTGCATGGCCCGCGACCGCGGTCGCGGGAGAGCTGAGCAGAGCGCCTGTGCAGATGAGGGCAGCGGCAGCCGGGCCCGCGACCACCTTCTTACGGAGCTTGCTCTGACGCAAGGGGACACCTCAAAGGAAAGGGGGGGGCGGGCAGGACGAGGGCATCGATGCGGACGGTGCCGGCTCACGCGGTGCGACGGCGCAGCACCTGGACCAACTCGCTCACACCCAGAGGCGCGCGATATCGCCACAAAAAGGTACCAAAGACCGACATTCCGAAAGTCAGACTGAGGGCGAGTCCTGACGGAGTGTCACCCGACAGGAGGCGCACGGCTGCCAGCACCACCGAGACGGCCAGGCCGATACCGAGAGCGCTCGTGTATCCGGCGGCCACGGTGGTGAAGCCGAGCCGCAGCCGGACCAGCAGAGCGGCCGAGAGGTTCTCCACGACGACGGCCGCGCCCCAGGAGACGGCCGCGCCGAGGATGCCCCACCGGGGCACGGCGAGCACGCCCACCGTGAGCTGCACCGCGAACGCCGCAGCCGTGCAGGCCAGATGCCACGAACTCTTGCCGGCCATGAGCAGCACGGTCTGCGCGTTGCCGACCGCGACATTGACCACGGCGGCGGCACACAGGACGACCAGGGCGGGTGCCCCCTGGGTGAACTCCGGCCCGAAGACGGCGAGGACGGTGCGGGGGAAGCCGGCGATGAGAACGAACAGCGGCCAGGAGAAGAGGACGATCCAGCAGGTCGAGATGCGGTGCAGGTGGTGGGCCTCGGCGACCTCGCCGACGGCGAGCAGCCGGCTGAGCTGGGGTGCGACGGACAGGCGGACGGCGAGCTGGAGGAGGGTGCCCGCGGTGACGACGCGGCCGATGGCGGTGTAGATACCCGCCTCGGCGTCGGTGGCCAGCGCCGACAGCAGGATGACCCCCACCCAGACCGCACTGATGTCGAAGACGGAGGAGACCGCGCGGGGTGCGGAGAAGGCCCAGAACGCCCGCCAGGAGACGGGCTCTCCACCCCGTGGGGCCGTCGTGGTGCGGTGGTGGGCCCGGCAGCGGTGCAGGCCCAGCCATGCGGCTGCGAGACCGGCCAGCGCCGGCAGCAGCCAGGCCGCCGCCAGGGACATCATCCGGGGAACCCAGCAGGCCACCGGCACCGCGATCAGCACCCGGAGCACGGGCTTGCCGATCTGCTCCACGGAGACGAACGGCACCACGGTGCCGTATCCCTGGGTGGCGCCGAGCAGCAGCAGGCTGACGGTGGCGGCGGGCAGGACCAGGCCGAAGAACCGGATCAGGGCGACCGCGTCGGCGCGGGGCAGGTGCGGCAGGAGCGTGGTGGCCACCGTGGGGCACAGCAGCAGCACCGCGCTGGTCGCGGTGGCGGCCGCCACCGCCGGGAGCACGGCCATGCGCAGCAAAGAGCCCACCGAGCGGCCGCCGTTGAGAGCGAGATCGCCGGGGATGAAGCGGACGAGCCCGGTGTCGGCGCCGAGCTTGCAGACGTTGCTGGCGATGGTGAACACGGCGACGCCCGTGAAGATCGCTCCGGCCCCCTGGGCTCCGGCCGCTCGGGTGATCAGGCCGACCAGGAGGAAGGCGAACACGGCGTTCGTGGCGGAACCCGCCGCGCCCCACAGACCGCCCCGTGCGGCGGCGGCGACCGTGCTGCGGGCGGGGGCCCCGGTGGTGGGAGCGGCCGCGCCGGGCGGCGTCATCCCCTGGAGACCGTGACTGTGTCGTGCTGCCCCGCGGGCTGCGTGCCCGGCAGGACGCTCTCGGTCCGGAGACGGGGCTTCACGCGGCGGAGCACGGCGGCACCGCCCCGCACGCGTCCGGCGTCGATCACGGCGCCCAGCAGTCGTACGCCGGAACAACTGATCAGCTCGCCCGTCTGCCTGAGGTCGTCCCGCCGGGTGTCACGTCCGGTGACCACCACGACACCGGCGTAGTGCTGGGCCGCCACCAGCGCGTCCGGGTGCTCCAGCAGGGGCCGGCCGGCCACGACCGTGGTGGGCGGGCAGGTGCCGGACGCCGCCTGGTCCATCGCCTGGGACACGTCGGTGAGCGGGGACCGGCCGGTCCTGCCACCGCGGCACAGGGCAAACCGTCCCGCAGAGCCCGCGTCGACGAGGTCGCCCCCCTCGGGCAGGGAGGGATCCGGCTCGGTGCGCTCTTCCGCCGGCACCAGCGGCAGGCGGGCCGCAAGGCCGTGCGCGTCGGGGTCGGCGTCCACGAGCACGACCTCCCGTCCGCACTCCGCGAAGGCCGCGGCCAGGTTCGCGGCGACCGCCCCGGCGCTGTCGTCGGCCCGTGGCGTCACCACGAGGAGGCAGCCGGCACCGCCCGAGAGCCCGGTACGGAAGGCCAGGGACCGATAGGCCTGGGCCCGGGCGCCGCCCGTGCGGCCGACGGTCAGCAGCGCGTCGTCCGCGCGTGGGCCGGCCGGCAGGCTGCCCAGCACGGGCGCGCCCAGGGCGGCCTGCACCTCGCGGGCCGACCGCACCCGGCTGTCCAGGGCCGAGCACAGCCAGGCCAGCAGGATGCCCAGGACGGCACCGCCGGCCAGACCGAGGACGGCCAGCGTGCCCGTCCCGGGACCCGAGGGCAGGGCGGGCGCCGCGCCCCTGCGGACGATGTCGCCACCGCTGGTGTCGCGGGAGCTGATCTCGGCCACGCGCTTGCGCAGGCTGCCGATCTCGCTCTGTACGGCGGCGCCGTCCGCGCTGTTGTCCCAGTCCTTCCTCGTCTGCCGGGTCAGCGCGGTGATCTGCGTTCTCATGCCGTCGACGGCCCGGAGCACCGCCGCGTCGTTGCGGCTCCTGCGGTCGGCGAGATAGGCCTCGGCGAAGGCGTCGGCGCCGCGCGCCGCGCGCTGGGGGGCACTCGCGGTGAACTCGAAGCGGAGCATCTGGGACTTGGCCGGGTTGGTGACCCGGAGATGGTCCTGGAGAGCGGCGGCGCGGCTGTCGGGCTGTCCCAGGGCCTGCGCCGCACGGACGGCGACGGCCGCGCTGGCGGCGATCTGCTGCTCCGTGCTCATGCTGATCTGGTTGTCGACGGGCACGCTGACCGTGTCGAAGGGGTCGGCGCCGGCGCGGACCAGAACGTCACTGGTGGAGCTGTAGGTGCCGGCGTCGTAGAGCGCCATGGCCAGCCCGCCGAGCAGCCCCAGGGCGACCCCCAGTGCCATCGCCACCCGATGGCGAAGGAGCAGGCGCAGTTGGTCACGGAGCTGGTCCGGTTCGCCGAAACGGTCGTCGAAGGGGATGGGACCGGTCACAGGTGGCCTCCTGGGTGAGGAAGTGAGGCGTGCGGGACGGGGGCGGACCGGGCCGCCGGTGCGGCGAGTTCGGACACCTGGCGCCTTGACGTGCTGATGAGCAGCGGAACGGTCATCATCAGCAGCATCGGGCCCGTGATACCGAGCAGGCTTCCGCGGAGGAACATCAACTGGTAGAAGGCGAAGGCGGGGACCAGCAGAGCGGCCAGCGTGCCGCGCCGGTCCCGCAGGCGTTCCCGTGCCTCGTCCATACGGCGTCCCGCCGCGCCCAGCAGGCAGAACACGAGGGCCACGGCGACCGGGCCGGCCCACAGGTAGCTCTCGATCCACAGGGGCGCCGACAGGTTGAGGAAGTCGTAACCCGCGTACCGCGCCAGCGCGATACCGGTGTCGTCGGGTTTGTCCCGCCACACCGAGCGCGGCACCATGAAGAGGAGGGGGCCGAGTGCGGACCGGGGGGAAACCCCGTTCTCCCGCGCGTAGTCGAGGCCGGTCTGCACCTGCTGGAAGGCGTCGTAGTCGCCCTTGGCGGTGAACTGCTCGGCCATCGACACGACGGCGACCGTCTGCCGGTCGTCGTAGCGGAAGTAGTCGCTGTAGGGAAAGACGACGAGCACCGTGGCGAGAACGGCGCCGGCGATCGCGCGCGAGGCCCGGGGGCGGCACCACCGGTCCACGGTGAACAGCAGCGTCAGCAGCACCGTGCCGGCCCAGAACCTCGGTTTGCTGATGGGGTTGTTGACGACGATGTTCAGGGCGACGAGCAGGGGCAGCAGCAGCCATCGCAGGCCGCGCAGCAGGCGGTCGCCGCCCGGCAGGCGCGGCAGGCGCAGCAGGCCCAACAGCCCCCAGAAGGCGGGCACGGACAGCGACCAGCTGCGCAGAGGCTGCAGGAAGGAGTCCGACGCGTTGTTCAGGGCGCCGGTTTCGTGGACGGCCTGGCGGCTGGTGAAGTACGCGACGACTCCGCCTGGTTGGCCGGGAATCAGCAGCACCGCGAGCACCAGCGCGAGTCCGGACAGCACCAGGACGCGCCAGGGCGCAAGGCGGCGGGCGAGCAGCCGTTCCAGCGCGCCGGGCCGGGTGGCACGGGTGGCCGCGCGTCGCACGGCGAGGGCCGTTCCGGCGCTGTGGGCGAGCAGCCCCAGCTCGACGACCGCCACGGCCGCGAAGGAGGTTTCCGCGCCGGCCCGGTAGGGCCAGGGGTAGGTGTCCGAGGTGAGCTGCGCCAGGGGGGCCAGACCGAACCAGATGTAGGAGAACATCCAGAAGCCGAAGGCGACGAGCCGGACCGTGGGAGCGGTCAGCACGCGGGTGAGGGCGCCCCCGGTGTGCGCCACGACCACACCCTGCAGCAGCAGGGCCGCCGGCACCGGCCCGTGGTGCGGCCGGAGTACCAGCACCGGCAGCACGACGATCAGCACCACGGCCCAGACGCAGACCCCGGGCACACTGCGGGCGCACGCGTCCCGCACCGGGGCATCGGGGATTTCTGCGGTCGACGAGTGCGGCGAGTACGGCGAGTGCTTCGGCGGAAACCTCACCGGCAGATGTATAGCGGCCTCCGTCCCGTATACCGCATCAGGCGCGCCAATGCGGAGCAAATCGGACAAACCTCAATACTCTGGGCACCTCGCATCCCCCTTCAGCTGAGGAGCTGTCCATGAACAAGCAGGTCGACGCCGTCGTTGCCGGTGGCGGGGGGTTCATCGGCGGGCACCTCGTGGGCGCCCTGCTGGGCCAGGGGCTGACGGTCCGCTCCATCGACGTCAAGCCCCGGCGCGAGTGGTACCAGGTCCACGAGGACGCCGAGAACCTGACCGCGGACCTCTCGCTCCCGGACAGCGCACGCGACGGCGTCCGGGGCGCTCGGTTCGTGTACATGCTGGCCGCGGACATGGGCGGCATGGGCTTCATCGAGAACAACAAGGCCGCGTGCATGATGTCGGTGCTCACCAGCACCCACATGCTGCGAGCCGCGCATGAGGCCGGCGTGGAACGGTACTTCTACTCCTCCTCCGCCTGCGTCTACGCCGCCGGCAAGCAGACCGACCCGAAGGTCACCGCCCTCAAGGAGGAGGACGCCTATCCGGCGCAGCCGGAGGACGGCTACGGCTGGGAGAAGCTCTTCTCCGAGCGCATGTGCCGTCACTACGCGGAGGACTACGGGTTCACCACCCGCGTCGCCCGCTACCACAACGTCTACGGCCCGCACGGTACGTGGTCCGGCGGCCGGGAGAAGGCCCCGGCCGCGGTGTGCCGCAAGGTGGCCGAGGCCGTGCTCTCCGGGGACCACCGGATCGAGATCTGGGGCGACGGCCTGCAGACGCGTTCCTTCATGTACATCGACGACTGCCTCAAGGGCACGCAGATGATCACGGAGGGGGACAGCGGCGTACCGGTCAACCTCGGCTCCTCCGAGCTCGTGACGATCAATCAGCTCGTCGACCTGATCGAGCGGATCGCGGGCATCCGCTGCGAACGCAGCTACAAGTACGACGCTCCCCAGGGCGTACGCGGCCGCAACTCCGACAACACCCTGATCCGCGAGATCTACGGCTGGGAGCCCTCGATCCCGCTGGCGGACGGCCTGGAGAAGACCTACGCCTGGGTCTACGACCAGGTGAAGCGTTCCCAGGGCTGAGACCCCGGTGCGAGGACACCACGAGCCGATGCGGATCTTCGTTCACGACTACAGCGGTCACCCCTTCCAGGCACAGCTCAGCCGGGAGCTGGCCCGCCGCGGTCACGCAGTGGTCCACTCGACCTGCACGGCCTACCGCAGCGGCAAGGGCGATCTTGAGGCGGACGTCCCCGGCCTGCGCTTCGTCACCATCGGAGACCGCACGGTGCTGAAGAAGCAGGCCTATGTGCGCCGGCTCTTCCAGGAGAGCCTGCTGGGCGTCGAGCTCGCCCGGCAGGTGCGCCGTGCGAGGCCCGATGTGGCGCTGCTGTCCAACCTGCCGATTCCCACGCTCGTCGTGACCGTGGCAGCGCTGAAGCGGCTCCGCATCCCCTGGGTGCTGTGGCACCAGGACGTCACCGCCGTCGCGCTCAAGAGCTTCGCCGCCGCGGAGGTCGCCGATGCGATGGGCATCGCCGCGAAGGTCTTCGGCGCCGGCGAGAAGTGGGCCGCACATCAGGCCTCGGCCATCGTGGTGATCGCCGACTCCTTCGTCGAGGTGCACCGGCAGTGGGGAACCGCCGACAAGGTCACCGTCATCCCCAACTGGGCACCGCTGGACGAGATCGTCCCCGTGGCCCGGGCCAATGCCTGGTCGGACGAGCAGCACCTGAGCGGCGTGAAGACCCTCCTGTACGCCGGCACGCTGGGCCTGAAGCACAATCCCGTGCTGTTGGTGCGGCTGGTGGAGCGTCTGCGGCAGCGGGGCGAGCGTGTGCGTCTCGTGGTCGTCAACGAGGGCCCGGCCGTGCCCGTCCTCGAACGGGCCGCCGCCGTCCACGGGATCGAGGTCACGCTGCTGCCCTTCCAGCCCTACCGGCGACTGCCCGAGGTACTGGGCAGCGGTGACGTACTGGTCGTTCTCCTCGAAGGCGACGCCGGGAGGTTCTCGGTCCCGTCGAAGACCCTGTCGTACCTGTGCGCCGGGCGCCCGGTTCTCGGCCTGATGCCGGCCGAGAACCTGGCCGCCCAGCTGCTTCATCAGGCCGGCTCGGCGGTCTTCCCGCCGGCACAGTCGTCGCTGGAGGACGCCGCCGGCTGGGTCCAGGAGGTCCTGTCCGACCCGGAATACGCCGCGTCGCTCGGCAAGCGGAGCCGCGTCCTGGCCGAGCGGGAGTTCGCCCTGGAAGGCTCCGCCTTCCGCTTCGAGGACATCCTCAAGGCGGTGACCGGCGCCTCGGTGCCCTGAGCACCCCGCCGGGCGCCCCGCGGAGCGCCCGGCGGGGGGACCTTCACCTCTGTCGTGCGCGATCCCGGTAGAGGCTCTCCAGCCGGTCCACCACCGCGCGGATGGAGAAGACCTCCCTGATCGCCCGGCGCCCGGCGTCGGCCAGCCGGTGGCGCAGAGCCTCGTCGCCGAGCAGCCGGCTCACCGCCTCGGCCAGGGACTCCGGGCTCTCGTCGGTGATCAGCGCCGCCTGCCTGCTCGCCAGTTCCTCCGCGATGCCGCAGCTGTCCGTGCACACCACGGGTGTTCCTTCGGCCAGTGCTTCCAGAACGGTCATGCCGAACGGCTCGTTCACGCTGGGCAGGACGTAGACGGTGGCCCGGCGATAGGCCTCCAGCGCCGCGGAGTGTTCCAGCGCGCCGCCGTAGTGGACCACGTCGGTCAGCCCGCGGTCGGCGATGAGCTGGTTCACCTGCCGCAGCGATCCCTCGTCCGTTCCGTGGAGGGTGAAGCGCGCCTCCGGGATCTCCTTGTGGACCAGGGCGGCCATCTCCACGAACGCCTCGGGTCGTTTGCGCGGGTGAAGCCGGGCGAGGAAGAGCACGTGGTGGCCGCCGCGCGGCCGCTCGTCCGTCACCGGACGGGGCGGGGGCATACCGTTGCCCAGCATCACCAGCGGCGGAGCCTCGGGGCTCAGTACCGCGGCAAGGGCCCGCCGCTCCTCCTCGGTGAGCACGAGGCAGCAACGTGCCCGCCGGAGCAGGGGGACGTAGACGCGGTCGAAGACACGCGCGGCGATGCCGGTACGGGGCTCCACCATGCCGTGTGTCTGGACGACGAAGTCGGTGCCCCGCATCCGGGCGACGGCGAGTGCGGCCAAGGACACGAGGTCCCTTCCCGCATGCAGGTGAACGGCGTCGGCGCGTCCCATGGCCTGCCAGAGGTCCCGCAGCAGCAAGGGGTGCATGAGGCCGAGATATCCCTGGCCCGGGACGACGGTCCGCGCCGGGCGGGAGGTGAACGGGACGGTGCCGATGTGTCGGGGAGCCGGCGTCCGGCCCTGCCACAACGCCACCAGC
Source organism: Streptomyces sp. HUAS MG56 (assembly GCF_058673395.1). Classification (NCBI taxonomy): domain Bacteria; kingdom Bacillati; phylum Actinomycetota; class Actinomycetes; order Kitasatosporales; family Streptomycetaceae; genus Streptomyces; species Streptomyces sp. HUAS MG56. Next base: position 4,293,962 of record NZ_CM178722.1, on the reverse strand, counting down.
TCCACGTCGTGACCCCGTGCGGCCATCTCCCGGAGTTGGGTGATTGCCACGCTCGGCGGGCCTCCGAAGGCCGCGCCTTCGCTGACGAGCGTGACGACCTGGACCACTCTCATGGCCTGATTCCTCTCATGGATTCGGACGGTGACGTCCCCCTTGGAGCACCGCCGGGCGCGAGGACCAGGCCCGGGGCGAGGTCCTGGTGTGCCACGGCGCCGGCTCCCACCACGGCGCCCTGGCCGATGGTGACGCCGCGCAGCACGACCGCCCGGGCCGCGACCCAACTGCCCGGCTGCAAACGGATGGGGCCGTTGTCGAACTCGAACGTGGCGGACCGGCGCAGATGGCTGCCCGTGCACAGCAGCGCGCTCTGCGAGACGCAGCAGTCGTGGCCGATCGTGACTGGTTCGAGGTTGAGGATCCAGGCGCACTCGCCGATCCACACGTCGTCGCCGACGTCCAGCTTCCACGGCCAGTGCACCCGCACTCCGTGCCGGATCAGCACCCGCCTTCCGATGCGGGCGCCGAAGGCACGCAGCAGCACCGGACGCCAGCGGGCCGGGAACCACCACTTGACGAAGACGAGGTGGAGGACCGCGAACCAGGCGGCCTGGACGAGCAGGGGGCGCCCCTTGTCGTATCCGGCACCGGTGAAGCCGCGCAGCGACCACGTGGCCTGGACTGTGCGCTGTGCCATGACGCTGTGCCTTTCCCGGAGGGCCACGACGGCCGGAGCGAGCGGTGTGATCAGTAGGCGCCCTGGCCGTTCAGTACCGCGCGCACGGTGCGGGCCATCACGGTGACGTCTCCTGCCAGGGACCAGTTGTCGATGTAGCGCAGATCGAGCGCGACCGTCTCGTTCCAGGAGAGGTTCGCTCGTCCGCTCACCTGCCACAGCCCCGTCAGACCCGGTTTGACGGTGAGCCGGCGCCTCTCCACCAGGTTGTACTTGTCGACCTCTTCGGGCAGCGGGGGGCGCGGTCCGACCAGTGACATGTGACCGAGCAGGACGTTGAACAGCTGGGGCAGCTCGTCGAGCGAGTAGCGGCGCAGGAAGCGTCCGACGGGCGTGACCCGTGGGTCACGGCGCATCTTGAACATGTGCCCGTCGTTCTCGTTCGCCTCTTCCAGCTGGCTCTTGAGCCGGTCGGCGCCCACCACCATCGTGCGGAACTTCCACATGGAGAAGTGCCTGTTGTGCCGGCCCACGCGGGTCTGCCGGTAGAGGGCGGGGCCGGGTGAGCCGAGCCGCACCGACAGCCCCACGAGGAGAAGCAGGGGGGAGAGAAGGGCGATCAGCAGCAGCGCACCGACACGGTCCACGACGCCCTTGAACAGCGCCGGAATGTCGTGGCGCGAGGGCGGTGCGACGACGTGCAGCATCGTCAGCCCGGCGGCGGAGGTGGCCCGGAGCCGACGCCGGGCGACATCGATGATGCCGGGCAGCACGATGAGCGGGCAGCCCCGGTCGTGCAGCGCCCAGGACAGCCGGCGCAGTCGTTCGCCGGACATGGGGCGGCTCACCGCCACGAAGGTCAGATCGGCGGCCAGTTCGTCCACGGCGCCCAGTACGGCCGCCGCGTCCGTCTCCGGGGGCCGAGGCGCATCACCGGCCAGCCGTACGCATACGGCGACGCCCGAGGAGACCGGGTCCTCGCCCACCGCGCAGGCGCCGACGACGACGTATCCGTGGTCGGTGCGCTGGGCGAGCTGCGCGACCACGGCGTCGACCAGAGGGCCCTCACCGACGACGAGGACGCGGCGCAGAGTGCGGGCGTCCCGCCAGGCGGCCCGCAGATGACGGCGGATCACCTCCTGACAGGCCGAGGTGAGGACCAGCGCGGGCAGGAGCGCGGTGAAGGCCTCGATGGGGACGCTGTTCAGTCCGCACAGCACACGGAGCGTGGCCAGGGCGCCGACCAGCACCAGCCAGTCTCTCAGGACGTCCCGCAGACCGACCCCGTCGGTCCAGCCCCCGGACGCGTAGCGTTTGCCCGCCAGTCCGATCAGCGGCCACAACACGGCGGCGGCGGCCGCCAGGCGCAGCGGGTGCGGCTCCCGGACGTGGATGATCGCCGCCGAAACCGGCAGCGCCGCGCCGGCCAGATCCACGCAGACGGAGAGCGGGCGGTACCAGCGAGCCCGCGCGCCCTCGCGGTGAAGAGTTTTGAAGGGCGGGGAGAAGGACGCCTGCCCGGACATCGCGTTGGTGGACCGGCCCATGGCTCTCCTTAGCGGCCTCAGTCGCTCATCGGCCACTACTTATATCAGTCAAACTTCATAAACCTATGTCTTTCCGTACATTGATCTGCATTGTCCAATGCGTATAGTGCGGGCACGGTGGGGAACGGAGCGCTGGCGATCGCAGCGAAACCCGGGAGGAGAGAAGGATGCCGGTATTTGCCGTGCTCGCCCACACCGAGCCCGGGCTGTTCGCCCGGCTGGTCGAGAGGCTGGCGCCGTACCCTGTGGTCGTCCATGTGGACGCCCGGTCGCGAGGTGACGACTTCGCGGGAGTGCCTCGCACCACGTACGTCCGCGAACGCGTCGTCGTCCGATGGGGAGGTTTCTCGGTCGTCCGCGCGATGCTGGCTCTGTACCGCACGGCGCTGGAGTTCGCGCAGCCGTCCGATCACATCGTTCTGCTGTCCGGGCAGTGCTATCCCGCCCGCCCGGTGGCCGAATTCGCCGACTATCTCGCTACGGCCCCGTTCCGGCAGCACTGCCGGACGGCACCGCTGCTCGACGGCGCGGCGGCCGAGGGCCGGGTCCTCAAGCGGTGGTGTTTCGACGCCCTTCCCATCGGACCGGGCCCCGCCTACCTCGCCCGCGCCATGCTGCGCAGGGGGATCTCGGAGTTGACCCCTCGACGCAGGCCTTCGGTGTTCGGTGACGTCGAGCCGGTGTCGGGGAGCCAGTGGACGGCGCTGACCGCCGACTGCGTCGCGGACCTCCTGGGCAAGGCCGAGGACCCCCGCTGGGAGAACCTGTTCCGCACGACGCTCGCACCGGACGAGATGTTCTTCCACACGCTTCTGTGGAACAGCGGCCGGCGGGCCGAGGTGGAGGATCCGGTACTGAGGCCGAGGGCCGGCCGCATCACCTCTGACCTGAGCAACTTCCACTACGTGGACCGCATGCTCAGGGGCACCAGGACACTTGCCGATCTCCCGGCGATCGACGCCTCCCGGATGTACTTCGTCCGCAAGGTCGCCTCGGCCCGGTCGGCGGAACTGCTCGACGCCCTCGACAGACGAACGTGACCGGTGCCGGACGCGAGGCGTCCGGCACCCGGCCGACTACTTCTGGGACGCGGCCCGGCGACCTCCCCGGTACAGGGCGGTTCCGGCAACCAGCAGAGCCCCGCTGGCGGCCAGGGCTGCGAAGGTCTCCTCCGCGCCGGTACGGGCCATCTCGGGAGGCTGGTGCGCCGGCGGCGGGGTCTGGTGGTCAGGCTGATGCACCGGCTCGGCGCGGGGGTGGTCCGGTGCCTTGGGCGGCTCCGGTGCGGGCTCTTCGTCGCCGTAGCTCTCGTGGGACGGCTGGTGACTCGGTTCGTCGTCCCCGTAGTTTTCGTGGGAGGGCTGGTAACTCGGGTCGTCGTCTCCGTAGTCACCGTGAGTGGGCTGGTAACTCGGTTCGTCGTCGCCGTGGTTTCCCTGGGTGGGCTGGTGACTCGGTTCGTCGACTCCGTGGTTTCCGGAGGACAACCGGTGACTCACCTTCGTCGTGCGGGTGGAGGAATCGCGGCCGGGGGAATCGTCGGTGGTGTGAGCCGGGGCCGAGAAATCCTCTGCCGTCCTGCGCGCCATCTGCGTCGCGCCTTCCGCGCGCTCGACGGCCCGCAGGGCGCCTGCCCCACCCGGGAAGTCCCACTGATCCGTGTTTCCGGACGTCGAAGCGAATGAGTCGGCCCCTGTCATCCGCGGACCGGAGTCCGCGAATGCCCATGAGCCGCACAGAGTCAGGGCGCTTGTCGCGGTGGCCGCCACGATCAATCCCTTGCTCAGGGTCTGTCGCACTCTCTTGACTTTCCTCTCGGAAGGATTCGGAAGCCGGCCCCTGGAGCCAGAGAAGGGGATGCTCCGCAGCGGGCCGTGGGGTGTTGTTCCGCGCGGTCGTCGCAGGGGTGTATGTCGCTCGGATATGGCGCCCGTTCACACGTGCCACGACGCGCAGACTGTGAACGAAATAAGGAGCCCGAAGAAACCCGTATGCGTGAAAAACCGGGAAATTCACCCGATTGCCCGTCCGGCGCGGCCGGCCGGCGGCCCCTCACGGCAGCGGCGCCTCCAGCGGCAGCGCGGCCGCCGCCGGCGACGGCACCTGCGGCGGAGCGCCTCGCAGCCGGCGCCGTACCCCGCGCACCAGCGTGCCCGCGGTGAAGGTCGCGCCGTGCACGAAGCGCATCGCCGGGCCGAAGCCCGCCGCCGTGATCAGACCGGCCAGGAACAGCCCGGGGTACGACGACTCGAACTCCGCCCCCACCTCCGGCGCCCCGTCCGCACCCGTCGCCAGCAGCGCCCGCAGCTCGGGGGAGAGCAGCCGCAGCCGGTCCCGGGTGGCCCGGAAACCGGTCGCCGCGATCACATGCCCGGTGTGCAGGGACCGCGCCCCGGTGCCGGGTCCCGCGAGCTCCAGGCGCAGCCCGTCCGGCACCTCACGGGCCGTCACGATCTCCCGGCCGAGCAGCACCTCCACCCGGCGCTCCACCCGCTCGCGCACCCACCAGGCGCCCGCCGGGCCGAGCGCGTCCCCCGCGATCCGGGTCCGGGTCCGCTCCGGCAGCCGCCGGTACAGGCCGGGCCGCTCGGCGTAGAACCAGTTCCGCCAGCCGGGGCCGAGGCCGCTGTGCGGCGCGCGGACCGAGCGCCACCAGGGGCGCTCCCAGGGCGGCGGCACGTCGTTCCAGCACAGCCGGTCCGCGCGGGCCAGCACCCGCACCCGGGTGCCCTGTTCGGCGAGGAGCGCGGCGGTCTCCAGAGCCGCCTGGCCGCCGCCGACGACGGTGACGTCCCGGCCGCGGAAGCGTTCGAGGTCGGCGTGGTGGCTGCTGTGCGAGACCAGCGCCGGGGACAGATGGCGCAGCGGCTGCGGGATCTCGGTGAACGGCACCACGCCCACGGCCAGCGCGACCGTCCGGGCGGTGAACGTCTCGCCGTCCTCGGTGACGGCCTCGAAACCGCCCGCGCACGGCGCCAGCCGGGCCACCGTCCGCTCGTCGACGGGCGGTACGGCGTTGCGCGCGAACCACAGTCCGTACTCGGCGAACACGTCCAGCGGGAGGGGCTCGGCGTGCCGGGCGGCCAGGCCCCGGAAGGCGCAGAAGACGTCGAGCCGCCAACGCCCCTCCGGATCGGAGAGGTTGGAGGCCCAGGGCTCCGACTTGAGGAACATGCCGCGGGGCATGTGGTCGCGCCAGGACGCCATGGGCCGGCCGAGCACGCGGACGCTCAGCCCGGCCGCCGCGGCGTGCGACGCGATGGACAGCCCGTACGGGCCGGCGCCCACCACCAGCAGGTCGTACATCAGCAACTGCTCGCTTTCTCGTCCTCACGGAAGTCGTCGGTGATGTCGGTGATGTCGGGGACATCGGTGATCTCGGTGCCTCCGGGACCGCACGCCGTGGGCACCAGGCACGGTGCGGTGTCCGGTACGGCCGCCGGTGCGGGGGAGCTGCGAGGGCGCAGCCGGCCGGTGACCGGGCCCGCGAGGCGGCAGGCGGCGCGCCGGCTCCACAGCGTCCACATCGCCCGGCCCGGCGCCGGGTCGTCCGCCGCGTGCCAGGCCAGCTCCCGGCCCGCCGGCGCGGGCCGCAGCGCGGTCAGCGGGGCGTAGTTCTCCACCACGAACCGCCGCCCGGCGAGCGGCCTCCCCGCCGGCAGCGGACGGTGGGTCAGATCCAGGTGCAGGGCGCGTACGACGTCCAGGCCGGCGCTGTCGGTGAACAGCCGGAACTGGGCACCGGGACGCGGGTTGAAGTCCAGCAGGTGGTAGCGGCCGGTGCTGCCGCAGCGGCGGAAGTCCAGGTCGAAGATGCCCCGGTAGCCCAGGTCGCGGGTGAGCCGCTCGGCCAGCGCCGTGATCTGCGGGTTGGGCGTCCACTGGCCGACCGCGGTCAGACCCGCGCCGCGCGGCCAGGCCAGGTGCTTGCGGCCGGGGCCGCCCGCCCGGACGGCGCCGGTGCGGTCGGCGTACCCGTGGCAGAACCAGTCGCGGTCCGGCCCCGGCGGCAGGAACGTCTGGAGCAGCAGCGTGCTGCCCGCCTCGGCGCTGCGCAGGAACAGCTCCCGGGCCTCGCGCGCCGAGCGCACCAGCACGGTCGAGCGCAGCCCGCTGCCGGCCGGCACCAGCCAGGGCCGGCTCCACTTGGCCACCAGCGGCAGCCCCAGCCGCCACGCGGCCGCCGCCGCGTCCTCGGCGCTGTCCGGGACCAGGGTCACCGGGTGCGGGACGCCCGCGGCGGCGCACAGCCCGGCCAGCTCCGCCTTGTCGGCTACGCGTTCGGGCAGCGCGCCGGGCTGCTGCGGCAGCAGATAGGCGGGCGCCAGCTCCTCGCGCAGCCGGCCGGCCGCGATGGCGCTCGCGTCGTCCAGCGGGATCAGCACCGCCGGCCGCGCCACGCGGGCCGCGACCCGGAGCAGGGTGGCGGCGATGTCGCCGGGGGAGGCGCCGGGCCGCGGCGGGGGATGCAGCCGGTGCACGAATCGCGACGCCCGTACGGGACTTCCCGCGGAATCGGCGACGACGTGCACCTCCACTCCCGCCCTGCCGAGGGAGCGCACGGCGCCCAGGGTGCCGTGATGAAAGGGGTTCCGGTCGATCCGCAGCAAGACCGCGGGGACCTGGACGTCCAGGAGCGACACGGGTGTTGTTCCTTCTCCTCGATTCGCCCGTGCGGGGGTTCGGGCCACCTGAAAGCCGTAACCGCACTGGCGGAATTCGTACCGATATGACTGTGTGTCAGTAACAGGAAAACGCGGCGGACGGAAAGCAACCGAGTGGGGCGAGGAGCGGGCATGGGCGCACAGCAGAGCGGTGCCAGGACCCGGCGGTCCGCGGTGATCGCGGTGGCGGCCGTCGCGTCGGTCGCCCTGGCGGTCGGCCCCGGTTTCGCCGTGGAGCCGGTCCCACCGCCCCCGGACACGCCGGTCCCGGTGACACCGAGCCCGGTGACTCCGGTCCCGGTGACGCCGACCACGCCGGCTCCCACGCCCACCAAGGCTGCCGTACCGCCGTTCGGGGCGTTCCTCGACTCGGGGCCGGTCGGGGTCGCGCGGATGGCCGGGCTGAGCCGTTGGCTGGGCAGCACCGAGCTGAAGGTCGCCCACACCTATCTCCCCGGCGACCGCTGGCGGGACATCGAGGGGGCGCCCGGATTCCTGGACGTGTGGGCGCGCTGGCGGCGGGACAAGGCCGACCGCACGCTCGTCCTCAACGTGCCCATGCAGGAGCGCAACGAGGACCACGTCTCCGACGCCGGGGTGCGGTGGCTGCTGCGGCAGGGCGCGGCCGGGGCGTTCGACGGGCACTTCAAGACCCTGGCCGAGCGGCTGGTGGAGCTGAAGGTGCCGGACACGGTGGTCGTGCTCGGCTGGGAGATGAACGGCACCACGTACACCCATCGCTGCGGGCCGGACCCGGAGAGCTGGAAGGCCTACTGGAACAGGATCGTCACCACCATGCGTGCCGTACCGGGGCAGAAATTCCGGTTCGATTTCACGCCGAGCCGCGGCCGGGACGGGGTGCCCTGGACCGAGTGCTATCCGGGGGACAGCACGGTCGACATCATCGGTATGGATTCCTACGACCAGCCGACCGGGGAGTCCTTCGACGAACAGGTGAAAGAGCCCTACGGCCTCCAACAGCACGTGGATTTCGCGAAGTCCCACGGCAAACCGATCTCCTACCCGGAGTGGGGACTCTTTCGCAATGGTGACAACGCCGAATACATGAAACGCATGCTCGCCTGGATCGACGAGCACAAGCCGCTCTACAACACGCTCACCGACTACTGCCCGCACGGCGTCTGGCAGTGCTCGGCCAACCCCAGGTCGTCGCAGATCTACCGCCGCGCCCTGTACGACCTCCCCGTCCAGCCGAGCACCGCACCCACACCGGCGCCGACTCCCACACCGGCCACGGCTCCCGCTTCGCCCCCGGCCGCGAAGCCGGAGGCGGCCACCGGGTCCCTGGGCGACTGCTCGCCGGTGGATCTCGGCAACTGGATCGAGTACTGGCTCGGCGGCAGGCTCTGCATCCGCTTCGACTGGTGGTCGCGGAGTAGTTAGCACCGACGGTGTTCCCTCCACCAGCGCAGCACCTCCTTGCCCCGCTGCCGGGCCGCCGTCTCGCACAGGGCGGCCGTCAGCAGCGGGGCGGTGGGGCGGCGGGCCAGCAGGAGACGGCGGTTGGTGACCGGTTCGGGACGCCAGTGGCGCTTGTACGGCTCGTCGCCGCGCAGCAGGCTCAGCGCGCCGCGTCCGGTCACCTGGTCCGTACAGGCGTCCAGCAGCATCACGGCGACGTCCGCCTTGTGCGCGCGCAGGTCCGGATGGGCGCCGTAGAGGTAGCCGCCGGCGAGGCCGCGGGAGAGCAGGGTCAGGTCGACGGCCAGCACCTCGCCCGCGATCCGGAACTCGGTGACCACCGCGCTGCCCGATCGGACCATCGGGCCCACCGCGCGCACCAGATGGGTGCGGAAGCGGGGCTGGAGGTGCTCGGTCGTCACCCTGCGTCCCTGCCACTGGAGCCGGTGCAGCTCCAGCAGCCGGTCGAGGGCCCCGGCCACCTCCTCCGGGCCGACCGCCCGCCGCTCCACGCCCAGCGAGTCCAGCTTGCGCAGCTTCGCCCGCACCCGCTGCTGGGCCTTGTTCGACGGCAGCCGGGCCACCAGGCCGTCCATGGACACGGCGGGCAGCTCCAGGCACAGGGAGTCGGGCACCGCGCGGCGCGGGCCGGACCAGCAGCCGTGGATCCGCTCCACCGCCGCGCCCGGGCGTACCTCGCGGAAGTCGACCAGTGCCGTACGGGCCGCGCGCGCGAGGGCCGTGGTGAGCGCGCGCACCGCGGGTCCGTCGTCGGCGTCGTCCAGGAGGATGTCCGCGTAGTCGGAGATCGGTCCGCCGAGCGGTACCAGCACGGGCAGCGGCCGCCGGACCAGCATCAGCGGCGCGGCGGCCAGCAGCTCGCCGCCGGAGCGCACCAGCAGCAGCCGCAGCCGGCCGGGGCGGCCGTACGACAGCCACCACGAGTGCAGCCAGGCGTGGCTCTGGAAGGGGGTCGCGGCGGCGCACCGCCCGTAGAGCCGCTCCCAGGCCGGCGCCAGCGCGGCGAAGCCGGCCTCGTCGGTGAGGAGTTCGGTGACGAGTTCGGGAACGCGCCGGGGAGTGAACCCGGGGACGAACCCGGTGCCGGGTTCGCCGGCGCGGGCGGTGCGTCCCGGCTCCGTGGCCGTCACCGGGCGCCGTGCGCGTCGGCGGCGACGGCCGGGCCGGGCACCGGGGTCGGACGCGCGGTCTCCTCCTCCGGCCGGCGCCGCGGCCGGACCAGCAGCGCGAGGGTGCCGAGCAGCCCTCCCGCGCTCGCCCCGACCAGCCCGGTCACCTTCGCGGAGGCCGAGGCCGGCGAGGTCGGCTTGAGCGCGCGGGAGAACTGGAGGAGGCCGACGTGCGTGTCGTCCTTGGCGTCGTCGGCGTGTTTGGTGAGCGCGCGGGCCACCGCGTTGGCCATGTCGGCGGCTTCGGCCGGGTGGGCGGAGGTGGCGGAGATCGAGACCATCGGGGCGTCCGGCGAGGTCGCGGCGCGCACGCTGTCGCGCAGCGTCCTCACCGGCACCCCGGCCCACACCTGGGCGTCGGCGAGCACCGCGAGCTGGGTGGCGACCCGGCCGTAGGCCTGGGCGAAGCCGAGGGCGGAGGCGGTGTCGGACTTGTCGGTGGAGACGGCGATGACATAGCTCGTCGCCGTGTACGCCGGGGGCTTCAGCTCGCCGTACGCGCCGCCGAGCAGCCCGCCCGCGAGGACCCCGGCCGCCACCAGGGACCAGGACGGGAGCGCGCGGAGGCGGGCGGGGCGGTGGTTGTCGGTCATGAGGGCTCTGCTCCCTGCTGGACGGGGAAGTGGACGGGGATGTGCGGCACCTGGAGGGGGATGTGCGGGGCGGCGAGCGCCGCGGCGTAGACGTCCATGAGCCGTGCGGCGCTGCGGGTGATGCAGTAGTGGCGGGCCGCCTCGGGGGCGGTGCGCGGGCCCGGGCCGGCGGCCTGGACCTCGGCGCGGACCTCGGCGAGGGCGCGGGCGTAGGCGCCGGCGTCGCACGGGACGCGCAGCGCGCCCGGGGCGGCCTCGGGCGCCAGGTCCTGAAGGGCCGGGCAGGAGGTGTAGCGCACCGGCAGCCCGGCCGCGAGCGCCTCCACGACCGCGAGCCCGAACGCCTCCTCGGCCGACGGCGCGGCGAGCACGTCCATCGCCGAGGCCAGCGCGGGCAGATCGGGGCCGGACGTGTCGCCGCCCGAGTCGCCCGAGCCGCCGGAGTCGCCCGTGTACGCCCGCTCGCCGGCGAACAGCACCCGGTCGGCGCCGCCCGCCGCCCGCGCCGCCCGCCGCAGCGCGCCCTCCTCCGGGCCGCCGCCGACCAGCAACAGCCGGCAGTCGTCGGGCAGTCGGGTGAGCGCCTGGATCAGGACGTCGAAGCGTTTGCCGGGGGCGAGACGGCCGACGGCGCCGATGACGAACGCGTCGGCGGGCAGTCCGAGCCGGTCGCGGGTGCGCAGCCGGGCCGCCGGATCGTAGGCGAACCGCGCCAGGTCGATGCCGTTGGGCACGACCGTCACGCGCGGTGCGGGCACGCCCCAGCACATGAGCCGGTCGGCGACCGTGGGGGAGACGGCGACCGTGGCCCGGCCGAGCCGCTCGCCCAGCAGATACAGCCCGCGCACCCCCGCGGTGAGTGGCCTGCCCTCCATCTGGGAGTCGCCGAGGGAGTGTTCGGTGGCGACGACCGCGCGGACCCCGGCCAGCCGGGCGGCGATCCGGCCGTACAGGCAGGCTCGGTAGAGGTGGGTGTGCACGAGGTCGTAGCGGCCGCGCCGGATGATCCGGGCCAGCCTCGGCAGCGCGGCCAGGTCGAGGTTGCCGGTCATGCCGAGGTGGGTCACGCGCACCCCGTCGGCCGCCAGCCCGGCGGCCACCGGACCGGGGTTGGTCAGCGTCACCACGTCGCAGTGGACCGGCAAGTGCCGCAGCAGCAGCCGCAGTTGCTGTTCGGCCCCGCCGATGCCGAGGCCCGTGATGATGTGCAGCGCCCTCATCGCAGCCCCGCGACGGGACGGCGGCGCAGCCGGTGCAGCCGGTACTTCAGGAGCAGGCGCGCGGCGCTGTCGTTCTGCCCGACGTGCACGCGCGGCAGGGCGTGCGGGCCGTTCAGCGCGCCGGGGTCGATGGCGCAGGCGTAGCCGTATCCGGCCGCGCGCACGGCCTCCATGGCGCGCCGGTCGACCGTGCCGTACGGATAGCAGAAGCCGGTGACCCCGGTGCCGGTCAACTGCTCCAGCCGGGAGCGGCTCTCGGCGGTCTCGTGCCGCAGCTGTGCGTCGTCGGCGCGGGTCAGATCCACGTGGGTGAGGCCGTGCGAGCCGATCTCCACGCCCGCGGCCGCGGCGCGCCGGATGCCGGCGGCGGTCAGCAGCGGCTTGCGCGGGCCCAGCGGATCCCAGTCGTTGACGCCGCCGAGCCGGCCGGGCAGCACGAACAGGGTGGCCGTACAGCCCCAACGGGACAGCACCGGAAGGGCGTTGACCAGGAAGTCGGCATATCCGTCGTCGAAGGTGAGGGCCACCAGGTACCGCCCCTCGCCGCGCGCGCGGGCGGCGAGCAACTCGGTCACGGACACGCCCCGCAGCCCCTGCCGGCGCAGCCAGCGCAGCTGCCGCTCCAGCCGGGCCGGGCTGACCGTGATGCGGTACGGGTCGTCGGAGCAGTCGCCGACCGAGTGGTACATGGCGATCCAGGGAACCGGGCCGGGTCTGGAACGGTGGACCGGCGGGGCCATCTCAACGCAGGAGGACATGGGCGAGCCTTCGGGTCTGGGTGGGTACGGAACGGAGGGCGGCGGCGCGGTCCTGTCGTCTCATTCCCGGCGTCCGCCCGGAGGGGGGCTCGGCGGCGTCCCGGAGTCCCCCCGGTCGAGCCAGGCCGAGAGCGGGGACGCGTGCGAGCCGAGGCGCCGGAGCGCACGCGTGACGTAGCCGCTCGGGCGGTTCGGCGACGCGGCTGGGGGTGCCCCCTGCGGGGGGATGCGTGCCAGGCGTCGCCGAGCGGCCTGGAACGAGACGACAACGCTCAGTGCCCGGTCGCCCAGGGCCCGGCCGAGCAGGACGAACACGACGGTCACGGTGGCGACGCCGGCCGCGAGCCCGGCGAGCGGCGACCCCGGCAGCCGGGCGACGAAGGCCCCGGCCAGGGCGGCGACCCCGGCCGCCCGCAGCGGCCGGCTCAGCTCGCACAGCACGCCCGAGGTCCGGACGGGCACGCTGCGGGTGCGCATCCCGGCGAGCAGCAGGGCGGCGGTGACGGTGATGCCGGTGGCGTTGGCGGCGGCGATCCCGGTGACGCCCCAGGTGCCGACCGTCCAGGCGGCGATCCAGGACGTCACGACGATCCCGGCGCCCATCGCGGCGAGCGGGTACCAGGTGGCGCGGCCCGCCGAGAAGTAGGAGCGGACCAGGACGCCGGTGAGCGTCTGGCCGAGCAGCCCGAGCGCGTAGACCCGCATCACCTCGGCGGTCGCCGCCGTGTCATGGGCGGTGAACGCGCCGCGCTGGAAGAGGAGTTGGATCAGCTGCGGCGCACAGGCCGTCACCGTGGCGGCGCCGAGCAGCACCAGTGTCGCGGCCAACGCGAGATCCCGCTCCACCCGGGCCCGCGCCCGCTCCATGTCACCCTCGGCCAGCGCCCGCGCGACCACCGGGAAGGTGACCGTGCACAGCATCAGCGACAGCGACATCGGGATCTGCGCGACCTTCTGCGCGTAGTTGAGGTGCGAGATCGCCCCGGCGGGCAGGCCGGAGGCGAAGTACCGCTCGATCAGTACCTGCGACTGCCGGCACAGCGCGAAGAGCAGGACGGTCGCCATCAGGGGCGCGGCGAGCGCACCAGGCCCGTCCGCCGCCTTCGGCGCCGCGTCCTCCGTCCTGTCTCTCCTGCGCAACTCTCGTACGAAGAACGGCAGTTGCAGCAGAACCATCAGCAGGCCGCCCGCCGCGACCCCGACCGCGGCCGAGCGCACGCCCCAGCGGCCGCCGAGCGCGTACATCGAGGTGACGATGCCGAGGTTGTAGGCGAGGTAGATCGCGGCCGGGGCGAGGAAGCGGCGGTGGGCGCGCAGGGCCGCGCTGGCGTATCCGGCGAGGCCGAAGCTGAGCACGCAGGTCGCGGTGAGCCGGGTGCAGTCCACGGCGAGCCCCGGATCGGGCAGGCCCGGCGCCAGCACCGCCACGAACTGCGGGGCGGCCAGCGCGAGCAGTCCGCCGACCGCCGCGAACGCCAGCGCCAGCCGCGGCAGCGTCCCGGCGACCAGCGAGCGCACCGGATCCCCCGGCACGCCCTGCGCCCGCCGGGCCAGCGCCCTGCTGAACGCCGGGATCAGCGCGAACGCCAGCCCGTCCTCGATGAGCAGCGTGGCCGCGAACTCCGGCACGGTCCAGGCCACCAGGAACGCGTCGGTGTCCCGCCCGGCCCCGAACAGCCGCGCCAGCGCCTGATCCCGCACCAGCCCGAGCAGCGCCGCCGCGACGGACAGGGACGCGGTGACCAACGCGGCCCGCGCGAGAAACCGCCGGGTGGGCGGAACGTGCCCCCCGCAGGTCTGCTGCGCAGGCTCGGCGGCCGGGGAACCGACGGACGGCGGTGTGTCGGGTACGGCTGACGGGACGGTGTCGGTGGGGGTGGTGTCGGCGGAGCCGGGGTTGGCGGACGCGGTGGATCCGGCATCGGCCGACGTGGAGCCGGCGGGTGCCGGGGGGCGGGCATCGGCGGTCCCGGAGCCGGCGGATGCCGCGGATCGGGCGTCGGCGGAGCCGCAAGCGTCGGACGGGCCGGGAGCGGCAGGTGCCGCCGGTTCCTGCTCGGCAGCGTTGCCCGACCGGGCCACCGGCAGCGCGAGTGTGCCGGTGACTGGATCCGGTACCGGCCCTGGTCCGACCTCAGGCACCGGCGCTGCTCCGGTCCATGGCACCGGCCCCGCACTGGTCCCCTGTCCCGGTTCCGCGTCCGTTCCCGGCGCTGGTCCCGCGTCAGTTCCCGGTGCCGGTGCCGGTGCCGATGCCGGTCCCGGGCCGGTCTCCGGGCCCGGCGCGTCCTCGATCCTCGGGGCCGTCATCCGATCCGCCCCCGCCCCTGGCACCGAACCCGCCCCTCGTGCCGAGCCCGAACCAGCACCCGGCGCCGCACCCGTACCCGAACCCGCACTCGTACCCGGCATCGCGGCCCGCACGGCATTCGTGTGGTCGGTGTCATCGCAGGGCCGCCTTCCCCGTCGTCGTTCCCCGCTTCGTGGGTGTGCCGGTCCCACCCGGCACGTCGGCGGTGCCGTCCGCGGCGTCCGCTCCGGCCAGCGCCCACCAGGCGACCAGGCCGAAGCAGACCGCCGTCAGGACCGTCGAGGGGCCGCCGATGTCGGCGTAGGCGAAGTCGACCAGCTGCCAGACGAGCAGGCCGCACGCGGTCAGGGCGCAGTCCAGGCCGTGGCCGCCGGGCGCCCGGCTGCGCGAAAGGCCGCGCAGCGCGCACACCAGCAGGGCCAGCCAGCCGCCTACGAGGCAGAGCAGGCCGATCAGGCCCTGCTCGGCGAGGACCAGCAGGTACATGTTGTGCGGGGACAGCAGCGGCTGACGCCGGAACGCCGCGCCCGCGCCCTCCGTGTCGCTGCCGGAGGACAGCGCGAGGGAGGCGTGTCCGTCGCGGTACTCGGGGAAGCCCTTCAGACCGACGCCGGTCAGCGGGTGCGCGCGCCACATGTCGACGGCCGCCGCCCACATCGTGTACCGGTCGGTGACCGACTGGTCCGGCGCGTCGGCCACCTGGGTGATGCTGTCGAACCGCTCCTGGAGCATCGTCGTACCCATCCCGAACCCGCCCACCAGGACCACGCACGCGGCCGCGGCCACCGCCCCCGCCCGCAGCGCCCGGCGCAGCCCGGCCAGCACCAGCTGCGCGGTGAGCGTGACGGCCGTGGCGATCCAGGCGCCCCGGCTGAACGACAGCGCGAGAGGGAGCAGCAGGGCCAGGGCGCACGCCGTGGCCGTGGCCCGGACGCGCACCGGACCGCGGCCCAGCGCCAGGCCCGTCGCGCAGACCAGCCCGTAGCACACCACCGTCGCCATGCCCATCACGTCCGACGACCCGAACGTGCCGACCGCGCGGATGTCCTGGCCCTGGTAGGAGGCGCCGGTGCCGGTGACGTACTGGTGCACGCCGATCGCGCCCTGGAACAGCGCGAGGGCCACGAACGACCAGGACAGCAGCCGCAGGTCCCGGCGGTCCCGCAGGAGCAGCACCACGGCCGCCGGGACCAGCACGAAGATCTGGAGGTAGCGGCCGAGCCCGGCGATGCCGGTGCCCGGCGTGACCGCGTGCAGCGCGGCGAGCGAGACGCCGAACACGGGAAGGCCGAGCAGGACGGCGGCCCGGCGGGACAGCGGGCGGGCCCGGTCGCGCAGCAGTCGTACGGCGCAGTAGGCGACCACCAGCGCGGACAGCGCGTCGGCGGGGCCCGCGCCGCCCTCGGCACCGGGGTCGGCCGGCAGCGCGAGCAGCGCGACCACGGCCGCCACGGGCAGCACCGGAGCGCTGCGCCAGGGGCGGGCGAGCGGCGAGGCGAGGGCCATCGGTCAGCTCCCCGTCGAGCGCACGAGCGCGGCCGCGGTGCGCAGCAGGACGCAGACGTCCCGCCACAGCGACCAGTTGTCGATGTAGGCGTTGTCGAAGCGGGCCCGGTCCTCGATGGAGGTGTCGCCGCGCAGCCCGTGGATCTGGGCGAGCCCGGTGATGCCGGTGCGCATCCGGTGGCGGGCCGCGTAGCCCGGGTAGGTCTGGCTGAACTGCGTGACGAAGTACGGCCGTTCGGGGCGCGGTCCGACGAGGCTCATGTCGCCCCGCAGCACGTTCCACAGCTGGAGCAGCTCGTCCAGCGAGGTCTGGCGCAGGAACCGGCAGAAGGGGCTCATCCGGTGCTCACCGGCCACGCTCCACCGGGTGGCCGCCTCGTGCTCGTCGGCCGGGCGGTGGGTGCGGAACTTCAGCAGCGTGAAGGGGCGGCCGTCCATGCCGATGCGTTCCTGCCGGAAGACCACGCCGGGCCCGTCGGTGACCCGGAGCACGACCGCGCACGCCAGCAGCACCGGGCCGGCCAGCACCAGCATCGTCCCGGCGACCACCACGTCCAGCAGCCGCTTGCCGGCACTGCCGCGCCGCCGCGAGCCGAGCTCCAGCCGCCGCAGCCCGAACCCGGCGAGCTGGTCGCGCATCTCGTACGACGGCGAGTCCGCGTCCAGCTCCCACACCGTGCACCCCGACTCGGCGAGCGCCCGCAGCAGCGGCCCCTGCCCGGTGCGTACGGCGGGGTCGACGGTGAGCACGGTCCGCACCCCGTTCTGGATCAGTGCCCGCTCCACCTCCTCGCCGCTGGTCAGCACCGGCAGCCCGCCGTGGCCGCCGTCGGGCCGGTCGGTGACGACGCCCACCGGCCGCACCCCGCAGCGCGGGTGCCGCAGCAGCGCGGCGGCCACCCGTTGCGCGGTCGTGGCGGGCCCGATCACCAGGGCGGTGCGCGGGCGGCGCAGCAGCGCCACGCGGCGGCGCCAGTGCACCGCGCCCCGGCCCGCGCAGGCGGCCGCCGCGTGCAGCGCCCAGCAGAGCAGCAGCGTGCGGGCGCTCAGCGCGAGCTCGGGGGTGTAGGTGGCGAGCAGCGCGGCGAGGCCCAGCCAGGCCACCGCGATCCGCCCGCACACCGCGGGCAGTTCGTCGAGGACGCCGGGCACGAGCCGGGCCGCGTGCGGGCGCAGCAGCAGCGCGCCCGAGACCAGCGCGGTGACCAGCAGCGGCCGGCGCGCGGCCGCGTCCAGCGCGGCCGCGCCGGCCAGCGCCGCGAGCAGGTCGGCGGCGAGCAGGGGGAGCGGCGAGGCGGGCCGGGCGGGCGGGCGCCGCGGCGGGAACCGGAAGCCGCCGGCGGCGCGGGCCGGCAGGACGGAGACGGCCGGGAGCCCGGGATCCCAGGGGTGCGCCCCGGAGGAGGGGACGGTTCTTTCCGCGGTCACGGGTGGATGGACTCCCTGCACTCGGAGGGCACGCGCGGACGTGGTTCCGTGCGCGCGTCGAGGAGTTCGCGGTAGACGTCCGAGATCCGCTCGGCGGTGTGCCGCACGTCGTGCGTGGACAGGATGTGCCGGCGCCCCCACTCGCCCAGCGCGGCGCGCAGCGGCGGGTCGGACAGCAGCGCGGCGATCGCCCCGGCCAGTGCCGCGGGGTCCTCCGGCGGGACCAGACAGCGCGCGGCGAGGGCGGGCGGCAGGCTCTCGCGGGCGCCGTCGACGTCGGTGACCACGACCGGCCGGCCACAGCCCAGCGCCTCCAGCGGGGCGAGCGCCATGCCCTCCCAGCGGGAGGGGAGTACGACCAAGTCGGCGGCGCGGTACCAGGGCACCACGTCGCCGACGGCACCGGCGAAATGGACGGACGGATGGGCCCGGTGCCTCAACGCCTCCCGGTCCGGACCGTCTCCGACGAGCACGAGCCTCGCCCGCGGCACCGCGTCGAGCACCCGCGCCCAGGCCCCGAGCAGGAGGTCCTGGCCCTTCTGCCGGCAGAGCCGGCCGACGCAGACCACGACGGGCGCCGCGGGGTCGGACGCCGGGAGGGGCGCGGTGCGGGGTCCCGGGGCGAAGCGCTCGGTGTCGATGCCGTTCGGGACGACCGTGTACGCGGCGTGCACACCGGCGCGCAGCCCGGTCTCGCGCTCCGCCTTGCTGACGCACACCACCCGGTCGGCCCAGCGCGCCCCCCACCGCTCCCAGTGCAGCGCGAGTGCCGCGGTGGTGCCGCCGACCGCCTCGAACGACCAGGCGTGCGGCTGGAACACGGTCGGGATCCGGCCGCGTACGGCCAGCCGGCCCGCGAGGCCCGCCTTCGCGCTGTGCGCGTGCACCAGTTCGGGCCGCATCCGGTCGATCAGCCGTACGAGGCGTCGTACCTCACCCGGCAGACCCGGGCCCGGGGCGCGGCCGGCCTGCCAGCGGCGGACGTCGGCGCCCAACTCCCGTAGTCCTTCGGCCAGTTCGCCGTCCGGACAGGCCGTCGTGACGTGCAGGCCCGCCGCGAGCTGGGCGCGCGCCAGGTCGAGGACGACCCGGGCGACACCGCCGTCGACGGGTTGCGCGAGGTGCAGGACCCGGGGCCGGGGGGCGGGTGCTGACTGGTGCATGGGTGGGATTCCTCGTTCGCAGGGGGCGTTCGGGACGGTGGTCGGGAACGCGCCTCACGCCTGTGCGCCCACGGCGGCGAGGAGCACGCCGGCCCATGCCGCGTCCGGCTGGGGGGTGAGGTGTGAGCTCGGCGGGTCACCGCCGCCCGGCAGGGCCGGTCCGGGATCGCACACGTCGCTGCCGTGGCCGAACGCGTTGGGGTAGGTGCAGGTCCGCCGGGCGGGTACGGTGCCCGGTTCGCTGGTCGTGGCGTTCATCGCGTCGTCCGCCGGCTTGACGCGGCCGCCGCGTGCGACCCGCGTACGCCGGGGCCCGGCGGGGAGCGTGAGCCGGGCGCCCGTCGTCGTGCACAGCGGCGGACCCAGGAACTTGCGCATGAGCGGCGGTGCCCTTTCGCATGTGCTGGAGAGATCCGCAACTCTAGTCGCTATATGTATTAATCCGGGGAAATCTGAAGAAAATGGACAAGTGTGTCGGAAGTGTGAAAGGAAGTGCCTTTGCTTACATCACACCATTGGCGGCACAACTCCCGGCGTCCGGTCGCGTTGGACACAAGGCCGGGTGTCCGCCCGGATGTTTGTCTCGATTCCCAAGGAGTACCTCTCCATGTCGCGTATCGCGAAGGGTCTGGTCCTGACCTGCGCCGCTGTCGCGGCTGTCGCCGGCGCCGCCGGCGCGGCCTCTGCCGACGCCGGCGCGATCGGCAGCGCCAAGAACTCGCCGGGCGTGTTGTCGGGCAATCTTCTCCAGGCCCCGATCCATGTGCCGGTCAACCTCTGCGGCAACACCGTCAACGTCATCGGTGCGTTGAACCCGGCGGCCGGAAACATCTGCGTCAACGACTGACGCCGGGACGCACCCCTTCTGACGGCCGTCCGCACCGCGCGTCCGCCGCGGCGCGGACGGCCGGTTTTCGCCTTCCGCCGGACGGATCACAGGTGATCACGAATGGCGTCCGCGCGGTTGCAGAGCGCGATCGGCGCACGGACGGTGAGCTCAGGCCCCTTGTGGGCTCCCTCATGTCCGCCGAAAGGAACCCCATGCGTGCTCTGCCCACGCTGCGCGTAGCGTCCACTGTCCTCTGTGCCGCCGTCCTTGTCGGTGTCGTCGGCCCCGCCGCCGTCGCCGCCGACACGGGCCGCACCCACAGCACCGCCGAGTCCCCCGCGCCGAGCGCGGAGCAACTGCTCGTCCAGGTCAGAGTCCTGGACGGCACAGGAACCGTCCTCCAGCCGGTCATCGACCTGGTCAAGGAGTCGCTGACGAAGGGCAAGCTGGACGCCGACGAGGCCAAGAAGCTCGGCGAGGCGGCCCAGCAGGCCATCTCCGCCGCGAAGGCCGACCCGGCCCTGCTGCCCCCGGTCAAACCGACGGCACCCGCGACGCCCCTCGCACCCGGCGCGCCCGCGAAGCCGGCGGCTCCCGTGACCCCCGTGGCTCCTGCGGCCCCTGTGGCTCCCGCGGCCCCGGCCCATCCGGCCGCCGCGAAGCTCACCGACGCCAAGCCGTCCTCGACCCGCGACCTCAGAGACGACGAGCTGAACGGCCTTCAGGGCGGCGTCGCCAAGCTCCTGAAGGGGGTCACCTCCGGCCTGTCCACCGTGGTGTCGCTTGCCTCCGGCGTCGTGTCCGGCCTGGTGAACCTGCTGACCGGCACGCTCGGCGGCGTCCTGGGCACCGTGGGGGGTTTGGCGCAGTCCCAGCCCTCGGCCCACTGAGTCCAGGGCACGGACACACCCCGGCCGCCGTACCTCCGGGTGCGGCGGCCGAGCGCTTTTCCCACGCGTCGTTCCCCGGGGATCCCAGGGGGATCTCATATGTCTTCTCGGTGCGGGGTTTCCGGTCCGGCCGGATGTCGTTAGGCACGGCGTCAGAAATCCCCGGGTGACGTGAGTTGCCGAAGAGAGGAACACGATGAAGTCCCTGAAGGCTGCCGCTGTCGTTGCCGGATCCATGGCCCTCGTGGGCGTCGCCGCGCCCGCGTTCGCCTACACCGCCACCGACGTGACGCCCACCCTCAACGGCGCCGTCAACCAGCTCTCCAAGGGCTCGATCACCCTCGACGATTCGATGCCGCTCCAGCACCAGTCGGACGCGCTCGACACCGAGAACAAGGATTCCATGCTCCACACGGTCAAGGGCGCCACCGGCGCGGTGAACCAGCACGCCCCGCTGCTCGGCGGCCTGCCCCAGTAGACCCGTGTCCCGCGGGTCGTCGGTTCGTATGCGGTGAGGTTCGGCCGGTGCGCGGAACGGGGGCTTCGGCGTTGGACCGGGTCTGTCGACGACTTCCCGGTCCCCGCGGGCACGCTCTCGCCGCCCGCGTCGACAGCCTGTGCCCCTCCGCGCCGAGTGCTCACCGGGCTCCCGCGTGGGCGGTGGACGTCGCCGCCCGGACTCAGGCGATCGCCGGCGAACGGCCCCGATCCCTTGTCACCGCCTTCCCTCGATCGTGTGGAGCGGTGGGCGGGGCAGTGGTCCGGAAGGGTGAGCAGCCGCCCGGCGGACCGCGGAGGCCTCGATACGGTCGCGCGGTGACCTCAACCTCAAGCGATCTCCGCCCCGCCGACCTCGGCACGCTCGTCCTGCTCGCCTGGAGCGGTGAGGCCCCCGACGGCGCCGACATGCCGTATCTGCTGGCCTACTCCCTCGGAGATGCCGAGGGCGGCCCGCAGACCACCGCGGCCGCGGTCGAGCACCTGCTGGCCGACAGCGAACTGCCGGTCGGCGGCGACCTGGTCGACGGCAACGACCGGCCCGGACTGCCCGTCAGCCTGCTCGTCGAGGCCGGCCAGGCCGTCGTACGGATGCCGCAGCTGGTCGCCCAGGCCGACGCGCCGCCGGAGTGGCTCGCCGCCGTCAGGGAGCGCGGCTACGCCTACCTCGTGTTCACCACCCGCGCCTGGCCCGAGGGCCGGCCCGGCAGGACCGTCGAGGCGGCCGACCTCGCCGCCTTCGCCGGCGCCGACGAGACCCTGAACGCCGCCGCGCACATCGCGCTCCCGGCCACCAGCAGGCGCCACTGATGCCGAGGGCTCTGGCCGGCGGCAGGGGGCTCGGGCTGCTGCTGGTGATCACCGGGGCGGCCGGGCTGCTCGCCTCCTGGGTCATCACGCTCGACAAGTTCAAGCTGCTCCAGAACCCGCACTTCGTCCCCGGATGCAGCCTCAACCCGGTGGTCTCCTGCGGCAGCGTGATGAAGAGCCCCCAGGCCTCGGTCTTCGGGTTCCCCAACCCGATGCTGGGCCTGGTGGCCTACGGCGTCGTCGTGTGCGTCGGCATGAGCCTGATCGCCGGGGCCCGCTTCCCCGGTTGGTACTGGCTGCTGTTCGAGGCCGGCTGCCTGTTCGGCGTCGCGTTCGTCTCCTGGCTCCAGTTCGAGTCCCTGTACCGGATCGACGCGCTGTGCCTGTGGTGCTGCCTGGCCTGGGCCGCCACGATCCTGATGTTCTGGTACGCCACCTCGCTGGTCGTCACCCACGGCTATCTGCCCGCGCCCGTCTGGCTGAAGCGGTTCCTCGACGAGTTCACCTGGCCGCTCCCGGTGCTGCACATCGGGGTGATCGGCATGCTGGTCCTGACCCGCTGGTGGGACTTCTGGACCAGCTGAAGAGTGGACAAGTCGACTGTTAGGGCAATTACGGCAGCCGGGCGAATTGTGAACAGAAGCGGTTTTCGGGCTCGTTACGCGGTACGGACGCCGAACTCCCGCATCCTGGAAGGGACCGTACCTGACATGAAGTCGACCACCCGAGGAACCCTTGCCGCCGTCCTCACGGGCGTCGCGGCCGCCGTGGGTGCCGCAGCCACCCCCGCAGCCGCCGTCGGCACGGTCCCCGTCCCCGTGCCACTGGGCGGAGCCTCCAGGGTCCTCGGCACGGAGGTGCCGCAGGCGGGCCTGGAGGTGCCGGTGCCGCTGCTGATGCCGACCCCGCCCGAGGGCCCGCGCTTCGTCCCCGGCCACCTGATGCCCGAGCGCACCCTGCCCGAGGTGCCGTTCAACGGCGCCCTGCCGGGTGCCCACCTGCGCACCCCGATCCCGGACGTCCTCGGCGACGGTGCCGACCACGTCGGCGTCACCCTGCCCGCCAACCCCCTGCGCACCATGACTCCCGGCGTGGCCATGGACGCCCCGCTGACCCAGCCCAGCGTCGCCAACCACGGCCTCCCGTCCCTCCAGGAGCCCGCCCTCGGCGTCATCGCGCCGGTCCTCCAGACGGTCACGAACGGGGACCTGTCCACCGGGCCGGGGCTGTAGCGCCGCCGTCCCGAGGCCCCCGCACGCCCCGCATCCCCGTACGCGCCACATCCGCCGGTGCCCGTCCGGCCCTGCTCCTCCCCACCGGATGGCCCCAGTGCGGTGACCCTCCGCGCCCCGCGCCGGTTAGCCGGTACGGACATCCGGTCATGGCTGTCCGGACACGGACAACCGAATCCCCAAGGAGCGAGCGATGGTCGTCGATGCGGGCGGAGTGGCGGTGGGCGCGGGGCAGGGGTCGAGTGCGCAGGCGGGGCCGGCGAGAACGTCGCGCAGAGAGGCGGCGCGGGGGCTGCTGGCCTCCGCCGCCGCGCTGGCGCTCGCCCCGGTCGTCGCCGCCTCCCGGCCCACACCCCCGGTGCGGGCCTTCGACGGCACCTCCTTCGACGAGGTGTACCGGGGCCGCCGCATCCAGGGGGTGCTCGTGCCGGCCGCGGTGAGCGGGGCGGACGAGGACGACTGGCGGATCGTCATCGACGGGCGCCCGCTGCATCTGATGCGGCGGGCGGACGGCACCTGGCTCAGCATGGTCGACCACTACACGTCGTACCGCACGCCGCTGGAGGCGACCCGGGCGGCCGTGGACGAGATGGGCCCCGGCCAGCGGCTGCGCGAGGACGTGGCACCGGGCCCGATGGGCGTCGGCGAGGCGGGGACGGGGGCCATGGGCGGCATGGAGGACACGGTGGCGGGGGGTCGGCCTGGCCTACCCGGGTGAGGACGTCAGCAGGCTCAGCGCGAGCGAGCGGCGCCGGTCGGTGAACGCCCTGCTGGAGCCCGAACGGCGCGGCGAGTACGACGAGTTCGCGCGCAGGCACATCGACTGCTCCATCCCCGACGGCGAGACCGGCCTGCACACCGCGCACGAGGCACTGTCCTTCCCGCCCTGGCACCGCCGCTTTCGTACGGCAGCTGGAGCTGGAGCGGGCGCTGCGCCGCATCGACTCATCGGTGACGGTGCCGTACCGGGACTGGACCCGGGACCGTACGACGGCCTCGGTGCCCCGGACGAAGGACCTGCCCGGCGGCAACGGGCGGCGCTCCGACCGGCAGGTGACGTACGACCGGGGCGTTCGCCCACGCGGCGGGCCGCTGGACACCCACAATCGGGCGCACCGCTCGGTCGGCGGCGCGATGCCCGGCCGAGCCGCCCGGTGCGGCCGACGACCGGCACGGTCGGACCGTCGCCCGGTATGCATGCGTTCGCCCGCGGGCAGGGAAAGAGCCCCGGCGCTCGGAGTGTGTGCCGGGGCTCTTGGGTGTCCGCGGACCGGACCGTCGTGCCGGTCGGACGATCCTGCTCGTCGGCCTGATCAGTGGCCGTCGTTGGAGTCGCCGTAGCCGGGATCGTCCTGCTTGCCCGTCTCGCTCATGTTGACACAGGTGTTGCCGAAGGACGGGTTCAGCAGGGCGATCACGTTGACGGTGTTCCCGCACACGTTGACCGGGACGTGGACCGGGACCTGGACCGCGTTGCCGGACGCGACACCCGGGGAACCGACGGCCGCGCCCTCGGCTCCCGCGTCGGCGAGGGCCAGACCGGCCCCACCGATCACCACGGCGCCGGTGCCGAGAGCGACGACGGCTGCCTTCGCGATGCGAGACATCACGTTCTCCTTATGCGTTGCTCGGAAAGAGTGCGGCGGCAGACCAGCTGCCGCACTTTCCGTTCAACGGCGCCGCGTGGGGGTGGTCACGGTGATCGTCCGGGGATCACCCTTTTATCGTCCGGTTCCCTCGTGGCCTCAGGGCAGCCGGCGTACCGGAGAGCCGGCCAGATACGCCTGGATGTTCTCCACGGCCTGGCCGTAGTACGTCGTGTAGTTGGCCCGCGAGACATAGCCGAGGTGGGGCGTGGCGAGCAGCCGGGGCGCCGTGCGCATCGGATGGTCCGCGGGCAGCGGCTCGACGTCGAAGACGTCGACACCCGCGCCCGCGATCCGTCCCTCGTGCAGCGCGGCCAGCAGCGCGGCCTGGTCGACGACCGAGGCCCGGGCGGTGTTGACCAGGTAGGCGGTCGGTTTCATCAGGGCCAGTTCGGCGGCGCCGATGAGGCCGCGGGTGCTGTCACCGCCGGGCACCTGGACGGACACGAAGTCGCTCTCGGCGAGCAACTCCTCCTTGGACGCGGCCAGTTCGACTCCGTGCTCCGCGGCGCGCTCCTTGGTCAGGCGCGGACTCCACGCGCTGACACGCATGCCGAAGGCGAGCCCGACCCGGGCCACCCGGCCGCCGATCCTGCCGAGGCCGAGCACCCCGAGCCGGGCGCCGTGCAGGTCGACGCCGACGGTGGACTGCCAGGGGCCGCCAGTGCGCAGCGCGGTGTTCTCCTCGACGATCCCGCGGGCGAGGCCGAGCAGCAGCGCCCAGGTCAGCTCGGCCGGCGGGATGCCCGAACTCTGCGTGCCGCACACGGTGACGCCGTACTGCTCGGCGGCGGCGTAGTCGATGACGCTGTTGCGCATCCCGGAGGCCACGATCAGCTTCAGCCGGGGCAGCCGGGCGAGCAACGACCCGGGAAACGCGACGCGTTCGCGCAGGGTGACGACGATGTCGTACCCGGCGAGTGCCGCGGCGAGCTCGTCCTCGCCGGCGAGATGCTCGCGCAGCGCGACGACCTCGACCTCCTCCTCGACCACCGACCAGTCGGCCAGCGCGGCAGCCACCCCCTGGAAGTCGTCCAGCACCGCACAGCGAAGTCGCATGTCGACTCTCCTTTCCCCGCCGCGACTGTAATCCCCGACCGGTTCTTCGAAGGGAGGGGAGGGGAGGGTGGGTACGGCGGAGGGGGCGACGACCGGGCGTCACCCGTACGGCATGTGTGGCGCGTGCGGCAGGTGAGGCGTTCCGGCACACCCTGACGGCTGGCACCCCACGAGCACGGAGGAGATCGTTCGGGTTGGCCGGGAAGCGCTGCCGGACCGCGTCGAGCACCGCCTGGAGGAGGCCACCCGGGACCGAACGGGCGCCCCGGATCCGGCCGAATCCGTCCCGCCCCCTGTCCGCCGGCAAGCGGAGACGATCTCCACATCTGCCCACCCTGCCCCTGACCAGCAAAAAGCCCTCCCGAGGGAGGGCTGTGCACGGGCGCCCCCGGCAGGACTCGAACCTGCGGCCAAGCGCTTAGAAGGCGCCTGCTCTATCCACTGAGCTACGGGGGCCTGGTGGCGGGACCAAGGATAAAGCTCCCTGTTCCTCGACCCTGTCGCTTCGCCTCCGTGGCTCGATGTGGAGGTTCGGTGAAGCGGTCCTGATAATCGCAGGCAGGTACGAATCGTGCATCGCTTTTGGCGTCCGACGCACCGGGTGTTGTGCACTCGTTATGCCTGGACAGTGCCCGCGTCCCAGTCGTCCCTTCTGCCGGTTCTGTTCCGTCGGCGCGCAGACATGTCTATATGCTTCAGAATTCCCCTAAAATTGGGCATTCTTCGCATGTGGTGACCTTGGACGTTCGGCCTCAGCTGCTCGACACACTCTCCGCGCTGCGCGACCGTGTCGCCGCCGCACGCTTTCCGCTGCCCCTGGCCGGGGCCCCACGCGCGCGTGCCAACCGCGACGAACTCCTCGCCCAGCTCGACGACTATCTCCTTCCTCGCCTGCGGGAACCCGAGGCGCCGCTGCTGGCGGTCGTCGGCGGGTCCACCGGTGCCGGCAAGTCGACGCTCGTCAACTCCCTCGTCGGCCGCAGGGTCAGCGAGGCGGGCGTACTGCGGCCGACGACCCGGACACCGGTCCTCGTCTGCCATCCGGAGGATCAGCACTGGTTCCGCCGCATGCGTGTGCTGCCCGATCTCGCGCGCGTGTGGGAGCCCCGGCAGGAGGCAGCGGACGATCTCCTGCTCCCCGGCGAGGACCCCGCGCGCGTGCTGCGTGTCGAGACCACCGAGACGCTCCCGCCCGGAATCGCCCTCCTCGACGCCCCCGACATCGACTCGCTGGTCGCCGACAACCGTGTCCTCGCCGCCGAGCTGATGTGCGCCGCCGACATCTGGATCATGGTCACGACGGCCGCCCGCTACGCGGACGCCGTCCCCTGGCACCTGCTGCGCACCGCCAAGGAGTACGACGCCACCCTCGTGACCGTCCTGGACCGGGTGCCCCACCAGGTCGTCTCCGAGGTCTCCCGGCAGTACGGCGCCCTGCTCGCCAAGGCCGGGCTCGGCGACGTACCCCGCTTCACCGTGCCGGAACTGCCCGAGTCGGCCTGGGGCGCGGGCCTGCTGCCCGCCACCGCCGTCGCGCAGCTGAAGAGCTGGCTCGTCCATCACGCCCAGGACCCCGCCGCTCGCGAGCAGGTCATGACCCGTACCGCGTCCGGCCTGCTGAACTCGCTCAAGTCCCGCATGCCCGAGCTGGCCGGTGAGGCCGCCGCCCAGTACGCCGCCGCGCTCCGGCTCACCTCCGCCGTGGAGGCCGCCTACGACAGCGAGCACGCGCGCGTACGCGACCGGCTGCAGGCGGGCGCCGTGCTCGCCGGGGACGCCCTCAAGCGCTGGCGGGCCTTCCCGCTGGACTGCGCCGCCGGGGAGCTCCTCGACGCGCTCGTGGAGAGCCTGGCGGCGCTGCTGCTGTGCTCCGTCACCGCGGCCGACGAGCGCGTCGACGAGGCCTGGCGGCGCGAGCCCGCCGGAAACGACCCCGCCCTCGCCGCCGGCGACTCCACCGTGGAGAGCACCGAGCACCGGATCGGCCTCGCCGTACGGCGCTGGCGGCGCGAGCTGGAGGAGTACGCGGAGGAGGAGTCGCGCGACCTGGAACGCAGCGCCGCTCCCGATCCGGAGGCCGTCGCCGCCCTGGTCGCCACTGCGCTGCTGGGCGGACGCCGGGCGCGCACCGCGGGCGAAGGGCTCGCCGAGCGGCTCGGCGCCCATGGCGCGCTGCGGCTGCGCGACCGGGCCGGACGGCTGCTGGGCGAGCGCGTGGACCGCGTCATGCAGCGCGAACGCGAACGGCGCCTCGCCCCGCTCGACGCCCTCGACGTCCATCCCGAACCCCAGGCCGAACTCATCGCCGCGCTGTCCGCACTGCTGAAGGAGAGGTGACCGGTGACCGCCGTCACTGACCAGGACCACACGGATCACACCGACCACATGGGGCGCACGGGGCGCACGGAACGCACGGAGCACGACGGCAACGCGCGCGTGGAGCCGATCGAGAGGGCCGCGGACGGCCGGGCCGGCGCCGACGACGCCGACGCCATCAAGGGCGCCGGAGGTGCGGACACGGCGGTCGAGGCCGCCGTACATGAGCCGTACGCGCGCGTGGCGGACTTCGCCGGCACGTACGAGGACACCCGTCACAGCAATCACAGCAATCGCAACAACCACAGCGGTCACGGCAGTCGCGCCGGTCACGTCGATCGCGATGTCTACGAAGACGACGAGGGCGGGGAGGAACGGGGCGAGGCGCACGAGAGGGGCGGCCCGGCCGGCGCCCCGTCGTACCAGCGCCGGCTCCCGCCGCCGCACCCCCGTGTCCCCACCGCACCCACCGCCCCCGCCACCCCCACCGCGCCCTCCCCCCGGGACCCCGCCGCAGGCGCCGGTCCCGAGGCGGTACGGCCGGCCGAGTCGGTGAAAACAGCCGGGTCGGCGGGGCCGGGGGAGCCGGGCGAGTCCGGGGAGCCGTGGGGCGACGGGCTGATCGCCCGGCGGCTCACGGAGGCCACCGCCGCCGCCTTCGCCGCCGAACGCGCCTCCGTACTGGACGGCGGCGGCCGTGGCTCGGGCGGCCAGATCCCCGCCCCGCTGGCCTACGACGGCACGCTGCGCTCCCGCCTGGACGCGCTGCGCGAGCTGGTCGGGCTCTCCCGGACCCGGCTGGACAGCAGCACCCTCGCCGAGGCGGGCCGGGTCCTGGAGGAGGCGGCCGCCCGCCGGAAGCTGTCCGGCCGGCACACCGTCGTCGCCATCGCGGGCGCGACCGGCAGCGGCAAGTCACAGCTGTTCAACGCGCTCGCCGGAGTGGCCATCTCGGAGACCGGGGTACGGCGTCCGACCACGGCCGCGCCCATCGCGTGCAGCTGGAGCGACGGCGCCGCGAGCCTCATCGACCGGCTGGGCATCCCGGGCCGGCTGCGCCGCCGTCCGCTGCACACCCCGGAGGGCGAGGCGCAGTTGCGCGGGCTGGTCCTGGTCGACCTGCCCGACCACGACTCCGCCGCCCCGGAGCACCGTAAGCAGGTCGACCGGATCCTGAAGCTGGTCGACGCGGTGATCTGGGTGGTCGACCCGGAGAAGTACGCCGACGCCGTGCTGCACGAGCGCTATCTGCGGCCCATGGCCGGCCACGCGGAGGTCATGTTCGTCGTCCTCAACCAGGTCGACCGGCTGCCCGGGGACGCCGCCGACCAGGTCCTGGACGACCTGCGGCGGCTGCTCGACGACGACGGCATCGCCCTCGGCGAGCACGGCGAACCCGGCGCCACCGTGCTCGCCCTGTCCGCGCTGACCGGCGACGGCGTCGACGAACTGCGCGATTCGCTCGGCCAGTTCGTGGCCGAGCGCGGCGCGGCGGCCCGCCGGGTCGCGGCCGACGTCGACGCCACCGCGTCCGGGCTGCGGCCCGTCTACGCCGCCGGGCAGCGGACGGGCCTCAGCGAGGACGCGCGCGAGGAGTTCGCCGCGCGGCTCGCGGACGCGGTGGGCGCCACCGCGGCGGGCGAGGCCGCCGAGCGCGCCTGGCTGCGCAACGCCAACCGGGCCTGCGGCACGCCCTGGCTGCGGCTGTGGCGCTGGTACCAGCACCGCGGCGAGTCCACCACCGGCCGCCACCTCGTGCGGGCCCAGCCCGACGAGGAGGCGACGGCCCGCCAGCGCGTGGAACAGGCGGTCCGTACGGTGTCCGACCGGGCCTCGGCCGGGCTGCCGGCGCCCTGGGCGCTGGCGGTGCGCGAGGCGGCCGTACGGGGGTCCGAGGGGCTGTCCGAGGCGCTGGACGAACTCGCCGAGCGGGCCGGTCTGCCGCCGGGGCGGCCGCCGCGGCCGGGATGGTGGCCCGCGGCGGTGCTGGTGCAGGCGGCGATGACGCTGTTGCAGGTCGTGGGCGGCCTGTGGCTGGTGGGCCAGATCGCCGGTGTCATGGCACCCAACCTGGGGGTTCCGGTGCTGCTGATGGTGTGCGGGATCGTCGGCGGGCCGCTGGTGGAGTGGGGCTGCCGGATGGCCGCGAGAGGCCCGGCGCGGCGCTACGGCCAGGACGCGGAACGGCGATTGCGGGAGGCGGCCGCGAGCTGCGGGCGGGGCCGGGTGCTCGATCCGGTGGCGGCGGAGCTGTTGCGGTACCGGGAGGTACGGGAGCAGTACGGGCGGGTGGCGCGGGCCGTCAGGGGGTGAGCGAAGGGGGGCGGTGGGGGGCGAGGAGGCCGACAGGGGGGCCGAGGACGGGGCGGCGGTCCGGCGGTCCGGCGGGCAGGGTCCGGTGGTCCGGTGGGCAGGGTCCGGCGGTCCGGTGGGGCAGGGTTCGGCGGGGTGCGGTCACCCGTGTGGGTGGCGGAGTTTTCCACAGGCGGGGTGGTCCTCCACAGCGCTCAGCGGGCCCGGCCCGGCGGCGGCAGTCTGGGGTCTCGGCGATCGCGGTTCGCAGCGCGGTCGCCGTGACACAGCCGTACGGGACGGGCCCGTAGGCGTGCTGCCCGTCGGCCGCAGGAGGCAGGGCGGGGGAGGGGAGCGAGGACATGAACGAGACCGTGGTCTGCGTGGTGGGCAACGTGGCGACCCAGCCGGTGTACCGGGAGCCGGCGTCGGGTCCGTCGGTCCGGTTCCGGCTGGCGGTGACCTCCCGCTACTGGGACCGGGAGAAGAGCGCCTGGACGGACGGGCACACCAACTTCTTCACGGTGTGGGCCAACCGCCAGCTCGCGGTCAACGTGGTCGCGTCGGTGGAGGTGGGCCAGCCCGTCGTCGTCCAGGGCCGGCTGAAGGTGCGCACGGAGGTGCGCGACGGGCAGCAGCGGTGGGCCTCGGCCGACATCGACGCCGTGACGATCGGCCACGACCTCGCGCGCGGTACGGCGGCCTTCGTGCGCGCGGCCAAACCGGAGGCACAGCCGGCGGTGACGAGGCCGGAGCCGAACTGGGAGACACCGCACCCCGCGGACTCCCCGGCCGAGACCGAGGTCGGGGCCGGGCAGGAGAAGCGTCAACAGGCCCAGGAACCAGCCATGGTGACATGATGTCAGTGACCGAAACGGGTCGTGCGGCCCGGTTCCGCCCGGACGCCCAACACCCCGTACGAACCGGTGGATTTGTCGATATGCCCAGCTCATGGACGGTCCCGGCGATAACGATTACGGATCGGATCGACCATCGGAACATCCGACCGGCAGGAGAGGCCCCACGTGATCCATAGGATGCCGGGCATGCCCCCCGGGGCGCCGATTCTGCTGGTGGGACCGCCCCCCCACGTCCAACGGGTCCTGCTCGAAGGGGAATTCTGTGCTTGCTGCGTTCTCTGGGTTCCACCGGTCCGCCCTCGCGGAGCGCCTGGCCGCCGCCGCGACGGTGTCCGGCATCGTGGCGGCCGGTGTGCTGTCCGGTGCCGGTACGGCCGCGGCCGAGGGGACACCACAGGCCCAGGGCGGCGCGACGGCCACGATCAACGGCCTCAAGACGTACGGCGAGGCCGTGGTCCACGAGACCGGCGGCGACCAGCGGGTGGAGGCGGGCCTGTTCGAGATGTCCGTCGACGGCGGCGGCACCTTGCAGACGTACTGCGTCGACCTGCGCACCCCGACCCAGCGCGACGCCCCGTACCAGGAGACGCCCTGGAGCAGCACCTCGCTGGGCACCAACAAGAACGCGGGCAAGGTCCGCTGGATCCTCCAGCACTCCTATCCCCAGGTCAACGACCTGGTCACACTCGCCCGCAAGGCGGGTGCGGGCAACCTCACCGAGCAGGACGCGGCGGCCGGCACCCAGGTGGCCATCTGGCGGTACTCCGACGGCGCGAAGGTCGACGCCGTCGACCCGCAGGCCGAGAAGCTCGCCGACTACCTGGACCGGAGCGCCCGCGCTCTCGCCGAGCCGCAGGCCTCGCTCACCCTGGACCCGCCCGCCGTCTCCGGCCGGCCCGGCGCTCCGCTGGGACCGGTGACCGTGCACACCAACGCGGCCAGTGTCGCGGTCGGCCCGCCGGCGGACGCGGCCATCAGCGGAGTGCGGATCACCGACAAGACCGGCAAGGCGGTCACCACCGCGAAGAACGGCAGCCGGCTGTACTTCGACGTCCCCGAGGCCGCGACGGAGGGCACCGCCCAGCTGACCGTACAGGCGTCGACCACCGTGCCGGTGGGCCGCGCCTTCGCCTCCGACAGCCGTAGCCAGACCCAGATCCTGGCCGGCTCCAGCGAGTCCACGGTCTCGGCGACCGCGAGTGCCACGTGGGCGGCCGAGGGCGCCATACCGGCGGTGTCGGCGCACAAGAACTGCGCCAAGAGCGCCGTGGACATCATCGCGTCCAACAACGGCGACAAGCCCTTCACCTTCGAGCTGATGGGCGCCGAGCACACCGTCCCCGCGGGCGCCACCCGCACGGTGTCGGTCCCGCTCCAGGAGGACCAGGCCTACGACTTCACGATCACCGGCCCGAACGGCTTCAGCCACCGCTTCACCGGCGTCCTCGACTGCAAGACCCAGGGCGCGATCACGACCCAGCAGGCCAAGGCCCACAACGCCCCCCGCCCGGCCACGGTGGGCGGCACCACGGCCCCCGACACCAACCTCGCCACGACGGGCGGTTCGGCGATCACGCCGCTGATCGCCGGCGCGGCCATCGGCCTGGTCGTCATCGGCGGCGCGGTCCTGGTCGTCCTGCGCAAGCGGGAACAGACCGACGGCTCATGACCACCGCCGCCCGAGAGGGCGGCAGCCGGTCGGCTCGACGGCTTCGGGTCGGCTTCGGATCACTTCGCACGCCTCGTCAACCGCGACTGCCCCGTCAACCCGTCAACCGTGACCGACCCGTGCCTCCGACGTGGAACGGCCGCATCATCTCGTTGTCCTCGTGTTCGGCGAGGTGGCAGTGCCAGACGAAGCGACCGGGAATGTCGAACCGGGCCTTCACCCGGGTGACCTCTCCCGGATACGCGATCACGGTGTCCTTGGAGCCGCGCTCCCAGCTCTCCGGCGGAACCGGTGATCCGTTGAAGGGCTGCCGGTTCACCACCTCGAACGCCACCTGGTGGATGTGGATCGGGTGGGCGTCCTCGGTGAAGTTGTGCAGCTCCCAGATCTCGGTCGCGTTCAGCCTCGGGTTCTCCGTGACCGGGTCGGCCCAGCCGAGCAGCGCCGGACCGCCGACGGCGTCGAGCGTGCCGAGCAGGGTGTGGACCGGTGAGTTAGGCGGTACCAGGGGGCTGCTGGAGGTCACTTCGTTGAGCGACAGCCGACGGATGGCGCTCGCCCGGCCGAGCGGTTTGCGCCCGGGCAGCCTGAGCCGCTCCGGCGGGACGCTCCTGTCCCTGCTCACCAGCGGGCCGACCACGAACTTCAGCACCTGCCCGGTCGTGGCCGGATCCGCCACGGGGAAGTCCACTCCCGGCTCACCCCGTCCGAAGGGCTGGTCCGCTCCCTCGTTGACGAGGTACAGCTCGGTGCCTTCCGGGATCCCGGTGAAATCGACGACGACGTCGGCCCGCTCCGCGTTGGCCAGCAGCAGCCGCTCCAGCCGTACCGGCGCGTGCAGGAACCCGCCCTCGTTGCCGATCTGCCAGAACGGCACGGCCGAACGCGCCGGACGGGCGGCCGGACTGTCCGCGATCTTCAGGATCAGGAACCGGGCATTGCATCCGTTGAGGAAGCGCAGCCGGTAGCGACGGGGTTCGACCGTGAGCTTCGGCCAGGTACGGCCGTTGACCACCATGGTGTCGGCGAAGAACTCGGGGTTCCAGCTGGGGGACACGTCCGTGGTGGGGAGGTACGGCCCCGCGAACCCGTCGAAGAATTCCCGGCTCGCGGGGTAGAACAGCGAGCCGTCCGAGTGGAAGGAACGGTCCTGGATGGCCAGCGGGATCTCGTGGTACCGGGTGCCCGGTGGATCACCGGCGGCGGGAGCCGGTCCGGGCAAGGCCCCCTCGGGCAGGTCGCACTCGCCGCCGCGCAGCAGATAGAACCCGGAGAGTCCGGAGTAGATGTTGAGCCGGGTCATCCCCAGCGCGTGATCGTGGAACCAGAGAGTCGTCGCCCGCTGGTCGTTGGCGTACTGGAAGGTCGCGGTGCCCGGCTCCCATGCCACACCGTGCGCACGGGCGGACTCCTCGCGGAACTCGTCGTAGAACGAGCCCACGGTGGCGAATCCGGACGGGGTGTTGTTCGCGCGGGGCAGATACCACGCCTGCGTGTGGCCGTCGCTCTCCTCGGTGGAATGGCCGCCGTGCAGATGAGTGACGGTCGGCACGGGACCGGTGTACACCCCCGGCGTCGAGGCGAACACCGGCCGGGAATCACGCCCGGTCCTGCCGCCCGGCGGGTTCGCCCAGTGCAGGGTGGGATCGACCGCCAGCACGTGCGGGCGGAACCGGCCCGCACCGTCGACGAGATCGTTCACCCACGTGACGCGGACAGGCCGGTCGGCCGTGGCCTCGATGGTGAACGACGGGTAGTGGAACGTCCTTTCGTCCTCCAGCGAGCCGTATCCCCACACGGTGGTGGACGGCAGGGTGGGCGGCAGGACCTGCTGGGCGAACTGCCGCACGCCGATGACGTACGTGTCGATCGAGCCGGTGCCGTGCCCCGTCGGGCGGCGAGCCTGCGGTATCACCGGCGGGATCACCAGCTCTGTGACGTATTTCGGGATGGTCGTGGGGTCCAGGGCGGGAGCTGGGACTCTGCCGCCGTTCGCGACCCTCCGGGCCCCCGCGGTTTCCTCCGACAGCGCCACCGCCCCATCGGGCGCCGGAAAGAGCGCGGCCGCCCCACAGACGGACCCGGCCATGAGCAGGTCTCTTCGCCCGATCATTTCTCCCGCCTTCTGCGCTCCGAAGACGTCGACGTCGACCTCTTACTCACACAATGCTATGCAACGAATACGGTATGTAATGCCCTGATGCCCCGTGTGTCGCCGGCCGCCCTCCGCCTCCCGGATCGATCTAGGATCGTCTGTCATGGACATAGTGGAACTCTTCCTCGTACTGGGCCTCTTCGTCGGTATCGCGGCCGTCCAGAGCCGTCTCTCCGGCATGGACAAGCGGCTGGTGCGCATCGAGCGCCGGCTCGCTCTGGTCGCCGACCGGCTGGGGCTGGAGGAATCGGACGAGGAGCGCGCGCAGCGAGATCGGGTCGAGGCGCTGGTGCGCGAGGGCAAGCAGGTCGCGGCCATCAAGGCGTACCGCGAGATGACCGGCGCCGGCCTGAAGGAGGCCAAGGACGCGGTGGACCGGATGGCCGACCTCTAGCCGCTCACGGCCCCGCCCGGCCACACCATCGGCAGATGCCGGTAAAGCCCCAGGTCAGAGCCCCCGGACCAAACGGGTTAACACCCAGGGCTGGCAGTCAGGCAAGATGGGGTGTATCTGCCCACTGCCAGATTTCAAGCTGCCGGACGGTTTCTCTTGGCTGAGTTCATTTACACCATGCGCAAGGCGCGTAAGGCGCACGGCGACAAGGTGATCCTCGACGATGTCACCCTGAACTTCCTGCCGGGGGCGAAGATCGGCGTCGTCGGTCCGAACGGTGCCGGTAAGTCGACCGTGCTGAAGATCATGGCAGGGCTGGAGCAGCCCTCCAACGGCGACGCCTTCCTGACGCCGGGCTACAGCGTCGGCATCCTGCTCCAGGAGCCCCCGCTCGACGAGGCGAAGACCGTCCTGGAGAACGTCCAGGACGGCGTCGCCGAGATCAAGGGCAAGCTCGACCGGTTCAACGAGATCGCCGAGCAGATGGCGGTCGAGTACACCGACGCCCTCATGGACGAGATGGGCAAGCTCCAGGAGGAGCTCGACCACGCCAATGCCTGGGACCTCGACGCCCAGCTGGAGCAGGCCATGGACGCCCTCGGGTGCCCCCCGGGCGACTGGCCCGTCACCAACCTCTCCGGTGGTGAGAAGCGCCGCGTCGCGCTCTGCAAGCTGCTGCTGGAGCAGCCCGACCTGCTGCTCCTCGACGAGCCCACCAACCACCTCGACGCCGAGTCCGTGAACTGGCTGGAGCAGCACCTCGCCAAGTACGACGGCACCGTCGTGGCCGTCACCCACGACCGGTACTTCCTCGACAACGTCGCGGGCTGGATCTGCGAGGTCGACCGCGGCCGCCTGCACGGCTACGAGGGCAACTACTCCAAGTACCTGGAGACCAAGGCCACCCGCCTCAAGGTCGAGGGCCAGAAGGACGCCAAGCGCCAGAAGCGGCTCAAGGAAGAGCTGGACTGGGTGCGGTCGAACGCCAAGGGGCGGCAGGCCAAGTCCAAGGCCCGTCTCGCGCGCTACGAGGAGATGGCTGCCGAGGCCGACAAGATGCGGAAGCTGGACTTCGAGGAGATCCAGATCCCGCCGGGCCCGCGGCTCGGCAACATCGTGGTCGAGGTCGACAAGCTCAACAAGGCCTTCGGGGAGAAGGTGCTCGTCGACGGGCTCTCCTTCACGCTGCCGCGCAACGGCATCGTCGGTGTGATCGGCCCGAACGGCGCCGGCAAGACCACGCTGTTCAAGATGATCCAGGGCCTGGAGACCCCGGACTCCGGCGACATCAAGGTCGGCGAGACCGTCAAGATCTCGTACGTCGACCAGAGCCGCGAGAACCTCGACCCCAAGAAGACGCTGTGGGAGGTCGTGTCCGACGGACTCGACTACATCAACGTCGGCCAGGTCGAGATGCCGAGCCGCGCGTATGTGTCGGCCTTCGGGTTCAAGGGCCCGGACCAGCAGAAGCCGACCGGTGTCCTCTCCGGCGGTGAGCGCAACCGGCTCAACCTGGCGCTGACCCTGAAGCAGGGCGGCAACCTGCTGCTCCTCGACGAGCCCACCAACGACCTCGACGTGGAGACCCTGTCCTCCCTGGAGAACGCGCTGCTGGAGTTCCCCGGCTGCGCCGTGGTCGTCTCCCACGACCGGTGGTTCCTCGACCGGGTCGCCACGCACATCCTCGCCTACGAGGGCGAGTCCAAGTGGTTCTGGTTCGAGGGCAACTTCGAGTCGTACGAGAAGAACAAGGTCGAGCGGCTCGGCCCGGACGCCGCGCGTCCGCACCGTGCCACCTACAAGAAGCTGACCCGGGGCTGATCGATCTTGCGGCACATCTACCGCTGCCCGCTGCGCTGGTCGGACATGGACGCCTACGGCCATGTCAACAACGCGGTCTTCCTCCGCTACCTGGAGGAGGCCCGCATCGACTTCATGTCCCGCCGGGGCGCCGAGTCGAAGGACGGGTCGGTGGTGGCACGCCATGAGATCGACTACCGCCGCCAGCTCGTCCACCGGCCCACGCCGGTGGACATCGAGCTGTGGGTCACGCACATCCGGGCCGCGTCCTTCACCGTCGCCTACGAGGTGAAGGACGCGGACGCGGTCTACGTCCAGGCCTCGACCGTGATCGTCCCGTTCGACTTCGAGAACCAGGCTCCGCGCCGGATCACCCCGCAGGAGCGCGAGTTCCTGAAGCAGTACACGGACGACACGGACGAGACAGGTGACGGCGGGGAGGCCGTCGCGGCATGAACGTGCTGCACCTCGCCGACGAGACGGAGGCGGCGGACCTCGCCGCCTTCCTCTCCCGGCTGCTCCACTACGACCGTGGAGCCGCGGTGCGCCTCCAGGCGGCCGGCACGGCGCTCGCCGTCTTCGGCCGCCCCCCGTCCTTCGAGGTGCTGGCCGTGCGCGCGGTGCGGCTGGCGAAGCCGTACGAGGACGGGCTGGAGGTCACCCTCGACGTGACCGTCTCCGCCGGTGAGCTGCTGGAGTCCGTGGACGAGCGCGCGGCCACCGCCGCCGTACCGGCCGCGGTCACCGGTCCGCCGTGGGCCGGGGTGCTGCCGCCGCGCGGCGGCTGGCGGCCCGAGCCGGGGCTGCCCGTCCCGGACGCGCTGCGGGCGACCGTCGCCGCCGCGGTCAGCGAATTCCGGTCCCGTACCGAGGAGTTGGGGCCCGAGGGGCGTACCCGCGCGGAGCTGGACCGGATCGGGCGGGACATCTGGTCCCGGGAGATCGGCCCGGCCGGCCTCCCGGTGCGGGCCGTGCACGCCGCCCAGTCCCTGGGCTTCCTGCGGCCGGGCACCGAGGCCGCCGACACCGGGCTGTTCTCGTCCGGGGCGTGGCTGCGGCTGCGTACGCCGTACGGCTCCGTCGCCGTCCGCAGGGCCGGGCTCGGCCCGCTCGGCGTCAGCGTCCGCTGAACCCACGGAACCAGCGCGCTCAGTCCGGGGTGTTGACCATCGACTGGGCGGCGTACGTCAGGTAGTTCCACAGCGTCCGCTCGTGCTCCTCGGGCAGCCCGAGCTCGTCGACGGCCACCCGCATGTGCCGCAGCCACGCGTCGTGTGCCGCGCGGTCCACCTGGAACGGCGCGTGCCGCATGCGCAGCCGGGGGTGGCCGCGGTTCGCGCTGTACGTCGTGGGGCCGCCCCAGTACTGCATCAGGAACAGCGTGAGGCGCTCCTCGGCGGGGCCCAGGTCCTCCTCCGGGTACATCGCCCGGAGCTGCGGGTCCTCGGCGACTCCCGCGTAGAAACGGTGGACGAGCCGACGGAAGGTCTCCTCCCCGCCGACCTGCTCGTAGAAGGTCTGCTCCTGAAGCGTGCCGCGCCGAATCTCATTCACCCGTACATCGTCTCAGACCCGGTGACCCAGGACTCAAGGCTTAGGACCTCCGGGGCGCTGCGCACCTACTGTGGTCGCATGGGCGCGTACGACACCGAGACCGCCGCTCCGGCCGCCGCCGCGCGGGCCGCGCTGGTGCGGGAGATCGACGCCGACGGGGCCTTCGCCGAGGACCCGGTGTGGCGGGAGGCGTTCGCCGCCGTGCCCCGGCATCTGTTCGTGCCGTACTACTACGTCGCCGGACGCGGCGGTCACCGGCGCCGCTGGGGCGAGAGCCCCGACCCGCGGGCCCGCGAGGAGTGGCTGCGCGGCGCCTACGCGGACGCCCCGCTCGCCACCCGGCTGCGCGACGGCGAACTGGTCTCCTCCAGCAGCCGGCCCTCCCTGATGGCCCGGATGCTGGCCGCGCTGCGCGTCGCGGACGGGAACCGGGTGCTGGAGGTGGGCGCCGGCACCGGCTACAACGCGGCCCTGCTGGCCCACCGGCTCGGCGACGACGACCTCGTCACCACGATCGACCTGGAACCGGAGATCGCCGAATCGGCCCGCCGGCATCTGACGGCGGCCGGGCACCGTCCGTTCGTGGCCACCGGCGACGGCGCGCGCGGCGTGCCCGAACGCGCCCCCTTCGACCGGATCATCGCCACCTGCGCGCTGCCCACGGTCCCGCGCGCCTGGCTCGCCCAGTGCCGCCCCGGCGCCCGCGTCCTGACCCCGCTGGCCACCGGGCTGCTGACCCTCACGGTCCGGGACCGCGCCCACGCCGAGGGCCGTTTCCTGCCGCCGGCCGTCTCCTTCGTACCGCTGCGCGGCGGGCGGCGGGCGCAGTCGCGGGGGCCGTCGCTCGCCGGGCTGCCGGGCCGGGTCCGCGAGCAGGACACGTTCCGCTTCCTGCTCGCCCTGACCCGGTGCGTGCTGGAGCCGCGGGAGGCCTGCGCGCTGTGGGAGCGCGAGGGCGGGCCGGGGCGCGAGCGCTACGGCGTCACGGTCGGTGCCGAGCGCGCCTGGGCGTGGCTGGACGACCCGCGGGGGCCGTACGGCTGGCCCCTGCCGTGACACGGCCCCGGCCGTGCCCGGCTCAGCCGCGGCGGACGGTGATCGTCGTCCAGGCGCCCACGTGCACCCGGTCGCCGTCCTGCAACGGGACCGGCACGAACGGCTGGATCGGCTCCTCGGAGAGGTTGACCGTGGTGCCGTTCGTCGAGTTCTGGTCGACGACCGCCCAGGTGCCGTCCGGCTGCTGCACCAGCACCGCGTGCTGGTGCGAGACGCCCGGGTCCTCCGGGGGCACCGCGAGGTCGATGTCGGGGGTGTCGCCGGTGGAGTGCCGGCGCCGGCCGATGGTGACCTGGTTGCCGCTGAGCGTGCGCTGCTGCTCGGGCGAGTACGCGGGCAGGTTGAGCCCCGCGGCCTCGGGGCCCGAGCGCTGCATCATCGCCATGAAATACTCGCGGTCCGGACCGATGGTCGCCGTCCAGGTCGCCGGACCGGCGGCCGGCGGGAAGCCGGCGCCGGGCGCGGGCGGCTGGGAACCGGGCTGCGGGTAGCCGTAACCGCCGCCGGGGCCGCCCTGGGGGCCGCCGGGAGCCGAACCGTGTCCCGGTCCGGCCGGACCGGCGGACGACGGCGGGGAGAGCACCCAGTCGTCCTCACCGCCGCCGAAGGAGGGGCC
Source organism: Streptomyces sp. HUAS MG56 (assembly GCF_058673395.1). Lineage (NCBI taxonomy): Bacteria > Bacillati > Actinomycetota > Actinomycetes > Kitasatosporales > Streptomycetaceae > Streptomyces > Streptomyces sp. HUAS MG56. The sequence continues at coordinate 4,253,811 of NZ_CM178722.1, read as the reverse complement.
GCCGCCGGGCGGGCCGCCGGCCGGGGGCCGGGCGGTCTCGCCCGGGAACGCGGGCGGGGCGGGCGGACCGGACTGCTGGAACGCCTGCGGGGCGCCGCCGGGACCGGCGGGCGGGGTCGGACCGGGCGGCGGGGGCACCGGACGCGAGGGGTCGGCGCCGAAGCCCGAGGGGCCGCCGGGAGGAGTGGGGGCACCGGGAACGGAGGGAGCACCGCCGAACGACGGCGCACCCGTGGGACCGCCCGGGCCCTGACCCGGGCCGGCACCGAAGCCGGACGGGCCGGACGGACCACCCGGGCCGCCTTGTCCGCCGGGACGCTGGCCCGGCACCTGACCGGGACCGGCACCGAACCCGGGAGGACCGGCCGGACCCTGGCCTTGGCCCGGCCCCTGGCTCTGGCCCGGAAGCTGTGCGCCGCCGAACGCGGGCGGGCCGGGCGGGCCGGGAGTCGTCGGCGGGCCGGGCGGTGTGCGCTCACCGCCGAACGGCGTCGGTCCCGACGGCTCGCTGCCGAACGACGGGATCGGCTCGGCGGGCCGGTTCACCTGCGAGGGCCGCGAGCCCTGGTACTCGTACCCGTCGCCGCCGCCGTACGTCGCGCTCGGCGGGTCGAAGCGGGGCTGGGGCGGGCGCGGGGCGGCCGGGGTGTACGAGGTGGCCGTGTTGGTGAGGAAGTTCCACCGGCACTCCTCGCAGAACGGCGCGCCGCCCTCGCGGGGTGTACGGCACTGCGGGCACAGCTCGGGCTCCGGGGCCGCCGCGGCCGGTGGCCGGCCGCCGGCCGGGCCGCCCTGCGGCGGGAAGCCGTAACCGCCGGCGGGCGGGGGCGGCGGGGGCGGAGGTACGGCACCGGCCATGCGGTGACCGCAGACCTCGCACCAGTCGTCGGAACCCGACTGGTGTCCGTTCGGGCAGGTCGGCATGTCGGCGCTTCCCCTTCTCCTACGTTTCCAGGGCTACTTCTTTACACGAACAGTCTTTGTGGACCGGGTTTCCAGAGTCATCTCGTCGGCCTCGGCCACCCTCGTCTTCAACCGCACAGTACCTGTCGCGGCGTCGACCACGTCCACCACCTTCGCAAGCAGTTTCGCAGTATCCGCGTTTCCGGAGATGCTGGCGAGCTGAACGGCACGCCCCAGTTTGGCCGTTGCGCCATCGAAATCGCCCGCTTTGCGGAGATCGAGACCCTTCTGGATGACGTGCGCCAGTTCGGCCTGTCCGGTGTAGTGGGCGACTTGGGGGTTGATCGAGGTGGAGGCCGTCATGTCGTCGGTCCACACCGCCCGCACGAGGCCCTGTGCCCCGAGGTTCTGTACCGAACTGTCCCCTTGTGGCACGACCAGCGAGACCCGGGCGGCGAGCATCTCCTGGCCGAGGCCGGCCGCCGGGACCTCCACACACAGGTGGTAGTCGCGGGACTCGTCGCCCCAGGACCCGGTCGGATAGTCCCCGGCGCGCGGCCCCGCCTCGGTGCGGCGGGCGGTCAAGTCCTCGACGGAGGGCGCGACTTGCTTGACGAACCGGATGGTCGTGCCGACCGGCGTCCACACCCGCAGACAGACGTCGGCGACCTCCTTGCCCATCGCCGTCTCCATCATCCGCGTGAAGTCGGCGGCCAGATGCGCCGGATCGGCGACGATGTCGGCGCCGCCGAGGAGCGCGGAGGCGATCCCTGTGACTTCTTTCACTTCCCAGTCGGTGCCCACGCCCCGCGCGTCACAGGTGAACCGCCCCGCACAGGCCTCCAGGGTCGCCCGCAGGTCCTCGGGAGACTCGTGTTCGTTGCGGCCGTCGGTGAGCAGGATGCCGTGCCGGATGGTGACGTCCGCCGAGTTCAGCAGCCGGTCGGCCAGCCGCAGCCAGCTGCCGATCGCCGTACCGCCGCCCGCGCTCAGCCTGCGCAGCGCCTGCTTGGCCTGCTCGCGGGTGGCGTGGTCGGCCACCGCGAGCCGCCCGCCGCCCGGATAGACCTCCTGTGCGACATGCGTGCCGCCGATCACCGCGAAGTGCGTGCCGTCGCGCAGGGTGTCGATTGCGGCGGCCGTGGCGTCGCGGGCGCCCCGCATCTTGGTCGGCGGATAGTCCATGGAGCCGGAGCAGTCGACCATGAGCGCCACGGCGGCGGACGGGCCGCGGCCCTGCGGGTACGCCGCTGCCGCGGCGCTGCCGACCGTGCCGCCGCCGGTCGCGGTCACGGTGACGATCGCGTTGACCTCGCGGCCGCCCTCCGGCAGGTACTCGTTCTGGTAGACGTCCATGGAGAACTGCGGCACGTTCGACTTCGAGAAATTGGCCATACGTACTCAAATCCCCCTTGAACGCCCTGCTGACGCAGGGCGATGGCTGTGAACGGGCCGGTCCCCTCCGGCCCGTGGCCCCAGGCCCGTGGCCCCAGGCCCGTGGCCTCAGGCCGATCCTGCCCCCTGGGCCGGTGCCGGGAACGGCACGACGGCCACTGTTACGTTGTCGTGGCCCCCGCCGTCCAGGGCGTGGCCGACCAGCACCCGGGCGCTGTGCAGCGGGCGTTCGGCCGCGTCCGCGGGCACGGCCTCGGCCATCTCCCCGGCCGTCTCGGCGTAGTTCCACAGGCCGTCGGTGCACACGATGACGACACCGGGCCGGTCCGGCTTGAAGGACGCGGTGTGCGGCTCCAGCTCGTAGGCGTCCGCGCCGAGCCATCCGGTGATCGCGTGGGCGCGCTCGTCGGCGTACGCCTCGGCCTCGCTCATCAGTCCCGCGGCGACCATCTGCGCGGCCCAGGAGTCGTCCTCGGTGAGCCGGGCCGGGGGCGCGCTGCGGTCGTCCGGCACCCAGTAGGCGCGGCTGTCGCCGACCCAGCCGACCACCAGCAGCCCGGGGGTGACCACCGCGCCGACGATCGTGCAGGCCGGCGCGTTCTGGTGCGGGGCGTGCTCGCGGGCCGTGGCCGGCTCCTCGGCGAGCGCGTCGACGGCCTGCGCGGCCGCGACGATCGCCTCGTGCATGGCCGCCTGCGGATGCGTGCCGCGCGGCAGGGCGGCCAGCAGCAGGTCCCCGGCCGTCTCGGCGGCGGCCAGCGAGGCGTCGTCGGGCCGGGTGGCCGAGGAGACGCCGTCGCAGACGATCGCGACGCCGGCCGGGGTGCCGTCGGGCAGCGCGGTGCGGCCGACGGAGAAGGCGTCCTCGTTGCGGTGGTGGCGCAGGCCGCGGTCACTGACGGCGGCGATCGGGCCCGACTCCCGCTCCACGTGGTCGCGTTCGCGGGGCTGGGCGTGCCCGCAGTTCTCGCAGTAGCCGTCGTTGTCCACCCGGCCCGCCCGGCAGGCCACGCACACCTGTGCGGGCTCCGGCTCCTCCTCCGCGGCGGCCTCGGCGGCCACGCGCGGGTCGGGCGCCTGCAACGGGTACTCCTCGGGTTCGGCGGGCCGGTCGAAGCGCACCCCGGAACCGGGCCGCGCCTCCTCGCCGCCGTGCTCGTGCAGGGGCGTGTCACCGGAGTCCGTGCCCGGCAGGTCACTCGGCAGATGCACCGCGTCCGGGGCGCCGGAGCCCGCCGGCTCGGGGGCGGGCCAGGCCACGCCGTCACCGCCGTCCCCCGCGCCTCTGTCGTCCTCGGCGGCGCGGGTCATGGTCAGCGTCGGCTGGTCCTGCGGCGGCGCCGGTACGACGGAGAGGTCGTACCCGCACGCTCCGCAGAAGTGGTCACCCGGCTCCACGGGCTCCGCGCAGCTCGGGCACTTCGACAGTGCGGCCTGCTGGGGCATCTGCGACATCAACTACACCCACGTCCGGGGGCGGTAACGGTTGGCCCGTTCCACCAGTTCGATCCTCTCCTCGCCGCCGGGCGCCAGCCGGGCCAGCGTGCGGTAGGCGCGCTCCAGGCCGAAGCGGAGGCCCCGCTCGTCCAGACCGCTGCCCAGCAGCACCCGCCCGCCGACGGCCGGCGCGGTGCCCTGGCCTCCGGAGAGTATCCAGTCCAGCGCCGAGCCGAGGACTTCCGCCGCCAACTGCTCGCGCCGCGCCGGATCCAGCCCGTACGCGTCGAGCGCCTCGACCTGCCCGGCGGCGGCGGTCAGGTCGTCCAGGAACGGTACGTCGCCCGCGCCCGCCGAGCGGTGTCTGAGACGGGCCCGGACGGCGGCGACCCGGGCGGCCGTGAAGTGGATGGAGGACTCCGGCACCGACTCCAGGGTCCGCACGGCGCCGTGCCGGTCCCCGGCCGCGAGCCGCACCCGGGCGAGCCCGAAGGCGGCGCTGACGAAGCTCGGGTCGGTCGCCCACACCAGCCGGTAGTACTCGGCCGCGTTGTCCAGCTGGCCCAGCACCTCCGCGCACAGGCCGAGCGCCAGCTTGGGCGCGGCCTCGCCGGGGAAGGCGTCGTAGATCGCGTCGAAGGCGAGCGCGGCGCCCTCGAAGTCGCCGGTGACCAGCGCGGCCAGCCCCCGGTACCAGACCACCCGCCAGTCGTCCGGCCGCTCCTCGTCCAGCGTGGCGAGGCTCGTCAGCGCGCTGTGCCGCTCGCCGCTCTCCAGCAGCGCGCGGATCCGGCGCAGCCGGGTCTCCACGGTCTGCGTCGGCGCCGTGTCGAGGGCGCCGAGCAGTTCGGCGGGCGCGGAGGTCATGAGGCCCGCCAGGAAACCGGCGTTCGGGTCGCCGGGATCGACCAGCGGCACCGGCAGCGCGAGCGCGCCGGCGGGCGTGTCGACGGGCTTCACCAGCGAGGCCGGGGGCAGCGCGGGGACGGCCGGCGCGGCCTTGCGCGGCTGCCGCGCACCCAGCCGGGACACGTCCGCGTCCAGCCGGGGGAACAACTCCCGGTCGGTGACCTTCACTTCGGGCCCGAACAGGGTCGACAGCGCGGGCCGTGCCTGGCCCGTCTGGAGGGAGACGACCTCGCGCAGCACCCCGGTCAGCTGCTCGGCCATCTCCTGGGCGGAGCCGAAGCGGCGGGCCGGGTCCGGGTCGGTGGCGCGGACCAGGAGCCGGTAGAAGGACTCGTAGCGGCGGAAGACGTCGATGGTCTCCGGGTCGGGCAGGGAGTCGACGTAGACGTTCGTGTAGCCCTGGAAGTCGAAGGTGAGCACGGCGAGGGTGCGGCCGACCGTGTAGAGGTCGGAGGCGACCGACGGGCCGGCCTCGGCGACCTCCGGCGCCTGGTAGCCGACCGTGCCGTAGATGGCCGACTCCTCGTCGTCCATCCTGCGCACCGCGCCCATGTCGATCAGCTTGAGCTGGTCCTCGGACTGGATGGCGTTGTCGACCTTGAAGTCGCAGTACAGGAGGTGGCGGCTGTGCAGATGGCCGAGGGCTTCGAGGGCCTCGATGCCGTAGGCGCAGGCCTGTTCCACCGGCAGGGGGTCGCGGCGGCCCTGCGGGGTGCGGCGGGCGTTGGCGATCTCCTTCAGGGACTTGCCGCCGACGTACTCCATGACGATGTAGCCGTCGAGGGAGCCGGTGCGCTGGTCGAGGTGCTCGACGAAGTTGTAGATCCGCACGATGTTGGCGTGCTCGATCTCCGCGAGGAAGCGCCGCTCGGAGATCGCCGCCGCCATCGCGTCCTGGTCGCCGGTGTCCAGCAGGCCCTTGAGCACCACCCAGCGGTCGGACACCGCCCGGTCCACGGCGAGGTAGATCCAGCCGAGGCCGCCGTGCGCGAGACAGCCCGCGACCTCGTACTGGCCGTGCACCACGTCCCCGGCCTTCAGCTTCGGCACGAAGGAGTACGGGTGCCCGCACTTGGTGCAGAAACCTTCCGTGCGGCCCGGCCGATCGCCCCGGGCCCGCCCGACCGGCACCCCGCAGTCCGCGCGCGAGCAGAACCGCTTGCGCTCGGGCACCTCCGGGTTGTCCAGCACCATCGCGCGCGGGTCGGGGCGCGGCACCTGCGGCACGCTGACCAGTCCGGCGCCGAGCCGCCCGCGCGTCGGTGTGCCCGACGAGGAACCGGAGCTGCGCACCGACACCGAGCGGCCGGTGGAGCGGCCCGACGAGGACCGCGACAGCCGCCCGGACACGGAGCGGCGAGACTTCGACGACTGGGACGACGAGCGCGAACTGCCGCTCTCCACCGCGCCCTTGGTGACACCGGTGGGCGTCGAGCCGACCATGCCGCTCGCGGAGACGACCGGCGCGAGCCCGCACGTGTCGCAGTACAGCTCGCCGCCGCCGACGTCGTCGTACGACCCCTCGCAGCCCGGCCGCTGACAGCTCTGCCCCGGCTGACTCATGACTGCTCCCCCTCACGGTCCCGCGGCGCCCCCGGCCCGCCCAGCAGATCGGCGGCCAGCCGCTGGTAGCGCAGCACGGCCTGTTCGGCGACCCGAAGGTCGCAGGGCGCGCTCCACAGCATCCGGCGGGCCGCGTCGTACCGCTCGACGAGGAACGGGTCCTCGGCCAGCCCGTGCCGGGCCACCTTCGCCTTGTAGGCGTCGAGGCGGCCGCGCAGCTCGGCGCGGACCGCGAGCGGCGCGGTGACCGCCGTCAACGACTCGCGGGCGCGCAGCAGTTCGTCCTCGGCCTTCTCCTCCAGCGACTCCAGCAGCGGGGAGAGCCGGTGCCACTGCGCCTGCCTGCGGTACTCGGCGGCCGCCGCCAGCTGCTCCTGGAGCACCGTCGGCGGGCCGCTGACCACCGGCACCTCGGTCGCCGCGATCTTCGCCAGCACCTCGCCGCGCGCCGTGCGGGCCTCGGCGAGCGTGCGGTCGGCGCGCGAGAGCACGTCCCGCAGCCGGATCAGCCGCTGCTCGGCGTCCTGCCGGACCGTCAGCACGGCGTCGATCTCCCGGCGCACGTCCTCCAGGGCGCGCGCCTCACGGTCGTACACCGTGGTGTCCGGACGGCCGCCGCCGGGCGCCGAACTGCCCTCGGCCGGCACCCAGAACGCGAGCGGGTCGGAGACGACGTCCTCGCGCAGCTTCGTCAGTATGCGGGTGATCCGCTCCAGGTCGTCGCCCGCAGGATGCTCGCCGGGGCGCACGCCCACGGAGTGCGCCAGCTCGCGGGTGCGCCGGAGCTCGGCGGCGAGTAAATCGATCCGGGCGGGCAGCGCCGACCACACCGCGTCGGCGGCGACGACCAGGTCCAGGCTCGTCGCGTACAGCTCGTTCATCCGGTCGACCAGGGCGGCCAGCGAGAAGGACTCGCTCAGCGTGCTCTCCCCGGCGACCGTCACGCCCTCGCCGCGGAGCAGTTCGGTCAGCTCGGCCAGGTCCTCCCGGCTGGACCAGCGGCGCCGGGCGCGGATGTCGTGGGCGGAGCGCAGCGCGGCCGCGTAGGCGTCGAAGTACGTCCACAGCCGGGTGATCCGGTCCTCGGCGCCGTGCCAGCGCTCCTTCGTGACACCGGTCAGCTCGGCGCCTTCGAGGAGTCTGCGGCCCGCGTGGTCCTGCAGGGCCAGCAGCGAGGTCTCGATCGCCTCGTGCTCCTGGCCGAGCCGCGCCAGCGCACGGTCCACCTCGTCCCGGTCCATCACCGGCCCGGCGGGGTCCGTGACGCCCATCGATCACCTCTCGCTGCTGTGGGGTCCAAGTCGGGTAGGGGGGTCGAACAGGGTCAACTGGTGCGCAGGTAGCGCGGTGCGGGCGGTGTCGACGCCGTCGAGTCCTTACCCAGTGTCGCCGACAGCCAGGTGTCGTACGAGTTCTGCCAGCCGTTCGCGCGGTAGTCCACGAGCACGCGGTTGACCCGGCGCACCAGATCGGCCGCGTCCTTCTTCATCGCCACTCCGTAGTACTCGGTCGTGAACGGCGCGCCCTTGAGTTCCACGGTCGGGTCCTGTGCGGCCTGGCTGGCGGCGAGGGCGCCGTCGGTCACCACCGCGTCCACCTCGCCCAGTTGCAGCCGGACCAGGCAGTCCAGCTGGTTGGGGACCGTGGTGGAGATGTCGGTGGAGGCGGGCAGGACGCCGGACTTCCGGTCGTCGGACAGCTTGGTGTACGCCGTCGAACCCGACGCCGTGCACACCTTCTTGTGGGCCAGGGAGGAGTTGTAGCCTGTGACGGACGACGACTTGGGCGCGAGGACCTGCTGGCCGGTCTTGAAGTAGGGCGCGGAGAACGCGACCTGTCCCAGCCGCTCGCACGTGATCGTCATGGTGCGCACGACCATGTCGACCCGTCCGTCCTGGATCGCGGAGATCCGCTGGTTGGTCGGGATCGCCTTGAACTGCACGGCGTCCGGGTCGCCGAGGATGTCCTGCGCGATCCGGTGCACCAGGTCGATGTCGAAGCCCTCCAGCTCCGCGCCCTCGGTGTTCGGATTGCGGTAGCCCCAGCGGTAGCTGTTCTGGTCGACGCCGACGATCAGCTTGCGCCGCTCGCCGGTACGGGCCTTGATCGCGTCGATCGTCGGCCCGTCCGCGCCGGACGGCGACAGGGTCTGGTCCTGCGCCCCGGAGTCCTGGCACGACCCGGCGTCGGCCTGGATGCCGTGGGCCACGGACGGTCCGGCGTGCTGTGTCTGCCGCGGCGCCCGCTGGGTGCACGGCAGCAGCAGGACGAAGCCCAGCGCCAGCGCGCACAGCACCGCCATCGCGCCGACCCCGCCCCAGCCCCGCAGGGCGGCCCGTACACGGCTCGCGTACATCGTCCCGCCCCCTGTCACCGGTACTCCGAGAGTCTGCGCCCGATGCCGGCCACCGCACCGGCCGCGCCGATCAGCGCGAGGACGGCCGCGCCCGCCGGCAGCGGTGCCAGGGCGCCCCGGCCGTCGGTGGCGGCCCGCTGGAACTCGCCCTGCTCGTGGTCGATGGCCCGGGCGAGCGAGGTGTCGACGCCGTCGAAGCACTCGCCGGTGGTGCCCTTGGCACCGATGACCTTGTCCAGCGCCTGCTGGTAGTTGCCGTTCTCGTCGTCGTCGCGGACCGTGCCGTGGCGCTGCTTCCACACCGCCATGTTGCTCTCGGCCGTCTGCACCGGGGCGCTGCCGCCCCGGTCGTCGGCGAGCTGCGCCGCCCGGGTCAGGCCCTTGCCGAGGGCGGCCATGTCCTTGTCGAAGTCGTAGTAGTAGGCGTCGTACTGCTGTCCGTTCACCGTGAGGGTCTCGGCGCCGCGCGCCACCAGGCTCAGGTTCTCGTTGCCGCGCGCCTTCAGGGAGGCGATCCGGGCGTCGTGCAGCACGGTCAGCGAGCGGATCCCGTGGTCGTAGGAGCCGTTCAGCTCGGCGCGGGCCACGGCGTGCCCGACGACCAGCCACAGCAGGGCGACGGTGGTGGCGGCGGAGGCCGCGGCCAGGCCGTGGTTGAGGACGCGGTTGGTGCGCCGGTAGGTGCGGTGCTGGGCCCAGCCGAGCCCGGCCAGGGCGAGCACGCCGAGCCCGATCGCGAGCCAGGGGTACGGCGTCGCGTCGCCGTAGTCGGCGTCCAGCCGGGCGTTCTCCGTGGTGTAGAGGTCCTCCGCCGCCGGGAGCATCTCCTGCTGCATCTTCTCGTTGGCGTAGCGCAGGTACGCGCCGCCGACCGGATAGCCCTGCCGGTTGTAGGTCCGGGCCCGCTCCACGAGCCCCTTGTACTCGGGCAGGAGACCGTTCAGCTTGGCGATCGTGGCCTCGGAGGCCGAGCCGGGCTCGGCGTTCGCGGCGGCCGTCACCAGGCCCTTCGCGGCCGTGCTGATGTCGTTCTCGTACCGCGTGCGGGACTGCGGCGTCTCCTGGCCGCCCGCCAGGAACCCGCTGGAGGCGGCGGTGTTGGCGTCGGCGAGCGACCGGTAGATGTCGGCCGCGCCCGAGCTGAGCGGCTGGCTGCGGTGCAGCACGTCGTCGGCGGCGGCCGAGCGCGCGTCGGCCTGCCAGGCGGCGCTCGCCCCGAACGCCACGACCAGCAGCGCCAGTACGGCCCCGATGATCCGCAGCCGGCCCGGCTCGGTGGTGGCCGCGGCCCGCACCCGGTCGACGCCCTCGGCGAAGGCGGTGCGCCGGGCGGGCGTGGCGGGCGAGCCGGGCGCGGGCCGGCCGGGCTGCGGGGGAACGCCCGGGGCGGCGGCGGGCATGCCGGGGCCCACCGGTGGCGGCGCCGTGCTGCTTCTCGGCGGGTGTGTCACTCGACCTCCCCCAGGGTCCTTCGTCGCCGCCCAGTATCGCGGCACGCACCGGCATCCGCACCGGCCTTCACTGGATCTTGATTGGATCGCAGTGTGCCCCACATGAACAGAGGAGTGCGCCCACTATGAACACGCCCTGTGCAGCTGTTCGGTTCCGTCGGGTGGAGGTTCCGCCGGGTGGAGCCGGTCACGACTCCCAGTACGTCCGTGCCCTTTCCTGGGCCCGCGCGCCCGCTCCCAGCCGGTCCAGTCCCAGCAGGGCCGCGCCCAGGACCGGGCTCGCGGTCACGACCCGGACGTCGGCCTTGGGGGCGCGGGCGGACAGCAGGTCGCGGATGCCGTCGTCCAGCAGGGCGTGACCGGCCCTGAGGACGCCGCCGCCGAGCAGCACCGGGGTCTGCTCGCCGAGGAGGTCCAGACGGGTCAGGGCCACGGTCGCCAGCACCGTCACCTCCTCGGCGAGCCGGGTGACGATCGCGCGGGCCACCGGGTCGCCCTCGGCGGCCGTCGCGAACAGCACCGGGGTCAGCTCGTGCCGGCGGTCGTCGTCGAGCCGGTCCAGGTGCAGGGCCTCGATGAGCGCGTACATCGTCGGCAGGCCGAAGTGGGCGGGGAGCGTGCGGGCCAGGGCCGTCGCCCCGCCCCGGCCGTCCTCCGCGCGGGCCGCGTGCCACAGGGCCTCCTCGGCCAGGGCCCACCCCCCGCCCCAGTCGCCGGAGATCCGGCCGATGGCCGGGAAGCGGGCGGTACGGCCGTCGGGGCGCATGCCGACGCAGTTGATGCCGGCGCCGCACACCACCGCGACGCCCCGGGGCTCGGCCACGCCCGCCCGCAGGATCGCGAAGGTGTCGTTGCGGACCTCCACCGTCGCCCCCCATCCGCGCGCCCGCAGCGCGGCCGCCAACTGCGCCTCCTCCACCGGGAGATCGGCGTTGGCGAGGCACGCCGAGACATGCGCGACGGAGCTCACGCCCGCCTCGGCGAAGGCCAGCCCGACCGGGTCGGCCAGCGCGTCCAGCGCGGCCGGCACGCCCACCACGGGCGGCCGGAAGCCGCCGCCCCGGGCGGTGGCGAGGACCTCCCCGGCGGCGGTGACCACGGCCACGTCGGTCTTGCTGTTGCCCGCGTCGACGGCGAGGACGGTCGGGGTCTCGGTTGCGGTCAGGCCCACGCGAGGTGCTCCCGGTTGTGTGCGATCAGCTGGTCGGTGAGGGTCTCCGCATACGGGTACTGGCCGATCAGCGGGTGGGCGAGCAGCGCCCGGAAGACCCGGTCGCGGCCGCCGCGCAGCGCCGCCTGAAGGGCCAGCTCCTCGTACGCCGTCACGTTCGCGACCAGACCGGCGAAGAGCGGGTCCAGGTCCGGCACCGGCAGCGGGGCCGGGCCGTGCGGGCCGACCGCCGCCTGGACCTCGATCACGGCGTCGTCCGGCAGGAACGGCAGCGTGCCCTTGTTGAGGGTGTTCACCACCTGGTACGGGCTGCCTCCCCCGCCGAGCAGCGCCGCCGCGAGGTCCACGGCCGCCTCCGAGTAGAAGGCGCCGCCCCGCCTGGCGAGCAGCGCGGGCTTCTCGTCCAGGGCCGGGTCGCCGTACATCGTCAGCAACTCCCGCTCCATCGCGGCCACTTCGGAGGCACGCGACGGCTTCGTGCGCAGTTCGCCGACGACCTCGTCGTGGGCGTAGTAGTAGCGCAGGTAGTAGGACGGGACCACGCCGAGGCGGTCCAGGAGCGGGCGGGGCAGGCGGACGTCGTCGGAGATGGCCTCGCCGTGCTCGGCCAGCAGCTTGGGCAGGACGTTCTCGCCCTCCGGGCCGCCGAGCCGGACGGCCGTCTCCCAGGTGAGGTGGTTGAGGCCCACGTGGCCGAGGTGGACGTCGGCCGGGGCGACGCCCAGCAGGCTCGCGAACGTGCGCTGGAAGCCGATCGCCACGTTGCACAGTCCGACCGCCCGGTGCCCGGCCTGGAGCAGGGCGCGGGTGACGATGCCGACCGGGTTGGTGAAGTCGATGATCCACGCGCGGGGGTTGGCGCGGCGGACCCGTTCGGCGATGTCCAGCACCACCGGGACCGTGCGCAGCGCCTTGGCCAGCCCGCCCGCGCCGGTGGTCTCCTGGCCGACGCAGCCGCACTCCAGCGGCCAGGTCTCGTCCTGCGCGCGGGCCGCCTGGCCGCCGACGCGCAGCTGGAGCAGCACGGCGTCGGCGCCGTCGACGCCCGCGTCCAGATCGGAGGTCGTGACGATCCGCCCGTCGTGCCCCTGCTTGGCGAAGATCCGGCGGGCCAGCCCGCCGACCAGCTCCAGCCGCTCCGCCGCCGGGTCGACGAGGACCAGCTCCTCGACGGGCAGGGTGTCCCGCAGGCGGGCGAAGCCGTCGATGAGTTCGGGGGTGTAGGTCGAGCCGCCGCCGACCACGGTGAGTTTCATATCCGGGTTAACCCTTCACTCCGGTGAGCGTGACGCCCTCGACGAACGCCTTCTGGGCGAAGAAGAACACGAGGATCACGGGGGCCATGACCAGCACGGTCGCGGCCATGGTGAGGTTCCAGTCGGTGTGGTGGGCGCCCTTGAAGGACTCCAGGCCGTAGGACAGCGTCCAGGCGCCGGGGTTCTCGGACGCGTAGATCTGCGGGCCGAAGTAGTCGTTCCAGGCGTAGAAGAACTGGAAGAGGGCGACGGCCGCGATGCCCGGCTTCGCCATCGGCAGGACGACTTTCACGAGCGTCCGGAGGTCCCCGCAGCCGTCCACCTTCGCCGCGTCCACGTACTCGTTCGGGATCGTCATCAGGAACTGGCGCAGCAGGAAGATCGAGAACGCGTCGCCGAACGCCATCGGGATGATCAGCGGCCACAGTGTGCCGGACAGGTCCAGCTGCTTCGCCCAGAAGAGGTACATCGGGATGATGACCACCTGCGGGGGCAGCATCATCATCGAGATCACCAGCATGAGTGACAGGCTGCGGCCCCGGAAGCGGAACTTGGCGAGCGCGTACGCCACCGGGATCGACGACACCACGGTCAGCACGGTGCCCAGACCTGCGTAGACCAGCGTGTTCTTCCACCAGGTCAGGAAGCCCGGCGTGTCGAAGACCTGCCGGTAGTTGCCCCACTCCCAGGTGTGCGGGACCAGGTCCCGGCCGAGGGCCTGGCTGTCGCTCATCAGCGAGGTGAGGAACACGAAGACGAAGGGCAGCGTGAAGAACAGCGCGGCGGCGACACCGAGGGAGTGCACCGCGACCCACTCCAGCAGCGCCCGGCGCCGGGCGCTGCGCGCGGCGGCCGTGGCGGGCGCCGTCAACTCCACCGGCTTGTCCAGTACTTGGGCCATGGTCAGTCACCTGCCTGGATGAGACCGCCCCGGCGCCGCATCAGGAACGCGGTGAACACCATCGACAGGGCGAAGAGGACGAGGGCGACGACACACGCGGAGCCGTAGTCGAAGCGCTGGAAGCCGAGGTTGTAGACGAGCTGGGGGAGGGTGAGCGTGGACTTGTCGGGGTAGCCGGGCTCGAACTGGGTGCCGGCGCCCTGGATCACGCCCGAGGCGACCTTTCCGGCGATCAGGGGCTGGGTGTAGTACTGCATCGTCTGGATGACGCCTGTGACGACGGCGAACATGATGATCGGCGAGATGTTCGGCAGCGTCACGTACCGGAAGCGCTGCCACGCCGACGCGCCGTCCAGCTCGGCCGCCTCGTACTGCTCCGTCGGCACGTCGAGCAGGGCGGCCATGAAGATGACCATGAGGTCGCCGACGCCCCACAGCGCGAGCAGGGCCAGGGCGGGCTTGGACCAGGCGGGGTCGTTGAACCAGCCCGGCGCCGGGACGCCCGCCTTCTCCAGGATCGAGTTGACCGGGCCCGTACCCGGGTTGAGCAGGAACGCGAACGCCATGGTCGCGGCGACCGGCGGGGCCAGGTAGGGCAGGTAGAAGAGGGTGCGGAAGATCCCCGTACCGGTCTTGATCTTCGTGATGAGCAGGCCGACGCCGAGCCCGAAGGCCACCCGGAGGGTCACCACCACGAGGACCAGCCACAGGGTGTTGCGCAGGGCGGGCCAGAAGAGGGGGTAGTGCTCGAAGACGTAGGTCCAGTTCTTGCCCCCGCTCCAGGCCGGCGGCCGGAAGCCGTCGTAGTGCATGAAGGAGAAGTAGACCGTCGAGATCAGCGGGTACGCGAAGAAGACCGCGAAGCCGATCAGCCAGGGCGACATGAAGGCGAGCGTCCTCAGCGCCGAGCGGCGGCGCTTGGCCGCGAGAGTGACCGTACTCATGGGCCGCGTCGCCTACTTCGCCTGCGCGATGTCCGTGTCGATCTGCGCGGCCGTCTTCTTCAGGCCGGCCTTCAGATCGGTGACCTTGCCGCTCTCGTAGTCGTAGCCGAACTGCTGGATCGTCACCAGGTACTGGCCGCCGTTGACCGAGGCGGGCGTGGTGGTCGAGTCCGGGTCGGCGGCGATGTCGAGGAACGTCTTGAAGCGGGGGTCGTACGTCAGCTTCGGGGACTTCAGCGCGGCGAGCGTGGAGGGCACGTTGTGCAGGTCGTTGGAGAAGCCGACCACCGCGTCGGTGTCCGTGCTGATGTACTTGACGAATTCCCAGGCCGCGTTCTGCTTGCGGCTGGCGGCGGCGATGCCCGTGATGGTGCCGGTGATGTAGCCCTTGCCGTACTGCGCCGCCCGGTCGTCGGGGACGGGCAGCGGAGCCACGCCGATGTCCAGGTTCGGCTGGGCGGCGAGCGCCATCCCGAGCCGCCACTCGCCGTCGAGCTGCATGGCGACCTGGCCGGTGTGGAAGGGGTGCTTGGCGCCCCACTCGTCACCGAGCGTCGAGCGGTACTTCTCCAGCTTCTGGAACCCGCCGAGTTCGTCCACGAGCCGCTTCTGCAGGCCGAACCCCTGCTCGAAGGCCGGGTCCTTGGCGATGTCCGACTTTCCGTCCGTGCCGAAGTACGTCGGCGAGAACTGTGCGAAGTAGTGCTCGGTGGTGGTCTCCCAGCCGTGGTAGTCCGGCATGAAGCCAAGCTGTTTGTACGAGTCCCCGTCCGGGATCGTCAGCTTCTTCGCGTCGGCCTCGAACTCGGACCAGGTCTTCGGCGGGCTGGTGATGCCCGCCTTCTTGAACTCCGTCTTGTTGTAGTAGAGCCCGTACGCGTCACCGAGCAGCGGCACCGTGCAGCGGTCGCCGTCGAACTGGGTGTACTCGTTCATCGTCTTCGGGAAGGTCGCGGCGGGGTCGATGCCCGACTTCTTGAAGAAGGGGTTCAGGTCGACCAGCGCGCCCGAGGAGCAGAACTTGCCCACGTTATTGGTGGTGAAGGAGGAGATGACGTCGGGGGCCTTGTCGCCGCCCGAGCGCAGCGCCTGGTTGATCTTGTCGTCGGTCACGTTGCCGACGACGTTCACATGGATGTTGGGGTGCGCCTTCTCGAATCCGGCGATGAGGGTGCGGACCGCCTTGACCTCGTTCGGCGCGCTCCAGGCGTGCCAGAAGTTGATCGTCGTGTCCTTCGAGGCGTCGTCCGTGGCGCCCGAACCGGACTGGCCCGTACAGGCGGTGGTGAGCAGGGCCAGGGAGGCAATGGCGGCAAAGGCCGCCTTTCGGGCGGCGCAGGGTATGACTTCGGGCATGGCGAGGTCTCCCAGGGGGACGGGAAAAGGGGTGTTCTTCCGAGGTGGGGCTCAGCGCGAGGTGTCGAAGACCTCGTCGCGGGTGGTGACGAGCGCGGACTCCAACGCGCCGCGCAGTACGGGGTGTTCGCGGACGTCGCCGACGAGCAGCCGGGGCCGGGCCGCCGCCAGCTCCTCCAGCTCGGCCTGGACGAGGGCGCGCAGCACCTCGCCGCCGGCCGCGAGGGCGGGGCCGCTGAGGACGACGAGTTCGGGGTCGAGGACGGAGACGAGCGAGGCGAGACCGATGGCCAGCCGGGTCGCGTAGGTCTGGAGCAGCTCGCGGTAGGGGCCGGTGGCGTGATCGGCGGCGCGGGCGACGAGCGTGGCGGCGACCTCGGCGTGCGGCCCCGTCGGCAGGTCCTCGATGCCGAGTTCCCGGGCCAGTTTCGGTACGGCCTGGGAGCCGGCCAGCTCCTGGTAGCCGCCGCTGTTGGCCTTGGTCACCTGGCGCACCAGGGGGGTGCCCGGCACCGGCAGGAAGCCGACCTCGCCGGCGCCGCCGGTCCAGCCGCGGTGCAGCCGGCCGCCGAGGACGAGGGCGGCGCCGAGCCCCTCCTCGCTCCACAGCAGCACGAAGTCCTCGTGGCCCTTGGCGGCGCCGAGCCGCTGTTCGGCGAGGGCGACGAGGTTGACGTCGTTCTCGTACTCCACCGGCATCGGCAGGGCGGCGGCGAGTTCGTCGAGCAGGGTGGGGGAGTGCCAGCCGGGCAGGTGGGAGGCGTAGCGCAGCCGGCCCGTGCCCGGGTCGAAGGCGCCGGGGGTGCCGATGACGAGCCGGTGCACGTCGGACCGGGCGAGCCCGGCCGCCTTCACGGCCCCGTCGAGCGCGTCGGTGACCTGCTGGACGACGGGCTGGGCGGGATGCCGTCCGGGGGTGGGCAGTTCGTACTCGCCCACGGTGTGGCCGGTGATGTCGGCGACGGCGGCGCGGATGCGGTGCGGGGCGACGTCGAGGCCGGCGGCGTACGCGGCACCGGGACGGACCGCGTACAGCTGGGCGCTGGGCCCCGGCCGCCCCTCGCTGGTCCCGGTCACCCGGACCAGTCCGGCCGCCTCCAGTCGGGCCAGCAGCTGGGAGGCGGTGGGCTTGGACAGGCCGGTGAGCTTGCCGATCCGGGTGCGGGACAGCGGTCCGTGCTCCAGGAGGAGGTCCAGGGCGGCGCGGTCGTTCATGGCGCGCAGGACGCGCGGGGTGCCCGGCGTACCGGCGGTTCCTGCCATGGGGGTCCACACCTGCCTCTCCAGCCGCCCAGCTTCCCAGTGACCTGGCCGGACGTCCAGTCTCGATCACCGGTTGCCGGTCGCCGTAGATCATTGTTAGGAAGGTTTCCTATTCGGGTGGGAGGAACGTAAGCCCAGGACGAAGGGGGCGTCAATAGACAACGGGCCCGAGGAGACGGAGTCGTTACCTCGGGGGCGGGGACCGGGGCTCAGTTGTCGAGGAAGGGGGTGGTGTCGAGGGTGGGGTACGGCGCCGAGAGGGGGAGCGGTTTGCCGAGGCTCACCTTGATGTCGGTGTCGTAGTACGCCTCGGTGGGGTCGTCGCCGGGGAGGATGGGGTCGGTGTAGCAGTGGGCCGTTTGGGAGTGGCGGTTGATCAGGACGTGGACGGGGACGCCGGCGGCGGCGTAGGTGCGGAGCTTGGGGCCGGTGTCGGTCTCGTGGTTGGTGGAGGTGACTTCGCCGACGAGGGCGAGCATGTCGATGGGGTACCAGCCCTTGTTGGCTTTGCGGTACGACTCGTCGAGTTCCGTCGGCTCGCGGCGGAGGATGTAGAAGTCGGGGATGACAAGGGCCATCGTGCTGCCGTCATTGTGGGCGGCACGGAAGCCCATGCCCATGCCCGCCAGGTCGATTCCGGCGGTGTGGAAGTGGACAGCGAGCCTGACAGCGCCATTGCTGTGCTTGAAGTCCGGCTGCGGCGGCACGATGACCGACCCCTCGACGAATTCCGGCCGAATCGGCATCGGCGACGCCTCTTCGAACGTGATCAACAAATCGATGGGGTCCACCTGCGTCATGACCGGCTCCATGATCGGTTCGGCGCTCATCCCTGGTTCTCCTCACGCTGATGCCAGGCTAAGCCCGCGCTGGGCGCCCCGGCAGAACGATGGGGCACCCCGCACGCCATCGGCGTCGGAATGCCCCATCCGTTCACTCGAACGAGTGTGCTGAACCGTTCCGCTCGCTACTTGGCCGGAGGCTCCGGCTGCTGAGGAGCTATCGGCGTCGTCGCCTTCGTCTGCGCGGAGTCCGCGTTGGAGAAGACCGAGGGGGCCGCCACCGAGGCCGTCGGGTCCGGGGTGTCCGCCGCGTCCTCCGCCGCGGTCGCGCCGCCCACGATGCGTATCTGCGCCGCGTCGAACGCCCGCTTGATCCGCCAACGCAGCTCGCGCTCCACCGACAGCGCCTTGCCCGGCATCGTCTTCGCCGAGACCCGGACGACCATGGAGTCGATCAGGACCGAGTCCAGGCCCAGCACCTCGATCGGGCCCCACAGCAGCTCGTTCCAGGGCTCTTCCTTGCTCATCTGCTCGGCGACCGCGTCCAGCGTGTCCTTGACCTTGTCCAGGTCCTCGCTCGACCGCACCGTCACGTCGACCCCGGCCGTCGCCCAGCCCTGCGAGAGGTTGCCTATCCGCTTGACCTCGCCGTTGCGCACGTACCAGATCTCGCCGTCCGAGCCGCGCAGCTTGGTCACGCGCAGCCCGACCTCGATCACCTCGCCGGTGGCCACGCCCGCGTCGATCACGTCACCGACGCCGTACTGGTCCTCCAGGATCATGAACACGCCGGACAGGAAGTCCGTGACCAGGTTGCGCGCGCCGAAACCGATCGCCACGCCGGCGACACCGGCCGACGCCAGCAGCGGCGCCAGGTTGATCTTGAAGGTCGACAGCACCATCAGCGCCGCCGTACCCATGATCAGGAAGCTCGCCACCGAGCGGAGCACGGAACCGATCGCCGCCGACCGCTGCCGGCGCCGCTCGGTGTTCACCAGCAGCCCGCCCAGCGCGGTGCCGTCCACGGCCTGCGCGGTCCGGGCCATCCGGTCGATCAGCTTGGTGATCGCCCGCCGCACCACCGCTCTGAGCGCGACCGCGATCACGACGATCAGCAGGATCTGCAGCCCCATCGCGAGCCAGGTCGACCAGTTCTGCTCGACCCAGCTCGCCGCGTTCGTCGCGCTCTCCTGGGCATCCTGGAGAGAGGGGACGGCCGGTGCCGTCGACCCGGAAGGGGCGGGGGACGGCGACGCACCGGCGGCCAGGAGGACGACGGGCAAGGACGACACGGCAGGTACCTCCAGGTGCTGCGAGTTCCGTACCGGCGGGGCGGTCAGGTGTTCCAGGGACTTTCAAGGTCACGGAAAGGTCACCGGACGGACTGACCACCACACTAACGGGGCATTGTGTGTGCCCCGCGCGATTACGCCAAGGAGGGCCGCGGGGGAGACGGGGCTCACCCTGGCTTGAACAGGCCATGATCCGGGGGATGTATCCGGTGTGGTCGAAAACACTCCCAGCCCGTTACCGGGACATGGTGGCGCGTTCACCAGGCATGAGGGGAGACTGACCTCAGATCGTCCCGGCGCGAGCCACGCGCCGCCGACGCCCAAGGAGGCACCCGTGCCGCATGTCCTGGTCCTCAACGCGTCGTACGAGCCGCTCGGCGTCGTACCGCTCCGCCGCGCGCTCATCCTCGTCCTGGAGAACAAGGCCGTCTCCTTGGAGGAATCCGGCGCCTATATGCACAGCGCGACCGTCACAGTCCCCGCACCCAGCGTGGTCCGGCTCAAGCGATTCGTACGGGTTCCCTACCGGGGGCCCGTTCCTCTCACCCGCCGCGCGCTCTTCGCCCGCGACGGGGGCCGGTGCATGTACTGCGGTGGCGTCGCAACCAGCGTCGACCACGTCATCCCGCGCAGCCGCGGGGGCAAGCACGTCTGGGACAACGTGGTGGCGTCCTGCCGCCGCTGCAACCACGTCAAGGCCGACCGCCACCTCGTGGAGCTGGGCTGGCGCCTGCGCCACAAGCCGGCCCCGCCGACGGGCCTGGCCTGGCGCATCATCGGCACGGGCCATAGGGACCCGCGCTGGTTGCCCTACTTGCAGCCGTACGGCGCGGACGACGCCCTGGCCCGGATCGACGGCATCTCCGCCTGACGGTCCGGGCTTCTGCGTACGTTGCCGGGCCGCATGCCGTCGGCATGCGGCCCGGGGGAGGCGTGCCCCACTCGGCCGAACCAGCTGACTGCACGATCACGAGCCGCCCGCCGGGCACGTCCGTCAGGCACGTCAGCAGTGCCCACACCGTCTTGCCCACCCCGGACCGTGGCCCCACGCCCCAGTCGTCCGTCAGTGTCTCGACGAGTGCCGGCCCGCGCCCGAACTGATCCTCGCCGGTCGCGTCGCGCGGGCACGGCAGCCGCTCGCCGCGTGGGCCGCATGTCTACTGTGCGGGTGGAGAACGCGGGCGAGAGCGCGGAACACGGCGCCTTCCTCGACCGTACGGCCCGGCTCAGCCTCGCCCAGCACGACTCCGCCCAACTGATCGACAACATCTGCCGGGAGTTCTGACTCGTGCCCGAGTTCGACTTCCTGACGTCCAGCTGCAGCAACACCGGAGGGAACTGCGTCGAAGCCGCCCGCAACCTCCCCCGCACCGTCGCCGTCCGCGACTCCAAGACCCCCGACGGCCCGATACTCCGCCTCGCCCCGCAGACCTGGACGGAGTTCACCGCGTCGCTCCGCTGAGTCGAATGTGACGAATGGCATGTTGTTCCCTGCCGTACGTCTGCCGTCGCGCTCACGGGGTAGGGCTGCGGTAACCCACAAGGTCGCCGTACCCGAAAGGAGGCCCCCGTGTCCGTCTTCTGCGCGGAGAGCGCCTGCACCCAGGCCCCGCTGACCAGCGAGCCGCCCCTGCCCGACGCCGAACCCCTGACCAGTGAGCCGCCGCTCGCCGAGACCGCCCCGCTGACCAGTGAGTCCGACGCCTTCGGTACGGGGGTGTAGGTGACCGCGGCGCTTGCGGACACGGACCTGTCCCGGCTCGCCGAGCTGCACGGGGTCGCCACCTCCTACCGCCCCGCCCCGGACCGTACGGTCGCCGTGCCCGCTTCCGCCGTGGTCGCCGCCCTGACCGCCCTGGGCGTCGACGCGGCCGGCCAGGGCGCCGTCCGCGCCGCGCTCGCCGCCCGGGAACGCGAGCTGCGCGAGCGCCTGCTGCCGCCGACCGTCGTGCGCTGGGCCGGTGATCCGAGGGAGCCCGCCGCTCTCGCCGCGCTGCCTCCCGGCACCCGGCTCACCGTCACCACGGAGGGCGCGACGGAGGACCGGGAGTGGGACGCGAGCGGGGAACTGCCGCTGGGAGTGCACCGGTTGACCGCCGTCGCGCCCGGCGGGCGGACCGGCCGCGCCCACCTCGTCGTCGCCCCCGACCGGCTGCCCGCCCCGGCCGGCCGCTCCCACGGCCTGCTCGTCCAGCTGTACTCGCTGCTCTCGCGCCGCTCCTGGGGCATGGGCGACCTCGGTGACCTCGCCGAGCTGGCCGGCTGGGCCGGGCGCACCGCAGGCGCCGGATTCGTGCAGGTCAACCCGTTGCACTCGGCCGTACCCGGCGCCCCGACCGATCCTTCGCCGTACCGCCCGTCCTCCCGCCGCTTCCCGGACCCGGTCCATCTGCGGATCGAGGACGTACCCGAGTACGCGTACGCCGAGGAGGCCGAGGGCCGGGAACGGCTGGCGGTGCTGCGGGAGCGGGCGGCCCGGCTGCGCGCCGACGTCCTCGACAAGGGCGGGCTCATCGACCGGGACGCCGTGTGGGAGCTGAAGCGCGAGGCCCTGGAGACCGTCCTCGCCGTACCGCTCGGGCCGGGGCGGCAGGCGGCGTACGACGCCTTCCGCGCCGCCCACGGCCGGGCCCTCACCGACCACGCCACCTGGTACGCCCTCGCCGAGACCCACGGCGCCGACTGGCACGGCTGGCCCGAGGAACTGCGCGACCCCCGCTCGGCCGCCACCGCCCGGGCCCGCGCCGAACTCGCCGACCGCGTCGAGTTCCACACCCGCCTCGCCTGGCTCACCGACGGCCAGCTGCGCGCCGCCCAGCGGGTCGCGGGGGAGGCCGGGATGTCCGTCGGGATCGTGCACGACCTCGCCGTGGGCGTGCATCCGCAGGGCGCCGACGCCTGGGCGCAGCAGGACGTGTTCGCCGCCGGCATGTCCGTCGGCGCCCCGCCCGACGCCTTCAACGCCCGCGGCCAGGACTGGGGCCTGCCGCCCTGGCGCCCCGACCGGCTCGCCGCCTGCGGCCACGCCCCGTACCGCGAGCTGCTGCGCGCCCTCTTCCGCTACGCCGGCGCCCTGCGCATCGACCACGTCATGGGCCTGTTCCGGCTGTGGTGGGTGCCCCGGGGCAGCGCGCCCACGGAGGGCACGTACGTCCGCTACGACGCCGACGCCATGCTCGCGATCCTCGCCCTGGAGGCCGGCCGCGCCGGGGCGGTCGTCATCGGCGAGGACCTGGGCACCGTCGAGCCGGGCGTGCGCGAGGCGCTCCAGCGGCGCGGGGTGCTCGGCACCTCGGTCCTGTGGTTCGAACGGGACTGGGAGGGCGACGGCCGCCCGCTGCCCCCCGAGCGCTGGCGCGCCGACTGCCTGGCCACCGCCACCACCCACGACCTGCCGCCCACCGCCGCCCGGCTCACCGGCGACCACGTCGGCCTGCGCGACCGCCTCGGCCTCCTCACCCGCCCGGCGGCCGAGGAGCGCGCCGAGGCCGACGCCGACACCGCCGAGTGGCTCGCCCTGCTCGGCAGCCTGGACCTCCTGGACCGGCCGGGCGCCGGACCGCCCGGTTCCGACGAGGAGGAGGAGATCCGCGCCGTCCACCGCTTCCTGCTGCGCACCCCCGCCCGGCTGATCGGCGTCTGGCTCCCGGACGGCATCGGCGACCGCCGCCCCCAGAACCTGCCGGGCACCTGGGACCAGTACCCGAACTGGCGGCTGCCGATCGCGGACCGCGACGGCCACCCCCTGCCACTGGAGGAACTGACGGCCGCGCCCCGACTGCGGGCGTTACTCGATGTATTCACACAGGTCAGGCGCGGGTGAACGGCGCGTACGGGACCCCGGACGCGCGCCGTCACGGGTGATTCGCTAACTTGAGAACGTGGACAAGAAGAACGCCCTGCGCGCCGGCGCCCTGGCCTCCGGTACGACGCTGATGATGCTGCTCATGTCGTCCCCCGCGCTCGCGCTGACCCGCGACGACGGTGACGACCCCGGCAAGGGCCTGAGCGTCGTCCAGACGCTGGGCCTCTACGTGCTGATCCCGCTGGCCCTGTTCGCCGTCATCGCCGGCCTGGTGATGGCGCTCGACAAGTCCAAGATCCGGACCGTCAAGCCGTCGTCGGACACCGCTGCGAAGTCCGGGGCCGACGCCAAGGCCTGACCGCACACCGGTTCTTCCGCCGGGGGCGCCCGTCTTCCCGCCGTACGCGCGCATCGCCGTGTCCGGGTGGGGGCGGCGCCCCCGGCGTTTTTGTCGCCGCAAACTCCTCGGCGCTCAGCCACGCGGCAGCAGGAGGCGGGAGAGGGCGGCCGTGCAGAGGAGGAGCGCGGCGACGGCGAGGAGGCCGACGCGCATGCCGGGGAGGGAGAAGTCGCCGCCGGGGCCGGAGAGCAGGCTGCCGAAGAGGGCGACGGCGAGCGCACCGCCGGTCTGGCGGAAGGAGTTGAGCAGCCCCGACGCCGTCCCCGCGCGCTCCCGGGGCACCGCGTCCATCAGCAGCGCGGTCAGCGCGGGCACCGCGAGCGCCCCGCCGATGCTCAGCGGCAGCAGCAGGACCAGGACCAGCCACACCGGGGTGTGCACGGCCAGCGGCAGCATGGCCAGCATCGCCGCGCTGAAGACCAGCTGACCGGTGACGATCACCGGACGCCGCCCGATCCGCTCCGCCATGCGCGGCGAGACCAGGTTGGTCGCCGTCACCACCGCCGACATCGGGACGAACATCAGCCCGGCCGCCGTTCCCGACATCCCGCGCAACTGCTGGTAGTACAGCCCGAGCAGGAAGATCCCGCCGTAGAAGGCGGCGTTGACGGCGAAACCGACCGCGAGCGGGACGGCCACCCGGCGGTTCCTCAGCATGCCGAGCGGGACCATGGGCTGGCGGTGTCGGGTCTCTGTCGCGTAGAAGGCGTAACCGGAGACGACGGCGAGCGCGGCGGCGGCCAGGACGGGGCCGCTGGTCCAGCCCCGGTGGCCGCCCTCGATCACCGCGAAGGCCAGCCCGGCCAGGGCCAGTACGGCGGTGAGCTGCCCGCCGCCGTCCAGCGCGGCGGGCCGGCGCGGGGAGCGCGGCACCCGGACCAGCAGGCCCAGGATCACCGCGCCCACCGGGAGGTTGAGCAGGAACACCGCCCGCCAGCCTGCCGAGTCGGTGAGCAGCCCGCCCAGCACCGGGCCCGCGGCCATCGCCACCGAGCCGCCGACCGTCCACAGCGCGATGGCGCGGGCGCGCGCCCGGACGTCGTCGTACGCCTGCCGGATCAGCGCCAGCGAGGCCGGCATCACGACCGCGGCGGCGGCGCCCTGCGCCACGCGCGCGCCGACGAGCGCGCCGATGCCGGGCGCGAGCGCGCAGCCGAGCGAGGCGAGGGTGAACAGGGCGACGCCCCAGGCATAGGCGCGGCGGGCGCCGGTGCGGTCGGCGAGGGCGCCGGCGGAGAGCATCAGGGCCGCGAACATCAGGGTGTACGCGTCCACCACCCACTGCAGCCCGGCCATCCCGCCGCTGAAGGAGTGCCGGATCGCGGGCAGGGCGATGTTCACGGCCGAGACGTCGATGGTGATCACGGTGAACCCGAGCAGCGAGGCGACCAGCGCGAGACCGCTCCTGCGGGGCGCGGCGGGGGCACCGCCCGGTGGCGCGGCGGGCGCGGCTGGTCGGGCCCGGTCCGGCCGGCGTCGCCGGACCGTGAGCGCCGATGCCTCGGGGGCGGGCCCGTGAGCGGTGGCGGTGGACCGGGACGGGGTGGTGGTCACAGTGACTCCCTTTGATCTACGGGTGGTTGACGGCTCGTCAGTGGTGACGGGGGCGGGCGGCGGCGCCCGCCGGGGCCGCGGTCCGGTGTCGTGCACCCCCTGGGCCCCGGCGGCCGGGCCGCCCGCTCCGGGTCCAACTGTGGCTGCGCGCACGGCCGTCCGGCAGACCGCGTCGTGCCGGGGGTGCCGCGTTCCAGGCCCTGACACGGCCCCCCACGTTCCCGGCCCGCCTGCGACAATGGCCGGATGGCAGCAGCATCAGCGGACACCCGGGGCACTGAGCTGGGCAGGTATCTGAAGGCCCGCAGGGCGCAGGTACGCCCGGAGGAGGTCGGCCTTCCGGCCGGCGCGGGCGTGCGCCGCACTCCCGGACTGCGCCGGGAGGAGCTGGCCGCCCTGGCCGGGGTGAGCGTCGACTACTACATCCGCCTGGAGCGCGGCCGGGAGACCAACCCTTCGCCCGCCGTCGTGGACGCCCTCGGCCGCGCTCTGCGGCTGCGCGGCGACGGTTACGAGCGCCTGCACGAGCTCGCGGAGCTGGCCGCGGGCCGGGTCTCGGAGCTGCCCGTCTGCTCGGACCACACCGTCCGCGACTCGGTACTGCGCATGCTGGAATCGGTGCGCCCGCTGCCGGCCTACGTCGTGAGCCGCTACAACCGCGTACTGGCCGCGAACCCGCCCGGCCGGCGGCTGCTGCCCGGGCTCTGGGACTGGCCGGAGGACCAGCGCAACCTGACCCGCTACCTCTTCCTCCACCCCGTCGGCCGGACGCTCTACGAGCCGTGGGAGGAAACCGTCGCCCTGTCGGTGGCGCACCTGCGGGCGGTCGCCGGGGCCGACCCGGACGATCCCGAGCTGACCGCGCTGGTCGGCGAACTGGTGCTGAAGTCACCTGAGTTCGCAGGGCTGTGGGAACGGTACGACGTCTGCGAACGCGGCGGCGGACAGAAGACCTTCCGGCATCCGAAGGCCGGCCCGATGACCCTGACGTATGAGGTCATGCGACTGGCCCGGACGGGCGGCCAGCGGATGGTGGTCTACCAGGCAGCCCCCGGCAGCCCGGACGAGCAGGCCATGTTCGGCCTGGACTGCGCGGCCGCTCGACCGGTGGCGTTGCCGGAGCCGGAGGCGGAGGCGGAGCCGGTGCTCTCGGGGCGTCGGCCGGAGGCGGCCGCCGAGCCGTGTCCCGCCTGCGCGCAGACCCCGGCCCACGCCTGATCGAGGCCCGCCGGGCCCTGTTCAGGGGTTCGGCGCCGTCAGATACCGCTGCACGGTCGGCCCGAGCCACGCCAGCAGCTCCGCGTGGGTCAGCTCGACGGCCGGCGGCAGGCGCAGGACGTAGCGGGTGAAGGCCAGCCCGAGCAACTGCGCGGCGCACAGCGCGGCCCGCGCCGCGAACTGCTCGGGGTCGGGGCACGCCTGGCGGGCCACCGGCAGCAGCTGTTCCCGGAAGATGGTCTGCATCCGTTCGGCGCCGGCCTGATTGGTGGCGCCGACCCTGAGGACCGCTGTCAGTTCCTCGTTCTTCTCCCACAGGTCGAGGAAGTGGCCGACCAGTGTCCTGCCCACCTCGTCATGCGGCACTTGCCCCAGGTCGGGCAGCCGCAGATTCAGCGTGACGGCCGCCGCGAACAGCCCCTCCTTGCTGCCGAAGTACCGCATCACCATCGACGGGTCGATCCGCGCGTCCTTGGCGATGGCCCGGATGGTGGCCCGCTCGTAGCCGTCGGTGGCGAACCGCTCGCGGGCGGCGTCGAGGATGGCGGACCGCGTGGCGTCGGAGCGCCGCGCAGGGCCGCCCGTGGCCTGCGTCGCGTCCTGATTCTTCTGTGCGCTGCCGTTCATAACAACGAGCGTAGGCCAACACTCGTAGGCCAACAAGTGTTGACGCGCTCCGCGGCACGGTCCTACCGTTGCCCACAAGTGTTGGCCTACAGATGTTGGCCAACAGGCGTTGTCGCCCAAGGAGGCCACCATGAACGGCACCACTGGACACGTCGTCATCGTCGGCTCCGGCCCCACCGGGCTGCTGCTCGCCGGTGATCTCGCCGCCGCCGGCGTCCCGGTCACCGTCCTCGAAAAGCGCCCCCACAAGATCAGCAACCTCTCCCGCGCCTTCGTCCTGCACGCCCGCACCCTCGAACAGTTCGACGCCCGCGGGCTGGCCGACGGCCTGGAGGCCATCGGCCGGCCCCTCGACCACCTCCTCGCCTTCGGCCGGCTCGACCTCGACCTCGGCGTCCTCCCCTCCCGCTTCCGGCACCTCCTCGTCCTTCCGCAGTACGAGATCGAGAAGGTCCTGGCGGAGCGGGCCGTCGAGGCGGGGGCGGAGTTCCGGTACGACACCGAGGTGACCGGGCTCGCCCAGGACGCGGACGGGGTCACCGTCGAGGTGCGCGGGCCCGACGGACGCACCGAGACGCTCCGGGCCGCGTACGTCGTCGGCGCCGACGGGATGCGCAGTGCCGTACGGCAGGCGGTCGGGCTGCCGTTCCCGGGCAAGTCGGTGCTCCGGTCCGTCGTCCTCGCCGACGTCCGGCTCGCCGAGGAGCCGCCAACCCTGCTCACGGTGCACGCCGTGGGCGACGCCTTCGCCTTCCTCGCGCCCTTCGGCGACGGCTACTACCGGGTGATCGGCTGGCACCGCGGCCGCGACCTCCCCGACCACGAGCCCGTCGACCTGGCCGAGGTCAAGGAGATCACCCGGCTCGCCCTCGGCCGGGACTTCGGGATGCACGACGCCCGCTGGATGTCCCGCTTCCACAGCGACGAACGGCAGGCGCCCGCCTACCGGGTGGGCCGGGTCTTCCTGGCCGGCGACGCCGCGCACGTGCACACCCCGGCCGGCGGCCAGGGCATGAACACCGGGCTCCAGGACGCGGCCAACCTGAGCTGGAAGCTGGCCGCGGTCGTCGCCGGGCACGCGGACCCCGCGCTGCTCGACACCTACCAGGCCGAACGGCACCCGGTCGGCAGGGCGGTGCTGCGCAGCAGCGGCGGGATCATCCGCCTGGCGATGGCCAAGCGCCCCTGGACGCGCGCAGCGCGCTCCGCGCTCACCCTGTTCCTGAACACCGTGGGCCCCGCCCGGCGCGCCCTCGCCGCCCAGGTCACCGGCATCGGCTACCGCTACCCCGCACCCCGCGGCGCCCACCGCCTCACCGGCACCCGGGTCCCGGACGTCGCCCTGGCCGGCGGCGGCCGCCTCTACGAGGCCCTGCGCGGCGGCCGGTTCGTCCTGATCACCCCGGAGCCCGGCGCGGCGGACCCGGACCGCACCGGCCGGCTCACCGTGGCCCACTGGGCGAGCGACCGCCGTACGACCGTGCTGGTGCGCCCCGACGGCTACGCGGCCTGGGCGGCGGACGGCGCCGACCCGGAGCGCACACGGGCTGCGGTCGCCGCGTACCTCGGCGGCCAGCCGGCCGGCGGCCCTCGTCAACCGTTCAGTTCTGCTGAAAAGAACGGTCGTAAAGTTTCGATGGACCTGACAGGTCGCTCCTTGCGACGGTAGCGGCACGGACCCGCTGCCGCCTCGCCGAAAGGACCCCCGTGACCGCCGTCCTCCCCCGGACCGCCACCACCCCCACGACCCCCACGACCTCCCCCTCCACCTCCACCGCCCCCGGCCTCGTCTGCGCGGCCCTCGCGACGGTCGTCTGGTCCGGCAGCTTCGTGACCTCCCGCGGTCTGCACGACAGCGTCCCGCCGATCCAGCACGCCTTCTGGCGCTGGGTGATCGCCCTGCTCGCCGTGGCACCGTTCGGCGCCCGGCAGGCCTGGCGCGGGCGGGCCCTGTTCCGCCGCCACGCCCGCTACGTGCTCCTCACCTCGCTGCTCGGCGTGGCGGTCTACAACACCCTCGTCAACCAGGCCGGACTGACCACCCCGGCTGCCACGATGGGCATGATCATGGCCGCCTCGCCGGTGCTCATGGCGGTCTTCGAACGGCTGGGCGGTGTACGGCTCGGCGCGCGGCGCGCCACCGGGCTGCTGATCGCCTGCGCGGGCGTGGCCCTGCTCGTGGGCGGCGCCGCGCGGTTCTCGGCGGGCGACCTGTGGATGATCGCGGCCGCCTGCTGCTTCGCGGGCTACAGCGCGCTGCTGCGTCGCAAGCCTGCCGAACTCGGCGGCACCGCCTTCCTGTTCAGCACGTTCGTCATCGGCGCCCTCCTGCTCCTGCCCGCCCAGGCGGCGAGCGTGGCCGTCCAGGGCAGCTTCACCCCGACCCCCGGCACGGTCCTGCCGCTCCTCTACGTGGGCGTGGCCTCCTCGGCCGTGGCCTTCTTCGCCTGGAACAAGGCCATCACCCTGATCGGCCCGACCCGCGCGGGCATCGTCTACTACCTTCAGCCGATCTGCGTGGCCCTGCTCTCCTGGGTGCTGCTCGGCGAGACGACCGGATGGCCGCAGCTGCTGTCGATGGCGCTGATCCTGGGCGGAGTCGTCCTGGGCGCAGGCTCCCGGAGGTGACGGCGGCGCCGGATGCCGTGCACCGAGGTGCGCCGCGGGGCGGCGTGTAGCGTGCGCGCATGGTCGAGTGGGACATCCGTAAGCTGCAGATCCTGCGTGCCCTGCGGGAGCGCGGGACGGTGACCGCGGCGGCCGAGGCCCTGCACATGACCCCCTCCGCGGTCTCCCAGCAACTGACCAATCTCGCCCGGCAGCTCGGTGTGCCCCTGCTGGAGGCGCGGGGCCGCCGGGTGCGGCTCACCGACGGGGCCCGGCTGGTGCTGGCGCAGACGGAGCCGGTCTTCGAGCAACTGGAGCGTGCCGAGGCGGCGTTGGCGGCGTACGCCGAGGGGGAGGCGGGGGAGGTCCGGGTGGGCGCCTTCGCCACCTCGGTGCCCGCCCTGGTCGTACCGGCCGTAAGAGCCCTGCGGGACACCCACCCCGGGGTGAGCGTCCGCGTGCGGGAGGCGGAGGCGGCCGAGGCCTACGACCTGCTGACCGCCGGCGACGTCGACCTCGCCCTGTCCCTGGCGGCCGAGGCCCCGAGCGCGGCCGACCCCCGCCTCACCCAAGTCCCGCTGCTGGCCGACCCGTTGGACGTGGCCCTGCCCCCCGATCACCCCCTGGCGTCGGCCCCCGCCCCGACCCTGACCGACCTGTCCGCCGAACCGTGGATCTTCGGCGGCAGCGGCCCCTGGTCGGACATCACCCGCCGGGCCTGCGAAGCGGCCGGCTTCAGCCCCCACCAGGGCCACTCCGCCTCCGGCTGGACCGCGATCCTCGCCATGGTCGAGGCGGGCATGGGCGTGGCGCTGGTCCCCCGGATGGCCGCGGGCCGGCGGGACGGGGTGGTGCTGCGGGACCTCGGCCCGGACGGTCCGGTCCGGCACGTCACGGCGGCGGTCCGCAGGGGCGGCGAGTCGGGGCGGGCGGTGAGCCGCGTACTGGAGGCCCTGAAAGGCGCGGTGGCGGCGGGCGGGCTCTGACGGCTGCCGTCGCCGCGGCGCCGCCCGACGCGAAGGCCCCGCACCGGTCACGGTACGAGGCCTTCTGCATCCACTCGGAGACCCACACATACGGTTCACCGACGGCCGGACGGACTGTCAGCGATCGCAGTCGGTACCCATGTCGGTGTCCTGCCCGCCGGGGCTTCCCTCGCCGTTGAGCAGGTTGCCGGCCAGCCCGTTGAGGATGCCCACCTCACCCAGAATGTCGAGATTCTGGTTGTGTGTTCGGCATCCACCGCCACCGTGCATCTGCACCGCGGGCTGGGCAAGGGCGGGACCGGCACCCATCACACCGACACCGGTGATGACGGCGGCCGCAACGGCGAGCTTGGATATCAGGCGCATTTCTGCCTCCTCGGGCTGAATGGAGCGCACCATCAGAAGATCCACATTGCGCTCATCTCGGAGGCTAGGCCGCCGTCCGCCGCGGCGCTCATCGGGGACGCCATTCGGGGCCCGGCCATTCGGGGCCCCGAAACCCGATCAGGGCGCGCGTGATCGGTCACCGGCCCCGCCGCACCTCGTACAGAAAGCAGCCGTACTCCACCGCCCGCACATGCACCAGCGCCACCTCCGGATCGGCGAAGGCCTCCGCGAGGGCGTCCGGGAAGTCCGCGGTCACCAGGCGGCCGCCGAGGATGCGGCCCTCGCGGGAGTAGCGGCGCAGCACGCGGGGGGCGTTGGCGAAGGGCAGCTCGGCGGAGTCGGCCGGGCCCGCGCAGTCCTCGGCGTGGACGAAGACCGGGCCCTGTTCGTCGTAGGCGCCGGGGCGGGCGCCGGTCCCGGCCGCCCAGCGGCGCAGCGGGGCGTACGAGACCAGGGCGATCCGCTCGCCGGGGGCGCTCCTGCGCAGGCAGCAGCGCAGCGGGGCGCCGCCCTCGGCGTCGGTGTAAGGGACCGCGGGGCGGCCCGCGTCGTCGGTGACCCGCAGGGACCGCAGGACCTCGGGGGTGATCGGACGTGCCGTGTGTGCCGTTGTCGTCGTCATGCCCCAAGCGTCCGTTCCGGCCGCCGTGGTCACCGGCGGGATGCGGACATCGCGTTCCGTGTGGATCCCATGGAAGGATGACGCAACCGACACATAACGAGGAGATGACCGCGTGCCTGGCACAAACCTGACTCGCGAAGAGGCGCAAGCGCGGGCCGAGCTGCTCACCGTTGACTCGTACGAGATCGATCTCGACCTCTCCGGCGCGCAGGAGGGCGGCACCTACCGGTCCGTGACCATGGTGCGCTTCGACGTCGCCCGCGGTGGTGCCGAGTCCTTCATCGACCTGGTGGCGCCCACCGTCCACGAGGTGACCCTGAACGGTGACCCGCTCGACCCCGCCGAGGTCTTCGCGGACTCGCGGATCGCGCTGCCGGGGCTGCTGGAGGGCCGCAACTGGCTCCGCGTGGTCGCCGACTGCGCGTACACCAACACCGGCGAGGGGCTCCACCGCTTCGTCGACCCCGTCGACGAGCAGGCGTACCTCTACACCCAGTTCGAGGTGCCGGACGCCCGCCGGGTCTTCGCCTCCTTCGAGCAGCCGGACCTGAAGGCGGCCTTCCAGTTCACCGTGCGGGCGCCCGAGGGCTGGACGGTCGTCTCGAACTCGCCGACGCCCGAGCCGAAGGGCAACGTCTGGATCTTCGAGCCGACCCCGCGCATCTCGTCGTACATCACCGCGCTGATCGTCGGCCCGTACCACTCCGTGCACAGCGTGTACGAGAAGGACGGCCGGTCCGTGCCGCTCGGCATCTACTGCCGTCCCTCGCTCGCCGAGTTCCTCGACTCGGACGCCGTCTTCGAGGTGACCCGGCAGGGCTTCGACTGGTTCCAGGAGAAGTTCGACTGCGCGTACCCCTTCGCCAAGTACGACCAGCTGTTCGTGCCGGAGTTCAACGCGGGCGCGATGGAGAACGCCGGTGCCGTCACCATCCGCGACCAGTACGTCTTCCGGTCCAAGGTGACCGACGCGGCGTACGAGATGCGGGCCGAGACGATCCTGCACGAACTGGCCCACATGTGGTTCGGCGACCTCGTCACCATGGAGTGGTGGAACGACCTGTGGCTGAACGAGTCGTTCGCCACCTACACCTCCATCGCCTGCCAGGCCGCCGCCCCCGGCTCGCGCTGGCCGCACTCGTGGACCACGTTCGCCAACTCCATGAAGACCTGGGCGTACCGGCAGGACCAACTGCCGTCCACGCACCCGATCATGGCGGACATCCGCGACCTGGACGACGTGCTCGTCAACTTCGACGGCATCACGTACGCCAAGGGCGCGAGCGTGCTGAAGCAGCTCGTCGCGTACGTCGGCGAGGACGAGTTCTTCAAGGGCGTGCAGGCCT
Organism: Streptomyces sp. HUAS MG56; assembly: GCF_058673395.1. NCBI lineage: Bacteria > Bacillati > Actinomycetota > Actinomycetes > Kitasatosporales > Streptomycetaceae > Streptomyces > Streptomyces sp. HUAS MG56. The sequence goes on along the minus strand of NZ_CM178722.1, from coordinate 4,221,280 downwards.
ACTTCAAGCGCCACGCGTTCGGCAACACGCGCCTGTCCGACCTGCTCGGCGCCCTGGAGGAGACCTCCGGCCGGGACCTGAAGACCTGGTCGAAGAAGTGGCTGGAGACGGCGGGCATCAACGTCCTGCGCCCGGAGATCGCCACCGACGCCGACGGTGTCATCACCTCCTTCGCGGTGCGCCAGGAGGCCCCGGCGCTGCCCGCCGGCGCCAAGGGCGAGCCGGTCCTGCGCCCGCACCGCATCGCGATCGGCCTCTACGACCTCGACGCCGCGAGCGGCAAGCTCGTGCGCACCGAGCGCGTCGAGCTGGACGTCGACGGCGAGCTGACGGCCGTACCGCAGCTGAGCGGCACGCGCCGCCCGGCGGTCGTGCTGCTCAACGACGACGACCTGTCGTACGCCAAGGTCCGCCTGGACGAGGAGTCGCTGGCGTTCGTCACCGAGCACCTCGGCGACTTCGACGCCTCCCTGCCGCGCGCGCTGTGCTGGGCGTCGGCCTGGGACATGACGCGGGACGCGGAACTGCCCGCCCGCGACTACCTGTCCCTCGTTCTGTCGGGCATCGGCAAGGAGTCCGACATCGGCGTCGTGCAGTCGCTGCACCGCCAGGTCAAGCTCGCCATCGACCTGTACGCCGACCCGGCCGCCCGCGAGCCCCTGCTGACCCGCTGGACCGACGCGACCCTGGCCCACCTGCGCGCGGCCGAGCCCGCGAGCGACCACCAGCTGGCCTGGGCCCGTGCCTTCGCGGCGACGGCCCGCACGCCGGAGCAGCTGGACCTGCTGGAGAGTCTGCTGGAGGGCACCCACACCATCGAGGGCCTTGCCGTGGACACCGAGCTGCGCTGGGCGTTCGTGCAGCGGCTCGCCGCGGTCGGCCGTTTCGACGAGGCGGAGATCGCGGCGGAGTACGAGCGGGACCGGACCGCGGCCGGTGAGCGGCACGCGGCGACGGCCCGCGCCGCCCGCCCGACGCCGGAGGCGAAGGCGGAGGCCTGGGCTTCGGTCGTCGACTCCGACAAGCTGCCGAACGCCGTGCAGGAGGCCGTCATCGGCGGCTTCGTGCAGACCGACCAGCGCGAGCTGCTGGCGCCGTACACGGACCGGTACTTCGAGGTTCTGAAGGGCGTCTGGGACTCCCGCTCGCACGAGATCGCCCAGCAGATCGCCATCGGCCTGTACCCGTCGGTCCAGGTCAGCGAACAGACCCTGGCCAAGACGGACACCTGGCTCTCCGCGGCCGAGCCGAACGCGGCCCTGCGCCGCCTCGTCTCCGAGTCCCGCTCGGGCGTCGAGCGTGCCCTGAAGGCCCAGGCGGCGGACGCGGCGGCGGGCAAGTAGTACACCTGGTAAACCGAGTGAGGGCGCCCGGCCCCTGTGCCGGGCGCCTTCGCGTCATCCCGGGGTCAGCGATCCTCGCGCACCGAGACCATTGCCCTCAGCACCCGCGCGAACGCGCGGACCGTCTCCGTCTCCGCGTCCCGGTGCCAGACCAGGCCCAGCTCGGAGTCGGGCAGGCCGTCCACGGGGACGTAGGCGATGTCGTCGCGGTGGTGGTGGGCGGCGGTGGGACGGCAGAGCAGCAGCGCGCCGCGGCCGGCGGCGGCCAGGGAGAGGGCCTCCTGCAGGGTGGTGGCGGCGGGGCCGGGCAGTGGGCCGGGCGCGCGGGCGGCGCGCCAGTAGGCGGGAGCCGGTGACGCAGCGCCGATCAGTGGCTCGGTCGTGAGGTCCGCCGCGGCGATCCGGTCCCGGGCGGCGAAGCGGTGGTGCCGGGAGACGGCCAGTGTGTGGCGTTGGCGGGAGAAGACCGGGCCGAGGACCAGGTCGGGTTCCTCGACCGGCAGGAGCACCACCGCCGCGTCCACCGCACCGCGCCGCAGCGCTCCGAACGGATCCGCGTACGGGACCTCCACCAGGTCGACGCCGCGGGCCGGGTCCGCCGCCTCGAAGGCCGCGACCGCCGCCAGCAACTGCGCGTAGGCCGTGCCCTGGAAGCCCAGCCGCAGCGGTCCGGCCCCGCCCCGGGCCACCGCCCGGGCGTCCGCGACCGCCGCGTGCAGATCGTCGTACGCCGGACGCAGCCGCTCCAGGAAGCGTTCGCCGAGCGGGGTCAGGGCCACCCGGCGGCTGGAGCGGTGCACCAGCCGGGCGCCGACCCGGCGTTCGAGCGCGGCCAGCAACTGGCTCACCCGGCTCTGCGAGACGAACAGCCGCTCACCGGCCCGGCCGAAGTGCAGCTCCTCGGCGAGCACGAGAAAGCACTCCAACTCCCGCATTTCCAGCCCGGACACGCAGCCTCCCCGGCATCGATCACTCCCGCTCATGCAAGGGTGAGGACTTCGCCGTTGTTCCCGGACCGGGCTCGTAAAAGGCTCTCGGGCATGGCTTCCACGCAGCTCACCGCATCCAGCACCGGTTCCTGGACGGGCGTGTGCACGCTCGCCGCCGCCACCTTCGGCGTCGTCACCACGGAGATGCTCCCGGTAGGACTGCTCACCTCGCTCGCCCGCACGCTGCACGTCTCCGTCGGCACCGCAGGCCTCACCCTCACTCTGCCCGGCCTCGTCGCCGCCGTCGCCGCCCCGCTGCTGCCGGTCGCCGTGCGCCGCGCCGACCGGCGTACGGTGCTGTGCGCGCTGCTGCTCCTGCTCGCCGCCGCCAACCTGCTCGCGGCGCTCGCCCCCGCCTTCCCCGTGCTGCTCGCCGCCCGGCTGCTGGTCGGGGTGTGCATCGGCGGCGTGTGGGCGGTGGCCGCGGGGCTCGGCGCACGGCTGGTGCCGGGGCCGGGTGCCGGGCGGGCCACCGCCGTCGTGTTCAGCGGGATCGCGGTCGCCTCGGTGTTCGGGGTGCCCGCGGGGACCCTGCTCGGGGCGGTGGCGGGCTGGCGGTGGGCGTTCGCGGCGATGGCCGGTCTCGCGCTGGTGGTGGCGGCCCGGCTGGCCGCCGTCCTGCCGCCGCTGCCCGCCGAGGACGCCGTCCGCCTCGGCGTGTTCCCCCGGCTGCTGCGCGTCGCGCGGGTCAGGTGGCTGCTGGTCACCGTCGTGCTGCTGGTCACCGGGCACTTCGCCGCCTACACCTACGTCCGCCCCGTGCTGCAGCGGACGCCGGGCACCGGACCGGGCCTGGTCAGCGCTCTGCTGCTGGGCTACGGACTCGCGGGCGTCGCCGGGAACTTCGCGGGCGGTGCGCTCGCGGCCCGCGATCCGCGTCGTGCGCTGCGGCTGATCTCCGGCGCCCTCGGCGCCGTCGTCCTGTTCCTGGTTCCGGCCGCCGCCTCCACGGCCGCGTCGGGTGCGCTGCTCCTGCTGTGGGGACTGGCCTACGGCGGTGTGTCCGTGTCCGCGCAGCGTGCCCTGTCGGCGGCCGTACCCGAGGCCCCGGAGGCGGTGTCCGCCCTGTTCGCCGGGGTGTTCAACGCCGCCATCGCGTTGGGCGCGTTCGCGGGCGGGCGACTCGCGGACGGGCCGGGGCCGACCGCCGTCCTGGTCACGGGTGCCGTCCTCGCGGGGCTGGCGGCCCTCGCACCGGCCGGGCGGACGGCAGGGGCGGCCACGCGTGCGTGACCGCCCCTGTGCCGTGCCGGGTGCCTTACTCGGCGGACAGCTCCGCCGCCACCAGTTCCGCGATCTGGACCGCGTTCAGCGCGGCGCCCTTGCGGAGGTTGTCGTTGGAGATGAACAGAGCGAGGCCGTTGTCCGCCGTCTCGTCGCGGCGGATGCGGCCGACGTACGACGGGTCCTGGCCGGCCGCCTGGAGCGGGGTCGGGATGTCGGAGAGGGCGACGCCCGGGGCCGCGGCGAGCAGCTCGGTCGCGCGCTCCGGCGGGAGCGGGCGGGCGAAGCGGGCGTTGACCTGGAGGGAGTGGCCGGAGAAGACCGGGACACGGACACAGGTGCCGGAGACCTTCAGGTCCGGGATCTCCAGGATCTTGCGGGACTCGTTGCGCAGCTTCTGCTCCTCGTCGGTCTCGTTCAGACCGTCCTCGACGAGGTTGCCGGCGAAGGGGAGCACGTTGAAGGCGATGGTGCGCTTGTAGACGTTCGGCTCGGGGAAGTCGACCGCCGCACCGTCGTGGGTGAGCTTGTCGGCGTCGGCCGCGACCTTCTGCACCTGGCCGTGCAGTTCGGCGACGCCCGCGAGGCCCGAGCCGGACACCGCCTGGTAGGTGGCGACGACGAGGGCCTGGAGGCCGGCCTCCTCGTGCAGCGGCTTCAGGACCGGCATCGCGGCCATCGTGGTGCAGTTCGGGTTGGCGATGATGCCCTTGGGGCGGTCGGCGACCGCATGCGGGTTCACCTCGGAGACGACCAGCGGGACCTCGGGGTCCTTGCGCCAGGCCGAGGAGTTGTCGATCACGACGGCGCCCTGGGAGGCGACCTTCTCGGCCAGCGCCTTGGAGGTCGCGCCGCCCGCGGAGAAGAGCACGATGTCCAGGCCGGTGTAGTCGGCGCTCGCCGCGTCCTCCACCGTCACGCCGTCCAGCACGGTCCCCGCCGAGCGGGCCGAGGCGAACAGGCGCAGCTGCGTGACCGGGAAGTTCCGCTCCACGAGGATCCTGCGCATGACCGTGCCGACCTGACCGGTGGCTCCGACGATTCCGACCCTCACGGCGACTCCCTCTAGGTGTTCTCTGCGTGTACGCGGCTTTTCCATCATGCGGCCGACCCCGGTCCGCCTGTCCAATTCTTTGCGTGTCATGCCCGAGTGCTGGGACACCGGAGCGCGACGGACGGTTGCGGAACTCCCGCCGCACCCCTTCCGAGCTGGAGAAATTCACCCAACGGCACCCCTTCGCCGCAAGCCGTGCAGCTCCGTGCGCCGGTGTGACGTACGCCTCGACGCGCATTCCGGAAACCCGGTCGAACGTTTCCGTGCGCAGCGGCGTCGTAGAGGAAACGCGGTGAGGGGGGTGGCCGGTGCTGCGCGGAAAGGCCCGCCGTGTCCACGGGGACGATCAGGGCGATCCTCTGGACGCGGCCCAGGAACGCCGGGTGCGGGCGGTGCTCGCGCTCGGCGGGGTGCCGCAGTCGGATCTGCCGGACGGGGTGCAGCAGGTCCGGCTGCGGCTGCTGGAGCGGACCGCGAGCGGTCAGGAAGCGCCGCGGGACGTGTCGGCGTGGGCGGCGGTCGTCGCCTCCCGGCTCGCCATGGACTGGCACCGGGCCAGGCGGCGCCAGGACCGGCTGGGCGAGCGGCTGGCCGCGCTGCGCGGACCCGCGTATCCCTCCGGCGAGGAGACCAGCCTGCTCTCCCTCGCCGTGGCCCGGGGCCTCGACGAACTGCCCGCCGCCCAGCGGCAGGTGCTCGTGCTGCGCTTCTTCGCCGACCTGCCCGTGCGCGACATCGCCGGGGAACTGGGCATTCCGGAGGGCACGGTCAAGAGCAGGCTGCACACGGCGGTCCGCGCCCTGCGCGACCGGCTGCACGAGGACTACGGGAACCGCGGGGACGGGGTGGTGTGAGATGACCGCCGAGCACGGGGGTACGCCGGGCGCGGCCGGCGGCGGGAGCGGCCGGGAGGCCGGGAGCGGCCGGGAGTACGACGGCATGGACGCGTTGATGGCCGCCGTCACCGGGGAGCCGCTGCCGGAGGAGGCCCGCCGGGATCCCGTCTTCGTCGCCGAGCACCGCGCGGCCGAGGCCGACGTGGCCGTACTGAGGGAGCAACTCGCCTGGCTGGGCGAGGCGTTGGTCGGAGAGGCGGAGGGAGAAGGGGAGGGGGGAAGGGCGGCCGTCGCGCGTCCGGTAGGCCCGGTACATCCGGTACATCCGGTACATCCCGTACGGCCGGTGCGGTCGCCGCGCCTCGCCCGGCCTGCCCGCCCCGGCCGCCGCCGGGCGCTGCGCCTCGTGCTCGGCTCGCTCGCCGGTGCCGCGGCCTTCGCGCTGGTCGCCGGCTTCGGCTGGCTGGTGACGCACGGCAGCGGTGCGGCCGGCGGCGCGAGTACGGCTTCCGACGCCAAGAGCGGCCCGGTCCGAGGGGCGGACCAGGGCCGGCCGGCCGACCCGGGGCGCGAACTCGCCTGCTCCCGGCTGGTGGTGGAGGGCACCGTGGCCCGGGTGACGCCGGAGAAGGCATCCTCCTGGAAGCGGGTCACGCTCACCGTGACCCGCTCCTACAAGCCCGCCCACGGCCCGGCCGAGGTCGCCTTCCTGCTGGACGGCGGCGCGCGGCCGGCCCCGCGCGCGGGGCAGCAGGTGCTCGTCACGGTCCTCGCGGGCGAGGGGAGCGCGCACCTGTGGGCCGTCGGAGACGCCCGCGTGGCCGTCGACCGGGCCTGGATCACCGCGTCGCTGCCCGCCTCGCGGCACCTCACCTGCCCGTCGGGCGAGCCCTCCCGAGCGGGGCGGTAGCGGGACGGCAGTGGGGCCGGTGGCGGGACGGTACGGCGCCGACGAGGGTGGGTCAGCCCTCCTTCGAGCGCGCGTAGTGCCGGGACGCCTTCGCGCGGTTGCCGCACGCGGCCATCGAGCACCAGCGGCGGGTGCCGTTCCGGGACGTGTCGAAGAAGTGCAGGATGCAGCTGCCGCCGGCGCACGTGCGGATCCGCTCCGGGGCCCGGGTGAGCAGCTCCAGGTAGTTGCGGGCGGCGAGCCAGGCCGGGCCCCACGCCGGGTCGGCGAACTCGGGCTCCTCGGCGGGGCCCTCGGCGGTCAGCCGGGCCCGGATCCGGCCGTGTGCGAGGACGGCGTCCACGAGCGGCGCCGCCTGCCCCGGCGAGCCGTGCACGGCGGCCGTGAGCGCCTCGCGGGCCTCGCGCAGATGGCGCAGCGCGGCCGCGTCGGCCGGGTACGCGCCGGCCAGCCCGTTGCTCGCGAGCCACACCGCGAGTCCCTCGGGGGCGTCGAGCAGGTCCTGGGTCTCGCCCTCCCGGTTCCACCGGGTGTTGAGCAGGTCGAGGGCGAGGGGCTCGCCGGTGAGCGGGCGGGGATCGGGGACGGCGGGCATCGGACTCTCCTTCTCCTCTAACCGCTCAATCGTACGTGACCGGTTGACGTGCGTGCATCTAACCTTCTAACGTGAATGACGAAGGTTAGCCATCTCGGCGACCCGAACTCGAAGGAGAACAGTCATGGCGCCCCGCCTCGCGCACGCCGGCCTGAACGTCACCGACCTCGACCGCTCCCTCGCCCTCTACCGCGACCTCCTCGGCTTCGCCGTGCTCGCCGAGGGCAAGGAGGACGGCCGGCGCTGGGCGCTGCTGGGGGAGAGCGGCGGCCCTCCGCTCGTCACCCTCTGGCAGCAGGCGCAGGGGTCGTACGACAGCGGCCGGCCCGGGCTGCACCACCTGGCCCTCAGCGTGGACACGATCGACCAGGTCCGCGCCTACGAGGCCGCGCTGCGGGCCGCCGGAGCCGACTTCGCGCACGAGGGCGTCGTCGCCCACCGGGAGGGCGGCGCCTCGGGCGGGATCTTCTTCCACGACCCGGACGGCATCCGCGTGGAGATCGCCGCACCGCTCGGCCCCGAGGGCGCCCCCGCCCCGTACGAGGCCGCTCCGACCTGCGGTTTCTTCTAGTCATGGGTGCCTATCACGCGGGCTCGCTGGCCGTGCAGGAGCTGCTGGGCGTCCGCGACCGCGCCGACCACGTCGGCCGCTCCCTCGGCCAGGACATCAAGCCGGTCGCGGCGGCCTTCCTGGAGCTCCAGCCCCTGCTCGTCGTCGGCGCGGCGGACCCGGGGACGGGGCGGGTGTGGACGGCGGCGCTGACGGGGACGCCGGGCTTCGTCCGGGCGACGGGTCCCCGGCAGATGTCGGTCGTCACCCCGCAGGACCCGCCCCCGGCGGGCCGCCCGGACCCGCCACTCGCCTCGGCCCTGCGCACCCCCGGCACCCGCGTCGGCACGATCGCCCTCGACCCCCGCACCCGCCGCCGCATGCGCCTGAACGGCCGGCTGCGGCCCACGGCGCGGGGCTTCGCCGTCGAGGCGGACCAGGTCTTCTCGAACTGCCCCAAGTACATCCAGCGCAGGCAGTCGTACGAGACGGTCACCGGCCGCGCGCCCGGCACCCCGCGGCTCCTCGCCGAACTGGCCGAGGAGCAGCGGGAGTTCGTCCGGCGGGCCGACACCTTCTTCCTCGCCACCGTGCACGACGGCGGCGCCGACGTCAGTCACCGCGGCGGCAACCCCGGCTTCGTCCGGGTCGTCTCACCGCGCGAACTCAGCTGGCCCGACTACGCCGGCAACGCCATGTTCCTCACCCTCGGCAACCTGCGCACCGACCCCCGCGCCGGGCTGCTCTTCCTCGACTGGACCACCGGCGACACCCTCCAGCTCACCGGCGAGGCGCACACCGCGTTCACGGCCGACGGAGGGCGCAGCGTCCGCTTCACCCTCACGGAAGCCCGGTGGACCCCGGGCGCCCTGCCGCTGCGCTGGTCCGCCCCCGAGTATTCACCGGCGAATCCGGACATCACGCGCTAACGTCCGCGCATGCGACGGAACTTGAGGGTGGCGGCCTACGCCGTGTGCGTCCGCGACGGACAGCTCCTGCTCGCCCGCTCGCCGGGCCCCGACGGCAGGCCCGAGTGGGTGCTGCCCGGCGGCGGCATGGAACACGGCGAGGATCCGTACGACACCGTCCGCCGTGAGGTCACCGAGGAGACCGGCTACCGGATCCGGGTCACCGAACTCCTCGGCGTCGACTCCCTCCGGCTGGTCGGCCGTCGGCGCGTCGGCCGGCGCACGGACCACCACGGACTCCGGATCGTCTACGCCGGCGAGGTCACCGGCGGCGAACTCCGCTACGAGGTCGGCGGATCCACCGACCTCGCCGCCTGGCAGCCCCTGGACGCCGTACCCGGACTCAACCGCGTACCCCTCGTCGACATCGCCCTCGGGCTGTGGCGCGAGCGCCCGCCCCACGGACGCCCCGAGACAGGGCCCCTGCCCCGGCAGATGAACGAGGAGTGACCGGCCCCCGGCCGTGCGCGAACCGCTCCCCGTCCACTCCATGGCCGCGGACAGGACCCGTGATCCACGTACGGTGATCGGCGCCGCGCGTTGCCGCCGTGTTCACGCACAGGCCATTCCCGGTGCCAAGCATCCAGTGCGAGCGGGGCGTTCGCGCCTGCGACGGCCCGCGACCACCGCCGACGCGTTCGCACCCGGGGAGATCGCGCCATGTCGCGCACACGCTCTGTCGCCACCTCCACGGCCTCCGGCCCGGGGGTCCCTCGCCGTTCCGTGCTCGCCGCCGCCGGAGCGGTCTCGCTCTCCGCGGGCGTCGGCTACGCCCTGCGCCCCACCGACAGCGCGGCCGCCACCGGCGACGACGTGCCCGTCGCCCACTCCCGGCAGGCCACGGCCGGCGCGCTCGCCCCCTACACCAGGGGCACCACCCTCGCCTCCGTCGCCACCCCGCGCAGCGGCGGCACCTACCGCCGCCTCGGCGACGGCCCCGGCTGGCAGCGCGTGGTGCGCGAGGAGCTGGCCGCGCCCAAGTCCGGCCGCGCGGGCCGCCGTACGGCGCTCGCCGCGTTCGTGCAGTTCACCGACCTGCACCTGATGGACGTCCAGCACCCCCTGCGCTGGGAGTTCCTGCGGGCGGCGGACGTGCACTCCTGGCGCCCGCAGGAGCTGCTCACCGTGCCCGGCGCCATCTCGCTCGTCGAGCGGGTCAACGCCCTGCGCGGCGCCCCCGTCACCGGCGCCCCGCTGCACTTCGTGATGACCACCGGCGACAACACCGACAACAACGCCCACTCCGAACTGGAGTGGTTCATGAAGGTGATGAGCGGCGGCCGCATCACCCCGAACACCGGCGACCCGGGGCACTACGAGGGCGTGCAGAACAGCGGGCTGAAGCTGTACTGGCAGCCCGACTCCCCCCTGCGCGACCGCGACAAGACACTCGGCTTCCCGCATCTGCAGGGCTTCCTGGCCGCCGCGACCCGCGAGGTGCAGAGCCCCGGCCTCAACCTGCCCTGGTACTCCACCGTCGGCAACCACGACACCCTGCCGCTCGGCGCCTACGGCTCCCACGGCGACCGCTACCTCGCCGAGGCGGCCGTCGGCGGCAAGAAGCTCATGGACGTACCGGCCGCCGACGCCAGGAAGCTGCTCGACAGCATCAACCACGCCACCGACCCCAAGGGCACCGGCTACCGCGACTTCCTCAAGGCCCACGCCCGCTCCATGCGCTCGGTCACGCCGGACGAGCGGCGGGCGCCGTACACCCCGGCCGACTACCTCAGGGCCCACCTCGACCCCGCCCACCAGGGGCTCGGCCCGGCCGGGCACGGCTACTCCCCGGCCAACCTCGACGCCGGCAGCCAGTACTACGCCTTCCGCATCTCCGACGACGTCGTCGGCATCAGTCTCGACACCACCGACGCCGGCGGCCACTACAACGGCTCCGTCGGCACCGCCCAGCTGAACTGGCTCGCCAGGACGCTGAAGGACCACAAGGACTCCCACGTCGTCGTCTTCAGCCACCACACCAGCAAGACGATGAACAACACCCGCCCCGACCCGGCCCGCCCCGGCGAGCAGCGGCACACCGGCGCCGAGGTGCTCTCGCTGCTCGCCGCCCACACGAACGTCCTGGCCTGGGTGAACGGCCACGTCCACCAGAACGTCATCACCCCGCACCAGGGCTCCGGCGGCCGCTCCTTCTGGGAGATCTCCACCGCCTCCCACATCGACTTCCCCCACCTCGCCCGGATCATCGAGCTGGTCGACAACAAGGACGGCACGATCTCGCTCTTCACCACTCTGATCGAGTCCGCCGCCCCGCACCGCACCGACTTCACCGACCTCTCCCAGACCGGCCTCGCCGCCCTCTACCGCGAGCTGGCCCGCAACGCCCCCGGCGCCGACACGAGCCTCGGCGGCACCGCGGCGGACCGGAACACCGAGCTGGTGCTCAAGAAGAGCTGAAAATCACCCAACTGGCCTAACGCTGAGCAACCTTCACGCCTCCGGCACCGGTTTCATCCCCCGACCGCACCGTTCATCACATGCTGGGGGAAGACATGCGTGTTCGTACGACTCTGCTGGGCGCCACCGCCCTGCTCGTCTCGGCAGCCCTGGCGGCTCCGGCGTCCGCCGCCGAGGGCCTCGCGGGTGGCGGGCACAGTGCCACCCGCAAGGCCGTCGAGGCCGCCGTCACGGCCGGGGCGCCCGGCGCGACCGCCACCGCGCGGGACGCCCACGGCACCTGGTCCACCACCGCGGGCGTGGGCGACCTGGGCACGGGCAGGCCGCGCTCGGCGGCCGACCGCTACCGCGTCGCCAGCATCACCAAGACCTTCGTCGCCACCGTGCTGCTCCAGCTGGAGGCGGAGGGCCGGCTGTCCCTGGACGACACGGTGGAGACATGGCTGCCGGGCCTCGTCCGCGGGAACGGCAACGACGGCAGCCGCATCACCGTCCGCCGGCTGCTGAACCACACCAGCGGCATCCACGACTACCTCGCCGACACCGACTTCCAGCGCGCCTACTTCACCCCGGACGGCTTCTACGCGCACCGCCACGACACCGTCACCGCGCACGACCTGGTGGCGATCGCGATGCGGCACCGGCCGGACTTCGAGCCGGGCACCTCCTGGAACTACTCCAACACCAACTACGTTCTCGCCGGAATGGTGATCGAGAAGGTGACCGGCCACGCGTACGCCACCGAGATCGACCGCCGCATCATCCGGCCGCTGCGGCTGACCGCGACCTCCGTGCCCGGCACGAGGACCACCCTGCCGCGGCCGAGCAGCCGGGCGTACTCGAAGTTCGCGAACCCGAGCGGCCCCACGTACGACGTCACGGAGCTCAACCCGTCCATCGCCTCCTCCGCCGGCGAGATGATCTCCGACTCCGCCGACCTGGACCGCTTCTACGGCGCCCTGCTCGGCGGAAGGCTCCTCCCGCCCCGGCAGCTGAAGGAGATGAAGACCACCGTCGACAGCCGGATCGCCCCGGGCGTCCGCTACGGCCTCGGCCTCATGGACACCGAACTGGCCTGCGGCGTCCACGTCTGGGGCCACACCGGCGGCATCCACGGCTCGGTGTCCGAGGCGGCCACGAGCGAGGACGGACGGCACTCGGTCGCGGTCAACCTCAACGGCGACTGGACCGGGAACACGGGCGCGGTCGTCGAGGGGGAATTCTGTTAGCCGACGTTTCATTCCCGTCCTTCCGTGTTAACCCGGATGCAATGTCCGTACCGCCTCATATCGGCTAACCCGCTGTTCACGGGGATGGCTCGATCTTCTCGATCGTTGATGCAAGGCGGGTGGTCGTGTGCGCTCCACGCACGGACTGCGGGTGCTGTCGGTCTACGAGGGCTTCTTCTCCGGAGGCGCCCGGATCGTGCACAGCGACGTCGTACTGGGACTGGCCGAGGGCGGCCAGTCCCACCGGGTGCTGAGCATCCATGGCGAGGTGCGCCGCGAGGCCACCCGGCAGCGCATGGAGGACGACGCCTGCTACCGGGCGCTGACGGCCGCCGGGGTCGGCGTCACCTCGCTCGGCCGCAGCGCCGGGCTGGCGGACGGGGCGCTGGCGGCGAACGTTTTCAGCGGCCCGGAGCTGGCCGAAACGGCCCGTGCGATGGCGGGCGCGGACGTCATCCTGTCGCTGAAGGAGCAGCCGCTGGCGCTGGTCAACCAGGCCGGTCTGCCCCGCCGCCCGGTCGTGGTGGCCCTGCACCGCTCCGACCCGGAGAACCAGGGACCCGCGCTGGACGAGCTGACGGCCGCCATCGCGGACGGCACGGTCGTGGCATGCGTGTGCTGCGCCGAGTCGACCCGGGCGGCGTACGAGGCGGCGGGCATCCCGGCCGCCCTGCTGCACGTGATCCCCAACGGGGTGGACCTGCTGAGGTACCGCCCGGACCCGGCGGCGCGCCTCGCCTTCCGGACGTCCCTGGGGATCGCCGCCCCGGCCCCGGTGATCGTCTTCGCGGCCCGGTACGCCCCGATGAAGAACGTCCCGCTCCTCCTCGCCGCCGCCCGCACCTGGCTGGCCCGCGAACCCGAGGGCCGCGTGCTGATGTGCGGGGCGGGCATGACCGGCGAGAACCCCGCCCTGCGGGCCGACATCGAGGTCGCGTTCGGCGAGGACCGGCACCTGGCGGAGCGGATCGGGCTCCTCGGCGTCCGGCACGACATGGAGGCCGTGTACGCCGGTGCCGACGTCGTCGCCCTGACCTCCGTCTCCGGCGAGGCTGCCCCGCTGTGCCTGATCGAGGGCATGATGTGCGGCGCGGTCCCGGTGACGACCGACGTCGGCGACAGCGCGTCGATCGTCGAGGGCCTCGGCTTCGTCACCCCGCCGGACCCGGCCGCGATCGCCCTGGCCTGGTCCGCCGCCATCACCAGCCGCGCCGACCTCGCGCCGGCCCTGGAACTGAGCCGCGAGCGCTTCAGCCGCACGCGGATGATCGCGGCGTACGCGACCCTGCTCGACGCCGTCGCGCCCCTGCCGGTACCGGAGGACGACGCCGCGCGGTACGCCCTCGCGAGTGAACCCGGCCTGTTCCAGGGCCCGTTGCCCGGCGACGGCCTCGGCCTCGATCCGCATCAGGAGCTGCCGGACGAGCTGTAGGAGGGCCCTGCCACGGCTCAGGAGAGCCGGTCGAGGGCCGGGAAGTAGCCGCGTGCCTGGCCCGGTGCCGTCGGGTGGTACGACTCGGTCAGCGCGAACGGGTCGACGCTGTGCAGCCAGGGGCTGCGGGAGCAGATCTCGTGGCCGGCGAAGGCGTCCCTGACGTCGGCGAAGGAGAACCCGTGGCCGGCCGCGCGCCCGGCGATCACGGCGTCCAGACGGTCCACGGCGCTGTCGATGGCGGCACGCTCGGCGTCCTGGAGGCCGCTTCGGCAGGTGCCCTTGAGGTGGTACAGGTGCGGATAGCCGAGCACCACGACGCGCGCGGCGGGCGCCCGGTCCCTGATGGCCGAGTAGAGCCGGTCCAGGCCGTGCGGGAGGGCGTCCGCCATGACGGCGCGCGCCTGGGAGACGGCCGCGAGACAGGGGACGGGGCCGCCCAGCGCGCAGATCGCCATCGCGGAGCCGAAACCCACGTCGCTGCCGCCGACGGTGAGGGTGACCAGCCGGGTACCGGGGCCGAGCGCGCCGAGCTGGCCGGTCAGGACGTCGCCCACCTTGGCGCCGTTGCACGCGGGGAAGGCGAAGGACGCCGCGTGGTGCGCCGCCGCCCACAGCATCGGGTACGACCGGCTGCTGCGCTTGCACTCCGTGCGGCCGGGGAGGTAGTCACCCGCGCCGACGCCGGAGGAGTAGGAGTCGCCGAGGGCCACGTAGCCCGGGGCCGGCGTCCGGGGCGCGCCCTGCGCCGTGGCGGGGGCGGTGGCGAGGCAGGCCGTGGCGAGCAGGAGGGCGGAGCAGCATGCGGCCATCCGGGTGTGTCGCATACGTCCCGGTGTACCGCGGCCCCGGCGGCACCGCCCGCCCGGCTCGGCCGGCCGGGTGAGAGCGGAGCGTCACGAAACGCCGAGGAGGGGCCACCGGAGTCCGTCCGGTGGCCCCTCCCCTCCCCTCCTGCATCCCCCGTCGGTGCTCCTCCGGTCCGTCACTACCGGGGGAGCACCACGACGTACGCGGCCGGGTCGCGGTCGGCGGACGCCATCAGGGCCGTACGGATCACCGTCGCCTGCTGCTCCGGCGACTCGCGGAGCTTCTTCGGCGTGACGTACACGACCGTGATCCCGAGGCGCTCCAGGTGCTCGCGCTTGCGGGTGTACTCCGACCAGAGCGCGTCGTCGTCCTGGCGGGGCGCCCTGGTGTCCAGCTCGACCGCCACCGCCTGGTCGGGCCAGTACGCGTCCAGGCCGCCGAGGTGCGGGCCGCCGGGCAGGCGCAGGTCGATGTTCCAGACCGGGTCCGGCAGGGCGTGGTCGCGGACCATCCGGTACAGGCGGTCCTCGGCGATCGAGCGGCCCTCCGCCAGCAGGGAGTCCACGGCGTCGATCACATGGGGGAGGTTCAGCAGCTTCGCATGGGTCAACTCCCGTACCACCGCCGCCGGTTCGCAGTGGCCGCCGCGCACCGCCTCGGTCAGCAGCCGCCGTACCGTCTGTCCGTCGGTCAGCTCCGCGACCGCGTCCGCCAGCGCCCGGGGCACCGGGGCCACCGGCAGGCCCGTCACCGTGTGGGGCGTGGGCAGGGCGGGGGTGCGCAGGACGCGGACGTAGCCCGCGGAGCGCAGCCGGCGCCGGCGCGGGACGAGGACGTGCACGTGGTCCAGGGAGGTCAGCGGCGGAGTGGCCGAGAAGCCGTACAGGGCCAGCGCGGCGAGACCGGTGATCATCACCTCGGGATAGGCCGGGCGGCGGGCGTCCCGCGGCGTCGGCTGGGACGGCACGCCCGGCGTCCTGTCGGGCGCGTGCTCACGGGCCGCGTACAGCAGGGCCCCGTGCAGCCACTCCTCGCCCGTGGGCGGGCCGGGGTGGAGGAGGACCACGTGCGGGAGCAGTTGCTGCCAGGGGCCGCCGGGGCGGCACTGCTCGTTCAGCTCGGCCGTCGTCACGCCGTGGGCGCGCAGCCGGCCCGCCGTCATGACGCGGCGGTGGGCCTGGGAGAGATGACGGAGGGGGCGGGGGGAGAGCGGGGTGTTGTGCGTCATGGCGTCGGCATTCCCGCGTCTCGTCCCCCCTTTAACCGCTGTTACACGGCCGTCGAAGAATGCGGACAAGCCGGGACTAAAGGTCAGGTGTTCGGGTGCCGAATAGGCAGCGAAAACCCCTGGTCCGAATGGGCGCGGGCCAGGGGTTACGGCTGCGTTTGACCGAATTTCGTAACGGTCACCTACCGGGCAAGCTCAGGCCAAGGCTCAGCGGGTGCCGGCCGCTGCGTCGCACTCCTGTGCGCGCAGCGCCCGCGCCAGGTCGTCCCGCGCCTCCAGGACGAGCCGGCGCAGCGCAGGGGCCGCGTCCCGGTGCTCCTGAAGCCACGCGTCCGTCGCCGCCAGCGTCTGAGGCCGGTCCTGGAGCCCCGGGAACAGACCCCGTACGACGTCCATGCCGATCTGGATCGACCGCTCCCGCCACACCCGCTCGATCGCCGCGAAGTACTTCTCGGCGTACGGCGCGGTCAGCTCCCGCTGCGAGGCCTGGTCGAAGCCCGCGATCGTCGCCTCCACCAGCGCGTTCGACAGCGCGTCGGACTCCACGACCTGCGCCCACGCCTGCGCCTTGACCGCCGCCGAGGGGCGGGCCGCGAGGCAGCGGACCTGGTGGCGCTTGCCGGACGCCGTGTCGTCGCGGGCCAGTTCGGCCGCCAGCACCGGCTCGTCCGCCACGCCGTGCGCGGCCAGCGGCTCCAGGAACGCCCAGCGCAGCTCCTGGTCCACCTCCAGACCGTCGATCGCCGTCGTGCCGTCCAGCAGCCCGGTCAGCAGCTCGAACGCCTCCGGCACGTCGGCCACGCGCGCGTAGAACCGCGCCCACGCCAGCTGGTGCTCACTGCCCGGCTCGGCGGCGTACAGCTCGGCCGAGGCGCCCCGGCACAGCTCCCGCCCGGCCTCCGCGCGCCGCCCGGGCGCGGTGTAGTGCACCGCCGCCGACTCCGCCCACGCGTGCAGCATCTGGAGCACGCCGATGTCGGACTCCCGGCCCGCGAACCTCAGCACCAGCGCGATGAAGTCCCGCGCCGGCAGCAGCGCGTCCCGCGTCATGTTCCACAGCGCCGACCAGCACAGCGCCCGCGCCAGCGGGTCCGTCAGCTCGCCCAGGTGGCCGCGCAGGGTGTCCAGCGAGGCCGCGTCGAAGCGGATCTTGCAGTACGTCAGGTCGTCGTCGTTGACCAGGACCAGGTCCGGGGCGTCGGCGCCCGCCAGCTCCGGGACGAGCGTGCGCGGGCCCTCCACGTCGGTCTCCACGCGCGCGTACCGCTCCAGCGCGCCCTCGGCCGTACACCGGTACAGCCCGACCGCGACCCGGTGCGGACGCAGTTCGGGGTGGGTCCCGGGCGCCTCCTGCACCACCGCGAGCTCACGGACGCGGGAGTCTTCGAGCAGCACCTGCGGGGTCAGCGAGTTGACCCCGGCCGTCTGGAGCCAGGAGCGCGCCCACGCCGACATGTCCCGGCCGCTGGTCTCGCCGAGCGCCGACAGCAGGTCGCCGAGGCGCGTGTTGCCGTACGCGTGCCGCTTGAAGTAGCGGCGGGCGCCCTCCAGGAACGCGTCCTGGCCGACGTACGCCACCAGTTGCTTGAGCACCGAGGCGCCCTTGGCGTAGGTGATGCCGTCGAAGTTCAGCTTGGCGTCCTCCAGGTCACGGATGTCCGCCGTGACCGGATGCGTGGAGGGCAGCTGGTCCGCGCGGTACGCCCACGCCTTGCGGCGGTTGGCGAAGGTGATCCAGGCATCGGTGAAGCGGGTCGCGCCGACGTTGGCGAACGTGCCCATGAAGTCCGCGAAGGACTCCTTCAGCCACAGGTCGTCCCACCACTCCATGGTGACCAGGTCGCCGAACCACATGTGCGCCATCTCGTGCAGGACGACGTTGGACCGCGCCTCGTACGACGCCTGCGTCACCTTGCCGCGGAAGATGTACTCCTCGCGGAAGGTCACCAGACCCGGGTTCTCCATCGCGCCCAGGTTGTACTCGGGCACGAAGGCCTGGTCGTACTTCCCGAACGGGTACGGGTAGTCGAAGTGGTCGTGGAAGAAGTCCAGGCCCTGCTTGGTGACCAGGAAGACGTCGTCGGCGTCGAAGTGCGGGGCGAGCCCCTTGCGGCACATCGCGCCGAGCGGGATCTCCAGCTTGGAGCCGTCCTCGAAGGTGCGGGTGTAGGAGTCGGTCACGTAGTGGTACGGCCCCGCCACCACGCACGTGATGTACGTCGAGATCGGCTTGGTCTCCGCGAACTTCCAGACGCCGTCGGCCAGTTCGCCCGCGCCGTTGCTCCACACCGTCCAGCCCTCGGGTGCCCGGACCTCGAAGCGGTACGGCGCCTTCAGGTCCGGCTGCTCGAAGTTCGCGAACACCCGGCGGGAGTCGGCCGGCTCGTACTGCGTGTAGAGGTAGACCTCGCCGTCCTCGGGGTCGACGAAGCGGTGCAGGCCCTCGCCGGTGCGGGAGTAGGCGCACCGGGCGTCCACCACCAGCTCGTTCTCCGCCGCCAGGTCCTCCAGGAGGATCCGCGCTCCGTCGAAGACCTCGCCCGGGTCCAGGTCCCGGCCGTTGAGCGACACCGACGTCACGCTCGGCGCGACCAGATCGGCGAAGCTCGCGGCGCCCGGCTCGCTGCAGCGGAAGCGGATCGTGGTCACCGAGCGGAACGTGCGCGGCGCTCCTGCCCGGCCGTCCGGTCCCTCGTCCCCGTCGCCGACGGCGGACCGCAGGTCCAGGGACACGTCGTATCCGTCGACCGACAGCAGGGCGGCCCGCTCCCGGGCCTCGTCGCGGGACAGATTCTCACCGGGCACGGGCGGCACTCCTTGGCTGGCGTTCGGTATGTGGACAGGGCCGATCCTGCCATGTGCCCCTGACAGGGGGCAGCGGGGAATCCCTACCGCATCGGTGTCGTTGGCCTTGTTGAGGCTTCAAAAGACCGTTTCGCTGAATGACCGTTTCGCTGAGGAGAGCCATGTCCGAGACCGCGCCGTCGACCGGCAGGACGCCCGTCGACTTCTGGTTCGACCCGCTGTGCCCCTGGGCCTGGATGACGTCCCGCTGGGTGCTGGAGGTGGAGAAGGTCCGGGACATCGAGGTCCGCTGGCACCTGATGAGCCTCGGCGTCCTCAACGAGAACAGGCTCGACGAACTGCCCGAGGAGTACCGGGAGCTGCTGGAGACCAAGGCGTGGGGTCCGGTCCGCGTCGTCATCGCGGCCCAGCAGGAGCACGGCCCGGAGGTGCTCGGCGACCTCTACACCGCGCTCGGCACCCGCATCCACAACCAGGAGGAGGGCCCGGAGAAGTCGACCGTGGCGGCCGCCCTGAAGGACGTCGGGCTGCCCGAATCCCTCATGGACCACTGGGACTCGACCCCCTACGAGGCCGAGCTGCGCGCCTCCCACCAGGAGGGCATCGACAAGGTGGGCCAGGACGTCGGCACCCCGGTCATCGCGGTCCCGGGCCCCGGCGGCGAGCAGATCGCCTTCTTCGGCCCGGTCGTCACCCCCGCCCCGAAGGGCGAGGAGGCGGCCCGCCTGTGGGACGGCACGGTCGCCGTGGCGTCGGTGCCGGGCTTCTACGAGATCAAGCGGACCCGCACCAAGGGCCCGGACTTCAGCAACCTGTGAACAGGTAGCGGCAGGGGAGGACCCCCGCGAGTCACGTCCTCGCGGGGGTCCTCTCTCATCCGCCTGCCGTCGTGAAGGGTGAGAAGACGATCACGAGGCAGGACGCTCAGGGAGCCCGGGGGCTCAGGGGGCGAGCAGCAGCGCGTTCGCGCGGGACTTCGCTGCCTCGTAACGCCGGGCCACGTCCTGCCAGTTGACGACGGCCCACATCGCTTCGACGAAGTCGACCTTCTGGTTCCGGTACTGGAGGTAGAAGGCGTGCTCCCAGGCGTCGAAGACCAGGACCGGGGTCGAACCCTGGCCGACGTTGCCCTGGTGGTCGTAGACCTGCTCCACGATCAGCCGCCCGCTCAGCGGCTCGTACGCCAGCACGCCCCAGCCGGAGCCCTGGGTGGTGGCCGCGGCCTTGGACAGCTGGGTCCGGAACGCGGCGAAGGACCCGAAGGACTCCTTGATCGCCTCGGCCAGCCCGCCCACCCCGTCGGCCGCGAGCGGCTCCCCGCCGCCGTCCTTCGGGCCGGTCATGTTCTGCCAGTAGATGCTGTGCAGGATGTGCCCGGAGAGGTGGAAGGCCAGGTTCTTCTCCAGCCCGTTGACCGAGCCCCAGCTCTCCTCGTCCCGCGCCTGCGCCAGTTGCTCCAGCGTGTCGTTGGCGCCCTTCACATAGGCCGCGTGGTGCTTGTCGTGGTGCAGCTCGATGATCTCCGGGCTGATCACGGGGGCGAGCGCGGAGTAGTCGTACGGCAGGGCGGGCAGCGTGTAGACGGGCATGGGTGATCCCCTCCGGAACCTTATTGCAAAGTACTTGCAAGTGCAGGCTAGCAACAAGAGTGTGGGGGCAACAGAAAGGCCCCCGCGTGTCGCACGCGGGGGCCCCGGTGGGCGGGCGGAGGCGTCAGCCGGTCTTGGCACGCATCTTCTGCCGGGCGTAGCCCACGCCCGCCAGCACCGCCGTCATGCCGCCGGTGAAGTACAACTGGACGCGGGTGTCCGCCTCGCGGGCCATCAGGACGAAGATCGCGGCCATGCCGGCCAGGGCGACCCAGGTGAGGACGGGGAACGCCCACATGCGGACGACCAGCTTCTCGGGGCTCTCGCGTTCGATGCGGCGGCGCAGCAGCAGTTGGGAGACGGCGATGAAGATCCAGACGACCAGGATGACCGCGCCGATCATGTTCAGCAGCCACTTGAAGATGTCGTTCGGCCGCCAGTAGCTGAGCAGCACGCACACGAAACCCAGCACGGAGGAGGTCAGCACCGCGACGCGCGGGACGCCGCCGGACAGCTTCGCCAGCACCTTCGGGCCCTGGCCGCGGGCGACCAGGGAGTAGGCGATGCGCGAGGCGCCGTAGATGTTGGCGTTCATCGCGGAGAGCAGGGCGACCAGGACGACCACGTTCATCAGCCGGCCCGCGCCGGGGATGCCCAGGTGGTCGAGCGTGGCGACGTAGGGACCCTCGGAGACGACCGCCCCCGAGTTCCAGGGGACCAGGGTGACCACGACCGCCATCGAGCCGATGTAGAACAGCGCGATGCGCCACATCGCCGTACGGACGGCGGACGCCACGCCCCGCACCGGGTTCTCCGACTCGGCCGCCGCGATGGTGACCGTCTCCAGGCCGCCGTAGGCGAAGACGGACGCGAGCAGGCCGATGATCAGGCCGTTGCTGCCGTGCGGGAGGAAGTCGGACAGGTTCGCGGTGCCGGGCGCGTCCGTGCCGGGCAGGACGCCCGCGATGGCCAGCACGCCGAGGACCAGGAAGAGGGAGATCGCGCCGACCTTCAGCGTGGCGAACCAGAACTCGAACTCGCCGAAGTTCTTCACGGCGGCCAGGTTCGTCCCGCAGAAGACGACCATGAACAGGGCCACCCACAGCCACTCGGGCGTGCCGGGCAGCCAGCCGGAGACGATGTGGGCCGCGCCGATGCCCTCCAGGCCGACGGCCGTGCACAGCAGGATCCAGAAGGACCAGCCGGCGGCGAAGCCCGCCCACGGGCCGATCGCCCGCTCGGCGTGCGCCGAGAAGGAACCCGAGGACGGGTAGGCGGCCGACATCTCGCCCAGCATCCGCATCACCAGCATCACGAGGAGGCCGGAGACCGTGTAGGCGATGACGATGGACGGCCCGGCGGCGGCGATCCCCGCGCCGGAGCCGACGAACAGACCCGCGCCGATCACCCCGCCGAGGGCGATCATCGACAGATGGCGCTGTTTGAGGCCGTGCGAGAGAGAGGCGCCACCCTGTTGCTGGGGCGGCGTCTTCGTCGTCGGTTCCGGTGCGGGCATGGGCGCGGCTCTCCCCCTGCAATGGGCGGGCAAAAACCCCGCCAGTCTGGGCGGCCCGTCCGCTGAGGCGAAGGGTCTGCCCACTATCCGGACACCTGCCGTACGCACTGTGAACATCCGGTTACGTGATCGCGGCCGCAGCGGCCGCAGCGGCCACAGGCCGCCGGACCGGTCCGACGCCAGGCGGCACGCAGTTCGTGGAGGGCGTGCACACAGCCGGCACAGGCGCGGAGAACATCCGCGGCGGCCTTGGGGAGACGGGACGCCGCCGCGAGGATCGCACTGAATCCTCCGAGGACGGCCAGGACGTGAGTGACACTCATATGGACCACGGTCGTCGCACACAGGCGCCGCAGGACGAATTCCTACGGCAGCCGACACCATCGGACGGGGGAACGGATGGGCACTCCGGGGCAGTTCAAGAAGCCGTCTCTGCCGCCGGGCCGGCTGCGGGACCTCAACGACGCCCTCCACGCGCTGCATCTCGTCGCAGGGCAGCCGAGCCTGGAGACCATGCACCGGCTGCTGCTGAAGCGGATCTCCCGTACCCGGTTGCACGATGCCTTCACCGAGCCGCGGCTGCCGCCGTGGGACACGGTCGATGCGCTGGTCGAGATCCTCGGGACGCGCGCTCCGGGCACCACACCCCAGGAGGTGCTGCCCGAGATGCACGCCCTCTGGGTGCTCGCGTCCCGGCAGAGGTCGCTGCTCAATCCGTATGAGCGCGAGGTGCGGGACGAGATCGTCGAGATTTTCGCGCAGCAGCTGGGGATCAGACCGCGTGAAGTGGAGCTGGACGTACCCCTGGTGGAGATGGAGGTCGATTCCTTCGCGTTGCTCGAAGCCGCGGGCATCATCGAGAGGTGCTTCGACGTCACGTTGGACCCGGAATTCGGCCTCGCGGAAACGGTCGAGGAGGTGGTGCGGCTGACCCTCTCGGCACTGAAGGCGGCGCGCGAGGACTTTGGCGGAACCCCACAGTCCGGCGCCGGTACGCCGGAGTGACCGAAGCGTCCCGGCCTCAGTGACCGGTATCACGCCGTACCGCGTGTCATCGCCACCCTTTGTGTGAAGGGCACGAAGCCACCGTTCCTCCCTTTGTCGACCGCCGACGGTGATCGTCTCGCGGCCGCTGGGATAGCGTCACAGGGTCCCGACGTGCCCACACCACCCGCGGAGTCCTCATGAGCACCGCCACCGCCACCGCTCGCCCCGGCGCAGTCCTCGCCGACCTGCTGCCCGCGTCCCGCGTCCGCGACGCGGCCTTCGTCGTCGGCGGAGCCGTGCTCACCGGCATCGCGGCCCAGGTGGCCGTCCCCGTGCCCGGCTCCCCGGTGCCGGTGACCGGTCAGACCTTCGCCGCGCTGCTCGTCGGCACCACGCTCGGCGCCCGCCGCGGCTTCCTCTCCCTCGCCCTGTACGCGCTCGCGGGCGTGGCCGGTGTGCCGTGGTTCGCGCAGGGCGGCTCCGGCGCGGGCGCGGTCTCCTTCGGCTATGTCCTCGGCATGCTGCTCGCCTCGGCCGCCGTCGGCGCCCTGGCCCGGCGCGGCGCCGACCGCTCCCCGCTGCGCATGGCGGGCGCGATGGTCCTCGGCGAGGCGGTCGTCTACGCCGTCGGCGTGCCGTACCTGGCCCTGGCCGCCCACCTGTCCCTCTCCCAGGCGGTCGCGGCCGGCCTCACCCCGTTCCTGATCGGCGACGCCCTCAAGGCCGCCCTGGCGATGGGCGCCCTGCCCACCGCCTGGAAGTTCGCCGACAAGCGCTAAGCGCTCCGCTGGAAGTACCGCGATGGGCCGTCGTTCGTCTGCGGCGCCGTCGTGGCCGGTCGCGCAGTTCCCCGCGCCCCTTCGGGGCGCGGTCAACTTCGCCGACCCCGCTTTAGACGCCGTAGTTCCTGCAAGCGCTAGACCCCGTAGTTCCTGCGGAAGAGGCTCGCCCGGGTCGTACGTCTCCTTGACCCGGGCGAGCCTCTTTCGCGTATCGGGGTCGTACAGGCCCGCGTCCCGGTCGCCCGCCCCGAAGACGAAGTCGAGCGACCGCCCGAAGGGGGCCCCGGCCGGCACCGCGAACGCCGCGACCACCTGCCCCCAGCGCACCCGGCCTGCATCCGGACGGTACGGGCCTCGGCGTCGACGGTGAGCCCGTCCATCCGCCCGGTGGTGACGAGCAGCCCGCCCTCGTACCCGCCGGGCAGCCCGTGCCCGGTCGCCCGCACCCCGACCGGCAGGCCCTCGGCGGCCGCCTACCGCACGGCGGCCACCACGCCGGCGGCCGAGCGGGCAAGGACGCAGCATGGCCGCACAACCTGACAGGTGGCGTCAGATCATGCGGCCATGTTCCGGATCCTTGCCCGGAGGGCCGGCGTCCGCGGCGTCAGCCGGTGGTGACCTTCTCCGTCTCCTCGACGGCGGCGGTCGGCGCGCGGCCCGCCTCGACCTTCTGCTTCACCAGCGAGATCACGACGACGACCGCCGCCACGCCCACCGACAGCAGCACGGTCGTACGGCCGCTGCTCTCGCCTTCCGTGTCGGTCAGCATGTAGCCGAGGACGAAGACGATGAAGGCGGCCGTGATCCAGGTCAGGTACGGGTACAGCCACATCCGCACGACGAGCTTCTCCGGCGCCTCCCGCTGGATGATCTTCCGCATCCGCAGCTGCGAGAAGCAGATGACCAGCCACACGAACAGGGCCACCGCACCCGAGGAGTTGACGAGGAAGAGGAAGACGGTGTCCGGGTAGGCGTAGTTGAAGAAGACCGCCACGAAACCGAAGACGACCGACGCCAGGATCGCCGCCATCGGCACACCGCGCGCGGTGGTACGGGCGAACGCCTTCGGCGCGTCACCGCGCTCACCCAGCGAGAACGCCATGCGGGAGGCGGTGTACAGGCCGGAGTTGAGACAGGACAGCACTGCCGTCAGCACAACGACGTCCATGATCTGGCCGGCGTGCGCGATCCCGAGGGAGTTCAGCGCGGCGACGTACGAGCCCTGCTTCGCGAGGGACGGGTCGTTCCACGGCAGCAGCGAGACCACGACGAGGATCGAGCCGAGGTAGAAGACGCCGATCCGCCAGATGATGCTGTTGGTGGCCTTGGTGACCGCGCGCTGCGGGTCCTCCGACTCGCCGGCCGCCAGGGTCGCGATCTCGCTGCCCATGAAGGAGAAGACGACCAGCAGGACGCCGGTGAGGATCGTGCCCGGACCGTGCGGCAGGAAGCCGCCGTGGCTGGTGAGGTTCCCGAAGGACGCCTTGTCGGTGTGCGCGCCCGGCAGGACGCCGAAGATCGCGAGCAGGCCGACGACGATGAACGCGCCGATCGCCACGACCTTGATGCCGGCGAACCAGAACTCGAACTCGCCGTAGGAGCCGACGGAGACCAGGTTGGTCGCGGTCAGCACGGCCATCACGATGAGCGCCCAGCCCCACTGCGGTACGGCCGGCACCCAGCCCGCGAGGATCTTGGCGCCTGCGGTGCCCTCGACGGCCAGCACGACGACCCAGAAGAACCAGTAGAGCCAGCCGATGGAGAAGCCGGCCCAGCGGCCCAGCGCACGGTCGGCGTGCGCGGAGAAGGAGCCGGAGGTGGGGTTCGCGGCGGACATCTCGCCCAGCATCCGCATCACGAGGACGACGAGGGTGCCGACGAGCGCGTACGACAGGAGGATGCCGGGTCCCGCGGTCGCGATACCGGAGCTGGAGCCGACGAAGAGGCCGGCTCCGATGACGCCACCGATCGCGATCATCGTCAGATGGCGGTTCTTGAGTCCTGCTTGGAGTCCCGAACCAGGGGTCATGGACGGTTTCCTTTACGCCAGGTGTGGAGCAAATTCGCACGAGCGGTGTACGAGTCGGACCAGTGAATCGGAGGCGAACGGATTCGGGAACCTCCGAAACGGGATCGTTACTTGAGGTTCCCTTGAGGTTCTATGGTTTTGCTCACACATTTCGGACTCAACGGCGGTCGCGTCCGGGGCCCGGCACCCGGGGCTGCTGCGCCGCATGGGTCATGTCACACTCATGGCATGCGCGTGTACCTCGGCTCCGACCATGCGGGCTACGAACTCAAGAACCACCTCGTCGACTGGCTCAAGGCGGCGGGGCACGAGCCCGTCGACTGCGGGCCGCACATCTACGACGCCCAGGACGACTACCCGCCCTTCTGCCTCCGCGCGGCGGAGCGTACGGCCGCGGACCCCGAGGCCCTCGGCATCGTGATCGGCGGCTCCGGCAACGGCGAGCAGATCGCCGCGAACAAGGTCAAGGGCGTGCGGGCGGCGCTGGCCTGGAGCGAGGAGACCGCGTCGCTGGGCCGCCAGCACAACAACGCCAACGTCGTGGCGGTGGGCGCGCGCATGCACACGCAGGACGAGGCGACGAAGTTCGTCGAGACCTTCCTCGGCACCCCGTTCTCGGGCGACGAGCGCCACATCCGCCGCATCGACATGCTGTCGGCCTACGAGACGACCGGCGACCTGCCCCCGATCCCGGCCCACCACCCCCAGCAGTAGGGACCCCGGGGGCTCCGCCCCCGGCCCTCCGCCCTGCCTGAAAGGACAGCTCAGCCTTGCCGGAAGGGCACACCATTCACCGGCTGGCCCAGGACTACGCCGAGCGTTTCCGGGGCACCGCCCCGCGGGTGACCAGCCCCCAGGGCAAGTTCTCCGACGCCGCCGCCCTGCTGGACAGAGCCACGCTCACGGCCACCGAAGCCCACGGCAAGCACCTCTTCCTCCGCTTCCGGGACACCGACTGGGTCCACATCCACCTCGGCCTCTTCGGCAAGGTCGGCTTCGGCAGAGCCCCCGCACCCCCGCCGGCCGACACCGTCCGGCTCCGGCTCGTCAACGACACCGCCTACGTCGACCTGCGCGGGCCGACCACGTGCGCGCTGATCACCGACGCCGAGAAGGACGCCGTACACGACCGCCTCGGCCCCGACCCGCTGCGCGAGGACGCCGACCCGAGCGCGGCCTACCACCGTGTCTCGCGCAGCCGTACGACGATCGCCGCCCTGCTCATGGACCAGAAGATCGTCGCCGGCGTCGGCAACGTCTACCGCGCCGAAGTCCTCTTCCGGCACCGCATCGACCCGTACCGGGCGGGCCGGGACATCACCCCGGCGCAGTGGGACGCCGTCTGGGGCGATCTCGTCGCGCTGATGCGCGAGGGCGTGCGGAACAACCGCATCGACACCGTCCGGCCCGAGCACACCCCCGAGGCCATGGGCCGCCCGCCGCGCGTGGACGACCACGGCGGCGAGGTGTACGTCTACCGCCGCGCCGCCCAGGCCTGCCACGTCTGCGGCGACGAGATCCGCACCGCCGGCCTCGCCGCCCGCAACCTCTTCTGGTGCCCCACCTGCCAGAAGCCCTGAACCGGGCAGCGGCGTCAGAAGCCGTGCGGCAGCCACGGCGGCACCGGTGAGCCGAACGCCACCGACGCCTCCGTGAGCGCCCCCGGCCGCAGCTCCTGCACCCGCCCGGCGCGCGCGAGTGACAGCAGGCTCACCCCGCCGAGGTAGGCCGCCCCCAACTCCCGTACGGACAGGGCGAGATCGGCGGCGTCCGTGGTCCGCTCGCAGGACGCGCCCTTCGGGTCGCCCGTGAGCCGCACACGGCCCGCGTTCCAGGGGCAGAAGGCGTCCTCGACCTCGAACACGACGTCCACCGGGGTCTGGTACGTGCGGGCCGACAGGGCAGCGTCGACGTCGACCAGGCGGACGTGACCTGAGTCCCGCAGGCGCGGGCGGCAGCGGCGGATGTCGCTCACCAGGTACTGCCAGGCGTCGTCCACGGGGCGCCCGTGCAGGCTCAGCGTCGACATCAGGTCGATGCCGAACAGGAAGCGCCACAGCGCCGCGTCCGTCGCGGGGTCCAGCGCGGCCAGGTCCTCCAGCTTCACCGTGCCGTCGTGCCCGTCCGGCCCCCAGCCGAGCTTGGTGCGGTAGCGGGCGTACCCGGTGACCCGTCCGTCCCCCTCCGCGACCACGCAGCGCAGCGCCGACGCGCCCTCCCGCTCGCTCTCCGGGTCCAGCAGACCCACCCGCTCCCAGCCCGGCTGCCGGGCCAGCATCCCGGGCCGGCCCGGCACCAGGGCCGCGTACACCGACTCGCACGCGTCGAGCACGCCGGCGGGCTCCGCGTACCGCACCCGCACGTCCTCCGTGCCGGCGGGCAGCGTGAGCGAGACCCGGCTCGTGTCGATCTCGGCCGTCAGCTGGAGGGCAGCCGCGCCGTAGCCGAAGCGGCCGTAGATGGCCGGCTCGGACGCGAACAGCACCGCCAGGGGCTCGCCCAGCGCACGGACGTCGTCCAGCTGCCGGCGCATCATCGAGGTCAGCACCCCGCGCCGCCGGTGCGTGGCCGCCACGCTCACCATGGTCACGCCGGCCGCCGGGACCCCGGCACCGCCCGGCACGGTCATCCGGAAGCTGAACGCCCCGGCCGTCCCGACGATCTCGTCCCCGTCCAGGGCGGCCAGCGAGCGGTCGAACTCCGTGAGGGAGCGGTCCAGTTCGCGCTCCTCGGCCGCGGCGACCCCGCCGAAGGCCCGCACCAGCCCGTCCCACCAGCGGTCGAAGTCCTCCGGCCGCAGCACCGTCAACCCGGTCGCGTGATCTGTCCGCTCTGTCCCCATGACCCATGCCTATCAAGGCGGCCCGGACCGGGCCAGCGAATTTGCCCGGGACCGGAGCACGGCGGCCGCGCGTGCCGTTCACTGTGAGGACCAACTGTGCCCAGGAGCCCTGGAAAAGCCGTCGGGGGGCCCCGGAGGGGGGACAAGTGGGACCTCCCGTGCCAAGGAACCGGTCCGATGGATAGGGTCGCGAACTAATGGCAGCAGGACGAGAGCGGCGCGCGAAGGCCGAGACGTTCACGGCCCGGTGGAAGATGCAGTGGCACCGGGTCCGCACCGGCCTGCGCAGAAGCGCCGTGGACTACTTCCGCGGCGACGGCTCCGACTGGATCGCGTTCGCCGGACTGCTGCTGACCATCCCGGTCCTCATGGCCATGACCCTGGTCGACTCGGTGTGGTGCTCCCCGGCCACGCTGGTGCTGCCGATCGTCGCGGGCGGCCTGCTGCTGCGCCCGGCGAGCCTGCTCGGACTGTACGCGGCCGGGGCGACCGCCCTGATCGTGGAGTCGGTCCGGCTGGGCCCGTACACGGAGGGACCGAGCCGTGTCACCCCGGGCGTGGTCCTCGTCGTCGCGGCCTGCGGCTTCTTCGGCCTGCTCACGGCCCAGTTCCGCAGCCGGGTCGGCGTGCCCTGGCGGCGCGGCGGCACCATGCTGTTCGACCTGCGCGAACGGATCCGGGTACAGAGCAAGCTGCCGAAGCTGCCGCAGGGCTGGCACCACGAGATGGCGCTGCGGCCGGCCGGCGGCCAGTCCTTCTCCGGCGACTTCGTCGTCGCGGCCCGTACGAACGGCGGCCGCACCCTGGAGGTCGTGCTCACGGACGTCTCCGGCAAGGGCATGGACGCGGGCTCGCGCGCCCTGCTCCTGTCGGGCGCCTTCGGCGGCCTCCTCGGCTCCCTGCCCCCGCACGCCTTCCTCCCCGCCGCGAACGGCTACCTCCTGCGTCAGGACTGGGACGAGGGCTTCGCCACCTCCATCCATCTCGTCCTGGACCTCGACTCCGGGGACTACGAGCTGTACACCGCCGGCCATCCGCCGGGCCTCCAGCTCAGCGCGGGCAGCGGCCGCTGGGAGGAGAAGGCCGCCGAGGGCCCGCTGCTCGGCGTGTACGACGGCGCACAGTTCGACCCGGTGAAGGGCTCGCTGCGCCCGGGCGACGTCCTGATGCTCTTCACCGACGGCCTGGTGGAGACCGCCGACCGGGACATCGTCGAGGGCATGGACCGCCTCACCGGCGAGGCCGACCGCTACGTCGCCGGCGGCTTCCACGGCGCCGCCTGGCATCTGATCGAGGCCGTGGCCAAGGACGTCAACGACGACCGGGCCCTGCTCCTGATCTGCCGCCAGTCATCGACACCGACACCACCGCAGCTCCACTGACCCACCGCGTGCCTCCGCCGGCGGGGGAGCAGCCGGGGTTCCGGTGGGCGGGCGGGACACCGGGTGGACGAAGCGCGCCGGGGACGGGGCACACTGGGGCGATGACACAGCCCACGCCCGCGTCGTCGCCCGTGCCCGAGCCGGTGGCCGCGCCTTCGCCCGAACCCGCGGCCCTGCTGACGCTCGCCGAGGTGGAGGCCCTGGCGCGGGCCGCCCACGCGGGGCAGACCGACAAGGCGGGACGGCCGTACGCCGGACACCTCGCCGCCGTCGCCGAGGGCGTGCGCGTCCGCGGCGGGGACGCGGAGCAGATCGCGGCGGCCTGGCTGCACGACGCCGTCGAGGACGACGCGCTCAGCCGGGAGTGGCTGGCGGCGGCCGCCCTGACCGAGCGCACCAAGGCCATCGTGGACGCCCTCACCAAGCGGGCGGGGGAGGAGCCGGCGGCGTACGCCCGGCGGATCCTCGCCACCCCGGGCGCGCGCCTGGTGAAGGAGGCCGACCTGGCCCACAACGCCGACCCCGAGCGCCTCGCGGTCCTGGCCGAGCCGACCCGCGGACGACTGACCGAGAAGTACGCGGCGATGCGCGCGCTCCTCGGCCTCGGCGAGGAGTGAGCCGAACCCCCAGCCGCGTCGTCGCCGCTCGCCGACCCCGCCCCCGACCTCCTAGACGGCGACCGACTCCCGGGCCGCCGCCCTCTCCTTCTTCTCCCGCTCGCGGGAGAGCTCGGCCGCGTCCTGCCGGAACGCCCACTCCATCCTCGGCTCCATCGCGAAGCGGAAGACCCGCTGGACCGGCCTGGTGCACAGCAGCGTGACGACGGAGCCGGCCAGCAGCGTCACGAGGATCTCGCCGAGCGGGCCGTGCAGCCAGGCGTGGTCGAACCAGCCGCCGTAGGTGGCGGTCTTCACCACGAAGCCGTGCAGCAGATAGCCGTACAGCGTGCCCGCGCCGAGAGCGGTGAACCACGTCCTGCGCCGGGGCACCCACGCGAAGAAGACGGCGGTCAGCAGCAGCGCACAGGCGAACAGCGCCAGCGTCATGAGCGGGCCGGTCCACCACGGCGCGCCCAGATTCTGCGCGGCGCTCTCGCGGTAGAACCAGTTGTCGTCCAGGCGCGGCGCGGTCCACCAGCCGACAGCCAGCGCCGCCGCGGCCACCGGCACCGACGCGATCCGCACCCACCTGCGGCGCAGCGCGGCGAAGTGCTCGGGTTCCAGCTTCAGGCCCAGCACGAAGAAGGGCAGGAACTGCAGGACGCGTCCCAGGTCCAGGGCGCCCCCGGTGCCCACGGAGACCGAGCCGACCACGGCGATCCCGAGCGCGACCGGCACCGGCCGGCGCACCAGCTTCCACAGGGGGCTGCTCAGGCGCCAGACGAACAGCGCGCACAGGAACCACGTCAGGTACCAGGGGGAGACGAGGTCGAACGGCTCGGGGGAGTGGCCGACGAAGTGCCGGAACAGCAGATACGCCGTCTGGAACACGACGTACGGCACGGCGATCCCGGTGACCAGGCGCTTCAGCCGGTCGGGGCGCATGTCGAAGCTGCGCGAGAAGTAGCCGGAGATGATGACGAAGGCCGGCATGTGGAAGGTGTACACGACGTTGTACAGGCCTTCGAGGACGCGGCTGTCGCTCTTGAGCGGCGCCCAGGAGTGGCCCGCGGCCACCAGCACGATCGCCAGGAACTTGACGTTGTCGAAGAACGCGTCGCGCGATGCGCCCGGTCTCCCGGCGGGAGGCTGCCGCTCCTGCGCACCGGCCGGGGTACGCGGACCGGGCACCCTGTCCGCCGGCTCGCGCGACGGAGGAAGTGCCCTGCGGAAGTGACCGAGAGGCGAGGCGGCATCGAACATCTGAGGCACCCTAGCCTCGGCTGTGGAATTTCGTAAAACCCGCCCATGCATTCCTGGTTAATGTCTTCGAATGTCCCCTGATTTACATGCGCTTGGATCGTTGGTTCACCCTAGATGTCCCGATTCATCCCCACTAAATGGGGCATATTGCGGCTCTGTGCGATCAATTCGAATTACCTGCGCACGAGATGTGTGGAGGTGGAAACGAAGTAGGGTAATTACCAGGGGAGTCGGTCCGGTCTCGGTGGCCGAATTACCGTGTACCGCATCGCTCGGACCGGTCCGGTATCCGGCACCCCGCCCCTGATGTATCCCCGACGTTCCGTCACAGGCCGCATAGGGTGCCCCTGTTGGTGGCACGATGGTTCTGGCGGGGGTGCGGGCCGTACCCCCGGGCCGGGAGAGCGGACCGACCTAGGGTGTGATCAGTTGTGGCCATTTCACTGTCTGTGGTGCTGCTGTTGGCGGTCATCCTGGTGGTGCTGATCCGCGGGGGCAACATCAAGGCGGGCCCCGCCATCGTTGCCATGCTTTTCGGCTTCTTCCTGGCCTCCACCGGCATGGCCCCCTCCATCACACGGTTCCTGGACTCGATAGCGCAGTCCATCAACTCGATCAAGTTCTGAGCGGCCCCGGGACGACCGAAGGCCCAGACGGAGGAGGACGTCCTCTCGACTGGGCCTTCGGCATACAGAGCGGGCGACGGGAATCGAACCCGCGTAGCTAGTTTGGAAGATCGCGTATGCGGACCGGGCCTGAGCTGGCACTTCGCTGACCTGCGGTTCACCGGGCCGCTCTCTGGTGTTCCCCGCTACTCCCCGCGGCTCGCCGCTCGATCAGGCACGCGGGGGACACGGCCGGGACTCCCTGTCCGCTGCCGTGCGGTCTACGGCTCGCCCCATTCGGGGACGCACATCATGCTGTGCGCCGGCACGACGGGTTCACCTGGTAGCGGATCGATTCCACGGACCCGTACGGCGACGATATCGGCGGGGATGAGGGATCGGGTCGGGAGCGGCATCAAACGCCACCTGAAGGCCTCTGGGACGTCTTTGGCGGGCAGTTCCACCATGGCGAGACTGACCCACCGGTCGTAGGTCGTGGGGTATATGCGAATCAAGGCGCCGCATTCGGGGCAAACTGGCGGCTCGATCCAAGTCACGTCATCGAGGTCGGGCTCGGGTCTGGGGGTGGCTGTGGCTCCGTCGGTCTCGGCCATCTCGTTGGCGAGGGTGTTCCAACAGCCCTCGCAGTAGCTCGCCATGAGCCCGATCCGCCCGCGCTCGCGTACGGAGTCGCCAGCCTCTCCGCAGCGAAGGCATACGGACTGGCCACCATCCCGTGTCGCCCCCATGTGTTCGAGTGTGAGCGGATCCGAGCGGGTCCTAGTAGGTCGCGATTTAGCCTCATTTGGCGATCACGTACCAGCAGGATCGGTGGAGCCTCGATGGCTGTGCCGAGCCTGCACCGGCCTGCCCGCTCGATGCGAACTATGGGCGGGACGGTCACTGAGGTCTGCTCGGCAGGTCAGTCGGTCGTTCGGGGTCGACGGCGGACGGCCACGGTTGCTGTGGTTGCTGTACGTTCCTGCTGTAAAGCGGAGCCTGTGACGGGGGGAGCAAGCGTGCGGGCACTTGGCCTCTTCTTCGTCATCCTGCCTTGCCTCGCCATCGCTTGCTTCGCTTGCTTCGCCGCGCTCCGCTCCCAGGACCACAAGATCGCCAAGACCTTCGCCTATGGATGTCTGTTTGTCGGCGTGGGCTTCGTGACCATCCCCATTGCGCTCATCCTTCTCTGGGGCGCCTGGGCATCATTCGCATAGGGTGCGAATCGCGCAGGAAGATGGCTGGGCGGTCATCCACCCGGAGCGCCAGTTTGGAAGTCTGACCTCATCCTTATCAGGTCGATCACAGGGGACCGGCGATGTCGGTCAACCGGTCCTGCGCATGGGCCGATCGTCCGCTGAGGTCCGGCGCCGATCGCTGCTGTTCGCGCTTGTTGGTGTCAGCCGCTGGTGTCAGCCGTTGCACGCAGGCTTGACAGCGCATGCGGCTCTACTCCTCGGCGGAAAGAACCACGTCAGCAGCACGCGCGTACCCCTTCGGATCGTCCACTGTCACCCGCACTCGCCACCGTTGCGGTCCCCCGATGTACGTGACGAATCGGCTCTCTCCGAGCACGTCCCCGATCACGAACCGCCGGTCTGCCAAGTAGAGCGACCCGTCAAAGACCGTGGTGAACGACGGATCAGAGGCAATGCCCTCGCCGTAGTCCTGGAACAGCCGCACCTTGATCAGAACCGTCTGTGCTTGTACACGGACAATGACGTGAGTATCGGAAGACGCGGCGGGGGCGCCCCCCAACTCCAGGTCATCACGAATCCAGTCTGGGGACCCCAAGGCCATGATCGGATGATTGACGTACAAGTCCACTCCCGCTATCTGCACGGGTCCCACCCTTCTGTCAGCCTTGGGCCTGCCGACATACTCGCGTACACCCGGCATCCAACCCGCACCCCCCACTACCTATCCCAGCTCCCATCCCGTCCGCCGTCGACCCACACGCATGTGGAGCGGGCGTGGTCCATGGCGTCCAGGTGGAGCGCGCCACTGTACGAACGACCTGGACGCCATGGGCCGCGTCTGCTCGGCTTCGCCTGGGTCGACGGTGGACGGGATGGGAGCCCTCGCACACGCCACAACGGACCCGCGGGCGGAAACGGCGCCCCCTCCATCCCGGTGCCGGCCGATCCCCGCCGGAGGCATTGCCTTGACCGTGGCTGCTCTATGCAGAGCTCGACTCATGGCCACCGGCCCTATCCACATGTGGGCGCGCGTCGGCGCAGCGCGGGCGGAGCGGGCCGGAGGCAGGAGCGTCGCCCGCAGCGGAGCCGGGAAGCGCGCCCGGCGGAGCGGAGCGCAGCCGGGGCTTGATGAGGTAGAGAAACCTGTAACAGCTCGCGCGGGCCTACGCGTCGAAGTCGTACTCCAGGATGTAGGAGGCGGCATCGAGCGTCATCTCGTTGATCTCGACGGGGCGCCCCTCGTCCGCGAACGCGGTCCGGCAGATGAGGATGACCGGAGTGCCTGCGGAGATGCTCAACTGTCCCGCTTCATCCTTCGAGGGCATGCGTGAGCGGATCTCTTCGCGGAAGTGCACTGGCTTGTATCCGAGTTCGGCAAGCCTGGCGTAGGTACCGCCAGGGCCCGTGTCCTCCTGGGTGATCGCGGAGCCTGCGACCACCGATGTTGGGAGGTAACTCGTCGCGAGCAGAACAGGCTTCCCGTCCAGGACGAACCGTCGACGCCTCACGCACACGCTGTCCTCGTCGGCCAGCTCCAGAACCAACTTGACTCGCTCCGGCGGAGCCTCCTCCGACACCGTCACCTGATCCACCACAAGCGAGCGGTCCTCGATGTCGGCGGCCCAGATCGACCGGCCGCTACCCCACTGTTCCTGCGCGAGCCGTTGGATGCCTCGACGCCTGAGGGGGCGGAAGTCGCGAACGAACACGCCTGCGCCCTTGCGGGACTCGGCAACCCCTTCATCCTTGAGTACGCCCAGGGCCTGGCGAGCCGTCATGCGGGCTACGCCATGCTCGGCCATCAGGTCGTTCTCTCCCGGAAGCCGATCACCGGGACCGTACTCGCCCGACTGGATCGCCTCACGTAGGGAGTCCGCGATCCGCTGGTACTTGGGCCGACGGTCGTCGTCGGTGTTGGCCATTCCGGAGCCCTCCTCTCTTCTCTAGACAGCCTAGGCCATGGGTGGGGCGCCCGCTCAGTGCGTGTATCCGCAATCCTTCGCAAGCAACATCTCTAGACATCTCTCTTTGCTACGTCTCTAGACATGTGCTTTCCTGGAGATGTCTAGAGAGGTCGCGAGAGGCGGCCTCCCAGAACGAGGGATGCGCTCATGCCGTCTTTCAAGATCGATCTTTCGACCGCTGTGGTGTTCGTGGCGACTGCCCCGGAGCCGAAGATGGTCAACAAGAAGACCGGTGAGCGGGCCGTGGACCGGGAGACCAACGCGGACCTGTCGACCGTGGGTCTGCTGGTCTCGGACGAGGGGGAGGGGAACCTCTACCAGGTGACCGTGCCGGAGACGGGCCTTCCCGAGGGTCTGGCGCCGGGTATGCCGGTGCGGGTCGTGGGCCTGAAGGCTCGCGACTGGGAGAACGAGTTCAACGGTCAGAAGCGGCACGGGATCTCGTTCCGCGCGGTCGCGATCACCTCGGCGGCCTGATCATGACCGACGTGACCGCCTGGTTCGAGCTCGGGAGTGCCGCGGCCGGTGTCGGTGGCCTCGGGTACGCCAAGGTCCGCGCCCCGCGCGTGTACTGGTCGCTGGTTGGTCTGCCGGTGATGTGGGGCCGGTTCACCTGGAACTACAACTCCACGATGGAGGTGTGCGGGCTGACGGTGCAGCCGTCTCGCCTGCGGGCGTTCATGACCCGGAACGTGGCCCGTCGGGAGGTGCGGCCGGTGCCGCCGAAGGTCCGCCGGGTCCGGCCGACCATGACCGGTCTGCGGATCACGCTGCGGCTTCCGGCGGGCCTGGAACCGGCCGACCTGGCTGCCGCCTCACAGCGGCTCCGGCACGCCTTCGGGGTGCAGTCGGTGACCGTGGCGGAGACCAAGCCGGGGTACGTCGAACTGCGGATGACCGGGTACGACGTGCTTCGGCGGGTCCGGCTGCCACGCAAGGCCCGCCCTCACGACCTGGTCGTCCCGGTCGCGCTGCGGGAGGACGGCACGGTCTTCGAGCGGGACTACCGCAAGGTGCCGCATGCGCTGACGCTCGGGGCGAACCAGTCCGGCAAGTCGGTGTATCAGCGCAACCTGGTCAAGGGTCTGGCGCAACTGCCGGTCGCTCTGGTCGGGATCGACTGCAAGCGCGGGGTGGAGCACAGCGCCTATACGCCGCGGCTGTCGGCTCTGGCCACCGATCCGCAGAGTGCCGGGTACCTGATCGACGCGCTGGTCGGGGAGATGGAAGACCGCTTCGACCTGCTGGCCCTGCACGGTGTGTCCGACATGTGGGCGCTGCCGGACAAGGTCCGCCCGGTCCCGCTCGTCGTCCTGGTCGATGAGGTGGCTGAGCTGTTCTGGGTGACCTCGAAGAAGGATGAGGCGGCCCGGGATCGCACGGTCATGCAACTGGTCCGGCTGGCTCAGATGTCCCGTGCGGTCGGGATCTACCTGGAGGTGTGCGGCCAGCGTTTCGGCTCCGACCTCGGCAAGGGCGCGACGGCTCTGCGGGCTCAGCTCACCGGGCGGGTGGTGCACCGGGTCAACGACAAGCAGACCGCCGAGATGGGCCTGGGTGACATCGCCCCGGACGCGGTCTCTGCCGTGACCGTGATCCAGCCGGACCGCCCCGGTATCGCGGTGGCCGGTGACACCTCCGGCGGCTGGTCCCGCATCCGCACCCCGGAAACCACCCCCGAACAGGCCGCGGCTGTCTGCCGCGAGTTCGCCCACCTGACGCCGGAGTTGCCGTTCCTGGCACCGTTCCGGCCCGTCCTCGGCCTCCCGACGCCGAAGGATGCCCCGGCCGCTGAGTCCATCCCGGCCGCTCCCTGATCACCCCTTCTCCACGGTCGGCGTGACCGCCTTCGCGCCAGGTCCCTACCCCCGTCTTGCCCGAAACGGGCCAATCCCAGGAGAAGCACATGCCCAAGAACAGGAACAACCGGCGCGAGGTGACCGACGAGGACGAGAGGTGCGAGGCCAGGCAGGCGCGGCGGGACCGCTGGGTCGGTGACTACGACAACAACCCTGTGCTTGAGGAACTGGCCGCCCATCAGCGCACCGTCGACCGCATGGAATGCCTGCGGCAGAGCTGGCAGGAGGACTGATCCTCATGGCCGCGCCCAAGACCCCCGCGCCGCCGGTCAAGGACTGCCCGGTCTGCAAGGGCACCGGAGAGGTCTCCCGCACCGTCCGGGTCGGCCGCAAGCGTCGCGCGGTCGGTGCTCAGACGGGCCTGTGCCTGAACTGCCTCGGCTCCGGCGACGCTCCCGCCGACTAGCGCCCTGCCGGGACCGGGCGGCCGTACCGCAGACCGCCCGCCCTGGCCCAACTCCCTGAAGGAGGTGAAGACCATGGTCCGCTCGATCCGCCCGGACGCTGTCCTGGTTCAGGCCGTGATTGCCGGGGCCCTGTCCTTCGCCCATCTGCACGACCTTGCCGCCGCGGCCGGACAGTCCGGCTGGAAGGCCTGGGCCTACCCCGTCTCGGTCGACCTGCTCCTCGTCGCCGCCTGGCGCAGGTTGCGGGTACAGCGCTCCCGGCTGGCCTGGTGCTGGTTCCTCGTGGCCCTGGTCGCCTCGCTCGGCGCCAACGTCGCCACCGCCGGGTTCCTCGACTTGGCCGACCCGCCCGCCCTGCTCCGCCTCGGCATCGCCGGATGGCCCGCACTCGCCTTCCTCGGCGGCACCCTGCTCGCCCACTCGCCCTCACCCGACCCCGCCGACAACCCGGCGCCGGTTCGGCCGGCACCCACA
Organism: Streptomyces sp. HUAS MG56; assembly: GCF_058673395.1. Lineage (NCBI taxonomy): Bacteria > Bacillati > Actinomycetota > Actinomycetes > Kitasatosporales > Streptomycetaceae > Streptomyces > Streptomyces sp. HUAS MG56. The sequence continues at coordinate 4,183,392 of NZ_CM178722.1, read as the reverse complement.
GCCCCCGCACCCGACCCGGAACCGGAGCCGGAGCAGATCACCGCCGCGGAGCCCGCTCCGGCTCTGCCGGAAACGACCCCGGCCGTTCCTCCCGCGCTGGTCGACCACGCCCGCAAGGTCGCCGCCGACCACCGCACCCGCACCGGCACGGACATCGACACCGCCACCCTGCGCGCCCGGCTCGGCGTCCCTGACGACCTCGCCGGGGTCATCGCCGCCCAACTCGCCTGACAACCAAGGAGGTTCAACCGTGCGCCCGAACCGCTTCTACGACGTGATCCGCATCGGGCCCGTTCAGGTCGGCTCATACAACAACGGGCGCGGCCAGATCCGGCACACCGCCGCCTGCACCGCCCCGAAGTGCGGCTTCTCCACCGACCACGGCGACCGCTCGGCCGCCGAACTCTCCGCCCGCACCCACCACTGCACCGCCTGATCCGGAAGGAGACCCGCTCGTGTTCACCCCGAAGTACCCGACCCCGGACACCGCCCCGGCCCCGCCCCCGGCGCCCGTCCAGCACGAGACCGCTGTACAGGCGCCCGCCGCGCAGGCCCCGGCCCCGGTCGCCTCGGCGGCCCCGGTCTCGAACCGGCCGACCATCCAGCTCACCCCCGGCACCGCGCTCGCCCTCGTCGGCGGCGGTACCGCCGTGGTCCTCGTCGTCGGCGCGGTCCTGGTCTCGCTCCTGCTGGCGGTCGCCATCACCGGCATGTCGGTCGCCGTGACCGCTGTCGTCCTCCGCTCGCTCGTCAACAACCAGAAGGGTCACTGACATGGGCTTGTTCAGCCGCAGGAGCAGCACACCGGAACCCGCCCGCAATGAGGAGATGGTGGAACTCGGCCGCGAGTACGCCATCGCCCGCCGCCACCGGGACACCAAGGCCATGAACCGGATCATGCGGCAGGTCGGCAACGACAAGGACGTGACCGACCTGAGCGACTTCCGCTCCGGCCAGGAGTCCTACGACTCCATCCCGCCCATCCCGCGTGGCCGCAACCGCCGCCGCTGAACGGCCCCCGGGGCGGCTCTCTCGCCAAAGATCCGCCGCCCCGGACGCCTGCACCCATTCCTGATCCAACGGACCCGAAAGGGAAGCCTCATCATGCCTCAGCGCGCCCTGAACACGCCCGCCTGCCGCGACTGCGACGGCTTCGCCGCCGCCGCGATCACCACCGGCACCCGCACCACCGATGGCTCCCGCGCCACCCTCACCGTCACCTGCCAGGCCTGCAAGGGCACCGGCCACACCGTTCCCGCCCCTGCCCTGACCCGGACCGGGAGGTGACGGTCGTGTCTGACCTCACCCCGACCCCGGACCGCCCCGGCCTGCACGTCAGCAAGCCGTCCCCGTCCACCCCTGCCCACGCCTCGGCCGTCTGCCACTGCGGCGCCAGCGCCACCGCCACCGGTGACCTCCAGGTCCGCGCCTTGGTCGAGGGCTGGAACGACAACCACGGCCCCGCACACGGAAGGAACTAACCGCGTGACCACCGCCGCCACCATGGCGGGCCTGGACCCGGCCACCCTCGCCGACGTGCTGAGGCTGGCCGGGTCTCCGGACTACGACCGCATCCAAGACCAGATCCGCCGCACCGGTGGCTGCTCCGACCCCATCCACCTGCAAGGCTCCACCGTCACCCGCGACACAGTCACCGGGCAGGTACTGCACCACTACTCCACCGACACCGAACCCGGCGGACGGCTCCGCCTCGCCTGCGGCAACCGCCGCGCCTCCCGCTGCCCCGCCTGCGCCTGGACCTACGCCGGAGACACCTACCACCTCATCCGCGCTGGCCTCGTCGGCGACCCTGCCAAGGGCACCCCCGAAACGATCAGGGATCACCCCCGCGTCTTCGCCACCCTCACCGCCCCCTCGTTCGGCCCGGTCCACAACCGGCACGACAACCGGCCCTGCCGCTGCGGCACCCGCCACAGCGAGGACGCGCCCGAACTCGGCACCCCGCTCAATCCCGACACCTACGACTACGCGGGCGCCGTGCTGTGGAACAACCACGCCTCCGACCTGTGGCGCTACTTCACGATCTACCTGCGCCGCGAGATCGCCCGCCGCGCCGGACTCACCCAGAAGGAAGCCCATGCACAGGCCCGCGTTTCCTTCGGAAAGGTCGCCGAATACCAGAAGCGCGGCGCCGTCCACTTCCATGCCGTGATCCGCTTCGACGGCCCCGACGGCCCCGACGGACCCGACGGACCCGACAGCCCACCCCCGGCCTGGGCCACCCTCGACCTGCTCACCGACGCCATCCGCGCCGTCGCAGACCCGGAGCACTTAACGGTGGGCATCGAGCCCGCCGGGGACCAGCCTGCCCGCAGCCTCACGTGGGGTAAGCAGCTCGACGTGCGCCCGATCCGGGCCTTCGGCAAGGGCGAAGAGATCACCGAACAGGCCGTTGCTTCCTACCTCGCCAAGTACGCCACCAAAGCGGCAGAGACCACCGGCACCGTGGACCGCCGCGTCGGCAACAAGGAAGCCCTGACCCTGCTCGGCATCCCCGACCACCCCCGGCGGCTCATCGAGGCCTGCCTCGACCTGCACGCGCTCTACCCAGAACGCAAGCTTCGGGACTGGGCTCACATGCTCGGCTTCCGCGGCCACTTCTCCACCAAGTCCCGCCGGTACTCCACCACCCTGAGTGCCCTCCGCCAGACCCGCGCCGACTACCGAGCCGCCCAGCAACGCGAAGCCCTCGGCTTGCCCGACCCCGACGACACGGAGGCAACCACGCTCACCCTCGCCCACTGGACCTATGCCGGCCACGGCCACACCCCCGGCGAAACCTGGCTCGCCGCCAACATCCGCCGCGACATCCAGCACAACCGCGAGATCGCCCGCGAAATCCGGGCGGACCTGCATGAACACGAGACGGAGGGGGAGTGGTGATGGCTGATCAGCTCTTGGACGTCAAGCAGGTCGCGATACGGCTCGGGACCTGGGAAGAGAGCGGGGAGCGCTTCCCGCGCCGTCTGATCGAAGAACGTCGGATCGCCTACGTCAAGGTCGGCCGGTACGTCCGCATCAGGGAGAGCGTCGTAGAGGCGTTCATCGAAGCCAACACGGTGCGTCCTCGTCGGTCCGACCTGGGGAGGGCTGCCTGATGGCTGGCAAGCGCCGACAGTTCGGCCGTGTCCGCAAGCTCCCGTCAGGCCGCTATCAGGCTCGCTACGTCGGCCCTGACGGGCTGCTGCGACCCGCCCCAGAGACGTTCCGGACGAAGAAGGATGCGGACGACTGGCTTGCCGACAAGCAGACCGAGATGCGGCGCGGCGACTGGCACGACCCGGACGCCGGGAAGGTGCCCTTTGGCTCGTATGCCGCTGCCTGGATCAAGGAACGGGAACTGACCACCACCACACGGCAGTTGTACGGCTCGCTCCTGCGTCATCACCTCGAACCCGCCTTCGGCACGGTCAACGTCGCCGAGATCTCGCCTCCGCTTGTGCGTCGTTGGCGCGCTGACAAACTGGCGTCGGGCACCGGTCCTACGACCGTTGCAAAGGCGTACGCCCTGCTTCGCGCGATCCTTGGCACGGCTGTCGCTGATCAGATGATCAGACGCAACCCGTGCACGATCAAGGGGGCCAGTACTGTGCACACCCCGGAGCGGCCGACCGCCACCGTGCAGGAGGTCTACAACGTGGCCGACGCGGTTCAGCCTCGCTATCGGGCGCTTGTGCTCATGGCGGGGTTCCTGGGCCTTCGCTGGGGCGAACTGATCGGCCTGCACCGCCGGGACGTCGACCTTGACCACGGCGCCGTACGCGTCCGTCGAGCCGTCGCCGAGCTGAACAACGGGCAACGCGAGATCAAGGCACCCAAGAGTGCTGCGGGTAAGCGCACGGTGTCCATCCCGGCCGCGATCATCCCGGACATCCGCGATCACCTGAAGCGGTACGCAGAACCTGGTGTGGACGGTCGCGTCTTCGTCGGTGCCAAGGGGGCGACTCCCCGCCGGAACCACTTCAACCGGCTGTGGCGCAAGGCGTGCGGAGACGCAGGGATCAAGGGTCTGCACTTCCATGATCTCCGGCACACCGGCAACACGCTCGCCGCTTCGACCGGAGCCAGCACACGTGAATTGATGGCACGCATGGGCCACAGCACCGCTCGCGCCGCGCTGATCTATCAGCACGCCAGTGCGGAACGCGATCGGCTGATCGCCGACGCCGTGAGCGGGCTCGTCGACAAGGGGCTGAGGAAGACTCGAAAGGCGAAGAAGCAAGATCGAAAGCCCAAGGGGCACGCGGGGGGCACGGACGCCTGATCTGGCCTTGAATGACTCAGGCCCAGGGAGGGGGTAAATTTACCCTCTCACCTGGGCCTTCGGCATACAGAGCGGGCGACGGGAATCGAACCCGCGTAGCTAGTTTGGAAGACTAGGGCTCTACCATTGAGCTACGCCCGCAAGCGTGCGCCGCAGGTCGGTGACCTCGGCACTGGAGGCATCGTAGCGGGTCGCCCGGCGCCGAGGCCAACGGCTTCCGCTCCGGCGCTCCGGCGGACTCCCGCGAGCCCCGGCGAGCCCTCCCGTGCGCCGCCCCGAAGAATGCGGCCGACGCGGGCGGCCGGGGCATGTACCCTACGTGTCGCACCAGACGGGGTGTGGCGCAGCTTGGTAGCGCGTCCGCTTTGGGAGCGGAAGGCCGTGGGTTCAAATCCCGCCACCCCGACCACCGGCTCACGACGTCGTGACGATCGGTCGCGATGATCGCCTTTTGGGGCGCTGACCGGCTGCGGTTACTATGCAAGCTGCGCGCCCGTGTGTCCCGGCCCCATGGCCTACGTACTCCTCCGGGCGGCGAATCCGCCGGACCTGTCTGGCTCCGGCAGAAACCAAGAAGTCAGCCACAAGGAGACCGAACCGTGAAGAGCGCCGTGGAGACCCTGAACCCGACCCGGGTTCGGCTCACTGTCGAGGTGCCCTTCGAGGAGCTCAAGGACAGCCTCGACGCGGCGTACAAGAAGATCAACCAGCAGGTCACGGTGAAGGGCTTCCGCAAGGGCAAGATCCCGGCCCGGGTCATCGACCAGCGGTTCGGTCGCGGTGCGGTGCTGGAGGAGGCGGTCAACGACGCGCTCCCGAAGTTCTACACCGAGGCGGTCAACGAGGCCGAGCTGGACCCGCTGGGCCAGCCCGAGGTCGACATCACCGAGCTGAAGGACGGCGAGACGCTGAACTTCACCGCCGAGGTCGACGTCCGCCCCGCCCTGGAGATCCCGGACTACTCCGGCATCGAGGTCGAGGTCGACGCCGTCGAGGTCACCGACGAGGACGTCGAGAAGTCGGTCGAGCAGCTCCGTGAGCGCTTCGCCTCCACCTCCCCGGTCGAGCGCGCCGCCGAGGACGGCGACGTCGTCACCATCGACCTGGAGGCCAAGGTCGACGGCGAGGTGCTGGAGGACGGCATCGCGAGCGGCGTCTCCTACACCATCGGCTCCGGCGAGCTGCTCGACGGCATCGACGACGCCGTGAAGGGCCTGGAGGCCGGTGGCGAGGCCACCTTCACCTCCGAGCTGAAGGGCGGCTCCGCGGCCGGCAAGGAGTCCGAGGTCACCGTCAAGGTCACCCAGGTCGCCGCCCGTGAACTCCCCGAGCTGGACGACGACTTCGCGCAGCTCGCCTCCGAGTTCGACACCCTGGACGAGCTGAAGGCCGACAGCCGCAAGCGCCTGGCCAACATGAAGCAGTTCGACCAGGCCACCCAGGCGCAGGAGCGCGTCCTGGAGAAGCTCCTGGAGCTGGTCGAGGTCCCGGTCCCCGAGAAGCTGCTTGAGGACGAGGTCAACACCCGCAAGCACAACCTGGAGCACCACCAGCTCGGCCAGATGGGCCTCGACCTCGCGAAGTACCTGGAGATCCAGGGCAAGACCGCCGAGGAGTTCGAGACCGAGACCCGTGAGGCCGCGGTCAAGGGCATCAAGACCCAGTTCGTCCTCGACGAGCTGGTCAAGAAGGAGCAGCTGAACGTCAACCAGGAGGAGCTCACCGAGCACCTCATGCGGCGCGCCGCCTCCTCCGGCATGTCCCCCGACCAGTTCGCCCAGGCCGTCGTCGAGGGTGGCCAGGTGCCGCTCCTGGTCGGCGAGGTCGCCCGCGGCAAGGCCCTGGCCGTCGTGGTCGAGGCCGCCACGGTGAAGGACACCAACGGCGAGATCGTCGACCTGGACGACGAGGACGAGGAGACGGAGACCGAGGCCGCCGAGGCGTCGGAGACCTCCGAGGCCTCCGAGGCCTCCGAGGAGAAGACCGAGGGCTGAGCGGCCCTGCCGCGCCTCTGAAGCGCGTACGACGGGCCCCTGGGACACTTCCGCCCCGGGGGCCCGTTCGTCGTACCTGGGGACTGACCGACCTCAAGGGGCGCGGGCGGTGTCGACATCCGGCTCCGCCGGGTGGGCGCGACAAGCCACAACGGACCCGCAGCCGCCGGCGCACCGCACATCCAACGGCGAGAAGGCACCCGGCACCCGGCGGAGCCGCTACGCCCCCGGCGAACACCGTCATCTGCGGGATTCCCGGAAGGGAGCATCGCGTTAGGGTCCATGAAAGGCAGAACAATGAGACGGCCCGGCGCCGTCGTAAGACGAGCAGGTGGATACGTGACGAATCTGATGCCCTCCGCCGCCGGCGAGCCTTCCATCGGTGGTGGCCTCGGCGACCAGGTCTACAACCGGCTGCTCGGCGAGCGGATCATCTTCCTCGGCCAGCAGGTTGACGACGACATCGCCAACAAGATCACCGCACAGCTGCTGCTCCTTGCCGCCGACCCCGACAAGGACATCTACCTGTACATCAACAGCCCCGGCGGCTCGGTGACGGCAGGCATGGCGATCTACGACACCATGCAGTACATCCCGAACGACGTGGTCACGATCGGCATGGGCATGGCGGCCTCGATGGGCCAGTTCCTGCTCACCGGCGGCACCGCCGGCAAGCGGTTCTCCCTGCCGCACACCGACATCATGATGCACCAGGGCTCCGCCGGCCTGGGCGGTACGGTCTCGGACATCAAGATCCAGGCCCAGTACCTGCTGCGCACCAAGAAGACGATGACCGAGCTGACCGCGCAGCACTCCGGCCAGAGCGTCGAGACGATCCTCCGCGACGCCGACCGCGACCGCTGGTTCACCCCGGAAGAGGCCAAGGAGTACGGTCTCATTGACGAGATCATCACGCACGCCTCGGGTGTTCCGGGAGGCGGCGGCACCGGTGCCTGACCGGCCCGGCCACGCCACGCACCGCCGAGACCCCAGCCCCCCGAACGCCACCAGGACGGTGAACCCCATGACCAATTTCTCCGGCTTCTCCGGCGCCGCCAGCGGCATGTACGAAGGGCCCCGCCCCGACGCCCGCTACGTCGTCCCGCGCTTCGTCGAGCGCACCTCCCAGGGCATCCGCGAGTACGACCCGTACGCGAAGCTCTTCGAGGAGCGCGTGATCTTCCTGGGCGTCCAGATCGACGACGCCTCCGCCAACGACGTCATGGCGCAGCTGCTGTGCCTGGAGTCGATGGACCCGGACCGGGACATCTCGATCTACATCAACAGCCCCGGCGGCGACATGACCGCCCTCACGGCGATCTACGACACGATGCAGTTCGTGAAGCCCGACATCCAGACGGTCTGCATGGGCCAGGCCGCCTCCGCCGCGGCCATCCTGCTCGCCGCCGGAACGCCCGGCAAGCGCATGGCGCTGCCGAACTCGCGCGTGCTGATCCACCAGCCGGCGGGTTCGACCGGCCGCGGCCAGCTCTCCGACCTGGAGATCATCGCCAACGAGTTCACCCGGATGCGTGAGCAGCTGGAGAACATGCTGGCCAAGCACTCGAACCAGCCGATCGAGAAGGTCCGCGAGGACATCGAGCGCGACAAGATCCTCACGGCCGAGGAGGCGCTGGAATACGGCCTCGTCGACCAGATCATCTCCACCCGCAAGCTGAACAACGCCGCGGTCCGCTGACGCGGAGCGGCATACTCTGAGCCCCTCTTGGCGCGGTGCACGTCAAAGTGAACCCTGCCAAGGGGGGCCCGAACACGGGGCCCGGCAAGGTACCGTCGACATAAGGCAGCACCAGGAGCCGCTGGACTCGAAAGCGTCCGGTCGTCTCCCAGGCGAAGGGGAAGCACACCGTGGCACGCATCGGTGACGGCGGCGATCTGCTCAAGTGCTCGTTCTGCGGCAAGAGCCAGAAGCAGGTCAAGAAGCTCATCGCAGGGCCCGGTGTGTACATCTGCGACGAGTGCATCGATCTCTGCAACGAGATCATCGAGGAAGAGCTCGCGGAGACCAGCGAGGTGCGCTGGGAGGAACTGCCCAAGCCCCGCGAGATCTACGAGTTCCTCGAAGGCTACGTAGTCGGCCAGGAGGCGGCGAAGAAGGCCCTCTCCGTCGCGGTGTACAACCACTACAAGCGGGTCCAGGCGGGCGAGAACGGCGGCGCGAGCGGCCGTGACGACGCCATCGAGCTGGCGAAGTCCAACATCCTCCTGCTGGGCCCGACGGGCTCCGGCAAGACCCTCCTCGCGCAGACCCTGGCGCGCATGCTCAACGTCCCCTTCGCCATCGCCGACGCCACGGCGCTCACGGAGGCGGGCTACGTGGGCGAGGACGTCGAGAACATCCTCCTGAAGCTGATCCAGGCGGCCGACTACGACGTCAAGAAGGCCGAAACCGGGATCATCTACATCGACGAGATCGACAAGGTGGCCCGCAAGAGCGAGAACCCCTCGATCACGCGCGACGTGTCGGGCGAAGGCGTCCAGCAGGCGCTGCTCAAGATCCTGGAGGGCACCACGGCCTCGGTCCCGCCCCAGGGCGGCCGCAAGCACCCGCACCAGGAGTTCATCCAGATCGACACGACGAACGTCCTGTTCATCGTGGGCGGTGCCTTCGCCGGACTGGAGAAGATCATCGAGGCCCGCGCGGGCGCCAAGGGCATCGGCTTCGGCGCCACGATCCTCTCCAAGCGCGAGCTGGAGTCCAAGGACGTCTTCGAGGACGTCATGCCGGAGGACCTGGTCAAGTTCGGCATGATCCCGGAGTTCATCGGCCGTCTCCCGGTGATCACCTCGGTCCACAACCTCGACCGCGAAGCACTCCTGAAGATCCTCGTCGAGCCCCGCAACGCGCTGGTCAAGCAGTACCAGCGCCTCTTCGAACTCGACGGCGTGGAGCTGGACTTCGAGCGCGAGGCCCTGGAGGCCATCGCCGACCAGGCCATCCTCCGCCAGACCGGCGCCCGCGGCCTGCGCGCCATCATGGAGGAAGTCCTCCAGGGCGTGATGTACGAGGTCCCGTCCCGCAAGGACGTCGCCCGCGTCGTCATCACCGCCGACGTCGTCCTCTCCAACGTCAACCCGACCCTGATCCCGCGGGATTCGCGGGGCCGGGGCTCGGGGGAGCAGAAGTCGGCGTAAGCAGCTCTGCGAAACAAGGCGCCCGACGCACCTGCGTCGGGCGCTCAGGGGCTGGAAAGGTCCCGCCCCTGCGTAGCGGAAAGGGCCCCTGCCGACGGCGAACCGTCCGGGGCCCTTCCGTTTTGACGGCCGACGGTGTCAGGCCTTGACGCGCACGTCGTTGCGCAGCTTGGCCGCGATCGACGCCGTGTCGTCGACCGTGCCGCCGTCGCCCGAGGCGATGGAGGCGACGCTGTACGCCGTGACCAGGGCGACGGTGCTGTGGTCACCCCAGATGCACACCGGCATCTTCACGGTCTTCGGCACCCCGGACTGCGCGGAGCCGGAGGTGTCGAGCTGGGCCACCTGGCACTTCATGACGGCGTTGGAGAGGCCCGAGGGGTTGACGGTCTGCGGGCTGCCGATCAGCTTGCCCTGGAAGCCGGAGTCGTCGCTCTGGTTCTTCTCCGAGCCCGCCTTGGCCTTGGCGAACATGGCATCGACGACCGCCTCCGGATCCTTGATGGTCCCGTACACGCCCTTGAAGTTGAGCCCCTTCTTGGTGAGCCCCGTGCCGCTCTCGTAGACACCGGTCACCTGCTGGGGGTTGCTCACTCCCCACTTCTCGAAGTCCGAGCGGTCCGAGTCGGTCATGGTGTCCGAGGAGCCGGCGTCGGCGTTCTTCGTGTAGGTGCCGTTGATCACCGACTGCGGCGCCACCAGCTTGTGGGCACCGTCGTCCGCGACGGAACCCCCGCCGCCACCCCCGCCGATCACCAGGTACGCCCCGACCGCGATGGCCGCCACGACCGCCACCGCGCCGATGATGACGGCCGCCTTCTTGCCACCGCCCCCGGCGGCCGGCGGCTGCGGCACCCCGTACGGCTGCTGACCGTAAGGCCCCGGCTGCTGGCCGTACGGGTTCGGCTGCGGCGGCACGCCGCCCTGCTGCGGGTAGCCGTAACCCGGCTGCGGCGGGGCGGCCGGCGGGGCCTGCTGGGGGTAGCCGTAGCCGGGCTGCGGAGCCTGCGGCTGCTGGCCGTACGGGCCCGGCTGCCCCGGCTGGCCGTAGGGCCCCGGCTGACCGTACGGACCCGGCTGCCCCGGCTGGCCGTACGGACCCGGCTGCTGGGGCGGCTGGCCGTACGGGCCCGGCTGGTTGTTGCTCATCTCTGGGGTCCCCCTTGGATGCTTATGTGTTCCAGACATCCTGGACCAGCCACCGGGAACTCATGGCACCGGGGTGCGCACCGTTACACAACAAACGCGTTTCGGGACCACCCCGTGACACCTCTAAACTGACCCCCGTGACCGAGAACGCTCAGCAGCAGCCACCCGCGCCCGACCCCGAACTGCCGACCCAGTACGCGCCGGCCGATGTAGAGGGGCCGCTGTACGAGCGCTGGGTAGAGCGCGGTTACTTCGAGGCGGACGCGAAGAGCGAGAAGCCGCCGTTCACCGTCGTCATCCCGCCGCCCAACGTCACCGGCAGCCTCCACCTGGGCCATGCCTTCGAGCACACGCTCATCGACGCGCTGACGCGCCGTAAGCGCATGCAGGGCTTCGAGACGCTCTGGCAGCCGGGCATGGACCACGCCGGCATCGCCACGCAGAACGTCGTCGAGCGCGAGCTGGGCAAGGAAGGAAAGTCCCGGCACGACCTGGGACGGGACGCCTTCGTCGAGCGCGTCTGGCAGTGGAAGGGCGAGTCCGGCGGGCAGATCAGCGGGCAGATGCGCCGCCTCGGTGACGGCGTCGCGTGGTCGCGTGAGCGCTTCACCATGGACGAGGGCCTCTCGCAGGCCGTCCAGACCATCTTCAAGCGGCTCTACGACGACGAGCTGATCTACCGCGCCGAGCGCATCATCAACTGGTGCCCTCGCTGTCTGACGGCCATCTCGGACATCGAGGTGGAGTACCAGGACGACGACGGCGAGCTGGTCTCGATGAAGTACGGCGAGGGGGACGACACCATCGTCGTCGCCACGACCCGTGCCGAGACGATGCTGGGTGACACGGCGGTCGCCGTCCACCCCGAGGACGAGCGGTACAAGCACCTCGTCGGCAAGCTCATCCGGCTCCCGCTGACCGACCGCTCCATCCCGGTCGTCGCCGACGAGCACGTCGACCCCGAGTTCGGCACCGGCGCCGTCAAGGTCACCCCGGCCCACGACCCGAACGACTTCGAGATCGGCCAGCGGCACGACCTGCCGTCCCGCACGGTGATGGACGAGCACGCCGTCATCACGGTCCACGGCCCCTTCCAGGGCATGGACCGCCTGGAGGCCCGCTCGGCGATCGTCGCCGCGCTGCGCGCCGAGGGCCGGATCGTCGCCGAGAAGCGGCCGTACGTCCACTCCGTCGGCCACTGCTCGCGCTGCAAGACCACCATCGAGCCGCGCCTGTCGATGCAGTGGTGGGTCAAGGTCGGCCCGCTCGCGAAGGCGGCCGGTGACGCCGTCCGCGAGGGCAAGGTCAAGATCCACCCGCAGGAGATGGAGAAGCGGTACTTCGACTGGGTCGACAACCTCCACGACTGGTGCATCTCGCGGCAGTTGTGGTGGGGTCACCGGATTCCGGTCTGGTACGGGCCGAACGGCGAGGTCGTCTGCGTCGGGCCGGACGAGCAGCCGCCCGGTACCGAGGCGGAGGGCTGGCACCAGGACACCGACGTCCTCGACACCTGGTTCTCCTCCGGCCTGTGGCCGTTCTCCACCCTGGGCTGGCCCGAACAGACCGAGTCGCTCGCGAAGTTCTACCCGAACTCCGTCCTGGTCACCGGCTACGACATCCTCTTCTTCTGGGTCGCCCGGATGATGATGTTCGGCCTGTACGCGATGGACGGCACCCCGCCGTTCCACACCATCGCCCTGCACGGCATGGTCCGCGACCAGTTCGGCAAGAAGATGTCGAAGTCCTTCGGCAACGCGGTCAACCCGCTGGACTGGATGGACAAGTACGGCAGCGACGCGCTCCGCTTCACGCTCGCCCGCGGCGCGAACCCCGGTGTCGACGTCCCGATCGGCGAGGACTGGGTCCAGGGCTCCCGCAACTTCGCCAACAAGATCTGGAACGCCACCCGCTTCGCGCTGATGAACGGCGCCACGGTGGAAGGCCCGCTGCCGGACGCCGCCGCGATGTCCGCCACGGACCGCTGGATCCTCTCCCGCCTCAACTCGGTCGTCGCCGAAGTCGACGCGTTCTACGAGGACTTCCAGTTCGCCAAGCTCTCCGACGCCCTCTTCCACTTCGCGTGGGACGAGGTCTTCGACTGGTACGTCGAGCTGTCCAAGACCGTCTTCATGGCGGGCGGCGCCCCGGCCGAGGTCAGCAAGCGCGTCCTCGGCGAGGTCCTGGACGTCACCCTGAAGCTCCTCCACCCGGTCGTCCCCTTCGTCACCGAGACGCTGTGGACGACGCTGACGGGCGGCGAGTCGATCGTGATCGCCGACTGGCCGAAGGACAGTGGCTTCCGCGACCGGGCGGCCGAGCAGGAGATCGAGTCGCTCCAGTCGGTCATCACCGAGGTCCGCCGCTTCCGCGCCGACCAGGGCCTCCAGCCCGGCCAGCGCGTCCCGGCCCGCCTGACCCTGGACGGTACGGCGCTGGCGCCGCACGAGGCAGCCATCCGCCAGCTCCTGCGTCTCCAGCCGGAGGGTGACTCGTTCACCGCGACGGCCACCCTCCCGGTCGCCGGCGCCGAGGTCGCCCTCGACCTCTCCGGCACGATCGACGTGGCGGCCGAGCGCAAGCGCCTCGCGAAGGACCTGGCCGCGGCCGAGAAGGAGAAGGCCCAGGCGAACGCAAAGCTCGGCAACGAAGCCTTCCTGGGCAAGGCCCCGGACCACGTGGTGGACAAGATCCGCACCCGCCTGGCCAAGGCGGAGGAGGACATCGCGCGGATCACGGCCCAGTTGGAGAAGCTGCCGGCAGCTTGATCAAGTGACTGGTCTCCGCCGTCGCGGAGGAACGCGGGCCCGGTGTCGAACAGACGCCGGGCCCGCGGCCGTACAAGCCGCCGCACCCTTTGTCACTCCCCCTCCGTAGACTGACCCTGTGAGCGACCACCCGCACGAAGACGACCGGCCCGACCCTCTCGACAGCTTCGACGAACTCGTCGAGGCCGAGACCACGCGCGACCCCGACCTCGCGGTGATCGAGGCCGGCAGCCGTACGCTGCGCACCCAGGGCGGCCAGCCGCAGGCCGAGGTACCCGGGCGGCCGGAGGACCCTGAGGTCGACCGGGCCCTGCGCGAGGTCGAGACGGAGCTGGCCGGCCGCTGGGGCGAGACCAAGCTGGAGCCCTCGGTCAGCCGCATCTCCGCGCTGATGGACCTGCTCGGCGAGCCGCAGCGCTCGTACCCCTCGATCCACATCACGGGCACGAACGGCAAGACCTCCACCGCCCGCATGATCGAGGCCCTCCTCGGCGCCTTCGAGCTGCGCACCGGCCGCTACACCAGCCCGCACGTGCAGTCGATCACCGAGCGGATCAGCCTGGACGGCGCCCCGATCTCCGCCGAGCGGTTCATCGAGACGTACCAGGACATCAAGCCGTACGTCGAGATGGTCGACGCCGCGCAGGATTTCCGGCTGTCCTTCTTCGAGGTGCTCACGGGCATGGCGTACGCCGCCTTCTCGGACGCGCCCGTCGACGTCGCGGTCGTCGAGGTCGGCATGGGCGGCTCCTGGGACGCCACCAACGTCATCGACGGCGACGTCGCCGTGATCACGCCCATCGACCTGGACCACACGGACCGGCTGGGCGAGACGCCCGCCGAGATCGCCGGTGAGAAGAGCGGGATCATCAAGCAGGACGCGACGGTGATCCTGGCCCAGCAGCCGGTCGACGCGGCACAGGTGCTGCTGAAGAAGGCCGTCGAGGTGGACGCCACCGTGGCCCGCGAGGGGCTGGAGTTCGGGGTCGTGGCGCGGCAGGTCGCCGTCGGCGGGCAGATGCTCACGCTGCGTGGCCTGGGCGGCGAGTACCCCGAGGTGTACCTCCCACTGCACGGCGCCCACCAGGCGCACAACGCGGCCGTCGCGCTCGCCGCCGTCGAGGCGTTCTTCGGCGTCGGCGCCCAGCGCGCGCAGCCGCTCGACATCGACACCGTCCGCAAGGCCTTCGCGGCCGTGTCCTCCCCGGGCCGGCTGGAGGTCGTACGGCGCTCCCCGACCGTCGTGCTGGACGCCGCGCACAACCCGGCGGGCGCCGCGGCCACGGCCGAGGCCGTGCGGGAGGCGTTCGACTTCACCCGGCTGATCGGCGTCGTGGGCGCGAGCGGCGACAAGAACGTGCGCGGCCTGCTGGAGGCCTTCGAGCCGATCTTCGCCGAGGTCGTCGTCACGCAGAACTCCACCCCGCGGGCCATGGACGCGGACGAGCTGGCCGCGATCGCCGTCGAGGTGTTCGGCGAGGAGCGCGTCCAGGTCGAGCCGCGGCTGCCGGACGCCCTGGAGGCCGCGATCACGCTGGCCGAGGAGGAGGGCGAGTTCGCGGGCGGTGGCGTGCTGGTCACCGGTTCTGTCATCACGGTCGGCGAGGCCCGGCTGCTGCTGGGGAAGGGCTGAGGCTCAAGAGATGCGTACGCTGTGCTCCTCGACCTTGATCGGCGAGTTCTTCGTCATCGGCTTCGCCGGGCTCGTCGCGATGAAGGACCCGAGCCTGTCGGTGTCGACGGTGTGGCTGGTCAGCGGTGTCGCCATGGTGCTGTGCGTGCTGATGTGCGCCATGGTGACCCGGCCGGGCGGGGTGGCCCTCGGCTGGGTGCTCCAGATCGCGCTGATCGCCTCCGGCATCTTCGTCCCGACCATGTACTTCATGGGCGCGGTGTTCGCGGCCCTGTGGTGGGCGTCGGTGCACTTCGGCCGAAAGGTGGACGAGGCGAAGGCCGTATTCGCCGCCCGCGCGGAGTCCGCCTCCTCTACACCTGACGCTGTGTGACGGGCGCACGGACACGCCCTGTAGCCTCGTCCCACCGCACACGTCAGTCGTAAGGAGCACCTCGTGACCCAGCGCACCCTCGTCCTGCTCAAGCCCGACGCCGTCCGTCGTGGCCTGACCGGCGAGATCATCAGCCGTATCGAGCGCAAGGCCGGCTGGCAGATCACCGCGCTGGAGCTGCGGACCCTGGACCAGGAGACCCTGGAGCAGCACTACGGCGAGCACAAGGGCAAGCCCTTCTACGAGCCGTTGGTCGCGTTCATGTCCTCCGGTCCGGTGGTCGCGCTGATCGTCGAGGGCGAGCGGGTCATCGAGGGCGTGCGCGCGCTCGCCGGCCCGACCGACCCGATCGCCGCCGCGCCGGGCTCCATCCGCGGGGACTACGGCGTGATCGTCCGGGAGAACCTGATCCACGCCTCCGACTCCGAGGAGTCCGCCGAGCGCGAGGTGAAGATCTTCTTCCCGGGCCGGGCGTGACGGGTCGCGCCTGAACAGCGCGAGGAGTTTTCGCTAATTTTTCTGACGGAGTGTCAGATCGATTCGGACCGGTTCGACGACACCCCACCAGGGGCGGCCGTACATTTCCGGCCGTCCCTTGGCATATGCCTTGCCGATCGGGGGAACGCGTGCCTCCGATGGACCGTCTCCACAGGCGAGGCGGCCCGCCATCTGGTGACAATGGCGGAGACCCTCGCGCAGTGGCCGTGCAGGCGCGTTTACGATGGAAGCCTTCACGTCACAGCACCCGCCTCGCCGACCTGATATGCCCTCAAAAGCACAGGAAGGCCAGATGAATCCGGATGGGGAACTCAATGTCGTTCATCGGCCGTGACATGGCTGTCGACCTCGGGACCGCCAACACGCTGGTGTACGTCAGGGGTCGCGGGATCGTACTGAACGAGCCGTCCGTCGTCGCGATCAACACCAACACGGGTGGGATCCTCGCGGTCGGTGCCGAAGCGAAGAAGATGATCGGCCGGACGCCGGGCAACATCGTGGCCGTCCGTCCGCTGAAGGACGGCGTGATCGCCGACTTCGAGATCACCGAGCGGATGCTCCGCTACTTCATCCTGAAGATCCACAAGCGGCGGTATCTCGCCAGGCCGCGGGTCGTCGTCTGCGTGCCCTCCGGCATCACGGGCGTCGAGCGCCGCGCCGTGATCGAGGCGTCCACCCAGGCCGGCGCCCGCCAGGTGCACATCATCGAGGAGCCCATGGCCGCCGCCATCGGCTCCGGCCTGCCGGTCCACGAGGCCACGGGCAACATGGTGGTGGACATCGGCGGCGGCACCACGGAGGTCGCGGTCATCTCGCTCGGCGGCATCGTCACCGCCCAGTCCATCCGCGTCGCGGGCGACGAACTGGACAACGCGATCATCCAGTACATCAAGAAGGAGTACAGCCTTCTGCTGGGCGAGCGCACGGCCGAGCAGATCAAGATCACGATCGGTTCGGCGTACGACCTCGACGCCGACGAGCACACCGAAGTGCGCGGCCGGGACCTGGTGTCCGGGCTGCCCAAGACCGTCGTCATCTCGGCCGCCGAGGTCCGCAAGGCGATCGAGGAACCGGTCAACGCGATCGTGGACGCGGTCAAGACGACCCTCGACAAGTGCCCGCCGGAGCTGTCCGGCGACATCATGGACCGAGGAATCGTTCTGACCGGCGGCGGAGCCCTGCTGCGCGGCCTGGACGAGCGGCTGCGCCGGGAGACCGGCATGCCCATCCACATCGCCGAGGACCCGCTGGACAGTGTCGCGCTCGGCTCCGGCAAGTGCGTCGAGGAGTTCGAGGCGCTCCAGCAGGTGCTGGACGCCCAGCCGCGCAGATGACGTAACTCTTCGATTCCGCCGTACGAGACATACTCCTCTCGTGCGGCGGATCGTTGATATAGAGGCATAAGCTCCCCTGAACGGGCCCCTTTGGTCTGCGTTTCGCACACCGCCGCAAAGGGGCTCCCGAATTCCTATTGAGGAAGGGCACGGCCGCAGCACGTGAGGGACACGAAAGAGAGCCGGCTGCTCCTGGTCCTGCTGGTCGCCATCGCGTTCGCGCTGATCACGGTGGACATCCGAGGGGGTCGGAACTCCCCGGTCGACGGTGCCCGGCAGGCCGCGGCCGCGGTGTTCGGCCCCGTCGAGAACGGCCTGTCCTCGGCGGTCGATCCCGTCGGCAACGCCGTCTCCGCGATCCGTGACTCCGGCACCCGCCACAGCCGCCTGGCCGCCCTGGAGAAGGAGAACGCGGCCCTCAAGGCGAAGCTGGGCAGCGACGACCGCAACCGCAGCCGGCTGAACCAGCTCGACAAGATGCTGAAGATCGCCGGCGAGGGCCAGTACGGCATCAAGGGCGCCCAGGTCATCGCCATAGGGTCGGCGCAGGGCTTCTCCTGGACCGTCACCATCGACGCCGGTGCCAACGACGGCATCAAGCGGGACATGACCGTCCTCAACGGCGACGGACTGGTCGGCCGGGTCACCACCGTCGGCCCGGACACCGCGACCGTCCTGCTCGCCAACGACCCCGACTTCACCGTGGGCACCCGGATGGAGGGCAGCGACGAACTCGGCTTCGCCTCCGGGCAGGGCGACCGCCCGCTGCGCGTCGAACTGCTCGACGGCAAGGCGGAGGTGCACAAGGGCGACCGCCTCGTCACCTTCGGCTCGCAGAACGACCGCCCGTTCGTGCCGGGCGTGCCGGTCGGCGTGGTCTCCCGGGTCGACCCGTCCAACGGCGGCCTGACCCGCACGATCTACGTCACCCCGTACGTCGGCTTCACCAAGCTCGACATCGTCGGTGTGGTCGTCGAGGCCCCGAAGAAGGACCCGCGGGACACCGTGCTCCCGGCCCAGCCCAAGCCGGTTCCGACGCCGACGGTCACCGTCACGGTGACCCCCTCGGCCAACGCGTCCGACTCGTCCGGCCAGCAGCACTAGGAGCTGACTTCCCCATGCGCTTCAACCGGATCCTGCTCTCCAGCGCGCTGGTCGTCGTGGCCCTGGTGATCCAGGTGAGCGTCCTCGCCCGCCTGCATCTGCCGGGTGCCGTCCCCGACCTGCTGCTGCTCACCGTCCTCGGTCTCGCCATGGTGTACGGCCATGTCGGCGGCGCGCTCGTCGGCTTCGGCGCCGGCCTGCTCGCCGACCTCGCCCCGCCCGCCGACCACGCCGCCGGCCGTTACGCGCTCGTCCTGTGCGTCACCGGCTACTTCGCCGGGCTGATCAGGCCGGAGAACGGCCGGCTGAAGTCGGCGACCGGCCCGATGGCCGTCGTGGTCGCCGCCGCCATCGGTTCCACGCTGCTGTACGCGGGCGTGGGCGCCCTGGTCGGCGACACCGCCGCCCGCCATGTCGGCCTGCCCGGCCTGCTGATCTCGGCCGCCCTGTACGACCTGCTGCTCGCCCCCTTCGTGGTCCCCGCGATCATGTGGCTGGCCCGCCGCGCCGACAACGACCCGCTGACCGAGACCGGCCCCGCCGCCAAGGCCGGGGACGTCACCGCGGGCTGGCTCTCGTCCGGCACCGGGCTGCGCATCGGCAGCCAGCGCGGCGGTCTCGGTGTGCTCAAGGCCAAGGCCCGCACCCGCACGACCCGGGTCGGCCGGATCAAGGGGGTCAAGCGGCTGTGAGCGGCGCCGAGTTCACCCGAACGAGTCAGCCGTCGCGGAACGCGCGTTCACAGGCTGGTCGTTCATCATTCGTACGCGTACTCGCATTCGTGCTCTGAGAGGGGGAGGCAGCCGCAGTGACCAACATCCCCGAGACCGGTCGGACCCCACGCGTCCAGATCCGGCTCGTCGTGATCCAGATCCTCGTCCTCTCCCTCCTCGGCACGCTCGGCGGCCGCCTGTGGTACCTCCAGATCCGCGAGGGCGCGCAGTACCAGAAGGAGGCGTCCGGCAACCACGTCCAGCAGGTCGTGGACCCCGCCGTGCGCGGCGACATCCTGGACGCCCGGGGCGTGCCCCTCGCCGACAACGAGACCCGCCTGGTCGTCTCCGCCTCCCGCACCGACCTGCTCAAGCAGCCGCATGACGGCAAGGCCGTCCTCACCAAGCTGGCCGGCGTCCTCGGCATGAAGCCCGAGGAGGTCATGCAGAAGGTCCGGCTGTGCGACGCCAAGACCCCCCAGCCGTGCTGGAACGGCTCGCCGTACCAGCCGATCCCGATCACCGACAAGGCCACGCCCAGGCAGGCCCTGCAGATCCGCGAGGCCTCCGAGGACTACCCCGGCATCAGCGCCGAACCCGAGGCCGTGCGCAGCTACCCCGGCCCGGGCAACTCCAACACCGCCCAGGTGCTCGGCTATCTCTCGCCCGTCACCGACGCCGAGATCCAGCAGGCCAAGAACAGCGAATCGCCCTACCTGCGTTCCGACATGGTCGGCCGCTCCGGCCTGGAGCGGGAGTACGACAAGGAACTGCGCGGCAAGGCCGGCGTGACCCGCTACGAGGTGGACAACCTCGGCCGCGTCATCGGCAAGGCCAAGGCGACGCCGCCCGAGTCGGGTTCCAACCTGGTGACCAGCATCGACTCCCGGGTGCAGCGCGTCGCCGAGTACGAGCTGGACAACGCCATGAAGGCCGCCCGCCAGCAGTTCGACAAGAACACCGGCGAGAACTACAAGGCCGACTCCGGCGCCGTCGTCGTCATGGAGGCCAAGACCGGCCGGATCGTCGCCATGGCCTCGGCGCCGACCTACGACCCGAACGTCTGGGTGGGCGGCATCTCCGCCAAGGACTACAAGGACCTCACCGGCAAGGACTCCGACTACCCGCTGCTCAACCGGGCCATACAGGGTCAGGCGGCCCCCGGTTCGACGTTCAAGGTGGTCTCCACGGCCGCCGCGGTCCAGGCGGGCTACGCCTGGGACGGCGGCTACCCCTGCACCAGCTCCTACTCGGTCGGCGGCCAGGTCTTCAAGAACTTCGAGGGCGAGAACTTCGGCCCGATCTCCCTCGGCCGCGCCCTGGAGGTCTCCTGCGACACCGTCTTCTACGGCCTCGGCGACAACGAGTGGAAGAAGGACGGCGGCATCAACCCCAAGAAGGGCCAGCCGAAGGACTGGTTCTTCAAGACGGCCCACCAGTTCGGCCTCGGCAAGGAGACCGGCGTCGACCTGCCCAACGAGGTCACCGGCCGCGTCCCCGACCGCCAGTGGAAGCTCGACTACTGGAAGGCCAACAAGGACGTCTGGTGCAAGTACGGCAAGAAGGACGGCAGTTACGTCCAGAAGATCTATTACGAGAACTGCCTCGAAGGCAACAAGATGCGCGAGGGTGACGAGATCAACTACTCCATCGGCCAGGGCGACACGCTCGTCACGCCGATCCAGGAGGCGATGATCTACGGCGCCGTCGCCAACGGCGGCACCGAGTACGTCCCGACCATCGGCAAGGCGGTCATCAGCCCCGACGGCAAGACCGTCCAGGAGATCAAGCCCAAGGTCGCGCGGAAGCTCCCGGTCAGCCAGGCCACGCTCAAGGGCATGAACGACGCCTTCGCGGGCGTCATCACGCGCGGTACGGCGGCGTGGAAGTTCAACGGCTGGCCGCAGAACAAGATCACGCTGCACGGCAAGACCGGCACGGCGGAGGTCTACGGCAAGCAGACCACCGGCTGGCTGGCCACGTACTCCAAGGACTACTCGGTGATCATGACGATCTCCCAGGCCGGTACGGGTTCAGGCGCCGCCGGTGAGGCCGTGCGCAACATCTACAGCGCGCTCTACGGCGTCCAGGGCGACGGCTCCATCGACAACAAGAAGGCGCTGCTGCCCGAGCCGCAGAAGACCCTGCCGAAGGTGCGCACGGACGGCACGATCGCCGCCCCGAAGGTCACCGGCGACCCGGGCAAGGACGAGGAGGCCTCGCAGCAGAACAACCCGAGCAACGGCACCGACCAGCAGCCCGCCACCTCGCCCTCGCCCACCACGGGCAACCGCAACACCCGCAGGCGGCCGCGACGGACCCCGAAGCGGGGAAGCCGGAGGCTGCCCTCATGACCGGCAACAGCTTCTCCGTCTCCGGGTACGGCCCGGCGCGGGCCGGCTGGACCAGGCTGTTCGCCCGCGACTCGCTGACCCGCCGGCTGGACTGGCCGATACTCCTCGCCGCGCTGGCGCTGTCCCTGCTGGGCTCGATGCTGGTGTTCTCGGCGACCCGCAACCGCACGGAGATCAACCAGGGCGACCCGTCCTACTTCCTGGTCCGCCATCTGATGAACCTCGGCATCGGGTTCGCCCTGATGATCGGCACGATCTGGCTGGGCCACCGCGCCCTGCGCAACGCCGTGCCGATCCTCTACGGCCTGTCGGTCCTGCTGGCGCTCGTGGTCCTCACCCCGCTCGGCGCCACCATCAACGGCCAGCGCAACTGGATCGTGATCGGCGGCTTCTCGATCCAGCCCGCCGAGTTCCTCAAGGTCGCGATCATCCTCGGCATGGCGATGATGCTGGCCACGCGGGTGGACGCGGGCGACAAGACGTACCCGGACCACCGGACCGTGGCCCAGTCCCTCGGCCTCGCGGCCGTGCCGTGCATGATCCTGCTGCTGATGCCGGACCTCGGCTCGGTGCTGGCCATGGTGGCCATCATCCTGGGCATCCTGCTGGCCTCCGGCGCCTCCAACCGCTGGGTGTTCGGCCTGCTCGCCGTCGGCGTGATGGGCTGCGTCGCCATCTGGCAGCTGCACATCCTGGACCAGTACCAGATCAACCGCTTCGCGGCCTTCGCCAACCCGAACCTGGACCCGGCGGGCGTGGGCTACAACACCAACCAGGCCCGGATCGCCATCGGTTCGGGCGGTCTGACCGGGCAGGGCCTCTTCCACGGCTCGCAGACCACCGGCCAGTTCGTGCCCGAGCAGCAGACGGACTTCGTCTTCACGGTCGCGGGGGAGGAGCTGGGCTTCCTCGGCGCGGGCCTGATCATCGCCCTGGTCGGGGTGATCCTGTGGCGGGCCTGCCGCATCGCCCGCGACTCGACGGAGCTGTACGGCACGGTGGTGGCCGCCGGGATCGTCGCCTGGTTCGCCTTCCAGTCCTTCGAGAACATCGGCATGACCCTCGGCATCATGCCGGTCACCGGCCTGCCGCTGCCGTTCGTGTCGTACGGCGGCTCGTCGATGTTCGCGGTCTGGGTGGCCGTCGGGCTGCTCCAGTCGATCAAGGTGCAGAGACCCATGTCGGCGTGAGGTCGTTTTCCGGGTGGGTGACCGGAGTTTTCCCGCCATTCACCCGGAGTGGGCCCTGCCGCTTCGGCCCGCGCCGCACTAGATTCAGTCCATGGCGGATGCGAAACGCGAGATCGAGCGCAAGTACGAATCCGACGACAGCGGGCTGCCCGACCTGACCGGCGTCGGTGGGGTGGCGGCCGTGCTCGACAAGGGCGTGGTCGACCTCGACGCCACCTACTACGACACAGCCGACGAACGCCTGGCCGCCGCCTCCCTCACCCTGCGCCGCCGCACCGGCGGCTCGGACGCCGGCTGGCATCTGAAGCTCCCGGTCGCCCCCGGGGTCCGCGACGAGATCCGCGCTCCGCTCTCCGACACCGTCCCCGAGGAACTGGCCGCCCTCGTCCGCTCCCGGGTCAGGGACGCCGAACTGATCCCCCTGGTCCGCCTCCGCTCCGCACGCGACGTCCGCCATCTGCTCGACGCCGACGGCGTACTGCTGGCCGAGGCGAGCGTCGACTCCGTGACCGCGCAACGCCTCACCCGCAAGGGCGGAGCCGCCCAGTGGACCGAGATCGAGGTGGAGCTGGCCGACGACGGCGACCCCGCCTTCCTGGACCTGGTGGACAAGCGGCTGCGCAAGGCCGGCGTACGCCCCTCGACGTCG
Organism: Streptomyces sp. HUAS MG56; assembly: GCF_058673395.1. Lineage (NCBI taxonomy): Bacteria > Bacillati > Actinomycetota > Actinomycetes > Kitasatosporales > Streptomycetaceae > Streptomyces > Streptomyces sp. HUAS MG56. Next base: position 4,160,192 of record NZ_CM178722.1, on the reverse strand, counting down.
CCGTCGAAGCTCGCCCGGGCCCTGGAGCAGACCTCGGGCCGGGGGCACCACGGGAAGAGCAAGGCCGGACGGCGGAGCAAGGGCGCCCGGCCGCCGGTGACGGCCGGCGACCACGTCCTCGCCTACCTCCGCGCCCAGCGGGACGTACTGGTCGAGCTGGACCCCGCCGTCCGCCGTGACGTGCCCGACTCGGTGCACCGGATGCGGGTCGCCACCCGCCGCGCCCGCAGCACCCTGCGCAGCTTCCGCTCGGTCCTCGACCGGAGCGTCACCGACCCCATCGGCGCGGAGCTGAAGTGGCTCGCGGGCGAGCTGGGCGTCGACCGCGACCAGGAGGTGCTGGCCGACCGCCTGACGACCGCCCTCGACGCCCTCCCGCCCGACCTGGTCACCGGCCCGGTCCGCGCCCGCCTCGCCTCCTGGGCCGAGGCCCGCCACGGCAGCGCGCACGGCCATCTCACCGGCGTCCTGGACTCCCGCCGCTATCTGACCCTGCTGGACACCGTGGACACCCTCCTCGCCACCCCGCCCCTGCGCCCCGCGGCCGGCAAGCCGCCGAAGAAGGTGCTCGACAAGGCCGTACGCAAGGACCTCGCGACCCTGTCGGACCTGATCGGGCAGGCGCTCGACGCCCCGCCCGGCGAGGAGCGCGACATCGCCGTGCACGAGGCCCGCAAGATGGCCAAGCGCACCCGGTACGCGGCCGAGGCGGCCACCGAGGCCCTCGGCAAGCCGGCCCGCGCCCTCACCAAGGACATGAAGTCCCTCACGACCCTCCTCGGCGAGCACCAGGACAGCGTCATGGCCCGCCGGACCCTGCGCGAGCTGTCCGCGGGGGCGCAGGCGGGTGAGAGCGGGTTCACGTACGGGCTGCTGTACGGCAGGGAGGAGGCGCGGGCCGCGGCCGCGGAGACGGAGCTGCCCGGCCTGTGGCGGGAGATCACGCACCGGACCCCCGGCTGAGCGTTCGGGACGACCGCCCGGCCGGGTTAGGCTTGATGGTCACCCCTGTCAGCTCACAAAGGTTCCCCCGATGTCTGTCGAGTCGGTGTTCCCGCAGCTCGAAGCCCTGCTCCCGCATGTGCAGAAGCCGATCCAGTACGTGGGCGGCGAGCTGAACTCCACCGTCAAGGAGTGGGACAGCTGCGACGTCCGCTGGGCGCTCATGTACCCGGACGCGTACGAGGTCGGTCTGCCCAACCAGGGCGTCATGATCCTCTACGAGGTGCTCAACGAGCAGGACGGCGTCCTCGCCGAGCGCACGTACAGCGTGTGGCCGGACCTGGAGGCGCTGATGCGCGAGCACCGCGTCCCGCAGTTCACGGTCGACAGCCACCGCCCGGTGAAGGCCTTCGACGTGTTCGGCCTGTCCTTCTCCACCGAGCTGGGCTACACCAACATGCTGACGGCGCTGGACCTGGCGGGTATCCCGCTGGAGTCCAAGGACCGCACGACCGACGACCCGATCGTCCTCGCGGGCGGCCACGCGGCCTTCAACCCCGAGCCGATCGCCGACTTCATCGACGCGGCGATCATCGGCGACGGCGAGCAGGCCGTCCTCGACATGACGAAGATCATCCGCCAGTGGAAGGCGGAGGGCAGCCCGGGCGGCCGCGAGGAGGTCCTCTTCCGCCTCGCGAAGACCGGAGCGGTCTACATCCCGGCGTTCTACGACGTCGAGTACCTCTCGGACGGCCGTATCGCCCGCGTCGTCCCGAACAAGAGCGGTGTCCCCTGGCGCGTGTCGAAGCACACCGTCATGGACCTCGACGAGTGGCCGTACCCCAAGCAGCCCCTCGTGCCCCTGGCCGAGACGGTCCACGAGCGCATGTCGGTCGAGATCTTCCGCGGCTGCACGCGCGGCTGCCGCTTCTGCCAGGCGGGCATGATCACCCGCCCGGTGCGCGAGCGCTCGATCACGGGCATCGGCGAGATGGTCGACAAGGGCCTGAAGGCGACGGGCTTCGAGGAGGTGGGCCTCCTCTCCCTCTCCTCCGCGGACCATTCGGAGATCGGCGACATCGCCAAGGGCCTGGCCGACCGCTACACGGAGGACAAGATCGGCCTCTCGCTCCCCTCCACCCGGGTCGACGCCTTCAACGTCGACCTGGCGAACGAGCTGACCCGCAACGGCCGCCGCTCCGGCCTGACCTTCGCCCCCGAGGGCGGCTCGGAGCGCATGCGCAAGGTCATCAACAAGATGGTCTCGGAAGAGGACCTCATCCGTACGGTCGCGACGGCCTACGGCAACGGCTGGCGCCAGGTGAAGCTCTACTTCATGTGCGGCCTGCCGACGGAGACCGACGACGACGTCCTCCAGATCGCCGACATGGCGACGCACGTCATCCAGAAGGGCCGCGAGGTCTCGGGCTCGAACGACATCCGCTGCACGGTCTCGATCGGCGGCTTCGTCCCCAAGCCCCACACGCCCTTCCAGTGGGCCCCGCAGCTCTCCGCGGAGGAGACGGACGCCCGCCTGGCCAAGCTCCGCGACAAGATCCGCGGCGACAAGAAGTACGGCCGCTCGATCGGCTTCCGCTACCACGACGGCAAGCCGGGCATCGTCGAAGGCCTCCTGTCCCGCGGCGACCGCCGCATCGGCGCCGTGATCCGCGCGGTCTACGACGACGGCGGCCGCTTCGACGGCTGGCGCGAGCACTTCTCCTACGACCGCTGGATGGCCTGCGCCGAGAAGGCCCTGGCCCCCTTCGGCGTGGACGTCGACTGGTACACGACGCGCGAGCGCTCCTACGAGGAAGTCCTCCCCTGGGACCACCTCGACTCCGGCCTGGACAAGGACTGGCTCTGGGAGGACTGGCAGGACGCCCTCGACGAGACGGAGGTCGAGGACTGCCGCTGGACCCCGTGCTTCGACTGCGGCGTCTGCCCGCAGATGGACACCCACATCCAGATCGGCCCGACCGGCAAGAAGCTGCTGCCGCTGACGGTCAAGAACGCAGGTCCGACGCCGGCGGCGAGTGGTCACGCGCACTGACGTGAGCGAGGCACTCGATCGGGTGGTTGAGGCGCTGACGGGGTGAGCGAGGGGGAGGTGGCGGCGGCGTTGGCTGCGGCCGGTGCTTCGAGCTCTCGTCCGTCGGCGTCGCCAGCGTCCTCCCGGACGCCGGTGCCGGGCCCTGGACGAGCTCCACACATCGTCTCCGAGGTGGAGTGGGTCTGAGGTCCGTTCCAGGTCTGTGCGCGGACCACACCGTCATGCCTGGGTAAGCCTGTCAGGAGACGAGGATGGAGATGCCGTCTCCAAGCAGCTTCAGCCCGAGGACGAAGAACAGGACCGCCATCACGGCGACATTGTGCTGAGCTGCCCAGTTCTTCCAGCTGCCGAGCGTGGTCCTGGCTCGTTCTCCTCCGAGCAGGAACACTCCCAGTGGGGCCAGCAGGCCGAGGGTGGCGATCAGGACGAAGATCGCCAGAGATGCGATCTGCTGCCCCACCGGCAGGCCGGCCGAGCCGATCGCGGCCCCCGCGGCGATGGTCAGCGGGGCGTTCTTGGCGTTGAGCGCGGCCAGGGCCAGTCCGAGCGCGAAGACCCTGACCGGGGTGAGGCGGTCGATCGCGTTCATCCACTTCGGCAGTTGGGCTTGTGAGGGATCCCTTGGGCGCCGGTGCCATTGCCGGGCGCCGAAGAGGACGAGGAACAGGCCCAGGGCGAGCTTGAGGGCTCCCACCCAGGTGGCCGGGTGGTTGCGGGCGGAGGCACCAGCCGGGGAAGCGATCGCCAGCATCACCGCGCCCAGTGCCGCGAGTCCCAGGATCCAGCCGACGGTGAAGAGGACCCCGTTGAGATGTCCCCGAGGCGTGGCGAGTATGAGGATGACGGCGATGATGGGGAGCGGGCTGACTGCGACGGCGGCCGCGAAACCCAGTACGTCACCGAGAACTGCGCCCATGATTGCCTCCGCATGAGGTCAGGGTGGCGATCCGGTCGAGCAGGGCATGGCGCGAGAGGGTGCCCCGGCCGCCTCGGCGGCGCAACGGGTCGGTGTGCGATCGGCCGGGCCGCTCTCTCCAGGGCCGTGCGCAAGCGGCTGCCCGGGAACGGTGACGAGACGTACTCGGCACGTCCCACCCGTTCCATTTTCCTGCCCTTGGCCGGATCTGTCCTCGGGAGCCTCTCGGGACGGGAGGGATCGGGCCGGTCCCCGCAGTGCCGGAGTTTCCCGGGGATCCGCCTCAGGCGACCACGTCGGCCCGGGCCCGGGATGCGCGGCGGTGTGTCCGTGGTGAGGATTGATTTGTGAGGGCGATGGCGCATCATGGTCGGGCGCTTGGCGACCCTCGGACCGAGCCGTGGCAGGAGGACGGCACGATGAATGCGACGACAGGTGCAACCCAATCGGCTCACCCCGAGCGTCCGGGCAGGTCGGATGGGGTTTGTAGCGAGTTCACCGTCTATACGGAGATCAAGCCGGGCCATGCTGATGCGTTGCGTGAGGATCTCGCCGCGCTCACCAGCGGGTCGTCCAGGGAGGACTCCCGTGCGGCGCTGCGCCAGATCGGCACCCTGCATGACGCACGGCACGTGATCTTCGACAATGACACCCGGTTCATGTTCGCCAGCGTCTTCGACGGCTCCTGGGACACCTACATCGACGACTTCGCCCATACGGTCATCGGGGCGAACTTCGACAAGATCTTCTCGCACAGCGTTGGGTTCCCCGGCGTCGCTGACCCAGGGGTGAAGGACTGGTTCGTCGCCCACCAAGCCCCCGCAGGAGCCTTCGTCAGCTCCTATCCCGATCTGACCGTTCAGCAGATCTGGAAGGACCACCGCGTGGACGAGGCGTTCGAGGAGGTGCTGGACACTCCCCAGTTCCGGGCGATGCTGGAGAACCCGGCCAACGCGGAGTTGGTGGCCACGCCGGCCTTCCAGAAGCTGCTGGAGGAAGCCTCGGCCTAGCAGTCGGACACAACCAACCCTCAGAACGACCCAAGATCGGTGGACCGTGTCGGGCGCGGGTCGGCCGCTGCGGGTCTGCCCAGGCAGAGGCCGATGTGGAGGCACAGGCGATCATGAACACGGTGGCAAGCAGCGGCGCAGCCGATATGGGCGTGGAGATCGATGACGTCCAGAGTGGGGCACTGCGTCCACGGCCCGTGCCCTACGAGGGAAAGTTCATCTTCCTGCGGGTCGACGACCGTCACGCCGGGCGCGCCCTGCTGCGGCGGCTGCTTCCGGTGACGGCGGGTGGTCTGCCCGACGTGGACCCGAGCCGGGATGCCTGGGTCGCGGTGGCGTTCACCTATGAGGGGCTGAGGGCCCTGGGGGTCCGCCAGGAGTCGCTGGACAGCTTTCCGCGGGCGTTTCGTGAGGGCATGGCCGCTCGGGCGGAGCTGATCGGCGACGTGGGCGAGAGCGCCCCGGACCGCTGGGAGGCACCGTTCGGAACGGGCGATGTCCATATCGCGTTGAGCGCCCTCGCCTCCGATGCGGCGCAGCTGGGCAAGGAGCTGGAGCGGGCCCGTGTCGCCTTCGAGGACACACCCGGTGTCCAGGTGATCTGGCAGCAGGACGTCCACCAGCTCCCGACCGGACGCACCACCTTCGGCTTCCGTGACGGCATCAGCCATCCGAACATCGAGGGCGTCGGACTGCCCGGTTCCAACCCGCGGGAAACCCCCATCAAGGCCGGCGAGTTCATCCTCGGCTACCCCGACGAAACCGGCAGTCTGCCGCCCATGCCCAGCCCCGATGTGCTGGGACGCAACGGCACCTACGCGGCCGTCCGCAAGATCCACACCAACGTGGCGGCCTGGCGGCAGTACCTGCGCGCGAACACCTCCAGCGCCGAGGAGGAGGCACTCCTGGCGGCCAAGATGGTCGGGCGCTGGCCGAGCGGCGCCCCGCTGACACTGACTCCGGAGCACGATGATCCGGAGCTGGCGGCCGATCCGCACCGCGTCAACAACTTCCTGTACCGGGAGAACGACGACCGGGGGTACCGGTGCCCCGCCGGTGCACACATCCGGCGCACCAACCCCCGCGATGCCACCATCATCGGCGACGCGCGGATGCACCGTCTCATCCGCCGCGGCACCACCTACGGCCCACCTCTGCCCGAGGGCGTTCTGGACGACGACGGCGCCGACCGCGGCCTGATCGGAGTCTTCATCGGAGCCCACCTGGAGCGGCAGTTCGAGTTCATCAAGGCCGAGTGGGTCAACGACGGCAACTTCATCGGCTATCCCGGCGAGAAGGATCCGGTGGCCGGGCATCACGGCGGAACCGGCACCGTGACCATCCCGGAGAAGCCGGTCCGGCGTCGTCTGCAGAACCTGCCCAGCTTCGTGGTCACCCGGGGCGGTGAGTACTGCTTCGTGCCAGGACTGCGCGCCCTGCGCTGGCTCGCCGAACTTGAGGACTGACAGCGGTTCCCCCCCTGAGGTCCGATCACGCTCTGCGAGGAGAGGTCGAAGGTCATGGCAGCACAGTTCGTCCGCTACACGCCTGACGTCGAAGACGACGACCCGGACTTCGACCGCAACGTTCAGACGGTGATCGAAAAGACCGAGAGCTACATCGCCGGGTCGGTCACGGCCGGCGGCACCGGACGAGCCCTCCGCGACGCTCATGCCAAGGGCTACGGACTGGTCCGCGGGGAAGTGGAGATCCTGGCCGGGCTCCCCGCCGAGTACGCCCAGGGCATCTACGCGACCCCGGGAACCCACGACGCGCTCATCCGTTTCTCCAACGGCTCGCCCCATGCCGGAGCCGACGCACGCCTGGGCACCGCCACCGGACTGGCACTGAAGATCTTCGACATCCCCGGCCCGACCCTGCTGGAAGACGAACCGGACACAGGCACCTTCGACTACGTCAACATCAACGGCCCGATCTTCTTCTGCAACACGGTCGAGCACTACCTGTTCATCCAGGACCTGTTCCTGGACGCGCCGGCCTACTTCTCCCAGGGTCGCCCAGGCGCACATCGCTTCTACACCGAGTTCGTGACCGGAAAGGGAACCCTGGACCAGGCCGACTGGGCATGGGACGAGTTCCTTGCCTTCCTCCGCCTGTCGAAGAACCCTCCGGCGAACCTGCTGCTGTCGAGCTACTGGACGATGGGCGCGGTCCGGCACGGGGACTACATCGCCAAGGTGCGCATCACCCCCGACCCGTCCAGTGCCGCCGCGGTGGTCCGGCGCACCATCGACCCGGCCTCCGCGGCAGAGGTCTTCCGGCCGGCTCTGCAAGCCGAGTTGCAGGAGCGGCCCTACGTCTTCGACATCCAGGTCCAACTGTGCACCGACCTGGAGCGCATGCCGGTGGAGGACACCACCGTGGAGTGGCCCGAGCAGCTCTCGCCGCCCGTCACCGTGGCCAGGCTGCGGCTCCCGCAGCAGGACATCTCCGGCCCGGAGAACCTGGAGAAGATGGACGCACTCTCCTTCACCCCCTGGCGGGTCACCGCCGAACACGCCCCCCTGGGCAACATCATGCGGGCCCGCAAAGAGGTCTACCGGCGGTCCTCCATCGCCCGTCACAAGCTCAACCAGCAGCCGCGCACAGAGCCGCGAAGCGCCGACGACGTACTTGGCCCGGCACAATGACGCCGGATGTCATCTGTGGCGCATGTGGTTGTGAATGGCTCCCCGAGGTGGACGTCGACCCGGGGGCCTGATCGGCTTGCCGACACCCCGGGGGGCGACAAAGCTGGCTATGTGGGCCTTCCGGAATGTACTCAGAAGGGAGGGGAGCCCGCAGCCCAGCCGGTAGACGATCAAAGGGAGAGGGAGTCATGACGGCACAGAGCTCCGCCAGGTCGGCGACTCCAACCGTGGCCAGGCAGCCCGACGGTCTCGGCAAGCGGATCGGGGAGGTAGCGGAAATCACCGTTCTCCTCGATGCCAAGCCAGGCGGGGCAGAGAAGTTCCACCAGAACGCCGCCAAGATCCAGGACGACGCCTTTCGGTACGAAAAGATCGTCGGCACTGTCCACGACTTCCGTGTCACGTTCATCAACAATGACACCCAGGTCATAGGCGCGGTCACCTACGACGGTGACTTCAAGCCGTACATGGCTGACATCTTCGCCAATGCCGCGCCGTGGTTCGATGAGATGTTCGAAGGTGTCGTCGAGGGCTGGCCCGGGGCGACCTCTCCGAACATCGTCGACTGGCTGGCGACGAAGATCGTGGAGGCCGACATGTGGTACGCCTCCAATCCGACCATGACGGTCGAGGACACCGCCAAGGCGCAGAAGGTCACGCAGGCGTTCAACGCGTTGCTGGACACGGCGTCCAGCTAGCAGCTGTCCCGCGTCCGCTCGGGCCCGTCAGCGGAGGTCGCAGCATCATGTCCGACCATCTTTCCGGCACCCGCGCCCTGGCCGATCCGGCCATAGACCTGACCGACCTCTATGCCTTTCCCAGCCCCTCCCGGCCGGGCCGGCTCGTCCTGGTCATGAATGTCTTTCCCAACGCGCGGCCGGGAGCCCTGTTCTCCGACGCTGCCGGCTATCGCTTCCGCGTCCGTCCGGCATCCGTGCCCACGGGAGATTCCGGTTCACTCCTCGATGTCGGCACCGACGAATTCACGCTTTCCTGCACCTTCTCGATTCCGGTCGGACCGGATGACGACGGGGAGGTGACGCAGCGGGGAACGTGCGTACTGCCCGACGGCGAATCGGTTTCGTTGCTGGTGAATGACGAGCGGGGCGGCGAGGGCCATGGCGTGCGATGCTACGCCGGGCTGCGGCTGGATCCCTTCTTCATGGACGTGGCCAAGGAGGTGGAGACACGGGCGAGGCGGCGGCTCGCCTTCGTACCGAAGGGCACCAACTCACTGGAGGGCGCCGACGTCCTCACCGTCGTGGCAGAGCTCGACGTCGCCAGGGTGTTCGGGGCGGCCTCGGGGAGCGTCTTCGCCGTTGCGGCGGAAACCGTCACGGTCGGACCGTATCCCGTGCGCCTCGAACGCCTCGGCCGCCCCGAGGTCAAGAACATCCTCCTGTCGGACAACGGGGTCGACGCCGCCAATAAGGTCGTTGACCTGCGCGATCTCTACAACGAGGAGGACCCGTTCCGGCTGGGCCCGAGCTACGTGGACGCCTATCGCGCACGTCTCAACGCCAACCTGGTCTTCTTCGACGGCCTCGACGGCAAGGCGGACTGGACGACGCAGCCGGACGGGACGCATCCGCTGACGGAGCTGCTGCTCGCGGACTTCCTGGTCGTGGACGTGGCCAAGCCGTACGCCGAAGACAGCTATTTCGAGATCGAGCGGGCCTTGCTGGAGGGCCGGGAGCATGAGACCTGTGGCGGCCGGTCGCTCAACGACGATGTCATCGACACGCTCTACACGCTGATCGTCAACGCGGGCCATGGTCCGCGCGTGAGCGACGGCGTCGACGGGACCGTCCCGGCTTCGCGTGAGTTCCCGTACCTGGCACCGCCCAACCCCGACCCGCCCGAACCCGTTTCCGTCCCGACGGCCGCCGCAAGCTGATGAGCGGTTCCACGGCGGCCACGCATGCCGGTGGTGAGAGCGGGCCCGATCTCGCGGGCGGGCCGCCCACGACGGCCGGCGTCATCGCCATGGGCAACCTCGACGCGCGCATCGAAGGACTGACGTCGCAGGCGACACGCGGAAGGCTCACCGCTGACGGCTGGGGCGAGTTGGTGGAGCTGACCGCCCTGCGCGGGCACGTGCGGGGCCGCATCGACGAGGCCGAGCGCGCGGCGTCGCTGGCCGGGACGTTCGTCGACCAGGCGCCACGCGATCCTCGCTCGCTCATGGCGCGCGCCAGGCTGGCGGGCCTCTTCCACCGGTTCGCGGCGGCGCTGGACGATCTGGATGGGGCGGCTGCGCTGGGGTTCGATCGGAGAAGTGCGGACGAGGAGCGAGCAGCCGTCTGCCAGGCGGTCGGGCAGTACGAGGACGCGCTCGCGCTGCATCGGCAGGGGTTGTCGAGGGGGCGGGACTTCAGGACCCTCGGTGCCATGGCCCGCTGTCATGCCGAGAGCGGCGAGCCCGACGAGGCCGGGACGTGGTTTCTGGCGGCGAGAGGCGCCTACCGCGGGGTCAGCCCCTTTCCCCTCGCGGTTCTCGAATTCCAGTGCGGGCAGACGTGGCTGGCCCAGGGCAGGCTGGTGAGCGCGCGCGTCTGGCTGGAGTCGGCCGCTCGCCGACTGCCGTCCTATGTGCCGGCCCAGGGTCGGCTCGCTGAGACCGACGCCGCCGAAGGCCGGACGGCCGTGGCGACAGAGCGTCTGCGCCGGCTGGCCCTCGTCAGCGACGATCCCGACTACGCGACCCGGCTTGTCCGCCTCCTGGGCGGGGGCGAGGCGTCGGCGGAGGCTCGATTCTGGCGTGCCCACGCTGCCGCGCGCTACGAGGAGTTGATGGCGCGCCACCCGGAGGCGTACGCCGATCACGCGGCGGAGTTCTGGCTGACCGTCGGCGGCGATCCCCAGCGAGCGCTTCGGCTCGCGCGGTGGAACCTTGCGCTCCGCGCGACCCCGCGCGCTCAGGCGCTCGTCAATCGCGCGATGTGCCGTGTCGGACAGCACTGAAAGTAGCGGCAATTGGTACAAAGTCGCCGATAGTCGACCGGAAGGACGTCATGACAGCGACTGAAGCCCCGCCGCTGCAGCTGGACGAGATCCAGGGCATCGTGCTGCGCGACCGGCCGTCACCGTACGTCGGCACCTACATCCTGCTGCGTGTGGACGATCCCGGCGCCGGGCGCGAGTTGATGGGGCGTCTGGCCGAGCTGGTCGACTCCGCTGCCAACTGGTGGCAACCGGACCTGCCCGCGCTGCTCAACGCCGGACTGACGTACCGGGGACTCGAAGCGCTCCAGGTCCCGCCGGCCGCCCTGAACACCTTTCCTGACGAGTTCCGGCAGGGCATGGCGGCACGCGCCGAGTTCATCGGGGACACCGGGGAGAGCGCGCCCGCACGCTGGGAGCCGCCCTTCGGCACCGGCCAGGTCCACGTCGTGCTGTCCCTCCTGGCCGCCGACCAGGAGTCATTGGCGGTCGTCCTCGAACGTGCGCGCAAGGCCCACGCGCAGCTCGCCGGTCTTCAGGTCGTCCATCGGCAGGACTTCTACCAGCTGTCCACCGGGCGCACCAGCTTCGGCTACAAGGACGGCATCGGCAACCCCACGATCGAAGGCAGCGGCGCAGAGAGTCCGCCCGGCGACGGTTCCGTGCTCAAGGCGGGCGAATTCGTGCTCGGCTATCGCGACGAGACCGGAAACCTGCCGCCGATGCCGGAGCCGGCCGAGCTGGGCCGCAACGGCACCTTCGTGGCCTGGCGGAAACTGCACACGCGCGTCGCGGCCTTCCGCCGGTATCTCCACGACAACTCCGGCAGCCCGGAGGAAGAGTCGCTGCTCGCCGCCAAGATCGTGGGCCGCTGGCAGAGCGGCGCCCCGTTGGTCCTGGCGCCCGAGCACGACGACCCGGCCCTGGGGGCGGACGACCAGCGCAACAACGGCTTCCGCTACGCGTCCGATCCGCATGGTGCCATCTGCCCCCACGGCGCCCACGCCAGGCGAGCCAACCCGCGCGACTCGGAGATCATCGGCGACGTCCGCCTGCACCACATGATTCGACGGGGCACCAACTACGGCCCCCCGCTTCCGGCCGGCACGCTGGACGACGACGGCGCCGACCGCGGCATCGTCTTCGTCTTCATCGGCTCGCACCTCGACCGCCAGTTTGAGTTCGTGAAGTCGCAATGGCTGAACGACGGCCATTTCACCGGCCTCGACCAGGAGAAGGACCTGCTCACGGGCAACAACGACGGCACGGGCATCTTCACGATCCCGCAGCACCCGGTCCGGCGCCGCCTGCACGGCGTGGAGCGTTTCGTCATCACCCGCGGCGGAGAGTACTTCTTCCTGCCGAGCCTCAGCGCGCTGCGTTGGCTGGCGAACCCCGACGCGGCCCCGGCGCCCGCTTCGAGCGGCCACGCGCACTGACAGAGGGCGTTCGAGCACGGCTGTTATGAGGTGAGGATGGAAATTCCGTCTCCGAGCAGCTTCAGCCCGAGGACGAAGAACAGGGCCGCCATCACGGCGACTTCCGCGACGGCATCGGCCATCCGAACATCGAGGGCGTCGGGCTGCCCGGCTCCAACCCGCAGGAACCGCCCATCAAGACCGGCGAGTTCCCTCGGATACCCCGACGAGACCGGCGATCTGCCGACCATGCCCCACCCCGATGTGCTGGGGCGCAACGGAACCTACGCGGCCGTCCGCAAGATTCACACCACCATGGCGGCCTGGCGCCGGTACCTGCGCGCAGCGGGGCACCGCTGACGCTGTCGCCGGAGCACGACGACCCGGACGACCGAGGCTTCCGGTGCCCCGCGGGTGGGCCCATCCGGCGCACCAACCCGCGCGATTCCACCATCATCGGCGACGCCCGGATGCACCGCCTCATCCGCCGCGGCACCACCTGCGGCCCGCTCCTGCCGGACGGCGCACTGGACGACGACGGCGCGGACCGGGGCCTGGCCGGCGTCTTCTGCGGAGCCCACCTGGAACGGCAATTTGAATTCATCAAATCCGAGTGGATCAACGACGGCGAGCCGGTCCGGCGCCGTCTGCGGAACCTGCCCGGCTTCGTGGTCACCCGCGGCGGTGAGTACTGCTTCGGAGAGCGATTCCTCCCCCTGGGACCCCTGACCCGCTCTCGAAGGACGCGAAAGCTACATCACCGACTCGGTCGAGGCCGACGGCACTGGCCGGGCCCTCCGCGATGCCCACGCCAAGGGCTACGGGCTGGTTCGAGGGCAGGTGGAGATCCTGGACGGGATTCCCCCCCGCGTACGCCCGAGGCATCTGCGCCACGCCGGGAACCCACGACGCGCTCATCCGCTTCTCCAGCGGCTCGGCCACGCCGGAGCCGCCGCACGACGGGGCAGCGCCACCGGACTGGCGCTGAAGATGTTCGACATACCCGGCCCTGTCGAGCCACTGGACGACGGGCGCTGTCAGTCACGGGGACTACATCGCCAAGGTGCGCATCACGCCGGACCCGCAGTCCGCCGCCGCGGTGGTCCGACGCGTCATCGACCCGGCCTCCGCGCCGGAGGCCTTCTGTCCGGCCCTCGAAGCCGAGCTGCGGGAGCGGCCCTACACCCGCAAGGCGGTCCACCGGCACTCGTCCGTCCTGCGGCACAAGCTCAACCAGCAGCCGCGCACCGAGCCGCGCGGCGCCGCCGAGGTGCTCGGTCCGACGGGGGGCGTGAGGCGCCGACGGGGGCGTGGAGATGCCGGGGCGCCGTGGTCAGTCGTCGGAGCGGCGCCGGCGGTGCCAGGCGGTGGCGAGCATTCCGAGGAGCATGAGCAGGCCGCCCGCCGCGATCAGGACGTGTTGTGTGCTGAGCAGGCCGGTGCTCCAGCCGGCGGCCGTTCCGTCCCGCGGTGCCGGGGCGTCCTTGCAGGGCGAGGCGGAGGAACTGCCGCCGTGCGGGCGGTCGCGGTCTTCGCCGTCGCTGTCGTTGTGGTCGTTGCAGCGGGCTTCGGGGAAGGGGAAGGCGCGTTTGTGGTTGTCGTAGGTGTTCACGACGAAGAGCGGGTGCACTCTGAAGAATTCCTTGATGGCGAACGCGTACTGGCCGGTGGTGGTGGCGGAGTAGTTCACGTCCAGGAACTTCGCGACGGTGAAGCTGCCCCAGGGTTGCTCCGGTGACCAGGTCTTGGATTTCGGGGTTCCCTTGAGTACGAGGGCTTCCGGTCCGCGCCGGCCGTTGGTCAGGAACGCTCTGAGGGTCGGGGTGATGAGGACGACGCGGCGGTGGCTGTGGCAGTCGCGCCAGGGGTTGCGGTGGTCGTCGTCGCGGCCTCCTTCACGCACCCGCAGGGAGGCGGGCGGGTGCCGTAGGGGCGCGTGCGCGGCGGCGCCGACCGGTGGGGACGCGAGGGCGATGACCACGCCCGCCAGTGGTGCTGTAACCCAGGGGCGATGGTTCATCCCGTGACCTCCGTGAGTGGCGGACGCAGGCTGCCACCTGCTGGCCTGAATGTCCGAATCCCGGAAGAACGTATAGAAATCAGCTCGCCATATCGCGAACGTCTTCGGGTGCCGTACTGCTTGTCACTCAACCGGGTGCAGCGGCGAACCACGGTGAAAGCAGCCGGGGTTCGTGACCTGGATGCCGGGCGCCGATCAGCGGCGACGGGTTACCCGTTTGGGTCCCTGCCGTCACACTGGTGATTTATCTGAAATGCCGGTTGTCGGGGCTGTCGGTACGTTCGTCGCAGATCGGTCGCCCGGCCGACGTCCGCGCGACAGAGAGAAGTGACATGTCTCCGCGTACCTTTGCTGTGCTCGGCACCGGAGTGGGCGTGACCGTCCTCGTGGCCGCCGGCATCCCTTACGCCTCGGCCGACGGATCCGCCCCGACGCCCTCCGCCGTCCACCAGGCGGCCCGGCCCGCGCACCGAGCCGCTCCTGCCGTGGCTCCCGCTGCTCCCGCTGCTCCCGCTGCTCCCGCTGCTCCCGCTGCCCCGGTGGGCGGCAGGAACGCAGGCGGAGAGAGGGGGGAGGGCCGCGACGGCGGTGGACGCGACCACGGCCGTGACGGAGGCGGACGCGGCCGTGAACGAGGCGGAAGGATCTACTTCAACGAACGTACGTACTCCGCCTCCGCCGAGGGCTGCATCACCGCGACCGGCTCCAGCAGCTTCAGCGTCTTCAACGACAGCCGCAGGACCGTCGAGGTCTTCCGGGGCTTCACCTGTGACGGCGGCGCTCCGGTCACCACCGTGGGTCCCCACGGCGAAACCTTCGGCGAGGTGACCCGTACCGACCACGGGGGCGTCTTCGGTGCCGAGGGAGTGTTCGGCCGCGGGGGCGTCTTCGGCGACGGGGGCGTGTTCGGTGAGGACGGTGTCGTCGGCAGCTTCCGGGTGGTCGGTCATCACGGTGAGTGGTGACAGTCCGCCCGCATCGGACCCGTAGGACCCGTACGACCCCCGTTGCGCTGTCCTGAGCCCGGCGTCCGGCGGCACGGGCAGCTGTTGCGGAGGGGGGCCGCCCGGCGGTGCAATCAAGTGTGAGGCACTTCGGCGGCGCCGTGCCGGTCGACCGCCCCGCTCCCGGTACGGGGGCCGGCCGGAAGGGGCTCAAACACGACGCCCTTGGCATGTTCTCTTCGGTTGCCATGGGCCTTGCCTCCACCGGCCCGGCGTACAGCCTGGCCGCCACGCTCGGCGTGATCGTGGCCGGGGTCGGACTGCAGGCCCCGATCGTCACGATGCTGGCGTTCATACCGATGCTGCTGGTCGCGTACGCCTTCCGGGAGCTCAACGCGAGCAACGCCGACTGCGGCACCACCTTCACCTGGGCCACCCGCGCCTTCGGACCACGCGTCGGCTGGATGGCCGGCTGGGGCATCATCGTCGCCGACGTGATCGTCATGGCGAGCCTCGCCAAGATCGCCGCCGCCTACGGCTTCCGGCTGGTGGGCCTGGACGGACTGGCGGACAACCGGCTGTGGACCACCGTGGCGGGGATCGTCTGGATCGCCGTACTGACCGCGGTCTGCTACGTCGGCATCGAGTTCTCGGCGGCCGTCCAGCGCTGGCTGCTGTGCCTGGAAGTCGTGGTGCTGGTCGTCTTCGCCGTCGCCGCGCTGGTCAGGGTCTACGTCGCGCCGCCCGCGACGGCGATCCACGTCTCGGCCACCTGGTTCAACCCCTTCGAGGTGCCCTCGGCAAAGGCCCTGACCTCGGGCGTCCTCGCGGGGGTCTTCATCTACTGGGGCTGGGACACCGCGTTCTCGGTCAACGAGGAGACCGTCGACAGCGCGCACATCCCCGGACGCGCCGCGGTCATGACCACCGTGCTGCTCCTGGTCATGTACGGGCTGGTGTCCACGTCGGCGCAGGCGTTCGCGGGAGTCGGCACCTCGGGCATCGGACTCGGCAACACCCGCAACTCGGACGATGTGCTGTCCGGGCTGGGCGCGGCCGTGTTCGGACGCCACGGCACGGGGCTGCTCCTGTCGAGGCTGCTGATCCTCATGGTGCTGACCTCCGCCCTGGCCTCCGCCGAGACCACCATCCTGCCCCTGGCCAGGACCGTCTTCTCCATGGCGGTCCACAAGGCGGTCCCCTCCCGGTTCGCCCGGATCCACCGCAGGTTCCTCACCCCGACCTGGGGCACCCTCGGCATGGGCGCTGTCTCGATCTCCCTGTTCGTGCTGCTGTCGTCGTTCAGCCGGAACGTCCTGGCCGACTCGATCGACTCGGTCGGTCTCGCGATCGCGTTCCAGTACGCGGTGACCGGCTTCGCCTGCCTCTGGCACCACCGCAAGGTCCTCGGCCGCAGCACCCGTGACCTGGTCTTCAAGGGCGTACTACCGGGGCTCGGCGGGCTGATGATGGCCTTGCTGTTCCTGTACGCCGCCTTCGTCGTCTACGCGGACCCCGCGTACGGCACGACCGCCGTCGACCTGCCGCTGATCGGCAGGACGGGCGGGGTCACGGTCCTCGGCCTGGGGGCGCTGCTGGTCGGTGTCCTGCTGATGCCGGCGGTCACCCGTGGCTACGGCGTGGCCCTGAAACTCCAGCGGGGCCTGCTCCCGCGCCGTCTGCCGCGGCACGCCGCCGTCGGATCGGCGAGCCGCTACGTGCCCGCCGACAACAGATCCGGGGTGGGTGGCGACTGGTACGACGTCATTCCCCTGTCGGGCACCCGGGTCGGCCTGGTCGTCGGGGACGTGCTCGGGCACGGCCTGGGCGCCGCGGCCACCATGGGCCGCCTGCGGACGGGGGTGCGCGTGCTGGCCCGGCTGGACCTGAGCCCGGACGAGCTGCTGTCCCGCCTGACCGACCTGGTCGAGCAGACCGCGCACGAGGCCGGGGCAGGCCGCCGGATACCGCACGCCGACGCGGCCCTGGGCGTGAGCTGCCTGTACGCGGTGTACGACCCCGTCTCGGGCAAGTGCGGCGTCGCGCGGGCCGGGGAACAGGTGGGGCTGGCGATCGTCCCACCGCGCACCGGCGTCGCCGGCTGCCCGGAACTGCCGCTCGGGCCGCCGCTGGGCATTGGCGGCCTGCCCTACCAGAGCACGGAACTGGACCTTGAACCGGGCAGTCTCCTCGTCCTCTTCACGGAGGGTCTCCTCCAGGCGGCCGACGGCCGTGACGCCGGGCTCGCCCAGCTGTACCGCGTCCTGGCCGGCGGCCGGGGATCCCTGGAGGAGCAGTGCGACAGCGTGGTGACCAGTCTGCTGCCCGGGCCCGCGGACGTGGACGCGACGCTCCTCATGGTCCGCACGCGCCTGCTCGACCGGAACCAGCACGCCGAATGGGCGGTGCTCCCGGAACCGGCGGCGGTGGCCGCCATCCGCACCGCCGTCAGCAAGCAGCTCGGCGACTGGGGGCTGGGCGACCTGGCGTTCACCACGGAGCTCATCGTCAGTGAGCTGGTCACCAACGCCATCCGCTACGTCGGCGGTCCGATCCAGGTACGCGTGATCCGCGACCGGACCCTGATCTGCGAGGTCTCCGACACCGGCCACACCTCGCCCAATCTGCGGCACGCCGCGAGTGATGACGAGGGGGGCCGCGGCCTGTTCATCATCGCCCAGATGACCCACCACTGGGGCACGCGCTACACCTCCACCGGCAAGACCATCTGGACCGAGCAGGACCTGCAGCCGGGCGTCGCCCCCTGACCTCGTCCGCCAACTGTCGTGACAAAAAGCAATTCTGAATGCCAATCGGAGAAGCGTGCTGCCCGCACTGCTCCGTCACCGGTCCGGCCGCACGGCGGTGACCTGGAGGATCGCCCGGCAGTTACCGCTTCGGCCGACGAACCGGACTGCCGCAGGGCCGACCACTGCCGCTCGGGGCCGGTGCACGAGGAGGGCGAGCATGGCGTACACCCGTAAGAACGTCAACAGGCTGACCCGGTCCGAGCGACGGCGGCTCGTGAGCGCTCTGCTGGAAATCAAACGCCGCGGTGAATACGACGAGTTCGTGCACATCCACATCACGCACAACTCGCCCGACGGCGAACACCATCTGCGTACCGCCCACATGACGCCCTCCTTCCTGCCCTGGCACCGCAAGCTCCTGCTGGAACTGGAGCGGGCGCTGCGCCGGGTGGACGAGTCGGTGACCGTGCCGTACTGGGACTGGACCCGTGACCGCACGGCGAACTCCCTCCCGTGGACCGACGACCTGCTCGGCGGCAACGGACGGCGCTCGGACCGGCAGGTGATGACCGGTCCGTTCGCCTACCGGGCGGGTCACTGGAGGCTCAGCGAGCGCGTGACCGACGTGCAGTACCTCACCCGCGACCTCGGCCGCGCCCGCAGCCCGATCCAGCTGCCGACCGGCGACGAGCTCGAATTCGCGCTGGCCGACCCGGTCTACGACGTCTGGCCCTGGAACTCGACGGTCACCCGCGGCTTCCGCAACAAGCTGGAGGGATGGGGGAGGGGCCGGGGCAGCGTCTCCTGGCACAACCACAACCGGGTGCACCACTGGGTCGGCGGCGTGATGCTCGGCGCCGCCTCCCCCAACGACCCCGTCTTCTGGCTGCATCACGCCTTCATCGACCTCCAGTGGACCCGCTGGCAGCAACGGCACTCCGGCAACGGGTACCTCCCCGTCGAGCCCCCGGGCGCGCGCGACATCGAGCGCGGCCGGGTCGTGGCCCGGGACCAGAGGCTGCCGCCGTGGGACGTCACACCGGCCGCGCTGGAGGACATGAGCGGGATCTACCAGTACGAGTGAGGGGCGTTCCGGTGTCACGGGAACCGCCACGCGGGCAGAGTCCTTGGTGACAAAGGCCGTTGAGGGGTCGCTTCTCCGTTCGAGACATCACACGTCCCGCTGAAAAGCCGACGACACAGCGACCACCGCTCGCGTACGGCTCCCCCTTGATCAAGCTGGTGTCTTCTGCGAAGGAGACGCCACTGTGCGAGTTTCTGACATTCAGCGCTGTGAGGTCCGGCCCGGGCGGCTCGTCGAGTGGACGCTCAGCCCGGCGACCATCGCGGCCGCGGCGGCCCTGCCGCCGGATCCGCGACCGCCGGCGTACATCCAGGAGTCGCACATCAGAACGGCCCGTTCGGTGCGGGAGGACGGGCTGTTCGTGCCGACCTGGATCGGCGCGGCGTTCGACCTGCCGGGCCGGGCCGACCTCGACGCGCTGGAACAGGCGTTGCGTGGCTGGACATTGCGCCACGAGACGCTGCGCAGCGGCTTCAGATGGGCCGGGGAGGACATGCACCGGTTCACGCTCGACGAGAACGACGTGACCCTGCGCCGCGAGGTGGTCGGCGACTTCGCCGACGCGGGCGCGCTGATCCGGTACCTGCAGGACCGGTTCGACACCGCGGCGGACGCGCTGGGCTGGCCGAACTTCATCTACGCGGCCGTCGTGCGCGAGGACTCCACCAGCGTGTACCTGGCCTTCGACCACACCAACGTCGACGCCTACTCCCTCCAGCGCATCCCGGACGAGGTCCACGCGCTGTACACGGCGGGCGTCACGGGCCGGTCCGTCACCGGTACGCCCGTGGGGAGTTACGTCGACTTCTGCGAGCTGGAGCGGGCGAACGCGGACGGCATCGACGACACGCACGCGATCGTCGCGCGCTGGCGGGAGTTCATCGGCCGGTGCGACGGAAGGCTCCCGGAGTTCCCCGTCGACCTCGGACTGCGGCCCGGTGGGGTGCTGCCCGCCCAGAAGCTGGTGTGCGAGCCGCTCGTCGACGCGGACGCCGCCGCCGCGTTCGAGGCGCACTGCCGACCCTACGGCGGCAGCCTCGTGGGCATCCTGGCGGCGACCAGCCTGATCGTCCACGAACTCGGCGGGCAGCCGGTCTACCGCACGGTCGTGCCGTTCCACACGCGGGTGAAGTCCGCGTGGTCGGACTCCGTGGGCTGGTACGTCGGCGGCGCACCGATCGAGGTGCCCGCGGCACCGGACTTCGCGAGCGCGCTCGGCACGGTCCGCGCCGAACTGCGGGCCAACCGGTCGCTGGCCCGCATTCCGCTGGCCCGGGTACTGCGGCTGCTGGGCGCGGACTTCAGGCCGACGTCGCCGGACATGTACTCGATCATCTCGTACGTGGACGCGCGCCTCATCCCCGGCTCGGCCCGCTGGACCGAGCAGAAGGCGTACGGACTGCTCCGGGTGTCGTACGGCGACCAGGTGTGCGCCTGGATCAACCGGCTGGACGAGGGGCTGTGGTTCGCCTGCCGCTACCCGGACACCGACCTCGCGTACAAGAACGTGCGGCGGTACGCCGAGGCGTTGCGGGACCTGATCGTCTCGGTTCCCGCGGGCGATCGTCCACGGGTCGCGGAGCCGGCGTTCTCCTGACGCAACTCTCCCCGGCTTCACCCGTGTTGGTGCCGGTGCCGTACGGCACCTGACGCGGGTCCGCGTGCCGTGACGGCTTGCGGCGCCCGGCAATCCAGGCCTTTTATCGGTCAGTTGGCACCCATCCGGTGATTCTGCGGGGCTATATCCCCCTCGGGATGGATGTCCGTTGTGGAATGCAGCACGTTGCTACTGCTAGTGTTTAACTCGTCACTCTAGGCAATCAGCTTCGCTATACCAGCACAGAACCGAGGGCTCCATGCGCAAGCTTCAGCAGGTCGTGATCGCGGCACTGGCGGCCGGTGGCCTGTCCGCCATCGGCGCCGGCACTGCCATCGCCGACTCCTACGGCGGTGACCAGCCGCAGCAGGTCGACCTCTTCCGTCCGTACCAGGAGTGCAGCCCGCAGGAGGCGGGTGTGGCCAACGTCCCGGTCGGCGTGCTCGGCCTCGCCGACAACCTGGAGAGCAACTGCGGCCAGTTCAACCAGGCCTTCGCCGGCTGAACGGCACCTCTGTAAAGGAAGGCGCGTCTCATGTTCAGCAGGAAGAAGATCGCGGCCGTCTCGGGGCTCCTCGGCGGCATCGCCGTGTCCTGCATCGGCATCGCCCAGGCGCACGCCGCAGGTGGTCCGGGAGGCTGCACCAGTGACCTCCTGGGCAATCTCACCTGCACCCAGCGGATCCAGGGCGTGGTGCCCGAGGGCGAGTCCCCTCCGCATCAGGAGACCTGCAAGCCGGTGCAGCCCGTGACGGTGCCCGGATTCCTGGGCGGCGGGATCGAGCGGCTCGGGCCCGAGGTGACGTGTTCACCCCAGACGGTCGGAGTGCCGGCAAATGCACCTAAGACGGTGGGAGTTCCCGCCGGCGTCAACGGCAGGCGGATGCCGCTCGACATGCCCCGTTGAACCACGTGACGCGACATGTGGCGTAGATCCTCAATAACTACGGAGCGTCTGTATATGCTCACATTAAGTAGTCAAGCCAGGCGCTCCGCCTGGGTAACGAAGGGTCTATCCATGCGTAAGTTTCAGCGCGTTGCAGTTGTAGCGGCGGCGGTTGCGGGGCTGTGCGCCCTCGGCGCCGGGGTCAGCTCCGCAGCCGGCGGCGAGGACGCGCCCCCGCAGATCACCGCCGTGGCCAACTCGACGGCCAACGCCGTTGCCACCGGCGGTAACTTCTACGCTCCGCCGCAGGGCCACGGGCCGCAGGAGCAGGGCCCCGAGCAGGGCTACGGCCCGCAGGGCGGCCCTGAGGGCGGCGAGTAAGACCGCACCGAGGGCTCATCCCCTCGTCGCCGCCACGGGCGCATCGACCCTCTTCGGAAACCTGATGCGTATCGCACGAGCTCGGCATCCCGGACCCGCACCGATTCGGTCAGTTCACCGGCCTGCTGAGTGATACCCGTGGCAGAGGCAGCCCGGACGCACGACGGCCCCGCCGGGGCACGCGTCCGGGCTGTGGCACTCCCGCAACTGGCGCGCACCGTACGTGTCCAGGAGCGGGATCCTCTGTTTCGACCCTCTCGGGCCCGGGCGCACGCCAGTCACTGGCGCAGGCGCCCGGGCCTTCGTCGTAAAAGGAAGAAAGGAAGACAAGACATGTTCAGTCCGCGGAAGATCGCTACCGTCTCGGGACTCGTCGGAAGTCTCGCCGTGTTCTGCGTCGGCGCCGGACACGCGTACGCAGAGGGCCCCAGGGGCGACTGCAGGACCACCGAGCAGGGCAGCACGGTCTGTGTGCGCAAGACCGAGACCCGCTCGGACAAGGACGGCAAGCACGTCCTCCAGCAGGCGCAGGACTGCTCGACGGAGGGCCGTCCGCGCGTGGTGTTTCCGGACGGCCCGCTGATGGACGGCGGCTCCGCCAGTGTCGGGCCGGTCGTGGACTGCTCCAACACGGCAAAGCTGCCCAAGGGCTTCAGGAAGCCGCACATCGAGATCTGAGAGCTGCCGGAGCAACGAAAATCCCCGGTGTCCCAACCAGTGGTCGGGATACCGGGGATTGTCGTTCGGCGCTACTCGCCGGCCTTGCCTGCCGGCCTACTTGAACGAGTTGCTGCACCCCATGTTCGAGCCCAGGGAGGACTGCTGGGCTCCGGCGTTGCCCTCGCCGTTCAGCAGGTTGCCGCCCAGGCCGTTGAGGATGCCGACCTCGCCGAGGACGTCGAGGTTGAGGTCGTGCGACTTACAGGTGCTGCTCTGCGTGACGTTGAATTCGTCGCCCTTGCCCCCGCCCTGACCGGCGTGGGCGGTGCCGGCACCCAGGAGGCCGAGGCTCCCGAACGCGGCGAGGAGAACGGCAGCGGTGCGGACCTTGTGCATGAGATCTCCGTGGAATGAGGTGGATGTGATGCGCGATAAATCGCCATCTATGCCGTGATGAATGGTGATACGAAATACCCGAAAGAATCGAGCGACGCGCCGAACCGAATGCTTTTCGCTTGCTTTTCTCTGCAGCGGGGATTTGTCGGCGCACATGAATGGTCCCGACACCCGGCCCGCGGCCCGGTGTCGGGACCAGTTACCCGACCGGCGGCTCAGCGCCGTGGGTGCGGCCTCAGAAGGCGCTGTTGTTGCAGCCCATGGTCGAGCCGATGCTCGTGGCCTGGGCGCCCGGGTTGCCCTCGCCGTTCAGGGCGTTGCCCAGCAGGCCGTTGAGGATGCCGACCTCGCCGAGGACGTCGAGGTTCAGGTCGTGCGACCTGCACTGCGAGCTCTGCGTGATGTTGAACTTGTCCCCGTGCTCGCCGTGGCCGCCGCCCTCGCCGGCGTAGGCCGTGCCGCTCACGAGGCCGATGCTGCCGAGTGCGGCGACCAGAACGGCAACGTTGCGAAGCTTGCGCATGTCATCTCCGTGGAGTGAGTGGATGCGATCTGTGGCAGATCGACTTTCTACAGTTACGGGAGATTAGTAGCAAATACGCTAAAACCGGCAACGACGCGCCGCTTTCGTGATCAAACAGCAGAAACACGTAAAAGTCATATAAGCCTGCAAAAAGGCCCCTTGATCGTGATGGTCAAGAGGCCTATTCGCGGGCGGAGTTGAGGGATTCTGTCAGCCGTGCAGCGCGTTGGCGAGGGCGTTCGACTGGGTGTTGGCCTGGGTGCAGTCGATGCCGCGGGTCTGGGCGGCGCCGAGCAGGCCGACCGGGACGTTCGCGCCGAGCAGGGTCTGCGGGCTGCACTCCTGGGACGGATGGAACAGGTTGGCCTGGCCGACCGGGCCGCCCTGCACCGACTGCGGCGTCTGGGGCGAAATCTGGGGGTTGATCTGCGGGTTCAGCTGGGGGTTGAGCTGCGGGGCGACGTCGGTGCCCCGCGACGGGGCCTGCTGCGGCGTGCCGTAGCTCTGCGCGGTCGCCGCGGCGGAGGTGGCCGAGGTGGCCTGGGCGTCCGGCTGTGAAGCGGGCGGCGGCACAGCTCCGTTGTAGGCCGGGGTGGCGGCGGAGCTGGGGCCGGCACCGACGGCGGTCAGACCCCCGGCTGCTGCGATGACGAGCGCGACTTGCTGGAGCTTGCGCATGGAATCCTCGGCCCTTCATTGACCTGTTCACGGAACCTGGTGAAATGCGGGATGGGGCAGCGCAGTTGTGGCTGTGACAACTGCCTTGAACGGCTGCGGTGGACCATCGTTCTCGCTCCGTGGGGAACGAGGTGCGCGCGAACCCGGATACGGGTTCCGGACCGTGGTCACCCATTTGTCGTAAGAGCGCCGGGGCTGCGACGTGCGTTCCGGTGGCTGGCAAATGGGTGACGGGTCTTCGGATGCCGTGACCACGGTGCGGGAATCGTCGTTCCGACCAGGAGAGGGCAGCGACCGTGGACTTCGAAGTGGGGTGAGGGAATTCGCTCCCGGCTCCGATGCGATGTCCGCGTGCTACTCAGGAGTACCGCTGCTGACGGTGCCGTGCGAGTACCGCACCGACTGCACGCGTGACCGCATTGAATGCAATGGATTTCCCCTTTTCAGGTATCGAAGGGCCGAGGGTTTCATGCGCAAGCTTCACAGGGCCGCGCTCGTTCTAGCAGCGGCAGGTGGTCTGTCCGCCATCGGTGCCGGCGTCAGCCATGCCGACTCCCCTGTCGGATATGGATACGGATACGGCGGTCCCGCTCCGGCACCGGCTCCCGAGCAGCCGGTACCGCAGTACGCCCCTCCGGCACCTGCTCCACAGCCGGCACCGCAGTACGCCGCTCCGCCGCCCCAACAGGCCGGCTACGCCGCCGCCTCGGGCACGTCGCGGGGCATGGCACAGGTCACTCCCCCGCCGTACCCGCAGCAGTACGCGCCTCCACCGCAGTACGTGCCGCAGCCGGCGCCGCAGTACGCCCCTCCGCCGCCCCAGCAGACCGGCTACGCCGTCGCCTCGGCATCGTCGCAGGGGGCGGCGCAGGCCAACACCTCGCCGTACCCGCAGCCGCAGTACGCCCCGCAGCCGCAGTACGCGCCTCCGCAGCCGCAGTACGCCCCGCCCCAGCAGTACGCGCCTCCGCAGCAGTACGCGCCCGCACAGCCTGCTCCGCAGGTCGTGCCCCAGGTCATGCCCCAGGTGATGCCGCAGGTCACCCCGAAGCTGGGCATGCCCGAGGGGGGCCCGACGGACGGCCCGACGCGTGTCACCCCGCAGGTGAACCCCCAGGTGAACCCGCAGGTGAACCCGCTCGTCAACCCGCTGGTCGGGGCGCCGAGCGTGCCCGAGCTGTCCCCGGTCGGCCTCGGCCAGGTCGCGGCACCTCCCGTCGGCCAGCTGGGGCTTCCGCAACTCGGCTGACCGCCGCCCGCAATCGTCCGCAATCCCGACTCTCGACCCTGTTGCAGATCCATCTGCCCGACCAACGGAGAACCAATGCGCAAGTTCCAGAGGGCCGTCCTCGTGGGTGCCGTCCTCGGCAGCGTCGCCTCGTTCGGCGGCGCCTCCGCCTACGCACACGGCGAGTCCGACCGTGACTTCGACGTCACGCAGAACACCGAGTGCCGCTCGCACGACATGAACGTCGAACTGCTCGGCAACGTCAGCGCCCTCACCGGCGTGCTGGCCAACGCGCTGAACGGCGAAGGCAACCCGGGTGCGCAGCAGAGCCACCTCGGCTCGGACATGGGCTGCAACAACCAGGCCTTCTGACAGCCCGTACCCCGGCCACCGCGCAGAGCCCCTTCCCCGCCCGGGAAGGGGCTCGCCGCTGTCCGTGCCCGCGACCGGGCACACGACCCCCTGTCACTCGTTCGGCGGTAATGCCGCAGCCCGCGCGGCCAACCGGGCATACGGCACCCAGGGTCGTGTCACGATCACGTGACGATCAGTCAGAGAGGTGTGACGGTGGCAGAGCAGCTGTACGCGACGTTGAAGACCAATCAGGGCGACATCGAGATCCGGCTCTTTCCGGACCACGCGCCGAAGACGGTGAAGAACTTCGTCGAGCTGGCGCGGGGCGAGCGGGAGTGGGTCCATCCCGAGACGGGTGCGAAGACCACGGACCGGCTCTACGACGGCACGATCTTCCACCGGGTCATCGAAGGCTTCATGATCCAGGGCGGTGACCCGCTGGGCAACGGCACGGGCGGGCCGGGGTACGAGTTCGCCGACGAGTGCCATCCCGACCTCGCCTTCACCAAGCCCTACCTGATGGCCATGGCCAACGCCGGGCCGGGGACGAACGGTTCCCAGTTCTTCATCACGGTGGGCCCGACCACGTGGCTCACCGGCAAGCACACCATCTTCGGCGAGGTGGCCAACGAGGCCGGCAAGAAGGTGGTCGACGCCATCGCGGGGGCGCAGACCAACCCGCGCACCGACCGGCCCGTGAACGACGTCGTCATCGAGTCCGTCGTCGTCGAGACCCGCTGACCGGTCCGGACGGCCGTCGCGGTCGTGACGGCATCGCAGTCCGGGAGGAGGATCCGGGCCGGCGGGCCGGGGCGTCGTGACGGGTATGGAACCGCAGAAGCCGTCGCCCGGGCCCCGGCAGCCCGAAGGGTGTCTCGTCGTCGCGATCCGGATCCCGGTCCGGATCGTCGTCCTCGTCCTGGTCGTACCGGTGCGGGTGGTGTGGGACGCGCTCGTCGTCGTCGGGCGGTTTGCGCTGGACACGCTGCTGCGGCTGCTCGGGCGCGCGCCGGCGTGGGTGGGGCGGGTGCTGTTCGTCCTGCCGGTCGTCGGGCTGTGGCGGTATGTCCTGGTGCCGGTGGGCGGCGCGCTCGGGTGGCTCGGGCGCGTGCTCGTCGTCGTACCGGCCGTGTGGCTGCACCGGTCGGTGCTCACGCCCCTCGGGCACGGGCTCGCCCTGCTGGGGCGGTGTCTGCTCGCCGTGCCCGCGCGGTGGCTGTACACCCGGGTCCTCGCCCCCGTCGTCGGCGCCGTCGGCCGCGTCCTCGCCGTCGTGGCGCGGGAGGCGGGGGAGGCCTTCACGCACGCGTGGCGGGTCGCGGGGCGGATGTCGCGGACCGTGGGGCGGGGGCTCGGGGCGGTCCTGCGGTGGATCCTCGTCGAACCCGTGCGCCGGGTGTACCGGAGTCTCCTCGCGCCCGTCGGGCGCCTCGTCCGCGACGCCGTCCTGCGGCCCGCCGCCCAGGGCGCGCGTGCGGCGGGGCGGGCCGTCCGCGGGGCGCTGGCCGGCGCGCGGGACACGGTGCGGCAGGTTCGCGCCGACGTACGGCGGGTACTGCTCGGCGAGCCCCGGCAGCAGGTCGCGGTGGACCGGCGGGAACCTCGGGGGCTCGCTGCACGTAGTCTTGGTAGCAGTACGACCGCTCTCACGAAGGACTAGGACACTGGGCAAGCGACAGCCCGAAGGCCCGCCGCCCGCACCCGCGGTGCAGCGCATTCGACTGCGCTACACCAAGCGCGGCCGCCTGAGGTTCACCAGCCACCGAGACTTCCAGCGCGCCTTCGAGCGTGCGCTGCGCCGCGCCGAGGTGCCCATGGCGTACTCGGCGGGGTTCACGCCGCACCCCAAGGTGTCGTATGCCAATGCCGCACCCACCGGCACGGGCAGCGAGGCGGAGTACCTGGAGATCGCGCTCACACAGGCGCGTGACCCGCAGACGCTGCGCGTCCTCCTCGACGAGTCGCTGCCCGCCGGGCTCGACGTCGTCGACGCGGTCGAGGCGCGGACCTCGGGCCTCGCCGACCGGCTGACAGCCTCCGTCTGGGAGCTGCGGCTGGACGGCGTGGACCCCGTCGACGCCGAGCGCGCGGTCGAGGCCTTCACCAAGGCCGAGACCGTCGAGGTGCAGCGCACGACCAAGAACGGCGTCCGCACCTTCGACGCCCGCCCGGCCGTGGTGAGTCTGGAAACGCACAGTTCACCGGCTGATAGGCCGACCGACCAGCCCTGTGCGATACTGCGGCTGGTTGTTCGGCACGTGACGCCTGCCGTACGACCCGACGACGTCCTGTCCGGTCTCCGCGCCGTGGCCGACCTGGCGCCGCCGGTCCCCGCAGCGGTGACCAGGCTGGCGCAGGGGCTGTTCGATGAAGAGACCGGCACGGTGACCGACCCGCTCGCGCCCGACCGCGAGGCAGCCGAGGCCCTGACGGCCAGACCGGCTGCCGCCGCGACGGCGCCGACGCCGGAAGGTTCCGTGTAGGGACGGACGTCGTAGCGCCGCCCTCGTACTCGGGAGCCACCTGGGTCGGGCAGCGCGCCGACCAGAAGACTTTCGCCAGGCCGTACCGACAAGGCGTACGGAACCGGCGAGACAGGACACAGAGTGCTCCCGTGCGGCGCCCGCGCCCCGGACGGCGGCCATCGCGCATCGCGCGGGCCGCGGACGTCAACGGCGGACGGCCCTTCGAGGCCGGCGCCGGACCAGGTGCGGCGCCCGGGAGCCTGACGGGAGAAACGCCCGCATGCTCGAACCGACTGAGCCCGTTGAGGGCTCCGAACCGAACACCCCGAGCGACACCCTGCCGCCGCGCAGGCGTCGCCGTGCCGCCTCCCGCCCGGCGGGCCCGCCCGCCGCGGCCCGGGCAGCCACCGAGGTGACCCTGCCGGCCATACCGGCCGATGAGGACATCGAGGACACCGAGGACATCGAGGAAGCCGCGGCACTGATCGTCGCCGAAGGCGACGACACGGCCGTCGAGGCCGAGGAGACCGCCGAGGCGCCGGCCGCCGCGCGTCCGCGCCGTCGGGCCACGCGCCGCGCGTCCGCTCCCGCCGGGGCACCGGCGGCCGCCGAGGCCGTAGCACCGGCCGAGCCCGCCGCCGCGGAGACCGAGCGGCCCGCCGCCGTGGCCGAGGCCGGCGAGGTCGTCGTCGGCGAGGACGCCGCACCGCGCCGCACCCGCCGCCGGGCCACCCGCACCGTATCCGCACCGACCGCCGTCGAGACCGTCCAGACCGCCGAGCCCGCTGCCGCCGAGGCGGTCGCCGAGCCCGCCGTCGAGGAGGCTCCGGCCGCCGCGCGTCCGCGCCGTCGCGCCGCACGCCGCGCCTCCGCGCCCGCCGGTGCCCCGACGGCCGCCGAGGAGACGCCGGCCGTCGCCGAGGCCGAGCCCGCCCCGCAGGAGAACCTGCCGGAGAGCGCCGCGGTCGAGGCCCCCGCCGCCGTCGAGGAGGCTCCGGCCGCCGCGCGTCCGCGCCGTCGCGCCACGCGCCGCGCCTCGGCGCCCGCCGGTGCCCCCGCGCAGGAGGAGACCGCCGAGGCCACGGTGAGCGAGGAGGCTCCGGCCGCCGCTCCCGCCGAGGAGGCCGCTGCTGAGGAGGCCGCCCCGCGCCGCACCCGTCGGCGTGCCACCCGCCGGGTGTCCGCGCCTGACGGTGCCCCCGCGCACGAGGAGGCCGCCGTGGCCGAGGAAGCCCCCGCCCCCGCTGCCGAGGAAGCCGCGCAGGCTCCGGCCGAGGAAGCCGCTCCGCGGCGTGCCCGGCGTCGGGCCGTACGCGCCGCGTCCGGGTTCTCCGCGTCCGCGCGGTCCGCGAAGGCCGAGGTCACCGAGGCGGCCGAGCCCGCGGAGTCCACCGAGTCCTCCGAGTCGTCTGCGATCCGCTCTTCGCGCAGGCCCGCCCGTCCCGCCGTCGCCGTGTTCCAGGCGCCGGTGTTCGCCGAGCCGAGGTTCCAGACCCCGCAGCGCGCCGCCGCCGAGGCCGCGGCCGAGGCCGCCGGGGCAGAGGAGCCCGAGGAGGCCGACGAGTACACCGAGGAGCGCCCCGAGGCCGGTGCGCGCCGCCGCCGGCGCCGTCGGGGTGCCGCCGAGGAGCCGCAGGCCGTCGAGGCCGCTGCCACCGTCGAGGAGACGGAGGAGACGGCCGCCGAGGCCGCCGGACCCGCCGAGGATCTCGGTGAGATCGAGGGCGAGGAGGCCGACGAGACCGAGGGCGCCGAGGGCTTCGAGGAGTCCGGCTCCCGTCGCCGCCGCCGTCGGGGCGGCCGCCGCCGCCGTCGCGGTGAGGCCGCCGACGGCGAGGGCGCCGAGGCCGACGAACTGGCCGCCGAGCAGGCCGAGCAGGACGCCGAGGACACCGCCGAGCAGGAGGAAGAGGACGCCGAGGAGGCTCGTGGCGACGAGGCCGGCGGTTCCAGCTCCAGCCGCCGTCGCCGTCGCCGCCGTCGCCGCGCCGGTGACACCGGTACCGACGCCGAGCCCGGCGAGGGCGACCCGGAGCGTACGGTCGTCAAGGTCCGCGAGCCGCGCAAGCCGAGCGAGCCGTCCGACGAGGTGCAGTCCATCAAGGGCTCGACGCGTCTGGAGGCCAAGAAGCAGCGCCGCCGCGAAGGCCGTGAGCAGGGCCGCCGGCGCGTTCCGATCATCACCGAGGCCGAGTTCCTGGCCCGCCGCGAGGCCGTCGAGCGCGTGATGGTCGTGCGCCAGTACGGCGAGCGCACCCAGATCGGCGTGCTTGAGGACGGCGTGCTCGTCGAGCACTACGTCAACAAGGAGCAGTCGACCTCGTACGTCGGCAACGTGTACCTGGGCAAGGTGCAGAACGTGCTGCCGTCGATGGAGGCCGCCTTCATCGACATCGGCAAGGGCCGCAACGCCGTGCTCTACGCCGGTGAGGTCAACTTCGAGGCGCTGGGCATGGCGGGCGGCCCCCGCCGCATCGAGTCCGCCCTCAAGTCCGGCCAGTCCGTCCTCGTTCAGGTCACCAAGGACCCGATCGGGCACAAGGGCGCGCGTCTGACCAGCCAGGTCTCGCTCCCCGGCCGCTACCTCGTGTACGTCCCCGAGGGCTCGATGACCGGCATCAGCCGCAAGCTGCCCGACACCGAGCGGGCCCGGCTGAAGACCATCCTCAAGAAGATCGTCCCCGAGGACGCGGGCGTCATCGTGCGCACCGCCGCCGAGGGCGCGAGCGAGGACGAGCTGCGCCGCGACGTCGAGCGGCTCCAGGCGCAGTGGGAGGACATCCAGAAGAAGGCGAAGAACGGCAACGCCCCGACGCTGCTGTACGGCGAGCCGGACATGACCGTCCGGGTCGTGCGCGACATCTTCAACGAGGACTTCTCCAAGGTCATCGTCAGCGGCGCCGACGCCTGGGAGACGATCCACGGGTACGTCTCGCACGTCGCGCCGGATCTGGCGGGCCGGCTCTCGAAGTGGACCTCCGAGGTCGACGTCTTCGCCACCTACCGGATCGACGAGCAGCTCGCCAAGGCGCTGGACCGCAAGGTCTGGCTGCCGAGCGGTGGTTCGCTGGTGATCGACAAGACCGAGGCGATGGTCGTGGTCGACGTCAACACCGGCAAGTTCACCGGCCAGGGCGGCAACCTCGAAGAGACCGTGACCAGGAACAACCTGGAGGCGGCCGAGGAGATCGTGCGTCAGCTGCGGCTGCGCGACCTGGGCGGCATCGTCGTCATCGACTTCATCGACATGGTGCTGGAGTCCAACCGGGACCTGGTGCTGCGGCGCCTGCTGGAGTGCCTGGGCCGGGACCGTACGAAGCACCAGGTCGCCGAGGTGACCTCGCTGGGCCTGGTCCAGATGACCCGCAAGCGCGTCGGCCAGGGCCTGCTGGAGTCCTTCTCCGAGACCTGCGTCCACTGCAACGGCCGCGGTGTCATCGTGCACATGGAGCAGCCGAGCGTGTCCGCCGGCGGCGGTGGCGGCAAGCGCAAGAAGCGCGGCAAGGGCGGTGAGGTGCACGAGCACGCGGCCGCGGAGCACGTGCACGAGATCGCGGCCGTGGCCGTGGAGAC
The DNA here is from genome assembly GCF_058673395.1 of Streptomyces sp. HUAS MG56. Taxonomy (NCBI): domain Bacteria; kingdom Bacillati; phylum Actinomycetota; class Actinomycetes; order Kitasatosporales; family Streptomycetaceae; genus Streptomyces; species Streptomyces sp. HUAS MG56. The sequence continues at coordinate 4,128,720 of NZ_CM178722.1, read as the reverse complement.
CGGCGAGGCCGTCGAGCCCGAGGTGGCGGAGAGCGCCGCCGAGGTCGCTGCCGAGGCCGCCGAGCCGGTCGCCCTGCCCGCGCCCGAGTTCGCGCCGGACGAGGAGCTGTACAGCAGCGTCGCCGAGGCGGAGGCGGCGGCCACCCGTGGCCGTTCGCGGCGCCGGGCGAGCCGTCGTGCGTCGGCTCCGGCGGGCGCGCCCCGGGCGGAGAGGGCCGAGAAGGCCCAGCGGTCCGAGAAGGCCGAGCCGGTCGAGGAGGCCCCCGCGGCCGCCGAGGTGCCGGTCGTCGAGGTGCCCGCTGCCGAGCCGGTCGTCGAGGAGCTCGCCGTCCCGGAGCCGCAGGCCGAGGCCGTCGAGGAGGCCGCGCCCAAGGGCCGTACGCGCCGTCGCGCGACCCGCAAGGTGTCCGCGCCGGCCGGTTCCCCGGCCGGGACCGAGGAGACCGTGGTGACGGTGTCCGAGACCGTGGCCGTGGCAGAGGCGCCGGTGGCCCGGCCCGAGGCCGAGGCCGCCTCGTCGGCCCCGGTCGAGGAGGCGCCCGCCGAGAGCGCCGCCCCCGCCCGCCCGCGCCGGCGTGCCGTGCGCAAGGCCACCGCGCCGACCGCGTCCGAGGAGGCGGCCGTCGTGGTCGTCCCGTCGGCGACGGAGGCCGCGGAGGCGCCCGAGGCCGAGGCCCCGGTCGAGGAGGCGGCTCCGGCCAAGAAGGCGGCCCGCAAGACCGCCAAGAAGGCCCCGGCGAAGAAGGCGGCGGCCAAGAAGACCGCGGCGAAGAAGACCGCCGCGAAGAAGACGGCGGCCAAGAAGACCACGGCCAAGAAGGCGGTCAAGACGGCCGCCGCGAAGTCGACGGCGAAGAAGACCACCACGGTCGCCACCGCCGACGACTGATCAGTCGCCGTACCAGGTGTGGCCCTGTCCGTTCGCAGACAGGGCCACACCTGTGTTTCCGCCTGTTCTGCGGCGGGTCCCGTGAGACGGACGTGAGACGAAGGAGAGAACCCCGATGATCGGCAACCACGACGACCTGGCCGGGGGGCGGGGGATCGCGTGCCAGTACTGACCCGGCTGACGCCTTCGCCGGTCGTCGTGGACATCCGTCCGGGTGCCCTGGACGACCTGGGGGCCGTGCTCGCCGACGAGCGCATCGCGCAGTCCGGCCGGCTCGCCGTCGCCGTCAGCAGCGGCTCCGGCGTCAGGCTGCGCGAGCGCATCGCCCCCTCGTTGCCCGGCGCCGCCTGGTTCGAGGTGGGCGGCGGCACCCTGGACGACGCGATCCGGCTGGCCGCCGAGATGAAGTCCGGCGCGTACGAGGCGGTCGTGGGCATCGGCGGTGGCAAGGTCATCGACTGCGCGAAGTACTCCGCGGCGCGCATCGGGCTGCCCATGGTCGCCGTCGCCACCAACCTCTCGCACGACGGCATCTGCTCGCCCGTCTCCAACCTGGACAACGACGCGGGCCGCGGCTCGTACGGCGTGCCCGCACCGATCGCCCTCCTCATCGACCTCGCGGTGATACGGGAGGCTCCGATCCGGTTCGTGCGCTCGGGCATCGGCGAGGCCCTGTCCAACATCTCCGCGGTCGCGGACTGGGAGCTGGCCCACCGGGTCACCGGCGAGAAGCTCGACGGTCTGGCCGTGGCCATGGCCCGCCAGGCCGGTGAGGCCGTGCTGCGCCACCCGGGAGGATGCGGTGCCGACGGCTTCCTGACGGTGCTGGCCGAAGGGCTGGCGCTGTCGGGCATCGCCATGTCGATCGCCGGGCACACCCGCCCCTGCTCCGGCGCCTGCCACGAGATCAGCCACGCGCTCGACCATCTGTATCCGCACCGGGCGGCGAACCACGGCGAGCAGGTGGGCGTCGGCGCCGCCTTCGCGACGCACCTGCGGGGCGAGCCCGGCATGGCCCGGCTGATGGCCGAGGTGCTGCGCCGGCACGGTCTGCCGGTGGTGGCGGAGGAGCTCGGCTTCAGCGACGAGGAGTTCGTCCGGGCCGTCGGGTTCGCCCCGGAGACCCGGCCCGGCCGGTACACGATCCTGGAGCATCTCGCGCTGTCGCCGAGCGGCATCAGGACGGCGTACGCCGAGTACGTCAGCGCGGTCACGGGCTGATCGAGCCGTCCAGTTTGACCCCCACAGCCCGGCCCCGTAACCTTGACCGTCGGCGTGTCACTGAGCGCGCCACATCCCCGTAAACCTCATCCTCCCGGGCGCAGTGCGGGCCGGGAGAGGTCGCCCGTGTGTTGTCGGGCGGCTGGCCTGCGGGGGTGCCGGTTCTGAACGAGCGAAAGAGAGATCCGCGTGTACGCCATCGTGCGCAGCGGTGGTCGCCAGCACAAGGTTGCTGTCGGCGACATCGTTGAGGTTGACAAGATTTCCACCGCCAAGGTTGGCGACACGGTCGAGCTCTCGACCCTGCTCGTTGTCGACGGCGACGCCGTGACCAGCGACCCGTGGGTGCTGGCCGGCATCAAGGTTCAGGCCGAGGTCGTGGACCACCACAAGGGCCAGAAGATCGACATTCTGCGCTACAAGAACAAGACCGGCTACCGCCGTCGGCAGGGCCACCGCCAGCAGTACACGGCGATCAAGGTCACGTCGATCCCCACGGCTGCGAAGTAAGGGACTGAGGAGACATGGCACACAAGAAGGGCGCATCGTCCACCCGGAACGGTCGCGACTCCAATGCCCAGCGGCTCGGCGTGAAGCGCTTCGGCGGTCAGGTCGTGAACGCTGGTGAGATCCTGGTCCGCCAGCGCGGCACCCACTTCCACCCCGGCGCCGGTGTCGGCCGTGGCGGCGACGACACGCTGTTCGCCCTCGAGGCCGGTGCGGTGGAGTTCGGTACCCACCGCGGCCGCAAGGTCGTGAACATCGTTCCGGTCGCCTGAATCGCCTGATTCAGCGCCGAACGCTTCACTTCGCGAGGCGGACCTCACTTCCCGGTCGGGAAGGCGGGTCCGCCTTTCGCGTGTTGACATAGGTAATACCCGTGAGTTTCTGGAGGCACTGAACCATGACCACCTTCGTGGACCGCGTCGAACTGCATGTCGCCGCGGGTAACGGAGGCCACGGCTGTGCCTCCGTCCACCGCGAGAAGTTCAAGCCGCTCGGCGGCCCGGACGGCGGCAACGGCGGACGTGGCGGTGACGTCATCCTCACCGTCGACCAGTCCGTGACCACCCTGCTCGACTACCACCACTCGCCGCACCGCAAGGCCACCAACGGCAAGCCCGGCGAGGGCGGCAACCGGTCCGGCAAGGACGGCCAGGACCTGGTCCTGCCCGTGCCCGACGGGACCGTCGTCCTCGACAAGGCCGGCAATGTCCTCGCCGACCTGATCGGACACGGGACGTCGTACATCGCCGCGCAGGGCGGCCGCGGCGGGCTCGGCAACGCGGCGCTGGCCTCCGCCCGCCGCAAGGCCCCCGGCTTCGCGCTGCTCGGCGAGCCCGGTGACCTGCGGGACGTCGTCCTGGAGCTGAAGACCGTCGCCGACGTGGCCCTCGTCGGCTATCCGAGCGCCGGCAAGTCCTCGCTGATCTCCGTGCTCAGCGCGGCCAAGCCGAAGATCGCCGACTACCCCTTCACGACCCTCGTGCCCAACCTCGGTGTGGTGACGGCCGGTTCGACCGTCTACACCATCGCCGACGTGCCCGGTCTGATCCCGGGCGCCAGCCAGGGCAAGGGCCTCGGCCTGGAGTTCCTGCGGCACGTGGAGCGGTGCAGCGTGCTGGTGCACGTGCTGGACACCGCGACCCTGGAGTCCGACCGTGACCCGGTCTCCGACCTCGACATCATCGAGGAGGAGCTGCGCCAGTACGGCGGGCTCGACAACCGGCCCCGGATCGTCGTCCTGAACAAGGTCGACGTCCCCGACGGCAAGGACCTCGCCGAGATGGTCCGCCCCGACCTGGAGGCCCGCGGCTACCGCGTCTTCGAGGTGTCGGCCGTCGCCCACATCGGGCTGCGCGAGCTGTCCTTCGGGCTCGGTGAGCTGGTCGCCCAGGCGCGTGCCGCGAAGCCGAAGGAGGAGGCGACGCGGATCGTCATCCGGCCCCAGGCCGTGGACGACGCGGGCTTCACCGTCACGCGCGAGGAGGTCGGCGGCGAGCTGCTGTTCCGGGTGCGCGGCGACAAGCCCGAGCGCTGGGTCCGCCAGACCGACTTCAACAACGACGAGGCCGTCGGCTACCTCGCCGACCGCCTCAACCGCCTCGGTGTGGAGGAGGAGTTGATGAAGGCGGGCGCCCGGAACGGCGACGGCGTCGCCATCGGCCCCGAGGAGAACGCGGTCGTCTTCGACTGGGAGCCGACGGTCATGGCCGGCGCGGAGATGCTGGGCCGCCGCGGCGAGGACCACCGCTTCGACGCACAGCGGCCCGCGGCGCAGCGCCGCAGGGACAAGCAGGCGGAGCGGGACGAGGCCGGCCGGGAGTTCGACGACTTCGAGCCGTTCTAGGCGGCAGGCGCACAAGAGGGCGGGCCCGGAGGTTTCCTCCGGGCCCGCCCTCTTGTGTTTCAGACGTCAGCTGTCCGCGTCCGTCAGCTCCTCGGCTACGTAACCGCGAAGCCAGGTCCGGAAGTCCGGGCCCAGGTCTTCACGTTCGCACGCGAGTCTGACGATGGCACGCAGATAGTCGCCGCGGTCGCCGGTGTCGTAGCGTCGGCCCTGGAAGACGACGCCGTGCACCGGTCCGCCGGCCTTCCCCGCGGCGGTAGCCGCTGATGAATGCGTCTGGGCGAGTTGCTGGAGGGCGTCGGTGAGCTGGATCTCGCCGCCGCGGCCCGGCTCGGTCCGGCGGAGTATGTCGAAGATGTGCGGGTCGAGGACGTAGCGGCCGATGACCGCGTAGTGCGACGGGGCGTCCGCCGGGTCCGGCTTCTCGACCAGTCCGGTCACCTTCACGACGTCGGTGTCGGCGGTGGCCTCCACGGCCGCGCAGCCGTAGAGGTGGATCTGCTCGGGCGCGACCTCCATGAGGGCGATCACGCTGCCGCCGTGCTGTTCCTGGATCTCGATCATGCGCTGGAGCAGCGGGTCGCGGGGGTCGATCAGGTCGTCGCCGAGGAGGACGGCGAAGGGCTCGTGGCCGACGTGCGGGGCGGCGCACAGGACGGCGTGGCCCAGGCCCTTGGGGTCGCCCTGGCGGACGTAGTGCATGGTCGCCAGGTCGCTGGACTCCTGGACCTTGGCGAGCCGGCCGGCGTCGCCCTTCTTCTGAAGGGCCGATTCCAGCTCGTAGTTGCGGTCGAAGTGGTCCTCCAGGGGACGCTTGTTGCGTCCGGTGACCATGAGCACGTCGTCGAGACCCGCCGCCACGGCCTCCTCGACCACGTACTGGATCGCCGGCTTGTCGACGACCGGCAGCATCTCCTTGGGAGTGGCCTTGGTGGCCGGCAGGAACCGCGTACCGAGGCCTGCCGCAGGGATGACGGCCTTGGAGATGGAGGGGCGGGAAACCACGTGGTGCTCGTCTCTCTCGTTCTGTACGTCAGGCCGTGCGTCAGGCGCCGATGAGGCCACGCTCTGCGGTCGGCTGCCGCGGAATGCGCGCCTTGGCGACGACGCCCGGCGCGGGAGCCGGAGTCCGCTCGTCCAGGGGCAGCACCGCGGGACCCCGGTCCTGGCCGAGGAACAGCCGGCGCACGACGCGCTCCGCAGCGTTGCCGTCGTCGAACTGCACGAACCGCTCGCGGAACGCGGCCCGCAGCTCGGCGGCCTCGGCGCTGTTCCAGGCGCCGGAGCGGAAGACCGAGATCAGCTCGTCCTCCGTGGTGGCGGTCGCGCCCGGGGTCTCGCCCGGCTGCCCGGAGAGAATGTCGAAGTAGACACCGCGGGCCTTGCGGTAGACCTCCCAGTCGTCCGCGTAGCTGACGATCGGGCGGTCGAGGCACGCGTAGTCGAACATGATGGACGAGTAGTCCGTGATCAGGGCGTCGGCGGCCAGGCAGAGGTCCTCGACCACCGGGTACCTCGACACGTCCTTGATCAGCCCGCGCTCCTGGAGGGCCGCCAGCCGGGGGTCGGCACCGTAGAAGTAGTGGGTGCGCACCAGGACGACATGGTCGGGCCCGAGCTCGCGGCAGAAGCGCTCCAGGTCGATGCGGGGCACGTAGCCCTTCTGGTAGTCGCGCACCGTCGGGCAGTAGAGGATGGCGGTCTTGCCGTCCTCGATGCCGAGTTCACGGCGGATCCGCGTGACGTCCTCGGCGGTGGCCCGGAAGTAGACGTCGTTGCGCGGGTATCCGAACTCGACGGCCTCGAACGCGCAGGGGTACACCCGCTCCCAGATCTCCGTGGAGTGCTGGTTGGAGGTGAGGCTGAGGTCCCACTTGTCGGCCCGCTCCAGCATCTTGGCGAAGCTCATGTTCTTGGCCGCCGCCGGGTACTTCTGCTGGTCGATGCCCATCTGCTTCAGCGGGGTGCCGTGGTGGGTCTGGAGGAAGACCTGCTCGGGCCGCTTGACGATGTTGTTCGGGAAGTTGACGTTGTTGACGAGGTACTTGGCCCGGGCCATGACCTCCCAGTAGCGCGGCGAGTTGGCCACCACGTAGTCGACGCCCTCGGGGACGGTGTCCACCGCGTCGCGCTTCACGACCCACACTCCGTGGACGTTCGGGGCCAGCTCCTTCGCCTTCTCGTAGACGGCTCCCGGGTTGCAGGCGACACCGCGGTTCCAGTAGGCCGCGTAGACGGCGAGGTTCTCGTCGACCGGGCGGCGCAGGTGCAGCTGGTACAGCCGGTTGTAGGCGGTCTTGCCGAGCTTGGTCTTGACCTTGGTGGCCCGCTGGATCACCTGGCGACGGGTGTTGCTCGCGGCCATCACCGTCGCGTACGCCGTGTAGGAGCCGCGCTCCAGCAGCTGGAACCTGGTGCCCTGCGTGCCCTCGGGGAGGACGAGGCCCTTCGGCTTGAAGCGCTTGTAGTCGGCGGCCGCCAGCTTGAAGAACTCCGCGCGGTCCTTGGGGACGATGCGGTCCTCACGGGCCAGGGTGAACAGGTAGTGGCTGGCGGCGCGCTCGAACAGCAGGGCCCGCACGGGCTCCAGGTGGGGGCGCTCGTCGAGGAACGCGAAGAGCCGCTGGTACTGCTCGAAGATCCCGAAGTGCTTGCGTCCGGGCGTGCGCATGGAGTTGCCCTGGCGGCGCTGGCGGTACTCGACGCAGACGTGGTCGGTGGCGGCGATGCGCTCCGCGGTCAGCATGGTCTTGTAGACCATGAGGGCGTCTTCGTAGATGCCGTCGGTGAAGGTGAAGTGGTGGTCGTCGACGTAGAACTCGCGGCGGTAGGCGCGGTTCCACACCACGGCGAACATGCCGAGGTACTCGGGACGCTCCAGTGCCGTGAAGACGTCCGTGCCGGCCGCGGCGAGCAGTTCGCCGGCCGCGCTCGCCTGCACACGGTTGTTCCAGTACGTGCGGACGTGGTTGAGCAGGAGGATGTCGGGGTTGTCCGTGACGGCCAGCCGGTCGGCCATCGCCTGGAGAGCGCCGTCGGCGAGGGTGTCGTCGCTGTCGAGGAACAGGATGTACTCGCCGCGTGCCTTCAGCGCGCCGGCGTCACGCGCCTTGCCTATGCCCTGGTTCTCCGCCAGGTGCACGGGTATGACGCGCTCGTCCAGGGCGGCGTATTCGTCGAGTATGCGGCCGCAGGAGTCGGGGGAGTGGTCGTCGATCGCGACGATCTCGAAGTCCTCGAACGACTGGGAGAGAATGGAATCCAAGCATGCGCGCAGATATCCCTGAACTTTGTAGACAGGGACGACCACGCTTATTTTGGGCGAAGTGTTTCCATTCGCGAGGGGCATGCTTGGGGCTCCTGGACTGTCGATCAGACTCACCCGCGTCCCGCTGCTGACATGCGGCGCGGGTGGCGAGAGGCACAAGGAGTGCAAGGTTAAGGTTGGTTTAAGCCTATCCTAACGTCACTCGTGAGACGTTCTTACCACAGCCCGTCCGCCGCTGGTCAGCGGGGATGTGGCAGGACTCACCCCCGGCTCCGGGCCTGCGGTCAAGGTGTACGAGCCCCTCCAAAGGTAAGAAGAGGAAAAGAGGCGCTGTCCGTATTTTTGGCGCGCAAACAGGACATTCCATGCCGGAAATGGTTCGGCGGAGAAGTGTGGGCTTCGTGACGCGCGCCCGCTCTTTTTGACCGCTTGTGGCCGATATTCAGTGAGGGGGGCGCGGGATTCGTGATGCACGCCCGGCGGGCGGGCGCGCGAGCCGGGTACGCGAGCCGGGCACGCGGACCCGCGCGTCCGCAGAGCGGACCTGCGCGATGCCCCCTCTCCTCTTCGCGTAGATTTTGGCTGCGAAGCCGACCTACGCGAGGGGACAGTCAGCACCGTGGCAAGGGCAAGGCAGGCCGTACGCGAGGCCCGCAGGATCGTCGTCAAGGTGGGCTCCTCCTCCCTGACCACAGCCGTCGGCGGCCTCGACGCCGACCGCGTCGACGCGCTGGTCGACGTGCTGGCCAAGATCCGCAGCGGCGGGGAGCGGGAGATCGTCCTGGTCTCCTCCGGTGCCATCGCCGCGGGCCTCGCCCCGCTCGGCCTGCGCCGCCGCCCCAAGGACCTGGCCCGCCAGCAGGCCGCCGCCAGCGTCGGCCAGGGCCTGCTCGTCGCCCGCTACACCGCCTCCTTCGCCCGCTACGGCGTCCGCGTCGGCCAGGTCCTGCTCACGTCCGACGACATGAGCCGCCGCGCCCACCACCGCAACGCCTCCCGCACCCTCGACAAGCTGCTCGCCATGGGTGCCTTCCCGATCGTCAACGAGAACGACACCGTGGCCACCGACGAGATCCGCTTCGGCGACAACGACCGCCTCGCCGCCCTCGTCGCCCACCTCGTCCACGCCGACCTGCTCGTCCTGCTCTCCGACGTCGACGGCGTCTACGACGGCGACCCCGGCAAGCCCGGCACCTCGCGGATAGCGGAGGTGACGGGTCCCGAGGACCTCGCGGGCGTGGACGTCGGCAGCACGGGCAAGGCCGGGGTCGGCACCGGCGGCATGGTCACCAAGGTCGAGGCCGCCCGGATCGCCGCCGCCGCCGGCATCCCCGTCGTCCTCACCAGCGCCGTGCACGCGGCGGACGCGCTCAGCGGCGGCGACACCGGCACCTACTTCCACCCCACCGGCAAGCGCTCCGGCGGCCGGCTGCTGTGGCTCCAGCACGCCTCCACCCCGCAGGGCGCGCTGACCCTCGACGACGGCGCCGTCGAGGCCGTCGTCAAGGGCCGCAAGTCGCTGCTGCCCGCCGGAATCGCCTCCGTGGAGGGCGAGTTCAGCGCCGGCGACCCCGTCGAACTGCGCGACGCGGCCGGCCGCGCGGTGGCCCGGGGCCTCGTCAACTTCGACGCCAAGGAGATCCCCCGGCTGATCGGGCGCTCGACCCACGAGCTGGCCCGCGAACTGGGCCCGGCATACGAACGCGAGGTCGTACACAGGGACGACCTGGTGCTCCTGCACCTCTGACAGTCGCAAGACCGCTCGTAAAACAGGGCGTACGGCACGCCCCCGGTGGGGGACGTTCCGTAAAACCACCACGCGGAGCCCTGCGGCCTGCTCAACTTTGTCTCGGGGGCATGTTGGCAGGACACGCCTTCCGTCAAGGGGCCGAGCGAGCCATGAAGGAGGCCGTCGTGAGACGAGTGCGCCCTGGGGCGACGTCGCGCGGTGCTCTGACGAGCGTCGTGGCCGGGGACACCTACGAGGAGCCGAAAGACCTGCCCCGGCTGTGGCACGTCACCCTCAGCGTCTCCGGGGACACCGTTCCCCTGTCCGATCTGCGCCGGGCCCTGGAACAGCTGGCCCATGACCACCCCTTCCTCCTGACCAGCAGATACGCGACCGATCACGCCGAGATCCGGTACTGGGAGGAGGCCCGCGACCTGCACGACGCCGCGGCCGTCGCCCTGCGCCTGTGGGGCGAGCACCGGCAGAGCGCCGGACTGCCCGCGTGGGAGATCGTCGGCCTGGAGGTCATCGACCGCGAGACCTACCACCACCGCATCGCCGAGGGCTACGGCCCGTCGCCCGCGACACCCGTAGGGGTCCACCCCTTCTGATCCCACCCCTTCTGATCCCGTACGTTCTGGTCCCGTACGGGGGGTTTCGTCTCGGGGTGTGGGACGTGCTCCGGAGGCGTACGCGGCGCGCACTACCCTTCCCTCATGACCACGCTCTCGCCGTACGACTCGATGTCCCCGGTCACCCAGGCCGCCTACCGGGCCAAGGCCGCGGCCGCGGACCTCGCGCCGCTGCCGCGCGCCGTGAAGGACGACGCGCTGCTCGCCATCGCCGACGCGCTGGAGGTACGGACCGCCGAGATCGTCGAGGCCAACGCCAAGGACGTGGCCAGGGCGCGGGAGAACGGCACCAGCGAGTCCGTCGTGGACCGGCTCACCCTCACTCCCGCGCGGGTCCGCGCCATCGCCTCCGACGTCCGCGACGTCGCGAAGCTGCCCGACCCGGTCGGCGAGGTCGTCCGCGGCTCCACCCTCCCCAACGGCATCGACCTGCGCCAGGTCCGCGTCCCGCTCGGCGTCGTCGGCATCATCTACGAGGCCCGCCCGAACGTCACCGTCGACGCCGCCGTCCTGTGCCTGAAGTCCGGCAACGCCGTCCTGCTGCGGGGCTCCGCGTCCGCGTACGAGTCGAACACGGCGCTGGTGCGGGTGCTGCGCGACGCCGTGGGCGGCGCCGGGCTGCCCGCCGACGCCGTGCAGCTGGTGCCGGGCGAGAGCCGGGACTCCGTGCGCGAGCTGATGCGCGCCCGCGGCCTGGTCGACGTCCTCATCCCGCGCGGCGGCGCCTCCCTGATCCAGACCGTGGTCAGCGAGTCCACCGTCCCCGTCATCGAGACCGGCACCGGCAACTGCCACGTCTACGTCGACGCGGCCGCGGACATCGACATGGCGATCGACATCCTGATCAACTCCAAGGCCCAGCGGGTCAGCGTCTGCAACGCCGCCGAGACCCTCCTGGTCCACCAGGACATCGCCGCCGAGTTCCTGCCGCGCGCCCTGGACGCCCTCGCCGAGGCCGGTGTCACCGTGCACGCCGACGAGCGCGTGCTGGCCCACGCCAAGGACTCCAAGGCGACCGTCGTCGAGGCCGTGGCCGAGGACTGGGAGACCGAGTACCTCTCGTACGACATCGCCGCCGCGGTCGTCGACTCCCTCGACAAGGCCGTCGAGCACATCCGGCTGTGGACCTCCGGCCACACCGAGGCGATCGTCACCACCTCCCAGCAGGCCGCGCGCCGCTTCACCCAGCTGGTCGACTCCACCACCGTCGCCGTGAACGCCTCCACCCGGTTCACCGACGGCGGCCAGTTCGGCTTCGGCGCCGAGATCGGCATCTCCACCCAGAAGCTGCACGCCCGCGGCCCGATGGGCCTGCCCGAGCTGACCAGCACGAAGTACATCGTCACCGGCGACGGCCACGTACGCCCCTGAGAATCACCCGTTCGGCCGTACGTCCGGGGATCCGGGCGGGCGGCCGAAAGGCGTCTCACCAGTCAGACGAATTTCCCTACCGTCTGCCCAAATTGACCCCTCAGGTCTACTCTGGACGTGTGCCGGAGGACGTGGGGGGCACGCCGTTCCCTGACGGCTGGGAGCCCGACGACGACCACGACCGCGGGGTGTCGGACGAAGAGTTCGCCTCCGTGGTCTTCGACGAGGCCTTCGTGCAGGCGGCCACGGTCCATGAACCGACCGCCGTGGAGCGCCTCCTCGCCGCCGCGCAGGCGAGAGCCGAGGCCTCCGAGGCGGAGGCCCGCCGTGCCCGCGCCCGCGGCGAGCGCTACGACGACACGTACGCCCCCGAGGGCACCGATCCGGGCCAAGATCGCGACGACGACCTGGACGACCTCTACGTCCTCGACGACGGCGACGGCCCCTTCGGCGCCCACGGCAGACAGGTCCGCTGGCACCGCCCCGTGGCCTGGGTGCTCGCCGTCGTGATGGGCATAGGCATGGTCGCCCTCGCCTTCGCCGCGGTCTACCGCGGCGGCTCCTCCGGCGCCCGCGACCGGGTGCCCGCCCCCGCCTCGACCGGTGTGGAACAGGGCGGCGCCGCCGCGCCCTCCGTCTCCGCCGACACCGGCCAGCCGGTCGCCTCGGCCACGCCGCGCACCCCCTGAGCGCACCCGCCCGCCCCTTGGTGAGAACCTGTCAGAAGTTGTCGTGTACCAGGGCGTTTACCTGAGGCCCCTGCGACCTACCCTGAAGGTATGGGCGGGCCAGGAGACCCACCGGAGGGGACACCCGAGGGCGGCCCCGCAGGTGGCGAGGACGAGTACCGACCCGTCGTGTTCGACGAGTCGTTCGTCCGCGCTGCCCGCCTCCAGGAGTACTCCGCCGAGGAGCGGATGGCCGACCACACGCCGGCCGTACGCCGCCGCCCGCCCCTGCACCGCGGCCTGCACCGGCAGTTGCTGGTCCTCGTCGTGCTGTTCGCCGTCGCCATGGGCACCGCCGTCTACATGAGCGTGCGCCATCCCTACGGCTCCCCGCAGGTCCGGCGCTCCGCCGAACCCCTGCGGACCACGGTGATCCCGCTCGCCCCGACGGCCGAGGTGCCCGGCGGGGCCGACGCCGAGAGCCTGTACGCGCACAGCCCCGCCGCCCAGTTCGAGGTCGGCGCCGAGGGGATCCCGCTGCCGGTCGCGCGCGGCACCGTCCACTTCTCCGACAGCCAGGTGGTCACCGCGCTCACCAGCGCCAAGGACTACATCGTGCGCTCCGCGCTCTACCCCGAGGTGCTGACCGGCCGTCAGAGCGCCCCCGCCCGGGCCCTTGTCGACGCCGACCAGCTCGACCAGTTCGACCAGAGCTTCGCCCGTCCGGCGGCCGACGGGCGGCACGCCGCCACCGGCTGGGTGGTCCGCTTCGACCCCGCCCGCAGCCAGCTCGCCGACGACCGGATCCGGGTCCAGGGCGACCTCCAGGCCGTCGAGGCCGACGCGGACACGCTGGAGGTCACCGCCGACCACACCCTGGTCTACGCACTGCGGCCCACCGGAGCCCCGGCCGGTGCGCGGGTCTCCCTGTTCACCGTGCGCCGCGAGCTGACCTTCAGCTTCACCCGCGACGACCTGCGCACCCACCAGGTCCAGCTGCTCACGTCGTACGTCCAGGCGGGTCCCCTCGCCTGCGCCGAGGACTCCTCGGCGTACCTGCGGCCGCTGCTGGCCGGGCAGACGGCCCGCAGCGGGGGCCCGGCGGGCACCGACCCGTTCGCCACGGACAGCCCGGCGGCGCTGTGCGGGACCCTGGCTACTCCTCGTCCGTCGGCCCCTCCTGCGCCGTAGGCGGGCCGCTCTTGAAGCCGTCGAAGCCGCGCCGCACCCGGCCGCCCAGGTCGCCCGCGCCGCCCGCGAGGTCCGAGACCAGCTTCATCAGCGGGTCCTTGGAGGTCTTGACGTCGCTCGCGTAGGCGGCCGCCGACTCGCGGAAGGAGTCGCTGACCGAGGTGTCCTTGTCCTCGTCGCGGTGTGCGTAGTGGCCGTCCATGATCCGCTGGAAGTCCCGGGACTCGGACCACTTCTTCAGCTCGGCCGCCCGCACGGCGGCGAAGGGGTGCGAGCGGGGCAGCACGTTCAGGATCTTCAGCACCGAGTCGCGCAGGTCGCCCGCGGCGTCGTACTCCTCGGCCTGCTCCAGGAAGGCGTCCACGTTCATCTCGTGCAGGTGGTTGCCGCCCGCGATCTTCATCAGGCCGCGCATCGAGGCCTGTGCGTCCTGGCCCACCAGCAGACCCGCGCGGTCGGCGGACAGCTCCGACTTGCGGAACCACTCCCGCAGGGCGGTGATGATCGCCATGATCGCGAAGTTGCCCAGCGGGATCCAGGCGACCTTCAGGGCGAGGTTGGTCAGGAAGAGCAGGATCGTGCGGTACACGGAGTGGCCGGACAGGGCGTGGCCCACCTCGTGGCCGACGACCGCGCGCATCTCCTCCTCGTCGAGGAGCTCCACGAGGCCCGTCGTGACCACGATGATCGGCTCGTCCAGGCCGATGCACATGGCGTTCGGCTGCGGGTCCTGGTTGACGTACATCGGCGGGACCTTCTCCAGGTCCAGGATGTAACAGGCGTCCAGCAGCATGTCGTGCAGATGCTGGAACTGCCGCTCGGAGACGCGGACCGAGTCGGACAGGAACAGCAGCCTCAGGCTCCGCTCGGGCAGCAGCCCGCTGAGCGCCTTGAAGACCGTGTCGAATCCGCTCAGCTTGCGCAGCGCGACCAGGGCCGAGCGGTCGGCCGGATGCTCGTAGGCACGCGAGGAGATCCCCGGGAAGCGCCTGCGCTGCCTGCTCGGCACGCGCTCGTGCCCGGTCTGCTGGCCGTCGTCGGACATGTCGTCCCCCAAGTGCGTGTGAGTGCCCACTGTGCCCCCGAGGCAGGGCCCAGCCTAGGCGGAGATACCGTGGACGGGCAGTACAGCCGAAGGAGTCCACCGATGGATCACCACCCCGCAGCCGCCTGGCTGACCGAGGCCGCCACCAGCGCCGTCCAGCAGCACGGGTCCGGGAATCTGCTCCGCGTCGTTCTGGTCGTGATGGTCCTGGGCTGCGCGCTGACCGCCTGGTTCCTGCTCAGGGGCTACAAGCGCAAGGACGACTGAGCGGCGGCGAAAGTTCCCCGCCGGGCCCCAACGGCGGAGTCGGCGTGATCGTCGCCGGACCGCCCGCATACGATGAGCCGACATCTTTATCCCGCCCACACGCGTTAGGTCCTGCCGAAGATGAGCCTTCACAGCGCCGCAGCCCAGATGGTCACCCTCGCCGAAGCCGAGGGCGGCCACCACAACAGCCTCAACCCGGCCATCACCGGCGGCAGCGCCTTCGTCATCCTGCTGCTCCTGCTGTGGATCACCACGCGGTTCAACCGCGACCGCTGAGCCGGAACCCCGTCCCCGGCGGGACCTTCGAGGCCGGGCCGGTAGGGTCTGCACGCATGGGAGAGCAGGACATGCCTACCGGCCCCGTGCACACGGGCAAGCGACGCCTGGGCGTCATGGGCGGGACGTTTGACCCGATCCACCACGGACACCTGGTGGCGGCCAGCGAGGTCGCCGCGCAGTTCCAGCTGGACGAGGTGGTGTTCGTGCCCACCGGCCAGCCGTGGCAGAAGTCCCACCGCAAGGTCTCCCCGGCCGAGGACCGCTACCTGATGACGGTCATCGCGACCGCCGAGAACCCCCAGTTCTCCGTCAGCCGCATCGACATCGACCGCGGCGGTCCGACCTACACCGTGGACACGCTGCGCGACCTCAGGGCCCTCAACCCCGACACCGACCTGTTCTTCATCACCGGTGCCGACGCGCTCGCCCAGCTGCTGACCTGGCACGACAGCGAGGAGCTGTTCTCCCTCGCGCACTTCATCGGCGTCACCCGGCCCGGCCACCACCTGACCGACCCCGGCCTTCCCGAGGGCGGCGCCTCGCTGGTCGAGGTTCCCGCGCTCGCCATCTCCTCCACAGACTGCCGTGCGAGAGTCGCGAAGGGAGACCCCATCTGGTACATGGTGCCGGACGGAGTCGTGCGCTACATCGCCAAGCGCGAGCTGTACCGCGGCGAGTGAGCCGAGAGGGGCACCGGTGAACGACCGATACGACACGGGCAATGGCGGCTACGGCGCCGACCCGTACGAGATCGTCGGCTACGACGAGTACGGCCGGCCCGTCTACCAGCAGGTCCCGGCACAGCAGGCCCAGCACACCCAGCAGCCCGGCTACGACCCGTACGCCCAGCACCAGGGCTACGGCTACGACCCCTACGCCACCGGCCAGCAGCCGCCCGTGCCCTCCTACGACTCGGGGCAGCAGCCGGCGTACGACCCCTATGCCGCCCAGAACCCGTACGACCCGTACGGGACCGGCACCCAGCAGGTGCCCGGCTACGACCCGTACGGGCAGGGCGCGGCCGGCGGGCAGCAGCCCCGGGCCGCCGGACAGACCGCCCACATCCCGCACCAGCCCGGCCCGGCACAGGGGCCGGGGGAGCCGGGGGAGCGGCACGCGGAGACCCGGGACGGGGTCGAACGGGACTACCGCACCGAGCAGTTCGCGTTCGTCGAGGACCCGGAGGGTGACTCCGAGGACGTCATCGACTGGCTGAACTTCACCGAGAACCGCACCGAACGCCGCGAGGAGGCCAGGCGCCGCGCCCGCGGCCGGCTGATCGCCCTGGTCGTCGTCCTCGCCCTGGTCGCCGTCGGCGGTGTCGGCTACCTCTGGTACGCCGGAAAGCTGCCCGGCCTGTCCTCCGCGGCCGCCAAGCCCGGCGCGGCCACGCCCGTCGGAGCCCAGAAGCGCGACGTGATCGTCGTCCACCTGCACAACACCGACAAGGGCGGCACGTCCACGGCGCTGCTGGTCGACAACACCACCACCAAGCAGGGCAGCACCGTGCTGCTGCCCAACAACCTCGCCCTGAGCGACGACTCGGGCGCCACCACGACGCTCGCCAAGTCGGTGGACGGCGACGGCTCCTCCGGCACCCGCGACCAGCTCGGCACCGTCCTCGGCACGAACATCCAGGCCACCTGGCGCCTCGACACCCCCTACCTGCAGAACCTGGTCGACCTGGTCGGCAACATCGACATCGACACCAACGCCGACGTGCCCGACCCGAGCTCGAAGAAGGCCGGCGCCGAGCCGCTCGTCCACAAGGGCAGCCAGCAGACGCTCAGCGGCAAGATGGCCGTCGCCTACGCCACCTACCGTGCCCCGGGGGAGAACGAGAACGCCCAGCTGGAGCGGTTCGGACAGGTCATGCAGGGCACGCTGCGCAAGCTGTCGTCCGACCCGTCGGCGGCGATCACCACGGTGCAGACCCTGGCGCAGATCCTCGACCCGCCGCTCACCGACAAGGACCTCGGCACCTTCCTCGCCAAGCTCTCCGACCTCGCCAAGAGCGGTGCCTACAAGACCGCCCTGCTGCCCGTGCAGACCGACGGCACACTGAGCGCGAAGACCAGCGACGGCGTGGTGAAGGACATCCTCGGCGGCACCGCGAAGAGCCCCGACGCCGGCTCCGCGATCCGGGTCTCCGTGCAGAACGCCACCGGTGTGAAGGACGACACGGAGAAGGCCCGCGTGGTGCTCCTCAACGGCGGCTTCACGTTCCTGGAGGGCGGCAGCGCCACCGGCACCCAGGCCGTCTCGAAGGTGCTCTACTCGGACGCCTCCCACAAGCAGAACGCCACCGAGGTCGCCAAGACCCTCGGCCTGCCGAGCGGCGCCGTGGCCAAGGGCACGGTCTCCTCGGGCGCCGACGTCTCGGTCGTACTCGGCCAGGACTACCGACCGTCCGCCTCCTGACCGTCCGCCTCCTGGCCGCCTCCCGGCCGGGGCACCCTGCGCGACCCTTTAATCACGTGGGGTGCCCCGGGCGGTCCGTGAGACCCTTGAGGGCAAACGACCGCCGACGGAAAGCCATGTAGTGACCGCCACCGACCGTTCCCTTGAGCTCATCCACACCGCCGCCCAGGCGGCGGCCGACAAGCTCGCCCACGACGTCATCGCCTACGACGTCAGCGACGTGCTGTCGATCACGGACGCCTTCCTGCTGGCCTCCGCGCCGAACGACCGCCAGGTCAAGGCCATCGTCGACGAGATCGAGGAGCGCCTGCAGAAGGAACTCGGCGCCAAGCCGGTGCGCCGCGAGGGCGACCGCGACTCCCGCTGGATCCTGCTCGACTACGTCGACATCGTCGTCCACGTCCAGCACAGCGAGGAGCGGGTCTTCTACGCCCTGGAGCGGCTGTGGAAGGACTGCCCCGAGCTGGAGCTGCCCGCCGACGCCAAGGCCACCCGCGGCAAGGCCGAGGAGCACGCGAAGCAGCAGGCCGCCGAGGCCGACCAGGGGCCGGGCGGGGAGTGGTGATGAGCGCCACCGGCGAGGTCACCGACTGCAAGGGCCGCGGCCGCCGCATCATCCTGTGGCGGCACGGCCAGACCGCGTGGAACGTCGAGCGCCGCTTCCAGGGCAGCACGGACGTCGCGCTGACCGAGACCGGCGTCGGCCAGGCCCGCCGCGCCGCCCGGCTGCTGGCCTCCCTGGGCCCGGACGCGATCGTCTCGTCCGACCTCCAGCGGGCGGCGCACACGGCCGCCGAGCTGGCCGCCCTCACCGGCCTCGACATCACGCGCGAGGAGGGCCTGCGCGAGACGTACGCGGGCGTGTGGCAGGGGCTGACGCACGAGGAGATCATCGCCCGCCACGGCGCGGAGTACGCCGCGTGGAAGCGCGGCGAGCCGGTCCGCCGCGGCGGCGGTGAGCTGGAGACCGAGGTCGCCGACCGGGCCGCCCCCGTCGTGCTGCGGCATGCCGAGAAGCTGCCCGAGGACGGCACGCTCGTCGTCGTCAGCCACGGCGGCACCATCCGCACCACCATCGGCCGGCTCCTCGGGCTCGCGGCCCGGGACTGGGAGAGCCTCGGCGGTCTGTCCAACTGCTGCTGGTCCGTGCTGGGCGAGGGCGCCCGCGGCTGGCGCCTGCTGGAGCACAACGCCGGCACCCTCCCGGAGCCCGTCCTCGGCGACGACGACTGACCCGCCGGCCGACCCGCCGGGGCTCGCGCACCCCGGATTTCACTTTCCGGCAGGTCACAGGCTAGAGTTCTTCTTGTTCGCCCCGCCGAGCGGGAAGCGAAACATCATGCGGCTCCGCCGCGTGACAAGGGGCTATAGCTCAGTTGGTAGAGCGCCTGCATGGCATGCAGGAGGTCAGGAGTTCAATTCTCCTTAGCTCCACTGATCGACACTCTGTCGAGTGTCAGAGATCGGTGAGAAGATCCCGTCCCCTGAGGGGGCGGGATCTTCTGTTTGTCGGCGGCGGCCTTTGAGTCGCTCGGGGTCCCGTGCTCGTATACCCCTCCGGAGGCGTTCCCGTGGCAGAATCAAACGGCCGGAAGGGGGCGCGGCCCGACGGGAGGGAGTAGCGATGCCTGCGAGCATCCTTGGGGAGGGCGGCGACCTCCTCGGTGCGGCATTGATACGGAACACGACGACCCGGCTGCTCTGCCCTTCCTGCGGTTCCGCGCACGTGGCCCAAGTCCTCGGCGACAACGGCGGAATCTCCTACGTGTGCACGGCCTGCGGCCACAGCTGGAGCTGATCGATGGGTGCACACAGGCGAAAGTGCGACTGGTGCGGCAGCGGTACGCCGATCGTCCGTGACATGGAGCCGATCAACCCCGACTACCAGTACTGGTGCGAGGAATGCGCGCGGGCGCTGATCATAAAGGGCGACCCGATCGAGACGTACCGGGAGCTGGAGGGCGAGCCGATCTACGGCCGCCTCCTCGAAGAGCACTGCACGCTCAAGCGGTTCTACTCCTTCGTGACGGCCTGACAGCTCAGTGCAAAAACGGACATACGTGAGCGTATTGGTGCGGCTCCGAAACCGATTTTGCGCTCCGCTCCCGGCCCTGTAATGTTTACGACGTCGCCGGGGGAACCGGGCGAAACAACAAAACAAGGGGCTATAGCTCAGTTGGTAGAGCGCCTGCATGGCATGCAGGAGGTCAGGAGTTCAATTCTCCTTAGCTCCACAGAAGTCGAAGGCGGACCATCCCGAGGATGGTCCGCCTTCGACGTGTTGGGCGGGTCCGCTCAGCGGCCCAGGGCCCGCCGGCCGCGGCCCTGCGAGAGAACCGGCAGGTTGCGCGACGGTGCCTGGCCGCGCGTGTCCTCCTCCAGGCGCAGGGCGAGCGCCGGGCAGCGGCGCACCGCGCGCAGCGCCTTGGCCTCGGCGTAGCGCGGCACCTGCGCCTGGGCGACGGTCGGGAAACCGTCGGCGCCCAGCTCGAACACCTCGGGCAGGATGTCGGCGCACAGCCCGTGGCCCCGGCACAGCGTCCAGTCGACGTAGATCTTCTGGCGGCTGGCGCCGGTCTCCTCGGGCTCTCCGCCGCCCGGGATGCCCGTAGGGGTCCTGCCGCCCTCGAAGAGCGGCAGAACGCCTTCCACGGGCCGTCCGCAGCCGTTGCCGAGGACGTGGGCGGCGAGGTCGTCGGTGAACGCCTTGATGGTCGACTCCAGGAACATCGCCGAGCCGTCCGGGTGCGAACACGCCCCGCGGCGCTTGACGTTCTTCGCGACCTGTTTGAGCGCCTCCAGGGCGGCCGGTCCGCCGCCGTTGAGAATGTCCTCCATCCCGCGCGCGGCGGCGGGCAGTCCGAGGTAACAGGGGCCGCACTGGCCCGCGCTCTCCTCGGCCAGCCACTGCGCCACCCGCAGCGACTCGCCCAGCGGGCAGGTGTCCTGGCTGATCGGCAGGATCGCGCCCGCGCCCAGCGAACCGCCCACCGCGTCCAGGGAGTTGCGCGAGACGATCGCCTCGTCGACGGTCGCCGCGTCGATCCACTTGCCGTGGTAGCCGCCGGTCAGCACGCCCTGCGGCACCGGCGGGGCGCCCGCCAGCTGGAGCACGTAGCGCAGCGGCACGCCCGTGGGGACCTCCAGGACCATCGGGCGGGCCACCGCGCCGGACACGGTCAGCATGACCGTGCCCGGCTCGTCGTACAGGCCGGTGTTGCCGTAGCGCTCCGGGCCGATGCGGGCGGCGATGGCCAGCTGCGCGAACGTCTCGGCGTTCGACAGCAGCGTGGGCGCCCCGCCGACACCGCTCTGCGAGGCGCTGATCTTGCGGCCGGGCGGGATCGCCGGGCCGCCGTCGACCGAGCGGATCAGCGACGCGGCGGCGCCGGTGACCATGCGCACGGGGTTGCGCTGCACCCACGCGCGCAGCGCCGATCTACGGCTGTTGCTCAGCCCGCGTTCGGCGAGCGCGGCCTCCATGGAGCGCTGGGTCGACTCGCGGGTGACGCCGATCACGAGCGTGCGCGCGCCGAGCGCCTCGGCGCACAGCAGCGCGCCGTCCAGGATCAGGTGCGGGGCGCGGTTGATCAGCACCGTGTCCTTGCGGCAGGCGGGCTCGTCCTCGCTGCCGTTGACCACGACGACGGGCCGCACCCCGCGCTTGATCGCCGACTCGGCGACCGAGCGCAGCTTCTTGTGGAAGGGGAAGCCGGCGCCGCCGCGGCCCTTGAGGTTGATGTTCTCGGCGAGCTGGGCGAGCTGTTCGCCGCCCAGGGGGTCGAGCGGCCCGTGCACCTTCAGGTGCATGGGCAGGTCGAGTCGTTCCACAAGGTCGAAGCCCGACGTCAGCTGGGGAAGGCCGACGACGCGGACCTCGGGGACGTCGGGCAGGGCCTCGTTCACTTAAAGCCTCCGGACGGGGTGTTCCAGGACTCGCCCGAACCCGGTGCGTCGAAGGACGAACCGGGCAGCGGTCCGGTCGAGGGACCGTTGTTGTACGTGTCACTGGCGTTGTACGTGTCATACCGGCCGTTTGTCTCACCGGTGTCGTACATCTCACTTCCGCCGTATCCGGACGTGCCCGGATTGTCGTAGACCGGGATGTTGAATCCGGTGTCCTGGAGCGGGTCGTAGGCGGACGGCGGGGCCTCGCCGACCGGCGGCGGGGACGGGATCGGCCAGCTGCCCGAGGTGCTGGAGGGGCCGTCCACGCGCGGGAGGGCCTCCGTGGCCTGGAGGTCCAGCGGCAGGTCCATGCGGGCGGTCTGGCCGGCCGCGAACGGCTGCTGGGCGCCACCGCGCGGGGACACCGCGCGGTAGGCGGCCGCGAACCCCGACGCCGGCTGCCCGGAGGGGGCTGCGGGGGTCTGGTACAGCGGTGCCGCCGTGGCCGCCGTCGCCTCGGGCTCGCGGGGCTCGCGGGCGCTTCCGAAGCCCGCGAGGCCCGCCTCGGCGACCCGGGAGCGGCTCGCGTCCAGCTCGTCGAGTCCCGGCCGCTCCGAGCTGCCGAACAGCGCCACGAGGCGGTCGGCGACCCTGCGCTTGACCGGGCGCGGGGCGGCGCGCAGCGCGAGGGCGGCCATCACGGCGATCAGCGACAGCGCGTACGCGTAGGTGAAGAACGGGCTCTTCACCGGACGGCCCGCGTACAGGCCGTGGACCAGCGCCGCGCACCAGGCCGGGTAGGACAGCATGTGCATCGCGCGCCAGCGGGCGGCGACCGGGGCCGGGGTGGCGAAATTGCTGCGCAGGGCGCCGGTGATGCCCACGAAGATCATCAGAAGGCCCGCCACCGACCCCAGTCCGATCAGGCCGCCGATTCCGGTGATGCCGAGGGAGAACGGAATGATCGCGGCGATCACCTGCGTGTGGCCGAGCGCGATCTTCGTGACGATGTGCAGCAGGAGGAACGCGATCGACGCGATCCCCAGCGTGCGGTGCACCGCCTGGCCGACGATCCGCTGCCGGATGTTCAGGAAGATCCGGTCCTGGGCGAACAGGCCCCAGATCACCGAGCAGCTGAGCGAGACCAGGGACATCACGCCCGCGCCGAAGTTCAGGAAATCGACGTACTGGGTGCCTCCGACCAGCACGCTGACGGGTATCAGCAGCAGGGCGACGGCGGTCGCCACTCCGTAGGCCGAGCGGCCCGGTTTGGGGAGGGAGCTGGTACTACGACGAGGGTTCATGGGGGCAACTCCGAGCAGTTTCGGGAAAGCGGTCCCGCTGCCGAACTCTAAGCGGCGCCATACCGATCGGTACGGGGTTTCAGTTATTGCGTTGTTATCAACGGGCAATATGACTGGACGGTGTCCCTTAGGGGACAGTACGCGATGTATTTCTTGACCTTGGTTCAGTTCCGGCGGGTTCCTGGCATGTCCACAAGGGATACGGACGCGCGTCCCGGCTTGCTCAAGGCCGTCGCGGCCCGCTCGGGGCCTGCGGTACCCTAACGCCATGCGTGCCGTACGCCTTCTGCTTAGCGGGCCGCGCTGATCAGCACCGACCCCGGTCGTACCCGTGAGGTCGGCATCGGCGCGGCGTCCCCTCCTGTGTGAGGGGATTTTTCGTTTCTTTGAACAGCCGCAGGCAGAGACGATCGATGGAGCTTTGAGGATCATGAGCGAGACGAACCCCGCTGCCGCCGCCGCCACGTCGGCGGAGGTCGCGCCGCACCGCTACACGGCCGCCATGGCGGCCGACATCGAGGCACGCTGGCAGGACTTCTGGGATGCCGACGGCACCTACGCGGCCCCGAACCCCAAGGGCGACCTGGCGGGCGCCCCTGAGATCGTCGCCCGGCCCAAGAAGTTCATCATGGACATGTTCCCGTACCCCTCCGGTGCGGGCCTGCACGTCGGCCACCCGCTGGGCTACATCGCCACCGACGTCTACGCCCGGTTCCAGCGCATGACCGGCCACAACGTCCTGCACACCCTGGGCTTCGACGCCTTCGGCCTGCCCGCCGAGCAGTACGCCGTGCAGACCGGCACGCACCCGCGTGTCTCCACCGAGGCCAACATCGAGAACATGAAGTCCCAGCTGCGCCGGCTGGGCCTGGGCCACGACAAGCGCCGCTCGTTCGCCACGATCGACCCGGACTACTACAGGTGGACCCAGTGGATCTTCCTGCAGATCTTCAACTCCTGGTACGACGAGGAGGCGAGGAAGGCCCGCCCGATCGCCGAGCTGATCGCGCAGTTCGAGTCCGGTGAGCGTGCGGTCCCGGGCTCCACGCGCGCGTGGAGCGAGCTGAGCGCCGGCGAACGCGCCGACGTCCTGGGCGAGTACCGCCTGGCGTACGCCTCCGACGCGCCCGTGAACTGGTGCCCGGGCCTGGGCACCGTGCTGGCCAACGAGGAGGTCACCGCCGACGGCCGCTCCGAGCGCGGCAACTACCCGGTCTTCAAGGCCAAGCTGCGCCAGTGGAACATGCGCATCACCGCCTACGCCGACCGGCTGCTGGAGGACCTGGAGGAGCTGGACTGGCCCGAGGCCATCAAGCTGCAGCAGCGCAACTGGATCGGCCGCAGCGAGGGCGCCCGCGTCGACTTCCCGATCGACGGCGAGAAGATCACGGTCTTCACCACCCGCCCCGACACCCTGTTCGGCGCGACCTACATGGTGCTGGCGCCCGAGCACCCGCTGGTCGAGAAGTTCACCGCGGCGGCCTGGCCCGAGGGCACGCACGCGGTGTGGACCGGCGGTCACGCCACCCCGGCCGAGGCCGTCGCCGCCTACCGCGCACAGGCCACCTCGAAGTCCGACGTCGAGCGCCAGGCCGAGGCCAAGGACAAGACCGGCGTCTTCATCGGCGCGTACGCGACCAACCCCGTCAACGGCGAGCAGGTCCCGGTCTTCATCGCCGACTACGTCCTGATGGGCTACGGCACCGGCGCGATCATGGCCGTCCCCGCGGGCGACCAGCGCGACTTCGAGTTCGCGCGCGCCTTCGAGCTGCCGATCCACTGCGTCGTGGAACCCTCCGACGGCCGTGGCACGGACACGTCGACCTGGGAGAACGCCTTCGGGTCGTACGACGCGAAGATCATCAACTCTTCGAACGACGACATCTCCCTGGACGGCCTGGGCGTCGCCGAGGCCAAGGCCCGCATCACCGCGTGGATGGCGGAGCGGGGCATCGGCGAGGGAACCGTCAACTTCCGCCTGCGTGACTGGCTGTTCAGCCGCCAGCGCTACTGGGGCGAGCCCTTCCCGATCGTCTACGACGAGGACGGCACCGCCCACGCGCTGCCCGAGTCGATGCTGCCGCTGGAGCTGCCCGAGGTCGAGGACTACAGCCCGCGCACGTTCGACCCGGACGACGCCGACACCCAGCCCGAGACGCCGCTGTCGCGCAACGAGGAATGGGTCAACGTCACCCTGGACCTGGGCGACGGGCCGAAGAAGTACCGCCGCGAGACCAACACCATGCCCAACTGGGCCGGCTCCTGCTGGTACGAGTTCCGCTACCTGGACCCGCACAACGACGACAAGCTGGTCGACCCCGAGGTCGAGCAGTACTGGATGGGCCCGCGCGCGGGCCAGCCGCACGGCGGTGTCGACCTGTACGTCGGCGGCGCCGAGCACGCCGTGCTGCACCTGCTGTACGCGCGCTTCTGGTCCAAGGTCCTGTACGACCTGGGCCATGTCTCCTCCGCGGAGCCGTTCCACAAGCTGTTCAACCAGGGCATGATCCAGGCCTACGTCTACCGCGACAGCCGCGGCATCGCCGTGCCGGCCGCCGAGGTGGAGGAGCGCGACGGCGCCTACTACTACCAGGGCGAGCAGGTCAGCCGCCTGCTGGGCAAGATGGGCAAGTCCCTGAAGAACGCGGTGACTCCGGACGAGATCGCCGCCGAGTACGGTGCCGACACCCTGCGCCTGTACGAGATGGCGATGGGCCCGCTGGACGTCTCCCGGCCGTGGGACACGCGCGCGGTGGTCGGCCAGTTCCGGCTGCTGCAGCGGCTGTGGCGCAACATCGTCGACGAGGACACCGGCGAGATCACGGTGGTCGACACGGCCCCCGACGAGGACACGCTGCGTGCCCTGCACAAGGCCATCGACGGCGTCGGCCAGGACCTGGAGGGCCTGCGCTTCAACACCGCCATCGCCAAGGTCACCGAGCTGAACAACCACCTGACCAAGGCCGGTGGCGCGGTGTCGCGTCCGGTCGCCGAGTCGCTGGTGCTGATGGTGGCCCCGCTGGCCCCGCACATCGCCGAGGAGCTGTGGCGCAAGCTGGGCCACAGCGACTCGGTCGTCCACCAGGACTTCCCGGTCGCCGACCCGAGTTACGTCGTCGACGAGACCGTGACCTGCGTCGTGCAGATCAAGGGCAAGGTCAAGGCCCGCCTGGAGGTGGCACCGGCGATCTCCGAGGAGGAGCTGGAGAAGGTCGCCCTGGCCGACGAGGCCGTCGTGCGGGCACTGGACGGCGCGACCGTCCGCAAGGTCATCGTGCGCGCGCCGAAGCTGGTGAACATCGTCACGGGATGATCTCCCAGCGCTGACCCCTACGGGGAGACTCGGGGCAGGTTCGGGGTTCTTCCGGAACTCCGGGCCTGCCCGCGGCGTTTACCGTGGGGAGTGCGGCGGTGAGTGCCGCGTCCGCCGGAGGAGGAGCGTCGTGGAAGCAGTGATCGCCGTCTTCGCCCTACTCGTCCTGGTGCTCATCGGCCTGGGCGCGTACGCCACGGTGAAGGCGATCACCGCCGCCAAACGCGGCGTGGACCGCACGATCGAGCAGGCCCGGCGCACGGTCGAGGACCACACCCTGCGCGCGAAGTCCTTCGTCCAGGTCGGCCCCACCGCAGAGATCGCGCAGCTGAGGCTCACGCTGCGCACGTCGATGCGCGCCACCCAGGACGCGCTGCGCACGGGCTCCGCCGAGGACGAGTCCCTCAAGGAGTCCCTCGGCCTCTTCGAGCGGCTCAGCGCGCACGGGCATCAGCTGGACGCCGACCTCAGGCGCCTGGAGGCCGATCCCGACCGGGCCGAGGTCAAAGAGCGGCTGGCCGAGCTGCGTGGCCGTACCGAGCGCGTCATCAAGTCCGCGGACTCCCTGCGCTGGGCCGTGCGCGACCGGGCCCGCCGCTTCTGCGACGACGATCTCGGCGCGCTCAGCGACCAGATCGACCTGGAGGCGGACGCCCTGCGCCACTGGACGCCGGCCGGGCCGGCCCAGCCGCCGCCCACGCCGTGGCCCGACGCCTCCGACGCCGAGGACCGGGCGGCGCAGCACACCCAGTCCTGGGCCCCGGGCTCCGGTCCCGCCGAGGACCCGGCTCCGCAGGCGATCACCCCGCCGGCACCCCGCCCCGCCTACCCCTGGCAGAAGAAGCCCCGCCCGGAGAGCACGGCCTGAGCGGAGCGCCGCGTTCCCCTCGACGGGGGCCGGGCTGCCGCGTGCGCGCTACGGCAGGTAACCTCCAGCTCATGTCCCGCCATGTCGCGATCGTCACCGATTCAACGGCCTACCTGCCGCCCCGGACGATGGAGCGTCACGGCATCACCGCGGTACCCCTGACCGTGGTCCTCGGTGACGAGGCGCTCGAAGAGGGCACGGAGATCTCGACCCGCTCGCTCGCCCAGGCGTTGCAGAAGCGCCGCCCCGTCACGACGTCCCGGCCGAGTCCCGAGGTGTTCGCGGAGACCTATCGCAGGGTCGCCGCGTCCGGCGCCGCCGGCATCGTCTCGCTGCACCTGTCCGCCGAACTGTCCGGCACCTACGACGCGGCGGTCCTCGCGGCGCGTGAAGCGCCGGTGCCGGTGCGGGTGGTGGACACCGGCATGGTCGCCATGGCCCTCGGCTTCTGCGCGCTCTCCGCGGCCGAGACCGCGGAGGCCGGCGGCACGGTGGACGAGGCCGTCACGGCCGCGGAGAAACGCGCCGCGGGCACGTCCGCCTACTTCTACGTCGACACCCTCGACTACCTGCGCCGCGGTGGCCGCATCGGAGCCGCCCAGGCTCTCCTCGGCTCCGCGCTCGCCGTCAAACCCCTGCTCCAGCTGGACGGTGGCCGTATCGAGCTGCTGGAGAAGGTCCGTACGGCGTCCAAGGCCATCGCCCGCCTGGAGGAGCTGACCGCCGAGCGGGCGGGCGACGCCGACGTCGACATCGCCGTCCATCACCTCGCCGCCCCCGAGCGCGCCGCCGCCCTCGCCGACCGGCTCCGGGCACGGGTGCCGGGCCTGGCCGACCTGTATGTCAGCGAGGTCGGAGCGGTGATCGGGGCACACACCGGGCCGGGGCTGCTGGGAGCGGTGGTCTCGCCCCGCTGACCGGGGTGGACGGGTCTCCCGTCTCACTCGTGCGGGTGGCGGAGTTTTCCACAACCGGGCGGTAGTACCCGGGAATTAACCAAGATCATCGCGAGTCGGCGGGATGTTCCATCCTCGTCGCATGGCACTTCGATCACGTACACGCATCACCGCTGCGAGCAGTGGACCCGGCCGCGGGCCCGCGTCGGACGGGCGGGTCCGGTATCACCGTCGCGCCGGTCTCCGCCCGTCGCCGCCGGGAGACGAACTGCGCCGCCGAGCGGAACTCCTCTTCGGCGAACGAGCGGTGCGGCGGCTGGAGTCGGACCACGGGCCGCCGCAGGGGGAGGTGCGGGCGCCGGCCACGGCGACGCTCGACCCCGAACCAGCCGAATCCACGGGCCCGTTGGAGCCGCTGTCACCCGCCGGTCCCGCCCCTACTGGTGTACGGGAGCGGGTGGGCCTGGCGGTGCGGGAGCGGATGCCGGTGTGGTTGCAGACGCGGTGCGGGGTGGAGCGGCGGGGCGTCGTCGCGCTCACGGTGCTGCTCGTGGCCGCCGCCGTGTTCGCCGTCCAGCACTTCTGGGCCGGGCGGCCCGAACCCCTGAAAGCCCCTCAGGTGGTGCGTGCCGAGGCGCCGTACGCCAAGAGGGGCGAAGGGCAGGGGCAGAACGCGAAGACGGGTGCGGGCGTCGGGGCGAGTGCGGGGGTGAGCACGGGCGCCTCGGGGGCGCCGGGCGGGGAGATCGTCGTGGACGTCAGCGGCAAGGTGCGGGAACCGGGGATCCGGCGGCTGCCGGCCGGCTCCCGGGTGGCCGACGCGCTGCGGGCCGCCGGAGGGGTCCGTCCGGGCGTGAGCGTCGAGGGGCTCAACCGGGCCCGCTTCCTGGTCGACGGCGAACAGGTCGTCGTCGGCCTGCCCGCCTCGGCGGTGCTGCCCCCCGGTCCGGCGGGAGGTCCGGCCTCCGCGGCGGCGGGCGCGGTCCCCGCGGCCCCGGTCTCCCTCAACACGGCCACGGCGGACCAGCTCGACGCCCTGCCCGGGGTCGGCCCGGTGCTGGCCCGGCACATCGTCGACTACCGCACCCAGCACGGCGGTTTCCGCTCGGTGGACGAACTGCGCGAGGTCAACGGCATCGGCGACCGCCGCTTCCGCGACCTGCGCGAGCTGGTACGGCCATGAGCCGTGCGACCGGCACCGGGCCGCCCGGGACCACCGCGGGCCGTGGCCCTGAGGGGCGGGAGGCATCGCGCGAGGCGCGGGGGAGTTCGCGCGGCGACCGGGCGGGGCCCCTGGACCTGCGCCTCGTGCCGCCCGCACTCGCGGCCTGGGCCACGGCGGCCCTGACGCTGGACGCACCGGCCGGCTGGACCGCCGCGTCGGCAGGGGTCTGCCTGGCGGGCGGCGCCGCGCTGCTGTGGGCACGCGGGACCGGCGCTGTGGTGATGCCGAGGCGGTTCGCATGGGCCCGGGCCTCGGTCGCCGCCGTGCTGCTCTGCGTGGCCGCGGCCGCCGTCTCCGCCGGGCTGCACGGGGCCGACGTGCGGCGCGGGCCGGTGCCCGAGCTGGCCCGGCGGTTCGCGACCGTGACCGCCGAGATCGAGGTGAGCGGCGACCCCTGGCTCAGTCGGCCGAAGGTGCGCGGAGATCACACGGCACCCCTGGCGGTGCTGGCCCGCGCGGAGGTGCGCGGCGTCGAACGGAGCGACGGGACCCGGGTGCGGACCCGGAGCCCGGTGCTGCTGGTCGTCGACGCGGACGTCCCGGCACCGGAGAGGAGCGCCGGAGGAAGGAGCGGTGCGGCGGACGGCCCGGCGGAAGGGAGCGGGGTCTGCGGGGCGACCTCGGCGGCCGCCGCCCGGCGGGCCCAGGAGACGCGGGCCGCCTGGCTCGGGGTGCTGCCGTCCACGCGGCTCCGGCTGGGCGGACGGCTGGCGCCCGCGCTGACGGGCGGCGACCGGACCGCGGCCGTGCTGCGGGTGCGCGGGCAGCCGGGGCCGCGGATCGTCGCGGGGCCCAGTGGGCCACAGCGGCTGGCGGGCCGGCTCAGAGCCGGGCTGCGGGCGGCGACGGACGGCCTGCCGGAGGACGCGCGGGCGCTGCTGCCCGGGCTGGTCGTCGGGGACACCACGCGGATCACCCCCGAGCTGGACGAGGCGTTCAAGGAGACCGACCTGGCGCACACGCTCGCCGTGTCCGGCAGCAACCTCACCGTGCTGCTCGCGCTGCTCATCGGGCCGCCCGGACTGGCCCAGCGGGCCGAACGCCGCGGCCTGGCCCCGCGTCTGGGGCTCTCGCTGCGGGCGACCGCGCTCGCCGCCGGGGCGCTCACCCTGGGTTTCGTGGTCGTGTGCCGCCCCGACCCCAGTGTGCTGCGCGCCGCCGCCTGCGGCGCGCTCGCGCTGGTCGCACTGGCCACCGGGCGCCGCAGATCCCTGGTCCCGGCACTGGCCACGACCGTCCTGCTGCTGGTGCTCTACGACCCCTGGCTGGCCCGGAGTTACGGCTTCCTGCTCTCCGTGCTGGCCACCGGCGCGCTGCTCGTGCTGGCACCGGGCTGGAGCGAGGCGCTGCACCGGCGCGGGGTGCCGGCGAGGCTCGCGGAGGCGCTGGCGGCGGCCGCCGCGGCGCAGGCGGTGTGCGCGCCGGTCGTGGCGGTGCTGTCGGCCCGGGTGAGCCTCGTGGCGGTGCCGTGCAATCTGCTGGCCGAGGCGGCGGTGGCACCGGCGACCGTGCTGGGGTTCGCGGCGCTGCTGACGGCACCCGTGGCGATGCCGGTGGCCACGGCGCTGGCCTGGTGCGCGAGTTGGCCCGCGGGATGGATCGCCGGGGTCGCCCGGACCGGGGCGGCGCTGCCCGGCGCGGGCGTGGACTGGCCGGGGAGCTGGCCGGGGGCGCTGGCACTCGCGGCCGTCACCGTGGCCGTGGTCCTGGCCGGGCGGCGGTTGTCACGGCACCCGTGGTGGTGCGGGCTGCTCGGGCTGCTGCTCCTGCTGGCGGTGGTCCGGCCGGCACCGCTGACCCGGGTGCTCACGGGCTGGCCGCCGCCCGGCTGGCGCTTCGCGATGTGCGATGTCGGACAGGGCGACGCGACGGTGCTGGCGGCGGGGGACGGCGCCGGGGTGGTCGTGGACGCCGGACCGGATCCGGTGCCGGTGGACCGCTGTCTGCGACAGCTGGGCATCACACGGATCCCGCTGCTCGTCCTGACCCACTTCCACGCGGACCACGTCGCGGGACTGACCGGTGTGCTGCGGGGCCGCACGGTCGCCGCGATCGAGACCACCGGCTTGGAAGAGCCCGCCGACCAGGCCGAGTTCGTCAGGAAGGAGGCGGCGAGACGGCACATCCCGCTCATGCGGGCCGTGGCCGGGGAGGAGCGGCGCACCGGTCCGCTCGCCTGGCGGGTGCTGTGGCCCCCGCCGAGTGGCGGTGCGCCGCCGGACCCGGGGGTCCCCGGACAGCCGGGCACGATCGCGGGATGGGCGCCGGTGCCGGACGGGCCGAACGATGCCAGCGTGGCGATGCTGGTCCGCTCGGGCGGACTGCGGCTGCTGCTGCTCGGTGACCTCGAACCCCCGGCCCAGCAGGCGCTGTTGCGGTCCCCGCGGGCGGCGGAGCTGGCCGGTGTGGACGTGCTCAAGGTGGCCCATCACGGCTCGGCCTACCAGGACCCGGACCTGATCCGGCTCGCCGCGCCCCGGGTGGCCCTGATCTCCGCCGGGGCCGGCAACCCGTACGGCCACCCGGCACCGGCGACCCTGGCCGCGCTGCGGGCGGGCGGCGCGCTGGTGCTGCGCACCGACCGGGACGGCTCCCTCGCGGTCGGCGGGCCGGGAGGGCCGGGCGGTGAGGTGCGGGTGACGAGAGACTGAGCGCATGAACTCACGCCAGGCCGACGCCTACCTCCACCGGATCGGGGCCGGGCGCCCGCAGCGGCCCACCGGCGAGGCGCTGCGCGAGCTGCATCTGCGCCATCTGCGGACCGTTCCCTTCGAGAATCTCTCCGTCCACCTCGGCGAGGAGATCGCACTGGAGGAGGAACGGCTGCTGGACAAGGTGGTCGGGGCGCGCCGGGGCGGCTTCTGCTACGAACTGAACGGCGCCTTCGGCGCGCTGCTCACCGCCCTCGGCTACGAGGCCGAGCTGCTCGCGGCGCGGGTGTACGGGGACGAGGGGCGGCTCGGTGTCCCGTACGACCATCTCGCGCTGCGGGTGCGGACGGCCGAGGGGGACGTTTGGCTCGCCGACGTCGGGTTCGGGGCGCACAGCCACTTCCCGCTGCGGTTCGCCGAGCGTGGGGAGCAGGCCGACCCGGGCGGGCTGTTCCGCGTCGCGGAGGCGGGACCGGACGCGGCAGGGGTGCGCGGCGACGGCCCGGCGGGGTCCGGGGAGCCGGACCTGGACGTCGTACGGGACGGGGTGCCGCAGTACCGGCTGGAGACGCGGCCCCGGGTGCTCGCGGACTTCAAAGCCGGTGCCTGGTGGCACAGCACCTCGCCGCTGTCGCACTTCACCGGGTCGCTGGTCTGCTCACGGGTCGCCGGCGACGGAGGGCGGATCACGCTCAGCGGGCGGTCGCTGACCACGACGGACGCGGACGGTGCGCGCGGGACAAGGGAGTTGGGGACGGACGAGGAGGTGCTGGCGGCGTACCGGGAGTGGTTCGGGATCGAGCTGAGCTGTGTTCCGGCTGTGCGAAACCGGAACCTGAACCCCTGATTCGGATCAGTTCCGGCACATGGGCCGGATTCCAGCGATGTGGGCCCGTGTTGCCCCGAAAGCCGCACCAGTGATCGAATGGACCTTCGACAGCAGGTGATGTCGAGGCGTACAGGGGTGTCGTAGATGTTCGGCCGCTGGCTGGGTAACCGGACGAACCAGAAGGAACGGACGAGTCCCCTGGTGGCGGTGCGGACACCGCCGGGCGCCGGGGTGCTCAGCTGCCGGGTGGTCGATCCGGTCGACGAGCCGGTCGCGGGCGCCGAGTTCACGGTCAGCGACACCATGGGCCGCAAGGTCATGTGCGGCGGCACGGACCCCTACGGGACGTTCATGGCGACGGTGCCGGCGGGGGAGTACCGGCTCGCGCTGTCGGCCGAGGGCTACACGCCCTACCGGGCCACCGCGCTGGTCGGCGAGAACTCCCTCGCCTCGCTGGGCGACGTGACCCTCCAGGTGTCCCATCCGCCGGAGCCGCCCCCGCCGGGCGACTGGGAGATCGAGCCCATGCACTCCTCGATCGGGTTCACCGCGCGGCACATCGGACTGGCCCGGATCCACGGACAGTTCACCTCCTTCGCCGGGGCGGTGCGGATCGGCGAGCGGGTGGAGCGGTCGGCGATGCACGTCGTGATCGACGCCGCCTCCATCGACACGGGGGTGCGGATGCGGGACGACCATCTGCGGTCGGCGGACTTCCTCGACGTGCAGCGGTTCCCGGCCCTGGAGTTCTACAGCGAACGGTTCGTGCACAGGGGCGGCAGCCGGTGGGCGATCACCGGCGCGCTGTCGCTGCACGGGGTGACGCGCACGATCACGCTCGACACCGAGTACCTCGGCCTCGGCAACGGCATGGAGGGCGAGGTACGGGCCGCCTGCCGGGCCACCACCGAGCTGCACCGGGACGACTTCACGGTCAACTGGCAGTCCATGCTGGCGCGAGGCATCGCGGTGGTCGGTTCCAGCGTCCGGGTCGACCTCGACGTGCAGCTCGTGGCCAAGGGCTGACCGGGCCGTGGTCAACGGCTGACCTGGCGGTTTCGCCGCCCGGGGGTGCCGGAGAATGGGTGCGTGAGCGATGTGAGACACGTGCTGGTGCTGCCCGACCGGGAGGCCGCCGAGGAGGCGGCCGAGGCGCTCGGGGAGCGGTTCGGCCTGGCCGAGGAGCCCCAACTGGTCCGGGACGCCCTGGCCGGCGAGGACGACGCCGAGGACGCGCAGTGGCTGCTGGTCCTGCGCGACGAGGGCGAGCGGCTGGACCCCGCCGAACTGGACGCGTTCGCCGGGGAGTGGGACGGCTGGCGCGAGGAGCCCTGACCGCGCGAGCCGGCACCCGGATCCGGCCCCCGAGCCGGACCCCCGAGGCGGGCTCCGGGTCTGTTCAGGGACCGCTCAGGGTGCGCGGGCGGACTCGATGTCAGTGCCGCGTGGGATGCTGTAGGCGATGGCCAGGAAGACTGCGAATGACGACCCTCTCGCCCCGGTGACACTCGCCGTGGGCCAGGAGGACCTCCTGCTCGACCGTGCCGTGCAGGAGGTGGTGGCCGCCGCCAGGGCCGCCGACGCCGACACGGACGTACGCGACCTCACCCCGGACCAGTTGCAGCCCGGCACGCTCGCCGAGCTCACCAGTCCCTCGCTCTTCGCCGAGCGCAAAGTCGTGGTCGTACGCAACGCACAGGACCTTTCGGCCGACACGGTCAAGGACGTCAAGGCGTATCTCGGTTCGCCCGCCGAGGAGATCACCCTCGTGCTGCTGCACGCGGGCGCGGCCAAGGGCAAGGGCCTGCTGGACGCCGCGCGCAAGGCGGGGGCGCGGGAGGTGGCCTGCCCGAAGATGACCAAGCCGGCGGACCGGCTGGCGTTCGTGCGGCAGGAGTTCCGCGCGGCGGGCCGCTCGGCGACGCCCGAGGCGTGCCAGACGCTGTGCGACGCCATCGGCAGCGATCTGCGCGAGCTGGCCTCCGCGGTGTCGCAGCTGGTCGCCGACGTGGAGGGGACGATCGACGAGGCGGTCGTCGGGCGGTACTACACCGGCCGGGCCGAGGCCTCCAGCTTCACGGTCGCCGACCGGGCCGTGGAGGGGCGTACGGCGGAGGCGCTGGAGGCGCTGCGCTGGTCGCTGGCCACGGGGGTGGCGCCGGTGATGATCACCAGCGCGCTGGCCCAGGGCGTGCGGGCCATCGGAAAGCTGTCGTCCGCGCGCGGCGGGCGGCCGGCCGACCTGGCCCGTGAGCTGGGCATGCCGCCGTGGAAGATCGACCGGGTGCGGCAGCAGATGCGGGGGTGGACGCCGGACGGTGTCGCGGTGGCGCTCCGCGCCGTCGCCGAGGCCGACGCCGGAGTGAAGGGCGGAGGCGATGATCCTGAGTACGCGCTGGAGAAGGCGGTCGTGACCATCGCCCGGGCCGCTCGGTCGCGCGGGCGCGGATAGGCGGCACCGGGACACCGAAAACCCCGGTATCCGCCCTGGGGAAGGGAGAGATACCGGGGTCTGCGATTCAAGCTGGTGGATTCGCACCCGCGTGGCGAACGCAGGCCGCGTGCGAATCCGTGGATGCCGAAAGGGAGCGGATGAGAGAGGGCCCGCTCTGGGTCCGTCCGGCGGTCAGATCAAAGGGAGAGTTCAGCCCTTGAGGGTCGCGACCTTGGAAGCGAGCGCCGACTTCTTGTTGGCAGCCTGGTTCTTGTGGATGACGCCCTTCGAGACGGCCTTGTCGAGCGCACGCGCAGCGGCGCGCTGGAGCTCGGTGGCCTTCTCGACGTCACCCGCGGCAGCGGCCTCACGGGCCTTGCGGATCGCGGTCTTCAGGGAGGACTTGACGGCCTTGTTGCGCAGCCGCGCCTTCTCGTTGGTCTTGATCCGCTTGATCTGGGACTTGATGTTCGCCACGAAGGAGCCTTTTCAGGTTCTGGTGCGGGGCCGCTCGGGTCCCGTACCGGTGATCCAAAATTTCTCGGACGTGCCTCGCGCTGAGAGGGCATGAGGCACAGCCATCTACAGTACCAGCGGCCCAGCCGGCAGCCCAAAACGGTCCCCGGTCGCTCCCCGTGGGACCATGGAGACTACGTATCGATCCGACCCGAGGCATAAGGCGCCTCAAGAGACAGGACCCTGCGTGCCCGCGACCCCTAAGCATGTGCCCGAGCCGAGCCGTACCGCCCCGGCGCTGATCCGCAATTTCTGCATCATCGCGCACATCGACCACGGCAAGTCCACGCTCGCCGACCGGATGCTCCAGCTGACCGGTGTGGTCGAGCAGCGGCAGATGCGTGCTCAGTACCTCGACCGGATGGACATCGAGCGCGAGCGCGGCATCACGATCAAGTCCCAGGCGGTGCGTCTGCCCTGGGCCCCCACCGAGGGCCCCGATCAGGGCACGACCCACATCCTCAACATGATCGACACCCCGGGGCACGTCGACTTCACCTACGAGGTCTCGCGGTCGCTGGCCGCCTGCGAGGGGACCGTCCTCCTCGTCGACGCCGCCCAGGGCATCGAGGCGCAGACCCTCGCCAACCTCTACCTGGCGATGGAGAACGACCTCACGATCATCCCCGTGCTGAACAAGATCGACCTGCCGGCCGCCCAGCCGGAGAAGTTCGCCGAGGAGCTGGCGAACCTGGTCGGCTGCGACCCGTCCGACGTGCTGAAGGTCTCCGCCAAGACCGGCCTCGGCGTGGAGGCGCTGCTGGACAAGGTCGTCAAGGAGATCCCGGCCCCGGTCGGCGTCGCCGACGCCCCCGCCCGCGCGATGATCTTCGACTCGGTCTACGACTCCTACCGCGGCGTCGTGACGTACGTGCGTGTCATCGACGGTCAGCTCAACAAGCGTGAGCGGATCAAGATGATGTCCACCGGCGCCACCCACGAGCTGCTGGAGATCGGCGTCAGCTCGCCCGAGATGCTGCCGGCCGACGGCCTCGGCGTCGGCGAGGTGGGCTACCTCATCACCGGCGTGAAGGACGTCCGCCAGTCCAAGGTCGGTGACACCGTCACCAGCCAGCAGAAGGGCGCGACGGAAGCCCTCGGCGGCTACAAGGACCCGAAGCCGATGGTCTTCTCGGGCCTGTATCCGCTGGACGGTTCCGACTACCCCGAGCTGCGCGAGGCGCTGGACAAGCTCCAGCTCAACGACGCCGCGCTGGTCTACGAGCCGGAGACCTCCGCGGCCCTCGGCTTCGGCTTCCGCGTCGGCTTCCTCGGCCTGCTGCACCTGGACGTGATCCGCGAGCGGCTGGAGCGCGAGTTCGGCCTCGACCTGATCGCCACCGCCCCCAACGTGGTCTACCGCGTGGTCATGGAGGACGGCAGCGAGCACGTCGTCACCAACCCGAGCGAGTTCCCCGAAGGCAAGATCAACGAGGTGTACGAGCCGGTCGTGCGCGCCACCATCCTGGCGCCCACCGAGTTCATCGGCTCGATCATGGAGCTGTGCCAGACCCGGCGCGGCACCCTGCTCGGCATGGACTACCTCTCCGAGGACCGGGTCGAGATCCGCTACACGCTGCCGCTCGCGGAGATCGTCTTCGACTTCTTCGACCAGCTGAAGTCCAAGACCCGCGGCTACGCCTCCCTCGACTACGAGCCCACCGGCGAGCAGACGTCCAGCCTGGTCAAGGTCGACATCCTGCTGCACGGCGACAAGGTGGACGCCTTCTCGGCGATCACCCACAAGGACGCGGCGTACGCGTACGGCGTGCGGCTCGTGGCCAAGCTGCGCGAGCTGATCCCCCGGCAGGCCTTCGAGGTGCCCATCCAGGCCGCCATCGGCTCCCGGGTGATCGCCCGCGAGACCATCCGCGCCATCCGCAAGGACGTCCTCGCCAAGTGCTACGGCGGTGACATCTCCCGTAAGCGGAAGCTGCTGGAGAAGCAGAAGGAAGGCAAGAAGCGGATGAAGATGGTGGGTTCGGTGGAGGTTCCGCAGGAGGCCTTCATCGCCGTCCTGTCCAGTGATGACAGCGCGGGGTCGGCCAAGGGCAAGAAGTAACCACGGGTAACAACGGGTTGCGTCCGCAAACCGGGCATGAAGGGGCTCGTCGTACGAAAGTGCGGCGGGCCCCTACGCGCGCGTAACGTCGCTCTGCGTGGAACGTGCGGGGAAACAGACAGCCCGATGCCCCTTACGCAGCGGCCGGTCGCGGCTTACTCTGATCCCTGCTCGATAGTTACTCGCGAGTTAAACAACACGCGCGAACCCCACCGTGAGTCACCCCAGCCGCACTGAGCCAGCCGCACCGTCGCGGGCCCCGGAGGATGTCGTGAGCGACACACAGACCCTGATCGAGAACCGTCCGCCGTCCGTGGCGTCCCTCTTCCTGGAGCGCGTCGCGGCCACACCGGACGCCGAGGCCTACCGCTACCCGGTGCCGCCGTCCTCGGGCCAGGGCCCCGACGACTGGAAGTCGCTGAGCTGGGCGCAGGCGGCCGAGCGGGTGTACGCGATCGCGGCCGGACTCATCGAACTGGGCCTTCAGCCCGAGCAGCGGGTGGCCCTCGCGTCCTCCACCCGCGTCGAGTGGATCCTCTCCGACCTCGGCATCCTGTGCGCGGGCGGTGCGACGACCACGGTCTACCCGCAGACCAACGCCGACGAGTCGGCCTTCATCCTCTCCGACTCCGAGAGCCGGGTGCTCATCGCCGAGGACGCGGCGCAGGTCGCCAAGGCCGTCGAGAAGCGCGCCGAGCTGCCCGAGCTGACCAAGGTCGTCGTCATCGACCCGGCCGGCGTCGAGACGGACGACTGGGTGATCACCCTCGCCGAGCTGGAGCTGCGCGGCGCCGCCCATCTGGAGAAGCACCCCGAGCTGATCAAGGAGCGGGTCGGCGCGATCACCAGCGACCAGCTCGCCACCCTCATCTACACCTCCGGCACCACCGGCCGCCCCAAGGGCGTGCGCCTGCCGCACGACAACTGGTCGTACATGGCGAAGGCCATCGCCGCGACCGGCCTGGTCACCATCGACGACGTGCAGTACCTGTGGCTGCCGCTCGCGCACGTCTTCGGCAAGGTGCTCACCTCCGGACAGATCGAGGTCGGGCACGTCACCGCCGTGGACGGCCGGGTCGACAAGATCATCGAGAACCTTCCGGTGGTGCAGCCGACGTACATGGCGGCCGTGCCGCGCATCTTCGAGAAGGTCTACAACGGCGTCGCCGCCAAGGCCCGCGAGGGTGGCCCGGCCAAGTACAAGATCTTCCAGTGGGCCGCCGAGGTCTCCCGCGAGTACGCCAAGGTCACCCAGGACAACTTCCGCCGCACCGGCACCCACGCGGCGCCCTTCGCCCTCGCCGCCAAGCACAAGGTCGCCGACACCCTTGTCTACGCCAAGCTCCGCGAGGCCTTCGGCGGCCGGCTGCGCGCCTGTGTCTCCGGCGCCTCCGCGCTCGCGCCCGAGATCGGCTACTTCTTCGCCGGTGCCGGCATCCACATCCTGGAGGGCTACGGCCTCACCGAGTCCTCCGCCGCCTCCTTCGTCAACCCCGGCGAGGCCTACCGCACCGGCACGGTCGGCAAGCCGCTGCCCGGCACGGAGGTCCGCATCGCCGAGGACGGCGAGATCCTGCTGCGCGGCCCCGGCATCATGCAGGGCTACCACAAGCTGCCCGACAAGACCTCCGAGGTGCTGGAGTCCGACGGCTGGTTCCACACCGGCGACATCGGCGAGCTGTCCCCCGACGGCTACCTGCGCATCACCGACCGCAAGAAGGACCTCATCAAGACCTCCGGCGGCAAGTACGTCGCCCCGGCCGAGGTCGAGGGCCAGTTCAAGGGCGTGTGCCCGTACGTCTCCAACATCCTGGTGCACGGCGCCGACCGGAACTACTGCACCGCCCTCATCGCCCTCGACGAGATCGCGATCCTGGACTGGGCGAAGGCGAACGGGTTGGAGGGACGGTCGTACGCCGACATCGTCGCCGCGCCGCAGACGGTCGAGATGGTCGACGGGTACGTGCGGGAGCTCAACGCGGGGCTCCAGAAGTGGCAGACGATCAAGAAGTTCCGGCTGCTGCCGAGGGATCTCGACGTGGAGCACGGCGAGATCACGCCGAGCCTGAAGTTGAAGCGGCCGGTGGTGGAGAGGGAGTACAAGGCCCTCATCGACGAGATGTACGCCGGGACGAGGGAGAAGTAGCGCGTGGTTCCCCGTGCCCCGGGGAGTTTGCGCTCGACCTTGTTCAAAAGTGGCCCTCTTCTGGCCACTTCGATAACTGAGCGCTTCTGATCGCCCCCTGTCTGTCACCCTGGCCGCATGGACATGGCGGCCATACCCACGCAGCGGGAGAGCGGGCCACGGGCCAGGGAGGCACGGGGGCGGGCGGCGCTGCCCGGGAGTGCGCTGGCGCCCGGGGCGGCGCGGGCGCTGGTGCGGGCCGCGCTCGCCGGCGAGCCGGGCGTGGCGCCGCGGCTCGCCGACGACGCCATGGCCGTCGTCAGCGAGCTGGTCACCAACGCCGTCGTGCACGCCGGTACGGACGTCGAGGTCGAGTGGCGGCTGGAGGAGAGCGGCGCGCTCACCGTGGAGGTGTGCGACCGGCACCCCTCGCGCGCCCCGCGCGACCCCCTCGGCGGCGAGGCGCCGTACGACGCCCACGAGTACGGGCGCGGGCTGCGGCTGGTCGCCACCCTCGCCGAGTCCTGGGGCGTCACCTACCGCGTCGGCGCCAAGACCGTCTGGGCGCGGTTGCCCCCGGGCGGCGTCGGCGAGCCGGACGGACCGGCCCCGGGCGCCGCCCTGGCGGTCGCCGAGGAGCTGGCCCCGCAGCCGCTGCGGGCCGACGGTGGGGGCGAGTGGCTCGGGCGGGGCGCGCTGTCCTTCCTCGCCGAGGCCTCCGACCTGCTCGCCGGACAGCTGGACGAGTCCCTGGTCACCGCGCTCACCGGCCAGCTCATCGTGCCCCGGCTCGCCGACTGGTGTGCGGTGTGGCTGGAGGACGAGGCGAGCGCGCGCGGCGGCCTCGGCAGCGGACCCGCCCGGGTCTGGCACACCTGCGAGAGCCATGTCGAGGAGCTGCACCGCGCCCTGGAGAAGGAGCCGCCCGCCCCGCGCGAGGGGCTGCGCTCGGGCCCCGAGCCGTACCCCTGGCCCGGGGACGCGCTCGGCCCGCGCGGCGCCGAGGGCACGGCGCTGGCGTACCGGCTGATCGCGGGCGGCCGGCCGCTCGGCACGCTGGTCATCGGCCGCTCCGGCCCCGCCGCCTTCCCCGACGAGGTCACCGGGCTCGTGGAGGACCTGGGCCGCCGGGTGGCGCTCGCCATCGGCGCGGCCCGCCAGTACGCCCGCCAGGCCACCATCAGCGCCGTGCTCCAGCGCGGGCTGCTGCCCGGCGCGGTCGCCCAGATCCCCGGGATGAGCAGCGCGCTCGTGTACGAGCCGTGCGACAAGGGCGGCCCCAGCGGCGACTTCTACGACCTGTTCCCGGCGGGCGACGGCCGCTGGTGCTTCGCCATCGGCGACGTCCAGGGCAAGGGCCCCGAGGCGGCCGTCGTGATCGGCCTCGCCCGGCCCTGGCTGCGCCTGCTCGCCCGCGAGGGCTACCGGGTCGCCGACGTCCTCGACCGCCTCAACCAGCTCCTCCTGGACGACGCCACCGAGGCCGCCGACGCCGCCGCCCGCGCCCTGGTCGCGGTGGGCGGCCGCCCCGTGGCCCCCGTGGCCCCCGGGGACGGCCCGCAGACCCGCTTCCTCTCCCTCCTCTACGGCGAGCTGACGCCGCACGCGGACGGGGTCCGCTGCACCCTCGCCTCCGCCGGCCACCCGCTGCCGCTCGTCCTGTGCCCCGACGGCACGGTGCGCACGGCGGCCCGCCCGCAGACCCTGCTCGGCGTGATCGAGGACGAGACCTACACCAGCGAGACCCTCGACCTGCGGCCCGGCGACAGCCTGCTGTGCGTCACCGACGGGGTGACCGAGCGGCGCTCCGGCTCCCGCCAGTTCGACGACGGCGACGGACTCGCCCGCGCCCTGTCCGGCTGCGCGGGCCTGGACGCCGAGCTGATCGCGGAGACGATCCGCCGCCTGGTGCACGACTTCGGCGGCGGCCAGCCCGAGGACGATCTGGCGCTGCTCGTCCTCCAGGCGGAGTGACGCCCCGGGTGCTGGACAATGGGGACATGCCTTCCGCACTCCCCGACGGCGAGCCCGTCCCCGCCGACGGTGCGCTGCCCGCGCACGCGCTCGCCGGGGCCGCAGACCGCCCGCTCGGCTTCTACCTGCACGTGCCGTACTGCGCCACCCGCTGCGGCTACTGCGACTTCAACACCTACACCGCGACCGAGCTGCGCGGCACGGGCGGGGTGCTGGCGTCCCGTGACAACTACGCGCAGACGCTGACGGACGAGATCCGCCTCGCCCGCAAGGTGCTCGGCGACGACCCCCGGGAGGTCCGCACGGTCTTCGTCGGGGGCGGTACGCCGACGCTGCTGGCCGCCGACGATCTCGTCCGCATGCTGGGCGCGATCCGCGACGAGTTCGGCCTGGCGCCGGACGCGGAGGTGACGACGGAGGCGAACCCGGAGTCGGTCGACCCGGCCTATCTCGCGACCCTCCGCGAGGGCGGCTTCAACCGCATCTCCTTCGGCATGCAGAGCGCGAGGCAGCACGTGCTGAAGGTCCTGGACCGGACCCACACCCCCGGCCGCCCCGAGGCCTGCGTGGCGGAGGCGAGGGCGGCGGGCTTCGAGCACGTCAACCTCGACCTGATCTACGGCACGCCGGGCGAGAGCGACGACGACTGGCGGGCGTCGCTCCGGGCGGCGCTGGGCGCGGGCCCGGACCACATCAGCGCGTACGCCCTGATCGTGGAGGAGGGCACCCAGCTCGCCCGCCGGATCCGCCGGGGCGAGATCCCGATGACCGACGACGACGTCCACGCCGACCGCTATCTGATCGCCGAGGAACTGCTGTCCGCGGCGGGCTTCGACTGGTACGAGGTCTCCAACTGGGCCACCTCGCAAGCCGGGCGCTGCCTGCACAACGAGCTGTACTGGCGCGGCGCCGACTGGTGGGGCGCGGGCCCGGGGGCGCACTCGCACGTGGGCGGCGTGCGCTGGTGGAACGTCAAGCACCCGGGCGCCTACGCGGCGGCCCTGGCCTCCGGCCGCTCACCGGGCGCCGGGCGCGAGCTGCTCTCCGACGAGGACCGGCGGGTCGAGCGCGTCCTGCTGGAGCTGCGCCTGCGGGAGGGCGTACCGCTGTCCCTGCTGAGGCAGGAGGGGCTGGCGGCTTCCCGGCGCGCGCTGGGGGAGAGCCTCCTGGAGCCGGGGCCCTACGACGAGGGGCGCGCCGTGCTGACGCTGCGGGGGCGGTTGCTGGCGGACGCGGTGGTGCGGGACCTGGTCGACTGAGACCGCGCCGAGGCACGAGGCGCCCGCGTTCCGCTACGCGGGCGCCGTGACGAAGTCGATCAGCTCCTCCACCCGCCCCAGCAGCTCCGGCTCCAGGTCCTTGTAGGAGCCCACCCGCTTCAGGATCGCCTGCCACACCGCGCCGGTGTTGTCCGACGGCCAGCCCAGGGCGCGGCACACGCCCGTCTTCCAGTCCTGGCCGCGGGGGACCCGGGGCCACTCGGCGATGCCCAGGGCGGCCGGCTTCACGGCCTCCCAGATGTCGATGTACGGGTGGCCGACCACCAGCGCGTGCTCACTCGTCACGGACTCGGCGATGCGCCATTCCTTCGTGCCGGGGACCAGGTGGTCCACCAGGACGCCCAGGCGGGCGTCGGGCCCGGGAGCGAACTCCGCGACGACCGACGGCAGATCGTCCACGCCCTCCAGGTACTCCACCACCACGCCCTCGACGCGCAGGTCGTCGCCCCAGACCTTCTCGACCAGTTCGGCGTCGTGCCGGCCCTCGACGTAGATGCGCCCGGCGCGGGCCACGCGCGCGCGTGCGCCGGGGACGGCGACCGAGCCGGAGGCCGTACGGGTGGGCCGTACCGGACCGCGCGACGACGACGGCCGTACGAGCGTGACCACCCTGCCCTCCAGCAGGAAGCCGCGTGGCTCCAGCGGGAAGACGCGGTGCTTGCCGAAGCGGTCCTCCAGGGTCACCGTGCCCGCCTCGC
Source organism: Streptomyces sp. HUAS MG56 (assembly GCF_058673395.1). Classification (NCBI taxonomy): domain Bacteria; kingdom Bacillati; phylum Actinomycetota; class Actinomycetes; order Kitasatosporales; family Streptomycetaceae; genus Streptomyces; species Streptomyces sp. HUAS MG56. The sequence goes on along the minus strand of NZ_CM178722.1, from coordinate 4,085,326 downwards.
AGCGGGTCACCGCCCCGCAGAACCCGGTGCCGGGCTCCTCCACCACCAGTCCCGGCTCCGCCGCCACCTCCGGCACGGGCGCGGACTTCTTCCACGGCGGGGTCAGATCGGCGGAGTACTGGCGCATTCGAGTGACGATAGGAGAAGTCGCGGACCAGCGCCTACGACACGCCGAAACGGGCCGCCAGTCGATCGCGCTGCCGTCGTACGAACGCCGCGTCCACCACCGCTCCGTGACCCGGCACGTACAGAGCGTCCGCACCGCCCAGCGCCAGCAGCCGGTCGAGCGCGGCGGGCCAGTGGGACGGGACCGCGTCCGGGCCCGCCTGGGGTTCGCCGGACTCCTCGACCAGGTCGCCGCAGAAGACCACCTCACGGTCGCCGGGGACCAGGACCGCCAGGTCGTTCGCGGTGTGGCCGGGGCCCACGTTGGCCAGCAGGACCTGGCGGCCGGCGCCCAGGTCCAGGGTCCACTCGCCCGACACCTGGTGGGCGGGCGGGACCAGCGCGTCCGTCGCCTCGTCGGCGTCGGCGACCGGCAGGCCGTTCCTGATCGCGTCCAGGCGCAGTTCCTCCCGCTCGTGGGCGAACACCGCGTCCACCCCCACCGCCGCGTACACCCGCGCCCCGGCGAACGCCGGGACCCCGAAGACATGGTCGAAATGGGGGTGGGTGAGCGCGAGATGGGTCACACGGCGGCCGGCCAGTTCCTCGGCCTGCCCCCGCAGCCGCGCGCCTTCGGTCAGACTCGACCCGGCGTCCACCAAGAGCGCCGCACCCTCGCCGAGGACCAGCCCCACCGTGCAGTCCCAGCCCGGCAGCCGGCACCGCCCGACCCCGGCGGCCAGCCGTTCCCACCCCAGCTCTTCCCAAGTCACGGTCATACCGCGACGCTAGCCGTACGACGCGTGGCGAGCGCACCGACCTTGCCCCGGGTGTACCGGACAGCCGTACACTGGGGCCGGGAAAGGGCTGGCACTCGTATGGGAAGAGTGCCAGGAGGCCGACCCCGACGGACGAGCGGGGCGAGGGGACGACGTGCTGGAGGTGCGCGCGCATGCTGAGTGAACGCAGGCTCCAGGTGCTGCGCGCGATCGTCCAGGACTACGTCGGGACCGAGGAGCCGGTCGGCTCCAAGGCGCTGACCGAGCGGCACAACCTCGGGGTCTCCCCGGCGACCGTCCGCAACGACATGGCGGCCCTGGAGGACGAGGGCTTCATCGCGCAGCCGCACACCAGCGCCGGGCGGATTCCGACCGACAAGGGCTACCGGCTGTTCGTCGACAAGCTCGCCGGTGTCAAGCCGATGACGGCTCCGGAACGGCGGGCCATCCAGAACTTCCTGGAGGGCGCCGTCGATCTCGACGACGTCGTGGCCCGTACCGTACGGCTGCTCGCGCAGCTCACGCGGCAGGTCGCCGTCGTGCAGTACCCGTCCCTGACCCGGTCCACCGTCCGCCACGTCGAGCTGCTCTCGCTCGCGCCCGCGCGCGTGATGCTCGTGCTGATCACGGACACCGGCCGGGTCGAGCAGCGGATGGTCGACTGTCCGGCGCCGTTCGGCGAGGCCTCGCTGGCGGATCTGCGGGCGCGGCTCAACAGCCGGGTCGCGGGGCGCCGGTTCACGGACGTGCCGACGCTGGTCGAGGATCTTCCGGACGCCTTCGATCCGGAGGACCGCGGTACGGTCTCCACGGTGCTCTCCACTCTTCTGGAGACACTCGTGGAGGAGAACGAGGAGCGGCTGATGATCGGCGGCACCGCCAATCTCACCCGCTTCGGACATGACTTTCCCCTCACGATCCGGCCCGTCCTGGAGGCCCTTGAGGAGCAGGTCGTGCTCCTCAAACTCCTTGGCGAGGCGAAGGATCCGGGCGTGACCGTGCGTATCGGTCACGAGAACGCACACGAGGGACTCAACTCCACGTCCGTCGTGTCGGTGGGCTACGGTTCGGGCGGCGAGGCGGTTGCCAAGCTCGGCGTGGTCGGACCGACCCGCATGGACTACCCGGGAACGATGGGAGCGGTACGCGCAGTGGCACGGTACGTCGGACAGATCCTGGCGGAGTCGTAAGTGGCCACGGACTACTACGCCGTTCTCGGCGTGCGCCGCGACGCGTCGCAGGATGAGATCAAGAAGGCGTTCCGTCGGCTCGCGCGCGAGCTGCACCCGGACGTCAACCCCGATCCGAAGACCCAGGAGCGGTTCAAGGAGATCAACGCCGCTTACGAGGTGCTGTCGGACCCGCAGAAGAAGCAGGTCTACGACCTCGGCGGCGACCCGCTCTCGCAGAGCGGCGGCGCGGGCGCGGGCGGCTTCGGCGCCGGTGGCTTCGGCAACTTCTCCGACATCATGGACGCGTTCTTCGGCACGGCGTCGCAGCGCGGGCCGCGCTCGCGCACCCGGCGCGGCCAGGACGCGATGATCCGCATCGAGGTCGAGCTGGACGAGGCGGCCTTCGGGACCACCAAGGACATCCAGGTCGACACGGCGGTCGTCTGCAACACCTGCAACGGCGAGGGCGCGGCGCCCGGTACGACCGCCCAGACGTGTGACATGTGCCGCGGCCGCGGCGAGGTCTCGCAGGTCACCCGGTCCTTCCTGGGTCAGGTCATGACCTCGCGCCCCTGCCCCCAGTGCCAGGGTTTCGGGACCGTTGTGCCGACCCCGTGCCCGGAGTGCGCGGGCGACGGCCGGGTCCGCTCCCGGCGCACGCTGACCGTCAAGATCCCGGCCGGTGTCGACAACGGCACCCGGATCCAGCTCGCCGGCGAGGGCGAGGTCGGCCCCGGCGGCGGTCCGGCCGGCGACCTGTACGTCGAGATCCACGAGCTGCCCCACTCGACCTTCCAGCGGCGCGGCGACGACCTGCACTGCACGGTCACGATCCCGATGACCGCGGCCGCGCTCGGCACCAAGGTGCCGCTGGAGACCCTGGACGGCATGGAGGAGGTCGACATCCGGCCGGGCACCCAGTCCGGCCAGTCGATCCCGCTGCATGGCCGCGGTGTCACGCATCTGCGCGGCGGCGGCCGGGGTGACCTGATCGTGCATGTCGAGGTCATGACCCCGACCAAGCTGGACCCCGAGCAGGAGCGACTGCTGCGCGAGCTGGCCAAGCTGCGCGGCGAGGAGCGTCCGCAGGGACAGTTCCAGCCGGGTCAGCAGGGGCTGTTCTCGCGGCTGAAGGACGCGTTCAACGGGCGCTGAGCCCCGGGGGACCAGGGGTGTACGGGGTGCTCGGACGACCCGTATGCCCCTGTCCTATGCCGTGGGAAGCCCGGATTCGGACTTGTTCGGAGGACGTGACAACATGCGGTCATGTCCTCCGCGCTGACCGATCTCCTCCCCCACCCGATCGTGCAGGCCCCCATGGCGGGCGGCGTCTCCGTCCCGCAGCTCGTCGCCGCCGTCTCCGAGGCCGGCGGCCTCGGGTTCCTCGCCGCCGGTTACAAGACCGCCGACGGGATGTACCAGGAGATCAAACAGCTGCGGGGGCTGACGAGCCGCCCCTTCGGCGTGAACGTGTTCCTGCCGCAGCCCGAGCTGTCCGAATCGGGCGCCGTGGAGGTCTACGCGCATCAGCTGGCCGGCGAGGCCGCCTGGTACGAGACCGAGCTGGGCGACCCCGACAGCGGCCGGGACGACGGCTACGACGCCAAGCTCGCCGTACTCCTCGACAACCCGGTGCCGGTGGTCTCGTTCCACTTCGGCGTGCCGGGCCGGGACGTGCTCGACCGGCTGCGCCGGGCCGGCACCCTCACCCTGGTCACCGCCACCACCGCCGAGGAGGCACGCGCGGTCGAGCGGGCCGGGGCGGACGCGGTGATCGCGCAGGGCGTGGAGGCGGGCGGCCACCAGGGCACGCACCGGGACCTGCCCGAGAACGACGGCTCCGGCATCGGTCTGCTGTCGCTGGTCGCGCAGATCCGGGAGGCCGTGAGCCTGCCGGTCGTCGCCGCCGGCGGCATCATGCGCGGCGGTCAGATCGCCGCCGTCCTCGCGGCCGGCGCCAGCGCGGCCCAGCTCGGCACCGCGTTCCTCGCCACCCCCGAGTCCGGCGCCCACACCCTGCACAAGCGGGCGCTGACCGACCCCCTGTACGCGCGCACCGAGCTGACCCGCGCGTTCTCGGGCCGCCCGGCGCGCGTACTGGTCAACCGCTTCGTGCGCGAGCACGGCCCCTACGCCCCCGCCGCCTACCCCGAGGTCAACCACCTGACCTCGCCACTGCGCAAGGCCGCCGCCCGGGCCGGGGACGCGCAGGGCATGTCGTTGTTCGCGGGCCAGGGCCACCGGCTGGCCCGGGAACTGCCCGCCGGAGAGCTGGTGGAGGTGCTGGCGGCCGAACTCGCCGCCGCCCGGACAGCGTTGTCGGCCGGAGGTGACGCGCGATGACCGCACCCGTCTTCGTCGTGGACCGACTCGACCTGGCCGGACCGGAGTTCGTGCTCGACGGACCCGAGGGACGGCACGCCGTGTCCGTGAAGCGGCTGCGGTCCGGCGAGGACGTGGTCCTCACCGACGGGCGCGGCCGCTGGGCCGAGGGCGTCGTCAAGGCGGCCGAGGGCAAGGACCGGCTCGTGGTGGACGTGGCGTCGGTCCACGAGGAGCCGCCGGCCGTCCCCCGCATCACCGTCGTCCAGGCCCTGCCGAAGGGCGACCGGGGCGAGGTCGCCGTGGAGACGATGACCGAGGTCGGCGTCGACGCGATCGTGCCCTGGCAGGCGTCGCGCTGCATCACCCAGTGGAAGGGCGAGCGCGGCCTGAAGGCGCTCGGCAAGTGGCGGGCGACCGCGCGCGAGGCCGGCAAGCAGTCGCGCCGGGTCCGCTTCCCGGAGGTCGCGGACGCGGCGACCACCAAGCAGGTGTGCGCACTGCTGGCCACCGCCGACTTCGCCGCCGTCCTCCACGAGAGCGGCGAGGAACGTCTCGCCACCGCCGAACTCCCCGCCGGGGGCGACATCGTGCTGGTCGTCGGCCCCGAAGGAGGCGTCTCCCCCGAGGAGTTGGCACTCTTCGCGCAGGCCGGTGCGCGGCCGTACGTCCTCGGGCCCACCGTGCTGCGCACATCCACCGCCGGCACCGCCGCCGCGGCCCTGCTGCTGGGCCGCACCGGCCGCTGGTCCTGACACACCTGGGGGACACCGTGGAACTCGCCCAAGTCCGGCTCCTGGTCACCGACTTCGCCGCCTGCTACCACTTCTACGCCGACGTCCTCGGCCTGAAGCCGCAGTCCGGCGCGACCGAGGGCCCGTACGAGAAGTTCAGCCCGCACACCGGTTCCGCCGGGATCGCCCTCCAGGACCGGGCGATGATGGCCGAGGTCCTGGACGAGCTGGGCGACACCGTCAACGGCCACCGCTCCCTGGTGGTGCTGCGCGTGGACGACCTCGACGCCTACTGCGCGCGGATCACCGCCCGCGGCGGGACGGTGATCCACGGCCCGGCCCCCATGACCGACCGCATGCGCGTGGCCCACCTCAAGGACCCGGAGGGCAACCTGGTGGAGCTCCAGGAGTGGCTGCTGCTGCGAGGCTGACGACGACGCCGGGCAGCAGCGCCCACCCGTCCACCTCGCCGCCCGTGGCCTCCCGGCGCCGCACCGCGTCCACGAACGCCCGTACGACGCCGGGCTCGTGCAGATTGACGGCGTTCCCGTGGCGGTCGGCGACGAGACCGGAGTGCCCGTAGGCGCCACCCGTGCCCGGGAAGACGATCCGGACCGGCGTCCTGTCCCGGTACAGCGTCAGCACCTCCTGGCAGAGGCCGCCGTCCCGGTGCCGGTGCCGGACCGTCCACCCCCACACGGCTGCGTCCGGCAGCACGAGCCGCCTCAGCCTGCGTTCACTGCGCACCCGGCCACACTACGTTCGCCGCGCGCGGCACCGGACGGGCAGGTCCGGCACTCCGAACGGGTGAGTGGCCGTATGCCGCCTTCCCCCGGGGACGGGACGGTGGCACTCTGCCCTGCATGGGGGCTTTCAGGCGGATTGGGTACGGGGCGCGCGGGGTGCGGGTCGCGGGTGCGGTGGGGGCCGTCGTCGTGGCCGGCGGGGCGCTGGCGGGCTGTCAGCCGGCCGATCTCAACTCCTCCTCCGCCGCCTACACCACCGGCACGACCGCCACGGCCAGGCTGAAACAGCAGCACGTGGACGTCAGTTGGCTCAGCTGCACCGGCAACTACGGGAACAACGGGAAGGCGGGCACGCCCTCGCCGACCGAGACCACCGTCGTCTCCGTCGAGTGCCAGGGCGAGACCCGGAGCCGGAAGAAGATCACCGTCACCGGGAGGGTCACCAGGGCCGTCGACGGGGCGTGTGTGCGCGGCTCCCTGACCGCCAGGGTCGGGGGCCGGCAGGTGTTCCACGTGAGCGGGCTCGGTGACTGCGCTGCCACGCCCGGGCCGACGTACGAGCCGCCCACGTACCACCCCGGCGGCGGGCAGCCCACCGTGACGGTCACCGTCACCCGGACCCTCTGGTGCAAGGGCGATCCGACCTGCTGGCCCGTCCAGGGCAAGTGATCGAAACACGGGCGGGGCACGCCGGTCGCTGCGTACAGTGACGGGGTGACTCAGGGTGCTTCGACGGGAACGACGGGAACGGCCGGAACCCCGGCGTCCTACGGCTATCTCCGATTCCCCCACGTACACGGCGACTTGGTGACCTTCGTCGCCGAGGACGACGTATGGCTCGCCCCCCTCGACGGCGGCCGCGCCTGGCGGGTCAGCGCCGACAACCGGCCCGTGACCCATCCCCGGATATCCCCGGACGGGCGCCGTATCGCCTGGACCTCCACCCGGGACGGCGCGCCCGAGGTGCATGTCGCCCCCGTCGACGGCGGCCCCGCCGAGCGGCTGACGTACTGGGGCAACCGCCGTACCGACGTGCGCGGCTGGACCGCCGACGGGCGGGTCCTCGCCCTCGGCGCGCAGGGCCGCCCCAGCTTCCGCCAGAGCTGGGCGCATGCCGTCCCGCTGGACGGCGGCCCCGCCGAGACCCTGCCGTACGGCCCGGTCGGCGACGTGGCGCCCGGCCCGGCCACCGTGCTGCTGTCCGCGCAGATGGGCCGCGAGGCGGCGTACTGGAAGCGCTACCGCGGCGGCACGGCGGGCAAGTTGTGGATCGACCGGGAGGGGAGCGGGGAGTTCGTCCGGCTGCACGCCGAGCTCGACGGGAACCTGGAGTGCCCGGTCTGGGCCGGCGACCGCCTCGCCTTCCTCTCCGACCACGAGGGCACCGGCGCCCTGTACTCCTCCCTCGCCGACGGCTCCGACCTGCGCCGCCACACCCCGATCGACGGGTTCTACGCCCGCCATGCCGCCGGCGACGGCACCCGCGTCGTCTACGTCTCGGGCGGTGAACTCTGGCTCCTGGACGACCTGGAGGGCGCCGAGCCGCGCCGGCTGGACGTGCGCCTCGGCGGACCCCGCATCGACCTGCGCCCCCGCCCGGTGAACGCCGCCCGCTGGTTCGGGGCGGCGTCGCCCGACCACACCGCGCGCGGCAGCGCCGTCTGCGTACGCGGCGGGATCCACTGGGTCACCCACCGCTCCGGCCCAGCCCGCGCCCTCGCCGCCACCCCCGGCGTGCGCGCCCGGCTGCCCCGCACCTTCCGCGCCGACGGCGAGGAGTGGGCGGTCTGGGTGACGGACGCCGAGGGCGACGACGCCCTGGAGTTCGCCCCCGCCACCGGCAACGTGCCCGGCGCGCCCCCGCGCCGCCTCGCCGCCGGACAGCTCGGCCGGGTCCTGGAGCTGGCCATGGCCCCCGACGGCAGCCGCGCCGCCGTCGCCGCGCACGACGGCCGGCTGCTGCTCGTCGAGCGCGAGACCGGCGAGGTCCGCGAGGTCGACCGCAGCGACGACGGCGAGGTCTCCGGCCTCGCCTTCTCACCCGACTCCGCCTGGCTCGCCTGGGCCCACCCCGGCCCCCGGCCGCTCTCCCAGCTGCGCCTCGCCCACACCACCGACCTGACGGTCACCGAGGCGACCCCGCTGCGCTTCATGGACTACGCCCCCGCCTTCACCCTCGACGGCAAACACCTGGCGTTCCTGTCCAACCGCGCCTTCGACCCGGTCTACGACGAGCACGTCTTCGACCTCGCCTTCGTGGTCGGCGCCCGCCCGCACCTGATCACCCTGGCGGCCACCACGCCCTCGCCCTTCGGCCCGCAGCGGCACGGCCGCCCCTTCGAGACCCCGGACAAGGACGAGACCCCGGACAGCGAGGGCACCCCCGCCACCCGCGTCGACCTGGAGGGCCTCGCCGACCGCATCGTGCCCTTCCCGGTGGAGGCGGGCCGCTACTCCACCCTCCGCGCGGCCAAGGACGGCGTCCTGTGGCTGCGCCACCCCGTGCACGGCGTCCTCGGCACCGCCCGCGCCCACCCCGAGGACCCCGACCCGCACACCGAGCTGGAGCGCTACGACTTCGCCCAGCGGCGCCTGGAGCAACTGGCGTCCGACGCCGACCACTTCGAGGTCAGCGGCGACGGCAAGCGCGTCCTGCTGTGGAGCGACGAGCGGCTGCGCGTCGTGCCGGGCGACCGCCGCACCGGCACCGACGACGACGGCGACACCAGCGTCACCGTCGACCTCGCCCGCGTCCGGCAGACCCTCGACCCGGCCGCCGAGTGGCGCCAGATGTACGACGAGACCGGCCGCCTCATGCGCGACCACTTCTGGCGCCCCGACCTGGGCGGCACCGACTGGACGGCCGTCCTCGCCCGCTACCGCCCCCTGCTGGCCCGCCTCGCCACCCACAGCGACCTCACCGACCTGCTGTGGGAGGTGCAGGGCGAACTCGGCACCTCCCACGCCTACGTCATCCCCGCCGGCGGCCACGGCGGCGCCCGGCACGGACTGCTCGGCGCCGACATCTCCCGCCACGAGGACGGCAGTTGGCGCATCGACCGGATCCTGCCCTCGGAGACCTCCGACCCGGACGCCCGCTCCCCGCTCGCCGCACCCGGCGTCGCGGTCCGCCCCGGCGACGCGATCATCGCCGTCGCCGGCCATCCGGTCGACCCGGTGACGGGCCCGGGCCCGCTCCTCGTCGGCGCGGCGGGCCACCCGGTCGAACTGACCGTCGCCCCGGCGGGCGGCGGCGAAGTGCGCCACACGGTCGTCGTCCCCCTCGCCGACGAGGAACCCCTGCGCTACCACGCCTGGGTGGCGGACCGCCGCGCCCATGTCCACGCGGCCTCCGCCGGCCGCCTCGGCTACCTCCACGTCCCCGACATGCAGGCCCCCGGCTGGGCCCAGATCCACCGCGACCTGCGCGTCGAGGTCGCCCGCGAGGGCCTGGTGGTCGACGTCCGCGAGAACCGCGGCGGCCACACCTCCCAGCTCGTGGTCGAGAAGCTGGCCCGCCGCGTCATCGGCTGGGACGTCCCGCGCGGCATGCGCCCCACCAGCTACCCCGTCGACGCCCCGCGCGGCCCGGTCGTCGCCGTCGCCAACGAGTTCTCCGGCTCCGACGGCGACATCGTCAACGGGGCGATCAAGGCCCTCGGCATCGGCCCGGTCGTCGGCACCCGCACCTGGGGCGGCGTCATCGGCATCGACAGCCGCTACCACCTGCTCGACGGCACCCTGGTCACCCAGCCGAAGTACGCGATCTGGCTGGAGGGCCAGGGCTGGGACGTGGAGAACCACGGCGTGGACCCGGACGTGGAGGTCGTCCAGCGCCCCCAGGACTGGGCATCGGGCACGGACGCCCAGCTGGACGCGGCGGTGAGGCTGGCGCTTGAGGCCCTGGAAGCGGCACCTGCGAAGACGCCCCCGGGGTTGCCGACTTAGGGGCGCGGGGCCGTATTGACATGCGGCTCCGCCGCGTGGGCGCGAACAACCACAGACCATCCGCACCCGAACGACTACGATTGCCCCCCGTATCGATCACTGGCGAAAGCGAGCGCACGCGTATGGCAGGCGAACCGCAGGACGACTGCCTGTTCTGCAAGATCGTCGCGGGACACGTCCCGGCGACGATCGTCCGCGAGACAGACACCACTGTCGCCTTCCGGGACATAAACCCCCAGGCGCCGACCCACATCCTGGTGATCCCCAAGGTCCACTACCCGGACGCGGCCTCGCTGGGCGCGGGCGACCCGCAGAGCGCGGCCGACGTCCTGCGCGCGATCGGCGAGGTCGCCGCGGAGGAGAAGCTGGAGAGCTACCGCACCGTCTTCAACACCGGTTCCGGCGCCGGACAGACCGTCTTCCACGCCCACGCCCACCTCCTCGGCGGCCGCGGCATGCAGTGGCCCCCCGGGTGACCCACCGTGTCCGTACGTGAACTGGTGGTCCTCGGCACCGCCAGCCAGGTCCCGACCCGGCACCGCAACCACAACGGCTACCTGCTGCGCTGGGACGGCGCGGGCATCCTGTTCGACCCCGGCGAGGGCACGCAGCGCCAGATGGTGCGCGCCGGGGTCGCCGCCCACGACCTGAACCGCGTCTGTGTCACGCACTTCCACGGCGACCACTCCCTCGGCCTCGCCGGCGTGATCCAGCGGATCAACCTCGACCAGGTGCCGCACGAGGTCACCGCGCACTACCCGCGCTCCGGGCAGCGCTTCTTCGACCGCCTGCGGTACGCGACGGCCTACCGGGAGACGGTCGGCATCACCGAGGCACCCGTCGCCGCCGACGGCATCCTCGCGGTGTCCTCGTCGTACACCCTGGAGGCCCGCAAGCTGTCCCACCCGGTCGAGTCCTACGGCTACCGCCTCATCGAGCCCGACGGCCGCCGCATGCTGCCCGAACGGCTCGCCGCGCACGGGATCGAGGGGCCGGACGTCGGCCGGCTGCAGCGCGAGGGGCGGATCGGGGACGTCGCGCTGGAGGACGTCAGCGAGGTGCGGCGCGGACAGCGGTTCGCGTTCGTCATGGACACCCGGCTCTGCGACGGCGTGCACGCGCTCGCGGAGGGCTGCGACCTGCTCGTGATCGAGTCGACCTTCCTGGACGAGGACGTCGAACTGGCCCTGGAACACGGCCACTTGACCGCCGGGCAGGCCGCCGCCGTCGCCCGGGACGCGGGCGTGCGGCACCTCGTCCTGACCCACTTCAGCCAGCGCTACGCCGAGCCGGAGGAGTTCGAGCGGCAGGCGCGGGCCGCGGGTTTCGAGGGCGAGCTGACCGTGGCGCACGATCTGCTGCGCGTGCCGGTGCCGAAACGGCGCTGACGCGAAACAACGGCAGAGCCCCCGTACGATACGTCGATGCCCCTCCCGAAAGCAGAACTGCACCTCCACATCGAAGGCACCTTGGAGCCGGAGCTGGCGTTCGAGCTGGCCGCCCGCAACGGCGTGACCCTCCCGTACGCGGACACCGACGAACTGCGCAAGGCGTACGACTTCGAGGACCTCCAGTCCTTCCTGAACCTGTACTACGAGCTGATGGCCGTCCTGCGCACCGAGCAGGACTTCGCCGACCTGGCGAACGCCTACCTCGCCCGCGCCGCCGCACAGGGCGTCCGGCACGCGGAGATCTTCTTCGACCCGCAGGCCCACCTCGCCCGGGGCGTGTCCATGGGCACCGTCGTGGAGGGGCTGTGGCGGGCGCTCGGCAGCAGCGAGGAGAACCACGGGATCTCCACCCGGCTGATCCTCTGCTTCCTGCGCGACGAGTCCGCCGAGTCGGCCCTTCGGACGCTCGACGCCGCGAAGCCGTATCTCGACCGGATCACCGGCGTCGGGCTCGACTCCGCCGAGGTCGGGCATCCGCCGGTGAAGTTCCGCGAGGTGTACGAGGCCGCCGCCGCGCTCGGGCTGCGGCGGGTGGCGCACGCCGGTGAGGAGGGGCCGCCGGCGTACATCACCGAGGCCCTGGACGTGCTCGGCGTCGAGCGCGTCGACCACGGGCTGCGCTGCATGGAGGACCCGGCGCTGGTCGAGCGGCTGGTCCGGGAGCGGATCCCGCTGACCCTGTGCCCGCTGTCCAACGTCCGGCTGCGGACGGTCGACACGCTCGCCGACCACCCGCTGCCGGCCATGCTCGACGCCGGCCTCATGTGCACGGTCAACTCCGACGACCCGGCGTACTTCGGCGGCTACGCGGGCGACAACTTCGCGGCCGTGCACCGCACCCTCGCCCTGACCGAGGACCGGCTGCGCGAGCTGGCCCGCAACTCCTTCCTCGCCTCCTTCCTGGAGGACGACGAGGAGCGGCGGGCGCGTTACCTGGCCGAGGTGGAGGCGTACGAGTTCGGGGACGCGATGTCGTAAGCGAGATACCCGGCCGTCACCTTCTTGGTCGCGAACGGCAGAGCTTGTGCACTCGGTCGTTCACACCTCGTCGCGCTCCCGACTGTCCCCTACGACAGGACGGTCACGGGTCGCATCCACCCTCCCACTGGCGGCTGTCAGAGGGAGGGTGCGGGTGCGGTGACGAACACCCAGGCCGAGCGTGCGCGGTCGCGCACGTTGACCCCGGCGACGTGGTCGGCGGGGCCAGCGAGCCCGCACCGACGACAGTGGAAGTGGTCCCGGGTGGGCCGGTTGGCCCGCTCGGTGTGCCCGCAGCGCGGGCAGCGCTGCGAGGTATGGCGCGGGTCCACCTCGAGGAACGGCACCCCGGCCTTCTTGGCCTTGTAGGCGAGGTGTCGTCCGAGCTGGTGGAAGGGCCAGGAGGAGAGGATGCTCCGCTGGTCGCAGCGTAGCCGTACCCGCTCGCGGATCCCGCCGAGTTCCTCGACGGCGACATCGCGACCGGTGCGTTGGGCGACGGACACGATCTCCTTGCTGATCTTGTGGTTCACATGCGTGGCATGGCGGCGCTCCTTCTGTGTGCGGCGGGCGAGGCGGCGGGTGGCCGATCGGGTCTGCTTGGCCTGGAGTTCCGCGCGCTTGCGGGCATGCCAACGCCGGTAGCGGCTCAGACGGCGACCCTGGTAGTTGACGCCGTCGCTGGTCGTGGCCAGGTTCGTGATGCCGCGGTCCACGCCGATCCAGTCAGCGGGCTCGTACACCTCGGGATCCGGGATGTCGCAGGTGGCCACCAGGAACCACTTGCCGCCCCTCTGGACCAGGTCGCTCTCGCCCTTGCGGCAGGTCACGAGCGTCTTGAGCTGGTCGGGCGAGCAGGCGAACCGGAGGTTCTTCATACGCCCGTCCACGGTCCAGATGGAGACGGTGCGTGCGTCGTACTGCCAGGACAAGCAGCGGTCGTCGAACGGCTGGGCTGCCTCCGGGCGGAAGGCGATCGGAGTGCCGACCACCTTGCGGAGCCGCTTGGAGGTGGGCGGGCCCAGGTTCCCCGCCCGCAGATTGGCCTTCAAGGTGGCGTAGGCGTCGACGACCTTCTTCACCGCCCGCACCACCGGTTGCGCGGACAGCCCGAAGGTCGCCTTCAGGTCCGAGTACACCTCTTTCTGGAGACTGTTGCGGTCCTTGAGGTCCTTGGTGAAAGCGACGATGGAGGCGTAGGTGGCGGCCCGGTTGCAGGCGCGCAGGGTTGCGTCGAGTGTCGACGCCTGCTCGGGCGTCGGCAGCAGCTTCACCTGCACTACCAGCTTCACAGCCCTGGACATTAGTGCGGCATGCGCTCACGCAATCGGCATCTGCCCGGCAGTCGCCATAACGGGTGACCTGTTGCCGCCTCGTTGACGGCCGCTGTCTGTATATCTAATCTCTGTTCTCATATGTGGAAGACTTCTGTAAAGGGAGATGATCGCGGTGGACGGCGACCCGAGTCCGCAGCAGGTGGCGCGGCGCTTGCGGGAGGGCATGACACGGGGTGTGCTGTCCTTCCCGCTCACCGCCTTCCACGACGACGGCTCCCTCGACCCCGACGGCTTCCGTGCCCATGTCGCCGGCCGGCTCGCCGCCGGCCCCGGCGCCGTCTTCCCCGCCTGCGGCACCGGGGAGTTCTTCTCGCTGGACGAGGAGGAGTACCGGACGGTCGTCTCGATCACCGTCGAGGAGGCGGCGGGCCGGGTGCCCGTCGTGGCCGGGACCGGGTACGGCTGGGCGCAGGCCGCCCGGTTCGCGCGGATCGCCGAGGAGGCCGGCGCCGACGCCCTGCTCGCCCTGCCCCACTACCTCGTCGAGGCACCGCAGGCCGGCCTCGCCGCCCAGCTCGCGCAGCTCGCCGCCCGCACCCGGCTGCCGCTGATCGCCTACCAGCGCGGCCAAGTCGCCTACGGCGCCGAGACGCTGAAGCGCATCGCGGACATCCCGAACGTCATCGGCCTCAAGGACGGCCACAGCGACCTCGACCGGCTCCAGCGCCTCACCCTCGCCGCCCCCGACGGCTTCCTCTTCTTCAACGGCGCCGCCACCGCCGAGATCCAGGCCCGCGCCTACGCCACCGTCGGCGTCCCCGCCTACTCCTCCGCCGTGCACGCCTTCGCCCCCGAGATCGCCGGCGCCTTCTTCACGGCGCTCGGCGACGGCGACCGGGGGACCATGGACGAACTGCTGCGGGAGTTCTACGTCCCCCTCGTCGAACTGCGCGACCGCACGCCCGGGTACGCCGTGTCCCTGGTGAAGGCGGCGGCCCGGCTGCGCGGACAGCGCGTCGGACCCGTGCGCGCCCCGCTCACCGACCCCGCGCCCGCCGACCTCGCCGACCTCAAGGCCCTGCTCACCACCGGACTCGACCTCGTAGGAGCCGCCCTGTGACGACCGCGACGACCGCACCGACCCGTGACCTGACCATCGCCGAGGTACGCCTGACGCCGATCCTGGTGGCCGACGCGCCGCTGCTCAACACCCAGGGCGTGCACCAGCCGTACACCCCCCGGCTGATCGTGGAGATCGTCACCGCCGACGGGATCACCGGGCTCGGCGAGACGTACGGCGACACCAAGTACCTGGAGACCGCCCGCCCGTTGGCGGAGCGGCTCACCGGGCGGTCGGTCATGGATGTGAACGGGCTGTTCGCGCTCGACCTCGGCGTGGACGCGTCCCGGGTCCAGGGACAGGTCGACGCGGGCGGGCTGCGCGGGGTGCAGAGCGCCGACAAACTCCGGCTGTCCGTGCTCTCCGCCTTCGAGGTCGCCTGCCTCGACGCCCAGGGCAGGGCGCTCGGCCTGCCCGTGCACGCGCTGCTCGGCGGCAGGCTGCGCGACTCCGTCGAGTACAGCGCCTACCTGTTCTACAAGTGGGCCGGCCACCCGGCGGGCGTCACCGCCGAGCCCGACGACTGGGGCGCCGCCCTCGACCCGGCCGGGGTCGTGGCGCAGGCGCGGACGTTCAAGGACCGCTACGGCTTCACCTCGTTCAAGCTCAAGGGCGGTGTCTTCCCGCCCGACGAGGAGATCGCGGCCGTCCGCGCCCTCGCCGAGGCCTTCCCCGGGCACCCGCTGCGCCTCGACCCCAACGGCGCCTGGTCCGTCGAGACCTCGCTGAAGGTGGCGAAGGAACTCGGCGACGTCCTCGAATACCTGGAGGACCCGACGCTGGGCACCCCGGCGATGGCCGAGGTCTCGGCGGGGACCGACGTGCCGCTCGCGACCAACATGTGCGTGACCACCCTCGGGGAGATCAAGGAGGCGTTCACGAAGGACGCCGTCCAGGTGGTCCTCTCCGACCACCACTACTGGGGCGGGCTGCGCAAGACCCGCGAACTCGCTGCGATCTGCGCCGCGTTCGGGGTCGGGGTGTCCATGCACTCCAACACCCACCTCGGGATCAGCCTCGCCGCGATGACCCAGGTCGCCGCCACCGTCCCGAACCTGCACCACGCCTGCGACTCCCACTACCCCTGGCAGTCCGAGGACGTCCTCACCGAGCGGGTCGTCTTCGACGGCGGCCGGGTCGCCGTGTCCGACACGCCGGGCCTCGGCGTCACCCTCGACCGCGACGAACTGGAGCGGCTGCACCGCAGGTGGGCCGAGGACGACGGCTCGCTGCGCGACCGCGACGACGCGGCGGCGATGCGGATCGGCGAACCGGGGTGGCGGCAGCCGGTGATGCCGCGCTGGTAGCCCCGGGCCTACGGCGCGCCCCCCCGCACACACCCCGCGCACATCCCCTCGTACGCCCCTCGCGCGGAGCGCTCCCTGGTGCACACTGGCCAGACCCGCACCATGTCAGGGAGCGCACCGTGACCGCCTCGCACGCCATCGCCGCAGAGGAACCGGACCACCTCACCCGGGCCGGGAGCCGACGGGCCGACGTCGACCCGCTCGCCGCGCTGCGCGCACCCGGCGATCCGCCCTGGGACGTCTACCTGACCGGCACGGTCTTCCTCGACATCATCTTCACCGGCCTGGACTCGGCGCCCGTGCGCGGCACCGAGTCCTGGGCCCGGGGCATGGGCTCCAGCCCCGGCGGGGTCGCCAACATGGCCACCGCCCTGGCCCGGCTCGGCCTGCGGACCTCCCTCGCGGCGGCCTTCGGCGACGACCACTACGGCGAGTACTGCTGGGACGCGCTCGCGCAGGGCGAGGGCATCGACCTCACGGCCTCACGCACCGTGCCCGGCTGGCACTCGCCGGTGACGGTGTCGATGGCGTACGAGGGCGAGCGGACGATGGTGTCCCACGGGCACGAGCCGCCCTCCGGGGCCGTGTTCCTCCAGGAGGGCGCGCCGGACCGCCCGCCCCGCGCGCGTGCCGCCGTGGCCTCGCTGACGCCGGGCACGCGCGCGCCCTGGATCGCGCAGGCCGCCCGCGAGGGCACCCGGATCTTCGCCGACGTGGGCTGGGACGACACCGGGGCCTGGGACCTGTCGGGCCTCGCCGACCTGGAGCACTGCGAGGCGTTCCTGCCGAACGCGGAGGAGGCGAAGCGGTACACGGGGGCCGGCTGCCCCCGCGTGGCCGCCCACGCGCTGACCGCGTACGTGCCGGTGGCCGTCGTGACCCTCGGCTCGGAGGGGGCGTACGCGGTGGACCGGCGGACGGGGGAGGCGGCGGAGGTGCCCGCGATCGCCGTGGAGGCGCTGGATCCGACCGGGGCGGGGGACGTGTTCGTCGCCGGCTTCGTGACCGGGTCCCTCGCGGGGTGGCCGCTGGCCGACCGGCTGGCGTTCGCGGGGCTGACGGCGGCCCTGTCGGTGCAGGAGTTCGGGGGGTCCCTGTCGGCGCCGGGGTGGTCCGAGATCGGGGCGTGGTGGCGCAGGGTGCAGGCCCTTCCCGGGCAGGATCCGGCGGCCCTGCGGCGGTACGCGTTCCTCGACGGGCTCGTCCCGGAGGAACTGGACCGGCCGTGGCCGCTGCGGCGGGCGGTGCCGACGATCGGGTTCCGGCGCTCGGGGTGACGCGGTGACGGGGGCGGGCGGGCTTCCTGCACGCCGGGGAGGCATGCCGTGGAGGCCCGGGAAAAGTCCTACGGCGTTGTCAGCCCCCCGACGTACTCTGGAATCGCGAGGCCGCCCTCAGCCAGGCGGCCGTGACGAGGAGGAAGCGCAGGCCTTCAGAGCCGGCCCATGACACAGACATCCACAGCTCACACCACCCCCGCGCAGGAGCAGGCGAGAGCGCAGTTCACCGTCCCCGCCCAGCACCCCATGGTGACCGTGCTGGGTTCTGGCGACTCCCTCCTGCGCGTCATAGAGAGGGCCTTCCCGGCGGCCGACATCCACGTCCGGGGCAATGAGATCAGCGCGGTCGGCGACCGGAACGACGTCGCCCTCATTGCGCGCGTGTTCGACGAGATGATGCTGGTGCTCCGCACCGGGCAGCCGATGACGGAGGACGCAGTGGAACGCTCGATCGCCATGCTCAAGGCGAGCGAGAACGGGACCAGCGACGGCCCGGAGACCCCGGCCCAGGTGCTGACGCAGAACATCCTGTCCTCGCGGGGGCGGACCATCCGCCCGAAGACCCTCAACCAGAAGCGGTACGTCGACGCGATCGACCAGCACACGATCGTCTTCGGCATCGGCCCCGCCGGTACCGGAAAGACCTACCTGGCCATGGCCAAGGCCGTCCAGGCCCTCCAGTCCAAGCAGGTCAACCGCATCATCCTCACCCGCCCCGCGGTCGAGGCCGGCGAGCGGCTGGGCTTCCTGCCCGGCACGCTCTACGAGAAGATCGACCCCTACCTGCGCCCGCTCTACGACGCGCTGCACGACATGCTCGACCCGGATTCGATCCCGCGGCTGATGGCGGCGGGGACGATCGAGGTCGCGCCGCTCGCCTACATGCGCGGCCGCACGCTCAACGACGCCTTCATCATCCTGGACGAGGCCCAGAACACGAGCCCCGAGCAGATGAAGATGTTCCTCACCCGGCTCGGCTTCGACTCGAAGATCGTGATCACCGGTGACGTGACGCAGGTCGACCTGCCGAACGGCACCAAGTCCGGTCTGCGGCAGGTGCAGGAGATCCTGGAGGGCGTCGAGGACGTCCACTTCTCCCGGCTCTCGTCCCACGATGTCGTACGGCACAAGCTGGTGGGCCGTATCGTCGACGCGTACGAGTTGTACGACAGCAAGCACGGCACCGAGAACGGCACCCACAAGGGCGGCCACGGCAAGTCCGGTGCCAAGGGCTCCAAGGGGAAGTAGACCAGCACGACCATGTCGATCGACGTCAACAACGAGTCCGGAACCGAGGTCGACGAGCAGGCGATCCTCGACATCGCCCGCTACGCACTCGCGCGGATGCGCATCCACCCGCTCTCCGAGCTCTCGGTGATCGTCGTGGACGCCGACGCCATGGAGCAGCTGCACATCCAGTGGATGGACCTGCCCGGGCCGACCGATGTCATGTCGTTCCCGATGGACGAGCTGCGGCCGCCGTCGAAGGACGACGACGAGCCCCCGCAGGGCCTGCTCGGCGACATCGTGCTGTGCCCCGAGGTCGCCGCCAAGCAGGGGGCGGACGCCCCGACGCAGCACTCCATGGACGAGGAGCTCCAGCTGCTCACCGTCCACGGCGTGCTGCACCTGCTCGGGTACGACCACGAGGAGCCCGACGAGAAGGCCGAGATGTTCGGGCTGCAGGCCGCCATCGTCGACGGCTGGCGGGGCGAGCAGGGTCTGACCGGCCCGTCCCCGGCGCCGACGGTCTCGTAAGCGGATCGGTCGTCGTCCGATGTCCCCGCAGATCGTGATCGGCGCGATCGCGCTGGTCGTCGTCGCCTGGCTCGCCGCCTGCGCGGAGGCGGGCCTCGCGCGCGTCTCCAGCTTCCGCGCCGAGGAGGCCGTCAAGGCCGGCCGGCGCGGCAGCGCCGGGCTCGCGCAGGTCGCCGCCGACCCCACCCGCTATCTGAACGTGGCCCTGCTGGTCCGCGTCGCCTGCGAGATGGCGGCCGCGGCCCTGGTGACGTACGCCTGCCTGAAGGAGTTCAGCGCCACCTGGGAGGCCCTGCTGGTCGCCATCGGGGTCATGGTGCTGGTGTCGTACGTCGCGGTCGGCGTGTCGCCCCGCACCATCGGCCGTCAGCACCCCCTCAACACCGCGACGGCGGCGGCGTACGTGCTGCTGCCGCTCGCGCGCGTGATGGGCCCGATCCCGTACCTCCTCATCCTCATCGGCAACGCCCTCACCCCGGGCAAGGGCTTCAGGCGCGGTCCGTTCGCCTCCGAGGCGGAGCTGCGCGCGCTGGTCGACCTCGCCGAGCAGGAGTCGCTGATCGAGGACGAGGAGCGCCGGATGGTGCACTCGGTCTTCGAACTCGGTGACACGCTGGTGCGCGAGGTGATGGTGCCGAGGACCGACCTGATCACCATCGAGCGCTTCAAGACCATCCGCCAGGCGCTGACGCTGGCGCTCCGCTCGGGCTTCTCCCGGATACCGGTCACCGGCGAGAGCGAGGACGACATCGTCGGGATCGTGTATCTGAAGGACCTGGTCCGCAAGACGCACATCAACCGCGACTCCGAGAGCGACGTGGTCTCGACCGCCATGCGGCCCGCCGTCTTCGTGCCCGACACGAAGAACGCCGGTGACCTGCTGCGCGAGATGCAGAAGGACCGCAATCACGTCGCGGTCGTCATCGACGAGTACGGCGGCACCGCCGGCATCGTCACCATCGAGGACATCCTGGAGGAGATCGTCGGCGAGATCACCGACGAGTACGACCGCGAACTGCCGCCCGTGGAGGAGCTCGGCGACGACCGCTACCGGGTCACCGCCCGCCTCGACATCACCGACCTGGGCGAGCTGTACGGGCTGGACGAGTACGACGACGAGGACGTGGAGACGGTCGGCGGACTCCTCGCCAAGGCGCTCGGCCGCGTGCCCATCGCGGGCGCGTCCGCCGAGGTCGAACTCCCCGACGAGCGCCGCCTGAAGCTCACGGCGGAGGCCGCCGCCGGCCGCCGCAACAAGATCGTCACGGTCCTGGTCGAACCCTCCGGGAAGGACGGGCCGGCCACGGAGGAGAAACCCGAGTGACCTCCGAGGAACTGCGCGCCTTCTGTCTGTCGTTCAACGCGGCCGTGGAGGACTTCCCGTTCAATCCGGAGACCTCGGTCTTCAAGGTGCTGGGCAGGATGTTCGCCCTGTCGCACCTCGACGGGCGCCCCCTGACGGTCAACCTCAAGTGCGACCCGGAGGACGCGGTCCGGCTGCGCGCCGAACACGAGGGCCTGATCGTGCCCGGCTGGCACATGAACAAACGGCACTGGAACACCGTGACGGTGGACGGTGAGCTGCCGCCGCGTCTGGTCCGGGAACTGATCGAGGACTCCTACGACCTCGTCGTCGCGGGCCTGCCGCGGGCGGAGCGACTGCGGTTTGACCGGCCGTGATCGCGTGATCGCGTGGTCGGGTCCGTGCCCCGCAGCGGCGGGGTGACGGGAACTTCCCCGCTCGTTCGCGCGTTGCGGAGGAGGACCTGATCGTTCGATGTGTGGTGCGGCGGCGGTGCCGTCGTCGGGGGAAGTGGGCAACCCATGGCCATGGTCGGCCTGTTCTGGATCGCCGAGGGTGATGTGTACGTGGGCGCCAAGCCGGCCGGGCCGGCTCCCGGGGTGCGGCTGAGCCCCGGGGGCGTGGTGGCGCTCGGGGACGGACAGGCCGGCCTCCACCTGTGGGAGGACGTGCACGCCCTGACGGTGGCGGACGTTCCCGTGAAGTCGCTGATGCGGCAGGTGAACGCGGTCAAGGACCTGGCGCTGAACACGGTGCTGGAGCTGGCCACGCCCCTCGGCTCGGCCTGGGGGGACGACGCCCCGCCGCTGATGACGGTCCGCGTGGCGGCGTCCGACGGCGAGCACGAGTTGGCCGCCTACTCCGCCGCTGCCGTCGGCTACTCCCAGACCGAGGCCGACCTCTCCCGCGCCCTCCTGGCCCGCCTCACGGAGGGCGCCGCGACGATGGAGACGACGCTGGCGGCGATGTCGCAGTGGGGCCGTGGGTGGGAGGGCGGATCGCCCCGCGGGACGGAGCGGGAGGAGCTGTTGCGGGGGTGGCTGGGGTAGCGCCGCCCGCCCGGTCGGCGGATGCGGTCTCCCGGGCGGTGCTGCCGGCTCGTGGATCTCTAAGCTGGGGGCATGACCGAGAGCAGCGCGCTTGATCCCGAGGACCGCAAGATCGTGACCCTGGCCCGTTCCGCGCGGGCCCGCAACGGTGTGCCCGAGGGGGCGGCCGTACGGGACGAGACCGGGCGGACGTACGTCGCCGGGTCGGTGGAGCTCGCGTCGCTGCGGCTGAGCGCGTTGCGTACGGCTGTCGCCATGGCGGTGGCGTCCGGGGCGACGTCCCTGGAGGCGGCGGCGGTGGTGAGCGAGGCGGAGTCCGTGCCGGCGCAGGATCTGGCCGCCGTGTCCGACCTCGGCGGCCCGCAGACGCCGGTCCTGCTCGCCGGGCCGGACGGAACCGTCCGGAGCACCGTCTCCGCGGGCTGATCCGCGGGCCGCCCGCCGTTTTCACGGGCCGCGCCGGCCGAACGAAAGGTCGGCTGGAATTCAGCCTTGTTCGGTTCCTGCCCTTGCGCATCAATGGAGCCGTAACTTTCCGACGGACCGTCAGATCCGCATCGCCGTGCAGTGTGCCCGCACCCGCCTGCTCAGGCCTCTTCGTCCGTCGGCCCCCCACATGGCACTCCCCACCATAGGGAAGGGAAGCGGATCTCCATGAGAGGCAAGCGCACGGCAATGGGTGCGGCACTGGCCGCCGGGGCCCTCGCGGTCACCGGTCTCGCCTTCGCACCCTCCGCGGCCGCCGTCACCCCACAGTCGGCGACCATCACCGCGAGCTGCGGCATCTTCGGCGGCGGATCGGCGACGCTGACCGCCACCCAGAGCGGCACCTCGGCCACCATCACCCTCAGTACCTCAGCGATCACCGCGCCGGTCGCGGTGGCCCAGGACTCCATCACCTCCACCCTCACGATGGCCAACTCCGCCGGCGGTTCGGTCGTCTTCAGTGGCACGAAGAACCCCGCCATGGCCGCCGGTGGCTCGGTCAGCGTCGGTCCGCTCCCCGGCACCGTCGCGTCCGGCGACAGCCTCGACGCCTACGGCGGCTCGCTGACGATGGTGATCTTCGGGGTCACCGTGAACTGCACAGCCAGCGGTCCCCAGTCGCCCGGCCCCTTCGTCTTCGACTGACCCCAACTCCCCCGGGTGCCGCAGAAAACTGATGATTCGTCAGTTCTCTGCGGCATCTCCATTGACTTCTCACCTCCGCTCCACATCAATGCCCCCTGTCGGCGCAGCCGAGCCGCTGCGCCCGCAACCCTCAGGAGGGGGCCCATGGGTGCCACACCCACAAGCTCACGAAGATCCCCGCGATGGCGCTGGATCTCACTGTTCGGGGCCACCGCGCTCGCGGTCACCGCGGGCGGCGCGCTGGCCTGCCCCGCCGGTGCCGCCGGCACGAACGTGGACTTCGCCACGCACTGCATCCCGCCCGCCGTCGCGGGCCTGCCGCCGATCGACGGCACGACCACCGCCGGTGTCTCGGTGGACAACGCCAGCCCGAAGGTCGGCGACACCGTCACCGTCACGTACACGGTGGTCACGGCAGCCGCGGCCAATCCCACCGACCTCGCCCTGCCCGCCGACATCATGACCCCGACCGGGAAGGTCACCCTCGGCGGCGCACAGACGGGGGACGTGACGGTCGCCGGGCCGAAGAAGAACCCGCCGGTGCCCGGGAAGGCCGCGTTCCCGTCCTTCTCCATGACCGGCACGTTCACCGTCACCAAGCCGGGCCGGATCACCCTCTCGCCCGGCGACTACAACATCCACACCAGCTACATCCTGGAGCTGGACACCCCCTGCACGGTCACCACCCCGCCCGCCCCGGTCTCCGAGACCGTCACGGCGACCAGCGGCACCCCGGCCAACACCCGTACCGTCTCGCTGAGTTCGGCCTCCGGCAACCCGGGCGCGAGCGTCACCGTCACCGGCGGCAACTTCACGCCGGGTGCGAGTGTCACCCTCGCCGGGCGGGCCGGGGACCGGCAGACGGCCGACACGGCCACCGTGACCGCGAACGCGCAGGGCTCCTTCAGCGGGTCCCTCGTCGTCAACGACAAGGCGACGACGGGGATCGTCGCGTACGAGGGCGGCTCCTGGAACGCGGACACGGGCGCCGGGCCCGCCGCCTACGTCGTCAACGACACCACGCCCGTCCCGCCGGGCAGCCAGAAGCTGACGACCAGCGTCAAGGCGGGCACGCTGGCCATGTCCCAGGCCGGGGACTCCGTCGCGCTGTCGGCGGTCGACTTCGGCCAGGGCGGTGCCTCGACCGGCACGCTCCGGACGGTGACCGTCAAGGACTTCCGCGGCGGACCGGCCGGCTGGTCGCTCACCGGCAAGGTCACCGACTTCGGCGGACCCGGCGCGAAGATCGACGCCGGCAGGCTCAGCTGGACTCCCGCCTGCGCGACCAAGGCGGGCAGCCCCAGCACCTGCAAGGCGGGTTCGGCGGGCACCGTGGGCGGCTCGGGAGCGACCCTCGCGCAGACGCCCGACGGCACGCTCACCGGCGGTGAGTTCACCGTCGACGCCGGACTCTCCCTGGACGTACCGGCGTTCACGCCTCCGGGCGCGTACTCCGGCGTGCTCACGCTGACGCTCACCTGAGCGTGCGGGCGTCCGCACCCGCCCGTCCCTCCGTCTCCCGCCCGTGGGGGTCCGCACCCATGCGCAAGCCGTACGTCCTCCTCCTGAGCCTCCTCGGCCTCCTGCTCACCTGGCAGGCCACGCCCGCGCACGCCGCCGACAACGGCAGCTGGTCCGTCTACCCGGTCGCCTCGAAGGTCGCCGCGCGCCCCTACTTCTACCTCTCCGCGGATCCGGGCCAGACCCTCGCCGACGAGGTCGCCGTCCAGAACAAGACCGGCGGCCCGCTCACCTTCCGCCTCTACGCGGCCGACGCCTACAACACCGCCCGCGACGGCGGATTCGCGGTCCGCGGGCCGGCGGAGCGGATGCGCGGGGTGGGCGCCTGGGCGAAACCGGCCACCTCCCGGATCACCGTGCCGGGGCACCGGACCGTCACCGTGCCGTTCACGCTGCGCGTGCCCGACGGGGCCGAGCCCGGCGACCACCCCGGCGCGATCGTCGCGCTCGACGAGCACGTCGACCGCGGCTCCTCCGGCGGCTCTCCCGCCCTCGGTGTGCAGCAGGCCGTCGGCGCCCGCGTCTATCTCCGGGTCGTCGGGCCCACACTGCCCGCCGTGTCCGTGGAACACGTGCGGATCAGCCATCACCAGCCGCTGGTCCCGGGCCTCGGCGCCAGTACGGCGACCGTCTCCTACACCCTGCGCAACACCGGCAACGTCACCGTCGACCCGAAGGTGGAGCTGACGGCACACGGGCTGTTCGGCCGCACGCTGCTCGACCGCGCCCTCACCCGGGTCCCCTCCGAGCTGCTGCCGGGGCAGACGGTACGGCTCACCGAGCCCTGGTCCGGGGCGCCCCAACTCGACCGGGCGGACGTGACGTTGACCGCGAGCGCGCCGGGCACCCGGCAGTCGGCGAGCGCCTCGTTCCTCGCGCTGCCGTGGCTCGCCGTGGCGCTGGTGTTCCTCGCGGGCGTGGCGGCCGGCGTGCTGCTGCTCAGAGCGCGTCGGGGCCGTGTTCGCCGGTCCGCACCCGTACGACGGTCTCCACGGGCACGGACCACACCTTCCCGTCCCCGATCTTCCCCGTCCGCGCGGCCCTGACGACCGCGTCGATCACGGCGTCGGCGTCCGCGTCCTCCACGACGACCTCGATGCGCGCCTTCGGCACCAGGTCGACCCGGTACTCGGCGCCCCGGTACACCTCGGTGTGGCCGCGCTGCCGGCCGTAGCCGCTCGCCTCGGTGACGGTCAGGCCGTGCACGCCCAGCTCCTGGAGGGCGGTCTTGACCTCGTCGAGGCGGTACGGCTTGACGATGGCGGTGATGAGCTTCATGCCTGGCGCTCGACCTTCTGGACGGGGGAGACGGCGGAGGGGACGACGGACGCGCTGACCGGGGCGCCGTGGCCCAGGACGCCGTGATCGTATGCCGTCTCCGCGTGCACCGTAAGGTCCAGGCCGGTGTGCTCCTGTTCCTCGCTCGCCCGCAGGCCCAGCGTCCTGTCGAGCAGCTTGCCGAGCCCGTACGTCACCGTGAAGGCGTACACCGCGACGACCGCCACGGCGAGCAGCTGCCTGCCGAGCGGGGCGAGTCCGCCGCCGTAGAGGAGGCCCTCGGCGCCGCCGGTCATCGCCTTGTCGGCGAACAGGCCGATCAGGAGCGTGCCGATGATGCCGCCGACCAGGTGGACGCCGACGACGTCGAGGGAGTCGTCGTAGTTCAGCCGGAACTTCCAGCTCACCGCGGAGGAGCAGACGACGCCCGCGGCCAGGCCCACGACGAGGGCACCGAGCAGGGAGACCGTGCCGCAGGAGGGCGTGATCGCGACGAGACCGGCCACCGCGCCGGAGGCGGCGCCGAGGGTGGTCGGGTGGCCGTCACGCCGGTGCTCCACGAAGAGCCAGCCGAGCAGGCCCGTGCAGCCGGCGGCCATGGTGTTGAGGAAGGCGGCCGCGGCCAGGCCGTTCGCGCCGAGCGCGCTGCCCGCGTTGAAGCCGAACCAGCCGAACCAGAGCAGACCGGCGCCGAGGATCACCATGGGCAGGTTGTGCGGGCGCATGGCGTCCTTCTTGAACCCGAGCCGGGGCCCGAGGACCAGGCACAGGGCGAGACCGGAGGCGCCGGAGGTGATCTCGACGGGCAGACCGCCCGCGAAGTCGAGCGCGCCGAGCCTGTCCGCGATCCAGCCGCCGGGGCCCCAGACCCAGTGGGTGACGGGCACGTATACGACGAGGGCCCAGACGGGGACGAGGACCAGCCACGCCGAGAAGTTCGTCCGGTCGGCCACCGCGCCGCTGATCAGGGCGGCGGTGATGATCGCGAAGGTCAGCTGGAAGGTGGCGAAGAGGAGGGTGGGGACCGTGCCGTGGACGCTGCCCGGGCCGAGGCCGCGCATGCCGGCGTGGCCGAGCCCGCCGATCAGTCCGCCGAACGCGTCGTTCCCGAAGGCGAGGGAGTAGCCGGCGGCCAGCCAGACCACGGTGACCAGGGCGATCGACACGAAGCTCATCATCAGCATGTTGAGGACGCTCTTCGTGCGGACCATGCCGCCGTAGAACAGGGCGAGACCCGGCGTCATCAGCAGGACGAGGGCGGTCGCGGCGAGGAGCCAGGCGGTGTCGCCGGTGTTCACGGTGTGAACCTGGGGCGCGGCGGCGAGGGGCACGGGCGTCTCCAACGGGGTGGGGGCTGCGTCAGAGGGTCACCGGCGCGCGTTTCCGGTCGTGTACGGGTGTGTTTCCGTGACGTTTCATTGCCTGAGGGTTACCGAAACCTCACGGTGCGGCGGGGGGTCGTGGATCAGGGACAATGAACGGCATGAGCGTGCGTACCCAGTCATCCGAGCAGTCGGCCGAGGCCGTCCACCGTGCCGGCTTCGCCTGCTTCGTGGGCCGCCCGAACGCGGGCAAGTCCACCCTCACGAACGCTCTGGTGGGGCAGAAGGTGGCGATCACGGCGAACCAGCCGCAGACCACGCGGCACACCGTGCGGGGCATCGTGCACCGGGAGGACGCCCAGCTCATCCTGGTCGACACCCCTGGGCTGCACAAGCCGCGCACGCTGCTCGGCGAGCGGCTGAACGACGTCGTACGCACCACCTGGGCCGAGGTGGACGTGATCGGCTTCTGCCTCCCGGCGAACGAGAAGATCGGCCCGGGTGACCGCTTCATCGCCAAGGAGCTGGCGGGGATCAGGAAGACCCCGAAGGTCGCGATCGTCACCAAGACGGACCTGGTGGACTCCAAGACCCTCGCCGAGCAGCTGATCGCGATCGACCAGCTGGGCAAGGACCTGGGCATCGAGTGGGCGGAGATCGTGCCGGTGTCGGCGGTGGGGGACAAGCAGGTGAGCCTGCTGGCCGACCTCCTGATCCCGCTCCTGCCCGAGGGCCCGGCGCTCTACCCCGAGGGCGACCTCACCGACGAGCCCGAGCAGGTCATGATCGCCGAGCTGATCCGCGAGGCCGCGCTGGAAGGCGTCCGTGACGAGCTGCCGCACTCCATCGCGGTGGTCGTCGAGGAGATGCTCCCGCGCGAGGACCGTCCGGCGGACAAGCCGCTGCTGGACATCCACGCCAACGTCTACATCGAGCGCCCCAGCCAGAAGGGCATCATCATCGGCCCCAAGGGCAAGCGCCTGAAGGAGGTCGGCATCAAGTCCCGCAAGCAGATCGAAGCGCTGCTGGGTACGCCGGTCTTCCTCGACCTGCACGTGAAGGTGGCCAAGGACTGGCAACGCGACCCGAAGCAACTGCGCAGGCTGGGTTTCTAGTCCGCTTTCCCATCTGCCCGCCTGTCTCGGTCGGCTGAGCAGTACCGCCATGGGGCTGCGCTTCGGACCCTGGGTGGCTGGTGCGCATCGAGGTGTTGCTGGGCACGTCGGCCGCGCGGCGGTGGCCGCACGTCGATGCAGCCTCGATCTGCACGTGAAGGTGGCCAGGGACTGGCAACGCGACCCGATGCAACTGCGCAGGCTGGGTTTCTAGTCCGCTTTCCCATCTGCCCGCCCGTCTCGGTCGGCTGAGCAGTACCGCCACGGGGCTGCGCTCCGGACCTCGGTCAGGGCTCTCGGGATGTCACGCCGGCGTCCCCTGGCGTCATGTCCTGCAACCCCACCACCCGCAGCAGCTGGAGTCGTTCGTAGGAGTCCGTTCCCGGGCGGGCTGTGTGGACGACGAGGAGGTGGTGGTGCTCGTGGCTGAGCATGACCTCGCAGTCCAGGTCCAGCAGGCCGACCAGCGGGTGCTGGAAGCGCTTGGTCGCCCGGTGGCGCGGGGCCACCTCGTGTTCGTCCCAGAGCCGTGCGAACTCCTCGCTGGTGGAACGGAGTTCGGCGACCAGGTCGGCCGGTTCCGGGTCGTCGGGGCGGGCGGCGGCCACCGCGCGCAGGTTGGCCACCGAGGCGCGTGCGTGCGGCTCGTGGTCCTCCGCCGGGAACAGTGAGCGCGCGGCCGGGTCCAGGAAGAAGCGGCGCACCAGGTTCCGTTCCGGCCGGGGGCGGGACATCACGTCGCCGACCAGCGCCTTGGCCATCGCGTTCTGGGCCAGGACCTCTCCGCAGTCGTTCACCAGCTGCGCCGGGGTGTCGTACAGGCGGTCCAGGATCAGCAGCAGGCCGGGCCGGACATGCGTCGACGCCGTCTCGCGGCGCGGCGGCTCCTCGCCGACCAGATGGAACAGATGGTCGTGCTCGGCGTCCGTGAGGCGCAGCGCACGCGCCAGCGCCGTCAGCATCTGGCGGGACGGACGCGGGCCCCGGGACTGTTCGAGCCGGGTGTAGTAGTCGACCGACATGCCCGCCAGCGATGCCACCTCCTCCCGGCGCAGGCCGGGCGTACGGCGCCGGGCGCCCGGGGCGAGGCCCACGTCGGCGGGGTTCAGACGGGCACGGCCGCGGCGCAGGAAGTCGGCGAGTTCGCTCCGGTTCACCCCTCCAGCGTGCGGCAGCCCGCCCGGCTTATCCAGGGACTGCCGATCCCCTGATCGGGAGGTCTCTACCGGCCGCCCCCGCGCCGTCCCACCGTGGTGGTGAACACGGCGAACAGCGAGGAGACGAACATGCTGACCCTGGTGACCGGTACGACAGGGCAGGTCGGGCGGCGCTTCGTGCCCCGGCTGCTGGCGCAGGCCCGGCCGGATGAGCAGGTGCGGGTCCTGGTCAGGGACGCCTCCCGCGCGGACCGCTTCGCCGATCTCGGCGCCGAGGTCGTGCTCGGCGATCTGCGGGACGAGGACGTGCTCGGCAAGGCCGTCGCGGGCGTGGACGCCGTCGTGAACGTCGCCGCCGCCTTCCGCGGGGTGCCCGACGAGGAGGCCCGGGCCGTCAACCGGGACGCGGCCGTGGCCCTGGGCCGGGCCGCGCAGGCCGCCGGTGTGCGGCGGTTCGTGCAGGTCAGCACCGGGCTCGTGTACGGCACCGGGCGCGGCAGGCCGCTGGTCGAGGAGGACGAGAGCCGGCCCGGCGGGTCCATGTGGGGCGCCTATCCCGAGTCCAAGGCGGCGGCCGAGCGGGAGCTGCTCGCACTCGACGGCCTGGACCTGCGGATCGGCCGGCTCCCCTTCGTCTACGGCGAGGGCGACCCGCACCTCGCCGACTCGCTGCGCTGGGCCGCGCACTGGGCGCCGACCCAGCGGCTGCACATGGGCCACCACGCCGACGTCGCCCAGGGCCTGTTCCGCCTGCTGTACGCACCGGCGGTGAACGGCCCCGTGCACAACATCGCCGACGACACCCCCGTCACGGCGGTCGACCTGCACCAGGTCAACGGCGCCGAACTGCCCGAGGGCATGGACACCCGGACGGACCCCGACCCGTGGCTCGTGATCATGTCCACCCAGAAGATCCGCCGCGACCTCGGCTACCGGCCGCTCTACCCGAGCGTCTGGTCCGCCCGCGACGCCGGCGCCCTGTAGCCCGCTCGCCCTGCCCCGCTCACTGCACCCCGCGTATCCGGCCCACCAGCACCGCCCCCGCCAGCCCGATCACCGCCGCCACCAGGTACAGCACCCGGTATCCGCCCAGGTACGTCACGATCGGCGCGGCGAGGGCGGGGGCGGCGACCTGGGGCAGGGCGTTGGCCACGTTGATCACCCCGAGGTCCTTGCCCCGGTCCAGGGCCGTCGGCAGCACGTCCGTCATCAGCGCGAAGTCGACCGAGGTGAACACGCCGAAGCCGATCCCGAGGACCGCCGACGCGACGATCGCGCCGGGCCAGGTCTGCCACCCGGCCAGCGCCGCCGTCGCCACCGCCATCAGCACCCCGGACCAGACGACGAACGGCTTGCGCCGGCCCGCCCGGTCCGACCACACCCCGCCCGCCACCACGGTCGCCACCAGCGTCAGGCTGTTGACGGCCGTCAGGATCAGCACCCCCTGGCCGGGGTCGGGGTAGCGCAGGCGGTCGCGCAGGTAGTACAGCAGGTAGAGCAGCACGAGTGAGTTGCTGAGGTTGATCAGGAACCGGGTCAGCCACGCCCAGCCCAGGTCCGGATACCGGCGCGGGCTCAGCCAGAACCCCGCCAGGAACGCCCGCCAGGACCACGGCGGGCGGTCCCGCGCGGACAGCCGCAGATCCGGATACCGCAGGACGTACGGCAGCACGCCCGCCACCGTGCACACCGCGCACGCCACGTACCCGGCGCCGATCCCGCCGGCCGCCGTCGCGAGGCCCGTGCCGCCGACCACGCCCAGGATCTGCGCGGCCCCCAACCAGCCGCCCACCGCGCCCCGTTGGCGCCTCGGCACCCGGTCCGGAACGGCCGCCGTGACCGCCGCGAACGCCGCGTTCAGGGTGAGCTGCACCAGGCACCAGCCCGCCGCCAGCGACCACACCCCGCCGGCCCGCGCGAGCAGCAGCAGCGACAGCGCCCCGCCCGCCGCCCCGGCCACGATCCACGGCGTACGGCGGCCCCGGCGGGCGGTCGTCCGGTCCGACAGGGCGCCGAAGAAGGGGTTCGCGACGAGCGACACCAGCGCGCCGATCCCGGTCACCCAGGCCAGCATTGTCTCCTTCGACATCCCGGAGCCGGGCGCGAAGTCCTTGGCCTGGGAGGCGAGCAGGATCTGCAGCGGGCCGAACCAGCCCACCCAGATCGCCCCGTTGGCCAGCGACAGTGCCGCCGTCCAGCCCCGGCCGACCGGCTCCACCGGCTCCGACAAGGAGGCCGGGGGCCGGACCGGCTCCGGCACCGTGGTCATCCCGGCGCCGTCAGCCCTGGTTCCGGAGCACGTCCCGGAACCAGTGGTAGGAGGCCTTCGGGGTGCGCTCCAGCGTCGTGTAGTCGACGTGCACCAGGCCGAAGCGGCGCGCGTAGCCCTCCGCCCACTCGAAGTTGTCCATCAGCGACCACACGAAGTAGCCGCGCACGTCCACCCCGGCCGTGAGCGCGGTGTGCAGGGCGCGCAGATGGCCGTCCAGGTAGGCGATGCGGTCCTGGTCGTCGAGGCCCTCGTACGAGCAGCCGTTCTCGGTGATGACGATCGGCGGGAGCCGGTCGCCGTAGCGGTCGCGGAAGCCGGTCAGCAGCTCGGTCAGGGCCTCCGGGACGACCGGCCAGCCGAAGTCGGTCGTCGGCCGGCCCTCTATCTCCCGTACGGAGAAGGGGAGTTCGGCCGGGAGGGCGAGTCCGCCGTACTCGCTGTCCGTGCCCCCGGGGGCGCCCACCCGGGTCGGCGCGTAGTAGTTGATCCCGTACCAGTCGACGGGCTCGGCGATGACCTTGAGGTCGGCCGAGACATCGTCGCCCGGCATCAACTCGCCCATTCCGTCCGGGTATTCGCCGAGGATGACCGGCTCGGCGAACAGGCGGTTGAGGAGGACGTCGTAGAAGCCCGCCGCCTCCAGGTCGGCCGGTTCCTCGGACGCGGGCCAGGTGGGGCCGTGGGAGTTGGCGATGCCGATGTCGCCCGCCCCGGCCGCGCGCAGGGCCCGTACCGCGAGACCGTGGGCGAGGAGCTGGTGGTGGGCGACCGGGAGCGCGTCGAACAGGAGCCGCCTGCCCGGGGCGTGGGCGCCCAGGGCGTGCCCCAGCAGGGTGTGTTCGGCGGGCTCGTTGAGGGTGATCCACTTCGGCACCCGGTCGCCCAGGCGCTCGGCGACCACGCTCACGTGGTCGGCGAACCGGGCCGCCGTGTCGCGCGCCAGCCAGCCGCCCGCCTCCTGAAGCGAGACGGGCAGGTCCCAGTGGAAGAGGGTGGGCACGGGCCGGACGCCCGCCGCGCACAGCTCGTCCACCAGGCGGTCGTAGAAGTCCAGCCCGCCGGGGGAGTTCACCCGCGGCCAGGAGACCGAGAAGCGGTACGCGCCCACGCCCAGGCCGGCGAGGAGGGCGACGTCCTCGGGGTAGCGGTGGTAGTGGTCGCAGGCCACCGCCGCCGTCGAGCCGTCCTTCACCCGGCCGGGCTCGGCCGTGAACACGTCCCACACGGAACGCTCGCGTGCGTCGGCCGCGCCCTCGATCTGATGGGCGGACGTCGACACGCCCCACAGGAAGCCGTCGGGGAACCGGGGTATCGGGTCACCTGCGTCAGTCGCCATGGCCGGGATCATCCTTACCCCCGGTAACGGAAGTCAATGCCCCGGCGGCAACCGCCGTCTACGCCCCTTCCTTCAGCAGCCGGGTCACCAACTCCCGCTGGTCCTCGGTGAGTCGGGGATCGGCCGCGTACACCGTGCGGCCGTCCACGGTGATCTCGTACCGGAAGCCGTCCGGGACGCCGGCGGGCGGGGCGCCCGGGCCGGACGCGAGGACGCGCTCGGCCAGGGCCTGCCACTCGGCGGCGTCGGGCCGGGCCGAGGTGTCCACCTCGGCCCGGCGCTCGATCCCCGCGAAGCCGCCCGTGCGTCGAATCTGGATGCGCATGGGTCCGTGTCTAGTACGGAACGCCGCCGGCCGCACTACGACGTGTGCACTCCGACCTGTTCCCACGCCTTCTTGACGGCCTCCAGTTCGTCCCCGGTGCCGAACAGCGTCTGGGCCGCCTGCACCGTCAGCCTGGCGAAGTCGGTGAACTGCGCGCCCGACGCCAGCTCGCCGCCGGTGAGCACGGCGTACCAGATCCGCCCGGCCTTCTCCCAGGCGTTGCCGCCGATGGCCGTGGCGAGCAGGTAGAAGGCGTGGTTCGGGATGCCGGAGTTGGTGTGGACGCCGCCGTTGTCGTCGCTGGTGTCCACATAGCCCGCCATGGTCGCGGGCTGCGGGTCCTTGCCGAGCCTCGGGTCGTCGTACGCGGTGCCCGGGGCCTTCATCGAGCGCAGCGCCGTGCCGTGGACGCCGGGGGCGAGCAGGCCCTCGCCGATCAGCCAGTCGGCCCGGTCGGCGCTCTGGCCCAGCGAGTACTGCTTGATGAGGGACCCGAAGACGTCCGAGACCGACTCGTTGAGGGCGCCGGACTGGCCCTCGTAGTCCAGGTTCGCGGTGTACTGCGTGACGCCGTGGGTCAGCTCGTGGCCGATGACGTCGATGCTGCTGGTGAAGTCGACGAAGACCTGGCCGTCGCCGTCCCCGAAGACCATCTGGTCGCCGTTCCAGAAGGCGTTGTCGTAGCCGGTCTGGTAGTGCACGGACGCGTTGAGCGGCAGCCCGTGGCCGTCGATGGAGTCCCGCTGGTACGCCTTCAGGTAGAGCTCGAAGGTGGCGCCGAGGCCGGCGTAGGCGCGGTTGACGCTGGCGTCCTGCACCGGGTCCTGGCCCTCGGCGCGGACCTCGGTGCCGGGCAGGTCGCTGCCGTGCCCGGCGTCGTAGATCGTGCGCTTCGGCTTGCTGCCGGCCGGGGCGGCGCCGGCGGCGGCGCCCCGGGTGCGGACCGCGGTCTCGCGGCGGCGGGTGCGCAGCGCGGAGTCGTGCTCCAGGGTGCGCTGCGCGCGTTCGGCGATGGCGGAGTCCTCGTGCCGGGCGAGCCGGTCGAGGATGTGCGGCGGCACGATCGTGCAGAAGACGGGCTGGAAGCCCCCGTTGGTCGTCATGACAAAATGCTGGCATTGTGTGACGCCAGTGTCACTACCCGCAACCGTGATTGGTGAAATATCGGGACGCCCGGCCACCCTCCGTAGTCGGAAGTGGTATGGCGCACTTTTTATCCCTTTTATCCGTGCGGTCCCGCATACTGATACAGGCCCTCGTACCCGGCGCGGCTCGGCTAGGCTGCGGAGCATCATGCGTTTCGGGCTGCTTCTTCTTAGCTGCCGCGGCGAGGGCCTGTAGTCCAGGTCGACTCCCTCCCCGCGGAGCTTCGTGTTGCGTCGTCGGCCGTCCTTCCGGACACCCTGAGGAGCCCACGCCACCATGGTCAACCGCCAGCAGCCCAGCACCATGCCGATCCACAAGTACGGCCGCTACGAGCAGGTCGACATCCCGGACCGCACCTGGCCGGAGCAGCGGATCACCGTCGCCCCCCGCTGGCTCTCCACCGATCTGCGCGACGGCAACCAGGCCCTGATCGACCCGATGTCGCCCGAGCGCAAGCGCCGGATGTTCGACCAGCTGGTCGCGATGGGCTACAAGGAGATCGAGGTCGGCTTCCCCGCCTCCGGCCAGACCGACTTCGACTTCGTGCGCTCGATCATCGAGGAAGAGGGCGCGATCCCGGACGACGTCACGATCTCCGTGCTGACCCAGGCCCGCGAGGACCTGATCGAGCGGACCGTGGAGTCCCTGAAGGGCGCCAAACGGGCCACCGTCCACCTGTACAACGCCACCGCGCCGGTCTTCCGCCGGGTCGTCTTCCGCGGCTCCAAGGACGACATCAAGCAGATCGCCGTCGACGGCACCCGCCTGGTGATGGAGTACGCCGAGAAGCTGCTGGGCCCCGAGACGGAGTTCGGCTACCAGTACTCGCCGGAGATCTTCACCGACACCGAGCTGGACTTCGCGCTGGAGGTCTGCGAGGCGGTCATGGACGTCTACCAGCCGGGCCCGGGCCGCGAGATCATCCTCAACCTGCCCGCCACCGTGGAGCGTTCGACCCCGTCCACGCACGCGGACCGCTTCGAGTGGATGAGCCGCAACATCTCCCGCCGCGAGCACGTCTGCATCTCCGTCCACCCGCACAACGACCGCGGCACGGCCGTCGCGGCCGCCGAGCTGGCGCTGATGGCCGGCGCCGACCGCGTCGAGGGCTGCCTGTTCGGGCAGGGCGAGCGCACCGGCAACGTCGACCTGGTCACCCTGGGCATGAACCTGTTCTCCCAGGGCGTCGACCCGCAGATCGACTTCTCCGACATCGACGAGATCCGTCGCACGTGGGAGTACTGCAACCAGATGGAGGTCCACCCGCGCCACCCGTACGTGGGCGACCTGGTCTACACGTCCTTCTCCGGCTCCCACCAGGACGCCATCAAGAAGGGCTTCGACGCCATGGAGGCCGACGCGAAGGCCAAGGGCGTCACGGTCGACGACATCGAGTGGGCGGTGCCGTACCTGCCGATCGACCCGAAGGACGTCGGCCGCTCCTACGAGGCCGTCATCCGGGTCAACTCGCAGTCCGGCAAGGGCGGTATCTCCTACGTCCTGAAGAACGACCACAAGCTGGACCTGCCGCGCCGCATGCAGATCGAGTTCTCCCGGCTCATCCAGGCGAAGACGGACGCCGAGGGCGGCGAGATCACGCCGAAGGAGATCTGGGCCGTCTTCCAGGACGAGTACCTGCCGAACCCGGACAACCCGTGGGGCCGCATCCAGGTCAGGACCGGCCAGTCCACCACGGACACCGACGGCGTCGACGCGCTGACGGTCGAGGCCACGGTCGACGGCGAGGACACCGTCCTGACCGGTACCGGCAACGGTCCGATCTCGGCCTTCTTCGACGCCCTGGAGTCCATCGGCGTCGACGTACGCCTGCTGGACTACCAGGAGCACACGATGAGCGAGGGCGCCTCCGCGCAGGCCGCCTCCTACATCGAATGCGCGATCGACGGCAAGGTCCTGTGGGGGATCGGCATCGACGCGAACACGACGCGTGCGTCGCTGAAGGCGGTCGTCTCGGCGGTCAACCGCGCGGCCCGCTGATCCCTCTGACCGGGGGTTTCGACGCCCCGACCGCTGTATACGGCGGTCGGGGCGCCGCCGTTTTCGGCCACTGTGCCGGGCAGGTAACAGAAAGGTCTCTTCCGGGGTACTGACTCAGCCTCCGTGATGTGGCTAACATCACGCCAGCACGGCGATGTTGCCGCGCGGTTACGGAGGTGCGACGTGCTGCCAGTACGGGGACGAAACGGCCGGGTCCTGCGCCTCCTCGGCGCGCGCACCGCATGGACGCCCGTGGGCGACGGCGAGTTCTACTGCCCCGGCTGCGGGGGCGACCGCAACTACCAACGGCTCACCGGCCGTCGCCGGCTCACCCTGCTCGGGCTGCCGCTGCTGGCGCGCGGGACGGCCGGACCGGTCGTGGAGTGCGCGGCGTGCGCCGAGCACTACGGCACCGACGTCCTCGACCACCCCACCACCCGCCGCTTCTCCGCGATGCTCCGCGACGCCGTGCACACCGTCGCCCTCGCCGTGCTCGCCGCGGGCGGCACCGGTTCCCGTACGGCCCTGGAGACCGCCGCCGCCGCGGTCCGCGCGGCCGGCTTCGAGGACTGCACCGAGGACCGGCTGGCCGCCCTGGTCGAGGCGCTCGCCGCCGACACCGGCCGGGTCTTCGAACAGCCCTGCGGTGCGAGCCTGACGATAGAGCTGCACGAGGCCCTGGACCCGCTCGCCCCGCACCTCGCCCCCGCCGGCCGCGAGTCCCTGCTCCTTCAGGCCGCCCGCATCGCGCTGGCCGACGGCCCCTACACCCCGGCCGAGCGCGACGCCCTCACCACGGTGGGCGCCGCCCTGACCATCTGCGCCCCCGACGTCACCCGCCTGCTGGCCGCGGCACGGACGACCCCCTCCTGACGGGCACGGGCACGGGCACGGGCACAGGCCCGGTCGCGTTCACGGCCGCCGGATGAGACCGAGGTCGGTGGCCGCGGCGACGGCGGCGGTGCGGGAGTCGACGCCCAACTTGGCGTAGACGCGGGCCAGATGGGACTTGACCGTGCCCTCGGTGAGGTGGAGCCGGCGGCCCACGGCCTGGTTGGACAGCCCCTCGGCGACCAGGGCGAGCACCTCGGTCTCGCGCCGGGTCAGTGACGTGCCGGGGGCGCGCAGCCGGTTCATGAGCCGGTCCGCGACCGCGGGCGCCAGCGCGGTACGGCCGGCGGCCGCCGAGCGCACGGCCGCGGCCAGCTCCTCCGGGGGAGCGTCCTTGAGCAGGTAGCCGGTGGCACCGGCCTCGATGGCCGGGAGGGTGTCGGCGTCGGAGTCGTAGGTGGTGACGATCACGACCCGGGGGGCGCCCGGCCGGGCGGTGATCGCGGCGGTGGCCTCCGCCCCGCCCATCCCCGCGCCGAACCGGAGGTCCATCAGCACGACGTCGACGTCACCCGCCCCGGCCCGGACGACGGCCTCCTCGGCGGTGGCCGCCTCCGCCACGACCACGAGCCCCGGCTCGGTCTCCAGCACGGCCCGCAGCCCGGCCCGCACGACCGGGTGGTCGTCGGCGAGGAGCAGCCGGACGGGGAGGTCCGTGTGGTCGGCGGGGCCGGTGTGGCCGGTGGGATCCGGGTGGGCGGTCACGGGCGGGCCTTCGTCTCGGCGGGCAACTGCCGCGGCAGCGGTGCGATGTCGGTGCGGGCGGGCCGGGGGAGGTGCGTGTGGTCGGTGGGGCCTTGGTGGTCGGTGGGGTTCGGGTGGGCGGTCACCGGTGGGCCCCGGTCTCGGCGGACGTGGTCCCGGCGTCGGCGGTCCGGGTCCGCGTGAGCGGGAGCCGGGCGGTCAGGGTGGTGCCGTGGCCCGGGGCGGAGTCGACGGCCAGGGTGCCGCCCAGGGCGCGGATGCGGGCGTGCATGGCGGCCAGACCGAAGCCGCCCGTCTCCGGGTCGGGCGCGGGCAGCCGGCCGGGCTCGAAGCCGGCGCCGTCGTCGACGACCGTGAGGACGGCCTCGTCGTCGAGGCGGCCGAGGGTGACCTCCACGGCGGTCGCGCCCGCGTGGCGGACGGTGTTGGCGAGCGCGGACTGGGCGATGCGCAGCAGCGCCACCTCGTGCGCGGTCGGCAGGGCGAGCGGCGCACCGACCGGGCGGAACCGGGCGGTGAGCCGGTGCCGGGTGCCGGTGGTGGCGCACAGCCGCTCCAGCGCGTCCGGCAGGGTGCTGCCCTCCAGGGCGGGCGGGGCGAGGGCGGCGACGAAGCGGCGGGCCTCGGCGAGGCTGTCCACCGCGGCCTGGCGGGCCTGGCCGACGTGCCGCGCCGCGCTCTGCGCACCGTCGGGCAGGGTCCGCTCGGCGGCCCGCAGCAGCAGCTGGATGCTGGACAGGCCCTGCGCGAGGGTGTCGTGGATCTCGCGCGCCAGCCGCTCGCGCTCGGCCAGCACTCCCGCGGTGTGCTGGGCCTCGGCCAGGTCGGCGCGGGTGGCGGTGAGTTCCTCGATCAGGCGCCGGCGCCGCTCGCTCTCCCGGTACAGCGCCTGGTATCCCCAGACCACCGCGACCGCGACGGCGGCCCCGAGCGCCGGACCGATCGCCATGGCCGCGCTGAAGGCGCCCTGATGGGCGGCGAACGCGGCGATCGCCGCGCCCGCGGTCGCGGCCACGGCGGCCAGGCCCGAGCGGCGCGGCAGCAGATGGAGCTGGAGGAAGTACAGCGGGAAGGCCACCCACACGCCGTCGGCGGACAGCGCCAGCAGCACCAGCCACGCCGCGCCGACGGCCGCCAGCCACCAGGCGGCGGCCCGCCGGTCGCCGCGGACCCGGGGCAGCAGCGGGCCCGCCGCGTACACCAGAGCGCACCCGGCGGCCCCGGCGAGGGTCGGCGCGGCGTGCGGCCGGCCGTCGGTCACGGCCCGGACGGCGGCGAGCGCGAGCAGGCCGACGACGAGCAGGTGCAGGCACCAGGACAGGGCCCGGGTGGTCGGGGTCAGGGCGGGGGCGGCGGTGTTCACGGTCGTACCAGCGTGGTTCACAGTCCCCCCAGGGTACGGAGACGAGCCACGGCCCGGCCTCTGTCGAAAGTTGCAATCCGGGCACCGCCGTTCGATCCGCGAAGTGACCTCCGTCGCCAGATGCCTGCGGCGGGCGCGGGCGGCGACGGTGGAGGCACACTCCGTCCACCTCCGCAGAGAGCAGTCGCAGCCGTGTTCGTCGCCTGGAGAGACCTGAGGTTCGCCAAGGGCCGGTTCGCCCTGATGGGGACCGTCATCACCCTGATCACCCTGCTGGTCGGGCTGCTGTCCGCACTGACCGCCGGTCTGGGCCGGCAGAACATCTCCGCGATCACCGGCCTGCCCGCCGACCGGATCGCCTTCGCCGCCCCCGGACCGGGGCGGAGCCTGTCGTACGGCGACTCCACCGTCACCGCCCGGCAATGGCAACGGTGGGCCGAGGTGCCCGGCGTCTTTCGCGCCGAACCGCTCGGGATCACCACCACCAAGGCCACCGCGGGCGACCGGAGCACCCCCGTCTCCGCCTTCGGTGTCCGCTCCGGCTCCCGTCTGGCCCCCGACGGCGCCGCGATCCACGACCGTACGGCGGTGCTGTCCACCACCGCCGCCGCCGGCCTCGGCGGCCTCGCACCCGGCGACACCTTCACCCTGGCCGGCCGGAAGCTGACGGTGGCGGCCGTGGCGGGCGACGCCTCCTTCAGCCACACCCCCGTGATCTGGACCGGCCTCACCACCTGGGGGAGCGTGGCGCCTCCCGGCGCCGCCGGTGCCGGTGCCGGAGCGACGGCGACGGTGATCGCCCTGGACACGACCGGCGGCGCCGATGTCGCGGCCGCCGACCGGGTCATCGGCACCAGGACCGTCACCAAGGACGGCTCGCTCTCCGCGATCGGCTCCTACGCCTCCGAGAACGGCTCCCTCCAGCTGATGCGCGGCTTCCTGTTCGCCATCTCCGCGCTCGTCGTCGGCGCCTTCTTCACCGTCTGGACCATCCAGCGCGGCGGCGACATCGCCGTCCTGAAGGCGCTCGGCGCCTCCACCGCGCACCTGCTGAGGGACGCCCTCGGCCAGGCCGCCGCCCTGCTCGTCGGCGGCACGCTCCTCGGCACCGGCATCGCCGCCGCGCTCGGCGCCCTCGTCGTACCGGACACGGTGCCGTTCCTCCTCACCCCCGCAACCGTCCTCGCCCCCGCCGCCGTCATGATCCTGCTCGGCGCGCTCGGGGCCGCCCTGTCCGTCCGCCGCATCACCTCGGTGGACCCGCTGACCGCCCTGGGGAGCGCCCGATGAGCCTCGACCTGTCCGACGTCACCCTCACCTACCCCGACGGCGACGACCGCCTGACCGCCCTCGACCACGTCACCCTGCACGTGCCCAGGGGCACCCTGACCGCCGTGGCCGGGCCCTCCGGCTCCGGCAAGTCCAGCCTCCTCGCCGTCGCCGCCACCCTCGTCACGCCCGACGCCGGCACGGTCAGCGTCGACGGTGCCACCACGGCCGGTCTGAGCCGCGCGGAACTGACCGAGCTGCGCCGCCGCACCATCGGCATCGTCTTCCAGCAGCCCCATCTGCTGCCCTCGCTCACCGCGGTCGAACAGCTCCAGCTCATGGCCTCGATCGACGGGCGCTCACCGGCCAGGGCGCGCGGCCGGGCCCTGGAGCTGCTGGCCGCGGTGGGCCTCGCCGACCGGGCCGGCCGGCGCCCCCACCAGCTCTCCGGCGGCCAGCGTCAGCGGGTCGGCATCGCCCGCGCGCTGATGAACGAGCCGACCCTGCTCCTGGTCGACGAACCCACCAGCGCCCTCGACCACGAACGCGGCGCCGCCGTCGTCGACCTGATCACCCGGCTGACCCACGAGCGGGGCACCGCCACCGTCCTGGTCACCCACGACCGCACGCACCTGCGTGCCGCCGACCGCGTCGTCGAGGTCCGCGACGGCCGCCTCGGCGTGCCGCCGTCCGGCAGCGGCACGAGCGTGGGCTACCCGCCGGAGGGAGGGGTTGCGACGACGATGAGCGGATGACCCCGCTCCGCCGCACCCCGCTCACCGCCCTCGTCCTCCTCACCGCCCTCGGCCTCTTCCTCCCGCTCGCCGCCGCCCTGCCCGCCGGGGCCGCACCCGCGCCCCCCGCGCACGGCTGCGCCTCCTCCGTCCCCTACGTCTCGGGCCTGGGCGGCTACCACACGTACCGGATCCCGGCGGTCGTCCGGACCCGGCAGGGCACGGTGCTGGCCTTCGCCGAGGGGCGGCGGTACGACGCGGGGGACACCGGTGCCATCGACGTCGTCCTGCGCCGCTCCACCGACGGCGGCTGCACCTGGGGTCCGCTGACCGTCGTGACGCCCGGGGACGGGGACACCCGGGGCAACCCGGCGCCGGTCGTGGACCCGCGCACCGGCGCCGTCGTGCTCGTGACCTGCGGGAACAGCGGGGCGGCGACGGAGGGTGAGATCATGAGCGGCGAAGGGGAGCGCCGGGTGTACGTCCAGCGCAGCCGGGACGACGGCCGCCGCTTCTCACCCCCGGCCGACATCACCGCTCAGGTGAAGCGATCCGACTGGCGCTGGTACGCCACCGGCCCCGGCCACGCCGTCGCCCTCACCCGGGGCCCGCACCGAGGCCGTCTCCTCGTCCCCGCGAACCATTCCGTCGCCCCGCCCGCCGGCTCCTCCGGTTCCGCCGGCTCCGGCCGCGACGGCGGCCACGCGCTCTACAGCGACGACAGCGGCCGCACCTGGCACCTGGGCTTCGTGACGGACAGCACCCGCGGTGTGACCAACGTCAACGAGACGACGGCGGCCCAACTCCCGGACGGCAGGCTCTACTTCAACGCCCGTGACCAGTACGGCAGCGCCCCCGGCAACCGCCTCGACAGCTACTCCGGGGACGGCGGCCGCTCCCTCGACCGCCCGTACGCCCGTCAGCCGAGCCTGTCCGACGTCCCCGTGGTCCAGGGCAGCGTCCTCCAACTCCGGGGACCGGGCGCCCCGTTGCTGTTCTCCGCCCCCTCCGTGCCGACCGCCCGCCGGGCGCTCGCCCTGTGGACCAGCACGGACGCCGGCCGCACCTTCACCAAGCGGCTCACCCTCTCCGACCGCCCGGCCGCCTACTCCGACCTGGTCCAGCTGGGCCCCGCCACGGTGGGCGTCCTGTACGAGACGGGCACCGCCGGGAGCTACGAGAGCCTGGAGTTCCGCAGGCTGGACGTGCCCTCGCTCATGCCAGCCGCTGGTCCTTGACCGCCAGTTCCCGGTCGCCCTGCCGGTACCCCACGGTGCGGATGCCGAGCGCGGCCCTGAGCTGCCGGGCGGGTACGACCTGCGGAGTGGGGGCGGGGGCCCGGCCCGGCTTCGGCAGCGGGTAGGCGGTGGTGGTGGCGGAGTGGAAGGTGATGTTGCCCTCCGTCTTGGTGAACAGCTGGTGGACGTGTCCGTTGAGACAGGTCACCGAGGAGAACCGGCGCAGGAGCGCGATCACCTTCAACGCGTCGTCCGTGCTCCAGCCCCACCGGAGGTACATGGCGAACAGCGGGATGTGGCTGAAGACCACGATCGGGGTGTCCGGCGACTGCCCCGCCAGGTCCCGCCGCACGAAGTCGATCTGCTCGGTCCCGAGGTGGCCCAGCTTCTCCAGGCTCAGGGTGTTGACCAGGGCGACGAAGTGCACTCCGTGGGTGTCGAAGCTGTACCAGCCGTCGCCGAGCGTGCCCCTGCCGAAGACCTGCCGGTAGGCGCGGCCCGCGTCGCCGATGGAGTCGTGCTCGCCCGGCACGGTGAAGACGCGGTCCGTCCGCAGCCGGGTCATCATCTGCCTGACCTGGTCGAACTGGCCCGTCGTGGACAGGTGGGTCAGATCGCCGCTGTGCATGACGAAGTCGGGCCGGAAGCCGAGTGCGTTGACCTGGTCGATGGCTTCGGTGAACGAGCCGGCCACGTCCAGGTTCGCCGGCCCGTGGAAGCCGATGTGGCTGTCGGAGACCTGCACGAACCGCAGGGCGCCGGTGGTCGGCGCAGCGGCCTCCGCGACGGTGTCCCGGGGGCCGGCGATGTGGCTGATCACCTCTCCGCCGGCCACGGTCAGCACGACGGCCCCGCCGAACCACCCCGCGTGCCGTATGAGTTGACGTCGTGTCATGTCGTGCTCGCGGTACCCGGTCATCGGGTCACCTCCACCGTGGCCGTCATGAAGGGATGGATGGTGCAGAGGTAGGCGTAGGTGCCCGGCTCGGTGAACCGGTGGCTGTAGCCGGCGTGGGTGGCCAGGGCGGGCGAGTGCAGCGGTCCGCCCGCGGTGGCGCTGGTGACGGTGTGGGCGTCGGTGTCCTGGTTGGTCCAGGTCACCGTCGTGCCCGCTTTGATCTTCAGGGTGGCCGGGGTGAACGCGAAGCTCCTGATCGTCACGGTGCTCGCCGCGGGGTCCGGTGCGGAGGCGCCGGGCATCCCGGCCATCTGGTGCTGACCGGGACCGGCCGTGATGGCGCCGACCGAGGTGGCGTGCGGGGACTGGCCGCACGCGCTGAGAAACCCCAGTCCGGCCGCCGTCACGGTGGCGAGCCCGGCCGTGACGAGTGAGCGCCGGACGGAGTGACCGAAGTTC
Source organism: Streptomyces sp. HUAS MG56 (assembly GCF_058673395.1). Taxonomy (NCBI): domain Bacteria; kingdom Bacillati; phylum Actinomycetota; class Actinomycetes; order Kitasatosporales; family Streptomycetaceae; genus Streptomyces; species Streptomyces sp. HUAS MG56. Next base: position 4,041,839 of record NZ_CM178722.1, on the reverse strand, counting down.
GGGTGCATGGTGTTCGCTCCTCACCTCTCAGGAAGGGGGATGTGTCTGCCCTTTCCTGACTTCACGGGCGGTGCTGCCGACTGGTTCGGTCGATACGCGACAAAAGTGAGCAAATGCGTAATGATCTGCTTATGCCATGGAGCGCCCGCAGACGTGGCGGGACAGCCGATACGGATCGCTCCGCGCGCCGTGTCCCTGGTGAAGGGACCGTGCCGGCCACGGATGAGGAGCTGATCCGCACTCTGTACGCCGAGCACGCGGGGCCCCTGTTCCACTACGCGCTGCGCCTGACGTCAGGAGACCGGCAGTGGGCCGAGGATGTCGTACAGGAGACGCTGCTGCGGGCGTGGCGGCATCCCGCCGCGTTCGAACCCCGCCGCGGTTCCGCCCGGGCCTGGCTGTTCACGGTCGCCCGGCACCTGGTCATCGACGCCCACCGGGCCCGGCAGGCCCGGCCCGCGGAGACCGGCGGCGACGCCCTGGACCGGGTCGCCGAGCGGACGGCGGGCGAGGACCGGATCGAGCAGGCGCTGCAGAGCTGGGCGGTGGCCGACGCAGTCCGGACGCTGTCTGCGGACCACCGCGCCGTACTGGTCGAGACGTACTACCGGGGCCGGACCATGGCGGAGGCGGCGGACGTGCTGGGCATCCCGCTGGGCACCGTCAAGTCGCGGACGTACTACGCCCTGCACGCCCTCCGGCTCGCGTTGCAGGAGCGAGGCATCGAGCCATGACCGAGGCACGGAGGAGGCGCCGGCCGTGAACGCGGACCACGAGGCTCTGCGGATGGCGCTCGGCGGGTACGTCCTGGGCGCGCTGTCCCCGGCCGAGACGGAACAGGTGCGCGCCCATCTGGCGACGTGCGACGCGTGCCGGGCGGAGTACGAGCAGCTGGCCGGACTGCCGGCGCTGCTCGCGACGGTCACGGCTGCCGAGGCGGCGGGCGGTGCGGTGCCCGCGGGCGACGAGGAGCCGGTCGACCGCCTGGTGCGGCGGGCGGCCGGGAGCGCGCCGCCCGCGGCGCCCCGGGCTCCCGGGGCCGGGCTGCTCGACGGGATGCTCCGGCGGGCCGCGGCCAGGCGCCGCAGGACCGTGCGGTGGCAGCTGGCCGGCGCGGCCGCCTCCCTGATGCTGGTCGCGGCGGCGGCGGTCGGCGGCACCTGGCTGGTGACCGGCGCGTCCGTGACGAGCGAGGGCAGGCCGCCCGGGGCCGCCACGTCGACTCCGTCGCGCACCTTCTCCGGAAGCGATGCCACGACCGGCGTCACCGCCTCGGTGGAGGTCTTCCCGTCGGCCTGGGGCAGTGTCCTGCGGGTCTCGGCGCATGGTGCGCCGGCCGGCATCGTCTGCCGGTTGCAGGCGGTCGGGTCCGGCGGGGCCAGGGCGGACGCCGCCACCTGGCGGGCCGGCGCGTACCCGGCCGGGACGAGGATCCCGGGAGCGGTCCCCATGTCTCCGGGAGCCATCGAGCACTTCGAGATCGTCGCCGGCAACGGCCAGAAGCTGGTCACGATCCGGGCGTGATCCGGGCGGAGAAATCCGGGCGTAAAAAGGTGCAAATCGCTCGAACCGTACGCCCGTCGCCGTGCGTATTACCGGATGAGCGCTCACCTACAGCTTTCGCACCCACACAGAAGAGCCGGAAGACCATGTATGTGACCGATCCCGGGCGCACCAGCCCAGGGCCCTGCTCCCAGCGGGCGACGCTGACCCTGCCCGCACGGGAGGCACACGTCTCCGCCGCGCGTCACTTCACGGCGGATCTGCTGGAGTGCTGGAGCGTGCCCGAGAGCGAGCGCGACTCCGCCGTCCTCATCGTCGACGAACTCACCGCCAACGCCGCCCGGTACGGCCGCGAGTGCATGACGCTGGTGCTCGTCCTCGACCAGGGCGCCCTGTCCATCGTGGTCAGCGACTCGGGCACCGCGGTGGAGCACGGTCCGCACGACGTCGCCCCGGACGAACACGGCCGCGGCACCGGCATCGTCACCTGCCTCGCGCAGTCGACCGAGATCCACCAGACACGCGGCGGCCGGGAGGTCCGCGCCTGCCTCCGCTGCCCGGCCTGACCGCCCCGGCACACCCCCTAGAGCAACCCCGCCGCCGCCAGGAACTTGCCGACCTTCTCCGTCTCCTCGCCGGACAGCGGCACCTGCGGCTCGGCCGTCACCGGGCAGTCGATGATCCCGCGCAGCTGCAGCGCCGCCTTGAACGCGCCCAGCGCCGAGGAACTCCCGCCCATCCGACCCGGGTCACCGACCCCGACCAGCCCGAACAGCGCGCACAGCCGCTCCTGTTCGGCCCGCGCCCCCGCCCAGTCGCCCGCCCGGCACAGCCGGTACAGCCGGACGTACCCGTGCGGGTCGACGTTGCCGAGCCCCGGCACGCAGCCGTCGGCGCCGAGCGCCAGCGCGGAGTCCACGATCAGCTCGGAGCCGGTCAGCACGCTGAACCCGGCGTGCGCGCGGGCGCCCGTGACGACCTCCCGGAAGGCGCCCAGGTCCCCGCTGGAGTCCTTGAGCCCCGCCAGCACCCCGTCGGCGGCCAGCCCCAGCACCAGATCGGCGGGCAGCTTGGTGTGCACGGCCATCGGGATGTCGTACGCGATGACGGGCACCTCGCTCACCGCCGCGAGCCGCCGGTAGTGGCGGACGATCTCCGCGGGGTGGGTGCGGGTGTAGAAGGGCGCGGTGACGACCACCGCCTGTGCCCCGGCCGCCGTCACCGCCGTGACATGGTCCAGGACGCGGGGCGTGGTCATGTCGATGGCCCCGGCGATGACGGGCAGTTGGCCGCCCACGTGCGCGACGACCGCCGACACGACCTGCCGTCGCTGCCGGTCCGTCAGAAAGGCCGCCTCGGAGGTCGAGCCGAGCAGGAACAGCCCGTGCACCCCGCCCCCCACCAGGTGGTCCACCAGCCGGAGCAGCGAGGGCACGTCCACCTCGCCCTCCGGTGTCAGGGGAGTGCAGACGGGCGGGACGACACCGGTGAGCGGGACGGGGAACGTCATTCAGGGCTCCTGTGGCAGGCTCTGTCGGGCCAGGTCGCGGGTCGGCCGGTCCTCCTCCACAGGATGGTGGCAGCGGTAGCGGTGTCCGGGCCGTGACGCGGCCGAGAAGTCCGGCATCGACTCCGCGCACACCGCGTCCGCCTTCCAGCACCGGGTGCGGAACGGGCAGCCGCTCGGCGGCCGGGTCGCCGACGGCACCGGCCCGGTCAGCGGGATCGGGTCGACGGGATCCAGCAGTCCGGGCGTGGCCGAGAACAGCGCGCGGGTGTACGGGTGCCGGGCCGCGTCCGTCACCCGGTCGGCCGGGGTCTCCTCCACGATCCGGCCCAGGTACATGGTGATCACCCGGTCGCTCATCCGCCGTACCGTCTGGATGTCGTGCGAGACGAACACCAGCGCCAGCCCGAGCCGGTCCTTCAGGTCCAGCAGGAGGTTGAGGATCTGCGCGCGCACCGACACGTCGAGCGCGCTGGTCGGCTCGTCGGCGACGACCAGCGCCGGGTCCAGGGCGAGCGCGCGGGCGATGGCGACGCGCTGGCGCTGCCCGCCGGAGAGCTGCCCGGGCAGGGCGTCGGCGAGCGCCCGGGGCAGGCCCACCAGGCCCATCAACTCCCTCACGCGCACGTCCCGTTCGGCCCGGCTGCCGCGCTCGTGGACGTCCAGCGGGTCGCGCAGGATCCGGCGCACGGGCAGCCGCCGGTTCAGCGCGGTCGACGGGTCCTGGAAGATCATGCCGACGCCCGCGCCGACCGTGGCCCGCCGCTCCCCGGCCGGCATCGCCCACAGGTCCCGCCCCCGGAACGCCACCGCCCCCGAGACCGGCCGCTGGACACCGACCAGCACCTTCGCCAGCGTCGACTTCCCGCACCCCGACTCGCCGACGACCCCGACCGTCTCACCGGCCGCCACGGACAGATCGGCGCCGGTCAGGGCGTACACCCGGTCGCGGGCGAACAGACCGCCGCCGCGCGCCTTGTGGACGACATGGGCGTCCCGTACGTCGATGATCGCGGTCACTGGAGCGCCTCCTCCACGGGTTCCACGGGCACGGCAGGGTGGTGACAGGCCGCCGTGTGCGTGGCCGTGCCGGCGAGGACCGGAGCGCGCTCGTGGCACACCTCGCTCGCGCGCGGGCAGCGGTCGGCGAAGCGGCAGCCCGCCGGGAAGTCGGCGGGGGAGGGCACGACTCCCCTGATCTGCGTCATCCGTTGCTCGGCCGACTCCAGCGACAGCACGCTGCCGAGCAGCCCGCGCGTGTAGTGGTGGGCCGGCGCCGCCACCAGGTCGGCGGTCACCCCGCTCTCCACGATCTGCCCGCCGTACATCACCACCACCCGGTCGGTGACGTCGGCGATCAGCGCGAGGTCGTGCGAGACCAGGAGCAGCGCGAAGCCCAGCTCCTCGCGCAGCCGCAGCAGCAGCTCCATCACCTGGGCCTGCACGGTGACGTCGAGGGCGGTCGTCGGCTCGTCGGCGACGATCAGCCCGGGTTCGCGGGACAGGGCCATGGCGATCAGCACGCGCTGGCGCTGCCCGCCGGACAGCTCGTGCGGATAGCTGCGCAGGGTGCGCTCCGGGTCCAGCCCGACCAGCTCCAGCAGCTCGCCCGGGCTGCGACGGCCCCCGCGCCGCACCAGCTGCCGCAGCTGGGCGCGGATGGTCATGGCGGGGTTCAGCGAGGACAGGGCGTCCTGGTAGACCATCGCCATCTCGTGCCCGAGCAGCCGGCGCCGTACCCGCATCGGCTCGGTCGGCAGGTTCCGCTGCTGGAACCGCACCTGCCCGCGCACCCGGGCCTGTCTCGGCTGGAGGCCCATGATCGTGAGCGCGGTCAGCGACTTCCCGCAGCCCGACTCGCCGACCAGGCCCAGCACTTCGCCCGGGTACACCTCGAAGCCGACCCCGGCGACGATGTCCACGCCCCGGTGCCGGTCCGGGAAGCCGATGGCGAGGTTCTCCACGGCGAGCACCGGCTGACCGCCGCGGCCGGGCCGGGGCCGGGCGCGCGCACGCAGCCGCCGCGCGGCCTGGGACAGCCCCGGCAGGGGGAGCACGTCGCCCGGTACCGCCTTCTCCAACTGGTCCTCGGGGGCCGCGACTTCACGGGCGGCGGGCGCGGCCCACGCGTCCGACACCCCCTCGGAGAGGATGTTCAGCGACAGCACGGTGAGCAGGATCAGCAGCCCGGGGAAGACGGTCGCCCACCAGCCGCCGGTCAGCACCATGTTCTTGCCGTCGGCGATGACACTGCCCCAGGACGGATCCGGCGGCCGCACCCCCGCCCCGATGAACGACAGCGACGCCTCGAACACGATCGCCTCGGCGACCTGGACCGTGCAGAAGACGAGCACGGGCGCGGCACAGTTGACGGCCACGTGCCGCAGCACGATGTGCGGGGTGCGGGCCCCGATGACCCGCTCGGCGGTGACGTAGTCCTCCCCGTACTGGTCGAGCACGTTGGCGCGTACGACCCGGGCGACGGGCGGCGTGAAGAGAAACGCGATGGCGCAGATCAGGACCCCGATCCCGCCGCCGAACACCGCGACGAGGACGGCGGCGAGCGCGATGCCGGGAAACGCCATGACGACGTCCAGGCAGCGCATCAGCGTCTCGTCGACCCCCTTGCGGGAGGTGGCCGCGACCGCCCCGACGACGGCGCCGACGACCAGCGCGAGCCCCGTCGCCCCCAGCCCGATGGCCAGCGACCAGCGGGCGCCGTACATCAGCCGGCTCAGGACGTCCCGGCCGAGGCTGTCCTGTCCGAGCCAGTGCGCGGCCGACGGATGCCCGCTGCCGCCGGCCGGGGCCTGCTGGTCGAGCGGATCGTCGGGGGCGAGGAGCGGGGCGCACACGGCGACCAGGATCACGACCGCCAGGAAGCAGACGGCGAGCTTCGACGGCAGCGGCAGCCGGCGCCAGCCGCGCAGCCGGACGCCGCCGGGCCGGGTGAGCCGTTCGACGAGACCGGTGCGGGTGTTCATCAGGCCGCCCTCAGACGTGGGTTGACCAGCAGATACAGGATGTCGATGACGAGGTTCACGACGACGAACCCGGTGGCCGTGGTGAGCACGACCCCCTGCACCACGGCCGGGTCGCCGTTCTGCACGGCGTCGATCATCAGCTTGCCCATGCCGGGCAGCGAGAAGATCGTCTCGATGACGACGGCACCGCCGAGCAGATAGCCGACCCGCAGCCCGAGCACGGTGAGCGGATTGACGAGGGCGTTGCGCAGTACGTTCCGCCCCACCACCACGAGGGGCGGCAGCCCGCTCCCGATCGCCGTCCGGACGTAGTCCCTGTCCAGCTCCTCCACGACGGACGTCCGCACGATCCGGATGAGCTGGGCGGCGACCGGCAGCGACAGCGCGAAGGCGGGCAGCGCCATCGTCCTGAGCCAACCGGTGAGCGAATCGGCCGGGTTGATGTATCCGCCGGTCGGGAACCAGCCCCGGTCCACCGCCAGGTACTGGATCATCAGCAGCGCCAGCCAGAACCCGGGCGCGGCGACCCCGACGAGCGAGACGACCCGGATGACCTGGTCCGGCACCCGGTCCCGGTACACGGCGGCCGTGACCCCGCCCGCCAGCGCCAGCACCACGGCGACGCCGAGGCCGAGGAAGGTCAGCTGGAGGGTGAGCGGCAGCGCGGTGGTGACCTGGTCGACGACGGGCGCGCGGGTCAGGGCGCTGGTGCCGAGGTCGCCGTGCAGCAGGCCGCCGACGAAGTGGACGTAGCGCACGGGCAGCGGGTCCAGCAGTCCGTTGCGCTCCCGGAAGTCGTGCAGCTGCCGCGGGGTCGGGTTCGCGCCCTGGAAGAACGCGGACGCCGGGTCGACGTCGGAGAACCGCATCACCAGGAACACGAACAGCACGATCCCGAGCAGCAGCGGCACCAGCAGGGCGACACGGCGCAGCAGGATCCGTACGACGGCCGTCATGCCGTCAGACCCACTTGGCCTGGAGCACGTTGATCCCGGGGTACGGCTGGGCCCTTATCCCGGTGAGCCTGCGCGGATCCCAGGCCGTCATCAGCTCGTTGTGGACGACGGGGTACAGCACCGCCTGCTCGGCGACGACGTCGATGCAGTCCTGGACGAGCGCCTTCTTCCTCGCGGGGTCGGGCTCTGCGGTCGCCCGGTCCATGTCGGCGAAGAGCCGCTGGGCGACGGGATCGCCGGCCCACCGCGTGTACCCCATCCACAGGTTCTGCGGCCCGTAGTTGTAGTGCATGATCAGGTCCGCGTCGAGCCCGAACTGATTGGGATTGGAGGCCGCCGCCGCCACCTGGTAGTCCTGCTTCTGGTCCATCTTGGTGAACACGGCCGTGGTCTCCTGCGGCGCCAGCGTCGTCTCGACACCGATCGCGTCCCAGGAGGACTTGATGGTCGGCAGGCAGTCCACGATCCAACTGACGTTCACCGCGAGGATGTTGACCCTCAGCCCGCTGACCCCGGCGGCCTTCAGCAGCGCCTTCGCCTTCTCGGGGTCGTGGTCGTAGACGGTCTTCGCCCGCCGGTACGACGGATTCCCCTCGTTGAGGAAGGAAGAGGCGGGCTTCCCGTGCCCCCGGAGGGCGACCTGCACCATCTTCTGCCGGTCGATCGCGTAGTGGAGCGCCTGCCGCACGCGCACGTCGTCGAAGGGCTTGTGCGCGGTGTTGAACATCAGGAAGAGGTTGTTCATCCCGGCCCCGCCCGAGACCGTCAGCCCGCCCTGCTCCAGCCGCGCGATGTTGGCGTACGGGATGTTGTCCGCGATCTGCGCGCCGGCGTCGGACCCGGAGATCTTCGCGACGCGCGGCGCCGCGTCGACGATCGTCAGCCAGTTCATCCGCCGGAAGGCGGCCGGGCGCGGCCCGTTGTACGCGGCGAACGCCTCGAACGTCGTGTTCGACTTCGGATGATGCGCACTCTGCCGGTACGGCCCCGAGCCGACCGCCAGCCCCGTGATCGCCCTGTCCCAGCCGCCGGGCCGGGAGAACACGTGCTTCGGCATGATCTTGGCCAGGGTGAGCCGCGAAAGCCCGTCCGGGAAGGGGAACTTGAGGACGAGCTCGACGGTGCGGTCGTCCACCTTCCGGACTTCCTTCAGCCAGCTCTCGAAGAACCCCTTGGCGAGGGTCGGGGTCCTCGGGTCGAGGATCCGGTCGAAGACGAACACGACGTCGTCGGCGGTGACGGGCGTGCCGTCGTGGAAGGTGGCCCCTTTCCGCAGGCCGAACTTCCAGGTGGTGGCGCCGGGATCGCCGGGCACCTCGGTGCCGAGGGCGGGATACGGCACCCGGCTGATCGGATCGGTGTCCAGCAGGCCCTCGTAGATGTGGTTGTTGGCGGCCATCGAGAAGGCCGACGCGGTCTGGGTCGGATCCCAGCTGCCGTCGTTGCCGTACCCGATCACGGCGGTCAGCGTCCGGTCCTTCCCGCTGCCGCCGCCCCCGGTGTCGTTCGTGGACTGCGGCCCGCCCGAGCAGGCGGCCAGCGTGGACGGCAGGGCGGCGGCCAGCCCGAGCGCGCCGGCGCCTTTCAGGAAGGACCGGCGGCGCGGGGCCGGCAGGTCGCGGGTCACGTCGTCACGCACGGGGCCTCCAGCGAGGTCGGGGAGGTGAGAGAGGAGGTACGACGTCCTACGTCCGGTTCGGTCAGCGTGACCATAAAAGGGGCTTTGGGGGCGGTCAAGGGGGCGCACAGGGAATGGCCCCCTCCATGCATATCGGCTGTTTTCACCCGGACGGACAGCGCAGTGGTCCCCGTACGTGAGAATGGACGGCATGAGCCTGTTCCGCGACGACGGCATCGTGCTGCGCACCCAGAAGCTGGGTGAGGCGGACCGGATCATCACGTTGCTCACGCGCGGTCACGGGCGGGTACGCGCCGTGGCGCGCGGGGTGCGGCGGACGAAGTCGAAGTTCGGGGCCCGGCTGGAGCCCTTCTCCCACGTCGACGTGCAGTTCTTCGCGCGCGGGAGCGAGCTGGTCGGGCGCGGGCTGCCGCTGTGCACGCAGAGCGAGACCATCGCGGCGTACGGCGGCGGGATCGTGACCGACTACGCCCGCTACACCGCCGGGACGGCCATGCTGGAGACCGCCGAGCGGTTCACCGATCACGAGGGGGAGCCGGCGGTGCAGCAGTATCTGCTGCTCGTGGGCGCCCTGCGGACGCTCGCGCGCGGGGAGCACGCCCCGCACCTCGTCCTCGACGCCTTCCTGCTGCGCTCCCTCGCCGTCAACGGATACGCCCCCAGCTTCGGCGACTGCGCGAAGTGCGGGATGCCCGGACCCAACCGGTTCTTCTCCGTGGCCTCCGGCGGCTCCGTCTGCGTCGACTGCCGGGTGCCCGGCAGCGTCGTACCCTCACCGCAGGCCCTGGTTCTCCTGGGGGCCCTGCTTACGGGAGACTGGGAGACGGCGGACACGTGCGAGGCGCGGTACGTCCGCGAGGGCAGTGGGCTGGTGTCGGCCTACCTGCACTGGCATCTGGAGCGCGGGCTGCGCTCGCTGCGGTACGTGGAAAAAAGCTAGCGGTAGTAGGGAGACGAGAAGCACATGGTCGTACGCGGGATCCTGGGGCGTCAGCGCCGCGAGTACCAGGCGCCGGAGCCGCACCCGTCGGGTGCCCGCGCGCCGAAGCTCCCCGGCGAGCTGGTGCCGAACCACGTGGCCATCGTCATGGACGGCAACGGGCGCTGGGCGAAGGAGCGCGGGCTGCCCCGGACGGAAGGGCACAAGGTCGGCGCCGAGCGGGTCCTCGACGTGCTGCAGGGCTCCATCGAGGTCGGGGTGCGCAACATCTCCCTGTACGCCTTCTCGACGGAGAACTGGAAGCGCTCGCCCGACGAGGTCCGCTTCCTGATGAACTTCAACCGCGACTTCATCCGCAAGACCCGCGACCAGCTCGACGCGCTCGGGATCCGGGTGCGCTGGGTGGGCCGGATGCCCAGGCTGTGGAAGTCGGTCGCCAAGGAGCTCCAGGTCGCCCAGGAGCAGACCAAGGACAACGACCTGCTGACGCTGTACTTCTGCATGAACTACGGAGGCCGTGCCGAACTCGCCGACGCCGCCAAGGCGTTGGCCGAGGACGTGAAGGCGGGCCGGCTCGACCCGGCCAAGGTCAGCGAGAAGACCATCCAGAAGTACCTGTACTACCCCGACATGCCGGACGTCGACCTCTTCCTGCGGCCCAGCGGCGAGCAGCGCACCTCCAACTACCTGCTCTGGCAGAGCGCGTACGCCGAGATGGTCTTCCAGGACGTGCTGTGGCCGGACTTCGACCGGCGCGACCTGTGGCGGGCCTGCATGGAGTTCGCCTCCCGCGACCGGCGCTTCGGCGGGGCCGTGCCGAACGAGGAACTGCTGGCCATGGAAGCCGCCATCAAGGGGAACCAGGCCACTTCGTAGCCACGGACGGCGAGGACGGCGATCTCGTCCTCGCCCTGTGGGCCAAGGCCCGCGCAGCGTGCTGCGCCACCTCTTCACGAAGCCGTTCGCCGACTCGGGCGGTGCTTCGGCCGCGGCCGGCTAGGACGCGCCGCCCGCGCAGTCCGCGCACGTACCGAAGATCTCCACCGTGTGGGCCACGTTGACGTAGCCGTGCTCCGCCGCGATCGCCTCGGCCCACTTCTCGACGGCCGGGCCCTCGACCTCCACGGCCTTGCCGCAGGCACGGCACACCAGGTGGTGGTGGTGCTCGCCGGTCGAGCAGCGGCGGTAGACGGACTCGCCGTCGGAGGTGCGCAGGACGTCGACCTCGCCGGCGTCGGCGAGGGACTGCAGGGTGCGGTACACCGTGGTCAGCCCGACCGAGTCGCCCTTGTGCTTGAGCATGTCGTGCAGTTCCTGCGCGCTGCGGAACTCGTCCACCTCGTTCAGCGCCGCCGACACGGCTGCCCGCTGTCGGGTCGCGCGGCCCTTCACGGGCGGTCCAGCGGTCGTCACCGGTTGCCTCCTCACGTCTCGCCTGTGCCCGGGCCATTGTGCCAGCCCGGGCTGCCGGCGGTCAGACGCCGATCTCGTCCCCGGCCCCTCTCGTGGCCGGAATCGTGGTCGGGATCGTGCACTCCGCCGGGTCCCCGGCGGGCCCGGCCTGGGCCGCCGCGCGGGCGCGTCGCCGGGCCAGCGGGGTGGCCAGCGCGGTCAGCGCGACGAACGCGGCGATGGTCAGCAGAACGATCGTCGCACCGGGCGGGACGTCCTGGTAGTAGGAGGTGATCGTGCCGCTGACGGTCACGGCGATGCCGATCGCGACGGCGATCACGAACGTGGCGGTGAAGCTGCGGGTGAGCTGCTGGGCCGCCGCCACCGGCACGACCATCAGCGCGGACACCAGCAGCAGCCCGACCACGCGCATCGCGACCGTGACCGTGACCGCCGCCGTCACCGCCGTCAGGAGGTTGAGCGCGCGCACCGGCAGGCCGGTGACCCGGGCGAACTCCTCGTCCTGGCTGACCGCGAACAGCTGGCGGCGCAGCCCGAGGGTGACCAGCACCACGAACGCGGCGAGCAGGCAGATCGAGACGACGTCCGACTGCGACACCGTGGACAGCGAGCCGAACAGGTACGACGTCAGGTTCGCGTTGGAGCCGCCCGGCGCGAGGTTGATGAACATCACGCCACCGGCCATGCCGCCGTAGAAGAGCATGGCGAGGGCGATGTCGCCGCGCGTCTTTCCGTACCAGCGGATCAGCTCCATCAGGACCGCGCCGAGGACCGAGACCGCCGTCGCCATCCACACGGGGGACGTCGACAACAGGAAGCCCAGTCCGACCCCCGTCATCGCCACATGGCCGATGCCGTCGCCCATCAGGGCCTGGCGGCGCTGGACCAGGTAGATGCCGACGGCGGGGGCGGTGATGCCGACCAGGACGGCGGCGAGCAGTGCCCGCTGCATGAAGGCGTAGTTCAGGAAGTCCATCAGCTCAGCAGTCCCGTGTGGATCGACTCGTGGGGGTGGACGTGGTCGTGGCCGGGGAGCGCGTGCTGGCCCAGGGCCTGCGGGGGCGGGCCGTCGTGCAGGACGCAGCCGTCGCGCAGGACGACCGCGCGGTCGATCAGCGGCTCCAGCGGGCCGAGTTCGTGCAGCACGAGGAGGACCGTGGCGCCCGCCGCCACCTGCTCCTTCAGGGTGCGGGCGAGGATCTCCTGGCTGGCCAGGTCGACGCCCGCCATCGGCTCGTCCATGATCAGCAGCTCGGGTTCGGCGACGAGCGCGCGGGCGATCAGCACGCGCTGGTGCTGGCCGCCGGAGAGGGCGTTCACCGAGTCCTTGGCGCGGTCGGCCATCCCGACCGCCGCCAGGGCCCGGTGCACGGCCTCCCGGTCGGCCCGGCGGAAGACGCCGAAGCGGGTGCGGGAGAGCCGCCCGGAGGAGACGATCTCGGTCACCGTCGCGGGGACCCCGCCGGCGGCCGTCGTGCGCTGGGGTACGTAGCCCACGCGCGACCAGGCGCGGAACGAGCGGCGCGGGGTGCCGAACAGCTCGATCGTGCCGCCGCTCGCCGGGACCTGGCCGATGACCGTGCGGATCGCGGTGGACTTGCCGGAGCCGTTCGCGCCGAGCAGCGCGACGACCTCGCCGCGGCCGACGGTGAGGTCGATGCCGCGCAGCACGGGACGGGCGCCGAGTTCGGCGGTCACCCCGCGCAGGGCTATGACGGGCTCTCCCATGATCCTGCCCTCCCTGCCGGTCACTTGGCGCCCAGCGCCTGCTGGAGGGCCTTGAGGTTGGCCTCCTGGACGGCGAAGTAGTCCTTGCCGCGGGACTTGGCGGTGATGCCCTCGATGGGGTCCAGGACGTCGGTCCTCAGGCCGGCGTCGCCCGCGATGGTCCGGGCGGTCTTGTCGCTCACGAGCGTCTCGTAGAAGACGGTGGAGACGCCGTCGGCCCTGGCCATCTTCTCCAGGTCCCGGACCCGGGCGGCGCTGGGCTCGGACTCGGGGTCGAGGCCGTTGATGGCCTCCTCGGTCAGGCCGTAGCGCTCGGCGAGGTAGCCGAAGGCGGCGTGCGTGGTGATGAAGACCTTGGTCTTCGTGCGGGCCAGGCCGTCCTTGAACTGCTTGTCCAGGTCGGTCAGTTTCCCGACCAGCGCGGCGGTGTTCTTCTCGTAGTCGGCCGCGTGCTTCGGGTCGGCCTTCTCGAAGGCCTTGCCGACCCCCTGGGCGACCTGGGCGTAGCGCACCGGGTCGAGCCAGATGTGGGGGTCCTCGGCGCCGGACTCCTCGCCGGGGTGGGTGTCGTGGGAGGCCGCGTGGCCGCCGACCTCGTTGCCGTGCTTCTCCAGCGTGGTCAGGGCGGCCGCGTCGACCTTCGTCTTCACCGGGGACTGGGCCACCGCGTCGTCGACGGAGGGCTGGAGGTTCTTCAGGTACACGACCGCGTCGGAGTCCTGGAGCATCGCGATCTGCTTGGGGCTGATCTCCAGGTCGTGGGGTTCCTGGCCGGGGGAGGTGAGACTGGTGACGTGCACATGGGCGCCACCGATCTGCTCGGCCAGGAAGGCCATGGGATAGAAGGACGCGACGACGCCGAGCTTGCCGGTGTTCGCCGCCTCGGCCTTGTCGCTGGAGCAGGCGGACAGCGTGCCGATACCGAGGGCGGTGACCGCGGTGAGCGCGGCGGTGGGTATGAGGCGTCGTCGTACGTTCATGACAGTCATTTTCAACAAATATGGAAACCGTTGTCAACAAGCCTGGTGAGCGGTACCGATTTGATTGAGGGGGAGCCCCCGCCGGTACCCTGAATCATTCGCAAGCAAGCTGGATGCATCTCGCTCCATCGCCCGTCGTCGTAATCGTCATGAAGAGAGCACCGTGGCCGCCGACAAGATCGACACCATCGTCAGCCTGAGCAAGCGCCGTGGCTTCGTTTTCCCGTGCAGTGAGATCTACGGCGGTCAGCGCGCCGCCTGGGACTACGGACCGCTGGGTGTCGAGCTCAAGGAGAACATCAAGCGCCAGTGGTGGCGCTACATGGTGACGTCGCGCGAGGACGTGGTCGGCATCGACTCGTCCGTCATCCTGGCCTCCGAGGTCTGGGTCGCGTCCGGCCACGTCGCCACCTTCACGGACCCGCTGACCGAGTGCACCGCGTGTCACAAGCGGTTCCGCGCCGACCACCTGGAAGAGGCGTACGAGGAGAAGAAGGGCCACGCCCCGGCGAACGGCCTCGCTGACATCAACTGCCCGAACTGCGGCAACAAGGGCCAGTTCACCGAGCCCAAGCAGTTCTCCGGCCTGCTGTCCACCCACCTCGGCCCGACCCAGGACTCCGGCTCCGTCGCGTACCTGCGTCCCGAGACCGCCCAGGGCATCTTCACCAACTTCGCCCAGGTGCAGACCACCTCGCGCCGCAAGCCCCCGTTCGGCATCGCCCAGATGGGCAAGTCCTTCCGCAACGAGATCACGCCCGGCAACTTCATCTTCCGCACCCGCGAGTTCGAGCAGATGGAGATGGAGTTCTTCGTCAAGCCGGGCGAGGACGAGAAGTGGCAGGAGTACTGGATGGAGCAGCGCTGGAACTGGTACACGGGCCTCGGCCTGCGTACCGAGAACATGCGCTGGTACGAGCACCCGAAGGAGAAGCTCTCCCACTACTCCAAGCGCACCGCCGACATCGAGTACCGCTTCCAGTTCGGCGGCAGCGAGTGGGGCGAGCTGGAGGGTGTCGCCAACCGCACCGACTACGACCTCGGCGCCCACTCCAAGGCCTCCGGCCAGGACCTGGCCTACTACGACCAGGAGGCCCAGGAGCGCTGGACCCCGTACGTCATCGAGCCCGCGGCCGGTGTCGGCCGCACGATGCTGGCCTTCCTCCTCGACGCCTACGTCGAGGACGAGGCGCCGAACGCCAAGGGCAAGATGGAGAAGCGCACGGTGCTGCGCCTGGACCACCGCCTGGCCCCGGTGAAGGTCGCCGTCCTGCCGCTGTCCCGCAACCCCGAGCTGTCCCCGAAGGCCAAGGGCCTCGCCCAGGCGCTGCGGCAGAACTGGAACATCGAGTTCGACGACGCCGGCGCCATCGGCCGCCGCTACCGCCGCCAGGACGAGATCGGCACGCCGTACTGCGTGACGGTCGACTTCGACACCCTTGAGGACAACGCCGTCACCGTGCGTGAGCGCGACTCGATGAAGCAGGAGCGCGTGTCCCTGGACCAGATCGAGGGCTACCTGGCGCAGCGTCTCATCGGCTGCTGACGCCCACCGTCGCCGACGCCCACCCTCCAGCCGACTCGGTCGGCCGGAGGGTGGGCGTTTTTCCTTGCCTCAACGCCCTTGCAACGCCTTCACGTTGTCCCCGAACGTCCAGTTCTTCGAACCGTCCCAGTTGATCGACCAGTCCATCAGGCCCTTGAGCGCGCCGCCGTAGTGCTGCCAGGCCTGGGAGACGAGCGACGGTGACAGGTAGCCGCCGCCCGCGCCGGGCTGTGCGGGCAGGCCCGGGACCTGCTTGTCGTAGGGCACCCTGACGGTCGTGCCCTGCACCACCAGCCCCTTGTCCAGGCAGTCGGTCTGCGCCGTGAAGCCGGCGACCGTGCCGGCCTCGTAGGAGTCGCCGGAGCAGCCGTACATGCTGCCGTTGTAGTACTGCATGTTCAGCCACCACAGCCGGCCGTTGTCCGCGTACTTCTTGACGATCGGCAGGTACGCGCCCCAGATCGAGCCGTAGGTGACGCTGCCGCCGGTGACGTACGCCGTCTCCGGGGCCATCGTCAGGCCGAAGCCCGACGGCATGCGCGCCAGGATCCCGTCGATGATGCGGATCAAGTTGGCCTGGGACGTGGACAGTTGGCCGATGTTGCCGCTGCCCGTCAGGCCGGTCTCGATGTCGATGTCGATGCCGTCGAAGTTGTACTGCTTCAGGATCGGGACGATGGTCGAGACGAACGTGTCCGCCACGGCGGTCGAGTTGAGGTCGATGCCGGCCGTGGCGCCGCCGATCGAGAGCAGGATCGTCTGGCCGGAGGCCTTCGCCGCGCACATCTGTGCCGGGGTGGCGACCTTCACGCCGGTGTCCATGCCGTCCTCCCACAGCGCCGTGCCGTCGGACCGGATCACCGGGAAGGCCGCGTCGATCACGTTGTAACCGTGCGCGGGGATACGGGAGTCGGTGATCGGGGTCCAGCCGAAGGGCGGGTGGACCCCGTTGGCCGAGCCGTCCCAGTTCTCCCAGTAGCCCTGGAGGACCTTTCCGGCCGGCCGGGACTTGACCGCGCAGGTGTCGGCGGCGGAGGCGGTCGGGGCGGCGGCGATCGAGAGGGGGACGAGGGCGGCGGCCGTGAGCGCGGCGGCGAGCAGACGTCTGAGCATGCGAGGCCTCCCGGTGGGGGTGCGGCGAGGTGTCGTAGGCATGACAGTGCTCGTGGTCCAGACCTCTCGTCAATAGGTCTGGACCATTTTCCCGAATTCGCTGACATAGTTGGACTGACAGATATTGAAATTTGTCAGTCGTCGTGTCACAGTGGGGGACATGACGATGCGAACCCGAAACCTCGGAACCACCGGCCCGACCGTCTCCGCCCTCGGCCTCGGCTGCATGGGCATGTCCGCGCTCTACGGCGACGCCGACCGCGCGGAGTCCGTCGCGACCGTCCACGCCGCCCTGGACGCGGGCGTCACACTCCTCGACACCGGCGACTTCTACGCCATGGGGCACAACGAGATGCTGATCGGCGAGGCCCTGCGCACCGCCCCGGCCGCCCTGCGCGAGAAGGCCCTGACCAGCGTGAAGTTCGGCGCCCTGCGCGACCCGGAGGGCAACTGGACCGGCTACGACGGCCGCCCGGCCGCCGTGAAGAACTTCGCCGCCTACTCCCTCCAGCGCCTCGGCGTCGACCACATCGACGTCTACCGGATCGCCCGCCTCGACCCGGACGTGCCGATCGAGGAGACCGTCGGCGCCATCGCGGAACTGATCGAGAAGGGCTACGTCCGGCACGTCGGCCTCAGCGAGGTCGGCGCCGAGACCGTCCGCCGGGCCGCCGCCACCGCTCCGATCGCCGACCTCCAGATCGAGTACTCGCTGATCAGCCGGGGCGTCGAGCGGGAGATCCTGCCGACCGTCCGTGAGCTGGGCATCGCGATCACGGCGTACGGCGTGCTGTCCCGCGGCCTGATCTCCGGCCACTTCACCCGTGACCGGCAGCTCGCCCCGACCGACTTCCGTGCCCACTCGCCCCGCTTCCAGGGCGAGAACCTCCAGCACAACCTGAACCTGGTCGAGGCGCTGCGCAAGATCGCCGAGCAGAAGGGCGCGTCGGTCGCACAGACCGCCATCGCCTGGGTCCTCTCCCGCGGGGACGACATCGTCCCGCTGGTCGGCGCCCGCACCCGCGAGCGGCTCACCGAGTCGCTCGGCGCGCTGGACGTCACCCTGGACGCGGCCGACCTGGCGGCGATCGAGGAGGCCGTGCCGGCGGACGCGGCGGCCGGCGACCGCTACCCGTCCGCGCAGATGACGACGCTCGACAGCGAGCGCTGACCCGGCGGCCGTACCAGGCCCATGACGTACGGTCTATGACATGACACCGCCCACCGGGACCCTGACCGCCGAGCGCATCCTCGAAGCCACCGAGGAGGTGCTGCGCCGGCACGGCCCGGCCAAGGCCACCGTGGTCGACGTGGCCCGCGCGCTCGGCGTCAGCCACGGCAGTGTCTACCGCCACTTCCGCACCAAGGCGGCACTGCGCGAGGCCGTCACCAAGCGCTGGCTGGACCGCACGTCGCAGCGGCTGGCCGGCATCGTCTCCATGGACGGCACCCCCGAGGAGCGGCTGCGGGCCTGGCTCGTGGCGCTGTTCGACGCCAAGCGGCACAAGGCGGGCGACGACCCCGAGCTGTTCGCGACGTACACGGTGCTGACCGACGAGAACGTCGCGGCGGTCGCCGAGCACATCGACGAACTGACCGGGCAGTTGACCCGGATCATCGCGACGGGGGCCGAGTCGGGCACCTTCCCGGTACCCGACCCGGCCCCTGCGGCCCGCGCCGTCTTCCAGGCCACCGGCCGTTTCCACGACCCCTGCTACGCCAGGGAATGGACCGGCCCCGGCATCGACGAGGAGTTCACGGCGGTGGTGGACCTGTTGGTGAGGGGACTCAGCTCACCTTCACCGTGACGGTCGGCGAGACGGCCTTGCCGGCCTTGTTCGCGCTCACGACCCGCAGGACGTGCGTGCCCTTGGGCAGTTTGGCGGTCATGGCGTAGGAGTTGTTCTTCTTGACCACCGTGGTCGGGGTCAGCTTGGTCCACTTGCCGTTCACCTCGTGCTGGAGCACCAGCGGGGAGCCGATCTTCAGGCCCGAGGTGCGTCCGGCGAGCTTCACCGATTCGCCGGTCTTCACCGTGGTCGGCTTGGCCGTCAGGGTGATCGAGGCCTTGTCCATGCTGGGGCTGGACGTGGGCTTCGGCTTGCCCGTCATGTGTGTGGTGGGTGAGGGGCTCGGCTTCTCGTTCGCGGCGAAGGCTGCGGCCGTACCGGCCGACAGCAGGGCGAGGGAGAGGGTGCCGGCGGCGAGCGCTCGGGCGCAGCGGCTCCGGGTGAAGCTCATGTGGGTCTCCTGTTTTCGAGGGAGTTCCCCCCTGTCGCGAGCGGCCCTCGCGGGGCCTGCTCGCCAGTCCAGGCTCACCCGAGTGCGGCGCAGCGGCATGTCGAACGGGCCGCGGCAGCCGTTGAAACGTCTATCGCTTTGCGTAAAGCCGCAGGTTGGACAACGTTTTCCCAATCCTCTCCGTTACCCGTTTTTTACCCTTGGTGACTGCCCGCCGGGTCGACCGTCGCCTGGTGGACCTCGGCCAGATGCTCCTCCGCCTTCAGCCACGGCAGGAACTGCGCGCTTCTGCGCCAGCCGCAGGTGTCGCATCTGATCAGCCGCTGCACGCCCGTGCGCTCCACGCGTACGACGTGCTCCCGGCCGTGCCGGTCCCAGCGGCTGACCTTGCTCGTGCTGTTGTCCTGTGCCATCCCTGCCTCCGTCTCTGCGTGCCCGCAGGGAGTGTGCAGCAGAATCAACATCAACAGGGAGTTGTTCACGGTCAGTTGGGCGAGTCGTGGCCGGGGCTCAGCCGATCTCGCGCGGCAGCCGCAGGCTGAGCAGGCCCGTCAGCACGATCCCGGCCAACTGCGCCAGCAACGCGACGAGCAGTGCCTCCCGCATGCCCACGCGCGGTACGAGGGTGAGGAACAGCGTGCCCAGGGTGGCCACGCCGAGGGCGAGCGCGGACTGCTGGGTGGTGACCATCACGCCGCTGCCGACCCCGGCCCGGGCCGGCGGCACCTCGGACAGCACCAGCCGCATCACATTGGGCAGTTGGAGCGCCTGTCCGACTCCTGCGACGGCCGCGCCCGGCAGCAGCGAGGCGAGGCCGAGGTGCGGCCAGTCCCGCCAGGCGGCCAGCACCAGCAGCAGGATGCCCACGCCCTGGACGACGGCACCGGCAGTGACCACCCGGGTGCCGTACCGGGCGATCAGCCGGGGGCCGGCGAGGGAGGTGAGCAGGAACGTCACGGCCATCGGCGCGAGCGCGAGCCCGGCCGGCACCGGGGAGAGCCGGGCGCCCTGTTGCAGCGCCAGCGCGATCACGAACATGAAGCCGCTGAAGCCGATCGAGAACGGCACGATCAGCAGCAGACCGCGCCGCAGCGAGGCCAGCGCCAGCAGGCTCGGCGGCACCAGCGGGGTCCGCCCCGCCCGGTCGGCCCGCCGCTCCACGGCCCAGAACGCGCCGACGGCGAACGGGAACACGGCCAGCGACAGCCACGTCCACAGCGGCCAGCCCGCCGCCCGGCCCTCGGTCAGCGGCGCGAGCAGCGTCAGCAGGGACACCGCGAGCAGGACGGTGCCGGGGCCGTCGACGGGCTCGGGGTGCGGCGAGCGGGTCTCGGGCACGAACCGTACGGCGAGGAGCAGACCCGCCACGACCACGGGCACGTTGACGAGGAACACGGCCCGCCAGCCGGTCCCGGCGATGTCGGCGGCGACGAGCACTCCGCCGAGTATCTGCCCGGCCACCATGGCCAGTCCGGCCGTCGCGCCGTACAGGCTCATGGCCCGCGCCCGGTGCGCGCCGCGCGTGGTGGCCTGGATGATGGCGAGCACCTGCGGCAGCATCGCGGCGGCCGCGGCGCCCTGCGCGACCCGCGCCGCGACCAGGCTCCACGCGTCCGGCGCGAGCCCGCAGGCCAGCGAGGTCAGCCCGAACGCGGCCATCCCGCCGAGGAACAGCCGGCGCCGGCCGAACAGGTCCCCGAGCCGCCCGCCGAGCACGAGCAGCACCGCGTACGCGACGCCGTACCCGGCGACGACCAGCTCCAGCACCGCCTCGCTCGCGGCGAGGTCGGTGCGGATGGTCGGCAGGGCGACGTTGACGATGAAGAAGTCGATCAG
This sequence comes from Streptomyces sp. HUAS MG56, assembly GCF_058673395.1. Classification (NCBI taxonomy): domain Bacteria; kingdom Bacillati; phylum Actinomycetota; class Actinomycetes; order Kitasatosporales; family Streptomycetaceae; genus Streptomyces; species Streptomyces sp. HUAS MG56. The sequence goes on along the minus strand of NZ_CM178722.1, from coordinate 4,021,453 downwards.
CGGCAGTGCCGCGGCCAGCAGCACGGTGAACAGCCCGGGCCCGCCGAGTGCGGGCGGCGCGGCCGTCGTACGGACGGCCCGGGTGGAGACGACGGTTTCGCTCATGCCTCGACCCTGTGCCCCCGCCCAGACGGGTACCAGAGTGTGTTCATCCTGGTAGAAGAAATACCTGGCAACAGGATCGGCCCGGCGGCACCCTGGACGCATGACGACCATGGCACAGGACGGCGCGGCGCAGTCCGCCCGGGGCGCGGAGATCCGGCGGCACGAGCTGGCCGCGTTCCTGCGCAGCCGTCGCGAGCGCATCACCCCCGAGCAGGTGGGCCTGCCCCGCGGGGCCCGGCGCCGTACGCCCGGACTGCGCCGGGAGGAGGTCGCGCACCTCTCCGCGGTCGGCGTCACCTGGTACACGTGGCTCGAACAGGCCCGCAACATCCAGGTCTCCGTGCAGGTCCTGGACGCCCTGGCCCGCACCCTGATGCTGGACGCCAGCGAGCGCGCCCATCTGTTCCAGCTGGCCGGTGCCACCGACCCGACGCCCGCCGCGAGCTGCCCGAGCGTCACCCCGGCGCTGCGCGAGATGCTGCGCCGGCTGGAGCCGCTGCCGGCCTGCATCCAGAACAGCCGGTACGACATCCTCGCCTACAACCGCCCCTACGGCCGCCTCCTCGGCGACCTGGACGCGATCCCGCCCGAGGACCGCAACTGCATGCTGCTCGTGTACACCAACAAGGAGTGGCAGGAGGCGGTCGTCCACCTGGAGGAGACCCAGCGGCTGATGGCCGCCCGGCTGCGTGCCTCCCTCGCCGGTCACCTGGGCGAACCGGCCTGGAAGATGCTCCTCAAGCGCCTGGAGGCGGCGTCCCCCGCGTTCTGCGAGCACTGGGAGCGTTACGAGGTGGTCGGTGCCCGCACGAAGACCAAGGAGTACCACAACCCCTACGTCGGCCACCTCCGGCTGGTGCACACGGACCTGTGGCTGGGCCCCGAGGCGGGCGCCCGCATGGTGATGTACACGGCGAAGGACGAGGAGACCCGGGAGCGCCTGGAGAGGCTGTACGAGCTGTCCCGCGAACCGCTGCCGGCCGTCGGCGGGCCGCTCTAGGAGGTGCCCACCGGCTGGCGGATCTCCGGTGCCCGGAGGCTCTCCGCCGTGCGGGTCGCCGTCGCGCGGGCCCAGCGGCCGCTGGTGAGGAGGCCGAGGACCAGGACGGCCAGTCCGCACCCCGTGAGGATCCACCAGCCGGGGCGGGCCGCCGCGACGAAGGCATGGTGGTACGAGGCCGAGCCGATGCCGGAGGCCAGGACGGCGCCGATCACCGCGACGCCGAGGGTCTGGCCCAGCTGCCTGCTGGTGGAGGCGACGGCGGCGGCGACCCCGGCCTGGGCGCGCGGCATGCCCGACACGGCGGTGTTGGTGATCGGCGCGTTCACGAAGCCGAAGCCGATGCCGAACAGGACGTAGCAGAGCAGGCGGCCGGCGTTCGAGGTCTGCGCGTCGAAGGCCGCGAACAGGACGCCGCTCGCCGTCATCGCCGTACCGGCGATCAGGAGCGGGAGGCGGGGGCCGCGGGTGCCGACCAGGCGGCCGGACAGGGGCGCGCACAGGAAGGTGGGCGCCGCCATCGGGAGCATCCACAGGCCCGCGTGCAGGGCGTCCAGGCCGCGGACGTTCTGGAGGTACAGCGTCGAAAGGAACAGGAAGCCGCTGAGCGCCGCGAAGGCGGCGATCGCGATCACGGTGGCCCCGCTGAACGGCGCCGAGCGGAAGAAGCGCAGATCGATGAGGGGTTCGTCGCGGCGGGGCTCGTACCACAGCAGCGCCAGGAGGGCCACGACGGCGACGGCCACGAAGGGGGCGACGACGGACGCGGTGGAGTCCGGCGCCTCGATGATCGCGTAGGTCAGCGAGCCGAACAGGGCGATGACCAGGAGCTGGCCGACCGGGTCGGGGCGGCGGGCCCTGGGTGCGCGGGACTCGGGGACGAAGCGGAGCGTGAGCAGGAGGGCGACGAGGCCGACCGGGAGGTTGATCCAGAAGATCGAGCGCCAGCTCACCGACTGCACCAGCAGCCCGCCGACCAGCGGACCGGCCGCCATGGATATGCCGACCACCGCGCCCCACACGCCGATCGCGCGGGCGCGCTCACGGGCGTCGGTGAAGGTGTTGGTGATGATCGACATGGCGACCGGGTTGAGCATCGAGCCGCCGACGGCCTGCACCATGCGGAACACGATCAGCAGGGAGAGGTTCGGCGCGAGCGAGCAGAGCACGGAGCCGACGGTGAAGACCAGCAGGCCGGTCATGAAGACCTTCTTGCGGCCGATCCGGTCGGCCGTCGAGCCCGCGAGCATCAGCAGCGAGGCGAGCACCAGGGTGTAGGCGTCGATCGTCCACTGGAGGCCGGAGGTCGAGGCGTGCAGTTCGCGCTGCATGGAGGGCAGCGCCACGTTCAGGACGGTGTTGTCGAGACTCACGATGAGCAGGCTCATGCAGCAGATCGCGAGCACGAGCAGACGGCGGCGAGGGCTCAGCTCGGGCATGCGTTCCATCGTACGCCGATTTCGATAGTGCGTCTAACTAATGACTGCTGCATGATCCGGAGCGGCCGGCCGGGCTGCCGGGGGAGTGAGGGACAATGGGTTCTTGCCCTCTGCCGTCACCGCCGTACGCCTGTTCCGGAGTCGTCTGATGTCCCACTCGCTCTCCATCGGCCCGCACGCCGTGCTGCCGCCGGTCGTGCTCGCACCCATGGCGGGCATCACGAACGCGCCCTTCCGCACGCTGTGCAGGGAGTTCAGCGGCGGCAAGGGGCTGTTCGTCAGCGAGATGATCACGACCCGGGCGCTGGTCGAGCGCAACGAGAAGACCATGCAGCTGATCAGGTTCGACGCGAGCGAGCAGCCGCGCTCGATCCAGCTGTACGGCGTCGACCCGGCCACCGTCGGCAAGGCCGTCCGCATGATCGCGGAGGAGGACCTGGCCGACCACATCGACCTGAACTTCGGCTGCCCGGTCCCCAAGGTCACCAGGAAGGGCGGCGGCTCGGCGCTGCCGTACAAGCGGAACCTGCTGCGGGCGATCCTGAAGGAGGCCGTGAGCGGGGCCGGTGACCTGCCCGTCACGATGAAGATGCGCAAGGGCATCGACGACGACCACCTCACCTTCCTCGACGCCGGCCGCATCGCCGTCGAGGAGGGCGTGACGGCCATCGCGCTGCACGGCCGCACCGCCGCCCAGCACTACGGCGGCACGGCGGACTGGGAGGCCATCGCCCGCCTCAAGGAGCACGTCCCGGAGATCCCCGTCCTCGGCAACGGCGACATCTGGTCGGCCGAGGACGCGCTGCGGATGGTGCGCGAGACCGGGTGCGACGGCGTCGTGGTCGGGCGAGGGTGCCTCGGGCGGCCGTGGCTGTTCGCGGACCTGGTGGCGGCCTTCGAGGGACGCCTGGACGATCTGGCCCGCCCGGTGCTCCGGGAGGTGGCCGACGTCATGGTCCGGCACGCGACGCTGCTGGGCGAGTGGCTCGGTGACGAGTCCAAGGGCGTGGTCGACTTCCGCAAGCACGTCGCCTGGTACCTGAAGGGCTTCGCGGTCGGCTCGGAGATGCGTAAGCGGCTCGCGATCACCTCGTCGCTCGCGGAACTACGGGCCGGACTGGACGAGTTGGACCTCGACCAGCCCTGGCCGGCCGGCGCGGACGGGCCCCGCGGCCGTACGTCCGGCAACAACCGGGTGGTGCTGCCGGACGGCTGGCTGAAGGACCCGTACGACTGCGCGGGGATCAGCGAGGACGCCGAACTCGACACCTCCGGCGGCTGACGGCCCCTCGGTCAGTTCGTCTTCGGGTGCGGAGTCGAGCCGAACGCCGTCAGGAAGCGGTCGCGGAAGGCGCTCATCTTCCACACCGGGGCGTTGTGCGCGGGGCGCAGGCCGTCGGTCCAGTTCCAGCTCGTGATCCTGTCGAGGAGCTTCGGGTCCTTCGCGACGATCGAGACCGGCACGTCACGGCTGGCGTGGTTGCCGCTGGCGTGGGCGTTCGGCTGATGGTCGCCGAGGAAGACCAGCACGGTGTCCTTCGTGCCGTACCGTTCCAGCCACTCGGTCAGCGCCGTCACCGTGTACTGGACGGACTTGCCGTACTCCTGCTTGGTGTGCGTGTCGTCGGTGAGGGTGTAGGTGGACGGGTGGCCCGCCTTCTCGATGGAGTCGAAGACCGAGCCGTCGCCCAGCTGGTTCCAGGGGACCATCTTGGGGATCGGCGCCCAGGGGGTGTGGCTGGAGGTGAGGATGAGCAGCGACATCCGTGACTTGCCGGCGGCCGGCTTCTTGCTGTGCACCCGGTCCTGGAACTGCTGGAGCGTGTACTGGTCCGGCATGGTCGACCAGCTGAACTTCGGTCCCTGGTAGCCGAGCTGGAAGGCGTTGTAGACCTTGTCCAGGCCGTACCACTTCTGCTCCGGCCAGCCCTTCTGCACGCCCGGCATGACGCCGACCGTGTCGAAGTCGCCGGTCTTCTTGAACGCGTCGGTCAGGCTCATGTGGTCGCTCGCCATGACCGTGCGGTAGCGCTGCTGGTTGCTGATCCACAGGCCCGACATGGTCGTGGAGTGGCCGAGCCAGCTGCTGCCGCCGTACGTCGCCGAGGTCAGCCAGCCGCTCTTGGCGTGGAAGCCCGCCTGGGCCAGCGCCTTGGTGCGGGCGTCGAGGGTCGCGTCGACGCCGGGGGCCATGATCGGGTCCTCGACGGCGCTGCGGCCGTAGCTCTCGATGAACGTGAAGATCATGTCCTTGCCGCGCAGGTCCGGGACCAGCTGGCTGCCCGGGGTGTTCCCGAAGGCGTCGACCTTCGCCACCTTGCGGAACGCCGCCTCGTCCCTGATCGCGTTCGAGATCCGGTGGGCCTGGTCCTTCAGCGCGGTGGCGGTGGTGTCGGTGGCGAGCGGCATGCCGGACATCTGCAGGCCGAGCGAGGAACTGGTGATCCAGACGACTCCGGCGACCAGCGTGCCCCGGGTCGCGAGGCCGGGGTGCCGGGCGAGCAGATTGCTCAGCCGCACCATGGACAGCGCCAGCAGCACGAAGACCAGCAGCACGAGGAGGATCACGGCGGCCACGGCGGCCACCGCGGCGGTGTGCCCGAAGGAGTCCACCAGGTACGACTCCGCGTCGCCGAACAGGCTCCAGTCGAGCACGGCGTTGAAGCCCCGGCCGAGGTACTGGTTGAACCCCATGTCCAGCACGTTCAGCACGGTCATCGCGCCCAGCGCCACCCCGGACACGACGGCCAGCGCCACCCGCGGCCGGCGCGGCAGCGCGATCATCACCGCCGCCCCGATCACGGCCTCCGCCGGTATCCGCACGAACGTCGAGGTGTGCACCCGGTCCACGGAGTTGGGCATCCCCAGGGCGACGACGACGAGCACCGCGGCCAGCACGGTGACCGTGCCGGACAGCGCCCGCGCGGCGCCCGGATGCGCCGCCCGCCACCGCCGCGTCCGCGCCCGCACCGCGGCCCAGGGCCGGGGCAGGGCCCTGAGCCTGAGCGTGAGGGGGCGGTGGGGAGAGCGCGCGGGAGTTCCGTCGGGGATGGTGTCCGGCGCCTCGGTCTCCCCGTCCGTACCGGTTTCCTGGCGCGTGCTCATGTCCTGGGACAACCCGAAGGTCCTTCCGTGCGAGACCTGTACCGCAGTCTCGTACGGCCCCTCACGGGCCCCTGTTCAGGCCACAGGGCAAACACCGGGCAAATCCAACGCCCTGGCTAGACCCCGCCCACCGCCGTCAGCAGCGCGAGCGGCGCCGCGGCCGAACGCGACTCCCGCACACACGCGTGCGGGTACGGCACCGGCTCCGGATGCGTGTCCCGCCCGTACCCGGCCAGGACCTCCGGCAGCCGGTGTCCGGCGGTGCTCGCCGCGTCGACCAGCGCGTGCGCCACCGTCCGGGCCTCGTCGTGCAGCCCGTACCGCGCCAGCCCCAGCGTGATCAGCGCGTTGTCGTGCGGCCACACGGAGCCCCGGTGGTACGACAGCGGGTGGTACGCGGCCTGGCCCGCGGCCACCGTGCGCACGCCCCACCCGGAGAAGAAGTCCGGCTCCAGCAGCCGGCGGCCGACCGCCTCGCCGTACTCCTTGTCCAGCAGCCCCGACCACAGCAGATGCCCGGCGTCGGAGGCCAGCGCGTCGACGCGGCGGCCCCGCCCGTCGAGCGCGAGCGCGGGGAAGGAGTGCTCCGGCATCCAGAAGTCCCGCTGGAAACGGTCCCGCAGATCGGCCGCCGCCTGTTCCAGCAGCGCCGCGTACGTCTCGTCGCCCCACACCGTCCGCGCCACCCACGCCGTGCGGCGCAGCGCGTCGTACGCGTACCCCTGCGCGCCCGCCGCCATCACCGCGCCGGTGGGCCGGGTGCCGTCGGCACAGCAGATCGCGCCGGGGGAGTCCTTCCAGTTCTGGTTGGCGAGGCCGCCCTCGTCGGCGCGGTAGACGAGATAGCCGCGCGAGGTCAGCCCGCCGTGGTCCAGCATCCAGCCGACGGCGGCGCGGGCATGCCGCTCCAGGCCGCGGGCCAGGTCCGTGTCCCCGGTCTGCTCGACGTACGCGCCGAGCAGGACCAGGAACAGCGGGGTCGCGTCGACGGAGCCGTAGTAGCGCCCGAACGGCACCTGCCCGAAGTGCGCCAGCTCGCCGTGCCGCACCTCGTGCACGATCTTGCCGGGCTGGGCGACGCGCGACGGGCCAGCGGAGCCGGTCGCCTGGGTCGTGGCCAGGGCGAGCAGCGTGGCTGCGGCCGGCCGGGGCCGGTACGGCAACGCGAACAGGGAGGTGAGCAGGGCGTCCCGGCCGATCAGCGTGAGGTACCAGGGGGCCCCGCCGGCCGGGACGCGCAGCTCCTCGCCGCCCGGTCCGCCGGCCGGCACCTGGAGCGCGGCCAGATCGGCGAGGCCGCGCGCGCACGCCTCCGCCAGCTCCGGCCAGCCGGTCGGGAAGGCCACGCCCTCCATGAACTCCGCTTCGCGCACCTGGAGTTGCTCGTGCACGGCGGCGGGGTCGCGCGGCACCCGGACGGCCCGCTTCTCGCCGTGCGGGCGGGCGATCACGCGCAGCATCAGCTCGCTCGTGCCGTGCGCGGGCAGGTCCAGGGTCCACACCAGGCGGCGGGCGCCGGTGCCGGTCTCCTCCACGGCGTCGGGGGCCGGGTCGGCCGTGATCGCCGTACGGGACGTCCATTCGGCGCGCCGGTAGGTGAACTCGATGCCGTCGCCCGTCACTTCGCGGGAGCGTACGGCGCCGGGCTTGACGTAGGTGCGGTGGTCGGAGCGGAGTTCGAACTGGTCGGTGAAGTCGGCGTCGACGGTGAGGGCGAGCCGGACCGTGGTCGGCACCGGGCGGTTGCTGGTGACCCGCAGCGACTCCACGAACGCGCTGTCGCCGACGGCCTGGTGACGGAAGACGGTGTGCGCCGGGGGTTCCCGGCGGCCGCCGCGCGGGACCAGGACGCAGCGGGCCGCGTCCCCCTCGGTGACCGGGGTGAGCACCTCGGGCACGGCGCCGTCGACGGTGAGCTGCCAGCGGCTGAGGTGCCGGGCGTCCCGTACGAACAACCCGTCCGGGGCGCCGCTGCCCCGCACTCCGCTGATGTCGCCCCGGTCGCCCACGGCGGCGAACGTCGCCCCGTGCACGAGCAGATGATGCCGGTCCGTCATCGCCGGTCTCCTCCTTCGTCACTCGTGTCGAACGTGCCGGTGACCGCGCTGGACACGCCCTCGCGGGCGCCCTTGACAAGCTCTTGGTACGGCTGGGGGCGGGGCTGGCCCTGCACGTCGTGATACAGGTCCAGGGCGAGCGCGGCGGTCCAGCCGAAGCCGGTCGCGCCGCAGGCCTCGCCGGTGCGCGGATCGACGTACTCCGCGAAGCCGGTGGCGTCGGCGAGGTGCAGCACGGCCGCCCGCAGGGTGTCGGCCAGTCGCGGCTCCCCGTGCGCGCGCAGGCCCCGCTCCAGCAGCCAGCCGGTGTTGAACCAGGCGGGCCCGCGCCAGTACCGGTGCGGGTCGAAGGCCTCGCCGAGGAGGTCGTAGCTCGGCACGAGCCGGGTGCGGTCGCCGGGCCCGTCCCCGCATCCGAAGTGCGGACCGCGCAGGGTGCGGACGAGCGTGGCGGCGATCTCGGGCGGCAGGCCGGGGAGCATGAGCGGGATCAGCCCGGAGACGCTGCGCTCGCGGACGAGTCCCTGCCCGCCCATGAGATCCCGGCACAGGAACATGCCGGCCGCGGGGTCCCACAGCCGCTCCACCAGCGCCGCCGTCAGCCGTTCGGCCCGCGCGCGGCGGGCGGTGCCGGCCGCGCCCAGCTCCTCGGCGATCCGGGCGAGCGCGTGCTCGGAGGCGATGAGCAGGGCGTTGAACGCGGGGTCCTCGACGGCGAACTCGCCCTCCCCGTCGGCATATCGGCCGTCCCGGTAGTCCGCGGCCAGCCGCACGTACCGCCCGTAGTCCAGATCCGTCGGCCGGTCCTCGGCCGCCCCGTGGTCGAGGTCGGCCCGGCGGAAGGTGCGGGCCGGGGCCGGGGTGATCCGGGCCAGCGGGGCGTCCCAGCAGGGGCTGTTGTCCATGCCCTGCTCCCAGGGGTGGACCACCGACACGAGCCCTGCGCCGCCCCGGTCGCGCCGGTGCGTCAGATAGCGGTGCCAGGCGGCCAGGCGCGGGTACACCCGGGCCAGGAAGCCGCGGGAGCGCGAGAGCACCGGGTCGGCGCGGTGGACCAGCCAGGCCGCGAGCGCGTGCACCGGTGGCTGCACGATCCCGGAGGTCTGTACGGTGCGCGGGGCGCCCGCGGTGCGCCCGGCGGTGGCGGAGCGCCAGAAGTCGGGGCTCGGGAAGTAGGCGTCGAGCGGGACGGAGGGGTTGAAGACGATGTGCGGCACGCGCCCGTCGCCCCACTGGGCGGCCAGCAGCGTCTCCAGCTCGGTCTGGGCCCGCAGCGGCGAGACGTGCCGCAGGCCGATGGCGATGAACGCCGAGTCCCAGGACCACTGGTGCGGATACAGGCTTCGGGACGGGACCGTCGCGTTCCCGGTCCAGTTCGCCGCCAGTACCCGGGCCGCCCTGACGTGCAGACTGTCGCCGGAGGCCGGGGGATCGTATGCGATCGGGTGCTCCGTGGCGCGGGTGGTGAGCTGGGCAGTGCGATCCACTCGGGGCTCCCCGAAGACGAAGAACGCCCGGCCGGGTCGGCCGGGTTCGGTTGTGGCTACCGTAGGGTTACGTCTACTTAACACGCAAAACCCACTATGTAATGCAGGGTTGAGGAACACAAGGGGGTGCGCATGACCGGACGTCCGGGAAGAGCCGTCAGGACGAACGGCGGCCAGGCCGGCGCCGGCGACCTGCTCGAACTGGTGCGCAGCGGACGGGCGGTGACGCGGGGCGCGCTCCAGCAGGTCACCGGGCTGTCCCGGGCCACGGTCGGCCAGCGCCTGGACCGGCTGTTCCGGGCGGGCTGGCTGCGCGAGGGGGCCGGCGGCCCGGTCGGCTCGCCGCTCGGCGGGCGCCCTTCCATCACGCTGGAGTTCGACGGCTCCCACGCCGTCGTCCTCGCCGCCGACCTCGACACCCGGCACGCCCGCGCGGCCGTGCTGTCCCTGACCGGCGAACTGCTCGCCGAGCACGCGGGCACGCTGGTGGTGGAGGACGGGCCGGAAGCCGTGCTCGGTGAACTCGGCCGCTGGTTCGGCGCGTTGCTGGAGAAGGCGGGGCACACGGCGCCGGAGGTCGCCGGCATCGGGCTGGCGGTACCCGGTCCGGTGGACAGCGAGACCGGCCGGGTGGTGCAGCCGCCGATGATGCCGGGCTGGGACGGCTACGACATACGGGGCCGTCTCTCGCGCGCCTTCGCGGAGCACACCGGTCACCGCGGCCGCGCCGGCGCCCCGGCCGCCGTCCCGGTCCTGGTCGACAACGACGCCAACCTCATGGCGTACGGCGAGCAGCGCGCCGGACACCCCGACTGCGGGGCGTTCGTCCTGGTCAAGGTGTCCACCGGGATCGGCGCCGGGGTCGTGGTCGACGGCTCGATCTACCGGGGCATCGACGGCGGCGCCGGGGACATCGGGCACATCCGGGTCGGCGCGGACGCGCTGTGCCGGTGCGGCTCCCACGGCTGTCTCGCCGCCGTCGCGAGCGGGGGTGCCGTGGCGGGGCGGCTGGCGGAGTCCGGCGTCCCGGCCGCGTCCGGCTCGGACGTACGGGACCTGCTGGCCGCCGGGCACCCGGAGGCGGCGGCGCTGGCCCGGGAGGCCGGGCGCCTGGTCGGTGACGTGCTGGCGACGGTGGTGACCCTGCTCAACCCCGGGGTGCTGATGATCGCGGGCGACCTGGCGGGCACGCCCTTCCTCACCGGCGTGCGCGAGCTGCTCTACCAGCGGGCGCTGCCCCGCTCCACGGCCCACCTGGACGTCGTCACCTCGGCGCTCGGCGACCGGGCCGCGCTCATCGGAGCGGGGGCACTGGTCGTGGAACACCTCTACGCGCCGGAGCGGGTGGAGGAGCGGCTGCTGGCGCTGGGGGTGTGAGGCCGCTGCCGGCGGGTGCGTGACGAGGGGTTTCGAGGGGTTTCCGGGCGCGTTTCGGGTCTCGGACGACGGTCCGCATGGTGAAATCCCGGCCGCTGTGGCAGCGTGATTCTCGCCACCCTTGATAAGGGTTGCGCTCAGATGAGCGAATCATGGGCGACTGCACTTCTCCAAGGGGTGGCACTCGGTGCCACCCCTTGATCGTTCATCGATCGAAATCAGACGTGCGGGATCCCTGCTCATCTGAGCGATAAACCCGGTGTTGAGGGGTACTTGCCTTCAAGAAGTGAACACATCGGGCCGTGCCGGCTTGCCAAGCTTTGACTTTCGATCCGGTGGCGGACGGGTGGTTACAGGCGCATGACGCGCAAGTAGACGTACCCAGGAACCTTCGATCTGGGTATGTTCCTCGCCGTCAGGGCAGCCACCGTGGCCTCAAGGAGTCGAGACCCGTGTCGGAAAACAAAGAACCCCACGTAGCGAAGTTCGTTTACGACTTCACCGAGGGCAACAAGGACCTCAAGGACCTCCTCGGCGGCAAGGGCGCCAACCTCGCCGAGATGACCAACCTCGGTCTGCCGGTCCCTCCCGGCTTCACCATCACCACGGAGGCCTGCAAGGTCTACCTGGAGAGCGGCGAGGAGCCTGCGGCACTGCGTGACGAGGTGAGTGCGCACCTCGACGCCCTTGAGCGGAACATGGGCAAGAAGCTCGGCCAGCCGGACAACCCGCTGCTGGTCTCCGTCCGCTCGGGCGCCAAGTTCTCCATGCCCGGCATGATGGACACGGTCCTGAACATCGGCCTGTCCGACAAGTCGGTGCAGGGCCTGGCCAAGCAGGCCGGCGACGACCGCTTCGCCTGGGACTCCTACCGCCGCCTGATCCAGATGTTCGGCAAGACCGTCCTCGGCGTCGACGGCGAGCTCTTCGAGGAGGCCCTCGACAAGGCCAAGGAGGCCAAGAAGGTCACGGTCGACACCGACCTGGAGGCCGCCGACCTGAAGAAGCTGGTCACCACCTTCAAGAAGATCGTCAAGAAGGAGGCCGGCCGGGACTTCCCGCAGGACCCGCGCGAACAGATGGACCTCGCCATCGAGGCGGTCTTCAACTCGTGGAACACCGACCGCGCCAAGCTCTACCGCCGCCAGGAGCGCATCCCCGGCGACCTCGGCACGGCCGTCAACATCTGCTCGATGGTCTTCGGCAACCTCGGCCCCGACTCCGGCACCGGCGTCGCCTTCACCCGTGACCCCGCCTCCGGCCACCAGGGCGTCTACGGCGACTACCTCCAGAACGCCCAGGGCGAGGACGTCGTCGCGGGCATCCGCAACACGGTCCCGCTCGCGGAGCTGGAGTCGATCGACAAGAAGTCGTACGACCAGCTCATGCAGATCATGGAGACCCTGGAGAACCACTACAAGGACCTCTGCGACATCGAGTTCACCATCGAGCGCGGTCAGCTGTGGATGCTCCAGACCCGCGTCGGCAAGCGCACGGCGGGCGCGGCCTTCCGCATCGCGACGCAGCTGGTGGACCAGGGCTTGATCGACGAGACCGAGGCGCTCCAGCGCGTCACCGGCGCCCAGCTGGCCCAGCTGATGTTCCCGCGCTTCGACGAGCAGGCGAAGGTCGCCCAGGTCGCGCGCGGCATCGCCGCCTCGCCCGGTGCGGCGGTCGGCAAGGCCGTCTTCGACTCGTACACCGCCGTGAAGTGGTCGCGCTCGGGCGAGAAGGTCATCCTGGTCCGCCGGGAGACCAACCCCGACGACCTCGACGGCATGATCGCGGCCGAGGGCATCCTCACCTCCCGCGGCGGCAAGACCTCGCACGCGGCCGTGGTCGCCCGCGGCATGGGCAAGACCTGTGTCTGCGGTGCCGAGGAGCTGGAGGTCGACACCAAGCGCCGCCGGATGACGGTGCCGGGCGGGCAGGTCGTGGAGGAGGGCGACCTCATCTCCATCGACGGTTCGAGCGGCAAGGTGTACCTCGGCGAGGTCCCGGTCGTCCCGTCCCCGGTCGTGGAGTACTTCGAGGGCCGCATGCACGCGGGTGCCCACGACGCCGACGAGTTGGTCGAGGCCGTGCACCGCATCATGGCCTTCGCCGACCGCAAGCGCCGGCTGCGGGTGCGCGCCAACGCGGACAACGCCGAGGACGCGCTGCGCGCCCGCCGCTTCGGCGCCCAGGGCATCGGCCTGTGCCGCACGGAGCACATGTTCCTCGGCGACCGCCGTGAGCTGGTCGAGCGTCTGATCCTGGCCGACACGGAGGCCGAGCGCGAGGAGAGCCTGAAGGCCCTTCTCCCGCTGCAGAAGCAGGACTTCGTCGAGCTGTTCTCGGCGATGGACGGCCTGCCGGTGACGGTCCGCCTCCTGGACCCGCCGCTGCACGAGTTCCTCCCGGACATCACCGAGCTCTCGGTCCGGGTGGCCCTGGCCGAGTCCCGCCAGGAGCCCCACGAGAACGAACTGCGCCTGCTCCAGGCCGTCCACCGCCTGCACGAGCAGAACCCGATGCTGGGCCTGCGCGGCGTACGCCTCGGCCTGGTCATCCCCGGCCTGTTCACGATGCAGGTCCGCGCGATCGCGGAAGCGGCGGCCGAGCGCAAGAACGCCAAGGGCGACCCGCGCGCCGAGATCATGATCCCGCTGGTCGGCACGGTCCAGGAGCTGGAGATCGTCCGCGAGGAGGCCGACCAGGTCATCGCCGAGGTCGAGGCGGCGACGGGCACCGAGCTGAAGCTCGCGATCGGCACCATGATCGAGCTGCCGCGCGCCGCGCTCACCGCCGGCCAGATCGCGGAGGCGGCCGAGTTCTTCTCCTTCGGCACGAACGACCTGACGCAGACGGTGTGGGGCTTCTCCCGCGACGACGTCGAGGCCTCGTTCTTCACGGCCTACCTGGAGAAGGGCATCTTCGGCGTCTCCCCGTTCGAGACGATCGACAAGGACGGCGTGGGCTCCCTGGTGAAGCTGGCGGCCGAGGCGGGCCGGCGCACCCGCCCCGACCTCAAGCTCGGCGTCTGCGGCGAGCACGGCGGCGACCCGGAGTCGGTCCACTTCTTCCACGAGGTCGGCCTGGACTACGTCTCCTGCTCCCCGTTCCGCATCCCGGTCGCCCGCCTGGAGGCGGGCCGCGCGGCGACGCAGTCGGCGGGCAGCGACCACCGCTGACCCCTCCGGGGCCGTATGAACCCCGGAGCCGCCGTCGGTCCCCGACCCTCACCGATCGGCGGCGGCCCCGGCGCACGAGAAGGAGAGGCGACACCCTGTGCGGGGGTGTCGCCTCTCCGTGCATCATCTGTAGAGACTGTCAAGCTACGTCGCTGACCAGGCCAAATGACGTTTGCTGGCGTTGATTGCTGTTGAATCCGTACGAGGACGCTGTGCCCTGGTTGTGCCCTCAGGGCACAGCTGGGGCCTGTCACGCGCCGTTACCACAGAGGATCCCGCCCTTAGCCCAGGGCGGGGTGTGTGCGTTCTGAGGTTGTCACGACCTACCCGGTGTTTGTTCGCCCTCTCTTTCCGGTCGGCCTGGCCACGCAGCCGGCGCCAGTCGGAGGGGTTGGTGTATTTCGCCGCTGTAGTGCAACGGCTCCGGAGGCCGTCTTTGTCCGGGACGAAGCAGCAGGTCACAGCCCGAGCGCGGCAGACCATGCGTGGACCAGTCCACGCATGGTCCACATCCTCTCGATGCGTGACCGCTGTCTAAGGTCACCCACTGGCGAACGCCGAGACGTGGGCCAAGGCGGCGGCTGTCAGAGCAGGGATCGCGGATAGTGCCTCTTCCATCAAGTGCTCGATTGCAACTGCGGGAGACGCTGGCTGATCAACATCAATCAGGTGAGCCCAGGTCTCTGGCTCATAGCGGGCCAGAGAGGAGAGGGCAAGCAGGATCGCCCACCAGACGAGCAGTGGGTGCACCGGCTCGGACGTGCCATGCATGGCGGGCAGCGCCCACCACTCCCCACCGTACTGGGTAGATCGACGCACCCACGGTGCACGTACGTCGGGCAAACCACTCAGTTGCGGATTCAGTCGCTGGAATTCTCGCCAACCTGCGTGCTTCGTTTCCGCCGGCCACACCAACCTCATGCGGACGTCACCGCCGAGTAGCGCAATCTTGGGCTTTCCTGACCACCCGTTGAGTCTGGGATAACCAGCTAGCCACTGCTCAACAACACCGGGAGAATCCCGGTTACCGTAGACGCTCCACGGAACGCCGCTCAGCCAAGCAGCTTCGACATCTGGCCTGGAGGCCAGAGGGCCTGAAGTAACGTGCTCGTAGCGCAAGGCCGTGAACGGGCTTAGTTCGTACGGAACTCTTTCCGGCGCTGTGTCGGGAAGCAACGGCCAGAGCTCCGCCAGCGTCAGCTTCGTTTTGGCGGGCCAAATCGCCGAGTCTATAGCTTTGGCCACCACCTGGGGAGTGCCGCTCTTTGCCATCTCAACAGATACCCTCCACAAGTCTCCTTGATCACGCGTGTCCTGAGTCCTCATGCCGTGACCGATAGGGCGGTACTCAGACTCGTCTAGACGACTGGACGCTGCGGCTATTGCGCGCCCGGCCTGTGATAGGCCATAGAAGATTTGCAGAGGACGAGTCTCAGGCCCTGCGCCCTCGGCGCTGCGAAGAAACTGCTCCGATTGTTCAAGAGCGGCTTGGAAAGTTCTGCCTCGATTGACTTCGCGGCCAGCCATCCCAACAGGGCGTGATCGAGCCCCTCGCAGAAGCCTCCAGGAGTCCTTCCTGGGGCGCCACCGCGACTCAGTAGTTGCCATGTCTCGCAGGGTAGTTGGAAGTGCGCAGCCGCATGCTGGATTTTCATGCAATCCGGGTTGTTCCGCATGCCTCTCGCTCAGCGACAGATGATGCTCGGTTTGCTCGGGTGTAGCGGCTGGTTCTCCCACGGCGACCATCTTCCAGCCCTGCCGGCTGCCTGGTTCGAGCGGTAGAGCCTCGATCTTTCGCTGTTCAGTCAGGCCCAGGCGGCATGGCTGGCAGCTCCCTCCCGCGATAGGGTGCCGGGGGCAGTTGTCGTCCGCGGGCGTTGCTGTCAGCGTTGCCGTAATTGCCGTCGCCCCCACTGGTGGCGGACCACCGCTTTAGACCTGCCACGCCAAACCGTCGCCGACCGCCGCCATCCACGGCTGTTGATGTCACCTGTGGATGGTCAGGTGATGGGATGCCGTCGAAACGTCGGGCTCCCCCGCGACGGTCAGTTCCCCCTCGATCGCCTCGTCCCGGCACCTCATGAGAGGCCGCTTCATCCAGGCAGCTGTGAAGGTGCATGGAGCTCATGGAGTGAGTTGACGTGCCCAATCCAGAACCTGAGCTTCGCCGTTGCGGAGGAGCCCTTGGGGAGCAAGCCGAGCTGCTGCGCGAGTGTGTAGAACCCAGGCCCAGCGTCGTTTGCGCCGAGGTAGTGGACCAGGGCGGAGATCATGAGTTTGCTGTCTGGGTAGTCCAGCTCCACTATCAGTCCAAGCAGGTGGCCCATCGCCGCCCGCTCGTCAGCCTGCCCGAAGTCGAAGCCAGGAAGTCCTGTCCGCCGGGTCAGCACAGAGTTCATCTCCGTATAGGTCGTGACCTTGCGGAGCTGTGCCCGCTCAACGAGGAACTTCAAGCCGGCACTGGCCAACTGATCCCATGCCTCGGTGCTCCGGCCGTACATCGCCCACCTCCTGCGCTGGCGGTCCAGGCGCCTGAGTATGCCGAACAGCACGACCAGGTGAAACCGCTTGGATGGCACATGGCCCCGGAGGGCGTTCCCTCGCTCTCCGTCTTAGCAGGCAGGATGCTGCTTCCAGGGAAACTGGCGGCTGCTGTCCACACATAGGCCGTGGACGACTGTCAGTGGAGTGGCATACCTTCCTGCAGAGTGTCGACGGGCCGGGAGCGATGACCACACTGCAGCAGCCGGGAACCTAGCGCCGTCGAGCTGCTTCCGCCTCTGGCAGCTCGAAGCCACATGTAGCGCCACCTCACCAGCAACTCTTGACTCATCGTAACGACTGCGCCACAATGCCCACCCGCTTGCGATTTTCGCAATCGGCACCTAGGATGGAGGGCATGACCCTCAGCGCCGGTTCGATCGCTCAGCGTGTTCGAGAATCGATTACAGCGGCCAACCTTATGCAGCAGGAGCTTGCCGAGGCAGTTGGAATCAGTCCGTCTGCGTTGTCTCGGGCGCTCGCTGGTAAGCGCAATTTCAAGTCCCTTGAGATCGCGCTGATCGCCGACCACCTTGGCGTGTCAGTGGAAGACCTACTTGAGTCTGACACTGTCCGTTCATCGGAAACGAAAATTGCTGCGCGAGCGCAAGAGGGCGCGAGTCCTGTCATTAAAGAGGCCGTAGATCGCGCTGATCTCCTGCTCAAGCACGACAAATTGCTCTCGGATATCAATGAATCCGAGGCGAGCTCGTTTATGGAAATCACAATCCCGGACGGCCTTCCTCACGAGCAGGGTGAAGGACTGGCGCACGCATTGCGGGAGCGTATGGGCTTGGACTCCGAGGACCTACCAGCGGAGCTTAACGACCTGGCACGACTCGTTGAGGAAAAGCTCGGAGTGAATGTTGCCT
The DNA here is from genome assembly GCF_058673395.1 of Streptomyces sp. HUAS MG56. Lineage (NCBI taxonomy): Bacteria > Bacillati > Actinomycetota > Actinomycetes > Kitasatosporales > Streptomycetaceae > Streptomyces > Streptomyces sp. HUAS MG56. Next base: position 4,004,297 of record NZ_CM178722.1, on the reverse strand, counting down.
TCGAGTCATTTCCGACGGGTCTTGACGGGCTATGCGTGTCGAGGGATCATTTCCAGCTGATCCTCGTCAGTAGCAGGGTAGCGGCAACTCGTCAACGCTATACGCTAGCCCATGAATTGGGTCATCTTGTGGCGGGCGACTCTCAAGACATCAAGGTAGATGAAAACGTTTGGGGAGTCCGAACGCCCACGGAGACACGAGCGAATTCTTTTGCGGCCTCTTTTCTCATGCCGGCTGAACCTCTGAAAGAGGTTGTAAGGCGAGAAGGGGTAACCGAAGAAAGCATCGCAAGTCTTCTGGGAAGGCTTAGGGTTAGTCTGGATGCGCTAGCCTTTCGACTGCACAACATAGGTGCCGTCAATGCAGATGGCAGGGACCGCATCCGTGCGATGAGTTCGAGTGCTATCTACCTTCGAGCTGGTAGAGCATCAGACCTGCAAGCGAGGAACGAGCGTCGCGTGCCCATGCCTCTTCTTCGTAGGTCTATCAAGGCGTACGTTGATGGCAAGATCGGAGTACGCCCGCTCGCTGATCTTCTCGGCGTAGACCCGAAAGAACTACTCGAAGAACTATCCCCGCCGAGTAAAGTGGCTCCGCGTGTCACCTCGGAGGAGATGGTTCCAGTCCTGTGAGCCCCGTTGTAGGCCGGATTTACTTCGATACGTGCACACTTTCGAATTTTGCCACCGTAGGTCGCCTAGACCTTCTACAGCGCACCTTCGGACATAGGGCAGCCTGGACGGAAACCATCCAGTGGGAAGTGAGGAGAGGTCTCGGGGCCCAACCGAGGTTGCAGAACGTCCTCGATGCTTCGTGGCTTGGCGATCCCATTGAGATATCTAGCGCCCCTAGAGCTATGAGGGAGATCAATAATATTCGCCGTGCTCTAGGCGGGGTTAATGCGCCGGCGACGGCCCATCTAGGTGAGGCAGAGGTGATCTACCATCTTGAGAACGTCGATACGACTGGTATGTTCGCCACCGATGACGGGTATGCGCTAGACCTTGCTCGTCGCCGCGGCACCCGTTGCATGGAGAGCGCTGACCTTCTTGCCGAGTGTCATGCGATGGCGGACGTCGGCTGTCCTGATGCTTACAACATTCTTTGTGAGATGTGCGAAGCAGATCGAGGTGTGCGAGTCCCCGCCTCGCACAGCGAGGTCTGCTAGTTGCTGGGCTCTGTGACCGAGGCCTCGCCATCGGCAAACTTCTGGTGAGCTCTGCGCGAGACCGACTACCGCGCAGTGTAAATGCTGGAGATTGAAAACCCGGTCTCAAAAAGCTCGCCGCGCCTCATATTAGTAATGTCACTCGGTGACAAGCGAGAGTGACTGGGCCGGTAATAGAGTTTATCGGCCGAAACCCACTGGGAGTTATCTCCGTACAGTCGATCAATCACCTCTGGGCGAACCCGCCATACTCGATCAAAAATAGGCGTACTACCCTTCGTGAATCCCCAGTGGTTCACTTGGCCGTCGCTTTTTACGAGCTGCAATCCGACATTTGCCAGCGACCCCTGCATAATAGGTGCAGTTGCCTGCATGGTGAAGCTTGTTCCGTTGCCTTTGCATGCTGCGGCAAAACCGCCATCAACCTTCTTTCGCTCGCAGACCAAAACCCATGCCAGGCACCAATCGCCAACGGAAATGGCAGACTTTGCTGCGTCAAGCATATCCGCCTCGTTGTCCACCCCTTCGCAAACCCCCTGGCGGATCTGCAAGACGTGGCCCTCACCCTTCTTGAGGCTAAATGTCACTTCTGCAGCGCCCCCAGGAGCCCCTGTTGCCGTGTTTGAGGTGACAGAGAAGTAGCGAGAGCTGTAGTGAATGCGGCTGCCCACCTTTTGCACCTGAATAACCTGAGGTGGTGTGCCAAGTAGATTGGCGGAAGTGTCAGTTTTTGTAAATTTTAGCGAGCGATCAAAGTAACCGATATCGCCGAGATCTACTCGATCACCCGGTTCCCACGTCGCCCAATCGGACGTCTCATTATAGATCCATGTCACGTAAGAGCTGCAGAATCCTGCCACCATGGCCTCCTGGGCGCCGACTGAGGGCGGGCTAAACCAGGCTCACGCCGAGGAGAAACGGTGTCAATTTTTACGGGGTGGGAGAATGAAAGAGGCGCTTAGCTGCGGGTCTCATGGGTGTGCACGTCGCCGGCTTGCTACGCCTGGCCCGTCGATTCGCACTAAGGGCGGGGAGGTCGCTGAGGTCTCCGGCGCTGGCCACTCGGGTGTTGGCGACCTAGGGCGGTCACCTGTGGTCGTCGTAGCTGCTGTACTTCGCTGGTGTACCGCAAGTAAGAGAAAGGGGCCCACTCGAAGGTGAGCCCCCAACCTCGCTGAGCCTCGCCTCGCCTAGCACTGCCAGGACGGGGCGGTCACTCTAGTGGATCTCGATCCGGTTCTTGCGCCGGCCCTTGTTCCAGACGTCTTCCACGATCAGGCGATACGCTGCCATCTTCCTGGACCCGGTCCCGTCCGCCTTCGCGCCGTAGCCCGTCGCAAAACTGCGTGCGTCTCCGATCAGCCGAGCCGCCGAAGACCGCTTACCCATCTTGCGGGCCAGCTCTTCGAGAGCAGCCGGTGTGTCGATGACATTGCGGTGCCGACCGATGAACTCACCCAGGCCGCCAATGATGATCCCGTCCCACGTCTCCGCGGTACGGCCGTAGGCCGTCTCGGCGACCGTGAGCACGTCGTCCAGGACATCCGGACCATAGCGGTCGGTGATCGCAAGGATCCCCTGGACAGCCCCGATCTGGTGGGACGAAGTGCTGCCGATCTTCAGGTTGTGGGAGGCGATGACCTGTTCGGTGTCGACGAAGAGCGGGAGCCCAGCCGTCAACCCGATGCGGTACTCGTCGTGAGCGTTGGTCTTGGAGGCTTCCCGGTTCTTGATCAGGAACAGGGTGGCCTCTTCCTGGATCGTGAGTCCGCGGTGCACCTCGGCCATCAGGGTTTCGATGCCTGCGATCTTGCAGGCTTCGCGACGGTGCTGCCCGTCCACGATGTACAGATCGCCGTTCTTCCGCTGAGAGACGATGATCGATCCGAGTGCATGAGGCTTGATGTCGGCGGCGATCGCCTTGGCGCGCGCCGGGTTGAGCGTTCGCTGGGCCTCGGGTTCGATCTTCAAGTCGGTGGCCTTGACCCGCACTCCGTAGTCAACGGGGTGCTCGGGCAACTCGTAGCGGTACTTCTTCGCCATGGCAGGCGTCCCTCGCTTCTGCACCGCACTAGGGAATCGGTCCAAAGGGGACCTGAAGGGATGGCGGCGCAGCGGTATGTAACCACCCGTCATATCCACTCTTCAACTGACTATCAGAAACGGTCCAGTTCGGAGTAACTCACGGTCATCCTCTGTCAGTTACGATCACATCGGGTCACCCTCGATGCGGTGGCGAAGGTCCAGGTGAAACACCTCACTGGCCTGTGCCGATAGTCGTACGGAGCCGTCACTGTCTGCCCTCGTCCGTGGTTGTTGATGTCAGCACACGGACGTCAGGTGCGCCCGTGTGCTGAGGGCCCGGGGGGCTGCCCGACCGAAGGCGCCGCGGTCTCGCATCGCTGCTGCCCGATGACGGTGGCACCGCTCAGCTGTGATCCGCGGCGGCGTTCAATGGCGGCCTTCAGTTCCGCGGGCATGGGCCAGGGTGCACGACGATGGATCATGCGATGGCAGTTCGCGCAGATGAGGGCTAGGTCGCTGAGCTTGGTCTTTCCTTCGCCAGCTTCGTGTAGAGGGACGACGTGGTGGCACTCGACGTAGCCGGCTCCGCGGTCGCCGTAGACCTCCTCGAAGTCGAATCCACATGCCTCACATGCCAGGGTGCCGCCCCTTCGAAGAACCGACTCGATCTTCTTCTTACGCAGTCCCCTGTTCCGCTCTCGCGCCCTATGCCGGCGCAGGAGCAACCGTCCTTCGGGTGCGCTGAAGTCATCGTCAAGCTCCTCGTCGTCGGCCTGGATTAGATCTTGAAGCTCGCCAGTGCTGATGCCCTCTCGGATGAGGTGCGCTACCTCGGTCATCTGGTCCGGACGTGTAAGGAACTCGTGCAGGACTTCAACATCGAGGGCACCGCCCTTTGTGGGCTTACCGCGGTAGTCGGGGTGCCGGGTAGCAATGTCGAAGGTCTTACGGGCTACGCCGTTGGGGTTACGAAACGTCTCGTTGCGGTCCGCGTCCGCATGGATGGGCAGGAGCTGGAGCAGGGCCGACAGCTCGACGACCCGGCTGTCCTGCGCGTCCAGTCCCTTCCAGCCGTTCGTCATGACGAGGTCGCATGCAAGGATGATCTCGTCACGTGCCCAGTCGGGATTCTGGACGGCCTTGACCTGGAAGCCGAGGCGCTTCAACCATGCGGCCGCGTGATCCTTCCCGCCGCTGAACTCGCCGGGTGCCAGTGCTCGCCCCTGGTCCCACTTGTGCGCCACTCCGGCGATCGCCTTTGAGTCGTACTCCCGCCCCTCGTGCACGAGAATGTACGAACGAGCCTTGCCGAAGTGGTACGTCTCTAGGAACGCTTCGCGACCCAACTCGTCATGCTCCGCAATGGCGTTGAGCACTGACTCCCGTGTGATTGCCCCTCTATGCATGACCGAAGGCTACGGCCGGCCACTGACACGCGCGGTCGGCGTAGCGACTTTGGCCGGGAGCTGTTTTGGCGCGAGTGATCATGGCCCCCTAAGCTTCCGGCGCGTCGGGCAGTCTGTGGACCTGCCCGGTAAAGCACGACGTTGGGGCCATGATCTTCGAGGCTCGCGCCAAAGTGGCTGGCTAAAGTCGCGGAGCCGACCGCCCCAACCACAGAGGGGTTCTCCTCCTCTCATGGCCGCGCCCGCCGTCCGGCCTGTGGCCTGGTGCGTGGATCAGCGGGCCGTACGAACGAGAGCGCATCTGGCAGCGTCGGCTCGCTTGCCACCGCCACCACGATCCGGCCTCTTTCGGTGACACAATGCGTCTTTGACCTGCACCGTTGGGGATCACTGTTCGTCCCCGTGCCCGTATTGGAATGTGGCCGCTGCGTGCGGCGACGGACGGGCGGCGACGTGCGGCCGGTGGCGAAGACAGGTGAGGCGGCGCGGCCCTCGGGTTTTGATCCGACCTACCGGAAGTAGGCAACCGGGTGGAAGGGGGTGCGCGGTTGTCCCGGTAGCGGGGCGTTGGGGGCGAGCTGCTGTTGCGTTTTTCCCTTCCTGAGGCCGGATCGTGGTGGCGGTGGCAGGCGGGCCGGGAGCGGCCGTTGATGCGCTTGAGCGGAGGATGCGGCGGTCGGGTTGGCGATGGTCCAAGAGCGCCGTTGACCGCCGGACCAGCGAGCGAAGCGAGCCTTGATGCAGCAGGGAAACTTGTATGGCCCTGCGGGGCCACACGGAACCATGGTGGCGCTCAGTCCAGGGGTGTGCTCGATGGGATCGTGGACGACAGTGGATCGGGTGCCGACTGAGACCCAAGTGAGACCAGCGCGCGGGACCCTGTTGCCGTCAAGCGCTGCCGTCAGCACGGTCGTTGACCGGCGCCCGGCCGACCGCGAGAAGGTGCGAGCTGGCAGCGAGCAACTCCGGGTACGGCTCGGCCATCCGCGCGGCAGCTATGGCTGAGGCGATCAGGTCATCGGTAGGCCCGTCGCCGGGCTGCTGCTCGACAGCCTTGACGAGGGACCAGGCCGGCCCTTCGATCCCGAAGACCTGAACGTCGGTGAGACCAGACTCCCGAAGCTCTTCGGCGAGCTCTTCGGCTCGATGGAAGTAGGCCAAGGTGAAGTGAGCGCCCTCGTGCACTGCGGTTCGGAGAATCTTGGCCACGGGTTCCTGCATGCGCTCAGTGTGCAGATGGGCATACGTAACGTGCTCGAACAATGACGCATAGCGGTTGATTGCTGCTGCGGCGACAAGCCCGCCCGGCTTCACAACCCGCTTAGCTTCCGAGAGTGCCTTACGGCGATCTGCCGGATCAGGCAGGTGATAGAGCGGGCCGAGCAGCTGTACGACGTCATAGCTGCCGTCGCTCGCGTCCAGCGCCCGCGCATCCCCCACGGACGCCGAGCAGATGACGGACGCCTGTTCGACATGGCGCGGAACAGGGTCGACCAGAGACACCGTGTACCCGTCCTTCACGAGCCACTCGGCGTGCACTCCAGCCCCGCCCCCCACGTCGAGCACGGTCGCCGGTGCTGGCGGCAGGAAGCGACGAAGCAGCTCCTGGGTCCGCGCCAGTTCCAGGCGTCCGTCTGCTGATCGGCTAAGGCGACGGCTCTCATCGACGGTCTCGCTGTAGAAGCTCAGGACTGAAGGAGCCAAAGCGGGTTTCGACATGGCAGCAGTATGGTGTACCGGTGGACCAGTCCACCATGGGGCAGAGGGGAAGCTAATGGCTCTACTGAAGTACGAAGAGATCGCGGAGTCGCTGCGCGCACGTATCGCGGCCGGCGAGTTCGGGCCAGGCGAAACCCTGCCGTCCGGGCGTGACCTGGCCGAACAGTGGTCAGTGTCGCGCGCGACGACCGTGAAAGCGTTGGACGTGCTACGTAATGATGGCGTCGTCGTAGCCAAACAAGGCACCGGCTTCGTGGTGACAGAAACACCCGTCGCCCGACCTGCGGGTGCCCGACGGGCTGGCTCGGCTCGCATCTCCGGAGGCATGCCCTTCCAGCGTCTCGGCGAGCCCGACTGGGCTGTGCCTCCCGCGAGCGTGGCAGCAGCCCTACGGCTGGACTCCGGGGCGGTCGCACTGCGTCGCCGCCGGATTCATCAGCTCCCGGACGGGAGTCCGCACAGCTATGCAGAGGCATGGTTCCCGCCCGAGGTGGCGGAGGCTTCCCCTCGACTCGCACAGACCGCCCCGATCGCGGAAGGAACGACTCGGTACGTCCGTCGACAGACCGGCCGGTACCCGGTCGAGGGTGTGGACGTCACCACAGTCCGCCTGGCAACTGAGACCGAAGCCGAGCAGCTGGCCGTGACCGAGGCAACGGCCGTTGCCGTGATCCTGCATACCGCGTACGACCAAGAGGGCCGGCCCCTCGTCTGCGAGGAAGGCGTCACGCCGTCCGCCCACTACGAACAGGTCGACACCTATGCGATGTAGCAGCGGCTTAGCCGTAAGAGAGCTGGACCGGTCCGCCGGTCCAGCTTTTTTTTCGGCCCCGCACTGTATCTGACCTGCAAATTCAATCTCGACCTTCTAAAGGCGGGACGCAACCCGCTTGACTGGACCGGTCCACCGGTCCAGTCTATGGGTGTGCCGGAGTGGCCGCCCGAATCATCGGATCGCCTCCTCCGCTGCGCTCGCTTGACCTGCACAAACAGCGCCCGGAGGAAAGCCCGCAGGGGTGAGTACGAAGGCAGCGCAATTGGTTGAGAACTTCACAGAGGACGCACCGCAGCCTGCACACGGGAAGAGCGGCCGTCAGGAATGCCAACCAGGCAACAGCGACAAGCTGATGGCCCTGCCGCACGAAGAACAGCAAGCACCTTCTCCCATGCCGTCCTTGCGGGGCGGGCGAGCCGACATCGCGCGGTGAGACAAGGGCAAAGATCGCGGGCTCAGTCTGCCCAACCCGAAACGACGAACCGCGCTGCCACCGGCCGCGCGCTCAAACAACCACGCCGCGGCACCCGGCCCCCGGGCCAGCTACGGCCGGCTGCCTCTCCCGCCTGTACGGGCCGCCTTGTGCGGGACCGGACGGGCGGGAGCGCGGGGAGCCGGAAACCTTCCGATTCCAACGGCGCGCGGCTCCCGGGTGGCACCCCGGGAGCCGCTGTTCGGGCCGTTCCACACTTCGAGAGGAACACGACCCATGAAGATTCTCCCCCTCCCTGTGCTGGCCGCGATCGATTCGGCTGAGCAGGACCGCGAGCCGACGGTCGCGGAGCTGAACGCGATCGCTGTCGAGACGCCGCTGATCGATGCGGAGGTTGAGTTGCTGGACGTGCGGATCGCGCTGATGGACCGCATGCCGACTGAGCTGGACAAGCGGCGGCTGCGCAATGCGCTGCACCGGGTGCTGACCGCGCGAGCGGCGCTGGCCAACCGTGCCGTCTCGGGGGAGGCGGCGTGAGCGAGGGACTGACGCTGGACGACCTGTCCGGGCCGCTGTTGGCGCTGCGCCTGCTGGCTGTGGACTTCGGGCACCTGCCGGCGCCGACCGTGAGCGTCTCGCCCGTCTTCCCGGGACGGTTGGAGCTGTCGCTTCACTCCGGTCTGCCCGGTTTCGAGGCGTGGCGTGAGGCGTTGGGCATCGCTCCCCAGGACGTGGACTTCCACGTGCAGTGCGACGGCCGGACGCGCGTTCTGCGCTCGACGGCCGCCTACGCGGGCGTCGAGCTGGAGCTGATCGGCTACGGCGATGTTGCCGTCCCGGTGGCGGTGGAAGCGGGTGCGGCATGAGTGCCGGGGCCCGCGTCGAAGTACGGTCGACGGGCGTCGACGCGCCGTTGACGCCCGTCGGTGTGGAGCGCGCGATTACCGCGCTGGCGAGTGTGCTGACGGTGGTGCTGACCGCGGTGGCGTTCTGGCTGTCGTACGAGCACTTGCAGGAAGTTGCTGCCGCGCACGGCATGGCGGAAGCGGTGGCCCGTTCCTGGGCCTGGCCGGCCACGGTGGACCTGTTCATCGTGATCGGCGAGCTTCTGATTCTGCGTGCCTCGCTCGCTCACCGGGTCGACTGGTGGGCAATCGGGCTGGTCACCGCGGGAGACGGCGCTTCCATCGGGCTGAACGTGGCCGGCGTCGGCCAGGATGCGGGCGCCCTGAACTACGTGGTGGCCGCAGTCCCTCCGGTGGCTGCGCTGCTGGCGTTCGGCGCGCTGATGCGGCAGGTGCACGCCTACCTTGCACGCCGCGCCATGACGGGCGTTGACGTCCCGCCGACGGGCGTCGACGCACCGTCGACGCCCGTCATGGTGAGCGTCGACCGACCTGCGTCCCCTGCGCCCGTGGAGACCGTGGACGCGGCTGAGCCGCTGCCGGAGCTCCCGCCGCTGGTGCCGGAAGCCGGGGAACTGTTGACGCCCGTCGCCACGGATCCGGCCCCCGTCACCGCGTCGTCGACGGCCGTCGAGCTGTGCACGCCCGTGGTCTACCCCAACCGGGTCGACCAGTTGGTGCGGGCCCTGTACGGGACGGAGTTCACGCAGCCGAGTACCGCGCGGATGACGCAGGCGATGGCGGCTGCGGGGTTGGGCGCGTCGGAGTCGACGGCGCGCACGGCCCGGGGCCGGGTGAAGGCGCGTGAGCCGTACCTGGCTGGCTTCCCCACCGCGATCGCCGGCTGAGCGGGGGCCGACTATGTCGCACGTCTACGCCGAGCACCGCGACCCGGCTGCGGGTGGCGCTGAGCTGGCCACCGCGGGCCGCTGATGGCCGCCATACCCGTCTATCCCTGGCGGCTCGCCCCTGACGGTCTGGCCACCCTGCGCCAACTGCGTGCGAGGGGGCTGCGGCCGGGTGGTCAGGAGGTGGCCGCGCAGATCGAGCGTCCGCGCCGTCGGCGCGGCCCGCTGGTGGCCTACCTCTACCGCGTCGACGCCGCGAAGCCGGTGCGGCCGATGACGCCGGCCAAGCGGGCGGCGCTGGCCAAAGCAAATCAGGCTCGCCGCACCTGCCCGCAGTGCCGTACCGACGCCGGCTACGTCATCCCCGCCGCGCTCGGGATGTGCGTCCCGTGCGCCTACCCCGACGAGCAGGCCGCGGCCTGACCTGCACAGCACTTCTCTTTCACCTCTCCTTCTCTGTCCAAGGAGTCTGGCTGTGTCCAGTCGTACCCGTACCCGCGGCATGAAGACGGCCGCGGGCATCCACACTGTCCGCCTGCCGCGCCAGCGCGGACGCCGCTCTGCTCAGCCGTTCATCGTCGTCGTCCCGGAGCGCGACTCCCTGACCCGCGAAGCGCTCGGCTTCCTGGGTCGCGTGCTGTGGCGTTTCCGCGGCGCGCTCGCTCCCACGTTCCTGGCCGTGCTGGCGTGGCCGCTGACCGCGATCCTGCACGCCATTGCCTGGTGGTCCGGTCTGCTGCTCGCGCCCCTGGCCGCGGCCCCGTTGCTGTGGTTCGGCGTCGTCCAGCGCCGCCGACCGGCGCGCACTGCCGCAGTCGTCTGGCGGGCCGGTCTCGCCCTGCTCGCCACGGTCGGGTTCGCGTGGGTGGCGCTGGCGGCCGGGTTCGGGCCGCTGGCGGGCCCGCTGCCGCTGATCTGGCTTCTTGCCTGGCTGGTCGCGCAGACCGCGTGGCTCATCGTCCGTTCCCGCTGACCCGAGGAGATCGCTAGATGGCTGACAACGGATCCGCCAACCGGACCGCCAACCGGCGCTACCGGGAGGCTCAGCACGCAGGCCGGCCGTTCATCGACGGAGCCAACGGCTCCTACGCCAAGGGCGCGGTGAACAGCAAGAACTTCGGCGCATCTTTCGCGCCCGGGTTCACCATCAACGTCAGCGCGGGCAACAAGACCACCAACGGCTCCGGCGCCCCCGGCGGCCGTGGCGGCCGCGGTGGTGGCTCGCGCGCTGAATCCCTGCTCCCGGCCCCGGAGTTCGGCTCCCCGGCGCAGGTGCGGCAGTACTGCAACACCCTGCGCGCGGCGGCCGTGACGCTGTCCATCGAAGTGGCCATGGGTGCGGAGATCATGAAGGGCGTGCTCGCTGCGGTCCCGGACCCGGAGGGGCGCGCGTTCGGCTCTAGGGCTCGCGCCGCGAAGGTGGCCCGCAAGATGCAGAAGTCCGCTGACGCGTTGCGGGACGCCGCGAAGAACGCCGCGGCCTGCTACTCGACCTTTCAGCAGCAGTACGAGGAAGAGATCAACCGCGTCCGTCACCGCGCCCGCAGGCCGCAGCAGCCGGTCATGAACTGGGCTCAGCAGTAAGAAAGGGGGATCGTTCGATGGTTGAGCGCGACGCACAGCACCAGCTTGCTGAGCTGCTGGAACTTCAGCTTAGGGGCGGCTCCGATGCGGGCGGGGTGGGCAAGTACCTGCTGCACCGGGCCAAGCCGCACATCCCCCCGTGGCTGGGCTGGGCCGGTACCGGCCTGGCCGCGGCGCTGGGTCACCTGCGGTGGGCCGACAGCGCACCCGCGGCCGTAGGCCTCACCCTCAGCTCGGTGGTGCTGACCAGTGCCACCTGGCTGATCGGGAAGAACACCAGCCAGCAGCGGCGCCTGCACTCAGCCATCACCGTGGCCGCGGGCTCTGCCTGGCTGACCGCAGCCTGCCTCGCCGGGCCGACCGCTAATCCGGTCGGTGACCTCTACCTGATGGTCGGGCCCGCCCTGGCCCTGTCCTGGAACGTCCGCCTCGTACTGCGGCACACCCCGGACGCGGCCGGCGAAAGCTCGGACAAGGGGCTGCTGGAGAAGGTGGGTCTGGCCCGTGCCCAGCTCGGGGCGGCGAAGGTCGAGCCGAACCGGGTCACCGCCCCGCTCGCGGTGGAGGCCGGGGAGCAGACTAACGACGACGTGACCAAGAGCCTGGGGCGGATCGCGTCCGCCCTGGACCTGCCCACGTCCGCGGTCCGCTACAACCCCGACCCCTCCTCCAGCCGCCGCGGGGAACTGATCATCGTCCCCGAGGACATGCTGGCCGAAGTGGTGGAGTGGGAGGGCCCGTCGAACCTGGGCGGCTCGATCGCCGAACCCCTGGTCATCGGCCGCTACGACGACGGCTCCCCGCTCGTGGTCTGGCTCCCCGGTGACCCGGAGGCAGGCCGCAACTCCACCCACGTCCTGGTAGCGGGCGGCACCGGCTCCGGCAAGGGCGAGACTGCCCTGAACCTTCAGACGGAGATCCTCTCCCGCCGGGACGTCATCGTCTGGTTTTCCGACCCCAAGGCGTTCCAGGACTTCCGCCCCCTGCTGCCCGGTATCGACTGGGCAGCGGAGGGCGGGACGCCGACGGAGGTCATGGTCGCTGCCGTCGAGGCCGTCATCCCGGCCCGTACGCGGTGGCTGGGTGCCCACGGCTACCGCCAGTGGGTACCTGAGGCTGCGGAGCAGCAGACCAGTAGCAAGCACGCGTGCCGTTCGGACGGCCGGCCGTGTGGCTGCCCCGGGATGCCGTTCCTGGTCACCTGGTTCGAGGAGGCCGCGAACACTCTGCGCAAGATGGGAGACGACGCGTTCACCGGCATTGCGCAGGAAGCCCGGTCCGCGGGTGTCTCGCTGATCGTGTCGCTTCAGCGGCCGTCCTACGACCAGATGTCCACCTCCACCCGGGCCTCCCTCCCGTCCGTCATCGCGCTGGGATGCGACCCGCGCGACGAGGGGTTCGTACTGCCCGACGAGGTCCTGGCCGCGGGCGCGCACCCGGGGGCGTGGGGCAACCGGCGGCCTGGCTACTGCTACACCGTCGCCCCCGGTATCCCCGAGGACCGCTACGCCTCCCCGGGCCGTACCTTCCGGTTCAGCCACCGGGCCACACCGGGCATGGAGGTGCTGGCCCAGTGGGCGCAGCGCAACGGTGCCTCCGCGGACCCGGTCACCGCCGGGGCCGCGTCCAGCGTCGCCGGCCGCGCCTACACCGGCCGGACCGCGGCAGGCACCGAGCAGCCCGCGCCACTGCACGCGGTGAAAGACGAGGAGGACGACGCCATGGAGCCCGCCGGTCTGCTGGTCGACCCCGAAGACGCCGACATCGACCCGGAGGCCGAACTCCCCAACGCCGAGCAGGGCGACGACACCCCGATCTTCGGGCAGGAGACCGGCCGCAAGCCGTCCCCCGAGGAGGCCCGACGGCTGTTCGCTCAGGCGCTGGAGGAGTTCGAGTCCAACGGTCAGATGATCGTGGGTCCGGTCGACTTCAAGAACTGGTGCGAGCGCAACAACCTCTCCCGCCCGTGGGTCTCCGCTCAGCTCAAGGAGGCCTACCAGGAAGGCCGCCTGGAAGCGACCAACCAGACCGGCCGGTGGCGCATCGTGCCCGCCCTGACGGCCGCCTGACACCTGACACCGTCACGCCCGCCTGACACCCAAACCCCTAGGCAAACCCGGTGTCAGAAACGCGTGACGCCCCCCGCCTGACACCCCTGACACCCGCCTGACACCCACACGCGGGCCCACCCACGCACGCCCACGGGCGGGCCCGCGGCCGTCCCGAAGGGAACCTTCGTGACCTACCCCGAACAGCCCGGAGCCGTCGAAGTCCACCATCCCCAACCGATCACCCTGCACGCGCCCGCCGCGCCCCTCGTGCCGGTGCAGCCGGGCCCGCCGCCGACGGTGCAGAGCATCGTGCTGCCCGACGGCCGGGTCGTCACCGGCTACGCCCTCACTCCCGCGCCCACCCCGGCGCCCATCGAGCAGCGTCCGGCCGTCTCGCGGACCGCGGTGAACATCGCGCTCGGGGGCATCGGGTTCGGCGCGGTGTGCGGGGGTCTGGTCCTGCTCACCTCTTTCATCGCAGCACTCGCCGCGTTCATCCACCAGCTCATCATCCTGGCGGCGGTCATCTTCGGCGGCTGGATCGCCGTGCAGGTCTTCGGCACGAGCGGTCACCGCGACCACGGCGGGACCACGGTCAACATCCGCAAGGCCGTGATCAAGCGCAACCGCTTCCACGGCTGATCAATCCGAAAGGCATCCCGTGTACGACGACTTCGCCGACGAGTTCAGCGACTGCGAGCTCTGCTACCCCACCGACGGCAGCGAGCCCTACCCCTACGCCCACTGCTGCCAGTGCGGCGACACCGGAGCGGGCGACGTCCCCGAGTGCACCTGCGAGTAGCTACGCCTAGGGCGGCCCGCGTCTCGGCAAAGTCCCGGGCCGCCCTGGTCTCCAGTCCTCAACAGAACAGTGGAGGTCTCCAGCATGACCCAACCGACCGGTATCGGGCGAGTGCTCGCCCCGACCAGCCACCTGCGCATCGCGCTGTATCTCGCGGCGGCCGGCGTGCCGGTGCTGCCCCTGCGGGCGGGGAAGGTGCCGTTCGGTAACTGCCCGGCATGCGCCAAGAACGCGTGCGGGGGTCGGCCGAACATGAAGACTCCGGGCTCCTGCGCCTGCCCGGCGCCCTGCCACGGCTGGGCCGCCGCCACCACCGACCCCCACGTCATCAACTCGGCTCAGTGGGCGCGGGCGTGGCGCGAGGCTGCGGCGGTCGCCTACCACCCCGGCGGCGCTGGCCTCACCGTCGTGGACCTCGACAATCCGGCCGCGGTCGTGTGGGCGCGCGAGGTCCTGCCGTCCACCCAGAGCGTGACCACCACGCGCGGAGAACACTGGATCTACCGGGGCACGATGCAGTCCGCCAACGGCGTACGGGACGCCGTCGACATCAAATCCACGATGTCCTACGCCCGGTGGCTAGGCCCCGGCACCGGCACCATGACCGCATTGCCGGGGGTCGTGCGCGCGCTGGCCGTGAAGGGACCCGCCACGTTCCGGCCGGCGCTGCATTCCATCGCCGTGCCCGCCCAGGCCGGGGGCGGGGAGTGCCGTCACCGCACGCCCGCCTACCTGGAACGCGGCATCGCCATGGCCGAACAGCGCATCACCGAGGCCCGCAGCGCCATCCACACCACCGTGTACCGCACCTTCCTAGCCGTGCTGTCGACGCACGGCCGGTGCGACTGCCTCACAGAGGCGCACGTCGCGCGGTTGTTCGCCGCCGCGCAGGGCAAGGGCGAAACCGCCCGCCACTGCACCGACGCGTGGACCAACGCCCGTACCGCACTGGGGATGTGAGTCATGTCCGAGGAGGAGAAGACTCCGGCCCGCCAGATCATCACCGACTACGCCCAAGCGCACTTCCGGTACTTCCGCACCATCGACGGCACTGTCTACGCGCAGAAGAACGGCCACCCCGTCGCCCGCCCGATCCGCTCCCAGGGCACGACCGGGAGCCACCGGCAAGAACTCATGGTCGGCCTCTTCAAGGACGGGGTCGGCGTGTTCAACGGCACGGCACTCAAGGAGGCGCTGGACTTGATCGAAGCACTCGCCCTGACCGAGGACGTACAGCCCACTCACATCCGCGTTGCCCCGGGCTTTGACGGCGCGACCTGGCTCGACCTGGGCCGCGACGACGGCCAGTGCGTCCGTATCCACCCCACCGGCTGGGACATCCTCACCCCCGACCCGCAGGAAGTGTGCTGGCGGCGCACCCAGCTCACGGGGGAACTGCCGCTGCCCGCACGGGACACCGACGGCAAGGGCATCGATCTCCTGCTCCGTCTGTGCAACTTCGCCAACGCTGAGACCGAATGCCTGGCCCTCGCCTGGCTCATCGGCTGCCTGGAGCCGTCCGTACCCGTCCCCGCACCGTTCCTCACCGGGCCACAGGGCGCGGGCAAGTCCACCGGCGGCCGGATGCTCGTACGGATCATCGAAGGGATGAGTGGCGACCTGCGCCGGGCACCGAAGGACGAGGAGAACATGATCACGGCCGTGGCCGCCGGATGGGTCACCGCCCTGGACAACCTCTCCCACCTGCCCCCGGACCTGTCCGACCTCATGTGCTGCATCGTCACCGGCGCCGAGAGCATCAAGCGTGCGCTCTTCACCGACGGCGACGTCGTCCGCTCCCGCTACCGGCGCCCCATGCTCCTGACCGGCATCGACGTCGGCGTCATCCGCCCCGACCTCGCCGAACGCCTCCTCCCGCTCCGACTCGTACGCCCCCGGGTACGGCGCACCGAGGCGGAGCTGTGGGCGGAGTACGCGGAGATCCTGCCGGTCGTCCTCGGCTCCCTGCTGGACCTGACGGTGAAAGTGCGGGCCGCGCAGGCGGACACCCCCACCGACCTGCGTATGGCCGACTTCGCCCACCTGTGCGCGCAACTCGACGCGGCAACCGGCTTCGGCGCACTCAACGCCTACCGGGCCAGCCTCGACGACCTCAACGACGACGTCATCGAAGGCGACCTCCTCGCACAGACGGTCCTCAGGCACGCCGCCGAGCTCGACCCGGGCGCGGAAGTCCGCATGACGTCATCGGAGTGGCTGCACTGCCTCACCACCCTCTACAGCGGCGAGGAGTGCCGACCCCTGCCCAAGGGCTGGCCCACCACCGGCAAGGTGCTCTCCGACCGGCTCAAGCGGCTACAGCCGACCCTCGCCGCACGCGGCGTCCTCATCGACTGGGGCCGCACCAGCGCCGCCCGCTACATCGAAATGACCCACTGCCCCGCGACAACGCTCCCTCCCCCGCACCAGCAGGAAGCGGCGTTCTGACCCGCGCCACCCGCGCCGCACCGAACAAGCAAGAGGAGCACCCGGGCGGGGCGTGCTTATCGGCGCACCGCCATCCGGAGGATCCCGGGCACGGCAGCTAGGTGTCCCGGCTCCTCGACGGATTTACCGCTGATACCGGGCCTCAGCCTTGGCCCGGTACTTCTCGAACTTCTCCGGCCGGTAGCGCTGATGCCACAGCACATTCAGCACAGACAGGCCAATCAGGAGCAGGACGCCGAGTGCCCAACCCGCCGTCACCTGCCAACTGCGATGCGCGACCACGTTCGACAGCACCGTAAGGGCAACAATCCCAGCCGCCAGCAGGGCCTGCCGTATCCACCATCTTCGAGACATGCCCGCACCCTAAACGTCCCTGATGCGGCCAACGATCAAGGAGACGCAAAGGTGGTCCGTGACGTCCCACCACGGGCGGGGGCGTGCTCTTCTTGCTGTTCCGGCGGCTTGCCGCCGCTGCACAAGTCGCGCCGAAAGGCGGCTCCTTCTTCACGTCCTGAGCCGCACCGCACCACCACAGACACCACCCCTTCTCTTTTTCCTAAGAGAAGAGATGCTGCGTCACCCGCGTCACCACGGACCAGAAAACGGCGCCTGACCTGTGGCTAGATCGGTGACGCAGACGGCCGACACCTGCGTCATCTCACGTCACCCGCGTCACGGGTGACAGAACCCCGCGACGCCCCGTGACACGCACCGAGCGGCCCGCGTCACCGCATAGCAGCAGGTCAGAACCTCAAATGACGTGCGTGACGCGATGACGCAGAAATCCGCACCTCGGACACAGCCCGGAATGCCGGGGCGGGACTTGCTCTCCCCGCCCTTCCTCACAGGAAGGACGTCATGAAGAAGTACCTGACGACTGCGGAAGTCGCCGAGCGCTACCGCACGTCACCCTCAACCGTCCGCTACTGGCGCTACGCCGAAACCGGCCCGCAGTGCTTCATCAGGCGCGGTCGACATGTTCTGTACGACGCCGAAGCGCTGGACAAGTACGACGCTGAGGAGATCGGAGGCCGACGCGCAGCATGACCCGGAACAGCAACGGACCCCACCTCATCACTGAATCGGCTTGCCCTGAAGGGAGGGGAACGGATGGCTGAGGTGTACGACCGCTGGCACCTCTCCCGACCGCCGGCCGACGCCGAGCCGTGCGAGGCACACAGCACCAAGACCCAGAAGGTCTATCCCAGCGGGGACCATGGCACAGGGAAGCGCTGGCAGGTGCGCTACCGGGACTTGTCCGGGAAGCAGTGCAAGGAGAACTTCGAGAAGAAGACTGCTGCGGACTCCCGTGCCGCCAAGGTGACGACTGAACTCGATGGCGGCACCTTCGTGAACCGGGAGTTGGGCAAGCAGAAGTTCAGAACCATCGCTGAACGCTGGCAGGAGACGGCCGTACACCGCGAGCGGACGGAAACGAACGTTGAGCGAGCCCTACGGCTGCACATCTACCCGACGTTCGGCAACCGCGAGATCGGCCGTATTCAGCGGGCCGACGGAATGAGGTGGATCAAAGAGCGGTCGGCGGTCATCGCGCCGTCCACCTTTGCGACGCCCTGGAACGTCTGCACCAGCATCCTGAAGATGGCTCACCAAGAGGGGATCATCCCGAAGTACCCGTGGGAGGGGCTGAAACCGCCAGAGGTCTTCTATCCGGAGGTCCACCCGCTTGATCCGGAGGCGGTGAAGGCGCTCATCGTGACCGCGTCTCCCCGATACCGCGCCCTGGTCAGGCAGGCGGCTTCGACGGGCCTAAGGCAAGGCGAACTGTTCGGGCTGGAGGACGGAGACCCTGCCGAGACTGTGACCGTCAAGCAACAGATGATCGGTCCCGACAAGGGGGTGCCGTACCTCGGGGAACCGAAGACCAGACAGAGCTACCGGTCTGTTCCTCAGGGACGCTCGGTCGTAGACGAGATTGCACGGCACCGTGCGAAGTTCCCGCCGCAGGTCGTGTACATCGAGGACCGGACGAACCCCAGGAAGCCCGTATGGCGCCATGCTCGGTTGCTGTACACCAGCGAGACTGGCGGAGCGATCCGGCGTGCCAGCTGGGCGAAAGTGTGGACCCGGAACGTCAAGCGGGCGAACGCCCATCTGAAGAAGTCGGGCAGCAAGGTCCGCGTACCCGAGGACACCACGCTTCACGATCTGCGGCACTTCTATGCCTCGGTCCTGATCAAGAACGGGACGACCCCGAAGCAGGTGCAGATGCGGCTTGGTCACGCTAAGCCATCGATCACACTGAACGTGTACACCCACTTGTGGGAGGCAGAGGCGGACCGGACTGCCGACATGATGGAGGCGGTACTGAGCGATGTGCCCTGACTGTGCCCTGTGACGCCTTGGTATGGCCGACTTCCCAGGTCAGGAAGTCGGCCATACACCCTGTGCGGGGGTGTCGCCTCTCCGGCGTTTTCGGGTGCTGTCCCTCTAGAACACCCCCTCCGTGTTCACCGGACCCACCTCGAAGAGCCCCGAGCACGTCGTCCACGACGCCGGTATCAGGACCGGGGTGCGGGACGCCGGGGGAAAGACGCGCAGGTAGGAGCCGGTGCGCAGGCAGGGGCCGCCCACCGGGCCGTTCGTGGTGCGCAGCACCGCCGAGGCCGAGTGGCCCGGGGCGAGGGCGACCGTGCGGTAGGAGGTGCCGCTGCGGGCGGCCGCCGGGCCGAGCTGGTGGTGAGCGGTGTCGAGGACGCTGACGCCCGGGTATCCGCGCAGGGCACAGCTGCCCGTACTCGTGTTGGTGAACCGCACCGGCCAGTACAGCGACCCGGCGGCCCCCTCCTTGCGGCCCATGGAGAGGTGCAGGTCGCTCGCCGTGCAGGTGCGCAGGGCCTTGGCGGCCGACGGTGCCGCCGCCGGCGCGCTCCAGGCCGCTCCCGCCGCCGTCAGGCCCACGACGGCCGCGGTGAGGACGGCCGCCGCGCCGCGCCTCGGCGACGTCCGGAAGAGCTTCAGAGGGTTCGGACAGTGAACTGACATATCCGCCTCCATCGGGCGAACGGGTGGATGAAGGTCACTGTGTTGGATGCGTCGCGGCCCGGAAAAGTTGTGCCTCGGGCCGGGCGATTTCGGCGGCCGCCGAACTGGGTGATTCCGGTGGGATCCGGGCTGGGTGACGGCGGCGGGAATCGGCCCGGGATCGTGACACCGTGCCCCCGCACGGTGACACACGGCTGCAACACCCCTTTCGTAATCATCGCGCAAGGTTGATCGTTGGGCCGTGCATCGATGACCGACACCGATACGTCAGGGGGTACGGACGATGGCCATGAGTCGCAGGGCACTGCTGGTCGCGGGGGCCGGAGTCGGGGCGGGGGCACTCGCCGCGTGCGGATCCGACACCGGGCGCGGGGGCGGGGGTTCGGGGGCGGCGCTGTCCCAGTGGTACCACCAGTACGGTGAGCCGGGCACCCAGCAGGCCGTGCAGCGGTACGCCGCCGCGTACAAGAAGGCGCACGTCACCGTGCAGTGGCGGCCAGGGAACTACGACCAGCAGACCGCCGCCGCGCTGCTGACCGACTCCGGGCCCGACGTGTTCGAGGTCAACGGGCCCACACTCGACCAGATCCAGGGCGGACAGGTCGTCGACCTCACCGACCTGCTCGACGGCGTCAAGGACGACTTCAACCCCGCCGTGCTCACGCCCAAGACGTACAAGGGGAGGATCTACGGCATCCCGCAGGTCGTCGACATGCAGCTCCTCTACTACCGCAAGAGCCTGCTGAAGGCGGCCGGGGTCCAGCCGCCCGCCACGCTCGACGCCCTCGTGGACGCCGCCCGCACGCTCACCACCAGCAAGGTCAAGGGCCTCTTCCTGGGCAACGACGGAGGTGCCGGTGTCCTCGGGGGAACTCCCCTCTACGCCGCCGGACTTGAGCTCGTCACCGAGGAGGGGAAGGCCGGCTTCGACGACCCGGCCGCCGCCCGCACCCTCGGCAAGCTGCGCCGGCTCTACGCCGACAAGTCCCTCCTCCTCGGCGCGCCCGCGGACTGGTCGGACCCGTCCGCCCTCCTCCAGGGCCTCACCGCGATGCAGTGGTGCGGGCTGTGGGCGCTGCCCCAGATCAAGCAGCAACTGGGCGACGATTTCGGGGTGTTGCCCTTCCCGGCGGACGGCGGACAGGGCAGGCCCACCGTGCCCGTCGGGGCGTACGGCGCCGCCGTCAGCGCCCGCAGCAGGCACCGGGAGGCCGCCAGGGAGTACGTCAAGTGGCTGTGGGTCGAACGGACCGACTACCAGGAGGACTTCGCCCTCTCCTACGGCTTTCACATCCCCGCCCGGATCTCCCTCGCCAAGAAGGCCACGCAACTCCACAGCGGTCCCGCCGCCGACGCCGTCCGCCTCGCCACCGAGCACGGGTACGCCCAGCCCCTGCTGTGGACACCGGCCGCGCAGACCGCCTACCAGGACGCGCTCAGCCGGATCATCAAGAGCGGCGCGGACCCGGAGAGCGAACTGCGGGCCGTCGTACGGAAGGTGTCCGGTGAGCTCGACCGGGTGAAGAGGACGTCGTGAGGCGGCGCCGGGTCCTCTGGTTCTGGGTGTTCGTCGGGCCGTTCGCCGCCGGGCTCGCGCTCTTCACCTACGTCCCGCTGCTGTGGAGCGTGGGCCTCAGCTTCTTCGACGCGCAGAACACCGTCACGCCCACGCACTTCGTCGGTCTGGACAACTACACGGCGATGCTGCGGGACGACGCGTTCACCGGCAGTCTGAAGACGTTCCTCGTCTTCACCGCCTTCATCGTGCCCGTCACCTATCTGCTGTCCCTCTCGCTCGCGCTCATGGTCAACCGGGTCCGGCGGGCGCGCGCGTTCTTCCGGTCCGTCTTCTTCCTCCCGGCCGCGTGCAGCTACGTCGTCGCGGCCCTGGTCTGGAAGATGTCGATCTTCAACGGGGTGCGGTTCGGGCTGGCCAACACCGTGCTGGACTGGTTCGGCGGCGATCCGGTGGCCTGGCTGTCCACCACCGACCCGCCCTGGTACTGGCTGGTCATCGTCACCGTACGGCTGTGGCTCCAGGCCGGCTTCTACATGATCCTCTTCCTGGCCGGGCTGCAGAGGATCGATCCGGTGCTCTACGAGGCGGCCGCCGTGGACGGGGCCCGGCCCGGCTGGACGGTGCTGCGGCACATCACCCTGCCGCAGCTGCGAGCCACCTCGGTCGCGGTGCTGCTGCTGCTCGTCATCAACGCCTTCCAGGCCTTCGACGAGTTCTACAACCTGCTCTCCGACGCCCGGGGCTATCCGCCGTACGCCCGGCCGCCGCTCGTCTATCTCTACTACACCGCGCTCGGGCAGGGGCAGAACCTCGGGCTCGGCAGCGCGGGAGCGGTGATCCTCGCGCTGATCATCGCGGTCGTCACGGTCGGTCAGGCGCGGTGGCTGCGGCTGGGAAGGACGGACGCCGATGGATGACGCCCTGGTGCGGGCCGCGCGGGCCCTGCGGGCGGTGCTGCTGATCGCGCTCGCCCTGCTCTTCCTCATCCCCTTCTATCTGCTCGTCCGCAACGGGCTGGCGAGCGAGCAGGACATCACCTCGCCTCGATGGACCTTCTTCCCGGGGGAGTTGAGGTGGGGCAACGTCCGGGAGCTGTTCGCCGATCCGTCCGTGCCCTTCGCCCGGTCCCTGGTCAACTCCGCGCTGATCGCCGTGGCCACCACCGCCGGGACGCTCCTGCTCGCCTCCCTCGCCGGGTACGGCCTCGCCCGCATCCCCTACCGGCACGCGAACAAGGTCTTCTACGGCATCCTCGGCACCCTCCTGGTCCCGGCCGCCGTCACCTTCGTACCGAGCTTCGTGCTGGTGTCGTCGCTGGGCTGGATCTCCACGCTCCGCGGGCTCATCGTCCCGACGCTGTTCTCGGCGTTCGCCTGCTTCGTCTTCCGCCAGTACTTCCTCGGCTTCCCGCGGGAGCTGGAGGACGCGGCGCAGGTCGACGGGCTCGGGTACTGGCGGACGTACTGGCTGGTGGTCGTGCCGAACGCGCGGCCGGTGTTCGCGGCGGTCGGGACGATCGTGTTCCTCGGCGCCTGGAACTCCTTCCTGTGGCCGCTGGTCATCGGGCAGGACCAGCGCGCCTGGACGGTGCAGGTCGCGCTGTCGTCCTTCACCACGTCCCAGGTCGTGCGGCTGCACGAGCTGTTCGTCGCCGCCGTCGTGTCCGTCCTGCCGCTGCTGCTCGTCTTCCTGTGCTTCCAGCGGTGGATCGTGGCGGGGGTGGAGCGCTCGGGGATCGACTAGTGCTCACAGTGTGGCGCCGCTGTCCACGCCCAGGTCGGTGCCGATGACCGAGGCCGCGTCGTCCGAGGCCAGGTGGAGGACGGCGGCGGCGACTTCCCCGGTGGTGGCGATGCGGCCGAGCGGAAGGGTGTTCTTCGCGCGCTCGGTCCGGCCCGCCTCGGTCTCGCCCGGCCGCAGGGACATGGAGGTCTCGGTGGCTGTGGGGCTGACCAGGTTGATCCGGACGCCGTCCCGGACGTGGTCGAGGGCGGCGCCCCGGCTGAGCGCGGTCACGGCGGCCTTGGACGCGGAGCAGGCGGCCGCCCCGGGGGCTGCGGTGTGCCGTCCGAAGGTGGAGGAGATGTTCACGATCGAGCCCCCCCCCGCCGACTGGCCGCGCATCTGGCGGATCTGAGCCCGCAGGGCCAGGAACACGCCGGTGACGTTGGTGGCGAGCCGGGTGTGCCAGTCCTGCTCCGGGAGGTCCACGAGGGGCTGCCCGCCCCGGAAGACGCCCCCGTTGTCGACCGCCACGTCCAGTGAGCCGTAGGAGTCGACGGCGGCCCGGACCACCGCGTCGGCATCAGCCGCGCGCGAGACGTCGGCGGTCACCGCGAGGGCCTACGCCGCCCGGACCTCGTACGCCGTCACCCGGACCGTCTCGTCGTCCAGGCACTCCCCGCTGGCCAGGTCGAAGCGCTGCTTCAGCAGGGGGGAGGCGACGAACGGGCGGCCCTCGTGGGTGCCGGTCAGGCCGCGGGAGAGGACGGCCGCGCCGGTGAACGGGTCGCGGTTGTCGATCGCGTAGAGGCGGTCCGCGCGGTCGCGGAACAGGGCGACCTGACGGCCGTCCGGCAGCAGGGCGGCGGCCCCGCGGCCCGGGAGCAGCGCGTGCACGTCGCAGGCCGTGAACCAGCCCTCGGCGAGCCGGAGTTGGACCTTCAGAGCGGTGGTCTCGACAGCCAGGGTCATCGCGGGGTGCTTCCTTCCAGGACGTCGGCGGCGGGCCGCCTGCCGATGGCGAGCAGCGGCAGGTCGGGCTTGATCTGGTCGCGCTCGGGGACGAAGGCGACGACCGGGTCGGGGGTGTCGGGGGCGTTCACGAACGACACGAACCGGGTGAGCTTCTCGGGGTCGCTGATCGTCTCGGCCCACTCGTCGCGGTAGCCCGCCACGTGCGCCCGCATCAGCGCCTCCAGCTCGTCGCAGATGCCGAGCGAGTCGTGCACCACCACGTCGCGTACGTGGTCCAGGCCGCCCGGGATCCGCTCCAGCCACACGCTCGTGCGCTCCAGGCGGTCGGCGGTGCGGATGTAGAACATCAGGAACCGGTCGATCAGCCGGACCAGTTCGGCGTCCGACAGGTCCTGGGCGAGCAGGTCCGCGTGGCGCGGGGTCGCGCCGCCGTTGCCGCCGACGTACAGGTTCCAGCCGTTCGCCGTGGCGATCACGCCGAAGTCCTTCGACCGGGCCTCGGCGCACTCGCGGGCGCACCCGGAGACCGCCGACTTGAGCTTGTGCGGGGAGCGCAGGCCCCGGTAGCGCAGCTCCAGGTCGATCGCCATGCGGACCGAGTCCTGGACGCCGTAACGGCACCAGGTCGAGCCGACACAGGACTTCACGGTCCGCAGGGCCTTGCCGTAGGCGTGTCCGGACTCGAAGCCGGCGTCCACCAACCGGGCCCATATCAACGGGAGTTGCTCCGCCCGCGCGCCGAACATGTCGATCCGCTGGCCGCCGGTGATCTTCGTGTAGAGGCCGAAGTCCCGGGCGATCTCGCCGATCACGATCAGCTTCTCGGGCGCGATCTCGCCGCCGGGGATGCGTGGCACGACCGAGTACGAGCCGTTCTTCTGGAGGTTGGCGAGGTGGTGGTCGTTGGTGTCCTGCAGGGCCGCCTGCTCGCCGTCGAGGACGTAGCCGCTCGCGCCGATCGTCGGGGCGAGGGAGGCGATGACCGACGCCACCGCCGGCTTGCAGATCTCGCAGCCCTCGCCGCCGCGGGCGCCCTCCCGGCCGTAGCGGTCGAGCAGGTCCTGGTACGACGTGATGCGCAGGCTCAGGACGATCTCGTACAGCTCCTCGCGCGTCAGGGCGAAGCAGCCGCACAGCCCCTTGTCGACCTCGACGCCGGACGCCGCCAGTTCGGCGTCGACCAGCTGGCCGAGCACCTTGACGCAACTGCCGCACGTCGTACCGGCCTTGGTGCACTTCTTGACCTCGGGCACGGTGGTGCACCGGTGCTCGGTGACCGCGCCGCGGACGGCGCCCTTGGTGACGTTGTTGCAGGAGCAGACGATCGCCTCGTCCGGCAGCGCGGCCGGGCCGAGCTGCGCCCCCGAGTCCGCTCCGGCGGGCAGGACGAGGGACTCGGGGGAGACGGGGGGCACCGAACCGGTCAGCGCGCGCAGGGTGCCGTACGCCTCCGCGTCGCCGACCAGGATGCCGCCGAGCAGCGTGCCGTCCCGGCCGATGACCAGCTTCTTGTACAGGCCCGCGCGGGCGTCGGAGTACACGACGTCGAGGCAGTCCTCGGTGGTGCCGTGCGCATCGCCGAAGGACGCCACGTCGACGCCGAGCAGCTTCAGCTTGGTGGACAGGTCGGCGCCGGTGAACGACGCCTCGGCGGCGGCGATGGTGGCGGCGGCCGTCTCCGCCTGCTCGTACCCCGGCGCGACCAGGCCGTACACCCGGCCGTCCGCCGCCAGCGCGCACTCTCCGATCGCGAACACGTGCGGGTCGGTGACCGTACGGCACTGCTCGTCGACGCTGATGCCGCCGCGCTCGCCGACCGTGAGGCCGCAGTCCCGGGCCAGCTGGTCGCGGGGGCGGACACCGGCGCTGAACACGACCATGTCGACGCCGAGCTCGGAGCCGTCCGACAGCTTCATGCCGCTGACGGCGCCCGCCGCCCCGGTCACGATCTCCTGCGTGCCCACGCCCGTGTGCACGGTCAGCCCCATGTCCTCGACGGTGCGCAGCAGCGCCGCGCCCCCGCCGTCGTCGACCTGCACCGGCATCAGGCGCGGCGCGAACTCCACGATGTGCGTGTCGAGTCCGAGCCCCTTGAGGGCGCCGGCCGCCTCCAGACCCAGCAGACCGCCGCCGACCACGGCACCGGTCCGGGCGCCCTTCGCGTACTCCTCGATCGCGAGGAGGTCCTCGATCGTGCGGTAGACGAAGCAGCCGTCGGCGTCCTTGTTCGGCACGGGCGGCACGAACGGGTACGAGCCGGTGGCGAGGACGAGGGTGTCGTACGCGAAGACCCGGCCGGACCGGGCGGTCACCGTCCGCGCCGCACGGTCGATGGCGTCGGCCGGGTCACCGACGTACAGCTCGATGCCGTGGGTGTCGATGAACCCCATGTCGGTCATGGAGAGTTCCTCGGCGGTCCGGCCCGAGAAGTACGAGGTGAGGGCGACCCGGTCGTACGCCGGACGCGGTTCCTCGCACAGGACGACCACGCGGTGCGTGGCGGTCAGGCCGCGCTCGGCGAGCGCTTCCAGGAAGCGCTCGCCGACCATGCCGTGGCCGACGAGCACGATCGTGGGGGTGGCTCCCGGGGTACGTGTATGCGAGGTCATGCCCCTGAGCGTGCGGTGCGGACGTTACCCGGCCGCATCACGTCTGTTTCCCGTGCGGAACGCTGCCCTCAGCCTGCGGCGCTTCGGCGTGTGAGGTCCGGGGGTGCGAGGGCCCCTGCGGGGCGCGGCTCAGGCACGGCTTCCCGTCAGGTGCGCGAACACCACCACGTTGCCCTGGTACCCCGTCGTCGGCGAGTAGCCGCCGCCGCAGGTGATGACGCGCAGTTCCGGGCGGCGGGCCGCGCCGTAGACCTTCTCGTCGGGGAAGTCACGGGCCGCGTACACCTCCACCGCGTCCACGCTGAACACGGCCACGGAGCCGTCGCGGCGGTCCACCTCGATGCGGGCGTCCCGCCTGAGCGCGCCGAGGTTGTAGAAGACGGCGGGCCCCTCGGTGTTGTCGACGTGCCCGGCGACGATCGCGGTGCCCGTCTCGCCGGGCAGGGTGCCGGCCTCGTAGTAGCCGGCCAGGTTGTTGTTCCCCGCGGGCGGCACGTCCAGGCTGCCGGAGCCGGTCAGGGCCAGGCCCATCAGCGGGGCGTTCACGCGGATCGCGGGTATGCGGATCCGGGTGGGCGGCGAGGGGGCCAGGGCGCGGGCCGCGGGGGGCTCGCCGCCCGGGTCCGGGCGGCCCTCCGCGGTGGCGGGCTGCGGCGGCGTGTGCGTCCCGGTGCCGCCGCCGAGCAGCCACACCCCGGAACCGAGGGCCACGACGGTGACCGTGGCTATCGCGGTGTCGCCGAGCCGGGCGCCGCGGCCGCGGCCGGCGCGGGCGCGGCGCCCGGCACTTCTGGCGCTTGTGCGCATGTCGATCCCTCTCCCGGGGGGCGGACCCCCGAAAATCCCCGGCCCCCTCCGGGCCGCGAGGGGCATCGGACCCGGAGGGGGCGGGAAGTGCGGTACCGGCGGACGGACAGCGGAGGGTGTCCGTCAGATCCCGTCGCCTCTCGCCCGGCGATGCAGGAGCCAGGTACCGCCCGCGGCGGCGACGGCCAGCGCCGCCACACCCGCCGCGGTGTGCACGGGGTCGGGGCCGAGTGCGCCGCCGACCCCCGTCTTCAGACTGCCGTGCGGCTGCACCTGCTCGTGCGCCGCGGTGAGGGCCACCACGAGGTCGCCCGTCACCCGCCGGTTGCCCTCCGCACACGTGGCGACGATCTCGTACGTCCCCGGCTGTGCGCTCTCCGGCACCGCGAACTGGCCGATCACGTCGCCCTCGTGTGCGCTGGGCGCCAGCAGGAAGGTGCCGGCGCCGACCGCGCCCGCGTCCCCGGTCGCGCCGCCGCTTTCGCGCCCGCAGGCGGCCGTGTTCACCGTGACGTGGGTGCCCGGAGCCACCGTGCCGGGAGAGACGTCCAGGCTGCCGGCGGTGCCGGCCCAGGCGGGCGCCGCGGCCGCCCCGACGAGCGCGATACCGGTCATCAGACGGGCAGTGCGGCGCATGGTGTTCCCCAGACCTTCGCGATTCGGCTGTTCGCTATCGAGGTAAGTCGCAGTCACGGGGTCCCGCCTGCTGATGACCCGTCAGGAATACGGCGAACGGGTGCCGCCCCCCGACCCCCGCACGGCCCAACCCGAGCGGGGTTTCAGCAGGTCGCAGGCGTGCGAGGGGTGCGCGGAAGCGGCCGGCGCGAAGAGCACCCTAATGCGGGAGCCGTGCGGCCAGGCCGTCCAGGACGACGTCGAGGCCGTACCCGGACTTGGCGTCCCGCTCCTCGGCGGGGTCCCGGACGGCCGTCGCGTCGGTGGCGGCGTAGGCGGCGGAGAGGCTGGCGTGACCGGCCGCGGCCTGCTGGGCCGCGGGCAGCAGGCGGGAGACGAACTCCGCCTCGGACGTTCGCCGCCGATCCGGGCCAGGTCGTCGCGCTGCGGATCGCGATGGGTGTCGGCGGGGCGCTGATCATGCCGGCTGCCGGTGCTCGCGGCGGCGGTGCTCACGCTCGCGGGCTTCGTGCCCGGGGAGAACGTCACCGCCTCCCCGATGGTCCCGCCGGTCCTCTTCGAGCAGCGCAACTTCAGCGGCGGTTCGCTCTCCCCGGCCCTGGTCCGGATCGGCAACGGCGGTCCGATGCCGGTCCTCACCCAGTACCTGCAGTTCGTCCTCGGCTACTCGCCCCATCGAGGCGGGCCCGGCCTTCCTGCCGCCGGCCGTGACCGCGATCATCGGCAACGCGGGAGGCGTGAAGCCGGCCGCGAAGACCGGCAACCGCGTGGTCATCCTCCTCGGCATGCTGATCATGGTCTCGTCCTTCGCGGTCCTCACCACGGTCGACGCCGGCTCCGGCTTCGCCGTCCCGGCGATCGCCCTGGGCCTGCTCGGCCTCGGTGCCGGTGCCGCCATGCCGGCGGCGGTCGGCGCGCTGATGGGCACGATCCCGCCGGAGCAGGCGGGCGTCGGCTCGGCCCTGAACGACACCATCCAGCAGGCCGGCACGGCCCTCGGCATCGCGATCCTCGGCTCACTGCTCGCGAGCGGCTACACCGACCGGATGCCCGCCGACGCCCCCGCCCCGGCCCGCGAGTCCATCGCCGGCGCGGTCGCCACGGCCCACCCGGCCCTCCTCCACGCGGCCCGCGAGGCCTTCGCCTCCTCGATGACCACCACCTTCACGGTCAGCGCGGCGGGTGTCCTGGCGGCGGCGATGCTGGCCACGGCCGTGATGCGCGACCGCAAGCCGCAGCAGCCCGCCCAGTCCCCGGAGCAGGAGCCGGAGCAGGAGCCGGAGCAGGAGTTGGCTGTCTGACCGGACGCGACGGGAAAGGCCGGTGCCCGCGGGGCACCGGCCTTCCGGGCTTCCCGGTTTCGCCCGGCCCGCACGTCAGTTGACGTTGACCGCGCCCCACGCCGCCGCCACCGCGTCGTACTCGGTGCTGCCCGCGCCGTAGAGGTCCTTGGCGCCGTTGATGGTCTTCGCGCCGATGAGGTAGTCACCGGGGTCGGAGGGGTTGTTCGCGTAGAACTCGACCATCGTGCCGAGGACGTCGGAGGTGGCCTCGTTCAGGCCGCCGGACTCGCCGGTGTACGCCAGGCCGGCCGTCTTGGAGGTGACGCCGTGGGTCATCTCGTGCCCGGCGACGTCGAGCGCGACCAGCGGTCCGAAGGTGGTGCCGTCACCGTCGCCGTAGGTCATGCAGAAGCAACTGTCGTCCCAGAAGGCGTTGTTGTAGCTGTTGCCGTAGTGGACGCGGTTGTACGAGCCCTTGCCGTCGCCGGCGATGCCGTTGCGGCCCAGCACGTTCTTGTAGAAGTCCCAGGTCATGTCGGTGCCGTACTGGGCGTCGACGGCCGCCGAGGCGCGGTCGGCGGTGGTGCCGGTGCCCCAGTGGTTGTCGGCGTCCGTGAACACCGTCGAGGGCGCGCGGGTGATGCAGATGCCGAAGACGCACAGGTCGGTCTGGTTCGCCGCGTCGCCGGTGTACGTGCCGCCGCGTGTCGGGTCGGTGAGGTCGTACGACGATCCCGACGGGGTCGTCTCCAGCGGCACCGTCCCGCTGTACAGCGACTTCCCGTCACCGGTGGCGGTCTCGATGCTTTCCCAGGCGTCGATCCGACGGCCGGTGCGGGCGTCGGTCAGCACCGTGCGGGCGACCGGGTTGCCGAGCGAGTCCCGGCCGGCCGCGTTGGTGCGCCAGGCGAGCTCCGGGGTGCCGTGCAGGGCGTCGACCACCAGCTCCGGCCGGGCCTCGACCTGCCTGAGCCCGTCGCCGAGGTGGACCGCCCGCAGCGCGTTCACCGCGAGGCCGGCGGCCTTCGGCGCGGATATGTCCGGGACGATCGAGGCCAGGGATATCGTGCCGCGACTCGCCCGGTCAGCGCCCAGGTAGCCGCCGTCCTTCCTCAGGTGGACCACGAAGTCGCCGCCGAGGACGGGGAGTCGGCGGTAGGTGCGGGTGTAGCGGACGTGCTGGGTGCCGTCCCGGTCCACGATCACGTCGCGGACGCTGGTGTTCTCGGCGGAGGTCAGGCCCAGGCTCGCGGCGTGGGCCAGGAGCGCCGAGGCCGCGTTCCGGATCGCGACCGCGGTGGTCGGCTCAGGGTCGGCGTGGGCGGCGGGGGAGAGGGCCACGGTGAGCAGGGTCGCGGTGGTGACGGCGACACCGGCGGTGGTGGGGAGAATGGTTTCCGTGATCACTTCGGAACCGGGGGCCCAACTGCCCTTCTTCGTCTACGGCACCCTGCGTCCCGGCGAGGCCAACCACGACCTGTTCCTGCGCGGCCGCACCGCCGCCGAGGAACCGGCCCGGCTGCCGGGCGCCGTGCTCTACGACGGGCCCGGCTACCCCTACGCCGTCGAGCACCGAGGCGCGGAGATACGCGGGGAGTTGGTCACCGCACACCCCGAGTCGTACGACGGCCTGCTCGCCGCCCTGGACCGGCTGGAGGAGTACACCCCGGGCGACCCGCGCAGCCGCTACGAACGCGTCGCCCGGCCCGTCGTACGCGCCGACGGCAGCACCGCCCCCGCCTGGGTCTACCTCGCCGCCCCGCCCGTCGCCGCCCGGCTGCGCGCCCACGGCACCCGGATCGAGGGCGGCGACTGGCTCTCCCGCCGCTGAGTCAGCGCAGCAGTGTCAGCCCCTCGGGCACGGCGATCCCGAACTCCTCGGCGATCACGCGCCGTGCCTCCGCCTCGTCCACGAGCCTGTGCTCGGTGGTGGTGCCGTCGGCGAGCGTCTGCGTCAACAGGTCGCCGTCCAGGGCGAGATGACGCTCGGCGGTGGTCCGCTGGAGATAGGGCCGCCGGTTGAAGGGGGAGCGGGGGCCGGTGGCGACGTACCAGTTGAACATCTCGTAGTCCGGGGCGGCGAACGGCTCCAGTGTGAACGCGTACTGCCCGGCCCAGTCCCGCGTCCGGCCGTCGTACATCTGCAACTCCAGCATGTCCGGCGACTGTTCGGAGGGGAGCGGCATCAGCCGGTGCCGGCGGCCGCCGCCCGCGGACTCGGCGCCGGTGACCAGCGGGAGCGGCACCAGCGGCGAACCGGCCGCGCCGAAGCCCACGTCCGCCAGATACGGCTGCGGCTCGCCCGGCACCTCGACCCGCAGCATCATGTGCGTGCGCGGCCGGCTCCACGGCGTCGGGGCGCCCAGCACCACCCGCGCGGCCAGCCCGCCCACCTGGAAGCCGAGCGCCTCCAGGGCGAGCCACATCAGCGTGTTGTGCTCGTAGCAGTAACCGCCGCGCCGCCCGTGGACCATCTTCGCCATGAGATCGCCGGGCGCCAGCGAGGGCGCCCGGCCGCTCAGCGGGTCCAGGTTCTCGAACGGCAGGGACAGCGCGTGGGCCAGATGAACACCCCGCAGTGTCTGCGGACCGGGCCGCCGGCCGCCCCGCCAGCCGATCCGCCCCAGGTAGGCGTCGAGGTCGAACTGCCCGGTGTCAGCCATACCGGCAATCTACGTCAGCGGGGCCCGCGCCCCGGCGCGGCGAGTGCCCGCGCGATCCCCGGGTCCTTCGGTCCGAGGAACTGCGGATCCGGACGGAACACCGCGTCCAGGACCGCCTTGCCGGCCGCGAACACCTCGCGGGTCCCGCCGTAGTACCAGGTCACGTCGTGCTTCTCGGCGACCCCCACCCCGTACGAGGTCACGCCCGCCGCCTCGCACAGCGCCACCGCCCGCCGGATGTGGAAGTCCTGGCTGATCAGCACCGCCCGCTCGACCCCGAAGATCTTCCGGGCCCGCACGCAGGAGTCCCAGGTGTCGAACCCGGCGTAGTCGCGCACGACCCGCCCGGCCGGTACGCCGTGCCTGCTGAGATAGACGCGCATGGCGTCGGGCTCGTCGTAGTCCTCGCGGCTGTTGTCCCCGGTCACCAGGACGACCTTCACCCGGCCCGCCCGGTACAGCGCCGCCGCCGCGTCCAGCCGGTTCGCGAGGTACGGCGACGGCTCCCCGTTCCACAGCCCGGCCCCGAACACCACGGCGACCTGCGCCGCCGGCGCGTCGGCCACTGTGCGCAGCCGGTCCGCCGTGGACGCGTACAGCCAGGTCACCGGCAGCAGCGCCAGCACACACACGGCCATCACGGCCTGCACCAGCCGCCGCTGCCCGGCACGGGTGCGCGGCAGCCGCGGTCGACGGATCCTCATACGTCACATCCCCCCGACGTCCCCGGTGAGCGGTCCCGAAGCGAGCGGTCCCGACCATGGAGGACGCCGGCGGCCCGGATCCGGTTTCGCCTCACACCGCGCAGGTGTACGACGTGAAGCCGCGGAAAATACCCGTGACGGCCAGGCAACGGCCACGCAACGTGGCCCCGGCAGGATCCTCCCATGACGGCGTCGACCCCTCCCCGCTCCGGGCCCCGCGTCCGCCTGGTCCCCCCGCCCTGCCGCCGCCCGGACCGGCCCGCCCTGGTCCTGGTCGCCCACGGCAGCCGGGACCCGCGCGCGCTCGCCACCGTGACGGCCCTCAGGGACCGCGTACGCGAACTGCGCCCCGGGCTCTCCGTCCGCCTCGGCCACATCGAGCTGAACGCGCCGCTCCTGCCGGACACCCTCGCCGCGCTCGGCGGCGCCCCCGCCGTTCTCGTCCCGCTCCTGCTCAGCCGCGGCTACCACGTCAAGCACGACATCCCCGCGATGGCGGCCGAGGCACGGGCGCACGCACGCGTGGCGCCCCCGCTCGGCCCGCACCCGCTCCTGGCCGAGGCCCTGTACGACCGCCTGCTGGAGGCCGGCTGGCCGACGGCCCCGGACGAGGCCGCGCGCCGCTCCGGCGCGGTGGTCCTGGCCGCGGCGGGCTCCCGCGACCCCGACTCGGCCACGGACACCCGCCGCACCGCCCGCCTCCTCGCCGACCGCCTGGGCGTCCCCGTCCTCCCGGCCTACGCCGCGGCGGCCGGCCCGACGGTCCCGACGGCCCTGCGCACCCTGGCGGCGAGGGGCCGTCACCGGGTGGCGGTCGCGTCCTGCTTCACCGCCCCGGGCCGCTTCGCGACCCAGTGCGCGGCCGCGGCGCCCTGGCTCGCCTCGGCCCCGCTGGGGGACCATCCGGCGATGGCCCGGCTGATCGTGCGGCGTTACGAGCAGAGCCTGGTGACGCCGTCGGCGCAAGCCGCCTGAGGGGGAGCGGCCTGCCTGGCTTACTGTCGAGCCATGGAAGGCACCGCACCGAACGGAATCTACGGCTCCACCTCGGCCGAGCGCTACGCCCCCGAACCCGACAAACGCCCGGGCCGCACCGCCTTCCAACGGGACCGGGCCCGCATCCTGCACTCGGCCGCCCTGCGCCGCCTCGCCGGCAAGACACAGGTGGTCACCCCCGGCACCCGCAGCCAGGCCTGGGACGCCAGCCCCCGCACCCGGCTCACCCACTCCCTGGAATGCGCCCAGGTGGGCCGCGAGCTGGGAGCGGCCCTCGGCTGCGATCCCGACCTGGTCGAGGCGGCCTGCCTCGCCCACGACCTCGGTCACCCGCCCTTCGGCCACAACGGCGAACAGGCCCTGAACGACTTCGCGGCCGACTGCGGCGGCTTCGAGGGCAACGCCCAGTCCCTGCGGCTCCTCACCCGCATCGAGCCCAAAAGGTTCGCAGCGGAACGTTCCGTCGGCCTCAACCTCACCCGCGCCACCCTCGACGCCGCCACCAAGTACCCCTGGCCGCGCGGCGCCCACCCCACCGACCCCGCGTCGCGGAAGTTCGGCGTGTACGAGGACGACCGCCCGGTGTTCGACTGGGTCAGAGGCCCGGCGCCGGGCACCCGCACCTGCTTCGAGGCCCAGGTCATGGACTGGTCGGACGACGTGGCGTACTCGGTGCACGACGTCGAGGACGGTCTGCACGCCGGTCACATCGACCCCAACTGCCTGTACGCCGAGTCCGAACGGCAGGCGGTGTTCGAGGTCGCCGTCGGCCGCTACGTCCCGGCGGACACCGACCCCGCCGAGCTCTCCGCCGCCCTCGACCGCCTCCAGGACGCGGAGTGGTGGCCGCACGGCTACGACGGCACCGCGGTCGCCCAGGCCCGGCTGAAGGACGCCACCAGCCAGCTCATCGGCCGATTCTGCCTGGCCGCCGAGGGCGCCACGCGCGCCGCGTACGGCACCGGCCGGCTCACCCGCTACGGCGCCGAACTCGTCGTACCCCGCGAGGCCCGGATGGAGTGCGCGGTGCTCAAGGCGGTCGCGGACCGTTACGTCATGCAGCGCGCCGAGCAGGAGCGGGAGCGCGCGGACCAGCGGGTGATCGTGGCCGAGCTGGCGCAGGCGCTCACGGTCCGCGCGCCGGACGGTCTTGATCCGCAGTTTCGGGCCCTGTTCGACGGGGCAGGCGACGACCACGCGCGCAAGCGGGTGATCGTCGACCAGATCGCCTCCCTCACGGACGTGTCCGCGCGGTCCCTGCACGCGAGACTGACGGGGCATATGTGAGAGGAAAGTGACCTGCGGTGGCCTGATCGGGTCACTCCCTCTTCCCGCAGGACGCTCCGTGCGGGACGCTCACACATGGCGACATCCTTACGAGGAGGCATCAAGTGGTCGACGCGGATCAGACATTCGTCATCGTCGGGGGCGGTCTCGCCGGAGCGAAGGCGGCCGAGACGCTCCGGGCGGAGGGCTTCACCGGCCGGGTGATACTGATCAGCGACGAGCGCGACCACCCGTACGAACGCCCGCCGCTGTCCAAGGGCTACCTGCTCGGCAAGGAGGAGCGCGACAGCGTCTTCGTGCACGAACCCGCCTGGTACGCGCGAAACGACGTCGAGCTGCACCTCGGCCAGTTCGTCGACCGCATCGACCGCGCGGCGAAGACGGTCCGCTTCGGCGACGACGGCACCCTCGTCCGCTACGACAAGCTGCTGCTGGTCACCGGCGCCGAGCCGCGCCGCCTCGACATCCCCGGCACCGGCCTCGCCGGCGTGCACCACCTGCGCCGGCTCGCGCACGCCGAGCGGCTCAAGGGCGTGCTTGCCTCGCTCGGCCGGGACAACGGGCACCTGGTGATCGCGGGCGCCGGCTGGATCGGCCTGGAGGTCGCGGCGGCGGCCCGCGAGTACGGCGCGGAGGTCACGGTGATCGAACCGTCGCCGACCCCGCTGCACCACGTGCTCGGCCCCGAACTGGGCAACGTCTTCGCCGAGCTGCACCGCGAGCACGGCGTCCGCTTCCACTTCGGGCGGCAGCTCACCGAGATCGTCGGCCAGGACGGCATGGTGCTCGCGGCCCGCACCGACGACGGCGAGGAGCACCCGGCGCACGACGTCCTCGCGGCGATCGGCGCGGCGCCCCGGACCGGTCTCGCGGAGGCGGCCGGGCTGGAGATCGCCGACCGGGCGCACGGCGGCGGCATCGTCGTGGACGAGCGGCTGCGCACCTCCGACCCGGACATCTACGCGGCCGGCGACGTGGCGAACTTCCCGCTCGCCCTGTTCGGCACCCGGCTGCGGGTGGAGCACTGGGCCTGCGCCCTCAACGGCGGCCCGGCCGCCGCCCGCGCGATGCTCGGCCAGGAGATCAGCTACGACCGGGTGCCGTACTTCTTCACCGACCAGTACGACCTGGGGATGGAGTACAGCGGCTGGGCGCCGCCGGGGTCGTACGACGAGGTGGTGATCCGGGGCGACGCCGGCAAGCGGGAGTTCATCGCGTTCTGGGTGAAGGAGGGGCGCGTGCTGGCCGGCATGAACGTGAACGTGTGGGATGTCACAGACCCCATCCAGAAACTGATCCGCTCCCGGGCCCAGGTGGACACGGACGCCCTGGCCGACCCGCACGTACCCCTGGAGGGCCTCGCCTCCTGACCGTCGGGAGTGTCCGTGGGGCCCGTGCTGCAATTCCCGGGGGACGCTGTATCCGATTGCCGCCGCGCGGCGGGCCGGACCCCCGGCCGGGGCCGGTCAGCGTGCCCCGGGTGTGTCAGTACGGCCCCGTAGAATCACCTCGTGGCAGGACGGATCAACGACGAGGACGTGAAGGCGGTACGGGACGCGGTCCCGATCGACGCCGTGGTCTCCGAGTACCTCCAGTTGCGCAGCGCGGGCGGCGGCAATCTCAAGGGCCTGTGCCCGTTCCACGACGAGAAGTCACCGTCCTTCCAGGTCAGTCCGAGCAAGGGACTCTTCCACTGCTTCGGCTGCCAGGAGGGCGGCGACACGATCACCTTCGTGATGAAGGTGGACCACCTCTCCTTCTCGGAGGCGGTGGAGCGTCTCGCCGCCCAGGCGGGCATCACGCTGCGCTACGAGGAGGGCGGGTACAACCCGGCCCACCAGCGCGGCGAGCGGATCCGCCTGGTCGAGGCGCACAAGGTCGCCGCGCAGTGGTACGCCGAGCAGCTGGCCACCAGCCCCGAGGCCGAGACCGGCCGGCTCTTCCTCGCCGAGCGCGGCTTCGACCAGGCCGCCGCCGTCCACTTCGGCGTCGGCTACAGCCCCCAGGGCTGGGACCACCTCACCCGCTATCTGCGCGGCAAGGGCTTCACGGACAAGGAGCTGGTCCTGTCCGGGCTGGCGCAGGAGGGCCGCCGCGGTCCCATCGACCGCTTCCGCGGCCGCCTGATGTGGCCCATCCGGGACATCGGCGGCGAGGTCGTCGGCTTCGGCGCCCGCAAGCTGTACGAGGCGGACAACGGCCCCAAGTACCTCAACACCCCCGAGACGGCGATCTACAAGAAGTCCCAGGTCCTCTACGGCGTCGACCTGGCCAAGCAGCACATCGCCAAGGCCAGCCGGGCCGTCGTCGTCGAGGGCTACACCGACGTCATGGCCTGCCACCTCGCCGGAGTGACGACCGCGATCGCCACCTGCGGCACGGCCTTCGGCGGCGAGCACATCAAGATCCTGCGCCGGCTGCTGCTGGACAACGGCTCGGCCCGGGTGATCTTCACCTTCGACGGCGACGCGGCCGGCCAGAAGGCCGCACTGCGCGCCTTCGAGGACGACCAGAAGTTCGCCGCCGAGACGTACATCGCGATCGCGCCGGACGGCATGGACCCCTGCGAGCTGCGCCTCGCGAAGGGCGACGAGGCGGTGGCCGACCTGGCCGAACCGCGCACCCCGCTCTTCGAGTTCGCGCTGCGCCAGATCGTGAACCGCTACGACCTGGACACCCCGGCGGGCCGCGCCGGCGCCCTGGACGAGGCGGCCCCCATCGTCGCCCGGATCAAGAACAGCGGCGCCCAGCACGAGGTCGCCGTCCAGCTGGCCGGCATGCTCGGCATCCTCGACACCCAGTTCGTGGTCAAGCGCGTGGCCCAGCTGGCCCGCTGGGCGCGCGAGCGCGGCGGCCAGGGCCCGGCCCCGGCGGGCCCGCGGTCGTACGAGGCGGCCGCCCGCCCCGTCACGGCGGGCCCCGCTCTCCAGCTCCGCAACCCGATCTACGCCACCGAACGCGAGCTGCTCAAACTCGCCCTCCAGCGCCCGGAGCTGGTCTCCCCGGCCTTCGACGCGTACGGCGTGGACGAGTTCACCGCCGCCCCCTACACCGCCGTCCGCCAGGCGATCCTGGACGCGGGCGGCGCCGAGTCCGGCATGCAGGACAGCCAGGAGTACCTGGTCCGGGTCCGCGAGGCGGCCCCCGACGACACGGTCCGGGCCATGGTCACGGAGCTGGCCGTGGAGGCGATCATGCGCCGCACGGTCGACGAGAACTACGCGGGCGAACAGCTCGTGACCGTCCGCCGCCGCGCCGTGGAGCGCCGCGTCCAGGAACTCCAGATCACCGCCCGCCGCCTGGAAGCCGGCGGTGACCCGGCCCAACTGGCCTCCGTGCACAACGAGTTGTGGGTCCTGCAGCAGTACGACCAGTCCCTGAAGACCCGGGGCGCGGAGGCGCTGTAAAGGGGGGCTAGCCCTCTTCCTGCGGCTGCCCGGGCGGTGCGATGCCGAGGTGGTCGGTGATCGCGCCGACTTGCGTGGTGAGCGTTCCGATCTGTTCCATCATCGCCACCTGGCCGGACACCAGGGCGCCGAGCAACTTGCCGTGCTCCGCCAGCGTCTTGCCGTGTTCGAGCTGGGTGTCCCGCAGAGCCCTGATCACCTGCATGTCCGCACGCCGCTGCACCTGGAGTGCCGCTACGTCACGGTCCGCCCCCACGGCGAGATTGTGAGTCGTCGTGCGCTCCGCCATGGCCTCGTCCACCAGCGCCTCCAGCGCCTCCACGCGCCGCCGCAGCTCGTCCATCTCGCTCATGCCTTCCATCCTGCCTCATGCCGGTGCGGCCCACTCCTGGCCGCATATGCCATTCGGATAGTCCAACGAGCTGAGTAACCACCCGGTCACGAGGCGAACGCAAAAAGTCACCGCACGCCCCTCGTGGCGGGGATGTGTCGTACTCCACACTGGGGGCGGTGCCCGAGTCCTCGGAGCGCAGGCCGTCGACTCTCCGCTCCCGAAGTACCGCTGCCGCACTCGGCCGGCAGCGATCATCCTGGAGGTCGCCCCCCGTGCAGACCCAGACCCTCACCCAGACCGACAGCGCCACCCGCACCACCCGCGCCACCACCGCCACCGCGGACGAGCCGGACGCGGAGCCGGACGTCCTCGGGGCCGTGCCCCCGCAGAGCCGCGGCGACCGGCACCCGCAGGGCACGCCCGCCGAGCCGGCCGAACCGCCGGCGGACGCGCTCACGGACGAGCCCCAAGAGCCCCAAGAGTCCGAGGAACCCGACGAACCCGCCGTCGCACCGGTCGCCGCACGGGCCGACTCCGGTGGCCCCTCCGCCGATCTGTTCCGCCAGTACCTGCGCGAGATCGGGCGCATCCCGCTGCTCACCGCCGCCGAGGAGGTCGAACTCGCCCGCCGCGTCGAGGCCGGACTGTTCGCCGAGGAGAAGCTGGGCAGCACCCCGGACCTGGACACCGGGCTGGCGCTCGACCTGGACCGGCTCGTCGTCATGGGACGGATGGCCAAGCGGCGGCTCATCGAGGCCAACCTGCGGCTCGTCGTGTCGGTCGCCAAGCGGTACGTCGGGCGCGGGCTGACCATGCTCGACCTCGTCCAGGAGGGCAACCTCGGGCTGATCCGCGCGGTGGAGAAGTTCGACTACGCGCGCGGCTACAAGTTCTCGACGTACGCCACCTGGTGGATCCGTCAGGCCATGTCCCGGGCGCTGGCCGACCAGGCCCGCACCATCCGCGTCCCGGTGCACGTGGTCGAGCTGATCAACCGGGTCGTGCGCGTGCAGCGCCGGATGCTCCAGGAGCGGGGGTACGAGCCGACGCCCGACGAGGTCGCCGCCCACCTCGACCTGCCGCCCGAGCGGGTCAGCGAGGTGCTGCGGCTCGCCCAGGAGCCGGTCTCCCTGCACGCCCCGGTCGGCGAGGAGGAGGACGTGGCCCTCGGCGACCTCATCGAGGACGGCGACGCCGCGAGCCCGGTCGAATCGGCCGCGTTCCTGCTGCTGCGGGAGCACCTGGAGGCGGTCCTGTCCACGCTGGGGGAGCGGGAGCGCAAGGTCGTCCAGCTCCGCTACGGCCTCGCCGACGGCCGGCCCCGCACGCTGGAGGAGATAGGCCGCATCTTCGGCGTCACGCGGGAGCGGATACGGCAGATCGAGTCCAAGACCCTCAACAAGCTCCGGGATCACGCGTTCGCGGACCAGCTGCGGGGCTATCTGGACTGAAACGGGGGGCCGCCCGGGACGGGCGGCCCCTCCGCGCCGTCAGTCCACCTCGGCCACCGCCTGCGCGAACTGCGCCTTGTACAGCCGCGCGTACGCCCCGTCGGCCGTCAACAGCTCGGCGTGCGCGCCCTGTTCCACGATCGAGCCGTTCTCCATCACGAGGATGGTGTCGGCGTCGCGGATCGTGGAGAGCCGGTGGGCGATCACGAACGACGTGCGGCCGTGCGCCAGTTTGGCCATGGCCTTCTGGATCAGGACCTCCGTTCGGGTGTCCACGGAACTCGTCGCCTCGTCCAGGACCAGGATCACCGGGTCGGACAGGAACGCCCGCGCGATGGTGATGAGCTGCTTCTCACCCGCGCTGACCCCCGTGCCCTCGTCGTCGATCACCGTGTCGTAGCCCTCGGGCAGGGTGCGGATGAACCGGTCGGCGTGGGCCGCGCGGGCCGCCTCCTCGATCTCTCCGCGCGTGACCTCGCGCGTGGCGCCGTACGCGATGTTCTCCGCGATCGTGCCGCCGAACAGCCAGGTGTCCTGGAGCACCATGCCGATCCCGGACCGCAGTTCGTCGCGGGTCATCCGCCGGACGTCGACGCCGTCCAGGGTGATCCGGCCGCCCGAGACGTCGTAGAACCGCATCAGGAGGTTGACCAGCGTGGTCTTGCCCGCGCCGGTCGGGCCGACGATCGCGACCGTGTGACCGGGCTCCACCGTGAGCGAGAGGTCCTCGATCAGCGGCTTCTCCGGGGCGTACCGGAAGGACACGTGCTCCAGGCGGACCCGTCCGCGCAGTTCCTCGGGCCGCTCGCCCGGTACCGGGTCGGCCTCCTGCTCCTCGGCGTCGAGGAGTTCGAAGACCCGCTCGGCCGAGGCGACGCCGGACTGCACCAGGTTCGCCATCGAGGCGACCTGCGTCAGCGGCATCGAGAACTGCCGCGAGTACTGGATGAAGGCCTGGACGTCACCGATGGAGAGCGAGCCGGAGGCGACCCGCAGCCCGCCGACCACCGCGACCAGCACGTAGTTCAGGTTCGACACGAACATCATCAGCGGCTGCATCACACCGCTGTTGAACTGCGCCTTGAACCCGGCCTCGTACAGCGCCTGGTTCTGCTCGGCGAACTGCCCCGCCGACTGCTCCTGCCGGCCGAACACCTTCACCAGGGTGTGCCCGGTGTACATCTCCTCGATGTGGGCGTTCAGTTTGCCCGTCGTGCGCCACTGCTGCACGAAGTGCGGCTGGGACCGCTTGCCGACCCGGGTCGCCACCAGGGCCGACAGCGGCACCGTGACGAGGGCGACCAGCGCCAGGATCCAGGAGACCCAGAACATCATCACCAGCACGCCGACGATGGTGAGCAGGGAGTTGATCAGCTGGCCCATCGACTGCTGGAGCGTCTGGCCGATGTTGTCGATGTCGTTGGTCGCACGCGAGAGCACCTCACCGCGCTGGCGCTTGTCGAAGTACGACAGCGGCAGCCGGGACAGCTTCGTCTGCACCTGCTCGCGCAGCCGGAGCATGGTGAGGTTCACGGTCCGGTTGACCAGCCGGGTCGCGACCGCCATCAGCAGGCCGGAGGCCATGAACGTGCCGAGCGCGAGCAGCAGGACGTCGCCGACGGCCCCGAAGTCGATGCCCTTGCCTGGGGTGAACGCGGTGCTCCCCAGCATGTCCGCCACCGCGCCCTGGCCGTGGGCCCGCATCTGGTCGAGGACCTGCTGCTTGGTGACACCGGCGGGCATCTGCCGGCCGATGATGCCGGAGAAGACCAGGTCGGTGGCCCGGCCGAGGATCTTCGGGCCGATCACGCTCAGGGCCACGCTGACGACCGTGCACAGCAGCAGGAGGCCGATCGTGGCCCGTTCGGGTCTGAACTGGGCGAGAAGCCGTTTGCTCGACCCCTTGAAGTCCATGGAACGCTGGTCGGGACCGCGCCCGGCCATCATGCGCATGGGCCCGGCCATCAGGCAGCCTCCGCTTCCGTCAGCT
The DNA here is from genome assembly GCF_058673395.1 of Streptomyces sp. HUAS MG56. Lineage (NCBI taxonomy): Bacteria > Bacillati > Actinomycetota > Actinomycetes > Kitasatosporales > Streptomycetaceae > Streptomyces > Streptomyces sp. HUAS MG56. The sequence continues at coordinate 3,962,744 of NZ_CM178722.1, read as the reverse complement.
GGGAGAGCACGATCTCCCGGTAGGTCTCGTTGTCCGCCATCAGCTCCTGGTGCCGGCCGGCGCCGACGACCCGGCCCTCGTCCAGCACGATGATGCGGTCGGCGTCCCGGATGGTCGCCACGCGCTGGGCGACGATGACGACGGTGGCCTCGGCGGTCTCCCGGCCGAGCGCCGCGCGCAGCGCCGCGTCGGTGGCGTAGTCGAGCGCGGAGAAGGAGTCGTCGAAGAGGTAGATCTCCGGGCGCTGGACGAGGGTGCGGGCGATGGCGAGGCGCTGGCGCTGGCCGCCCGACACGTTCGTGCCGCCCTGCGCGATGGGCGCGTCGAGCCCGCCCTCCAGCTTGCTGACGAAGTCCTTGGCCTGCGCCACCGTCAGCGCCTGCCACAGCTCCTCGTCGGTGGCGTCGGGATTGCCGTAGCGCAGGTTGGTCGCGACCGTGCCCGCGAACAGGTACGGCTTCTGCGGGACCAGGCCGACCGTCCTCGCCAGCAGCTGCGGGTCGACCCGCTGCACGTCCACGCCGTTGACCAGGACCTCGCCCTCGGTCGCGTCGAACAGCCGCGGGACCAGCCCGAGCAGCGTGGACTTGCCGCTGCCGGTGGAGCCGATCACGGCGGTCGTCTCACCCGGCCGGGCGACCAGGTCGACGCCCTTCAGCACCGGCTCCTCGGCCCCCGGATAGCGGAAGCCGGCCGCGCGGATCTCCAGATGGCCGTGCGCGCGCAGCTCGGTGACGGGCGCCGTGGGCGGCACCACGCTGGAGTCGGTCCCGAGGACGTCCTGGATGCGTTCGGCGCAGACCTCCGCGCGCGGCACCATCATGAACATGAAGGTGGCCATCATCACGGACATCACGATCTGCATCAGATAGGCGAGGAACGCGGTCAGGTCGCCGATCCGCATCCCGCCGCTGTCGATGCGGTGTGCGCCGAACCACACGACCGCGATCGACGACACGTTCACCACGGTCATGACGATGGGGAACATCAGCGCGAGCATCCGGCCGGTGGCCAGCTGCATCTCGGTGAGGTCGCCGTTCGCCCTCCCGAACCGCTCCTGCTCGTAACCGTCCCGCACGAAGGCGCGGATCACCCGGTTGCCGGTGATCTGCTCGCGCAGCACCCGGTTCACCGTGTCGAGGCGCTCCTGCATCGACCGGAACAGCGGCCGCAGCCGGCGCACGATCAACGTGACGCAGATCGCGAGCACCGGGACCACGGCCACCAGCACCCCGGACAGCGGAACGTCGAGTCCGAGGGCCATCACGATGCCGCCGACGCACATGATGGGCGCCGACACCATCAGCGTGAACGTCATCAGGGCCAGCATCTGGACCTGCTGTACGTCGTTCGTCGTACGGGTGATGAGGGAGGGGGCGCCGAAGTGACCCACCTCACGCGAGGAGAACGACTGCACCCGGTCGAAGACGGCACCGCGCACGTCCCGGCCGAGCGCGGAGGCGGTCCGCGCACCGAAGTAGACGGCGCCGATGTTGCACACCACCTGGGCCAGCGAGATGCCGATCATCAGGGCGCCGAAGGACAGGATGTAACCCGTGTCACCCTTCACGACACCGTTGTCGATGATGTGCGCGTTGAGAGTGGGCAGGTAGAGGGTGGCGCAGGTCTGGAGGAACTGGAGCAGCACCAGCAGGGCGATGGGTTTTTTGTAGGGCCTGAGATAGGCCCGCAGGAGTCGTATGAGCACGCTGCGTCTCTCGGGGTCGGCGAAGGGGCGGTTCGGTTGCCCTTGGCCCCTATCGTCCGACACTCCACCCGCGTTACCTCAAGTGATTAACCGGCGGAGTAGCGCGAACGGCCACGCGCGCGGAAGCTCGTACGACACTTACGAGTGAAACGCCCCCGGGTGGGTCTGCTCCCGCACGGCCGTGAACTGCTGCCGCACCGCCTGACCCACCGCCAGCTCGTCGCCCGGCTCCAGCACCTGGGCCGCCGCGCCCTGCCAGGCCGGCGGGGTGCGCGGATCGAGTGTGCCCTGCGACACGCCGAGCGCCCAGGCGGCCTGCCGCGCCGCGCCGATCGCCGCGTAGTCCGCCGGCTGCGGCACGACGACCTGCGCGCCGAACAGCGAGGGCGCCGAGGCCTGCACGGCGGGCAGCTCGGCCGCCTGGCCCAGCAGGAAGATCCGCCGCACGTCCACGCCCCGCCCGCGCAGCACGTCCAGCGCGTCACCGAGCCCGCACAGCATGCCCTCGAACGCGGCCCGCGCCAGGTGCTCCGGCTTCATCGACTCCCGCCGCAGCCCCGCGAGCGTCCCGGCGGTGTGCGGCAGGTTCGGCGTCCGCTCACCCTCCAGATAGGGCAGCAGCACCAGCCCGTGCGCCCCCGGCGTCGACTTCATCGCCAGATCGGACAGGGCCTCCAGGTCGGCCGCGCCGAGCAGTTCGGCGGCGCCGCGCAGGGTCCGTACGGCGTTCAGGGTGGTGACGACCGGCAGGTGCATGCCGGTGGCGTCGGCCAGGGAGGTGATCATCCCGGACTGGTCGGCGAGCGCCTCCGGGTGGACGGCCATGACCGACCCGGACGCCCCGAGGCTCACCACCGCGTCCCCCAGCCCGATCCCGAGCCCGAACGCGGCGGCCATGGTCTCCCCGGTCCCGGCCGAGATCAGCAGCCCCTCCGGGGTCGTACCGGCCGCCTCGGACGGGCCGATCACCTCCGGGAGCATCGCCTGGTGCCCGAGCGCCAGCTCGACCAGATCGGGCCGGTAGCCGCCGGTGGCGGCCGACCAGTACCCGGTCGAGGAGGCGCCGCCGCGGTCGGTCGTCCGGCGCACGGGGCGGCCGAGCAACTGCCACACCAGCCAGTCGTGCGCCTGGAGCAGCACGGCCGTGCGGCGGGCGTTCTCGGGCTCGTTCTTCGCGAGCCAGCGCAGCTTGGTGACCGGCGCCGCGGCCTGCGGCACGCTCCCCACGGCCTGCGCCCACGCCTCGCGCCCGCCGAGCGCGTCGAGCAGATCGGCCCCCGCGACCTGCGCCCGCTTGTCGCCGCCGACCAGCGCCGGGCGCACCGTGCTGCCCTGGGCGTCCAGCGGGACGAGGGCGTTCTGCTGGGCCGAGACCCCGATGGCCTGCACGCCCTCCAGCAGACCGCCGCCGGCGGCCTCGCCGAGCGAGAGCAGCCAGGCCTGGGGGTCGATGTCGCTGGGGCGGCCCTCCACCGGGTGCGGGGCGTAGCCCTGCCGCAGTACGGCGCCGCTGTCCGCGTCGCAGACGACGATGCGCGTGAAATCTGGCGAGCTGTCCAAGCCGGCGACTATCCCCATGCATCGAATTTTGCAGCATTCCTGAGGATGCTTGGGCCAGGGGCGGCCAAAGGGGTGGAAGGGCTAGGTGTTGCTCGTGCCCCAGTCGTCCTCGGGGGTGCCGTTGAGGTTGCGCTCGCGCAGGTTCCGGACCCGCTGGGCCACGGTCTCGGGGACCCGGTCGCCGACCCTGCCGCTGACCGTGTGGAAGGCCTTGCCCGCGTACTGGCGGCCCTGCTGGGCGGCCGTCTCGGCGGTGTTCCGGACAGCGGGGTTCTGCGCGATCCGGCGCGCGTACTTCTTCAGCTGCTCGTAGCGCTCGCGTCCGGCCCTCGTGCCGAGTACGTAACCGACGGCCAGTCCCGCGACGAACGTGAGCCGGTAGCGCATGGCTGCCACCCTTCCCTTGCCTGGGTCTGCGGTGCCGTGGGGGATCCGATTGGCGGAGCACCCCCCTGCTTGCGCTAATGTATGTGTCGCAGCGAGCGCCCGCCCCCTGGCGAATACCCAGGTAGGTGCGTTCGAAGCAATCGAGGCGATCCTCCGTAGCTCAATTGGCAGAGCAGCCGGCTGTTAACCGGCAGGTTACTGGTTCGAGTCCAGTCGGGGGAGCTTCGGTCCTCCGTAGCTCAATTGGCAGAGCAGCCGGCTGTTAACCGGCAGGTTACTGGTTCGAGTCCAGTCGGGGGAGCGCACTGATCGAGGACCCCTCCGGGGTCCTTTTTCATGCCCGCTTCATGCCCGCGGGAACCGGCGCGGCCGCGCCGGTGTCCTCAGGGTCATGAGCAGCGCAGAAGCCGACCATCCGAAGCAGGAGATCGTATGAGCGGCTATGCTGCGGCAGACGGCGCGCACACGTGTACGCGACACGCCGCTATGGGGCGGTAGCTCAGCCGGTTAGAGCAGCGGACTCATAATCCGTCGGCCGTGGGTTCGAGTCCCACCCGCCCCACCGTGCGTCACCGGTGCAGAAACGATGTGGCCTGTGGTGACGTCAGGTGAACAGCAACGCGGACCGGGAGTGCTCCCGGTCCGCGTCTCGTTCATGAGGGTCGGCCGACGGCGTCAGCCGAGCAGCTTGCTCGCCAGCGTGGCGGCGTTGTATGAGCCCCAGCCGGTGGTGAAGTCCCAGCCGGTGGCCGCGGAGTAGGCGCCGTTGCTGCCGCTGGTGATGTCGTGGAAGCCGGTGCCGCTCGCCGAGTACAGCGCCGGGTCGGCGAAGCCGAGGTTGGCCTTGCCGGCCGCCGCGGCCCGCTGGTTGTAGAGGGCCGCGAACGCCGCCCACTCCGGCGCGGCGGCGCTGGTGCCGCCCACCGAGGACCAGGAGCCCTGTGAGTAGATCGAGACGCCGGGGCTGGGGTTGGCGTGGGCCGAGACGTCCGGCACCTGGCGGTAGCCGCCGCCGGCGCTCTTCTGGACGGCCGTCTGCCAGCTCGGGATCTTGAAGACGGAGGACTTGCCGCCACCGCCGCCGGACCAGGCCACCTCCTTGCTGAAGGCGTTGGACGAGGTGACGGTCAGCTTGGTGCCGCCGACACCGGTGACGTACGGGTCGCTGGCCGGGTAGTCGACGGAGGTGCCGCCGTCGCCCGCGTCGTCGGAGCCGCTGTCGCCGGAGGCCGCGTAGAAGCCGAGGCCCTGGGCGGCGCCCGCCTTGAAGACGGCGTCCACCGCGTTGATGCCGGAGGTGGTGCGGGCGCTCTCGGCGGCGCCCCAGCTGATCGAGGTGGTCGGGATGCCGCTGTCGACGATGGCCTGGTAGGTGTCGACCTCGCCGGCGTCGGAGTTGGGGCCCTCGAAGACGGTGACGTTCGCCTTGGGGGCGATGGCGTGCAGGACCTCGATGTCCAGCTCGACCTCGACCTGCCCGTCACCGAGCGCGCCGGAGCCGCCGTCCACCTTCTGCACGGTCGGGGCCGGCGAACCCAGGCCGTAGTTGTTGTCGTAGGCGGTGATGTTGGACTGCTGGAAGCCGTCGAACTCCAGCAGCGCGATCTTCTGCCCGCTGCCGGTGTACGTGCCGGAGACGTTGTAGCCGCCCTTGAGCTGGGCCGGGGTGTAGCCGCCGGCCGGGCCGTTGTGCGGCCGCACGGTGGAGGGCGCCTGACGGTGCAGCTGGAGGCGGTTGTTGAGGCCGGCCACGTCGCTGACGATCGAGGCGATCGAGGACGGCAGCGTCGGCGCGGTGTCGTTGGCGTAGAACGAGCGGCCGGACGTGGCGTCCTTCCAGGTCGACAGCTTGGTGCCGAAGGCCTTCTCCAACTGGGCGGCGGTGCCGCTCGCGTCGACCAGCAGGTTGCCCGAATGGACCGTGCCGACGGTGACCCCCTGCGACCGCAGGTAGTGCCTGAGCTGTTCCACCTCGGCGTCGGTCCGGCCGAAGCGGGCCGCAAACTGACCCTTCGTCAGATAGTGGCCGTACGAGGCGGAGTGGGGGTCGCTGACCCGGGCGACGAAGGTGTCGAGGGCCTTGCCGCCTCTGGGGGTCAGGCTGATGGCCACCGATATCCGCTTTCCCGCCGCCACGTCGCCGGTCCGGGTCGCGTGCCGGTCGAGGCCCTTGAGGACGTCTCCGGTGACGGCGGCCCGCGCCGCGTGGGGCTGCGCGGTGCCGGCGGCGTAGGCCGCGGGGACGGCCGCGGCGAGCAGGGCCGGCGCGGCGACCAGGCCGAGCAGTTTCAGGCGTGACTTCACTGAGGTCCTCCGGAGAGTGGGGGTGTTGTCCCGGAAGCGGAACGGCTTCACCGTAGGAACACGGGCCCCACCCCCATAAGCGGGGGAACCCTTGCTTGATGTGTTAACTGTCGATGTCGTGTGAACGGCGGGTGGCGAGCACCCGGGAGGCGCGCGCACGAACGGGCTGACTCACCGTCACCATGTGCCCCGGCCCGCCGTCGTCGCCCGGATCGACGGACGCGCCGGAGGCGATGACCGCGACCGCCATCGCATGGGCGAGCGCGGTGCGCGAGCGGACCCCGAACTTGCGGTAGACCCGCGACAGGGCCCCCTCCACCGTCTTGACGCTGATGAACAGCTCCGCCGCCACCTCCCGGTTGGTGGCGCCGTTGCCGACCAGTTCGGCGATCCGGGCCTCCGTGGGCGTGAGTTCGGGCCCGCCCGGCCCCGCCTCGCCGCCGCGGTCCGCGGCCTCCAGGCGCGCCAGCTCGTCCCCGGCCCGTGCCGCCAGCGGGGCGGCGCCGATCCGCGTCGCGATCCGCAGCGCCTCGCCGAGCGCCAGGCGCGCCGCGTTCCGGCGGCGCGCGCGGCGCTCGACCGCGCCGAGCGCGATCAGCGTGCGCACCATGTCCACGGGCAGGTCCAGCCGGCGCAGCCGGTCCACGGCCGTGCGCAGCCGCAGCGCCCCCTCCCGCGCCCGGCCGAGGCCCGCCTCCCGCAGCCCCTCGGCCCGCTCCAGCGCCGCCAGTACGCTGCCGGGCGCGTCGCCGGGCACCCGCGCGCGAGCCTCGCCGAGCACCGTCCCGGCCGCCTCCGTCTCCCCCAGGACGACCAGCGCCTCGGCCAGATCGCCGTACCAGTGCAGCAACGGCGGGTCCGCGGCGCACATCGACTCGCCGAGCCGCCTGACCTGTTGCAGCGCCTCGACCGCGGCCGCCGCCCCGCGCGGGCTGCCGCCGAGCAGCTCCGCCTGCCCGAGCACCGCCAGCGCGCGCAGCAGGAACAGCCGGTCGCCGTCGGCCTCCGAGGCGCGGACCGCCTGCTCGGCGAGGTGCCGGGCCTCCTCGGCGGTGCCGCCCGCGCTCGCCGCGAGGGCCGCCGCGTACAGCGCCGGGGCCACCGGGACGCCCGCCTCGGCCACGGCGCGCGCGCAGCGGTCGGCGGTGCGCAGCGCCTCCCGGCACTCCCCGGCGCGCACCTGGATACGGGCCAGCGCCACCAGGGTCGCCAGCACCTCCTCCGCCCCGGCGGACTCGTCGACGACCGTGAGGAGTCCGGAGACCCCCTCCCGGGCCTCGGCCACCTGGTCGGAGTCCAGGGCGAGGATCGCCCGCATCCGGATCAGCCGCCGGCGCTCCGGGCCGCCGTCGGCGGTGCCGACCAGGGTGAGCGCCTCCTGGAGCGCGGCGTCGGCGGCGCCCGCCTCCCCGGCCAGGGACCGCACCCGGGCGAGCGTGGCGAGCGCCCCGATCCGGGTCTCCGTGTCCCCGGCCCGGTCCGCCAGCCCGGCGGCCCGCCGCGCGTGCCGGGCCGCCTCGGCCAACTCCCCGCACAGCAGGCCGCGTACGGCCGCCCAGTGGTGCAGCCACGCCTCGGCCCGCGGGTCGCCGGCGGCGTCCCGCAGGCCGTCCTCGATCAGGTCGCGGGTGCCGTCGAGCGCCTGCCCGGCGCCCCGCAGCAGGATCAGCCGGGCCCGCACCCGCCGGCGGGCGGAGCCCGACTCGGCGAGGACGGCCCTGGCCGACTGCCCCGCGGCCGCCGTGTCCCCGGCGTCGCACGCGTACTCGGCCGCGGTCAGCAGTCGGTCGGCGCGGTCGGCGGGCCGGTCGGCGGGGGTGCGGCGGGCGGCGAGCCCGGCCAGTTCGCAGGCGGCGTCGGGCGCGCCGCGGCGGCGTGCCTGCGCGGCCGCGGCCAACAGGGTCCGAGCGACGGCCTCGTCCTCGTACGGGCGGGCGTGCGCGAGGTGCCGGGCCTGTTCCAGGGGCTCGGTGACCGCACGGGCCAGCAGGGCGTGCGCCTGCCGGCGGCGGTACTCCGGGGCGTCGGCGTAGAGGGCGGCGCGGATCAGCGGATGGCGGAAACGTACGGTGCCGTCGGCGCCGGCCGCCGCGACACCGAGCTGTTCGGCCGCCGCGAGGTCCGCGGCCGGGTCGGGGAACCCGGCGGCCCGCAGCACGGTGAGGCTGGGGGCCGCGGCGGCGCTCGCGACGAGGAGGGCGTGCCGCACCGCCTCGGGCAGGGTGCGCGCCTGGTCCAGCACCAGGGCGCGCAGCCGCCGGGGTACGGGCAGTGTCCCGGCGGAGCCGGCGGACGCCCCGTCGTGCAGGGCGGCCCGCCCCAACTCCAGGGCGTACGAGGGATTTCCGGCGGCGGTGTCCCGGACCACCCGCAGCAGCGCCGGAGGCAGGCCGGTGCCGAGGGCGGCGCGCAGGAGGCGGTCCGTCTCGCCGTCCGTCAGCGGTGGTACGGCGAGTTCGGCGGTGCCCGGCGGGCAGCAGTGCGGCCGTTCGGGCTGCTCGCCCTCCGCGACCCGTTCCGCGGCCACCATCCGCAGGCCGAGGTCGCCCGCACGGCGCACGGCGAAGGCGAGCACCTCGGCGCTGAGCGGGTCCAGCCACTGGAGGCCGTCGACGACCAGCAGCACGGGACCGGCGGCGGCCAGGGCGCGCAGCACCTCCAGGACGGCGACGCGCACCGCGAGCCGCCCCTGGTCGCCGGCCGGTTCCCGGCCGCGCAGCAGAGCTGCCCGCAGGGCCGCACGCGGCTCGGGCGGCAGGGCGTCCAGGCGGCTGTCCGGCACCCGTGCGAACAGGTCGACGAGTCCGGCGAACGGCAGCGGGGCGTCCTCCCGGGCGGGCGCGCAGTGCAGCACCGTGCCGGCCGCCGGGGCCTGCACGGCCAGGGAGTTCATGAGGGCGGCCACGAGCGTGGTCTTGCCGATTCCGGCGGGACCGTGGAAGAGCACTCCGGGACGGGCCGTCAACTCGGCCCGGGCGGTGGCGAGAAGCTCGTGGCGTCCGGTCAGTGGCCGCATGCGCACGGCAGTCGGCCACTTCGTGCCGTGGGGGTGGCACCCGTGGTGTTCGCGCATCGCAGCATGTGTTCATGACAACCTTCGCGGATTCGGGTTGTCAATGGCGGCGCCGGGGGCACGCGGAGCCGGCAGTGCCCCACGGCCATACTGTGCGCATGGAACGTATAGGGGGGTACCGCGTCGAACGCCGGCTCGGCGAGGGCGGCATGGGCACCGTGTATCTCGCCCGGACGCGCGGCGGGCGGGCCGTCGCGGTGAAGGTCGCCAAGGCCGAGCTGGCGGCCGACGCAGTCTTCCGCGAGCGGTTCCGCAGCGAGGTCGAGGCGGCTCGCGCGGTGGGCGGATTCCACACGGCGCCGGTCGTGGACGCGGACGTCGACGGCGACCCGCTGTGGCTGGCCACGGCCTACATCCCCGGACCGACCCTCGCGGCCCAACTCGCGGCCGAGGGCGCGCTGGACGAGCCCCGGCTGCGGGCCCTGGCCGCCGCGCTCGCCGAGGCGCTGGAGTCCATCCACTCCTGCGGTCTGGTCCACCGCGACCTCAAGCCCGGCAACATCGTCATGGCCGTCGACGGCCCGCGCGTCCTCGACTTCGGCATCGCCCGCGCCGTCGAGTCCACCCGCCTCACCGCCACCGGCACCGCCTTCGGCACCCCCGGTTTCCTCGCCCCCGAACAGGCCCTGGGCCACGATGTGACCGGCGCGGCCGACGTGTTCGCGCTGGGCGCCGTCCTGGTCGCCGCGGCGGGCGGCAGCGCCTGGGGCGAGGGCACGCCGATGGGGCTGATGTACCGCTCCGTCCACGAGCCGCCGGACCTGGCCGCCGTACCCGCCGGACTCGCCGGCTTGGTGGCGGGCTGCCTGGCGAAGGACCCCGGGGACCGCCCGACCCCCACCGAACTGCTGGACCGGCTGACGGACGGGACACCGGCACCGGCGTACACCCCCGCGTACGGCCCGCCGCCCCTCGCGCCCCCGGCGCCCGCCACACCCCCGCGGCTCACCCCGCCCCCGGCGGCGCCGCCCTACCCGGCGCCGTACCCCGCCCTGCCCGCCGTGGCCCCCACCCCTCCTGCCGTGACCGCCGCGGCCCCGCCGCAGGTCGCCTACGGGTTCGGGCCGCCGGTCGCGTACGCCGCGCCGGTGGCCGAGCTGACCGACGGGGACTCCCGCGTCGTGGTGAACGCCACCGGGATCGTCCTCGAAGTCGGGGGCGCGGCAGCGGACTTCGCCTGGGCGGAGATCGCGGGTGCCTGGCGCACCTGGCGCGGCCACCATCTCACCGTGGCCGTACGGCTGTGGGACGGTGGCGTGTACGACTGCGAGCTGAACGCCCGCAGATCGGCGCGGCTCGGCGAGTGGCTGGCCCGGCTCGACCCGGTCCTCGGCCGGTACCTGAGGCGGTAGCGGACCGGCCGCCCCGCTGCCCGCCCTGCCCGCTCCGCTCGAACACCGGTCGGGAAGGACTGGAGCGGCGCTCCCGGCCGGGCGACGAGTTGGCCGGTTCAGGCTTGAAGCGACGGTGTCATGGGCACGCACCTCCTACCGGCATCCACTGCCGAGTCGTACGGACCGAGGAGGCGTCATGGACGGTCGTATCCGGGTACGTGTCAGCCGGCGTCCTGCCGCCCCGCGCCGCGAGCAGGAGATCGACCGCAGGACCCCGTCCGGGCGGATCCTGCCGTACTGACACCCGGGCGCCGGCGTCCGCTCAGGACGCGCGGGCCGATCCGGGTCACCTCGGGCAGGGGGTCCGCGCGGCGGGCGAGGTCGAGCAGGGTGTGCACGGTGCGCTCGGCCGCGCCCAGCCGAGGATGCCACTGGGCGATGATGCTGACCGGCCGCAGCGGCTCGGTCAGCGGCAGCGCGACCAGTTCGCCCTCCCGCAGCTCCCGGGCGACCGTCAGCTCGGGCAGCAGGGTGATGCCGTGCCCATGGCCGAGAAGGCGCAGCAGAGCCGCGATCGAGCCCTGGAGCAGGGTCTGCTGAGCGCCCGCCAGCAGGTCGGCGCCGAAGCGGTCCACCAGCATCTCCGAGGTGCAGCCGGGTTCGGCCACCAGGAACTCGTGGGGCAGCAGCTGCTCCGGCGTCACCGTCTCCTGCCGGGCCAGCGGATGACCCGGCGCCGCCACCAGGAACGTGCGGTCGTGCCCCACGACCGTGTGCGGGCGGACCGAGCGGATGCCGTTGTCGTACTGGAAGACGAGGTCCAACTCGCCCGCCCCGAAGGCCCGTTCCAGCGCGCCGCGGGACGCCACGGTCAGGGCGACGTCCGCGCCGGCGTCCGGACCGGCGGCCGGGCCGCCCGCGCCGTACTCCAGCGCGGCCAGCACCTCGGGCAGCCACGCGTGGGCCAGCGACTCCTGTGTGCCGATCCTGAGCCGGGGCCGGTCGCCGCGGGCCGCCCGGCGCATCCGCTCCTCCAGCTCCAGCGCCTCGCGCGCGTACGGCAGCAGCCGGCCGCCCGCCTCGGTGAGCACCGCCCCTGTGCCCGCCCGTACCAGTACGCTCACGCCCAAGTCGGCTTCCAGTCGCTTGAGTTGGGCGCTCACGCTCGACTGGGCGTAGCCCAGGGCCTGGGCGGCGGCGGAGATGCCGCCGTGCTCGACGACGGCGACGAAGGCGCGGAGGTAGCGGGAGTCCACGGGGGAAGGGTAGCCGTGGGGCGCACACGGCCCCGCGCCCCAGGGTGTTGCCATCGGACTCTCCGATGGGGCCATCGGACTTGCGGTGTCACGGGATCGGTCCGCCCGGCGACACGCTGCCCCCATGACCACAGCCGAACCCGTGTCCGGACCAGCCACCTCTTCCGGCCCGGCCGCTCCTTCCGGCCCGGCCGGCCATGCTCCCCGCCGCGCCGCCCGGCTCGCCTTCGCCGGGATCGCCACCGGGAACCTGCTCGTCCTGCTGGACACCTCGATCCTCAACGTCGCCGTACCCGACATCCAGGCCTCGCTGCGGCCGGGCGCCGCCGCACTGCCGTGGACCGTGGACGCCTACACCGTCGTCTTCGCCGGGCTGCTGCTGGCCGGCGGGGTCTTCGCCGACCGCTGGGGCGCCCGGCGGGTCTACGCCGCGGCCCTCGGGCTGTTCGCCGCGCTGTCCGTGGCGTGCGCGCTCGCCCCCGGGGCGGCCGGCCTGATCGCCGGGCGCGCGCTGCTCGGCGCCGCGGGGGCCGGGCTGGTGCCCGCCTCCCTCGCGCTGCTCATCCACCTGTATCCCGACCCCGGCCGCCGTACCCGCGCCATCGGCGCCTGGGCCGCGCTCAGCGGACTCGGCGCCGCGGCCGGCCCCGTGCTCGGCGGCGGCCTGGTCGAACTCGGCGGCTGGCGGCTGGTGTTCCTCGTCAACCCGCCCCTCGCCCTCGCCGCGCTGCTCCTCGCCCGCCGGCTGCCCGCGCCGCCGGTCGGGGCCGCCCGCGCCCTGGACCGGCCGGGTCTGCTGCTGTCCACCGCCGGGCTCGGGCTGCTCACCTTCGGGCTGGTCGAGGCCGGGATCGAGGGCTGGGGCGCGCCGCGCGCCCTGCTGCCGCTCGCCGCCGCGCTCGCCTGCTTCGGCGCCCTCGCCGTCGTGGAGCGCCGGGCCGCCGCCCCGGTGCTGCCGCCCGCGCTGCTCGCGCTGCCGCGGGTGCGGGCCGCGATGGTCGCCGCTGCGGTGTCCTGCTTCGCCTACTTCGGCGGCATGTACCTGCTCGCGGTGTGGCTCCAGCGCACCTACGACCTGACCCCGCTGCGGGCCGGACTGGCCGCGCTGCCCATGGCGTTCCCGGTGTGCGTGATGCCGTTCTTCACCGGGCGGCTCGTGGCCCGCTACGGCCCCCGTCCCGTGCTGCTGACCGGCATGTCCGCCACGGCCGTCGCCGGCGCGCTGCTGGCATGCGCCGCCGGTCACCATCCGCCGCTGGCGCTGATCGTCGCCGCCGAGCTGGCGCTCGCCGCGGCCGGCACGCTGTCCATCCCGGGTGCCGCCGCCGCGGTGGCCGTCGCGGCGCCGGCGGAGTACGCGGCGACGAGCCAGGGCGCGCTGAACGGCATCCGGCAGGCCGGATCCGCCCTGGGCGTCGCGGTGCTGGGCACGCTGGGCGGCCTCACCGGGGCCGGGTACCTGCTGGCGGGGGTGGGGGTGCTCGCGGTGCTGCTGCTGGCCGGGACCCGTGACCGGTGACCGGTGGCTGTCGTCATGGTGCGGTGCACGGCGGTCGGCGGCGGTCGGCGGTCCGGTCCGGAATGAGGTGGTCCACCGGGCCGCGGGCCTCGTGGCTCAGGCGGCCAGTGGGTTCAGGACCAGCGGCTCGATCCGGCCCTCCAGCATCTCGCCGAGCCCCTGGGCCGCGCAGATGTCGGGCCGTTCGGCGATGTGCACCGGCATCCCGGTGGCCTCGCGCAGCATCTCGTCGAAGCCCGGCAGCAGCGCCGAGCCGCCGACCATCATGATCCCGCGGTCGGCGAGGTCGGCCACCAGGTCGGGCGGGCAGGCGCGCAGCACCTTGCCGATGCCGTCCAGGACACCGGTGAGCGGGGTCTGGATCGCGTCCCGTACGGCGGCGGTGTCGACCCGGACGCTGCGGGCCAGCCCGGTGGCCACGTCCCGCCCGTGGATCTCGGTCTGTGCGGGGCCCTGCGCGGTCAACCCGTTGCCGGACAGGGCCAGTTGCAGTGGACGTACCGACTGGCTGGGAAGTATCAGCTCGTGTTCGTGCCGCAGGTGTTGCACGATCGCGTGGTCCACCGCCTCGCCGCCCACCGGGACCCGCTCGGCGGTCACGATGGAGCCGAGCGAGAGGACGGCCACCTGGGTGGCCGCCGCCCCGCACACCATGATCATGGTGGCCTCGGGGCGCTCGACGGGCAGCCCGCAGCCGATGGCGGCGGCGATGAGCGTGTCCACCAGCTCGACCTTGCGCGCGCCCAGCCCGACCAGCGTCTCGGTGGTCGCCCGCTGGGCCAGCGGATCCGCGTCGTGCGGGGTGCAGGCCGCCGCGCGCAGCCGCAGGTTACGGCGCAGGGCGCGGCGCGTCTTGTCGCCGAGGAGCTGGCGCAGCATGCGCTGGGCCATGTCGATGTCCACCACCGTGCCCCCGGCGATCGGCCGGACGACCCGGATGTAGTCCGGCGTCCGTCCCGTCATCTGCTCCGCGAACTCCCCGACGGCTATGAGCGCGCCGGTGCGGGTGTTCACGGCGGCGGCGGAGGGCTGGTCCACGACGAGACCGGCCCCCTTCACATAGATCCGGGTGCGGGCGGCGCCCAGGTCGACGGCGAAGTGGCAGCGGCGCAACTGCTCCAGACTGACGGTCACGACGATCCTCCCGGTGCGCGGGCGTTGGTGCGCCCGGCCGGATGGCGGGCCTCACACACTGCATCCTGCGCGGGGGCGGGAGCGGGCGCCTGCTGGGGGCGGCCGGGCGGGGTGCCGCTGAACGGGGGTATTTCCCGGCCGCTCCGGCGTGTCTGCCGGAAATCCGGGGTGGCGGCCGGATCACAGGGCGCGGGCGGCCTCCAGCAGGGGTTCCAGGGACGAGAGGGTGATCTCGCTGCCTCCCTCGCGCAGGTGCCGCCGCCCGGTGGCGGTGGGGGCGTACCCGACGAAGGGGAGGCCGAGCTGCTGGGCGGCGGTGAGTTCGGCGACCGACGAGCCGATCAGGACGCCGGTACGGGCCGACGCGCCGGGGGCGCTCAGGGCGCGCAGCAGGCAGTCGGGGTCGGGCATCAGCAGGCCGAGGTCGTCGCGGCGGCCGTGGACGCCCGCGAGGGGCAGGCGGGCGGGCGTCAGACAGCGGTGGACGGCCTGCGTGCCCACGTCCGTCACCACGCTGACCCGGCGTCCGGACCCGTGCAGGGCGCGGACGAGCGCGCGGGACCGGTGAGTCGCGGGCGCGTCGGGAACGGCCCGCAGTTCGAGGGCGTCGAGGCGCGCCCGCAGCTCGGGGCCGAGCCGGTCGTGGGCGAAGGCACGCAGCAGATCCAGCGGATGCACGAACGCCTCCCGGCCGGTCTCGCCCGCGGCGGCCGGCGCCCGGCCCGCCAGTGCGTCCCGCGGGTCACGGTGCTCGGCCACCACGGACAGCAGGTCGAGCACGGCCTCACGTGCCGTCCGCGCGGAGAACAGCCGGGCGAGGGGGCCGTCGAAGCCGATCAGCACGTTCTCGGCGCGGGCGAGGAGGGCCGCCAGCCGGCCCCGCGCCGGAACCGACGGTTCCGCCACCGGCGCGGGTGCGCCCTCCGGGACCAGGCGCACGGTGTACGACACCGCCAGCCCCGCCACCGGCCAGCCGCCCACCTGGGCGTTCACCTCCCGCTGGGCCGCGTTCGCACGACGCAGTGGATGCCGCCCGGTGATGCGCGCCGCCGCGCCGCGCAGATGGTCCAGCAGCGGCCGGCGGACGCGCAGGGTCTCGCCGCGGACGAAGGCGACCGGATCGTCGACGCGCCAGGACAGCTCCACCGTGGCGGTGAAGGTGCCCTTGCCGGAGCTGGGCAGGGACATGGTGTCCCGCGCATGGTGCGGGGTGAGGTCGACCGAGTAGTACGTCTGCGGACGCGGTGGACGCGTGCCGCGCGGCTCGATCGGGTCGAGCACCCGGAGCGGGCCGTCGGACCGGGTGTGGACGATCGCCGTGCGGCCGGGGGCGGGAATGCCCAGCTCGCGCAGGTCACGGGTGATGAAGGGGCCCTGCACGAGGTCGCGTTCGTCGGACGCGGGCGGCCCGCTCGACGGTCCGAGGGCGCAGTACCAGGCGACCGAGGAGGCGTCCGGGGCGTCGTCGGCGTAGAGCGGCAGGAAACGCAGGGTGCCGCGGGCGGCGGAGCTGCCGGTGAAGTCGTCGTACAGCGCGGGAGGTACGACGACCATGGCGTACGCGGGCACCTCCGGCGGCCGGACGGGCGGCTCGCCGAACGTCACCCACAGGCGGGGCGGATCCGTCAGCCGCCGCTGGGCGTGCGGCAGTTCACGCAGCACGGCGACCAGGACGGGCAGGAGGAAGGCACCGGGCTCGACGCGCACGAGGTAGCCGTCCGGGCGGACCCGCACCTCGTACTGGCGCGGGGTGAGCGAGCCGCGCGCGAGGATGTCGTGCACCGTGGCTTCGAGGGTGATGCGCGCTTCGGGGCGGCCGGCGAGGGCGTCGGCGACGAAGAGGATCCCGGGGCGGTCGACGCCGGGTCCGGCCTCGGCGGGGACAGCCGGTCCGGCCTCGGTGGGGACGGGGGATGCGGCGTCGGCGGGGAGCGGGGGTTCGGCTTCGGCCGGGACACCCCGCGCGGCGCGGTCCGTGCCGAGCCGTCGCACGCTGTCCTCGCTGACCGTGGCGAACGGATCCCCCTCCACGGCCGTCCCCGCCCCGCGCGCGGACGGGACCGACGCCGGGAACTCGCCCGGTGCCCGGCCCGCCCGGCGGTCGATGAACTCGCCGATCCGACCGAGGAGTTCGACGGTCTGCTTGCGGGCGGTGCGCGGCAGGCCGAGCAGGAGCAGCTCGCGCACCCCCTCCCGGAAGGCGTAGCTGCCGGGCGCGCCGCCCGGCACCGTGGTGAGCATGCCGCTGAGGACGACCTCCGCCAGGTGCCGGGGCCGCGGATCCGGTTCGACGGCGGCCTGCACCAGCCGCATGACCGGCAGATCGGGGCGCCCCACCGCGAGATGGCCGGCCAGCCGGAACGCCTCGGGGGAGGCCGTCGCGCGAAACCGCAGGACCAGCTCCTCGGCGGACAGCAGGCCGACGTCGGTCCGCTCCTCGGCGTCCGCCGCCAGCGGACGGCCCAACTCCGCGACCGCGGCGGGGAATTCCACCCCGCCCGGCGCCGTGAGCAGCCCCGCCCAGTGCCCCAGCCACCGCGGCTCCGGCTCCAGCACGGGCAGCGGCACGGCCCGGTCGGTCCCGGCGGACCCCTCGAACCCCTCGGCCCCGGCGGACTCCGGCCGCTCGTACGAGGTGAACGTCAGCGTCGCCGTGGGTGCCGCCGGGTACGGGGCCGACAGACGGCCGGGCGTGGTGGGCAGGGCCGTGTCCCGCCACAGGTGTTCCGGGAGCGGCTGTACGACGGCCAGGGGCGTCCGGCGCGCCCACCGGTGCAGCGTGGCGTACCAGAGGGTGCCGGCGGGCCCCTCCCGCCACTGCGGGCCCATGCAGTCGCTGATCAGGAGGGTGACGCTGCGGCCGTCGGCGGGGGCGTGCGGGCCTGAGCCGCGTACGGTGCCGTCGGCGGCGGCGCGGTACAGGGCGACCGTGCGGAAGAGGCCCGACTGGGCGAGGACCGTGTGCAGTTCGTGGATCAGGGGGCGCCAGACCGGCATGGTGGGACCGGCGTCGTACACCAGGTTCAGCCGCAGCCAGCGCTCCCGCGCGGGGCGCAGCACCGGCAGCCACCACTCGGGGTCGGCGCCCAGTCGGGCGATGCGGTCGGCGGTCGCCCGCTCCGCCAGCTCGTGGCCCACGGGCGCGTCGACGCGGCGGCCCAGCGGGCGCAGCGCGCGTTGCAGCGCGAGCGGGTGGCGCAGCATCGGGGGTGCCGGGGCCAGGAGCGTGGTGTGCCGCCGGTCCGCCGCCGTGGCGGCGTGCGGGGAGGGCAGGTGCAGGGGGACGCGGGCGGGCGGCGGCTGGGCCGCGGGTCGGGCCGGGGGCGGTGCCTGCCGCTCCGGGGGCGCGGGCGGGGCGGCTTCGCGGCCGGTGACCTCGGATTCGGATTCGGGTTCGGTGGCGGTGGCGGGGCCGGGCTCGCGGTCGGTCGCGGGGGCGTCGGGCCGCATGTGCCGGGCCAGCCACAGCAGTTCGGCCAGTTCGAGCGCCGTCGGACGGACCCCGTGGGCCGTCCCGGCGAGGACGTCGGCGAGGCGGGCCAGGGGATCCGGGGAGCCGGGGTGCTCAGAAGACATCGGGCCGCGCGCTCTGCCCGAGGTACGGCATCAGCTGTTCGGCCAGCTGCTCCAGCGACCCGGCGTCCAGGTCGGCGGAGCGGGCCAGGTAGATCGCGTTGAGCAGCTGGTCGGTGGCCAGGTCGCCGGCGCACGCCCGGGACAGGAAGCGGTCGATCAGGCCCTGCGCGTACGCGTCGGGCTCGCCCAGGTGGGCCCGGACGATCTCGGCGAGGTGCCGGTCGTCCGGCTGCCGCAGATGCAGCGTGACACAGCGGCGCAGGAAGGCGGGCGGGAACTCGCGCTCGCCGTTGCTGGTGAGGACGACGAAGGGGAACGCCCGGCAGCGGACCCGGCCGCGCGCCACCGGGACCCGCTCGTCGGTGCCGTCGGCCATCACCTCGGCGGTGCCGCCCGGGGCGAGCCGGGCGGCGCGCACCAGCTCGGGGATCTCGTACTGGCCCTCCTCCAGCACGTTCAGCAGGTCGTTGGGCAGGTCGAGGTCGCTCTTGTCGATCTCGTCGATGAGCAGGGCGCGGGGGCGGGCGTACGGCAGCAGGGCGGTGCCCAGCGGGCCGAGGCGCAGATGGTGCTCGATGCCCGACCCGTCGTCCGTGCCGTCCGTGCCGTCGGCCGGGCCTGCCGCCCGGTGCGCCCGGTCCGCCTCGTCCGGCCGGGCGGCCGCCTGCCGGGCCGCGTACAGCCGGGAGAGCGGGTCGTACTGGTAGAGGCCGTCGTGCAGCGTGCTGCGGCTCGTGATGTTCCAGCGCAGCACCGGGCCGAGCCGCAGCTCGCGGGCGACTGCGTACACGAGCGAGGACTTGCCGGTGCCCGGCGGGCCGGTGACCAGCAGCGGACGGCGCAGGTACAGGGCCGCGTTGACCAACTGGACCGTCTGCTCCGTGGCCTGGTAGGTCTCGGCGCGGTGCATGCGGTCCGGGGAGACGGCCGAGGCGTCGGCGGCCGTGTCCGGGGCGTCGAGCACCGGCCGGCCGTCGAAGGCCCGCCAGGGCGGCGGCGGGGGCAGCTTCGTGATGCCGTCGTGCGGCTCGTTCGTACCGGTGTAGACGGGCCACAGGGGCATGGGCTCTTCTTCTCCGTGGGGGGCGGGGGCGTACGGGCGGTCGGTCAGCCGACGGGGGAGTGCAGGCTCGCGGTGGCCTCGGGGAAGCAGCGCGGATCGTCCCAGAGCAGCTGGAGGTCTCTCGCCCAGTGCCGGTCCGGGTCGTCGTCGGCGTCCGCGGTCAGCCGCAACGACAGGATGTGGCGCGGGAGTTCGGCGGGCGGGACCTCGGCGAGCGAGGCGGAGAGCCGGTCGAGGAATTCGCTGCCCGGGCAGGCGTGCGCGTCGTGCGCACCGCCGGGGCAGGCCGGATCCCCTTGCGCACCACCGGCGCAGGCCGGACCCCCCTGCGCGCCGCCGGGGCAGCCGGTTCGGGGCCACAGGAGGACCGGGACGGGGACCGTGAGACCGACCTCGAAGTGCTGGCGCGCCTCCGTGGGCGAGGTGGCGAAGGCCGCCAGTCCGGCGTCGCCGTCCCACAGCCGCTTGCGCAGGCTCGGCGGCCGCTCCCGGGTGCCGCACTCGACCCGGTGCACCTCGGATCCGTGCCCCGCGTCCAGCTTCTGCCACTTCTTGCGCAGCTGGTGGCGCAGCCTGCCACTGTGGTGACGGGCGCGGTCGGTCACCACGAGGGGATAGGCGCAGCCGAGCGGCGTGCTGTCCTCGGCGCTGCACTCCCAGTGCGCCACCGCCTCGTTGAGCCACTCGCGCGACAGGACGAACGTCACCAGTTCGTCGGCGTCCGGGGCGAGGTGCGCGACAGCCTCGTCGATACGGCTCTGCACATAGGCCCGTACGGCGGTCCGCGGCAGCCGGCCCGCACCCACCGGCCGGCGCCGTCCGTCGCGGTACGCGGACACCTCGACGGTCACCTGGTCGGGACCGGCGCCGCTGTGATCGATCTCGACGACGACCGGCGACCAGGGGGAAGGGGCGGAGGAGGGGCGTGGGGGAGCGGGCTCCGGGGGCCGTGCCACGCCGCCGCCCAGCAGTTCCTGGAGCCGGTCGGCGAGGCGGCTCACCGCCTGCGGGTCCGGTACCTCCCACTGCACATACGCGGCGGCCGCCCCCAGGGAGGCGAAACCGCCCGTCGGCAGGGGCGGTCCGAAGGCGCCCACCGCGTCCACGTACAGCCGGTTCGGATCGCACACCGGGTCGCCCGCCGCCCGCCGCAGCAGGGCGTACAGCCGCCGGCGGGCCTCGTCCGCGTGGCCGGGGGTGGGCACCAGCTCGCCCAGTTCGGGCCAGTACCGGGCCATGACGTCCAGCGGCAGCATGCGGCCCTTGCGCACCTCGGCCGTGCCCGAGGCGGCGGAGACCATGCCGACCACCCTGCCGTCCGGCAGCGTCGCCGCGGACCCGCTGAATCCGGCCACGAGCGGCTGCCCGTGCCCGCTCCACGCGACCAGTTCCAGCCACTCGTCGGCGATCAACTGGCCCGAGACGGCCTGGTATTCGGCGAGCGTTCCCTCGTCGTAGCCCTCGGGGAAGCCGTAGGCGATCAGCTTGGGGTACGGCTCGGTGTACGCGGCGTCGGGCGGGGCGAAGCCGGCCGGGGCGAGCGGTATGTCACGGTCCAGTTCGAGTACGGCGACGTCGCCGGGGTCGGTGACCTCACCGGCCCAGCCGCCGTGGGCGACGACCGACGCGGACACCTCGCCCAGCTCCCGGGCGTGCGGGAAGGACACGGACACCGACGCCCGCCCGCTCCGCCTGACGACGTGGGCACAGGTCAGCACCCGGCGGCCGGTGACCAGGAAGCCGGCCCCCACCTCGTCGCCGCAGCGGATCCGGGCATGCCAGGCGGCACTGCTTCT
The DNA here is from genome assembly GCF_058673395.1 of Streptomyces sp. HUAS MG56. Taxonomy (NCBI): domain Bacteria; kingdom Bacillati; phylum Actinomycetota; class Actinomycetes; order Kitasatosporales; family Streptomycetaceae; genus Streptomyces; species Streptomyces sp. HUAS MG56. Next base: position 3,942,034 of record NZ_CM178722.1, on the reverse strand, counting down.
CACCGGTCGGCGGACTCCGGCCCCGCGGCGTCCTGCCCCGCCCGGCCCTGCCCCGGCACGGTCTGCCCCGGCAGGGTCTGTCCGGGCACGGTCTGCCCCGGTGCGCCGTGTCCCGGGCCGGCCGGCTGCACGGCGCCCTGCTCCGGCACACCCGGGCCCGCCGACCAGCTGAGCTTGACGACCAGGTGACCCTCCGTCGAGCCCTTCGCGATGACCGCGCCGGCCTCCGCGGACAGCTTCACGCCGAACTCGATCTCCACCTCGTCGGGGCGCAGGCTGCCGTCCCGGAAGACCCGCAGCGCGGACGCGGCCGCCGCCCGGACCCCCTCCAGCGCGCCCTCGAACGTGCGCGCCGCCTGCGCCGGGCCGTCGCCGCGCGAGACGAGGCGGGCGCCCGACCGGGTGCTGACGTCCTCCGCCAGCACGAGCGCGCCGTCCTCGGTCCTGAACTCCATCAACCCGTCCATGGCGACGCTCGCTCCCCGTTCGTACTCGTTGGTGACGCTGACCAACTCCTATGTTACGGACGGTGCTTCACAAGTCCCGTTTTCCCAGGCGAGCGGCGGGGCGTCGGCCGAGGTTGGCGGGAACCCGCTGTGCCAACCCGCCACCTCCGCCCGGCACCGCGGTCGCACGACCCGCCGGACACTCTTTCGCAGTACTCGACGCACCCGACGCACTCGACCCATACGAGAAGAGGCGTGGATGACCGGAGGACCAGTCAGACGCGGGGCGGCACTGCTGGCGGCGGGGCTGGTGAGCGCCCTGATTCCGGTCGGCCCGGCGGCCGCGGCGGCGCACCCCGCCCCGCGCCCACCGGGCAGTGGCAGCCCCACCGCGGCGACCACCGTCACCCTCGTCACCGGCGACAAGGTGACCGTCACCGATCTCGGGCACGGCAGGAGGACGGTCACCGTGCGGCGGCCCGAGGGCGCCACCGGGGCCGTGCGGACACAGGAGAGCGGCGGTGCGATCAGCGTCGTACCGGACGAGGCGCTGCCGTATCTGCGGGCCGGGACGCTGGACCGGCGGCTGTTCGACGTGAGCGGGCTGATCCGGCAGGGACTGACCGACGCCGGGTCCGGCGCGACTCCGCTGATCGTGACCTACGGCCGGGGCGCGCGGGCCGCGACCCCGGCGGGTGCCGTGACCGAGCGCGCCCTGCCCAGTCTCGGCGGGGCCGCGGTCGAGGCGGCCGAGGGGCGCACCCTCTGACGGTCGTCCACCCGCGGCGACGGCGTCGCCAAGGTCTGGCTCGACGGGCGGGTCGAGGCCGACATGGCCGAGAGCAACGCCCGGATCGGCACAGGGGCGGCCTGGGACGCGGGCCTCACCGCCCAGGCCGCCCAGGACGGCACGACGTGGCACACCGTGTCGCTGACCGGCAAGGACGCCGCCTGGCGCGGCACGCCGGCCGTGCCGCGCTCGGCGACGTCGGTCTCGCTGCGGGCGTCCGCCAAGGACGACCGGGCGGGTCGGTCATGCGGGAGATCATCCGGGCGGTGCTACGGCCGGCGGCGGGTCACGATCCCCCGGATCACCCCCAGCTCCACCAGGTCCTGCGGCCGGATGCGCAGGTGTCCGGCGGTCGCCTCGGTCTCGTCCGCGGGGCGTTTGAGGATTGCGGCCGCGAGTTCCGGGGCGATCACCGAGAAGTAGCTGTCCGGGGTGGCCCAGGTGTTGCCGGGGGCGGCCAGGGCGAGGGCGCCGCCGGAGCCGCCCTCGCCGATCACCAGGGTGGTGACGGGGACGCGGGCGGCCGCCACCGCGGCGAACACCTCGGCGATGGCCGGGCCGGCCCCCTGCCGTTCGGCCTCCGCGTCGTTCGCGGCGCCCGGGGTGTCCACCAGGGTCAGCACGGGGATCCCCAGCCGGTCCGCGAGCCGGATCAGCCGGGCGGCGGTGCGGTACCCGGCGGGCCGGGTCGCCGTCCCGGTCTGTGCCGCGTAGGCCACGGTGCGGCCGTCCCGCTCGCCGAACCCGCACAGCATGCCCTCGGGGTCCGTGCCGCCGCACCGGTCCCCGCTGATGCCGAGCCGGTGGGTGAAGCAGGCGTCCAAGTAGGCCTGGGCGCGCGGGCGTTCGGGGGAGCGGGCGCGTCGGACCGCGTCCCAGCCGGTGCGGGGGAGGTCCGTCCGTCCCAGGGCCGGGGGCAGGGGCGCCTCGGCGACGGGGGCCGGAGCCGGGGCCGTGGGGGAGAGCAGGCGCAGCCACAGCCCCAGCGTCTCCTTCAGCTCCCGCGCCGGTACGACCGCGTCCACCGCGCCCGTCGCCAGCTGCGACTCCGCCGTGTAGGCGGCCGGGTCGGCGTCCGCCGGCCGGACGCGTGAGCCGGCGAAGCCCACCTGTACGGCGGGCAGGGCCAGGGTGACGTCGGCGCCCGCGCCGAGGGTGGCCCAGCCGCCGCCGGTCGTGGGGTCCCGCAACACCGCGATCTGCGGCAGGCCCGCCGCACGGGTGAGGGCCGACTGCCGGGCCACGCGCTGGAGTTGGGTGAGAGCGAGCATGCCCTCCTGCATCCGGCTGCCCCCGGTCGCGACCAGCGGCACGACCGGCAGCCGGTGGGCACGGGCGTGGTTGTAGGCCGCCTCCAGCCGGTCCCCGGTGCGTTCGCCGAGCGAGCCGCCGAGGAAGCCGAACTCGAAGGCGATCAGCACGGCCGGGGTGCCGTCGACGCGGGCGGTGCCGCAGACGACGGACTCCTCCTCGCCGGTGCGGCCGGTGGCGCGGGCGCGCGAGGCGTCGTAGCCCTGCCAGCGCAGCGGCCCGTCGGGCTGCGACTCCCGTTGCGGGGCGGGGAGTTCACCGAAGCTGCCGGGGTCCGTGACCAGGGCCAGGAACTCCCGCGCCGAGCGCCGCTCAGGCATCGGCCACCAGCGCACGCTTCATGATCTTGCCCATGTCGTTGCGGGGCAGGGCGGCGAGGTGGTGGACGACGCGGGGGCGCTTGTGGGGGGCCAGACGGCGGGCCACATGGTCCGCCAACTCCTCGGCGGTGGGCGGCGACTGCGGGTCCGCCGGGACGACCCAGGCCACGATCCGCTCGCCCAGGTCCGCGTCCGGCTCGCCGGTGACGGCGGCCTCGCGCACCCCGGGGTGCTCCAGCAGCGCGTTCTCGATCTCGCCCGCCCCGATCTTGTAGCCGCCGCTCTTGATCAGGTCGGTGGCCTTGCGCCCGACGATGCGGACGTACCCGTCGTGCTCGCGCACGGCCATGTCGCCGGTGCGGAACCAGCCGTCGGCGGTGAAGGCGGCGGCCGTGGCGTCGGGACGGTTCAGGTACTCGGTGAACAGGTTCGCCCCGCGCACCTGGATCTCGCCGACGCTCTCCCCGTCGTACCCGGCGATCTCCGTGCCGTCCTCCTCCACCAGCCGCAGCTCCACGCCCGGCAGCGGCACGCCGACGGTCCCGGGCCGGGCCTCGCCGTCGGCGCGGACGCTGGTGTTCATGAGGGTCTCGGTCATGCCGTAGCGCTCGACGACCCGGCGCCCGGTCGCCGCCGCGATCCGCTCGTGGTCGTGCACCGGCAGCGCGGCCGAGCCGGACACCAGCAGCCGGGCCCGGCCGAGGGCCTTGGCCAGCTCCGGGTCGTCCGGCAGGGCCTCGGCGATGCGGTGGTACATCGTCGGCACGCCGAACAGCATGGTCGCGCCGCAGGTCAGCTCGCGCGCGACGCCCTCGGTGCTGAACCGGCCCAGGTGCCGGACGCTGCCGCCGCGCCGCAGCGGGCCCAGGATGCCGAGCACGAGCCCGTGCACATGGAAGAGGGGCAGCCCGTGCACGAGCACGTCGTCGGCCGTCCACTGCCAGGCGTCGGCGAGGGCGTCGAGGGTCGTGGCGAGGGCCCGGCGGGGCAGGACGGCGCCCTTGGGCGGGCCGGTGGTGCCGGAGGTGTAGACGATCAGTGCCGGGTCCGTGTCGGAGACCTCGGCGGCGGGGGCGGCGGGCCCGGTGGCGGACGCGTCCACGTCCAGTCGTGCCAAGTCGCCCAGCACGGCGGGCAGTTGGGCGCCGGGTGCGGTGAGGACGAGCGTGGGCGCACTGTCGGAGACGATGTGCCCGAGCTCCTTCTCGCCCGACTTCGGGTTCAGCGGTACGGCGGCCGCCCCGGCCAGCAGCACCCCCGTCACGGCGACGGCGGTCTCCAGCTCCGGGGTGGCCCACACGGCGACCCGGCGGGCCCCGCGCAGCCGCCCGGCGAGCGCGCCCGCGGCCGCCGCCAGCTCGCCGTACGTCAGGGACCGCTCACCGAACCGCAGGGCGACCCGGTCACGCGGACCGTCCGCCAGAGCGGGAAAGAGGGAGGACACGCGGCGCACTCCTTACTGTCGGCACTGTCGACCGCCGGAACTGTCTCGGCACTGTCGTAGACCGTAACGGTCGGCACGCGGGTTGTTAGCCTCACCCTTGTCGAACCGTCGTACGACAAGGAGTCCCGCCGTGCCCCGCATCGCCCTCGCCACCTACGACCCCGGCGCCCTGGCGCACCGGGACGCCGATCTGCCGGTGCTGGTGCGGGCGCTCCAGGACGGCGGGGCCGAGGCCGAGGCGCGGTACTGGGACGACGAGAAGGCCGACTGGGGCGGGTACGACCTCGTCGTCATCCGGTCCACCTGGGACTACAGCTGGCGGGCCGCCGAGTTCGAGGAGTGGGTGGAGCGGGTCGCGGCGCGCACGAGGCTCGCCAATCCGGCGTCCGTGGTGCGGTGGAGCATGGACAAGCGGTATCTGGGGGCGCTGGCGGCGGCCGGGGTGCCGACCGTGCCCACCTCCTACATCGCGCCGGGCGAGGCGGCTCCGCTGCCCACCGGGCACGAGTACGTGATCAAGCCCACGTCCGGCGCGGGGGCGCGGTTCGCCGCCCGGTACGCGCCCGCCGAGCACGACGCGGCCCGGCGCCAGCTCGCCCGGATGCACGCCGAGGGGTTCACGGCGATGGTGCAGCCGTACGTGCGCGGCATCGACGTCAGCGGCGAGCGCGCGCTCCAGTTCTTCGGCGGCCGGCTGCTGCACGCCAGCCGCAAGGGGGCCGTCCTCGCGCCGGGCACGCCGTACGACGCCGCCAAGGTGGCCCACCCGGACCTGGAGCGCTGGCAGCCGACCGAGGCCGAAGTCGCCGTCGCCGAGCGGGCGTTGGCGGCCGTGCCCGGCGGGCCCGAGCTGCTGTACGCCCGCGTGGACCTCGTGGACGGGGAGGACGGCGCGCCCCGGCTGATGGAGCTGGAGCTGGTGGAGCCGAATCTGTTCCTGTGGCTGCACCCCGGGTCCCTGGAGCGGGTGACGCAGTCGATCCTGGCCGCGGCGGGCTGACCGGACCGCTCACCGCTCGACCGCGCCGCGGCACGCCCGTGCGTACGCTGCGACCAGCGGGCGGTGTGCGTCCTCGCGGCGCCAGGCCAGCACGTAGCGGCTGGGGCCGATGCCCCGGACCGGGCGGGTGGTGACGCCGCCCAGGCTGATCAGGGGCGCGTTGCCCGCGGCCACCAGACAGACGCCGAGGCCCGCGACGAGCGCCTCGTACGTCTCCTCCGCCCCGGAGACCTCCGCGCCGATCCGGGGCGGCCGGCCGGCGCGGGCGTCCAGGGCGAGCCAGTGGTCGCGCAGCGGGCCCGCGCTCTCGGGCAGGGCGAGGAACGGCTCGTCCAGGAGGTCCGCGAAGTCCAGTTCGGCGCGCGCGGCCAGCGGGTGGCTCTCCGGCAGGGCCAGCAGGCGCGGTTCCTCGGCGACCAGCGTCCAGTCGTAGCGCTCCTGGTCCGGCAGCGGCAGCCACACGAAGGCGACGTCCGTCCCGCCGTCGGCCAGGCCGGCCGTCGGATCGTCCCAGGTCAGCTGGCGCAGCCGGAGCGTGACCTCGGGGTGTTCGGCGGTGAACCGGGAGCGCACGGCCGGCAGCAGCCCGCCCCGGCCCGGACTGGTGCTCATGCCCACCACGAGCGTGCTGCGCCGGCTCGCCTCGGTCGCCTCGACGGCCGCCGCGCCCGCCTCCCAGGCGGACAGCACGTTCCGTGCGTGGGGCAGCAGCGCCGCGCCCGCCGCCGTCAGCGCCACCCCGTGCCGGTCGCGCCGCAGCAGCTGTGCCCCCAACTGCCGCTCCAGCGCCCGGATCTGCTTGCTCAGCGCGGGCTGCGAGACGTAGAGACTCTCGGCGGCGCGCGTGAAGTGCAGTTCCTCGGCGACCGCGACGAAGTAGCGCAGATCGCGGACGTGGACGTCGATCGTCATAGCCGTTGGTTATCACCACGGGTCTTGGACGGGCAACGGTATCCGGCGGCAGTGTGGTCCGTGTCGGAGTCGAACACGGCACGTGCGATCGGGAGTTGTGATGAACAAGGTGTGGCTGGTGACCGGGGCGAGCAGCGGGTTCGGGCGGGCGATCACCGAGGCCGCCGTCGCCGCCGGTGATGTGGTGGTCGGCGCCGCCCGGCGCCCCGAGGCCCTGGACGACCTGGTGGCCGCCCATCCCGACCAGGTGGAGGCCCTCCGGCTGGACGTGACCGACACCGCCGCGATCGAGGCGGCGGTCGGGGATGTCGTGGCCCGGCACGGGCGGATCGACGTGCTGGTCAACAACGCGGGCCGCACCCACGTCGGCGCCGTCGAGGAGACCACCGAGCAGGAGCTGCGGGACCTGTTCGACCTGCATGTCTTCGGGCCGACGGTGCTCGTGCGGGCGGTGCTGCCGCACATGCGGGAGCGGCGCTCGGGGGCGATCGTGCAGATGAGCAGCATGGGCGGGCAGATGTCCTTCGCGGGCTTCGGCGCGTACAGCGGGACGAAGTTCGCGCTGGAGGGCATCTCGGAGGCGCTCGCGGACGAGGTCGCCGAGTTCGGGATCAAGGTGCTGATCGTGGAGCCGGGCGGGTTCCGGACCTCGCTGATGGAGCCTGCGCGGGCCGGGACCAGCGCGGACAGCGGGGTGTACGCGAAGGTCGCCGAGACACGCGGCATGGTGTCCGGTGGCGACGGCACCCAGCCCGGCGACCCCGCCAAGGCGGCGGCCCTCATCCGCGCCGCGCTGGAGGCGGAGCACACCCCGCTGCGGCTGCCGCTCGGCGACGACGGGGTGAGCGCGGTCCTCGCCCACCTCGACCGGGTACGGGACGACGTCACGGCCTGGGAGAAGCGGACCCGGGCGACGGGCTTCGAGGACTGAGTCGGTCCTGTACGGCCGTCCGCTGCAGCAGCCCCCAGGTGAACTCGGCGACCACCTCGTGCCGTACGCCCGCCCGGTCCGGCGCGGTGAAGGCGAGGCCCCAGCGCGTCGGTGCCGTGCCCTCCAGCGGGCGGGCCGGGGCGAAGGCGCGGGCGGCCTCGTCCACCGTGCAGGACCAGGGGGTCAGGTCCTCCAGGGTCCGCAGCACCGGCGGCGGCGCTTCGGGCGCGCGCACCAGCCACTCGTTCCACACCGCCCCGTCCGGCCCGACCAGTGCCTCGAAGCGCAGGTCGGGCCAGAGGGGCAGGGGCCAGCGCCGGGCCTCGCAGTCGGCGTCGCCGAGGCGGCGGGGGACCACCGACTCCGGCTCGCCGAGGACGGAGCGGTACCGGGCGGCCGCACCGCGCGACCTGGGCGAGCGGACCATGGCCTGCCACCGCTTGTTGGCCTCCCGCATGTCCGCGAGCGACGCCCCGAGCCGTCGCCGGGCGTCCTCGACCAGAGCGGGATTGTGGTCGGCCATGCGGCGCAGCAGCACCAGCTGGAAGTCGACGTACATGCCCTTCATGGTGCCCGGCGTGCTCCCGCCCATTGCCCGTACACCTCCCCGTGACTAGCCTGTGTTCGTCATGCCGATCGCCTGTTGATATCTCGAACATATGCGGGACGTCGACCGGGCGCTTAGACCCAAGGGAGGGGGCCGGACGTGGGACGCCTCGTGCCTGCCGTGACCCGGGCTCTCGACATTCTTGAGCTGTTCCTCGACGGAGACGGGACGCTCTCCGCCCCCGACATCGTGCGCAAGCTGCAACTGCCGCGCACCACCGTGCACGAGCTGGTCACCACGCTCTCCGCCCGGTCGTACATCGTGCCCGTTCCGGGACAGCCCGGACGTTACCGGCTCGGCGTGCGCCCGTACCAGCTCGGCAGCCGATACGCCGAACAGCTCGACCTCGCCGCCGAGGGCCAGCAGGTGGCCCGCACGGTCGCCGAGACCTGCGACGAGACGGTGCACGTGGCGATCCTGGAGGGCACCGACGTCATCTACATCGCGAAGGTCGACTCCACGCACGCGGTGCGCATGGTCTCGGCGGCGGGGCGCCGGCTCCCGGCCCACTGCACCTCCGTCGGCAAGATGCTGCTCGCCTCGCTGCCGCAGCAGGAGCTGACGGCGCGCATCCCGGACGACGCCGAGCTGAGCGCGATGACGCCGAACAGCATCACCGATCCCGGGGCGCTGCGCGAGGCGCTGGCGCAGATCCGCCAGCGCGGGATCGCGGTAGAGAGCCGCGAGTCCAACCCGGACGTGAGCTGTGTGGCGGCGCCGGTGCGCGACCGCACGGGCCAGGTGGTCGCCGCCCTGTCCATCTCGGTGCCGATGATCCGCTGGAGCGAGGAGCGCCGGACCGAGCTGGAGCAGCTGGCCGTGAAGGGCGCGGCGGACCTGTCCGAGCGGCTCGGGCACCGGAGCGCCGAGTGAGCGGGGGCGGACACGAGGTCGCGGTCCGGGCGGAGGCGACCCTCGGCGAGGGCCCGACCTGGGACCCGGCGACCGGGCGGCTGCTCTGGCTGGACATCCTGGGCATGCGCCTGCACACGTACGACCCGGCGACCGGGCGGCGTACGGTGCGCACGACGGAGCAGCACGTCGGCGCCGCCAAGCCGCGGGCGGGCGGGGGCCTGGTGCTCAACCTGCGGGACGGCGTGGGCCTGTTGGACCCCGACGACAGCTTCCGCTGGCTGCACCACGAGCCGGTGCCGGGGCGCCGTGCGAACGACGCCGCGGTGGCGCCGGACGGCTCGCTGTGGGCGGGCACGATGCGCTACGACGAGGCGGCGGGAGGCGGCACGCTGAGCCGGCTGACGGGCGACGGCAGGGTCGAGACGGTCCTGCCCGACGTCACGGTCAGCAACGGCACGGGCTGGAGCCCGGACGGCCGCCTGATGTACTACGCCGACACCCCGACGCGCCGCGTCGACGTCTTCGACCACGACGGCGGGCGCGTGGCGAACCGCCGCCCGCTGGTGGAGATCGAGGCCGGCGCGGGCTTCCCGGACGGCCTGACGGTCGACGCGGAGGGCTGTGTGTGGGTGGCCCTGTGGGACGGCGGGGCGGTCCGCCGCTACACGCCGGCCGGCGCGCTGGACCGGGTGATCACCCTGCCGACCCCGCGCACGACGGCCTGCGCGTTCGGCGGCGCCGCTCTGACCGACCTGTACGTCACGACGGCCCGGGTCGGGCTGGAGCCGCCGGACCCGCTGGCGGGGTCGCTGCTGGTCGTCCCGGGAGCGGGGCAGGGAGTCGCGCAACCGGCCTTCTCAGGCTGACGGCACCCTCTCCCGCACCCGCGCCCGCACCGCCTCGATCTCCTCGGGGCGGCGCAGGGCGCGGGAGACCGGGGCGATGTCGCCGAGCAGGTTCGCCGGGTCGGGGCCGGTCAACGGCTCGGGCGGCTCCGGCGTACGGCGCTTGTGCTCGATCGCGTCCAGGACGGCGGCCGCCGCCGCCAGCGCGCGGGCGTACTCGGCGGAGTGACCGAGGGCGCGCGCCGCGTCGTACAGGCGGGTTGCCAGGTTGCTGTCGAGGTAGCGGGTCAGCGGGAGCAGGACGTCACGGACGAAGGTCTCGCGACGCGTCAGGCGCAGTTCCGGGGCGGCACGGAGCACGAAGGGCACGGAGTCGCCGCTGACCGTGCGCATCAGCCGGTACAGCGGGCGCAGTTCGCGGTGGGCCCGGCGCACCCGCCAGCGGTCGTACAGGTACTGGCCCGCGTGCGGGAGGATGAAGCCCGCCGCGACCAGGATCGCGGAGAGCGACGCGACCGGCGGGGCGAGGTCCGTGCTGAGCCAGTCCAGGTCGTGCCCGGACCACCGCGCGCCGACGGCGGTCAGCTTGGCCCCGTCGAAGACGATGTTGAGCGCGTATCCGGCGCCCAGCAGCTTCAGGCCCCGGCGCAGGAAGCCGTCCAGCCCCCCGGCGTGCGCCCAGTTCCAGATGAGCCGCGAGGCGACCAGGCAGGCCGCGGTGTGCGCGCAGAGGTACAGCAGGATCTCCTCGCGCATGAACGGCGTGCCCGCGTAGTAGGTGTCGAGGTCCCGTATCCGCTCCACGGGCGCGTCCGCCGACAGGAACAGCGCCCACAGCGCGACGATCACCGCGGAGTACCCCGAGACCACCCGGCGCACCGCCCGCCGCGTCGCCGCCGAGCGGTCGGACAGGCCGTTGCGCCACGTCACGATCAGCAGCAGGCCGGACGCGGACATCGCCGTGATGAGCGAATAGCACCAGGGCGCCGCGATGTTGGGCACCCCGGTCAGCCGGTTGACGCGGTGGATCGTGGACGGCGTGCAGAAGACGAACACCGCGCAGGCGAGCAGCAGCAGCCCGCCGACCGCGCGCAGCAGCGGGTCCCGCCACAGCCGGATGATCGTGGGCAGCTTGAGCACCAGCGCGGCGGTCAGCACGGCCGTGGGGATCCAGAAGGAGATGTAGAACGCGCTGAGGAACTGTGCGGGATCCAGCGCCAGTTCTCTCACCGCGCGGTTCCCCCTTCTTCGGACGCTCGGTTCACCTCCGGGGCGCTGGATGCCGGTGTCGAGAGACCGATCGTGCTCGGCGCTTCGCGCCTCCGCGCGTTCGCCCTCTCGACACCGGCGCGCCCCTTCGGCTCACTCGCTTGCTCGCGTCCGCGGTAGCCGAGGGCCCGTTGGATCGGGTCCGGCGGGACGGGGCGGGTGACGGAGAGCCGGTCGCCGCTGAGGCGGCCGCGGAACAGGGTGGCCAGCCGGTGCCCGAAGTCGTCCGCCTCGGCCTCGTCGGCCGCCCGGGAGCCGTTGCGCGCGGCCACCGTGAGCGCGTCCGCCAGCCGGCCCGGCGCCTCGGCGAAGGCCCGGGCCGCCGCGTCGCCCGCCAGGCGGTGATGCCGGTGCCCGGCGTGCAGATGCCACAACTCATGGCCCAGGATCACCAGTTGCTGCACCGGCGCGGCCCGCTCCTCCACGATCACCAGGTCGAAGTCCGCGAACTCCACACACAGACCGGTGACTTCGAGCTCGTCCGGGAAGCGTTCGAAGCGCAGCTCCACCGGCCGTCCGCCGCGCCGCGCGCTCATCTCCTCGCACAGCGCCCGGCACAACCCCCGTACGTCGTCCGGAACGTCGGGCCGTGAGCGGACGGCGTCGGCGAGTTCGCGGGCCAGCACGCGCAGCGCCGAGCCCCGCCGCGAGACATGTCCGGAGGGTCGCAGTCGTGCGGCCAGCCGTGCCGACAGCTCGCGCGCGCCCGCGATGCCCATCGAACCCCCTTCTGCCGGTCCGAGCGTACGCGTCCGGGCGTGTCCCCGTCACGGGATCCCGGCGACCCTCGTCGAAGGAGAAACCACCGACGGGCTGGTGTCCGACCCATTGACGCGGAAGCACTTCGAATCTACGGTCCGGTTCGAAGCTACGAGCATCATTCGATATGTCGCACGTCTTGAATATCTTGATCATGTGGGGACGGTGGGGGCAAGGCGTTCCGCACCCACGGCAAGACCAGGCCGGCCTGTTGTGAAGTGACCCGAAAGGACCCCATGAGCAAGAGCACCGCCCGTTTCACCCTCGACCCCGCGTTCACAGTCGGCCCGGTCAACCCCCGTCTCTTCGGCTCCTTCGTGGAACACCTGGGCCGCTGCGTCTACACCGGCGTCTTCGAGCCGGACCACCCCTCGGCGGACGAGGCCGGACTGCGCACCGACGTGCTGGAGCTGGTCCGCGAACTCGGAGTGACGGCGATCCGCTACCCCGGCGGCAACTTCGTCTCCGGCTACAAGTGGGAGGACTCCGTCGGCCCCGCCGAGGACCGTCCCCGCCGCCTCGACCTCGCCTGGCACTCCACCGAGACCAACCGCTTCGGTCTGTCGGAGTACATCGCGTTCCTCAGGAAGGTCGGCCCGCAGGCCGAGCCCATGATGGCCGTGAACCTCGGGACGAGGGGCGTCGCCGAGGCCCTGGAACTCCAGGAGTACGCCAACCACCCCGCCGGCACCGCCCTGTCCGACCTGCGCGCGGCCCACGGCGACAAGGAGCCCTTCGGTATCCGGCTGTGGTGCCTCGGCAACGAGATGGACGGGCCCTGGCAGACCGGGCACAAGACGGCGCACGAATACGGCCGGCTCGCCGCCGAGACCGCCCGCGCCATGCGCCAGGCCGACCCCTCCGTCGAGCTGGTCGCCTGCGGCTCCTCCAGCCAGTCCATGCCGACCTTCGCCGAGTGGGAGGCGACCGTCCTGGCGGAGACCTACGACCTGGTCGACCACATCTCGCTGCACGCCTACTACGAGCCCACGGACGGCGACATCGACTCCTTCCTGGCCTCGGCCGTCGACATGGAGTCCTTCATCGAGAACGTGGTGGCCACGGCGGACCACGTCGGCGCCCGGCTCAAGTCCAAGAAGAAGATCAACCTCTCCTTCGACGAGTGGAACGTCTGGTACCTCTCCCGCTGGGAGGAGCACGCGCGGACGATCGCCCCGTCCGACTGGCCCGAGGCCCCCCGCCTGCTGGAGGACAACTACAGCGTCACCGACGCCGTCGTCTTCGGCTCGCTCCTCATCGCGCTGCTCCGGCACGCCGACCGCGTCACCGTCGCCTGCCTCGCCCAACTGGTCAACGTGATCGCGCCGATCATGACCGAGCCGGGCGGCCCGGCCTGGCGGCAGACGACGTTCTTCCCCTTCGCGCAGGCCTCGAAGCACGGCCGGGGCGAGGTGCTGGACGTCCGCGTGGACTCGCCGACGTACGAGACGAAGAAGTACGGCGAGACGGACCTGCTGCACGCCACGGCGGTCCGCGCGGCCGACGGCACGGTCACCGTCTTCGCCGTGAACCGCGGCCGCACGGCCACCCTTCCCCTCGAAGTCGCGCTCAGCGGACTGGAGTTGACGACCGTCACCGAGCACAGCGCCCTCGCGGACGCCGACCCCGACGCCCGCAACACCCTCGACGACCCCGAGCGGGTCACCCCGCACCCGGTCGAGGGCACCGCCGTCACGGACGGCACCCTCACCGCCGTACTCGAACCCCTGTCCTGGAACGTGATCAGACTGGCGTGACAGGCAGTCCGCCTGTTGCGCTGCCGAGCAGGCTCAGGCGTACGGACCCGGGGCCCGACAGCGTGGTGAACTCCGAGAGGACCGCCAGCGCGAGGGTGTTGGCGCCCCGGGTGCGCAGGATGCCGTTCGGCAGCACGAAGGTGTGCTGGGGGCCGACGTTGTTGATGTACTGCCCCAGGTTCCAGCCGTTGAGGAAGATCTGCGCCCGGTAGGCCCGGTACGGGTCGTCCTGAAGGGTCAGGCCGACCGACGCGTCGACGTCGGCCGGCACCGAGAGCCGGAAGTCCGTCCGGTACCAGGTCACGCCCTGGTACCGGGCGTCGCGCGGGAAGGTCACCGGCTCCCAGTCGTGGTCCTCCCGGAAGTCCGGCAGATGCCAGCCGCCGCGCTCGCCGTACAGGCCGCCGTTGTTCATCGGCCCGCGCACCGGGTCCGGGGCCGCCTCGCCCTGGATCCGCCAGCTCACCTGCGGAGCGGCCCCCTTGAAGGCGGCCGCCGTCAGCCCGCGGGCGGCCTTGTGCGTGTCCCGCGCACCGCCGTCCATGTCGTGCTGCATGCGCCGGACGAGTACCGACAGCACGTGCCGCCCCGGGGAGCGCAGTGCCTCGCGCACCGGGAAGGCCGCCGTCGCCTCCCAACTTCCCTTCCGTGCCGTGGTGTTCTTGTCGGGCACGGGCATCCGGTGCGTGCCCAGCGGTTCGCCGTCCAGCCAGGCCATCAGCAGCCCCTGGGTGCCGCTGCTGTAGGCGAGGGACAGCTCCTCCAGGCCCGAAGAGTCGGTGAAGGTGCCCCGGTACCAGACGTCCCCGTAGTGGAAGCCGTAGTCGTCCGCGAACAGCACCGGCCCGCCGTCGGGGACGGGCGTGGTGGAGAAGGACGTCGTACGGTCGGCGCGCTGCCAGCCCGAGTCGTCGAAGCCCGGCCCCGCCTCCGGGTTCTCCCGCCGCATCCGCCAGCCGCCCAGCTCCGGCAGCCGCACCTCGGGCACGGCGGGCAGCATGGCGCTGGTCATCAGGCTGCCGGACAGGGTCACCCGGGTGGGCAGGGTGCGCCCGTTCCACACCACGGTGTCGACCCCGCGCGGCGCCCAGACCTCCATGGCCGTCGTCTCGGTGATGTCACCGGTCAGGTGGACGGCCCTGCCGCGCACCTCGGCGTGGCGCAGCAGCGCCGGACCGTAGACCAGCACGGTCCCGGACGGGGTGTCGTACGGGAAGAGGCGCACGGAGGTGGCGTCGTCGCCGAAGAGGAGCACCAGCGGGGTGTCGCTGCCGCCCTTCTGCACCAGGACGCGGGTCAGCCCGCCCTGGCCGAGCGGCGAGGTCACCCGCAGCTCGGTGTCGTCGTCGAAGACCCAGGCGGCCTCCGGGTCCAGCCGCATGACGGACGGCTCCTCCGGGCACGTCAGCACCAGATCGGCCATGTCGTTCGTGCGCCCCGTGAACAGGGCGATGTCCTGCCGCCCGGCCGTCACGCAGAAGACCGGCTGGGCGGTCGCGTACTTGAGCGTCCGCTCGCCGAGCTTCAGCCCGGTCGTCAGCAGCCGGGCGTCCTTGCCGGGCACGGTGATGCGCAGCGAGCCCGCGTCGGTGGGCAGAGAGGAGGTGACCGGGGCCGTGCCGTCGTTGCGGGCGACGTAGACATGGGCGCCGGTGTCCGGGTTGGTCAGGTGGTAGACCTTCAGCCCCGCGGCCCTGACCTCGGCCGCCCGGTCGAGCTTGGCGAAGTCCGGCACGCTCCGGAAGAGGTGGCCGAGCTGGTGCATCGGCGCGATCTTGGCCGTGACGCCCCGGGCCTCGTCGATCGCCGCGCCGTAGTCGTACGACGTGTAGACGACGGGCGCGGGCAGCCAGCCCCACGAGGTCCCGCCGAAGGTCATGTACACGTTGTGGAGCGTGAGCCCGTTGGCGAGGTTGGTGAGGTAGAACCGGCGCTCGTAGGCCGCGTCCCGGGTGCGCCGCGACTCGGCGTACCCCTTGCCGTCGAACCAGGCCCCGCCCCACGGGTCGAACCAGCCGCCGCCGAACTCGGGCACGAACCCGGGCGTGGTCGGCGAGGCACTGGCCCCGCCCTTCGCGCCGCCCGACCCGAAGGTCCCCCAGTCCGGCGGGGTGCTCGACGGCGACGGGTACCCGTCGAAGCCGTACAGCCAGCCGCCCTTCTCGCCGCCGGTGTCGATAGACCCGGGCACCCAGTACCCGTTGCGGCCCTTGTCGTTGTGGAACAGCGGTACGTCGATGCCGTCGGCCCGCACCTTCTTGTACAGGTGGGACATGTAGCGCCGGCCGGTGGCGTCCCCGGCGTGGGCGTCGTACTCGTTCTCGATCTGGTACAGCAGGACCGTGCCCGTGCCCTGGGTGTACAGGTGCTTGCGGGCGATCCTGTTGACCTGCGTCAGCCACTCGTCCGCGAACGCGAGATAGGCCGGGTCGTCGGTCCGCGCGGTGCCCTTCGTCGCCGTCAGCCAGCCCGGGAACCCGCCCCCGTCGACCTCGGCGTTGATGTACGGGCCCGGCCGCAGGATGACGTACAGCCCGGTCTCGGCGGCCGTGCGCAGGAAGAGGTCGAGGTCGCGGACGCCGGTGAAGTCGTAGTGCCCGGGGGCGGGGGAGTGGTAGTTCCAGGCGACGTAGATGCTGACGGCGTTGTACCCGTGCGCCCGCATCTTCTGGAGGATGTCCCGCCACAGCGACGGACTCGGCAGCCGGAAGGGGTGGAACTCCCCGGACCACACCACCAGCCGGCTGCCGTCCACGAGCAGCGAGTACCGGTCGTAGCCGATCGTGTGCTGTTCGTGGTCGACGGCCGGCGGCAGCGGCGCCGGGCCGGTGGGCACGCTGCCGCCGCGCGCCGCGAAGGCCGAGAGCGCGCCGGAGCCGCCGCTGCCGCCGAGGGCGAGCCCGAGCGCGGCCGAGCCGGCCAGGGCACTGAAGGTACGTCTGCTGAGCGCCAAGGTGGATCCTCCCGGGCGGCGATCTTACGGGGCGCGGGCGCGGCCGTTCGCCACGCGCGAGGCCGCACAACGGATCCATGAGGATCTCGGCGCGGGCGGACTACGCCGTACGGGCGGTACTGGAACTGGCCGTACGGCAGGCTAACGGCCCCGTGAAGGCAGAGGAAATCGCCGCCGCCCAGGACATCCCGCACACGTTCCCGGAGGGCATCCTGGGCGATCTGCGCCGGGCCGGGATCGTGGAGAGCAGGCGCGGCGGAGGCGGCGGCTACCGGCTCGCGAAGGACGCCGCCGCGATCACGGTGGCCGACGTCGTCCGGGGCGTGGACGGCCCGATCGTCTCGGTGCGCGGTGAACGCCCGCCGGGCCTGACCTGCACGGGCACGGCCCGGCCGCTGCTGCCCCTGTGGATCGCCCTGCGGGCGAACCCGTAGGGGCGGTGAAAATCCCGGATGTGAATGGCCGGAGTTCGCTCTCCCGGGGCGGGACGTGGCTACCTACGATGCTCACGCCTCCCGCCCTTCACAGGTCCCGCACAGTTCCTTCAGGCCGGACGAGCGACAGGGGCGGGTCGGAGGTACACCCCCCACTCGACGACATGGGAGAGAACCATGGCTCGTGGACTCCTCCTGAGCGGCGCCGTAGCCGCTCTGCTCACCGCCGCACTGCCCACCCGGGCATCCGCCTCGGGTGTCTTCGACAACCCGCCCCCGGACAAGATCGTCATCGACGTGGCGACCGTCAACGGCTCCGGCTGCCCCGCGGGTACGGCGGCGGTCGCCGTCTCGCCGGACAACACCGCCTTCACGGTGACCTACAGCGCCTACCTGGCCCAGGCCGGCGGCAACTCCGACCCCACGGCCTTCCGCAGGAACTGCCAGCTCGACCTGATCGTCCACGTCCCGCAGGGCTTCACCTACGCCATCGCCAGCGCGGACTACCGGGGCTTCCTCTCCCTCCAGCCCGGCGCGACGGCGACCCAGAAGGCCTCGTACTACTTCCAGGGCTCCTCTCAGACCGTGCCCAAGACCCACCCCTTCAACGGCGCCTTCAACGACAACTGGGAGGCCACCGACAGCACCGACGTGGCCCAACTGGTCTGGGCGCCCTGCGGGGTGGAGCGCAACTTCAACATCAACACCGAGCTCAGAGTCAACGCCGGCACTCAGAGTCCGGACAAGGTCAGCTTCATGACCATGGACTCGACGGACGGCAACATCAGCACCGTGTACCACATGGCGTGGAAGCAGTGCCCGTAGCGGCGTAGCCGACGAAGTCGCTCCAGGCGGCGGGGGAGAGGCCCAGCACCGGGCCCTCCTTCGCCTTGGAGTCGCGGATGTGGACGGTGGCGGGGCGGACGGCGACCTCTATGCAGTCACCGGATGCGCTGCTGCTGTAGCTGCTCTTGAACCACGTCAGTTCGGAGTTGCCGCTCATAAGTCCCCTCGCATCCGTTGCAGCAGACTCGCGGAGTCTCTGATGGTGAGAGCCTGCGAACGCATCCTGGCATACCGTGACTGGAGCACGCTGACCACTCTCGACTGAGTGATCAACTGGCCGCTCTCCTGCCCTTCGACATAAGCGAACCACTTGTTCTCGGGGGTTTCCAGGAGTTGGAGAGGGCCTTGCAGTCCGGCGTGCGACCCCTGGGACAGAGGCATCACCTGGATCTCGACGTTCCTCAGCTCGCTGAGCACCAGGATGTGGTCGATGAGCTTACGGGTGACATCCACGCCGCCGGTACGCCGCAGGAACAGGTGTTCTTCGAGGATGAAGCTGGATGTGGTGCTGAGGCGTTCGTGCAGCAAGCGCTGTCGCTCTGTCCGAGCGGACCACATCTCCTCGATCTCCGGGTCCGTCAGCGGGGGCAACTGATCCGCCGCCAGGGCCCGTACGTACGCCTCCGTCTGCAAGAGCCCTGGGATCATCCGGCACTCGTATGTGCAGAGATTGATCGCCAGCTTCTCCATCCGCGCCCACCGCCGGAACCAGGAGGCCAACCCCGGTTCCCGCGCAAGGTGTTCAGCCGCCTTCCGCAGTGCTCCGGTGTTCCCCAGTGTCTGCTCCGCCGCTTCCACGAAGTCCGGGTCCGGCATTCGCCTCCCCAGCTCGATGGATGCGACCGTGTGTTTGGAGAAGCTCACGAGCTCCCCCAGATCGTCCCTGCTCAGCCCGTGATGCTCCCGGAGGGCCTGCAAGACTGCCCCGAACGTCCGCAAGCTGCCCGATGACTCCGGCTCGGCGCCGTTTCCCGTACCCATGTCGCACATGGTCACGTTCAGCTACGAGTACTGTCCAGTCCGTAACCGCGTACGCTCCGCGCAGCGTACGCGGGTCGGCGCTGGTGAACTCGGCCTCCCGCCCGCCACATTGGGCCCATGAACGTCACCCATCGCCTGAGCTCGACGCCGCGCGGTGCCCGTCTGGCCAGGCATCTCACTCTCTCTCAGCTCGCCCTGTGGGGTATCCCGTGCGGCACGCGGGCAGCGGATGCCGTGGGCGTGATCGTCGCCGAGCTGGCCGCCAACGCCGTGACGCACGGGCGCGTACCGGGGCGGGACTTCGAGTTGAGGCTGGCGTTGGTGACGGGGAGTGTCCGCGTCGAGGTGAGTGACGCGAGGGGCGAGCGGCGCCCCCCGGGGCCGAAAGGTGAGCCCGGGCTGTTCGCCGAGGCGGGGCGTGGGCTGCTGTTGGTGGACGCGTTCGCCGACCGGTGGGAGGTGGTCGACCGGGAGCCGCTGGGCAAGACCGTGCGCGCCGAGGTCGATCTGCATGCGTGCGAGAACTGTTGACTCGCAAACCATTCGATTCCCTCGATCGCCGAGCGGCCCACCGGCAGCAAGGCGATCGAGGCGCCGTACATCGTCAAGCGGGGCGGCTACTGCCACCTCCGTCACCGGGCCGTACTACGACAAGAGCGGTGTCGCAACGGGTCCGGGCCGCCGGCCGGTCAGCAGAGCAGGTTGATCAGGCCGACGCAGTCCGGCCCTTCCCAGCCCTCGTCGTGGTCGCCGTGCTCGTGCTCGTGCTCGCGGCCGTGCTCGTGCTCGTGGTCGCGGTCGTGGTCGGCGGGACGGGACTGGACGGTGGCGACCCTCGCGGCCACGGCGGACGAGGGCGTGGCCGCGGTGGTCGCGAGTGCGACGCCCAGGGCGCCGACGGCGAATACTCGGGCGATGATCCTGTGTTGGCGAAACGCCGGTATGTGGTTCATGTGACTCACCCTGGCTGCCTTCGGAGGAAGTTTCACCTCGTGTGGGCCATTCGTGTGAGTCACCCGTGACCCGGGGATCCCGATCCCTCAACCGCCCTTCGGGGAAGGGGACTTCGGGCTCAGCCCGCCTGGTCCATGCCTGCCGCGTTCGGCCAGCTCTGGGCGTTCGGCCAGCCCGTCGCCGGGGCCGGTGTCAGCCCGTTCGGGACGGCCGGTGCGGGCACCGCCGGGGTGGCCGGCGCCGTCATGCCCCGCACCTGCGCCGCCGTCAGCCCGCCGCGCGCCGGAACACCGGGCGGGGTGGGGGCGAAGGCGGCGGGTGCGGGTGCGGGTGGCGGTACCGGCTGCGGCATCGGCACCGGCTGGGGAACCGGCGGCGGGGCCACCGGCTGCTGCAGGGGCACCATCGGCGGCTGGGCCGGGACCAGGGGCTGCTGCGCCGGGGCGGGCTGCGCCACCGCCGGTACCGGAACCGGCGCCGGCTGGGGCGCCGCCGGCAGGGGCTGGGCTGCCGCCGGCATCGGCATCCCGGCGCCGGGTGGTGGCACGGCGGCGGGGAGCGGCATGCCGGTGCCGGCGGCCGGAGCGGGAGCGGCGGTCATGGCCTGGGCCTGCGCGGCCAGGCCGGGTACGCCGCCTCCGTTGGTCTCACTCATCAGCCGGTCGACGGCCGCCGTACCCGAGCTGTAGCTGGTCCCTGCGCCCAGCTCGGGTACGGCGGCTCCCCTCCTGGTCCCGTAGAGCACCTGTTCCAGGCCGGACACCAGGCGACGCACGTCGACCTGGGGGCGCACCACGAGTCTCAGGAAGCGGCTGGAGGATCCGATCTTGTTGCCGCACTCACGGACCAGGATCCGGTGCTCGGCGAGCATCCGGTCCCGGACCACCGTGCCCACGGCGCCCAGGGGCAGCCGGACGAACAGGAAGTTGCCCTGGGAGGGGAAGACGGTCAGGCCGGGGAGCGCGGAGAGGTGGCTGGCCATCTCCAGGCGGTCCCGGCGGACCTGGGCCAGGCTCTGCGCGTACTCGGGGCCGTGGTCGCGCAGCATGAACACCAGGTGCTCGGCGAGGGAGTTGAGGTTCCACTTCGGGAGCATCGAGCGGACCCTGCCCGCGAGCGCGGGGTTCGCCACCAGGTAGCCGAAGCGGATGCCGTGCAGACCGAAGTTCTTGCCGAGGCTGCGCAGGACGATCACGTTGTGGCGGAGCACGGCCTCCTGGACGACGCTCGGCTCGGCCTCGGCGTCCGCGAAATCCAGGAAGGACTCGTCGACCACGATCAGGTCCAGGTCGGCCATGGCGTCCAGGAACTGCACCAGGGACTGCTTGCGCGTGTAGCCGCCGTCGGGGTTGTTCGGGTTGCAGATCACGGCGACGCGCGTGCCCCGGACGCGGATGAACTCCGCGTACTGCGCGAGGTCCAGGGCGAAGCCGGACGCCTCCTGGAGCGGGAACATGTCGACCCGCTTGCCGGTCTCCATCGGCTGGTCGGTCCAGCGGCCGAAGGTGGGGACCGGGACCGCCAGGGACTCACGGACCAGGAGGTGGTCGATCCAGGTGATCAGTTCCGTGGAGCCGTTGCCCATCGCCACGCACTGCGGCGGCAGTTGGAGCAGTGCGCACAGTTCCCCCGTGATGGTGTCGGCGCCGCTCGGGTAGTACGTCACGATCTCGTGCAACCGGGCCGACAGCTCGTCGAACATGGCCGGGGTCGGGAAGTACGGGTTGCACGGCACGCAGAAGTCCACCGGTCCCGTCCCGTCGCCGCCCTCCCGTGTCAGCGCCGCCATCGACGGGCTGTGCGCGGCGGTGCCGCGGAACAGCGAGGTGACGTTGCCGGCCAAGAGGACCTCCGTTCAAGGTGGCCCGTGCGGGGGAGCACGGGCCACCCTTGAGTACGGAAGGGACGGCAGTGGC
This sequence comes from Streptomyces sp. HUAS MG56, assembly GCF_058673395.1. NCBI lineage: Bacteria > Bacillati > Actinomycetota > Actinomycetes > Kitasatosporales > Streptomycetaceae > Streptomyces > Streptomyces sp. HUAS MG56. Next base: position 3,920,704 of record NZ_CM178722.1, on the reverse strand, counting down.
GTTCAACTCACCGGTCGTGTGAGCCGGTTCACGCGGAGAACGTGTGGATGGTCGTCGTCCGGTAGGTATGGCCGGGGCGCAGCACCGTGGACGGGAACGTCGGCTCGTTCGGGGAGTCCGGGAAGTGCTGGGTCTCCAGGGCCAGCCCGTCGCCCTGCCGGTAGGTGTGTCCGGAGGGGCCGACCAGGGTGCCGTCGAGGAAGTTGCCCGAGTAGAACTGCACGCCGGGCTGGTCGGTGAAGATCTTCAGCGTGCGGCCGGACTCCGGGTCGCGCAGGGTCACCACGTGCTCGGGCCGGGCGGTGACGCCCTTGTCGAGCACGAAGTTGTGGTCGTAGCCCTTGGCGGTGACCAGCTGCGGGTGGCCGGTGCGGATGTCCCGGCCGATCGGCTTGGGGTGGGTGAAGTCGAAGGGGGTGCCCTTGACCCGCGCCAGCTCGCCGGTGGGTATCAGGCCCGAGTCGGTCGGGGTGAACCGGCCGGCCGCGAGCCAGAGTTCGTGGTCGTAGATGCTGCCGCTGCCCTCGCCCGCGAGGTTGTAGTACGTGTGGTTGGTGAGGTTCACGACCGTCGGCCTGTCGGTGGTGGCCTCGTAGTCGATGCGCCAGTCGCCGTGCCGGGTGAGGGTGAAGGTGACCTTCGTCCGCAGCGTGCCGGGGTAGCCCATCTCGCCGTCGGCGCTCGTGTAGTACAGGTGCAGGCCGACGTCGTGGCCGGCGGTGAAGGGCTCGATGTCCCACACCTTGGTGTTGAAGCCCTTGGCGCCGCCGTGCAGGCTGTTCACGCCGTCGTTGACGGACAGCTGGTACTTCTTGCCGTCGAGCGTGAACTGCCCCTTGGCGATGCGGTTTCCGTAACGGCCGATGGTGGCGCCGAAGAAGGTGGTGCCCTTCACGTAGGCGTCGAGGTTGTCGTAGCCGAGCGAGACGTTCGCGTACCGGCCGTGGCGGTCCGGGATCTCCAGGGACTGGATGATGCCGCCGTAGGAGAGGACCTTCAGCCGCGTGCCGCCGTTCTCCAGCGACCAGCGGTACACCTTCGTGCCGTCGGCGAGCGTGCCGAAGTACTCCTTCACCGGTTTCCCGCCCTCCGGACGGCTGGCGGCCCGGGCCGCGCCCGTGCCGAGGGTGGTGGCGGCCAGGCCTGTGGCCGCGGCTCCCGCGATGACCGTGCGTCTGTTCAGTTCCATGGGTACGGCTCCCTTGTCTGGACCCTCATGTATGGACCCTCACGAACCGGACTTGCGCTTGTTCCACACGTCGAACCCGACCGCCGCCAGCAGGGCCAGGCCCTTGATGACCTGCTGCCAGTCGGTGCCGACGCTGAGGAGGTTCATGCCGTTGTTCAGCACACCGAGGACGAGACCACCGATGATGGCGCCGAGGACGGTGCCGACACCACCGCTCATGGAGGCGCCGCCGATGAACGAGGAGGCGATGGCCTCCAGTTCGAAGCCGTCGCCCGCCTTCGGCGAGGCCGCGTTCAGACGGGCGGCGACCACCAGACCCGCCAGGGCCGCGAGCACGCCCATGTTCAGGAACACCTGGAAGGTGATGCGCTTGTCCTTCACGCCGGACAGCTTGGCCGCCGGCAGGTTGCCGCCGATGGCGTAGATGTGGCGGCCGAAGACCGAGTTGCGCATGACGTAGCCGTAGCCGCCGACCAGGGCGCCGAGGATGATCAGCACGATCGGGGCGCCGTCGTAGCTGGCGAGGAGCATCGTGAGGGCGAGGATCGCGGCGACCAGCGCGACGAGCTTGAGCAGGAACAGCTTCACCGGTACGACGTCGAGGGAGAACTCCTGCTGGCGGCGCCGGTCGCGCACCTCCTGCCACACCACGGCGGCGATCAACACGATGCCGAGGAGCAGGGTGAGGTTGTGGTAGTTGGTGTTCGGGCCGACCTCGGGCAGGAAGCCGTTGCCGATCTTCTGCAGCCCGTTCGGGAACGGGCCGAGGGTCTGGCCCTTCAGGAGGATCTCCGTCAGACCGCGGAAGAGCAGCATCCCGGCGAGCGTGACGATGAACGACGGTATGCCGAAATACGCGATCAGGAAGCCCTGTACGGAGCCCGCCACCGCGCCCACCAGCAGGCACAGCACCAGGGCGATCGGCCAGGCGACATGGTGCTGCACCGTCAGCACGGCCGCGAACGCGCCCACGAACGCCGTGATCGAGCCGACCGACAGGTCGATGTGCCCGGCGATGATCACCAGCATCATGCCGATCGCGAGGATCAGGATGTAGCTGTTCTGCAGCACCAGGTTGGAGACGTTGCGCGGCAGCAGCAGGTCGCCGCCGGTCCAGATCTGGAAGAGGACGACGATCAGGCCGAGCGCGATCAGCATGCCGTACTGGCGCATGTTGCGGCGCAGGCCGCCCAGCACCAGCTGCAACAGACCCTCGCCGCCGGCCGATCCGCCCTTGCCCGGCGGTGCGGCCGCCGGGGTCTTGTCGGTGACGTCCGTGCTCATCGCGTTACCTCTTCGTCCTTTGCGTTGTCCGTCGCGTCTGTCGGGGCCTGGTCCTTCGTCATCCGGCGCATCAGCACTTCCTGGGTGGCCTCGGCCCGCGGCACCTCACCGGTCAGCCGCCCGGCGGACATCGTGTAGATGCGGTCGCACATGCCGAGCAGCTCCGGCAGTTCGGAGGAGATGAAGACGACCGCCTTGCCCTGGGCGGCCAGCTGGTCGATGACCGTGTAGATCTCGTACTTGGCGCCCACGTCGATGCCGCGCGTGGGCTCGTCCAGGATCAGCACATCGGGTTCGGCGAAGATCCACTTGCTGAGGACGACCTTCTGCTGGTTGCCGCCGGACAGCTTGCCCACCGGCTCGAAGACCGTCGGCGCCTTGATGTTCATGGACTTCCGGAAGCCCTCGGAGACCTGCCGCTCCGCCTGCTCGTCCACCACGCCCCGCCGGGCGACCTTCTTCAGCGCGGTCAGCGAGATGTTGCGGTTGATGGTGTCGATCAGGTTGAGGCCGTAGTGCTTGCGGTCCTCGGTGACGTACGCGATGCCGTGGTCCACCGCCTCGGCGACGGACTTCGTACGGATCTCGACGCCGTCCTTGAGGACCGTGCCGCCCCCGTACCGGCCGTAGGTGCGGCCGAAGACGCTCATGGCGAGCTCGGTGCGGCCTGCGCCCATCAGGCCCGCGATGCCGACGATCTCGCCCCGGCGGACGCTGAGCGACACGTCGTCCACGACCTTGCGCTGCTGGTCGATGGGGTGGTGGACGGTCCAGTTGCGGATCTCCAGCGCCGGGGCCGCGCCCTCCTGCGCCTCGTGCGGGGTGCGCTCGGGGAAGCGGTGGTCGAGGTCGCGGCCCACCATGCCGCTGATGATCCGGTCCTCGGTCGTGCCCGCGTCCTTGACGTCCAGGGTCTCGATCGACCGGCCGTCCCGGATGATCGTCACCGAGTCGGCGACCTTGCGGATCTCGTTGAGCTTGTGCGAGATGATGATCGAGGTGATGCCCTGGTTCTTCAACTCCATGATGAGATCGAGGAGTTTGCCGCTGTCCTCGTCGTTCAGCGCCGCGGTGGGCTCGTCCAGGATGAGCAGCTTCACCTTCTTCGACAGGGCCTTGGCGATCTCCACGAGCTGCTGCTTGCCCACGCCGATGTCGGTGACGCGGGTCTCGGGGTGGTCGTCGAGACCCACCCGGCGCAGCAGCTCGGTGGCGTGCCGCAGGGTCTCCCGCCAGTCGATGAACCCGCCCCTGGCGTGTTCGTTGCCGAGGAAGATGTTCTCCGCCAGCGAGAGGTACGGCGACAGCGCCAGCTCCTGGTGGATGATCACGATGCCGCGTTGCTCGCTCGCCCGGATGTCACCGAAGGCGCAGAGCTCCCCCTCGAAGAGGATCTCGCCCTCGTAACTGCCGTGCGGATGGACGCCGGAGAGGACCTTCATGAGGGTCGACTTGCCGGCGCCGTTCTCCCCGCAGATGGCGTGGACCTCGCCCTGGCGGACGGTCAGCGTGACGTCCGACAGGGCTTTGACGCCGGGAAAGGTCTTGACGATCGAGCGCATTTCCAGGACGGGTCCCGCCATGGTCGTGCCTTCCAATCAGTGTGGGGTCAGTTCGGCCCAGGGCAGTCGGGCGGGATCACTTGAGCTGGGACTCGGTGTAGTAGCCGCCCTTGACCAGGACGTCCTCGTAGTTGGTCTTGTCCACGCTCACCGGCTGGAGCAGGTAGGAGGGGACGACCTTGGCACCGTTGGTGTAGGTCGTGGTGTCGTTGACGTTCGGCTTCTTGCCGTGCAGGACGTCGTCGACCATGGTCACCGCGACCGCGGTCTCCTGGCGGCTGTCCTTGAAGACGGTCTGGGTCTGCTGGCCCGCGATGATCGACTTCACCGAGGCCAGCTCGGCGTCCTGGCCGGTGATGACGGGCAGCGGGTTGGACGAGGAGCCGTAACCGTCGGACTTCAGCGCGGAGATGATGCCGATGGAGATGCCGTCGTAGGGCGAGAGCACCGCGTCGACCTTGCCGCTCTTGTAGGCGGAGGTGAGGATGTCCTCCATGCGCTTCTGCGCGGTGGTGCCGTCCCAGCGCAGGGTGGTGACCTGGTTGAGCTTGGTCTGCCCGGACTTGACCACCAGCTCCTTCTTGTCGATGTAGGGCTGGAGCACCTTCATCGCGCCGTTGAAGAAGTACTGGGTGTTGTTGTCGTCGTTGGAGCCGGCGAACAGCTCGATGTTGAACGGGCCCTTCTTGCCGGCGTCCAGACCGAGCTTGTGGACGATGTAGGTGCCCTGGAGGGTGCCGACCTTCTCGTTGTCGAACGAGGCGTAGTAGTCGACGTTCTTGGTGCCGAGGATGAGCCGGTCGTAGGCGATGACCGGGATGTTGGCCTGGGCGGCCTCCTGGAGCACGTTGTTCAGGGACTTGTTGTCGATGGCCGCGATGATCAGGCCCTTGACGCCCTGCGTGATCATGTTCTCGATCTGCGAGACCTGGGTGCTCGGGTCGTCCTCGCCGTAGACCAGCTTGGTCTTGTAGCCCTTGGCCTGGAGGTTCTTGACCATGTCGTTGCCGTCGTTGATCCACCGCTCGGAGGACTTCGTCGGCATCGCGATGCCGATCGTGGCGCCCTTGACGTCGCCCGTCTTCTCCTTGCTGCCGCCCGAGCCGCTCTGCCCGCAGGCGGTCAGCGTGAGGGCGAGCGCGGCGGCTCCGGCTGTCGCGGCGAGTGCCGTTCTGCGGTTGCGCATGATGATCTGTCCTTGGTCGTCTCGGCGTTGAGCTCTTGAACGGGTGATCAGGCGTTGGCGGGGAATCGGTTGAGCGGGCCCGGCAGTCGGGAGCCGAGCGGCGCCATGTCGCCGTCCGCGCCGTGCCGGGCGAGCAGGTCCAGGGCGAGCCGGCCGCGCCGCACCCGCTCCCGGGCGGTGTCCAGGGTCACGTCCCGCAGGTGGGTGCCCCACGGGTAGATGCCGGGAGCCTTGGACAGGCCGAACTTCAGATACAGCGGTGCGCCGCGCCGGATCAGCTCGGCGACCTCGTACATCCGCACATAGCCGCCGAGGTCGTCGGGGGCCTCGATGTACATGTCCATGGGGGCAGCGGAGACCCGGCGGATCTCGGTGAGGTGATCCAGCGTCAGATCGCTGGGCACGTTGAGGGAGTCGGCGCCGAGCCGCTCGTAGACGGCGTACGACGCCGGGTTCACGGGGCCGATGAGCGCCGAGACCTTCAGCGTGGTGTCGGCCGGGATGATGCCGGCCTCGCGGGCCCGGTGCAGGGTCCACAGCACGCCCTCGTCGGCGACGAGCAGGCACTTGACGCCCAACTCCGTTGCCCGGACCGCGTCTTCGAGGCAGCCGGCCACGGCGTCGTGGCCCCGGGCGCGCAGTCCGGCCCCCCGCGAGTCGGAGCGCACCGAGCCGCCGATGTCCCACGTGCCGCGCGGGCCGGTGAACAGGCAGAGTTCGATGTCGCGTGCGGCGGTCGCCTCGACCATCTCGGTGATCTCGGCGTCGGTGAGCATCCACACGCCGCTGCCCTGGCTGATCCGGTGGATCGGCACATCGAGACGGGAGGCCTCCTTGAGCACGACCGCCAGCGCCTCGGGCCCCTCGCACGAGGGGATCTCGGTGCGCCAGCGGCCGCCGCCCGGGAAGCTGTGGGCGGAGGCGTCGGCGGGGTCGAGGGCGGGCGCGCCGAGGCCGAGAGCGGCGAGCACCTGCTCGCCGGGCCTGCGGGCTGCCGGGGCGGAAGCGTCGGTCACAAGCTGTCCTTCGTGTTCGAGGAGTTCTCGGTGTTCGAGATATCGGACAAGGTTCGCGGCTCTGGGTGCGAAAAAAGCCCGGTTTCCGGCCTTTCCGGTACGCCGGCCGGGGCGCCGTCAGGTCACGCCCCGGCCGGCGTACGTCTCTAGGGGCGGAGCAGCACCTTGCCCACCGCGGGATCGCCTGCCCCGACGAGATCGATGGCCCGGGAGAACTCGGCCAGCGGCAACTGGTGCGTGACCAGCGGCAGCGGGTCGAGCAGTCCGGCGCCGAAGACCCGCACGGTGTGCGCCCAGGCGTCCGGCGGCGCCCCGAAGACGGTGTGCACCTCCAGCTGCCGTACGACGAGATCGGTCGGGTCCAGCCCGTCCGCGCCCGCCGCCGGGATCCCGGTCAGCACCAGGCGCCCGCCGCGCCGCAGCAGGGAGGCGGCGGTGCGCGCGGCGGACGCGGACCCGGCGGTCTCGATCACGACGTCGAAGTCGTCGGGGAGCGGCTGGTCCCTGGTGCGGAAGCCGGTGGCCCCGAACTGCCGCGACAGCTCCTGGCGGTCGTTCCTCGTCCCGACCACCAGCAGCTCGCCCGGCGAGATCGCCCGCAGGAACTGCACGGCGAACATCCCGAGCGTCCCGGTGCCGACCACCGCGACCCGCTCGCCCGGCCGGGCGCCCGCCTTCAGCGCGGCCGCCGCGATACAGGCGGCCGGCTCCAGCAGGGCGGCCGCCGTGAGGTCGGCGTCGTCCGGCAGGGCGTGCAGCAGCCGGGCCGGCAGGGTGAGCGTGGCGGCCATGGCGCCCGGCTGGGTGAAGCCGGTCTCCTCGTAGCCGTCGGTGCACAGCGTGGTCTCGCCCGCGTGGCAGCGGTCGCACACCTGGCAGTTGCGAAAGCCCTCGCCGACGACCTTGCGGCCGGTGAGGGAGGCCGGGACACCCGGGCCGACCTTCGCGACCGTGCCGGACCACTCGTGGCCCGGCGTCAGGGGGTAACGGACGTACCCCTCGGGCCGGTTGCCCTGGTACACCTCGCGGTCGCTGCCGCAGATGCCGACCGCGTGCACGGCGACCAGCGCCTCGCCGGGGCCGGGCTCGCGGGGCGTGTGCGGGGCGAGCCGGTGGCTGCCCGGGGCCTCGATGACGACAGCGCCGCTCACTTCCGGCCGCCCTTCGGCCTGCGCTGCTCCCAGCCCTCGGCCCACAGGTCGAACCGGGCCTGCTGCTGCGGGAACTCGGCGGCCGCGTCCACGTCCAGCTCGACCCCGAGGCCGGGCGCGTCGGAGAGGTGGAAGTAGCCGTCCACGACCTGCGGCGCGCCCTTGACCACCTTCTTGATCTCCGCGTCCGCGAAGTCGTTGAAATGCTCAAGGATCTTGAAGTTCGGCGCGGTGAAGCCGACCTGGAGCGAGGCGGCGGTGAGCACCGGCCCGCCGACGTTGTGCGGAGCGACCAGCATGTAGTGCGTCTCGGCGGTGGCCGCGAGCTTGCGGGTCTCCCAGATGCCGCCGATGTGGCCGACGTCCGGCTGGATGATGTCCACGGCCTGGCTCTCGAACAGCTCGCGGAACTCGATGCGGTCGTGGATCCGCTCACCGGTGGCGACCGGGACGTCCACCTTGGCGGCCACCTTCTCCAGCGCCTTGAGGTTCTCCGGCGGCACCGGCTCCTCCAGCCAGGCCGGCTTGAAGGGGGCCAGCTCCTTGGCCAGCCGGACGGCGGTGGCGGGGGAGAAGCGGCCGTGCATCTCCAGCATCAGCTCGGCGTCCGGGCCGATCGCGTCCCGCACGGCCTCGATGAGCGAGACGGCGTACAGGCTCTGCTCGTGGTCCAGCTCGAAGTGCCCGGTGCCGAACGGGTCGATCTTCAGCGCCTTGTACCCGCGCTCCATCACCCCCTGCGCGGCCTTGTGGTACGCCTCGGGCGTTCGCTCGGTCGTGTACCACCCGTTGGCGTACGCCTTGACGCGGTCGGTCACCTTTCCGCCGAGCAACTGCCAGACGGGGACGCCGAGCGCCTTGCCCTTGATGTCCCAGCACGCCATCTCGATCACGGCGATGCCGGACATGACGATCTCGCCCGCGCGGCCGAAGTCGCCGTACTTCATCCGGCGCACGAGATCCTCGACAGCGAAGGGATCCGAGCCGAGGATGTGATTGGCCTCGGCCTCCCGCAGATAGCCGATCAGCGCGTCGGTGTGACCGAGCATCCGGGTCTCGCCGACTCCCGTGATCCCCTCGTCGGTGTGCACCTGGACGTAGGTCAGGTTGCGCCACGGCGTGCCGACCACGTGTGTGCTGATTCCGGTGATGCGCACGGCAGTTGCCCTTCAGCTGTTCGAGATTTCGTCACACGTTCGAAATGCTGGCGTGACAGTAAGGACGCGACGGCGGGAGTGTCAATGGGTCGAACAGGTAACGGTTTCGGCAAGGCTTTCGAGAATTCTTTGGCTGATCCACGAAACCTTCACAGGCAGCCCTAGGAACGTGACCGACGGGGAATCTAGTCTTCCGGCGTCATGGACTACTGCATCCCGTGCCAACGGCACCTCAACGGCGCCCTGGCCTGCCCCGGGTGCGGAGCACCGGCGCATGCCGCACCCGCGGAAGCGACGGCCACCTATGCGTACGCGCGCGCGGGGGAGACATCGGGACACGGCGGTGGTCACGTTCCGGCCGGAAGCGGCTACGCGCCGGGTGCATACGGCGCCCCGGGCGCGGAGTACGGCGCACGGATCCCGGCGCAGGGGCACGGCGCGCCGCAGGAGTACGTGCAGGGCGGGCCGCGGGAGTACGCGGCCGGCGACGCCCGGGAGTTCGGGGCCGCCGGGGCGGAGCGGGCGTCCGGGGCGGGTTCGGAGTCGGCGGCGGGGTCGGGGCCGCGCGGTGCGGGTGCGCCGCAGGGGTACGTGCCGGGCGGGGCACAGGGGTACGCGTTCGGCGATGCCCGGGAGCATCCGGCCGCCGGGGCGGAGCGGGCGTCCGGGGCGGGTTCGGAGTCGGCGGCGGGGTCCGGGGCGCGCGGTGCGGGCGGGCCGCAGGAGTACGCGGCCGGCGACGCCCGGGAGTTCGGGGCCGCCGGGGCGGAGCGGACGGCCGGGCCGGATCCGGAGTCGGCACCGGAGCCCGAGCCGCACGGTGCGGGGGCGCCGGAGCCCGACGCCGAGGAGGACTCCGCGTCCGGGCCCGCCGGATCCCCGGCCGGCGGCCGGGCCGCCCGGCGCAGGGGGCGGGGCGCCGCGACCGTGGGCCCCACCGGTGCCGACGCCAGCCGGCGCGACCGCAAGGCCGCCGTCCACCGCCGCCGGCGTCGCCGTACGGTCCTGATCGCCGCGGGGTTCGTCATCGCGGCCGGCGGACTCAGCATCGCAGAACTGGGCACGGACGCGCCCTTCGCGCCGTTCTCCGGCGGCAGCCCGGCCGCGTCCGGGAACACCGCGGCGAACGGCGGTGCCGACTCCGCGACGCCGGGCGCCTCGGCGAGCGACACCTCCGGCGCCGCCCCGGGCGCGGGCGCCGCCGCTCCGCACGCCTCGGCCGACGCGTCCGCGAGCAAGCACCCCAAGGGCAGGGCCTCGACGTCGCCGAAGCCGAAGGACACCGGCAGCACGGAACCGGCCGGGGCGACGGGTCCCGGTCCGACCCCCACGGCCCCGGAGCCCACGGCCCGCCCCACCGCCACCCCGACCAGCGTCCCGACGACGTCCAGGCCGACCCCCAGGCCGTCGCCGAGCAGCACCTGCAAGCAGTTCCTGTGGTGGTGCACCTGACCCCTGGCCCGCGTCCGCGCACCACCCCGCCCTCCGCCATCCGGGGCATCGCAGACACTCACCGGCCCCCGCGGCGGTTGAGTCGAACAGGCACATCCCGCCGTAACGGTCTGGGGAACGTCCCGAACGGGAACGGGCGTTGTGCGAGGGGGAGCGGCGAGAGCGGCTCAGGGTGAGGAGAGCGGATGAGTCAGGAGATCACCGTCCACGGCACGGTCGCCGAGGGCTTCGAGGCGGTGCGCGAGGAGTTCGCCGCGTTCGTCGCCGGGGAACGGCGCGACTACGAGGGCCAGTTGTGCGCGTACGTGCACGGCAGGCGGGTCGTCGACCTGTGGGCGGGCGGCGAGGCGGACTCCCTGTACGGCGTGTACTCGTCCACCAAGGGTGCCGCACACCTGGTGGCGGCGCTCCTGGTGCAGGACGGCACGCTGGAGCTGGACCGCAAAGTGACCTACTACTGGCCGGAGTTCGCCGCCGAGGGCAAGGCCTCGGTGACCCTGCGGGAGCTGCTGGCGCACCGGGCGGGCCTGGTCGGGATCGACGCCGGGTTCTCGGCCGAGGAGATGGCGGACGACCGGGCGATGGCCGAACGGCTCGCCGACCAGAAGCCGTTCTGGCGCCCGGGCACGGCCTTCGGCTACCACGCGCTGGTGATCGGTGCGCTCACCGGCGAGGTGGTGCGCCGGGCCACGGGGCGCACGCTCCAGGAGGTGTACGAGGAGCGGGTGCGCGCCCCCTACGGCGCGGACTTCCACCTGGGCCTGCCCGAGTCCGAGGAACCCCGCTACCGCACCGCGCAGCCGATGCTCCCGACGCCGGAGCAGCAGGCGCTCATGGCGGCCCGGCCGACCGGGCCGCACACCCTGGCCGCCATCGCGTTCAACCGGCATGTGCCGCAGCCGGGGACGCTGGAGGACTACGTCAACTCCCGTCTCGTACGGGCCAAGGGGCCGGCGTCGGCGGGCGGGGTCGCCTCCGCGCGCGGGCTCGCGACGATGTACGCGGCGGCGATCAGCGAGCCGGCGGACCGCCCGCCGCTGCTGAAGCCGGACACGGTCGCCGAGGTGGGCCAGATCCACTCCGTCGGGTACGACCTGGTGGCCCGCGCCCACAAGGCGTACGGCCTCGGTTTCCAGGCGACGGCCGACATGTGGCACCCGGTCCTGGGTGCGGGCACCTTCGGCCACAGCGGCGCGGGCGGCTCCCAGGCCTTCGCCGACCCCCGCAGCGGCCTGGCGTACGGCTACACGCGGCGCAGGACGGTCTTCCCGGGCGGTGCGGCCCCGGAGAACGAGGGCTTCGTGAGAGCGGTGCACGGCGCGGCACTGGCCCGCTGAGAGAAACGGCAGCCGCACCCCACGTCCAGGGATGCGGCTGCCCTCGTGAGAACGACGGTGGTCAGGCCAGCGTCACGGTGACGTCGCCCCGGGTCGCCTTCGAGTACGGGCACACCTGGTGCGCCTTCTCGACCAGGCCCCGGGCCGCCTCGGCGGACACGTTCGGGATGTTCGCGGAGATCTCCACGATGATCCCGAACCCGTCGTCGTTCTTGCCGATGCCGACCTTCGCGGTGACGGTCGAGCCGGAGACGTCGGCGCCCTCCTGCCGGGCGACCACGGCCAGCGCGCCCTGGAAGCAGGCGCTGTAACCGGCGGCGAACAGCTGCTCCGGGTTCGTCCCGGCCCCGCTGCCGCCCATCTCCTTGGGCGGGTTCACGACGACGTCGAGCTTGCCGTCGTCGGTCGCGACCCGGCCGTCGCGGCCGTTCTCGGCGGTGGCGACGGCGGTGTACAGGACGTCGTTCTGCGTGATGGGCATGCGGGTGTCCTCCTCCTCGGTCCGCCGCGACTCGCGCCCACGATCGACGGCGGATTTCGGAAAGAAGTTACCGCATGCCGAAATCGGCAGGGAAGGGCGGCCGGGGCCTCAGAGCTTGACGATCATCTTCCCGATGTTGTCGCCGCGCAGGACCCCGAGGAACGCCTCCAGGTTGTTCTCGATGCCCTCGACGACCGTCTCGCGGTACTTCAGCTCGCCCGAGGCGACCCACGGCGCGACCTTCTGGACGAACTCGGGCTGCAGGTCGTAGTGGTCGCCTACCAGGAAGCCCTCGATGCGGCCCCGGGTCTGGATCAGCCGGGCGAGGTTCCTCGGGCCGGGCGCGGGCTCGGTGTTGTTGTAGACCGAGATCATGCCGCAGACGGCGATCCGGCCGCCCTCGCGGAGCGAGCCGATCGCTGCTTCCAGGTGCTCGCCGCCGACGTTGTCGAAGTAGACGTCGATGCCGTCGGGCGCGGCCTCGCGCAGCTGCTCGGCGACCGGGCCGTTCTTGTAGTTGAACGCCGCGTCGAAGCCGTACTCCTCGACCAGCAGCTTGACCTTCTCGTCGGAGCCGGCCGAGCCGATGACCCGGGAGGCGCCGAGCAGCTTGGCGAGCTGGCCGACCTCGCTGCCCACGGCACCCGCGGCGCCGGAGACGAAGACGATGTCGCCCTCCTTGAAGGAGGCGGTGCGCAGCAGACCGGCGTAGGCGGTCAGGCCGGTCATGCCGAGCACGCCGAGGTACGCCGACAGCGGCACCTCGTGGGCCTGGTCGTCGACCTTGACGGCCGGGATGACCGCCGGGCCCACCTTGACGGCGTTCTTCGCGTCCACGGCCGCGTACTCGCGCCAGCCGAAGAAGTGCAGGATGTGGTCGCCGACCTCGATGCCCTCGGCGTTGGACTCGATCACCTCGCCGACCGCGCCGCCCTGCATGACCTTGCCCAGCTCGAACGGGGCGGCGTACGACTTCGCGGCACTCATCCGGCCGCGCATGTACGGGTCCACGGAGAGGTACTTGTTCCGCACCAGCACCTGGCCCTCGCGGGGGGTCGGGACCTCGGTCTCGACCAGGGCGAAGTCCTCGGGCTTCGGCCAGCCGACGGGACGGCTGAGCAGGTGCCACTCGCGGTTGATCATGACGGGCCTTTCTTCGTGCTGCTGACGGGGGGTGCTGATTGCTGCAAATACTTCAGTACCTGAAACAACCATGCTCCTGAATATTTCATGATGTCAAGTAACGGAGTATCCTGGAGCGCATGTCCACTCCGTCGTCCGCTCCGTCCAGTCCCTTGAGGACCCGCCGCCCCGACGCCCTGACCCTGGAGGTCGTCGAGCTGATCGGCGACGTCGTGGCCCGCTTCTACGCGGACTACGAGAAGGCGGCGGGCGAGCACACGCTGACCGGCCCGCAGGCCCGGCTGCTCAGCCTGCTCTCGCTGGAGCCGCTGCCGATGCGCAAACTCGCGCAGAAGCTGAAGTGCGAGCCGTCCAACGTGACCGGGATCGTGGACCGCCTGGAGTCCCGGGGACTGGTCGAGCGGCGCCCCGACCCCGCCGACCGCCGGGTCAAGCTGGCCGCCGCCACCGACGAGGGCCTGCGCATGGCCAAGGACCTGCGCGAGGGCCTGCGCTTCGCCCGCGAACCCCTCGCCGGCCTCTCCGACGACGAGCGCCGCTCGCTGCGCGACCTGCTGCGGCGGATGCTGGACGACTGATGCCCGGGGCGTGATCCCGCGGGTAAAGTCTCGGCCATGCGTGATCTCGGGGTGGGGTTCGGCTATCTGCTGCGGGGCCAGCGCTGGGCCGGCCGGCACGGCAGGCAGTACCGCTTCGGGCTGCTGCCCGGGCTGATCACCCTGGTCCTGTACGCGGCGGCGCTGGTCGCGCTCGCCGTGTGGGGCGAGGACGCCGTCACCTGGGCGACGCCGTTCGCGGACCACTGGTCCAGCCCCTGGCAGGGCCTGTTCCGCGGCTTCCTCACCGCCGTCCTGTTCGCCCTCGGCCTGCTGCTGGCCGTGCTCACCTTCACGGCCGTGACCCTGCTGGTCGGCCAGCCCTTCTACGACAGCCTGTCGGAGAAGGCCGACGCGGACGTCTCGCCCGACGGCACCGCCCCGCGCTCGGACCTCCCGCTCTGGCGCGAGCTGTGGATCTCGGGCCGCGACAGTCTGCGCGTGCTGGTGCGGGCCGGGCTCTGGGGCGTCCTGCTCTTCGCGCTGGGCCTCCTGCCGTTCGTCGGCCAGACCGTGGTCCCCGTGCTCGGCTTCTTCGTCACCGGCTTCTTCCTCACCGAGGAACTGGCCGCCGTGGCCCTCCAGCGCCGCGGCGTGGAACTGCGCGCCCGGCTCGCCCTGCTCCGCTCCCGCAAGACCCTGGTCTGGGGCTTCGGCACCCCGCTCGGCCTGGCCTTCCTGGTCCCGTTCGCCGCGGTGTTCCTGATGCCGGGCGCGGTGGTGGGCGCGACGCTGCTGGCCCGGGACCTGCTGGGGGAGGAGACCGAGGAACGCGGGGCGGGCGGGGCGGGCACCGAAGGCCCCACGCCCGACGGGCGCCCGCACCCACAGGGCGCCACCCCCTAGCCCACCCCCGGCCCGGAATCCGTGCGGCCGCCTCCGGCGTGGTGCGGGAGCCGCCCGCGATCCGGTCGGCGTCGGCGAGCCGGGCCATGCCGCCGGCGGGCAGCCGGCCGGCGAGGCTGCGCCGCGCGGCTCGCGCCTGTCCCGGCCTCGCCGACGCGTTGCGCCGGCGCACGCGCGGCCGGCCGCTGCGGCCCGGGGCCACTCGCCCGGGGCGCCCCGGCAGCGGCCACCCGTCGGCCGCACCCCGCCCGCCGCTCGCTCCAGCGCCTCGCCGCGGCCCAGTGGCCGCGCCGGGCCCGGTACGGGGCGCGGACCGCCGTGGAGACCACCACCGGCTCGACGAATACGGCTCCGTGCGCCGGGAGTTCGGCACGGGGACGCCGCCGACGCAGGAAGTCCCGGAACGGGTCTTGATTCCTTCGCAGGTGGCGGAGGCAGGATTGAGGCGTTCACGCACGCCGACGAGGAGGCACCGCGATGACGGGACCCCGGCCCACCCCGGCCGACTCGACCCGCGAGGCGGTCGTGGAGGCGGCGCTGCGGCGCCTCGGCCTCGACGCCAAGGCGCGGCTGCTGGCCGGGCAGGACATGTGGACCCTGCCCGCCCTCCCGGAGATCGGCCTGGCCTCGCTCGTCATGTCCGACGGGCCCGTCGGCGTGCGCGGCGTGCGCTGGAGCGCCGACGACCCCTCCGTCGCCCTGCCCTCGCCGACCGCGCTCGCCGCCACCTGGGACCCCGCACTCGCCCGCCGCGCCGGCGTGCTGCTCGCCCAGGAGGCCCGCCGCAAGGGCGTCCACGTGCTGCTCGCCCCCACCGTCAACCTCCACCGCTCCCCGCTCGGCGGCCGCCACTTCGAGGCCTACAGCGAGGACCCGTACCTGACCGGCGCGATCGGCACCGGATACGTCAGCGGCGTCCAGTCCGGCGGCGTCGGCACCACTGTCAAGCACTTCGTCGCCAACGACGCCGAGACCGACCGCTTCACCGTGGACAACCTGGTTCCCGAACGCGCCCTGCGCGAGCTGTACCTGGCCCCCTTCGAGGCGATCGTCACCGGCGCCCGCCCCTGGGGCGTCATGACCGCCTACAACACGGTCAACGGCACGACCATGACCGAGCACCACCACCTGGTCGACGAAGTCCTGCGCGGCGAATGGGGCTTCGACGGCCTCAACGTCTCCGACTGGATGGCCGCCCGGGACACCGTCGGCTGCATCGAGGGCGGCCTCGACGTCGCCATGCCGGGCCCCCGCACCGTCTACGGCGCCGCCCTCGCCCGGGCCGTCCGGGAGGGCCGGGTCGCCGAGGCCGCCGTCGACGCCGCCGTACGGCGCGTGCTGCGGCTCGCCGCCCGCGTCGGGATCCTCGACGGCGCCGAACCCGTCGTCACCGAACCGCCGGAGAGCGTCGACGGCGCCGAACTGGCCCGCGAGATCGCCCGCCGCTCCTTCGTCCTGGTACGCAACGAGCGCGGCGCCCTCCCGCTGAAGCAGAACGGCACCGTGGCCCTCATCGGTGCCGCCGCCCGCGACGCCCGCGTCCTCGGCGGGGGTTCCGCCACCGTCTTCCCGGCCCGGATCGTCTCCCCGCTCGACGGCCTCACCGCCGCACTGGCCGAGGGCACGCTCAGCTACGCGGTCGGCGCCGACCCGGCCACCGAACTCGCCGTCGCCGGACCCGGGTTCACACTCAGGGCCGTGTGCCGGGACAGCGCCGGCACCGTCATCGGCACCCGCTCGGCGCCGGGCGGGCTGATCCAGTGGATGGGGTCCGACCTCCCCGAGGGCGTCACGCACGAGAACCTCCACACCGTCGAGCTGACCGGCACCTTCACGCCCCGCGAGTCCGGCCCGCACACCTTCGGCATCAAGGGCACGGGCCCTTTCACGCTCACCGTCGACGGCACGACGTACTACGACGACGTCCAGGGCCCCGGCAAGGACGACCCCTTCGAGGCCTTCTTCGCCGCCCCCGTACCCCGCGCCCGGGCCGAACTCACCGCCGGCGAACCGGTCGAGGTCTCCCTCGCCCACGTCGTCCGGCTTCCCGACGACCTCCCGATGCGCGTCGTCGCCTTCGCCCTCGCCCACGCCGAGCCGCAGCGCGACGCCGACGAACTGATCGCCGAGGCCGCCCGGGCGGCGCGCGGCGCCGACACCGCCGTCGTCATGGTCGCCACCACCGACCGCGTCGAGTCCGAGGGCTTCGACCGCACCGACCTGCGCCTGCCCGGCCGCCAGGACGACCTGGTCCGCGCGGTCGCCGCCGCCAACCCGAACACCGTGGTGGTCGTCAACTCCGGCGCCCCGGTGGAACTGCCCTGGCGCGAGGACGTGGCCGCCGTCCTGCTGACCTGGTTCCCCGGCCAGGAGGGCGGCGCCGCCCTCGCCGACGTCCTCACCGGCGCCCACGAGCCCGGCGGCCGGCTCCCCACCACCTGGGGCTCCCTCGCCGACGCCCCGGTCACCCGGGTCGTCCCGACCGACGGCCAACTGCCGTACACCGAGGGCGTGTTCATCGGCTACCGCGCCTGGGAGCGGGCCGGCCGCACCCCGGCGTACCCCTTCGGGCACGGCCTCGGCTACACCGACTGGACCTACGAGTCCCTCGCGGTCGCCCCGCGGGCCGACGGCACCGTCACGGCCCGCGTCCGGTTGCGCAACACCGGTGAACGGCCCGGCCGCGAGGTCGTCCAGGTCTACCTCGCCCCGGCCGAGCCCGACCCCGAACGCCCGGCCCGCCGGCTCGCCGGCTTCGCCTGCGCCCCGGCCGGACCCGGGGAGAGCACAGAGGTGACGGTCGCCCTCCCGCGCCGCGCCTTCGAGGTCTGGGACGAGAAGGCGAACGCGTGGGTGTTTGTGAAGGGTTCGTACGAGATCACCGCCGGACGCTCGATCGCGGACCACCGGCTCGCCGCGCCGATTAACGTCTGATCCGGGACAAGTCCCCCACATGCAGCCCCGGTCCGGGACCTGACCCCTGGACCGGGGCTCGTGGCGTCCGGGCGGGTGTGGCAGACTCCCGGCCCGCGAGAGACACCGGACACACCGGGTACGGGGGAGAGACGACGTGTATCCAGGCCAGCAGCAACCGGGGCCCTACGGCCAGCAACCGCCGGCCGGGCCGTACGGCCCGCAACCGCCCGCCGGGCCGTACGGACAGCAGCCGCAGTACCCGTATCCCCCGTACCAGCAGCCGCAGTACCAGCAGCCCTACGCTCCACAGCAGCCGTACCCGCCGCAGCAGCCGTACCCGCCGCAGCAACCCGCCCCGGTGCACGGCCAGGAGGTCGGTGAGGGGCGCATGCGGCTGGATCCCGGCCTGACGCCCGCCCAGCGCGAGCTGACGCAGAAGATCCAGGCGAAGTCCAAGCCGATGGCCTACGGCATGGTCCTCGGCCTTCCGCTCACCTTCGGCGGCGTCCACTACGGCATCACGCGGCAGCCCCTCGGATTCGTCGCCGCGCTCGTCGGACTGGGCCTGCTGGGCTTCGGCGTCTACTCACTGCTGCAGATGCAGGCCCTCAAGCGGCAGCTGCGGCTCATCACGGCGGACGCCTGGCGCTCCCCGGCCGCGCACCTGCCCGGCGCCCGCAAGGCCGCGACCCAGGCCGCCTATCTCAACGGCGTGCTGGCGCTGCTGTCCCTGGCCGCGAGTGGCTACCTGCTCTACAAGGGCGCCGGCTGGGGCGCGTACGGCAACTCCTTCGGCTTCGGCGCGCTGGTGACCGCCGCCGCGCTGCCCTTCGGGATGGCGCTGGCGGCCGCGAGCACCATCCCGCAGCTGCTCCAGGTGATCCCGGCCGGCGCCAGGGTCGGCCGGAGCCTGTACTCGATCCTCTTCGCGCTGGCCACGACCGTGACGGTCGAGGGCATCAAGGGCCACGACGTCCCGCAGATCGCGGGCGGCGCGGTGGCCCTGCTCATCTGCGGCGGCGCCATGTCCCTGCTGGGCAAGGCGGTGAAGCGGATGCGGGGCGAACCGGTCTGACCCGACCGCGTCCAGGGCCCGTCCTAGCGGACCGAGAAGGCGTACACCGTCTCCGACCTGAACACCTCGCCCGGCCGCAGCACCGTGCCCGGGAACTCCGGGCGGTTCGGGGAGTCCGGGAAGTGCTGGGTCTCCAGGGCGATGCCGGCGCCCGGGGCGAACGGCTCGGGCAGGTGGTCGGCGGTGTAGAGCTGGAGGCCCGGTTCGGTCGTCGAGAGGGTCAGGGTGCGGCCGGAGGCCGGGTCGTGCAGTTCGGCGGCCTCCTCCGCGGTCGCGGTCAGGCCCTTGTCCAGCACGAAGTTGTGGTCGTAGCCCGAGCCGCTCTTGCGGGCCTCGCGGAAGTCGAAACGGGTGCCGGTCACGTCCGCGAGGACGCCCGTCGGGATCAGGTCCGCGTCGACCGGGGTGAAGCGGGAGGCGGCGATGCGCAGTTCGTGGCCGCCCGCGTGGCCGGCGTCCCGGCCGGCCAGGTTGACGTAGCCGTGGCTCGTGAGGTTGAGGACCGTCGGCGCGTCCGTCGTCGCCTCGTAGGCGAGGCGCAGGGCGCCGGACGCGTCCAGCGTGTACGTGACCGACACCGCCAGCCGGCCCGGGAAACCCTCCTCGCCGTGCGGGCTGACCCGGCTCAGCCGCAGGCCGTGCTCGACCGGCTCGGCGTCCCACACCCGCTTGTCGAAGCCGCGGGCGCCGCCGTGCAGGCAGTTGCGTCCGTCGTTCGGCTCCAGGGCGTGGACCGCGCCGTCCAGCGGGAAGCGGGCGTTCGCGATCCGGTTGGCGTACCGGCCGACCAGGGCGCCGAAGTACGGCTCCGGGTGGGCGAGATAGCCGTCCAGGGAGGAGAAGCCGAGGACCACGTTCGCCCGCAGGCCCTCGCGGTCCGGCACCTCCAGCGCGCGCACGATGCCGCCGTACGTCAGGATCTCGACGCGCGTTCCGGCGCGCTCCAGGGTCCAGCGGTGGACATCCGTGCCGTCGGAAAGTGTGCCGAAAAGTTCGCTCATGTGGGAAACCCTAGGTCAGGGCCGCTTCGCCGTCACAGTCTCGCCGTCACCGTGCGGTAGGCGATCTCGGCCAGTCGGGCCTGGCCGTCCTTGCTGGGGTGGAACCAGTCCCAGTGGCTGAGCTGGTCGGTGCCGAAGTCGTAGGCGTACACCGCGCCCCCGTCGAAGCGGCAGCGGCGGTCCTGGGCGCAGACGTCCTTCAGCACCTTGTTGTATTCCACCACCCGCTGCTGCACCTGGTCCCGGCGCCGGCCGGCCGAGCCGGTCAGGTCGTCCGCGTCGGACAGCATCGACGGGCAGATGCCGAGCTTCCACACCTGCCTGCCCAGCGGATTGGTCCGGCCCTCGGCCCACAGCCGCTTCAGGTTCGGCACACTCGCCACGTACACCTGCGTCTTCGGCGCCTCCTTGCGCAGCGTGCGCAGCGCCTCCTCGAAGTCCGCGCGGAAGTCGGCCACCGGGGTCATCGCCGACGCCGAGTCGCGGCAGGCGTCGTTCGCGCCCGCCATCACCGTGACCAACCCGGGGCTGTGCGCCGCCGCCTGGGTCATCTGCTCGGGCAGGTCCGCCATCCGGGCGCCGGTCACCGCGTAGTTCCAGCTGTTGCGGGCCGCGCCCGTCGCACCGAGCAGGCGCACCGCCAGGCTGTCCACCTGCGCGTCGCTGCCCGTCGCCCACGACACCTCGGGGCAGTCCGACAGCACCGTGCACGCGTCGAAGCCGCGGGTGATGGAGTCGCCGACCGCGGCGATCGAGTCCGGGCTGCGGTTCCACAGCGGGGCGGACCTCGCGGCGCGCGCCTTGGTGGCGTCCGGCGCGGGTGCGCTGCCGCCGCCGGCGTCGCAACCGGCGACTCCCAGCGCGGCCACCGCCACGACGGCGAGAGCGGCTCGCGTACGGCTGCTCGGCTTGCCCATCCCCTGCTGATCCCCTCGTCGTCGGCGCCCGGTGCCACTCCGGTCGTCGTAGGTGCTTCCTCCCCTCACAACGTGCGAGGGTTCCCGGGTCGGGCACCCTGGAACGGCGCACCCCCGTACAAGCGTCCCCCTGGGTGAATGGCGGGGGTTTCCTGGCACCGGGACCGACGGTACGTCACACTCCTTGCGCCGCCGCAGGGTAGCCTCGCCATCAACGCGGCCGTCGCCCCACTGCCGCCCGCCAGTCCGCAAGATGTCCCGCTCTGTCCGGAGGTTCCGGTGACGACACGTGGAGTTCTGTACGTGCACTCCGCGCCGCGCGCGCTGTGCCCGCACGTCGAGTGGGCCGTCGCCGGGGTGCTCGGCACGCGCGTCAACCTCGACTGGATCCGGCAGCCCGCGGCCCCCGGCACCTGGCGCTCGGAGTTCTCCTGGCAGGGCGAGGCCGGTACGGCGTCCAAGCTCGCCTCGGCCCTGCGCGGCTGGCACCTGCTCCGCTTCGAGGTCACCGCCGAGCCCTGCCCGACCGCCGAGGGCGAGCGCTACAGCTGCACCCCCGACCTCGGCATCTTCCACGCCGTCACCGGCATCCACGGCGACATCCTCATCCCCGAGGACCGGCTGCGCGCCGCCCTCCAGCGCAGCCAGCGCGGCGAGACCGACCTGGAGGCCGAAGTGTCCAAGCTGCTGGGCAAACCGTGGGACGACGAGCTGGAGCCGTTCCGGTACGCGGGCGAGGGCGCGCCGGTGCGCTGGCTGCACCAGGTGGTGTGAGCGGTCGCCGTCGTCCGCCCGGGGACGGGAAAGGGCCCCTGCCGGTCGGCAGGGGCCCTTCGCGCAGGTGTCTCAGACGGTCCGGAAGGCCAGCACCACGTTGTGGCCGCCGAAGCCGAACGAGTCGTTCAGCGCGGCGATCCGGCCCTCGGGCAGCGGGCGGGCCTCGCCGCGGACGATGTCCGCGTTGACCTCGGGGTCGACGTTGTCGAGGTTGATCGTCGGCGGCGCCGTGCGGTTCACGAGCGCCAGGATCGACGCGACGGTCTCGATGCCGCCCGCGCCACCGAGCAGGTGACCGGTCATCGACTTGGTCGCGGAGATCGCCATGTGGTCGACGTCGTCGCCGAACACCTTGCGCAGCGCCTTGATCTCGGCCACGTCGCCCTGCGGCGTCGAGGTGGCGTGCGCGTTCACGTGCACGATCTCGGCCGGCTTCAGGTCGGTGTTGTCCATCAGGTTCTGCAGCGCGTGCGCGATGCCGTCGCCGGACGGCTCGGGCTGCGTGATGTGGTGGGCGTCGGCGGAGATGCCCTGGCCGACCGCCTCGACGTAGATCCGGGCGCCGCGGGCCTTCGCGTGCTCCTCGGACTCCAGGACGATCGCACCGGCGCCCTCGCCGAGCACGAAGCCGTTGCGGTCGGCGTCGTAGGGCCGCGAGGCGCCCTGCGGGTCGTCGTTGTTCTTGCTCATCGCCATCATGTTGCCGAACGCGGCGATGGGCAGCGGGTGGATGGCGGCCTCGGTACCACCGGCCACGACCACGTCCGCACGCCCGGTGCGGATCATCTCGATCGCGTACCCGATGGCCTCCGCGCCCGAGGCGCAGGCCGAGACCGGGGTGTGCACACCGGCGCGGGCACCCAGCTCGATACCGACGTTGGCCGCCGGGGAGTTGGGCATCAGCATCGGCACGGTGTGCGGGGAGACGCGGCGTACGCCCTTCTCCTTGAGGATGTCGTACTGGTCCAGGAGCGTCGTCACGCCGCCGATGCCGGAGGCGATGACCGCGCCCAGACGGTCGGGGTTCACGGACGCGTCCTCACCGGCCCTGGCGGTGAAACCGGCGTCCTTCCAGGCCTCCTGAGCCGCGATCAGCGCGAACTGCGCGGACCGGTCCAGCTTGCGGGCCTGCGGCCGGGGGATGATCTCGCCCGGCTCGACGGCGATCTGCGCGGCGATCTTGACCGGCAGCTCGGCCGCCCACTCCTGCTCCAGCAGGCCGACGCCGGACGTGCCGGCGACGAGGGCGTCCCAGAACGACGCCGCGGTGCCACCCAGCGGTGTGGTTGCGCCGATACCGGTGACGACCACGGTGCGATTGGTCGGGCTCACGGGAATTCTTTCTCCAAGCGGATGGGGATTCTACGGCGAAACACCGCCGGGTGGCGGGGCCTAGCGGGGAGGCTGAGGGGTGGCTCAGCCCTGGTGCTTGAGGATGTAGTCGGTCGCGTCGCCGACGGTCTTGAGGTTCTTGACGTCCTCGTCGGGGATCTTGACGTCGAAGCGCTCCTCGGCGGCGACGACGACCTCGACCATGGACAGCGAGTCGACGTCCAGGTCGTCGGTGAAGGACTTGTCCAGCTGGACGTCCTCAACCGGGATGCCGGCGATCTCGTTCACGATGTCGGCGAGACCGGCGACGATCTCTTCCTGAGTGGCGGCCATGTTGGCGCTCCTTCTTCGATGTTCAGACGGTTTGTGGCAGTTGTCCCCCTGCCGGACCAGGTGATCCGGCACGGAGTGCCTAGGGGAGGGTAACGACCGTGGCGGCGTAGACGAGACCCGCCCCGAATCCGATGACGAGCGCGGTGTCGCCGCTCTTCGCCTCCCCGGTCGCCAGGAGCCGCTCCATCGCGAGCGGAATCGAGGCGGCCGAGGTGTTGCCGGTGGTGCGGATGTCACGGGCGACCGTGACGTGCTCCGGCAGTTTGAGGGTCTTCACCATCGAGTCGATGATCCGCACGTTGGCCTGGTGCGGGATGAAGACGTCCAGGTCGTCCGGGGTGATCCCGGCCGCGTCCAGCGCCTGCTGGGCGACCTTCGCCATCTCGAACACGGCCCAGCGGAACACCGCCTGGCCCTCCTGCGTGATCGCGGGGAACTTGACGTTGCCCTCGCTGTCCAGCGGCAGCTCGGAGACGTCGCCGATCCGGAAGCGGTCCCAGGCCACGGTCTGCTTGATGGTCTCCGACTTGTCGCCCTCGGAACCCCACACCGTCGGGCCGATGGCCGGCTCCTTCGAGGGGCCGACGACGACCGCGCCGGCGCCGTCGCCGAACAGGAAGGCCGTGGCCCGGTCCTCCAGGTCGGTCAGGTCGCTGAGCCGCTCCACGCCGATGACGAGCACGTACTCGGCGGAACCCTCCGCCACCATGCCCTTGGCGAGCGTGAGGCCGTAGCCGAAGCCCGCGCAGCCGGCCGAGATGTCGAAGGCGGCGGCCTTGTTCGTGCCCAGCGTGTCGGCGATCTCGGTGGCGATGGCCGGGGTCTGCTTGAAGTGCGAGACGGTCGAGACGACCACGGCGCCGATCTGCTCGGCGGAGATGCCGGCGTCCGCGATCGCCTTGCCGGCGGCCTCGACGGACATCGCGGCCACGGTCTCCTCGGGACCGGCCCAGTGCCGGGTCTCGATGCCGGAGCGCGAGCGGATCCACTCGTCGGACGAGTCGATCTTCTCCAGGATCACCTCGTTGGGCACCACCCGGGTCGGGCGGTAGCCGCCGACACCGAGGATGCGCGCATAGGGGGCGCCCTTGCTGGGCCTGATCTTCGCCATCTACGGCTCCTTAGGCGCCGGCGCCGGCGTGCTCAGCGATGAGCGCGCGGGCCGCTTCGAGGTCGTCGGGGGTCTTCAGAGCGAGCGTCTTCACACCGGGCAGGGCGCGCTTGGCCAGGCCGGTCAGCGTGCCGCCCGGGCACACCTCAAGCAGTGCGGTGACGCCCAGCTCCTTGAAGGTCTCCATGCACAGGTCCCAGCGCACGGGGTTGGCGACCTGGCCGGCCAGCCGCTCCAGGACCTCGGCGCCGTTGCCGACCGTCCTGCCGTCCTTGTTGGAGACGTAGGCGACCTTCGGGTCGGCCGGCGTCAGCTCCGCGATGGCCTTCTCCAGCGTCTCGACGGCCGGGGCCATGTGACGGGTGTGGAAGGCGCCGGCGACCTTCAGCGCGACGACCTTGCGGACGCCCTCGGGCTTGTCCTCGGCCAGCGCGGCCAGCTGCTCCAGCGTTCCCGCCGCGACGATCTGGCCCGCGCCGTTGATGTTCGCCGGGGTCAGCCCCAGCTTCTCCAGGTGCGGGACGGTCACCTCGGGGTCACCGCCGAGCAGCGCCGACATGCCGGTCTCGGTGATCGCGGCGGCGTCGGCCATCGCCAGACCCCGCCGGCGGACCAGACACAGCGCGTCGGTGTCGTCCAGGACCCCGGCGAAGGCGGCCGCGGTGATCTCACCGACGCTGTGGCCCGCGACCGCGCCCGGCGCGACCTCGGAGATGTCACCGAGTGCCGCGGCGGACAGCAGGCCGGCGGCGACCAGCAGCGGCTGGGCCACGGCCGTGTCACGGATGGCGTCGGCGTCGGCCTCGGTGCCGTAGTGGACCAGGTCCAGGTCGATGGCGTCCGACCAGGCGGCGACGCGGTCCTTGGCGCCGGGCAGTTCGAGCCAGGGGGTCAGGAAGCCGGGCGTCTGGGCGCCCTGGCCGGGAGCGACGAGTACGAGCACTCTCACACTCTCTCTTGGGGACGGCCGGGGCCGCCCGTGGGGACAGGGACGAAGAACACGGGGGCGTTTTGTGGGCCCCCGACAAAACCCTATGTCTGAGGTTCGCCGTCGACCAGACGCCCCAGGATGAGCGCGATCCGCAGCGTGAAGGCGGATCGTACATCCGAGGGTGACCAGCCGGTGACGTCAGTCACACGTCGGAGCCGGTAGCGCACGGTGTTCGGGTGAACGAAGAGCATCCGGGCCGCGCCCTCCAGACTGCTCGCCTGCTCCAGGTAGACACTCAGGGTTTCCAGGAGCGCGGAGCCCGCTTCCTCCAACGGTCTGTAGATCTCCTCCACCAGCTGCTCGCGGGCGCTCGGATCGCCCGCGATGGCCCGCTCCGGCAGGAGATCGTCCGCCAGCACCGGCCGCGGCGCGTCCTGCCAGGCGGAACACGCCTTCAGTCCGGCGGCGGCGGCCTGCGCGGACCGGGTGGCGGCCAGCAGATCCGGTACGACGGGCCCGGCGACGACCGGTCCGGCGGCGAACGGGCCGATCAGCGACTTGGCGACGGCGAGCGGATTGTCGCTGCCGCCCGCGATGACGACGAGCCGGTCCCCGAGCACCCCGGTGAGCACCTGGAGCTTGGCGTGCCGGGCGGCCCGCCGGATGGCCTCCACGGTCAGCTCGCTGTCCCCGTCGGGCGCGGTCCCGAGGACGACGCACACATGCTCGGGCGAGTTCCAGCCGAGCGCGGCCGCCCGGCTGACGGCCCCCTCGTCGGCCTCCCCGCTGAGCACGGCGTTCACGACCAGCGACTCCAGCCGCGCGTCCCAGGCACCGCGTGCCTCGGCGGCCTGGGCGTACACCTGGGCGGTGGCGAAGGCGATCTCGCGGGCGTACACGAGCAGCGCCTCGCGCAGCACCCGCTCGTCGCCGGGAGCGGCCACCTCGTCGATGGCGCTCTCCATGACCTCGATCGTGGTCCGCACCATCTCCACGGTCTGGCGCAGCGTGATCGCCCGGGTCAGCTCCCGCGGCGCGGTCCCGAAGACGTCGGTGGAGATCGCCTGCGGGGCGTCCGGGTACCGGAACCACTCGGTGAAGGCGGCGATACCCGCCTGGGCCACGAGCCCGATCCAGGAACGGTTCTCCGGTGGCATCGCCCGGTACCACGGCAGCGTCTCGTCCATCCGCGCGATGGCCTGCGCGGCGAGCGATCCGGAGGACTTCTCCAGCCGTTTCAGCGTCGCGGAGTGCGGGTGGACGGCGGGTGCGCGGTGATCGGCGCGGGAATCCGCGTGGGGATCGCTGCTGCGGGATTCGGGTTCGGGCACGGGGACAAGACTGCCTTATCCGGACGACCCCGTGCGCCGCAGGGTGGGAGGCAGGTGAGAGGCAGGAGGCGCGGCGGGGCTACCGTGGTGCCCGTGATGGAGGTACGGCGCGCCGCTGAGCGCTATCGCGGAGGGGACCCGCAGGCCGGGATCGACACCTGGCACGCCTTTTCCTTCGGCCCGCACTACGACCCCGGCAACCTGCGCTTCGGCGCCGTGATCGCCTGCAACGAGGAGCACCTCGCGCCCGGCGCCGGCTTCGACGAACACCCGCACAGCCACACCGAGATCGTCACCTGGGTGATCGAGGGCGAGCTGACCCACCGCGACTCCGCGGGCCACGAGACGACGGTCCGCCCCGGCGACGTGCAGCACCTCGGCGCCGCGGCGGGCGTCCGCCACGTGGAACGCAACGACGGCGCGGCCCCGCTGGTCTTCCTCCAGATGTGGCTGGCGCCGAGGGAGCCGGGCGGCGACCCGTCGTACACCATCGTCCCCGGCATCGCCGACTCCACGCCCTACGCCCTCCCGGCGGCCGGCGCCATGCTCCACGTCCGCCGCCTGGCCCCGGGGGAGCGGACGGCGGTCCCGGACGGTGCGTACGTCTACGTCCATGTGATCCGGGGCACGGTCCGGCTCGCGGAAGAGGAGCTGGCGGCGGGCGACTCGGCCCGGATCACCGGCGCCCAGGGCCTGGCGGCGGTGGGGACGACGGAGGCGGAGCTGCTGGTGTGGGAGATGGCGGGGTGAGGGCCGGCTCAGCCGCGCAGTTCCGCCAGCACCGCGTCCGTGAACACCGGCCACGCCTCGATCGCCCAGGGCCCGAACGCGCGGTCCGCGAGGGCGACCGCCGCCACCCCCGCATCCGGGTCGATCCACAGGAACGTACCCGCCTGGCCGAAGTGACCGAAGGTCCGCGGGGACGACGAACTCCCCGTCCAGTGCGGTGACTTGGCGTCGCGGATCTCGAAGCCCAGCCCCCAGTCGTTCGGGTTCTGGTGGCCGTAGCCCGGCAGCACGCCCTTCGTCCCCGGGTACTGCACCGTCATCGCCTGCGCCACCGTCCGCGGATCCAGCAGCCGGGGCGCCTGCACCTCCGCCGCGAACCGCAGCAGGTCCGCGACCGTGGACACCCCGTCCTTGGCGGGCGAGCCCGCCAGCGACGTCGACGTCATCCCCAGCGGCTCCAGCACCGCCTGCCGCAGATACTCGGCGAACGGAATGTCCGTCGCCTTGGCGATGTGGTCGCCGAGCTGCTCGAAACCGGCGTTGGAGTACAGCCGCCGCTCCCCGGCCGGAGCTGTCACCCGGTGTTCGTCGAAGGCCAGTCCGGAGGTGTGCGCGAGCAGGTGCCGCACGGTCGCACCGGGCGGACCGGCCGGCTCGTCCAGCTCGATCGCGCCCTCCTCGTACGCCACGAGCGCCGCGTACGCCGCCAGCGGCTTGGTGACCGAGGCGAGCGGAAAGCGGTGCTCGACGGGTCCGTGCGTGCCGAGGACGGTCCCGTCGGCCCGTACGACACCCGCCGCCGCGGTGGGCACGGGCCAGTTCTCGATCGACGCGAGGCTCTTCAGTGACATGGGGAACGACATGGGGGCGAGCCTATGCGGCTCACAGGCGCAGCCGCATCGACGGGTCCGGGTCACGCGTGAAGCCGAGGGAGGCGTACAGCGGCTCGGCCTGCGGGGAGGCGTTGAGCAGCACGTGCCCGGCGCCCCGCGCACGGAACCAGGCCAGCAGCTCCTCCATGCACGCGCGCGCGTACCCGCGCCGCCGGGCGTCCGGGTCGGTCGCCACGCTGAAGACGTACCCGACGCGACCGTGCGGGTTGTCGGCCTTCCCGATGCGGTACTCCAGCGCCCCGGCCACCAGCGCGGCCAGCGCCCCCGGCCGGTCGGGGTGGTCCACGACGAAGGCCGCGAAGTCCCCGTCCTCCTCGGCCAGCCGCGCGCGCAGCGTCGGCAGCGACGCCGTGTGCCAGTCGGTCGATCCGTCAGGTCCCGCGATCGGCAGCGCGTCCAGCATGACCTGGCGCAGCCGCAGCACTTCCACGGCGTCCTCGGGCAGGGCCCGGCGTACAAGACTCATGCGGCGCACGCTAGCCATCCGCCCGGCGGTGTGTCCCCCGTATTTCTTACCGGGTTCCGCTTGCCTGGAGTGCACTCGAAGGCCATAGCGTGGGGCCATGACGGTGATGCAGACCAAGCCGGCGGACCCCGCACGCACGGCCCCCGCAGACATCTGCTCCGCCCCGCCCAGACGCCATCCGCGCCCCGAGGGGCAGGACCGCTACACGATCAGCGAGGTCGTCGCGTTCACCGGCCTGACGGCGCACACCCTGCGCTGGTACGAGCGGATCGGGCTGATGCCGCACGTCGACCGCTCCCACACCGGCCAGCGCCGCTACAGCAACCGCGACCTGGACTGGCTGGACTTCGTGACCAAGCTGCGGCTGACGGGCATGCCGGTGGCGGACATGGTGCGGTACGCGGAGCTGGTGCGGGAGGGCGAGAGTACCTACGCCGAGCGCCAGGAACTGCTGGAGTCGACCCGCAGGGACGTCCTGACCCGCATCGCGGAACTGCACGACACCCTGTCCGTCCTGGACCGCAAGATCAGCTTCTACGCGGCGGGGAAGTGATCCCCCAGAGCTGATCCCCGAGAGCTGATCCCCTACAGCTCGGCCAGCAACTCGGCCTTCTTGGAGGAGAATTCCTCGTCGGTGACCAGCCCGGCCTGATGCAGCTCCCCGAGATGCCGGATCCGCTCGGCGATGTCGGCGGGATCCCGCCGCGCCGGGGCCGGCAGCGCGGGTACCGGCCCCCTCGTGCGCACGGCCGCCAGGACCGCCGCGGCGAACGGCAGCGACTCGTGCACCGGGCCGTACCCCAGCCCGAAGACCACGGCCGCCGGGTCCTGGTCGGCCTGCACCGCCGGGGCCGCCGAGTCGGCCGAGCGCCTGATCAGCCGCAGATGCCCCTCGAAGACCTCCGGCGAGCGCCACTGCACCCCGCTGAGGTCGGTGACCGGAAAGCTCTGGTCGCCCGCCTTCCACTTCGCCGAGGACGCGCCCGTCCAGGACCAGCGGAACTGCACGGCCGTCCCGTCGAAGGAGGCCTTCGCGTCGTACGCCTTGAAGTGCAGCGGCGCCTCGGGCGCGGGCACCATGTGGCGGTCGACCGGCCCGGACTCGGTCAGCAGCCCCTTCAGCTCGTCCGCGTAGTACGCGGCGAGCGTCTCCCGCTCGGCCGGCAGCACCAGCCGGTACGGATCGGAGCCGTCCTTGAGCTGCCCGTCGGCCGCCTCCAGCAGCGGATCGGCGCCGGCGCGCGGCAGCAGCCGCAGGACGACGGTGCCACGCCTGCCCGGGGTGAGGCTCACGTCCTCGACCGCGGACAGCGGGATGCGCCGTTCGCCGAGCGCCTGGAACAGCTTCGGTGTTCGAATCCCCCGTTCGTAACGGATGAGCACGGAGTCGGACTCGAACTCCCAGACGGCATGAAATCCCGCCAGTACGTCACCCATGCGGCTCATCGTATGCGGCACGTGCTCCTCCGTCGCCACCCGCGCAGACCGCACTTCCTGCTGTTTCTACGCGCGTCCGGCCGTAGCCGTGCCGGGCGCACCGGCCCGGCACGCGTCGTTGTCCCGGGCGCACGTCACCGCGGCGTACGCGCCGACGCCGACGTCGGCGAGGTTGCGCAGGCTGTCCGTGCCCGGCTGGAAATAGCCGGCGTGACCCTGGGCGTCCCGGGCCGACAGCACACGCGCGCCGAACGCCGAGGACACCGGGTCGGCACCGTGCCCGAGCCCGCCCAGCTCCAGGTACGGCACGTCCTGGATCCAGTCGGTGGCGTCCCGCATCGCCCACACCCGGGCGCCGGTGCGCAGATGAGAGGCCTCGGAGACCCGCATGCCGGGGCTCGCGGCCACCGCTATGTCGGACACCCGGCGGGGCATGTCGTGCGCGGCGACGCCGCAGACCACCGTGCCGTAGCTGTGGCAGATCGCCGTCACCGGCGCGGTGCCCGGCAGGGCTTCCAGCAGGGAGTTCAGCCGCAGGGCCCCCTCCGCGGCGCGCAGGCCGGTGGCCGCGTCCACGCCGAGCCCGTCGGGCGCGGTGTAGTCGGCCCAGGCGATCACGGCCGTGCGGGTGCCGGGGCTCGCCTTGCGCTCCTGCGCGTACAGCGCCGTGGCCATGCCGACCGGGGCGGTGTACGGCCGGTTCGTCTTCTGGAAGGTGAGCAGGTCGGTGTCGACGCCGGGGACGACGACCGAGATCCGCTGGGCCCGGTCCAGGTTTCCGAACACCTCGGCGATCCGGCCCGTGCCCTCGGGGTCGAAGGAGAGGATCTGCCGGCCGGGCGTGAGCAGGGACTCGTAGCGGTGCATACGGCGGCCCGCGTCCTGGTGCCCGGCCGTGCTGAGCCGGCTGTCGTGCATGCGCTCCTGCTCGACCTTGCGGGCCTGCTCCAGCGCGACGCGGTTGGCGCGGTAGCGCAAGGTGACCGGGGCGCCGTTCATGTTGCCGACCGCGAGCGGATAGCGGTGGGCGAGGCGGCTCTGGTCCGCGGGGGAGAGGGACGCGAAGAAGCGGGTGAGCCGCGCCGGGTCGCCCTCGGGGTCCGGCAGGTGGTGGCCGTGCAGCCGGCCGTGCTCCCACGTGGCGAGCGAGGCCTGAAGGGCCGTCGACTCACGGTGGCTGCGCAGGGCGGTCCAGCCGGTGGTCGCGAGCATCACGAACACCACGGCCAGCGCCAGCAGTGCGCGCCAGACGTTCAGTTGCGGGGAGGTGTCGAAGGAAGTCACTGGGAGGACACACTAGGAGAACGGGACGGTCTCGCGGTAACCGAGTGACAGGTATCACGTTTCGTCGAAGATCGAACGCCCTGTCAGTCCGGTCGACGAGCCCCGCCCGCACGCCAGTTGCCGGTGAGCGCCGGACCCACCTGATCCAGGTAGGACGCGGTGAGTTGACGGATCGACTCCAGGCTGAAGTCCTCGCCCGTGCACCACTGCCGCTCGGTGACCCTTATCACCCCGCCGAAAACGGCCACCGCCAGCCTCGGCCGGGGGTCGGCGTCCGGGTCGACGCCCTCGCGCTCGGCCAGCAGCCGCGCGACCGCCTCCTCGGTCGCGGCCGAGCGGCGCAGGTGCGTGGCGAGCAGCGCCGGCGTCGACTCGATCGTGCGGTACATGCGCAGGTACAGCTCGACCGGCACCGCCGACTCGACCGTCTCGCGGATCGCGTCCCAGCCCTCCAGCACCGCCTGGCGCAGCGCCTCCATCGGGGACTCGTGCGCGGGCCGCGCCCGCACGCACGCCAGGAAGTGCTGTTCGGTCATGTCCTGCACCGCGAACGCCGCGTCCTCCTTGCCGGCGAAGTACCGGAAGAAGGTGCGCTGCGAGACGTCGACGGCCTCGGCGATCTCGTCGACGGTGGTGTGCTCGTACCCCTGGGTCGTGAACAGTTCGAGGGCGGCTCGCAGCAGCGACTCCCGGGTGCGCTGTTTCTTGCGTTCGCGCAGAGTTTTCACACGTGTCAGTTACTGACATGTGAAATTGTTTGTCAACTGTCAGCAGCTGTCACTAGCCTCGAACGTATGACTAGTCAGACCACCATCGACGCCTCGGGGGCGGGGGACGGGGCGCCGGCGGCCCCGTTCGAGGCGCCCCCTCCCGCGGGGCTGCGCGGCCATCCGTGGTTCACCCTCATCACCGTCGCCGTCGGGGTCATGATGGTGGCCCTCGACGGCACCATCGTGGCCATCGCGAACCCCGCGATCCAGAAGGACCTCAAGGCGAGCTTCGCCGACGTCCAGTGGATCACCAACGGATACTTCCTCGCCCTCGCGGTCTCCCTGATCACCGCGGGCAAGCTCGGCGACCGCTTCGGGCACCGCCAGACCTTCCTGATAGGCGTGACCGGCTTCGCCGCCGCCTCCGGCGCCATCGGACTGTCGAACAGCATCGCCGCCGTCGTCACCTTCCGCGTCTTCCAGGGCCTGTTCGGCGCCCTGCTGATGCCGGCCGCGCTCGGCCTGCTGCGGGCCACCTTCCCGGCCGAGAAGCTCAACATGGCGATCGGCATCTGGGGCATGGTGATCGGCGCGTCCACCGCGGGCGGCCCGATCCTCGGCGGCGTCCTCGTCGAGCGCGTCAGCTGGCAGTCCGTGTTCTTCATCAACGTGCCGGTCGGTGCCGTCGCCCTGGTCCTCGGCCTGCTGATCCTGCTCGACCACCGCGCCGAGAACGCCCCGCGCTCCTTCGACATCCTCGGCATCGGGCTGCTCTCCGGCGCCATGTTCT
Organism: Streptomyces sp. HUAS MG56; assembly: GCF_058673395.1. Taxonomy (NCBI): domain Bacteria; kingdom Bacillati; phylum Actinomycetota; class Actinomycetes; order Kitasatosporales; family Streptomycetaceae; genus Streptomyces; species Streptomyces sp. HUAS MG56. The sequence continues at coordinate 3,888,271 of NZ_CM178722.1, read as the reverse complement.
GCCTGGTCTGGGCGCTCATCAAGGCCCCGACGTGGGGCTGGGGCGACGGGAAGACCTGGGCGTTCATCGCCGCCTCGGTGCTGCTCTTCGCGCTCTTCTCGGTCTGGGAGACGAGGGTCGCGGAGCCGCTGATCCCCCTCGGCCTGTTCCGCTCGGTCCCGCTCTCGGCCGGCGTGGTCCTCATGGTCCTGATGGCCATCGCCTTCATGGGCGGCCTGTTCTTCGTGACGTTCTACCTCCAGAACGTGCACGGGCTGACCCCGATCAAGGCCGGTCTGCACCTCTTGCCGCTCACCGGCATGATGATCGTCGGCTCACCGCTGGCCGGCGCCGCGATCACCAAGCTCGGCCCGCGCATCCCGCTGGCCGGCGGCATGGCCGCCACCGCCGTCGCCATGTACGGCATGTCGACGCTCAAGGCCGACACCGGCAGCGGCGTCATGTCGATCTGGTTCGCGCTGCTCGGCTTCGGCCTCGCGCCGGTCATGGTCGGCGCCACCGAGGTCATCGTCGGCAACGCCCCCATGGAGCTGTCCGGTGTCGCGGGCGGCCTCCAGCAGGCGGCCATGCAGATCGGCGGCAGCCTCGGTACGGCCGTGCTCGGCGCCGTGATGGCCTCCAAGGTCGACAGCGACCTGGCGGGCAACTGGACGGGGGCGGGGCTGCCGAAGCTGACCCCGGCCCAGCTGAGCCAGGCCTCCGAGGCGGTCCAGGTCGGCGTGGCGCCGCTGCCCAAGGGCACGCCGGAGCCGGTCGCCGCGAAGATCACCGAGGTCGCGCACCACACCTTCATCTCCGGCATGAGCCTCGCCTCCCTGGTCGCGGCGGGCGTCGCGGCGGTCGCCATCTTTGTCGCGCTGCTCACCAAGCGGGGCGTGAACGCCGAGGCGGGCGCGGGCGTGGGTCACATCTGACGCCGATCCGGGCGGAGTTCACCTATCAGGGTGACGCCGCTCAAGATCCCTCGCACCGGGCGCGCGCCGCAGGTCACAGTGGGTCAAGTCCTCCGCAGGGCATGGGAGGACGGCCGGGCCACGGCGCGCGCTGCGGAGGGGGCAGTGCGCGCTTGGCCGACGGAGCCGCAACTCCCCAAGGGGCGCGGGGAACTGCGCGACCAGCCACGCAGTCACCCGCACCCGGCCGCGACCAGCAGGCCCTCCCTGGTCGCCGTCGGCCAAGGCCAAGCGCAGCGTTACGCGTCTCCGCCGGCCGCTCCGGGATGCGCCGCCGAGACATCCAGCAGCTGGTACCGGTCGATGGCCTGCTTCAGTACGGAGCGGTCGACCTTGCCCTCCCGGGCCAGCTCGGTCAGGACCGCCACCACGATCGACTGGGCGTCGATGTGGAAGAAGCGCCGCGCCGCGCCCCGGGTGTCGGCGAAGCCGAAGCCGTCCGCGCCCAGCGACTGGTACGTGCCCGGCACCCACCGCGCGATCTGGTCCGGAACCGAGCGCATCCAGTCGGACACGGCCACGAACGGCCCCTCGGCGCCGCCGAGTTTGCGCGTCACGTACGGCACGCGCTGCTCCTCCTCCGGGTGGAGCAGGTTGTGCTCCTCGCACGCCACGGCCTCGCGGCGCAGCTCGTTCCAGGAGGTGGCCGACCAGACGTCGGCCTTCACGTTCCAGTCCTCGGCGAGGATCCTCTGCGCCTCCAGTGCCCACGGCACCGCCACGCCCGACGCCATGATCTGCGCCGGGATCGAGCCCGCCGTGGCCGGGCCGATCCGGTGGACGCCCCTGAGGATGCCCTCGACGTCCACGTCGGCCGGTTCGGCCGGGTGCTGGATGGGCTCGTTGTAGACGGTCAGGTAGTAGAAGACGTCCTCGCCGTGCGGGTGTTCGGCGTCGCCGCCGTACATCCGGCGCAGGCCGTCCTGCACGATGTGCGCGATCTCGTACGCGTACGCCGGGTCGTAGGCCACGCACGCCGGGTTGGTCGAGGCGAGCAACTGCGAGTGTCCGTCGGCGTGTTGGAGGCCCTCACCGGTCAGGGTCGTACGGCCCGCGGTCGCGCCCAGTACGAAACCGCGCGCCAACTGGTCGGCCATCTGCCAGAACTGGTCGCCGGTGCGCTGGAAACCGAACATCGAGTAGAAGACGTAGACCGGGATCAGCGGCTCGCCGTGCGTGGCGTAGGCCGAGCCCGCCGCGATCAGCGACGCCGTGCAGCCCGCCTCGGAGATGCCGTCGTGCAGCATCTGGCCGGTCGGCGACTCCTTGTAGGCGAGCAGCAGTTCACGGTCCACCGACTCGTACTGCTGGCCCAGCGGGTTGTAGATCTTCGCGCTCGGGAAGAAGGAGTCCATGCCGAACGTGCGGTACTCGTCCGGCGCGATCAGCACGAAGCGCCGGCCGATCTCCTTGTCCCGCATGAGGTCCTTGAGGAGCCGGACGAACGCCATCGTCGTCGCGATGGACTGCTGGCCCGTGCCCTTCTTCACCGTCGCGTACGTCTTGTCGTCCGGCAGCGCGAGCGGCTTCGAGCGCACGACGCGCGTCGGGACGTACCCGCCGCACTGCTTGCGCATGTCGTGCATGTACTGGATCTCGTCGGTGTCCCGGCCCGGGTGGTAGTACGGCGGCGGGCCCGACTCCAGCCGCTGGTCCGTGATCGGCAGGTGCAGGCGGTCCCGGAAGCGCTTGAGGTCGTCGACCGTCAGCTTCTTCATCTGGTGCGTGGCGTTGCGGCCCTCGAAGTTGGGGCCCAGCGTCCAGCCCTTGATCGTCTTGGCCAGGATGACCGTCGGCTGGCCCTTGTGCTCCTTGGCCGCCGTGAACGCCGCGTAGATCTTGCGGTGGTCGTGGCCGCCGCGGCCCAGGTGCAGGATCTGGTCATCGGTCATGTTCTCGACCATGGCGCGCAGCCGGTGGTCGTCGCCGAAGAAGTGGTCCCGGATGTAGGCGCCCGACTCCGTGGCGTACGTCTGGAACTGGCCGTCCGGGGTGTTGTTCATCTTGTTGACGAGGATGCCGTCCCGGTCCTGCGCGAGCAGCGGGTCCCAGGTGCGGTCCCAGATCAGCTTGATCACGTTCCACCCGGCGCCCCGGAAGATCGACTCCAGCTCCTGGATGATCTTGCCGTTGCCGCGCACCGGGCCGTCGAGGCGCTGGAGGTTGCAGTTGACCACGAAGGTCAGGTTGTCCAGGCCCTCGCGGGCGGCGATGGACAGCTGGCCGAGCGACTCCGGCTCGTCCATCTCGCCGTCGCCGAGGAACGCCCACACATGGGAGCCGGAGGTGTCGGCGATGCCGCGCGCCTCCATGTAGCGGTTCATCCGGGCCTGGAAGATCGCGCCGAGCGGGCCGAGGCCCATGGAGACCGTCGGGAACTCCCAGAAGTCCGGCATCGAGCGCGGGTGGGGGTAGCTGGACAGGCCGTTCGGGTACTTCGACTTCTCCTGGCGGAAGCCGTCGAGCTGGTCCTCGGTGAGCCGGTCGAGCAGGTACGCGCGTGCGTAGATGCCGGGGGAGGCGTGGCCCTGGAAGAAGACCTGGTCGCCGCCCTTGCCGTCGTCCTTGCCGCGGAAGAAGTGGTTGAAGCCGACGTCGTACAGCGAGGCGGAGGAGGCGAAGGTGGCGATGTGGCCGCCGACCCCGATGCCGGGGCGCTGGGCGCGCGAGACCATCACGGCCGCGTTCCAGCGGGTCGCGTTGAGGATCCTGCGCTCGATCTCCTCGTTGCCCGGGAAGAACGGCTCGCTCTTGGTCGGGATCGTGTTGACGTAGTCCGTGCTGCGCATCTCGGGCACGGCCACGCGCTTCTCGCGGGCCCGCTCGATCAGGCGGAGCATGAGATAGCGGGCCCGCTCCCGGCCGCGCTCGTCCACGGCGGCGTCGAGGGAGTCGAGCCACTCCTGGGTCTCTTCGGGATCGAAGTCAGGGACCTGACTCGGAAGGCCGCCAATGATGATCGGGTTGCGATCGGATCCGGAAGGCACGCTGTTCCTTACCTGTCAGAGGGCCGTTTTTCTGCTGTTTCCTGCGGTTTCCTGCTTGTCCGCACCTGCCTGCGCCGTTCCCCATCGTCTACCTCGGGGCGGCGTACGTCATCTCCACCAGTGATTTCCGTTGGCGGAGGAGGCTCCGTAAAACAGGCAAATGTGTGTGATTTGGGTCACTCTGGATCGGGATGCGGTGCCAGAAGTTGCGGTGACAAGGCCGGGATCGTCACCGTTTCGGCGGTCCCGGGGGCCGGGTACTTGCGCGATCCGCCCCGCACGTGTGGACTACGGCCAAGCATCACGCGCACGCGCGTGGCTGAGTTGTTCCCGAAAACATGATCAGGAGGCAGACCGTGAGCGCGACCGCGGACCACGCGGAGACGAGCCTGGCCGTCAGGCTGGGTTTCCAGCCCGACCAGGTGGTCCAGGAGATCGGCTACGACGACGACGTCGACCAGGAACTCCGCGAGTCCATCGAGCAGGTCATCGGCTCCGAGCTGATGGACGAGGACTACGACGACGTGGCCGATGCCGTGTTGCTGTGGTTCCGTGACGAGGACGGCGACCTGACGGACGCGCTGGTCGATGCCATCGGCTTCCTCGAAGAGGACGGCCACATCGTCCTGCTGACGCCGAAGACCGGCCGGGACGGATACGTCGAGCCCAGCGACATCAACGACGCCGCGCAGACGGCCGGCCTGTCGCAGACCAAGAGCACCAGCGCGGGCAAGGACTGGGTGGGCACCCGACTGCTGAGCCCCAAGGCCGCCAGGAAGTGACCGCCTCCCGCAGGTGAGCGAGGCGGGGGCGGCGGTCCCTCCGGGTGACCGCCGCCCCTTCGCCGTAGGCTGTTCTCCTCCGAACAGCCCACCGAAAGGGAAACATCCCGATGGCGATCCAGGTCGGCGACAAGGCCCCCGACTTCGAGCTCAAGGACAACCACGGCGCCACCGTGAAGCTCTCGGACTTCCGGGGCGAGAAGAACGTCGTCCTGCTCTTCTACCCCTTCGCCTTCACCGGTGTGTGCACCGGCGAGCTGTGCGAGGTGCGTGACAACCTGCCCCACTTCGCCGACCGCGACACCCAGGTGCTCGCCGTCTCCAACGACTCCATCCACACCCTGCGCGTCTTCGCCGAGCAGGAGGGCCTGGAGTACCCGCTGCTGAGCGACTTCTGGCCGCACGGCAACGTCTCGCGCGCGTACGGCGTCTTCGACGAGGACAAGGGTTGCGCCGTGCGGGGCACCTTCATCCTCGACAAGGAGGGCGTCGTGCGCTGGACCGTGGTCAACGGCCTGCCGGACGCCCGTGACCTGAACGAGTACGTGAAGGCGCTCGACACCCTGTAGGCCGACCGTGGGCCGACACCTGTGCGTCGTCGGGTCCAGGGTCTGCGGGGGGCGGGAACCCGTCACTAGGATCGGCACGTTGATCCCGTATCCGAAGCACGACGGGGCTCCCCGCCCCCGGACACCACATGGAGGACTCGTGGGAGTCAGCCTCAGCAAGGGCGGCAACGTATCGCTGACGAAGGAGGCCCCGGGCCTGACCGCGGTCCTGGTCGGTCTGGGCTGGGACGCCCGCACCACGACCGGCAGTGACTTCGACCTCGACGCCAGCGCGCTGCTGCTGAACAACTCCGGCAAGGTCGCGAGCGACCAGCACTTCGTCTTCTTCAACAACCTCAAGAGCCCCGACGGCTCCGTCGAGCACACCGGTGACAACATCACCGGCGAGGGCGAGGGCGACGACGAGGCCATCAAGGTCAACCTGGCCGGCGTCCCGGCCGACATCGAGAAGATCGTCTTCCCGGTGTCGATCTACGACGCCGAGAACCGCCAGCAGTCCTTCGGCCAGGTCCGCAACGCCTACATCCGTGTGCTGAACCAGGCCGGCGGCCAGGAGATCGCCCGCTACGACCTGAGCGAGGACGCCTCCACCGAGACCGCGATGGTCTTCGGCGAGCTGTACCGGCACGGCGCGGAGTGGAAGTTCCGCGCCATCGGCCAGGGCTACGCCTCCGGTCTGCGCGGCATCGCCCAGGACTTCGGCGTCAACGTCTGACGGCCGACGTCCGACCCCGCAACCGTCCGGCGCCGCACCGTTTAGGGGCGGCGCCGGACGCGCAGGACAACCAGAGAAGCACCACTAGGGGAGGACCAGCATCATGGGCGTCACGCTCGCCAAGGGAGGCAACGTCTCCCTCTCCAAAGCCGCACCCAACCTCACGAACGTCATGATCGGGCTCGGCTGGGACGCGCGGTCCACCACCGGCGCCCCCTTCGACCTGGACGCCAGCGCGCTGCTGTGCGGCGCCGGCAACCGAGTGCTGGGCGACGAGTGGTTCGTCTTCTACAACCAGCTCAAGAGCCCCGACGGCTCCGTCGAGCACACCGGTGACAACCTCACCGGTGAGGGCGAGGGGGACGACGAATCGATTCTGGTCGACCTCGCCAAGGTCCCGCCGCAGTGCGAGAAGATCGCCTTCCCCGTCTCGATCCACATGGCGGACGAGCGCGGTCAGACCTTCGGCCAGGTCTCCAACGCCTTCATCCGCGTGGTCAACCAGGCCGACGGCCAGGAACTGGCGCGCTACGACCTGAGCGAGGACGCCTCCACCGAGACCGCCATGATCTTCGGCGAGCTGTACCGCTACCAGGGAGAGTGGAAGTTCCGGGCCGTGGGCCAGGGCTATGCCTCGGGTCTGCGCGGTATCGCCCTGGACTTCGGGGTGAACGTTTCGTAGCCGCTGGTACCGCCGGTAGGGTGCACCTCTACACTCGGGGTCAACGTTTAGCAAAGCCGAGTACGGCGCGGGGGAGACCCGTACCTAGATGATTGGGTAGCCAGTGCTTCTGAAAACCTTCGGCTGGTCGTTCGCGGTGACCGCGCTCGGCCTGGTCGCCGCGGTCTTCTACGGGGGGTGGGAGGCCTTCGGCGTCGTGGCGATCCTCGCCGTCCTGGAGATCTCGCTGTCGTTCGACAACGCGGTCGTCAACGCCGGGATCCTGAAGAAGATGAACGCCTTCTGGCAGAAGATCTTCCTCACGGTCGGCGTTCTCATCGCGGTCTTCGGCATGCGGCTGGTCTTCCCGGTCGTCATCGTGGCCATCACCGCCAAGCTCAGCCCCGTCGACGCGGTCCACCTCGCCTTCAGCGACAAGGACCGCTACCAGCAGCTGGTCACCGACGCCCACCCGGCTATCGCCGCCTTCGGCGGGATGTTCCTGTTGATGATCTTCCTCGACTTCATCTTCGAGGACCGGGACATCCAGTGGCTGCGCTGGATCGAGCGGCCCCTGGCCAAGCTCGGCAAGGTCGACATGCTGTCGGTCTGCATCGCCCTGATCGTCCTGCTGATCACCTCCTTCACCTTCGCCGTCCACGCCCACCAGCACGGCGGCGCCCATGTCGACAAGGCGCAGACGGTCCTGATCGCCGGCATCGCCGGCCTGATCACGTACATGATCGTCGGCGGTCTGTCCGGCTACTTCGAGGACCGGCTGGAGGAAGAGGAGGAGCGCGAGCACGAGGAGGAGGAAGAGGCCGCCCGCACCGGCAAGAAGAAGTCGGCGGTGCTGCTGGCCGGCCAGGCCGCGTTCTTCATGTTCCTCTACCTGGAGGTCCTGGACGCGTCCTTCTCCTTCGACGGTGTGATCGGCGCCTTCGCCATCACCAACGACATCGTGATGATGGCCCTCGGCCTCGGCATCGGCGCGATGTACGTCCGCTCGCTCACGGTCTACCTGGTCCGCCAGGGCACCCTCGACGACTACGTCTACCTGGAGCACGGCGCCCACTACGCCATCGGCGCCCTGGCCGTGATCCTCATGGTCACCATCCAGTACGAGATCAACGAGGTCATCACCGGTCTCGTCGGCGTCGTCCTGATCGCCCTGTCCTTCTGGTCCTCCGTCCGCCGCAACCGCGCGCTCGAAGCCGCCGGCGAGGACAGCGACGCCCCGGCCGAGGTGTCCTCAGGGGTGTGACGCCCCCGCGGGTGAGGAACGCTCTGAACGGGGCGGCCGGCACCGGCCGGCCGCCCCGACGGCGTACAGGGGCATCGACGTACCGGCGCACAGCCGCGTGACCTGGGGGCGGGAATGGGTTTCTTCGACGGACTGCGGGGCGCCAGCGCCGCCAACTTCGACTCGGGCGAGGCCGCGACCGGCTCCATCCAGATGTCCGCCCGGCATCACACGGTCTCCCTCACCAAACAGGGCGCGGCCACGGGCAACCTGCGGGTCAACCTGACCTGGCGGATGCGCACGTCCGACGACTTCGACACCGCCCCGCGCGCCGGCCTCTTCCGGCACCCCTTCAGGGTGCTCAAACCGCCGGAGGTGCTCGGGCACGGCCAGAGCATGGTCAACGTCGACCTCGACCTCGGCTGCCTGTACGAACTGGCCGACGGCACCAAGGGCGTCGTCCAGCCGCTCGGCAACCTCCTCGGCGATGTCAACGCCCCGCCGTACATCAAGCTCAGCGGCGACGACCGGTTCGGCTCGGCGTCGGGCGAGACGATGTACGTCAACCTCGACCACCGCGACCAGATCAAACGCCTGCTGGTCTTCGTCTACATCTACGACCAGACCCCGGCCTTCGACCGTACCCATGCCATCGTCACGCTCTATCCCAGCAACGGCCCGCGCATAGAGATCGGCCTCGACGAACGCCATCCGCAGGCGCGCTCGTGTGCCGTGGTGATGATCGAGAACGTGAAGGACGAACTGCTCGTCCACCGCGAGGTGAAGTTCGTGTACGGCTTCCAGGGCGAGCTGGACCGGCTGTACGGCTGGGGCCTGCAGTGGGGCAGGGGCTACAAGACGGCGGACCGGTGAGGGCGGGCCGCCCCCCTCACCGCCCGATGAACTGGGGCCCCTGCGGCGGCAGCCGGAAGTTCGGGTCCAGCGGCCCGGCGGGCACCGGCACGGGCTGCGGCTGGGGGTAGCCGTACGCAGGCCCGGCCGACGTCGGCTGCGGATAGCCGTACGCGGGCGGCTGCTGCGGCACGACCGACGTCGGCTGCTCGGGAGGCAGCGGCTGGGACGTCGTGGGCTCCGGCGCCGGCTCCGCCCCCTCCGACTCGTCCACCGAGATGCCGAAGTCCGTCGCGAGGCCCTTCAGCCCGTCCTGGTACCCCTCGCCCAGCGCGCGGAACTTCCAGCCCTCCCCGCGCCGGTACAGCTCACCGCAGATCAGCGCCGTCTCCGCGCCGGTCTCCGGCTTGATCTCGAAGGTGGCCAGCGGCTCCCCGTCGGCGGCCGCGTCGTACAGCAGGATGCACAGCGCCGGCACCTGGTCGAACGTGACGCCGTCCGCGGAGGCCACGAGCACGATCCGCCCGACACTCGGCTCGACACCGGGAAGGTCCGACTGGATCGTGTCCGTCAGCCCCTCGGTGACCCGCTTCTTGCCGAGCCGCCACACCTTTCCGGACGGATGCCGGGGCTGGTTGTAGAAGACGAAGTCCTCGTCCGAGCGCACACGGCCGTCGGGTCCCAGCAGCAGGGCCGAGGCGTCCACGTCCGGGACCCCCTGCCCGGGCGTCCAGCGCAGCACGGCGCGGACCGTGGTGGCATCCAGCGGGACGTTCGATCCCTTCAGCATGGCGTGCGTCATGCGGTCATCCTGCCCTCTCGGTCCTGGTCACGACAATGCGGGGGCAGGGCCGCCGACGGCCGCCGACACAAGCGGGTTACCGGAAATTCATGCCCGCAGGGAACCCAGGACATGGATCCGTACGTACTATTACCGGCCACCTTTTACCGAACTCAAACACTCGGGCCCGTGCCCTGGGGGAGTCCTATGCGTCATTTCGGGCACATCGCCCCCGAGGTGCGGCAGCGCCTTTTCCACCGGGAGCCGGCCGCGTTCACCGCCGACTCCCCGGCCCGGCTGCTCGCCGCCGCCCTCGGCGCCACCCTGTACAGCCCGGCCACCCGGCCGCGGCTCGCCGACGACATCGTCAAACAGGCCGGGAACGGCGTGATCTCGATGGTGCTGTGCCTGGAGGACTCCATCGACGACGCGGACGTCATGGCCGGCGAGGAGAACCTCGTCCGCCAGTTCGCCGACCTCGCCGCCCGGCCCGGCTGCGAGCCGCCACTGCTCTTCATCCGGGTGCGCGCCCCCGAGCAGATACCCGACCTCGTACGGCGGCTCGGCGCGTCCGTCCGGCTGCTGTCCGGGTTCGTGCTGCCCAAGTTCACCGAGGAGCGCGGCATCCCGTTCCTGGAGGCCCTGACGGCCGCCGAGGGGGAGAGCGGCCGCCGGCTGTTCGCCATGCCCGTCCTGGAGTCCCCCGAGCTGCTCTACCGCGAGTCCCGGGTGGACACCCTGGAGGGCATATTCCGCGCGGTCGACAAGTTCCGCGACCGGGTGCTCGCGCTGCGCCTCGGCGTCACCGACTTCTGCTCCTCCTACGGCCTGCGCCGCGCCCCCGACATGACCGCCTACGACGTCCAGATCGTCGCCTCGGTGATCGCCGACGTCGTGAACATGCTGGGCCGGGCCGACGGCACCGGATTCACCGTGACCGGGCCCGTGTGGGAGTACTTCCGCCTCTCGGAGCGCATGTTCAAGCCCCAGCTGCGGCAGAGCCCCTTCCTGGAGGTGCAGGCCGTCGAGCTGCGCGAGAAGCTGATCGAGCACGCCATGGACGGACTGCTGCGGGAGATCTCCCTCGACCACGCCAACGGCCTGCTCGGCAAGACCTGCATCCACCCCTCCCACGTGCTGCCCGTGCACGCGCTGTCCGTGGTCAGCCACGAGGAGTACAGCGACGCCCAGGACATCCTGCGGCCGGAACGCGGCGGCGGGGGTGTCCTCAGATCGGCCTACACGAACAAGATGAACGAAGTGAAGCCGCATCGCGCCTGGGCCGAGCGGACTCTGCTGCGCGCCGAGGCGTTCGGCGTGGCCCGCGAGGAGGTCGGCTTCGTGGAGCTGCTCGCCGCCGGGATAAGGGACGCATGAGGAACGCAGTGAACGACGGGGTCTGGTCCGGCAGTTGGGTCGCGCAGCGGCTCGGGGTCGAACTCGTGGGGGACGACGGGCTGCGGCCCCTGCTGGGGCTCGCCCTGCGGCGCAACCCGAAGCGGGCCCATCTGCTGGTGTCGAACGTCCTCGGCAAGCACGTCCCGCAGTCGCCCTCCGTGGTGTACGGGCACGGGGTCCGGCTGGGCCGCCGGGTGGCCGGTCTGCTCGGCGAGTCGGAGGCGGCCCGAGCGGTCGTCCTCGGGTACGCGGAGACGGCCACCGGACTGGGCCACGCCGTCGCCGACGGGCTCGGTACGGCGCCGTACCTGCACTCCACGCGGCGGCCGGTCGCCGGGGTCGCCCGTGCGGGCGGCTTCGAGGAGTCGCACTCGCACGCCACGTCGCACCTGCTGCTGCCGGAGGATCCCGCGCTGCTGGCCGGGGACGGCCCGCTGGTGCTGGTCGACGACGAGTTCTCGACCGGCAACACCGTGCTGAACACGGTGCGTGATCTGCACGCGCGGTATCCGCGGGAGCGGTATGTGGTGGTCGCGCTGGTCGACATGCGGTCGGCGGAGGACGTCGACCGGATGAAACGGTTCGCCACGGAGATCGGGGCGCGGGTGGACCTGGTCGCCGCCGCGTCCGGGACGGTGCGGCTGCCGTCGGACGTGCTGGAGAAGGGGCGGCGACTGGTGGCCCGCCACGAGGACGCCGGGTGCGGGTCCGCCGTGACCGACCCGACGTCCCCGTACGGCCGAATCGAGCTGCACTGGCCGCACCGCCTCCCCGACGGCGGCCGGCACGGGTTCACCCCCGCCCACCGCGCCCGCCTCGAAGCCGCCCTTCCCGAGATGGCCGCCCGCCTCGCCGACGCCCTGCCCGCCTCCGCCCGCCGCGTCCTCGTCCTCGGCTTCGAGGAGCTGATGTACGCCCCGCTGCGGCTCGCCCGGGAGCTGGAGCAGGTCATGGACGCCGAGGTGCGGTTCTCCACCACCACCCGCTCGCCCGTGCTCGCGCTGGACGACCCCGGCTACGCCATCCGCACCCGCCTGGTCTTCCCCGCCCACGACGACCCGGCCGACGGGCCCGGCGAGCGGTACGCCTACAACGTCGCAGGCGGGGGGTTCGACGCCGTCGTCGCCGTGGTCGACTCCGTCGCCGACACCCCGGCCCTGCACGCGCCCGACGGGCTGGCGGCCCAGCTCGCGGCGCACGTCCCGCACGTCCTGCTCGCGGTCGTCCCGTCCTACGTCCCCGAGCCCCAGCACGCTCCCGAAAGGCCGGCCATGCTGCCCGAGCCCCTCCGCGGCCCCGCATTCTCCTCGTACGCGCCCGAGGAGGTCGGCTGGCTGCTCCAGGACCTCTCCGACGTGAGCCTGGAGGCGCCGACCGAGGAGCGGGAGGAGGCCATCCAGAGCGGCGGGGCGCACTACGCCGAGTCGCTGCCGGTGGAGTACCAGCCCAGCGAGCAGTACCAGGAGCTGTTCCAGGCCGCCCTCGACGCCTCCGCCGCCCGGATCGCGCAGGCCGTCGGCGTGGTGACGGAGACGGTGCTCGCCGAGCGGTCGCCGCGGCCGGTGCTGGTGTCGCTGGCCCGGGCCGGCACCCCGGTCGGGGTCCTCATGCGCCGCTGGGCGCAGTTCCGGCACGGGCTCGACCTCCCGCACTACGCCGTCTCGATCGTGCGCGGCCGGGGCATCGACGCCACCGCGCTGCGCTGGCTGGCCGCGCACCACGACCCGCGGGACGTCGTCTTCGTGGACGGCTGGACCGGCAAGGGCGCGATCACCCGGGAACTCGCCCGGGCCGTCGAGGAGTTCGAGCAGGCGGAGGGCATCGGCGGCTTCGACCCGGAGATCGCCGTCCTCGCCGACCCGGGCTCCTGTGTGCGCACCTACGGCACCCGGGAGGACTTCCTCATCCCCTCGGCCTGCCTCAACTCGACGGTCTCCGGCCTGATATCCCGTACGGTGCTGCGCGCCGACCTGGTCGGTCCGGACGACTTCCACGGCGCCAAGTTCTACCGCGAACTCGCCGGCTCCGACGTCTCCGTGGCCTTCCTCGACGCCGTCGCCGCCCGCTTCCCGGAGGTCGCCGACGCGGCCGGGACCGCCGCCAAGGAGCTGATGGCCGAGGACCGCACCCCGACCTGGGAGGGCTGGCGGGCCGTGGAGCGGATCAGCGAGGAGCACGGCATCCACGACGTGAACCTCGTCAAGCCCGGCGTCGGCGAGACCACCCGGGTGCTGCTGCGCCGGGTGCCCTGGAAGATCCTGGCCCGCAAGGGCGCGGGCGCCGACCTCGACCATGTACGCCTGCTCGCGGACCAGAGGGGCGTACCCGTCGAGGAGGTCGGCGAGCTGCCGTACACCTGCGTCGGGCTGATCCACCCCAAGTACACCCGAGGGGCGACCGGCGCCGACGGCCGGGCGGTGAACGTCTGATGCCGGTGCTGGTGGCGAGCGACCTCGACCGTACGCTGATCTACTCCTCGGCGGCCCTCGCGCTGACCATGCCGGACGCCCGGGCGCCCCGGCTGCTGTGCGTGGAGGTGCACGAGGCGAAGCCGCTGTCGTACCTGACGGAGACGGCCGCGCAGTTGCTGACCGAGCTCGGGGACGCGGCCGTGTTCGTGCCGACGACGACCCGGACCCGCAAGCAGTACCAGCGGATCAGCCTGCCGGGACCGCCTCCCGCGTACGCGGTCTGTGCCAACGGCGGCCATCTGCTGGTCGACGGGGTCACCGACGCCGACTGGCACGCGCGCGTGCAGGCGCGCCTGGCCGCCGCGTGCGCGCCGCTGGCGGAGGTGCACGACCATCTGGCGCGGACGGCCGACCCGGCGTGGCTGCGCAAGCACCGGGTCGCCGAGGGGCTGTTCACCTACCTGGTGGTGGAGCGCGAGCTGCTGCCCGAGGAGTGGGTGAAGGAGCTGGCGGCCTGGGCGCAGGGCCGGGGCTGGGCCGTCTCGCTCCAGGGCCGCAAGCTCTACGCCGTGCCGCGGCCGCTCACCAAGAGCGCCGCGGTCCGCGAGGTGGCCCGCCGCACGGGCGCGGACCTGACCCTGGCCGCCGGTGACTCCCTGCTGGACGCCGACCTCCTGCTCGCCGCCGACCGGGGCTGGCGCCCCGGCCACGGCGAGCTGGCCGACACGGGCTGGACGGCACCGGGGATCACCGCGCTGCCGGAGCGGGGGGTCCTCGCGGGGGAGCGAATTCTCAGGGAATTCTTGCAATCCGCCCGGCAGGGCTAGCCGCAGCAGCCTCCGCCGCAGCACCCGCCTCCGCCGCCCCCACCGGCCGCGGGGGCCTGCGCGGCCGTACCCCCGACCGCCACGGCCGAGAGCAACTTCACCGTGTCGTCATGGCCGCCCGGGCACGACGCGGGTGCGGCCGACTCCGCCATCGGTCGGCTCAGTTCGAACGTGTCGCCGCAGGTCCGGCAGCGGTACTCATAGCGAGGCATGGGCCCAGGGTAGCCGCCGGGGCCCGGTTCGGGCCCTTGTGATCCGGGCGTGATCCATATCGAACGGGCTTCTTCACAGACACATGTGTGAGGGTTTCGAAAATACGCTGATAGCTTGTTTGCGCCGTTGCGAGAACGCTCAGCTCACCGCGCGAGCAAGAGCGAGTGCGGAGGGGAGACGCCGTCGTGACTGACGCGTCGCGGGGACAGGATCGTCCTCAAGGGGGGGACCATGGTGAGGAATTGCCCGACAGCGAGGCGACCCTGCACATAAGGGTCGGTGCCGCCCGGGCGGACGAGACCATGCAGTTGCGGGTGCCCGCGCCGCCGGAGCCGCCCGAGCGGGCCGGGGGCGGCCGGGCCGAGCGCCGGCGCAGCGCCCGCCTCTCGGCGCGCCAGCGCGCCGAGGCGACCGCCCGGCGCCTCCTCGCGCTGCTCGCCCCCCTGGCGCCGTACGCCCGCCGGCTCGCGCCCTACGTGCGCCGGCTCAAGCCCGTCTACCCGCGCCCCGGCCGCACCGGCTGGCGCCGCTGGATGCCCTCGTGGCGGCAGTGGATCGGCGGTGTCCTCACGTCGTTCGGCCTGCTCTCCGCCTTCCTCGTCACGGCGTACGCGATGACGGACATTCCGAGCAACCTGAACTCGTACGCCACCCAGCAGGACAACGTCTTCTTCTGGTCCGACGGCACCCCCATGGCCCGCACGGGCTGGGTGCAGCGGCAGGCCATGCCGCTCAAGGACATCCCCCAGGACGTGCGCTGGGCGGTGCTGGCGGCGGAGAACGAGACGTTCTACACGGACCCCGGCATCTCCGTGCGGGGCATCACCCGCGGCCTGTGGCAGACGGTGGGCGAGGGGGACACCGCGGGCGGGTCCACCATCACCCAGCAGTACGTCAAAAACGTGTATCTCAACCAGAACCGGACGATCAGCCGCAAGTTCACCGAGGCGATGATCGCCCTCAAGCTCGACAACAAGATGAGCAAGGACCAGATCCTGGAGGGCTACCTCAACACCAGCTGGTTCGGCCGCGGCAGCTACGGCATCCAGCGCGCCGCCCAGGCGTACTACGGCAAGGACGTCAGCAAGCTCGACGTCTCCGAGGCGGCCATGCTCGCCGGACTGCTCAAGGGCGCCGGCCTGTACGACCCGACGCTCAGCGCGGCCAACCACCACCGGGCCGAGGAGCGCTGGAAGTGGATCCTGGACCGCATGGTCAAGATCCACAAGCTGACCCCGCAGCAGCGTGCCGCGTACAAGGCGTTCCCCGAGCCGCTGAAGACCAACCCGCTCTACAACACCGGTGCGCAGAGCGACTACCTGGTCGAACTGGCCTCGCAGTACGCGAAGAAGGCCGCCCATCTGACCGACCAGCAGTTCGACCTGGGCGGCTACCAGATCTACACGACCTTCGACCGCACACGGGAACAGGCGCTCACCGACGCCGTCACCAAGGCCCGCAAGCAGGCGAAGCAGAAGGATCCGGGCCCGGCGAAGGACGCCCACTACGGCGCCTCCTCCGTCGCCGCGGACGGACGGATCCTCGCGGTCTACGGCGGCCCGGACCACCGTACGCAGGGCTACAACGAGTCCAACGCGGCCACCGTCCCGGCCGGCACCGCCTTCCTGCCGTTCGTCTACGCCGCCGGGCTGGAGCACGGCGTCCACAAGACCCGCGGCGGGCCCGCCACCCCCGTCACCCCGGAAAGCGTCTACGACGGCGACGACAACATCCCCGTCATGACCCCCGAGGGGCCGTACTGGGACCGCAGCGGCAAGAAGGTCGCCGCGCACAACGACGGCAATACGTCGTACGGGAAGATCACCCTGCGCCAGGCGCTCGCCCGGTCGGTGAACACCCCGTTCATGCAACTCGGCATGGACGCCGGCCTGGACAAGGTGCGGCAGACCGCCGAGGCCGCCGGGCTGCTGTCCGACAGCTTCGGCCCGCAGGTGCCCGCGCTGTCCCTCGGCACCTCCACGCCGAGCGCGATCCGGATGGCGAGCGGGTACGCCACGTTCGCCGCCGGCGGCACCCACACCGAGCCGTACTCGGTGCGCCGGATCACCCGCAACGGCGCGCCGCTCCCCCTGAACACGCCGCAACCGCAGCGCGCGGTCGCCACCGCGGTGGCCCAGGACGTCACCGACGCGCTCGCCGACTCCTTCCGCGCCGCCCACCCGTCCACGGCCGCCGCGCGGCCGCACCTGGCGGGGAAGGCCGGCACCGCCGCCAACGACACCGCAGCCTGGTACGCCGGCAGCGACGACTCCGTCTCCACGGCGGTGGTCGTCTACCGGATGAACCTGGCCGAGTCCCTGGAGCCGCTGCCACTCCAGGGGCTGGCCGGAACGTCCGCCGACAGCGTGCCGTACCGACTCTGGTCGGCAGCCATGGGACTGGGCTGACCCCCGGACCCGCACCCGCACCCGCCGCCCTCCTCGCAGATTGAGCCGCGCATGTCCCGCAAGAAGTCGCCGCGCCGCAGGCAAGCGCCCGCCCCGGCCCTCATACGCCGGCCGCAGGTCCTGACACTGGCCGCCTTTCTCGTCGTCGCCTCGCTGGTGGCCGGGTACCTGGCCCTGACCCGCGCGGACCGCACCGCACCGACGGCCGCCTCTGGGCCCCAGCCGAAGACCACCGCCAAGCCCAGCCCGACCCCCTCCTGGGACGGCAGGACCAAGATCCTCGGCGACGGCTCCACCTCCTACACCGGCCCGCAGAAGGGCACGCTCAAGCCGGTGCCGCTCAAACCCGGCGAGAAGCCGCCGCAGTTCGTGGTCTTCTCCTGGGACGGCGCGCTGGAGGGCGACGACCATCTCTTCTCGCACTACCGGGAGATGGCCAAGGAGTACAACGCCCACATGACCTTCTTCCTCACCGGCATCTACCTGCTGCCCAAGAGCGAGAAGTCGAAGTACCAGGGCCCGATGCACAGCCCCGGCGACGCCGCGATCGACTACGCCACCGACGAGCACATCCGCACCACGCTGGAGCAGTTGGGCCTCGCCTACGAGCAGGGCAACGAGGTCGGCACGCACTTCAACGGCCACTTCTGCGGCGCCAAGGGCGGCGGCGACTGGAGCGTCGAGCAGTGGAAGAGCGAGATCGACCAGTTCTACTCGTTCGTGGAGAACTGGAAGACCAACACCGGCTTCAAGGACGTCCCCGCCCTGCCCTTCGACTTCAAGCAGGAGGTCGTCGGCGGCCGTGCGCCCTGCCTGGAGGGCCAGCCGAACCTGCTGAAGGCCCTGCAGAAGTACGGCTACGGCTGGCGCTACGACGCCAGCTCGCCGGGCGACTTCCAGATCTGGCCGACGAAGAAGAACGGCGTCTGGGACTTCCCGCTCGAAATGCTCCCGTACGCGGGCAAGGACTTCCAGGGCCTGTCGATGGACTTCAACTTCCTCTACAACCAGTCCAACGGCGAGGTGCACGGCGACCCGGCCAAGTACCCGCAGTGGGAACAGCAGACCGTCCAGTCCTACATGGACGGCTTCAACCGCGTGTACTACGGCAGCCGCGCACCGCTGTTCATCGGCAACCACTTCGAGAACTGGAACGGCGGCATCTACATGAAGGCCATCGACCAGGTCATCCCGAAGATCTGCACCAAGAAGGGCGTCAAGTGCGTGTCCTTCAAGGAACTGGCCGACTGGCTCGACGTCCAGAAGCCGCAGACCCTCGCGGCGCTGCGCGCCCTCGACCCGGCGCAGTCGCCGGACTGGTCGGCGGTCGTCCGGTGAACGTCCTCAAGTGACAAGCGAGTAACAGTAGTTCCGCTTGTGCAGCTGTCTTCACACCAGTCACACGATCCGTGCGAGGATGCGTACCGCTCGGTAGGCCTACCGGCATAGAGGGGAACATCATTGAGATCGAGAAAACTGAGCCGTAGCCGCCGCCGCGCCACCATAGTGGGCGCCGCGGCCGCCTCGCTGGTCGCAGGCGTGGCCCTGCTGCCCAACTGGACCGCGGGCGCCGCCGTCGTCGACGACCCGACGGTGAACGCGGCCACCAAGGCGACCTTCCAGAAGCTGGCCGACGCGGTCTTCACCGACCGCACCCAGGCCCTCGTGGACGGCGCCGGCAGCAAGGGCACGCGGCACACGGCGGGCTTCTCCGGGTCCGTGCGCATGTCCGGCGGGCAGAGCCACCAGGAGTCGTCCGCCGTGAAGACGCTGGCGGCCCGCAAGAACCTGCTGGCCAAGCTCGGCGAGAAGTACCGCGCCGGCAGCACGCAGGTCACGCTCGACGCGACCGAGGTGCACGGCCGCAGAGCCAAGGTCGCCGTCACCGAGATCACGACCCTGACCTACGAGAAGCCGTCGGCCAAGGGGCCGAAGACCACCGGCTTCCAGGCCCACCACGAGCTGACCTTCAAGGCGGACCGTCACGGCGACTGGCAGCTGACCGGCATCAAGGACACCGACAACGGCTACCTCGCCGTGAACCAGGTCGTCACGCCGTCGGTCGCCAAGGCGAAGACCACGCCCGCCGACGACGGCCCGCCGGACGCGCCCCGCGCCGCCACCAGCTGGCCCGCACCGGCCAACCCGAAGAAGCTCACCGGCGGCGCCTACGACTACCAGGCCATGGTGGCGTACGCGCAGAAGTACTGGCGCAACTACAACCCGGACTACCCGGACTTCAACGGCGAGGCCGACGGCGGTGACTGCACCAACTTCGTCAGCCAGACCCTGAAGGCGGGCGGCTGGAAGCACGTCCCGGGTGACGGCACGGACTTCCACAAGTGGTTCGGCAACTCCGAGATCCAGTCGGACTCCTTCGTCGGCGTCAACGAGTTCTCCTGGTTCGCCCTGTCCTCCAAGCGCGTCACGCCGCTGGCCGACGTCTACCAGGCGGACCTCGGCGACGTGATCCAGATGGACTTCAACCGGGACGGGTCCAAGGACCACTCGATGATCGTCACCTACCGCGACCGCTACGGCGTTCCGTACGTGACGTACCACTCGAACAACACCTACAACCGGTCGGTGGCGAGCCTCGTCGCGTCGTACCCGGGCGCGTACTTCTACGCCTACCGCACCTGATCGTCCTCACGCCGCTCGGGCTCGCCCTCCGAGGGATGGCGGGCCCGCCAGTACGGGTTGTCGTGCGGCAGGGTCGAGCCGACCCTGCCGTACATGCCGAAGGTCATCAGCAGCAGGCCCACGACGAAGCTGAAGAACACGTTCTGGATCTTGAACGCCAGGAAGTTCTGCGGTGTGTCCAGCAAGCCGAGGAACAGGAAGCCGGCCAGCAGGAACAGCACCCCGAACACCATGTTCAGCGTGGACGCCACGTTTCCGCCGATCACCATGCCGGCCAGCAGGACCGCCCCGACGACGATCGACAGCACGCTCAGGGTGTCGTTGGTGTTCAGCCCGACGACCTCGGCACCGCCGGTGCTGAAGAAGCCGATGTTGTGGAGCAGACCCAGAATGCCGAAGGCGACGAGGAACGCGCCGATCAGGCCCGCGCCGATCCGGTAGACCGTGTTCAGCCGATGGTCCACGGGCAGATGCTGATCGAACCGGATCCGCTGCCGCTGTGGTGGGTGCGCTGCGTGTGTGGCCATATCCGCCTCCCTCGGGCGTGTAGCGGAGGCCATCCGTCCACCCAATATCCGCCCACCTCACCGGGTGGGGCAACAGCAGCGCCCGGCGCTCAGTGCCCCCCGCGCTCCTCACGAATCCGCGCGACGACCTCCGCCGCGGCCCGCCGCACGGCATCCGTCTCGGTCAGGAAATGCCAGTAGTCGGGGTGGCGCCCCTCCAGCGAAGCCGCGGCCCGCTCCAGCCGCCCCACCGCCTCGTCCAACGGCGCCGCATGTCGCGGATCCGGCGTCGCCCGCCCGCTCATCGCCAGCCGCTGGGCGTCCCGGATCGCGAACCGCGTGCGCTCGATCTCGGCCTGCGGATCCTTCTGTACGGCGTTCAGCCTGGTCAGCCGGTCACCGGCGGCCGACACGGCCTCGTCGGTGGTGTTCAGCAACGCCCGGACCGTCGACAACAGCGACGTGGCGTCCGGCCAGCGCTGCGCCTCTCGGGCGGACTGCGCCTCACGGAGCTTCAGCTCGGCCTGCCGTACGTTCTGCGCGGCCTGCTCGGGCACGTGCTGCAGATCCTGCCAGCAGGCCGCCGCGAACCGCCGCCGCAGCTCGCTGAGGACCGGGTCCACCTGCCCGGCCCGCGTGGTCAGCGCCTGCGCGCGCGTGCGCAGCGAGACCAGCCGGTGGTCGATCTCGGCCGCCAGCTCCGGCAGCCGCTCGGCCTCGGCCCGGATCGCCCCGGCCTCCCGCTGCACCCGCTCGGCCCGCTCCAGCGTCTGCTGCACGCCGTGCTGCCCGGCGCCCTGGTTCAGCTTCGTCAGCTCCGGGGACAGCGCGGCGAGCCGGCCCGCGAGGTCGTCGGCCCGCAGCCCGCGCTCCCGTACGGCGTCCAGCGCGTTGCTCGCGCCCAGCAGGGCCTGCCGGGCCCGCTCCACGGCGGGCGCCACCCGGGCCAGCTGGGTCTCGGCCTTGCCCAGCAGCGGCCCGAGCGAGCCGCCGAACCGGTCCAGCTCCTGCTTGACGCGCAGCAGCTCGTCCTTGGCGGCGGTCAGCTCCGAGCGCGCGCGGGACGCGGCGGCGGCCTCCAGGTCGTCCCGGTCGAGATCATGGGCGTCGACGGCCTGGATGTACCGTTGGCTGACCTCGTCGATCCGGCCGCCGAGCGCCGCGAAGTCGCTCGCGGCGCGCCGGGCGGCCGGGGTGTCGTCCACCGCCGTGATGGTCTCGACGGAGATCCGCAGATCCCGCTGGGCGGTGTCCAGTTCGTAGAACGCGGCCGCCGCCGCGTCCTTCGCCGCCTGCGCCTCGGCCCGCTGGCTCTCCGCCCGGCCGCCGAACCAGCGCCGGGTGCCGCCGCCGGCGAACGCGGCGGGCAGCGCGAGCGCGGCCAGCACCGGCAGGCCGATCAGAGTGAGGGTGTCGCGCAGAGCCGTGGGCCCTCTCCTCGCCGTCACATCCCTCTCCCGTGCTGTGGTCCGCCCTGGGTGGAGTCATTCTCCCACCCGTGGAAGACGAACACACGGGCCGGTCAGTTGCCGTGGGGCGGGCCGTCAGTTCGCCGTACGGACCGTGATCCCGCCGTTGGAGGTGTCGGCCGTCACCGTGTGCGCGCTGCTGTCGGAGCGCGGCACGGACACCGTGACTCTGCCGTTGGCGGAGCCGGTCCGGACGCGGTAGTCCGCGCGGGGCACGGTGATCGTCACGGATCCGTTGCTGCTGTGGGCGTTCACGCTGTCGGGTATGGAGCTCAGGTCGAGGTGCACCGCGCCGTTGCTCGTGCCGGCCCGGACCTGCCGGGAGGAGGCCTCGGCGCTGACCGCGCCGTTGCCGGAGTGCAGTTCGAGCGGTCCGCTGGAGTCGGTGACGCGCACCGCGCCGTTGCTGCTGCGGATGCTGACCGGATCCGAGAAGCCCTGCGCGCGCACGCCTCCGTTGCTGTCGGTCACCGTCAGGGCGATCCCGCGCGGCACCTCGATGCGGTACTTGGCCGAGCAGTCCGCGATCAATCCGGTGCAGTGCAGGCGCAGCTTCAGCCGGTCGTCCTGGAAGGACCAGCTCACCCTGGGGCTGCCGCCGACGACGACCTTGCCCTGGAACCACCGGGTGACCTGGACCGTGCCCGCCTTGGCGCCCCGCGCGGAGACTATCTCCAGTGCCGCGTCGTCGGAGTCGACGGTGAGCGTGCGGCCGTGCAGCCCGAAGGACTTGTGGTCGGGGTGTTTGTCGTTCCCGGCGGAGGCGCCGCAGGCGCTCACCCCCGCGAGGAGCACCCCGGTGACCACGGCCATGACGGCGGCGCGGACGGCAACGGAACGGGCCATGCGATATCTCCCCCTGAACCGGCCCGCCGGGTGCGGCGGCCGGACTGTGTCGGTCTGTCATGACCGTAGAAGATCGCGGCCGTTCCGGGAATCAGGGAGCCTCCCGGACCTTTGCTGGGGACAACCCCCGTAAAACCCTGACCGAATCCCTGACCGGCCCCCTGCCCGACACCCTGATCGCCCGCCGGAACGGGTTTGCGGTACACGGGCCCCGGCAAGGTAGGCTGTCGACTCGACCTGGGCACTCGCCCGGGTGTTCGGGGTGCGTAGCTCAGGGGTAGAGCGCCTGCCTTACAAGCAGGATGTCGGCGGTTCGAAACCGTCCGCGCCCACCGACGAGGAGCCCCCGGCCGCACGGCCGGGGGCTCCTCTTCATCTACTCCTCTGTCCACTCGGGGGCGTGCTTCAGCCGGGTGCGTATCTCCACCCGGTCCGGCGCCGCGACGTCGGCCCAGAAGCGGTGCGTGCTGATGAACACCGCCAGCTCGTGCTCGCGCCGTCGCAGCTTCTCCACCGCGGCCTGCTCGTCCTCGGTCCAGCCCGGGGACGCGGGCCGCTCCACCTTGCGCCAGCCGGTGTCGTCACTGAACCCGTCCATCGGCGCCACCGACCAGGGCAACTTCTTGAGCAGGGCCGACAGCTCGGCCCTGACCTGATGCAGCTCCTCCTGACCGGCGAGGAGGTCACTGGGGAATTCGTAGGGCGTAGCCACACGGCAATGCTACGCCTGTTCGATTTTGAGGTGCGAGCTCGTTCGCGGGGTCAGAGGGAGGTTCAGCCGAACGGGTGGCGGAGGAGGGAGTGGGGGATGCGGGGCGAACGGACCGGCCCGCCGCCCCGCACCAGGTCAGTGGCCGTCGCCCCGCACCGGGTCAGTGGCCGGCGGCCCGCAACTCGTCCACCAGGCGGGACGTCACCGGTACCGGTACGCCGTGCCGGCCTGCCGCGCGCAGCAGTGCCCCGCCGACGGCGTCCAGCTCCAGCGGGCGGCCCGCCTCGGCGTCGCGCTGCATGGACGACTTGGCCGCGGGCGGGAAGGCGTCGTAGCGGGTGAGTGCGCGGGCCGGGTCGGCGGGGGCGCCGCAGGCGCGGCTGACCGCGGCCGTCTCGGCGACGAGGGACTCCAGCTCCTCGCGGTGCCGGGTGCGGACCTCGCCGAGCGGGAGGCCGTATCGCGTGGTGAGGAGGGCGAACGGCGCCAGGAACGCCATCTTGGCCCACAGTGCCGCCGTCTCGTCCTCGACCACGCGGGCGGCCGTACCGGCGTCGGCGAGCACGGCGGCGAGGGCGTCCAGCCGGGCGCGCGGCACGCCGTCCCCGGCGAGGTCGATCTCCGTGAACGGGCTGCCGTGCTCGATCACGCCGGGAAAGACGCGGGTGGACTCCACGCGGATCACCGTCGGCGCGACCCGGTCGGCGCGGTACCGGGCGCGCAGCGCGGCGGGGTGCTCGACGCCGTTCAGCAGCGGGACGACCAGGGCGTCGCCGAGCACGGCGGGCGGGACACGGGTCAGGGCGGCGTCGAGCGCGGTGTGCTTGACGGCGACCAGGCAGGCGTCCACCGGTTCGCGCAGCTCGGTGTCCGCCTCGACGGACGCGGTGAACACGCCGAACTGCGCGCTGCGGACGGCGATTCCGGTGCGGCGCAGGGTGCCGGCCGTGCCGTCCTGGGCCAGGCAGACGACGCGGTGGCCGGCGCGGGAGAGCAGGGCGGCGAGGAGCCCGCCCGTGCCGCCGGGGCCGAGGACGGCCACGGTGCTCCGCGGGCTCCTGCTGCTCCCGCTCGTGTCGATGGGCCCGCTGTGCTCGGTGGACTCGGCAGGCTCGGCGGGGCCCGCGGGGTCGGTGTGCTCGGTGGCCATACGGCTGTTCCTTTCGACGGTCGGCCCCGGGGATCGGTGGCCGCCTTCGCCGTGATCATCGCAGGGGCGGGCGGCGAGCGGGAGACTGAAGGCATGTGCCGAAGTATCAAGACGCTGCGCCCGCCCGTCCTGCCCGGCGAGGCCACGGACGAGGACATCCATGCCGCCGCGCTCCAGTACGTGCGCAAGGTCTCGGGCTTCCGTGCCCCCGCCGCCCACAACCGCCAGGTCTTCGAGCGGGCGGTGGCCGCGGTGGCCGAGGCGACGGCGGAACTGCTCGACGGGCTGGAGGTGAAGGGGCGGACGCGCCCTAATGTTGAACTTGCAAGTACTGATTAGGTTCGCCTAACCTGTGACCCTCGCTCGGTACACCCCCCACGACCGGCCACGTCCCCGGCCGGCGCCGAAGAGGAGAACCCCCACATGTACGCACGCCTCAACTCCGCCCAGCCGTACGCCATCGCGCTCTTCCGCGTCGTCGTCGGCCTGCTCTTCGCCGTGCACGGCGCCGCCTCCCTCTTCGGCGTGCTCGGCGGCGCCGCGGGCACCAACGGCGGCACGATCCCGTCCGGCACCTGGCCGGGCTGGTACGCCGCGGTGATCCAACTGGCCGCCGGTGCCCTGGTGTTCCTCGGCCTCGGCACCCGTGGCGCCGCGCTGATCGCCTCGGGCTCGATGGCGTACGCCTACTTCGACGTGCACCAGCAGGCCGCGCTGTGGCCCATCCAGAACGGCGGCGAGCTGTCCGTCCTGTTCTGCTGGGCGTTCTTCCTGCTGGTCTTCACCGGCTCCGGCGCCTTCGGCCTCGACCGGCTCTTCGGCGGGGGCGCGGCCGCGGCCGGCGAGCGGGCCCCGATGGCCGCCTGACGCGCGCCTGACGCGCCCCGCGCCCGGCGCGGGACGGCGCCCTTCCCCGTCACGAAGGGGGAGGGCGCCGCTCTGTGCTGTCAGGCCGTCAGGCCGTCACCGTCACCGGCGTCTTCGCCGACGGCGTACGCCGGCCGTCGCTCACGACGCGTTGCCGAACGGCACGGTGAAGCAGGCCGCCCGGGCCCCCTTCGTGCCGGGCTCGCTGTGGATCACCACCGAGGCGGCCTGGCCCTTGCGGAAGGCCCAGTCGTGCCGCGCGGTCGCGTGGCCGATGCCGTTCGCGTCGGCCTTGAAGTCCAGCCAGGCCTCGTTCTTGTCGTTGACGTGGGCGGCGTCCGTGCCGGCCTTGTCCTGGTAGTGCTTGCCGGCGGCGTCGGGCTTGGCCCCGCAGGCCTT
Source organism: Streptomyces sp. HUAS MG56 (assembly GCF_058673395.1). NCBI lineage: Bacteria > Bacillati > Actinomycetota > Actinomycetes > Kitasatosporales > Streptomycetaceae > Streptomyces > Streptomyces sp. HUAS MG56. The sequence continues at coordinate 3,862,879 of NZ_CM178722.1, read as the reverse complement.
CTGGTGGATGTGGGCCCCGTACTGGTGGCCGGCCTTGAGGCCTGCCACCCGCAGCTCGACCGTCGTGGCGCCGCCTGGCCTGGTCTGCTGCCGGACGTTGATCAAGGCGCCCGCCGGGACGAGTTTCTGGTCGTACGTCACGGCCTTCGACGCGACGGTCGCGGTCGGCGGGCTGAACACGCCGGAGGCGTCCAGCGTGAAGCCGGGCGCGCTTGCGGTCCCGGTCGCGAACAGGGCTGCGGCGAGGGCGCCCGTGTATACGGCTGCCACCATGAGTGCACCTTTTCCTGCGCTAATGCGCCGTTTCGTTACTTCATATGCCTTCTGTCCGAAGACAGGCCTCTCTACGTTGCTACGGGACATGGGACCGCTCCGCCGCACGGGGGGCGCCGGAAGAGTGAACCGACGCCCGGAATCGCCCCATCGGCCCCCCTGGCCCCGGCTGTCACACCTCCCGCGTACGCTGTATGGCTGTCAACGGGGGAGCAACGGGAGTCGTGGTGTTCGAGAGTGTGGGGTCACTGGCCGACGGGCCGTGGATCTACGCGGTGGTGGCCCTGTCCGTGCTGCTCGACGTGTTCGTACCGGTGCTGCCGAGCGGTGTGCTCGTCATCGCGTCGGGCACGGCCGCGGCGGCGGGCTCCGGCGCGGCCACCGGCCAGGTCCCGCACGGCGTGCCGGACCTGCTCGTCCTGATCGTCTGCGCGGCGACCGCCTCGGTCCTCGGCGATCTCGTGGCCTACCGCCTGGCCTGGCGGGGCGGGGAGCGGCTGGACCGGGCCATAGCGCGCTCCCGGCGGCTGACCACCGCGCAGGAACGTCTCGGTGACGCGCTGGCCCGGGGCGGCGGCGCGCTCGTCGTGCTGGCCCGCTTCGCCCCCGCCGGCCGCTCGGTCGTCTCCTTCTGCGCCGGCGCCGCCCATCGCCGCGCCCGCGACTTCGTCCCGTGGTCCGCGCTGGCGGGTCTGTCCTGGGCGGCGTACAGCGTCGCCCTCGGCTACTACGGCGCCCAGTGGCTCGGCGCGACCTGGCTCGCCACGGGCGTCTCCCTGGCGGCCCTGTTCGGCGCGGGCGCGGCCGCGGGCTTCCTGGTGCGCCGCCGCCCGGCCTCCTGACCGGCGGCGCGGAGACGGCGGGCCGGACCGGCCCGCCGTTACTCACGAGGCGGCGTTGCCGCGAGGTGAGCGTTCGGTAAGAAACTAATGACGCGTCCATGACACGGCAGGCCTCGGCTGGTTCACGGCCGAACTTTCACATCCCGTACGATGGGTCGCGCAGAAGGGGAGTAGCTCTTCGCCGGACCGTCGACATACTGCTCAGCGAGCCTGAGCCGGCGCCCGGAGGCGGACCACCGAGTCTCATCGGGATCCGTCGGCGAGACCTTCGGCAAGCAGTGCACGTCCGCGCCCACCGGTGCGGGCGCCGAGTGTGCTGCCATGCCGAGGTGTCATCGCGTGACGTACCACACTCTCGGCGGGGCGGCCCGACCGATTGAGGAACCTTGATCAGCATCACCGTGACGGCGCTCGTCTTCGGCGTCATCTTCCTCGCCGAACTGCCGGACAAGACCGCGCTCGCCGGTCTGGTCCTCGGCACCCGCTACCGGGCGAGCTACGTCTTCGCGGGCGTCGCCGCCGCCTTCCTGCTGCATGTCGTGCTGGCCGTCGCGGCCGGCAGCGTGCTGACCCTGCTGCCGCAGCAGATCGTGCACGCGATCACCGGAGTCCTCTTCCTCGGGGGCGCGGCGATGCTGCTGCTGCAGAAGCCGGAGGACGAGGAGGAGATCAAGAAGCCCGCCGACCAGTCCTTCTGGAAGGTCGCGGGCACGGGCTTCACGCTCATCCTCGTCGCCGAGTTCGGCGACCTGACCCAGATCATGACCGCCAATCTCGCCGCCCGCTACAACGACCCGATCTCGGTCGGTCTCGGCGCGACGCTCGGCCTGTGGGCCGTCGCCGGACTCGGCATCGTCGGCGGAAAGGCCCTGATGAGGAAGGTGCCGCTGCGGCTGATCACGCAGATCGCGGCGCTGCTGATGCTGGGGCTGGGCGTGTGGAGCCTGTACGAGGGCATCGCCGGCTGAGCTGAACGGCGGGTGAACCCTCGACGGAGCCGCTGGCGGGATCGGGAGCTGTTTTGTACCGTGGAGGAACAAAGTAGCTCCCGCCCGTTTTCCCTGACCGGCGGGCGGGGCTCCTTTGTCCCCTGCGGTCCCTCCCCGGGGGATCCTCTCGTTCCTGGAGCTGCCGATGACGGCCACCGCCACGCCCACCGTCCTCACCGCCCGCGCCCTCCTGCTCGACATGGACGGCACCCTCGTCAACTCGGACGCCGTGGTCGAGCGCATCTGGCGGCGCTGGGCCGAGCGGCACGGGCTGGCCGGCGACGAGGTGATGAAGGTCGTCCACGGCCGCCAGGGGCACGCCTCCATGGCCGTCCTGCTGCCCGAGCGGTCCGTCGAGCAGAACCTCGCCGACAACGCCCGCATGCTCGCCGAGGAGACCGCCGACACGGACGGCGTGGTGGAGATCCCCGGCGCGAGCGCCTTCCTGGCCGCCCTGCGCGGTCTCCCGCACGCCCTGGTGACCTCCGCGGACGTCGCGCTGTCCACCGCGCGCATGAACGCCGCCGGGCTGCCGCTGCCGCAGGTCCGGATCACCGCCGAGTCGGTGGGCGCGAGCAAGCCCGACCCCGAGGGCTTCCTGAAGGGCGCCGCCGAGCTGGGCGTGGCCCCGGCCGACTGCGTGGTCTTCGAGGACTCCGGGGCCGGGATCGCGGCCGGGCGGGCCGCGGGGATGACCGTGGTGGGCATCGGCCCCCGGGCCGGCCTGCACGAGCCCGACGTGGCCGTGGCCGACCTCACGCGCGTACGGGTCGAGGCGGGCGCCGACGGGACCGTCCGGCTGCACATCGGCTGACGCGGGCGGACCGGAGCCGCCGAGCGCTCCGCCGGGAGTGCCGGACGGTGCACGTCGGTCGTCTGCGGGGCCGGTGTGGCCGGTCGCGCCCCCGCGGCGGAGCCGCATATCGATGGAGCCCCGCGCTCCTTCCGGGCGAACGCGGGGCCCGCCCTCACTGCTGCGAGGGCTGTGACGTCTCCGACTCCAGACGCTGCCGGGTCGCCGGGCCGTACTCCCCGTAGGGGTCACCGGTGATGCCCCGGGCCTGCTGGTAGGTGCGCACCGCGTCCTCCACGGGGCGGGTGAAGACGCCGTCGACCTGGTCGGCGTACAGGTTCAACTGGCGCAGCCGCTCCTGGAGTTCGGTCACCTGCGGGCCCTGGTCGCCGCGGCGCAGCACCGGCGCGGCCGCGGGTGTGGTCCGCGCGCTCGCGGAAGCCGTCGCGGTGGGGGAGGGCGAGCGGGACGCCGTGGGGGACGGTGCCGCGGAGGTCGGCGACGCGGACGGCGTGGCCGGCCGGGCCGGGGCCGGCGGGGCCGAGGACGGACGCACCAGCGAGCGGGACACGGGCGGGGAATCCGCCGCCGGCGAGGAAGACGACACCGGCGCGCTCACGTCCGGAACGCTCGCCCGGACCTCCTGGGCGGCGGAACGGTCCCGGGACGACGGGGTGTCGTACGAGAACAGCCCGCTCGCCAGGCCGGCCGCCGCCACGACCGCCACGCCCGCGCCGGCGGCCGACAGCAGGACGGCGCGCCGGGGACGCCGGCGCGGCGCCTCGCCCGGCACGGTCTCCGCCGTGGCCGCGCCGTCCGCCCCGCTCCCCTCGAACATCCGCAGGTCCGTCGTGCTCGGCCCCGGTATGGGGCGCAGGGGCAGCGTGGCCTCGACGGGCGGCACCGCGCCGGTCTGCGCGGGCTCGTCCACCTCGACGTACGGGCGGATCCGTAACGGGTCGAAGTCCTCCGCCGCTGCCGCCTCGGCCGTCCGCGTCTCCCGCAGGGCCTCGGCCGCCCGCTCGGTGCAGTCGCACGACGGACTCCGGTCCAGGCCCCTCGGCGCCCCGCACCGCGGGCACGTACGGCCCTCGGGACTCCCGGGACTCTCCGGACCCCCCGGCCTCGCGGAATCACTCATGTGTTCGCCCTCCCCTTGCGGACTTCCGAGACTATGCGGACCTTGTCCGCATCCGCCGTCAAAAACGCGGGACTCGACAGGCCATAACCGGTCACACCGACGACGATGGAGAAGGTGCATTCCGAGCCTCCCGGGAGGTCTCCATGACCCTCGACACGCACGGCACGACGAAGGACGTGAAGGACGGCGAACACGTCCCCGGCAATGTGTTCGTCCCCATCGGCGCCCTGCTGCTCGGACTGCTGCTCGCCGCGCTCGACCAGACCATCGTCTCGACCGCGCTGCCGACGATCGTGAGCGATCTCGGCGGCCTGGAGCATCTGTCCTGGGTGGTCACCGCCTATCTGCTGGCCTCGACCGCCGCGACCCCGCTGTGGGGCAAGCTCGGCGACCAGTACGGCCGGAAACGGTTGTTCCAGACGGCAATCGTGATCTTTCTCATCGGCTCGGCGCTGTGCGGCATGGCGCAGAACATGGGCGAGCTGATCGGGTTCCGCGCACTCCAGGGCCTCGGCGGCGGCGGGCTGATGGTGCTGTCGATGGCGATCGTCGGCGACCTCGTACCGCCACGCGAACGCGGCCGCTACCAGGGGCTGTTCGGGGCCGTCTTCGGCGCGACCAGCGTGCTCGGGCCGCTGCTCGGCGGGCTGCTCACGGAGCATCTGAGCTGGCGCTGGGTGTTCTACGTCAACCTCCCCGTGGGCGTCGTCGCGCTGGCCGCGATCGCCACCGCGCTGCGCCTGCCGCGCCGCAGCGAGCGCCACGTCATCGACTACCTCGGCACCTTCCTGATCGCCGCCGTCGCCACCTGCCTGGTCCTCGTCGCCTCGCTCGGCGGTACGACCTGGCCCTGGGCCTCGGCGCAGATCATCGGGCTCGCCGTGCTGGGCGTGCTGCTGGCCGTGGCCTTCGTGGCCGTCGAGCGGCGGGCCGCCGAACCGGTGCTGCCGCTGAAGCTGTTCGGCATCCGCACCTTCACGCTCGCCGCCGTGATCAGCTTCATCGTCGGCTTCGCCATGTTCGGCGCGATGACCTATCTGCCGACCTTCCTCCAGGTCGTGCACGGCGTCTCGCCGACCGTGTCCGGGGTGTACATGCTGCCCATGGTGTTCGGCCTGCTGCTGTCCTCGACCGTGTCCGGACAGATCGTCAGCCGCACCGGGCGCTGGAAGGTGTTCCCGGTCACCGGCACCGCCGTCACCGCCATCGGCCTGCTCCTGCTGCACCGCCTCACCGAGCACAGCCCGACCGCCGTGATGAGCGTCTACTTCTTCGTCTTCGGTCTCGGCCTCGGCCTGGTCATGCAGGTGCTGATCCTCATCGTGCAGAACGCGGTCTCGTACGAGGACCTGGGCGTGGCCACCTCCGGCGCGACCTTCTTCCGCTCCATCGGCGCCTCCTTCGGCGTGGCCATCTTCGGCACGGTCTTCGCGAGCCGCCTCGGCGACAAGCTCACCGCCGCCTTCCGGGGAGTCCCCCTGCCGCCCGGCGCCAGTGCGAACGCCGTGAAGTCCGACCCGCGGGGCATCGCCGCGCTGCCGCCGACGCTGCGCCCGGCCGCGCTGCACGCGTACGCCTCCGCCATCACGGACGTCTTCCTCTACGCCGCGCCGGTCGCCCTGCTCGGCTTCCTGCTGGCGTGGTTCCTGAAGGAGGACCCGCTGCGCGGCTCGGTCACCGCACCGGACGTCTCCGAGACCCTCGCGCCCAATCCGGTCGAGCGTTCCTCCTACGACGAGTGCTGCCGCGCGCTGTCCGTGCTCGGCACCCGCGAGGGCCGGCGGGAGATCTACGAGAAGATCACCGCACGGGCCGGCTACGACCTGCTGCCCGCCGCCGGCTGGCTGCTGCTGCGCATCCGCAGGTACGGCTCGGTCGAACCCTGCGTGCTCGCCGAGCACGGCCCCGTCCCGCTGGAGGTCCTCCTCGCCGCCGCCCGTCAGGTCGAGGAACGGCGCCTTGCGCAACGCGAGGGCCTGGACCTGTACCTGACCGACGCAGGCCGCGAGGTCGCCGACCGGCTGGCCGCGGCCCGCGAGGAGTCGCTGGCCGAACTCCTCGGCGACTGGTGGCAGCCGGACCGCTCGACCGACCTGACGGAGCTGGTGAAGGAACTCACCGGCGAACTGTGCGGCTCGGCGCGCGAACAGCCACGCGAACGACCGCACGGCCGGCCGGTGACCGGGCTCAGCTGACGGTCAGTTCCTTGCGGAACCAGTGCTCGGCGTACGCGGCGTCGTTGTGCGGCTCGGTCTCCGCGTAGCCGAGGCGGGCGTACAGGGCGCGGGCCTCGACCAGATCGCCGCGGGTGTCGAGCACGATCCGCCGGGCCCCGAGGGCGCGGGCGGCCTCCTCGGCGGCGGCCACGAGCAGCGGGGCGCCGCCCTTGCCGCGCAGGTGATCGTGCACGAACACCCGGGTGAGTTCGGCGGTGTCCGGGCCGAGCAGCCGTACTCCCGCCGAGCCGCCCGCCTCACCCGCGTACCAGCCCACCAGCAACTGCCCGGCGGGCGGCGAGAGTTCGGCCCCGTTCTCGGCCGCGATCTCCCGCTCCAGCTCGCCGGGGTCGGTGCGGTGCCCCTCGTGCAGCACGTACCAGCGGTCGCTGACCTCGGTGTAGTACGCCCGCCACAGGACGGCGGCGATGGGGGAGTCGTACGGTTCCGGGGCGATGGTCCACGTCATGCCGGAGTATCACCCCCGGCCCGCCGCCGGTGCCACTCCCTTACGACCTCCTCGACGTCGTACGGCTTCCTGCCCAGCGGGGGGCCGGGCGGGGGCTTGAACATCATGTCCTTGATCTTGACGTTGACGTCCTCGACGATCTTCCGGGCGATCCGCTCCGAGGGGGCCGCGTAGGCCGCGTCGAGGGCGTCCTCGGCCTCCTTGCGGAGGGCGAGCGCGGGCGGCAGGACGGACAGGCCCTCGCGCGTCATCTTCCGTTTGATCCACCACAGTTCGTCATAGGTGGAGTCGACCTCGCTCGGCAGCGGCTCGCCCGCTCCCGGCAGTCGCTCGAATTCACCGCGCCCCTGCGCGTCACGGATCTGCTTGTCGACAAACGAGTCGAACGACACACCCGGTGGCTTTCGCTCGGTCATGACTCCATTGTGCCGGACGCGGCCCGGCGGGGCGTTCTATCATGCGGCGGCGGCAGGCCGATCCGGCCTCGTCGCGAGGACGTGCACGGACGGTGCACGGACGTGCACGGACATCACAGGGGGAACGCACGTGCTCGAACTCACCATGGCCACCGTCTCCGAGGCCGACTCCGGCGCCACGGCCGGTATGACGATGGCCGACGCGCCGAGCGAGCCGGGCGCCGCGCTCCGGGTCGGCAGGGACGCGGCGGTGTGCAAGCTGGTCACGCCCGACGACTGGCTGTTCGTCTCCCGCGTCCACCTGGAATTCGTGTGCGCCCCCGACGGCGGCTGGCAACTGACCTGGCTGCGCGGCTCACAGGCCGAGCCGTCCGCCGAAGTGCGCCTGGTCTCGGGGGAGTTCAGTCAGCCCCTCGGCTACGGCGCGACCGTACGGCTGCCGCACGGCGGGTCCGGCGAGATCGTCGTCCAGGACCGCACCGCGCCGCGCAGCGTCAACGTCGGCTTCTACCACGAGGCGTAGCGCCACCCACGCACCCGGTGCGGCTCAGGCGAGCACTCGGGCCAGCGCGAACCCGTCGTAGCCCTTGGTGCCGACCGTCTGGAGCGCCGTACCGCTCAGCCTCGGGTGGGTGGCGATCAGGTCGATCGCGGCGCGGGTGCCGATCACGTCCGGATCGGTGCTGTCCGGGTCGGCGACCCGGCCGCCGCGCACCACGTTGTCGATCACGATCACGCTGCCCGCACGGGTGAGCCGCAGCGCCCACTCCACGTAGTGCGCGTTGTTGGCCTTGTCGGCGTCGATGAAGACCAGGTCGAACGGGGGCGGGTTCTCGTCGGCCAGCTTGGGCAGCGACTCCAGGGCCGGGCCGACCCGCACCTCCGCGATCCGGTCCAGGCCCGCCCGGGCGATGTTCCGCACGGCGACCTCGGCGTGCCGGGCGCTGTACTCCAGGGAGACCAGCCGGCCGTCCTCGGGCAGCGCCCGGGCCAGCCAGATCGTGCTGTACCCGCCGAGCGTGCCGATCTCCAGCACGGTGCGCGCGCCCTGCAACTGCGCGAGGAGCTGGAGGAACTTGGCCTGTGCGGCCGTGACGGCGATGTCCGGCAGCCCGGCCGCCTCGTTCTCCCGCAAGGCCGCCTGAAGCGCCTCGTCGTCGGGCGCCAGGTGGCTGATGAAGTAGTCGTCGACGTCGTCCCAGAGCTGCGAGCCGGTCATGCTCCTGCTGCCTTTCCCGAGTGCCTGCGCTTCCCCTGCGCGGTCATCGTCTCAGCCGAGGGGCACCGAGGGGGAGATCGGCGGCGGGGCCCGGACCGGTGGCGGCGCGGCCCACGCCGGGAACCCGGCGACGGCGAGGACCGCCTACCGCGCCTCCCGGCCCTCCACCGCCGGCGCCGACCCCGGAAGCGGGCGTCCCGCCGACTCCGCCATCCGCCACACCGCGAACCCGCCCACGACGGCCGCGGCCATCATGTAGTACGCGGGCATCATCATGTTCCCCGTCGCCCCGATCAGCGCGGTCACCACCAGCGGAGTCGTGCCGCCGAACAGGGACACCGACACGTTGAAGCCGATGGACAGGGAGCCGTAGCGCACCCGGGTCGGGAAGAGCGCGGGCAGCGCGGCCGGCATGGCCGCCGTGAAGCAGACCAGAAGCAGGCCCAGCGCGCCCATGCCCAGCGCGACGGCGAGCAGGCTGCCCTGGCGGATCAGCAGCAGGGCGGGGACGGACAGGAGGAGGAAGCCCGCGCAACCGGCCGCGATCACCGGGCGGCGGCCCACCCGGTCGCTCAGCGCGCCCGCGAACGGCTGGACGATCATCATCAGGGCCATCACGCCCAGCACGACCAGCAGCCCGTGCGTCTCGTCGTACTTCAGCTCGCTCGTCAGATAGCTCGGCATGTACGACAGCAGCATGTAGTCGGTGACGTTGAAGACCAGCACCAGCCCCATGCACACGAGCAGGGCCTTCCACTGGCCCGCGACCATCTCGCGCAGCGGCACCTTCGGGCGCCGCGCCTCCGCCTTCTCGACCTGTGCCGCGAACGCCGGGGTCTCCTCCAGCCGCATCCGCAGGTACAGGCCGATGACACCCATCGGACCCGCGATCAGGAACGGGATCCGCCAGCCCCAGGACAGCAGGTCGGCGGGCGACAGCAGGGCCGTCATCAGCGTCACCAGGCCCGCGCCGCAGATGTAGCCCGCCAGCGTGCCGAACTCCAGCCAGCTGCCGAAGAAGCCGCGCTTCCTGTCGGGCGCGTACTCGGCGATGAAGGTCGACGCGCCCGCGTACTCGCCGCCCGTCGAGAAGCCCTGCACCAGACGGGCGGCCAGCAACAGCAGCGGCGCACCCACGCCGATCGACGCGTACGACGGGATCAGGCCGATGGCGAACGTGCCCGCCGCCATCATGATCATCGTGACGGCGAGGACCTTCTGGCGGCCCACCCGGTCGCCCAGCGGACCGAAGACCATGCCGCCCAGCGGCCGGACCAGGAACGCCGCGGCGAAGGCGCCGAACGTCGACAGCAACTGCGCGGTCGGGCTGCCGGAGGGGAAGAAGACCTTGCCCAGGGTGACCGCGATGTAGCTGTAGACACCGAAGTCGAACCACTCCATGGCGTTGCCGAGCGCCGCCGCCTTCACGGCGCGCCTGACGAGCGCGGGGTCGACGACGGTGACGTCGGTGGGGGCCTGCGCGGCCCGCGGGGTCTTCGGGTGCGGGGTGACGGCTGTGGCGACGGCCAAAACGGGGCTCGCCTACCTTTCGACGGGGGCAGGGGCAAAAAGTGACCATAGGTGGCTTTCAGGTCCTTACGTGATGCAAGCGGACGGCTGCACAGCGCAGCCAAAGGGGGTGTGTACAGGCAGGTCCGCACGCTGTGGCCGCGCTTCCCGGCGCCCCCGCTGTGACCCTTCTCGCGCCCCGGCCCCGCAACCGCACAGGGTGCGCACTATCGTCATCCGGACAAAAGGCGGACGAAAACCGGGCGGACGTCAGGTGAAGTGGGGGTTGCCCGCGTCTCTGTCCAGAGCCGGTGGGAATCTCATAGGGTTTTGAGAAGGACGGGGCGGGAGGCCGACGGGGCGTGGCGAACGTGGAGCACAGCGGGCGGCCGACGGATGCCTTCGGGCAGGACTCCCCCGGAGCACGACTGCATGCGGCCAGGCTGGGACTGTGGGCGGTCGCGGCGATCCTCGCCGTACGGCAGATGGCCGCCGTCCTCAGCACTCCGAGCGGCGAGCGGCTGACCGACCTGGAGACCTGGGTCGGCCCGCACGGCGTCCTGCACGTGGACGGCTCGATCTACGACTCCTCCCGCTTCACCGGCACCCCCTTCGGCGGGCTGGTCCTCAAGCCGCTGACCCGCTCCGCCGAGGCCGCGCTCGGCTGGGGCTGGACCTTCGGCACGCTGCTGCTCGTCGTCGCCCTCGGCCTGGCCGCCGCCCGCGCGCTGCCCCAGCCGGTCAGCCGCCGCACCTCGCTGCTGGCCGCGCCGGTCGCGATCAGCCTGCTCATGCTGTCGCTGCCGGTCCGCAACGCGCTGTGGCTCGGCCAGACCAGCGTCCTGCCGGTGCTGCTCGTCCTGCTCGGTCTGTTCGCGGTCCGCGGGGAGCGGGCCAGCGGCCTGTGCATAGGCCTCGCCGCCGCGTTCCAGCCGACCCTGCTGCTGTTCGCCCCGCTGGTGTGGTTCACCGGCCGCCGCCGGGCCGCGCTCAGCACGGCCGGCACCTTCGCCGCCCTGACCGCGCTCGCCTGGGCCGCGCTGCCGCACGACTCGTACGCGTACTGGGTGCACCACATGGCCGGGGCGGGCCTCGGCGGCAAGGCCGACGCCCTCGGCAACCAGTCACTGCACGGCGCGCTGCTGCGGCTCGGCGTGTCCGGATGGCCGGAGATCACCGTCTTCCTGCTGCTGGCCTCCGCCGTCGCGGCCCTCGCCATGCGCCGCGCGGTGCACTACGCGGCCGACGGGCAACTGCTGCTCGCGGTCGCCGTCACCGGCTGTGCCGTCGTCGCCGTCTCGCCCACCGCCTGGCAGTACCAACTGCTGTGGGTGCTGCTCGCGGTCGTCGGCCGGGTCGGCAGGAAGGCCTCCGACCGCTACGTCTGGCCGGTGGCCGTCGTCCTCGTCACGACGCTCCCGGCGAAGATGATGCTGCCGAACACGCCGGCGCTGTACCCGCTGCGCGACAACCTGGTGCTGCTCGCGGCCCTGGCCGCCGCGACGACGGTCCCCTTCCTCTCTCGAACCTCCCCCTACTACCAGACCCCGATCCGCACGGAGTACGCCCCACCGGTCCCGGCCCGCTTTCGACGCGTCCCCCTCCTCCCCTTCCTGCGCCGCGTCCTGACCCGCCCGAACCTGCTGCTGGAACTGCTCCTCATCCGGGTCGTCTACGCCGCCTACTCACAGGTCCGCCTCGCCGCGACCGGCGGCACCGTCTCCGGCGGCCGGGCGCGCGCCGAGCACCACGGGCACATCGTGCTCGACATCGAGCGGTTCCTGCACATCGACATCGAGCACGGGGTCAACCACACCGTGGCGAAGATCGAGTGGCTGCGGGACTTCTTCAGCTTCTACTACGAGTCCTTCCACTTCGTGTTCCCGCTGACGGTCCTCGCCGTCCTCTACTGGCGCCGCCCGGTCGACTACCGCTGGGCCCGCGCCTCCCTCGGCTTCGCCACCTTCCTCGCCCTGATCGGCTTCTGGTTCTTCCCGCTGGCTCCGCCGCGCCTGATGCCGCACCTCGGCATCATCGACACCGTCCACGGCGCGCAGGACTTCTCCAAGCCGGACTACGGCGCGCTGACCGCGCTCACCAACCAGTACGCGGCGATGCCCTCGCTGCACTTCGGCTGGGCCCTGTGGTGCGGCGTGGTCATCGCGGTCATCGCCCCGAAGCGGTGGATGAAGGCCCTCGGCCTGCTGCACCCCCTCCTCACTGTCTCGGCCATCATCGCGACCGGCAACCACTGGGTGCTCGACGCGATCGGCGGCGCGGTGGTGGTCGGCGCCGGCTTCGGGCTGTCGTACGTGCTTCAGGGGCCGAGGTCGAAGAGGGTCACGGGGGCGACAGGCACCCAGGAAGAGGCAGAGAAGGTGAGCGTCGGCAGCACGTGACCGTGGGGCCCCACGGTCACTCCTCGACTCCGCACTCGAACCACACCGTCTTACGGCCCAGCACCCACGGGGTCACGCCCCACTTGCCGACCACGGCATCCAGCAGTGCGAGTCCCCGACCGCCCTCTGCATCAAGGTCCAACTGGCAGGGCGGTTGGGGCAGTTGGGAGAACCCGTCGGCCACCTCGACCCGGACGCCGGCGGTCTGCCGTACGAGCAGGACGGTGCAGCGCCGGTCGGGAACGTGCCGCACGACATTGGTGACCAGCTCACTCAGGCCCAGCTCCACGGCGAACGTCAGCTCCGCCAGCTCCCATTCGCGGAGCAGTGAGCGGGCGATACGGCGGATGTGGCGTACCGAGTGCTCGCCGACGGTGAGGTGCATGCGGTACTGGGGAGTGCGGGGAATGTTGAGGTTCACAGGGCGAGGCTGACCTGGGATCACTACGCTGGGCAACTGGACGAACACAACAGGTCCGGGAGGGGACTTGGCATGGTGAACATCAACACCCTCGACCCCAGCGCCTCACCGCTCGACTACTACGGCTTCGAGCTGCGCCGGTACCGGGAGGCGGCAGGACTGACGCAGAGGCAGTTCGGGGACATCATCAACTACACGGGGTCGATGGTCGGCCAGGTGGAGACGGCCCGGAAGCTGCCGACGCTGGACTTCAGCCAGCGGGCGGACGCGGCGCTGGGAACGGGCGGGTTGCTGACGCGGCTCCACCCGCTGGTGATGCGCAGCCAACTTCCGGCGTGGTTCCAGCAGGTGGCGGAGTTGGAGGTGCGGGCGACGGAGATCTGCACGTTCCAGACCCATGTGATCCACGGTCTGCTTCAGTCCCCGTCCTATGTGCGCGCGGTGCTCGGAGTGCTGGATCAGGACAAACTCGGGGATCGCGCGGCCGTTCGGCTCGCTCGCCAGGGCATCTTCGAGAAGGAGGAGCCGCCGGTCTTCTGGATGGTCCTCAGCGAGGCCGCGCTGCACCAGGAGATCGGCGGCCACGAGGTCATGCGCGAGCAACTGGCTCATCTGTTGACCTTCGAGGGCGATCCGCGGGTCAACGTGCAGATCCTGCCGTACTCGGTAGGGGAGCATCCAGGGCTGCAAGGCTCGTTCAACGTCTACCGCTTCGTCGGTGACCCGAGCATCGTCTACACCGAGGGGTACGGCAGCGGGCATACGACCGCCAACCCGGACACCGTCAAGGACTGCTCGCTCCGTTACGATCATCTACGAGCCGCCGCGCTCTCTATCAAGGACTCGGCGGCGCTGATCCGACGGGTGATGGAGGACCGCTATGGAGAGCAACTGGCGTAAGTCCAGCTACAGCGGAGACCAGGGCGGTGATTGCGTCGAGATCGCAGAAGCTCCCACCACCATCGCCATCCGCGACTCCAAAACCCCGACGGGGCCGATCCTCACCCTCGACCCCGTCGCCTTCACCACCTTCGTCAACTGGGCCTCTACAGCCGCTGAATGATCGTCCCCGTCGCCAGCCCCCCGCCCGCGCACATCGTGATCAGCGCGAACTCCTTTTCCGTGCGCTCCAGTTCGTGCAGGGCGGTGGTGATGAGGCGGGCCCCCGTCGCCCCGACCGGATGCCCCAGGGCGATCCCACCGCCATTCACGTTGACCTTGTCCAGGTCCTGTTCGAAGACCTGGGCCCAGCTCAACACCACTGAGGCGAACGCCTCGTTGATCTCGACCAGGTCGATGTCCTTCAACGACATCCCCGCTTTGCCCAGCACCGCGCGCGTCGCGTCGATCGGGCCGTCGAGGTGGAAGTGCGGGTCGGCGCCGACCAGCGCCTGAGCGACGATCCGCGCCCTCGGCCTCAGCTTCAGGGCGCGGGCCATCCGTTTCGACGCCCACATGATGGCCGCCGCCCCGTCCGAGATCTGCGACGAGTTGCCCGCCGTGTGGACCGCCGTCGGCATCACCGGCTTCAGCCTCGCCAGTGCCTCCATCGAGGTGTCCCGCAGGCCCTCGTCCTTGTCGACCAGGCGCCACATGCCCTGGCCGGCGTACTGCTCCTCCTCGGTCGTCGGCACCTGCACGGCGAACGTCTCGCGCTTGAAGCGTTCCTCCGCCCATGCCAGAGCCGCCCGCTCCTGGGACCGCAGCCCCAGTGCGTCGACGTCCTCCCGCGTCACCCCCCGGTGGCGGGCGATGCGTTCGGCGGCCTCGAACTGGTTCGGCAGGTCGACGTTCCACTCGTCCGGGAACGGCTTGCCCGGGCCGTGCTTCGACCCCGACCCCAGCGGGACCCGGCTCATCGCCTCCACGCCGCAGCTGATCCCCACGTCGATCACGCCGCCGGCGACCATGTTGGCCACCATGTGCGAGGCCTGCTGCGAGGAGCCGCACTGGCAGTCGACGGTCGTCGCGGCCGTCTCGTAGGGCAGGCCCATGGTCAGCCAGGCCGTGCGCGCGGGGTTCATGGACTGTTCGCCGGCATGGGTGACGGTGCCGCCGACGATCTGCTCGACCGCGTCGGCGGGGATGCCGGTGCGGCCGAGGAGTTCACGGTAGGTCTCGCCCAGGAGATAGGCGGGGTGCAGGTTGGCGAGCGCGCCGCCGCGCTTGCCGATCGGGGTGCGGACGGCTTCGACGATCACGGGTTCGGCGGCCATGGGTGCGGGTCCTCTCCGAGGGCTCTGCGAGGGCTCTGCGGGGCTCTCCTCCAGAACGTGCAGAACTAGTACGCGTTCTAGTTCTCAGGGCAGTTTGCTGACGTGATGTCCATCACCGCAAGGGTCTTGCAGCGGATGGAGCCGGATTGGGGGCGTCATGCCTCTTGTGGGTTGTAGAACCCGTTACTACGGTCACGGCATTCAGCATCCACTGATGGACCGTCAGGACTTGACGACGGGAGCCACCGATGCCCTGTCCCGCGCTGCCCGACGGGTTGGACCTCACCGACCCCGATCTTCTCCACCACCGCGTGCCCCTCCCGGAGTTCGCCGAGCTGCGCCGCACCGAGCCGGTCCGCTGGATCCCGCAGCCGCACGGCGTCGCGGGCTTCGCCGACGCCGGCTACTGGGCCGTGACCCGGCACGCGGACGTCAGGTACGTCTCCACGCACCCCGAGCTCTTCTCCTCCACCCTCAACACCGCGATCATCCGCTTCAACGAGCACATCCAGCGCGACGCGATCGACGCACAGCGCCTCATCCTGCTCAACATGGATCCTCCGGAACATACGCGCGTCCGGCAGATCGTGCAGCGGGGCTTCACGCCACGTTCCATCCGCGCCCTGGAGGAGCGGCTGCGGGCCCGCGCCGAATCCATCGTCGCGGCCGCCCGCGCCCGCTCCGGGCCCTTCGACTTCGTCACCGAGGTCGCCTGCGAACTGCCGCTCCAGGCCATCGCCGAGCTGATCGGCGTACCCCAGGAGGACCGGTCCAAGATCTTCGACTGGTCCAACAAGATGATCGCCTACGACGACCCCGAGTACGCCATCACGGAGGAGGTCGGCGCCCAGTCGGCCGCCGAGATCATCGCCTACGCCATGAACATGGCCGCCGAGCGCAAGCAGTGCCCGGCCCGCGACATCGTGACGACCCTGGTGGCGGCGGAGGACGAAGGCAACCTGAACTCCGACGAGTTCGGCTTCTTCGTGCTGATGCTGGCGGTGGCCGGGAACGAGACCACGCGCAACGCGATCACCCATGGGATGCACGCGTTCCTGACCCACCCCGAGCAGTGGGACCTCTTCCGGCGGGGGCGGCCCGGGACGACGGCCGAGGAGGTCGTGCGCTGGGCGACCCCCGTCAACGCCTTCCAGCGGACGGCCACCCAGGACACCGAACTGGGCGGCGTGCTGGTCAAGGAGGGGGACCGGGTCGGGCTCTTCTACGCCTCCGCCAACCACGACCCCGAGGTCTTCGCCGACCCCGACGCCTTCGACATCACCCGCGACCCCAACCCGCACCTGGGCTTCGGCGGCGGCGGTCCGCACTTCTGCCTCGGCAAGTCCCTCGCCGTCCTGGAGATCGACCTGATCTTCAACGCCATCGCCGATGCCATGCCCGGCCTGCGGCTGGCCGACGAGCCTCGGCGGCTGCGCTCGGCCTGGATCAACGGGGTCAAGGAACTCCAGGTCACCACCGGATGACACACCGTCGTCCGCGCCCGCCCGCTGCTGTGCTCCCGGCTCACTCCTGGCCGGATGCCACCACCGCCAGCACGGCGGAGACGGCCGCCGCGAGGGCGAGCGGCAGACCGAGGCCGTGGTGCAGGACCAGCCACGCGCCCAGGAAGGCACCGGCGAGCATGGCGATCACCGACGCCGTACGGCGCGGGGAGCGGTGGCCGGTGGCGTCGCCGAGCCGGGACTCGGAGGCGAGGCCGGTCAGGGTCATCGTCAGCACGGTGGTCGTCAGGTCGGCGACGCCCAGCTTGCGGACCGTGGCGTTGCGCAGGCCCATCGCGTACCCGGTCAGGGCGATCAGGGCGTAGACGGTGCCGGTGGCGTGCGGCCAGCCGAAGGCGACGGCCGCGGACACGCCGACCAGGGCCGCCTCGGCCACGAGGGTCAGCCGGGTCCAGCGGCGGCGCGAGCCCCCGCCGACGCGGGCGGCGAGCCGGCCGCCGGTCACCGCGCCCAGCAGGAAGCAGCCCAGCGAGGCGGCCGTGTGCGGGACGGAGAAGCCGGGCGCTCCGGCGGCCGCGAAACCGAGGACGACGACGTTGCCGGTCATGTTCGCCGTGAAGACGCGGCCCAGCCCCAGATAGCTGACGGCGTCGATGAGCCCGCTGACCACCGTGAGCATCAGCAGCACGAGCACGAGCCGCAGCCCGCGCGTCTCGGGGTCGAAGGTCTCCTGTGCGGGTGCGTCGTCCGCTGGGCTCATCGCCCCAGTGGACCATGCCGGGGCGGGAGAACGCCGAAAGCGGCGGCCCTCGATCGGGGGCCGCCGCCTTCGGCGGTGGTGCGGTGCGGGCCGGCTCAGTACCAGCCGTTCGCCTGCCAGAAGCTCCAGGCCTTGACCGGGCTGCCGTAGCGGGAGTTCATGTAGTCCAGGCCCCACTTGATCTGGGTGGCCGGGTTGGTCTTCCAGTCACCGCCGGCGGAGGCCATCTTCGAACCGGGCAGGGCCTGGACCAGGCCGTAGGCGCCGGAGGAGGAGTTGGTCGCGGCCGGGTTCCAGCCGCTCTCGTGCGAGACGATCTTGCTGAACGCGTTGAACTGCGCGGCGTCCGGGATCATCTTGTGCGCGATCGCCTGGGCGGAGGAGGCCGTGGCGGGCGTGGCGGCCTGGGCGGGCGCCGCGGTCAGAGCCAGACCGGCGGTGGCGGCGGCCACGGCGGCGGTCGTGAGGGCCTTCTTCGGGGAAGCGATGCGGCGGATGAAGGAGACGGTCACGGAGAACCTCTTGCGTCGGGGACAGGAGATCGCCGGTATGCCGTGCACCGCCGCTCGCGCGTCGGCCGCATCCGTTTGCATACGTCGGCGCCGCGGCCCGGGTGGGCTCGTGGCGCCTGGCGACGTCCTCCACAGAAGCAGGCCCCGAACCCGCCCGCAATGACCCCTTTTACTAGTTGTGGCCGGATCCATGGGAATCGTCGGGTATGTGACGTGGCTCTCACTGCGCAGGTCAAGAGGGGTGCCAGGAGGGACGTAACGGATATGTGGCACTACGACCCCGGGTCGTAGGTGATCCGGGTCATGTGGGGTGCTTCACCGCCGGGGTGCCGCTGGGTGAGGTGCCGTACTCGTCCGGTGAGGGATCCCGGGCGTCGAATGTGACCGCGGTCTCGAAGGCGGCCCGCCGGGTGGCCCGGCGCAGCGCGCGCAGCACCGCCGGGCCGAGGAACAGGGTCAGCACCACCGTGCACACGGCCCGGCCCAGGTCCCAGCCGAGCGAGGTGGCCAGGCAGTACGCGACGAAACGGGCCAGGTTGGCGGGGACGGAGGCGTGCGCGTCGAAGGAGATGTCCGAGGCCGCGGTGGCGAGGAAGGGCCAGCCGGCGAGGTTCATGACGGTGCCGTAGGCGAGGGAGGCGAGGAAGCCGTAGCCGGCGAGGAGGAACAGCTCCCCCCTGCCCCGCAGGCGCACCGCCCCCGGCAGCAGCCCGGCGCCCATCGTGAACCACCCCATGGACAGCATCTGGAACGGCAGCCACGGCCCGACCCCGCCGGTGAGCAGGGCCGACGCGAACATCGTCACCGAGCCCAGGGTGAACCCGAAGCCCGGGCCGAGGACCCGGCCGCTGAGCACCATCAGGAAGAACATCGGCTCGATCCCGGCCGTCCCCGCGCCGATCGGGCGCAGCGCCGCCCCGGTCGCGGCCAGCACGCCCAGCATGGCCACGGCCTTCGGCCCGAGGTCCGACTCCGAGATCGTCGCCGCCACGACCGCGACCAGCAGGACGAGCAGGCCCGCGAAGAGCCAGGGGGCGTCCTGGGCGTGGGCGCTCAGCTGCGAGGCGGGCGGGGCGAGGAAGGGCCAGCCGAAGGCGACGACGCCCACCGCGCCGACCAGCACGAGCGCGGCGACGGAGCGGGGGCGGACGCGGACGGCGTGCAGGCGGGTCCTCGCGGGCGGGGCGCTCATGCCAGCGCCTCGCGCACCTCGGCCACCGTGAGCCACCGCTGCGGGGCGAGGACCTTCGTCACCTGCGGGGCGAAGGACGGCGACGAGACGACGATGTGGGCGGTCGGCCCGTCGGCGATGACCTCCCCCTCGGCGAGCAGCACCACCCGGTGCGCGATCTCGGCCGCCAGCTCCACGTCGTGCGTGGCCAGCACGATCGCGTGCCCCTCGGCGGCGAGCGCGCGCAGCACGGTCACCAGACGGGCCTTGGCCGCGTAGTCCAGGCCGCGCGTCGGCTCGTCGAGCAGCAGCAGGGGCGGCCGGCCGGTCAGCACGACGGCCAGGGCGAGCGCCAGACACTGCCCCTCGGACAGGTCGCGGGGGTGCGTGTCGTCCGTGATGCCCGGCAGCAGCTCGGACACCAGCGCCCGGCAGGTCCCCGGCTCGGCCCGGGCGTCCCGGTCCGCCGCCGCGCACTCGTCGCCGACCGTGTCGGCGTACAGCAGGTCACGCGGCTCCTGCGGGACCAGGCCGACGCGGCGCACGAGGTCGGGCGGTGCGGTGCGATGGGGGATGACCCCGCCGACGGTCACGCCGCCCGTGGTGGGGGCCACGAGGCCGACGAGGGAGCCGAGCAGGGTGGACTTTCCGGCGCCGTTGCGGCCCATGAGGGCGACGGTCTCGCCGGGCGCCACGGTGAGGTCGATGTGGCGCAGGGCGGTGATGCGGTCGCGGCGCACCGAGAGGGCGCGGATCTCGGCGGCGGCGGACGAGACGTCGGTGAGCGGGGCGGGGGAGTTGCGGCGGCGGAGGCGGAATCGGCGACCGGTACCGGTGTCGGCCGGGAGTGGCATCGCTTGCCGGCGCCCGCCGGGTGCCTCCCCCGCTCTCGGCTTCGCTCGCGCGGGGGGACCCCCGTCGCCCACCCGTGCCGCCCTGGCGGCACGACTGCCCGCAGCTGGGGCGGCTGCCAGTCGTTCCCGCAGGTCACCCGCTCTGCGCCGGGCGTCACGGACCGTCAGGGGAAGGGGCGTCCAGCCGGCCAGCCGGCCCAGGGCGACCACCGGCGGGTACACCGGGGAGACCGCCATGACCTCGGCCGGGGTGCCCACGACCGCGGCCTCGCCGGGGGCCGGGAGCAGGACGACCCGGTCGGCGTAGTGGACGACGCGTTCCAGGCGGTGTTCGGCCATCAGGATCGTCGTGCCGAGGTCGTGCACCAGGCGCTGGAGCACCGCCAGCACCTCCTCCGCCGCGGCCGGGTCCAGGGCGGAGGTCGGCTCGTCCAGGACCAGGACCCGGGGGTGCGGGGTGAGGACCGAGCCGATCGCGACGCGCTGGCGCTGGCCGCCGGAGAGGGTGGCGATCGGGCGGTCGCGGAGCCCGGCGAGCCCCAGCAGGTCGAGGGTCTCCTCGACCCGGCGCCGCATCACCTCGGGGGCGAGGCCCAACGACTCCATCCCGTAGGCGAGTTCGTCCTCCACGGTGTCCGTGACGAAGTGGGCGAGCGGGTCCTGGCCCACCGTGCCGACCACGTCGGCGAGTTCGCGCGGCTTGTGGGTGCGGGTGTCGCGGCCGGCGACGGTGACGCGGCCGCGCAGGGTGCCGCCGGTGAAGTGCGGCACCAGCCCGCTCACCGCGCCGAGCACGGTGGACTTGCCGACCCCGGACGGGCCGACGAGCAGCACCAGTTCGCCCTCCGGCACCTCGAAGTCGATGCCCTGGACACAGGGTTCGGCCGCGCCGTCGTACACCACGGCGACGTCCTCGAAGCGGATCACGACGGCTCCTCGGGGTGCGTGGGTACGGCGAAGGCGGGCAGGAGGGAGAGGAGGACCGCCGCGGCGGGCCACAGGGGCAGGGCCGGGGCGACCAGGGGAACGACCCCCGGGTGCAGCGCCTGCGGGTCGCGGTCGGCGGCGAGGGTGAGGAGCGCGGCGACGGCGGCGCCGGAACCGGCCACCAGCCAGGCGCGCGCGTCCCACGGGTCCGGGCGGTACCGGGTGCGCAGCGAGCGCCGGCCGCCCAGCTTCAGCCCCGCGAGCGCGGCGGCGACCCCGGCGAGCAGCACCGGCAGCCCGTAGGTGCCGCCCTCCGCGGTCAGCAGCCCGTACGTCCCCGCGCACACGCCGAGCAGGCCGCCGAGGGTGAGCGCGGCCGTCGTACGGCGGACCCGGGCGGGAACCTCGGCGCTGCGGCCGTACCCCCGGGCCTCCATCGCGGCGGCGAGCGCGACCGAGCGTTCCAACGCGCCCTCCAGGACCGGCAGTCCGACCTGGAGCAGGCCGCGCAGGCCGCGGTCCGGGCGGCCGCGCAGCCGGCGGGCGGCGCGCAGCCGCTGGACGTCGGCGACGAGGTGCGGCGCGAAGGTGAGGGCGACGACGACGGCCACGCCGGTCTCGTACAGCGCGCCGGGCAGGGACTTGAGGAGGCGGCCCGGACTGGCGAGGGCGTTCGCCGCGCCGACGCAGATCAGGAGCGTCGCCAGTTTCAGGCCGTCGTACGCCGCGAAGACCAGCGCCTCGGCGGTCACCTTCCCGCCCAGCCGGATGCCCTGCGCCCAGTGGGGGAGCGGGACTTCGGGGAGCGTGAACAGGGTGTGGGTGCCGGGGACGGGGGAGCCGAGCGCCACCGCGAACAGGAGGCGGACGAGCAGGACGGCGAGGGCGAGCCTGACGAAGGCGGCGTAGGAGCGGGCGAGGGGGGTGGGGGTGCGGTGCGTCGCGACGACGTACGCCGACGCGGATATGAGGAGGGCGAGCAGGAGGGGGTTGGTGGTGCGGGTGGCGGCGGTGCCGAGGCTCAGGGCCCACAGCCACCAGGCACCGGGGTGAACGGCACCCCCGCCCTGCTCAGCCATTCCGTTCGTTCCGTCGCCGCCGCGTCTGCCACACCGCCGCGCCCGCCAGCAGGACGACCGCTCCCACGCCGATCGGCAGCCCCAGCGCGGGCCCGTCCGAGGGGCTCTTCTCGGCGCCGTGCCCCGTGATGCGGCGCGGCTTCCGCGTGTCCGACACCTGCTCGCCGCACCCCCGGTGCGGATACCCGGCGATCGCGCACAGCAGGGCGTTGGTGTCGTAGCGCAGCGGCGGCGCGACGGCGGCCAGGGCGTCGGCGGTCGTCGCGTCGTCCGGCACCCGGGCACAGGCCGTACGGCCGGCCGGCGGGCTCTCGCCGGACGGCGCGTCCGCCGGGGTGCCGAAGTCGAGGACCAGCGCCACCCGCTTCATGCTGGACCTGGCCGGCGTGGCCGCGCAGATCGTCCGGAAGTCCGCGGTGCCGCGCGGCCGGCTCGCGTCGGCCGAGTCCGTGCTGACCGCGAAGCGGAAACCCGCCACCGCGCCGTCGTCGGGACGGGCGCTCGCCGGGCCCTGCGTGGCGTACGTCCACCGGCCGTCGGTGCGCTCCCAGAAGGACCAGTAGCGGTAGCCGGCGGCATGCGCCTGGGTCACCGCGGCCGCGAGCAGGACGAACGCGGCCAGCGTCAGGCTCACCGCACGGCGGCCCCCGGTCACGGCTGCTGCTTCTTCCGGCCGCTGAGCAGGAAGCCGATGCCGATGCCCGCGACGAGGCAGACACCGACGAACCACCAGAGGCCGAACGGCGAACCGCCGTCGGACTTCTCGGACTTCTCGGGGCTCGTGGACGCGTGCCCGGCGGATTCCATGCTCGGTGCCGGGCCCTGCGCGTTGAGCGAGCGGACCAGGCTGGTGCCGCCGAAGTCGCCCGGCTGCGCGCCCACCGCGTGCGCGGCGAGGATCAGCTGCGCGTACGCCGCCGGGCCGCTCTGCTCGGCCCAGCGCGTGGCGTTGTGCTCCAGCCACGTGTACGACCGCGACGCCTGCTCGCCGCGCCCGTCGGCGGCGAGCGCGACGACCGCGTCCGCCGTGTTGCCGTAGTCCGGCTGGTCCGTGGCGCCGGGCAGCGCGGACGTCAGATGGCCGGTCTTCGCGACGGCCGACGCGAGGTTGGCACCAGCGTTGTCCGCGATCTGCGCCGGGGTGAGGTGCTCGCCGGCGGTGCACGCGCCGCTGCCAGGCGCCTTGCCGGCCGTCGCGACGAACCCCTTGCCGAGCGCGCCGAGTACGCCCGCCGCCGTCGCGTCCGCGTTGGCCGCCAGGGCGCCCTTCTTGTCCGGCTGGAAGGCGAGAGCGCCGCCGCCGGGCTGCTCGCAGGGCACGGACAGGGCGGCGAGGAGGTCGTAGGGGGACTTGCCCGCCCTGGTGGTCCGCGCCGGGTCCGCGCCGGTCGCGGCGAGGGCGCCGATGACGACGGAGGTGGAGTTGGTGTCGCTGGCGCCGCCCGGGTTGTAGCCCCAGCCGCCGTCCGTGTTCTGCACGGACTTCAGCCAGGCGACCGCCTTGCCGACCGCGTCGTCGTGCCCGCCGGTCGCCCGCAGGGCCTGGACGGCGGCGGCCGTGCTGTTGGTGTCCACGACGACCTTGCTGTCGCAGGCCTTGTCCGGGGCGGCGCGGAACGCGGCGAACGCGCCGTTCGCGCACTGCTGGCCGGCGAGCCAGCCGACGGCCTGCGCGGCGGGCCGGTAGCCGAGCGTGCGCTGCGCGACCAGCGTCAGCGACTGGCGCCACACACCGTCGTAGGTCGGGTCGCCCGTGCCGTACAGCCCGGCCGGGATCGTGAGCTTCGCAGACGGCGACGGGGCCGGGGACGCTCCGGCGGCCGTGGCGGGCGCGGCGGCGGCCAGCACGCCTACGGCGGCGAGAGCCGCTGCGCTGCGGCGGACGTTCATGGTCGGCGACTGCCTCTCCTGCGGGGAGCCGGGCAGCGCGCGGGAACCCCCCGGGCGGCTCGACTCCGTAGACCTCGACGGTGCCGTGCGCGGCGGGTCGCCGACGCACGTGAGCCGGTCAACGTCCCGTCCCGGGCGGTCCGGCTCACCGTCCGGCGACGGACGGTTCACGGTTGCGGGCTCAGCGCCGGAATTGCACCGGCTTCCCCCTGTACGGGTGTGATGACGACCCCGCCACCTTACCGGCAGGCATGCGCGAGCCGGGGGGTGGCCGTGGGCACAGGGCGGCGGTGACCGGGGTCACGGTGATCCGGGTGCGACGTCGGAGTGGGCGGGCCCCCTGCACCGGCGATGCCGTCAGGCGGCACCGAGCGCCCGGTCGCACTCCGCCGCGTCCTCCCCCTCCGCCACCCAGTACACCCGGGTCGGCAGACACGCGCCGCCCGCCGACTCCGCGAAGCGGATCGCGGCGGCCCGCTGCCGGCTCGGCGTGGCGTCCACAAACGTCCCGCACGCCATCGCCAGCGCCACCCCGGCCAGATCCACCCCGGTGGCCCGCTCCACCAGCCAGGGAATGAGGTCGCCCGGAAGGAACGGCACGACCCCGGTCACCCGCGGGCCCCGGCCGGTCAGCCGCAGCCGCACGTGCGCCACGGTGTGCGTGAGGCCGAGCGCCCGCACCGCCCGCTCGACCGTCTGCCGCAGGAAGCGGTTGTGCAGCAGGCCGTCGTGGGCGTGGACCGAGTGCCGCAGCGGCAGGCCCCCCGGCGCCCCCGGGGTCGTACGGGTGAGCGCGGCGATGCGGACCTCGTCGTCCAGGACCACCGTCTCCGCGGACACCAGCGGGCCGTCGAGGTCACCGGGCCCGTCCGGGGCCAGGCGGTGCCGGGCGAGCAGCGCCGTGGACGTCACGGGGTCGGTGCAGGCCCCGGCCGTCTCGTACGACAGGCCCGGTAGCCCCAGATGCCCGGTGATCCGCGCGGCGGTGCGCAGATGCTCCCTGGTCCAGGTCAGCACGCCCGCGACCGGATGCCGGTCCGCGTACCGCGCGAGCGCACCGGCCGTCTCCGCCTCGTGCGTGGGGTCGGCCGGGAGATGGCCGGACAGGAAGGGCCGCGCCCAGCCGGGTACGGCGGTGTCGACCAGGATCACGGGGCGGGCCTCGGCGATCCGCTCCAGCGGGACCCCGTACGCGGCGGGGCCGGCCCCGAGCAGAAGGACGGGCTGCGGCATCGGCGCATCACCTTTGCGGGAGAGGCAGGGCGGGACGGCGAGGCGGGACGGTCGTACGGGCAGCGGAACACCCCGGGTGCCGCTCCCCCCGTGTGCGGCACCCGGGGCGGGTCGAAATCTTGCTCTCTGTGTCGTGATCCTCACCCACCGCACGCTCAACTGTCAACTATTCCTGCCTCGTTGGGCAGGGAGCCTTGTCAGATCTGGTCGGCGAACGGACGACCGGGTACCCTCGCCTCTCGTCCCGTCGCCCGGTCGAGGGACGGACGCCACATGCTCAGGGGGGCCTCGGTGAGTGACGCCTACACCTCGCTGGCCGAAGTTCTGGCCAGACTCGGGGAGTTGACCGGCCGGCCCGGCCGGCTTCCGGAAGCCCTCGACGTGGCCGGCCTCTCCCATCGCACCGGCATCCCCGTCGGCACCGTCGTGGAGCTGCTCGGCGGCGGCCGGGCGGCCGAGGCCGGGCTGGCCCAACGCGTGCGCCAGCGGCTGGACTTCATCCGCGAGACCCGGCGCCGGCCGGACGGCAAACGGTACTCGCTGGACGAGCTGGCCAGGATCGCCGGCACCAGCCGGCAGTGGCTGAGCGAGTGGCGCAAGAGCGGGCTGCCGAGCCTGGAGCACACCGACCGGCTGCGCAGGTTCTTCGGGCTGCCGGCCGGCTTCTTCACGGCCGACGAACCGGAGGCGCTGCACGAGGCGTTACAGCCGGTGCTCCAGGGCCTGGAGGCCGAGGCGGACCCGCTGCTGCGGCTGCGCGAGAGCGGCCTGGTCCGGCTCGCCGCGCGGGCCCCGCAGATGAACGCCCGCCAGCTCGCCACGCTCGCCGACCTCGCCGAGATGATCGTCCTCTCGGAACGGGCTTCCTCGGACCGGACTCCCTCGGGCCGGGTCTCCTCGGACCGGGTGGGGGACGCGAGCCGGTGAGGCCTTCCAGGTCACCGAAGCGCTTCCTCGACCGGCTGGTGCGCGACACGGCCCGTACCCTCACCGCGCCGACCGGTGCCGAGGCCTTCCTGCACGCGCTGTGCGACACGCTCAGCCCGCAGCTGGACCGCCCGGTCCGGCTGAAGTTCGTCACCTTCCCGCCCGGGCTGGACGTCTCCGGGATCACGCTCGCGATGGACGAGCGGTACATCGTCGTGGTCGAGAGCCGCGCCCCCGACCCGCACAAGTTCGTCATCGCCGGGCACGAGATCGGCCACATCCACTACGGCACCCTCGACGTGCACCACCCGGCCGGACCGCCCGCTGCCGCCCGCCGCCTGCTGTCCCGGTACGCCGGTGACACCGGGGACGCCGGGCGCACCGCAGACGACGACATCCCCTGGGGGCAGGTCGTCGCCATGGCCACCCGGTGCCCGGCCGCCGCTGCCGCCGCCGCGGCCGAGTGGGAGGCCGAGGAGTGCGGGCTGCGCCTCGCCGCGAAGTTCCCCAGGGTCGTCGGGCCCGGCGCGGCCGCCGGCCGCAGCACCCAGGACACCCTCACCGGCCGCCTGTCGTCCTCCCTGGGCAACATCGGCGGACCCTGATGCGCTGGGACGTCTCCGGCACCGTCGCCGCCTACGCGGTCCCCGGTGCCCTGCTCGCCGTGGCGTTCGTCATCAAACTCCCGCTGCTGCGCCGCGCCTGGCAGGAGGACCCCATCCTGCGGGCCACCGCGCTGCTGCTCGGCATCGGCGCGGTCGTCTTCGCCTCGCTGCCGCCGGCCAACCTGCACCGCCTCAACGCGTTCACCGGCATCCCCAACTTCGCGGGCGTGTGGGTGTACTCACTCCTCACCGCCTACTGCGGCGCCTGCCTCTGGCTCATCATCACCTGGCGCGAACCCCCCTCCGCCGCGCGCCGCCGGCGCACCCGGCTGGTCTGGATCGCGTACACGGCCATCATCGCGGGCCTGTGGACGACGTTCTCGCTCGGCGACCACCACGTGGAGCGGCTGCGCGACCTCGACACCTACTACGCCGACACGCCCTGGATGCGCGAGTTCGGGATGCTGTACCTGGCCGCGCACCTGGTGTCCGCGCTGGTCGCGGCCCGCATGCTGTGGGCCTGGTACAAGGAGGTCGAGGACACCTGGCTGCGCCGGGCCGTCATCTTCCTCCAGGTCGCCTACGCCCTCGGGCTCGTCTTCGACGTCGCCAAGCTCGCCGCGGTCAGCGCCCGTTGGAGCGGCCGTGACTGGGACTGGCTGTCGACGTACGCCGCCCCGCCGTTCGCCATGGCCGAGGCGCTGCTGGTCGCCACCGGATTCATCGCCGGGCAGGCCGGACCGGCGGTCGAGGAGCGCCGCCGGCTGGTGCGCACCCACCGGCTGCTGCGTCCGCTGTGGCAGACCATGCTGACGGTCGCCGCGCCGGCGGCCCCCGCGACCGGCCGGGTCAGCGGGGCCGCCCTGCGCCTCGAACTGCGCCGGGCCGCCATCAACGACGGCCTGCTCAAACTGGCCCCGCACCTCAGCCGCGCCCGCCGCGAACGGATCCGTACGGCGGCCCGGTCCGCCGGCCACCCGGACACCGAGGCGCGGGGCATCGCCGGCGCGGTGGACATCCTGATCGCGGCCGACGTGCTGCACGCCCCGGCCGGCAGGGGTGAACCTCCCGCCGCCGCCCACGAGGAACACGCGGACCACGCGGGCCGGACCGGCGCCGCGGCGGGCCTGTCCGACAGCGAGCTGGAGTGCATCGCGCACGCGCTGCGACTCCACGCGCCGGTCGTCGAAAGCTTCCGCCGGCAGACGGCCGCCACGGAGGGGCTCACGCACGGCGGCAGGCCTCAACCAGCCGTGCCGGCCTGGGGAGTCGGCCCCGCGAAGGGCAGCCGCAGCACCCGGTGGACCAGCAGCCACCGGCCGTCGACCCGGCGGAACGAGTCCTCGTAGGTCCCGGCCTGGACGGGCGGTCCGGCGGGCACCATGCCTCCGCCGTACCCGTCGACGCGGTAGGTCGCGAAGTACGAGACGGCGGTGGCGGTGTCCGGCCCGGTCACGGTGACGAGGACGTTGGACATGAACCGGCGCGAGAGCCGGTCGGCGGGCCGGGAGCCGAAGTACTCCCGCAGCGCCTCCCGCCCCGCCACCCGCCGTCCGTCCCCCGGCGGGGGCCACTCCCAGACGCCGTCCTCGGTGAACAGCCCGGCCACGCCGGCCGGTTCGCCGAGGTCGAGGCGGTGGACGAAGTCGGTGATCAGGCGCTCGCAGGCGCGTTCGGCGAGCAGAAGCTCCAAAGGTTCCATGAGGCTGTCTACAGGAAATCCGCGCCCGAGGTGACCCGGCTGCCGGTCACACCGCCATGTACGCCACCGGTTCGCTCCCCGTCACCGCCTCCGCCCGGCCCTGTTTCACGAGCCGGCGCAGATGGGCCTCGGCCTCCGAGACGGCGATGTTCCTGGAGCCGTACGGGATCTGTTCCCACGGGCGGTTCCACTCCATCCGCGTGGCGAGCTGCCAGGCGGTGAGCGGCTCGGCGAGCAGGGCGAGCAGGCCGGCCAGCCGCTCCTCGTGGTGATCGAGCAACTCCCGTACCCGGCCCGGCGCGTCGGTGAAGGTGTGCTCGTGTGCGGGGAGGACCTCGGCGGGGGCGAGCCGGCCGATCCGCTCCAGGGAGTCGAGGTAGTCGCCGAGGGGGTCGGTGACGGTCGTGTCGTCGGGGTCCTCGTACAGGCCGATGTGCGGGGTGATCCCCGGGAGCAGGTGATCGCCGCTGAACAGCCGCCCGTGACCGGTGAGTCGGGCCGGATGCTCCTCCTCCAGATGCAGGCAAACATGCCCGGGCGTGTGCCCCGGCGTCCAGATCGCGCGCAGCCGGCGGCCGGGCAGGTCGAGGAGTTCGCCCGGGACGATCTCCCGGTCCGGGAGGGCGGGGGAGAGGCCGGGCAGGGGCCGCGGGCGCGGGGTGCGCAGGGGAGCCACGTGCGTTTCGGGCGCCCCGGCCGCCGTCAGCTTGGCCGCCATGTACGTGTACCACCGCTCGGGCGGCGTCTCCCGCGTCCTGCGCACGATCGCCGCGTCGGCCGGATGCAGCGCCACCCAGGCACCGGAGGCCTCACGCACCCGCGCGGACAGCCCGTGGTGGTCCGGGTGATGGTGGGTGACGACGACGCCGTACACCTCGCCCACCGCCGTGCCGCACGCCGCGAGCCCCGCCACGAGGGTGTCCCAGGAACCGGGATCGTCCCACCCGGTGTCCACCAGCACCGGCCCCCGGTCGCTCTCCACGACGTACACCAGCGTGTGCCCGAGGGGGTTGTCCGGGATCGGCACCGCAACGGACCGTACGCCCCCGCCGTGATCGAACGTCGTCGCCATCTGTCCTCCGCCCCACCGCCATTGCTCACTATAACTAGAACTGATATCAGTTCTGAAACAGCGTCAGAAAGGTGGCGGCGGCCATGACCGAGCTCATGGAACACGGACAGCTGTTCATCGGCGGGGAGTTGACCGACCCCGCGGGCAAGGACGTCATCGAGGTGATCTCGCCGCACACCGAGGAGGTCATCGGCCGGGTGCCGCACGCCTCCCGGGCGGACGTCGACCATGCGGTGGCCGTGGCGCGCCGCGCCTTCGACGAGGGGCCCTGGCCGCGGGCGACACAGGAGGAGCGGATCGAGGTCGTCACCCGCATCAAGGACGGCATCGCCGCCCGGCACGAGGAGATCGCCCGGGTGATCTCCTCGGAGAACGGCTCGCCGTACTCCTGGAGCGTCCTCGCCCAGGCGCTCGGCGCGATGATGGTGTGGGACGCGGCGATCAGGGTCGCCCAGGGGTATGTGTACGAGGAGCGGCGCGACGGCGTCCTCGGGCCGATCCTCGTCCGGCGGGAGCCGGTCGGGGTGGTCGCGGCCGTGGTCCCGTGGAACGTCCCCCAGTTCGTCGCCGCCGCCAAGCTCGCGCCCGCGCTGCTGGCCGGCTGCACGGTCGTGCTGAAGCCGTCCCCGGAGTCCCCGCTGGACGCCTACCTGCTGGCCGAGATCGCCCGGGACGCCGGCCTTCCCGAGGGGGTGCTCTCGGTCCTCCCCGCAGACCGGGAGGTCAGCGAGTACCTGGTCGGGCACCCCGGCATCGACAAGGTCTCCTTCACCGGCTCGGTCGCGGCCGGCAAGCGCGTGATGGAGGTCGCCGCCCGCCATCTGACCCGGGTCACCCTGGAGTTGGGCGGCAAGTCGGCGGCGGTCGTGCTGCCCGACGCGGACGTGGCGACGGCGGTCGCCGGCATCGTCCCGGCCGCCTGGATGAACAACGGGCAGGCGTGCGTCGCCCAGACCCGCATCCTCGTCCCGCGCACCCGC
This sequence comes from Streptomyces sp. HUAS MG56, assembly GCF_058673395.1. Taxonomy (NCBI): domain Bacteria; kingdom Bacillati; phylum Actinomycetota; class Actinomycetes; order Kitasatosporales; family Streptomycetaceae; genus Streptomyces; species Streptomyces sp. HUAS MG56. The sequence goes on along the minus strand of NZ_CM178722.1, from coordinate 3,832,801 downwards.
TACGACGAGTACGCCGACGCCTTCGCGGCCGCGGCGAGCGCGCTCAGGGTCGGCGACCCGCTGGACCCGGCGACCCAGGTCGGCCCGCTGGTCGCCCGCCGCCAGCAGCAGCGCAACCTCGACTACATCCGGATCGGCCAGGAGGAAGGCGCCAAGATCCTCACCGGCGGCGGCCGCCCGGCGGGCCTGGAGCGCGGCTGGTACGTCGAACCGACCCTCTTCGGCGACGTCCACAACGGCATGCGGATCGCCCGCGAGGAGATCTTCGGCCCGGTGATCTGCCTGCTCCCGTACGGCGACGAGGACGAGGCCGTGAAGATCGCCAACGACTCGGACTACGGTCTGTCGGGCAGCGTGTGGACGGCCGACGTCGAGCACGGCATCGAGGTCGCCCGCCGGGTCCGCACCGGCACCTACTCGGTCAACACCTTCAGCCTGGACATGCTCGGCCCGTTCGGCGGCTACAAGAACTCCGGCCTGGGGCGGGAGTTCGGCCCGGAGGGCTACGGCGAGTACCTCGAACACAAGATGATCCACCTGCCGGCGGGAGCGTGAGCATGGGCGACCGCTGGCACGTCGAGGTCGACCGTTCGGTGTGCATCGGCTCGGCCCAGTGCCTCCACCACGCCCCCGACGCCTTCCGCCTCGACTCCGCCCGCCAGTCCCACCCGGTCGCCCCGGACACGGACGCGACGGAGTCCGTCCTGGAGGCGGCCGAGAGCTGTCCGGTGGAGGCGATTGCGATCACGTTGGCGGGAAGCGGGGAGGGTGTGTTTCCGCCGGAGGAGTGAGGGTCAGCCTCTCCAGGTCCGTTCCAGCGTCGTGAATTCGTCGGCGTACGCGCCGTTCGGGAGCGCCGCCCGCAGGTGGGGGAGGTCGGTGGGGCGGCCCGCCTGGCGGGTGCCGATCAGGAGGTCCGGCTGGGCGTCCCGCCAACAGCGCGTGGTGTGGAGCGCGGACGACAGCAGCTCCCATGACTCCGACGACAGCTGCGACTTCCACAGCATGGCGCGCCGCCGCCAGTTGTCGACGACGTGCTCGGACCCCACGAACGCCGACGCGTGCACGTCGCCCCCCGCCAGCACCGCGACCAGGAGCAGGTTCGCCTCGTACACCGCGTTCCGGTACGTCCTGGTCACCGCTGCCGGTGCGTGTCCTGGATCGGAACGGTGCGGATCCCACTCGGCCGCCTTGAACAGGGTGGCCAGGAGCGTGGGCAACCGGTCCCGGCCCGTCGGCCAGGCCGCCAGCATGTCACCGAGGTTCTGTACCAGTTGCGCCCGGTCCGTGAGCGGGGTGAAGGACAGCAGCGCGTACAGCTCGCCGTCGTCCAGGCGGCGGGCGAACTCCGTGAGCAGGCGCTCGTACAACTGGGTGCGGCTGATGCGCTCGTAGCGCATCCTGTGCAGGTCGCCGCTGACCGAGTCGTACAGGGCGAGCATCAGCAACAGCAGGGGCTGGGCGGCGAGTTCCGCGTGCTGGAGGACGGGGGCGAGGGCGAGCGGGTGCAGGCCGTGCCGCTCGAAATGGGACCGGTTCGCGCTGTTCCAGATGTCCAGCCAGCGCTCGATCTCGCCCTTGCCGAACGGCTCCAGCCGCAGCACCTGACTCCTCGCGGGGATCTCCGAGCGGTCCGCGACCACGGTGCGGCTCGTCACCAGTACGATCAGCGGACGGCCCTGCTCCGCCTCGCGCGCCTGGAAGCGCTCGATCTCCCGCAGATAGCTCCACTGCCGGGCGGAGTCGAGGAGTTGGGCGCCCGCCTGGAGCAGTTCGTCGAGGCCGTCCAGGAGGACGACCGGGATGGCCCCGGGCACGGCCTCGGACCAGTCGGGCCAGCCGACCGCGCGTCCGGTCTCCCGCCTCAGCGCGTGCTCCAACTGGGCCTGGAGATCCGCCTCCGCCGGTGTGTGCCGCAACTGCACCCGCAGCGGGCGGAACTCGCCGGCCGGGAGCCGGGCGGCCAGCAGTGTCCAGCCGCCCGTGCTCCTCGCCGCCCTCGTCTTCCTCGCCCTCTACGGCGGAGTCGTCCTGCCCGCCGTATGGTCGCGCAAGCCCGCCCGCCGTGCCGCGGCGCTCACGGTGCTCGGCCGGCTCCTGGACACGCTGCGGCACTGGACGCGGCGGTGATCAGGAATGCCCGCCCGGCTCCGTCAGGTCGATCAGGCGGCACACCGTCTCGATGTCGATCTTCACCTGGGCGATGGAGGCACGGCCCGACAGCCAGGTGATGAGGGCCGAGTGCCAGGTGTGTTCGATGACACGCACTGCCGAGAGCTGCTCGGGGGTGGGGTGCTCCAGGCCCATCGCGTCCAGGATGATCACCGTCGTCTGGCGGGAGACCTGGTCGACCTCGGGGGAGACGCTGCGGTCGGCGAAGGTGAGGGCCCGGACCATCGCGTCGGCGAGGTGCGGCTCGCGCTGCAGGGCGCGGAAGGCGCGCATCAGGGTCTCCGCGACGCGCTCGGCGGCCGTGTCGCCCGCCGGGGGCTTCTTGCGCAGCGTGCCGTGCATGTGCTCCAGCTGGTCCTGCATGGTGGCGACCAGCAGGTGCACCTTGGAGGGGAAGTAGCGGTACAGGGTGCCGAGGGCGACCTGGGAGGACTCGGCGACCTCGCGCATCTGGACGGCGTCGAAACCGCCCCGGCTGGCCAGCTGGGCGCTGGCGTGCAGGATCCTGCGACGGCGGGCCTCCTGCCGCTCGGTGAGCGGCGACGAGGCCGACGACGAGGGCCGGACCGTACTCGCTTCCAGCTTGGATTCCGCAGGCATGGGTCCCGCTCCGTGACAGTCGGTGAGGGCGTCTGTAGGGCACGTGATCAAACAGCATGACAGAGCGGTCCGCCGTGGCGTGAATCACCTGATCCACCGCTCACAGCTCCCTTACCTGCCGGTAGATTCAGAGCCTCTTGAACGATCAAGTCTGAAACTTGTTCTAGATTAGCGTCCCGGCGTAGTCTCGCGGGACAGCGCAGGCAGAAGGGGGCACGGAGTGACCGCTGAGGCCCGTGCCGCGGGTGTCCAGGAGGATCCTGCGGCCGACGGCGGGCGACCGCTCGACATCGCGCTCCTCACCTATAAAGGGAACCCGTTCTGCGGCGGCCAGGGTGTCTACGTACGGCATCTCTCGCGCGAGCTGGCCCGCCTCGGACACCGGGTCGAGGTGATCGGCTCGCAGCCGTACCCGGTCCTCGACGAGGGGTGTCCCGGGCTCACGCTCACGGAGCTGCCGAGCCTCGACCTGTACCGCCAGCCCGACCCCTTCCGCACTCCCGGACGGGGCGAGTACCGGGACTGGATCGACGGACTCGAAGTCGCGACCATGTGGACCGGCGGGTTTCCCGAGCCGCTGACGTTCTCCCTGCGCGCCCGGCGCCATCTGCTGGCCCGGCGCGGTGAGTTCGACGTCGTCCACGACAACCAGACCCTGGGATACGGGCTGTTGGGCGACATCGGCGCGCCCCTCGTCACCACCATCCACCATCCCATCACCGTCGACCGGCAGCTGGAGCTGGACGCGGCTGAGGGCTGGCAGCGGCGCTACTCGGTCCGGCGCTGGTACGCCTTCACCCGGATGCAGAAGCGCGTCGCCCGCCGGCTGCCCTCCGTCCTCACCGTCTCCGGCACCTCCCGCCAGGAGATCGTGGACCACCTCGGCGTGCGCGACGACCGTATCCACGTGGTCCACATCGGCGCCGACACCGACCTGTTCTCGCCGAATCCGGCCGTGCCCGAGGTACCGGGCCGGATCGTCACCACCTCCAGCGCCGACGTGCCGCTGAAGGGCCTGGTCTTCCTCGTGGAAGCGCTCGCCAAGGTGCGCACCGAGCACCCGGCCGCCCACCTCGTCGTCGTCGGCAAGCGCCCCGAGGAGGGGCCGGTGGCCCAGGCCGTCGAGCGGTACGGCCTCGCCGGCGCCGTCGAGTTCGTCAAGGGCATCTCCGACGCCGAACTCGTCGACCTGATCCGCTCCGCCGAGGTCGCCTGCGTGCCCTCGCTCTACGAGGGCTTCTCGCTGCCCGCCGCCGAGGCCATGGCCACCGGCACCCCGCTGCTCGCCACGACCGGCGGCGCGATCCCCGAGGTCGCCGGCCGCGACGGCGAGACCTGTCTGGCCGTACCGACCGGCGACGCGGGCGCGCTCGCCGCCGGGCTCGTACGGCTGCTCGGCGACCCGGAGCTGCGCGCCCGGCTTGGCCGGGCCGGCCGGCAGCGGGTGCTCGCGCGCTTCACCTGGGCCCGGGCCGCCGAGGGGACCGTCACCCGCTACCGCGAGGCCGTCGCACGCACCGGCGGCCTGCGCCGCAAGCCCCCCATCGAGAGCCGCCCCGCGGCCGCAGCAACAGGCGTCTACACCGAAAGCAGGGCCACGTGCTGACCGTCGACTTCTCCCGGTTCCCGCTCGCCCCGGGCGACCGTGTCCTGGACCTCGGCTGCGGCGCCGGCCGGCACGCCTTCGAGTGCTACCGGCGCGGCGCCCAGGTCGTGGCCCTGGACCAGAACGGCGAGGAGATCCGCGAGGTCGCCAGGTGGTTCGCGGCGATGAAGGAGGCCGGCGAGGCGCCCGAAGGGGCCACCGCCACCGCGATGGAGGGCGACGCCCTCGCACTCCCCTTCCCCGACGAGTCCTTCGACGTCGTCATCATCTCCGAGGTGATGGAGCACATCCCCGACGACAAGGGCGTGCTCGCCGAGATGGTCCGCGTCCTCAGGCCGGGCGGCCGCATCGCCATCACCGTCCCCCGCTACGGCCCCGAGAAGGTCTGCTGGGCGCTGTCCGACGCCTACCACGAGGTCGAGGGCGGCCACATCCGCATCTACAAGGCCGACGAACTGACGGCGAAGGTCCGCGAGGCCGGCCTCAGGCCCTACGGCAGCCACCACGCGCACGCGCTGCACTCGCCGTACTGGTGGCTGAAGTGCGCGTTCGGCGTCGACAACGACAAGGCGCTGCCCGTGCGGGCGTACCACAAGCTGCTGGTCTGGGACATCATGAAGAAGCCGCTGGCCACCCGGGTCGCCGAGCAGGCACTCAACCCGGTCATCGGCAAGAGCTTCGTGGTCTACGCCACCAAGCCGCACCTGCCGCGCGTCGCGGAGGGTGCGCACGAGGCGGCCGCCAAGTGACCACCCCCCGGACAGAACACCTCGTCCTGCCCGGGGTCCTCACCGCCGGGCAGGCCGCCGCGACCGTCCGCGGCATCCTCGCCGTACAGCGGGAGGACGGCGCGATCCCGTGGTTCCGCGGGCATCACCTGGACCCCTGGGACCACACCGAGGCCGCGATGGCCCTGGACGCGGCCGGCGAGCACACGGCCGCCGAGCGGGCGTACACCTGGCTGGCCCGGCACCAGAACGAGGACGGCTCCTGGTACGCCGCCTACGCCGACGGCGCCCACGACGACGTCACCGACCGCGGCCGCGAGTCGAACTTCGTCGCCTACATAGCCGTCGGCGTCTGGCACCACTACCTCTCCACCGGCGACGACACCTTCCTGGACCGCATGTGGCCCAGCGTCTACGCGGCCGTGGAATGGGTCCTGCGGCTCCAGCGGCCCGGCGGCCAGATCGGCTGGCGGCAGGACGACGACGGCACGCCCGCCACGGACGCCCTGCTCACCGGCAGCTCCTCCGTCCACCACGCGCTGCGCTGCGCCCTCGCGATCGCCGAGCAGCGCGAAGAGCCGCAGCCGGACTGGGAGTTGGCGGCCGGCGCGCTGCGCCACGCGATCCGCCGCCACCCGGAGCGCTTCCTCGACAAGGACCGCTACTCGATGGACTGGTACTACCCGGTCCTCGGCGGCGCCCTCACCGGCGAGGAGGCCAGGGCCCGCATCGCCGAGTCCTGGGACCGCTTCGTCGTCCCCGGCCTGGGCGTGCGCTGCGTGGTCCCCAACCCGTGGGTGACCGGCGGCGAGTCCAGCGAGCTCGCCCTCGCCCTGTGGGCCGTGGGGGAGTCGGACCGGGCCCTGACCGTCCTCCAGTCCATCCAGCACCTGCGCGACCCCGACAGCGGCCTGTACTGGACCGGCTACGTCTTCGACGACGACGCGATCTGGCCGCGCGAGCTGACCACCTGGACGGCGGGCTCCCTGCTGCTCGCGGTGGCCGCCCTGGGCGGCCACGAGGCGACGTGCGCGGTGTTCGGGGGCGAGCAGCTGCCGGCGGGACTGGACCCGGACTGTTGTAACTGAGCCCCGCGCCCGCGGACGAGATCGCAACCGGAAGTCCCCCAAGTGGCGCACCCCGGCCAACCGCGCCACCCTGCCAAGGGAACGAAAAACTCGGGGAAAACGTCCGGAGGACCCCGTGCGCGTACCGAACCGACGCCACGTCGTGGCGCTCACGCTCTCCACCGCCCTGCTGGCCGGTACCGCGGCCTGCGGAACCGGCGAGATGACCAGTACGAAGGACACGAAGGACACCGTGGCGGTCCGGGCCGTCCCCGCTGCCGCCAAGCCCAGCCCGACCACCTCGGCGGAACGCCAGAAGTTCGCCAAGACCCGGTTCGTGGCGAACGCGGGCCTCGCGGCCGGCGCCACCTACCAGTGGATCGTGAAGCCCTGGAAGGCGGGCAAGTTCAAGAAGGGCGCCCACGGCCGCAAGTCGGCCCTGCTGAAGGCCGCGCTGGCCGGTGCCTTCACCTACAACCGCCTCAAGGCCGCCGAGCGCAACGCCCAGGGCGACCCGGCGCTCGCCAAGGCGCTCGCGCCGCTCTCCTCGGGCATCGACGCGCTGAAGAACCTGCCGGCCAAGCTCAAGAACGGCGACGCCGGCGCGGTCGGCTCCTTCAACGACACGATCAACAAGGTCAAGGGCGCGGGCGCGAGCGCGGGCGCCCCGGTCCAGAACAAGGTGCCCTCGGCCGCGCAGCTCACCAAGGGCTAGGCGGCGTCTAGGAGTTCAGCTCCGCCAGCACCCGGAGCGTGTGCGGGTCCGGTGACACGGCCAGCAGGTCCGTCACCGGGCCCGCCCGCCACGCCTCCAGCCGCTCGGCGATCCGCGCACGCGGGCCGACCAGCGAGATCTCGTCGGCGAAGGCGTCCGGCACGGCGCGTACGGCCTCCTCGCGCCGCCCGGCCAGGAACAGCTCCTGGATCCGCCGGGCCTGCTCCTCGTACCCCATGCGGGCCATCAGGTCGGCGTGGAAGTTGCGGGCCGCGTGTCCCATCCCGCCGATGTAGAAGCCGAGCATGGCCTTGACGGGCAGCAGCCCCTCGGCCACGTCGTCGCAGACCCGCACCTGGGCCAGCGGCGCCACCATGAACCCCTCGGGCAGCTTCCGCACCGCCTCCCCGTACGCCTCGGGCCGGCTCGGCGCCCAGTACAGCGGCAGCCACCCGTCGGCGATCCGGATCGTCTGGGCGACGTTCCTCGGCCCCTCGGCACCGAGCAGGACGGGCAGGCCGGGCCGGAGCGGATGCGTGATCGACTTCAGCGGCCGGCCGAGCCCGGTGCCGTCCGGTCCCCGGTACGGCAGCGGATGGAACCGCCCGTCCAGCGCCACGGGCCCTTCCCTGCGCAGGACTTGCCGTACGACGTCCAGGTACTCCCGGGTCGCGGTCAGCGGCGAGGCCGGGAACGGACGGCCGTACCACCCCTCCACCACCTGCGGCCCCGACAGTCCGAGACCGAGCATCATCCGCCCGCCGGAGAGATGGTCCAGGGTGAGGGCGTGCATGGCGGTGGCGGTCGGTGTGCGGGCGGCCATCTGGGCAACTCCCGTACCCAGTCTGATCGTCGAGGTCCGCGCCGCGATCCAGGTGAGCGGTGTGAAGGCGTCGGATCCCCAGGACTCCGCGGTCCACACCGAGTCGTACCCGAGCCGCTCCGCCTCGACGGCCAGCGGTACGTGCCCGGCGTCCGGACCGCGTCCCCAGTACCCGAGTGCGAGGCCGAGCCGCATACGCCACCTGCCTTCCGAGCTGTCTGACGTGACGTCAGATCACTGACCGGAAGCCGAGGTTACGACAACGGCCCCCCGCCCGGAAGGGCGAGGGGCCGTACGTCCCGGCGTGCGGGGCTCAGCCGCGCTGGATGCCGGAGGTGTCCTGGAGGACGCCGCGACGGCCGTCCTGGGTCTGCGCGACGAGCGTGGCACCGCGCTGCTCGACGGCCAGGTACCAGGTGCCCGGCGCCAGTTCGGCGATCGGGGTCGGCGCGCCGTCCTCACCGAACAGCGGCCGGGTCACCGGCACGGCGAACCAGAACGGCGAGAAGTCCGCCGGGGCCGGCTGCGCGCCGGCCGGAGCGGCCGCCTGCGGCTGCGCGGCGGCGGGCGGCTGCTGCTGCCCGAAGGGCTGACCGGGTTGCGGCTGCGCACCGTACGGCTGCTGCGGGGCCGGGGCACCCGGGTAGCCGTAACCGCTCGGCGGCTGGGCGCCGTAGGGCTGCGGAGCGGCCGGCTTGGCAGCCGGGACCAGGGCGGCCTGGAGGGCGGGGACGAGGGGGGTGGCGATGGCGGCGCCCGCCATGACCAGCGTGGCGATGAGGGCGATGATCAGGCCGGTGCCGGCGCTGAAGCCGTTGCCCGTGGCGTTGCCGATGTTGTCGACGCCGCCCGCCGGGTCGAAGATGTTGCCGAGCGCGCTCCAGGCGGCGAACACGGTGAACGCGACACCGAACTGACGGAGGTCGAGACCGGCGACCTTGGGCGCCTGCGGCAGCCCGCGAGCGACGACGATCAGGGCGGCCCCGATGACGCCCGCCAGGATGACGCCCAGCAGGACCGGGCCGCTGCTCCAGGCGTTGGGGATCTCCGAGCTGCTGACTCCGTCGATCGAGTAGAGGCTGAGGAACGACGCGATCAACAGCACCACCGCTGCTCCGATCACCACGCCGTCGCCTCTAGTGAGGGAGCGGATATTCACTTCAGGTCCTTCGTTGGTCGTCTCTCGTCGTCGGTAGACACTACCGTCCGCAAGATCCGGCCGTCCGGCCGTATCCGCCCGCCGGTCACGACTCGCGCAGGAAACTCACGATTCCGTCAGACATCCCTTGCGCCGCCTTCTGCCGCCAGGCTCCGCTGGTCAGCAGTGCCGAGTCCTTGCTATCGCGCATGTTGCCGCACTCGATGAACACCTTCGGAACTGTTGACAGATTGAGACCACCCAGGTCCGTACGCGTGACGAGACCGGTGCCCTTGCCGACGTAGTTGGAGGGCGGCTCCGCGGTGTCGCGCAGGAAGTTGCCCGCGACGCGGGTGCCCAGGTCGCGGGAGGGGCCGACGATCTTCCGGGTGTCGGCGGCGCCGGCGTGCACGGACCCCGGCAGGATCACGTGGAAGCCGCGGTCGCCCTCGGCGGCGCCGTCGGCGTGGATGGAGATGGCGGCGTCGGCATGGGCGTCGTTCCCGAACCGGGCCCGCTCGTCCACGCACGGCCCCCAGGCCGGGCTGTCCCCGTCACGGGTCAGCTTCACCGTGGCGCCCTGCTTCTCCAGCAGCGTGCGCAGCCGGTGAGCGACGTCGAGGGTGAACCGGGCCTCGGTGTAACCGTCGTTCGTGGACGTACCGGTGGTGTCGCACTCCTTCTTGTTCGTCCCGATGTCGACCTGGCGGTTGATCTCGCCGGCGTGCTGGAAGTTGCCCTGGTTGTGCCCGGGGTCGATGACGACGACCTTCCCCGCGAGCGAACCGGACCCGTCGGCCGCGTCCTTGCCGTCGCCGGCGGGCGAGGCGGAGTCGGTCGAGGGGGACGAGTGGGACGGGTGGGACGAGGACGCGGTGGAGGTGCCGGAGGCCGACGCGGCGGAAGCGGCGTGGTCCGAGCCGCCGCCTCCCACGGCCTCGTACACCGCCCAGCCGAGCAGCGCACCGGGCACCAGCGCGGCGAGCGCCACGGTCAGGGGGCCGCGCCGGGGCCGGCGCGGCTGCGGGGTTTCGAATTCCGGGCCTGTGTACGACACGTCTGCGACTCTAACCGGGGCCTCAGATCCCCGCGCGCGTTCGCCGCAGGACACGGAGCGAACCGGTGACGGAGATCTCCTCGAACGCCCCGGACGCGAGAGCCCGCAGGTACACGCGGTACGGCGCCTGCCCGGTGAACTCGTCCTCGGGCTCCGGGAAGACGTCGTGGATGACGAGGAGGCCCCCCTCGGTGACGTGCGGCGCCCAGCCCTCGTAGTCGGCGCTCGCGTGTTCGTCCGTATGGCCCCCGTCGATGAAGACGAGGCCGAGCGGGGAGTTCCAGACCGCCGCGATCTGCGGGGAACGGCCGACCAGGGCGACCACGTGCTCCTCCAGCCCGGCCCGGAACAGCGTGCGGCGGAAGGCGGGCAGCGTGTCCATCAGCCCGATCTCGGGGTCGACGGTCTCCGGGTCGTGGTAGTCCCAGCCCGGCTGCTGCTCCTCGCTGCCCCGGTGATGGTCGACGGTCAGCGCGCTGACCCCGGCCGCGCGGGCCGCGTCGGCGAGCAGCACGGTGGACCGCCCGCAGTACGTCCCGACCTCCAGCAACGGCAACCCCGCCCGCCCGGCCGCCACGGCCGCGGCATACAGCGCCAGCCCCTCGTCCACGGGCATGAACCCCTTGGCCGCCTCGAACGCGGCGAGGATCTCGGGTGCGGGGGCGGACACAGGGGCGGAGGCGGGGGACATGGGGAGCCTTCCGGTTCGTACGGCGTTTCCGACCGCCCATGCTGCCGCACCCCCGGTCACTGCGTGACAGGGGGTGCGTGCGGTGCCCCGTAAGGGGCGCGGGGAACTGCGCGGTCAACCACGACGGCGGGTCTGCCGCGAACCGAACAGATCCCCCCGGCTCCTAGGCGTTCACAACCTCCCCCGGCAACGAGAGATCCAGATCGACGGCCAACTCCTCACCGGAGTGTGTGGCGGACGAAGCCCGCGGCCCATGGCCGGAGGCCTTCGCCGCCAGCACATACGCCCCCCGCTCCGGCACGGCCAGCGCATACGTGCCGTCGGAGCCGGACACCGTCGTCCCCGCCTGCCGCCCGCGCCGGTCGATCAGCGTGACCTTGGCCCGGGCGACCGGAACACCGGTGGCGTCGAGAACGCGCCCGCGGAAGCCGCGCAGCACCTCCTCGGCCCGCTCCAGCACCTCGTCCTCCTCACTGCTGGCCCGCAGCTGCGTGTGCTGCTGCGGGGCCGGCCGGTTGGCCTTCGGCAGGAACAGGGCGAGCAGCAGGCCCACGGCGACGGCGGCCGTGGCGATGAGGAAGGAGACCCGGAAGCCGTGCATGGTGGGGATCGCGAGTCCGCCGACGTTCTTCGCCGTGTTGGCCAGCACCATGCCGACGACGGCGCTCGACACCGATGTGCCGATGGAACGCATCAGCGTGTTCAGGCCGTTGGCCGCGCCGGTCTCCGAGGCCGGCACGGCGCCCACGATCAGTGCCGGCAGGGACGAGTACGCGAGACCGATGCCCGCGCCGAGGACGACGGACGTGACGATCGTCTGCCAGGCCGCGTCCATCAGGCCGAGGCCGCCGCCGTAGCCGATCGCGATGATCAGCAGGCCGAGGATGAGGGTGGTCTTCGGGCCGTAGCGCGCGGACAGGCGGGCGTACACCGGCGCGGTGAACATCATCGTCAGGCCCAGCGGGGCCACGCACAGGCCCGCGACGACCATGGACTGGCCGAGGCCGTAGCCGGTGGCCTTCGGCAGCTGGAGCAGCTGGGGCAGGACGAGCGAGACGACGTAGAACGCGACGCCGACCATGATCGACGCGAGGTTCGTGAAGAGCACGGCGGGGCGTGCGGTGGTGCGCAGGTCGACCAGCGGCGCCGCGCTGCGCAGTTCGAACAGGCCCCACAGGACGAGGACGACGACGGATGCGCCGAACAGGCCGAGCGTGGTGCCGGAGGACCAGCCCCAGTCGCTGCCCTTGGTGATGGGCAGCAGGAGCAGCACCAGACCGGCGGACAGGCCGAGCGCGCCGACCAGGTCGAAGGAGCCCTCGGCGCGCATCGGGGACTCGGGCACGGTGAGGAGGGTGAGGAGGATGGCGAGCACGCCGAGGCCGGCGGCGCCGTAGAAGAGGGCGTGCCAGTTCGTGTGCTGCGCGACCAGGGCGGCGGCGGGCAGCGCGAGGCCGCCGCCCACGCCTATGGAGGAGCTCATCAGGGCCATGGCCGAGCCGAGCTTCTCGCGCGGCAGCATGTCGCGCATCAGGCCGATGCCGAGGGGGATCGCGCCCATCGCGAAGCCCTGGAGCGTACGGCCGACGATCATGAGGAGCAGCTGGCTGGTGAACGCGCTGATCAGCGCGCCGACCACCATGATGGCGAGGCTGAGGACCAGCATCCGCCGCTTGCCGTACAGGTCGCCGAGGCGGCCCATGATCGGGGTGGCGACGGCACCGGAGAGCAGGGTCGAGGTCAGGACCCAGGTGGCGTTGCTGGGCGCGGTGCTCAGCAGCTGCGGCAGGTCCTTGATGACCGGCACGAGCAGCGTCTGCATCACCGCGACGACGATGCCCGCGAAGGCGAGCACCGGGACCACGGCCCCGCTCGCCTGCTTCGGCGGCGGCTGGTCGGTCGTCGTGTGGGTCATTGAGTGAGGCCTCCCGTGAACATAAGTGTCGGGTAAACCTCGTATGCACAGGCAACTATTCCGTTGCTTCGAGCCCCTAACGAATCCTTGACCCACCCATGGGTTTCTGACGTTGTGTCAAGTCTGGTGAGTTGATGGAACACGTTCTAGTCTTGCGCGCCATGAAGGCCTATGTCGCCGGGGTCGGGATGACCAGGTTCGAGAAGCCCGAGACCCGTTCATGGCAGTACTGGGACATGGTGCGGGAAGCGGGCGAGGCGGCTCTCGCCGACGCCGGGATCGCCTATACGGATGTGGAACAGGTTCCCGTCGGCTACTGTTTCCAGCCCTCCACCGCCGGCCAGCGCGCCGTGTACGAGCTGGGTCTCACCGGCGTCCCCGTCTACAACGTCAACAACAACTGCGCCACCGGCGCGACCGCCCTGATGCTCGCCCGGCAGCTCGTCGAGGGCGGTGCCTGCGACTGCGTCCTGGCCCTGGGCTTCGAGAAGATGAAGAAGGGCGCGCTGGGCGGCGGGGCGGACGGCGGCGACTTCGCGACGTCTCCGGTCGCCCGGCACTACGGCGTCATGGCCGCCCGGCACGGCTTCGAACCGGCGCCGCCGACCGCGCAGATCTTCGGCGACGCGGCCCGCGAGCACATGGAGCGGTACGGCACGACGCAGGCGCAGCTCGCCGCCGTCGCAGCCAAGAACCACCGGCACTCCGCGCACAACCCGTACGCGCAGTTCCGGGACGTGTACGAGGTGGCCGACATCCTGTCCGCCCGGACGGTGCACCGGCCGCTGACCAAGCTCCAGTGCTCGCCGACCTCGGACGGCGCGGCGGCCGCGGTGGTGGTGTCGCGGCGGTTCGCCGACGCGCGCGGGCTCACCGGGCTCGTGGAGATCGCCGGACAGGCCATGGCCACGGACACCGAGGAGTCCTTCGCCTCCGGTTCCTGCATCGACGTCGTCGGACAGCCGATGTCGCGCGAGGCGGCGCGGCGGGCGTACGCGTTGTCCGGGCTCGGCATCGAGGACGTCGACGTGATCGAGCTGCACGACTGCTTCTCCGTCAACGAGCTGCTGACGTACGAGGCGCTCGGCATGTGCGAGGCGGGGGAGTCCGGGAAGCTGGTCGAGTCGGGCGCGACGACGTACGGCGGCCGCTGGGTGGTGAACCCCTCCGGCGGGCTGATCTCCAAGGGCCACCCGCTGGGCGCGACCGGCCTCGCCCAAACCGCCGAACTGGTCTGGCAGTTGCGCGGCCGGGCGGAGGAGCGGCAGGTGCCCGGTGCGCGGATCGGACTCGCGCACAACATCGGCCTGGGCGGCGCGGCGGTGGTGACGCTGCTGCGGGGGGTGTGAGGGACACACCGAAGAAGCGATCCGACGGGGGCGCCCGGCGGGACCGCTCGGCGGATGTCGTCTGGTGGGGGCAGTCCGATGGCCCCGCCCGGCGGAGGCCGTCCGATGGAGCAGTCTGGCGGAGGCCGTCCGGTGGGGGCTGTCTGGCGGAGGCCGTCCGGTGGGGGCTGTCCGATGGCGCCGCCCGGCGGAGGCTGTCCGGTGGGGCCGCCTGGCGGGGCCGACCGGTGGAGGGCGTCCGCTGGAGGCGGTCCGGGGAGGCAGTCCGATGGCGCCGCCCGGTGGAGGCTGTCCGGTGGAGGCCGTCCGATGGGGGGTGCCCGGTGGGGGCAGTCTGGCGGAGGTCGCTCGGTGGGGGCAGTCCGATGGCGGCGCCCGGCGGAGGCCGCCCGGCGGGGTCGCCCGATGGGGGCAGTCTGATGGAGGCCGTCCGCTCGGGGCTGTCCGGTGGGGTCGCCCCGCGGAGGCCGTCTGCTGGAGTCCGTACGATGCCCGCGCGGCTCAGAGCCACCCCTGTTGTCGGGCCTCCCGTACTGCCTCCGCTCGGTTCCGGGTGGAGGTCTTGCCGATCGCCGAGGACAGGTAGTTGCGGACGGTGGACTCGGACAGATGCAGCCGGCCGGCGATGTCGGCGACCGTCGCCCCGTCCACCGACGCCTTCAGCACGTCGCGCTCCCGGGCCGTCAGCGGGCTCGGCCCGGCGCTGAGCGCGGCGGCGGCCAGCGCGGGATCGACCACGGTCTCGCCGGTGAGCACCCGCCGGATCGCCGCGGCCAGGTCCTCCACGGGCCCGTCCTTGACGAGGAACCCGGCCGCCCCGGCCTCCATGGCCCGGCGCAGATAGCCGGGCCGGCCGAAGGTGGTGAGGATCAGCACCCGGCAGTCGGGCGCCTGCTCGCGCAGCTCCGCCGCCGCGTCCAGCCCGCTCGCGCCCGGGAGTTCGATGTCCAGCAGGGCCACGTCCGGCCGGTGCAGCAGCGCCTCCTCGACGATCGCGTCACCCCGGGCGACCTGGGCGACGACCTCGATGTCGTCCTCCATGCCGAGCAGCAGCGCGAGGGCCCCGCGCATCATCCCCTGGTCCTCGGCCAGCAGCACCCGGATGCACGTGGCGGGTCTGCCGTCCCGGGGCATCTCGTTCATGGGCTCAGCCTACGGCCACCGGGGCGCACGGGCCGTCGGCAAAGAATCCGGTTGATTCGGTGCGGCGGGGGTTGACGGCCGCCAGTGGCGTGAAAACAATCGCCTCTGCATTTCTGAAATCGCCCCCGAAATTCGGCAGTTGAATAGGTTCGTCATTTCGATCGAACGTTGTCCGAGATTCCGAACGAGCCGCTGCCCCACACGAACCGAGGTACACCTTGCTCCCCGGAACCCCCCGCCCAGGGCGCCTGAGAAGCGCCGTCCTCTCCCTGCTCGCCGTCTGCGCCACCGTCGCCGCGCTGCTCCTCGGCACCGGCGCGCCCCAGGCGGCCGCCGCGAGTTCGCTGCCCTGTGACGTCTACGCCGCCGCGGGCACCCCCTGCGTCGCCGCGCACAGCATGGTCCGGGCGCTGTACTCCTCGTACAACGGCTCGCTGTACCAGGTGCAGCGGGCCTCGGACGGCGCCACGAAGAACATCGGGCCGCTCTCCGCCGGCGGCTACGCCGACGCCGCCGCCCAGGACTCCTTCTGCTCCGGCACGACCTGCGTCGTCACCCGGATCTACGACCAGTCCGCCCGCCACAACGACCTCACGGTCGAGGGCGCGGGCGGGGCCGGCAAGGCCGACGTCGGGGCGCCCGCGGACGCGCTGCCGGTGACCGTCGGCGGCCACCAGGTGTACGGCCTGGAGATCTCCGCCGGCATGGGCTACCGCAACGACGCCACCTCGGGCGTCGCCACCGACGGCGCCGCCGAGGGGATGTACATGGTGACCTCCGGCACCCACGTCAACGGCTCCTGCTGCTTCGACTACGGCAACGCCGAGACGAACAACAAGGACACCGGCAACGGGCACATGGACGCCATCAACTTCGGCACCGAGTGCTGGTTCTCCCCGTGCTACGGCTCCGGACCCTGGGTGCAGGCCGACCTGGAGAACGGGCTGTTCCAGTCCGACGCCGGATACAGCAAGAACTCCTCCGACACCGGCACGGGCGCGCTGCCGTTCGTGACCGCGCTGCTGAAGAACAACGGGCAGAACCATTTCGCGCTCAAATGGGGGAATGCGCAATCAGGTGGACTCACGACCACCTATTCCGGCGGTGAGCCGACCACGAGCGGATACTCGCCGATGCACCAGGAGGGCGCGATCGTCCTCGGCACCGGCGGCGACAACAGCAACGGCTCCATCGGGTCCTTCTTCGAGGGCGTGATGACCTCCGGCATCCCGACGGACGCCGCCGACAACTCCGTGCAGTCGAACATCGTCTCCGTCGGCTACGGCGCCGCGACCGGCAGCGCCGGCACGCTGAACGCCGGCTCGGAGATCTCCCTGCGCGCGACCACGTCCTGCTGCACCAGCGACTACGTCCGCCACCAGAACGACGCGGGCGTGCTGTCGTCCATCACCTCGGCCAGCTCCGCCCTCGACAAGAACGACGCCACCTGGATCGTCCGCGAGGGCCTCGCCGACAGTTCCTGCGTGTCCTTCGAGTCGCGCAACTACCCCGGCGACTTCCTGCGCCACTCCGACTTCAAGCTCTACCGGCAACCCATGGACGGCACCGCCCAGTTCCGGCAGGACGCCACCTTCTGCCCACAGGCCGGCAAGAGCGGCACCGGCACCTCGTTCGCCTCGTACAACTACCCGACGAGGTACCTGCGCCACTACGACTACAACCTCTACATAGCGAGCGACGGCGGGTCCAACGCCTTCGACAGCAGCACCTCCTGGACCGACGACGTGAGCTGGGCCGTCAGTACGCCCTGGGCGCCGTAACCACGAAGTCCGACGACTCCGCCGACTCCGCTGATTCCACCGGGAGTTCGGCGGTGACCGTGAAGCCGCCGCGCGGCGACGGGCCGGCCGTCAGGGAGCCGCCCGCCGCCGCGAGGCGCTCGGTCAGCCCCTTCAGGCCGGTGCCGCCGATGCCCTGCTGGGGCCTGCTGACCGGCTTGCCGGTGCCGTTGTCGGTGACGGCGAGCCGGGCCTGTTCGGCGCCGCTCTCCACGGTGATCTCGCAGCGGCTCGCGTCACTGTGCCGGACCACGTTGGTCACCGCCTCGCGCACCACCCAGCCGAGCAGCGCCTCGGTCTGCGGGGCGAGCGGCACCCCGGACTGGCGGACCTGCGGCTCGATGCTCGCCGCGGACAGCGCCGAGCGGGCCCGGGTCAGCTCGGTGGCGAGGCTTCCCTCCCGGTAGCCGGTCACCGCCTCGCGGATCTCGGTGAGCGCCTGCCGGCCCACCGACTCGATGTCCGCGATCTGGCCCAGCGCCGCGTCCATGTCGCGCGGGGCCAGCCGCCGGGCCGCCTCCGACTTCACCACGATCACCGACAGCGTGTGCCCGAGCAGATCGTGCAGGTCCCGCGAGAACCGCATCCGCTCCTTCTCCACCGCGCGCCGGGCCAACTCCTCGCGCGCGGCCCGCAGTTCCCGCACCGCCTCGGACAGGCCGAGGATCGCGGCGGTCACCATGCTGGAGAGGAACGTGGCGTAGGCGATGTTGACCGCGTCCGAGCCCTCGTGGACGCCGGAGATCGCGCCCGCGTACGCGGCCAGCAGGATGCCCGTCCGGCCCAGCCACGGGCCGCGCAGCGTCGCCCCCGTCGCAAGGCCCAGCAGGGGGAAGAACATCAGCCAGTTGCCGCCGTAGCCGAGGGCCAGGCCCGTGGTCAGCAGGACCATGATCGCCAGCGCCACCCGGGTGGAGACCGCCTCGCGCTTCTCACGGTGGAAGGAGCGGAAGGTGACGTAGACGTACAGCGAGTTGAAGAGCAGCAGGCCCAGGCCGCCGATCAGCGGGTTCGGGGTCTTGCCCTGGAGGAGGTTGGAGAAGGAGCCCATTCCCATCAGCAGCCAGGGCAGCAGTGCGTAGCCGGTGGGCGGCGGGCCCGGGTGGTCGACGGCCGGGGACTTGCCCGTCTTCCTGGCGGCGCGCGCCGCGGCGGTGAAGCGCTTGTGGTCGGCCTTCCAGCGGTCGCGCTCCGCCCTCCATTCGAGCCGCGTCGCCTGCCAGGAGCGCGCCCGGCATTGAATTCCCCGTATCAACGACATCCAGGACTTCCACGACATATCAGATTCCCCCGTCAGACCGTGCCCGCCCCGCGGCGGTACGACAGCACAGCGTACGAACCGAAAAGTCCCAGCCATGCCGTCAGCACGATGATGGCACCGGTTCCCGGGGCGCGCCCCTCCGCGACGGCGGTGCCCAGCTGGGCGAACCGGTGGGTGGGGGTGTACGCCGACACGGCGCGCAGCCAGCCGGGGAAGAGGCTGACGGGGAACCACAGCCCGCCGAGCACCGAGAGCCCCAGACCGCACAGCATGTTCGCCACACCCGTGGCGGGCCCGGTCAGCCGGTAGCCGTTGCCGAGGCCGAGCAGGGTGAACGGCAGCGAGCCGAACCACAGCAGCAGCACGATCGCCGCCCACTGCCACACGGCCAGCCGCACCCCGTTGACCAGCCCGCCCGCCGCCAGCACGGCGAGGATCGCGGGCAGCACGGTCACCGCGCCGGTCAGGGTCCGCCCGGTCACCACCTCGCGCGGGGTCATCGGGGTCACGCGCAACTGCCGCAGCCAGCCGACGGCGCGGTCCTCGGCCACCGCGCTTCCGGTGTTGAGGGCCGAGCCGACGGCGCCGTAGGCGGCCATGCCGACCATCGACGCCGCCTTCCAACTCCCGTCGCTCTGGCCGATGTTCGTGAACAGCAGGTACATCAGCACGGGCATGGCGATGCCGCCGATGACGAAGCCGGGGTCGCGGAGGGTGCGGCGGGTTTCCAGACGTACGTAGGCGAGCATCAGCGGGGCTCCAGGTCGTGGGAGTCGGGTACGGTCCGGGGGCCGGTCAGCGTCAGGAACGCGTCGTCCAGGGACGCCGGCGCCACCTCCAGCCCCCGTATCGCCCCCAGTTCCGCCAGCGCGATCACCGTGGCGTCCGAGTCGTCCGTGCGCAGCCGCGCCCGCTCGCCCCGCACCTCCACCGAGCGGACCCCGGGCAGCAGGGCCAGTCCCTCCGGGTCGCGGCCCGCCAGGTCGAGCGAGACCAGGTTGCCGCCCGCCGCGCGGCGCAGTTCCTCGCCGGTGCCGTCGGCGACGATCCGGCCCCGGTCGATGATCAGGATCCGGTCGGCGTGGGCGTCGGCCTCCTCCAGGTAGTGCGTGGAGAACAGCACGGTGTGGCCGTGCCGGGCGTAGTCGCGCATGGAGTCCCAGAAGGCGTGCCGGGCCTCCACGTCGAGCGCCGCCGTCGGCTCGTCCAGCACCAGCAGCGCAGGGTCCCCGGCCAGCGCGACCGCGAACCGCACCCGCTGCACCTGCCCGCCGGACAGCCGGTCCACGCGCCGCCCGGCCAGGCCGGCGATGCCGGCCAGCTCCAGCGCCCGGCCCGCCGGCATCGGCGCCGGATAGCGGGAGGCGACGAACGCGACCAGCTCCCCGACCGTGACCCGGGGTACCGGGCGCGCCTCCTGGAGCATCGCGCCCACCCGTCCCGCGCGCACCGAGCGCTCGGGCGGCGCGCCGAACAGCTCCACGGCGCCCGCGTCGGGCTCGTACAGCCCGAGCAGCAGCCCGATCGTGGTCGACTTGCCGGCGCCGTTGCGGCCCAGCAGGGCCACGGTCTCGCCGGGCGCGATGTCCAGGTCGACGCCGTCCACGGCGCGGACCTCGCCGTACGCCTTGACCGCCCCCGTGAAGGAGACGGCCCCTCCTCGTTGCCCCCGTTGTGTCATGGGTACGACG
The DNA here is from genome assembly GCF_058673395.1 of Streptomyces sp. HUAS MG56. Classification (NCBI taxonomy): domain Bacteria; kingdom Bacillati; phylum Actinomycetota; class Actinomycetes; order Kitasatosporales; family Streptomycetaceae; genus Streptomyces; species Streptomyces sp. HUAS MG56. The sequence continues at coordinate 3,813,046 of NZ_CM178722.1, read as the reverse complement.
GTACGAGGCCGGACCCGGCCTCCGGCAGATGCGCATGTACGGACTCGGGCAGTACAAATGTCACTGCCGACGAGATCTGACACGACGTCAGGAGCCTTCACAAGTGCGGAGTGCTCGGCTATACAAGGGGCGCCGGACTGGAACGCGTTCTAGATCGGCCCGTAGCGACCTCGGTGCGGCCGACGGTGCGGACGGCCGTGCCGGGGTCTTTCACCGCGCAGCCCATGTCAGGAGCCGTATGCCCATCGACGCAGCGTTGGCCCTCGCCGCCGAACCCCGGACCGGCGAGATCACCTGGGACCACAAGGACGTCCAGCTCTACCACCTCGGCATCGGCGCCGGCGTCCCCGCCACCGATCCCGACGAGCTGCGCTACACCCTGGAGTCCCGGCTGCACGTCCTGCCCAGCTTCGCCACCGTCGCGGGCGCCGGCTCGCCCGGCGTGATCGGCGGTCTGTCCATGCCGGGCGTGGAGGTCGACCTCGCCAAGGTGCTGCACGGCGGGCAGCGCCTGGAGATCCACCGCCCGATCCCCGCCCGGGGCACCGCCACCGCCACCTCCCGCATCGCCGCCGTGTACGACAAGGGCAAGGCGGCCGTCCTCGTCATGCGCACCGAGGTCGCCGACGCCGACGGCCCGCTGTGGACCAACGACGCCCAGATCTTCGTACGGGGAGAAGGCGGGTGGGGCGGCGACCGCGGCCCGGGCACACGCCTCGACCCGCCCGCCGGAGAGCCCGACCGGACCGTCGAACGGGCCGTCCGCGAGGACCAGGCGCTGCTCTACCGCCTGAGCGGCGACCGGAACCCGCTGCACGCCGACCCCGACTTCGCCAAGCGCGCCGGATTCGACCGGCCCATCCTGCACGGGCTGTGCACCTACGGCATCACGCTCAAGGCGGTCGTCGACACGCTGCTCGGCGGGGACGTGAGCCGGGTGCGGTCCTACACCACCCGGTTCACCGGAGTCGTCTTCCCGGGCGAGACCCTGCGCATCCGCATGTGGCAGGAGGGGGGGAACGCCGTCCGGGTGGCCGTGAGCGCGATCGAGCGGGACGACGCGCCCGTCCTCGCCGACACCATCGTCCAACACTCCTGATCCAGGCTGTAGTCGAGGGGAGAGCCGCACCATGCGCGCAGCCGTACTGCACGAGATCGGCCAGGAAAAGCTCGACGTCGTCGATGACGTCGAGGCCGTGGGCTTCGGGCCCGGCAAGGTCAGGGTCCGGGTGCGCGCCACCGGACTGTGCCACTCGGACCTGTCCGCGATGAGCGGGGTGCTGCCGCAGCCCGCGCCGTTCGTACCCGGCCACGAGGGCGCGGGCGAGATCCTCGAAGTCGGCGAGAACGTACGGAACATGAAACCCGGTGACCGGGTCGTGCTCTGCTGGCTGCCCGCCTGCGGCGCCTGTGCCGCCTGCAAGCGCGGCCAGACCCAGCTGTGCCTGGCCGGGTTCATGAACGCCGGCACCCCCAACTTCAGGCGCGCCAGCGGCAGTTCCTCCGACGTGTTCGGCTTCGCGGGCACCGGCACCTTCGCCGAGGAGGTCGTGGTCGACGCGGGCTGCGCCGTGCCCATCCCCGAGGACGTGCCCTTCGACATCGCCGCCCTGATCGGCTGCGGGGTCACCACCGGACTCGGCGCCGCCCTCAACACCGCCGATGTGCAGGCCGGTTCGTCGGTCGCCGTCATCGGCTGCGGAGGCGTCGGCATCTCGGCGGTGCAGGGCGCGCGGCTGAAGGGCGCGGCCGAGATCGTCGCCGTGGACCCGGTCGCCTCCCGCCGCGAGGCCGCCCTCCGGTTCGGCGCCACGAAGGCCGTCCCGCCCGACGGACTGGCCGACGCCAAGCAGCGGATCACCGGCGGCGAGGGCTTCGACTACGTCTTCGAGGTCGTCGGCCGCTCCGCCACCGCCCGCACCGCCTACGAGAACACCCGGCGCGGCGGCACCCTCGTCGTGGTCGGGGCGGGCGCCATGGACGACTTCCTCCAGCTCAACATGTTCGAGCTGTTCTTCGACGAGAAGCGCATCCTGCCGTCCATGTACGGCGGCGGGGACGTGCTGCGCTCCTACGAGCGCGCGATCGCCCTGTGGCGGGCCGGCCGGATCGATCTGGCGGGCCTGATCACCCACCGGGTGCCGCTGGCCGAGATCAACGAGGCCCTGGACCAGATGCGTACCGGGACCGCCCTGCGTACGTGCATCGAGATCTGAGGGCGCCGGCCATGACACTGCCACTGGAGGGGATGTCCGCGATCGTCACCGGCGCCGGGCGCGGCCTCGGCCGGGCCGAGGCACTCGAACTCGCCCGGCTCGGCGCGGCCGTCGTGGTCAACGACTACGGGCAGCCCGGCCGGGACGGCTCGGGGCAGGCGTCGGCCGGGCCCGCCGAGGAGGTGGCGCGGGAGATCCGCGCGGCCGGCGGCACGGCGCTCGCCCACACCGGGGACGTCGCCGACTTCCGACAGGCCGCGGAACTGGTCGAGTCGGCGATCGGCGCGTACGGCAAGCTCGACATCCTCGTCAACAACGCGGGCATCCTGCGCGACCGCATGGTCTTCTCCATGACCGAGGACGAGTGGGACCCGGTGATCCGGGTCCACCTCAAGGGCCACTTCAACACCACCCACTTCGCCGCCGCGCACTGGCGGGAGCGGTCCAAGGCGGCCGGCGGCGCGAAGGTCTACGGCCGGATCGTGAACACCTCCTCGGAGGCGTTCCTCGCCGGCTCCGCGGGCCAGCCCAACTACGCGGCCGCGAAGGGCGGAATCGTCGGCCTGACCACCTCGACCGCCCTGGCCCTCGCCAAGTACGGCGTCACGGCCAACGCGATCTGCCCGCGCGCCCGGACCCGGATGACCGAGGACGTCTTCGCGGGCTTCCAGCAGCCGGAGGAGGGCCTGGACCCGCTGGCCCCCGAGCACGTCGCCCCGCTCGTCGGCTATCTGGCCGCACCGGCCGCCGCGGGGATCAACGGCCAGTTGCTCGTCGTCCACGGCGGCATGGTTGCGATCGTCGAACGGCCGCGGGTGCAGGCCAAGTTCGACAGCAAGCAGGAGACGTTCACGTACGACGAACTCGACGCGCTGCTCACCCCGCACTACGCGCGGCGGCCGCCGGGGGAGACGTTCGCGGCGGCGGAGGTGCTGGGGCTGAAACGGGGGTAGGGACAGCGGAAATGGAAAGGGGCGCCCGCCGGGCGGGCGCCCCTTGTGCCACGTACCGTCAGGCAGCTGCCTCGGCGGTCTCCACGGTCGGCTTGCGGTGCTTGCCGTGCGGAGCCGCCTCATTGTCCTGGGCCGCTACCGGGCCCCGGTGCCGACCGTGACCGTCTGTTTCCAGAGAGCCGGCAGACAGCTGCTCGGTGGTGCTGGTGTCGCTCATCGGAAGAATTCACCCCGTCAACATGATCTTTCGTACAGCCCGGCGAGTGTAACCGGCACACCACCGGCCGAATCCAGGCGCACACGCCAACCGGCACTAGTTCGTTACAAGACGTCCGAGCGGCGCCTGCTGCAACGGCACCGGACGCGCCACCACCGGCTGCGGAACCACCGGGGCCGCGGGCTCCACGGGATCCGGAGGATCCGGTTCCGTCGGCCGCCGTGGCGCCTCGGGCGCCCCGTCGGCCGTGCCGTCCCGGCCCGGACCCTCCGGACCCGCCTCCCCCGAGCCCCCCGTCTCCCCCGCGGCCACGGTGGTACCGCCTGCCACGGCCGCCTCCCCCCAGGGCACCGTCGGCTCCGCCACGCCGCAGGGAGTCTCCCGCGTGGCGTACGGCAGCCGCAGCACCCCGTCCGGCGTCCACAGGCCGGTGCCGGTCAGCCACCCCTCGGGCGCCGGGAGGTGGTTCACCCGCCGCCCGGCCGGCCGCCAGGCGCCCACCCAGCTGCCGAGCGGGCCGTCGATCCGCAGCGCCACCGCGCAGTTCTCCGGCGTCAGCACCTGCCCCGGCTGGATCGCGAACGGCGTCACCACGCAGTCGGGCATCCGCAGGGACTCCGGGAAGCGCACCGGCAGCGTGCTGCCGAGCACGCCCCACCCCAGCCGCTCCCGCCCGGGCGAGGGCGCGTCGGAGGAGAGGAGCAGCAGTCCGCTGTCGGGGTCGGCGAGCAGCAGCCGGTCGTGGCTGCCGGCCGCGATCTGGAGCAGGGGCGAGACCTCGGCGCGCGCCAGGTCCACCACGACCGTCTTCACCGGGCCGCCGGCCGGCCGCCGGTCGAGGGCCAGCATCCGCCCGGCACGGTCCAGCCACACCCCGCCCGAACAACGCCCCGGCACCTCGGCCAGCCGCTCCGGACCGAAGGCCCCGCCCGCCACCAGCCAGACCGTGCTGGAGTGCGGACCGGCGGCGAGGGCGTACGCGCGCGTGCCCCCCGGCGCGGGCGGCAGCAGCGTGAGCCGGGTGCCGGGCTCGGCGCACTCCACCGCGCCCAGCGGCAGCTCACCGGTGCCGGGGCCGGTCGGATAGAGCAGCGAGAAGGCGTGCCGCCGCTCGATCAGCCGGTGGATCAGCACCCGGCCGTCGGCGAGCGGCTGCACCTCGGTGCCCGGCTCCTCCGGCTGGTCGCCGGGCAGCGGCACCGCGTACGGCTCCGGGCCGTCCAGCGTCCAGCGCTCCGGGAACCAGCAGTCCCCGGCCGGCGCGAGCCGGGCGGCGTACGCCCCGTCCGCCGTGAGAGCGCAGCCGCTCCCCCCGGCGTCCGCGCCGGGACCGCCGGTATGGGGTGGTTCGATCGCACAGGCCGTCATCGTTCGGTCACCTCCGGCGACGAAGCTAGTTTTCGTACGCACACGCGGGGGACGGGCCGCTGGCCACTTCACACATACGGGTGGCGCAGAAGCGATTCAGCTGAGGAAGCCGGGGCGTCTGTGCTGACCGGGACAAGACCGTGCGCATGCGGTACGGCCGGGCCGGACGGCCAGGTAGCCTTTTCCCGTGCCCCGTCTGTCTGAAGTCATCGCCGCGCTGGACAACCTGTGGCCCGCCGAGCGGGCCGAGTCCTGGGACGCGGTCGGCACGGTCGTGGGCGACCCCGGCCAGGAGGTCACCCGCGTCCTGTTCGCCGTCGACCCCGTGCAGGACGTCGTCGACGAGGCGGTGAAACTCGGCGCCGACCTGCTGGTCACCCACCACCCGCTCTACCTGCGCGGTACGACGACGGTGGCGGCGACCCACTTCAAGGGCCGCGTCGTGCACACGCTGATCAAGCACGACATCGCCCTGCACGTCGCCCACACCAACGCGGACACGGCGGACCCGGGCGTCTCCGACGCCCTCGCCGGCGCGCTGGACCTGCGGGTCGTACGCCCCCTCGTCCCGGACCCGGCCGACCCGGCGGGCCGCCGGGGCCTCGGCCGGATCTGCGAACTCGACCACCCCCTCACGGTCCGCGAGCTGGCCGCCCGCGCCGCCGAGCGGCTGCCCGCCACCGCGCAGGGCATCCGGGTGGCCGGCGACCCCGAGGCCGTCGTCCGCACGGTCGCCGTCAGCGGCGGCTCCGGCGACAGCCTCTTCGACCAGGTCCGCGCGGCCGGCGTCGACGCCTTCCTCACCGCCGACCTGCGTCACCACCCCGCCTCCGAGGCGGTGGCCACGAGCCCTCTCGCGCTGCTCGACGCGGCGCACTGGGCCACCGAGTGGCCCTGGTGCGAGCTGGCCGCGAGCCAGCTCGACGAGATCTCCGACCGCCACGGCTGGGACCTGCGCGTCCACGTCTCCACGACGGTCACCGACCCCTGGACCGCCCACGCGGCGTCCACCACCCCGAACAGCTAACAGGAGCCCCCAACTGAACGCCGCGCCCGCCGACCAGATCCGTCTCCTCGACGTCCAGGCCCTCGACGTCCGCCTCCAGCAGCTCGCGCACAAGCGGAAGTCGCTGCCCGAGCACGCCGAGATCGACTCGCTGAACAAGGACCTCACGCAACTGCGCGACCTGCTGGTCGCCGCGCAGACCGAGGAGAGCGACACCGCCCGCGAGCAGATCAAGGCCGAGCAGGACGTGGACCAGGTGCGCCAGCGCGCCACCCGCGACCAGCAGCGACTGGACTCCGGCGCGGTCACCTCGCCGAAGGACCTGGAGAACCTGCAGAAGGAGATCGTCTCCCTCGCCAAGCGCCAGGGCGACCTGGAGGACGTGGTCCTGGAGGTCATGGAGCGCCGCGAGTCCGCGCAGGAGCGGGTGGCCGAACTGACCGAGCGGGTCGGGTCGGTCCAGTCGAGGATCGACGACGCGACCGGGCGCCGGGGCGCGGCCTTCGAGGAGATCGACGGCGAGGTCGCGACGGTGACGAAGGAGCGCGAGGTCGTGGCCGCGTCCGTCCCGGCGGACCTCCTCAAGCTCTACGACAAGCTGCGCGAGCAGCAGGGCGGTATCGGCGCGGCCAAGCTGTACGCGCGCACCTGCCAGGGCTGCCGCCAGGAGCTGGCCATCACCGAACTGAACGAGGTCCGCGCGGCCGCGCCGGACACCGTGGTGCGCTGCGAGAACTGCCGCCGCATCCTGGTGCGCACGGCCGAGTCGGGTCTGTAGACCTCTGTAGACCTTCGCAGACAAGGGGCTTGTCGGGTGCGGGAGTTCATCGTCGAGGCCGACGGCGGGTCACGGGGCAACCCGGGGCCGGCCGGCTACGGCGCCGTGGTCAGTGACGCGGCGACGGGGGAGACGCTGGCGGAGGAGGCCGAGTTCCTCGGCGTCGTCACCAACAACGTGGCCGAGTACCGGGGTCTGCTGGCCGGCCTGCGCGCCGCCCATGCCCTCGACCCGACGGCCACGGTCCACGTCCGCATGGACTCCAAGCTCGTCGTCGAGCAGATGTCGGGCCGCTGGAAGATCAAACACCCCGACATGAAGCCCCTGGCTACCCAGGCCCGCTCCGTCTTCCCACCCGACCAGGTCACCTACGAGTGGATCCCCCGGGAGCGGAACAAACACGCGGACCGACTGGCGAACGAGGCGATGGACGCGGGGACGAAGGGAGAGACCTGGTCACCGGCCTCTTCCCGGGCGGCGCTGGACACCCCGTCGGCCCTCCCGGAGCCGTCGGGTCCGCCCGGGGACGCGACCGCGGGCGCGGCGAAGGCACGGGCGGCCCTGGCGGAGGTCCGCGCGGCGGGCGGCGGCGGGTCCGCCGCAACTGCGGGCAGTCGTGCCGCCGGGGCGGCTCCCGTCCCGGAGAAAGGCGCACCTCCGAGCGAGCGGCGCCCGGAAGCCCCCGACGAGCAGCGCCTGTCCGGAGCCGGCGGGGTCAGTACCCCCGACCAGCAGCGCACCTCCGCCCCCGGCTGGAGCTCCGCCCCCGACCTCGGCGCCCCCGCCACCTTCGTGCTGCTCCGGCACGGTGAAACCCCGCTGACCCCCCAGAAGCGCTTCTCGGGCAGCGGCGGCACCGACCCCTCCCTCTCCGAGGCCGGCCGCGAACAGGCCCGCCGTGCCGCCGAGGCCCTCGCCCGGCGCGGCACCATCCAGGCCGTCGTCGCCTCCCCCCTCACCCGCACCCGCGAGACCGCCGGCATCGTCGCCGAGCGCCTCGGCCTGGACGTGACGATCGAGGACGGCCTGCGCGAGACGGACTTCGGCGCCTGGGAGGGCCTCACCTTCGGCGAGGTCCGCGAGCGTCACCCGGACGACCTGACCGCCTGGCTCGCCGACCCCGAGGCCCACCCCACGGGCGGCGGCGAGAGCTTCGCCGAGACGGCCACCCGGATCGCCGCCGCCCAGGAGAAGCTGGTCGCGGCCTACGCGGGCCGCACGGTCCTGCTGGTCAGCCATGTGACCCCGATCAAGACGTTCATCCGGCTCGCCCTCGGCGCCCCGCCCGAGTCCCTGTTCCGCATGGAGCTCTCCGCGGCCTCCCTGTCGGCGGTGGCGTACTACGCCGACGGCAACGCCAGCGTCCGGCTCTTCAACGACACGTCCCACCTGCGTCCCTGAGCCCGCCGAGCCCGGCCGCCGCCCGCGCCAGCTCCTCGATCCGCGCCCAGTCCCCGGCGGCCACCGCGTCCGCCGGGACCATCCAACTCCCGCCCACACAGCCGACGTTGGGCAGGGCGAGGTACTCCGGCGCGTTCGCCGGACCGATTCCGCCGGTCGGACAGAACCGGGCCTGCGGCAACGGCCCGGCCAGCGACCGCAGATACGCCGTGCCGCCCGCCGCCTGCGCCGGGAAGAACTTCATGTCCCGCACCCCGCGCTCCAGCAGCGCGACGACCTCCGAGGTGGTCGACACCCCGGGCAGGAACGGCAGCCCCGATCCGCGCATCGCCGCCAGCAGTACGTCCGTCCACCCGGGGCTGACCAGGAACCGCGCCCCCGCCGCCGTACTCGCGCTCACCTGCTCCGGCGTGATCACCGTGCCCGCCCCGACCACGGCGGCGGGCACCTCCGCGGCGATCGCGCGGATCGCGGCCTGCGCCGCCGGCGTCCGCAGGGTCACCTCGATCGCGGGCAGCCCGCCCGCCACCAGCGCCCGCGCCAGCGGCACGGCGTCGGCGACGTCGGAGACGACCACCACGGGGACGACGGGCGCCGGCGCGACGAGATCGTGCACGGAGGCAGGCGAGGGCGAGGGCAGCGGTGAGGTCATGCCCTCATCGTGCCCAGCCGCTGCATCACGCGCAATGAGCGTTGCGCATGCTGCAATGCGAAGCCCGGTGGGCGGTGAACCTAGTGGATCCGTGGATCAGTGGATCTCCTCCACCAGCACGTCCAGCGCCCACGCCCGGCCCGCCTTCTCCGGCGCCTGCGCCTCCACCTCGTACCCGAGGTCCCGCAACGCCTCCACCAGCTCGGCCGGGTTCTTCGGCGCGGCACCCTCCGACAGCAGGCTGCGCACGATCCGGCCCTTGGTCGCCTTGTTGAAGTGGCTGACCACCTTCCGGGTCGGCGCGTGCAGCACCCGCACCGTCGCCGTTCGCCCGGCGACCTCGCCCTTCGGCTTCCAGGCCGCCGCGTACGCCGCCGAGCGCAGGTCCAGCACCAGGCCGCTCCCGGCCGCCTCGGGCAGCACGTCCGCCATCGGCGCCCGCCAGTGCGCGCCCAGCGCGCCGAGCCCGGGCAGCTTCACGCCCATCGAGCAGCGGTAGGAGGGGATCCGGTCGGTCACGCGCACGGCGCCCCACAGCCCGGAGAACACCAGCAGCGAGCGCGCCGCGCGCTGCTTCGCCGCCGTGTCCAGCGTGGCCAGGCCGAGGGCGTCGTAGAGGACACCGGTGTAGATCTCCCCGGCCGGGCGGGCGCCCGCCGTCGGCAGGCCGGCGTTCTTCGCGACCTCACCGCGCAGCCCCTCGCTCAGTCCCAGCACCTCGCGCGCCTTCTCGTTCTGGTCGGGGTCCCCGGCGCACAGCTCGACCAGTTCGCCGAGCACCGCCTCCCGCGCGGCGGTCAGCCCCGGCAGGGACAGCGACTCAAGCTTCAGCGGGGCACCCGCGCCCGAGTTCGCCTTGCCCTCGGACGGCGGCAGCAGGACCAGCACCACGTACTCCTCACCTAGACCTCCGCGACAGCGTACGGCGTGCCGGGCCCCCGCCCGCGACCTACGCTCGCTGTATGCCCCGCCGCAAGATCCGCGTGACCGGTGCCCCCGAGGCCCCGCTCCGGGCCGCGCTCGCCGCGCTGCGCACCGAACTCGGCATCCCGCAGGACTTCCCGCCCCCGGTCCGGGAGGAGGCCGAGCGCGCGGCGAAGGCGCCCGCCGTACCGTCGCACGACGCCACCGACATCCCCTTCTTCACCCTCGACCCGCCCGCCTCCCTGGACCTCGACCAGGCCACCCACCTGTCCCGGCGGGCCGCCGGCTACCGGGTCCGCTACGCCATCGCCGACGTCCCCGCCTTCGTCGCACCCGGCGGCGCGCTGGACGCGGAGGCGCACCGGCGCGTCAACACCCTGTACTTCCCCGACGAGAAGGTGCCGCTGCACCCCGTCGTGCTGAGCGAGGGCGCCGCGAGCCTGCTGCCGGACCGGGTCCGCCCGGCCGTGCTGTGGACGATCGACCTGGACACGGACGGGCGGACCACCGCCGTCGACGTGCGCCGCGCCCTGGTCCGCAGCCGCGTCAAGCTCGACTACGCGCGCGTGCAGCGGCAGATCGACGCCGGGACCGCCGAGGAACCCGTCGCACTGCTCAGGGAGATCGGCGAGGCGCGGGAACGGCTGGAGGTGGAGCGCGGCGGCATCTCCCTCAACGTGCCCGAGCAGGAGATCACCGCGCAGGACCACACCTACGTCCTCGGCTACCGCGCCCCGCTGCCCGCCGACGGCTGGAACGCCCAGCTCTCCCTGCTCACCGGCATGGCCGCCGCCGAGCTGATGCTCGCCCACGGCACCGGCGTACTGCGCACCCTCCCGGCCGCGCCGGACGGTGCCGTCGCCCGGCTGCGCCGTACCGCGACCGCGCTGCACATCGACTGGCCGCACCATGTGTCGTACGCGGCCCTGATCCGCTCCCTCGACCCGAGCGACCCGCGTGACGCGGCCTTCCTCCAGGAGTGCACGACCCTGCTGCGCGGCGCCGGGTACACCGTCTTCACCGGCGGCGACCTGCCCGCGATCACCACACACGCCGCCGTCGCCGCCCCGTACACCCACTGCACGGCCCCGCTGCGCCGCCTCGCCGACCGGTACGCCGCCGAGATCTGCCTCGCCGCCGTCGCGGACCAGACCCCGCCCGACTGGGTGCTCGCCGCGCTCGACACGCTGCCCCGGCGGATGGCCGACGGCGCCCGGATCGCCGGGACGGTCGAGCGGGAGTGCATCGACCTGGTGGAGGCGGCCCTGCTCAAGGACCGGATCGGGGACGTCTTCGAGGCCTGCGTGGTGGACGTCGAGGAGCGCCGACCGACCGTCGGCACCGTGCAGTTGATCTCCCCGGCCGTCATCGGCCGCATCGAGGGCGACCACCTCCCGCTCGGCGAACGCCTGCGGGTACGCCTCGCCCAGGCCGAACCGGGCACCTCGAAGATCCTCTTCACGGCCGTGTGAGCGCCCGGACCAGGCCGCCGGAGTTCGAGTGCGCCCTCGGCCGGGGTGTGCGCCATCCGTGTGTCCCGGCGTACGGCGCCGATCGCGGACAGCGGGATCCGCAGGTCCACGTGCGGCCCGTACCGCACCCGGAGCGCATCCGGCGGATCACCTCGGCCTGGGCGGAGCCCCCGGTGGCCCGGCCCGGCCGACGGAGCTGTTCGGGAGCCGTCGACCGCTGCGCAGCGCACGTGCGGGGTCAGTACGACAAGGTCAAGCGGCATCGGTCCGGGGGCCCAGCCAGTGCTCCAGGGCCTTCGGCAGGTCCTTCGTCCCCGCATCCTCCGGTTCCGTGTCGGCGGCCCAGGCCACGAACCCGTCCGGACGGACGAACAGCGCCCCGAGGCCGGGCCGGGCCGGGCAGGCCAGCGTGCGGACCTCCAGCCGGTCGCCGTAGCCCTCGGCGTGTGCGCGCACCCCGGGGTCGTCGGCGAGGTCGAGCAGCAGGGCGCGGCCGGTGTGCAGATGGTCGCCGAGCCGGCTGCCGTCGGACAGCTCCAGGTCGGGCGCGCTCGCGCCGGTCAGCGGGTGCCCGCCGGGCAGGTCGTAGCGCTGCCAGACGCCGGAGATCTTCGTGACGAGGTACGTCGTGCCCGTCGTGGTCAGCGCCAGGTCGGTCACCACCCGGCGCAGCGCGCGGGCGTGCCGGTCGGGGCGCATCACCGCGATCTGGGCCCGGGTCCAGTCGAGCACCCAGGCGCCGAGCGGATGCCGTTCGGCGGTGTAGGTGTCCAGCAGGGACTCGGTCGCCTGCCCGCGTACGACGGCGGCCAGCTTCCAGCCCAGGTTCATCGCGTCCCCGAGGCCGAGGTTCAGGCCCTGTCCGCCGAACGGCGAGTGCACGTGCGCCGCGTCCCCCGCGAGCAGCACCCGGCCCTTGCGGTAGTCGGCGGCCTGGCGGGCGTTGTCCGTGAACCGGGTGGCGCTGAGCACCTTGGTGACGGTCACCTCCGGCACCTCTGCCACCCGGCGCAGACTGGCCTGGAGTTCCCCTGCGGTGACGGGGGCCGTGCGGTCGGCCGGGGGGCCGTCGAACTCCACGGTGAGGATCCGCCCGGGGAACGGCCCGTGGACGTACGTCCCGGTGTCGGTCGTGTTCCAGCCCTCGCGCAGCCGCTCGCCGCCGGTCAGCTCCACGATCGCCTGATAGCCGGTGATCTCCGGGTCCGTGCCCGGGAAGTCGAAGCCGGCGGTCTTGCGGACCGTGCTGCGCCCGCCGTCACAGCCGACCAGCCAGCCCGCGCGGATCGTCCCCCGACCGGTGTGTACGACGACCCCGTCCGCGCCCGCGTCGAAGCCGGTCAGCTCCACGCCCCGGCGCACCTCGACCCCGAGCCGCTCGGCCCGCCGGGCCAGGATCCGCTCCAGCTCGGCCTGCGGCACGCCGAGCCCGGAGCCGCCGGCCGGGCCGACCTCGGCCCAGGCGGGGTCGGAGCCGTCGAACAGGGCCTGGTCCATCGGGATCCCGGCGAAGTGCCCGGCGAACTTGGGCGGCATCCTCGACTCGGCGTCCTCGCCCCTGAAGGCGCGTATCCGCCGGAGCGCCGCCTCCCACACCGCCGCCAGCTCGGGCAGCAGCCCGCGCCGGTAGAGGGCGACCGCGCTCGGGATGTTGATCGCGCCCGCCTTGATCGTCTCGTCCACCTCGGTCAGCCGCTCCACGACCAGCACCCGCGCCCCGCCGAGGCGCAGCTCGCACGCGAGGAAGAGCCCCACGGGCCCGGCACCCGCCACCACCACGTCGTACACGTCGTCGTCAGTCGTCGTCATCGTCATGGCTTTCACTGTAGTCACTAAAAGTTTTGAGCGGATATAGTTTTCTTATGAACGACGAACGCGCGAGCGATGACGAACTCTCCCTGCGGGAGCGCAAGAAGCGCGAGACGCGGCAGCGCATCTCGGACATCGCCACGGGTCTGTTCGCCGAGCGCGGCTTCGACGCGGTGACGGTCGCCGAGGTGGCGCGGGCGGCGGGCGTGTCCGCGATGACGGTCTTCAACTACTTCCCGCGCAAGGAGGACCTGTTCCTCGACCGCATCCCGCAGGCCGCCGAACTCTTCGCCGGAGCCGTCCGCGACCGCGCCCCGGGCGAGTCGCCGCTCGCCGCCCTGCGCCGCCTCACCCTCCGCCTCCTCGACGAGCGGCACCCGCTGAGCGGGGTGGGGGAGCGCTACCCGCGCTTCTTCCGCATCGTCATCGCATCCCCGGCCCTGCGCTCCCGCGCCCGCGAGGGCGTCGAGGAGGTGGAGCGCGGCCTCGCCGCCGCCCTCACGGAAGCGGGTGCGACGGACCCCCACCTCCTCGCCGCCCTGACCGTCGCCGCCTACCGCACGGTCTTCCTCGCCTCCGTGGACCGCCTGCTGGCCGGCGACCCGGTGGCCGAGACGGCCCGGAGCCACCGGGCGCGCCTCGCGGCCGCGTTCACGGCCCTGGAGCGGACGGGCCTTGACGGCTAATGGTGTTAGCCGTACGGTCGCAGGCGAGGCTAACGACGTTAGCCTCGCCGCTCGGCCCTCACCGAAAGCACCGAGGGCATCGAGAGAGCCGTACGACACCGGAGGCAGCCATGGCCGCACTGGCCGGTACCACCCGCACGTCCCGCTCCCCGCTCACCGTTCTGCGCCGCACCGCCTGGCTGGCGCTCGCCCTGTTCTGGTCGGCCTTCGCGGTGCTGGAGGGCATGAACCACGGCCGGCTCGCCGGCGCCCTGGCCCTCGTCTTCTTCGTCCTGCCGGACCTGGCCTTCCTGGTGGCCCTCGGCGACGCGCCCCGCATGGCCAAGGGACAACTGCCGCCGCGCGCGGTGCCGTACTACAACACACTGCACCGCGCCCTCGTCCCGCTCGCGCTGCTCGTCGCCTACACGCTCCTGCCGGTCTCCTGGCCGCCCGCCTTCGCGGCCCTGTGCGGCTGGCTCGCCCACATCGCGTACGACCGCGCCTTCGGCTACGGCCTGCGCACCAGGGAGGGCTTCCAGCGTGGCTGACCGACCGGGCACCGCACTCACCCCGAGGGCGCGCGAGATCGTGGCCGCCGCCCGGGAGCTGCTGGAGGAGTCCGGACTCGACCGGCTCACCATGCGCACCCTCGCCGACCGCCTCGGCATCAAGGCCCCGTCCCTCTACAAGCACTTCGCCGACAAACACGCCGTCGAGGTCGAGCTGACCGCGCAGATGCTCGCGGAGTCGGCCGAGGCCCTTGAGGCGGCCGAGGCCCGCGCACCCGGCTCCCTCGAAGCCCTCGCCGGGGCCTACCGCTCCTACGCCCTCGCCCACCCGCACCTGTACTGCCTCGCCACCGAACGCCCCCTGCCCCGCGCCGAACTCCCCGAGGGACTGGAGGACCGCGCGGCGCTGCCGCTCATCCGGGTGTGCGGCGGGGACATCGACCGGGCCCGCGCGCTGTGGGCCTTCGCGCACGGCATGGTCATCCTGGAGATCCACGGCCGCTTTCCCGGCGACGCCGACCTGGAGGCGGCATGGAAACGTGGCCTGAAGGCGTTGCACCCCTGACGGGTTCAGTACGACGTACGGCGTTCCGTACGACAAGGGGGTGTTCCATGGCGGAACAGGCGCTGTGGACACGGGCCCGACTGGGCCACTGCGGGCCCCCGCTCGACCTGCTGACCGCGAACTTCCGCCGCCACACCTACGCCCCGCACGCCCACGAGGAGTACACGATCGGCGTCTGCGTCGGCGGCAACGAGGTCATCGACTACCGGGGCGGCCGCATCCGCACCGGGCCCGGCACGATCGTCGTCCTCGACCCCGGCGAGACGCACACCGGCGGCCCCGCCAACGCCACCGACGGCTACGCCTACCGCGCTCTGTACGCCGAGCCGTCCCTGCTGGCCGACGGCGTCCTCGGCGGCCTGCCGTACTTCCGCGAGCCGCTCCTCCAGGACGCCGAACTCGCCGCCGCGCTCCGCCTCGCCCACACCGAGCTGAGCCGCTGCCCCGACCCGCTGGAGGCCGAGTCCCGCATGCCGTGGCTGCTGACGGCCCTGGCCCGCCGCCACTCCACGGCCCGGCCCTGCCCCGACCTGGTGCCGGGCGCGGCCGCCATCGCCCTGACGGTCCGCGACCGCCTGGCCGACGAGCTGACGGCCCCGCCGACGCTCGCCTCCCTCGCCGCCGACCTGGACCTGTCCCGCTACCAGCTCCTGCGCGCCTTCCGTACGACGATGGGCCTGCCGCCGTACGCCTGGCTCGCCCAGTACCGGGTGAGCAGGGCGCGGGTGCTGCTGGAGAGCGGGCTGCGCCCGGCCGAGGTGGCGGGCCTGGTGGGCTTCGCCGACCAGGCGCACCTGACCCGCTGGTTCCGCCGGGTGCTCGGGGTGACCCCGGCGGCCTACCGCAACAGCGTTCAAGACACGCACTGACCGCGCGGCCGAAACTCACCGCATGACTGCACGCGGCTGGTTCCTCTTCTCCCTCATGGGAGTGATCTGGGGCATCCCCTATCTGCTGATCAAGGTGGCGGTGGCCGAGGTGTCCCCGCCGACGCTGGTCTTCACGCGCTGCGCCCTCGGCGCACTCCTGCTGCTCCCCTTCGCCCTGCGCCAGGGCGGCCTGCCCGCGACGATCCGGGCCCACTGGCGCCCCATGCTGGCCTTCGCGGTCCTGGAGATCGTCGTCCCCTGGTTCACCCTCACCGACGCGGAGCGGCACCTGTCCAGCTCCACGTCCGGCCTGCTGATCGCGGGCGTGCCGATCGTCGGGGTCGTGGTGGCCCGTCTGTTCGGCGACACGGAACGGCTGGGCGCCCGGCGCATCACCGGCCTCGCCCTCGGCCTGGCGGGCGTGACGGTCCTGGTGCTGCCCCACCTGACCGGCGGCGACACGCGCTCCCTGGCCGAGGTGCTGGTGACGGTCATCGGCTACGCGACCGCCCCGGCGATAGCGGCCCGCCGTCTGAAGGACGTGCCCTCCCTGCACCTCACCGCGGCCTGCCTGACCCTGGCGGCCGTGATCTACGCCCCGGTGGCGGCCGCGAACCTCCCCTCCTCCGTCCCCTCCGCCTCCGTCCTGGCCGCGCTGGCCGGCCTCGGCGTGATCTGCACGGCGGTGGCCTTCGTCGCCTTCCTGGAGCTGATCAAGGAGGCGGGCCCGGCCCGGGCGACGGTCATCACGTACGTCAACCCGGCGGTCGCGGTCGCCGCCGGCGCCGTCTTCCTGAGCGAGCCCCTGACCTCCACGGTCCTGGTGGCCTTCGCCCTGATCCTCGCGGGCTCGGTCCTGGCGACGGCGGCCACCGGTCCTCGCCGCCCCCGGCTCCCGGTACCATGGTCGACACGGCAGACGAGCCGGGCGGGCGGCCGCGTGGAGTCCCCCTAGGGGGCTTCCCGAGGAACGTCCGGGCTCCACAGGGCAGGGTGGTGGCTAACGGCCACCCGGGGTGACCCGCGGGACAGTGCCACAGAAAGCAGACCGCCGGGGATCTCGGTCCTCGGTAAGGGTGAAACGGTGGTGTAAGAGACCACCAGTGCCCAGGGTGACCTGGGCAGCTAGGTAAACCCCACCCGGAGCAAGGTCAAAAGGAGCGCCGTGAAACGCGCTCTGCGCGGACGTTCGAGGGCTGCCCGCCCGAGTCCGCGGGTAGACCGCACGAGGCCGGCGGCAACGCCGGCCCTAGATGGATGGCCGTCGCCCCGGCACCCGCGAGGGTCCCGGGGAACAGAACCCGGCGTACAGCCCGACTCGTCTGCCCGCTTCCGCTCTCCCTACGGCCGGCCCGTCACGGCCCGTCACGCGCCTCGTCCCGGTTCACACCGGCGGCCTCGTCCCCCGCTCCCGCACCCTCTCCACATGCCGCTCGAACACCTCGCGTGCCTCCGGTGTCAGCGTGCGCAGGGCGACGAGGGCTGTGATGGCCACGTCGCACAGTTCCGCCTGGACGTCGTCCCAGTCGTGGGTGACGCCCTTGCGGGGGTTCTGGCCGGTCGCCCCGATCACCGCCTCCGCGACCTCACCGACCTCCTCCGACAGCTTGAGGATGCGCAGCAGGAGGCCCTCCTGGCCGGTGTGGGTCCGAGTGGACTCCAGGCGGGACCAGAGGTCGTCGACGGCCGGCCAGAGAGGGGCGGCGGGGTCCTGATCGGTCATGCCGCCCAGCGTCCCACGCCGTACCGCCGGCCACGCCGGCAGTCGGGCTATTCCTCGAACAACGCCTCCTGCTCGCCCTCCTCCTTGAACCGCACCCGGCAGTTCCGAGCACCCACCACCACGGCCGTGGCCGCCGCCGTGACGCCGAGGGCCACCGGGACCATCCAGCCGCGGTCGAAGACGTGGCCGAGGGCGTGGTCGAGGGCGAGCCGGCCGGGGCCGGTCACCGAGAGGCCGGCCGCCGCGAGGCCCAGGGTCGCCGCGTACTCGTAGCCGCCCGCCTGGGCGAAGAAGCCGTTGGGCAGGTGGACCGCCGCCGCCCCTGCCATCGCGCCGGCCGCCGCCGCGCCCGCGGCCGGGGTCGCGAGGCCCAGGGCGAGGAGGGTGCCGCCGCCCGCCTCCGCGAGGCCCGCCGCCGTCGCGCTCGCCTTGCCCGGCCGGTAGCCGACGGACTCCATGAACTGGCCGGTGCCCTCCAGACCGTGCCCGCCGAACCAGCCGAACAGCTTCTGCGCGCCGTGCGCGGCCAGCACCCCGCCGGTGCCCAGCCGGAGCAGCAGCAGGCCCAGATCACGTCGGTCGAAACAGCTCACGGCGACTCCCAGCAGACGGGCGGACAGGAGAAGGACCCCGCTTCCCACCGTCGCAGGCCTCACCCTCACGGGCGCGTCGGGGAGGGCGTTCGGGTGGCGGGGCCGGGGGAGCGGTGTGAGCCTGGCGCCATGACGATCAAACCAGCCAATCTCAGCGACCCGGCCGTCCGGGCCTTCGTCACCGCCGTCAACTCCCATGACCGGGAGGGCCTGCTGCACCTCCTCGCGCCCGGCGCGACCATGGCCGACGACGGCCGCGACCGGGAACTCGACCAGTGGATCGAGGACGAGATCTTCTCCTCCAACGGCCACATGGAGGTCGAGAAGGAGTCCGACGGCGGCCGGGCGCTGCGTGCCCGCTACCGCAACGACACCTACGGCGAGATGAGCACCCAGTGGCGCTTCACCGTCGACGACGAGGGACAGATCTCCCGGTTCGAGACCGGGCAGGCGTGAAGGACGTCCCGGGAATCGTCGTTCCAGGGCTTGTCCTCGTGTGCGCTCCAACTCCTAGCGTCCACAGGCATGACACAAGAGACCAGGAGGACCCTGGGGCGATGGGGGTCCCCCCGCTCGAGCGAAGCCGAGAGTGGGGGAGGGATCGGGGTCAGCGCGCTCGGTTTCGGGTGCTGGGCCATCGGCGGTGAGTGGCAGGCCGTGGACGGGCAGCCGCTCGGGTGGGGCACGGTGGACGACGAGGAGTCCGTACGGGCGGTCCACCGCGCCCTCGACCTCGGCGTCACCTTCTTCGACACCGCCGACTGCTACGGCACCGGGCACAGCGAGCGCATCCTCGGCCGGGCGCTGGGCAAGCGGCGGGACGACGTGGTCGTCGCCACCAAGTGGGGCAACCTCTTCGACGAGCGCACGCGCACCGCCGACGGCCAGGACGACACCCCGGCCCACGCCCGCCGCGCCCTGACCGACTCGCTGCGCCGGCTCGGCACGGACCACATCGACCTCTACCAGCTCCATCTCTCCGACGCCGACCCGGAGCGGGCGGCCGGACTCCGGGAGGCCTGCGAGGAGTTCGTGCGGGAGGGAACCGTGCGTGCCTACGCGTGGAGCACCGACGACCCCGACCGCGCCGCCGTCTTCGCCGAGGGGGAGCACTGCGCGGCCGTACAGCACGCGCTCAACGTGCTGCAGGACGCCCCCGACATGCTGGCGCGGTGCGAGCAGTGGGGGCTCGCGAGCATCAACAGGAGCCCGCTGGCCATGGGGTTGCTGGCCGGGAGGGGGCGGGGGCGGCCGGCGGCCGGGGACATCCGGAGCAGGCCGCCGGCGTGGCTGCCCGGATACGACGCGGACGGGTCCGGCGCCGACGTGGAGTGGCTGGCCCGGATCGACGCCGTGCGGGACGTCCTCACGAGCGACGGCCGCACCCTCGCCCAGGGCGCCCTCGCCTGGCTGTGGGCGCGCAGCCCGCGCACCATCCCGATCCCCGGGTTCCGCACGGTCGCGCAGGCCGAGGAGAACGCCGGGGCCATGGCGAAGGGGCCGCTCACCGCAGGGCAGTTCACCGAGATCGAGCGGCTGCTCGGGCGATGAGCGGATCTGCAGCCGTAAGGGCCGGGAAACGTGAGTAACTCATCGTATTTTCATGACGCGGCAAATTCCGCGCCGTCCAGCACCCCGGTTCAGGAAGTCGCCGCTGGTCGCGGTGTACGGTCCCGGAGTGCGTGAATGTTCCCGGATCAGCCGGCGTGCCGTCCTCGGTCTGACTGCCGCCGCCCTTCCCCTGTCCACGGCTGCAGCCCTTCCCCTGGCCACGGCCGCCGCAGCCGCGCCCGCCGTCGTCGGGGGCGAGCAACTGGCCCGCGGCGGCGTCCAGGTGCGCGGCGCCACCGGCCTTCCCGCGAAGATCACCGCCCGCTCCTGGCTGATCGCCGACTGCGACAGCGGCGAGGTGCTCGCCTCGTTCAACGCGCACCGGCGGCTCCCGCCCGCGTCCACGCTGAAGATGCTGTTCGCCGACACCGTGCTGCAGAAGTTCGACCGCACCCAGCGGTACACGGTCAAGGACTCCGACCTCGCCGACATCCCGGCCGGCTCCAGCCTGGTCGGCATCAAGGCCGGCATCACCTACACCGTCGAGCAGCTGTGGCAGGGCGTGTTCCTGCGCTCCGGCAACGACGCCGTGCACGTGCTGTCCCACATGAACGGCGGCATCGGCACGACGGTCGCCGAGATGCAGGCCAAGGCCACGGACCTGCAAGCCCTGGACACGCACGTGGTCAGTCCCGACGGCTTCGACCACCCGGGCCAGATCTCCTCGGCGTACGACCTCACGCTCTTCGCCCGCCACGGGCTGAAGAACACCGACTTCCGCGGCTACTGCGGCACCCGCGTCGCGAACTTCCCGGCGGGCGGCAAGAAGACCTTCCAGATCCAGAACACCGACCGCCTGCTGACCGGGGCGATGGGCCTGAGGACGTACGACGGCCTGATCGGTGTCAAGAACGGCTACACCAGCAACGCCGGCAACACCTTCACCGGCGCCGCCACCCGGGGCGGACGGACCCTGCTGGTGACGGTCATGCACCCCGCCGAGGGCAGCAACGCCGTCTACGAACAGACCGCCGCGCTGCTCGACTGGGGCTTCGGGGGCGGGCGTTCGGCCCAGGCGGTGGGCACGTTGGTCGAGCCGCTCAGCGAGGGCGGCGCGAAGGCGAGCCCGGCGCCGGGGGCCAAGGGGGCGCAGCCGGCGGGCGGCGGCGCATCGGCGTCGTCCGGCGGCCCGTCCGCCGGCCGCCTGGTGGAGGGTGCCGCGGGTACGGCACTGCTGCTGGCGGCGGGCGCCTGGGTGGTGAAGCGGCGGCGCAGGGCGGTCGCGGCGGCCGAGGCGGCCGCGCCGCCGGAACCCCAGCCGGCGGATCCGGGCGGCGGCCGCCACCGGCGCTGAACCGGCTGCCCCCGAACCGCTCGGACCCTTCGAACCGCTGAACAGCGCGGCGGCCGTTCCACCGACCGGTGCGCACCCCGCGTCCCCGCGAGGTCCACCCCCAACTCCGGTCCGGTGGAACGGCCGCCGCCTTCCCCCCCTCGGTATGGCTTGCGGAATCCACGCGCTCCAACTGTGAAGCTCTCGTGGAGGAAAGTTGAGCATATGCGCTCGACCGGCCGCAATACCGCGGATGTTCGAACTCCGTTTGTGGTAAAGGGGGCCGGTGCGGTCTCAGCCCCGTCCGACGTACGGCATCGCCGTCGCCAGCACCGTCGCGAACTGCACGTTCGCCTCCAGCGGCAGCTCGGCCATGTGCCGCACCGTGCGCGCCACGTCGGCCACGTCCATCACCGGCTCCGGCACCGTCTCGCCGTTCGCCTGCAGCGCGCCGACCCGCATCCGGGCCGTCATGTCGGTCGCCGCGTTGCCGATGTCGATCTGCCCGACCGCGATCCGGTACGGCCGCCCGTCCAGCGACAGCGACTTGGTCAGCCCGGTCAGCGCGTGCTTGGTCGCCGTGTAGGCCACCGAGTGCGGGCGGGGCGTGTGCGCGGAGATCGAGCCGTTGTTGATGATCCGGCCGCCCTGCGGGTCCTGCTCCTTCATCCGCCGGTACGCCGCCTGCGCGCACAGGAACGCCCCGGTGAGGTTGGTGTCCACGACGTGCCGCCAGGCGTCGTGGGGGAGTTCCTCGACCGGGACCCCGCCGGGCCCGAAGGTCCCCGCGTTGTTGAACAGCAGGTCCACCCGCCCGAACCGCGCCACGGTCGCCGCGAACAGCGCGTCCACGTCCTCGGGCCGGGAGACGTCGGTGCGCACGGCGAGCGCGCCGCCCTGCGGGACCAGCGCCGCCGTCTCCTCCAGCGTCCCGGTGCGCCGGCCGGCCAGCGCCACCGACCAGCCGGCCCGCAGCAGCTCCACCGCGACGGCCCGCCCGATACCGGAACCGGCGCCGGTCACCACCGCGATCTTCGATTGCCTGTCAGTCATGGCTCCGCAGCGTAGGCGGGAAGTCCGCCATGCGGAACGCCATGTCCGCCATACGGCTATCCGGCGCCGGTGCGGTGTCCGTATCGCCAGGACCCCCGGGCCCACCCTCCGTTCCGTCGGCCCGGCCGGCTCCGCCCTCGCTCATGTGTGCCCCGGCAGTGTGTGCGAGCTGAGAGCATGGGTGCCGGTTGTCTCGCAGAGGGAGGGAAACATGCGCGAGCGCACGGCACCGGCCGCATCGCGGACCGGGCACCCGGCACCGCTTTCGGCCGCCGCCCGCCGCACCGGCCTGCTCGTCACCTTCATCCTGGGCGGCCTCACCGCGACACCCCCGCTGGCGATGGACATGTACCTGCCCTCGCTGCCCGAGGTCACCACGTCCCTGCACGCCCCCGCCGCCACCGTCCAGCTCACGCTCACCGCGTGCCTGGCCGGCATGGCGCTCGGGCAGCTGGTCGTCGGCCCGATGAGCGACCGCTGGGGACGCCGCCGGCCGCTGCTCACCGGCCTCGCCGTCTACGTCCTCGCGACCGCCCTGTGCGGGTTCGCACCGAACGTCGAGACGCTGGTCGCCTTCCGCCTCGCCCAGGGCCTCGCGGGCGCCGCCGGGATCGTCATCGCCCGGGCCGTCGTACGCGACCTGTACGACGGCGTCGCCATGGCCCGGTTCTTCTCCACCCTGATGCTCATCTCCGGGGTCGCCCCGATCGTGGCCCCGCTGATCGGCGGGCAGATCCTCCGGGTGACCGACTGGCGGGGCGTGTTCGTCCTGCTCACCGTCGTGGGCACACTGCTCGCCGCGCTCGTCTGGCTGCGGCTGCCCGAGACGCTCCCGCCCGAGGAACGGCACGACGGGGGAGCGGCAGAAGCCCTGCGCGCCATGCGGGCACTCCTCACCGACCTGCCCTTCACCGGCTACATGCTGGCCGGCGGCTTCGCCTTCGCCGCGCTGTTCGCCTACATCTCCGCGTCCCCCTACGTCGTCCAGGAGATCTACGGCGCCTCCCCGCAGACCTTCAGCCTGCTGTTCGGCCTCAACTCGGTGGGTCTGGTGGCCGCCGGACAGCTCAACGGCAAGGTGCTGGTCGGCCGGGTCGCCCTGGAGAAGGTGCTGGGCGCGGGCCTCGCGGTGATCATTCTCGCCGCGACGGCGCTGCTGCTGATGGCGACGGGCGCCTTCAGCGACGTCGGCCTCGCCCCGATCGCCACGGCCCTCTTCGTCCTGATGTCGGCGATGGGCGTCACGCTCCCCAACGCCCAGTCCCTCGCCCTGCTGCGCACCCGGCACGCCGCCGGCTCCGCCTCCGCGCTGCTCGGCACCACCTCCTTCCTCGTCGGCGCGGTCGCCTCCCCGCTCGTCGGCGTCGCCGGAGAACGCACCGCCGTACCCATGGCGCTCGTCCAACTGGCCGGAGCACTGGTCGCGGCGGCCTGCTTCGTGGGAATGTGCCGTCCCTGGGACACACGGGGGAACACCCGTACGGGGTCGGAGGGAGACGAGCACTGAGCGCACCGAGACTGCGCGTCGACACGCCGGAACGGGCCGGGCTCGACCCGGCCGCCGTCGAGCACCTGATCGGCGAGCTGCACGCCCTCACCCACGGGGACCGCCCCTGGGCGCCCGGCGCCGTCGCCCTCGCCGGCCGCGGACCCGTGATCGCCGTCGCCGCGGCCGCGGGCTGGGCGGTGCGGTACGCCGGCCACGACGCCGAGACCGACACCGGCATCGAACTGCCGCCCGAGGCCCGGGTCCCGGCGACCGTCGACACGCCCTTCGATCTGGCCTCCCTCACCAAGCTGTTCACCTCGGTGGCGGCCGTGCAGCAGATCGAGCGCGGCACCCTCGGCATGGACGCCCGCGTCGGCGACTACCTGCCCGACTTCCACGCCGCGGCCGCCCACGGCATCACCGTCCGCCAACTCCTCACGCACACCTCGGGGCTGCGCCCCGAACTCCCGCTGTACGACTGCCCGGACGACACCGCCCGCCGCTCGCTGCTGCGGGCCGAGGCCCCGACGGGCGAGCCGGGCACCTACCTCTACTCGGACCTGAACATGCTCCTGCTCCAGTCCGTGCTGGAGCGCATCACCGGCCGCACCCTGAACGTCCTGATCGAGGACGGCATCACGCGCCCGCTCGGCATGACGGCGACCCGCTTCGGCCCCTGCCCGGGCGCGGCGGCCACCGAGGACCAGCGGCGGCCGTGGGCCAAGGCGGAGCGGGGGATGCTGCGGGGCCTGGTCCACGACGAGAACGCCTGGGCGCTCGGCGGCGTCGCCGGCCACGCGGGCCTCTTCTCGACCGCCCCCGACCTGGCGGTCTTCTGCCGCACCCTGCTCGCCGGGGGCTCCTACGGCCCCGCCCGCATCCTCGGCCCCGACTTCGTCGAACTGCTGCTGACCCCGCCCGGACTGGGCTTCGCCGTCGACCAGTCCTGGTTCATGGGCGAACTGGCGGGCGCCGGAGCGGCGGGCCACACGGGTTTCACCGGTACATCGCTGGTCCTGGACCCGGCGACGGACACGTTCCTGGTGCTCCTGGCGAACACGGTCCACCCGAGGCGCCGGCCACCGGACAGCGGGCCCCGGGCCGCGCTGGCGACACGGCTGGCGAGCGCGGTCATCTGAGCACCGCCGTAGGTTCCGCGGTCGGCCGGCGCCGTAGAATCGCCGGGTGAACGCCCCCGTACCACCGGCCGAAGCCCTGCGCCGAAGCCTCGCCGAACTGCTCGACGGACTCCCGCCCCGGCAGGCCGCCGCGGCCGTCGACCGGCTCATCGCCAACTACCGGGGCGACACCCCCACCTCCGCCCCGATCCTGCGCGACCGCGCCGACGTCGCCGCCTACGCCGCCTACCGGATGCCCGCCACCTTCGAGGCCGTCCGCTCCGCGCTGGCGGCGTTCGCCGACGCCGCCCCCGACTGGACGCCCGGCAGCCATGTCGACGTCGGCGGCGGCACCGGCGCCGCGACCTGGGCCGTCACCGCGACCTGGCCCGGCGAGCGCGCCGTCACCGTGCTGGACTGGGCCGAGCCCGCCCTCGCCCTCGGTCGCGAGCTCGCCGCCGCCAACCCGGCCCTGCGGGGCGCCCGTTGGCAGCGCGCCCGGATCGGCGCGGACCTCGCCCTGGACGACACCGACCTCGTCACGGTGTCGTACGTCCTCAACGAACTCGCCGAGCCCGACCGCGCCGCCCTCGTCGACGCCGCTGCCGCCGCCGCGCAGGCCGTGGTGATCGTGGAGGCCGGCACCCCGGCCGGCTACGCCCGCGTCATCGAGGCCCGCGACCGCCTGATCCGGGCCGGGCTGCGCGTCGTCGCCCCCTGCCCGCACAGCGCCGCCTGCCCCATCGAGCCCGGCCGGGACTGGTGCCACTTCTCCGCCCGGGTGAGCCGCTCCTCCCTGCACCGCCAGGTCAAGGGCGGCACCCTGCCGTACGAGGACGAGAAGTTCTCCTACGTCGCCGCGAGCCGCCTGCCCGCGCAGCCGGCCCCCGCCCGGATCGTCCGGCGCCCCCAGATCCGCAAGGGGCAGGTGCTGCTCGATCTCTGCGAGGCCGAGGGGAGGCTGGACCGTACGACGGTGACCAAGCGGCACGGTGACCTGTACAAGGCGGCGCGGGACGCGGAGTGGGGGGACCCCTGGCCGCCCGCGGATCCGGACGAGTGAGGGGCGCTTGTTAGCGTCGGTCCCATGGCCAAGAACCCCGCCCCCGACGCCAGCCGTCGCAGCGAGAAGTCCCGTCGGGCGATCTACGCCGCCGCCCTCGCCCTGGTCGGCGACGTCGGGTACCCGAAGACCACCGTCGAGGGGATCGCCGCCCGGGCCGGGGTCGGCAAGCAGACGATCTACCGCTGGTGGCCGTCCAAGGCCGCCGTGCTGCTGGAGGCGTTCCTCGACCTCTCGATGCAGGCGGCACAGGAAGCGGGGCAGGCGCCGTACGTCATCCCGGACACCGGCGACCTCGCCGCCGACCTCAAGACCGTGCTGCGGATCACGGTGGACCAGATGGCCGACCCGCGCTTCGAGGTGCCCGCCCGGGCGCTGGCCGCCGAGGGCCTGGTGAACGAGCCGCTGGGCCGCGAGTTCGTCGCCAAGCTGCTCGAACCCCAGCTCCAGCTGTACGTCGACCGGCTGCGGGCCGCGCAGGCCACCGGGGCGGTACGGGCCGACGTCGATCCCCGTATCGCCCTGGAGCTGTTCGTCTCGCCCCTGGCCCAGCGCTGGCTCCAGCACACCGGCCCGATCACCCACGCCTACACGGACACCCTCGTCGACTACGCCCTGTACGGCCTGAGTCCCCGCTGATCCGTGTGAGGCGCGTCTCGTCCGGTTCCTCCGGATCCGCCCCGCGGCCCCCCGAAGCGGAGGAGGATGGGACGATAAGGCATGCTGTCCGCACACCAGCGAGGCACACCAGCGAGGCGATCTGCGAGGCGAGGGGATAGATGAGCGCGACGTTCGGCGGCCGGTCCGGCCGGCAGGGCAGGCTCTCCCAGTGGTTGCGCGGACGCCGGCCGAAGGAGGCCGCCGACGGCGGCGGCCGTGAGGCCCTGCTGCTCGCCGCTGCCAGAGCGGGCCTGCCGCTCGCCCCCGCCGCGCACCCCGCCCCCGGCTACCGCTGTTCCTGCGACCGCGTCGGCTGTCCCACCCCGGCCCGGCACCCGGTGTCGTTCGCCTGGCAGACGCAGTCCACCACCGACCGCGCCCAGATCGAGCGCTGGGTCCGCCACCAGCCGCAGGCCAACTTCATCACCGCCACCGGCATGACCCACGACGTCCTGGACGTGCCCCTGCGGGCCGGCCGGGAGGCGCTGGAGCGGCTGCTCGGATCCGGCGTCGAGGTCGGCCCGGTCGCCGAGAGCGACGACGGCCGCATGCTGTTCTTCACGCTCACCCGCGGCACCCCCGAGGACGAGGACGAGTGGTGGCCGTGCGAGCTGGACTGCCACCCCGAGACCATGGACGAGCACCCCGGCCTGCGCTGGCACTGCCGGGGGTCGTACGTGCTCGTGCCGCCCGCCCGGCTGCCCGGCGACGACCAGCGGGTGCACTGGACACGCGGCCCGGAGCACCCGCTCCCGGACCCGCTCAGCCTGCTGGAGACCCTCACCGACGCCTGCGCCCGGTACGCGGGCGCCGAGCACCAGGCCACCGTCTGGCCGCTGCGGCACTGAGCCGCTCGGCCACCGGTCCTCCGGTCGCTATCCGCCCTGCGCCGACGTCAGCCCCGGCACCCGTCCCAGCAGGGACACCGCGCCGCTGCCCGCCGGGTCCAGGGCGACCTCGTTGGACATGAACTCCAGCGTCAGGGACTGGTTCACCTCGCCCTGGGTCAGCGCCTGCACGTCCTTGTTGTCGGGCGGCATCGTGGTGCCCGCGGCGGCCGTCCGCTTCTCGTAGTGGCGCGAGGAGAAGAACACCAGCGCCCCGCCGTCCGCCGTGCGCAGCGCCAGCGGCTGGTAGTCGCCGCTCGTGAGCGGCTTGTCGATGAACTGCGTGACCAGACCCGGCTTGCGGGCCCGCTGGGCGCGGTTCGCCCGCTCGACGCTCGTGTACGCGCCGTCGGCGAAGGTCTTCCCGCCCTTCTGGAGGTACGCCGCGAAGTCCGCGCTCAACGCTTCGGGCGCGACGGCGAGTTGGGCCGAGCCGGCCGGTACGGCCTCGGCCCAGCCGTCCTTGTCCGTCGTGAACCGCGGTACGGCGCCCGGCGCGACCAGTGTCAGGTACGCCACCTGCCAGCGCTCGTTCAGACCGCTGCGGGTGAACACCAGCAGCCAGCGCGCGTCGCCCGCCTTGTTGCCCCGGGCGTCGGCGAGGAACCAGCGCGGCCAGCCCGCCTTCTCGGGAATGGTGATCTTCACGTCCGACAGCTTCAGCGGCACGTGGTCCGCGTTGCCCGAGGGGCTGTTGACGTGCCCGGCCTTCAGCCGCGCGGCGTCGATGTCGCCGAACGGGCCGGTGACGTAGGGCGCGTCCAGGGAGCTGTCGTAGGCCTTGTCGGCCTTGTTGTACGCGGTCGTGAACGCGGCGACCGCCTTGGCGGCCTCGGCGCGGGTGGCGGCGGGCAGCACCTCGCGCTCCCCGTGCACCACCACGCACCCGCTCGCCGTCAGTGACAGTGCGGTCAGCGAGGCCGCCGTGAGTGCGCCCCGGCGCACCGCCGCGCGTGCGTCGCCGGCACGCCTGCGGAGCCTGCGCGGGCTGCGATCCCTGCTCATCGGGTCCCTTCACCTTCCCCTTCCCGGAGGCGAACCCTACCGGGGCGAGGAACACCGTGAGTGCCGGGACCGGGTACAGCGGCCACACCGTGACCTGGCCGAGCCGCGTCACGACCCCGTGGGCCGCGATGTTTCAATTCCCGGGTGACTGACTACGACATACTCCGCGTCTTCTGCGGACCGGACGGCGGCCACGGCAACGCACTCGGTGTCGTCCGCGACGGCTCGGTGCTGCCCGAGCGCGGCGACCGGCAGAAGCTGGCGGCCGAGCTCGGCTTCAGCGAGACCGTGTTCGTGGACGACCCCGAGCGCGGTGTCATCGACATCTACACCCCCACCCTGCGGCTGCCCTTCGCCGGTCACCCCTGCGTCGGCACCGCCTGGCTGCTCGACGTGCCCGAACTCGTCACCCCCGCCGGAGTCGTCGGGGCCCGGCTGGACGGCGAGTTCAGCTGGATCGAGGCCCGCGCCGAGTGGGCCCCGCCGCGCACCCTGCGCCAGTACGCGACCGCGGCCGAGGTGGACGCCCTGGACGTGCCGCCGCCGGGGGAGTGGCTCTACGCCTGGGCCTGGCAGGACGAGGCCGCCGGCCGGATCCGCGCCCGCGCCTTCCCCGGGCGCGGTGACGGCATCGACGAGGACGAGGCGACGGGCGCGGCGGCTCTTCTCCTCACCGACCGGCTGGGCCGCGCCCTCAACATCACCCAGGGCAAGGGCTCCCAGATCCTCACCGCCCCGCAGCCGCACGGCTGGGTGGAGATCGGCGGCCGGGTGTTCCTGGAGCGCTAGGGGGGTGTCGTTTGGATCATCCCGGCGTCGTGGGCCCTGGCACGCTAGGCGCTCAGCGGGAACTCGTCCCCGAGTGCCCTGAACACCGCGGTGTTCAGGGCGAAAGCCCGCCTGCACTCCGCCACGACCCGCTGCCGCTCCAGGTCGTCGACCTGTACGGCGTCCAGCAGCTCGCGGTAACTCCGCTTGAACGCGGCCGGGTTGGCGACCGCCTCGAAGACGTAGAAGCGCACCCCGTCACCCTTCTTCGCGAAGCCCCACGTCTTCTCGGCCCTGTCCCGGATGATCTGGCCCCCGGACAGGTCGCCCAGGTAGCGGGTGTAGTGGTGGGCGACATAGCCGCCGGGCCAGCGCTCGGCGCACTCGCGCACCCGGGCCGCGTACTCCTGCGTGGCGGGCAGGGCGCTCAGGCCTGCCCGCCACCCCGGCCCCCGCAGATGCGCCAGGTCCCGCTCCAGCGCGGCCAGCCGGAACAGCTCGGGCCGCACGAACGGCCCCGCCACCGGGTCCGCCGCCAGTCGCCCGGCGCCGCGCTCCAGGGCCTCGTACACGAACCACAGCTGCTCGGTGTAGCGCGCGAAGGCGGCCACGCCCAGCCTGCCGGCGAGCAGGTCGCTCATGAAGGTCGAGGTCTCCGCCTCCAGGTGCTGCGCGTGGGAGGCGGTCCGGATGAGTGCCGAGAAGGAGTCCATGAGCCCGTCCCTGGATGGTCCGCGGAGCTTTGCCGACACCTTGTCGGTAAAAGTCTACAAGACAAAGCCCACCCCGGCACGGAGTGGGCAAGTCGGTGATCAGGGAAGAGTCAGGATCTCCGCGCCCGAGTCCGTCACCACCAGCGTGTGCTCGAACTGGGCCGTCCGCTTGCGGTCCTTCGTCACGACCGTCCAGCCGTCGTCCCACAGGTCGTACTCGTACGTGCCCAGCGTCAGCATCGGCTCGATCGTGAACGTCATGCCGGGCTGCATGACCGTCGTCGCGTGCGGGCTGTCGTAGTGCGGGATGATCAGGCCGGAGTGGAACGACGAGTTGATCCCGTGTCCGGTGAAGTCACGGACGACGCCGTAGCCGAAGCGCTTGGCGTAGGACTCGATGACCCGGCCGATGACGTTGATCTGGCGGCCCGGCCGGACCGCCTTGATCGCGCGGTTCAGGGCCTCGCGGGTCCGCTCCACCAGCAGCCGCGACTCCTCGTCCACGTCCCCGACCAGGTACGTGGCGTTGTTGTCGCCGTGCACCCCGCCGATGTACGCCGTCACGTCCAGGTTGACGATGTCACCGTCGTTCAGGACCGTCGAGTCCGGGATGCCGTGGCAGATGACCTCGTTGACCGACGTGCACAGCGACTTGGGGAAACCGCGGTAGCCGAGCGTGGACGGGTAGGCGCCGTGGTCGCACATGTAGTCGTGGGCGACCTTGTCCAGCTGGTCCGTGGTGACCCCGGGCGCGATGATCTTCGCGGCCTCCTCCATCGCCTGCGCGGCGATGCGGCCGGCGATCCGCATCGCCTCGATGATCTCGGGGGTCTGCACCTCCGGCCCGGTGTACGGCGCCGGCGCGGGCTTGCCGACGTACGCGGGGCGGCGGATGTTTCCGGGGACCGAACGGGTGGGGGACAGCTCCCCTGGTACGAGCAGCGACTGGCCAGACATGCCAGCGAGTCTATCGAGCGGAGATGGGGGAACATGTCCGTGGCGAGAGGAGCTGTCCATGCCCCTGTTCAAGAAGCGCACCGTCGGCAAGCCGGGCGAGTGGTTCTACTGCCTGGAACACAAGAAGGTCGAGGAAGGGCCGGAGTGCCCGGGCAAGGACCGCTTCGGGCCCTACGCCTCGCCCGAGGAGGCCCGGCGGGCGATGGAGACCGCCGCCGAGCGCAACCTCCAGTGGGAGAACGACCCGCGCTGGCACGACGCGACCGCGCGGGGGAACACCGACGAGGAGTGATCAGCTCACGGCCTGTCCGGCGGCGGCGCGCCGCTCGCGCATGCGCACGGAGTGCTCGTTGGTCCGGGCGTCGTACGTCATGAGCCCCGGCAGGCACAGGGCGAGCAGCCCCATGGCCCCCGCGCAGGCCAGACCGCCGGAGACGACCGAGGTCCGCACGCCCGCCCAGGCGGCGAGAGAGCCCGCGCGGACCTGGCCGAGCTGCGGGCCGACCGAGTAGGACAGCAGCTCGATCCCGGCGAGCCGGCCGCGCAGCTCGTCGGGGATCGTCTGGTTCCACAGGGCGGCCCGGAAGATCCCGGAGACCATGTCGAAGCCGCCGCCGACGGTCAGGAACAGCAGCACCAGCCAGACGTTCCCGCACGCGCCCGCCGCCGCGACGGCGAGACCCCAGCCGGCGGCCGACACCACGACCAGCAGCCCGTGCCGGTGCACCCGGGAGGTCCAGCCGCCGGTCAGGCTCACCAGCAGGGAGCCGGCCGGGAGGGCGGCGTACATCAGCCCGAGCGACCAGTCGGCGTGCAGCTCGTCGGCGAGGAACGGCAGGACCGCGAGCGGCATGGCCAGGAACATCGCCGCGAGGTCGACGGCGTAGGTGCCGAGGAGCTCCTTGCGGCTCCACGCGTACCGGGCGCCCTCCAGGACGGCGTTCAGCGAGGGCTTCGAGGCCTCGTGGGCGGCGGGGGACGGGGCGATCCGCACGATGTACAGCAGTGACACGGCGAAGGTCAGCACGTCGGCGGCGTACGCCCAGCCGAGGCCCGCGTAGGCGACGACCACGCCCGCGACCGCCGGTCCGGCGACTCCGCCGACCGTCCAGCGCAGCGAGTTCAGCGAGGCGGCGGCGGGCAGGTCGGCGTGGGCCACGAGCCGGGGCCAGAGCGAGTCCAGCGCCGGGCGCTGGACCGACCCCAGGGCGGCGGAGAGCGCCGCGACGGCGTACAGCGGCCAGAGCGCGGGGTGCGGGAGCAGGGCGTCGACCAGCAGCGCCGCACTCAGCAGCCCCTGCCCGGCCTCCGTCCACACGATCAGCTTCCGCTTGTCCAGGGCGTCGGCGAGGGCGCCGCCGTAGAGCCCGCAGACGATGAGCGGCAGCAGCTCCACGGCACCGATCGCGCCCACCGCCGCCGCGGAACCGGTGAGGTCCTTCAGCTGGACGGGCAGCGCGACGAAGGTCAGAAAGCTGCCGAAGTTGCTGATCAGCCCTGATTTCCACAGCCGCCGGAAGTCCGCGGAGGCCTTCCAGGGGGACAGGTCGGGCAGGAGGTCACGGAGAAGGTCGCGGGGCACAAGGGGTCATGCTCGGTCGGCCGCGCACTGCGGGCAACCGGATTTCCGGGCGCGGGCCACGAAAGCGCAGGTCACCGGCGCGCGGTCACCAAGGGGCCGGCGGCGGTGCCGTCAGGATCTCCGCCAGCCTCGACAACCGGTCACGAAAACCCCGCTGAACCCGCGCGGAGCCCGCGCTGTTCTCGCCGGCCCCCGCGCTCACCAGGTGCTGCACCGAGTCCAGGTCCAGCTCCGCCCCCTGCGGTACCGCCAGCGACTCGTGGGCCATCGCGGCCAGCTCGCCCCCGCCCGCGCCGAGCGCCAGCACCGTCACCCCGGCCCGCCGGGCCGCGTGCACCCGCTCCAGCAGCGGCGCGGGCTCCTCGGGCGCCACGACCAGCAGGGTCTCGCCCCGCCCCGCCGCCTCGATGCGGCCCGGTCCGACGGCCAGATGCGGCGGGTCCGAGGGGCGCACCCGGTGCCGTACGAGCGTCGGCGCCAGCTCCGGCGTACCCGACCACGCGGCCTCGTCCACCAGATGCGCCGCCAGATGCCACGGCTCGTACTCCGGCGTGCCGACCAGCAGCAGCCCGCCCCCGTGCGCCACCACCGACCCGCGCAGCGCCCCCGCGAACCTCCGGGTGGCCCCCAGCCACTCCGTCCCGGCGAGCACTTCCCGCAGCAACGCGACCCGTACGGCGTCCATGCGACCGCATCCTGCCGCAACCGGCCACTCGTGACCCGGAGTTCACCCGGAATTCGCCCGCCTCGGGGACAAGCAGCGGTCACCGCGCGACCCGTACGACCCAGCCGAGCCCGAGGAGCGCCCATGAGCGACGTCACCGTCCCCTTCCGCGCCGGACACGACGGCTACGCCAGTTTCCGGATCCCGGCGATCGTGGCCACCGGCGCCGGCACGCTGCTCGCCCTCTGCGAGGGACGCCACGACTCCGCCGCCGACCACGGCCGCATCGACATCGTGCTCAAGCGCTCCACCGACGGCGGCCGCACCTGGGGCCCCCTCGTCGTCGCCGCGAGCAACGGCACCGGCCTCGCCGGCAACCCCGCCCCCGTCGTCCTCGACACCGGCCGCGTCCTGCTCGTGCACGTCCGCGCCGCCGCCCGGGCCACCGAGGACGCCGTCATGCGCGGCCGGGTCCCGGACGCCGACGGGCGCCGGGTGTGGGTGCAGCGCAGCGACGACGAGGGTCTGACCTGGTCCGCGCCCACCGACATCACCGCGCAGGTCAGGCGGCCCGGCTGGCGCTGGTACGCCACCACCCCCGGGCACGCCCTCCAGCTCGGCGGCGGGCGCGTGGTCGTCCCCGCCAACCACTCCGTGCCGCCCACCGGCACCGACACCGGGGCCGAGCCGCGGTACTACTGCGGCCACTGCCTGCTCAGCGACGACGGGGGCGAGAGCTGGTACCT
Source organism: Streptomyces sp. HUAS MG56 (assembly GCF_058673395.1). Lineage (NCBI taxonomy): Bacteria > Bacillati > Actinomycetota > Actinomycetes > Kitasatosporales > Streptomycetaceae > Streptomyces > Streptomyces sp. HUAS MG56. Next base: position 3,779,734 of record NZ_CM178722.1, on the reverse strand, counting down.
CGGGTACGTCGACGAGAACACCGACGGGTACATCAACGCGAACGAGACCACGGCCGCCGAACTCCCCGACGGACGCGTCTACTTCAACACCCGCAACATCCCCGGCGCCGGGCCGGCCCCCGGCACCCGCGCCGACGCCCACTCCACCGACGGCGGCCGCACCCTCGCCCTGCCCTTCCGGCCCCAGGCCGGGCTCGCCGGACCGGTCTGCCAGGGCTCCGTCCTCCAGCTCCGCGACCCCGACCTGCTCCTCTACGCCGGCCCGGCCGACCCCGCCGCCCGCGCCCTGATGACCCTGCGCGCCTCCGCCGACGGCGGCACCACCTGGCGCCCGGCGTTCACCGCCGACGGGCTGCCCGCCGCCTACGGCGACCTGGTCCGCGTCGACGCCGGCACGGTCGGACTCCTCTACGAGACCGGCGACTTCGGCCCTTACGAGCGGGTCGCGTTCCGCCGGGTCCCGCTGCACCGCCTCACCTGACCAGGTGCCGTGTCCGCCACGGACGTAGAGTCGGGCGCATGACCTCTACCGACAGCGCACAGACCCCTGCCAAGGCCCCCGCCAAGGACCCCTGGGACCTGCCCGACGTCTCCGGGTACGTCGTCGGCGTCCTCGGCGGCACCGGCCCGCAGGGCAAGGGCCTCGCCTACCGGCTCGCCCGGGCCGGCCAGAAGGTGATCATCGGCTCGCGGTCCGCCGAGCGGGCACAGGCCGCCGCCGACGAACTCGGCCACGGGGTCGAGGGCGCCGACAACGCCGAGACCGCGCGCCGCAGCGACATCGTGATCGTCGCCGTACCGTGGGACGGCCACGGCGACACGCTGGCCGCCCTGCGCGCGGACCTGTCCGGCAAGCTCGTCGTGGACTGCGTCAACCCGCTCGGCTTCGACAAGAAGGGCGCCTACGCCCTCAAGCCCGAGGAGGGCAGCGCCGCCGAGCAGGCCGCCGCCCTGCTGCCGGACTCCCGGGTCACCGCCGCCTTCCACCACCTGTCGGCCGTCCTGCTCCAGGACCCGGAGATCGACGAGATCGACACCGACGTGATGGTGCTGGGCGAGCAGCGGGCCGACGTGGAGATCGTGCAGGCCCTCGCGGGGCGCATCCCCGGTATGCGCGGCGTCTTCGCCGGGCGGCTGCGCAATGCCCACCAGGTCGAGTCGCTCGTCGCGAACCTGATCTCCGTCAACCGCCGCTACAAGGCACACGCCGGGCTGCGCGTCACCGACGTGTGAGCCGCGCGGGGCGATGGGGGACACTGGTCGGCGAAGCAGTTCCGAGCAGTGTCCCCGACCGGATCCGACAGGAGCCACCCCGCCATGCCCCGCATCGCCCTCTACCCCCTCGTCGTCTGCGTCCTCGCCGTGGCCGCCGCCGTCGTCTCCTTCGTCCAGGGCAGCTGGCTGGGGATCGTCTGGGTGCTGCTGGCGGGCCTGTCGTCCAACATGAGCTGGTACTACGTCAAGCGCGCCCGGAACGCCGCCGGGCCCGGCGAGTCCGTCACCGGCTGATCGTGCAGATCTCCGGGGTGCCGCGCCAGAAGCGGTACAGCTCCTGGCCGCAGTAGCGGGAGTAGTCGTCGACGCCGAGGAAGCGCAGGACCGCGTCGATCGCGTCGAAGAACACGCTGTTGACCGACGGCACCCACAGCAGCGCGAACACGAACAGCAGGCCGAACTGCGCGTACGGCGCCAGCTGCCGCTTGATCCGGTACGACAGCCACGGCTCGATCACGCCGTAGCCGTCCAGGCCCGGCACCGGCAGGAGGTTCAGGATCGACGCGGTCACCTGGAGCAGCACCAGGAACGCCAGCGCGAACCGGAAGTCCGCGGGCACTCCGTCCAGCGCGTGCAGCCAGAACGGCGCGCTGCACACCGCGGCGAACAGCACGTTCGTCAGCGGGCCCGCCGCCGAGATCAGGCTGTGCTTCCAGCGGCCCCGGATCCGGCCGCGCTCGATGAACACCGCGCCGCCGGGCAGCCCGATCCCGCCCATGACCAGGAAGACCACCGGGAGCACGATGCTCAGCAGCGCGTGCGTGTACTTCAGCGGGTTCAGCGTGAGGTAGCCCTTCGCGCCCACCGTGATGTCCCCGCCGTGCAGCGCCGTGCGCGCGTGCGCGTACTCGTGCAGACACAGGGAGACGACCCAGGCCGCCGTCACGAACAGGAACACCGCGACGCCCGGCTGCGCCGCGTACCCGCTCCAGGTGGCCCAGCCGGTCACCGCCGTCACGGCCATGATCCCGACGAACACGGGACTGACCCGGCGGTCACTGGAGCGGGTGGTGGCGGTGGTCATCTGGGGGCTCCTGTGTGCGGGGACCGTCGGAAAGGCGACCGTACCGGCCGTGCGGTCGTGGGGGAAACGTCTCGCGCAGGCCGTCCGGTTCCTGGAAGGGTGGGGGGATGGTCCCCCCGACGACGCGTCCGACGGCCGTCCTGACCGAACCTGAGCCTCCAGGGACAATGGACCCCGTGCGCTATCGGCTTCTCGGCACCACCCAGGCACTCCGTCCCGACGGTACGACCGTCCCGGTCGGCGGGGCGCGGCTGCGCGCCCTGCTGAGTGCGCTCGCGCTCAGGGCGGGGCGGACCGTGCCCGTGGGCGTGCTCGTGGACGAGGTGTGGGGCGCCGACCCGCCCGCCGACGCCGCCGGCGCGCTCCAGGCGCTGGTCGGCCGGCTGCGCCGTACCCTCGGCGCGGCCGCCGTCGCCTCCGCCGAGGGCGGCTACCGGCTCACCGCCGCCTTTGACGATGTCGACCTCAACCGGTTCGAGCGGCTGACCGGCGACGGGCTCGCCGCGCTCGCCGACGGCGACCCGGCCAAGGCCGCCGCGGTCCTGGACGACGCGCTCGCCCTGTGGCACGGCCCCGCCCTCGCCGACCTGCCCGACCACTCCGCCGAGGCGGCCCGCTGGGAGACGCGCCGGCTGGACGCGCTGCGCGCCCGGCACACCGCCGCCCTCGCCCTCGGCCGGGCCGAGCAGTCGCTGCCCGAGCTGACCGCGCTGTGCGACGAGCACCCGCTGGACGAGCCGCTCCAGGCGCTGCGGCTGCGCGCCCTGCGCGACACCGGCCGCCCCGCCCGGGCGCTCGCCGCCTACGAGGACGTACGACGGCTGCTCGCGGACCGGCTCGGCGTCGGCCCCGGACCCGAACTGCGCGCCCTGCACGCCGAGTTGCTGACGGCCGAGGCGCAGGAACCCCCGAAGCCGCAGCAGGCGCGGCCCGCCGTGGGCAACCTGCCCGCCCGGCTCACCTCCTTCGTGGGCCGGGAAACCGACATCGACGCCATCGGCGCCGATCTCGCGCGGGCCCGGCTGGTCACCCTGCTCGGGCCCGGCGGCGCCGGCAAGACCCGGCTGTCCCAGGAGGCCGCCGAGGCGGTACGGCACACCGTCCGCGACGGCGTGTGGCTGGCCGAGCTGGCCCCCGTGGACGACCCCGGGGCCGTGCCGCAGGCCGTGGTCACCGCGATCGGCGCCCGCGAGACCGTGCTGCACGGCGCCGGCGTCGAGAACATGCGCGCGGTCGCCGACCGGCACGACGAACCCCTCGAACGGCTCCTGGAGCACTGCGCCCGGCGCCGGATGCTGATCGTCCTCGACAACTGCGAGCACGTCGTGGAGGCCGCGGCCGAGCTGGTCGCCCGGCTGCTGGAGCGCTGCCCGGGGCTGGTCGTCCTCGCCACCAGCCGTGAACCCCTCGGTGTACCGGGGGAGTTGGTGCGCCCGGTGGAGCCGCTGCCGGAACCGGTCGCGCTGCGGCTGCTCGCCGAGCGGGGCGCGGCGGCCCGGCCCGGCTTCCGCACCGGGGACGATCCGGAGGCCTGCGCGGAGATCTGCCGGCGGCTCGACGGGCTGCCCCTCGCGATCGAGCTGGCCGCGGCCCGGCTGCGCATGCTGACGCCCCGCCAGATAGCGGAGCGGCTGGACGACCGCTTCCGCCTGCTCACCTCCGGCAGCCGGACCGTGCTGCCCCGCCAGCAGACCCTGCGGGCCGTCGTGGACTGGTCCTGGGACCTGCTGGACGCGGACGAACGCGCCGTCCTCGCCCGGCTGTCGGTGTTCGCGGGCGGCTGCGACCTGGCCGCCGCCGAGGCCGTGTGCGGCCCCGTCGCACTCGACGCGCTCGGCTCCCTGGTGGACAAGTCCCTGGTGGTGGCCGCTCCGTCGGGCGACGGCGGGATGCGCTACCGCCTCCTGGAGACCGTCGCCGAGTACGCCGCCGAACGGCTGGACGAGACCGGTGGCCGCGGCGGCGCCGATCACGCGCATCTGACGTACTACCGCGAACTCGCCCGCACCACGGACCCGTTGCTGCGCGGCTCCGAACAGCGCACCGCCATCGAGCGGTTCCAGCTGGAGTACGAGAACCTGCGCACCGCCCTGCGGCACGCCGTCGCCCTCGGCGACGAGCAGGAGGCGCTGTGCCTGGTGCTGTCCCTGCTGTGGTTCTGGCAGATGCGCGACCAGCGCCTGGAGACCCGCACCTGGTGCGTGGAGGTGATGCGGCTCGGCCCCGACCCGTTCGCCGCACCGGTCCGCCCGGCCCGCCCGGTGTGGCAGAGCTGCACCGACGCCCCGCCCCCGTACACCGGAGAGGTGCTCGCCGAGGCCCGGCGCGGCGTCCATCTGGCCCATCTCGCGTGCATGGAGACCGAGTTGGAGGCCTGGCAGACGCCCGAGGCGCAGGAAAAGCTGAGAGCCGTCACCGAGGTCTACGAGCCCGGCCTGCCGCAGACCTGCCGGGCCCCGGGGATGCTGTGGTTCTTCGCCGAGATGCTGACCGGCGGCATGGACCGGCTGCGCACGATCATGGACGCCACGGTGGAGACGTGCCGGAGCACCCCCGGCTACGAGTGGGAGCTGGCCGGTGCCCTCCAGATGCGCGCCGGCCTGCTCGCCAACCGCACCTCCTGGGCGGGCGACGCCTCCCGCGACGCCGACGAGGCGCTGGAGATCTACCGCCGCATCGGTGACGCGTGGGGCACCGCCGAGGCGCTGTCCGCGCGGGGCGAGGCCCATGAGCGCAAGGGGGCCTACGAGGCCGCGGCCGACGACTACCAGGCCGCCATCGCGTACGCCGAGCGCCTCGGCGCCCGCGCCCAGATGGCCGTCCTGGGCGCCCGGTTCGGCAGCGTGCTCATGGAGCAGGGCGAACTGGAGCGCGGCGAGAAGATGCTCCGCGACGTCATCGCCAGCCAGGACGGCTCCTTCAACGAGGCGATGCCCGCCGCCCGGCTCTTCCTCGCCTGCTGGCTCGGCGTGTACGGCCGCACCGGCGAGGCGCGCGAGCAACTCCGGCTGCTCCGCGAGGAGTTCAAGATCGCGCACTTCGTGGTCTTCGACGTGATGATCCTCGTTCAGGAGGCCTGGCTGGACGCCCTCGACCGGCTGCCGGAGCAGGCCCTGGACCGGGTCCGGCAGGCGCTGCGGCTCGCCCAGGACCCGCTGTCCGAGGCCATCAGCCCGCACCTGCCGTCCGTCTGTCTGGCCGTCGCCGCGATGGCCCTGGCCGAGCGCGGTGAGGAGGGTGCCCTGGCCGGGGCCCGCTGTCTGGGCGCCGCCGACGCCATCCTGCCGCCCGGGCACGTCCGCTCCGGCATGGAGCGCCAGGCGCAGGACCTGACCGTGGCCCGCATCCGCGAACGGCTCGACGCCGCCGGATACGCGGCGGCGTACGCCGAGGGCGGTGGCCTCTCCCTCGCGGAGGCCACCGCCCTGTTCTGACCCACGGCGGACGTCAGGTCTTCGTGCGGAACTTGTGGATCGCGACCGGTGCCATCACCACGGTGATCGCCACCGACCAGCCCACCGTCATCCACACGGAGTGGGCGACCGGACCGCCGTTCATGAGGCCGCGGGCCGAGTCGGCGAGCGTCGACAGCGGGTTGTAGTCGGTGAAGTGCCGCAGCCAGCCCGGCATCGACCGGGGCGGGGCGAAGATGGACGACCCGAACTGCAGCGGGAACAGCACCAGGAAGCCCATCGCCTGCACGGACTGCGCGTTCTTCAGGACGACACCGAGGGTGAGGAACACCCACATGATCGAGGTGGCGAACAGCGCGGACAGCCCCACGGTCGCGAGCAGCCCGGGCCAGCTGCTGATGTGGAAACCGACCAGGACCGCGACGACCATCAGGATGGCCGTGGCGAACAGCATCCGCGCCAGCTCCACGGCGATCTTCGCGAACAGCACGGAGCCGCGCCCGATCGGCAGCGAGCGGAACCGGTCCATGACCCCGCTGTTGAAGTCCTGGCTGAACCCGGTGCCGACGCCCTGCGACAGGGTCATGCTCATCATCGCGATCATGCCGGGGATGACGTACTGCACGTAATGCCCCTGGCCGCCGCCGAGCGCCTGCCCGATCGAGCCGCCGAAGACGTACACGAACAGCAGCGTGAAGACGATCGGCATGAGCAGTGCGTCGAACATCGACTCCGGGTCCTGGCGGATCCAGAGCAGATTGCGCCGGACGAGCGCGCCGGTGTGCCGCAGATGCCCGCGCAGCGGGATCCGGCCGTCGGCCTCGGCGACGGTGGTGGTGATCGAGCTCATGCGGCGATCTCCTGACGGGTGTCGGCGGGCGTGGCGTCCTTCTCCGGCGCACCGGCACGGTGGCCGGTGAGGGACAGGAACACCTCGTCCAGGCTGGGCAGTTCGGTGGTGATGGAGGAGATGGTGATGCCGCGCGCGGTGACCGCGCCGACCACCGCGGTCAGCTGCTCGTCGCTGAGGATCGGCACCAGCAGCGTCCCGGACTCGGAGTCGACGGTGGTGGCGGCGAGCCCGGTGATGCCCAGCTCGTCCAGCATGTCGGCGAGCGGGCGCAGCTGCAGCGGATCGACGGGCCGCACGCGCAGGGTGCGGCCGCCGACCTTGGCCTTCAGCTGCTCGATCCCGCCGGTGGCGATGACCTTGCCGCGGTCCACCACGGTCAGCTCGGAGGCGAGCTGCTCGGCCTCCTCCATGTACTGGGTGGTGAGCAGCACGGTGACGCCGTCGCCGACCATGGCCTTCACCTCGTCCCACACCTCGTTGCGGGTGCGGGGGTCGAGCCCGGTGGTCGGCTCGTCGAGATACAGCACGGCGGGCCGCCCGATCATGGATGCGGCGAGGTCCAGCCGCCGCCGCATGCCGCCGGAGTACGTACTGGCGGGCCGCTTGGCCGCCTCGGTGAGGGAGAACCGCTCCAGCAGCGCGTCCGCGCGGGCGCGGGCGTCCTTGCGGGAGAGATCGAGCAGCCGCCCGATCATGTACAGGTTCTCCCAGCCGGGCAGCTTCTCGTCGACGGAGGCGTACTGCCCGGTCAGCCCTATGACCCGGCGCAGCTGCCGGGGCTGGCGCAGGACGTCGTACCCGGCCACGGTGGCCTGTCCGGCGTCGGGAGTGATCAGGGTGGACAGGATCCGTACGAGGGTCGTCTTGCCGGCGCCGTTCGGTCCGAGGACGCCCATCACGGTGCCCTCGCGCACGTCCAGGTCGACGCCGTCCAGCGCCTTGGTCTCGCCGTAGTGCTTGACCAGTCCCCGCACCGTCACCGCACGGCCCGCGCCGACGGGGTTGTCATCGATTCGCGTCATGCCACAGACGGTGCCAGGCCCCACCGACAAACGACCGACAAGCCGCCGACGGCCACCGACAGCGGGCCGGCGCGTCCCTCATACAGGGGCAGCCCGCCGACGGGGGAAGATCGGCGGGCTGCCCGGGGTGTTTCCGCAGTGGCTCAGTGGCAACGCCTAGTGGACGGAGTGCTCCTCCTGCGGGAACGTTCCGCCGACGACGTCCTCCGCGTAGGCCTTCGCCGCGCTCGTCATGACCTCACGCAGGTCGGCGTACTTCTTGACGAACTTGGGGACCCGGCCGGAGGTCAGGCCCAGCATGTCCGTCCAGACCAGGACCTGCGCGTCGCACTCCGGTCCCGCGCCGATGCCGACCGTCGGGATGTGCAGCACGCGCGTCACCTCGGCCGCCAGCTCCGCCGGGACCAGCTCCAGGACCACCGCGAAGGCGCCCGCGTCCTGTACGGCCTTGGCGTCGCGGAGCAGCTGCTGCGCCGCCTCCTCGCCGCGCCCCTGCACGCGGTAGCCCATCGCGTTCACGGACTGCGGGGTCAGCCCGATGTGCGCGCACACCGGGATGCCGGCCTCCACCAGCAGGCGGATCTGCTCGTGCGAGCGCTCGCCGCCCTCCAGCTTGACCGCGCCGGCCCCGGCCTCCTTGACCAGCCGGGTCGCCGAGCGCAGCGCCTGCACCGGACCCTCCTGGTACGAGCCGAACGGCAGGTCGGCCACGATCAGCGCGCGCTGCGTGCCGCGCACCACGGCGGCCGACAGCATGGTCATCTCGTCCAGCGTGACGGGCACGGTCGTCTCGTACCCGAGGTGGCAGTTGCCCGCCGAGTCGCCGACCAGGATCACCGGGATCCCGGCCTCGTCGAAGACGGAGGCGGTCATCGCGTCGTAGGCGGTGAGCATGGGCCACTTCTCGCCGCGTTCCTTGGCGAGGGCGATGTCGCGAACGGTGATACGGCGTGTGCCCTTGCCCCCGTACAGCGCCTTGCTGCCGTCGGAGGGCTTCGTCGGGGCAGCCGAAAGCTGCGTCATTGCAACGGCTCCTTCAGTCATCTCGAGGCGCCCGTACGGCGTCCCCGGATCGCCTCCATGGTGGCACTTCGTGCCGGGCAGGGCCAGAGGGGCCCGCCGTGATCCCGTCATGTAAGGGCTTGGTAAAGGAATTAGATACGAGACCGTTCCGTATCGAAATGAACGTAGTCTCGAACACATGACAAGTCCCGTCCCTGCCTCCCGAATACCGGAAGCGGTGCACCGGCGCCGATGGGCGATCCTCGGCGTCCTGATGCTGAGCCTGCTCATCGTGGTGCTCGACAACTCGATCCTGAACGTCGCCATCAAGACCATCTCCACCCCGGCGCCCGTCGGCCTCGGTGCCAGCCAGGGGCAGATCGAGTGGGCGATCAACGCCTACACCCTCGTCTTCGCCGGCCTGCTGTTCACGGCCGGTCTCGTCGGCGACCGCCTCGGTCGCAAGAAGGTGCTGATCGGCGGCATCGCCGTGTTCGGCATCGGCTCCGCGCTGGCCGCCGAGTCCGGCTCCCCGGCCCAGCTGATCGCGTTCCGCGCGCTGATGGCCCTCGGTGCCGCCTTCGTCATGCCCGCCACCCTCGCCGTCCTGATGAACGTCTTCGAGCGCGAGGAGCAGCCCAAGGCCATCGGCATCTGGGCCGGCGGCGTCGGCCTCGCCATCGCCATCGGCCCGATCACCGGCGGCGCCCTCCTCGACCACTTCTGGTGGGGCTCGGTCTTCTTCGTCAACGTGCCGATCGTGATCGTCGCGCTGGTCCTGATGGCCTGGCTGGTGCCCGACTCCCGCGACCCCAGCCCGGGCCGCCTCGACCCGATCGGCGTGGTCCTGTCCGTCGTCGGCCTCGTCCTGCTGGTCTACGGCATCATCAAGGGCGGCGAGCTGGCCGACTTCACCGACCCGAAGGTGCTGGCGACGGCCGGCGCGGGCGTCGTCGTGCTCATCGCCTTCGTGCTCTTCGAGAAGCGCAGCGACCATCCGTCGCTCGACGTCACCTACTTCAAGAACAAGGTCTTCTCGGCCGCCATGGCCGCCATCGCGCTGGTCTTCTTCGCGCTGATGGGCGTCACCTTCTTCTCGGTCTTCTACACCCAGAGCGTGCGCGGGTACTCGCCGCTGGAGTCCGGTGTGCTGATGCTGCCGCTGGCCGCCGCGCAGATGATCTTCGCGCCGCGCGCCCGGCTGGTGGTCGACCGGTTCGGCAACCGGGCCACCACCACCGCGGGCCTGGTGCTGATCGCCGCGACGCTCGCCGCGTTCGCCACCTTCGAGGCCGACACCCCGATCTGGCTGCTGGAGGTGATCTTCTTCCTCATGGGCACCGGCATGGCGCACATCATGACGCCGACCTCGGTCGTCATCATGCAGGCCCTGCCGCGCGAGAAGGCCGGCTCGGCCTCGGCGCTGAGCAACACCTTCCGCCAGGTCGGCGGCGCGCTCGGCATCGCCGTGCTCGGCTCGGTGCTCGCCACGTCGTACCGCACCGGCGTCGAGGGCAAGCTCGGCCCGCTGCCGCCCGCCCTGCGCGAGAAGGCCGGCGAGTCCATCGAGGCCACCCTCGGCATCGCGAGCAGGCTCGGACCGCAGGGCAAGGCCCTCGTCACGCCCGCCAACGACGCGTTCCTGCACGCGATGCACGTGACCGCCCTGTGCGGTACGGGCGTCGCGCTGATCGGCGCCGTGGTGACCGTCCTGTTCCTGCCGGGCAGGCCGACGGCCGGTCAAGAGGGCGACAAGGAGCCGGAGTTGGTCGTGGCGGCGGACTGAGCAGCGGCCGCGGACCGCGTACGGATCGATACATGCACGGGGGAAGGAGGCGGCTGCGGGACGATTCCCGCAGCGCAGTGAGAGGACGGGAACCACGTGAGCCTTGCCGACACCGGTACCGGCGCCGACCGCGACACCGAGGGCCCGCTGCGACCCTGCGGACCCGTACGGGGCAGGCCCCGCAGCGAGGCCGTCGAGCGCGCCATCCTCGACAGCGTGATGAAGCTCCTGGAGGACGGCGTCCCCCTCGCCGAGCTCTCCATCGAGCGCGTCGCCCGCACGGCCGGGGTCGGCAAGGCCACCATCTACCGCCGCTGGAACGGCAAGGACGAGCTGTTCATCGACGTCGTGCGGGCCGCCGAGCCCCCCGACCCCGAACTCCCCGGCACCAGCCTGCGCGACGACCTCGTCGCCCTGCTGGAGTCCCTGCGGCAGCGCGGCCTCGCCACCCGCTCCTCGGCGATCCTGCACAACGTGTACGCCCAGATGAAGTCCAGCCCCAAGATCTGGTCCGCGTACCACGCCGGCGTCGTCGCCCCCCGCCGCGAGCTCGTCCTCCAGGTGCTGCGCCGGGGGCGGGAGAGCGGCGAACTCCGGCCGGACATCGACCTGGAGCTGGCGGGCGACCTGTTCGTCGGCCCCATGCTCGTCCGCACCACCCTGCGCCCCGACGGCGAGCTGCCCGAGGGCCTCGCGGAGGAGATCGTCGACACGGTCCTCGAAGGCCTACGTCCCGTCAGGTCGACAGCCTCGTAGCATCCATGTGCGCGTTTCGTCACAGACCCCGCCCGTCCCGGGGGTGAACGGAACTCGCGGCCCCGACCCGTTCGTCCTCGACTTCCGTACGGCCGTCACGGGACGGCGGGAACAGGGCCGATCATCCCCTAGGGTCGACACAGCGCGGGGGAACGACGGCGTGCACGGCAGTGAGGCAGACGGTATGGCGCAGCAGGCGTATGTTTCGGAGACGGCGGGCGGCGGCTCGGGGCCGAAGCGACCCGGATCCCGGCTCCGACGCCTGTTCACCGGCTGGCGCGGCGACCCGCGCGTCTGGCGCCGGGGCATCGTCCTCGCACTCCTCGCGCTCCTGCTGGCCCTGGTGATGCTGCTGCACTCGCACATCCCCAACCAGGTGGGCAACCTCGGCAGCCTCACGGAGACCTTCCTGCCCTGGCTGGGCCTCGCCATCCCGCTGCTGCTGCTCTGCACCGTGCTCCGCAGGTCGGCGACGGCCCTGCTCGCGGTCCTCCTCCCGGTGATCGTGTGGCTGAACCTCTTCGGCGGGCTGATCGTCGACCGGACCGGGCCGGGCGGCAACCTGATGGTGGCCACGCACAACGTCAACGCCCAGAACCCCGACCCCACCGGGACCGCCACCGCCGTCGCCGCCTCCGGCGCCGACGTGCTCGCCCTGGAGGAGGTCCCGAACACCGCCGTACCCGTCTACGAGAAGGCGCTCGCGCCGACGTACAAGTACCACGCGGTCGTCGGCACGGTCGGGCTGTGGAGCAAGTACCCGATGTCCGACGTCCAGGCCGTCGACATCAAGCTCGGCTGGAAGCGGGCGATGCGCGCCACCGTGACGACGCCCGAGGGCCCGATCGCGGTGTACGTCGCCCACATGCCCTCGGTCCGGGTGAAGGTGGAGGCCGGCTTCACCGCGCGGCAGCGCGACACGAGCGCCGACGCGCTGGGCGAGGCCATCGCCGGTGAGCCGCTGAAGCGTGTGATCCTGCTCGGCGATCTGAACGGTACGATGAACGACCGTTCGCTCAACGCGGTCACCGCCCAGATGCGCTCCACGCAGGGCGCGGCGGGCAGCGGATTCGGGTTCAGCTGGCCGGCGGCGTTCCCGATGGCCCGGATCGACCAGATCATGGTCAAGGGCATCCAGCCCACGAGCTCCTGGACCCTGCCGCGCACGGGCAGCGACCACCTTCCGGTGGCCGCCCGTGTGAAGCTGGACACGTCGTCGTAACCCGCCGGAATACCGGGCCTGAGAGACTTTGTTCCGTAGCTGAACTTAGACTGTACGGAACCCCTCTCCCCTGAAAGGCAAAGGCCCTTCATGCCCCTGGCCCTGCTCGCTCTGGCCGTCGGCGCGTTCGGAATCGGTACGACCGAGTTCGTGATGATGGGCCTGCTGCCCGACGTCGCGGACGACCTGCACATCTCCATCCCCTCGGCCGGACACCTGGTCTCGGCGTACGCGCTCGGCGTCGTGATCGGTGCCCCGCTGCTCGCCGCCGTGACGGCCCGGATGTCCCGCCGCACGGTGCTGATCGCCCTGATGGGACTGTTCGTCGTGGGCAACGCCCTGTCGGCGTTCGCCCCGGGCGACGACTCACTCCTCGCGGCCCGCTTCCTCAGCGGCCTGCCGCACGGCGCCTTCTTCGGCGTCGGCGCGGTCGTCGCGACCTCGATGGTCGCCCCGGAGCGCAAGGCCCGCTCCGTGTCGCTGATGTTCCTCGGCCTGACCGTCGCCAACATCGCGGGCGTCCCGGCGGCCACGCTGATGGGCCAGCACCTCGGCTGGCGGGCGGCCTTCCTGGGCGTGAGCGTGATCGGCCTCGCGGCCATCGCCGCGCTCGCCCTGCTGATCCCGCGGGACGGCGGCCACGCCGCCCCGCAGACGGGCCTGCGCGGCGAACTGGCGGCGCTGAGGTCCCTGCCGGTCTGGCTCGCCCTCGGTACGACGGTGGCGGGCTTCGGCGCGCTCTTCGCGGCGTACAGCTACGTCACCCCGATGCTGACGCGGTCGGCCGGTTTCGCCGAGTCGAACGTGACCCTGCTCCTGGCCCTGTTCGGGGTGGGCGCGACGGCGGGCAACCTGCTGGGCGGCCGGCTGGCGGACCACTCCCTGCGCGGCACGCTCTTCGGCGGCCTGGCGTCGCTGGGCGCGGTGCTGGCGCTGTTCCCGCTGCTGATGCGGGCGGAGTGGAGCGCGGCCCTCGCGGTGACCCTGCTGGGCGTGGCGGCGTTCATCACCGGTTCCCCGCTCCAGCTGATGGTCATGGAGAAGGCCTCGGCGGCCCCGTCCCTGGCCTCCTCGGCCAACCAGGCGGCCTTCAACCTGGCCAACGCCGGCGGTGCCTGGATCGGCGGCCTGGCCATCGCGGCCGGCTTCGGCGTCACGTCCCCGGCACCGGCCGGCGCGGCCCTGGCCGTCCTGGGGCTGGGCGTGGCGAGCGTGGCGTACGCGGTGGACCGGCGCCGGGCGACTCCGTCGGCGGGGCGGATCGTCACCTCCCACGTGCCCGACGAGCCGGCGGCGCTGCACCACTGACTGAGGCCCCGGCCCGCCTGCCCGTCCCGGGACGGGCAGGCGGGCCGACGGTCAGCGCCGGCGCGTGCTGTGCAGCACGCGTGAGCTGCCGCCACAGGTCGCCGCCACCGGACGGAATTTGCAGCTGAAGTCCAGAGGGATGTCCAGGGCCAGGAAGTTCTTCCCGCTCCCCGTCCGTGCGCGCAGCCGGATCCGGTGCCGGGCCACCGGCACCGTCTCGGGAATCCGAAGCGTCCACGTCTGCTGCCACGGCCCGGCCGGCAGCCTCGGGTCACCGGGCAGTCTCGCCCCTATGCGCGCCAGCAGATCGGGCAGCCGGTAGCTGCGGTCCAGCATCTTCACCGGACCGAACTTCATGATCACATTGCAGGTGACCCGGGTCAGGTCGACGGTTTCCTTGAGGCGACCGCTCATCTCCCAACGGACCTGCCGCCCGAGCCATGGCAATGCCGGGGTCAACGTGATGTCGAGGATGTCCAGGACGTAGGTGTCGTCGCTCGTGTCCTCCACCAGGCGCATGCTCATCTCGCCCACCCTGCGGTGTCGTGGATACGAAGGGTGCCTCCCCGCCCGCCGGACAGCGGGCGGGGAGGCCGGGACGACCACTGCGCCGTGCCGCTTGCGCCGAGTTGCCGTGCGCGCCCTTTCGCACCCGTTCGGGGTGGGGTTACGCCGGGGAAGGAAGCCGGCGGCCACGCCACGGGGGTAGCGCCCGCAGGGGGCGTTCGGGTGACTGGCACCAGGAAGGGTCGGCTGGCGAGGGCAGGGACGGCCGCCCGTACGACAGGCTGAGGTACCTGGCGTCCGGCTCGGCGGGGTGTGGACGGCGCGGGGTTGTCGGACAATGCCGGGGACGGAGTCCCCGGCCCGATTGCGGCGGGCCGGGGTTCCGCATCACGGGGTCGGCGCCGGACTAGTCCCAGTCCCCGCCGTGGCCGTGGTGCCGGACCACCCGGAAGCTGGCCAGCACGCCGTCCTTGACCCTGACCCCCTCGGGCGGGCACGCGCGCACGCCGAAGCTGTCGCTGTGGGGGCCGACGGTGGCGATCGGAGCGCCGTTGTCGCAGACCGCTCCACGGAACACCTCAACGGTCTTGTGGCTGTCGTTGCGGATGTTCAGGGTCTTGGCGCCCAGGCCGCTGACGACGGTGATGCAGTCGCCCGGGTGCGCGGAGTAGGACCGTTCGTTGATCATGATGCGGCCCTCCCTGTGCTCCCTGCGCTCACCGCCCCGGCGGCCCTCGTTGCCCTTGCCCTCGTTGCCCTTGCCCCAGTTGTCGTTGTTGTTGTTCTGGTTGTTGTTGCTGCTGCCGCTCCCGCCGAAGGGGGCGGCGACAGCGGCAGCCGGGGCCTCCTGCGGGGCGGAGGCGGCGGAGGCATAGGTGATGCCGGTGACGGCAAGACCCGCGGCGCCTGCGACGGCGCCGGCCATCATGGTGGAACGGGCGAGCTTCATCGTGGTGCTCCTGTCTCGTCTCTCGGAGATGCCGACCGTCGGCCGGTTCGAGATCAAAAGTACTGAGATCTGACATCTCGGCAATTTCAGGAGAGTGACACCAAGGCGCCAATCGGGGTATTTGTGGGGTCAAATGCCGCGTTTTCGAGCGAGCGGCGGGAGGTCAAATCGCCATAGAAAAGGTGGGATTGAAATACTATTAGCCCTTCAGGGTGATCTCCTGGCTCCCTCTCACCCGTCGTCAGAACGTGTCGGTGCGTACGTGATACGGCGAGTCGTGCTAAACGGCCCCGCTCGGAAGGCTCGTGCACCGGAAAACAGAGAAGGGGGCGTGAGGTCCGTCAGGACCCCACGCCCCCGCCGCTCAGCGGAGCGTCAGTGCTTCTTCGCGGCCTTCGCGTACGACTGCACGTAGCCGTCGGCCGGAGAGCCGACGCCCGTCACGTCGTCGTAGCCCTTCGTCGCGGACAGCGAGCTGTCCTTGCCGAGGCTGCGGACCGAGTACAGCAGGCCGCCCTTGGCGTCCAGGCCGTTGGCGAAGTCCACGCGGGCGACCGCCAGGCCGGAGCCCGTCGGGTTGTCCGTGACGTCGTGGAAGACGCCCTTCTTGCCGTAGCCGGCGTAGATCGTCGGGTTGGCGAAGCCGATCGCCCTGCCGCCCTGCGCCTCCTGGGCCAGGGCCTGGATGGCCGCGATGGTCGGCGCGGCCAGCGACGTGCCGCCGATGCGGTACTCGCTGTACTGCTGCGACCCGTCCGGGAAGGTCTGGGTCTGGCCGACCAGGAAGCCGGTGTTCGGGTCGGCGATGGCCGCGATGTCCGGGACGACGCGGTTGGCCGTGGTGCCGTTCGCCTTCGCGAGCGCGTCCGGGACGACGCCCTTCTGGTAGTACGGCTGGGCCACCGTCTTGCTGGTGCCGCCGCCCGCGCCCGAGGTGAAGGCGCCGGGGAAGTTCGTCCAGCTCTTGCCGTCGGCCGACAGGGTCGCCTTCTCGGTGCCCCAGCCGGTCTCCCACTGGTACGTGTCGCCCTTGCCGACGGCCAGGGACGTACCGCCGACCGCGGTCACCCAGGCGGAGTTGGCCGGGGTGTCGACCTGCTTCGTGCCGGTGTTGGCGACCTCGTCGCCGTTGTCACCGGAGGAGAAGTAGAAGCCGATGCCCTGCACCGCGCCCAGCTGGAAGACCTGGTCGTAGGCGGCCGCGAGGTCCGGGGTCTGGCTGGCCTCGACGTCGCCCCAGGAGTTGGAGACGATGTCGGCGAGGTGGTTGTCGACCACCTTGCTGAGCGCGCCGAGCAGGTCGTCGTCGTAGCAGGAGGCCGCACCGACGTACGTGACGTCGGCGTTCGGGGCCACGGCGTGCACGGCCTCGACGTCGAGGGTCTCCTCGCCGTACCAGCCGGCCGCCTTGCACTCGGTGGTCCTGGTCCAGCTGCCCGGCAGAGACTGGTGCAGCTGGCTGGTCTTCCAGGCCTGGTCGCCGTTCTTCGCCGCGTACGTGCCGGCGTCGTAGGCGATGGTCGGCGAGGCGTAGGCGTCGGTGATGGCGACGCGGACACCCTTGCCGGTGTACGTGCCGGCGCCGTAGGCGGCGCGCAGCTGCTTGCCCGTGTAGCCCTTGATGGCGTACGGGATCTTCTGGCCGTACGCGTCCGGCAGCGTGCTCGCGATCTTCGAGCCGTAGTACGACGAGAACGGCCCGGCGTTCTTGAACACGGCGTCCGGCGCCGGCAGCGTGTCGTCGTGGTTCGCCATGTGCGGGGCGTTGTCCAGGCCGGTGACGGTCAGGACGGCGCCCTGGAGGCCGGCCGGGACCGAGGCGGCCTGCGCGGGGGCACGGTAGGTCTTCGTGCCCTTGGTGTAGTTGTGCAGCTGGGTGCCGAACGCCTTCTCGGCGGCGGCCACGTCACCGGAGACGGCGACGTAGTGCTGGGTGACCTCGGTGACCTTCAGGCCGGCCGACGTCAGCCAGGACTTGACCGCGGCCACCTGGGCCTTGGTGGCCCCGAAGCGGGCCTGCGTCGTCTTGGCGCTCAGGTACTTGCCGTGCAGCGGCGAGCTCGGGTCGGACACGGCCTTGGCGTAGGCGGCGAGGCCCGCCGCGTCCTTGCCGGCCAGGTAGACCTTGGCGTTCACCTGGGCGCTGTTCGCGGTCGCACCCTTGTCCGCCTTGGCCGTCGCCCAGAGGGGCTTGGTGCCCTTCAGGGACTGACGAGCGGGGCTGTCCGCGGCGTGGGCCGCGGGTATGCCCAGCGCCAGCGCACCGGCGATCATGGGCAGCGTCGCTGCCATGCTCACGGTGCGCAGCTTGGCGCGGTTGGATCTCATAGAACCCCCTGCGATGCGGTTCGCATGCATGTCGTGGTCGGTACGTCATGCGGTCCGCGTGCCGGCCCGGCGGCGGTTCGACCGGCCGTATGGATCACACGATGGGGGTCACTCTCTCCGATGAACCGTTCATGTCAGGGGAACGGAAAGGTCAAGAGACACTCAAGTAACCGTCAGGTGGGGGGATTTGGATCCATTTATCCTTACGGCTGTGTTACGAAACCGCTTGTCCGCTGTTCACAACCGCTCGCCCGCTCTTCACATGCGCGGTCACGAACGCGGCTTCGCGCCCCGCTCCTTGAGCATCCCGGCCATCACCTGAAGCTCCGACTGCTGGGCGTCGACCATGCCCTGCGCGAGCCGCTTCTCCACGCCGACGGTGCACCTGGCCACGCACCCCTCGGCCATGTGGATGCCGCCCTTGTGGTGGTCCGTCATCAGCTGGAGGTAGAAGACCTCGGCCTGCTTGCCGCTCAGCGACTGGAGCTTCCTCAGCTCCGTGTTCGTCGCCATGCCCGGCATCAGCGAGCCGTCCCCCCGCTCGGGCATGTCACCCATGCCCATCCAGGCCATCGGCGCCTTGGCCGACACCTTCGGCAGCCCCCACAGATCCAGCCAGCCCAGCAGCATGCCGCGCTGGTTGGCCTGCGTCTGCGCGATGTCGTAGGCGAGCCGCCGGACGTCCGCGTTCGTCGTGCGGTCGCGGACGATGTACGACATCTCGACGGCCTGCTGGTGGTGCACGGCCATGTCCCGGGCGAAGCCGGCGTCGGCCGACTCCGCTCCCGGCACCGTCGACCGCGCCCCGCCACCGCCCGAGTCCTCGGCGACCGCGTACGTGACCCCGCCGGCCGCGACGAGCACCGCCGCCGCGGCCCCGGCGATCCAGCCGATGCGCCGGCGGGTCACTTCATGGCTCCGCCGGTGCACGAGGCACCCGGCTCGGGCGTCTGCGGGCCCTGCACGTACGCGGCGAAGAACTTGGCGACCTCGGGGTCCTTCGCGCTCTTCACGGCCACCTGGCGACCCCACGCCGACAGGATCAGCGGCGCGGCCTGGTTCTCGTACGGGCTCATCAGCGAGTACGGCGTCCGCTTCACCTTCGCCGCGAGCGCGACGACGTCCGCCGTGCTCGCCTTGGCGGTGTACGTCACCCAGACGGCGCCGTGCTCCAGCGCGTGCACGGCGTTCTCGTCCTGCACCGGCGCGGTGTAGACGTCACCGTTGCAGTTCAGCCAGACCGGGTTGTGGTTGCCGCCGACCGGCGGGTGCATCGGGTACGACACCTTCGTCATCACGTGCGTGCGCGACAGCGTGCCGCTCCAGGTCATCACCCCGTCCTTGCCCTTGACGAAGTGTCCGGAGTCACCGGAGGTCCCGGCGTTCTTGCCGTCGCTCGCCGTGTCCGACGTCTTGGCCGAGGAGGACTGGGAGTTCACGAGGACCACTCCGCCGGCCACGAGGGCGGCGACGACCACCACGCTCGCGCTGACGGCCAGGATCCGGTTGCGGCGCTCGCGGGCGCGCTCCGCGCGTCGCATCTCCTCTATGCGCGCCGTGCGCGCCGCGCTGCCGTTGCTCTTGGCGGAACCCATGAGGCGTGTGTCCTTCTGGGGGGAAAGGGACGGACGGGTGGGGTGGGGCGTGCTGATCGTAATGGGGAACCCGTGCCGCACCGTAGAGCACGACAGCAAACAGATAATTTGAACCCCGGATGCGTATTATCTAGGCTCGCGGTATGCGGCTCCTGCGCTCCACCGACCTGGCCCTGCGGGTCCTGATGCGACTCGCCGTCGCCGCCGACGCCACGCCCACCACCCGCCAGGTGGCGGCGGACATGGACGTGCCCTACACGCATGCCGCGAAGGTCGTCGCCGAACTCCAGCACCTGGGCCTGGTGGACGCCCGGCGCGGCCGGGGCGGCGGCCTCACGCTCACCGGGAAGGGCCGTACGGCGTCGGTGGGCGCCGTCGTGCGGGTCTTCGAGGGCGACGGCGACGTGGTCGAGTGCGAGGGCGCGACGCCGTGCCCGCTGCGCTTCGGCTGCCGGCTGCGGGGCGCGCTGCGACAGGCCCAGGAGGCGTTCTACGCCAGCCTGGACCCGATCACGATCACGGAGATCGTCGCGGAGCCGACGGGACCCCTGCTGCTGGGGATCTCCCGGGCCCCGGCCGGCTGACGGCCGCGGCCGCCCGGCGTCCACCTGGTCACCTCCCTGAGCTCGCACCCCACGGACCACGAGGTGGGCGTGCTGGCGCCGCCCACCGGATCCGGTCTGCGGACGCTGCCGGCGGACAGCGCTCTGGTGCAGTCCTTCGCCGGACACTCCAGGCTGCTCGTGGTCGGCCTGGCCCAGTGGCCGGACGGCCGCGGCGCCGACTACCAGAGCCTTGTCGCGAGGCTCCAGCCGCTCCTGGACAAGGTGACCGAGGTGGCCGCCGGACACGACCGGGGCCGACCCCGTCAGGCGGCCTGCTGCGCCAGCCACAGGTCCGGACCGAACACCTCGTAGTGGACGTCGGCCGGGGCCACGCCCTTGTCGATCAGCTGGGTGCGGACCGCGCGCATGAAGGGCAGCGGGCCGCACAGGTACGCGCGCGTGCCGGGGGCCACGGCGACGTCGGCGAGGTCGACCAGGCCGGTGCGGGTGCCGGGCTCGGCGTCGCGCTCGTAGAAGAGGTGGACCGAGGCGTCCGGGAGCTTCGCGGCCCAGGCCTCGTGGTCGCCGCGCAGGGCGTGGTCGGCGGGGGAGCGGTCGCCGTGCACGACGGTGACCGGGGCGCGGTGGCCGTCGGCGGCCAGCGCGGCGAGCATCGCGACCATCGGGGTCACCCCGATGCCCGCGGAGGCGAGCAGCAGGGGACGGTCCCCGGTGTCGCCGAGGACGAGGTCGCCGTACGGCTCGGACAGGAGCACGACGTCACCGGCCCGCACGCGCGCGTGGAGGTGGTTCGAGACCTCGCCGCCGGGCGTTGCGTCGTCGCCCGGTACGCGCTTGACGCTGAACTGGCGCACGTCCTCGCCCGGCGCGCCGGACAGGCTGTACTGGCGTATCTGGCGGGCGCCGTCGGGCAGTTCGACCTGGACGGAGACGTACTGGCCGGCCCGGAAGCCGCGCACCGGGCCGCCGTCGGCCGGGCGCAGCCGGAAGGTGACGACGTCCGCCGTCTCCTCGACGCGCTCCACGACCTCCCACGGCCGCCGCCCGGTGCTGCCGCTCTCCTCGTACAGCCGCTTCTCGACGGCGATGAGCGCGTTGGCCATCAGCCAGTAGACCTCGTCCCAGGCGGCGGCCACCTCGGGCGTGACGGCCTCGCCGAGGACCTCGGTGATCGCGGCGAGGAGGTGCTCGTGGACGATCGGGTAGTGCTCGGGGGCCACGCCCAGGGCGGCGTGCTTGTGCGCGATCCGGCCGAGCATGGCGTCGGGCCGCTGGTCCGGGTGCTGGACGAGATGCGTGGCGAACGCGGCGATGGAGCCGGCGAGGGCCTGCTTCTGGGCGCCGGAGGCCTGGTTGCCCCGGTTGAACAGGTCGCGCAGCAGCTCGGGGCGGGCGGCGAAGAGCCGGTCGTAGAAGCGCTCGGTGATCTCGCCGATGGCCGCACCGACGGCGGGAAGGGTGGCGCGGACGGTGCTCGCGGACTGCTCGGACAGCATCGGATCTCCTCGGATCTCGTCGGATCTCTTCACATCGCGACTGATCGGCACGCTATGAAAACTTGCATCTGAGATGCAAATTAAACGGGCGTGGTCTCCCTCACGTCCCGCGAGGATCCGGCCATG
The DNA here is from genome assembly GCF_058673395.1 of Streptomyces sp. HUAS MG56. NCBI lineage: Bacteria > Bacillati > Actinomycetota > Actinomycetes > Kitasatosporales > Streptomycetaceae > Streptomyces > Streptomyces sp. HUAS MG56. The sequence continues at coordinate 3,758,506 of NZ_CM178722.1, read as the reverse complement.
ACGAATGCCGGTCCGAGCGGGCAAGATGGGCGGGAGACGGCAGTACACCTGTCGTACGAGAGCCGTTCAGGCCGAGGACGCTCGGGCGATCAAGGTCCGCAACGCGCTCGAAACGCTGTTGTGGTGTGATGCTCAGGTGCCCGACCGTCTCCCGCGCTCGCGTGTGAAGGCGGCCTGACCAGCAAGGATGGGGAAGCGGAAGATGGACAAGCAGCAGGAGTTCGTGCTCCGGACATTGGAGGAGCGCGACATCCGGTTCGTACGCCTGTGGTTCACGGACGTGCTGGGCTTCCTCAAGTCCGTCGCCGTGGCCCCCGCCGAGCTGGAGCAGGCCTTCGACGAGGGCATCGGTTTCGACGGCTCGGCCATCGAGGGCTTCGCCCGCGTCTACGAGTCCGACATGATCGCCAAGCCGGACCCCTCCACCTTCCAGGTCCTGCCCTGGCGCGCCGAGACCCCCGGCACCGCCCGCATGTTCTGCGACATCCTCATGCCGGACGGCTCCCCGTCCTTCGCCGACCCGCGCTACGTCCTCAAGCGCGCCCTGGCCCGCACCTCCGACCTGGGCTTCACCTTCTACACCCACCCGGAGATCGAGTTCTTCCTGCTGAAGGACCGCCCGCTGGACGGCACGCGCCCCACCCCGGCCGACAACTCCGGCTACTTCGACCACACCCCGACCAACGTCGGCATGGACTTCCGCCGCCAGGCGATCACCATGCTGGAGTCGATGGGCATCTCGGTCGAGTTCTCCCACCACGAGGGCGCCCCCGGCCAGCAGGAGATCGACCTGCGCTACGCCGACGCGCTCTCCACGGCCGACAACATCATGACGTTCCGCCTGGTCATGAAGCAGGTGGCCCTGGAGCAGGGCGTGCAGGCGACCTTCATGCCGAAGCCTTTCTCCGAGCACCCGGGCAGCGGCATGCACACCCACCTGTCCCTCTTCGAGGGCGACCGCAACGCGTTCTACGAGTCGGGCGCCGAGTACCAGCTCTCCAAGGTCGGCCGTTCCTTCATCGCGGGTCTGCTCAGGCACGCGGCGGAGATCTCGGCGGTCACCAACCAGTGGGTGAACTCCTACAAGCGCATCTGGGGCGGCTCCGAGCGCACGGCCGGCGCCGGCGGCGAGGCCCCGTCGTACATCTGCTGGGGCCACAACAACCGCAGCGCCCTGGTCCGCGTCCCCATGTACAAGCCCGGCAAGACCGGCTCCGCGCGCGTGGAGGTCCGCTCCCTGGACTCGGGCGCCAACCCCTACCTGGCCTACGCCCTGCTCCTGGCCTCCGGCCTGAAGGGCATCGAGGAGGGCTACGAACTGCCGCCCGGCGCCGAGGACGACGTCTGGGCCCTGTCCGACGCCGAGCGCCGCGCGATGGGCATCGAGCCCCTGCCCCAGAACCTGGGCGAGGCCCTCGCCCTGATGGAACGCAGCGACCTGGTCGCCGAGACCCTCGGCGAGCACGTCTTCGACTTCTTCCTGCGCAACAAGCAGGCCGAGTGGCACGAGTACCGCTCCGAGGTCACGGCGTTCGAGCTGAGGAAGAACCTGCCGGTGCTGTAGGGCCGCCGTCGCAACCCGGCCCCTCGTGGGCCGGGTTGGCGGTACGGCGCAGGGGTGACTCTCCGGCGCGGGTCGGATACGGTCGGTTCTTCTCGTCCCTCGGGCCGCCGTGGGTGCGCTGCGTTAGGCTGGGAAAAAGGTGTCCGGCCCCGCCGGTCTCCCCTCGGGGGCGGGGCGGTTGTCCACCGCAGGCCGGTTCTCCGTAGGTCGGTTCTCATGGACCTCAACACCATCACCGAAGTAGTCCGGCGACCGTCCGAACGGCCGGGCGCGGACTGGCGCGAGGGGGACGCCTGGCTCGCCGGGGGGACGTGGCTCTATTCCGTGGAGCAACCGGACCTGAGCCGGCTGATCGACCTGACGGCGCTGCGCTGGGAGCCCCTCGTCCGCAGCGACGAGGGCCTGGAGATCGGTGCCACCTGCACCGTCCGCGACCTGTACGCCCAGACCTGGCCCCTGGACTGGACGGCGGGCATCCTCTTCCACGCGGCCTGCGACGCCTTCCTGTCCTCGTTCAAGGTCTGGAACGCGGCGACCGTCGGCGGCAACATCTGCATGTCCCTGCCCGCCGGCCCGATGATCACGCTGGCCGTGGCGCTGGAGGCGCGGTACGAACTGTGGGCTCCCGACGGCTCCGGGCGCTTCGTCGACGCCCTCGATTTCGTCACGGGCGAGCACCACAACATCCTCACGCCCGGCGAGATCCTGCGGCGCGTCACCATTCCCGCGCACGCCCTGCGCAGACGCACCGCGCACCGCCGCTTCAGCCTGACCCGGCTCGGCCGTTCGACGGTGTTCCTCGTCGGCACCCAGCGACGGGGCGGGAGCGACCTGGCGCTCACCCTCACCGCCGGCACCACCCGGCCCGTCCGCATCGCCTTCCCCTCCGTGCCCGATGCCCGGACCCTGCGGCAGCGCATCGACGCCCTGCCGGCCGACGTCTGGTTCGCCGATCCCAACGGGACCCCCGAGCACCGCCGCCATCTGACGTACCACTTCGCCGAGGAGATCCGCCGCGAGCTCACGGCTGGGGACCTGCCATGACCTACCTCGTGAACGGCCGGACGTTCGACCGGGAACCGGCCCCCGGCCAGTGCCTGCGTACCTTCCTGCGCGAACTCGGCCACTACGGCGTCAAGAAGGGGTGCGACGCGGGCGACTGCGGAGCCTGCACGGTATGGCTGGACGGCGACCCCGTACACAGCTGCATCACCCCCGCGTTCCGGGCGGACGGACGTGCGGTGACCACGATCGAGGGCCTCGGGCGGCCCGGCGCACCGCATCCCGTGCAGCGGCGGTTCGAGGAAGCCCCGGGATTCCAGTGCGGCTTCTGCACCGCCGGGATGATCATGACGTCGGCCACCTTCACCGAGGAACAGAAGGCCGATCTGCCCCGGGCGCTGAAGGGCAACCTCTGCCGCTGCACCGGCTACCGGGCGATCGAGGACGCCGTGAAGGGCGTCGGCGCGGTCGAGACGGCCGCGCCCGGCAAGGCCGTCGGGACGAGCGTCGGCGCGCCCGCGGGCCACGACGTGGTCACCGGCCACGCCGAGTTCACGATGGACACGCACATCGACGGCATGCTGCACCTCAAGGTGCTGCACTCGCCCCACGCACACGCCCGGATCCTCTCGATCGACAGGAGCGCCGCGCTCGCGGTGCCCGGCGTGCACCGGGTCTACACCTGGCAGGACGTGCCCCGTAAGCGCTTCACCACGGCGATCCACACCGACCACCTGGTCGACCCGGACGACACCTTCGTCCTCGACGACACGGTCCGCTTCGCCGGCCAGCGCGTCGCCGCGGTCCTGGCCGACACGGTCGGCGCGGCGGAGGAGGGCTGCCGCCGCCTGGACGTGGAGTACGAGATGCTGCCGGCGGTGTTCGACCCCGAGGAGGCGATGGCCGACGGCGCACCCCGGCTGCACGGCTCGGACGACCCGTTCGTGCGCGACCCCGACCACAACATCCTGGTCGAACTGCACTCCCGCATCGGCGACGTCGACACCGGCTTCGCCCAGGCCGACGTGATCCACGAGGGCACGTACTTCTCGCCGCGGGTGCAGCACGTCCATCTGGAGACCCATGGCGCGATGGCCTGGCTTCAGGACGGCCGGCTGAACGTCCGCACCAGTTCGCAGTCACCGTCGATCGCCAAGGTCAAACTGGAGTACCTGTTCGCGCTGCGGCCCGAACAGGTGCGGGTGTTCTGCAAGCGCGTCGGCGGCGGATTCGGCGGCAAACAGGAGGTGATAGCGGAGGACCTGGTCGCGCTCGCCACCCTGGACACCGGGCGGCCCACCTGCCTGGAGTACACCCGCGAGGAGGAGTTCACCACCGCCTCGCCGCGGCACCCCATGACCCTGACGGTCAAGCTCGGCGCGAAGGCGGACGGCACGCTCACCGCCTTCCAGGTGCGCAACGTGTCCAACACCGGCGCCTACGGCAACCACGGCGGCGAGACGCTGTACGCGGGCGGCGCCGCCGTCATGGTCTACCGCTGCCCCAACAAGAGGTACGACGCCTACTCCGTCTACACGAACACCGTGCCGAGCGGCGCCCTGCGCGGCTACGGGATGACCCAGCCGGCGTTCGCGGTCGAGTCCGCGATGGACGAACTCGCCCGCGCCCTGCACCTCGACCCGCTCGAACTGCGCCGGCGCAACATCGTGCGGCCCGGCGAGCCCCTGGTCGCCCTGCACGACGGCCCCGACGACGTGGTCTTCACCGAGGACGCCCTCGCGCGGTGCATCGATCTGGTGGGCGACGCCCTGGCCCGTACCGCCGGCCGGCCGCCCCCCGGCCCCGAGTGGCTCGTCGGGACCGGCGTGGCGAGCTCCCTGCACGAGACCGCGCCCCCGACCGAGCACCTCTCCGAGGCCTGGGTCACGCTCGGCGACGACCTCGTCTACGAACTGGCCGTGGGAACGGTCGAGTTCGGGGAGGGCACCTCCACCGCCCATGTCCAGATCGCGGCCGGCCAACTGCGCACGACGCCGGCGCGGATCCGTCTGGTGCAGTCCGACACCGACCGCAACGGATTCGACACCGGCGCCTTCGCGAGCGCGGGCCTCTCCGTGGCCGGCAACGCCGTGCTGCGCGCGGCCGGTGCCGTACGCGACCGCATCCTGGAGTTCGCCGCGGCGCACACGGGCGTGCACGTCGTGCTGTGCTCCATGGACGACGACGGAGTCGTCTGCGGGGACCGGCGGGTGTCGCTGGCCGAGCTCGTCGCCGCCGCCCGGGCGCGCGGCATCCGGTTCACCGCCGCCCGCAAGGCCTACGGCTCGCCCCGAAGCGTCACCTCCAACACCCAGGGGTTCCGGGTTGCCGTGCACCGGGTGACGGGGGAGATACGGATCCTGTACAGCGTGCAGGCGGCGGACGTCGGCGTGGTGATCAACCCCGCCCAGGTCCGCGGGCAGGTGGAGGGCGGTGTCGCCCAGGGGATCGGCTTCGCGCTGACCGAGAACCACCACGTCGACGACCACGGCGTCATGACCAACCCCAGCCTGCGGAACTACCGCATCCCCACCTACGCGGACGTCCCCCGCACCGAGGTCCTCCTGGTCGGCTCGGCGGACTCGGTGGGGCCCCTGCACGCGAAGGGCATGGCGGAGTGCTGCATCAACCCGGTGGCCCCCGCGCTGGCGAACGCGGTCCATGACGCGACCGGCATCCGCTACCGTGCGCTGCCGCTGACCCCGGAACGGATCTACGGCCGGCTCCAGGCACAGCAGTCGGTGGCGGCAGGCCGAGCACCATGAACACCGCGAGGAACGTGAACACCGCGAAGAACGTGGCCGCCGCCGCCACGGCGATCATCGGTCAGAAGGTCCTGCCCGGGGCCGAGGAGGACTTCGCGTCCTGGCAGGCGGACCTCAACACCGCGGCCTCCTCCTACCCCGGTTTCCTCGGCGCCGAGACCTCGCGGCCGACACCGCTGCAACCCGACTGGGTCGTCGTGTACCGCTTCGACTCGGTGCCGCATCTGCAGACGTGGATCAACAGCGCGACCCGGCAGGCGTATCTCGACGCCGGTGCCGGGTACTTCGACGGCCCGGCGACCCAGCAGGTGGTCAGCAGCGGCACCCAGACCCTCGACCCCCTCGTGACCGTGGTGGTCACTCACCGGGTCGCCCCGCGGCACGTCGACGAGTTCCTCGACTGGCAGCACCGCATGACACAGGAGGAGAGCAAGTTCGCGGGATTCCGCGGGACCGAGCTCTTCCGCCCCGTCGAGGGCCTCCAGGAGGAGTGGACGACTCTGTACCGCTACGACAGCGCGGAGCACCTCGACGCCTGGCTGACGTCACCGCAGCGGCAGCGGATCCTGGCCGAGGGCGAGAAGTTCGACGACTTCCGACTGCGCACGATCGACAACTCGTTCGGCAGCTGGTTCGCCTTCGGGGGCGACGGCGAGGAGACACCGCCGCCGCCCTCCGTGACGAAGACCTCGCTCGCCGTCTGGGTCGGCCTCTACCCGACCGTCGTACTCCTGACGCTCGCCCTGTTCCCGCTGCACCTGCCGCTCTGGATCGGCCTGCTCGTCGGCAACCTGCTGTCGAGCTTCCTCATGAGCTTCCTCACGATGCCCTACTACGTGAACCCGCTGCTCGGCCGCTGGCTGCGTCCCCCCGCCGCCGAGCCGTCGCTCGGAGCCAACATCCGCGGCCTGGGCATCGTGGCGGCGGCGATGGTCTTCTGGGCCGCCGTCTTCTATCTGGTCACCGTCAGGTTCTGGACGCTGCCCTGACCGGGGGCCTCAGTCCGGGAACGCGGGGGACAGCGCGGCGGAGGCGATCCGGCGCGGCACGCCGGAGCCGTCCGCGGGAACGGTGTACAGGTCGGCGCCGTAGTCGGCCGGCAGCGCGTACACGAGCGTGCGCGCGTCGCGCCACACCACCTGATCGTCCACGCTCCTCGACTCGGCCAGGGCGGTCTCCTTCATCGTCCGCAGGTCGAGGACGTACAGATGCCAAGGGGCGTCCTTGGGCAGGCCCTTGACCCGCTTCTTGTAGGCGACGCGCGTGCCGTCCGGCGACAGCGACGGGCACTCCACGTTCGCGTGCAGGGTCGTCACCGTACGCGTGCGCAGGTCGCCCCGGACCAGGTAGGTGCTCCCGCCCGTGGCGAGCGTGGCGTAGAAGGTGCGGTCGTCCGCCGCGAACGTGACTCCCCAGAAGTTGGCGTCGGCCGCCCGGTACGGATGCCCGTCCTTGACGATCCGGAAGTCCTCCAGCGACGGGATCAGCTCACCGCTCCTCGTGTCCACGATGGCCGCGCGGGTGGAGAAGTTCGTACCGGCATAGCTGTCACCGCCCACGAACGCGGTCCAGGCGGCGAAATGGCCCGTCGGCGACACCCGCGCCCGCGACGGGATGCCCGGCACGTCGTAGCGGTGCACCGTCCGCAGCCGCGCGTCCAGGATCACCGCCCGGTACGTGTCCGACACCGGGCCGTGCACGGCCTGGAGGCACACCCCCACGCCCGAAGCGGCGTAGAAACGCAGGCACTTGACGCCGGAGGCCGCGCGCGTCCCACCCGGGTCGTCCGCCGGAACCGACGTCAGCTCGTCCCGGTGCGGCCCCCAGGCCATGTTCCGGAAGACCATCCGCCCCTTCCCGCTCCCGGTCCCGGTCAGCGTGACCGTCCCCGGGGCGACCCGCGGCCCGCCCGCCTGAACCTGGTCACGACGTTCGGCGCGGGCCGAGGCGTGCAGGACGGAGGCCACCCCGATCGCGGCCAGCACGGCGACGGCCGAGACCAGGACCAGGATGCGGTTGCGTACGCTCATGCGGTGGTCACCGTCCCCTTCGGACGCACGGTCAGGGCGAACGCGGCACAGCCGACCAGCGCCACCGCGGCCCCGGACAGCGCCGCCCGGTCGCCCCACACCGTCCAGGCCGCCCCGAACAGCAGCGAGCAGGCGAACCGGGCCATCGCCTGCCCGGTCTGCACGAGCGCCAGCCCGGACGAACGCAGCGCCTCCGGCACCCCCTCCGAGGCCGCCGCCATCAGCACCCCGTCCGTGGCCGCGTAGAAGGTGCCGTGCAGGGCGAGGACGACGTACGGCAGCCCGGCGCCGTGCCACGACGTGAGGAGAAGCGCGTACGCGACGAGCAGCGCCCCGTGCCCGCCCAGGAACACGGCCCACCTCCCCACCCGGTCCGCGAGCCGGCCGAGCGGGACCGCCAGCAGCAGGAACGCGCCGGCCGTGCCGAGCGGCAGCAACGCGAACCACCGGTCGGGCACGCCCAGCCGCCGCTGGAGCAGCAGATACACGAACGAGTCACTGACCGTCGCCAGACCCAGCAGCAGCGCGCACACGGTGATCCGGCGCAGATCACGGCGCCCCAGCAGCCGCAGGGCGGCCGACAGGGTGGGCCGCTCGCCAGGAACCGCGCCCGCGCCCGCGCCACGGTCCCCCCGCCCGCCCGGCACGAACAGCACCAGCACCAGCACGCCGAGCACCGCGACGCAGAAGCTGACGGTGAACACGGCGTCGTACCCGTCCACCGTCGCCCGCAGGATCAGGAACGCCACCAGCGGTCCGAGCAGCGCGCCCGCCGTGTCCATGGCCCGGTGCACCCCGAAGGCCCGCCCTCGCGCCTGCGGCGTACTGGACAACGAGATCAGGGCGTCCCTCGGCGCCGTCCGCAGCCCCTTCCCGGTCCGGTCGGCGGCGAGCACGAGCCCGATCGGCGTCAGCGAGTGGGCGACCAGCAACAGCGGCTTGCACAGGGCCGAGAGACCGTACCCGAACCCGGCGACCCACTTGTGCCGCCCGCCGCCCCGGTCCGCCAAGTGCCCGCCCACGAGCCGTACGAGCGCCGAGAAACCGTTGTAGACGCCGTCGAGCAGCCCGAAGCCCAGCGGCGACAGACCGAGCCCCGTCACCAGGTACAACGGCAGCACGGCCGTGACCATCTCCGACGACACGTCCGTGACGAGACTGACGGCACCCAGGGCGAGGACGGCAGGAGCGACCACGCTCCGGCGCCGCCCGGCCGAAGGCCGGGCGGCGCCGTCGGCGGACGTCTGCCGTGTCGCGCGGCTGTCCGCTACGTACACCTCAGGACGCCCAGATCCCGGTGATGTCCTGAGCGGAGGAGGCGTTGCCGGCGTGCGTGCTCAGCCCCTGCGTGTCCTCCAGGGTGCGCAGCAGGTCGTAGTGGTTGTACGTCGTGGAGCTGGACGCCCCGGCCGTGACCGGCTGCCCGTACAGAACCGTCGGAATGCGGTTGCCGCTCAGCCGGTTGTCCTCGTCGAACGTGACGACGAGCAGGCTGTTGTGGGTCTTGGCCCACGTGGCGTACGCGCCGAGGTTGTTCTTCAGCCAGGTGTCACCGGTGGACACCGAGCAGTCGTGCATGTCGCTGCACAGGTTGGGGATGACGTACGACATCTGCGGGAGCTGGGTGTAGTCCGTCGGGAACTGGTCGAACGTCATGGCGCTGTCCGTCGGGATGTTGCTGAACCCGAACCAGGGGTTGTGCTTCTGGGCGTAGTCGCCGCTGCTGCACGAGGTGTCGCCCTGGCTGGGCAGATCCTCGTTGTAGCTGGCCCAGGTCCGGCCCGCGGCGATCACCTCGGACGCCAGGTTCGCGGCCGACGAGAACCCGGGGGTGACACAGCTGTCGTCCGTCACCCCCTGCGTGTCGCCGGAGAACATGGCGTAGTAGTTCGGCTGGCTGGGGTGGGTCTCGGCGTACGACTGCGTCAGCTTGGCACCTCCCGACACCAGCGAGTTGATGTAGGGGGCGCTGGAGGAACCGATGACCTGGCTGTACGCATGGTTCTCAAGGACCACGACGACCACGTGATCCGGGCTCGGAACGGCGCTCGCGGCGTGCGCGGACGCGCCTCCGAGGCCGGTCCACAGCCCGACCGCGACCGCGGCGAAGGCGGTTGTCGACGCCACGGCCGTACGGGCACGGCGGTAGACGGAACTGCCGGACACATCAACCTCCGGGTGGGGGGGAGGAACGGGGTTGGCGGTGCGGACAGAGCATGCACACGCCAACATTCCCCCACCCCAAGCCCCTCAACCCAGACGGTGAAGACCGGATGAACGCCTGGCGCGACCGACGCTCCCCGAACCCGACCGGACGGACGGCCGCCCACGGACGACGACCGGCGCTTCCCGTGGCCGCCCGGACGACCGCCCACGGACGGCGCCCGGTCCTCCCCGGAACCAGACGGACGGCCGCGGACGGCGACGGGCGCTCCCCGCGGCCGCGACCGGGCCCGACCGGACGGATGGCCGCACACGGCGCCTTCCCCGGACCGAACGGCCGCCCACGGACGACGACCGGCGCTTCCCGTGGCCGCCCGGACGGCCGGCCACGGACGGCGCCCGGTCCTCCCCGGAACCAGACGGACGGCCGCGGACGGCGACGGGCGCTTCCCGCGGCCGCGACCGGGGGATGGCCGCACACGGCGGGAAGGGGACGTGCCGGGTGGTGTCCGCCCGCAGCGGCCGGCGCACACACCGCCCCACCCCTCTCCCAAGAGTCCGCCGGACCGAGGACGGACACCACCCGGCGCGGCACCGACCCACCGCCCCCCTGGGCGCGACCCGCACCCCCACGGGCCCGCACGGGCCGCCGCAGGCATCCACCCACCACCTCCGCGCGGGCGCGGCACCGACTCCCCACCCGCCTGGGCGCGACCTGCACCCCCACGGCCCCGCACGGGCCGCCGCAGGCATGTCAGCCCCGCACCCCGCACCCGCACCCCGCACCCGCACCCCCGCCCCGGCCCCACCACCCGCTCCCCACCCCCCGCATCCGGCTAGGCTCGGCCCAGGACGACCGAGATCCCCAGGGGAGGCCGAGCATGACGCCGGGCCGCAGGAGCAGCACCTTCACCCGCCTGCTACGACACGGCTTCACCGACCCCTCCGCCGCCGAGCGCCTCCTCGACGGCCCCGAACTGGCCCCCGTCCGCAACGACCCCGTCCTCCTGGCAGCCCTGGGCGCGACCGCCGACCCCGACCTGGCCCTGCACGGCCTCGTCCGCCTCCTGGAGGCCCAGCCCACCTCCACGGACCACCGCGAACTCCTCGACACCCTCATCGCGGCCAAACCCCTCCGCGACCGCCTCCTGGGCGTTCTCGGCGCCTCCACCGCCCTCACCGACCACCTCGCCCGCCACCCCGCCGACTGGCAGGCCCTGGTCACCTACGAGCCGCACGACCTCCACCCCGGCCTCGCGGAGTTCGAACGCGGCCTGGCCGAGGTTTCCGACCCGGTCTCCCTCCGCGTGGCCTACCGCCGCTGCCTGCTCTCCATCGCCGCCCGCGACGTCTGCGGCACCACGGACGTGGCCCAGACGGCGGCGGAACTCGCGGACCTCGCGGCCGCCACCCTCCGCACCGCCCTGGCTCTGGCGCAGGCGGCCGCCCCCGAGGACGCCGCGGCCTGCCGCCTGGCGGTGATCGCGATGGGCAAGTGCGGCGGCCACGAACTGAACTACGTCTCCGACGTGGACGTGATCTTCGTGGCGGAGGCGACGGAGTCCGTCACCGAGGCCAAGGCCCTCACCGCCGCCACCCGCCTCGCCTCGCACCTGATGCGCATCTGCTCGGAGACCACGGTCGAGGGCTCGATCTGGCCGGTGGACGCCAACCTCCGCCCCGAGGGCCGCAACGGCCCCCTCGTCCGCACCCTCTCCTCCCACCTCGCCTACTACCAACGCTGGGCGAAGACCTGGGAGTTCCAGGCCCTGCTCAAGGCCCGCCCGGTCGCGGGCGACGCCGCCCTCGGCCGGGCCTACGTCGACGCGCTCGACCCCCTGGTCTGGCAGGCCGCCGAACGCGAGAACTTCGTACCGGACGTCCAGAAGATGCGCCGCCGCGTCATCGACAACATCCCCGCCTCCGAGATCGACCGGGAACTCAAACTCGGCCCCGGCGGCCTGCGCGACGTCGAGTTCGCCGTTCAGCTCCTCCAGCTCGTCCACGGCCGCGCCGACCAGTCCCTGCGCAGCGGCACCACCCTGGACGCCCTCCAGGCCCTCGCCGCCGGGGGCTACGTGGGCCGAGAGGACGCCGCCCGCCTGGCCGAGGCGTACCGCTTCCTGCGGGCCATGGAGCACCGCATCCAGCTGTACCGCCTGCGCCGCACCCACCTCGTCCCCGTGGCCGAGGAGGACCAGCGCCGCCTCGGCCGCTCCCTCGGCCTGCGCACGGACCCCGTCGCGGAACTGAACCGCGAATGGAAGAGACACACCGGCGTCGTACGGCGCCTGCACGAGAAGCTCTTCTACCGCCCCCTCCTGGACGCCGTCGCCCAACTCGCCCCGGGCGAGGCCCGCCTGAGCGCCGTCGCGGCCCGCGAACGCCTCGTCGCCCTCGGCTACGCCGACCCGGCCGCGGCCCTGCGCCACCTGGAGGCCCTGGCCTCCGGCGTGACCCGCAAGGCGGCCATCCAGCGCACCCTCCTGCCCGTCCTCCTCGGCTGGTTCGCCGACTCGGCGGACCCGGACGCGGGCCTGCTCAACTTCCGCAAGGTCTCCGACGCGCTCGGCAAGACCCCCTGGTACCTGCGCCTCCTGCGCGACGAGGGCGCGGCGGCGGAGAACCTCGCCCGGGTCCTCTCGGCGGGCCGCCTCGCCCCCGACCTCCTCATGCGCGCCCCCGAGGCGGTGGCCCTGCTGGGCGACGGCGACGGCACCGGCATGCCCGGAGCCGGCCTCACCCCCCGCGAGCGCACCCCCCTGGAGCAGGAGATCCTCGCCGCGGTGGGCCGCGCCGAGAACGCCGAGCAGGGCGTCACCGCGGCCCGCGGCGTACGCCGGCGCGAGCTGTTCCGTACGGCCGCCGCCGACATCGTCGGCTCCTACGGCACCGAGACCCGCCCGGCCGAGGCCCACCAGGGCGCCCTGGTGGACCAGGTCGGCGCGGCGGTCTCGGACCTCACCGCGGCCACCCTCGCCGGCACCCTGCGCGCCGTGGTGCGGGACGGCTGGGGCGACACGCTCCCGACCCGTTTCGCGATGATAGGGATGGGCCGGTTCGGCGGTCACGAGCTGGGCTACGGCTCGGACGCCGACGTCCTCTTCGTCCACGAACCGCAGGACGGCGTGCCCGAGCACGAGGCGGCCGCCGCCGCGAACAAGGTGGTCGCCGAGATGCGCCGCCTGCTCCAGATCCCGAGCGCCGACCCGCCGCTGCTCATCGACGCCGACCTGCGCCCGGAGGGCAAGTCGGGCCCGCTGGTGCGCACCCTGAAGGCGTACGAGGCGTACTACCGCCGCTGGTCGCTCGTCTGGGAGTCGCAGGCCCTGCTGCGCGCCGAGCCGGTCGCCGGGGACGAGGACCTCGGCCGGCGCTTCACCGAACTGATCGACCCGCTCCGCTACCCCCGCCACGGCCTGGCCGAGGACGCCGTCCGCGAGATCCGCCGGCTGAAGGCCCGCATGGAGTCCGAGCGCCTCCCGCGCGGCGCCGACCCCAAGCTGCACACGAAGCTCGGCCCGGGCGGACTGTCGGACGTCGAGTGGACCGTCCAACTGCTCCAGCTCCGGCACGGCTGGGAACTGCCCGGCCTGCGCACCACCCGCACCCGCCAGGCCCTCGTCGCCGCCCGCGAGGCCGGGCTGCTGTCCGCCGAGGACACGGAGATCCTGGACGAGGCGTGGGTCCTGGCCACCCGGGTGCGCAACGCGGTGATGCTGGTGCGCGGCCGGGCGGGCGACACCTTCCCCACGGAGCCGCGCGAGCTGGCGGCGGTGGGCCGCTACCTGGGCTACGGCGCCGGTCACGCGGGGGACATGCTGGACGCCTACCGCCGTACGACGCGCCGGGCGCGCACCACCGTCGAGGAGCTGTTCTACGGCGACGGAACGTGACGGCCGGCCGGTGCCGCAACGGGATCCGCCCCGACCGGCTCCGCCACGCGCCGCGGCAGCCGGTGCGGCACCGCCCCGTACACGACCCCGGCCACCCCGAACCCGAAGCTCAGGCAGAGCACACCGCCGACCGCGTCGAGCCAGAAGTGGTTGGCGGTGGACACGATGACGAGGAGCGTGGTCATCGGATACAGCAGCCCCAGCACCCGCACCCACGGCACGGACGCCAGCGCGAAGACCGTCACCCCGCACCACAGCGACCACCCGATGTGCATGGACGGCATCGCGGCGTACTGGTTGGACATGTGCTTGAGGTCGCCGGAGGCCATCGAGCCCCAGGTGTGGTGCACCAGCACGGTGTCCACGAAGTGCCCGCCGCGCATCAGCCGGGGCGGCGCGAGCGGGAACAGGTAGTAACCGACGAGCGCCACACCCGTGGTCGCGAACAGCACCAGCCGGGCCGCCGCGTACCGCCCGGGATGCCGGCGGTACAGCCACACCAGCACACCCAGCGTGATGATGAAGTGCAGTGTGGCGTAGTAGTAGTTCATCCCGATGATCAGCCAAGTCACCGAATTCACGGTGTGGTTGACCGACCGTTCCACGGCGATGCCCAGAAGATGCTCGACGCGCCAGATCCAGTCCGCGTTGCGCAGCGCCTCGGCCTTCTGCTCCGGGACGGCGTTGCGGATCAGTGAGTACGTCCAGTAACTCACCGCGATCAGAAGGACTTCGAACCAGAGCCGGGGCCGCCGGGGCCGGCGCAGCCCGCGGCGCGGACCCGGTGTGCCCTCGCCCGTGACCGCCCTCGGAGCGGCCGCCTCCTGGCGACCTTCCGACTGCGTCACGGCCGAGTCACTCATGGGCATCAAGTCTGCCAGAAAAGGCTTCTCCGACAGATCATCCCAAGGTCGGGTCCGAACCGCACCTTCTACGACGCACGGAGGACATTCGGCGCCGAAGCGGTCGAACCGCGCACCACCAGCTCCGGCATGAAGACGAACTCGCTGTGCGGCGCGGGCGTTCCGCCGACCTCCTCCAGCAGCGTGCGCACCGCGGCCTGTCCCATCGCCGGCACCGGCTTGCGCACGGTGGTCAGCGGCGGGTCGGTGAACGCGATCAGCGGGGAGTCGTCGAAACCGACCACCGAGACGTCGCGCGGCACCTCCAGCCCCCGCTGCCGGGCGGCCCGTATGGCACCGAGTGCCATCATGTCGCTCGCGCACACCACGGCCGTGCACCCGCGGTCGATGAGCGCGCTCGCCGCCGCCTGGCCGCCCTCCAGGGTGTACAGCGAGTGCTGGATCAGCTCCGCCTCGACCGCGGCGGCGTCCAGCCCCAGCTGGTCCTGCACGGCCCGCACGAAGCCCTCGATCTTGCGCTGCACGGGCACGAACCGCTTCGGCCCGAGCGCCAGCCCGATCCGGGTGTGGCCCAGCGACACCAGGTGGGTCACCGCGAGCGTCATCGCGGCCCGGTCGTCGGGGGAGATGAAGGGCGCCTGCACCTTCGGCGAGAAGCCGTCCACCAGCACGAACGGCACGCCCTGCGCCCGCAGCCGCTCGTAGCGCTGCATGTCGGCGGTGGTGTCCGCGTGCAGCCCGGAGACGTAGATGATCCCGGCGACCCCGCGGTCCACGAGCATCTCGGTCAGCTCGTCCTCGGTCGACCCGCCCGGCGTCTGCGTGGCGAGCACCGGCGTATAGCCCTGGCGGGTCAGCGCCTGGCCGATGACCTGGGCCAGGGCAGGGAATATCGGGTTCTCCAGCTCCGGCGTGATCAGGCCGACCAGGCCCTCGCTGCGCTGCCGCAGCCGCACCGGGCGCTCGTAGCCGAGGACGTCCAGCGCGGCCAGCACGGACTGACGGGTGGTGGCGGCGACGCCCGGCTTCCCGTTGAGGACCCGGCTGACGGTCGCTTCGCTCACCCCCGCCTGCGCAGCGATGTCGGCAAGCCGTGTGGTCACGGCACTGGACTGTACCGGTCGTATGACGCCTTGCCCACCAGCCGGACGCCGGGCCCGGGCGGCCTGCCGGCCCCGTGCGGATTGCTGTGCCATGGGCACTCCTCGTCCTTGTGTCGGCCTGGTGGTGGCAAGAGCTTGCAGAGTCTTGCACAAGCAACATGCCTTTGCTGAGCGGTCACAACAGAGTAACCATCGTGTTCCCTTGCACTTTTTTTCTGCAAGGTCTTTCGCAACGCTTACAACGCTGTTACGTTCCCAGTCGCCCGGCGGCCGCAACGGCGCAGTCGGCACCACACGGGCTCAACCCTCAAGGAGAACTCATGCGGCGTGGCATAGCGGCCTCCGCGCTGGTGGCGTCCTTCGCCCTCGCGGCGACGGCCTGCGGCGGCGGGAGCAGCGACAGCGGCAAGGCCGGCGGGCCGGTCACCATCACCTGGTGGGACACCTCCAACGCCACGAACGAGGCGCCGACGTACCAGACCCTGGTCCAGCAGTTCGAGGCCCAGAACAAGAACATCAAGGTCAAGTACGTCAACGTGCCCTTCGACCAGGCGCAGAACAAGTTCGACACCGCGGCCGGCTCCAAGGGCGCCCCGGACATCCTGCGCTCCGAGGTCGGCTGGACCCCCGCCTTCGCGAAGAAGGGCTACTTCCTGCCGCTGGACGGCACCGAGGCCCTCTCCGAGCAGAGCAGCTTCGAGCCGAACCTGATCAAGCAGGCGCAGTACGAGGGCAAGACCTACGGCGTCCCGCTGGTCACCGACACCCTCGCGCTCGTCTACAACAAGGCGCTGTTCAAGAAGGCCGGCATCACCGAGGCCCCCAAGACCTGGGACGAGCTGAAGTCGGACGCCGCCAAGGTCAAGGACAAGACCGGCGCCGACGGCTACTGGGGCTCCACCCAGGCCTACTACGGCGAGCCGTTCCTCTACGGCGAGGGCACCGACACCGTCGACGCCGCCGCGAAGAAGATCACCGTCGACTCGGCCGCCGCGAAGAAGGCCTACGGCACCTGGCTGGGCCTGTTCTCCGGCAAGGGCCTGCACAAGGCCGACACCACCGCCGACGCCTACGCCCACATCTCGGACGCGTTCGTCAACGGCAAGGTCGCCGCGATCCTCCAGGGTCCGTGGGAGATCACGAACTTCTACAAGGGCAGCGCCTTCAAGGACAAGTCCAACCTCGGCATCGCCGTCGTCCCGGCCGGCTCCACCGGCAAGGCGGGCGCCCCGACCGGCGGCCACAACCTCTCAGTCTACGCCGGCTCCGACAAGGCCCACCAGGACGCCGCCCTGAAGTTCGTGAAGTTCATGACCTCGGCGAAGTCCCAGGAGACCATCGCCCTGAAGAACTCCACCCTGCCCACCCGCACCGACGCCTACACCGCCCAGGTCAAGTCCGACCCCGGCATCGCCGGTTACCAGGGCGTCCTCTCCGCCGCCCAGCCGCGCCCGGCGCTGCCCGAGTACAGCTCCCTGTGGGGTCCGCTCGACACCGAGCTGCCCAAGATCGCCGGTGGCAAGGAGTCGCTGGACCAGGGCCTGAGCAACGCGCAGGTCGCCATCGCCAAGCTGGTGCCCGACTTCAGCAAGTAAGCCCGCGTGGCCGCCGGGTCCTCCGTCGAGGGGGGAAGGACCCGGCGGCCACCGCCCTGTGCCCGGCCCACTCTCCTTGATCTCTGAAGGTGTCGAACCATGACAGTCGCCATCGACCGCGCGACCGGCAAGCGCCGCGGTGACCGCGCGCCTCGGCCCGGGCTGGGGCAGCGCATCAGACACGGCTACCAGAAGTACTGGTACGCGTACGCGATGATCGCCCCGGTGGTCGTCGTGCTCGCCGGCATCGTCGCCTACCCGCTGATCCGCGGCGTCTACCTCACCCTCACCGACGCCAACAGCCTCAACTCGGCGCGCACGATCGGCGTCAACCACATCGCGGCCACCTACAAGTTCATCGGCCTCGGCAACTACAAGGACATCCTGTTCGGCCCGCTGTCGTACGACCGCTTCTGGTCGCACTTCCTGTGGACCGTCGTGTGGACCGCCGCCTGCGTGGCCCTGCACTACACCCTCGGCCTGGGCCTCGCGCTCATGCTCAACGAGAAGCTGCGCGGACGCACCCTCTACCGGGTGCTGCTCGTCGTGCCCTGGGCCGTGCCGACCTTCGTCACCGTCTTCTCCTGGCGGATCATGCTCTCCGACTCCGGAGTGATCAACCAGGTCCTGCACTCCCTGCACCTGCCCCAGCCGCAGTGGCTGGAGGACACCTTCTGGCAGCGGTTCGCCGCCATCATGGTCAACACCTGGTGCGGTGTGCCGTTCATGATGCTCTCGCTGCTCGGCGGCCTGCAGTCCATCGACTCCTCCCTCTACGAGGCGGCCGAGATGGACGGCGCGAACGCCTGGCAGCGCTTCCGGCACGTCACCCTGCCGGGCCTGCGGTCCGTCAGCTCCACCGTCGTACTCCTCGGCATCATCTGGACCTTCAACCAGTTCGCGATCATCTTCCTGCTGTTCGGCCCGACCAGCGCCCCGGACGCACAGATCCTCGTCACCTGGGCCTACTTCCTGGGCTTCGGCCAACAGCCGCGCGACTTCGCCCAGTCCGCCGCGTACGGCGTACTGCTGCTGTCGATCATCACCGTCTTCACCTCCTTCTACTTCCGCTGGCTGAAGCGCAATGACCAGCTCGCCGTCTGACGCCGCAGGAGCCGCCGCCATGAGCACCACGACCCTCGAAGAGACAGTGGCCGCACCGGCCCCCGCCGCCCGGCCCGCGCGCCGGGCGCGCCGGCGCGGCGAGCGCGGCCCGCTCGGCGCCGCCCTGCTGCACGGCGGCCTCGCCGTCGCCAGCCTGATCGCGCTCGCCCCGGTGGCCTGGCTGATCTTCCTGTCCCTCGGGCCCGAGAAGGACGACTATCTGCACCCGGGCAAGATCCTGGGCAAGCTCACGTTCTCCAACTACAGCTTCGTGCTCCAGCACACCGGCTTCTTCGACTGGTTCAAGTCGACGATGATCGTGGCCGGCGGCACCACCCTGATCGGCGTCTTCGTCGCCGCCACCACCGGCTACGCGGTCTCCCGGATGCGCTTTCCCGGCTACAAGCAGCTGATGTGGGTCCTGCTGCTGACCCAGGCCTTCCCGATCGCCATCCTGATCGTGCCGATGTACGAGATCTTCAGCGAGCTGGATCTCATCGACACCTACTGGGCGCTGATCGTCATCAACTGCACCACGGCCGTGCCGTACAGCGCCTGGCTGCTCAAGGGGTACTTCGACACCATCCCCTTCGAGATAGACGAGGCCGGACGCGTCGACGGGCTCAGCCCGTTCGGCACCTTCTTCCGGCTGATCCTGCCGCTGGCCCGCCCGGGCCTGGCCGTGGCCGCCTTCTACAACTTCATCACCGCCGTCGGCGAGGTCGCCTTCGCGACGACCTTCATGCTGGACGACTCGAAGTACACCTTCGCCGTGGGCCTGCAGACCTTCGTCAGCGAACACGACGCCCAGTGGAACTACATGGCCGCCACCGCGGTGCTGATCGCGATACCCGTGTCCGCGTTCTTCTACCTCGTGCAGAAGAACCTCGTCACCGGCCTGACCGCGGGCGGCACGAAGGGCTGACGGCCCTCAGGAAGAGAGGCTCCCGCGCACGGCGTGCGCGGGTAGGCGGCCGCGGTCCCCATCCGACCCCGCTGTGATCGCGGCCGCCTCGCACACCACCCCCGGTCCCCGGCAACCGTCGCCGTACCTACGCGCCCATGACCAGAACTCCCTTACCCATCAAGGACGCCATGAGCCAGCAGCACCCTGCCGCACCGGCCCCCCACTCCGCCGCAGCCGCCGTCGCCGACCGCCGCGACTGGTGGCGGGACGCGGTCATCTACCAGGTCTACCCCCGCAGCTTCGCCGACAGCGACGGCGACGGCATGGGCGACCTGGCAGGCATCCGCGCCCGCCTGCCGTACCTGCGCGACCTCGGCGTCGACGCCGTGTGGCTCAGCCCCTTCTACGCCTCCCCGCAGGCCGACGCCGGCTACGACGTCGCCGACTACCGCGCCGTCGACCCGATGTTCGGCAACCTGCTCGACGCCGACGCGCTGATCCGCGACGCGCACGAGCTGGGCCTGCGCATCATCGTCGACCTCGTTCCGAA
The DNA here is from genome assembly GCF_058673395.1 of Streptomyces sp. HUAS MG56. NCBI lineage: Bacteria > Bacillati > Actinomycetota > Actinomycetes > Kitasatosporales > Streptomycetaceae > Streptomyces > Streptomyces sp. HUAS MG56. Next base: position 3,738,964 of record NZ_CM178722.1, on the reverse strand, counting down.
CCATTCCTCCGACCAGCACGAGTGGTTCAAGCGCGCCCTCGCCGAGGGACCGGGCTCGCCGCTGCGCGACCGCTACCACTTCCGCCCCGGCAAGGGGAAGGACGGCGAACTCCCGCCCAACGACTGGGAGTCCATCTTCGGCGGCCCGGCCTGGACGCGGGTCACCGAACCCGACGGCTCGGCCGGAGAGTGGTACCTCCACCTCTTCGCGCCCGAGCAGCCCGACTTCAACTGGGAACACCCGGCGGTCGGCGACGAGTTCCGCTCGATCCTGCGCTTCTGGCTGGACATGGGCGTCGACGGCTTCCGCATCGACGTCGCCCACGGCCTGGTGAAGGCCGCCGGTCTGCCCGACCTGGGCGCGCACGACCAACTCAAGCTGCTGGGCAACGATGTCATGCCGTTCTTCGACCAGGACGGCGTGCACACGATCTACCGCCAGTGGCGCACGATCCTGGACGAGTACTCCAAAAACGGGGGGCCCGAAGGGCCTTCGTCAGAAGGGCGGTGGCGGGAGACGGGCGGGCGAATCTTCGTGGCCGAGGCCTGGACGCCGACCGTCGAGCGCACCGCGAACTACGTCCGCCCGGACGAGCTGCACCAGGCCTTCAACTTCCAGTATCTGTCGACGGAGTGGGACGCGAAGGAACTCCGCACGGTCATCGACCGCACCCTGGAGGCGATGCGCCCCGTCGGCGCCCCCGCCACCTGGGTCCTGTCCAACCACGACGTCACCCGGCACGCCACCCGCTTCGCCAACCCGCCCGGCCTCGGCACCCAGATCCGCACGGCGGGCGACCGCGAACTGGGCCTCACCCGGGCCCGCGCCGCCACCCTCCTCATGCTCGCGCTGCCCGGCTCGGCGTACGTCTACCAGGGCGAGGAACTGGGCCTGCCCGACGTGGTCGACCTCCCTGACGAGGTCCGCCAGGACCCGGCGTACTTCCGCGGCGCCGGCCAGGACGGCTTCCGTGACGGCTGCCGGGTGCCGATCCCGTGGACCCGCTCGGGTCCGTCGTACGGTTTCGGCGACGGGGGCAGCTGGCTGCCGCAGCCGGCCGAGTGGGCCGAGCTGAGTGTCGAGGCGCAGACCGGAGTGGCCGGCTCCACCCTGGAGCTGTACCGGGCCGCGCTCGCCGCGCGCCGGGAACACCCCGCGCTCGGCGCGGGCGACGCGGTGGAGTGGCTGCCGGCGCCGGACGGCGTCCTGGCCTTCCGCCGGGGCGCGTTCGTGTGCGTCGCCAACACTACGGGGGAGGCGGTGACCGTTCCGGCCTACGGGCGGGTCCTGCTGGCCAGCGGTGAGCCGGTCGCGACCGACGGCGAGGCGACCGTGCCGGCCGACACGACGGTGTGGTTCACCACCCGTCACTGAAATCTCTTGCACCAACTTCACACGGCCCGCTGCCTTTTCAGGCGGCGGGCCTTTAACATCTCCGTCACCGCAAGTTGGCTGAAATTTTTCAGCAAGAGCCTTCAACGGTGAAGGAACCCCCACATGGCACGCAGAACACTCCCCACGGCACTCGCGCTCACCATGGCCGCCTTCGGCCTCACGGTTGGCATGAACCCGACCACCGCCGAGGCCTCCCCGCCCGGCACCAAGGACGTCACCGCCGTCCTCTTCGAGTGGAACTACGCCTCGGTCGCCCGCGAGTGCACCACCACCCTCGGCCCCGCCGGCTACGGCTACGTCCAGGTCTCCCCGCCCGCCGAGCACATACAGGGCCCGCAGTGGTGGACGTCGTACCAGCCGGTGTCGTACAGGATCGCGGGCCGGCTCGGTGACCGGACCACCTTCAAGAACATGATCGACACCTGTCACGCGGCCGGGGTGAAGGTCGTGGTCGACACCGTCATCAACCACATGTCGGCGGGCAGCGGCACCGGCACCGGCGGCTCGTCGTACACGAAGTACGACTACCCGGGCCTGTACTCGTACCCCGACTTCGACGACTGCACCTCCCCGGTCACCAACTACCAGGACCGCTGGAACGTCCAGCACTGCGAACTCGTGGGCCTGGCCGATCTGGACACCGGCGAGGAGTACGTCCGCAAGACGATCGCCGGCTACATGAACGACCTGCTCTCACTCGGCGCCGACGGCTTCCGCATCGACGCCGCCAAACACATCCCGGCTGAGGACCTGGCCAACATCAAGTCCCGCCTGACGAACCCTTCCGTCTACTGGAAGCAGGAGGTCATCTACGGCGCGAACGAGGCCGTCCAGCCCTCCGAGTACACCGGCAACGGCGACGTCCAGGAGTTCCGCTACGCCTACGACCTCAAGCGCGTCTTCAACACCGAGAAGCTGGCCTACCTCACCAACTTCGGCGAGGGCTGGGGATACCTGAGCAGCTCCGTGGCGGGTGTCTTCGTGGACAACCACGACACGGAACGGGGCGGCTCCACCCTCAACTACAAGGACGGCGCCACCTACACCCTGGCCAACGTCTTCATGCTCGCCTGGCCCTACGGCGCCCCCGACATCAACTCCGGCTACGAATGGTCAAACGCGGACGCCGGACCGCCCAACGGCGGCCAGGTCAACGCCTGCTGGCAGGACGGCTGGAAGTGCCAGCACGCCTGGCCCGAGATCAAGTCCATGGTCGCCTTCCGCAACACGACCCGCGGCGAGGCCGTCTCCAACTGGTGGGACGACGGCAACAACGCCATCGCGTTCGGCCGGGGCGCCAAGGGCTACGTGGCCATCAACCACGAGTCCTCCGCCCTGACCCGTATGTACCAGACCTCACTCGCGGCGGGTACCTACTGCGATGTGCAGAGCAGCAGGACAGTGGCGGTGAACTCCAGTGGGCAGTTCACCGCCACCTTGGGCGCCAATACGGCGCTGGCGATCTATGCGGGGAAGTCGGGCTGTTAGTTAGTCGTTCTGCACGTCGCATTGACGATTTCGCTGCCGTTCACCGGCCGCGATTCCCGTTGTCCGCCCCGGAGGGCGGGTTGGGCTTCACGCAACCGCCTCCGGGGTTGCCCGGGACTCGGCACCGTTGGGCGCCTGCGCGTGCTGTTGGTGACCGAGCCACCCGTCCGGCGGGCTCGGGCGTGAATCTCGACGGCGGCATTGTGGTCGGCGTCGTCCTCGTGCCCACAGTGCACGCAGACGAACAGCCGGCCACATCCCGGACGTGACTCCGGGTCGACCTTTCCGCAGTTGGGATTTCCGCAGGTGTTGGAGCTGTGAAAGGCAGGAACCACGCGAAGTTCCGAGCCGTGGAGCTTGCACTTGTACTCAAGCTGTCGACGCCGCTCTCCAGGACAGTTGTCCAGGATCGACTGGTTCAGGGCCGCCTTGGCCTTGACGTTTATGCCGGGACGCTCAACGTTTCCGTTGGCGCTCTTGGTCATGTTCTTCACACGTAGGTCTTCGATGCCGACGTAGCCGTGGTTCTTGGCGAGATCGGTCGTGAGCTTGTGCGTGAAGTCTCTTCTCCGGTTAGCCTGGCGGGACTTGATCTTGGCGATCTGCTCGATTGTCCGGCGCAGACGGTTGCTGTACCGGCGTCCTTGGTGCTTCTTCGCATAGGTGAGCTGCCGGGCCTTCTTCTGTTCCAGATGCTTGAGTCGGGCCTTCTCCGCTTTGGTGAGCGTCTGCGGCATTCGCCTGGGCTGGTCTTCCGTGGACACGAAGGCGGAGGCTGCAACGCCGAAATCCACGCCACACCCCGGCTTGTCGAGCCGTGGCATCGGCTTGATCCCCGTCGCCACGCCGAAGGAGACGTGCCAGCCAGTACCGTCCTTGCTGACCGTCGCGTTGCGAAGAGTCCCACCCAGTGCGCGGGAGAGACGGAATCGCACCCAGCCGATCTTGGGTAGTCGTACCTCCGCCCAGTGGCGACTGAGTTTGCGCACCGTGAGATTCTGTCCTGGGAGAGACACCGTCAGCCGATGGCCACGCTTCTTGAACTGGGGATACCTGGCCGGGTGAGAGGGATTGAAGAAGTTGTCGAACGCTCTGTCCAGGTGATGGAGTACCTGCTGGCCAGCGGCTGCGGGAAGCTCCGCGAGCCAGTCGATTTCGGCTCTCGCTGCCGTGAGATGCAGGCATTGCTCCACGGCCCGCAGTGTCACGCCGCGCTGCTTGTAGACGTGCTGTCGTTGCTCCAGCGCTAAGTTCCACAAGGCTCGTGCCGTGTGACCCCACTTGGTCAGGACCTCCTCCTGCCCGTGGGTGGGGTACAGGCGATACTTGCGTCCCGTGTCGGCTTTCATACGACCGGATCAACGACGCTCGTGGCGATCGGTCACGGTTTCGGGTCTCGGAAGAGAGAACGGGCTGTCACCGATGGTGATTCGGTGACAGCCCGTTCGTCGGGGCTGTTACGGCTACTGCCAGGTGTCACTGGTCGTGTAACCCGATGAGCTGCCCGTTGTATAGGAGCGGTTGCTTCCCGACTCCCAGGTCACGTTCCCGGAGCTGTCCCTCTTCAGGAATTTGTACTCGAATGTCGTGCCCTTGGGGACGATGGCGAGCTTGTTCCAGTCCGGGTACGACGCCGAGGACAGCGGGATGGCGTCGGCCGTGTTCCAGGAGCCGAGCGAGGGGATGGAGCCGGAGACGTAGACGTTGGTGCCCCAGTCCGTCGTCGCGTTCTCGTGGAAGGTGACGTCGGTGGCGTCCGTGTCCGCCACGTTCCAGGAGTTGTTCAGGGTGAGGGCCGAAGTCGCCGTCGCCGCCGACCTGTTGGCGTTCGACTCCCAGGTGACGTTGCCGGCGCTGTCCTTCTTCATGTACTTGAAGGTGAAGGACGTGTTCACCGGCACGCTCACCTCGCCGGACCACTCCGGGTAGCCGGACGACGAGAGCGCCACCGCCTTCGAGGTGTCCCAGCCGCCCAGGGCGGCGATGGAGCCGACCACGTAGACGTTGGTGCCGGACGTGGTCGAGGCGTACTCGTTGAAGGTCGCGCTGACCGTGTCGCCGGAGCCGCCGCCGGCGTTCCCGCAGCCCACCGTGCAGGTGTAGGAGGAGTTGAAGAAGGCGACCGCGCCCTTCGCGGGGATGGTGATCGAGGCGCTGCCGCCGGAGACGGTCACGGTCGTCCTGCCGCCGTCGATCACGTTGGTGTACGTGCCGTCGGCCATGCCCGTCGTGAACGTGTAGGTCGCCGCCGTCGTGCCGTTGTTGAGGGCGAAGAAGCCCTTGCCGCCGCGGCCGAAGCCGATCACGTTGGACGACATGGTCTGCCAGTCGGAGACCGCGGCCGTGTCGGTCGCGTTGTGCCAGGCCACCATGCCGACCACAGCGGTGTCACGGTCGAGGCAGTACCAGGCGCCGCTGGAGCAGTCCGTGTCCGTCACCATGCCCGACGAGTTCGGCGGGGCCTGGTCGCTCTGGGTCCACTCCCAGCTGGCGTACACCGTCGGGGTCGACCACTGGTAGGCGAGCTGGAAGAGGTTGGCGAGCTTGTAGGTGTCACCGTCCTTGTACGACATGTGCAGGCCGTTGCGCTCGGTGTCGTGGTTGGTCACGAAGGACACCGAGTCGGCGGCGGGCAGGATGCCGGACGACGACAGTGAGGCCAGGTCGCTCACGTTGCCCTGGAAGGCCGACTTCATCTTGCTGGCGTAGGTGAAGTCCAGGACGTCACCGGTGCCGTAGTAGTCGCTCGGCTGCGGAGTCGAGCCGGGGTAGATCTCCTGGAAGACGTACGGCGCCGTCCCGGACGCCGTGTTCGTCAGCTTGCCCTCGATCGCCGCGATGTCGGCCTCGGGGATGTGCTTGGCGGCGTCGATGCGGAAGCCGTCGACGCCCAGGGCGAGCTGGGAGTTGAGGTAGTTCGCGAGGCCCGCGCGCACCGTGTCCGACTCGGTCTTGAGGTCGGGCAGGCCCAGCAGCTCGCAGTTCTGGACCTGGGTCAGGTTCGAGTAGTCCTGGATGGTCAGGTCCGAGGTCGGGCACTCGCTGGAGTCGTGGTAGTCGGTGCGGGACCAGTTGGGTGTGGCGTACTTGTTCGTGATGGTCGTGCCGTTGTAGCCGGTGCCGGTCTGGGCGGCGGTGTGGTTGATCACCGCGTCGGTGTAGACCTTCACGCCCGCCTTGTGGCACGCGGTGATCATGGCGCTGAACTTCGCCTGGCTGCCGAAGCGGCTGTTCAGGGAGTAGGAGTACGGCTGGTAGACGTCCCACCAGTAGTAGTTCGTCTGCTTCAGGGACTCCTCCGGCGGTGCCACCTGGACCGCGCCGTAGCCCGCCGGGCCCAGCACGTCGGTGCACTCCGAGGCGATCGAGTCCCAGTTCCACTCCCACAGGTTGGCGATCACGTCGCCCTTGGCGGTCGTCCTCGCCTGCGCGGGCGTCGCCGGCAGGGCGAGCACGCCCGCGAGCGCCAGCGCTCCGGCGGCCATGGCCCCGGCCGTCCGGCGGAAGACGCCCGCGGGACCCGGTGGTCGGTGTCGGTTTCCGGTCATCTGCGGCTCCGAGAAAGGGATGGGGTTTGACAACCGGTGAGCGTGCGGCAGTTGAGAAGGGCACGTCAAGGTTGACGTTGAAACTTCTTGCTGTGAGTTTCAAGCCTCTTGCTGTAAAGCTTTCGTTGGGGATACGGTCGCGCGGGGTCGGACCCAAGAGAGCCGCATTCGCTAGGAGTTACGCGTGATACCCAGAGCGAGACGGGCCGCGGCCGTCACCGCCGCAGCCCTCGCCGCCGCCCTGATCCAGCCACTGGCGGCCCACGCAGCCACCCCGCCCGCACCCCCGTCGGACGCGGCGCTCGCCGCCCAGCCCGCCCGGCACGACGACACCCGCGAGCAGTTCTATTTCGTCATGCCGGACCGCTTCGCCAACGGCGACAAGGCCAACGACAGGGGCGGCCTCACCGGCTCGCGCCTCGCCACCGGCTACGACCCCACCGACAAGGGCTTCTACCAGGGCGGCGACCTCAAGGGCCTGACCAGCAAGCTGGACTACATCAAGGGCCTCGGCACCACCGCCATCTGGATGGCCCCGATCTTCAAGAACAAGCCGGTCCAGGGCACCGGGGCGGGCGCCTCCGCCGGATACCACGGCTACTGGATCACCGACTTCACCCAGGTCGACCCGCACTTCGGCACCAACCAGGACCTGAAGACCCTCATCGCCAAGGCCCACGCCAAGGGCATGAAGGTCTTCTTCGACGTCATCACCAACCACACCGCCGACGTCGTCACCTACAAGGAGAACTCCTCCGACTACCTCTCCAAGGGCGCCTTCCCGTACCTGACCAAGGACGGGAAGCCCTTCGACGACGCCGCCTACGCGGACGGAAGCAGGAAGTTCCCGGCCGTCTCCGGCGCCTCCTTCCCGTACACCCCGCGGGTCACGAGCGACAGCAAGGTCCCGGCCTGGCTCAACGACCCGACGATGTACCACAACCGGGGCGACTCGACCTTCGCCGGCGAGTCCGCGACCTACGGCGACTTCTCCGGCCTCGACGACCTGTGGACCGAGCGTCCCGAGGTCGTCCACGGCATGGAGCAGATCTACGAGCGCTGGGTGAGGGACTTCGCCGTCGACGGCTTCCGCATCGACACGGTCAAGAACGTGAACATGGAGTTCTGGACCCAGTGGGCCACCGCGCTGGACACGTACGCGGCCGCGCACGGGCGGAAGAACTTCTTCATGTTCGGCGAGACGTACGACAGCGACACCTCGGTGACCTCGCCGTACGTCACCCAGGGCCGCCTCGACGCCACCCTCGACTTCCCCTTCCAGGACGCGGCCCGCGCCTACGCCTCCCAGGGCGGCAGCGCCCAGAAGCTCGCGAGCGTCCTCGGCGACGACTGGAAGTACACGACCGACAAGGCCAACGCCTACGAGCAGGTCACCTTCCTCGGCAACCACGACATGGGCCGCATCGGCCACTTCCTGAAGCAGGACAACCCGAAGGCGACCGACGCCGAGATCCTGAAGAAGGACAGGCTCGCCAACGAGGTGATGTTCCTCAGCCGCGGCAACCCGGTCGTCTACTACGGCGACGAGCAGGGCTTCACCGGCTCCGGCGGCGACAAGGACGCCCGCCAGACCATGTTCGCCTCCCAGGTCGCCGACTACCTCAAAGACCCCGAGATCGGCACCACCCGCACCCACGCGAGCGACTCCTACGACACGAGCGCCCCGCTCTACCGCGACATCGCCGCCCTCTCCAGGCTCCGCAAGGCCAACCCGGCCCTCACCGACGGCGTGCAGACCGAGCGGTACGCGGCCGACGGCGCCGGGATCTACGCCTTCACCCGGACGGACGCCAGGACGGGCGCCGAGTACGTCGTCGCCCTCAACAACGCGGACAGCGCGAAGACGGCCACCTTCGCGACGGGGTCGGCGGACATGGCGTACCAGGGGATCTACGGCGTGGACGGCTCGGTGCGGACCGGCGGGAACCGTGAACTCACCGTCACCGTCCCGGCCGAGTCCGCCGTCGTCTACCGGGCCGCCGGCCATCTCGCCGGGCCCGCCGCCAAGCCGGCGGTCACCCTGACCGCCCCGGCCGCCGGAGCCACCGGGACCGTGGACCTCGCGGCCGACGTCGACGGGGGACAGCTCGACCGGGTCGTCTTCGCCGCCCAGGTCGGAGACGCCCCGTGGCAGGTGCTCGGCTCCGCCGACCACGCCCCGTACAAGGTCACCCAGACCCTCGGCAAGGCCGTACCCGCCGGAACCGCCCTGCGCTACAAGGCCGTCGTGATCGACTCGGCCGGGCACACCGCGAGCGCCACGGCGAGCAGCACCAGCGGCACCCCGCCCGTGACGCCCGTCCCCACGGCCTCCTCGCGGGACTACGTGATCGTCCACTACAAGCGCGCCGACGGCGACTACGGCAACTGGGGCCTGTACGCCTGGGGCGACCTCGCCGACGGCGAGTCCACCACCTGGCCGGCCGGGCACCCCTTCACCGGCCGGGACGCCTGGGGCGCCTTCGCCTACGTCAAGGTCAGGCCGGGCGCCTCGAACGTCGGCTTCCTGGTCGTCGACAAGAACGGCGACAAGGACGTCTCCGCCGACCGGAGCATCGACGTCACCAGGACCGGTGAGGTCTGGGTCGAGCAGGGCAAGGCCGACGTCCTCACCCAGCGGCCCGCCGGATATCCCGCACAGGACACCGCCAAGGCCGTCCTCCACTACCACCGCGCCGACGGGAACTACGACGGCTGGGGCCTGCACGTCTGGACGGGTGCCGCGAACCCCACCGACTGGTCGAAACCGCTCCAGCCGGTCAAGACTGATGCCTATGGCGCGGTCTTCGAGGTGCCGCTCGGCGCGGGTGCCACCAGCCTCAGCTACATCATCCACAAGGGCGACGAGAAGGACCTCGCCGCCGACCAGTCACTCGACCTCAAGGCGAACGGCTACGAGGTGTGGCTGTTGAACGGCCAGGAGAAGTACCTGCTCCCGCAGTCGGCGGGCAGCGCGGCCGCGCTCGACCTGACCACGTCCAAGGCGGTCTGGATCGACCGGGACACGGTCGCCTGGGACGGCGCCGACGGGGCCGCCTCCACCCAGCTGCTCTCCTCCCACGACGGCTCGATCACCGTCAAGGACGGGGCGCTGACCAGCGACGACGAGCGCTGGATCCGGCTGGAGAAGACCACGCTCACCGACGCCCAGAAGGCGAAGTTCCCGTATCTGAAGGACTACACGGCATGGTCCGTCGATCCGCGTGACCGGGATCGGGTGCGTACGGCGCTGACCGGTCAGCTCGTGGCCTCGCAGCGGGCCGCGAACGGCGCCGTCCTGGCCGCGACCGGCGTGCAGATCGCGGGCGTGCTCGACGACCTCTACCCGGGTGCCACCAAGGCCGCGCTCGGGCCGGTCTTCCACGACGGCAGGCCCACCCTCTCCGTCTGGGCGCCGACCGCACAGAGCGTCGCACTGGAACTGGACGGCTCGGTCAGGGCCATGCACCGCGACGACACGACCGGCGTCTGGTCCGTCACCGGGCCCGCCTCCTGGAAGGGCAAGCCCTACCGGTACGTCGTGAAGGTCTGGGCGCCCAGCGTCCGCAAGCTGGTCGTCAACAAGGTCACCGACCCGTACTCGGTCGCGCTCACCGCGAACTCCGCGCGCAGCCTCGTCGTCGACCTGAACGACAGGTCCCTCGCCCCGAGCGGCTGGGCGGGCCTGCACAAGCCCAGGGCCGTGCCGATGAGGGACGCGCAGATCCAGGAGCTGCACGTCCGGGACTTCTCCGTCGCCGACAGGACCGTCCCGGCGAAGGACCGGGGCACCTATCTGGCCTTCACCGACAAGAACAGCGACGGGTCGAGGCATCTGCGGGAGCTGGCGAAGGCCGGAACGTCGTACGTGCACCTGCTGCCCGCCTTCGACTTCACCTCCGTCCCGGAGACGAAGGCCGACCAGCAGAGCCCGGCCTGTGACCTCGCCTCCTACCCGGCCGACTCCGACCAGCAGCAGGCGTGCGTGGCGAAGACCGCCGCGAAGGACGCCTACAACTGGGGCTACGACCCGTACCACTTCACGGTCCCCGAGGGCTCGTACGCCACCGACCCGGACGGCACCGCCCGCACGGTCCAGTTCCGGCAGATGGTCCAGTCCCTCAACCAGGACGGTCTCAGGGTCGTCATGGACGTCGTCTACAACCACACCGCGGCGAGCGGCCAGGTGGACACCTCCGTGCTCGACAAGGTCGTGCCCGGCTACTACCAGCGGCTCCTGGCCGACGGCTCGGTGGCCAACAGCACCTGCTGCTCCGACACCGCGCCCGAGAACGCGATGATGGGCAAGCTGGTCGTGGACTCGATCGTCACCTGGGCCAAGGAGTACAAGGTCGACGGCTTCCGCTTCGACCTCATGGGCCACCACCCGAAGGCCAACATCCTGGCCGTCCGCAAGGCCCTCGACGCGCTGACCCCCGCCAAGGACGGCGTCGACGGCAGGAAGATCATCCTGTACGGCGAGGGCTGGAACTTCGGCGAGGTCGCGAACGACGCCCGGTTCGTGCAGGCCACGCAGGCGAACATGGCCGGCACCGGCATCGCCACCTTCTCCGACCGCGCCCGGGACGCCGTACGCGGCGGCAGCCCCTTCGACGCCGATCCCGGCGTCCAGGGCTTCGCCTCCGGCCTCTACACCGACCCCAACTCCTCGTCCGCCAACGGCACCCCGGCCGAGCAGAAGGCCCGGCTGCTGCACTACCAGGACCTGATCAAGGTCGGGCTCAGCGGCAACCTCGCGAAGTACCGGTTCACGGACACCGACGGCAAGGCGGTCACCGGAGCGGAGATCGACTACAACGGCTCGCCCGCCGGTTACGCGGACGCGCCCGGCGACGCCCTCGCCTACGTCGACGCGCACGACAACGAGTCGCTGTTCGACGCGCTGACCTACAAGCTGCCCGCGCGGACGAGCGCCGCCGACCGGGCCCGGATGCAGGTCCTGGCGATGGCGACCGCCGCCCTCTCGCAGGGCCCGTCCCTCTCCCAGGCGGGCACCGACCTGCTGCGCTCGAAGTCCCTGGACCGCAACTCCTTCGACAGCGGCGACTGGTTCAACGCCATCCACTGGAACTGCGCCGACGGCAACGGCTTCGGGCGCGGGCTGCCGATGGCGGCCGACAACCAGGCCAAGTGGCCGTACGCCAAGCCGCTGCTGAGCCAGGTCAGGGTCGGCTGCCCGGACATCACCGGCGCCTCGGCCGCCTACCGGGACCTGCTGAGGATCCGCACGACCGAGCCGGCGTTCTCCCTCGGTACGGCCGCGCAGGTGCAGGACGCGCTCTCCTTCCCGCTGTCCGGCACGGACGAGACGCCCGGGGTGATCACCCTGCGCCTCGGCGACCTGGTGGTCGTCTTCAACGCCACCCCGCAGCGGCAGGAGCAGACCGTCGCGGCCCTGGCCGGGACGCCGTACCGGCTGCATCCGGTGCAGGCCTCCGGTGCGGACGCGGTGGTGAAGACCTCGGCCTACGCGGCCGGGTCGGGCACGTTCTCCGTCCCGGCGCGGACGGTGGCGGTGTTCACCCGGGCGGGGAAGTAGGGTCGGGCTCTCGTCCCGGAACGGTCGTAGAAAACAGTCGTGGAAAACCGTCGTAGAACAGGAACGCCCATGCCGCAGATCACCATCGACTACTCGGACCTCCTGGCGGACGCCTTCGACCGTGAGGGCTTCGCCCGGGAGCTGCACGAGGCGACCGTGACGATCGCGGCGGCGAAGCCGGAGGCCTGCAAGACGCAGTTCCGGCCGAGCGCGTACACGGTGTTCGGGTACGAGGACCCCGGGGCGCGCGGGCACGCGATCGTGCACGTGACGATCGGGCTCCTCGCCGGACGCAGCGACGAGACGAAGGCGAGGCTCACGGAGACGGCCCTGGAACTGCTCCGCGGGCACGTGGCGGACGCGGGTATCGCCCTGCACGCCTCCGTCGAGGTCCGCGAACTCGACGCGTCCTACCGCAAGTTCGACCGGTAGCGGCCGCCGCTCAGGGCGCGAGGGTGATGAGCCGGCCGACCAGCTCCGCGAAGGTGCCGTCGGCCGGCTCGTCCTTCACCATCTGCTTGAGCAGGGTCGCCATGTCCGCGTCGTAGGCCGCGCTGACCGCGACCAGCGCGGCGAAGTCGTGCACGAGCTGGAGCTCCAGCTCGGCGCGCGGGACGCGGCGGCCGTCCAGCCACAGCAGCGCCGTCGACTCGGCGAGCGAGATCCAGGACCGGACGACGAGCTCCAGGCGCGGGGAGGCGTCCGTGACGCCGAGGTGCGCGAGGATCTGCTCGTAGGCGGCCTGGCGCACGGAGTCGATGAGCGCGTTGGTCGTGGAGACGTGGTCCTTGGTGCCGATCCCGTCGGCGGAGACGGCCGGGCCGCCGCGCATCAGCGCCGAGAAGCCGGGTCCGTGTTCGTCCACGAAGTCGAAGTAGCGGCCCATCACGCGCAGCAGCCGGGCGCCGAGCGGACCCTCGTGCGGCTCGGCGAAGCGGGCCGCGAGCTCCTCCGAGGCGCGCTTCAACGCGGCCTCGTACAGGCTGAGTTTGCCGGGGAAGTAGTGGTACACGAGCGGCCGCGAGATGCCCGCGGCCGTCGCTATCTCGTCGATCGAGACCTCGTCGGGCGAGCGTCGGCTGAACAGGTCGAGCGCGACGCCGATCAGCTGCTGCCGCCGCTCCTCGACGCCCATCCTGCGGCGAACCCCGGTACTCATGCGAACACCTTACCGATCGAATCCGGCCGCAGGTGTTCACATGTCGATCACCAACCGACCGCTTCGGGCCCGCGACACACAGATCAGCATCGAGTCGGCACGCTCCGTGTCCGTCAGCAGCTCGTCCCGGTGGTCGATCTCCCCTTCCAGCACCCGCTGTTGGCAGGTCCCGCAGAATCCCTGCTCGCAGGAGTACGCGGTGTCCGGCAGCTCCCGGCGGATCGCGGCCAGCGCGGTGGAGTCGGCCGGGACGGTCAACGTGCGCCCGCTGCGCCGGAGTTCGACCTCGAACTCCGTGTTCCCGTCGGACGACGTACGTGGCGCGAACCGTTCGAGACGAACGTCCGGGAAACGCTCCGCGACCGCCGCCATGAGCCCCTCGGGACCGCAGCAGTAGACGACGGCCCCCTCATCGGCCTCCAGCGCGTCGAGATCGGGCACGCCCTCGACCACGGTCACCCGGTCGCGGCCCAGCTTCTCGACCTCCTCCAGGAACGGCATCGAGGCACGGTCGCGCCCCGCGTACAGCAGCCGCCAGGGGGTGCCGTCCGGGAGCGAGCGCAGCATCGGCAGCAGCGGGGTGATCCCGATCCCGCCGGCGACGAAGACGTACGACTCCGCCTCGACCAGCGGGAAGCGGTTCCGCGGCCCCCGCACCTCCAGCTCCATGCCCTCCGTCACCTGCTCGTGCACCTCGCGCGAACCGCCCCGCCCGTTCTCGACGAGCCGGGTCGCGACGGTGTACGACGAGGTGTCCTCGGGGTCGCCGCACAGCGAGTACTGCCGGACCAGCCCCGAGGGCAGCACGAGGTCGAGATGCGCGCCGGGCTCCCAGCGCGGCAGGTCCGTTCCCTCCAGCCGCAGTTGTACGACGCCGTCCGCCACCGTCTCGTGCGCGGCGACCAGCAGCCGCAGCGCCCGCGAGCGCGGCCGGCCCGAGGTGGGCTCCTCCAGGGCGGGCAGCGGCCACAGCGGCGAGACCTGGATCCGGCGGCGCAGGGCACCCCGGGTCACCAGCACGGCGCCCGCGAGGAGCGCGACGGTACGCAGCTTCGGCATCACGCGGCCCCCTTCTCCGCCGCCGTGGCCGCCGGGGAGGACGCGAGGTAGGCGACGGCCTGTGCGGTGTCGCCCTCCTGCGAGGGGTGGTAGTCACGGCTCAGATAGCGGGGGATGGACCGGACCATGTCCCCGGCCGAGGGGAGCAGGCCCCGCCGGCCGCGGACGTAGAACTCCTTGAAGGACGCCCTGCCGTCGACGAGGGTCGGGTCGTTCTCCATGAAGAACCGCGTCCCGCGCTGCCATAGGAACACCAGTGCCGTGAAGGCCGTCGCCCAGGTCCGTGCGCGCCGCCGGTAGCTGCCGTCGACGTGCATGAACAACTCGAAGGCCACCGAACGGTGTTCGACCTCCTCCGCGCCGTGCCAGCGGAGCAGGTCCAGCATGGTGGGATCGGCGCCCTGCCGGTCCAGTTCCCCGGCGTTGAGCACCCAGTCGCCGAGGAACGCGGTGTAGTGCTCGATGGCCGCGATGAGCGCGACCCGTTCCATCAGCCACCACCTGCGTGGCCGCCCCGGCGGCAGTGTGCGGTCGCCGAGCAGCTTCTCGAAGAACCAGTCGACCTGCGCGGTGTACGGCGTCGGGTCGAGGCCCTGCTCGCGCAGGTGCGGCAGCACCTCGTCGTGCGCCTGGGAGTGCATCGCCTCCTGGCCGATGAACCCGATGACGTCCGCACGGAGCCGCTCGTCCCGGATGTACGGCAGTACCTGCTTGTACACGTGCACGAACCACCGCTCACCGGCGGGCAGCAGCAGATGCAGCACGTTGATGGTGTGCGTGGTGAAGGGATCGCCCGGCACCCAGTGCAACGGCGTGCCGTCCCAGGAGAAGGACACTTTGCGTGCCTTGAGCGGCACCCGGGCCTGCGTGTTAGACATGGCGTCAATGTACTGATGGGTAAGGCCGCTGAGAACCCCCGTGACGCATCTTGTTTACGCCGGTGTCAGCAACCGGGATCAGTGCAGTCCGCTGATCGCCCGGCCGTTCGCCAGAGTGCCCTTCAGCGTGGCCTGCGCCCCCTGCGTGGCCCGGGCCATGAGCAGCGGACCCTGGCCGGACGCGGTGATCCCGCCCACGGCACTGATCGTCGCGGTGTCCTTGCTGCCCGCCGCCAGCAGGAACCAGTGCCCGGCCGCGGACTTCCACAGCACCCCGGCCAGCACATGGGGATCGAGCGGCCCGCAGCCCCGTACGTCCGTGCCCTTGGCGACCACCGCGCCGACCGGCCGGCCCGGCGTGCGGAACTGGGCCAGCGCCGCCGTGCCGTCGCCGCGCCAGGTCTCGGCCCGGGTGCACACCCAGTCCGCGGCGCCGGTGCCGTCGGGCAGTGGCTGCTCCGCGAACTGCCAGGCGTTCACGCTCCGGACGCCCGCCGAGCGCTCGGCCGCGAGCGAGCAGGCGAACGGCGCCCAGGCGCGCAGCCCCGCGGTACCGGACGCGTCCTCGGGCGCACCGGGCGGGCCCGCGGTCAGCCGGGCCGGGACCAGCTCGCCGAGGTCGGTGGAGAGCACGGTGCCCGGGGCGCCGGTCAGCTGCAGCACGGTCCACGAGGTGCAGCGGCCGGGCTGGAGCGCCGGGCTGGTCAGCGGTGCGGTGACACCGCCGGTGAGGGTCAGCGGGGTCGCGGCCGCGGCCGGCTTCATCAGGTTCCGCGCCGCCGCCTTCTTCACCCAGGGCGCGGTCAGGTACCGCACGTTGCCGTCGGAGCGGCCGAGCAGCAGCGCGCTCGCCTCGGCGCCGGTCGCGCCGTCGGCGCGCGCGAGGTCGAGGGCGGCGCCCTCGGTGCCGCTCACCGGCTCGGCGTAGCGGACGATGCGCAGGCCGTCGTAGAGGATCACCACCCGGGCGTTGTCGACCTGGCCCGCGTACAGCAGCTGGGGCGGGCCGGCCGGGCCGCCGGTCTGGGTGCCGGGGGTCGCCGAGACGCGGACCGCGCTGCCGGGGCGGGCCCAGACGGCGAGGGCGCGGCGCAGCAGGCCCTGGTCGCCGGTGAGCGGGCCGCGCGCGGGCCACACGGAGAAGTCGCTGCGTGCGGAGGTCTCCCAGGCGGTGGGCGGGACATGGGTGAGCCGGGCCGGATCGAGGGCGGCCTGGGCGGCCGGGTTCTCGGCGTAGACGGGCGCGGCGGCGCCGTCCGGGCCCCAGCCGTCGCCCGGCAGGGTGACCAGTGCCCCGCACACCGTGAGCGCGGCGGCCGCGGCGAGGACGGCCTTGGTGTGCTGGCGGCGGCGCATCAGGTCGGTGGGCCGGGCCTGGAGCGAGCACGCGTCGAACTCGGCCGAGGCGAGCAGCGCGGGCTGCAGGGGCACGCCGTTCGCCGAGGCCAGCGCGCCGCCCGGGTCCTCGACACCGGCGGCGGACAGCAGCCTGCGCACGTCGGCGTCCGAGAGCTGCTCAAGGCCGCGCAGCACATAGGCGGCGCGGGCCGGGCCGGACAGGGCGGACAGCCGCTGGTCCAGGGCGAGTTCGTCGGCGCCGCCCGAGCGCGGGAACAGCCTCAGGCCCCAGACCTGGGGCAGCAGCGGCGGCAGTTGGGTGAGCCGGGGCAGGCCCTTGCGGGGGGCGGCCGCCTCCAGGGCCGTACGCAGGACGCGCTCGCGCAGGAACGCGTACCCGGGGTCGTCCGGCCGGCCCGAGGTCTGGGCCGGGATCGTGGCCGACTGCTGCTTGCGGCCCCGGGGCAGGGCGCGCTGGACGAGGGCGTGCGCGGTCAGCACCCGGCGGCTGCGGCCGAGGTTCGGCGGCAGCACCAGATAGGCGATCCGGACCAGCCGTGGATAGTGCTCGACGAGCGCGGCCTCGGCCTGCTCGACGTCGACCGGGCCGGATTCCCCGGCGGAGGAGGCTGCGTGACGCTGGGCTACATCCTGTGACTGCACGCCATGGAGAACGAGCGGGGCGGCGGTCGGTCACCACCGGATGGGTGATTATCGCATTTGAGCGTACGGCGGCCGGGGTCCGTATCCGAAGGAGTCGAGCCATGCTGGGGCCGCGAGGACCGGAGGAACTGATGAGGGTGACACG
The DNA here is from genome assembly GCF_058673395.1 of Streptomyces sp. HUAS MG56. Classification (NCBI taxonomy): domain Bacteria; kingdom Bacillati; phylum Actinomycetota; class Actinomycetes; order Kitasatosporales; family Streptomycetaceae; genus Streptomyces; species Streptomyces sp. HUAS MG56. The sequence continues at coordinate 3,721,730 of NZ_CM178722.1, read as the reverse complement.
ACTGCTGCTGGGTGCGAGCGCCGTGCTGGCGCTGGCGGGCTGCGGCGCGGGCGGGGAGACCAAGGCGGTCCCGCCCACCGCGACCGGCAGCCTGGAGAGCCTGGCCGCCGAGGTGAGGTGCAAGCCGGACATGCAGACCGACGCCGACACGATCCGGCAGGCCATCTGCACGAACACCGACGGGAAGTTCATCCTCGCCACCTTCTCCACCGACCGCGGCCAGCGCGAGTGGATCAACACCGCCGAGGACTACGGCGGTTTCTACCTCGTCGGCCGCAAGTGGGTCGCCGTCGGTGCCGATGACACCGTCACGGCGCTGCGCGGCACGCTCGGCGGGGACGTGGAGGTCGGCGCGAACCACTCCGCGCACTCCTCCGCGCACTCCTCCGCGCACTCCGGGCACGGCGGCTGAGTGCTGAGCACGCTGAGCACCGCTGGGGACACGGAAAGGCCGGTGACGGGAGGGGGGCTCCGTCACCGGCCTCGTCGTGTGGCCCGTGTCAGGGTTTCACGTGCGGCATCACGCGCAGTTCCGGCCGCTGTTGAGGCAGTTGGCGATCTTGTTGGCCAGACCGCCGGTCGTGACGCTGATGAAGTCGTCGTGGTCGGTGATCGCCTTGTGCAGCTCCTCCGGGAAGCCGTCGACCGCGTAGGCGTTCTTCACCGTGCCGTTCGCCTGGATGACCGGCTGCGGCACGTTGTAGACCAGGCGCATCGTCAGCTGCGGGATCGCCTTGAAGCCGTTCGGGCAGACCCCGCTCGCGGGATCGGCGAAGGCCACGTGCGTGCGGTGGTTGGCGCTGTCGATGTTCTGGCCGTCCCAGCAGCTCTGGAAGGCGAACGAGCGCACCACCTGGCTGCCCTGCGGACAGATCGGGTACTTGTCCGTCAGCTGCACCTTGTTCTCGAAGCCGGTGCAGCTCCAGTGCGCGTTGGCGTTGGCCGGGCCGTTGACGAAGGCCTTGGCGTCACCGGTGATGATCCGCAGGAACTGCGGCATCGCGACGACCTTGCTCGCCGGCGAGCCGACGTACTTGATCTGCGCCTGCTGGGCGACCAGGATCTTGCCGACGTTGAGGTCCTTGCCGCCGCCGTCGGCGTTCGCGTCCTTCTCCTGCGTGCCGTCCTGCTCGCGGATGACCGGCCAGTAGTACGCCGACAGGTCGTTGCGGTTCTGGCAGCTGGTGCCGCCCTGCAGGAAGGTCTGGTTGCTGGAGAACGCGTTGACCTTCTGGTTGCCCACGTAGTCGTGCACGTGGTGGGCGCCGTTGGTCACACCGGGCGCGACGATCACGTTGTCGCTGTTGTGGTTCTGGTTCGCGTTCACGCCGCAGCGCGTGATGAACGTGCCCGTCGAGGCGTTCTGCTGCTTGGCCGGCTTGCCCTGGACGTTGGGCGCCACCTTCGTGATGTCCACGAAGTCCGCCGCGGCCGGGCCGTCACCGCCCTGCCCGCCGTTGTTGCCCTGCTGCTGGCCGCCGTTGTTGTTCTGCTGTCCGCCGTTGTTCTGCTGACCGCCGGTCTGGCCGTTGTTCTGGCCGCCGGCGTCGGTCTGGTTGGCGGACTGCGTCGTGCAGGCGGCGAGCTGGGACAGCGCGGTGTTGAACTGCCCGCCGACCCGCTGGATGTCGATCCGGATCCGGTCGATCGTCGCCGCGCGCTTGTCCTTGAGCGGACCGACGATCGCGTTCTGCACGAAGCTCGGGTCGTTCGTCTGCGCCTGCCGGGTGGAGGCGAGCCGGTTGTACGCCTCGGTGATCTGCTTGTCGAGGGTGGCCAGCTCGGTCGCCACGCCCTGACGGGCCCGCCAGGGCACGTTCGTCAGCTTCTGGCCGACGTCCGGGCAGGAGATGGTCGCGACCTGCGCCGTCGCGGCCTTCGTCTGGTTGCCTCCCCATGTCTGGTTGTTCGACTCATGCGCGGAGGCATAGAAGTTCGCCCAGATCAGCCCGCCCCCACCGAGCGCTAGGGCCGCCGCCCCGGCAAGGGCCTTGGTGGCCAGCGGCGTACGGCGTTTTCGTATGTTGCGTCCCATGGAACTCCTCTGACTTCCTTGCGGGGCAGCATCGAGGCGCCCGACAGGAGTGAAGCGGCGCCCTTGTGTACGGACGCCGCCCCAGAGGTGTTCACCGGTCTCACAAATTCCTCGTAGAAACAGGTGAGTTGGCAGGTCGCAGACGTCGGCTCCGGTCGCGTCAGCGGTCCTGGTCGAGGTGGGCGAGCACCGCCAGCACGCGCCGGTTGTCGTCGTCCGACACCTCAAGTCCCAGTTTGGCGAAGATGTTGGAGGTGTGTTTGGCGATGGCCCGTTCCGTCACCACGAGCTGGGCGGCGATGCCCGCGTTCGACCGGCCCTGCGCCATCAGCTCCAGCACCTCCCGCTCGCGCGGGGTGAGCCGGGCGAGCGGCCGGTCCTCGGCGGAGCGGCGGGCCAGCAGCTGCTGGATCACCTGCGGGTCCATCGCCGTACCGCCGGCCGCGACCCGGCGTACCGCGTCGATGAACTGCTCGGCGTCGAACACCCGGTCCTTCAGCAGATAGCCGATCCCGCCGGTGCCGTCCGCAAGCAGCTCACGCGCGTACAGCTGCTCCACGTGCTGGGAGAGCACCAGCACCGGCAGCCCGGGCCGCGCCCTGCGGGCGGCGAGCGCGCACTGGAGCCCCTCGTCGGTGTGCGTGGGCGGCAGCCGGACGTCGACCACGGCGATGTCCGGCTCCGACTCGGCCAGCGCGCGGGTGAGTTCGGGGCCGGTCTCGACGGCGGCCGCGATCTCGAAGCCGAAGGCCGTCAGCATCCGGACGAGCCCGTCGCGCAGCAGGAAGAGGTCTTCGGCTAGGACAACACGCACGGGATCTCCATGGTCACCATGGTGGGGCCGCCGGCGGGGCTGCTGACGGCCAGGACGCCGTCGAATGTACCGAGCCTGCGCTCGACCCCGGCGAGCCCCGAACCGGCGCCGATCGCCGCCCCGCCCCGGCCGTTGTCGGTGACCGTGATCCGCAGCCGGCCGTCGGTGTGGTGCAGGTCGGCCCAGATCCGGTCGGCGCCGGAGTGCTTGACGGCGTTGGTGAGCACCTCGCTCACCGCGAAGTAGGCCGCCGACTCCACCGGGGCGTCCGCGCGGCCCGGCAGCTCCACGGCCACCTCGGCCGGCAGCGGCAGCCGCAGCGCCAGCGCCCGTACCGCGTCGCCGAGTCCGCGCTCGGCGAGGACCGGCGGATGGATGCCGCGCACCAGGTCGCGCAGCTCCTCCAGGGCCTCGGCGGAGTTCCTGCGGGCCTGCGCGAGCAACTGCTTGGCCTGCGCCGGGTCGTGCTCCACCAGCATCTCGATCGTGCCGAGGTCCATGCCCATGGCGACCAGCCGGGCCTGGGCGCCGTCGTGCAGGTCGCGCTCGATGCGGCGCAGCTCGGCGGCGGAGGTGTCCACGGCGTCCCGCCGCGTCTCGGTCAACACCCGTACCCGCTCGGCGAGTTCGGCGTCGCCGCCGAGCACCGCCCGGGCCAGCCGGAAGTGGGCCGTCAGCGTGCGCGGGGTGTACCGGTAGGCGGCGACGAGGAGCAGGGCGGCGAGTACGGCCGCGCCGAACGCGCTGGTCAGGCCGGTGACCGGCACGAAGGCGTACCAGTAGGGGGTCCCGTCGGCCGGCACGTACGCCCGCCACAGCCCGGCCGGCAGCAGGAGCCCCTCGACCGGGTAGAACACCAGCAGGGCCGGCAGCAGCGCGGTGACGAAGCCCGCCGTGAAGAGCACCGGCAGCCACAGCACGTCGCGCCGGACCTGCGGGTCGGCCAGCAGCCGGAAGGTGCGGGTCCACGGCCGGGTCCCGGCCGGGACGGGCCGGTAGACGGCCGGGACCAGTATCCCGCACCACTGCTCCGCGAGCCTGCGGTGCACGTCCGCCAGCGCGCGCACCCCGGTCAGGACCACGGGAGTCGTGAACAGCCCGATGCCGAGCGGGACGAAGGCGACGGAGAGGAGCGTCAGGACGAGGAACGCCACACCGAGGGGCAGCACGGTCACGGCCAGCGTCAGGCCCTGAACGGCGGCCAGCAGGACCCCGCGTGTCCGCTCCCGGAACGTGCCGTGACTGATGTCGGTGTTCATGGCACCAGTGTCGCCGAGACCCCTGCCTCAGTCAGTCGCCCGAAGTCCCCTCCTCGGGGGTGGTGCCAGGTACACCCCCGGCCGCGGCCAGCACCTTCGCCTCCGTCTGCGGATCGAGGCCGTTGCCCGTGCGGTCCGGCCGGACCGGCGCCACGCCGCCGATCGCCGTCAGCCACCGCCAGGTGTCGGCGACGGTCTCGGCGGCCGGCCGGCAGACGAGACCGGTGGCCAGCGCCCGGGAGACGTCCGTGCGGTGGGCGGCGGCGTACAGCTCGCTCTCCGGCGGCACCCACACCGGCAGCTGGGTCCAGGGCTCGATCCCGGCGGCCAGGATCGTCTCCGGGTCGGTCCAGCGCAGCTCGGCGTCCGCGCCCGTGACCCGGACACAGCTGTCGAGCAGCTCGCCCATGGTGGTGTGCCCCGGCGGGCCGATCAGGTCGTACGGCCCGCTCAACCCCTGCCGGAGCGCGCCGAGGAGCCAGCCGGCCAGGTCGCGGGCGTCGATGAACTGCACCGGCAGCTCGCGCGGGCCGGGGGCCAGGACGGGGCCGCCGCGCGCGATCCGGTTCAGCCACCAGGGCAGCCGGCCGACGTTCTCGTACGGGCCGAGGATCAGCCCGGCCCGCACCAGCAGCGAGGCGTCCGCGCCGAAGGCCTCGGCGGCGGCCAGCTCGCCGCCCCGCTTGTCCCGGGCGTAGTCCGTCGGCCCCGCGTCGGCGGCGGCGCCCTCGACCACCGCCGCGCCGGGCCCGCCCGTGGTGGGCCAGGGCCAGGCGTACACCGACCGGCTGGAGACGTACGCGTACCGCGCGGCACGGCCCCGCAGCAGTCGTGCCGCCGTGAGCACGGCACGCGGCTGCGCCGACCAGGTGTCGACGACCGCGTCCCAGCCGCCCGGTTCGGAGGCGAGGGCCGCGAGGCCGTCGGGAGCGGTGCGGTCGCCGTGCAACGACCGCACCCCGGACGGCGGTTCGTGCCGTCCCCGGTGGAAGACGGTCACCTCCCAGCCGCGCGCCACGGCGGCCTCGGCCACCGCCCGTCCCACGAACTCCGTACCGCCCAGCACCAGAAGTCTCATGCCGCTGATCGTGCCCGCTCCGGGCGGGCGGCGGTACGGGACTCTGCCGAGGGCAGAGCCGGGGGAGGGTCAGTGGCCGGTCGGCGGGGTGTACTTGTAGCCGACCCGGCGCACCGTCTGGATCGTCTGCCGGTACTGCGCGCCCAGCTTGCGGCGCAGCCGGGCGATGTGCACGTCGACGGTGCGGCCGTCGCCGACGTGGCCGTAGCCCCACACCGTGGTGACCAGCTGGTCGCGGGTGTGTACCCGGTGCGGGTGGGCCACCAGGTGGGCCAGCAGCTCGAACTCCAGGTAGGTCAGGTCGAGTTCGCGGCCCGCGACGTCGGCGGTGCGCTGCACGGGGTCGATCCGCACCACCTGCTCGGCGCCGGGCCCGGTCTCGCCGCGTCCGGCCTCGGCTTGCTCGGTCTCGGCCGGCTGCTCCGGCAGCGCGACCGGCAGGAACGGCGGCCGCTGGTCGGCCGGGACCAGCACCAGGTAGCCGACCATCGGCGGCTGGCCGGGCAGGGTGGGCAGGGTGTGCTGCGGCGCGGGCAGCCAGGTGGCGCCGGGCGGCAGGAAGTCCGGGACCTCGATCACCTCGTCCCGGTCGACGGCGCGCAGCCGGTGCCGGGCGGGAGCGGTGAGGGAGGTGGCGGACGAGAGGGAACGAGTGGTCGCCATGAGAGGTCAGCTCTTTCGCGCGAGAGGTTCGTCGGGAAGGGCGACGGCCGCGATTCGTGGTCGGGCGCGCCGGCGGGACGTACGTCGTTTCGCGCTGGCCGGAAGGCCGGGGGTTACGGCTCTACAGGGCCCGCGCGTCGGTCGCGCGACAACACACCCGGTCGAAGTCGTGGTGCTGACGGGAAGGCCAGAAGGGCTCAAGGTCATGGCGACCTGTCGCGGTGCACTTCTGGGAACTGGCCATGCGCCCATTGAAGCAGACGCGGCCGCCGACGAGGACCCTCCTCTCACTGCTTGGACGCTTCCTTGGCGGGAAGTTGACGCCGGCCCGTGCGTGATACGCCGCAGGGGCGCCCGCCGGAATGGCGGGCGCCCCTGGGTGCGTGGAGGGAGGGATCAGACCTGGCCGGCCTTCTCCAGGGCGGAGCAGCAGGTGTCCACGAGCAGGCGGGTCACCACGTACGGGTCGACGTTGGCGTTCGGGCGGCGGTCCTCGATGTAGCCCTTGCCGTCCTTCTCGACCTGCCACGGGATACGGACCGAGGCGCCGCGGTCGGAGACGCCGTACGAGTACTCGTCCCACGGGGCGGTCTCGTGCAGGCCGGTCAGGCGCTCGTCGATGCCGGCGCCGTAGTTCTTGACGTGGTCCAGCGGCTTGGAGCCCTCGCCGAGCGACTCGCACGCGGTGATGATCGCGTCGTATCCCTCACGCATCGCCTTCGTGGAGAAGTTGGTGTGCGCGCCCGCGCCGTTCCAGTCGCCCTTGACCGGCTTCGGGTCGAGGGTCGCGGAGACGCCGAAGTCCTCGGCGGTGCGGTACAGCAGCCAGCGGGCCACCCACAGCTGGTCGGACACCTCCAGCGGGGCGAGCGGGCCGACCTGGAACTCCCACTGGCCCGGCATGACCTCGGCGTTGATGCCGGAGATGCCGAGACCGGCCTTCAGGCAGTTCTCCAGGTGGGCCTCGACGACGTCGCGGCCGAAGATCTCGTCGGCGCCGACGCCGCAGTAGTAGCCGCCCTGCGGGGCCGGGAAGCCGTTCTCGGGGAAGCCGAGCGGGCGGGTGCCGTCGAAGAAGGTGTACTCCTGCTCGATGCCGAAGACCGGCTCCTGCGCGGCGAACCGCTCGGAGACCTCGGTGAGCGCGGCACGGGTGTTGGACACGTGCGGCGTCATGTCGGTGTCGAGGACCTCGCACAGCACCAGGATGTCCTCGCCGCCGCGGATCGGGTCCGGGCAGGTGAAGACCGGCTTGAGCACGCGGTCCGAGGCGTGGCCCTCGGCCTGGTTGGTGGAGGAGCCGTCGAAGCCCCAGATCGGCAGCGCGTCGAGACCGGCCGGAGAACCCGCGATGATCTTCGTCTTGGAACGGAGCTTCGCCGTCGGGGCGGTGCCGTCGATCCAGATGTACTCGGCCTTGAAGGTCACGGGGCCACTTCCTTCGGGTGGGTCGGGCGCACTTGTCGCGGGTGCTGCGGTGCTGCGGTGCTGCGGGTTGCTGCGGCGCCACGGCACCGGGGCGCCGCGTCGATCTGGCGGGCAGCCTCGCAACAGGCGATTTCTCGTCCGTTGCCCTTGTGTGAACCCCGTGTTACCTGATGTTTCTGTGGTGCGTCTCACGCGGTGAGGCGCTACCGTGCGGCGGTGGACTTCCGGGACGCGTACGACAGGGTGCTGGCCAAGTGGCCCGCCGACCGCGAGGCGCTGACCGTCCGCACCCCCTTCGGGGACACCCGCGTCAACGCCTGCGGCCCGCGCGACGCACCCCCGCTGCTCCTGCTCCCGGGCGGCGGGGCGGCCACCTCCGTCTCCTGGTACGGCCAGGCCGCAGCCCTCGCCCGCGTCCGCCGGGTGTACGCCGCCGACCTGATCGGTGCCCCCGGCCTGAGCGTCCCGGCCGCCGACCGTCACCCCCGTACGGTCGCCGACCTGTCCGCCTGGCTGGACGCCCTGCTCGACGGCCTGGGCGCCGACGAGGCCGACCTGGGCGCGCACTCGTACGGCGGCTGGATCGCCCTGCACCACACCCTGCGGGCGCCCGGCCGGGTACGCCGCCTGTTCCTCCTGGACCCGACCCAGTGTTTCGCCGGGTTCAAGGCGGCGTACCTGCTGCACGCCCTGCCGATGCTGCTGCGGCCCTCACCCCGCCGGGTCCGGGCCTTCCTGGAGTGGGAGACCGGAGCGGGGGCGCCGCCCGACCCGGACTGGCTCGCCCTCCAGGAGGCGGGTGCGGGCTTCCCGGCCCGCAGGCCGGTCACGGGGCCGCGCCCGGCGCCGGACGCGCTGCGCGCGCTCAGGACGCCGGTCCTGCTGCTCGTGGCCGCGAACAGCAGGACCCTCCCCCGCTCTCGACTTCGCTTGAGCGGGGGGACCCCCATCCCCCGCGAGGTGACGGCCGGGGCCGCCGAGCTGCTGCCGCGCGTGGAGACGGCGGTCCTGCCGGGCGTCTCCCATCACGCGCTGCCCCAGTCGGCGCCGGGCGGCCTGGCGGGCCGTATCACCGCGTTCCTGTCCGCCGACTGATGCTCCCCGGCCTCACCCCACCTTCTCGATCAGCGCGTGACGGATGAGGAACTTGCCCGATTCCCGGACCTGTTCGAAGGCCGCGTTGTTCAGCAGGACACAACTGCCGGAGACCGAGGTGACCTTCACCGTCGTGGACTTGTTGTTGTCCAGGTTGGTGACCTTCAGGGTCGTCCCCGCCGGGAACCGGTCGCTGGACGCGGCCGGGGCGCCGCCCTCGCCGGAGAGCGTGACGGTGGAGCCGTTGCAGACCTGCTGACCGGAGGCGGCGGCACCACCGGCACTGCCGGCGGCGGACTGCGAGGGCTGTGCGCTCGGCTGGGCACCGCCGGACTGCTGCCCCGCACCCTGCTGACCCGCGCCCTGCTGCGCCGACTGGGAGCCCTGAGCCGACTCCCCAACGGTGCAACCGGCCGCCTTCTGCTGGACCTTGATCTGCGCGATGACCGCCTGCCGGTTGGCGATCCGGGCCGCCGACTGGGCGTCCGGGGCGGCCTGCTGCCCGGCGATGAACCGTTCGTTGTTGCCGAGGGCCGTGGCGAGCCCCTGGCAGACGGTCGAGTTCCCGGCGGACAGGGTCTTCGCGTTCTGCGCGGGCTGGGCGGCGTTGGACGTGGTGGCGAGCGCGAAGGCCCCACCGCCCGCCACCGCCGCGGCACCGACGAGCAGCGCGATCGTCTTCTTCGGACCGAGAGTTCGCCTGCGCGACATGCGCGCCTCCTGTAAGAGGTAGGGGAGCGTACGTCGCTATGTACGAGATACCGAACGAGGTGACTCAGCGACCACGGGAGCCGCTGAAGTGACCTGCGCCACACGGGACTTGCTCCCGGCTCAGCCCTTGCTGTGGGAGAGGGCCTCGCGTACGGCGTCCTCGGTGCGGGCCACCAGGGCCGTTCCGTCGTCGGCGGTGATGATCGGGCGCTGGATGAGCCGGGGGTGCTCGGCGAGGGCGGTGATCCACCGCTCGCGCGTGCTCGCGTCCTTCGCCCAGTCCTTGAGCCCCAGTTCCTTGGCGTCGGCCTCCTGGGTGCGGGTGATGTCCCACGGTTCGAGGTTCAGCCGGCCGAGCACGGCCCTGATCTCGTCCGTGCCGGGCACGTCCTCCAGGTATCGCCGGACGGTGTACTCGGCCCCCTCGGCGTCGAGCAGGCTGATGGCGCTGCGGCACTTGGAGCAGGCCGGATTGGTCCAGATTTCCATGGGGGACACGGTACGCGCCCCGGGTCAGGGGTCGGTCCAGCGCCAGCGGCTGCCACTGGGGGAGCACGTGACGGGCGTACCGCTCGCGTCGGTCGTCGCGGCCCCGTGGTCGCTGTTGCGGCAGAACTCGCCCGCCGCGTAGCGGTTGCCTGCGGCGGAGACGATCGAGCAGGTCCCGGTGCTGCCGGTGGCGCTGCCGGCCCAGGCGCGCTTGTGCTGGCGCAGGGGGCGGATGTCCACGGGCCGTGGCGCGGGCGGAGCGGTGTGCGGATCGTTCATGCCATCCCCCCTCTGTTCGAATTTCTGCCGCCCCACATGCATCGTGAAGACCGTGGGTGACACAACGACAATTCCCTTGTTCACCTGGATGTTTGCCGGGCTCCGCGGGCTCCCTCGATGTCAGTGCCCGGCAGTAAACTGGAGGCAGTGTTCGAGGGTGCCGCCGGGCTGTCCGGCAGGCGCCCTGACCGCGACAGGAGGATGCCTGTGCCCGCTGCCGCCCTGAGGCCGAAGCCGTCCCGGACCCAGTCCACCGCCCAGCACCCCGTGCTGTTCGACTCGCCCGTCCAGCCCGTGACGAAGCGCCCGCTGCCGGCCGGACGGCCGCGCCAGTGGTACGTCACGCACAACCGCCGGCTGAAGGCCATGCGCCTCGCCATAGCCCTGCTCGACTCCGGCGTCTACCTCCCGTCCCAGGCCTCCGACGCCGCGATCCGCACCACGGCGGAGGACATCGGCATGCGCCCGCCGTCCGACACGACCTGCCACATGGTCCGGGCGTTCATGCGCTACAACCGCTGAGACCGGCCGTACCCGACCGCGCACCGGGTGCCCGCGCCATCGCCGGGCACCCGGTCCGCGCTGACGCCGGCGCGGCCGGCAGCCGCTCCACGAACGCCCGCCAGCGCGCGGGATGCTCCCGGAACCACAGGCCCAACCGGTGCTCCGCGTCCGGGAGTTCGAAGCGGGAGCAGCGGGCGCGTGCCGACAGCGCGTCCTGAAGGGCCTCGGTCACGGCCGGCGGGACGACCGCGTCGTCGCCCGGTACGTCTCCAGCGCCCGCGACCGCCGCCGGCTGTCCGGCGCGCGGATGATCTCGCTGAACCGTCCCTGGCGGTTCCCGAACGGCACCTCCCGGGCCTCGGGCGCGTAGACAGCGGGCGAGCACAGGCCGACGGCCCTCACCCGCGGCCCGTCGTGCCGTACGAGATCGGCGACCGCCTCGCCGCTCATGCCGACCCCGACCAGCACCAAGGGGTCGTCCGCCGGAGCGTGCGCGTCGAGCACCGCCACCGCCTGCTCGGACCGCCGCCGCAGGCTCAGCTCGGCGAGCGCGCCCGTGCTGTCGCCGTGGCCCGGGAAGCCGAAGGCCAGGGCGTGGCAGCCGTGCCCCGTGAACGCGTCGGGCAGCGGCAGGAGCCGCTCCTTGCTGCCGTTTCCCGCACCGTGCAACAGCACCGCCGTGGCCCGCCCGGGGGTGCCGGCGCGCGGCGGCGGAAAACGGGGTGCGGGCACGGTCGTGGGCTCCCTACCCTGAACAAACGGCGCGAAGCCGACACACCCCACCCCCGCCACACTCACCCCACGGAGGTCTGTCATGCGTGGCGTCATCGCGACCGGGACCCTCGTCCTGGTGATCCTCGGATTCGGAAACCATCTCTGGTGGCTGGCCGCCGTCGCGCTGCTCTACCTGTACGCGGCACTCGCGAGACAAGGACGCGGTTCGCCCGGACCGCCCCCGCCCACCGGCACGGGCACCCCGCCCGACAGCTACCGCGCTTACCGCGACCGCCGGGACCGGCAGGCCAGGTGGGAGCGGCGCTACCGCCGGGAGCGGCCCTTCGAGACCCGCCGGCAGGAGAAGCAGAAGAGCAGGTGAGCGCAGGCGCCCCCGGTCACAGGCCGGGGGCGCCCCACACCGGGAACCAGCGGCTCAGATCCTGCTCGATACGCAGGTCGTTCGCGAGGGCCGCCTTCACCTGGAGTTCCAGCGCGCTGTCCCGCCGCTCCCCGCCGCCGGGGACGGGAGCGAAGGGGTAGAACGTGCCCCGCTTGTAGAGGTAGACCAGCGCCAGTGTGCGGCCGGCGTCGTCCCGGAACGCGGCCAGCGAGCACAGCAGCTGCGGGCCGAAGCCGTTGACCTCCATCGCGCTGTTCACCGCGTGCAGATCGTTGACCAGCTGCACCAGCTGGTCCGGGGTCCGCTCGGACACCAGCCACGAGTAGCCGTACGTGTCCCGCTCCAGCTTCACCGGCGGGCCCGTGCGGTCGGTGTCCGCGTCCAGCAGCGCCTGCACCTCCCGGTGGGTCTGCTCGAAGGCCGCCCCCTCCACCGTGGCGAAGCACACCGCCCCGCCCCCGGTGGGTGTGAAACCGGCCGCGGCCTCAAGGGTCACGGCCGCCGAGGGCAGCGCGAAGAGCTGATCCAGATCGGGCGCGACCGGTTTCGTACGGCCCAGCAGGATGTCCAGCAGCCCCAATGCTCAGCCCGCCTTCCCGGGAGTGGTGGCCTCGCCCAGCTCCGCCGAGATCCGGCCCAGCTGCTCCAGGCGCTGCTCCAGGGTCGGGTGGGTGGAGAAGAACCGCTCCAGACCCGGCTCCTTGCCCTTGGCCGGGGTGAAGAAGAACGCGTTGAACGCCTGGGCCGTGCGCAGGTCCTTGGTCGGGATCCGGGCGATGTCCCCGGAGACCTTGGTCAGCGCCGAGGCGAGGGCCGAGGGGCGGCCGGTGAGATGCGCGGCCGCGCGGTCCGCCGCCAGTTCCCGGTACCGCGACAGGGCCCGGATCAGCATGAAGCTGATCGCGTACACCGCCACCGAGACGGCCAGCACGGCGCCCATGACGGCCGCCGTGTTCTGGTCCCGGCGGCCGCCGAAGAGGCCCGAGTAGAGGGCGAACCGGACGATCAGGCCGGCCAGCACGCCGAGGAAGGACGCGATCGTGATCACGGCGACGTCCTTGTGCGCCACGTGCGACAGCTCGTGCGCCAGCACGCCCTCCAGCTCGGCGGGCTCCAGCCGCCGCAGCAGGCCCGTCGTCACGCAGACCACCGCGTGATCGGGGTTCCGCCCGGTCGCGAACGCGTTCGGCATGTCCATCTCGGACACGGCGACGACCGGCTTGGGCATGTCCGCGATCGCGCACAGCCGGTCCACGACCGCGTGCAACTCGGGATACTCCTCGCGCTCCACGACCCGACCGCGCATCGCGAACATGGCGATCTTGTCGGAGAACCAGAACTGGGCCACGAACATCGCCCCGACCACGACGACGACCAGCACCCAGGACCTCAGCAGCACGATCAATGCCGCGACGAAGCCCACGTACAGCAGCCCGAGCAGGAACATCGTGAGTCCCATGCGCACGGTCAGCCGTCGGTCGCTCCGGAACCGGCTCTGCATCTTGCATCACCCCGCAGTCACGCACTCGTCCCGCAGTCCAGTGTGCACCTGCCGAATGCCATGAAGCGGTCCCGAACGGCCCTAGGCGCGGCAAAGGCTACCTGTGAGCGCCCCTCCCGGTACGCGCAGTGAGCTCTGCCCCTACGAGGAGGAGCTGAACTGCACGAGCGCGAGCAACGCCATCACCACGACCACACAGCCGACCACCACGGCCGTCGACGCCCACGACGCCCGGCGCGGCGCCCCGTCCGGGTCGGCGCGGAAGGGCGCCGGGTCCGGCGGGTTCTCCTTCCAGCGGGCGGCGAGCATCCGCGCCCGGGCCGAGGGCTCCTTGTGCTCGGCGGACTCCGCCCACCGGTGATCGAACTCCCGCTCCCAGTCGTCCTGTTGCGACATCCCCGTTCAACCTCTCTCGTCCGTCAGGGTCAGGAGGGATGATCCCCCGAAAGGAGGAAGCCTGGGAAGCGGAAAAGGTTGCGCTCAGGCCAGCGACGCGGCCGACGGCACGACGACGCCGTAGAGGTCCGCGACCGTGGCGAGCGCGCTGTGGTGGAGCTGGGCGGCCCCGACCCCGGCGACCGGGGTGGTGAGCGGGCGGGTGGCACAGGCGTCGGCGACGACCGTGGGGCGGTTGCCGCGCAGGAAGGCGCCCTGGGCGGTGAAGGCGACGCACATGTGGGTCATGAAGCCCGCGAGGATCACGTCCTGGTGCCCGGCGGCGTCCACGTGCGCGCCCAGCTCGGTGTCCCGGAACGCGTCCGGCGTCTTCTTGACCACCACCAGCTCGCCCTCGGCCGGCGCGACCCGCGGATGGATCGCGCCGATCTCGGCCCGGATGTCGTACGGCGTCCCCGGGCCGCCGTCGTTGACGACGTGCACGACCCTCGCCCCGGCCGACCGGGCCCGCGCCAGCAGTTCGGCCCCGGCGTCGAGGGCGGCCTCCCAGCCCGCCAGCTCCATGACGCCCCGGGTGTAGGTGTTCTGGTAGTCGATGAGGATCAGCGTCGCACCGGCGAGCGGGGCCGGGGTCTGATCGAAGCCGTTGAGGTCACGCAGTGTCGTCGAAGTCATGACCCTCACGCTATGAGCGGCTCCCGGATGGCGGCAATGTCAGGTAACTTGCAGATTCGGACATCGGCCGGCGTCGAAGGGGAGCGGGGGACCGCATGGGTGGTGTCGAGCGGGTCATCGTCGTGCTGCTCTTCGACGGCGTCGACCTGCTCGACGTCACCGGCCCGCCGGAGGTGTTCGCGCTGTTGCGCCGCGAGACGGACGAGGCGGCCGGCTGCCGGGTCGTCCTCGCCGCCGAGACCCTGGACCCGGTCACCACGTCGGCCGGGGTGCGGGTGCTGCCCGACGTCACGTGCGAGGAGGCCGCGCGGCGCACCATCGACACCCTGCTGGTGCCCGGCGCGGTCGAGGTCGACGGGGAACGCCGGGTGCGGGCCCTGACCGACGAGAACGTGGTCCGCTGGGTACGGACGCTCGCCGGCCGCTCCCGGCGCGTCGCCTCCGTCTGCGTGGGCGCGCATCTGCTCGCCGCCGCCGGACTGCTCGACGGCCGACGGGCCACGACCCACTGGTCGACCGCGCGGCAACTGGCCGACGAGCATCCGGCCGTACGGGTCGACGCCGACCCGATCTTCCTGCGCGACGGCACGGTGTGGACCGGCGCGGGCATCACCGCTTGCCTCGATCTGACCCTCGCGCTGGTCGCCGAGGACTTCGGCGAGGCCGTCGCGCTGCGCGTGGCCCGGCAACTGGTGATGTACCTGAAGCGGCCGGGCGGCCAGAGCCAGTTCAGCGTGCCGATCGAGCCCGTCTCGACCACGCGCCGCATGGACGACCTGCGCCGGTACGTCGACCGGCACGCCACCGGCCGGCTCACGGTCGCCGACCTCGCCGCCCACGCGCACGTCAGCGAGCGCCAGCTGACCCGGCTGTTCAAGTCCGAGCTGGACACGACCCCGGCCGCCTACATCGAGTCCGCCCGTGTCCAGGTGGCCCGGGGCCGCCTGGAGTCCACCGACGACACCCTCGACCGGGTGGCCTCGGCCTGCGGCTTCCAGACGGTCGACACCCTCGTCCGCGCGTTCCGCCGCCGCCTGGACACGACCCCGACGGAGTACCGCAACCGCTTCCGGCACACGGGCCGGACATGAGCGAGGCCCCCCGGCACGAGCCGAGGGGCCTGCTGATCCCGGGGGATCCCTCTGTCACACGTCGAAGTACAGCTCGAACTCGTGCGGGTGCGGACGCAGCTGGAGCGGCGCGATCTCGTTGGTGCGCTTGAGGTCGATCCACGTCTCGATCAGGTCCGGCGTGAAGACGTCACCCTGGAGGAGGAACTCGTGGTCGGCCTCCAGCGAGTCGAGGACGGCCGGGAGGGAGGTCGGGACCTGGGCGACGTTCGCGTGCTCCTCGGGAGCCAGCTCGTACAGGTCCTTGTCGATCGGCTCGGCCGGCTCGATCTTGTTCTTGATGCCGTCCAGACCCGCGAGGAGCAGGGCCGAGAAGGCGAGGTACGGGTTGCCGGAGGAGTCGGGCGCGCGGAACTCGACGCGCTTGGCCTTCGGGTTGGAGCCCGTGATCGGGATGCGCATGGCCGCGGAGCGGTTGCGCTGCGAGTACACCAGGTTGATCGGCGCCTCGAAGCCCGGCACCAGACGGTGGTACGAGTTCACCGTCGGGTTGGTGAAGGCCAGCAGCGACGGGGCGTGCTTGAGGATGCCGCCGATGTAGTAGCGGGCGGTGTCCGACAGGCCCGCGTAACCGGCCTCGTCGTAGAACAGCGGGTCGCCGTTGCTCCACAGCGACTGGTGCACGTGCATGCCCGAGCCGTTGTCGCCGAAGATCGGCTTCGGCATGAAGGTCGCGGTCTTGCCGTTGCGCCAGGCCACGTTCTTCACGATGTACTTGAAGAGCTGGAGGTCGTCGGCGGCGGCGAGCAGCGTGTTGAACTTGTAGTTGATCTCGGCCTGGCCGGCGGTGCCCACCTCGTGGTGCTGGCGCTCGACCTTCAGGCCCTGCCGGTCCAGCTCCAGGGAGATCTCGGCGCGCAGGTCGGCGAAGTGGTCGACCGGCGGGACCGGGAAGTAGCCGCCCTTGTAGCGGACCTTGTAGCCGCGGTTGTTCTCGACGGCGCCGGTGTTCCAGGCGCCCGCCTCGGAGTCGATGTGGTAGAAGGACTCGTTCGCCGAGGTGGCGAAGCGCACGCTGTCGAAGACGTAGAACTCGGCCTCGGGACCAAAGTACGCGGTGTCCGCGATGCCGGTCGACGCGAGGTAGGCCTCGGCCTTCTTCGCCACGTTGCGCGGGTCACGGGAGTACTGCTCGCCCGTGATCGGGTCGTGGATGAAGAAGTTGACGTTGAGGGTCTTGTCCCGGCGGAACGGGTCGATCCGGGCCGTGGACAGGTCGGCGCGCAGCGCCATGTCGGACTCGTGGATGGCCTGGAAACCACGGATCGACGATCCGTCGAAGGCCAGCTCCTCGTCGGGGTCGAACGCCTCGACGGGCACCGTGAAGTGCTGCATGACGCCCGGCAGGTCGCAGAAGCGGACGTCGACGAACTTGACGTCCTCGTCCGCGATGAACTTCTTGGCCTCGTCGGCGTTCTGGAACATCCAGCTCCTCCTACTCCCGACCGTCCTCGCCGGGGTGGTAGATCGTTCGTGCGGCCAGTGCGGTGGCACACGCTGGTCTCGACCCTAGGGACGGGTGATTTCTCGGGCGTGACCCATTTGTTTCGCAGAAGTTAACCGGCCACCTGTCCACCGTAGCCCCGACACACCCCTCGGCACAGGGCTCGCGGCCGGGCGCAGTACCGTTGACGGGTGGACAACAGGCAGGCCATCGGATCATGGCTCTCCGGGCCCCGCGAGGCCATGGAAGACGCCGGCGCGGACTTCGGCTACCGGGGTGAACAGCTCGGTCTCCCGCAGGACGGGCCGAACTCGATCGCCCGGCCCGGCCGGCGCCTGGGCGCCCTCGCCGTGGACTGGGCGATGAGCGTCCTGATCGCATACGGCCTGATCACCAACGGCTACAGGCAGGCGACCGGCAACTGGGCCCTCGGTGTCTTCTTCGTCCTGAGCGTCCTGACCGTCGGCACGGTCGGCTTCACCCCGGGCAAGCGCCTGTTCGGCATCCGCGTCGTGGCCCTGGAGACCGGCACGGTCAACCCGGTCCGCGCCCTGGTCCGCACGATCCTGCTGTGTCTCGCGATCCCGGCCCTGGTCTGGGACCGCGACGGCCGCGGCCTGCACGACCGGCTGGCGAAGACGGTCGAAGTACGGATCTGAGCGTCGCCGGGCGCCCCACGCGCACCCGGCCGTGATCCGGTTGCCCCGCCCCCTGCCCGGCGGCATAGTCGTGACCGTGGTCGTGACCGCCCGGACACGGACGGTCGTCGGACCGACGTCGCGGGACAGGTGGTGCACGCAATGACCGATGGCCAGGATGTGATGGCGGCCGAGGTGACCCCCGAGGACTTCCGGGACGCCATGGCCCGCTTTCCGTCGGGCGTGGTGGTGGTGACCGCCCACTGCGAGGACGGCACCCCCCGCGGCTTCACGGCCAGCTCCTTCTGCTCGGTCTCCCTGGAGCCCCCGCTGGTCCTGGTGTGTCTGTCGGACACGGCCGACTCGGCGCTGGTCTTCGCGGGCTGCGAGCACTTCGCGGTGAGCGTGCTGGCCCCGGAGCACCAGCATCTGGCGCTGCGCTTCGCCACCAAGGGGGCGGACAAGTTCGCCGACCCGGTGCTCAAGCCGAGCCCCACCGGGCTGCCGACGGTGTACCAGGCGCCCGTACAGCTGGACTGCGCCGCATACGCGCGTTACCCGGCCGGGGATCACACGATCCTGATCGGCCGGGTAACGGGAGTGCGGCTGGGCGAGGGGTCGCCGATGGTGTACTGCGAGCGGGAGTTCCGCTCGCTGAACTAGCGTGTGAGGGGGCTCAGCGGCCCTTCGGCATGCGCATGCCCTTGGGCATGGGGCCCTTCGGCACCGGCATGTTGCTCATCAGGTCGCCCATGGCGCGCAGCCGGTCGTTGGTGGCCGTCACCTGGGCGCCGGTCAGCACGCGCGGGAACTTCAGCATGGTCGTCCGCAGCTTCTTCAGCTCGACCAGGCCCTCGCCGTTGCCGACGATGACGTCGTGCACGGGCACGTCGGCCACGATGCGGTTCATCTTCTTCTTCTCGGCGGCCAGCAGGGTCTTCACCCGGTTCGGGTTGCCCTCGGCGACCAGCACGATGCCGGCCTTGCCGACCGCCCGGTGCACCACGTCCTGGCTGCGGTTCATCGCCACCGCCGGGGTCGTCGTCCAGCCCCGGCCGACGTTGTCCAGCACGGCGGCCGCGGCGCCCGGCTGGCCCTCCATCTGGCCGAAGGCGGCACGCTCGGCCCGGCGGCCGAACACGATCGCGGCCGCCAGCAGAGCGATCAGCAGGCCGAAGATGCCCAGGTAGACGGGATGGCCGAGCAGGAAGCCGATCGCGAGGAAGACGGCGAAAATGCCGATTCCGACGGCCCCGAGCACAAGACCGATCTTCTTGTCGGCCTTACGGGTCATCTTGTACGTGAGAGCGATCTGTTTCAGTCGCCCTGCGTTCGCGGCGTCCGCCGCGGTTTCCTTCCTCGCCATGGCACGAAGTCTACGTGGCCCGTGGAGTGCCGACGACGGCAGTGCCCGGGGAAGGAGCGGTCAGGAGCGGTCCGCGGCCTGCTCCAGGACGCGCTGTGCCTCCACGCGGTCCTTGGCGCGGCGGCGGTCCTCCAGCACGGAGGTCCAGGCATTGCGGCGGGCGGTGCGCTGACCGCCGCTCATGAGCAGGTGCTCGACGGCGCGGAGAGCATCGGTGAAGGACGGGATGGCGGTGGCGCGTACGGGCGCGGCCTGCATGTTCGAGGTCCCCCCTCGGAGCGGCGGGTGGTGTACGGGGCGTGATAGCAGAGTCACTGTTTGGTGTTACCAGGGCGTGTCCGACCGGTCAAACGCCAATGAAACCTTGATGCGGTACACCCAAAAGCTGACGCGGCCCTGATGAGCGCCCTCATCAGCGAGGACGGTCAGGGCCGCGTCGACTCGGCCATTACTGGCCGGTAATTGCTTGTGCGTGAATTCACACAGCCTGGGAGGCGATGTAACTCCCACGCTTCTCGACGGCCATCTGGTACAGCCGCCCGGCCCGGTACGAGGAGCGCACCAGCGGACCCGACATCACCCCGGAGAAGCCGATCTGCTCGGCCTCCTCCTTCAGCTCCACGAACTCCTGCGGCTTGACCCAGCGCTCGACCGGGTGGTGCCGGACGGAGGGGCGCAGGTACTGCGTGATGGTGACCAGCTCGCAACCCGCGTCGTGCAGCTGCCGCAGCGCCTCGCTGATCTCCTCGCGGGTCTCGCCCATGCCGAGGATCAGGTTCGACTTGGTGACCAGGCCGAAGTCGCGGGCCTCGGTGATGACCTTCAGGGAGCGCTCGTAGCGGAAGCCGGGGCGGATCCGCTTGAAGATCCGCGGCACCGTCTCGACGTTGTGCGCGAAGACCTCGGGGCGGGAGTCGAAGACCTCGGCCAGCTGCTCCGGGACCGCGTTGAAGTCGGGGGCCAGCAGCTCGACCTTGGTGCGGCCGGCCTCGCGGTCCGCCGTCTGCCGGTGGATCTGGCGCACGGTCTCGGCGTACAGCCAGGCGCCGCCGTCCTCCAGGTCGTCGCGGGCGACGCCGGTGATGGTGGCGTAGTTCAGGTCCATCGTGACCACGGACTCGCCGACGCGGCGCGGCTCGTCGCGGTCGAGCGCCTCCGGCTTGCCGGTGTCGATCTGGCAGAAGTCGCAGCGCCGGGTGCACTGGTCGCCGCCGATGAGGAAGGTCGCCTCGCGGTCTTCCCAGCACTCGTAGATGTTCGGGCAGCCGGCTTCCTGGCAGACCGTGTGCAGGCCCTCGCTCTTCACGAGGTGCTGCATCTTCGTGTACTCGGGACCCATTTTCGCCCGGGTCTTGATCCACTCGGGCTTGCGCTCGATGGGGGTCTGGCTGTTGCGGACCTCCAGGCGCAGCATCTTGCGTCCGTCGGGTGCGACTGCGGACACGACCGGCTCCCTAAGCTTTGATTCCTCGGCGCACACCAGAGTACGCCCGTGCAAAATGCGCCCTGCCGCTGGAGCCAACCCCGCTGCCGCAGGGCGCATTCCCGGCGGAACGGGTCAGGCGGAGGCCTTCTCGACCACCCGCGGGCGCAGTTCCGCGTTTCCGAGGACGTCCCGCAGATGCTTCTCGGCGATCGGCAGCACCTCGTCGATGGTCACCTCGCGGCCGAGTTCGTACGAGAGGGAGGTCACGCCCGCGTCGCGGATGCCGCACGGGATGATCTTGTCGAAGTTCGAGGTGTCCGGGTTCACGTTCAGGGCGAAGCCGTGCATCGTGACGCCCTTGGCGACGCGGATGCCCATGGCGCAGATCTTGCGGTCCTCGCGGCGCTGGCCCGCGTTCGAGGGCGCGTACTCGGGGCCGTTGAGCCGGGGGTCGAACTCGGGGTCGGCTGCGCGCGGGTCGAAGTCGAGGGTGAGTCCGCCGAACCCGGGGCGCTGCTCGACCGGGTCGCCGAGCACCCACACGCCGGCGCGGCCCTCGACGCGGGAGGTCTCGACGCCGAACTCGGCGCACACCGCGATCATCGCGTCCTCCAGGCGGCGCAGATGCGCGACCACGTCCACCGGGCGGGGCAGCTTCTGGATCGGGTAGCCCACCAGCTGGCCCGGTCCGTGCCAGGTGATCTTGCCGCCGCGGTCCACGTCGATCACGGGGGTGCCGTCCAGCGGACGCTCCTCGGGCGCGGTGCGGCGGCCCGCCGTGTACACGGGAGGGTGTTCGAGGAGGAGGACGGTGTCCGGGACCTCGTCGGCGAACCGGGCCGCGTGCACCCGGCGCTGCTCGTCCCAGGCCTCCTGGTATTCGACGGCGTCCGCGCCGAACCCCTTGCGGACGAACCGCAACTCACTCACGGCAAGCGCCTCCCTCGGTGACCGGGCCATCGACCGGGCAATCGGTGTGACAGGCACGTAACGCGCCCACGCCACTGTACGTCCGACCGGAGTACGTCAGCCCTACGGGTGTTTCTCACACGATCGGATGAATGGGTGGCGGAATGTGTGATCGCGCCCTCACTCTCCGCTACATTCGCGCCGTTCACGAGGCCATAAGGGCTGCTCAACGGCAATCCGGGCACTGCGTCAGCCCGGAAGGCAGGAGACCGCACCGCAGATGACGGACCGACCCGCGCAGCGCACCCCCAACCGCCAACTCGCCGCGCTCATCGCAGAAGCGGGGTTCTCCAACGCGGGGCTGGCCCGTCGCGTCGATCAGCTCGGCCTGGAGCACGGGCTGGACCTCAGATACGACAAGACCTCGGTCACCCGCTGGCTGCGCGGACAGCAGCCCAGGGGCACCACCCCCGCCCTGATCGCCGAGGTGTTCACGCGTCGGCTCGGACGCCGGCTCACAGCCCAGGACCTCGGCCTGGACGCGTGCGCCCCGGTGTACGCCGGGCTGGAGTTCGCGGCCACCCCGGAAGAGGCCGTCGACATCGTCAGCGGGCTGTGGCGCAAGGACTCCGGCAGCCACGCCGAACTGCGCAAGATCGCCTTCACCCCGGCCGGGCTCGTCGTGCCCAGCCGGGACTGGCTGATCGGCAAGGCCGACGACAAGGTGGCCCGGGAGCCCGCGCCCCGGGTGCCCGCGCAGGCCCGGGCGGGCCTCGCCAAGCCCCAGCCGCTCGCCCCGCCCCGCTCCCGCGGGCACGCCGAGCGCGTCCCCGGGCACAAGGTCAGCGGCGGTGACATCGCCGCGCTCCGCTCGGTGGGCGAGCTGTTCCGCACCCTCGACGACCGCTTCGGCGGCGGCCACGCCCGCCAGGCCCTCGTGCGCTATCTGGAGCACGAGTGCGAGCCGATGCTCCGCGGCACCTACGACGAGCAGACCGGCCGCCGGCTGTTCGGCGCCGCCGCCGACCTGACCCGCCTCGCGGGCTGGACGTCGTACGACATCGCGGCGCACGGCCTCGCCCAGCGCTACTTCGTACAGGCACTGCGGCTCGCGCAGGCGGCCGGCGACCGGGCCTACGGCTCCTACGTGCTGGTCACCATGAGCCGCCAGGCCGTCTACCTCGGGCACGGCAGGGAGGCCGTGCAGCTGGCCCGGGTGGCCCAGCAGGGGGTCGGCACCGGCGCACCGCCGGTCGTGCAGGCGCTGCTGCACGCCTCCGAGGCGCGGGCGCACGGCGTGCTGGGCGAGGTGCGGGCGTGCACCGCGGCGCTGGTCCGGGCCGAGCGCGCCCTGGAGGCGGCCCGGCCCGGGGACGACGTGCCGTACTGGGCCAAGTTCTTCGACGAGGCCCAGCTCGCGGACGAGTTCGGGCACTGCCACCGGGACCTTCAGCAGTTCCGGGCCGCCGCCCAGCACGCCGAACGCTCCCTCCAGCTGCGCGCGCCCTCCTTCGCCCGCAGCCGGCTGTTCTGCCGCATCGTGCTCGCCACGGCCCGCCTGGGCCTCGGCGAGCTCGACCAGGCGTGCACGCTGGCCGCGGAGGCCGCCGGCGCGGCCGCCGAGATGAGGTCCGCTCGCGCGATCGAGTACGTGCGGGACTTCGAGCGGCGGTTGGAGCCGTACCGGGACGCGGCGCCCGCGAGGGGGTACCGGGAGAAGGTGGCCGCACTGGGCTGAGGGCTTCCCGGCTACGCCGCCTTCGGCAACGTCGGCGCCGGGTCCGCGCTGTGCATCGAACCCGCCGCCCCCAGGTCCGCCAGGATCGCCCCCGCCGCCCGGTGGGCCGAGTGCAGCGCGCCCTGGACCGTGCTGGTGTCGCGGTGGTCGCCGCAGACGTACAGGCCCGCCAGGAGGCGCACCGGGCGGCGCAGGTCGTGGGGCGGGCGCATCGCCGGGACCGCCTCCGGCGTGTGGTGCACGGCCAGCGTCTCCCAGCGGCGCGTCGAGGTGCCGTAGAGCCGGGAGAGGTGGATGCGCACGGCGGTGTCCACGCCCTCCGGCGGGCGGCCGAGGACCGTCGAGGAGATCAGGGCGCGGCCGACCGGTGCCCGGCTCGGGTCCACGTTGCTGAGCACCGCCGTGTGCGCCACCGGCCCGCCCCGGTCGGCGTCCAGCAGGAGCGAGGTGCCGGTGGCGAAGGCGGCCGCCGCGTCGTCGGTGGTGTGGTGGACGACGGTGACCGGATGGAAGTCCGGCACCCGCAGGCCCGGCAGCAGCTCCGCCGCCGCCCGCGCGTCCGTCGCCAGCAGCACCGCCCGGCAGCGGATCTCCCCGTGCTCGGCCGTCGTCACCGACGTGGTGCACACCGAGGTCACCCGCACCCCGGTGTGCACGGTGCCGGGCGGCAGCGCGCGTGCCAGCAGTTCCGGCAGCACGTCCGCGCCCCCCTCCGGCACACACAGCCGCCCGCTCGCGAAGGCGCGCAGCGCGAGGTCGGCGCACCGGCTGGACGTGGTCAGCCCGGGGTCGCACAGGAGCGTGGCCAGCAGGGGGCGCAGAAAGCCCTCGACGGTGCGTGCCGGGACCCCGCGCCGGGCGAGGGCCTGGGCGGCGGGCATCTCGGGGCGGGCCAGGATGCGCTCGACGGGGGTGGTGGCGATCCGGCCGAGGGCGACGCCCAGCCGGGCCTGGTCCACCGCGCCGCCCACCGGCGCGCCGGTCCGGCCGGGGGCGGCCGCCGCACCCCTGGGGGCGCTCGCCAGGGCGCGTACGGCATGGAGTGCGCCCCTCGCGCTCCCTCCGGCCGCTGGTGCGCCCGCGCGCTGGGTGCGGCCGTCGCGGTGCAGCAGGACGCCGGGCGCGAAGGTGCGCAGGACCAGGGAGTCCAGGCCCGGGGTCGTGCGGAGTTCGGGATAGGACGTGGACAGCAGTTGTCCGATGCGGTCGAGCCGGAAGCCGTCGACCTTCTCGGTCGACATGCGGCCGCCCACGTAAGGGGCGGCCTCCAGGACTGCGGTGGTTACTCCTGCGCTGGTGAGCCGATGAGCCGCCGAGAGACCGGCGATTCCGGCTCCCACGATGACGACGTCCACCTGGTACGCGGGCTCAAGCACGAGGCCCCTCCTGTGGTTGCGCGGCCGGTGGAGACGTCATGCCCCCAACAGGCTCCGGGGATACCCGAGTTCGGGTCGAGGTTAGGGCCGTGATCGGTCGTAAACAGTCGCGCATGGGCAGGGCACGGTCGCATGGAGGTCGCATACGGTCACATGCGTTCGCCGGTCTCCCACGGCCGGTTCAGTCCGCCGCGCGGATCGCCTCCTCGGCACCGGGGAACGCGAACCGGAACCCCGACGCCAACAGCCGCTTCGGCACCACCCGTTGACTGCCCAGCACATCCCCGGCCAGCTCACCCAGTACCACCCGCAGCACCGGCGCCGGAACCGCGAACGGGGCCGGACGGCGCAGGACACGGGACATCGCGGCCGTGATCTCACGGTTCGTCAGCGGCTCGGGCGCGGTCAGGTTGAACGGCCCGGACAGGCCCTCGTGGTCGATGAGATGCCGGATCGCCGCGACCTCGTCGTGCAGCGCGATGTACGACCAGTACTGCCGCCCGTCGCCCAGCCGCCCGCCGAGCCCCGCCCGGAACAGCGGGAACAGCCGCCCCCAGGCCCCGCCGCCGCGCGCCACCACCAGTCCCGTCCGCGCGAACACCGTCCGCACTCCCGCCTCCTGCGCGGGCGCCGCCGCCTCCTCCCACTCCACGCACAGCCCGGGCAGGAACCCGTCGCCCGGCGGCGCCTCCTCGTCCACCGCCCGGTCGCCGGTGTCGCCGTAGATGCCGATCGCGCTGCCGCTGACGAAGACCCGCGGCGGCTCGGGCAGCGCGGCCACCGCCTCCGCCAGCGCGGCCGTGCCCAGCACCCGGCTGTCCCGCAGCAGCCGCTTGTACTGCGGCGTCCAGCGCCGGTCGCCGATCCCGGCCCCCGCCAGATTGACCACGGCCGTACAGCCGGTCAGCCCCGCGGCGTCCACATACTGTCCCTCGGGGTCCCAGCAGACCTCGTCCGGCCCCGCCGCCGCCCGGCGCACTAGCCGGACGACCTCGTGCCCGTCCGCCGTCAGGGACCGGGCCAGGGCGCTGCCGATGAGCCCGGACGCACCCGCCACCGCGATCCGCATACGTTCCTTCGCCTCCATGGACCCAGCATGCCCGCGCGAAAACCCCCTGGGGCGCTTCCGGCCGCCCGCCGTAGGGTGATCGTCATGCCGGAGCCGTACAAGCAGCCGAACATACGCATCGCCGTGGCCGGTGACGAGGAGGGCCTCGCGCTCCTCGACCGCGCCACCTGGTCCACCCTGCACGCCGTCTCGCCCCCGCCCGAGCCGCCGTTCTTCGACGAGCGCCATCTCCCGCAGGACCACCTGGTCGCCGAGGCCGACGGGCGCATCGTCGGCTACATCCGCCTGGCCCGCGCGACGCCGCTCGCCTCCAACGCGCATGTCCTGTCGATCCAGGGCCTCGCCGTCGCCGACGAGGCGCGCGGGCAGGGCCTCGGGCGGGCGCTGATCCGGGCCGCCGTCGCGGAGGCACGCCGCCGCGGGGCGCGCCGGCTGAGCCTGCGCGTGCTCGGGCACAACGCCCCCGCCCGCGCGCTGTACGCGTC
Source organism: Streptomyces sp. HUAS MG56 (assembly GCF_058673395.1). NCBI lineage: Bacteria > Bacillati > Actinomycetota > Actinomycetes > Kitasatosporales > Streptomycetaceae > Streptomyces > Streptomyces sp. HUAS MG56. The sequence goes on along the minus strand of NZ_CM178722.1, from coordinate 3,696,105 downwards.
AGAGGGGTTCGCCGTCGAGGGCGTGCAGCCCCAGGAGTTCCTCCTCGACGGCGTCTACGTCGACGACGTGCTCATGGGCCGCACCCTGTGACGGGCACCCTCTAGGAGCTGACCAGGTGGCCCGTGCCCACCGGGGTCGTCGCCGTGGCCGCGCGCCGGGCGGCGTCCGCCACCTCGGCCGCCGTCAGCGCGTACCCCGTCTCGGCGTCCGAGGTGGAGCGGGCGAAGACCACGCCGAACACCCTGCCGTCCGTGGTCAGCAGCGGACCGCCGGAGTTGCCCGGGCGGACCGTGGAGCGGATCGAGTAGATGTCCCGGGTGACCGTGCGGTCGTTGTAGATGTTCTGCCCGGTCGCGTTCACCCGGCTCGCCACCGTCGCCGCCTGGAGGTTCAGGCTGCCGTCCTGCGGATAGCCCGCGACCACCGCCGAGTCCCCGCGCGCCGCGCTCGTGTCGAAGCGCAGCACCGGCGCCCGCAGACCCGGCACGTACAGCACGGCCACGTCCCGGTCGGGGTCGAAGAGCACCACCCGGGCGTCGTACGACCGCCCGACCCCGCCGATCCGCACGCTCGGGTGGTCGATGCCCGCCACCACGTGCGCGTTGGTCATCACCCGCTCCGTGGCGTAGACGAAGCCGCTGCCCTCCCGGCCCTCGTTGCCCGAGACACCCTCGATCTTCACGGTGCTCAGCCTCGCCGCGCTGGTCGCGGCCGGGGTCACGCTGTCGCCGGAGGGCCGGGCCACCTGGGCCGTCGACTCGTTCTCGAACGGGTTGAAGACCTGCGGGAAACCCGCCTCGGTCAGCGCCGACGTCGCCCGCGAGAACCACGCCGGCGTCGTCTGCGGCATCGCCTCCTGCACCGCGCCGAGCAGCGTCGAGTTCCGTATCGCCGTCGTCAGCGCCTGTGACGGGGCCGCGCCCAGCACGCTCGCCGCCACCCAGGCCACGATCAGCACCGCGACCGAGTTGGCCGCGGCACCGCCTATCCCGTCCGCCACCCGCAGCGGGCCGCGGTCCAGCTCCCCGCGCAGCCGCAGCGCCAGCCGGCCCGCCAGCTCGTGCCCCACCACCGCCGGCACCAGCACCGTCATCACCGCGAGGACCGTCGCCTCCGCCGTACCGCGCGCCACCAGGCCCGCGACCCACGGCAGCACCCACACGCCGACGACGGCGCCGCCGACGAACCCCGCCAGCGAGACGCAGCCGGCCACCAGACCACGCCGGTATCCGGACACCGCGTAGACGATGATCACCAGCACAAGCACCAGGTCGAGCAGGTCCACGGAGCCGCCTTTCTCTCGGACCCCTACGTACGGACGGGACGGGCCCGGTGATCAGTCACCCACACCTGAACGGCCGCCGCGCGGCGAACCGGCCACGTATGTGTGTACCCGCAGAAACGTCCCGGACCAGGACGATGGTTCCACCGGGTGGCACAGCGCACATCGCGGGCGCGGCGCATCGCCGTGAGAGTGGGACCATGCGCGTTGTCCGAAGACCGCTGAGCCGGTCGCTGCGAAGGTCGTCGAGAAGGTCGCCGAAAAGGCCGCTGGCGAGATCGTTCAGAAGATCGCCGATAGGACCGGGAACACCGCGGGCGCAGGGGGTGTACGGGCCGCCGGAGCCGCCGGGCCGGCCGACCCGGCCCGCTGAGCCGGACGGGGTACGGCGGTGGGGACCGGGCACGCGGGTCTCCGGACCGGTGCTGGTGCTGCTCGGGTGCCTGCCCGGCGTCTGCGCCCTGCTGGCGCTCGTACTGTTCGTCCGCGGGGTCGGCGGACCCGCCACCGTGCGCGTCGAGCGGCACGGGGCGGGGTCGGCCGCGACGGCCTACCGCGCCGCCCGGCCGGCCATCGTGCCGCGGTCGGTCTGGCTGGGCCCCGGCGCCGCCCAGCAGCCGCCCCCGCGCTACGACGACAAGGTGGTCGCCGTCTTCCTGCACCACACCGACTCGCCGAGCAACTACGACTGCGCGGACGCGCCCGCCATCATCCGGCACCTGTACGCCGGCCAGCGCAGCGACCGCAACTGGGACGACCTCGGCTACAACTTCGTCGTCGACCGCTGCGGCACCATCTACGAGGGCCGCGCCGGAGGCGTCGACCGGCCCGTCACCGGCGCCCACACCCTGGGCTTCAACCACCGCACCGCCGGCATCGCCGCCCTCGGCACCTTCACCGCCGGCGTCCCGGTGCCCCGGGCCATGACCGACGCGATCGCCGCCCTGGCCGCCTGGAAGCTCGGCCTCGCCGGGATCGACCCGCGCGCCACCATCCGGCTGCTCTCCAGCAGCAGCCACAGCCGCTACCGGGCCGGCACCACCGCCACCCTGCCCGTCCTGGCCGGCCACGACGCCGGCTACATGACCAGTTGCCCCGGCGCCGCGCTCAGCGCGCGTCTCCCCGAGATCCGCCGACAGGCCGCCCGCCTCCAGGGCCGCCCCGTCGCCCCGCCGATCCCGCCCCGCACCGCGACCCCGGTGCACGTCCCCGCCCCGGCGCACCGGCCCGCCCCGGCTCACACACCCGCCCCGGCGCACGCGCCCACCGCGGCCCGTACGCCCGCCGCGTCCCGTACGCCGTCCACAGCGACGCCATAGGCGCCGCGCAGGCTTCTCCGAGCCCCGCCTCCTACGGTCGGCCACGACAGCAGGCCGAGACAGGCCGACCGGAGGTGGGGTTGACGATGAGCGGTCGTACGCGACAGCAGGAACAGCACGCCGAGAACCATCGGCGGTCCGCACCGGAATCCGTGTGGGGCCGGGCGGTGCGCGGCCCCTGGACCGTGGTCTGTGTCATCGCCGCGGTCGTGGTCGGGCCGGCGGCCGGCACGGCCTCCGCGCTCGACCGGGCCAACGCCGCGCCGCCCCTGCACACCCCGGCCCGTGAGATCCCCAAGTCCCTTGCATGACAAGGGAGTTCGGGCATCGCCGGGGAATCAGCCCTTGAAGCGATCCCAGAGTCTGGGGTAACGCTCCGCCAGGACGGCTTCGTTCTCGAAGTCGATCGAGGCGCCCTCGGGCTCGGCGGGCGCCGGGGCGATGCCCAGCTCGGGAGCGACCGTGCCGGTCAGCTGCTCGTACGCCTCGTCCGCGGCGTAGCCCAGCTCCTCGCCGTCGCCGTCGATCTCCTCGTCGAACTCGCCCAGCAGGTCGGCCAGCGCGTCCGGGTCGTGCAGAGCGCCCTCGAAGACCTCCCGGCCCTGGCCGATCAGCCAGCACCGGAAGAAGTCGAACGCGTCGTCGCTGGCCCCGTCCAGCAGCACCCACGCGGCGCCCCACAGATCCCAGCGGTAGGCGCGGTTGTAGCGGGCCTCGAAGTGACGGGCGAAGTCCAGCACCAGGTCCGGCTCCAGCTGGAGCAGCCGGTCCACGAGCAGGTCGGCCTGTTCCTCGGCGTCCCCCTCGGCGGCCTCGCGGCTGGTGTCGATCAGCTCCCAGAACTCCGTCTCGTCCATCACGGCACCAGCATCGGGCCTCGGCCCGTGCGACGCACGCGGAGTGCCCGGGAGTACGGCGGATCGTTATCAGGCGCCCCCGCGCCCGTACCGCGCGGCGAGCCGGGCCGCGTCCGCCGCGAACCGCTCCCGCAGGGTCGCCGGCGCCAGTACCTCCGCCTCCGCGCCGAGCGCCGTCAGCTGCGCGTGGGCCACCTCCTCGGACTCCACCGGGACCGTCACCGTCACCCAGCCCTCGCCGTCCGGCTCGCCCCCGGCGCCGAGCGCCGCACGCGCGGCCGGCGGATCGACGGCGTGCCGCAGCCGCCGCACCCCCTCCGGGGACAGCCGTACGACGACCTCGGCGCGCAGGATCGAGCGCGCGAACCGCTCGGCCTGCCCGGCCCAGTACACGGGCAGATCGAAGCCGGAGTCCCGGTCGAAGCACTCGGCCAGGACCTCCACGGCGCCGAACCGGTCGAGCCGGTACGTCCGGAAGGCACCCGCTCCGGCATCGGCGCCGGCGACCCGTGCGCACAGGTACCAGACCCCCGCCTTCAGTACGAGCCCGTACGGCTCCAGCTCACGCTCGACCGTGGTCTCCCCGCGCCGGTAGAGCGCGCGGACCCGTCGGTCGGCCCACACCGCCTCGGCCAGCACCGGCAGCGGCGCGGGCGTCTCCGGCTCGCGGAACCAGGCCGGCGCGTCCAGGTGGAAGCGCTGGGCCGCGCTGTCCGGGGCGTCCCGCAGCGAGGGCAGCAGGGCGGCCGACACCTTCAGCCGGGCGGCGGAGGCGGCGTCCTCAAGGCCCATCTCCCGCAGCGCCCCCGGCACCCCGCTCAGGAACAGCGCCTCGGCCTCGCTCCTGGCCAGCCCCGTCAGCCGCGTGCGGTACCCGCCGACCAGCCGGTAGCCGCCGGCCCGCCCCCGGTCGGCGTACACCGGCACCCCCGCCTCCGACAGCGCCTGCGCGTCCCGCGTGACCGTCCGCTCCGACACCTCCAGCTCCTGCGCCAGCTCGGCGGCGGTCATGACGGGCCGGGACTGGAGGAGGAGCACCATTTTGATGAGCCGGGCGGCGCGCATACGGCCATCATGCAACGAGGCCCCCGCCGCGGTGTCCGCGGCGGGGGCCTCGTCGGCCGGCTCTCACAGCCCGTTCCTACAGCCCGTACTTCTCCCGGGCCTCCTTGACCGCCGTGGCCTTGACCTCGCCGCGGCGGGCGAGCTGGGCCAGGGCCGCGACGACGATCGACTCGGCGTCGACGCCGAAGTGGCGGCGGGCGGCGTCACGCGTGTCCGACAGGCCGAAGCCGTCGGCGCCCAGCGAGGAGTAGTCCTGCTCCACCCACTGCGCGATCTGGTCCGGGACCTGGCGCATGTAGTCGGAGACGGCGAGCACCGGACCCTCGGCGCCCTGCAGCGCCTGGCGGACGTACGGCACGCGCTCCTCGCCGCGCAGGAGGGCCGCGTCGGCCTCCATCGCGTCCCGGCGCAGCTCCGTCCAGGAGGTCGCGGACCAGACGTCGGCCGCGACACCCCACTCCTCGGCGAGCAGCCGCTGCGCCTCCACGGCCCAGTGGATCGCCGTACCCGAACCCAGCAGCTGGATGCGCGCGGCGTTGGCGGCCGGGGACAGACCCGCGGACTCCGCCGTGCTGAAGCGGTACAGACCCTTGACGATGCCCTCGTCGATGCCGAGGCCCTGCGGCTTCGCGGGCTGCGGCAGCGGCTCGTTGTAGACCGTCAGGTAGTAGAAGACGTTCTGGTCCTCGCCCGGCTTGGCCTCGCCGTACATCCGGCGCAGACCCTCGCGGACGATCACCGCGATCTCGTAGGCGAAGGCCGGGTCGTAGGAGAGGGCCGCGGGGTTCGTCGCCGCGATCACCGGCGAGTGGCCGTCGGCGTGCTGGAGGCCCTCGCCCGTCAGGGTCGTACGGCCCGCCGTGGCGCCCACGAGGAAGCCGCGGCCGAGCTGGTCGCCGAGCTGCCACATCTGGTCGGCCGTGCGCTGCCAGCCGAACATCGAGTAGAAGATGTAGAAGGGGATCATCGCCTCGCCGTGCGTCGCGTACGACGACGAAGCGGCGATGAAGTCGGCCATCGAACCGGCCTCGGTGATCCCCTCGTTGAGGATCTGGCCGTTCTTGGCCTCCTTGTAGTACATCAGCTGGTCGCGGTCGACCGGCTCGTACGTCTGGCCCTTGGGGGAGTAGATGCCCAGCGAGGGGAACAGGGACTCCATGCCGAAGGTGCGCGCCTCGTCGGGGACGATCGGCACCCAGCGCCTGCCCGTCTCCTTGTCGCGGACCAGGTCCTTGACCAGGCGGACGAAGGCCATCGTGGTGGCCACGTTCTGGGAGCCGGAGCCCTTGTCGAAGGAGGCGAAGGCCTTCTCGGCGGGGGCGGGCAGCGGGGCCAGGGCGTGCGTGCGGCGGGCCGGGGCCGGGCCGCCGAGGGCCGCGCGGCGCTCCTGGAGGTAGCGGACCTCGGGGGAGTCGGCGCCCGGGTGGCCGTAGGGGACCACGCCGTCGACGAAGTCGCTGTCCTTGATGGGCAGTTCGAGAAGATCGCGCATCGTCTTGAACTCGTCCACCGTCAGCTTCTTCATCTGGTGGTTGGCGTTCTTCGACGCGAAGCCCTCGCCGAGGGTGTGGCCCTTGACCGTCTGGGCCAGGATCACGGTCGGCGCGCCCTTGTGCCCGACGGCGGCCTTGTACGCGGCGTAGACCTTGCGGGCCTCGTGACCACCACGGGAGAGGTGGAAACACTCAAGGATCTTGTCGTCGCTCAGCAGCTTCGCCAGCTCGACGAGCGCCGGGTCCTTGCCGAAGAAGTCCTGGCGGATGTAGGCGGCGTCGCGGGTCTGGTACGTCTGGACCTGCGCGTCCGGTACCTCGCGCAGGCGGCGTACCAGCGCGCCCGTCGTGTCGAGGGCGAACAGCTCGTCCCAGGCCGAACCCCACAGCGTCTTGACGACGTTCCAGCCGGCGCCGCGGAACTGGGCCTCCAGCTCCTGCACGATCTTGAAGTTGGCGCGGACCGGGCCGTCGAGGCGCTGCAGGTTGCAGTTGATGACGAAGGTCAGGTTGTCCAGGCCCTCGCGGGAGGCGAGCGCGAGCGCGGCCGTCGACTCCGGCTCGTCCATCTCGCCGTCGCCGAGGAACGCCCACACGTGCGAGGCGGAGACGTCCTTGATGCCGCGGTTGGTCAGGTAGCGGTTGAAGCGCGCCTGGTAGATGGCGGAGAGCGGGCCGAGGCCCATCGACACCGTCGGGAACTCCCACAGCCAGGGCAGCCGGCGCGGGTGCGGGTACGACGGCAGGCCGTTGCCGCCGGCCTCCTGGCGGAAGTTGTCGAGGTGCGCCTCGGTCAGGCGGCCGTCGAGGAAGGCGCGGGCGTAGATGCCGGGGGAGGCGTGGCCCTGGATGTACAGCTGGTCGCCGGAGCCGTCGCCCTCCTTGCCCTTGAAGAAGTGGTTGAAGCCGGTCTCGTACAGCCACGCGGCCGACGCGAAGGTGGCGATGTGGCCGCCCACGCCGTGCTTGGCGCCCCGGGTCACCATGGCGGCCGCGTTCCAGCGGTTCCAGGCGGTGATCCGGGCCTCCATCTCCGGGTCGCCGGGCAGGCCCGGCTCGGCGGAGGTGGGGATGGTGTTGACGTAGTCCGTCTCGAGGAGCTTCGGCAGCGCGATGCCGCCCGCCTCGGCACGCTCCAGCGTCCGGCGCATCAGGTACGCGGCGCGGTGCGGCCCGGCCTGCTGGGCGACGGCGTCCAGGGAGGCCTGCCACTCGGCGGTCTCCTCCGGATCGCGGTCGGGGAGCTGGTCGAGCGCGCTCGGCTGGATGGCGTTGGGGTCGGTCATGTCGCCGCCTTCCTCAGTCGAAGGGGGTTCCCTCGTCGGTAAGGGTTCGGGTTGCCCTAGGTCTGGCAGGACAGGGCGAGGACTTCGGTGACAGTGTCGATTTGCGACTCCGTCGCGTGTCCGTCGGCGACAATAACTCCTTGATCGATGATCGATCAAAGGGTTGAGGGGCAAAACTTCTCGATTGCGAGAAAGTCGGCACGCGGTGCCTTCGATCAGGGCACCGAGTGTCGGTTCAGAGCCATGTTTTCGCAGGTGGAGCCACGTTTGAGCGGGGCTCTGCTCGACGGTGCCGGGGCAGGCTACGGGCGCGCCACGGGCGCGGGGGCGCAACCGAGGACGTGGGCCTTCACCAGCTCCGCGATCTGCGGATCCCGGCGCTTGAAGGCCTGCACCAGCTCCTCGTGCTCCTCGGCGTACGACTGCTGGACCGTGCCCAGCCAGCGGATGGACAGCGCCGTGAAGACCTCGATGCCGAGACCCTCCCAGGTGTGCAGCAGCACCGAGTTGGCCGCCGCGCGGACCAGTTCGCGGTGGAAGCCGACCGTGTGCCGGACCTGCGCGGTGCCGTCGGCGTCGCGGTCGGCCTCGTACAGGGCCAGGACGTGCGGCTCCAGGGCCGAGCAGTCCGCGGCCAGGCGGTCGGCCGCCAGCTCCGCCGCGATGGCCTCCAGTCCGGCCCGGACCGGGTAGCTCTCCTCCAGGTCGGCCGCGGTCAGATTGCGGACCCGGACGCCCTTGTTCGGCGCCGACTCGATCAGCCGCAGCGACTCCAGCTCGCGCAGGGCCTCGCGGACCGGGGTCTGGCTGACCTCCAGCTCGGTGGCGATACGGCGCTCCACGATGCGCTCGCCCGGCTGCCAGCGACCGCTCACGATTCCCTCCACGATGTGCTCGCGGATCTGTTCGCGCAGCGAGTGGACGACGGGCGCGGTCATGGAGGGCTCCTTAGGGAGGGCTGACGTTTAGACAATACGGCGGGTTCGCTTCGTCGGCGGGACGTGTGGGGGGCTTTTGCGCAGGTGAGACGAGGCTTACACGCAACGCGCGCCGACAAACACGAACACCCCGCCCGGAAAGCTCCGGACGGGGTGCCGTACTGCCCGATCAGGCCAGGAGGGTCACAGGCCCAGTTCGACCTCGAACTCGCCCGCCTCCAGGATCGCCTTGACGGCCGTCAGGTAACGGGCCGCGTCGGCGCCGTCCACCAGACGGTGGTCGTAGGAGAGGGTCAGGTAGGTCATGTCGCGGACGCCGATGACCGTGCCCTCCTCGGTCTCGATGACGGCCGGACGCTTGACCGTGGCACCGATGCCGAGGATCGCGACCTGGTTCGGCGGCACGATGATCGTGTCGAACAGCGCGCCGCGCGAGCCGGTGTTGGAGATGGTGAAGGTCGCGCCGGACAGCTCGTCCGGGGTGATCTTGTTGGCGCGGACCTTGCCGGCCAGGTCGGCCGTGGCCTTGGAGATACCGGCGATGTTGAGGTCACCGGCGCCCTTGATGACCGGGGTCATCAGGCCCTTCTCGGAGTCCACCGCGATACCGATGTTCTCGGTGTCGAAGTAGGTGATGGTGCCCTCGGCCTCGTTGATCCGGGCGTTGATGACCGGGTGAGCCTTCAGCGCCTGGGCGGCGGCCTTGACGAAGAACGGCATCGGGGAGAGCTTGACGCCCTCGCGGGCCGCGAACGAGTCCTTGGCCTGGGTGCGCAGGCGCATCAGGCGGGTCACGTCGACCTCGACGACCGAGGACAGCTGGGCCTGCTCGTGCAGCGCCTTGACCATGTTGTCGCCGATGACCTTGCGGATGCGGGTCATCTTGACGGTCTGGCCACGCAGGGGGGAGACCTCCAGCGCCGGGGCCTTCTTGGCGGCATGGCCTGCGGCAGTCACAGCGGCGGCGGCCACGGGGGCCGGGGCAGCGGCGGCGGCCTTCGCGGCCTCGGCGGCGGCGATGACGTCCTGCTTGCGGATGCGGCCGCCGACGCCGGTGCCCTTGACGGCGCCCAGGTCGACACCGTTCTCGGCGGCGAGCTTGCGCACCAGCGGGGTGACGTACGCGCCCTCGTCCGTCGCCTGGGCGGCGGCCGGAGCGGGAGCGGCGGGGGCCGGGGCGACCGGAGCCGGAGCGGCCGGCGCGGGGGCCGGAGCGGCGGCGACCGGGGCGGGCGCCGGGGCCGGGGCGGCGGGCGCGGGCGCCGGGGCAGCCGGAGCCGCGGGGGCGGCCGGAGCCGGGGCCGGAGCGGCCGGGGCAGCGGCGGCGGGGGCCGGGGCGGCCGGAGCCGGAGCGGCGGCCGGGGCGGCACCCGGGGCGCCGATGACGGCGAGCTTGGCGCCGACCTCGGCGGTCTCGTCCTCGCCGACCACGATCTCCAGCAGGACACCGGCGACCGGCGCCGGGATCTCCGTGTCGACCTTGTCGGTGGAGACCTCCAGCAGAGGCTCGTCCTCCGCGACCTCCTCGCCGACCTGCTTCAGCCAGCGGGTGACGGTGCCCTCGGTGACGGACTCACCGAGCGCCGGGAGGACCACGTCCGTGCCGGTCGCGCCGCCGGCCGGGGCGGCCGGGGCAGCGGCGGCGGGGGCCGGAGCCGCGGGGGCCTCGGCGACCGGGGCCGGGGCGGCCTCGGCGACCGGGGCCGGAGCCTCGGCGGCGGCCGGGGCCGGGGCGGCCGCGGGCGCGCCCGTGCCGTCGTCGATGATGGCCAGCTCGGCGCCGACCTCGACCGTCTCGTCCTCGGCGACCTTGATGGAGGACAGCACACCGGAGACGGGCGAGGGGATCTCGGTGTCGACCTTGTCGGTCGACACCTCAAGCAGCGGCTCGTCGGCCTCGACGCGCTCGCCCTCGGCCTTCAGCCAGCGGGTGACAGTGCCCTCGGTGACGCTCTCACCGAGCGCCGGAAGGGTTACGGAAACCGCCATGGTTTCGGTTGCTCCTTACGAAATTGCGGAAGTCTGTGTCGTCGCGCCCGTTGACCGAAGGCTCAGTCGTGGGAGTGCAGCGGCTTGCCGGCCAGCGCCAGGTGCGCCTCGCCCATCGCCTCGTTCTGCGTCGGGTGGGCGTGGATGAGCTGGGCGACCTCGGCCGGCAGCGCCTCCCAGTTGTAGATCAGCTGGGCCTCGCCGACCTGCTCGCCCATGCGGTCGCCGACCATGTGGACGCCGACCACGGCACCGTCCTTCACCTGGACGAGCTTGATCTCGCCCGCGGTGTTCAGGATCTTGCTCTTGCCGTTGCCCGCCAGGTTGTACTTCAGAGCGACGACCTTGTCCGCGCCGTAGATCTCCTTGGCCTTGGCCTCGGTGATACCGACGGAGGCGACCTCCGGGTGGCAGTACGTCACCCGCGGGACACCGTCGTAGTCGATCGGAACGACCTTCAGACCGGCCAGACGCTCTGCCACCAGGATGCCCTCGGCGAAGCCGACGTGCGCGAGCTGGAGCGTCGGGACCAGGTCACCGACGGCGGAGATGGTCGGGACGTTCGTCCGCATGTACTCGTCGACCAGGACGTAGCCGCGGTCCATGGCGACGCCCTGCTCCTCGTAGCCCAGGCCCTGGGAGACCGGGCCACGGCCGACGGCGACGAGGAGGACCTCGGCCTCGAACTCCTTGCCGTCGGCGAGGCTGACCTTCACGCCGTTCTGCGTGTACTCGGCCTTCTGGAAGAAGGTGCCGAGGTTGAACTTGATGCCGCGCTTGCGGAACGCGCGCTCAAGAAGCTTCGAGGAGTTCTCGTCCTCGACCGGGACGAGGTGCTTCAGGCCCTCGATGACCGTGACGTCCGAGCCGAAGGACTTCCACGCCGAGGCGAACTCGACGCCGATGACACCGCCGCCCAGGATGATCGCGGACTGCGGCACGCGGTCCAGGACGAGGGCGTGGTCGGAGGAGATGATCCGGTTGCCGTCGATCTCCAGGCCCGGCAGCGACTTCGGCACGGAGCCGGTCGCCAGCAGGACGTGGCGGCCCTGGACGCGCCGGCCGTTCACGTCGACGGAGGTGGGCGAGGACAGCCGGCCCTCACCCTCGATGTAGGTCACCTTGCGGGACGCGATCAGACCCTGCAGGCCCTTGTACAGGCCGGCGATGACGCCGTCCTTGTACTTGTGGACGGCCGGGACGTCGATGCCCTCGAAGGTGGCCTTGACGCCGAACTGCTCGCTCTCGCGGGCCTGGTCGGCGATCTCGCCCGCGTGGAGCAGGGCCTTGGTGGGGATGCAACCCCGGTGCAGGCAGGTGCCGCCGACCTTGTCCTTCTCGATCAGGGCGACGTCCAGGCCCAGCTGCGCCCCGCGCAGGGCCGCGGCGTAACCACCGCTACCACCGCCGAGGATCACTAGGTCGAAAACGGTGCTGGCGTCGTTCGCCACGTCACGTCCTCCATGCATGTGCGCCTTGCGCCGATCTCCAGTGACCGGCGGGCGGCTGGTGTCCGGCCGCTTGATGCTTCGGCCCTTCGGTGGGGGCCCTGTCCTGCCGGGCTCCATCTTTGCACTTGTTCGAGGCGTACGAGACGCCGGGCCGGGGTGTGAGACGTCCCACTAGAGCGCCCGAAGGGGCGCGGGGCCGTATTCGATGTGCGGCTCCGCCGCGTGGGCGCGACCGGCCCCCACGCGGCGGAACGGCGATACGGCAGTGAGCCCCGAGCTCACGGACGAACGTCAGCCCAGGTCGCCGGAGGCGGTCTGCTCGGCCAGCCGGACCAGCGTGCGCACCGCCGAACCGGTACCGCCCTTCGGCGTGTACCCGAACGCCCCGCCCTCGTTGAACGCCGGGCCGGCGATGTCGAGGTGCGCCCAGGTGATGCCCTCGCCCACGAACTCGCGCAGGAACAGACCGGCGACCAGGCCGCCGCCCATCCGCTCGCCCATGTTCGCGATGTCGGCGACCTGGGACTCCATGCCCTTGCGCAGGTGCTCCGGCAGCGGCATCGGCCAGGCCGGCTCGCCGACCTCCTCGGCCGCCTCGTGCAGCGCGGAGCGGAACGCGTCGTCGTTGGCCATGACACCGAAGGTGCGGCTGCCCAGGGCCAGCATCATCGCGCCGGTGAGGGTCGCGACGTCCACGATCGCGTCCGGCTTCTCCAGCGAGGCCGCCCACAGCGCGTCGGCCAGCACCAGCCGGCCCTCGGCGTCGGTGTTGAGCACCTCCACCGTCTTGCCGCTGTACATGCGCAGCACGTCACCCGGGCGCACCGCGGAGCCGGAGGGCATGTTCTCGGCCAGCGCGAGCCAGCCGGTGACGTTGACCTCCAGGCCGAGGCGGGCGGCGGCGACGACCGCGGCGAACACGGCGGCGGCACCGCTCATGTCGCACTTCATGGTCTCGTTGTGGCCGGCCGGCTTCAGCGAGATGCCGCCCGAGTCGTAGGTGATGCCCTTGCCGACGAAGGCCAGGTGCTTGTCCGCCTTCGGGTGCTTGTACGACAGCTTCACCAGGCGCGGGGTCGCGGCCGAGCCGCCGCCGACGCCGAGGATGCCGCCGTAGCCGCCCTTGACCAGGGCCTTGTCGTCGAGCACCTGCACCTTGAGGCCGTGCTCCTTGGCCGCGGTCTGCGCGAGGTCCGCGAAGATGGCCGGCGTCAGGTCGTTCGGCGGGGTGTTGATCAGGTCGCGGGCGCGGTTCAGCTCCTCGGAGACCGCGACGGCGCGGGCGAGGGCACTCTTGTGGGCGGCGTCGCGCGGCTTGCCGCCGAGCAGCGCGGCCTCGGCGAGCGGCGCCTTGCCGTTCTTGCCCTTGGCGGAGCCGTTCGCGGCCTCCTTGTAGGCGTCGAAGGCGTACGCGCCGAGCAGCACGCCCTCGGCGATCGCGCCGACGGCGCCCGGCCCGTCGACGGGCAGCGCGAACGCGGCCTTCTTGGCACCGGCGAGCGCGCGGGCGGCCACGCCGGCCGCCTTGCGCAGCGCGTCGGCGTCAAAGCCGTCCGCCTCGCCCTTGGCGTCGGACTCGGCGCCCAGGCCCACCGCCACCACGAGCGGGGCCTTGAAGTCCGCCGGAGCGGGCAGCTTGGTCAGCTCGCCCTCGGCACCCGAGGCGCCGAGGGTCTCCAGGACGCCGGCCAGCTTGCCGCCGTACGCCTTGTCCACGGCCTCGGCGCCCGGCGCCACGACGGGGCCCTTGGTTCCCTTGGCGACACCGATCACGATCGCGTCGGCCCGGAGGCCGGGCGCCGCGGAGGTGCTGAGAGTCAGAGCAGTCACGGTGGTGAATTCTCGCTTCCGATGTGAAGTTGCTGTGGCCGATGCGGGGTGGGTCGACCGGGCCCGGGAGCCGACCCTAGGTCCAGGCCTGGGGACAGGTGGCGACCGGGGCCTTCACCGTGTCGGCGGACACCCGCAACGAGACTACGCGCGTGCGGGCGTCCACTCATTCCCCCGGGTGTTCACCGGACTGTGATGTCACGGCCACTCACCACCCCTTGGGCACGCCGCCCGGCGCACCGGAACCGGCCCGCCGCAAGGCGCCCTCGACGGAGGTGCCGGCCAGCCGGTCGGCCAGCGAGCGGCGGCCGGGGAAGAGCACCGGCAGCGCGTTGACCAGGAACAACACCATCGCGGCCGCCCAGAGCAGCAGCGACAGAAGGAAGTGGCCCTCGATCAGCAGCACGCAGGCCAGCGCGAACACCGCGACGTCGGCCGCGGTGGTGACGGCCGCGCGGCGCAGGGTGTGCCGGGACCGCCGCGGGGTGACCCGCAGGCCGAGCAGGCCCTTGCCGAGGGTGCGGCCGAGCAGTCGCAGACAGGCCCACTGGTACAGGAACGTGACGAGAACGAGTGCCCCGAAGGCCTCCTCCACGTCCAGCACCACCGAGTCCCACAGGGAGAGCCCGAGGTGTTCGGAGGCGCCGACGACGTCGCCGCGCGAGGTGACGAGGTCGAGGCCGCCCTTCGTGGCCAGGGACGGGACGTCGGTGACGAGGGCGGTGATGCGGTGGAAGGTGAGGACGGCCAGCAGCACGGCCGCGCCCGTCACGAGTGCGAAATCTATGAACCAGGCCGTCCCGCGGCGCAGTTTCAGCACGGAGATCCCCCGATCGTGCTCACTTGTCCGTGTACGGGCGGAGAGCTTAGCGCTCAGTGGCCGAAGGCCAGTACCACCAGCGCCGCCGTGGCCGCCGTCTCCTCCAGCGCCCCGAAGACGTCCCCCGTGACCCCGCCGAACCGCCGTACGCAGCGCCGCAGCAGCAGCTCGGCCGCGGCCAGGGACAGCAGCACGGCGGCCGCCGCGCGGACGGTGCCGTACGCCCCGAACGGCACGCCCCCGGCCGCCGCCGCGAGCGTGCACAGCGCCGCGGCCACCAGCGCGCCGCGCGTCGGCACGACTTCGGCGACCGCCGCGCCGAGCCCCTCCGGGCGGGCCGCCGGTACGCCGGTGCGGGCGGCCAGGGTGAGGGCGAGGCGGGCGGCCACCGCGCAGGTCAGGGCCGCCGCCGCGCCCCGGCCCCAGGAGTCGCCGTAGAGCTGGGCCAGCACGGCGACCTGGGCCAGCAGGGTCAGGACCAGGGTGAGGACGCCGAAGGGGCCGATGTCCGACTGCTTCATGATCCGCAGGGCGTCCTCCGCGGGCTTGCCGCTGCCCAGCCCGTCCGCCGTGTCCGCGAGGCCGTCGAGGTGCAGGCCGCGGGTCAGCGCCGCCGGTACGGCGACGGAGCCGACGGCGGCGAGCAGCGGGCCGGCGCCGAGGGCGAGCAGCAGCAGGCCGAGGCCGGCCGCCGCCGCGCCGACCACCAGCCCGGCCGCCGGTGCGGCCAGCATGCCGCCGCGCGCGGCCCCGCGGTCCCAGCGGTGCACCCGGACGGGCAGCGCGGTGAGGGTGCCGAAGGCGAAACGGAGGCCGTCGAGAGGCGAGGGTGACGAGGTCGTGGGCATCGGCGCAGGGTATCCGGCGGCCGTCGGGCCTCCCCGACCCCCGGCTGAAGCGCGGACCGGGCAGAGCTGAAGAAGACGGCGCTTATGCGGGTAATGTGCGCACATGGGGCACTGGTGGGAGCGGAACATCCTCGAACCGGGCAAACTCCCGCTGCTGCTCGCCCTCGCGGCGTTCGTGCTGACCTTCCTGGTCACCCGGGTGATCACCCGCCTGATCCGGGCCGGCAAGGGCCCGTTCGGCAACGTCAGGGCGGGCGGGCTGCACATCCACCACGTCGTGCCCGGGGTCGTCCTCACCGTCGTCGGCGGCTTCGGCGCCGTCGCCAGCGACCGGCACGGCGTCGCGGGGGCGGGCTCCGCGGTGCTGTTCGGCATGGGTGCCGGGCTGGTCCTGGACGAGTTCGCGCTGATCCTGCACCTGGACGACGTCTACTGGAGCGAGGAGGGCCGCAAGAGCGTCGAGGCCGTCGTCCTCACCGCGGCGCTCGTCGGGCTGCTGCTCGCCGGGTTCTCCCCGTTCGGCGTCAACGACCTGTCCCAGCAGGAACTCCAGAGCCGGGGCACGGTCGCCGCCAGCATCACCGGGAACTTCCTCCTCTCGCTCATCGCGCTGAGCAAGGGCAAGGCCCGCACCGCGGTCTTCGGCGTGATCGTGCCGCTGGTCGCGCTCGTGGGCGCCGTCCGGCTGGCCCGGCCCGGCTCCCCCTGGGCCCGCCGCTTCTACGGCCGCCGCCCCCGCACCCGCGCCCGCGCGACCCTGCGCGCCTACCACCACGACCGCCGCTGGGCCGGTCCCCGGCGGGCGTTCCAGGACTTGATCGGCGGCAAACCCGATCCACGCCCGGCGCGGTCACCGGGCGGCCGTGGTTGACGGTGCCGCGGGCGGCTGCGGTACGTCTGCCGTGGCGGCGCGGCGGGGGCGGTCCCCGGGGGGAGGGCTTGACCGGCGGCAAGCCGGATCCAGGGCCGGCGCGCTGCCCGGTGGTCGCGGGTGACGGTGCGGCGTGGGGCGGTCCCCGGGGGTTTCAGTGCTTGACCGGGGGCAAGCCCGATCCGCGTCCGGTGCGGTTGCCGGGCGCGTGGCGCAGGCGTTGTCGCAGTTCGTGGCCGAACCGGTGGCGGACCGCCACCGCCAGGCACAGTGTCCCGACGGCCATCAGTGCGGCCAGGTGCTCCTTGCCCGCCAGGTTCTCCTTGACGAGCACCTCGGCCACCATGGCGACGGTCACCGCGCCCGCCGTGGCGTACGCGCCGTACCGCCAGGCCACGTACACGGCGAGTCCCACCACGGCCGCCGACGGGCCGGTGTCCACCACCTGTGCGTCCGTCCAGGGCAGCCCGAACGGGGCGTGCGTGCCGAGGGAGATGCCCACGCGCGCGTACAGGGTCCCGGCGAGCGTGGCGACGTACGCGATGGTCAGCGTCCGCCACCAGCCGATGCACACCTCGGCGATCCCGAACACCAGCAGGATCTGCGCGAGCGCACCCCACACGGGCAGGTCCAGCGCCGGCACGAAGAGGGAGAGAGGGGTGCGCAGCAGGGCCAGCCACAGGGGGTCCTCGGCCCGTACGGCGCCCATGTTCTGCACGAACTGATAGCCCCACTGCTGGTTCTGCACCCACTGGAGCAGAGCCGTCAGGCCCACTGCCGAGAGTGTCATCGGGATCGCCCGCAGGCGCCGCTTCAGCAGGGCGTCGCGCAGGGTGACGCACAGCAGCCCCCACTCCTCACGGGCCCAGCGGGCGAGCGTGCTCATCAGGTGTTCCTCATCCCCGTCGTCCCCGTGATCCCCGTACGGTCATCGGTGCGTGTCGAGATGCCTGCGGTGCAGCCACTTCGGCAGTCCCGGCGCCTCCAGGAAACCCTCCGCGCGGGCCGAGGCGAGTCCGATGCGCAGCAGGTCCGCGCTCTTCTCGAAGAGCAGGAACCGCGGCTCCCAGATGGGCCGGTACTTGGCGTTGGCGCGGTACAGCGACTCGATCTGCCACCAGCGGGAGAAGAAGCTGAGCAGCGACCGCCACAGCCGCAGCACCGGACCGGCACCGAGGCGCGCGCCACGTTCGAAGACCGAACGGAACATGGCGAAGTTCAGTGAGACCTGCGTGATCCTGATCTCGCCCGCCCGGCGCAGCAGTTCGATGACCATGAACTCCATCAGCCCGTTGTCGGAGTCGCGGTCCCGGCGCATCAGGTCCAGGGACAGTCCGTGCGGGCCCCACGGCACGAAGGACAGCAGCGCGCGCAGCCTGCCCTCGGCGTCGGCGCACTCCAGCATCACGCACTGTCCGTCCTCGGGGTCCCCGAGCCGCCCCAGCGCCATGCTGAACCCGCGCTCGGTCGCCCCGTCGCGCCAGTCGTCCGCCCGCTCCACCAGCTGCGTCATCTCGTCCGCCGGGATGTCCGCGTGGCGCCGGATGCGCACCGTGTACCCGGCCCGCTTCACCCGGTTGTGCGCCTGGCGCACGGTGCGCATGGCCCGTCCCTCCAGGGTGAACTCGGCCACCTCCACGAGCGCCTCGTCGCCGAGTTCGAGCGCGTCCAGGCCGTGCCGGGCGTAGATCGTGCCCGCCTCCTCGCTCGCGCCCATCACCGCCGGGATCCAGCCGTGCGCCCGCGCCTCGGCCAGCCACGGATCGATCGCCCCCGGCCAGGCCTCGGGGTCCCCGATCGGGTCCCCCGAGGCGAGCGAGACCCCGCCGACGACCCGGTAGGCGACGGCCGCCTTCCCGGTCGGCGACCACACCACGCTCTTCTCCCGGCGCAGCGCGAAGTAGCCCAGCGAGTCCCGCTCGCCGTGCCGGTCCAGCAGGGCCCGCAGCCGTTTCTCGTCGTCCTCGGTCAGCGGGTCGACGGCGCGCCGGGAGCGGAAGGCGGCGTAGAAGACGGCGAGGACGAGGGCCGTGCTGAGCACGTTGATCGCGACGTTGGCCCAGTTCGGCGGGTCGATGCCGGGGAAGCGGGACTCGTCGGCGGCCACCGACACCAGGCGCAGGGCCCCGTAGTGCCAGCGCTCCAGGAAGGTCGAACGGGCCGCGTCCGGCGCCTCGTTGGTGAGGGTGATCAGCAGCCCGGCGAGCAGGGAGGCGGCGAGCCCGCCGCCGGTGGCGACCGTCGCGGCGAGCCGGGGGTTGGAGCGGTCGCCCTTGGCGTAGAACTCCCGGCGGCCGGCCAGCAGCGCGCCGACGAAGACGGCCGTGAGGCCGAGCGAGATCCAGTTCTGCGTGTACCGCCGGATCTCCGGGAACACCATGGCGAACGCGAACAGCGCCAGGAACGCCCCGCTCATCACCAGGTTGAGGATCCACGCCGCCCGTTTGCGACGGCGCATGGTGATCGCGAGGAACGCGGTGAAGACGCCCGAGGCGAAGCCGGCCGTCAGCAGGTATGGCGTGAAGTAGTCGTCCTGGTTGTGCCGGCGCACGTCCTGCCCGAGCGAGACCCAGACCGCGCTGAGGAAGTTGATGAAGGCGACGGTCCGCAGGTACCAGACGGCGAAGGCGGCGGCCCGTCGGGAAGCCCCGGTGGACCGCCGCCCCTGCTCACCCGGGCGCCCCGGTTCGGCTTGCGGTGGTACGGCAATTCGGGCATCTCCCATGGGGCAGGATCATATGGGGGCCGCCCTGGCGAACCACACTTTTCCGCCGGGGCGCCCCCCTCGTCCCGCTGACCCCGGGCGCTGCCGCTCTACTCCTCTTCCGCCGGTTCCCCCGCTGTCCCCGCCACCTCTGCTTCCCCGGGTTCCTTCGCGGAATTCCCGGAAAGTTCCTCCGGCTTCTCGGGCAGCTCCGCCGCCAGCGCCGCCGCGGAGCGGACCAGGGGCAGCGCGAGCAGCGCACCCGTGCCCTCGCCGACCCTGACGCCCTGCTGCAGCAGCGGCTCCAGCGCCATCCGGTCCAGCGCCTTCGCCTGTCCCGGCTCCCCGCTGTCGTGCCCGGCCAGCCACCAGTCCGGCGCCCGGAAGGCGATCCGCTGCCCGACCAGCGCACAGGCCGCGGCCACCACGCCGTCCAGGATCACCGGCAGCTTCCGTACGGCGCACTGGAGCAGGAACCCGGTCATCGCGGCCAGGTCCGCGCCGCCCACGGCCGCCAGCAGCTGCAACTGGTCCCCGAGCACCGGCCGGGCCCGCCGCAGCGCGTCCCGGATCGCCGCGCACTTGCGCATCCACGCCAGGTCGTCGATCGCGAGCCCGCCGCGTCCGGTCACCACCGACGCGTCGGTCCCGCACAGCGCCGCGATCAGGACCGCCGCCGGGGTGGTACCGCCCACGCTGATGTCGCCGAGCACGACCAGGTCCGTACCCGAGTCGGCCTCCTCGTCGGCGATCGCCATGCCCGCCCGCAGGGCCGCCTCGGCCTCGTCCGCGGTGAGCGCGTCCTCGATGTCGATACGGCCGCTGCCGCGCCGCACCCGGTGCCGTACGACGTCCTCGGGGAAGGCGTCCGGGTCGCAGTCCAGCGCCATGTCCACGACCCGTACGGGGACCTCCTGGCGCCGTGCGAGCACGGACACCGGGCTCGCGCCCTCCAGCACCGCCCGCACCAGCTGCCCGGCGCCGCCCGCCGGCCGCGCCGAGACGCCCAGCTCGGCGACCCCGTGGTCACCGGCGAAGAGGATCACCCGTGGCCGCTCTACCGGCCGTACCGGTGCGGCGCTCTGTGCGGCGGCCAGCCACTCGCCCAGCTCGTCGAGGCGCCCCAGTGCCCCGGGGGGCACGATCTGGCGCTCCCGCCGGGCCTCGGCGTCACGGCGAACACCCCCGTCAGGGCGCTCGATCAGATCGGTGAAGTCGTCCAGATTAAGCCTGCTCATTCGCCGAACAGTACCGCCAGCGAACGGCTCCTCCCGCGCCACGTCGCCACCACACCCGCATGACGTCTTTGCACCCAAGATCGGTATCCCATACGTTCCGTTTTGCAGCGGAATGTCGCACAGGGAGCCGCCCATGCCGACCTCGCCCCCCACCCCGCACACCGGGTCGCCCGCCGACCCGCACCACGAGCCGCGCCGCGCGGACTGCCCCTGGTGCGGCGGCAGGCGGCTGCGCACCCGGGCGCGGGCCACGCCGCCGCGCCGCCGCGGCCCGGGCACCTGCGCCGTGCAGCAGTGCCGCGACTGCGGGCACGCCTTCCAGAACCCCCGGCTCACGGCGGAGGGCCTCGCCCTGCGCCACCTGGCCTTCTACGCCAGCCACCTGGGCGACTTCGCCGACCGGATCCTGTCCCCGGGCGCCGTCCGCCGCCGGCACCTGGCCGCGGCCCATGCCGTGCTGGCGCTGGCCGAGCCGGAGAGCTGGCTGGACGTGGGCACGGGGCACGCCCGCTTCCCCGAGACGGCCAGGGAGGTCCTCCCGTACACGTCCTTCGACGGCCTGGACCCGACCCCGCGCGTCGAACAGGCCCGCCGGGCGGGCCGCGTCGAGGAGGCGCACATCGGCGATCTCACGAACCCCTGGGTCCTGCCCCGGCTGCGCTCGCGCTACGACGTGGTCAGCGTGTTCCACCACCTGGAGCACAGCCCCGACCCGCGCGCCGAACTCCGCGCGGCCCTGGCGGCGCTGCGCCCCGGCGGCCTCCTGCTGATCGAACTCCCGGACCCGCGCAGCCTGTTCGGGAGGCTGCTGGGCCGCCGGTGGCTCCCGTACGGCCAGCCCCGCCATCTCCACCTGCTGCCGCTGGCCAACCTGTGCGCGGAGCTGGAGGCCCAGGGCTGCACGATCCTCACGACGGACCGCCGGGCACCCCACATCCCCTACGACCTGTCGGCGGCGCTGTCCCTGTCCCTGGCCCAGGCGCCCTCGTTCCTCCGGCGGGCCTTCGGCCCCGCCGTCGCCGCGGCCTCGGCCCTGGACCACATCCTGGCGCCGCTGCTGCGCCGCACCCGCTTCTCGAACGCGTACCGCGTCCTCGCCCGCCTCGACCGGGCGCCCGGCGCGGGAGCCCGCCGCGATCAGCCCCGCAGCACCAGCGCCTGACCCGCCACCACCAGCAGCACCTGTTCGCACTCGGCCGCGAACGCCGCGTTCAGCCGCCCGAGTTCGTCCCGGTAGCGCCGCCCGGAGGCGGTGGCCGGGACGATGCCCGAGCCCACCTCGTTCGAGACCGCCACCACCGTCCGGCGCGTCGCGCGCACCGCGTCCGTCAGTTCGCGCACCCGCTCCCGCAGCAGCTTCTCGCCGCCGCCCGCCCACTCCGCGTCGTCCCACGCCCCCACGGCGTCCATCGCGTCCGTCAGCCACAGCGACAGGCAGTCGATCAGCAGCGGCGGGCCGTCCCGGCCCAGCAGCGGCACGAGGTCGGTCGTCTCCGTCGTACGCCACGAGCCCGGCCGCCGGTCCCGGTGCAGGGCCACCCGGGCCGCCCACTCGGTGTCCCCGCCGCGCACACCGCCGGTCGCCACGTACAGCACGTCCGGGAAGGGCTCCAGGCGCCGCTCGGCCTCCACGGACTTGCCCGAGCGCGCCCCGCCCAGCACCAGGGTGCGGCGCGGCACGTCCGGCACGTCCTCGTACACCCCGACGGTCAGCGTCGTACCGTCCGGCACCGCCCGCGCCCCGGCCGCCGCCAGCCGCCGCCGCGTCTCCGGGCCGGGCGGCACGTCGTGGTCCAGGTGGACGGCGACCACGTCCGTCGTCGGGCCGGCCGAACCCACCGCCCGCAGCCGGGCCAGCGCGTCGGGCCGGCCCGCCACGTCCGCGAGGACCAGGTGGTACGACTCCGCCCTCGGCCCCTCCAGACCGGCCGGGGCGCCGCCCGGCGGCAGGTACAGCAGCCGCTGCCCGTCCGGTCCCGTCACCGCGTACCCGGTGCCGCCCGCGTCCATCGCGACCGCCCGCACCCGATGCCCCGTCAGCAGCGCCAACTCCCGCCCGTCCGGGACCCGGCCGGGCTGCGGCAGCCCGGCCGGCACCTCCACCGCCGGGCCGTCGTGCGGATGCGACAGCAGCACCTGCCGCAGCCCGCCGAGCGAATGCCCGGCCCGCGCCGCCGCGAACGCCACGCCCGGCGTGAGGTCGAGCAGCAGCGCCCCGTCCACCAGCACGGCGGTCGCCGCCCGGGCGTCCGGTCCGAGCGCACTCGCGCAGGCGGCACAGGGGCAGTCGGGGCGGGGCAGTCCGGCCGGGGCGCCGGTACCGAGCAGAGTCACTTCCACGGAATCGATTTTCGCCCGTCTGATCAGGTCTCGCGCTTCCGGCTAGTCTGCCAGCACGTGTTGGATCGAAGGAGGCCCTGCATGACGGCATGGACGTGGCGGTTCGAGAAGGCCGACGGGACGGAGGTCGAGCCCGCCGTGGAGCCCGAGGAGTTCACCACGCAGGGGGATGCCGAGTCCTGGATCGGCGAGCAGTGGCGGGCGCTGCTGGACGGCGGCACCGAGCAGGTGCGGCTGTTCGAGGACGGCACCGAGATCTACCCGGCTCCGATGAGCCTGCGCGCCGCCGCCGAGAGCTGAGGGCGGCGGGGGTACGGCCGTACGGCCGTACCCCCGGCCTCCCCTTCGCCGGTCCCTCACTGCTCGCCGAGCGTCACGTGCACCGTCTTCGCGGCGCCGCCCCGCTCGTACGTCACCGACGTCTTCTGGCCCGGCCTGTCCGCCGCCAGTGCCTCGGCGAGGGAAGTGATGGTGCTGATGGGCTGGTTGCCCAGCCTGGTGATGATGTCGCCCTGCCGCAGGCCCGCCCTGGCGGCCGCGCTGCCGGGCTTGACGCTGACCACCGCCACCCCGGCCGGCCGGTAGCTCGCGTCCACGACCGTCCGCCCGATGACGCCGAGCGCGGCCCGCCCCGAGTCGACGACCCTGCCTTCCTTCACGATCTGGCCGGCGATCGTCCTCACCATCGACGCCGGGATGGCGAACCCGATGCCGGGCGCCGCGCTGCCCCCGAGGGCGGGGTCGGCGGCGGCGAGCGTCGGGATGCCGATGACCTCCCCGTTCAGGTTGACCAGGGCGCCGCCGCTGTTGCCGGGGTTGATGGCGGCCGAGGTCTGCACCAGGTTGGCGAGCGTCGCGCCCGTACCGCCGCGCGAGCGGGTCTCGCTGACGGTCCGTCCGACCGCCGAGACGATGCCCTGTGTCACGCTGGACGACAGGCCGAGCGGCGAGCCCATGGCCAGCACGATCTGGCCGACGTCCACCTTCTCGGAGTCGCCGAACGTCGCCGCCCGCAGCCCGTCCGGCACCTTGTCCAGCTTGATCACGGCCAGGTCCTGCACGGGATACGAGTACACGAGGCTCGCGGTGAGCGGCTCCTCGCTGTTGGCCGTGGTCACCCTGAAGGTCTTGTCCTGCCCGACCACGTGCGCGTTGGTGACGATGTGTCCCCGGTCGTCGTACACCACCCCGGAGCCGAGCTCGTCGCGCGCCTGGATCTGCACGACCGACGGCAGGACCTCCTTGATCACCTTCTGGTACTGGCCCTGGAGATCGCTCGCGGCCATCGGGACGTCCGCCCGTGCCGTCGTCGGGGAGTCCTGGGCCGCCGGGGCGGAGGCGGGGGAGCAGCCGGCGACGAGGGCCGCGCAGCACACCAGCGCGGCAGCGGCCACGGCCCGGCCGAGGGCACGGGTACGGGTAGCGTCCATGCCCCGAGTCTCACCGGCCGCCGGTCACCCGGCCCGCGCTGTTCCTCCGAACGGGCGCGGGTGCCCGGCTCCGCCGGATCGGGGCGTCGTCGGCGGCCGTGTCCGTGAAGACCCGCACGCCGTACCGGGCGTGCGGCGGGGTCGTGTGGCCGGAGGTCCGGGCCGTGGTCGTGGGAAGGGGTGGGGGCGGCTGGTTCAGCCGCGTACGCCGCACAGGTGCAGCAGTGCCGCCACGCCGCGGTAGGGGTCGGTGCGGCCGGCCCGTTCCTCGGCTGCCAGGAGTGTGTCCAGGTCGTCCGGGATCGGGGCGTCGTCGGCGGCCGTGTCCGTGAAGACCCGCACGCCGTACCAGGCGTGCAGCGGGGCCGCGAGGCCGGCGAGCGTCGCGGTCAGCGTGGCCAGCCGGTCGGCCCGGACGTCCAGGCCCAGCCGGTTGTGGTACGCCGTCGTGTCGTACGCGGCCAGGGCGCCCGCCCAGTCACCGCACAGGCCCGGGCGCATGGCGAGCGCGTCGCCGTTGCGCACCAGCAGGGAGAGCAGGCCGCCGGGGGCCAGCATCCGGGCCAGGCCCGCCACCAGCGGGTCGGGCTCCTCGACGTACATCAGCACGCCGTGGCACAGCACCACGTCGAAGCTGCCCGGCAGGAAGTGCACACCCGTGTCCCGCCCGTCGCCCTGCACCAGCCGGACCCGCTCGCGGATGCCCTCGGGCTGCGCGGCCAGCGCCGCACGGGCGGCGTCGATCATCGCCGCGTCCTGCTCGACGCCGGTGACCTGGTGACCGAGCCGGGCCAGCCGCAGCGCCTGCGTGCCCTGGCCCATCCCCACGTCGAGCACCCGCAGCCGCTGTCCGACCGGGAACCGCCCGGCTATCTGCTCGTCCAGCTGCCGGGCCACCAGCTCCTGCCGGACGACATCACGCAGCCCGCCCAGCCTGCGCAGCCAGGCACCCGCCGCATCCCCGGTGAAGGCGTCTGCGCTCAGGGCCGCTCTCCGCGCTTGACCTGCGGCTTGGGCAGCCGGAGCCGGCGCATCTGGAGGGAGCGCATCAGGGCGTAGGCGACGGCGCCCCGGGTGTTCTGCCCGGAGAACTTCTCCTTGAGGCGCTTCTTCAGCCGGAAGCCGCTGATCGCCCCGTCCAGCACGATGAGCACGATCACGATCAGCCACAGCAGCAGCGCGATGCTCTGGATCGCGCCCACCCTCACCACGCTCAGCACGAGGATGACCACGGCCAGCGGCAGGAAGAACTCCGCCACGTTGAACCGGGAGTCCACCCAGTCCCGGGCGAAGCGGCGCACCGGGCCCTTGTCCCGGGCCGGCAGATACCGCTCGTCGCCGGTGGCCAGGGCCTGGCGCTGGCGCTCCAGCGCCTGGCGCCGCTCCTCGCGCTGGCGCTTGGCGGCGTCCTTGCGGGTCGTCGGCGTATGGGCGACGCTGCGGCGCTGGGACTGGGCCTCACTGCGCTTGGGCGTGGGCCTGCCCTTCTTGGCCTGCGGGTCACGGGGCTGCTTGGAGTCGGTCACCTGCGCCTTGTCGGCGTGGGCCTTCTCTTCCTTGGCACGGCTACGGAACACAAAGACCAAGGGTAAGCGCTGCACCGGCATGGACCCCAGCCCAGTGGGGAACGATCCGGCAACGCCAGTCGTCGTTAGGGGACAGAGGGGACGTCACGACAGGGGGTCACCTACTCCTCACGCCGGAGCGGTACGGTCCGCAGTCGTCCTTGGGGATGAGCGCATCACTCCCCGAACAGTGCGGTAATGGAGTCAGGGCCCGTACTGTGGGTCCTGTCGCAGGATCTGTGAGCTGGAGTCCGTCAGAAGGGGGCGCGCGAAGCCCATGAGCGGTGTCATGAAGCGTATGGGGATGATCTTCCGCGCGAAGGCGAACAAGGCCCTTGACCGGGCCGAGGACCCGCGCGAGACCCTCGATTACTCGTACCAGAAGCAGCTGGAGCTGCTCCAGAAGGTGCGCCGGGGCGTCGCCGACGTGGCGACCAGCCGCAAGCGTCTGGAACTCCAGCTCAACCAGTTGCAGCAGCAGTCCTCCAAGCTGGAGGACCAGGGCCGCAAGGCGCTCGCGCTCGGCCGCGAGGACCTGGCCCGCGAGGCGCTGTCCCGCCGCGCCGCCCTCCAGCAGCAGGTCACCGACCTGGAGACGCAGCACGCGACCCTCCAGGGCGAGGAGGAGAAGCTCACCCTCGCGGCCCAGCGCCTCCAGGCCAAGGTGGACGCCTTCCGCACGAAGAAGGAGACCATCAAGGCCACCTACACCGCCGCCCAGGCCCAGACCCGCATCGGCGAGGCCTTCACCGGCATCTCCGAGGAGATGGGCGACGTCGGCCTGGCCATCCAGCGCGCCGAGGACAAGACGCAGCAGCTCCAGGCCCGCGCCGGCGCCATCGACGAACTCCTCGCCTCCGGCGCCCTCGACGACCCGACCGGCACGGCCAAGGACGACATCGCCGCCGAGCTGGACCGGCTCTCCGGTGGTACGGATGTGGAGCTGGAGCTCCAGCGGATGAAGGCCGAACTGGCCGGGGGTTCCCCGCAGCAGGCCATCGAGGGCGGTACCGCGCAGGGGCAGCCCCAGCAGCAGCCGCAGGACACCCCGCGTTTCGACAAGCAGTAGTCCGGCACCGGGGCCCGAGCCGAGGAGGCCGACGTGATCGTGCGGATCATGGGGGAGGGCCAGTGGCAACTGGCCGACTCCCACTTCCCTGAGCTGAACAAGCTGGACGACGAGCTGCTGGACGAGATGGAGAGCGGCGACGAGGAAGGCTTCCGCCGTGTCCTCGGCGCCCTCCTCGACGCCGTCCGCCGCCTCGGCGCTCCGCTTGCGGACGATGCGCTGGAGCCCTCGGAACTGATCCTTCCGTCGCCGGACGCCTCGCTGGAGGAGGTCCGGGAGATGCTCGGCGACGAGGGGCTGATCCCGGGCTGACCTCCGGGTGAACCGGGTGGTGCGTGACCACCCCGCCCGGCACGAGGACAGGGTGGCGCGAAGCCCCCGTACTGTTCCTCCTGTGAGCACTCTCGAACGCGCCCGTTGCAGCGTCAGGGCGCACCCGTGGGCCCTGGACGCGGGCCTCGCCGCGGGCGTGCTGGTGTGCATGATCGCGGGATCGTTCGTGACGCCGCGCGGGACCGACGGGGTCGCCTGGGGCGCCCGCACCCCGGCCGCCCTGAGCCTCCTCCTCATGCTGCTCGCCGCGGGCGCGCTCGTCTTCCGGCGCCGCACCCCCATGCCGGTGCTCGCCGTCACCGGCACGCTCGCCGTCGTCGAGTGCGTCACCGGTGACCCGCGCGCCCCGGTCACGATGGCCGCCGTCGTCGCCCTCTACACCGTCGCCTCGACCACCGACCGGACCACCACCCTGCGCGTCGGCCTGCTCACCATGACCGTGCTGACGGCCGCCGCGATGCTCGGCGGCCCCCTGCCCTGGTACGCGCAGGAGAACCTGGGCGTGCTCGCCTGGACCGGAATCGGCGCCACCGCCGGGGACGCCGTGCGCAGCCGGCGCGCGGTCGTGCAGGCCATCCGCGAGCGGGCCGAACGGGCCGAGCGGACCCGTGAGGAGGAGGCCCGGCGCCGGGTCGCCGAGGAGCGGCTGCGCATCGCCCGCGATCTGCACGACGTCGTCGCCCATCACATCGCCCTGGTGAACGTGCAGGCAGGGGTCGCCGCGCACGTCATGGACAAGCGGCCGGACCAGGCCAAGGAGGCCCTCGCCCACGTCCGCGAGGCCAGCCGCAGCGCCCTCGACGAGTTGCGCGCGACCGTCGGCCTGCTCCGGCAGTCCGGCGACCCCGAGGCACCCACCGAGCCCGCGCCCGGGCTCGGTCGGCTGGAGGAGCTCGCGGGCACCTTCCGCAGCGCCGGGCTCCCGGTGGAGGTGGCCCGCGCCGGACCGGACGCCGATCTGCCCGCCGCCGTCGAGCTGGCCGCGTACCGCATCGTCCAGGAGGCCCTGACCAATGTGCAGAAGCACGCCGGGACCGGTGCCAGGGCCGAGGTCAGCGTCGTCCGCGTGGGACCGGACATCGAGGTGACCGTGGTGGACGACGGCCCGGGCGGGCCGAGCGCACCCGGCACCGGCGGCGGGCACGGGCTGCTCGGCATGCGCGAGCGGGTCGCCGCCCTCGGCGGCACCCTCACCACCGGACCCCGCTACGGCGGCGGCTTCCGCGTCCATGCGATCCTGCCCGTCAAGACCCGCACCGAGACCCGTACGGCCTGAGCGCCGTACGACGGCCCCCGGGGGAGCCCGCATGACGATCCGTGTCCTGCTCGCCGACGACCAGGCCCTGCTGCGCAGCGCGTTCCGGGTGCTCGTCGACTCCGAGCCCGACATGGAGGTGATCGGCGAGGCCTCCGACGGCGCGGAGGCGGTCCGGCTGGCCAGGGAGCAGGGCGCCGACGTCGTCCTCATGGACATCCGGATGCCCGGCACGGACGGGCTCGCCGCCACCCGGATGATCAGCGAGGACCCGTCCCTCTCCGAGGTCCGCGTGGTCATCCTGACGACCTTCGAGGTCGACGACTACGTCGTCCAGGCGCTGCGCGCGGGCGCCTCCGGCTTCCTCGGCAAGGGCAGCGAGCCGGAGGAGCTGCTGAACGCCATCCGGGTCGCGGCGGGCGGCGAGGCCCTGCTGTCGCCGACCGCCACCAAGGGGCTGATCGCCCGCTTCCTCGCCCAGGGCGACGGCGACGACGGCCGCGACCCCGCGCGCTCCGAGCGGCTCGGCGCGCTCACCGGACGGGAGCGGGAGGTGCTGGTCCAGGTCGCCGGCGGCCACTCCAACGACGAGATCGCCGAGCGCCTGGAGGTCAGCCCGCTCACGGTCAAGACGCACGTCAACCGGGCCATGGCCAAGCTGGGCGCCCGCGACCGGGCCCAGCTCGTGGTGATCGCGTACGAGTCGGGGCTGGTCAGGCCGCGCACGGACTGATCTCCACCCCGGGGCCGACCCACGGTGTACTCCGTTCTCCACCCGGCGTACTGCGGGCGGAGTAGGGCGCGGATAAGGAAATGGACCCTGGGGCTACGGTTTCGCCCTCCGCGATGGGCGAGGGTGAGAGGGTCTGCCGCTCATAGATTGAGAGACCCTGACCCATGTCCTGGCTGTCGAGGTTCAGCCTGCGCCAAAGGGCCCTGATCGGCCTGATGTCGCTCATCGCGCTCGTCTTCGGGCTGATCGCGATACCCCAGATCAAGCAGCAGCTGCTGCCCACCATCAACCTGCCCATGGTCTCGGTGATCGCGCCGTACCAGGGCGCCTCGCCCGATGTGGTCGAGAAGCAGGTCATCGAGCCGATCGAGAACAACCTCCAGGGCGTCGACGGCGTCAAGGGCGTCACCTCGACCGCCAGCGAGGGCAACGCCGTGATCATGGCGTCCTTCGACTACGGCAACGACACCAAGCAGCTCGTCTCCGACGTCCAGCAGGCCGTCAACCGGGCCCGCAACCAGCTCCCGTCCGGCGTCGACCCGCAGGTCGTCTCCGGCTCGACCGACGACATGCCGACTGTCGTCCTCGCCGTCACCTCCGACAAGGACCAGCAGGCCCTCGCCGACCAGCTGGACAAGACCGTCGTACCGACGCTGAAGGACATCTCCGGTGTCGGCCGCGTCGCGGTCACCGGTGTGCGCGACCTCCAGGTCACGGTCACCCCGGACGGCGCGAAGCTGGCGCAGGCCGGTCTCACCCCCGCCGCGCTCGGCCAGGCCCTCCAGGCGGGCGGCGCGACCGTCCCGGCCGGCTCCTTCGACGAGGGCGGCGTGAACCGCACCGTCCAGGTCGGCGGCGGCTTCACCTCGCTCGCGCAGATCCAGGACCTGACGGTCACCGGCGAGGGCGGCGGCAAGCCCGTACGCCTCGGTGACGTGGCCGCGGTCAAGGAGCAGCCGGCCCCGGCCGACTCCATCACCCGCACCGACGGCAGGCCCAGCCTCGCCGTCAACGTGACCATGGACCACGACGGCAGCGCGGTCACCATCTCGAACGCCGTCAAGGACAAGCTGCCCGGCCTGCGCACGCAGCTCGGCTCGGGTGCCGACCTCACGGTCGTCAGCGACCAGGGCCCGGCCGTCTCCAAGTCCATCAAGGGCCTGACCACCGAGGGCGCGCTCGGCCTGCTCTTCGCGGTCCTCATCATCCTGGTCTTCCTCGCGTCGATCCGCTCGACGCTGGTCACGGCGGTGTCCATCCCGCTGTCCGTCGTCCTCGCCCTGATCGTGCTGTGGACGCGCGGCCTGTCCCTGAACATGCTCACGCTGGGCGCGCTGACCATCGCCATCGGCCGGGTCGTGGACGACTCGATCGTGGTCCTGGAGAACATCAAGCGGCACCTCGGCTACGGCGAGGAGCGGCAGGCGGCGATCGTCACCGCGGTGCGCGAGGTGGCCGGCGCGGTCACCTCCTCGACCCTCACCACGGTCGCCGTGTTCCTGCCGATCGGCCTGGTCGGCGGCATGGTGGGCGCCCTGTTCGGCTCGTTCAGCATCACGGTGACGGCGGCCCTGCTGGCCTCGCTGGTCGTGTCGCTGACGGTCGTCCCGGTCCTGTCGTACTGGTTCGTGCGCGCCCCCAAGGGCACCCCGGACGACGCGGCCGAGGCCCGGCGCCGGGCGGAGGAGAAGGAGGCGAACAGCCGCCTCCAGCGCGTCTACGTCCCCGTCCTGCGCTTCGCCACGCGCCGCCGCCTGACCAGCCTGCTGATCGCGGTCGTGGTCCTGGTGCTCACGTTCGGCATGGGCGGCATGCTGAAGACCAACTTCTTCGACCAGGGCGCGCAGGAAGTCCTCACGGTCAAGCAGGAGTTGAAGCCCGGCACCAGCCTCGCGGCCACCGACGTCCAGGCGAAGAAGGTCGAGCGGCTCATCGCCTCGACCAAGGGCGTCAAGGACTACCAGGTCACCGTCGGCTCCTCCGGCTTCATGGCGGCCTTCGGCGGCGGCACCGGCACCAACCAGGCGTCGTACCAGGTCATGCTGAAGGACTCGAAGTCGTACGACGACGTCCAAAAGCACCTGGAGGACGGGCTGAAGAAGCTCTCCGGCATCGGCACGACCACCGTGTCCGCCGGTGACGGCTTCGGCAACCAGAACCTGAGCGTGGTGGTCAAGGCCGCCGACCCGCAGACGCTGCGCACGGCGGCGGACCAGGTCCGCTCCACGGTCGCGGGCCTCGGCGGCGTCACGGACGTCACCAGCGACCTCTCGACCAGCGTGCCGCGGATCTCGGTCAGGGCCAACGCGAAGGCGGCGGCCGCCGGTCTGGACGACCAGAAGCTCGGCGCGCTGGTCGCGGAGGGGGTGCGCGGCACGACGGCGGCGAAGGCGACCCTCGACGACACCGAGCGCGACGTCGTGGTGCGGTCGGCCGAGCCCGCGACCACCCTGGCCCAGCTGAAGAACCTGCGGGTGGGCCCGGCCAAGCTGGGTGACCTCGCCACGGTGCAGGTGGTGGACGGGCCGGTGTCGCTGACCCGGATCGACGGGCAGCGCGCCGCGACCATCACGGCGAAGCCGACCGGTGACAACACGGGTGCCATCAGCACCAAGCTCCAGTCGAAGATCAAGGCGCTGAAGCTGCCGACGGGTGCCACGGCCGAGATCGGCGGCGTCACCTCCGACCAGAACGACGCGTTCAAGAACCTGGCCCTGGCCATGCTGGCGGCCGTCGCGATCGTCTTCATGCTCCTGGTCGCGACGTTCCGTTCGCTGGTCCAGCCGCTGATCCTGCTGGTCTCGATCCCGTTCGCGGCGACGGGCGCGATCGGCCTGCTGGTCGCCACCGGCACCCCGATGGGCGTCCCGGCGATGATCGGCATGCTGATGCTGATCGGCATCGTGGTCACCAACGCGATCGTGCTGATCGACCTGATCAACCAGTACCGCGGACAGGGCTACGGCGTGGTCGAGGCCGTGATCGAGGGCGGCCGCCACCGGCTGCGCCCGATCCTGATGACGGCCCTGGCGACGATCTTCGCCCTGCTGCCGATGGCCCTGGGCGTCACGGGCGAGGGCGGCTTCATCGCCCAGCCCCTCGCGGTCGTCGTCATCGGCGGCCTGATCACGTCCACCCTGCTGACCCTGCTCCTCGTCCCGACGCTCTACGCCATGCTGGAACTCCGCAAGGAGCGCCGGGCGAAGAAGCGGGCGGCGAAGAAGGGCACACCGGTCCAGGCCGAGTCCGCCTTGGACGAACCGGAGCCGGCCGGAGTGTAGGAGCCGGTTGTGCCGTCGGCCGGGCCCGCGTCGCAGCGCGGGTCCGGCCGACGCGTATCAGGCCCGGTCCACCGGGACGACGGCGTCGAGCAGTTCGTGAGATCGGGAACCGTTCCCCCGACCGTGGCACGAAAGGGGCGCCTCCCGACACCGGAAAGCGCCCCTTCCCCACGTACAGCCGAAGATGCCTACGGCAGCGCGAGCATCCGCTCCAGGGCCAGCTTGGCGAACGCCTCGGTCTCCTTGTCGACCTCGATCCGGTTGACCAGGGTGCCCTCGGCCAGGGACTCCAGGGTCCAGACCAGGTGGGGCAGGTCGATGCGGTTCATGGTCGAGCAGAAGCAGACCGTCTTGTCGAGGAAGACGATCTCCTTGCCCTCGGGAGCGAAACGGTTCGCCAGTCGGCGGACCAGGTTCAGCTCCGTGCCGATGGCCCACTTGGACCCGGCCGGCGCGGCCTCCAGGGCCTTGATGATGTACTCGGTCGAGCCGACGTAGTCGGCCGCGGCCACGACCTCGTGCTTGCACTCGGGGTGGACCAGGACGTTCACGCCCGGGATGCGCTCACGGACGTCGTCGACCGAGTCCAGGCTGAAGCGGCCGTGCACCGAGCAGTGGCCGCGCCACAGGATCATCTTCGCGGCCCGCAGCTGCTCCGCCGTCAGGCCGCCGTTCGGCTTGTGCGGGTTGTAGACCACGCAGTCGTCCAGGGACATCCCCATGTCGCGGACGGCGGTGTTGCGGCCCAGGTGCTGGTCCGGCAGGAAGAGCACCTTCTCGCCCTGCTCGAAGGCCCACTCCAGCGCCCGCTCGGCGTTCGACGAGGTGCAGATCGTGCCGCCGTGCTTGCCGGTGAACGCCTTGATGTCGGCCGAGGAGTTCATGTACGAGACCGGCACGACGTGCTCGGCCACGCCCGCCTCGGTCAGCACGTCCCAGCACTCGGCGACCTGCTCGGCCGTCGCCATGTCGGCCATGGAGCAGCCGGCGGCGAGGTCGGGCAGGACGACCTTCTGGTCGTCGGAGGTGAGGATGTCCGCCGACTCGGCCATGAAGTGCACACCGCAGAAGACGATGTACTCGGCCTCCGGGCGCGCGGCGGCGTCCCGGGCCAGCTTGAAGGAGTCACCCGTGACGTCGGCGAACTGGATGACCTCGTCGCGCTGGTAGTGGTGGCCGAGCACGAAGACCTTGTCACCGAGCTTCTCCTTGGCCGCGCGGGCGCGCTCGACCAGGTCCGGGTCGGACGGCGACGGCAGGTCACCGGGACACTCGACGCCCCGCTCGCTCTTCGGGTCGGCCTCACGGCCGAGCAGCAGCAGGGCGAGCGGAGTCGGCTGCACGTCGAGCTCCGGGGTCTGGGCGGTGGTCACGACACGCACCCTTTCTACTTTTCGTCTAACTGACGCTATCTATCATATCCGCTTCACGTCACTTTGACGATGGCCATAACGTCGATGTGACATGAATCCCGCTCCAGCCGCCCCGCGGGCCGCTGTCCGCGTCCTCGGCCATGTGCGAGCATGAAGACGGAAGCGAAACCGCGACAACGCGACTGCCCGGCCCGGAATGAATCCGCGGAAGCGCCGGTTGCACTGGTCGGCAAGCAGTCTCCGTACAACCCGGGAGAGATGTAGATGTCCGTATCGGACGAGACCACCACCGTCACCGACGGCATCATCCTGACCGACGCCGCCGCGGCCAAGGTCAAGGCCCTGCTCGACCAGGAAGGCCGTGACGACCTCGCGTTGCGCGTCGCCGTCCAGCCCGGCGGCTGCTCCGGCCTGCGCTACCAGCTCTTCTTCGACGAGCGCTCGCTCGACGGCGACGTGGTGAAGGACTTCGGCGGCGTCAAGGTCGTCACCGACCGCATGAGCGCTCCGTACCTGGGCGGCGCCACCGTCGACTTCGTGGACACCATCGAGAAGCAGGGCTTCACGATCGACAACCCGAACGCGACCGGCTCCTGCGCCTGCGGCGACTCCTTCAGCTGAGCCCGCCACGGCATGACGAAGGCGGCGGCCCCCTCCGCGGGGCCGCCGCCTTCGTCGTACGCCGGGGCTACCGCGCCGGTGCCCCGGTCTCCGGTCGCAGCGCGCCCGGCTTGGCCTGAGGGATCGGCGTGCCGTCCGCACCGACCACCGTCCGCCCGTCCAGCGGCGCGGTCAGCCGTACGGTCTTCACGTACTCCTTGGCGATCATCACGCACACCTTGTCCGGCCAGGGATGCTCGGTGACGGTGACGGTCACCCTGCCGTCGCTCTCCTTCGCCGCCGCCGAGTAGTCCGCGCACACCCCGCCGTAGAAGCTCACGGTCAGCTCACGGTCGTCGGCCGTGTACCCCTCGACCTTCACGGTGTGCGGCTTCGGCGCCGTGCTCGGTCCGCCCGAAGGAGCCCCGCCGGAGGGAGCCCCGATGGAGGGCGCGGGCGTCAGGTACGCGGGATCGACCGCCGGATACGTCACCGTGTACGCACCGCCCGCCGCGTCGCCCCGCACCCGGAACAGCCAGGACGGCACCAGCGCCTGCTTCCCGGCGACGGAGTGCGCGGCGAGCCCGAACACCGCCTTGTCGACGGTGGCCGTGTCCGTCCCGGAGGTGCCGGCGTCCGCCCCGCAGGGCCGCTCGAAGCGGTCCTTGACCGGTACCGGACGGGTGCAGCCGCCGATCCCCATCCGGTGGTCGCCCTTCGGCGCCGCGTTCATCAGCTTCAACGTCTTCGCCGCGTCCAGGACCGGATACGTGTCGCCCTTCACCGGCGCCGCGAGCAGGCCGTGCCCGCCCGCCACCTCGCCCTGTCGGTCGACCGTCAGACCGGTCGTCCAGCCGTACGTCGGCAGCCCGCCGACCACCGGCTCCGCGTTCACCACCCGCTGGACGCCCATCACCTGGCTCGCGTCGACCTTCGCGTCGTCCAGCCCGGCCGCCTTCAGTACGGGGGCCGCCGCCGCGGTCGCCCTCGACACGCTCACCGCGCCGCCCGTCGGACCCATCGGGCCGTGCGTGCACAGGGCGCCCTTCGCGCAGTCGTCGGTGCCCGGTGCGTAGCGGCTGAAGGTCCAGCTGCCCGGCGCGTCCCGGTTCACCGTCAGGCTCGGGCCCGTGCCGTCCTTGCCGCCGACCCGCCAGATCCCGCCCTCGGCCACCGGCGTCCCGGCCACCCCGAGCGCCCGGGCGAGCCTGGTCACGGCGTCCTTGCCGACCTCGCCGCGCGGGGTGTACACCGGCGCGGAGCCGGGGCCGCCCGGCAGCCCGCCGTGGGCCACGTACGTCGCGCCGTAGGGGTCGTTGCTCCGGCCGTCCAGGGCGAGCGGCGGGGGAGTGGCCCCCGCGCCGGCCGCCCCCGGACCGCCGTCCGTACGACCGCCCGTGGCACCGCTCGCCGCGAGATAGGCGCCACCGCCGCCGACCAGCAGCACGGCGGCGGCCACGGAGAGGACGGCGACCCGGGACCGGCGCCGTCCGCCGTGCTCGTCGTCGGCGCGCTCCGCACGGTTCCCGGTGTGTGCGGAGCCCTCAAGGTGCTCGCGGTCCTCGGGTCGCTCGGTGTTCACCGCATCGCTCCTCGTTGGTCGAGGCAGGTCGTATCCCGCCTCCCCCTGGTGGGGGACGGCAATGGGACGCGTGAGGGGAGCGTGCGGTTCCCGGGCGGTGCGCCCGTGTGTCAGTCGCCGTAGTCGGACATCTCGTCCAGCAGCCGCGCGGAGCGCGTCGGCACGCTCACCCCATGGATACGGGACGGCGGCACCGGCCGCGACTCGGCATGCGCGGGCACCGACCAGCGCCCGGCCATCCGGGCGCAGTCGACGCGCAGCGTGGCGAGGTCGCCCTCCAGGTCGGCCGGGGCGGGGGAGTGGACCCTGAGGTTCGTCATGCTGGCACCGTAGGCTCGGCCGACGGTGCGAAGAAAGGCCTACTATCGGGTAGTTTTGCCAACTACAGCGGTGTCGCCCGACCGGGTAGCGTGAACTGTCAATCCAGCCTCCCGCAGGAGAATGCCCGTCGTGCGCATCGCAGTCACCGGCTCCATCGCCACCGACCACCTCATGACCTTCCCCGGCCGTTTCGCCGACCAGCTCGTCGCGGACCAGCTGCACACGGTGTCGCTCTCCTTCCTGGTCGACAACCTCGACGTGCGCCGCGGCGGCGTCGCCGCCAACATCGCGTTCGGCATGGGGCAGCTGGGTACGCGGCCGATCCT
Organism: Streptomyces sp. HUAS MG56; assembly: GCF_058673395.1. Classification (NCBI taxonomy): domain Bacteria; kingdom Bacillati; phylum Actinomycetota; class Actinomycetes; order Kitasatosporales; family Streptomycetaceae; genus Streptomyces; species Streptomyces sp. HUAS MG56. The sequence continues at coordinate 3,659,905 of NZ_CM178722.1, read as the reverse complement.
GGTCGGTGCCGCCGGCTTCGACTTCGACGAGTACCGGGCCTGGCTCGAACGGCACGGCGTGGACACCGACTCGGTCCGGATCTCCGAGACCCTGCACACCGCCCGCTTCGTGTGCACCACCGACGCCGACCACAACCAGATCGGCTCCTTCTACACCGGCGCGATGAGCGAGGCCCGCCTCATCGAGCTGAAGACCGTCGCCGACCGTGTGGGCGGCCTCGACCTGGTCCTCATCGGCGCCGACGACCCGGAGGGCATGCTCCGCCACACGGAGGAGTGCCGCTCGCGTGCGATCCCCTTCGCCGCCGACTTCTCCCAGCAGATCGCCCGGATGGCGGGCGACGAGATCCGGGTGCTGATGGAGGGGGCGACGTACCTCTTCTCCAACGAGTACGAGAAGGGCCTCATCGAGACCAAGACCGGCTGGAGCGACGCCGAGATCCTGGAGAAGGTCGGCCACCGCGTCACCACGCTCGGCTCGCGGGGCGTGCGCATCGAGCGGGCCGGCGAGGACCCGATCGAGGTCGGCTGCGCCGAGGAGGAGCGCAAGGCCGACCCCACGGGCGTCGGCGACGCCTTCCGCGCCGGCTTCCTGTCCGGGCTGGCCTGGGGCGTGTCCCTGGAGCGGGCGGCGCAGGTCGGCTGCATGCTCGCCACGCTGGTCATCGAGACGGTCGGCACGCAGGAGTACCAGCTGCGCCGCGCCCACTTCATGGAGCGCTTCACCAAGGCGTACGGGGACGAGGCCGCGCGGGAGGTCCAGGCCCACCTGGGCTGAGCCCGGCGCGGCTCAGCTCACCCTGCGCACCACGTACGCCGTCCCCCGCTCCGCCGGCTCCTCCCCGACGTACTCCTGCCCCCGCATCTCGCACCACGCCGGGATGTCCAGCCGGGCGGCCTCGTCGTCGGAGAGGACGCGGACCGTGCCGCCCACCGGCACGTCACCGAACACCTTGGCCAGTTCGATGACCGGGATCGGGCAGCGCTTGCCGAGGGAGTCGACGACGAGTTCCCCGGCTCCCCCGGCCGGTACGGCCGGCGCGGGGGCCGGGGCGCCCAGCTTCTCCCTGACCCCCGCCACGGCCCCCGGCAGCACCTCCAGGAACCGCGCCACGTCCGCCTCGGCCGCCCCCGGCGGCAGGGACACCCGGACGTTGCCCTCGCTCAGCACCCCCATCGCCTTCAGCACATGGCTGGGCGTCAGCGTGCTGCTCGTGCACGACGATCCGGACGACACGGCGAAACCCGCCTCGTCCAACGCGTGCAGCAGGGCCTCTCCGTCGACATAGAGACACGAGAAGGTGACGATCCCCGGCAGCCGCCGCTCGGGGTCGCCGACGACTTCGACGTCGGGCACGGTCGCCGGCACCCGCGTCCGGATCCGTGCCGTCAGCTCCCGCAGCCGCACCTCCTCCTGGGCCGCCTCGGCGCGTACCGCGCGCAGCGAGGCCACGGCCGCCACGATCGCCGGGATGTTCTCGAAACCGGGCGCCCGGCCCGACTCCCGTTCGCCGGCCGGTCCTTGGGCGGCGAACCGCACCCCCTTGCGGACGACGAGCAGTCCGACCCCGGGCGGCCCGCCCCACTTGTGCGCGCTGGCCGCGAGCAGCGACCAGCCGCCCCCGACCGGTCCCCAGCCCAGCGACTGCGCCGCGTCCACCAGCAACGGCACCCCGGCCGCCCGGCACACCGCGGCCACCTCGGCCACCGGCTGCACGGTCCCCACCTCGTGGTTGGCCGACTGGAGCACGGCGAGCGCGGTGTCCTCCCGGAGCGCGGCCGCGTAGGCGGCGGGGTCGGCGCGCCCGGTCCGCTCGACGGCCACCTTGGTGACCGTCCCGCCGCCCGACGCGTGCAGGTCGGCCGAATGGAGCACGGAGGAGTGTTCGACGGACGACACGATCAGGTGGCTTCCGACTCGCCGCCGCCCGGCCAACGCCCCCGCGACACCGGTGTGTACGGCCTGTGTCCCGGACGCCGTGAACACCACCTCGTCCGCGCGGCACCCCACCGCCTCGGCCGCCGCCTCCCGCGCCGCGTCCAACAACATCCGTGCCTTGCGCCCCTCCCTGTAGAGCCGAGCGGGATCGGCCCAGCCGTCGTCCAGGGAGGCCAACAGGGCCTGACGGGCGACCGGGTGAAGAGGAGCGCTGGAGGCAGCGTCAAAGTAGGCCATACGGCAACGTTAAGACCCCGGACGGGGCAGCCGGCCAAGGGGCGCGAGGAACCGCGCGACCAGCCACGACGAGCCCGCGCCCGCCAATTCAGCGAACCACCCGCTCCAGTAGGCACCCCTCCCCGCGAACCCTCGGAGAGGGTGGGCTAGGGTTTGGTCCGCATAAACATCCAAACCCCTGCCCGCCGCAGGGCGGCGACCGACCAGCGAGAAGGCCGCAGCCGACCGCGCGGGCGAGACTCTCGGGAAGGCGCTACGTGAGTCCCAACGGCTCCGACCGCTCGCCGCGGCGCCCGATGCGGCGGAAGCTGCTGCAGGCACTGACCGCGGGCCTGGTCCTGGCGACCGCAACCGGTTGCACATACAAGGACTTCCCCCGCCTTGGCATGCCCACCCCGACCACGGAAGAGGCTCCGCGGATCCTCTCCCTGTGGCAGGGCTCCTGGGCGGCTGCACTGGCCACCGGCGTGCTGGTGTGGGGCCTGATCCTGTGGAGTGCTTTCTTCCACCGGCGCAGCCGCACCAAGGTCGAGGTACCTCCGCAGACTCGGTACAACATGCCGATCGAGGCCCTGTACACGGTGGTCCCGATCATCATCATCTCGGTGCTCTTCTACTTCACGGCCCGGGACGAGTCGAAGCTCCTGGACCTCTCCAAGAAGCCCGACGTCACGGTCAACGTGGTGGGCTTCCAGTGGAGCTGGGGCTTCAACTACGTCGAGAGCGTTCCCGGTGTCTCCGGCGACGCGAAGACCGACAAGAACCTGGACGCCATTCCGGACCGGTTCAAGAAGGACTTCCCGGCGAACGCCGGCGGCGTCTACGACGTCGGCACGCCCGCCACGAAGAACCCGCAGACGGGCAACCCCGGTCCGACCCTCTGGCTCCCCAAGGGCAAGACGGTCCGCTTCGTCCTCACGTCCCGTGACGTCATCCACTCCTTCTGGGTGGTGCCGTTCCTGATGAAGATGGACGTCATCCCGGGCCACACCAACTCGTTCCAGGTGACCCCCAACCATGAGGGCACCTTCCTCGGCAAGTGCGCCGAGCTCTGCGGTGTCGACCACTCCCGGATGCTGTTCAACGTGAAGGTCGTTTCCCCGGCAGCGTACGAGGCGCACCTCAAGGACCTCGCCAAGAAGGGGCAGACCGGTTACATTCCCGCCGGCATCGCGCAGACGAGCCACGAGAAGAACCGGGAGACGAACAACCTGTGAGCATCCTCAACGAACCCCAGGGTGCCGCGGCAGCCGCAGGCTCGTACGCGGACGAGCTGCCGGTCAGGCGCAAGCAGCCCGGTAATGTCGTGGTCAAGTGGATGACGACCACCGACCACAAGACGATCGGCACGATGTACCTCGTGACGTCGTTCGCGTTCTTCCTGATCGGCGGCGTGATGGCGCTGCTCATGCGCGCCGAGCTGGCCCGTCCCGGCCTGCAGATCATGTCGAACGAGCAGTTCAACCAGGCGTTCACGATGCACGGCACGATCATGCTGCTGATGTTCGCGACGCCGCTGTTCGCCGGTTTCGCCAACTGGATCATGCCGCTGCAGATCGGCGCGCCCGACGTGGCGTTCCCGCGGCTGAACATGTTCGCCTACTGGCTGTACCTGTTCGGCTCGCTCATCGCGGTGGGCGGCTTCCTCACCCCGCAGGGCGCGGCCGACTTCGGCTGGTTCGCCTACTCGCCGCTGTCGGACGCGGTCCGCTCGCCGGGCATCGGCTCGGACATGTGGATCATGGGTCTGGCCATGTCCGGCTTCGGCACCATCCTCGGCTCGGTCAACTTCATCACGACCATCATCTGCATGCGCGCCCCGGGCATGACCATGTTCCGCATGCCGATCTTCGTGTGGAACGTGCTGCTGACCGCCGTCCTGGTCCTGCTCGCCTTCCCGGTCCTCGCGGCCGCGCTGTTCGCCCTGGAGGCGGACCGTAAATTCGGCGCCCATGTATTCGACGCCGCAAATGGCGGAGCATTGCTATGGCAACACCTCTTCTGGTTCTTCGGCCATCCAGAGGTGTACATCATCGCGCTACCGTTCTTCGGCATCATTTCCGAGGTCATTCCGGTCTTCTCCCGTAAGCCGATGTTCGGTTACATGGGTCTGATCGCCGCGACCATCGCGATCGCCGGTCTGTCCGTGACGGTGTGGGCCCACCACATGTACGTCACCGGTGGTGTGCTGCTGCCGTTCTTCTCCTTCATGACCTTCCTGATCGCCGTACCGACCGGTGTGAAGTTCTTCAACTGGATCGGCACGATGTGGAAGGGCTCGCTGTCCTTCGAGACGCCGATGCTCTGGGCGACCGGCTTCCTGATCACCTTCACGTTCGGTGGTCTGACCGGTGTCATCCTGGCCTCGCCCCCGATGGACTTCCACGTCTCCGACTCGTACTTCGTGGTGGCCCACTTCCACTACGTGGTCTTCGGCACGGTCGTCTTCGCCATGTTCTCCGGCTTCCACTTCTGGTGGCCGAAGATGACCGGCAAGATGCTGGACGAGCGCCTCGGCAAGCTCACGTTCTGGACGCTGTTCATCGGCTTCCACGGCACCTTCCTGGTCCAGCACTGGCTGGGTGCCGAGGGCATGCCGCGCCGTTACGCCGACTACCTGGCGGCCGACGGCTTCACCGCGCTGAACACGGTCTCGACCATCAGCTCCTTCCTGCTCGGCCTGTCGATCCTGCCGTTCCTCTACAACGTCTGGAAGACGGCCAAGTACGGCAAGAAGGTCGACGTCGACGACCCGTGGGGCTACGGCCGTTCGCTGGAGTGGGCGACCTCCTGCCCGCCGCCGCGGCACAACTTCCTCACCCTGCCGCGGATCCGCAGCGAATCCCCGGCGTTCGACCTGCACCACCCTGAGATCGCCGCTCTGGAGCAGCTGGAGCACTCCGGCGTCGGTGCCATCGCGGGCAGCAAGGAGGCCGGCAAGTGAAGATCCAGGGTCGGCTGTTCATCTGGCTGAGCGTCTTCATCCTGATCATGGCCATCGTGTACGGCGTGTGGTCGAAGGAGCCGGCCGGTACCACCGCGCTGTTCCTGGCCTTCGGCCTGAGCGTCATGATCGGCTTCTACCTGGGCTTCACCGCCCGGCGGGTCGACGCGGGCGCCCAGGACGACAAGGAGGCCGATGTCGCGGACGACGCGGGCGAGCTGGGCTTCTTCAGCCCGCACAGCTGGCAGCCGCTGCTGCTGGGCTTCGGCGGTGCGATCGCCTTCCTCAGCATCGCGGTCGGCTGGTGGCTGATCTACTTCGCCGCCCCGTTCATCATCCTCGGCCTGTTCGGCTGGGTGTTCGAGTACTACCACGGTGAGAACCGCACCCAGTAGCACACGAGAACGCGCGCCGGAAGCCCGGACACTCCATGTGGAGCGTCCGGGCTTCCGGCTGTCGTCGTTCATATGGAGCAGTGTCGATCCCTCGTACGGGTTACGCACCGGGTAAATGGGGTCAACACCTCATAGCGTGATCGTATGAACCACACTCCGCGGACCCGCACCGTCGTCAGCTGCACGCTGCTGGTGACCGCCCTCGGCGCGGGCGTCACCGCCTGCGGTTCGGACGGCAACCCCCTGTCGGCCAAGCCGTACGACGCGGCGGACCAGATCTCCGTCAGCGGCCCCGCCGGTGCGGGAAAGCGGGCCGACCCGGACAAGCCCCTGGAGATCACCGCCAACGACGGCGAGGGCCGGATCACCGACGTGACCGCCCAGGACGCCGCAGGACGCTACGTGGCGGGCGAACTCACCGCCGACGGCAGTCGATGGCACAGCACCTCCCCGCTGGCCGCCAACGCCCATTACACGATCGCGGTGAGCACGGAGGACGAGGACGGCGCGCCCGGCCGCAAGGTCCTCACGTTCGACACCGGCAAGCCCACGGCCAAGAAGCGACTGACCGTCACACTCGGCCCGGACTCGGGCGAGTACGGCGTCGGGCAGCCCATCACCGCCCAACTCGACCAGGAGATCAAGGACAAGGCGCAACGGGCCGTCGTCGAGCGCGCCCTGCGGGTGGAGTCCACGCCGTCCGTGCAGGGCTCCTGGTACTGGGTGAACGGCAAGGAACTCCACTACCGGCCCAAGGAGTACTGGCCCGCCCACGCCACCGTCACGGTGCACAGCAACCTGGACGGCATCAAGATCAGCGACCGGTTGTGGGGCGGCGCGTCCAAGCCGCTGAAGATCACCACCGGTGACCGGGTCGAGGCCGTCACGGACGCCGCCGCGCACCGGCTGACGGTCTACAAGGACGGCCAGGCGATCAGATCGATCCCCGTCACCACGGGCAGGCCCGGCTTCGAGACCCGCAACGGCGTCAAGGTCGTCCTGAACAAGAGCTACCTCGTACGGATGCGCGGCACCACGATCGGCATCGCCGAGGGCACCTCCGACTCCTACGACCTGAACGTCTACTGGGCCACCCGGGTGACCTGGTCCGGCGAGTACGTGCACGCCGCGCCCTGGTCCGTGGGCTCACAGGGCTCCGCGAACGTCAGCCACGGCTGCACCGGCATGAGTACGTCGAACGCCCAGTGGTTCTTCCACAACATCCGCGAGGGCGACATCGTCAAGGTCGTCAACTCCAACGGCAAGCAGATGGAGCCCTTCGGCAACGGCTTCGGCGACTGGAACGTCGACTGGAAGAAGTGGCGCCAGGGCACCGCCCTGGTGAGCGGCACGCCCGTCGGCCAGTCGGCGGCGGACAGGGTGAGACTCGTACCAACGGCGCAGTGAGAGTGCCCGGACGGGGCGCGGGGCCGCCGCGCCCCGAGCCGCTAGGCGCTCAACAGCCGCTTGTGCCGCAGCAGGGAGGCGAGCGAGGACGCGAACTCCACCGGATCCACCGGAAGGGTCACCGCGGCGTCCGCGCGGCTCCACGTGGCCAGCCAGGCGTCCTGCGGGCGGCCCATCAGCAGCAGCACCGGCGGGCAGTTGAACACCTCGTCCTTGATCTGCCGGCACACGCCCATGCCCCCCATCGGCACGGCCTCGCCGTCGAGCACGCACACGTCGATGCCGCCGCGGTCCAGCTCGCGCAGCACCGCGTCCGGGGTCGCGCACTCCACGAACTCGACAAAGGGGACGTCGGGAGCGGGCCTGCGCCCGGCTGCCAGCCGTACCTGTTCGCGGGTGTTGGAGTCGTCGCTGTAGACCAGCACGGTGGCGGTCGGCTGCATTGTTCCTCCGGGACGTCAGCGTCGTACGGACGGGACGGACAGGGCCGTTCGGGCGGAGCTTACTCCGGTCAAAGCGCCCATGAACACCACGTCAACACCGGTTCGGCGGGCAGCAACACTCCGAACGGCACCCCCCGGAGTGAGGGCGGGATAAGCGACCGACATAATGTCGGTCGTGGCGACAGCAACGACAGTAGAAACCGGGCACGCGCACCCGTCGGTCAACCGGCCGAACCTCACCAGCGTCGGAACCATCATCTGGCTGAGTTCCGAGCTGATGTTCTTCGCGGCCCTCTTCGCGATGTACTTCACCTTGCGATCGGTGACGGGTCCGGCGCACTGGAAGCACATGGCCGAAGCACTCAATGTGCCCTTCTCGGCGACGAACACCACGATCCTGGTGCTCTCCTCACTCACCTGCCAGCTCGGCGTGTTCGCGGCCGAGCGCGGGGACGTGAAGAAGCTCCGTGGCTGGTTCATCGTCACCTTCATCATGGGTGCGATCTTCATCGGCGGTCAGATCTACGAGTACACCGAGCTGGTGAAGAAGGACGGCATCTCGCTGTCCTCCGACCCGTACGGCTCGGTCTTCTACCTGACCACCGGCTTCCACGGCCTGCACGTGACAGGCGGTCTCATCGCCTTCCTGCTGGTCCTCGGCCGCACCTACATGGCCAAGAGGTTCACTCACGAGCAGGCGACCGCCGCCATCGTCGTGTCCTACTACTGGCACTTCGTCGACGTGGTCTGGATCGGCCTCTTCGCCACGATCTACTTGATCAAGTAGCGGGACCTCCCGCATCCAGAAGCATCGACGCTGAAGATCCTGACACCGGGGTAATCCGTGAAAAAGCTCTCCGCACGACGACGCCATCCGCTGGCGGCGGTCGTCGTCCTACTCCTCGCGCTGGCGGCCACTGGGGGGCTGTACGCCGCGTTCGCGCCCGCGGGCAAGGCGCAGGCCGATGAAACCTCCCAGTCCCTGACCATCACAGAGGGCAAGAAGCTCTACGAGGTCGGCTGCGCCAGCTGCCACGGCACCGGTGGCCAGGGCTCCTCCGACGGCCCGAGCCTGGTCGGCGTGGGCGCCGCGGCGGTCGACTTCCAGGTCGGCACCGGCCGTATGCCGGCGGCCACCATGCAGGGAGCCCAGGTCCCCCGCAAGAAGGTCGTCTACAACCAGACGCAGATCGACCAGCTCGCCGCGTACATCGCCTCGCTGGGCGCCGGCCCGAGCGTCCCCACCAAGGACCAGTACGGTCCGGACGGCGCGGACATCGCCAAGGGTGGCGAGCTGTTCCGCACCAACTGCGCGCAGTGCCACAACTTCACCGGCAAGGGCGGTGCCCTGACGCAGGGCAAGTTCGCGCCGAGCCTGGAGGGTGTCGCTCCGAAGCACATCTACGAGGCCATGCAGACGGGCCCGCAGAACATGCCGTCCTTCCCCGACACCACGATGTCGTCGAAGAACAAGAAGGACATCATCGCGTACCTGAACGCGGTCAACGGCGACAAGACGGAGAACCCGGGCGGTCTGGAGCTGGGCGGCCTCGGGCCGGTCAGTGAGGGTCTGTTCGCCTGGATCTTCGGCCTCGGCGCACTGATCGCGGTCGCCGTCTGGGTCGCCGCTCGGACCGCAAAGGCCAAGAAGTCATGAGTAGCCAAGACATTCCAGAAGAGAACCTGCCCGCTGAGCAGGAGCACGCGCACGGCGCCGTAAGCGTCGCGGACGAGGAGAACCCGTTCGCCGACCCGGGGCTGCCCCCGCACGAGCACCGGATCCAGGACATCGACGAGCGGGCCGCCAAGCGGTCCGAGCGCGTCGTCGCCCTGCTGTTCACGGTGTCGATGCTGGCCACCGTCGCCTTCATCGCCGCGTACCTGGCGATCCCGCACGACAAGTCGATCTTCGTCTTCCCGATCGGTCACCTCAGCGCGCTGAACTTCGCGCTCGGTGTGACCCTCGCGGTGGCGCTGTTCTGCATCGGCGCGGGCGCGGTCCACTGGGCCCGCACCCTGATGTCCGACGTGGAGGTCGCCGACGACCGGCACGCGATCGAGGCCTCGCCCGAGGTACGCGCGAAGGTCATGGCCGACTTCCGCCAGGGTGCCGCCGAGTCCGGCCTCGGCCGCCGCAAGCTGATCCGCAACACGATGTTCGGCGCGCTGGCCATGGTGCCGCTCTCCGGCGTCTTCCTGCTCGGCGGTCTCGGCCCGGCCCCGAAGGACAAGCTGCGGCACACCATGTGGGCCAAGGGCAAGCGCCTGGTCAACATGAACACGAACCAGCCGCTGCGCCCCGAGGACGTTGCGGTCGGCTCGCTCACCTTCGCCAAGCCCGACGGCCTGGAGGAGACCAGCGAGGACTTCCAGAACGAGATCGCCAAGGCCGCCCTGATGATCGTCCGGCTGCAGCCGGAGAACATCAAGGACAAGCGCGAGCTCGACTGGTCGCACCAGGGCGTCGTCGCGTTCTCGAAGATCTGCACCCACGTCGGCTGCCCGATCTCGCTGTACGAGCAGCAGACGCACCACGTGCTGTGCCCGTGCCACCAGTCCACCTTCGACCTCTCCGACGGTGCCCGAGTGATCTTCGGCCCCGCCGGCCACGCCCTGCCGCAGCTGCGCATCGGCGTGGACAGTGACGGTTACCTCGAAGCGCTCGGCGACTTCGAGGAGCCCGTCGGTCCTGCATTCTGGGAGCGCGGATGAGTACTGCAGCGAACGAATCCCCCCGCGCACGCGGGAAGGCCCCGGCCGGCGAGCGCGTCGCCGACTGGGCCGACGGCCGACTCGGGATCTACTCCCTGGCCAAGAGCAACATGCGCAAGATCTTCCCCGACCACTGGTCGTTCATGTTGGGCGAAGTGTGCATGTACAGCTTCATCATCATCATCCTGACGGGTGTCTATCTGACACTGTTCTTCCACCCGTCGATGAACGAGGTCGTGTACCACGGCTCGTATGTCCCGCTCCAGGGACAGCTGATGTCCGAGGCGTTCAACTCGACGCTGCACATCTCCTTCGACGTGCGCGGTGGTCTGCTCATGCGGCAGATCCACCACTGGGCCGCGCTGATCTTCCTCGCCGGCATGTTCGTGCACATGATGCGCGTGTTCTTCACCGGCGCGTTCCGCAAGCCGCGTGAGATCAACTGGCTGTTCGGCTTCCTGCTGTTCGTCCTCGGCATGTTCACCGGCTTCACCGGTTACTCGCTGCCGGACGACCTGCTCTCCGGCACCGGTGTCCGCTTCATGGAGGGCGCGATCCTGTCCGTGCCGATCGTCGGCACGTACCTGTCGATGTTCCTCTTCGGCGGCGAGTTCCCCGGTCACGACTTCGTGGCCCGGTTCTACTCGATCCACATCCTGCTGCTGCCGGGCATCATGCTCGGCCTGATGGTGGGCCACCTGATCCTGGTCTTCTACCACAAGCACACGCAGTTCGCGGGTCCCGGAAAGACCGAGAAGAACGTCGTCGGCATGCCGCTGCTGCCGGTCTACATGGCCAAGGCCGGAGGCTTCTTCTTCCTGGTCTTCGGCGTCATCGCGTTCATCGCGGCGGTCGCCCAGATCAACCCGATCTGGGCCATGGGCCCCTACCGTCCGGACCAGGTGTCCACCGGCGCCCAGCCCGACTGGTACATGGGCTTCTCCGAGGGCCTGATCCGGTTCATGCCGGGCTGGGAGATCAACCTCTGGGGTCACACGCTCGTCCTGGGTGTGTTCATCCCGCTGGTGATCTTCCCGCTGGTCCTCGTGGCGATCGCGGTCTACCCGTTCATCGAGTCCTGGGTCACCGGCGACAAGAGCGAGCACCACATCCTGGACCGCCCGCGCAACGCCCCGACCCGTACGGGTCTCGGTGTCGCCTGGATGACGCTGTACCTGACGCTGCTGGTCGGCGGCGGCAACGACCTGTGGGCCACGCACTTCCACCTGTCGATCAACGCCGTCACCTACTTCGTCCGGATCTTCTTCTTCGTCGGACCGGTCCTGGCGTTCCTCGTCACCAAGCGGATCTGCCTGGGCCTCCAGCGCCGCGACCGCGAGAAGGTGCTGCACGGTCGCGAGACCGGCATCATCAAGCGGCTGCCGCACGGTGAGTTCATCGAGGTGCACGAGCCGCTCAGCCAGGAGCAGCTGCACACGCTCACCGCGCACCACCAGTACGAGCCGGCCGCCATCGGTCCGGTGGTCGACGAGAACGGGGTCCAGCGCAAGGTCGGAACCTCGGAGAAGCTGCGGGCCAAGCTGTCCGACGCCTACTACGGCGAGGACAACCAGATCCCGAAGCCGACCGTCGACGAGTACAAGGAGATCACGAGCGGCCACGGCCACCACTGATCCCCGCGTCGCCACGCCACGCCGAAGGGCCCCGTCCGCAAGCCGGACGGGGCCCTTCGCCCTGTCCCGGGGCCGATAGGGTGGGATCGGACGACGATTTCGCAGGTACGACACTCAGGAGCGACCATGAGCGCTGTGACCCCCGCTGGAGGCGACACCGCGGCGGGCCGCTCCTGGCCCGCCCTGCTGAACGGCCTGCTGAACGGCGAGAACCTGTCCGCCGACGACACCGCCTGGGCGATGGACCGGATCATGCGCGGCGAGGCGACCGACGCCCAGATCGCCGGGTTCGCGGTGGCCCTGCGGGCCAAGGGACAGACGGTCGAGGAGATCACCGGCCTGGTCCGCACGATGTACGAGCACGCGAACGTGATCGAGGTGCCAGGCCGCACCGTCGACATCGTCGGCACGGGCGGCGACGGGGCGCGGACGGTGAACATCTCCACGATGTCCTCGCTGGTCGTCGCCGGTACGGGCGCCAAGGTCGTGAAGCACGGCAACCGCGCCGCCTCCTCCGCCTCCGGTGCCTCCGACGTCCTGGAGAAGCTGGGCGTCAACCTCGACCTCACGCCCCGGCGGGTGGCCGAGGTCGCCGAGGAGGCCGGCATCACCTTCTGCTTCGCGGTCAAGTTCCATCCGGCGCTGCGTCATGTCGGCGCCGCCCGCGGCCAGTTGGGCATCCGGACGGTGTTCAACCTGCTCGGTCCCCTCACCAACCCGGCGAAGGTGCGGTCCCAGGCGGTCGGCGTGGCCGTCGCGCGGGAGGCGCCGATCGTCGCGGGCGTGCTCGCGGAGCGCGGCAACTCCGCGCTGGTCTTCCGCGGCGACGACGGCCTGGACGAGCTGACGACGACGGCCACGTCCCATGTCTGGGTCGTGCGGGACGGCAAGGTCACCGAGGAGGTCTTCGACCCCCGCGAGGTCGGCATCGACCTCGTCCCCGTGGAGGCCCTGCGCGGCGGCGACCCGGCCCACAACGCGGAGGTGGCCCGCCGGCTGCTGGACGGCGAGCGGGGCCCGGTCCGGGACGCCGTCGTACTGAACTCGGCGGCGGCCCTCGTCGCCCTGAACCCGACGGACATCCCGCTCGCCGAGCAGCTCGCCGCCGGCATGGCCCGGGCCGTCGAGTCGATCGACTCGGGCGCGGCGAAGCGGGCGCTGGAGCGCTGGGTGGCGGCGACCAACGCATAGCGGTCACGACGGGCGTCCCGCGATCCGGACCAGGGTTGCGGGACGACGATCAGTTGACGTAGGTTCCTGAACCAGGTCATGAGTGACAGTCATGAGGCCCCGGCCGACTGTCCGGCAACCCTCCGTCCGTGGCGGGGTGCCCCGGGTGAAGACCAGGTCGTAGGCAGCGAGGTCTACGGCAAGCGCGGACCCCTCGCACACTTCTGAGAGTGTGGGGCCAGGGGTCCTGGTCGTTCGAGGGAGCCTTCCGTGAGCAAGCGAATGCGATAGGGCCGCAGAGCCCCGCCTCCGCATCCCCTTTTCTCATCTTTCCGTACGCCGTTCCGTGGCTGCTTCGGCCTCTTCGGCTCCTTCGGCGTACGTCCTCACGGGAGTCCACCCATGTCTGTCTTCACCGCTGCCGCCGACCAGTCCGTTTGCGCCCCGCTGCCCGTTCTGGGCCGGGATGTCACCGTCCCGCTCGTGACCGGTGGCGAGGTCACCTACGCGGCGCTCGACTACGCGGCCAGCGCCCCCGCGCTCCAGCGCGTCTGGGACGACGTCGCCGCCTACGCGCCGTACTACGGCAGCGTCCACCGCGGCGCCGGCTACCTCTCGCAGCTCTCGACCGACCTGTTCGAGAACGCCCGCAGGACGGTCGCCGAGTTCCTCGGCTGCCGCGCCGACGACCAGGTGGTCTTCACCCGCTCGACCACCGACTCGCTCAACCTGCTCGCCCGTGCCCTGCCCGCCGGCTGCCAGGTCTTCGTCTTCGAGACCGAGCACCACGCCTCCCTGCTGCCCTGGCAGGACGCGCGGGTCACCTACCTCAACGCCCCGCGCACCCCGCGCCAGGCGGTCGAGACCCTGGAGCGGGCCCTCGCCGACCGCGACCCGTACGGCCCGGCCCTGGTCTGCGTCACCGGCGCCTCCAACGTCACCGGCGAGCTGTGGCCGGTGCGCGAGCTGGCCGCCGCCGCGCACGCCCACGGCGCCCGGATCGTCCTGGACGCCGCCCAGCTGGCCCCGCACCACCCGGTGGACGTGCGCGACCTGGACGTCGACTGGGTCGCCTTCTCCGGGCACAAGCTGTACGCGCCCTTCGGCTCCGGCGTCCTCGCGGGCCGCGCGGACTGGCTGCGCGCGGCCGAGCCGTACCTCGCGGGCGGCGGCGCGAGCCGCACGGTCACCCGGCGTCCGGACGGGGGAGTGGCCGTGGAGTGGCACGAGAGCGCCGCCCGGCACGAGGCGGGCTCCCCGAACGTCATCGGTGCCTACGCCGTCGCGTCGGCCTGCAAGGCGCTCACCGAGGCCGGCTGGGAGAACCTGGTGGCCCGCGAGGAGCACCTGATCGCGAAGGTCCGCGCGGGCCTGGCCGCGGTGCCGCAGGTGAAGGTGCTGTCCCTGTTCGGCGACGACGCCCCGCGCGTCGGCGTGATCTCCTTCGTGGTGGAGGGCTGGAACAGCTCCCACTTCGCCGCCGCGCTCTCCGCCGAGTACGGCATCGGCGTCCGCGACGGCCTCTTCTGCGCCCACCCGCTGGTCCGCACCCTGCTCGGCAGCGACCCCCAGACCCAGGGCGAGTGCGGCGCACCCGAGGCGGCCCCCGGCGAGAAGTCCCTCAACGCCATCCGCGTGAGCTTCGGCGCGGGCACCCCCGACGAGCACGTCGAGCGCTTCGTGACCGCCGTGCGGGAACTGGTGACCGAGGGCGCCCGGTGGACGTACCGCACGCAGGACGGCCGCTGCGTGCCGGCGGTGTGAGGGTTCGTACGCCCGTTCCGAGGCGGCTTTCAGCCGGTCAGGAGTCCAGTCCGATCGCGAAGGCCGCCTCCAGGTCGTGCTGGGAGTAGGTGCGGAACGCCACGTGGGTGTCGGTGGCCTCCACGCCGGGGATCTTGCTGATCCGGCCGGGGATGACGTCGGCCAGGTCCTCGTGCCGGCCCACCCGGACCATCGCGATCAGGTCGTACGTGCCCGTGACGGAGAAGACCTCGCTGACCGAGTCCAGCGAGGCGATCTGCTCCGCGATCTCGGGGATCCGGTCCACGCTGGTCTTGATGAGGACGATCGCGGTGATCACGGCTGGTTCTCTCCCTCGGGGGCCGGAGCTGGGGTGCACTTCACTCTAGTCCCACGCCCGTAGCGCACCCACGCGTAGAGGAAGCCCAGCCCGAACCCCACCAGGTGCGCCAGATACGCCACCCCGGGCCCCTCGGAGGCCTGGCTCGCCGCCGCCCACTGCACCGCCACCCAGAACGGCAGCACGACCCAGGCGGGGAACCGCAGCGGCACGAAGAGGAGGAACGGCAGCAGACTGGTCACCCGGGCCCGGGGGAAGAGATACAGGAACGCGCCGAGGACCGCCGAGATGGCACCCGAGGCGCCCACCAGCGACTGTGCGGAGTCGGCGTTGGCGACCGCGTACCCGAGCAGGGCCAGGTAGCCGCATCCGGCGTAGAACAGGGTGAACTCGATCCGGCCCATCCGCTCCTCCGTCATCGCCCCGAAGACGAAGAGGAACAGCATGTTGCCGAGCAGGTGCACCCAGTTGCCGTGGACGAACAGGGCCGTGGCGGGCGTGAGGATCTCGCGGGCCGGCCCGCCGAACAACTCGGCCGGCACCACGCCCCAGTGCCGGAAGTAGGCCTGCTGGGCGGCCGCGAGGGCCTCCCCGGAGCCGTAGCCGGGGGTGAACCCGGAGGCCGGGCCCAGCACGAAGATCAGGCTGCACAGCGCGATGAGCCCGTAGGTGATGGGTGCCGAGGTGCTCCGCACCGCTCTGAGAGTCCGGCCGGCCGTCGCGCTCCACTCGCTGATCATGAACACAGAGCATGACGTAACGGGATGCATGCCGACAGACCGCCTCGCCGTCGTGGACGGGCGGGCGGCGAGTCCCTGCCAGGCCGTAGGGTTACGGCCACACGCGTCGGCCGACGGCGCGGAAAAGAGCACGAGTAAGGAAGCGGACTGCCACGATGACGGTTCCCCTGCCGACCGCGACCACCCGGTGGCGCTGCACCCTGTGCGGCAACCTGACCCGGTTCGACGTGACCCGTTCGTCGAAGGTCGTCGAGTACGTCCATCTCGATCTGGCCGGCGACCCGACGGTGGAGGAGCGCGAGGTGGTCAGTGAGACCATCGAATCGGTGCGCTGCCGCTGGTGCAACGCGGTGGACCAGGTGGAGCTCGTGGACAGGCCGGGCGCCGACTCCTGAGAGGGAGACGGCCCCGTAGAGGCATTGGGGTGTGACGGATGGTGGAGACCGCAGGCGGGGGGCCGGGCGACGGCACCGCCGAGGTGCTTGACCGTCCGCTGCCCGACGGCGTGCGCCGACGGGTCGTGCAGATCGTCTCGGACGGCTTCGGCGGCCTGACCATGTCCGAACTGCCCGCCCAATTGCGGCAGTACGCCCGGTTCACCCCCAGTCGCCGGGCCAAGTTCGCCGGAAACGCGATGGCGGCGGCGCTGGAGACCGATCCGCTGTTCCGGCAGCGGATCGGGGAGAAGCTCAGAGAGGCGCAGCCGGAGCTCACCGGCGCCCTCGACTCCGGCTCCCCGCCCCCGGCCGCGGACCCGCTCGACGTGGCGGCCGCGGCCTACGTACTGCGCCCCGCGGGCTGGGTGAAGCTGGTCGCCGCGGCCGGCGAGGAGGCCCAGCGTGCGGACGCCGAGCGGGCGGACGAGGAGAGCCGGGTCGAGCTGGAGCGGCTGCGCGCCGAGCTGGCGCAGGCCCGCGAGCACACCCGCGCCGAGGCCGAACGGCTGCGCGCGGAGCTGGAGTCGGCGAAGAAGGAGGCGGAGTCGCTGCACCGCAAGCTCCGGGCCGCCCACAGCGACGTCAAGCGCGGCGAGGCCGCTCTGCGCAAGGCGCAGACCGAGATGGACGCCGTACGGGCCGAGGCGCAGACGCAGGTGTCGGCCGCCGAGAGCGAGTCGCGGCGGCTCAAGGCCCGGCTCGGCGAGGCGGAGACGGCCCTGGAGGCCACCCGGCGTGCCGCCCGCGAGGGCCGCAGCGTGGAGGACATGCGGGTGCGGCTGCTGCTGGACACCCTGCTGGACGCCGCCCAGGGCCTGCGGCGCGAGCTCGCCCTGCCGCCGGTGTCCGTACGGCCGGCCGAGACCGTGGACGCCGTCGAGCCGGGCCGGATGACCCCGAAGGACATCGCGGCACGGGCCCTGTCCGAGCATGATCCGGCCATCCTCGACCAGCTGCTCGCGCTGCCGCAGGCGCATCTGGTGGTCGACGGCTACAACGTCACCAAGACCGGCTATCCGCAGATGCCGCTGGAGAAGCAGCGGCTGCGGCTCCTCGGCCAGCTCTCGGCGCTCGCCGCGCAGACCGGCGCCGAGGTGACCTGTGTCTTCGACGGCGCCGAACTGGCCGCGCCCGTGCTGCTCGCACCGCCGCGCGGTGTGCGGGTGCTGTTCTCGAAGCCGGGCGTGACGGCCGACGAGCTGATCCGGCAGCTCGTGCGCGCGGAACCGCCGGGCCGTCCGGTCATCGTCGCCTCCACGGACCGCGAGGTGGCGGACGGCGTCGCCAAGGCGGGTGCCCGACCGGTCGCTTCTGCGGTGCTTCTGAAGCGACTGTCCTGAAGGTTCAACGGGTATGCCCAATGCCCGAATTGGCATGATCTCTGCGCAACCTAGTGTCAACCCCGTCTCACGCCCCGTGAATTGTGTGCAAAGAATGCATAGAGTGACGGGATTTTTTGCCGTTGGGATTTGAACTGATCACGAGCGGGTCACTAGGGTCAGGGCTCGAACCTCCGAACGGGTGATCACTCACTCACTCACACGAAGGAGTTCGTCCCTCGTGGCGTCCCACCGTCGACCCAAGCAGCAGAGTCGCGCCCGCGTGACCGTGCTGACCACCGCAGCCGCCGCGGCCGTCGTGCTGAGCGCGAACGCCGCCAACGCCGCGCCGAGCCAGAAGCTCAGCAAGGACCAGGTCAAGGCCAAGGTCGACGACCTCTACTCGAAGGCCGAGCAGGCCTCCGAGAAGTTCGACGGGGCGAAGGAGAAGCAGCAGAAGCTGCAGAAGGAAATATCCACCATCCAGGACAATGTCGCGCGGGGTCAGCAGGACCTCAACAAGCTGCGCGACAGCCTGGGTTCGCTGGCCACCTCGCAGTACCGCTCCGGCGGCATCGACCCCTCGGTCCAGCTCTTCCTGTCGTCCAACCCGAACGACTTCCTCGACAAGGCCTCCACGCTCGACCAGTTGAGCGCCCAGCAGGTCGACGCGCTGAAGAAGATCCAGGACAAACAGCGCGAGCTGGCCCAGGAGCGGGCCGAGGCCGGTGAGAAGCTCAAGGACCTCTCCGCCACCCGCGCCCAGCTGGAGCAGAACAAGAAGGACGTCCAGGCCAAGCTCGCCGACGCGCAGCAGCTGCTCAACACCCTGACGGCCAAGGAGAAGCAGCAGCTGGCCGACCAGCAGCAGCGCGCCGACCGCTCCGCCAGCTCGCGGGTCGACCTCGGCAACAGCAAGGCCGCCTCCGGCCTGGCCGGGGCCGCCTTCGCCGCCGCCCAGTCGCAGATCGGCAAGCCGTACGTCTACGGCGCCACCGGCACCGCCTCCTACGACTGCTCGGGCCTGACCTCCTGGGCCTACGCCCAGGCCGGCGTCTCCATCCCGCGCACCTCGCAGGAGCAGGCCACCATAGGCACCCGGATCAGCTCCATGAGCGACCTCCAGGTCGGCGACCTGGTCTTCTTCTACGGCGACATCCACCACGTCGGCCTGTACGCCGGCAACGGCCAGGTGCTGCACGCCCCGCACACCGGTGCCGTGGTCCGCTACGAGTCCATCTCCGACATGCCGTTCCAGTTCGGCGTCCGGGTCTGATCATGCCTCCGGGTGCCCGGGCCGAGTAGCCCGGCGCACCCCCGCGGACCCGCTGCGAAACGCGGACGCCGGGCGCCCGAACGGGCGAATCCCCGGAACCGGAACTGACTCCTCGCCCCGCCGATGACCTGCGTCAGCGGCGGGGTGTCCCGCTATGTCGCCTTCCGGGTCTTTGGCCCGGCCCCTCGCGTACGGCTACTGTCTGGCGCGCTCCCCCGACGCCGGGGCCTCCCCGTCCCCAGGCGCCGGGGGAGCGGTATCTGTCCGCCAGCAGAAGGACCGCCGTGGGGTCTCACCGCCGCCTTGCCTCCTCCGGATTCCACCGGGGCGCCGCCGCCCTGTGTGTCCTGTCCGCCGCAGCCACCGCGCTCGGCGCCGTACCCGCGCATGCGGCACCGCACGCCGACACCCGTGCCGAGGTGGACCGCCTCTACCAGGAGGCCGAGCAGGCGACCCAGGCCTTCGACAAGGCCCAGGAGCAGACCGACGCGCTGCGCCGCGAGGTGCACGACGCCCAGGACCACATCGCCCGGCAGCAGGCGCGCATCAACTCCCTGCGCGAGCAGCTCGGTGCGCTGGCCGGGGCGCAGTACCGGTCCGGCGGCCTCGACCCGACCGTCGCGCTGCTCTTCTCGGACAACCCCGAGGACTACCTCGACAAGGCCGCCACCCTCGACCGCATCGACGTCCAACAGGCGGGCCGGCTACGGGAGTTGAGCTCCGCGCTGCGGAACCTCGCGCAGGAGCGCTCGGAGACGGCCGGCAAGCTCGCCGAGCTGGAGAAGAGCCGCAGGGCCGTCGTCGTGCACAAGCGGACCGTGGAGAAGAAGCTCGCCAGGGCCCGGCAGCTGCTCGACGCCCTGCCGACCGACGCCCGCGACGCCTACGACCGCGCCTCCCGCGACAGCGGCATCGGCCTGCCCGACCTGACCGGCGCCGTCGCCCCCGACGCCCGCGCCGCGGCCGCCGTGGCCGCCGCCCAGGCCGCCCTCGGCCACCCCTACGTCTGGGGCGCGAACGGCCCCTCCGGCTTCGACTGCTCGGGTCTGATGCAGTGGTCGTACGCGCAGGCCGGGCTCCAGCTGCCGCGCACCTCGCAGGAGCAGCGCTTCGCCGGCCGGCAGATCCCGCTCTCCCAGGCCCGCCCCGGTGACCTGGTGGTCTACCGCTCCGACGCCAGCCACGTGGCCATGTACGTCGGCGACGGCAAGGTCATCCACGCCCCCTACCCGGGCGCCGCGGTCCGCTACGACCCCGTCGGCATGATGCCGATCTCCTCGGTCACCCGGCCCTGAGCGGGTGGCGCGCCGTTACGATCGGGAAGTGACTGGTCGCAGACGGGCGTGGCGGGCCGGGGCCGCGGGCCTCGCGCTGCTGCTGGCGCTGACCGGATGCGGCCTCGGCGCCGCTACGGCCGACTCCGCCCGCGCCGAGGTGCAGCAGCTGCTCGACCGGCGCTCGGCGGCCCTGCTCGGGCACGACGAAGGGGCGTACGCGGTCACGGGCGCCCGTGCCGAGTACGCCCGGCTGCGCGCCGTCCCGCTGGCGTCCTGGACCTACCGGGTCACCGACGTGCGCGAGAGCGGCTCCGGCGCCACCGCCGACGCCGAGCTGAGCTACCGCGTCGCCGGATACGACACGGCCCCGCTCGACGCGGACCGCACCCTCACCCTCGGCCGCACCGCCGACGGCGGGTGGTACGTCACCGCCGACGAACCCGCCCGGCAGGCCGGGCAGCAGTTGTGGGACCAGGGCACGGTGAGCGCCGTCCGGGGCGCGCACAGCCTGGTGCTGGGCATCGGCCGGACGGCCGCCGAGCTGCGCGCCTACACCGGGCTCGCCGACCGTGCGGTCCCGGCCGTCTCCGGGGCGTGGGGCACGGACTGGAGCCGCCGGGTCGTCGTCCTGGTCCCGGCGTCCCTGGACGGCATGGCCGCACTGCTCGGCTCGCCCGCCGCCGACTACCGGGGCATCGCCGCCGTCACCACCGGCGAGGCGGGAGGCTCCGCGCAGGCGCCCGCGGACCGGGTGGTGGTCAACCCGGACGCGTACGCCGGCCTCGGCGACCTCGGCAAACAGGTCGTGCTCACCCACGAGACCACCCATGTGGCCACCCGCGCGCACACCACCGCCGCGACCCCGCTGTGGCTCTCCGAGGGCTACGCGGACTGGATCGGCTACCTCGGCACCGGCCGCACCCCCACCGAAGTCGCGCCGGAACTGACCCGCGCCGTCCGCGGCGGCGAGGTGCCCACCGCCCTGCCCACGGACAGGGACTTCGGCTTCACCAGCGACCCGGTCAAGCTGGCCCAGGCCTACGAGAGCGGCTGGCTGGCCTGCCGGATGATCGCCGCCCACTGGGACACGGCCCGGCTGGACGCCTTCTACCGCGCCGTCGGCGCCCACCCGCAGCGTGCGGGCGCGGTCGAGGGCGCGCTGAAGAAGGTACTCGGCACGACACAGGAGGCGTTCACCGCGCAGTGGCGCGCGTACGTCAGGGCCCAGCTCGGCTGAGCGCGCCCGGTCAGGGGGAGACCGGGGCCTGACGGGGGTGGGCCGGTTCGGGCGGGAGGGGAGTGGTGGGGAGCGGGGTGACGGTCGCGCGCCACAGGCGGCGGCCCGCCGTGAGGGCGGCCACGGCCAGCAGGCCGTTGCGGACCACCATCAGCAGCACCCCGTACCGGTCGCTCGTCACCACGTGCACGAACCCGAGCGGGAACTCCAGGACCGTCACGAAGGACGCGACCACCACCATCAGCGCGGGCGCCCCCATCCGGCTCGCCCGGTACGACAGGCAGACCGCCGCCACGCCCACCAGCCACACCAGGTACTGCGGGCTGATCACGCGGCTGGTGACCGTGAAGAGCAGGACCGCCGTGAACGCCGCGTCCGCGAGGACGGTCGGCGTGCGGCGCGCCACCCGCAGCCGCCACAGCAGCAGCCAGCCGAACGCGGCCCCGGTCAGCGCCAGCGCCGCCGTGCTGACCTGGTCCACGTGCGGGCCGAGGAATTCGATCGAGCCGTAGTTCAGCAGCACCTGGCCGCTCCAGCCGAAGTGCCGGGCCACATGGAAGACCAGGGCGCCCAGCGACTCCACCTCGGTGCCCCGGTCCCGCTGGAAGCTCAGGAAGGCGAAGGCGCCCGGCATGGACACCGCGAACACGGCGGCGAGCCCGGCCGCCGTGATCGCCGCCGACGCCCAGGCCCGGCGCCGGAAGCAGCCCACCAGCAGCAGCGCCGGCCACACCTTCAGCAGCGCCCCGAACGCGGTCAGCGCGCCCATCACCCGCGGATGCCGGACGCCCGCCAGCAGCGCCGCGACGGCCACCGCGGTCACCATCACGTCGTAGCGGGCGTACACCGTCGGGCCGAGCAGCGGCACGCCCGCCACCCACACCCAGGCCCCGCGCAGCGACCGCCCGGGGCGCGGGCCCGGACGCACCAGCAGCCACAGCACGAGCGCGTCGGCGAGGAAGGCGAGCATGAAGAAGGCGTGCTCGTACGACAGGAAGGGCAGCGCGGCGGGGGCGAGCACCGGGAGGGCGGCGGCGGGCGGGTACTGCCAGGTCACGTCGTCCAGCGGGAACGTGCCCTGGCGCAGGACCTCGTACCAGCCGCGGTAGATCACCGACACGTCGGAGGTGACGTCCAGGCCCCCCGGGAAGATCCACACCTTGAAGACGAACAGCAGCAGCACGAGACGGGTGACGCCCCAGGTCGCGAGCAGCCATGCCAGGGACCGCCCGGCGCCCTTGGTCTCCACGTGATCCCCTTGCCGTTCGATTCCCGGTTCGCTGTCGGCCTCGCCTGCCCCATGATGTCGTGCCCGGCTGTGTACCTGCCACAGACCCCGCCGCACCGGGCCGCACACAGCCCGATCGGGCCCGGCCGGCCAGCGGCTCGTTCGGTAAGGTCGGCCACGATGCACAAGACCCTGATCGTCACCAACGACTTCCCGCCCCGCCCGGGTGGCATCCAGGCGTTCCTGCACAACATGGCCCTGCGCCTGGACCCCGGTCGGCTGGTCGTCTACGCCTCCACCTGGAAGCGCGGCCACGAGGGCGCCGAGGCCACCGCGGCCTTCGACGCCGAGCAGCCCTTCACCGTCGTACGCGACCGTTCGACCATGCTGCTGCCGACCCCGCGGGCGACCCGGCGCGCGACCGGGCTGCTGCGCGAGCACGGCTGCACCTCGGTGTGGTTCGGGGCGGCGGCCCCGCTCGGCCTGATGGCCCCGGCGCTGCGCGCGGCCGGCGCCGAGCGGCTGGTGGCCACGACGCACGGGCACGAGGCCGGCTGGGCCCAGCTGCCCGCCGCCCGGCAGCTGCTGCGCCGGATCGGAGAGTCGACGGACACGATCACCTATCTCGGCGAGTACACGCGCTCGCGCATCGCCACGGCGCTCACCCCGGCGGCGGCCGACCGCATGGTCCAACTGCCGCCCGGGGTCGACGAGAAGACCTTCCACCCCGGCTCCGGCGGAGACGAGGTCCGCGCCCGCCTCGGTCTCGCCGACCGCCCGGTCGTGGTCTGTGTCTCCCGCCTGGTCCCGCGCAAGGGCCAGGACACCCTCGTCCGGGCCCTGCCCCGCATCCTCGCGGCCGAGCCCGACACCGTGCTGCTGATCGTCGGCGGCGGCCCCTACGAGCGGGACCTGCGGCGCCTCGCCGACGAGACCGGCGTCGCGGCCTCGGTCCGCTTCACCGGCGCGGTCCCCTGGTCCGAGCTGCCCGCCCACTACGGCGCCGGCGACGTCTTCGCCATGCCCTGCCGCACGCGCCGCGGCGGCCTGGACGTCGAGGGCCTCGGCATCGTCTACCTGGAGGCCTCCGCGACCGGCCTGCCGGTGGTCGCGGGCGACTCCGGCGGCGCACCGGACGCCGTCCTGGACGGGGAGACGGGGTGGGTCGTGCGGGGCGGCTCCCCCGAGGAGGCGGCCGACCGCATCGTCCCGCTGCTCCAGGACCCCGGGCTGCGCCGCAGGATGGGGGAGCGGGGCCGCCAGTGGGTGGAGGAGCGCTGGCGCTGGGACCTGCTGGCGGAGAAGCTCAAAGCCCTTCTCTAAAACGTTCCGGAGAGTCTAGGCGGAACCGGAAAATCCGCACATGCTGCGCGCATGACAGCAAAACTGATGCAGCGTCAGCTGAGTAGACGTCACCTCCTGGACGTGATCGCCCTCCAGACCGCCGCCACGGCCGGTCTCACCCGCATCGGCCTCCCGTCCGCGCACGCCGCCGAACCGGCCGCGGTCGACAACTCCCCGGCCATCGTGGTCGGTTCGGGCTACGGCGGTGCCGTCGCCGCCCTCCGGCTCGGCCAGGCCGGCATCCGCACCCTCGTCCTGGAGATGGGGCAGCTGTGGAACACCGCCGGCGGCGACGGCAAGGTCTTCTGCTCCACCCTCGCCCCCGACCAGCGGTCCATGTGGTTCCGCACCCGCACCGAGGCCCCGCTCGCCACCTTCCTCTGGCTGGACGTGGTCAACAAGGACATCAGCTCCTACCCCGGCGTCCTGGACCGCGTGCACTACGACCACATGTCCGTCTACGTCGGCCGGGGCGTCGGCGGCGGCTCGCTCGTCAACGGCGGCATGGCGGTCACGCCCGTGAAGTCCTACTTCGCCGAGCAGTTCCCGACCGTCGACGCCGACGAGATGTACGGCACCTACTACCCGCGCGCCCGCACCGAGCTCGGCGTCAACACCGTCGACCCGGCCTGGTTCGAGTCCACCGAGTGGTACCGGTTCGCCCGCACCTCCCGGAAGGCGGCGGGCAACGCGGGCCTGAAGACCACCTTCGTGCCGAACGTCTACGACTTCGGCTACATGCAGCAGGAGGCCGCCGGCACGGCCGTGAAGTCCGCGCTCGCCGGGGAGGTCATCTACGGCAACAACCACGGCAAGCGCAGCCTCGACAAGACCTATCTGGCCGCCGCCCTCGGCACCGGGAACGTCACGATCCACACCCTGGAGAAGGTCACGTCGGTCAGCCGCGCCGGCGACGGGTCGTACGTCCTGAGCACCGACCGGATCGACACCACCGGCGCGGTCGTGGAGAGCCGGCAGTACAGCTGCACGTACCTGTTCCTCGGCGGCGGCAGTCTCGGCACCACCGAACTCCTCGTCCGCGCCCGGGACACCGGCACCCTGCCCGAACTGACCGCCGACGTCGGCGCCGGCTGGGGCACCAACGGCAACACCATGCTCGGCCGCGCCAACCACGTCTGGGACACCGTCGGCGCGAACCAGGCCACCATGCCGGTACTGGGCATCGACGACTGGGCCAACACCGACAACCCGGTCTTCGCCGAGATCGCCCCGCTGCCCATGGGGTTCGAGCACTGGGTCAGCCTCTATCTGGCGATCACCAAGAACCCCGAGCGGGCGTCGTTCTCGTACGACTCCTCGTCCGGGGCGGTGAAACTCGGCTGGACCCCCGCCCAGAGCGCGGTCTCGGTGGCCATGGCCAAGAAGCTGTTCGACCGGATCAACCTGGCCAACGCCACCATCTACCGCTACGACCTGTTCGGCTCCACGAGCAAGGTCTTCGCCGACGACTTCTGCTACCACCCGCTCGGCGGCTGCGTCCTCGGGAAGGCCACGGACGACTACGGCCGGGTGAAGGGCTACGACCGGCTCTACGTCACCGACGGCTCGCTCGTGCCCGGCAACATCGGCGTGAACCCGTTCGTCACCATCACCGCACTCGCCGAACGCACGATGGCGCGGGTCCTCGCCGAGGACACCGCGCCATGACACTCCGTCAGGAGACGTGCTGCTCCCGCTACTTCGCGTAGATCGCCTCGATCTCGTTCGCGTAGTCCTTCGCCACCACGTTCCGCTTGAGCTTCAGCGACGGGGTGAGGTGGCCCGACTCCTCCGTGAACTGGGAGGACAGAATGCGGAACTTCCGCACCGATTCCGCCTTCGACACCGCGGCGTTGCCGTCGTCGACGGCCGCCTGGATCGCCGCGTTCAGATCCGGGTCGTCCTTCAGCGACGCCGCGGTGGAACCCGCCGGCTTGCCGTGCTCCTCGGCCCACCGGCCCAGGAACTCCTCGTCGACGGTGACCAGCGCGCCCACGAACGGCCGCCCGTCGCCCACCACCATGCACTCCGCGACCAGCGCGTGCGCCCGGATGCGGTCCTCGATCACGGCCGGGGCGACGTTCTTGCCGCCGGCGGTGACGATGATCTCCTTCTTGCGGCCCGTGATCCTGAGGTAGCCGTCCTCGTCCAGGGTGCCGATGTCACCGGTGTGGAACCAGCCGTCGGCCAGCGCCTCGGCCGTCGCGCCCGGGTTGTTCCAGTACTCCTTGAACAGGTGCTCGCCGTGCAGCAGCACCTCGCCGTCGTCCGCTATGCGCACCACCGAGCCGGGCAGCGGCTGGCCGACCGTGCCGATCTTCTGCCGGTCCCAGGGGTTGAACGCGGTCGCCGCGCAGGACTCGGTCAGGCCGTAGCCCTCCAGGACCGTGAAGCCGATGCCGCGGAAGAAGTGGCCGAGCCGCTCGCCGAGCGGGGCGCCGCCGGAGATGGCGTACTCGCCCCGGCCGCCGAGCACCGCGCGCAGCTTGCTGTAGACCAGCTTGTCGAAGGTCTTGTGCTTGATCTTCAGACCGAGCGACGGGCCCGACGGGGTGTCCAGCGCCTTGCTGTAGGCGATAGCGGTGTCGGCCGCCTTGTCGAAGATCCTGCCCTTGCCGTCCGCCTGCGCCTTGGCCCGCGCCGAGTTGTAGACCTTCTCGAAGACGCGCGGCACACCGAGGATCAACGTCGGCCGGAACGCGGCCAGTTCGTCGGTGAGGTTCTTGATGTCCGGGACGCAGCCCAGCTTGATCGGCGCCATCATCGGGGCGATCTGCACGAGCCGCCCGAAGACGTGCGCGAGGGGCAGGAAGAGCAGCACCGAGCACTCACCGGTGCGGAACAGCGGCCGCAGCCGCTCGACGACGTTGCCGCACTCGGCGAAGAAGCTGCGGTGGGTGAGCACACAGCCCTTGGGGCGCCCGGTCGTACCGCTGGTGTAGACGATGGTGGCCGGGTCGTCGGCGCAGGCGAGCGAGCTGCGCTCCTCGACGGTCTGGTCCGACACGTCCTGGCCGAGCCGGCCCAGCTCCTCCACGCCCCCGGCGTCGATCTGCCAGACGTGCTTGAGGGCGGGCAGCGACTCGCGCACCGACTCCACCGCGGCGGCGTGACCCGCCTGCTCCACGATGCACGCGGTCGCGCCCGAGTCGGACAGGATCCACTGCACCTGCTCCGGCGAGCTGGTCTCGTACACCGGCACGGTGACCGCGCCCGCGCTCCAGATCGCGAAGTCCAGCAGCGTCCACTCGTACCGGGTGCGGGACATCAGGCCCACCCGGTCGCCCGGCTGCACCCCGGCGGCGATGAGCCCCTTCGCGGCGGTGTGCACCTCGGCCAGGAACTGCCGGGCCGTCACGTCCTGCCAGGCGCCGTCCTTGCGGGCGATGACGGCGACGTCGGGATGCTGCGCGGCGTTTCTGCGGACGATGTCGGTCAGATTGCCGTCCGCAGGGACCTCGTACAAAGCCGGAAGGCTGAACTCGCGCAAGACTGCTGCTCCTCATAGGGCGCCGACGCCACGACACTGTGTGATGCGACGGAGCGGTCCAAGGCTCGGGCTGGTGCTCGGGGCTTCGGTGGCTGAAATCCGGAGCACGACTGGACTGCCCGGACGTTACCCGCCGGTATGCCGTTCCCGACAGGGGGTCCCGGCGAGATGTTCGCTGCGTCACACAGGCTGGCGTTCCTTCGCGCACAGTAGTCCACGGCTGAACCGACCGGCCAGTAACCGCAGGCCCGACCGCCACTGTTCACGCACATCGCACAGGCCTACGCTTGATCGCCATGGCATCCACACCGTCCGGAAACCGACCCGCGGGCCCGCGTGCGGCGCGCGGTACGCGCATCCACGTCATCAGCGACGTGCACGGCAACGCGAAGGCCCTGGCGCGGGCGGGCGAGGGTGCCGACGCCCTGATCTGCCTGGGCGACCTCGTCCTCTTCCTCGACTACGCCGACCACTCGCGCGGGATCTTCCCCGACCTGTTCGGCGAGGAGAACGCGGACCGCATCGTCGAGCTGCGCACCGCCCGCCGCTTCGAGGAGGCCCGGGAGTTCGGCGCGCGGCTGTGGGCCGGCATCGGCGCCGACCGGGCCGGCGCCATCGAGAAGGCCGTGCGCAAGCAGTACGCCGAGATGTTCGCCGCGTTCCCCACCCCGACGTACGCCACCTACGGCAATGTCGACATGCCGCCTTTGTGGCGCGAGTACGCCCGCCCGGGCACCACGGTCCTCGACGGCCAGCGGGTGGAGATCGGCGGCCGTGTCTTCGGCTTCGTGGGCGGCGGCCTGAAGACGCCCATGCGGACGCCGTACGAGATCGACGACGAGGAGTACGCGGCGAAGATCGAGGCGGTCGGCGAGGTCGACGTGCTGTGCACGCACATCCCGCCCGAGGTCCCCGAGCTGGTCTACGACACCGTCGCCCGCCGCTTCGAACGCGGCAGCCGCGCCCTGCTGGCCGCCATCCGCCGCACCAGGCCCCGCTATTCGCTCTTCGGGCACGTCCATCAGCCGCTCGTGCGCCGGATGCGGATCGGCGCGACGGAATGCGTGAACGTGGGGCATTTCGCGGGGTCGGGCACGCCGTGGGTGCTCGAATGGTGACCGGCCCGCGGCCGGGCGGCCGGGGGTGCGGGAGACGGGGTGAGGGCGGCAGGTCGGTGGCGCGGTAGCCTTCACGCTGCACACACGTGCGCACGACGATCTCAGTACGGCCCGCATCTGGAGGAGCCACGGCGATGGCGGAACACACCAGCTCGAGCATCACGATCGAGGCGGCACCGGCCGACGTCATGGCGGTGATCGCCGACTTCGCGCGCTACCCGGACTGGACCGGCGAGGTGAAGCTGGCCGAGGTCCTGGAGACCGACGCACGGGGCCGCGCCGAGCAGGTCCGCCTCGTCATGGACGCCGGCGCCATCAAGGACGACCAGGTCCTCGGCTACACCTGGACCGGCGACAACGAGGTCTCCTGGAGCCTCGTGAAGTCCCAGATGCTCCGCTCCCTCGACGGCTCCTACCTCCTGAAGCCGGCCGGCCAGGGCGCCACCGAGGTCACCTACCGCCTCACCGTCGACGTCAAGATCCCCATGCTCGGCATGATCAAGCGCAAGGCGGAGAAGGTCATCATCGACCGGGCGCTGGCCGGTCTGAAGAAGCGGGTGGAGTCGGGAGAGGCGTCGGGGGAGAAGTAGTCACCCCCGGTCACACGCGCCGAGCCGCCCGCCCGGCACCGGTAGCGTTCACCCCTATGCGCACCATCCTGATCACGGGCCCCGGCGGCAGCGGTCGTACCACGGTCGCCGCCGCGACCGCGCTCACCGCCGCCCGCGCGGGCACCCGGACCCTCCTGCTGAGCGCCGACCGCACCGACACCCCCGGCGCGGCCCTGGGCTCCGCGACAGGACCGGCGCCGCAGGAGGCCGCGCCGAATCTCACCGCCTGGCGCCCCGACGCCACGATCCGCTTCCGCGAGGACCTCACCGCCTTCCAGTCCCGCGCCGCGAACGTCCTCGACCTGCTCGGCGCCGCCCGCCTGGACGCCGAGGAGGTCACCCAGCTGCCCGGCGCCGAGGAACTGTCCTTCCTGCGCGCCCTGCGGGACGCCGCCCTCAGCGAGCGCTACGACCTCCTCGTCGTCGACCTCCCGCCCCTCCCGCAGGCCCTCGCCCTGCTCGGCCTGGCCGAGGAACTGCGCCGCTATCTGCGCCGGCTGCTCCCGCCCGAGCGGCAGGCCGCCCGCGCGCTGCGCCCCGTCCTCGGCCGGCTGGCCGGCGTGCCCATGCCCGCCGACTGGCTCTACGAGACGGCGGCCCGCTGGGACGTCGAACTGGCCGCCGTCGAGGCCGTCCTCACCGACCGCGCCACCGCCGTGCGCCTGGTCGCCGAGCCCGGCCCGGCCGGTGCCGACGCCCTGCGCACCGCCGGCCTCGGCCTCGCCCTGCGCGGCCTGCCCGTCGAGGCCCTGCTCGCCAACCGCGCCCTGCCCGAGACCGCGCCGGAGAGCTGGCCGGCCGGGCTCCTCGCCCAGCAGCGCAAGGCCCTCGACGACTGGCGGGAGCTGCCCTACGACGTCCACCCCGTCCCCCACCTGGGCCGCGACCCGCGCGGCGGCGACGACCTCGGCTCCCTCGCCGTACCCCCCGTCAACCCGTCGACCGCCCCGGTCGGGTGGCCCGTCACCGACCGGATCGCCGAGGACGGCGTGCTCGTCTGGCACGTCCCGCTGCCCGGCGCGATACGGGACGAGCTGGACCTGATCCGGCGCGGCGACGAGCTCGTGATCAGCGCGGGCCCGTTCCGCCGGATCGTCCCGCTGCCCTCCGCCCTGCGCCGCTGCACCGTCGCCGGGGCCGCGCTGCGCGAGGGCGAGCTGCGCATCCGGTTCGCCCCGGACCCCGACCTGTGGCCCGCCGCGGGCCGGTGAGCCGGACCGGTGAGCGGGGGCGATGAACCGGGTACGCCCGTTCGGGTAACGTCGTAGAGGCGAACCGTAGTCAGGAGTCCGCCATGAGCGAAGAGCGCCCCGCAGCCGACTCGTACGACGCGCACGATGCGCACGACGCGTACGAGAAAGAGGAGCACGGGAAAGAGAGCCGGGCGACCGACGCCGACGCCTGGGCCACGGCCTGCGCCGAGGACCTCGCCGCCGAGAAGGCCCGCCGCCGCGCCGAGCACGGCCCGCAGCCGGGCTCGGCCGCCGAGGAGCTGAAGAAGTTCGTGGACACGGTGGCCGACAAGCTGTCCGGCCTCCAGTCACCCCTCCTCGGCGGCCTCGCCGGACCCGCCGCCCAGCAGGTCGTACGGCAGGTCGTCCAGCAGGCCAAGGCCGCCGTCGAGCCCGTCATGGAGCGCAACCCGGACGTCTTCGACCACTTGGCCGCGGCCGGCGGCGAACTGCTCGCCGCCTACCGCTCCGCCGTCCAGGGCCAGGAGCAGCGCTGGACCGCCCGCACCGCCGACGACCTGACCGGTGAGGGGCGGGCCGGCAAGGGGGAGCGGCGGGACCCGGGCGAGGGCACCGGTCCGGGGGAGCGGATCGACCTGGACTGAAGCGCTTTCCCGGCAGGGCCTCGGGTACGGTTGGCCGTAGCGGGGCTCGACCGGAACTGAGGGATTCATGGGACTCACCATCGGCGTCGACATCGGCGGTACCAAGATCGCGGCCGGTGTGGTCGACGAGGAAGGCAACATCCTCTCGACCCACCAGGTGCCGACCCCGGGCACGCCCGAGGGCATCGTGGACGCCATCGCCGCTGCCGTCGAGGGCGCACGAGCCGGGCACGAGATCGTCGGCGTGGGCATCGGTGCGGCCGGTTACGTGAACCGGCAGCGCTCGACGGTGTACTTCGCGCCGAACATCGACTGGCGCCAGGAGCCGCTGAAGGAGAAGGTCGAGGCCCGCGTGGGCCTCCCGGTCGTGGTCGAGAACGACGCCAACGCCGCGGCGTGGGGCGAGTACAGGTTCGGCGCGGGCAAGGGCCACCGCAACGTCATCTGCATCACGCTCGGCACCGGCCTCGGCGGCGGCATCATCATCGGCAACAAGCTGCGCCGCGGACACTTCGGCGTGGCCGCCGAGTTCGGCCACATCCGGATGGTCCCGGACGGCCTGCTGTGCGGCTGCGGCTCGCAGGGCTGCTGGGAGCAGTACGCCTCCGGCCGCGCCCTGGTCCGCTACGCCAAGCAGCGCGCCAACGCCACCCCCGAGAACGCCGAGCTGCTGCTGTCGCTGGGCGACGGCACCCCCGACGGCATCGAGGGCAAGCACATCTCCATGGCCGCCCGCCAGGGCGACCCGGTGGCCGTCGACTCCTACCGCGAGCTGGCCCGCTGGGCCGGCGCGGGCCTCGCCGACCTGGCCTCCCTCTTCGACCCCTCGGCGTTCATCGTCGGCGGCGGCCTCTCCGACGAGGGCGAACTGGTCCTCGACCCGATCCGCAAGTCCTACAAGCGCTGGCTGGTCGGCGGCAACTGGCGCCCGGTGGCCGACGTCATCGCGGCCCAGCTCGGCAACAAGGCGGGCCTGGTCGGCGCGGCGGACCTGGCCCGGGAGCCCGACCCGATCATGTAGCGAGGCCGTCCTGCGACCGTGCCCGCCGCGTCCGCTCCCGGGACGGCGGGCACCGTCGTATGTTGACCGTCATGGCGACCAGCACGCTCCTCCCCAACTCCCGTACGGAACCCGACGGTTCGGCGGTCATCCGAGTCCTGAGCTACAACATCCGCTCGATGCGGGACGACACGGACGCGTTGGCCGCGGTCATCTCCGCCTGCGCGCCCGACCTGGTCCTCGTCCAGGAGGCCCCGCGCTTCTTCCGCTGGCGCAAGAAGCTCGCCCGGCTCGCGGCGGCCTCCGGTCAGGTGATCCTCACCGGCGGCGCCACCGCCGCGGGTCCCGCGATCCTCTGCTCGCTGCGCGCCGCCGTCGAGCGCACGCAGGACGTCCTCCTGCCCCTCACCCCCGGCCTCCACCGGCGCGGCCTCGCCACCGCGGTGGTCCGGTTCGGCGGCGCCCGCCTCGGAGTGGTCAGCGGCCATCTGAGCCTGGACGGGAAGGAGCGGTACGCGCAGGCCGGTCTGCTCCTCGACCGCCTCGCCGGTCTGGACGTGGAGCACGCCGTCGCGGGCGGCGACCTCAACGAGGGCCCCGACGGCCCCGCCTTCCGGCTGCTCTCCGGCACCCTTCAGGACTGCCGGGCCGTCGCCCCCTGGGGCGGTGAGGAGACCTGGCGCCACAGCGAGCCGCACCGCCGTATCGACGCGATCTTCGCCACGAAGGGCATCGGCGTGCTCGGCTGCGGGGTGCCCCTGGCGCAGCCCGGCGTCACCCGCTCCGACCTGATCGCGGCCACGGACCACCTCCCGGTCCTGGCCGCCCTCAGAGTCCCGGCGGGCTGAGCCCGCGGCACCTGTGCACCCGTACCAAGGTCAGACGACCGCGCCCCGCCCCGGGTCGTCGTCCTCGTCGTCGTCCGTGCGCATCCGCATCACCAGCGTGGCGAAGCCGCCGAGGAAGCCGCCGATGCCCAGTGTGGTCAGCCACCACGTCATGTCCCAGCCCAGCAGCACCGCCAGCAGGAGCAGCAGCGGGCCGCCGACGACGCCGAGCCAGCCGAACTTGGCGGTGGTGTCGGCGGTCGGCAGCGGGGGCGGTTCGGGCGGGACGAAGTGGCCCTCGTCGTCCTCGTCGAAGTCGGCGTCGGAGGGCCGCGCGGTCGTGTAGTCGCGCGGGCCGCCGCCGACACCGGGGGCGAAGGTGATCGAGCTGCCCAGCGGCCGCACCGGCGGCGCACCGGCGGGGCCGTCCCCCTCGCCCTCGCCGTCCGCCGAGGTGTCCTTCGCCGGGCCCTGCGCCGTGTCGTCGGGGTCCTCGGTGTCCGTCTCCGGCAGCGCGAGATCCTCCACCGACCTGAAGGGCCTCGCGCCCGGCGGGTCCGGTGGCTCCTCGCCGTACCCGGCGACGATGGCCTGCCAGGCGGCGTCCTCGTCGAAGGGCACGCCCTGCTCGTCCGGCTCGCGACCCTCGCGGTCCGAGTCGTGCTCAGCCAACTGCGGCCGTCCCTTCCTTGCCGTCCTTGCCGGCACCGTCCTTGCCCGCACCGGGCGCGAGCCGGCCGATGAACGCGAGGCTCTCCTCGAAGATCCGGTCCGCATCCTTGTCCAACGTCGCCACGTGGTAGCTCTGTTCCAGCACGATCTCGGTGACGTCCGTGGACGACACCTGGCTCAGCACCCGGGCCGAGTCGGCGGCCGGGACGACATGGTCCTGCGCGCTGCGCAGCAGCAGCAACGGCTGGGTGACCTGGGGCAGCTCGCCGTCCAGCCGGCGCAGGAACTGCCGCAGCGAGTGCGCCGAGTGCAGCGGCACCCGGTCGTAGCCCACCTCGGCCGCGCCCTCCTGGGCGATGTCGCTGGCGATGCCCTTCGTCGTGCGCACGAGATGCCGGGCCACCGGAAGGGCGTACGCCGACAGGCCGTGCACCTTGTTCGCCGGGTTGACGACCACCGCGCCCGTGACCCGCGCGCCGTGCCGGGCGGCGAGCCGCAGGGCCAGCGCGCCGCCCATCGACAGGCCGAGGACGAACACCCGGGAGCAGCGCTCGGACAGGACGCGCAGCTCGCGGTCCACCTCCGCGTACCAGTCCTGCCAGGTGGTGACCGCCATGTCCTCCCAGCGGGTGCCGTGGCCGGGCAGCAGCGGCAGGGACACGGTCAGGCCGTGGGCCGCGTGGTGCTCCGCCCAGGGGCGCAGCGACTGGGGCGAGCCGGTGAAGCCGTGGCAGAGGAGGACGCCCACCTCCCCGCCCTCGTGGCGGTAGGGCTCAGCTCCGGGGAGAACCGGCACCTTCGACTCTCCTGTCCTTGGGACGGTGCTCCGGCGGCCCGACGGCCGGCAGAGGCGTGCGGAAAGAAATGCGTGGATGTGCTTCACCGTACGCGACCGCACTGACACCGACCAGGGTCGTCGGGCTCATTGACGGTCCTCCGGGTTAAGGTCTGTTCGACGGAAACGGGAGGCACACGGGTGTTGTACGGCACGATGAAGGTCGCCATCGGCGGGCCGCTGAAGGTCGCCTTCAGGCCCTGGGTGGAGGGACTGGAGAACATCCCGGCCGAGGGTCCGGCGATTCTGGCGAGCAATCACCTGTCGTTCTCGGACTCGTTCTTCCTGCCCGCGGTGCTGGACCGCAAGGTCACCTTCATCGCGAAGGCCGAGTACTTCACCACCCCGGGCGTGAAGGGCCGGCTGACGGCGGCCTTCTTCAAGGGCGTCGGACAGCTCCCGGTGGACCGCTCCGGGGCGCGCGGTGCGGGCGAGGCCGCGATCAGGAGCGGCATCGAGGTGCTGGAGCGCGGCGAGCTGTTCGGCATCTACCCCGAGGGCACCCGCTCGCCCGACGGCCGGCTCTACCGGGGCAAGCCCGGCGGCCTCGCGCGCGTGGCGCTCGCCACCGGCGCGCCGGTGATTCCCGTGGCGATGATCGACACGGAGAAGATCCAGCCGCCCGGCAAGGTGATGCCGAAGCTCATGCGCCCCGGCATCCGCATCGGCAAGCCGCTGGACTTCGGCCGCTACGCCGGCATGGAGCACGACCGCTTCGTCCTGCGCGCCCTGACCGACGAGGTCATGTACGAGATCATGAAGCTCTCCGGCCAGGAGTACGTCGACATGTACGCGACCGCCGCCAAGCGGCAGATCGCGGACGCGGCGAAGTCGGCCAAGGAGGCGGAGAAGGCCATGGAGGCCGGGAAGAAGGAAGAGGCCCAGGAGGCCTGAGAGAGGGGCTGGGGGGACCGGGGGAGATGCCGAAGCGCGAGCGCGTCCTGCGGATGTCGGTCGAGCTGCCGCTGTGGCGTGCGCTCGCCGGCTACCGCGTCCTGACCATGCTCTACGCCATCGGCCTGTGCGTCACCCGGTACGACCTCTACGTGCGCCCCTGGGTCGCCGTCGGCTACTTCGCCGTCCTGTTCGTCTGGACCCTCGCCACGTTGCCGAGCGTGCGCAACGCGGCGAGCTGCACGACGCCCTTCCTGGCCGCCGACCTGGTCATCGCCCTCACCGGCGTCCTGATCACCCCGCTCGCCGACAGCCACCAGCGGATCGCGGGCGGCCCCACGCTGCCGTCGATATGGACCGCGGGCGCGGTGCTGGCCTTCGCGATCAGGGGCGGCTGGCGCTGGGCCGCCGTCGCCGCCACACCGGTCGCGCTGGCCAATCTGGCCGAACGCGGCCATCCCGCCCGGGACACGGTACACAGCCTCATCCTCCTCTGGGTCTCCTGCCTCGCCATCGGCTACGTCGTCGAGGTCGCCCGCGCCTCCGAGCGCACCCTCGCGCGCGCCCTGGAGATCGAGGCCGCGACCCGCGAGCGGGAGCGGCTGGCCCGGGACATCCACGACGGCGTCCTCCAGGTGCTGGCGATGGTCAAGCGCCGGGGCACGGCCCTCGGCGGCGAGGCGGCCGAGCTGGGCCGGCTGGCCGGGGAGCAGGAGGTGGCGCTGCGCACGCTGGTCTCGGGCGGGCTGGTGCCGGTGTCCCGGGTGTCGGAGGACGCGGCCGCCGGGGCCGTCGTACGGATGGTGGAGGAGCCGGACGACGAGGGGGCGGGCCATGACGTCGATCTGCGTTCCCTGCTCGCCCCCTACGCGTGCGGCCGGGTCAGCCTCGCCGAGCCCGGCGCCCCGGTGCCGCTGCCGCCCCCGGCGGCCCGGGAACTGGCCGCGGCGGTCGGCGCCGCCCTGGACAACGTGCGCCGGCACGTGGGCGAGGACGCCCGGGCCTGGATCCTGGTCGAGGACGAGCCGGACGAGATCGTCGTGACCGTCCGGGACGACGGCCCCGGCATCCCCGAGGGCCGGCTCGCGCAGGCCGAGAGCGAGGGGCGGCTCGGGGTCGCCCAGTCGATCCGCGGCCGGCTGCGCGATCTCGGCGGCAGCGCCGAGCTCCTCTCCGTCCCCGGGCAGGGCACGGAGGTCGAACTGAAAGTGCCGAAAGCACCGAAAGCAGCGAAGAACGCGGAGGCAGGACGTCGATGAGCGAGCAGCGGGACCCGATCAGGGTCATGGTGGTGGACGACCACCCCATGTGGCGCGACGCGGTCGCCCGTGACCTGGCCGAGTCCGGCTTCGAGGTCGTGGCCACCGCCGGGGACGGCGAGCAGGCGGTGCGCCGCGCCAGGGCTGCCGCGCCCGACGTCCTCGTCCTGGACCTCAACCTGCCGGCCAAGCCCGGCGTCCAGGTGTGCAAGGAACTGGTCGGCCACAACCCGGCGTTGCGCGTCCTCGTGCTGTCCGCGAGCGGTGAGCACGCCGACGTCCTGGAGGCCGTGAAGTCCGGGGCCACCGGCTATCTGCTGAAGTCGGCCTCCACCGGGGAACTGCTGGACGCCGTGCGCCGCACCGCCGTCGGCGACCCGGTGTTCACGCCGGGCCTCGCCGGACTGGTCCTCGGCGAGTACCGCCGCCTCGCCTCCGAACCAGCCCCCGCCCAGGGCGCCGACGAGCCCGGCGCACCCCGGCTGACCGACCGCGAGACCGAGGTGCTGCGCCTCGTCGCCAAGGGCCTGAGCTACAAGCAGATCGCCGAACGCCTCGTCATCTCCCACCGCACGGTGCAGAACCACGTCCAGAACACCCTCGGCAAGCTTCAGCTGCACAACCGGGTCGAACTGGTGCGGTACGCCATCGAGCGCGGCCTCGACGACGAGTAAGCCCCCTTTCCGCGCCCCGGAATCACCCGTCCCGCCCCTCCCGGTGTGACCTGGGTCACCGTTAGCGTGACCAAATGTCAGGAAACCGTGGCGAAGGGACTTTTCCATGCGGGTCGGAGTACTGACCGGAGGCGGTGACTGCCCCGGGCTCAACGCCGTCATCCGGGGCATCGTCCGCAAGGGCGTGCAGGAGTACGGCTATGACTTCACCGGCTTCCGGGACGGCTGGCGGGGCCCCCTCGAAGGCCGCGCCGTCCGCCTCGACATCCCCACGGTGCGCGGCATCCTGCCCCGGGGCGGCACCATCCTCGGCTCCTCGCGCACCAATCCCCTGAAGGAGGACGACGGGATCCGCCGGATCAAGGACAACATGGCCAAACTGGACGTCCAGGCCCTCATCGCGATCGGCGGCGAGGACACCCTCGGCGTCGCGGCCCGGCTGTCCGGCGAGTACGGGGTGCCCTGCGTCGGGGTGCCCAAGACGATCGACAACGACCTGTCGGCCACCGACTACACCTTCGGCTTCGACACCGCCGTCAACATCGCCACCGAGGCCATCGACCGGCTGCACACCACCGCCGAGTCCCATATGCGGGTCCTGGTCGTGGAGGTGATGGGCCGGCACGCCGGCTGGATCGCCCTGCACTCGGGCCTGGCCGGCGGTGCCAACGTCATCCTCATCCCCGAGCAGCGCTTCGACGTCGACCAGGTCTGCGCCTGGGTGACCTCCCGCTTCCGGGCGTCGTACGCCCCCATCGTGGTCGTCGCCGAGGGCGCCATGCCCAGGGACGGCGACGTGGTGCTCAAGGACGGCTCGCTCGACTCCTTCGGACACGTGCGGCTCTCCGGGGTCGGCGAGTGGCTGGCCAAGGAGATCGAGCGGCGCACCGGAAAGGAGGCCCGGACCACGGTCCTCGGCCACGTCCAGCGCGGCGGCACGCCGAGCGCCTTCGACCGCTGGCTCGCCACCCGCTTCGGCCTGCACGCCATCGACTGCGTCCACGACGGCGACTACGGCATGATGGTCGCCCTGCGGGCCACCGACATCGTCCGCGTCCCGCTGGCCGAGGCCACCGCCAGGCTGAAGACGGTGGACCCGAAGCTGTACACGGAGGTGGGGGTCTTCTTCGGCTGAGCGAGAGCTCGTCCTCAGCGCCGGTCGGCACAGGGCAGCCCGTCCGGCGTTCGGGGACGGGCCCCGCCGATCAACTCCCGCACGATCGCCGCCCCGTTCAGGCTGAGCACCGACTCCGGGTGGAACTGCACGCCCGCGAAGCCCGGTCCCCGTACGGCGTGCACCTCGCCGTTCCCGGCCCGGCTCACCTCGATGCCGTGCGCGGCCAGCTCCCGGGCCGCCTCGTCGTCGCAGCGGGCGACGAAGCTGTTGTAGAAGCCGACCGTCTCCGCACGCCCGAACAGGTCCACGGCCGTCTGCGCCCCCTGGTACGGCACCTCCTTCCGCACGATGTCCAGGCCCAGCTCGGCCGAGATCAGCTCGTGCCCGAGGCAGACGCCGAGCACCCCGTGCCGGTGCTCCCGCAGCACGGCCGCCGTCAGCTCCCGCAGGAACCGCATCTTCGGGTCGGCCGGGTCGGCCGGGTCGCCGGGGCCGGGGCCCAGCACGAGGGGACCCTCGTGCGCGAGCGCCGCCGCCCGCAGCCCCGGCTCGTCGTAGCGCCGGACGGTCACCTCCAGGCCGCCCGAGCGCAGCACGTGCGCCAGCATCGCCGTGAAGGTGT
This sequence comes from Streptomyces sp. HUAS MG56, assembly GCF_058673395.1. Classification (NCBI taxonomy): domain Bacteria; kingdom Bacillati; phylum Actinomycetota; class Actinomycetes; order Kitasatosporales; family Streptomycetaceae; genus Streptomyces; species Streptomyces sp. HUAS MG56. Next base: position 3,621,127 of record NZ_CM178722.1, on the reverse strand, counting down.
CCTCGGCGTCCACGACCAGGGCGTGCCGGTCGAGCGAGGGCAGCCGCTCCTGCATCCGCAGCCAGAACGGGGCCAGCGAGGACCGCCGCCCGTCCAGCGCGGCCCGCACCCGCGGATCGTCGGCGAGCCGGGGCAACTCCCGCTCCGCGCGCGGCCGGGCCGGCCGCACCCCGAGCGCCGCCAGCACGCCCGCCGCCTTCGCATGGGTCTCCGCGACCTCGCTCGCCGGATCCGAACCGCGCACCAGCGTCGCGCCGACCCCGACCCGCAGCCGGCCGGCCGCGTCGATGTCGGCCGTGCGGATCAGGATGGGGGAGTCCAGGGTCTGCGCGCCCCCGGAATCCCGGCCGAGCAGCGCCAGCGCACCGGCGTAGTAGCCCCGGCCGCCCGGCTCGTACCGCTCGATGACCCGGCAGGCGTTCTGCACCGGCGAGCCGGTCACGGTCGCCGCGAACATCGTCTCCTTCAGCACCTCCCGCGCGTCCAGCGACGACTTCCCGCGCAACTCGTACTCGGTGTGCGCGAGATGGGCCATCTCCTTCAGCCGCGGTCCGACGACGACCCCGCCCATGTCGCCGACGGTGCACATCATCTTCAGCTCCTCGTCGACGACCATCGACAGCTCCTCGATCTCCTTGCCGTCGGCGAGGAAGGAGAGAAGGTGCTCCGGGGTCGGGCCCTCGGCGGGATAGCGGTACGTCCCGCTGATCGGGTTCATCACGACCGTCCCGCCGGACATCCGCACGTGCACCTCGGGGCTGGCCCCGACCAGCGTGCGGTCCCCGGTGTGCACCACGAACGTCCAGTACGCGCCCCGCTCGCCCGCCAGCAGCCGGCGGAACAGCGCCAGCGCGTCCGCGCGCCCGAAGCCCGGGATCCCGCCCTCGTACGTCCGCCGGATCACGAAGTTGGCGCCCTCGCCCCGGCCGATCTCCTCGGCCAGCACCTGCCCGACGATCCCGGCGTACTCCTCGTCCTCGATGTCGAACCCGCCTCCCTCGACCCGGACTTCGTGCCCGGGAAGCTGCTCCAGGGCCTGCTCCAGCGGGATCTCGTACGACTCCTCGGGGATCAGCACCAGCAGCGGGGTGGCGTCGTCGCGGACGTCGAAGCCGCGCTCGCGGATCTGCCGGAACGGGACCAGCGCCAGCCCCTCGTCGGGGAGATCGGCGAGCCGGTCGCGGGCCGAGACGGGGCCCCGCAGCAGCTCGACCATGTCGTGGTCGCGGCCCGGTGCGCGGCGGCGCAGGAGGGCGAACGGTCGGTCGTCGTCCAGCAGTCGGGTCAGGTCCATGGCTCCTCGGTTCCTCGTGCGGTGGGAGGAACGGCCCGGCCCTGGAAACACCGAAGGCCGCCCCTCGGGCGGCCTTCGCGATGTCTGGGTACGCGCAGTCAGTGGGCCGCCGGATGAGCGGTCCACCACCAGTTCTGGTTCATGGGCGAGTGCGCGAACATGTCCCGCACCCTACCCGATCCGGCCAAGCCTTGGCGGGTTCATCCGTCCGACGCCCCCTTCCCGGAGGCTGTGTCCGGCCCCGTGCGCGTTCGGCGACCCGCTGCTTCACGCCGTCCCCACAGCGCCCTCACGCCCGGCGCGCCGACGCTCCGCAAACGGAAGTAGGCCGAAAAAACCGGCAATTGAGCGTCATTTATTGACGCGTACACGATCTGACTTCCAGTCTTCCCCCGGACCGCTTTCGTCCCACGGGGGAGGAGAAAGTCATTTCCACACCACTGTCCTCACGGCCGCACCCGCGGCCGAGACGGCGCGCCGCACGGGCGCTGACCGTCCTCGCCGCCGCGGCGGCACTCGGCGCCGCACCGCTCGCCACCGCACAGGCCGCCACCGCGCCGGACACGACCGGCGGCGGCACCACCGCGATCCACTACCGGGGGCACACGTTCACCGTCCCCGCCGACTGGAAAGTCGTCGACCTCGGCAAGAACCCGGCCACCTGCGTCCGCTTCGACCGGCACACCGTGTACCTCGGCACCCCGGGCGCCCGGCAGAACTGCCCCGCCGACGTGACCGGCCGCACCGAGGCGCTGCTCGTCCGGCCCTCGACCGCCACCAAGGCCACCGTCACCGAGAACCCCACCTCACGGACGTACAGTGCGACCGCCGCCGGCATCACCGTCACGGCCGGCTACGGCGGTGACCGTGCCGGGATCGAGCGGGTGCTCCGCAGCGCCGGGCTGCCGGTGGCCTCGGCGCGGACCGCAGCGCCGTCCGCCGCGCCGGCCGCGCTCGCCGTGCCGGCCGACGCGACCTCGTACCAGGGCACCGGCTTCGACGCCTGCGACGCCCCGAGCCAGGCGGCGATGAACGCCTGGAGGGGCTCCTCCGGCTACGGCGCCGTCGGCGTCTACATCGGCGGCGAGAACCGCGGCTGCTCCCAGGCGAACCTCAGCGCCCAGTGGGTGCAGACCCAGTACACGAACGGCTGGCGCTTCCTCCCGATCTACGTCGGCAAGCAGGCCACCGCCGACTCGGGCAGCTGCGGCGGGCGCTGCACGGTCATCACCGACCCGGCCCCGCAGGGCAGCGCGGCCGCCGACGACGCGGTCGCACAGGCGAAGGCGCTGGGGCTCGGCGCGGGCTCGGTGCTCTACGAGAACATGGAGAACTACCCGCCCGGCGGCGACAACACCTCCCGCGTGCTCGCCTACCTCGACGCCTGGACCAAGCGGCTGCACGACCTGGGCTACCGCTCCGGCGCGTACGGGGGCGGGGCGTCCCTGACGCCCGACCTCGTCGCGGCGGCCGGGAAGATCACCCTGCCCGACGTGATCGACACCGCCCGCTGGGACAACCGGGCGACGACCGACGACCCGGCGATCCCGGCGGGCCTCTGGGCCGACCACCAGCGCGTCCACCAGTACGCGGGTGATCTGACCGAGAGCCACGGCGGCGCCACGATCGGCATCGACCGCGACTTCATCGACGTGGGAACCGGCGGCACGCCTCCGCCGCCCCCGCAGAAGAAGACGACCAAGCTCGCCTACACCGGCCCGAAGACCGTCTCCGACGGCTCCCCGGCCGCCCTGTCCGCGACCCTCACCACCGACGCCGGCGCGCCCGTCGCCGACAAGAAGGTGAGCTTCGCGCTCGGCGCCCAGACCTGCGACGGCACGACGGACGCCCAGGGCGCGGCGACGTGCACCATCGCCTCGGTCGACGCCCCGCTGAACGCCGACGCGACCGTCCCGGTCAAGGCGTCCTTCGCCGGCGACGACGGCTACCTGCCCGCCGAGACCACCGACACCGTGCGGCTCCAGTACGTCACCGGGCGGGCCTACGGCCTGTCGGCCGACGTCTCGCTGCTCGGCCTGCCGGTGGTGTCCGTCCCGCCGACGCCCGACACGGGCACCGTGCGCACCGCGGGCGCGAGCAGCACGGCGCCGCCCTGCACGGCCGACGTCAACACGCTCGTGCTCACCTCGAAGACGCTGTGCGCCCGGGTCGACACCAAGGCCGGACCCAGCGGCGCCACCTCGACCGTGTCCCTGGAGGAGGCCACGGTCGGCCTGCCGGGCCTCCCCGTCCTCAAGGTGTCCGGGATCAAGGCCGTCTCGACCAGCACCTGCGGCGCGGTGTCGGGCAGCACGGACCTCACGCTCACCGTGGCCGGTGTCCCGGTCAAGCTCGACGGCAGCGTGAACGAATCCGTCGACCTCGGTGTCGTGGGCGCCAAGCTCGTGGTGAACGAGCAGGTCAGGACGGCGGACGGCGGCCTCACGGTCGACGCCGTGCACCTGACCGCCCCCGGGGTGGACGTGGTCGTCGCGTCCAGCACCTCGGCGGCGCACAACTGCGGCTGACCGCCGCCGGGAACGGGCCCCCGTGCACGGGGGCCCGTTTTCCACATCCGGGCGGGATGCGTCTCACTTGATGAGCGAATGAGGGGGTCGGTGACCGCACCCCGTAAGGTATAGAGGGTGACCGTGAACGCTAAGACCAGCGCAAGCGCTGGCAACACCTGGCGAGACCTGCCCGCGGCGCAGCAGCCCGAGTACCCCGACCTTGAGGCTCTGCGCGCAGTGATCGCGGACCTCGAGTCGTATCCGCCGCTCGTCTTCGCGGGCGAGTGCGACCAGCTGCGCGCCCGGATGGCGGCCGTCGCCAAGGGAGAGGCGTTCCTCCTCCAGGGCGGCGACTGCGCCGAGGCCTTCGACGCGGTGTCCGCGGACCACATCCGCAACAAGCTGAAGACGCTGCTCCAGATGGGTGCCGTCCTCACCTACGCGGCCGCCGTGCCCGTGGTGAAGGTCGGCCGGATCGCGGGCCAGTACTCCAAGCCGCGCTCCAAGCCGACCGAGACCCGCGACGGCGTGACCCTCCCGGTGTACCGGGGCGACTCCGTCAACGGCTTCGACTTCACCCCGGAGTCCCGGATCCCGGACCCCGAGCGGCTGAAGCGCATGTACAACGCCTCGGCGTCCACGCTGAACCTGGTGCGTGCCTTCACCACCGGCGGTTACGCGGACCTGCGCCAGGTGCACGCCTGGAACCAGGACTTCGTGCGGACCTCGCCGTCGGGCCAGCGTTACGAGCAGCTCGCCCGGGAGATCGACAGCGCGCTGAACTTCATGCGGGCCTGCGGCACGGACCCGGAGGAGTTCAAGACCGTCGAGCTGTTCTCCTCGCACGAGGCGCTGCTGCTGGACTACGAGTCCGCCCTCACCCGGGTCGACTCCCGCACCGGCAAGCTGTACGACGTCTCGGGGCACATGGTCTGGGTCGGTGAGCGCACCCGCCAGCTGGACGGGGCGCACATCGAGTTCGCCTCGCGGATCAGCAACCCGATCGGCATCAAGCTCGGCCCGACGACGACGGCCGAGGACGCGCTGAAGTACATCGACCGTCTCGACCCCGAGCGGGAGCCGGGCCGGCTGACCTTCATCGTCCGCATGGGCGCCGACAAGATCCGCGACAAGCTCCCCGAGCTCGTCGAGAAGGTCACGGCGTCCGGTGCGACGGTGGCCTGGGTGACCGACCCGATGCACGGCAACACCTTCGAGGCGGCCTCCGGGCACAAGACCCGCCGCTTCGACGACGTGCTCGACGAGGTCAAGGGCTTCTTCGAGGTCCACAAGGGCCTCGGCACCCACCCGGGCGGCATCCACGTGGAACTGACCGGCGACGACGTCACCGAGTGCGTGGGCGGCGGCGACGAGATCTTCGTCGACGACCTGCACCAGCGCTACGAGACGGCCTGCGACCCGCGGCTGAACCGCAGCCAGTCGCTCGACCTGGCCTTCCTGGTCGCGGAGATGTACCGGAGCCAGTGACCGGCCTGCCGACAGGCCCGGGACGATCTGGGGCGCGGATCACATCCGATCCGCGCCCCTCCCCACTTTTGCGGACCCTGCCCGACAGGTAAGGTTAGGTTTGCCTCACCGATCAAGGGGATGGCGGCAATACGGAAATCCCGGCGGGAGGTGAATCCGCGTGTACGTGTGCAGCTGCTTCGGCATCACCGAGGAGCAGGTCAAGCAGCACGCGGAGGGCGGTGCCTGCACCCCCCGCCAGATAGCCTCCGCCTGCAAGGCGGGCACGGACTGCGGCTCGTGCGTCCGCCGTATCCAGGCCCTGCTCGGCCGCGGCGCCTGCCCCCGCCGCGAGCTCGCCGACCAGGGCAGGCCGGTGCTGGCCGAGCTGCCGCCGACGCCCGGGATCGCGGAAGCGGCCTAGCTCTCCGGCTGCTCGATGATCTGCGCGATGTAGAGCGCCTCGCCGAGCTTCTCCACCAGCTCCAGCTGGGTGTCGAGGTAGTCGATGTGGTTCTCCTCGTCGGCGAGGATGTCCTCGAAGATGTTCGCGGACGTGATGTCGCCCTTCTCGCGCATGACCTTGATGCCGCGCTTGAGCCGGTCGATCGCCTCCACCTCGATCTGCCGGTCCGCCTCGAACATCTCCTTCACGCTCTGCCCGACACGGACGTGGAACAGCCGCTGGTAGTTCGGCAGCCCCTCCAGGAACAGGATCCGGTCGGTCAGCACCTCCGCGTGCTTCATCTCGTCGAACGACTCGTGCCGGGTGTACTTGGCGAGCTTGTACCAGCCGAAGTTCTCCTGCATCTTCGCGTGCAGGAAGTACTGGTTGATCGCGGTCAGCTCGCCGGTGAGCTGCTCGTTGAGGAACTCGATGACCTCGGGGTCGCCCTGCATCGCAGCGGCTCCTTCCACGGGGGACGGGGGGAGGTGTGAGGCCGCATGATTGCATCGGCAACGAAGATCGTCCAGTAAGTGGATGCTTAGTAAGTTCGCCCTGACTTGAGGCTTCTTGTCCGGTTCATGGGGGACGGCGGAGGGATGGTCAAGGGCACTGCCCGAGGTCTGTCAGGATGGATACATGGGTCATCCGGTGGAGCGAGAGTCTGGAGCGGCGGCAGGGTCCGAGCTCCCGCCGGGTCAGCGGCTCCAGCGTGGCTGGCCGGTCACGCACTACGGACCCGTCCCTAAGTTCCGCCCCGAGCGCTGGGAGTTCCGGGTCTTCGGCGTCACTGCCGACGGCGACAAGCACACCTGGGGCCACGAGGAGTTCACGGCCCTGCCGTACACCACCGTGGTGGCCGATCTGCACTGCGTGACGAAGTTCAGCATGACCGGCGCCGAGTGGGGCGGCGTCCCGGCGGCCGCGATCCTGGACCTGGCCCCGCCCGCGCCGGACGTCACCCATGTGATGGTCTGGGCGGAGTACGGCTTCAGCTCCAACCTGCGCCTGTCGGACTTCGCCTCCGACCGCACGATCTTCGCCACCCACAAGGACGGCGAGCTGCTCACCGCCGAGCACGGCTTCCCGGTCCGTCTGATCGTCCCCCACCTGTACGCCTGGAAGGGCCCGAAGTGGGTCCGGGGCGTGGAGTACATGACCGCCGACCGCCGCGGTTTCTGGGAGGAACGCGGCTACCACAACATCGGCGACCCCTGGAAGGAACAGCGCTACTCCTACCAGGAGGAACCGGGGGAGGGCCCGGAACTGTAGCGCCGGGCGCCCCGGTGCGGGTCAGCCGTCGCGCAGCTTCTTCAGCCGCTCCACGTCCGCCGCGTGCCCCTCCCGGCCGCCGGGGGTCTCGATGATCAGGGGCACGCCCTCGGTCGCCGGATGCGCCATGAGCGCCCGGAACGGCTCCTCGCCGATGTGTCCGGAGCCGATGTTCGCGTGCCGGTCCTTGTGCGCGCCCACCACGTCCTGGGAGTCGTTGGCGTGGATCAGCTTCAGCCGCCCCTCGCCGACCGTGTCCACCAGCAGGTCCAGGGTCTGGTGCATGCCGCTCGGGCCGGTCAGGTCGTGGCCGGCGGCGAAGACGTGGCAGGTGTCCAGGCACACGCCCAGCTTCGGATGGGCGTCCAGCGCCTCGAAGTACGGCCCGAAGTCCCAGGTCCGCGAGCACAGCGAGGCGCCCTGCCCGGCCGTGGACTCCAGGAGCAGGAACGGGTCGTCGTCGTGCGTCAGTTCGTCCAGCAGCGGCAGCATGTGCTCGCGCACCTGCCGCAGTGCCACCGACCGCTCGCGCCCGCCGGTCGCGCTCCCCGTGTGCACGACCACGCCCAGCGCGCCGATCTCCCGCCCGCGCCGCAGCGAGTGCCGCAGCGACTCCACCGACCGCTCCACGGTCGCCTCGGTGTGCGATCCGAAGTTGATCAGGTAGGGGGCGTGGACGTACGCCGGGATCGACTCCTCGGCACAGGCCGCGCGGAACGCCTCGTCCTGCCGGGGGTTGCCGACGGGCGTGGCCCAGCCGCGCGGGTTGGCCACGAAGACCTGCACGGTCTCCGCCTTCAGCGCGCGGGCGTACGACAGCCCGACCGTGTGCAGGCCGCCGGCCACGGGCACGTGCCCGCCGACGGGGTTGCGGGGCAGGGGGACACGGGGAAGCGACGACTGCTGGGGACTCACCCGTTCAGGGTGTCATGCCCGCCCCGGCCGCCGGACCAGGGACCCCGTCGGCCCCCACGGGGCGAGGGGTCAGCGGATGGTGATCGTGATCGTCGAACCCTTGGGGGCCGTGCCGCCGCCCGGCACCGACTGCTTCTTCACGGTGTCCCCGAACAGGCCGAGCAGACCGCGGTCCTCGCTCACCTTGAAGCCCGCGCCCTCCAGCGCCTTGTGCGCGTCGGCCACGCTGTCCCCGGTCACGTCCGGCACCTGGACCATCTGCGGGCCCTTGGACAGGGTCAGCGTCACCGTGTCGCCCGCCGCGGCCTGGCTGCCGTCGCCCGGGCTCTGCCGGGCCACCTTGCCGTTGTCGTACTCGGAGTTGACCCGGTCGGGCGCGATCACGACCTTCAGCCCGGCGTCGGTCAGCGTCTGCCGGGCGTCGGCCGGATCGTCGCCGGTGACGTCCGGGACGCCGACCGGGCTGCCCTTGCTGACGACCAGCGCGATGGCGGCGCCCGCGTGCCGCTTGGTGCCCGCCTGCGGGGTCGTGCCGATCACGGAGCCCTCGGTGACGCTGTCGCTGAACTCCCGGGTGACCATGCCCGGCTCCAGCCCGTCCGCCTTCAGCAGTCTGCGCGCCTCGGCCAGCGGCCGGCCCGTCACGTCCGGCACGTTCACCGTCTCCGGGCCCAGTGAGACGGTCAGGGCCACGGCGTCGTGGCCACGGATCCGGGCGCCGGGCGCCGGGTCCGTGCTGATGACCGTGCCGCGCTGGACGGCGTCGTTGTACCGGCGCTTGATCGGCCCGACGTCGAGCCCGGCCGCCCGCAGCCGCTCGCGCGCCTGCGCCTCGGTCTTCGACAGCAGCGGCGGGACGTGCGTGAACTGGCCGGAGTTGATGTACCAGACGCCCGTTCCCAGGCCGAACACCACCAGGACAGCGGCGATGACGGTCAGCAGCAGGTGCTTCGGGCGCCTGCGACGCGACGGGGGCGGGGCCTGGAGCCGGCTGGTGCGCTGGACGCCGTCGAGGGACTCGTGCTCGCCCACGGGCAGCGGGCGGGATGGGGGTCCCCCCGCGCGAGCGAAGCCGAGCGTGGGGGAGGTCAGCGAGCGGGGCACGGTCAGCGAGCGCGGTATCACGCTCGTACGGTCCCCGGCGTTGTCGTGCTCCGCGGACAGCGCCTGGGGCGGTGCCGCGTCCAGCTGCTCGGCGCTCAGCCCCTGGCGCGCCTCGCGTACCCGGGCGAGCAGCGCCACGGCGTCCTGCGGGCGGACCTCCGGGGTGCGCGCGGTGGCCGCCGCGACCAGCCGGTCCAGCTCCGGCGCGAGCCCCGGCACCAGCGCCGAGGGCGGCGGCACGTCCTCGTGTATGTGCTTGTAGAGCACCAGGGCGGGGGAGTCCCCGGAGTGCGGCTTGTCCCCCGTCAGCATCTCGTAGAACACGACACCGCACGCGTACACGTCGACGCGCGGGTCCGCGGTGCCCTGCTCGATCTGCTCGGGCGCGAGATACGACACGGTCCCGAGCACGGCGCCCGTGGTGCTGGTCACGGTGTCCACGGACCGCACGAGCCCGAAGTCGGCGACCTTGACCCGTCCGTCGTCGCCTATCAGTACGTTCTCGGGCTTCATGTCCCGGTGCACGAACCCCGCCCGGTGCGCGGCACCGAGCGCGGCGAGGACGGGCTCCAGGATGTCGAGGGCTGCGCGCGGCTGCAGCGCCCCCCGCTCGCGCAGCACGTCGCGCAGGGTGCACCCGGCGACGTACTCCATCGCCAGGTACACGTACGACCCGTCGGTGCCCTGGTCGAAGACCTGGACGACGTTGGGGTGGGCGAGCCGGGCGACCGACTTCGCCTCCCGGATGAACCGCTCGACGAAGGTGGCGTCGGCCGCGAGCGTCGGGTGCATCACCTTCAGCGCGAGAACGCGGTCCAGCCGGGTGTCCAGGGCCCGGTAGACCGTGGCCATCCCGCCGACGGCGATCCGCGCGTCGACGCGATAACGGCCGTCGAGCACCTGCCCGACGAGGGGGTCCTGAAGGGTCGTATCCACGAGAGGGGAGTCTACGAGGACCGACCGACAAACCCCGATCCGAGCCCGCCTCCCGCCGGCTACTGAAGCCGACCTGTGACGCTAGAACGCCGGCCGCTCGGGATCCAGCCGGGCCATCCCCTCCGTGGGGGACGACGCCTCGGCGAAGTGCCTGCGGGGGATCCGCCCGGCCAGCCGGGCCAGCCGGCCGCCCTCCACCGCATGCCGCATCGCGGCGGCCATCAGCTCCGGCTCCTGCGCCCGGGTCACCGCCGAGGCGAGCATCACCCCGGCGCACCCCAGCTCCATGGCCAGCGCCACGTCGGACGCCGTACCGGCCCCCGCGTCCAGGATCACCGGCACGCGCGCGTGCTCCACGATCAACTGGAAGTTGTGGGGGTTGCGGATACCGAGCCCCGACCCGATCGGCGAGCCCAGCGGCATCACCGCCGCGCACCCGGCGTCCTCCAGCTTCCGCGCGAGCACCGGATCGTCGTTGGTGTACGGCAGCACCGTGAACCCCTCGTCCACCAGCGTCTCCGCCGCCTCCAGCGTCTCCACCGGATCCGGCAGCAGGGTGCGCTCGTCGGCGATGACCTCCACCTTGATCAGGTCCGTGCCCAGCGCCTCCCGGGCCAGCCGCGCGGTCAGCACCGCCTCCCCGGCGGTGAAACAGCCCGCCGTGTTCGGCAGCACCCCGATGCCCAGCTTCTCCAGCACCGACAGCACCGAGCCGTGCACGGAAGGATCCACCCGCCGCATCGCGACCGTCGTCAGCTCCGTGCCGGAGGCGATCAGCGCCCGCTCCAGCACCTCCAGGCTGGGCGCACCGCCCGTACCCATGATCAGCCGTGACGAGAACGTCGTACCCCCGAGGACCAAGGAATCGTCGGCCATGCTTCAGCCCCCCTGTACGGCGGTGAGGACTTCCACGCGATCGCCCTCGCCCAGCGGTGTGTTCGCCCACTGCGCGCGCGGGACGACGGTTTCGTTGACGGCCGCGGCCACCCCGGAGGGCGCGGCGACCAGGGAGCGGACGACGGAGTCGAGCGCGGTGCCCGGAACGATCTCCCGGCGCTCTCCGTTGACAGAGATCGAGATGTTCATGCGGGCTGCTCCTGAAGGGCGGCGGAGGGGGCGACGGCGCCGAAGCGCCGCGGTGTGAACGGGCGGGCCTCCTCCGGCAGTTCGCCGTCGGCCAGCAGTCCTGCCATGACATCGCCGGTGACCGGCGTGAGCAGCACCCCGTTGCGGTAGTGCCCGGTGGCCAGCACCAGCCCGTCCAGCCCGGACGGGCCGAGCAGCGGTGCGTTGTCCGGCGAGCCGGGGCGCAGCCCGGCGCGGGTCTCGGTGAGCGGCAGCTCGGTGATGCCCGGCACCAGCTCGTGCGCGTCGCGCAGCAGCTCGTACACGCCGCCCGCGGTGACCGTCGTGTCCCAGCCGAGCTCCTCGCTGGTCGCGCCGACGACCAGCTCGCCGTTCTCCCGGGGCACCAGGTAGACGTGCCCGCCGCGGACGACGGCCCGCACGGTACGGCTCAGGAACGGCGCGTACGCGCGCGGCACGGTCAGCCGCAGCACCTGCCCCTTGACCGGCCGCACCGGCGGCAGCAGCCCCTCGGGCACCCCCGCGAGCCGCCCGCTCAGACTGCCGGCCGCGAGCACCACCTGCCCGGCGCGCGGCGCGGTGCCGTCGGCGAGGGTGACCCCGGCGGCGCGGCCGGCCGCGACGTCCAGCCGCTCGGCCCACGCGCGGTGGAACACCACGCCGGACCGTTCGCACGCGACGACGAGGGCCGCCGCGAGCCGCCGCGGGTCGATCTGGTGGTCGCCGTCGACCCGCAGCCCGCCGCGCACCCCGGGTGCCAGCATCGGCTCCAGGCGCCGGCACTCCCGCCCGGACAGCCACTCGGACTCCAGGCCCGAGCGCCGCTGGAGGGCGTGCAGTTCGCGCAGATGGGCACGGTCGTCGGCGTCGAGCGCGACCTGGAGGGTGCCGCAGCGGCGGTAGCCGAGGCCGTGGCCGGTCAGCTCGGTCAGCTCGGCGGCGAAGTCGGGGTAGCGGCGCGCCGATTCGAGGTTGAGGGCGAGCAGGGTCTCCTCGCCGTAGTGCAGTTCGGTGACCGCGGCCAGCATCCCGGCCGCGACCCGCGCGGCCCCGCCGCCGGGCTCGGGGTCCACCACGGCCGTGGCGAGCCCGCGTTGCGCCGCGCGCCAGGCCGTGACCAGGCCGATGATTCCGCCCCCGATGACGAGGACGTCGGACGTGTCGGACGTACGTGACGACATGGGCGTCCAGCCCCTCCCTTCGCCGGCATGACCCGGATCAGGTTCGTACGGTCGGAGGCCGCCAGCCTCCCTCTCAGCCCGGTGCGTCCGGGCTCCCGCGAGTGCTTGTACGGTGGCCACCCTAGCCCGCGGCCCGCCTCACCCGTAAGGGAGCCCCTGCCCATGGCCCGCTCGCTCGACGGACTCATCCTCGCCCCGGTCGCGGACCAAGCCCCAGGTCAGGTGGGTACGCGCACCCGGTTCCTGTACCACGAGAAGGACGGCGAGATCTGGGCCGAGTACGCGGGCGGCGACGTGGTCCGCGGCCATCTGGTCGGCACCCGGGAGGGGGACCGGCTCGACTTCCGCTACGTCCAGCTGAAGACCGACGGCACGACCTCCTGCGGCCACTGCGTGTCCACGGTCGCGGAGCTGCCGGACGGGCGGGTGCGGCTCGCGGAGACCTGGGAGTGGGAGTCGCAGGCGGGGAGCGGGACGAGTGTTGTGGAACAGGTCACCGAGCACGCCCCATGACTGACGGATTGTCACGTGTCTATGGTGATCGGGTGAGCGAGCAGACAGCGGAAGAACGCACGTCACCGGGGCGGCGCGTGGTCGTCGTCGGCGCGGGCATGGCCGGGGTGCAGACCGCGGTCGCCCTGCGCGAGCAAGGCTTCAAGGGCGCCGTCACCCTGATCGGCGCCGAACCGCACCAGCCCTACGACCGGCCGCCGCTGTCCAAGGCCGTGCTCCTCGGCAAGGCCGAGGACTCGGCCTTCGAGGTGGACTTCGAGTCGCTCGGCGTGGAGCTGCGGCTCGGCTGCGAGGCGCTGGGCGTGCGCCCCGCCGCGCACGAGCTGGACACCGAGGCGGGCCCGGTGCCGTACGACGTGCTGGTCCTCGCCACCGGCGCCGAGCCGATCACCCTGCCGGGCACCGAGGGCGTGCCGGGCGTGCATCTGCTGCGCACCCTGGACGACGCCGAGCGGCTGCGGCCGGTCCTGGCCGAGCAGCACGAGATCGTGGTCGTCGGCGCCGGCTGGATCGGCGCCGAGTTCGCCACCGCCGCGCGCGCGGCGGGCTGCGCGGTCACCGTCGTCGAGGCCGCCGACCGGCCGCTCGCGGGTGCCCTGCCCGCGGAGGTCGCGGCACCCATGGCCGCCTGGTACGCGGACAGCGGGGCCACCTTGCGCACCAACGCGCGCGTGGAGCGCGTCGAGCCGGGCGCGGTCGTGCTCGCCGACGGCACGCGGCTGCCCGCGGGCGCCGTCGTCGTCGGCATCGGCGCCCGCCCGGCCACCGGCTGGCTGGCCGGCTCCGGCATCGAGCTGGGCGCCCACGGCGAGATCGTCGCCGACGCCCGCCTGCTCACCAGCGTCGAGGACGTGTACGCCGTCGGCGACTGCGCCTCCTTCCCGTCGGCCCGCTACGGGGAGCGGCTGCTCGTCCACCACTGGGACAACGCCCTCCAGGGCCCGCGCACGGTCGCCGCGAACATCATGGGCGAGACCCCGACGGAGTACGACCCGGTGCCGTACTTCTGGTCCGAGCAGTTCGGCCGGTTCGTGCAGTACGCCGGGCACCACGCGGCGGCCGACCGACTGGTGTGGCGCGGCGACCCGGCGGGCCCGGCCTGGACGGTGTGCTGGCTGCGCGCGGACCGCCTGGTGGCCCTGCTGGCCGTGGGCCGCCCGCGCGACCTGGCCCAGGGACGCAGGCTGATCGAGGCGGGCCGCAGGATGGACGCGCGGGCGCTGGCGGATCCGGGCAGGCCTCTGAAGGACGCCGTCGCCGAATAGCACACCCTCCCACACCCTCCCGCCTGGACCTGCCTGACTTCCGACTGTCAGTGGGGGATGGCAGGCTTGTTCATGTGACCGAGATTGACGCAAAGATCGATGCTCTCGTCCCCGCCTGGCTCACCCTCCCCGACATCGCCGAGATGCTCGGCGTCGAGGTGACGCGCGTGCGGCAGCTGGTCAAGGAGGGCCAGCTCATCGCCGTACGCCGAGGGGAGAACCGGGCGCTGCACGTCCCCGCCGCCTTCATCGACGGGGACAAGGTCGTCAAGGGCCTGACCGGGACCCTGACGCTCCTGCGGGACGACGGCTTCACGGATGAAGAGATGCTTGAGTGGCTCTTCACCCCCGACCCGACCCTGCCCGGCACCCCCGCGCAGGCCCTGAGCGAGAATCGCGGCACGGAGGTGAAGCGCCGCGCCCAGGCGCTCGCCGTCTGAGCCGAGCCCTACCACGAGGGGGCGTACGGGCCGCCGCCGTGAGCAGCGGCCCGTACGCCACCCCGACATCCGTCAGCGACACCGACCCCGGGGGGACCCACGCATGTCCGACACCGCACGCGCCGCGCTCGCCGGCGCCCGCCTGTACCTGTGCACGGACGCGCGCAGGCGCCAGGGCGACCTGCCCGAGTTCCTGGACGCGGTCCTGGCCGGCGGTGTCGACATCGTGCAGCTGCGCGACAAGGGCATGGAGGCCGCCGAGGAGCTGGCGCACCTGGAGGTCTTCGCCGACGCCTGCGCCCGGCACGGCAAGCTCCTCGCGGTCAACGACCGCGCGGACGTCGCCCACGCCGCCCGCGCCGACGTGCTCCACCTCGGCCAGGGCGACCTGCCCGTCCCCGCGGCCCGCGCGGTCCTCGGCGACGAGGTGCTGATCGGCCGCTCCACGCACGCCGAGTCCGAGGCCGCCGCGGCCGCCGCGCAGGACGGCGTGGACTACTTCTGCACGGGCCCCTGCTGGCCCACCCCCACCAAGCCCGGCCGCCACGCCCCCGGCCTCGACCTGGTGCGCTGCACCGCCGCCCTCGGCACCGAGCGCCCCTGGTTCGCCATCGGCGGCATCGACCTCGGCAACCTCGACGAGGTGCTGGAGGCCGGCGCCCGCCGGGTGGTCGTCGTCCGCGCGATCACGGAGGCGGACGACCCGGGTGCCGCCGCGGCGGAGTTCGCCAAGCGGCTGCCGCAGGTGTGAGGCCCTGCCCGGGTGATGACGGGCCGGCCCCGTCCATGAATTTGTCCAAGGGATGGACAGGAGAGCGACAATTCGGGCAAATTTCCGGCGCCCGGTTGGGGGACCGCCGCCCCCTGGCTAACCTGCCCGTATGGCCCTCGGAACCGCATCCACCAGGACTGATCGCGCACGCACCGTGCGTGACATGCTCGCCGCCGGCAAGACGACGTACTCGTTCGAGTTCTCCGCGCCGAAGACCCCCAAGGGCGAGCGGAACCTGTGGAGCGCGCTGCGGCGGGTCGAGGCGGTCGCGCCCGACTTCGTCTCCGTGACCTACGGCGCCGGCGGCTCCACCCGCGCGGGCACGGTCAAGGAGACCCAGCAGATCGTCGCCGACACGACGCTCACCCCGGTCGCCCACCTCACCGCGGTCGACCACTCCGTCGCCGAGCTGCGCAACATCATCGGCCAGTACGCGGACGCCGGTATCCGCAACATGCTCGCCGTGCGCGGCGACCCGCCCGGCGACCCCATGGGCCAGTGGGTCCCGCACCCCAAGGGCCTGACCTACGCGGCCGATCTCGTCCGGCTCATCAAGGAGTCGGGCGACTTCTGCGTCGGCGTCGCCGCGTTCCCGGAGATGCACCCGCGCTCCGCGGACTGGGACACCGACGTCGCCCACTTCGTGGACAAGTGCCGCGCCGGCGCCGACTACGCCATCACACAGATGTTCTTCCAGCCGGAGTCGTATCTCCGGCTGCGCGACCGGGTGGCGGCCGCGGGCTGTGACACCCCGGTGATCCCCGAGGTCCTCCCTGTCACCAGCGTGAAGATGCTGGAACGGTTGCCCAAACTCAGCAATGCGGTCTTCCCGGACGCTCTGAAAGAGCGGATCCTCACAGCGAAGGACGATCCGGCGGCGGTACGCTCCATCGGTATCGAGTTCGCCACGGAGTTCTGCGCTCGGCTGCTCGCCGAGGGAGTGCCCGGACTGCACTTCATCACGCTCAACAACTCCACGGCGACCCTGGAAATCTACGAGAACCTGGGTCTGCACCACCCCCCGCAGGCCTAGACCGGCCGCACCGCGATAGGACACACTGCGTAGCGGTCACTGGGAGAGGGGCGTACATGGGCTGGACGGTCCTCTACATCGCGTTCGGTGTCGTCGCGCTGTGGTTGCTGGGCGAAGTGCTGCTTCAGTACAAGGCGCGGCTGCGCTGGAGGCTGCTCGCCTTCGCAGGCTTCCTCGGTGTCGTGGTCGGTGTGCTGTTGCCGTCCGTGATCGTGATCGGCGTGGGCGCCATCGCCTTCGCCGTCGGCCAGACCTACGTCACGCTGTCGTTCCGCCGCGGCTTCGCCGCCGGCTGGGCGGTCAAGCGGCCCGACGGCGAGAGCGACGCCGGCAGCGGCGGCAGCAAGCGCCGCCGCGGCAGGGCGGACCGGCAGGACCCGACGCTGGAGGTCTCCGACCCGGAGCCCGCCGCCCACGAGGACGAGCACGAGCCCGAGCAGCCCGGCTACGCGCAGGGCCACGAGGGCTACGACGACTACGACCGCGACGACGTCTTCACCCCGGCCCGGCCCGCCGAGAGCACCGCCGTCTACGAGCCCCAGCCCATGCCCGAGGACACCGGCTCCTACGGCGTCTACGGCGAGACCGCCACCCACGCGGCCCAGCCCCAGGGCACCGGCCAGCAGGCCTACGCCTACGACTACTCCGGCTACGGCCAGCAGGGCTACGGCTACGCCGCCGGCGACCAGCAGGCCTACGCCAACTACTCCGACCCGTACGTCGGCAGCCAGCCCTACGGCGGCGGGTACGACGCGGGCTACGCCGGGCAGTACGGCCAGCAGGGCTACGCCCAGGACCCCTACGCCGGCGGCGGCTACGGGGAGACCCCGCCCGGCGGGGTGTGGGTGCCGCAGCAGCGCACCGACGAGGCCTACGGCGGCGAACTCCCGCAGGAGCAGCCGTACCCCTACCAGGGCCAGGCGCACGGCCACGCGCAGCAGCCGCAGCCCGGCGCCGGGTACGACGAGCAGTACCGTTTCTGAGGCCGTTACCGCGCCTCGGGCCCGGGCCGGCTCACTGGGAGCCGCGGAACTCCGGGCCCTCCACGATCAGCCCCGCCACCAGCGCACCCGACATGCCCGCGTGCGCCAGGCCGCCGCCCGGATGGGACCAGCCGCCGACCCGGTACAGCCCGGGCAGCCGGGTGGTGTTCGCCGGGTGCAGGTAACGGCCCCGGCCGGCGGCCAGCGCGGGGGCCGGCACCGCGCCGAGGAAGGCACTCGTCTCGTCGTCGGAGTCGTCCGGCGTGCGCACCTCCTGCCACAGGACGCGGTCCCGCAGGCCCGGTATAGCGGCCCCGGCGGCGTCGAGGAGATGGTCCGTGTACCGCCGGACCATGCCCTGGTCGTCCCAGTCGACGGCGCTCGGCACCACCGCGGACAGCACCATGGACTCGTGCCCGTCGTCCGGCCGGAGCGCGGGATCGTCGGGGCGCAGCACGGTCACCGTGGGCCACGGCGGCCGGTCCCCCTCCGCCGAGGCCAGGAAGTCCAGCTCGGACACCGGGTCCGGCGCGTGGACGACCGTGCGATGCGCGGCACCGGCCGCGCGCCCGCCGCGCAGGGCCAGCAGCACGGCGAACCGCCCCGGACGGGTCGTGAACGGGTCGGCCCGGACATCTCCGTCCTGGTCGAGCGGACGGTCCGTCATCACCTTCAGCCGCGCCGGGTCCACGTCCGCCACGACATGGTCGGCCTCGGCCACCGTGCCGTCCCGCAGCTCCACGCCCGTGGCCCGCCCGTCCTGGTCCAGGATGCGCATGACCTCCGCGTCGAAGACGAACTCCACCCGCCGCTTCAGACACCGCTCGTACACCGCCCGCGCCAACTCCCGGATGCCGCCGCGTACATACCAGGTGCCGAAGGCGTGCTCCATGTAGGGCAGCACGGCGGTGCTCGCCGGGGCGGTCCGCGGATCCAGGCCGTGGGCGAGCGCGCTGCTCGCCAGCAGGGCCGCCAGCCGCTCGTCGCGCAGCTCCCAGGCGCCGATCTCGGCCAGCGTGCTCGCGCGCCGCGTGCGCAGCAGCCGCTTGTGCGGGACGCCCGGGTACGGCTCCTTGTCGGCCAGCACCCGCCAGTTGGGCCACAGCGGCTCCTCCAGCAGCGGCCTGCGCGTGCGGTCCCAGGCCTCCCGCGCCCGTACCAGGAAGTCGCCCCAGCGCTCGCCCGCGCCCGCGCCCAGCGCCCCCTCCAGCGCCGAGACCACACCCGCGCGCGAGGCGTTCGGCACCGACACCTCCGTGCCGTCCGCGAAGACGTGCCGCGCGGACGGGTCGACCTGGACCAGCTCGACGCAGTCCTCCAGCGGCTCCTTGCCGGTCTTGACGAACAGATCGCGGTACACCGCGGGCAGCGTCAGCAGGCCCGGGCCGGTGTCGAAGGCGAACCCGTCCCGCTCCAGACGGCGCACCGCACCGCCGTACGTGTCCGTCCGCTCGTACACCGTCACCCGGTGGCCCGCGACGGCCAGCCGGGCGGCGGCCGCCATCGCGCCCATCCCGGCGCCGATCACCACAATCCGTGCCATGCCTGCGACTTTATCGACCGCCACTGACAATCCCGCCCGCGGGCGGTCCCCGTGCAGGTCAGGGCGCCCGTGAGGCGAGCCGGCGCTCCTCCCGGCGCTGGGCGCGGCGGCGCAGGAAGCGCCGGATGCGGGAGACCAGGAGGACCAGCACGGCCAGCCCGCCGGCCAGCAGGACGGCCGCGACGAGCGCCGCCGCCTGCGGGTGGAACATCGCGAGCGACACGACACCGCCCACGCCGAGATCCTCGGCGAGGCTGAGCACGACGTTGCTGAACGGCTCCGGCGAGGTGTTGACCGCCATTCGTGTCCCGGCCTTCACCGTGTGGCTGGCCAGCGCCGTCGAGCCGCCGATCAGACCGGCCGCCACGTCCGACACCGAGCCGCTGTGCCCGGCGAGCAGCGCGCCCACCCAGGCGCCCGCGAGCGGCCGGACCACCGTGTGCACCGAGTCCCACACCGAGTCGACGTACGGGATCTTGTCGGCGACCGCCTCGCACAGGAACAGCACGCCGGCGGCGATCAGCACCTCGGGACGCTGCAGCGTCTGCGGGACGTCGTCGCTCACCCCCGTCAGGCCGAACAGGCCGAGGAGCAGCACCACCGCGTAGGCGTTGACGCCGCTGGCCCAGCCGCTGGTGAACACCAGGGGGAGTACGGACACGGACGCGATCGTAGCCAGGCGCGGGCCCGCGGGCGTGGGCACGCGCGCGTACGGCTGAGTATCCGTACCTAGGCGGCGAGATGAGTACCCGCGCGGATGGGCCGCGACCCGTGCGGACGGGACAGTGGAGGCACGGCAAGGGGGCGCGGCCCGGCACCGCCGACACGGGGCGGCGGAACGGCGCCCGCCACCTGGCCGCTCCTTCCGCCGTTCCGTCGGCGGAAGCGAGACGGGGGACCCGGGGAACGACCGCCCACGGGGGACCGACGGGGGAGAACCGTACGGGGGAGTACGGGGAGCAAGGGGAAACCAGGGGAACAAGGGGAACGGGAAGGCGCCGGTCCGGCAAGGGACCGGCGCCTTTCCCCTGCTCTGCGACGGCGGCGCTCAGCCCCTGCCGCTCACGCGCCCCTGGAGCAGCCGGGACAGGGCCGCGTGGACGTCGTCCAGGGAGCGCTCCGGCTGGAAGGCCTTCCAGTCCAGCGCGGCCACCAGGACCATGCCGACCAGCGCGGCCGCCGTCAGCGGGACGTCGATCTCGTCGCTGAACTCCCCGCCCGCCACGCCCTCGCGCAGCACCCCTTCGACCACCGCGACGGCCTCCTGACGGACCACCATCAGCGTGGACTGCCAGGCCCGGTTGGTGCGCCAGAGCTCGGCCACGTACAGCTGGGTGAAGGCCGGGTAGCGGTCGATGAAGACCAGGCCCGCGCGGACCATCGCGTCCAGCGCGTCCACCTTGCTGCCGCCCACGCGCGCGGTGTCCTGCGCGGCCTCCTTCAGGGAGGCGGTGAGCAGGCCCACACCGTGCCGCAGCAGTTCCTCGAAGAGGACCGACTTGCTCGCGAAGTTGTAGTAGACGGTGCCTTTCGCGACTCCGGCCCGCTCGGCGATCTCGTCCACGGTGGTGGCGGAGAAGCCCTGCTCGGCGATGAGCGTGACGGCCGCCTCGTAGAGCTTCTGCCGGGTGGCCTCGCGGCGCGTGCTGCCGCCGGACCTGGCGCTGCTGCTTTCCATGGCCCCGATTCTCACAGGTACGCGCGCGTGCCGAGTCTCCTCGGGGATCACAGGCTCAGCTCCGGGTGCAGCCGGTCGAGCGTCCACACCTGGCGGCGCCGGGCCGCGACGGCGGTCAGCGCGAGCGCGCCCGCGGTGAACGCGGCCAGCACGGCGCACGCCTGCCAGACCGGGCCGAGCCCGCCGCCCGTGATCAGCCGGCGCAGCGCCTCCACGATGTAGCTCATCGGCAGGAACGGGTGGATCGCGTTGAAGAAGCCCGGACTGGTCTGCACGGGGTACGTGCCGCCCGCCGAGGTCAGCTGGAGCATCAGCAGGGCCAGCACCAGGATCCGGCCCGCCGCGCCGAAGCGGGCGTTCAGCCACTGGACGATCGCCCCGAAGCACGCGGTGACCAGGAACAGGAAGCCGACCGTGCCCGCCGCGTGCAGCATCTGGAGGCCGATCGCCCAGTGCAGCACGGCCATCAGCGCCGCAACCTGGAGCACGCCCACGGCGACCACCGGCAGCCAGCCGGCGAGGGCGATCCGCCAGGCCGGCGAACCGGCCGACAGGGCGCGCCGGTTGAGCGGCTGGATCAGCATGTAGGCCACCATCGCGCCCACCCAGAGGGACAGCGGGATGAAGTACGGGGCGAACCCGGTGCCGTAGTTCGGTGCCTTGTGCAGGTCCTGTGAGGCCAGCTGGACCGGATCGGCCATCACGCCCGTGCGTGCGTCGCGTTGGCCCTTGTCGTAGTCCGGGATCTTCTTCGCGCCGTCGTGCAGCCCGCCGGCGAGCCGGTCGGAGCCGTCGGACAGCTTGTACATGCCGCCGCTCAGGGTCTGGGCGCCGGTGGCCGCCGTGCCGATGCCCCGGTCGAGCGTGTCCGCGCCGGTCCGGGCGGTGCCGAGGCCGGTGTGCAGCTTCTTGGCGCCCGCGGCGACCTTCTGGGCGCCGTCGTTCAGCTCGTCGATCTTCTTGACGGCGTCGTCGACGTCCTCGGACAGGTGCGGTGCCCGCGCGGCGAGGGCGTCGGCCTGCTTCTGGAGCGTGCCGAGGTTGGCCCGCATCGTCCTCAGGTCGCCGTCCTGGTCGGCGACCAGCGTGTCGAGGTCGTCGGCGACGGTGGCGACCTCGTCGGCGGCCGTCCTGGCCCGCTTGAGGTCCGGGCAGACGGGGTCCGGGAGGACGGCGGTCTCGCAGCGCGCCTTGTAGATCTCGTCGAGGAGGGCGGCGGAGCCGTGCGCGGTCTTGTCGGCGACGGGCGCGAGCTTCATCAGGACGTCGAGGTTGTCCTTGACGGTCTTCGCCGAGTCGGAGACCAGCCGGGCGGTGTCCCCGATGGTCTTCTCGTTGCTCTTCAGGAACGGTCCGGCCTTGTCGTAGACCCCGTCGACCCTGTCGGCGAGTTCCTGCGTGCCGTCGGCGACCTGCCGGGAGCCGTTCTGGAGGTCACCGGCGCCGGAGTCCAGCTTCTTCAGGCCCTTGGCCAGGCTGCCGCTGCCGGTCTTGGCGTCCTTCAGTCCGTCGGCGAGATCCTTGGAGCCCTTCTCCGCCTTGCCGATGCCCGTGTTCAGCCTGTCGGCGCCCTCGGCGGCCGTGACGGTCTTGCCGTGGATGTCGGAGAACGAGACGAAGATCTTGTCGAGGAAGCTGCGGGAGGCCTTGGCGGAGGCGGCCGAGCGCACCTCGTTGAAGACGGTCCGGGAGATCTGGCCGACGATGTAGTTGTTCGCGTCGTTGGTACGCACGCGCAGGGCGCCGGCGACGGGGGTGTCTCCCGAACTGGACGCGATCCGGTGGCTGAAGTCGGCGGGCATCGTCAGCGACAGGTAGTACGTGCCGTTCTCGACGCCCGCGCGGGCCTCGTCGTCGCTCACCTCGTGCCAGTCGAAGGTCCGGCTGTCGCGCAGCCCGGCGACGATGTCGTCGCCGGCGGTGATCTTCTTCCCGCCCGCCGTGGCGCCCTTGTCGTCGTTCACCAGGGCGACCGGGATGCGGTCCAGGCGGCCGTACGGGTCCCAGAAGGACCACAGATACAGGGCGCCGTAGAGCAGGGGCAGCACGAGCAGCGCGACCAGGGCGGCGCGGGGCAGCTTCCCGCGCCCGAAGCGCCTGAGTTCGAGCGCGGCCAGCCTAGGCGAGCGCATCGGCGTCCTCCTCGGTGTCGCTGTTGCCGCCGCTCCTGTCGGCGGCGGCTTCCTCGCCGGCCGGGGCCGCGGTGTCCCTCGCCCCGGTCCGCACGGCCACGCAGTCCGCGGGTGCGGTGCGGCAGACGGCCGCGACCGTGGTCCCCGCGCGCGTGACGGACCGCAGCAGGTCCCAGGCCGCGGCGCGCTCGGTGTCCGAGAGCTTCAGGTCGACGTCGTCGACACCGAGCAGCCCGGGCCGGCCGAGCAGGGCCAGGGCGATGGACAGGCGCAGCTCCTGGAGCCGCTCCAGGTCGCGGACGGCCGTCCGGGAGCCCTTGGGCAGCGTTTCGAGGTCGAGTCCGGCGGCGGCCAGCGCCGCGTCGACGCGCAGCCGTGCCTCGTGCGCGCGCTGCGGGCGGGGGCGCAGCAGCTCGCGCAGGGAGTCGCCGAACCGGCTCTGGAGCAGCGCCCGTTCGCGCAGGTGCTCGCCGACGGTGAGGGCCGGTTCCAGGTCGGTCACCCCGGCCGCGTTGGCCACCGCGCTGATCCTGCGCAGCGCGGCCATGCGCCGCGGGAGGGCGAGCCCGCCGACGGCAGCCGTGCCCTCGGTGGGCTTCATCCGCCCGGTGAGCGCGAGCAGCAGGCTCGTGCGGCCGGAGCCGGACGGTCCCTCGATCGCGATGAGCGAGCCGGGTACCGCGTCGAAGGTGAGGCCACGGAAGGCCCACCCCCGCGGTCCCTTGAGTCCGAGGCCCTCGGCCGTGACGTCCACGCCGTCCACAAGCCCCCCTGCCTGATCGCCGATTTTTGAACTGACTGGTCAGTGCAAAAATACGCCCGAACCTTCGATCGAAGCAAAACCCCAGGTCAGAACGGATTGTCAGTGGCATACCTCACGATGGGCACATACGGCGCACCCGTGTGAGGGCGTGCCGTCACCCAGACGACAGGAGGTTCGTCATGGCCAACCCGTCCGCCGCCGCCCGCCGGCGCCGCGCCACCGGCCCTGCCCCCTCACCGACCGGCCCGGCGAGCGACGTGCACCCCGTGCTCCGCCGGACCACGGCTCCACCCGCCGCCCTCGACCTGCTCGCCCAGGCCCGCGCCGGACTGGAGGAGACCGCCGTCCTGGAAACTCCGAACGAGCGCTATGCGACGGCCCACCTCGCCGCCCTGCGCACCGCCGCCGCCGTGCTCGCCGCCCGGGGCCGGCCCGAGACCAACCCGCGCCGCCGCGCGCGGATCCGCAGCGCCTGGGAGGTACTGCCCGAGATCGCCCCCGAACTGACCGAGTGGAGCGCGCTGTTCGCCTCCGGCGCCGCCCGCCGCGCCCGCGCCGAGGCCGGCATCCAGGGCGCGGCCGGACAGCGCGACGCCGACGACCTGATACGCGACGTCGCGATGTTCCTGCGCATCGTGGAGCGGATGCTCGTCCTCCAGCCGGTCCTGCCGCAGCCCCGCAGGGATGCCGGTGAGCCACCCGGCCCGAGCACCCGGGGAGGCCTCCCGGACGCGGGCTGACCCACGGCCCGGGGCGAGCCGGGGGCGAGCGCCCGCGGCGGCGGTCGAAGGGGACGGCCGCAGCGGCGTCCGCCGGGCGAGACGCACCGCGACCTGCGCGGCCGTGGGTGACCGGCGGGGCATCCGAGGCAATAGGGTGGAGGTTGCCTGAAGCGTTCCGCCCTGCCGAGGAGTCAACTGCCGTGTCGGACCCGATGCGCCCGCCCGTCTCCCACCACCACCCGCAACGGGCGTCGCTGCGCTCCGACACCCCTCGCCCCCGCGCCTCCCTCCGTACGGCCGTGGTCTGGGAGGTCCTCCAGGACGCCCTCGACCGCCGGGTCAAGGCCACGGGACGGGACTGCCTGGACGTCCTCGACACCGGAGGCGGCAGCGGCAACTTCGCCGTGCCGCTCGCCCGCCTCGGCCACCGCGTGACCGTCGTCGACCCCAGCCCGAACGCGCTGTTCGCGCTGGAGCGCCGGGCCGCCGAGGCCGACGTCGCCGACCGGGTCCGGGGCGTCCAGGGCGACGCACACGGCCTGTTCGACGTGGTCGAGCGCGGCGGCTACGACGCCGTGCTGTGCCACGGCGTCCTGGAGTACGTCGACGACCCGGCCGAGGGCGTGCGCAACGCCGTCGCCGCCCTGCGCGCGGAGGGCGTCCTGAGCCTGCTCGCCGCCGGCCTCGGCGGCGCCGTGCTCGCCCGCGCCCTCGCCGGCCACTTCACGGAGGCCCGGCAGGCGCTCCAGGACCCCGACGGCCGCTGGGGCACCGGCGATCCGATGCCGCGCCGCTTCACCGCCGAGCAGCTCACCGCGCTCGTCGAGGGCGCGGGCCTGGCCGTCGGCGCCGTGCACGGCGTGCGGGTCTTCGCCGACCTCGTCCCCGGCGTCCTGGTGGACACCGAGCCCGGCGCCCTCGACGCCCTCCTCAAGCTGGAGGCCGCCGCAGCCGAGTTGCCCGCGTTCCACTCCGTGGCCACCCAACTGCATGTGCTCGGTGAGACACCGGGTGCCGCAGGGGCCTGAGCCCACGGCCGGGACCCGCCGCTGATCAGGGCATCGACGGCGGATGGAGTACGACACAAGACCCCCGATCGTGGGGTTTGCGCCGTATGATCGAGGTGCACCACCCGGCATGACGGGCCGGTCGCAGGGGAATGGAAGCCTCAGCGAGCCGGGACGGCCATGGCGGAATCCGGTTGGCCAATTGGCGTAGAGGGGCGGGTTTCACGGGGGCGATTCCCTGCCTATCCTGAAGGGACCCCCCGGGTCGCCCCGGCGACTGCACGATGAGGAGGACTCCGTGCCGCTCTCGGAGCACGAGCAGCGCATGCTCGAGCAGATGGAGCGAGCGCTGTACGCCGAAGATCCCAAGTTCGCGTCGGCGCTTGAGGGAAGCGGTCTGCGTACGTACACCCGGCGTCGGGTCTACCAGGCGGTCGCAGGCTTCCTCGTGGGTATCGCGCTCCTCATGGCCGGAATGGTCGCGCAGCTGATCTGGGTCAGCGTGGTGGGTTTCCTCGTCATGCTGGGCTGTGCCGTACTCGCCGTGACCGGCTGGCGCAAGGCGCCGAAGCCGGGTGAGCAGCCCGCGGGCGCCGCTCGTCGGCAGCCGCGTCCCAAGCGCTCCATGATGGACCGGATCGAAGAGCGCTGGCAGCGCCGCCGGGACGAGCAGGGCCGCTAGCGCCGCGCGGCGGATTCCGCCGGCTCCGACAGACAACGTGTGAGGGGCGACCACCCGAGGTGGTCGCCCCTCACACGTTGTTGCGCCTCCTGGGCCGGTGTCGGCTCAGCTCTGCTGCTGCGACGGCCGGCGCAGGCTCGGCCGGGCCTGCGTCACCCGGGCCCGGAGCGCCGACCAGCGGGCCGAGACCGCCCACAGCACCCGCACCGACGAGCGGGGCAGGAACAGCGCCCGCAGCCGCGCACCCGTACCGACCGCGCCGCGCAGCCCCTCGATCACCCGGCGCACATCCTCCGCGACTCCCGCCGCCGGGCGCGGCCGCGGCGCGTACAGCACCTGCTCCACGGCGTCCGCGACCCGGTGCACCGCCGCACCGGCCGCCGCGTCCAGCTCGCCGAGGCGGACGATCCGGTCGGCCGCTCTGCGCGCGGTCAGCGACTCGTCCGGTGTGATGCCGTGGTCCCAGGCGCTGTCCGTGAGCTCCTGCCAGGCCGCCAGGGTGTGCCGCGCCGCGCCCTCCCCGGGCCGGGCGTGCGCCCCGAGCCGCACCGAGCGCACCCGCGCCCGCCACAGCAGCGGCGACAGCGGAACGGCCAGCACCACCAGCGCGGCCAGCCCGATCAGCACGGCCCACCACGGGCCCGCGCCGCCGCCACCGCTCCCCGGCGCCGCCACGGCCGACGCGGTGTCGCAGCCCTGGATCTTGACCAGCGCCGCCGAGCAGTTCTCGCTCGGCGAGGCCGCCGTCGACGGCGGCGCGGACGAGTGGTGCGAGGGCAGGTCCTGGTCCGGGAGCGAGGTGCCGGGCGTGTCCGACACCGTGTACGACGGCGTGGTGCCCCGGGTCGGGGTCGGCTCGAAGCGGGTCCAGCCCACGCCCTCGAAGTACAACTCCGGCCAGGCGTGCGCGTCCCTCTGGCTCACCGTGACCGTGCCGTCGGTCTGCGGGGTGCCCGGGGCGAAGCCCACCGCGACCCGGGCCGGGATGCCGAGGGTGCGGGCCATCGCCGCCATGGCGAAGGAGAAGTGGACGCAGAAACCCTGCTTCTTCTTCAGGAAGTTGGCGATGGCGTTCGGCCCGCGGCCGACCTCCACCTGGGTGTCGTACTGGAAGCCGCCCGTGAGCGCGAAGTAGTCCTGGAGCTTGACCGCTTCCTCGTAGTGGTTGCGGGCGCCCGCGGTGATCTGCTTCGCCGTCTGCGCCACCACCTTCGGCAGCGCGGCCGGCACCTGCGTGTACTGGCGCTTCAGGGCCGACGGCGGCTCCGGCGCGGCGGCCAGCTGCTCGGCCGTCGGCTGCACGTCCAGGCTGGTCACCTGGTAGGTCTCGCCGCGGGTGTTCTGGCCGTGGTCACCGACGAGGGTCATGCCGACCGGCTCGTAGCGCCAGCGGCCGGCGATCTTCACCGCGCTCGGCGGGTACGGCATCGGCAGCCAGTCCTGGGCGTACCAGTCCGCCGCCGAGATCGTCGTCGTCACCGCGCCCCGCTTGACGTCCGGGCTCAGGCCGATGGGCGTGGGGAAGGTGTCCGGCACGCCGACGATGTGCCGCTGGGCCGGTTTCCAGGTGGTGCCGTCGAACTCGTCCAGGGAGACGATCCGCAGGTACAGGTCCGAGACGTCGTTCGTGCTGGTCTTCACGGACAGCACCTGACGGTCGTCGTTCGTGTTCAGACTGTCGCGCAGCGACACCAGCGGGTTGACCGCCGAGATGGTGCCGCCGTCGCCGTTGCCCGCGCCCACCCCGGTGCCGGCGGCGCCCAGCAGGCCGCCGCTCATCGCGGGCAGGGCGAGCGGCACCAGCAGGGCCACGCCGAGCGCGACCGCGCCGATCCGGCGTCCGCTGCGCACCGGGGCCACCGCACCGCCCTCCGGGGCACCGGGGGAGCCGGGTCCGCCGCCGAAGACCCGGCCCCACTGCGCCAGTCGGTCGCGGCCCTCGGCGAGCAGCAGCATCAGATAGCCGGCCGCCGCCACCAGGAACCACAGCCAGTCGGCGCCGCCGCCGGACAGCCCGGCGGCCACCGAGTACAGCGCGAGCAGCGGCAGCCCGGCCGGGGCCGCGCTGCGGAAGGTCACCGCGAGGGTGTCCACCAGCAGGCCGACGATCAGGACGCCGCCGATCAGCATCAGCTTGATGCCGTCGGTGAGCGGCGCCGGTATCGCGTACTCGCTGACGTCGGTGGAACCCTGCTGGAGCAGGTCGGCCAGATAGCGGAAGGTGCCCGGGCCCGGGATCAGCCCGATGAACGCGTGCCGGCGCGCGAAGACCAGGGTCAGCATGAGCAGGGTGACCAGCACTTGCGCGGCCACGGTCAGCGGCCGGCCGAGCGGCACCCGGCGGGCCGCCGCGCCGACTCCGGTCTGCACGGCCACCAGCGGGATCAGCTGGATCAGCCAGGTCGGCGCGGCCACCAGCGGCAGCAGCGCGCAGGAGGCCATCAGCGTGGCCGCGGCGGCGCACAGCGCCAGTCGTGCCCGCCCGCTCATCCCGACGCCTCCCCGCGCACCGGGGCCGGCCCGGACCATTCCCTCACGCCTCCGCCTCCCCGCGCACCGGCGCCCGACCGGAACGTTCGCTCATGCCCCCGCCCCCGGCTCACCGCGGCCGCACCGCGCCGCCCGCTCATGCCCCCGTCTCCCCGCCCACGGCGGCCAGCCCGGACCGCACCCGGTCCGCCTGCTGCCACAGCGCGTTCAGCGGGGCGCCGCGCGGCACGCTCAGCACGGTCCAGCCCGCCTCACGCAGTACACGCAGCCGCTCCTCGTGCCGGTCGCCCGGCCGGGGCACGTCGGTCGCCTCGCGCACCCAGGTGTCCGGGTCGAGCACGAAGGCGACGGCGCCGCCGGCACGCCGGCTCATCTTGGCGACCGTCGCGGCCTGTTCCTCGTCCAGGTCGCCCAGGAAGGCCACCAGCAGCCCCTCGTTGCCGCCGCGCAGCACGTCGTACGACCGGGACAGGCCCGTGCCGTCGGAGTGGTCGATCACCGCGAGGGTGTCCATCATCAGCCCGGCCGCGTCGGCGGTCTCCGGGCCGCTGCCCGAGAAACCGTCGCCGCCCTCGCCGGGCACCGCGCTGCCGGTGTCGGTCAGCAGCCGTACCGAGAAGCCCCGTTCGAGCATGTGCACCAGCACCGAGGCGGCGCCGGAGACGGCCCACTCGAACGCCGAGTCGGGGCCCGCGCCCTCGTAGGCACCGCCCCGGGTGTCCAGCAGGACGGTGCAGCGGGAACGCCGGGGCTGTTCCTCGCGGCGGACCATCAGTTCGCCGTAGCGCGCGGTGGAGCGCCAGTGCACCCGGCGCAGGTCGTCGCCGTAGCGGTAGCCGCGCGGGATCACGTCGTCCTCGCCCGCGAGGGCCAGCGAGCGCTGCCGTCCGTCGCCGTAGCCCTTGGCCTCGCCGCTGAAGCGGACCGGGGGGAGCGGCTGCACGCGAGGGATGACCGTGAGCGTGTCGAACGCCGAGAAGGAGCGGGTCAGTTCGCACATCCCGAAGGGGTCGGTGAGCCGCAGCTGGAGCGGGCCCAGCGGGTAGCGGCCGCGCAGGTCGGAGCGGACCCGGTAGGAGACCTCGCGGCGGCCGCCCGGCTCCACGCGGTCGAGCACGAACCGGGGGCGCGGCCCGAGGACGTAGGGCACCCGGTCCTGGAGCATCAGCAGGCCGGTGGGCAGCCGGGAGACGTTGTCCATCCGCAGGTGCACCCGGGCCTCGCCGGCGGCCGGCACGCGCGCGGGGGCGAGCCGGCGGGTGGCGGCCACCCGGTAGCGCGTGCGGTAGAGCACGGTCGCGCAGAGCAGGGGCAGCACGGCCAGCAGCAGGCCGACCCGCAGCAGGTCGCTCTGGCCGAGGACGTACGCGCAGATCGCGGCGGCGATCCCGGCGGCCAGGAAGGAGCGGCCGCGGGTCGTCAGACCCGAAAGGGCCGTACGGACGCCGCCCGTCTCGCCCTGGTCGGCCGCCGCCTGCCCGGTCCCCCCGGCGCTCATCACAGGCTCCGCGGGGGCTGCTGGGGGTACGCCGGGACGACGCGGCCGAGGCCGCCGAGGCCGCTCTGCCCGCCCTGCGCCGCGGGCACCGGGGTGTGCTGGAGGATCTCGTGCACGACCTGCTCGGCCGTACGGCGGTTGAGCTGGGCCTGGGCGGTGGGCAGCAGGCGGTGGGCGAGGACGGCGACGGCGAGTGCCTGGATGTCGTCCGGCAGCGCGAACTCCCGCCCGGCCAGGGCCGCGGTCGCCTTCGCCGCGCGCAGCAGATGCAGCGTCGCGCGCGGGGAGGCGCCGAGTCTGAGGTCGGGGTGCGTGCGCGTGGCGGCGACCAGTTCCACCGCGTAGCGCCGGACCGGCTCGGAGACGTGGACCCCGCGCACCGCCTCGACCAGCTTCACGATCTCGTGCGCGTGCGCCACCGGCTGGAGGTCCTCCAGGGGGCTCACGCCGCCGTGGACGTCGAGCATCTGCAACTCGGCCTCCACGCTCGGGTAGCCGACGGAGACGCGGGCCATGAAGCGGTCGCGCTGGGCCTCGGGCAGCGGATAGGTGCCCTCCATCTCGACCGGGTTCTGGGTGGCCACCACCATGAAGGGGCTGGGCAGTTCGTAGGTCTGCCCGTCGATGGTGACCTGGCGCTCCTCCATGGACTCCAGCAGCGCGGACTGGGTCTTGGGCGAGGCGCGGTTGATCTCGTCGCCGATCACGATCTGCGCGAAGATGGCGCCCGGCTTGAACTCGAAGTCCCGGCGCTGCTGGTCCCAGATGGAGACACCCGTGATGTCCGAGGGCAGCAGGTCGGGCGTGAACTGGATGCGCCGCACCGAGCAGTCGATGGACCGCGCGAGCGCCTTGGCGAGCATCGTCTTGCCCACTCCGGGGACGTCCTCGATCAGCAGATGGCCCTCGGCGAGCAGCACGGTCAGCGCGAGCTGTACGACCTCGGGCTTGCCCTCGATCACGCCCTCCACCGAATCCCGCACCCGCTCCACCGTGGCGGTCAGATCAGTGAGGCTCGCTCGATCGTCATAGGTCGTCACCCGGCCCTCCTCGGCCCGTCTGTCCGGGCCGACGCTCTGTGACGCGTAACCGGCCCACCCCGAAACACGGACACCACGCGGGAACAGTTCCGCGTGACGTCACCCCCCGCATTCTTGCTGCCGTTACCGATTCGTGTCACTCGCCTGTGGACAACTGCCCGCACGATGTCGGTGTTACGGCCTTTTCGACCCTGTTTTCGATACAGGGACGGCGCGGAAGGCGCCGGGTTTCCGGGGCGGCCGGCCGGTCGGTGCGCTCAGGCCGGGTCGACCTCGCGCAGCAGGCCCGTGCGCACGTCGAACACGAAGCCGCGCACGTTGTCGGTGTGCAGCAGGAACGGCGAGGTGCGCACGCGCTGCATGGACTGGCGCACGTCCTGGTCGACGTCGCGGAAGGCCTCCACCGCCCAGGCGGGGCGCTGGCCGACCTCCATCTCCAGGTCGTGCCGGAAGTCCTCGGTGAGGGACTCCATGCCGCAGCCCGTGTGGTGGATCAGCACGATGCTGCGGGTGCCGAGCGCGCGCTGGCTGATGGTCAGGGAGCGGATCACGTCGTCGGTGACGACCCCGCCGGCGTTGCGGATCGTATGGCAGTCGCCGAGCTCCAGGCCGAGCGCGGCGTGCAGGTCGAGCCGGGCGTCCATACAGGCCACGACCGCGACCTGGAGCACGGGACGCGCGTCCATGCCCGGGTCGGTGAACTCGGCGGCGTACCCCTGGTTGGCCTCGACCAGGCGGTCCGTCACGGTGCCGTCGCTGGCTATGGCGCCTTCGGGTCCACTGGGAACTGCTGCGGAAGTCGTCATACCGACGACGCTACTGGTCACACTCGGTCCCGTCCTCCTGTGAGAGCGGACAAAGAACGCCATGGTGGCTTGTTGTGAGCTAACCCACACGGACGGCA
Source organism: Streptomyces sp. HUAS MG56 (assembly GCF_058673395.1). Taxonomy (NCBI): domain Bacteria; kingdom Bacillati; phylum Actinomycetota; class Actinomycetes; order Kitasatosporales; family Streptomycetaceae; genus Streptomyces; species Streptomyces sp. HUAS MG56. Next base: position 3,589,452 of record NZ_CM178722.1, on the reverse strand, counting down.
AAACCTCGCCGAACGGGTGAATCATTTCGTATTGCAGCTTCCGCCACGATGCGGTACGCGACGCGCAGGCCGGTTGATTGACCGCGAGACAGGGTGGACTAAAGTGACGCGAAGCGGGAGGCGCGGCTCTCCCTGCTGGTGAAACCCCTGGAGACCCCGGAGAACACCCGGACCGTCTCCCCACGTGCGCGGCGCGTACGTACGGCTCGGCCTCCTCCCGCTCCCGGCCGGCCGACGCTTCCGGCGCCGGCAGGCCTCCCCTACACGAGCTGGCGGGGACCCGGCGGTGCGTACGGCCTCGCCGGAAGATGAGAGGCCCCCTTGAGCCAGAGTCGACACGTCCCGGTGATGCTCCAGCGGTGCCTGGACCTGCTGGCCCCCGCCCTGGAGCGGCCGGGAGCGGTGGTCGTCGACTGCACCCTCGGCCTCGGCGGGCACAGCGAGGCGCTGCTGACCCGGTTCCCCGAGGCCCGGCTGATCGGCCTCGACCGGGACAAGGAGGCGCTGCGGCTGTCCGGCGAGCGCCTCGCGCCCTTCGGTGAGCGCGCCACCCTGGTGCACGCCGTCTACGACGAGCTGCCCGACGTACTGCGCCGGCTCGGCATCGCGCGCGTGCAGGGCATCCTGTTCGACCTCGGGGTCTCCTCGATGCAGCTGGACGAGGCCGACCGCGGCTTCGCCTACGCCCAGGACGCGCCCCTGGACATGCGCATGGACCAGACGACCGGCGTCAGCGCCGCCGAGGTCCTCAACACCTACCCGGCGGGCGAACTCGTGCGCATCCTGCGCGCGTACGGCGAGGAGAAGCAGGCCAAGCGGATCGTGTCCGCGATCGTGCGCGAGCGCGAGAAGGAGCCGTTCAGCAACAGCGCCCGGCTCGTGGAGCTGATCCGGGACGCCCTGCCGCAGGCGGCCAAGCGCACCGGCGGCAACCCGGCCAAGCGCACCTTCCAGGCGCTGCGCATCGAGGTCAACGGCGAACTGTCCGTCCTGGAGCGGGCGATCCCGGCCGCGGTGAAGGCCCTCGACGTCGGCGGACGCATCGCCGTGCTGTCGTACCAGTCGCTGGAGGACCGGCTGGTGAAGCAGGTGTTCGCGGCCGGTGCCGCGTCCACCGCGCCGCCCGGGCTGCCGGTCGTGCCCGAGCGGTACCAGCCACGGCTCAAGCTGCTCACCCGCGGTGCCGAACTTCCCACCGAGGAAGAGGTCGCCGAGAACCGCCGGGCCGCCCCGGCCAGGCTGCGCGGCGCCGAGCGCATCAGGGAGGACGCCGAGTGAGCGAGACGGGCCGGTCGGACTTCCGGACTCACCAGGGGAGTCGGTTGGATTCCCGTACCCACCAGGGAAGCCGGTCGGATTCCCGCACCCACCGGGGGAGCAGTGAGTAGGAAACCCGAACTGAGGGGGCGGGCCGCGCGGCTCGCCCGGCTCATCCCGGCCGGCCGCGCACGCGCGGCCCGCACCCCGTTCGTCCTCCTCGTCGTCCTGCTCCTCGGCGGCGGCCTCATCGGGCTGCTGGTGCTGAACTCCGCCCTCAGCGAAGGCTCGTTCAAACTCGCCGACCTCCAGAAGCGGACGAAGAGCCTCACCGACGAGGAGCAGGCTCTCCAGCGGGACATCGACGACTACTCCTCGCCCGACGCCCTCCAGCGCCGCGCCCGCGAACTCGGCATGGTCCCCGGTGGCGACCCGGCCTTCCTCGGCCCCGACGGCAGGGTCAGGGGCGTCCCCGGCGCCGCCCCCGGGTCCGCCGCCCGAACCGACCCGGTGGCGCCCGAGGCCATGACCCCGGCCGTCGCCCGCTCGGCGTCCCCCTCCGCGTCGCTCCCGGCTCCGGTTCCCTCCGCCGCGACCCCGCAGGCAGGCCCCCAGGGCGCCCCCGGGCCCGCCCCCGCGGACCCGGAGGCGGCCGTACCGCCGCCCCCCACCCCCCAGCCCGCCTCCACCCCGACCCCCGGCAGGTGACGGAAGTGTCCGACAGGCAACCGCCGCGCCGTCGTGTGCCCGGGCCGGCCAGGCCGGTACGGCCCGGGAGTGCCGTGCGGCGGCCGGCCGGGCCCGGTGCCCGGCCGGCCCGCCGCCCCGGCGGCGCGCGGCCACTCGTCCAGCAGAAGCTCCGGCTCGGCAGCCCGCGGCCCCGGCTGCGCCTGGTCAGCCTCACCCTGACCCTGGTGCTGACCGCCTTCGTCGTACGGCTGTTCCAGGTCCAGGCCGTCGACGCGAGCGAGTACGCCGCCCGCGCCGACCAGAACCGTTACGTCGTGCACACCCTGACCGCCGAGCGCGGCGGGATCACCGACCGCAGCGGTGTCGCCCTGGCCGTCAGCGAGGACGCCTACGACATCACGGCCGACCCGACGATGTTCAGCGCCAGACAGCTGAAGATCGACGACGGTCCTGAGCAGGCCGCCGCGCTGCTCGCGCCGATCCTCGGGCAGGACCAGGCCACGCTCGTGCAGAAGCTGCGGCCCGCGAACAAGAACTCCCGCTACACCCGGCTCGCCACCCGCCAGACGCCGCAGGTCTGGAAGCAGATCAAGGACCTGCGCAGCGCGCTCACCGCGAAGGCGCAGACGGACAAGCACACCGTCAACGTGCTCGCCGGCGTCTTCGCCGACCCCAGCAGCCAGCGCGTGTACCCCAACGGCGACCTCGCCGCCGGGATACTGGGCTGGGTCAACGCCGACGGCCGGGGCGCCGGCGGCATCGAGCAGGAGCTGAACAAGGAGCTGTCGGGCAAGGACGGCGAGATCCGGTACGCCCAGTCCGGCGGGCGCGAGGTGCCCACGGCTGGATCGACGCAGACCCCGGCCGTGTCCGGCGCCGACGTCGAGCTGACCATCGACCGCGACATCCAGTGGGCCGCGCAGAACGCCATCACCCAGCAGGTGAAGAAGTCCCGGGCGGACCGCGGGTACGTGGTCGTCCAGGACACCCGGACCGGGCAGATCCTGGCGATGGCCAACTCGCCCGGCTTCGACCCCAACGACCTGTCCAAGGCGGACGCCGCCGCCATGGGCAACGCGGCCCTCCAGGACGCCTACGAACCCGGCTCCACCGCCAAGGTGATGTCCATGGCGGCCGTGCTGGAGGAGAACGCGGCCACCCCGCTCACCCACGTGGTCGTACCCAACCGGCTGCACCGCGGCGACCGGCTCTTCTCCGACGACGTCGACCACGACACCTGGTACCTCACGCTGAACGGCGTCCTCGCCAAGTCCAGCAACATCGGCACCATCCTCGCCACCGGCCAGCTCGGCAGGACACAGGCCGACGCCGACAAGGTCCTCTACTCGTACCTGCGCAAGTTCGGCATCGGCAGCTACAGCGGACTCGGCTTCCCCGGCGAGACCCCGGGCATCCTCGCGCCGTACCAGAAGTGGTCCACTTCGCAGCAGTACACGATCCCTTTCGGCCAGGGTTTCTCCATCAACGCGGTACAGGCCGCCTCGGTGTACTCGACCATCGCCAACGGCGGGGTCCGCGTCGAGCCGACCCTGGTGCGCGGCTCCAAGGGGGCCGACGGGCGCTTCACTCCCGCGGCCAAGCCCAAGGAGACCCGGGTCGTCAGCGAGAAGACGGCCCGGACGGTCGCCCAGATGCTGGAGTCCGTCGTGGACGACGAGCAGGGCACCGGCATCAAGGCCCGCATCCCGGGCTACAACGTCGCGGGCAAGACCGGTACGGCCAACCGTGTGGATCCGGCCACCGGCAAGTACCACGGCTACACGTCGTCGTTCGCCGGCTTCGCACCCGCGGACAACCCCCGCATCACGGTCTACTGCGCCATCCAGAACGCCACCTCCGGCAGCTACTACGGCGGTCAGATCTGTGGCCCCATCTACAAGCAGGTGATGGAGTTCGCCCTCAAGACCCTCCAGGTCCCGCCGACCGGAGCGCCGGCCGCCAACCTGCCCGTCGCCTACAAGCCCTGATCAGCACACCGGACCACCAGGAACGAAACCCGTGACAACGATCACCCCGGAACCCGGGAACCACGGCGCCCCCCGCCCCTCGCTTCGCTCCGGAGCGGGTGCGCCCGGTACGCTCACCGCCGTGCCACACGCTGATCAGTCCCAAACCACCCAGAAGGGCGCTTCCGTGACATATCCGGGACCGCCGCGACCGGTCCAGGTCTCCGCCACACCCCTCGCGGAGCTGGCCGATCAGCTGGGTGCCGCCGCTCCGGACGGCTCCGCCGAGATCACGGGGATCACCCACGACTCGCGCGCCGTCCGCCCCGGCGACCTGTACGCCGCCCTCCCGGGGGCCCGCCTGCACGGCGCCGACTTCGTCACCCAGGCCGCCGGCCTCGGCGCCGCCGCCGTGCTCACCGACCCGGACGGCGCCGAGCGCGCCACGGCGACCGGGCTGCCGGTCCTCGTCGTGGCCGACCCGCGCGCGCGGATGGGCGAACTGGCGGCGACGATCTACGGCCACCCGGGCCGCGACCTGCTCCAGATCGGCATCACCGGCACCTCCGGCAAGACCACCACGGCCTACCTCGTCGAGGGCGGCCTGCGCACCGCGAAGGCCACCGGCCTCGTCGGCACGGTCGAGATGCGCATCGGCGACGAGCGCATCAAGTCCGAGCGCACCACCCCCGAAGCCACCGACCTCCAGGCACTGTTCGCCGTCATGCGCGAACGCGGCGTCGAGGCGGTCGCCATGGAGGTCTCCAGCCACGCCCTGGTCCTCGGCCGGGTCGACGGCTGCGTCTTCGACGTCGCCGTGTTCACCAACCTCAGCCCGGAACACATGGAGTTCCACTCCGACATGGAGGACTACTTCCGGGCCAAGGCGCAGCTGTTCACGCCGGAACGCAGCAGACTCGGTGTGATCAACGCCGACGACGAGTACGGCCGCCGGCTGGCGAAGGAGGCCACCGTCCCGGTCGTGACCTTCTCCGCCGAGGGCCACCCCGACGCCGACTGGCGCGCCGAGGACGTCCAGGTCGGCCCGACGGACTCGACGTTCACCGTCGTCGGTCCGAACGGCGAACGCGTCCACGCCCGCTCGCCCATCGCCGGCCCCTTCAACGTGGCGAACACCCTCGCCGCCGTCGTGTCCCTCGCCGCCGCCGGTCTCGACCCGCAGACCGCCGCCGACGGCATCGCCGCCGTACCGGGCGTCCCCGGCCGCCTGGAGCGCGTGGACGCCGGGCAGCCCTACCTCGCGGTCGTCGACTACGCCCACAAGACCGACGCGGTCGAGTCCGTGCTCAAGGCGCTGCGCAAGGTCACCAAGGGCCGTCTGCACGTCGTCCTCGGCTGCGGCGGCGACCGCGACCGGACCAAGCGCGGCCCGATGGGTGCCGCCGTGGCCCGGCTCTCCGACACCGCCGTACTGACCTCCGACAACCCCCGCTCCGAGGACCCGCTCGCGATCCTCGCGGCCATGCTCCAGGGCGCGGCCGCCGTGCCCGCGCACGAGCGCGGCGAGGTGCTCCTCTTCGAGGACCGGGCCGCCGCCATCGCCGCCGCCGTGGGCCGCGCCGCGCCCGGCGACACCGTGCTGGTCGCGGGCAAGGGCCACGAGCAGGGCCAGGACATCGCCGGCGTGGTCCGTCCCTTCGACGACCGCCAGGTGCTCCGCGAAGCCATCCAGAAGACCCAGGGATGAAAATCCAGAAGACCCAGGGGATGAACTTGTGATCGCCCTCTCCCTCGCCGAGATCGCAGCAGTCGTCGGCGGGCAGACGCACGACATACCGGATCCGTCCGTCCAGGTCACGGGCCCGGTGGTCCGGGACTCCCGCGAGGTGGTGCCCGGCAGCCTGTTCGCCGCCTTCGTCGGTGAGCGCGTGGACGGCCACGACTTCGCACCGCAGGTGATCGAGGCGGGCGCGGTCGCCGTACTGGCGTCGCGCCCCGTCGGCCTGCCCGCGATCGTGGTCGAGGACGTGCAGACCGCCCTCGGAGCCCTCGCCCGGCACGTCGTACGCCGGCTCGGCGCGACCCTCGTCGCCCTGACCGGCTCGGCCGGCAAGACCAGCACCAAGGACCTGATCGCGCAGGTGCTCCGGCACAAGGCGCCGACCGTGTTCACGCCCGGCTCGCTCAACAACGAGATCGGGCTGCCGCTGACCGCCCTGTCGGCCACCGAGGAGACGCAGTTCCTCGTGCTGGAGATGGGCGCCCGCGGCCTCGGGCACATCCGCTACCTCGCCGGCCTCACCCCGCCGAAGATCGGCCTGGTCCTGAACGTCGGCACCGCCCACATCGGCGAGTTCGGCGGGCGCGAGCAGATCGCCGAGGCCAAGGGCGAACTCGTCGAGGGCCTGCCTCCGGCCGAGGACGGCGGCGCCGCGATCCTCAACGCCGACGACCCGCTGGTCCGCGCCATGGCCTCCCGTACCAAGGCGAAGGTGGTCCTTTTCGGAGAGTCGGCCGAAGCGGACGTACGCGCCGAGAACGTGCGACTCACGGACAGCGGACAGCCCTCGTTCAGGCTTCACACACCCTCCGGTGCAAGCGATGTGACCATGCGCCTGTACGGTGAGCACCACGTGTCGAACGCGCTCGCCGCGGCCGCCGTCGCCCATGAGCTGGGCATGTCCGCAGCTGAGATCGCCACCGCGCTCTCCGAGGCGGGCACCCTCTCCCGCTGGCGCATGGAGGTCACCGAGCGCCCGGACGGCGTGACCATCGTCAACGACGCCTACAACGCCAACCCCGAGTCCATGCGGGCCGCCCTGAGGGCGCTCGCGGCCATGGGCAAGGGACGGCGGACGTGGGCGGTGCTCGGCAAGATGGCCGAGCTGGGGGACGAGACGCTCGCCGAGCACGACGCCGTCGGACGGCTCGCCGTCCGGCTCAACGTCAGCAAGCTCGTCGCCGTCGGGGGGATTGAGGCCTCCTGGCTGCAACTGGGCGCATATAACGAGGGTTCGTGGGGTGAGGAGTCGGTGCACGTGTCCGACGCACAGGCGGCGATCGACCTGTTGCGCAGCGAGTTGCGCCCGGGCGACGTCGTGCTCGTGAAGGCGTCCCGTTCGGTGGGGCTGGAGAGCGTTGCCCAGGCGCTGTCCGAGGCCGGTGCCGAGGGTGAGGTTGCCGCCCGATGATGAAGCAGATCCTGTTCTCAGGAGTCATTGGCCTCTTCCTGACGCTGGTCGGCACCCCGCTGCTGATCAAGCTCCTCGCCCGCAAGGGCTACGGCCAGTACATCCGTGACGACGGCCCGCGCGAGCACGCCAGCAAGCGCGGTACGCCGACCATGGGCGGCATCGCCTTCATCCTGGCGACGATCGCCGCGTACTTCCTGAGCAAGCTCATCACCGGATACCCGCCCACCTACTCCGGCCTGCTGGTGCTCGGCCTGATGTTCGGCATGGGTCTGGTCGGCTTCCTCGACGACTACATCAAGATCGTCAAGCGGCGTTCGCTCGGTCTGCGGGCCAAGGCGAAGATGGCCGGCCAGCTGATCGTCGGCATCTCCTTCGCCGTGCTGTCGCTGATGTTCGCCGACGCGCGCGGCAACACCCCGGCCTCCACCAAGCTGTCGTTCATCACGGACTTCGGCTGGACCATCGGCCCGGTGCTGTTCGTCGTCTGGGCGCTGTTCATGATCCTCGCGATGTCGAACGGCGTGAACCTGACCGACGGTCTGGACGGCCTCGCCACCGGCGCCTCCGTGCTCGTCTTCGGCGCCTACACGTTCATCGGCGTCTGGCAGTTCCAGGAGTCCTGCGCCAACGCGCAGACCCTGACCAACCCGGCCGCCTGCTACGAGGTCCGCGACCCGCTCGACCTCGCCGTGATCGCCTCCGCGCTGATGGGTGCCTGCCTGGGCTTCCTGTGGTGGAACACCTCGCCGGCGAAGATCTTCATGGGTGACACCGGTTCGCTCGCCCTCGGCGGCGTCCTCACGGGTCTGGCCATCCTCTCCCGCACGGAGCTGCTGCTGGCCATCATGGGCGGCCTGTTCGTCCTCATCACCATGTCGGTGGTGATCCAGGTCGGCTCCTTCCGGCTCACCGGAAAGCGCGTCTTCCGGATGGCGCCACTCCAGCACCACTTCGAACTCAAGGGCTGGTCCGAAGTCCTGGTGGTGGTCCGATTCTGGATCATCCAGGGCATCTGTGTGATCGTCGGACTGGGCCTCTTCTATGCAGGATGGGCAGCGGACAAGTGACCTCCACCTCGGAGCCCTTCGACTTCCAGGGCACCCACGTCACCGTCGCCGGACTCGGTGTGTCCGGCGTCCCGGCGGCGAAGGTGCTGCACGCGTGCGGGGCGATCGTCACGGTCGTCAACGACGGCGACGACGCACGCGCGCGTGAGCAGGCCGCCGAACTGGAGGCGCTCGGCATCACCGTGCGCCTCGGCGACGGGGCGACCCTGCCGGAGGGCACCGAGCTGATCGTCACCACGCCCGGCTGGAAGCCGGACAAGCCGCTGTTCCTGGCGGCCGAGCGGGCGGGCGTGCCCGTCTGGGGCGATGTCGAACTGGCCTGGCGCCTGCGCGGCCGGGACGGCAGAAAGGCAGCCCCCTGGCTGGCCGTCACGGGCACCAACGGCAAGACCACCACCGTCCGCATGCTCGCCTCCATCCTCACCGCGGCCGGCCTGCGCACGGCCGCCGTCGGCAACATCGGCGTCTCCCTGCTGGACGTCGTCCTCGGCGAGGAGACGTACGACGTCCTCGCCGTCGAGCTGTCCAGCTACCAGCTGCACTGGTCGCCCTCCCTGCGCGCCGACTCCGCCGTCGTGCTGAACCTCGCGCCCGACCACCTCGACTGGCACGGCTCCATGGAGGAGTACGCGCGCGACAAGGGCCGGATCTACGAGGGCAATCGGGTCGCCTGCGTCTACAACGTCGAGGACAGGGCCACCGAGGACCTGGTCCGCGAGGCCGATGTCGAGGAGGGCTGCCGGGCCGTCGGGTTCACCCTCGGCGCCCCCGCGCCCTCCCAACTCGGCGTTGTGGAGGGCCTCCTGGTCGACCGCGCCTTCGTCGAGAACCGGCAGAAGAACGCGCAGGAGCTGGCCGAGGTCACCGATGTGAACCCGCCGGCCCCGCACAACATCGCCAACGCCCTTGCCGCGGCGGCCCTCGCGCGCGCCTTCGGGGTGCCCGCCTCCGCCGTCCGCGACGGTCTGCGCGCCTTCCGCCCCGACGCCCACCGCATCGAGCATGTCGCCGACCTCGACGGGGTCGCGTACGTGGACGACTCCAAGGCGACCAACACGCACGCCGCCGAAGCCTCGTTGGCGGCATATGAACCGATCGTATGGATTGCGGGCGGTCTGGCGAAGGGCGCGACCTTCGACGAGCTGGTCGCCAACTCCGCCAAGCGGCTGCGTGGCGTCGTCCTCATCGGCGCCGACCGTGCGCTGATCCGTGACGCCCTCGCGCGACACGCGCCGGAAGTACCCGTGGTCGACCTCGACCGGACCGACACTGGGGCGATGCTCCAGGCGGTGACGGAAGCGAAGCGGCTTGCCCGGCCCGGTGACACGGTGCTCCTTGCCCCGGCCTGCGCCTCCATGGACATGTTCACCAACTACAACCAGCGCGGTGACGCGTTCGCGGCAGCGGTCCGCGAACTCGGAGCCTGACCCCGGCGCCGCCCGCCGGGCGGATCTTGGGAGGGACGCGTGGGACGGCTGACGCTACAGGGGCCTGTGGGACGGCCGAGGTTCAGGGGAGGCGCCGATGCCCGGTAGCAGTACCGGCCGGCCGCCCGTACAGCGGGCACCCCGCCGTCCCGCCGTCTCCCGGCCGGCGCGCGAGAACCCCTTCCAGCGGTTCTGCACACGCGCGCGCAAGGCCTGGGACCGCCCGTTGACCGCCTACTACCTGATCTTCGGCGGCAGCATGCTGATCATCGTGCTCGGCCTGGTCATGGTCTACTCGGCCTCCCAGATCACCGCACTCCAGCTGTCGCTGCCGGGGTCGTACTTCTTCCGCAAGCAGTTCCTCGCCGCGATCATCGGCGGCGTCCTGATGTTCGTGGCCTCCCGGATGCCGGTGAAGCTGCACCGGGCGCTGGCGTACCCGATCCTCGCCGGTGCCGTCTTCCTGATGGCCCTGGTGCAGGTGCCGGGGATAGGGATGGCGGTCAACGGCAACCAGAACTGGATCTCCCTGGGCGGCTCCTTCCAGATCCAGCCCAGCGAGTTCGGCAAGCTCGCCCTGGTGCTGTGGGGCGCCGACCTGATCGCGCGCAAACAGGACAAGAAGCTGCTGACCCAGTGGAAACACATGCTGGTGCCGCTGGTGCCGGTCACGTTCATGCTGCTCGGGCTGATCATGCTCGGCGGCGACATGGGTACGACGATCATCCTGACGGCGATCCTGTTCGGGCTGCTGTGGCTCGCGGGGGCGCCGACCCGGCTCTTCTCCGGTGTGCTGGGCGTCGCCGCCGTCCTCGCCATCATCGCCATCCAGACCAGCCCGCACCGCCTCGCCCGCCTCAAGTGCATCGCCGCCACCGACCCCGGCCCGAACGACATGTGCTGGCAGGGCGCGCACGGCATCTACGCCCTCGCCTCCGGCGGACTCTTCGGATCGGGCCTCGGCGCGAGTGTGGAAAAATGGGGCCAACTTCCGGAAGCGCACACCGACTTCATCTTCGCGGTCACCGGTGAGGAACTGGGCCTCGCCGGGACACTGTCGGTGCTCGCCCTGTTCGCGGCTCTAGGCTATGCGGGTATCCGCGTGGCCGGACGCACGGAGGACCCCTTCGTGAGGTACGCCGCGGGAGGCGTGACCACCTGGATCACCGCCCAGGCGGTGATCAACATGGGTGCGGTGCTCGGCCTGCTGCCGATCGCCGGTGTCCCCCTCCCGCTGTTCTCCTACGGAGGGTCCGCGCTGCTGCCGACCATGTTCGCCATCGGGCTGCTGATCGCCTTCGCACGCGACGAGCCCGCTGCGCGGGCGGCGCTTGCGATGCGGCAACCTCGCTTTGGTAGAAAGCGGGGAGCCGGGGGCTCCGGGTCCGGTCGGAGTCCCCGGAGATGGAACACGATGCGACGGCGTGCCCCACGGGCGCGTCCGTCCGGAGAGCGGTGAATTTCGGTGCATGTCGTACTCGCCGGTGGGGGGACCGCCGGCCACATCGAGCCCGCGCTCGCCCTCGCGGACGCCCTGCGCAGGCAGGACCCGACCGTGGGGATCACGGCCCTGGGCACGGAGCGCGGCCTGGAGACCCGGCTCGTCCCGGAGCGCGGCTACGAGCTGGCGCTGATCCCGGCGGTGCCGCTGCCCCGCAAGCCCACGCCCGAGCTGATCACCGTCCCGGGCCGGCTGCGCGGCACGATCAAGGCCGCCGAGCAGGTCCTGGAGCGCACCAAGGCCGACTGCGTGGTCGGCTTCGGCGGTTATGTCGCGCTGCCCGGCTACCTCGCGGCCAAGCGCCTCGGTGTGCCCATCGTGATCCACGAGGCTAACGCCCGCCCGGGCCTGGCCAACAAGATCGGCTCGCGGTACGCGGCGCGGGTCGCCGTCTCCACGCCGGACAGCAAGCTGCGTGACGCGCGGTACATCGGCATCCCGCTGCGCCGCTCCATCGCCACCCTGGACCGCGCCGCGGCCCGCCCCGAGGCCCGCCACATGTTCGGCCTCGACCCGAACCTGCCGACGCTGCTCGTCACCGGCGGCTCACAGGGCGCTCGCCGCCTCAACGAGGTCGTCCAGCAGGTCGCGCCCTGGCTCCAGCAGGCCGGCATCCAGATCCTGCACGCGGTCGGCCCGAAGAACGAACTGCCGCAGGTGCACCAGATGCCGGGGATGCCCCCCTACATCCCGGTAAGTTACCTGGACCGGATGGACCTCGCGTACGCCGCGGCCGACATGATGCTCTGCCGCGCGGGCGCGATGACCGTCGCCGAACTCTCCGCCGTCGGACTCCCGGCCGCCTACGTCCCGCTGCCCATCGGCAACGGCGAACAGCGGCTGAACGCCCAGCCGGTGGTGAAGGCCGGCGGCGGACTCCTCGTCGACGACGCGGAGCTGACGCCCGAGTGGGTACAGCAGAACGTCCTGCCCGTACTCGCCGATCCGCACCGGCTGTACGAGATGTCCCGCGCGGCAAGCGAGTTCGGCCGCCGGGACGCCGACGAGCTGCTCGTCGGCATGGTGTACGAGGCGATCGCCTCGCGCCGTTAGGACCGTATGACGAAAGGGCAGTGAGGGTGGCCGGACCGACTACCGCCGAGCGCGGAAAACGCCAACAGGAGTCGTCCGGCCCGCCGTCCGCCCGGCGCCTCAGAAGACGGCGCCTTCGTACGATCGTCATCCTGGCCGTGGCCGCCCTTCTCCTCGGCGGCGGTGGCACCTGGGTGTTGTACGGCTCCGCCTGGCTGCGCGTCGAGCACGTCTCGGTGTCCGGCACCCGGGTGCTGACCCCCGCCGAGGTGCGCGACGTGGCGGCCGTGCCGGTCGGGGCACCGATGATTTCCGTCGACACCCACGGCATCGAAGCCCGACTTCGCCAGAAATTGCCCCGAATTGACACCGTTGACGTGGTCCGCGCCTGGCCCCACGGAATCGGTCTGAAAGTGATCGAGCGCACTCCCGTACTGCTCCTGCGCGACGGTGGGAACTTCGTCGAAGTCGACGGCAAAGGTGTCCGTTTCGCCACGGTTTCCCAGGCCCCGAAAAACATTCCGGCCCTGGAACTCTCCGTCTCCCGCACGGGTTCCGCGGCCGCGAGCCTGCGGCGCTTCGGCATCGACCGGCTCGTGCGCGAGGCGGTCCGGGTCGCCGGTGACCTGCCGTCCTCCGTGGCCAGGGGCGCCCGGGCGCTCCAAGTCCGTTCCTATGACGACATCTCGCTGACGCTCGGCGACGGCCGCACGGTGGCATGGGGGAGCAGCGAGAGCGGCGGCGCCAAGGCACGGGCCCTCACGGCTCTCATGAAAGCAGCTCCCCGCGCCCGGCACTTCGATGTCAGCGTTCCCACCGCCCCTGCGTCATCGGGGAGTTGACGCACATCAGCGCAGGCCAGCACCCTGGTTGGGCACTGCTATGGCTGATCACATAGGGTGAAAAGAAAAACGGGAGGTTCGGCGTGTTCGTTGAACGGGCGCCACTTGTCGACTTAGTGTCCTGTTCAGAAGACTTCAAGGAACAGACACACTGGTAACCCTAAACTTCAGGGTTAGGGTTCGGGTCGGCGCTACGGACCGTCCCATTCGGCATCTGCCGTCCCGGCGCGGGGCACCGCACGGCGACGGCGACGTAATTCGAGGCGAGAGGCCTTCGACGTGGCAGCACCGCAGAACTACCTCGCAGTCATCAAGGTCATCGGTGTCGGCGGCGGTGGTGTCAATGCCATCAACCGGATGATCGAGGTCGGTCTCAAGGGCGTCGAGTTCATCGCCATCAACACCGACGCACAGGCGCTGTTGATGAGCGACGCCGACGTCAAGCTCGACGTCGGCCGCGAACTCACCCGCGGACTCGGCGCCGGCGCCAACCCGGCAGTCGGCCGCAAGGCCGCCGAGGACCACCGTGAGGAGATCGAGGAGGTCCTCAAGGGGGCCGACATGGTCTTCGTGACGGCCGGTGAAGGCGGCGGCACGGGCACCGGCGGCGCGCCCGTCGTGGCCAACATCGCGCGCTCGCTCGGCGCCCTCACCATCGGCGTGGTCACGCGGCCGTTCACCTTCGAGGGACGGCGTCGCGCGAACCAGGCGGAGGACGGCATCGCCGAACTGCGCGAAGAGGTCGACACCCTCATCGTCATCCCCAACGACCGGCTGCTGTCCATCTCGGACCGCCAGGTCTCGGTCCTGGACGCGTTCAAGTCCGCCGACCAGGTCCTGCTCTCCGGTGTCCAGGGCATCACCGACCTCATCACCACCCCCGGTCTGATCAACCTCGACTTCGCCGACGTGAAGTCGGTCATGTCCGAGGCAGGTTCGGCCCTCATGGGCATCGGTTCGGCCCGCGGCGACGACCGCGCGGTGGCCGCCGCCGAGATGGCGATCTCCTCGCCGCTGCTGGAGGCGTCCATCGACGGCGCCCGCGGCGTCCTGCTCTCCATCTCCGGCGGCTCCGACCTCGGCCTGTTCGAGATCAACGAGGCCGCCCAGCTGGTCAGCGAGGCCGCCCACCCCGAGGCCAACATCATCTTCGGCGCCGTCATCGACGACGCCCTCGGCGACGAGGTCCGGGTCACCGTGATCGCGGCCGGCTTCGACGGCGGCCAGCCGCCGGCCCGCCGGGACAACGTCATCGGCTCGGCCTCGGCCTCGGTGCCGGCCCGCCGCGAAGACCCGGCTCCGGTACGGCAGTCCGAGCCCAGCCGGCCGGCCTTCGGCTCGCTCGGCAGCGTGACGCCGAAGGAGGAGCCGGAGCCCGCGCCCGAGCCGGTGGCGGACATCCCGGTCGCCCCGCCGGTGCCGCCGTCGCGGACCTACTCGGACAGCGCCGCCGAGGAGCTGGACGTGCCGGACTTCCTGAAGTGATAGGACAGCGCGAGAGCGTGAGCGGCGCGCACTTCGCCTTCACCGACCGGTGGGGCGGGGTGAGCGCCGCTCCGTATGAGGAGCTGAACCTCGGCGGCGCCGTCGGCGACACGCCCGAGTCGGTCCTGACCAACCGGGAGCTGGCCGCCAAGTCGCTCGGCCTCCCGGCCGATCGGGTCGTCTGGATGCACCAGGTGCACGGCGCCGACGTGGCCGTCGTGGACGAGCCCTGGGGCGAGCGCCCGGCGCCCGAGGTCGACGCCATCGTCACCGCCCGCCGTGGGCTCGCCCTCGCCGTGCTCACCGCCGACTGCGTGCCGGTGCTGCTGGCCGACCCCGTCGCCGGGATCGCCGCCGCGGCGCACGCGGGCCGGCCGGGCATGGTCGGGGGAGTCGTCCCCGCCGCCGTACGGGCCATGGTCGAACTCGGCGCCGAGCCGGGCCGGATCCTCGCCCGCACCGGGCCCGCCGTGTGCGGCCGGTGCTACGAGGTGCCGGAGGCGATGCGCGCCGAGGTGGCCGCCGTCGAGCCGGCGGCGCGCGCCGAGACGAGCTGGGGCACGCCGGCGGTCGACGTGAGCGCCGGGGTGCACGCGCAGCTCGACCGGCTCGGGGTGCGCGACCGGGCGCAGTCACCGGCGTGCACGCTTGAGTCGCAGGACCACTTCTCGTACCGCCGCGACCGCACCACCGGGCGCCTCGCGAGCTATGTCTGGCTGGACTGATGGGGCATGACGGACCGTAAGACCGAACTCGCCGCAAACCTGGCGAAGGTGGAGGAGCGCATCACCGCCGCGTGTGCGGCGGCCGGGCGCGAGCGGGCGGAGGTGACCCTCGTCGTGGTCACCAAGACCTACCCGGCGAGCGATGTGCGGATCCTGTCGGAACTCGGTGTGCGCCACGTCGCCGAGAACCGCGACCAGGACGCGGCGCCGAAGGCGGCCGCCTGTGCGGATCTGCCTCTTAAGTGGCATTTTGTCGGTCAACTACAGACCAACAAGGTGCGTTCCGTGGTCGGTTACGCCGATGTCGTGCAGTCCGTGGACCGTTCCCGGCTCGTCACGGCCCTGTCGAAGGAGGCGGTGCGGGTGGGGCGCGAGGTGGGGTGCCTGATCCAGGTCGCGCTCGACGCGGGGGCCAGTGGCCGGGGCGAGCGCGGTGGCGTCGGCCCGGACGGAATCGAAGAGTTGGCCGACCTCGTCGCGGACGCGCCCGGACTGCGGCTCGACGGTCTGATGACCGTCGCTCCGCTCACCGGGGAGTACGCGGGACGCGAACAGGCGGCGTTCGGGCGGCTCATGGATTTGTCGACCGACCTGCGCCGGACGCATCCGGCTGCAACCATGGTGTCGGCAGGGATGAGTGCGGACCTCGAACAGGCCGTGGCCGCCGGGGCGACACATGTGCGCGTCGGCACTGCGGTACTCGGAGTCCGCCCCAGGCTCGGGTAACGTCGCCAGGAAGTCGGACCACAGCAGAAAATATGGTCAATGCCCGTGAAGGCGGGCACAACGACCACGTGGATCGCGGGCACTTGGCAGTAGTCAGTCGATCCACCACAGAGCGGAGGACTCAGAGCATGGCCGGCGCGATGCGCAAGATGGCGGTCTACCTCGGCCTCGTGGAGGACGATGGGTACGACGGCCGCGGATTCGACCCCGACGACGACTTCGAGCCCGAGTTGGACCCGGAGCCGGAGCGGGACCACCGACGGCACGAACCGTCACACCAGTCGCACAGCGCACATCAGTCCCAAAGGGACGAAGAGGTGCGAATTGTCCAACCGCCCGCGCCCCGCGAGCCGGTGGCCCGTTCGACTTCGCTCGCCGCGGAATCCGGACGTCCGGCGCGCATCGCGCCCGTGGCATCCATCACACAAGAACGTCAGTCCCTGGAGAAGAACGCGCCGGTGATCATGCCCAAGGTCGTGTCGGAACGAGAGCCGTACCGGATCACCACACTTCACCCGCGGACCTACAACGAGGCCCGTACCATCGGGGAACACTTCCGTGAAGGCACCCCGGTGATCATGAATCTGACTGAGATGGACGACACAGACGCCAAGCGACTTGTCGACTTTGCGGCCGGATTGGTGTTTGGTCTTCACGGCAGCATCGAGCGGGTGACGCAGAAGGTGTTCCTGTTGTCTCCTGCTAACGTCGATGTCACGGCGGAGGACAAGGCCCGCATCGCAGAGGGCGGGTTCTTCAACCAGAGCTGAGACGCACGACCGATCGACATTCGGAAGAGCACGGGAAACAGGGGAGAGGGAAGCGCAGGCCATGAGCGTGTTCGTCACGGTGGTCCACACCGCGCTACTGGTGTTCCTCGCCGTGCTCATTTTCCGGCTTGTCATGGACTACGTGTTCCAGTTCGCCCGCTCGTGGCAACCCGGCAAGGCCATGGTGGTCGTTCTGGAGGCCACCTACACTGTCACCGATCCACCGCTGAAGCTTCTGCGGCGGTTCATTCCGCCGCTGCGTCTCGGGGGCGTGGCGCTCGACCTGTCCTTCTTCGTACTGATGATCATCGTCTACATCCTCCTGTCCATCACGGGGAGCTTCGTGTGATGAGGGTGGACGATACGGTCTTGCCGACTGCCGATGACTACGTTGAGGTGAAGAGATGCCGTTGACCCCCGAGGACGTGCGGAACAAGCAGTTCACGACCGTCCGCCTCCGAGAAGGCTATGACGAGGACGAGGTCGATGCCTTCCTCGACGAGGTCGAAGCCGAGCTGACCCGTCTGCTCCGCGAGAACGAGGACCTGCGCGCCAAGCTGGCCGCGGCGACCCGTGCGGCCGCGCAGAACCAGCAGAACATGCGCAAGGGCCCGCCGGAGCAGGACCAGCAGCAGCATCCGCAGCAGCAGGGCATGCCGCAGCAGGGCATGCGAGGTCCCGGCGCGCCGGTGCCCGCCGGCATATCGGGCCCGCCGCAGCAGCAGATGGGTGGCCCCATGGGTGGCCCGCCCCAGCTGCCGAGCGGTGCCCCGCAGCTGCCCGCCGGTCCCGGCGGTGGTCAGGGTGGTCCCCAGGGTCCCGGTCCGATGGGCCAGGGTCCGATGGGTCAGGGTCCGATGGGTCAGGGTCCGATGGGCCAGGGCCCCATGGGTCAGGGCCCGATGGGCGGTCAGCCTCCCATGCAGCAGCAGATGGGTGGTCCGATGGGCGGCCCCATGGGCGGTCCGATGGGCGGCCCCGGTCAGGGCCCCGGTGGCGACAGCGCCGCCCGTGTCCTCTCGCTGGCCCAGCAGACCGCCGACCAGGCGATCGCCGAGGCCCGCTCCGAGGCCAACAAGATCGTCGGCGAGGCCCGCAGCCGCGCCGAGGGTCTGGAGCGTGACGCCCGTGCCAAGGCCGACGCCCTGGAGCGGGACGCGCAGGAGAAGCACCGCGTAGCGATGGGCTCCCTGGAGTCCGCCCGCGCCACGCTGGAGCGCAAGGTCGAGGACCTGCGCGGCTTCGAGCGCGAGTACCGCACGCGCCTGAAGTCGTACCTTGAGTCCCAGCTGCGTCAGCTGGAGACCCAGGCCGACGACTCCCTGGCCCCGCCGCGCACCCCGGCCACCGCGTCGCTGCCGCCGTCCCCGGCGCCCTCCATGGCGCCGGCCGGCGCGAGCGCCCCGTCCTACGGCGGCAACCAGACGATGGGCGGCAACCCCGCCCCGTCCGCCCCGTCCTACGGCGGCCAGCAGCAGATGACCCCGGCCATGACCCAGCCCATGGCCCCGGTCCGCCCGCAGGGCCCGTCCCCGATGGGCCAGGCACCCTCGCCGATGCGCGGGTTCCTGATCGACGAGGACGACAACTGAGCACCGGGCACGGTGAGTAGTACGCCTTAGGCGTCGGCAGCGTTCAGGGCGGGACCCCGGATTCACACGATCCGGGGTCCCGCCCTTTTTACGCGCGTTGCGGACCCATGAAGAGGACCGGCGAAGAAGGGCCCGGCCTCCGAACCGGAGACCGGGCCCTGCGCAAACCGCTCGGCGCTTACGCCTTCCGCAGCCGGAACGTGAGCGACAGCCCCTCGTCGGTGAACGGCTCGCCGTAGCTGTCGTCGGCCTCACCCTGGGCGAAGTCGGTCGCCAGAACCTCGTCCGCGATCAGCTCGCTGTGCTCGCTCAGCGCAGCGACCACCGCCGGGTCGGTCGACACCCACCGCAGAGCGATCCGGTCGGCCACGTCCAGGCCGCTGTTCTTGCGGGCCTCCTGGATCAGCCGGATCGCGTCACGGGCCAGGCCCGCCTGCCGCAGCTCCTCGGTGATCTCCAGGTCCAGCGCCACCGTGGCACCGGAGTCGGACGCCACCGACCAGCCCTCGCGCGGGGTCTCGGTGATGATGACCTCGTCCGGGGCGAGGGTGACGGTCTCGCCGTCGACCTCCACCGAGGCCGTGCCCTCGCGCAGGCCCAGGGACAGCGCGGCCGCGTCGGCGTTCGCGATCGCCTTCGCCACGTCCTGCACCCGCTTGCCGAACCGCTTGCCCAGCGCACGGAAGTTGGCCTTGGCGGTGGTGTCCACCAGGGACCCGCCGACCTCGGAAAGCGACGCCAGCGCGGAGACGTTCAGCTCCTCGGTGATCTGCGTGTGCAGCTCCGGGTCCAGCGTCTCGAAGCCGGTCGCCGCGACGAGCGCGCGGGACAGCGGCTGGCGGGTCTTGACGCCCGACTCCGCGCGCGTGGCACGGCCCAGCTCCACCAGCCGGCGGACCAGGACCATCTGCTTCGACAGCTCGGGGTCGATCGCCGACAGGTCCGCCTCCGGCCAGGCGGCCAGGTGCACGGACTCCACGGCGCCCGGCGTCACCGGCACGACCAGGTCCTGCCACACCCGCTCGGTGATGAACGGGGTGATCGGCGCCATCAGCTTGGTGACCGTCTCCAGCACCTCGTGCAGCGTGCGCAGCGCCGCCTTGTCGCCCTGCCAGAACCGGCGGCGCGAGCGGCGGACGTACCAGTTGGACAGGTCGTCGACGAACGCGGACAGCAGCTTGCCGGCGCGCTGGGTGTCGAACGCCTCCATCGCCTGCGTCACCTGGTCGGTGAGGGCGTGCAGCTCGGACAGCAGCCAGCGGTCGATCAGCGGGCGCTCGGCCGGGGCCGGGTCCGCCGCGCTCGGCGCCCACTGGGACGTACGGGCGTACAGGGCCTGGAAGGCGACCGTGTTCCAGTACGTGAGGAGCGTCTTGCGGACGACCTCCTGGATGGTGCTGTGCCCGACCCGGCGAGCCGCCCACGGGGAGCCGCCGGCCGCCATGAACCAGCGCACCGCGTCCGCGCCGTTGGCGTCCATGAGCGGGATCGGCTGCAGGATGTTGCCCAGGTGCTTGGACATCTTGCGGCCGTCCTCGGCCAGGATGTGGCCCAGGCAGACGACGTTCTCGTACGACGACTTGTCGAAGACCAGCGTGCCGACGGCCATCAGCGTGTAGAACCAGCCGCGGGTCTGGTCGATCGCCTCGGAGATGAACTGCGCCGGGTACCGGCTCTCGAACAGCTCCTTGTTCTTGTACGGGTAGCCCCACTGCGCGAACGGCATCGAACCCGAGTCGTACCAGGCGTCGATGACCTCGGGCACGCGCGTGGCCGTCTTGCCGCAGCCCTCGTGCGTGCAGGCGAAGGTGACCTCGTCGATGTACGGCCGGTGCGGGTCGAGGGCCGACTGGTCGGTGCCGGACAGCTCGGTCAGCTCCGCGCGCGAGCCGACGCAGGTGAGGTGATCGTCCTCGCAGCGCCAGATCGGCAGCGGGGTGCCCCAGTAGCGATTGCGGGACAGCGCCCAGTCGATGTTGTTGTTCAGCCAGTCGCCGTACCGGCCGTGCTTGACGGTCTCCGGGAACCAGTTGGTCCGCTCGTTCTCCTGGATGAGGCGGTCCTTGATCGCCGTCGTGCGGATGTACCAGGAGGGCTGGGCGTAGTACAGCAGCGCGGTGTGGCAGCGCCAGCAGTGCGGGTAGCTGTGCTCGTACGGGATGTGCCTGAAGAGCAGGCCGCGCTGCTGGAGGTCCTCGGTGAGCTTTTCGTCCGCCTTCTTGAAGAAGACGCCGCCCACCAGCGGGACGTCCTCCTCGAAGGTGCCGTCCGGGCGGACCGGGTTCACGACCGGCAGGCCGTAGGAGCGGCAGACCTTGAGGTCGTCCTCACCGAAGGCGGGGGACTGGTGGACCAGACCCGTGCCGTCCTCGGTCGTCACGTAGTCGGCGTTGACCACGAAGTGGGCCGGAGCCGGGAACTCCACGAGCTCGAACGGACGTTGGTACGTCCAGCGCTCCATCTCGGCACCGGTGAAGGTCCGGCCCGTGGTCTCCCAGCCCTCGCCGAGCGCCTTGGCGAGCAGCGGCTCGGCGACGACGAGCTTCTCCTCGCCGTTGGTGGCGACGACGTAGGTGACCTCCGGGTGCGCGGCGACCGCCGTGTTGGACACCAGGGTCCAGGGGGTCGTCGTCCACACCAGGAGCGCGGCCTCGCCGGCGAGCGGACCGGAGGTGAGCGGGAAACGGACGTACACGGACGGGTCGACGACCGTCTCGTAGCCCTGCGCCAGCTCGTGGTCGGACAGGCCGGTGCCGCAGCGCGGGCACCAGGGCGCGACGCGGTGGTCCTGGACCAGCAGGCCCTTGCCGAAGATCTCCTTCAGCGACCACCAGACCGACTCCACGTACTCGGGGTCCATGGTCCGGTAGGCGTCGTCCATGTCGACCCAGTAGCCCATGCGGGTCGTCAGCTCGGCGAAGGCGTCGGTGTGCCGGGTCACGGACTCGCGGCACTTGGCGTTGAACTCGGCGATGCCGTACGCCTCGATGTCCTGCTTGCCGGAGAAGCCCAGCTCCTTCTCGACCGCCAGCTCCACGGGCAGGCCGTGACAGTCCCAGCCGGCCTTGCGGGCCACGTGGTAGCCCCGCATGGTGCGGAAGCGGGGGAAGACGTCCTTGAAGACGCGCGCCTCGATGTGGTGGGCGCCGGGCATGCCGTTCGCGGTGGGCGGGCCCTCGTAGAACACCCACTCAGGGCGGCCCTCGGACTGCTCCAGGCTCTTGGCGAAGATCTTCTGCTCGCGCCAGAAGTCGAGCACGGCGTGCTCAAGAGCGGGCAGGTCGACCTGTGCGGGCACCTGGCGGTACGTCGGCGCTGTCATCTGCGAGCATCCTCCAACGGACTTGCTGCCTTCCGTCGGAGGGACGAGAGCCTTCGATCCTGTCTACGCCGTGTGCGGCGCGCTCCCGCGGTACCACCCTCCTTGGCCCGCCGGTGCGCCCTGTGCTCCGGTGAGCCCCCTCATTGGGGTCGCGATGCCGGTTCTACTCGCCCCGGCCTCACGGCTGCGGCTTTCTTCCGGCGGCTCCGGGGTGATCTTCACGTCGCGCTCGCCCCCGGGCTCACACCGTCCCCGGGTCGCTCTCGGCCGCGTACGCCGCTACTCGTCCCCATCCACGCTTCTCGCTCCGCCCAGTGTACGGCGCCGCACGGACAGCGGCTGACCGGTTTTCCCCGGGCCCGTTTTCCGCGGGCCGGGGCCGTCCGCCCGGCGACCGGTCGGCATGACCCGAATGGCGAGGGCACGCGCGTGCGTGTCCGGCCGACGCCGCCGGGGCGGATTACCCGGCGGGGAGCTGGGCACAACCGATGCAGGCCCGCTGCTCGGGGGGTGCGGGCGGGCGAATCGGGCGGTGTGCCCCGTTGCCGCGGGACTCAAGTCGATTTATCGTCCCAGCACGATTCGCGAGCAAGATCACAATATGTGAAGGGGCCGCGGCCATGGTGGCGAAGAAGACCGCCGTAGAGCAGCCGGCGACCGGCCGGGCCAGGGGCGCGGCCGCGGAGAAGACGGCCGCGAAGGACGCCAAAGATGCGAAAGACGCCAAGGCCGTCAAGGATGTCAAGGCCGTCGAAGCCGTCAAGTCCGTCAGGAAAACGGCGGCCGAGACGACAGGCGTGAAGAAGGCCTCCCGGAAGACCGCGGAGGCCGCCGTGGCGCCGAAGGCCGGGAAGAAGCCGGCGGCTGGGAAGAAACCCGCGGCCAAGACGGCGGCGGCCGGGAAGGTCGCCGGGAAGAAGGCGGCGGCGAAGGGGGTGGCGGTGGACAAGGCGGCCGTCGAGGCGCCGGCGGCGAAGAAGGCCGGCGCCCGCAGGACGGCTGCGGCGGGCGCCTCCACGGAGGCGGCCGGGAAGAGCACGGCCAAGAAAGCGGGCGCGGCGCGGGCCGCGAAGCAGACGGGAGCCACGACAGTGGTTGCGAAGAAGACTCCTGGCACGGCCACGGCCGAACAGACCGCCGTTCCCAAGGCACGGCTCGCCGCGGCGGAGCCCGGTGAGCTGGCGGTGCGTCCCGGAGAGGACCCCTGGACCCCGGAAGAGGTCGCGGAGGCCCGCGCCGAGCTGTTGTCCGAGGTGGAGCGGCTGCGCGCCGAGATCAGCTCCTCCGAGGCGTCCCTCGTGGGCCTGATGCGGGACTCCGGGGACGGCGCGGGCGACGACCAGGCCGACACCGGGACCAAGAACATCACGCGCGAGCACGAGATGGCGCTGGCCGCCAACGCGCGCGAGATGCTGATCCAGAACGAGCACGCCCTGGAGCGGCTGGACGCGGGCACCTACGGACTGTGCGAGAACTGCGGCAATCCCATCGGCAAGGCACGGATGCAGGCCTTCCCGAGGGCCACCCTGTGCGTGGAGTGCAAGCAGAAGCAGGAACGTCGCTCCTGAGCGTGAGGGGCCGGGCGGGCGTGCCGTAGTCTCGTCCTCAGTCAGGCACCTAGGTTGAGGGACTCACGTGGCAGAGGCGGAGCGCATCATCGGTACGCCGGACACCCCGGGCGACGACGGCGAGCACAGGGCGCCCGGCGCACCGACGGGCTCCGGCGTGTCCGCCGCGACCGGCACCGGCGGGCAGGAGGCGCACGCGCGCAGTGGCCGCGGGCGCCGGATCGCCGTGCTGTTCGCGGTGGCCGCGTTCGCCTACGCCCTCGACCTGATCAGCAAGACGCTCGTGGTCGCCAAGCTGGAGGGCCACGAGCCGATCAAGCTGGTCGGGGACCTGCTGGAGCTGCACGCCATCCGCAATCCGGGCGCCGCCTTCGGCTTCGGCGGCGCCTTCACGGTGATCTTCACGGTGATCGCCGCGGCGGTGATCGCGGTCATCATCAGGCTGGCCCGCAAGCTCTACAGCTTCCCCTGGGCGGTCGCCCTCGGCCTGCTGCTCGGCGGCGCGCTCGGCAACCTGACCGACCGGATCTTCCGGGCACCCGGCATCTTCGAGGGCCAGGTCGTGGACTTCATCGCGCCGAAGGGCTTCGCGGTGTTCAACCTGGCCGACTCGGCGATCGTGTGCGGCGGCATCCTGATCGTGCTGCTGTCCTTCCGCGGCCTGGACCCGGACGGCTCGATCCACAAGGACTAGGCCGCCCGGAGTTGTCCACAGGCACGGTCGGGGGTGTCCGGGCCGTCCGGCATACTCGACGGGTGAGCACGATTCCCGAGATCCGTACCCTGCCCGTGCCCGACGGCCTGGAGGGCGAGCGCGTCGACGCCGCCATCTCCCGCATGTTCGGCTTCTCCCGCACGAAGGCGGCCGAGCTGGCCGCGGCCGGCAAGGTCCAGGTCGACGGCGCGGTGGTCGGCAAGTCCGAGCGGGTGCACGGCGGTGCCTGGCTTGAGGTCGAGATGCCGCAGGCGCCCGCGCCGGTGCAGGTGGTGGCCGAGCCGGTCGAGGGCATGGAGATCGTGTACGACGACGATGACGTGGTCGTGATCGTCAAGCCGGTCGGGGTGGCCGCGCACCCCTCGCCGGGCTGGAGCGGCCCGACGGTCATCGGCGGCCTCGCCGCGGCGGGCTACCGCATCTCCACCTCCGGCGCCGCCGAGCGCCAGGGCATCGTGCACCGCCTGGACGTCGGCACCTCGGGCCTGATGGTGGTCGCCAAGTCGGAGCGGGCGTACACCTCGCTCAAGCGCCAGTTCAAGGAGCGCACGGTCGACAAGCGCTACCACACACTGGTCCAGGGCCACCCGGACCCGACGAGCGGCACGATCGACGCGCCCATCGGCCGCCACCCCCAGCACGACTACAAGTGGGCGGTCACGGCCGACGGCAAGCCCTCCGTGACGCACTACGACCTCATCGAGGCCTTCCGCGCCGCCTCCCTGCTGGACGTGAAGCTGGAGACCGGCCGCACCCACCAGATCCGCGTCCACATGGCCGCCCACCGCCACCCCTGCGTCGGCGACCTGACCTACGGCGCCGATCCGACCCTCGC
Source organism: Streptomyces sp. HUAS MG56 (assembly GCF_058673395.1). Taxonomy (NCBI): domain Bacteria; kingdom Bacillati; phylum Actinomycetota; class Actinomycetes; order Kitasatosporales; family Streptomycetaceae; genus Streptomyces; species Streptomyces sp. HUAS MG56. The sequence goes on along the minus strand of NZ_CM178722.1, from coordinate 3,564,776 downwards.
CAAGCGGCTGCGCCTGGCCCGCCAGTGGCTGCACGCGGTCCGGCTCGGCTTCGAGCACCCCGCGGACGGACAGTGGGTGGAGTTCGCGAGCGACTACCCCGAGGATCTCCAGCAGGCCCTCGACCAGGTCCGCGAGGAGACGTACGCGTGAGCGCGGCGTACACCGTCCGGATCGCCGCGGACTTCGCGGACCGCGAGGCCTGCTTCACGGTCCGCAAGGAGGTCTTCGTGGGCGAGCAGGGCGTCCCCGAGGACCTGGAGTACGACGCCCACGACGCGGACGCCGTGCACGTACTGGCGATCCGCGAGGACGGTGTGCCGCTCGGCACCGGACGGCTGCTGCACGGCGCGGCGGCCGTGGCGAAGACCGGCGCGGACGCCTCGGTGGGCTGCCTGGGGCGGCTCGCCGTCTCCCGGGCGGCCCGCGGACTCGGCGTCGGCGCGGCCCTGGTGCGGGCCATCGAGGACGTGGCACGCGCGCGTGGCCTCACCGCCGTGGACCTCCACGCCCAGACCCGAGCCCTGGGTTTCTACGAGCGCCTCGGCTACGCGGCGTACGGCCCGGAGTTCCCGGACGCCGGCATACCCCACCGGGCGATGCGCCGCGCCCTGTAGCGGCGCGCGCTCCCGGCGGCCGGATGGCAGGCTTGAGGCCAGCCGTGTGATCGTCGACCCCCGGAGCGCCGGCCGTGGATCAGTTGGCCCTGTTGTTCGTCCTGTTGCTCGGGGCCCTGGTGAGCGTGCCGGTCGGAGACCGGTTCGGGCTGCCGGCACCGGTGCTGATGACGGTCTTCGGCGGGCTCCTCGCGGTGGCCGACTTCGTGCCCAACGTGAACATCCCGCCGGAGCTGATCCTGCCCGGGCTGCTGCCGCCGCTGCTCTACGCCGCCGTGCGCCGCACCTCCTGGCGGCAGTTCGCGGCCAACGTCCGGCCGATCTTCCTGCTCGCCGTCGCCCTGGTGTTCGTGACGACGGTGTGCGTGGCGTACGTCGCCAACGCGATCGTGCCCGGGCTGTCGATCGGCGCCGCCGTCGCCCTCGGCGCGCTGATCGCCCCGCCCGACCCGGTCGCCGCGACCAGCGTCGCCGGACAGCTCGGGCTGCCGCGCCGGCTGGTGTCGATCCTGGAGGGCGAGGGGCTCTTCAACGACGTCACGGCCATCGTGCTCTACCACGTGGCGATCGCCGCCGTCGTGAGCGGCACCTTCTCGGCCTGGCAGGCAGGCCTGGACCTGGTGCTGTCCGCCGTGGTCGCCGTGGTCGTCGGGGTGGCGCTCGGCTGGGGCGCGAACAAGCTGATGGACCTGCTGGGTGATCCGACCCTCCAGATCGGCATGACCCTGCTGGTGCCCTACGCCTCCTACGTGCTCGCGGAGAAACTGCACGGCTCCGGGGTGCTCGCCGTGCTCACCACGGCGCTCTTCCTCTCCGAGTACGCCACCGACGCCGACGACGTGATGACCCGGCTGGCCGGGTACACCTTCTGGGACATCATCGACACCCTCGTCACGGGCGTGGCCTTCGGGCTCATCGGCCTGGAGCTGCACAACGCCATCCGTACGGCCCAGGGCCGCTGGGGCGAGCTGATCGGCTGGGCCGCCGCCGTCACGGGCGTGGTGATCGTCGTACGGCTGGTGTGGCTGCTGCCCGCGACCTGGCTGACCAAGCGGCTGCACGCGCGACGGGACTACGACGAGGAGATCCCGGTCAGCTGGCGGGAGACCGTCGTGATGTGGTGGTCCGGGATGCGCGGGGTGGCCTCGGTGGCGCTGGCGCTGGCCGTCCCGCTGACGCTCGACGACGGGTCTCCCTTCCCGGACCGGGACGAGATCGTCTTCATCGCCTTCGGGGTCATCGTCGTCACCCTGGTGCTGCAGGGGCTCACCCTGCCCTGGCTGGTGAAGCGGCTCGGGGTGCGGGCCGACTCCGAGCGGGAGAAGGAGTTCGAGAAGGAGCTGGCGGTGCGCGCGGCGAAGGCGGCGAAGGGCAGGCTGCGGGAGATCGAGCAGGTGGAGGACCTGCCCGAGGACCTGGCGGAGCAGATGCTGCGGCGCGCCTTCGACATCGGCATCCGGATCAGCCCGGACATGGGCGAGGAGGAGCGGCGCGAGGCACAGCACCAGCGGGCCAGGCGGCTCAGACGGATCCGGCGGATCCAGAGCGAGATGATGAGCGCGGCCCGGCACGAGGTCCTCGCGGCGCGGAGCGAGCCGGGCGCGGATCCGGAGATCGTGGACCGCGTGCTGCGCCATCTCGACGTGCGGAGCCTGCGCTGAACGGGTGCGCACGCCGACGCACAGGAGTGGCTCGATAGTCGTACGAATGTGTGGTGCCTGTGGAAAACTTCCGCGCCGCTCGGCGGTCCGTGCCTACGCTCGGATCATGACGCGGAACATTGTGATCAGTGGTGGGGGTACGGGCATCGGGCTGGCCACCGCCCGGGCGTTCGCGGCGGACGGGGACCAGGTGCTGCTCCTCGGGCGGCGGGCCGAGGTGCTGGAGAAGGCCGGTGTGCCCGGGGCGCTCACCTGTGCCGCGGACCTCGCCGAGCCCGATCAGGTCCGCAGGGTCGCCAGGTTCGTCGCCGAGGAGTTCGGCACCGTCGACGTCCTCGTGCACTGCGCGGGCGGCGCGGGGCAACTGGAGCCGCCGTCCGACAGCGACGACCCCCTGGACCGGGTGGCCCACGACTGGACCGTCAACTTCAGACAGAACGTGCTGACGGCCGCGCTGCTCACCGAAGCGCTGAAGAACCGCCTCGCCGAGCCCGGCGGACGGGTGCTCTTCGTCAGCTCCATCGCCGCCTACCGCGGTTCGGGCAGCGGTGCCTACGCTGCGGCCAAGGCCGGCCTGCACCCCTACGCGCACGACCTGGCCCGGCAGCTGGGCCCGCACGGCATCACCGTGAACGTGGTCGCTCCGGGGTACGTCGAGGACACCGAGTTCTTCGGGGACACGATGGACGAGGCCCGGCGGGAGCGGCTCATCGGGGACACGGTGACCGGCCGCGCCGGGACACCGGGAGACGTGGCGTCGACCCTGCACTGGCTGGCCTCACCCGCCGCCGGGCACGTCACCTCACAGGTCGTGCAGGTCAACGGCGGTGCGGAGCGCGGCAACTGACGACGGGCGGTGCGGCGGGGGCACCGCGTCGAAGGTGTTGTCAGGACGAGCCGGCAGGGGTGTCCCCGGCTCCGGCGGCTCCGGTGGCGTCGCACCGGCTGGCACCATGGCCTCATGAACATCATGCTCTTTCATTCGATCTACGGCCTCAGGCCCGCGGTGCGGGAGGCCGCGGACCGGCTGCGCGCGGCCGGCCACGAGGTGTGGACGCCGGACCTCTTCGAGGGGCGCACGTTCGACACCGTCGAGGAGGGCATGGAGTACCGGGGCGAGATCGGCAAGGACGAGCTGCTGAAGCGTGCCGTGCTGGCGGCGGCGCCGTACTCCGAGCGCGGGCTCGTGTACGCGGGCTTCTCGCTCGGCGCCTCCGTCGCCCAGACCCTCGCCCTCGGCGACGACAAGGCGCGCGGGCTGCTGCTCCTGCACGGCACGTCGGACATCGCGCCGAACGCACAGGCGGAGGATCTGCCGGTACAGCTGCACGTGGCCGAGCCGGACCCGTTCGAGACGGACGACTGGCTGAGCGCCTGGTATCTCCAGATGGGCCGGACCGGCGCGGACGTGGAGGTCTACCGGTACGCGGGCGCCGGGCACCTGTACACCGACCCGGAGCTGCCGGACTACGACGCCGAGGCCGCCGAGGCCACCTGGCGGGTGGCGCTGGGCTTCCTCGACGGCCTGGAGAACGCGTAGTCGTACGCCCTACACGGGGTCGTAGGTCCGCTCGACCTTCTGGGTGCCGCTGCGGGTGCGGTACGAACGCTCCCACGTCGAGGTCGCGTTCGGGTCGGTGCGGTCGGACAGGACGTAGTAGTCCATCTGCGCCCGGTCGGCGGTGATGTCCAGTACGCCGTAGCCGTGCCGGTCGGTGTCGACCCAGTGGACGTGCCGGTTGGCGGCCCGGATGAGCGGCGCGGCGACGGCGGAGACCGTGCCCTCGGGGACCTTGACGATGTCGTCGAGGTTGTCGGAGGTCACCGAGGTGATCACGAACTCGGTGGCCGCCGACGGCGACAGCGGGTAGGTGCCCGCGTCCACCGGCACGTCGTTGGCCCAGGACATGTGGATGTCGCCGGTCAGGAAGACGGTGTTGCCGATGGCGTTCGCGCGCAGGTGGTCGAGGAGTTCGCGGCGGTCGTGGGTGTAGCCGTCCCACTGGTCGGTGTTGACGCCGATGCCGCCCTGCGGCAGGTCGAGCAGCTCGGCGAGCGGCCCCAGCAGGTCGGCGGTGAGGGAGCCGATGACGAACGGCGCGATCATCACCGAGTTGCCGACCAGCCGCCACTTGGTGTCGGAGGCCTTCAAGCCGGCCTTCAGCCAGTCGAGTTGGGCGCGGCCGGTGATCGTCCGGTTCGGGTCGTCCACCGAGCCGCTGCCCGCCGACGCCTGCTGGGAGCGGAAGGAGCGCAGGTCCAGCAGCGACAGATCGGCGAGCTTGCCGAAGCGCAGCCGCCGGTAGGTGGTGCCCTCGATCGCGGGGCGGACCGGCATCCACTCGAAGTAGGCCTGCTGGGCGGCGGCCTTGCGGGCGGTCCAGGTGCCCTCGGCGCCCTCGGTGTGGTTGACCGCGCCGCCCGACCAGGCGTTGTCGGCGAACTCGTGGTCGTCCCAGATCGCGACGACCGGCGCCTTCAGGTGCAGGGCCTGGAGGTCCGGGTCGGTCTTGTACTCGCCGTGCCGGGTGCGGTAGTCGGCGAGCGTGATGATCTCGTTGGCCGGCGCGTGCGGCCGGACGACCGTGCCGCGGGCCGCGTACTCGCCGGACTTGTACTCGTAGATGTAGTCGCCGAGGTGCAGCCACGCGTCGAGGTCGCCGCGGGCGGCGAGGTGGCGGTAGGGGGCGAAGTAGCCGGCCTCCCAGTTGGCGCAGGTGACCACGCCGAAGCGCAGCCCGGACACGGCCGCGTCCGCCGCCGGGGCGGTGCGGGTGCGGGCCACCGGGGAGTCGGCGGCGCCGGCCGAGAACCGGAACCAGTAGTCGGTCGCCGGCTGCAGACCGCGGACGTCGGCCTTCACGGTGTGGTCGGAGGCGGCGGTCGCCTTGACGGTGCCCTTGGCGACGATGCTGGTGAACGCCTTGTCCTTGGCGACGACCCAGCTCACCTCGGTGTCCGGGCCGATCCCGGAGCCCGGGACGGCCTGCGGGGTCGGAGTCACCCGGGTCCACAGCAGCACGCCGTCGGGCAGCGGATCGCCGGAGGCGACACCGTGCAGGAAGGCGGGGCCCCGGCCGTCGGCGCGCGCCGGGACGGCGGCGGCGAGCGGCGCGGCCAGCGCAGCGGTCGCCGCTGCGGCCTTGACGACCGTACGGCGGCGGGGCGAGAGGGAGTTGAAGCGCTCGGAGGCCGAAAATGATCTCTGTCGACTGGTCACGACCGGTCATGTTACTGGCTGGTACGAACGCGAGAGCGGGCGAACTCCCCATGTTCGCCCGCTCTTCACGCGGAGGCCGGATTCCGCCGGGACGTCAGCCCTTCATGGCTGCGTCGAGCGCCTTGTCGAAGTCGGCCACGGTCATGGGCGGGTTCTTGCCGTCGGGGCCCGTCAGCGTCTTGCCGTCCATCTTCAGGGTCGGGGTGCCCGAGATGCCGTCCTTGTTGAAGATCTTGGACTCCTCCAGCGCCCACCGGTCGTAGGTGCCGTCCTTCACCGCCTTCTGGAAGGCCGCGTTGCCCTTCAGTGCCGGGACCGTGTCGGCGATCTGGAGCAGATAGGAGTCGTCCTTGAACTTGTCGTCCTGCTCGTCGGGGTGCCACTTCGTCGAGTACATCGCGGACCGGTACTCGATGAACGCCTCGGGGCTGACGTTGAGCGCGGCACCCAGGGCGCTGAGCGCGTTCTTGGAGCCCACGCCGGGCAGGTTCTGGTCGAGGAAGGTGGCGCCGACGTAGTGGAGCTTGATCTTGCCGTCGTCGACGTCCTTCTTCACCGTCGCGCCGACCGTCTGCTCGAACTGCGCGCAGATCGGGCAGCGCGGGTCCTCGTAGATGGTGAGGGTCTTCTTGGCGGTGCTCTTGCCGATCACGACGGTCGTGCCGTCCGAGCCCGAGGTGTTGGCCGGCTTCACGAGCGGCTGGGACTTCGCCGCGTCCCACCCTGTGGGCTTGTTGGCCTGGACGACGGCGTAGCCGATGCCGCCGGCGGCGGCCAGCACGGCCACGACCGAGGCGGCCACGATGACCTGCCGCTTGGCCTTGTCGCGCTTGGCCTGCCGCTCGCGCTCCTCGCGCAGCCGCTCGCGGGCCGCGGTCTTCGCCGCCTGGGTGTTCCGCTTGCTCATGTTGGTGATCTCCATGTGGGACGCGCACATGTCGTACGCGGGATACGTGTGGGGGACTGGATGTGCTCGGATGCCGCCGCGTACAAGCCGTTCAGACGGCGGCGAGGGCGGGTGAGCACGGCGGTCCACGCCGTCCCAGGGAGTGCACGAGAAGCCGGTCGCGGGCTGTCGCCGGGCCGGGAGCCGGCCGCGGCAGCCGGCGGGCCGGGGCCGGCCGTACGGCGGCGGAGGTCACCGCCAGCAGCAGCGGCCGGAAGGTGGTGGCGGCGACCGCGCGCAGCAGCTGCATCAGCGCCCGCTCGCCCCGGCGCAGCCAGGCGGCGGCGAGCAGCCCCACGCCGACGTGCGCGGCGAGCAGCAGCCACGCGGCCGTCGGGCCGGCGTGCGCGAGCAGCGCCTCCGGGTGGCCCTGGCCCCCGGTCATCCGGGCGAGCGGGGTGCCGACGGCACCGCCCTGGCACAGCACGTCGAGGCCGAAGGCGCGCAGCGGGCCCGCGACCGGGCCGCCCGCCCGGCCGTAGCAGGTGTGCTGGCCCGTGGTGAACACGGTGTCGGCGGCCAGCTCCACCGGGATCAGCAGGGCCGCGATCCGGCCGAAGCCGCGCTCGCGGCCCGCGAGCGCGTACGCGGCGGCGAAGACGCCGGCGCAGACCGCCAGCACCGTCCCCGCCGGCAGCGGGGCCTGGGACAGCAGCACGTGCGACGCGGTGCTGAGCGTCACGACGAAGGCCGTGAACAGCGCCGCGCGCACGGCTCTGAGCTGGATCCCGGATATGTCCATAGCGATTGAAGAGTCTGTCACGTACGTGAGTAAGGGACCCCTAAAGAGTGCCTGTGAGTGCGCGAAGGTTACAGCCCCGGAATCCGGCCGTTGCGGAACAGGTCGACGAAGATCTGGTGGTCGCCGCGCGCGCGTGCGCCGTAACTGTGCGCGAAGTCCACCAGCAGGGGCGCGAAGCCCTCCTCGTCGGCCGCGAGCGCCGCGTCGATGGCCCGCTCGGTGGAGAACGGCACCAGGGACTCGCCGGACTGGTCGTCCGCCGCCGCGTGCATCGCCGCCGTGGCCCGGCCCAGGTCGGCGACGACCTGGGCGATCTCCTCCGGGTCGTCGATGTCGCTCCAGTCCAGGTCCACGGCGTACGGCGAGACCTCGGCGACCAGCTGGCCCGCCCCGTCCAGCTCGGTCCAGCCCAGCCACGGGTCGGCGTGTGCCTGGAGGGCGCGCTGGGAGATCACCGTGCGGTGGCCCTCGTGCTGGAAGTAGCCCGCGATGGCCGGATCCGTGATGTGCCGGGAGACGGCCGGGGTCTGCGCCTGCTTGACGTAGATCACGACGTCGTTCTCCAGGGCGTCGCTGTGGCCCTCCAGGAGGATGTTGTACGACGGCAGACCGGCCGAGCCGATGCCGATGCCCCGGCGGCCGACGACGTCCTTCACCCGGTAGGAGTCGGGCCGGGCCAGCGAGGCGTCCGGCAGGGTCTCCAGATATCCGTCGAAGGCGGCCAGGATCTTGTAGCGGGTCGCGGCGTCCAGCTCGATCGAGCCGCCGTCCGGCGCGAAGCGGCGCTCGAAGTCGCGGATCTCGGTCATCGACTCCAGCAGCCCGAAGCGGGTCAGCGAGCGGGCGTCACGCAGCGCGTCGAGGAGCGGGCCCTCCGCCGTGTCCAGCGTGAACGGCGGCACCTCGTCGCTCTTGGCGCCCGTGGCCAGGGCGTGGATGCGCTCGCGGTACGCGCCCGCGTAGATCCGCACCAGTTCGGTGATCTGCTCGTCACCGAGCGCCTTCGCGTATCCGATCAGGGCGATCGAGGCCGAGAAGCGCTTCAGGTCCCAGGTGAAGGGGCCGACGTAGGCCTCGTCGAAGTCGTTGACGTTGAAGACCAGGCGGCCGCCTGCGTCCATGTACGTGCCGAAGTTCTCCGCGTGCAGGTCGCCGTGGATCCACACGCGCGAGGTGCGGTCGTCCAGGAACGGACCGCCGCGCTTCTCGGCGTCCAGGTCGTGGTAGAAGAGGCATGCCGTGCCCCGGTAGAACGCGAACGCCGAGGCCGCCATCTTCCGGAACTTCACCCGGAACGCGGCCGGGTCGGCGGCCAGGAGCCGGCCGAAGGCGGTGTCGAAGACGGCGAGGATCTCCTCGCCGCGCTGCTCGTCGTTGAGCCGGTGGACCGACATCGCGGGGTGCCTCCTGGTGCAAGTGCATGAGCGACAGCGTTTCTGTCGTCTCCAACGGGCGACGCCATGCGGGAGTGCCCGGTTCCGCCCGAAGGTACGCGCGAAGAGGCCGTGCGTGTCAGTGGCGAGGCATAGACTTCCCGCTGACCCCAGAACTCCCCGTCCGCCCCATGCCGAGCGTTTCCGTTGGAGGCCATACCGTGTCAAAGCCGCCCTTCACGCACCTGCACGTCCACACCCAGTACTCGCTGCTGGACGGTGCCGCGCGGCTCAAGGACATGTTCAACGCCTGCAACGAGATGGGCATGACGCACATCGCCATGTCCGACCACGGCAACCTCCACGGGGCGTACGACTTCTTCCACTCCGCGAAGAAGGCCGGAATCACCCCGATCATCGGGATCGAGGCGTATGTCGCCCCCGAGTCGCGGCGCAACAAGCGCAAGATCCAGTGGGGCCAGCCGCACCAGAAGCGGGACGACGTCTCCGGCTCCGGCGGTTACACCCACAAGACGATGTGGGCCGTGAACAGTACGGGCCTGCACAACCTCTTCCGGCTCTCCTCGGACGCGTACGCCGAGGGCTGGCTCCAGAAGTGGCCCCGGATGGACAAGGAGACGATCTCCCAGTGGTCCGAGGGGATCGTCGCCTCCACCGGCTGCCCCTCCGGTGAGCTCCAGACCCGGCTGCGTCTCGGGCAGTACGACGAGGCACTGAAGGCCGCCGCCGACTACCAGGACATCTTCGGCAAGGACCGGTACTTCCTGGAGCTGATGGACCACGGCATCGAGATCGAGCACCGGGTCCGCGAAGGCCTCCTGGAGATCGGCAAGAAGCTCGGCATCCCCCCGCTGGTCACCAACGACTCGCACTACACGTACGCGCACGAGGCGACCGCCCACGACGCCCTGCTGTGCATCCAGACCGGCAAGAACCTCTCCGACCCGGACCGCTTCAAGTTCGACGGCACCGGCTACTACCTGAAGTCCACGGACGAGATGTACGCCATCGACTCCTCGGACGCCTGGCAGGAGGGGTGCGCCAACACGCTCCTGGTCGCCGAGATGGTCGACACGACCGGCATGTTCGAGAAGCGCGACCTCATGCCGAAGTTCGACATCCCCGACGGCTACACCGAGGTCACCTGGTTCCAGGAGGAGGTCCGCCGGGGCATGGAGCGCCGCTTCCCCGGCGGCATCCCGGACGACCGGCAGAAGCAGGCCGAGTACGAGATGGACGTCATCATCCAGATGGGGTTCCCGGGCTACTTCCTCGTCGTCGCCGACTTCATCATGTGGGCCAAGAAGAACGGCATCGCGGTCGGCCCCGGCCGAGGCTCGGCGGCCGGCTCGATCGTCGCGTACGCCATGGGCATCACCGACCTCGACCCGATCCCGCACGGCCTGATCTTCGAGCGGTTCCTCAACCCCGAGCGCGTCTCCATGCCCGACGTCGACATCGACTTCGACGAGCGCAGGCGCGTCGAGGTGATCAGGTACGTGACCGAGAAGTACGGCGCCGACAAGGTCGCCATGATCGGCACCTACGGCAAGATCAAGGCGAAGAACGCCATCAAGGACTCCGCGCGCGTGCTGGGCTACCCGTACGCGATGGGCGACCGCCTCACCAAGGCGATGCCCGCCGACGTCCTCGGCAAGGGCATCGACCTCGACGGCATCACCAACCCCTCGCACCCGCGCTACAACGAGGCGGGCGAGATCCGGGGGATGTACGAGAACGAGCCGGACGTCAAGAAGGTCATCGACACAGCGAAGGGCGTCGAGGGCCTGGTGCGGCAGATGGGTGTGCACGCCGCCGGCGTGATCATGTCCAGCGAGCCCATCGTCGACCACGCCCCGATCTGGGTGCGGCACACGGACGGCGTGACCATCACGCAGTGGGACTACCCGCAGTGCGAGTCGCTCGGCCTGCTGAAGATGGACTTCCTCGGCCTGCGCAACCTGACGATCATGGACGACGCCGTCAAGATGGTGAAGTCCAACAAGGGCATCGACCTCGACCTGCTCGCCCTGCCGCTCGACGACCCGAAGACCTTCGAACTCCTCCAGCGCGGTGACACCCTGGGCGTCTTCCAGTTCGACGGCGGCCCCATGCGCTCGCTGCTGCGGCTGATGAAGCCCGACAACTTCGAAGACATCTCCGCCGTCTCGGCGCTCTACCGTCCCGGCCCGATGGGCATGGACTCGCACACGAACTACGCGCTCCGCAAGAACAAGCTCCAGGAGATCACCCCGATCCACAAGGAGCTGGAGGAGCCCCTGGAAGAGGTCCTGGCCGTCACCTACGGCCTGATCGTCTACCAGGAGCAGGTGCAGAAGGCCGCCCAGATCATCGCCGGGTACTCGCTCGGCGAGGCCGACATCCTGCGCCGCGTGATGGGCAAGAAGAAGCCCGAGGAGCTGGCGAAGAACTTCACCATCTTCCAGGCGGGCGCCCGCAAGAACGGCTACAGCGACGAGGCCATCCAGGCCCTGTGGGACGTGCTGGTCCCGTTCGCCGGATACGCGTTCAACAAGGCGCACTCCGCCGCGTACGGCCTGGTCTCGTACTGGACCGCCTACCTGAAGGCGAACCACCCCGCCGAGTACATGGCCGGGCTGCTCACGTCGGTCAAGGACGACAAGGACAAGTCGGCCGTCTACCTCAACGAGTGCCGCCGCATGGGCATCAAGGTGCTCCCGCCGAACGTCAACGAGTCGGTGCACAACTTCGCCGCCCAGGGCGACGACGTGATCCTCTTCGGCCTCGAAGCCGTGCGCAACGTCGGTACGAACGTGGTGGAATCGATCATCAGGAGCCGCAAGGCCAAGGGCAAGTACAGCTCCTTCCCCGACTACCTCGACAAGGTCGAGGCGGTCGCGTGCAACAAGCGCACCACGGAATCGCTGATCAAGGCGGGCGCCTTCGACTCCCTGGGGCACACCCGCAAGGGCCTCACCGCGCACTTCGACTCGATGATCGACAACGTGGTCGCGGTCAAACGCAAGGAGGCCGAGGGCCAGTTCGACCTCTTCGGCGGGATGGGCGAGGAGGAGAGCGACGAGCCCGGCTTTGGACTCGACGTGCAGTTCACCGACGAGGAGTGGGACAAGACCTATCTGCTCGCCCAGGAGCGGGAGATGCTCGGTCTGTACGTCTCCGACCACCCGCTCTTCGGCCTGGAGCACGTGCTCTCCGACAAGGCCGACGCGGGTATCGCCCAACTGACCGGAGGCGAGCACGCGGACGGCGCGGTCGTCACCATCGGCGGCATCATCTCCGGCCTCCAGCGCAAGATGACCAAGCAGGGCAACGCCTGGGCGATCGCCACCGTCGAGGACCTCGCCGGCTCCATCGAGTGCATGTTCTTCCCGGCGACGTACCAGCTGGTGTCGACCCAACTCGTCGAGGACGCCGTGGTGTTCGTCAAGGGCCGCCTCGACAAGCGCGAGGACGTGCCGCGGCTCGTCGCCATGGAGCTGATGGTCCCGGACCTGTCCAACGCGGGCGCCAACGCGCCGGTGATCCTCACCATCCCGGCCACCAGGGTCACTCCGCCCATGGTCAGCCGCCTCGGTGAGATCCTCAGCCACCACAAGGGCGACAGCGAGGTCCGGATCAAGCTCCAGGGCCCGCGCAAGACCACCGTGCTGCGCCTGGACCGGCACCGCGTCAAGCCCGATCCGGCGCTCTTCGGCGACCTGAAGGTGCTGCTCGGCCCGTCCTGCCTGGCGGGCTAGCGAGCGGAGACGTACGAGGGGCGCACCCGTGGCGGGTGCGCCCCTCGTCGTGTGCCTGGGCTCAAGTGCCCTTTATGCAGATGTCAGTTGTGGCCGAACCGCTTCTGCTTGCCCTTGCGCGCCAGGTCCCCGGGCGTCACCTGGGAGAGGTGCTGCTCGGTGCGTGCCTCCACCGAGGACTTCTGGGCCTGTTCCTGCCCGCGCTCGGCCTGCGAGGCGCGCTGCTGACCTCGGTCCTGCTTCTTGTTCTTGGCCATGGTGATCTGCCTCCTGTGGGGGATCTAGGGGCCAGGGCCGGATTCAGATTCACATACGCCGACATCAGGCGCATGTCGGATAATTACCGTGTGTGACAGGGCAGGTGGGCGTGCGTGGGCCGGAAACGCCACGCCGAAGATCCAGTTCCGGCCGTTAACCTCCGCGTGGTCGGGCAGACTCGAAGGAAGTCCGAAATCCAAAGCCTCCCGGGAAGAGGGTGAGTCGCGTGGACCGCTGCATCGTCCTGGTGGACGCCGGGTATCTGCTGGGCGCAGCCGCCAGCCTCCTCGCCGGTGAGCCCTCGCGGTCCCGGATCACCGTCGACCACACCGCGCTGATCCAGGCGCTGCGCGAGCGCGCGGAAGCCGAGACCGAGCGCCCGCTGCTGCGCATCTACTGGTTCGACGGCGCCCCCGACCGCGTTCCCCAGCCCGAGCACCGCCGGCTGCGCGTCATGCCCCGGGTCACCGTCCGGCTCGGCGCCCTCACCCGCAGCGACGGACGCTGGGCGCAGAAGGGCGTGGACGCCGCCATGCACGCCGAGCTGACGGAGCTGGCCCGCAACCGCGCCTGCTCCGACGTCGTCCTCGTCACGGGCGACGGCGATCTGCTGCCCGGCATGATGGCCGCCAAGGAGCACGGCGTCGCCGTCCACCTGTGGGCCGTCCAGGCCGCCGACGGCGACTACAACCAGTCCGAGGACCTGGTCGCCGAGGCCGACGAACGGCGTGTGCTGGACCGCGCCTGGATCACCCAGGCCGTCCGCGCCAAGGAGCTGACCGGCGTCTGCGCCCCGCCGCCCGTGCCCCGCCCCGAGATCGCCGCGATCCTCTCCGCGCCGCTGCCCGAGTCCGCGCTCGCCGCCGCGGCCGAGCGCCCGGCCGAGCAGGGCCCGCCGCCGGCCGCCGCGGCGAGCGCCAACGGCGCGCAGGAGCGGGCCGCCGCCCCCAAGGGCGTACCCACCCCCAAGGACCTCGCCGCCCTGCGCGCCCCCGGCGCCCAGCCCGCCCAGAACCCGGCGACCGCGACCCTGCGCTGGTCCTCCGACAAGGGCTGGGTGGACCGCCCCGGCGTGGTCTCCGAGCCGCCCGAGGCCGCCGCCATGCCGACGCTCGCCCAGCTCACCACCGCCGAGCAGCGCTGGGCCGACCGCGAGGAGGACATCACGACGGTCGGCGGCGACCCGTACGAGGTGGGCCAGGTCTTCGCCCGGCGCTGGATCTCCCGCCTCGGCGACCAGGGCCACCTCCAGAAGCTGGCGCAGATGTACCCGCGCGTCCCGCACCGCATCGACGGGGAGCTGCTGCGCTACGCCGCCCGGTTCGGGCTGCTCGCCCACAAGGACGACCAGATCGACGAGCACGACCGTTACGCCATTCGGGCGGGCTTCTGGCGGGAGATCGACGTGCCCGCGGGGACGGAACCCGCTCCCACCGGGGGACTGAACCCGGGCGGAACCCCCATGGCTGGCCCCAAAGGCGAGTAAAGGCCCCGGACCCCGTACCCTCGTCCCTTGTGAACACGCGCGCGGTACAGGCCCCTCGGGAGGACGGGGAGGACGAGGTCGTACGCGTGCGCGGGCTCGCCAAGACCTACCCGGCCGTCAAGGGACGGCGCGGCGCCCCCGGCACCCCCGAGGTGCGGGCCACCGACGGGATCGAGCTGAGCGTCCGGCGCGGCGAGGTCTTCGGGCTGCTCGGGCCGAACGGCGCCGGCAAGTCCACCCTCGTACGGCAGCTCACCGGACTCATGCGGCCGGACGCCGGCAGCGTCGAGATCCTGGGCCACGACATCGTGCGGCACCCCGAGCGCGCCGCGCGCCTGCTCGCCTACCTCGGCCAGGAGTCCTCCGCGCTGGACGAGCTGACCGTCTCCCTCGCCGTCGAGACCACCGGAGTCCTGCGCGGCCTCGACGTACGGCGGGCGCGGGCCGAGCGGGACGCCGTGCTGGACGAGCTGGGGCTCGCGCCGATCGCCGGGCGGGCGCTGAAGAAGCTGTCCGGCGGGCAGCGCCGGCTCGCCTGCTTCGCCGCCGCCCTCGTCGGCCGGCGCCCGCTGCTCGTGCTGGACGAGCCGACCACCGGCATGGACCCGGTGGCCCGGCGCGCGGTGTGGGCGGCCGTGGACCGGCGGCGCGCCGAGCGCGGCACGACGGTGCTGCTGGTCACCCACAACGTCATCGAGGCCGAGACCGTCCTGGACCGGGTCGCCGTCATCGACCGGGGCCGGGTCATCGCCTGCGACAGTCCGGCCGGGCTGAAGGAACAGGTCTCCGGCGAGGTGCGGGTCGAGCTCGTGTGGCGGGAGCGGGCGCCGCTGGAGGTGCCCGAGGTCGCCGCCCTGCGCGAGCGCGCGGCGGAGTCCGGCCGGCGCTGGACGCTGCGGCTCGCGCCCGAGGAGGCCCGGGCCGCCGTCGCCACCGTGACCGGCGGGGCCGCCTTCGCCGCGCTGGACGACTTCACCCTCGCCACGCCCAGCCTGGAGGACGTCTACCTGGCGCTCGGCGGTGCGGCCCGGCAGGGGCTGGTGAAGGCATGAGCGCGCAGACCGCGACATGCGTATCGGTCGTAGAGGCGTACGGGGTGTACGTGGTGCACGCGACGGCCGCAGGGAAGAGGAGCAGCTCGACGTGAGTGTCGTACCCGCCCAGGTTCTGCCGGGCGGTGTCCCGGCCGTGCCCGAGACGGCACGGGACACGGACGGACTCGGTCCGCCCGCGCGGCTGTGGCCGTCGCTGGCGGCCGTCTACCGGGCGCAGCTGTCCCGGGCCCGGGTGGCGCGGATCCCGCTGCTGTTCGTGGCGACCTTCCAGTCCGTCGGCATCGCGGTGATGATGCGCGGCGTCGTCGACAGCGGTACCGAGGCCCAGTCCGTGGTGGCCGGGTCGGCGGTACTGGTCGTCGCCTACGTCGCGCTGAACCTGCTCTCCCAGTACTTCGGGCAGCTGCGGGCCAGCGGCGGCCTCGACCACTACGCCACGCTGCCGGTGCCGCCGGCCGCGGTGGTGCTCGGCGCGGCGGCCGCCTACGCCTCCTTCACGGTGCCGGGGACCCTGGTGACCGCCGTCTTCGGGTGCGCGCTGTTCGGGCTGCCGCTGTCCAACCTGTGGATCCTGCTGCTCGTGATCCCGCTCGCCGGGGCCGCGCTGTCCGGGCTCGGCGCCGCCTGCGGGCTGCTCGCGCCGCGGCCCGAGCTGGCCACGCTGCTCGGTCAGCTGGGCATGTCCGCGGCACTGCTGCTCGGGGTGCTGCCGGCCGACCGGATGCCGGAGATCATCCGGCTCGCACGCGATCTGCTGCCGTCGACGTACGGCGTGGAGGCGTACGCCCGCACCTTCGCCGAGCGTCCGGACTGGGCCGTCGTCCTCGCCGACCTGGGGGTGTGCGCCGGTGTCGGGGTGGTCTCGCTGGCCGTGGCGACCTGGGCGTACCGCCGGGCCGCCGTCCGGTGACGCGGCGCACAGCGCGACCTGGCACGATGTCAGGGTGACCGCACCGCTGACTCCGCCACCGCCGCCGCACGACGACTCCGCGCACCACGCCTGGCAGGTTCCGCCTGCCGCGGGGCCGGGTGCGGGCACGTACGAAGAGGACGGGCCCGGAATGAAGACCGAGTTGCGGGAGGCCGCCGGCATCACGGTGGCCGTGGCGCTGGGCGGGGTGCTGCTGGGGCTGCTGTGGTGGTGGCTGGCGCCGCACGTGCCGCTGGTCGGCGACGAGGTGGACAAGAGCTGGGTGGTCTACCTCAAGGACAGCGAGGGCGAGCAGGCCATCGGGGTGGACGGCACCTTCACCCTGCTGGCGCTGGGCCTCGGGCTGGTCAGCGGGCTCGCCGTGTTCCTGTGGCGGCGGCGCGGGGGCGTACCGGCCGTGGTGGGCCTCGGCGTCGGCGCGCTGCTCGCGTCACTGCTGGCGTGGCGGCTCGGGGTGTGGCTCGGGCCCACGTCCGACGTGATCGCGCACGCGCAGCAGGTGGGGAAGGGAGTCACCTTCCCGGCGCCGCTGAAGCTGGGCGCGAAGGGGGCGCTGCTGGCCTGGCCGCTGGCCGCACTGGTCGTCCACCTCGCCCTGACGGCGGCCTTCGGCCCCCGGGACCCCGAGCTCCCGTATCCGCCGGGACCGATGACCGAGGACCTGTACGGGGCGCCGCCGGCGTAGCCGGCCCCTTCCTCCCCGCTCGGCGCTCGGCCGGCAGCGCTGCTCGTCAGCCTCGTCCCACCGGTGCCAGCACCGCGTCCGTCAGCTTCGCCAGGTCGCCCGGTGCCAGCTCCACCTCCAGGCCCCTGCGGCCCGCCGAGACGCAGATGGTGGCGTGTGCCGCCGCCGAGTCGTCCAGGACCGTCCTGAGGCGCTTGCGCTGGCCCAACGGGGAGATGCCGCCGCGGACGTAGCCCGTCGTGCGTTCCGCCAGGGCCGGGTCGGCCATGGCCGCCCGCTTGCCGCCGACCGCCGCCGCCAGCGCCTTGAGGTCCAGGGAGCCGGAGACCGGGACCACGGCCACCGTCAGGGCGCCGTCGACGTCCGCGACCAGGGTCTTGAAGACGCGGTCCGGGGAGACACCCATCGCCTCGGCCGCCTCCTCGCCGTAGGAGGGGTGGGCGGGGTCGTGGTCGTAGGCGTGGACCGTGAAGTCCACGCCGGCCGAGGTCAGGGCGACCGTCGCGGGCGTTCCCCCGGACTGCTGCGGCTTCTTCTGCTTCTTCGCCATCCGGCTTCCTCAGTTCAGGCTCGTCGGCGCCCGGGTCAGCTCGAACGCGGGCAGCGAGGGCAGGTTACGGATGATGGCCGTCTCGGCGCGCAGCAGTTTCAGCTCGTCGCGCAGGCGCGAGGCGGTGTCCGGGGCCTGCAGCAGCCGTTGCTTCGTCGGGGTGTCGTGGACCATCGCGGCCGCCACCAGGTACGACACCACGCCCGGGTCGTCCGGCAGCTCCGCGCCCGAGGACAGCGAGCGCTCACGGGCACCGGCCAGCCGCTTCTGGTACTGGCGGAAGGAGCGCAGGACGCCCTCGGCCAGCGCGCCGGCCTCGTCGCCCGGCTCCTCCGGCAGCTCCTCGCACTCCGCCGTCAGGAACGGGCCCGACGCGTCGATCGAGAGCAGACGCACGCGCGTCGTGCCCGTCGCGAGGACCTCGAACGTGCCGTCGGCCCGCTCCCGGATCGTCGCCGCGTCCGCCACACAGGCCGTCGTGTGGAGGGCCTTGAGCGGGTCCGGGCCGAAGCCCGCGGCCGGCCCGCGCTCCGGCTGCGCGGTCGGATCCGGCATGCCGGGGGCGCTCGGCGCCACCTCGTAGCCGTCGCGGATCGCCACGACCGCGAACCGGCGCGGCTCGTCCTCGGGTGTCTTGAGCAACTCGCGCATCACGGCGCGATAGCGCTCCTCGAAGACGTTGAGTGGCAGCACGAGTCCCGGGAACAGCACGGTGTTCAGCGGGAAGAGCGGGAGACGGACGGTGGTCACGGCGCCCCAGCCTAGTGGTCACCGGCGCGAACGTGTCCGCCGTGCCCGCCGAGCGGGACCGGGGACCAGGGCGCCGGCCCCGCGGGCAGGGGCCGCGTACCGGGTGCCAGCAGGTGCTCGCGCAGCCGCAGGAAGTGGCCCAGCGGGTCGTCGGAGAACCGGTCCCAGGGGAACGACGTGGCGTACGGGCCGATGAGGACCAGCTGGGCGCGGGCGTCCTTCCACCGCTCCAGGCGCAGCAGGACGTACAGGAGCTCGTTGCGGATCCCGGCCGGCCAGGGGTCGGCCGGGGGGAAGCGCTCCGACAGGGCGAGGGCCCGGTCGGCCGCCGCGTCCAGCCGGGCGCGCGGCACCTCGGGGCCGCAGCCGTCGGTCAGATAGCCGAGGGCCGCGCGGGCCGGCAGCGCCTGGACCAGCGAGTCGGCGGGCGCGTCCTGCGCGGCCCGGTCGGCGAAGTCCAGGCACTCGCGGTGCGCGCCGTGCCAGGACGTGCCCAGATAGCGCAGGGCGGACACATGGCAGCCGTGGTGGTGCGGGGCCCGCCGTACGGCCGCCTCCCACAGCTCCTCGACATAGCGGTGCCCGGCCCCGGAGCCGCGCGCGTGGTCCAGCGCGATCCGCCAGGGCACCGGATCGCGGTCGTCGGCCCGGGCGGCGGCGGTGATCAGCGGGCTCACCTCGCGCAGCAGTTCGGCGCGGGCCGGGGAGGACCAGACCCGGTCCACCGCGAGCTGCGTCGCGACCAGCAGCACGCCGGGATCCTGCGGGAGGGCCGTGTGCCAGGCGTCGAACCACTCGGGGCGCGAGCGGGCGAAGCCGGCCAGGTGCCGGACGTACCGGTCGTGGCTCTCCCAGGCGGCCGCGGTCCGGGTGGCGGTCAGCAGGGCGGCCGCCGTGGCGTACTCGCCCCGGCCGGCCGCGACCAGCGCGGGGGAGAGCCGGTCGTCGGGCGCGTCGAGTACGGCCTCGGCCCCGGTCTCGGGCCGGCCGGCCGGGCGCGCGGAGCGTCTGTTCATCAGGGCGCAGCGGATGAACGAGGGCAGCGGAGCCATGGTGTCGACCATTGAAAGTCCGCAGGTCGGGGGCGCGCCAGAGGGTTCGGGGAAGTCCAGGAAAGTTGTACGGCGCGAGGTCAAAGAGCGGTAAAGGTGCGGGTTCGTCTGGGTATCGGCTGTGGCCCCCGCCCTCCTGGGTCCCCTCAGCCCCGCCGCAGCAGCCGCGTCGCCCCCGCCGCCACGGTCGTCGCGAGTATCCAGCCGAGCAGGATCATCGCGGCCTTCAGCCAGTCCCAGACGCCGTGCAGCTCCCACTCGCCCGCCTGGCCCAGGTCGATCACCGGCAGCAGCAGGTCCAGCGTGAACAGGGCCGGGCTCCAGTAGGGGTGCTCGTCGTGGTTCGCCGGGAGGTGGTCCGCGTGGGCGAAGGCCAGCGTGCCCGCCGCCCACAGCACCGCCATCCACACCGCGGCCCGGCCCGGCCGGTAGCCGTAGGCGACCGTCCAGTCCTGGACGTACCCGAGGAACTTCGCGGCCAGCGGCAGCGTCTCGCGGCGCCGGCGCTGCTTGGCGAGCAGCACCTCGCGCGCGTCCTCGTCCTCGCCGGCCGCGCGCAGCACCGCCGCCAGCCGCTCGTACGGCTCCGGGGCGTACTCCGCCGTGGCCGCCGCTATCCAGTCCAGGCGCCGGGTCAGCGGGAAGGGGCCCTGCGGCACGAGGTTCTCGTACGTGAAACCGCCCATGTGCAGGTTCCCGGTCCCCGGCCAGGCGTTCGCGCGGTCCACCAGGTTGACGATCCGTGCCCCGGACAGCAGGACCTTGCCGCGCTGCGGCCGGTCGCCGAGGAAGCGCAGCTCGGGCGTGTGCACCCGGCGCAGGGACAGCTCCTGGTCGTCGGTGAGGGCGAAGCGGGCCCGCTCCAGGTCGACGGCGTCCCCGAACCGCCCGTCGTCCAGCCGCAGTCCGCCCCGGCACTCGAAGCGCTGGATCCGCGTCCCGCGCGCGGGAGTCGTACCGCTCAGCTGCGCGCCGCCGACGCCGGCCGGGGTCAGGTACAGGGTGCGCTCGACGGTCAGCTGCGGTGCGTTCAGGGCGAGCCGGGCGTAGGGATTGGCGAGTTTCGCGCCCCGCAGGCTGAGCGACACGCCGACCTTGGCGCTGCGCAGGCTCAGCTCGCCGTGCGACTCCAGCAGCTCCGCCTGGAGGTCCTGGCCGACGGTCATGCCGTCCGCCGCGATCGACCGGCCGCTGCGGTCGCGGTACACGATCGCCTCGTTGAGCAGCAGATCCGTGCCGATGTGCGCGTCGGTCAGCCGGATCCCGTTCTGGAAGCGGCAGCGCGGCAGATGCAGATCGCCCTCGGTGTGCACCCGGGCGGCCTCCAGGCGCGGCACCGCGCAGTTCACCAGGCGCAGGGTCGTGAACCGGGCCTCCGGCACCCGTACCTCGTCGTCGAAGCGGCAGCCGCGCAGCTCGACGTACGGCGTGATCTGGCCGCCCGCCAGCTCCATCGTGCCGGTGATCCGCACGCCGGCGAGCTTCAGCGCGGACACCCGGCCCGCGAGCGCCGGCGGCCCGTCCAGCAGCAGCCAGCACACGATCCGGGCCCGCACGGTCCGCTCGGGTCCCCAGGGATGCCCGCCGTGCGGATCGTCCACGACGGCGTCGCCGCTGTTCAGGTCGTACACACTGCCGTTGCGGAAGGCCTGCCACATGCCCGCCTCGGCCGCCGTCAGCTCGTCCGGCACGTCCCCGGCGACGAAGCCGGCCCCCTCGGTCACCGCCGTTCCTTCTCTCTTCCCGCGCACGACGCTCGCGCATGACATTTCGTACAGCCGTTCATGCCCGCTGAGTGACTGCTGGAACACTAGAGGTGAAGGAGATCTTCCGAATCAGGCCACGTTCTGTATCAGCCATTGATACGCGCGCACGGTGCCCGACCCCGGTCTGAGAGAATTGAGTCCGTGATCTCCCGAATCGATCTGCGCGGCGACGCCCTTCCCGAGGGCCCCGCCCTGCGCGACCTGCTGCCCCGAGCCGACTTCGACGTCTCGGCCGCCCTGGAGAAGGTGCGTCCGATCTGCGAGGCCGTGCATCATCGTGGCGACGCGGCGCTGATCGACTTCGCCGAGAAGTTCGACGGAGTACGGCTGGAATCCGTCCGGGTGCCGGCCGAGGCCCTCACCGATGCCCTCAAGACCCTCGACCCGGCCGTGCGCGCCGCGCTGGAGGAGTCCATCCGCCGCGCCCGCCTGGTCCACCGCGAGCAGCGCCGCGACACGCACACCACGCAGGTGGTGCCGGGCGGCTCGGTGACCGAGAAGTGGGTGCCGGTCGAGCGCGTCGGGCTGTACGCGCCGGGCGGCCGGTCCGTCTACCCCTCCTCCGTGATCATGAACGCCGTACCGGCCCAGGAGGCCGGCGTCGCGTCCATCGCGCTCGCCTCGCCGCCGCAGGCCGAGTTCGGGGGCCTGCCGCACCCGACGATCCTCGCGGCCTGCGCCCTGCTCGGCGTGGACGAGGTCTACGCCGCGGGCGGCGCCACCGCCGTCGCGATGTTCGCCTACGGCACCGAGTCCTGCGCCGCCGCCAACATGGTCACCGGCCCCGGCAACATCTGGGTCGCCGCCGCCAAGCGCTTCTTCACCGGCCGGATCGGCATCGACGCCGAGGCCGGCCCGACCGAGATCGCGGTCCTCGCCGACGACACCGCCGACCCGGTGCACGTCGCCGCGGACCTGATCAGCCAGGCCGAGCACGACCCGCTGGCCGCCGCCGTCCTCGTCACCGACTCCGTCGAGCTGGCGGACGCGGTGGAGAAGGAACTGCGGCCGCAGGTCGAGGCCACCAAGCACATCGAGGACCGGATCGTGCCCGCCCTTGAGGGCCGGCAGTCCGCGATCGTCCTCGTGGACGGCCTGGACGAGGGCCTGCGCGTGGTCGACGCCTACGGCGCCGAGCACCTGGAGATCCAGACCGCCGACGCCGCCGCGGTGGCCGACCGCGTGAAGAACGCGGGCGCGATCTTCATCGGCCCCTGGGCCCCCGTCTCCCTCGGCGACTACGCGGCCGGGTCCAACCACGTCCTGCCCACCGGCGGCTGCGCCTGCCACTCCTCGGGCTTGTCCGTCCAGTCCTTCCTGCGCGGCATCCACATCGTGGACTACACGAAGGACGCGCTCGCCGAGGTCGCCGCCCACGTGGTGACGCTGGCGGAGGCGGAGGACCTGCCGGCGCACGGCGCGGCGATCAAGGCGAGGTTCGGCTGGAAGGTACCGACGAGCAAGTGACCGGCATCGACGATCTGCCCGTACGGGACGAGCTGCGCGGCAAGTCCCCCTACGGCGCGCCCCAGTTGGACGTCCCCGTACGGCTGAACACCAACGAGAACCCCTACCCGCTGCCCGAGCCGCTGGTCGAGCGGATCGCGGAGCGGGTGCGCGAGGCCGCCCGCGACCTGAACCGCTACCCCGACCGGGACGCGGTCCAGCTGCGCACCGAGCTGGCCAAGTACCTCAAGAACACCGGCAAGTACCCCCTCGGCATCGAGAACGTCTGGGCGGCCAACGGCTCCAACGAGGTCATCCAGCAACTGCTGCAGACCTTCGGCGGACCGGGCCGTACGGCGATCGGCTTCGAGCCGTCGTACTCGATGCACGCGCTCATCGCGCGCGGCACGGGCACCGGCTGGATCTCCGGGCCCCGGAACGAGGACTTCACGATCGACCTCGCCGCCGCCGAGCGGGCCATCGCCGAGCACAAGCCCGACGTCGTCTTCATCACCACCCCCAACAACCCCACGGGCAACGCGGTTGCGCCCGAGACCGTCCTCGCGCTGTACGAGGCGGCCCAGGCGGCCAAGCCGTCGATGGTGGTCGTGGACGAGGCGTACATCGAGTTCAGCCACGGCGACTCGCTGCTGCCCCTCCTCGAAGGCCGCCCGCACCTCGTCGTCTCCCGCACGATGTCGAAGGCGTTCGGCGCCGCGGGCCTGCGCCTCGGCTACCTCGCCGCCGACCCGGCGGTCGTGGACGCCGTCCAGCTCGTCCGGCTGCCGTACCACCTGTCGGCCATCACCCAGGCGACCGCCCTGGCCGCCCTGGAGCACACCGACACCCTGCTGAAGTACGTCGAGCAGCTGAAGGCGGAGCGGGACCGGCTGGTCGCCGAGCTGCGCGCGACCGGCTACGACGTCATCGAGTCCGACGCGAACTTCGTGCAGTTCGGCCGGTTCGCGGACTCCCACGAGGCCTGGCAGAAGATCCTCGACCGCGGCGTCCTGGTCCGGGACAACGGCGTACCGGGATGGCTGCGGGTCTCCGCCGGCACCCCGCAGGAGAACGACGCGTTCCTCGACGCGGTCCGTGAAGTCAAGAAGGAGCTTGAGGCATGACTCGCGAAGGTCGCGTGGGAAGAACAGAGCGTACGACGAAGGAGACGTCCGTCCTGGTCGAGATCGACCTCGACGGCACCGGGAGGACCGACATCGCCACCGGCGTCGGCTTCTACGACCACATGCTCGACCAGCTCGGCCGGCACGGTCTGTTCGACCTGACCGTGAAGACCGACGGCGACCTGCACATCGACTCCCACCACACCATCGAGGACACCGCCCTCGCGCTGGGCGCCGCCTTCAAGCAGGCCCTCGGCGACAAGGTGGGGATCTACCGCTTCGGCAACTGCACGGTCCCGCTGGACGAGTCCCTCGCCCAGGTGACCGTCGACCTGTCCGGCCGCCCCTACCTCGTGCACACCGAGCCCGAGAACATGGCGCCGATGATCGGCGAGTACGACACGACGATGACCCGGCACATCCTGGAGTCCTTCGTCGCCCAGGCACAGATCGCGCTGCACGTGCACGTGCCGTACGGGCGCAACGCGCACCACATCGTGGAGTGCCAGTTCAAGGCCCTCGCCCGGGCGCTGCGCTATGCCTCCGAGCGCGACCCGCGCGCGGCCGGCATCCTCCCCTCCACGAAGGGCGCGCTGTAACCCCATGACCAGCCTCTCCACCATCCTGATCGTCGTCGGTCTCTTCCTGGTCGGCGGCATCATCTCCTTCGTCAAGCAGAAGATGCCCACGAGCCTCATCGTGCTGCTCTCCATCGGCGCGGCCATGTGCCTCGTCGCGGGCGTCATGCGGCTGGGGGTGTGGAATTGACCGCCCCCAAGAGGGTTGTCGTCTTCGACTACGGCTTCGGCAACGTCCGGTCCGCCGAGCGTGCCCTCGCGCGCGTGGGCGCCGATGTCGAGATCACGCGTGACTTCGACAAGGCGATGAACGCCGACGGCCTGCTGGTGCCGGGCGTCGGCGCGTTCGCCGCCTGCATGGAGGGCCTGCGCGCCGCCCGCGGCGACTGGGTGGTCGACCGCCGGCTGTCCGGCGGGCGCCCGGTGATGGGCATCTGCGTCGGCATGCAGATCCTCTTCGCGCGCGGCATCGAGCACGGCGTGGAGGCCGAGGGCCTGGACGAGTGGCCCGGCACGGTCGCGCCGCTGGAGGCCGACGTCGTGCCCCACATGGGCTGGAACACCGTCGACGCCCCGGCCGACTCCCAGCTGTTCGCGGGCCTCGACGCCGACGCCCGCTACTACTTCGTGCACTCCTACGCCGTCCACGACTGGCAGTTGGAGTCGCACAACCCGCTGATCGCCGCCCCCAAGGTCACCTGGTCGACGCACGGCAGGCCGTTCGTGGCGGCGGTGGAGAACGGCGCCCTGTGGGCCACCCAGTTCCACCCCGAGAAGTCCGGCGACGCCGGCGCCCAGCTCCTCACCAACTGGATCGGAACCCTGTAGAGACATGGCCAAGCTCGAACTCCTCCCCGCCGTCGACGTCCGCGACGGCCAGGCCGTCCGCCTCGTGCACGGCGAGTCCGGCACGGAGACCTCGTACGGCTCCCCGCTGGAGGCCGCCCTCGCCTGGCAGCGCTCCGGCGCCGAGTGGCTGCACCTGGTCGACCTGGACGCCGCGTTCGGCACCGGTGACAACCGCGAGCTGATCGCCGAGGTCGCGCGGGCGATGGACATCAAGGTGGAGCTGTCCGGCGGCATCCGTGACGACGCCTCGCTGGCCGCCGCCCTGGCCACCGGCTGCACCCGGGTGAACCTGGGCACGGCCGCACTGGAGACCCCCGAGTGGGTCGCCAAGGTCATCGCCGAGCACGGCGACAAGATCGCGGTCGGCCTGGACGTGCGCGGCACCACGCTGCGCGGCCGCGGCTGGACCCGTGACGGCGGCGACCTCTACGAGACGCTGGACCGCCTGAACAAGGAGGGCTGCGCCCGCTACGTCGTCACCGACATCGCGAAGGACGGCACGCTCCAGGGCCCCAACCTGGAGCTGCTGCGCAACGTCTGTGCCGCCACCGACCGTCCGGTCGTGGCCTCCGGCGGCGTGTCGTCGCTGGACGACCTCCGGGCCATCGCCGAGCTGGTACCCCTCGGTGTCGAGGGCTCCATCGTCGGGAAGGCCCTGTACGCGAAGGCGTTCACCCTGGAAGAGGCCCTGGAGGCTGTGTCGTCATGACGTCCGATGCCGTGCGGCGGGTGCAGAGCGGAAGTCCCTGGGAAGAGAGTTTCGGCTTCGCACGCGCCGTCGCGGCGGGGGACCGGGTGTCGGTGGGCGGCACCACGTCCTTCAAGGGCACGGTGCTGTACGGCGAGGGCGACCCGTACGAGCAGACCAGGGTCGCCTTCGGCAACGCCCTCGAAGCGCTGAAGGAGTTCGGGCTCGGCATCGAGTCCGTGATCCGTACCCGCATGTACCTGAGCCATGTGCGCGACGTCGACGAGGCGGGCCGGGCCCACAAGGAGCTGTTCGACTCCGTGCGCCCGGCGACGACCCTTCTCGTGGTCGAGGGCTTCGTCGACCCGCGCATCCTGGTCGAAGTAGAACTCGAAGCATTCAGAGGAGCCTGAGCAGTCATGACCCTGGCGGTCCGAGTCATCCCCTGCCTGGACGTGGACAACGGCCGGGTCGTCAAGGGCGTCAACTTCCAGAACCTGCGCGACGCGGGCGACCCCGTCGAGATGGCGAAGGTGTACGACGCCGAGGGCGCCGACGAGCTGACGTTCCTGGACATCACCGCGTCCTCGGGCAACCGGGAGACGACGTACGACGTGGTGCGCCGCACCGCCGAGCAGGTCTTCATCCCGCTGACCGTCGGCGGCGGCGTCCGTACGGCCGAGGACGTGGACAAGCTGCTGCGGGCGGGCGCCGACAAGGTCGGCGTGAACACGGCCGCGATCGCGCGCCCCGAGCTGATCCGCGAGATCGCGGAACGCTTCGGCCGCCAGGTCCTGGTCCTCTCGGTGGACGCCCGCCGCACCGCGTCGGGTTCCTTCGAGGTCACCACCCACGGCGGCCGCAAGGGCACCGGCATCGACGCCGTCGAGTGGGCGCACCGGGCGGCCGAGCTGGGCGCGGGCGAGATCCTGCTGAACTCGATGGACGCCGACGGCACCAAGGACGGCTACGACCTGGAGATGATCGCGGCCGTTCGCAAGCACGTCACCGTCCCGGTCATCGCCTCGGGCGGCGCCGGCAAGCTGGCCGACTTCCCGCCGGCCGTCGCGGCGGGCGCGGACGCGGTGCTCGCGGCCTCCGTCTTCCACTTCGGCGACCTGCGGATCGGCCAGGTGAAGCAGACCCTGCGGGAGGCGGGCCACCCCGTGCGCTGACGCTGCGCCGGGCTTCGGTCAGATACGAAAGGGAAGTTGCGCAAAATCTGTTGTGCAACTTCTCTTTCGCATCTACGGTCGTGCCCATGGCAAGCAAGGAGAACCGGCGGATCACCGACGTCGGCACACTCAAGGCGCTCGCGCATCCGCTGCGCATGAAGCTCTACCGACTGCTGTTCGTCGCCGAGGCGGCCACCGCCTCCCATCTCGCCGAGCAGGTCGACGAGGCCGTCTCGCTGGTCAGTTACCACCTGCGCAAGCTCGCCGAGCACGGCCTGGTCGAGGAGGCCGAGCCGCGCAGCGCGGACGGCCGTGAGCGCTGGTGGCAGCCGTCCTCCGACGGCGTCTCCATCCGCGACGAGGACTTCCAGGACGCCCCCGAGAAGGTGGCGGCGCATCTCGCGGCCTCCCGGATGTTCCTGGAGCAGCGGGCCGAGATGTACCGGAGGTACCTGGACGAGCGCGCCCACTGGGGCCCGGAGTGGAGCGAGGCCGCCCATGACTCCGAGTCGCTGCTCAGGCTGACCGCCGCGGAACTGGCGGAGCTGAAGAAGGACCTGCACGACCTGCTCAAGCGCTACGACGAGCAGGGGCGAGCCCACGAGGCCGCCGGCGACACCGAAGGGCGCGAGCACGTCGCGCTGCACGTGTACGGCTTCCCGTTCCGCGTCTGAGAGGGCCCCTCCCGTGACCGCCACGCTCGCCGCCCCGTCGACCACCACGCCCGCCCACCGCGACGGCAACGTCCGGCGCTGGCTCGCCGCCTACACCTCCTCGATGCTGGGCGACAGCGTCTACTACCTCGCCCTGTCCTGGGCCGCCGTCCGGGCCGGAACCCCGGCGCAGGCCGGTCTCGTGATGTCGGCGAGCGCGCTGCCCCGGGCCGTGCTGATGCTCGGCGGCGGAGTGATCGCCGACCGGTTCGGTCCGCGCCGGGTGGTCATCGGCAGTGATGCCGTGCGCTGTGCGGCCGTCCTCGCCGTGGCCGCCCTGCTGTTCCTCACCAGCCCGGGGCTGTGGCCGCTCGCCCTGCTGGCGCTGGTCTTCGGCGCCGTCGACGCCGTCTTCGTGCCCGCCGTGGGCGCCCTGCCGGCCCGGCTCACCGCGCAGGACCAGCTCGGCCGGGTCCAGGGCATGCGCAGCCTCGCCATCCGGTTCGCGAGCGTCGTCGGCGCCCCGCTCGGCGGGCTCGGGGTGGCCGCCGGCGGCGCTCCGGCCGCGTTCGCCCTCGCCGGGCTGCTCATCGCCGTGTCCGTGCCGCTGCTGGTCCGCGTGCGCGTACGGGACCTGCCGACGCGGGACGCCGCACCGAAGGGCACGGCCTGGGCGGACCTCAGGGCCGGGCTGCGCCACATCCGCGGCCACCGCGTCCTCGCCCCGCTGATGCTCGCCATCGCCCTCGGCGACCTGGGATTCGTCGGCCCCCTGAACGTCGGACTGACCCTGCTCGCCGACCATCGCGGCTGGGGCGCCGCCGGCATGGGCTGGATACTCGCCGGGTTCGGCACCGGCGCGGGCGCCGCCTCGCTGCTGCTGGCCGTCCGGGGGCGGCTGCCCCGCGCCGGACTCGTCGCCGGGTGCACGATCATCGCCGGCTCGATCGCCGTCGGCGCCCTCGCCTACGCCCCCACCCTGCTGACCGCCGTTGGCACGGCCCTGCTCGTCGGCCTGCTCACCGGGCTGAGCGGGGTGATGTGCGGCGCGCTGCTCCAGACCCGGTCCGACCCCGCCTTCCTGGGCCGCGTCACCGCCGTCTCCAGCCTGGTCAGCCTCGGCCTCACCCCGCTCAGCATGCCCTTCGCCGCCGCCGCTGTCGGGGCCTGGGGGCTGCGCCCGGTCTACGTCGTCAGCGCCGCCGTCTGCGGACTCGGCGGGGTCGTCGCCCTCGCCGTACCGGCCCTGCGCACCGCCGAACTGCCCCGCTGAACATCACTCCCGCGACTGAACCAGCTGCACCAGATTGCCGCACGTGTCGTCGAACACCGCCGCGAGGACCGGCCCCTGCCGCTGCGGCGGGTGCGTGAACCGGACACCCAGGGCGCGCAGCCGCAGGTACTCCGCCGGAAGGTCGTCCACGGAGAAGACGATGCACGGGATGCCCGCGTCGTACAGCGCGCCGCGGTACGCCTGCGCGATCGGGCCCTGCCCGGGCTCCAGCAGCAACTGGAGATCCGGCTGGGCCCCGGGCGCGCCGACCGCGACGAACAGGGCGTCGCCACCCAGGTCCCGGTGGACCCGCGTCTCGAAGCCCAGGACGTCCGTGTAGAAGGCGTGGGCCGCTGCCACGTCGTCCACGTACACACCCGTCATCGCGACCTTGATCATGGGATCAGAACCCGAGCTGCTTGGTGCCCTGCACCTTCTCGATGGCGTCCGCGTCGCCCTCCAGGTCCACCCGGGCCGCGCTCTGCCGGCCGAAGGCGAACATGACCAGCTCGGACGGCTCGCCGGTCACCGTCACCACCGGCACACCCCGGTGCGCCACCACCGTCTGCCCGTCCGGGCGGCGCAGCACCAGACCCGTCGGCACCCCCCGGCCCAGCAGCCGCGCGGTGCGCTCCAGCCGGGACCACAGGGCGTCCTGGAAGACCGGGTCCAGCTCGCGCGCGCTCCAGTCCGGCTGCGCCCGGCGCACGTCCTCGGTGTGGACGTAGAACTCGACGATGTTGGCCGCCTCGTCGACCTGCTTCAGCTGGAACGGCGAGAAACGCGGCGGGCCGGTGCGGATCAGCTGGATCAGCTCGTCGTACGGCTTCGCGGTGTACTCGGCCATCACCTTCTCCAGGCGTGGCAGGAGCTGCTTGACCAGCGTGCCCCCGGCCGCGTCGGGGCGGCGTTCGCGCACGATCACGTGCGCGGCCAGGTCCCGGGTGTGCCAGCCCTCGCAGAGGGTCTCGGCGTCCGGTCCGACGGTCTCCAGCAGGTCCGCGAGCAGCAGCCGTTCACGCTTGGCGAAGGTCGACATGGGGATCAGCCTACGACCGGTCAGAAAGTCCGCCCAGCGGACGTACTCCCCGCGTTGTCGGTGCAGCGCGGCACAATGGCACCCATGACCAGCACGACCGGAACGCCCCGGCCCAGCAGCCTCGACCCGGAGATCGCCGCGCGCCTCAAGCGCAGCCCCGACGGACTCGTCCCCGCCATCGCCCAGCAGTACGACACCGGAGAGGTGCTCATGCTCGGCTGGATGGACGACGAGGCGCTGCATCGCACGCTGACCACCGGCCGCTGCACCTACTGGTCCCGCAGCCGCCAGGAGTACTGGGTCAAGGGCGACACCTCGGGCCACTTCCAGTGGGTGAGATCGGTCGCGCTCGACTGCGACGCCGACACCGTGCTCGTCAAGGTCGACCAGGTCGGCGCCGCCTGCCACACCGGCGCGCGCACCTGCTTCGACGAGGACGTGCTGCTCAAGGACGGCGACGGCGACATCGATTCCGGCCCGGCCGGCTCCGATCAGTAAGGTCAGCGGCCATGGACCTCGAGACCTTCCGCAAGCTCGCCGCCGACCGGCGCGTCATCCCGGTCACGCGCAAGCTCCTCGCCGACGGCGACACCCCGGTGGCGCTCTACCGCAAGCTCGCCGCCGAGCGCCCCGGCACCTTCCTCCTGGAGTCCGCGGAGAACGGCCGCTCCTGGTCCCGGTACTCCTTCGTGGGCGTCCGCAGCTCCGCCACGCTCACCACGCGCGACGGCCAGGCCCACTGGCTGGGCACCCCGCCGGTCGGCGTCCCCGTCGACGGCGACCCCCTCCAGGTGCTGCGCGCCACGCTCCAGACCCTGCACACCCCGAACCAGGAGGGCCTGCCCCCCTTCACCGGCGGCATGGTCGGCTACCTCGGCTACGACATCGTCCGCCGCCTGGAGAAGATCGGCCCCGGCGAGCGCGACGACCTCGGGCTGCCCGAGCTGACCATGCTCCTGACCAGCGACCTCGCCGTGATGGACCACTGGGAGGGCTCGGTCCTGTTGATCGCCAACGCGATCAACCACAACGACCTCGCCACCGGCGTGGACGAGGCCTACGCCGACGCCGTGGCCCGCCTCGACGCGATGGAGGCCGACCTCACGCGCGCGGTGGCCCAGCCCCCGGCCGTCCTGCCGCCCTCGGAGCTGCCCGAGTACACCGCGCTGTGGGGCGGCCCCGACTTCCAGGCCGCCGTCGAGGACGTCAAGGAGCGCATCCGCGCGGGCGAGGCCTTCCAGGTCGTGCCCTCCCAGCGCTTCGAGACCCCGTGCACGGCGAGCGCCCTGGACGTCTACCGGGTGCTGCGGACCACCAACCCCTCGCCGTACATGTACCTCTTCCGCTTCGACGGGTTCGACGTCGTCGGCTCGTCCCCCGAGGCCCTGGTGAAGGTCGAGGACGGGCGGGCCATGGTCCACCCCATCGCCGGCACCCGCCCGCGCGGGGCCACCCCGCAGGAGGACCAGGCCCTCGCCGAGGAGCTGATGGCCGACCCCAAGGAGCGCGCCGAGCACCTGATGCTGGTCGACCTCGGGCGCAACGACCTCGGCCGGGTCTGCGAGCCCGGCTCGGTCGAGGTGGTCGACTTCATGTCCGTCGAGCGGTACTCCCACGTGATGCACATCGTCTCGACCGTCACCGGCCGGGTCTCCGCGGGCCGCACGGCCTTCGACGTGCTCACCGCCTGCTTCCCGGCGGGCACCCTCTCCGGCGCCCCCAAGCCCCGCGCGATGCAGATCATCGACGAACTGGAGCCCTCCCGCCGCGGCCTGTACGGCGGCTGTGTCGGCTACCTCGACTTCGCGGGCGACTCCGACACCGCCATCGCGATCCGCACGGCCCTGCTGCGCGACGGCACGGCCTACGTCCAGGCCGGTGCCGGCATCGTCGCCGACTCCGACCCGGTGGCCGAGGACCAGGAGTGCCGCAACAAGGCGGCGGCGGTGCTGCGCGCGGTCCACACGGCCAACCGGCTGGGCGCACAGGCGCCTTCCGCCCGTAAGGCACGTCCCATCCGAACCCCCGGGTGACGGTTCGCCCGGGGTTCAGGCGATAGTGGAGTACGTGACTGCCGTTCCTCACCCCCGTTCCGAAGCCGCCGAGCCCGTCCGGTCCGGCCGCCGGAGCCTCGCCCTGGCCCTCCTGTGCGGTGCGCTCGGCGCGGCCGTGGCGCTGCTCGCGACCCGGCAGCGCTGGGCGGAGGGCACCGCGACGGTGGCCGGCGGAGCGTTCCCGCTCACCGCGAAGGGCAGCGACGTCACGGGCGTCCCGGCGGCCCTCGCCATAGTGGGCCTCGCCGCGCTCGTCGCCGTCTTCGCCGTCCGCCGGGCCGGCCGCCTCGTCGTCGCCGGGCTGCTCGCGCTGTCCGGCGCCGGGATCGCGGCCGCCGCCCTCGTGTCCGCCTCCGACAGCTCCGCGCTGGACGACAAGGCCGCCCAGGCCAGCGGCGACACCTCCGCCACGGTCGAGGCGCTCAGCCACACCGGCTGGCCCTACGTCGCGGCCGTCGGCGGGGTGCTGATCCTGCTGGCCGGCCTGCTCGCGCTGCGCTACGGCAGCCTGTGGCCCGCCATGTCCGGCCGCTACGAGCGCGGCACCGACCGCCCGCGTCGCAAGGCCCGCCCGGTCGACCCCGAGCGGCCCGAGGAGATGTGGAAGGCCCTGGACCGCGGTGAGGACCCGACCGGGGCCTGAGCCGCAGGCCGCCCCCGGGCGCGGCCGGTGCGCCGGTGCGCCGGTGCGGCCAGGTGTGGCGAACCAGACGCCACCCCCGCGTCCGGAGCACGCACCCGTACGGGACAATGGGGGGTGAGCGTCCGGCTCGGACACTGACGGGCGGGCTCGGAGCCGTACGACACGTACGCCGCTCTCCCGGGACACGTACACAGCAACGAGGAGCACAGACATGGCGGGCAGCAGCCACGGCCACGGTCACACCCCGGCCGCCTGGACCGGCGTCATCATTTCCTTCATCGGTTTCCTGGTCGCGGGCGCCTTCATGGTGATGGCCAACACCGTCGGCTTCTGGGCCGGCATGGTGCTCATCCTCGCCGGCGCCGTGGTCGGCGGCATCATGCGCGCCATGGGCCTCGGCGCCGACCCGAAGCCGCTGAAGATGGTCGGCGGCTCCCTCGCGACCCCCGAGCCGGTTGCCGTGGAGAGCTGAGCCCTCCCGCTCCCGCCTTCGAGGGGCGGTCCGGCACCCGCAGGGGTGCGGGGCCGCCCCTCGGCTTTCCCCCGTACGCCCGCGACGACGCGCGGGCGGCACCGGCCCGCGGCACAATGCGAACGTGAACGCCGACAGCCGCGTGGCCCCGCCCGCGACAGCCGCGACCGCACCGCTCGGACGGCGGCTCGCCGTCCCGGGCGCGCTGCTCGCGGTCGTCGCCGCGGCCTTCGCGTACGTCGGCGCCGTCGACCCGAACGAGCCCGGCCACTACCCGGTCTGTCCGCTGTACCGGCTCACCGGTCTGTACTGCCCCGGCTGCGGCGGACTGCGCAGCGCGCACGCCTTCGTCCACGGCGACCTGCTCACCGCGCTGCACGACAACGCGCTGGGCGTGGCCGGCTACCTGGGCTTCGCGGTGCTGTGGAGCGTCTGGACGGTCCGTACGGCGCGCGGCCGGCCGCTGCGGCCGGACCTCGGCCGGGCCCACCTGTGGGGCGCCGGCGTGTCGCTGCTGGTGTTCACGGCTGTCCGGAACCTGCCGTCGAGCGACTGGTTGCATCCTTGATCACCGGGGGAAGGTCCAGTATGGGGGCACCTCCCGCCGAGCCGTGCGAAGCTGGTTCGAGGGTGGGGGAAGGACCGGCGTCCACTGGATGCGAAGGCACCGGCCCGCTGCGGATACCATCGCTATGACCACGGGTTTTCAGAACGTGAAGAACCCGGGCCCGAAGAACCTGATGAACCTGAAGGAACCACCGTCTGGAAGGGGGCCGCTCGCGTGAGTGTGCTCGACGAGATCATCGACGGAGTCCGTGCCGACCTCGCGGAGCGGCAGGCGCGCGTCAGCCTCGACGAGCTCAAGGAGCGCGCGGCCAAGGCACCCGCCGCAAAGGACGGGGTGGCCGCGCTCAAGGGCGACGGCGTCAAGGTGATCTGTGAGGTCAAGCGCTCCAGCCCCTCCAAGGGCGCGCTGGCCGCGATCGCCGACCCGGCCGGGCTGGCCGCGGACTACGAGGCGGGCGGTGCGGCCGTCATCTCCGTCCTCACCGAACAGCGCCGCTTCGGCGGCTCGCTGGCCGACCTGGAGGCCGTCCGCGCGCGTGTGGACATCCCGGTCCTGCGCAAGGACTTCATCGTCACCTCGTACCAGCTGTGGGAGGCCCGGGCCTACGGCGCCGACCTCGCGCTGCTGATCGTGGCCGCGCTGGAGCAGCCCGCCCTGGAGTCCCTGATCGAGCGCGCGGTCTCCATCGGCCTGACCCCGCTCGTCGAGGTGCACGACGAGGACGAGGTCGAGCGCGCGGTGGACGCGGGCGCCAAGGTGATCGGTGTCAACGCGCGCAACCTGAAGACGCTGGAGGTCGACCGCGGCACGTTCGAGCGGGTCGCCCCGGAGATCCCGAACCACATCGTCAAGGTCGCCGAGTCCGGCGTCCGCGGCCCGCACGACCTGATCGCCTACGCCAACGCCGGCGCCGACGCGGTCCTGGTCGGCGAGTCCCTCGTCACCGGCCGCGACCCGAAGACCGCCGTCGCCGACCTGGTCGCCGCGGGCGAGCACCCCGCGCTGCGGCACGGCCGGAGCTGATCACCCGGTAGGCTGATCCCGATGACTCTCACCGTGACGACCGTGGACCGGTACGCCCGCCTGGCGCGCGGCTGCCGCCCCCGGGGCTGCCGCGCCCCGGCGAGGCGCGTCCACGGCCGCAGGGTGCGGTACGTCATCGGTGACGAACCCGGGCAGGTCAACGGCATGCGATGGCAGCAGCCAACCTGAGGGGCGCGGGGCTCTGTTTGATATGCGGCTACCGCCGCGCGGGCGCGATCAACCACAGCGGTCCCGCAGTCGACTGATCACCCCGTCGCCCCACGGCGAACAGTGTCTTTTCACGCACTCACCGTGAGGTTTCGGCATGCCCAGCAACTTCTTCTTCCCTGACCCGGAGGGTCAAGTCCCCACCGCCGAAGGCTACTTCGGCGTGTTCGGCGGCAAGTTCATCCCGGAGGCCCTCGTCGCCGCCGTCGACGAGGTCGCCGTCGAGTACGACAAGGCCAAGCAGGACCCCGAGTTCGCCCGGGAACTCGACGACCTGATGGTCAACTACACCGGCCGCCCCAGCTCGCTCACCGAGGTCCCCCGCTTCGCCGAGCACGCCGGCGGCGCCCGGGTGTTCCTCAAGCGCGAGGATCTCAACCACACCGGCTCGCACAAGATCAACAACGTGCTCGGCCAGGCCCTGCTCACCAAGCGCATGGGCAAGACCCGGGTCATCGCCGAGACCGGCGCCGGCCAGCACGGCGTCGCCACCGCCACCGCCTGCGCCCTGTTCGGCCTCGACTGCACCATCTACATGGGCGAGATCGACACCGAGCGCCAGGCCCTGAACGTGGCCCGCATGCGCATGCTCGGCGCCGAGGTCGTCGCGGTGAAGTCCGGCAGCCGCACCCTGAAGGACGCCATCAACGAGGCGTTCCGCGACTGGGTCGCCAACGTCGACCGCACCCACTACCTCTTCGGCACCGTCGCCGGCCCGCACCCCTTCCCGGCCATGGTCCGCGACTTCCACCGGGTCATCGGCGTCGAGGCCCGCCGCCAGATCCTGGAGCGCGCCGGGCGGCTGCCCGACGCGGCCGTCGCCTGCGTCGGCGGCGGCTCCAACGCGATCGGCCTCTTCCACGCCTTCATCCCCGACACGGACGTCCGTCTCATCGGCTGCGAACCGGCGGGGCACGGCATCGAGACCGGCGAGCACGCGGCCACCCTCACCGCCGGCGAGCCCGGCATCCTGCACGGCTCCCGGTCCTACGTGCTCCAGGACGAGGAGGGCCAGATCACCGAGCCGTACTCGATCTCGGCCGGTCTGGACTACCCGGGCATCGGCCCCGAGCACTCCTACCTGAAGGACTCGGGCCGTGGCGAGTACCGCGCGGTCACCGACGACGCGGCCATGCAGGCGCTGCGCCTGCTGTCGCGCACCGAGGGCATCATCCCGGCCATCGAGAGCGCGCACGCCCTCGCCGGCGCCCTGGAGGTCGGCAGGGAGCTGGGCAAGGACGGCCTGATCGTCGTCAACCTCTCCGGCCGCGGCGACAAGGACATGGACACCGCCGCGCGCTACTTCGGCCTGTACGACGCCGACGCCGCGGTCGCCGCCGACGCGACCGACACCGCCGAGATCGAGGGGGACGCCAAGTGAGCGGGAACATTCAGCTGCTGTCCGACACCCTCGCCGGCGCCAGGGCCGAGGGCCGCTCCGCGCTCATCGCCTACCTCCCGGCCGGGTTCCCGACCGTGGACGGCGGCATCGAGGCGATCAAGGCCGTCTTCGACGGCGGGGCGGACGTCGTGGAGGTCGGTCTGCCGCACAGCGACCCCGTCCTCGACGGTCCCGTCATCCAGACCGCCGACGACATCGCCCTGCGCGGCGGCGTCAAGATCGCGGACGTCATGCGGACGGTCAAGGAGGCCCACGGGGCCACCGGCAAGCCCGTCCTGGTCATGACGTACTGGAACCCGATCGACCGCTACGGCGTCGAGCGCTTCACCGCCGAGCTGGCCGAGGCGGGCGGCGCGGGCTGCATCCTGCCCGACCTGCCCGTCCAGGAGTCGGCGCTGTGGCGCGAGCACGCCGACAAGCACGGCCTCGCCACCGTGTTCGTCGTCGCCCCCAGCAGCAAGGACGAGCGGCTCGCGCAGATCACCGCCGCGGGCAGCGGCTTCGTCTACGCCGCCTCGCTCATGGGCGTCACCGGCACCCGTGAGTCGGTCGGCGCGCAGGCCCAGAACCTGGTCGGACGCACCCGGGCCACCGGCACCGACCTGCCCGTCTGCGTCGGGCTCGGCGTCTCCAACCGCGTCCAGGCGGCCGAGGTCGCCGGCTTCGCCGACGGCGTCATCGTCGGCTCGGCGTTCGTGAAGCGGATGCTCGACGCCCCCGACCACGCGTCGGGCATCGAGGGGGTCCGCGAGCTGGCCGGAGAGCTCGCCAAGGGCGTGCGCGGACAGGCGTAACCGTCAGCAATCATCCGTAGTCACCTACAACGGAACATTCGGTCACTCGAACGGGTGGACCTGAGGCCGGGGAGGCGCGCTGCGCCTCCCCGGTTCGTTCTGGGGGTGTGAGCGAGAAGAACCGTGACGGAAAGCGCACCGCCCGGGAGCGGCTGGCGGTCGAGCGCGAGAAGCAGAAGTCCGCTGACAGGCGGCGGCGCACGCTGATCGTGGGCGCGAGCGTGGTCTGCGTCCTCGGACTCGCGGCGGTGATCGGCGTGATCGCCGCGAACGCGGGCAAGAGCGGGAGCAGTGCGAAGGCGGGCCCGGTCGTGGCGCCCTCGGGCGCGCAGGGCAAGGACAGCCTCGCGATCCCGGTCGGCAAGGACGGCGCCAGGTCGACGCTCACCGTCTGGGAGGACATGCGCTGCCCGGCCTGCCAGGCCTTCGAGACGGCCTACCGCCCGACGCTCCACGAACTGGTGGACTCCGGCAAGCTCAGAATCGAGTACCACCTGGTCCGGCTGATCGACGGCAACCTCGGCGGCACCGGCTCCCTGCGCGGCGCCAACGCCGTGGCCTGCGCCCAGGACGCCGGAAAGTTCCGCGACTACCACGACGTGCTGTACACGAACCAGCCGAAGGAGACCGACGACGCGTTCAGCAGCAACGACAAGCTGATCGCGCTGGCCGGCAAGGTGGGCGGCCTCGTCACCCCGGCGTTCCGCACGTGTGTGAACGACGGCACCCACGACAGCTGGGTGGACAAGAGCAACAAGGCCTTCCAGTCCGGCGGTTTCAGCGGCACGCCCACGGTCCTGCTCGGCGGGAAGAACATCTACGAGAACCAGAGCATGACCCCCGCCAAGCTGAAGCAGATGGTCGAGGCGGCCGGCCGCTGACCGGCGATTTCCGGACGCCCCCGTTATGGACCCGTAGCCGGGCTGCTTGCCGTCCCCACGGCCCGGCACGGTAGCGTCGGACCTGCCATGGAACTTGCCTACATTCCCAGCCCGTCGCGCGGGGTGCTGTACCTCGGCCCCATCCCGCTGCGCGGCTACGCCTTCTGCATCATCATCGGCGTCTTCGTCGCCGTCTGGCTCGGCAACAAACGCTGGGTCGCCCGCGGCGGGCGGACCGGCACCGTCGCCGACATCGCGGTCTGGGCCGTCCCCTTCGGCCTGGTCGGCGGCCGGCTGTACCACGTGATCACGGACTACGAGCTGTACTTCAGCCCGGGTCGTGACTGGGTGGACGCCTTCAAGGTGTGGCAGGGCGGCCTGGGCATCTGGGGCGCGATCGCGCTCGGCGCGCTCGGCGCGTGGATCGGCGCGCGGCGCCGGGGCATCCCGATGCCCGCGTACGCCGACGCCGTCGCGCCCGGCATCGCCTTCGCGCAGGCCATCGGCCGCTGGGGCAACTGGTTCAACCAGGAGCTGTACGGCCGTGAGACGCATGTTCCCTGGGCGCTGCACATCACCTCGTCCGAGGGCGGCCGGGTGCCGGGCTACTACCACCCGACCTTCCTCTACGAGTCCCTGTGGTGCATCGGCGTGGGCTTCCTGGTGATCTGGGCCGACCGCCGCTTCAAGCTGGGCCACGGCCGGGCGTTCGCCCTGTACGTCGCCGCGTACTGTGTGGGCCGCGGCTGGATCGAGTACATGCGCGTGGACGACGCCCACCACATCCTGGGCCTCCGCCTCAACGACTGGACCGCGATGATCGTGTTCCTGCTGGCGGTGGCGTACATGGTGGTGTCCGCGAAGCTGCGGCCGGGCCGTGAGGCCGTGGTGGAACCGGGTGCCTCCGAGGCCGTGGCCGACGGTACGGAAGAGGCCGCCGAGAGCGGGACCGAGGACGTCGAGGGCAAGGTCGCGGACAAAGCCGAGCCCGATGCCGAGCCCGCTGCCGCGGAGGCGAAGGCCGAGGCCGAGGCCGAGTCGGGGACGTCGAAGACCTGACGGCAGGCGGTACGACGCACAGGGCGCCCTGACCGGGGGCGCCCTTCGCGTGTGCGGTCAGCTCCTGCGTGCCGGCGCCAGCGTGCGCTGGGCCACGGCCACCACCGCCGTGTCGACGAAGCGCCCGTCCGGCAGGGCCTGCGGCCCGCTTCCGTCGCCGCTGCCTCAAGAACCGTCTGTGCCGCCTCGGTCTCCTCCGGTGCGGGCAGGTAGGCCCGTTCGATCACCGGCAGCTGGCGGGGGGTGGATCGCGGCGTGGCCCAGGAAGCCGAGGGCGCGGCCGTGGGCGCAGGAGGCGGCGAGGCCGGCCAGGTCACGGGTGTGGGGGTGGACCGGCTGGGGCGGTGGCGCGAGCCCCGCCGCGCGGGCGGCGACGATCACCCGGGAGCGCGGCCGGTCGAGGCCCGCGTCGGCCCGTACCCCCAGGTCGGCCCGGAGATCCGCTTCGCCGAGGGCGATGCCCCGCAGGGCGGGGTGCGCGGTGGCGACGGCGTAGGCGCGCTCGATGCCGAGGGCCGTCTCCAGCAGGGCGGACAGCGGGCTGCGGCTGCCAGGTCCTTGCCGGCCCAGGGGCTGTCTCCTTGCGGTCCGGGGCGACCGCGTCCTCCAGGTCGATCACCACCACGTCGGCGCCCGCGGTCAGCGCCCCGGCCACGCTGCGCGGGCGGCCGCCGGGGACGTAGAGCCAGGTGAGCGGGGGCCGGGTCGCAGGGCGCCCGCCGCGCGCAGGGCGGCGACGCCGGCCTGTTCGAGGCCCAGTTCGGCGAGGGGCGGTGCCGACGGGGGTGTCGTCAGGGGTGTCGTCGTCCTCATGCGTGGTACTGGTCCTCGATCTCCGGGCGGTACGGCATCGACGCCGACGCCCCGGCCCGCTGGACGGAGATCGCCGCCGCGGCGGCCGCCCAGGACAGGGCCTCCCGCACCGGTTTCTCCTCGGCGAGGGCCACGGCGAGCGCGCCGACGAAGGTGTCCCCGGCGCCCGTGGAGTCGACGGCGGTCACCTGCGGCGCGGCGACGACGAGCGGTTCGGTGCCCCGGGACCGGTACAGACAGCCGGTCGAGCCCAGGGTGACGACGACCTCCGGCACCAGCTCCAGCAGCGCGGCGGCGGCCTCGCGCGGGTCGGTGCGGCCGGTGAGGGTGACCGCCTCGTACTCGTTGGGCACCAACAGGTCGGTCGCGGCGAGGAGTTCGGGCGGCAGCGGCTGGGCGGGGGACGGGGTGAGTACCGTACGGATGCCGTGCCGTCGGGCGGCCTGCGCGCCCGCGACGACCGCGGCCAGCGGGATCTCCAGCTGGAGCAGCAGCGCGTCGGCGGAGGCGATCAGTCCCTCGTCGCCGGGGGAGAGGTGGTCGACGGTGCCGTTCGCGCCGGGGATGACGACGATCGCGTTGCCGCCCTCGTCGTCGACCACGATGTGGGCGGTGCCGGACGGGCCCTCGACCGTGCGCAGGAAGTCGGTGTCCACGCCGGAGTGTTCGAGGGTGTCGCGCATCCGCAGCCCGAAGGCGTCGTTGCCGACCGCGCCGACCATCGAGACGGTGGCGCCGGCGCGGGCCGCGGCGATCGCCTGGTTGGCGCCCTTGCCGCCGGGGATCGTGCGGAACTCCCGTCCGGTCACGGTCTCGCCGCGCTGCGGGGCCTTCGCGACGTAGGTGACGAGGTCCATGTTCGTACTGCCGAGGACGACGATGTGGGTCATGAGCGGGTCGTCTCCACAAGGGTGAGGTGGGCGAGGGTGTCGAAGCCGGTGCCGTCGAAGTCGGCGACGGTGCTGGCGAGCCGGTTCTTCAGCGGGGCCCGCCAGTGCTCGGGGAGCGCCGTCGGTCCGCCCGCGAGGAGACCGGCGACGCTGCCGGCCGTGGCACCGTTGGAGTCGGTGTCCCAGCCGCCGGACACCGCACGGCGGACCGAGCCGGTGAAGTCGCCGTCGGCGTGGGCGAGGGCGGCGACGGTCAGGGCGGTGTTGGGGACGGCGTGCACCCAGTGGTGGGTGGGCCCGTACAGGGCGTGCAGCTCGTCCACGACCGCGTCGAAGTCCTCGTGGAGGCAGGCGAGTTGCAGTGCGTGGTCGATCGCCTGCGCGAGCCGTGAGCGGGGCGGGACCACGCTGCGGCCGGTGCGCAGACAGGCGTGGACGTCCTGGGTGCCGGTGGCGGCGGTGGCGATGACGGCGGCCGTGAACATCGCGGCGTAGACGCCGTTGGCGGTGTGCGTCAACGCCGCGTCGCGGTAGGCCTGTTCGGCGGCGCCGGCCGGGTTGCCGGGGTTGGTCCAGCCGTGCACGTCGGCGCGGATCAGGGCGCCGATCCACTCGCGGAAGGGGTTGCGGTGCCGGGCCGTGTACGGGGGTTCGATGCCGGAGAGGAGGTTGCGGTAGGCGATGCGCTCGGCGGTGAACGTGCGGCCGGGCGGGAGTTCGTCCAGCCAGAGCCGGGCCACGTCCGTGGTGGTGAACGTCCGTCCGTGCCGCCGCAGGAGCAGCAGGTTCAGCAGGGGGTAGTTGAGGTCGTCGTCCTCCGGCATGCCGTCGATGTTCTCGGCGAGGGAGGTGGCGGCCGAGCGGCGGTTCCAGGGGTGCTCGGCGAGCAGGTCGTCCGGTACGCCGACGGCGGTGAAGTAGTCGGCGAGGGGCCAGTTTCCGGCGGCGCGGGCGAGGGCGCGCAGGGCGTCGAGGGGGAGTTTCTCGACGGGTTTGCCGAGCAGACAGCCGACGGCCCGGCCGAGCCAGGCGGCTTCGAGTGCGGCGCGGGTGGTGGTGCCGCCGGACGGGGCGGGCCACTGGGGGCACCGGGACCTGATCCCGTCCAGGTCCGTCGGCTCGTCGTCGGCCAACCGGCTGGGCAGGTCGGCCAGTTCGTCCAGCAGGTCCTCCGCCAGCAGCCGCAGATACCGGGACACCCGGTGCGGCGACGCCCCCGCCCGTTCCGGCGCGTCCGGGCCGCCGGCCGCCCGCCAGCGGGCCTCGATCGCGGAGGGCGACCGGCCGTCCAGGCGGGCCTGGCGGAGTTCGTGGCCGAGCAGGTCCTCCGGCTGGACCCAGGTCAGTCGGAGCATGCGGCGCCTCCGAGTGCCGTGACGGCCCGCTCGTGCGCACGGCGGCGGCGTACGTCCGCCGCGAAGATCTCGCGCGTGACCTCGGTGAGCGTGCGGGCCGGCGCCCACAGGTCGAGCCGGCTGGCCTGCGCGACCGTCTTCGCCCACTCCTCGGGGACGGGCGAGCCGAGGGCGCCCGCGAGGGCACCGGCCATCGTGGCGATCGAGTCGCAGTCGCGGCCGTAGTTGACCGCGCCGAGCACGGCGTGTCGGTGGTCGCCGCCGGAGACGAGCAACATGCCGAGCGCGACGGGCAGTTCCTCGATCGCGTGCAGCCGGGAGGGGCGCCGGGCGGCGAGCGAGGGGGCGCGGTAGTCCGGGCCGACGGTGTCGTACGGGGCGACCGCCGCGCGCAGCGGGCCGAGCGCCGACTCGAAGTCCCGGTGCCGTACGGCGACTTCGCAGACCTTCTCGATCGCCTCGCGCGTGCCGTCCTTCGCCAGGGCGAGGCAGGCCGCGACGACCGACTCGGGGGTCGCGCCCGGGGTCGCGGCGGCGGCGACGGCCGCGGCGAGGACACCTGCCGCCTCCCGGCCGTACGACGACTGGTGCGCACCGGCGATGTCCAGCGCCTCGGCGTAAGCGGCGGCCGGGTTGGCCGCGTTGACCAGGCCGACGGGAG
Organism: Streptomyces sp. HUAS MG56; assembly: GCF_058673395.1. NCBI lineage: Bacteria > Bacillati > Actinomycetota > Actinomycetes > Kitasatosporales > Streptomycetaceae > Streptomyces > Streptomyces sp. HUAS MG56. The sequence goes on along the minus strand of NZ_CM178722.1, from coordinate 3,522,257 downwards.
CCATGTACATCGCCGCACCGCAGTTGACGATGTTGCCGACGCCCGCCTCCCGGGGGTCGGCGTGACCGTGGGCGAGCCGGGCCACCAGCCACTTCTCGGCGAGGAAGAGGCGGTGCAGGGGCAGGGTTTCGGCCTCCAGCTCCGGGATCCAGCGGGGGGTGGTCATCAGGTCCGGGACCAGGTGCTCGGCGACGGCGTACGCGTCGAGGTGGTCGCGGACGCGGGCGTAGACCCGGACCAGCGCATGGGTCATCAGGGTGTCGTCGGTGACGTGGCCGTCACCCTTGTGGTACGGCGCGATCGGGCGGGCGGTGCGCCAGGCGTCGCCGTGCCAGGGGCCGACGACGCCGTGCACCCGGCCGCCGTGGCGTTCGGCGATCTGCTCGGGGGAGTACCCCTCGACCGGGCCGCCGAGGGCGTCGCCGACGGCGGCGCCGACGAGGGCCCGGGTGATGCGTTCGTCGAGACCGATGGGGTCTGTTTCGTGAATTAGTTCTGTTTCACAGCTCAGTTCATGTTCTGTGACGGCATGGGAATTGCTGGGCGTCATGCCCCGAATCATCCTCCTGGCCGGGCCGGTTGTGCGGCTTCCAGGAGTCCGGCGAGTTCGACCAGGTCGGTGCCGGTGAGGCGGGGCAGGGCGCAGCCGGACAGGGTGCGGCAGGCGTCCCGCCAGGCCTGCGGGATGCAGGCGCCGCCGCCCAGCGCCCCGGTGAGGGCACCGGCGAGGGCGGGCGCCGAGTCGGCGACACGGGACAGACAGGCGGCGGCGGGTACGGCCGTGTCGATCCGGCCGCCGGCCGCGGTGGCGAGGGCGAGGGCGACCGGCACGGTCTCCGCGGCGGCGATGCCGTAGCTGTAGACGTGGTCGACGATCTGGTGCTCCAGCAGCGGGACGAGGGCGAAGGCGGACTCGCAGCCCTCGGCGAGGGCCAGGGCGTGGCGCGCGTTGCGGCCGATCTCGGAGTCGGCGGGGAGCTCCGCGAGCGCGGCGCCCACGCAGCGCTCCGGGCCGGCGCCGGTGAGGGCGAGCGCGAGTGCCGCGGCCATGGCGCGGGCGCCGTGCACGCCGTCGCCGTCCTGGGTGTAGCGGGCGTCGAACTCGGCGAGTGCGGCGGCGCGTTCGGGATCGCCGGGGTGGGCGACGGCGAGGACGCAGGCACGGACGCAGGCGGCGTCGTCGAAGTAGTGCGGGTTGTCGTGGCCGGTGGCGGGCGGGCGCAGGCCGGTGGCGAGGTTGCCGAGACCGGCGCGGACCGAGATGCGGGCGCGCAGCGGGAGGACGGCGGACTCGATCTCGGGCGCGCGCTCGGCCGCGGCGGCGACCTCCGCGGCCACGGCGGTCCAGGTGAGGTCGATGGCGGCGCGGGTACGGCGCTCCCGGCTGAGGTCGCCGAGGACGTCGTCGTCGCCGGCCCGCAGCACCGCCTCCGCGGCGAAGGCCGCCCACTCGGCGTCGTCGGAGGGGCCGAGGCGCAGCGGCTCGGGCGGCTGGTTGAGGGCGATCGGCACCGGGAGGGTGGTGGTGGCGTTCTGTTCGGCGAAGGTGTCCAGCTCGCGGGTGAGCCGGCGGGTCCACTCGGGCATACGGGCGGCGCGGTGCCGCGCGGCCGGCCAGCCGGCGGCGTCGCCTGCCGCGAGGCCGAGCAGGAGCCCCTCGATACGGCGTACGGTCATGACAGCACCTCACTGCCCGGGTGCCCGGCCAGCGGGCTTCGTACCGTGGGGCGGGGCGGTCCGGGTTCGGGTACCAGCAGTTCCGCCACCTCCAGCACGTGGTGGCCCGCCATCGACGGCAGACAGCGGCCCCGGGACGGGCCGATCGCCGCGGACCAGTGGGCGGGGATCGCCGCCGCGCCCCGGGTCGCGCCGGACAGGGCGCCCGCCACCGCCGCCGTCGTGTCCGCGTCGCGGCCCATGTTGACGGCCGTCAGGACCGCCTCCCGGAAGTCGCCGTCGGCCGCCGCGTACGCGCCGAAGGCGAGGGCGACCGCCTCGGGCGCCAGGTCGGTCCAGGGGTAGCCGCCGATGACCACCGCGCAGCGCACCGCCCGTTCGCCGCGGTGGGCCACCGCCACCGCACGCCGCAGGGAGCGTGCCGTCCAGGAGTCCTCGGGGATCACCGCCAGGGCCGCGGCGATCACCACCGGGAGCGGGGCGCCGGTCATCGCCGCCGCCACGCCCGCCGCCACCGCCTGGCCGCCGTAGATGCCCTCGCCCTCGTGGCTCACCGAGCCGTCGATCGCCACGAGACGGGCGGCCTCGGCGGGGCGGCCCGCCGCGAAGACGCCGAACGGCGCCGCCCGCATCGCCAGACCGTCGCTCCAGGCGTGGCGGTGCTGGGCGGAGATGGGGGCCGCGAGGCCCCGGCGCAGGTTCTCCAGCGTGCCGCGCTCACTGAAGCCGGCGCCGCGGAAGGGGCCTTCGGCCCGGTCGGCGATCCACTCGTGCCAGGCCGCCTCCACATGGGCCGGGGTGAGCGCCGAGCCGTGCCGGGCGAGCAGCAGTCCCGAGAAGATCGCGTACTCCGTGTCGTCCGTCCCGCAGGGGTGCTCGGTGACGTAGTCCGTGATGCGGCCCCAGCGGGCGCGGATCTCGGAGGGCCTGAGGTTCTCCGCGGGCGCGCCCAGCGCGTCGCCCACGGCGAGGCCGAGCAGCGCGCCGCGCGCCCGTTCGCGCGGCCCGGCGGTGTCCCCGTTCCCGTCCCCGGCGGCCGGGGACGGGGGAGTGCAGGCGATCGATGCCATGGCGGGCTCCTTCGGCGAGACCACGAACACGCTTTGCGGATGTGTCCCACGGGCCGCCGTCGGGTGTGCCTCCGAGCGGCTCCCGTCACCCAGTCGGCATCTGAGCCTCAGTGGGCACGGATGAGCAAAGTCGGGTAAAGCCGCAGGTTAGCCCAGCCTTCCCTTGCTGGCGGAGAGGAAGTGATCGGCGTACCTTCGGTGTTGTCGAAGAATAGAACTCGTCCAAAGTTAGCTTTGGCTAAGCTATCCCGGGGGCTCCCATGGCCATCATCGAAACCGAGGCCGCGCTGCACGAGGCGCACCGCGACAACCACACGCACCGCGATGTCAACGGCGGCTGGCTGCGCCCCGCCGTCTTCGGAGCGATGGACGGCCTGGTCTCCAACCTCGCCCTGCTGACCGGCGTGGCCGGCGGTTCCGTCGGCCACCAGACGATCGTCATCACCGGGCTGGCGGGGCTCGCCGCCGGTGCCTTCTCGATGGCCGCCGGCGAGTACACCTCCGTCGCCTCCCAGCGCGAGCTGGTCGAGGCCGAGCTCGACGTCGAGCGCCGCGAGCTGCGCAAGCACCCGCAGGACGAGGAGGACGAGCTCGCCGCACTCTACGTCTCCCGGGGCGTCGAGCCCGGGCTGGCCCGTGAGGTCGCGCGGCAGCTGTCCAGGGACCCCGAGCAGGCGCTGGAGATCCACGCCCGCGAGGAACTGGGGATCGACCCCGGCGACCTGCCGTCGCCGCTGGTCGCGGCCGTCTCGTCGTTCGGGTCCTTCGCGCTCGGCGCGCTGCTGCCGGTGCTGCCGTTCCTGCTCGGCGCGACCGCGCTGTGGCCCGCCCTGCTGCTGGCCCTCGTCGGGCTGTTCGGCTGCGGTGCCGTGGTGGCCCGGGTGACCGCGCGGAGCTGGTGGTACAGCGGCCTGCGGCAGCTCGCGCTCGGCGGTGCGGCCGCTGGTGTGACATACGCCCTGGGCAGCCTGTTCGGAACGGCCGTAGGATAGTGCTACCGGTACTTATGCGATGGGCCGCATAAGTACCCGTTACTCGCTGGTTTCGAATGCTTAACCACCGGGCATGAGCCGTAAGCGCCGCGGGCAACGACGCCTGTCGCACCCCCATGGGGCGAGTGAAGACGCTCTCCCCGCCCCCCGTGGGCCGCCGGACACCGATCCGATCGATCTTTGTCCGCGACGGTCCCCTCGCCATGTCGCCGCCCCGCGCGGTACCGCCGTCACCCCGCGGCACCCCTCGCCGTCTCGTGCGGCACCGCTGCCATGTACCCCGTGGCGTCCGCATGTTGGAACGCGGTATCCGGTTCCCGAGAATCGCTCCATCATGTAACCTGCACGAAATTTTGATCTCACATAGAGATCTTTCGCAGAGGGCCAACGTCGTCCCTCGGCACCTGCCACATGCCACATGACGACGACGGGAGAGCCGATGCGTACGCCGCGCCAGCCGTCCCAGCACTCCGAGAATGGCCAGAACTGGTCGTTCATGGATGCTCGCCCTGCTGCACAGGGTATGTACGACCCCCGCAACGAACACGACGCGTGCGGCGTCGGTTTCGTCGCCACCCTCACCGGCGAGGCGTCCCACACGCTGGTCGAACAGGCCCTCACCGTCCTGCGCAACCTGGAACACCGCGGTGCCACCGGCTCCGAGCCCGATTCGGGGGACGGCGCCGGCATCCTCTCCCAGGTGCCCGACGCCTTCTTCCGCGAGGTGGCCGGATTCGACCTTCCCTCGGCGGGCTCGTACGCGGTAGGCATCGCCTTCCTTCCCGAGGAGGGGACCGAGGACGCCGTCTCACAGATCGAGACGATCGCCGGCGAGGAGGGCCTCACCGTCCTCGGCTGGCGCGCGGTCCCGGTCGCGCCCGAACTGCTCGGCGCCACCGCCCGCTCCACCATGCCGGTCTTCCGGCAGGTCTTCGTCACCGACGGCGCCAGCGAGGGCATCGCGCTGGACCGCAAGGCCTTCGTGCTGCGCAAGCGCGCCGAGCGCGAGGCCGGTGTCTACTTCCCGTCCCTGTCCGCGCGCACGATCGTCTACAAGGGCATGCTGACCACCGGCCAGCTGGAGCCCTTCTTCCCGGACCTGTCCGACCGCCGCTTCGGCTCCGCGGTCGCGCTCGTCCACTCACGCTTCTCCACGAACACCTTCCCGTCGTGGCCGCTCGCGCACCCGTACCGCTTCGTCGCGCACAACGGTGAGATCAACACCGTCAAGGGCAACCGCAACTGGATGCGCGCCCGCGAGTCCCAGCTGGTCTCCGACCTGTTCGGCCCCGGCGACCTCGACCGCGTCTTCCCGGTCTGTACGCCGGACGCCTCCGACTCCGCCTCCTTCGACGAGGTCCTGGAGCTGCTGCACCTCGGCGGCCGTTCCCTCCCGCACTCCGTGCTGATGATGATCCCGGAGGCGTGGGAGAACCACGTCTCCATGGACCCGGCCCGGCGCGCCTTCTACGGCTTCCACTCCACGATGATGGAGCCCTGGGACGGCCCCGCCTGCGTCACCTTCACCGACGGCACCCAGGTCGGCGCCGTGCTCGACCGCAACGGTCTGCGCCCCGGCCGCTACTGGGTCACCGACGACGGCCTCGTCGTCCTCGGCTCCGAGGTCGGCGTCCTCGACATCGACCCCGCCAAGGTCGTCCGCAAGGGCCGCCTCCAGCCGGGCCGGATGTTCCTCGTCGACACCGCCGAGCACCGCATCATCGAGGACGACGAGATCAAGGCGACCCTCGCCGCCGAGCAGCCGTACGCCGAGTGGGTCGAGGCCGGCGAGATCGAGCTGGGCGACCTGCCCGAGCGCGAGCACATCGTCCACACCCACGCCTCGGTCACCCGCCGCCAGCAGACCTTCGGCTACACCGAGGAGGAGCTGCGCGTCATCCTCGCCCCGATGGCCCGCACCGGCGCCGAGCCGATCGGCTCGATGGGCACGGACAGCCCGATCGCCGCTCTCTCCGAGCGCCCGCGGCTGCTCTTCGACTACTTCACCCAGCTGTTCGCGCAGGTCACCAACCCGCCGCTGGACGCGATCCGCGAGGAGCTGGTCACCTCCCTGCGCTCGTCGCTGGGCCCGCAGGGCAACCTCCTCGACCCGACCGCCGCCTCCTGCCGGTCCGTCACGCTGCCCTTCCCGGTGATCGACAACGACGAGCTCGCCAAGCTCATCCACATCAACGCCGACGGCGACATGCCGGGCTTCAAGGCGGCGACCCTCTCCGGTCTGTACCGGGTCTCCGGCGGCGGTGACTCCCTCGCCGCGCGCATCGCCGAGATCTGCGCCGAGGCCGACACCGCCATCGACAACGGCGCCCACCTGATCGTCCTGTCCGACCGGCACTCCGACGCCGAGCACGCGCCGATCCCGTCGCTGCTGCTCACCGCAGCCGTCCACCACCACCTCATCCGCACCAAGCAGCGCACCCACGTGGGCCTGCTGGTCGAGGCCGGTGACGTCCGCGAGGTCCACCACGTCGCCCTGCTCATCGGCTTCGGTGCCGCCGCCGTCAACCCGTACCTGGCGATGGAGTCGGTGGAGGACCTGCTGCGCGCCGGTACGTTCCTCAACGGCATCGAGCCCGAGAAGGCCATCAAGAACCTGATCTACGCCCTCGGCAAGGGCGTGCTGAAGGTCATGTCGAAGATGGGCATCTCCACCGTCGCCTCCTACCGCGGCGCCCAGGTCTTCGAGGCCGTCGGCCTGGACGAGGCCTTCGTCGAGAAGTACTTCAACGGCACCGCCACCAAGATCGGCGGCGTCGGCATCGACGTCATCGCCGAGGAGGTCGCCGCCCGCCACGCCAAGGCCTACCCCGCCTCCGGCATCGCCCCCGCGCACCGCGCGCTGGAGATCGGCGGCGAGTACCAGTGGCGCCGCGAGGGCGAGCCGCATCTGTTCGACCCGGAGACGGTCTTCCGCCTCCAGCACGCCACGCGCACCGGCCGCTTCGACATCTTCAAGAAGTACACGGACCGCGTGAACGAGCAGTCCGAGCGCCTCATGACGCTCCGCGGCCTGTTCGGCTTCACCTCCGGCCGAGCCCCGATCTCCGTCGACGAGGTCGAGCCGGCGAGCGAGATCGTCAAGCGGTTCTCGACGGGCGCCATGTCGTACGGCTCCATCTCCAAGGAGGCGCACGAGACCCTCGCCATCGCCATGAACCAGCTGGGCGGCAAGTCCAACACCGGTGAGGGCGGCGAGGACCCGGAGCGCCTGTACGACCCGGCGCGCCGCTCGGCGATCAAGCAGGTCGCCTCCGGCCGCTTCGGCGTGACCTCGGAGTACCTGGTCAACGCGGACGACATCCAGATCAAGATGGCCCAGGGCGCCAAGCCCGGCGAGGGCGGCCAGCTGCCCGGCCACAAGGTCTACCCGTGGGTCGCGAAGACCCGGCACTCGACGCCGGGCGTCGGCCTGATCTCCCCGCCGCCGCACCACGACATCTACTCCATCGAGGACCTGGCCCAGCTGATCCACGACCTGAAGAACGCGAACCCGCAGGCGCGGATTCACGTGAAGCTGGTCTCCGAGGTCGGCGTCGGCACGGTCGCGGCCGGTGTGTCCAAGGCGCACGCGGACGTCGTCCTCATCTCCGGCCACGACGGCGGCACGGGCGCATCCCCGCTCACCTCGCTGAAGCACGCGGGCGGCCCCTGGGAGCTCGGCCTCGCCGAGACCCAGCAGACCCTGCTGCTCAACGGCCTGCGCGACCGCATCGTCGTGCAGACCGACGGTCAGCTGAAGACCGGCCGTGACGTCGTCATCGCCGCGCTGCTCGGCGCCGAGGAGTTCGGTTTCGCGACCGCGCCGCTCGTCGTCTCCGGCTGCGTCATGATGCGCGTCTGCCACCTGGACACCTGCCCGGTCGGCATCGCCACCCAGAACCCGGTGCTGCGCGACCGCTTCGCCGGCAAGGCCGAATACGTGGTGAACTTCTTCCGGTTCATCGCGGAGGAGGTCCGCGAGCTCCTCGCCGAGCTGGGCTTCCGCTCCATCGAGGAGGCCGTCGGCCACGCCGAGGTCCTCGACGTCCAGCGCGCCGTCGACCACTGGAAGGCGCAGGGCCTGGACCTGGAGCCGCTGTTCCACGTGCCGTCGCTGCCCGAGGGTGCCGTCCGCCACCAGCTGATCGCCCAGGACCACGGCCTGGAGAAGGCGCTCGACAACGAGCTGATCAAGCTCGCCGCCGACGCGCTGAGCGCGGGCTCGGCCGAGGACGCCCAGCCGGTGCGCGCCCAGGTCGCCATCCGCAACATCAACCGCACGGTCGGCACCATGCTCGGCCACGAGGTGACGAAGAAGTTCGGCGGTGCGGGCCTGCCCGAGGACACCATCGACATCACCTTCACCGGCTCGGCCGGCCAGTCCTTCGGCGCGTTCCTGCCGCGCGGTGTCACGCTGCGCCTGGAGGGCGACGCCAACGACTACGTGGGCAAGGGCCTGTCCGGCGGCCGGATCGTCGTCCGCCCGGACCGCGCGGCCGACCACCTCGCCGAGTACTCGACCATCGCGGGCAACACCATCGGCTACGGCGCCACCGCCGGCGAGCTGTACCTGCGCGGCCGTACCGGTGAGCGGTTCTGCGTCCGCAACTCCGGCGCGCTGGTCGTCTCCGAGGGCGTGGGCGACCACGGCTGCGAGTACATGACCGGCGGCCACGCGGTCGTCCTCGGCCCGACCGGCCGCAACTTCGCGGCGGGCATGTCCGGCGGCATCGCCTACGTCATCGACCTCGACCGCGACAACGTCAACGTCGGCAACGTCGATGCCGTCGAGGCACTGGACGACACGGACAAGCGGTGGCTGCACGACGTGGTGCGCCGCCACGCCGAGGAGACCGGCTCGACGGTCGCCGAGAAGCTGCTCGCCGACTGGGACGCGGCCGCGGCCCGGTTCAGCAAGATCATCCCCAGCACGTACAAGGCAGTGCTCGCCGCCAAGGACGCCGCCGAGCGAGCGGGTCTCACCGAGACCGAGATCACCGAGAAGATGATGGAGGCGGCGATCAATGGCTGACCCGAAGGGCTTCCTGAACCACGGCCGCGAGGTCGCCCGGACCCGTCCCGTCGGTGAGCGCGTCAAGGACTGGAACGAGGTCTACGTCCCCGGCTCCCTGCTGCCGATCATCAGCAAGCAGGCCAGCCGCTGCATGGACTGCGGCATCCCGTTCTGCCACAACGGCTGTCCGCTGGGCAACCTCATCCCCGAGTGGAACGACTACGCCTACCGCGAGGACTGGGCGGCAGCCCAGGAGCGCCTGCACGCGACCAACAACTTCCCGGAGTTCACCGGTCGCCTCTGCCCGGCGCCCTGCGAGTCGGCCTGCGTGCTCGGCATCAACCAGCAGCCGGTCACCATCAAGAACGTCGAGGTCTCGATCATCGACAAGGCGTGGGAGACCGGGGACGTCGCCCCGCAGATCCCCGAGCGCCTGTCCGGCAAGACGGTCGCGGTCATCGGCTCCGGCCCCTCGGGTCTCGCCGCCGCCCAGCAGCTGACCCGGGCCGGCCACACGGTCGCCGTCTACGAGCGCGCGGACCGCATCGGAGGCCTGCTGCGGTACGGCATCCCCGAGTTCAAGATGGAGAAGCGGCACATCAACCGCCGTATCGAGCAGATGCGCGCGGAGGGCACCCGCTTCCGTACCGGCGTCGAGATCGGCCGCGACATCAACGCGCGCGACCTGAAGAAGCGGTACGACGCGATCGTGATCGCCGCCGGTGCCACCATGGCCCGCGACCTCCCGGTCCCCGGCCGCGAGCTCAAGGGCATCCACCAGGCCATGGAGTACCTGCCGCTGGCCAACAAGGTCCAGGAGGGCGACTACGTGGCGCCCCCGATCTCGGCCGAGGGCAAGCACGTCGTCGTGATCGGCGGCGGTGACACCGGCGCGGACTGCGTGGGCACCGCCCACCGCCAGGGCGCGGCCTCCGTCACCCAGCTGGAGATCATGCCCCGCCCCAACGACGAGCGGCACCCGACCGGCCAGCCCTGGCCGACCTTCCCGATCCTGTACAAGGTCACCTCGGCCCACGAGGAGGGCGGCGAGCGGATCTACTCCGCCTCCACCACCCACTTCGAGGGCGACGAGGACGGCAACGTGCAGTGGCTGCACCTCGCCGAGGTCGAGTTCGTCGACGGCAAGCTGACCTCCAAGCCGGGCACCGAGCGCAGGATCCCGGCCCAGCTGGTCACCCTCGCCATGGGCTTCACCGGCACCGACCGGGAGAACGGCCTGGTCGAGCAGTTTGGTCTGGACCTCGACGAGCGGGGTAACATCGCCCGCGACGCCGACTTCCAGACCAACGTGCCGGGTGTGTTCGTCGCCGGTGACGCCGGCCGCGGGCAGTCCCTCATCGTGTGGGCGATCGCGGAGGGCCGCTCGGCCGCCCGCGGTGTCGACCGCCACCTGACCGGTGCCAGCGACCTGCCGGCCCCGATCCGCCCGACGGACCGCGCCCTGGCGGTCTGACCCCGGACCCCTCGGGTCCCCTGCAGACGTCCCGTACAACGGCGTACGGAACACTGACGACGCCTGCCCGACTGTCCCCGACCGGACGCTGGGCAGGCGTCGTCGCATGTCCGCACAGCCGAGGGGAAAGCATGACCGCGATCAGCCTGCGCAAGGTGGAGGAGACGGCCCCGGGGCTGGTCAGCCTGTACAAGACCGCCGGCGTGTCCCTGCGCGAGCACGGCCTGGACGGGCAGCGCGCCGCCGTCTACCTCGTGCTCGACCACTCGGGCTCCATGCGGCCGTACTACCAGGACGGCAGCGTGCAGGCGCTCGCCGACCGGGTGCTGGGGCTGTCCGCGCACCTCGACGACGACGGGCGGGTGCCGGTGGTGTTCTTCTCCACGGACGTCGACGCGGTCACCGACATCGCCCTCGACCGCCACGAGGGCGCCGTCGAGCGGATCGTGGCCGGGCTCGGGCACATGGGGAAGACCAGCTACCACCTGGCGATGGACGCCGTCATCGACCACTACCTGGACAGCGGCGCCACCGACCCCGCCCTCGTCGTCTTCCAGACCGACGGCGGTCCGATCAGCCGGCCCGCCGCCGAGCGGTATCTGTGCAAGGCGGCGAAACTCCCGCTGTTCTGGCAGTTCGTCGGCTTCGGCGACCCGGGCAGCCGGCAGTTCGACTTCCTGCGGAAACTGGACGAGCTGGCCGTCCCCGGCAAGCGGATCGTGGACAACGCCGGCTTCTTCCACGCCGGCGAGGACCCGCGGCGCCTGTCCGACGCCGAGCTGTACGACCGGCTCTGCGGGGAGTTCCCGCAGTGGCTGGCGGCCGCCCGCGCCGCCGGGATCCTCCGGCCGCCCGCCGCGTGAACCGGCCGTCGGTCAGGGCGAGTCCGAGGGGGCCGGCGTCTTGAGCGCGTCCTCCAGGAACACCTCCCGGCACTCCTCGGGGCTGCCCCACGCGGTGCGCAGCGCACGGGCCTTGGTCAGCCACAGGGACAGGTCGTACTCGGCGGTGTAGCCGATCGCGCCGTGCAGTTGCAGTGCCGTGCGGGCCGTCGTGTACGCCGCGTCGCAGGCCATGAGCTTGGCGGCGGCCACGTCCGCCGGGCGCAGCGATACCGCCGCGCCGAACAGCAGCGGGCGCGCGAACTCCAGGGCCGTCGCGGCGTCGGCGAGGCGGTGCTTGACCGCCTGGAAGGAGCCGACGGGGACGCCGAACTGGGTGCGCTGCCTGACGTACGCCACGGTGCGGTCGAGCAGCGCCAGCCCGACCCCGAGGGCCTGGGCGGCGACGGCCAGCCGGGCCCAGGTGAGCGCGCGGTCGAACGGCGGGCCGGGGTCGAGGAGTTCGCCGTCCGGCACGAGCGGTGTCAGGCGGCGGGCCGGGTCGAGGGAGCGGCGCACCGGGCCTGCGGAGGCCAGGCGCAGCCCGTCGGGGGCGCGGGCGAGGCGGACCGCGGCCGCGTCGCCGTCGAGGGCATGGCCGTGCGGCACCGCTGCCGTCGTCGCGAGGTCCGTACCCGCCAGGAGGCCCGGCAGGAACCGCTTCGCGAGCGGGGGGTCGGCAAGCAGTACGGCCGCCGCGACCGTCTCCGCCAGCGGACCCGGCACCGCATGCCGCCCCAACTCCACGAAGGCGAAGGCCAGTTCCACCGGATGCCGACCCAGCCCGCCGTGCTCCTCCGGCACCGCCAGGCCGAACACCCCCGCCCGGGCGACACGGCGCCACAACGCGCGCCCGCGCGCATGGTCGCCGCGGCTCCAGTCGCGGATCACCGCCGGGGTGTCCGCGGCCGTCAGCATCGCGTGCAGCGAGTCGGTGAAGGCGCGCTGCTCGGCATCGGGCAGGAAGCGCATCAGCGGCGTCCCTTCGGCAGGCCGAGCAGCCGCTCGGCGACGATGTCCCGCTGGATCTCGTTGGTACCGGCGTAGATGGGTCCGGCCAGCGCGAACACATACCCCTCGGACCAGCCGGAGTCGGCCGACTCGCCCTCGTCGTCCAGCAGATCGAGCGCCGTCTCGTGCAGCGCGAGGTCCAGCTCGGACCAGAACACCTTGTTCATGCTGGACTCGGGGCCGAGCCGCTCGCCCTCCAGGAAGCGGGCGGCGGCCGCGTAGGTGAACAGCTGGTAGGCGCGGGCGCCGATCAGGGCGTCGGCCACGCGCGCGCGTGCGTGCTCGGGGCAGCCGCGCTCCCGCCACAGCTCGGCCAGCCGGCCGGCCGCGGCGAGGAAGCGGCCCGGGGAGCGCAGGGTGAGCCCGCGTTCGTTGCCCGCCGTGGACATCGCGATCCGCCAGCCCTGGCCGGGCTCGCCGATCACGTCCTCGTCCGGGACGAACACGTCGTCCAGGAACAGCTCCGCGAAGGCCGGTCTGCCGTCCAGGCGGCCGACGGGGCGGACGGTGACACCGGGCGCGCGCAGGTCGAACATCAGGTACGTGAGCCCCTGGTGGGGCTTCGGGGCGTCGGGGTGACTGCGGAACAACCCGAAGGCCCGGTCGGCGAAGGCCGCCCGCGAGGACCAGGTCTTGTGCCCGTTGAGCAGCCAGCCGCCCTCCGTCCGCGCCGCCCGTGAGGTGAGGGAGGCCAGGTCGGAGCCCGCCTCCGGTTCGGACCAGGCCTGCGCCCAGACCACCTCGCCGGTGGCCATCGGAGGCAGCACGCGCGCGCGTTGCTCCTGCGTGCCGTGGTCGAAGAGCGTCGGCGCGAGCAGGCTGACGCCGTTCTGCCCGACCCGGCCCGGCGCGCCCGCCGCCCAGTACTCCTCCTCGAAGACCAGCCAGCGCAGCAGACCGGCGTCCCGGCCGCCGTACCGCTGCGGCCAGGACACCACCGACCAGCGGTCCGCGGCCAGTTCGGCCTCCCAGGCGCGGTGCGCCGCGAAGCCCTCCGCCGTCTCCAGGGACGGCAGCGGCGTGCGCGGCACGTGCGCCCGGAGCCAGGCGCGGGCCTCGGCGCGGAACTCCTCGTCGGCTTCGGAATGGGTCAGGTCCACGGCGGCTGCCCCTTTCTCCAGCAGGCTTCCCTAACAAGTGTTTGGTAGGTTAGCGTGACTCCATGACAGGCGTCGAGAGCCCGGCCTACGTCGTCGGACACGGACTGCTCCGGGGCCGCACCGCCGTCATCACCGCGGCGGCCGGCGCCGGCATCGGCGGGGCGACCGCGCACCGCTTCCTGGAGGAGGGCGCGCGCGTGCTGATCAGCGACGCGCACACGCGCCGGCTGCAGGAGCACGAGAGCGAGCTGCGCCGCAAGTTCCCGGGCCGGGTGGCGGCGGTGCCGTGCGACGTCACCGACGAGGCGCAGGTGCGGACCCTGTTCGAGACGGCCGCGCAGGAGCACGGCAGACTCGACATCGTCGTCAACAACGCGGGCCTGGGCGGCACTTCGGACCTCGCCGACATGAGCGACGAACAGTGGTCCCGGGTCCTGGACGTGACCCTGAACGGCACCTTCCGCTGCACGCGCGCCGCCCTGCGGTCCATGCGCGAGACCGGCGGCGGGGTGATCGTCAACAACGCCTCCGTCGTCGGCTGGCGCGCCCAGGCCGGGCAGGCGCACTACGCCGCCGCCAAGGCCGGGGTGATGGCGCTGACCCGCTGCGCGGCGATCGAGGCCGCCGCCTACGGCGTCCGGGTCAACGCGGTCGCCCCCAGCCTCGCCATGCACCCCCACCTGGTGAAGGTCACCTCCGCCGAACTGCTGGAGGAACTGACCGGGCGGGAGGCCTTCGGACGCTGGGCGCAGCCCTGGGAGGTGGCCAACGTGATCGTGTTCCTGGCGTCCGGCTACTCCTCGTACCTGACCGGCGAGGTCGTCTCCGTCAGCAGCCAGCATGCCTAGGCCCACCGGTCCCGGCACCGGAAAGGGGCCGGGTACCAGAATGGGTCCGTGCCGACCAAGAAGAAGCCCCAGGTGACCCCGGCAGCGGCCCGGCGCGGCGAACTCCTCACCACCGCCGCCGAGGTCTTCGCCGAGCACGGCTACAACGCCACCACCGTCCGCAAGATCGCCGACCACGCCGGGATGCTCGCGGGCAGTCTCTACTACCACTTCGACTCCAAGGAGTCGATGCTTGAGGAGATCCTGCGGACCTTCCTCGACGAGCTCTGGGACGGCTACGACACCGTCCTCGACTCCGCACTCGGGCCCCGCGAGACGCTGGAGGCCCTGGTCACCGAGTCCTTCCGGGAGATCGACCGGCACCGCGCGGCCGTCGCCATCTACCAGAAGGAGAGCCGGCAGCTCGTCGCCCAGGACCGGTTCGCGTTTCTCGCCGAGTCCCAGCGCCGGTTCGAGAAGGCCTGGCTGTCCACGCTGGAACGCGGCGTGGCCGAGCACGTCTTCCGCGCCGACCTGGACGTCCGCCTCACCTACCGGTTCGTCCGCGACACCGTCTGGGTCGCCGCCTCCTGGTACCGGCCCGGCGGACAGCACAGCCCGGAGGAGATCGCCCGCCAGTACCTGTCGATGGTGCTGGACGGGATCGCCGTACGCGAGTGACACCGTCTGCATCACGCCCCTTTCCTGTGAGGGAGTTGTCATGGCCGAGGCCTACATCGTCGAAGCGGTCCGCACGCCCGTCGGGCGGCGCGGGGGAGGGCTCAGCGCGGTCCACCCGGCCGACCTGGGCGCACACGTGCTCACCGCGCTGGTACGACGGGCCGGGATCGACCCGGCCGCCGTGGAGGACGTGGTCTTCGGCTGCCTGGACACGGTGGGGCCGCAGGCCGGGGACATCGCCCGCACCTGCTGGCTGGCCGCGGGCCTGCCGGAGGAGGTGCCGGGCGTGACCGTCGACCGGCAGTGCGGGTCCTCCCAGCAGGCCGTGCACTTCGCCGCGCAGGCCGTGCTCTCCGGCACGCAGGACCTGGTGATCGCCGGCGGGGTGCAGAACATGTCCCAGATCCCCATCGCCTTCGCCTCCCGGCAGGCCGCCGCCCCCCTCGGCCTCACCGACGGTCCCTTCCTCGGCAGCTCCGGCTGGCGCGCCCGTTACGGCGACCGGCCCGTCAACCAGTTCGCCGGCGCCGAGATGATCGCCGCCAAGTGGGGCATCAGCCGCGAGGACCAGGAGGAGTTCGCCCTGCGCTCGCACCGGCGCGCCCTCCACGCCCTCGACACCGGCCGCTTCGAGCGCGAGACCGTCCCCCACGGTGAGGTCACCGTGGACGAGGGCCCCCGCCGGGACACCTCCCTGGAGAAGATGGCCACGCTGAAGCCCGTCCTCGACGGCGGCACCATCACCGCGGCCTGCTCCTCCCAGGTCTCCGACGGCGCCGCGGCCATGCTGCTCGCCTCGGAGCACGCCGTCCGCGAGCACGGGCTGCGCCCGCGCGCCCGCGTCCACCACCTCTCCGTGCGCGGCGAGGACCCGATCCGCATGCTCTCCGCGCCGATCCCGGCCACCGCCCACGCCCTGAAGAAGACCGGCCTGACGCTGGACGCCATCGACCTTGTCGAGATCAACGAGGCCTTCGCCCCGGTCGTCCTCGCCTGGCTGAAGGAGACCGGTGCCGATCCCGACAAGGTCAACGTCAACGGCGGCGCGATCGCCCTCGGCCACCCCCTCGGCGCGACCGGCGTCCGCCTGATGACGACCCTGCTCCACGAACTGGAACGCACCGGCGGCCGCTACGGCCTCCAGACCATGTGCGAGGGCGGCGGCCAGGCCAATGTGACGATCATCGAACGCCTCTGAGTCCCGGCAGGCGAGCCAGCACCTCCTCCGCCTCCTTCGCGATCCTCTCCACCAGCTCCGCGCACGACGGCAGGTCGTCGATCACCCCGGCGACCTGCCCGGACGCCATCACCCCGAGATCCGTACGGCCGTCCACCATCGCGGATCTCAGCAGCATCGGCGTGTTCGCCGCCAGCAGCACCTGGCTCCAGCTCAGCTCCTTTCCGTGCTTCATGGCCAGGCCGTCCCGCAGCATCTCCCGCCAGCCGAGACCCGACAGCCGCCGGAAGCCGGCCGCCTTCCGCAGCGCGTGGGCCAGGGCCCGGATCCGGCCCGACCGCTCCAGCGCGGCCACCAGGTCCGTGCGCAGCATCCGGTGCGGCAGGCCGTCCACCGCCCGGGTGACCGTGACGTCCCGGACCGTCGCGGCCAGATAGCGGGCCTTCACCGCGTCCGGCACCGTCGAGTCGGACGTGAGCAGGAACCGTGTGCCCATCGCCACCCCGGCCGCCCCGTACGCCAGCGCCGCCACCAGGCCCCGCCCGTCGAAGAAACCGCCCGCCGCCACCACCGGTATGTCCACCGCGTCCACGACCTGCGGCAGCAGCACGCTCGTCGCCACCTCGCCGGTGTGCCCGCCGCCCTCGCCGCCCTGCACGATCACCGCGTCCGCACCCCACGCGGCGACCTTCTCCGCATGCCGCCGTGCCCCGACGGACGGGATGACGACCACGCCCGCCTCCTTCAGCCGGGCGATCAGCCCGGCCGAGGGGGCCAGGGCGAAGGAGGCCACCCGGACGCCCTCCGCCAGCATGATCTCCACCCGGTCGGCCGCGTCGCCCGCGTCGGCCCGCAGGTTCACCCCGAACGGCGCGTCGGTGCGCGACCTCACCTCCCGTATCGCGTCCCGCAGTTGACCGGGCGTCATCGTCGCCGAGGCCAGGATGCCGAGCGCGCCCGCGTTCGCCGCCGCCGAGACCAGACGGGGGCCGGCCACCCAGCCCATTCCGGTCTGCACGATCGGATGCCGTATGCCGACCAGCCGGGTCAGCGCCGTCTCCATCCGCCCCTCACCCCCCGGCCGCCTCGGGGACCTCGCGCGTCCGCGCGCCGCCCGGGTCCAGCAGCTCGCGGATCAGCCGCAGTTCCGCCTCCGCCGGTTCCCGGGTGTGGGGCACCTCGTCCGGCACGGCGAGCGCGAAGCCCGTCGCCTCCCGCACCTGCTCCACGCTCACCCCGGGATGCAGCGAGGCCAGCCGCATCGAGTGGTCGGGGGTGGCGAAGTCGAAGGCGCCGAGGTCGGACACCACCCGCCCGAGGCGGTGGAAGCGAGCCGCGCCGCCCAGCCCGGCCGCCCGGTCGTACCCCACCCCGCAGACCACGTCCACCCGCTCCACGAACACCCGACGGGAGTGCCTCGGGATCCAGTAACTCGTCGGATTGTTCAGTGTGTTGAGCGGTGCTCCGCGCATTCCGAGCAACTGGCGGCGGGGGTGCGCCCAGTCGCCGATGCAGGAGATGTTCTGGTTGCCGTACCGGTCGATCTGGCTCGCGCCCATCATCACGTGCCGGCGCCCGCCCGCCACCAGCTCCAGATGCTGCCGGTACGGCAACCAGCCCTCGGGTGTGCCGTCCGGGCCGACCAGCAGGGCCTCGCCGTCGGTCAGCAGCAGGTCCGGCGCGAAGGTCAGCCGGGCCAGCCGCGCCCCCAGCGAGGGGATCAGACCCATCGGGCTCGCCAGGATCTCCCCGGCCCCGCGCCAGGCCTCGGCGCAGGCGATCACGCAGTACTCGGCGCGGGTGGGCGGGGGAAGGGGGGCCCGCGTGCCCGCCGTCTCCGGTGTGTTCGTTTCCGATGCGTTCGTCTTCGGTGTGCTCATCCCGTCTGCTCCTTCCGCCACTTCCGCACCGCCGCCCGATAGGTCTCCTCGTCCGGGCCGAGGAACCGCTCGGCGAACTCCGGCCAGGGCGTGGTGGCGTAGAGCCGCTGGAACTCCTCGTCCCTGTCGTAGTCCGGTGCGCAGGACGTGAAGTGCGCGCCGTTCGGGGCCTCCACCACGCCGGTCACCGCGAGGCGTTTGAGCAGCAGCGACTGCGGAGGCGCCGCCTTGGTCAGCTCGGCCGTGTCCACGATCCGTTCGCAGGAGACGTAGGCCGCGTCCGCCGCCGCGCAGAACAGGTCGTCGAAGTAGGGATCCGGGCCCAGGTACTGTCCGTTGCCCAGCCGGTCGGCGCGGCCCATGTGGACCAGGGCCGCGTCCAGCCGCAGGGCGGGCATCGCCACCAGCGTCTCGCCGTCCTCGTACGGCGACGTGACTGTCTTCAGGTGGGGGTTGATCCGCATGACGTCCGAGCCGAGGCCCGCCCGCACCGGCAGGAAGGGCAGCCGGTGCGCCGCCGCGCGCAGGCCTGAGAGGAACATCCCTTCGTCGACCTCCGTCAGCTCGAACCCGGCCCGCTCGCGCGCCGCCCGGTAGTGCGGTTCGAGCGGGATCGAGTCGAGGGTGACGAAGGCGGTGACCAGCGTGCGGATCCGGCCGGCCGCGGCCAGCATCCCGACGTCGGGGCCGCCGTACGACACGACCGTCAGGTCCGTGATGCCCGTCCGCAGCAGGGCTCTGACCAGCGTCATCGGCTTGCGCCTCGATCCCCAGCCGCCGATGCCGAGGGTCATCCCGCTCCGCAGCCGGGAGACCACCTCGTCCGCGCTCATCGTCTTGTCGCCCACCTACGCGCCCTCCTTCCCTGACGTTTCGCTCTCTGCCGATGCGCCGCCGTCCCCGGCTGTGCCGTCGCTCCGGGCCGCGCCGTCCCTGACGTCCGCACCGCTCCTGCCGTCCGCGCCACCCCTACTGCCCTCTGCGCCCCCGCCCTCGTCAGCCGTCCCGAACGTGTCGCGGACCCGGTCCGCCAGTCCGCTGAGGTTGGCCTCGAAGGTGAAGCCCTGTTCGAAGCGGTAGCTGCGGCGGACGTCGACCGGGTCGATGCCGTTGATCGCGGCCTTCGCCATGCGCAGCAGCCGACCGTCCTTCGCGGCGATCTCGCGCGCCAGCGCCAGCGCCGCCTCCCGCAGTTCCGGCCGGGGTACCACCCGCCACACCGAGCCGTGCCGGTGCAGCTCGGCGGCGCTCGCCGTGCGCCCCGTGTAGTACAGGGCGCGCATCAGGTGCTGCGGGACCAGCCGGGCCAGATGGGTCGCGGCGCCCAGCGCGCCCCGGTCCAGCTCGGGCAGTCCGAAGGCGGCGTCCTCGCTCGCCACGATCGCGTCCGCGTTGCCCACCAGGCCTATGCCACCGCCCAGACAGAAGCCCTGCACCGCCGCGACCACCGGGACCGCGCACTCGTACACCGCCGCGAAAGCCTCGGAGCAGCCGTGGTTGGCGCCGATCAGGGCCTCCCGGCCGGCCGCCTGTATCTCCTTGATGTCCACGCCCGCGTTGAACCCACGGCCCTCGGCGGCCAGCACGACACAGCGGACGTCCGCGTCACGGCCGGATTCGCGCACGGCCGCGGCCAGCTCGGACCAGCCGCGCACCGGCAGCGCGTTCACCGGCGGGAAGTCGACCGTGACGACGGAAATCCCTTTTTCCGGGGACGAACGGGAGACACCCATGGCCGCATCAGCTACCTTTCCACCAAACATTTGTTAGGTGCGATGGCTTCGAAGCTAGCAGCCTGCGCGGACAAGCGGGAGGCCCTGTGGATAACTCGACGGCGCGCCCTGTGGGCAACGCATCGCGCGCCACCACCGTGGTGGTCACCGGCGGCACCCGGGGCGTCGGCGCCGGGATAGCGCGGGCCTTTGCCGAGGCCGGAGCCCGTGTCCTGGCCTGCGCCCGCCGTCCGCCCGAACTTCCCGTCGACGGCGTGGAGTTCGCCCCCCTCGATCTGCGCGATCCCCCTGCCGTACGGGACTTCTTCGCCGGGCTGCCCCGGCTGGACGTGCTCGTCAACAACGCCGGAGGCACCCCGTACCGGCTGCTGGCCGACGCCGACGCCGAGCGGCACGCCAGGGTCGTCGAGCTGAACCTGATCGCCCCGCTGACCGCGTCCCTCGCCGCGTACGAGCACCTGCGGCGCAGCCGGGGCTCGGTCGTCATGGTCGGCAGCGTCAGCGGCACCCGGCCCTCGCCCGGCTCGGCCGCGTACGGCGCCGCCAAGGCGGGCCTGGCGAACCTGGCCGCCTCCATGGCCGTGGAGTGGGCGCCCGAGGTCCGCGTCAACACGCTCGTGGTCGGCATGGTCCGCACCGAACTGGCACATCTGCACTACGGCGGCCCGGACGGCGTCGACGCCGTCTCCCGCACCGTCCCGCTCGGCCGGCTCGCAGCCCCCGCCGACGTCGGCGGCGCGGCGGTCTTCCTCGCCTCCGACGCGGCCGCCTACATCAGCGGAGCGAGCCTGCACGTGCACGGCGGCGGGGAGCGGCCCGCCTTCCTGAACGCCACAACAGCCAACCGTCAACCGGGAGATGTGAGATGAGCGCACTCTGCGACGGCCGGGTCGTCGTCGTCACCGGCGCCGGCCGCGGTCTCGGCCGTGCCCACGCCCTCGCCTTCGCGGCCGAGGGGGCTCGGGTGGTCGTCAACGATCTGGGGGTCGGACTGGACGGAGCCCGCGACGCGAAGAGCCCGGCCGAGACCGTCGTCGCCGAGATCCGGGCCGCCGGCGGCGAGGCGGTGGCGCACGGCGGCGACATCGCCACGGCCGAGGGCGCCGCGTCGCTGGTCCGGACGGCACTGGAGGCGTACGGCCGGCTCGACACGCTCGTCAGCAACGCCGGTTTCCTGCGCGACCGGATGCTCGTCAATCTCGACGAGGACGACTGGGACGCCGTGATCCGCGTCCACCTCAAGGGGCACTTCCTGCCGCTGAGACACGCCGCCGCGCACTGGCGGGCCGAGGCCAAGACCGGGCGCACGCCGGTGGCCCGGGTCGTCCACACCAGCAGCGGCGCCGGACTGCTGGGCTCGGTCGGACAGGGCAACTACAGCGCGGCCAAGGCCGGGATCGTCGGCCTGACCCTGGTCGCGGCCGCCGAGCTGGCCCGCTACGGCGTCCAGGTCAACGCCGTCGCGCCCGCCGCCCGCACCCGTATGACGGAGCGCACCTTCGCGGAGACGATGGCGGCTCCGGCGACCGGTTTCGACGTCATGGCGCCTGGGAACGTCTCGCCGCTCGTGGTCTGGCTGGGCTCGGCCGCGAGCGAGGGCGTGACGGGCCGGGTGTTCGAGGCGGAGGGCGGCCGGATCACGGTCATGGAGGGCTGGCGGCCGGGCCCCACCGCCGACAAGGGAGCACGCCGGACCCCGGCCGAGGCGGGCGAGACGGCGCGCGAACTCCTGGCGGCGGCGAAGGAACCGGGGCCGGTGTACGGCGCCTGAACCCCTCGGGGCTCCGGCCCACCGGCGGGAGACGGGCTACGTGTCGCACTCCAGCACCGTCCGGCACACCCCGCACCGCGCGCGGACGCGCCCTTTCACCGGCACCCGGATCCGCTGGTGGCAGGTGGGGCAGGGGAAGCTGACGCGGAGGTGGCCGGCGGGGTCGGGGGTGAAGGCGTAGGAGGCGCCCGGCGCGGTGGAGGGCGCGTGCCGGCGGTCGTGGGCGTAGCGGCGCCGGCCCGCCCAGCCCGCGCCGGTCAGCGGTGGCTGCTGCTCGTCCCGGCGGGCCTGGGCCATGCCCTTGGTGTAGGCGGTGTAGGCCTGCGGACTGGTGAACCACACCGACGGGTCCTCCTGGAACAGCAGCGCCCGCTTGGCCAGGACGTAGCCGAACTCCTCGGGGGTGAGATAGCCGAGCTTCTGCGAGGAGACCGCGTCCTCCCGGTAGGCGTCCAGCAGCAGCCAGCCCGCGCCCAGGTAGGTCGTCACCGTGTCCGTGAGGATCTCGTTCTCCGCCGTGGTCGGGAAGGAGAGGTCCAGGCGGTGCAGATAGACGTGCGCCACCTCGTGCGCGAGGGCGGCGCCGATGTCCCGGCGATGTGTGCGGAAACGGTCGTTCAGCTCGACGAAGTACTCGGGACCCGCCGCCAGTTCGACGTTCGCCGCGTGGGTCATCTCCCGGAAGCCGACGATCAGCCGCGCGTCCGGCAGCCGGAAGTGCCGCACGATCTCGTGGGCCACGCGCTGAGCGCCCAGGTGCAGGTCGTCGGTGTCGCAGAAGGCCACGTCGGCGGGGGCCAGACTGGTCGAGAACGTCTGGACGGTGTCGTAGGACAACCGCCTGTACAGCGCGTTGACGGCGGCCCGCACCGTCTCCAGGTGCGGATAGCCGTGCTCGACGGGTCCGCCGTTCGCCACGTCCGCACCCCCAATGACGCCGGAACTCCTCTCCACTCTAGGCGCGGCGGGCCGCCGGTCATACGGGGCACAGGCGGGGCGCCCGCCGGGCCGGGGGGCTCTCCTCCAGCTCCAGCACCCACAGCTCGTTGTCGCCCTCCCGCAGCACCGGACCGGGGACGTACAGGGACCGCTGGGGGCCCGCCGACCAGTAGCGGCCGAGCCCGAAGCCGTTGATCCAGACGAAACCGCGCGTCCAGCCGGGCAGCTCCAGCCGGGCGTCCCCGGCCCCGCGCACCGTGAGCGTGCCCCGGTACAGGCCCGGGGCGCCCTCCTGTGGCGGCGGGCCGAACGGCACCGCGTCCACGCCGGCGTCGAAGGCGTCCAGATCCAGCCCACGCGCGCGTACCCCGTGCAGGAACTGCCGCTCGTGCACGATGCCCCCGGTGACGCCCTTCGCCTCGCCGAGCCGGGGCCCGTAGTTCACCCGGCCCAGGGACTCCACCCACAGCTCCACGTGCGCGGGGCCCGCGACGGGCTCCTTCAGGACCGGCTCCTCCTCGGTGAGCACCCCGGCCCGCGCCCCGTCGACGTACACCACCGCCAGATCCCGCAGCCCGCGCACGCCGAGCGGGTACGGCTGCCGCGGCCCCGGCACCTCCACCACGTAGCGCACCAGCCCCCGGGTGACCCCCAGCTCCTCGAAGGACGGCGGCACGGGCGTCGTACGCTCCTCGCCGCCCAGCGTCTCCAGTACGGCGTCCAGCCCTGCCCAGGCGGTGAGTGACGCCTCGGACGGTGACTCCAACACGGGGGGCCGCGGCGGAAGTTCGGGCAGCGGGCCGGAGTCGTACGCGGTGAGGACCTCGCGGAACGCCCAGAACTTCGCGGTGGGGCGGCCCTGTTCGTCGACCGGGGCGTCGTAGTCGTACGACGTCACGTCCGGCTCCAGCGGGCCCTCGTGCAGCGCGCCGCCGCCCCGGTTGGCGCCGGCCCAGCCCCCGAAACTCGTGCCGCCGTGCGCCATGTACAGGTTCACCGAGGCCCCCGCGTCGAGGATCTCCCGCAGCGCCCCCGCGGCCTCGTCGGGGTCGCGTACGACGTGCTCGCCGGACCAGTGGTCGAACCAGCCGCACCAGAACTCCATGCACATCAGCGGGCCCTCGGGGCGGTGGCGGCGCAGCGTCTCGAAGGCCACGCGCGCGTGCGAGCCGAAGTTCACCGTGGCGAGCACCCCGGGCAGCGAACCCCCGGTCAGCATGTGGTCCTCCGGCCCGTCCGAGGTGAACAGCGGGACCGTGACCCCTTCCGCACGCAGCAGGTCGGCCAGCTCGCCCAGATGGCCGGTGTCGCTGCCGTAGCTGCCGTACTCGTTCTCGACCTGCACCATGAGCACCGGGCCGCCGCGGTCCAGCTGCCGGGGCACGATCTCGGGCAGCAGACGGCGGAACCAGGCGCGTACATGCGACAGATACCGTTCGTCGCGCGTACGCGCGCGTGTGCCCACCTCATGTGTCAGCCACGCCGGCAGGCCGCCGTTCTCCCACTCGGCGCAGATGTAGGGGCCGGGCCGCACGATCGCCCACAGGCCCTCGTCCCGGGCCGCGTCGAGGAACCGGCCGAGCGCCTGCACGTCCCGGAACGTGCCGGGGCGCGGCTGGTGCAGATTCCACGGGACGTACGTCTCCACGCAGTTCAGGCCCATCGCCCGCAGCATCGCGAGCCGGTGCCGCCACTGCGCCTCGTGCACCCGGAAGTAGTGCAGGGCCCCGGACAGCAGCCGTACCGGTCGCCCGTCCAGCAGGAAATCGCTTTCCCCCACCGTGAACTCGCTCATGCCGCCCAGCCTCGCCCCTGGCGGAGCGCCACGCCATGGACGAAGATCGGCGGTGCTTGGACAAAACGCCGCTCGGCGGGAATCCGTGGTGGCCGACGCCGGGAGGAGCGCCGATGTACCAGACCTGGATGCGGTTCTTCAGCCCTGCTCCCGCCCACCACCGCCTCGGTCTGGTCTGTCTCGGCGTCGGCCTCCAGCACGGCGCGCTGCCCACGGTCGGCCCGCGCACCCTCGACCACCACGTGGCTGTCGTGATCAGCTCGGGCGGCGGCTGGTACCGGGCCGCCGACGGCCGCCGTACGGCCGTCACCGCGCCCGCGCTGCTCTGGCTCACGCCCGGCGTGCCCCACCACTACGCGCCCGACCCGGGCACCGGCTGGGACGAGGGCTTCGTCGACTTCACCGGGCCCGCCGCCGCGACGTACACCGAGCTCGGCTACATCGAGCCCGAGCGGCCCGTCGTACCGCTCTCCGACGCCTCCGGGCCCCGCGCGGTGGTCGCCCGCATCGTCCGCGCCGCCCGCCGGGGCAACCCCCTGCTGGAGGTGGAGACCGGCGCCGCCGTGCACGAACTCCTCGTCGCCCTGCGCCGGGCCCGCGCCGACCTCGCCCCGGACGGCGACCAGGTGCTGGAGGCCCTCGCCCGGGACGCCTGCACCCCGATGAGCGTCGCCGACCACGCACGCGTGCACGGCATGACCCCCGCCGAGCTGCGCGGCGCCGTCCGCCGGGCCGCCGGGTGCAGCCCCAAGGACTACCTGCTCGGCATCCGCCTCGCCCGCGCCAAGGAACTCCTCGCCGCCACCGAGCTGCCCGTCGCGGCCGTCGCACGCCGCGTGGGCTACGACGACCCCGCCTACTTCTCCCGGCTCTTCAGGCGCCGTGTGGGCCTCGCCCCCGTCCGCTTCCGCGCCCAGCAGGGCCGTGCCGTCCCCGGCGGCTGGAGCGACCGGGTGCCGGACCCCGCCGACCCCCCGATGATCCACTCTCCGGACACCCCGTAGACGTGGGCCGCCAACCGCATAGGGTTGACGGCCATGACCACCAGCAACACCGGCACCGGTGACATGCAGCCCGAGGTCCGCCTGGAACTGGAGCGGCTGCGCGACAGCATCGACAACATCGACGCGGCCGTCGTCCACCTGCTCGCCGAGCGGTTCAAGGCCACCCAGCAGGTCGGCCGGCTCAAGGCCGTGCACCAGCTGCCGCCCGCCGACCCGGGCCGTGAGTCCCGCCAGATCGAGCGGCTGCGCCGGCTCGCCGAGAACGCCAAGCTCGACCCGGCCTTCGCCGAGAAGTTCCTGAACTTCATCATCGCCGAGGTCATCCGCCACCACGAGCGCATCGCCGAGGACACCGCCAACGCCCAGCCCGTGGAGGACTGACCCGGAGGAGGGCGCGGGGTAGGGGCGGAGCGGGCGCGGGGCGCTCCGGCGATCGGAACGGGCCCGGTCGACGTTCCGGACATATGCGGCGAACCAGTCCACCCCCTGTCCGCTGTCAGTGCCATCGGGCAGCATGGCCTGCATGTCCGTACTCACGCGCGACGAAGCGCAGCTCCGAGCACAGCTCCTCGACGTCCACCGCTACACGGTCGAGCTGGACCTGACGACCGGGGACGAGACCTTCGACTCCCGCACCGTGATCCGCTTCACCGCGCGGTCCGCCGGGGACACGTTCGTCGAGCTGAAGCCCGCGGAGCTGCGCACGGTCACGCTCGACGGACAGCCCCTCGACCCGGAGTCGCTCGCCGACGGCCGGCTGCCGCTGGAGAACCTCACCGCGGGCGAGCACGAACTGCGTGTCGACACGGCCATGCGCTACTCCCGCACCGGCGAGGGCATGCACCGCTTCACCGACCCCAGCGACGGCGAGGCGTACGTCTACACGCAGATGTTCATGGACGACGTCCAGCGTGTCTTCGCCGCCTTCGACCAGCCCGACCTGAAGGCCGTCTTCGAGGTCTCCGTCAGGGCGCCCGAGGGGTGGACCGTCCTCGCCAACGGCGTCACCGAGCAGCGCGCCGACGGGGTCTGGGAGGCCGCGCCCACCCCGCTGATCTCGACCTACCTCGTCGCCGTCGCCGCCGGCCCCTGGCACTCGGTGCGCACCGAGCACCGCGGGCTGCCCTTCGGCATCCACTGCCGCCGCTCCCTCGCGCCGTACCTCGACACCGACGCCGACGAGATCTTCGAGGTCACGCGTGCGTGCTTCGACCGCTACCACGAGGAGTTCGAGGAGCCGTACCCCTTCGACTCCTACGACCAGGCGTTCGTCCCCGAGTTCAACGCGGGCGCCATGGAGAACCCGGGCCTGGTCACCTTCCGCGACGAGTTCGTCTACCGCTCCGCCGTCACCGACACCGAGCGGCAGACCCGCGCCATGGTCATCGCGCACGAGATGGCCCACATGTGGTTCGGCGACCTCGTCACCCTCAAGTGGTGGGACGACATCTGGCTGAACGAGTCCTTCGCCGAGTACATGGGCTACCAGACCATCGCCGAGGCCACCCGCTTCACCGACCCCTGGACCGAGTTCGCCGTCACCCGCAAGGCCTGGGGCTACGACGCCGACCAGCGCCCCACCACCCACCCGGTCGCCCCCGAGAACGTCGACGACACCGCCTCCGCGCTGCTCAACTTCGACGGCATCTCCTACGCCAAGGGCGCCTCCGCGCTGCGCCAACTGGCTGTCTGGCTCGGCGAGAAGGACTTCCTCGCCGGCATCAACACCCACTTCGCGCGGCACAAGTTCGGCAACGCCACCCTCGCCGACTTCATCGACTCCCTCGCCTCCGCCACCGACCGGGACGTGCCCGGCTGGGCCGACAGCTGGCTGCGCACCACCGGCGTCGACACGCTCACCCCCCGGATCGCCTCCGCCGACAGCACCTTCACCCTGGCCGTCGACCGCACGGGCAGCCGCCCGCACCGCCTCACCGCCGGCCTGTACGACCGCGACGTCGCCGACGAAGGGCACCTGGTGCTGCGCGAGCGCCGCGAGCTCGACGTCCCGCAGAGCGACCCACAGCCTCTCGGCAGGCGCCCCGCGCTGCTCCTGCTCAACGACGGCGACCTCACCTACGCCAAGGTCCGCTTCGACGCCGACTCCTTCGAGGCGCTGCGTGCCGGACTGTCCGGCCTGCCCGACCCGCTCACCCGCGCGGTCGTCTGGAACGCCCTGCGGGACGCCGTGCGCGACGGCGAACTGCCGCCCGCCGCCTACCTGGAGACGGCCCGCGCCCACCTGCCGCGCGAGACCGATCTGGCGATCGTCCAGGGCGTCCTCGCCTTCTCCTCCGGTCAGATCGCCGACCAGTACCTGAGCGCGCGGGAACGCCCGGCGGCCCTGTCCACCCTCACCTCCCTCTGCCGCGACCTGCTGCGCCGCACCGAGGACGGCGACCACCCCGGCCTGCGCCTGATCGCCGTGCGGCACTTGATCGGCGTCGCCGCCCACCCCGACACCATCGCCGCCTGGCTCGCCGACGGCACGGTGCCCGGCGGGCCGGAGATCGACCCGGAGCTGCGCTGGCGCATACTCGCCCGGCTCGCCGTCCTCGGCGCCACCGACGAGGCCACGATCGCCGCCGAGCTGGAGCGCGACCCGAGCGCCACCGGCCGCGAGGGCGCCGCCCGCTGCCGCGCGGCCCTGCCGGACCCGGAGGCCAAGCGCGCGGCCTGGGAGGCCATGTTCACGGGCGACGACCTGTCCAACTACCTCTTCACGGCCACCGCACAGGGCTTCTGGCAGCCCGAACAGGCCGATCTGGTACGGGAGTACGTGCCGCGCTTCTACCCGGACGCGGTCGCCGTCAGCGCCCGCCGCGGCCCCGCCATCGCGCAGGCCGCCGCCCGCTGGGCCTTCCCGGTGCACGCCGTCGACGCCGAGAACGTGGCCCTCGGCCAGGCCTGTCTGCGCGACGCCGATCCCACCCCGGCCCTGCGCCGGACCCTCGCCGACCGCCTCGACGACCTCTCCCGCGCCCTGCGCGTGCGCGGCGGGCAGGAGACACCGGGGGAGCCGCACGAGACGCGGGAGGCCCAGGGGGTGTAGAGGCAGCACCGTGATCGTAGTGACGGGAGCGGCCGGCAACGTCGGCCGCGCCCTCCGCCTCAACGCGCGGGCGGGCATGACTCCGCAGGCATAATCCCAACGCATTTTCCCCGCACGGCAGTACCCACTTTCGGGTTCTGATCGTCGGTATTTCGGGACACACGGGCCACTTCCCGTACAAGCTGGAAAGTGAAGGCCGGCCCGAGAGCGCCCGAAAGCGGAGGACAGCCGATGCCCGGTGACCACCCTCTGCCCGCCCCGGCCCTCGCCTCGGGATCCGGGAGACCCGACGGCTCCGCAGCCCTGCGCCCCCTGCTCGGCACCGTCCTCGACGCGCTCGCGGCCGGTGCCCGGGCGCGGGGCGGGCCGGTGCCCGCCGGGGGACCCGAGGCGGTCGCGGCGCGCGTCGCCGACGTGCTCGGGGACGCGCTGCCGGAACGCGGTGACCCCGACGCCCTGCGCACGCTCGTGCAGGCCCTCGCCGAGGGTGCCGCCGACCCCGCCGACCCGCTGTGCGCGGCCCACCTGCACTGCCCGCCGCTCGCCGTGGCCACCGCCGCCGACCTCGCGGCGAGCGTGCTCAACCCGTCCCTGGACTCCTGGGACCAGGCCCCGGCCGCCTCCGTCCTGGAAGCCGCGGTCACCCGCGCGCTCGCCCACGCGGCCGGGCTCGCCGACGCCCTGGTCACCACCGGCGGCACCGAGTCCAACCAACTCGCCCTGCTGCTCGCCCGCGAGGCGCACGGCGCCGGCGTCCGGCTGGTCTGCGGGACGAACGCCCACCACTCGCTCGCCCGTGCCGCCTGGCTCCTCGGCCTGCCCGATCCGGTCGTCGTCCCCGCGCCGAGCGGCATCCTCGACCCGGCCGCCCTGGACGACGCCCTCACCACGCTCCCCGGTCCGCTGCTGGTCGCCGCCACCGCCGGCACCACCGACGCCGGCCTCATCGACCCGCTCCCCGAGATCGCGGGCCTGTGCGCCGCCCACGGCACCCGGCTGCACATCGACGCCGCCTACGGCGGAGGCCTGCTGTTCAGCGACCGGTACCGGGACCGACTCGCCGGACTCGAAGCCGCCCAGACCGTCACCCTCGACCTGCACAAGCTCGGCTGGCAGCCGGTCGCCGCGGGCCTCCTCGCCCTCGCCCGCCCCGCCGAACTCGCCGCGCTGCACCAACGCGCCGACTACCTGAACGCCGACGACGACACCGAGGCAGGCTTCCCCGACCTGCTCGGCCGCTCCCTGCGCACCACGCGCCGCCCCGACATCCTCAAGATCGCGGTCACCCTGAAGACCCTCGGCCGCACCGGACTCGGCGCCCTGGTCGACCAGGTCTGCGCCCACGCACGCGCGTTCGCCGCCCTGGTCGACGCGCACCCCGGCTTCGAGCTGTACGACCGGCCGGCGATCAGCACGGTGCTGTTCCGGCCGGCGGGAGCCGACGACGACGCCGTGGCCGCCGTACGCCGCCGGCTGCTGCACGAGGGCCGGGCCGTCCTCGGGCGGGCCCGGCTCGACGGCCGGCTCTGGCTCAAGGCCACCTTCCTCAACCCCCGCACCCGGCCGGACGACCTGACCCGGCTGCTGGAACTCACACACACCCGGCCGGTGAACCCCGCAGAAGCCGGTCGGACGGAACCCGCAGAAGAAGGCACCCCCGCATGAGCAACCCCCCACGCCACGAGCCCGCCTCCCCCCGCGACCTCGTCGGCATCGGCATCGGCCCCTGCAACCTCTCCCTGGCCGCGCTCGCCCACCCGCTCGCCGAACTCGACGCCGTGTTCTACGAACAGCGCCCGGGCTTCGACTGGCACCCCGGCCTGCTCATCGAGGGCGCCACCATCCAAGTCCCGTTCCTCGCCGACCTGGTGACCCTCGCCGACCCCACCAGCCCCTGGAGCTTCCTGAGCTTCCTGCGGTCCCGCGAGCGGCTCTTCCCCTTCTACTTCGCCGAGCGCTTCCACATCCAGCGCGCCGAGTACGACGCCTACTGCCGCTGGGTCGCGCAGAACCTGCCCGGGCTGCACTTCCGTCACCAGGTCGACTCGGTGCGCTGGAACCCCGAACGGGACGTGTTCGAGGTCGACTTCGCCCAGGTGGGCGCCGAGGGCGAGGCCGAGGCCCTGGGCCGTACGTACACGCGCAACATCGTCCTCGGAGTCGGCACCGCACCCCATGTGCCCGACCCGCTCAAGCCGCTGGTGGACGCCCCCGGGGTGCCGGTCGTCCACGCCGCCGACTACCTGGACCACCGCGCCGCCGTCCTGGCCGCCGAACACGTCACCGTCGTCGGCTCCGGACAGTCCGGCGCCGAGGTCTTCCTCGACCTGCTGCGCCACCGCCCGGCGGGCTGCGAGCAGCTGCACTGGATCGGCCGCAGCGAGGCGTTCGCGCCGATGGAGTACTCCAAGCTGGGCCTGGAGCACTTCACGCCCGACTACACGCGCTACTTCCACGCCCTCGCCGAGCCCGTCCGCGACCGGCTGATCGCCGCCCAGTGGCAGCTACACAAGGGCATCGACGCGGGCACCCTCGCCGCCATCCACGACGAGCTGTACCGGCGCACCCTGCACGGCGGCTGGCCCGACGCCGTCCTCACCCCCGGCGTCCGGGTCCGCACGGCCGGCCGGATCGCGACCACCCAGGTCGAACTCCATCTGGAACACCTCCAGCAGGGCACCCGCACCCGGCTCACCACCGGCGCCGTCGTCCTCGCCACCGGCTACCGGGAGCGCCCGCTCGACCGCATCCTCGCCGGGCTCGACCCCTACATGCGCCGCGACAGCAGCGAACGCCCGCGCATCGACGAGGAGTTCCGGCTCGTCCTCGACCCGTCCGTGACCGGCTCGGTCTACGTCCAGAACGCCGAGCTGCACACCCACGGCGTCGGCGCGCCCGACCTCGGCCTCGCCGCCTGGCGCAGCGCCACCATCATCAACTCGCTCACCGGAAAGAACCCTTACCCGCTGGCCGAGCGAACGGCCTTCACCACCTTCGGACTTCAGGACGGTCTGCCACGGGTGCCGCAGGCCCGGCAGGCCGTCCTGCAGCTGACGCCCCTCGCCGACGGAAGGTGAGAACCTCGCGAGGCCGGAAGAATCCCAGCGACGGCGGTGTTGGCGGTTTCCATGACCACGACATGGATCGCCGCCCACCGCACCGCCGTCATCGACCCCGACGAGGACTTCGCGCTCTTCCAGAGCCGGGGCTTCACCGATCAGACCGTACGGCAGACCCTGCGGCTGGCCGGGGGAGGCGAGGCGGTACGGATCATCCTCAGCAACCGTTACGGCAAGAAGCCACTGGAGATCGGCGGCGCGCACGTCCGGGGCGACGGGATCGACACCCCGCTCACCTTCGACGGGACCGGGGCCGTCACCGTCCCGGCGGGCGGGGACCTCGTCTCCGACCCCGTCGAGCGGCCCGTCACCGCGGGCCAGGTGCTCACGGTCGGCGTCTATCTGCCCGGTGACACCGGCCCGACGACCTTCTCCGCGGTGCCGTACGACATCGGCCGGGCGGCCCCCGGCGACCAGCTGACCGCGCGGACCCTGCGGGATGCCGAGGAGGTGCCCACCGGACACTTCGGGATCGGCGCCGACGTCCGCGCGCCCGAGGGCACCAAGATCGTGGTCGCCTTCGGGGACTCCTGGATCGAGGGGGCGGCCACCACGCCCGGCCTCGACAACAGCTTCCCCTCCCAGCTCGGCCGCCGGCTGCCCCACGGCTGGATCGTCAACCAGGGCATCTCCGGCAACCGCCTGCTGACCGACCAGATCGGCGAGCGCCTCCTCGCCCGCGTCGACCGGGACGTCCTCGCGGTGCCGGGCGTGAGCCACGTCCTGATCCACATCGGCCTCAACGACCTCGGCCTGCCGGGCCACATCGCCTTCCCCGACCCCGGCGAGCCGCCCACGGCCGACGCGCTCATCGCCGGGCTCACGGCCCTCGCCGACCGGCTGCACGCCGCCGGGCTGACCGTCGTCGGCTCCACCATCGGCCCGTACCGCGGCACGGTCTACGACGGCTACGACAGCGAGGCCGGGCAGGCCGTCCGTCGCGAGGTCAACGCCTGGCTGCTGGGGCAGGAGCACCCCTTCGACGGCATCGTGGACGTCGCCGCCGCCGTCGCGGACCCGGCCGAACCCGACCGGATCCGCGAGGAGTTCGACAGCGGTGACGGCCTGCACGTCAACGACGCCGGCGCGAAGGCGATCGCCGAGGCCGCCGAGCTGTCCCTGCTGAGGCTCTGAAGGCTCCGGAAGCCCTGCCGGATGCCCCGCAGGGAAATTCGCTCATCGGAGCGAGTGACCGCACAATTCAACACTTGTCAACGGCCCTTTACTCAAAGGTTGTTGAGTGGTCATGTGGGGCCGATTCTCTACCGGCGGGTAAGGCCTAGGCTCAAGGTATGCGCCGAGCAAAGATCGTCTGTACTCTGGGGCCCGCCACCGACTCGTACGACCAGATCAAGGCACTGGTCGAGGCCGGAATGGACGTCGCCCGCCTCAACCTCAGCCACGGCACGCACGCCGATCACGAGGAGCGCTATCAGCGCGTACGAAAGGCAGCCGACGAGACCGGCCGCAGCGTCGGAATTCTCGCCGACCTTCAAGGTCCGAAGATCCGGCTCGGCCACTTCGGTGAAGGCCCCGTACTCCTTGAACGCGGCGACGAGTTCACCATCACCGTCGAGGAGGGCGTCGCGGGCGACCGCCACCGGTGCGGCACCACCTACGCCGGCCTCGCCGCCGACGTCACCCCCGGTGAGCGCGTCCTCGTCGACGACGGCAAGGTCTGCCTGGAGGTCACGGCCGTCGACGGAGCGTGCGTGCACACCCGGGTGGTCGAGGGCGGCATGGTCTCCGACCACAAGGGGCTGAACCTCCCCGGCGTCGCCGTCTCCGTCCCCGCCCTCTCCGCGAAGGACGAGGACGACCTGCGCTGGGCGCTGCGCGCCGGCGTCGACGTCATCGCCCTGTCCTTCGTGCGCAGCGGGAGGGACGCCGAGGACGTGCACCGCATCATGGCCGAGGAGGGCCGCCGCCTCCCCGTGATCGCCAAGGTCGAGAAGCCGCAGGCCGTCGAGAACCTCGACGAGATCGTCGCCGCCTTCGACGGGATCATGGTCGCGCGCGGCGACCTGGGCGTGGAGATGCCGCTGGAGCAGGTGCCGATCGTGCAGAAGCGCGCGGTCAAGCTCGCCCGGCGCAACGCCAAGCCGGTCATCGTGGCCACCCAGATGCTCGACTCGATGATCGAGAACTCCCGCCCGACCCGTGCCGAGGCCTCCGACGTGGCCAACGCCGTCCTCGACGGCACGGACGCGGTGATGCTCTCCGGCGAGACCAGCGTCGGCAGGTACCCGGTCGAGACCGTGCGCACCATGGCGAAGATCGTGGAGGCCGCCGAGGAGGGCATGCTCGCGGCGGGCCTGCCCCCGCTGACCGAGAGCAACAAGCCGCGTACCCAGGGCGGCGCGGTCGCCCGGGCCGCCGCCGAGATGGGCGACTTCCTCGGCGCGAAGTTCCTGGTCGCGTTCACCCAGTCGGGAGACACCGCCCGCCGGCTGTCCCGCTACCGCTCGCCGATCCCGCTGCTCGCGTTCACGCCGGAGCCGGCCACCCGCTCCCAGCTCAGCTTCACCTGGGGCGCGGAGACCTTCCTCGGCCCGCACGTCGACTCCACGGACGCCATGGTCGACCAGGTGGACGAGCTGCTCCTGAAGTACGGCCGCTGCCGCAAGGGCGACGTCGTGGTGATCACGGCCGGCTCCCCGCCCGGGGTCTCCGGCTCGACCAACATGGTCCGGGTCCACCACATCGGTGAGGACGACAGCCCGAAGTAGTCACGGGTGACACGAAAAGGGCCCCTCGGTCGAGGGGCCTTGCATGTCTTTCTACACTGACCTTGGGATCCAAGGAAAAGTGCCCCGGGTCGGACTCGAACCGACACTGTACGGGTTTTGAATCCGTTGCCTGCTGCCAATTGGGCTACCGGGGCTCGCAGAATCCAAGGTTTCCCCCGACCCTCCGCGCGTCCACCATACCGTAGCTAGGTAGGCTCTTGTCAGCAGTACCCGTGCCCTGAACGAGGAGCCCCCGTGACCGCCGAGTCGCCCCAGCCCGTAGACGCGCCCGACGACGACAAGTCGCACGTGCCTCCGCTGACGACCCGCGTCGTCATCGCCGAGGACGAGGCCCTGATCCGGCTCGACCTGAAGGAGATGCTCGAAGAAGAGGGGTACACGGTCGTCGGCGAGGCCGGAGACGGCGAGCAGGCCGTCGAGCTGGCCCGCGAGCACCGGCCGGACCTGGTCATCCTGGACGTGAAGATGCCCAAGCTGGACGGCATCTCCGCGGCCGAGAAGATCGCCGAGGAGTCCATCGCGCCGGTCCTCATGCTCACCGCCTTCTCCCAGCGCGACCTCGTGGAGCGCGCCCGGGACGCCGGTGCCATGGCGTACCTGGTCAAGCCGTTCAGCAAGAGCGATGTCGTACCGGCGATCGAGATGGCCGTCTCCCGCTTCACCGAGCTGAAGCAGCTGGAGCAGGAGGTCGCCGACCTCACCCAGCGCCTGGAGACCCGCAAGCTCGTCGACCGCGCGAAGTCCATCCTCCAGACCGAGTACGGCCTGACCGAGCCGGCCGCCTTCCGCTGGATCCAGAAGACCTCCATGGACCGCCGCATGTCGATGCAGCAGGTCGCGGAGGCGGTGATCGCGGACAGCGAGGAGAAGAAGGCGGGCAAGAAGGGCTGAGCCCACCGCCCGTACGACGAGGCCCGTGCCCCGGAGAAGAGGGCACGGGCCTCGCCGTCGTCCTGGTCGGTCCTCGTCAGTCCTCGCCCAGATAGGCCTTGCGCACCGACTCGTCATGCAGCAGGTCCTGTCCGGTCCCGGACAGCACGATCGTGCCGACCTCCATCACATGCCCCTGGTCGGCCAGCGACAGCGCGGCCTGCGCGTTCTGTTCGACCAGCAGGATCGTCGTGCCCTGGGACTTCAGCTCGGCGATCGTCGCCATGATCTTCTGCATCATGATCGGCGACAGACCCATCGACGGCTCGTCCAGCATCAGCAGCTTCGGCTGGGACATCAGCGCCCTGCCCATCGCCAGCATCTGCTGCTCACCGCCGGAGAGGGTGCCCGCGGCCTGCTTCCTGCGCTCCCCGAGGATGGGGAACAGGTCGTAGGCGCGCTGGATGTCCTTCTCGACGCCCGGTTTGTCGCTGCGCAGGAACGCGCCGAGGCGCAGATTGTCCTCGATCGTCATGCGCGGGAAGATGTGCCGCCCCTCGGGGGAGTGGGCGAGGCCCAGCGCGACGATCTGATGCGCCGGGACCTTCTTCAACGACTTGCCGTTGAACCGGATCTGGCCGCCGACCGGCCTCAGCAGCCCGGAGAGCGTGCGCAGCGTGGTGGTCTTGCCGGCGCCGTTGGTGCCGATGAGGGTGACCACCTGACCGGCCTCGACCGTGAACGAGATGCCCTTGACGGCCTCGATCTTGCCGTAGGCGACCCTCAGGTCCTCGACTTCGAGCAGTGCGGTCATCGGTCGTTCTCCTTGCCGGGCGCGGCGTCGGTCGTGTTCTCGGAGTCCGCCGCGGCCGCTTCCGCGGGCTCGGCCGCCGCAGCAGTCCCGGTCTCGGCCGCCGCCTCCGCCGCCTCGACCTCGGCCACCTCCTCGTCGCCGGGCGCGTCCTCGAAGGGTTCGCCGAGGTAGGCCGCGATCACGCGCTCGTCGCCCTGGACGGTCGCGCTGTCGCCCTCGACCAGCTTCTCGCCCTGCACCAGGACGGCCACCCGGTCGCAGAGGTTGAAGATGAAGCGCATGTCGTGCTCGATGACGAGGACGGCGATGCCCTGGTCCCGGATGGCGAAGACCAGTTCCTCGGTGGCCCGGGTCTCCTGCGGGTTCATGCCGGCCGTCGGCTCGTCGAGCAGCAGCAGACCGGGCTCGCTGGCCAGGGCGCGGGCGATCTCCAGCTTGCGCTGCTCGCCGTAGGGGAGGTTGCGGGCGAGGTGCTCGGCCTTGCGGTCCAGGCCCACGAACCGGAGCAGTTCCATGGCCCGTTCGCGCGAGGCCGCCTCGGCGCGGTGGAATCCCGGGCCGCGCAGCAGCGCGGACCACAGGCCCTCCTTGGTACGGGTGTGGCGGCCGACGAGGACGTTCTCCAGCACGGTCATGTTGGCGAACAGCCGGATGTTCTGGAAGGTACGGGCGATGCCGGCCGCGGTGACCTTGAAGGACTTCGGCGGCAGCACCTGGCCCCGGTAGCGGACCTCGCCCTCGGTGGGCACGTACAGGCCGGTCAGGCAGTTGAAGAAGGTCGTCTTCCCGGCACCGTTGGGGCCGATCAGGCCGACGATCTCGCCGCTGTTGACGGTCAGGTCCACATCGCGTACGGCGGTCAGACCGCCGAAGCGCATGGTCACGCCGCGGGCGTCGAGGACGACCTGGCCGGGGGCGGGTGCGCCGGGGGCGGTGTCCTTCGTGGTGGTGTCGGTGGTCATCGTGGTCAGGCCCCTGCCTTGCTGAGGACGGCGGGCGTCTCGGACTCTTCGTGGAACTCCAGCTGGCGGCGCCGGTTCGGGATGAGCCCTTCCGGGCGGAAGCGCATCAGCAGGATGAGGGTGACGCCGAACGCGAAGAGCTGGTAGTCGCCCAGGAACTGGAGCTTGGCCGGGATCAGGTACAGCAGGGACGCGCCGACCAGCGGACCGGAGATGGTGCCCATGCCGCCGAGGACCACCGCGGCCAGCAGGAAGGCCGAGTTGGGCGGCACGGCGTAGGCGAACTGGTACTGCTCCGGGGTCACCGTGTAGGTGACGTGGCCCTGGACGGAGCCGGAGAGCCCCGCCAGGCAGGCACCGAGCGCGAAGGCGATGAGCTTGACCCGGAAGCCGTTGATGCCCATGGCGAGCGCGGCGGTCTCGTCCTCGCGGATGGCGACCCAGGCGCGGCCGATCCGGGAGTCGCTGCTGCGCCGGAACACCACGACCACCACGAGCGTGATGATCAGCATCAGCAGCAGGTAGTTGGCGAACCGGCCGATGGTGGTGCCGAGGATCTGGTGCTGCGCGCCGAAGTCGAAGCCGAGGATGTTCAGGTTCGGGATCGAGGAGATGCCGTTGGAGCCGTTGGTGACGTCCGGGCCCGAGGTGCCGTCCATGTTGAGGACGGTGATCCGGAAGATCTCACCGAAGCCGAGCGTCACGATGGCCAGGTAGTCGCCGCGCAGCCGCAGGGTCGGGGCGCCGATGATGACGCCGAAGACCATGGCCACGACCGCGCCGAGCAGCGCCGAGGCCCAGAACGGCCAGTGCACGTGCAGCGGCGAGGACGGCGAACCGGAGACCAGGGCCGCGGTGTAGGCGCCGACACCGAGGAAGGCGACGTAACCGAGGTCGAGGAGGCCGGCGAGGCCGACGACGATGTTCAGGCCCAGCGCGACGGTCGCGAAGATGAGGATGTAGACGCCGATCGTCGCGTACTGGTCGCTGGTCTGGGTGAACGGGAAGGCCGCGGCGGCGACGAAGGCGCCGATCATGGTGATGTTCCGGTGCTTCGCGGTGATCGCCGAGACACGGGCCACGAGCCCGGCCTTGGAGACCGCGGCGAAACCGAAGCCGGCGGTGATCAGGAAGCCGACGAACAGCTCGTCGTACGCCGTGCCGACGCCGTAGCTGAAGACGGTCAGACCCACGGCCATGACGGCGACGATGACGAGGATCTCGGCCCAGGAGGGCAACGGGCGCGCCGGGGCCGGGGTTTCGGCGGCGAACGCCGCGCGGAACGTGCTCCAGCGCCGGCGGGCGTTGTGCCGGAACAGCTCCCAGCCGGTGTCGTCGGGGTCGACCGGGTCCGGCTCCGGCCGTGTGAACGGCAGGGCCAGCGCGCCGATCAGGGCGACGAGCGTGGTGATCGCGACGACGACGCCGCCCGGGTCCAGGTTGACCAGGCCGCCGAGTTCCACGCTGATGGCGATGACGGTGTACCAGGCCGCGCCGAAGGTGCCGAGCGCGGCCATCTTCAGCGCGGCGTCGGCGCTGCCGGGCGCCAGTGCGCGAAGGCCTCTGACGCCGTAGGAGGCGAGGCCGAACAGGGTGGTGAGGACGCCGCCGATCAGGACGAGGACCTGGAGGCCGCCCGGGTAGCCGTAGACGGTGAGGTCGCCGGGGAAGTCGGTGGTCCAGGTCCAGGACAGGAAGGTGGACGCGATGGTGAGGACGCCGCCGCCGGTGGCGAGGGCCCGGCCGAGCGACGCCGGAAGGCCGACGAGGCCGGTGCGGGCGGCGGCAGGGGTGCTCGAAGTCTCCGGGGTCCCGGGGGACTCGGGGGACTCGGACGGTGTGGTCTGTGTGGTCATCGCTGTCACGCCCTGTCCGCGACGCGCTCGCCGAGCAGGCCCTGTGGCCTGAACAGCAGCACGAGGATGAGGAGTACGAACGCCCAGACGTCTGCCCAGGACTGGCTGCCGAACTTGGCCATTCCGGGGATGTCCGCGATGTAGGCGGTGGACAGGGCCTCGGCCACACCGAGGACGAGGCCGCCGAGCATGGCGCCGTAGATGTTGCCGATGCCGCCGAGGACGGCCGCGGTGAAGGCCTTGAGTCCGAGGAGGAAGCCCATCTTGAAGTCGATCTGGCCGTACTTGAGGCCGTAGGCCACGCCTCCGACGGCCGCGAAGGCGGCGCCGAGGGCGAACGCGATCACGATGATGCGGTCGGTGTTGACGCCCATCAGCCGTGCGGTGTCCGGATCCTGGGCGGTGGCCTGCATGCCGCGGCCGGTACGGGTGCGCATCACGAAGTAGGCGAGGAACGCCATGCTGAGCGGGGCCGCGACCACCAGGAAGATGTCACCGGTCTGGATCGTGACGTTGCCTATGTCGAAGGGGCCGCCCGGAATGGTGGGGAACGTGCGGGCGGACTTCGCCTGCGGGTACCAGGCCCACACCGCCTGCTGGAGCGCCAGGGACAGACCGATGGCGGTGATGAGGGGTGCGAGGCGCGGCGCGGTGCGCAGCGGGCGGTAGGCGAACCGTTCCGCCCCGACGGCGACGGTGACGGAGACCAGGACGGCGCCGATCAGCATCAGCGGCAGGGCCACCCACATCGAGGTGCCGTCGGGAAGGATGTAGACGTAGACCGTGAGCGCGCCGAACGCGCCGGTCATGAAGATCTCGCCGTGGGCGAAGTTGATGAGCTGGACGATGCCGTAGACCATGGTGTAGCCGATGGCGACCAGCCCGTACATGGATCCAAGTAGCAGGCCGTTGACCAGCTGCTGCGGCAGTTCGTTCACCGCATGTCCTCCGAGATGTTCGGACGTTCGACGGATGGAGCCGGATGCGAGACCGCGCGGGGCGCCAGTGGAACAGCGCCCCGCGCGGCTCGGTCGGTGCGGGTGGGCGGGGTCAGCCGCCGTTGTAGGTGCCGGACTCCACTGCCTTCCAGGCGCCGCCCGTCACGGAGTAGACGGTGAGCTGCTTGTTGGTCGCGTCACCGTACTGGTCGAAGGAGACCTTTCCGGTCACGCCGTCGAAGGACACGTTCTGCACCGCGGCGGTCACCTTCGCGCGGGCGTCGGACGGAAGCTTGCCGCCGTTGTCGTCGACGACCTTCTTCACGGCCTCGATGATCGACCAGGCCGAGTCGTAGGAGTAGCCGCCGTAGGCCGCGTAGTCCTCCTTGTAGCCCCCCGCCTTGTAGTCGGCGACGAACTGCTTGGCGGAGGCCAGCGTCTCGACCGGCGCGCCGACCGAGGTGGCGAAGTCGCCGGTGGCGGCGGAGCCGGCCAGCTTGATGAAGGTCGGGTCGTAGATGCCGTCGCCGCCGATCAGCGGGATGTTGGCGCCGGCGGACTTGATCTGCTTGCTGAGCGGACCGGCCTGCGGGTACTCGCCGCCGTAGTAGACCACCTCGGCGCCGGAGCTCTTGACCTTGGTGGCGACCGCGGAGAAGTCCTTGGTGTCGGGGTTGATGTGCTCGGTGCCGACCACCTTGCCGCCGAGCTTCGTGAACTCCTCGGTGAAGGTCTTGGCGAGACCGGCGCCGTAGGTCTTCTTGTCGTCGATGACGAAGACCTTGCTCTTCTTGGCCTTGTTGAAGATGTACTGGGCGGCGAACGGGCCCTGGACGGCGTCCGTGGTCGCCGTGCGGAAGTACGACTTGTACGGACGCGCCTTGGTCTGCTGCCAGTTGGTGCCCTGGGTCAGGTCCGGGCTGGTGTTGGCGGGCGAGACCTCCACCAGCTTGTTGTCGTCGAAGACCTTCTGCATCGACTGCGCGACCGAGGAGTTGAGCGGGCCGACGACGCCGAGGACGGAGTTGTCACCGACGAACGCGGTGGCGTTCTGCTGGCCGGAGGAGGGCTGTGCCTGGTCGTCCTTGGCCGAGATCGCGAAGGTGACGCCCTTGACGAGGTTCTGCTTGTTGGCCGTCTTGACCGCGAGGTCCACGGAGTTCTTGATACCCAGGCCGAGCGCGGACAGGTCGCCGGTCAGCGGGGCGTCGACGCCGATGGTGACGGTGGTACCGCCCTTTCCGGAGTCGGAACCCTTGTCGCCGCCGCTGTCGCGCGAGCCGCAGGCGGTGAGGGTGAGTGCTCCCGCTGCCAGCGCGGCGGTGATGGCGATGAGCGAACGTTGACGCACGATCAGTCCTTTCCCCAGGACGACCGCCTCCCCATGGAGACGGCCGAGCCGCGCGCCTGAACGACATGACAAGCCCAGAAGGCGAGTCGAAGCGGTAATCCGACGGGCGCGGTGACTGGCGGTGACTCTAGGCGTGTGCAGGGAACGTGGAGGAGTACCTGTCCGAGGCTGTGACTCTCTTGTTATGACACGACGTAATGCAGAGCGGTACGCGCTGGGCGGAAGGTCGGAATTCCGTCCGGTTCGCCCCGTCCGGATGATGAGAACCCGCAGGAATTACCATGATCAATTCAGGCGTCTCGGGGGTTTTGGTGATGACGTGATCTTGCTGTCGCAGGCGGCTTTCAACGCCTGGGAGAGGTGGTGCGCATACTGCGAACCGAGGATGAAGCTCTGAATCTGTATTGCGCGCACATTACGCAGGGTTACGTCCAGGAAAGGGAGTCCGGCGTCCTTGGGCACTTTTCCGCATTCCGTCACGTGCATCGTTATCGTGATCTTGCGCTCGGAACTTTCCTTGGCGGCAAAGGGGGTTCGCGGGGTCGTCACCAGCGACAGGCCCGCGTAGGGCTGGGTCACCCGGGCCACGGTGACCGAGGGTCCGGACTCCACTCTCAGTAGCACTGCGAAGCTGAAACTGCGGGGCGGTGCGCCGGGCGGAGTGGGCCGGCCGCCCGCGTAGAACATGTCCACCATCTGAGCGGGATACGGCGTAGGAGGCGGCGGGGGAGACGCAGCCTGCCGGGGCCGGGTGGCGTAGAGGTAGCCGCCACCGCCCAGGAGTACGGCGGCCGCGGCGAGGGCGAGGACGGCGCGGCGGTGGCGGTCGTACCGGGCCGCCGCGGCCCTGCGGATCCGGCTCGCGGGACCGGGAGCCGGGCCGGCCGGTTCCACGGTGTCCCACGCGCGCGTGCCCTCGCCGGGCTCCAGGGGGCCGATGGCGTTCACTGCCAGGGGCTTTCGCTCGGTGCGCCGTACCGGTAGCGGTCGGCGCAGGCCTGCCGCGCCCGACGGTCGATCAACGTGTCTGCCGCAGCGGCTCCTTGACGCCGTTTCACCACCCGTGCCCCGTCCACGACTTCACGCAGGATCTCGTACTGCCCGTTGGACAGCCCCATCGACTGGTAGTCGCCGTAGGTGGTGCCGTCCAGCACCGCGCGCGACCAGTGGGAGACCAGGCGGGTGCACAGGCCGGCGGGGGAAGTGGGGCCGGGGGAGGGTGAATCGGAGCCCGTGGGGTGCGCGGAGGCGTGTTGCGAGGGGGCGTGCTGTGAGGAGGTGTGCTGCGCGGATGTGTGGCGTCCGGTGCCGCCGGTTCCGTGGCAGGCCGTGGCGAGCAGCACCAGCAGCGCGGGCAGCACCGGCCCGAGCAGCGGGAACCTCACCCCCGGCCGGGGGTCCCCTCGCCGTCCCATGCCCTGAAGCTAAGGGGCGGGACGGCGCGGGGCAACGCCCCGGCGAGAGACGCTCAGCCCGCGGTGGGCGGCACCTGTGCCGCGTCGCCCGGCCGCGCGTCCCGCAGGAGGCAGGTCAGCCGGGCACTGCACACCCGGCGGCCCTCCTCGTCGCTGATCACGATCTCGTACGTCGCCGTCGACCGGCCCCGGTGCACGGGCGTGGCCACACCGGTCACCAGGCCCGAGCGCACCCCGCGGTGATGCGTGCAGTTCAGGTCGACGCCGACCGCGATCTTCGAGCTGCCGCCGTGCAGCATGGAGCCGACCGAGCCCAGGGTTTCCGCCAGCACCGCGGAGGCGCCGCCGTGCAGCAGTCCGTACGGCTGGGTGTTGCCCTCCACCGGCATGGTCCCCACGACCCTGTCCGCCGAGGCCTCCAGGATCTGCACGCCCATCCGTGTGCCCAGGTGTCCTGCCGAGAACAGGGCGGGCAGGTCGACACCGAGCGCCGCGTACTCGTCGATGACCTCCTGCGGGAACTTCACTCGCTGCTGCTCACCCATGATCCCGGCTCCGTTCGTCGGCCAGCTGTCCGCTCACAGCTGTCTGCTCGCTGAGCAAACGCTCAGTCGGTCGCCGATTGTTCCAGACGACCCGCCGGCGCACCGGTGTGATCTTCGAGACGTACGACGACGGACTTGCTGGCCGGAGTGTTGCTGGTGTCGGCGGTGGCGTCGAGCGGGACCAGGACGTTCGTCTCGGGGTAGTAGGCCGCCGCGCAGCCCCGCGTCGTCGGGTAGTGCACGACGCGGAAGCCGGGTGCCCGCCGCTCCACGCCGTCCCTCCACTCGCTGACCAGGTCGACGTACGCCCCCTCGGCGAAGCCGAGCGCCCGCGCGTCCTCGGGGTGCACCAGCACCACCCGGCGGCCGCCCCTGATACCCCGGTAGCGGTCGTCGAGGCCGTAGATCGTGGTGTTGTACTGGTCGTGCGAGCGCAGGGTCTGCAACAGCAGCCGGCCCTCGGGCAGTTCGGGGTACTCCACCGGCGCCGCCGTGAAGTTCGCCCTGCCCGTGGCGGTCGGGAAGCGGCGCTCGTCGCGCGGGGCGTGCGGCAGCGTGAAACCGCCCGGCCGGGCCACGCGCGTGTTGAAGTCCTGGAAACCGGGGACCACGCGCGCGATGCGGTCACGGATCGTCGCGTAGTCCTTCGCGAAGTCCTCCCACGGCACCACGCTGTGCCCGCCGAGCACCCGGCGGGCGAGGCCGCAGATGATCGCGGGCTCGGAGCGCAGCAGCGGGCTCGCGGGCGCGAGCCGCCCGCGCGAGGCGTGCACCATGCCCATCGAGTCCTCGACG
Source organism: Streptomyces sp. HUAS MG56 (assembly GCF_058673395.1). NCBI lineage: Bacteria > Bacillati > Actinomycetota > Actinomycetes > Kitasatosporales > Streptomycetaceae > Streptomyces > Streptomyces sp. HUAS MG56. Next base: position 3,478,764 of record NZ_CM178722.1, on the reverse strand, counting down.
GTCACGAACTGCTCGCCGGCGGCCTGGAGATCCCGCTCGGTGCGGCCCAGCGTGGGCAGGATCAGCGCCCGCGCGCCGGTGACCACGTGCGAGCGGTTGAGCTTGGTCGACACGTGCACCGTCAGCCGTGCGCGCCGCATCGCGGCCTCGGTCACCTCGGTGTCCGGGGAGGCGGAGACGAAGTTGCCGCCCATGGCGAAGAACACCTTCGCCTCCCCGTCGCGCAGCGCGCGGATGGCCCGTACGACGTCGAAGCCGTGCGCGCGCGGCGGCGCGAACCCGAACTCCTTCTCCAGCGCGTCCAGGAACGCCGGGGCGGGCCGCTCGAAGATGCCCATCGTGCGGTCGCCCTGCACGTTGGAGTGGCCGCGCACCGGGCACACGCCCGCGCCCGGGCGGCCGATGTTGCCGCGCAGCAGCAGGAAGTTGACCACCTCGCGGATGGTCGGGACCGCGTGCTTGTGCTGGGTGAGGCCCATGGCCCAGCAGACGATGGTGCGCTTCGAGGCGAGGGCCATGGAAAGGGCCCGCTCGATCTCCGCGCGCGTGAGGCCCGTCGCCGCCAGAGTCTCGTCCCAGTCGGCGGCCCGGGCGGCCTCGGCGAACTCCGCGAAGCCGTGGGTGTGTTCGCGGACGAACTCCTCGTCGACCGCGCCCTCCGTCTCCAGGATCAGCTTGTTCAGGAGCCGGAAGAGCGCCTGGTCGCCGCCGATGCGGATCTGCAGGAACAGGTCGGTGAGGGCGGCGCCCTTCAGCAGGCCCTGCGGGGTCTGCGGGTTCTTGAACCGCGCCAGGCCGGCCTCGGGCAGCGGGTTGACGCTGATGATCTTCGCGCCGTTCGCCTTGGCCTTCTCCAGCGCGGAGAGCATCCGGGGATGGTTCGTGCCCGGGTTCTGGCCCGCGACGATGATCAGGTCGGCCTGGTGGAGGTCCTCCAGCAGGACGCTGCCCTTGCCGATGCCGATGGTCTCCGAGAGCGCCGAACCGGACGACTCGTGACACATGTTGGAGCAGTCCGGCAGGTTGTTGGTGCCCAGCTCGCGCGCGAAGAGCTGGTACAGGAACGCGGCCTCGTTGCTGGTACGGCCCGAGGTGTAGAAGACGGCCTCGTCGGGGGAGGCGAGGGCCGCGATGTCCTCGGCGACGATGTCGAAGGCGCGCTCCCAGGTGACCGGCTCGTAGTGCGTGCCGCCCTCGGGCAGGTACATGGGGTGCGTGAGCCGCCCCTGCTGGCCCAGCCAGTAGCCGCTGCGGCCGGTCAGGTCCGACACGGGGTGCGCGGCGAAGAACTCCGGCGTGACCCGGCGCAGGGTGGCCTCCTCGGCGACCGCCTTCGCGCCGTTCTCGCAGAACTCCGCCGCGTGCCGGTGGTCCGGCTCCGGCCAGGCGCAGCCCGGGCAGTCGAAGCCGTCCTTCTGGTTCACCCGCAGGAGCGTCAGCGCCGTGCGCCGCACGCCCATCTGCCGCTGGGCGATGCGCAGGGTGTGGCCGATGGCCGGCAGCCCCGCGGCCGCGTGCTTCGGCTCCTCGACCTGCGGCGCGTCCTGGACCGGATCACCCTTGGGCGGCTTCGTCGCCATCGCCCGCTCCCCTCCGACTGCGTGTGCGTGTGCGTCGCCGATCCTCCCACGGCCCACCGACAACGGTGCCGCCCCGGTCTCCGCCTCTCCGTGCCCTCTGCTCCTCCCCTCTCCCGCGACACCGCCCGCACAGCGAGTGACCGCGCCGCGACCCTCGGCCGCCCCGGAACGGAGTGTCAGTGCGGCGTGGCAGGATCGGGGACGTGGCAGAGACAGCAGCGAAGAAGACCGACCAGACCCCCGGCGCCGCCCGTCCCCGGCTGATGCTCATGGACGGGCACTCGCTGGCCTATCGCGCGTTCTTCGCGCTGCCCGCGGAGAACTTCACGACCGCGACCGGCCAGCCGACGAACGCGATCTACGGCTTCGCGTCGATGCTGGCCAACACCCTGCGTGACGAGGCGCCCACGCACTTCGCGGTCGCCTTCGACGTCTCGCGCAAGACCTGGCGCTCCGAGCGCTTCACCGAGTACAAGGCGAACCGGTCCAAGGCCCCGGACGAGTTCAAGGGCCAGGTCGAGCTGATCGGCGAGCTGCTCGACGCGATGCACGCGCCCCGCTTCGCCGTCGAGGGCTTCGAGGCGGACGACATCATCGCCACCCTCGCCACGCAGGCCGAGGCCGCGGGCTTCGAGGTGCTCATCGTCACCGGCGACCGCGACTCCTTCCAGCTGGTCACCGAGAACATCACGGTGCTCTACCCGACGAAGGGCGTCTCGGAGCTGACCCGGTTCACCCCGGAGAAGGTTTTCGAGAAGTACGGCTTGACGCCCGCCCAGTACCCCGACTTCGCGGCCCTGCGCGGCGACCCCTCCGACAACCTCCCCGGCATCCCCGGCGTGGGCGAGAAGACCGCCGCGAAGTGGATCAACCAGTTCGGCTCCTTCGCCGAGCTGGTCGAGCGCGTCGAGGAGGTCAAGGGCAAGGCCGGGCAGAACCTCCGCGACCACCTGGAGTCGGTCAAGCTCAACCGCGTCCTGACCGAGCTGGAGCGCGCGGTCGAGCTGCCGAAGACGGTCGCCGAGCTGGAGCGGGCGCCGTACGACCGCAAGACCGTCGCGATGATCCTGGACACCCTGGAGATCCGCAACCCGTCGCTGCGCGAGCGGCTCTACGCCGTCGACCCCGGCGCGGAGGAGGCCGAGACCACCCCGGTCACCACCGAGGGCGTGGAGATCGACGGCGCGGTCCTGGGCACCGGCGAGCTGGCCCCCTGGCTCACCGGGCACGGCGCCGACACCCTGGGCGTGGCCACGGTCGACACCTGGGCGCTGGGCACCGGCTCGGTCGCCGAGGTGGCCCTCGCCGCGGCCGGGGGAGCGGCCGTCTGGTTCGACCCGGCCGAGCTGGACGAGGCCGACGAGAACGCGTTCGCGGCCTGGCTGGCCGACTCCGCCCGTCCCAAGGTGTTCCACAACGCCAAGGGCGCCATGCGCGTCTTCGCCGAGCACGGCTGGAGCGTCGACGGCGTCGCCATGGACACGGCGCTCGCCGCGTACCTGGTCAAGCCGGGCCGCCGCTCCTTCGACCTGGACGCGCTGTCCCTGGAGTACCTGCACCGCGAGCTGGCCCCGGCCGCCGCGGCCGACGGCCAGCTCGCCTTCGGCGCGGACGACGGCGCCGAGGCCGAGGCCCTGATGGTCCAGGCCCGAGCGGTCCTCGACCTGGGCGGGGCCTTCGGGACCCGCCTGGCGGAAGTCGGCGCGGCGGACCTGCTGCGCGACATGGAGCTGCCCACCTCCGCCCTGCTCGCCCGCATGGAGCGGCACGGCATCGCGGCCGACCGGGCGCACCTGGAGGCCATGGAGCAGACCTTCGCGGGCGCGGTGCAGCAGGCCGTGAAGGAGGCCCACGCCGCCGCCGGCCGGGAGTTCAACCTGGGCTCGCCCAAGCAGCTCCAGGAGATCCTCTTCGACGAGCTGGCCCTGCCGAAGACCAAGAAGACCAAGACCGGCTACACCACGGACGCCGACGCCCTGGCCTGGCTCGCCACCCAGACCGACAACGAACTGCCGGTCATCATGCTCCGCCACCGCGAGCAGGCCAAGCTGCGCGTCACGGTCGAGGGCCTGATCAAGACCGTCGCGGCCGACGGCCGTATCCACACGACCTTCAACCAGACGGTGGCCGCGACCGGCCGGCTGTCCTCCACGGACCCGAACCTCCAGAACATCCCGGTGCGCACCGACGAGGGCCGGGCGATCCGCCGCGGCTTCGTGGTCGGCGACGGCTTCGAGTCCCTGATGACCGCCGACTACAGCCAGATCGAGCTGCGCGTGATGGCCCACCTCTCCGAGGACGAGGGCCTGATCGAGGCGTTCACCTCCGGCGAGGACCTGCACACCACGGTCGCCTCCCAGGTGTTCGCGGTCGAGCGGGACGCGGTGGACGCGGAGATGCGCCGCAAGATCAAGGCGATGTCGTACGGCCTCGCCTACGGCCTGTCCGCGTTCGGCCTCTCCCAGCAGCTGAACATCGACGCGGGCGAGGCACGCGCCCTGATGGACACCTACTTCGAGCGCTTCGGCGGGGTTCGCGACTACCTCCGCCGCGCGGTCGACGAGGCCCGGGCGACGGGCTACACGGCGACCCTCTTCGGCCGCCGCCGGTACCTCCCCGACCTCAACAGCGACAACCGCCAGCGCCGCGAGGCGGCCGAGCGCATGGCCCTCAACGCCCCCATCCAGGGGACGGCGGCGGACATCGTCAAGATCGCCATGCTCAAGGTGGACAGCGCGCTGCGGGCGGCGGACCTGAAGTCCCGGATGCTCCTCCAGGTCCACGACGAAATCGTCCTGGAGATCGCCCCCGGCGAGCACCAAGCCGCGGAGGAGCTCGTCCGCCGCGAGATGGCGAACGCCGTCCACCTCAAGGCCCCCCTGGACGTCTCGGTGGGCGCGGGCCCGGACTGGGAGTCCGCGGCGCACTAGCCCGCGGCGCTTCGGCGGAGGGGCGTTGCCGGCGAAGGCCCGGGATGACGCCCCTCTTCGGGTGCGGGGACTTTCTCCGCACCCGCCGAAGCCCGCCCGGACCCCGCCCGCCCGGATCCCACCCACCCGCAGCACCCGACCGACACCACCACGGCGAACCGGCCAGGCCTCCCCCGCAGGGGCCCGTCACTCACGTGGCCCCCGCCAAAACGCCCCGCACCCCCCGCAGCCGCAACACTGCGGGCATGGGTATACGCATGCTTCACCGCCGGACGCCCGAGGCACACATCCGGGCTGCCTGGCAAGGCATCTCCTCGACGCACGCCCGGCTGCCTGTCTCGCCGGTCCCAGCCCTCGCGGCCGGCGCCAGCACCGCCCGTCTCCCCGTCGACCTCGCGAGGACCGTCCGTACGGCCACCGCGGACCTGCGCCGCAGGTGTGCCGGTCCGGCCGCCCGTGCGGACCGCGTTCCGGACTGGCGCCAGTGGGCCGACCTGGCCCGCGGCTACCTCGCCCTCGCGCTCAGCCTCGTCCCGAGAGCGCGCCCCCGGCCCACCCTCACGGTCTTCGTCGCCTCCCTCACCGACCGGCGGGCCGACGCCGGCCCGCAGCGGCCGCCGCGCCGCGATCCCCGGGACCGTCCGGCGCCGGGACCGGACGCCACGCCCTGACCCCGGCGGCGTACAGCAGCAGCCCCGCGCCCACCCCGAAACACAGGGCCGCCACCAGGTCACCCGGCCGGGCCGGAGCACCCCCGCCCGCCCACTCCCGCGCCACCCGCTGCACCGCCCCGGCCACCGCGCAGCCGCCGACGACCACCCCGGCCCGCCAGCGGTCCCGCACGGACAGCACCGGCACCCCCGCGGGCTCCCCGCCGGGCAGCCTGCGCAGCGCCCGTACGGCGAACGCGGCGAGCACGGCCGCACCTGCCACGGACGAGCCGTACTGGACCCACGCGACCAGCGGCACGCCCAGCAGCCGGTCCCGTTCGACAGCCGGAATCAGCCGGGTCCCCCGGCGGCCGTCATGGGGTGAACGCGTCCCAGACCACATGCGTCAGCGCGCCCAGCGCCGCGGAGACGTACCACCACCCCACCGCGACGGCCCGCACGCGCGCGTGGCACACCGCAGCGCAGCAGCGCGGCCGGCCGGCCCTGCGCGCCCCGGGTCAACAGCGCGAGCAACGGTTCGCGGGCCGGCAGCCACAGCCCCACCAGCGCCCAGGCGATGAGCACATCGACCGTGACGACGCCGGCGAACGCGTGCGTGACCGCACCGAACTCCATACCCCGGGAAGGACATTCGCCGCGTAGAAGGTCATGTCGGGCGCGAAGGAGCCCGCCACGAGCACCGCCGGCACCAGCGGGCCGCGCCCGGTCCCGTCCCGGCGCACCGCCGGCAGGACGGCCGCCGCATGGCTGAGTGTGAACGGCAACAGGACCCCCTCGGACGGTCCTTGGCCGTGCCACCGGTGGCGGTGATCAGGCCCGTTCGGTATGCGGGACCTCCCTGAGCACCCGCGGGCGGGAACGAGAGTCGGCCAACCGGTGAAAACCGGACGTGAACAGGTGCCCGTGTCAGACAAGTTGCCGTAGGGTCGCGAGCGGCGCCGGACCGGCGCGCGCGTGGCGCACGCACCGCACAGCGGGCACGGCGCAACAGACGCAACCGGAGCGCCGGGTCAACCGTCACACCAGAGCGAGACGGACGGACGGAGACGGACGCAGGGGCGTCCACAGGAGGGGTCACTTTATGGCGGCGCATTTCGGCAGGCGGCTGCGCAAGGGGGCGGCGACCACCGCCGTGGCCGCGGCGGCGGTCGCGGCTCTGTCCGCGTCCCAGGCTCCGGGAGCGACCGGCGGGGACCACGACAGACAGACGGCGGCCGGGGCCTCCGCTCCCGTACCCGGCGCGGACGGGGGCGGCGCCACCGGCAACTCGCCGTACTACACGGACCTTCCGCCGCTGAACAGCCCCAACCCCAGCCCGAGCCCCAGCTCCACGCCGACCGCGGGCACCCCGGTCCCCCAGGGCGACGGGGAGGCCGGCATACCCGCGACGGTCCTCGACGCCTACAAGAAGGCCGAGGCCGAACTGCGCTCCTCCAAGCCCGACTGCAACCTGCCCTGGCAACTGCTCGCCGCCATCGGCAAGGTCGAGTCGGGCCAGGCCGACGGCGGCCGGGTCAGCGCCGACGGCACCACGCTGACCCCGATCCTGGGCCCGGTGCTCGACGGCAACGGCTTCGCGCTCATCAAGGACACCGACCACGGGGCGTACGACGGCAGCGCCGCGTACGACCGGGCCGTCGGCCCCATGCAGTTCATCCCGTCGACCTGGGCCTGGGCCGGCCGCGACGGCAACGGCGACGGCAAGAAGGACCCCAACAACGTCTACGACGCCGCCCTCGCCGCCGGGCACTACCTGTGCCGCAACGGCTGGGACCTCTCGCGCGAGGCCGACCTGAGCAGCGCGATCCTCAGTTACAACAACTCGCAGGACTACCTGAACACGGTCCTGAGCTGGCTGGAGTACTACCGCAAGGGCAGCCACTCCGTGCCCGACGGCACCGGCGGCCTGCCCAGCCACCGCAGCGACGACGGCACCGGGCGCACCACGTCACCGTCGCCGACGCCCTCCGGCCCGCCGAAGGCCAAGCCCGGCCCGAAGCCGCACCCGAAGCCCAGCGCACCGGGCAAGCCCGGCGGAAGCGGCAGCCCCGGCCCGACCCCGTCCAAGCCGCCCGTGCCGACGCCCACACCGACCCCCACGGACACGGTGGACCACCTGGAGAACGCGGGCACCACCCAGCTCACCGCGATGGCCGGCGACACCTTCACCGAGCGGATCTCCACCCGCGCCGCGACCAAGCTGGGCAACGCCGTCGCCAAGGTGCGGATCCGGTTCACGATCAGCGGCGACACCGACACCACGTTCGCCGGCGGCGAGAGCGTGGCCACGGTCGTCACGGACACCAAGGGCGTCGCCCTCGCCCCCGCGCTCCAGGCGGGCGAGAAGACCGGCGACTTCAAGGTCACCGCGACCGTCGTGGGCCGCTCGACCCAGGGCGTCGACTACACGGCCACCGTGACAGCGCGCGCCGCCGACACCCTGACCCGCACCAGCGACACCCCGCTGACCTGCACCCCGGGCGGCGAGTTCGCCGACCAGGTCCAGGTGAAGGCGACGTACAAGGGCGCCGTCGCGGACAAGGTCGCGGCCACCGCCGCCCTGATCAAGTCGCCCCTCGACCCGAGCGAGAACGACAAGGGCCCCTACTTCAAGGACGCGAAGGGCAAGACGGTCCGCACCCTCACCGGTCTCCAGACCGACGCCAAGGGCCTGCTCACGCTGCCGAAGCTGTACGCCGACGACGCCACCGGCACCTTCCTGCTCCGGATCACCACCACCGGCGGCGCGGTCCTCACGGTCGAACTGAAGGTCGCCGCCGCCGACACCTCGGCGAGCCCCAGCCCGTCGCCGAGCCCGTCCGCGTAACCGCTCGTCGCCCGAGGGGCGTTCCTCCGCCACGGCGGTGGGGCGCCCCTCATCCATGTGTGCAACGTGTTCTCTTCTCGCCCGGGCGTTGCTACGGTGCCGGATCTGACGGAGTATCAGCTCAGGCCTGTCGGGAGGCCGTATGCGCGCCCTGATCGCCGCCGCGACCGGTCTCGTCGTCGCGGTCGCCCTGGTCCTCACGATCACCGCGATGGGCACACCGGACGCCGCGACCTCCCCGAAACCGCTGCTGACCACGGTGCCCGCGCACCCCTAACCGACCGGCAGGGAGGCCGAGATGCGCCGCAAGGCCAGTCTGATCCTGCTCGCCTGCGCCGTCTTCTGCGCGGCGCTGTCCCCGCTGATGCGCTGGTACGCCTTCCCGCGCCTGGCCAGGATCCCCGCGAACCAGTACCAGGACATGGTCCTGGAGGCCAAGGACGCCACCCTCCTCGACTACGGCACCATGCAGGCCAGGAAGGTCCCCGAGGTCACCATCGTGCAGACCCTCAAGGGCAACGTGGCGGCCGCGAAGAGGATCGAGAAGACGGCGGGGCGGCCGGTCGTCGTCTGGGACAGCCTGTCCTACGTCCAGGGCCCCGACGGCAAGATGGTCTCCAAGGTCCCCGAGCGCTACATCTTCGACGCCCACACCCAGGACCCCGTGCACGCCACCGGCGAGATGGTCGACGGCGACCCGGTCACCCGCCAGGGCATCGAGTTCAAGTGGCCCTTCCTGACCCAGAAGCGCGACTACGAGTACTTCGACGCCCAGACCCGCACCACCAGCCCCATCCACTACAAGGGCACGCAGACCTTCCGCGGCCTGAAGGTCTACTACTTCGAGCAGACCATCCCCTGGACCAAGGTCCCCATGCCGAAGACGATGCCCGTGCAGGGCATCACGCCGGATTCGGTGGCCAGGACGGGCACGACCCGCTGGTACAGCACGGTCCGCAAGTTCTGGGTCGAGCCCGTCACCGGCGCGCCCGTCTACGGCGAGGAGGACCACAAGGAGGAGCTGCGCGGCGGCACCCTGCTCGGCGGCCGGGCGAGCGTCACGGCGTTCGCCGGTGACGTGAAGATGCGCGAGGACTACATCGAGCACACGGTCGCCCTGGTCAAGCACAACCGCACCCTCGTCCTGGCGCTCACCTCCTACGTCCCCTGGGGCTCGCTCGTCCTGGGGATCCTGCTCCTGGCGCTCTCCCTCCTCCTGGAGGCCCGCTCCCGCCACCCCCAGGACCCCGCCCCGGCGCAGTCGGCGGAGCCCGAGCCGGTCAGCGCCTGAGCCGCGCGTTGGTGTGCCGGGTGGGCTCGGCGGCCGTCGGGTCCTCGGGCCACGGATGCTTCGGATACCGTCCGCGCAACTCCGCTCGGACGCCCTTGTAGCCGTCCTTCCAGAAGGAGGCCAGGTCGGCCGTGACGGCGGCGGGCCGCCCGGCGGGGGAGAGCAGATGCACCAGGAGCGGCACCCCCGCCACGGCCGGAGTCTCGTCCAGCCCGAACATCTCCTGCAACTTGACGGCGAGCACCGGCCGTTCGGGATCGTCGTAGTCGATCCGGATGCTGGACCCGCTGGGTACGGCGATCCGCTCCGGCGCCAGCTCGTCGAGCCGGCCCGCCTCCCCGCTCGCCCACGGCAGCAGCCGCGTGAGCGCCTGTCCGGCGTCGATCCGCGCGAGATCGGCCCGCCGGCGAGCCCGGCTCAGCTCCGGCTCCAGCCACTCGTCCACGCGCGCGTGGAGCGCGTCGTCGGACACGTCCGGCCACGGATCCCCGAGATGCGTCCGCAGAAAGGCCAGCCGCCGGCGCAGCGTCTCCGCCTCCCGCGACCAGCGCAACAGCCCGAGCCCGTCCTGCCGGAGGCCGTCGAGGAGAGCGCCGCGCACGAGGGCAGGCTCGGCGTCCCGCAGCGGCCGCACGGCCAGCTCGATGGCCCCCAGCCGCTCGACCCGCCGGGCCACGACATCCCCGTCGGCCCAGCGCACCTCGTCCCGCTCGCTCAGCAGGGACCCGGCGGCGGACCGGGCCACGTCCTCCCGCACGGCAGCCGCGAGCCGCACACGCGCGTGCCCCGTGCCGCCGGGCCGGTCGGCGACTGCCACCACGATCCACGGCGCCCCGCGCAACGCCGACCCGTCGGCCGGCTCGGCCCGGGTCCCGGAGGCCATGAGGTACGACCCGCCGTCGAGCTTGGCCACCCGCTCGGGAAAGGCGAGCGCGGCGACGAGTCCGGCGAGCCGGTCGACCTCGGTGCCCGGCCCCACGTGAACGGCACTCTCCGACCGGAAGCCGTCCGCTCGGGAGTCATCCGACCCGGAGTCCTGGGCCGGCGGTCGGGCGGGATCGGCGGCGACGGCCCGCAGTCGCCGAACCTCCGCGGCCCACCGCCCCGCGTAGGCGTCACCCCCACGCCGCGCACGTCGCAACGCACCGGCAAGATCGTCCCCGTAGTCCCGCGGCACCTCCTCGGAGAGCAGCGCGACCACCTCCGCACCCGCACCCGAGGTGTCCAGCAACGCCCGCCCCAGCCGGGGGTGCACCCCCAGCCGCGCCAACCGCACCCCGAGCCCCGTGGCCCGCCCGGCGGAGTCCACCGCCCCCACGGCCGCCAGCGCGGAGCGCCCGGCCGCCATCGCCCCACCCGGCGGCGGATCCAGCAGCGCCAGCCCGGAGGCGTCGGGATCGCCCCAGCAGGCCGCCTGAAGGGCGAACGCGGTCAGGTCGGCCAGCTTGATCTCCGGCGCCGGAAAGGCCGGCAGACGGCCGTCCTCGGCCTCCGTCCAGCACCGGTACACCGCCCCCGGCGCCTCACGCCCCGCGCGCCCGGCCCGCTGCCGCCCGGCCGCCCGCGACGCCCGTACGGTCGTCAGCCCGCTCAGCCCGCGCGCGTGGTCCACCCGCGGCTCCCGCGCCAGCCCCGCGTCGACCACCACGCGCACCCCGGGCACGGTCAGCGACGACTCGGCGACGGACGTGGCCAGCACGACCCGGCGCCGCTGACCGCCCGCCAGCACCGCGTCCTGCACCGCGGCCGGCGCCCGCCCGTGCACCTGGAGCACCTCGGCGTCCCCCAGGTCCCCGAGCTGCCCGGCCACGCGCGCGATCTCGCCGACACCGGGCAGGAAACACAGCACGTCGCCCGCCCGCTCGGCCAGCGCCCGCCGCACCACCGACGCCACGTGCGCCAGCAGCGCCGGATCGACCCGCATCCCGTGCGGCGGCCGTACCGGCCGCGCCGGGGGCGCCCACACCACCTCCACCGGATGCGCGACGCCCGCCGCCTCGACCACCGGCGCCCCGCCGAGCAGCCGGGCCCAGCCCGCCGCGTCCGTCGTCGCCGACGCGGCCACGAGCCGCAGCTCCGGCCGCAGCGTCTGCCGCACGTCCCAGAGGAAGGCGGCCGCCGTGTCGGCGTCCAGATGCCGTTCATGGCACTCGTCGAGCACGACGACGTCGACGCCCGGCAGCTCCGGGTCCCGTTGCAGCCGCTGGAGCAGCACACCGGTCGTCACGACCTCCACGCGCGTGTGCCGCCCCACGGCCCGCTCACCGCGCACCGTGAAGCCCACGCTCTCACCGGGCTTCTCGCCCAGCAGCCACGCCATCCGCCGGGCCGCCGCCCGCGCCGCGATCCGCCGCGGCTCGGCCACCACGACCCGCCGCGCCGGACCGCCCCCGACCAGCCCCGCCAGCACCAGCGGCACCAGCGTCGTCTTGCCGGTGCCGGGCGGCGCCACCAGGACGGCGGTGCCGTCCGCCTCCAGGGCGTCGGTCAGGTCGGGCAGGGCGGAGCGCACGGGCAGCGCGTCCAGGGCGTCGTAACGGATCACGCCCCCCAGTGTCGTACGACGGGAAACGCACCCCACGCGCGCGTGTGCCTCCCTTCGCAGGCGAAGGGAGGCACACGGAGAACACCGGTGAGGGTCAGTCGCGCTCGCACACGAAGATCGCTGTGCCCGGGAGCAGGCTCCCGCGCAGCGGGGACCAGCCGCCCCACTCCGAGGTGTTCCAGGCCGGCCACTCCGGCTCCACGAGGTCCACCAGCCGGAAACCGGAGGCCACGACGTCCCGGACGCGGTCGCCGAGAGTCCGGTGGTGCTCGACGTAGACCGCCCGCCCCTGCTCGTCCTGCTCCACGTACGGCGTCCGGTCGAAGTACGAGGAGGACACCGACAGGCCCTCGGGGCCCGGCTCGTCCGGGAACGCCCAGCGGATCGGGTGTGTCACCGAGAAGACGAACCGTCCGCCCGGCCGCAGCACCCGGCGCACCTCGCGCAGCACCAGCCGCGGGTCCGCGACGAACGGCAGCGCCCCGTACGCGGAACACGCCAGGTCGAAGGAGCCGTCCGCGAACGGCAGCGCGGAGGCGTCCGCGCAGACGAGCGGAAACGATCCGCCGATCCGCAGGGCGTGCTGGAGCTGGCGGTGCGAGAGGTCCAGCGCCACCGGCCGGGCCCCCTGGGCGGCCAGCCAGCGCGCGCACTGGCCCGCGCCCGCGCCGATCTCCAGGACCTCCTTGCCCTTCAGCTCCTCCAGCGGGCCGAGCAGCTCGGCCTCCACCTCGTCCAGGCCCTCCGGACCCCACACGAAGCGGTCGTCGCCGAGGAACGTGCCGTGCTCGACCTGGTACTCGTCCGCGTTGCGGTCCCACCAGCCCCGATTGGCCCGCGCGCTCTCCGTGACACCGGCGTCACGCCGTGTGGCCTCCGAGGTGGAATCCACGGTGTTGCCCGGGTCATAGCTTTCCGGCTCTTGGATGATCGGCTCCCTCGTCGTACTCTTCCGTCCAACCCGCCGGGGTCTGCCACGGAAGGGTCCCGGAGGCCTGCGTGCGGCCAACTGGGACGTTTCTTCTGCCGGGTATGCGGCTATCCGCCCCCCGTGTGCGCCTTCGCGCATTGACCCTGTCCGGCTGCCCCCGTATGCTACAAGTTGCGCTGCGGGCCTGCGCACCTCAGACGTAGCAGGCTGCGCTCGCATCTGTTGTATGTCCCCTCGGTTGTCGAGGCGCCACCAGCGGTTTTGTGTGGCGCTTCCTTGGCTGTCCGGCTTCATCAGAGCGATACGGGCTCCCGGCGTAGCAGTACCTACGACTTCAATGTCCGTACCGGAGCCCTTTCCCACATGACGAGCAGCACCGAGACCACCGCCACCACCCCGCAGGTTGCGGTCAACGACATCGGTAACGAGGAAGCCTTCCTCGCCGCGATCGACGAGACGATCAAGTACTTCAACGACGGCGACATCGTCGACGGCGTCATCGTGAAGGTCGACCGGGACGAGGTCCTGCTCGACATCGGTTACAAGACCGAAGGTGTCATCCCGAGCCGCGAGCTCTCGATCAAGCACGACGTCGACCCCAACGAGGTCGTCGCCGTCGGTGACGAGATCGAGGCCCTCGTCCTCCAGAAGGAGGACAAGGAAGGCCGCCTGATCCTCTCGAAGAAGCGCGCCCAGTACGAGCGTGCCTGGGGCACCATCGAGAAGATCAAGGAAGAGGACGGCATCGTCACCGGTACCGTCATCGAGGTCGTCAAGGGTGGTCTCATCCTCGACATCGGCCTCCGCGGCTTCCTCCCGGCCTCCCTGGTCGAGATGCGCCGCGTCCGCGACCTCCAGCCCTACGTGGGCAAGGAGCTCGAGGCGAAGATCATCGAGCTGGACAAGAACCGCAACAACGTGGTCCTGTCCCGCCGTGCCTGGCTGGAGCAGACCCAGTCCGAGGTCCGCCAGACGTTCCTCACGACCCTCCAGAAGGGTCAGGTCCGCTCCGGTGTGGTCTCCTCGATCGTCAACTTCGGTGCCTTCGTGGACCTGGGTGGCGTCGACGGTCTGGTCCACGTCTCCGAGCTGTCCTGGAAGCACATCGACCACCCGTCCGAGGTCGTCGAGGTCGGCCAGGAAGTCACCGTCGAGGTCCTCGACGTGGACATGGACCGCGAGCGCGTCTCCCTGTCGCTGAAGGCGACCCAGGAAGACCCGTGGCAGCAGTTCGCCCGGACCCACCAGATCGGCCAGGTCGTCCCGGGTAAGGTCACCAAGCTGGTTCCGTTCGGTGCGTTCGTCCGCGTGGACGAGGGCATCGAGGGTCTGGTCCACATCTCCGAGCTGGCCGAGCGCCACGTGGAGATCCCGGAGCAGGTCGTCCAGGTCAACGACGAGATCTTCGTCAAGGTCATCGACATCGACCTCGAGCGTCGTCGCATCAGCCTCTCGCTGAAGCAGGCCAACGAGTCCTTCGGTGCCGACCCGGCCTCGGTCGAGTTCGACCCGACCCTGTACGGCATGGCCGCGTCCTACGACGACCAGGGCAACTACATCTACCCCGAGGGCTTCGACCCCGAGACCAACGACTGGCTCGAGGGCTACGAGAAGCAGCGCGAGGAGTGGGAGCGCCAGTACGCCGAGGCGCAGGCCCGCTTCGAGCAGCACCAGCAGCAGGTCATCAAGTCCCGCGAGGCCGACGCCGCTGCCGCGGCCGAGGGCGGCGAGGCTGCGGCTCCGGCCGCGACCGGTGGCTCGTACTCCTCCGAGGGCGCCGACACCTCCGGTGCGCTGGCCTCGGACGAGGCGCTGGCCGCGCTGCGCGAGAAGCTGGCCGGCGGCCAGAGCTGAACGCTCACCGCTGAGGCCTAGCCGATAGCTGGTCCTGAGGGGCCGTACCTTCCGAGGTGCGGCCCCTCAGGCGTTCTCCGGGGGACTGGCGCCTGCTTCCTTGATCAGGAAAGTGCCGGGCGGGAATGCCCCCGGTCCAGAGGGCGTTGACCCTGAGGAACACGAGGAGGAGCGGTCACAGTGCTTGATCCGCAGGGTTTGTACGCATGGGAGCCGAAGGGCCTCGCCGTTGTCGACATGGCGCTCGCCCAGGAGTCGGCCGGCCTTGTCATGCTCTACCACTTCGACGGATACATCGACGCGGGTGAGACCGGCGACCAGATCGTCGACCGGCTGCTCGACTCACTGCCCCACCAGCTCGTCGCCCGTTTCGACCACGACCGGCTCGTGGACTACCGGGCCCGCCGGCCCCTGCTGACCTTCAAGCGGGACCACTGGACCGAGTACGAGGACCCGACCCTGGAGGTCCGCCTCGTCCAGGACACCACGGGCGCCCCCTTCCTGCTGCTGTCCGGGCCCGAGCCCGACGTGGAGTGGGAGCGCTTCGCCGCCGCCGTACGGCAGATCGTGGAGCGGCTCGGCGTGCGCCTGTCCGTGAACTTCCACGGCATCCCCATGGGCGTCCCGCACACCCGCCCGGTCGGTCTCACCCCGCACGGGAACCGCACCGACCTCGTCCCCGGCCACCGCAGCCCCTTCGAGGAGGCCCAGGTGCCCGGCAGCGCCGAGTCGCTGGTGGAGTACCGCCTCAGCGAGGCCGGGCACGACGTCCTGGGCGTCGCCGCACACGTCCCGCACTACATCGCCCGCTCCCCGTACCCGGACGCGGCCCTCACGGTGCTGGAGGCCATCACGGCCGCCACCGGCCTGGTCCTCCCGGGCGTGGCGCACGCGCTGCGCACGGAGGCGCACCGCACGCAGACGGAGATCGACCGCCAGATCCGGGAGGGCGACGAGGAACTGACCGCGCTCGTCCAGGGCCTGGAGCACCAGTACGACGCCGCGGCCGGCGCCGAGACCCGGGGCAACATGCTCGCGGAGCCGGCGGAGATTCCGTCCGCCGACGAGATCGGCCGGGAGTTCGAGCGCTTCCTGGCCGAGCGGGAGGGCGACAACTGACCTCCGCCGGTTCCGTTGTCAGTGGCAGGGCCTAAGCTTCGGCACATGCTGAAAGTGGGCCTGACCGGTGGCATCGGCGCCGGCAAGAGCGAGGTGTCCCGGCTGCTCGTGGAGCACGGCGCCGTGCTGATCGACGCGGACCGCATCGCGCGCGAGGTCGTGGCGCCGGGCACCCCCGGTCTCGCGTCCGTGGTCGAGGCCTTCGGCACGGACGTCCTCGCGGCCGACGGCAGCCTGGACCGGCCCCGGCTCGGGTCCATCGTCTTCGCCGACCCCGAGAAGCTCGCCGTGCTGAACTCGGTCGTGCATCCCCTGGTCGGCCTCCGCTCCCGCGAACTGGAGGAGGCCGCGGCCCCCGACGCCGTCGTGATCCATGACGTACCCCTCCTCACCGAGAACGGTCTGGCGCCGCTCTACGACCTCGTGATCGTCGTGGACGCGAGCCCCGAGACCCAGCTCGACCGGCTGGTACGGCTGCGCGGAATGACCGAGGAGGACGCACGCGCGCGCATGGCCGCGCAGGCCACGCGCGCACAGCGCCGGGAGGCAGCGGACATCGTGATCGACAACGACGTCCCCCTGGACACGCTGCACAAGCGTGTCGCCGCCGTGTGGGACGAGCTCGTACGACGCGCTCGCGAGGCGTCCGCGGAATAGCGGGCCCCTGACCGGGCGTTGAACGCTCCGAGTGAGGGAAGGACTCTGCCGTGCCCGAGACCAGCGGTTCCACCGGACGTACTCCGGAAACGCATGTCATCGACTTCCGTGCAGCCGAGCAGCTGCTCAACTCACGGGACCCGCGGGGCGCGGTGAAACTTCTCGACGGAGTCATCGCCGCACACCCCGAGAACACCGCAGCCCGACTGCTCCGCGCGCGTGCCTTCTTCGCCGCGGCGCAACTGCGGCCCGCCGAGCTGGAGTTCACCATCGTGCTGGAGCGCGAGCCGGACAACGCGTTCGCGCACTTCGCGCTGGCCCGCACCTACGAACGCCAGGGCCGCTCCGACCAGGCCAAACGCCATTTCCGGCTGGCGGCCGCGCTCGACCCGAATCCGCAGTATCTGAAGGCGGCCCGCTTCGACGACTGACCGGCCCCGCGACCGGCGACCCGGTGCCGGGCGGTCACGGATGCCGGTGCCTCGGCCAGTGCGGGTACGGCGGCCGGCTCCGCGCCGGCCGGTACGGCGGCACGTCGTCCGGCGGCGGATACGGCGGTACGTCACGGCCCGGCTGGTAGTGCGGGCCCTGCCGCATGTGCCGGAGGATCATGGTCATGTCGACGGTGACGACCAGCCACAGCACCCCGCAGGCCGCCGCCCAGCCGGGGCGCCCGGCCAGCACGAACGCGGCCGTGCCGAAGATCGACCAGACCAGCCCCCACACGCTCAGCCAGAACCGCGCCCGCAGCGCACTGCGCGCGGTCGACGGTTCACTGCCCGTACGCATGGCACACCACCACTCCTCCCTGCAACGTACTCTTCGGGAACGACGTTCACCAACGGTGCGCATCGGGCCCTCGCGTGCCGGTGGCACGTCGTTCACCGAAGGGGGATCCCGTGCTGCCGGACGCCGACGACCTGCCCGAACTGCTCCTCGACCTCTCCGTGCCGCACGAGGACATCAACGACCTGGTGGCCGAACGGCGCAGGATCGCCGCCGATCCGGGCCTGCTGCGGCTCGTCGAGGAGTGCGTCGAGGCGCTGTTCCGCGGCCCGGAGGGGACCGGCCACCCGCCCGACCTGGCGGAACCCTTCGACGCGGCGCCGCAGCAGCTGAGCCGCACCTTCCCCGCATACGTCTTCCTCGCCGCGATCCCGCGCACCCTCGTCCGGCACCGGGACCGCGGCATCCCGCCCGAGATCTCCCGGCGCACCCTGGCCGACCTGGGCCGGCACATGGCGGCACACCGCAGACGGCACGGCACGACCGGCGTGCAGGCGCGGTGCTGGCTGGTCCGGCACTTCCGCGGTGAGCTGTTCCAGCTGGGCCGGTTGCAGTTCGAGCGGGCGCGGCTCGGGCAGCGCTCGGCGCCGGTGATCGCGGCGGCCGGAGCGGCCGCGGTGCCCGGCACACCCTGTCTGAACCTGCACATCCCCGACTTCCACGGCCCGCTGACCCCGGCCGCCTGCGACCGCTCGCTCGCGTGGGCCCGTGAGTTCTTCGCCCGGCACTTCCCCGAGGAGCGGCCGGTGGCGGCGCTGTGCCACTCCTGGCTGCTGGACCGGCAGTTGAGACGCTATCTGTCGGCCGACTCCAACATCATCCGGTTCCAGGACCGGTTCCGCACCGCTCGCGAGGACTCCGAACCGGCCGACACCGAGCCCGTCCAGTTCGTCTTCGGGGACCCCGGACTGCCGGTCGCGGAGCTGCCGCGGCGCACGTCCGTGGAGCGTGCGGTGGGGGACCATCTGCGGGCCGGCGGCCACTGGTACATCGGGCACGGATGGTTCCCGTTCCCCGGCTGAACGGCACGGGGCGGGCGCGGGGTAACTCGAACGGGTGAACTGGCGCGGAAGAGGAACGGGCGTGCGGGGACCGGCCGTTGTTCGGGCATGACGGTCGAAATGCGTGAGGGACACGAGGGCACGGGACCCGGAGCCATCACCCCGGACGGCTGCGCGGTCGAGCTGTACGAGCGGCTGCCGGCGGGCGACGCGCCGGACATCATCGCCGCGGCGGTGCCGGCGGGCGCACACATCCTGGAACTGGGCAGCGGAGTGGGCCGGATGACCCACCCCCTGCTCGAACGGGGCTTCACGGTCACGGCGGTGGACGAGTCCGCCGACATGCTGGCCCGCGTCCGCGGGGCACGCACGGTGTGCGCTCCGATCGAGGAACTGGACCTGGGCGGTGAGCGGTTCGACGTGGTGATGCTGGCGTCGTGCCTCGTGCACGCCGGCGACGAGGAGGTCCGCCGCGGCCTGCTGCGCACCTGTGCCCGGCATGTGGCGAAGGGCGGCTGGGTGCTCATCCAACGGGAGGGCGAGGACTACCACACGAACGTGCCGAGGGAGCGGGTCGACCCGAGCGGCTTCACGATACGGATCGCCTCGGTGGAGCCCGTCGGAGACGGGGTGAACTCGGTCCGGGCCGAGTACACGTTCCCGGACGCGGCCTGGACCCAGACCTTCCTGGCCCGGCCCCTGACGAAGGAGGCGTTCGAGTCGGCACTGGCGGAGGCGGGACTGGAGGTGGACGCGTACCTGACACCGGACCGGACGTGGGTGCGGGCCGTATCGAAGCCGTAGCGGACGTGCCGGTGTTGGCACCGACGCCGGTGCCGGCACCGGCGGTGGGCGGAGAGGCGGTAGGGCGGAGAGGCGGAGGCGATGAGCGATGAGTTTCCGGGACTCGTCGGGTCTACCTCGGTGAAAGCACACAGCACCGCTTCACCCAGGAGACCCTCATGTCCCAGACTGCCGCTTCCGCCAGCGCCACGACGTCCGCGTCCTCCGTCGGCACCCACACCGGCCGGGCCCGATGGGCCGGGGTCGCGCTGCGCTCGGTGCAGGTGTTGCTCGCCCTGTTCTACGGCATCGCGAGTGCCCTGCCCAAGCTCATCGCACACCCCTCCGCCGTCGAGTCCTTCGACAAGATCGGCTGGGGCGGCGGGGCCATGTACACCATCGGCGCGCTCGAACTCGCCGGAGCCGTCGCCCTGTTGATACCGCTGCTCCAGTCCGTGGCTGCGATCGCCCTCAGCGCGCTGATGGTGGGCGCGTTCGTCGTCCAGCTCACCGCCTTCCACGGCCAGAACGCGGCGACCCCGGTGATCCTGATGGTGCCGCTCATCGCGATCGCCTGGGCGCGCCGTGGGTCCAACCGTGCGTTGCTGGGGCTGGTTCGGCGGGGGTGAGCAGGGAGGCGAGCCGAGAGGAGAGAGGGGAGGAGACGGGAGGAGAGACGGGCGGCGGATCACCGACCCCGAGAGCGCCCACCCGATCCACCACGCCCACCGGATCCACCGGCCCGATCCCGCCCACCGGTTCCGCCGGGCCTGCCCGATCCGCCACCTCGGTCCGCACGGCCGCCGGCTCCCCCGGACGTGCCCCGCCCGCCCGCATCACCGGAGCCACCACGGCTGCCCCGTCCACCGCGCTCGCCGGCGCCACCCGGGCCGCCCGGACCACCGGGTCCGGCGAAGCCATCAGGCTTCGCGAAGCCGCCGAGGCCGGCGAAGCTTCCAGGGCCGGAGAAGCCTCTTGGTCCCGCGAGGCCGCTCGGGGCGCCGGGCAGGCTGCCGAGGCCGCGGAGGCGTTCCATCTCGCGGCGGTCTCGCTTGGTGGGGCGGCCGGTGCCCCGGTCGCGGAGGCCGGCCGGGGCCATGGCATCGCGGGGCGGGGGCGGCGGTGAGTTGTCGATGTAGCACTGGACGGCCACGGGGGCGCCGACCCGCTTGCGGATCAGGCGCTTGACGATCACGACCCGTTCCCGGCCCTCGTGCCGCAGACGCACCTCGTCGCCGACGTGCAGGGAGTGTGCGGGCTTCACCCGCTCGCCGTTCACGTGCACGTGGCCGCCCCGGCAGGCGGTCGCACCGAGGGAGCGCGTCTTGATCAGGCGTACGGCCCAGATCCAGCTGTCGATCCGGACCGATTCGCCGGTCGACGGCCCCGCGGCCTCGGCGGCGGCCACCGCGGCGGTGATCTCGGGATCGAGGGGGTGGGCGGCCGGTGTTCCGGAGCCGGAGGTGTTCGGGGCGGGGCTCGTTCCCCCCGGCCCGGCGGTCTCACGGTTCACGGTGTCGTCCGCATCCTCGGAAGCCATGTCCCGACCTTAACTCCCCGGGCGGACCGAGCCGGCCGTGTTTTTCCGGGGCGCGCTCCACAGCGCGAGGAGTGCGAGGGGCTGCCCTCGCCGCTCGCCGGCCGCACCCCCCTGGCTCACCCCGGATGCGTCGGACCGGTGTACCCCAGAGGCTGTTGTCGTTGACCGGACCCGAGCGCAGGAGGTGGCGTGGACACGGCGGGCAGGGTGGATGCGTTGATGGAGGGGCTGCGCGCCGATCTGGTGCGGCTGGCCGAGATTCCCTCCGTGGCGTATCCCGGCTATCCGGAGGAGCCGGTGCATGCGGCGCACGATCTGCTCGTGGAAATGCTGCGCGGCGTCGGCGTGGAGCACATCGAGCGGATCGATCTGCCCGGCACCGCGCCGGTGATCTTCGCGGAGATTCCGCCGCCGGATCCGGCCGCGCCGACCGTCCTGCTGTACTCCCACTACGACGTCCAGCCGGCCGGTGACGAGAGGCTGTGGCTGTCGCCGCCGTTCGAGCCCACGCCGATCGAGGGCGGGCTGCGCGCCCGTGGCATCGCGGACGACAAGGCGAACGTCATCGCACACCTCGGCATGCTGCGGGCGTACGAGGGGCGGCCGCCGGTCGGGGTGAAGATCGTTTTCGAGGGACAGGAGGAGTACGGCAGTCAGTTCGACACGTACCCGCCGACCGATCCGGAGCGGTTCGCGTGCGACGCGATGGTGATCGCCGACCTGGGAAATCTGCGGCCCGGCACCCCGACCCTGACCACCGGGCTGCGCGGGACCGCCGATGTGATCGTGGAGGCCCGTACCCTGGCCGAGCCCCGGCACAGCGGTGAGTTCGGCGGGGCCGCCCCCGATGCCCTGCTCGTCCTGCTCAAGGCGCTGGCGACGCTGCATGACGTGCACGGCGACGTCGCGGTGGAGGGGCTGTGGCGGGAGCCGTGGTCGGGGGCCGGGTACACCGACGACGAGTTCCGCGAGCTGGCCGGGGTGGGCGAGGACCTGCCGCTCATGGGGAGCGGGACGCTGGGGGAGCGGTTGTGGAGCGGCCCGGCGATCACGGTCATCGGGCTCGACGCCCCGAGCGTCGACCACGCCGCCTCCGCCGTCGTCCCGTACGCCCGGGCCAAGCTGAACCTGCGCTTCCACCCCCGGCAGGATCCACGCGAGGCGCTGTCGGCGCTGGCCGAGCATCTGCGGGTGCTCAGACCGTACGGCGTGCCGCTCACCGTCACCCCCGGCGGCACCGGCCCGGGATTCGAGGCCGTCACCGGTGGTCCGGCCTACCGGGCGGCGCTCGACGCGCTTGCGCGAGCATGGGGCACCGAGCCGGCGTACATCGCCACCGGGGGTTCGATCCCGCTGGTCAACGGGCTCGCCAGGGCCGCGCCGGACGCGGAGGTGCTGCTCTTCGGCGCCCAGGACAACCTGTGCAATCTGCATGCCCCGAACGAGCGCGTGCTGCTGTCGGAGCTGCGCAACACGGTCGTGGCGATGTGCGCGTTCGTGGAGAACTACGCGAGCCTCGCGGCGCAGGACCGGGCCGGGGCGGACAGGTGACATCGACATCGACGGCGACGTCGACATCAAGGTCGACGTCGACCTGCTGATCCGCGTCTTCGTGGCGCCGGCAGCCGCGTTCGTCTGAACCGCGCCCCGCGCGGGGGCATACGGTGACGGTATGGACGACAGCGCTGCCCTCGCCCGGCTCGACGGGCGCGTCGCGGACTGCCGGGCCTGTCCCCGGCTGGTGGAGTGGCGCGAGGAGGTGGCCCGGACGAAGCGGGCCGCGTTCGCCGACTGGACGTACTGGGGGCGACCGGTGCCCGGCTTCGGCCCGGCCGACGCCCGGCTGGTGATCATCGGTCTCGCCCCCGCCGCGCACGGCGGCAACCGCACCGGCCGCATGTTCACCGGCGACCGCTCCGGGGACGTGCTCTACCAGGCGCTGTACGACGTGGGGCTCGCCTCGCAGCCCACCTCGGTCAGCGTCGACGACGGACTGGAGCTGTACGGCGTCCGCGTCACCGCGCCCGTGCACTGCGCGCCGCCCGCCAACAGCCCGACGGCCGGCGAGCGCGACACCTGCCGCCCCTGGCTGGTCCAGGAGCTGAAGCTGCTGCGCCCGACGCTCAGAGCCGCCGTCGTCCTCGGTGCCTTCGGCTGGCAGGCCGCGCTGCCCGCGTTCGCCGAGGCGGGCTGGGCCGTACCCCGGCCGCGCCCGGCCTTCGCCCACGGCACCCGGGTCGCGCTCGACGGCCTCGACCTCTTCGGCTGTTTCCATGTCAGCCAGCGCAACACCTTCACCGGCAGGCTCACCCCCGAGATGCTGCGCGAGGTGCTGCGCACGGCGGCGCGGACGGCGGGACTGCCGTGACCGGTAACGCACCTCGGTCAGACGGCTCTACCTTCTTGATCGGGTTGATCGAGCCATTCGTAGGGTTGGGTCGCCCAGGGGTGCTGGGTGTGGCTATCAGGCGGCTGCCGTCTCGTGGCATACGACGCTTCGCCGCCCGGCACCCCACGACGACTCGGCCGCCGATTAGGAAGTGCGAACAAGTCGCTGTGTAGAGCAATGCCGGCGAGGTCGTCTGTGGTACGAGCAGAACGAATACGCACGTCAGGAGCATGATGAGCCGGATATGGGCGGGGATCGACAGCGGCAAGGGCCACCATCACGGCCTTGCTCTGGACGCGGACGGCAAGACGCTGTTGTCGCGGCGGGTCGCCAACGACGAGCCCGAGCTGCTGAAGCTGATCGGTGACATCCTGGACCTGGCTGGCGGCCGTGAGGTCACCTGGGCCATCGACATGACCGGCGGGGAACCCGCGCTGTTGCTGGCCCTGCTGGTCAGCCACGGCCAGGAGGTCCTCTACATGCCCGGCCGACTGGTGAACCGGGCCTCCGACGGCTACCGCGGCGAGGGCAAGACCGACGCCCGTGACGCCTACGTCATCGCCGACCAGGCCAGGATGCGCCGGGACCTGCGGCCCATCCGCCCTGGCGACGAGGCCGCCGTGGAACTCAAGCTGCTGACCGGACGCCGGTCCGACCTGGTCGAGGACCGCACCCGCGTCGTCAACCGCCTGCGCGGCACCCTGCTGAGCATGTTCCCGGCTTTGGAACGAGCCCTGGACGTGACCAACACCGGCCCGCTCAGGCTTCTGACGGGCTACCAGACGCCGCCCGCGATCCGCCGGGCCGGCGTCATGCGGCTGACGAAGTGGCTGGCCAACCGCAAAGTCCGCAACGCGAGAACCCTGGCCGAAGCAGCCGTTGAGGCCGCCGAGCGCCAGCACACCTCCATCCCGGGGGAGAAGATCATCGCGAAGCTGGTCCACACCCTGGCCGAGGAGGTGATGGCCCTCAACGAGCAGATCGCCGAGATGGACAAGCTCATCGAGGGCCGGTTTCGCGAGCACGAACTCGCCGACATCATCCTGAGCGTCCCCGGCATCGGCGCGACCCTCGGTGCCGAGTTCCTCGCAGCCGTCGGCGGCGACCTGGACGAGTTCGACTCTCCGGACGCTCTGGCAGCCTTCGCCGGCGTCGCCCCCGCCCCTCGCGACTCGGGCAAGGTCAGCGGCAACCTCCACCGGCCGATCACCTACCACCGAAGGCTCCAACGCGTCTTCTACACCTCCGCGCTGGTCAGCGTCCGCTACGACCCCAACTCGCGGAAGTTCTACGACCGCAAACGCGCCGAGGGCAAGAAGCATGTCCAGGCCGTGCTCGCCCTCGCCCGCCGACGCGTCAACGTCATCTGGGCCCTGATCCGTGACCGGCGGTGCTACCAAGTCACACCGCCGGTGACCGCAGCCGCTTGACAACAGCATTAGGAAGCGTCGTCCCCGAACAGGTGCCGGACCGTCGAGCGGTAGTTGGCGCGGACGTGGTCCAGCGCGTGGGCGCGGGCGCGGTCCGGGTCGCCGGAGGCGATGGCGTCGTACAACTCGCGGTGTTCACCGAGTAGTTGGGGCCATTCCTCGTTCTGGCGGGTGAGCCAGCGCAGGCGGCCGTCGACCGGCTCCATGACCGAGATCAGCAGGCTGTTGCCGGCCAGGGCGCGGATGCGGTCGTGGAAGCGGGTGTTGATGTCCGTGATCGCCTCGGCGTCCCCCTCGTTCGTCGCCCGCGCCGCCTGGTCCAGCAGTGCGCGCAGCTCCGCCAGGGCCTGCGGCGTCACCCGGCTCGCCGCCAGCCCCGCCGCGTACACCTCCAACGCCTCGCGCAGCTCGAAGAGTTCCCGGACGTCGGTCGGGGTCAGCCGCCGCACGACCGTGCGCCGGGCCGACTCGAACAGGACGAAACCCTCGGCGACCAGTGCGCGGATCGCCTCGCGCACCGGCACGCGTGAGACGCCGAACCGCTCGGCCAGCTCCCGTTCGACGAGCCGGTCACCGGGTGCCAGGCGCCCGGCGATGATGTCCTCCCGCAGGCTCGCCAGCACGCGTTCGCGCACCGCGCCGAGGGGTTCGGTCTTCGTCGTCGCAGAGGCCGTCGTGGGGGTCATGAGCCCATCTTCGCCGACCCGGCGGCGCTTTTACGGGGCTGTAACGGCAACGACATCGGTCCGAACGGTTGACGGCGGGACCATGACGGGAGTTTGGTATACCAAACGGCTGCCGTCCTCCGTCTCCCCCTTGCCCCTGGAGGCCCCGTGTCCCTCGCCGATCGCGCCGAAGCCACCGGCGCCACCGCGTTCGTCCCCGACCCGCGCCTCGTCAACGAGGACCTCGCCCCCGCGAAGCAGCGGAACTGGAAGGTCTTCGACCTGTTCGCCATGTGGATGTCGGACGTCCACAACCTCGGCAACTACACCTTCGCCGCAGGCCTGCTGGTCCTCGGCATGAACGTCTGGCAGGTCTTCACGGCCCTGCTCGCCGGCTTCGTGCTCATCTACATCGGCATGAACCGCATGGGGAAGATCGGCCAGCGCCACGGCGTGCCGTTCCCCGTGGTCAGCCGCATCAGCTTCGGCATCTGGGGCGCCAACATCCCGGCGCTGATCAGAGCCGTGATCGCCATCATGTGGTACGGCATCCAGACCTATCTGGCCTCCGTGGCCGTCAACGTGATGCTGCTCGCCGCGTGGCCGGGCCTGGCGTCCCTCACCCACCACTCCTTCCTCGGCCTGGACGCGCTGGGCTGGATCTCCTTCGTCTCGCTCTGGCTGCTCCAGTGGGTGATCATCAGCCAGGGCATGGAGGCGGTGCGCAAGTTCCAGGACTTCTGCGGCCCGGTGATCTGGCTGGTGATGATCGCGCTCGCGGTCTGGGTCCTGGCCAAGGCCGGCTGGAGCATCTCGCTCACCTCCACCCCGCACCCGGTGTCCACGGGCGAACAATGGCGGCAGTGGTTCGGCGCGATCGGCCTGATCCTCGCCACCTACGGCACGCTGATGCTCAACTTCTGCGACTTCTCCCGCTTCGCACCCGACAACAGGACCGTCCGGCGCGGCAACTTCTGGGGCCTGCCCGTCAATTCCACCGCCTTCGTCGTCGTCTCGGTGATTGTCACGGCCGGTTCGCTGAAGGCGTTCGGGCAGGCCATCACCGACCCGGCGGAGCTGGTCGCCAAGGTGGGCAACACCTGGGTGCTGGTCGTGGCCGCGTTCGCCTTCGCGGTGGCGACCATGGGCGTCAACATCGTCGCCAACTTCGTCTCCCCGGCGTACGACCTCGCCAACGTCTGGCCGCAGAAGATCACCTTCAAGGTCGGCGGCATGATCAGCACGGTGGCCGCGCTGGTCGTCACCCCCTGGAACCTCTTCTCCAACCCGACGGTCGTCAACTACTTCCTCGGCGGCCTCGGCGCCTTCCTCGGCCCGCTGTTCGGCGTGATCATGATCGACTACTACTGGGTGAAGCGCGAGAAGATCGACGTCGACGCGCTGTTCGACGCCCGGCCGGGCAGCCCGTACCACTACCGCAAGGGCGTCAACCCCCGGGCGCTGTGGGCGTTCCTGCCCTCCGCGGCGGTCGCGGCCGTGCTGGCGCTGGTGAAGAGCTTCAGCGACGTGGCGCCGTACTCCTGGTTCATCGGCACCGCGCTCGGCGCCGGTCTCTACGCGCTGCTCAACCGGCGTGACCGCGCGGTCCGTACGACGGAGGAGGTCTGACGAGCGTGCGGATCATCGTCACCAACTGCAACACCACGCAGGAGATGACCGAGGAGATCGTGCGAGGTGCCCGGGCCGCCGCCGGCCCGGGCACCACCGTCACCGGTCTGACCCCTGCCTGGGGCCCCGCGTCCGCCGAGGGCTGGCTCGACAGCTACCTCTCGGCGGCGGCCGTCCTCGACACCCTGCGCACCTACGACGGTCCCGCGTACGACGCCGTCGTCCTGGCCGGTTTCGGCGAGCACGGCCGGGAAGGCGTACGGGAGCTGGTAGACGTCCCGGTCGTGGACATCACCGAGGCCGCCGCCCATCTGGCCTGTCTGCTCGGCCGCCGCTACGGCGTCGTCACCACCCTCGACCGCTCCCTCGGCCAGATCGAGGACAGCCTGGAGACCGCCGGGGTGGCCCGCAACTGCGCCGCCGTCGTCGGCACCGGCCTCGGCGTCCTCGACCTCGCCGAGGACCCCGGCCGCACCGAGTCGGCGTTCCTGTCCGCGGCCGAGCGGGCCCGGGACGCCGGCGCCGAGGTCCTGGTGCTGGGCTGCGCCGGGATGACGGGCCTGCAGCGGACGGTGGGCGAGAAGCTGGGGCTGCCGGTGGTCGACGGCGTGGCCGCGGCGGTCCGGCTGGCCGAGTCCCTGGTGGCCCTTGGCCTGACGACCAGCCGGGCGGGCAGCTACGAGAAGCCGCTGCCGAAGGAGCGGAGGTGGGGGCGGCCCCGCACCGATCAGTAGGGGTCAGTCCTGGGGCTGCCAGACGTACCGCACATCCGGCTCCCGCTCCTCGTTCCCGCTCCCGTCGGTGAACTCGACGGCCGTGAAGCCGTGCCGCTCGTAGAAACGGTGGGCGGGCTTGTTGACCTGGAAGGTCCACAGGGTCAGCCCGCCCGGGCTGCGCCCCTTGGCCAGCGCGACGAACCGGTCACCGATGCCCCGGCCCCGCCACGCGGGGTCCAGGTACAGCTGGGACAGCTCCTGCTCGTGCAGGACCATCACCCCGACGACCCCGCCGCCGGCCGCCTCCGCCAACCAGGTCTCCCGCGCCGGTACGACGACGTTCTCGAAGTAGTCCCGGACGTCGTCGTCGGAGCGCGGCCGGACGACGGTGGGCAGCGCGGCGGTGAAGGAGCGCAGCCAGACGTCGGCGACGGCCCGGGCGTCCCCCGCGACGGCCCGCCGGAGCACGACATCCGCCACACCCGCCACATCCGGTTTGTCGGTCCTGGTCGGCTCGGCGCTGGCTACGACCGTCTCGTCCGTCTTCGTGGGCACCACGGCCGTGGCCGTGATCTCCACCAGTTGCCCGGGGTATCCGAGGCAGGTGACACCGAGCAGCGTCGAGGAGTGCGGCCCCGTGCTCAGCCCCGAGGCCTCCACCACGTCCCACACCGCCGACAGGTCGGCCGTATCGCCGCTGACGACGTACACGTCGGTGGCGATCACATGCTCGAAGTCGCTGCCGACGGCGCGCAGTTGCTCCCGCAGATTGGCGAGCACCCGCTCGGCCTGCCGTACGGGGTCGCCCGGGCCGACGATCTCCCCCTTCTCGTCGAGCGGCACCGAGCCGGCGAGGAAGGCGAGCCTGGTGCCCGTCTCCACCACCGAGGCGTGCGCATAGGCGGGCGGCGGGAAGAGGCCGGGTGCGTTCACTCGGCGGATCATGGCGGCTCCTGGGGTGGCGGTCGACGCCTCCCGATCATCCGCGTCCGACGGCACCGACGCATCCCGGTTTCCCGGCCGGCAGCGGCGAGGGATCCGCGAGCACGCCCAGCCGCCCCACCTGCGCCGGGCGATCCACCGTCGGACGAGGGCTTCAGCAGGTCACTGTCGTGACGGTTCTCCTGGGCATGGTGTTGTGCGGGCTCACCACCAGGTGGGCCGTCACCGCGTCGGTCAACATGCTCGATCGGGACTCCGGGTCCGGCGCCGGAGGCGCTGGGTGCGCGTGGTCCCTCTTCGGACGCGTCGTGCTTCTGGCGGCGGCGTTCTGGACACCCCTGAGCGCGCCGGGCCCCGCCGGTGCCTGGGGGCAGGGTCTCGCCGCCCTCGTGGGTTTGCGGTGACCGCACCCTCGGCTTGTCGGACAACGGGTGCGCGGAGCCCGCACGGGGCGGCGCGGGCGAGGCGAGGTCGACTCGCCGCGCTGCGTACGCCGTTGCGACGCACCAAGGAGGGGCTCGCGGAAATCTCGGGTGCGGACTTCGGGATGGCTGCGGCAGGCTGAAGGGCATGCCCAGCTCTTCCCACGCCGAGCCCGCGGACGGTGGGTCCCCGGGCCGTGAGGTCCCGGGCCGTGAGGTCCCGGGCCGTGAGTCCCCGGACCACAAGTTCCCCGATCTCGGGTCTCCCGGTCCCAGGTCTCCCGATCCCGAGTGCTCCGATCGCGAGTTCCTCGCCGTCACCGCCGACCGTCTCGCCGCCCTCCCCACCGTCCGGGCGGTCGCCCTCGGCGGCTCCCGCGCGCAGGGCGTCCACCGCCCCGACAGCGACTGGGACATGGCGGTCTACTACCGCGGCTCCTTCGACCCCGACGACCTGCGGGCCGTCGGCTGGGAGGGGGAGGTGTCCGAGGTCGGGGGCTGGGGCGGCGGCGTGTTCAACGGCGGCGCCTGGCTGCAGGTCGACGGGCGCCGGGTCGACGTGCACTACCGGGACCTCGACGTGGTCGAGCACGAGCTGGCCGAGGCGACGGAGGGCCGGTTCCGGGTGGAGCCGCTGCTCTTCCATCTCGCCGGCATCCCCACCTACCTGCTCGTGGCGGAACTGGCCGTCAACCAGGTGCTGCGCGGCCAACTGCCGCGCCCGGCGGGCTATCCGGACAAGCTGCGCGTGAGCGCCGCCGAGCGCTGGCACGGCACGGCCCGCGCCACCCTCGACTACGCCAGGACCAACCACGCCCCGCACGGCCGCCTCACCGAGACCGCCGGGGTCCTCGCCACGGCCGCCGCGCAGGCCGCGCACGGCGTGCTCGCGGCACGCGGGGAGTGGGTGACCAACGAGAAGCGGCTGCTGGAGCGGGCCGGGCTGCGCGGGATCGACGCCGTGGCGGGCGCGTTGCGCGCCGAGCCCGAGGCCCTCGTCCACGCCGTCGTCCAGGCCGGAGAAATCCTGGCGGAAGCCCGGCAGTAACGGCGGCCGGAACCGTTTCATCGGGGCAGTCGGGGCAGTCGGGGCGTTGCGTTCATAAAGAAACCGGGCGTTCCGGGCACCTTTCACCTCCCCGAAACGTGATCGCCCCGCTCGCCCGGCGAACTCGCCCTACCGTGGAAGCACGGTCCGCCGGCCACCGTCGTCCGAAGGCACCCCACCCCGACCCGGCCCACGCCACCCCGCCCTCGGACGAACAGGAGCCCCGTGTCCCGGCCCGCCGCACCCCTCTGGCTCGCCCACGCCCTTCGCGCCCAGCGCGGTCCCGTGCCCTGGAGCGCGGTGACCCGGGGTGCGCTCGCGGCCGGGCCGCTGCTGCTCGCCGGGCTGCTGGCCGACCGGCTGCCCAGCGGTGTCCTCGCCGCCATCGCCGCGATGCTCGCCGGCATCAACGACCGCCCCGGCAGCAGGCGCGCCTCCGTCAGGCGGCTCGGGATGCCCGCGCTGGCCGGTGCGCTGGGGCTGCTCGCGGGGACGTACGCCGGGCAGGGGCTGGCCGCCGTACCGCTCACCCTGGTGCTCACCCTGCTGGGGCTGGTCGCCGGCGGCATCAGTGCCGTCGGGCCCGTCGCCTCCGCCGCCGGGACGCAGTTGCTCGTCGGAGCCGCGCTCGGCGCCGGGATGCCCGCGGCCGCGAGCGGCTGGCAGCGCGCGCTCGCCTTCCTCGCCGGGGCCGGCTGGCTGATCCTGCTGCGGCTCGCGCTGCCCACGCCCGGTTCACTCGCCGGGGACTTCCGGTTCGACGGGGAGCGGGAGGCGGTCGCCGACGTGTACGGCGCCGTCGCCGATCTGCTCGACGCCGTGGGCGGTGACCTCGCCACCGCCCGGCGGGCCGCGCTGACGGCCGCGCTCGACCATGCGCAGGACGCCCTCGCCGGACCCCGGTTGCGCCGGTTCGCGAGCTCCGCCGCCGAGCGCCGGCTGCACGCCCAGTACGTGGCCGCGCTGCCCCTCGCCGAGGCCGCCACCGCCCTGTTCTGGGCGGGGGAGCCGGTTTCCGCGCGGGCCGCGGAGGGGCCCCGCAGGCTCGCCGCCGCGGTCCGCGGCAATACCGGCACCGGCCCGCTGCCCGCCCCCAGCCGGTCCGTACCCGCCCTGCGCGCCCTGGACGACGCTCTGTTGCGCGCCGCCGAGGCCTTCGACCGGGCCGAGGGCCCGCACCAGCGGCTGCCCGCCCGGCGACGCGGCCGCCGGGACGCCCTGCGCGCCGCGTTCGGCACCGGCGGGCGCGAGTACGGGCTGCGCGTCGCCCTCTGCTTCGGGGCCAGCGCCGCCATCGCCCAGGCGCTGCACCACACTCGCTGGTACGGCCAGCACCAGCACTGGTACTGGCTGCCCGCCACCGCCGTCTTCCTCGTCAAGCCCGACCTCGGGCCGCTCGCCTCCCGGGTGCTGTGCCGCGCCGCGGGGACCGTGCTGGGCGCCCTGGTGTTCGCCGGGTTCGCCGCGGTGCTGCCGCGCCCGGCGGGGCTGATCGCGCTGGTCGCGGTCTGCGGGGCGCTCGTCCCGGTCGCCACCCGGCACTTCGCCGCGCTGACCGCCGTCGTCACCGTCCTCGTCCTCGCCCTCGTCATGGTCGGCGGCGAACCGCAGGCCTCCGCCGGCCGGATCGGCGAGACGCTGCTCGCCTGCGCGCTCGTGCTCGTCGTCGGGCACCTTCCGATGCCGGGGGAGCGGGGCGGCGGGGTGCGGGCCCGGCTCGCGGCGGCCGGGAGCGCCGCGCACGCCTACCTCGTGCATGTCCTCGGCGAGTCCGGCGACCTCGGCGAGCCCGCCACCCGCGCTGCCGGCGAGTCCTTCGACGCCCGTGCCGAGCGCTGGGCGCTGCGCCGGGAGGCCTACCGCACCCTCGCCGAGGCCCGCACCGCCATCGCGCTCGCCGCCGCCGAACTGCCCGCCCTGGCCCGGCACTCCGCGGGCACCGAGGCCGTCGCGGACGTTCTGGAGCGACTTGTCGACACGACCACGGCCTGCGCCGTGCACCTCGACGACACCGGCCGCCTCACTCTCCGGCATGTCAAGCAACTGCGGGACATTCTGGGCGAGTTGGAACTCCAGGGGATCGAGGTGCCGCTGCCCGCCGCCGCGTAGCCGTACGGTGGCATGCGTCGGCCGACACCTGCCCGACGTGATCGGACGTGGCGTCCACTGCTGCCTCGGCGTGCCGCCGAAGGTGCCGGAAAATTCTTCGCGGACAGCGATGAGTTCCGCTCCCGGCGACGGTCACCACCCCGAACCGACCGTCGGACAGGAGGGCCCATGTCGCTTCCGGAGATCGTCTCGCGCGAGCAGTGGCGCGCGGCGCGCGAGGAGTTGCTGCGCAACGAGGAGGCGGTCCGACGGGCGCGCGAGGCACTCGTCGCGCAGCGGCGGCGGCTGCCCATGGTCGAGGTCGACACGGAGTACGTCTTCGAGGGCGGCGACGGCAAGGCCACCCTCCTCGACCTCTTCGAGGGCCGGTCCCAGCTCATCGTGCACCACTTCATGTTCGCCCCGGAGTGGCGGACCGGCTGTCCGTGCTGCTCGGCCTTCCTGGACCAGCTCGGCCACCTCGCCCATCTGCGCGCCCGGAACACCGCGTTCGCGTCCGTCTCCCGGGCCCCGTTCACCCGCATCCTGCCGTTCAAGGCACGGATGGGCTGGGCGGTGCCCTGGTACTCGTACGCGGCGTCCAACGGCGACTTCAACCGCGACTTCGAAGCCACCGTGGAGTCGGACCGGGGCCCGGTCGAGCGCGCGGGCATCAGCTGTTTCCTGCGCGACCACGACCGGGTCTTCCACACCTACTCGGCCTTCGACGACGGGCTGGACGGCGCCTGCACCATCGCCGGCCTGCTCGACCTCACCGCGCTGGGCCGCAGCCCCGCCGGCAGCGACCGGCTCCGGCTGCACGACGAGTACGACTGACGAGTACGACTACTGACACGAAGCATGCGATTCGCCTACGCAATGTGTGCGCTTCAAGCCGTAACGTGAACGGGTTTTTCTGATTCGCGCCGAACGAGTGTAGGTAATGTCTCAGTGCCATCACTGAGCGAAGCGTTCGCCGTCCCCAGGGCGTTAACTCCTCCAAGAGTGACGCTTTCTGGAGGTGCGCGATGGTGAACGGGCGAACGGTGCTCGAGCGCTTTCCCGCCGGCGGTCCGCGGGGATCCTGGCCCGCGGAGGAGTTCGCGTACGCGCGGCGTATGGAAGGCCTGCCCGCCGAGGTCGTCATGGACCTCGCGACGGACACGTTCCTGGTGATCGTGCGCGGCGGCGACGGCTCGGAGTGACCGCCCGGAGGTTCGGACGCACGGGCTTACGCCGAGACCGCCCGCGACCAGTCCGGGGCCGTGCCGAGCACCCGGCACAGGGCCAGGTACAGCGGGATCGGCGGGGTGTACGGGACCGTGCCCTCGGGGCGGTGGACGAGCCGCGCGGGTCCGGTGACCAGCGCGCCGGGGGCGTACCGGGCCGGAGCCGGCCAGGGCAGGGCGTAGTCGGAGTCCGACGGAACGATCCACCACCACTGCGCGCCGTCGGTGTACACACAGCCCAGCCGGGGCAGCCGCGGTACGACCAGCGGGCCGAGGCGGTCCGGCACGGCCACGGCGTCACAGCCCAGAGGGGCCGTCATGCCCTCGGGCAGCAACAGCCGACGGGGTGCGTCCGGGACGGGCCGCCGGCGTTGCAGCCGTACGAGCGTGTCGAGACCGATCGCGCGCTCGGAGCCGGAACCGGCGCCGGAAGCCGGGCCGTTGTGCTCCGCGCCCGTGCTGTCGGGTCCGCCGCCGGTCACGGCCGCTCCCCGGTGCGGCGCTGTTCGGGGGCCCGGTGCAGCGGCTGGTGCCGAGGGCGGTCCGGGGACCGGTGCTGGTGGGGCTCCGACACGCCGTGCCGGTGCTGCTCGGATATCCCGAGGCGGTGCTGCTCGGACACCGGGTGCACCCGGTACTCGGCCGTCGCGGGCCGGTGCTGCCGCTCGGGCGACCGGGACGGCGACTGTTCCGGAGTCCCCTCGCTCCCACGGCCGAGCGGCTCCGCGGACATGCGGTCGTCGCGGCGGGGCTGCTCGGGGATCCCGCGTTTCCCGTGGACCTCGTCGGCGGGGCGCTCCGCGTCCTCGTGACTGGCCCCGGCCGGGCCGTCCTCGCGGGTGTCGGCAGGCCGGCCCGGCTTCGGGCGAGCACCCCAGCCGAGGTCGTTGCACGGCTCGGCGGTGTCGTGGGCCGCGTCGCTCCGGCGCGGCAGGTCGGCCCAGACCAGCAGGCCGGAGCCGTGCTCCTGCGCACCCCAGGCCCGGCACAACGCGTCGACGAGAAACAATCCCCTCCCGTGCTCCTCGTCCGGCCGCTGCGGGGACGGGTGGGGTTCGCCGGGAGCGCAGCCCTCGTCGAGGACGGCCATGCGCACGATGTCCTCGTGATCGTGCAGCTCGCACACGACATGGCTGCTCGCGGTGTGCACGATCGCGTTCGTGACCAGCTCGGAAATGACCAGGACCGCGCTGTCGCAGGTGTCCGCGCCGACGGACCAGCCGGTCAGCCGGGCATGCGCCAGGCGTCTCGCCTGGGCGACGGAACCCGGATGTGCGGCCAGCTCGAAGCGGAACCGGCGCTCGGCAGCGCCCCACCGGGGGGCCGCTCCCGACGCGGCACCGAGACCGGAACGGTCTGCGGCGGCATCTGTTCCTAAGGGCGCGGACGGAATCACGCTTGCCACTATCTCCCCGCCGTGAACACTTGGCAAGTGTCACTCTGAAAATTGCAGAGTGCTGTGTGACTCGGTCAGAGGCCGTGGCACACTGCTCGCAACAGCACGTCGAGCGGCGCCAATTGGGGTCATCGGAGATCCGCCCCGGTCTTCGAATGAGTCTTCGAATGGCGCCGCAGGGCTGTCGGGAGAGAGCGCGGTGTCAGGTGGAGTGGTGGGGCTTTCGGTGGATTCCGTGGAGGTGACAGCGTGAGCGAGCCGCGGTCCGCGCCGACGGTGGGCCAGGTGGTCCTCGGCCGGCGCCTGCTGGACCTGCGGGAACGCGCCGGGCTGAAGCGCGAGGAGGCCGCCCGCGTGCTGCGCGTCGCCCCCGCCACCGTCCGCCGTATGGAGATGGCCGAGGTCGCTCTCAAGATCCCGTACCTGCAACTGCTGCTCAAGGCGTACGGCGTGCCGGACGACGAGGCCGACGTGTTCGTCCAGCTCGCCGAAGAGGCCAACAAACCCGGCTGGTGGCAGCGGTTCCACGACATCCTGCCGGGCTGGTTCTCGATGTACGTCAGCCTGGAGGGCGCGGCCGGCCTGATCCGCTCGTACGAGCCGCACTTCGTCCCCGGCCTGCTCCAGACCGAGGACTACGCGCGCGGTGTGCTCAAGTCCGGTGCCATCGGCCAGACCAGCCCGGACGACATCGAACGGCACGTCGCGCTGCGCATGCAACGTCAGAGCCTGCTCAGCCGTTCCGACGCCCCCCGCTTCTGGGCGGTGATGGACGAGACCGCCCTGCGCCGGCAGGTCGGCGGCCCGGAGGTGATGCGCGCGCAGATCGACAAGTTGCTGGAGGCGACGAAGCTGCCCCATGTGACGCTCCAGGTGGCCCCGTTCGCCCACGGGCCGCACCCGGGGACGTACGGGCCCTTCGTGCTGTTCCGATTTGCCATGTCAGAACTGCCGGACATGGTCTACAGCGAGTACCTGACCGGCGCGGTCTACCTGGACGCGCGCACCGAGGTGGCGACCCACCTTGAGGTCATGGACCGCATGGCGGCGCAGGCCGCTACGGCACAACGCACGAAGGAGATCCTCCAGGATCTCCGCAAGGAGCTGTGAATGGATCGCATCAAGCCGCGCGGACACGTCTACAACGGCATGCCCGCGCGGGAGCTGGGCAGCGAGGGGTGGCACAAGCCCTGGAGCGGCGGCAACGGCGGCAACTGCCTGGAGGCGATGAAGCTGGCCGACGGCCGGATCGCCGTACGCCAGTCCACCGACCCGGACGGGCCGGCGCTGATCTACACCACGGACGAGATGACCGCCTTCATCGAGGGCGCCAAGGCGGGGGAGGCCGACTTCCTGCTGTCCTGAGCCTGCCCCTGTTTCTCGTTGTTCAGCCGACTTCCTTACCCTGGCACCGACTTGACCCTGCTCTTGACCTTGCCCTTGGCCACGGTCATCCCCCCGAACCTTGCTCGTCCCGCCCCCGGGTAGCCACCTGATGACGACCCGCGCGTCGGCCGGCTCCGTCCCGCAGGAGTCGGCGCCGCCCCGCAGGAGTCGGCCACCCCACAGAAGTCGGCGGCCGCCGTCGAGAAGCCCCTTCCGGCCGGCGTCCCCCTCGCCCGCGCCGCCGTCCCTCACCCCGGTGGCAGCACCGCGCACAGCGCCTCCAGCGCCGCGCCGTAGGCGTGCTCGGCAGGGGCCGCGTACCCGACCACCAGCCCATCGCCCGCCGTCGGCTCGCCCTGCGGATGACGGAACGCCGCAAGGCCGTCCAGGGCGACGCCCTGCCACGCGGCGGCCTTCACCGTCGACCGTTCGGTGCCCGGCGGCAGCCGCAGAACGGCATGCAGACCGGCCGCGAGGCCCGTCACCTCGACGTGCGGCGCGTGCGCCGCGAGCGCGGCCACGAGCCGGTCGCGCCGGTGCCGGTAGCGCTGCCGCATGCGCCGCACATGACGGTCGTACGCCCCGGAGACGATGAACTCCGCGAGCGCGAGCTGGTCCAGGACACTCGCCCAGGCCTCCCGCTCACCCTTCGCCGCGAGCACCGGCCCGACGTACCGCTCCGGCAGCACCATCCAGCCCAGCCGCAGCGCCGGCGACAGGCTCTTGCTGACCGAGCCGATATGGATCACACGCTCCGGATCGAGGCCCTGGAGCGCGCCGACGGGCCTGCGGTCGTAGCGGAACTCTCCGTCGTAGTCGTCCTCCAGCACCACCGTCCCCCGCGCGCGTGACCAGTCGATCACGGCCGCCCGGCGCTCCGGGTGCAGCGGCCCTCCGGTCGGGAACTGGTGCGCGGGCGTGAGCAGCACGGCCCGCTCCCGCCCGAGGGCGTCCACGCGCGCGCCGTCCTCGTCCAACGGCAGCGGCACCGTGCGCACCCCGGCCGTCGCGAGCAGCTCCCGGTGGAAGCCCAGCCCGTACGCCTCCACACCCAGCGGACCGCGCAGCACTCCGCCCGCACCCTGCCCGAACAGCAGCCGCAGCGCGTGCGCGAAACCCGAGCAGACGACGATCCGGTCCGGCTCGGTGCGCACTCCACGCGCGCGTGCCAGATATTCCGCCAGCGCCTCGCGCAGCTCCCGGCGCCCGGCCGGATCCCCGGGCCCGAACGCCTCGCTCGGCGCCACCTGCACCGCCCGCCGGTACGCGGCCGCCCACGCTGCCCGCGGGAACGCCGACGCGTCCGGCGCGCCCTGCTGCAGGTCGTGCCGCGGCCCACGCGCGCGTACGGGCGCTCTCGCCGGTGTCCGTACGGCACCCCGCAGCGGCTCCGCCCGGTCGGCCACCCGGGTGCCCGACCCCTGCCGGGCGGTCAGCCAGCCCTCCGCGACCAGCTCGGCGTACGCGTCCGCCACCGTGTTGCGGGCCACGCCCAGATCCGCGGCGAGCGAGCGGTACGGCGGCAGGCGGGTGCCCGGAGCCAGCCGCCCACTGCGCACGGCCTCCCGCAGCGCCCGGATCAGCGCGGCCCGCCGACCGCCCGGACCCGACAGCTCCAGATGCAGGTCGACGCCGATCCGCTCGGCCGGATTGACCCATGATTCCGTCATGAAAATGCACCCTACAACCGGTCTTTCCGGCTCGTAGGTTGAAGCCATGACGACGCACACGATCACCAACACCGCCCATGTGACCAGCGCGGTCACCGCCGCCGGGGCCGCCCGTACCCGACTCGACCTCGCGAGGTCCGCGCCGAAGGTCTTCCGCGCCATCGTCGGCTTCGACGCCGCCGCCCGCGAGGGCCTCGACCCCGCGCTGGTCGAGCTGATCCAGATCCGCGCCTCGCACCTCAACCACTGCGCCTACTGCCTGCACATGCACACCAACGACGCCCGCAAGGCCGGCGAGAGCGAGGACCGGCTCCACATGGTCGCCGTCTGGCGCGAGGCACGGCACTTCTTCACCCCGAAGGAACAGGCCGCCCTCGCCCTGACGGAGGCCGTGACCCTGGTCGCCGGCGGAGGCGTCCCCGACACGGTCTACGCCGAGGCCGCCGCCCGGTTCGACGAGCAGGAACTGGCCCATGTCCTCGCCCTGATCCTCATGATCAACACCTGGAACCGGGTCGCCCTGTCGACGGGCAAGGTGGCGGGCACGGACGAGCGCAAGGGCTGACCGCCCGCCCGTCGTCGCGCCGGTCCACCACGACGGCGCACGGTGCACGGCGCGTCCCGGTGGTGCCGGACCGTCCACCGGCACAGCCGGGAACGACGAACGGTCACGACAACCGTCGGCCGAGGGCTACACCCTCATCGGCCGGTCTCCCGGAGAGACCGGCGCGGGCAGGCGCCAAGCGCCCGTCAGATAGTGGTCGACGGCCGCCGCCACCGCCCGGCCCTCCGCGATCGCCCAGACGATGAGCGACTGGCCGCGTGCCGCGTCCCCGGCGGCGAACACCCCGGGGACGTTGGTCGCGAAGCCGTCGTCCCGGGCGATCGTGCCGCGCGGAGTGAGCGCCAGCCCCAACTGCGCGATCATCCCGTCCTCCTGGTCCGGCCCGGAGAACCCGAGGGCGAGCAGCACGAGGTCGGCCGGGAGCGTCCGCCCGGTGCCCTCCACCGGCTCCCGCCGCTCGTCGACCTCCACCACGTGCAGCGACCGCACCCGCCCGCTCTCGTCCCCGGCGAAGTGGAGCGTGGACGCCGCGAACAGTCGCGCGTCCGCGTCCGCCGCCGGAGCCGTACGCAGATCCCGCGCCTCCTCGTGCGCGGCCGACAGCCGGTAGACCTTCGGGTACGTCGGCCACGGCTCGGTGTCCTCGTCCCGCTCGGCATCCGGCTGCGCGTAGATGTCCAGCTGGGTCACGGACGCGGCCCCCTCGCGCACCGCGGTACCCAGACAGTCCGCTCCCGTGTCCCCGCCGCCGACGATCACGACGTGCCGACCGGCCGCCGACAGCGGTGATACCTCCAGATCCCCCTCGCACACCCGATTGGCCAGCGGCAGATACTCCATCGCCTGGTGTATTCCGTCCAACGCCCGGCCCGGCACCGGAAGTTCCCGCCACGCCGTGGCCCCCGTGGCGACGACGACCGCGTCGTACCGCCCGCGCAGCTCCACCGCCCCGACATCCCGCCCGACCACCGTCGACGTGCGGAACTTGGTCCCCTCGGCCCGCATCTGCCCGATCCGCCGCTCCAGATGGCGCTTCTCCATCTTGAACTCGGGGATGCCGTACCGCATCAGCCCGCCGAGCCGGTCGTCCCTCTCGTACACCGCGACCGTGTGTCCGGCCCGCGTCAGCTGCTGCGCCGCCGCAAGCCCGGTGGGCCCGGAGCCGATGACGGCGACCGTCATCCCCGACAGCCGCTCCGGCGGCCGTGCCGGGACGAAACCCTCCTCCCAGGCCCGGTCGGCGATCGCGCACTCGACGTTCTTGATGGTCACGGCCGGCTGGTTGATCGCCAGCACGCACCCCGCCTCGCACGGCGCCGGGCACAACCGCCCGGTGAACTCGGGGAAGTTGTTCGTCGCGTGCAGCCGGTCGCTCGCCGCCCGCCAGTCCTCCCGCGAGACCAGGTCGTTCCACTCGGGGATCAGATTCCCCAGCGGGCACGCGTCGTGGCAGAAGGGGACGCCGCAGTCCATGCAGCGGTCGGCCTGTTTGCTGATGATGGGCAGCAGCGCGCCCGGGACGTACACCTCGTCCCAGTCCCGTACCCGTTCCTCGACGGGCCGCCGCGGCCACTCCTGGCGCGGCGTGGTCATGAAACCCTTGGGATCGGCCATGATCGTCGCCACTCTTCCGGCACTCTTCCGGCCACGATACGTCCGTACCGTGGACCGCGCAGAGCGGCGGAGAGCGCTTTCCCGCGCGCCCTCGGAGACGGGTCCGGGGGAGGGGCGGGTCAGGCGGTCGGCCAGCGGTGGGGCAGGTCAGGTGAGGGCCAGGACGTAGACGAGGGCCGACGCGGCGGAGGCGGCGGTACGCACGTGGTTCCAGAACGTCCACTCGCGCACATACACCGGCCAGTACACCGCGGCCTCCGGCGCACCCGGGGTCAACCGGGCCAGCCTGTCGTTGCGGGGCGCGTTCGCGACCACCGTCAGTCCGAACGAGCCGAACAGATACAGCGTGCTGCCCAGCAGCAGCTCGACCGTCCCGTCGCCCGGCCACACCACGAACGTCACCACCGCGATCATCGCGCTCAGCACCGCCGCGCCCCCGAACACCGTCATGAAAGGGGGCCGCACCGCGGCCACGTTGATCGCCTTCATCGCCGCGACCCCCTGTGCGGGCGGCAACGCCGCGAGCCCCCGCATCACGAAGACCGAGAAGGCACAGAAGACCCCGGCCATCAGCCCGGTGCCGAGAACACCCGCCACGACCAGCACGAAGAACGGCCCGTCGATCATCCCCACGCCCTCATCCCGTCTCGTCCCGCCCACCGGGCCGGGCCCGGCAGCACCGTCACCTCCAGCCGACGCCCAGGACGGCGCACCGACCATGGCCGAACCGCCCGCCTCCATAAGCAGGCGTCTCCCTCGAACGCCCTCCCTCCGCTCGTCCTCTTCCGCTCATCCGACGTCCGCGTCCGCGCCCTGCCACGCCCGCAGCACCGCCTCCACGGCCGGGGCGATCCGGCGCCGTGCCTCGTACCGCGGCACCCCGCTCATCAGCAACTGGTCGTACGGCGTGTCCACGTGCCGCACGGCCGCCACGACCGCCGAGATCACCGCCCCCTCCGTCAGCGCCCGCCCCGCCGCACTGCGCCCGACCCGCCCACTGCCCCGCACGGACGCGTGCGCCGCGACGGCACGGGCCCGCTCGGCCGGGCAGCGCGGGAACAGCCGGAGGATCTCGGCCGCGAACGCCGCCACGAACCGCTCGTCCTCCACCGCCCTGCGCCGCGCGTCCCGCGCCCGCCGCCGGCGCCGGGCCTCGGCGTCCGCCAGACAACGGGCCTCCGCCCGGGCCAGCGCCTCCTCCTCCACGAGCACGCCCTGCCGCTCGTAGCGACTCCTGCGCCGGTTGAAGCGCACCACCACCGCCGACAGCGCGCTCTCCTCCCGCGATCTGCGGGTCAGCGCCGTGTCACCGCGCGACAGGAACACCAGGTGCCCGAGGTCGGCACAGTCCAGACAGCGCGGTGCCCCGTCCTCCAGCACGAGCAGCGACAGCGGCCCGCCCCGGCAGACGGAACAGCGCTTGCGCTTGGCGCTCTGGACGACCACAAGCCGCCCGGGGGAGTGGGGAGTTGGCATCGAGGGAAGGCCCATACGCGGTACTTTCCCCGCCACCGCCGCCTGACTCCGTGTCCTTGCCTGCCGTCCTCCCTACCTCCTCCCGTCGCGCACGTTGAACACCGAGACCCGCGCACGGTGCCGTACGGGCGTCTCGATCTCGTCCACCACCGCCACCGCGAGATCGGCGTACGACAGCCACGGCTCACCATCGCCATCACCGTCACTGTCGCTCTGCTCACCGCTCTCGCCCGCCCCGACGGGCACCCGCTCCCCGCCGACGCGGTACCGCCCCGTCCGTGGCCCGCCGTGCTCCAGGAACCCGGCCGGTGTCAGCATCACCCAGTCGACGGGTCCGCCCCCGCGCTCCCGCAGCCGGTCCAGCCCGGCGGTGTGCGCCAGCGCGAAGGGCCGCAGCGCCGACGGGAAGGCCGCCGGGTCGTCCAGCACCATCCGTCCGTCCGTGCCGAGCAGGTTCGCACCGAGCCCCACGGCGACGAGCCGCGTCACCCCGGCCGTGCCGAGCCCGTCGAGCAGCGCGTCGGCGGCCTGCACGAAGAACCCCGGGTCCACCGCGTCGACCCGGTCGTCCGGCCCGCCCGCCGGTGAGACGGCATGCACGGCACCGACATGCCCGGCGGCGACCCTGGCGACCGACCCGGCGTCCAGGACGTCACCGCGCA
Source organism: Streptomyces sp. HUAS MG56 (assembly GCF_058673395.1). Lineage (NCBI taxonomy): Bacteria > Bacillati > Actinomycetota > Actinomycetes > Kitasatosporales > Streptomycetaceae > Streptomyces > Streptomyces sp. HUAS MG56. The sequence continues at coordinate 3,436,922 of NZ_CM178722.1, read as the reverse complement.
CGACCGTCACGCCCCGCGCACCCAGATCCGGATACCGTGCCGGCTCCCGCACCACCGCCGTCACCGTCAGACCCCGGGCCCGCGCCTCGGCCGTCACCGCCCGCCCGGCCCGGCCTCCAGCACCGAAGACCACGATCCTGCCCATCCCCAACCTCCGTGTCCTGCCCGGTTGTTCGTGTCGGACCAGGACGTTAGAGAGCGGACCCCCGGTTACTTCAACGGTATCGGCGCTACCCTCGACGCATGCCCGACGCACCCTGCAGGACGACCGACGGTCTTCGGCGGACAGCCGATGTGTCTCGGGAGACGGCCGATGCTCTTCGGCGGGCAGCCGACGCGTCTCGCGGGATGTCGGGCATCTCTCGCGGGATACCGGACGTGTCTCGGGGGACGGCGGGCGCGGTGCGGCCCGGCGCCGGGACGCCGGACGCCGACCGGCCCGCGCCTCTCGATCCCGACATGTTCCACCCCCTCTGTCCGTCGTCCGTGATGCCGGTCCGCGTGGGCGACAAGTGGGCCGGCATGGTGATCCGCTGCCTCCAGGACGGCCCGCGCCGCTTCGGCGAACTGCGGGTCCCGCTCAAGGCCGTCACCCCAAAGGTCCTCAGCGAGACCCTGCGCGCCATGGAGCGCGACGGCCTGATCACCCGCACCCCCTACGACGAGAACCCCCCGCGCGTCGAATACGCCCTCATCTCTCTCGGCCGCACCCTGATCCCGCTCCTCGACGCGGCCCGTGCCTGGAGCGAGACCCATCTCCCGTCCCTCCTGGCGGCCCGGCAGACAGCTGCGGCCGACGCTGCCGCTGCCGCGGCGGACCAGGACTGAACCCGCCGCTCGCCGCCGAGCAGCCCGCCACCGACCACAGCGCGCCCCCGTCCCCGTCCTCGGCAGGCGTCCCGTTCCGGTAAGCGCCCCGTCCTTGGCAGGCACTCCGTCCCAGGCAGGCGCTGCCGTCCCGCTCTCGGCCACCCGGCATCATGGGCCGTGTGCGACTCGAAGCGATCACCTGGGACCGGCTTGCCGAGCTGCTTGCCGACCGGCTGGCCGGTGCGGAGCCGGCCGACGGAGGCGCCTGGCCGCGCGTCGGCTTCGACGGTGCCCCGGCCGCCCGCCCCGGAGACCTGGCCGAACGCGTCGGCGAGGCGCTGCGCGTGCGCGGCCGGCCCTCGCTCGTGGTCGGTACCGAGGGCTTCCTCCGGCCCGCCTCGCTGCGCCTCGAACACGGCCGGCGGGACGCGGAGTCGTACTTCGGCGGATGGTTCGACACCGGCGCCCTGTGGCGCGAGGTCTTCGGGCCGCTCGACCCCGGAGGCAGCGGGCGCGTCCTGCCCGACCTGTGGGACCCGGCCACCGACCGCGCCACCCGCAGCACCTACGTCCAACTCCCGCCCGGCGGGATCCTGTTGCTCCACGGCCCCCTCCTGCTCCACCACTGGTTCCCCTTCGACCTGACCGTGCACCTCCTCCTCTCCCCGGCCGCTCTGCGCCGCCGTACCCCGGAAGCCGACCACTGGACGCTGCCCGCCTTCGAGCGCTACGCCTCCGAGACGGATCCCGCCGGCACGGCGGACGTCCTGGTGCGCGCCGACGACCCGCGCCATCCCGCCTGGAGCGGCTGACCCGAGTGGCCCGTCGAGCCGGTCGACGGGTCCCTGCGGCTCTCCCCGGCGCTTCTCCCCGGCTGTTTCTCCCGCCGCTTGTGCCGCTTGCCGCTGCCCGCCTGTCGCTGCCTGGTGCCGCTCAGAGCCAGCCGTTGCGCCGGAAGCCCCGGTACAGCACCACGCACGCTCCCGCCATGACGGCCATGGCCAGCGGATATCCGAACTGCCAGTGCAACTCGGGCATGTGGTCGAAGTTCATGCCGTACACACCACACACCATCGTCGGAACGGCGATGATCGCGGCCCAGGCGGTGATCTTCCGCATGTCCTCGTTCTGCGCGACGGTCACCTGCGCGAGGTGTGCCTGGAGGATGGAGTTGAGCAGTTCGTCGAAGGCGGCGATCTGCTCCTTGGCCCGGATCAGATGGTCGAGCACATCGCGGAAGTAGGCCTGTATCTCCGGCGGGACGACCCGTATGGGCCGGGTGGCCAGGTCCTCCACCGGGCGGCTCAGCGGCACCACCGCCCGCTTCAGCTCCAGCAGTTCGCGCTTCATCTGATAGATGCGGCCGGGGTCGAGCCGAGCGCCGTTCTCCGAGAACACGTCCGTCTCGACCTGGTCGATGTCGGCCTGCACCGCGTCCGTGACGCTCAGGTAGTCGTCCACGACATGGTCGGCGATCGCGTGCAGCACCGCCGCCGGCCCCTTCGACAACTGGTGCGGATGCGCCTCCAGCTCCTCGCGCAGCGGGCCCAGCGAGCCGTGCCGGCCGTGTCGCACCGTGATGACGAAGTCCTCGCCGACGAACACCATGATCTCGCCGGTGTTCACCACTTCGCTGGTCGCCGTCAGCCGTTCGTGCTCGACGTAGCAGACGGTCTTGAAGACCGCGAAGAGCGTGTTGCCGTAATGCTCCAGCTTCGGGCGCTGATGGGCCTCGACCGCGTCCTCCACCGCCAGCGGATGCAGGTCGAACAGCTCCGCGATCCCGGCGAACTCACGGTCCGTCGGCTCGTGCAGCCCCAGCCAGACGAAGCCCTCGCCGGTCTTGCGCACCATCTTCACGGCGTCCACGAGGTCGTGGCAGGTCGGGACCCGCACGCCGTCCTGATACGTCACGCAGTTGACCACCGAGGACCCGAGCGGTGATCTGGCGGGATGGCTCAGGTCCACGCGCGGCTGCCGCCGGGCCAGCCGCGCCACCTTGCGCAGGCCGGAGGCTTTGCCCAGTCCCGTGACCTTGCGCAGATTCCCTGCCATGGACATCTGGGTCTCCTCGCTCGGATCTCCTCGCGTAACGCTTTTCGCGCCTTGCCCGAGCAGTTTGCCAGGCGAGAGCAAAACGCGGGTGAGCCTGTGGGAACACAAGGTTCCGCTTGGTTCCCGCCTGTGGACAAAGGGCCGGCTCCGCCGGTCTCCCGCGCTCGCAGCGTGGGCGGATCCGGACAAGCCGGGTGGGATGATCCTCACATGACGCGATCCGACGGGTACCTTCTGGACAACCGGCAGAACGAGGCGGGACAGCGCTTCGACGCCTTCGCCACGCTCTTCGACCCGACGACCTTCCGGCACATCGAGGGCCTCGGTATCGGACCGGGGTGGCGCTGCTGGGAAGTCGGGGCCGGCGGCACCTCCGTGGTGTCCTGGCTCGCCGAGAAGGTCGGCCCCGCCGGCAAGGTCGTCGCCACCGACATCGACACCTCGCTGATCGCCGCCGCGGCCCACCCGCCGGTCGAGGTTCGCGTCCACGACGTGGGCACCGAGGAACCGCCGGCCGAGGGCTTCGACCTGGTCCACGCCCGGCTCGTGCTCGTCCATGTCCCGGACCGCGAAAGGGCGTTGCGGTCCATGATCCAGGCGCTGCGCCCCGGCGGCCTGCTGCTGGTCGAGGACGCGGACCCTGCCCTCCAACCTCTGATCTGCCCCGACGAGTACGGCCCCGAGCAGCGGCTCGCCAACCGGCTGCGCCAGGGCTTCCGCAAGCTTCTCGCCGAACGGGGCGCCGACCTCTCGTACGGCCGCAGGCTGCCGCGCCTGCTCCGCGAGGCCGGGCTGAGCGAGGTGGCGGCCGACGCGTACTTCCCGATGACCTCGCCCGCGTGCACCGCGCTGGAGGCCGCGACCGTCCGTCAGATCCGCAGCCGCCTCGTCGCCGCCGGACTCGCCACCGACGAGGAGATCGACCAGCACCTGGCCCACGTCGAGACCGGCTCCATGGACCTGGCCACCGCACCGATGATCTCGGCGTGGGGGAGGAAGGCGTAGGAGACGGCGCGGGGCAAGGCGTCGGGGACGCGGGCGACCGTACGGCCTGGGCCGCCGCAATCACCCCTACGGGCGGACAGAGCCCGGGCTGTCCGCCGAGCGGGCCATGGCCCGCGACCGGTCGGGGCCCGGCGGCCATGGCCCGGGATCGATCAGGGCCCGAGCTGTCCGCAGGCCCCGGCAATCGGCGTCCTGTGGCGCTTGTCCGGGCGTTCGCGGCATCGGGGACCTGCGGAGCGCACACGGCGCCGACGTAGCCCGGCCGCGGCCGTCCGAGCGTGCGTGGCACCGGGCCGTCGCCACAGCGGCTGGGCCATCTGCGGCGCCCTGCGACGTCGCCAGGCCATGCGCGTCGCATGGCCATGCACGCCGCCCGGCATCTCGCCGCAGCCGCCCCGGCCTGCTCTGCCCCCTGGACCCGCCGCACCCGCCCGACATGCACCATCTGCGGTACCCGCCGCAGTGATCCGGGAGTGCGCAGAGTCCAGCTTCCGTCACGGTCGACCGAACGTGCACTGTGGCCGGTGGCCCCTGCTGACGGCCCCGCCTCCTACCCCCGCCGCCGGCTGGCCGACGTCTAGGCGCCGCTCCCCGGAATCGGTGGTCTGGCCCCCACTCGGCCCACCGCTCGCGCGCCCGCCCGGCAGCCCTGGGCCGCCGCCTCCTGCGGATCCGCGCCCGCGAGCAGGGCGGCGAGGAACGCGCCGGTGAAGGCGTCGCCGGCGCCCGTGGTGTCCCGGGGGACCGCCGGTGACGCCGGGATGTGCGTCGGCGCGGCGCCGGAACGGGCCACCAGGGCCCCGTCCGCGCCCGCCTTGGCCACCACCAGCGGCACCAGACGGCTCAGCTTGGCCGCCGCGTCCGCCGGATCCTGCAGGCCGGTCAGCAGGCATGCCTCGTCCCGGCTGGGCAACAGCACGTCCAGCTCCTCCGCGAACGCGAGGAACCGGTCCACGCCCAGCCGCGTCAGGAAGCCGGCGGAGGCCGGATCCAGACTGACGGGCACTTCACGCGCGCGTGCCGCCGCGAGTGCGGTACGTGCCAGAGCCCTGCTCGGCTCGGTGAACAGCAGATAGCCCGACAGGTGCAGCCGGGCGACCCCGTCGAGCAACGCGTCGGACCAGTCGTCGGGTTCGAGCCGCAGAGAAGCCCCGCTGTCCGTGAGGAACGTGCGCTCGGCCGCGGCTCCCGTGTCGACGAGGCAGATCACCGTCCCGCTCGCCGCCTCCGGATCGACCACCAGCCGGGGCTGTACACCGGCGGCGAGCAGCTCCCGCTCGTGCCAAGCGGCCGTGTCCGCGCCCACCCGTCCCAGCAGCCGTACGTCCGCACAGCCCGCGTGGGCGGCCCAGCAGGCCACGTTCGCGCCCGCCCCGCCGGGCAGCGTACGGATCGAGGCGACCGTGTCGGTGCCGGCCGCGAGCGGCCCCCGGTGCCGGGCGACCACGTCCGTGATCACGTCCCCGACGACCAGCAGGGCCCCGTTCCGACGCGTGGTCACTCCCTGGTCCAGGCCGTGGCGATCCGAGCCGCCAGCCGTACGTTGCCGCGCACGGCCGCCAGATTGGCGCTCAGGGACGCGCCGTCCGTGTGCCGGACCAGGTAGTCCAGCAGGAACGGGGTCACGGCCTGCCCGCTGACGCCCTGCTCCGCGCAGGCCCGCAGCGCGTCGGCGAGCACGCGCGCGTGCAGCTCGGGATCGAGCTGTTCCGCCTCCGGGACGGGGTTGGCGACGATCAGCGCCGACTCCACGGCGCCCAACGCGTCCTGGGCCCGCATGACCTCGGCGACCTCGTCCGGGCCGTGCAGGGTCCAGTCGACGGGATGCCCCGAGTCGGAGAGGTAGAAGCCGGGGAAACGGTCCGTGCCGTACCCCGCCACGGCCACGCCGAGGGTCTCCAGCCGCTGGAGCGTCGCCGGCACGTCCAGGATCGACTTCACGCCCGCGCAGACCACCGTGATCCTCGTGCGCGCCAGCAGCCCCAGATCGGCCGACTCGTCCTGTGTCACCGTCCACTCCCGGTGCACACCGCCCAGCCCGCCCGTGGCGAACACCCGGATGCCCGCGAGCGCGGCCAGCTGCGCCGTGGCCGACACCGTGGTCGCCCCGCTCGCCCGCGCGGCCACGGCGAGTGGCAGGTCGCGGTGGCCCAGCTTGCGGATCCCGTCCTCGTTCGCGACGCGCTCCAGCTGCTCCTTGTCCAGCCCGACATGAGGGCGTCCGTCCAGGACGGCGATGGTCGCCGGTACGGCGCCCTCCCGCCGCACCGTGTCCTCCAGCTCCCGCGCCACGTGCAGATTGCGGGGACGAGGCAGGCCGTGCGCGATGATCGTGGACTCCAGGGCCACCACCGGCCGCCGCGCGTCGATCGCTTCCCGGACCTCTTCCGACACCACGAGCACCACGCGCATCGCCTCCTGTCCGCCGGCTGTTCGTACCTGGATCTCTGGCGGGCGCCGGGCGCGCCTAAACGCTTGCGGCCTGTGGGAGACGCCACCAGCCTGGAGCGCATGACGAAGAACAGCACGCGTCTCGACCATGTCGTCCTGTGGGTGGCCGACCCGGTGGCCGCGGCCCGTTTCTACACCGAGGCCGTCGGTCTGGAGCCCGTCAGACTCACCGAGTTCGTCGAGGGGAAGGTGCCGTTCCCCTCAGTGCGCGTCAACGAGGAGACCATTTTCGACCTCGCCCCGCACACCTTCGCGGACCGCATGAGGATGCTGCCCGGCGCGGCCGACAGCGCGGGCCATCCGGTCAACCACGTCTGCCTGTCCCTGCCGGCCGACGCCTTCGAGGCACTGCGCGCCCGGCTGGAGAGCAACGGCGTCCCCCTGTCCGACATCGGCCACGACTCCTTCGGCGCCCGCGGCAGCGCCCCGCGATCGTTCTATTTCCGGGACCCCGACGGCAATGTCTTCGAGGCCCGGCACTACGACGCGTAGCAGCCGAGCAGTCGGCGAGCAGTCCCCGGGAGCGGTCAGAACAGCGGCTCGGGCAGCACGCCCTCCAGGGCGAGCAGCTTCCGCTTGGTCTCCAGCCCGCCCCCGAAGCCGCCGATACCGCCGTCGCTCTCCACCACCCGGTGGCACGGCACGACCACCGGCAGCGGATTGGCGCCCATGGCCGCGCCGACGGCCTGCGCCCCGCCGGGCTGCCCGACCCGCCCCGCGAGAGCGCCGTACCCCACCACCGTGCCGTACGGCACCCCGGAGGCCAGCTCGCGCAGCACCTGGCGGTTGAAGCCGGAGATCAGCGACCAGTCCAGCGGCAGGTCGAAGTCGTGCCGCTCGCCCGCGAAGTACGCGCGCAACTGGCGTATGGCCTCGGTGAGCGGCGGCGCGTCCGGATCCTCGACGGGGGCGGCGCCGAACCGGGACGCCAGCCGCTCCAGCGCCCGGTCGCGCACCGCGTCCGTGGCGTGGAAGACGACGTTGACCAGGCCGTCCCGGGTCGCGGCCAGCATCAGCGGACCGATGTCGCTGCCGACGACGGTCCATACGACGCGCTGCTCATCCTGCCGTTCGCTGTCCATGCGACCACCGTACGGCCCGCCACTGACAACGCCCGTCCCGGCTCAGTGCGAGCCCAGCGCCGCGCGCACCACGTCGGCCTTGTTGGTGATGATCCCGTCGACGCCGTACTCCGCGGCCGTGTGGGCGCCGGCCGCGTCGTCCACCGTCCAGGCGAACACCTTGAGCTTCCTGCCGTGCGGCCCCTTGAACGTGTGCACGGCCGCGACATAGCCGCGCGAGAGCGACCCGTACGAGGGATTGATGAGATCGGCGAAGCGCGCGTCCTGGTACAGCTGCTCCACCTTGGGCGAGCCGAGCAGGGCCGTGGTGACCGCGGGCTTCAGCTCGTGGACGGTCCGGATGCTGTCGGCGCTGAAGCTCTGCACGATCAGCCGCTCCAGATGGCTCCCGTCCAGCCAGCCCTCGTTGCCGAGGAGCTTCAGGGTCTGCTGCTCGATGCCCGGGTACAGCTCTGGGTTCTTGATCTCCAGGAGCAGTTTCTCGTGGTTGTGCTCGATCCGCCGCATGTACTGCGCGAGCGTCGGCACGCGGGTGCCCGCGTAGGCGGGGGAGTACCAGCTGCCCGCGTCCAGCCGGGCGATCTCGGCCGCGGTGAAGTCCTTCACCTTCCACGGCGCCCGCCCGGGGAAGACCTGCTCGACGTCGGTGGTGCGCTTCAGGCTGTCGTCGTGGATGACGACCAGCTCGCCGTCCTTGGTGCGCTGGACGTCGTTCTCGACCCAGGTGATGCCCAGCGTCGCGGCCTTGTCGATCGAGGGCAGTGTGTTCTCGGGCGCGTAGGCGGCGGCGCCCCGGTGCCCGACCACCGTCGGCTCGCCGGAACCGCCGGCCCGGGCGTCGGGGGTGGTGATCAGCAGGACCGTCGCGATCCCCAGGACCGCGGCGGCGGTGGCCACTACGCGCGCGTGCATACGGACTCCTCGCGTCGAGTTGATACCGACTGCCACAAGAGTGACAGCAGACGACCGATGGCACCGGGCACACGAGAAGCGCACAACGCGGACAAACACCCAAGTCCGCTCACGGGTACCGCACAAGTGCGGCAACGCCGTGTTTCTTTGCCGGAAAATCGTTCGACCATTCCGGTGGGGGTCATACTCTCTGCGACAACCCTGACCGCCCGCGCGGTCCTGGGGCAGGGGGAACGTTTCAGGTGATCCAGGACGCAAGAGGGCGGAAGGGCAGCCGCGAATGCAAGGCACGGTCGACGGATTCAGCTACGGGGCCGTCACCCCGTTGGCGGCCTATCTGATGGCCTGCCTGGGTGGTGCCCTCGGCCTGCGCTGCACCACGCGCGCGTTGCTGGTCTCGCACTCTCGGCGGCCCGCCTGGCTGGCCCTCGGCTCCGCCGCGATCGGCTCCGGCATATGGACCATGCACTTCGTCGCCATGATGGGCTTCGCCGTCAAGGAGGCGCCGATCCACTACGACAAGCCGATCACCTACGCGAGCCTCGGCCTCGCCATCGTCATGGTCGGCGTCGGAATCTTCATCGTCGGCTACCGCGGGGCCACGGGTGCCGCGCTGTTCACCGGCGGCACCGTCACCGGTCTGGGCGTCGCCTCCATGCACTACCTGGGCATGGCCGGAGTCCGCTTCCACGGCCGGTTCACGTACAACACCGTCACGGTCGCGGCCTCCGTCGCCATAGCGGTCGTGGCCTCCACCGCCGCCCTGTGGGCCGCCGGACGCGTGCGCGGCTTCCTGTGGAGCGTGGGGGCGAGCCTCGTCATGGGGCTGGCGGTCAGCGGCATGCACTACATGGGCATGGCAGCCCTGGGGGTCCACCTCGACGGCCACTCCCACGCCGTCGGCGGCGCGCCGGAGCCGTCCGTGCTCGTGCCCATGCTGATCGGCCCGCTCGTCTTCCTGCTCCTCGCGGCCGTGGTCGTGGTCTTCGACCCGATGATGGTCATGGGCCGGCCCGTCCGTGCGCCCGTCGAGCGGAAACCGGGCGTCCCGGCCGCCGCCGTCGTCTCCCACCTGGACCGCCGGCCCGCGCTCCACGAGGGACGCCGGCCCGAGCACCACGGCTCCAGGACGCCGTAGAACCGCTGATCGGGACCCGTTGTCAGTGCGGGGTCGTACGGTGGATGGCATGCGGCCCGTTTCCCACATCGAACGCACGGTGGCGCCCTTCGAGGTCGTCAGCCCCTACCAGCCCAGCGGTGACCAGCCGGCAGCCATCGCCGAGCTGGCCAAGCGCATCGAGGCCGGTGAGAAGGACGTCGTCCTGCTGGGCGCGACCGGCACCGGCAAGTCCGCCACCACTGCGTGGATGATCGAGAAGCTCCAGCGCCCCACGCTCGTGATGGCGCCGAACAAGACCCTGGCCGCCCAGCTGGCCAACGAATTCCGCGAACTCCTGCCGAACAACGCGGTCGAGTACTTCGTCTCGTACTACGACTACTACCAGCCCGAGGCCTACGTCCCGCAGTCGGACACCTACATCGAGAAGGACTCCTCGATCAACGAGGAGGTCGAGCGCCTGCGCCACTCGGCGACGAACTCGCTGCTCACACGGCGCGACGTCATCGTGGTCGCCTCGGTCTCCTGCATCTACGGCCTCGGTACGCCGCAGGAGTACGTGGACCGGATGGTCCCCCTCCGGGTCGGCGACGAGATCGACCGGGACGATTTGCTGCGCCGCTTCGTCGACATCCAGTACACGCGCAACGACATGGCCTTCAGCCGCGGCACCTTCCGGGTCCGCGGCGACACCATCGAGATCTTCCCGGTCTACGAGGAGCTGGCCGTCCGCATCGAGATGTTCGGCGACGAGATCGAGGCGCTGTCCACGCTGCACCCACTGACCGGTGAGATCATCAGCGACGACCAGCAGCTGTACGTCTTCCCCGCCTCCCACTATGTCGCCGGCCCCGAGCGCATGGAGCGGGCCGTCAACGACATCGAGAAGGAGCTGGGGGAGCGCCTCGCCGAGCTGGAGAAGCAGGGCAAGCTCCTGGAGGCCCAGCGCCTGCGGATGCGCACGACGTACGACATCGAGATGCTCCGCCAGATCGGCACCTGCTCCGGCGTGGAGAACTACTCGATGCACTTCGACGGCCGCTTGCCCGGCTCCCCGCCGAACACCCTGCTCGACTACTTCCCGGACGACTTCCTGCTCGTCATCGACGAGTCGCACGTCACCGTCCCGCAGATCGGCGCCATGTACGAGGGCGACGCCTCCCGCAAGCGCACCCTGGTGGACCACGGCTTCCGTCTGCCGTCCGCGCTGGACAACCGCCCCCTGAAGTGGGAGGAGTTCCAGGAGCGCATCGGCCAGACCGTCTACCTGTCGGCCACCCCGGGCGCGTACGAGCTGTCGCGTTCCGACGGTGCGGTCGAGCAGATCATCCGTCCCACGGGCCTCGTCGACCCGGAGGTCGTCGTCAAGCCCACCGAGGGTCAGATCGACGACCTGGTGCACGAGATCCGCAAGCGCACCGAGAAGGACGAGCGCGTGCTCGTCACCACGCTGACCAAGAAGATGGCCGAGGACCTCACCGACTACTTCCTCGAACTGGGCATCCAGGTCCGCTATCTGCACAGCGACGTCGACACCCTGCGCCGCGTCGAGCTGCTGCGCGAGCTGCGCGCCGGCGAGTTCGATGTCCTGGTCGGCATCAACCTGCTGCGTGAGGGCCTCGACCTGCCGGAGGTGTCCCTGGTGGCGATCCTGGACGCCGACAAGGAGGGCTTCCTGCGCTCCGGCACCTCGCTGATCCAGACGATCGGCCGCGCGGCGCGTAACGTCTCCGGCCAGGTCCACATGTACGCCGACAAGATCACCCCGGCGATGGAGAAGGCCATCGAGGAGACCAACCGCCGCCGGGACAGGCAGATCGCCTACAACAAGGCCAACGGCATCGACCCGCAGCCGCTGCGCAAGAAGATCAACGACATCGTCGCGCAGATCGCCCGGGAAGAGGTCGACACCGAGCAGCTCCTCGGCAGCGGCTATCGCAAGTCCAAGGACGGCAAGGGCGCCAAGGCACCCGTCCCGTCGCTGGGCGACAAGGCGGCCAAGGGCGCGAAGGCCGGCAAGGCGGCCAAGGGCCAGGCGGTGCCCACGGACCGTCCGGCGGCCGAACTCGCCGAGCAGATCGAGGAGATGACCGAGAGGATGCGCGCCGCCGCCGCGGAGCTCCAGTTCGAGATCGCGGCCCGGCTGCGCGACGAGGTCTCGGAGATGAAGAAGGAGCTGCGCCAGATGCGGGAGGCCGGGCTCGCCTGAGCCCGTGACACCCTGCCGGACCTCGGCATACGCGCCAAGTGTTGCAACACCGACACAAAGCGCGGGCCGGGGTTCGGCACTGTCGGTGCGCCTGCGTAGGGTTTTGGTCAACCGCGCACTGCGCGGCAACAGGGGACCATCGAGAGGGGAAATCAGCGGTGTCCGTCAACTTGAGCAAGGGTCAGGCCATCAGCCTGGAGAAGAAGGACGGGGCCACCCTGACCGCGGTCCGCATGGGGCTCGGCTGGCAGGCGGCGAAGCGGCGTGGTCTCTTCGGCTCCCGCACCCGGGAGATCGACCTCGACGCCTCGGCGGTGCTCTTCGCCGAGAAGCAGCCGGTCGACGTCGTCTTCTTCCGCCACCTGGTGAGCGACGACGGCTCCGTCCGCCACACCGGCGACAACCTCGTCGGCGGTGCCGGCCAGGGCGGGGACGACGAGTCGATCCTGGTGGACCTCCAGCGCGTTCCGGTCCACATCGACCAGATCGTCTTCACCGTGAACTCCTTCACGGGCCAGACCTTCCAGGAAGTGCAGAACGCGTTCTGCCGCCTCGTGGACGAGACCAACGGCCAGGAACTCGCCCGCTACACACTGGACGGCGGCGGCGACTACACCGCCCAGATCATGGCGAAGGTGCACCGCGCGGGTCCGGGCTGGACGATGACCGCCCTGGGTTCCCCGGCCAACGGCCGCACCTTCCAGGACCTGATGCCGTCGATCCTGCCGCACCTGTAGGCCCGACCGCTCGACCGGCAAGGCGCACGACACAACGACACAGGGGGGCACGGCGATGACGGCCGAGCTGGTGCGGGGGCAGAACCACCCGCTGTCCCAGATCCGGCTGACGGTCCGGATCTCGGCCGGGGTGCCGGTCCTGGCCGGAGCCACGCTCGGCGACGAGAACGGCACGGTGCCCGGCCCTCAGTGGGTGGCCCATCCCGGCGCCCCCGACCTGCCGGGCGTCGAGGTGCCCCGGCAGACCGCCGCCGAACACCGGCTGGCCGTCGACCTGGGCGCCCTGCCCGAGGCCGTGCACCGCGTCGGTGTGTTCCTCGCGCTGCCCACCGGGCCCGCCGGCCCGCTCCGGTTCGGTGCCGTCGCAGCCCCGCACACCACGGTCGACGGCCCCGACGGCACCGAGATCGTCAGCTACACCTTGACCGGCCTGGACACCGAGACGGCCGTGGTCGCCCTGGAGCTGTACCGCAGACAGGGCGCCTGGAAGGTCCGCGCGACGGGCCAGGGCTACGCGGCCGGCCTTCCCGCACTGCTGGCCGACCAGGGCCTGCCGGAGTCCGCGGACCTGGTGGCCACCATCCAGCGGACACCGGCCCCCGCCCCGGCTCCGCCCCTGCCGGCGCCCACCCCCGCGCCCGGCCCGGGGACGCCGACACACTCGTACGCACCCCAACTCCCGGAGCCCGCACCGTCGTACGAGACACAGAGCCCGTACGACGTGCAGAACCCGTACGACACCCAGGCACCCGGCGCCGCTCCGGCGGACCCCGAAGCTCCGCGAACCCCCGGGGCCCCGGTGGACTACACACACCCGCGCCGCCGCCCACCCGGCACCGCGCAGTCTCCGGCGCCCGCGACGGATGCCGCCACCGACGACCGGCCCGCGCAGCCGGTCGCGGGGGACGCCGTGGGCTGGTCGATGGAGGAGCGGCTGTACAACCAGGTCTGGGGCATGTTCGAGGACCTGGCCCGCACCACGGCCGCGTACCGCAGCGCCGTCGAGTTCGCCGACTCCCGTCTGGAGAGGGAACTGGACCAGGCGCTGGCCGACCCCGGCAGCCGGCTCGGCGCGGCGGGCGACACCGCGCGCGAGGCGGCCCACGCCCGCCGGACGCAGCTGATCGACCAGGCCCGCGTGGTCCTCGACCGCGACCTCGCCCAGCTCTCCGCCGAGTCCGATGTGGTCGAGCCCGCGCTTCCGCCCGCGTACGCCCGCTGGGACAATCCCGTCTGGCACGGCTACCGAGTGCCGGACGAGGAGCCGATGGCTCTGCGGCTGGGCGATCTTCACCTGCCGGAGAGCAAGCCGCTGCGCATTCCCATGCTGGTCAGACTGCCGCTGGAGCGCGGCCTGTGGCTCGACAGCGGCCCGGGGAACGCCCACGGTGTCCCGGACTCCGCCGAACTGCGGCACCTGGCCATGGAGGCCGCGGTCGCACTCGCCGCGCGCCTGCTCGCCGTGCATCCACCGGGCGGTTTCGCCCTCCAGGTCATCGACCCGGCCGGTGCCGGGGCGGCGGCGCTCGGCGTGCTGACCCGGACGGGGGTGCTCGCCATGCCGCCCGCGACCGGGGCGGCGGGTGTCACGGAGGTGCTGGAGAGACTCACCCGTCGGGTCGACCTGGTGCAGATGGCGGTGCGCGGTGGCACGCCCGAGTCACTGCCGCCCGACGTCGACACCGCGCAGCAGTTGCTGATCGTCAACGACTTCCCGCACGGCTTCGACGACCGTGCGGTGACCCGGTTGCGCTACCTCGCCGACGAGGGGCCCGCTGTCGGCGTGCACCTGCTGCTGGTGGCGGACCGCGAGGACGCCGCCGCCTACGGCCCGTTGCTCGATCCTCTGTGGCGTTCGCTGATGCGACTCACACCCGTCGCCGACGACCATCTCGCCGACCCCTGGATCGGGCACGCCTGGACCTACGAGCCTTCGCTGGTGCCGGCCGGCAGCCAGATCGTGCAGCACGTGCTCACCGAGGCGGCCGAGGCCAGGGGCAAGTACAAGTAAAGCCGCCCTGAACTGGGGGTTTTGTCTTTATTTTACCTTTAACTTTACCTTTCCTTGGTTATTGGGTAGGGTCTTCGGTGCGGAGGGGAGTACTCCCTGAGTGCGGCGCACCCGTCAGTACGGACCGGTTCCGGTCCCGGGGCGTCGGCCCCGAGCGGGTGGAAGAGACCTCCGGCAGCGACAGCGCTGAAAGTGTTTGCCGTTACGTAATGCCGGAGGAACAGTGGACGTTTCCGTGACCCTGTGGGTCCTGACCATCGCGGGCCTGGCCGCCCTGATCGCGGTCGACTTCTTCATCGGTCGCAAGCCGCATGAGGTGTCGATCAAGGAAGCCGGTATCTGGACCGTCGTCTGGATCGCCCTGGCCGGACTCTTCGGCCTCGGCCTGTTCCTCTTCGGCGGTGGACAGCCGGCCGGTGAGTTCTTCGCCGGCTTCATCACCGAGAAGTCGCTCAGCGTCGACAACCTCTTCGTCTTCGTCCTGATCATGGCGAAGTTCGCGGTGCCGACCCGCTACCAGCAGCGCGTCCTGCTCGTCGGCGTGCTCATAGCCCTGGTGCTGCGGGCGATCTTCATCGCCGCGGGAGCCGCCATCCTCGCCAGCTTCTCCTGGGTGTTCTACCTCTTCGGTGCCTTCCTGATCTGGACGGCCTGGAAGCTCATCCAGGAGGCCCGCGCGGACGGGGAGGACGAGGAGTTCGAGGAGAACAAGCTGCTGAAGGCCGCGGAGCGCAGGTTCGGCGTGGCGGACCGCTACCACGGCACCAAGCTGTGGATCCAGGAGAACGGCAAGCGGGTCATGACCCCGATGCTGGTCGTGATGCTCGCCATCGGCACCACGGACGTCCTGTTCGCCCTGGACTCCATCCCCGCGATCTTCGGCCTGACCCAGGATCCGTACATCGTCTTCACCGCCAACGCCTTTGCCCTGATGGGTCTGCGGCAGCTGTACTTCCTCATCGGCGGCCTGCTGCGCAAGCTGGTCCACCTCTCGTACGGCCTGTCGATCATCCTCGGCTTCATCGGCGTCAAACTGGTGCTGCACGCCCTGCACGAGTCCGGTGTCCACGTGCCCGAGATCAGCATCCCGGTCTCGCTCGGCGTGATCTGCGCCGTCCTGATCGTCACCACGATCACCAGCCTGATGGCCGGCAAGAAGCAGACGGCCGCCGAGGCGGCGGGTGCCGGCGGTGAAGGTGCCGCGAGGGACAGCGTCGACGCCTGACCCGGCCGACGGCAGAAGCGCCCACCGGCGGGAGCGGGACCGTGCCATGCGGTTCCCGCTCCCGCCGGTGGGATGAGGGCAACGGAAGGATGAGAGGTATCCGAAAAGAGCAGAATGCGAATCCTGTACGCCTCTGCGACGATCGCCGCATGATCAGTAGGCTGCGGTCGCTCACCCGGCAATGGACGACGCTCGTGCCGGTGCTCGCGATCGTCCTCCTGGTCTTCACCTGGGGCCGTGGCCTGCCGGGCGCGGCCGTCGCCCTGGTCACCCTCGTGCTCGCAGGGTCCGTCCTCGCGGCGGTGCACCATGCCGAGGTCATCGCCCACCGCGTCGGTGAACCCTTCGGTTCCCTCGTCCTGGCCATCGCCGTCACGATCATCGAGGTGGCGTTGATCGTCACCCTCATGGCCGACGGCGGCGACAAGAGTTCCACCCTGGCCCGGGACACCGTCTTCGCCGCCGTGATGATCACCTGCAACGGCGTCGTCGGGATCTGCCTGCTCGCCGCTTCCCTGCGGCACGGCACCGCGGTCTTCAACCCCGAGGGCACCGGCGCCGCCCTGGCGACCGTGGCGACGCTGGCCACGCTGAGCCTGGTCCTGCCGACGTTCACCACCAGCAAGCCCGGGCCCGAGTTCTCCTCGGTGCAGCTGACGTTCGCCGCGTTGTCCTCGCTGATCCTGTACGGCCTGTTCGTGGCCACGCAGACCGTGCGCCACCGCGACTACTTCCTTCCGATCACCCGGCAGGGCGAGGTCATCACCGCCGAAGAGCACGCGCGGCCGCCGTCCGCGCGCACCGCCTGGACCAGCCTCGGTCTGCTCGGACTGGCCCTCATCGGCGTGGTCGGGCTGGCCAAGGGCGTGTCGCCCGCCATCGAGTCGGGCGTGGCGGCCGCGGGCCTGCCCCAGGCGGTCGTCGGCGTGATCATCGCCCTGCTCGTGCTGCTCCCCGAGACGATCGCCGCGCTGCGCTCCGCCCGCCGCGACCGGGTGCAGACCAGCCTCAACCTCGCGCTGGGCTCGGCCATGGCCAGTATCGGCCTGACCATCCCCGCAGTCGCCCTCGCCTCCGTCTGGCTGTCCGGCCCGCTCGTCCTCGGCCTCGGCTCGACTCACATGCTGCTGCTCGCGCTGACCGTGGTGGTCAGCTCTCTGACGGTCGTGCCGGGCCGGGCCACCCCTCTGCAGGGCGGCGTCCACCTGGTGCTCTTCGCGGCCTATCTGGAGCTGGCGATCAACCCGTGACCGGCTCCACCACCGGCATCGGCACCGGGCGGGTCTCGGGCAGCAGGGCGAAGCAGGCGAGGCTGAGCAGCGCGACGCCCGTCAGATAGACGCCCACGCCCCAGGGGACCCGCCCGCCGTGTTCCGCGAGCGCCGTGGCCACGATCGGGGTGAGAGCGCCGCCGAGGACTCCGCCGAGGTTGTAGCCCACCGCGGCACCCGTGCAGCGCACCCGCGCCTCGTACAGCTCCGGCAGATACGCGGCGATCACCGCGAACATGGTGATGAAGGAGACCAGAGCGCCCAGGATGCCGAGGAACATCAGCAGCGGCTGACCGGTGCCCAGCAATGCGACCATCGGCAGCATCCACAGGCCGCATGCCGCGCATCCGGTGAGGCACATCGGCCGGCGTCCGAAGCGGTCGGCGAGCAACGCCATGAACGGCGTGAGGGACGCCTTCACCACCACCGCGGCCATGACACAGGTCAGCATCACCGTCCGGCTCACCCCGAGCCGCTCCGTCGCGTACGTCAGCGACCAGGTCGTCACCGTGTAGAAGACCGCGTACCCGGCGGCCAGCGCCCCGGCCGTCAGCAGCACCAGCCGCCCGTGATGCCGTACGACCTCGACGAACGGCACGCGCGCGTGGTCGTCGATCTCCAGGAACCGGGGGCTCTCCACGATCGACCAGCGCAACAACAGCCCGCCGAGCGCCAGCGCCCCAGCCGCCCAGAACGGCACCCGCCAGCCCCAGCGAGCGAACTCCGCGTCGGACAACGTCGCCGACAGCGCGAGCACCACCCCATTGGCGAGCACGAACCCGATCGCCGGGCCCACCTGCGGAAAGCTCGACCACAGGGCGCGACGGCCGGGCGGCGCGTGCTCGGCGGTCAGCAGCACCGCTCCGCCCCACTCCCCGCCGAGCCCCAGACCCTGGAAGAAGCGCAGCACGAGCAGCAGCACCGGCGCGGCGACGCCGATCGACCCGTACGACGGCACACAGCCCACCGCGACCGTCGAGGCGCCCGTGAGCAGCAGTGACAGGACCAGCACCGGCCGGCGTCCGCGCCGGTCACCGAGGTGCCCGAACAGCACCGAGCCGAGCGGCCGGGCCAGGAACCCGACCCCGAACGTCCCGAACGCCGCCAGCGTCCCGGCGAGCGGTGAGAACGTCGGGAAGAACAGCGGTCCCAGGACCAGGGCCGCCGCGGTCCCGTAGACGAAGAAGTCGTAGAACTCGATCGCGGTCCCCGCGAGGGAGGCGGCGGCGAGCCGCGGCATCGATGGTGTGCTTACGGTGCGTACAGGCTCCATGTCGCGTCAACTACCCTTAGTGATCAGGGGTTACGGGGGCGCATGGGGGTGCTGAAGTCACCGGAGTGCGCGCCGAGGCGACGGCGCACGCGGCGCGTCGTCCGCCGTGGTCACCGTGATAGACCGGGTGCGAGCGGCGGTCGTCGACGCACCGCCCCGAACGGACCGGAGGAACCGTGCCCCGCACCCTGGCCAACGCCCCGATCATGATCCTCAACGGGCCCAACCTGAATCTGCTCGGCCAGCGCCAGCCCGAGATCTACGGCAAGGACACGCTGGCCGACGTGGAGGCGCTGTGCGCCAAGGCGGCGGCCGCACACGGGGGCACGGTGGACTTCCGGCAGTCCAACCACGAGGGCGAACTGGTCGACTGGATCCACGAGGCACGCCTGAACCACTGCGGGATCGTCATCAACCCCGCTGCCTACTCCCACACGTCGGTCGCGATTCTGGACGCACTCAACACCTGCGACGGCCTGCCCGTCCTGGAGGTGCACATCTCCAACATCCACCAGCGCGAGTCGTTCCGGCATCACTCCTACGTCTCGCTGCGCGCCGACGGCGTGATCGCGGGCTGTGGCGTCCAGGGCTACGCCTTCGGCGTCGAGCGGGTCGCGGCCCTGCTGGGGGCCGCGCAGGCCGAGGCGTAGCGGCCGCCACGCGCGCGTAGCGGCCGCCCGCCGGGGGCGTCGCGCCACGACCTCACAGGCGGCCGGCCTCCACGATGCGCCGCAGGAAGCGCCGCGTGCGCTCCTGCTGCGGATCGCCGAAGACCTCATCGGCGGTGCCGCGCTCCAGCACGACGCCACCGTCCAGAAAACAGACCTGGTCGGCGACGTCCCGTGCGAAGCCCATCTCGTGCGTCGCCAGGACCATGGTCATGCCGTCGCCCTTGAGGTCGCGGACCACCTCCAGCACCTCGCCGACGAGTTCGGGGTCGAGCGCCGCCGTGATCTCGTCCAGCAGCAACAGCCGGGGCCGTACGGCGAGGGCCCGTACGATCGCCACGCGCTGCTGCTGACCGCCGCTGAGCCGGTCGGGGTAGGCAGTTGCCTTGGCGCCCAGTCCGAGGCGCTCCAGCAGCTCCCTGGCGCGTTCCTCGGCCTCCTCGCGGGGGACGCCGTGCACCCGCCGCGGCGCCAGCGTCACGTTGTCCAGCACGGTCATGTGCGGGAAGAGGTTGTACGCCTGGAAGACGACGCCGATCCTGCGCCGCACCGCGTCCTGGTCGACGCGCGGATCGGTGATCTCCTCGCCGTCCAGCCAGATCGCGCCGTCGTCGATCTCCTCCAGCAGGTTGGCGCAGCGCAGCAGCGTCGACTTTCCCGAACCGGAGGCGCCGATCAGCGCGGTCACCGTGTGCGGGGCGACCTCCAGGCCGACGTCGCGCAGGACGACGGAGCCGGCGAAGGTCTTGCGGACGGACTCCATGCGCAGCACGGGCGCGTCGCTCATAGGGATCCTCCCTGGGCCCGCCGCCGGTCCATCCGGGCCGTCACCCAGTCCGTGAAGCGGGTCATCGGAATGGTCAGCGCCACGAACACCAGCCCGGCGACGATGTACGGCGTGTAGTTCAGACTGCGGCCCACGATGATGTCGGACGCCCGGACGGCGTCCACCGCGCCGCCGATCGACACGAGACCGGTGTCCTTCTGGAGCGACACCAGGTCGTTGAGCAGGGGCGGGACCTGACGGCGCACCGCCTGTGGCAGTACGACGTGGCGCAGCGCCTGTCGGTTGGTCAGGCCCAGCGAGCGGGCCGCGGCGAACTGCGAGGGGTGCACGGACTCGATGCCGGCGCGGAACACCTCGGCCACGTACGCCGAGTACGTGAGCGTCAGCGCGGTACCGCCGAGCAGCACCGGATCGACCGTCACGCCCTGAAGACGCAGCGCCGGCACGCCCAGGACCACGATCATCAGGTTGATGATCAGCGGAAGGCCGCGGAAGAAGTCGGTGTACGCCGCGGCCAGCACGCGCAGCGGGAAGAACACGGGTCCGCGCAGGGTACGCGCGATGGCGATCAGCATGCCGAGGACCAGGACGGCGGCGCCGCAGATCACCAGCAGACGGACGTTCAGCCACAGCCCTTCGAGGACTTTCGGCAGCGCCTCGCGCGCGTACTGCGCGCTGAAGAACGTCTCCTTGGTGCGTGGCCAGCCCGGTGCGTCGACGACGACGAGGTAGAGCACGACAGCTGTGACGAGCGTCGAGAGTGCCGCGACGGCCGTGGCGCGCCGCGCACGCGCGCGTTTGTGGCGTTCCCGCTCCAAACGTCGCTCGGAGGGCACGTAGTTGTCGTCGACGGCGCCGGTCATGTCTCCCTTGTCGTCGGCTCCCTCCGGGGCCGACTCGCCCTTGGTGACCGTCACTTGAGCACCGGGGCGTCGACGGCGTCCGAGAGCCACTGCTTCTCGAGCCGGGCCAGTGTGCCGTCCTTGCGCAGGGAGTCGACGGCGCCGCTCACGCACGGGGTCAGCGCGCTGCCCTTGTCCAGCACCAGCCCGAACTGCTCGGGCGCGCCGCCCTGGTTCTCGAACTGGCCGACGACCTTCGCGTCCGTCACCTCGGCCGAGGTGATGTAGAACGCGGTCGGCAGGTCGACCACGATGGCGTCCACCTGGCCGTTCTTCAACGCGGACTTGGCCTGGTCGTTCTTGGCGAACGCGGCCGCCTCCTGCTTCGGCTTCACCACGTCGGTGATGTAGTCCAGGCTCGTGGTGCCCACCTGGGCGCCCAGCTTGAGGTTCTTCAGATCCGCGATGCTCGCCGCCTTGGCCGCCTTGCTGCCCTTCAGCGCGATCACCGCCTGGCGCACGTCGTAGTAGCCGGAGGAGAAGTCCACGGCCTTCTTGCGCTCGTTGCTGATCGACACCTGGTTGATGTCGAAGTCGAAGGTCTTCACGCCGGGCGCGAACGCCTTGTTGAATAGCACGCTCTGCCACACGACCGCGTTCTTGCCGTATCCGAGCTGCTTGGCCACGGCATAGGCGACCGAGGACTCGAAGCCCTTGCCGTCGGCGGGCTTGTCGTCCTGGAACCAGGGCTCGTACGCCGGTTCGTCCGTCGCGATCGTGAGCTTTCCGGACGTCCTGGTGGCCAACTTGCCCGGGGCGCAGCTCTTCGCGGCCGATCCGGAGGCAGGGGTCGACGCCTTCCCGTCGGGCTGCGGAGCACAGCCGACAGCGGTGGCGAGCAGGGCTACGGTGGCGGCGGCCACCGCGTGGCGCAGGGTGCGAGGGGCAGGATGCATGGCGGGAGATTGGCAGCGAACCCGGCGTTTGTCCAGGTCACAGCGGTAACTGTCCGCATGGTGGGAACGGGTGTTGCGGCTGTGTGAACAGCTTCCGCGAACCTCGCCGCGCGTGTGCCGCAGGCCTGGGCCGCCGGTCGAGGGGCGGGGTGGGAAGACCGGCGGCCCTTCCGCACAGGAGCCGTCGGCCTGCGCGGTACTGCCACCAGTTGACCGCATGGCGGCGTCGCCCGGGAGCGTGCGCAGGGATCCGGCGCGTGTGAAGCGTTCACACGGGGCGCGCGCAGGAGAAAGCGCGCCGGGCGCATGCGAGAGGCGTGCGCGCCCGACGTGCGAACTCCGTGCCATGGAGCGCGCGATGGACCGTGGCGCGCTCGGTCTCCAGGATGCCGCGCCTCACCACCCGCGCGCGTGCCACTCCGGCAACTGGGGCCGCTCCGCGCCCAGCGTGGTGTCCTTGCCGTGTCCGGGGTACACCCAGGTCTCGTCGGGCAGTACGTCGAAGATCTTCGTCTCCACGTCGCGGATGAGGCTGGCAAACGCCCCCGCGTCCTTGAACGTGTTGCCGACCCCGCCCGGGAAGAGGCAGTCGCCGGTGAAGACGTGCGGGTGGCCGTGCGGGTCGTCGTAGACGAGAGCGATCGAACCCGGGGTGTGCCCGACCAGGTGCCGCGCGGTGAGTTCCACGTTGCCCACCCTGATGACGTCGCCGTCGTCCACGCGCACGTCGGTGGGCACCGGGATGCCGGGAGCGTCCTCGCGGCCCGCGTACGTACGCGCGCCCGTGGCCGCGACGACCGCGGCCAGTGCCTGCCAGTGATCGCCGTGCCGATGGGTGGTGACGACAGACGCGATGCCGTCGTCACCGATCATGCCCAGGAGCGTCTCCGCCTCGTTGGCGGCGTCGATCAGAAGCTGCTCGTCGGTGGCGCGGCAGCGCAGCAGATAGGCGTTGTTGTCCATCGGGCCGACCGCGATCTTCGTGATCATCAGGTCTTTCAGCTCGTGCACGTCCGCCGGTCCGCCGACCTTGACCTCTCCGGTGTACGTCATGGCGATCAGCCTATAGCGGGGGCGGGGCCCGCGGACCGTCGTCGGCCTACAGGGGAGGCAGCTTGGGCAGCGTGCCGTCCGTGGTCAGACCGGAACCGTCCCGCCGGCCGGCGAGCCAGCCCAGCAGGTCGGCGGGCGTGCCATGGGCCGCGACCGGCGCGCCGTCGGCGCCGCCGCCCGTGGTCCAGTTCCGGCCGTCCCCGGCGGACAGGCTGGTCGACGGGACCTCCTTGTGCCCGGCGAAGCGCC
Organism: Streptomyces sp. HUAS MG56; assembly: GCF_058673395.1. NCBI lineage: Bacteria > Bacillati > Actinomycetota > Actinomycetes > Kitasatosporales > Streptomycetaceae > Streptomyces > Streptomyces sp. HUAS MG56. Next base: position 3,414,209 of record NZ_CM178722.1, on the reverse strand, counting down.
GGGCCAGGAAGTCGATCTCCCGCTCGGTGAACTCCGCCGGGAGATCCTCCAGCTCGTACCCGATCCCGAGATCCACGTGGTGCAGCTCCACCTCGGCCCACCGGCGGAACGGCACCCGGGACGCGGAGTCGGTGACCCCGTTGCGCAGCTCGACGGTGCGCGACCAGTCCGCCGGCGCGTCCCCCAGCGCCTGGAGGCGGGCCGCGCTTTCGCGCAGGTCGGTGAGCTGCACGTCGAGGGGGCGCGGGGCGTCGCGTTCGATGTCGGCGTCGCGCACCTCGGCGCTCGCGTACATGGGCCGGCCTTCGAGAACGTTCACGAGCGCGTCCGTGTTGCGGGAGAGGTGGGCGAGGACGTGCCCGCGGCTCCAGCCCGGAAGCCGTGACGGCTCGGCGAGCGAAGCGTTGTCCAGTTTGGCGACCGCGGTGAGGAGCCGTTCGGTCGCGTCACGTACACATGCCAGGTCATGAGCGTGATCGGTCATGGACCTGACCCTAGCCCCACCACACCTTTGGGTGAAGGTGGTGAAGCTCGCCCGCAAATCGAAAGCACGTGCTATATCGTCGAGAGCGGCGTCGGGCATGCTGGATGGCCGGGGGTTGTTATGCAACCGGGCAATCCGACCGGCGTTGTCAGTGGCTCCCCCTAGTCTGAAGAAGCACGGGGGCCCCGCCCCTGTCACTTCTCTCAAGAAAGGTGCGGACCGGCGTGGCCGACCGTCTCATCGTCCGTGGCGCGCGCGAGCACAACCTCAAGAATGTCTCGCTCGACCTGCCTCGCGACTCGCTCATCGTCTTCACGGGCCTGTCCGGGTCGGGCAAGTCCTCCCTGGCCTTCGACACGATCTTCGCGGAGGGCCAGCGCCGTTACGTGGAGTCGCTCTCCTCGTACGCCCGGCAGTTCCTCGGCCAGATGGACAAGCCGGACGTCGACTTCATCGAGGGCCTGTCCCCGGCAGTCTCCATCGACCAGAAGTCGACCTCGCGCAACCCGCGCTCGACGGTCGGCACCATCACCGAGGTCTACGACTACCTGCGTCTGCTCTTCGCACGTATCGGCAAGCCGCACTGTCCCGAGTGCGGCCGCCCGATCTCGCGCCAGTCGCCCCAGGCCATCGTGGACAAGGTCCTGGAGCTGCCGGAGGGGAGCCGCTTCCAGGTGCTCTCGCCGCTCGTGCGCGAGCGCAAGGGCGAGTTCGTCGACCTCTTCGCCGACCTCCAGACCAAGGGCTACTCCCGCGCGCGCGTGGACGGCGAGACGATCCAGCTCTCCGACCCGCCGGCGCTGAAGAAGCAGGAGAAGCACACCATCGAGGTGGTCGTCGACCGCCTCACGGTCAAGGACTCCGCCAAGCGCCGCCTCACCGACTCCGTGGAGACCGCCCTCGGGCTGTCCGGCGGCATGATCGTGCTCGACTTCGTCGACCTCCCCGAGGACGACCCCGAGCGTGAGCGCATGTACTCGGAGCACCTCTACTGCCCGTACGACGACCTGTCCTTCGAGGAGCTGGAGCCCCGCTCCTTCTCCTTCAACTCGCCCTTCGGCGCCTGCCCCGAGTGCACCGGTATCGGCACGCGCATGGAGGTCGACCCGGAACTGCTCGTCCCGGACCCGGACAAGTCCCTGGACGAGGGCGCCATCCACCCCTGGTCGCACGGGCACACCAAGGACTACTTCAGCCGGCTGATCGGCGCCCTCGCCGACGCGCTCGGCTTCCGCACGGACATCCCCTTCGCGGGCCTGCCCCAGCGCGCCAAGAAGGCCCTGCTCCACGGCCACAAGACCCAGATCGAGGTGCGGTACCGCAACAGGTACGGCCGCGAGCGCGTGTACACCACCCCCTTCGAGGGAGCGGTGCCGTTCGTCAAGCGCCGGCACAGCGAGGCCGAGAGCGACGCCAGCCGCGAGCGCTTCGAGGGCTACATGCGCGAGGTGCCCTGCCCCACCTGCGAGGGCACCCGCCTGAAGCCGATCGTCCTCGCGGTCACGATCATGGACAAGTCGATCGCGGAAGTCTCCGCGATGTCGATCAGCGACTGCGCGGACTTCCTGGGCCGGCTGACGCTGAACGCCCGCGACAAGAAGATCGCCGAGCGGGTGCTGAAGGAGGTCAACGAGCGGCTGCGCTTCCTGGTCGATGTCGGCCTCGACTACCTCTCCCTCAACCGCGCGGCCGGCACGCTCTCCGGCGGCGAGGCCCAGCGCATCCGCCTGGCCACCCAGATCGGTTCCGGCCTCGTCGGCGTGCTCTACGTCCTCGACGAGCCGTCCATCGGTCTGCACCAGCGGGACAACCACCGGCTGATCGAGACCCTGGTCCGGCTGCGCGACATGGGCAACACGCTCATCGTCGTGGAGCACGACGAGGACACCATCAAGGTCGCCGACTGGGTCGTGGACATCGGCCCCGGCGCCGGTGAGCACGGCGGCAAGGTCGTGCACAGCGGCTCTCTGAAGGAGCTGCTCGCCAACACCGAGTCGCAGACCGGCGCGTACCTGTCGGGCCGCAAGGCGATCCCCCTGCCCGACATCCGCCGTCCCCGCGACCCCTCCCGCCGGCTCACCGTGCACGGCGCCCGCGAGAACAACCTTCAGGACATCGACGTGTCCTTCCCCCTGGGCGTCTTCACGGCTGTCACGGGCGTGTCCGGCTCCGGCAAGTCGACGCTGGTCAACGACATCCTCTACACGCACCTGGCCCGCGAGCTGAACGGCGCGAGGAACGTCCCGGGACGGCACACGCGTGTGGACGGCGACGACCTGGTCGACAAGGTCGTGCACGTCGACCAGTCGCCGATCGGCCGCACCCCGCGGTCCAACCCGGCGACGTACACCGGTGTCTTCGACCACGTCCGCAAGCTGTTCGCCGAGACCACCGAGGCGAAGGTCCGCGGCTACCTGCCCGGACGATTCTCCTTCAACGTCAAGGGCGGCCGCTGCGAGAACTGCGCGGGCGACGGCACGATCAAGATCGAGATGAACTTCCTCCCGGACGTCTACGTCCCGTGCGAGGTCTGCCACGGCGCCCGGTACAACCGGGAGACCCTGGAGGTCCACTACAAGGGCAAGTCCATCGCCGACGTGCTGAACATGCCGATCGAGGAGGCCACCGACTTCTTCGAGGCGGTTCCGGCGATCTCCCGCCACCTGAGGACGCTGAAGGACGTCGGCCTCGGCTATGTCCGCCTCGGCCAGTCCGCCACGACCCTCTCCGGTGGTGAGGCCCAGCGGGTGAAGCTGGCCAGCGAGCTGCAGAAGCGCTCCACCGGACGCACGGTCTACGTCCTCGACGAGCCGACCACCGGTCTGCACTTCGAGGACATCAGCAAGCTGCTGAAGGTGCTCGGCGGCCTGGTCGACAAGGGCAACACGGTCATCGTCATCGAGCACAACCTCGACGTGATCAAGACCGCCGACTGGGTCGTGGACATGGGCCCGGAGGGCGGCGCCGGCGGTGGCCTCGTGGTCGCCGAGGGCACGCCCGAAGAGGTGGCCGGGGTACCGGCCAGCCACACCGGCAAGTTCCTGCGCGAGATCCTCGGTGCCGACCGCATCAGCGACGCGGAGCCGGTCAAGGCGTCCCGGAGCACCCCGGCCCGGAAGACGGCCGCGGCCAGGTCGACGGCGAAGAAGACGGTGACGGCCAAGGCCAACAACACGGCGACCAAGAAGGCCGCCGGGGCCGCCAAGAAGGCCCCCGCGGCGAACCCGGCGAAGAAGACGACGCGAGCCCGCAAGGCCTGACGACACATCACCACATGGGCTGACGCAATACCAAAAAAACGGCGCCCCGCGGGAACTCCCCGCGGGGCGCCGTTCGTTCATCCATCAGCCAGCCCGGTTCTGCGGTGCAGCAGGTCCCCGCGCGCCACAGTCCCGGCCGCACCTTGTCAACAGCACAGAGAAGACGGGGCGTTCACCACTCACCCAGCTCGGCCGCATAGGGCGGCTCGGCCCCGGCCCGTGAGCAGGTGATCGCCGCAGCCCGTGCCGCGAAGCGCAGCAGCCGTGCCCAGCCCTGTGCCCCCAGGGCGGCGAGCGCTTCCGCGGACAACGCGTCCTGGGCGGAAAGCCCGTGCAGCAAGGCCGCGTTCACCGTGTCACCGGCGCCGATGGTGTCCACCACGGCGACCTTCTCACCCGGCACGGAGTGCTCCCCTCCGTCACGGGTGAACACGGTCAGCCCGTCCCCGCCCCGGGTCACCACGACGGCCGACGGTCCCGAGGCCAGCCACTCGCGCGGCGTGCCGCCCAGCCACGCCGCGTCCTCCGCGGACAGCTTCAGCAGCGTCACCGAGGGCAGCCAGCTCTTGAAACGTGCCCGGTAGGCGTCCGCGTCCGGGATCAGTCCCGCCCGGATGTTGGGATCGAGCGCGGTGAACAGCCCCTGCCCGGCCGCCGCGCGCATCAGCTCCTCATAGGCGCTCGCCCCCGGTTCCAGGACGAGCGAGCAGGTGCCGAACGACACCGCGCGCGTGCCGGCAGGCAGTGCGGCGGGCGCGGTGAACAGACGGTCGGCGGTGCCGTCGACATAGAAGGAGTACGCGGCGGAGCCGGTGGCGTCGAGCGTGGCCACCGCGAGGGTCGTCGGCTCCGGCCCGCGCTGGACGGCCGACACATCGACCTCCGCCCGCCGTAGCCCGTCGAGCAGCGCCGCACCGAAGGCGTCGTGCGAGGCCCGCGAGCAGAAAGCGGTGCGGGAGCCGAGCCGGCCCAGGGCCACGGCGGTGTTGTACGGGCCGCCGCCGAGCGCCGGCTTCAGGTCCGCGAGGGCACCGGGGCCCTGCGGTACCAGGTCGATCAGTGCCTCACCGGCGACGACGATCACGAGACGGTTCCCTTCTCGGACAGCGTGAATGGTTCGCGGTGCTCGGGTCTCCCGGCCGCGCCGGGCTGCTCCGGGCAGCCGCAGGACGTGCGATGCACGAACGTGCACGGCAGTCGCACCGTCCGGGCCGGACGCCGGGGCTCGCTCAGCCGGTCCAGGAGAACCCGCACGGCCCGCGCGCCCAGTTCTCTGCTGGGCTGGGCGACGGCGGTGAGCCGTGGCGAGAACAGGTCGGCCCAGGCGAAGTCGTCGAAGCAGCACAGGGCGAGGTCGTCCGGGACGGACCGGCCGAGTCGGCGCAGTGCGCGCAGTGCCCCGATGGTCATCGCGTTGTTGGCGGTGACGAGGGCCGTGGGCGGATCGGGCAGCGTGAGCAGGGCCACCGTCGCCTGCTCGGCACCGGCGGACTCCGAGTCGCCGGACACGAGGAGCCGCTCGTCAAGCGCCAGGCCGGCGGCGGCGAGGCCGTCCCGATAGCCGGCGACGCGCTCTTCGGTGGTGCTCAGCCCGGGCAGACCCGCGACCATGCCGATCCGCCGGTGGCCCAGGGCGGCGAGATGAGCGACGAGGCGGGAGGTCGGCCCGGCGCTCTCGGCACAGACCTGGTCGCACCACGACACGCCCCCGTCGGGGGACGCACCCTCGTCACCGCCGGCCGGGGTGCCGTCCAGCACGCGCGCGTCGATCACCCGGTCGAGGAACACGGTGGGGACGGCGTGGCGGCGGAGGTAGCCGACGAGATCGTGCGGATGTGCGGAGGGGGCGACGATCATGCCGTCCACGCGGCGCTCATGGAGGAGCTGAGCGACCTTGCGTTCGTGCCCGGGGTCGTCGTGCGGGTCGGCGATGAGCAGGCTGTACCCCGCTTCCAGGGCGGCCGCCTCGACTCCCTGGAGGATCTCCGTGAAGTAGGGGTTGCTGATCGCCGACACGGCGAGCCCGATGGAGCGGGTACGGGAGGTCACCAGGGAGCGGGCCAGGGTGTTGGGCGTGTAGCCGAGGTTGTCGACGGCGTCCAGCACGGCCTGGCGGGTGTGCGACAGCACCGGCCGCGTGCCGTTGAGGACGTGGGAGACGGTCGCCACGGAGACACCGGCGCTGCGAGCGACGTCCGCCATGGTGGCCATCGGCTTTTCCTCCCTGAGCCGACGAGGCCGGGCGTTCCCGGCCCCTGTTGCGGGGGCTCCGGCCGGGAACGTATCCCATCGACCGGCCCCGCGTAAACGCTTGCGCAAGCGTTTACGTCCTCCGCCCGGGCAGCCCCGGCCCAGCTGCCTCCCCGGCTCCCCGTCCCCTGGCCTGGCCCCCACCCACCGAGCGTTCCGCTCCAGGGCACCCTCGCCGTCCCTCCGAGGTGCCACCCCTGCCGCAGAACCTGCCCCCTTGCCCGGGTATGGTCGCCCTGCCCAGCCCTTGATCCGTGGAGTTCCAGATGCCCGCCCGACCGTCCGCGAGCCGTCGTACCGTCCTTCGAGGGGCCGCCGTGGCCCCGGTCGCCGGGCTCGGCCTGGCCGCGTGCTCGGCGCCGGGCGGTGCCTCGGCGGCGGCCACCCCGACCGCGCCCGTCGACCTCGGTGCCGAGAGCGAGGTCGCCCAGGGCGCAGCCAAGCTCTACCAGGATCACAACGTGGTCGTCAGCCGTGACAGGAACGGCGCGCTGAAGGCGTACAGCACGATCTGCACGCACGCGGGGTGCCCCATCAACAAGCTCCAGGGGACGACCTTGATCTGCCCCTGTCACGGCAGCGAGTTCGACGCCACGACCGGCAAAGTGGTCCAGCAGCCGGCCACCGAGCCCCTCGCCGAGCTGCCGGTGAAGACCACCAACGGCAGGATCGTCGCCGGCCCGGGCGCCTGACCGGAAGCCGACGCCGGCCGAGCCGCCGTCCTGACGGTCGCCAGTGGCCAACAGGCCTACGACTGCCAACAGCCCTACGGCGTAGGGGATTTCACTCCCAGTCCCACGTGATGCCGATGATGCCCGGCCGGATCCGTGGCTCGACCACGTGGACGCAGTGGTGCGGTCCGGTGACCGGCAGTTCCTGCCGGCCGCTGCGGGGGGCCGCCGCCGAGGGCTGGGTGAAGCGGTGGCAGCGCGCCGGGAGTGCGGCCGTGTCGAAGCGCACCTGGAGTGCGTACTGGCCGCCGGGGGAGCAGAACCGGTGAAGATGTTCACGGGAGGTTCCGGCAGTGCCGTCCTCGATGCCGTACCGGAAGAGGAAGGTGTCGCCGGAGCGCAGCCGGGTGCCGAAGAGCAGCTCGGCCACCAGCAGGCCGGCGTCCTGGTCCCAGCGGACGCGTCCCGTGCGGCAGTTCTCCAGGGCCCGCACCCTGATGTCCGGCGGGCGGCAGCCGGGGTCGCCGTGGTGCACGGCGAGGAAGCGGTCGACGCCGTCGTGGTGGGCCCGCACGATGTGCTGGGCCTCGCGGGCCGCCAGTTCGCGCCGGGCGCCGATCCGGACGTATTCGTGATGGCCGAGGGTGTGCAGTCCGCCGTCGGCGGACCAGCCGAGGCCGGCCCGGAGCCGGTCGAGGACGTCCGAGGCCTCGATCAGGGAGCGGTAGGAGCGGGCCCCGGGGCGGCCGGACACCCTGTGCTCGTGGGTGTCGGCGAGCAGCCGGATCAGCGATTCGTCCGGCAGTTGGAGGATCTCCTCCAGCGCGCGCACGGCCCGCAGTGACTCGGGGCGCTGCGGGCGGCGGGCGCCCTGCTGCCAGTAACTCAGGCTGGTCACACCGACCTTGACCCCGTGGCGGGACAGATGGTGCTGGACACGCTGGAGCGGCAGCCCGCGTGCGGCGATGGCGGCGCGCAGCGCCGCATGGAAGGGGCCGCCCCGAAGGACCATGTCCAGTTCCGTGGTGAGGACGTCCGCGTGCTCGGTGGCATGCCGCATGCCGAGGCGCCTTTCTATGAGGTGTCGCTACGGCTGGTCGGGCCGTCTGCGCTGGTGTGCGGGACCACCCCCGTGGGCGCTGTGAGCACCCCTGACTGCGCACGCCGCATCCCGTTGTGCGGGCGTGCCCGGCCCCGAGTTCCCCCGCATTGAAGCGTGTTGACCTGGCCCCGACAACACCTCGAACCCGCCATGGCCCCGCCCGGCCGGACTGCGGCGCGCCGCCGGAACCGTCGCACCCCCGGGCCGTGCCGGTGCCCGTCGCGCCATGGGAGGATCGGCGCGTGGCGGAGACCTGGGCATTCGCCGGTGACGACATCGCTGTGCCGCCGGAAGAGGCGGTCGCCGGGCTGCGGCGTCGGATCGCAGCGGGGTGTCTCGAAGCCTGGTTCACCGGTTCCACCGGACGCCTGCTGAGCGTGCTGACCAACACCGAGCGCGCGCTGGTGATGCTCCTCGACGCGGACGGCGGTCCGCGGTCACCCCTGGGGCCGCGGGCGTGAGGGTGGGGGCTTCCGGCTCGCGAACGGGCAGTGCGACACGTGTCCCGACGAGGACACCGTGCCGCTCGACGAGGCGCTCAGGACCGTCCGGCAGGTGATCGGCACCGGTGCGTCCCCGGCCGGCGTGGGATGGTGCCGGGACGGGTGAACGGCGCGGGCGCGGACGTTGTCCACAGGCCCGACGCGGTGTCGGCGCTCGCCAGTAGGGTGTGAGACATGGCCGACCCCTCCAGCTACCGCCCCAGGCCGGGTGAGATCCCGGACTCTCCGGGGGTGTACAGGTTCCGTGACGAGCACCGCCGGGTGATCTACGTCGGAAAGGCGAAAAGCCTGCGCCAGCGCCTGGCGAACTACTTCCAGGACCTGGCGAACCTGCACCCGCGCACCCGGACGATGGTGACCACCGCCGCGTCCGTGGAGTGGACCGTGGTGTCCACGGAAGTCGAGGCGCTCCAGCTGGAGTACTCCTGGATCAAGGAGTACGACCCCCGGTTCAACGTCAAGTACCGCGACGACAAGAGCTATCCGTACCTCGCGGTGACGATGAACGAGGAGTTCCCGCGTGTGCAGGTGATGCGCGGTCACAAGAAGAAGGGCGTGCGGTACTTCGGGCCCTACGGGCACGCGTGGGCCATCCGGGACACCGTCGACCTGCTGCTGCGCGTCTTCCCGGTGCGCACCTGCTCGGCCGGTGTCTTCAAGAACGCCGAACGCACCGGCCGGCCGTGCCTGCTCGGCTACATCGGCAAATGCTCGGCACCCTGTGTCGACCGGATCAGCCCCGAGGAGCACCGGGAGCTGGCCGAGGAGTTCTGCGACTTCATGGCGGGCCGCACGGGCACGTACCTCCGCCGCCTGGAGAAGCAGATGATGACGGCGGCCGAGGAGATGGAGTACGAGCGGGCCGCCCGGCTGCGCGACGACATCGAGGCCCTGAAGAAGGCCATGGAGAAGAGCGCGGTCGTGCTCGCCGACGCGACCGACGCCGACCTCATCGCCGTCGCGGAGGACGAGCTGGAGGCGGCCGTGCAGATCTTCCACGTGCGCGGGGGCCGGGTGCGCGGCCAGCGCGGCTGGGTGACCGACAAGGTCGAGGACGTCACCACCGCGGCCCTCGTCGAGCACGCGCTCCAGCAGCTGTACGGCGAGGAGACCGGGGACGCGGTCCCCAAGGAGGTCCTGGTCCCGGCGCTGCCCGAGCCCGTCGCACCGGTCCAGGAATGGCTGGCCGGCCGCCGCGGCTCGAACGTGTCGCTGCGCATCCCGCAGCGTGGCGACAAGAAGGCGCTCATGGAGACCGTGCAGCGCAACGCCCAGCAGGCCCTGGCGCTGCACAAGACCAAGCGCGCCTCCGACCTGACCACACGCTCGCGTGCCCTGGAGGAGATCGCCGAGGCCCTCGACCTGGACAGCGCCCCGCTCCGGATCGAGTGCTACGACATCTCGCACCTCCAGGGGGACGACGTGGTCGCCTCCATGGTCGTCTTCGAGGACGGCCTCCAGCGCAAGAGCGAGTACCGCCGCTTCCAGATCAAGGGCTTCGCGGGCCAGGACGACGTCCGCTCCATGCACGAGGTGATCAGCCGGCGCTTCAGGCGCTACCTCGCCGAGAAGGAGAAGACGGGGGAGTGGTCCGACGGCGAGGAGGCCGCCGCCGACGGGTCTCTCCCCACCGGTGCGGACGAGATCACCGACTCTCTCAAGGACGACGACGGCCGGCCCAAGAAGTTCGCCTACCCGCCGCAGCTCGTCGTCGTCGACGGTGGCCAGCCGCAGGTCGCGGCGGCCCGGCGCGCCCTCGACGAGCTGGGGATCGACGACATCGCCGTCTGCGGCCTCGCCAAGCGCCTGGAGGAGGTCTGGGTGCCGGGCGAGGACGACCCGGTGGTCCTGCCTCGCACCAGCGAGGGCCTCTATCTCCTCCAGCGCGTACGGGACGAGGCCCACCGCTTCGCGATCACCTACCAGCGCGTCAAGCGGGCCAAGCGCTTCCGCGCCGGCCCCCTGGACGACGTGCCCGGCCTCGGCGAAACCCGCAAACAGGCGCTCATCAAGCATTTCGGCTCGGTGAAGAAGCTCCGGTCCGCCACAATCGAACAGATCCAGGAGGTGCCCGGGATAGGCCGGAAGACGGCCGAGACCATCGCCGCGGCCCTCGCCCAGGCGGCCCCGGCCGCACCCGCCGTGAACACGGCGACCGGAGAGATCATTGAAGACGAGGAACCCGACACGACGGGCGGTTCCTCGGGGGAGCCCGCGATCGCGGGTCTCCCGGACGAACGACGGGGGCAGGAGACATGACCGAGCACGAGACACACCCCACGCCCGAGCGAGATCGGGCGCACAAGGAAGCGGGCCGGGACCGGCCACAGCCCGCGGCGGGCGATCAGCACGCGGTCCAGGAAAACGGAGCACAGGTGAGTACGGACGTCACGGCGGCCGCGGCCCCCGAAGCGGCCATCCCCGAACTGGTGATCATCTCCGGCATGTCCGGAGCGGGCCGGTCGACGGCCGCGAAGTGTCTGGAGGACCTCGGCTGGTTCGTCGTGGACAACCTCCCGCCCGCCCTCATCCCCACCATGGTGGAGCTGGGTGCCCGCTCGCAGGGCAACGTGGCGCGGATCGCGGTCGTCGTGGACGTGCGCGGCCGGCGCTTCTTCGACAACCTCCGCGAGTCCCTCGCGGACCTGGACACCCGGGGCGTCACCCGGCGCATCGTGTTCCTGGAGTCCTCCGACGAGGCGCTGGTGCGCCGCTTCGAGTCGGTGCGCCGCCCGCATCCGCTCCAGGGCGACGGCCGCATCGTGGACGGCATCGCCGCCGAGCGAGAGCTGCTGCGCGAGCTGCGCGGGGACGCCGACCTGGTGATCGACACCTCCAGCCTCAACGTGCACGAGCTGCGCGCCAAGATGGACGCCCAGTTCGCCGGCGAGGAGGAGCCCGAGCTGCGGGCCACCGTCATGTCGTTCGGCTTCAAGTACGGTCTGCCGGTCGACGCCGACCTGGTCGCGGACATGCGGTTCCTGCCCAACCCGCACTGGGTCCCCGAGCTGCGCCCGTACTCGGGCCTCAACGAGGAGGTCGCCGCCTACGTCTTCAACCAGCCCGGCGCCAAGGAGTTCCTCGACCGCTACGCCGAGCTGCTGCGCCTCATCGCGGCCGGCTACCGGCGCGAGGGCAAGCGGTATGTGACCATCGCCATCGGCTGTACCGGCGGCAAGCATCGCTCGGTGGCGATGTCGGAGAAGCTCGCCGCGCGCCTCGCGGCCGAGGGCGTGGAGACGGTGATCGTGCACCGGGACATGGGACGGGAATGACGGAACGTACACCGCGGCTGAGCAGACTGCGCCGGATGGTGCCCGAGTCGCGCACCGGCCGCCCGGCCGAGTCGCGCGGCGCCCGGCCCCGCCGCCGGGGCGCCCAGCCCAAGGTCGTCGCGCTCGGCGGCGGCATGGGCCTGTCCGCCTCGCTCGCCGCACTGCGCCGGATCACCGGCGACCTCACCGCCGTCGTCACCGTGGCCGACGACGGCGGCTCCAGCGGTCGGCTGCGTGACGAGCTGGGCGTGCTCCCGCCCGGCGATCTGCGCAAGGCGCTGGCCGCGCTCTGCGGTGACGACGACTGGGGCCAGACCTGGGCCCGGGTCATCCAGCACCGCTTCCAGTCCCAGGGCGACCTGCACGAGCACGCGGTCGGCAATCTGCTGATCGTCGCCCTGTGGGAGCAGCTCGGCGACCATGTGCAGGCCCTGGACCTGGTCGGCAAGCTGCTCGGCGCACACGGCCGCGTGCTGCCCATGTCGGCCGTGCCGCTGGAGCTCCAGGCCCTGGTCAAGGGGCACGACCCGGAGCGCCCGGACGACGTGGACACCGTGCGCGGGCAGGCGACGGTCGCGCTCACGCCCGGGGAGGTGCAGTCGGTGCACGTCGTGCCGAACGACCCGCCGGCCGTGCCCGAGGCCGTGGCGGCGGTCCAGGACGCCGACTGGGTGGTGCTCGGCCCCGGTTCCTGGTTCTCCTCGGTGATCCCGCACCTGCTCGTCCCCGAGCTGCTGGACGCCCTCACCGAGACCAAGGCGCGCAAGGTGCTCTCCTTGAACCTCGCTCCGCAGCCGGGAGAAACCGAGGGCTTCTCCCCGCAGCGTCATTTGGAGGTTTTGGGGCGACACGCCCCTAAACTCGCCCTGGACGTGGTGCTGGCCGACGAGGCCGCCGTACCCGATCGCGACTTGCTCACCGAGGCCGCCAAGCGGCTGGGGGCCGCGGTCGAGCTGGCGCCCGTGGCCCGGGCCGACGGTTCACCGCGGCACGACCCGGAGCTGTTGGCCGCCGCGTACGACCGTATTTTTCGGATGCATGGAAGGATCGGCCCATGGCGATGACGGCAGCGGTGAAGGACGAGATCTCCCGGCTCCCCGTCACCCGGACCTGTTGCAGGAAGGCGGAGGTCTCCGCCATTCTGCGGTTCGCCGGCGGCCTTCACCTGGTGAGCGGGCGCATCGTGATCGAGGCGGAGCTGGACACCGCGATGGCGGCTCGCCGCCTCAAGCGGGACATCCTGGAGATCTTCGGCCACAGTTCCGAGCTGATCGTGATGGCGCCCGGCGGACTGCGCCGCGGCTCGCGCTATGTCGTACGGGTCGTCGCGGGCGGTGACCAGCTGGCCCGCCAGACCGGTCTGGTCGACGGCCGGGGCCGCCCGATCCGGGGTCTGCCTCCGCAGGTGGTCTCCGGGGCCACCTGCGACGCGGAGGCGGCCTGGCGTGGGGCCTTCCTGGCGCACGGCTCGCTGACCGAGCCCGGCCGTTCCTCCTCCCTGGAGGTGACCTGCCCGGGTCCGGAGGCCGCGCTCGCGCTGGTCGGCGCCGCCCGCCGGCTGTCGATCGCCGCGAAGGCCCGTGAGGTGCGGGGCGTGGACCGGGTGGTCGTACGCGACGGTGACGCGATCGGCGCGCTGCTGACCCGGCTCGGCGCGCACGAGTCGGTGCTGGCCTGGGAGGAGCGCCGGATGCGCCGCGAGGTGCGGGCCACGGCGAACCGGCTCGCCAACTTCGACGACGCCAACCTGCGCCGCTCGGCCCGCGCCGCCGTGGCAGCGGGGGCGCGAGTGCAGCGGGCCCTGGAGATCCTCGGCGAGGAGGTGCCCGAGCACCTCGCGGCCGCCGGCCGGCTGCGCATGGAGCACAAGCAGGCCTCGCTGGAGGAGCTGGGCGCGCTCGCCGACCCGCCGCTGACCAAGGACGCGGTCGCGGGCCGGATCCGCCGCCTGTTGGCGATGGCCGACAAGCGCGCCGCCGACCTGGGCATCCCGAGCACGGAGGCCAACCTCAGCGAGGAGCTGGCGGACAACCTGGCCGGCTGACCGGCGCACGCTCAACACGCCGGTGCCGGGCTCCAGTCGAGACCCCGGCACCGGCTTTTTCACACCCACCGACCCGTACGAAACCGCCCCTCGTGAAGTGCCATGACCCTGACGAGTTTGTTCGCCGTCATGGCGGGCCATCGCGGGTCACCGTCGTCCCGGCGAAGGAGCCGGCAAGGAGCAGGACGTCAACGGTGACGAAGTGGGGCTACGACGACGAGGATTCGTCCCCGGACCCCGCAAGTGAGACCTGCCAGGGCGACGACCTCTGCAAGGCGCTCGTCGGCACGCCCGGCGATCCGGCGATCCAGTCATCCCCGGCGCCGTTCCCAGGTCCCCTCGGCGCTGCACACCACCGACGGCGAGGCGGACGGGCACGCCTCCGACGCCAACGGCGTCGCGATGTTCACTACGTCCGCTTCGCGCTCTCCGTCGCCGAGTCCGCCGTACAACCGGACCGGCCGTCCTCCGCGGTCGGTCTGAGCGCCGCCGACTTTGCCCCGGCCGCGTTCCCCACGGCGTACGCCCAGGGCGCGCGTCGGCGGCGGCGAGGGCGATCTGTCCTTCGACGAGTACCGGGCCACGGTGCGGGACGTCCTTCCGGGCGACCGGGTGGGTGTGGTTCACGGGGGAGAGCGGCGACGGGCGGAAGGTCTCCAGAGCGCACGGCCCCGGCAGTGCCGTCAGCTCAGGCTTCACTCCTTGGAGTGGCGGTGGCGCATCCGTGCGGGCAGCGATGCCTACGTTCGTTTTCCCGGCGCGTGAGCCCCTGAAGGCGCCACCCCGGCCGGCGTCCAACTGCCGCTGTAGCAGAGGGGATTGACCGCACCCCGCACCCGCACGCGCTCGACGCCTGCAAGGGCCTCACCCCCACTGACGACCTCACCGGTGTCAGCGCCGCCGGCGAGACGTCGCCGGGCGCCCGGCACGTTGCCGGACCGCCCGTCGGCAGCCCGGCCGCGTGGAAGGAGCGGACGCGTACCGGGCGCTGTTCCGGACGTAGGCGGCGGTGCTCGGGGCGTGAGGGTCGCCACGTTGACAGATCTCGCTCGCCTTGTTCCAACAGGTGAGCGGGAGTCCTCTCAACGGTGCGCAATCGTGCCCCACGAGGGCGCTGATCAAGTGAGCCGACCCGCTCACGAACGAGTGAAGTCGGAGTAAAAATCGCCCGGCATTTCATATCAAATACGGGCGAAACCCCAGTCGATCCGAGGCGGTCCGTACCTCTACTGGCGGGTACGGAACGCCTGCCCGTGTATGGGGCATCTCGATGTCACCCCAGGGCTTCCAGGGAGGTAGGGTCGGTGGTGGTCGGGGACATCCCAAACAGAGCTCGCCGGCACCGCATGGCCGGCGTACCAACGAGGAGATCGGTTCGTGACGATCCGCGTAGGCATCAACGGCTTCGGCCGCATCGGGCGTAACTACTTCCGCGCGCTGCTGGAGCAGGGTGCCGACATCGAGGTTGTGGCTGTCAACGACCTGGGTGACACGGCGACCACCGCGCACCTGCTCAAGTACGACACGATCCTGGGCCGCCTCAAGGCAGAGGTCTCCCACACCGCCGACACCATCACCGTGGACGGCCACACCATCAAGGTGCTCTCCGAGCGCAACCCGGCCGACATCCCCTGGGGCGAGCTGGGCGTCGACATCGTCATCGAGTCGACCGGCATCTTCACCAAGAAGGAAGACGCCGCCAAGCACATCGCCGGCGGCGCGAAGAAGGTCCTCATCTCGGCCCCGGCCAAGGACGAGGACATCACCATCGTGATGGGCGTCAACCAGGACAAGTACGACCCGGCGAACCACCACGTCATCTCCAACGCCTCCTGCACCACCAACTGTGTGGCCCCGATGGCGAAGGTCCTCGACGAGAACTTCGGCATCGTCAAGGGTCTGATGACCACGGTGCACGCGTACACGAACGACCAGCGCATCCTGGACTTCCCGCACAAGGACCTGCGCCGCGCCCGTGCCGCCGCCGAGAACATCATCCCGACCACCACCGGTGCCGCCAAGGCCACCGCCCTGGTGCTCCCGCAGCTCAAGGGCAAGCTGGACGGCATCGCCATGCGCGTCCCGGTCCCGACCGGCTCGGTGACCGACCTGGTCGTCGAGCTCGGCCGCGAGGTCACCAAGGAAGAGGTCAACGCCGCCTTCCAGAAGGCCGCCGAGGGCGAGCTGAAGGGCCTCCTCGACTACACCGAGGACCCGATCGTCTCCTCCGACATCGTCAACGCCCCGGCGTCCTGCACCTTCGACTCCTCCCTGACCATGGTCCAGGAGGGCAAGAACGTGAAGGTCATCGGCTGGTACGACAACGAGTGGGGCTACTCCAACCGCCTCGTGGACCTCACGGTCTTCGTCGGCAACCAGCTCTGATCGTCGAAGCACACCTTGAAGTGAGAGCAGGGCCCGGGCAGCGCAGGGACGCGCTGCCCGGGCCCTGCTCTCACGCCCGGACCGCGTCCTTTTACGATCAGGTGCACCACGAGCCCTCCTTTGGAGTCCACTCAATGAAGACGATCGACGAACTTCTCGCCGCCGGCGTGAGCGGCAAGCGGGTCTTCGTCCGCGCCGACCTCAACGTGCCGCTGGACGGCGTGACCATCACCGACGACGGCCGTATCCGAGCCGTCCTGCCCACCATCAAGGCCCTTGCCGAGGCCGGCGCCAAGGTGGTCGTCGCCTCGCACCTGGGCCGGCCCAAGGGCGCACCGGACCCCGCCTTCTCGCTGCTGCCCGCCGCCGAACGCCTCGGCGAGCTGCTCGGCGCCCCGGTCGCCTTCGCCCAGGACACCGTCGGCCCCGCCGCCCACGACGCGGTCGACGGCCTCCAGCCCGGCCAGGTCGCGGTCATCGAGAACCTGCGCTTCAACCCCGGCGAGACGTCCAAGGACGACGCCGAGCGCGACGCCTTCGCGGACCAGCTGGCCGCCCTCGCCGACGCCTACGTCGGTGACGGCTTCGGCGCCGTGCACCGTAAGCACGCCTCGGTCTACGACCTGCCGGCGAAGCTGCCGCACTACGCCGGCTACCTCATCGCCACCGAGGTCGGCGTCCTGAAGAAGCTCACCGAGGACGTCAGGCGCCCCTACGTCGTCGCGCTCGGCGGCGCCAAGGTCTCCGACAAGCTCGCCGTCATCGACGAGCTCCTCGGCAAGGCCGACCGCCTGCTCATCGGCGGCGGCATGGCGTACACCTTCCTCAAGGCCAAGGGCCACGAGGTCGGCATCTCCCTCCTCCAGGAGGACCAGATCCCGGTCGTCACGGAGTACATGGAGCGCGCCGAGAAGAACGGCGTCGAGCTGGTGCTCCCCGTCGACGTCCTCGTCTCGCCGGAGTTCCCGGACCTGAAGACGAAGGCCCCGGCCAACTCCACCACCGTCGCCGCGGACGCCATCCCCGCCGACCAGGAGGGCCTGGACATCGGTCCGGAGACCCGCAAGCTCTACGCCTCGAAGCTCGCCGACGCGGCCACCGTCTTCTGGAACGGCCCCATGGGCGTCTTCGAGCACCCCGACTACGCCGAGGGCACCAGGGCGGTCGCCCAGGCCCTCGTCGAGTCCAAGGGCTTCACCGTCGTCGGCGGTGGTGACTCCGCCGCGGCCGTGCGTACGCTCGGCTTCGACGAGAACGCGTTCGGCCACATCTCGACCGGTGGCGGCGCCTCCCTCGAATACCTTGAGGGCAAGACGCTCCCCGGCCTCGCCGCACTGGAGGACTGACCCCGTATGACCACCCGCACGCCGCTGATGGCGGGCAACTGGAAGATGAACCTCAACCACCTGGAGGCCATCGCACACGTCCAGAAGCTCGCTTTCGCCCTGGCCGACAAGGACTACGAGGCCGTCGAGGTCGCCGTCCTGCCGCCCTTCACCGACCTGCGCTCCGTGCAGACTCTGGTCGACGGCGACAAGCTCAAGATCAAGTACGGTGCCCAGGACATCTCGCAGCACGACTCCGGTGCCTACACCGGCGAGATCTCCGGCCCGATGCTGTCCAAGCTGAAGTGCACGTACGTGGTCATCGGCCACTCCGAGCGCCGTCAGTACCACGACGAGACCGACGACGTCGTCAACGCCAAGGTCAAGGCCGCCTACAAGCACGGCCTCACCCCGATCCTGTGCGTCGGCGAGGAGCTGGACGTCCGTGAGGCGGGCAACCACGTCACCCACACCCTCGCCCAGCTGGAGGGCGGTCTGAAGGACGTCACGGCCGAGCAGGCCGAGACGATCGTGGTCGCCTACGAGCCCGTGTGGGCCATCGGCACCGGCAAGGTCTGCGGCTCGCAGGACGCGCAGGAGGTCTGCGCCGCCATCCGCGCCAAGCTCGCCGAGCTCTACTCGCAGGACGTGGCCGACAAGATCCGCATCCAGTACGGCGGTTCCGTGAAGTCGGGCAACGTCGCCGAGATCATGGCGCAGGCCGACATCGACGGAGCCCTGGTCGGCGGTGCCTCGCTGGACGCCGACGAGTTCGTCAAGATCGTGCGCTTCCGCGATCAGTGACACCCGCTGTGAGTAGGCGGTAGCGGCGATACGTCGTACCCTTGCGGGGGCACAGCCGGTGCGCTGTGCCCCCGTCGTCCCTCCGAAGTCGTCCATCCGTATCCGAGGAAGTTGGTCCAGCCGTGGTTTTGGGGTTCTCGATCGCCCTGATCGTCTTCAGCCTGCTGCTGATGCTGCTGGTGCTGATGCACAAGGGGAAGGGCGGCGGCCTCTCCGACATGTTCGGTGGCGGCATGCAGTCCTCCGTCGGCGGCTCCTCGGTCGCCGAGCGCAACCTCGACCGGATCACCATCGTGGTCGGCGTGTGCTGGTTCGCGTGCATCATCGTCCTCGGCATGCTGATGAAGTCGAACAGCTGACGCGTCCGTGCGCCCGCGCACAGCACACACATCACGCCTATTCGGCAGGTAAGGCCCCATGTTCGGTACGCGCTCCTGAGCGCGGCCTATCATGGGGCTTGCGTCTTGGTGTGGGGCTTGTAACTCCAATCACTGGACGCGCGTTGGGCCTTACGTAGACTGAGGCGCTCGCAGCGAAGCGGAACGCCGACTCGCTTCGCGGCACCATCACGCAGGGAGTTACGACCGTGGCAAGTGGCAACGCGATCCGAGGAAGCCGGGTCGGGGCGGGGCCGATGGGCGAGGCCGAGCGTGGCGAGTCCGCGCCCCGTCTGCGCATCTCCTTCTGGTGCTCCAACGGACACGAGACGCAGCCGAGCTTCGCCAGCGACGCGCAGGTTCCCGAGACTTGGGACTGCCCGCGCTGCGGCTTCCCCGCCGGCCAGGACCGGGACAATCCGCCGGACCCGCCCCGCACCGAGCCCTACAAGACGCACCTCGCCTATGTGCGGGAGCGGCGCAGCGACGCGGACGGCGAGGCGATCCTCGCCGAGGCGCTCGCCAAACTGCGGGGCGAGATCTAGGCATTGCGACCGGCCGGGCACCTGCGCTGGTGCCGGGCCGGAGCTGCCTCCTCCCGCTCTGCCTCCTCCTGTGCCGTCTGTACGCGGTACGGACACCGGTGCGTCGTACGGACGTACCTGTTGTTGACCGTGCGGACAGCGTTGTGTCCGCTCGTCCCATGTCCTGATCAACTAGGTTGGGACGCGACAGGTGCAGGAAAGAAGGCTGAGGTCGGAAATGAACGCAGACGGCCGGACCAGGCTCAACCAGACGCCCGAGTGGACGGCTCTCGCCAAGCACCGGGAGGAGCTGGCCGACACCCATCTCAGGGAGCTGTTCGCCGCGGAACCCGGGCGCGGTGCGGGATACACGCTCCAGGTCGGAGATCTGTACGTCGACTACTCGAAGCACCTGGTCACCGACGAGACGCTGCGGCTGCTGCGCGAGCTGGCCGACGCCACGGACGTCTTCGGCCTGCGGGACGCCATGTTCCGGGGCGAGAAGATCAACGTCACCGAGGACCGTGCCGTGCTGCACACCGCGCTGCGCGCCCCGCGCGACGCGGTGATCGAGGTCGACGGCGAGAACGTCGTCCCCAAGGTGCACGCCGTCCTCGACAAGATGAGCGACTTCGCCGACCGCGTCCGCTCCGGCGCGTGGACCGGCCACACCGGCAAGCGCATCAAGAACGTGGTCAACGTCGGCATCGGCGGCTCCGACCTCGGCCCCGCGATGGCCTACGAGGTGCTGCGCAGCTTCACCGACCGTGATCTCACGGTCCGCTTCGTCTCCAACGTGGACGGCGCCGACCTGCACGAGGCCACCCGCGACCTCGACCCCGCCGAGACGCTGTTCGTCATCGCCTCCAAGACCTTCACCACGATCGAGACGATCACCAACGCCACCTCCGCCCGCAGCTGGCTGGTGGCCGCGCTCGGTGACGATGCGGCGGTGGCCAAGCACTTCGTCGCCCTGTCGACCAATGCCGGGAAGGTCGCCGAGTTCGGCATCGACACGGCCAACATGTTCGAGTTCTGGGACTGGGTCGGCGGCCGTTACTCGTACGACTCCGCGATCGGCCTGTCCCTGATGATCGCGATCGGCCCGGACCGCTTCCGCGAGATGCTCGACGGCTTCCACCTGGTCGACGAGCACTTCCGCACCGCCCCCGCCGAGACCAACGTGCCACTGCTGCTGGGCCTGTTGGGCATCTGGTACGACAACTTCCACGACGCCCAGTCGCACGCCGTCCTGCCCTACAGCCACTACCTCTCGCGGTTCACCGCGTATCTCCAGCAGCTGGACATGGAGTCCAACGGCAAGTACGTGGCGCGCGACGGCAAGGAGGTGGAGTGGCAGACCGGGCCGGTGGTGTGGGGCACGCCGGGCACCAACGGGCAGCACGCCTACTACCAGTTGATCCACCAGGGCACGAAGCTGATCCCGGCGGACTTCATCGGCTTCGCCGAGCCGGTGGCCGAGCTGAGCGGTGAACTCCGGGCGCAGCACGACCTGCTGATGGCCAACTTCTTCGCCCAGACCCAGGCCCTCGCCTTCGGCAAGACCGCCGAGGAGGTCCGCGCGGAGGGGGTGGCCGAGGAACTGGTCGCGCACAAGACCTTCCAGGGCAACCGGCCGACCACGACCATCCTGGCCCGGGCACTCACCCCGTCCGTCCTCGGCCAGCTCGTCGCCCTCTACGAGCACAAGGTCTTCGTGCAGGGCGCGGTGTGGAACATCGACTCCTTCGACCAGTGGGGCGTGGAGCTGGGCAAGGTCCTCGCCAAGCGCGTCGAGCCCGCCCTGACCGAGGGCGCGGAGGTGCCGGGCCTGGACGCCTCGACCAAGGCCCTGGTCGCCAAGTACCGCGCCCTGCGCGGCCGCAGCTGACCGGCGTACAGCCGGCAGGCACACACAGCTGAACCGGCTACACACAGCCGACCCGGTACGCACGGGAGCCGACCGCGCCGCGGTCGCCCGGCTCCCGTGCGCCCCCGGTGATCGCCGGGTCCGCGCAGGGCCGGGCGCCGGCTCAGGCCACCGCGCTCAGCGTGTCCGCGAGTCGTCGGCGTGCCGTGCGGGTGGCGGGGAGTGCGGCGAGTCCGGCTGCTCCCAGGACGGTGGCCGTGCCCAGCGCGAGCAGCAGTCCGGGGGAGGGAAAGCGGGCGATCCCCGCGCCGATTCCGCTGGAGGCGCCCTGGGCGTCGATGAGCCGGCGGGCCAGTGGCAGGCCGAGGGCCGTGGCGGTGAGCGTCGCGGCCAGGGCCGTGGCGCTCGTGGCCGTGACGGTGATCGCGGTGATCTGCCGCGGGGACATGCCGATCGCCTTGAAGGCGAGCACGTCGCGCTCGCCCTCGCGGACGCTGCCGCCGATCGCGGTCAGCAGTTCCACCAGCCCGATGAGGGCGAGTACGGCGATCAGCCCGGCGACGACCGCGCGCAGCGGGGATAGCCCGTCGGCCGGGTTGGTCACGGCGTGCACGTCCAGGTGGCCCCGGCCGGCGGCGGTGAGCGCGGCGGCCACCCGGTGCGGGTCGGCGTCCGGGCGCAGCCGCAGCTCGTAGAAGGCCGGGGCCAGTTGCGGGTCGTTCTCGCGGAGGGTGTCCAGGGAGGCCGTCACGACCCGGCCGGCGTTCTGCGGTTCGATGCTGCGGCCGACGATGTGCAGGATCTGCGGCCGGTCGCCGACCGTCATCCGTACCCAGTCGCCGACCCGCGCGTGCAGCAGGTCCAGCAGCCCCTGCCCGGCCACCGCCTCGTCCGGTCCGTGCGCGGCCCGGCCCTCGGCGAGGGCGTAGGGGTAGGGGCGGGCGTCGGTGCCGAGACCGCGCAGGGCGATGGTCGCGGTCTGCCCGGGTACCAGCGCGGCCAGTTCGACGCCCGGATAGACGGCGGCGACGCGGGAGTCGCCGGCCAGCAGGGACCGCAGGTCCGCCGGCGCCGGTGTGCCGTCCGTGCGGACCGTGAGCGAGGTGGGCAGACCGACCCGGGCCGGGTCGGTGTGGAACCGGTCGATCGTGGTCCATGCGCTGAGCGCCACCACGATCAGCAGCAACGGCAGGGTGAGACGGGCCACGGTGGTCAGCGAGCGTCCGCGCCCTGTCAGCAGCTTGTGAAAGCCGAGGACCAGCGCGGCCGGCAGACGCATTCCGAGCGCCCGCCGGGCCGGGCCGGTGAGCCGTCCGCCTGTCGCCGCGGCCGGGCGCGGCACCGGGACCGGCGGCACCCGTCCGGCCCGCCAGGCCGCGAGGCCCGTGGTCAGGCCGATGAACAGCACCGCGCCGAGGGGCACCGCCAACAGCGCCATGGCGTGTCCGGGCAGCCCCTGCCACACGCCCACGGCGTCGCCGAGCCGCCCGGGGATCCGGCTGCCCAGCGTCCGGGTGAGGGCGGCGGCGGCCACGGCGCCGAGCAGGGCGTAGGCGAGGTGCTGGAGCAGGAAGATCCGGACGACCTGGCCGGGGGTGAAGCCGATCGCCTTCAGCACCGACAGGTCGCGCAGATGGCCACGGATCCGGGTGGCGATCGCCCCGTGCACGGCGAGTCCGGCGGCGATCAGCGCGCCGAGTCCGAACAGGCCGAGCACCTGCCCGAGCAGGCGGTTGTCCCCCTGTGCCGCGGCGCGGGCCTGCTGCCAGGTGGAGACCTCGCCGACCGCGCCCGCGCCCAGCACGGTGACGGCGCGCTGCACCGCGTAGTCCGTGTCGGCCGGATCGCCGAGCCGCAGCCCGATGACCTGGCCGCCGGGCGCCCGCAGCGCGGCCGGCCGGGCCCAGACCAGGCCCGGCTGCTCGCCGGGGCTGTAGGACGGCTCGGCGCTGTCGGCGATGCCCTCGACGGTCAGGGTGCGACGGGTGCCGGGCAGCGTGAGGGTGTCTCCGGGCTCGGCCAGCAGGGCACGGGCGAGGCCGCTCTCCAGCACCACGCCGTCCGGCTCGGCCGGATCCAGCCAGTGTCCGGCGGTGAGCAGCGGCCGGCCGACGGAGGGCAGCTGCGCGGTGCCGCGCAGCTCCACGGAGGCACGGGCGCCGCGCGAGGCGACGGTGACGGACTCGGTGCGATAGGGGCCGGCGACGGACGCGACGCCGTCCAGCCGGGCGAGCCTGCCGGTGTCCGCGGACGACGCGGTGTGGATCCACACGTGCGCCCCGCGCGCCTCGGCGAAGGTCCGCTGCCAGGGGTTGGTCGCATAGCCGAACAGGGCGGCGGCCAGCAGCAGCGAGGCGACGATGCCGGCGGTGGCCAGCACGAGGAACAGCGCCTCGCCGCGATGCGTCCGCAGGTCGGAGTGCGCCCAGCGCAGGGTGGCCCGCACGTCCCTGAGATCGAGCACGGTCAGTCCTTCAGCTCCAGCACGCCGGAGATGCCGGCGCGGCGCGGCGGCGCACCGTCCAGCGCGGCGTCGTCGACTATCCGGCCGTCGAAGAAGCTGATCACCCGGTCCGCGGCGCTCGCCAGCCGGGCGTCATGGGTGACCAGCACGATCGTCTGGCCGCGTGCGTGGAAGCGGGACAGCAGCCGCATCACCTCGCGGGTGCCCTTGCTGTCCAGGCTGCCCGCGGGCTCGTCGGCCAGCAGCAGCGGCGGATGGTTGACCAGGGCCCGGGCGAGGGCGACCCGCTGCTGCTCACCCCCGGACAGCTCGCCCGGCATGCCGCGCTCCTTGCCGGCGAGGCCCAGCTCGGCCAGCAGCGCCTCGCGCTCGGCGCGGGCCTGCTTCGGCGGGGTGCCGGCGAGCAGGGCGGGCAGTTCGACGTTGTCGGCGACGGACAGGTTCGAGACCAGGTTGAAGAACTGGAAGACGATCCCGATGGCCTTGCGGCGTTCCACCGCCCAGCGCGCCTCCCCGAACGAGTCCGTGCACCGGCCGTCCAGCCAGATGCTGCCCTCGTCCGGCCGCTGGAGCCCGCCCAGCAGGTGCAGCAGTGTCGACTTCCCGGCGCCGGACGGACCGGTGATCGCCACGAACTCGCCCCGGGCCACGCTCAGGTCGACCCCGCGGACGGCGTGCGCGGGCGCGCCCTCGCCGTGGTGTGTCTTGACCAGCCCCTCGGCGCGGAGCACCGGAACACGGTCCTCGCTCATTCCAGTTCCTCCTGGCACCGCTCCAGCCAGTCGAGGTCGGCCTGCAGATGCAGCATCGCGCCCTCGATCAGCAACTGGGCGATTCGGTTGTCCCGGTTCTCGGCCGCGGCCAGCTTCGACAGGCTGCGCATGGTGTTGAGGTACTGGCGCCGCTGCTTGTTGATGAGGGCGATCTGGTCGGCGAGACCGGTCTGCGGGGCGAGGGCGAGCTTCATGAAGAACTCGTCCCGCACCCGCGGCTCGTCCTCGGTCTCCTCGAACCAGACGTGCAGCGCCTCCCGCCCGGCGTCGGTGAGGTGGTAGACCTTCTTGTTGGGCCGGCTGGACTGCTCGACGTCCTCGCCCTCGATCAGCCCGGACTTCTCCAGGCGGCCGAGGGTGACGTAGATCTGGCCGACGTTGGGCTGAGGGTACGCGGAGCCGAGCAGTTGCTCAAGGTCCTGCTTCAGCTCGTAGCCGTGGGCGGGGCCGCGGGCGAGGAGTGCCAGGAGGGCAAGGCGCACTCGTGCTGTCCTCCTGTCTGCTCACAATGTGCTCCAGGCCCTAGTATCGCCCATACCTAACAGGTATACATGGCCTCTGACTCCCGGGGCGAGGGTGCCCGGAGCCGTGTGTACGTGTTCAGGGAGGAACCTATGCGGTGGATACGCGCCGCCGGTAGGGGCCTCCTCGTTCTCGCCGTGATCACGGCCGGGTACGTCACCTCCGGTGCCCGCGCCGAGGAGGGCACGGACGAGGGGCGCGGCCCGCTCACCCTGGCCACCGCCGGCGACCTCACCGGCTATCTCGGCCCGCTGCTCCAGGGCTGGAACCGCACCCACCCCGGCGAGAAGGTCACCCTCGTCGAGCTGCCGGACTCCGCGGACGAGACCCATGCGCAGATGACGACCGATCTGCGCGGCGGCGACCGCAGCCGCTTCGACGTCCTCAACATCGACGTCAACTGGACCCCGGAGTTCGCGGCGGCCGGCTGGATCCGCCCGCTGCCCCCGGACCGCTTCCCGCTGAAGAGCTTCCTGCCGCCCGTCGTGAACACGGCCACCTACGAGGGACGGCTGTACGCGGTCCCGTACGTCACGAACGCCGGGCTCCTGCTGTACCGCAAGGACGTCCTCGCCGAGGCGGGCGTGCCGCCGCCGCGCACCTGGGCCGAGCTGGAGCGCGACGCGAGGACCATCGCGCCGAAGTACGGGCTCGACGGCTACGCGGGCCAGTTCCTGCCCTACGAGGGCCTCACCGTCAACGCGGCCGAGGCCGTGTACTCGGCGGGCGGCACCATCCTCGGCGACGAGGGCACCCGGGTCACCGTCGACTCGGCCGCCGCCCGCGAGGGCATCGGCTTCCTCGCCCGCGGGGTCCGCGAGGGCTGGATCCCGAAGGCGGCGCTGACCTGGAAGGAGGAGGAGTCCAAGCAGGCCTTCCAGGACGGCAGGCTGCTCTTCCTGCGCAACTGGCCCTACGCCTACGCCGTCGCCTCCGCCAAGGGCTCCCGGGTCGCCGGGAAGATCGGCGCCGTACCCCTGCCCGGCCCCGACGGGTCGGGGACCAGCGTCCTCGGCGGCTCCAATCTCGCGGTCAACTCCCATGCCCGGCACCCCGATTCCGCCGCGCGCCTGATCGCCTACCTCACCAGCGCGCAGGTCCAGCGCCAGGTGCTCGTCCGGGGCGCGCTGCCGCCCGTACGCGCCGCGCTGTACCAGGATCCGGCGCTGATCCGGCGGTTCCCCTATCTGCCGACCCTGCGCACCGCCGTGCTCACCGCCGCGCCGCGCCCCAAGAGCGCGCACTACGACCAGGTCAGCCTGGTGGTGCAGGCGGTGGTGTACAGCGCCCTGACCGGCCGCGAGACGCCCGAGCAGGCCGTGCGCCGGCTGGCCGGCGAACTCGACGCCGTCGCCCGTCGCTAGTTACTTGTTAGGTAACGCCGTCATCACGACTGACGGCTCATTGCGGCGATTTGCCCCATTATGGTCAGGCAACTGGCCAGTAGTTTCCGTTCACTTCGTTGACACCCTCGCGAGACTCCTACCTAACATGCATGCATGTTGAGTAAGTACGACGGCTGGTGGCGTGACGCGGTGATCTACCAGGTCTACGTCCGCAGCTTTCTGGACAGCACCGGCGACGGCATCGGCGATCTCGCCGGGGTCCGCGCGGGGCTGCCGTACCTGAAGAAGCTCGGCGTCGACGGCATCTGGCTGAGCCCGTTCTACCCCTCGCCGCAGCACGACCACGGCTACGACGTGGCCGACTACCGCGCAGTCGACCCGCTCTTCGGTGACCTCGCCGAGTTCGACCTGCTGATGACGGCCGCCCACCGGCTCGGCATCAAGGTGCTCCTCGACATCGTCCCCAACCACTGCTCCAGCGAGCACCCCTGGTTCCGCGAGGCCCTGGACAGCGCACCCGGCAGCCCGGCCCGCGCCCGCTTCCACTTCGCCGACGGCCGTGGCCAGGGTGGCGCCGAGCCGCCCAACAACTGGCACGCCATGTTCGGCGGCCCCGCCTGGAGCAGAGTCGGCGACGGCCAGTGGTACCTGCACATGTTCACGCCCGAACAGCCGGACTGGAACTGGCGTCATCCCGAGATCCCCGCCGAGTTCGACCGGACCCTGCGCTTCTGGCTCGACCGGGGCGTGGACGGCTTCCGCATCGACGTCGCCGCCGGCCTGTTCAAGCACCCCGAACTGCCCGACTCCGACGACCCCGAGGCCGACGCCCGCACCCGCGACTCGGTCAATCCGCTCGCCTGGAACCAGCCCGAGGTGCACGAGGTGTGGCGGCAGTGGCGCGCGACATGCGAGGAGTACACGGCCCGCGACGGCCGCGAACGCCTCCTCGTCGGCGAGGTCTCCGTGCCCACCGCCCGCGAACACGCCCTCTACGTCCGCCCGGACGAACTCCACCAGGCCTTCTTCTTCGACCTGCTCGGCGCCCCCTGGGACGCCGACGCCTTCCGCAAGGTCGTCTCCGAGGCCATGCAGGACATCGCCGGCACCGGCTCCACGGTCACCTGGGTCCTCAACAACCACGACCAGGTCCGCACCGTCACCCGCTACGGCGAACCCGTCACCGAAGGCAGCGGTCCAGGGGCTGCGTCGGAAGTGGCGCCTGCCGGGCGACTCCTTGCACGCTCCCCCACTGCCTCAAGGGCGTGGGAGGTGCCCCCACTCGCCGCACCGGGCGAAAGCCCAAGTACGTCCAGTACGAGTGCTTCCGCCCGGCACGCCGAGAGCACGCTCCCCCACCCTCGAACCGAGCTCCGCCCGGCTCGGGCGGGAGGTACCCCCACGACGACGCCACTTCCGACGCAGCCCCTGGGCGCCGCCCGCGCCCGCGCCGCCGCGCTGCTGATGCTGGCGCTGCCCGGAGCCGCGTACATCTACCAGGGCGAGGAACTGGGACTGCCCGAGGTCGTCGACCTGCCCGACGACGTGCTCACCGACCCGATCTTCCGCCGCACCGGCAGCCGCGCCCGCATCCGCGACGGCTGCCGGGTGCCGCTGCCCTGGTCCGGGCAGGCCTCGCCGTTCGGCTTCACCTCCGGCGCCGAGTCCGCCAAACCCTGGCTGCCGCAGCCGGACTACTTCGCCGCCCACGCCACCGACCGCGCCCTCGCCGACACCCGCTCCTTCTGGCACCTGTACCGCGACGGCCTCCAACTGCGGCGCTCACTGCCCCAGTTGGGCGAGGGAACCCTGCGCTGGCTGGACACCCCGCCCGGCGTCCTCGCCTTCGCCCGCGGCGACGACCTCGTCTGCGCCGTCAACTTCACCACCGCCCCCGTGCCCGCGCCGGTCTCCGGCACCCCCCTGCTGTCCAGCGGCCCCTGCCCGCCCGGCGTCCTGCCCGGCTCCACGGCCGCCTGGTGGCTGAACGACCTGTAGATCCTCCGCCGACTTCCCCGCACGAAAGGCCCGTCAACGATGATGCGACGACGTACGACCCTGCTCACCAGCTGTACCGCCCTCGCCCTCGCGCTCGGCGCCACCGCCTGCGGCGGCGGACCGGTCGCGGCCGGCGGCGGCGACAAGGCGCTCAGCGGCCAGACCGTCACCGTGGCCGGTGTCTGGTCCGGAGCCGAACAGAAGAACTTCCAGAAGGTGCTGGACGCGTTCACCGCGAAGACCGGCGCCAAGACCCAGTTCGTCTCCACCGGCGACAACGTCTCCACCGTCGTCGGCAGCAAGATCGAGGGCGGCAACGCACCCGACGTCGTGATGGTCCCGCAGGTCGGCGTGCTCCAGCAGTTCGCCAAGAAGGGCTGGCTCAAGCCGCTGTCACCGACGGCCCGGCAGACGATCACCGCCGACTACGCGCCCGTGTGGCAGAACTACGGCAGCGTCGGCGGCACCCTGTACGGCCTCTACTTCAAGGCCGCCCACAAGTCCACCGTGTGGTACAGCCCCGGCGCGCTCGCCCAGGCCGGCGTCAAGCCGCCGAAGACGTACGACGAGATGCTCAAGGACGGGCACACGATCTCCGACTCCGGGCTCGCCGCCTTCGCCGTCGGCGGCGAGGACGGCTGGACCCTCACCGACTGGTTCGAGAACGTCTACCTCTCCCAGGCCGGACCCCGGAAGTACGACGCCCTCGCCACCCACCAGCTCAAGTGGACCGACCCCTCCGTCGTCAGGGCGCTCACCACCCTCGGCACGCTCTTCAAGGACAAGCAGCTCGTCGCGGGCGGCCAGAAGGAGGCACTGAACACGGACTTCCCCGGCTCGGTGGAGAAGGTGTTCGGACCCAAGCCCGAGGCCGGCATGGTCTACGAGGGCGACTTCGTGGCCGGCGTCGCCCACGACCAGTTCGGGAAGAGCATCGGCAAGGACGCGGACTTCTTCCCCTTCCCCGCGGTCGACGGCGGCACGGCACCGGTCGTCAGCGGCGGCGACGCGGCGGTCGTCCTCAAGGACGCCAAGAACGCCACGGCCGGCATGAAGCTGCTGGAGTACCTCGCCACCCCCGAGGCGGCGGCCGTCTGGGCGAAGGCGGGCGGCTTCCTGTCCCCGAACAGGAAGCTCGACCCCGCCTCGTACGCCGACGACGTCACCCGCGCCACCGCCAAGTCCCTCGTCGGCGCGGGCGACTCGGTCCGCTTCGACATGTCCGACCAGGCGCCCGCCGCCTTCGGCGGCACCAAGGGCGCGGGGGAGTGGAAGCTGCTCCAGGACTTCCTGCGCGACCCCTCGGACCCGAAGGCGACCGCGGCGCAGCTGGAGTCCGCCGCGGCCAAGGCCTACGGGAACTGAGCGGCGACCGCACATGACCGCCACCACCCTCGTGAAACAGCAGGCGGGCCCGCGGGCCGCCGGCCCGGCGCGCGGGCGCCGCGGCCGGCGGCGCGCCCGGCTGATCGCCCTGCTCTTCGTCTTCCCGGCGCTGCTCCTGCTCGGCGCGCTCGTCGTCTACCCGGTGCTGTTCTCCGTCGGCCGCAGCTTCTTCGACGCCTCCGGCACCCGCTTCGTCGGCGCCGGCAACTACACCGGGATGTTCCGCGACCCGGCCACCCTGAAGGCCATCCGCAACACCGCGATCTGGGTCGTCGTGGCCCCGGCCCTGCTGACCGGGCTCGGCCTGATCCTGGCCGTGCTGGTGGAGAAGGTCCGCTGGGCCACCGCCTTCAAGCTCCTGCTCTTCATGCCGATGGCGGTGTCCTTCCTCGCCGCCGGCATCGTCTTCCGCCTCGCCTACGACGAGGACCCGAACAAGGGCGTGCTCAACGCGGCCGTCGTCTCCGTCCACGACGCCTTCCGGAGCACGTCGGCCTACCCGACGGCCCGCGGGCGCGCGGGTCTGCTGACCGAGGACCGCGACGGCTCCTGGCGGACGACGGCCCGGGCGGGCGAGTCCGTGACGCTCCCGATGGTCGGCGTGCTGCCGGGGGACCTGCCGAAGAACGCCGCGCCCGCGTACCCGGCCGCCGCGAAGCAGGCGGCCCCGGGCGAACTGCGCGGAGTCGTCTACCTGGACTTCACCCCCGGCGGGGGCGGCCGGCAGGGCAAGGTCGACCCGAAGGAGAGCGGCCTGCCCGGGATGACGGTCCAGGCGGTGCGCGACGGCAAGGCGGTCGCGAGCGCGACCACCGCGGCCGACGGCTCCTTCCGCCTGCCCGGGCTCGCCGCCGGGTCGTACACGGTGCGGCTGCCGCAGTCCAACTTCGCCCAGCCCTACCAGGGCGTCTCCTGGCTGGGCCCGGCCCTCGTCACCCCGGCGATCATCGGCGCGTACCTGTGGATCTGGACCGGCTTCGCGATGGTGCTGATCGGCGCGGGGCTCTCCACGCTGCCCCGGGACGCGCTGGAGGCGGCCCGGATGGACGGCGCGAACGAGTGGCAGATCTTCCGCCGCATCACCGTGCCGCTGCTGGCCCCCGTGCTGACCGTGGTCTTCGTGACCCTGGTGATCAATGTGATGAAGGTCTTCGACCTCGTCTACATCATCGCGCCCGGACCGGTGCAGGAGGACGCCACCGTCCTCGCGACCCAGATGTGGCTCGTGTCCTTCGGCGGCGGCAACAACCAGGGCCTCGGCAGTGCCCTCGGCGTGCTCCTGCTGCTCCTGGTCATCCCCGCGATGGTCTTCAACGTCCGCCGATTCAGAAGGAGTCAGCGATGAACGCGGTCAGGAGGGGGCTCGGCAACGGCCTCGTGCAGGCCTTCCTGGTGGTGATCGGCCTGGTCTGGCTGACCCCGCTGGCGGGACTGTTCGTGTCCTCGCTGCGATCGTCCGAGGACAGCGCCAAGGGCGGCTGGTGGACGGCCCTGACGAGTCCCGGCCGGCTGTCCTTCGACAACTACACGGCGCTGCTGAAGAACTCCGGCATCACCCAGGCCTTCTGGAACACGGTGCTGATCTCGGTGCCGGCGACCACCCTGGTCGTCGTCATCGCGGCCCTCGCCGGATACGCCTTCGCCTGGCTGGACTTCCCGCTCAGGGAACCGCTCTTCCTGCTGGTGGTGGCCCTGTTGGTGGTGCCGGTGCAGATCGGTCTGCTCCCGGTGGCCAAACTCTTCGGCGCGCTGGGCCTGTTCGGCACCATCCCCGGAGTCGTCCTCTTCCATGTCGCCTACGGCCTGCCCTTCGCGGTGTTCCTGCTGCGGAACTACTTCGCGGAGATGCCGAAGGAGATGCTGGAGGCGGCACGGATGGACGGCGGCAGCGAATGGCGCATCTTCACCCGGCTGGTCCTGCCGGTCGGGCGCCCGGCGCTCGCCTCGCTCGCCATCTTCCAGTTCCTGTGGGTGTGGAACGACATGCTGGTCGCCCTGCTCTTCGCCGACAGCTCGTCCCAGCCGCTGACCGTTCAACTCCAGTCACAGATACGCCAGTTCGGCAGCAACATCGACGTCCTGGCCCCGGGTGCGTTCCTGTCCCTGATCGTTCCGGTCGTGGTGTTCTTCGCGTTCCAGCGGCACTTCGTGCAGGGCGTGATGGCGGGTTCCGTGAAATGAGAAGCGGCGGGGACCGAGGTCCCCGCCGCCCCTACCCACAGCCGGTCGTCACGGCGACGACGGCGGATACAGCGACCGGGGCAGCTGCGAAGCCGCCGCGGAGTCCAGCAGCCACAGGGTGCGCTGCCGCCCGTACGCGCCCGCCGCCGGAGCCTGGATCTCGCCCGCGCCCGACAGGGCGATGGCCGCGGCCTCCGCCTTGTCCGCACCGGCCGCGAGCAGCCACACCTCGCGGGCCGCGCGGATCGCGGGCAGGGTCAGACTGATCCGGGTCGGCGGCGGCTTGGGCGCGCCGTGCACGCCGACCACCGTGCGCTCGGTCTCCCGTACGGCCGGCAACTCCGGGAAGAGCGAGGCCACATGGGTGTCCGGGCCGACGCCCAGCATGAGCACGTCGAAGGTGGGCACCGAGCCGTGGTTCTCCGGCCCGGACGCCTTCGCCAGCTCCGCCGCGTACGCCTCCGCAGCCGCCTCGACGTCCCTGCCGTACGGGCCGTCGGAGGCGGGCATGGCGTGCACGCGCTCCGGGTCCAGCGGTACCGAGTCCAGCAGCGCCTCGCGGGCCTGCGTGACATTGCGCTCGGGGTCGCCCTCGGGGAGGTAGCGCTCGTCGCCCCACCACAGGTCGAGCCGGCCCCAGTCGATGGCGTCCCGCGCGGGCGCCGCCGCCAGCGCGGCCAGCAGGCCGTTGCCGTTGCGGCCACCGGTGAGGACCACGGACGCGGTGCCCCGGGAGGCCTGCGCGTCCACGATCTTCGTGATCAGACGGGCCGCGGCGGCCTGCGCCATCAGCTCCTTGTCGCGGTGGACGACCAGCTGCGGAGTGCTCACTTCGCCGCCGCCTTCCGTGCCGGGGCCTTCTTGGCGGTCTTGGCCGCCGCCTTCTTCGCGGGCGCGGGCGCCTCGGCGGCCTCCGGCTCGGAAGCCGTGGGTTCCGGCGCCGTGTTCAGCCGCTCCACGCCGTAGCGCAGCGCCGACGCGTAGGTGTCGTCCGGGTCGAGCCGGCGCAGCTCCTCCGCGATCAGCTCGGCGGTCTCCCGCCGCTTCAGCGCCACCGCGCGGGCCGGCTGGCCCTCGATGGCCAGCGTGGCCAGCGAACCGTCCGCGCGGTCCAGCACGATCGGGCCGCAGGTGGTCTCCATGCGCACGGCCGTCAGACCGGGGCCGGAGGACAGGGAGCGCCGGACGGGGACGTCCAGCCGGTTCGCGAGCCACATCGCCAGCAGCTCACAGCTCGGGTTGAACTCCTCGCCCTCCACCTCGACGCCCCGCACCTCGCAGGTGACCTGGTCCAGGGCCGCCGCGAGCATCGAGCGCCACGGCGTGATCCGGGTCCAGGACAGGTCGGTGTCGCCGGGCGTGTAGGCCTCGGCGCGGGCCGACAGCTCCCGCACCGGCTGCTCGGCGGTATAGGTGTCGGTGACCCGGCGCTGGGCGAGCGCGCCCAGCGGGTCCTTCGCCGGGTCCACCGGGGCGTTCACCGGCCACCACACCACGACCGGGGCGTCCGGCAGCAGCAGCGGCAGCACGACCGAGTCGGCGTGGTCGGACACCTCGCCGTACAGCCGCAGGACGACCGTCTCGCCGGTACCCGCGTCCGCGCCCACCCGCACCTCGGCGTCCAGCCGGGACGTCGTACGGTCGCGCGGGGTGCGGGAAACCCGCTTGATGACCACGAGCGTGCGCGAGGGATGCTCGCGCGACGCGTCGCCCGCGGCCTTCAGCGCGTCGTAGGCGTTCTCCTCGTCGGTCACGATGACGAGGGTCAGGACCATGCCCACGGCCGGCGTGCCGATGGCCCGGCGGCCCCGGACGAGCGCCTTGTTGATGTCGCCGGCGGTGGTGTCGGTCAGGTCTATCTTCATGGCCGCCGCCAGCTCCGTCCGTCTCGTGCGAGCATCTCGTCCGCCTCGGCGGGGCCCCACGTGCCCGACGGGTACTGCGCGGGCCTGCCGTGCTTGTCCCAGTACTGCTCGATCGGGTCGAGGATCTTCCAGGACAGCTCGACCTCCTCCGTGCGCGGGAAGAGGTTGGCGTCGCCCAGCAGCACGTCCAGGATCAGGCGCTCGTACGCCTCCGGGCTCGACTCGGTGAACGACTCGCCGTAGGCGAAGTCCATCGACACGTCCCGGATCTCCATCGAGGTGCCCGGCACCTTGGAGCCGAAGCGGACCGTGATGCCCTCGTCGGGCTGGACACGGATGACGATCGCGTTCTGGCCCAGCTCCTCCGTCGCCGTGTGGTCGAAGGGGGAGTGCGGGGCCCGCTGGAAGACCACCGCGATCTCGGTGACCCGGCGGCCCAGGCGCTTGCCGGTACGCAGATAGAAGGGGACGCCCGCCCAGCGGCGGTTGTCGACCTCCAGCTTGATCGCGGCGTAGGTGTCGGTCTTCGACTTGGCGTCGATGCCGTCCTCTTCGAGGTAGCCGATGACCTTCTCGCCGCCCTGCCAGCCGCCCGCGTACTGTCCGCGCACGGTCGAGGCGCCCAGGTCCTTCGGCAGCCGTACGGCGCCGAGCACCTTCTCCTTCTCGGCGGCCAGCGCGTCCGCGCCGAAGGAGGCGGGCTCCTCCATGGCGGTGAGCGCCATGAGCTGGAGGAGGTGGTTCTGGATGACGTCACGGGCGGCGCCGATGCCGTCGTAGTAGCCGGCGCGGCCGCCGATGCCGATGTCCTCGGCCATGGTGATCTGCACGTGGTCCACGAAGGACCGGTTCCAGATCGGCTCGAACATCGTGTTGGCGAAGCGCAGCGCCAGGATGTTCTGGACGGTCTCCTTGCCGAGGTAGTGGTCGATCCGGAACACCTGGTCCGGCTCGAACACCTCGTGCACGACCTTGTTCAGCTCCTCGGCCGACTTCAGGTCGTGGCCGAAGGGCTTCTCGATGACGGCGCGCCGCCAGGAACCGCCCGACTGGTCGGCCAGCCCGTGCTTCTTCAGCTGCTGGATGACCACCGGGAAGGAGCGCGGCGGCACCGACAGGTAGAAGGCGAAGTTGCCGCCCGTGCCCTGTGCCTTGTCCAGCTCCTCGATGGTGGCGCGCAGCCGCTCGAAGGCGTCGTCGTCGTCGAAGGTGCCCTGGACGAAGCGCATCCCCTGGATGAGCTGCTGCCAGACCTCCTCACGGAACGGCGTGCGGGCGTGCGCCTTGACGGCGTCGTGGACCTCCTGGGCGAAGTCCTCGTTCTCCCACTCGCGGCGGGCGAAGCCCACCAGCGAGAAGCCCGGCGGCAGCAGACCCCGGTTGGCGAGGTCGTACACCGCGGGCATCAGCTTCTTGCGCGACAGGTCGCCCGTGACGCCGAAGATCACCAGGCCCGACGGCCCCGCGATACGCGGGAGCCGTCGGTCGGCGGGGTCACGAAGCGGGTTCGCTCCGGATCCGACGAGGGGTGACAAATCAGCCCTCCGAGGGGGTGAGGCGCTTGAGCTCCGCCTCGGTCGACTTCAGCAGGTCGATCCAGGACGCCTCGAACTTCTCGACGCCCTCGTCCTCCAGCACCTGGACCACGTCGTCGTACGAGATCCCGAGCTTCTCCAGCGCATCGAGGTCGGCGCGGGCCTGCTCGTAGGTGCCGGTGATGGTGTCGCCGGTGATCTCACCGTGGTCCTCGGTGGCCTCCAGGGTGGCCTCCGGCATGGTGTTGACCGTGTTCGGCGCGACCAGGTCGGTGACGTACATCGTGTCCTGGTACGCCGGGTCCTTCACGCCGGTCGACGCCCACAGCGGACGCTGCTTGCGGGCGCCCGCGTTCTCCAGCGCCTGCCAGCGGTCGGAGGAGAAGACCTCCTCGTACGCCTGGTAGGCGAGGCGCGCGTTGGCGACGGCGGCCTTGCCGCGCAGCGCCTTGGCCTCGTCGGTGCCGATGCCGTCCAGCCGCTTGTCGATCTCGGTGTCCACACGGGACACGAAGAACGACGCCACGGAGCGGATGAGCGACAGGTCGAGGCCGCGCTCCTTCGCCTTCTCCAGACCGGTGAGGTAGGCGTCCATCACCGCGCGGTAGCGCTCCAGCGAGAAGATCAACGTCACGTTGACGCTGATGCCGAGGCCGATGACCTCGGCGATCGCCGGCAGACCCGCCTTGGTGGCCGGGATCTTGATCAGGGTGTTGGGGCGGTCCACCAGCCAGGCCAGCTGCTTGGCCTCGGCGACCGTCGCCCTGGTGTGGTGGGCCAGACGGGGGTCGACCTCGATGGAGACCCGGCCGTCCTGGCCGTCGGTGGCGTCGAAGACCGGGCGCAGGATGTCGGCGGCGTCACGGACGTCCGCCGTCGTGATCATGCGGATGGCCTCGTCGACGGTGACCTTGCGGGCGGCGAGATCCGTGAGCTGCTGCTCGTAGCCGTCGCCGCCGCTGATCGCCTTCTGGAAGATCGTCGGGTTGGTGGTGACGCCCACGACGTGCTGCTGGTCGATCAGCTCGGCGAGGTTGCCGGACGTGATCCGCTTGCGCGACAGGTCGTCCAGCCAGATCGCGACGCCTTCCTCGGAGAGGCGCTTGAGTGCGTCTGTCATGGAATTACATCTCCTACGTGTCGTATATGAGCGTCAGCGCTGGGCGGCGGCGAGGGATTCCCGGGCCTTGGCGGCCACGTTCTCGGCAGTGAAGCCGAACTCGCGGAAGAGCACCTTGCCGTCGGCGGAAGCACCGAAGTGCTCCAGGGAAACGATGCGGCCGGCGTCCCCGACGTACTTGTGCCACGTGAGGCCGATACCCGCCTCGACCGACACGCGGGCCCTGACCGACGGCGGCAGGACGGAGTCCTTGTACGCCTGGTCCTGCTCCTCGAACCACTCCACGGACGGCATCGACACCACGCGCGTGGGGACACCGTCGGCCTGGAGCTGCTCACGCGCCTCGACGGCCACGTGCACCTCGGAACCGGTGGCGATCAGGATCACCTGCGGGGTGCCACCGTCCGCCTCGAAGAGGACGTAACCACCCTTCGCCGCATCCTCGTTGGGCTCGTACGTCGGCACGCCCTGGCGGGTGAGGGCGAAGCCGTGCGGCTGTCCCTTGCCGAACTCCTTGGTGTAGCGCCCCAGGATCTCGCGCCACGCGATCGCGGTCTCGTTGGCGTCGGCCGGGCGGACGACGTTCAGGCCCGGGATGGCGCGCAGCGACGCCAGGTGCTCGACCGGCTGGTGGGTCGGGCCGTCCTCGCCGAGGCCGATCGAGTCGTGCGTCCACACGAACGTCACCGGCAGGTGCATCAGCGCCGACAGACGCACGGCGTTGCGCATGTAGTCGGAGAAGACGAGGAACGTGCCGCCGTAGATACGGGTGTTGCCGTGCAGGGCGATGCCGTTCATCTCGGCGCCCATGGAGTGCTCGCGGATGCCGTAGTGGACGGTGCGGCCGTAGGGGTTGGCCTCCGGCAGCGGGTTGCCCTCGGGCAGGAACGAGCTGTCCTTGTCGATGGTCGTGTTGTTCGACCCCGCGAGGTCGGCGGAGCCGCCCCACAGCTCGGGGATGACCGCGCCGAGCGCCTGCAGCACCTTGCCGGACGCGGCACGCGTCGCGACGCCCTTGCCCGGCTCGAAGACCGGCAGCTTGTCCTCCCAGCCGGCGGGCAGCTCGCCCTTGCTGATGCGGTCGAACTCCGCGGCCCGCTCGGCGTTGTCGTCGCGCCACACCTGGAGCGACTTCTCCCACTCGGCCTTCGCCTGCGCGCCGCGCTCCAGCGCCTTGCGGGTGTGGGCGATGACCTCGTCCGCGACCTCGAAGCTCTTCTCGGGGTCGAAGCCGAGGACGCGCTTGGTGGCCGCGACCTCCTCGTCGCCCAGCGCCGAGCCGTGCGCGGCCTCGGTGTTCTGCGCGTTCGGGGCCGGCCAGGCGATGATCGAACGCATCGCGATGAACGACGGCCGGTCGGTGACGGCCTTGGCCTTCTGGACCGCGTCGTAGATGGCGGCCGGGTCCAGGTCGCCGTTGTCCTGGGCCTCCACGCGCTGCACGTGCCAGCCGTAGGCCTCGTACCGCTTCACGGTGTCCTCGGACACGGCCGTCTCGGTGTCGCCCTCGATCGAGATGTGGTTGTCGTCCCACAGCAGGATCAGGTTGCCGAGCTTCTGGTGGCCGGCCAGCGAGGACGCCTCGGCGGAGATGCCCTCCTGGAGGCAGCCGTCACCGGCGATGCAGTAGACGAAGTGGTCGAACGGGGACTCGCCCTGCGGCGCCTCGGGGTCGAACAGACCGCGCTCGTAGCGGGCGGCCATCGCCATGCCCACCGCGTTGGCGACACCCTGGCCCAGCGGACCGGTCGTGGTCTCCACGCCCTTGGTGTGCCCGTACTCCGGGTGGCCCGGGGTCTTGGAACCCCACGTCCTGAAGGCCTTCAGATCGTCCAGCTCCAGGCCGAAGCCGGCCAGGTACAGCTGGGTGTAGAGGGTCAGGGACGAGTGGCCGGCGGACAGCACGAAACGGTCGCGTCCGACCCATTCGGGGTCGGCCGGGTCGTGCCGCATCACCTTCTGGAAGAGGGTGTACGCGGCCGGAGCCAGGCTCATCGCCGTACCGGGATGGCCGTTGCCGACCTTCTGTACGGCGTCGGCGGCCAGGACACGGGCGGTGTCGACGGCCCGCTGGTCCAGCTCGGTCCACTCAAGGTCTGTGGTGGTCGGCTTGGTGCTCACCCTGGGTCAGGGCTCCTCTCCACATGTCGGTCGCCGGTCTGTCGGGGCATGCGCCCACCCGGCTTCCGGCGGGCTTGCCGCCCACCGGACGCTGTCGAGCCTACCCTCGCGAAGACGTGCGTTTTTTCGACTCATTCCAGACTGCCGGGAGTCCGTGCGATCCGCCTCCCGACTGGCCGAGACGGCATTTGGCACATGAATACGGAGCCGGTCATCTGAGCGCTCAATCGAGGGGTGGGTCCCCTCTTATGGGGGGCCTCCGGGAGGCCTCTCATGCGGGGCCGCCAACACGACCCCACCCCCGCGAAGGTCGGGGTATGGGCAACGTCTAAAGTGGCGTGGTACGCGCGAGCCTTTACCGGGACTTCACAGGGGGAGGCTTGCTGGGATGTCTCTGTCAGGGGTGTGCGTGACGGCCGTCGAATCACGTCCAGCGGGCGTGCTGGGTGGTGCGAGCCAGGGCCCGGTTCACCGGCCGTTCGGGGCCCGTGTCAAGGCGTTCGTGGCTCTGACCAAGCCGAGGATCATCGAGCTGCTGCTCATCACCACCGTTCCGGTGATGTTCCTGGCGCAGAAGGGCGTGCCGGACCTCGGTCTGGTCCTGCTCACCTGCGTCGGCGGCTACCTGTCGGCGGGCGGCGCCAACGCGCTGAACATGTACATCGACCGCGACATCGACGCCCTGATGGACCGCACCTCGCAGCGGCCGCTGGTGACCGGCATGGTCAGCCCGCGCGAGTGCCTCGCCTTCGGCATCACCCTGGCGGTCGTCTCGACGCTGCT
Source organism: Streptomyces sp. HUAS MG56 (assembly GCF_058673395.1). Lineage (NCBI taxonomy): Bacteria > Bacillati > Actinomycetota > Actinomycetes > Kitasatosporales > Streptomycetaceae > Streptomyces > Streptomyces sp. HUAS MG56. The sequence continues at coordinate 3,375,241 of NZ_CM178722.1, read as the reverse complement.
GTTCGGGCTCACCGTCAACTGGCTGAGCGCCTGGCTCTCCCTCGGCGCACTCCTCTTCTACGTCGTCGTCTACACGATGATCCTCAAGCGGCGCACGTCGCAGAACATCGTGTGGGGCGGCATCGCCGGCTGCCTGCCGGTGCTGATCGGCTGGTCCTCGGTCACGAACTCGATGTCCTGGGCGCCGGTCATCCTCTTCCTCGTCATGTTCTTCTGGACCCCGCCGCACTACTGGCCGCTGTCCATGAAGGTCAAGGAGGACTACGCGCGCGTGGGCGTGCCGATGCTCCCCGTCATCGCGTCCAACAAGGTCGTCGCCCGGCAGATCGTCATCTACAGCTGGGTGATGGTCGCCGTCTCCCTCCTGCTGACCCCGCTCGGCTACACCGGCTGGTTCTACACGGTGGTCGCCCTCGCGGCCGGCGGCTTCTGGCTCTGGGAGGCGCACGGCCTGCAGAACCGGGCGAAGGCCGAGGTCACCGGCGGGAAGCTGAAGGAGATGCGGCTCTTCCACTGGTCGATCACCTACGTGTCGATCCTCTTCGTCGCGGTCGCGGTGGACCCCTTCCTGCGCTGACGCACGTCACAACGGCCTGCTCTCGCCAGTCGATCTACTCGTGAGTAGCATCGGGGTCATGGCAGACACGCAGCAGGTTGACGCGCGGGCCGAGCGCAAGGTGTCCCGGCTCGCCCACCAGATCAGCGCCTTCGCCAAGGCACACGGCGGGGCCGAGGGCCAGGTGGCCCACATCGGCGAACGCGGCGCCCGCATCGTCCTCGTCGGCGAGGACGGCGGCTGGGGCGACCTGGTGGCCCCCAGCACCGAGATCGCCGAGAAGGCCGTCGAGAAGTCCGGCATCACCGTCCACGAGTCCTTCGACGGTGAATTCGCGGCCAAGGTGAAGACGGGCCCGTACGAGTGGAAGAGGATGGCGGGCATTCAGATCGGGGGTTGACCACATACGGTCCGAAGCCGCCGAATAACCCGCAGTCCCGGGCTGTTCCGCGACCTCGATACCCGTTCCCCCGTTAGGACGTGCAAGGCAGCGCACGTCTTCACGGGGGAGTCCCGGATGATCGAAACGCCGTCCCTGGTGGACCAGTACTGCCACGGAGTGCTCCGCACGGAACTGGGCCTCGGCACCTTCGAGGCCCAACTCGCCCGCACCGAGGGCCCGCCCGCGGCCGGCACCACCCTCTTCGACACCCAGACGGGCTTCGCCGTACGGCGCTGGTGCCCGCCCCTGCTCGGCCTCGAACCCCACTGCGCGCCCGCCCGGTATCTGGCCCGGCGCCGGGAACTGGGCGTCCTGGAAGCGGGCCGGCGGCTGCTGCGCGGCAGCGGCATCACCACCTACCTCGTCGACACCGGCCTGCCCGGCGACCTCACCGGCCCGGCCGAGCTGGCCTCCGCCGGATTCGCCGAGGCCCACGAGATCGTCCGGCTGGAGCTGCTCGCCGAGCAGGTCGCCGACACCTCCGGCACCGTCGAGTCCTTCCTCGCCAACCTCGCCGAGTCCGTGCACGGCGCCGCCGCGCACGCCGTCGCCTTCACCTCCGTCGCCGGCCTGCGCCACGGCCTCGCCCTCGCGCCCGAGCCGCCGGGGCCGGGGGAGGTGCGGGGCGCGGCGGGCCGCTGGCTGGCCGGGCGCCCGGTCGGCGGCGCGCTGCGCGACCCCGTACTGCTGCGGCACCTGCTGTGGATCGCCGTCGCCTCCGGACGGCCCCTGCAACTGCACGCGGGACTCGGCGAGCCCGGCTCCCGCATCGACCGCACCGACCCGGTGCTGCTCACCGACTTCGTGCGGGCCACGGCGGGACTCGGCACCGATCTGATCCTGCTGCACGGCTATCCGTACCACCGGCACGCCGCCCATCTGGCCGGTGTCTTCGCGCACGTCTACACCGACTCCGGCGCCGCGCTCGTGCGCACCGGGGCCCGGGCCGCCACCGTCCTCGCCGAGATCCTGGAGCTGGCCCCCTTCGGCAAGATCCTCTTCTCCACCGGCGCCCACGGCCTGCCCGAGCTGCACGTCGTCGGGGCCCGGCTGTTCCGCGAGGCGCTGGGCCAGGTCCTGGGCGGCTGGGTCGGCGAGGGCGCGTGGTCCCTGGAGGACGCCCAGCGGGTGGCCCGGATGGTCGCGTCGGACAACGCGCGCCGGGTGTACAGGCTGGGCTGAACTGCTCAGACTGAGCGGATGCAGACGGAGTCCCTGCTCGCCCGGTTCCTCACCGGCCTGGCACCCCTGCGCCCCCGCGCCGTCTGGGCGCACGGCTCACTGGCCGGCGGCGACTACCAGGAGGGCCGCAGCGACCTGGACCTCATCGCCGTACTGCCGGACGCGGCGGGCCTCACGACCGTACGGCGGGTCGTGGCGTTGCACCGGCGCCTGCGCACGGAACCGCTCGCCGCGAAGCTCCACTGCAGCTACCTGACGCCGGCGACCCTGGACGATCCGGACCGGTCCCACCTCACCTGGGCGCACCGGCGGGTGATGCGTCGCCCGGTCACCCCCGTCACCCGGCGCGAGCTACACGACTTCGGGCGGGTGCTGCACGGGGAGACACCGGCCGGCCTGCTGCCGCCGGTGCCGCAGCGGCAGCTGACCGCCTTCGTCGTCCGCGACCAGCGGGACTTCTGGCGGCCCCATGTCGACAGGGCCCGGTTGTGGAAGCAGGACGTCTGGGTCGACCTGGGCCTGGTGACCTTCGCCCGCGCCACCGTGACCCTGCGGGACGGGCGGCTGATCTCGAAGCGGGAGGCGCTCGCCGAACTCCCCTCGCTCGGCGCTCCGGCCGAGGTCGTCGAGGACATCACCCGAAGGCGGTACGGCGCGGCCGCGCCCACGGCGGACGACGCGTGGCTCACCCGCCGCGCCGAGTCGACCCGTGCCTACCTCGCCCCGGCGATCGACACCCTGGTCACGACGTACGGATGACGCACGCGCGTGCCGCCGAAAAACGCACCACGCGCGCGTACCGATGGGAAACGCGCTACGCGCGCGTGCCCACCGTCACCTCGGCGGCCGGGCCGGGCAGGTCCACGGCGGCATCCGCACGCTCCCGAAGCGCCAGCAGGACACGCAGGACGCCGATCCACACGAGGCAGGAGCCGAGCATGTGGAGGCCGACGAGCAGCTCGGGCAGGTGGGTGAAGTACTGGACGTAGCCGATGACGCCCTGGCCCAGGAGGATCAGGAACAGGTCCCGGGTGCGGTGCAGCGGGCCCTTCGGCGCGTCGACCGCCTTGAGGACGAACCACAGGGCGAAGGTGAGCGTGACGACGATCCAGGCGAGCACGGCGTGCAGCTTGGCGACGGTCTCCCAGTCGATCGGGATGCGCTTGACGTCGCTGGAGTCGCCCGCGTGCGGGCCCGCGCCCGTCACCACCGTGCCGGCCGCGATCAGCAGGACCGAGGCGACGGCGAGGAACCACACCAGCTGCTGCACGGCCTTGCCGACCAGCGGCCGGGGCGCGCCGTCGCCCTCGCGGGTGCGCTGCCACATCACCGCGGCGACCGTCATGAGAACAGTGGCCAGCAGGAAGTGCGCCGCGACCGTGTACGGGTTGAGGCCGACGAGCACCACGATGCCGCCCAGCACCGCGTTGCTCATCACGAGCCAGAACTGCGCCCAGCCCAGCCGGGTCAGGCTGCGCCGGTACGGCTTCTCGGAGCGCGCGGCGATGATCGCCCAGCCGACCGCCGCGCACAGCACGTACGTCAGCATGCGATTGCCGAACTCGATGGCGCTGTGATAGCTCAGCGCGGTCGTCGGCGTCAGCGAGCCGTCGGTGCACTCGGGCCAGGTCGGGCAGCCGAGGCCCGAGCCGGTCAGGCGCACGGCACCGCCGGTGACGACGATGACCACCGACATGACGAGCGCGGCGAGGGCCGCCCGCTGCACGGTCCGGGGTTCCGGCGTCCAGCGTGCGGCGATGAAGGCGAGCGGGTTGCGCAGGGCGGCTACGGCGTCGGCGCGGGTCAGCTTGGGCACGGGCACCATGGTAGGACGCCGCTTGTGCACGCTTTCACGAGGGTCGGCCCCACGCGTGCGTGCAGGTCGCCGCGCGGCTCACGGCCCGGCTCACTCCCAGCGGAAGAGCTTTCCGGCCGCGGCCAGCCCCACGACCGCCCACACGGCGAGGATCCCGAGGTCGCCCCACGGCATGCCGGCCCCGTGCTGGAGGACGTCCCGAAGACCGCCCGACAGCGCCGAGATCGGCAGCAGCCCCAGGACGTGCTGCCCGGCCGAGCCGAACTTGTCCAGCGGGACGACGACCCCGCCGCCGACGAGCAGCAGCAGGAAGACCAGGTTGGCCGCGGCCAGGGTGGCCTCCGCCTTCAGCGTGCCCGCCATCAGCAGGCCGAGCCCGGAGAACGCGGCCGTGCCGAGGACGAGGAGGAGCAGGACGGCGGCGGGGTTGCCGTGCGGGTGCCAGCCCAGCGCGAACGCGATCACCGTCAGCAGGATGACCTGGAGGACCTCCGTGACCAGCACCGACGCCGTCTTGGCTGCCATCAGCCCCCAGCGGGGCAGCGGCGAGGAGGCGAGCCGCTTGAGCACGCCGTAGCGGCGCTCGAAGCCGGTCGCGATGGCCTGCCCGGTGAACGCGGTCGACATCACGGCGAGGGCCAGGATGCCGGGCGCGAGGAAGTCGACGGCCTTGCCCTTGCCGGTGTCGACGATGTCCACGGAGCTGAACAGCACCAGCAGCAGGGTCGGGATGACGACCGTCAGCAGCAGCTGCTCGCCGTTGCGCAGCAGCATCCTGGTCTCCAGCGCCGCCTGGGCCCCGATCATGCGGGGGAGCGGCGCCGCACCCGGCTCGGGGGTGTAGGTACCGGTACCGGTGGCGGTCGTCATGAGCGCAGCTCCTTGCCCGTGAGCTCCAGAAAGACGTCTTCGAGCGTGTGCCGCTCGACCGAGATCCGGTCCGGCATCACCCCGTGCTGGGCGCACCACGAGGCCACCGTGGCCAGCAGCTGCGGGTCGACCTTGCCGACGACCCGGTAGGCGCCCGGGGTCAGCTCGGCGGCGGTGCAGCCGTCCGGGAGGGCCTTGAGCAGGGAGCCGACGTCGAGGCCGGGGCGGCCGGTGAAGCGCAGGGTGTTCTCGGCGCCGCCCCTGCACAGCTCCTCGGGGGAACCCTGGGCGATGACCCTGCCGCCGTCGATGATCGCCACGTCGTCGGCGAGCTGCTCGGCCTCTTCCATGTAATGCGTGGTGAGGATCACCGAGACGCCGTCGGCGCGCAGATCCTTCACCAGGTCCCAGGTGGCCCGGCGGGCCTGCGGGTCGAGGCCGGCCGTGGGCTCGTCCAGGAAGACCAGCTCCGGGCGCCCGACGACGGCCATGGCGAGCGCGAGACGCTGCTGCTGGCCGCCCGAGAGCCGGCGGTAGCTCGTCCGTCCGCAACTGCCCAGCCCCAGCCGCTCGATCAGCGCGTCCACGTCCAGCGGATGCGCGTGCAGCCTGGCGACGTGCCGCAGCATCTCGTCGGCCCGCGCGCCGGAGTAGACGCCGCCGGACTGGAGCATCACGCCGATACGGGGACGCAGCTCGGCGGAGTGCCGCACCGGGTCGAGGCCCAGGACGCGCACCGTTCCGGCATCCGGCTTCCGGTACCCCTCGCAGGTCTCGACCGTGGTCGTCTTCCCCGCTCCGTTGGGACCGAGGACGGCGGTCACACCCGCCCGGGCCACCAGGTCGAGGCCGTCCACCGCGGTCTTCGTGCCGTACCGCTTCACCAGGGCCTGGACCTGGACCACAGGGTCGCTTCGCATGGATCCAGAGTCTAGGGAGAGCGCGGGGCGCCGCGGAGCCGGGGTGCTAGAACTCCTCCGCACGGGGCCGGTGCAGCGGCAGCCAGCGTTCGGCGTAGGCCACGGCGCCCGCCACCGGGAACAGCCGTACGTCCGCCGCGCCCGCTCTGCCCCGTACGACGTCCCGGTCCCGCTCGAAGTCGTGCCCCAGCTCGTCGAAGCGGTCCGAGGTGATCGAGACCTCGGTCACGGTCTCCCAGCCGCCGCCGGGCGCGGGCCGGCCGACCGGCACGCGGGGCGCGGGTATGCGGTACTCGGCGAGGTGGAAGCTCGTGCAGGCCTCGTATCCGGCGCCCAGCAGCAGGACCCGGGCACCGCGTTTCTCCAGGCGGGCCAGCGGGCTGTGCTCGCCGAGGCGGCAGTCGGGCGCGTGGCCGTCGGTGATCTCGCGCGCGTGCGGGCCGACGGCCGCGAAGGACGTCTGCGGGTGGGCGCTGCGCAGCGCGCCGGGCCAGGTCCGCACGGTCTCCGGGATCACCCCGACCCCGCGCGTGGGCGTGATCAGCGGGTCGTAGGCGGGCATGGTGGCCCGGATCCGGTCCCACCACTGCGCGGGCACCGGCGGGTTCGACCACACCGCCGGGTCGGACAGATCGCCGGTCTGCGTCGGGACGACGAGCGTGCCGTCCGGGCCGAGGGCGTCGAGCAGGCCCTGCACGACGGCGACCGCGCCTCCGTTGACCCAGCCGAGCGCGCTGAGCGAGGAGTGGACGAGGAGGATCTCGCCGGGTTCGACGCCGAGCAGCCGCAGCTGGGCGGCGAGGGTGTCGCGGGTGACGAGCGGGCCGGTCGGAGCGGGTGTCGGCATGGTGGGTGAGTCTTCCGGACGGACCCGCACGGCGCCACCGAATTGCCTGTTCAGCACCCTGTGGATGATCGATCAAAGATCGTTTGCGCAGGTCGGATTAGGTATGCCTAAGTGATGCAGGGCACCGTCCGATGATCCGGACGGCGCTTGTCAGGCCCCGCGGAATTACGCAACAATGGCGTTGTGAAAAACGTCGACGAGGCTCGGGAGACCCCCCTGGGGGCCCCGCAGGAGGAACTCGCGACCGGTGAGCGCTCCACGCGCAACCGCGTCGCCCGCTCCATCCTGGACCACGGCCCGTCGACCGTCGCCGAGCTGGCCGGCCGGCTGGGACTGACCCAGGCCGCCGTCCGGCGCCACCTGGACGCCCTCGTCGCCGACGACGTCGTGGAGGCGCGCGAGCAGCGGGTGTACGGCACGCGCACGCGTGGCCGCCCCGCCAAGGTCTTCGCGCTCACCGACTGCGGCCGCGACGCCTTCGACCAGTCGTACGACAAGCTGGCCGCCGACGCGCTGCGCTGGATCGCCGAGCAGGGCGGTGGCCCCGAGGCCGTCGCCGCGTTCGCCCGCGCGCGGATCACCGCCCAGGCGAGCGCCTACCGCAGGGCGATCGAGGCGGTCACGCCCGACAAGCGCGCCGAAGCACTGGCCAAGGCCCTGAGCGTGGACGGGTACGCTGCAACGGCGCGCACCGCACCGGTCGGCGAGCAGCTGTGCCAGCACCACTGCCCGGTCGCCCACGTCGCGGAGCAGTTCCCCCAGCTGTGCGAGGCGGAGACGGAGATCTTCGCCGAACTGCTGGGGACACACGTCCAGCGACTGGCGACCATCGCGCACGGCGACGGCGTCTGCACGACGTTCATTCCCAAGATTTCCACTGACGCACCTGCAAGCACGGCCGGGAGGAACCCCGCATGACTCTCCCCACGGAGACTGCCCACCCTGAGCTCGAGGGCCTGGGCAAGTACGAATACGGCTGGGCCGACTCCGACGTGGCCGGTGCGTCCGCGCGCCGTGGCCTGAACGAGGACGTCGTCCGGGACATCTCCGGCAAGAAGTCCGAGCCGGAGTGGATGACCAAGCTCCGCCTCAAGGGTCTGAAGCTGTTCGAGAAGAAGCCGATGCCCAACTGGGGCTCGGACCTCTCGGGCATCGACTTCGACAACATCAAGTACTTCGTGCGCTCCACGGAGAAGCAGGCGGAGTCCTGGGAGGACCTGCCCGAGGACATCAAGAACACCTACGACAAGCTGGGCATCCCGGAGGCCGAGAAGCAGCGCCTCGTCGCCGGTGTCGCCGCCCAGTACGAGTCGGAGGTCGTCTACCACCAGATCCGCGAGGACCTGGAGGAGCAGGGCGTCATCTTCCTCGACACCGACACCGCGCTGAAGGAGCACCCGGAGCTCTTCAAGGAGTACTTCGGCACGGTCATCCCCGCCGGCGACAACAAGTTCGCGTCGCTGAACACCGCCGTCTGGTCGGGCGGCTCCTTCATCTACGTCCCGCCGGGCGTCCACGTCGAGATCCCGCTCCAGGCCTACTTCCGCATCAACACGGAGAACATGGGCCAGTTCGAGCGGACCCTGATCATCGTCGACGAGGGTGCCTACGTGCACTACGTCGAGGGCTGCACCGCCCCGATCTACAAGTCGGACTCGCTGCACTCCGCGGTCGTCGAGATCATCGTCAAGAAGAACGCCCGCTGCCGCTACACGACCATCCAGAACTGGTCGAACAACGTCTACAACCTGGTCACCAAGCGCGCCGTGGCCTACGAGGGCGCGACCATGGAGTGGATCGACGGCAACATCGGCTCCAAGGTGACGATGAAGTACCCGGCCGTCTACCTGATGGGCGAGCACGCCAAGGGCGAGACCCTCTCCATCGCCTTCGCGGGCGAGGGCCAGCACCAGGACGCCGGCTCCAAGATGGTCCACATGGCGCCGAACACGTCGTCCAACATCGTCTCGAAGTCCGTGGCGCGTGGCGGCGGCCGCACGTCCTACCGCGGTCTCGTCGAGATCGGCGAGGGCGCCGCCGGATCCAAGTCCAACGTGCTGTGCGACGCGCTGCTCGTCGACACCATCTCCCGCTCGGACACGTACCCCTACGTGGACGTCCGCGAGGACGACGTGTCGATGGGCCACGAGGCGACCGTCTCCAAGGTCTCCGAGGACCAGCTCTTCTACCTGATGAGCCGCGGTCTCACCGAGTTCGAGGCGATGGCGATGATCGTGCGCGGCTTCGTCGAGCCGATCGCCAAGGAGCTGCCCATGGAGTACGCCCTCGAACTCAACCGGCTGATCGAGCTCCAGATGGAAGGCGCGGTCGGCTGAGCGCCAACCGCCCACCCCATCAAGCCACTTACGCAAGAAAGCGAGCAGACCGCAGCCATGGCTGAGGCTCAGAACATCCCCGTGGGCTCCACCACCGCGGGCCAGATCGCGGTGGCCGCCGAGTCGACCGTCGCCACACGCATGAGCGCGCCCCCGTCCTTCGACGTGGCGGACTTCCCGGTCCCGCACGGCCGCGAGGAGGAGTGGCGGTTCACCCCGCTGGAGCGGCTGCGCGGGCTGCACGACGGCACCGCCGTCGTCACCGGCGCGGGCGTGAAGGTGGTCGTGGAGGCCCCGGAGGGCGTCACCGTCGAGACCGTCGACCGTGACGACGCCCGGATCGGCAGGGCGGGCACCCCGGTGGACCGCGTCGCCGCCCAGGCGTACTCGGCGTTCGAGAAGGCCGGCGTGGTCACCGTCCCCAAGGAGACGGTGCTCGGCGAGCCGATCCGCATCGCCGTGCACGGCGAGGGCGGGGTCGCCTACGGCCACCAGGTCGTCGAGCTGGGAGCCTTCGCCGAGGCCGTCGTCGTCATCGACCACACCGGTGACGCGGTCCTCGCCGCCAACGTCGACTACGTCCTGGGCGACGGCGCCAAGCTGACCGTCGTCTCGGTGCAGGACTGGGACGACAAGGCCGTGCACGTGGCCCAGCACAACGCCCTCGTCGGGCGCGACGCGAGCTTCAAGTCGGTCGTCGTCACCTTCGGCGGCGACGTCGTCCGCCTGCACCCGCGCGTCGCGTACGCCGGCACCGGCGGCGAGGCCGAGCTGCTCGGGCTGTACTTCACGGACGCCGGCCAGCACCAGGAGCACCGCCTCCTGGTCGACCACAACGTCCCGCACTGCAAGTCCAACGTCGTCTACAAGGGCGCGCTCCAGGGCGACGAGGCGCACGCGGTGTGGATCGGCGACGTGCTCATCGAGGCCGCGGCCGAGGGCACGGACACCTACGAGATGAACCGCAACCTGGTCCTCACGGACGGCGCGCGCGTCGACTCCGTGCCGAACCTGGAGATCGAGACCGGCGAGATCGTCGGCGCCGGCCACGCCTCCGCCACCGGCCGCTTCGACGACGAGCAGCTCTTCTACCTGATGGCCCGCGGCATCCCGGAGCACGAGGCCCGCCGCCTCGTGGTCCGCGGCTTCTTCGCCGAGCTGGTCCAGCAGATCGGTGTCGCCGACATCGAGGAGCGCCTGCTCGCCAAGATCGAGGAGGAGCTGGAGGCGTCGGTCGCATGACAGCTTCGTCCACGTTCGTCCGCGCCTGTGCGCTCAGCGAGCTGGAGACGGACACCCCGAAGCGGGTGGAACTCGACGGCACGCCGGTCTCGGTCGTCAAGACCGACGGCGAGGTCTTCGCGATCTACGACATCTGCTCGCACGCGAACGTCTCCCTCTCCGAGGGCGAGGTGGAGGACTGCCAGATCGAGTGCTGGCTGCACGGCTCCTCCTTCGACCTCCGCACCGGCAAGCCGTCCGGCCTCCCCGCGACGCGCCCCGTCCCCGTATACCCCGTAAAGATCGAAGGGGACGACGTTCTCGTCTCCCTCACCCAGGAGTCCTGAGGCACCCATGGCAACGCTTGAAATCCGAGACCTGCACGTCACCGTCGAGGCCGACAACGCCACGAAGGAGATCCTCAAGGGCGTCGACCTCACCGTGAAGCAGGGCGAGACGCACGCCATCATGGGCCCCAACGGCTCCGGCAAGTCGACTCTCGCCTACTCCCTCGCGGGTCACCCGAAGTACACGGTCACCAGCGGCACCGTGCTGCTCGACGGCGAGGACGTCCTGGAGATGTCCGTCGACGAGCGCGCCCGCGCGGGCCTGTTCCTGGCGATGCAGTACCCGGTCGAGGTCCCCGGCGTCTCGGTCTCCAACTTCCTGCGCACCTCCGCCACCGCCGTCCGCGGCGAGGCCCCCAAGCTGCGCACCTGGGTGAAGGAGGTCAAGGAGGCCATGGAGCGCCTCAACATGGACCCGGCCTTCGCCGAGCGCAACGTCAACGAGGGCTTCTCCGGCGGTGAGAAGAAGCGCCACGAGATCCTCCAGCTCGAACTGCTCAAGCCGAAGGTCGCGATCCTCGACGAGACCGACTCCGGTCTCGACGTCGACGCGCTCCGCATCGTCTCCGAGGGCGTCAACCGCGTCCGCGAGACCGGCGAGGTCGGCACCCTGCTGATCACGCACTACACGCGCATCCTGCGCTACATCAAGCCCGACTTCGTCCACGTCTTCTCCGGCGGCCGGATCGTCGAGTCCGGCGGTGCCGAGCTCGCCGACAAGCTGGAGGACGAGGGCTACGAGGCGTACACGAAGGGTGGCGTATCCGCGTGACCCCTTCCCGCCATGGGCTCCCCGGCCTCCTCGACACCGAGGCGATCCGCAAGGACTTCCCCGTCCTGGACCGACTGGTCCACGACGGCAAGAAGCTCGTGTACCTGGACAACGCGGCGACCTCGCAGAAGCCGCGCCAGGTACTGGACGCCCTGAGCGAGTACTACGAGCGCTACAACGCCAACGTCCACCGCGGTGTGCATGTGCTCGCCGAGGAGGCCACGGCGCTGTACGAGGGCGCGCGCGACAAGGTCGCCGAGTTCATCAACGCGCCCAGCCGCGACGAGGTGATCTTCACCAAGAACGCCTCCGAGTCGCTGAACCTCGTGGCGAACATGCTGGGCTGGGCCGACGAGCCCTACCGCGTGGACCACGAGACCGAGATCGTCATCACGGAGATGGAGCACCACTCCAACATCGTGCCCTGGCAGCTGCTCGCGCAGCGCACGGGCGCGAAGCTGAAGTGGTTCGGCCTGACGGACGACGGCCGTCTCGACCTCTCGAACATCAACGAGATCATCACCGAGAAGACGAAGATCGTCTCCTTCGTGCTGGTGTCGAACATCCTGGGCACCGTCAACCCGGTCGAGGCGATAGTGCGCCGCGCCCAGGAGGTCGGCGCGCTGGTCTGCATCGACGCCTCCCAGGCCGCCCCGCACATGCCGCTGGACGTGCAGGCCCTCCAGGCCGACTTCGTGGCCTTCACCGGCCACAAGATGTGCGGCCCGACCGGCATCGGCGTCCTGTGGGGCCGCCAGGAGCTGCTGGAGGACCTGCCTCCGTTCCTGGGCGGCGGCGAGATGATCGAGACGGTGTCGATGCACTCCTCGACCTACGCTCCCGCTCCCCACAAGTTCGAGGCGGGCACGCCCCCGATCGCCCAGGCGGTCGGTCTCGGCGCGGCGATCGACTACCTCAACTCCATCGGCATGGACAAGATCCTCGCCCATGAGCACGCGCTCACGGAGTACGCGGTCAAGCGCCTCGCCGAGGTTCCGGACCTGAGGATCATCGGCCCGACCACGGCCGAGGACCGGGGCGCGGCGATCTCCTTCACGCTCGGCGACATCCACCCGCACGACGTGGGCCAGGTCCTCGACGAGCAGGGCATCGCGGTCCGCGTCGGCCACCACTGCGCGCGCCCCGTCTGCCTGCGCTACGGAATTCCTGCGACCACGCGAGCGTCGTTCTATCTGTACTCCACGCCGGCCGAGATCGACGCACTGGTCGACGGCTTGGAGCACGTACGGAACTTCTTCGGCTGAGAGGCGTGAGCTGAGACCGTGAAGCTGGATTCGATGTACCAGGAAGTCATCCTGGACCACTACAAGAACCCGCACGGGCGTGGTCTTCGGGATGGCGACGCCGAGGTGCACCACGTGAACCCGACGTGCGGCGACGAGATCACCCTTCGCGTGAAGTACGACGGCACGACGATCAAGGACGTGTCGTACGAGGGCCAGGGCTGCTCCATCAGCCAGGCGAGCGCGTCGGTCCTCAACGAACTCCTCGTCGGCAGGGAACTGGCCGAGGCGCAGAAGATCCAGGAGACCTTCCTGGAGCTGATGCAGTCCAAGGGCAGGATCGAGCCCGACGACGCCATGGAGGAGGTCCTGGAGGACGCGGTCGCGTTCGCGGGCGTCTCCAAGTACCCCGCGCGGGTCAAGTGCGCCCTCCTGAGCTGGATGGCGTGGAAGGACGCGACGGCCCAGGCGCTGGGTGGCGCCGAAGCCGAAAGGAAGACGGCATGAGCGAGACCGTTGAGATGAAGCCGGCCTCGGAGGAAGAACTCCGCGAGGCGCTGTACGACGTCGTAGACCCCGAGCTGGGCATCGACGTCGTCAACCTCGGCCTGATCTACGGCATCCACATCGACGACGCGAACATCGCGACGATCGACATGACCCTGACCTCGGCGGCCTGCCCGCTGACCGACGTCATCGAGGACCAGGCCAAGTCCGCCACGGACGGCCTCGTCAACGAGCTGCGCATCAACTGGGTCTGGATGCCGCCGTGGGGCCCCGACAAGATCACCGACGACGGCCGCGAGCAGCTGCGGGCGCTGGGGTTCAACGTCTGACGTCACCGTGTGCGTGAAGCGGCGGCACCCGATGCGGGTGCCGCCGCTCTTTCGTGCGGTCAGGCCGGTGTGTCCACGAGCAGGAACGCCGAGTCCGCCCGGTACAGATCGGTGTTCTGGTACGGGTCCAGCTTCAGCCGGAAGTTCTGGTGGCGCAGGAAGCGGCCGGGGTAGTTGACCGACTCCAGCATGGTCGCGCCGGGGCAGGGGGACGGGCGGGGGCAGAAGGTGGCGTCCTGGCGGAACAGGGCGGTGCCGTCGTCCTGTTCCGCACGCAGCAGGAAGTTCCGGTGGCGGAGGTAGCCGCCGTCCGAGGTCGTGAACGAGTAACAGGAGCTGTCCGCGAGGCCCTTGACGACCGTGAAGCTCGCGGCGCTGCGGTCGGCGGCGGGGACGACGGGGTCGAGGTTCACGTAGTCACCGCTGATGTGCCAGTAGCGGTCCGGGTAGTTGACGGAGCGGACGGAGGTCCCCCTCGCGGCCGACTTCGGCGGATGCTGTGAACTTCCATGGCCGGGCGGGGACTTGGCGGGGGAGGCCGGCGGTTCGGCGGAGGGGGAGACGGCCGACTGCGGGGCCGTCGAGGGCGCGGTGCCCGTGCCCTTCGGCGGTGAGGCCGTGCGCGCCGACGGGGAGGCGAAGGAGAGCAGCCCCGGACCGTGGTCGGTCGGCGCCCCGGCCGCAGCCGGGGCCGTCGCCGGACCGGGGTCCGTGCCGTCCAGGGCTATGGCCGTCACGCAGGCGACGACCGTCGCGAGTGCCAGCGCGCCGGCCAGCCAGAGTCTTCGGGTGCCAGGGGTCCGGGAGGTGTCGGCGTTCCAGCCGTTCTCCCAGGGGCGGGGGGTGTGGTCGGGCATGAGCCCGCACATTAGTGGCCCGAGGGCTCCTAGTGAGCGGTTTCTGTGAAAGTGAAACTTTCTCGTTGTGTACGCCCGTACGCATGCGTTGTGTACGCTCGTACACATGGGATATCTCTTGCTCGCCGGCGCCATAGCCGCCGAGGTCGCCGCGACGACGGCGATGAAGTACAGCGCCGGGTTCAGCCGGCTGTGGCCCTCGCTCGCGACGACGCTGGGCTACGTCGTCTCCTTCGCGCTGCTCGCCCAGACGCTGAAGACCGTGCAGATCGGCACCGCGTACGCGATCTGGTCCGGGGTGGGCACCGCGACCATCGCCGTCCTCGGGCTGCTGCTGTTCGGCGAGGGGCTGAGCGCCACCAAGGTCGCCGGGATCCTGCTGATCATCGGGGGCGTGGTCGTGCTGAACCTCGGCGGGGCGAGCCACTGATGGCCCGGCGCTACGACCCCGAGCGGCGCCAGCGGATCATCGACGCCGCGATCCGCGTGGTCGGCCGGGACGGCATCGCCGGGCTGAGCCATCGCAGCGTCGCCGCCGAGGCGGACGTGCCGCTCGGCTCCACCACGTACCACTTCGCCACCCTCGAAGAGCTGATGGTGGCCGCGCTGCGGCAGGCCAACGAGGGCTTCGGCCGCAGGCTCGCCGAGCGGCTGCCGGAGGGCGGCCAGGGGGATCTCGCCGCCGAACTGGCCGCCGAGCTCGGTGCGTGGCTGGCCGGCGAGCGCAGCGGCGTGGAGCTGGAGTACGAGCTGTATCTGGCCGCGCTGCGGCGCCCCGCGCTGCGTCCCGTCGCCGCCGAGTGGACCGAGGACGCGGCCGCCCTGCTCGCCCGGCGCACCGACCCGGTCACCGCCCGCGCGCTGCTCGCGCTCATGGACGGCATCGGTCTCCAGGTGCTGCTGACCGGCGGTTCGTACGACGAGGAGTACGCGCGCACCGCGCTCGCCCGTCTGATCCCCTGAAGCCGCGCCCGGCACGTGAGACGCCCCGGTGCCGGTTCGCCTCCGCGAGGCCGCTCACGTTAGGTTTTGGTACATGACCGACACCGCTTCCCGCACCACCGGCGCCGTCGCCGCCGGCCTCGCCACGATCGCCTCCGACGGCACCGTCCTCGACACCTGGTTCCCGGCCCCCGAACTGGTCGAGCAGCCCGGCCCGGCCGGCACCGAGCGGCTCACCGCCGAGCAGGCGGCACAGCTGCTGGGCGACGGCGCGACCAAGGCGGTCGGCCCGGACGCCCGCCGGGGCGTCGAGGTGGTCGCGGTCCGCACGGTCATCGCCTCGCTGGACGAGAAGCCGATCGACGCGCACGACACCTACCTGCGCCTGCACCTGCTCTCGCACCGCCTGGTCAAGCCGCACGGCCAGAGCCTGGACGGCATCTTCGGCCACCTCGCCAACGTCGCCTGGACCTCGCTCGGCCCGGTCGCCGTGGACGACATCGAGAAGGTGCGTCTGAACGCCCGCGCCGAGGGCCTGCACCTCCAGGTCACCTCGATCGACAAGTTCCCGCGCATGACGGACTACGTCGCCCCGAAGGGCGTCCGCATCGCCGACGCCGACCGGGTCCGCCTCGGCGCGCACCTGGCCGAGGGCACCACGGTCATGCACGAGGGCTTCGTCAACTTCAACGCCGGCACGCTCGGCACCTCGATGGTCGAGGGCCGCATCTCCGCCGGTGTCGTGGTCGGCAACGGCTCGGACATCGGCGGTGGCGCCTCCACGATGGGCACCCTGTCCGGCGGTGGCAACGTGATCATCTCGATCGGCGAGCGCTGCCTCATCGGCGCCGAGGCGGGCGTCGGCATCGCGCTCGGCGACGAGTGCGTGGTCGAGGCCGGACTCTACGTCACCGCGGGCACCCGGGTCACCATGCCCGACGGCCAGATCGTCAAGGCCCGCGAGCTGAACGGCGCCTCCAACATCCTCTTCCGCCGCAACTCCGTCACCGGCGTGGTCGAGGCCCGCCCGAACAACGCGGTCTGGGGCGGCCTGAACGACATCCTGCACAGCCACAACTGACGCGCGCAGCATGCCCGGTAGCGCCCTTCACCCTCCGGTGAGGGGCGCTTCTCTTCTGTCAGGTGCCGGTCTCTCCTGTGCCGACGCCCGCCGCGAACTTGCGCAGCACCGCGAAGTCGCCCTCCCGCAGACCGACCCGCGGATCGACGTGGTGCAGCAGGGCCGGACCGGCGTGACGGGCCTTGACGTACAGCGTGTCCGCCGGGCTCTGCTCGTCGTCCACCCAGGCGAACGGCCGGCCCCCGGCGTACGCCACGATCGCCTCCGTCTTCCAGTGGACGCCGTCCGGGCGCTCGGCGAACAGGCCGTGGCCGAAGTCGACGTACGGCAGGTCGGCGGGCAGGCCGACGACCGGCGCGATCCACACGTTGGCCTCCGCCATCCAGCTCGTCGCCCAGACCAGCTCGTAGCCGAGCCGGAGCAGCGCCGGGCCGTGGGCCGGGTTCAGCCAGACCCGCAGGGGCCGCCGGTAGGCGAGGGGCACCCGGATGGTCGTGTAGCCCGCGGGCCGGCGTTCCGGGTTCGCCGCGTACGGGTTCAGGGGGCCGTCGATGTCCAGGAACAGCAGGGGGCGGCTCACGGGGACACCGTACGGCAGTCCCCGGCCGGGTCCGCCGGCCGCTGATCAGGCCGCCGCCAGCTCCTCGTACCGGGCCAGCAGCCCGTCGGCGGTCTCCCGGCCGGCGGGCAGCAGCGGGGGGCGGACCGGGCCCGCGGGCAGGCCGAGCCGGGCGAGGAGGGCCTTGGCGGTGACCGTGCCCGGCAGGCCCGCGCCCGTCATCGCCTCGATCAACGGCGTGGCGCGCAGCTGGAGTTCGCGCGCCCGCGCGGTGTCGCCCGCGTCGAAGGCGTCGAGGATCGCCGCGATGTGGCCGGGGACGGCGTTGCCGACCGTGCTCACACAGCCCGCAGCGCCGATCGCGTACAGCGCCAGCACGTGCTCGTCGCAGCCCGCGTAGTACGCCAACTCCGTGCGGGCCAGCACCTTCTGGGTGCCGAGGAAGTCGTAGGAGCAGTCCTTGACCGCCACGATCCGCGGGTGTGCGGCCAGCCGGATCATCGTGTCCGGCTCGATCCGGGTGCCGGTGCGGCCCGGGATGTCATAGAGCATCACGGGCAGCCCGCTCGCGTCGGCGACCTGGCGGAAGTGCGCCTCGACCGCTTCCTGCGGGGGCCGGCTGTAGTACGGCGTCACCACCAGCACCCCGTCGGCGCCCGCCTTCTGCGCCCCGAGCGCCAGCTCGACGGTGTGCCGGGTGTCGGCGCTGCCGACGCCCGCGACCAGGGCCACCCGGTCGCCGACCGCGTCCCGTACGGCCGCGACCAGCTCCGCCTTCTCGGCGTCCGAGGTGGTGGGCGACTCGCCCGTGGTGCCGTTCAGCACCAGGCCGTCGCAGCCCTCGGCCACCAGGCGCACGGCCAGACTCCGGGCCCCGTCCAGATCGAGGGCGCCCGCCTCGGTGAACGGCGTGATCATCGCGCAGAGGGTGCGGCCGAAGGGCCGGGCGGTGTCGCGTGTGCTCGTCATGGGAGTAGTCTCGGCAGCGCGATCGCGAAGCTCTACTTAATTCTTCTAAGGGGTATTTCTAAGTATCTCTGATGAATGGGTGGGCGGCCGAAGGCACGGTGTCCAACTCGGGCCCTCATGGGTCACTATGGCCGAAGGGGCACAGTGACGTCCGTCAGTCCGTCAGTCAGTCCGTCATGGGAGGCACCATGAAGCTCGGCAAGGCACTGGCCACCGGGGTCGCCGAGGAGCGGCCGCTCGTCGGCGAAGAAGAGATCCCGCTCCCCGAGGACACCGCCACCGGCACCGCCACCGTCCACGTCGAACCGGCCGGGCCGGCCCGCGAAGAGGTCCCGGCCGCCCGATGAGACTGCGGCTCCCGGCGGAACGCCCGACGGAGCCGCCGACCGGATACAAGATCGCCCACCCGGTGCTGTCCCAGGACGGCACCCGGGCCGGGTTCACCGGGGTGTCGCTCGGCGGCGCGCTGCCGTACGGCGTGCTCGACGACGCCTCCTGTGTCTACGGCCGACGGCACCGCCCGCCCGCGCGGCTGTGCGACTGCGGCTTCCACTGCGTCCACGACCGCGCGGCCGCCGAGGCCATGCTGTGCACCGCCGAGCACCGCACCGCGCTCCTGCTGGAGATCACCGTGCTCGGCGCCTACATCCGCTTCGAGCGCGGATTCCGCTACGCCCGCCAGCGGGTGCGCACGGCCGCCGCCGGTCCCTGCGCCTGCGGGGCCGGGGCCGTCGCGCTCGCCGACGCCGGCTGGGGCCGCCCCGGCTGGCTCGCCCTCGTCCCCGTCTGCGCCGGCTGTGTGCGCGGGCGTACGTCCGTCTCGCTCGCCGGGTTCGCGCGGCTGGCCGGGGAGGGGCTGAAGGTCGTGGCGCGCGGCGGCACTGCGGCGCTCCCGGAGCCCGCCCCGGTATCCGGCGCGGAGCCGGGCGTGCCCGAACTCGTCGCCGAGGCCGCGCTGTTGCAGGCACGTCTCGACTGGTTCCAGACCCAGCTCGCCCGGCTCGGCGAACAGGGGGACGCCCCCTAGCCGTCAGGTGCCGTGCGCCGCCTTCTCACCGAAAACTCGATCCGTCTGGACAAAAAAAGTGTTCGGTGCGAGGGTGGACGCATGCTGGACGTGACCGTGATCGAGGACCCCGAGGCGGCGGCCGTGTCGCTGGACCCCGTGCGGGCCCGGCTGCTCGCCGAGCTGGCCGCCGAGCCCGCGTCGGCGGCGATGCTGGCCGGCAAGGTCGGACTGCCCCGGCAGAAGGTGAACTACCACCTCAAGGCGCTGGAGCGGCACGGCCTGGTCGAACTGGCCGGGGAGCGCCGCAAGGGCAATGTCACCGAGCGGGTGATGCGCGCGACCGCCGCGTCGTACGTCATCTCGCCGGCCGCCCTGCCCGCCGTGCAGCCGGACCCGGAGCGCTTCCGGGACCAGCTGTCCGCGCGCTGGCTGCTCGCGCTCGGCGCGCGTCTGGTGCGGGACGTCGGCGCGCTGATCACCGGCGCCGCCAAGGCCCGGCAGCAGCTGGCGACCTATGCCCTGGACGGCCAGGTCCGCTTCGCCTCGGCCGCCGACCGTGCGGCCTTCGTGCAGGAGCTGACGGCGGGCGTGAGCGCCCTCGTCCGCAAGTACGACGCCCCGGGCGCCGAGGGCGGCCGGGACCACCGGATCGTCGTCGCCCTCCATCCCGCGCTCAAGGCCCCCGCGCTCAAGGACCCCATGGTCAAGGACCAGCCCCCTACAGAGAGTTGAGCAGGAGTCCCGTCATGTCCCAGGAATCGCCCAAGGAATTCGAGATCGTCCGCGAGTTCGAGGTCGACGTCCCGCCCGAGCAGGTGTGGGACGCGGTCGTCAACGCGCCCGGCGCCTACCTCTGGCCGATGGACCCGCCCGAGCCGCGTGTCGGCGGCTCGGGACCCTTCGGCTCCACCGTCACCGCCTGGGACCCGCCCCACCGCTACACCAACCGCAGCGAGAACGTGGGCATGCCCACCCAGTCGGCCAACCAGCTCGACTACACCATCGAGCCCCGCGACGAGGGCCGCCGCGCCTGGGTGCGCTACGTCCACAGCGGCGTCTTCACCGACGACTGGAACAACCAGTACGACGGCGCGAGCAAGCACACCAACTTCTATCTGCACACCCTGTGCGAGTACCTCACGCACTTCGCGCCCCGCCCGGTCACCTTCGCCCAGGTCGACGGGCCCGCGGCCTCGGCGACCCAGCAGGCGCTCGCCGCCGTCGCCCACGCCCTCGGCCTGCCGGACGACGCGGCCGCGGGCACGAAGACCGGCCTCCGGGGGCCCGGCGGGCGGACCCTGGACGCCGTGGTCGACTACCGCAACCCGTACTTCCTCGGCCTGCGCACCGAGGGCGCGCTCATCAGGTTCTTCGGGCGCGGTCACTGGGGCGCCCCGCTCGGCATCAGCGTCCACGACTTCGCGCCGGACGCCGATGCCGAGGCGAACGAGACCGCCTGGCAGGCCTGGCTGAACGGGGTGTTCAGCCGCCAGGCCTGAAACCCCTGGCGGCTTACGGGCGGAAGCGCAGCACCTGCGGGTCGTGGTCGCTGATCTGGTCGTTGAACTCCGAGTTGATGTGCACGCTGTCGTACGCGAAGTCGCCGTCGCGCCGGATCCGCGGGCTGATCAGGATCTGGTCCAGGACCTGCTCGTTGCCCTGGTAGTCGTAGGTGTAACGCTCGCTCCTCGGCAGGGACTTGATCGCCGACCACAGCTCGCCGTCGCCTTCGAGGATCTTGGCGGTGCCGGAGAACTCGAAGTCGTTCATGTCGCCGAGCGCGAGGACGTCCGCGTTCTTCTGGACCTTCAGGATGTCCTTGACGAACGCGTTCACCGCCGTGGCCTGCGCGTGGCGCTGGACCTCGGAGCTGCGCGTCACCGGCTGGTACTGCGCGGTCAGCGGCTGGTCGCCGCCCTTGGAGACCAGGTGGTTGGCGATCACGAAGACGGTCTTGCCGTGGAAGACGAACTGGCCGGCCAGCGGCTTGCGGCTGTCCTTCCAGGCCGCGTTCGCCGGGTCGACCCGGCCCGGCGAGGCCGTCAGCTCCGCCTTGCCGTTCACCTTGGTGACGCCGACCGCGGTGGTGGAGTCGCCGCCCGCGCGGTCCACGAAGGACACCCGCGCGGGGTTGAACAGGAACACCTGGCGGATGTTGCCGCCCGGCTCGCCGCCGTCCTGGTCGTTGACCGGATTGATGGAGCGCCAGTCGTACTTCGGGCCGCCCGCCGCGACGATCGCGTCGATCAGCTTGTTCACGGTGACGCTCGCGTCGACGGTGCCGTCGTCGGTGGCGCCGTTGTCGTCCTGGATCTCCTCCAGGGACACGATGTCCGGCGACCGGAGGTTGTTGACGATCGCGGCGGCGTGCTGGTCGAAGGTGTGGTCGGACGGGTCGAGGTTCTCGACGTTGTACGTCGCCACCGCCAGCTCGCGGCCCGACTGCCTGCGCGTGGTCTCGCGCTCCAGGCCGCCGCTCCTCAGCGTGCCGAGCCTGCTCGCGACCAGCGTGTAGCCGCCGTACTGGTTGAAGTCCAGCGGGCCGGTGGTGGCGCCGGTGAGCGTGTCGCCGACGTTCGCCTTCGGGAAGTCGGCGGTCGCGCCCAGCGACTGTATCTGGAGCCGGCCGGTGTTCTGGGAGTCGTAGGAGTCGTAGACCGTGCCGCCGCGGCGGTTGCGGTGCTCGTGCGGCTTCACCGTGACCCACAGCTCGCTGTACGGGTCGGTGCGGCCGACCACGCGGGCGTCGGCGACCTGGACGTTCATGCCCTCCAGGGACTCGTAGTAGTCCAGGGCGTACGTCGACGGCTGCAGCGGCAGGCCGTTGACCGAGCCGTTCGCGGCCGTGTCACCCGCCGGGGTGTACCGGCTCGGGACCGACTTCGCGTCGATCACGACCGGCGCCGGGACCGGGTTGCCGGTGGAGACCGTGGTGACCGTCGGCCTGGTGATCTCCGTCAGGGACTGGTTGCCGGACGAGGTGCCGCCCGGGACGTACTCGGAGACCGTGCCGGTCACCGTCACCGAGTCGCCGACCGCGACCTTCGGCGTGGAGCCGGTGAAGACGAACACGCCCTCGCTGGTGCGCGGGTCGTCGTCCGGGTTCGGATCCTGCATCCAGAAGCCTCTGGAGGAGCCGTACGCGCGCGTGGCCGTGACGATGCCGGGCACGTCCGCCACCTGCTGGCCGGCGAGCGGCGAGATCCGGGTGGTGCCCTGGATGTCGTGGATGCGCACGGAGTCGGCGTGCGCGGGGGAGGTGAGCACCACGGCGGACGCGGCGGAACAGACGGCGGCGACGGTGAGCGCGGCGAGGCGCGCGGAAGACCTGCTCGGCAAGGGATCCCTCCGGGGATGTGACGAAGCGCCGGGACGAGGTGGGGCACGGGCGGATCGGGAGCGTGGGGAGCCGGTCGCCCTCCGTGACACGCGTAGAGCCGAGTGAACAGTTGTCCCCCCAACTTCTACGCGCGTCAATCTCCAGCTTGTGCAAGGGAGTTGTCAAGGTTTCAGCCATGTACGACGGCCGACGGGGAGATGAACCGGGCGGCATGGGTGGAAATCCGTCTAGGCTGAGCGGTCGAGCCCGTTCACGGTCCGAGGAGAACCAGCCGATGTCAGACAGCTCCCCCCTGCCGCCCGTACGGCTGCGTCCCGAAGCGGAGCTGGCGCGCGCCGCGCTGTCCACGCCGTTGCTCTCCCGCGCCGCCCGCCTCGCCCGCTGGGCCGGGCCCGACACCCGTGTGGACGCCGGCGGCGGACTGGCCGAGGAGCAGCTTCCGGCCGCCGCCGAACTGCTCGGACTGACCGGGGACGACGCCGCCGCCCACGCCGGGGAGGCCTGGCGGGTCGCGGTGGACACCGGGCTGGTCGAGATCGTGGACGAGGAGGAGGGAACGGTCCGGGCGGGGGAGGAGCTGACGCTGCTCACCGGCGGTTCCCCGCACGACGTGCTCACCGTGTGGCTCACCGCCGTCGAGACCGTCCTCGCCGACGCCGCCGTGCCCGACCTGGACGATCTGGTCGGCGCGCTGGACGAGGGCGGCGAGGTCGATTTCTCGTCACTCGACTGGGACCCCGAGGCCGAGGCGGAGTTCCTCGACGGCGTTCTCGGCAACCTCTACCTGCTGACCGTGAGTGAGGACGGTCCCGGCGACGGTCCCGTCCCGCTGCCCGCCCTCGCCGCCTCGATGATCGTCCCCGACGACATGGGCGAGCCCACCAACGATGTCCTGGAGCAGGTCTCGGACGCGATGATGCGGCTGGACGACCAGTTCCGGGTGCTGGAGCCGGTCGGGCTCGTGGAGTACCAGCCCGTCGACGAGGCCCTCATGGCCGACGCCGAGGAGGAACCGGCGGAGCCGGTCGACGACACCGACGTCTCCCGCTACGGCATGGTCCGGCTCACCCCGCTCGGCGCGTACGGGCTGCGGGCGCGGCTGCTGGACGCCGGGTTCGAGGCGCCTGCCGTCGGGGAGCTGGCCGACAAGGGCGCGGACGCGCTGCTCGACGGCACGGCCGGATTCGGTCCGTCGGCGGCCCAGGCCGAGACCGAGCAGTGGCTGACGCGGCGTGAAGCGCTGGTCGCGGCGCGGGAGTTGCTCGCCGCCGCGCGCGGCGGCGACGAGGGCGCGCCGCTGCGCCGACTGCGCTGCCAGCAGGCTCTGTCGCTGATCGGCGGGGACGCCGAGCCGGCGCTGCGCGAGGTGCTGGACGATCCGGAGCTGGGCGGCCTCGCCCGGGTGTGGCTGACCGAGCAGGGCGCCGCCGGGGTGCCGGCGCCGTCCGAGGACATGGTCTTCTGGCTGACCATCGACACGGTTGCCGCACAGCTCGCCGCCGAGGGCAACTCCGAGGAACTGCAGGCCCTGGTCGAGGGGCTGGCCGCACAGCACAGCGGGTTCTTCGCGGCAGCGTGGCGGGTGGAGCACCCGGCCACCGCCGACGTGCTGGAGGCGATGGGGCGGCTGCACCCGGACAAGAAGGTGGCGAAGGAGGCCCGGAAGGCGGCGTTCAAGGCGCGTTCCCAGCAAGGGAGTTGAGGGCAGCCGAAGAACCCCTTGGGTTCGGCATGGGGCAGTGCATACGGATTCTTGAACAAAGGGCTTCGAAGTCGCCCGGTGTTCAGCCGGTGTTCAGAAGCGGGCGTGAGCGTGGGCGCCGGACCGAGGACGCCACCCTCCACGGCACTTCCACCGTCTCAGGAGACACCATGTCGCTCACCCGCAGGGACTTCGCCAGGACATCCGCGATCACCGGCGCCGGGGTGGCGCTGGCGGGCAGCGTCGGCGCCCTCGCCAGCGCCCCCGGCGCCCTCGCCGCCACGGACGACGCCGAGACCGCGGCTGCGGACGGCACGGCGGCAGGCGGCCGGCGCGGCATCGGCTACGGCCCCCTGATCGCCGACCCGGCCGGCCTCCTCGCCCTGCCCGAGGGCTTCACCTACCGCGTCATCACCTACAGCGGCCGCACCACGCTGGAGTCGGGCGAGTTCACCCCGTCCAACCACGACGGCACCGCCACCTTCGACGGCCCGCGCGGCGCCACCCTGCTCGTCAACAACCACGAGCTGGCGGGCCCCCGCGCCAAGTGGCCCCACCCGGTGCCGCTCACCGAGGGCCTGGTCTACGACCCGGCGGCGGCCGGCGGCTGCACGGTGGTCGAGGTCCGCCGCGACCACGTGGCCGAGTGGGTCGGCATTGCGGGCACCGCCACCAACTGCGCGGGCGGCAGCACCCCGTGGGGCACCTGGCTGACCTGCGAGGAGACCGAGGACAAGGCCGGCCAGAACGGTATGACCAAGGACCACGGCTATGTCTTCGAGGTCGACCCCGCCGACCGCCGGGCGGGCCGCGACCCCAAGCCGATCAAGGCGCTCGGCCGCTACGCCCACGAGGCCGTCGTGACCGACCCCGGGCGCGGCCACCTCTACCTCACCGAGGACGCCTCCGGCCCCAACGGCCTGCTGTACCGCTGGACTCCGCCGGAGGGCTTCCGCCACGGCCTCGGCAGGCTGCGCACCCTCGCCGACGACGCGGGCGTGCTCCAGGCGTTCAAGTGCTTCGACTCCGGCGGGAAGTTCGTCGACGACCTCTCCCGCGCCACGAGGACCGGCACGGTCTACGGCGTCGACTGGGTGGACGTCCCCGACCGCGACGCCAGGTCCGTCTCCGTCCGCAAGCAGTTCACCACCGGCCAGGTCACCCGCGCCCGCAAGCTGGAGGGCATGTGGTGGGGCGACGGCGGTGCCTACGTCGTCTCCTCCTACGCCCGCGAGGAGAGCCCGGTCCCCCACGACGGCCAGGTCTGGTTCTACGACCCGAAGCGCCGCACCCTCACCCTCAAGGTGCTGCTCGGCGTCAACCCCGCCCCCGCCGAGGACGGCCCCTTCGACGGCCCCGACAACATCACCGTCTCCCCCTACGGCGGCCTCGTCATCGCCGAGGACGGCGAGGGCGTCCAGCACCTGTTCGGCGCCACCGAGAGCGGGCGCACGTACCCGATCGCCCGCAACGAACTCAACATCGGCACCGAGGCGTCCCCGGAATACAGCGAGTTCACCGGCGTCACCTTCTCGCCCGACGGCAGGACCCTGTACGCCAACATCCAGACCCCGGGCATCATGCTGGCCATCACGGGGCCGTGGAAGCGGCAGAAGCGGTAACCCGTTCCTTCGCTCGCACCGCGGCTGCCTGCCGCGACTCCACACGCATGCCGCTGAGGCGCGGCCGACTCCGACCTGGCGTTCGGTAGCATGCGCGGAGAGTCCCCGGTGGGCGAGGAGTAGCTGGATGGCGCAGGTCAGGCCCATGCGCGCGGACGCTCGGCGCAACTATGAGCGGTTGCTGAAGGTGGCGGCGCAGGCCTTCGCCGAACATGGGGAGAGCGCGTCGCTGGACGACATCGCCAAGCGGGCGGGTGTCGGCACCGGCACGCTCTACCGGCACTTCCCCACGCGGCAGGCGCTGCTGGAGGCCGCGTACGTGGACCGCATCGAGGCGCTCGGGGCACGGGCCGACGAGCTGGCGGCACAACTGCCGCCGGGCGAGGCGCTGATGGAGTGGCTGTACGAGCTGTGCGTCGGCACGATCCAGGTGCGCGGACTGAAGGCGCTGCTCGGATCGGCGGTCACGGACGGCAGCACGGCGGCGCTGCCCGCGTGTGGGACGCCCGTGCGCGGCGCCGCGGGCCGGCTGATCGAGGCCGCGCGGGCGGAGGGCTTCCTGCGGGCCGACCTGGAGCCGGTCGAACTGCTGCGGCTGGCCCACGGGGTGGCCACGGCATCGGAGCTGGCGGACGGGGAGGGCACGCAGATCCGGCGCTATCTGGCGCTGTTGACAGAAGGGCTGCGGGCGTAGGGGGTGCCCCGCGCCCCGGAGGGCGCGGTGGCTGCGTCGCGACAGGGACTACAGGGCCCTCGCCCCCGGGTCCACCATGTTCCGGACCGTGCGGGCCTTGACGAAGTCGCCCAGCGCCGTCATGTCCCACTCGCCCGAGAACTGGCGGACGAGCTTGGCCATCATGACGCCCGTCTGGGGCTCGGCGTTGGTCAGGTCGAAGCGGACCAGCTCCTCGTCGGTGGCCGCGTCGACCAGGCGGCAGTAGGCCTTGGCGACCTCGGTGAACTTCTGGCCGGAGAAGGAGTTGACCGTGAAGACCAGGCCGGTGACCTCCGGCGGGACGCGGCCGAGGTCGACCACGATCACCTCGTCGTCGCCCCCGCCCTCACCGGTGAGGTTGTCGCCCGAGTGCTTGATCGCGCCGTTCAGGATCGTCAGCTTGCCGAAGTAGCAGCTGTCGATGTGGTTGCGCTGCGGGCCGTACGCGATGACCGAGGCGTCCAGGTCGATGTCCGCGCCGCGGAACGCCGGCTCCCAGCCGAGGCCCATCCTCACCTGCGAGAGCAGCGGGCGGCCGGACTTGACCAGGGACACCGTCTCGTTCTTCCGGAGGCTGACGCGGCCCTTGTCCAGGTTCACCTTCCCGGCGCCGGGGACGGGCGCGGGCGGCGTGGGCGGGGCCGGAGGCATCGGGGGAGCCGCCGCGGCGGACATCGGCGGGGCCGGCGGGGTCACCGGCTGCGGCGGGGCCGCGGGCGCCGCGGCCGGTTCCTCCACCGTCACGCCGAAGTCCGTCGCGATGCCGGCCAGGCCGTCGGCGTACCCCTGGCCCACGGCGCGGGCCTTCCAGGCGCCGCCCCGGCGGTAGAGCTCCACGACGACCAGCGCCGTCTCCGCGCCGAGCCGGGGCGGGGTGAACGTGGCCAGCGCGGCGCCGGTGTCCGCGTCGCGGATCGTGGCCGTCGGCTCGACGCCCTGGAAGGTCTGGCCGGCCGCGTCCGGGCTGGCGGTGACCACGATCTTCTCGATGTCCGGCGGGACGGCGGGGGTGTCGACCGTGATCGAGTCGGGGGCCGCGCCCCCGCCGGACGTGTAGGTCACGCCCGGGCCCGTCGGCTGGTTGTAGAAGATGAAGTCGTCGTCCGAGCGCACCTTGCCGTCGCCCGTGAGCAGCAGGCCCGATACGTCGAGCCGCACGGGCGCGGACACGTCCACCGTGACACGGGCGGCCGACAGAGGGATGTTCGAGCCAGGGGTCATAGCTGTCATACCGGGTGAACGAACGACATCGCTTTACCGTTCCCTTACCCAGCCCCCAAGTGGCTCAGGGCACCACCACGATCTTCCGGCCTACCCCCGCCGCGAACTGCTCCAGCGCCTGCGGGTAGCGCTCCAGCGGGATCCGGTCGCTGATGAAGACCTGCGGGTCCAGCACGCCGTTGGCGAACAGCTCCGCCGCCCGCTCGAAGCTGTGCAGCACCGCCATGGAGCCGGTGATGGTGATCTCCTGGTTGTAGATGCGGTACGGGTCGATGGTCACCCGGGTCGCGTAGTCGGCCACCCCGAACTGCAGGAAGGTGCCCGCCTTCGCCACCCGGTCCAGGCCGTCCTGGATCGCCGCCGCGTTGCCGGTCGCGTCCACGACCACGTCCCAGCCCTGCGGCCGCTCCAGCTCGTCCGCGTTCGCCGCCGAGCCGGACACGCCCAGCCGCCGAGCCGTCTCCAGCCGCGCCGGGTTCACGTCCACCACGTCCACGCTCGCCGCGCCCGTGCGCTTGGCCAGCTCCAGCATCATCAGACCCATGGTCCCGGAGCCGTAGATCAGGACGTGGGCGCCGAGGCGGCTGCTGAGGATGTCGTAGCCCCGCACCGCGCAGGACAGCGGTTCCACCAGGGCCGCGTCCTCGGTGCGCACGTGCTCCGGCAGTTTCACGCAGTTCGCCACGGGGGCGACCGCGTACTGCGCCGCCCCGCCCGCCGTGGTCACGCCGATCGCGGCCCACCGCTCGCACAGGTTGTTGTGGCCGCTGCGGCAGTGACGGCACTCGTAGCAGTACAGCGAGGGGTCCACGGCCACCCGGTCGCCGATCGCGACCTCGGTGACCTGGCCGCCGACCGCGACCACCTCGCCCGCGAACTCGTGTCCGGGGACGATCGGCAGCTTGGGCGCGAACTCGCCCTGGAGGATGTGCAGATCGGTGCCGCACAGGCCGCAGGCCGCCACCTCCACGACGACCTCGCGCGGGCCCGGTGTCGGGTCGGGCACCTCCGTGACCACGGCGCGGCCCACGGACTCGATGACGGCGGCCTTCATTTCACGGCTCCCAACGACAGGCCCTGGACCAGTTTGTCCTGGGCGGCGAATCCTGCGGCGAGCACCGGCAGGGAGATGACGAGCGACGCGGCGCACACCTTGGCCAGGAACAGGCCCTGGCTGGTGATGAAGCCGGTCAGGAAGACGGGGGCGGTCTCGGCGACCACGCCCGTCAGCACCCGGGCGAAGAGCAGCTCGTTCCAGCTGAAGATGAAGCAGATCAGGGCGGTGGCGGCGATGCCGGGCAGGGCGATCGGGGCGACCACGCGCGCGAGGATGGTCGGCAGCCGGGCGCCGTCCACGCGCGCGGCCTCGATGACGGCGACCGGCACCTCGGCGAGGAAGGACTGCATCATCCACACCGCGATCGGCAGGTTCATGGAGGTGTAGAGGACGACCAGGAGCCAGATGTTGTCGAGCATCCCGGTGTTCCTGGCGAACAGGTAGATCGGCAGCAGGCCCGCCACGGCCGGCAGCATCTTCGTGGACAGGAAGAAGAACAGCACGTCCGTCCACTTCTTCACCGGCCGGATCGACAGCGCGTAGGCCGCCGGGAGGGCCAGGAGGAGGACACAGAGCGTGGAGACCACCGACGCCACCGTGGAGTTGATCAGCGCGGGCCACGGGCTGGCCCCGCCGCCGCTGCCGAAGAACTCGCGGTAGCCGTCGAGCGTCAACGACGCCGCGAAGGACGGCGGGTTGGTCGCCGCGTCCGCCTCCGAGTGGAAGGAGGTGAGGGCCATCCAGGCGATCGGCAGGAAGAACACGATCCCGGCCAGCCAGGCCACGAGGCCCAGTCCGTTCCGGCGCAGTATGCGCGATACGGCGGTCATGCGCGGGACACCTCCTCGCGGAACAGGGACGACACCACGCGCAGCGCGAAGGTCGCGATGATGATCGAGCCGATGACGACCAGCACGCCGGCCGCCGAGGCGAGGCCGTTCTCGTGGGCCTGGTAGAAGCTCTGGTAGACGGTGTAGGGGAGGTTCGCCGTCCCCAGGCCTCCCGAGGTGATCGTGAAGACCGCGTCGAAGTTCTGCACGATGTAGATCGAGCCGAGCAGGGCGCCGAGTTCGAGGTAGCGGCGCAGGTGGGGGAGGGTCAGATGGCGGAAGACCTGCCAGTCGTTCGCGCCGTCGACCCGCGCGGCCTCGATCTGCTGCTGGTCCCGGCTCTGCAGCCCGGCGAGCAGGATCAGCATCATGAACGGCGTCCACTGCCACACCAGGGAGGCCTCGACCGCGAGCAGCGGGGTGTGGGAGATCCAGTCCGGCTGGGGGCCGCCCACATAGTGCAACAACCCATTGAGCAGGCCGTATTCAGGGTTGTAGAGCACATGCTTCCAGAGCAGCGCCGCGGCCACCGGCACCACCAGGAAGGGTGCGATCAGCAGGGTGCGGACGATGCCCCGGCCGCGGAACCTCCGGTCCAGCAGCAGGGCGAGCACCAGCCCCAGCACCAGGCTGGCCAGCACCACCGCCACCGTGAGCAGCACGGTCGTCCAGACCGACTGGCGCAGGTCGGCGTCGGTCAGCACCTGGCGGTAGTTGTCCAGGCCGGTGAAGTGACGGGCCTTGGGGTAGAGGGCGTTCCAGTCGAAGAAGGAGATCACCAGCGTGGCCACGAACGGCAGTTGGGTCACGGCGATCATGAAGACGAGGGCCGGCAGCAGCGGGGCCCGGGTGGCCCAGGCGCGCAGCCGGGCCGAGGGTTGTTTCACCATGTGTGCGGGGGAGGCCGCGAGGGCGGCCGTGGTCGTGGCTGTCATCGTCCCTCGTACTCCTTGGAGATCTTCTCGGCGAGCTGTTGGGACTTCTTCAGGGCCGAGCCGACGGACTGGCGTCCGGCGATGGCCGCGCTGATCTCCTGGGAGACCTTGGTGCCGAGGTCGGTGAACTCCGGGATGCCGACGAACTGGATGCCGGGTGCGGGCCGCGGCTGCACCCCGGGGTCGTCCGGACGGGCGCTCTCGATGGCCTGCCTGGTCATCTCCTGGAAGGAGGCGGCCGACGCGCGGTAGTCGGCGTTCTCGTACGTCGACGCCCGCTTGCCCGCCGGGACGTTCGGCCAGCCGCTGGTCCGGCCGACCAGTTGCTCATAGCCCTTGCTCGACGCCCAGGAGACGAACTTCCAGGCCTTGTCGGGGTTGCGGGAGGCCTGCTGGATGCCCCAGGCCCAGGTGTAGAGCCAGCCGGAGGACGGGGTCCTCTCGACGGGAGCCGGGGCGTAACCGAGCTTGCCCTTGACCGGTGAGCCGTCGGCCTCCAGCAGTCCGGCGGCGCTCGTGGCGTCGTACCACATGGCGACCTTGCCCTGGGTCATGTCGTTCAGGCACTCGGCGAAGCCGGACTGGGCGGCGCCGGACTCGCCGTGCGCACGGACGAGATCGACATAGAACTTTGTCGCCTTCTCGAACTCGGGCGCGTCCAGGTGGGCCTTCCACTTCGTGTCGAACCAGGTGCCGCCGAAGGTGTTCACGACCGTCGTCAGCGGCGCCATCAGCTCGCCCCAGCCGGGCAGTCCGCGCAGACAGATGCCCTTCATCCCGGGCGTCGCGCCGTCCGCCTTCGCGGCGAGGCCGGCGACCTGCTGCCAGGTGGGGTGGGCGGGCATGGTGAGGCCCTTCGCCGCGAAGACGTCCTTGCGGTACATCAGGAACGACGACTCGCCGTAGAAGGGCTGCCCGTAGAGCTTGCCGTCGTCGGCGGTGAGGGACTGGCGCATCGGTTTCAGCACGTCGTTCTCGTCGTACGACGGGTCCTTCGCGACGTACGAGTCCATCTCGTGCAGCCAGCCGTTGCGGGCGTAGATCGGTATCTCGTAGTTGGACAGGGTGGCCACGTCGTACTGCCCGGCCTGGTTGGCGAAGTCCTGGCTGATCTTGTCGCGGACGTCGTTCTCGGGCAGGACCGTGAAGTTGACCTTGATGCCGGTCTCCTTGGTGAAGTGCGCGGCGGTCAGCTTCTGCAACTCGGTCATCTGCGGGTTGTTGACCATCAGGACGTTGATGGAGTCGCCGCCGGAACCGGTCCCGCCCGCGCCGGCCCAGCAGCCGGAGAGCAGCGGGGCGAGCAGCGTTCCCGCGGCGGCCATGGCGAGCGTGGCTCGCGGCCTCCGTCGGCTCGGGGTGCGCATGGGTCGCTCCTGGAGGTATGGGGAGATAAGGGGCGCTCCTCGGCGTGAAGAGCCCCTGGAGGAGGAGAGTTTGATTTTCGGACCTGGACGGTTTGTTTTTCAGACCCTGATGACCTGTGGGCCCAGCAGGGAGTAGCGGTGGGCCTCGGCGGCCGGGAGCAGGGTGCTCGTCACGATCGCCTCCAGCGCGCCGACCTCGGCGAACCGGCAGAAGCTGACCGCGCCGAACTTGGTGTGCACACCCGCGAACACGGTGCGCCGGGCGGCTCGCAGCGCCTGTGCCTTGACCTCGCTGACCGCCGGGTCGGGCGTGGTCAGGCCGTACTCGCGGGAGATGCCGTTGGCGCCGATGAAGGCCAAGTCGAGGACGAAGCCGGCGAGCATCTTCGTCGTCCAGTGGTCGACGGTGGCCAGCGTGCCCGCCCGGACCCGGCCGCCGAGCAGCAGCACCGAGACCTGTTCGGCCTCGGCGAGGGCGGCCGCGACCGGCAGCGAGGCGGTGACCACGGTGAGCGGCCGGTCGGTGGGCAGGGCCTCGGCGATGAGCTGCGGGGTGAAGCCCTCGTCGACGAAGACCGTCTCGGCGTCCCCGAGCAGCCCGGCCGCGGCGGCCGCGATCCGGCGTTTCTCGGGCACATGGCTGGTGGCCCGGAAAGCGAGCGTCGTCTCGAAGCCGGCGCTCTCCACCGGATAGGCGCCGCCGTGCGTACGGCGGACCAGACCGTGGTCCTCCAGGGCCCGCAGATCGCGCCGGATGGTCTCCTTGGCCACGCCCAGCTCCTCGGCGAGCGCGGCGACGTCGACCGAGCCGGTGGCCCGCGCCGCCAGCACGATCTCGCGCTGGCGCTCCTCGGCCGTCCTCGTGCTCATGTCGTCACCCGCTTTCCCGTGGGACTGCCCGTTCGGGCCCATGGGGGAAGTTCTACAGCGGGGGCGCGGTGCCGACCAAGCCTGTCGCGGGCCCGTTTCTGCCCGTGTGGGCCCGTTTGCCGGGCGTGGTGCCCGCCGTGGACCTGCGAGGCCGTGTCCGGCGGGGTGGGAGCGGGCGGCCCGGATGCCCGGACACGGCGGCGGGCGGGCCCGTTCGGTGCCCGCCCGCGCGCGTGGGCGACGGTTTTCCGCCGCCGGGAGCCTTCGTTCCGGACACCTTGCCCGGGGTCAGTACGGCCAGATCGGCGGGTCGCTCACGAAGTGCCCGCCCAGGTGGCCGTGGGCCGGGTTCGCCGGGTCCAGCTCGCCCTGCTCGGCGATCAGCTTGCCGGCGTACGGCTCGGAGTCGTCCTGCGGCGCGTAACCGAGCGCCCGCGCGGTGCTCAGGTCCCACCACAGCCGGGTGTTGGCGGAGGAGCCGTAGACGACCGTGTGGCCGACCTTCTCGGCGGTCAGGGCCGCGTGGAAGAGACGGGCGCCGTCGGCCGGGCTCATCCACACCGAGAGCATGCGCACGCTGGTCGGCTCCGGGAAGCAGGAGCCGATGCGCACCGAGACGGTCTCCAGGCCGTGCTTGTCCCAGTACAGCTGGGCGAGATCCTCACCGAAGGACTTGGACAGGCCGTAGAAGGTGTCAGGGCGGCGCGGGGTGTCGACCGGGATGAGCGGCTCGCCCGCGCGTGGGGCGGGGGTGAAGCCGACGGCGTGGTTGGAGGAGGCGAAGACGATCCGGGGCACCCCTTCCTGGCGGGCCGCCTCGTAGAGGTTGTAGGTGCCCTCGATGTTCGCCTTCAGGATCTTCTCGAACGGGGCTTCCAGGGAGATGCCCGCGAGGTGGAGGACCGCGTCCACGCCCCGCACCGCCTCGCGCACCGCCGCCGTGTCGGCGAGGTCGGCGGTGATCGCGTCCGGCGCGCCCTCGACGGGGCGCACGTCGAACAGGCGCAGCGTGTAGCCGTACTCCGGCAGCAGGGACCGCATCAGGGTGCCGAGCCCGCCGGCGGCGCCGGTGAGCAGGACGGTGCGGGGAGCGGGCATCCTGGGTTCTCCTTGTGGCCGACATTCACATACATGGACAAGTTAGAGAGCCGTGACCGTCAGCGTCAAGTGTCGCGTGAACGCGGCGAATCCACCCCGGAGTTGCGCGTTTGGCTGCTTGACCTGCCGTAAGAGGGCCCCTTAGCGTGGTCGCGTTCAGAAATGTAGACGTTAATCAGAAACATGCACCGGTGTTTCTCAAGGGAGAGCTCGTGACGCCAGCCCCTCTCACCGAACGGCTCAGCGACCCGAGCGGGCCGCTCTTCTTCCCCGTCACGGCCTACGGCCCGGGCGGCGCCCTCGACCTCGACGTCTACCGCACCCATGTACGCCGCGGTGTCGAGGCCGGCGGCGCCGCCGTGTTCGCCTGCTGCGGCACCGGAGAGTTCCACGCGCTGCTGCCGGAGGAGTTCCGGGACTGCGTCCGGGCGGCCGTCGAAGCCGCCGAGGGGCGCGTGCCGGTGGTCGCGGGCGCCGGGTACGGCACCGCGCTCGCCGTCCGCTACGCGCGCCTGGCCGAGGAGGCGGGCGCCGACGGCCTGCTCGCCATGCCGCCGTACCTCGTCAGGGCCGGCCAGGAGGGCCTGCTGCGGCACTACCGCGAGGTCGCCGCCGCCACGGCCCTGCCGGTCATCGTCTACCAGCGCGACAACGCCGTCTTCACCCCGCCCACGGTGGTCGCACTCGCCCGCACCGACGGGATCATCGGCCTCAAGGACGGCCTCGGCGACCTCGACCTCATGCAGCGCATCGTCAGCGCCGTGCGCACCGAGGCCCCCGGCGACTTCCTCTACTTCAACGGCCTGCCCACCGCCGAGCAGACCCAGCTCGCGTACCGCGCGCTCGGCATCACCCTGTACTCCTCGGCCGTCTTCTGCTTCGCCCCCGAGATCGCCCGCGCCTTCCACCGCGCCCTCGCACAGGGCGACACGGCGACCGTGCGGCGCCTCCTGGACGGCTTCTACCGCCCGTTCGTGGAACTGCGCGCCCAGGGCCACGGCTACGCCGTCTCCCTCGTCAAGGCGGGCGTACGACTGCGCGGCCTGGACGTCGGCGAGGTCCGGCCCCCGCTGCAACAACCGTCGGAGGACCACGTCAAGCAGCTCGCCCAGCTGATCGAGCGCGGGTACGCACTCCTGGAGGAGGGCCGGTGAAGGCGTCGGCGTTCGTCTACCCCTGGGACGTCAACGGCGACCCCGCGGCCCCCGCGCGCGTGGCCGGGCTCGGGATGGAGCAGGTGACCCTCGCCGCCGCCTACCACTCCACCCGCACCCTGACCCCCCGCCACCCCCGCCACCGCATCGTCACCGCCGAGTACGCGGCCGCCCTCTACCCGCCCGGCGACCGCTGGACGGGCCGCGGCCTGCGCCCCTACCCCGCCGGTCGCTGGGCCCCGGGCGACGCCTACGGCGAGGCGGCACGGGCCCTGGCCGCGGCCGGGCTGGAGGTGCACACCTGGGTCGTGCTCGCGCACAACTCCCGCCTGGGCGCCGAGCATCCGGACATCTCCGTCGTCAACGCCTACGGCGACCGCTACCCCTGGGCGCCCTGCATCGCCCAGCCCGCCACGCGCGCGTACCTGGTCGACCTCGCCGCCGAGGCCGCCGTACGTCCGGGTGCGCACGGCACCGAGCTGGAGTCCCTCGGCTGGTACGGGCTCCAGCATCTGCACGCCCACGACAAGACCGGCGGGGTCGGCCTCGGCGAGGCCGGGCAGTACCTGATGGCCCTGTGCTTCTGCCCGGCCTGCCGCGACGGGTACGGCGAACAGGGCCTCGCCCCCGACCGGTTGGCGGCATCCGTGCGCGACGCCCTGGAGCCGCTGTGGCGGGGCACGGCGGACGACGAGGGCTGGCCGACCGTCGTCAAGCTGCTCGGCGAGGAGCCGGCCGCCCGCACGCGCGCGTGGCGCGAGGAGACCGCCGGCAGCCTTCAGGAGGAGGCCGTCGCCGCCGTCCGCGCCGCCGCACCGGCCGGCTTCCGGATCCTGCTGCACGCCGACCCGGTCTCCCACCACTGCGGCGCCAACGCCGGCGTCGACCCCGCGCGCGTGCTCGCCGTCGCCGACGGCGTCGTGGTGCCGTGCACCGGCGGCACCGGCCTGCTGGCGCCCTTCGCCGCACACGCCCGCGAGGGGACGGTGATCGCCGCCAACCTCACCGTGGTGTCCGGGATGGGCGGCAGCCCCGGCACCCTCGCGCAGGACGCGGCACGCGCGCGTGCGCAGGGCGCGACGGAACTGCGGCTGTATCACGCCGGGTTGGCGTCGGACGACGACCTCGACGCGGTACGGGAGGCGCTGTCCGCGCTGTCCGGGCCGGCCGCGCGCTGAGCCGTCGCGGCCGCCGTCAGCAGCAGCGCGAGGCCGTAGAGGGGCAACAGCAGCGCGGGGGAGGCCAGTTCGACCAGGCCCGCGCCGACGCCCAGCCCGATGACGTTGGGCGTGAAGACGAGGGTGTTGGCAGTGGCCGTCGCCCGGCCCAGCAGCGGGCCGGGCGTCTCCCGCTGGACGGCGGTGAACACCGCGACGAGCACACAGGGCAGCGCCAGCCCGGTCGCCGCGGCGGACACGAGGGCCACCGCGTCCGAGGGCACCGCCCGCGCGGCCACCGCGACCGCGTTCAGCGCGATGCCCGCCGCCGCGAGCCGGCGTCCGCCGAGGCGCCGCAGCGCGGCCCCCGCCACGAGCCCGGCCGCCACCGACCCCGCGCCCTGGACGGCGTACAGCACGCCCGTGTAGGCGGGGGAGCGGCCGAGCCGGTCCACGACGGCGTACACCGTCGTGGCGCTCAGCGAGCCGAGCAGCATCGTCGTACCGCCGGCCGCGACGAGCGGACGCAGCCCGGGGTGCCCCCACAGGTGCCGCGCCCCGTCGGCGGTCTCCCGCCACCAGCCCTGCCCGGACCGTACGGGCCGCTCCTCGCGCACCCGCAGCAGGGCGACCAGACCGGCGCAGACCACGAAGGTGGCCGCGTCCAGACAGGCGACCGCCGGACCGCCGAGGGCCGCGTACAGGCCCGCCCCGGTCAGCGGGGCGACCAGCTTCATGCCCTCCGTGACGGTCATCCGCAGCCCGTTGAAATCGCCGAGGAGGTCCTCGTCGACGGCGGCGGTCACCAGCCCCGCCACGGCGGCCTCGGCGACGACCGCCACCGTGCCGTACAGCAGCAGGACGGTGAACAGCAGCCACAGCCCGCCGGGGGAGCGGACGGCGAAGAGCGTGAGGAGGACGGCGGCGAGTCCCAGGTCCATGCGGACCAGCAGGGGCCCCCGGCGCACCCGGTCGGCGACGGTGCCGAGCACCGGGCCCGCGAGGGTGGGCGCCCACATGGCGAGCATGCACAGGGCGGCCAGGCCGTCGGACCCGGTGAGGTCCTTGACCCACACACCCGAGGCCAGCCACAGCGAGGAGGTGCCGAAGGCGGACACCGTCAGGGCGGTGAGATACAGCCCCGCGTTGCGGTCCCGCAGGACGCGCGGCAGGGTCCAGGAAGTCGTCATGCCTGGTCATCGTGGAGCTAAGGGGGGTCGGCGGGGATCGGTGAGGTGCCCTATTTCCCTCGCGGACGCGAACGGGAACGGGCGGGACCGATGAGTTTCCGCGCGCCGGCCGGTCTGTCCTTCGTACGGGAGCACAGGTATCGCGACCCTGAAGGAGTGAGGCAGACATGACCACGTTCGACCTCGGACCCCAGACCAGAGCCGTGGCGCGGCTCGCCGAGTCCGTGACCGACGAGCAGCTGGCCGGCCCGACCCCCTGCCCGGACCTGGCGGTGCGCAACCTGCTGGGCCACCTGCTGGGACTGTCCGTGGCCTTCCGCGACGCGGCGCGCAAGGACCTCGGCCCCACGACCGACACCAACCCGAACGCCGCCGTCCCGGACATCGGCCCCGGCTGGCGCGAGGAACTGCCCAAGGCGCTGGACGAGCTGGCCGACGCCTGGCGCGACCCGGCCGCGTGGACCGGGGACACCCGGGCCGGCGGCGTGGACCTGCCGGCGGCGGTCGCGGGCGCGGTCGTCGCCGACGAACTGGTCGTCCACGGGTGGGACCTGGCGCGCGCCACGGGCCAGGACTACGCCCCCGACCCGGCCGCGCTGGGCTCGGCGCTCACGTTCCTGCGTGCCGCCGCGAATGATCCGAACCGCGGGAACGGGCTGTTCGGGCCGGTGGTCGAGGTGCCGGAGTCCGCGACGCTGCTGGACCGGACGATCGGGCTGAGCGGCCGGGACCCCGGGTGGCGGCCGGTGCCGGCCTGACAACACGCAGGAGGGCCCGAGTTGCCGCGTGTCCGGTTCACCCGGCGCCGTACTCTCGTCCCATGCCCCTCACCCTCACCGTCCTCGGCACCGCCTCCCCGCACCCCGGGCCCGACCGGCCGTGCTCGGGGTACCTGCTGGCCGGTGGGGGCGCCGAGGTGT
Organism: Streptomyces sp. HUAS MG56; assembly: GCF_058673395.1. Classification (NCBI taxonomy): domain Bacteria; kingdom Bacillati; phylum Actinomycetota; class Actinomycetes; order Kitasatosporales; family Streptomycetaceae; genus Streptomyces; species Streptomyces sp. HUAS MG56. Next base: position 3,337,257 of record NZ_CM178722.1, on the reverse strand, counting down.
GGGTGGATGCGGGGCCCGGGTCGTTCGCGGAATTGCAGCGGCACACGGATCCGGCGCGGCTGACCGCGATCTGGATCTCCCATCTGCACGCGGACCACAGCGCCGATCTGCTCGCCGCCGCCTACGCCTTCGCCTTCGGCGGGGCGACCCCGCACGCGCCGATCCCCGTGTACGCCCCGCAGGACTGCGCCCAGAGGCTGGCCGGCTTCCTCGGGCGGGCGGACGTCGACTTCCTCAAGGGCGTCCTCGACTTCCGCGCCCTGTACGACGGCCACGACGTCCGGCACTGGAACCTGCGGCTGACCGCCCGTGCCGTCGCCCACGACACCGAGGCGTACGGACTGCGCGCCGAGTGCCAGGGCAGTGTCCTCGCGTACTCCGGGGACAGCGGGCCGTGCGCGGCGCTCGGTGAACTCGCCTCCCGCGCCGACCTGTTCCTGTGCGAGGCCGACATCGACGCCCATCGCGAAGGCGAACAGGTGCACCTCACGCCGGAGGACGCCGGGCGCATCGCCCGGGAGGCGCGGGTGCGCGAGCTGCTCGTCACCCACGTCGGTCCCACGCTCACCCGCGAGGCGGCCACCGCGCGCGCCGCCGCGGTCGCGGGCCGGCCCACCCGCGCCGCCGTCGAGGGCGACACCCGCACCTGCTGAGGCACCCCGGCCCGGAACCCCGACGTCCTCCGAGGCCCCCGGCTTCCTTTGTCAGAAGCATTGACGAAACACGGGCCCCCTCCTACCTTCAACGCGTCGTACTTCATACGTCATATATGAGACGCGATATGTGAGATCCGAGAGGGCCGCATGACCTCAGTGCCCACCCCGATCCCGTCCCGCACGCAGTACGTGCTGGACGCGATCAAACACCGCATCCTCACCGGGCAGTTGACGCCCGGTCAGGCTCTGGTCGAGACGGAGCTGGCCGCGCAGTTCGGGGTCTCCAAGACCCCGGTGCGCGAGGCGCTGAAGACCCTCGCCGGGACCGGGCTGGTCGTGATGAGCCAGTACAAGGGCGTCACGGTGCGCATGGTGGACGCGGACATGGCACGCGAGGTCTACGACGTACGGCTCCTGCTGGAGCCCGAGGCGCTGCGCAGGGCCGTCCGGCGCGGCGCCCGTCTCGACGCCGCGCGCGACGCGCTGGCCCGTGCCGATGGCGCCACCGACACCGCCGAACGCTCCCTGGCCAACCGGGAGTTCCACCGCGCGCTGTACCTGCCGTGCGGCAATCCACTGCTCGGCCGGATGCTCGACGAGGTCCGCGACCAGGCCGCCCTCGTCTCCGCCGTCGCCTGGGCCACCGACCCCTCCTGGGAGCGGGAGGCCGCCGAGCACCGGGAGATCCTGCGGCTCGCGCTCGCCGGCGACGCCGACGCGGCCGCCGGCGCCCTGCACGCCCACATCGCGTCCTTCGTCCAGCGCGCGTTCCCCTCGGACGGCGACCCCCACTCAGAGGAAGGCCATGCATGAGCAGCGTGACGTTCGAGAGCAGGCGGGCGGCCCTGGCCGACGTGGTGGCCATCCCGGTGACCCCGTTCGCCGCGGACGGCTCCGTCGACACCGGCGCCCACCGGGCCCTGCTGCGCCGCCTGCTCGGCGGCGGGATCACGACCCTCACCCCGAACGGCAACACCGGCGAGTTCTACGCCCTCGCCCCCGAAGAACGCCGTCTGGTCGCCGAGCTGACCGTCGAGGAGGCCGGGGAGCGCGCGGCGGTCCTCGTCGGCGTCGGACACGACCTGCCCACCGCCATCGCCTCCGCCCGGCACGCGCGCGACCTCGGCGCCGGGATGGTCATGGTCCACCAGCCCGTGCATCCCTACGTCTCGGCGGCCGGCTGGGTCGACTACCACCGAGCCATCGCCGAGTCCGTGCCCGAGCTGGGCGTGGTGCCGTACCTGCGCAGCGCCCAGCTGCCCGGCGCCCGGCTCGCCGAACTCGCCGACCACTGCCCGAACGTCATCGGCGTGAAGTACGCCGTACCGGACGCCGCCCGCTTCGCCGCCTTCGCGCGCGACGCCGGCCTCGATCGCTTCGTCTGGGTCGCCGGACTAGCCGAGCCGTACGCCCCCTCCTACTTCTCGGCGGGCGCCACCGGCTTCACCTCCGGCCTCGTGAACGTTGCCCCGGCCGTCTCGCTGAACATGCTCGAAGCGCTGAGATCCGGCGACCACCCGGCCGCCATGAAGGTCTGGGAGCAGATCCGCCGCTTCGAGGAACTGCGCGCCGCCCACGGCTCGGCCAACAACGTCACCGTCGTCAAGGAGGCCCTCGCCTCGCTCGGCCTGTGCCGCCGCGACGTGCGCCCGCCGGGCCGGCCGCTGCCCGAGGACGAGCGTGCCGAGGTCGCCGCCATCGCCGCCGGATGGCCGATATGAGCGCCCCGCGCAAGCGCCCCGAGGACCTGAGAAGCCACCGGTGGTACGGCACCGACGGCCTGCGCTCCTTCAGTCACCGCGCCCGCACCCGCCAGCTCGGCTACCTCCCCGAGGAGCACCTCGGCAAGCCGGTCATCGCGATCCTCAACACCTGGTCCGACATCAACCCGTGCCATGCGCACCTGCGCGACCGTGCGCAGGCCGTGAAGCGGGGGGTGTGGCAGGCGGGGGGCTTCCCGCTCGAATTCCCGGTCTCCACGCTCAGCGAGACCTTCCAGAAGCCGACCCCGATGCTCTACCGCAACCTCCTCGCGATGGAGACCGAGGAGCTGCTGCGCTCCTACCCCGTCGACGGCGCGGTCCTCATGGGCGGCTGCGACAAGTCGACGCCCGCCCTGCTCATGGGCGCGGCGAGCGCCGACCTCCCGGCCGTCTTCGTCCCGGCCGGGCCCATGCTCCCGGGCCACTGGCGCGGCGAGGTCCTCGGCTCCGGCACCGACATGTGGAAGTACTGGGACGACAAGCGCGCCGGCCTCATCGGCGACTGCGAGATGGCCGAGCTGGAGAGCGGTCTGGCCCGCTCGCCCGGCCACTGCATGACCATGGGCACGGCGTCCACGCTGACGGCCGCCGCCGAGGCCCTCGGCGTGACCGTGCCGGGCGCGTCCAGCATTCCGGCGGTGGACTCGGGGCACGACCGGATGGCGGCGCGGGCGGGCCTGACCGCCGTCGAACTCGTGCACCGGGACCGCCGGTTGAGCTACCTCCTCACCCGGGACGCCTTCGAGGACGCCGTCACCACCGTGCTCGGGCTCGGCGGCTCCACCAACGCCGTGATCCATCTGATCGCCATGGCCGGCCGGGCGGGCGTGCGGCTCACCCTGGACGACTTCGACCGGATCGCCCGCACGGTGCCCGTCCTCGCCAACGTCCGCCCCGGCGGCCGGACCTACCTCATGGAGGACTTCCACTTCGCCGGCGGCCTGCCCGGCTTCCTCTCCCGGATCCCGGACCTGCTCCACCTCGACCGGCCGACGGTCGCGTACGACACCCTGCGCGAGCAGCTCGACGGCGCCCGGGTGCACCACGACGACGTCATCCGGACCCGCGACAACCCGGTCGCGCGCGAGGGCGGGGTCGCCGTACTGCGCGGCAACCTCTGCCCGGACGGCGCGGTCATCAAGCACATCGCCGCCGAGCCCCACCTGCTCAAGCACACCGGCCCGGCGGTCGTCTTCGACGACTACCGGACCATGCAGCGCACCATCGACGACCCCGCGCTCGGCATCACCGCCGACAGCGTGCTGGTGCTGCGCGGCTCGGGCCCCAAGGGCGGTCCGGGCATGCCCGAGTACGGCATGCTGCCCATCCCGGACCACCTGCTGAAGCAGGGGGTGCGCGACATGGTCCGGATCTCCGACGCCCGGATGAGCGGCACGAGTTACGGCGCCTGCGTGCTGCACGTCGCCCCGGAGTCGTACGTCGGCGGACCGCTGGCGCTGGTGCGCACCGGCGACCTCATCACCCTCGACGTCGCGGCACGCACCCTCCGACTCGACGTCGACGACGAGGAGTTGGCGCGCCGCCGGGCGCAGTGGACAGCGCCGCCCGTGCGCCACGAGCGCGGATACGGCGCGCTCTACGCCGAGCAGATCACCCAGGCGGACACCGGCTGCGACTTCGAGTTCCTCGCGCGGCCGGGCACGGTGCGGGAACCGTACGCGGGCTGAGCCCGGCAACTGCCCGCGCGACCCCGGTGGCGCCGTGCCTCCGCGACCCCGCGCAGGCTGCCGTACCTGCTGATCGCCCCGGCGGCCCTGCTGATGCTGGGCTTCATCGTCTACCCGGTGCTCAGCGTCTTCTCCTACAGCCTGTAGAACGACAACCCCACCAAGCCGTGACGGAACGGCTTCGCGGGCCTCGGCAACTTCACCCAGGCCTTCGCCCACGACCTCCAGTTCTGGGACACGCTGACCTTCAGCGCCAAGTGGGTCGTGGTGGAAGCCGGGTTGCAGCTGCTGTTCGTACTCGCGCTCGCCCTCATCGTCAACCAGACCTTCGTCGGGCGGTCGCTGGGCCGCGCCCTGGTCTTCTCCCCGTGGGCCGTCTCCGGCGTGCTGACCTCCGCGATCCGGGTGATGCTCTACAACTCCCAGACGGGCACCACCCGTTACCTCGCCGACGCGGGGCTCGGGTCGTACGGCACCAGCTGGCTCTCGGACACCTCGACCGTCTTCCCGGCGGCGGTCGTCGCCGACCTGTGGCGGGGCGTGCCCTTCTTCGCGATCCTCATCCTCGCCGACCTCCAGTCCGTCTCCGAGGACCTGCTCTACACCCTGACCGGCGGCGGCCCGGCGGGGGAGACCACGACCCTTCCCCTCTGCATCGCCCGCACCAGCGTCGACGTGGCGTTCGTGATCCTGCGCTTCTGCTCGATCGTCTATCTGCGGCTGAGCAAGTTCGGAGGTGAGACCAAGTGATCACCGAGATCGCTCCCGCGGCGGAGCAGCGCACGGCGCCCGCGCCGGCCCGGCCCCGCGGCGGACGCCGCGCCTGGGACGAGGTCCCGCGTCGGCAGAACCGTCTACAACGCCCGTAAGCCGGACGGCTCACTGCCGGCCACGACGTTCCTGACGACGGGCGGCACGACGATCGGCGCGACCATGAACTGAACGCCTGAGGACTACCGGGACGCCACGAAGGGGCGGAACCGCGCCAGGGCGTCCCGGTAGTCCCCGGCGACGGGATCGCCGGAAGGCAGGGGGTGGACCCGCAGAAGGTCCTCGGCGGCGTCCAGTGCCGCGGCGGCGAGTTCGGGCCCGGTGGTCCGACCGAGGAGCCCGTCCCGCCCGGACACGGACACATGGTGCTCGGCCGCCGCAGAACGAGCGTGAACGACGTGTCGACCCCGTTGTACCGGAGGTACCGGACGTCGCCCCGCAGAAAGCCGCGGAGCTGGTCCAGCAGGGTGACGACCGACAGGTGGATCATCATGCCCTGATCCGGAACACGGCCGGCCGAGTCGGCCGTGCCGAGGTCCCCGGTGACGACCATGTCCCCCAGGTCGAAGCCGGTGGCCTCCCCCTGCCCCGGCCGCACACTGCACCGCACGGTCACCGGGCCCAGCCCGTGTCGCCGCCCCACACCGCCTCCAGATCGTCGCACCGCACCGTGACGGTAGCGTCGGTCAACTCGATCTCGTGGACGCAGCCGCCGTTCTCGTCGGGAAGCACCTCGTCCAGGAGCACCGTGTCGACCGCCATCCAGTCGATGGCACGGTGGTAGTCGACGGCGAAGTGCCGCACCCCCGAGTAGCTGACGCGCAGCCCGGAGTCGTGCTTCCACCGGTTGGGCGCGAACTCCAGCACCAGCCCCCCGCTCCTGTCGGTCGCGAGCCGCACCTCGGCCAGCTCCAGGTCCTTCACACAGCGGGTGGCACCGGGAATGTCGTAGTGCCCGGGATCGGACACGAAGGCCCAGGCGCCGGACGGCAACTCGCCTCGCAGGCGCGGCAGTTCATGGAGATAGGCGCGGGGGTCGAGGAAGAACCCGTGCTGTTCCCAGTGCACGTCGACGAATTTCATGCTCACGATCCTCCCCCCTCGACCGGACCGCTCGGGTCACCCCGAGGGCGCTCGGCGGTCACCTCCGTGACCTGGGCCCGGAGTTGGCGCGCGGCGGGGAAGTCCGCCGCAAGGAGGGTGGCGTGTCGTGGGACCGTCATCGTATCGATCGGGTAACACCGCTCGCCCAGCAGGGTGTGATGCGCGTAGACAGTCCGTGACCTGGTACATCACTCTCAACAACCGGATCCGGAGTTTTCATGCGGAAGTCCCACAGAGTCGCCGCCGTCGGAGCCGCCTGCGCCATCGCCGGTGCCGCGCTGTACGGCGCGGGTGCGGCCGGTGCCCGGCAGTCGACCGCCGACTCGACCCACGAGCCCTACAACATCGGGCAGTTGGTGAAGGACATCGACACCTACTACGGCACCACCGCCGACAGCAACGGTGTCTACCAGGCGTCGCCCGACAGCCCGTACGCCAAGGACCTGGCGCGCATCGACGCCGACGCCAGGGCCTACATCGACAGGGCCGCCCGCAAGGCGCACCGGCACGGCGAGAAGCCGGCCGTCATGTTCGACATCGACGACACACTGCTGCTCAGCCTGGACTACGAGAAGCGGTACAACTACACGTACAACTCCACCACGTGGAACGACTACGTGAACCGCGCCGACCGGCCGGCCGTCTTCGGCAGCCCCGAACTGGTCCGCTACGCGCAGTCCAGGGGCGTCGAGGTCTTCTACAACTCCGGCCTCACCGAGGCCCAGCGCACCGCCGCCGTCGCCAACCTGAAGAAGGTCGGCGCCGATGTGAACCTCGACGCCGACCACATGTTCCTCAAGAACGCCGCCAACCCGCCCGCTTACCTGAGCGGTTGCGCCACGCAGGGCAGCTGGAAGTGCACGACCGTGCAGTACAAGTCCGGCACCCGCCGGCACATCGAGGACGACCTCGGCTACGAGATCATCGCCAACTTCGGCGACCAGTACTCGGACCTGGACGGCGGCTTCGCCGACCGGACGTACAAGCTGCCGAACCCGACGTACTTCGTGTCCTGACGGCCGTACCGCGTTTCTCCCGGGGGCGCGGTCAGCCGTGCTTCGCGAAGTCGCCCTTCACCGCATAGCCGGTGCCGTCCGCGGTGCCCGTGACGGTGTAGCCGTCGGCCTTCGCGTCCCGGCCGCCGCGCCCGTGGTCGTACTGTCCCGCGAACACCCACTCGCCCGCCGGGACCGTACGGCCCTCCTTGAGGGTCCAGGTGTAGACGAGGAAGCCGCCCCGCTCCTCGACCGTCTGCGTGAAGTCCGTCTCCGGCAGGGAGCGCCAGGCGCCCGTGGAGGACACTCCACCGGTCTGAGCGACCTTCAACTCGACCGTGAGCGAGCTCAGTTGCTTCGACGTCCTCAGGGTCAGATCGCTCTGTGCCCAGAAGTCGTTGCTGTGCGGGTCGACCGAGCCGTCCGACCACAGGGGGCCCTGCTGTTCGCTGCGGGCCACGGGCGGCCGCGCGGAGGCGTCCGGCGTGCGGGACGGGGAGGAAACCGGCGCGCGCGTCGCGTGGGTGGCGCCCGCGCCGGGCGCCGGGCTCGTGGTGCCCGCCGACGGGTGAGCGGTCGTCGCGTGCGGCGTCGGGGTCGGGGTCGGCGAGACCGCGACCGTCTGTTGCGCGGGAGACCTGTCCCGCACGGCGGACGCCACCGCGTACCCGCCGACCGTCAGCACGCTCGCGACCGCCGCGGTGGCCCCGACCACCCGGGCCCAGCCCCACGCCGGCGGGCGGGTGGCCCGGCGGTCGGGGCGGGGGGAGCCGGCGGGCGCGGCCATGCCGCGCTCCACGCGGGCCAGGATGCGCGCACGGTCCGGCTCGTGGACCCCGGCCGCCTCGTGCAGCCGGGCGCGCAGCTCGTCGTGCACGTCCTGCTGCCTCATCGGTTTCTTCCTCCGCTCTCGCCGGTCCGGGCGGCCGTCGCCGCGTGCACCCGCCGCGGATCGCCCCGGGGGCCGAGCAGCCGTCGCAGCTCGGCCATGCCCTTGGACGTCTGGCTCTTCACCGTACCCACCGACACCCCGAGTGCGAGGGCGGTGTCCTTCTCCGAGAGGTCGAACGCGTGCCGCAGCACCACACAAACCCGTTTGCGGAACGGCAGTCCCCGCAGCGCCTCCCGCACGTCCACCACACCGGCCACGTCCGGGTCCTCGGTCCGCTCCTCGCGGTGCGACCAGAACAGCGCGATCCGGCGCCGCTCGCGCACGGCGCTGCGGATCCGGGTGCGGGCCAGGTTGGCGACCACGCCGCGCGCGTACGCCACCGGGTGGTCGGCGGCGCGGACCCGGTCCCAGCGGTGCCACAGCGCCAGCAGCGCGTCCGCCGCGAGATCGTCCGCGGCGTCGGACTCGCCGGTCAACAGGTAGGCCAGGCGGGAGAGTTCGGCGTAGTGCCGTTCGAAGAAGGCGCGGAACTCCACGGAGGCGGCGTCGTCGACGACTGTGCCCACGGGTGACCTCTTCTCGGTGCGGCTCTCGGGTGACGGTACGGGATGTCGGACAACGTATGGTCCACCGAACCAGATTCCGTAACACAGGGAAAACCTGAAACAGGTTGAACAGGGGAACAATCCAGCCAGCATCCGCAAGCCGATCACCAGGTCACGAGGAGTGGCACGATGTCAGTGGACCGGTATTTCCGGATCTCCGAGCGGGGATCCACGTTCGGCCGGGAGATACGCGGCGGCTTCGCCACGTTCTTCACCATGGCCTACATCCTTGTCCTGAATCCGATCATCCTGGGAAGCGCCAAGGACAAGTACGGGCACACGCTCGACACCGGCCAACTCGTCACCGCCACCGCGCTGGTGGCGTGTGTGATGACGATCATCATGGGCGTCGGCGGCAACCTGCCGCTCGCGATCGCCGCCGGCCTCGGCCTGAACGCCGTCGTCGCCTTCCAGCTCGCCCCGCTGATGAGCTGGCCCGACGCGATGGGCCTCGTCGTCCTGGAAGGCCTGATCATCTGCCTCCTGGTCCTCACCGGGCTCCGGGAAGCGATCATGAACGCGATCCCGCACCAGCTGAAGCAGGCCATCGGCGTCGGCATCGGCCTGTTCATCGCGTTCATCGGCTTCGTCGACGCCGGGTTCGTCAGCCGCATCCCGGACGCCGCGAACACCACCGTGCCCGTGCAGCTCGGCGCCGTCGGACGCCTCACCGGCTGGCCCGTGCTGGTCTTCTGCCTCGGTGTGCTGCTGACCATCGCCCTGCTCGCCCGCAAGGTGAAGGGCGCGATCCTCATCAGCATCGTGACGATGACCGTTGTCGCGATCGTCATCGACTCCGTCGCCGGCATCAAGAGCTGGGGCCTGACCACGCCCAAGGTCCCGGACCGGATCGTCGCCGCCCCGGACTTCGGACTCATCGGTCACTTCAGCGTGTTCGGCGGCTTCGGCAAGGCCGGTGTGCTCACCGCCGTCCTGCTCGTCTTCACCCTGATCCTGTCGGACTTCTTCGACGCCATGGGCACGATCGTCGGCATCAGCGCCGAGGCCGGGCTGCTGGACGAGCGGGGCCAGGTGCCCGGCATCGGCCGCGTGCTGTTCATCGACGGCGCCGCCGCCGTCGCGGGCGGCCTCGGCTCCGCCTCCTCCAACACCGCCTACATCGAGTCGGCGGCCGGCGTCGGCGAGGGCGCCCGCACCGGCCTCGCCAACCTCGTCACCGGCGGCCTCTTCGGCCTCGCCCTCTTCCTCACCCCGCTGCTCACCATCGTCCCGCTCCAGGCGGCGGCGCCCGCGCTGATCGCGGTGGGCTTCCTGATGATGACCCACGTCAAGCACATCGACTGGGACCGGTACGAGATCGCGATCCCGGCGTTCCTCACGATCGCCGCGATGCCGTTCACCTACTCCATTACCGACGGCATCGGAGCCGGTTTCGTGGCCTACGTGCTCATCAAGACGGTGCTGGGGAAGGCGAAGGAGGTCAACTGGCTGCTGTGGGGGGTCTCGGCGCTGTTCCTCGTGTACTTCGCCATCGACCCCGTGGAGCAGATCCTCGGGGTGAAGTGAGGGGTGAGGCGCGGCGGCCTACGTCAGCGCCGCCCGCATCATCGCCTTCGCCACCGGTGCCGCCAGGCCGTTGCCGCTGACTTCCGACCTCGCCGCGTCCGACTGCTCGACCAGCACCGCGACGGCGACTTCCTTGCCGCTGCTGTCGGACGTGCCGAAGGACGTGAACCAGGCGTACGGCGTCTTGCTGTTGTTCGGGCCGTGCTGGGCGGTGCCGGTCTTGCCGCCGACGGTGACGCCGTCGATCAGGGCGTTCGTGCCGGTGCCGTCCTTGACCACCGTCTCCATCGCCGACTGGAGCTGCTCGGCGGTGGAGGAGCTGACGATCTCCTTGGTCCCGGCGTCGGAGTCGTAGTCCTTCACCACATCGCCGCCGCTGTCGGTGATCTGGGACACCATGTGCGGCGAGACCAGCTTGCCGCCGTTGGCTATGGCCGCGGACACCATGGCCATCTGGAGCGGGGTCGCCGTGACGTCGAACTGGCCGATGCCGGACAGTCCGGTCTGCGCCTTGTCCATGTGCGACGGGTAGACGCTGGCGTAGGCCCGCACCGGCACATCGAGCTTGTCGTCGTTGAAGCCGAACTTCTCGGCCATGGCCCTCACCTTGTCCTGCCCGAGGTCGACGGCCATCTTGCCGAAGACGTTGTTGCAGGAGTACTGCAGGGCGACCCGGATGGAGGCGTTCTCGCACGGGGCCGACGGGTTCTCGTTGGCCAGCGGCCGCACCGTGCCCGGCAGGGTGTACGGGTTGGGGCTGGCGGTGTGTTCGTCCACGTTCTTGTAGAGCCCGTCCTCCAGCGCGGCCGCCGCCACGACCAGCTTGAACGTCGAACCCGGCGGCAGCGGCTGGCGCAGCGCCCGGTTGGTCAGCGGCTTGTTCTTGTCCGCGTTGAGCTGCTTCCAGGCGGCACCGGCCGTGTTGGCGTCGGTCAGCGAGGAGGGGTCGTACGACGGCGTCGACACCGCCGCGAGGATCTTGCCGGTCTTCGGGTCGATCGCGACGGCCGCGCCCTTCTTGTCACCGAGGGCCTGGTAGGCGGCCTTCTGGACGGCCGGGTCTATCGTGGTGAGCACGTTGCCCGGGTCGGCCCGCTCGCCGGTGAGCGTGCTCAGCACGGTCTTCAGCTTGGGATCCGTGCCGTTGAGCAGGTCCTGGTAGATGCCCTCCAGTTGGGTGGGGGCGTAGGCCTGCGAGGCGTAGCCCGTCACCGCGGCGTAGAGCTTGCCGTCCGTGTACGTCCGCTTGTAAGCGAGATCGCTCCCTGTCGTCCGCGTCGAGCCGGTGATCGCGTTTCCGGCCACGATGATGTTCCCGAGCGGCCGCGAGTACGTCTCGATCGCGCCCCGTCGGTTGTCGTTGTCGTCCGCGAGGGCCTTGCCGTCGTAGAACTGCACCCACGTCGCCCTGACCAGCAGAGCGAGTACGAGCAGCATCGTGAAGACGGACGCCCGCCTGATCGTCTTGTTCATCCCGCTCAGGAGGACGAGCGAGAAGGGGCCGATCGTTCCCGTACGCCCGATTTCTTATCGAACGCTCAGGAACACCGGCCCCGCACGGCGTCCGGTCAGAGCCTGCGCGTCGCGAGCGTCAGCCGGTCGCGGGCGTCGAACAGCGCGTCCTTGATCATCTGCTCGTGGGCGGGCGTGAGCCGGGCCACCGGCACCGAGCAGCTGATCGCGTCCCGGGCCGGGGTGCGGTACGGGATCGCCACGCCGAAGCAGCGCAGGCCGAGCGTGTTCTCCTCGCGGTCGACCGCGAAGCCCTGCTCCCGCACCTGGTGCAGCTCCTCGATGAGCCTCTCGCGGTCGGTGATCGTGTGCTCGGTCAGCGCCGGGAGGGTCTCCGGGAGGAGCTTGCGTACCTGCTCGTCGGCGTACGTGGCGAGGATCGCCTTGCCGAGCGAGGTGGAGTGCGCGGGCAGCCGGCGGCCGACACGGGTGAAGGGGCGCAGATAGTGCTGGGACTGGCGGGTGGCCAGATAGACGACGTTCGTGCCGTCGAGGCGCGCCAGGTGGATCGTCTCCGTGGTGTCGTCCGACAGCCGGTCCAGCGTCGGGCGGGCCGCGGCCACCACCTCGTCGCCGTCGATGTACGACGTGCCGACCAGCAGCGCCCGCACCCCGATGCCGTACCGCGTGCCCGTCGCGTCCGTCTCCACCCAGCCCAGCTCCACGAGGGTGCGCAGCAGCATGTACAGGCTGGACTTGGGGTATCCCACGGCCTCCTGGACCGCCGCGAGGGAGTGCATGCCAGGGCGGCCGGCGAAGTACTCGAGCAGCTCAACGGTCCGTACCGCGGACTTGACCTGCGCCCCGCCCCCTGCGTCGCCTGCCGTCATCGCCCTTGACCCCTTCGTTCGACGAGACCTGGATGTTCGGGGCCCTGGATATTCAGGACCCGGGATATGTAGTCTCCGAGCAGTGAATTCATCATCAGAGACAGCGTTCAGTATATCGAACGCGGCTGATGGGTGACCCAGTTAAGCGCAGTCTCGTCTGGAGAGGACCCGCGGTGGCAGCAGCACCAGTCTGGAGTGTCGACCCGCGCACCGGGAAGCAGCGTGAACAGGTTGCGGTGGAGGCCACAGCCCAGGAGGTGGACGCCGTGGTCCGGGCGGCACACGCCGCGCGCGGCGCCCTCACCGACCGCACGGTCCGCGCCGCCTTCCTGCGCTCCGCCGCCGACGGCCTGGACGCGGCCAGGGACGGCCTCGTCGAGACCGCCGACGCCGAGACCGCGCTCGGCCCGGTCCGGCTCACCGGCGAACTCGCCCGCACCAGCTACCAGTTGCGGGCCTTCGCCGGCATCGTCGACGAGGGCGCCTTCCTCGACGTCGTCATCGACCACCCCGACGACACCGCCACCCCGCCCGTCCCGGACCTGCGCCGCTACAAGGTGCCGCTCGGCGTCGTCGCCGTCTACTCGGCCTCCAACTTCCCCTTCGCCTTCTCCGTCGCCGGCGGCGACACCGCGAGCGCGCTCGCCGCGGGCTGCCCCGTCGTCGTCAAGGCCCACCCCGACCACCCGGCCCTGTCCGAGCTGGTCGCCAAGGTGCTGCGCCGGGCCGCCGCCGCACACGGCATCCCCGAAGGCGTCGTCGGCCTCGTGCACGGCTTCGAGGCGGGCATCGAGCTGATCAGGCACCCGCAGATCGCGGCCGCGGGCTTCACCGGTTCCGTACGGGGCGGGCGGGCGCTCTTCGACGCCGCCGCCGCGCGCCCGGCGCCGATCCCGTTCCACGGCGAACTCGGCTCGCTCAACCCGGTCCTCGTGACCGAGGCGGCCGTCGCCGAGCGCGCCGAGGCGATCGGCACCGGGCTCGCCGGCTCCATGACCCTCGGGGCCGGGCAGTTCTGCGTCAAGCCCGGCCTGGTGCTCGTACCGTCCGGCGCGGCCGGGGACCGGCTGGTCAAGTCCCTCACCGACGCGGTCAGCGACACCGACGCGGGGGTCCTGCTCGACCACCGCATGCGGGACAACTTCGTCGCCGGGGTCGAGGAGCGGGCCCGCCTCGCGGACGTCGACTCGCCCGTCACACCCGGCGCGGGCGGCGAGCACACGGTCAGCGCGGGGTTCCTCACGGTGCCGGCGGCGAAGCTGACCGAGGAGGGCGCCTACGACCTGCTGCTGGAGGAGTGCTTCGGGCCGGTCTCGGTCGTGGCCCGCTACGCGGACGAGGCCGAGGCGAGCGCCGTGCTCTCGCGGCTGCCGGGCAACCTGACCGCCACGGTCCAGGTGTCCGCGGAGGAGGCCGCCGGGCAGGGCCGGGGACCGGAGCTGCTCGCCTCGCTGACCCCGCTGGCCGGGCGCGTGGTCGTGAACGCGTGGCCGACGGGCGTCGCCGTGGCGCCGGCCCAGCACCACGGCGGACCGTACCCGGCCACGACCTCCACGTCCACGTCCGTGGGCGGTACGGCCATCGAGCGCTGGCTGCGCCCGGTGGCCTACCAGAACGCGCCCACCGCACTGCTGCCCGCCGAGCTGACGGACGAGAACCCGCTGGGGCTTCCCAGGCGGTTCAACGGGGTCCTGGAGCGGTAGGCGGGAAGACCCGGGCCGGCTCGGAAGTCCCCTGACACAATCGGACGATGGACGTGGAACTCCCCGAACTCCCCTTCCCCCTGCGCACCTACGGCCCCGAAGGGCACTGGTCCTACGAGGACGGCGTGCTGACCGGCTGGGCCGGTCCCCGGCAGGACCGGTTCGTCCCGCCCACCGGTGCGGCCCTCGACCCCGCCGCCGACGCGCCCCGGCTGCTGGGGGCACCCGAGGGGGACTTCCAGCTGATCGCCCGGGTGACCGTGGGGTTCCGGGCGGCCTTCGACGCCGGCGTGCTGTACGTGCACGTCGGCGAACGGGCCTGGGCCAAGCTGTGCCTGGAGTACTCCCCGGACGTGCCCACCGTCTGCACGGTGGTCACCCGGGGACACTCCGACGACTGCAACTCCTTCACGGTGGACGGAAGTTCGATCTGGCTGCGGATCAGCCGCACCGGCCGGGCCTTCGCCTTCCACGCCTCCCGGGACGGCGAGACCTGGACCTTCGTCCGGCTCTTCACCCTGGGCGACGAGAAGGAGACCGGCGACGCGCTGGTCGGGTTCATGACGCAGTCGCCGATGGGGGAGGGGTGTGTGGTGACGTACGACCACATCGAGGTCAGACCGAGCTGGCCCCAGGACCTGAGGGACGGGAGTTAGCGGGCACCTCCGGCGTGCCGGCGGGCACGGAACCGCACCGTGGGAGAGCGCGTCCTCAACGGCATGATCAGTGACCGAGTGACGGGCGCCCGCGTGATCCGCACCGCCCTGCCCGCCGAGGCCGAGGTGATCGCCGCACTGCATCACCGGGCGCGCTCGACGTACTACCCGGACGGTCTCCCGGACGACGGCATCGACTGGACCGCCGCCTGGCGCGGCGCCGTCGAGCGCCCCGACGGGCAGGTGCTGTGCCTCGTCGACCGGGGCGCCATCACCGCCGTCGCCTCCTTCCGGCCCCCGGCGGACGGCCCCGACGGCACGGTCAAGCTGTTCCAGTTCCACGTCGACCCCGACCGCTGGCGCTCCGGAATCGGCACCGATCTGCACGCGGCCTGCGTGGAGCAGTGGCGCGCCGATCGCAGGCGGAGCGCGGTGCTCGACGTGCACGTGGACAACGCGCGCGCCCAGTCCTTCTACGCCCGTCAGGGCTGGCTCCCCGACCCGGAGAACCCGCCGGCCGACGGCGACCACCATCTGTTCCTGCGCTTCTCCGTGCCCGGGGAATGAAACGGGCTGTTTGAACGTTCACGTACCGGGAGCGGGGAGAGCCCTCGCGCCCGTACGACCCGGAGAAGAGCCGTGAGCATGCGCGTCGAGATCTGGACGGACATCGCCTGTCCCTGGTGCTACGTCGGAAAGGCACGGTTCGACAAGGCCCTCGCCGCCTTCCCGCACCGCGACGAGGTCGAGGTGGTGCACCGCTCCTTCGAGCTGGACCCGGGCCGCGCCAAGGGCGACGTCCAGCCGGTGATCACCATGCTCACCAGGAAGTACGGCATGAGCGAGGCGCAGGCCGAGGCCGGCGAGGACAACCTGGGCGCCCAGGCCGCCGCCGAGGGCCTGGACTACCGCACGCGCGGCCGCGACCACGGCAACACCTTCGACATGCACCGCCTGCTGCACTTCGCCAGGGAACAGGGCGTCCAGGACCAGCTGATCCAGATCCTGTACCGGGCGAACTTCGCCGAGGAGCGGTCCGTCTTCACCGAGGGCGACGAGCGCCTGGTCGAGCTGGCCGTGGAGGCGGGGCTGGACGCGGAGGCCGTCCGCGCCGTGCTCGCCGACCCGGCCCGCTACGCCGACGAGGTCCGCGCCGACGAGCGCGAGGCCGCCCAGCTCGGCGCGAACGGCGTGCCGTTCTTCGTCCTCGACCGCACCTACGGCGTCTCCGGCGCCCAGCCCGCCGAGGTCTTCGCGCAGGCCCTCAGCCAGGCCTGGGGCGAGCGGTCCCCGCTGAAGCTGGTGGACCAGGGCGGGGCGCAGGCCTGCGGGCCGGACGGGTGCGCCGTACCGCAGCAGGACTGAAACCGCAGGTCGGGGCGGACGTATAAGGCTTCCTAAGCGAATCCACGTACATTTTCGCAATGGACGGGGGATGCCCTGCCCCGCACAGTAGGGGCATGGAGACCTTCGAGAGCCTCGTCCGTGCCGAGTTCAGCCCGAAGAACACCTTTCTGAACACCGCGAGCAGCGGCCTGCTGCCCGCCCGTACCGTCGCCGCCCTGCACGAGGCGGTGGCGATCAGGGCGGCGGGCCGGCCGCTGGACCCGCTGTTCGAGGACGTGGAGCTGGCCCGCGCCGCGTTCGCCCGGCTCGCCGGGGTGCCGGTGGCCCGGGTGGCGGCCGGTGCGTCGGTCGCCTCCCAGACCGGGCTGGTCGCCGCCTCGCTGCCCGCCGGCGCCGAAGTCCTCACCGCCGAGAACGACTTCACCTCCGTGCTCAACCCCTTCTACACGCGCGGCGACCTCAAGGTCCGTGCCGTACCGCTGGAGCGGCTCGCCGAGTCCGTGCGGCCCGGCACCGCGCTCGTCGCGGTCAGCGCCGCCCAGTCCGCCGACGGACGGATCGCCGACCTGCCCGCCCTGCGCGAGGCGGCCCGGGCGCACGGCACGCGCACCTACGTCGACTTCTCCCAGGCCGCGGGCTGGCTGCCGATGGCGGCCGGGGCCTACGACTTCACCGTCTCCACGACCTTCAAGTGGCTGCTCGGCCCGCACGGCGCCGCCTTCCTCGTCGTCCCCGAGGACTTCGGGGGCCTCGCCCCGCTGCTGGCGGGCTGGGTCGCGGCCGAGGAACCCTGGGACAGCTGCTACGGCCCGGTGGCCGAACTCGCCCGCTCGGCACGGCGGTTCGACGTCAGCCCCGCCCTGTTCACCTACACCGGCGTGCGCCACTCCCTCGCCCTGATCGAGGAGCTGGGCGTGGCCGCCGTGCAGGCCCACGACCTGGCCCTCGCCGACCGGTTCCGGGCCGGACTCGCCTCGCTCGGCCACGCGCCCCTGCCCGCCCCCGGCTCGGCGATCGTCTCCGTCCCCGGACTGGGCGGGCGGCAGGGCGAGTTGAGCCGCGCGGGCATCGAGGTGTCCGACCGGGCCGGCAACCTGCGGGCCTCGTTCCACCTCTACAACACGCCCGCGGACGTGGACCGGCTGCTGGACGTGCTGGCCGGCTGACGGCGCCGGTGACATGACCGGGCCGGAGCCTCCCGTCCCACACAGGAGGCCCCGGCCCGGGGTTCGCAGGCGTACTCCGGTACGCCGGGGGCTACTTCACCGGCGTGAAGTCCCGCGCCCCGATGAACTCCGGCCGCCGCACCGGTGCCGCGAAGGGCTCGACGGCCGCGTTGTCCACGCTGTTGAACACGATGAAGACGTTGCTGCGCGGGAACGGCGTGATGTTGTCGCCGGAGCCGTGCATGCAGTTGCAGTCGAACCAGGTCGCCGAACCGGCCCTGCCCGTGAAGAGCTTGATGCCGTACGCGCCCGCCATCTTCGTCAGCGCCTCGTCGGACGGCGTGCCCGCGTCCTGCATCTGGAGGGACTTCTTGTAGTTGTCCTTGGGCGTGGCGCCGGCGCAGCCCAGGAACGTGCGGTGCGAGCCCGGCATGATCATCAGGCCGCCGTTGGTGTCGTGGTTCTCGGTCAGCGCGATCGAGACGGACACCGTGCGCATGTTCGGCAGGCCGTCCTCGGCGTGCCAGGTCTCGAAGTCCGAGTGCCAGTAGAAGCCGCTCGCGCCGAAGCCCGGCTTGACGTTGATCCGGGACTGGTGGACGTACACGTCCGAGCCGAGGATCTGCCGGGCCCGGCCGACGACGCGCTCGTCGCGCACCAGGTTCGCGAACAGCTCGCTGATCCGGTGCACCTCGAAGACCGAGCGGATCTCCTGCGACGTCGGCTCGATGATCGAGCGCTCGTCGGCGCGGATCGCCGGGTCGGCGATCAGCCGGTCCAGCTCCTGCCGGTAGACCTCGACCTCGTCGGGGGTGATCAGCTGGTCGATCGCGAGGAAGCCGTCACGCTCGTACGACTGGAGGTCGCCGGTCGCGATCGGACCGGGCGTGTCCGGGGAGCCCCAGACGACCGGGTCCTGCCGGGGGACGCTCACCTCGGTGGCTCCGCGGCTGGGGTACAGATCGGTCAGGGTGGTCATGTCTGTCACACCTCCTCGGGCTCCGTCAGGAGCGGGTAGACGCCGTTCTCGTCGTGGTCCTCCCGCCCGGTCACGGGCGGGTTGAACACGCAGAGGCAGTGGAAGTCCTCCTTGACCTTCAGCGTGTGCCGCTCGTGGCCGTCGAGGAGGTACATGGTGCCGGGCGTGATCGTGTACGACGTCCCGGTCTCGTGGTCGGTGAGTTCGGCCTCGCCCCGGGTGCAGACGACGGCCTCGATGTGGTTGGCGTACCACATCGACGTCTCCGTGCCGGCGTAGAGGATGGTCTCGTGCAGGGAGAAGCCGACCCGCTCCTTGGCGAGGACGATCCGCTTGCTCTCCCAGGTGCCGGACTTCGCCTTCACGTGCCGGTCGGTGCCTTCGATGTCCTTGAACGATCGGACGATCACGGTGCTGTTCTTCCTCCTGGTTCGTGCGCTGGCGCGCCGGTCAGACGGTCTCGCGGACGGCGCGGGCGAGGATCCGCAGGCCCTCGTCCAGCTCGTCCGGTGTGATGGTGAGCGCGGGCAGCAGCTTGACGACCTCGCCCTCGGGGCCGGACGTCTCGATGAGCAGCCCGAGTTCGAAGGCCCGCTTGGCGACCCGGCCGGCCCGCGCCTTGTCGTGGAACTCCATGCCCCACACCAGGCCGCGCCCGCGGTACTCCTTGACGTCGGCGAGGTTCTCCTCGGTGATCGAGATCAGCGCCTGCTCGACCTGCTCGCCCCGGGACCGGGTCTGCTTCTCCATCGCCGAGCCGTCGGCCCAGTACGTCTCCAGCGCCGCGGTCGCGGTGACGAACGCGGGGTTGTTGCCGCGGAAGGTGCCGTTGTGCTCGCCGGGCTCCCACACGTCCAGCTCCGGCTTGAACAGGCACAGCGACATCGGCAGCCCGTAGCCGCTGATCGACTTGGAGACGGTGACGATGTCCGGGGTGATGCCCGCCTCCTCGAAGGAGAAGAAGGCGCCGGTGCGGCCGCAGCCCATCTGGATGTCGTCGACGATCAGCAGCATGTCCTGCCGCTCGCACAACTCCGCCAGCGCGCGCAGCCATTCGGGCCGGGCCACGTTGATGCCGCCCTCGCCCTGCACGGTCTCCACGATCACCGCGGCGGGCTTGTTGAGCCCGGAGCCCTGGTCCTCCAGCAGCCGCTCGAACCACAGGAAGTCCGGGACCGTGCCGTCGAAGTAGTTGTCGAACGGCATCGGGGTGCCGTGCACCAGCGGAATGCCGGCGCCGGCCCGCTTGAAGGCGTTGCCGGTGACGGCGAGGGAGCCCAGGGACATCCCGTGGAAGGCGTTCGTGAACGACACGATCGCCTCCCGGCCCTTCACCTTGCGGGCCAGCTTCAGCGCCGACTCCACGGCGTTGGTGCCGGTCGGGCCCGGGAACATGACCTTGTACGGCAGGTCGCGCGGGCGCAGCACCAGATCCTGGAAGGCCTGGAGGAAGGACCGCTTGGCCGTGGTCGACATGTCCAGGCCGTGGGTGACCCCGTCCCGGTCCAGATAGTCGATCAGCGCCCGTTTGAGCACCGGGTTGTTGTGGCCGTAGTTGAGTGATCCGGCACCGGCGAAGAAGTCGAGGTACACATGGCCGTCCTCGTCGAACATCCGGCTGCCCTGTGCGCGGTCGAAGACCGTGGGCCAGCCGCGGCAGTAGCTGCGCACCTCGGACTCGAGGGTCTCGAAGACACTGAGGTCGGGCTGGGTGATGGTCACGGTGAATCGCTCCTCGGGAGGGGGCTCGGTGGGGGGCTCGGCGGGAGGTACGGGGATCAGCGGGCGGTGACGCCGGTCAACGGGCTGATGCGGTACAGGACTTCGGGGTCGTGCGGGCCGTCCGGGAACAGCTCGGTGGGGAACAGCACCTCGCGTGCGAGGCGCGCCCCGTGCCGCTCGGCGAACGACGTGAACAGCCGCTCGGAGGCCGTGTTGCCGGGGGTGATGGTGGTCTCCACCTCGGTGACACCGCGCTCGGCGGTCAGCCGGGCGGTCAGCCCGTCCAGCAGCGCGGCGGCGATGCCGAGACCCCGGTGGGCGGAGTCCACCGCCACCTGCCAGACGAGCAGGGTGTGCGGGCGGTCGGGCCGCACGTAGCCGGTGACGAAGCCGACCGGTGCCCCGCCCGCGCCGCGCGCCACCGCCGAGGTGCCGGCGAAGTCCCGGCACCACAGCAGATAGCTGTACGAGGAGTTCAGGTCGAGGGTTTTCGAGTCCTTGGCGAGACGCCAGAGCGCGGCTCCGTCGGTCACCGCCGGCTGGTCGATGAGCAGGTCTGCGGGTGCGGCAGTCATGCGGCACGAATTT
The DNA here is from genome assembly GCF_058673395.1 of Streptomyces sp. HUAS MG56. Classification (NCBI taxonomy): domain Bacteria; kingdom Bacillati; phylum Actinomycetota; class Actinomycetes; order Kitasatosporales; family Streptomycetaceae; genus Streptomyces; species Streptomyces sp. HUAS MG56. The sequence goes on along the minus strand of NZ_CM178722.1, from coordinate 3,316,753 downwards.
AGCGAGGCGAATTAGGAAATGCACGGCGGTCGTTGCCGGGCTGCGCAGAGAGCTCGGCGTTTTGCCCGGATTGCCCCACGGCAAATCCGGGCAAATCTACCTCGGTGTGGAGTGCGTCACAGCTAGGAATCCGTCAAGTGGCCGTACGAAACCTGTTGGAAAACTCCCCCGTTTAGCCTTGAAAAAAGCGGGCAGAAGAAGACGGGAAGCTGTCGTCCGGGAAATAGGAGGGAATTGTGAAAGGAAATTGAATTCAGGCGCCGGTGGTTCCGTCGATTTGTTCACGCAGAATGTCGGCGTGTCCGTTGTGCCGGGCGTACTCCTCGATGAGATGGATGAGCACCCAGCGCACACTGACCTCGGCGCCGGTCATCGGCCCGTCGGCGATCCGCCCGGTGTCCTCCAGGCTCCGCCCGGCGAGCAGCTCCCGCCCGCGCGCGATCTCCCGTCGCCAGACGCCCAGGGCCTCCTCCAGCCCGCGCCCGGGATCGAGCGCGTACCCCGCCCCCGCCTCGTCCCCGAACACCAGCGGCACGTCCAGCCCGCCCACCACCCGCTGGAACCAGTTCCGTTCGACCTCGGCGAGGTGCTGCACGAGCCCGAGCAGCGTCAGGGACGACGGCTCCGCCGGGGCGAGCCGGACCTGCTCGTCGTCCAGCCCGCGGCACTTCAGCTCCAGCGTGCCCCGGTGGAAGTCCAGCCAGCTTTCCAGCATGGGTAGTTCGGGCCCGGTCAACAGGGGGACGGGCCGGCCGTCGGGAAGGGTCTGCGGTGCCTGAGGTGTGGTCATGGCGGCAGCATGCCAGGCGGGTACGACAACGCCCCGCACGCGGCACGCGGTTGCGCCGGACACGGCCTTCGGCCGGGCCTCCTGCCTCGCTCGGCGTGGCGGTGAGAGGCGGGCCGGGCGCCGGTGCCGCGGGGCGGCCGGGGCCGGGTTCCTGTGGGCGGTCCGGAGATTCGGTACGTCGGCGGTCGGCCGTGGGTGGTCGGCGCAGGCGGAGGGCTGGGGCGTGGAGGTGTCGGGGGTGCGGTGTGACCGTCGGCTGCCGTGAGGAAGCTTGTGGCCGCGCGGCGGAGCAACGCGGCGGCGGAGCGCTACCGTCCCTCGGTCCAGGCCTTGTCCACGGCCCGCCGTGCCGCCTCCAGGTCCACGCCCAGGCCCTGCTCGGCGAGCGCCCCGCCCAGGGCCGCGAGGGAGCCCTGGACCGCGCCCGGCGTGGCATCCGCCCCGTAGTGGTTGACCCGGATCATCTCCTTCGCCAGCGCGCCCCCGCCCGCGACCAGCGGCAGCGTGGGGTCGCTCGCCAGCGCCCGGGCCACCAGCTCGGAGGCCACCACGCCCGCCGGCACCCGCAGGGTCGTCGCGACCGGCGCCGCGTCCCTCTCCTCGTACACGTACGGCTCCAGGCCGCCGCCCAGCGCCACCGCACCGGCCCGCGTGGCCAGCGCCGCGCCGCGGTGCCGGCCCATCACGGCGTCGAGGCCCGCCGACTCGATCCGCTCCAGGCACGCCTGAAGCGCCAGCATCTCCAGCTGGGCCGGAGCGTGCGGCAGCACCGCGCGGCCCGCGTCGGTCCAGCGCTCCTTCCAGTCCAGCAGGGACAGGTAGGAACGGCGCGGCGCGTGCGGGTTGGCCGCCATCCGGGTCCAGGCCCGCTCGCTCACCGAGATCGCCGACACGCCGGCCGGACCGCCCATCGCCTTCTGCGCCCCGATCACGCACAGGTCCACGCCCCACGCGTCCGGCAGCACCGGCTCCGCGCCCACCGAGGCGACCGCGTCCAGGTAGAAGAGCGCGCCGTGCTCCCGTACCACCTCGCCGATCTCCGCGACCGGGTTGGTGTTGCCGGTCGCCGCCTCGGCGTGGACGAGGGACACGAAGTCGATCCCGGGGTGCTCGGCGAACGCCTCGCGGACCTGCTCGGCCGTGACCGCCGTGTGGAAGGGGACCGTGATGTCGTGCACGGTCGCGCCGCAGGAGCGCAGCCAGTCGCCGAAGGTCTGCCCGTAGGGGCCTGTGATCACGTTCAGGGCCACCGTGCCCGGACCGGCCGCGCCGCGGATCGCGCCCTCCAGCGGCAGCACCGCCTCGCCCTGGGTGACCAGCACGTCCTGTCGGGTGTCCAGCAGCCGGGCCACCCCGTCCTCGATGGCGGCGAAGCGCTCGGCACTCAGCGGGGGCAGGTCGAGGAAGGGGTGCGTCACGGCGGGCTCTCTCTTCGTTCTCGGGTGGTTCCCGGATCTTCGGCCGGTGGGGTCGACTCCATCGATCTTAAGTGGAATGCCCCCGTTACCATCAGTTTGGTTTGAGGTACTCAAACTCTTCCTTATAATCGGAACCCAAAGGTCCCCCACAGAGAAGATCACTCCCCATGAAGACGTTCCTCGGGCGCCGGTCCCGCTTCCTGGCCGCCACCACCGCGACCGCCGCGCTGGCGCTCGTGGTCGCCGGCTGCTCCTCCAGCGGCTCGGGGGGCGGTCCGACGACCGTCAAGGGGGTCCACCTCGTCAAGGGCGGCCAGCTGACCACCTGCACCCACCTGCCGTACCCGCCGTTCCAGTCGGAGGTCGACGGCAAGGTGCAGGGCTTCGACGTCTCCCTGATCGACCTCGTCGCCAAGAACCTGGGCGTCAAGCAGCAGATCCTGGACACGCCGTTCGAGAACTTCAAGACCGGCGCCTTCCTGAACTCCGGCCAGTGCGACCTGGCCGCCGCCGGCATGACGATCACCGCCGAGCGCAAGAAGAACGTCGACTTCTCCGACCCGTACTTCGAGGCCACGCAGGCCGTGCTCGTCGCCAAGAACAGCGGCATCACCTCGTTCGCCGGCCTCAAGGGCAAGAAGCTCGGCGCGCAGGCGCAGACCACCGGTGAGGACTACGCCCGCGGCAAGGGCTACGACCCGGTCTCCTTCGCCTCCTCCGACGCGGTCCTCAACGGCCTGCGCACCGGCCAGGTCCAGGCCGTCGTCATCGACTACCCGGTGGTCCAGGGCTGGCTGAAGGACAAGGCCAACGCGAACGCGTTCAAGGTCGTCGACAACCTCAAGACCGGCGAGCAGTACGGCTTCACGGTCAAGAAGGGCAACAAGGCCCTGCTCGACGCCATCAACACGGCCCTGAAGGACGCCAAGGCCGACGGCACGTACAAGAAGATCTACGAGAAGTGGATCGGCCCGTACAACGCCTCCGTCGCCTCCCCGGCCGCCTCCGCCTCCGCGTCCTGACCCCATGGCCATCGACACGGACGCAGAACTCCAGCCGAGGAGAAGCGGTCTGACGCCCCGTCAGAGGCGTCGGCTGTCGCGCGGGGCGCAGTACGTCGTCTTCGTCGCCGCGGTGGTCGCGCTCGCGGCCGGCGCGGACTGGGGGCGGCTGAAGAACCAGTTCGCGCAGGCCCACATCGCGCGCCAGCTGTTCCCGGACCTCATCACGGTGGCCCTGAAGAACACCGTGCTGTTCACCCTGTCCGGGTTCGTGGTCGGCCTCGCCCTCGGCATGGTCATCGCCCTGATGCGCCTGTCGTCCGTGGGGCCGTACCGCTGGCTCGCCGGCGTCTACATCGAGATCTTCCGCGGCCTGCCCGCGCTGCTGATCTTCATCTTCGTGGGCACCGGCGTGCCGCTGGCCTTCCCGAGCATCGAGTACCCGGGCGGCATCTACGGCAAGGTCGCCGTCGCGCTCGGACTGGTCTCGGCCGCCTACATGGCGGAGACGATCCGCGCGGGCATCCAGGCCGTGCCCAGGGGGCAGATGGAGGCGGCCCGCTCGCTCGGGTTCTCGCCCGCCAGGGCCATGGTCTCCATCATCCTGCCGCAGGCCTTCCGCATCATCCTGCCGCCGCTGACCAACGAACTCGTCCTGCTCTTCAAGGACTCCTCGCTGGTGCTGTTCCTCGGTGTCACCCTGGAGCAGCGCGAGCTGTCCAAGTTCGGCAACGACCTGGCCAGTACGACGGCCAACTCCACGCCGATCCTGGTCGCGGGCCTGTGCTACCTGCTGATCACGATCCCGCTCAGCCTCGTCGTGCGCAGGATGGAATCCAAGGCCAAGAGGGAGATCAGGTGAGCCGCCCCGAGATCCGCGTCCGGGATCTGCACAAGTCCTTCGGCGACAACCAGGTGCTCAAGGGCATCGACCTGGAGATCGAGCAGGGCGAGGTCGTCTGCGTCATCGGCCCCTCCGGCTCCGGCAAGTCCACGCTGCTGCGCTGTGTGAACCTGCTGGAGGAGCCCACCAAGGGGCAGGTCTTCGTCGGCGGCACCGAGATCACCGACCCCGACGTGGACATCGACGCCGTACGCCGCCGGATCGGCATGGTCTTCCAGCAGTTCAACCTCTTCCCGCACCTCAGCGTCACCGAGAACCTCACGCTGCCCCAGCGCCGGGTCCTCGGGCGGGACAAGGCGAGCGCGGCGAGGACCGCCGCCGAGAACCTCGCCCGCGTCGGCCTGTCCGAGAAGGCGGAGGCGTATCCCGCCTCCCTCTCCGGCGGCCAGCAGCAGCGCGTGGCCATCGCCCGGGCCCTCGCCATGGGCCCCCAGGTGATGCTGTTCGACGAGCCGACCTCCGCGCTCGACCCGGAACTGGTCGGTGACGTCCTCGCGGTCATGCGCCGGCTCGCCCGCGAGGGCATGACCATGATGGTCGTCACGCACGAGATGACCTTCGCCCGCGAGGTCGCCGACCGGGTCGTCTTCATGGACGGCGGCGTGATCGTCGAGGACGGCACCCCGGCCCAGGTCATCGGCAACCCGCGGCACGAGCGCACCCGCCACTTCCTGTCCCGGCTGCTCGACCCGGCGATGGCCGAGGTGGAGGAGACCTCCGACCAGGTGGGCGGGCCCGCGCAGTAGCTCATTAAGGTGCAGTACATGAGCGATGGCGCCGTGCTGCACGTGAAGGGGCGGGTCCTCGTCGGGCCCGAGGACGTCCGCGACGAGCTGTGGGTGGTCGGGGGCAGGATCTGCCACGACCGCCCCGTCGGGGCCCGGGACGTCACCACCGTCGAGGGCTGGGTGCTGCCCGGCCTCGTCGACGCGCACTGCCACGTCGGCCTCGACGCGCACGGCCCGGTCGACGCGGACACCGCCGAGAAGCAGGCGCGCACCGACCGGGAGGCGGGCGCCCTGCTGCTGCGGGACGCCGGCTCGCCCTCCGGCACCCGCTGGATCGACGACCGCGCCGACCTGCCGAAGATCATCCGGGCCGGCCGGCACATCGCCCGTACCCGCCGCTACATCCGCAACTACGCGTGGGAGATCGAGCCCGAGGACCTGGTCGCCTACGTCGCCCAGGAGGCGAAGCGCGGCGACGGCTGGGTCAAGCTCGTCGGTGACTGGATCGACCGCGACCTCGGCGACCTGTCCGCCTGCTGGCCGCGCGAGGCGGTCGAGGCCGGTATCGCGGAAGCCCACCGCCTCGGCGCCCGCGTCACCGCGCACTGCTTCGCCACGGACTCCCTGCGCGACCTGGTGGAGTCGGGCATCGACTGCGTCGAGCACGCCACGGGCCTCACCGACGACCTGATCCCGCTCTTCGCCGAGCGGGGCGTCGCGATCGTCCCCACCCTCGTCAACATCGCCACCTTCCCGCAGCTCGCGACCGGCGGCGAGAGCAAGTTCCCGCGCTGGTCCGCGCACATGCGCCGGCTGCACGAACGCCGCTACGACACCGTGCGCAGTGCCTACGACGCCGGCATCCCGGTCTACGTCGGCACCGACGCCGGCGGCTCACTGGCCCACGGTCTGGTGGGCGCCGAGGTCGCCGAACTGGTCACCGCCGGCATACCGCCCGTGGCCGCCCTGTCCGCCACGACCTGGGGCGCCCGCGCCTGGCTCGGCCGGCCCGGACTGGAGGAGGGCGCACCGGCCGACCTGGTGGTGTACGAGGGCGACCCGCGCGCCGACGTACGGGTGCTGGCGGCGCCGCGCCGGGTCGTGCTGAACGGGAAGGTTGTGGAGTAGGAGAGGCGCCGGGGAACGCATGTGCTTCACGATTCGAAGAGGCGTGCGGAAACGGCCCGATTGAGTGAAGTAACCGGGGAACGCTGACCGTTCACCCGTAGTGCGTACAAGGTTGACGGGTCCCAAGCACGTTTCTTCCGGGGAGTCCCACCGCCTTGAACACCTTGACCAGAGCGAACTTCCGCATGCCCGCCCGTCGTCTCGCCGCCGTGGCGACGGTCACGGCCCTCGCCGCGGCACCCGCGGTCCTGGGCGCGGGCGCCGCGCACGCGACCGGTGACCACGGTCGCGCCTCCGCCGTCGTCCTGCGCACCGGGCTCGACGTGTCCCTGCTCAACAAGACCGTCGACGTTCCGCTCGCCCTCTCCCTCAACGAGGTCCGGGCGCCGCAGAGCGCCGACAGGACCGCGCTGTCCGCCCGGCTCGACGGGGTGGACGGCGGCCGGCCGTTCACCGTCCTCGGCGCGGACGTGGCCTCGGCGAAGGCCACGGTGACCGCGCGGCGCGCCGAGGGCTCGGTCCGGCTCGCCCACGCCCGGCTGCACGTCCCCGGCCTGCCCCTGCTGTCCCTGATCGAGGCCGACGCGGTCACCGCACAGGCGGTCTGCGAGGCGGGCAGGACGCCCGTCGCCGCCGCGAACGTCCTCGGCGTCACGGTCCTCGGCAAGCGCGTCACCCTCACCGCCGACGGCCCGACCGAGGTGAAGGTGCCCGGCGTCGGCGAGGTCCGCCTCGATCTGTCCCAGCGGCGCACCACGACCCGTACGGCCGCCGCCACCGCCCTCCAACTCAAGGTCTCCGTCAACCCGTTGAAGCTCAACGTCGCCGACGTCGAGGGCACGGTCACGCTCGCCGGGGCGACCTGCGAGTCCCCGACCGCCGCGTCCTCGGGCGACCCGGCGCCGAGCCACGACCCGGCCGCGGGCACGACGTCCGAGGACGCGCCCGGCAAGGCCGCCCCCGCCTCCGACGTGAAGCCCCAGGGCGGCACGTCGAAGAGCGACCTCGCCGAGACCGGCGGCAGTTCGGCGACCCCTTACCTGGCGGGCGGCGCGCTGGCGCTCGTCCTGGCGGGCGGGGGAGCGGTGGCCGTGGCCCGGCGCCGCAGGAGCTGACGCAGGGCTGAGGCAGGGCTGACGCCCTGGTGCCGCCCCCTTCCCGGCTGTCCCACCGGGAAGGGGGCGGAGCCCCGGTCACGGGAGTGCGGCGGACAGGGCCGAGAGGAACCCGTTGACCGTGGCCCGGTCGCGCACGGCCACCCGCACCCACTGATCGCCGAGCCCCGGAAACGTGTCACCCCGGCGCACGGCGTAGCCGGCCTCGCGCAGCCGTCGTCGTACCTCCGCCGCCCCCGCCATCCGGACCAGCACGAACGACCCCTCCGCCGGACCGGCCACCGAGACACCCCGGTCGGCGAGCGCCGTCAGCCCCGCCACCAGGTGGGCCCGGTCGGCCGCGATGCGATGAGCCGCGTGCCCCGCCTCCGCCAGCGCCCGCGGTGCCACGCACGCCTCGGCGGCGGCCAGCGCCGGCGTCGACACCGGCCACAGCGGCTGGGCCTGCTCCAGCGAGGCGATGATCTCCGGCGCGGCCAGGACGTACCCGATCCGCAGCCCGGCCAGCCCCCAGGTCTTGGTCAGGCTGCGCAGGACGACCAGCCCGGGCACGTCCGTGCGCCCGGCCAGCGCCTCCCGCTCGCCCGGCACCGCGTCCATGAACGCCTCGTCGACCACCAACGTCCGTCCGGGACGGGCGAGTCGGGCGATCCCGTCCGCCGGATGCAGGACCGACGTGGGGTTGGTCGGATTCCCGATCACCACCAGATCGGCGTCCTCCGGCACCGCCGCCGGATCCAGCCGGAACCCGTCCGCCTCCCGCAGCAGCACCCGGTCCACGGTGTGCCCCGCGTCCCGCAGCGCGGCCTCCGGCTCGGTGAACTGCGGGTGCACGACCACCGGCCGGTTCAGCTTCAGGGCCCGGGCCAGCAGCACGAACGCCTCCGCCGCCCCGGCCGTCAGCAGCACCCGCTCCACCGGCAGCCCGTGCCGCGCCGCCACCGCCGCCCGCGCGGCCCGCCCGTCCGGGTAGGCCGCGAGCGAGCCCAGCGACGCGGCGATCCGCTCCCGCAGCCAGGCCGGGGGCGTGTCCGCGCGCACGTTGACGGCGAGGTCGACCAGCTCCGATCCGTCGTCCCGCACCTCGGCGTCGCCGTGATGCCGCAGATCGTGCCCGGTGTCCCCGGTCTCCCCGGTGTCCTCAGTGCGCATGGCTGTGCGTGTGCCCCCCGTGATGGTGATGCCCGTGTCCGTGGTCGTGCCCGTCGTCGTCCGGGTGGAAGTGCGGCTGCTGCGGCAGCCCCACCTTGTCCTCGAAGCCGGGCAGCGCGATCCGGTACACGCACGAGTCGCAGTTCATCCGCAGATCGCCCTCGACCGCCTCCGCGTACCGCTCCATCACCAGGTCCAGCAGTTCCGGCTCGGGCCCGATGACATCGGCGGACCGCACCTCGACCTCCGGGTGCGCGGCCGCCCAGCCCTCGGTCTGCTGTCGCACCCGGTCCGGCAGGATCCCGGTGAACAGGAAGTAGGGCAGGACGACGATCCGCTTCGCCCCCAGCCGCGCGCACCGGTCCAGCCCGCTCGGCACGTCCGGGGCCGCCAGCGACACGAACGCCGTCTCCACCCCGGCGTACCCCCGGCCCTCCCACAGCAGCCGCGCCGCCTTGTGCACCTCGGCGTTGGCGTCCGGGTCCGTCGAGCCGCGCCCGACCAGCAGCACGGTCACATCGGCCCGGTCCCCGGGCGTACGGGCGCCGCCCCCGAGGGCCTCGTCCAGCCGCCGCTCCAGCACGCCCAGCAGCGAGGGGTGCGGGCCCAGCGGACGGCCGTAGGTGTACGAGATCCCCGGGTGCCGTTCCTTCTCGCGGGCCAGCGCGGCCGGGATGTCGCCCTTGGCGTGCCCGGCGGACACCAGCATCAGCGGCACGGCCGCGAACCGGCGTACGCCCTGCTCGACCAGCTCGGTGACGGCGTCGCCGAGCGGCGGCGGGGACAGCTCGATGAAGCCGCCCGCGACGGGCAGTTCGGGGTGGCGGCGGCCCAGCTCCCGCACGAAGTCGCGGAACGCCTCGGCTCCGGCCTCGTCCCGGGTGCCGTGGCCGGCGATGAGCAGGGCGGGCGGCGGGGTGGTCACGGGGTCTCCTCGGGTGAAGTGGGGTGGTACAACAGGGCGTTGAGCGCGGCGGCGGCGACCGCCGACCCGCCCTTCTCGGACACGTTGCTCACGGCGGGCAGCCCGCTCTCGCGCAGCGCGGCCTTGGACTCGACCGCGCCGACGAAGCCGACGGGCAGCCCGATGACGAGCGCCGGGGCGGCGTCCAGGGTGAGCAGCTCCTCCAGCGCGGTGGGGGCGTTGCCGATCACCCACAGGGCGCCGGGCCCGACCTGCTCGTACGCCAGCCGGATCGCGTGGGCGGAGCGGGTGAGCCCCGCGACGGACCCGGCGTCCCTGAGCCGGCACACGGTCTCGCGGCGGGTGATCCCGGCGCCGACCATCTCCACGTCCACGACGACGGGCGCCCCGGCGTGCAGTGCGGCATGCGCCCTGACCAGGTCGTCCTCGTCGGTCACGAGGTCGGTCGCGTACTCCAGGTCGGCGGCGGAGTGGATGACCCGCTCCACCACCGCCCGGGTCAGCGGCGGGAAGTGCGAGGTGTCCAGGCGGGCGCGCAGCCGCCGGTAGGACTCCTGCTCGATGGGGTGGACGATCCGGTTCACTCGGCTTCCTCCTGCTCGCCGGGCTGCGGCGCCTGCCAGCGGTAACCGCGCGGGGTCACCATGCGGCCCGCGACGATCCGGGTCGCGGTGTTGCCCACCGTCACGACCGTCATCATGTCGACCGTCGCCGGGTCGAGCGCACCGAGCGTGGTCACCCGGCTCGACTCGTCCGGCCGGGTCGCGCTCCGGACGACACCGACCGGCGTCGCCGGCTCCCGGTGTCCGCCGAGGATCGCGAGCGCCTCGGGCAGCTGCCAGTCGCGGCCCCGCGAGCGCGGGTTGTAGAAGGTGACGACGAGGTCCGCCTCGGCCGCCGCCCGCACCCGCCGCTCGATGACCTCCCACGGCGTGTGCAGGTCGGACAGGCTGATGGACACGTGGTCGTGGCCCAGCGGCGCGCCCAGGATCGCCCCGGCGGCCAGCGCGGCCGTCACACCGGGCACCCCGACCACGTCGATGTCGTCGGACGCCTCGGCCAGCGCCGGGGACGCCATCGCGTACACACCGGCGTCCCCGCTGCCGATCAGGGCCACCGCCTGCCCCTTGCGGGCCTCCGCGACCGCCGTACGGGCCCGCTCCTCCTCGGCGCCGAGCCCGGACTCCAGCACCCGGGTGCCCGGCCGCAGCAGATCGCGGATCTGGTCGACGTACTGGTCGAGCCCCACCAGCACGGAGGCGCGCCGGAGTTCGGCCGTGGCGCGCGGGGTCAGCAGGTCCCGGGCGCCCGGCCCGAGCCCGACCACCGCGAGCCGCCCGCGCCCCGGACGCCGTACGACGGCACAGGTGGCCATGGCGGGCCGACCGTCGGCGCGCACCGACTTCCGCTTGGGGACGAGGAGTTCACCGCCGCGCACCAGAGCGGCCGCCTCCGCCACGGAGGGCGTGCCGACCGCCGCGAGCGGCGCGTTCGACGGATGGGGCACCTCGACGCCCGCCAGCTCCCCGGCCGCGTACGTCACCAGCGGGACCCCCAGCCGCTCGGCGGCCGCGACGATCCCCGGCTCCGCCGACTTGGCGTCCACGGTGGCCAGTTCGGCGACCGACCGCGCCGAGAGTCCCGCCTGCGCGAGCGCCTCCTCGACCAGCCCGAGCACCTCCTCGACCGGCGCCCCCGCGGACGCGCCGACGCCGACCACCAGCGACGGCGGCCGCAGCAGCACCTCGCGCTCGCCGGGCACGACGGCCCGGTCGGTCAGCCGGACGGTGTACGCCCCGTGCGCGGAGGTGGGCAGGGGCGGCAGCGGCCAGGCGACCTCGGCCTCCAGCGCGACCGGCTCGCCGTCCAGCAGGGCCCGCGAGACCACGGCCACCGAACCCTCGTACGGCAGCCCGAGCGTGTCCAGCCCCGGCAGCCCGACGGAGTCCGTCGCGGTCGTCACGACGGGCTCCGCGCCCAGCAACTCGCCTACTTCGCGGGCGAGTTCGTTGGCGCCGCCGCCGTGTCCGCCGACGAGCGACACCGCGTACCGGCCGCCCTCGTCCACGCACACCACGCCCGGGTCGGCGGTCTTGTCGCCGAGCAGCGGCGCGAGCAGCCGCACGGTCGCACCCGTCGCGAGGAAGCACACCAGCTGCTCGCACTCCGCGAACGCCGCCCGCACCGCCTCCCCGACGGGACCCTCGTACACCCGCGTCCGCTCCGGCCACGCCGCGGCCAGCCGGTCCCGCGCCGCCGCCCCCGCCGCGGTGGCGGAAATGAGGCCGATCACTCGTCAACTCCCTTACTCGATGTCTGGGTTCGCACGCCCCAGAGCAGAAACACAGGATTGGCCGCCGCCAGCCGGGACACCTCGCCCGGCAGCGGTGCCAGGCGCGACGACTGCAACAGCACCCCGTCGCAGCCGAACCCGGCGGCCGTGAGCGCAGCGCGCGCCGCCGGTACCCGGTCGAGCGCGGCCATGGCGACGACGACGGTCCGCCGCGCCCGCCGCGCGCAGGCGCCGATGATGTCCGGCAGCTCCCGGCCGCCACCGCCGACGAACACCGCGTCGGGATCGTCGAGCCCGTCCAGCGCCGTCGGCGCCGCGCCGTGCACCACGGCCACGTCCACGCCGTGGGCGCGGGCGTTGGCCCGCACGCGCTGCACACCGTCCGCCGTCTTCTCCACGGCGACGACGGCCGCGCCGAGCCGCGCGCACTCCACGGCGACCGAGCCCGACCCGGCGCCCACGTCCCAGACCAGGTCGCCGAGCCGGGGCCCGAGCCGGGCCAGGGCCAGCGCGCGCACCTCGAACTTGGTGATCATCGAGTCCCGGTGCGTGAACGCGTCCTCGTCCAGCGCCCACCCGCCGGGCTGCTCCGGCACCCCGGCGACCGTGCGCACCGCGCCGAGCGCACGCGTCTCGTCCAGGCAGAGCACCACGCTGACGTCCGTGCCCCAGTCCCGGGCGGCGGCCTCGGCGGGCGTGACCCGTTCGACGCGCTCGTCCACGGAGCCGAGGGCGGAGGCGACGACCAGGACACGCCCGCCGGACGGGTGAGCCGACGCCGACGCAGACGCCGTCTCCGGTCCGGGGGAGTCGTGCGCGGCCACCGGCTCGGCCGACATGCTCCCCGGCACCCGTGGGCCGTGCCGCAGCAGCGCCGCCCCCAGTTCCGCCGGACCCGCGCCCGGACCCGTCAGCACCGCCACCTTGGGCCGCGCCCGGCAGACGTTGACGGCCGTGCGCAGATCCCGGCCGTGCGCGCTGACCACGACCGCGTCGTCCCAGGGCAGCCCGGTCCGCGCGAACGCCGTCGCCACGGAGGAGACGCCCGGCCGTACGTCCAGCCGCCCGGCCCCGAACCGCTCGGCCAGCGCCCGCACGATCCCGAAGAACCCGGGATCCCCGGAGGCCAGCACGAGTACCGGCAGCTCCTTGCCGACGTACTCCGCGATCGTGTCCAGGGCGGGCGCCAGCGGCCCGAGGACGACGCGCTCGGCGCCGTCGGGCAGCCGTACGGCGTCCAGGTGCCGCCGCCCGCCGACGACGAGCGCGGCCCCGGCGAGGACCTCTTCGGCAAGCGGCGCGCCCGTCCCCGTCGCTGTCCCCGTCCCGGTCCCGACGACCGTGATCAACTCTTCGCCCTCTGCTCGCGCAGGGCCCGCCGGGCCTCCGGGTCGGCCTTGCGGAAGCCGTGGAAGTGCCCGGGGTGGTACAGGTGCGAGCGGGTGCCGTGGGCGTCGAGCGCCGGGCCGACCAGGAAGAGCGTGTGCTTCCAGAGCTTGTGCTCCTTGACCGTCTCCTCCAGCGTGCCGATCGTGCACTTCACGACCAGCTCCTCCGGCCAGGTCGCCTGGTGGGCGATGACCACCGGGGTGTCGGTCGGGTAGCCGCCCTCCAGCAGTTCGCGCACCAGCTGGCCGCTGCGGGCGGCCGAGAGGAAGATCGCCATCGTCGTGCCGTGCCGGGCGAACTCCCGGACCTCCTCCCCGGGCGGCATCGGCGTCTTGCCGCCGCCCAGCCGGGTGAGGACGACGGACTGCGCGACCTCGGGGATCGTCAGCTCGCGCTGCGCGAGGGCGGCCACGGCGGAGAAGGAGGAGACACCGGGGACGACCTCGGTGGCGATCCCGATCTCCGCGCACCGGTCGAGCTGCTCCTGCGTGCCGCCCCACAGCGCAGGGTCGCCGGAGTGGATCCGGGCCACCTTCAGGCCCTCGGCGTGGGCCCGCGCGTAGACGGCGACGACGTCCTCCAGGGACATGGCCGCCGAGTCCAGGATCTCCGCCTCCGCGCGCGCGTGTTCGAGGACCTCCGCCTGGACCAGGCTGGCCGCCCAGATCACCACGTCCGCGTCCGCGATGGCGCGCGCGGCGCGGAACGTCAGCAGGTCGGCGGCGCCGGGGCCGGCACCGACGAACGTCACCTTGCCGGTGGTGGCATCGATGGGGGCATCGGCCATGAGAAAGATCCTCTCGTACGGAAAACACACAGCAGAAGCAGTGAAATGTCAGGGTGTGAGGCGATATGGGAGGTGCCGGATGTGCGCGAAGGCGCCTCGATCGGATAGCAAGTCCCTATGGCGGTCTTCGTCGCGCTCGGCGCGTTCCTGATGACGCTGGCCGGCGGCTGGACGGCTCAGCGCGTGACCGACCGTCGGCACCTGGTCCTGGGCCTCGCCGGCGGTCTGATGCTGGGCGTGGTCGGCCTGGACCTGCTGCCGGAGGCGCTGCACGCCGCCAACCGCGAGATCTTCGGCGTACCCGCCGCCCTGCTGCTCTTCGTGGCCGGCTTCCTGCTGGCCCATCTGGTGGAACGCACCCTGGCCGCGCGCCAGGCCGCCCACGGAGGCGACGAGTCTCACCACCACCGGGCGCCCGAGGTGGGCCTGGCGGCGGCCGGCGCGATGGTGGGACACAGCGCCATGGACGGCGTGGCGATCGGCGCGGCCTTCCAGGTGGGCGGCGGCATGGGCGCGGCCGTCGCGCTCGCCGTGATCGCGCACGACTTCGCCGACGGCTTCAACACCTTCACCCTCACGAGCCTGTACGGCAACGCCCGCCGCCGGGCCGTGGCGATGCTGGTGGCCGACGCCTGCGCACCGCTGGTGGGCGCGCTGTCGACGGCCTTCGTCCACATCCCCGAACCGGTGCTCGGCGGCTATCTGGGCCTCTTCGGCGGCGTGCTGCTGTATCTCGCCGCCGCCGAGATCCTGCCCGAGGCCCACCACGAGCACCCGGCGCGCTCCACCCTGCTGTGCACGGTGGCGGGCGCGGCCTTCATCTGGCTGGTGGTCGGCATCTCCGCCGGCTGACCCGACGCCCGCCCCACCGGGACGTGCGAACGGCCGACCGCCTGCCGGGTTGACCGGGTGTCCGGTGGCTGGGTCGGCCGGGTGTCCGTCGGCGGGGACGGCCGGGTGCGCGTCGGCCTGGCAGGCCGGGTTTCCGGTGGCCTGGTGAGCGACGTTCGGGCTGACCGGATGACCGACGGCCCGGTTGACCGGGTGTGCGTCGGCCTGGCGGACTGGGTGCCCGGCGTCCTGGTGATCGAGGTCTCGGCCGGGCCGGTGTCCGGTAGGGCCGACGGCTTGGCAGACCGGGTGCTCGTCGGCCTGGCCACCGACGTCCGTGCTGTCCGAGTGCCCGTCGGCCGGGCCGACCGGGTGTCCGGCGGCACGGTGGCCGACGTCGAGGCTGTCCGAGTGTCCGACGGCCCAGCCGCCCGTGCGTCCGGCGGCCTGCCGACCGACAGCCCGGCAGGCCCGGCTGGGCCCGCCGATCCGGCTGGCCCCGCAGGGTCGGTGGTCGGGCCGGTGGCCGGCCGGAGAGGTCACAGTTTGCCGCCTCGGCCGGCGTCGCGGCGCGGGGGCGCGATCAGCGTGGAGAGGTACGGCAGCGGCTCCGCGCCCAGCTCGGCGGCCGGCCGCACCGACTCCTCCGGCAGCCCGAGCGCCGAGCCCCAGACGGCGTCACCGATCCGCCCGGTCTCCGCGAGGGCCTCGGCCACCTCCGCGGCCTGCCGGCCGAACTTGTACGCCACGACCGTTCCCGGCCCGGCCAGCGCGTTCTTGAGCACGGCGGACCCGGCCGTGACCGGTACGAGGGTCAGCGGCTCGGTGCCCTCGGTCAGCACCGCACCCGAGCGCGCCGCGAGATCCTGCATCGCGGTGATCCCGGGCACGGTCTCCACGACCACCTCCGGCACCAGCTCCACGATGGTCTGCGCGAGATACGTGAACGTCGAGTACACGTTGGGATCGCCGATCGTGGCGAAGGCGACGGAACCGTGTTCCCTCAGCAGCGCGGCGACCCGCCCGCCCGCCGCGTCCCAGGCCGCCTCCCGGCGCGCCCGGTCGGTCCGCTCGTTCAGCGCGAACACCACCCGGACGACCTTCTCGACGGGCACGTAGTGCAACACGGTCGCCTCGGCGCGGCCCGGCTCGCCCACGTCCCTTCCGTCAGGCGCAGCCATGACGGGTACGACGACGACGTCGGCCGCACGCAGCGCGTTGACCCCCTTGACCGTCACCAGCTCCGGGTCACCCGGACCGACCCCGACTCCGATCAGCCTGCTGCTCATGACGTCCGGCACCTCTCCACGAACCGATGGGCCACACCGGGCTCGGCCGCCCAGTGCGTGTGCAGATAACTCGCGTGCACGCCCCGCTGTACGAAACCTTCCACCCGCCGCACGGGCGTCCTGACCCCCCACGCGGGAGCCGCACCGGCACCCGGCTCGACGACCGTGCGATGGAACTCGTGTCCCCGCATCCGTGTCCCGGCGACGGCCAGCACACTGTCGCCGACGGCCACGGCGTCCCGGTAGCCGAGGGTGAGCCGCTCCGACATCCGCGCGGTGGCATCGAGCACCCCGCACATGGGCTGCCCGTCCAACTCCCGGCAGAGGTAGAGGAATCCGGCGCACTCGGCCGCGACGGGGGCACCGCCGAGGGCCAGTTCCGCCACGGCCTTCCGCAGCGGCTCGTTGGCCGACAGCTCACCGGCGTACACCTCGGGGAACCCGCCGCCGATCACCAACCCGGCGGTGCCTTCGGGCAGTTGCCCGTCCCGCAGCGGGTCGAAGGTGACGACCTCGGCGCCGGCGGCGGTGAGGAGTTCGGTGTGCTCGGCGTAGGAGAAGGTGAAGGCGGGACCGCCGGCGACGGCCACGACAGGCGTCCGCTTCTCAGCCGGGCGAGTCGGGTGGACGTGGCTGGGCAGGGCGGGGGTCCAGGGGGCGGAGTCCCCCGGTACGGCTCCGGCAGCCCGGGCAAGCCCCTCCAGCGCCGCCAGGTCACAGCCCGCCGCCACCTGCGCGGCCATCGCGGCCACGGCCTCGACCGCCGCGCCGCGCCGCTCGGCAACCGGCACCAGTCCCAGATGCCGCGACGGCGTATCCACCTGGGCAACCCGCCGCAGCACACCCAGCACCGGCACACCGGCCGAGTCCAACGCCTCCCGCAGCAGCTCCTCATGGCGGTCGGAGGCGACCTTGTTGAGGATCACGCCCCCGACCCGCACCTCCGGATCCCACGAAGCGAACCCGTGCACCAGCGCCGCCACCGACCGGGACTGCGACGACGCGTCGACCACCAGCACCACCGGCGCCCGCAGCAGCTTCGCGACATGGGCGGTGGAGGCCAGCTCGCCTTCCCCCGCCGCCCCGTCGTACAGCCCCATCACGCCCTCGACCACGGCCAGGTCGCACCCCCGCGCCCCGTGCAGGAACAGCGGAGCGACCAGCTCCGGCCCGCACAGATAGGCGTCCAGGTTCCGCCCGACCCGGCCGGTCGCGAGCGCGTGGTACCCGGGGTCGATGTAGTCCGGTCCGACCTTGTGCGGGGACACGGCGAGCCCCCGCGCGGCGAACGCGGCCATCAGCCCCGTGGCCACGGTGGTCTTGCCGCTGCCCGAGGAGGGCGCGGCGACGACCAGCCGTGGCATCGACGACATCACCACTCGATGCCCTTCTGGCCCTTCTGCCCCACGTCCATGGGGTGCTTGACCTTGGACATGTCGGTGACGAGATCCGCGAGGTCCACCAGCTTCTCCGGCGCGTTCCGCCCGGTGATCACCACGTGCTGGGTGCCCGGCCGGTTCCGCAGCACGTCCACGACCTCGTCGGTGTCCACCCAGCCCCAGTGCATGGGATACGCGAACTCGTCCAGCACGTACAGCCGGTACGTCTCGGCGGCCAGGTCCCGCTTGACCTGCTCCCAGCCCTCCCGGGCCTTCTCCTCGTTGTCCATCTGGGCGTCGCGCTGGACCCACGACCAGCCCTCGCCCATCTTGTGCCAGTCGACGGTGCCGCCCTCGCCGGAGGCGCCGAGCACGCGCAGCGCGTTCTCCTCGCCGACCTTCCACTTCGCCGACTTGACGAACTGGAACACCCCGATCGGCCACCCCTGGTTCCAGGCGCGCAGCGCGAGCCCGAACGCGGCGGTGGACTTGCCCTTGCCGACCCCGGTGTGCACGACGACCAGCGGGCGATTGCGCCGCTGACGGGTCGTCAGACCGTCGTCCGGTACGACACTCGGCTGTCCCTGTGGCACTACGCGGCCCTCCTCGACGTCCCGTGCGTCCCCTGCACATCCCTGACCAGCCCGGCGATCGAGTCCGCCCGCAGCTCGTCCAGCGTGACGGCCGCACCGCCCAGCTCACCTGCGAGCTGCCCGGCGAGCCCGAGCCGCACCGGCCCCGACTCGCAGTCCACGACCACCGACGCGACCCCCTCGGCCGCGAACAGCCGCGCCGCCCGCCCGGCCAGCGCCACCGGCTCCGGACCACCCGTCGCCCGCCCGTCGGTCACCACGACCACCAGCGCCCTGCGCGCCGGATCCCGCAGCCGCTCCACCCGCAGCACCTCGTGCGCCTTGAGCAGCCCGGCCGCCAGCGGCGTACGACCGCCCGTCGGCAGCGACTCCAGCCGTACGGCGGCCGCGTCCACGGACGAGGTCGGCGGCAGCGCGACATCCGCTCCCGCCCCCCGGAACGTCACCAGTCCCACCTTGTCCCGCCGCTGATACGCGTCCAGCAGCAGCGACAGCACCGCGCCCTTCACCGCGCCCATCCGCTGCCGCGCCGCCATCGAGCCCGAGGCGTCGACCACGAACAGCACGAGGTTGCCCTCGCGCCCCTCCCGCGTCGCCTGCCGCAGATCGTCCCGGCGGATCACCAGCCCCGGCCCGGACCGGCCGCGCGCCCGCTGGTACGGGGCCGCGGCCTGCACGGTGGCGGCCAGGTGCAGCTTGGTCAGCGCGCCCCGCGGCCGCCGGGACCCGGTGGTCCGGCCGTGCTCGGTGCGCGCCCGCGAGCGCCGCCCGGCGGCACCCTCGCCGATCCCGGGCACGCTCAGCACCTTGGTCCGGAACGGCTCGGCGGCCCGTACGGCCGACTGCTCCCGGGGCGACCCGGACGCCTGTGGTTCCCCGTCCTCACCCGTCTCCGGGCGCGCGGACGTGTCCCCGTCCCCGTGCGGACCGGAGTCGGGCCGAGGCCGGCCACCGCCCCCACCGGGACCGTCGGGGTCGGGATCGTCCTCGGGGGACTCGCCGGAGAACTCCTCCAGCGTCTCGTCGAGCTTGTCCTCGTCCAGACCGGGCGCGTCGAAGGGATTACGGCGCCTGCGGTGCGGCAGCGCGAGCAGCGCCGCCTGCCGTACGTCCTCCGCCAGCACGTCCGTCCGCCCGGCCCACGCGGCCAGCGCGGTCGCCGTACGGGCCATCACGATGTCGGCCCGCATGCCGTCCACCTCGAAGGCCGCGCAGGTCGCCGCGATCTGCCGCAGCGCGCCGTCGCCGAGGCGCACCTGCGGCAGCAACTCCCGTGCCGCCACGATCCGCCCGCGGACCGCGGCCTCCTCGTCCGCCCACCGTGCGGCGAAGCCGGCCGGGTCGTCGTCGTACGCCAGCCGGCGCCGTACGACCTCCACCCGCTGGTCGGGCTCGCGGGAGGCCGCGACCTCCACGGTCAGCCCGAACCGGTCCAGCAGCTGCGGCCGCAGCTCGCCCTCCTCGGGGTTCATCGTGCCGACGAGCAGGAACCGGGCCGCGTGCCGCACGGAGACGCCCTCGCGCTCCACGTACGAGGCACCCATCGCCGCCGCGTCCAGCAGCAGGTCGACCAGGTGGTCGTGGAGGAGGTTGACCTCGTCGACGTACAGGATGCCCCGGTGCGCGTCGGCCAGCAGGCCCGGCTCGAACGCCTTCACGCCCTCCGCGAGGGCCCGCTCGATGTCGAGCGCGCCGACCAGCCGGTCCTCGGAGGCGCCGACGGGCAGCTCGACCATCCGGGCCGGCCGTGCCGTACCCGGTGCCGGCTCGTGCGGGCCGTCGGGGCAGTCCGGGTCCGGTGCCGCCGGGGCGCAGGAGAACCGGCAGCCGGGGACGACGGCCACCTCGGGCAGCAGCGCCGAAAGGGCGCGTACGGCGGTCGACTTGGCCGTGCCCTTCTCGCCGCGCACCAGTACACCGCCGACCGCCGGGGACACGGCGTTCAGCAGCAGCGCGAGCCGCAGGTCGTCCTGGCCGACAACGGCCGTAAAGGGGAAGGGGGTGCTCACTGGTCTCCCTCCAGGTCGCCTTCCAGCTCCAGATAGGTGGCGCGCAGCCGCTCCAGCGTGTCCGCGTCCGGCTCGGCCCACAGGCCCCGGTCCGCGGCCTCCAGGAGCCGCTCGGTGATGCCCCGCAGCGCCCACGGGTTGGACTTCTTCATGAAGTCCCGGTTCTCCGGGTCGAAGACGTACTCCGCGCTGAGCTTCTCGTACATCCAGTCGTCCACCACGCCGGCCGTGGCGTCGTAGCCGAACAGGTAGTCCACGGTCGCCGCCATCTCGAAGGCGCCCTTGTAGCCGTGCCGGCGCATGGCCGCCATCCAGCGCGGGTTGACCACCCGGGCCCGGAAGACGCGGTGCGTCTCCTCGCCCAGCGTCCGCGTCCGCACCTGGTCGGGTACGGCCGAATCGCCCACGTACGCCTCGGGGTTGGCGCCGGTCAGATGCCGGACCATGGCGACCATGCCGCCGTGGTACTGGAAGTAGTCGTCCGCGTCGACCAGGTCGTGCTCGCGGGTGTCGACGTTCTTCGCCGCTACCGCGATCCGCCTGAACGCGGTCTCCATGTCGCCGCGCGCCGCCCGTCCGTCCAGCCCGCGCCCGTAGGCGTAGCCGCCCCAGACCGCGTACACCTCCGCGAGGTCCGCGTCGGAGCGCCAGTTGCGGGCGTCGATCAGCGGGAGCAGACCGGCGCCGTACGCGCCCGGCTTCGAGCCGAAGACGCGGGCCGTCGCGCGGCGCCGGTCGCCGTGCTCGGCGGTGTCCTCGTCGGCGTGCGCCTTCACGTAGTTGCTCCCGGCGGGCTCGTCCAGCTCCGCCACGGCTCGCACCGCGTCGTCGATCAGCCCGACGACGTGCGGGAACGCGTCCCGGAAGAAGCCGGAGATGCGGACCGTGACGTCGATGCGCGGCCGGCCCAGCTCCGCCGGGGGCACGATCTCGAAGCCCGTCACCCGGCGCGAGGCGTCGTCCCACACCGGGCGGCAGCCCAGCAGCGCCAGGATCTCGGCGATGTCGTCGCCCTGGGTGCGCATCGCGGAGGTGCCCCAGACCGTCAGGCCGACGGACTTCGGGTACTCGCCCGTGTCCTGGAGGTACCGCTGCACCAGCGAGTCGGCCAGCGACTGGCCGACCTCCCAACTCAGCCTGGACGGAATGGCCTTGGGGTCGACCGAGTAGAAGTTACGGCCGGTCGGCAGGACGTTCACGAGGCCACGGGTCGGCGAGCCCGACGGACCCGCCGGGACGTAACCGCCGTCCAGCGCCCGCAGGATGTGCCCGATCTCGTCCGTGGTGCGCGCGAGCCGGGGTACGACCTCGTCGCACGCGAACTCCAACACCCGCACGGCGTCCGGGAGTTCGGTGCCGAGCACGCCCCGCAGGACGGCGGGGACCACCGCGCGGTCCCACGCCCGCGCCTCCATCCCCTCCGCGATCCCCCGGCACAGCTGCTCCAGCAGGTCGATCGTGTCGGCGGCCGTACGGGACGGCCCCTCGGCCAGGTCCGTCAGCTCCACCGGCACCTTCACCGGTGCGCCCGGCTCGGCCAGCAGCTCCTTCTCGACCAGCCCGAAGTGTGCCGCCAGCGCGGCCCTGAGGCCCGGCAGGGCGTTCGCCTGCCCGCCCCACACCTGGGACGCCCGCAGCACGGCCAGCACCAGGTTCACGCGCGGCTCGCCGACCGGGCCGCCGCCCAGGATGTGCAGACCGTCGCGGATCTGCACGTCCTTGATCTCGCACAGATAGCCGTCGATGTGCATGACGAACTCGTCGAAGGCGGCGTCGTCCGGCTGCTCGTCCACATGCAGGTCGTGGTGCAGCTCGGCCGCCTTGACCAGTGTCCAGATCTGGGCCCGCACGGCCGGGGCCTTGGCCGGGTCCAGATCGGAGACGAGCGCGTACTCGTCCAGCAGCTGCTCCAGCTTGGCCAGGTCGCCGTAGGTGTCGGCGCGGGCCATCGGCGGCACCAGGTGGTCGACGACCGTGGCGTGCCCGCGCCGCTTGGCCTGGGTGCCCTCACCGGGGTCGTTGACGATGAACGGGTAGACGAGGGGGAGATCGCCGAGGACGGCGTCCGGGGCGCAGCCGGCGCTCAGGCCAAGGCCCTTGCCCGGCAGCCACTCCATCGTGCCGTGCTTGCCCATGTGCACGATCGCGTCCGCGCCGAACGAGTTTTCGAGCCACCTGTACGCCGCCATGTAGTGGTGCGAGGGCGGCATGTCGGGGTCGTGGTAGATCGCGATCGGGTTCTCCCCGAAGCCGCGCGGCGGCTGGATCATCACGACGACGTTCCCGAACCGAAGGGACGCCAGCACGATGTCCTCACCGTCGACGTACAGGCTGCCCGGCGGCTCGCCCCACGCCTCGGTCATCGCGTCCCGCAACTGCGGGTCCAGCTTCTCGAACCACGCCCGGTAGTCCGCCAGCGGTACCCGGGCGGGCGCGGCGGCCAGCTGCTCCTCGGTCAGCCACTCCACGTCATGGCCGCCGGCCTCGATCAGCCGGTGGATCAACTCGTCGCCGTTGTCGGGGTATTCGGTGAGCCCGTACCCGGCGTCCCGCAACGCGTCCAGCACCCGCACCGCCGACGCGGGCGTGTCCAGACCGACCGCGTTGCCGACCCGCGAGTGCTTGGTCGGGTACGCGGTGAAGACCAGCGCGACCTTCTTCTCGGCGTTCGGCTTGTGCTTCAACCGGGCGTGGCGCAGGGCGATCCCGGCCACCCGCGCGGCCCGCTCGGGGTCGGCGACGTACACCGGGACCTCGTCCGGACCCTGCTCCTTGAAGGAGAAGGGCACGGTGATCAGCCGGCCGTCGAACTCCGGGATGGCGACCTGCATGGCCGCGTCCATGGGGGACAGGGCGGCGTCCGACTCGTCCCAGGCCTTCTTCGACGAGGTGAGGCACAGGCCCTGCAGCACCGGGATGTCCAGGTCGGCGAGGGCACCGATGTCCCAGGACTCCTCGTCGCCGCCCGCCGAGGCCTGTGACGCGTGCGTGCCGCCCGCCGCCAGCACGGTCGCGACCAGCGCGTCGGCCCGGCCCAGCAGCTCGTACAGCCCGGCGTCCGCGCCGCGCAGCGAACCGCAGTACACCGGCAGGGCGTTCGCGCCCTTCGCCTCGATCGCCTCGCACAGGGTGTCCACGAAGGCGGTGTTGCCGCTCAGTTCGTGCGCCCGGTAGAAGAGCACGCCCACGGTCGGCTGGCCGTCCCGAGCCGCGTACGAGCCGTGGACGCCGTACTCCGGCATCCTGTGCGGCTCCTCGAAGCCCTCGCCGGTCAGCAGCACGGTGTCCGACAGGAACCGGGACAGCTCCAGCAGGTTCGCCGGGCCGCCCTCGACCAGGTACTTCAGCGCCTCCGCGACCACACCGGCCGGCACCGAGGACTCGGCCATCAGCTCCGCGTCCGGCACGGCCTCGCCGCCCAGCAGCACCGTCGGGATCCCGGCCGCCTTCAGCGCGGCGAGCCCGTCCTCCCAGGCGCGCTTGCCGCCGAGCAGCCGCACGACGGCGAGGTCCGCGCCGTCCAGCAGCCCCTTCAGCTCCTGCCGGACGTCCACCCGGGTCGGGTTGCCGATGCGGAAGTCCGCGCCGGAGGCCCGGGCCGCCAGCAGGTCCGTGTCGGCGGTGGACAACAACAACACTGTGCTCATGCGGGCGCTCCCGGTGGAATGAAAGGCAGTCCTTGCGGCGCGCCCGACTCGATGAGCCGCCACAGCGCGTCCGTGTCCGCGTGCTGTTCGATCAGGTCGCCGAGCCGGTCGAGCTGCTCCTCGCGCAGCGCGGCGAAGGAGGTGTCCGGCGCGGGCACGAAGCGGCGGCCCGCGGCGGCGGCCACCTCGCGCAGGAAGGCCCGCCGGAAGCCGTCCGACTCCAGCGAGCCGTGCCAGTGGGTGCCCCAGGTCTGGCCGACCCGGCAGCCGTCGAGGAAGGGTTCTCCCCCCTCCATGGAGGCGACGCCGTGGTGGATCTCGTACCCCTCGACCCGCTCGCCGAGGGCCTCCCCTTCCGGCCGGGTCAGGGTCTTCTCGGGGGCGAACCGCACCCGTACGGGCAGGATCCCCAGGCCGGCCACATGCCCCTCGCGGCTCTCGACCTCGTCCTCGATGTGCTCGCCGAGGATCTGGAAGCCGCCGCAGATGCCCAGAACGGGGCGGCCTTCGGCGGCCCTTGCGACGAGCGCCTCCGCCAGTCCGCGCTCCCGCAGCCACTGAAGAGCCCGTACGGTCCCGCGCGTGCCCGGGATCACCGCGAGGTCCGCGTCCGCCAGCTCCTCCGGGCGGTCCACGAACCGCACCACGACGCCCGGTTCGGCGGCGAGCGCGTCCACGTCCGTGAAGTTGGACATCAGCGGGATCGCGCACACGGCGACGCGCAGCACGTCCTCGCCGACCGGGGGAGCGACGGCCGACTCGCGGACCGTGCCGCGCAGCGACACGCGCAGGCCGTCCTCCTCGTCGATGCCGAGGCCGTGCCGGAAGGGGAGAACGCCGTAGGTGCGCCGCCCGGTGAGGTTCCGGAGCATGTCCAACCCCGGTGTCAGCAGCGAGACATCGCCCCGGAACTTGTTCACCAGGAATCCGGCGACCAGCTCCTGGTCCTCGGGCGAGAGCAGCGCGACGGTGCCGAAGAAGGAGGCGAAGACGCCCCCGCGGTCAATGTCGCCGACCACGAGCACGGGCAGTCGCGCGTTCCGCGCGATCCCCATGTTCACGATGTCGGTCCGGCGCAGGTTGATCTCGGCCGGGCTGCCCGCCCCCTCACAGATCACCGCGTCATACGTGCCCCGCAACTCGGCGAGGCAGTCCAGCACCGTGCCGAGCAGCTTCTGCTGCCGCCCGCCGTGGTAGCCGCGTGCGCTCAGCTCGCCCACCGGCCGGCCCAGCAGCACGACCTGGCTGCTCTGTTCGCCCCCCGGCTTCAGCAGCACCGGGTTCATCAGCGCGGTCGGCTCGACCCGGCACGCCTGCGCCTGCATGGCCTGCGCCCGGCCGATCTCCGCGCCCTCCCGGGTCACGAAGGAGTTGAGCGACATGTTCTGCGCCTTGAACGGCGCGACCTTCACGCCCTGGCGCACCAGCCACCGGCAGATCCCGGCCGTCACGACGCTCTTGCCGGCGTCCGAGGTGGTGCCGGCGACGAGGAGTCCCCCGTTCACTTCCCACGTCCCTTCGGGCTCTTGAAGCTGCTGACGATCAGGCGCGCGGCGACCGTCGTGCCGAGCGCGAGCAGGCCGACGCGGCGGGAGAGCCGGGCGGCCCGGTCGATGTCGGCGACCCGGACGGCCCGCCCGGTGTCCCCGCCCAGCACGGGCCGGTGCTCGACGCGTCCGCCGTAGGAGAGCGTCCCGCCCAGGCGGACGCCGAGCGCTCCCGCGAACGAGGCCTCCACGGGCCCGGCGTTGGGGCTCGGGTGCTTGCGGGCGCCGGCCCGCCAGGCGCGCAGGGCACCGCGCGGGTCGGGTCCGGCGACGGCGGCGAGCACGGCGGTCAGCCGGGCCCCCGGCCAGCCGGCCACGTCGTCGAGGCGGGCGGAGGCCCAGCCGTAGCGGCGGTGGCGCGGGGACCTGTGACCCACCATCGCGTCCAGGGTGTTGACGGCCCGGAAGCCGAGCAGCCCCGGCACCCCGGCCACGGCGCCCCAGACCAGGGCGCCCACGACGGCGTCGGAGGTGTTCTCGGCGACGGACTCGACCACGGCCCGGGCGATCCCGTCGGCGTCCAGCGACTGGGGGTCCCGGCCGCACAGGTGGGGCAGCCGGGCGCGGGCCGCCTCGACGTCCCCGCGCTCCAGCGCCCGGCCGATCGTGCGGGCCTCGCGGGCGAGCGAGGTGCCGCCCACGACGGACCAGACGGCGGCGGCGGTCAGCGCGGCGGAGGCGGCGGGGCAGGGGCGTACGGCGCGTGCGGCGGCCGCACCGAGTGCGACGGCGCCGCCCGCGCACACGACGGTGTGCAGCGTGCCCCAGCCGCGGTGGTCGCGCCACAACACGCCTTCCACGGCAGCGGCCGCCCGCCCGAACGCGGCGACCGGATGCCCGCGGCGGGGGTCGCCGAGGAGCAGGTCACCGAGGAGGCCGGCGGCGGCGCCGTACGCGTAGGAGCGATCGGCACCCATGGGCTCAGCCGGCCGTGGGTGCGGGAGCGGGCCTGGTACGGGTCCTTCGGCAGCCGGGCATGGCGATCGGTGTCCTCACTCAGGGTGTCCGCGCCCTGGTTCGACGAGATTCGGCGGTGAGAGTTCCTGGCTCCCGGGGGTTCTTCCCCGGTGACAGTGGCGGGACCGCGCCGGATTCGCACCGGCTTCCTCTCCTGCCGCCGTACATGGCCCCGGCAGTCCACCACGGGCCCGGAACGGCCGTCAACTTGCTGTTGACCTGCACGGGGAGAGTGTGCCGATCCCCACATCGCGGGGCGCGCGTGACCGACCGGCCGGCACGGCAAAGGCTCCCCCGCGTCCAGGACGCGGGGGAGCCTTCGCCGGTGTCGTTGTGTCAGCTCTTGGAGACGATCAGGACGATGCCGTACGCCACCGCCGCCGCGCAGGCCGCGAAGCAGACGTAGGCGCCGGTGACGGCGAGGGCGGCGGAGTCGCCCTGGGCCGCGGCCCGCTCGCGCCGGGTCAGGCCCCTGATGCCGAGGGTGAACAGGACCACGAGGCCCACCGTGAACACGAGGCTGACGCCGAAGACGGAGCCGATGGCCGACCAGTCGATCTTCATGGGGATGCTTCCTTGGTAACCGAGGGGGCCGGGGTCAGACGGTGGCGGCCGGGGGAGCGGCCTGGGCGGCGGGGGCCGCGGTCTCGGTGGCGGCCGGGGCGGGGATCGTGGCCGTCAGGTCCTCGCCGATCGTCCCCGAGGGGGGCGGGGCCACCGCGGCGATGGCGGTGGTCACCACACCGGCCGGCTCCGCGGTCTCCTCGACGACGTTGGTGTGGTCGACGACCTCGCGGCGGGAGATCTTCCAGATCGCGGCGCTGGACGCGACCAGGAAGACGGCGACCGCGGCGGTGCCCCAGTCGCCGAGGTCCGTGACGGACTCGGCGCCCGCGCCGACCAGCGCGGCGGCCGGGAGCGTGAGGATCCAGGCGACCAGCATGCGGGTCGCGGTGGACCAGCGGACCACACCGCCCTTGCGGCCGACGCCGGTGCCCATCACCGCGCCGGAGACGACGTGCGTGGTGGACAGGGAGAAGCCCAGGTGGGAGGAGGCCAGGATGGCGGTCGCGGCGCTGGTCTGGGCGGCGAAGCCCTGGCGCGGCTCCAGGTCGGTCAGGCCCGTGCCCATGGTGCGGATGATGCGCCAGCCGCCGATGTAGGTGCCGAGCGCGATGGCCAGGCCGGCGGAGAGGATCACCCAGGTGGGAGGGTTCGAGCCGGGCGCGATGGCGCCGCCCGCGATCAGCGCGAGGGTGATGATGCCCATCGTCTTCTGGGCGTCGTTGGTGCCGTGGGCCAGGGAGACCAGTCCGGCGGAGGCGATCTGGCCGACGCGATAGCCCTTGCGGGAGGACTCGCTCTCGGCCCTGCCCTCGGTCGTGCTGTCGACGCCGTACGACAGCCGGGTGGCGATCATGGCCGCGAGGCCCGCGACGATCGGCGCGGCGATCGCCGGGAGCAGCACCTTGGTCACCAGCACGTCGCCGTGCACGGCACCGAGGCCGGCGGAGGCGATCGTGGCGCCGATCAGACCGCCCATCAGGGCGTGCGAGGAACTGGACGGGAGGCCCACCAGCCAGGTCACCAGGTTCCAGAGGATCGCGCCGACCAGTGCGGCGAAGATGACCTCGGGCCGGATGCCCTTCTCGTCGACGAGTCCCTTGGAGATCGTGTTCGCGACCTCCACGGACAGGAAGGCGCCGACCAGGTTCAGGGTGGCCGACATGGCAACTGCGATCTTGGGCTTCAGGGCGCCTGTCGAGATGGTGGTGGCCATCGCGTTGGCGGTGTCGTGGAAACCGTTCGTGAAATCAAACGCGAGTGCGGTTACCACCACAATCGCGAGGATCAGCGAGAAGCTTTCCATTTACCCAGGCAATCGTTCGAGGTCATTGGCTGGACGAACGTAGGCAACCTGGATGAACGGAAGGTGAACTGAGGCGGGCGTGGCGGTGTCCTGGGCGGGCGGATGAGGTTCCGTTCGTCTCCGCCCGTCGCCCGCGCCCCCGGCGCCCCATGGCTGTCAGCCGCGCGCGAAGGTCCGCAGCCGGCCGGCCGAGCCGTTGAAGAGATCCTGGTCACCCGGCAGGGCGCCGTCGGTGGCGTGCTGCCAGAACGTCCAGTACTGCCAGCCGCCCGGCAGCGCCCCCGGTCCGGAGGTGCCGTGCCCGGCGATCCACAGCGGGTTGCTGGACGAGAACGCGGCGCTGTCGCCGGTGCACAGCCTCCACCACTGGGCGGTGGTGTAGATCACCGGACGGCGCCCGGTCTCGTTCCTCACCTCGTCGCTGAAGGACCGGATCCAGCGGACCATCTGCTTCTTCGTCAGCCCGTAGCACTTGCGCTTCTTGCTGTACGGGTTGTATTCGACGTCGAGCGCGGGCGGCAGGGTCCAGCCGTCCGCCCGCCAGTCGCCGCCGTGCCGCACGAAGTACCGGGCCTGCGCCGTGCCGGAGGAGCTGTCCGGCAGCGCGAAGTGGTACGCCCCCCGCACCAGGCCCGCCGCGCGGGCGCCGCCGTACTGCTCGTCGAAGTAGGGGTTGCGGTAGCTCGTCGCCTCGGTCGCCTTGACGTAGACGAACCGCGCGCCGTTGTCCCGGGCCGCGTTCCAGCCGACGTGCTTCTGGTGCGAGGAGACGTCGTGCCCCCGGGGCAGGCCCGAGGCCGCGGCCGGGGGGCCGGCCGCGGACACCGCGAGGGCGAGTGCCGCCGTGATCGCGGCGAGGGCACCGGCGCGGCGACGGAGAAGAGTGCGTACACGGGCCATGTGTCTCCCCGGGTCGGCGGACGGCGTGGCGTCCGGCGAGCAAGAGGGATCATTCAAGGCCTGACGAGCGTCAAATTTGTGCCATTTCCGAGCGATTCGATATGAACTCCGCCCATTCGGGGGTAACTGATTCCGGCCGCGGGCGCCTTCCGGGCGACCCCCGGTGCGTCCTTCGCCCGCCCCTCACGCGCCCGTCACGGGTCGCTCGCGGGTCCCCGTGCGCTCCGGAATCGCCACGTCCGGGCCGTGCGGCTGGCAGGATCACGGCATGGCTGAGCAGCGGTGGGACGCGGAACTGGAACGCACGTGGACGGAGCTGGTCGCGACGGCGCGGCGAACCGTAACCGACGGACTCGTGGTCGGCACCTCGGGCAATGTCTCGGCGCGCGTCGGGGACCGCGTGCTGGTGACCCCGTCGGGCGTCCCCTACGACCGGCTCACCCCGGACGACCTCACCTGCGTCGACCTCACCGGCCGCCAGGTGCTCGGCACCCTGGTGCCGACCAGCGAGCTGCCCCTGCATCTCGCCGTCTACCGCACGACCGACGCCCGCGCGATCGTCCACACCCACGCCGTGCACGCCACCGCGGTCTCCACGCTCGTCCCCGAACTCCCGCTCGTCCACTACATGGCCGGCGCCCTCGGCGGCCCCGTCCGGGTCGCCCCCTACGCCACCTACGGCACCGACGAACTGGCCGGGAACATGCTCCGCGCCCTCACCGACCGCTCCGGCTGCCTCCTCCAGAACCACGGCACGATCACCTACGGCACCACCCTCGGCCAGGCCTACGACCGCACCGCCCAACTGGAGTGGATGTGCCGCCTGTGGCTGACGGCGTCCAGCGTGCCGGGCCTGACCCCGTCCCTGCTGACCGGGGCCCAACTGGCCGAGGCGAGCGAGAAGTTGCGCGGGTACGGGCAGCGGAAGTGAGCACGGCGCGCGCCGCCCCCGGCCCCGCCCGCCCGATTCCGCCCGGTCTTCCGCAGCCGCCTCCCGGCACCGCTCACCTCGATCCGCCCCGCCGCTCCACTGGCCGGTGGCCGTGACCCCTACGACACTGGACAGGTGCGCCCCGTCCGAGCGACCGCCACGGCAGTCACCGCGGTCCTGGCGGCCGGCGCGGCGTCCGTCGCCGCCGGCCGGTACGCCAGCGACGCCGCGCTGAAGGCGCCCGCGGGCCGGCCGCTGCCCACCGAGCCCCGCCTGACCGTGCACGGCACGGCCGCCGGCCGGATCGCGCTGACCCGCGCCCTCGCCTCCCTGCGTCCCGGCACCTACGGCCTCGCCGGCGACGGCTCCCACGCGGTCGTCGGCCCCGTCCTGGCGGGGGCGGAGCACAGCGCCGACACCGTCGTACGCCGCCTGGAGCGCGTCACGCACGGCACCCTCGCCTCCGGCGACGCGGTGTGGCTCACCCCGAACCTGTACGTCGGCAACCCGGGCGACGCCCTCGGCCTCGACCACGCCGACATCGACGTGCCCGGCGAACTCGGCAACCTCCCTGCCTGGTTCGTGCCCGCGGCCCGGGACACCTGGGTGATCGCCGTGCACGGCCTCGGCACCACCCGGGAACAGGCCCTGAACCTCATGGGCCCCCTGCACTCCCGCCGCGTGCCCGTCCTCGCCCTCGCCTACCGCGGCGACCTCGGCGCCCCGCGCCCGCCGGACGGCCTGAACCACCTCGGCGAGACCGAGTGGCGCGACGTGGACGCGGCGATCCGCTACGCCGTCCGCTACGGCGCCCGCCGCGTCGTGCTGCTCGGCTGGTCCACCGGCGCCACCATGGCCCTGCGCGCCGCCGAGCACTCCCCGGTGCGCGAGCGCATCGCCGGGCTGGTCCTCGACTCGCCGGTGCTGAGCTGGGAGGCCACGCTGCGCGCCCTCGCCCGGGCCCGGCACACCCCGCCGCCCCTGCTGCCGCTCGCCGTGCGCGCCGCCCAGGGCCGCACCGGCCTGTACGCCGACCGGGCCGCCGAGCCCACCGACCCCGACCTGCTCACCGTGCCGACCCTGATCTTCCACGGCCCCGACGACCAGGTGGCCCCCTGGGAGTACTCTCGCCGCCTCGCCGCCCGCCGCCCCGATCTCGTCGCCCTGCACACCGTGGCCCGGGCCCCGCACGCGGCGATGTGGAACGCCGGCCCGCGGGAGTACCAGGAACGGCTGCGCCGGTTCATGACCCCGCTGGTGTGACCGGGGTCCCGGCCGTCCGGCATGCACCGAAAGCCCCGGTGCCAGGCATTCCGTTTAAGGCCGTACGACTGGCCTGATCCCCCCTCCTCGCCCCGCGCCGGACCCCGTGCGTTGGCCAGCCCCGTCGCCCGCCGTGACATTCCGTTTGGGTTTTCGGACCGTCAACCGGAAGACTGCACCCGTGACGTCCCGTATCCCGCGCGACTCCAGGCTTCGACTCGTCCGACCGCGACCCCTGGCCGCCGCCCCCAGAGCCGTGAACCAGCGGCACCCGCAGCGCCCCGCACCCCGGCCGCCGGAGGGCACACCCGCCCCGGCCGAACTGGCCAGAATGGCGCGCACCGGCCTCGCGGGCGCGGTCCGCGTCGCCCGCTGGGCCGACACCGCCCTCGGCTCCGGCAGCCCCGGCGCCACCGCCGACGGCAAGGCCACCCTCTCCGATCCGACGGCCGACCGCGCCGCCGCCGACCTCGGCCTGAACCCCGCTCAGGTCCGCGCCGACTGGGACACCGCCCGACTCGCCGGACT
This sequence comes from Streptomyces sp. HUAS MG56, assembly GCF_058673395.1. NCBI lineage: Bacteria > Bacillati > Actinomycetota > Actinomycetes > Kitasatosporales > Streptomycetaceae > Streptomyces > Streptomyces sp. HUAS MG56. The sequence continues at coordinate 3,285,379 of NZ_CM178722.1, read as the reverse complement.
CGTCGAGGTGCACGGCGACAGCGCGCGGCCCGGCTGGCGGCTGCGCGCCTGGGACCGCGACGACAGCGCCGTGCTGCGCGGCTGGGTCGCCCTCTTCGACGCCTGGTCGCTGGCCTCCCCGGAGCCGGAGGAGCACGAGCCGGCCGCCGTCGCCGAGGTCGTCTCGGCCATGCCCCAGGTGCTCTCCTTCCTCCAGCTGTCCGCCGGGCCCGTCCCGCGCGCGCAGCTGCTCGACCTGCTCCAGCAGCGGGTCACCGAACTGCGCACCGAGCGCTGCGAGATCTCCTACGAGCCCGGCACCGAGCGGCCCGCGGGAACCGTCGCCGAGCCCGCGGACCCCGCGCCCGCCGCCGACACCCCGCTGCCCCCGCTCCTCGACTGGGCACTGCGGGCCCTCGGCGCCGTCGGCGCCCTGACCTACGGCGACGACCAGGCCACCCTCACCCCGCTGGGCAGCTGGGCGGTGTGGGTCAAGCTGGAGCAGATCTGCGTGGCCGCGCAGAGCCCCGCCGGCAACATCGAGCAGTCCGCCGAGGACATGCTGCGCGGCTGCGCCCAGCTCCGGCCGAACGCGGCCCGCGCCGAGTACCGGGCCTGGCTCGCCGCCCGGACCGTCGGCGGCGCCGTCACCGAGCTGATCGACGCCGCGCGCGGCGAGGACGCCCTGCTGCGCGGCCTGGCCTTCGAGGCGCTGCGCGTCGTCGGCGGCCCCGCCGAGCCCGACGTGCACGCGGTCGTGGACGAGCCGGCCCTGCGGCCGTACGCCCTGCTGTGGCTCGCCGAGCACGACGGGGCCGACCCGGAGGACGCCCACGAGGTCCTCACCCGCGAGGAGGCGACCTGGCTGTGGGTCGACACCGCCGCCGCCGTCGCCGACCACGGGGAGGCGCCGATGCTGGTCCGGCATCTGGAATCCGCGGTGCAGCCCACCGTCCCCCAGCTGCTCGACGAGGTCCGCGCCGTCGGTCACCCGCGCACCGTGCAGGTCCTCGTCGCGCTCGCCGCCGCCCACCCCGACCCGGCCCTGGCCAAGGCCGTGCGCCGGGCCGCGTTCCAGGTGCACACCGGCGGCTGAGCGGCACGGCGGCGCCGGCCGCCTCCGACGGCTCAGACGCCGATCTCGGGGGCGTACGTCCCGAAGCTCCAGATGTTGCCCTCAAGGTCCCGGGCCAGGTAGTCCCGCGCGCCGTAGTCCTGGTCCGTCGGGGGCACGAGGATCTCCACGCCGTGCTCCAGGGCCCGCTCGTGGTGGGCGTCCACGTCGTCCACGACGACATACACGCCGGCGGGCCCGGCGTCCTTCATCGCCGCGTCGAAACGGCCGCCCCGGCCCTTGGAGCCGATCATCACCGCGCCGTGGCCCTGGACGAGCTCGGCGTGCATCACCGTGCCGCCCTCCGTCTCGTACACCGACAGCTCCGTGAAGCCCAGGGCCTCCGTCAGCTGTCTGATCGCCGCCTTCGCGTCCGCGTACAGCAGCGAGGGGTAGACGCTCGGCCGTCCACCGCCCATGCCCGCCATGCCGATCACTCCTTCGTACGCCTTCGTACGCCGGTTCCGTGGCGTCCCGCCCAGTCTCGCAGCCACCACTGACAGCGCCGCCCGAACGCACGGACGTAGAAAAACCGCTTGCACCGTCCCGTTAGACTTGTCCTATGGCCATTCTCCTCGCGCATTAGACGGCGCGAACGCCCTCAGCCGTCCGCCCGCCCCTTCCTGTACGCCCTGGAGTCTGTCCGTGATCTCCGCCTCCGGTATCGAGCTGCGCGCCGGTGCGCGCGTCCTCATCGAGAACGCCACCTTCCGTGTCGCCAAGGGCGACCGCATCGGCCTCGTCGGCCGCAACGGCGCCGGCAAGACCACCCTGACCAAGTGCCTCGCCGGTGAGGGCATCCCGGCCGGCGGCCAGATCGCCCGCTCCGGCGAGGTCGGCTACCTCCCGCAGGACCCCCGCACCGGAGACCTCGACGTCTTCGCCCGGGACCGGATCCTGTCCGCGCGCGGGCTCGACGTGCTGATCCGCAAGATGCGCGAGAACGAACAGCGCATCGCCAACGGCCAGGGCGCCACCCGCGAGAAGGCACTCAAGCAGTACGAGCGCCAGGAGACCGAGTTCCTCACCAAGGGCGGGTACGCCGCCGAGGCCGAGGCCGCCACCATCGCCGCCGCGCTCAACCTGCCCGACCGCGTCCTCGGCCAGCCCCTGCACACGCTCTCCGGCGGTCAGCGCCGCCGTATCGAGCTGGCCCGGATCCTGTTCTCCGACGCGGACACCCTGCTCCTCGACGAGCCGACCAACCACCTCGACGCGGACTCGATCATCTGGTTGCGCGACTACCTGAAGACCTACCGCGGCGGCTTCATCGTGATCAGCCACGACGTCGACCTGGTCGAGACGGTCGTCAACAAGGTGTTCTACCTGGACGCCAACCGCGCCCAGATCGACATCTACAACATGGGCTGGAAGCTCTACCAGCAGCAGCGCGAGGCCGACGAGAAGCGCCGCAAGCGTGAGCGCGCCAACGCCGAGAAGAAGGCCGCCGCGCTCAACGCGCAGGCCGACAAGATGCGCGCCAAGGCCACCAAGACGGTCGCCGCGCAGAACATGGCCCGCCGCGCCGACAAGCTGCTCTCCGGCCTGGAGGCGGTCCGCCAGTCCGACAAGGTCGCCAAGCTCCGCTTCCCGGAGCCCGCGCCCTGCGGCAAGACCCCGCTGATGGCCGAGGGCCTGTCGAAGTCGTACGGCTCGCTGGAGATCTTCACCGACGTCGACCTCGCCATCGACAAGGGCTCCCGGGTCGTCATCCTCGGCCTCAACGGCGCCGGCAAGACGACCCTGCTGCGCCTGCTCGGCGGGGTCGAGACGCCCGACACCGGCGAGGTCGTCCCCGGCCACGGCCTCAAGCTGGGCTATTACGCGCAGGAGCACGAGACCCTGGACCCCGAGCGCACCGTCCTGGAGAACATGCGCTCCTCCGCCCCCGACATGGACCTGGTCGAGGTCCGCAAGGTGCTCGGCTCGTTCCTGTTCTCCGGCGACGACGTCGACAAGCCCGCCGGTGTCCTGTCCGGCGGCGAGAAGACCCGGCTCGCGCTGGCGACCCTGGTGGTCTCCTCGGCGAACGTGCTCCTGCTCGACGAGCCGACCAACAACCTCGACCCCGCGAGCCGCGAGGAGATCCTCGGCGCGCTGCGCACCTACAAGGGCGCGGTCGTCCTCGTCACGCACGACGAGGGCGCCGTCGAGGCGCTGCAGCCGGAGCGGATCATCCTGCTCCCGGACGGCGTCGAGGACCTGTGGGGCTCCGGCTACGCGGACCTCGTCGCCCTCGCGTGATCCACTGCGGATGGATCATTCGGCTCATCGGTGATCCATCATCTGTGTGAGATCTCCTCGTATCGGGGTGTGTCGTACACGGATTTTCCGGCCGATCCCTTCATCGCCAAGGGGTCGGCCGTTTCGCGTCGCTGACCTGGTACTTCGTGAATCCACCCGTTCGGTCGCACGGGTGCCACCTCCTGGAACATCAAATTCCGCTTGTGGGGATCCACTCCTGTCGTCACAACGATGTCCCACCGACCTTGCCGAATGGGTGGCCATAGCGCCCAGGAGGGGTGATCATGAGGAGACCAGAGCGCACTTCCCATGAGGAGGCACGGGTGGCCGAGACTCTGAAGAAGGGCAGCCGGGTGACCGGCGCCGCGCGCGACAAGCTCGCGGCAGACCTGAAGAAGAAGTACGACTCCGGTGCGAGCATCCGGGCGCTGGCCGAGGAGACCGGCCGCTCGTATGGCTTCGTACACCGGATGCTCAGCGAGTCGGGCGTCACGCTTCGTGGGCGTGGCGGAGCGACCCGGGGCAAGAAGGCCGCATCGTCCTGACTCCGGGCGGCCATCGGCTTCGATGGTGGCCACCCGGTCGGCGGTCTGACCGGCCGGGTGGTTACTGTGCAGTCACTTAAGCGTGCCCAGCACGGCTGGCATGCCTTACCGACCGCACCCATCGGAGGCGCCCCATGGCTTCGCCCGACCAGGACCTCGCTCCTGTACTCGACAAGGACGGCGTACGGCTCACCGTCGACGACGCGCTCGCCACGGTGACGCTGGCCAACCCGGCCAAGCGCAACGCGCAGAGCCCCGCCCTGTGGCGGGCGCTCACCGAGGCCGGCCGGCTGCTGCCGGGCTCCGTCCGTGTCGTCGTGCTGCGCGGCGAGGGCATGTCCTTCTCCGCCGGGCTGGACCGACAGATGTTCACCCCGGAGGGGATCCCGGGCGAGCCGACCTTCATCGATCTCGCGCGTCGTGACGACGCCGGGCTCGACGCGAGCATCGCCGAGTTCCAGGAGGCGTTCACCTGGTGGCGGCGCAACGACCTCGTGTCCATCGCCGCCGTCCAGGGGCATGCCATCGGGGCCGGCTTCCAACTCGCGCTCGCGTGCGACCTGCGCGTCGTCGCGGACGACGTGCAGTTCGCCATGCGCGAGACCAGCCTCGGCCTCGTACCCGACCTGACCGGCACGCACCCGCTGGTCGGTCTCGTCGGGTACGCCCGCGCGCTGGAGATCTGCGCCACCGGACGGTTCGTCGGCGCCGAGGAGTCGGTGGCGTCCGGGCTGGCCAACCTCGCCGTACCCGCCGGCCAACTGGACGCGGCCGCACGGGACTTGGCCGCGGCGCTGCTGGCCGCACCGCGGGACGCGGTCGTGGAGACCAAGGCGTTGCTGCGCGGTGCCGCAGACCGTACCTACGACGAGCAGCGGGCCGCCGAGCGGGCCGCTCAGGCACGCCGGCTCCGGGACCTGGCCGGCCTCGGCGAATAGCAGGCGAAGGGCACCCGGCCCGGGGACGCGAGGACGGCGGGTCGCGTGCGCCGGTCAGCCGACCGCCGTGATCGACACCGTCACCGTCGGCCTGTCCTCCAGCGCCTCCCGTACGGCCGTGCGGACCCGCCGGGCCACGTCGACGGCCCGGTGATCCGCGCCGGTCGCCACCTCCACGCGCGCGTGGAGGCGCGGCAGGGCCGTCGTACCGGTCGCGCGCTCCTCCAGGCGGATCCCGCGCCCGAGGGAGGCGGTCAGCCCCGTCACCCCCGGGACCGACAGCACGGCCGCGGCCGCCCGGGCCTCGTCCGGGTCCGTGGGCTCCGCGGCCGCCGTCGGCCGGGGCGGACGTACCTCCCGGGGCGGCTCCGCCACCTCCAGCAGATCGGTCACCCGCAGGTCCACCTCCCGCACCAGCAGGCCGAGTCCGTCCGTCGCGGCCGTGGCCAGGGCCTGCCGCAGCCGGGACGCCACCACCGGCAGCGGTTCGGCGGCCGTCGCCGCGAAGTCCGCCGCCACCCGCAGCGGGCCCGGCGGCAGCGCACCCGGCGGGGGCGGTACGACGGGGTCGTGCGCCTCCTGCGGATCGGCGAGCCCGATGCGCAGCGCGCCCAGCCGCACCCCGGGCACCCCGTCCGCCGCCGCACGCTCCAGCACGGCCGCGGCCGCCCCCTCCGCGATCCACGCGCCGTCGCGCACCCCGCCGAGCGGCAGCAGCCTGCCCAGCCCCACAAGCTGCCGCGCGGTCTGTGTCCACCGGTCCGCCGTCATTCCACCAGCCTGCCGTATCCCCGGTGTGCGGGCGGGGAACCATGCGTACGGTGGTCCGGAGACGACGACCGAAAGGGACGTACGGCGATGACCGACATGACGACGGCCCCCGAGGGCGATCACGAGGGCGAACAGTGGGAGCGGCTGTCGGCCCGCAAGGCCACCCGGCGCGGCGGCGGCGACCCGGCCGGTCGCGGCCGGACGACCATCGCCGACGGCGTCGTGGAGAAGATCGCCGGGCTCGCGGCCCGGGACGTGGTCGGCGTGCACACCATGGGCAGCGGCCTGGCCCGCACCTTCGGCGCCGTGCGCGACCGGGTGCCGGGCGGCTCCAGGTCGGTGACGCGCGGCGTCAAGGCCGAGGTCGGCGAGGTGCAGACCGCGCTCGACCTGGAGATCGTCGTGGACTACGGCGTCTCGATCGCCGACGTCGCCCGTGCCGTGCGCGAGAACGTGATCGCCGCCGTGGAGCGCATGACGGGACTTGAGGTCGTCGAGGTCAACATCGCCGTCAGCGACGTCAAGCTGCCCGAGGAAGAGGACGAGGAGCCCGAGCCCCGGATCCAGTGATCCGACCGCACGGCCCCGGACCCGCACGCTGACGAGCTGAGGAGCGCTGCATGAGCATGGCCCTGGTCGGCATGATCGCCGGAATGGCGCTGGGATTCGCCGGGTACTTCGGTGGGTTCGGGGCCTTTTTGCTGGTGGCGGCGTTGGGTGCGATCGGGTTCGTCGCCGGCCGGTTCGCGGAGGGCGACCTGGAGCTGGGCGACTTCTTCCGCACCCGCGACGACCGGCGCGACCGGCGGCGGTGACGGGCGGTGAGCGCCGAGACCGGCGTGGTGCGCCCGCGCCCGGCCCTCGCACCGCCGGGTGAGCGCGGCGCCCTGCGGATCGCCGACCGGGTCGTGGCGAAGATCGCCGCGCAGGCCGCCCGCGAGGCACTGCCACCCCCGCCCGCCGACGCCGCCGCCCCGCACGCCACCGTCGTCTGCCACGGCGACACGGCCCGCATCCAGGTGCACCTCGAACTCGCCTACCCCTGCGACATCGGCGCCCACAGCGCGGCCGTGCGTCGCCATGTCGCCCAGCGGGTAAGCGCGTTGGTGGAGATGGAGGTGACCGAGGTCGTCGTCCGGATCGAGCGGCTGCATCCGGCACCGGCACCCGGCGCGGTCCACGGGAGGGCCTGATGAGCGAGCCACCGACGAGCACCCCGACCCTCGACAAACCCCCGCCCGCCGCCCTGCCCGCACCCCGGGGCAGCCGGCGCTTCTGGGCGCCGCGCCGCGTCCCGGCCGCCGTCGTCGCCGTCCTGCTCGTGGCCGGCTCCGGCCTGCTGCTCTACGACGTCGCCGCCGTCCGCGCCCACCGCCCGGCGATGCGCTGGCGCCGCGCCCTGGCCCGGCAACTGGCCGAACGGCACCTGGACGACACCTGGGTGCTGGTGGGCGCGGGCGTCGCCGCAGCCCTCGGCCTGTGGCTGATCGTCCTCGCGGTCACGCCCGGCCGGCGCGGCCTGCTGCCGATGCGGCGTCCGCACCCCGATGTCCGCGCCGCGCTCCGGCGCGAGGCCGCGGCGCTGCTGCTGCGCGACCGGGCCCTGGACGTGTCCGGGGTCCGCTCGGTACGGGTGCGGATGCGCCGGAGCAAGGCCGACGTCCGCGCCGTCTCGCACTTCCGCGACCTGGCCGACGTCCGCGCCGACCTCGCCCTCACGCTCGGCGAGGCGATCGGGGGCCTCGGCCTGGACCGGCCGCCCACGCTGACGCTGCGGGTGGCACGGCCCGGAAGGAAGGGGTGACGGCGATGCGCGCGGGCCGCCTCAACCGTGTCGTGCTGGGCCTCGTCGGCCTGCTCCTGCTCGTGCTCGGCGGCTCGGTGCTGGCCGTCGGCCTGGGCGCGCCGGTGCCCTCCTGGTGGCCGTACACCGGCCCGCACGACGTCCTGCTGAGCCGGGCCGGGCGCATCCGCTGGCGGCACACCGACTGGTGGTGGCCGGCCGTCCTCGCCGGCCTGGCCGTCCTGGTGCTGCTCGCCCTGTGGTGGCTGACCACGGTCCTGCGCCGCCGCCGGCCGGCCGAGATCGTCGTCGACACCGGCGACGGCGCGTACGCGCTCCTGCGGGGCAGGGCCCTGGAGGCGGCGCTCGCCCAGGAGGCCGTCCGGCAGGACGGCGTGGCCCACGCCGAGGCCGTCCTGCGCGGCCGCCGTACGGCACCCACGGCACGGATCTGGCTCCAACTGGAGCCGCACACGGACCCGTCGGCGGCCCTGGCCGCCTTCACGGCCGGGGCACTGGCGCACGCCCGCGACTCGGCCCGGCTGGCGTCCCTCCCGGCGGAGGTACGCCTGCGGGCGGTCAAACACCCTGCCGAGAGGGTCACGTGACGACGGTCAGAACCCGTGCCGCATGCCGCCGTCCACCGGCAGCATGATCCCCGTCAGATAGGAGGCCGCCGGCGACAGCAGGAACGCCGCGGCCTTCCCGAACTCCTCCGGCGTCCCGTACCGCCGCAGCGGGATCCGGGACTCGTTGGCGGCCCGGGTGGCCTCGGGGTCGGCGGAGAGCCCGTCCAGTTCGCGCACGCGGTCCGTGTCGATGCGCGACGGCAGCAGACCGAGCACCCGGATCCCGCGCGGTCCGAGCTCGTCCGCGAGGGACTTGGCGAACCCGGCGAGACCGGGCCGCAGCCCGTTGGAGATGGTCAGCGCGGGGATCGGCTCGTACACCGACGCGGACAGCACGAAGCCGATGACCCCGCCGGGCTCCAGCTCGGCCGCCGCCGCGCGCGCGAGCCGCACCGCGCCGAGGAACACCGACTCGAACGCGCCGCGCCACTGCTCGTCGGTGTTGTCCGCGACGAACCCGGGCGGCGGACCGCCCACGCTCACCAGCACGCCGTGGAAGCCCCCGAAGTGCTCACGGGCGGCCGCGATCAGCCGCTCGGGAGCCCGCTCGTCGGAGTTGTCCACGGCCACGCCCAGCGCGTTCGGGCCCAGTTCGGCGGCGGCGTCGGCGACCCGCTTGTCGTCCCGGCCGCTGATCACGACCTTCGCGCCGTCGGCGACGAGTTCCCGCGCGGCGGCGTTGCCCAGCCCGCGCGTCGCCCCGGTGACGATGTATACCCGGTCCTTCAGTCCAAGATCCATGCGCTCTATCCTGCCTGTTCGTCGCCGAACAGCGTGAGGGCGGTGTTCACCAGGGCGATGTGGCTGAAGGCCTGCGGGAAGTTGCCCACCTGGCCGCCCAGCGCCGGGTCGTACTCCTCCGCCAGCAGCCCCACGTCGTTGACCAACGCGACCAGCCGCGCGAAGAGTTCCCGGGCCTCGTCCCTCCGGCCCGTCATGTGCAGGGCGTCCGCGAGCCAGAACGAGCAGGCGAGGAAGGCGCCTTCGCCGCCCGGCATGCCGTCGACGCCGACGGCGTCCGTGTCGTAGCGGCGCACGAAGCCGCCGTGGCCGAGGTCCGCGCGGATCGCGTCGACCGTGCCGATCACGCGCGGATCGTCGGGCGGCAGGAAGCCGACCCGGGGGATCAGCAGCAGGGCGGCGTCCAGTTCGCGCGAGCCGTAGTACTGGGTGAAGGTCCCGCGCCGGGAGTCGTAGCCCTGCTCGCACACCTCCCGGTGCACCTCGTCGCGCATCGCCCGCCAGCCGTCCGCGTCGCCCGTCAGCTCCGGGTGCTCCTCCAGGGTCCGTACGGCGCGGTCGGCGGCCACCCACACCAGCACCTTCGAGTGCACGAACTGGCGCCGCCCGCCGCGCACCTCCCACAGGCCCTCGTCGGGCTGGCGCCACGCCGACTGGAGGAACGTCATCAGCGCCCGCTGGAGCGCCCACATGTGCGGCTTGGTGGACAGCCCCGTGGTGCGGGCCAGGTACAGCGAGTCCATGACCTCGCCGTACACGTCCAGCTGGAGCTGGTCGACGGCGCCGTTGCCGACGCGCACGGGCGCGGACTCGGCGAAGCCGGGCAGCCAGGCCAGCTCCCACTCCGGCAGCCGGCGCTCGCCGGCCAGGCCGTACATGATCTGGAGGTCCGCCGGGTCGCCCGCGACCGCGCGCAGCAGCCAGTCGCGCCAGGCCTCGGCCTCCTTGTGGTAGCCGGCGGTGAGCAGGGCGCCGAGGGTGAGGGTGGAGTCGCGCAGCCAGCAGTAGCGGTAGTCCCAGTTGCGCACCCCGCCCAGCTCCTCGGGCAGCGAGGTGGTGGCCGCGGCGACGATCCCGCCCGTCGGGGCGTAGGTGAGCGCCTTGAGCGTGATCAGGGACCGTACGACCGCGTCCCGGTACGGCCCGCCGTAGCGGCAGCGGGCGGCCCAGCGCCGCCAGTCGCTGACGCTGGCGCTCAGCGCCTTGTAGGGGTCGACGAGCGGGGGACGCGGCTCGTGCGAAGGGTGCCAGGTCAGCACGAACGCGACCCGCATGCCCTCGGCGACGGTGAACTCGGAGTGGGTGCCGAGGTCTTCGCCCCACATCTCCACGGCGGGCTCGGTGCGCAGCCACACCGAGTCCGGTCCGGCGACGGCGACCCGGTGGCCGTCGGCGCGGCGCATCCACGGCACGATCGATCCGTAGTCGAAGCGCAGCCGGAGGGTGCTGCGGACGGTGACGTGCCCGCTGACGCCCTCCACGATCCGTACGACGTCGGGGGCGCGGTCGCGCTGCGGCATCAGGTCGGTGATCCGCACGGTGCCGTCGGCGGTCTCCCACTCGGTGTCGAGGACGAGGGTGTCGGGCCGGTAGGCGCGCCGGGTGCAGACCCCGGCCCCCTTGGGCGCGAGCCGCCAGTACCCGTGGTCCTCGTCGCCCAGCAGCTTCGCGAAGCAGGCCCCGGAGTCGAAGCGGGGCAGGCACAGCCAGTCGATCGAACCGTCCCTGCCGACCAGGGCCGCGGTCTGCTCGTCACCGATGAGGGCGTAGTCCTCGATGCGCGCGTTCACGGGATGCGGGTTCCCGGCGGGCCCGGGGGCCAACCAAGGGGTGCGCCGGGGGAGTGACCTGCCCCCGCACGCCCGGGGTCACACGGCGGCCGGCGCCGTCTCCTCGGGCGTCTCCTTCGCGGCCTCGGCCGCCGCGGCCGCCGCCCGGTCGCGGAGCTCGCGCCGGACCAGGGACCACCAGCCGAACGGGACGGCCGCGGCGAACAGCCACCACTGGATCATGTACGCGTAGTTCAGCGGGGCGTCCTCGGTGCCCGGGTCGGAGATCTGCTCCGGGGAGTCGGTCTGCGGCCCGGTCTGCTCGACGTAACCGCCGAGCACCTGGGCGCCGAGCCGGTGCGCCTCCTGCGTGCTGTCGATCAGCATGACCTGCCGGGCGGGCAGGCCCTGGATGTTCTTGATGCCGCTCGCCGCGGTGGTCTCGTCGGCCATCAGCCGCCCGGTGATCGTGGTCTTCCCGGCCGGCGGGGCGGGGATCTTCGGGAAGGCGGTCTGGACGCCGTTCGCGGGGATCCAGCCGCGGTTGACGAGCAGCACCTTGCCGTCGGCCAGGACGAACGGGGTGAGCACATGGAAGCCGACCTCGTCGTCGGAGTTGGTCCGGCGCCGGACCACTTCCTCGCGGGCGGTGTCGAAGGTGCCCGTCGCGGTGACCGTGCGGTACCTCTCGGCGCGGGTCACGGCGTGCCCCGGGGCGGAGAGCCGCTCGACCGGGACCGGCTTGGCGTGCAGCGCGGAGGAGACCAGGTCGTTGCGCGCGGTGCGCTGCTCGTACCGGTGCTGCTGCCAGAAGCCGAGCCGGATCATCGTCGGGATCAGGGCGATCGAGACGAGCGTGAGGATGACCCACTGGACGGACAAAAGGAAGCGGTAGCGACGCACCCCACGACGGTACCCCCGCGCCGTGGGGTGCCTTCAGCCGGGTCGGATCACACCCGGTCGACGATCCCCACCTTCCCCGCTTCCCGGGCGCAGTGGGCGCCGCAGTAGAAGTTGCCGTCGGCCTCCACGCCCTGGCCGATGATCGAGACCTCGCAGCGCTCGCAGAGCGGTGCCATGCGCTGGATCGCGCAGGAGAAGCAGTCGAAGACGTGCACCGCGCCCTGGGCGTGGACCTCGAAGGTCATTCCGTAGTCATTGCCGCAAACTTCACATTTCGCCATGCGCCTCAGGGTGAGCCGTCGCCGGGGCCCGGGCGAGCGGCCGGCGGGTGAGTCTCCCGTCAATCACCCGTTCGTACGGTCACCCGTCCGCCGGTCACCGATCGGCCCGTACGGTCACTCGTCGGCGGGTTCGACGTCGCGCAGCAGCTGTCCGAAGGCGGCCTCGTCCACCACCGGCGTGCCGAACTGGCGGGCCTTGACCACCTTCGACGTGCCCGAGTCGGGATCGTTGGTCACCAGCAGGCTGGTCAGCCGCGAGATGCTGGACGCCACGTGCAGCCCGGCCTCGGTCGCCCGGTCCTCCAGCAGCTCGCGCTCGGTCGAGGTGTCCCCGGAGAACGCCACCCGCATGCCCTGTTTGAGGTGTTTGCCGTCTTCGTACCGGCCGGGGTTGGGGTAGGGGCAGGCGGGCCGCCTGCGGGACGGGCGCCAACTGCTCGGCCGGTAACCGCCGTAGCCGCCGGAGGGCTGGCGGGGCACCGGGCGGTCCGACCACTCCGTCAGCGGCCGGCACTCCAGCAGCGGAAGCCGTACCTCGCCCGCCGCCGCGGCCGCGAGGCTCGGCCGGAACGCCTCCGCCAGCACACGCGCGTCGTCCAGCGCGTGGTGCGCCCGCTGCTGCACGACGCCGTAGTGCGCCGCCAGCGACTCCAGCTTGAAGTTGGGCAGCGGCAGCCCCAGCTCCTTCGACAGCGCGATGGTGCACAGCCGCTGACGCACCGGCGCCTCGCGCTTCGCGCGCGCGTACTCCCGCGCGATCATCTGCCAGTCGAAGACGGCGTTGTGCGCCACGAGTACCCTGCCGTCCAGCCGGGCGGCGAACTCCTCCGCGATGTCCGCGAAGAGCGGCGCGCCTTCGAGCGTCTCGCTCGTCAGACCGTGTATCCACACCGGTCCCGGATCGCGCTCCGGGTTGACCAGCGTGTACCAGTGGTCCTCGACCTCGCCGCGCTCGTCCAGCCGGTACACGGCGGCCGAGATGATCCGGTCGTCCCGGGCCAGGCCGGTGGTCTCCACGTCAACGACCGCGTATCCCTTCGGATACGCGGCCGGCCACTGGGTGGGGGAGGACACTGCGGTCGCACGGTCTTCGAGCATGGTCATTGAGGATACGGGCCGGGACCGACACCGCGGTCCCACAGGTCCCGGTGGGTGCCGTCCTCGCCGCACACGCGTGCGTGCGTCAAGGCGCCACCCGAACACGGTTCCGCCAACCCCCGCCCCCGGCAGTGGTGTCGGCGGGCGTCGGTGCGGCGCGAGCGGCTCCGGGAGTGCGATCCTCCCTGCTGTGACGGAACCAACGCACGACGAGGCACACGGGGGCGCGCTCGGGGCGAGGCTGAACTGGCTGCGGGCCGCCGTGCTCGGCGCGAACGACGGCATCGTCTCCACCGCGGGCATCGTCGTCGGCGTGGCCGGCGCGACCCAGAGCCGGTCCGCCCTGCTCACCGCCGGACTCGCCGGGCTGCTCGCCGGATCGATGTCCATGGCGGCCGGCGAGTACGTCTCCGTCTCCACCCAGCGGGACTCCGAGGTGGCCGCGCTGGCTGTGGAGAAGCGCGAACTGCGGGACCAGCCGGAGGCCGAACTGCGCGAGCTGACCGGCCTGTTGGAGGAGCGCGGGCTGACCCGTGACGTGGCCCGGGAGGCCGCGCAGCAGCTCACCGCGCGGGACGCGCTGCGGGCGCACGCGCGCGTGGAGCTGGGCATCAACCCGGACGAGCTGACCAACCCCTGGCACGCGGCGTGGGCGAGCTTCTCCGCCTTCACGGTGGGCGCGCTGCTGCCGCTGCTCGCCATCGTGCTGCCCCCGGCCGGCCGGCGGCTCCCGGTCACCGTCGTCTCCGTCCTGGCCGCCCTCGTCCTCACCGGCTGGACCAGCGCCCGCCTCGGCGCGGCCCGCCCCGGGCGGGCGGTGCTGCGCAACGTGGTGGGCGGAGCCCTGGCGATGGGCGTCACCTACGCGGCCGGCAGCCTGCTGGGCGCGGCCGGTGTCTGACGGGCGGGCCACGAGGGCCGTACGGGCGTCGCCGGCGGGCCGTACGGGTGGCCGGGGCGTGCCGGGCGGGCCGTACGGGCTGCGGGGTGCCGGTCGGGGGCACCCTGGGCGCGCCGCCGGTGGTGACCACGGCGTACCGTGAGGTGCGCCCGCACACCCCCGCGGGCGCCGCACGACCCCGCACGAGAAGGACCCTCGCCATGCGCGCCACCACCATCCACGCCCCGTACGACATGCGCGTGGAGGACGTCCCCGAGCCCGTGGTGCAGCTGCCCACCGACGCCGTCGTCCGAGTGCTGCGCGCCTGCATCTGCGGCAGCGACCTGTGGGCCTACCGCGGCGAGGCGGCCCGGCAGCCGGGCCAGCGCATCGGGCACGAGTTCCTCGGCGTGGTCGAGGAGACCGGCTCCGAGGTGGGCACCGTCCGGCGCGGTGACCTGGTCGTCGCGCCCTTCATGTGGTCCGACGGCGTCTGCGACTACTGCCGCGAGGGTCTGACGACGTCCTGCGAGCACGGCGGCTTCTGGGGCTCCGTCGGCTACGACGGCGGCCAGGGCGAGGCCGTGCGCGTGCCCTTCGCCGACGGCACCCTGGTCCGGCTGCCCAAGGACGCGGCCTCCGACGACCACCTGCTGTCCGCCCTGCTGACCCTCTCCGACGTCCTCGGCACCGGCCACCACGCCGCCCTCGGCGCGGGCGCCCGGCCCGGCGCCACGGTCGCGGTCGTCGGGGACGGCGCGGTCGGCCTGTGCGCCGTGCTCGCCGCCAAGCGGCTCGGTGCCGAGCGGATCATCGCCCTCGGCCGGCACGAGGTCCGTACCGACATCGCGCGCCGCTTCGGCGCCACCGACGTCGTCGCCGAGCGCGGGGACGCCGCCGTGGAGGCCGTCCGCGAACTCACCCGCGGGCAGGGCGCGCACGCCGTGGTCGAGGCCGTCGGCACGGAACAGTCCATGCGTACGGTCGTCAACATCACCCGCGACGGCGGCGCCATCGGTTTCGTCGGCGTGCCGCACGGCAGCGGCACCGGTCTGGACCTCGGCGTCATGTTCGACCGGAACATCGCCCTGCGCGGCGGTGTCGCCCCGGTCCGGGCCTACATCCCCGACCTGCTCCCCGACGTCCTCGACGGCACGATCGACCCCTCGCCGGTGTTCGACCTGACCGTCGGCATCGAGGGCGTGCCGGACGGCTACAAGGCGATGGACGAGCGCACCGCCCTCAAGGTGCTCGTCACCAACGACTGAATCAACGACGACTGAATCAACGTCACGATCAAGAGTTGATCCGGGCAGTCATCACGTCCAGCGGATCGGCAGCGGCAGCGCCGTGAGCAGGCCCGAGACCGCGACCACCAAGCCCAGGGCGATCACCTCGCCCCGCGCGGGCGCCGACGCGGCCAGCGGGTCCGGCGCGCGGCGCAGCCGGATCCGCGCCCACAGGGCGAGCACGGCGACGACGGCGACCAGGACGACCTTGGCCAGCAGGGTGCGCCCGTACGCCGTCGTCGTCAGCTGGTCCAGGATCGTGGCCGCCGGCATCCGCCGCAGCGAACTGCACACGCCCGTCGCGGTGATGACCGCGAGCAGTACGAGCGCCGCACGCGCGTAGCGGCCGAGCAGCGCTGCCCCCGCCGGGTCGCCGCGCCACTGCCCGAGCGTGCGCAGGGCGTACGGCAGACCGCCGGTCCACAGCGCCGCGCAGGTCAGGTGCACCAGGGTCAGCGCCGCACCGGTGAGCGGGCCGTGCTCGGTGGCCGGGTGCGCGCGCAGCGCCTCGGCGACCACCACCGCGGCCAGCGGCCACGCCTGCGCCGCCGGACGCCGCGAGAGTGCGCAGAACCCCGCCAGCAGAAAGCCGTTGACCTCCAGCAGGGCCAGCTTGCCGTCGCGGGAGCCGTACAGCCCGCCCACGTCGATCTGGCCCAGGCCGTGCGGGATCAGATCGCCGGCCGACACCACCGAGGCGAGCGCCAGCGCGGCGACGAAACCGGCCCCGGCGGCCGGCGGCGCCCAGCTGCGCGGCCGCCCGGCCGGCGCGCCGGGTACACGCCCGGCGAGCCCCCGCACGAACAGCTCGCCCAGCGGCACGCTCAGCGCGGCGAACAGCACCGCGCGCAGCAGTCCGATGCCGCCCACGCCCGGCGCGGCGGCCTCCCCGGTGCCGTGCAGCGCCGCGGCCGGCCCGAGCAGCGGGATCAGGGCGCCCAGCGCCGTCAGGACGAGGAGGGCGACGGCCCGGCCGGTGCCGGACCGCCGGTCGGGGCCGCCCTCGCCGGCGGCCTCGGCGGCCGGTCGTGTCGCGCTCACCCCGGGATCTTCGCCAGTCGCCGCAGAACCGGGCAAGTCCCGGAAAACAACTGGGGCTACGGCATTCCACCCATACGTACGTTTCCGGCCGCCCGTGCGCTCACCGCCAGCGGGCCGGGGACGATCCCCAGGGCACCGGGGACGCCGCCCAGTCCCCGGGGCCGTCCGCGAAGGTCACCGGTGGCAGGGCGTGGCGCAGCCGGCCGAGCGGGCCGTCCGTCTCGGTCAGCCAGGCGTCCGGGCCCGGGTAAGGCGCGCCCGTGGCCGCGGTCGGCCGGATCCCGTCCGTCAGCCAGTGCGCCGTGCGGGCCAGCGCCAGCCGCACCGACCGGCCGCCGCCGTCGTACGACTGCTCGGTCAGCGCCCGCAGCACGGCCGCCGTCAGCAGATAACCGGTGCCGTGGTCCAGGGCCTGCGCGGGCAGCGCACCGGGCTCCTCGGCCGAGCCCTCGGTCACGGCGATGCCGGTCGCGACCTGGACCAGGCTGTCGAAGCCGCGCCGCCCGCCCCACGGCCCGTACGCGCCCCACGCCGAGACCTGCGCCACCACCAGCCCGGGCCGGCGCTCGGCCAGGGCCTGCGGCGAGAGCCCGAACGCGTCGAGGGAGCCGGGCCGGTAGCCGGTGACGACGACGTCCGCCGACGCCAGCAGCTCCTCGAAGGTGTCCCGGTCCGTGCGCAGGTCGAGGGCGGCGGACCGCTTGCCGAACCCCGTGTCGGCGTGCTGGTCGGGCAGTTCGGGCAGCCAGGGGGCGTCCACCCGCAGGACGTCCGCGCCCAGCAGGGCGAGGGTGCGGGTGGCGACGGGACCGGCGAGGACCCGGGTCAGGTCCAGCACGCGCAGCCCCGCGGCGGGCAGCAGCGGAGCGGTGGCGGGGTCGAGCGGCGCGAGCACGCGCGCGGGTGCACAGTCCAGGCGTGCCCGCTCGACCAGCGGGCGCGCGGCCACCTCGGCGGCCTGCTCGGTGGCCGCCCACTCCTGCCGGGTGCGCAGGGCCACGGCGAGACCGCCGGCGCCGAGGACCGCCTCCTCGACCTCCAGGGCCGGCCGCTCGGCGAGCCGGGCGGCCGCCCGGTCCGCCGGGGCGTCCTCGGGCAGGCCCAGCGCACCGAGCAACCGGGCCCGGTGGTGCGGGTAGTTGGCGTGGGTGCGCACCCAGCCGTCGGCCGTCCGCCAGAACCGCGACAGCGGCGCGAAGGCGACCGGGGCCCGGCCGTCGACCCGCAGGTGCCGCTCGCTGTGGAAGGCGGTCGCGACGGCGCCGTCGTCGACCCGGACGCCGGGCACCTCGGCGAGCCCGGCCCGGCGGGCCGCCAGTTCCGCGGCGGCCAGTGCGCAGGCACCGGCACACGCGCGGGCCAGCTGCCGTACGGGCAGGCGCGCCGGGAGGGCGTCCGGGCGCTCGACCGTCGTCACCCGGGCGAGGAGGGCGGGATCGCCGCCCAGTGCGGTCCACGCGGACGCGATGTCCGCCGAGATGCCGGACGCGATGTCTGACGCGGTATCTGTCATGACTACACTATGCATTATTGATGAATCAATATTGATCCGATCAACTCTGCTTCCCGTCCGGCCCCGCGGTCAATGGGTCACCAGGTCACCGCGGCCAGTGCGTCCGCCGTGCCCCGGCCGTAGAAGCCGTTGTGGTTCTTCGTCCCCTCGCACACCGCGTCGACCTTCCCGTCACCATTGATGTCGTACGGGTCCGTGCACGGCACGGCGTCGGCCTCCGCGTAGAGCAGTGCCTTCACCAGGCTCGCCGGAGCGTGCGGATGGGTTGACTTGATCAATGCGGCGACACCCGCGACATGCGGGGTCGCCATCGAGGTGCCCGCCATGTACCCCCACCTGCCGCCGGGCAGCGGGCCGAGGATGAGGCCGCTCGTCGCCGGGGGTTCCGGCTTCTGGTAGGCCGTCGAGTCGCCGCCCGGCGCGGCGATGTCGATCACGCCGAGGCCGTAGTTGGAGAACGACGACTTCAGGCCCTTCGCGCCGGTCGCCGCGACCGTCACGACACCCGGCAGCTGGGTCGGTATGTCGTAGCACCTGTGCGGATCGATCACGCGGTCCGACGGGGTGCCGTCGTTCGGGGAGGCCTTGTCGGTGATCGAGTCGGACGCGAGGTCGTAGCTCTCGTTGCCCGCCGCCGCGACGTTGACCGTGCCCTTCTTCTCCGCGTACCGCGAGGCCCGGGTGACGGCGTCGACCAGCGCCCTCTGGTCCGGGTCGCCGGTGCAGTTGAAGTACCACGGGTCGGTGTAGTAGCTGTTGTTGGTCACGTCGACGTGGTGCTCGGCCGCCCACATGAAGCCGCAGACCACGGCCTCGGTGTAGAAGTAGCCCTTCGGATCGGCCACCTTGATGCCGGCCACCTTGACGCCCGGCGCGACGCCCGTGATGCCGACACCGTTTTTCGCGGCCGCGATCTCGCCTGCCACATGGGTGCCGTGCGGGCTCTCCGACGCGCTCGGCCGCCAGGCGCCGTCCGTCGTGTCGGGCTTGCCGGACACGCAGTTGACCGAGTCCGCGCGGTCGAAGTTGGGCGCGATGTCCGGGTGGGTGTCGTCCACGCCGGTGTCGATGACGGCGACCGTGACGTCCGGGCTGCCCAGGGTCTTCTCGTGCGCCTTGTCCGCCTTGATGGCCGGCAGGTCCCACTGCAACGGCTCCAGTGGATCCTGGCCCCCCGTCGCCTTCGCGCCGGCCGCGGCGATCTCCTGGGCGCTGAGCGCCTTCGGCGTGCCCATGTCCGCGGTGGACTGGGCGGGCAGCGGCGCGTTGCGCGTGGCACCGGCCGAGTCCACCCCGCGTACCGCACGCATCCGCGCGCCGAACTCGGGGTCCGAGGAGTGGACGACGAACACCCCGATCCCGTCGTAACCGGCCACGAGGGAACCGCCGTTGCGCGTGATCTCCCGGCGTACCGACTCGATCGTGCGGCGGTCGGTCCGGGTGTTGACCACGTACGAGAGGTTCGGGCCGTTCTCCGCCGCCCGCGCCGCCGGTGTCGTGGCGGGCGCCGCCGAGGCCGCCGCCGGGAGGAGGCCGAGCGAGGCGGTCAGGGACAGCACGACGGGCACGGCGAGCGCGAGCCTGCGTCTGGAGTGCGAATGAGGCACGGGGTCTCCACATCATCCGGATACGGAACCGCCCGAGACACGGATGGCGCTCGGGCAGGTACATGACGGGTCGGTTGTGCATGGTGAAGCTATCCCGTCGGTTGCTGATCATCAATGACTTGGCAATGACTCGACAAGACCGCTTGCGGATCAACTCATAAGACTTGAACCGGTCCTGGCGTGGCGCCGTGGACCTTGGGCAGGGAGCACGAGCACCATCAAGCCCCCCGTCGTCATGGCAACCGCGAACGCGAGGAGACTCCGTGGCCACCGAGACACCGCCCCCCGCACCGTCGGGGACATCCCTTCCCTCCACCGAGGAGTTCGCAGAGGTGCAGCAGAGCGCGGAGTTCGGTGAACTGCGCCGCGCCCACCGCTCCTTCGCCTTTCCCCTGACCGTCGCCTTCATCGCCTGGTACCTGCTCTACGTGCTGCTCTCCAACTACGCGGACGGATTCATGGGCACCAAGGTGGCCGGCAACATCAACGTCGCCCTCGTCCTCGGCCTCGCCCAGTTCGTCACCACGTTCCTCATCGCCTGGTGGTACGCACGGCGCGCGTCCGCGCAGCTCGACCCCAAGGCGGAGGCCATCAAGTCCCGGATGGAGGGCGGCGCATGAGCCCCGCACAGCACACCCTGCTCGCCGCCGGCGAGGCGAGCCAGCACCGGACGCTGATCGTCACCCTGTTCGCGGTGTTCGTCGCCGTGACCCTCGTCATCACCGTCTGGGCCGGCCGCCAGACCAAGGACGCCGCCGACTTCTACGCCGGCGGACGGCAGTTCACCGGCTTCCAGAACGGCCTCGCCGTCTCCGGCGACTACATGTCCGCCGCGTCCTTCCTCGGCATCGCGGGCGCCATCGCCCTCTTCGGCTACGACGGCTTCCTGTACTCCATCGGCTTCCTCGTCGCCTGGCTGGTCGCCCTGCTCCTGGTCGCCGAGCCACTGCGCAACTCCGGCCGCTACACCATGGGCGACGTCCTCGCGTACCGCATGCGCCAGCGTCCCGTCCGCACGGCGGCGGGCACGTCCACCATCGTCGTCTCGATCTTCTACCTGCTCGCCCAGATGGCCGGCGCGGGTGTCCTCGTCTCGCTCCTGCTGGGCATCACCAGCGACGGCGGCAAGATCGGCATCGTCGCCCTGGTCGGCGTCCTGATGATCGTCTACGTCACCGTCGGCGGCATGAAGGGCACCACCTGGGTCCAGATGGTCAAGGCCGTCCTGCTGATCCTCGGCGCCCTGCTGCTGACCTTCCTGGTCCTGCTGAAGTTCCACTTCAACGTCTCCGATCTGCTCGGCAAGGCGGCCGACAACAGCGGCAAGGGCACGGCGTTCCTGGAGCCCGGCCTGAAGTACGGCGCCACCGGCACCACCAAGCTGGACTTCCTCTCGCTCGGCCTCGCCCTGGTCCTCGGCACCGCGGGTCTGCCACACATCCTGATCCGCTTCTACACCGTCCCCACCGCCAAGGCCGCCCGTAAGTCGGTCATCTGGGCCATCGGCCTGATCGGCGCCTTCTACCTGATGACCCTCGCGCTCGGCTTCGGCGCGGCGGCCCTCATCAAACCGGCCGAGATCATCGCCTCCAACAAGGCGGGCAACACCGCGGCCCCCCTCCTCGCCCTGCACCTCGGCGGCGTCGACTCCACCTGGGGCGCCGTCATGCTCGCCACCATCTCCGCGGTCGCCTTCGCCACGATCCTCGCGGTCGTCGCGGGCCTGACCCTGGCCTCGTCCTCGTCGTTCGCGCACGACATCTACGCCAACGTCATCAAGAAGGGACAAGCCACCGAGAAGCAGGAGCTCGGCGCGGCCCGCTGGGCGACCGTCGGCATCGGCGCGGTCTCCATCGTCCTCGGCGCCCTCGCCCGCGACCTGAACGTGGCCGGCCTCGTCGCGCTCGCCTTCGCCGTCGCCGCCTCGGCAAACCTGCCGACCATCCTCTACAGCCTGTTCTGGAAGCGGTTCACCACCGCAGGCGCCCTGTGGTCGATCTACGGCGGCCTGGTCACCGCGGTCGGCCTCGTGCTCTTCTCGCCGGTGGTCTCCGGCAGCCCGGCCTCGATGTTCCCCGAGGTCGACTTCCACTGGTTCCCGCTGGAGAACCCCGGCATCATCTCCATCCCCGTCGGCTTCCTGCTCGGCGCCCTCGGCACCCTGCTGTCGAAGGAGACCCCGGACGCCGGCAAGTACGCCGAACTGGAGGTGCGCTCGCTGACCGGCACCGGAGCGCACTGACACCTTCCTACGACGGCCGCGCCGTACCGGACTGTACGGTCCTACGACGCGGCCTCGTCGTAGCTCGTGGGATCGGGCCGCTGTCGTTGTCAGTGGCGTCACGTAGGCTCGCCAGCGACGGACGACTCATCCGCGACGGACAATTGAGTGACCGAGAGGGAGGGGGCCCACGTGCTCATCGACACCTACGGCCGGGTGGCCACCGACCTGAGGGTCTCGCTGACCGACCGATGCAACCTGCGCTGCACCTACTGCATGCCCGAGGAGGGCCTGCAGTGGCTGGCCAAGCCCGACCTGCTCACGGACGACGAGATCGTCCGTCTCGTCGACATCGCCGTACGGCTGCTCGGCATCGAGGAGGTCCGCTTCACCGGCGGCGAGCCCCTGCTGCGCCCGGGCCTGGTCGGCATCGTCGAGCGCGTCACGGCCCTCGCCCCCCGCCCCCGGACGTCACTGACGACCAACGGCATCGGCCTCAAGCGCACCGCGGCGGCCCTGAAGGCGGCCGGCCTGGACCGGGTCAACGTCTCCCTGGACACCCTGCGCCCCGACGTCTTCAAGACCCTGACCCGCCGTGACCGGCACAAGGACGTCATCGAGGGCCTGGAAGCCGCCCACGCGGCCGGCCTCACCCCCGTGAAGATCAACTCTGTCCTGATGCCCGGCCTGAACGAGGACGAGGCCCCCGACCTGCTGGCC
This sequence comes from Streptomyces sp. HUAS MG56, assembly GCF_058673395.1. NCBI lineage: Bacteria > Bacillati > Actinomycetota > Actinomycetes > Kitasatosporales > Streptomycetaceae > Streptomyces > Streptomyces sp. HUAS MG56. The sequence continues at coordinate 3,263,313 of NZ_CM178722.1, read as the reverse complement.
TGGGCGATCGAGCACGGCTACGAGCAGCGCTTCATCGAGCAGATGCCCCTCGACGCCCAGCACGGCTGGAAGCGCGAGGGCATGGTCACCGCCGGGGACATCCTCGCCTCCCTGCGCACCTGCTTCGACCTCACCCCCGAGGGCGCGGAGGAGCGCGGCTCGGCCCCGGCCGAGCGCTGGCTGGTCGACGGCGGCCCGCACCGCGTCGGCGTCATCGCCTCGGTCACCCGCCCGTTCTGCGCGGCCTGCGACCGCACCCGCCTCACGGCCGACGGCCAGATACGCACGTGCCTGTTCGCCACCGAGGAGACCGACCTGCGCGCCGCCCTGCGCGGCGACGCGTCCGACGAGGAGATCGCCCGCATCTGGAAGCTGGCGATGTGGGGGAAGAAGGCGGGGGCGGGCCTGGACGACCCGTCGTTCGTACAGCCGGACCGACCGATGTCGGCGATCGGCGGCTAGCTAGCTCCCTTCGGGCGCTTCCCACTCGTCGAACGTCACGACGTCCTTCAGGAAACCCCGCATCCCGAGAAACTGCGAAAGATGCTCGCGGTGCTCCTCGCACGCGAGCCATGTCTTGCGCCGCTCCGGCGTGTGGATCTTCGGGTTGTTCCACGCCAGTACCCACACGGCGGCGGCACGGCAGCCCTTGGCGGAGCAGATCGGGATCTCTTCAGTCACGGGTTCGTCTCACAGAAAAGGGGCCGGAACAAGGCGACGCCGGGCAGCCACGGGGGGAGCTGCCCGGCGTCGGTCCGTCGCTCCGACGGGGGATGCGGAGCGCGTACGCAGTATGTCACGGGTACCCCACGACCCGGCACTGGAACTGCACGATTGATCTGAGCTTTTCTTGAGCTTCATGGGTGGGCCGAATTCCGCTTCCACCACTGCTCTGCGGGTCACATCGGGTCGGGCCGCTCACCGCGCGCGCCGGCCGGACGCGCCGAGGCGCCCTCCGCGGCGGACTGCTCCCGGGTGTCCTCGGTGCGCGGCGGCGTGATCATCGGCTTCGCCGGCATGCTCACGAACGTCGACGGCAGGGACGGCGGCCGCTCGCGGCCGGCGTTCGCGATCACCACGGCGACATAGGGGAGCAGCGCACCGAGCACCAGCGCCACGACGGCGACGTACCGCTCGACGTTCCACAGGGCGACCGCGAGGATCACCGACACCGTGCGCACGGTCATCGAGATCACGTACCGCCGCTGCCGGCCCCGCACGTCCTCGGCGAGGCCCGTCCGGGCTCCGGTGATCCGGAACACCTGGACGCCGCCGTGCTGTTTCCGCATCACAGTCCACCATCCGCCCGCATTGGACTCTCCCCGGCCCGCCGTCGTCCGCACCCGGCCGGGAACCGGGCGGGGACACGTTCCACGGTACGCCGCGGCCGGGTCACCGACGAGACCGGGGCACCCACTGCCTGCGGCAACGCCCCCGCACCGCCCGCACGGGTGATCCCGACATGCGCCGTACGGCCCACCCGCCGACACTGGCCCTAATGCTCACGTCGAGCCGTTCGAGGAGGCAGCCATGGGCTGGTTGTGGGCGATCATCGTGGGATTCGTGCTCGGCATCATCGCCAAGGCCGTCATCCCGGGCAAGCAGCACAGTCCACTGTGGCTGACCACCATCTGCGGCATGCTCGGCGCCATCGTGGGCAACGCCGTCGCCCGCGCACTCGGCGTCGCGGCGACCCGGGGCATCGACTGGAGCCGGCACATCTTCCAGATCGTGGCGGCGATCATCATCGTGGCCGCGGTGGACGCCCTCTACATGGCGACGCTGGGGAAGAAGAAGGCCCAGAGAGCCTGAGAACCCCCTGCGGAAAGCACCCCGAATGGGGCGCGGTGAACTGCGCGACACGCCACGACACAGCCGCAGCCCGCAGACCACCGCGCCCCGACGGCACTACCCGGCGACAACCTCCACCGCGGCCAGGTTCTTCTTCCCGCGCCGCAGCACCAGCCACCGTCCGTCCAGCAGATCCTCCTTCGCCGGGACGGCGTCCTCGGAGGCGACCTTCGCGTTGTTCACGTAGGCACCGCCCTCCTTCACCGTCCGCCGCGCGGCGGACTTGCTGGCGACCAGACCGACCTCCGCGAGCAGATCGACCACCGGGCCCAGCTCGGTGACCCGGATGTGCGGCACCTCGGACAGCGCGGCGGCCAGCGTCGCACCGTCCAGCTCCGCCAGCTCGCCCTGACCGAAGAGGGCGCGGCTCGCGGCGATCACCGCGGCCGTCTGGCCGGCGCCGTGCACCAGCGTCGTCAGCTCCTCGGCGAGCGCGCGCTGCGCCGCCCGGGCCTGCGGACGCTCCTGCGTCTGCTGCTCCAGCTCCTCGATCTCCTCGCGGGACCTGAAGCTGAAGATGCGCAGGAACTTCGAGACGTCCCGGTCGTCCGCGTTCAGCCAGAACTGGTAGAACGCGTACGGCGTCGTCATCTCGGGGTCGAGCCACACCGTGCCGGACTCGGTCTTGCCGAACTTGGTGCCGTCCGCCTTGGTGATCAGCGGCGTGCCGAGCGCGTGCACCACGGCGTGCGGCTCGACCCGGTGGATCAGGTCGGTGCCCGACGTGAGGTTGCCCCACTGGTCGCTGCCACCGGTCTGCAGGGTGCAGCCGTACCGCCGGTACAGCTCCAGGAAGTCCATGCCCTGGAGGATCTGGTAGCTGAACTCGGTGTAGCTGATGCCCGCGTCGGAATTGAGCCGCCGCGCGACGGCCTCCTTCGCGATCATCTTGTTGACCCGGAAGTACTTGCCGATGTCACGCAGGAACTCGATGGCCGACAGGCTCTGCGTCCAGTCGAGGTTGTTGACCATCACCGCGGCGTTCGGGCCCTCGAAGTCCAGCAGCGGCTCGATCTGCGCGCGCAGCCGCTCCACCCACTGGGCGACGATCTCGGGTGCGTTGAGCGTGCGCTCCGCGGTGGGCTTCGGGTCACCGATCAGACCGGTGGCACCCCCGACCAGGCCCAGCGGGCGGTTGCCCGCCTGCTGGATGCGGCGCATCGTCAGGATCTGCACGAGGTTGCCGAGGTGCAGGCTGGGCGCGGTCGGGTCGAAGCCGCAATAGAACGTGACGGGGCCGTCCGCGAACGCCTTGCGCAGTGCGTCCTCGTCCGTGGAGAGGGCGATGAGCCCGCGCCACTTCAGCTCGTCGACGATGTCCGTCACGGTTCTCGTATCTCCTTGCTGGTCTTCGGGCAGTCGAGCGACTGCCGCCTACGAGGTTATACGCCCTGACTGACAGAGCTCATATTGAAATCCGGGATGCGCAGCGCGGGCATCGCGGCCCGGGTGAACCAGTCGCTCCACTCGCGCGGCAGCGTCTTCTCGGTGCGCCCGGCCTCCGCGGCCCGCCCCAGCAGGTCCACCGGCGACTCGTTGAACCGGAAGTTGTTCACCTGCCCGGTCACCTCGCCGTTCTCCACGAGGTAGACGCCGTCCCGGGTCAGACCGGTCAGCAGCAGCGTCGCCGGGTCGACCTCGCGGATGTACCACAGGCACGTCAGCAGCAGCCCGCGCTCGGTGTCCGCGACCATGTCCTCCAGGGAGCGGTCGGTGCCGCCGTCCAGGATCAGGTTCCCGAGCGCCGGGGCGACCGGCAGCCCCGTCAGCGCCGCGCTGTGCCGGGTGGTCGTCAGATGCCTCAGCACGCCCTCGCCGACCCACTCGGTGGTGTGCGCCGGCAGTCCGTTGTCGAACACCGACTGGTCGCCGCCCGAGGAGTGGGCGACCACGAACGGCGCGCACTCCAGACCCGGCTCGTGCGGATCGCTGCGCAGCGTCAGCGGCAGGCCGCTCAGCCTGTCGCCCACGCGCGTGCCCCCGCCCGGCTTGGAGAACACCGTCCGGCCCTCGGCCGCGTCCCGGCCCGACGCCGACCACAGCTGGTAGATCAGCAGGTCCGCGACCGCCGTCGGCGGCAGCAGGGTCTCGTACCGGCCCGCGGGCAGCTCCACGCGCCGCTCGGCCCAGCCGAGCCGTACGGCCAGCTCCGCGTCCATGGCGGCCGGGTCGACGTCCTTGAAGTCACGCGTGGAACGGCCGGCCCAGGCCGAGCGCAGCCGGTCGGGCGACTTGGCGTTCAGCTCCAGCGTGCCGGTGGGCTGGTCGTGGCGCAGGCGCAGTCCCGTGGACGTGCCCAGGTACGTCGACACCAGCTCGTGGTTGGCGAAGCCGTACAACTCGCGGCCGCCCGCACGGGCGCGTGCGAACGCCTCGCCGAGCGCCGGGGCGAAGTCGGCGAACACCGCCGAGGAGGTCTCGGCGGGCGCGTCCGTGAAGTCGGGGGACTCCGGCACCCCGCCGACCAGGGGCTGCGCGTCCTCGGCGGGCCCGGCACCGCGCGCGGCGGCCTCGGCGGCCCGCACCAGAGGCTCCAACTCGTCCGCCGTGACGGCCGACCGGGACACGACACCCGAGGCCGTGCCCTCTTTGCCGGCCACGGTCGCGATCACGGTGAGCGTACGGCCGCGCGTCACGCCGTTGGTGGTGAGCGAGTTGCCCGCCCAGCGCAGGTTGGCCGTCGAGTGCTCGTCGGCGATGACGACACAGCCGTCGGCCCGGGACAGCGCGAGCGCCTGCTCCACGACCTCGTGCGGCTTGTTGCTGCGGGCGCTCATCGACCGGCCTCCTGCGTGGTGTTCAGAATGTTGACGCCCTTGAAGAGGGCGGAAGGACATCCGTGCGACACGGCCGCCACCTGGCCGGGCTGTGCCTTGCCGCAGTTGAAGGCGCCACCGAGGACGTAGGTCTGCGGACCGCCCACGGCCGCCATCGAGCCCCAGAAGTCCGTCGTGGTCGCCTGGTACGCCACGTCCTTCAGCTGCCCGGTGATCCGCCCGTTCTCGATCCTGAAGAAGCGCTGCCCGGTGAACTGGAAGTTGTACCGCTGCATGTCGATCGACCAGGACCGGTCACCGACGACGTAGATGCCCCGGTCGACGCTCCCGATCAGGTCCTCCGTGGACAGCCCGGCGGGATCCGGCTGGAGCGAGACGTTGGCCATGCGCTGCACCGGCACATGCCCGGGGGAGTCGGCGTAGGCGCAGCCGTTGGAGCGGTCGAACCCGGTCAGCTTCGCGATCCTGCGGTCCAGCTGGTAGCCGACCAGCGTGCCGTCCCTCACCAGGTCCCAGGACTGCGCGGCGACGCCCTCGTCGTCGTAGCCGACGGTCGCGAGGCCGTGCTCGGCGGTGCGGTCGCCGGTGACGTTCATCAGCTCGGAGCCGTAACGCAGCTTGCCCAGCTGGTCGAAGGTGGCGAAGGAGGTGCCGGCGTAGGCGGCCTCGTAGCCGAGGGCGCGGTCCAGCTCGGTGGCGTGACCGATGGACTCGTGGATCGTCAGCCACAGGTTGGAGGGATCGACCACCAGGTCGTACAGGCCCGGCTCCACGCTCGGCGCCCGCATCTTCTCGGCGAGCAGCTCCGGGATCCGCTCCAGCTCGCCGTCCCAGTCCCAGCCGGTGCCGGTCAGGTACTCCCAGCCGCGTCCGACCGGCGGCGCGATGGTCCGCATCGAGTCGAACTCACCGCTGGACTCGTCCACCGAGACCGCCGTCAGCTCCGGATGCAGCCGCACCCGCTGCTGGGTGGTCACGGTCCCCGCCGTATCGGCGTAGAACTTGTTCTCGTGCACGGTGAGCAGCGAGGCGTCGACGTGGCTGACGCCCGGTGCGGCCAGCAGCCGCGTGCTCCACTCGGCCAGCAGCGCCGACTTCTCCTCGTCCGGCACGGAGAAGGGATCGATCTCGTACGACGAGATCCACGTCCTGTCGGCGTGCACGGGTTCGTCGGCCAGTTCCACCCGCTCCGTCGACCCGGCGGCCTTGATCACCTGGGCGGACAGCCTGGCCATCGCCACCGCCTGCGAGGCGACCTTGGCCGCGGCGTCCAGGGTCAGGTCGACCCCGGAGGCGAAGCCCCACGTACCGCCGTGCACGACCCGGACCGCGTACCCGAGGTCGGTGGTGTCCGACGAGCCGGCGGGCCTGGCGTCCCGCAGCCGCCAGGACGCGCTGCGCACCCGCTCGAACCGGAAGTCCGCGTGCTCGGCCCCCAGCGCACGCGCGCGTGCCAGCGCGGCGTCGGCGAGGGCGCGCAGGGGAAGCGCTGTGAAGGCTTCGTCGATGGAATGGGGCACGGAGGTCTCCCTGCTGTCGTGGCCTGTCTGGTCCGATCATGTCGTGGACGCGCCCCCGGGGACTACACGGTTTCGGTCCCGTCCCGGTCCTTTCTGTAGGGATCCGACAGGGACTTCCCCGTGCCACTGTCGGTGCCCGCTTGCCCGAGCGCGCGGCGCTACCGATAGGTTTTCGATGAAGCCGCCTGTCATCGACGTGTTCGGGCGGGTGGGCCCCACGCTTCAGACCGCTATCGAAAGGGTGATCCGTTGAGCCGCTCGGTTCTCGTCACCGGAGGAAACCGGGGCATCGGCCTCGCCATCGCCCGCGCATTCGCCGACGCGGGCGACAAGGTCGCGATCACGTACCGCTCGGGCGAACCGCCGGCCGGCTTCTTCGCCGTCAAGTGCGACATCACCGACCCGGAGCAGGTGGAGCAGGCCTACAAGGAGATCGAGGACCAGCACGGTCCGGTCGAGGTCCTGATCGCCAACGCCGGCGTGACCAAGGACCAGCTCCTGATGCGCATGTCCGAGGAGGACTTCACCTCGGTCATCGACACCAACCTCACCGGCACCTTCCGTGTCGTCAAGCGCGCGAACCGCGGCATGCTGCGCGCCAAGAAGGGCCGCGTCGTCCTGATCTCGTCCGTGGTCGGCCTGCTCGGCTCGGCGGGGCAGGCGAACTACGCCGCCTCCAAGGCCGCCCTCGTCGGCTTCGCGCGTTCCCTCGCCCGTGAGCTGGGCTCGCGCAACATCACCTTCAACGTCGTCGCGCCCGGCTTCGTCGACACCGACATGACCAAGGCGCTCACCGACGAGCAGCGCGAGAACATCGTGTCTCAGGTGCCGCTCGGCCGTTACGCGCAGCCCGAGGAGATCGCCGCGACGGTGCGGTTCCTCGCCTCGGACGACGCCTCGTACATCACTGGAGCCGTCATCCCCGTTGACGGCGGACTGGGAATGGGTCACTGATCACCATGAGCGGAATCCTCGAGGGCAAGCGCGTTCTGATCACGGGCGTGCTGATGGAGTCCTCCATCGCCTTCCACGCGGCCAAGCTGGCCCAGGAGCAGGGCGCGGAGATCATCCTGACCGCGTTCCCGCGACCCACGCTGACCGAGCGCATCGCCAAGAAGCTGCCGAAGCCCACCAAGGTCATCGAGCTGGACGTGACGAACGAGGAGCACCTCGCGCGGCTGGCCGACGTCGTGGGCGAGGAGCTGGGCGGCCTCGACGGCGTCGTGCACTCCATCGGCTTCGCTCCGCAGGACGCGCTCGGCGGCAACTTCCTCAACACCCCGTTCGAGTCCGTGGCCACCGCCATGCACGTCTCGGCGTTCTCCCTGAAGTCGCTGACCATGGCCTGCCTGCCGCTGATGCAGAACGGCGGCTCTGTCGTCGGCCTCACCTTCGACGCGCAGTACGCCTGGCCGCAGTACGACTGGATGGGCCCGGCCAAGGCCGCCCTGGAGGCGACCAGCCGCTACATGGCGCGTGACCTGGGCAAGCAGAACATCCGGTGCAACCTCATCTCCGCGGGCCCGATCGGCTCCATGGCCGCCAAGTCCATCCCGGGCTTCGCCGACCTGGCCTCCGTGTGGGACTCCCGCTCCCCGCTGGAGTGGGACCTGAAGGACCCGGAGCCGGCCGGCCGCGGCATCGTCGCCCTGCTGAGCGACTGGTTCCCGAAGACCACCGGCGAGATCATCCACGTCGACGGCGGTCTGCACGCGATCGGCGCGTGACTGCCGCCGCTGAGGCGTAGCAGGCGGCCGAGGCCCGCACCTCTGAGGGGGCTGCGGGCCTCGGCCGTATCCGGGGCGAGCACGCCCCTGGGGCGGCCGGCGTCACCCGTTCGGCCCACCCGTCGGGCGGCCGGACCGCCCAACGGCGCACTCTGATTACGCGTTCACCTCGCGCGATCCTCCCCGGCCCGGCAGAGGAGGCCCCTTGTGCGCCTGCCCGGACGCCTGGCTCCGGTGACCGTGGCCGTGGCCCTCGTGCTCTGTCTGCCGTACGACGCGATGCCCTACGCGCGCGTGGACGGCGGAAAGCCGCCCGCGCCGAACCTCTTCGGCGCCGCCTGCCGGACCGACGTCCACGGCTCCCACGTGGTGGCCTACTGCCACAACCCCTACGTCGACACCGACCGCGTACGCCTGCACATCAAGTGCGCGCAGTGGTGGGACATCGGCACCGACAGCGCACCGGTGGACACCCCGCCCGCCCTGACCGTACGGCTCACGGGCCGGTGCTGGAAGGCCGTCCGCGCGGTCTGGATCAGCCACCAGAGGGAGCGCTGAACCGGCCCGGGCGGCACAGGAACGGATAGCTCGCCGCCTCGGTCGCGGCCGCCTCCCTGTCGCCGTTGCGGATCGCGTCCATCAGCCGGGTGTGGTCCATGTGCGTCTCCGGGGTCAGCTCCGCCCCCACGTCCGCGCGCAGCCAGTCCCGCAGGACCTCGCCCAGGTCGGCGTACATCGCCGTCATGGCGTCGTTGTGGGAGGCGGCCACGACGGCCAGGTGGAAGGTGGCGTCGGCGGCCACGAACGCCTCCGCCTCGCCCGTCTCCCAGGCCTCCTCGCGCCGCCGCATGAGCGCGTCCAGGTGCTTGAGGTCCTTCTCGGTACGCCGCTCGGCGGCCAGCTTGGCCGCGGCCGACTCCAGCGCGGCGCGCAGTTCGGCGATGTGCCGCGGGTCGGCGTCGGCGAACCGGCGGTGCATCACCCCGGCCAGCTCACTCGTCGCCACCACGTACGTGCCCGAGCCCTGCCGGATGTCCAGCAGCCCGTTGTGCGCCAGCGCGCGCACGGCCTCGCGGACGGTGTTGCGGGCGACCCCCAGCTGCTCGACCAGCTCCGGTTCCGTCGGGATGCGTGAGCCGACGGGCCACTCGCCGGAGGTGATCTGGTTGCGCAGTTCGGCGATGACCTGCTCGGACAGCGCCGAACGGCGCGGATGGCTCAGGGGCATGGCACACCTTCGCACGACGGGCCCGGGTCCGTACGACCCGGGAATGGACAGTCAATCATCCCATCATTCTATGATGGGTCTCATGGCTAGTGAGGAAACCCGGACAGCGGAAACCCGGACGGCGGACACGCGTACGGCGATGTCATCCACGTCCACGTCGTCCACCGGACGCGGTGCCGCCGCGGCGAGTACCCCCGAGACGCCCCCCGGCGCAGGCCGCACGCGCGCGTGGGCGACGCGGCTGGTCGTCCTCGGCATCGTGCTGTCCGCGCTGAACCTCCGCCCGGCCATCACGAGCCTCGGCGCCCTCCTGGAGGAGGTGCGCGACGGGCTCGGCATGAGCGGCAGCGTGGCCGGTCTGCTCACCTCCGTGCCCCCGCTCTGCTTCGCCGTCTTCGGCGTCACCGCCCCCCGCCTGGCCCGCCGCTTCGGCCCGGCCGCCGTGGTCTGCGCCGGCATGGTCGCCATCACGGCGGGCCTGCTGATACGGCCGTACGTCGGCGGCACCGCCGGATTCCTGGCCGCCACCGCGCTCGCCCTCATGGGCATCGCGGTCAGCAACGTGCTCATGCCCGTCATCGTCAAGCGCTGGTTCCCCGACCGCGTCGGCTCCATGACCGGTCTCTACTCGATGGCCCTCGCCCTGGGCACCTCCCTCGCCGCCGCGGTCACCGTGCCGCTGACGGACGCGATGGGCGGCGACTGGCAGTCCGGCCTCGCCGTGTGGGCCGGCCTCGCGGCCGCCGCCGTCCTGCCCTGGCTGCCGCTCGTCCGCGACCGCGGCGCCGCCCCCGGGCAGCAGCGGCCGGAGCAGGCGCGGCCGGAGCAGGCGCGGCCGGAGCGGGCGCGCACGGCCGGAGCGGCGGCCGAGGAGCAGTCCGTGCCCCTGCGCATCACCCGCAGCCGCACCGCGTGGGCGCTCGCCGTCTTCTTCGGTCTCCAGGCCACCGCCGCCTACATCACCATGGGCTGGATGGCGCAGATCTTCCGGGACGCCGGTGTCGCGGCCGGCACCGCCGGCCTGCTGCTCGCCGTCACCATGGTGATGGGCGTGCCGCTGGCCTTCGTCATCCCGCGCGTCGCCACGCGGCTGCCCCACCAGGGGCCGATCGTGCTGGTCCTCGGTGTGTGCGGGCTCGCCGGATACGCCGGCCTGTACCTCGCGCCGGCCGGCGGCGCCTGGGCCTGGGCGGTGCTGCTCGGCATCTCCAACTGCGCCTTCCCGTTGGCCCTGACCATGGTCGGCATGCGCGCCCGGAGCGGTGCGGGCGTGGCCCAGCTGTCCGCGTTCGCGCAGAGCACCGGCTATCTGATCTCCATTCCGGGCCCGCTGCTGGTCGGCGTGCTCTACCAGCAGAGCGGTGGCTGGGGGCTGCCGATCGCCCTCATGGCGGGCCTGATGGTGCCGCAGATGCTGGTCGGCTTCCTGGCGGGCCGCAACCGCACGGTGGAGGAAGAGGCGGCGGCCCACTGAGCGGACCGCCCCCGCGCGCGTGCCACCCCGGAGCCACGGAGTCACCCAGCCACGGCGCCACGCTGAGCGGACCACCCCGGCCGCACGCGCGCGGGGAACCGGTGCGAGACTGACGGCATGCAGCCTGTGCTCGACCCGAACCCGCAGAACGGCCAGAAGAAGATGCTGATCGTCTTCGGCTCGTTCTTCGCCATCTTCGCCGTCATCGCCGTCATCGCGATCATCGCCTCCCCGTGAGGGCCGCACCCGGGCCCTCCGTCCCGGCGGATGGTGGGGCTGGCCCCACCATCCCCTAGGGGGTAAGGGTCAGGGTGAAGTGGGTGGATCTCCGGATGGGCCGCAGGACGCGGATTCCGTAGCTTCGAGTGGTGACCGCGCGAGGCGGTCACGGACCCGCTCGAAGACCCGCGGAGGCGATCATGTCGGCCCGTACCCACTCCCGGCCCCACGCGGCGCCCACGAGCGGCGTCGACATCCGGCTGCCCTGGTGGGCCCTCGCCCTGCCCGCGCTCGCGTTCATCTCGCTGCTGCTGCTCATACTGAACCCGTCGGACGCACACGCGGCGGGCGGCGACCCCACGATCACGCACCTCTTCGAACGCGCCCAGCAACTCCTCGCGCGCTGATCCGGAGCCCCGTGCGCGGGTGAACCCCCACACCAACTCCCTGCACCACCTGGCTTGTTTCATGCGAAGCTGGGTTTCATGAGCGTTGAAGAACCTCGCAAGATCGTCCTCCTCCGGCATGCGAAGGCCGACTGGGGCCAGGAAGCCGACCACGAACGGCCCCTCGCCGAGCGCGGCCGTCAGGACGCCCCCGTCGCGGGCCGCAAGCTGGCCGACGCAGGGATCACCTTCGACCTGGCCCTCTGCTCCACCGCCGCCCGGACCCGTGAGACCTGGAAGCTCGCCGTCCACGAGCTCGCGGAGCGACCGAGGACCGTCTACGAGGAGCGGGTCTACGAGGCATCCCTGGGCGAGCTGATCGCCCTGCTCAACGAGACCCCGGACGACGTGCGCAACCTCGTCCTGATCGGCCACAACCCCGGGATCCACGCCCTCGCCGACGCCCTCGCGGGCGAGACCGAGGGCGAGTGCCTCCCGCGGATGAACCGCACCGGCTTCCCGACCGCCGCCTTCGCGGTGCTCACCTTCGAGGGCTCCTGGAAGTCCGTGGAGCACGGCGTGGCCAAGCTGGTCGACTTCTGGGCCCCGCACAGCTGACGCGGAGCGGAAGACGAAGGGCCCGGCGCCGCGCGGGCGGTACCGGGCCCTTCTCCGTACGCGGGCCGTTGTGCGGGCCCGCTCAGTCCTCGTCGTGCGTGTCGGCCGCCTCGACCTCTTCGCGGGTGATGCCCAGCAGGTACAGCACGGTGTCGAGGAAGGGGAAGTTCACCGCCGTGTGCGCCGCCTCGCGGACCACCGGCTTGGCATTGAAGGCCACGCCCAGGCCGGCCGCGTTCAGCATGTCCAGATCGTTGGCACCGTCGCCGATCGCCACGGTCTGTGACAGCGGCACCCCCGCCTCCGCGGCGAACCGCCGCAGCAGCCGCGCCTTGCCGGCCCGGTCCACGATCTCGCCGGTGACCCGGCCGGTGAGCTTCCCGTCGACGATCTCCAGCGTGTTGGCCTGCGCGAAGTCCAGGCCCAGCCGTTCCTTCAGATCGTCCGTGACCTGGGTGAAGCCGCCGGAGACCACACCGACCTGGTAGCCGAGTCGTTTCAGCGTGCGGATCAGGGTGCGCGCGCCCGGTGTCAGCCGGACCTCGTTGCGCACCTTCTCCACGACGGAGGCGTCCAGCCCCTTCAGCAGCGCCACGCGCGCGTGCAGTGACTGCTCGAAGTCCAGCTCCCCGCGCATCGCCGCCGCCGTCACCTCGGCGACCTTGTCCGCGCAGTCGGCGTGCGCCGCGAACAGCTCGATGACCTCGTCCTGGATCAGCGTGGAGTCCACGTCCATGACCACCAGTCGCTGGGCGCGCCGGTGCAGGCCCGCCGAGACGACCGCGATGTCGACACCCAGTGCCGCCGCGTCGGACGCCAGAGCCGTGCGCAGCGGCTCGGTCTCCACCCCGGAGATCGCGAACTCCACAGCCGTCACCGGGTACTTGGCGAGCCGGAAGATACGGTCGATGTTGCCGCCGGTCTTCGCGATCCGCCCGGCCACGGCGGCCGTCGACTCGGCGGTGAGCGGATGGCCGAGCACGGTCACCAGGGAGCGCCCGAGACCACGCGGCCGGTTGTCGCCGTGCCCCGAGATGATCTCCGCCTGCATCTTCACCGACTCGGCCCAGCTGTGCACGGTGGCCCGCAGGTCGCCCTCCAGACCGGCCGGCGGCTGGGTCACCAGCGCGCACAGCACCAGCCGGCCCCGGGTGACGACCTGCTCGATGTCGACCACGTCGACCAGGTAGGCGGCGAGGGTGTCGAAGAGCCCGGCCGTGATGCCCGGCCTGTCCTTGCCGAAGATCTTGACGAGGAGGGTGGGGGCCTCAGGGGTCTGCGAAGCGGCGGTCTGCGAAGCGCTCATGGTGTCACCACCGTATCCGGCACCCAGTGCCTGGCGCCGCAGAGGTCCGCCTGACGGACACGGAACAATGGATGTCGGGCGGGTGTCAGGGATCTTGCCGCCACACGAAGGACGGCGGCGAGAGCGCCGCGCCGGGCCGGGCGACGGAGCCACCGGTCATCCCGTGCGCTTCGGTTTCCCCGGCGGTGGCGGTGGTGGCAGGGGAGGCGGGGGTGGCGGTGGCCACTGCGTGCGCTCCGGCCCCGGCGGGGAGCCGTCCGGCCGTGGGGCGGGACGGCGCCGAGAGCCCGGGGGAGCGGGGCCGACGGGCCCGTCGATGGTCGGTGCGCCGTACATGCCGTACGTCCCGCCCTGAGCCCCCGGCGGACCGCCCCCGGCCCGCGACGCGTCGTCCGCGGCCCCCGGCGGCCGTGCGTCCTGCGGCTCCTCGCCCGCTTCCCCCGGCACCCGCAGGTACGGATTGGTGTCCGGGTTCGGCGGCCGGTACGGCACGCTCGGCACATACGGTCCCGCGCCGTCGCCGTGCCCCGTCGGCCGCGCCTCTTCGTCGTACCCCGCGCCCCCGCCCGCCTGCGCACCGTTCCCCCACCCCGCGACGTCCCGAGCCGCCCACACCGCCCCGGACCCCGCCGCCCCCGCGCCCCACGCCAGCAGCGCTCCCGTCGCCCCGGCCCCGGCCCCCCACGCCGCCCCCAGCAGGAGCGCGGCGCCGAGGTGCCCGTGCAGGGCGATGCCCGCGCCGAAGGCGTCGAAGCCGAGCACGGACAGGGACGCGGTCACGGAGACATCCGTCAGCCGGGCGAGCAGCGGGAGAGCGAGCGCCGTCACGACGGCCAGTCGCAGCGCACAGCGGGCGGCCAGGCCGAGAGCGCCACCGGGTGGCGTCTTCCCGCGACCGGGAGCGCCACCGGGCGCCCGTACCTCGTGGCCCTCGCCGGGCCGGCGTGCCACCGGCGTACGGACCGCCGTCAGTACGCCGGCCAGCAGCATCGCCAGGGCCGCCGCCACCCCCAGCAGCCACACGCGGCCGTCCAGGCCGGCCAGCCGATCCAGGGTCACCGGCCGGTCGGCGGTCGTGCCGAGGAACTGGTCCAGCGGATGGGGGAGGAAGGCGCGGAGCAGCCCCGTGGCGTGACCGTCCCAGGGGACGAACAGGCCGAGGGGCAGGCCGAGCCAGACGCCGTTCGGGGTGCCGAGCAGGGCCGCTCCGGCGATCCTGCGCGGATGGTCGTCGCCGATCGCCGCGTACACCGCCGCCGCGAGCCCGGCCGCCACGGTCAGCAGGAGCACGGTGACGAGCGCCGAGACCGCCGGCCGGACCACCCGGTGCACGGCGGACCAGCCCGGGGGCAGCGGCGCGCGGCGCGCGGCCAGCAGCGCGAGCAGCAGGACGCCGGCGCACCAGCCGAGGCCGCCCAGCAGCGTGGCCGGGGTGTCCACGGTGAAACCGACGCCGGCCCGGGCGTGGATCAGACCGCCGATCCCGTGCGGCAGCAGTCCGCCCACGTCGCCGATGCCGGGCAGGGTGAGCCCGCCGCCCCCCTTTCCGCCCGCGCCGCCCGTGCCGAGCAGGCCGCCCGTGCCGAGCGAGCCGCCGTCCACGGTGATGACGTCGTGCCCCGCCCAGGCGAGCCCGCCCAGCAGCGCGACGAAGAGCGCGACCACCGTGCCCGCACGCGCGAGGAGTTCGGCGGGCGTGATCACAACTCCCGCCGTGCGTAAGGACCGTAGGAAGAACCACGACAACAGCAGGGCACCGACCAGGCTCACCCCGAGTGGCGTGATCTCGATGGCCGCGTGCGCCGCCTCGCCTTTGAGTCCGAAAGCGGACACATCGCCCGACGGTACGACCGAACCACCCGCCCCTAGTGCCACAACGGCCGCCGTCATGGGGCCCAGTGAGCCGGCCGCGTCCGCCCGGAGCAGATGCAGCCCGAGCGCGGCCGTGCCGGCCATCCCGGCCAGCGCCCAGCTCACCGCCGCGATCGCGGACAACAGCGCGTCGGCCCAGGGCACCTTTCCGGCGCGCCGTGCGGTCCCGGCACGCGTGGCAGACCTCATGTCAGCCCCCGATCCCCTCCTGGCGGATCCCGTCGAACCGCGGCGCGACGGCCCGGCCGCGCGTGTCCCCCTCGCCGGGATTACCACTCTCCGGGGGGATTTCAACCCCGTCAACGGCGCCTGTTGCAGCGCACGGACGCATTCGTGACAAGGCCCGGGTTTCGGTCAGGGGCCGGAGCCTGAAATAGTTCCCCCCGATGTTCGACATCCCTAGACTCCCTGCGATGGGGGTAATTCGGGGGACAACTCAGTGGGGCATGGAGTGCCTGAACTCGTTCTGGAATCAAACGGACGGACCTGGACGCTGGATCCGTCCAGGCCGTACACCCTCGGCCGCGATCCGCAGGGTGACATCGTCTTCGACGACGCCAGGGTGTCCTGGCGACACGCCACGGTCAGTTTCGACGGCCGTAGTTGGGTCATCGAGGACCACGGCAGCACCAACGGCACGTTCGTGCAGGGCCGGCGGATCCAGCAGGTGGAGATCGGCCCGGGCACGGCGCTGCATCTCGGCAACGCGACCGACGGACCGCGGCTGAATCTGTCCGGTGCCGCGGCGGGCCGGCAGCAGCCCGCGCCGTACGCCGCGCAGGGCGCCGGTGCGCCGGGCTGGGCCCAGCAGGCCCCGCAGCAGGCAGCCGCCGCACCGCAGGCAGCGGTACCGCAGCAGGCACCGGCCCAGCAGGCGCCGACGCCGCAGCAGGCCGCGCCGGCCGGGTGGCAGCAGCAGCCGCAGGCGTCGGCGTTCCCGCAGCAGGCGGGGCCCGCCGACCCGTACGCGCAAGCGCATCCCGGTGGTGGCGCGGGGGCGCCGCCGGCCTACGGCGACCGCAGCCCGACCACGTTCCACCAGTTCGCGGTCGGCCGCGTCATGCGCATCGGCCGTGCCCTGGAGAACGAGCTGGTCGTCTCCGACCTGCAGGTCTCGCGGCACCACGCCGAGTTCCACTCGACGCCCGACGGCCGCTTCGAGATCCGCGACCTCGGCTCGCACAACGGCACGTACGTCAACGGCCAGCCGATCGCCAAGGGCGGCTCGGTGCTGCTCGGCCCGGCCGACATCGTCGGTGTCGGCCACTCCACCTTCCGGATCGTCGGCGACCGGCTGGAGGAGTTCGTCGACACCGGTGAGGTCTCCTTCTCCGCGCGCCATCTGACCGTCACGGTCGACGGCGGCAAGCAGATCCTGAAGGACGTCTCCTTCGGTGTCCCGGAGAAGTCGCTGATCGCGGTCATCGGCCCGTCCGGCTCCGGCAAGTCGACCCTGCTCAAGGCGCTCACCGGCTACCGGCCCGCCAACCAGGGCGAGGTGCTGTACGACAACCGGAACCTGTACAAGCAGTTCGCCGAGCTGCGCCAGCGCATCGGTCTGGTCCCGCAGGACGACATCCTGCACAAGGAGCTGACCGTCAAGAAGGCCCTGAAGTACGCGGCCAAGCTGCGCTTCCCGGCCGACACCACGGCGCAGGAGCGCGACGCCCGCATCGACGAGGTGCTGCGCGAGCTGAAGCTCGACATCCACAAGGACAAGAAGGTCACCTCGCTCTCCGGCGGCCAGCGCAAGCGTGTCTCGGTGGCGCTGGAGCTGCTCACCAAGCCGTCGCTGATCTTCCTGGACGAGCCGACCTCCGGTCTCGACCCGGGCATGGACCGTGACGTCATGCAGCTGCTGCGCGGCCTCGCCGACGACGGCCGCACCGTCCTCGTCGTCACCCACTCGGTGGCCGAGCTGGCACTGTGCGACAAGCTGCTGGTGATGGCGCCGGGCGGCGCGGTGGCGTACTTCGGCCCGCCGGAGGAGGCGCTGAACTTCTTCGGCTACGACAGCTGGGCCGACGTCTTCTCCGCCTTCGAGAACTACCGCGACTACGACTGGGCGGGCCGCTGGAAGGGCTCGCAGCACTACCAGATGTACGCGGCGGACGTCGACGCGGCGGCCCCGCAGTCCGTACAGCACATGCCTCCGATGCAGGCCATCAGGCCGCCGAAGCCCCAGCCGTGGGGTTCGCAGCTGCTGACCCTGATCCGGCGCTATGTGTCGGTGATCGTCTCCGACAAGGGCTTCCTGGCGCTGACGGTGATCCTGCCCGCGGTGCTCGGCTCGGTCAGCCTCCTGATCGACCACAAGCGGGGTCTGCTGGTGAACCCGATGATCAACAAGATCACCGGCGCGCACATCCCGAACGGCACGGCCACCACGGTGCTGCTGATCCTCGCCGTCGGCGCGTGCTTCGCGGGCGCCGCGAACTCGGTCCGCGAGCTGATCAAGGAACGGGTCATCTACGAGCGGGAACGCGCGACGGGTCTGTCCCGGTCGGCGTACCTGATGTCCAAGGTGGTCGTGCTCGGCGCCGTCACCGTGCTCCAGGGCCTGCTGGTCGGCGTGATCGGCTTCGCCAGCCGGACGATCCCGGACCAGGGCGTGGTGCTCGGCGGCTCGACGCTGTTCGAGCTGTGCCTGCCGATCATGGCGCTCGGCTTCACCTCGATGATGTTCGGCCTGGTGATCTCCTCGCTGGTGAAGACCGCCGAGAAGACCATGCCGCTGCTGGTGATGTTCGCGATCATCCAGGTCGTCTTCACCGGCTGCCTGTTCACCCTGCACGGCACGCTCGGCGTCAACGAGTTCTCGTACCTGATGCCGTCGCGCTGGGCGGTGGCCGCGGCCGGCGCCACGCTGGACTTCAACAACATCTCCCCGAACACCGACAACCCGTCCAGCACCGACCCGCTGTGGAACCACACGGCAGGGGCCTGGACCCTGGACATGATCGCGCTGATCGCGCTCGGTGTGATCTGCGGCTTCTTCGTGGCCCGCTTCCTGCGCCGCCACGAGCCGGAGGTCATGCGCAAGTAACCGCGCCCGTACGACACCGAAGGGCGGCCCCCGTTTCCGGGGTGCCGCCCTTCGGCTTACGTAGCTGAGGTCCGCGCCAGGCCTCAGTACGCGCTGTTGACGTTGTCCATCGAGCCGTAACGGTGCGCCGCGTAGTTGGCGGCGGCGGTGATGTTGGCGACCGGGTTGTAGATGTCCCAGGACGTGCCCGACACGTGGTACGCGTTGAAGGTGGGCTGGATCACCTGGAGCAGACCCTTGGAGGGGATGCCGTTGATGGCGTTGATGTCCCAGTTGTTGATGGCCATCGGGTTGCCCGAGGACTCACGGAGGATGTTGCGGTACAGACCGTTGTAGGAGCCGGGGATGCCCTTGGAGCGCATGATGTCCAGGGACTCGCGGATCCAGCCGTCGAGGTTGTTGGCGTACGTCTTCGTGGCGGCGACCGTCTCCATCTGGGGGCGCTGGACGGAGCGGTTCGCGGCCTGGGAGGCGGCGCGGTCCTGGGCGGCCTTCTTCGCGGCGGCCTGGTCGGCGGCCTTCTTGGCCGCGGCGGCCTCGTCGGCCTTCTTCTGCGCGGCGATGCGGTCGAGCTTGACCGTGTCGGTGGCGGCCTGGTCGGTGACCGTGCCCTTGACGTTCTTCAGCGCCGTGCTGCTGCCCGCGACCTGGACGTGAGCGGCCGGGGCGCCGGTGACGGTGCCGGAGTGGCCGGGGGCGGCCGAGAAGGCGAGGGCGGCAGTGCCCAGAGCGGCGACACCGGCGACGGCGATCTTGCCCTGCTTGGTCAGGGCGCGGGTATGAACTCGGGTGAGAACGTTCTTGGGCATGGCTGATGGACCTCTCGTGAGCGCGGAGGTCGCTCCTGCGTCCGCCGGGGGAATCGGTTCCTCCCGCACGAACGCCGCGGGCCTCAGGACCACGGCGCTGAGCGACGAGAGCAATTCTTAGCTGGCGCAAAATGTGCAGGCAAAGGTGTGACCTACGATCCCCGGTAGTGGAGACGCGAAGGGCAAAACCGGACAGACTGGACCGTCTTTCCCGTTCGCGCGGGGAAGGTTTATCTCCTATGTCCCTTCGTACGTGATGTGGACCCTATGCGCGGGCTCACATCGCATCCGCGGAATTCTCACGAGGAGTTGCCCTCGCAACGCTGTGCGTGAGGGTTCTCCTCCTGGAGGACGAGAGCGACGGCGCCGCACTCGTGCCACAGGTAGAGCCCGGTCAGCCTCTCCTCGTAGGCGCGGTCGCCCGCGGCCCGTGCAGCCCGGTCGGCAGCCCGTCCACCACCCGCACCCGGCACTCCGGCATGCCGACCAGGTCCGCCCCGGCAGCACCGCCTCTGTCCCCGCACACGTGCCCGTACGCGCGCGCGTGGTGACCGCTCTGCACCGCGCGACACCGCTGGGCCCAGACCGGCGGTCCTAGGCCCAGGGGACCGGGGCGGGGCGGCGGCGGTCCGATCCGCGGTGTCACACCCCGCCGGTACCGTGAGGACATGAGTGAAGGCCCCCGGTCCGGCCTCGCCGCGGTGAGTGCCGCGTTGCTGGCCATGAGCAGGCACCTGGAGGTGCGCGACGTCCTCAAGACGATCGTCGCCTCCGCCCGCGAACTGCTCGACGCGCAGTACGCCGCCCTCGGCGTCCCCGACGATCACGGCGGCTTCGCCCAGTTCGTCGTCGACGGCGTCAGCGACGCCCAGTGGAAGGCCATCGGCCCGCTGCCCCGCCAGCACGGCATCCTCGCCGCGATGCTGCGCGACGCCCGCCCCGAGCGCCTCGCCGACGTGCGCAAGGACCCCCGCTTCGAGGGCTGGCCGACCGCCCACCCCGACCTGGTCGACTTCCTGGGCCTGCCCATCCGCGACGGCGACGAGGTCATCGGCGCCCTCTTCCTCGCGAACAAGAACTGCCCCAAGCCCGAGGGGAGTTGCGGTTTCACCGCCGAGGACCAGGAACTGCTCTCCATCCTCGCCCAGCACGCCGCCATCGCCCTCACCAACGCCCGGCTCTACGAACGCAGCCGCGAACTCACCATCGCCGAGGAACGCTCCCGCCTCGCCCACGAGCTGCACGACGCTGTCAGCCAGAAGCTCTTCTCACTGCGCCTGACCGCCCAGGCCGCCGCCGCACTGGTCGACCGCGACCCCGTGCGCGCGAAGGGCGAGCTCCAGCAGGTCGCCGCGCTCGCCGCCGAGGCGGTCGACGAACTGCGCGCCGCCGTCGTGGAGTTGCGCCCCGCCGCCCTCGACGAGGACGGCCTGATCGCCACCCTGCGCACCCAGACCCAGGTCCTCGACCGCGCCCACACCGCGCGCGTGACCTTCACCAGCACCGGCTTCCGCGCCCTGCCCGCGGCCCAGGAGGAGGCACTGCTCCGGGTCGCCCAGGAGGCCCTGCACAACGCGCTGCGCCACTCCGGCGCCGAGCGCGTCGCGGTGAGCGTGGACCGGCGCGGCGCCGGCGCCGCGCTGCGCGTCAGCGACGACGGCACCGGCTTCGACCCGCAGGCCGTCCGCCGCGCCGGCCGGCATCTGGGCCTGGTCTCGATGCGGGACCGGGCGAGCGGGGTCGGCGGCACACTGACCGTGGAATCGGTGCCCGGCAAGGGCACCACGATCGAGCTGGAGGTCCCCGGTGGCTGACCCGATCAAGGTGCTGCTCGTCGACGACCACCAGGTCGTCCGCCGGGGCCTGCGCACCTTCCTGGAGGTCCAGGACGACATCGAGGTGGTCGGCGAGGCCGCCGACGGCGCCGAGGGAGTCGCCCGCGCCGAGGAACTGCGCCCGGACGTCGTCCTGATGGACGTCAAGATGCCGGGCATGGACGGCATCGAGGCGCTGCGCAAGCTCCGCGAACTCGCCAACCCCGCACGCGTGCTCATCGTCACCAGCTTCACCGAACAGCGCACGGTCGTCCCGGCCCTGCGCGCGGGCGCCGCCGGGTACGTCTACAAGGACGTGGACCCCGACGCGCTCGCCGGCGCCATCCGCTCCGTGCACGCCGGCCACGTCCTGCTGCAGCCGGAGGTCGCGGGCGCGCTGCTCTCCCAGGAGGACTCCAACTCCGGCCAGGGCAGAGGAGGTTCGCTCACCGAGCGGGAGAGCGAGGTGCTCGGCCTGATCGCGGACGGCCGCTCCAACCGCGAGATAGCCCGCGCCCTCGTCCTGTCCGAGAAGACCGTCAAGACCCACGTCTCCAACATCCTGATGAAACTCGACCTCGCCGACCGCACCCAGGCGGCGCTGTGGGCCGTGCGCCACGGTGTGAGCGGCTGAAACGCCCGCTCCGGCGTCTCCCCGCCACGCCACCACGGCCGTCACGCACGGCAACCTCAAGGGTCATGTTCCGGACTGAGATTCATACCGTCGTGGGAATGTCACCCGGCTGGCGCATCCTCCGGCGCGCCACGCCGTTCTCCAGTGCGTGCCGCGGCGAACCGCCGTGGTGAACGCCTAGGAGGGGTTGGAAAGTGAAGAACCTGAAGAAGGCAGCGGCCGTGACGATTGCCGCCGGTGGTCTGGTGGCGGCCGGTGCGGGCCTGGCCTCCGCCCACGGTGGCTCCCAGGCCTCCGGCGAGGCCCAGGGCTCCCCGGGTGTCGTCTCGGGCAATGTCGTTCAGGTGCCGGTGCACATCCCGGTGAACGCGGTCGGCAACAGCGTGAGCGTCATCGGCGCGCTGAACCCGGCCTTCGGCAACCTCGGCGTCAACCACTGAGTCCTGCCGAACACTGACCACAGGCCTCCCGTGTGCACCGGGAGGCCTTTCAGTTTGTCGTGCGACTGCACCGAACGGGCCCTCGAACCGCCGCGGCCGTACCCCTTCGGGGCCTTCGCCGTTGGGCAACGCACGATCCACGGCCGGGTCGTACCAGCACACGCAGGAGGTACCCGCCCCATGAACATCGCCAAGAAGGCCGTATTCGCCGTGGCCCTCGCCGGTATCGCCGCGAGCGCGTCCGCCGGTGTCGCCGCCGCGGACGCCGGCGCCCAAGGAGCGGCCGTGAAGTCTCCTGGCGTCATCGCCGGCAACCTCGGTCAGCTGCCGGTGCACGTCCCGGTGAACGCGGTCGGCAACAGCGGCAACGTGATCGGCGCCCTGAACCCGGCCTTCCACAACGACGCCGCCAACCTCTGACGACCGGCTGACCACGGCAGAGGGCTCCCCCCGGCACCGCCGCCCGGGGGAGCCCTTCGTGTTCAGCGCGCCCCGCGCTCCCGCTCCTCCACGATCGAGTTGTACGCGGCCACCTGCGCCCGCCGTGCCGTTCGCTCCACGGGCCGCAAGGCCTCGGCCCGCGCGGCCATCTCACCGGCGCTGACCGCACCCCCGTGCCCTTTGCCGTACGCCAGCGACACCAGCAGCGCGACCCGCCGCGCCAGCTCCAGCACCCGCACCGCGCGCGGTGGATACCCCGGCGCCAGCACCTCCCGGCCGTGCTCGGCCCGCGCCCGGTACGCGTCGATCGCCGCCTCCGCCACCGGACCGGACGCGGCGACATCGAGCTTCGACAGCACCTCGGTCGCCTCGCGCAGCGCCTCCGCCAGCTCCCGCTCGGCCTCGCCCAGCGACGGCACGTCGGCGGGCGGCGCCTCCCGCACCGGCAGTACGTGCCAGACCACCTCGGCATGCACATCACCCGCGGGCCCGACCTCGTACACCTCCGGCACCAGCCCCAACGCCGCACCGAAGCAGACCACCGCCTCCTCGGCCTCCAGCGCCCGCGCGTTGAACTCCGGCGGACCGCTCAGCCCCAGCGGATGGCCGGACGCCGGCAGCGCCACCCGCAGCCCCGTCGCCCCCAGCGTCCGCAGCCGGCCCAGCGCGAGCGTGAGCCCGACCGGAGCGGACTCGCCGGGCAGCCCCTCCACCCGGTGCACCGCGTCCTCGCCGACGATGGCGAGAGCGGCGTCGTCCGGAGAGACAAGTCCGGCCAAAAGGGCATTTCCCCAAGCGGCGAGGCGTCCTGAACGCGGTTCCGAGAGCATGCCCCCACCCTAAGGACCGGACCGATGGAATGGAGCCGGGCACTCGTGGCGTAGATTTCAGGAGGGCCTCGCCCACAAGCGCGGCGGCCCGAGCCACAGGCGTACGCGACAGCCGAGACCGGCCACACTGCAAGGGGAGACAACGCGCTCATGAGCGATGTTCTGGAGCTTCAGGACGTATCCGTGGTCCGTGAGGGCCGGGCTCTGGTGGACCAGGTCTCCTGGTCGGTGAAGGAGGGCGAGCGCTGGGTCATCCTCGGCCCCAACGGCGCGGGCAAGACCACCCTCCTGAACGTCGCCTCCAGCTACCTCTACCCCAGCCAGGGCACCGCCACGATCCTCGGCGAGACCCTCGGCAGGCCCGGCACCGACGTCTTCGAGCTGCGCCCCCGCATCGGCGTGGCCGGCATCGCCCTCGCCGAGAAGCTCCCCAAGCGCCAGACCGTCCTCCAGACCGTCCTCACCGCCGCCTACGGCATGACCGCCGGCTGGCAGGAGGAGTACGAGGACGTCGACGAGCAGCGCGCCCGCGCCTTCCTCGACCGCCTCGGCATGAGCGACTACCTCGACCGGAGGTTCGGCACCCTCTCCGAGGGCGAGCGCAAGCGCACCCTCATCGCCCGCGCCCTGATGACCGACCCGGAGCTGCTCCTCCTCGACGAGCCCGCCGCCGGCCTCGACCTCGGCGGCCGCGAGGACCTGGTCCGCCGCCTCGGCCGGCTCGCCCGCGACCCGATCGCCCCCTCCATGATCATGGTCACGCACCACGTCGAGGAGATCGCCCCCGGCTTCACCCACGTCCTCATGATCCGCCAGGGCAAGGTCCTCGCCGCCGGCCCGATCGAGCTGGAGCTCAGCTCCCGCAACCTCTCCCGCTGCTTCGGCCTCCCGCTCGTCGTCGAGCAGGTCGGCGACCGCTGGACCGCCCAGGGCCTGCCCCTGTCCTGACCCCGTCGCACTTCCCTTTTGCGCCCTGTCCGCCGTCCGACCGCCGCCCTACCATGACCGTGTGAACGACATCGACGCATGGGTGTGGTGGCTCGTCGGCGCGGCGGCACTCGGGATCCCGCTCGTCGTCACCGCGATGCCGGAGTTCGGCATGCTCGCGGTGGGAGCCGTCGCGGCCGCGGTCGCCGCCACACTCGGCTTCGACGCCGTCGCCCAGGTCCTCGCGTTCGTCATCGTCTCCGTCGCGCTCATCGCCGTCGTCCGGCCCATCGCCGCCCGGCACACCAGGCAGAGCCCCCGACTCGCCACCGGAATCGACGCGTTGAGAGGCAAGCAAGCCGTCGTGCTGGAGCGGGTCGACGGCTCCGGCGGCCGCATCAAACTCGCCGGCGAAGTCTGGTCGGCCCGCGCCCTGGACACCGAACGCGCCTACGAAGTCGGCCAGGAGGTGGACGTCGTGGAGATCGAGGGAGCCACCGCGATCGTCATCTGAGCCATCCGACAAGCGAGTTGGGCGCCAGTCTGTCAGACTCGACCAGCAAGATCTTCCACAGTCATGAATCTGCCGAAGAGGCGCGGCGGAGAGGGGTACGGGGAACACGATGGAACCGGTCATCATCGTCCTGGTCATTCTGGTGGTGTTGGTCTTCATCGCCCTGATCAAGACCATCCAGGTCATCCCACAGGCCAGCGCCGCCATCGTCGAGCGCTTCGGCCGCTACACGCGCACCCTCAACGCGGGCCTCAACATCGTGGTCCCGTTCATCGACACCATCCGCAACCGCATCGACCTGCGCGAACAGGTCGTACCGTTCCCGCCCCAGCCGGTGATCACCCAGGACAACCTGGTCGTCAACATCGACACGGTGATCTACTACCAGGTGACGGACGCCCGCGCCGCCACCTACGAGGTCGCCAGCTACATCCAGGCGATCGAGCAGCTGACCGTCACCACGCTCCGCAACATCATCGGCGGCATGGACCTCGAACGCACCCTCACCTCCCGCGAGGAGATCAACGCGGCCCTGCGCGGCGTCCTCGACGAGGCCACCGGCAAATGGGGCATCCGCGTCAACCGCGTCGAGCTGAAGGCCATCGAACCACCGACCTCCATCCAGGACTCGATGGAGAAGCAGATGCGCGCCGACCGTGACAAGCGCGCCGCGATCCTCACCGCCGAAGGTACGCGCCAGGCCGCCATCCTCACCGCCGAGGGTGAGAAGCAGTCCCAGATCCTGCGCGCCGAGGGTGAGGCCAAGGCCGCCGCCCTGCGCGCCGAGGGCGAGGCCCAGGCGGTCCGTACGGTCTTCGAGGCCATCCACGCCGGCGACCCGGACCAGAAGCTCCTGTCCTACCAGTACCTCCAGATGCTCCCGAAGATCGCCGAAGGCGACGCCAACAAGCTCTGGATCGTCCCGAGCGAGATCGGCGACGCCCTCAAGGGCCTCTCCGGCGCGATGGGCAACTTCGGCCCCCTGGGCGGCGGTTCGGGAGGCGGCGGCAACTCCATCCCGCCCCAGAACAACGGCACGGAACGCCGGGAGAAGCCCAGCATCGACTAGCGGCACACGGGATGCCGCCGAAGCGAACTCGGCAGACGCTCAGGCGGCATCCCGGGCAAGCCACTCCGGCAGCGCCGCGAAGTCCTCCTGGCCCAGCGCCAGGAGCATCGCGTCCGCCGGCGTCGGCTCGAACGGCTCCCGCAGCAGCTCCATCCCCGCCTGCTCCGGAGTCCTGTCGGCCTTCCGGTGATTGTCCTCCGCACACGCGGCGACGGTATTCAGCCAGGTGTCCTGCCCACCCTGCGCCCGCGGCAGCACATGGTCCACCGTCGTCGCCCTGCGCCCGCAGTACGCGCACCGGTGCCGGTCCCGGACCAGCACCCCCCGCCTCGACCACGGAGCTTGTCTTCGGAACGGCACCCGTACATACCTGCACAGTCTGATCACCCGCGGCGCGGGTATGTCCACAGCGGCACCGCGCATGCGCAGTTCGGGATGGGCCTGCTCGACGACGGCCTTGTCCTGGAGCACCAGGACGACAGCTCGGTTCAAGGTCACCGTCGACAGCGGCTCGAAGCTCGCGTTCAGCACCAGCGTGTCCCGCATCCAGCCCACCTCCCGTGTGCACCTGCCCAGCCCCGGCGGGCTTGGATCAACTCTGGACGGGCGCGCCGAGATGGACAACGCAATAAAAAATGCCCGCCTCCGATCACTTCCAAGACCGGAGGCGGGCAAACGTTCAATGAACGCTCGACTGAATCCCGGCGCCGCGCTCAGCCCTGCCGGCGGTTCTCGTACTCACCGATGAGCTGGGCACGCGCGATCGCGTGGAACCGCAGATTGAATCCGACGACGGCCGGCGACACATCGCCGTCCGGGCCGAGCTTCTCCTGGTCCACCGCGTACACCGTGAAGACGTACCGGTGCGGCCCGTCCCCGGGCGGCGGCGCGGCACCGCCGAAGTCCTTCGACCCGTAGTCGTTGCGCACGTGCACCGCACCCGCCGGCAGCCCCTTGAAGCCGGCGCTGCCCGCACCCGCCGGCAACTCCGTCACCGAGGCCGGGATGTCGAACAGGACCCAGTGCCAGAACCCGCTGCCGGTCGGCGCGTCGGGGTCGTAGCAGGTCACGGCGAAGCTCTTGGTCTCCGGCGGGAAGCCCTCCCAGCGCAGCTGCGGCGAGGTGTTGCCCCCCGCGTAGACCTGAGCGTCCTTGAGCGTCGCGCCCTCCCGGACGTCCTCGCTCGTCACCGTGAACGACGGCACGGGCGGATGGAAATCGTGGGGGAGCGGCCGCCGCTTCAGCTCGGTCACCTCGGTACCTCCTGATCGATGATCTGGAACCAGCAGTTCCCGAGCCTAGAACCAGTTGCGCTTGCTGCCGACCTCGGACAGCCACTGGTTGAGGTAAGCCGCCCAGTCGGTCCCCTGCCAGTCGTTCAGCCCCACCTGGAAGGACCGGAAGGTGTCCGAACCCTCGCTGAACAGACCCGGCTTCTTGTCCATCTCCAGCACGACGTCCATCGCGTGCGCGTCGGCCACGAAGCTCAGCTCGACCTGGTTCAGCCCCCGGTACTGGGACGGCGGGTAGAACTCGATCTCCTGGTAGAAGGGGAGCGTCTGCCGCGTACCCCGGATGTGGCCGCGCTCCATGTCCGCGTTCTTGAACCGGAAGCCCAGCTGGATGAAGGCGTCCAGGATCGCCTTCTGCGCCGGCAGCGGATGGACGTTGATCGGGTCCAGGTCGCCGGAGTCCACGGCCCGCGCGATCGCCAGCTCGGTCGTCACCCCGATGTGTATCCCGCGCAGCGCCTGCCCGTCGATCATCGTGACCGGCGTCTCCCAGGGGATCTCCAGTCCGAACGGCACCGCGTGCACCGCGCCCGCCTGCAGCTCGAAGGCCCCGCCGAGCCGCACCTTGGTGAACTCGATGTCCTGCTTGTACTCCTGGTCGCCGCTCTCCACCTCGACCTTGGCCTGGAGCCCGACCGACAACCCCTCGATGTTCTGGTTCACGGACCCGCCCTGGATACGCACCTCACCCTGGACGACGCCACCAGGCACCGTGTTGACCTCCGTCAGCACGGTCTCGACCGAAGCCCCACCGGCACCGAGGCTCGCGAGCAGCTTCTTGAACGCCATTGACTCTCCCTTTACGAACGGACCTCGACCCCTACAAACGCGCTCCACCCCCGACCGGTTCCGCCGGCGCCACGCCGCGCCTGCACTAATCTCGGTCGGCATGATCGCGTCCCCGGACCGTACGCCGTTGCCCAGAGCATTCTTCGACCGCCCGGTCCTGGAGGTGGCGCCCGATCTCCTCGGCCGCATCCTCGTCCGTACGACCCCCGACGGCCCGATCGCCCTCCGCCTCACGGAGGTGGAGGCGTACGACGGCCCGAACGACCCCGGCTCACACGCCTATCGAGGCCGCACCGCCCGCAACGAGGTGATGTTCGGACCCCCGGGACACGTGTACGTCTACTTCACCTACGGCATGTGGCACTGCATGAACCTCGTCTGCGGCCCCGAGGGCCGGGCGAGCGCCGTCCTGCTCCGCGCAGGCGAGGTGATCGAGGGCGCCGACCTCGCCCGCAAACGTCGACTTTCGGCCCGTAACGACAAGGAACTGGCCAAAGGCCCGGCCCGCCTGGCCACTGCCCTGGAGGTCGACCGCGCTCTGAACGGCACGGACGCGTGCGCCACCGGCGAGACGCCTCTGCGCATGCTGACCGGCAGGAAGATCCCCGCTCACCAGGTACGGAACGGCCCGCGCACCGGAGTCGCCGGCGAAGGCGGCAACGGCGAGGTCCATCCCTGGCGTTACTGGGTCGACGGCGACCCGACGGTGAGCCCCTACCGGGCCCATGTACCGAGGCGCCGCTCAAGTTGACGCGTCCTGGGGAAGTGCGTAACGTATCCCGAGCCGCTGAACCGGGTACGGCAATCGCCAGCAGCCGGAGCGGCCACCCCACTACCTAGTTGCACCCCCTTTGCGGGGTCGATTTCGGCGCGCCCGCGTGCCCGAAATTCGAACTCGCGGGACTCGATTATGAGTCGCCGAGGGAATGAGCTAACGTAGTGAATGTCGAAAGGCCGACGGACGAAAATCCAAAAGCCCAAAGACAACCCGCCGACTGGGAGTCAGACGCCGAAAGGATCTGATAGAGTCGGAAACACCGGAGGGAAGCCCGGAGGAAAGCCCGAGAGGGTGAGTACAAAGGAAGCGACCGTTCCTTGAGAACTCAACAGCGTGCCAAAAATCAACGCCAGATTAGTTGATACCCCGTCTCCGGTCATCACGACCGGGGCGAGGTTCCTTTGAAAAACACAGCGAGGACGCTGTGAACCGGGAGGACTATTCCTCCTCCTGGTTCCACTCTCGTGGTGTTCGACCGGATTACCGGTAAACATTCACGGAGAGTTTGATCCTGGCTCAGGACGAACGCTGGCGGCGTGCTTAACACATGCAAGTCGAA
The DNA here is from genome assembly GCF_058673395.1 of Streptomyces sp. HUAS MG56. NCBI lineage: Bacteria > Bacillati > Actinomycetota > Actinomycetes > Kitasatosporales > Streptomycetaceae > Streptomyces > Streptomyces sp. HUAS MG56. Next base: position 3,234,393 of record NZ_CM178722.1, on the reverse strand, counting down.
CGATGAAGCCCTTCGGGGTGGATTAGTGGCGAACGGGTGAGTAACACGTGGGCAATCTGCCCTTCACTCTGGGACAAGCCCTGGAAACGGGGTCTAATACCGGATATGACCGTCTTGGGCATCCTTGACGGTGTAAAGCTCCGGCGGTGAAGGATGAGCCCGCGGCCTATCAGCTTGTTGGTGAGGTAATGGCTCACCAAGGCGACGACGGGTAGCCGGCCTGAGAGGGCGACCGGCCACACTGGGACTGAGACACGGCCCAGACTCCTACGGGAGGCAGCAGTGGGGAATATTGCACAATGGGCGAAAGCCTGATGCAGCGACGCCGCGTGAGGGATGACGGCCTTCGGGTTGTAAACCTCTTTCAGCAGGGAAGAAGCGCAAGTGACGGTACCTGCAGAAGAAGCGCCGGCTAACTACGTGCCAGCAGCCGCGGTAATACGTAGGGCGCAAGCGTTGTCCGGAATTATTGGGCGTAAAGAGCTCGTAGGCGGCTTGTCACGTCGGGTGTGAAAGCCCGGGGCTTAACCCCGGGTCTGCATTCGATACGGGCTAGCTAGAGTGTGGTAGGGGAGATCGGAATTCCTGGTGTAGCGGTGAAATGCGCAGATATCAGGAGGAACACCGGTGGCGAAGGCGGATCTCTGGGCCATTACTGACGCTGAGGAGCGAAAGCGTGGGGAGCGAACAGGATTAGATACCCTGGTAGTCCACGCCGTAAACGGTGGGAACTAGGTGTTGGCGACATTCCACGTCGTCGGTGCCGCAGCTAACGCATTAAGTTCCCCGCCTGGGGAGTACGGCCGCAAGGCTAAAACTCAAAGGAATTGACGGGGGCCCGCACAAGCAGCGGAGCATGTGGCTTAATTCGACGCAACGCGAAGAACCTTACCAAGGCTTGACATACACCGGAAAGCATTAGAGATAGTGCCCCCCTTGTGGTCGGTGTACAGGTGGTGCATGGCTGTCGTCAGCTCGTGTCGTGAGATGTTGGGTTAAGTCCCGCAACGAGCGCAACCCTTGTTCTGTGTTGCCAGCATGCCCTTCGGGGTGATGGGGACTCACAGGAGACCGCCGGGGTCAACTCGGAGGAAGGTGGGGACGACGTCAAGTCATCATGCCCCTTATGTCTTGGGCTGCACACGTGCTACAATGGCCGGTACAATGAGCTGCGATACCGTGAGGTGGAGCGAATCTCAAAAAGCCGGTCTCAGTTCGGATTGGGGTCTGCAACTCGACCCCATGAAGTCGGAGTTGCTAGTAATCGCAGATCAGCATTGCTGCGGTGAATACGTTCCCGGGCCTTGTACACACCGCCCGTCACGTCACGAAAGTTGGTAACACCCGAAGCCGGTGGCCCAACCCCTTGTGGGAGGGAGTCGTCGAAGGTGGGACTAGCGATTGGGACGAAGTCGTAACAAGGTAGCCGTACCGGAAGGTGCGGCTGGATCACCTCCTTTCTAAGGAGCACTTCTTACCGGGCTCTGCTCGGTCAGAGGCCAGTACATCGGCGAGTGTCCGATGCTGGTTGCTCATGGGTGGAACGTTGATTATTCGGCACGGTCCAGGACGGACCAGGCGCTAGTACTGCTCTTCGGGGCGTGGAACGCTGATCTGGTCGGCTGGTCGTGCCGGGCACGCTGTTGGGTGTCTGAGGGAATGATCTGATCTTCTCCTCAGTCGCCGGCCCCAGTGCACTCGGACCTTATGGGTTCGGGGTGATGGGTGGCTGGTCGTTGTTTGAGAACTGCACAGTGGACGCGAGCATCTGTGGCCAAGTTTTTAAGGGCGCACGGTGGATGCCTTGGCACCAGGAACCGATGAAGGACGTGGGAGGCCGCGATAGTCCCCGGGGAGTCGTCAACCAGGCTTTGATCCGGGGGTTTCCGAATGGGGAAACCCGGCAGTCGTCATGGGCTGTCACCCGCTGCTGAACACATAGGCAGTGTGGAGGGAACGAGGGGAAGTGAAACATCTCAGTACCCTCAGGAAGAGAAAACAACCGTGATTCCGGGAGTAGTGGCGAGCGAAACCGGATGAGGCCAAACCTATGGCGTGTGAGACCCGGCAGGGGTTGCGTCGTGGGGGTTGTGGGATCTCTCTTTCACGGTCTGCCGGCCGTGAGACGAGTCAGAAACCGTTGATGTAGGCGAAGGACATGCGAAAGGTCCGGCGTAGAGGGTAAGACCCCCGTAGTCGAAACGTCAGCGGCTCGTTTGAGAGACACCCAAGTAGCACGGGGCCCGAGAAATCCCGTGTGAATCTGGCGGGACCACCCGCTAAGCCTAAATATTCCCTGGTGACCGATAGCGGATAGTACCGTGAGGGAATGGTGAAAAGTACCCCGGGAGGGGAGTGAAATAGTACCTGAAACCGTGTGCCTACAAGCCGTGGGAGCGTCGGAATGTGCTTGCACATTCTCGTGACTGCGTGCCTTTTGAAGAATGAGCCTGCGAGTTTGCGGTGTGTTGCGAGGTTAACCCGGGTGGGGAAGCCGTAGCGAAAGCGAGTCCGAACAGGGCGATTCAGTAGCACGCTCAAGACCCGAAGCGGAGTGATCTAGCCATGGGCAGGTTGAAGCGGAGGTAAGACTTCGTGGAGGACCGAACCCACCAGGGTTGAAAACCTGGGGGATGACCTGTGGTTAGGGGTGAAAGGCCAATCAAACTCCGTGATAGCTGGTTCTCCCCGAAATGCATTTAGGTGCAGCGTCGTGTGTTTCTTGCCGGAGGTAGAGCACTGGATAGGCGATGGGCCCTACCGGGTTACTGACCTTAGCCAAACTCCGAATGCCGGTAAGTGAGAGCGCGGCAGTGAGACTGTGGGGGATAAGCTCCATGGTCGAGAGGGAAACAGCCCAGAGCATCGACTAAGGCCCCTAAGCGTACGCTAAGTGGGAAAGGATGTGGAGTCGCACAGACAACCAGGAGGTTGGCTTAGAAGCAGCCACCCTTGAAAGAGTGCGTAATAGCTCACTGGTCTAGTGATTCCGCGCCGACAATGTAGCGGGGCTCAAGCGTACCGCCGAAGTCGTGTCATTCACACAATAGGGCCAACGCCTGTGTGGATGGGTAGGGGAGCGTCGTCTGCCGGGTGAAGCGGCACTGGAAGGTAGTCGTGGACGGTTGACGAGTGAGAATGCAGGCATGAGTAGCGATACAAACGTGAGAAACGTTTGCGCCGATTGACTAAGGGTTCCTGGGTCAAGCTGATCTGCCCAGGGTAAGTCGGGACCTAAGGCGAGGCCGACAGGCGTAGTCGATGGATAACCGGTTGATATTCCGGTACCCGCTGTGAAGCGTCAAACATCGAGCATCGTGATGCTAAGGCCGTGAAGCCGTTCCGGACCCTTCGGGGAATGGAAAGTGGTGGAGCCGCCGGACCAAGCGGTTAGTAGGTGAGTGATGGGGTGACGCAGGAAGGTAGTCCATCCCGGGCGGTGGTTGTCCCGGGGTAAGGGTGTAGCCCGAGTGGTAGGCAAATCCGCCACTCATGCAGGGTGAGACCTGATGCCGAGCCGATTGTGGTGAAGTGGATGATCCTATGCTGTCGAGAAAAGCCTCTAGCGAGTTTCATGGCGGCCCGTACCCTAAACCGACTCAGGTGGTCAGGTAGAGAATACCGAGGCGTTCGGGTGAACTATGGTTAAGGAACTCGGCAAAATGCCCCCGTAACTTCGGGAGAAGGGGGGCCACGTCTGGTGACGGCACTTGCTGCCAGAGCTGGGGGTGGCCGCAGAGACCAGCGAGAAGCGACTGTTTACTAAAAACACAGGTCCGTGCGAAGCCGTAAGGCGATGTATACGGACTGACGCCTGCCCGGTGCTGGAACGTTAAGGGGACCGGTTAGCTCCATTTCGGTGGGGCGAAGCTGAGAACTTAAGCGCCAGTAAACGGCGGTGGTAACTATAACCATCCTAAGGTAGCGAAATTCCTTGTCGGGTAAGTTCCGACCTGCACGAATGGCGTAACGACTTCTCGACTGTCTCAACCATAGGCCCGGTGAAATTGCACTACGAGTAAAGATGCTCGTTTCGCGCAGCAGGACGGAAAGACCCCGGGACCTTTACTACAGTTTGATATTGGTGTTCGGTTCGGCTTGTGTAGGATAGCTGGGAGACTTTGAAGCGGGCACGCCAGTGTTCGTGGAGTCGTCGTTGAAATACCAGTCTGGTCGTGCTGGATGTCTAACCTGGGTCCGTGATCCGGATCAGGGACAGTGTCTGATGGGTAGTTTAACTGGGGCGGTTGCCTCCTAAAGAGTAACGGAGGCGCCCAAAGGTTCCCTCAGCCTGGTTGGCAATCAGGTGTTGAGTGTAAGTGCACAAGGGAGCTTGACTGTGAGACCGACGGGTCGAGCAGGGACGAAAGTCGGGACTAGTGATCCGGCGGTGGCTTGTGGAAGCGCCGTCGCTCAACGGATAAAAGGTACCCCGGGGATAACAGGCTGATCTTCCCCAAGAGTCCATATCGACGGGATGGTTTGGCACCTCGATGTCGGCTCGTCGCATCCTGGGGCTGGAGTCGGTCCCAAGGGTTGGGCTGTTCGCCCATTAAAGCGGTACGCGAGCTGGGTTTAGAACGTCGTGAGACAGTTCGGTCCCTATCCGCTGTGCGCGTAGGAGTCTTGAGAAGGGCTGTCCCTAGTACGAGAGGACCGGGACGGACGAACCTCTGGTGTGCCAGTTGTTCTGCCAAGGGCATGGCTGGTTGGCTACGTTCGGGAGGGATAACCGCTGAAAGCATCTAAGCGGGAAGCCTGCTTCGAGATGAGGACTCCCACCCACTTGATGGGGTAAGGCTCCCAGTAGACGACTGGGTTGATAGGCCGGATCTGGAAGCACCGTGAGGTGTGGAGGTGACCGGTACTAATAGGCCGAGGGCTTGTCCTCAGTTGCTCGCGTCCACTGTGTTAGTTCTGAGGCAACGACCGTTGCCGGCTTTGAGCAGAACGCATAACTACAAAGTGTGCTTGTTCGCTCGAAACCATTAGGGTTTCGGTGGTCATAGCGTGAGGGAAACGCCCGGTTACATTCCGAACCCGGAAGCTAAGCCTCACAGCGCCGATGGTACTGCAGGGGGGACCCTGTGGGAGAGTAGGACGCCGCCGAACAATCTTTGGAGGACCCCTGGTCCCAGCGTTCAGCTGGGACCAGGGGTCCTTTTGTTTTTACAATGCTTGCGGTACCGAAGACAGGAGTCACCATGTCCACCAACTCGCCCGACGACCGACCGGAGCGCGACCAGCGGCGACGGGACAGTGGTGACCGCGGTGATCGTGGCGGCTACCGCGGGGACCGCCGTGACAACGACCGCCGTGGTAGCGACCGTCGTGATGACCGGGGTGGCTACGGCCGGCGCGACGACAACCGCGGTGGCTTCCGGCGCGATGACCGGCGCGATGACCGGCGTGATGACCGGCGTGATGATCGTCGTGGTGGTTACGGCGAGCGTGGTGACCGTGGTGATCGTGGTGGTTACGGCGGTCGTAGGGATGACCGTCGTGAGGGCGACCGGGGTGCGCGTCCGGCGTTCCAGCGGGACGACCGGGACCGTGGGCCGCGTCGGGACGACCACCGCCGCGACGACCGTGGCGGTGACCGTGGTGGTTTCCGCCGTGACGACCGTGGCGGCGACCGTCCGGCCTTCCGCCGCGACGACGACCGCGGTGGCTACGGGCGCCGCGACGACCGCCGTGACGACCGGCGCGGCGACGACCGCGGCGGTTACGGCCGGCGTGACGACAACCGCGGTGGTGGCTACTCCGGCGATCGCGAGCGTGGTGGCTTCCGGCGCGATGACCGGCGCGATGACCGGCGTGATGATCGTCGTGGTGGTTACGGCGAGCGTGGTGACCGTGGTGATCGTGGTGGTTACGGCGGTCGTAGGGATGACCGTCGTGAGGGCGACCGGGGTGCGCGTCCGGCGTTCCAGCGGGACGACCGGGACCGTGGGCCGCGTCGGGACGACCACCGCCGCGACGACCGTGGCGGTGACCGTGGTGGTTTCCGCCGTGACGACCGTGGCGGCGACCGTCCGGCCTTCCGCCGCGACGACGACCGCGGTGGCTACGGGCGCCGCGACGACCGCCGTGACGACCGGCGCGGCGACGACCGCGGCGGTTACGGCCGGCGTGACGACAACCGCGGCGAGCGCGGTGAGCGGAGCGGGTTCCGGGGACGGGACGACCGTGGTGCCCGTGGGCCCCGTCGGGACGACCGCGGTGGTCGGCCCGGTGGCTTCCGCCGTGACGATCGTCGTGATGACCGCCGTGACGACCGGGGCGGCTACGGCCGCCGCGACGACAGCCGCGGCGGCGGCCGCTTCCGTGACGAGCGGGAGCGCGACCGGGAGCCGATCAAGCGGCTGCCCATCCCGGAGGACGTCACCGGTGACGAGATCGACAAGGACGTCCGGCAGGAGCTCCAGAGCCTGCCCAAGACGCTCGCCGAGGACGTCGCCAGGAACCTGGTGATGGTCGCCCGCCTCATCGACGAGGACCCCGAGGGCGCCTACGGCTACTCCAAGGTGGCCCTGCGCCTGGCGTCCCGCGTGGCCGCCGTACGCGAGGCCGCCGGGTTCGCCGCGTACGCGAACCAGAAGTACAGCGAGGCCCTGGCCGAGTTCCGGGCTGCCCGACGGATGACCGGCACCGTGGAGCTGTGGCCGGTGATGGCCGACTGCGAGCGTGGGCTCGGGCGGCCGGAGAAGGCGCTGGACATGGCCGGTGCTCCCGAGGTGCACAAGCTGGACAAGGCCGGTCAGGTCGAGATGCGCCTGGTCGCGGCCGGTGCCCGGCGTGACATGGGCCAGCTGGACGCGGCCATCGTGACCCTCCAGAGCCCCGAGCTGGCCTCCAACTCGGTGCAGGCGTGGACCGCCCGGCTGCGCTACGCCTACGCCGACGCCCTGCTGGCCGCCGGCCGGGACGGCGAGGCGCGTGAGTGGTTCGCCAAGGCCGTCGAGGCCGACCGGGACGGCAGCACGGACGCCTCGGACCGGCTCGCCGAGCTGGACGGCGTGGAGTTCGTCGACGCCCTCGACGAGAGCGACGGCGAGGCCGCGAAGGCCTCGGAGCCTGGGGAGAACCACGGCGAGGACGCCGACGAGGAGGGCACCGACGAGGCCGCTGACAAGGACTGACGTCCGTTGACTGACGTCCGTCACTGAAAAGAGGGCAGGCCCCCCGCGGGGGTCTGCCCTCTTTCGCGTTGTGGTCGTCCTCGGCGGTCGTCCTCGGACGTGCTGCCTGCTCAGGTCTCCAGGGCCCGCAGGACCAGCCCCGTCGCCGGTTTCGGGCCGAAGGACGTCGACTTGCGCGGCATGGTGACACCCTGGCGGGCCAGGTCGCGTACGACCTCCTCGCGGACGGGGTGCATCAGGACGGCCGTACCGCCGTCGCGTTCCGCCTTGGCGACCGTCGCGGCCGTGTCGTGGATGTAGGCGATGTGGGCGGGGGAGTCCTCGGGGATGTGCCAGACGTGGTCGAGGAGCGTGGCGTGCAGGACGGTGGCGTCCAGGGAGCGCCAGGCGGCCGGGCGGTCGGCCGGGACCGTGCGGGCCAGCAGGTCCGGGTCCGGGTGGTCGAGCAGGTGGAAGGCACCGTCGCCGGCCAGCAGGAAGGCGTTGCCCGTGCAGGTCGCGTCCGCGAGCACGTCCAGGGCCTCGGCCAGCGGGGCGTCGAGGTGCCGCACCCGGAACAGGCCTTCCACGGCGGCCAGCGCGTCCGCGACCGGCAGGCCGTGCAGCAGGCGGTGGATGGCGCGCACGCGCAGCGGGTAGCGGGCGGTGTCGACGAGGAGGACCAGGCCGTAGTCCCAGGCGCTGGGGGTGGGCTGCTCCGCGCGGAGCAGCCGGTAGGTGGCCCAGCGGTGGTGACCGTCGGCGATCAGGGCCTGGTGCCGGGCGAGGTCGTCCTGGACCAGGGTCAGCTCGGCGGGGTCGGTGAGCGACCACAGGCGGTGGTGGAAGCCGTCCTCGGTGGTCGTGGAGAGCAGCGGGGGCCGCTGCGCCGTGCGCTCGATGACCTCGGCGGTCGTGCCGTTGCCGCGGTAGGTCAACAGGAGCGGTTCCAGGTTCGCGCGCGTGGCGCGCATCAGGTCCGCGCGGTCGGCGACGACGGGCGGCATGACGTCCTCGTGCGGCAGCACCACGCCCTCGGACGGCTCCGAGATCCGCAGCGCGCCGATGACACCGCGCTGGAGCAGGCCGTCGCCGTCTCTCTGCTCGTAGACGTACAGGCCGGGTTCCGGATCCGTGGTGAGGATGCCCTCGGCGAGCCAGCGGCGCAGGGTGTCTGCCGCCTGTTCGGTGCGGGCGCTCGGGGTGCCGGCCTCGGGCAGGATCAGCCGGACGATGTTGTGCGGGTCGGCGGACTGGAGGTGGTGTACCCCGTCGGGCCGGACGACCACGTCGTACGGCGGGGACGTGACGGAGGCGAGGCTGCCGACCCGTTCGGGGTCGTAGCGAAGGCCTCGGAACGGCGTGAGTTCCAGGCCTCGGCGCGCCTTCGCTTCCGAGTGACCTGCGGTATTCATCCCGGCATCGTACGTGTGTCAGTGGCGTGCGGGATGATCGGGGGAAAGGCGATCGAACGAGGAGCGATGTGGAATGAGCCAGGCGGTCAGGACGAGGCCCGAGGGCAGTGGGCAGCCCCTGAGCGAGGCGTACGACACGGCGCTGCTCGATCTGGACGGGGTGGTGTACGCGGGCGGGAACGCGATCGCGCACGCCGTCGACTCGCTGGCGGTGGCGCGGACGGGCGGGATGCATCTGGCGTACGTCACGAACAACGCGCTGCGCACGCCGGACGCGGTGGCGGAGCACCTCACGGAGCTGGGCATACCGACGGGGACGGACGACGTCATCACGTCCGCGCAGGCCGTGGCGCGGCTGATCAGCGAGCAGGTGCCGGCGGGGGCGCGGGTGCTGGTCGTCGGCGGTGAGGGGCTGCGGGTGGCGCTGCGCGAGCGGGGGCTGAATCCGGTGGAGTCGGCGGACGACGATCCGGCGGCCGTGGTGCAGGGCTTCGGCGGGCCGGAGCTGACCTGGGGGCGGTTCGCGGAGGCGTCGTACGCGGTGGCGCGCGGGGTGCCGTGGTTCGCGTCCAACACGGACCTGACGATCCCGAGCGGGCGGGGCATCGCGCCGGGCAACGGGGCGGCGGTGGAGGTCGTGCGGATCGCGACGGGCAAGGAGCCGCAGGTGGCGGGCAAGCCGCTGCCGCCGATGCACAAGGAGACGATCATCCGTACCGGCGCGCGGCGGCCGCTGGTGGTCGGGGACCGGCTGGACACGGACATCGAGGGCGCGTTCAACGGCGGGGTGGACTCGCTGCTGGTGCTGACCGGTGTCACCGACGGGGCCCGGCTGCTGTCCGCGCCGCCGCAGCACCGGCCGACGTACGTGGACGCCGATCTGCGCGGGCTGCTCACCGGTCAGCCGGAGGTCACGGCGGCGGGCGAGGGTTTCCGCTGCGGCGGCTGGACGGCGGCGGCCGGGTCGGACCGGCTGGAGCTGGAGGGCGACGGCGAGGCGCTGGACGGGCTGCGGGCGCTGTGCGCGGCGGCCTGGACGGCGGCCGGGGAGGGCTCCTGCGAGCTGGACGGGGGGAAGGCGCTGGCGCGGCTCGGACTGTGAGGGACCCCGGGGATCGAGATCGGGAGCGAGGGTAGGCTAACCTAACCTCGTGTTGGTCGACAGTCCTCCGGAACAGCGCGCGGAGACCGCCCCCGCGCCCTCAAGTCGCAAGGCGGTACGGGCTCTTGGGCTCCTGCTCTCCGTCGTGGTCCTGGTGCTCGTCGCTCTGGCGAGCATCGCGATCGGGGCGAAAGCACTGTCGCCGGACCAGGTCTGGCACGGCCTGTTCCACGACACGGGCACATACGGCGATGTCGTCGTGGACGAGCGGGTCTCGCGCACGGTGCTCGGGCTGCTCGCCGGGGCCGCGCTCGGTCTGTCCGGTGCCGTGCTCCAGGCGCTCACCCGCAATCCGCTGGCCGATCCCGGGCTGCTCGGGATCAACGCGGGTGCCTCCGCGGCCGTCGTCACCGCCATCACCTGTCTCGGCGTCACCAGCCTCACCGGCTATGTGTGGTTCGCCTTCCTCGGCGCCGCGGCGGTCGGCGCGCTGGTGTGGTTCCTCGGCGGCAGCCGCGGCGCCACCCCGGTCCGCCTGGCCCTCGCCGGTACGGCCGTCAGCGCGGCCCTCTACGGCTATCTCCAGGCCGTGATGATCACGGACGACGCGGCGCTGGGCAAGATGCGCTTCTGGACGGTGGGTTCGCTGGCCTCGGCCACGAACGCGACCATCGTGCAGGTGCTGCCGTTCCTCGCGGCCGGCACGCTGCTGGCGCTCGGGCTGGCCCGGCCGCTGAACGCCGTGGCCATGGGCGACGACACGGCCCGTGCCCTCGGCGCCCACCTGGGCCGCACCCGCGCGCTCGCCATGCTGGCCGCCACCGTGCTGTGCGGTGCCGCGACCGCCGCCTGCGGTCCGATCGTGTTCGTCGGCCTGATGGTGCCGCACGTCGTGCGCTCCTTCACCGGCCCCGACCTGCGCTGGATCCTGCCGTACGCCACGGTCCTGTCGCCCGTGCTGCTGCTCGGCGCCGACGTGATCGGCCGGGTCGTGGCCCGCCCCTCGGAACTCCAGGTCGGCATCGTCACCGCGCTCATCGGCGGCCCGGTCTTCATCTTTCTCGTACGACGGCGGAGGACGGCCCAGCTGTGAAGACCTCAACCGTGAACCGGGCCCTGCGCACGCCCGGCGGGCTCTCGCTGCGCCTGGACGTGCGGGCCGTGCTCGTCGTCGTCATCCTGCTGGTGGCCGCCGGTGCCGCGGGCGTGCTGCTGATCGGCACCGGCGACGCGAAGATCCCGGCGGCCGACGTGCTGAGGACCCTCGCCGGGAACGGCACCGCCTACCAGGACTTCATCGTCAACGAGTTGCGGCTGCCGCGGGTCCTGGTCGGCCTGCTGGTCGGTGCCTCGCTCGGCCTCGGCGGCGCCCTCTTCCAGTCCGTCTCCCGCAACCCCCTCGGCAGCCCCGACGTCCTCGGTCTGTCGCAGGGCTCCACGGCCGGCGCGCTGGTCGTCATCGTGCTGATGTCCGGCACCGCCGCCCAGGTCACCCTCGGCGCGCTGATCGGCGGTCTGGCGACCGGATGCGCCATCTATCTGCTCGCCTGGAAGCAGGGCGTGCACGGATACCGGCTGGTCCTGGTCGGTATCGGCATCTCCGCTGTCGCCACCGCGATCAACGGCTATCTGCTCACCAAGGCCGACATCGTCGACGCGGCCCGCGCGGTCGTGTGGATGACCGGCTCCCTCAACGGCCGTGACTGGGACCAGGTCTGGCCGCTGCTCGCCCTGTGCGCCGTCCTCGTCCCGGTCGTGCTCGCGAACGCGCGCGGCCTGCGGATGATGGAGATGGGCGACGACGTCGCGGGCGCCCTCGGGGTGCGCGTGCAGCGCGTCCGGCTGGTGCTGATGGTCTCCAGCGTGCTGCTCACCGCCGCCGCCACGGCCGCCGCCGGACCCGTCGCCTTCGTCGCGCTCACCGCCCCGCAGCTCGCCCGGCGCCTGACCCGCTCGCCGGGCCCGAACCTGGTGCCCTCCCTGTGCATGGGCGCCGCCCTGCTGGTCGCCGCCGACTGGGCCTCGCAGCGCGCCTTCGGCGCCGACCAGCTGCCCGTCGGCGTGGTCACCGGCGTCCTCGGCGGCGGCTATCTGCTCTGGCTGCTGGTCACCGAGCGCAGGGCGGGCCGGATATGAGCGGCACGCACACGAACACCCCTAGGAGCACTGTGAACCGCCTGTCCGCCGAGAACGTCACCCTTGCCTACGAACAGCGCGTCATCGCCGAGCAGTTGTCGGTGGAGATCCCCGACAACTCCTTCACGGTGATCGTCGGCCCGAACGCGTGCGGCAAGTCGACACTGTTGCGGGCGCTGTCGCGGATGCTCAAGCCCAGTGCGGGCCGGGTGCTGCTCGACGGGCAGGTCATCCAGTCGATGCCGGCGAAGAAGGTGGCCCGCACCCTCGGCCTGCTGCCGCAGTCGTCCATCGCGCCCGACGGCATCACCGTCGCCGACCTCGTCGGCCGCGGCCGCTACCCGCACCAGGGGCTGCTGCGCCAGTGGTCGACGGAGGACGAGCGGGTCGTGCGGGAGTCCATGCGGCAGACCGGGGTCGCGGAGCTCGCCGACCGGTACGTCGACGAGCTCTCCGGCGGGCAGCGCCAGCGGGTGTGGATCGCCATGGCGCTGGCCCAGCAGACCCCGCTGCTGCTCCTGGACGAGCCGACCACCTACCTCGACATCCAGCACCAGATCGACGTCCTCGACCTGTGCGCCGAGCTGCACGAGACCCAGGGCCGCACCCTCGTCGCCGTCCTGCACGACCTCAACCACGCGGCCCGCTACGCCACCCATCTGATCGCGCTGCGCGGCGGCACGGTCGTCGCCGAGGGTGCCCCGAACGACATCGTCACGGCCGAACTGGTCGAGGAGGTCTTCGGGCTGCGCTGCCAGATCATCGACGACCCCGAGACCGGGACCCCGCTGGTGGTGCCGGCCGCGCGCAAGGCCAGGGCCGCGGCGGCGTCCTGAGCACGGTCACAGCAGCTTTCTGAGCCGGAACAGGTCCAGCAGGCTCGCCTCCAGCCGCACCCGGCCGGTGCCCCAGGCGGTCGCGAAGTTCAGCTCGCCGCTCACCAGGTCCACCAGGTCGTCCCCGGCCATGGCGAGCCTGATCTGCGCCTTCTCCCGCGGCGGACCGGGGTGGGTGTCGTCCACCTCGATCCGGCCGCCGGTCAGCCGGCCGGTGAAGGTGACGTCCAGGTCGGTGATGTGGCAGCTCACCGAGCGGTCCAGGGCGGCGGCCGCCCGGACGTCGCCTTCGGCGCCCTGCATGTTGTCCGAAAGCTTTCCCAGTGCGGCGCGGCACGCCTCGATCGTGGCCATCGCCCCCGACGGTATACCAGCGGTTCGGGGTAGCGTCGGGGCATGAACGACTCGGTTCCGGAGACGGAGATCCCGGCGGACGCGCCGGAGGCGGAGGACGCGGCGCAGGAGTACGACCCCGCCGCGCCCGCCCCGCTGAACGTCCCGCGCACCCCCACCGGCAACGCCGAGGTCGACGCCCAGCTCGACCGGCTCGCCGACACCGACCACCTCGCCACCGACGGACACGTCGAGGTGTACGAGGATGTACATCGGGGGCTGCGCGACGCGCTCACCGCGCTCGACGCCCGCCCGGTACCTCAGGCGCCCCCACGGCCGTAGACAAAAGCAGACAAAAGCAGGAGCTGAACCGAACGTGGCAGGAGTCGCACGCCGTCGTCTGGACGCGGAGCTGGTCCGGCGGAAGCTCGCGCGCTCGCGCGAGCACGCCAGCCAGCTGATCACCGCCGGGCGGGTCACCGTCGGCAAGACCGTGGCGACCAAGCCGGCCACGCAGGTGGAGACGGCCGCGGCGATCGTCGTGCAGAGCGACGACAGCGACCCCGACTACGTCTCCCGGGGCGGCCACAAGCTCGCGGGCGCGCTGGCGGCCTTCGTGCCGCTGGGGCTCGTCGTCGAGGGCCGGCGCGCGCTGGACGCCGGCGCGTCCACCGGCGGCTTCACCGACGTGCTGCTGCGTGCGGGCGCCGCGCACGTCGTCGCCGTGGACGTCGGCTACGGACAGCTCGCCTGGTCTCTCCAGAACGATGAACGCGTCACCGTCAAGGACCGTACGAACGTAAGGGAGTTGACGCTCGACGCGATCGATGGGGAAGCTGTGGATCTTGTCGTGGGCGATCTGTCCTTCATCCCGCTCGGGCTGGTGCTGCCGGCCCTCAAGCGGTGTGTGAAGCCGGACGCCGACCTGGTGATGATGGTCAAGCCGCAGTTCGAAGTGGGGAAGGAACGGCTCGGCAGCGGGGGTGTCGTACGGAGTCCGCAGCTGCGGGCGGAGGCCGTGCGCGGGGTGGCCGAGAAGGCCTGGGAGCTGGGGCTCGGGGTGCGTGGTGTCACCGCGAGTCCGCTGCCGGGCCCCTCGGGCAACGTCGAGTACTTTCTCTGGCTGCGGTCCGGCGCCCCCCGCCTGGACCCGGCCGACGTCGACCGTGCAGTGGCGGAGGGGCCGCGTTGACACAGAACCTGGCGCGTACTGTTTTCCTGCTCGCCCACACCGGGCGGCCCGCGGCGATCCGCAGTGCGGAACTCGTCGTCAAGGGCCTGCTCCGGCATGACATCGGGGTGCGGGTGCTGGAGGAGGAGGCGTGCGACCTGCCGCTCCCCGAAGAGGTGGAGCTGGTCAAGGAGGCGACACCGGACTGCCTCGACGGGTGCGAGCTGCTGATCGTCCTCGGCGGTGACGGCACCCTGCTGCGGGGCGCCGAGTTCGCCCGCGCGTCCGGCGTGCCGATGCTCGGCGTCAACCTCGGGCGGGTGGGATTCCTCGCGGAGGCCGAGCGGGACGACCTCGACCGGGTGGTCGACCGGGTGGTGGCGCGGTCGTACGAGGTCGAGGAGCGGATGACCGTCGACGTCGTCGTGCACCGCAACGGGGACATCGTGCACACCGACTGGGCGCTGAACGAGGCGGCCGTGCAGAAGGCCGGCGCCGAGAAGCTGCTGGAAGTCGTGCTGGAGATCGACGGGCGGCCGGTGACGGGGTTCGGGTGCGACGGTGTCGTGCTGTCGACCCCGACCGGATCCACCGCGTACGCCTTCTCGGCCGGCGGGCCCGTGGTGTGGCCCGAGGTGGAGGCGCTGCTGATGGTGCCGATCAGCGCGCACGCGCTGTTCGCCAAGCCGCTCGTGACCTCGCCGGACTCCGTGCTCGCGGTGGAGGTGCTGCCGCACGTCCCGCCGGGTGTCCTGTGGTGCGACGGGCGGCGGACCGTCGAGCTGCCGCCCGGTGCGCGGGTGGAGGTGCGGCGGGGGGCGGTGCCGGTGCGGCTGGCCCGGTTGCACCATTCGTCGTTCACGGACCGGTTGGTCGCGAAGTTCGCGCTGCCGACCACGGGATGGCGAGGGGCTCCGCACCACTCGACGGAGTGAGAGGGGCGGCCTGTGTGCACTCCCCGCCCCGGACCTCGTATGGTCTGTTCCGTGTTGGAGGAGATGCGGATACGGTCGCTCGGGGTCATCGACGATGCCGTCGTCGAGTTGTCGCCGGGGTTCACCGCGGTCACCGGTGAGACGGGTGCGGGCAAGACCATGGTGGTCACGAGCCTGGGGCTGCTGCTCGGTGGCCGGGCGGATCCGGCGCTCGTGCGGATCGGCGCCGGGAAGGCGGTCGTGGAGGGGCGGATCACCGTCCCCGCGGGCGCGCCCGTCGTCGTACGCGCCGAGGAGGCCGGTGCCGAGCTGGACGACGGCGCGCTCCTGATCAGCCGTACCGTCTCCGCCGAGGGCCGCTCACGCGCGCACGTGGGCGGCCGCAGCGTACCCGTCGGGCTGCTTGCCGACCTGGCCGACGAGCTGGTGGCCGTGCACGGGCAGACCGACCAGCAGGGCCTGCTGAAGCTGACCCGGCAGCGGCAGGCCCTGGACCGGTATGCGGGCGACGCCGTCGCCGTGCCGCTGGCGAAGTACGCCGAGGCCTACCGGCGGCTGCGGGCGGTCTCCGCCGAGCTGGAGGAGATCACCACGCGCGCGCGTGAGCGGGCGCAGGAGGCCGACATGCTGCGCTACGGCCTCGACGAGATCGCCGGGGTCGAACCGCGGGCCGGGGAGGACGTCGAACTGGCCGAGGAGGCCGAGCGGCTGGGGCACGCCGAGGCGCTGTCGTCCGCCGCGACGGCCGCGCACGCCGCTCTCGCGGGCAACCCGGAGGACCCCGAGGGGATCGACGCCTCGACGCTCGTGGCGGGCGCCCACCGGGCCCTGGAGGCCGTCCGGTCCCACGACGCGGCGCTGGCCGCGCTGGCCGGCCGGATCGGGGAGATCGGGATCCTGCTCGGCGACGTCGCCGGCGAACTGGCCGGGTACGCCGACGACCTCGACGCCGATCCGCTGCGGCTGGCGGCGGTGGAGGAGCGCAGGGCCGCGCTGACGGCGTTGACGCGCAAGTACGGCGACGACGTCAACGCGGTGCTGGCGTGGGCCGAGCGGAGCGCCGCCCGGCTGACCGAGCTGGACGGCGACGACGAGCGGATCGGGGAGCTGACCGCCGAGCGGGACGCGCTCCGCACCGAACTGGGCGGCCTCGCACAGGCGTTGACGGACGCGCGCACGGAGGCCGCCGCGCGGTTCGCCGCCGCCGTGACCACCGAGCTGGCCTCGCTGGCGATGCCCCACGCGCGTGTGTCCTTCGACATCCGGCAGACCGAGGACCCGGACGGCGTCGAGGTCGGCGGCCGTACGGTCGCCTGCGGCCCCTCGGGCGCGGACGAGGTCGAGCTGCTGCTCGCCCCGCACCCCGGCGCCCCGCCGCGGCCCATCGCCAAGGGCGCCTCCGGCGGTGAGCTGTCCCGGGTGATGCTCGCCGTCGAGGTCGTCTTCGCGGGTACCGACCCCGTGCCGACGTACCTCTTCGACGAGGTCGACGCGGGTGTCGGCGGCAAGGCCGCGGTCGAGATCGGGCGGCGCCTGGCGAAGCTCGCGAAGACCGCGCAGGTCGTCGTGGTCACCCACCTGCCCCAGGTCGCCGCCTTCGCCGACCGGCAGTTGCTGGTCGAGAAGACCAACGACGGCTCGGTCACCCGGTCCGGCGTGAAGGTGCTGGAGGGCGAGGAGCGGGTCCGGGAGCTGTCCCGGATGCTGGCCGGCCAGGAGGACTCCGAGACGGCCCGCGCCCACGCCGAGGAACTGCTGGCGACGGCCCGGGCGGACGCGTGAGCGGCCGGACGGCCACCTTCACCGCCCTGGCGGGCTCCGGCGCGCTCGCCGCCGCCGTCACCCGCGCCGGCACGGCCGCCCTGCGCCTGGGCGCGCCGGGCACGCGCGCGCGTTGGGAGCGGAAGAACCACGCCGGGCGGACCGTCGAGCTGTACGCCGGGCCCGCCTCGGCCGTCGGTACGGCGCTCGCCGCCGCCCGTGTGCACCCGGCCGCCGGGGCCGCCGTACTCGCCGCCGGCGCCTGCGGGGCCTACGACGATGTCGCCGCTCACCTCTCCGGGGACACCCGGCGCGGCTTCCGCGCGCACCTCGGCGCGCTGCGGAACGGCGAGGTCACCAGCGGGGCCGTGAAGCTGTTCGGGATCTCGGCCGCCGGGCTGGCCGCCGGCGCGCTGCTGAAGGAGCGGGCGCTGGACAAGCTGCTCGCCGGGATCGTGATCGCCGGTACGGCACACTTCGTCAATCTCGTCGACGTACGGCCCGGGCGGGCCGCCTGCGCCGTGCTCGCGCTCGGCGCGCCCGGGCTGCTGCGCACCGGGCCCGGGGCCGAGTTGTCGGCCGCCGCGATGGGCGCGGCCGCCGCCGTGCTCCCGGAGGACCTGGGGGAGCGCGCGATGCTCGGTGACACGGGGGCGCACGCCCTCGGTGCCACGCTGGGGGCGGCCATCGCGGCGGGCAACCGGCGCGCGGGACTGCTCGCGCACGCCATCGCGGTCGTGGCCGCCGCGGCGTACGGCGATCGGGTGACCGCCGCGGCGCGCTCGCTGTGACCGTCTGACCTCGGCGGACGGGGGCGCGCGTCGTTCGCCCGCGCCAGGCATTCCTTCACCCGTGTGGGTGACGTGCGCCGGCGCATTGCCCCGGCCCGCGGCAGCGTGCGCCCGCCCGGGTTTCCCGCAACGGCCCTACGCCCTGGCATGCTTGGCGGAGAACGGGGGCGGGCGGCGGCCCGGACGGGCCCGCGCGGGAGGCGCGCGGGGTATGTCCTTCCGCTCCCTTGCGCCCGCTACTTTCTGTACGTTTCCTCGTGACCGCCCACGTCGAACCAGGAGCCTCGGCCACGTGAGCCCCCTGAGCAGCAACGCGCCGCACGGTCAGTCGACGCTGCGCACCGTGCAGGTGCTGGGCGGAGGCAACGCCGGCAGCAGCGCCCATGTGCGCTCCCTGGCCGCGGGGCTCGTGGCACGGGGCGTGCGGGTCACCGTGTGCGCCCCTGTCGAGGCCGACCGCGCCTACGACTTCACCGGCGCCGGTGCCGAGCACGTGCACGTGCCGCGCAGCAGCGACCCCGTCTCCGTGGCCGCGCTCCGGGCGGCCTGCTCGGGCGCCGACCTGGTGCACGCGCACGGACTGCACGCCTCCTTCCGGACCGTGCTCGCGCTCAGCGGCCGGCGCACCCCGCTCGTGGTCACCTGGCACGACCGGGCCCGCGCGGAAGGGCCGCGGTCCCAACTGCTGAAGGTGCTGGAGCGGCGCGTGGTCCGCACCGCGACCGTGGTCCTCGGCGCCAGCTCCGACCTGGTGGAGCGGGCCCGGCGGACCGGGGCGCGGGACGCGCGGCTGGCCGCCGTCGGCCTGCCCGGACAGCGCACGCCCGTCGACCGCGACGACCCCGACCGGCTGCGGGCGAAGATCCGCGCCGAACTCGGCGCCGGATCGGGCCCGTTGCTCATCGCCGTCGGCTCCCTCGACCGCCACCGCGGCTACGACGTCCTGCTCGACGCCGCCCGCGCCTGGCGGGACCTGGACCCCACCCCGCTGGTCGTGATCGCGGGGGAGGGGCCGCTGCGCCCGCACCTGGCGCGCCGGATCGAGGACGAGGAGCTGCCCGTGCGGCTCATCGGCCGCCGCGAGGACGTGCCCGAACTGCTCGCCGCCGCCGATCTGACGCTCCTGACGAGCAGTTGGGAGTCGCGCTCGGTCCTCGCCCAGGAGGCGCTGTACGCGCGCGTTCCCCTCGTCGCGACCCGGGTCGGCGGCATCCCCGACCTCGTCGGCGACGCGGCCGCCCTCGTCCCGTACGGCGACGCGGAGGCGCTCGCCGACACCGTCGTACGCCTCCTCGATGACCCCGAGCGCTGCCAGGAGCTGCGCGAGGCGGGGGTGCGGCAGACCGCCGGCTGGCCGACCGAGGACGAGACGGTCGCCCAAGTGCTCAGTGTCTACGACGAGTTGACGCAGCACCGGCCGCTGGCCTGAGCGGGGCCCGCTAGGGCGCGTGGCGGCGCGCACGCAGCGCGAGGCTCAACGCCAGTACCGTCTGCGGGTCGTCGAGGTCGGTGCCCAGCAACTCCCCGATGCGGGCGAGGCGGTTGTAGAGGGTCTGCCGGTTCAGATGCAGTTCGCGGGCCGTCTCCGCCTTGCGGCCGGCGTGCGCCAGATACGTCTCCAGGGTCGGCAGCAGCGGCGGCCTGGAGCGGCGGTCGTGCTCGCGCAGCGGGCCGATCGCGCGGTCCACGAACGCGGCGAGGTCCGGGTGGTCGCGCAGCCGCCACAGCAGCAGGTCGATGTCCAGGCGCCGGGCGTCGTACCAGGGCCGGTCGGTCAGGCCCTGCGCGGCCGTCGCCGTCTCCGCCGCGTGCCGCAGTCCCGCCGAGGCGGCCGCCCAGCCGCCCGCCGCGGCGACGACCACGACCGGCGGCGGCGAGCCCGGCCGCCGCATCCCGGCCCGCTCCACCCCCGCCCGGAGGGCCGCCGCCACCCGGTCCGCGACCGCGGCCCGCTCCGGCTCCGCGCGCAGGCCCAGCAGCACCAGCACCCGGCCCTCCACCGGCCGTACCCCCAGCAGCACCGGCACCCCCACCGCCGCCAGTTCCTCGGACACCGCCCGCGCCAGCACCGCCCAACCCCCGCCCGGGGAAAGGGAGTCGCCGATCCGCATCACCACGGGCAGCAGCGGGCTCTCGCCGGGCTTGAAGCCGAGCACCCGGGCCTGCGCCGGGGCGTCCTGCGCCGAGATCCGGCCCTCGGCGAGATCGGTGAGGAAGTCACCGCGCCCCCGCGCCGCCAGCTCCTCCTCCTGCCGGGCCTGCATCAGCACCACGGCCAGGATGCCCGCGGCCCGCTCGGCGGCCATCCGGTGCACCGGAGCCAGCGGCGAGCACACCGGCAGCAGCACCAGGCGGGCGCGGACGGAACCCGCCGTCCCCGGTCCGCCGCCGGGCACGTCCACCAGCACCGAACCGGCGGGCGGCGGCGCGTCCTTGTGCGGGCCGCGCAGCCCCTCCCACACCTGGAGCGGATCCGCGCCCTCGGGCCCCTCCCCGGCGGCGTACAGCAGCCGCCCGTCGGGCGTCTCCAGGAACACCGGGTTGCCGCCGAAGCCGGCCAGGATGCCCAGCACCTGCGGCACCCCGCCACCGCCGAGCAGCGCCTCGGTACAGCGCCGGTGCACCTCCTCGGCCCGCTGGAGCAGCGCGTAGTGGCCGTTGACGATCTCGGTGTGGATCTCCTCTGTCACCGTCACGAACGGCACCTCGCGGTGCAGCTGGACCAGCGGCAGCCCGGCGGTCCGCGCGGTGTCCACCAGCGCGGCGGGCAGCCGTGTGAAGCGCGGGCCCAGCTCCACCACCAGGGCGGCGATCCCGCGCTCGGCGAGGGTGCGCACGAACGCCCGCTGCTCGGCCGGGCGGGTGCCGAGGCCGTAGCCGGTGGTGAGGAGCAGCTCGCCGCCCTTGAGCAGCGAGGCGATGTTCGGCACCTCGCCCGCGTGCACCCAGCGCACCGGGCGCCCCAGCCGGTCGGCACCCGCCAGGATCTCGGGCAGTCCGCTGCGCAGGCCGGGCAGCTCCAGGGCCCGCTGCACGGTGATCCCGGCGCCCTGGGTGTCGAGTCGGTGGTCGGTGCGGCTGTCCATGCAGCGGACGCTACCTGCGCGAACGCCCTTCGGGACAGCTTCGGGACGGCTTCGGGTCACACCGGTTCGACGGTGTGGCCGAAGCGGAAGACGTTGTCCGGGTCGTAGCGCCGCTTCACCTTCTCCAGCCGCAGCAGGTTCCCGGCGCCGAGGCCCGCCCGCAGCCGCTCGGGGCCCTCGTCGCCGACGAGGCCGAGACAGACCGCACCGGTGCTCCAGGGCCGTACGTCGGCGCACGCGTCCCGCACCCAGGCCGTCGCACGCTCGTCGTCGGCGGGGTCCGCCCAGCCGGCGAAGGGGTGCAGCAGCCAGGACGCGTCCCGGTACGGCACCGGGTAGGTGCGCGGGCCGGCGGCGATCGCGCCGCCGAGCGGGACGAGCGCGAGCCGGTGCGCGCCCGGCACCGGCAGGTCCGCCGCGCGGGCGCAGAAGGCGTCCACCGCCGCGTCGGGCAGCGCGTCCAGGCACTGCGCCGACCAGTGGGCGCGCATTCCCCACGGCGGGTAGGGCAGGGCGTCCGGCTCCGTCTCGTGCGGCAGCGCGAGCAGCGGCCCGGCGAGCTCACGCAGGCCGCTCTCGCCGCCCACGTACGTCAGCAGGGCGCAGCACCCCGGCGCGGACCGCGCCCGCGCACCGGTCAGGTACAGCACGGCTCCGCCCACCTCGTCCGGACCGGTACGGATGACCTCGCGGAAGGCGCGGACCACGTCCGGGCCGGCCTGCGGCGGGTACCGCAGCAGCGCGACCGCGTACCGCGGCAGTTCGTGCAGCTCCAGCGTGAGCGCCGTCGCCACGCCGAAACCGCCGCCCCCGCCGTGCAGCGCCCAGAACAGCTCGGGGTTCTCGTCCGCGCTCGCGTGCACCCGCTCGGCGTCGGCCGTCACCAGCTCCACCGCGATGAGGTCGTCGACGGCCAGGCCGAAGGCACGGTCCAGGCGGCCGGTACCGCCGCCGAGGACGAAGCCGGCGACTCCGGCACCCGGCACATGGCACCCCGTGGCCACGAGTCCGTGGGGCCGGCTCGCCCGGTCCAGGTCGCGCGTCGTGGCTCCGCCCGCGACCCGGACCGCCTCGTCCGCCGGGTCGACGGTGACCGTGCGCATCCGGCTCAGATCCACCAGGAGCGCCCCGTCGACCGGGCCGCCCGCCAGGCCGTGCCCGCCGCCGCGCACCGCGATGCGCAGGTCCAGATCGCGTGCGAAGCGCACCGCGCGGACGACGTCGGCCGTGTCCGCGCACCGCGCGATCACGGCCGGGCGCCGGTCGATCCGTGCGTCGAAGACGGCCCGGGCCCCGTCGTAACCGGGATCCCCCGGGGCGAACACGTCGCCGGCCAGATCCTCGCGCAGCACGGCCAGGGCCGCCCGCGCCTTCGAGAGGGAAGCCATGGCCGACCGCCCCCTTTCCGGAAAGGGGGGATGCGTTCGGTTTTCAGCCTAGGCGGGGCCGGTCACCGGGTCGCGCTCAGCCTCCGTACGCCCCCGAAGCCGTCAACCGCAGTGCCGTGTCGATCAGCGGCACGTGGCTGAAGGCCTGCGGGAAGTTGCCGACCTGGCGCTGCAGGCGCGGGTCCCACTCCTCGGCGAGCAGGCCGAGGTCGTTGCGCAGCGCGAGGAGCTTCTCGAACAGCTTGCGGGCCTCGTCGACGCGGCCGATCATCGCCAGGTCGTCGGCCATCCAGAACGAGCAGGCCAGGAAGGCGCCCTCGTCGCCGGGCAGGCCGTCGACGCCCTCGTCGCCGCCCGAGGTCGGGTAGCGCAGGATGAACCCGTCCGGGGTGGACAGCTCGCGCTGGATCGCCTCGATCGTGCCGATCACCCGCTTGTCGTCCGGCGGCAGGAAGCCCATCTGCGGGATCAGCAGCAGCGAGGCGTCCAGCTCCTGGGAGCCGTAGGACTGCGTGAAGGTGTTGCGCTCCTTGTCGTAGCCCTTCTCGCACACGTCCCGGTGGATGTCGTCGCGCAGTTCCTTCCAGCGCTCCAGCGGGCCGTCCGCGTCGCCGGACTCGATCAGCTTGATCGTGCGGTCGACGGCGACCCAGGCCATCACCTTGGAGTGCACGAAGTGCCGGCGCGGGCCGCGCACCTCCCAGATGCCCTCGTCCGGCTCCTGCCAGTGGTCCTCCAGGTAGCGGATGAGCTTCAGCTGGAGCAGCGAGGCGTAGTCGTTGCGGGCCAGACCCGTCATGTGGGCCAGGTGCAGGGCCTCGGTGACCTCGCCGTACACGTCCAGCTGGAGCTGGTGCGCCGCGCCGTTGCCGACCCGGACCGGGGCGGACTTCTCGTAGCCGGGCAGCCAGTCCAGCTCGGCCTCGCCGAGCTCGCGCTCACCGGCGATGCCGTACATGATCTGCAGGTTCTCCGGGTCGCCCGCGACCGCGCGCAGCAGCCACTCGCGCCAGGCGCGGGCCTCCTCGCGGTAGCCGGTGCGCAGCAGCGACGACAGGGTGATCGCGGCGTCGCGCAGCCAGGTGTAGCGGTAGTCCCAGTTGCGCACGCCGCCGATGTCCTCGGGCAGGGAGGTCGTCGGGGCCGCGACGATGCCGCCGGTCGGGGCGTACGTCAGCGCCTTCAGCGTGATCAGGGAGCGGATCACCGCTTCGCGGTACGGCCCGTGGTACGTGCAGTGGTCCACCCACTCGCGCCAGAACTCCTCCGCCGCCTCCAGCGACGTCTCCGGCTCCGGCAGCGGCGGCGGCTCCCGGTGCGAGGGCTGCCACGAGATGGTGAAGGCGATCCGGTCACCGGGGGCGACCGTGAAGTCGGCGTACGTCGTCAGCGACTTTCCGTAGGTCTCCGCCTCGGTGTCGAACCACACCGAGTCCGGGCCCGCGACGGCCACCGTACGGCCCTCGTTCCTGTGCACCCAGGGCACCACCCGGCCGTAGGAGAACCGCATCCGCAGGGCGGAGCGCATCGGCACCCGGCCGGTGACGCCCTCGACGATCCGGATCAGCTGCGGCGCGCCGTCACGCGGCGGCATGAAGTCGGTCACGCGCACGGTGCCCCGCGGGGTGTCCCACTCGGACTCCAGGATCAGCGAGTCGCCGCGGTAGCCGCGCCGGGCGGCGACCGGCGGCGTCGCGTCGGCCGCGTGCGCCGGGCCGAGCCGCCAGAAGCCGTGCTCCTCGGTGCCCAGCAGGCCGGCGAAGATGGCATGCGAGTCGAAGCGGGGCAGGCACAGCCAGTCCACCGTGCCGTCCCGGCAGACCAGTGCCGCGGTCTGCATGTCTCCGATGAGTGCGTAGTCTTCGATGCGCCCGGCCACGTGCAACTCCAGTCGAACGGCCACGTCACGCCCCCGCGCAGGGGGCTGTCGCTGATGCGGTCAAGGGGTCGTTGTTGTGCGTCGTTGAGCGGTGAAGCAAAGCAGCCCGCCGAGCCCTGAGGCAAAACGACGGTCCTTGCTCAACGAACTGCCGCGCGCTCGTTGTTCCGGTGGATATCGGCGGGGGTGTGCCGTCGTTCCGGCCTGGCTCGGCAGCGAATGTCCGAGCAGGATACGACGCAGCCAGATGATCTGCGTGCCGCTCCGGGCAACCCGTGTGGGCCGAACGAGTGAGCAGCGGGTGATGACGATGTGACCGGCACGTTTTTGTGGTGACACGTGTGGCGGACGTGGTGGAGACCCGTCGGCCGGCCCCGTGCGGGCACCCGCGGCGGGCCGGGCCGTGTCCGCGCCGGTGCGGAGCGTGGCCGGAAGCCATCTCCTCCGGGCGCTGATACCCTGGTAGCCCGTGGACCGGTGGGACCCGAAGGAAGACAGACGGGCTCCCCCGAACCGCAGCGGCGGCGCCCCCACCCGGAAGCACAGCGATGTCCGGGCCCGGCAGCCGCACCGCACGAAAGCCAGCGACCACGGGAGCCCCCTCTTGGCCATGCCGCCGAAATCCACGACGACCAAGCACATCTTCGTCACCGGGGGTGTCGCCTCCTCGCTCGGCAAGGGCCTCACCGCCTCCAGCCTGGGCATGCTGCTCAAGGCCCGCGGGCTGCGCGTCGTGATGCAGAAGCTGGATCCGTATCTGAACGTCGATCCGGGCACGATGAACCCCTTCCAGCACGGTGAGGTCTTCGTCACCAACGACGGTGCCGAGACCGACCTCGACATCGGACACTACGAGCGGTTCCTGGACCGTGACTTGGACGGCACCGCCAACGTCACTACAGGCCAGGTCTACTCCACCGTGATCGCCAAGGAGCGCCGCGGCGAGTACCTCGGTGACACCGTGCAGGTCATCCCGCACATCACCAACGAGATCAAGCACCGCATCCGGCGCATGGCGACGGACGAGGTCGACGTCGTCATCACCGAGGTCGGCGGCACCGTCGGCGACATCGAGTCCCTGCCCTTCCTGGAGACCGTCCGCCAGGTCCGCCACGAGGTCGGCCGCGACAACGTCTTCGTGGTCCACATCTCGCTGCTGCCCTACATCGGCCCCTCGGGCGAGCTGAAGACCAAGCCCACCCAGCACTCCGTGGCCGCGCTGCGCAACATCGGCATCCAGCCCGACGCGATCGTGCTGCGCTGCGACCGCGAGGTCCCCACCGCCATCAAGCGCAAGATCTCCCTGATGTGCGACGTGGACGAGGCCGCCGTCGTGGCCTGCCCCGACGCCCGCTCCATCTACGACATCCCGAAGGTCGTGCACACCGAGGGCCTGGACGCCTACGTCGTGCGCAAGCTCGACCTGCCCTTCCGTGACGTGGACTGGACGACCTGGGACGACCTGCTGGACCGCGTCCACAACCCCGACCACGAGATCACCCTCGCCCTGGTCGGCAAGTACATCGACCTGCCCGACGCCTATCTGTCGGTCACCGAGGCCCTGCGCGCCGGCGGCTTCGCCAACAAGGCCCGCGTGAAGATCAAGTGGGTCACCTCCGACGACTGCAAGACCCCGGCCGGCGCCAAGGCCCAGCTCGGAGACGTCGACGGCATCTGCATCCCCGGCGGCTTCGGCGACCGCGGTGTGCTCGGCAAGGTCGGCGCGATCAGGTTCGCCCGCGAGAACAGGATCCCGCTGCTCGGCCTGTGCCTGGGCCTGCAGTGCATCGTGATCGAGGCCGCCCGCAACCTGGCCGACATCCCCGACGCCAACTCCACCGAGTTCGACCCCGCCACCGCCCACCCGGTCATCTCCACCATGGCCGAGCAGATGGACATCGTCGCCGGCGAGGGCGACATGGGCGGCACCATGCGGCTCGGCATGTACCCGGCCAAGCTGGCCGAGGGCTCCATCGTGCGCGAGGTCTACGACGGCAAGGAGTACGTCGAGGAGCGCCACCGCCACCGCTACGAGGTCAACAACGCCTACCGCGCGGAACTGGAGAAGAAGGCCGGGATCCTGTTCTCCGGCACGTCGCCGGACGGCAAGCTCGTCGAGTACGTCGAGTACCCCCGTGACGCGCACCCCTACCTGGTCGCCACCCAGGCGCACCCGGAGCTGCGGTCCCGGCCGACGCGCCCGCACCCGCTCTTCGCCGGGCTGGTGAAGGCCGCGGTCGAGCGGAAGATCGCGAAGTAGCACAGGAGCTGTACGGTGGCCGGGGCGCGTGTGTCCAGCACGCTCGCGCCCCGGCCGCCGGCGCATGTGGGGAAGGACAGGGCATGACGATCAAGGACAGTCCCGAGGAGTGGGAGATCCGGGCGACGGACACCCCCTTCGTGGGCAACAAGACCTCCGTGCGCACGGACGACGTGGTCATGCCCGACGGCTCGGTCGTCCGCCGTGACTACCAGGTCCACCCCGGATCGGTCGCCGTCCTCGCCCTGGACGAGGAGGACCGGGTCCTGCTGATCAACCAGTACCGCCACCCCGTGCGGCACAAGCTGTGGGAGATCCCGGCCGGCCTGCTCGACGTCCCCGGCGAGAACCCGCTGCACGCGGCCCAGCGCGAGCTGTACGAGGAGGCGCACGTCAAGGCCGAGGACTGGCGGGTGCTGACCGACGTGTACACCACCCCCGGCGGCTGCGACGAGGCCGTACGGGTCTTCCTCGCGCGGGAGCTGGCGGAGGCCGAGGGCGAGCGGTTCGAGACCGAGCACGAGGAGACCGACATGGAGTACGCGCGCGTGCCGGTCGACGAGCTGGTGCGCCGTGTCCTGGCCGGCGACGTGCACAACAACTGCCTGGTCGTGGGCGTGCTCTCGCTGGTGGCGGCCCGCGGCGGCGACGGTCTCGACGCCCTGCGCCCGGCCGACGCCCCCTGGCCCGCCCGGCCCTTCACCTCCTGAGCCACCCGTTCGGCTCGGTGGTGTGACGATCGCCTGATCCGATCGAGCGATCTGTGCGCCGCGCTCCTCACCGCACGTCAGAGAGCGTGAACTAGGCTTTTCACGCCTGTCTCGGAAGATCCGGCGGGCTTGCGCGTGCGGTGGGACGGGAGTGTGGCCCGTGACGGATCAGGCGGTGGACGCAGGCGGCGTGGGGCGACCGGCGCACGAGGTCACGGAAGACTATTTCCTGGGGCGCACACGGGAGTTGAAGGAGCTGCGCGCCGACATCGAGCGCGCGGGCCTGGACACCCTCGCCGGCCGCAAGGCCCCTCGCGCGCGCGTGCTCCTGATCGCGGGCCGCCCCGGCTCGGGCCGGACCGCGCTCGCCGAGAAACTCGTCCGCCAGATCGCCCGCCGCTACCCCGACGGGGTGCTGCGCGCCCGGCTCGGCGAGCCCGACGGCACCCCCGTCCCGGTCGAGCGCACCGCCCGCGACCTGCTCGCCGCGCTGGACCGGCCGGCCCCGCCCGGCGCCGCCGAGGACGAGCTGACCGAGGCGCTGCGCACCGCCCTCACCGACCGGCGCACCCTGCTGCTCCTGGACGACGCGGCCGGCGCCGAGCAGGTCGACGCGCTGCTGCCGGACTCCCCGGACTGCCTGGTCGTGGCCGTCTCCCAGGGCCCGCTCACCGGCATCGCGGACGTCCGCCCCTGCACCGTCGGCGGCCTCGACACCAAGTCCGCGGTGGAACTGCTCACCCGCTACACCGGCGCGGTCCGCATCACCGTCGACCCGCGCGCCGCCGAGAGCCTCGCCGAGGCCTGCCAGGGCCACCCGGCCGCGCTGGTGCTGGCCGGCGGCTGGCTCGCCGCCCGACCCCAGGCCGCCGTCTCCGACCTGGCCAAACGGCTGCACGC
The DNA here is from genome assembly GCF_058673395.1 of Streptomyces sp. HUAS MG56. NCBI lineage: Bacteria > Bacillati > Actinomycetota > Actinomycetes > Kitasatosporales > Streptomycetaceae > Streptomyces > Streptomyces sp. HUAS MG56. The sequence goes on along the minus strand of NZ_CM178722.1, from coordinate 3,206,569 downwards.
CGGCGCCGACGACGCCATGGACGCCAGCCCGCCCGCCCGGGTCCTGCGGCTTGTGTACGACGAGCTGTCCGCCCCGGCCGCCCGGATCCTGCGGCTGCTCGCGCTCGCCCCGGCCGGCCTGGCCGACCCGCACACCGCCTCCGCGCTCGCGGGCTGCTCGGTCGGCGCCGCCCGCGCCGTCCTGGACGACCTCGTCGCCCTCGGCCTGCTGCGCGCGGCGGACTCGCCGCTGCCGCAGTACGAGGTCCCCGGCTGGCTGCACCCGCTGCTGTGGGCCCTCGCCCGGAGCCAGGAGCGGCCCGCGGAGCTCCAGCTGGCCCGGGCCCGGATGCTGGAGCGGACGGTACGGCTGCTCCAGGCGTGCCGGGCGATCACCGAGACGGACAGCGCGCAGGCCCGCGAGAAGCTGAACGCCATGCCCCGCGAGGTGCGCTTCCCCAACCCCCGGGCCGCCGCCGACTGGCTGCGCATCCGCCGGCCCGCCCTGCTCGCCTCCGCCCGGCTCGCGGTGGCCGACGGCGAGCTGGACACGCTCGCCCGGCGGCTGATGTCCCAGCTGGTCAGGGCCCTGGTGGCGCACGAGGGCACCCAGGCCGCCGCGGCCGACCTGTACGGCCTGCACAGCCTCGTCCTCGATGTCGCCGAGCGGCGCGGGCTGCCCCGGGAGAAGGCCGCCGCGCTGCTGAACCTGGGCGACGTGGACGCGCAGACCGGCCGCACCCGGGACGCGCTGGCCCGCTACCGGCTGGCGCTGGCGGCCGGACGCGAAGCGAACGACCCGTACGCGACCGGCCGCGCGATGGAATCCGTAGGCGGGGCGTACCAGGAGCTGGGGGACCACGACCGGGCCGCCGACTGGTTCGGCCGGGCCCTGGCCGAGCGGCTGGCCCGGGGCGAGCGCGAGCAGGCCGCCCGGCTGTACGGCCGGATCGCCACCGCCCACACCTACGCGGGCCGCTACGGCGAGGGTCTCAGGAACTGGCGGGCGGCCGTCGCCGGGTACCGCAAGGGCGGTGATGTCGCCGCCCACGCACGGGCGTTGAGCGAGCTGGCCCGGGTGCAGGAGTACGCCGGACGCTTCGAGGAATCGCTGCGCACCTGCCAGGAGGCGGCGGAGTGGGCGCGCCGCGCCGAGGACGTCCGGCTGCAGGCCGCGCTCCAGCTCCGGCTCGCCGACACGCTGGAGCATCTCGGCGACCCCACGGCCGCCCGACTGCACCGCGCGGCGGCCGAGCGCATGCTGGGTGAGGAGGCCCCGCAGGACGGCACCGAGGACGACACAAGGGCGGAACAGGACAGGAACGCCTGCGAAATCCGTAGTCCATCCAGTGAAGATTGATGCAATGAAAGGCTAGACACGCAGAACACCTTCATTAAACTGGCTCTGCCGCACGTTCTCCTGCGGTGTCTCCCGGTGTGCCCCCGCATGCCTGGGTATGTCTTGTAACGCCCCCCCATACCCTCTGAGCCAAGGACCGTGATCGACGTGAAGGTCGGCATCCCCCGCGAGGTCAAGAACAACGAGTTCCGGGTGGCCATCACCCCCGCCGGTGTGCACGAGCTGGTGCGCAACGGCCACCAGGTCGTCATCGAGCGGGGTGCCGGCCTCGGCTCCTCGATCACGGACGAGGAGTACGTCTCCGCAGGTGCCGCGATCCTCGACACCGCCGACGAGGTCTGGGCCGCCGCCGAGCTGCTGCTGAAGGTCAAGGAGCCCATCGCGGAGGAGTACCACCGCCTGCGCAAGGACCAGATCCTCTTCACCTACCTGCACCTGGCCGCCTCCAAGGAGTGCACGGACGCGCTCGTCGAGTCCGGCACCACGGCCATCGCCTACGAGACGGTCGAGCTGCCGAACCGCGCGCTGCCGCTGCTCGCCCCGATGTCCGAGGTCGCGGGCCGCCTCGCCCCGCAGGTCGGCGCCTACCACCTGATGGCCCCGAACGCCGGCCGCGGTGTGCTCCCCGGCGGCGTCCCGGGCGTGACCCCGGCCAAGGCCGTCGTCATCGGCGGCGGTGTCTCGGGCTGGAACGCCACGCAGGTCGCCGTCGGCATGGGCTTCGACGTGACCCTGCTCGACCGCGACATCAACAAGCTGCGCGAGGCCGACAAGGTCTTCGGCACCAAGGTGAAGGCGATCATGTCCAACGCCTTCGAGCTGGAGAAGGCCGTCCTGGACGCCGACCTCGTCATCGGCGCCGTCCTCATCCCGGGCGCCAAGGCCCCGAAGCTCGTCACCAACGAGCTGGTGGCCCGCATGAAGCCCGGAAGTGTTCTTGTCGACATCGCGATCGACCAGGGCGGCTGCTTCGAGGACTCCCACCCGACGACCCACGCCGAGCCGACCTTCAAGGTGCACAACTCGGTCTTCTACTGCGTCGCCAACATGCCCGGCGCGGTGCCCAACACCTCCACCAACGCCCTCACCAACGCGACGCTGCCGTACATCGTCTCGCTCGCGAACAACGGCTGGGTCGAGGCGCTGCGCCGCGACGCCGCGCTCGCCAAGGGTCTCAACACCCATGACGGCAAGGTCGTTTACAAGGAGGTCGCGGACGCCCACGGCCTGGAGCACGTCGAGCTGGCCTCGCTGCTCGGCTAAGTCACCTTTTCGTAAAGGCGATACGTCAACAAGGCGTGTCAACGGCACGCACCCGGCCGGACCTTGCCCGACAAGGTCCGGCCGGATGTGTGTATGGTCACTTTGCGGCTCTCGGTCAACTCGCCTCGAACGTAACCCTTCGACCGATTCGTACACCGGTGAAACCTGCTGTGCGACGGCCGTACGCCCTTGACAGCGAGATGTTTCATTGCCGACACATCGTGCCGGGTCCGGCGGATTGTGTTGCTGCGGACCGCCGACACGCCATAGAGTCGCCAACCGTCGGCATGGTGCCACGCTGACCTTGTCTAGAAGTTCCCTGGTCACCAAGGAGGTAAGACGACTTGTGAATGAGTCGACATTTTCTCCCGGGGGTGGTCAACCAGGAATGCCGGCACAGGGCCAGGGGCCCACGGGATTCGAGGCTGTCGGCTCCGTCGCAGTGCGCACCTTCGCAGCCCACCAGAGTCCGGTTCCGCAGGTGACCCGGAGAGCACACCAGAGCATGGATGGCCATCACGTGAACGCCATGGCCGGCGACGGAAGTGGCGCGCCCCACAACCACCTCGCCGACTACGACGAAGTGCCCGAGGGGCACTTCTACGACCCCGACGCCGAGTACGAGCCCGATCCGGAGTACGCGGCCACGCTCGCGCCCGACGCGGCCCGCCAGCGCCGTGAGCGCGTCGGTCCGACCGGACGCCCGCTGCCGTACTTCCCGATCCCGGGCCCGCTGACCGACCACGGCCCCGCGAAGATCATCGCGATGTGCAACCAGAAGGGCGGCGTCGGCAAGACGACGTCGACCATCAACCTGGGTGCCGCGCTCGCGGAGTACGGCCGGCGCGTGCTGCTCGTGGACTTCGACCCGCAGGGCGCGCTGTCGGTGGGACTCGGCGTCAATCCGATGGAGCTGGACCTGACCGTCTACAACCTGCTCATGGAGCGGGGCATGTCGGCGGACGAGGTCCTGCTGAAGACGGCGGTCCCCAACATGGACCTGCTGCCCTCCAACATCGACCTGTCGGCCGCAGAGGTCCAGCTGGTCTCCGAGGTCGCCCGCGAGTCCACGCTCCAGCGCGCCCTGAAGCCGCTGATGGACGACTACGACTACATCGTGATCGACTGTCAGCCCTCGCTCGGCCTGCTCACCGTGAACGCCCTGACGGCCGCTCACAAGGTGATCGTGCCGCTGGAGTGCGAGTTCTTCGCCCTGCGCGGTGTGGCCCTGCTGACCGAGACCATCGAGAAGGTCCAGGAGCGGCTCAACCCCGACCTGGAGCTGGACGGCATCCTGGCCACGATGTACGACTCGCGCACGGTCCACAGCCGCGAGGTCCTGGCCCGGGTGGTCGAGGCGTTCGACGACCACGTCTACCACACGGTCATCGGCCGCACGGTCCGCTTCCCGGAGACCACGGTCGCCGGTGAGCCGATCACCACCTACGCCTCCAACTCCGTCGGTGCCGCCGCCTATCGCCAACTCGCCAGGGAGGTGCTCGCCCGGTGTCACGCCGAGTGAGTCTGCCCGGGGCCGACGAACTCTTCCGTACGACAGGGGGGACGGCGCTTCAGCCGTCGACTCCCCGCCGCCCAGCGAACGGTGAGGCCCGGGTGCCGTCCCCCGCGGCGGAGAGCGACGACGTCGCCGCCGAGGACGCACCGCAGTCGGTGCCGGTCCAGGGCGGTGACGGCGAGGGCGCGGAGCACGTCGCCGCGGAGGTCGAACGGGGCGAGTCCGGCGAGTCCCGCACCCGGCCGGCGCGACGGCAGGGCACGCAGGAAGGTTCTGCCGACGCCCAGCCGCGCAAGCGGGGGCGGGCGCCGAACCGGCGGCCCAGCGGACGCGAGCGGCACGACGAGAAGATCACGGTGTACGTGTCCGCCGAGGAACTGATGGACCTGGAGCACGCCCGCCTGGTGCTCCGCGGCGAGCACGGGCTGGCGGTGGACCGCGGGCGCATCGTCCGCGAGGCGGTGGCCGTGGTCCTGGCCGACCTGGAATCCCGCGGGGACGCGAGCATCCTCGTACGACGGCTGCGGGGACGGTAGGGGTAGCCTGCGGGGGCCATGACCTCGCCCGACGTTCCCGCCCCCGCGTCCGCCTCCGGCCCGGCCGCCGGACGGCGGCGTGTGCTGGGACGCGGGCCGGGTGCCGCACCGGCCGAGCACACCGAGCCGATCGCGGCACCGCCGGAGGACCACCCGGACACTCACCCGGACGCGTCGGTGCAGGTCGCCCCGCCGCCGACCTCCCCGCCACCGGCGCCGGCACCCGAAGAAGCCCCTGACGGCGTCTTCAAGGTCCGCCTCGCCAACTTCGAGGGCCCCTTCGACCTCCTCCTCCAGCTCATCTCCAAGCACAAGCTGGACGTCACCGAGGTCGCCCTGTCGAAGGTCACCGACGAGTTCATGGCGCACATCCGCGCCATGGGGCCGGACTGGGACCTGGACCAGACGACCGAGTTCCTCGTCGTGGCGGCCACGCTGCTCGATCTGAAGGCGGCCCGGCTGCTGCCCGCCGCCGAGGTCGAGGACGAGGGCGACCTGGCGCTGCTGGAGGCCCGGGACCTGCTGTTCGCGCGGCTGCTCCAGTACCGCGCCTACAAGCGGATCGCGGACATCTTCAACGCGCGCCTCGACGAGGAGGCCCGCCGGTACCCCCGTACCGTCGGCCTGGAACCCCAGTACGCCGAGCTGCTGCCCGAGGTCGTCATCAGCATCGGCCCCGAGGGCTTCGCCAGGCTCGCGGTCAAGGCGATGCAGCCGAAGCCCAAGCCGCAGGTCTACGTCGACCACATCCACGCACCGCTGGTCAGCGTGCAGGAGCAGGCCCGGATCGTGGTCGCCCGGCTGCGGGAGCTGGGCGAGGCCGGCTTCCGGACCCTGGTCGAGGACACCGACGACACCCTCACCGTCGTCGCCCGCTTCCTCGCCCTGCTGGAGCTGTACCGCGAGAAGGCCGTCGCCCTGGAGCAGGAGACCGCGCTCGGGGAGCTGATCGTGCGCTGGACCGGCGGGGACACCGACACGGCGCCGATGGTCACCGACGAGTTCGACCGGCGGCCCGAGCCGCCCGAGGAGGAGAAGAAGGCATGAGCGAGGAGACCGCCGAGGTCCCGGCCGGGCTGCGGACCGTCGCCGACCTCGGCCTCAAACCCGCCCTGGAGGCCATGCTCATGGTCGTCGACGAGCCCGCGACCGAGGAGCACCTGGCGAAGCTGCTGGAGCGGCCGCGACGGCAGATCGCCGACGCGCTCCGGGAGCTGGCCGACGAGTACGACGTCCAGGGGCGCGGCTTCGAGCTGCGGTTCGTCGCGGGCGGCTGGCGCTTCTCCACGCGCGCGGAGTACGCGCCGGCCGTCGAGCGGCTCGTCCTGGACGGCCAGACCGCCCGGCTCACCCAGGCTGCGCTGGAGACCCTCGCGGTCGTCGCCTACCGCCAGCCGGTCAGCCGCAGCCGCGTCTCCGCCGTCCGCGGGGTCAACTGCGACGGTGTGATGCGCACCCTGCTCCAGCGCGGTCTGGTCGAGGAGGCGGGCGCGGAACCCGAAACAGGTGCGATCCTGTACAGGACGACGAACTACTTCCTGGAGCGGATGGGCCTGCGCGGCCTGGACGAGCTTCCGGAGCTCGCGCCCTTCCTCCCGGAGGCGGAGGCGATCGAGGCCGAGACCCAGGAGGGAGTCCCGTCGTTCGACCCGGACGCGCCCGACGCGCCCGGCGTAGAGGACGCAGACGACTAAGACGGAACTTTGATGCGAAGCAGCGGCAGCGGCAAGAGTGGCGGGCAGGGCGGGCGCGGTAACCACCGCGGCGCCGGCAACAACCGGGACGAGCGGCAGGGGCAGGGCCGTCCCCGCAAGCCCCGCCCCGAGGAGCGCCGCTACGACGTGGGCCCCGGCGCCTCCCAGGAGGGCCCCAAGTCCGGGCGCGGCGGCGCGGCCCGCGGCGGTGCCAAGGGCGGCCCGAAGAAGGCCCAGCCGCAGCGCGGCCGTACGGCGCCCGGCACCTCCCGTGAGTACGAGGCGCGGGCCGAGGAGCGCAACCGCGAGCGGTACGCGGGCAAGAAGGACGTCAAGCCGCCCAAGACCTTCCCGGGCGCCGAGCAGGAGGGCGAGCGGCTGCAGAAGGTCCTCGCGCGTGCGGGCTACGGCTCCCGGCGGGCCTGCGAGGAGCTGATCGAGCAGGCGCGCGTCGAGGTCAACGGCGAGATCGTGCTGGAGCAGGGCAAGCGGGTCGACCCCGAGAAGGACGAGGTCAGGGTCGACGGCCTGACGGTCGCGACGCAGTCGTACCAGTTCTTCTCGCTCAACAAGCCCGCCGGTGTCGTCTCCACCATGGAGGACCCGGAGGGACGCCAGTGCCTCGGCGACTACGTCACCAACCGTGAGACGCGGCTCTTCCACGTCGGCCGGCTGGACACCGAGACCGAGGGTGTCATCCTGCTCACCAACCACGGCGAGCTGGCGCACCGTCTCACGCACCCGAAGTACGGCGTGAAGAAGACCTACCTCGCCGCCATCGTGGGCCCGATCCCGCGCGACCTGGGCAAGCGCCTGAAGGACGGCATCCAGCTGGAGGACGGCTACGCGCGCGCGGACCACTTCCGGGTCGTGGAGCAGACCGGCAAGAACTACCTGGTCGAGGTCGTCCTGCACGAGGGCCGCAAGCACATCGTGCGCCGCATGCTGGCCGAGGCCGGCTTCCCGGTCGAGAAGCTCGTGCGCACCGCCTTCGGCCCGATCACCCTGGGCGACCAGAAGTCGGGCTGGCTGCGCCGGCTGTCCAACACCGAGGTCGGCATGCTGATGAAGGAAGTCGACCTCTAGGCCGACCCCGCAATCGCCCTGCCATGACCTGACCACCGCCCCCGTCCGCCGTCACAGTGACGGCCGGCGGGGGCGGCGGTGGTCGTGGGTCCGAACCGAGGCGGCCTGTCGGAGCCGGGAGCGCTCTGGGACGCTTGAGTCCATGATCGAAGACCTCGACCTCGACCTCGCGCCCGTGGTCGCGGAACAGCCCGACCCGGTGCTGTTCGCGACCGTCTCCGGAGCCCATCTCTACGGCTTCCCCTCGCAGGACTCCGACGTGGACCTGCGCGGCGTCCATCTGCTCCCCGTCGCCGACCTCGTCGGCCTGCGCGAGCCGGCGGAGACCCGCTCGCGGGCCTGGGTGCGCTACGGCGTCGAGCTGGACCTCGTCACCCACGACCTGCGCAAGTTCGTACGGCTGATGCTCCGCCGCAACGGCTATGTGCTGGAGCAGCTGCTCTCGCCCCTGGTCGTGCACACCGGCGACCCGCACCGGGAGCTGGCCGCGCTGGCGCCCGCCGTCCTCACCAGCCACCACGCCCACCACTACCGGGGGTTCGCGGTGACCCAGTGGCGGCTGTTCGAGAAGACCGGCGAACTCAAGCCGCTGCTCTACACGTTCCGCGTGCTGCTCACCGGCATCCACCTCATGCGCAGCGGCCGGGTCCAGGCCCATCTGCCCACCCTGCTGGACGAGATCGACGCGCCCGGCTATCTGCCCGAGCTGATAGCCGCCAAGCGGGAACGGGAGCACGGGAAGGCCGAAGACATCGCGCACGCGCGCGTGGAGGCCGATGTGGAGCGGCTGCACGCCGTCCTCGACGAGGTCCAGGCCACCTCGGCCCTCCCCGACGCGCACGACGCCCACGACGCCCTGCACGACTTCGTGATCCGCGTGCGACTGGAGAGCTGACCGCACCCCCTAGGGCAGTCCGGTGAGTGCGGAGGCGCGGCGGGTGCGGAAGAGGAAGTCGGACACCCGGGCGCCGTCCGGCTCCGCAGGCAGCGGCGTGCGGAGCAGGGCCTCTTCCGTCTCCGCCGCCAGCCGGGCCATCCGGGCCTCGACCTCCGGCCAGGGGACCTCGCCGCGCCTGACCGCGAGCAGCGCCTCGCGCCGCTCGCCGACGTCGATGCGCAGCTCGCCGGTGCGCAGCAGGTCCCGCGCGCTCGTCAGCAGCCGCAGCAGATGCATGGCGTGCTTCCAGCGCGGAGCGCCCGTCGTGCGCACGTCGGCGTCGAGCTTCCTGCGCTGGCCGAGGGCGTAGCGCGTGAAGGTGTCGTACGCCCGGCGGGAGAGGAAGGCGCCGCGCAGGGACAGCAGCTCCCGGCCGGTGTCGTCCACGTGCTCCACCAGCGGGGAGTGCAGGCACTCCAGGATGTTCGGGTTGCCGCGCAGCGCCAGCTCGCAGAACCGCTCCAGCTCCCAGGAGAACTGCTCCTCGCCCGGCCCCTCGACATGCGTCGGCGGCTTCTCGAACCGCCAGAACAGGGGGGTGGGGGCGAGGAACACCCCCTGCCGGTCGGTGTCGCTCGCGTCCGTGGCCAGGCCGAAGGCGCGGGAACCCATGACACAGGCGTAGATCGTGTGCTCGCGCACGAGGTCGGTCGGCCGCATGCCCGGAGCGTACGCGGGCCCCTCACGTCAGACGGATCGAATTTCCGCTCACCTTGATCGACTTCGGCGGCAGCGGCCTCTTCGCGGGGCCGTGGGCCACCGTGCCGTCGGCGATGTGGAACCTGCTGCCGTGGCACGGGCAGTCGATGGTGCCGTCGGCGACCCGGCTCACCGTGCAGCCCAGGTGCGTGCAGATCGCCGAGAAGGCCTTGAAGTCGCCCTTGGCCGGCTGTGTGACGACGACCTTCTGCTCCTTGAAGATCTTGCCGCCGCCCTCCGGGATCTCACCGGTGTCGCCCAGCGTCCGGCCACCGCTCCCGGAGCTCTTGCCGCCGCAGGCCACGAGGGGCACGGTCAGTACCGCCGCCCCCGTCACCAGAACCGTGCGCCGCTTCGCACCCTCGGCCATGCCGCCCTCCGTACCGACGTCGGAACCGGGATATCCCGGACGCTTCGCATCGTCTCAGTGATCGGGCGCCGCGCGCTGGGCCCGCACGGGCTGACTACGCTGGACGGACCAACAACAGATCCGCATGTCAGCAAGGAGCAGCGCCGTGGCGGTACGAGCGGTCCGTGGGGCCGTCCAACTGGAGCGGGACGAGGCCGCGCACATGGACGAGCAGGTCGCAGCCCTGCTCACCGCCATCCTGGAGCGCAACGAACTGACCGCCGACGACCTGATCAGCATCTGGTTCACGGCCACCCCCGACCTGCACAGCGACTTCCCGGCCGCCGCCGCCCGGGGGCTCGGCAGCCACTTCGCCGACGTACCCCTGATCTGCGCCCAGGAACTGGACGTCGCCGGTGCCATGCCCCGGGTCGTCCGGGTCCTCGCCCACGTCGAGTCCGACAAGCCGCGCGCCGCCATCGCGCACGTCTACCTCGGCGCCGCGGCCGCCCTGCGCAAGGACATCGCCCAGTGAGAAGCGCACTCGTCATCGGCACCGGCCTCATCGGCACCTCCGCCGCCCTGGCCCTCACCCAGCGCGGCGTCACCGTCCACCTCGCCGACCACGACCCCGGCCAGGCCCGCACGGCCGCCGCGCTGGGCGCCGGCACCGACGAGGCCCCCGACGGACCCGTCGACCTCGCGATCGTCGCCGCCCCGCCCGCCCACGTCGCCGCCGTGCTCGCCGACGCCATGCGCCGCGGCGTGGCCCGCGGCTACCTCGACGTGGCCAGCGTCAAGGGCGCCCCGCGCCGCGAGCTGGAGGCGCTCGGCCTGGACCTGTCGGCGTACATCGGCAGCCACCCCATGTCCGGCCGGGAGAAGTCGGGCCCGCTGGCCGCGACCCCCGACCTCTTCGAGGGCCGCCCCTGGGTGCTCACCCCGACCCGGGACACCGACACCGAGGTGCTGAACCTCGCCCTGGAGCTGGTCTCGCACTGCCGGGCCGTGCCGGTCGTCATGGACGCCGTCGCCCACGACCGCGCCGTCGCCCTCGTCTCCCACATGCCCCAGCTGGTGTCCAGCATGGTCGCCGCCCGCCTGGAGCACGCCGAGGAGGCCGCCGTACGGCTGTGCGGGCAGGGCATCCGGGACGTGACCCGGATCGCGGCCTCCGACCCGGGCATGTGGATCGACATCCTGTCCGCCAACCCCGGACCGGTCGCCGACCTGCTCGCCGACGTCGCCGCCGACCTGGACGAGACCGTCGAGGCCCTGCGCGCCCTCCAGTCCTCCGACGACGCCAAGCGGCACGAGGGCACCGCCGGCATCGAGGACGTGCTGCGCCGCGGCAACGCCGGCCGGGTGCGGGTGCCCGGCAAGCACGGGTCCGCGCCGCGGGTCTACGAGGTCGTGGCGGTCCTGATCGACGACCAGCCGGGACAGCTGGCCCGGATCTTCGCGGACGCGGGAGCGGCCCGGGTCAACATCGAGGACGTCCGCATCGAGCACGCGACGGGACAGCAGGCCGGTCTGGTGCAGCTGATGGTGGAGCCCAAGGCGGTACCGGTGCTGAGCGCCGCGCTGCGGGAGCGCGGCTGGGCGCTGCGGCAGTAGCGGGCGCGCGCGTCCGGACGAGTGACCCGCACCCAGTAACCTTGTGCAGGGCGCACTCGCTCCCCGCACCCCGCCCGCACCGCACCAGGAAGGTGTCCCTCCGTGGAAAACGGCGCCGCCCCGACCGCCAAGCCCGTGATCGTCGCGATCGACGGCCCCTCCGGCACGGGCAAGTCGAGCACGTCGAAGGCCGTGGCCGCCCAGCTCGGTCTGAGCTACCTGGACACCGGCGCCCAGTACCGGGCGATCACCTGGTGGATGGTGACCAACGGCATCGACCTGGAGGACCCGACCGCCGTCGCCGCCGTGGCCGGCAAGCCGGAGATCGTCTCCGGCACCGACCCGGACAAGCCGACCATCACGGTCGACGGCGTGGACGTGGCCGGCCCGATCCGCACCCAGGAGGTCACCTCCAAGGTCAGCGCGGTGAGCGCGGTGCCCGAGGTGCGCACCCTGATCACCGAGCTCCAGCGCTCGATCGCCGGCGGCGCGGAGCGGGGCATCGTGGTCGAGGGCCGGGACATCGGTACGACCGTCCTGCCCGACGCCGACCTGAAGATCTTCCTCACCGCCTCCCCGGAGGCCCGCGCGGCCCGCCGCAGCGGCGAGCTGAAGGGCTCCGACGTCCACGCCACCCGTGAGGCGCTGATCAAGCGGGACGCGGCCGACTCCTCGCGCAAGACCTCGCCGCTCGCCAAGGCGGACGACGCGGTCGAGGTGGACACCACCGAGCTGACCCTCGCCCAGGTCGTCGAGTGCGTCGTCACCCTGGTCGAGGAGAAGCGGGCGGGGAAGTGAGCGAGCCGGTTCCCTCCGTAAGGGGCGCCGAGGTCGGGCGGCGCATCGGCGTCGGCCTGATGTACGGGCTGTGGAAGCCGCGGGTGCTCGGCGCCTGGAAGGTGCCGGCCGCCGGCCCGGTGATCTTCGCGGTGAACCACTCCCACAACGTCGACGGCCCGATGGTCATGGGCGTGGCACCCCGGCCGACGCACTTCCTGATCAAGCAGGAGGCGTTCGTCGGCCCGCTGGGCTCCTTCCTGACCGGCATCGGCCAGCTGAAGGTGGACCGCACCACCGCCGACCGCACCGCCATCACCCGCGCGCTCGGCGTGCTGGAGGCCGGCGGCGTGCTGGGCATCTTCCCGGAGGGCACCCGGGGCGAGGGCGACTTCGCCTCGCTGCGCGCCGGGCTCGCCTACTTCGCCGTACGCAGCGGGGCGCCGATCGTGCCCATCGCCGTACTGGGAAGCGCAAAGACGCCCGGCCGGCTGATAAAGGCGCTGCCCCCGCTGCGCTCCCGTGTCGACGTCGTCTTCGGCGACCCGTTCGACGCGGGCGACGGCAGTGGGCGGCGCACGCGCAAGGCGCTGGACGAGGCGACCGAGCGCATCCAGAAGCAGCTCACCAGCCACCTGGAAAACGCCAGGCGCCTGACCGGGCGCTAGGTGACACTTGAGTAGTGGATCAGCCCAGGCTGGGCCGGTCCACCGATCACCACGAATGAACGACGAGGTACGGACTTCATGAACGACGACATCCAGCCCGACGGCTCGGCCGCGTACGAGGACGCGCACGAGTACGACCACGGGGCTCTCGGCGACGCCGAGTACGCGGAGTTCATGGAGCTCGCCGCGGAAGAGGGCTTCGACGTCGAGGACGTCGAGGGCGCCATCGAGGCGGCGGGCCACGGCCCGCTGCCCGTGCTCGCCGTCGTCGGCCGCCCCAATGTCGGCAAGTCGACCCTGGTGAACCGGATCATCGGCCGCCGCGAGGCCGTCGTCGAGGACAAGCCCGGTGTCACCCGCGACCGCGTCACCTACGAGGCCGAGTGGGCCGGGCGCCGCTTCAAGGTCGTCGACACCGGCGGCTGGGAGCAGGACGTCCTCGGCATCGACGCCTCCGTCGCCGCCCAGGCCGAGTACGCGATCGAGGCGGCCGACGCGGTCGTCTTCGTCGTGGACGCCAAGGTCGGCGCGACCGACACCGACGAGGCGGTCGTCCGGCTGCTGCGCAAGGCCGGCAAGCCGGTCGTGCTGTGCGCCAACAAGGTCGACGGCCCGAGCGGCGAGGCCGACGCGGCCTACCTGTGGAACCTCGGCCTCGGCGAGCCGCACCCCGTCTCCGCGCTGCACGGCCGCGGCACCGGCGACATGCTGGACGCCGTCCTGGAGGCGCTGCCCGAGGCGCCCGCGCAGGGCTTCGGCACCGCGATCGGCGGCCCCCGACGCATCGCGCTCATCGGCCGCCCGAACGTCGGCAAGTCCTCCCTGCTGAACAAGGTCGCCGGCGAGGAGCGCGTCGTCGTCAACGAACTGGCGGGCACCACCCGCGACCCGGTCGACGAGCTGATCGAACTCGGCGGCGTCACCTGGAAGTTCGTGGACACCGCCGGCATCCGCAAGCGCGTCCACCTCCAGCAGGGCGCCGACTACTACGCCTCGCTGCGCACGGCGGCCGCCGTGGAGAAGGCCGAGGTCGCGGTCATCCTGATCGACGCCTCCGAGAACATCTCCGTGCAGGACCAGCGGATCGTCACCATGGCCGTCGAGGCGGGCCGCGCGGTCGTCCTCGCCTTCAACAAGTGGGACACCCTCGACGAGGAGCGCCGCTACTACCTGGAGCGCGAGATCGAGACCGAGCTGGGCCAGGTCGCCTGGGCCCCGCGGGTGAACGTCTCGGCGCGCACCGGCCGGCACATGGAGAAGCTGGTCCCGGCGATCGAGACCGCCCTCGCCGGCTGGGAGACCCGCGTCCCCACGGGCCGGCTGAACGCCTTCCTCGGCGAACTGGTCTCGGCCCACCCGCACCCGGTCCGCGGCGGCAAGCAGCCCCGCATCCTGTTCGGCACCCAGGCCGGGACCAAGCCCCCGCGCTTCGTCCTCTTCGCCTCCGGCTTCATCGAGGCGGGCTACCGCCGCTTCATCGAGCGCCGGCTGCGCGAGGAGTTCGGCTTCGAGGGCACCCCGATCCACATCTCGGTGCGGGTGCGCGAGAAGCGCGGCCAGAAGAAGAAGTAACCGCCGTACGGCAAGGGCGGCCCCCCGACCGAGAAGGCCGGGGGGCCGCCCTTGCCGTACCTCACGCGCCCTGGCGCGGTCCCGGCGGCAGGGCCGGGGCGACGTAGTGCATCCCGGTGTCGTGCGGGTGGGGCCGCCCGATCGTGCCGATCCGCTGCCACTGCGACTGCTGCCGCGCGCTGTAGGCCCCGGCGCTGTAGGCGCTGTACGAGCTGCTGAACGACCCCGCCCGTGGACCCCCGTACGAGCCTGTCACGCCTGGGAGTTCACCGAAGGGACTGAACCTCAGCCCCTCCTCCCCGCTGCGGTCCCCCGGCAGCGTGCGGAAGGACTTGACCCATTCCGCGTAGAGCATGTCGTAGATGGGCGTGGCCGAACCCCCCACGGCCCCGTCCTGCGCCAGCCGGGCTGACGGAACGGAGACGAAGGAGGTTCGGCGAGGGGGTGGAGTGTCGTATGCGTGCACGTATGTCCAAACGACCGGGACCCTGAAGAGATGCGGTTCTGTGATCTCCCGAGGTGCGCGGGGCTGCCCCCTGGGGAGAACGTCACGTACCGGCGAGAGGCAGAGCGGCAGCGACCAGCTTGCCCACCGCCGCCGCCTTGTCGAGGGACTCCCGCAGCAGGTCCTCCCGCGGCTGCCGCCCGATCGACCCCACCGGCGCCGCGAACATGAGCACCTGCTGGTGCTTGTTGGCCGCGGCCCGCCAGCTGTCGGTCACCTGGAGCGGCTGGTGCGCCTGCCACCAGGCCACCGGCTGCCCGCCGTTGGCCGAGGGCTGGAGCACCGCGTGCAGCTGGCCCATGGCGAGCAGCACCGACCAGCCGTGCAGCACCGGCGGCACGGACGTCAGCTCGGTCACCGGCGTGAACCCCTGCTCGATGAGCAGCGGGAGGAAGTCGTCGCCGGGCCCGGTGGTGCCCGGGCGCACGATCGGTGTCGTCGGCTCGACGAC
Source organism: Streptomyces sp. HUAS MG56 (assembly GCF_058673395.1). Taxonomy (NCBI): domain Bacteria; kingdom Bacillati; phylum Actinomycetota; class Actinomycetes; order Kitasatosporales; family Streptomycetaceae; genus Streptomyces; species Streptomyces sp. HUAS MG56. Next base: position 3,191,560 of record NZ_CM178722.1, on the reverse strand, counting down.
GAGCGCGGGGTGCAACTCGCCCTCGATCAGCACGAGTCCGCTGGTCACGCCGAGCACCGCCTGCTCGGGCACGGCCTTCGGCGGCTCGCCCGCGCCGGGGGCGACCCCGCCGATGGACCGGACGGCGCCCTGGAGCTGCTCCTCGGTGACCTGGACGACCTGCGAGGGCAGGCAGCTGGCGTGGGCGAAGGCGAGGACGGCGGTCTCGTCCCCGACGAACAGAACGGTGCTGGTGCGCTCCTGTCCGGAGTCGCCCGGGGTGCGGCAGGAGGTGCAGTCGTAACTGCCCGGGGTGTTCTCGTCGGCGAGCAGCCGGTCGGCTTCTTCGTCGCCGATCTCGGCGCGTACCTCGTCACTGACGTCGAGCATGCGCGGCACGGGGGCTCCCTCGGGATGCGTGCTGGGTCGGCCGGGTGGCTCCCGGCCGATGAGCCCCGGGGTTCCGGGCTCATGAAGAAGACAACGGGCGTCCTGTGGTGGGAGTCACGCCCCGGCAGGAACCGGTTCGCATCAACCACCGCACACGGTCACGAGACGTGCGGAATCGGCCACTCACCGTCAACTCCCCGCCCAGTCAAGGAGCTTGAACGGGTGAAGTGAATCACGTTTGACTTCGGTTACTGGTCGAAAAATCAGGAAATCCAGGGATGTAGTGGGTGGCCTGAATTCGCCGCTACCTGCGGTAACAGCCAACTGGCCTGGAAGGACAGGGAGTTGGTTGATTTCAGCAGGTCACCCTCCATACATTCCTCCGCCGTGTGCAACGAGCACCGCTCGGGAACGTCCACCGCCCGGCACCGGCAGCAGCACCGCCGGTACCGGTCCGGGGCGGACGGGGCGGACACGAGGAACCGCGTTCATGCGCGGCGAGACGTGCTCCGCCGGGGGGACCCCGGGTTCGTGGAGAGGGAATTACATGTCCGAGTGTGCCGATACCACCCGCAACGCCGCCCGTCACGACGGCACCCGCAAGGGCCGTACGACGGCCGCGCTCGCCGGAGCCGCGCTGCTCGCCCCGCTGGGGCTGCTGGCCGCGACCGGCAACGCCGCGGCGGCGGACAGCGGGGTGTGGGACCGCATCGCCCAGTGCGAGAGCGGCGGCAACTGGCACATCAACACCGGCAACGGCTACTACGGCGGGCTCCAGTTCTCCGCCTCGACCTGGCGCGCGTACGGCGGCTCCGCCTACGCCGCGACGGCCGACCAGGCCTCCAGGAGCGCGCAGATCGCCGTCGCCGCCAAGGTCCAGCAGGCCCAGGGCTGGGGTGCCTGGCCGGTCTGCTCGGCCCGCGCCGGCGCCTTCGGCGCGGTCCCCGCGGCCGACCGCACCGGTTCCTCCGGTTCGGCCTCCGGTTCGGCCTCCGGCTCGGCCGGCTCCAAGGGCGTGACGACGAAGTCCGCCCCGACCAGGTCCACTCCGGCACCGTCCGCTCCGGCGCGGACGGCGGAGCGTCCGGCGGCCCAGACGGGCCGCAGCGGCTCCCCGGAGGGTCGCGACTACCTCGTCCGCGAGGGTGACACCCTGAGCGCGATCGCCGTCGCGCACGGGACCGACTGGCAGCGGATCTACGCCGCCAACAAGAAGGTCATCGGCGACGACCCGAACCTGATCGTGCCCGGCCAGCGCCTGGCGCTCTGAGCGCCGAGCACCGCGCGGGACAGCCGCCGCCCACCGAGGGCGGCGGCTGTCCCGCATCCGTGCCGTGGCCCGCCGCGTGTGCTGGTTCCGTGAAATTCCTATGCGGCGTCAGCTGCCCGGGTATCGCACGGGATTGCCCGGGGAATGCCGTTCGTGCACCGTTCCCGTTCCCCACCACGGGCCTTTCCGTGGCTAATTCGAAGCGGTCCGGCGGACGGTGTGAATTCTGTTCGATTGACCGGGTGAGCCGGGCGGAAACCCTCGTACGTGTGACCCGGGAAGCTGTGACAGAAGTGTGACCCGGGGCAGATCTTCCTCTTACCTTGCTAGCTTGGTGGTATGGCACCGATTCCCACTCCGCCCGCGGAGCCCCAGGACAGTCCGGACGGGTACGTCGGCCTCGACGCCGCCGACGCCGAGCGGCTCGCTCGGCAGCGCGGCTGGGCGACGGTGCGGCCGCTGCCGCCGGGCGCGGTCATCACGATGGAGTACCGGGTGGGGCGGCTGAACTTCGAGGTGCGCGACGGCCGGGTGGCCCGCGCCTGGAAGGGGTGACCGCCCCGTCGACGGCGCGTACGTACGGCAAAGGCCCCGCTCCCGATGAGGGAGGCGGGGCCTTTCTCGTGCGTGGCGGCGGGGGTGTGCGTACCGGACCCGCCGCCGGACCGGGCCGTCAGCCGCCGGTGAGGGGGCGGGCCGGCTGGGTCGTGCCGCGCGGGACACGGTGGTCGGTGTGCGGCGGGCGGCGACTGCCCGCCGGGGTGACCGGAGTGCGCTCCGAGCGGGTCGTGTGCGGCCCCGGGGCCAGGTGGGCGAGCCCCCGGGAGGCACGGGTCGAGGCGACCGGCTCGCGGGCCGGCGACGGCTGCTCGGACCGCGGGGCGCTGCGCGGCTTGAGCACCACCGGGGTGACCGGGACGGCCGGTTCGGCCACCGGGCGGCCGCGGCGGGCCCGCCAGCGGTCGCGCAGGTCGAACAGCCAGTCCTCGGTGCGCGCGATCGGCGGCTCGAACCACGGTAGCGCGAGCAGGATCAGCAGGCCCGCGGCCCAGCCCAGCAGCACATCGCTCAGCCAGTGCGTACCGAGGTAGACGGTGGTCATGCCGACGCCGAGCGAGGTGATCGCGGACAGTGCCGACAGCCAGCGGCGCGCCCGTGGAGTGGAGGCCAGATACGCCAGGATTCCCCATGTCACGACCGCGTTGGCGGTGTGGCCGCTGGGAAATATATCGCCGCCCCTCATCATCTCGTTCGAGCCGATCACGGTCGCGTAGTGCGGACCGAGGCGCCCCATCCCGTACTTGGCGGCGCCGACCGTGATGTTCAGCAGCAGCAGCGAGGTGGCCAGGGTCAGCAGCGGGCGCAGGGTGTGCTGCCGCCAGGAGCGCCAGCCGAGCCAGGCCGCGACCATCACGGCGGTGGGGCCGCGCTGGCCGAGCACCACGTAGTAGTCGAGGAAGGCGTGGATCTGCGGCCACTGCTGGTACGGCCGGAAGAACATGACCTGCCAGTCGAGCCGGACCAGCCAGGACGTGATCACCACGGCCCACACGATCGCCAGGTAGAAAGCCAGGGTCGCCGTGAACAGCACGACCCGGTGCCGGCTCATCCTCGGCACATCGATGTGGGCCGGTCGTTCCGGCTCACGGTCGAGTCTGGCGAACACCCGGTCCAGACGCCGAGTGAGGTTTCGTTCGGTACGCACCCAATCGACGTTACAGCGAGTGAGGTGTGAACCCCGTCGAAACTGCGGCTTTGTGATGACGATGTGATGTGGCAAACCTCTCAAGCGTGGCTCGAATTCCGGGGATTCCGGAATCCGGTGAGATCGCCGTCTTCAATTCCTTTGATCGTTCCGGGTGTTGTTTATATGGCGCTTATAAATGCGTTAACCGGGTCCTGGTGCGGAATTCTCCGGAGCGTCACCGCCCGAAGAAGTCGATCATGGTGGACCGGAGCCGTTCAGCCAGAACGCCCCGTAGATCGCCGAAACGACCGCCAAACCCACGGTGACCAGCGCGGACTTGGCGGTGCGCGGCCGGGCGAGGGCGCGGGCGAGCGGCAGCAGCAGCGGGAACGCGGGCAGCAGCAGCCGGGGCTTGGAGCCGAAGTAGCTCGACGCGCACAGGGCGAGTGCGAGCACGACACTCGTGTACACCAGCAGGGCGACGGGCTGGCGCTGCCGGACGCCGACGACGTGGAGCCACAGCAGCAGGGCGACGCCGACGATCAGGCCGACACCGGCGAGCGCGGACGGAAATGACGTGAACTTGTCGGCCACGAAACACGCGAAGGCGTAGCCGCCGTCGAACCCGTTGCGCCAGCCGGCCTGCACGTCCAGATACCCGAGCGGGCCCTTGCCGGTGCGGTGCCCCACCCAGAGGACGTAACCGGCGGCGCCGAGCGGGGCCAGCAGCATGCCGAGGGCGCGGCGCCGGGCGGGGACCTGCGGGCCCGGCCCGCCGTGCTCTCCCGCGCGCTCACGGCGGTCCCGCACGAACGACAGCACCCCCACGACCCACACCGCCGCGACCACCGCCGCCCCGACCGGCCGGGTCATCCCCGCCAGCGACGCGAGCAGCCCGGCGCTCACCCAGCGCCCGGCGAGCAGCGCGTACAGCGACCAGGCCGCCAGCGCCGTGAACAGCGACTCGCTGTAGGCCATGGACTGCACGATCCCCACGGGCAACACCGCCCACAGCAGTACCGCGCAGACCCCCGCCCGGGCGTCGTACACCCGCTCCGCGACCGCGAAGATCCCCGCCGCGGCGGCCAGTGAGGCGAGCAGGCTCACCGCGAAACCCGCGTCCGCGTACGACAGCGGCGAGAGCGCGTGCAGCAGCCGCTCCAGCCAGGGCAGCAGCGGGAAGAAGGCCAGGTTGGAGTGGACGTCGCCGTTCGGCAGCCGCACCTCGTAGCCGTAGCCCAGCTCGGCGACGCGGGTGTACCAGAGGGAGTCCCAGCGCGCGGTCAGGAGGCCGTACGCGCTCTTGCCGCGCGCGGCGCTCCACACCGCCAGCGCCACCAGCCCCAGGGCGCGCACCGCCGCATAGCCCAGCAGGGCGGGCACGGCCCGGCGCAGGAGGGGGGCGCGGGTGCCGCCCGCGCGTATGTCAAGAACGGTCACGGGCTCGATTATCGGACGACCGCGGAACCGGTCCCGCCCCCGGGGCATAGAGGTTGTTTCGGTCAAGAGGGGGTGAAGTGGCATACGCCACACGGGTCCGGTCGGGCGTGTGAGAGGTCCGCCACGTGTGCCCGAGACGGACTCGCGTACGCTGACGAGTCACCCGCGTGGGTTCGAGCGGGCCGGAGACACCGCTCCTCTCCGGTTCAGCGACAGGGAGTCCCCACCCGTCGGTCCGCCGCACGCGAGGGATCAGCTGGGAGGTACACGCATGTCCGGTACGACCTCGGCTGCCGTGCGGCCGCGCCGCCGGGCAGCCGGAGCCGGTGCCAACCGCTGGGTCGTGCTCGTCGTCCTCTGCGTCAGCCTGCTGCTCGTCGCCCTCGACGCGACCGTGCTGCACGTGGCGGTCCCCGCCGTCACCGAGGACCTCAGGCCCGGCGCCGTGGAACTGCTCTGGATCGTCGACGTCTATCCGTTGGTCTGCGCCTCGCTGCTGATCCTCTTCGGCACGCTCGGCGACCGGATCGGCCGCCGACGCGTCCTGCTCCTCGGCTACGGCCTCTTCGGCGTCGCCTCCGCCATGGCCGCCTTCGCGCCCACCGCCGAGACCCTGATCCTCGCCCGCGCGCTGCTCGGCGTCGGCGGCGCCATGATCATGCCCGCGACCCTGTCGATCCTGCGCCAGGTCTTCCCCGACCGGCGCGAGCGCGCGCTCGCCATCGGCGTCTGGAGCGCGGTCGCCGCCGTCGGCGCGGCGGTCGGCCCGCTGCTCGGCGGCTTTCTGCTGGAGCACTTCTGGTGGGGCGCGGTCTTCCTCGTCAACATCCCGCTGATGCTGGTCAGTCTGCCGGTCGGCCGCATCCTGCTGCCCGAGTCCCGCGGCGACCGCAGCGGCCCCTGGGACGTCGGCGGTGCCCTGATGGCGGCCGGCGGCCTGTTCGGTGTCGTCCTCGGGGTGAAACGGCTGGGCGGGGGAGAGGCCCCGGCGAGCCCCTTCACCGTGCTGCCGCTGCTGATCGGCGCGGCGCTCCTCGTCCTCTTCGTACGGCGCCAGCGGCGGCGGCTCCATCCGCTGGTGGACCTGCGGATGTTCCGCCGACCCGCGTTCAGCACCTCGGTGGGCTGCATCGTGCTGGCGATGCTCGCGCTGGTCGGCCTGGAGCTGATCGCCGCGCAGTATCTGCAACTGGTCCTCGGGCTGTCGCCGCTGCAGACCGGCCTGCGGCTGCTGCCGCTCACCGTCGCGGCGATGGCGGCGGGCCTGGCGGGCGCGCGGCTGCTGCGCCGCTTCGGGCCGCGCCGCATGGTCTGCGTCGGCTTCCTGCTGACCGCCGCCGCCGTCCTCACGCTCACGGCGATGGGCGCCGACGACAACGCGCCGCTGCTGCTGTCCGGGTTCGTGCTGCTCGGCTTCGGCCTGGAGACCACGCTCTTCGGGGCGTACGAGTCGATGCTCAGCGAGGCCCCGGCGGACCAGGCCGGCGGCGCGGCGGCGGTCGGCGAGACGTCGTACCAGCTCGGCGCCGGCATCGGCATCGCCCTGCTCGGCAGCGTGATGAACGCCGCCTACGCGCCAGGGCTGCGGTCGGTGCCGGGTGTGCCGCGGCACACCTCGCGCGCGGCCGGGCACTCGCTCGGCGAGGCCTACGACCTGGCCGACCGGCTCGGCGGCGACGCCGGGGCCGCGCTGCGGCAGGCCGCGCGGGACTCCTTCGTGCACGGGCTGCATGTGACGCTGCTGGTGAGCGCGGGGCTGTTGCTGCTGGGCGCGGCGATGGCGCTGCGGCTGCCGCGGGTCATGCACTGCGCCGCCGAGGCCGTGACGACGGTGGAGCTGCCCGCGCCGAGGGAAGTGGCCGAGTCCCGGGTCTCGGCCTGACGTCCTGCCCGACGTACTGGACGTGCGGGACACCGCACCGTAACGTCTGCGGCAAAATGTGACTAGCAGCGCTAGTTTTCTGTGTGCCGGAGGGTTTCCCATGTCCGCGTCCTCGAAGTTGCCCCCCTTCGATCCCGCCGACCCGCTCGGGATCGACGACCTGCTGGAACCCGAAGACCTCGCCGTGCGGGACACCGTGCGGGCCTGGGCGGCGGACCGCGTGCTGCCGTACGTCGCCGAGTGGTACGAGAACGGGGAACTGCCCGGGATCAGGGAACTCGCCCGCGAACTCGGCACGATCGGCGCCCTCGGCATGTCCCTGACCGGATACGGCTGTGCGGGCGCGACGGCCGTGCAGTACGGCCTGGCCTGTCTGGAGCTGGAGGCGGCCGACTCCGGCATCCGCTCCCTGGTCTCCGTGCAGGGCTCGCTCGCCATGTACGCGATCCACCGGTTCGGCAGCGAGGAGCAGAAGCTCCGGTGGCTGCCCAGCATGGCGGCCGGCGAGGTGATCGGCTGCTTCGGACTCACCGAACCCGACCACGGCTCCGACCCCGCCTCGATGCGCACCCACGCCAAGCGTGAGGGCGGGGGAGACTGGGTGCTGAACGGCCGCAAGATGTGGATCACCAACGGCTCGGTCGCCGGGGTGGCCGTCGTCTGGGCGCAGACCGAGAACGGCATCCGCGGCTTCGTCGTCCCGACCGACACCCCCGGCTTCTCGGCCCCCGAGATCAAGCACAAGTGGTCCCTGCGCGCCTCGGTCACCAGCGAACTCGTCCTGGACGACGTACGGCTGCCCGCCGACGCCGTACTCCCGGAGGTCACCGGACTGCGCGGCCCGCTCAGCTGTCTGTCCCACGCGCGCTACGGCATCGTCTGGGGTGCGATGGGCGCGGCGCGCAGCAGCTTCGAGGCGGCCGTCGACTACGCGAAGTCGCGCGAGCAGTTCGGGCGGCCCATCGGCGGCTTCCAGCTCACCCAGGCCAAACTCGCCGACATGGCGGTCGAACTGCACAAGGGAATCCTGCTCGCCCACCATCTGGGGCGGCGGATGGACGCCGGCCGCCTGCGTCCCGAGCAGGTCAGCTTCGGCAAGCTCAACAACGTCCGCGAGGCCATCGAGATCTGCCGTACGGCGCGGACGATCCTCGGTGCCAACGGGATCTCCCTCGAATACCCCGTGATGCGGCACGCGACCAACCTGGAGTCGGTGCTCACCTACGAGGGAACCGTGGAGATGCACCAGCTCGTGCTGGGCAAGGCGCTCACCGGGCTCGACGCCTTTCGGTGAGCCCGCCGTCCGGTGAGCCCCTGCCGGAGGCGGGGCTCGGGAGGCAGGGCCGGTGAGCGGCCCTGCCTCAGCTCTGGTTGAAGAACCCGTCCTCGCGGCGTGCCGCCGGCTCACCGCTGATGATCTCCGTGTTCGACGGCGTCAACAGGAACACCCGCGTCGCCACCCGCTCGATCGTGCCGTGCAGACCGAAGGTCAGCCCCGCCGCGAAGTCCACCACGCGCTTGGCGTCGGCCGGCTCCATCGCCGTGAGGTTCATGATGACCGGGACGCCCTCCCGGAACAGCTCGCCGATCGCCCGGGCGTCCCGGAAGCTGTCCGGGGTGACCGTGCCGATCCGGTGGCCCTTCTCTTCGGCCGTGTCCGTGGCCACCTTCACCCGGGGGTCCGTGACCCAGGCGTCCCCGGACTCGGTGCCCTCGGAGTACTCGTCGTCGTAGTAACGCTCGTCATCGTTGTCGTCGACGAGGCCGAGCCACGCACTCGCCTTGCGTACCGATCCCATGGACGCCTCCTCTCACAGCAGGCTTTCTCGCTTTCCGCACCCCTATGGTCATCCATGATGCGGACGGTGCGCCAAGTGGATAGACGCCGCGCGGGGGGTTTGTGACGGTACTGGTGCACAGCCGATCCGTCGAGAGCCCTTGTGCCCCAAGGCTCCAGCCACATATGGCTGCTGACTGTGAGTGAAATATGATCGTCGGCGGCGGATGGGTGAGCGTCACTGCGTACGGGTGAACACCAACGCCGCACCACAAAACGGGGGATCGGCAGTGTTCGGAATCGTCAGACCGTGCTCGCACCGGCTCGGTGAACGCCTCAAAGCCGAGTGGATGGCGCACTTGTGCGGGCTGTGCCTCGCGCTGCGCCGCGACCACGGCCAGTTCGCGCGCATCGTGACGAACTACGACGGGCTGCTCATATCGGTTCTGACGGATGCTCAGGCCGGTCCGGCCGAGGGTTCCCGGCGCACGGCCGGACCGTGCGCGCTGCGCGGGATGCGGACCGCGTCCGTCGCCCGGGGCGAGGGCGCGCGGCTCGCCGCGGCCGTCTCGCTGGTGCTCGCCGCGGCGAAGGTCCGCGACCATGTCGCCGACCGGGACGGGCTGCTGGCCCGCAGACCGGTGGCCGCCGCGGCCCGCCGGGTCGCCGCGGGCTGGGGCCGGGCCGGTGCGCGCGGCGGCGGTGCCGTCGGCTTCGACACCGGCGTCCTCGTCGAGGCCGTCGACCGGCAGCTCGGCCTGGAGACCCTCGCCGGGTACGGCACTCCGATCCTGACGGTCACTGAGCCGACCGAGACCGCGACGGCGGCGGCCTTCGCGCACACCGCGGTGCTGGCCGGCCGCCCGGACAACGCGCGGCCCCTGGCGGAGGCCGGGCGCCTCTTCGGCCGGCTCGCGCATCTGCTGGACGCCGTGGAGGACCAGGAATCCGACGCCCTGTCGGGCGCCTGGAACCCGCTCACCGCCACGGGCACGTCCCGTGCGGAGGCCCGCCGGCTCGCCGACGACGCCCTGCACGGCATCCGGCTCGCCCTGCGCGACGCCGAGTTCGCCGACGGCGAGCTGGTGCATCTGCTGCTCGTGCACGAGTTGCGGCGGTCGGTGGACCGGGCGTTCGGCCCGCATGACCCGCGACAGCCCCCTCGCCCGCATCCGCACCAGCCCAAGGCGCCGCGGGGGTTCCTGCCCGGCTGCGGGGCGTTTCTCCTGGTGTGCTGCACCTGCCAGATGTGCTGCGCGGACGAGTACGAGGGTCCCTGGTCGCGGAAGAAGCGGGAGGGGTGCTGTTCGGACTGTGACTGCGACTGCCCGTGCGACGGATGCGACGGGTGTGACGGCTGCTGCGACGGATGCGACTGCTGCTGCCCCTGTGACGGGTGCTAGCAGCGAGAGGCGCGAGGGGAGGGGGTGCGTGAAGGCGTGGAGAGAGTGCGGAGAGAAGAGAGGACGCGAGTACGCCCGTTCGCGGCGGGCGCGCGCAGGGGGTCAGCTCAACAGGAACAGGACCACACGCGACCGAAGTCGATGTGGGAGCGGGTGACCAGCCACTGCTGTGGATGCATGGGGCAAGTGGAACAGGCATCCGGTTCCGCGTCAACTGACGTGAGACGTACGGCTCACAGTACGGACAGCCTTGACAGAGTGTGGAAACGCCCACGTACTCTCGACGGACGGCCCTGCTGAGGGGCTCGGCCGTGTGAAGGCACCGACCTGACTCTTCGCGTCACGGAGCCTTCGCATGCCATTCGACATCCTCGCCACCGTCCAGCACGACGAACTCGGCGCGGAGCGTGCCCGATGAGGCCGCAGCTGGTGATCGTGGGAGCCGGCCCGCGCGGGACCGGCCTCCTGGAGCGCATCGCGGCCAACGCCCCCGAGCTGTACGCCGACACGGGCCTGGACATCCATCTGGTCGACCCCCACCCGCCGGGCGGCGGCCGCATCTGGCGCCAGGCGCAGTCGCCGCTGCTGTGGATGAACTCGCACGCCGAGGACGTCACCATGTTCACCGACGACACCGTGGCCATGGACGGCCCGGTGCGCGAGGGCCCCACCCTGCACGAATGGGCCGGACTCGACGGCGGCACCTTCGCCGACCGGCAGCTCCAGGGCCGCTATCTGCGCCACGTGTACGAGCGCGCGCTGGCCGAACTGCCCGAGGGCATCACCGTCCACCACCACCCCCGGCGCGCCCTGCGGGTCAGCGGCCCGCGCGACGGGCGCCAGCAGGTGTGGCTGGCGGGCCGGTCCCGCCCCCTCCTCGCCGACCTGGTGATCCTCACCCTCGGCCACCTCGACGCCGAACTCGACGACGAGCAGGCCGCGTTGGCGGCGCACGCCCGCGAGCACGGCCTGGTGCACCTGCCGCCCGACTTCACCGCCGACACGGACCTGTCCCCGCTGCGCCCCGGCGAGCCCGTGCTCGTGCGCGGCTTCGGTCTCGCCTTCGTCGACCTGATGGTCCTGCTCACCGAGGGCCGCGGCGGCCGGTACGAGGGCGACACCTATCTCCCCTCGGGACAGGAGCCGGTGCTGTACGTCGGTTCGCGGCGCGGAGTGCCGTACCACTCGAAGATCGGCTACGAGTGGACCGGCGACCGGCCCCCGCTGCCCCGCTTCTTCGGCCCCGCCGAGGTCGAGGAACTGCTCGCCCGGCCGGCCGGCCTCGACTTCCGGCGCGACGTGTGGCCGCTCGTGGAGAAGGAGCTGGGCTTCGCCCACTACCACCGGCTGTTCACCGCCCACGCCGGACGTACGGCGATGGCCTGGGCCGACTTCGAGGAGAAGTACGCGGCCGCCGCGGGCCCCGCCGAGATGCGGGCGCTGGTCGCCGCCGCCGTACCGGACCCGGCCGACCGGCTCGACCTCGGCGCGCTCGACCGTCCGCTGGAGGGAGTGCGGTACGCGTCGCACGAGGCGTACCAGGAGGGGCTGCGCGGGTACGTGGAGAATGACCTGATACGACGTCATGATCCCTCGCACAGCGCGGACTTGGGGGTGTTTCTCGGTCTGCTGTCCGTCTACGGACAGATGGTGCGGCTCGGGAGCACCGGGTCCTGGTGGCACGGGTTCTTCAGCTATCTGGCGTCCGGCCCGCCCGGACCCCGGCTGCGGCAGATGCTCGCGCTGTCCCGGGCGGGACTGCTCCGCTTCGTCGGCGCCGACATGACCGTGCGGGCCGAGGACGGGGTGTTCCGGGCCGCCAGTCCCACCGTGCCGGGCTTCTCCGTCGAGGCGCGGGCGCTGGTCGAGGCCCGGCTGCCCGACCCCACCGTCGGACGGGCCCGCGACAGTCTGCTGCGCGAACTGCACGCCGACGGCGCCGCCGAGAACCCCGAGGGACTGCTCCGGGTCGACCGCGGGGACGGCCGCGTCCTCGACACGGCCGGGCGCCCGCATCCCCGGCGCTTCGCGCTCGGCCCGTACACCGACGCCCGTACCTCCGGCGCCTTCACCCGGCCGCGCACCGGCGGGCCCGCGTTCCGGCAGAACGACGCCACCGTCCGGGCGGCGCTGGGAATGCTGCGGAGCCTGGCCGGGCGGGCCGCCGCCTGAGCCGGCTGCCCCGACCCGCTAGCGACCGTCAACGACCAGTAAGGGAACCCTTCATGAGTGTCATGGCCGCGGGCCGGTACCGGCCGGGGCTGCTGCACCTCGCCGCCGGCATCGATCTGCCGGGCTCCTTCGACGCCGGGGCCTACCTCGAACTGGCCCTGCTCGCCGAGCGGGGCGGGCTGGACTTCGTGACGCTGGACGACCCCCTCGGCCGGCCCGGGCCCGACGCGCTGGACGTGCTGTGCCGGGTGGCGCCCGCGACCCGCCGGATCGGCCTGGTCCCGACGGTTCCCGCCGCCCGCGCCGAGCCCGTCCGGGTGCGGGACGCCGTGGTGACGCTGGACTGGGTCAGCGGCGGGCGGGCCGGCTGGAGGGGCGATGTGTCCGGGAAGCAGGGGGAGGCGGAGGAAGGGGAGTCGTTGCGGGGGTGTTGCGTGCGGGTGGTCGACGCCACCGAGCGGCACGGCCGCGCCGTCGCCGCCCGGTGCGCGGACGTGGCCCTGGTGCGGGTCTCCCGTCCGCAGGAGGCCGCCGTCGTCCGTGCCGAACTGCGGGAGCTGGCCGCCGAGTCGGGGCGCGCGCCGGACGCGCTGCGGGTGCTGGTGAGCCTGCTGATCGACCTCGGCGACGGGGAGTACGCCGCCGAGCCCGGATCCGGCGGCGGAGGCCCCCGGCCGACCGTGCGCGGCCCGCTGTACCGGGGCGGACCGGTCGACCTCGCGGAACTGGTCGCCGGCTGGCACGCCGACGGTGCCGCCGACGGCTTCCACCTCGTGCCCGTCGAGCCGCGCCGTGACCTGGAGCGGCTCGTCAACGGCACGGTGGGGCTGCTCCAGCACCGCGGCCTGTTCCGCACCTTCTATCCGGGCAGCACGCTGCGCGACCACCTCGGGCTCGCCCGGTCCGCTCGGCAGTACGTCATGACCGGGGGAACGCCGGACGGCGCACCGGAGGGGCGGAGCGCCGTGTAAAAGCGGTTTAAATTTCTACGGCTGAAAGGCGCCCTTGTGGCGACCGGTCGTTCGGCCGAATACTCCCCCTCAGCGCTTGTCGGGGGCATGTGTGTTCGGAATCCCGGGCCTGTCCCTGGCTGCGCCTCACGGGCCCCGACCCCACGCGGGCCCCCGACTTCCCTTGGAGGGAACGAAAAGTGAGGATCAAGCGCACCACTCCCCGCAGCGGTACGGCGAGACGGACCCGGCTGATCGCCGTGGCGACCGGTTTCCTGGCCGCAGCGGCGTTCGCCGCCCCCACCGCGAACGCCAGCGACGTCCACACGTTCAGCGCGACCCAGCTCACCAGGGCGAGCGACTCCGTCCGCCAGGCCGACGTAGCCGGTACGGCCTGGGCGGTCGACAGCAGGACCGGACATGTCGTGGTCACCGTCGACAGCACCGTGTCCCAGGCCGAGATCGCCAGGATCAAGCGGCAGGCCGGTGCCGAGTCGGACGCGCTCACCATCAAGCACACCCCGGGCAAGTTCAACAAGCTGATCACCGGTGGCGACGCCATCTACGGTGGTGCCTACCGCTGCTCGCTCGGGTTCAACGTGCACAGCGGCAGCACGTACTACTTCCTCACGGCCGGCCACTGCGGCCAGGTCGCCTCCACCTGGTACAGCAACTCCAGCCACAGCACGGTGCTCGGCACCAATGTCGGCTACAGCTTCCCGGGCAATGACTTCGCGCTGGTCCGCTACACCAACTCGGCCGTCGCGCACCCCAGTTCGGTGGGCAGCCAGTCCATCACGAGCGCGGCCACGCCGTCCGTGGGCACGACCGTCTACCGCCGGGGTTCCACCACCGGTACGCACAGCGGGCGGGTCACCGCGCTGAACGCCACCGTCAACTACGGCAGCGGGGACATCGTCTCCGGGCTCATCCAGACCACCGTCTGCGCCGAGGGCGGCGACAGCGGCGGTCCGCTGTACGGCGGGTCCGTGGCGTACGGGCTGACGTCCGGTGGCAGTGGTGACTGCACCTCCGGCGGTACGACGTTCTTCCAGCCGGTGACCGAGGCGTTGAGCTACTACGGGGTCACGCTGCCGTAGCGTCCCTGGTTCCGGTTCCGGCTTCGGCTTCGGTCTCCAGAGCCCCCGCGGGCGTCCCGCCTGCGGGGGCTCTGTTTCGGCCATCACGCTCCGAGCAGTGCTACTCGCTCGTAGTGTTTGCAGTGCGAACCTCCTGGCGTGACGGTGGACGGTCGAAGCGGTGGGGTGCGCGGGGCTTCTCCGTGCGCGTCCTGAAGTCAACCTTGTGTGCTCCCTGTGCCGTTCGGAAGAGTGGGCGCTCGTCAACCAGCCTTCCGGCCCGTCCAGGTCCCCACAGCCCGCGGGCCGTCCCCCCACAGGAGGACGTGAGTTGAAGCACCGACGCATATCCGGGCGGCGGGCCGCCGTGGCCGGCGCGGGAATCGCTGCGCTGGTCGCCGCGGGTGTCACCTTGCAGAATGCGAACGCCAGCGAACCGGTGAAGTCCGCTCCGGAGGCGCGAGTTCTCTCCGCTCCCGCGGCTGGAAATCTCGCCTCCACGCTGCTGAGCCATCTGGGCTCCGATGCCGCCGGGAGTTACTACGACGCCCGGGCGAAGAGCCTCGTCGTCAACGTGCTCGACCAGGGGGCCGCCCGGACGGTCGAGGCGGCGGGCGCCAGGGCGAGACTCGTCGGCAACTCGCTCGCCGCACTCGACGGCGCGCGGACCACGCTGAAGAAGGACGCGACCATCGCCGGTACGTCCTGGGCGACGGACCCGGTCAGCAACAAGGTCGTCGTCACCGCGGACAAGACGGTGTCCGGGGCGCAGTGGGCCAAGCTGGGCAAGGTGGTCGACGGGCTCGGCGCAAAGGCCGAACTGAAGCGGTCGAAGGGGGAGTTCAAACCCTTCATCGCCGGCGGTGACGCGATCAGCGGGTCGGGCGGGCGCTGCTCGCTCGGGTTCAACGTGGTCAAGGGCGGGCAGCCGTACTTCCTGACCGCCGGGCACTGCACGGCGGACATCTCCGCCTGGTCGGACGCCGGCGGCAAGGAGATCGGGCAGAACGCCGAGTCGCACTTCCCGGGCACCGACTTCGGGCTCGTCAAGTACACGGCGGACGTCGCGCACCCGAGCGAGGTCGACCTGTACGACGGGTCCACCCAGAAGATCACCGGGGCCGCCGAGGCGACGGTGGGGATGAAGGTCACCCGCAGCGGGTCCACCACCCATGTGCACGACGGGACGGTCACCGGGCTGAACGCCACCGTGAACTACCAGGAGGGGACCGTCAGCGGGCTCATCCAGACCGATGTGTGCGCCGAGCCCGGTGACAGCGGCGGGTCGCTGTTCTCCGGGAGCAACGCCATCGGGCTGACCTCGGGGGGCAGCGGCGACTGCACCTCCGGTGGTGAGACGTTCTTCCAGCCGGTCACGGCGGCCCTGTCGGCCACCGGGGCGCAGATCGGCTGATTCGTACTTCTCGCGGAGCCCCGTCCCCCGGGTGGTGGGTGGCGGGGCTCCGGCATGCCCCGCGGTCCTGGCGGGCGGGCGTTTGTGCAGGTGGGAGGCGATCGAACGGATGTCGTACACACGTTCGAGAATGGAGGTATGGTGGGGGTGGAAGTAGGGAACTGATGTTCGAGTGCGGGAGGTGCGTGTGCCGGGCTTCGCGCATCTGCACACCGTCTCCGGGTTCTCCCTGAGGTACGGGGCCTCCCATCCGGAGCGGCTGGCCGAGCGTGCCTCGGAGCGGGGCATGGACGTGCTCGCACTGACGGACCGGGACACCGTCGCGGGGGCCGTGCGCTTCGCCAAGGCCTGCGCGGGGGCGGGCGTGCGGCCGGTTTTCGGGGTGAACCTCGCGGTGGCTCCGGCGCGGGCGCCGCGAGGCGAGCGGCGCCGTGTCCCGGTCCGTGGTGGCGCCTTTGTCGATGAGTCGATTCCCCGGATCACCTATCTCGCCCGGGCCGGCGCCCAGGGGTGGGCCGACCTGTGCCGGCTTGTCACGGCCGCGCACAAGAGCGCGGACACCCCTCGGCTGACCTGGCCCGACAACCACGGCGACGGGCTGACCGTGCTGCTCGGGCCCGGCTCCGACGTGGGGCGCGCGCTGGCCGCGGGGCGGCCGGACCGTGCGGCCGGGCTGCTCGCCGCCTGGCGTGAGGTCTACGGGGACGCGCTGCGGCTGGAGGCCGTCTGGCACGGGCGTACGGGGACGGGGACCGGCTCGCTGCGGCTCGCCGCCCGTACCGTCGGCTTCGCCGCCGAGCAGGGGGTGCGGCCGGTGCTGACCAACGCGGTCCGGTACGCCGACCCCGGCCAGGGCCCGGTCGCCGACGTGCTGGACGCCGCCCGGCGGCTGGTGCCGATCGACCCGACGAAGGAGCTGGACTCCGGGGAGGCCTGGCTCAAGGGGGCGGGGGACATGCTGCGGGCGGCCGAGCGGATCGTGGAGGCCGCGGGCTACCGGCGCGACCTCGCCCACCGGCTGCTGGAGCAGACCCGGACGACGGCCGCCGAGTGCCTGGTCGACCCCGAGGACGACCTCGGGATCGGTACGGTCCACTTCCCCGAGGCCCACCTCGTGGGTGCCGGGCGGCGGACCGCCCGGCGGGCCCTCGCCTCGCGGGCGGCGGCGGGGATGCTGCGGCTCGGGTACGGCGGGCGGCGTGCGTACTGGGAGCGGATGCACGACGAGCTGGACATCATCGACCACCATGGTTTCGCTTCCTATTTCCTGACGGTCGCCCAAGTCGTGGACGACGTACGGGAGATGGGCATCCGGGTCGCCGCCCGTGGCTCCGGCGCGGGGTCGTTGGTGAATCACCTCCTGGGCATCGCGAACGCCGACCCGGTCGAGCACGGGCTGCTGATGGAGCGCTTCCTGTCGAAGGAGCGCGTCGTGCTGCCCGACATCGACATCGACGTGGAGTCGGCGCGCCGGATCGAGGTGTACCGTGCGATCATCGGGCGTTTCGGCGAGGAGCGGGTCGCGACGGTCGCGATGCCGGAGACCTACCGGGTCCGGCATGCCGTCCGGGACGTGGGTGCCGCCCTGTCGATGGACCCGGAGGAGATCGACCGGGTCGCCAAGTCCTTTCCGCACATTCGGGCCCGGGACGCGCGGGCCGCCCTGGAGGAGCTGCCCGAACTGCGGCAACTGGCGGGCGAGAAGGAGCGGTTCGGGCGGTTGTGGGAGCTGGTCGAGGCGCTCGACGCCCTGCCGCGCGGGGTCGCCATGCATCCGTGCGGGGTGCTGCTGTCCGACGCCTCGCTGCGCGCCCGTACGCCGGTGGTGCCGACCAGTGGCGAGGGACTGCCGATGTCGCAGTTCGACAAGGAGGACGTGGAGGATCTCGGGCTGCTCAAGCTCGATGTGCTGGGGGTGCGGATGCAGTCGGCCATGGCGCACGCCCTGGCCGAGGTGGAGCGGGCCACCGGGCAGCGGGTCGACCTGGACGCGGTGCCGGCGGGGGACGCGGCGACGTACGAGCTGATCCGGTCCGCCGAGACGCTGGGGTGCTTCCAGATCGAGTCGCCGGGGCAGCGCGATCTGGTGGGGCGGCTGCAGCCGAGCACCTTCCATGACCTGGTCGTCGACATCTCGCTGTTCCGGCCCGGGCCCGTCGCCGCCGACATGGTGCGGCCGTTCATCGAGGCACGGCACGGGCGGGCGCCCGTGCGGTATCCGCATCCGGATCTGGAAGAACCGTTGCGGGGGACGTACGGCGTCGTCGTCTTCCACGAGCAGATCATCGACATCGTCGCCATCCTGACCGGGTGCGGGCGGGGCGAGGCCGACCGGGTGCGGCGGGGGCTGTCCGACCCGGAGTCGCAGGGGCGGATCCGGGTGTGGTTCGCGCAGCGTGCGGCGGCGAACGGGTACGACCTGGAGACGATCCGGCGGACCTGGGAGATCGTGGCGGCCTTCGGGTCGTACGGCTTCTGCAAGGCGCATGCCGTGGCTTTTGCCGTGCCGACGTATCAGTCGGCCTGGCTGAAGGCCCATCACCCGGCGGCCTTCTATGCCGGGCTGCTCACGCACGACCCGGGGATGTACCCGAAGCGGCTGCTGCTGGCCGACGCGCGGCGGCGGGGGGTGCCGATCCTGCCGTTGGACGTGAACGTGTCCGGGGTCGCTCATCGGATCGAACTGGTGTCTGAATCGGGGGTGTGGGGGGTGCGGCTCGCCCTGTGCGATGTGCACGGGATCAGCGAGGCGGAGGCGAAGAGGATCGAGGACGGGCAGCCGTATGCCTCCCTGGTGGACTTCTGGGAGCGGGGGCGGCCCAGCCGGCCGCTGGCCGGGCGGCTCGCCCAGGTCGGGGCGCTGGACGCGTTCGGCGCCAACCGGCGTGATCTGCAACTGCACTTGACCGAGCTGCAGCGGGGGGCGCGAAGCGGTGGCGGTGGTCAACTGCCCCTGGCCGGTGGGCGCGGGACCGCCCCGGCCGGACTGCCGGATCTGTCGGATGCCGAGCGGCTCAGCGCCGAGCTCGGGGTGCTGTCCATGGACGCCTCGCGGAATCTCATGGACGACCACCGGGAGTTCCTCGGGGAGCTGGGCGTGGTCTCCGCACGCCGGCTGCGTGCGGCGCGGCACGGGGAGGCCGTGCTGGTCGCGGGCGCCAAGGCGGCCACCCAGACCCCGCCGATCCGGTCCGGCAAACGGGTCATCTTCTCCACGCTGGACGACGGCACGGGGCTGGTCGATCTCGCGTTCTTCGACGACTCGCACGACGCCTGCGCCCACACCGTCTTCCATTCGTGGCTGCTGCTGGTCCGGGGCGTGGTGCAGCGGCGCGGGCCGCGCAGTCTGAGCGTGGTGGGTTCCGCCGCCTGGAACCTCGCCGAACTGGTCGAACTGCGTGCCGAGGGCGGGCTGGACGTGGTGGCCGCGCGGCTCGCGGAGCCGGTGACCGGGGGCGGTGACGGAGCCGGCGACGGGGACGGCGACGGCACGGGCGGGCGGCGGATCCATCTGCCCACCGGATACGAGATGCATCCGTGGGCCGACCTGCGCCCCGCCGGGCAGGAGGCCGCGCAAGGGCCCGCGGCGATACGGAAGTTGTGGCACCAGAGTCCGGGGAGTGCGGGATGACCATCCTCTGCGTACGTTTCCAGCTGCCGCCGATGTACGAGGCGGCCCTGCCGGGGCTGCTCGGACTGCTGGAGGACTTCACCCCCGTCGTCGAGGCGCTGCCCCCGGACGGGGCGCTGGCCGATCTGCGCGGTGCCCAGCGGTACTTCGGGCGCGGCGCCGTGGAACTGGCCTCGGTGATCCGGGTGCGGGCCCTCGCGCGGTACGGCGTCGACTGCGCGATCGGCGCGGGGCCGGGGCCGATGCTGGCCCGCGTGGCGCTGCGCGGCGCCCGGCCCGGGGTGACGTGTGCCGTGCCGGAGGACCCGGACGCCGTCGCGGACTTCCTCGCCGGGCTGCCGGTGTCCGCGCTGCCCGGCGTCGGCGCGGCGACCGCCCGCACCCTGTGCGAGTACGGCCTGGACACCCTGGGACTGGTCGCCGCCGCCCCGCTGTCCACGCTCCAGCGGCTGATCGGCGCGCGGGCGGGCCGGGAGCTGCGGGAGAAGGCGAACGGCGTCGATCGCGGGCGCGTCGTACCGAACGGCGTCTCGCGGTCGCTCGTCGCCGAACGGCCCTTCGAACGCGATGAGGTGGACCCCGACCGGCATCACAGGGCGCTGCTGTCGGCCGCCGGGGAACTGGGTGCCCGGCTGCGCGCGCTGGAGAAGGTCTGCCGCACCCTGACGCTCACCGTGCGCTACGCCGACCGGTCCTCGACCGCCCGCAGCCGCACCCTGAAGGAGCCCACCGCGCACTCGGCGGCCCTGACGCGGACGGCCTGTGGCATGTACGAGGCGCTCGGCCTCCAGCGCGCCCGGGTCCGCGCGATCGCCCTGCGCGCCGAGGGCCTGACCTGCGCCGACCAGGCCTCCTACCAGCTCACCTTCGACCCCGTGGACGAAAAGGTCCGCCGCATCGAGGAGGTCGCGGACCGCGCACGCGCGAAGTTCGGGCCCAGGGCGGTGATCCCGGGGTCACTGGCGGCGTGACTCCGTTCGGCCGGGTGTCAGTTGGCCCAGGGCGGAGCGATGCGGGTGCCGTCGGCGAGCTCCGCCTCCAGACCGACGGAGGTGGTGACCCAGGAGATCGCCGTGTGGCCGGACGGATTCTCCACGGCGAGGGTCGCGCCGGCGTTGACGATCACGGTGTCCCCCGCGCCGATGCGGTCGGTCCGGCCGTCGAGGGTGATCAGCAGGTCGCCGACGAGCAGATGGAAGATCTCCTCCCGGGTGACGGTGTGCGCCGGGGCCTTGGTCCCCGGAGGAATCTCGCCGCGCCAGGCGCACAGTTCTCTGCTTCCGGTGAGCGGGGTCGCGTACGAGACGAAGCGGGCGCCGTGGATCTCGTGGGACACGGCCTGGGTGGAACGGACGACGGGCATGGCTGTGCTCTCCGTTCGGAAAGTAGTCAAGCTGCTTGACTATATGGTCAAGCAGCTTGATCGATCCGTCAAGGGTGTTTCAATGCCCCCGTGCAGAACTCCGACGCCATGGCCCTGTCCGCCGCGCTGCTCGCCGCCGCGGGCGACCTCACGCAACGCATTCACGAGGGGGTCTTGGCCCGGGGGTTCGCCGATCTGCGGCCCGCCCACGGCTTCGCCTTCGCGCGGCTCTCTCCGGACGGGGCCACCGTCAGCGACCTCGCCGCCCATCTCGGCGTGACCAAGCAGGCCGCGAGTCAGCTGGTCGACGAGATCGTGCGCAAGGGGTACGCCGAGCGCCGGTCGCATCCGCGGGATGCGCGTGCCCGGTTGGTCGTGCTGACCGAGCGTGGCCGGGACTGCACCCGGGCGGCGGAGCAGGCGGCCGCCGAGGTGGTGGGCGGATGGGCCGAGGTGCTCGGGGAGCGGGAAGTGCGCCTGCTGGGGGACCGGTTGGCGCGCGTCGCGCCGGGCGGGCCGATCAGGCCGGCCTGGTGACGGAGTGTCGGTTCCAGTGATGTTCCACCGGTGCTGGAAGGTTTTTACTGGCGCGTAACTTCACACTTGCGCTACTCGCCCGTAACTTGACGAGTGAACAGCGTCCTCGTGATCCGGATCACAGGGTAAGGCCGTCGCACCTCCCTTGAGCCGCAAGGAGATCACTCGATGCTGCCCTGGAAGCGAGCCCTCAGACCCCTCGCCGCACTGCTGCTCACCACCGCCGTCGCCGTCGTGCCGGCCGCCACCGCGCACGCGGCCGACTCCGCCCCGAGCACCGGCTGGAACGACTTCAGCTGCAAGCCCTCCGCCGACCATCCCCGGCCGGTCGTCCTGGTGCACGGCACCCTGGGCAACTCGGTCGACAACTGGCTCTCCCTCGCC
The DNA here is from genome assembly GCF_058673395.1 of Streptomyces sp. HUAS MG56. NCBI lineage: Bacteria > Bacillati > Actinomycetota > Actinomycetes > Kitasatosporales > Streptomycetaceae > Streptomyces > Streptomyces sp. HUAS MG56. The sequence goes on along the minus strand of NZ_CM178722.1, from coordinate 3,170,202 downwards.
CCCTACCTGGAGGCCCGCGGATACTGCGTCTTCTCCGTCGACTACGGCCAACTGACCGGCGTCCCCGTCTTCTACGGCCTCGGCCCCATCGACAAGTCGGCCGGCCAGCTGTCCGCCTTCGTCGACAAGGTGCTCGCCGCGACCGGCGCCGCCAAGGCCGACCTCGTCGGCCACTCCCAGGGCGGCATGATGCCCCGCTACTACCTGAAGTTCCTCGGCGGCGCCGCCAAGGTGAACGCCCTCGTCGGCCTCGCCCCCGACAACCACGGCGCCACCCTCAGCGGCCTCACCAACCTGCTGCCGTACTTCCCCGGCGCCTCGGACCTGATCAAGGCCACCACCCCCGGCCTCGCCGACCAGATCCCCGGCTCGGACTTCCTCACCAGGCTCAACGCGGGCGGCGACACCGTCCCCGGAGTGCACTACACCGTCATCGCGACCAAGTACGACGAGGTGGCCACGCCCTGGCAGAGCCAGTACCTGAGCGGCTCGGACGTCCACAACGTCCTGCTCCAGGACCTGTGCCCGCTCGACCTCACCGAGCACGTCGCGATCGGCCTGTTCGACCGCATCGCCTTCCACGAGGTGGCGAACGCGCTGGATCCGGCCCACGCGAGCGCCACCACCTGCGCGTCGGCCCTCAGTTGACGCGCGCCGGGGCCTGTCCGACCTGAGCCGCCGGACAGGCCCCGGAACCCTCAGCGGCGGCCCGTCGCCCGGCGCCGCACCGACAGGAACAGCGCGGCCGAGCCGAGCGCCAGTGCCGCCGCGCCACCGAGCGCCAGGTAGGTGGTGCCGGTGGACGCACCGGTCTCCGCGAGGTTCCGCGAAGTGCCCGCGGCCTCGGGCGCGTTGGCGGTGCGGGGCGGGGCGGCCGCGTCGCCGCCGTGGCCGTGGTGGCTCATCGTCGACTTGCCGGCACCCGCCGCGATCTGCCGGTCGGTGGGGGCGGAGGCGGCCGGGGCGGGGGCGGTGCCCGTACCGCCCGCACTGCTCGTGCTGCCCGTGTTCTCCGTGGCGCCGCCGAAGTCGACGTCCGAGCAGGAGTAGAACGCCTCCGGGCTGTCCGAGCGCTGCCAGACCGCGTACAGCAGCTGCCTGCCCGAGCGCTCGGGGAGCGTGCCGGAGAACGTGTAGAAGCCGCCCGAGGCGACCGGGTCGGTGACCGTCGCCACCGGGTGCGCCAGATCCAGTTCGGACCAGGCCAGCGGCTTCGCCGGGTCGTAGCCGGGCTTGGTGGAATAGACCGTGAAGGTGCCCTTGTGCGGGGCCGTCACCCGGTACTTGAAGGTGTACGACCCGCTGTGCACGCGCGTCGCCGGCCAGTCGGCGCGGGCCAGGTCCAGGCCCTTGAACTCCTCGTTGTCCGCACTGCACAGCCTGCCGTCCGGGATCAGCTGCCGGTGCCGGCCGGCCGCGTCGCCGATCCGGATGCCGTTCCAGTCGTACAGCGCCTGGGTGCCGCCCGCCGCCACGGCCGCCCTGCACGCGGCCGACCTCGGGCTCTCCGGCCCCTCGGCGTAGCACTGAGAGACCCGGCTGACCGGATCGCCCATCGAACCGTGCGCGGACGCGGGCGCGGCGGCGAGTGCCAGCGCGGTGCTGCCGAGGGCGGCGACGACGGCGACCTTGCGGCGTGCGGGCATGGGGAACTCCTCGAACGGTCCTCGGGGGCGGGCTGGATCCCGTGGGGGCGATCCGACGCTAGCCCCAAGAATCCGAAAAATCGCCTGCTGGGGGCGGGCGGGGGAGATCCTTATGGCGGCGTTAAGGGAGTGCTCAGACTGCGCTGAGGCAGATAGCGTCCACGCCATGACGAACGACGAGATCAGGCCCGCCCGGGCCGCCGACGCACCGGCCGTGAAGGCGGTGACCGACGCGGCCTACCGTCACTACATCGAACGCATCGGGGTGGTGCCGCAGCCCATGGAGGCGGACCACGTGGCGGACGTGGCCGCGGGCCGGGTGTTCGTCCTCGGGGAGCCGGTGACCGGGCTCGTCGTCATCGACGCCCACGACGACCACCTGTTCCTCGACAGCATCGCCGTTCACCCCGACGCGCACGGCAACGGGGTGGGACGGCGCCTGCTGGAATTCGTGGACGCACGCGCGCGTGCGCTCGGTCTGTCCGAGGTCAGGCTCTACACGAACGCGATGATGTGGGAGAACCAGGAGATCTATCCGAAGTTCGGCTACGACGCGGTGGAACGGCGCGCGGACGGGCCGTACGACCGCATCCACTACCGCAAACGGCTGGGCTGACCACGCGCGGCCGGTCCGGTCAGCCGTCCGGCCACCAGGTGCGGGCGATGTCCTTGCGCACCTCCGGACGCCCCGCGGGACGCTCCTCCGCCTCTTCGCGGATGCGGCGGCTGTCCGTCCTCTTCAGGGGCTTCTGCACGGTCGCGCGGCGCATGGCTGCCTCCTTCAGCACCTACCCGGTTCCGTGATGTCACGGAGGCAGACGCTTTCGGGGAGGGTTCCTCATCGGAGCCGGATTGTCAGTGGCGGGTGTCACTCTGTGGGCATGAGCGCTGTGGGCACGAACGAGATCGACTGGGACGCCGAGGCCGCCGGCTTCGACGACGAACCGGACCACGGGCTGCGCGATCCCGAGGTCCGCGCGGCCTGGGCGGCCAGAGTCCGCGGCTGGCTGCCCGGACACCCCGCCGACGTCCTCGACCTGGGCTGCGGCACCGGCAGCCTCGCGCTCCTCGCCGCCGAGCGGGGCCACCGGGTGACGGGTGTCGACGCGTCCCCGGCGATGGTCGAGCGGGCCCGCGCCAAGCTCGCCGGGCGGGACGCGGCGGTCCTGTGCGGGGACGCCGCGGCCCCGCCGGTGGGCGAGCAGCGCTTCGACGTCGTCCTCGTCCGGCATGTGCTGTGGGCCCTGCCCGCGCCCGACCGGGTGCTGCGGCACTGGCGCGAGCTGCTGCGGCCCGGAGGCCGTTTCGTGCTGGTCGAGGGGGTCTGGGGGACCGCGCACCCCGTCGGCATCCCCGCCGGGCGCCTCACCGCCCTGCTCGCGCCGCTGAGCGCGGACGTACGCGTGGAGCGACTGTCCGGCGACCCGCTGCTGTGGGGCAGAGCCGTCGAGGACGAGCGGTACGCGGTGGTGGCGACCGTGTGAGCCGATCCGGGCCGGGCGCGCGTGCCTGCGCCCGGCTCCGGCGTCAGCGGGTCAGGCCAGCAGGTCCGCGAAGCCGCCGGCGCGGGCCAGCGCCTCCAGCGTGTCCAGGGCCGCCACGGCGGCGGACGCGGCCCCGGGGTCCGCCTCCGTCAGTCCGCTCGCGGCGAACTCGTCCTCGTCCAGCCGTCGTACGTCGCTGCCGTCGGCGGAGCGCCACAGGTCCAGGTCGAGGTCCTCCACCACCAGCTCGGCGCCGGTGCGCACCGCCGGGCGGGTGATGTCGCAGTACCACCCCTTCACCGTGCCGTCCCCGGCCCGGACCTCCTTGACCGCGTACCAGCGGTCCCGCCAGAAGTACTCGGTGAAGACGTCGCCCGGCTCGAAGCGGACGAAGCCGAAGTCCCGGACCCCGGCGCCCGCCCAGGGGGCCCGTACGGCGATGCGCGTGCCGTCGTCGTGGAGCAGCTCGGCCGGGTAACGGATCTTCGTACGGCCGCCCTTGACCAGTACGACCGTCAACCCGGCCGGCGGCTCAGACGAGTTCGTGGACATGGCGGACCTCCGTCGCACAGATCTCGTACCCCAGCGACGTGTTGATCGCCAGCATCGGGGCGTTTGCGGTGTCGTTGCCCGTCAGCGCGTCGGTCAGGCCGGCGGCGCGGGCGCGGTGCAGCGAGTCGGTCTTGGCCAGCTTGGCCAGGCCGCGCCGGCGGAAGGCGCGCGCGGTGCCCGTCATCGCGGTGACATAGCGACTGCCCCCGTCGGTGTACGCCACGCTGAAGGCGACCGGGCGGCCCCCGGCCACCACGACCGTGGTCAGCTCGCGGTCGAGCAGCGGATGCTCCCAGGATCCCGTGAGCCAGGCCTCGTAGTCGGTGAACTCGACGTCGACGTCGCCCGGTTCGTCGGACATCGTCTCCGCGTCCAGCCGGAACAGCGGCCGCGGGTCGTCCGCGAAGTCCGCGGCCGTGCGCAGTTCGACGCCCGGCGGGGGAGCGGGCAGGGGCGGCAGCGAGGCGTGGGCCAGGTCCAGCCGGAGGAAGTGGGCGGAGCGGCTGGCACGGTAGCCGCGCCTCTCGGCGAAGGCGCGGTTGGCCGGCTCGTCCAGCACCCACGCGAACAGCTTCGTCGCCCCGTGCGCCGCCAGATGCTCCTCGGCGGCCCGCACCAGCAGGTCGCCCGCGCCGCGCCGGGTCCGCTCCGGGTGGACGTAGATGTTGAGCATGCCCTGGCCGGGTTCGGGGCTGTCGTGCGCCAGCATCACCTGGGCGGTGCCGATCACCTCGCCGTCCTCCTCCGCCACGAGGGACCGGGCCCCGGCCTCGGGAGGGGTGCGGGTGAGCGTGTGCAGGACGGACGCGGGGGTCCACAGGATGTACGGGAGGGCCTGATGCCGTACCCGGGTGAAGTCCTCGACGTCGGAGGGGTCACCAGGGCGCAGATCGCGCACGGTCACAGTCATGACAGGGGACCGTACGGACACACGTTCCGGTACGCCTCTCATTTTCCGGCGGGTGGGCCACGCCGGGTGCGGGACAATCGGGTCGTGAGCCTGAAGATCCGCATCGATGACAGCGCGCCCCCGTACGAGCAGGTGCGGGCGCAGATTTCCGAGCAGGCGCGGTCCGGGGTGCTGCCGGTGGGGTACCGGCTGCCGACCGTGCGCGGGCTGGCCGAGTCGCTGGGGCTCGCCGTGAACACCGTGGCCAAGGCGTACCGGGCGCTGGAGACCGACGGGGTGATCGAGACCCGGGGACGCAACGGCACCTTCGTGGCGGCCGCCGGCTCGGCCGCGGAGCGGGGGGCCGCCGCCGCGGCGCAGACGTATGTCGAGCACGTCCGGAGGCTGGGGCTGGACGAGCCGGAGGCGCTGGCCGCCGTGCGGGACGCCCTGCGGGCCGGTTACGGGAAGTAACGCGAAGGCGGGAAGCCTCAGTGGAGCCGGGCCGGCTCCGGTACGCGCGTCACCGTGAGACCCGCCCGCTGCGCCGCCCTCCCGAACGTCACCGCGTCCGCCACCGCCGCCCCGCCGGGGTCGTTGTTGAAGTAGGCGTACACATCACGCGCGTCGGACCAGGTCGTCGCGACGCGGTCCACCCAGGTCTCCAGGCAGCGGCGGCCGTAGCGGGGCCAGGGGTGGGCGCGGCCCTCGTGGAAGCGGACGTAGCCCCAGTCGGCCGTGCGCCACAGCGGGGTCGTCGGGTGGGCCTGCACGTCCGCCCAGCACAGCGCCGCGCCCCGGGCCGACAGGACCTGGCGCACCTCGGATGTCCACCAGGAGGCGTGACGGGGCTCGACCGCCACCCTCGTACCGGACGGGAAGCGGGCCAGACAGGCGTCCAGCAGCGCGGGGTCCGCGCGCAGGGTCGGCGGGAGCTGGAGGAGGACCGGCCCCAGGCGGTCACCGAGGCCCGCCGCGTGGGTCATCAGCCGGTCGACCGGCTCGGCGGGGTCCTTCAGGCGCTTGATGTGGGTGAGATAGCGGCTGGCCTTGACCGCGACGACGAAGTCCGGCGGCACGCGCTCGCGCCAGGTCTCGAAGTTCTCCCGGGTCGGCAGCCGGTAGAAGGCGTTGTTGAGCTCCACCGTCGCGAAGAGCCGGGTGTACTCCTCCAGCCACAGCCGCGCCGGGACCCCGGCCGGATACACGAGGTCCCGCCAGTCCTTGTACTGCCAGCCGGAGGTGCCGACGAACAAGGTCACACCACCATCAAAGCACTACAGGTACAGCCCCGCGTCCGCACCGTCCCGCGCCCCCGGCACCGAGGTCGGGGCCGTGCCCCGGCGCAGCGCGTACAGCTCGGCCAGGGTGGCGCCCTCGCGGCCGACGCCCTCCTCGGTGCCGAGCCAGTTCACCGCCTCGCGGCGGCTGAGCGGGCCCACCTCGATACGGGCCAGACAGCGGCCGGGGCGGACCACCGCCGGGTGCAGCCGCTCCAGGTCCTCGTTGGTGGTGACGCCGACCAGGACGTTGCGGCCCTGGCCGAGGAGGCCGTCGGTCAGGTTCAGCAGCCGGGACAGGGCCTGGCCCGCCGTGTGCTTGGCCTCGCCGCGGATCAGCTCGTCGCAGTCCTCCAGGAGCAGCAGGCGCCAGCGGCCCTTGCCCGCGCTGTCCTCCTCGCCGATCGCGATGTCCATCAGATAGCCGACGTCGGAGAAGAGGCGCTCGGGGTCCAGGACGCAGTCGACCTGGCACCAGTCCCGCCAGGAGCGGGCGAGCGTGCGCAGCGCGGAGGTCTTGCCGGTGCCCGGCGGGCCGTGCAGCAGCAGGAGGCGGCCGGCGATGTCCTGCGGGGTCGTCTTCATCAGGCGGTCCATCGCGTCCGCCACCGGGGCCGTGTAGTTGGGCCGGATCTCGTCCCAGGTGCCCGCGGAGATCTGCCGGGTGGTGCGATGCGGGCCGCGCCGCGGGGAGACGTACCAGAAGCCCATCGTCACGTTCTCGGGCTGCGGCTCGGGCTCGTCGGCCGCGCCGTCCGTGGCCTGGTCGAGGACCCGCTCGGCGAGGTCCGCGCTGGTCGCGGTGACCGTGACGTCCGCGCCGCGGTTCCAGCGCGAGACCAGCAGGGTCCAGCCGTCGCCCTCGGCGAGCGTGGCGCTGCGGTCGTCGTCGCGCGCGGCGCGCAGCACGCGGGCGCCGTCGGGCAGCAGGGTCGCGCCGGAGCGGACGCGGTCGATGTTCACGGCGTGCGAGTACGGCTGCTCGCCCGTCGCGAAGCGGCCGAGGAACAGCGCGTCGACGACGTCGGACGGCGAGTCGGAGTCGTCGACGTGGAGCCGGATCGGCAGAGCGTCGTGTGGGTTAGCAGACATGCCGCCATGATCCGCCACCGATGACCTCCGCGCACGGCATTTCCTCCCCTTGTGCCGGGTGTTCCGAAGAGCCGTCGCGGGTGTCGCGAACTCCCGCCGGACGGATGCCCTCCGCCGTTACTGTTGTCCTTGATGGGACGTCATGGGTGGGATTCGGATACTCGGCGGTGGCGGCTCACCGCCCTGCTCGGCGTCGGCGCGGTCGCGCTGGCCCTGGTGGTGACCCTCGTCAGCACGCTGTCCGGCGGTCCCGGCACGACCGGCACCACCCGCGACGGCGCCACGGTGCACGGCACTCCGGCCCGGCCGAGCGCGGCACCGGAGCCGTACGTCGGCTGGGGCTTCACACACACCCAGTACAGCGCCGACCAGGGCGCCGGCGCGGCCACCACGCGCGTGGAGCAACTGCTCACGCAGAACCGCGGACTGGCGCAGAACCAGGCGGTCATGGGCTGGGGCGCGGACAACCCCGAACCGGTCCAGGGGCACTACGACTTCGGCGCCCTGGACCGGCGGATCGACTTCATGCGGGCCTCCGGCGGCACCCCGGTGATCACCCTGTGCTGCGCCCCGGACTGGATGAAGGGCGGGCGGGCCGGGGTCGGCAACACGAACTGGAGCCAGTCCGCCCTGGAGACCGCCCCCACCCCCGACCACTACCAGGACTACGCCGACCTCGCCGCGACCGTCGCCCGGCGCTACCCGGACGTGAAGCACTTCATCGTCTGGAACGAGTTCAAGGGCTTCTGGAACGACGCCAAGTCCCGCTGGGACTACGAGGGTTACACCACGCTGTACAACCTCGTGTACACGGCGCTGAAGAAGGTCGACAAGGACATCATGGTCGGCGGGCCGTACCTCGTCATGGACAGCGTCGACCCCAGGGACCAGAACGCCTCCGCCGCGGTGAGGGGTCCATGGGGCGCCATGGACCAGCGGGTGCTGGACGCCTTCACCTACTGGAACGCCCACAAGGAGGGCGCCGACTTCACCGTGGTCGACGGCTCCAGCTACACCCGCGACGACGACCTGCTGCCGGACGAGTTCGCGGCCACCGGCAAGTTCACCGCGGTCGGCGAGTGGATCCGGCGGCAGACCCACGACCTGCCGCTGTGGTGGGCCGAGTACTACGTCGAGCCCGGCGACGGCAACGGCAACCGCACCGGCTGGACCGAACCGCACCGCGTCGCCGCGCAGGCCACCGGCATGATCGCCCTGGTGCGGGGCGGCGCCGACTCCGGCTTCTACTGGAACCCGGAGGACAAGTCCGGCAGCGGCTGCGCCGGCTGCCTGTGGACGCCGACCGACAGCGCCGCCGGCGGCCGCGAACTGCCCATGTACGACCTGGTGTCCCGGTTCGCCAGGGCCTTCCCGCCGGGCACGCGGTACGAGGACGTGCCGGTCGCCGCGGACGACGTGCCGAACGTCCGTGTCATGGCGAGCGACAGGACCGTCCTCGTGGTCAACACGCAGAACCGGCCGATCAGCGCGCAGATCGACGGCAAACGGTTCGGGATGGGGCCGTACGAGGTGAAGTGGCTCGACCGCTGAACGGCCGAGCCGCCCTCACTTCATGGTCAGGAACCGCTGCACCAGCGCGGCCAGCACCACCGCCAGCAGCGGCAACGAGAACCAGAACGAGCCCTGGAGCAGGCGCAGTTGTCGTACGCCCGGACGCATCGCGACGCGTGCGACCTCGCGTGCGGCCAGCAGCAGGACCAGCAGGACGGCGGCCAGCGCGCCGACCACCGACCACGGGGTCCAGGTCACGATCGGCCCGGTCGGCCCCGGGTCCGGCTTCGGCACCGCGCCCGCCGGCCGCTGCCGCATCGCGTACACGGTGACGTCGTCGTTGGCGTAGGCCTTCGTCAGCTCCTGCCGGTCGTCCAGGTTCTCGACCAGCCGCCGCTCCCAGGAGACGGGGTAGCCCGCGTCCAGCTGGAGATAGGTGACCTGACTGCGGTTGATCATCAGATACGAGTTCGGGCCCGCGTCCTTCAACGACTTGACCAGGCCCGACACCAGGACCGGGTCGGTCGGGGCCAGCGCGGGCACGTAGTTCACGCGCTCCATGTCCTTGGCGCCCCACGGCAGCGCCGGGGTCACGTCGTTGACCGTGTCCTGCGTCAGCCACAGCAGGCGGACCGTCGGCCTGTCGTGGGCGTACACCCAGTTCATCGCCGCGACCTCGCCGGGCCGGGTCCGCTCGAACGTCTCGTTGCCCCAGCGGGCCACCAGGAAGCCGCCCATCAGCAGCAGCCCGGCGAGCAGCGCGGCCAGCGGGGCGAGGCTCACCCGGTCCTTCGCGCGCTCCTTCGCGGTGACGCCGGTGCGCGGGAAGAGGGCGAGGGCGCCGAGCAGGGCCGCGCCCGGCACCGCGAACATGAAGACGCGCAGCGCCATCTCGCCGCCGTACGACTGCATGCCGAAGCCGAGGAACGGCACGAAGGTGAGGACCAGCAGGGAGCGTTCGCGGTAGCGGTGGAAGCGCCGGCGCCACCAGCCCCAGCAGGCGAACGCCAGCACCGAGCCGGCCAGCAGCACGCGGACGTACAGCACCAGCTTGTGGCTCGAACTGCCGCCCTGGATACGGCCGGAGACGGACGTCGACACATTGCTGCCGACCCCGCCGACCCCGCCGAACAGATCGTTGAAGTGCCCGGACCAGTACGGTTCGGCCATGAAGCCGAGCCATACCGCGGCCAGCACCCCGAACAGCAGGGGCAGGCCGCGCAGTTCGGACCGGCGGAGCAGGACCAGGGCCGCGAGCACGCCGAGCATGACGAACGGGGTGAGCTGGTGCGCGGGCACGCTCGCCGCGTACAGGCCGATCAGCACCAGGAGCAGGACGGACCGCTGCTGCCGGTCGGCCGGTGCCGGCTCGGCCTCGCCGGGCCGGTACGTCGTCCAGATCACGCGCGGCGACCGGAACCAGACCAGCAGGATCGCCACGAACATCAGGTACAGCAGATAGGTGAAGCCCTGCGGGGAGAAGTAGTCCTGGCCGACCCAGCCGCACAGCACGAACAGCCAGACGCCGGTCCACTTCGCCCGCCAGCTCGCCCGCATCGACCGGGTGAGCAGGAACATCGGTGCCAGATAGGCGAGTTGGACGGCGGTCGGCCACCAGCGGATGACCTCGGTGAAGTCCGTGACCCCGCAGGCCCGGCCGACGAACGCGGCGGCCGCGAAGAACCCGGGCCAGCTCCAGCGGGCGTCCAGGTCGGGTACGGCGGAGCCGGTGCGGTCGATGTAGTCGAGGAAGCCGAGGTGCTGCCACGCCGTGGGGAAGCGCGGCTCGGTTTCGAGCACGGCGGGCAGGGCGTGCAGTGACACGACCGTCGCCAGCAGGGTGAGCAGCAGCAGCGCCCGGTGTTCGCGGCGCAGCCACAGCAGCGCGGCGAACACCGTGACCAGCAGAGCGGCCCCGGCCAGGGTCGGCAGCGGCAGCACCGAGACCAGCCCGAGCCCGCCCATCCGGTCCAGGTCCGCCTCGCCGAGCCGCAGCGCGGGCACCCAGTACAGCAGCAGGGCGGCGATCAGCAGACAGCCGAGGACGACTCCGGAGCGGGTGGGCAACAGCCGTTGCGTGAGCGGCCCGTGCGCCGCGTGCTCCTCAGGGGCCTCTTCCTCGTCCGGTACGGCGCGGCCGGCGGCCAGGGACGCGTCCGGTCCCCCCGCCGTGAACGGCGCGTCGACCTCCGCCGCCCCCGCCTCCCGCGGCAGCGGCGTGCCCGTGGGCGGGGTGCCCGGGCCCGGGCGGACGTCGGGACGGCGCTCGGCGTGGTCGAAGTCGACGTGGATGCCGAGGGCGAGGGTGTCCGAGTCCAGCGCCCAGGCCGGACCGGGCCGGCGCGTCGTGACGCCGGCGGCCGGGACCTCGCGCGGGCCCAGGTCGGCGAGGTCCCCGTCGGGTGCGGCCGCGTCGGCCGCGGCGTCGGGGGCGCTCCGGATCGTCCGCCACAGCCGCGGCGCGGCGAGCGCGGCGATCACCGCGAGACTGCCGGCCTCGGCGACGCCCGCGCCGGTCAGCCCCATCCGGGGCAGGAGCAGCAGGGTCGCCCCCAGCACCAGAACGCACAACAGGCCCTGGAACAGGGCGAGTCCGCCGGTGCGGCTGCGCGCGCGCAGCACCGCGAAGTACGTCTCGATCACGACCCGCAGCACCGAGCCGACCGCGAGCCAGCGCAGCAGCGGGGTCGCCGCGTCCGCGTAGCCCGCGCCGAACACACCGAGGATCCAGGGCGCGCCGACGATCAGGACGGCGGCGACCGGCAGCATGATCCGGGCCATCCGCCGCAGCGCCGCCCGGGTGTGGGCGGCCAGCCGGTCCGGGTCGTGCGAGCCCTCGACGGTGAGGGAGGCGCCCATGTTGATGGCGAGGAGGTCGGTCGTGCCGCCGATGGTGGTGGCGATGTAGAAGTACGCGTTCTGCGCCGAGCTGACCTGCGAGGCGACGATCACCGGGACGAGGTAGATCACCGCGAGCGAGAACAGCGAGCCGGTGTAGTCCCCGGCCAGGAACCGGCCGACCTGCCGCAGCGTGGGCGGTTCGGTGTGGCCTTCGGTCGCCCTGACATGCCGGGGCACCAGCCGCCGGAACACCAGCCAGCCCAGCGGCACGACCGAGGTGGCGATGGCGGCCACCCAGGAGACGAAGACACCGGTGGCGGGTATGGCGACGGCGAACGCGGCGAGCAGGGCCAGCTTCACGGCCGAGAACACGGTGTTGCCCACCGGCACCCAGGTCGCGCTGCGCAGCCCGGTCAGCACACCGTCCTGGAGCGTGAGCAGGTTCCAGGCCATGACGGCCACGACGAAACCGAGCCCGTGCAGCGTGCCGTGCAGGAACCGGTAGGACGGTCCCCAGGAGTCCAGGGTCAGCAGGAAGACGCCGGCCGCGACCGCCACCACCAGCGAACTGCCCGCGTACGTACGGAAGATGAGCGTGCCGGTGCGCTTCCCGGACACCGGGATGAAGCGGGCGAGGGCACCGGTCAGGGTGACCGCGGTCAGTCCGGCGAGGAACTTCATCGCGGCGATGGCGGCCGAGCCCTGCCCGACCGCCGACTCGGAGTAGTAGCGCGCCGCGGCCAGCCAGAAGCCCAGCCCGAGGACGGCGCTGATGCCGGTGTTGAGCATCAGCGCGTAGGCGTTGCGGAACAGCGGGCTGCCGTCGCGCGGGGACCGGCCCGCCCCGGGCGCCTCGTCGGCGCCGGTCGTGGCCTCGGTGGTGGTCGTCGTGTCAGACACGGGAACGCATGGCCTTCCGGCGGACCTGGCGGATCTGGCGGGCTCTGCGGACGAGGGCGTACCCCTTGGTGAGGGCGCGGTCCCCGGCGAAGGTGCGGGCGATCGCACGGCCCTGGAGCAGCCGCTCGAACTCCTCGACCGTGGTGCCGCGCCGGACCGTGACCCGTTCGAGTGCGTACGGCCCCTGGCGGCGGCGGGCGAGCGCGTTGCCGACGGCGAGGGCCTGGGCGTAGCCGCTCGCCCGCACCGCCCGGCGCACCCGGCGGCTGGAGTAGCCGTACGGGTAGGCGAACGACAGCGGGCGGGCGCCGAGTTCGCCCTCGACGATCTCGGTGCAGCGGTCCAGCTCGGCACGCAGCTCGTCGTCGCCGAGCTGGTCGAGCTGCGGGTGGGTGTGGCTGTGGCCGCCGATCTCGACGCCGGCGGCGGCCAGTTCGCGTACCTGGGGCCAGTCGAGCATGGTGTCCAGGCCGCCTCCGGTGTCGTGCGTGCCCCGGAGCCAGCCGGTGGAGACGAACAGCGTGGCCGGGAAGCCGTGCTTGGCGAGCACGGGCAGTGCGTGCCGGTGCACGCCCTCGTAACCGTCGTCGAAGGTGATCAGCACCGGCCGGGCGGGCAGCGGGCGGCCGGTGCGCCAGCGCTCCGCGAGGCCGGCGGTGGTCAGCGGGGCCAGGCCCAGATCACCGATCAGCGCCATCTGCTCGGCGAACGCCTCCGGTGCGACCGACAGGGCCCGGGTGGCGTCGTTGGGGGCGGTGGCGACGGAGTGGTACATGAGGATGGGCACGGTCGACTCATCCATCGGTGCCCCCCGCCGAACCGGCGCGCGCCCGACCGCCTTCTGCGGAAGCACCGCGCGCCCGAGCGCCGTCGCGGGCCGGGGGCGCGGGTGGCGTCTCCTGGGCCGGTGGTGCCGGTGGCGTCCCGTGGACTGGCGGTGCGGGCGGCGTCCCTTGGGCTGGTGGTGCGGACGGCGTCCCTTGCGCCGGTGGTGCGGAGGGCGTCTGCTGGACCGGCGGCGCGGAGGGCGTCTCCTGGGCCGGTGGTGCCGGCGGTGTTCCCGGGACCGGGGGCGTGGGCAGCGTCCCCCGGACCGGTGGGGTGGACGGTGTTGCCCTGTCCGGTGGTGTGGAGGGTGTCCGTGGGGTTGCAGGCGCGGACGGTGTCGCCTGGATCGGGGCTGCCGAGAACGTCGTACCGTTGCGCCGCGCCCGTAGGCTGCCCACCGCGTAGCCGCCGGCGGCGCTCAGCACGCCCGCGACGATGGCGCCCGCGCGGCCCGCGCCGCCCGGGCGGGCCAGCAGGGCGTCCCGCAGGCCACGAGCGACCCCGGCGGGCAACACCCGGGTGGTGTACCGGCGTTCGGACTCCAGCCCCTTGTCCGCGCCGACGCTGCGGGCGACCAGTGCCTTGGACAGGCCCTCGGCGTAGGTGCGGGTGCGGAAGTAGGCGAAGTGCTCGCGGGGTGCGGGCACCCGGTGGTGGATCACCGCCCGGTCGTCGATGAGCAGGACGGCGTCGGGGCGGGCGCGGGTGAGGCGGATGCACAGCTCCGTCTCCTCGCAGCCGAGCGGGCGGCGGTCGCCGTCGCGGCCGATGCCGGTGGCGAAGCCGCCCGCCGCGTCGAAGGCCGTACGCCGGAACGAGGCGTTTCCGCCGAGCACGTTGCGGACCCGCACCCGGCCGGCAGGCAGGCCCTTGTAGGTGCAGCCCACCACCCAGTCGAACTCCTCCGGGAACCAGTCCGGGCGCCGGCCCGACGCCCAGACCGGCACCGTACGGCCGCCGACCGCCATGACGCGCGGGTCGGCGTACCCGGCGGCGAAGTGGCGCAGCCAGTCCCGCTCGGCCACGGCGTCGTCGTCGAGGAAGGCGATCACGTCACCCCGGGCGGCCGCGATGCCGGTGTTGCGGCCGGCGGACAGGCCGCGCGGGCCCGCGTTGGCCAGCACGCGGACGCTCCCGGTCGGCTCGCACTCCTCCTTGTACTCGCGCTCCAGCCGGTCCTTGAGGGCCGGGTTGTGGTCCACGACCAGGAGCGTCTCCAGCGCCGGACGCGACTGCGCGCGCACCGAGGAGACCGCCGCGAGGATGTCCTCCCAGCGGTCCTCGGTGTACACGCAGATCACGACGGAGATGTCGGGATCTCTCAAGACACCTCTCCCCGGACCGCGTCGAGCATCGGCGAGTGGCGTTCCTGGCGGCGCAGCTCACGCCGGTTGGAGCGCTCCTTCAGGATGACCTGGAGCACCCGGAACCCGTCGCGTACCGCGCGCAGGTTGCTGGTGCCGTGGATGCGGAGGTACTCGTGGCTCGGTATCTCCTGGACCTTGAGCCCCGCCTTGACCACTCTGATGTTCATCAACGTCTCGACCTCGAAGCCGGTGCAGTCGAGGTCGATCTTGTCGAGGCAGTGCCGCCAGAAGGCGTTGTAGCCGTAGCACAGGTCGGTGTAGCGCGCCCCGAACTTGCGGTTGACCACGGCGCACAGCGCACGGTTGCCGAGCTTGCGGATGAAGGTCATGTCGTCGGTGCCGCCGCCGTTGGCGAAGCGGGAGCCCTTGGCGAAGTCGGCGCCGGAGACGAGCGCGGAGACGTACGACACGATCTCGCCGCCGTCCGCCGAGCCGTCCGCGTCCACCATCACGATGATGTCGCCCCGGCAGGCCTCGAACCCGGTGATCAGGGCATCCCCTTTGCCCTTGCCACTCTGTTCGACGACCCTGACGCCGGGCCACAGGGACCGGGCCACCTCGACCGTGTCGTCGGTGGAATTGCCGTCCACCAGAACGACTTCGTGTATCCAGTCCGGAAGGGTCTTGAAGACGTAGGGCAGATTCTCCGCCTCATTCATGGCGGGAATCACCACGCTCACCGGCGGAGTGATCGCGAGGTGAGAGGAGATGGGCCGGTAGTTCGCGGCGATTAACGGATCTTGCCCCGAAGCCGGCGGGCGCAGAACGGAACTCATGGGTCTTTTCCCTCTCGTCCGGTGGACCACCCACCCCCGGGTGGCCCGGTTGTCTGTCCGGTTCGAAAGGGGGGTTACTCATCTTCGGCACGGCGAAATGATCTCCGGGCACGTTGATGAGCTGGCAAAGCTGGCCGGTCTGCCCGGGAAATACGGCAGCCGGTCGCGCGGCACGACTCGGTCACAGCTGTGGTCACCGAGCACGGCACCCCCCTACCGCGCCCCGCGCCGGAACGTCACGGCCCTGAGCCCTCCCCTGAACCGTGTGCTGACGGACCGATGCGGGTGAGACGTATGACGGTATTGACGATTGAACCAGAATGGCAAGACCTGGATATCAGTCTCACGTTTCTGTTGGTTTGGCCGTTGCATAACTTTGGCCGGAGTTACTCACTTTTACGTAGAAGAACCCACAGGAGCAGCAGCAGACTCGGTGCGGTCACGGCGATCACCCCGCCGTGGACGGACCAGCGGTGCGCGGCCAGCATGCCCTGGGCCACCAGCATGTTGAGGACGACCGAGCCCGCAAGGGCGGCGAGCGTCCGGGGATACGGATCCAGCCCGCGCAGCGCCGCCGCGATGGCCGCGGCCGGCGCGGCGAGCAGGAAGAACAGCGTGCACGGACCGCGCAGCGGTGAGCCGGAGTCGGTCAGGGCGAGCAGTGCGCCGACCGCCGCGACGGCGGTCGCGGCCCCCATGAGCAGCGGCGACAGGACCCTCCCCGGTCCTGGCCGTGCCCCTTCGGGCTGCTCGGTGGCGCCGTCCGATGGACGTGACTTGATGCGTAAGGTCTGCATTGGCGACCGTGCCCCCCGATTTGACCCCGACGCGCGGGATGTCGGGCTTCAATGTGGCGCAGGCCGGGGCGGGCGTCAAGACGGGATCCGGGGCCGAGTTGACTCGTGGTCAACACATTTGGCATGCACACGCAAGATGCGGTGCGGTGAACTTCTTCGGCTGATCTTGTTCAGACTTCAAAAGTTCTTGGCATGAACACTTCCGGTCAACACGCGTAGGAGTTACCACAGTTGTAGGCAGAGATCCTGCTATAGGGAGGCACCATGAGTCGTTCCAGACTTTTCGGATTCGTGACCTCGCTCCTCCTCGCCGCCGGACTCGGACTCGGCGGAGCCGCGGCGGCCCAGGCCTCGACAGCGGCAACCGGCGGCTATGTGGCGCTCGGTGACTCCTACTCCTCCGGAGTGGGAGCGGGCAGCTACATCAGCTCCAGCGGCAGCTGTGACCGCAGCACCAACGCGTACCCGTACCTGTGGAACGCGGCCCACTCCCCGTCGTCGTTCGCCTTCAACGCCTGCTCCGGCGCCACCACGGACGACGTCCTCGGCAACCAGCTCGGCTCGCTGAACTCCGGCACCTCGCTGGTCTCCATCACCATCGGCGGCAACGACGCCGGGTTCTCCGACGTCATGACGACCTGCGTGCTCCAGTCCGACAGCAGCTGCATCAGCCGCATCAACACCGCCAAGGCGTACGTCGACTCCACGCTCCCCGGCAAGCTCGACAACGTCTACAACCAGATCAGCGCCAAGGCCCCGAACGCCAAGGTGGTCGTGCTCGGTTACCCCCGCTTCTACCTGCTCGGCCAGACCTGCCTCGGGCTGTCCGACACCAAGCGCTCCGCGATCAACGGCGCTGCCGACTACATGGACACCGCCATCCAGGCGCGTGCCGCGGCGCACGGCTTCGTCTTCGCCGACGTCCGCCCGGCCTTCTCCAGCCACGAGATCTGCTCCGGCGACTCGTGGCTGCACAGCGTGAACTGGCTCGACATCACCGAGTCGTACCACCCCACCGCGGCCGGCCACTCCGGCGGCTATCTGCCGGCGTTCACCAATAACGCGTAACCGACCGCACGCGGTACGGGTGATCTGCGCGTCAACACGTCACCCGTGCTGTTCGCTCGTCAGGGTGAAGTTCCGGACGAGTCCGAAGCGGAAGCGGAGGCCCCGCCCGACGGGGTCTCCGTCGCCGTCGCACAGCTCACCGAGAACGGCACCGCGTTCGACGTGGCCCGCACCGGGGCCCGTACCTCGACGCTGACCGCGTTGTCGGCCGAGCCGGTCTGGGAGTACGTCGTCAGGGTCACCCGCACCTTCTGGCTCGTCCCGTCACCGGCCCCGAACGACAGCGTCTGCCAGCCGGGATCCGCGACCGACCCGTGCGCGAGCACCCACCGGTACGCCACCTGCGCCGGCACCCGTCCCACCGTGAACGTCGCCGTGAACGCGGGAGCCTGTCCGCTCGGCGGCGGACAGGGGCCGGAGTACGCCGTGTGCGCGCCGGCCAGCGTGA
The DNA here is from genome assembly GCF_058673395.1 of Streptomyces sp. HUAS MG56. Classification (NCBI taxonomy): domain Bacteria; kingdom Bacillati; phylum Actinomycetota; class Actinomycetes; order Kitasatosporales; family Streptomycetaceae; genus Streptomyces; species Streptomyces sp. HUAS MG56. The sequence goes on along the minus strand of NZ_CM178722.1, from coordinate 3,152,722 downwards.
CCCGAACCGACTGAGCGGGCCGGGCCGACGACGAGGTGCTGCTGCGCGGGGCCGACGGCGTGCCCGTGGCAGCGTCCGTGCCACTGTGCGTGGGCGCCTGGGCGCTGCCGCTCACCAGGGGACCGCCCGTGCCGCTCGCGCCGTCGCTCCCGTGCCCGCCGCCATCGCGGTTGAGCAGGGCGTACGCCAGCCCCGCCAGCGCGACCACGATCACGAGCAGCCCCGCCACCAGTGCGACCACCGCCCCGCGACGGCGCCCGGGTTCCGGCTCGTCGGGCGGTAACTGCGTGGTGGCGGGCGGTGGTTGGGGCGCCCAGGACTGCTGCCCCGACCACGGCTCCCGGGCCACGACGGTCCGGGCGTACGCGGACGGATCCGGTGGCGGCTCCGGGCGGGGCGCCCCACCTCCGGAGGGGGTACCCCCGGCCGCCACGAGCCGCAGCTCCCGCTCCGCCCGCTCGGCACCGGGCCGCTGGGCCGGGTCCTTGCGCAGCAGCCCCGCGACGACCGGCGCGAGCGGACCCGCCCGCAGCGGCGGCGGCAACTCCTCGTCCACCACGGCCCGCAGGGTGCTCAGCGGGGTGTCGTAGCGGAACGGGGAGACGCCCTCGACGGCCGCGTACAGCAGCACGCCCAGCGACCACAGGTCCGACTCGGGGCCGGGGGTGCGGCCGAGCGCCCGCTCCGGAGCCAGGAACTCGGGCGAGCCGACGACCTCGCCGGTCATGGTGATCGCCGAGCTGCCCTCGACCGAGGCGATCCCGAAGTCGGTCAGCACCACCCGGCCGTCGTTCGCGAGCAGCACGTTGGCCGGCTTCACGTCCCGGTGCAGCACCCCGGCCGCGTGCGCGGCGCGCAGCGCGGACAGCACCTCGGCGCCGATGTGCGCGGCCTCCTGCGGCGCCAGCGGGCCCTCCGCCTCCAGCCGGTCGGCGAGCGACAGCCCGCGCACCAGCTCCATCACGATCCAGGGACGGCCGCCCTCCATCGCCACGTCGTACACCGTGACCACGTTGCGGTTCGCGACCCGGGCCGCGGCCCACGCCTCCCGTTCCAGGCGGGCGTACATCCGCTCGACGTCGGAGGCGGGCAGCCCGGCCGGGGCGCGCACCTCCTTGACGGCCACCTCCCGGTGCAGCACCTCGTCCCGGGCCCGCCACACGGTGCCCATGCCGCCCTCGCCCAGCGGGGACAGCAGACGGTAGCGGCCCGCGATCACACGGTCGCGGCCCGGATCTTCGGACACGAGCGCCCCCAGGCATGTCGCGTGATTTCTCCACAAACGTAGCTCAACCGAGGGCTGTTGCGGCCCCCTTGAGCACCAATCCGGCGCCCAGGGCCAGGACGGTGAGCGCGGAGGCGAGCGGCAGGCTCCGGCGCACGAGCGCGCTCAGGGGGTGCGCGGTCCACCGCGGGCGCCGTTCGAGCACCCGGGACGCCCCCGAGCCCAGCCGGACCACGGCGACCCCGGCCGCGGTGAGCGTCAGCGCGAGCCCGGCGCCGTAGGCGACGACGAGCAGCAGCCCGAACCAGGCCTTGCCGAGTGCGGCGGCGCCGACGAGCACGACCACGGCCGACGGACTGGGCACGAGCCCCCCGGCGAAGCCGAGCAGGATCGTGCCGCGCAGGGTGGGAACGGTGGGGTGGGTGTGGGTGTGACCGCCGTGGGTGTGGGTGTGGCTGTGCTCACCGTGGGCGTGGCCGTCATGGGGGTGCGTGTGGGCGTGCTCGTGGCTGTGGGTCCGGTTCCGCAGTGCCCGGCGTACGAGGTTCACCCCCGCCGCCAGGACCAGGGCCCCGCTCGCCAGGCCCAGCCAGGCGATCACCGAGGGCGTGGCGGCGGACCCGGCGGTGACGAGCAGGCCCAGGGCGACGACGCCGAGGGTGTGGGTGACGGTGACCGACGCGGCCAGCGGCAGCACGTCCCGGAGCCCGGCCCGGCCGCCGCGCGCCGCCGCGGTGGCCGCCATCAGGGTCTTGCCGTGCCCCGGCGCGAGGGCGTGCAGGGCGCCGAGGACGACCGCGACGAGCAGCGCGAGGGCGGCGAAGCCGACGGTGAGGCCATGGCGGGCCACCAGGCCGTCGAGGGCCCGCGTCCAGCGGTCGGCGCCCCGGGGCAGCACGGAGGCGGCCGGGGCGTCCGGCCGCTCCTCGGCGAGGGCGGGACCGCCGGGACGCACGCGCAGCGACGCGGTGGAGACGTCGGCCGGGGACGACAGCAAGTCCTTGGGATACGTGGTCAGTTCGTGCGAGACGGACGTCCTCGGCACGTCCGAGCCGGTGAGCGTCGTCCGGTCGCCGCGCGCGGTGATCTCCCGCCAGCCGGGCCCGGACCAGTTCGTGTCGGCGCGGAAACCGAGGGCGAGCGACCCGGCGCGGGGGAGCGGGGCGGACCAACGGCATTCCACCCGCAGGGTGTTGAGCCCCGCCTGGCCGGGCCGTGGCGTGGCCCGGCTGTCCCGCACGGTGAGGGGGACCCGGCGCCCGGCCACGGTCACCTCGCTGCCCCGGGCGTCCCGCTCGCAGCGCTGCCGGGCCCACCGAGCCGTCCCCAGCCGCTCGATGTCGGGCTTCGCCTGGGTCGCCGGAATCTCGGCCAGGTCCTCGACGTGCTCCACCCGGAGCTGCCCCGGCGCCGGGACGAGTCCGTCGTACCGGTTGACGGTGAAGTTGCCGAGCGGATGCGCGCTCGCGGCGGCGGCCGGCAGGAACACGAGCGCACACCCGGCGGCGAGGACGAACGGCAGACGCGGTCTCACTTCGCGGCCTCCAGGGCTGTGCGGGCCGCGGCCGCGCCCACGGGGGAGAAACCGGGGTTCAGCTTCAGGGCCGAGGCCAGCACGGCGCGGCCGGCCGCACGGTCGCCGGTGGCCAGCTCGATCACGCCGCGGTGGTAGAGGAAGACGGCGTTGCGGTAGCCGGTGGCGGTGGCCTGACGGGCGTAGGAAAGGGCCTCCGTGTCCCGGCCGTTGACGTGCAGCGCCCAGGCGAGCGCGTCCGCCGTGTGCACGGTGTGCCGGCGGGCCCACTCGGCGCGGGCGGCGCGCAGGGCGGCCGCCTTGTCGCCGTGGTCGGCGGCGGCCAGCGCGGTGTCGAGGTCGGCGTCGACGCCGTTGGCGCGGGCCAGCGCGACCCAGGTGTCCACGAGCGCGTACTGCTGCCGCGCCCTGGCCAGGTCCCCGGCCGCGCCCCGCGCCTCGTACAGCTCGCCCAGCTCGACGAGCGGAGCGGGCAGCGGATACCGGGACACCACCGACTCCATGCCCGTGATCGCCGCGGCCCGGTCACCGCTCGCGGCCTGCGCCCGGGCCCGGCCCTCCAGTGCGGGGAGGTAGGTCTCGTCGGCGGCGAGGGCGCGCGCGTACTCCGCGAGCGCGGTCCCGTACTCGCCCTGGTTCCACGCGAGTTGGCCGAGCTGGGTGGCCACGTAGGCGATGTCGCCGGGCGAGGTGGCGAAGGACAGCGCCTGCTGGAGGACCCGGCGTGCGCTCGGCACGTCCCCGCGCAGCTCGTGCACGTACGCGTACCGCGTGAAGACCGGCACGCCCGGCCTGCGCGCGTCGGCGGTGTCGGCCGCCCGCGCCGCCTCGTCGTACCGGCCGAGCTCCACCAGGGCGTCGATACGGGAGCACAACGCGCGTTCGCTGTACGGGTTCTGCCGCAGCGCCCGGTCCGCGTAGGTCAGCGCGCCCGCGAAGTCGTGCCGCGCGGCGGCGAGCGCGGCGCGTCCGGCCAGCGCCTGGTCGCTGTCCGGCGCCAGTGCCAGGGAGCGGCGCAGCGCCTGGTCCGCCTGCGGGTACCGCGACGGGTCGCCCTTGGTCCGCGCCTGCTCGACATAGGCCAGGGCGAGCGTGGCCCAACTCCCGGCGTCCTTGGGCTGGGTGCGCAGGTGCGCCTGGAGCGAGGCGATGCTCGCGTCCAGGTTCCCGGTGCCGAGGAGGCCGGGATCCACGGCACGGGACGCGGCAGGCGCGGCCGCGGGCGCCCGGCCGGCGCCGACGGCCACCGCACCGCCGGTCAGCGCCGTCGCCAACAGTACGGCAGCGCACCCGAGTTGAAAGGTCCGCCACCGCCGCCCGGCGGTGCCCCGCTCGTCGGCGGCGGCCGTGTCGTTCTCGTTGTTCGCGCGCGGGCCCATGGCCTCTCCGCCTCTCCTCTGCTCCGTCTGCTCCCCGTCTGCTCCGTCGACGGGGTGGGAGGCGCGGCCCGCCGTGGGGGGATACGGGCCGCGCCGGTCTGGGGTGGGGACGGGGTCAGTACGGGCGCTGCAGCCGGCGGCGCCACCAGGCGAAGGCCGTGCCGAGCAGCAGGATCCCGGCCGCGCCCGACGCCGCCGACGCGGCGATCAGCATCGTGTCGCCGGAGCCGCCGGAGGAGCCCGCCGGCTGGAGCGCGTCGCCCAGCTGGCTGCGGACGTCCGTGCCCGCGCTCGTGCCCTTGGCGAGCGGGCCGCGCGAGCCGGAGGTGGGCTCGGCGACGTACGGGAAGGACTTCTCGAAGGTCTGGTCGTTCGCGTTCACCCCGTCGCCCAAGTCGTTCTTCATGCCGACCAGTTCGCCCTCCATCACCTGGAGCGCCTCGTCGACCACGTCGTCGCCGAGGCGACGGCCGTTCGGGAAGCCCGCGTTGTCGCCGTCCAGGACGCCGAGCCGCTTGGGGTGCGCGCTCGGCTTGATCGACGTGTTCAGGCGCAGCTCCTCCGAAGGCCGCACGTTCGGCGGCTGGTTGAGGCCCTTGACCCCCTTGAGGAACACGTCGACCAGGTCGCCCCGCGGCTCGCTCGGCGCCTTGATCTTGTAGATCGACTCGATGAGCTTCGGCAGCTCGGGGTGGGTGACGTTGTTCAGGAACCGGCCGTCGTCGGCGGGCTGGGAGGCGTTGAACCTGTCTTTGTCCTTCTGCGGGTTCACGACCTCGTTCACCAGCGGGTTGCCCAGACGGGAGACCTGGCTGTAGTAGCCCTGCGCGTTACGGCGCTGGGTGGTGGACCAGATGCCGACCACCGGCTGGCCCGCGGACTCGCGGATCAGGGCGGTGGGCACCTGGAGGGCGATGCTGTTCACGTTGTAGCCCTTGAGCGTGTCGTTGCCGACCTCGCTGAGGTTGCCGCCGTACAGCAGGTCGAAGACGCGCAGGTCGGCGAAGAACGGGTCGTCCGCCTGCCCGGCGAACGTCGTGCCGCCGCCCTTCGTCCGGTGGATCGCCTGGGCGCGCAGTTTGGCGTAGTCCGGCATGGACGCCTTGCCGACGTCGGAGGGCGCCACCGGCACGTCGTTCGCGAGCTTCGCGCGCGAGACCACCCGCCCGTGCCTGAACTGGAGCAGATCGATGTCGTAGGTCTGCGTGATGTTGAGGTTCGGGTCGTCGAGGCTCTTCACGACACCGGTGTTGTAGAGGAACGTCCTGCCGTTCTTCGTGTGGGTCCTGAAGGTGTAGCGGAAGACCAGATCGTCGTGCGCGTCGCCGTTGTTGTCGATGTGCAGGTCGTACTGGGCGTCGTCGGCGAACGTGTAGAAGTTCGGCCCGCCCGCCGGCTCCTCGAACGGGATCCAGTTCGCCACGATCGTCGTCGTGTCGGGCTTGTCCGGGCTGACGAACGCGTACAGGTCCGTGTTGTCGTACTGCGGGGTCCCCGAGATCAGCGGGGCCTCCCGGTGGGAGGAGGCGGAGGCCGCCCCGGGGGCCAGCGCGGCGACGCCCGCGGCGGTGAGCCCGCCGGCCGCCAGCGCGCCGCACAGGAGCGTGACCAGGCCCGTGCGGCCCCGGCCGCGCCTGGAAACAAGAGGTGTCATGCCGTCTGTCCGTCCGTCCTCGGTGCCGACTTGCCCTTGACGGACGCTCATTCGGAGCCGGGCGGGGGACGGATTGGCCGGACGGGAAAAAAGATTTGGGCGGCTCCCGACCCGCGTTTTCGGCCCGCTCATCCGTATCACCGGCGGGAGGTGGGCGTTCGTGCGGATGCGCGGAGCACGGGGAGGGGCCGGCTGCGGCCACGGCGAGGGGGCCCGCATACAGGCGGACGAGCTGCTCGTGCTCGTCGCGGGCGGCGATCACCGGGCGTTCGAGGACCTGTACGCCCTGGTGTCCGGCCCGGTGTACGGGCTCGTACGGCGGGTGGTGCGCGACCCCGCCCAGTCCGAGGAGGTGGCCCAGGAGGTGCTGTTGGAGACCTGGCGGTCCGCTGCCCGGTTCGATCCGGGCCGGGGCAGCGCGCTGTCCTGGATCCTCACCCTCGCCCACCGCCGCGCCGTCGACCGGGTGCGCAGCGCCCGCGCGGCCGGCGAACGCGAGCAGCGGGAGGCACTGCGCGCCGGGGAACCGGCGTTCGACCAGGTCGCCGAGGAGGTAGAGGCGGGACTGGAGCGGGAGTGGGTGCGCCGCTGTCTGAAGCGGCTCACGGACCTCCAGCGCCAGTCGGTGACCCTCGCCTACTACGACGGCTACACCTACCGTGAGGTCGCCGAGCGGCTCTCGCTGCCGCTCGGCACGGTCAAGACGCGGATGCGCGACGGACTCACCCGGCTGCGCCAGTGCCTGGGAGGCGCCGCATGAGCATCCTCGGCAGGCTGCTGCGCCGCGGCGATCCGCACTCCCTCGCGGCCCCGTACGCGCTCGACGCCCTCGAACCCGGCGAGCGGCGCCGGTTCGAGAAGCATCTGCGGGACTGCGAGCGCTGCGGCGCCGAGACCCGGGCGCTGGCCGAGGACGCCGTGCGGCTCGCCTGGTCCACGGCGGCCCCGGCACCGGCCGCCCTCCGGGACCGGGTGCTGGCCGCCGTACGCGCGACACCGCAGGCCCCGGCGCCGGCCGCCGCGGCGTCGGGCGCGGAGCGCACGCCCCGGCTGCCGCCGCACGTCTGGGGCACCCAGCCGCCGCCGGGACGCACCCGTACGCCCCGCACGCGCCCTCTGTTCGTGCCGCTCGCCACGGCGACCGCGGCGGCGGCCCTCGTCGTCGCCTCGCTCTTCGGGGTCCAGGCGCACCGCGCACAGGGCCGGCTCGACGCCGCGCAGGTGCGGGCACGTGAGATCGCCCACGTTCTGGCGGCTCCCGACGCCCGCGCCACGAGCAGCAAGGACGCTCGGGGCCGCGGTATCGGAGTGATCGCTTCCGCCTCGGAGCAGGAGGCCGTCGTCACCCTCAGCGGATACGGCACCCCGTCCGGCGGCCGTGTACACCAGCTCTGGCAGATGCGCCCCCATGCGCAACCGCGCTCCCTCGGGCTCTTCGCCGCTGACACGCCGCTGATCGCCAAGGGGCTTGAGACCTCCTCGACGTCACTCGCCGTAACCGTCGAGCCTGACGGCGGCTCAGCGCAGCCCACCGGCCAGCCCATTGTCCAACTCACCCTGAAATCGGTCGGATTCGGAGAGTAGTCATCGAGGGATGGTCAACCTCCTTGCGGGGAAGGTGAATCCTGTGGCCGAGATACACGCGTGCCGCCCTGGGGCGATAGGGTTACCCTGCCCGGGCCGGGTGGACTCGTACGGGTGGGGAGTGACATGGATCAGATAACAGTGCGCAGCAGGGCCAGGATCCCTGCGATCACCTGCGGGAGCAGCGCGACCAGTTCGCGCCTCGACCGCCATCTGTCGGTGCTGGCGGGTCCCGCCATACCGCAGCGGGAGACGGTCGAGGCGACCTCGCTGATGCTCGAACTGACGGCGCGTGACACCGCCCACCAGCGCAGTGACCGGGGCAAGCGGGTCAGCCGCGTCTCCCTGTTCGCGCCGCTGCGCCGGCTGCGCCGCTCGCTCTTCGGCGGCCACGGACGCGGGCACTGAGCGAGCCGAGCGGGCGGTGAGCCGCCGCTGACCGAGCGAGCGGCCCCCTGGAACCCATCCGGGGTGCCCGCGCTCAGGCCACCACACCGTCCCGGCGCATCGCTGCGATCTCGTCGTCCGTCATCCCCACGGCATGCAGCAGCGCCCCGGTGTGCTGCCCGAGCGCGGGCACATCACCCATCCGTGCCTCGTCCCCGCCCGGCAGCCGGGGGAGGGAGGCAGCGCGCCTTCAGCGGCCCCACCGGCGAACCCACCTGACGCCACCGCTCCCCGTTCGGCCGGCCGCCGCCACTCCCGGTCGTTCCGCACGGACAGCAGCACGTGCCCGCCGCCGGCCGTCGGACAGGCGTCGTACGGCGCGATCACGGCGTGCGCGAGCCCGGTGCGCGCGGGGGCTCGCCCCCGTGCATCGCGTGGTGCAGCGGTGCCCCGGCTCCGGAGTCCCGGTCACCGACCCGAGCCCGGAAGTAGTGCGGTTCAGCCGCCGCGGCTGTACCGGCGCACCGCCAGTGGCAGGAACACGGCGACGAGCGCCAGGCTCCAGACGAGCGACCCGGCGACCGGATGCGCCACGGGCCAGGCGGCGCCGCGCGGGACGGGCGCGTTGCCGAACAGGTCGCGCAGGGCGGTCGTCACGGCGCTGATCGGATTCCACTCGGCAACCGTGCGCAGCCAGCCCGGCAGGTTGTCCGTGGGGATGTACGCGTCGGACAGCAGCGGCAGCACGAAGGAGGAGGCGCCGAGCTGCCCGGCCGCGTCCTCGCTGCGGGTGAGCAGCCCGAGGTGGATCCCGACGCAGGTGCAGGCGAACCGGAAGAGCAGCAGCAGCCCGACGGCGCCGACGGCGTCGAGCGCGCCGCCCTCGACCCGCCAGCCCACCGCGAGCCCCACCAGCAGCAGCGGAATCGTGCCGAGCGTCGTGACCACGAGGTCCGCCACGGCCTGCCCGAGGGGTACGGCGGCCCGGCTCACCGGCATCGTCCGGAACCGGTCCATCACGCCCCGGTGAGTGTCGGCGGCGGCCTGGAACATGCCGTTCATCAGGCCGCCGGCGGCGGTCGCGACCAGCAGTCCGGGCACCAGGAAGGCGCGGTACTCGCGGCCCGGCATCGCCAGCGCGCTGCCGAAGACGTAGCCGAAGAACAGCAGCATGTTGACCGGCATCAGCTGGGTCAGGACCGTCAGGCCCGGGTTGCCCAGGACCCGGCGCAGCTGCCTGCCCGTCATCGCCAGGCCGTCGTGGGTCAACGCGCTCATGTCACCAGCTCCTTGCTGTCGGCGGACGCGGCCCCGGACCGTCCGGTGAGCCGCAGGAAGACGTCGTCGAGGGTGGGCGGGCGCAGGCTCGCGTCGAGCAACGGCACACCCGCCGCGTCGAGTTCGCGCACCAGGCGCGGCAGGGTCAGCGTCCGGTCGGTGGTGACCGCGCCGACGGCGCCGCGCTCGCTGTCGAACACGGGCTCGCCGCCGGTGAGTTGGTCGAGCACGGCGGCGGCCTTCGGGAGCGCGTCCGGGGCCGCGACCACGGCCTCGGCGTACGACCCGATGAGCGCCTTGAGTTCGGCGGGCGAGCCGGTGTGCGCGACCCGGCCCCGGTCCACCAGGGCGATGTCGTCGGCGAGTTGGTCCGCCTCCTCCAGGTACTGCGTGGTCAGCACCACCGTCGTGCCGTCCGCCCGCAGCTCGCGCACCGCCTGGTGGACGTGGTTGCGGCTGGCCGGGTCGAGCCCGGTGGTCGGCTCGTCGAGGAAGAGCACGTCGGGGCGGCGGATGAGGCTCGCCGCTAGGTCCAGCCGGCGCCGCATGCCGCCCGAGTAGGTCGAGGCCTTGCGGTCGGCGGCCTCGGTGAGCCCGAAGCGCTCCAGCAGTTCGCCGGCCCGGTCGGCCGGTCCGCGCACCCGGTGCAGCCGGGCGAACAGCCGCAGGTTCGCCCGCCCGGTGAGGTCTCCGTCGACCGAGGCGTACTGCCCCGTGACCGAGATCCGGCTCCGTACGGCGGCGGGCTCGCGCACGAGGTCGCACCCGGCGACCCGCGCGGACCCGCCGTCCGGCCGCAGCAGCGTCGTCAGCAGCCGTACGGCGGTCGTCTTCCCGGCGCCGTTCGGCCCGAGCAGTCCGCAGACGGTGCCCTCGGCGACGGCCAGATCCAGTCCCCGCAGGGCGTGGACAGCGCCGAAGCGTTTCTCCAGGCCTTCGCTAAGTACAGCGTACGTAGTTGTCATGAGGCGACCATAGCGCACTGCGTACGCTGTACGTAACTAGCATGGTGACCGAGGTGATGACCGATGGCAGTCCGAGGGGCCGTCCCCGAGGTGATCTGGGCGCGCCCCGAGCGCACCGGGCGGGGTCCGAAACCGGCGTACACCCGCGACGACATCGCGGCAGCCGCCGTCCGGATCGCCGACGCGCAGGGGCTCGACGCGGTGTCGATGCGGCACGTCGCGGCCGAGCTCGGGTGCGGCACCATGTCGCTGTACAACTACGTCCCCCGCAAGGAGGACCTGTACGAGCTGATGATGGACACGGCCAGCGCGGAGCACGTCCTGTGGGAGCCGGGCGGCGACTGGCGGGCCGACCTGATGAGGGTGGCGCGCGAGACGCGCGCGCTGATGCGCCGGCATCCGTGGATGCCGCGCCTGATGTCCCCCGTCTACGGCTTCAGCCCCCACGCCCTGCGCTATCTGGAGCACTGCCTGGCCTGCCTGGACCCGCTGGAGGCGTCCTACGGCACGAAGCTGGAACTCGTCGCGATGGTCAACGGCGTGGTGACGACGTACGTCCGCAACGAACTCGACACCGCCGAGCGGGTGCGTGCGCTGCCGTGGTCGGAGGCCGAGGAGAACAGGGCGCGCGGCGCGTATCTGGGGCGGCAGCTGGCCTCCGGCGCGTTTCCGAGGATGGCGGAGGCGTTCGCGCGGGACGCGGGGCCGGTGGATCTGGAGGAGGTCTTCGAGCGGGCGCTCGGGCGGCTGCTCGACGGCTTCGCCCCGGGGACCGGCGACCGGTGAACCGGGAGCGCGCCGGGCGTCAACTCGCCCTGATCGCACAGACCCTGGCGACGGCCCGCCGCCAGGGCATCCCGCTCTGGCTGCGCGGCGGCTGGGCCATGGACTTCCTCCTCGGGGAGGTCACCCGGGAGCACGGGGACAGCGACTGGTTCGCGCGGGCACGGGACGCCGCGCCCCTCGCCGGGCGGCCCGCCCCCGATCTCCGGCTCGACTTCGTCAGGGGCGCGCTGGACAGCAGTCTCGCCCTCGTCGACCGGGATGCGGCGGTGGGACTCCGGAGGGCCTTCACCTGTTCAAGATCCCTCAGCAGACACCTGGCTCACCCGTCCACAACCTCGCCGGACAGAACAGTCAGACCGGACGGAACGGTTAGAGCAGAGCGAACTGGCCCTCCGGGCCCTCCTCGTGGTGGTCCAGGACGGAGGCGGGGCGGCGGGACGAGGCCGGTGGCGGAAGGATGCCGGCCGCGCGCAGATCGCCGGCGGTGATCGGTGAGGCGATCTCCAACTCGGCGCGTCCCGGGCGCAGTTCGGCCAGCAGGGCCAGGACCGTGATGAGCTCCAGCAGCTCCGAGGTCCAGCTCTGCGGCCAGCCCGCCGGGCGGATCGCCGCCAGGGTGCCGGCGGCGGCCGGGGCCGTGCGGGCCGTGAACCAGGACTCCAGCACCCGGACCCCCGCCACCTCGAAGTCCCAGGCCTGCGGCGGGACGGGGGAGATGCGGCCGTCGTCCAGGTGGAGGGTCTCCTCCTCGGCGTCGTAGTGCAGGGTGAGGGGGCGGGGCGGCAGAGGTGCGCGGACATAGGGGCGGCGGCCGCCCGGCAGCCTGGGGCGGTCGCCGTCGCGGCGCATCAGCCACAGGGCGCGGCGGCCCGACTCCACACCCCGGTCCCAGACTTCGGCGTCCCCGGTGAGCGGGACGGTGAGGTCCGGGCGGACCGCCGCCAGGATCCAGGCCAGCAGGTCCGCCGCCGTGGGGCGGCTGCCGAGGCGGTCCGCCAGAAGGGCCAGCAGGCCCGGCGCCAGATTGGGTTCCGTGCCGCCCGGGCGGCGGTAGAGGGGGCGGATCCGGGTGCCGCGCAGGGTGGGCAGGAGCGACGTGGCCAGCAGCGGGAGACCGGGGTCGGCCGTCTCCGCCGTGAACACCTGGTGCGCGTCCGCCACGCGCCACAACTCCGGGCGTGCCGCGTCGAGCAGCCGGTGGTCCGGGATCAGCCACTGTTCGTCGAAGGGGGCCGCCAGCACCCGTACCGGCCGTGCGCAGGGGCCCTCGGCGCGGGCCAGCCGCTCCGTGCCGGTCGACTGCCCGGGCAGCTGGCCCACCGCCGAGTCGAGGGTGCGGGCGCGGCTCGGCTCGAACAGGGCCAGGCGGCCCTCGCCCTCGGCCGTCAGCAGCGCGTCCCAGCGGGCCGTCAGGGAATCCGGATCGGGTGCCACCGGCCAGGCGCGCCCCGGCCGCAGCGGTGCGACGGACCACGGCATGAGGTCCGCCAGCAGCGGAGCGTCGGCGTACGTCACGCAGGGCATGGTACGGGCTCCCTGCACGGACCGGTTCAGGTCGCCTCCAAGGTCACCGTGAACGAGAACCGGTCCCCCCGGTAGTGGATCACCGCCACGTCCAGCACCCGGCCCTCGGTGTCGTACGTCACTCCCGTGTAGTGCAGGATCGGGCTGAGCAGCGGTACTTGGAGCAGACGGGCGGTCTCCGGGTCGGCGAGCCGGGCCTCCACCGTGTCCGTGATGCGGCTGATGTCCGCCCCGACCATGTCCCGCAGCACCTTCGTCATGGGCCAGCGGATCAGGTCCTCCAGGTCGACGTGCGCGGCCAGTTCGGGGCGGATGTGGTTGACGGCGTGGTTCGTCGGCTCGCCGGTCTTCTCGTCGCTGCGCAGCCGGTGGTACGTCGCGACCTCGTCGAGGTCCGGGAAGTACTCGGCGAGCGGTGCCGGCACGGGCGCGCTGCCGTGGTCCAGCAGCTCGGTCGTCATGCCGGACTGCTGGGCCACGATCGCGTCCACCGAGCCGAGCAGCCGCACCGGGGCGCCCCGGTGGGCGTCCGGCTCGATGAACGTGCCGCGCCGCCGGTGCCGGCTGATCAGCCCCTCGTCCTCCAGCTCCTTCAGCGCCTGCCGCATGGTCAGCACGCTCACCCCGTAGTGCTCCGCCAGTTGCTCCTCGGTGGGCAGCCGCAGCGGGGCCTCGGCCGAGCGGCCCAGTATCGAGGCGCGCAGCGACTGCGACACCTGGTACCAGAGCGGCAGCTTGCGGTTCAGGACGATCGAGTCCGGGGCGAAGGAGGTCACACGGCTATCCGTACCTGCCGATGAACATCAGGCGCAACAAGGTGTCACGCGCGGAAGTGGGGCTCCAGACCCCGCCACACGTCGTCGTAGCGCGGCTGGAGGTGGTCGGCGCCCGCCGCGTGCGCGGTGAGGGTCACCGGCCAGCGGGTCTCGAACATGAACGCCAGACCGTCGTCGATCTTCTGCGGCGTCAGCTCGGCCGCGCTCGCCCGGTCGAACGTCTCCCGGTCCGGGCCGTGCGCCGACATCATGTTGTGCAGCGAGCCGCCCCCGGGCACGAAGCCCTCGGCCTTCGCGTCGTACGCGCCCTCGATCAGGCCCATGTACTCGCTCATCACGTTCCGGTGGAAGTACGGCGGCCGGAACGTGTCCTCGCCCACCAGCCAGCGCGGCGCGAAGACGACGAAGTCCACACCGGCCAGGCCCGGGGTGTCCGACGGGGAGGTCAGGACCGTGAAGACGGACGGGTCCGGGTGGTCGTAGGAGATGCTGCCGATGACATTGAACCGGCGCAGGTCGTAGACGTAGGGCACGTGGTTGCCGTGCCAGGCGACGACGTCGAGCGGGGAGTGGTCGTAGGTCGCCGCCCAGAGGTTGCCGCAGAACTTGTTCACCACCTCCACCGGGCCCGCCACCTCTTCGTACGCGGCCGCCGGTGCCCGGAAGTCCCGTGCGTTGGCGAGGCCGTTGGCGCCGATCGGACCCAGGTCGGGGAGGCGGAACGGCGCCCCGTAGTTCTCGCAGACGTACCCGCGGGCGGACTCGTCCAGCAGCTCCACCCGGAAGCGCACCCCGCGCGGGACCAGCGCCACGTGCGCGGGCTCCACCTGCAGGCGCCCGAACTCCGTGTGCAGCAGCAGCCCGCCGCGCTCGGGGACGATCAGCAACTCGCCGTCGGCGTCCGAGAAGACGCGCTCCATCGAGGAGTTGGCGTGGTACAGGTGCACGGCCATGCCGGTGCGCTGCGCCGCGTCGCCGTTGCCGCCGAGCGTCCACAGACCGGCGAGGAAGTCCGTGCCGGCGGGCGGCTCGGGCAGCGGGTTCCAGCGCAGCCGGTTGGGGTCGGGCACGGACTCGGTGAAGGGCGCCGTGCGGAGCGCGCCGTTGTCGGTGCGGGTGAACGCGGGATGCGCGGCCGACGGGCGGATGCGGTACAGCCAGGAGCGGCGGTTGTGCGCCCGGGGCTCGGTGAACGCCGAGCCGCTCAGCTGCTCCGCGTACAGGCCGAGCGGCGCGCGCTGCGGCGAGTTGCGGCCCTCGGGCAGGGCGCCCGGCACCGCCTCGGAGGCGTGTTCGTTGCCGAACCCCGTCAGGTACGACAGTCCCGCGGCCGTCTTCCGCGCGTCCCCGCTCATGATCGCTCCCTCGCGTGCCGATTCCTATGTAACACCGTAGGAATGAGCGGGGGCGGACGCAAGAGGATCTCGCCTACTCCCTCCGGGGGACCACGGAGACCGGCCGGAACCAGACTTCAGGCGGATTCGAAAGGCCGGAATGCTGTTCTACCCTCGCGACCATGCCCAGGACCCCGTGGACCCGCAGAACTCTCACCGCACTCGCGGCGTGCGTCCTGCTGCCGCTGGGCGCGGCGGGCTGTACGGGCGGTCACGCCCGGAGCGGCGCGCCGTCGCCCGCGCCGGTCGGCAAGGTCCTGGGCGACACCGACGGGACGGGCCGCCACCTGCGCGAGGTCGACACGAAGAACGCGCCCGAGGTCGGCGTCGAGGTCACGCCGGACAGGCGCGACGGCTGGGACGTGCGCCTGACCTTCCACCGCTTCCACTGCTCCGCGCCCGGCGCCGGACACGCGGCGGTCACCGGACGCGGGCTCGCCTATCTCTTTGTCGACGGCCACGAGGCCGCCCGGCTGCGCTCGTACGACTACCACCTGCCCGGCCGGCTCGTCCCGCGCGGCACCCACCACGTCACCGCGCGCCTGTACGCCGACGACGGCACCGCGTGGGCCGTGCACGGCAAGCCGGTCCAGAGCACCGCCGACATCACGGTCTCGGACCCGGAGCCCTCGCGGAGCCCCGCGCCGGCCTCGTCGCCGACTCCCGCGCCGGCCTCGTCGCGGTCCGCGGGAAGGGTGTCCGCGCCGACGA
The DNA here is from genome assembly GCF_058673395.1 of Streptomyces sp. HUAS MG56. NCBI lineage: Bacteria > Bacillati > Actinomycetota > Actinomycetes > Kitasatosporales > Streptomycetaceae > Streptomyces > Streptomyces sp. HUAS MG56. Next base: position 3,137,525 of record NZ_CM178722.1, on the reverse strand, counting down.
TGGGCGCTTCCCCGGTGCGATGACTGCATCGTCCACCGTTGTCCGTGCGGGAGGGCGAGGTTCACCGGACCCGGGGCGGAGAGGCATCATGAAGCCCGTGCCCCACGCGACTTCGCTCCGCCGTGCGCCCGTCCAGCGCCGCAGTGCCGAACGGCTGACCAGGATCCTGGACGCCTGTGCCGAACTCCTCGACGAGGTCGGCTACGACGACCTGAGCACCCGCGCGGTCGCGCTGCGCGCCGGTGTGCCCATCGGCTCCGTCTACCGCTTCTTCGGCAACAAGCGGCAGATGGCCGACGCCCTCGCCCAGCGCAACCTGGAGCGCTACACCGAGCGCGTCACCGATCGGCTGAAGCAGGCCCCAGGCGGGGGAGACTGGCGGGCCGCGATGGACGCCGTCCTCGACGAGTACCTCGCCATGAAGCGCACCGCGCCCGGCTTCTCGCTGGTCGACTTCGGCAATCAGATACCGGTCGGCGACCGCCGGTCCGAGCCCAACACCCGGGTCGCCGACCGGCTCGTCCGGCTGCTCTCCGGCCATCTCGGCCGCGCCCCGGACGACGAACTGCGGCGGGTCTTCCTGGTCGCCGTGGAGAGCGCGGACGCCCTCGTCCAGCTGGCCTTCCGCACGGACCCCCAGGGCGACGAGGCGATCATCACCGAGACCCGTGAGCTGCTGCGGGCGTACCTGGGCCGCGTGCTGGACTGAGCCGTCGGCCGCAAGGCTGTGACCTTGAAGAAGATGTCGCCGATCGCGGCGCTCGTGCTGATCCCCACGCTCGGCTTCGCTCGCGCGGGAGCCCCCACCGCCGCCACCGCGCTGAAGGTCGACGCGAGCGATGTCTTCGTGCCGATGATCCCGGACCCGGCCGTGGGCCTGCTGTTCGTCCTGGTCCTCTCCTGCGTCCTCGGCTCCCGCCGCACCACCCTGCGCCCCGGGCTGTACTGGTTCAACGCGCTGCTCACGGGCGCGCTGCTGACCGCCATGATCATGGAGTGGCCGCCGCCGTCTTCACCGGCGTCCTCCAGGGCGCCGGCGTGGTCGACCACAGGGCGACGTGGCTCGTGGACAACGTCCCCGACGGCACGGGCCTGCACATGGCCCTCGTCACCGGCGTGCTGAGCATCCCGCTGACGTACTTCGTGTCCGACGACGGCTTCTCCTTCGGCATCCTGCCGGTGCTCGCCGAGGCGGGGCAGGCGCACGGCGTCCCGACGCTGGAGATCGCCCGCGCCTCGATCGTCGGCCAGCCCGCACATGTCCAGCCCGCTCGTCCCGGCCGTCCACGTCCTGGTCGGCATGGCCGAGGCGGAGTTCGGCGACCGCACCCGGTTCGTCGTCACGTGGGCCGCGCTGACATCCCTGGCCGTGCTCGGGGCAGGAATCGTCTTCGGCATCATCTGACAACCGCAAGCCGATCACTCGACGGAGGTCGTATCCATGGCACCCGGTGGGAACCGCGGCTGGCTGCTCCGCCTCGTCCTCGCCTTCGGCTTCGCGCAGGGGGCGGTGTCGATGGCCCGGCCCGCCGTCTCCTACCGGGCCCTCGCGCTCGGCGCCGACGAGCGGGCGGTGGGCGTCATCGCCGGTGTGTACGCGCTGCTGCCCCTCTTCGCCGCCGTACCGCTCGGCCGGCGCACCGACCACGGCCGGTGTGCCCCCCTGCTCCCGGCGGGCGTGGTCCTCATCTGCGGCGGCTGCGCGCTGAGCGGAGCGGCGAACTCCCTGTGGGCGATGGCCCTGTGGAGCGGGGTGATGGGCCTCGGCCACCTCGGCTTCGTCATCGGCGCCCAGTCGCTCGTCGCCCGCCGGTCCGCGCCGCACGAACACGACCGCAACTTCGGCCACTTCACCATCGGCGCCTCCCTGGGCCAGTTCCTCGGCCCCATCGCCGCGGGCCTGCTGATCGGCGGTCCGGACATGGCCGGCAGCAGTGCCCGCGCCCTCGTGGCGGCGGGCGCGGGCGCGGCGGTCGCCTTCACCTCGCTGTGGCGACTCGAAGACCGTACGGCCCGTACGGCCGCCACGTCCCGTGCGGAGCGGCGCGACCGGGTCCCGGTCGGCCGCATCCTGCGCGCCCGGGGCGTCCCGGCGGGCATGCTCATCAGCCTCTCCGTGCTGTCCGCCACGGACATCCTCACCGCCTACCTCCCGGTCGTCGGCGAACACCGGGGCATCACACCGGCGGTCATCGGCGTACTGCTGGGCCTGCGCGCCGGGGCGACGATCGCCTGCCGTCTGGTCCTCACCCCGCTGCTGCGGCTGCTGGGCCGGCCCGCGCTGCTCACCGTGACCTGCTTCCTGGCGGCGCTGCTGTGCGCCGGGGTCGCCCTGCCGCTGCCGGTGTGGACGCTCGGCCTGCTCCTGACGCTGCTCGGCTTCTGTCTGGGGGTGGGCCAGCCGCTGTCGATGACCACGGTGGTGCAGGCCGCGCCCGACGAGGCCCGCTCCACCGCGCTCGCCCTGCGCCTGACCGGCAACCGGCTCGGCCAGGTCGCCGCCCCGGCCGCCGCCGGTCTGGTCGCCGGGGTCACGGGCGCGGCGGCGCCGTTCGTGATGCTCGGGGCGTTGCTGCTGCTGTCGGCGGGGGTGGCGGTGCGCTCGCCGGGGCGCAAGCGGGCCGGACGGGTGGCGGGGGAGAGGGCGGGGCGTACGGGATTGCGCCGCACGAGCGATCTCTGACGGCGCGCCGGAGGTCGGTGCCATGGGATGAGGCGGCCATCGCGCAGAGTCCAGACGAAAGATGGATTTGTATGAAAATCGTCTGACTTGGAGGAACGTGCATGCCCACTCAGACCTCACCACGTGTTCTCGGCCCCCGTGCGGGCGCCACTGTCGTCATCGCCGCCCTGGCCGCGGTGGGTGCGTCGTGGGTGGCGGCGCCGCACGCGGCTGCCCAAGGGGAGAACGGCGACATCAGGGTGCACAGCGTGGGCGTGCCCTACGGTGTGACGAAGGATGAGCCGACGGTCTGCAAGTTCTACCTCGATGCCGTCAACTTCGACATCCTGCCCAATATCCCCTACATCATCCAGGCACAGCCCCCGCTGCCCAGTGCCGCCACCGTCACCGGGGTCATCCAGCTCGCCGGAGGCGCCGGACACACCGACGCGATCGGCCTGACCGACGGGCAGTACAAGCTCACCTGGGTCGCGGCGGGTGCCGTGAAGGAGAAGCTCTTCCGCGTCAACTGCCACGACCCCCGGCACGACGAGGGGCACGACGAGGGGCACGGTGCGAACGGACAGATCGAGGACCACCGGGACCACCATCAGCAGGACGGTCCGGGCTGGGACGGGAGAGACCGCAACGATCCACCGCGGGGCGGTGTGCACGCGGGCGGGGGCGGTCTCATCGACACGGCCGCGGCGTACTCGCCGGTGGCCGCCGCGGGTGTCGTGGGTCTGAGCGCGGTCGGCGGTGTGATGTACCTCCGCCGCAGCCGCCGGCGGCCTCATGGCGCCGCGTAGACGCCGACGCAGGCCCTGGCACCGGACCCGCGCCTACCGCCTCACCAGGACGGCCCTCCTGGTGACCGTCCTGGTGGCGGCGGGGCGCCGGTGCGCGGGCGGGTACGCCGGGCCGGGCGACCAGGGCGGAATGACGGCCGCCCGTGGAGCGGGGGCGGCCGGGGCACGATCCTGCGAGGCGCCTTCCGGACGCCCGCCCGACCCGCTGTCGCGGTCCCGGCCGGTGTCCTTCCGCATCCCCTCGCTGGGCATCGACGGCCAGATCACGGGCCTCCGGCTCGACAGGGCAGGGCAGTTGGAGACCCCGCCCATGGACAGGCCCAGACTGGTCGGCTGGTACGAGGGCGGCCCCACACCGGGCGAGTCCGGCACCGCGATCGCCGTCGGCCACCGGGACACGTCGACCGGCCCGGCCGTCTTCGCCGGGCTCGCCCAGGTCAAACCCTGCAAGCTCATCGAGGTGAGCCGTGCCGACGGTCGCACCGCCGTCTACACGGTGGACCGGATGACGGTGTACGACAAGGCGGGCTTCCCGGACAAGGAGGTCTACGCCCCGGCCTGGCGACCGGAGCTCCGCGTGCTGACCTGCGGCGGCTACTACAGCCGGCGGACGGGCTACACCAGCAACGTGGTCGTCTTCGCCCACCTCACCGCCGTACGCGAACCGGGCACGGCGGCGGCAGCCCGCTGAAGCGCGGCGGCCCGCCGGTCCGCGGCCGGCCCGGCAGGGCAGGGGTGGGCGAGTGAACGCCGCCCGGCCCGGCGATGATGTCCGGGAGCGTCCGGTGGAGCCGGTGGTGTCTGGCGCAGGAAAACTAACGCCGCTAGTTTGTGTGCCGGACGATGCCGACCCGCCGGGAGGAAGCAGCATCATGAAGGCACATGACGGCCTGTACATCGACGGCGCCTGGCGCCCCGCCGCGGGCGCGGACGCGATCGACGTCGTGAACCCGGCCGACGAGCAGGTCATCGGCCGCGTCCCGGCCGGTGGCGCGGCGGACGTCGACGCGGCCGTCCGGGCGGCCCGGGCCGCCCTGCCCGGCTGGGCCGCCACGTCCCCCGCCGAGCGCGCCGCACGCCTCGCGGCGCTCCGGGACGTCCTCGTGGCCCGCAAGGACGAGATCGCCGAGACGGTCACCGCCGAACTGGGCTCCCCGCTCCCGTTCTCCCAGGCCGTGCACGCGGCGGTGCCGATCGCGGTCGCCGGCTCCTACGCCGAACTGGCGGCCGCCCACTCCTTCGAGGAGAAGGTCGGCAACTCCACCGTCCTCGCCGAGCCGGTCGGTGTCGTCGGCGCGATCACCCCCTGGAACTACCCCCTGCACCAGATCGTCGCCAAGGTCGCCCCGGCCCTGGCCGCCGGATGCACGGTCGTCCTCAAGCCCGCCGAGGACACCCCGCTCACCGCCCAGCTGTTCGCCGAGGCCGTCCACGAGGCGGGCGTTCCGGCCGGAGTGTTCAACCTGGTCACCGGCCTCGGCCCGGTCGCCGGCCAGGCCCTCGCCGAGCATCCGGACGTGGACCTGGTCTCCTTCACCGGCTCCACGGCCGTCGGCCGGCAGATCGGCGCCGTCGCCGGAGCGGCCGTGAAGCGGGTCGCCCTCGAACTCGGCGGCAAGTCCGCCAACGTCATCCTGCCGAGCGCCGACCTCGCCAGGGCGGTGAACGTCGGCGTCGCCAACGTGATGTCCAACTCCGGCCAGACGTGCAGCGCCTGGACCCGCATGCTCGTCCACCGCGACCGGTACGACGAGGCCGTCGAGCTGGCGCGCACCGCCGCCGTCAAGTACGGCGACCGCATCGGCCCGGTGGTCAGCGCCAGGCAGCAGGCACGGGTGCGCGGTTACATCGAGAAGGGCGTCGCCGAGGGCGCCCGCCTCGTCGCCGGCGGCCCCGAATCGCCGCACGAGAAGGGCTACTTCGTCAGCCCGACGGTCTTCGCCGACGTGACGCCGGAGATGACCATCGCCCAGGAGGAGATCTTCGGCCCGGTCCTCGCGATCCTGCCGTACGACGACGAGGACGACGCCCTGCGCATCGCCAACGGCACGGTGTACGGCCTCGCGGGCGCCGTGTGGGCCGCCGACGAGGCCGAGGCGGTCGCCTTCGCCCGCCGCATGGACACCGGCCAGGTCGACATCAACGGCGGCCGGTTCAACCCCCTCGCCCCCTTCGGCGGTTACAAGCAGTCCGGGGTCGGCCGGGAACTCGGCACGCACGGCCTCGCCGAGTACCTCCAGACCAAGTCCCTCCAGTTCTAAGGAAGTACGCGACCCATGGCCGTACGAGCCGCCGTCCTGCCCGCCGTCGGCGCGCAGTTGGAGATCACCGACGTCGAGCTGCCCGACCCCGGACCCGGACAGGTCCGCGTCCGCCTCGCGGCCGCTGGCGTCTGCCACTCCGACCTGTCCCTGTCCAACGGCACCATGCGGGTGCCGGTCCCGGCCGTCCTCGGCCACGAGGGCGCGGGCACGGTGATGTCGGTGGGCGAGGGCGTCACGCACGTGTCCCCGGGCGCCCCCGTGGTCCTCAACTGGGCGCCCTCCTGCGGCAGTTGCCACGCCTGCTCGCTCGGCGAGGTCTGGCTGTGCGCCAACGCGCTGAACGGCGCCGCCGACGTCTACGCCCGCACCGCCGACGGCACCGACCTCCACCCCGGCCTCAACGTGGCCGCGTTCGCCGAGGAGACGGTCGTCGCCGCGTCCTGCGTGCTCCCCCTGCCCGAGGGCGTGCCCCTCGTGGACGCCGCCCTCCTCGGCTGCGCCGTGCTGACCGGGTACGGCGCCGTCCACCACTCGGCGAAGGTCCGCCCCGGCGAGACGGTCGCGGTCTTCGGTGTGGGCGGCGTGGGCCTCGCCACCCTCCAGTCGGCGCGCATCGCGGGCGCGTCCCGGATCATCGCCGTGGACGTCTCCCCGGCGAAGGAGGAACTGGCCCGCGCGGCCGGCGCGACGGACTTCGTCCTCGCCTCCGACACCACCGCCCGCGAGATCCGCGCCCTCACCGGCAAACAGGGCGTGGACGTGGCCGTGGAGTGCGCGGGCCGCGCGGTCAGCATCCGCGCCGCCTGGGACTCGACCCGCCGGGGCGGCCGTACGACGGTGGTCGGCATCGGCGGCAAGGACGAGCAGGTCACCTTCAACGCCCTGGAGATCTTCCACTGGGGGCGCACCCTGTCCGGCTGCGTCTACGGCAACACCGATCCGGCCCGCGACCTGCCGGTCCTCGCCGAGCACGTACGCGCGGGCCGCCTGGACCTGTCCGCCCTGGTCACCGAACGCATCGCCCTGGAGGGCATCCCGGCGGCCTTCGAGAACATGCTCGCGGGCAAGGGCGGCCGGGCACTGGTGGTGTTCTGAGGCTCGCGCCCCGAAGAGGCCCGGGGGAGCCGGAATTCAGCACAACGCTTCCGCAGGAATGCCGAGCAGCTCCGACAACTCCCGCTCCCCCGACGCGGTCACCTTCACCGCCCGCTCCGACCCGATCCGCGCACACCACCCCGCCTCCAGCGCATGCCGGCACAGCGCGGCCCCGGCCGCCCCCGCGAGATGGGGCCGCCGCTCGGTCCAGTCCAGACAGGCACGGGCCAGCGGACGCCGGCCCGAGACCTCCAGCCCCATGCCCATCTCCCGGAACCACTGCACCCCCGCGTCCGTCAGCGCGAACCCGGTGTCCTGCCGCAACAGCCCCCGGACGGTCAGCGCGTCGGTGAGGGCGATCCCGAGCCGCCCCGCGAGATGGTCGTAACAGGTGCGCCCCCGCGCCATCGCGGACCCGGCACCCGACTCCCGCAGGGTACGAGGGGCCCGGCGCACCGCCGCCGCGGGCACCTGCGCGGCGAGATCCTCCACGAGCCCCGCGACCCGCGCGTCGGCCAGCCGCACATACCGGTGCCGCCCCTGCCGCTCCTGCGCGAGCAGGCCGCCGGCCACCAGTCTGTCCAGGTGCTCGCTGAGCGTGGACGCGGCGACCCGGGCGTGCCGGGCCAGCTCACCCGCCGTCCAGGCACGCCCGTCGAGCAGCGCCAGCAGGCACGTGGCCCGGGTCTCGTCGGCGAGCAACGCGGCGAGCGCGGCCAGTGCGGCGGCCCGCGGGTCCTTGGCGGTCATGCCCCCAGCATGCGGCACCGGAATTTCGGCGCCCGCCGACCTATTGCTGCGCGCCCTGTTCGGCCTGCTCGTACTGCCGCTCCAGTCCGTCCAGCAGCGCCCTCAGCCCCGTCTCGAAGGCCCGCTCGTCGATCTTCTCCTGCTGCTCGGCGAGGAGGTGGGCCTGGCCGAGGTGGGGGTAGTCGGCCGGGTCGTACGCGCTCGCGTCGTCCACGAAGCCCCCGGCGAACGAACCGAGCGCGGAGCCCATGATGAAGTACCGCATCAGCGCGCCGATGGAGGTCGCCTGGGCCGGCGGCCAGCCCGCGTCGACCATCGCGCCGTAGACCGCGTCGGCCAGGCGGAGCGCGGCCGGACGGCGGCCCGGGCCGCGGGCCAGCACCGGGACGATGTTGGGGTGGTCGCGCAGGGCGGCCCGGTAGGAGACGGCCCAGTCGTGCAGCGCGGTGCGCCAGTCGCGGCCGTCCTCGAACATCGCCAGGTCCACCAGGGCGCTCACCGAGTCCGCGACCGCCTCCAGGATCTGGTCCTTGGTGCGGAAGTGGTTGTAGAGCGAGGGCCCGCTCACGCCCAGCTCGGCGGCGAGCCGGCGGGTGGAGACGGCCGCCAGTCCCTCGCGGTCCACGAGTTCCCGGGCCGTCTCGACGATCCGGTCGGTGCTGAGGAGGGGCTTGCGCGGTCGGGCCATGGCGCACATAGTAGGGCTGCGAGCCAGAAACTAGCAGTGCTAATTTAAATGTACGGCTTTCAAGATATGCCGCTCGTGCCGTCGTCCGCCGTGCCGTCTTCTGTGGGGTGATCTCGTGGTGAACCTGGAGCTGAGCGAGGAGCAGGCCGCCGTACGGCAGCTCGCCCGGGACTTCGTGGCGCGCGAGATCGCCCCGCACGTCGTGGCCTGGGACCGGGCCGAGGAGGTCGACCGGGGCATCGTGCGCAAGCTCGGCGAGGTCGGCTTCCTCGGGCTGACCGTCCCCGAGGAGTACGGCGGCTCCGGCGGCGACCATCTCGCGTACTGCCTCGTCACCGAGGAACTGGGGCGCGGCGACTCCTCCGTGCGCGGGATCGTCTCCGTCTCCCTCGGGCTCGTCGCCAAGACCATTGCCGCCTGGGGTGACGAGGAGCAGAAGCGCCGCTGGCTGCCGGGTCTGACCTCGGGGGAGTACGTCGGCTGCTTCGGCCTCACCGAGCCCGGCACCGGCTCCGACGCGGGCAACCTCACCACCCGCGCCGTACGCGACGGCGACCACTACGTCATCAACGGCGCGAAGATGTTCATCACCAACGGCACCTGGGCGGACGTCGTGCTGCTCTTCGCCCGCTCCACCGACGCCCCCGGCCACAAGGGAGTCTCCGCCTTCCTCGTGCCCGCCGACACCCCCGGCCTGACCCGCCGCACCATCCACGGCAAGCTCGGCCTGCGCGGCCAGACCACCGCCGAACTCGCCTTCGAGGACGTCCGGGTGCCCGCCTCGGCGATGCTGGGGGAGGAGGGCAAGGGCTTCTCCGTCGCCATGTCGGCGCTCGCCAAGGGGCGGATGTCGGTGGCGGCCGGGTGCGTCGGCATCGCCCAGGCGGCGCTGGACGCGGCCGTGCGGTACGCCGGTGAGCGCGAGCAGTTCGGCAAGCCGATCGCCGGGCACCAGCTGGTGCAGGAGCTGATCAGCGACATCGCCGTCGACGTGGACGCGGCCCGGCTGCTGACCTGGCGGGTCGCCGATCTGATCGACCGCGGGCAGCCGTTCGCCGTCGAGTCCTCCAAGGCCAAGCTGTTCGCCTCCGAGGCCGCCGTGCGCGCCGCGAACAACGCCCTCCAGGTCTTCGGCGGCTACGGCTACATCGACGAGTACCCGGCCGGCAAACTCCTGCGCGACGCCCGCGTGATGACCCTCTACGAGGGCACCAGCCAGATCCAGAAGCTCCTCATCGGCCGTTCCCTGACCGGGGTTTCGGCGTTCTGAGTAACCGATCTGAGTATGTGTGCGGATGTGGCGCGGGCCACGTGCGTCGATGCTCTTCCCCATGAGTGACACACCGGTCAAGCAGCAGAGCACGACCGCCTTCTACGGCCAGTCCGTCGCCTCCTTCGCCATCGCCATGGCGGCCACCGCCATCGGCATCTACCAGCTCGACACCAACGCCTGGGTCCGGGCCTTCCTCGCCGTCGCGGTCCTGTACCTGGTCACCTCCGCCTTCACCCTCGCCAAGGTGATCCGGGACCGCCAGGAGGCCGGGCAGATCGTCAGCCGGGTCGACCAGGCCCGCCTGGAGAAGCTCCTCGCCGAGCACGATCCTTTCGAGAAGATCTGAACCGCGAAGATCTGAACCGTGAAGATCCGGGCAGGCGCGCTAAGCGAGCGCTCACCTTCGGCGGTATGGTGGTGCTCCTGTCATCGAGAGGGGCGAGCGAGCGATGAGTGCGGCGCAGGAGACGACCGGCGGCGAGATGGAGCCGTGGGAAGAGGTCACCCCTGACGCGGCCCGGCGGCTGCTCGTCGCCGCCGTGGAGGCCTTCGCCGAGCGCGGCTACCACGCGACGACGACCCGGGACATCGCGGGCCGCGCCGGCATGAGCCCGGCCGCGCTCTACATCCACTACAAGACCAAGGAAGAGCTGCTCCACCGGATCAGCCGGATCGGCCACGACAAGGCTCTCGACATCCTGCGCACGGCGGCGCGGCGCGAGGGCACCGCGGCCGAGCGACTGACCGACGCGGTCAGCTCCTTCGTGCGCTGGCACGCCGGGCGGCGCACCACCGCGCGGGTCGTGCAGTACGAACTCGACGCCCTCGGCCCCGAGGCCCGCGCGGAGATCGTGGCGCTGCGCCGCCAGGTCGACGCCGAGGTGCGCGGGATCATCGAGGACGGCGTGGCCGCGGGCGAGTTCGACGTGCCGGACGTCCAGGGCACCACGCTCGCCGTGCTCTCGCTCTGCATCGACGTGGCCCGCTGGTTCACCGTGAACGGCCCGCGCACGCCCGAAGAGGTCGGCGCTCTCTACGCCGACCTCGTCCTGCGGATGGTGGGCGCCCGGTAGGGCGCCCGCTCCGTCACAGGTAGTACCGGGACACCGACTCCGCCACGCACACCGGCTTGTCGCCGCCCTCGCGCTCCACGGTGAACGCGACCGTCACCTGGACACCGCCGGTGACGTCCTCGACGCCGGTGATCTTCGCGGTGGCGCGCACCCGCGAGCCCACGGGGACGGGGGCGGGGAAGCGGACCTTGTTCGTGCCGTAGTTCACGCCCATCGTCACGCCCTCGACCCGGATCAGCTGCGGGCCGAACAGCGGCAGCAGCGAGAGCGTCAGGTAGCCGTGGGCGATGGTGGTCTTGAACGGCCCCTTCGCGGCCTTCTCCGGGTCCACGTGGATCCACTGGTGGTCGCCCGTGGCGTCGGCGAACAGGTCGATCCGCTTCTGGTCGACCTCCAGCCAGTCGGTGTACCCCAGCTGCTCGCCCACGGCCGCCCGCAGCTCGTCGGGGGAGGTGAAGGTCCTCGGTTCTGCCATGTTCCCGGCCTCTCGCTCGATTCTCTAAGCGACTGCTTAGCATGGTCGGGCGCGGGGCGCCTGTCAACGGACCGCGACGGGGATCGGGTCGCTAGGCTGTGAGGAGTGCCCCAGATTCCCGAGAAGATCCATGAGCTGACCGTCGGCCAGCTGTCCGCGCGCAGCGGCGCCGCGGTGTCCGCGCTGCACTTCTACGAGGCCAAGGGCTTGATCAGCAGCCGGCGCACCACCGGAAACCAGCGGCGCTACAGCCGGGACACCCTGCGCCGGGTCGCCTTCGTCCGCGCGGCCCAGCGGGTCGGCATCCCGCTGGCCGTGATCCGGGACGCCCTGGCGGAGCTGCCCGAGGAGCGCACGCCGAACCGTGAGGACTGGGCGCGGCTGTCGCAGAGGTGGCGCTCGGAGCTGGACGAGCGCATCAGGCAGCTGAACCGGTTGCGGGATCACCTGACCGACTGCATCGGGTGCGGCTGCCTGTCGCTGGAGAACTGCGTGCTGTCGAACCCGGACGACGTGTTCGGCGAGCGGCTGACGGGGTCGCGGCTGTTCGCGGAGGGACGCTGATCGCCGCGCGGCGTCGACCGGCGGGGGTCCGGTGCCCCGCCGGGTGCGCCCCTACTCGTACTCGGTGCCGCCCTTCCTCGTCAGATACGCCGGGCTCACCGCCTTCGCGATGGCCCGGCCCCCCGTCACCGCGCTGTACCGCTCCACCGCGGGCCGTATGACCACGCCCTCCCGCAGATGCAGTCCCCGCCCGGACACGGTCTCCCGGCCGCTCGCGAACTCCCGAACCCGATCGATGTCGTACGGCCCCGCGTACAGCCGGGGCACCAGCGGCAGTTCCCCCGTCAGCAGCTCGGCGGCGTCCAGCCAGCGGACGGTGCCGTCGATCTCGGCCGACACGTCGAACGCCGCGTATCCCAGCGTCTCCCGTCGGCCGTCCGCGCCGTAGGCCAGGTCCTGCACCCCCGCGCCGTACACCTCCCCGAACACGCCGACCCGGGTGGCGCCCAGCCGTTCGCAGAGCCGTGCCGCGACCTCGGCGACGCCGTGTCCGCGCACCGCCCGCCAGTACAGGTTCCGCGGGTCCTCCTTCAGCGCCAGGGACTTGGCGCCGAAGCCCTTGGAGGAGACGTACGCCCGGCCCTCACCGGCGACGTACGTCAGCAGGCACGCCGATCCGTGCAGCTTCTCCGTGAGGACGACCGGCTCGCCCGGCGTGAAGATGTCCGGGTAGCGCTGGATGTTCTCGATGTCGACCCAGGGCAGCAGCGCGGCCGCCTGCTCGACCTCACCGTTCATGGTCGGCGGAACCGGCGGCACCCACTTGGTGATGCCCAGCAGCTCGGCGAAGTCCGTGCCCTCGGCCGCCGCGTGCGCCAGGTCGAGGCCGGCCAGCGCGGTCGGCCGGCACACGATGCCCTGCGACAGCTCGCCGCGCAGCCGCACCGCCCTGACCCGGTTGGCCTCGCCGCCCGCCAGTCGGCCGGTCAGCCCCAGCTCCTCGATCAACCCGGGCGGGAGCACGGCCTGCTCGGGGATGTAGACGGCGGCATCACCGGTGCGGTACGCGCCCTTGGCGACGACCGCGCGATACAGGCCCACCTGGGCCAGTTCGAGCGCGTCGGCGTTCGGATGCTCGTGGACGGTCAGCACTTCGGCGGTGACGCGCAGCGTCGACATCGCAACTCCCCGGGGAGAAGGGCACGTTGACGGCCCTCAGACGTGTTTCATCACGCCCTACTCTGCGAGCCGAAAACGGCTGGAGCGAGTGGATTAGCGGCTGCTACCGTCGTGATCTTCGTCTCCTGCCCGGCCCCGGGAGCGCGTGTACTGGACCAGTGCCTCCGCGACCAGCTCGGCGTTGCCGGACGCGCGGCGGCCGTCCGGGAGGAACAGCGTGTCCTCCAGGCCGATCCGGGTCGCGAGGCCCGACCGGGCGGCCAGCCGCAGCACCGGCCAGGTGCCGCCCTCCTCGCCGTGCAGCAGCACCGGACGGCCGTACGTCTCGCCGAGCGCGGACAGCAGTGTCCGCGCCGAGGGCTCGGCGCTCGCCGGGTCCGGATCCGTCACCTCGGCCAGCACGCGCAGCACCCTCGGCCCGAGCGGGGAGCGCGCGAACCGGGCCGCGCCGTCCGTGCCGGACCACAGGCCCGCCTCGACGCCCACGCCCCTGTCCAGCAACTGCCGGGCGACCGCTTCGGCGCCGGGCTCGTGCCAGTTGACCGAGGCGAAGTCGGGAAGCGCCGACCAGCTGCGCACCCGCGCGAGCCGGGCCGCGGGGTCGGGCTCCGCCCACGCGCCCGTGGTCACCCCGACCGGAACCGTCACCCGCGCCCGGATCGCCTCCAGCGTGGGCGCGAGGACGCGCGGGGAGAGACTGTCGTGGCCGCACGGCGTCCTGGGGTGGACATGGATCTCGGTGGCCCCGGCTGCCACGGCTTCCGCCGCGCTGCGGGCCAGCTCTTGTGGTGACATCGGCACGCTCGCGCCGTCGACGGCGGAGCGGCGCCCGTTCAGACAGACCTGCACCATGCCCCCGATGGTGGCAGTCGTCACTGACAACGGGCTCGGTCCCGGCAGGGGTGCGGCATCCCCCTTCGCACCCCCCGAGGGAAATCCCTCGTTCTCAGGCCGACATCAGCAGCCGTTCGCGACGGGCGTACTCCAGCACGCGCGCGGTGAGCAGCGGACGCGGGACGAGGATCCCGCAGTCCGTGCAGACGGGGCCGGAGGACGGCTCGTGGTCCAGGCCGTAGCGCCAGACCAGGCGGTCCGCGCCGCAGACCGGGCAGCACGAACCCGGTGTGCGCTCCAGCGCGGTGATCAGGCGGCGCAGCACTTCCGCCAGCGGCTCGTGCGGGTGCACCCGGGGGTCGTCGCACCAGGCGACCCCGAAGCCCCCCCAGGTCATCCGGTGCCAGTCGTCCACGCTGCCCGGCCGGCGCAGCCCGTCGTGCTTCTCCTTCCTGCGCCGCTCGATGAAGTCGGTCTCATAGGCGAGCCAGACGGACCGGGCCTCCTCCAGCTCCTCCAGCGCGGCCACGAGCCGCACCGGGTCGGGGGAGCGGTCCTCCGGGCCGAAGCCCGCCCGGGAGCACAGGTGGTCCCAGGTCGCCCGATGCCCGTAAGGGGCGAACTTCTCAAGGCACTTGCGCAGTGAGTACCGCCGCAGTGCCAGATCGCAGCCCGGATCGCGTACCTGTCTCGCCAGACTCCGGAAACCCGCCATCGCCCTGCACCTCCGTCACACCTGCACCTGTACTTCGGTCACTTCGGCGTTGCCGCGCGAACCGCGCGCGGCGTCGACGAGTAGACGTATCGACAGGCGATTCGGCTCCATCTCGTCCTGTGGTTCTGCTTGCCGACTCCCAAAACTGACGCATGTTCATCTTTAAAGCTGGGGATACCGGCGGTAACGTTCGGCCACCCCAGTCGCTTGGAGCTGCCATGCCACGGCGAACCCCACGCACCGCCCTTGTCAGACTGAGAACGTCCCGCCGCTTCACCAGGTTCCTGAAGACCGCCTCGATCTGCGTCCTCGTCGGCGGCCTGCTCTCCCCTCTCACGCAGACGGCAGCCTCCGCCGCCACGGCCACCGCCTCGAACGACTACTGCGGCGGCCGGTGCTCGGACATCCTGCCGCCCGGCGAGAACGGCAACGCCACCCTCGCGCAGATCCTGCTCAACCAGGCCTTCGGCACCCAGCCTTCGCACGCCGAGGACCAGCTCGGCCCGTACGCGAACCTGGCGAGCGGCTACAAGGGCCTGACCGACGCGACGATCAACAACTTCTTCAACGACTCGTCGTTCGGCGTCCCGTCCGACCAGGTCGCCTCCACCGAGAACCCGGCCGGCCGCAGTGACGTGACGATCGTCCGTGACAAGAAGGCCGGTGTGCCACACATCACAGGCAGCACGCGGTACGGCACCGAGTTCGGCGCCGGATACGCGGCGGCCGAGGACCGGTTGTGGCTGATGGACGTCTTCCGGCACGTCGGCCGCGGCCAGCTGACCTCCTTCGCCGGCGGCGCCGCCGCCAACCAGGGCCTGGAGCAGGAGTTCTACCGCAACGCGCCCTACACCGAGGCCGACCTCCAGGCGCAGATCGACAACGCGGTGGCCAGGAACGGCGCCCGCGGCCAGCAGGCCCTCGCCGACGCCGACGCCTACCTCGCGGGCATCAACTCGTACATCGACGCCTCCGACAGCGGCCGCTACTTCCCCGGCGAGTACGACCTCACCGGCCACAAGGACCCGATCACCAACGCCGGCACCATAGACCACTTCAAGATCACCGACCTGGTGGCGCTGGCCTCCGTCATCGGCACGCTGTTCGGCTCCGGCGGCGGCGGCGAGGTCAACAACGCCGTCTCCCTGCTCGCCGCCCAGCAGAAGTACGGGGTCGAGGAGGGCACCAAGGTCTGGGAGTCCTTCCGTGAGCGCAACGACCCCGAGGCCGTGCTGACCGTCCACGACGGATCGAGCTTCCCCTACGGCGGAAAGCCGGACACCGCCCAGGGCGAGGCCCTGCCCGACGCCGGGTCGGTCACCCAGGAGCCGCTCGTCTACGACCGTACGGGCAGCGCGGCCACCGCGGCCGCGAAGAGCACCTCCACCGCCGCGGCGAAGAGCACGCTCAGCTCGTCCCATCGCGGGATGTCCAACGCCCTCGTCGTGAGCGGCAAGTACACCGCCAGCGGGCATCCGATCGCCGTCTTCGGGCCGCAGACCGGCTACTTCGCCCCGCAGCTGCTCATGCTCCAGGAGATCCAGGGCCCCGGCATCAGCGCGCGCGGCGCCTCCTTCGCGGGCCTGAGCATGTACGTCGAACTCGGCCGCGGCCAGGACTACTCGTGGTCCGCGACCACCTCGGGCCAGGACATCATCGACACCTACGCCGTCGAGCTGTGCCAGGACGACCACCACTACCTGTACCACGGCACCTGTACGGCCATGGACGAGGTCGAGCAGAAGAACTCCTGGTCACCGACCACGGCCGACAGCACGCCGGCCGGGTCGTACACGATGAAGGTCTGGCGCACGAAGTACGGGCCGGTGGAGTACCGCGCGACCGTCGGCGGCAAGAAGGTCGCCTACACCACGCTGCGCTCGTCGTACCTGCACGAGGCCGACTCGATCATCGGCTTCCAGATGCTGAACGACCCCGACTACGTCAAGGGCCCCCAGGACTTCCAGAGCGCGGCCCAGCACATCAACTTCACGTTCAACTGGTTCTACGCCGACTCCCGGCACACCGCGTACTACAACAGCGGTGACAACCCGGTCCGGGCCGCCGGTGTCGACGCCGAGTTCCCCGTCTGGGCACAGCCCGCGTACGAGTGGCGCAACTGGGACCCGGACACCAACACGGCCGACTACACCCCGGCCTCCGCGCATCCCAACTCGATCGACCAGGACTACTACGTCTCCTGGAACAACAAGCAGGCCAAGGACTACACGACCGCGTCCTGGGGCGACGGCTCGGTGCACCGCGGCAATCTGCTGGACGACCGGGTGAAGAAGCTGGTCGCGGCCGGCGGCGTGACCCGGACCCAGCTGGTGCAGGCCATGGCGGACGCGGCCCTCGCCGACCTGCGCGCCGAGGACGTGCTGCCGAAGCTGCTGAAGGTGATCAACTCCTCTGCGGTGTCCGACCCCACGGCCGCCGCCGCGGTGAACAAGCTCCAGGCCTGGAGCACCGCGGGTGCGCGGCGCACGGAGACCTCGGCGGGTTCGAAGACGTACGCCGACGCCGACGCGATCCGCATCCTGGACGCGTGGTGGCCGCTGCTGGTCAAGGCGGAGTTCGAACCCGGGCTTGGCAGCGACCTGTACACCGACCTGACCGGCAACCTGTCGATCGACGAGGCCCCGTCCGCCGGACACGGCCCGACCGGCTCGCACGCCGGCAGCTCCTTCCAGTACGGCTGGTGGAGCTATGTCGACAAGGACATCCGGGCGGTGCTCGGGGAGAACGTGCAGGGCGGACTCGCCGAGAAGTACTGCGGCGGCGGTGACCTCGGCTCCTGCCGGAACATCCTGATCAGCACCCTGGACCAGGCCGCGGGCATGACCGCCGCCCAGGTCTACCCCGGAGACTCCCTGTGCTCCGCGGGCGACCAGTGGTGCGCCGACTCGATCGTGCAGCGCACCCTGGGGGGCATCAAGCACGGCAACATCAGCTGGCAGAACCGGCCGACCTTCCAGCAGGTGGTGGAGTACACCTCGCACCGATGAGGTGACGGGGACGAGGTGACGCCCCGGCGGCGGGCCGGCTCAGCCGATACGGCCCGCCGCCAGGACCACCCGCGCCAGCTCGGGGTGCACGATGTCGCTGTGCGCCCCGGCCGGCGGGCCGCCCCGGCGGACGACCGACGCCGCGTCCACGCTCACGCACCCCGTCGCCGGCAGCCCCGACGCCAGCGCCGTCGCGAGGTCCAGCCGCGCGGCCCCCGGCACCGCCTGCACCCCGTCGTGCCCCATGGCACCCCACTCCGGCCCGAGCAGGGCCGCGATCTCGCTGCCCACGCACGAGCGGTCGTCCCCCGACAGCCGGGAGG
Organism: Streptomyces sp. HUAS MG56; assembly: GCF_058673395.1. Lineage (NCBI taxonomy): Bacteria > Bacillati > Actinomycetota > Actinomycetes > Kitasatosporales > Streptomycetaceae > Streptomyces > Streptomyces sp. HUAS MG56. Next base: position 3,119,873 of record NZ_CM178722.1, on the reverse strand, counting down.
CCAGCGGATAGAACGTGCCGAGCGCGGAGTCGAAGTGCGAGTAGCAGGCCACCAGCGGACCGTCGATCCGCCGCTGCTGGTCCTTCAACGCCCCCGCCTGGTCCGGGGCCTGTGGCACGCGCTCCGCGAACGCGTAGTGCGAGAAGGCGCCTTGCAGCAGCGTCACCGACTTCACCGCCCGCACCCCGTCGGGCAGCCCGCGCAGCGCGAACGACACCAGCCGCCCGCCGAAGCTGTGCCCCATCAGATGCACCCGCACCCCGGGCACCGCCCCCGCCAGCCTCCCGATCGCCGGGCCGAGTCCGCGCTCGCCGACCGTCCCGGCGCGCCGCTTCATCGTGTAGTACGCCGCCTGCCGCAGCAGCTCCTTGGCGCCCTCCCAGGGGTTCGGGATGCTGAACCCCTCGGCGGGGGCTGCCGCGGACCGGACCGACGCGAGCGCCTCGGCGAACTCCGCGCACGCGGTCGCCGGGTCCTCGGCGAACACCCGCGGTTCGCCCTCCTCCTCCGTGTCGGCGACGCCGGGCAGCCGCTCCCCGTCGATCAGCTGCCGCACCAGCCGCCCGAACTCGGCCAGCCCCTGGGCGCCGTCCGGCCGTTCGTCCAGCATCCGGGCCAACCGGCCGATCAGCGCCGCCCGGTCCGGGAAGACCGCCACCAACGCCCGCTGGGTGTCCGCGTCCAGCCCCGCCGGCTGCGCCGCCGCGACCGCCGTCGACCTCGGGAAGTCGGGGATCGGCTCGTCGCTGAAGCGCATCGACGGCCAGATCACGCCCACGTAGCCGAGCCGGGCGTGCGGGGCGAGCCCGGGGATCGGGGCGAAGAAGCGGCGGTACAGCGCGGTCGCGCTCGAACGGTCGTCGTTCCAGCCGTGGGCGAAGACCATCAGGTCACGGACGCCGCGCTCCGCGACCTGTGCCAGCAACCGGTCGCGCTCGGAGCCGTCCACGTCCCCGTCCGCGTCGAAGGTCAGCTCCCAGTAGGGAGACACGATCGTTCCAGGATCCGCCATGCCGGGCTCCCTCGGCCGTCCATCGGGCCTCACTCGTACAGGAGATACCCCTTTCGCGTACGCCGGAACGCGGCCAGCTCGTCCTGCCAGGCGCCCGTCACCTCGTCCGTGCCCGCGCCCGCGTCGATCATCGTGCGCACCCGGTCCGAACCGGTGAGCTTGTCGATCCAGTCGTCCGGCCGCCAGGCGAAGTCCGCCCAGACTTTCTTCGCGGTCACCAGGAGCGCGATCCCGGTGCGTACCGGGTCGTAGGCGGTCCGGTCCGTCACGTGGATCTGCACCCCGCCGACCGTCCTGCCCGCGAACTTGGAGAACGTGGGCGCGAAGTACGCCTCCCTGAACCGGACGCCGGGCAGGGCGAGTTCGTTCGCGGCGGCGGCCCAGCGGCCGTCGACGCCCTCGGCGCCGAGCAGTTCGAAGGGCCTCGTCGTGCCCCTGCCCTCCGAGAGGTTGGTGCCCTCCATCATGCAGGTGCCGGAGTAGACGAGCGCCGTGTCCGGGGTCGGCATGTTCGGGCTCGGCGGCACCCACGGCAGGGCGGCGGCGTCGTACCAGTCCGAGCGCCGCCACCCGCTCACCGGGACGGTGTCCAGCGCGACCGGCCGGTCCAGGAACTCCCCGTTGAACAGCCGCGCCAGCTCCGCGACGGTCATGCCGTGGGCCTGCGCGATCGGCTGCCGGCCGACGAAGGTCGCGAACTCCTTGTGCAGGACCGGTCCTCGGGCCTCGCGGCCGGTCACCGGATTGGGCCGGTCGAGGACCACGAACCGCTTCCCCGCGAGCCGGGCCGCCTCCATGCAGTCGTAGAGCGTCCAGATGTACGTGTAGAAGCGCGCGCCGACGTCCTGGATGTCGAAGACGACCGTGTCGACGCCGGCGGCGGTGAAGATGCCGGCGAGGGCCCGGCCGCTCTTGAGGTACGTGTCGTAGACCGGCAGGCCCGTCGCCGGGTCGGTGGAGCGGCCCTCGGAGCCGCCGGCCTGCGCGGTGCCCCGGAAGCCGTGCTCGGGGCCGAAGACCGCCGTCAGCCTCACCCGGGGGTCCTGGTGCATCACGTCGACGATGTGCAGGGCGTCCCGGGTGATGCCGGTGGGGTTGGTGACGACGCCGACGCGCTGGTCCGTCAGCAGGGAGTAGCCGTCGGCCGCGAGCCTTTCGAAGCCGGTTCGCACGCGTTCGCGGTGCAGCGGCGGGCGTGGGGCGGCGGCCAGTGTGGCCGATGCGAGGAGGTTCCGTCGGGACAGAGGCATGCCTTGAGGGTGGTGCGGTCGCTCTTCCTTTTACACATACCGACTGGTTAGTCTGGCGAGCGCTGAGCCGAGTCGCGTCGTGTCGAAGGAGACCGATGGTGGAAGCCGTGCAGGATGCGGGAGTGGTCGTCACGGGGGCGGGCGGAGGGATCGGGGCCGCGCTGGCCCGGCGGTTCGCCGCCGAGGGGGCGCGGGTCGTCGTGAACGACCTGGACGCCGAGAAGGCGAAGGCGGTGGCCGCGGAGATCGGCGGGACCGCCGTGCCCGGCGACGCCTCCGCGATCGTCGCCGACGCCCGGGACGCACTCGGCGGCACCGTCGACGTCTACTGCGCGAACGCCGGGGTCGCCTTCGAGGACGGCGGTGCGGGCGGGCCGCTCGACGAGCGGTCCTGGGCGCTGTCCTGGGACGTGAACGTCATGGCGCACGTCCGCGCGGCCCATGAGCTGCTGCCCGACTGGCTGGAGCGCGGCCGCGGCCGGTTCGTGTCCACCGTGTCGGCCGCCGGGCTGCTCACCATGATCGGCGCCCCCTCCTACAGCGTCACCAAGCACGGCGCCTACGCCTTCGCCGAGTGGCTGTCGCTGACGTACCGGCACCGGGGCGTCAAGGTGCACGCGATCTGTCCGCAGGGCGTGCGCACGGACATGCTGGCCGCGACCGGCAGTGCCGGGGAGCTGGTGCTCCAGTCGACCGCGATCGAGCCGCAGGCCGTCGCGGACGACCTGTTCCGGGGGATCGAGGAGGACCGCTTCCTGATCCTGCCGCACCCCGAGGTGGCCGGTTTCTACCAGGCGCGCGCCGCCGAGCCCGACCGCTGGCTGCGCGGCATGAACCGCGTCCAGCGCACGTGGGAGGAGGCCCGGTGAGCCGCCCTTCCCGGTACGCCGACCGGCCCTGGCTCGCCCTGCTCGACGAGGCCCAGCGCGGTCCCGTCGACCCCGCCGACTCGCTGGTGCACGCGCTCGCCGCCGCCGTCGCCGAGGCCCCCGACCGCACCTTCCTCGCCTACTTCGACGCCCGGCTGAGCTACCGCGAGGTGGACGCGCTGAGCGACTCCGTCGCCGCCCACCTCGCCGCGCGCGGGCTGGAGCGCGGTGACCGCGTGGCCGTGCTGCTCCAGAACTCCCCGCACTTCGTGCTCGCCCTCCTCGGCGCGTGGAAGGCGGGCGCGGTCGTCGTCCCCGTCAACCCGATGTACAAGTCGGCCGAGGTGGGGCACGTCCTGCGGGACGCCGAGGTGACCGCGCTGGTCTGCTCCGACCGGGCCTGGGAGTCGTATCTGCGCGAGACGGCGGCCGGCTCGCCGGTGCGGATCGTGCTCACCGCGTCCGAGCTGGACTTCCAGACGCGTGACGACGCGCGCGTGCTCGGGTTCGAGCGGCCGCCGCGGGCCGCCGACGCCGACGATCTCGTGGCCGTCGCCCGGCAGGGCGGTACGGCACCCGAGGGCCGCGCTCCGCGTCCGGACGACATCGCCCTGATCAGCTACACCTCCGGCACCAGCGGCACGCCCAAGGGCGCCACCAACACGCACGCCAACATCATGCACAACGCCGAGCGGCAGAGCACCGGGCTCGGGCTGCCCGAGGCGCCCGTGTACTACGCGCTCGCGCCGCTGTTCCACATCACCGGCATGGTCTGCCAGTTCGGCGCCTGTCTGAACAGCGCGGGCACCCTGGTGCTGACCTACCGCTTCGAGCCCGGGGTCGTCCTGGAGGCGTTCGCCGAGCACCGCCCGCACTACACGGTCGGCCCCGCCACCGCCTTCATGGCGCTGGCCGCCCGCCCGGACGCGACGCGCGAGCACTTCGCCTCCTTCGTCAACATCTCCTCCGGCGGCGCCCCCGTGCCGCCCGCCCTCGTCGAGGGGTTCCGGGAGCGCTTCGGGCCCTACATCCGCGTCGGCTACGGCCTCACCGAGTGCACCGCCCCCTGCGCCGCCGTCCCGCCCGGCCTGGAGGCGCCGGTGGACCCCGTCTCCGGGACGCTGTCGGTCGGCGTGCCCGGCGCCGACACGCTCGTGCGCATCCTGGACGAGCGGGGCGAGGAGGTGCCGTTCGGGGAGCAGGGCGAGATCGTCGTGCGCGGCCCGCAGGTCATCCCCGGCTACTGGCGGCGCCCGGAGGCCACCGCCGAGACCTTCCCGGACGGCGAGCTGCGCACCGGCGACATCGGCTTCATGGACGAGCAGGGCTGGCTGTACGTCGTCGACCGCAAGAAGGACATGATCAACGCGTCCGGCTTCAAGGTGTGGCCGCGCGAGGTCGAGGACGTGCTCTACACCCACCCGGCGGTGCGCGAGGCGGCCGTCGTCGGGGTGCCCGACGGATATCGTGGCGAGACCGTCAAGGCGTATATCAGCCTGCGTCCGGGCGCCGAGACGGACCCGGACGAACTCGCGGTGTACTGCAAGGAGAGACTTGCGGCTTATAAGTACCCGCGTCAGGTGGAGATCCTGCCCGAGCTGCCGAAGACGGCGAGTGGGAAGATCCTCCGCCGGGAACTGCGTTCCCGCGCGCACGACGAACACTGAGCACCATCGAGCGACACGGAAAGGCAGGTGGCCGGCAGTGCCCAGAACGACGGACGGGGACGGGACACCCGTCCCGCAGCGGCTGCTGGCCGCCGCCACCCGGCTCTTCGCCGAGCAGGGCTACGACCGCACCTCGGTGCAGGAGATCGTGGAGGCGGCAGGCGTCACCAAGGGCGCGCTGTACCACTACTTCGGCTCCAAGGACGACCTCCTGCACGAGGTGTACGCGCGCGTGCTGCGCCTCCAGATGGAGCGGCTCGACCACTTCGCCGACATGGCCGCACCGGTCGAGCAGCGCCTGCGGGGCGCCGCGGCGGACGTGGTCGTCACGACGATCGAGAACCTCGACGACGCGATGATCTTCTTCCGCTCGATGCACCATCTGAGCCCGGAGAAGAGCAAGCAGGTCCGCGCCGAGCGCAGGCGCTACCACGAACGCTTCCGCGCGCTGATCGAGGAGGGCCAGAAGGAGGGCGTCTTCTCCACGGCGACCCCGGCCGACCTGGTCGTGGACTACCACTTCGGCTCGGTCCACCACCTGTCGACCTGGTACCGCCCGAACGGCCCGCTCACCCCGCAGCAGGTCGCCGACCACCTGGCGGACCTGCTGCTGCGGGCGCTGCGGCCGTAGCAACGCACGGGTGAGGGGCGGCCGCCCGGCGGACGCCCCTCACCCCTGCTCCCTGCGCTGCCTCACAGGTACTTCTTCAACTCCCGCCGCGCCAGCGACCGCTGGTGCACCTCGTCCGGGCCGTCCGCCAGCATCAGGGTGCGGGCGCTCGCGTACAGCTCGGCCAGCGGGAAGTCCTGGCTCACGCCGCCCGCGCCGTGCAGCTGGATCGCCCGGTCCAGGATGCCGACCACCGCGCGCGGGGTGGCGATCTTGATGGCCTGGATCTCCGTGTGGGCGCCCCTGTTGCCGACGGTGTCCATCAGCCAGGCCGTCTTCAGCACCAGCAGCCGCAGCTGCTCCACCGTCACCCGGGCATCGGCGATCCAGTTCTGGACGACCCCCTGCTGGGCCAGCGCCTTGCCGAACGCCGTACGGGACACCGCGCGGCGGCACATCAGCTCGATCGCGCGCTCGGCCATGCCGATCAGCCGCATGCAGTGGTGGATCCGGCCGGGGCCGAGCCGGGCCTGGGCGATGGCGAAGCCGCCGCCCTCCTCGCCGACGAGGTTCGTGACCGGCACGCGCGCGTGGTCGAAGATCACCTCGGCGTGGCCGCCGTGCGAGTGGTCCTCGTAGCCGAAGACCTGCATGGCGCGCTTGACGGTGACGCCCGGGGTGTCGCGCGGGACCAGGACCATCGACTGCTGGCGGCGGATGTCGGCGCTGTCCGGGTCCGTCTTGCCCATCACGATGAAGATCTTGCAGTCCGGGTTCATCGCCCCGGAGATGTACCACTTGCGGCCGGTGATGACGTAGTCGTCGCCGTCCCGCTCTATGCGGGTGGTGATGTTGGTGGCGTCCGAGGAGGCCACCTCCGGCTCGGTCATCGCGAACGCCGAGCGGATCTCGCCGGCCAGCAGCGGCTCCAGCCACTGCTTCTTCTGCCGCTCGTCGGCGAACTGCGCCAGCACTTCCATGTTGCCCGTGTCGGGCGCGGCGCAGTTCGTCGCGGTGGGCGCGAGATGCGGGGAGCGGCCGGTGATCTCGGCCAGCGGCGCGTACTGGAGGTTCGTGAGGCCCGCGCCGTACTCGGCGTCCGGGAGGAAGAGGTTCCACAGGCCCTGCCTGCGGGCCTCGGCCTTCAGCTCGTGGACCACGGCCGGGGTGTCCCAGGGGGAGGCCAGCGCGGCCCGCTGCTCCTCGGCGACCGCTTCGGCGGGGTAGACGTACTCGTCCATGAAGGCGAGCAGCTTGGCGCGCAGTTCCTCGGTGCGCGCGTCGAACGCGAAGTCCATTTCTGGATCAGCCTTCCTGAAGAGTGGTCAGTCCGTGGTCGATGAAGACGGGTACGAGGTCGCCGATCCGGTCGAACCCGCGCCCCACCGTCTGGCCGAGCGTGTACCGGTAGTGGATGCCCTCCAGGATCACGGCGAGCTTGAACCAGGCGAACGCCGTGTACCAGGAGACGGCGGACACGTCACGCCCCGAGCGCGCGGCGTACCGCTCGACGAGCTCCTCGGGGGAGGGGTGCCCGACGGCCGTCGCGGTCGTGGAGATGGGGGAGTCCGGCAGCTCCAGCGGGCGGCTGTACATCACCAGCAGGCCCAGGTCGGTCAGCGGGTCGCCGAGGGTGGACATCTCCCAGTCGAGGATCGCCTTGATCCGGTCGTCCTCGCCGATGAGGACGTTGTCGAGGCGGTAGTCGCCGTGCACGACGGCCGGGGCGGGGGAGACGGGCAGCTCCCGGCCGAGGGCCGCGTGCAGTTCGTCGATGCCCGCCAGTTCGCGGTTGCGGGAGGCGTCGAGCTGCTTGCCCCAGCGGCGCAGCTGGCGGTCCAGGAAGCCCTCGGGGCGGCCGAAGTCGGCGAGGCCCACCTCGGCGGGGTCCACCGCGTGCAGCTCGACCAGCGTGTCCACCAGGGACAGCAGCGCGTTCCGGGTGCGCTCGGCGCCCAGCGGGGCGAGCTGCTCCGCCGTGCGGTACGGAGTGCCCTCCACGAACTCCATCACGTAGAACGGCGCCCCGAGCACCTCCGTGGCCTCGGGGTTGTCGCACAGCAGCACCGGACGCGGCACCGGCACCCGCGTCGGGTGCAGGGCGCTGATCACGCGGTGCTCGCGCTTCATGTCGTGCGCGGTGGCCAGCACATGGCCGAGCGGGGGCCGCCGTACGACCCACTTCGAGGTGCCGTCGGAGAGCGCGTAGGTGAGGTTCGACCGGCCGCCCTCGATCAGCCGGCCGGTCAGCGGGCCGGCGACGAGACCGGGGCGCTCGCGGTCGAGCAGGGCGCGCAGCCGGTCCAGGTCGAGTCCGGGCGGGTGGTCGGCGCTCATACATCACTCCTACGAACGGGTGAACAGGACCCGTTCATGATGCCGACCGGTCGGTATGTCGTCCAGTGTGCGTGCCGAAGACACGTCCGAACGTGACCGGAGCCACGTCGGGCCGACGGCTCCCCGGCGCGCCGCCCGGAGCGCCGTCGGCCCTGGTTCCGCCCGGGTCAGTGGTCGTCCCAGTGGTCCCCGTGCTCCGCGTGCCGGTGTCCGTCGTGCAGATAGTCGACGTGGTCGCCGTGGCGCACCTGCGCGTGCCCGCACTCGTCGTGGTGCACGTGCTCATGGCCCTGGTGCGGGGTGTGCCCGGCCGGCTCGCACTCGTCCCAGTGGCCCTGGTGCTCGCGGTGCAGGTGTCCGTCGTGCGCGTAGTCCGTGTGGTCGCCGTGCGGCACGGCGCTGTGCCCGCAGTCCGGACCGTGGCGGTGCGTGCCGTGCTCGGTGTGTTCCTGGTGAAGGGTGGTCATGCTGCTCACCTTCGGGGGCGGGATCTCGCCCGCAGGGGGCGGTCGTGGCGGGATTCGACGCCGCACAGGCTACGCGTGGACGGTGAATATCCGGACATATGGGATGCGTGGCGCGTGGCGCGGCCTTCGCGGAGAGCGCGGCGGCCACGGCGGCCGGGAGGGTCGTACGACGCCGGGCCGGGCGGCGCCCACCGCAGCCGGGCGTTCCGCACGAAGTCGCTCACGAAGTCGCTCACGCCGCCGACCCCTCCGGCCGCTCACCCGCCGGCACGGAACGCCCGCAGCCGCTCGTACGCCGCCCGCCCGTCCGGCACCCACTCCCACTCGGTGAGCCGCCGCTCGACCTCCTCGTCGGGCAGGAAGCCGTGCCACTCGACCTCCTCGGCCTGCGGGCGCACGGGCAGTTCGCAGCGCACCTCGTACACCGCCGACCACCAGCTGTTCCCGGCCCCGTCGTCGTACAGGAACTTGAACAGGAACTCCGGCCGGGGCAGCCCGCTCACCCCCAGCTCCTCCTCGGCCTCCCGCAGCGCGGCCTCGTCGTAGGACTCGCCCGCGCCGACGACCCCGCCGACGAACAGGTCGTACAGCGAGGGGAAGACCAGCTTGGTGGCCGTGCGCCGGTGCACGAAGAGCCGGCCGGCCGCGTCCCGGACCTCGATGAACGCACAGCGGTGGCGCAGGCCTCGGGCGTAGGCCTCGCCGCGCGGGTACTGGCCGACGACCCGGTCGTCCTCGTCGACGATGTCGAGGATCTCGTCGGCGGGATTCACGTCGGAGGAGTTCACGTCAGCAGGGTTCATGTCCTCATCCAAGCAGGACCCGGTGACGGCCCCGGGGCTCAGCGGCGCTGGAGGTCGAGGGCCGGGGGCTGCGCCTGCGCCGGGCCGCACGGCATCGCCGGGTGCAGCCCGAGCAGCACGATGCCCGCGACCACGGCCGCGAGCCCCGCCGCCTCCCAGGCCAGCGCCCCGGTGTCGGTGCGCAGCCGGTCGCCCAGGAAGCCCACCCCGCACAGGATCCCGGCCAGCGGCTCCGCGGCGGTGAGCGCGGGCAGCGACATGCGCAGCGGGGCCGTCTCGAACGCGCTCTGCACCAGGACCAGCCCGGTGACCCCGCACACCAGCACGCCGTACGGCTGCCAGCCGGTGAGCAGTTCCGGGAAGCCCCCGGCGGCGAAGCGGGTGCCGCTGACCCGGGTCAGCGCGTCCTGCACGCCGTACAGCAGCCCGGCCGCCGTGGCCAGCAGGACCGGGCCCCAGCTGAGCCGGGAGCGCTTGCCGTACGTCGTGAGCACCAGGGCCGCGCCGACCGTCAGGCCGATGATCAGCCAGTGCCGGAGCGGATCGGTGACGGCATGCCCGGCGCGCGGTTCACCCGCCGTGATGAACGCGCTCACCCCGCCCGCGAGCAGCAGCAGACCCGCCCAGCCCTGCCGGCCCAGGGGCTGTTTCGTCTGGTACCGGGAGAGGGCGAGCGCGAACAGCAGATTGGTCGCGAGCAGCGGTTCCACCAGGGAGATCTCGCCCTCACCGAGGGCGACGGCGCCCAGCACCATGCCGGACACCATCAGGGCGAGCCCGCCGAGCCAGCGCGGCACCCGCATCAGGTCGAGCAGCAGCCGGAACGACAGGAAGTCGCCGAGCGGTGCCTGCTGAGCGGCGTTCTGCTGGAGCACGAAACCGAAGCCCAGACAGCAGGCCGCGCTCACGGCGACGAGGAGAACCAGAACGGACACGCTGCGTACCTCGATCATCGGGCCGGACCACGGGCGTGTAAGGGCCGACTGTAGCGTCCCGGGGGCGGTATCGACCCGGAAGTGCCCGCACCCGGAGCAGTCGGCGGGCGGTCGGCTCGCCATGTTCCGTGGCCCCGTCCGTCCGCGCCATGGCGTACGCCACAACCGCTCGCCGACCGCCCCGCCCGCCTCCGGGCCCACCTGCGCGGAGTTCGTCAAGTTCCGCTTGGAAAACGGAAGTTGAAGCTCGTAACACCGTGTTCCGCTTGACGCGATCCTTGGGTGAGGGTTTGCTGTGCGTGATCGGTCGATGGCAGCCCGAGAAACAGGAAGTTCCGCGGTGCCCCCTCCTCTCCCTCTGCTCGGCGCGGGCCGGGCCCCCACGGACCAGTCCGGCGACACCGCCCCGGACGGCTCCGGCCCGCACGGTCCGGGGGGCCACGGGGTCTACGACGACGCCCTGGACGACGGCGAACTGCTCACCGCGCGCGCCGCGTTGGCCCAGGGTCGCCGGCAGGCCGCCCGCTCCCTGCTGCTGCACACGGGCGACGACTGGGACCGCCGGGGCCACCGCCTCACCGCGCTCGCCGCCGAGCCGTACGCCCTCGCCTGGGCCCGGGACTGGCAGCTCGCCGAGCCCGAGTCCGCCGACGCCGCCGCGCTGACCGCCCTCGCCCAGGTCCACCGCGCCCTGCGCGGCAAGGAGGACCCCGACCGGGCCCGCGAGGCCTGCGCCGCGGCCGCCGCCCTCGCCCCCGCCGACCCCACCCCCTGGCTCGGCCTGCTCCGGCTCGCCCGCACCCTCGGCCCGGAGCGCGAGGTGCTCGGCGTCTTCGCCGAGCTGCGCCGCCGCCACCCCGAGCACCACCACGCCCATCACCTGCTCCTCGCCCGGCTCGCCGAACGGCCCGCGGGCGGCCGGGGTGCCGAGACGCACGAGGCGTACGACCTGGCCGAACTGGCCGCCGCCGAGGCCCCGGCCGACTCCCCGCTCGCCGTCCTGCCGGTCGTCGCCTACGCCGAGCGCTACCGGGTCCTCGCCGCCACCGGCCTGGCCCCTGCCGACCCGGCCGCCTCCGGGCACTGGTCCGGCCCCCGGGCCCGCCGGATCCTCAGCGCCTGCTTCGACTGGTGGCTGGAGTGGGAGCACGACGAACACCCCCGCCGCCACGTCGACCTCAACCACCTCGCCTTCGCGCTGTCCTGCGCCGGCCGCCCCGCCGAGGCGGCGGCCCTGTTCCAGCGCATCGGCCGGCACGCCACCCGGGCGCCCTGGTCCTACGCACACCGCGACCCGCGCGCCTCCTTCCGCGAGGCCCGCGCCCGCGCGCTGAACGGCACGGTCCGCTGAACGGCACGGCCCGCTGAGCCGTACGGCTCTCCGGGACGTACGTAAGAAGTGATTACGGAAGTCTGACCAGTGCCCCGATTCCCTGGCTCCCCACAGCCCCGAGTGCTCGAATGAAAACGTGAACTCTGAACAACCCGAGGAACGGCACGGTGAGCGGGGCGGCACGCCCGTCGGCCGCCGCGTCCTCCTCGGCACCCTCGGCCTGGGCGCGCTCGGCGTGGTCGCCGCGCCCACGCTCCAGCGCGGCATGGAGGGCTTCCTCGGCACCGTCGCCGGCAAGGACCCCACGGGCCTGACCGGCCTGCTGCCCAACGGCGGCGGCTTCCGCTACTACTCCGTCGCCGCGTCGGTGCCGGAGAGGACGGCCGCGAACTACCAGCTGACGATCGACGGCCTGGTCGACCACCCGCGCGCCTACACCCTGTCCGACCTGCGCGCCCTGCCGCAGACCCGGCTGGTCAAGGACGTCCAGTGCGTCACCGGCTGGCGGGTGCCGGGCACCCCCTTCGAGGGGGTCCGCCTCGCCGACCTGCTGGACGCGGCGGGGGTCCGCTCCGCCGCGAAGGCGATCCGCTTCACCTGCTTCGACGGCACCTACACCGAGAGCCTCACCCTCGACCAGGCCCGCCGCCCCGACATCCTGGTCGCGCTGCGCATGCAGGACAAGGACATCGGCCACGACCACGGCGGCCCGGTCCGCCTCTACGTCGCCCCCATGTACTTCTACAAGTCCGCCAAGTGGCTCTCCGGCATCACGGTCACCGACCATGTCCAGCCCGGCTACTGGGAGCACCTCGGCTACGACGTCGACGCCTGGGTCGGCAAGTCGAACGGACGGACCGATGCCCCTACGAGCTGACACCCCGGCCCCGCCGGACGCCCGGGTCCGCCGCTTCAGCCCGGCCGAACGCTGGGTGCACCGCGTCACCGCCGCCCTGATGGGCGTGTGCGTGGTGACGGCGGCGGTCCTCTACGTCCCGCAGCTGGCGATCCTGGTCGGCCGCCGGGAACTGGTCGTCCGGGTCCACGAGTGCGCGGGCCTCGCCCTGCCGGTGCCGGTCCTGCTCGGCCTCGCCTCCCGCGCCTTCCGCACCGACCTGCGCTTCCTCAACCGCTTCGGCCCGCACGACCGGATGTGGCTGCGCGCCGCCCTGCTGCGCGACAGGCGCCGGTCCTCCCGCCCGGCCGGCAAGTTCAACGCCGGCCAGAAGGTCTACGCCGCCTGGATCGCCGGCGCCACCCTGGTCATGCTCGGCACCGGGCTGCTGATGTGGTTCACCCACCTCGCCCCGCTGATGTGGCGCACCTCGGCGACGTTCGTCCACGACTGGCTGGCCCTGACGATCGGCGTGGTCCTGGCGGGCCACATCGGCATGGCCCTGGGCGACCCGGAGGCGCGACGGGGCCTTCGCACGGGGACGGTGAGCAGGGAGTGGGCGAAGCGGGAACACCCGCTGTGGCGCCCCTGAGTCCGCTCAGAACTCCAGCAGCACCTTGCAGGACCGGCTCCGGTCGGCGGCCAGCGCGAACGCCTCCTCGGCGTCCGCCACGGGAACCACGCGACTGATCAGTCCGTCGAACTCCCCGCGCGCGGCGAGCAGTTCCAGCGCGTCGTCGAACTCGGCACCGAAACGGAACGCGCCCCGCAGCTCGATCTCCCGGCTCACCAGCAGGTTCCCGGCGAACGGGCTGCGGCCCGGCGGCAGCATCCCGAGCTGGACGACCACGCCCCCGCGCCGCACGCGCCGCAGACAGGTGTCGAGCCCGGCCGCGGCCCCCGACGCCTCGACGGCTGTGTCCGCCTCGTACGCCTCGTCCGGCCATCCGGCGTCGTCCCGGTCGTCGGCCCGCACGAGCGCGTCGGCTCCGGCGACGGCCGCGTACCGCAGTGCCTCCGGCAGCAGGTCGGTCACCGTCACCCGCGCCGCGCCGGCCGCCTTCGCCGCCGCGACCACCAGGCACCCGATCGGCCCGGCCCCGGTCACCAGCACATGCCGGCCCGTGACGTCCCCGGCCCGCCGCACCGCGTGCAGTGCCACCGACAACGGCTCCGCGAGCGCGGCCCGCCGCAGCCCGAGCCCGTCCGGAAGTTTCCTCAACTGATCGGCGGGAACGGCCACGTGGGCCGCGAACCCGCCCTGCACATGCGGGAAGCGGGCCGCGCTGCCCAGGTACCGGGTGTCCCGGCAGACGTTCGCCCGCCCGTCCGCGCACTCCGGGCAGTGCCCGCACGGCGTGGCGGGGTGCACGGCGACCGCCGTACCCGGCGCGGGACCCGTGGCCCCGGCGCCGTAGGACACCACGGTGCCGACCACCTCGTGCCCGAGCACCATCGGCTCCCGGAGCCGGAAGTCACCGACCCCGCCGTGCCGCCAGTAGTGCAGATCGGAGCCGCAGATGCCGCCGTAGCGGACGGCGACGAGGGCCTCGCCGGGCCCGGGGACCGGCATCGGCAGCTCCGCGACCCGCAGGTCGCCCGCGCCGTGGATGACACAACCCAGCATGGCCACCGGTCCTTTCTACAGGACGCTCGTCATGCCGCCGTCGACGTACAGGATCTGCCCGCTCACGAAGTCGGCCGCGGGCGAGGCCAGGAAGAGCACGCCGCCCACCAGGTCCTCCGTGCGGCCCCAGCGGCCGGCCGGGGTGCGCCGGCGCACCCATGCGTCGAACTCCTCGTCGTCCACCAGGGGCCGGGTCAGCTCGGTCTCGATGTAGCCCGGGCCGAGCCCGTTGACCTGGACGCCGTACGGCCCCCAGTCCGCGCACATGCCCTTGGTGAGCATCTTCAGCGCGCCCTTGGTCGCCGCGTACGGCGCGATGCCGGGGCGGACGACCTCGCTCTGCAGCGAGCAGATGTTGATGATCTTGCCGTGGCCGCGTTCGGTCATCCGTCGGGCGGCCTCGCGCCCGACGAGGAACGGGCCGGTGAGGTTGGTGTCCAGGATCCGGTGCCAGTCGGCGTCCGCGAACTCCAGCAGGGGGGCGCGCAGTTGCATGCCCGCGTTGTTCACCAGGATGTCGAGCGGGCCCACCCGCTCCTCGACGTCCGCGATCCCGGCGGCCACCGAGGCGCCGTCGGTCACGTCGAACACCGCCGTGTGGATCCGGTCCCCGTGCCCGGGCAGCTGTGCCGCCGCTGTGGTGAGGCGGCCGGCGTCGCGTCCGTTGAGGACGACCGTGCAGCCGGCCTCGGCCAGGCCTCGGGCCAGGGCGAGTCCGATGCCCCGGCCGGCGCCGGTGACCAGGGCCGTACGGCCGCTGATGTCGAAGAGCGGGTGAGCCGTCATCGCCGTACCCCTAGATGATCAGTGAGAGCAGCAGGACCAGACCGCCGGCCACCACCGAGAGGATCGTCTCCATGGCCGACCAGGTCTTGACGGTCTGCCCGACGTCCAGCCCGAAGTACTCCTTCACCAGCCAGAAGCCGGCGTCGTTGACATGGCTGAAGAAGAGCGAGCCGGCGCCGATGGCGAGGACCAGCAGGGCGGTGTGGGTGGTCGACATGCCGGCCGCCAGCGGAGCCGCGAGTCCCGCCGCCGACACGGTCGCGACCGTCGCCGAACCCGTCGCCAGCCGGATCACGACCGCGATCAGCCAGGCCAGCAGGAGCGCCGGGATCGACCAGTTCCTGGAGATGTCCAGGATCATCTGGCCCACCCCGGAGTCGATCAGCGTCTGCTTGAAGCCGCCGCCCGCGCCGACGATCAGCAGGATGCCGGCGATCGGCATCAGGCCCTTCTCGACCGTCTGCTGGAGCCGGTCCTTGCCGAACCCGGCGGCCCGGCCCAGCGTGAAGAATCCGGTGATCACGGCGGCGAGCAGGGCGATCAGCGGGGAGCCGATGACGTCGAAGACCCGCTGGGTCCGGTTCGCCGGGTCGTCCACGACGATGTCCACCAGCGCCTTGGCCAGCATCAGCACGACGGGCAGCAGCACGGTGGCGAGCGTCGCGCCGAAGCCGGGACGGTTCTCCAGCTCCTCCGAGGGGCGCTGCGGCAGCATCCGGTCGGGCGCCTGGACGTCCACCCAGCGGGCCGCGACCCTGGAGAACAGCGGACCGGCGATGATCACCGTCGGGATCGCGACCACGATGCCGAGCGCCAGGGTCACGCCCAGGTTGGCCTTGACCGCGGCGATCGCGACCAGCGGGCCGGGGTGCGGCGGGATCAGGCCGTGCATCACGGACAGACCGGCCAGAGCCGGGATGCCGATGCGCATCAGGGAGTAGTTGCCGCGCTTGGCGACCATCAGCACGACCGGGATCAGCAGCACGATGCCGATCTCGAAGAACAGCGGCAGGCCGACCACGGAGGCGATGAGCACCATCGCCCACGGCATGGCGCGCCCGCCCGCCTTGGCGAGGATCGTGTCGACGATCTGGTCGGCACCGCCGGAGTCGGCCAGCAGCTTGCCCAGGATCGCCCCGAGCGCGATCAGGACACCCACACTGGCCACCGTGGAGCCGAGCCCGGTGGTGAAGCTGGTGATCGTCTTGTCGAGGGGTGCCCCGGCAGCGGCCCCGAGCGCCAGCGACCCGATGGTCAGCGCCAGGAAGGCATGGAGCTTGAACTTGGTGATGAGCAGGACGATCACGGCGATGCCCACGAGGACGGCGATGCCCAGCTGGGCGTGTCCTGCGGAGGTGATCGGCGGAGGCGCGTCCGCTGCCAGCATCTCGACGCTGAGTCTGGTCACGGGGGTTCCCTTGCGGTTACGGGGACTTTTCGGGGGTGTCCCGCCGGGGCGGGGGTTGCACGGATGCGGGGGTCACGCGAAGGCGTGGGTAACGCGGGCCTCACGCGGCGGCGGGGAGGGCGGCCAGCGCCCGTACGGCGCGCTCGGTGATCTCCTCGGGGCCGCCGCTGACGTCCACGGCGACACCGGCCTCGTCCGGCTCCAGGGGCTGGAGCGTGGCGAACTGGGAGTCCAGCAGCGCGGTCGGCATGAAGTGGCCCTGGCGGTGGCCCATCCGGTCCTCGATCAGCTTCCGGTCGCCCGTGAGGTGCACGAACACGATCCCGGGGGCGGCGGCCCGAAGCCGGTCGCGGTACGACCGCTTCAGCGCCGAGCTGCTGACCACCCCGCCCAGTCCGGCCCGCCCGTGAGCCCAGTGCCCGATGGCGTCCAGCCACGGCCACCGGTCGGCGTCCTCCAGCGGGGTCCCGGCCGACATCTTGGCGATGTTGGCCGGCGGATGGAAGTCGTCGCCCTCGGCGTACGGAACGCCCAGCCGCGCGGCGAGCAAGGGACCGATGGTGGTCTTGCCCGTCCCCGCGACGCCCATCACGACGACGACCTGGGGGGTACGCATTACTGCCTCGCTGTCTTCCTCGACATCCGACGCCACATCGGCGTCGCCACACTGAAACTCATTAGGTACGACGAATTCAAGAGTGTGTGACATATAAGTCTGACTTTTTCGGTCGGTGATCCAGGCCGTACGCTGAGTGCATGAGCACACCGGGCCGGGGGCTGCACGGCCATGTACTGGACTCCCTCGGACCCGCCATCACCGGGGGCGAGTACCCCCCGGGCAGCGTCCTGCGGACGGACGAACTCGCCCAGCACTTCGAGGTGTCACGCTCCGTGATGCGCGAGGCGGTCCGCGTGCTCGAATCGATGCACCTGGTCGAGTCCCGCCGCCGGGTCGGCGTGACCGTCCGCCCCAAGTGCGAGTGGAACGTCTACGACCCGCAGGTCATCCGCTGGCGCCTCGCGGGCGCCGACCGCCCCCACCAGCTGCGCTCGCTGACCGTGCTGCGCTCCGCGGTCGAACCCGTCGCGGCGGGCCTCGCCGCGCGGCACGCGACGGCCGGGCAGTGCGCCGAACTCACCGAGTGCGCCCTCGGCATGGTCGCCAACTCACGCGGCCACCAGCTGGAGGGCTACCTGATCCACGACATGGCCTTCCACCGCGTGATCCTCACGGCCTCGGGCAACGAGATGTTCGCCCGCCTCGGCGACGTCGTCGCGGAGGTGCTGGCCGGGCGCACCCATCACGAGGTCATGTTCGAGGACCCCGACCCGGCGGCCGTCACCCTGCACGTACAGGTCGCGGAGGCCGTCCGTGAGGGCGACGCGGCCCGCGCGGAGGAACTGACCCGGCAGATCACCATGGGCGCCCTCCAGGAACTGGACATCCTCGCGCCCTGACCGCGTCAGTCGAGAAAGTCCCCGTCGACGTACACCCACGCCCCGTCGACCCGCTCGAAACGGCTGCGCTCGTGCAGCGAACCGCCCCGGTAGCAGGCGCGGAACGTCACCGTGCCCGTCGTGTGGAACGCGGACCCGTCGGTGCTGTCCAGGATCTCCAGCCCCGTCCACCGCATCCGCGGATCCAGCTCCAGCCGCTCCGGCCGGGTCCGGGGATGCCAGGTGCGCAGCAGGTACCCCGCGTCCCCCCGCACGAACGCGCTGTACCGCGACCGCATCAGCGCCTCGGCCGTCGGCGCGCCGGCGGTCCCCCGATGGAGGCGGCCGCAGCAGTCGTCGTAGGTCCCGGGGAGTCCGCAGGGGCACGTGCGCGAGGTCATGGGCCATATTCTGCCCGGCCGAGGAGAGGCGGCCGCTTCGGGTCGGGTGCACAGTGGAAGGGCGACGCGCGGTGCAGGAAGGCGAGGCGGGCGATGACCGATTCCATGCGGGGCCGTCCCCCGGCCGTCAAGGAGTGGCGGCTGAACCTGTATCTGTCCGAGCACGACCCGGACACCACGGCCCGGATCGTGCTGGACACCGGGGACAACGTTCTGGAGAGCCGGGCGGAGGCCCGCCGCAGCCCGTACGACCCCGACGTACCGGAGATCGGCGACGAACTCGCCGCCGGGCGGGCGCTGATCGCCATGGGCCGGATCCTGCTGCGCGCGGCCGACGGGGACATGAAGGCCGTGGGAGCGGCCGACATGGAGGAACTGTCGCCGCTGTGGATGGACCGGAAATGGGAATGAGCCTCCTCACCGCCCCTTGCGCAGGAACGTCCGCAGCTTCGTCAGCGGCCACGTGTTGATCACGTCCTCGCCGGTCAGCCAGCCGCGCTGCGCGGTGCCGATGCCGTAGCGCAACGCGGCGAGATGCGGGACGGCGTGCGCGTCGGTGTTCACGGCGAACCGCACCCCGTGCTCGCGGGCGCGCAGGATGTCCTCGTCCCGCAGGTCCAGCCGGTCCGGCTGGGAGTTGACCTCCAGCGCGGTGCCGGTGCGCGCGCACGCCGCGAACACCTCGTCCCAGTCGGCGTCGACCCCGCGCCTCCGGCCGATCAGCCGGGTCGTGGGGTGCCCGAGGATGTTCACGTACGGGTTCTCCACGGCCCGCAGCAGCCGCTTCGTCATCGCCCCGCGGCCCAGGTCGAAGTGCGAGTGCAGCGAGGCCACGCACAGGTCGAAGCCCGCCAGGAAATCGTCCGGCCAGTCCACCGCGCCGTCCGGGCCGATGTTCAGCTCCGTGCCGTGCAGCAGCCGCATCCTCCGCCGGCCGCCGTCCAGCTCCCGCAGCCGCTCCCGCTGGGCGAGGATCTTCTCGTCGGTCATGCGCTGCATGTACAGGTCGGGCGCGTGATCGGTGACCGCGTAGTACGCGTAGCCGCGCGCCGCGGCCGCCGCCACCATCTCCTCCAGCGGGGCCAGTCCGTCGGTGAGGTCGGTGTGGGTGTGCAGATCACCGCGGATGTCCTTCTCCGTCACCACCTCGGGCAGCTCGCCGTGCAGGCCCGCCTCGATCTCCCCGCGGTCCTCCCGCAGCGTCGGCGGGATCCACGGCAGCCCGAGCCGGGCGTACACCTCCTCCTCGGTACGGGAGGCCAGCGACGCACCGCTGTCCGCGTCGAACAGGCCGTACTCCGACAGCTTCAGCCCCTGGTGCACGGCGATGGTCCGGGTGCGGATGTTGTGCGCCTTGGAACCGGTGAAGTACTGCAGCGCGGCACCCCACGACTCCGGCGGCACCACCCGCAGGTCCACCTGGAGCCCCTTCGCGGTGCGCACCGACGTCTTCTTCGTGCCCCGTGCGATCACCTCGGCCGTGGCCGGCAGCGCGCACAGCGCCGCCATGAACGGCTCCGACCGCTTCGCCGCGACCAGGACGTCCAGGTCGCCGACGGTCTCCCGCATCCGGCGCAGCGAACCGGCGTACGCACAGCGCCTGCACCCGGTCACCGCGGACAACTCGCCGACGATCTCCTCGGCTGTCTCCAGGGCCAGCGACAGCGGGACCCGGGCGCCCGCCTGCCGGAGCAGCTCGATGCCGTGCCGGATGTTGTCCTGCGTCTTCTCGCCGAAGCCCTTCAGATCGGCCAGCGCGTCCGCCTCGATCGCCGCGGCCAGCTCGCTCACCGACGCGATGTGCAGGTCCTCGTAGAGCCGCAGCGCCTTCTTCGGGCCGAGGCCGGGGATCGCGGTCAGCTCCCGGACCCCGGCCGGGATCTTCGCCCGCCGCTCCTCGACCACGGCCATCTTCCCCGTGCGGAGGTACTCGGCGACCTTCTCTGCGATCGACCGGCCCACGTTCGGGATCTCCCGCAGACCGGCGAGGTCCAGCGTGGCGATGTCCGTCGGATACCCGCCGATGGCACGCGCCGCCTTCTCGTAGGCGCGCGCCTTGAAGGCGTCGCCTCCCGTGATCGAGACGAGGTCCGCGTACTCCCGCAGGAGCGCCTCGACCTCCTCGTTGGGCCGGGCCACCCCTCAAGTCTAGGGAGCTTGCCCGGGCAGCGGCCTGGCGAGCACCGGCAGCGGCGGCAGCTTCGCCCCGTACACCCACGCCTCGAACAGCCCGGCCGTCGGCTCGTCCGCGAACCGGGCCACGTGCTCGGCGAACGCGGCCGTCGTCACCGTGCCGCTGCGGTGCAGCCGCACCCAGTCGCGCAGCATGCGGAAGAACGCCTCGTCGCCCAGCGCGCAGCGCACCGCGTGCAGGGTCAGACCGCCGCGCTCGTAGACCCGGTCGTCGAACAGCGACCGGCGCCCCGGATCGGCCAGCCGCAGATCCTGCGGCAGCGTGGCCAGCAACTGGTGTGCCGTGGCAGCCAGTTGCTGGGCGCTGCGGCCGCCCGAACGCTCGGACCACAGCCATTCCGCGTACTTGGCGAAACCCTCGTTCAGCCAGATGTGCCGCCAGTCCGCCACCGACACGCAGTTGCCGAACCACTGGTGCGCCAGCTCGTGCGCCACCAGCCGCTCCGAACCCCGGGCGCCGTCCACGTGGTTGGCGCCGAACAGCGACAACCCCTGCGCCTCGACGGGCACATCGAGCTCCTCCTCGGTCACCGCGACCGCGTACTCGTCGAACGGGTACGGCCCGAACAGCTCCTGGAACAGCTCCATCATCGCGGGCTGCCGCGCGAAGTCCCGGGAGAACTCCGGGAGCAGGTGCGCCGGGATGTGCCCGTGCTGCGGCACCCCGCCCGGACCCGGATCGCCCAGCAGCACCGTCTGGAACTTGCCGATCGCGAGACCCACGAGATAGCTGGACGTGGGCGCGGACTGCTCGTACACCCACGTGGTCGTGGACGCCTTCGTCGTCCGGGTCAGCAGCCGCCCGCCCGCGACCACCGCGTACGCCGACGGCGTCGTCACCGAGATCAGGTACGACGCCTTGTCGGCGGGCCGGTCGTTGCACGGGTACCAGGACGGCGCGCCGGTCGGCTGGCTCGCCACCAGCGCCCCGTCCGCCAGCTCCTCCCAGCCGAGCCCGCCCCAGGGGCTGGCCACCGGCTTCGGGTTGCCGGACCAGTGCACCTCGACGGTGAACGCGGCCCCGGCCCGGACCGGCTTGGCGGGCTTGATCCGCAGCCGGCCGCCGCGATGCGTCCAGTGCGGCTGGCGGCCGTCCACCCGGAGCCGGCCGATCCTGAAGTCGGCCAGGTTGAGCTGGAACTCGGTCAGCGGCGACCGGCCCGCGATGGCGTTGATCCGGGCCGTGCCGGCCAGCCGGTTGGGGCCGGGCCGGTAGTCCAGCGCCAGCTCGTAGCGATGCACCCGGTACCGTGCGTCACCGTTGTCCGGGAAGTAGGGGTCCGGGCCGGCCGACTGCTGAACTGCCACTGCTGTGTCCGCTCCCTGCGCTGTGCCACCACTCCGCTGCGCCGGCGCACCGTTCACCGACGCCGAGAGGCCCGCGGTCACGGACGCCATGCCTCGATCGGGTTGCCGAGCCAGCGGGTGTCGTCCGGGACGGACTCCGCGGCCATGACGAGCGACGCGGGACCCAGGGTCGTACGGGCCCCGACCGTGCTGCCGGGCAGCACGATCCCGCCAGGACCCAGTGTGGCGCCCTCACGGAGAACCACAGTATCCGTCCGCAAGATCCGGTCATGGAAGAGGTGTGTCTGGAGCACACAGCCGCGGTTCACGGTGGCGGCGTCCTCCAGCGTCACCAGGTCCGCCTCCGGCAGCCAGTAGCTCTCCACCCACACACCCCGGCCGATGCGCGCCCCGAGCCCGCGCAGCCACGCCGTCATCACCGGCGTCCCCGGCACGGAACCGGCCAGCCACGGCACCGCCAGCACCTCGACGAAGGTGTCCGCCAGCTCGTCGCGCCACACGAAGGAGCTCCACAGCGGATGCTCACCGGTGCGGTGCCGCCCCACCAGCGCCCACTTCGCGACGACCGACCCGAGGGCCGCGACGCCACCGGCCAGCAGCAGCACGGCGCCCGACAGCGCCCACGCCCACACGCCCAGCGCGCACAGCGCCGCCACCGTCGCCGCGGCCAGCGCCGCCGAGCACAGCACCGGCACGATCCGGCACAGCTCCACCAGAGCCCGCGCCCACAGCAGCCGGGCGGGCGGCTCGTACGTACGGCTCTGGTCCCCGTCGGCGGCGCTGCGCGGCAGCTTCACCGGCGGCAGCCCCAGGTACGAGGTGCCCTTCTTCGCCTTCTTCGGCGTCGCCGACAGCACCCCGACCAGCCCGCCGTCCGGCACGCTGCGCCCCGGCGCCGTCATCCCGGAGTTCCCGAGGAACGCCCGCCGCCCGATCTCCGCGCGCCCGATCCGCACCCAGCCACCGCCCAGCTCGTACGGCGCGGTCAGCGTGTCGTCGGCGAGGAACGCCCCGTCGCCGACAGTGGTCAGGCTCGGCAGCGCCAGCACGGTCGACACCTCGGCGCCCCGCCCGATCCGCATCCCGAGCAGGCGCAGCCACACCGGCGTGACCAGCCCTGCGTACAGCGGGAACAGCGTCTCGCGCGCGCGGTCCATCAGCTGTGTCACGGTCCACGCCTGCCAGCCGATCCGGCTGTGCGTCGGATGCGTGCCCTCGCGCAGGCCGAGGCTCAGCGACCGTACGGCGACCAGGATCAGCAGCGCGTACGCCAGCCCGTAGGCCAGCGTGGCCGGGACCAGGGCCTCCGCGGCCCCGCGCAGGGCCCGGCCCGCGGAGCCGCCCGGCGCCACGAAGAGCCCGGCGACCAGCAGCGCGGCCACGCCCGCGACCAGCGGCAGCGCGCTCAGCGCGAGCCCGGTCAGGCCGTACATCACCCGCCAGTACGTGCCCCGCTGCGGGCGCTCCTTGGGCCAGTTGCGCTTGGCCTTGCCCAGCTTCACCGCGGGCGCGCCCGCCCAGCGCTGGCCGGTCGGGATCTGCCCGCTGACCGCCGACCCGGGGGCCACCTCGGCGCGCTTGCCGACGCGGGCGCCCGGGAAGAGCATGCTGCGGGTGCCGACGGTGGCGTGCGCGCCGACCCTGACCGGGCCGACCTCCAGCCGGTCGCCGTCCAGCCAGTACCCGGTCAGGTCGACCTCGGACTCCACGGCCGCGCCACGCCCCAGCCTGAGCATGCCGGTGACCGGCGGCAGCGAGTGCAGGTCCACGTCCGGCCCGATCCTGGCGCCCAGCGCCCGCGCGTACCGCTCCAGCCAGGAACCGGTCAGCGTGGTCGCCCCGCTGAACTCGGCCAGCCGCTCGGCCGCCCACAGCCGCAGATGCACGCTCCCGCCGCGCGGATACCGCCCGGGTGCGAGCCCGCGCAGCAGCAGTCGCGCCCCGCCCGCCGCGAGCGCGATCCGGCCGGGCGGTGTGAAGAACAGCAGCGCGCCGGCGCCGAGGAGCCACCAGGGGGCGGTCGGCAGCCAGGCGTACCCCGGCAGCACGTTGCCGACGGCGGCCAGCACGAGCGTCCAGCGCAGCCCGAGCAGCGTGAACAGCGGAAGGAGCAGCAGCAGCTGGACGACCTGGGCGCGGACGGGAACCGGAGCCACGGTCCGCGTGCCGCCGTCGTCCTGCACCGACTGCTCCAGCCGCCGGGCCAGCTTGCGCAGGGTCGGCTGCTGGTAGATGTCGAGGACGGCCGCGCTCGGGTAGCGGGTGCGCAGCCGGGTGGTGAGCTGGGCGGCGGCGAGGCTGCCGCCGCCGATCGCGAAGAAGTCGTCGCCGGCGCCGGTCACCGGGATGCCCAGCACCTCGGTCCACTGCTCGGCGAGCCAGGCCTCGGTGCCGTACAGATCGGCCTTGGGCGTCTCGACGCCCTCCAGCGGCCAGGGCAGGGCGCCCCGGTCCACCTTCCCGGACGTCCGGGTCGGCAGCTCGGCGACGGGCGCGAGCAGCGGTACGAGCGCGGCGGGCAGCGCGGCGCGCAGCTTCTCGACGGCGGCCGCGTGGTCCCAGCCGTCCTGCGTGACGACGTAGCCGACGAGCAGCTGATTGCCGCTGCGGGCGGTGCGCACGGCGGCGGCGGCCCCCGCGACGCCCGGCAGCGCCTGGAGCGCGGCATCCACCTCGCCCAGCTCGATCCGCCGCCCGCCGAGCTTGATCTGCTCGTCCGCCCGCCCGAGGAAGACCAGCCCCTCGGGCTCGGCCTTGACCAGGTCCCCGCTCCGGTAGGCCCGCTCCCAGCCCAGCGACTGGAGCGGCGCGTACTTCTCCGCGTCCTTCTCGGCGTCGATATACCGCGCGAGCCCGACCCCGCCGATCACGAGCTGCCCGCTGTCGCCCATGGCCACGGGCTCACCGCCGTCGTCGACGACGGCGAGCTCCCAGCCGTTCAGCGGCAGCCCGATCCGGATCGGCTCCTCGCCGGTCAGCAGGGCGGCACAGGCCACGACGGTCGCCTCGGTCGGCCCGTAGGTGTTCCACACCTCGCGCCCCTCGGTGACCAGCCGCTGCGCCAGCTCGGGCGGGCAGGCCTCACCGCCGAAGATCAGCAGCCGTACGTCGTTCAGGGTCTCGGGCTCCCACAGCGCGGCCAGCGTCGGCACCGTGGACACGACCGTGATCTCCTGCTCGACCAGCCACGGGCCCAGATCGGCACCGCTCCTGACCTGCGACCGGGGCACCGGCACCAGACAGGCGCCGTACCGCCACGCCAGCCACATCTCCTCGCAGGACGCGTCGAAGGCGACGGACAGCCCGGCCATGACCCGGTCCCCGGGCCCGATCGGCTCCTCGGTCAGGAACAGGGCGGCCTCCGCGTCCACGAACGCGGCGGCGCTGCGGTGCGAGACGGCGACGCCCTTGGGCTTCCCGGTCGACCCGGAGGTGAAGATGATCCACGCGTCGTGCCCGGTCCCGGGCCGCGCGGCAGCGGAGCCGCCGGCGTCGCCCTGCACGCTGATGGCGCACCCGGCCCCGACGACCGCCCGTACGTCCGCCTCCCCGAACACCAGCTCGGCCCGCTCGTCCGGGTCCTCGGCGTCGACGGGGACGTAGGCGGCACCGGCGGCGAGCACGGCGAGGATCGCGACGTACAGCTCGTTGGTCCCCGACGGCACCCGCACCCCGACCCGGTCCCCGAGCCCGACCCCGGCCTCGGCCAGCCGCCGCCGCACCCGCTCGACCTCACCGGCCAGCGCCCGGTAGCTGAGACACGTCGTACCGTCGTCCAGCGCGGGCTCGTCCGGGTGGGCCCGCACGGACGCGTCGAAGACGTCCACCAGCGTGCGCGGCGACCCGGCGGGCCCCGCCGAGAAGCGGGCCCGGTCGCCGAACTCCGTGCGGATCTCTTCGTCGAGCAGGCCGAGAGCACTGCTCTCGTCTATGGCTGCCATCGGGTCCTCACGTCGGTCCGGCTGAAGTCACAAACCGAAGATTTTACTCCGACGCTAGGAGCGGGATCCGGGTCCGGCCACTCGGCAGGGCCGTACCGGTGGCCGGGAGGAAGTCGGCACGAGGGCGCTGAGCTGGGAATCCTCGCGCCGTACGAGACATGCCCCACACACCGCCAATGAGCGGACAATCAGGGGCAGTTGGGGCGCCGGACGGTGCACGGACCACTCGGGGCGCATGCGAAAGGGCCCCTGATCAACAGGGGCCCTCACTGGTGTCCGAGGGGGGACTTGAACCCCCACGCCCGATAAAGGGCACTAGCACCTCAAGCTAGCGCGTCTGCCATTCCGCCACCCGGACAAGGTGTCTGTCGTGCGGAGGATCCCTTTCGGCGGGGTTTCCCTCGCGGCGACGAAGGAAACATTACCAGGCTTTCGGGGATGGCTGATCACCCCCGGTCCCGGGGCCGTGCCGCATGAACGGCGTGTGACGGGCCGTGCCCCGTCTTGGGCCGGAGGCGGGGCCGGAGAGAGGATGAGGGGACCCAGCAGCAGTGACAGCGGGAGGAAGCACGTGAGCGAGACGGACACGGCCAGGAGCGTCACCGGCGAGGACGAGGTCGTGGACCTCTGCCGCGAGCTGATCCGGTTCGACACCAGCAACTACGGCGACCACTCGGGCCCCGGTGAGCGGGCGTCCGCCGAGTGGGTCGCCGAGAAGCTGGCCGAGGTCGGGCTGGAGCCGAAGATCTACGAGTCGCACCCGGGCCGCGCCTCCACGGTCGCCCGTATCGCGGGCGAGGACCCGTCGCGGCCGGCGCTGCTGATCCACGGCCACCTCGACGTCGTACCGGCCAACGCCGACGACTGGACCCACCACCCGTTCTCGGGCGAGGTCGCCGACGGCTGCGTGTGGGGGCGCGGGGCCGTCGACATGAAGGACATGGACGCCATGACCCTGGCGGTCGTCCGGGACCGGCTCAGGAGCGGGCGCCGGCCGCCGCGCGACATCGTCGTCGCGTTCCTCGCGGACGAGGAGGCGGGCGGTACGTACGGCGCCCGGTACCTGGTCGACCACCACCCGGACCTCTTCGAGGGCGTCACCGAGGCCATCAGCGAGGTCGGCGGCTTCTCCTTCACCGTGAACGAGCAGCGGCGGCTCTATCTGATCCAGACGGCCGAGAAGGGCATGCACTGGATGAAGCTGACCGTGGCCGGCACCGCCGGGCACGGCTCGATGATCCACCGGGACAACGCCATCACCGAGCTGTCCGAGGCCGTGGCCCGGGTCGGCCGGCACAAGTTCCCCGTCCGGGTCACCAAGACCACCCGGGCCTTCCTGGACGAGCTGGGCGACGCGCTCGGCACCGAGCTGGACCCGGAGAACATGGAGGCCACCCTCGCCAAGCTCGGCGGCATCGCCAAGCTGATCGGCGCCACCCTCAGCAACACCGCCAACCCCACGCAGCTGAACGCCGGTTACAAGGTCAACGTCATCCCCGGCGAGGCCACCGCGCACATCGACGGACGGTTCCTGCCCGGCTACGAGGAGGAGTTCCTCGGCGACCTCGACCGGCTGCTCGGCCCGCACGTCCGCCGCGAGGACGTGCACGCCGACAAGGCCGTCGAGACCGGCTTCGACGGCGCGCTGGTGGAGGCGATGCAGTCCGCGCTGCTCGCCGAGGACCCCACCGCCAAGGCCATCCCCTACATGCTCTCCGGCGGCACCGACGCCAAGTCCTTCGACGACCTCGGCATCCGCGGCTTCGGCTTCGCCCCGCTGAAGCTGCCGCCGGAGCTGGACTTCGCCGGCATGTTCCACGGTGTGGACGAGCGGGTGCCGGTGGACGGCCTCCAGTTCGGCGTGCGGGTGCTGGACCGGTTCATCGACGCGTCGTGAAGCCTTGCCCTGGAGTAATCGGGCGCGCGTACGACACCGACTGAGAAGGGTGAATGCGACCATAAGCTCGTAGCTCCATTACTCCCTCCTCGTTACAAGTGACGTGATCCCAGCAGCTTGGGATCGCATTGCCAACGAGGAGGAAGTAATGATCAAGAAGGTCGTCGCTGCTGCGGCTGCCACCGGTGGGCTGGTTCTCGCGGGCGCGGGCCTGGCTGTCGCCGACTCCGGTGCTCAGGGTGCCGCCGTGCACTCCCCGGGTGTCGTCTCCGGCAACGTCGTTCAGGCGCCCATCCATGTCCCGGTGAACGTGTGCGGCAACACGATCAACGTGATCGGGCTCCTGAACCCCGCCTTCGGCAACACCTGCCTGAACAAGTGACGCAGGCTCCCTGAGGGGGCGTGCGCGACAAGCCGTCGGCCTCGGAGTGCGCCCCATGCGCTCCGGGGCCGACTGGCCTTTCCGTTCCGAAGTGAAGCGAAGGCAGGGGGGAATCAGCATGCGACAAAGCACGCGCAAAGGCCTGATGACGATGGCCGCTGCGACCGGGATGATCGCCGCCGCGAGCGGCTACGCCCACGCGGACTCCGGCGCCATGGGCGCCGCGGCCGGCTCGCCGGGCGTACTGTCCGGCAACACCGTGCAGGTGCCGGTGCACGCACCGGTGAACGTGTGCGGCAACACCGTGAACGTGGTCGGACTGCTCAACCCGGCCGCGGGCAACTCGTGCGCCAACCACGGCGGTGCGTCGGGGGGTCACGGCGGCTCGGGCGGCTCCGGGGGATCCGGGGGCTCGCACGCGGGCGGTCACACCGGCGGCTCGCCCGGCGTCGGCTCCGGCAACACCGTGCAGGTGCCGATCGACGCCCCGGTGAACGTCTGCGGAAACAGCGTGAACGTCATCGGCGTGGGCAACACCGCCACGGGCAACGACTGTGCCAACGGCGGCGGCGGTCACCAGACCCAGCCGCCCGGGGGCGGGCCCGGCAACCCACCGGGACACCCCGGCCACCCGGGACATCCGGGTCACCCGGGACACCCTGGTCATCCGGGACACCCGGGTCACCCTGGTCACCCGGGTAAGCCGACCCATCCGGGAGGTCCGACGACCCCGCCCGGTCAGGGGGGCCACACGCCCCACGGGCCCCAGGGGACGCAGCAGGCCCACAAGCCGCACGGGGCCTCGCAGATCCGGACGCAGGGCGACCGCGGCGAGCAGCTCCCCACCACCGGTGAGCTGGCGCACACCGGCAGTGACGTGCCGCTCGGCCTCGCGCTGCCGGCCGGTGCGGGCGCGCTGCTCGCGGGCGCGGTGCTGTACCGCAAGGCACGCGCCTCCGCCTAGCGGCCGACGCGGCCCGGCAGCGGTCAACACCGGGTGAGGACAAGGCCGTACGGCACTGTGGGCCGTACGGCGCGGGAAAACGGAGCGGGCCCTGCCATGCCGGCCGGGCCCGCTCCGTTCATGTGTCCGGCCTCACCACGTGGCGCGCACCTGGCGGATGATCCGCCGGCGCAACCGCACCCTGCGGCTGCCGTCGCGCATCAGGCTCAGTCGGTCCAACTCCCAGTGTCCGTACTCGGCATGGTCCGTCAGCAGACGCGTCGCCTCCTTGCGGGAGACCCCGCGAGGTACGTACACGTCGACAAATTCGTATTCCGGCATCGCATCTATTGTGCGGGCTGGGGCCCGGTACGGATAGCGTCTGCACTATGTCTGATGCTGCGCAGCCCACCGCTGCCGAGGTACGTGCCGCCGCCGAGGCGGTCAAGACCGCGCTCGACCGTCATCTGGCGGCGGTCGAACGCAGGTCGGGGGAGGACGACCCGGCCGTCTCCGAGGCGTTCAACCAGCTCGCCGCGGCCGCCGAGGTGTACGACGAGCTGCTCTACGACCGCTACGACGAGGTCACACCCTTCGAGATCCCCGGTGCGGAGGAGCTGCCGCCGTACGCGGGCCCCGAGGAACCCCACGCGATCAGCGTGCTGATCCGCCGCGACTACGCCGTCGCGGAACCCCAGCGGCTGCTCGCGCAGGCCCAGCGGGTCGAGGCGGCGGAGTACGACGAGTCGGGCGGCTCGGCGGACGGCGCCGCCGGCACGGTCCCCGGCGCGCTGGGCGTCCTCTTCGGCGAGTTCGAACCGGACGAGATCGCCTCCCGGCACAAGGAGTTCGGCCTGGAGGAGGGCGACTCCACGCTCTGGGTCACCGCGGCGGAGGAGCCCACGGAACCCGGTGAGTGGCTGGAGACGCCGTTCGAGCACGTCGACCCGCTGGGCGTGGTGTGCCGGTTCGACGTGAGCGCGGTGTTCGACGACGAGGACGCCGACGACGACGAGGATCTCGAATTCGTCGAGGACGCGGACGAGGACACGGAAGCGGACGACGAGGTCGAGGGCGTCAGGAGGTGACGTCCGCCGGCGGTGCCGTGACGGCCTGAGGCCGCCGCGGCACCGCCGCGATCCGCCGTCGCGGCCGATCGCCGGCGCGGAGGTCAGCCGGCCACCGTCGGCACCTGCGTGCGCAGCAGCGTCCGCAGGCGGGTCGTGCGGGGCTTGGCCAAGGTCTCCGCGACCGCCTTCGGCAGGGCCTGCTCCACCCCGTGGACCACGGACAGATGCCGCTCGGCCCGGCAGAACGCCGTGTACACCCACGGTCTGCTGAGCGTCTGCGCCGCGTCACCGGGCAGCACCACGACCGCCGCCGGCCAGCGGGTCCCGACCGCCTGATGCGCGGTCAGCGCCCAGCCGTGCCGTACGGCCCCCTCCACCCGCTCGCGCGGGACGACCACGGGGGCGCCCGCACAGGACAGGTGCAGCCCGTCGGTGTCGGCCTTCACCACCACGCCCGGCACCGTACGACCCGGGGCGGGGGTGTAGGCGATCCGGTCGCCGGGGTCGAAGCCGCCGAAGCGGCCCGGGCCGGGGTTGAGGCGCTCCTTCAGGGCGGCGTTGAGCGCGCGGGTGCCGGCCGCGCCGCCGTGTCCCGGGGTGATCACCACGGTCTGGTCGGCCGGGACGCCGATCGCCCGCGGCACCGAGTCCGCGACCAGCTGGACCGTGCGGTGCACGGCCTCGCCCGCGTCCCGCACCGGGACGATGACGATCTCCTTGCCGGGGGCGTCGACCTGGTTCAGCTCGCCGACGCCGATGCCGGAGACCAGCTCGCCGATCGGGCCGGGGTCGGGCACGCGGGAGGCGACCTGCGGGCAGGCACGGGCGGCCAGCAGGTCCGCGAAGACCCGGCCCGGACCGGCCGACCACAGCACCGCCGGGTCACCGCTGAGCACCAGCCGGGCCCCGTCCGGCAGGGACTCCACGAGCATCGCGGCGCTCTCCACGTCCAGCTGCGGGGCGTCGAGCACGATCAGCAGGTCCAGCTCCAGGGCGCCGTCCGCGCCCCGGCCCGGGCCCTCGGCACCGGACAGCAGCCCGGCCGCCGTACCCACGCCGCGTGTCGCCGCGTCCTCGCTCGTCCGGGGGCCCGGCAGTGCGGCCAGGCGACGGCGGCCGTCGGCCGTGTGGCAGACGGCGAAGGCCTGCAGGCCGGCGG
The DNA here is from genome assembly GCF_058673395.1 of Streptomyces sp. HUAS MG56. Classification (NCBI taxonomy): domain Bacteria; kingdom Bacillati; phylum Actinomycetota; class Actinomycetes; order Kitasatosporales; family Streptomycetaceae; genus Streptomyces; species Streptomyces sp. HUAS MG56. Next base: position 3,089,143 of record NZ_CM178722.1, on the reverse strand, counting down.
CGCGGGCGGCGTCGAGCAGCGCGGCCGGTTCCGCGCGGGCCGCCTCCCCGCCGGTGTGCAGCACCAGGCCGTGCCCGGCGACCGCGCGGACCAGCTCGGCCGCACCGCCGCGGGCCGCGTCGGCCGCCGCCCGCCAGGCCTCCTCGGTGTCCTTCGACAGGGAGTTGACGAGCCTCGCGAGGCCGTCGGCGAGGCTCTCCTCGGCCAGGGCGTAGCGCTCCAGACCGACGAGGACACGGACCGGCCGCTCCTCCTCCTCGTCCTCGTCGTCATCCTCGTCCGCCCCCTGGGGGGCCGCGCCGGTGGTGTCCTCCAGGGCGTCCTGGAAGGCCAGCGCCTCGGCCTCGGCGAGTGTGCTCTGCACCGCCGCGTCCGGGTCGGGCACGCCCTGCCGGCCCAGCGCCGTGATGAGCGTGGGCAGCTCCAGCGCGGTGTGCCCGGCCAGCGCGGCCTGCTCCAGCAGCCAGACGGTCACCGCGCGGCCCCGCCGCTCGTCGTCGGGTCCGCAGGCGGCGCCGAGCAGAGCCCGGGCGAAGCCGTCGGCCTGCTCCGGCCGGACGCCGCCGATCCGCAGCAACTGCCAGGGGTCCTCGCGCAGCGCGGTGTCCGCGCCCTCGCCGAGCGCCGCCGCGACCTGGGGCGCCAGGGCCTCGGGGGCTCCGCCCTCGGTCAGCACGAGGCGGACGGCCTCGACGGTCTCAGCGGCGGGAGCGCCCGGCGCGACGGACGGGGCCGGGGCGGGCTGCGGCCGGTGCACCGGCTCCGGGGCCGGACGGCGGGGGGACGGTGCGGGCTCGGCGAACACCGTCGCCGCGGGCTTCGCGCCGCCCTCCACCGCCCGGACCGCGGCGAGCAGGTCGGCCGCCGTGCCGCTGAGCTTGGTGCCGCTCTCGATCGGGGCCGTCTTCTCGGCCTTGCGGCGCGCGATCCGCTCCCGCTCGACCCGCTGCGCGGCCAACTCGGCCTCCGCCTCGGACACCTGGGCCCCGGCGCCCTCACCGCCGCCGGCGCCACCCGAGCCGCTCTCGCCTTCGGCGACGCCGGCGCTCGCACCGTCCTCGGTTCCGGTCTCGGCCCCGGCCTCGCTCGCGCCGTCGCTCCCGTCCTCACCCACGCCGTCCTGCGCACGGCTCTCCGTGGGCGTGGGTTCGGCGCCCGGGGCCTCGGGGGTGTCCGGTGTCCCCGGCCCGGCTTTCTCCGTGGTCTCCGGCTCCGTGCTCACAGCGTGCTCCAGTCGTGATCGGGATAGCGGTGCAGGGGCGCCGACACATCGTCCAGCGCCCGGCAGATCTCGTCAGGAAGACTAAGCGCCTCCACTGACAATGCCGCCGTGAGCTGCTGCGCGTTGCGCGCGCCGACGATCGGGGCGGCCACGCCGGGCCGGTCCCGGACCCAGGCCAGGGCCACCTGGAGCGGGGTGACGGCGAGGCCGTCGGCGGCCGTCGTCACCGCGTCCACGATGTGCCTCGCCGTGTCGTCGAGGTACGGCTCGACGAACGGTGCCAGATGCTCGGAGGCGCCGCGCGAGTCCGGGGGAGTGGTCTGCCGGTACTTTCCGGTCAGCACGCCCCGGCCGAGCGGGGAGGAGGGCAGCAGGCCGACGCCGAGGTCGAGTGCGGCGGGCAGCACCTCGCGCTCGACGCCTCGCTGGAGCAGCGAGTACTCCATCTGCGTGCTGGCCAGGCGGGTCCGGGTGCCCGGCGCCGCGAGCTGCCAGGTGGCGGCCTTGGCGAGCTGCCAGCCGCAGAAGTTGGAGACGCCGGCGTAGCGGGCACGGCCGCTGCTCACCGCTATGTCGAGGGCCTGGAGCGTCTCCTCCAGGGGGGTGCCGGGGTCGTAGGCGTGCACGTGCCACAGGTCGACGTAGTCCGTGCCGAGGCGGGCCAGGGAGGCGTCGAGGGCGGCGAGCAGATGACCGCGGGAGCCGTCGAAGCGGCGGTCGGGATCGGGGACGCTGCCCGCCTTCGTGGAGATCACCAGGTCCCGGCGCGGCACCAGACCCTCCATCAGCTGGCCGAGCAGATACTCCGACTCCCCGTCGCCGTACACGTCCGCGGTGTCGACGAGTGTGCCGCCGGCTTCCCAGAACGTCTTCAGCAAGTCCGCGGCGTCGTGCTGGTCGGTGTCCCGGCCCCAGGTGAGGGTGCCGAGTCCGATCCGGGACACGCGCAGGCCGGTTCGGCCGAGATGCCTCTGCTCCATGACCGCGAGATTACTGGCCAGAACCCATGCGGTGGGTGGCCTGTGGATAACTCGGCGGACGGGTGCCGGACATACCCCGGGACCGGTGATCCCGGCCCCTGTCCCGGCCACGCCCTGCCTCGGACCCCCACCCCCGCGCTAAGGTCGCCCCCACAGGGACGTTACTCACGGGTAAGGGGAATGGGCCATGCAACTCGGGATCAATCTCGGCTACTGGGGCGCCGGAATGGACGGGGACAATCTGGCCGTGGCCCAGGAGGCCGACCGGCTGGGCTACGCCGTGTGCTGGGCCGCCGAGGCGTACGGGTCCGACGCGGCCACGGTGCTCAGCTGGGTCGCCGCGCAGACCGAGCGCATCGACGTCGGCTCGGCCATCTTCCAGATCCCGGCCCGGCAGCCCGCGATGACCGCGATGACCGCCGCGACGCTCGACTCGCTCTCCGGCGGGCGGTTCCGGCTCGGCCTCGGCGTCTCCGGTCCGCAGGTCTCCGAGGGCTGGTACGGCGTCACGTTCGACAAGCCGCTGGCACGCACGCGTGAGTACGTCGAGATCGTGCGCAAGGCGATGACCCGGGAGCGGCTGACGTACGAGGGCGCGCACTGGACGCTGCCGCTGCCCGGCGGCCCAGGCAAGCCCATCAGGCTGACCGTGCACCCGCAGCGCGAGCACATCCCGCTGTACATCGCCGCGATCGGCCCGAAGAACCTGGAGCAGACCGGCGAGATCGCCGACGGCGCCCTGCTGATCTTCCCCTCCGCCGAGCACCTGGAGGAGACCACGATCACGCACCTGCGCGCGGGGCGCGAGAAGGCCGGCAAGACCCTTGAGGGGTTCGACGTCTGTCCCACCCTGCCGCTGGCCGTGGGCGACGACAAGGACGTGACCCGGCTCGCCGACACCTTCCGGCCCTACACCGCGCTGTACGTGGGCGGCATGGGCAGCGCCAAGCAGAACTTCTACAACCAGCTCGCGCGGCGCATGGGGTACGAGAAGGAGGCCGCCGACATCCAGGAGAAGTACCTGTCCGGGGACAAGGCCGGTGCCGCGGCCGCCGTGCCGCACGACCTCATCGACAGGACCACGCTGCTGGGCTCCGTCGACCGGATCGCGGACCGGATGAAGGCCTACGCCGCCGCCGGGGTGACCACCCTCAGCCTCGCCCCGGCCGGCTTCACGCTGGACGAGCGGCTCGCCTCCCTGCGGGCCGGCAGCGAGGCGCTGGAGCGCGCCGGGCTCGCCTGACGGCCGCGGCCGAAGGGGCTCAGTAAAGGTTTCTGCGGCCGTGGTGGGGGCTCGGGGGTCTTCCCCGCCACGGCCGTCACCGGGAACAACGCGCCGGGCGCCGCGCGGTTACGACCCCGGCGTTCCTTCTTCCGGCCGAGTCGCCGGGCACCCGTGTTGCGACTCCTCTCCGCCCGCATTTGACTCGTTCTCTGCGGAATGTCGCAGATGATGCGGAATCATGCATCTTGCGGAGAGGTGACCTCGATGCTTTCGGCCAGGAGTCTGTTCCAGGAGATCCTCGACCACGACGAGTCCTTCCGGCTCTTCTGCTCCATCGCCGCCGGCGGGGAGTCCCAGGGCGGCTGGGAGAACGGGCGGATCGCCGCGCTCGTGCCGGACGGCGAACGCGCGCTCGCTCCGAAGATCGCCCGCCACGGCGCCGACGAGGACAAGCACGGCCGCATCTTCCACGCCCTGATGAGGAAGCGCGGACTCACCCCCGTCGCCGTACCGCCCGAGACCGACTACACGATGCTCCTGGAGCGGCGCGGCATCGGTCTCGCGCACGACAGACTCCGGCGCGAGGCGCCGCTGTCCGTACGGGACATCGTCGTCTACCTCGCCCACAGCCGTGTCACCGAGCAGCGCGCCGCCGAGCAGATGACGATGCTCCGCCGGTACTTCGCCGACGATCCGGACGTCGGCAAGGCCGTACGCATGATCTCCACCGACGAGGACAACCACCTCGCCTACACCCACGAGGAACTGCTGCGCCTCGCCGCCGCCGGACACGGCCGGCTGATCCAGCGGACCCTGCGCGCGTACGCGCTCGCCGAGATCGCCGTCCACCGGGACGTCAGCCTCGCCGTCATGGCCCACATGGGGCGCATCCTCGGCTGGCCCCGGGCCAAGTCCGCGCTGCTCGCCGCCGGCATCCGCGCGCTGTACGGCTACGAACGCCTCGCCGGCTGGCACCGGATGGCCGCCCTGCGCATGCCCGAGCGCCGCGACGCCCTCGGCGGGCCCGCCGCCCCGGCCCACGAGTTCGCCTGAGCCGAACCGGCCCCTACAGCCAGTCGCGGTGCTTGAACAGGCGGTACAGCAGCACCTCCAGCCCGGCCATCAGCAGGATCACCGCCGGGTAGGACCACAGCCAGTGCAGCTCCGGCATGTGGTCGAAGTTCATGCCGTAGATCCCGGCGATCATCGTGGGCACCGCGGCCATGGCCGCCCACGCGGAGATCTTCCGCATGTCGTCGTTCTGCCGGACGCTCATCTGCGCCAGATGCGCCGAGAGGATGTCGGACACCAGCCGGTCCAGCGCCTCCACGGACTCGTTCACCCGCAGCAGATGGTCGCCCACGTCCCGGAAGAAGGGCCGCGCCTTGTCGTGCACGAACGGCACCGAGCCGCCGAACGGACCGGTGCCGGCCAGCCGGGTCAGCGGCGCCGTCAGCGGGCCGGTGGCCCGGCGGAACTCCAGGACCTGCCGCTTGAAGGTGTAGATCCGGGACGCGGTGTGCCGCGAGCCGCCGCGCTCCGGCTGGAACACCTCCGTCTCCAGCTCCTCCAGGTCCCTCTGGAGTTCCGCGGCCACGTCCAGATAGTGGTCGACGACGGCGTCGGAGATCGCGTACAGCACCGCGGTCGGGCCCTTGTCGAGCAGCTCCGGCTCCTCCTCCAGCCGGTGCCGTACGGCGGCCAGCGGCGAACAGGTGCCGTGGCGCACGGTCACCACGAAGGAGTCGCCGACGAAGATCATGATCTCGCCCGTCGTGACGGTGTCGCCCTCGGGCTCGTAGACGACCGGTTTCAGCACCATGAACAGCGAGTCGGCGTACACGTCCAGCTTCGGCCGCTGATGCGCCTTGAGGGCGTCCTCGACCGCCAGAGGATGCAGCCCGAACTCCTCCGTGACCAGGCCGAACTCTCGCTCCGACGGCTCGTACAGCCCGATCCACACGAAACCGCCCGCCGCCCGCGCCTCCGCCAGCGCGTCGGACAGGTCCTCCGGGCCCTCGGTGCGGAGCCCGTGCCGGTAGACGGCGCAGTCCACGATCACGGAGCGCATTCTCCCCTCGCCCGCCCAGCGGCGCACGCGCTGGTACGCCTACCCTGGGCCGCATGCCCACCCTGATCCTCGTAAGGCACGGACGGTCCACCGCCAACACCTCCGGTCTGCTCGCCGGGTGGACGCCCGGCGTCGCCCTGGACGAGCGGGGCGCCGCGCAGGCCGCCGCGCTGCCGGCCCGGCTCGCGGGCCTGCCGATCTCGGAGGTCGTCGCCAGCCCGCTGCAGCGCTGCCAGGAGACCGTGCGCCCGCTGCTGGAGGCCCGCCCGGGACTGAGCGTCCACACCGACGAGCGGATCGGGGAGTGCCACTACGGCGACTGGTCCGGCCGCAAGCTCGCCGAGCTGAAGGACGAGCCGCTGATGGAGGTCGTTCAGGCCCACCCGTCGGCCGCCGCCTTCCCGGGCGGCGAGTCCCTGCGTGCCATGCAGACCCGCGCCGCCGAAGCCGTACGCGAGTGGAACGCGCGCGTGGAGCGCGAGCACGGCGCCGACGCCGTCTATCTCATGTGCTCGCACGGCGACATCATCAAGTCCCTGGTCGCCGACGCCCTCGGGCTCCATCTCGACCTCTTCCAGCGGATCTCCGTGGAGCCCTGTTCCGTCACCGCGATCCGCTTCACCCGGCTGCGGCCGTTCCTGATCCGGCTCGGCGACACCGGGGACTTCGCCTCCCTGGCGCCGCGCGAACAACCGGGCGCCGAACCGGACGAGGGCACCGGCGAGGGCGACGCACCGGTCGGGGGTGGTGCGGGCGCACCGTGATCGTCGGCCGCAGTAGGGTGAAGCGATCCACCGCACTCGGATCCACCGCAGTCGCGTACCCGCGTGGCCAGCACCGCTGAAGCTCTCGACCCCAATGGAGATCAGGACGTGTCCCGTCAGGTGTTCCTCTACGACCCGCCGGACCGCTTCGTCGCCGGCACGGTCGGACTGCCCGGGCGCCGTACGTTCTTCCTCCAGGCCGTCGCAGGTTCCCGGGTGACCAGCGTGGCGCTGGAGAAGACGCAGGTGGCCGCGCTCGCCGAGCGCATGGACGAACTGCTCGACGAGGTCGTACGGCGCAGCGGCGGCAGCGCGGCCGTCCCCGCCATGGCGCCCACCGAGATCGCCGACACCGCCCCGCTGGAGACCCCCGTCGACGAGGAGTTCCGCGTCGGCACCATGGCGCTGGCCTGGGACGGCGAGGAACAGCGCATGATCGTCGAGGCGCAGGCCCTCGTGGAGCTGGACGCCGACACCGACGAGGACCTCGCCGAGGCCGAGGAGCGACTGCTCCAGGACGAGGAGAACGGGCCCCCGATGCTGCGGGTCCGGCTGACCGGCGCGCAGGCCAGAGCCTTCGCCAAGCGCGCCCTCGACGTCGTCAACGCCGGGCGGCCGCCGTGCCCGCTGTGCAGCCTCCCGCTCGATCCGGAAGGACATGTATGTCCGCGCCAGAACGGATACCGCCGCGGAGCGTGACGTCCGTCGACACGACCGCCGACGCGGCCGCCGCCGAACTGCTCGCGCGCGGTGAGCTGACCGTACGCGGTCGCATCCGCGAGGCGTCGAACGCCGCGCTGTTCTGCACGGTCGCGTACGACGGCCGGGAAGCCTCCTGCATCTACAAGCCCGTGGCCGGGGAGCGCCCGCTGTGGGACTTCCCCGACGGCACCCTGGCCGGCCGCGAGGTGGCCGCCTACGCGGTCTCGGAGGCCACCGGCTGGGGCCTCGTCCCGCCGACCGTGCTGCGCGAGGGGCCCTACGGCGAGGGCATGTGCCAGCTGTGGATCGACGTCCAGGCCGAGGCGGAGCTGCTCGCCCTGGTGGACGCCGAGGAGCCGGAGCCGGGCTGGAAGGCGATCGGTCTCGCCGAGGTCGGCGAGGGCCGCACCGCGCTGCTCGTGCACGCCGACGACGAGCGGCTGCGCAGGCTCGCGGTCCTCGACGCCGTGATCAACAACGCCGACCGCAAGGGCGGCCATCTGCTGCCCACCACCGAGGGCAGGCTCTACGGCATCGACCACGGCGTCACCTTCAACGTCGAGAACAAGCTCCGCACCCTGCTGTGGGGCTGGGCCGGGGAGCCGCTGACCGCCGAGGCCGTCGAGGTCCTGGGCGGCCTGCGCGAGGGCCTGGGCGGACCGCTCGGCGAGCGGCTCGCCGGACTGATCACCCCGGCCGAGATCGACGCCACGCGCGCGCGTACCGAGGAACTGCTCTCCTCGGGCGTGCATCCGGAGCCGGGCGGTGAGTGGCCGGCGATCCCGTGGCCGCCCGTGTGAGCACAACGGCGGCAGATGTACAAGACCGTCTAACGGGCCATCCGGCCCGATCCCGTTCGTATACGCAGCTCCTGGCCGGTTAGGCTCATGTACATGCATGCCTGGCCCGCTTCCGAGGTCCCCGCCCTGCCTGGTCAGGGCCGCGACCTGAGGATCCACGACACCGCGACCGGCGGTCTGGTCACCCTCGACCCCGGTCCCGTCGCCCGTATCTACGTCTGCGGCATCACCCCGTACGACGCGACCCACATGGGTCACGCGGCGACCTACAACGCGTTCGACCTCGTTCAGCGCGTGTGGCTCGACACCAAGCGGCAGGTCCACTACGTCCAGAACGTCACCGACGTCGACGATCCGCTGCTGGAGCGCGCGGTGCGGGACAACGTCGACTGGGTCGCCCTCGCCGAGCAGCAGACGGCCCTCTTCCGTGAGGACATGACCGCCCTGCGGCTGCTCCCGCCCCAGCACTACATAGGCGCCGTCGAGGCGATACCCGGCATCGTCCCGCTCGTGGAGCGGCTGCGCGAGCTCGGCGCGGCCTACGACCTGGACGGCGACATCTACTTCTCCGTCGAGTCCGACCCGAACTTCGGCAAGGTGTCGAACCTCGACGCGGCCGCGATGCGGCTGCTGTCCGCCGAGCGCGGCGGCGACCCGGAGCGCCCGGGCAAGAAGAACCCGCTCGACCCGATGCTGTGGATGGCGGCCCGCGAGGGCGAGCCCAGCTGGGACGGCGGGACGCTCGGCCGGGGCCGCCCCGGCTGGCACATCGAGTGCGTGGCCATCGCCCTCGACCACCTCGGGATGGGCTTCGACGTCCAGGGCGGCGGCTCCGACCTGGCCTTCCCGCACCACGAGATGGGCGCCTCGCACGCCCAGGTACTCACCGGCGAGTTCCCGATGGCCAAGGCGTACGTGCACGCCGGCATGGTCGCCCTGCACGGCGAGAAGATGTCGAAGTCCAAGGGCAACCTGGTCTTCGTCTCGGCGCTGCGCCGCGACGGCGTCGACCCGGCCGCGATCCGGCTCGCCCTGCTGGCCCACCACTACCGCGCCGACTGGGAGTGGACCGACCAGGTCCTGGCGGACGCCGTGGCCCGCCTCGGCCGCTGGCGCGCCGCCGTCTCCCGCCCCGACGGCCCCTCCGCCGACGCCCTGGTCGAGGAGATCCGCGAGGCTCTGGCCCACGATCTGGACGCACCGGCCGCGCTCGCCGCGGTGGACCGCTGGGCGGAGCGCCAGGAGCAGGAGGGCGGCACCGACACGGGTGCCCCCGGCCTGGTGACCCGGGCGGTGGACGCCCTGCTGGGCGTGGCGGTCTAGCCCGGCCACTCCGGCACACGCACAAGGGGCGGTACGCGCACGCGTACCGCCCCTTGTGTCACTCCCGGGTCAGTCCTCGGAGTCCTCGTCGTCGTCCGGGCCGCCGGAGGCGTCGGGCCTCGGCGGCAGCGGCGGCCGGGTCCGCCCGCCCGGGTTGTCGCGCAGCCACGGGCCGGTGTCCGTGCCGTCAGCCGTCGCGTGGCCGCCCGGCGGGCCGACGTCCCGGCGCCGCAGGTACCGCTCGAACTCGCGGGCGATGGCCTCGCCCGACGCCTCCGGCAGCTCGGCGGTGTCCCGGGCCTCCTCCAGCGTCTGCACGTACTCGGCGACCTCGCTGTCCTCCGCGGCCAGCTGGTCCACGCCCACCTGCCAGGCACGCGCGTCCTCGGGCAGCTCGCCCTGCGGGATGCGCAGGTCCAGCAGGTCCTCCAGCCGGTTGAGCAGCGCCAGCGTGGCCTTCGGGTTGGGCGGCTGGGAGACGTAGTGCGGTACGGCCGCCCACAGCGACACCGCCGGGACGCCCGCGTGCGTGCACGCCTCCTGGAGCACGCCGACGATGCCCGTCGGGCCCTCGTACTTGGTCTCCTCCAGGTCCATCCGCTGGGCCAGGTCCGGGTCGGACGTGACCCCGCTGACCGGCACCGGACGCGTGTGCGGGGTGTCACCGAGCAGGGCGCCCAGGACGACCACCAGCTCCACGCCCAGCTCGTGCGCGAAGCCCAGCAGCTCGTTGCAGAACGAGCGCCAGCGCATGGACGGTTCGATGCCGCGCACCAGCACGAGATCGCGCGGCTTCTCGCCGCCGACGCGGACCACCGACAGCCTGGTCGTCGGCCATGTGATCTTGCGCACCCCACCGTCCATGAAGACCGTGGGGCGGTTCACCTGGAAGTCGTAGTAGTCCTCGGCGTCCAGCGCCGCGAACACCTCGCCCTTGAACTCGCGTTCCAGATGCGCGACCGCCGTGGAGGCGGCGTCACCGGCATCGTTCCAGCCCTCGAACGCGGCCACCATGACTGGGTCGATCAGCTCGGGAACCCCCTCCAGCTCGATCACCCAGTGCCTCCTTCCGACGTGCCCTCGCCTGACTCACCAACCTTACGGCGTCCGGCGGGGGCTCCCGCAGCCCCCTTGCACGGGGGAGTGAACGGATCACTGCCCCGTGCACCAGTGCGGAACACCCGGACTCACAGAGTGGACCGGAGCCACTGCTCCACGCTCGCGATGTGCACCGTCGCCCAGGAGCGGGCCGCCTCCGCGTCCCGGTCGCGCAGCGCGGCCAGGATCGCCCGGTGCTCGCGCAGGGTGCGGCCGACCGCGTCCTCCTGGGTCAGGCCCCGCCAGATCCGCGCCCGTGTGGTCGGCCCCGACAGGCCGTCCAGCAGCGAGCACAGCACCGAGTTGCCCGCGCCGCGCACGATGCCGCGATGGAACTCCAGGTCGGCGGCGACCAGTTCCTCCACCGAGGGCTCCGCGCCCAGGGCGTCCAACTGGGCGGACAGCGCGTCCAGTTGCTGCTCGCTGATCCGGAAGGCCGCCATCGCCGTCGCGGCCGGCTCCAGGATCCGGCGCACCGCCAGGAACTCCAGCACGGTGTCGTCGCGGTGGAAGTCCACCACGAAACTCATGGCCTCCAGCAGGAGTTGCGGGTCGAGACTCGTGACGTACGTGCCGTCGCCCTGGCGCACGTCCAGGATCCGGATCAGCGACAGGGCCCGTACGGCCTCGCGCAGCGAGTTGCGGGACAGGCCCAGTTCGGCGGCGAGTTCGCTCTCCTTGGGCAGCCGGTCGCCGGGGCGCAGCGCACCCGAGACGATCATGTCCTTGATCTTCTCGATCGCCTCGTCGGTGACTGCCATGACCGGCCTCCTGTCGCCCGCACCCCGCGCGCATGCGCTCAGACATCGGATGTCTCAGTCACATTATGCGGGCCCTTCCCGGGGCCGTTCGGGTGAGCCCATGGGAAAGGGGCGGCCCCACCGCAGCGGGACCGCCCTTCGCCGTGCCCGGTTACTTCTTGTCGAGCAGGTCCTGGACCTTGCCGCGGACCTCGTCCGTGGCAAGACCGCGGATCGTCAGCGTCGTACGGCGGCGCAGCACGTCGTCCGGCGTCTGGGCCCACTCGTGGTCGCGGGCCCAGACGACCTGCGCCCAGATCTCCGGGGCGTCGGGGTGGACGCGCTCGGCCAGGTCCGGGTTCTCGTTCGCCAGCCGGGCGATGTCGAAGGCCAGGGAGCCGTAGTGGGTGGCCAGGTGCTTCGCCGTGTCGGCCGCCATGCGCGGGCCGGGCGCCGGGTGGTCCACCAGCAGGCGGTGCGCGACGGCGCGCGGGTTGGCGACGCCCGGCAGCGGGAGCTTCTTCGGCAGCGAGGAGATCGGCTCGAAGTCGTCGCCGAGCGGGTGACCCGGCAGCGCCTCCAGCTTCTTCATGATCGTGCGGCCGATGTGGCGGAAGGTGGTCCACTTGCCGCCCGCGACGGACAGCATGCCGCCCTTGCCCTCGGTCACCACGGTCTCGCGCTTGGCCTTGGCGGTGTCGCCGGGGCCGCCCGGCAGCACGCGCAGACCGGCGAACGCGTACGTGATGAGCTCGCGCCGGAGCTGCTGGTCCCGGACGGAGAACGCGGCCTCGTCCAGGATCTGGGCTATGTCCTTCTCGGTGACGGAGACGTCCGCCGGGTCGCCCTCGAACTCCTCGTCGGTCGTGCCGAGCAGCAGCATGTCCTCCCAGGGGAGGGCGAAGGTGATGCGGTACTTGTCGATGGGGGTCGCGAGCGCGGCCTTCCAGGCAGAGGTGCGCTTGAGGACCAGGTGCGCGCCCTTGGACAGGCGGATGGAGGGGGCCGCGTTCGGGTCCTCCATCTTCCGCAGGTGGTCGACCCAGGGGCCGGTCGCGTTCAGCACCAGGCGGGCGCTCACGCCGAACTCCTCGCCGGAGACACGGTCCTTGAGCTCGGCGCCGGTGACCCGGCCCCGGGTGAAGCGCAGGCCGGTGACCTCGGCGTGGTTGAGGACGACCGCGCCCGCCTCGACGGCCGCGCGGACCGTCATCAGCGCCATGCGCGCGTCGTTCATCTGGTCGTCGCCGTAGACGGCCACGGCCTTGAGGTTCTCGGTGCGCAGCTCCGGCACGTCCTGCGCCGCCTTGGCGGGGGAGAGCAGGTGGCCGACGCCGTCGCCGAACGCGGAGAGCGCGGAGTAGGCGAAGACGCCCGCGCCGAGCTTCGCCGCGCCGTGCGGCCCGCCCTTGTACACGGGGAGGTAGAAGGTGAGCGGGTTCGCCAGGTGGGGGGCCACCTGGCGGGAGACCGCACGGCGCTCGAAGTGGTTCTCCGCCACCAGCTTCACCGCGCCGGTCTGCAGGTAGCGCAGACCGCCGTGGAGCAGCTTGGAGGAGGCGGAGGAGGTGGCACCGGCGAAGTCGCCGGAGTCGACCAGCGCCACCCTGAGTCCGGACTGCGCGGCGTGCCAGGCGGTGGAGATGCCCAGGATGCCGCCGCCGATCACAAGAAGGTCGTACGACGCCTTGGAGAGCTGCTCCCTGGTCTCGGCGCGGCTCGGGTTGGAGCCGGAGGCCGGGTGCGTCCCCAGGGCAGGTACGGACAGGGTGGACTGACTGGTCATGTCGGGTACTTACTCCTCGTCAGAGCCGAACTGTGGGGCAGCTCAGCTCTCGTCCTCGATCCAGCCCATGGTCCGGTCGACGGCCTTGAGCCAGTTCTTGTACTCACGGTCGCGGGTCTCCGCGTCCATGCGGGGGGTCCATTCGGCGGCCCGGCGCCAGTTGGCGCGCAGTTCGTCGGTGCTGGACCAGAAGCCGACGGCCAGGCCGGCGGCGTAGGCGGCGCCGAGGCAGGTGGTCTCCGCGACCATCGGGCGCACCACGGGTGCGTCCAGGACGTCGGAGAGCGTCTGCATCAGCAGGTTGTTGGCGGTCATGCCACCGTCGACCTTGAGGGCCACCAGCTCGTCGCCGGAGTCCTTGACCATGGCGTCGGCGATCTCCCGGGTCTGCCAGGCGGTGGCCTCCAGGACGGCGCGCGCGAGGTGCGCCTTGGTGACGTAACGGGTCAGACCGGCGATCACACCGCGGGCGTCGGAGCGCCAGTGCGGGGCGAACAGACCGGAGAAGGCCGGCACGAAGTAGGCGCCGCCGTTGTCCTCGACCGAGAGCGCGAGCGTCTCGATCTCGGCGGCGGTGGAGATGAGGCCCATCTGGTCGCGCATCCACTGCACCAGCGAGCCGGTGACGGCGATCGAGCCCTCCAGGGCGTACACCGTCGACTGCTCGCCGATCTTGTAACCGACCGTGGTCAGCAGACCGGCGTAGGAGTTGATGATCTTGTCACCGGTGTTCATGACCATGAAGGTGCCGGTGCCGTAGGTCGACTTGGTCTCGCCCTCGGCGAAGCAGCACTGGCCGAACAGGGCCGCCTGCTGGTCGCCGAGCGCGGAGGCGACCGGGATGCCGCCGATCAGGTCGCCGAGCGTGCCGCCGGTGACCTCGCCGTAGACCTCGGCGGAGGAGCGGATCTCGGGCAGGATCTGCAGCGGCACGCCGATGGACTCGGCGATCTTCTCGTCCCACTCCATCGTGTGCAGGTTCATGAGAAGGGTGCGGGAGGCGTTGGTCACGTCGGTGACGTGCCGGCCGCCGTCGACACCGCCGGTCAGGTTCCAGATGACCCAGGTGTCCATGGTGCCGAAGAGGATGTCGCCGGCCTCGGCGCGCTCCTTCAGGCCCTCGACGTTGTCGAGCAGCCAGCGGGCCTTGGGCCCGGCGAAGTAGGAGGCCAGCGGCAGGCCGGTCTCGCGGCGGAAGCGGTCCTGGCCGACGTTGCGGCCCAGCTCGCGGCAGAGGGCGTCGGTGCGGGTGTCCTGCCAGACGATGGCGTTGTAGACGGGCTCACCGGTGTTCTTGTCCCACAGCACGGTGGTCTCGCGCTGGTTGGTGATGCCGATGGCCTTGATGTCGTCCCGGGTGATGCCGGCCTTGGCGATGGCACCGGCGACGACTTCCTGGACGTTGGTCCAGATCTCGTTGGCGTTGTGCTCGACCCAGCCCGGCTTCGGGAAGATCTGCTCGTGCTCCTTCTGGTCGACGGAGACGATACGGCCGTCCCGGTCGAAGACGATGCAGCGGCTGGAGGTGGTGCCCTGGTCGATCGCGGCGATGAACGGGCCTGCGGTGTGGGCGTCGGTCACTGTGTGCTCCTGAAAGATCCGTGGTGAGGGGGCTGTCCGTGGGGCGCGTGCCGGAAGACGGCGGGCTTCTTATGCGAAGGCGACGTTGTAGATTCCGGCACCGATGGCGGCGCCGATCAGCGGACCGACCACCGGGATCCAGGCGTAGCTCCAGTCGGAACCACCCTTGTTGGGCAGCGGCAGCAGAGCGTGCACGATGCGCGGGCCGAGGTCACGGGCCGGGTTGATGGCGTAGCCCGTCGGGCCGCCCAGGGACAGACCGATCGACACCACCACGAGCGCGGTGACGAGGCCGCCGAGGACGCCGAGGCCGTTGCCCTTGTCGTTCAGGCCCTGGGTGAGGACCGCGAGGATGAGCACGACGGTGCCGATGATCTCCGTGGCGAGGTTCTGCGCCACGTTCCGGATCTCCGGACCGGTGGAGAAGATGCCGAGGACCGGGCCGGCACCCGTCTCCTGCGCCTCGACCGCCTTGGCGTCCGTGGCCTGTGCGCCCGGACCGCCGACGATCTCCTTGTCGGTCAGGTGCGCGTGGAACTGGCCGTAGTAGGCGACCCACACCAGGGCGGCACCGATCATCGCGCCGAGCAGCTGTCCGGCGAGGTAGACCGGGACGTTGGTCCAGTCGCTGTTCTTGATCGCGAGGGCGATGGTGACGGCCGGGTTGAGGTGTGCACCGGAGAGGGGTCCGGAGATGTACACGGCCGTCATGACGGCGAAGCCCCACCCGAAGGCGATGGCGAGCCAACCGGCGTTACGGGCCTTGGAGGCCTTCAGCGTGACGGCCGCGCAGACGCCGCCGCCGAGCAGGATGAGTATGGCGGTACCGATGGTCTCGCCGATGAAGATGTCGGAGCTGGACACCCGCGACTCCTTTGTCCTTCGTCCAGGGGACCGAACCCCGGGTCCCTCCGGGAGTTCGAGCTGCCCTCGGGGGTGAGAGCGATGTCGGCCCTTGGCGTTGTCACACTCTAACGCGTATTGCCGGTAGGTGTTCGACAATGCCGACCGATGGACGGGAGTCTTGCTTCGGCGTCACGCATGCGTCAAGGGTTCTGTTATTGAAAACAGGATCGTTATTGATCGCTGCGGGTTATCACTCATCGCGCACCTGACGTAGGCACTGACATGGGATCTCAAAGGATCTAGCCCGATATGTCCACTTCAGGGTAGGGCGAGAACCGGAACGCCGCCCGGCGTCCCGGTCGCCCCTCGGCGAGAGGCAGGGGGCTCAGAACCGGCCCGCGCCCAGATCCCTGGAGACCGCGCGGGCGCAGTCGCGCACCGCCGCGATCAGCTCGGGCCGCAGCTCGCCGTCCCGGCACAGCCGCTCCACGGCGCCGGTGATGCCGACCGCGCCCACGGGCATCCGGCGCCGGTCGTGGATGGGCGCGGCGATGGACGCCACGCCCTCCCAGGTCTCTTCCACGTCGGCCGCGTACCCACGCGCGCGCGTGATGTCGAGGAGGTGCTCGAAGGCGTCCCACTCGCACACCGTGCGGTCCGTGAAGGCCTTGCGCTCGGTCTCCAGCGCCTCGCTGTGCGCCACCGGGTCGTACGCCGAGAGCACCTTGCCCAGCGCGGTCGAGTGCAGCGGCTGCATGGCGCCGATCTCCAGCACCTGCCGGCTGTCGTCCGGCCGGAAGACGTGGTGCACGATCAGCACGCCCTGCTGGTGCAGGACCCCCAGGTGCACGCTCTCGCCGCTGGAGCGGGCCAGGTCGTCGGTCCACACCAGGGCCCGGGCGCGCAGCTCGTGCACGTCCAGGTACGTGGTGCCGAGGCGCAGCAGCTCCGCGCCCAGCTGATAGCGCCCCGAGGCGTCGTCCTGCTCCACGAACCCCTCCTGCTGGAGGGTGCGCAGGATGCCGTGGGCGGTGCCCTTGGCGAGGCCCAGCGACGAGGCGATGTCCGACAGGCCCAGTCTCCGCTCGCCGCCCGCGAGCAGCCGCAGCATCGCGGCCGCCCGTTCGAGCGACTGGATGTTCCGTGCCATCGCCGTCCTGCCTCCGTCCCTTCGACCGCCGACGAACGCGGCGCGCGCGGTCGTCCCGGTGCCGAGTGTCGTCACCCGTCGTCCACCGCACACCGTCGCATGGCGTGCTACCCAGCGTTCGGCAATGCCGAACACTACCGGTCCATGTCGACCTCCCGCCAATGGTCGGTCGACACCTGTTACATCACACGTGCCCGGAGCGTGACGCGGGGGCCACCCGGTCCGCCTCGTGGACGCCGCTGCCCATCCAAGCCCACTCCCGGTTACTCTGACGCCGTGCTCTTCCCCAGCCCGATCCGGGGAAGCCGCATAGCCGACAGCCGTCGCACCTAGGGAGCCCCTTCATGGCCTCGTTGCCAACGTCCCCGCATGCCGACAGCCGGACCCGGGTGTCCGCGCTCCGAGAGGCGCTCGCCACGCGTGTGGTGGTCGCGGACGGAGCCATGGGCACGATGCTCCAGGCCCAGGACCCGACCCTGGACGACTTCCAGCAGCTTGAGGGCTGCAACGAGATCCTCAACCTCACACGCCCCGACATCGTCCGCTCCGTCCACGAGGCGTACTTCGCCGTGGGCGTGGACTGCGTCGAGACCAACACCTTCGGCGCCAACCACTCCGCCCTCGGCGAGTACGACATCTCCGAGCGCGTGTACGAGCTGTCCGAGGCCGGCGCCCGGGTGGCCCGCGAGGTCGCCGACGCGTTCCAGGCGCGGGACGGCCGGCAGCGCTGGGTCCTCGGCTCCATGGGCCCCGGCACCAAGCTGCCCACCCTCGGCCACGCCCCGTACCAGACCCTGCGCGACGCCTACCAGCGCAACGCCGAGGGCCTGGTCGGCGGCGGCGCCGACGCGCTGCTGGTGGAGACCACCCAGGACCTGCTCCAGACCAAGGCCGCCGTCCTCGGAGCCCGCCGCGGCCTCGCGGCCCTCGGGCTCGACCTGCCGGTGATCGTCTCGGTCACCGTGGAGACGACCGGCACGATGCTCCTCGGCTCCGAGATCGGTGCGGCCCTGACCGCCCTGGAGCCGCTCGGCATCGACATGATCGGCCTGAACTGCGCGACCGGCCCGGCCGAGATGAGCGAGCACCTGCGCTACCTCGCCCGCAACGCCCGCATCCCCCTCTCCTGCATGCCCAACGCGGGCCTGCCGGTCCTCACCAAGGACGGCGCCCACTACCCGCTGTCCGCGCCCGAGCTGGCGGACGCGCAGGAGACGTTCGTGCGCGAGTACGGCCTGTCGCTGGTGGGCGGCTGCTGCGGTACGACGCCGGAGCATCTGCGCCAGGTGGTCGAGCGGGTGCGCGGCGTGACCCCGCCCGCGCGTGACCCGCGCCCGGAGCCGGGAGCGGCCTCCCTGTACCAGACGGTGCCGTTCCGGCAGGACACGTCGTACCTGGCGATCGGCGAGCGGACGAACGCCAACGGTTCGAAGAAGTTCCGCGAGGCGATGCTGGAGGCCCGCTGGGACGACTGCGTGGAGCTGGCCCGCGAGCAGATCCGCGAGGGCGCGCACCTGCTCGACCTGTGCGTGGACTACGTCGGCCGGGACGGTGTGGCCGACATGGAGGAGCTGGCCGGGCGGTTCGCGACGGCCTCGACGCTGCCGATCGTGCTCGACTCCACCGAGGTCGACGTGATCCGGGCCGGGCTGGAGAAGCTGGGCGGCCGCGCGGTGATCAACTCGGTGAACTACGAGGACGGCGCGGGCCCCGATTCCCGCTTCGCCCGCGTCACCCGGCTGGCCCAGGAGCACGGTGCGGCCCTGATCGCGCTGACCATCGACGAGGAGGGGCAGGCCCGCACCCCCGAGAAGAAGGTGGAGATCGCCGAGCGGCTGATCGCCGACCTGACCGGGAACTGGGGCATCCGTGAGGAGGACATCCTCATCGACACCCTGACCTTCACCATCTGCACCGGTCAGGAGGAGTCCCGCGGGGACGGCCTGGCCACCATCGAGGCGATCCGCGAGCTCAAGCGCCGCCACCCCGACGTCCAGACCACCCTGGGCCTGTCGAACATCTCCTTCGGCCTGAACCCGGCCGCCCGCATCCTCCTCAACAGCGTCTTCCTCGACGAGTGCGTGAAGGCGGGTCTGGACTCGGCCATCGTGCACGCCTCCAAGATCCTGCCCATCGCCCGCTTCGACGACGAGCAGGTCACCACCGCCCTCGACCTGATCTACGACCGCCGCGCCGAGGGCTACGACCCGCTCCAGAAGCTGATGCAGCTCTTCGAGGGCGCCACCGCGAAGTCGCTGAAGGCCGGCAAGGCCGAGGAACTCGCCGCCCTCCCGCTGGAGGAGCGCCTGAAGCGCCGGATCATCGACGGCGAACGCAACGGCCTGGAAGCGGACCTGGACACGGCCCTGGCGGACCGGCCGGCCCTCGACATCGTCAACGACACCCTCCTGGACGGGATGAAGGTCGTCGGTGAGCTGTTCGGCTCGGGGCAGATGCAGCTGCCGTTCGTGCTCCAGTCCGCCGAGGTGATGAAGTCGGCGGTGGCCTACCTGGAGCCGCACATGGAGAAGTCGGACGCCGAGGGCAAGGGCACCATCGTGCTGGCCACGGTGCGCGGCGACGTCCACGACATCGGCAAGAACCTCGTCGACATCATCCTGTCCAACAACGGCTACAACGTGGTCAACCTCGGCATCAAGCAGCCCGTCTCCGCGATCCTGGAGGCCGCCGAGGAGCACCGGGCCGACGTGATCGGCATGTCCGGGCTGCTCGTGAAGTCCACGGTGATCATGAAGGAGAACCTGGAGGAGCTGAACCAGCGCAAGCTGGCCGCGGCCTACCCGGTGATCCTGGGCGGAGCCGCACTCACCCGCGCCTACGTCGAGCAGGACCTGCACGAGATCTACGAGGGCGAGGTCCGCTACGCCCGCGACGCCTTCGAGGGCCTGCGCCTGATGGACGCCCTCATCGGCGTCAAGCGCGGCGTCCCCGGAGCCAAGCTGCCCGAGCTCAAGCAGCGCCGCGTGCGGCCCGCGGTCGTCGCCCCGGCGGAGGAACGCCCGGAGGAGGGGCACGTCCGCTCCGACGTCGCCACCGACAACCCGGTGCCGGCCCCGCCGTTCTGGGACACCCGGATCGTCAAGGGCATCCAGCTCAAGGAGTACGCGTCCTGGCTGGACGAGGGCGCCCTGTTCAAGGGCCAGTGGGGGCTGCGGCAGGCCCGCACCGGCGAGGGACCGTCGTACGAGGACCTGGTGGAGAGCGAGGGCCGGCCGCGGCTGCGCGGTCTGCTGGACCGGCTGCAGACGGAGAACCTCCTCGAAGCGGCCGTCGTCTACGGCTACTTCCCCTGCGTGTCCAAGGACGACGACCTGATCATCCTGGACGAGCAGGGCAACGAGCGCACCCGCTTCACCTTCCCGCGCCAGCGCCGGGGCCGCCGGCTGTGCCTGTCCGACTTCTTCCGCCCGGAGGAGTCGGGCGAGACGGACGTGGTCGGCCTCCAGGTCGTCACCGTCGGCTCCCGCATCGGCGAGGAGACGGCCAAGCTCTTCGCGGCCAACTCCTACCGCGACTACCTCGAACTGCACGGCCTGTCCGTGCAGTTGGCCGAGGCGCTCGCCGAGTACTGGCACGCCCGCGTCCGCAGCGAGCTCGGCTTCGCCGGCGAGGACCCGGCCGACATCGAGGACATGTTCGCCCTGAAGTACCGGGGCGCCCGCTTCTCCCTCGGCTACGGCGCCTGCCCGAACCTGGAGGACCGCTCGAAGATCGCCGAGCTGCTCCGGCCCGAGCGGATCGGTGTCCACCTGTCCGAGGAGTTCCAGCTGCACCCCGAGCAGTCCACGGACGCGATCGTGATCCACCACCCGGAGGCGAAGTACTTCAACGCCCGGTGAGGCGCGTCTCACCCAGCGCACTGACCGGATAAGTCGTACACTTGTCGGCCCATTGCAGGCCGGTTCCCGCGCGGGAACCGGCCTGCTCGTCCCGCAAGGAGGTGCGTGGATGACCAGCACGGTCCCCGCGCTCGGAACTCGTACGGCCGAAGGCTCGGCGCTGCAGGCGGTGCTCCTGGACATGGACGGCACCCTGGTGGACACCGAGGGCTTCTGGTGGGACGTCGAGGTCGAGGTCTTCGCCGCGCTCGGCCACACCCTGGACGAGTCCTGGCGGCATGTCGTGGTGGGCGGCCCCATGACCCGCAGCGCCGGCTTCCTCATCGAGGCCACCGGCGCCGCCGTCACCCTCGCCGAACTCAGCGCGCTGCTCAACGAGGGCTTCGAGAGCCGCATCGGCCGCGCCCTGCCGCTGATGCCGGGCGCCGCACGGCTCCTCGCCGAACTGCACGAACAGGCCGTGCCCACGGCGCTGGTCTCGGCCTCCCACCGGCGCATCATCGACCGTGTGCTGAGCGTCCTCGGCCCGCACCACTTCGCGCTGTCCATCGCGGGCGACGAGGTCTCGCGCACCAAGCCCTACCCCGACCCGTACCTGCTCGCCGCGGCGGGGCTCGGCGCCGACCCGGCCCGCTGCGCGGTCGTCGAGGACACCACGACCGGCGTCGCCGCCGCCGAGGCCGCGGGCTGCCGGGTGGTCGCCGTACCGTCCGTCGCCCCCATCGCCCCGGCTTTGGGACGCACCGTCGTGACCTCCCTGGAAGAGGTCGACCTGGCATTTCTGCGCGGTCTGATGACGGAAATGCCCTAGCCGTTCACCGGGGGTACCGGCGGTGCGAAGAGGCGCGCTGGACAAATATCCCGGGAAGTACACCCGAGTGGAATTCGCACCCGGTCGCGCGGCCGAATTCCACTGACTCCCCGCACAGTTGAGGGTGTGACGTTCCCCACCCTCCAGGGTCTCGACAACGTTACCCGAGTGTGCTGACCGGTCCCGTTCGAGGGGGATCGGCGGTTCCTTGTGTCCCGATTGGTGGGAAGCTGCACTAATCCTGCCGCTGTCGGGTTTTCTGTGCGTCCGCAGCCGGTTTCACTGCGTGATGACAGGTCAACTCGCAGGGCCGTGAAGCCTCCTGCGGGCGCGGACTAATCTCGTCGCGAGAACATCGCCGCATCCCCCGTGTTTCCGCCGCACCATCCCCGCGTGCCGGATACACGGACCCGAACAGCTCTGGAGAAACTCCCGCATGAACCGCAAGACTTTGGTGCTGCCGGCGCTGGCCGGCCTGCTCACCCCGGTTCTCGCCGCGTGCGGCGGATCCGGCGGCGGGGGCAAGAGCGGCGACGCCATCGTCGTCGGCACCACGGACCGGTTCACCGCCACGAAGGACGCCCCGGCGCCGCTCGACCCGGCCTACGCCTACGACGTCGGCCTCTGGAACATCCTGCGCCAGACCCAGCAGACGCTGATGGCCCAGCCCAAGGGCGAGGGCGACCCCGTCCCGGACGCCGCCGAGAGCTGCGGCTTCACCGACAGCGGCAGCGAGCGCTACGCCTGCAAGCTGCGCGACGGACTGAAGTTCGCCAACGGCGACCCGGTGACCGCCGAGGACGTCAAGTACTCCATCGAGCGCGTGCTGAGCATCAAGTCGGACAGCGGTGTCTCCGCGCTGCTGAACACCATCGACACGATCGAGACGCAGGGCGACCGCGACGTCATCTTCCACCTCAAGACGGCCGACGCCACCTTCCCGTACAAGCTGTCCACCCCGCCCGCGGGCATCGTCGACCCGAAGGACTACGCGAAGGACAAGCTGCGCGACGGCTTCTCGGTGGACGGCTCCGGCCCGTACACCTTCCAGGCCGAGGTCAAGGACAACGCGATCGTCAGCGCCACCTTCACCAAGAACCCTTCGTACAAGGGCAGTGTGACGGTGAACAACAGCAAGGTCGTGATGCGCTCCTACGACTCCGCCGCCGCCATGGGCACGGCGATCGACAAGGGCGACATCGACGTCATGACCCGCACCATGGATCCCGCGCAGATCCAGAAGCTGGACTCCGGCAGCGACAACAAGGTCGACCTGGTCGACATGCCGGGCCTGGAGATCCGCTACCTGGCCTTCGACACCAACGCGCCCAGCGTGAAGTCCAAGGCCGTCCGCCAGGCCATGGCACAGCTCATCAACCGCGGCGAACTGGTCAGCAAGGTCTACGGCACCGAGGCCGAGCCGCTGTACTCGCTGGTCCCGGCCACCGTCACGGGCCACTCCAACTCGTTCTTCAACAAGTACGGCAACCCCAGCGTCGACAAGGCCAAGGCCCTGCTCACCAAGGCGGGCATCACCACCCCGGTGAAGCTGACCCTGCACTACACGACCGACCACTACGGCGCGGCCACGAAGCAGGAGTTCGAGGTCCTGCAGAAGCAGCTCAACGACAGCGGCCTGTTCGACGCCTCCATCCAGGGACACCCCTGGGAGCAGTTCCGGCCCGCCGAGAAGAAGGGCCAGTACGACGTCTACGGCATGGGCTGGTTCCCCGACTTCCCGGACGCCGACAACTTCCTCGCGCCCTTCCTCGACAAGGACAACTTCCTCGGCTCGCCGTACTCCAACCCCACCATCCAGAACACGCTGATCCCGGAGTCCCGCCGCGAGGCCGACCGGCTCTCCGCCGCCAAGAGCCTGACCCAGATCCAGGACACCGTCGCCGAGGACGTCCCGGTCCTGCCCCTGTGGCAGGGCAAGCAGTACGTCGCCGCACGGGGCGACATCACGGGCGTCGCGTACGCCCTCAACTCCTCCTCGACGCTTCAGCTGTGGGAGCTCGGCCGCGGTGTGAGCGGCTGACGGCTCCCCTCGTCCGGGGGCCGGGAACGGCTGACCCGGGACCCGGGGCCAGGACGGCGGCCCCGGGGTGACGGAACCGACGACAAGGCACATGCAGTGAACATGCGTTACCAGTGGCCGGTCCTGCCCATCGTGGCGGGGCTGGCCTCCGGCCTTTTGACCGGCTGTGGAACGGAGAGCGGCGGCTTAGGAGGCACCGGCACCTCCGTGGTGATGGGGATGTCCGACGACGTCCTCGCCACGGATCCGGCGTCCGGCTACGACCCCGGCTCCTGGCTGTTGTTCGACAACGTCTTCCAGTCGCTGCTCAGTTTCCCCAAGGGCGGCACCGAACCCCAGCCCGAACTGGCCAAGAAGTGCACCTTCACCGACTCGCGGGCCACGGTCTACCAGTGCGAGCTGAGAGACGGCCTGAAGTTCAGCAACGATGACGCGCTCACCTCGCAGGACGTGAAGTTCTCCTTCGACCGCATGCTGAGGATCAACGACCCGTCGGGGCCCGCGATCATGTTCCCGACGCTCGGCTCGGTCGACACCCCGGACGCCAAGAAGGTCGTCTTCCACCTGAAGGTCCCCGACGCCACCTTCCCCAGCAAGCTCGCCTCCGGCGCCGGCTCCATCGTGGACCACCGGCAGTACGACGCGGACGGGCTCCGCAAGGACGGCAAGGCCGTCGGCTCCGGCCCCTACCGGCTGGACTCCTTCGACCAGGACAAGGCCGTCTTCTCGGTCAACGGCAACTACCGGGGCACCGCGAAGGTCAAGAACTCCGGCATCACCCTGAAGTTCTTCCACGGCGACCGGGCCGCCCTGAAGAAGGCCCTCCTCGACGGCAGCGTCGACCTCGCCTACCGCGGCCTGTCCGCCTCCGACGTCGCCGGCCTCGACCAGCAGGACGACAGCAAGGGCGTCGACGTCGTCGAGGGCAGCAGCGCCGAGGTCCAGCACCTGGTCTTCAACATGAAGGACCCGGTCGCCGGAAAGCTCGGAGTCCGCAAGGCCATGGCCTATCTCCTCGACCGCGACGCCCTGATCAAGAACGTCTACCAGGGCACCGCCACCCCCCTGTACTCGATCGTCCCGGCGGGCATCGCCGGCCACAACACGGCCTTCTTCGACACCTACGGCGCCCGCCCCTCGCAGGCCGAGGCCGCCGCCGCACTGCGCGCCGACGGCATCACCGGCAAGGTGAAGCTCACCCTGTGGTCCACCCCGTCGCGCTACGGCCCGGCCACCGACCAGGAGTTGAAGGCCATCGCCGGACAGCTCAACGCCGGCGGCCTGTTCGACGCCGACGTCAAGTCGGTCACCTTCGACCAGTACGAGAAGGACATCGCCGCCGGCAAGTACGGCGTCTACGTGAAGGGCTGGGTGCCGGACTACCCCGACCCCGACAACTTCACGGCCCCGTTCTTCGGCAAGGGCAACGTGCTGGACAACCACTACCGCAACGACACCATCACCGGCACGCTCATCCCGCACACCGCCGCGCAGAGCGACCGCGGCGCCACCGACCAGGACTTCGGCCGGCTCCAGGACATCGTCGCCGCCGAACTGCCCGTCCTGCCCGTGTGGCAGGCCAAGCAGTACGCCGTCGCCCGCGACGGCGTCTACGGCCTGGAGTACTGCCTGGACGCCTCGACGGTGTTCCGGTTCTGGGAACTCAGCAAGGACTGAGCGGTACAGACGCAGCGGCGCTGCTTCCCCCCTATGGAGGAGGCAGCGCCCCTGCTGTGTACAGGGCTACTGCGCGCCCGGGCGGACGAGCCCGCTCTCGTACGCGTACACCGCCGCCTGCACCCGGTCCCGCAGGCCCAGCTTGGTCAGCACATGCCCCACGTGCGTCTTCACCGTCGTCTCGCTGACGAACAGATCAGCGGCGATCTCCGCGTTGGACAGCCCGCGCGCCACCAGCTTCAGCACCTCCACCTCGCGGTCGGTGAGCGTGTGCAGCGTGTCCGGCACGGGCTCCTCGCCGGAGGGCAGATGCGTCGCGTACTTGTCCAGCAGACGACGCGTGATGCTCGGCGCCAGCATCGCCTCGCCGGCCGCGACCACGCGGATCGCCTGCACCAGCTCGTTGGCGGGGGCGTCCTTCAGCAGGAAGCCGCTGGCCCCGGCGCGCAGCGCCTCCACCACGTACTCGTCGAGATCGAACGTGGTCAGCACGAGCACCTTGGCCGGGCCGGACCGGTCGGGCCCGGTGATCTGCCGGGTCGCTTCCACACCGTCCATCCGCGGCATACGGATGTCCATCAGCACGACGTCCGGTTGCAGGGCCCGCACCTGATCGAGGGCCTGCAGACCGTCACCGGCCTCGCCCACGACCGCGAGATCCTGCTCGGCCTCCAGGATCATCCGGAAACCCGTACGCAGCAGGGGCTGGTCGTCGACCAGTAGGACGCGGATGGCCACGTGACACTCCTTCGCTAGTCCGCGCCCATTCTGCCCTGCGACCCGGCCTCCGACTCGGCCGCCCTCACCGGCAGCGGATACGGCGGGGGAGTGCCGCCGAACTCGGGGCAGTGCGCCTGATGGTCGCACCAGCCGCACAGCTTGGTCGGGCGCGGGCGCCACTCGCCGGTCTGCGTGGCCTGCCCGATGGCCTCCCACAGCGCGTGCAGCTTGCGCTCGACCCGCTCCAGATCGGCCAGATCCGGGTCGTACGTCAGCACGTCCCCGCTGCCGAGATAGACGAGCTGCAGACGGCGCGGCACGACCTGCTTCAGCCGCCAGACCACGAGGGCGTAGAACTTCATCTGGAAGAGCGCGCCGTCGGCGTACTCGGGCCGGGGCGCCTTGCCGGTCTTGTAGTCGACGATGCGGACCTCGCCCGTCGGCGCCACGTCGACCCGGTCGATGATCCCGCGCAGCCGCAGCCCGGACTCCAGCTCGGCCTCGACGAACAGCTCCCGCTCCGCGGGCTCCAGCCGCGTCGGATCCTCCAGCGTGAACCAGCGCTCCACCAGCCGCTCGGCCTCCGCGAGCCAGCCCGCCAGACGCTCGCCGTCCGGATCGTCGGCGAACAGCTCCGTCACCTCCGGCCGGCTCTCCCGCAGCCGGTCCCACTGGCCCGGGATCAGCGCCTTGGCCCGCGGCGCGGTCCGCTCCCCGGCGGGCGCGTCGAACAGCCGCTCCAGCACGGCGTGCACCAGCGTGCCTCTCGTCGCCGCCGCGCTCGGCTTCTCCGGCAGCCGGTCGATCACCCGGAACCGGTACAGCAGCGGGCACTGCATGAAGTCGCCGGCCCGCGAGGGCGACAGGGAGGTGGGCGCCTTGGCGACGTGTTCGGCCGCCGCGCCCTCGAAGCTGCTGTCCATGCCCACAGACCTTACGGCCCGCCACTGACAGTGACCCACCCGCCGCCCGGACCGGCCGCGCGACCACGCGGCGAACACAACGGGTGCCGGGGCGAAACACGACGACACGGCCGCATACCATCGACCTCGGACCCTTCCGGCCGGCAGGTGCGGAAGACGCTTCGAACGAGGGGACACCGTGGACGTGAGCGGCGGGAGCGGGCAGCCACGGCCCGGCAACGACGAGCCGGCCGAGCACCCCGCGGTACCTCCGGCCCCTGAGAACGCCGAGGACGACAGCGCTCGGCAGGCCGGCGCCCAGGACGCCCAGGACCGGGCCGGCCCCCCGCGACGTCCCGAGGCCGACAGCACCGCCTCCACCCCCGACGACCACCCCCACGACACCGCGGCCCCCTCGGAACACCGCTCCCTCGCGCACTCCGGCATCGCCAAGGGCGAACCGCCGCAGCCGCGGCCCAAGGAGCCGGGCGGCGGCATCCTCATGGGGCGCCCCTTCGGGGTGCCCGTGTACGTGGCGCCCAGCTGGTTCCTCGTCGCCGCGCTGATCACCTGGGTCTTCGGCGGCCAGCTCGACCGCGTGCTGCCCGAACTGGGTGCCGCGCGCTACCTGGTCTCGCTGTTCTTCGCCGTCGCCTTCTACGCCTCCGTGCTGGTCCACGAACTGGCCCACACGGTCGCCGCGATCCGCTTCAAGCTCCCGGTCCGCCGCATCCAGCTCCAGTTCTTCGGCGGCGTCTCCGAGATCGAGAAGGAGGCCGAGACCCCCGGCCGGGAATTCGTGCTGGCCTTCGTCGGTCCCCTGCTCTCCCTCGTCCTCGCCGGGGTCTTCTACCTCGCCATGCAGCCCGTCGAACCCCGCTCCGTGCCCGGCGTGCTGCTCGCGGGGCTGATGATCTCCAACCTGATCGTGGCGATCTTCAACCTCCTGCCCGGCCTGCCCCTCGACGGCGGCCGCATGCTCCGCGCCGTCGTCTGGAAGATCACCGGCAAGCCCATGAGCGGCACCGTCGCCGCCGCCTGGGTCGGCCGCGCGCTCGCCGTCGCCGTACTGATCGGCCTGCCGCTGATGAACCAGTCCGGCGCGCTCGGCGGCGACGGCACCGAGGTGAACGGCATGGACACCGTCACCGACGCCCTGCTCGCCGCCATCCTCGCCGCGATCATCTGGACCGGCGCCGGCAACAGCCTGCGCATGGCCCGGCTGCGCGAGCACCTCCCCGAGCTGCGCGCCCGCACCCTCACCCGGCGGGCCGTGCCGGTGCAGACCGACACCCCGCTCTCCGAGGCCCTGCGCCGCGCCAACGCCGCCGGTGCCCGCGCCCTGGTCGTGGTCGACGCCGACGGCAACCCCCTCTCCCTCGTCCGCGAGGCCGCCATCGTCGGCGTGCCCGAGCACCGCCGCCCCTGGGTCGCGGTCAGCGGCCTCGCCCAGGACCTCACCGACGGCATGCGCGTCTCCGCCGAACTGGCCGGCGAGGACCTCCTCGACGTCCTGCGCGCCACCCCGGCCACCGAGTACCTGGTTGTCGAGGAGACCGGCGAGATCTACGGCGTCCTGTCCGCGTCCGACGTCGAGCGCGCCTTCGTCAAGGCCATGGCCCGCCCCTCCACCTAGCCCCGCCCCTCCGCCTGGTGGTCGGCGGCCCCCGCCGGGGCCGGTAGTCTGTTCACATGTCCGAACCGACCGGTGCCGCCCGCAGGCGCGGGCCCTTCAAGGTCGGGGACCAGGTTCAGCTGACCGACCCCAAGGGCCGCCACTACACGTTCACGCTCGAAGCAGGGAAGAACTTCCACACCCACAAGGGCTCCTTCCCGCACGACGAACTGATCGGTGCTCCCGAGGGCAGCGTTGTCCGCACCACCGGCAACGTGGCCTACCTCGCGCTGCGCCCCCTGCTCCCCGACTACGTCCTGTCCATGCCCCGCGGGGCAGCCGTCGTCTACCCGAAGGACGCGGGGCAGATCCTCGCCTTCGCCGACATCTTCCCCGGCGCGCGCGTCGTGGAGGCCGGCGTCGGCTCCGGCTCGCTCAGCAGCTTCCTGCTGCGCGCCATCGGCGACCAGGGCATGCTGCACTCCTACGAGCGCCGCGAGGACTTCGCCGAGATCGCGCAGGCGAACGTGGAGCGCTACTTCGGCGGCCCGCACCCCGCCTGGCAGCTCACCGTCGGCGACCTCCAGGACAACCTGTCCGACACCGACGTCGACCGCGTCATCCTCGACATGCTCGCCCCCTGGGAGTGCCTGGAAGCCGTCTCCAAGGCACTCGTCCCCGGCGGCATCCTGTGCTGCTACGTGGCCACCACCACCCAGCTCGCCCGGACCGTGGAGTCCATCCGCGAGATCGGCTGCTTCAACGAGCCGACCGCCTGGGAGACCATGATCCGCAACTGGCACATCGAGGGCCTGGCCGTCCGCCCGGACCACCGGATGATCGGCCACACCGGCTTCCTGCTCACCGCCCGCCGCCTCGCGGACGGCGTCGAACCCCCCATGCGCCGCCGCCGCCCCGCCAAGGGCGCCTACGGCGAGGACTACGCCGGACCGAACGCCGACGGCGGCACCGGCCGCTGACCGGCCGCACACGGCTCAACGTGAGGGCGCCGTGCCCGAGTTCCCACCGACCACCGGGAACTCCGGCACGGCGCCCCTTCGTTGACGGGATGCCAGGGTTCCCCGTCCCCCACCGTGCGTACGCCCCGCACGCGCGCGGACGTTGCGCCCGTGGGAATCCCGGACCCCGCCGTTCCCCCGCACTGTGACGTGTGGCACCATGCTGGCCACCCCACCGGCACAGCCCTCACAGGAGACACTCCTCGTGCAGCAATCCGCCGTCCCGGAGCTCGCCCACACCCAGACCAGGCCCATCCACTGGGTCGCCACGGCCACCGCCGTCGCCGGCGTCGTGGCCCTCTCCTCCGTCGTACAGCCCGGCTCCGCCACGGCCGCCACCGGCACACAGCCCAGAGCCGCCCGCACGGCCGTCGCCCCGCCGGGCACCACCGGCGTGGCCTTCCCGCTGAACTGCGGACCGGTCAAGGCAGTGGTGGTGAAGAAGGCCAGCGGGGACCTGGACGGGGACGGCAGACCGGAGACGGTCGCGGTCGTGCACTGCGACACCGCCATGGGCACCCCGCCGGACGGGGTCTACGTCATCACCCGACCGTCCGACGGCGGCACACCGCGCGTGGTCGCCACCCTCGTGAAGCCCCAGGACCGGTTCACCGTCACCGGCTTCTCCCTGCGCGCGGGCGCGGTCGCCGCCACCCTGCTCGGCTACTCCTCGGACGCGGTGCCCAACTGCTGCCCCGACCTGAAGACCCCCGTCACCTGGAAGTGGAGCGGCAGCGCGTTCGTCCGCTCCACGCCCGCCGACACCCACAGCGTCTGACCCGGGGCATGCGGCCCGGAGCCCGGCGGGGACTCAGTCCGCGTCGGGCCCGTACACCTCGACCCTGTCCGAAACACGCCGCACATGGATGCACTCGCCGGGACACTCCCGGGCCGAGTCCACCACGTCCGCGAGCAGCGGCAGCGGCACCGGCGTCGTCGCCCCCGGGCTCTGCAACAGCTCGTCGCCCGCGCCCCTCACATACGCCAGCCCGTCGATGTCCAGCTCGAACACCTCGGGGGCGTACTGGGCACAGATCCCGTCGCCGGTACACAGGTCCTGGTCGATCCAGACCTCCAGCGCCTCGCCCCCCGGGGCCTCCTGCTGCACGGTCACCTCTCCTGCCGTCTCGGTTCGCCGGGCGGCGGGGCGCCGGAAGCGCCAGCCGGGTCCGCTCCAGCGGCTGTTGAACACCCCTCGACCCTACCTCCGCCGCTTTCCGGCCCCCTTCCGCCCGTGACGGGGTTTCCACACGATCACCTACGGGTACGACGGCCCGACCGGGACAGGGGAGCCCCGGCCAGGGGAACGACCACTTCAGGCCGCGCCGACGGTCACACCGTCCGCCCGGACCGTCGCTCTGCGTGAGGACGTGCGAGCGCGCGGCAGGCTGCCCGCACACAGGCCGACCAGCCCTGAACGGACAACTCCGGCCAGCATTGAAGGAATTCGACCACGCGATGCCCGGAACAAGCTGCTTCCACATCACGTTGAGTGGGTATCCCCTCCGTGCGAGGGAGAGCGCATCGGGTGACCGACGACACACCTTGACAGTCTTGGTGATCTAGGGGTTTCAATCGACACCCACCCAGGTAGGGTCTGGAAGCGTCCAGCTCCCCTTGGAGGAGGTGAGGACCGTGGCAGCCCACGACGACGACATGAACCGCGGCATCCGCCCGGGACGAGGGTCCGACGACCCGGCCGGGCAGATCGCCTACCTTGAGCAGGAGATCGCCGTCCTGCGACGCAAGCTCGCCGACTCTCCGCGGCACACGAGGATTCTCGAAGAGCGGATCGTCGAGCTACAGACGAACCTGGCCGGCGTGTCCGCCCAGAACGAACGACTGGCCAACACCCTCCGCGAGGCCCGCGACCAGATCGTGGCCCTCAAGGAAGAAG
This sequence comes from Streptomyces sp. HUAS MG56, assembly GCF_058673395.1. Lineage (NCBI taxonomy): Bacteria > Bacillati > Actinomycetota > Actinomycetes > Kitasatosporales > Streptomycetaceae > Streptomyces > Streptomyces sp. HUAS MG56. The sequence goes on along the minus strand of NZ_CM178722.1, from coordinate 3,058,313 downwards.
TCGACCGGCTCGCCCAGCCACCGGCCGGCTTCGGCGTCTTCCTGCAAGCCAACGAGGACGGCACCGCCGACATCTTCACCGGCGGCCGCAAGCTCCGGGTGAACGTCAGCCCAAGCGTCGACCTCGACGACCTGCGGCGCGGCCAGGAAGTCATGCTCAACGAGGCGCTCAACGTGGTCGAGGCCATGGAATACGAGAGCGTCGGCGACATCGTCACCCTCAAGGAGATCCTGGAGGACGGCGAGCGCGCCCTCGTACTCGGGCACACCGACGAGGAGCGGGTGGTACGGCTCGCCGAGCCACTGCTGGACGTCACCATCCGCCCCGGCGACGCCCTCCTCCTCGAACCCCGCTCCGGCTACGTCTACGAAGTCGTGCCCAAGAGCGAGGTCGAAGAACTCGTCCTCGAAGAAGTCCCGGACATCGGCTACGACCAGATCGGCGGCCTCGGCAACCAGATCGAGGCCATCCGCGACGCCGTCGAGCTGCCGTACCTCTACCCCGACCTGTTCAAGGAGCACGAGCTGCGTCCGCCCAAGGGCGTACTGCTCTACGGCCCGCCCGGCTGCGGCAAGACACTCATCGCCAAAGCCGTCGCGAACTCCCTGGCCAAGAAGGTCGCCGAGGTCACCGGCCAAGCCGCCGGCAAGAGCTTCTTCCTCAACATCAAGGGCCCCGAACTGCTCAACAAGTACGTCGGCGAGACCGAGCGGCAAATCCGCCTCGTCTTCCAGCGTGCCCGCGAGAAGGCCAGCGAGGGCACCCCCGTCATCGTCTTCTTCGACGAGATGGAGTCCCTCTTCCGCACCCGCGGCTCCGGCGTCAGCTCGGACGTGGAGAACACCATCGTCCCCCAGCTGCTCGCCGAGATCGACGGCGTGGAAGGCCTGCAGAACGTGGTCGTCATCGGCGCCTCCAACCGCGAGGACATGATCGACCCCGCCATCCTGCGCCCCGGCCGACTCGACGTGAAGATCAAGATCGAACGTCCCGACGCCGAGGCCGCCAAGGACATCTTCGGCAAGTACCTCACCGAACGCCTCCCGCTGCACGCCGACGACCTCGGCGAACACGGCGGCGACAAGACCACCACCGTCCAGAGCATGATCCAGACGGCGGTCGAGCAGATGTACGCCGAGTCCGAGGAAAACCGCTTCCTGGAAGTCACCTACGCCAACGGCGACAAGGAAGTCCTCTACTTCAAGGACTTCAACTCCGGCGCCATGATCGAGAACATCGTGGGCCGCGCCAAGAAAATGGCGATCAAGGACTTCCTCGAAAAGACGCAGAAAGGCCTCCGCGTCTCCCACCTCCTCCAGGCCTGCGTGGACGAGTTCAAGGAGAACGAGGACCTGCCCAACACCACCAACCCGGACGACTGGGCCCGAATCTCCGGAAAGAAGGGCGAGCGGATCGTGTACATCCGCACGCTCATCACCGGAAAGCAGGGCGCGGACACCGGACGCTCCATCGACACGGTGGCGAACACCGGTCAATACCTGTAAAAGCAGGGCGGCTGCGGGTGCCCTCACCGGGTACCCGCAGCCCTGTGTTTTTCCGGCCACCACCCGCCACCACCGGCCACGACCGGAGCAGGCAATGACGCAAATGATCTCCCCACCAGCGCAAAGGCGTTCTAGGCTCGTTCCTGCCGCCGAGTCGCGCCGTGCGGGGACGGGCACCGCGCACGCACCGGAGCCCCGGTGGTACGTGAGCGGCGCCCACGACCGAGGGTGCCGCCGGGCAAGGAGGGCCGCATGACCGTACGGCGAGTAATGGGCATCGAGACGGAGTACGGAATCTCCGTCCCCGGCCACCCCAACGCCAATGCCATGCTCACCTCGTCCCAGATCGTCAACGCCTACGCGGCGGCGATGCACCGGGCCCGACGGGCCCGCTGGGACTTCGAGGAGGAGAACCCGCTGCGGGACGCGCGAGGCTTCGACCTCGCCCGGGAGGCCGCCGACGCCAGCCAGCTCACCGACGAGGACATCGGCCTCGCCAACGTGATCCTCACCAACGGCGCCCGGCTGTACGTCGACCACGCCCACCCCGAGTACAGCGCCCCCGAGGTGACCAACCCGCGCGACGCCGTCCTGTGGGACAAGGCCGGCGAACGGATCATGGCCGAGGCCGCCGAGCGGGCCGCCCAGCTCCCCGGCGCCCAGCCGATCCACCTCTACAAGAACAACACCGACAACAAGGGCGCCTCCTACGGCACACACGAGAACTACCTGATGAAGCGGGAGACCCCCTTCTCGGACATCGTGCGCCACCTCACGCCCTTCTTCGTCTCCCGCCAGGTCTTCGCCGGAGCAGGCCGCGTCGGCATCGGCCAGGACGGCCACGAACACGGCTTCCAGCTCAGCCAGCGCGCGGACTACTTCGAGGTCGAGGTCGGCCTGGAGACGACCCTCAAACGCCCCATCATCAACACCCGCGACGAGCCGCACGCCGACGCCGAGAAGTACCGCCGACTGCACGTGATCATCGGCGACGCCAACCTGTCGGAGATCTCGACCTACCTGAAACTGGGCACGACCGCCCTCGTCCTGTCCATGATCGAGGACGGCTTCATCGCGGTCGACCTCGCCGTCGACCAGCCCGTACGCACCCTCCACCAGGTCTCCCACGACCCCGGCCTGCAACGCCTGGTCACCCTCCGCAGCGGCCGCACACTCACCGCGGTCCAACTCCAGATGGAGTACTTCGAGCTGTCGCGCAAGTACGTCGAGGAGCGCTACGGCGCCGACGCGGACGAACAGACCAAGGACGTCCTGACCCGCTGGGAAGACACTCTGAACCGCCTGGAGAACGACCCGATGAGCCTCGCCGGCGAGCTGGACTGGGTCGCCAAGCGAGAACTCATGGAGGGCTACCGCCGCCGTGACGACCTCGACTGGGACGCGGCCCGGCTCCATCTGGTCGACCTCCAGTACGCCGACGTACGCGCCGAGAAGGGCCTCTACAACCGTCTGGCGGCCCGCGGTCGCATGAAGCGCCTGCTGGACGAGTCCGAGGTCGACAGGGCCCGCACGACGCCCCCGGAGGACACCAGGGCCTACTTCCGCGGCCGCTGCCTGGAGCAGTACGCGGACGACGTCGCCGCCGCGAGCTGGGACTCGGTCATCTTCGACCTCCCCGGCCGCGACTCCCTCCAGCGCGTTCCAACCCTGGAACCGCTACGCGGAACGCGAAATCACGTCAAGGAGCTCCTGGACCGCTGCCGCACGGCAGAAGACCTGGTCAGGGTGTTGTCGGGCGGCTGAGCACAGCCGGCGGACAGCCGCGGCGCCCCGGGCGGACAGGGTGGAAAACCCGCCGTCCGGGAATCATCGAGGTGGCCCCCGTACGTTGTGGAAACTGCGGGGCCGATGTCGGACCCGGCTTGTAGGGTCTGATCATCACCGATCGGCAGGCGAACTGAGCGGGGTGAGGGTTATGGCGACGAAGGACACCGGCGGCGGCCAGCAGAAGGCCACACGGTCCACCGAGGAAGTCGAGGAGCAGGCGCAGGACGCGCAGGCTTCGGAGGACCTCAAGGAGCGGCACGAGAAGCTGAGCGATGACGTGGACTCGGTGCTGGACGAAATCGATGATGTGCTCGAAGAGAACGCCGAGGACTTCGTGCGCTCATTCGTTCAGAAGGGTGGCCAGTAGCCTTCGAATCAAAGGTTGCGGGGGGATTTGGGGTGGTGAACGAAGAAGCCGTGAAGCGCTGCGTGCGGTGCGGTGAGTACAAGCCGCGCGCAGCCTTCGCTCGTAAGCGGTCGAACCTCGACGGCTTGCAACGGCATTGCCGGGACTGTGCAACGCGCTACCACTGCCGCGCACCGGAGCCGCAAGTGCACGGCCCCGGGGACGAGGTGCCAATCGGGCACAAGCGGTGCCGAGGATGTGGTGAGGTGAAGCCGCACGGCGACTGGCATCGAAAGGGCAACCGCCTGGCAAGTCGCTGCAAGTCGTGTCGTGCGGCTCAAGGGCCCGCCGATCACCTGAAGCGTCGCTACGGCCTCACGCTAGCCGAGCGCGACGCGATGATCGCCGCCCAGCGCGGCCTGTGCGCGATCTGCCTGGATGCCCTGCCCGTGCATGTGGATCACTGCCACAGGACGGGTAGGGTCCGAGGCGTACTGTGCTTCAACTGCAACTCGGCCATCGGCAAGTTGGGTGACCACCCCGACGCCGTACGCCGGGCCGCTGCCTATCTGGAAGGAAACTCGTGGAAGCCAATACTCGTGGCACCGGGCGTCTACCAGCTGCCTTCCTGACGCCGGGCTCTTCTTCGTTCATGGACTTCCTCTCCGCGCACCAGCCCGAGATGCTGCCGGGCAATCGGCAGCTGCCGCCCACCCAGGGCGTGCTGGAGGCGCCGCACGGCACGACCATCGTGGCCGTGACGTTCCCCGGAGGCGTCGTGCTGGCCGGTGACCGGCGGGCGACGATGGGCAATATCATCGCTCAGCGGGACATCGAGAAGGTCTTCCCGTCGGACGAGTACTCGGCGGTGGGTATCGCCGGTACCGCCGGTCTGGCCGTCGAGATGGTCAAGCTCTTCCAGTTGGAGCTGGAGCACTTCGAGAAGGTCGAGGGTGCCCAGCTGTCCCTGGAGGGCAAGGCCAACCGGCTGTCGACGATGATCCGCTCCAACCTCGGCATGGCCATGCAGGGCCTCGCCGTGGTCCCCCTCTTCGCCGGGTACGACCTGGACCGCGAGAAGGGGCGCATCTTCTCCTATGACGTCACGGGCGGTCGCAGCGAGGAGCACAACTTCGCGGCGACGGGCTCCGGCTCGATCTTCGCGCGTGGTGCGATGAAGAAGCTGTTCCGTGACGACCTGACCGAGGAGCAGGCCACCACCCTGGTGGTCCAGGCTCTCTACGACGCGGCAGACGACGACTCGGCGACCGGTGGTCCCGATGTCGCCCGCCGGATCTACCCGATCATCACCGTGATCACCGAGGACGGCTTCCGCCGGCTCACCGAGGACGAGGCCTCGGAGCTGTCCCGGGCGGTGCTTCAGCGCCGCCTGGAGGAGCCGGACGGCCCCAAGGCCGCGCTGCTCTGAGGCAGCGGGCCCCGGTTTCTTGTGAAGGTGATCCAGTGACCACGACAGAAAGGGACGGATAACCGGTGTCGACGCCGTTCTATGTCTCACCCCAGCAGGCCATGGCCGACCGGGCCGAGTACGCGCGCAAGGGCATCGCGCGCGGTCGTAGCCTCGTCGTGCTGCAGTACGCCGACGGCATCGTGTTCGTCGGCGAGAACCCGTCCCGTGCGCTGCACAAGTTCAGCGAGATCTACGACCGGATCGGTTTCGCGGCCGCCGGCAAGTACAACGAGTACGAGAACCTCCGCATCGGCGGTGTCCGCTACGCCGATCTGCGCGGTTACACGTACGACCGTGACGACGTCACGGCCCGTGGTCTGGCGAACGTGTACGCCCAGACGCTGGGCACGATCTTCTCGTCGGCGGCCGAGAAGCCGTACGAGGTGGAGCTGATCGTCGCCGAGGTGGGGGAGACCGCCGAGGGCGACCAGATCTACCGGCTGCCGCACGACGGCTCCATCGTGGACGAGCACGGCTCGGTCGCGGTCGGGGGCAATCCGGAGCAGATCACCACCTATCTGGAGCGTGAGCACCGCGACGGCATGAGCCTGGCCGAGGCGCTCAAGCTCGCGGTGCAGGCTCTGTCCCGCGAGTCCAACGGCACGCAGCGGGAGATTCCCGCCGACCGCCTGGAGGTCGCGGTGCTGGACCGTACGCGGCCGCAGAAGCGCAAGTTCAAGCGCATCGTCGGCCGTCAGCTCGCCCGTCTGCTGGAGGCGGACGGTGCGGCCACGGAGGCGGAGAGCGCCGAGGAGCCGGAGGAGTCGGGCGAGGAGTAGCCTGCGGCCCTGTTCTGCTCCGGTGTGCCCCGGCCGTTGTCCTGGCCGGGGCACACGTGTTTTCGCGGGTCCGCTCAGTGGCGCGGTGGCGGCGCTGTCGAGCCGCGGACGACCAGGTGGACGGGGATGTCCCCGCTCTCGGGCACAGTGCCTTCCAGGACGGCCAGCAGGGCCTGCATGCCGCGTTCGCCGAACAGTTCGGCGTCGAGTCGTACTGTCGTCAGTTCGGGGTCGATGGCGGTGGCCAGGGCGAGGTCGTCGAGGCCGGTGACGGAGATGTCGTCCGGGATGCGCAGGCCGAGGCGGCGGATGGCCTTGTAGGCGCCGGCGGCGAGTTTGTCGTCGTCGCAGACGACCGCGGTGGGGCGTGGTCCGGGTGTGGTGAGTGCGGCCTCGGTGGCGGCCTGGGCGCCGTCGATGGAGATGGGGGCCCTGGCTGTGCGGACCTCGGTGCCGGGTGCGGCTGCCATGCGTGTGGCCAGTTCCCGTGCGCGCAGTTCGAAGGTCCAGGACGGCACGTCGGCGGCGAGGTGCAGTACTCGGCGATGGCCGAGGGCCAGGAGATGGTCGGTGACCTGGCGGACTCCGTCGGCGATGTCCAGGTTGACGGTCGCCGCGCCCAGGCTGCCCGCGGGGTCGCTGTCGAGCATGACGAGGGGCAGTTGGTCGCCGCGGATCGCGGTGAGTGCGTCGGCGGCCATCGAGGAGGCGAGGACGCCGTCCAGGGCGGCCTGTGCGGAGGCGAAGGGGTCGCGGGCGGGGCCGATGCCTTCGGGGGAGGGGTACAGCACGACGCCGAAGCCGTGTTCGGCGGCGACGCGTGCGGCGCCCGTGTAGACGCCTGCGAAGAACTCCGTGGTCAGGGCGGGGACGACGAGCAGGACGGTGCGGGTGCGGCCGAGGCGGAGGTTGCGGGCGGCGAGGTTGGGCCGGTAGCCGAGTTCGCGTGCTGCTTCGCGGACTCGTTCGGCGGTGGTTTCGGAGACGCGTCCGCGCCATTTGTCGCCGAGGACGAGTGAGACGGCGGCCTGCGAGACCCCGGCTGCCTGGGCGACGTCACGGCTGGTCGGTCGCGTGCTGCTGCGTGCCACCGTGGTTGCGCTCCTTCACCTGGACGTCCGAACAGCGCACATGGTACGTATGAGGGAGGACGTTATACGTAACACGTGGGGCGGGCGAGGCTCCGCGTGCGAGCTGCTGAAGGGCAGGACATGGCCACCGGATACCTGGGGATACTCCGGGCGCGGCACGCGCTGCGGCTGCTCACCGGCACGCTGGTCGGCCGGCTGCCCAACGCGACCGCGGCCATCGCCCTGGTGCTCTTCGTGCGTGCCGAGGGCGGCACCTATAGCCTCGCCGGCGGTCTCGCGGCCGTGTACGGCGTCGCCAACGCGGTCGGCCAGCCGGTGCTGGGCCGGCTCGTGGACCTGCACGGACAGCCGCGCGTCCAGCTGCCCGCCGCGGTCCTCGCCGCCGCCTCCATGACCGTCTTCGCCTTCTGCGGCACCGATCCGCTGCCCCTGGCCTACGCCTCCGTCGCCGCGGCGGGACTGTTCGCCCCGCCCCTGGAGGGCGGCCTGCGCGCGCTGTGGCCGTCCGTGCTGCGCGGCGAGGAGCAGGTGCACACCGCGTACGCCATGGACGCGATCGCGCAGGAGGTCATGTTCACCGTGGGGCCGCTGCTGGTGACCCTGTGCGTGTCCGTGTGGGACGAGCGTGCCGCCCTGCTCGTGCTGAACCTCCTGGGTGTCCTCGGCGCGCTCTCCGTGGTCGTCTCGCCGCCCTCGCGCGCGTGGCGCTCGGCCCCGCGCGAGGCCCACTGGCTCGGCGCCCTGCGTTCGCCCGGCCTGCTCGCCCTGCTCGGCGCCTTCCTGTTCATCGGTATCGCGCTCGGCTCCATCACGGTCGCGTCGGTGTCGTACGCCGACGGGCACGGCGGTGACGCGGTCTACGGCTGGATGATGGCCGGGCTGGGCCTCGGTGCGCTCGTCGGCGGCGCGGTGTACGGCGCCCGTCGGTGGTCCGGCGTGCCCGAGCGGCGACTGCGGCTGCTGGTGGCGCTTCTGGCGGTGTGTTACCTGCCGCTCATGCTGGTGCCGGGTGCGGTGCCCATGGTGTTGCTGGCGGTGGTGTCCGGGGTGTTCCTCGCGCCGTGCATCGCCTGCGCGTTCATCATCGTCGACCGGCATGCGCCGAGGGGGACCGTCACCGAGGCGTTCTCCTGGCTTGTCACGACGTTCACCGTGGGTGCCTCGGTCGGTACGGGGCTCGCCGGTCCCGTGGTCCAGGCCGGGGGCACGGTGTGGGGCTTCGCGGTTCCCGGTGTCGCGGGCGCCGTGTCGTTGCTGGTCCTGCTCGCCACCGGGCGGGTCCTCGCAGCTCCCGCGCGGGGTGCGGTTGTTGCGGCTTCATCGGAAACTGATCCAAATCGTGCTGTCGAACCCCGTTTCAGCTCAGGGGATCGGGCGTAATGTTCAGTCATGGACCGCCGCATTTTCGGGCTGGAGAACGAGTACGGCGTCACGTGCACGTTCAGGGGACAGCGCCGCCTGTCGCCTGACGAGGTGGCGCGGTACCTCTTCCGCCGTGTCGTGTCATGGGGCCGCAGCAGCAATGTCTTTCTGCGAAACGGCGCCCGGCTCTATCTCGACGTGGGCTCACATCCGGAATACGCGACACCCGAATGTGACAACGTGACCGAACTGGTCACCCACGACAAGGCCGGCGAGCGCATTCTCGAAGGACTCCTGGTGGACGCGGAACGACGCCTGCACGAGGAGGGAATCGCGGGCGACGTCTACCTCTTCAAGAACAACACCGACTCGGCGGGCAACTCCTACGGCTGCCACGAGAACTATCTGGTGGCGCGGCACGGGGAGTTCTCCCGGCTCGCGGACATCCTCATCCCCTTCCTGGTCACCCGGCAGCTGCTGTGCGGCGCGGGCAAGGTGCTCCAGACGCCGCGCGGCGCCGTGTACTGCGTCAGCCAGCGCGCCGAGCACATCTGGGAGGGCGTCTCCTCGGCCACGACCCGCTCGCGGCCGATCATCAACACCCGCGACGAACCCCACGCGGACGCCGAGCGCTACCGCCGGCTGCACGTCATCGTGGGCGACTCGAACATGTCCGAGACGACCATGCTGCTCAAGGTCGGCGCGACCGACCTGGTGCTGCGCATGATCGAGGCGGGCACCGTGATGCGCGACCTGACCCTGGAGAACCCGATCCGGGCGATCCGCGAGGTCAGCCACGACATCACCGGGCGCCGCAAGGTGCGCCTGGCCAGCGGCCGGGAGGCCTCGGCGCTGGAGGTGCAGCGGGAGTACTTCGACAAGGCCGTGGACTTCTGCGACCGCCGCGGCATCCGCACCGGCACGGTCGCCCAGGTGCTGGAGCTGTGGGGCCGTACCCTCGACGCGATCGAGAGCGAGGAACTCGACCGGATCGCCACCGAGATCGACTGGGTGATGAAGTACAAGCTCATCGAGCGGTACCGGGCCAAGCACAACATGACGATGTCGCATCCGCGGGTCGCGCAGATAGACCTCGCCTACCACGACATCCACCGTCGCCGTGGCCTGTACTACCTGCTGGAGCGCAAGGGCCAAGCCACGCGGGTCTGCAACGACTTGAAGATCTTCGAGGGCAAGTCCGTTCCCCCGCAGACCACTCGGGCCCGGCTGCGCGGCGACTTCATCCGCCGGGCACAGGAGCAGCGCCGGGACTTCACGGTCGACTGGGTCCATCTGAAGCTCAACGACCAGGCACAGCGCACCGTGTTGTGCAAGGACCCGTTCCGTTCGGTGGACGACCGGGTGGAGAAGCTCATCGCCGGAATGTGACGAAGGATTCCGAGTCGGGCGTTTCCGCGCCGTAATGCCGGAACGCCACACGGGCGCCGTACGTTTCCCGTACGGCGCCCTTCTCGCGTCGTAGAGTTGCGCGCACGCCAATCCACAAGATCGACCGATTACGAGGCCTTCCGTGCGCCGACGCTCACTCCTCCTCGCCGCCGTACCCGCGGGACTGGTCACCCTCTCCGCGTGCGGTGACAACAAGTCCGCCTCCAGCAAGACGAGTGCCTCGCCGACGCCGTCGGTGTCCGCTCCACCGCCGCCGAAGATCGTGGCGGGACCGCTGCCGGCGATCACGGCGGGCACGAGGTTCGGCGAGAAGCCGACCGTCGCCAAGGGTGCGGGCGCGCCGTCGAAGGACCTCGCGGTCAAGACGGTGATCGCGGGCAGTGGCCGCACGGTCGCCGAGAACGACTTCATCAAGGCGAACTACCTGGGCCAGATCTGGGACACGGCCAAGGTCTTCGACAACTCCTACGACCGCAAGAGCCCGCTGGTCATGCAGCTCGCGCAGGGCAGCATCATCGACGGCTGGCGGTACGGCCTGACGGGCAAGAAGGTCGGCAGCCGTGTCCAGATCGCCGTCCCGCCCACCTGGGGCTACGGCACGTCGGGCAACGCGCAGGCGGGCATCAAGGGCACCGACACCCTGGTGTTCGTCATCGACGTGATCGAGTCCTACAACTCCAAGAGCTCCGTCACGGGCAAGGCGGTCGCGCAGAGCGACGCGGCCCTGCCGAAGGTGGCCACCAACACCGACGGCGCCGTCCCGAAGGTCACGGTCCCGAAGACCGACCCACCGAAGAAGCTCGTGTCGACCTATGTCCTGGAGGGCGACGGCGACGAGCTGAAGGCGGACCAGGCGGTGCTGTGCCAGTTCCAGGGCCTGGTGTGGGACGGCGGCAAGACCTTCCAGCGGACGTACGGCTCGGGCCGGCTCGCCCAGTTCTCGCTGGAGCAGATGCAGCAGACGGTCAAGGGCCTCGCGCAGGGCCTGGTCGGAAAGAAGGTCGGCAGCCGCGTGCTGATCGTCGTCCCGCCGGAGCTCGGCTACGGCGACACCCCGCCGAGCGGCGGGCCCATCCAGAAGGGCTCCACCCTGGTGTTCACGGTGGACGTGCTCGCGGCGATGTAGCCCCCGGTCCCCGTGGCGGGCGGGGAGGCCACGGGGATGAAAGACTGTCCGTGATTCGTGTCGTACACAAGCAGGAGCTTTGACGTGAGCATCGAGAAGCCCGAGATCGACTTCCCGGGCGGCGAGCCCCCGAAGGACCTTGAGATCAAGGACATCTGGGAGGGTGACGGAGCGGAGGCCGTGGCCGGCCAGAACGTCACCGTGCACTACGTGGGCGTCACCTTCGAGACGGGTGAGGAGTTCGACGCCAGCTGGAACCGCAACTCGCCGTTCCGTTTCCCGCTCGGCGCCGGCCGGGTCATCAAGGGCTGGGACCAGGGCGTCCAGGGCATGAAGGTCGGCGGTCGTCGCCAGCTGACCATCCCCGCCCACCTCGCCTACGGCGACCAGAGCCCGAGCCCGCTCATCCCGGCGGGCTCGACCCTGATCTTCGTGGTCGACCTCCTCGCCGTCTGATCGGATCCGATCGGTTGGGGCCCATGCCTGTCCGGGCATGGGCCCTCGCTTTTGCCACCGCACCGAGGAGCGGTACGGTCATCGGTCGGAAGCATGAAAAGGGGAGGCGAAGGGCGTCGATGGCCATTGCCAAGGCCGAGCGGCTGATGAACCTCGCGCTGTGCCTGCTCGGGGCGCGCCGTCCGCTGAGCAAGCGTGAGCTGCGGGGGTCCGTGGAGGCCTATCTGGAAGCGGGCTCGGACGACTCCTTCAACCGCATGTTCGAGCGGGACAAGGACGACCTGCGCGAGCTGGGCCTGGTCATCGACACGGTCGAGAACCTCGACGGCGAGGTCGGCTACCTCGCCCGCCGCGACAGCAACCGCCTGCCCCCCATCGTCCTGGACGCCGAGGAGGCCGCCGCGCTCGGCCTGGCCGCCAAGGTGTGGCAGCAGGCCCGGCTCGCCGGCGCCGCGAGCGGCGCCCTGCAGAAGCTGCGTGCCGCGGGGCTCCCGGAGGACGTCGATCCGTACGAGGCGCACGGCGCGCTCGAACCCCGTATCCCGGTGCACGAGGCCGCCTTCGAGCCGCTGATGCTGGCCTGCCGCGACCGCCGCCCGGTCCTCTTCGAGTACCGCAAGGCCTCCGCCGCCCACCCCGAGCCCCGGCATGTCGAGCCGTGGGCCCTGGAGTGCTGGCGCGGGCACTGGTACCTGGCCGGCTTCGACCGCGACCGGGGCGCCGAGCGTGTCTTCCGGCTGTCCCGGATCACCGGCCGGGTCCGCTCGCGCGGCACGGGCTTCACCGTGCCCGTGCCGGACGTGGTCACCGTGCGCGAGACCGTCGCGAGCTGGGCGGGCGAGATCGCCCACCGCTCGGCGCTGATCCGGCTGCGCTCCGGCTCCGGGTACCCCCTTCGGGCGAAGGCCACCGAGGTCCGGGAACTCGGCGACGGCTGGGACGAGTTGGAGATTCCGTACGGGCACGGCCTGGACGCCTGGCTGGTGGAGTTCGGGCCGGACGTGGTGGTGCTGGAGCCGGCCGAGCTGCGCGCGGACGTCGTGGACCGGCTGCGTGCCGTGGCCAAGGGCTGAGTGGGGGAGCGGAACTGTGGCAGGCAAACCGGTCAGGCCCGTGAACGCCATCGACCAGACCCGGCGGATGCTCTCTTTGGTCACGTATCTCCGGGAGCGTCCCGGCGCGCGGATCGCGGACGTCGCCCGCGCCTTCGGCATCACCGAGGACGAGCTGGTCTCCGACCTCGATCTGCTGCCCATGTGCGGCACCAGCTTCCGCGGCGGCGACCTGCTGGACATCGACACCGACGGCGAGCGCATCTGGTGGCACAACCCGGCGGCGCTCGGCGAGGAGGCCGCGGAGCCGCTCCGGCTCGCCGCCGACGAGGCCACCGCCCTGCTGGTGGCCGCCCGCGCGGTCGCCACGCTGCCCGGCCTGCGCGAGGGCGACCGCCAGGCCCTGCTGCGGGCCACCGCCAAGGTGGAGACCGCGGCCGGCGAGGCGGCCGGCGCCAGCTCCCGGCTGTCGGTGACCTTCGAGTCCGAGGGCGGGGTCTTCGCCGACGTCGACCGCGCGATCTCCGAGCGCCGCCGGCTGTGGATCCGCTACTACTCCCCGGCCCGCGACGAGGTCACCGAGCGCGAGATCGACCCCATCCGCCTGGTCAGCGTCGGCCACACCTACGTCGAGGCCTGGTGCCGGCGCTCCGAGGCCCGGCGCACCTTCCGGCTCGACCGGGTCGCCGAGATCCGGATCCTGGACGAGCCGTCCGCACCGCCCGAGATAGAGCTGCGGGACCTCTCCGAGGCCCTGGTGCAGCCGGCCGCCGAGGACCCGGAGGTGGTGGTCGAGGTCGGCCCCGGCGGCCGCTGGGTCGCCGAGTACTACCCGCACGACAGCGCCGATGAGCTTCCCGACGGCGGGCTGCGTATCACTCTGCGCACGCCCGACCCGGCCTCCCTGCGCCGCCTCGGCCTGCGGCTCGGCGCCGACGGCCGGATCGTGTCTCCGCCGGAACTGGCGGAGAGCGCCCGAAGGGCGGCCGGAGAGGCCCTGGCGGCATACGCGGAGTGAGGGCAGCGCCCCTGAAGGGGTGCGGGGCTGTGCGCGACACGCGGCGCCGCCGTGATGGGGTCCCCCCCGGGTTCGAGCGAAGCCGAGCACGTGGGGAGCGACCGGCCACGACGGCGCGGTGGACGCGGGACGGCACATCACGGCACGACGGCTGGCGAACAACCACAAGAAGGAGCAGGCCCATGACCGAGTCTCCGGTGACCACTGCTGGTGACATGACCGTGGCATCCGCCTTCGCCGGGATGCGAAGAGTCGCCCCCGTGCTGTTCAAGGCGGGCTGCCCGGACTGCCGGGGCCGCTTCGAGCTCGCCGCGAGCGCGCTGCGCCTCGCCATCGGCGCCTCCAGCCGTACGACGTTCTACTCCTTCACCTGCCCCGACTGCGGCGTTGCCGTCCGCAAACCGGCCGGTGAGCGCATCGTCGAGCTGCTCACCGGCGGCGGGGTCAGGACACTGCGGCTGCACTCCACCGTCTAGTCTCGACGTCATGTTCTGGCCGATGTTCGCGGTAGCGCTGGGTTTCCTGGGTCTCGTCGTGCTGGGGGTGCTCGCCGTCCGGGTCTTCCTGGCGGCGCGGCGCCTCGGACTGCAGGTCGCCGACTCCGGGCGCCGCATCAGCAGGGCGGCCGAGGACCTGGAGCGGGCGGCCGTCAGCGCGGCCCGTGCCGCCGATTCCCTGTGAGCCCGCCCGCGGGCCCCCGCTGAGTGCTGCGACGCACGCGCTCCGGGACCCTTCGCCCTGTCACGCTGCCCGTCGGGACAGGTACGCTGCTTGTCGCGGTGCGGAGAACGAGGCCCGTTCCGTGGACCGGGAGTACGCAAGGGGATTGCTTCGTGTTTACCCCCCGGCGTTACGATCGCTGCCAGCACGACCATCGGACGTATGTCCGACTGATCGGACAGCATCCCACCCCAGCCGCCTCGGTGAGAAGGTAAAGACTTATGTTCGGAAGGCTCGGAGCCCCCGAGATCATTCTCATCCTCGTCGTCATCTTCCTGCTGTTCGGCGCGAAGAAGCTTCCGGACATGGCCCGCTCGCTCGGCAAGTCCGCGCGGATCCTCAAGAGCGAGGCCAAGGCGATGAAGGAGGAGGGCAACGCCTCCGCCCAGGCGCCCGCCTCCGACGAGCAGGCCCAGTCCCAGCGCACCATCCAGGCGGCCCCCGGCGACGTGACCAGCTCGCGCCCGGTCAACGAGCCGACGGACACCACCCAGCGCTGACGCACGGCCGGAAGCCCCCGGCCTGCCGCACGAGATGAGGACGTGGGTTGCCCAAGCCCGCCCGCAAGAAGGAGAAGGATCCCGAGGGGCGTATGCCTCTCGCGGATCACCTCCGTGAGCTCCGCAACCGGCTCGCGAAGGCAATGCTGGCCATCGTCGTCGTGACGATCGTCGCCGCCTTCTTCTACAACGACATCATCAACTTCCTGACCAAGCCGATCCTCGACTCGGTCGGTTGCGCACAGAGCTTCGAGCAACTGGCGAAGACCAAGGCTGGTCACCAGTGCGCGGAGATCACCATCAACGGCCTGCTCGCGCCGTTCACCCTGGCCCTCCAGGTCTCGCTGATGGCCGGTGTCGTCACCGCCTCGCCGATCTGGCTGTACCAGCTGTGGGCCTTCGTCGCGCCCGGTCTGCACCGGCACGAGAAGAAGTACGCCTACGCCTTCGTCCTCATCGGCGCCCCGCTGTTCTTCGCCGGCGCCTTCTTCGCGTACGAGGTGCTGCCCACCACGGCGAAGGTGCTGATCGACTTCACGCCGAGCGGCAGCATCAAGAACCTGCTGCCGCTGGACGACCTGCTCCAGCTGGTCACGCGCATGGTGATCGTCTTCGGTCTCTCCTTCGAGCTGCCTCTGCTGTTGATCTTCCTCAACCTCACCGGCATCCTGAGCGGCCAGCGCATGCTCGGCTGGTGGCGCGGCATGATCCTCGGCATCACGATCTTCGCGGCCGTGGCCACGCCGAGCACCGACCCGCTGTCCATGCTGGCCCTGGCCGGCCCGATCTGGCTGCTGTACTTCGCCGCGACCGGCTTCTCGCTGATGAACGACAAGCGCAAGCGCCGTCGTGAGGAGGCGGGCCCCGCCGACGACGAGGCCTCCGAGCTGGACCTCACCCCCGAGGCCATCGGCGAGGCCGAGCCGGTCCCGGCCAGCCGGGCGCTGCCCGAGAATCCGGGCGCGGACCGGGTCAACGGCTACGACGACGTGACCTGATCCCCACCCTCACCGAGCCGCGCACGCTGCCCCCGCCCAGGTGGACGGGGGCAGCGTCGTGTCCAGGGGCACACGATCGGGATAATGATCGTCCGGTTGTCAGTGGGGCCCGGTACGCTCGAAAGCACGATGACAGAGGACCTCTCACCGGCCGAGCGGTACGCGGCAGCCCGCAGGCGGGCAGCCGAGCAGGCCACCGCGCTCGCGTCCTTCCGCGAGATGTACGACTTCGGCCTCGACCCCTTCCAGATCGAGGCCTGCGAGGCACTTGAGGCGGGGAAGGGCGTGCTGGTGGCCGCCCCCACCGGCTCGGGCAAGACGATCGTGGGCGAGTTCGCCGTCCACCTCGCCCTCCAGCAGGGCAAGAAGTGCTTCTACACGACACCCATCAAGGCGCTGTCGAACCAGAAGTACGCCGACCTGTGCCGCCGCTACGGCACCGACAAGGTCGGCCTCCTCACCGGCGACAACAGCGTGAACTCCGAGGCCCCGGTGGTCGTGATGACCACCGAGGTCCTGCGGAACATGCTCTACGCCGGCTCCCGGACCCTCCTCGGTCTCGGCCACGTGGTCATGGACGAGGTGCACTACCTCTCCGACCGCTTCCGGGGCGCCGTCTGGGAAGAGGTGATCATCCACCTGCCCGAGTCGGTGACCCTGGTGTCGCTGTCGGCGACCGTCTCCAACGCCGAGGAGTTCGGCGACTGGCTGGACACCGTCCGCGGCGACACCGAGGTGATCGTCTCCGAGCACCGGCCCGTCCCGCTGTTCCAGCACGTGCTCGCCGGACGCCGGATGTACGACCTCTTCGAGGAGGGCGAGGGCCACAAGAAGGCCGTCAACCCCGACCTCGTCCGGCTGGCCCGCATGGAGGCCACCAGACCGTCGTACCAGGACCGCAGGCGCGGCCGGGCGATGCGCGAGGCGGACCGGGAGCGCGAGCGCAGACAGCGTTCGCGCGTGTGGACGCCGGGCCGCCCCGAGGTCATCGAGCGCCTCGACTCCGAGGGCCTGCTCCCGGCCATCACCTTCATCTTCAGCCGCGCCGCCTGCGAGGCCGCCGTACAGCAGTGCCTGTACGCGGGCCTGCGGCT
This sequence comes from Streptomyces sp. HUAS MG56, assembly GCF_058673395.1. NCBI lineage: Bacteria > Bacillati > Actinomycetota > Actinomycetes > Kitasatosporales > Streptomycetaceae > Streptomyces > Streptomyces sp. HUAS MG56. Next base: position 3,041,597 of record NZ_CM178722.1, on the reverse strand, counting down.
CAACGACGACGAGGCGCGCGCACAGGTGCGGGCCCTGGTCGAGGAGCGCACCGCCGCCATCCCGTCCGAGGACCTGCACGTCCTCGGGTACTACGAGTGGCTGGAGGGCCTGGAGCGGGGCATCGCCGCGCACCACGCGGGCATGCTGCCGACCTTCAAGGAGGTCGTGGAGGAGCTGTTCGTGCGCGGTCTGGTCAAGGCCGTCTTCGCGACCGAGACGCTCGCCCTCGGCATCAACATGCCCGCCCGCTCGGTGGTGCTGGAGAAGCTGGTCAAGTGGAACGGCGAGCAGCACGCCGACATCACGCCGGGCGAGTACACGCAGCTGACCGGCCGTGCGGGGCGCCGGGGCATCGACGTCGAGGGCCACGCCGTCGTGCTGTGGCAGCGCGGCATCAGCCCCGAGCACCTGGCCGGTCTCGCGGGCACCCGTACGTACCCGCTGCGCTCCAGCTTCAAGCCGTCGTACAACATGGCGGTCAACCTGGTCGAGCAGTTCGGCCGGTCCCGCTCGCGCGAGCTGCTGGAGACCTCCTTCGCGCAGTTCCAGGCCGACCGGTCGGTCGTCGGTATCTCCCGCCAGGTGCAGCGCAACGAAGAGGGACTCGCGGGCTACCAGGAGTCGATGACCTGCCACCTCGGCGACTTCGAGGAGTACGCGCGGCTGCGCCGCGAGCTGAAGGACCGTGAGACCGAGCTGGCCCGGCAGGGCGTCAACCAGCGGCGCGCCGAGGCCGCGAGCGCCTTGGAGAAGCTGAAGCCGGGCGACGTCATCCACGTGCCCACGGGCAAGTACGCCGGCCTCGCCCTCGTGCTCGACCCGGGTCTGCCCGCCGGCCGGGCCACCGGGCACCGCGGCTTCGACCACCACGACGGCCCGCGCCCGCTGGTCCTCACCGCCGAACGGCAGGTCAAGCGGCTGGCGTCGATGGACTTCCCGGTGCCGGTCGAGCCGCTGGACCGGATGCGGATCCCGAAGAGCTTCAACCCGCGCTCGCCGCAGTCCCGTCGGGACCTCGCCTCCGCGCTGCGCTCCAAGGCCGGGCACATCCCGCCGGAGCGGGCCCGCAAGAAGCGCTCGCAGGCCGCCGACGACCGCGAGATCGCCCGGCTGCGCACGGCCATCCGCGCCCATCCCTGCCACGGCTGCAACGACCGCGAGGACCACGCCCGTTGGGCCGAGCGGTACCACCGGCTGCTGCGCGACACCTCGCAGCTGGAACGCCGCATCGAGGGGCGGACGAACACCATCGCGCGCACCTTCGACCGGATCGTGGCCCTGCTGACCGAGCTGGACTACCTGCGCGGCGACGAGGTCACCGAACACGGCAAGCGGCTTGCCCGGCTCTACGGCGAACTGGACCTGCTGGCCAGCGAATGCCTGCGCGCCGGCGTCTGGGAGGGACTCGCTCCCGCGGAACTCGCCGCGTGCGTCTCGGCGTTGGTGTACGAGGCACGGCTCAGCGACGACGCGATGGCGCCGAAGCTGCCGTCCGGCAAGGCGAAGGCCGCGCTGGGGGAGATGGTCCGGATCTGGGGCCGGCTGGATGCCCTGGAGGAGGACTTCCGGATCAACCAGACCGAGGGCGTCGGCCAGCGCGAGCCGGACCTCGGCTTCGCCTGGGCCGCGTACATGTGGGCCTCCGGGAAGGGGCTCGACGAGGTGCTGCGCGAGGCGGAGATGCCGGCCGGTGACTTCGTGCGGTGGTGCAAGCAGGTGATCGACGTGCTGGGGCAGATCTCGGCGGCGTCTCCCTCCGGGGGTTCGACCGTGGCGAAGGCCGCGCGGAAGGCCGTGGATCAGTTGCTGCGGGGTGTCGTCGCCTACTCGTCCGTGGGCTGACCCGACCCGCTCGGAGTCGTCGGAGTCTGAAGGGGCCGCATTCTGCGGCCCCTTCACTCGTTACGGTGAGTCGCTTTCGCATGCCCTGAAGTCGTTACCGCATGTGTTCGAATCGCAGCCGTGCGTATAAATGGGCTGAGCGTACTCCTGTTGCGAGGGCGATTTCAGGTGCTTGCTGAATATGACACGGCGATGATCCGGTCGGACTAAGCTCGCCCGCGGCGCACCGAGTTGAGGTAATTCGCGCGCTTGTTCCCAAACAGGTGATAGATCCCCACAATTCCATGAACCTTCCCCCCACAAGCACCTCCGACACCCAGCCGATTCGTCTCAGAAGGCATCCATGGTGAGTGTTCAGAAGCCGCCCGGTCGCCGTGAACGTCCCTATGCGCGCGTGCTGTTGCCGCCGGCCATACTGATGGCCGCCGCGACCGGGGCGGCGGTCGCCCTGGCGCCACAGTCCGCCCGGCTCGTCGCCGGCGCGGTCGGGGCCCTGGCCCTGCTCCTGGTCCTCGCCCTGGGCGCGGAGGCCGCCCGGCGCGGCCGCAGGCTCCGCGCGGAACAGGCCGAGCACGCCCGTCACACCGCGTATCTGGAACACCGGATCGCCGCGCAGGACCAGTTGATCGAGAAGTTCGCCACCGACGTCATCCCCACCGGTCTGCTGCACCTGCGCGCGGGCGCCCCGCTGCGCACCGTGCTGGCCAACGTCTATGACGCCGACCCCGAGCTGCGGGCGCTGCCCCCGATGTACCGCGAGATGTTCCGGGTCGGGCTGCGCGGCGCCGACCACGAGATCTCGATGCGTGACGCGACCGAGCGCTCCTTCGTGACCATCGCCCGCCGCGTCCAGGCCATCGTCCACCAGCAGTCCAAGGAACTCCGGGAGATGGAGGAGGACCACGGCCGCAGCGCCGAGGTCTTCGACGACCTGCTGCGCATCGACCACGGCACCTCGCTGATCGGCCGGCTCGCCGACACCATCTCCGTCCTCGGCGGCGGCCGGCCGGGCCGTCAGTGGCCGCTGCCGGTCTCCCTCTACAGCACGCTGCGCGGCGCCATGTCGCGCATCCTGGAGTACCGCCGCATCCAGCTGAACTCCATCGTCAACATCAACATCAAGGGCACCGCCGTCGAGCCGGTCATCCACGCCGCCGCGGAGCTCCTCGACAACGCCACCCGCTACTCGCCGCCCTCGACCAAGGTGCACGTCACGGCCACCGAGGTGCAGACCGGCGTCGTCATCGAGATCGAGGACGCCGGCGTCAGCCTCAGTGAGGAAGGCCGCGTCCGCATCGAGCGGATGATCGAGGACGCCAAGAACGGCGACGACGCGCACAACCTCGGCGAGAACCCGCGCCTCGGCCTCGCCGTCGTGGGCCGGCTGTGCAAGATGTTCGACATGGAGGTCTCGCTGCGCGCCTCCGCCTACGGCGGCGTCCGGGCGATCCTCATCGTCCCGCGGGTCATGACGACCACCGAGCCCGGCGTGGGCGCCGCCCACGGCATCGGCGCCACCGGCATCCCCAAGCCCGAACTCGGCGCGGTGGAGGGCCCGAAGCGCCGGCCCAAGAAGCGCCGCCCGACCAGCCCCAAGATCCCCGCCGGGATCTCCATGGAGGACGACGTCCCCATCGTCACCGAGTGGACGGCGGGCGGTCTGCCGCAGCGCCGCAGCAAGGTGAAGACCCCGCTGAGCCAGCGGTACGCCGAGCAGGCCGAGATCGAGCGCGCCGAGCGTGAGGGCAGGCCGACCATCTGGTCGCAGGCCAAGCGTGAACCGGAGCCCGAGCCCGAGCTGGACCCCGAGATCAAGAAGCTCCGGGAGCGGCCGATCGGCCAGGGGATCGAGGACTTCTGGAACGGCCTGCGCCAGGGCATGCCCGAGGACGCCACCGGCCCCGAACTGACCGACTTCACGAGGCACCCGGAAAAGTACGTGCACCTGCTCAACGACTACGCGGACGAGCCCGCCGAGGGCGCCACCGAGGCCTATGACGAGGGGGACCTCAAGTGATCCAGCAGCGAGGCAACATCGACTGGATGCTCAAGCAGCTCAACGACGGCGTGCCGGGCATCGAGATGATCGTGGTCCTCTCCGCCGACGGACTGCGCATCGCCCGCTACGGCGGCGACCCCGACGCCGCCGACCGGGTGGCCGCCGCCTGCGCGGGCGTGCAGAGCCTGGCGGGCGCCATCATCCAGGAGCTGCCCGGCGCCGGTGACATGAAGGTCGTCGTCTTCGAGATCGAGGGCGGCTACTTCTACCTCATGAACGCCGGCGACAACGCCTACCTCGCCGTCCTCGCCGACGTGACCTGCGAACCCGGCCGGATGAGCGGCATGATGCGTGACCTCGTCGTCCGGATCGGCGCCCACCTCACCAGTCCGCCCCGGCGGAACGGGCAGACCGTATGACTCCTCCACGACGCAAACGGCGCCGGCCGCAACCGCCGCCACCTCCGCAGCCGACGCCGCCCGCCCCCGGTGCGCCGGACGGCCAGGCCGTGCCCAGGAACCCCGAGCGGCTGTACGCCTTCGCCGAAGCCGAGGACGGCGCACGCGCCGAACTCGACCTCGTGACGTTGATCGTGGCGCGCTCCGCACCGCAGCCGGGCGCCTCGCCGGAGCACACGGCGGTGTTGCGGCTGTGCGTCGCCCCCCTGTCCGTGGCCGAGCTGTCGGCCTATCTGAACCTGCCGTTCAGCGCGATGACCGTACTGATCACCGAGCTGATCACGGCCGAACTGGTGCAGGCGCGCGCCCCGATCGTCCGCCAGGCGCTCCCCGACCGTTCACTCCTCGAAGCGGTGATGCATGGACTTCAACGGCTCTGACACCATCCCCGGCCCACGCACCGAGGATCATCTGCCGCACACCACCCAGGCGGCGGTGAAGATCGTGATCGTGGGCGGCTTCGGCGTCGGCAAGACCACCATGGTCGGTTCCGTCAGCGAGATCAGACCGCTGACCACCGAGGAGACCATGACCCAGGCCGGCATCGGCGTGGACGACAACTACGGCTCCGACTCGAAGACGGCCACCACCGTGGCCATGGACTTCGGCCGCATCGGCATCACCGACCAACTGGTGCTCTACCTGTTCGGCACCCCCGGCCAGGAGCGCTTCTGGTTCCTGTGGAACGGCCTGTTCGAAGGCGCGCTCGGCGCCGTCGTCCTGGTCGACACCCGCCGCCTGGAGGTCAGCTTCGACGTCATGGACCGGCTGGAGGAGCGCGGCGTGCCCTTCGTCATCGCCGTCAACTCCTTCCCGGACGCGCCGCGTTACGCGGTCGAGGAACTGCGCACCGCACTCGACCTGGCCCCGGAGATCCCGATCATCGACTGCGACGTACGCCGCCGGGCCTCCAGCAAGGACGTGCTGCTCACCCTGATGCGCTTCCTGCACTCCATCGCCCTGTCCCGCGCCCCCGCCTGACCCGCGGGCCACCGCCCCCACCACACCTTTGTCGGCCCTCACACCCCTCTTTCCGTTCCGGAGCGACACCGTGACGTCTGAACCCACGTCCCTGACCGGCACCGATCCCTTCCCCGGCCCCCCTCCCGGCTGCCCCGCGCACGGCCGCGGCCCCGGTGCGCTGCACCGCCTCTACGGCCCCGACGCGGAGGAACTGGGCGACCTCTACGAACGCCTGCGGGAGGAGCACGGCTCCGTGGCGCCCGCGCTGCTGCACGACGACGTGCCGATGTGGGTGGTCCTCGGCCACGCCGAGAACCTCCACCTGGTCCGCAGCTCCTCCGTGTTCACCCGCGACAGCCGGATCTGGACCCCGCTGGCCGAGGGCACCGTCAAGCCCGACCATCCGCTCATGCCGCACATCGCCTGGCAGCCGATCTGCTCCCACGCCGAGGGCGACGAGCACCAGCGGCTGCGGGCGGCGGTCACCGCGGCCATGGAGACCATCGAGCACCGCAGCCTGCGCCGGCACATCGGCCGCTACACCCAGGAACTGGTCAACAGGTTCTGCGAACGCGGCCGGGCCGACCTGGTCTCCCAGTTCGCCGAGCATCTGCCGATGGCCGTCATGTGCGAGATCCTCGGCATGTCCGAGGAGTACAACGACCGGATGGTGCAGGCCGCCCGGGACGCCCTGAAGGGCACCGAGACCGCCATCCAGAGCCACACCTACGTCATGGAGGCGCTGAGCCGGCTCACCGCCCGGCGCCGCGCCCGGCCCGAGGACGACTTCACCAGCCACCTCGTCACCCACCCCGCCGGACTCACCGACGACGAGGTCCGCGAACACCTGCGGCTCGTCCTCTTCGCGGCCTACGAGGCCACCGCGAACCTCCTCGCCAACGCGCTGCGCATGGTCCTGACCGAGCCGGGCTTCCGCGCCCAGCTCAGCGGCGGCCAGATGACCGTGCCGGAGGCGATCGAGCAGTCCCTGTGGGACGAGCCGCCGTTCAGCACCGTCCTCGCGTACTACGCCAAGCAGGACACCGAGCTGGGCGGACAGCGCATCCGCAAGGGCGACGGGCTGCTCTTCGCGCCCGCGCCGGGCAACCTCGACCCGCGGATCCGCCCCGACCTGTCCGCGAGCATGCAGGGCAACCGTTCGCATCTCGCCTTCGGCGGCGGCCCGCACGAGTGCCCCGGCCAGGACATCGGCCGTGCCATCGCCGACGTCGGCGTGGACGCGCTGCTGATGCGGCTGCCCGACGTGCAGCTCGACTGCCCGGAGGACGAGCTGAGCTGGCGGTCCTCCATCGCCTCCCGGCATCTGGTCGCCCTGCCCGTCCGCTTCGAGCCGAAGCCGCAGCAGGACGTCGGGCTGCCGCCGCGGCCGATGGCGGTCTCGGCACCGCGCTCCGGCTGGCAGGTCGGCACGCTGCACACGGACCCGGCGCCGGCGGCCGCGCCACCGCCGCCCGCACCGCGCCCCGCCGCCCCCGCGCCCGTGCCTGCGCCTGCGGCACCTGAGCCGGTGCGGAAGCGGGGGATCCTGCGGCGGTTGCTGAGGTGGTGGCGGGGGGAGTAGGGCGCGAAGGGGGACGCCGCGGTCGGTCCTCCCGCGTCTCCCGGTTCGTCGCGTTGCGCAGGGACCGGGCGCCGGCGGCCGCGCCACCGCCGCCCGCACCGCGCCCGGCCGCCCCCGCGCCCGTGCCTGCGCCTGCGGCGCCTGAGCCGGTGCGGAAGCGGGGGATCCTGCGGCGGTTGCTGAGGTGGTGGCGGGGGGAGTAGCGGTTCTACGGGGCGCTCTGCGTCAGCGTGCCGAGCACGCGTCCGCTCGCGAACGCGTGCTCCACGCCCGTCACCGGGTCCCTGAACTCCAGTCGCCGTGCGAGCAGTTGGAGGGGGCGGCCGAAGTCGTCGGGCGGGACCGGGGCGGTCACCTCGGGGTAGAGCGGGTCGCCGAGGATGGGTATGCCGAGGGCGTTCAGGTGGACGCGCAGCTGGTGGGTCTGGCCGGTGGCCGGCAGCAGCCGGTAGCGGGCCGATCCGCCCCGGTGCGCGACCAGTTCCACATACGTCTCGGCGTTCGGCTCGCCCTCGACCTCGCGGGCGGCCTGCACCCCGCGCTCCTTCACGATCCGGCTGCGCACGGTGCGGGGGAGGGCCAGTCCGGGGTCGTACGGCGCGACGGCCTCGTACTCCTTGCGCACCCGCCGGTCCCGGAACAGGTTCTGGTACGCGCCGCGCTCCTCGGGCCGTACGGTGAACAGCACCAGCCCCGCCGTCAGCCGGTCCAGGCGGTGTGCGGCGCCCAGCGTCGGGAGGTCCAGCTCGCGGCGCAGCCGGGCCAGCGCGGTCTCGGTGACGTGCGAGCCGCGCGGCGTCGTGGCGAGGAAGTGCGGCTTGTCGGCGACGACGATGTGCGCGTCCCGGTACACCACCTCCACCGGGAACGGCACCGGCACCTCCGCGGGCAGTTCGCGGTGGAACCACACGAACATACCGGGCCGGTACGGCGCGTCCGGCGCCACCGCGCGCCCGTCGGCGCCGACGATCAGCCCCGCGGCGAACATGCCCTCGACCGTCCCGGGCCCGGCCCCCGTCAGCCGCTCCACCAGATGCTCCCGCACCGTGGCCCACACTCCGTCGTGCGGCAGCCGGACCCGTACGGGATCCACCCCGTCGCGCTGGGGGAGCGGGGCGGGCGGGGGCGGGGTGCGGCGTCTCATCGGGGTCAAGGGTACGAGGTGAGCAGCCCCCCGGCGGGCACAGGCGCGGTCACCCTTCCGCACCCCTGAAGCCGGACGCGATACATCGTGTGCATTGACCATCGCGATGCATACGCGATATGTTCGTCTGCGGATATTCGATATCGAGGACTCCGAGGGGGTGTCATGGCCGTGAAGCGTCGCAAGCTCGGCAATCCGCTGGCGCTCGCCGTCCTGGTGACCCTCTGGCAGAAGCCGATGCATCCGTACGAGATCGCCCAGACCCTGCGCCGCCAGGGAAAGGACGCCAGCACGAAGATCAACTACGGCTCGCTCTACACGGTCGTGCAGAACCTCGAAAAGCACGGTTTCGTCGAGGTGACCGACGTGGAGCGGCAGGGCAACCGCCCCGAGCGCACGGTGTACGGGCTCACCGAGGCCGGCCGTGCGGAGATGACCGAGTGGTTGTCGGACCTCATGGCCGTCCCGGCGAAGGAGTACCCGATCTTCGCGAGCGCCCTGTCCCTCGTGGGCGCGCTGCACCCCGACGAGGTGGTGCGGCTGCTGGAGGAGCGCCTGGCGAGCCTGGAGTACCAGGCCGCGGCGGCGCGGGGAGGGCTGGAGAAGCTGTACGAGACGCTGCCGAGGCTCTTCCTCGTGGAGACCGAGTACCAGTTGCACATGATCCTGGCGCAGGCGGAGTGGGTCCGCGGCTTCCTGGAGGAGATCAGGAAGGGCTCACTGCCCGGCGTCGAAGCATGGCGGCACTTCCATGAAACGGGGGAGCCGCCCGCGGAACTCACCTGAGAACTCAGCTGAGAAGAGCGACCCCGACGGGCTGTTGCAGCAGCTCCGCCGGGGTCTCGAACCCCGAGACGGACCCGCCGCGCGGCGGCTCCGGGCGATCGAGGTGCGGCACACCCAGGATAGCCCGGCGCTCTCGCACGCGGATCTTCCACATCCGCTCAGTCAGGAGAGCAGTCGTCATGAACACCCGTGCGCCCGCGGTCGAGGCGCGTCAGCTGATCAAGACCTATCCCGGTGATGTCACCGCGCTGGGCGGCATGGACATCACCGTGGCACCCGGCACCGTCTTCGGACTGCTCGGCCCCAACGGCGCCGGCAAGTCCACCACCGTCAAGATCCTCACCACCCTGGCCCGCCCCGACTCCGGCACCGCCACGGTCGCCGGGCACGACGTCCTGCGCCACCCCGACCGGGTGCGCCGCGCGATCGGCGTGGTCGCCCAGCACTCCGGTGCCGACCCGGTCGCGACGGGCCGGGAGAACCTCCGACTCCAGGGCAGGCTCTACGGATTGCGCGGCAGCGCGCTGGAGCGCCGGGTGGACGAGCTGCTGGAGCGGTTCACCCTCGCCGACGCCGCCCGCCGCCCGGTCAAGAGCTACTCCGGCGGCATGCGCCGGCGCCTGGACGTGGCCCTCGGGCTGGTGCACCGGCCCGAGGTGCTCTTCCTCGACGAGCCGACCACGGGGCTGGACCCCGAGGCGCGCGCCGCGATGTGGGAGGAGGTCGGCCGGCTGGCCGGCGAGGAGGGACTGACGATCCTGCTCACCACCCACTATCTGGAGGAGGCCGACCGGCTCGCCGAGCGCGTCGCGATCGTGGACCGGGGGAGGGTCGTGGTCGAGGGCACCCCGGACGCCCTGAAGGGCGAACTGCGCGGGGACGCCGTCCACGTGGAGCTGCGCGAGCCGGTCGGCGAGGGTGGCCGCACCCTGCTCACCGCCGCCCTGACGGCCGTACCCGGCGTGCACGAGGTGCTGTGCGAGGGGCACCGGATCAGCGTGCGCGCCGACGACGGGGCGGCCTCGGTGCCCGCCCTGCTCGCCGCGCTGGACCGCGCCGGGGTGGGCGTCGCCTCGGCCACCGTCGCCCGGCCGTCGCTGGACGACGTCTACCTCCGGCACGCCGGCCGCCACTACGCCGGGGCCGACGCGGCGCTCGTGGGCCTCGGGGGAGGTGTGCGATGAGCACCGCCGTCACCCAGACCTGGTACATGACCCAGCGTCAGCTGCGGGTGTTCGCCCGGCAGCCCGCCTACGCCGTCATCACGCTGATCCAGCCGGTGATCTGGCTGTTCCTGTTCGGCAACCTCTTCCAGAAGGTCGTCCGGCTGGGCGGCTTTGGCACCGGCTCCTACCTGGACTACCTGGTGCCGGGCGTGGTCGTGATGAGCGCCCTCGGCGCCAACATGTGGGCCGGGATGGGCACGCTGGAGGAGATCCAGCGCGGCACCCTCGACCGCTTTCTGACCACCCCGGTCAGCCGGGCCGCGCTGATGAACGGCAACGTCGTCAACAACGGCCTGGTCACCGCGTTCCAGTCGGTGGTCATCGTGCTGCTCGGCCTGCTCGGCGGCGCGGACTACCCCGGCGGCGTCGGCGGCATCGCGATCCTCGTGCTCGCGTCCGTCCTGCTCGGCACGGTCTTCGGGGCGCTGTCCAACGCGCTCGGCATGATCGTGCGCGAGCGGGAGTCCATCATCGGCATCAACACCTTCCTGCTGCTGCCGCTGACCTTCCTCTCCAGCGCCTTCATGGCACCGGCCCAGATGCCCGGCTGGATGCGGCACATCGCCGACTTCAACCCCGTCAACTGGGCCATGGTGGCGGGCCGTTCGGCGATGTCCGAGCACCTTCACTGGGGGGCCGTGCTCGGCCGGGGCGGCGCGCTGCTCGCCCTCGCGGCCGCGGCGGTGTGGCTGTCGATCCGTACCGTCCGCTCCTACCAGCGGTCGGTGTGACGGTTTCCGGGGGCCGGCCGGTGTGCAGATGAAGGGCATGCCGCCCTACGATCTCGCGGACCGACTCGTCGTCGGTGTCGCCTCCAGCGCCCTGTTCGATCTGCGGGAGTCGGACGCCGTCTTCCGCGAGCAGGGCGAGGAGGCCTACCGGGCCTACCAGGAAGCACACGTGGACGACACGCTCCGGCCGGGCGTCGCGTTCGCGTTCATCCGCCGGCTGCTGTCGCTCAACGACCTCGGTGAGCCGGGCGATCCGCTCGTCGAGGTCATCATCCTCTCCCGCAACGACCCCGACACCGGGCTGCGCGTCATGCGCTCGATCCAGGCCCGTGAACTGCCCATCACCCGGGCCGTGTTCATGCAGGGAAGAGCCCCGTACGCGTTCGTCACCGCGCTGAACATGTCCCTGTTCCTGTCGGCGAACGGCGCCGACGTGCGCGAGGCGGTCGCCGCCGGACTGCCGGCCGGGCATGTGCTCGGATCGTCGTACGCGGACGACCCCGCGGACGGGGAACTGCGGATCGCGTTCGACTTCGACGGGGTGCTCGCCGGCGACGCCGCCGAACAGATCTACCAGTCCGGCGGACTGGAGGAGTTCCGCGAGCACGAGACCCGCAACGCGGCGACCCCGCACGACCCGGGGCCGCTGCGCGACTTCCTGGCCGGCGTGAACCGGATACAGCGGCGGGAGGAGGAACGGCGCCGGACCGACCCGGACTACCCGAGCCGGGTGCGCGTCTCGCTCGTGACCGCGCGCGCCGCACCGGCGCACGAGCGGGCCGTACGGAGCCTGAAGCAGTGGGGCGTGCGGGTCGACGACGCCTTCTTCCTCGGCGGGATCGAGAAGGGCGCGGTCCTGAAGGTGCTCCGGCCGCACATCTTCTTCGACGACCAGGTGACCCACCTGGAGAGCACGTCACGGACCACGCCCAGCGTGCACATCCCGTTCGGCAGGCTCAACGGGACGGCACCCTGAGCGCGCGGGGCACTACGCGGCCGCCGCCGCGCCGCCCTCCTGCTCGGCCTCGATGCGGGCGTTCCAGTCGCGCTTGGAGGCCTGCCAGCCGTCCTCGTTGTGGCCGAGGCGCCAGTAGCCGGAGATCGACAGGTCCTCGCGCGGGATCTGCTTCTCGACCCGCAGCAGCCGGCGCAGCTCCTTCACGAAGCCCGCCTCGCCGTGCACGAACGCGTGCAGCCGGCCCTCCGGGAAGTCCAGGCCCCGTACGGCCGCGACCAGGGCCTCGCCGACCGGGCGGCCCCCGCGGTGCACCCAGACGACCGCCGCGTCGGAGTCGATCTTCTGTTCCTCCTCGGGGCCGGAGACCTCCACGAAGACATGCGCGCGGGAACCGGCGGGCAGCGACTCCAGGGTCCGGGCGATTGCGGGCAGTGCGCTCTCGTCACCGGCGAGCAGATGCCAGTCGGCCTCCGGGTCGGGGGCGTAGGCGCCGCCGGGACCCATGAAGCGCACCGTCTCGCCGGGCCGCACGCGAGCCGCCCAGGGGCCGGCCAGTCCCTCGTCGCCGTGGACGACGAAGTCCAGCGTCAGCTCCCGCAGTTCGGGGTCGAAGGCCCGCACGGTGTAGGTCCGGGTCACCGGCCACTGCTCCCGGGGGAACTCCTCGCGGATCCGCTCCAGGTCGAACGGCTCCGGGTAGGTCACGCCCGCGGGGCCGAACAGCAGCTTCACGTAGTGGTCGGTGCAGGTGTCCGCCGCGAAGTCGGCGAGGCCCTCGCCGCCGAGCACCACACGCTGCATGTGCGGGGTCAGCCGTTCGGTGCGCACCACCTGGGCGGTGCGGGGCTTGCGCGGCTTACGTCCCGGGCGCTCTGCCATCACGGACCTCCTGCGAATTGGTTAGGTTTACCTAAGTTAGCACCTCGCCCTGTGGTCACACCGCTCGTTCGGGAGTGCGATGAGCGCCCTTTGCCAGAAAATTTCGGTCAAGGTCACCGGGCCAGCGTCGTCAGCAGCCGCTGGAGGGAGCCGCCGAGCCCCCACCGCTCGGCCAGCCGCTCCAGCGCCTGCGGGTCGCGCGGGGCGTGCGGCAGCGCCGGGTCGACCTCGGGCAGCGGCACGTCGGCGGCCACCCGCACCACCTTCGGCGCGACCGCGACGTACGGCCGGGCCTCGTCGAGCCGCTTGCGCTGCGACGGCGTGAGCTTCGCCCGCGGGTCGTCCAGCGCCGCCATGATCGCGTCCAGGTCGCCGAACTCGTCGAGCAGCTTGGCCGCTGTCTTCTCGCCGATGCCGGCCACGCCGGGCAGACCGTCGCTCGGGTCACCGCGCAGCAGGGCCAGATCCGCGTACCCCCGCCCGTCGACGCCGTACTTCTCGCGCAGCACCGACTCGTCGGTCAGCTGGAGCGTGCCGACCCCCTTCAGCGGGTACAGCACCCGGATCCCGCGGGCGTCGTCCACCAGCTGGTACAGATCGCGGTCGCCGGTGACGATGTCCACCGGGCCCGCGGCGCGCGCGGTGAACGTGCCGATGACGTCGTCCGCCTCGTACTCCGCGACGCCGACCCGGGCGATCCCGATCGCGTCCAGGACGTCCTCGATGACCGGCACCTGCGGGGCCAGGGTGTCCGGCACCTCCTCGGTGTCCGGGCCCGCCTCGTGCTCCTCGGCGACCCGGTGCGCCTTGTACGTCGGGATCAGGTCCACCCGCCACTGCGGGCGCCAGTCGGCGTCCATGCAGGCCACGAGCTGATCCGGCCGGTGGTCCTTGACCAGCCGGTCGATGAAGTCGAGCAGTCCGCGCACGGCGTTCACCGGCGTGCCGTCGGGGGCCTTCACGGAGTCCGGGACGCCGAAGTAGGCGCGGAAGTAGAGCGATGCGGTGTCGAGGAGCATGAGTCGTCCGGTCACGCTTCGCATCATGCCGCACACCACTGACAGCCACGCCGAGCCGCACACCACCGAGGATCGCGATCATGTGAGGTGGCCCACTTAAAAGTTTGACCATCTCCTTACCGGGGAGGCGCGGCTTCTGTTCTGTCCCCGATCCGAGAGGTACGCGTGTCAGCCAGGCTTGAGGCGGAGCATCTGTTCAAGGTGTTCGGCAGACGACCGGACGAGGCGGTGGAGCGCCTGCGGCAGGGCGCCGACCGTGAGGAACTGCGCGGCGACGGCACCACTGCCGCCGTGATCGACGCGTCGTTCAGCGTCGGCGAGGGCGAGATCTTCGTCGTCATGGGTCTGTCGGGCTCCGGCAAGTCCACCCTGCTGCGCATGCTCAACGGGCTGCTGGAGCCGACCGCGGGCACCGTGCGCTACGACGGCCAGGACCTGACCGCGCTCACCGACCGCGCCCTGCGCGAGGTCCGCTCCAGGAAGATCAGCATGGTCTTCCAGCACTTCGCGCTCTTCCCGCACCGCAGCGTCCGCGACAACGCCGCCTACGGCCTGGAAGTGCAGGGCGTGCCCCGCGCCGAGCGCGAGCGCCGCGCCGACGAGGCGCTCGCCCTGTGCGGCCTGGCCGGCTGGGAGAAGTCCTGGCCGGACGAGCTGTCCGGCGGAATGCAGCAGCGCGTCGGCCTCGCCCGCGCCCTCGCCACCGACGCCGACCTGCTGCTCATGGACGAGTCCTTCAGCGCCCTGGACCCGCTGATCCGCCGCGACATGCAGGACCAGCTCCTCGAACTGCAGAAGACCCTGAAGAAGACCATCGTCTTCATCACGCACGACCTCAACGAGGCGATGCGCCTCGGCGACCGCATCGCCGTGATGCGCGACGGCCGGATCGTGCAGACCGGCACCGCCGAGGACATCCTGCTGCGCCCCGCGAACGACTACGTCGCCTCCTTCATCCAGGACGTCGACCGCTCCCGCGTGCTGACCGCCGCCGCCGTCATGGACACCGACCTGCGCGGCGACGAGGCCGACTGCGCCTGCGAGACCGCGACGACCGACACGCCCTTCACCGAGCTGTGCGCCCTCAGCGCGCGCGTGCCCCACGCGGTCGCCGTCCTCGGCACGGACCGCCGCACCCTGGTCGGCGTCGTGCCCCGCCGGCGCCTCGTCGGCTTCCTCGGCGACGAGGACGCCGAGCCGACACCCTGCGAGAACGAAGGCGGCGACGAAGGCGACAGGGACGGGAAGCAGGTGATCAGCCGTGCCTAGGATCCACCTCGGCGACTGGGTCGACTCCGGCGTCAACTGGCTGGTCGACCACCTCTCCTGGCTCTTCGACGCCGTCAAGGCCGTCATGGAGGGCATGTACAACGGCATCGACGCGGTCCTCGGCGCGCCCCAGCCGCTGCTCATGGCCGGCATCCTCGCCGTCCTCGCCTGGTGGCTGCGCGGCCTCGTCGCCGGCGTCCTCGCCTTCGCCGGATTCGCGCTGGTCGACTCGCTCCAGCTGTGGGACCAGGCCATGTCGACGCTCGCCCTGGTCCTCGTGGCGACCGTGCTCGCGCTCGTGATCTCCGTCCCGCTGGGCATCTGGGCCGCCCGCTCCACGGCGGTCGGTGCGGCCCTGCGGCCCGTCCTGGACCTGCTCCAGACGATGCCGTCGATGGTCCTGCTGATCCCGGCCATGCTCTTCTTCGGCCTCGGCACCGCCGCCGGTGTCGTCGCCACCCTGATCTTCGCGCTCGCGCCCGGCGTCCGCATGACCGAGCTGGGCATCCGCCAGGTCGACGCCGACCTGGTCGAGGCCGCCGAGGCGTTCGGCACCACCCCGCGCGACATCCTGTTCCGCGTCCAGCTGCCGCTCGCCCTGCCGACCATCATGGCCGGCGTCAACCAGGTGATCATGCTGGGCCTGTCCATGGTCGTCATCGCCGGCATGGTCGGCACCGGCGGCCTCGGCGGCGCCGTCAACGAGGCCATCGGCCAGCTCGACATCGGCTACGGCTTCGAGGCGGGCGTCGGCATCGTCGTCCTCGCCATCTACCTCGACCGGATCACCGGCGCCCTCGGCACCCAGCTCTCCCCGCAGGGCCGCAGGGCCCTCGCCAAGGCCCCCACGCGCGCGTGGTCGTACCGCCCGCGCCCGGTCGTCGCCGTCGCCGGTGTGGTCGTCCTCGCCCTCGTCGCGGGCGGCCTCGGGATCTTCGGCTCCTCCTCCGGCTCCTCCGCGGAGGCCTCCGGCACGAACGTCGGCAAGGGCAAGCAGATCACGATCGGCTACATCCCCTGGGACGAGGGCGTCGCCTCCACCTTCCTCTGGAAGGAGATCCTGGAGGAACGCGGCTTCAAGGTCACCACCACCCAGTACGCCGCCGGCCCCCTCTACACCGGCCTCGCCACCGGCCAGCTCGACTTCGAGACCGACTCCTGGCTGCCCACCACGCACGCCGAGTACTGGAAGAAGTACGGCAAGCAGCTCGACGACCTCGGCTCCTGGTTCGGCCCCACCTCCCTGGAGCTGACCGTCCCCTCGTACGTGAAGGACGTGAACTCGCTGGCGGACCTGAAGGCCCACGCCGCCGAGTTCGGCGGGAAGATCGTCGGCATCGAGCCCAGCGCGGGCGAGATGAGCCTGCTCAAGAGCAAGGTCCTCAAGGCGTACGGCCTCGACGGCACCTACCAGGTGATCGACGGCTCCACCCCGGCCATGCTCGCCGAGCTGAAGCGCGCCTACGCCAGGAAGCAGCCGGTCGTCATCACCCTGTGGTCCCCGCACTGGGCCTACAGCGACTACGACCTGAAGAAGCTGAAGGACCCGCAGGGCGCCTGGGGCAAGGGCGACGGCGTGCACACCCTGACCCGCAAGGGCTTCACCCGGGACAACCCCGAGGTGGGGAAGTGGCTGAAGAACTTCTCGATGACCGAGAAGCAGCTCACGAGCCTGGAGTCGCAGGTCCAGCAGGCCGGCAAGGGCAAGGAGCAGGACGCCGTGCGCTCCTGGCTGCGCGCCCACCCCGGCCTGGTCGACAGGTGGGCCCCGGTCGCCGGGCAGGGGGCCGGGAGCCGGGCGGCCGGGTGACCTGACCGGTCCGGACCGCCCACCCGAGGGGCGGGGCCCGCCGCACGCTGTGTCGAGCGTCCGGCGGGCCCCGCCCCTCGCGCATGCGCGAGGGCACGCGCGTACGGGAAGGATCCGGCCAATCACGGAACGTGACGTCCCTGGGCCCGGGCCGGCGCTCCCGACCCAGCTCGTCGGCATATTCACCACGGGCCGGGGCACCTCCGCGACCGGCCGGGAGAACCCGACAAACTGGCGTGAACCGTAAGGGTGGGGGTGTGCGGACCGGACAGGGATGTGGCAGGCGCGTGAAACGGTTTGCCGAACATGCGTAGGGTGCAGAGAAGTCATCAGAACTGTCCGCGGCACGACGAGCGAGGGAGGGAGCCGGAGCGATGGGCGACCACAAAGAGCAACAGCCCGTGCGAGTGGGCGCGGCCGTCCGGCGACGCCGCCGCTCGCTGGAACTGACCCTCGCCGCCGTGGCCGAGCGCAGCGGCCTGTCCGTGCCCTTCCTCAGTCAGGTCGAGAACGACCGGGCCCGCCCGAGCCGCACCTCCCTGGAGAAGCTGGCCGACGCCCTGCGCACCACCGCCGTCGAACTCCTCGCCGCCGCCGACCCCGCCGCCAGCGTGGACGTCGTGCGCGCCGAGCCGGCCGCCGAGGGCGACTTCGAGCCCCGCACCCGCGCCCTGGTCCGTGGCCACCACCAGCTGCACGCCTCCGAGATCACCGGCGACCACGAGGCGGGCCGCGAGTTCCAGCACCGCAACGACGAGCTGATGTACGTCGCCGACGGCGCGGTGGAGATCGAGGCCGAGGGCCGCGCGTACCGACTCGGCCGCGGCGACACCCTCTACCTGACCGGTGGGGTACGGCACCGCTGGCGGGCTACGGTGCCGGACACCCGGGTGATCGTGGTGGCGGTGGCGGAACACATCGAGGCCATGCAGGACCGGCCCCGTTGACGAGGGTCGTCTCCCTCGTCCCGTCCCTCACCGAAGCGGTCGCCGCGACCCTGCCCGGCGTCCTCGTCGGCGCCACCGACTGGTGCGTCCGGCCGGCTGGCCTGGACGTCACCCGGATCGGCGGTACGAAGAACCCCCGCCTCGACCGGATCCTCGCCCTCGCCCCCGACCTGGTGATCGCCAACGAGGAGGAGAACCGCGCCCCCGACCTCGACGCCCTGCGCGCGGCCGGCCTGGACGTGCTGGTCACCGAGGTGCGCGCGGTGCCGCAGGCCTTCGCGGAGCTGGCCCGGGTGCTCGCCGCGTGCGGTGCGCCCACGCGCCCGCGCTGGCTCGCGGAGGCGGAATCGGCCTGGAGCGCGCTGCCGGAGCCGGCCCGGCGCAGGACCGCCGTCGTACCGGTCTGGCGCCGGCCCTGGATGGTCCTCGGCCGGGACACCTTCGCGGGCGACGTCCTGGCCCGGCTCGGCGTGGACCACGTCCACGCCGGTCACCCGGACCGCTATCCCCGCGTCCCCCTGGCGGAGTTGTGCGCGGCGGCCCCGGACCTGGTGGTGCTGCCCGACGAGCCCTACCGCTTCACCGCCGACGACGGCCCTGAGGCCTTCCCCGGCCTGCCCTGCGCCCTGGTCAGCGGACGGCACCTGACGTGGTACGGCCCGTCGCTGGCCGAAGCGCCACGGGTGCTGGGCGAGGCGCTGCGAGCAACTCACCGCTGAGCAGGCCGCGTACGGTCCCGGCGACGGCGGCCAGCCAGGCGGTGACCAGGACGGCGTACAGGCACACGGCCAGGGCGTCGTAGAACGCGAGGCCCGTGTGCCGGTCGAGCACCGCGGCGCCGGTGACACACGTGCCCACCGGGAAGGTGAACGCCCACCAGGTCATCGCGAACCCCATGCCCCGGCGCCGGGCCCGCACCACATGCGCGACCGAGAGCGCCAGCCACAGCAGCGCGAAGCCCATCACGGGCACGCCGTAGAGCACGGAGAGGACGTCGAGACCGCGGTCGTAGGGGGCCGGTACGACGCCGGGAGCCGCGTCCGCGATCTTGCCGACCGCGGTCGTGGACTGCCCGAGCGGGCCCAGGACCAGGAACAGGGTCGGGGTCAGCGCGAGCGGCAGCGGGTCCGGGCCGATCACCCGGGCGAAGACGAGCGGCAGCATCACCAGCGTCGCGAACAGGCTCAGCCCGAACATCGCGAAGCAGGCCAGCAGCAGGGTCTCCCGGGGCTGCCCCGGCGGCAGGTGCGGCACGAGCAGCGGGCCGAGCGCGGCCGACACCATCGGCGCGACCAGCGGCAGCAGCCACACCGGGGTCGCCTGCGCGGGCTCGACGCGATGGCGTACGGCCATCAGGTACGGCACGGCCACGGCGGCCACGAGCCCGACCGCCGTACCGGCCGTGAACAGCACGGTGTCCAGCGCCACGGCCGTCCGCGTGCCGATCAGCGGCTGTCCGGCGGTCATGGCACCGCCGCCGACCGCCAGCAGCCCCATGGCCAGGCAGCCGTAGAAGGGCGCCATGCCGGGGTCGAGCAGATGCGCCCGGGCCTGGTCGCGGTGGCGGGTCCAGTGCAGGGCGCGGGCCGCCAGCAGGGCCGTCAGAGCGAGCAGGGACAGCGCCCAGACTCCCGCGAGCACACCGCTGCGCACCGCCCCGTGGCCGGGCAGCGCGACGCCGGCCGAGCCGACTATGGCGGTGCCCATGACGGCGGCGTACCAGTTCGGCCCGAGGTGCCGCAGACGGGCGGCGGGCAGGGCGGAGGGGGCGGACGAGGGATGGGCTGCGATGACCATGACCCCACCGTCCCGCCGGGATCCGCCCCTGACCAGGGAGTTCCTCCCTATGAGGGCATAAGCTGGTCTTATGAGCGAGGTGTCTTATGGCTGAGGCGGAGGGGCGGCACGAGCGCACGGCGTCCCTGGCGCACCGGGTGCCGGACCTGGCCGCGCTGGAACTGCTGCTGGCGGTGGCCCGGCTGGGCAGTCTCGGCGCGGCGGCACGCGAGGTCGGCATCACCCAGCCCGCCGCCAGCAGCCGGATCCGCTCCATGGAACGGCAGTTGGGGGTGGCCCTGGTCGACCGCTCGCCGCGCGGCTCCCGGCTCACCGACGCCGGGGCCCTCGTGACGGACTGGGCCCGCCGGGTGGTGGAGGCGGCGGCCGCCTTCGACGCGGGCGCGCGGGCGCTGCGGGACCGACGGGACTCGCGCCTCAGGGTCGCGGCGAGCATGACCATCGCCGAGTACCTGCTGCCCGGCTGGCTCCTCGCCCTGCACGCCGAACGCCCCGACACGGCCGTCTCGTTGCTCGCGGGCAACTCCACGAAGGTGGCGGAACTGCTGCTGTCCGGCGAAGCGGACCTCGGCTTCGTGGAGGGGCTGACGGTGCCGAGCGGCCTGGACGCGACGGTCATCGCCCGCGACCGGCTGATCGTCGTCACGGCCCCCGGCCACCCCTGGGCCCGCCGCCGGCGCCCGCTCACGGCACGGGAGCTGGCCGGGACCCCGCTGATCCTGCGCGAGCGGGGCTCCGGCACCCGGCAGGTCCTCGACGCGGCACTCGGCGGCCTCGCCCGCCCCCTGATCGAGCTGTCCTCCACCACGGCGGTCAAGGCGTCGGCGGTCAGCGGAGCGGGCCCCTCGGTCCTCAGCGAGCTGGTGGTGGGGGAGGAGCTGGCGATGCGGCGACTGGTCAGCATTCCGGTGGAGGGAGTCTCGTTGCAGCGGGATCTGCGGGCGGTCTGGCCGACGGGCCACCGACCGACGGGCCCCGCACGGGAGTTGCTGTCGCTGACGCGGGGGTGAGGGGCGGCGCCCCGAAGGGGTGCGGGAAACCGCGCGGCGGAGAAAACCCTTGGCCGGCCGCTCCGCCCGCCCGGCAGCATGTCCCGCATGACCCTCACCGCCCCGCCCGCCACCGGCGTCCGCACCCCCTGGGAAGAGCTCCCGGCCTCGGTCCGGCGCGCCGTCGGCGAGACGCTCGGCGCACCGGTCGTGCGCGCCGAGACGCAGAACGGCGGCTTCTCGCCCGGCGTCGCCGCGCGCGTGCGCACCGCCGCGGGCGGCACGGGCTTCGTCAAGGCGGTGAGCGCCGAGGCCAACCCGCACAGCCCCGGCCTGCACCGCCGGGAGGCCCGGGTCGCCGCCGCGCTCCCGGCCGCCGTGCCCGCACCCCGGCTGCTCGGGACGTACGACGACGGCACCTGGGTGGCGCTGGTCTTCGAGGAGGTGGAGGGACGCCAGCCGCACGTGCCCTGGCGGCCGGACGAGCTGCGCCGGGTGCTCGACGCCGTGACCGTGCTCGCCCGCACCGGCACCCCGTGCCCGCTCGACGTCCCGCCCGTCGCCGAGGACCTGGCCGAGGCCTTCAGCGGCTGGCGCCGGCTCCTCGACGGCGAGGCCGGCGGTGTCGGCGACGTGCGCGACCGGCTCGGCGCGTGGACCGCCGGCCACCTGCCCGAGCTCGCCGCGCTGGAGGCCCGCTGGCCCGAGGGCGTATCGGGGGACACCCTGGTCCATGCCGACCTGCGCGCGGACAACGTGCTGCTCACGGCCGACGGGAAAGTGGCCTTCGTGGACTGGCCGCACGCGATGCGCGCCGCGCCCTGGTTCGACCTGCTCGTCATGCTGCCGTGCGTGCGGGCGCAGGGCGGCCCGGATCCCGAGGAACTGTTCACCGCGCATCCGCTGGGCCGGGCCGCCGACCCGGACGCCGTGACCGCCGCACTCGCCGCTCTCACGGGCTTCTTCCTGCGCAGCTCCCTGAACCCGTCCCCGCCCGGCCTGCCCACCCTGCGCGCCTTCCAGCGCGCCCAGGGGGACGCGGCGTCGGCCTGGCTCAGGCGGCGGCTGCCGCTGTGACGAGGGCCCGCATCACCCGCGGGTCCTCGTCCATCTCCGGGTGCCACTGCACCCCGAGCACCCACCCGTCGGCCGACGGCAGTTCCAGTGCCTCGACCGTGCCGTCCGTCGCGTACGCCGAGGCGACCAGGCCCCGGCCGAGCCGGTCGACGGCCTGGTGGTGGTAGGTCGGTACGGCGGTCTCCTCCGGGACGATGCCGGCGTAGCGCGTGCCCGGTACCGGCTTGACCGGATGGCGGCCGAAGACGCCGACCGCCTCCGTGTGCCCGTCGAGATGCTGGACGAGCGTGCCGCCGAGGGCGACGTTCAGCAGCTGCATGCCCCGGCAGATCCCGAGCAGCGGCACGCCCGCCGCCAGCGCCGCGTCGATCAGCGCCAGCTCCCAGGCGTCCCGCTCCGGCGCGGGCGGCCCCGTGCGCGGCGAGCGCTCCGCGCCGTAGCGGGCGGGGTCCACGTCCGGGCCGCCGGCGACGACCAGCCCGTCCACCCGGGCCACCGCCTCCGCCGCGCGCGCGGGCGCGTCCGGCGGCAGCATGCAGGCCAGTCCGCCGGCCCGCTGCACCAGCCGCGGATAACCGGCCGCCAGCAGCACCGCGTCCAGCTCCCACACGCCCCAGCGTGCCCCGGACTCCAGATACGTGCTGATCCCGATCAGCGGTCGTACGGTCGCCATATCGCCCTCCCCGGACGCTAAAGGTTCACTGACACACCTTTACAGCAGCTGTCGTTACGCCAGGAAGCCCCGCAGCAGCGCGGCCGTCCCGGCGCAGTGCTCGCGCATCATCTCCCGCGCCCCGTCCGCGTCCCCGTCCAGCACCGCCTCCACCAGCGCGGTGTGCTGCCGCTGGGAGTGCTCCAGGTTGCGCACCAGCAGCGGGATGCAGTCGAGCAGGTCGTTGACCGTGGCCCGCACCGCCGCGTACTGCGCCGTCAGGGAGGGGGAGCCGCACAGTTCGGCCAGCGTCAGGTGCAGCAGCGTGTCCAGGCGCCGGTAGTCGGCGAGCGGGGCGTCGTGCGTGCGGGCCAGTGCCTCGCGCAGCCGGTCCGCCTGCTCCTGTGCCAGCCCGTGCGCCGCGCACAGGCCGGCCGCGCCCACCTCCAGCACCTCGCGGAAGCGCAGCACGTCCTCGATGTCGACCTCGGTGATCCGCCGCCGCAGCTCGTCCTCGCCGCCGGCGTCCGAACGGGGCAGCACGAACGTTCCGCCGTACCGGCCGCGCCGCGCCTCCACCAGTCCCTGGTCCTGGAGCACCTTCAGCACCTCGCGCAGCGTCACCCGGCTGATCCCGAGCCGCTCCGCCAGCTCCCGCTCGGCCGGCAGCCGCTCCCCGCCCGGCACCAGGCCGAGCCGCACGACCTGGAGGATCTGCTCCAGCGCCTCCTCGAAGCCGTTGCCCGCCCGCACCGGCCGCAGTACCGGAGCGAGCCGGTCTCCCACCCCCTGCGCGTCACTCTCCCAGGACATCCGGCCGTACCCCCTTCCCAAGCAATGGTTCTGAGCAATACCTTATGGCTCTTGGCCCGGCCGAAAAAGCGCGAAGGCGCCGCTCTCGAACGCGAAGGCGCCGAAGGAGGCTCTCCCGTGGCAGACCGCACACCCCCGCTCAGTGTCGAGGAACTGCACGCCCTCGTCGCGAGCGGTGAGATCGACACTGTCGTCCTGGCCTTCCCCGACATGCAAGGGCGGCTCCAGGGCAAGCGGTTCGCCGCCCGCTTCTTCCTCGACGAGGTCCTGCACCACGGCACCGAGGGCTGCAACTACCTCCTCGCCGTCGACACCGAGATGAACACCGTCGACGGCTATGCGATGTCCTCCTGGGAGCGCGGCTACGGCGACTTCGCCATGCGCCCCGACCCCACCACCCTGCGCCGCATCCCCTGGCACCCCGGCACCGCCCTGCTCGTCGCCGACCTCGCCTGGAACGACGCCTCCCCGGTCGTCGCCGCGCCCCGCCAGATCCTGCGCCGCCAGCTGGACCGGCTCGCCGACCTCGGCTACACCGCACAGGTCGGCACCGAGCTGGAGTTCATCGTCTTCAAGGACAGCTACGAGGCGGCCTGGGACGCGGGCTACCAGGGGCTCACCCCGGTCAACCAGTACAACGTCGACTACTCCATCCTCGGCACCGGCCGCGTCGAACCCCTGCTGCGCCGGCTGCGCAACGACATGGCGGGCGCGGGCCTCACCGTCGAGTCCGCCAAGGGCGAGTGCAACCCCGGCCAGCACGAGATCGCCTTCCGCTACGACGAGGCCCTCGTCACCTGCGACCAGCACGCCCTGTACAAGACGGGCGCCAAGGAGATCGCCGCCCAGGAGGGCGTCTCGCTCACCTTCATGGCCAAGTACAACGAGCGCGAGGGCAACTCCTGCCACATCCACCTCTCGCTCGCCGACGCCGACGGGAACAACGCCATGGCCGACGGCGACGGCATGTCCGACGTCATGCGGCACTTCCTCGCCGGACAGCTCGCCGCCCTGCGCGAGTTCTCGCTCCTGTACGCCCCGAACATCAACTCCTACAAGCGGTTCCAGCCGGGCTCCTTCGCCCCCACCGCCGTCGCCTGGGGCCACGACAACCGCACCTGCGCGCTGCGTGTGGTCGGGCACGGCCGCTCGCTGCGCTTCGAGAACCGTCTGCCCGGCGGGGACGTCAACCCCTACCTCGCCGTCGCCGGACTCGTCGCGGCCGGCCTGTACGGCATCGAGCAGAAGCTGGAACTGCCCGAGCCCTGCCCCGGCAACGCCTACACCGCGGACTTCGAGCACGTCCCGACCACCCTGCGCGAGGCCGCCGAGCTGTGGGAGAACAGCCCGATCGCCAAGGCCGCCTTCGGCGACGAGGTCGTGGCCCACTACCGCAACATGGCGCGCGTCGAGCTGGCGGCCTTCGACGCCGCGGTCACCGACTGGGAGCTGCGCCGCTCCTTCGAACGCCTGTGAACCAGACTGTGAAAGGGCAATTCGTGTCTGATGCGGACGAGTTGAAGGTCCTCAACCCCGCCACGGAAGAGGTCGTCGCCACCGTCGCCGCCGCGAGCGAACAGGACGTGGCCGCCGCCGTCGTACGGGCCGTACGCGCCCAGACCCGGTGGGCCGCCCTCGCCCCCGCCGACCGGGCCCGGCTGCTGCGCCGCTTCGCGGACGTGGTCGACGCCCACACCGAGGAACTGGCCCGGCTGGAGGTCCGCGAGGCCGGCCACACGGTCGGCAACGCCCGCTGGGAGGCCGGCAACGCCCGTGACCTGCTGCTGTACGCGGCCGGCGGCGCCGAACGCCTCCTCGGCAAGCAGATCCCGGTCCCCGGCGGCTGGAACGTCACCTTCCAGGAGCCGCTCGGCGTCATCGGCGTCATCGCCCCCTGGAACTTCCCGATGCCGATCGCCGCCTGGGGCTCCTTCCCCGCGCTCGCCGCCGGCAACGCGGTCGTCCTCAAACCCGCCGAGACCACTCCGCTGACGGCTCTGCGACTGGCCGAACTGGCCCTGGAGGCGGGCCTGCCCGAGCACGTCTTCCAGGTACTGCCCGGCCACGGCCACACCGCCGGACGCGCCCTGGTGGACCACCCGGACGTCGCCAAGATCGTGTTCACCGGCTCCAGCCGCACCGGCCGCGAGGTCATGGAGCGCTGCGCGAGGCTCGTCAAGCCGGTCACCCTCGAACTCGGCGGCAAGAGCCCGAACATCGTCTTCGCCGACGCCGACCTCACCACCGCCCTCGACCCGTTCTCCTTCCTCGACAACTCCGGCCAGGACTGCTGCGCCCGCACCCGCATCCTCGTCCAGGAGGCGGTGCTGGAGGAGGCCCGGGAGTTCCTCGCCGACGCGCTGGCCGCCGTGGTCGTGGGCGACCCCGCCGACGAGAAGACCCAGATGGGCCCGCTGATCTCCCGTCAGCAGCTGGAGCGCGTACGGTCGTACGTCCGCGACGACGCGCCCGCCCTGCGCGGCAGCGCCCCCGACGGCCCCGGCTTCTGGTTCCCGCCCACCGTCCTCACCGGCGAACGGCACGACAGCGAAGCCGCGCGCGAGGAGATCTTCGGCCCGGTCGCCGTCCTGCTGCCCTTCACCGACGAGGCCGACGCGATCCGCCTCGCCAACGACAGCCCCTACGGACTGTCCGGCTCCCTGTGGACCCGGGACCTCGGCCGCGCCCTGCGCGTGTCCCAGGCCGTCCGCGCGGGCAACCTGTCCGTCAACTCCCACTCCAGCGTCCGCTATTGGACCCCGTTCGGCGGCTACAAGCAGTCCGGCCTCGGCCGCGAACTCGGCCCCGACGCCCTGACCGCATTCACCGAGACCAAGAACGTCTTCATCAGCACGGAGGGCCCCGCACAGTGACCGCAGAATCTGTTTGCCGCCGCCTGGTCGGCCGTACCGCCGTCGTCACCGGAGCCGGCAGCGGCATCGGCCTCGCCACCGCCCGCCGGCTCGCCTCCGAGGGCGCCCACGTCGTCTGCGCGGACGTCGACGAGGTCCGCGGCAAGGCCGTCGCCGACGAGGTGGGCGGACTCTTCGTGAAGACCGACGTCACCGACCCCGAGCAGGTCGAGGCGCTGTTCAAGACCGCGTACGACACCTACGGCAGCGTCGACGTCGCCTTCAACAACGCGGGCATCTCCCCGCCCGACGACGACTCCATCCTGGAGACCGGCCTGGAGGCCTGGAAGCGCGTCCAGGAGGTCAACCTCACCTCCGTCTACCTGTGCTGCAAGGCCGCCATCCCCTACATGCGCGAGCAGCGCAGGGGCTCCATCATCAACACCGCGTCCTTCGTGGCGAGGATGGGCGCGGCGACGTCGCAGATCTCGTACACCGCCTCCAAGGGCGGCGTCCTCGCCATGTCCCGGGAGCTCGGCGTGCAGTTCGCGCGGGAGGGGATCCGTGTGAACGCCCTCTGCCCCGGGCCGGTCAACACCCCGTTGCTGCAGGAGCTGTTCGCGAAGGACCCGGAGCGGGCGGCCCGCCGCCTCGTCCACATCCCGCTCGGCCGGTTCGCCGAGGCCGAGGAGATCGCCGCCGCCGTCGCCTTCCTGGCCAGCGACGACTCCTCCTTCGTCAACGCCACCGACTTCCTGGTGGACGGCGGCATCGCGGGTGCGTACGTCACGCCGGTGTAGTGACCGCTCGTCAGAGGAAGGTGTGCCCTTCGCCCCGGTAGGTGGGCACGGTCGCCGTGACCGTGTCCCCCTCGATCAGCTGCAGGGCCGCGAACCGCTCGCACAACTCGCCCGCCTTGGCGTGCCGGAACCACACCTTGTCGCCGATGAGCAGATCGTCGGCGGGCGAGCCGAGCAGCGGGGTCTGCACCTCACCGGGGCCCTCCTGCGGGTCGTACACCAGCCCCTCCGGCAGATACGGCACCGGCAGCCGGTCGCGGCCCGCGGCGCCCGAGGCGGGGTAGCCGCCGCCGAGCACGGTGACGACCCCGACGCCCGGCCGCCGCACGACGGGCTGGGCGAACAGGGCGGCCGGACGGCCGGTGAACGACGTGTAGTTGTCGAAGAGCCGCGGCACGTACAGCCCCGAACCGGCCGCTATCTCGGTCACGGCGTCCTCGGCCGCAGTGTGCTGCACACTGCCCGTGCCGCCGCCGTTGACGAACTCCAGACCGGGCACGACGGCCCGTACCGCGCGTACGACCGCGGCCCGGCGCTCGGCCAGTTCCCGGCGGGCCGCCGCCTGCATCAGCCGCACGGCGCGGGACCGCAGCGGCCGTCCGGCCAGGGAGTCGCCGACCCCGGCGATGTGACCCTCGTACGCCATGATCCCCACCAGCCGGAACCCCGGCCGCCGGGCCACCGACCGGGCCAGGTCGGCGAGTTGGCCGGGGGAGCGCAGCGGAGAGCGCCGGGCGCCGATCCGCACCCGGCCGCCCAGCAGCTTCAGCGAGGTGTCCAACTCCAGGCAGACCCGCACCACTTCACGCCCCCCGTCCCGGGCGGCGTCGATGAGGTCGAGCTGGGCGACGTCGTCCACCATCACGGTGACGGCACCGGCGAGCTTGGGATCGGCGGCGAGTTCGGCGAAGCCGGTCCGGTCGGCGGAGGGATACGCCAGCAGGATGTCGTCGAACCCGGAGCGCGCGAGCCACAGCGACTCGGCCAGGGTGAACGACATGATGCCCCGGAAGCCGTCCCTGGCCAGGACCCGTTCGAGCAGGGCCCGGCAGCGAACCGACTTGCTGGCGACCCGGACCGGCTTCCCGGCGGCCCGGCGGACCAGATCCTCCGCGTTGGCGTCGAAGGCGTCCAGGTCCACGATCGCGAGGGGGGCGTCGAGATGGGCGGTGGCCCGGTCGTAACGGGCCCGGTCAGCGGCGAGCGCAGTCATGACGGAAGCCTGCCAGACAGGATTACCGCAGGGTAGGGGGACGTTCCGGGCAGATGCCCCCGGCGCGTGTACTGGTTCTCCTTCTCTCAGGGACAACCCGTAGAGTGACGCGCACGTACGGCGGAACACGCCCGGCCGTTTCACCTGAACCGGGATGCCGGTCCAGCCGTACGGGTATGCGTGCCCGGACGGAGCTGTGCGCACCGGGTGCGGCCGAGGAGTGGAACGGCCCGCGTACGCGACGACGGCCCGGGCACGAGGAAACGGGGGGTGCATGAGCACGGAAGCGCGCCGCGCCCCGGTGCCGCCACGACCGTCGACCCCGCCCGGTCACTCCTCTCCGCAGGGTCTGTCCGCTCCCGCTTCCTCGCAGGCACTGCCCGGCGCGCCGGCACCTTCCGCACCGCCGCGGCCTTCCGCCGCGCTGAGCCCGCAGGGCGCGTTCACGTCGCCGCGGTCGTCCTCCGCGGCGAGTCCGGCCGCGCCGCCCATCCCCTCGAACCCGCCGCGCCCGCCGGGTGCGGGAACGCCGGGAGGGGCCCCGGCTCCGCCGCGTCCGGCGGCCACGACCCGTCCGGCGGGTTCCGCCGGCGCACCCCGCCCCGCCGGCCCGGCCCGGCCGCAGACCCCGGCGCGCCCGTCGGCCGCACCCGGCCGCCCGGCCGACAGCGCTCCGGCCGACGACCCCCACGACGAGCCGTCCGTCTTCACACCGCGCGCCGGCCGGCCGTCCGGCGGTGACTTCGCGCGCGAGGAGCAGACCACCGGCGCCGGGGCGAAGCCGGTCGTGCCCGAGGGCGCCGATCCCGTGAGCCCGCCGCCACCGCCCGCCTCGGCCCGGTTCCCCGACGCGCCGCCGCGCCCGGGGCGCCAGCGGCCCGGACAGACCGGCCAGGGGTCCCGTCGGCCGGCGGCCCCCGCCGAGACCGCGTCGGAGACGACGACCCGGCTCCGCCCCGTACCCGCGTCCGAACCCACGGCTCCGGGACCGACGGCTCCGGACCCCAAGGACCCCAAGGCCCCGGAACCCACGGCGGTGGAGACCACGACCCGGCTCCGGCCGATTCCCGCGCCGGTCCCCGGTTCCCCGAAGCCGCCGCGCGCCGGAGCCGCCTCCGCGCCCGCGCAGGCGTCCGCGTCCGCCGCAGCGGCCGGTGCGCGCCGTACCGGGGCCGGTTCCGGTACGACGGGCGGCTGGAGCCCCCTGGAGCCCGCCCACCCCGCCGGTCCGCTCCCGCCCGTCGCCGTACCTGACCCGGCGCTGTCCTGGAGCGCCGGCGCGGCCGCGCGCCCCGTCGTGTCGTTCGGGCGGCCCGAGGCCTTCAGCGAGCCGTCCCGGCTGCGGGCGGGCCGGCGCACGGCCGTCGCCGCCACCTGTCTCGTGCTCGGGCTCGGCCTCATCGGCGGTGCCGCGGCCGGGAGTTGGCTCACCGGCGACGGCGGGAGCGACACCGCCGCCGACCACTTCACCACCACCGCCGCGCTCTGGCACAACGTGCCCGTCGACCAGCTGTTCCCGACCACCGTCCAGGGCACCGGGGCCGGACCCGGCGGCGCCGACCGCACCTGGACCAGGATCGCCGTGGCCCCGGACAGCGGCTGCGCCCACGCCTTCGACCCGCTGCTCCAGAAGGTCCTCGCCCCGGTCGGCTGCCGCCGGCTGCTGCGCGCCACCTACACCGACGCCACACAGAGCTACGTCACCACCGTCGGTCTGCTCTTCACCGGCGCCGACCCCGCCGCCATGTCCGCGCTCGCCGCCCGCTTCCGCACCGAGCACCTGGACCGGCGCACCGACCTGCTGCCCCGGCCGTACGCCGCCGCGGGCACCCTCGCGGCCGGCTTCGGCGACAAGCAGCGCGCCTCCTGGACCGTCTCCGTCCTCACCGACGCCCCCGTCGTCGCCTACGCCGTCTCCGGCTGGGCCGACGGCCGTGCGGCCGACGCGCCCCAGCCCGCCGCCGACGCCGTCAGCCCCACCGCCACCACCGCACCCGCCCAGGCCGGTCTCGGCAACGAGGCCCAGGGCCTGGCCGACCGCATCGAACGCCGCCTGCGCCAGCACATCGGCACGGCCACGGAGAACCCTTCATGAGGCGCTCGACCCTCGGCACGAGTCGATCGGGAACCTCCGCGCGGCGCCCGATACGCGCCCGCCGCGCCGCGCCCCCCGCCGCGGCCGCCGTGAGCCTGCTGCTCGCCGGCGCCCTCGCCGTGCTGCCGGCCGGCGCGGCCCACGCCGACGGCATCCGCGCCCAGCAGTGGGGCCTCGACGCCCTGCACCTGGACGAGGCCTGGCAGACCACCAAGGGCAAGGGCGTCACCGTCGCCGTCCTGGACACCGGCGTCGAGGCCGGCCACCCCGACCTCGTCGGCAACGTCCTGCCCGGCCAGGACATGATCGGCTTCGGCGCCAGGCAGGGCGACCGCACCTGGGCCCGGCACGGCACCGCCATGGCCGGCATCATCGCCGGGCACGGACACGGACCCGGCGATTCCGCCGGCGTCATGGGCGTCGCCCCCGAGGCGAAGATCCTGCCCGTCCGGGTGATCCTGGAGGACGGCGACCCCGCCCGCACCAAGGCCCGCACCACCCGGGGCAACGCCCTCGCCGACGGCATCCGCTGGGCCGCCGACCACGGCGCCGACGTCATCAACCTCTCCCTCGGCGACGACTCGAACTCCGCGCACCCCGAACCGAGCGAGGACGAGGCAGTGCAGTACGCCCTGAAGAAGGGCGTGGTCGTCGTCGCCTCCGCGGGCAACGGCGGCGAGAAGGGCGACCACATCTCCTACCCGGCCGCCTACCCCGGCGTCATCGTCGCGACCGCCGTCGACCGCTACGGCACCCGCGCCGCCTTCTCCACCCGCCGCTGGTACGCCGCGGTCAGCGCCCCCGGCGTGAACGTGGTCATCGCCGACCCCGACCACAAGTACTACGAGGGCTGGGGCACTTCGGCCGCCTCCGCGTTCGTCTCCGGCGCCGCGGCCCTGATCAAGGCCGCCCACCCCGATCTGGCCCCGGCCCAGATCAAGAAGCTCCTGGAGGACACCGCCGAGGACGCGCCGGTCGGCGGCCGCGACGACTCCCGCGGCTTCGGCATGATCGACCCGGCCGCCGCGCTGAAGGCGGCGGACCGGATCCAGCCCGAGAGCCTGCGCGTGACGGCCTACGGCAAGAAGTACTTCGGGGCCGGCCCGGACGCCCCCAAGGCCACCTCCTCGGCCGCCGACTGGGCGGGACCGCTGGCCGGCAGCACCGGCGGGGTGCTGCTGGTGGCGGGCGTCGTGGTCCTGTGGCTGGGGCGCAGGCGGACGGCCTGAGGGCGTCGGGGGAACACGTCAAGTGCCCTGAATTCCAGGCCACTTGACTCTGAGGCCGAGATCACTTGCCGGCGAACGCCGACACCGCCGCCCGCGCCGCCGCCTCGACCAGCGCGATGCCCTCCGCCCGGGTCCCGGTGCCCTTCGACAGCACCGCCACCAGATAGCCGGTGCCGTCCACCGTCACCCGTCCGATGCTGTTCACGTCCCACAGGCCGGTCGTGCTGCGGGCCAGCCAACCGTTCTTCAGCGGACAGGAGTTGTCGTCGTCGGCGGCTGACACCCCCCACCGCTGGTCGGCCTCGACCGACGCCATCAGGCCCTGGACGTACGCCCGGGAGGCCGCGCTCAGCTGCCCGTCACCGCCGAACACCTGCTGGAGCAGGGTGAGTTGGTCCGCCGCCGTGGTCTGGGTCAGTCCCCACAGTTCGCCGTCACCGCCGGAGGTGCCCGTCAGCCCGAAGCGCCGGTTGGCCGCGTCCAGGCCGTCCGCCCGGCCGATCGAGTGCCACAGCTCCGTCGCGGACGCGTTGTCGCTGTTCCCGATCATCTTCGCCGCGTACGCCCGCTCCGCCGCCGTCAGCCGTCGGCCCGCGTCCTGCGCCTGGAGCAGCAGCGCGGCCAGGATGTCGACCTTGACGATGCTCGCCGTGTCGAAGGCCGCCTCGCCGTATCCGGCGCTCTCCCCGGAGTCCACCGCCAGCACGGCCGCCGAGACCTCGGCACCCGAGGGCACGCTCACCGCCGCCATCGCCTCGCTCAGCCGTGCGTCCCGGTCCACCGCCGCCTTCGTCACCGATGCCTCCTCGCTCGCCCCGGCCGAGGAGGACGCCGGGGCCGTCGCCGCCGACGATACGGCCGCCGCCCCCGGGTGCGCCCGCGCCTTCACGTACGCCGTGCCCGCGGCCGTGACCCCGACGACGGCCACCACCGCGAGCACGGTGTGCGGCAGCGGACGGCGCCGGGACGGGCGTGCACGACGGCCATGGCGGGCTTTGGGGGACTCCATGGCGGCGATGCTCGGGGCGCGGACTGTGCGCCCCGTCGGACCGGGGTGAGACGACGGTCAGCGCATCCTGGGATTCCCGTGAAAGCGGCCCCGCACCGGCCCGGCGGCGTCCCCCCGATAGGGTCGGTGACCGTGGCGAACAAGAACATTCCCGACCCCGGCTTCTCCGACGACGACGGCTCCGCCGACCCGCGGCTGAGCGCCGCGCTCGCCGCCTGGGCCGAGGACCGCAGCGCGCTCGGGCCCGTCCTGGAGGCCCTGAAGGGCGCCCGCCTGCTCGTCCCGGTCGTCGCCGTGCTCGGCGAGGTCGAGGAGGACGAGAACGGCCTGCGCCGCGAGAAGACCAGCGACATGGCCGTACCCACCCTGAAGGCCGGCGGGCGCACCGCGCTGCCCGCCTTCACCTCCACCGACTCCCTCGCCCGCTGGGACCCCGCGGCGCGCCCCGTCGCCGTACCCCTGCACCAGGCGCTCCAGGCCGCCGCGCACGAGAAGGCCGACACCGTCGTGCTGGACCTCGCCGGACCGGTGCCGTTCGAGCTGACCGGGCCCGCGCTGCTCGCCCTCGCCGAGGGCCGCACCAGCACCGACCCGCTCGCCGACCCGGCCGTCCGGGAGGCCGTGCGGACGGCCGTGGCGGCGGAGCCCGCCGTGCTGCGCGCCCACCTCGGCCCCGGACAGTTCGACGGCACCCTCGCCCTCGTCCTCGACCCGGCCGCGGCACCGGCCGAGGCCGCCCGCGCGGTCGCCGGCCGTCTCGCCGCCGACGACACGCTGAGGGCCCGCCTGGTGCGCGGCCTCGACCTGGCACTGCTGCCGGCCGGGAGCACGCCTCCGGGCGAGCCCTTGTACGTAAAGGGATAGCTCAGCCGTAGACCGGGCCGGTGTACTTCTCGCCCGGGCCCTGGCCCGGCTCGTCCGGGACGACCGAGGCTTCGCGGAAGGCCAGTTGGAGCGACTTCAGGCCGTCGCGCAGCGGGGCCGCGTGGAAGGAGCTGATCTCGGTCGCGCTCGCGTCCAGCAGGCCGGCGAGACCGGTGATCAGCTTGCGGGCCTCGTCCAGGTCCTTGTACTTCTCGCCCTCCTCGCTCAGCCCGAGCTTCACGGCGGCGGCGCTCATCAGGTTGACGGCGACCGTCACGATCACCTCGACGGCGGGGACCTCGGCGATGTCCCGGGTCATCGCGTCGAAGTCGGGGTTCTCAGGAGGGGTCTCACTCATGCCCCACACGATAAGCGGTCCGTGAGCACGGGGATCATCGGGATGACGGGCTCCCGATTAGGCCTTGTCAAGCGATCCTGCTAACCTGGTGGACGACCGGCCGGACGTGCCCTGCCCCATGGCAGAGTTCCCGGCCCACAAGTGGAGGCTCCGAACTCCCACCTGACCGTCCTCCGGGACGGCGGGTCATCCGGTCAGGCGGCCACCATCGTTCCGTACGGACGATGGAGTCGCCCGAATCGCGCCCCGCGGCATCGCGGCGGTGCTCCGGTTGTGTTGTGGAGCCCCGCCTGTGATCGTCCGGGGCATTTTCTTTGCTTCGGCGCGGTTAGGTCTAACGAAAAGAGACATACGCGGCTGTCCGCCAGACAACCGTGTGGTGCTACCGAGGAGGATCCATCAGCGCCGAGCCCCGCATCAACGACCGGATTCGCGTTCCCGAGGTGCGACTTGTCGGTCCCAGTGGCGAGCAGGTGGGCATTGTCCCGCTTGCTAAGGCACTGGAGCTTGCGCAGGAGTACGACCTGGACCTGGTCGAGGTCGCGGCGAACGCCCGTCCGCCCGTGTGCAAGCTCATGGACTACGGGAAGTTCAAGTACGAGTCGGCCATGAAGGCCCGTGAGGCGCGCAAGAACCAGGCGCACACGGTCATCAAGGAGATGAAGCTCCGGCCGAAGATCGACCCGCACGACTATGACACCAAGAAGGGTCACGTCGTCCGGTTCCTCAAGCAGGGCGACAAGGTCAAGATCACGATCATGTTCCGTGGTCGCGAGCAGTCCCGGCCCGAGCTGGGCTACCGACTGCTGCAGCGCCTCGCGGAGGACGTCCAGGACCTCGGTTTCGTCGAGTCGAACCCGAAGCAGGACGGCCGCAACATGATCATGGTCCTCGGTCCGCACAAGAAGAAGACCGAGGCCATGGCCGAGGCCCGGCAGGCGCAGGAAGCCCGCAAGGCCGAGGCGAAGGCGAACCCCGGTAAGTCGCAGAACCCTGCCGAGGCTGAGGCACCTTCCGAGGAGCCCGCCGAGGCGTGATCCCGGGGGACGGCAGTCCCCAGTGGATGTAACCCAGAGAAGAGCGACGCTCCACCGTGCCCGGTTTCGCGACCGGGCACCGGAGCGCCACCGACGAGGAGATAACGGCGCTATGCCGAAGAACAAGTCGCACAGCGGTGCCAGCAAGCGCTTCAAGATCACCGGCTCCGGCAAGGTGCTGCGCGAGCGCGCCGGCAAGCGCCACCTGCTTGAGCACAAGTCCTCCCGCGTCACGCGTCGCCTCACCGGCAACGCCGAGATGGCCCCGGGCGACACCGCGAAGATCAAGAAGCTTCTCGGCAAGTGACGTGACCGGCGCTCGCCACCACTGAGCGCCGCACGTCAGGACCGGGACCCAGTCGTTTCCGGGTCGTGTGAGTACCACCACGACCCCGCTACAAGGAGTTAACAAGTGGCACGCGTCAAGCGGGCAGTCAACGCCCACAAGAAGCGCCGGGCGATCCTCGAGCAGGCCTCCGGCTACCGCGGTCAGCGTTCGCGCCTGTACCGCAAGGCCAAGGAGCAGGTCACCCACTCGCTGGTCTACAACTACAACGACCGCAAGAAGCGCAAGGGCGACTTCCGTCAGCTGTGGATCCAGCGCATCAACGCCGCTGTCCGCGCCAACGGCATGACCTACAACCGCTTCATCCAGGGTCTGAAGGCCGCGAACGTCGAGGTCGACCGCAAGATCCTGGCCGAGCTGGCCGTGAACGACGCGAACGCCTTCGCGGCGCTCGTCGAGGTCGCGCAGAAGGCGCTGCCGTCGGACGTCAACGCGCCCAAGGCCGCCTGACGCTGCGCAGGCTTTAGGCCGACGTGACTGTAGGACCCGCAAGCTTTTCAGCTTGCGGGTCCTGTTGTTGGGGTCCGCGTGTGGTTCGTTCGGCTGCGGGCCGGTGGGGGCTTGTCGCGCAGTTCCCCGCGCCCCTGGGCATGCTGCAGCCCGGCGGCGCCCCAGAGTGAGACTTTCTGAAGGTGAAGGACGGAATGCCGACCCCCGAGCTGATTTCCCCCCGGTCCGCCCGTGTGAGCGCCGCCCGGCGGTTGGCGAAGCGGAATTTTCGGGGGAAGGACCGGCTGTTTCTCGCGGAGGGGCCGCAGGCCGTCAGGGAGGCGGCCGGGCACCGGGCCGGGGGTGAGCCGACCCTCGTCGAGCTGTTCGCCACCGTCGAGGCCGCGGAGCGGTACGCCGACATCATCGGTGCCGCGCGGACCGTGGGCGCCCGGGTGCACCTCGCCTCCGAGGACGTCATCGCCGACATCTCCACCACCGTGACCCCGCAGGGGCTGGTCGGCGTGTGCCGCTTCCTGGACACGCCGTTCGAGGACATCCTCGCCGCCCGGCCGAAGCTGGTCGCCGTGCTCGCCCATGTGCGGGATCCGGGGAACGCGGGGACCGTGCTGCGCTGTGCCGACGCCGCCGGGGCCGAGGCCGTGATCCTCACCGACGCCTCCGTCGACCTGTACAACCCCAAGGCCGTACGCGCCTCCGTGGGCTCCCACTTCCATCTGCCCGTCGCCGTCGGCGTGCCCGTCGAGCAGGCCGTGCGCGGGCTGACGGGCGCCGGTGTGCGCATCCTCGCCGCCGACGGCGCCGGGGACCGCGACCTCGACGAGGAGCTGGACAAGGGGACCATGGGCGGGCCGACCGCCTGGGTGTTCGGGAACGAGGCCTGGGGGCTGCCCGAGGAGACCCGCGCCCTCGCCGACGCCGTCGTCCGCGTCCCCATCCACGGAAAGGCCGAGAGCCTGAACCTCGCCACCGCCGCCGCCGTATGTCTCTACGCGTCGGCCCGTGCACAGCGCGCCTCCGGAGGGTGCCGCTCCGTCACCGAGAGCTAGTAGGGTGACGAACTCGGGGCCCTGCGCCGTCTGAGAGGTGGGGTACGGGGATGAGTGTGGCCGGCACGAGCACCGCGCCGGGGGGACCGGAGGGGCAGGACGGGCGGCGGGCAGCCGTGTCCCGGTGCGGCGATCCCGCGGGCCTCGACCCCGACCAGCTCCCCGACGGCCTCGTCATCGCCGATGAGCGCGGGCGCGTGGTCTGCTTCAACACCGCCGCCAGCCGGATCACCGCCGTACGCGCCGCCGACGCCCTCGGGCAGCCCCTGGAGAAGGCGCTGCCGTTGGAGGACCTGGAGGGGCGCCGGTGGTGGCAGCTCACCGACCCGTACGGCGGGCTGGCCATCCGGGTGCGGCAGCCGGAGCGGAATCTGCTGCTGCCCGGCGGGCGGGAGGTGCTCGTCTCCGCCCGCTACATCCGCGCCGAGCCCCTCGGGCCCGTCCGCCGCGTTCTCGTCTCGCTGCGCGACACCGAGGCCCGCCGCCGCACCGAGCGCAGCCACGCCGAGCTGATAGCGACCGTCGCCCACGAGCTGCGCTCCCCGCTGACCTCCGTGAAGGGCTTCACGGCCACCCTCCTCGCCAAGTGGGAACGCTTCACCGACGACCAGAAGCGGCTGATGCTGGAGACCGTCGACGCCGACGCCGACCGGGTCACCCGCCTCATCGCCGAGCTGCTGGACATCTCGCGGATCGACAGCGGGCGCCTGGAGGTGCGCCGGCAGCCCGTCGACATCGGGGCCGCCGTCTCCCGGCACATCCAGGCCTACGTCGCCGCCGGCCAGCCCGCCGACCGCTTCCTGCTCCGCATCGAACAGCCGCTGCCCGCCCTGTGGGCCGACCCCGACAAGGTCGACCAGGTGCTGAGCAACCTGATCGAAAATGCGGTGCGGCACGGCGAGGGAACCGTCACCATTGACGTCACGCCCTGCGCATCCCCGCGCGACGGCGAGGAAACCGGCACGTCGGTCACGGTGAGCGACGAAGGTCCCGGCATCCCGGAGGCATCCATGAACCGCGTCTTCACCCGCTTCTGGCGGGGCAGCAAGCGCGGCGGCACGGGTCTTGGGCTGTACATCGTCAAGGGCATCGTCGAGGCCCACGGCGGCACCATCACGGTCGGCCGCGCCTCCGTCGGTGGCGCCGAGTTCCGATTTACGTTGCCCGTGGCTGCCCCGGCGTATCTCGCCTGACGGCCCACGGGCTCTTCGTCCCCCTCCACCCCGTTAGACTCGGCCTTTGGCACCTTTGTGTCCTTCACACGGCCCACCAACGGTCTCGGGGACCATCCGCCAGCCAATCGGAAGCACGGGAAGAGATGTCGGCACCGAATAAGTCGTACGACCCTGTAGAGGTCGAGGCGTTGAAACCGGAAGAGATCGAGCGCATGCGGGACGAGGCGCTCGCCGCCTTCGCCGCCGCGGACTCCCTCGACGCGCTCCACGAGGCAAAGGTCGCCCACACCGGCCCGGCCTCCCCGCTGGCCCTCGCCAACCGCGAGATCGGCGCCCTGCCCCCGCACGCCAAGGCCGAGGCCGGCAAGCGCGTGGGCATGGCCCGCGGCGCCGTCAACAAGGCCCTCGCGAGCCGCCAGAGCGAGCTGGAGGCCGAGCGCGACACCCGCGTCCTCGTGGAGGAGTCGGTCGACGTCACGCTGCCGTACGACCGCGTCCCGGCCGGCGCCCGGCACCCGCTGACCACGCTGTCCGAGCGCATCGAGGACATCTTCGTGGCCATGGGCTACGAGGTCGCCGAGGGCCCGCAGGTCGAGGCCGAGTGGTTCAACTTCGACGCCCTCAACATCGGCCCGGACCACCCGGCCCGCGGCGAGGCGGACACGTTCTTCGTGCAGGGCCGAAACGGCGGCACCGAATCCGGCGTCGTCCTGCGCACCCACACCTCGCCCGTGCAGATCCGCTCCCTGCTGGAGCGCGAGCTGCCGGTCTACGTGATCTGTCCCGGCCGCGTCTACCGCACCGACGAGCTGGACGCCACGCACACGCCCGTCTTCCACCAGGTCGAGCTGCTCGCCGTGGACGAGGGCCTGACCATGGCCGACCTCAAGGGGACCCTGGACCACATGGTCCAGTCCCTGTTCGGCGAGGGCATGAAGACCCGGCTGCGGCCGAACTTCTTCCCCTTCACCGAGCCGAGCGCCGAGATGGACATGCTCTGCTACGTCTGCAAGGGCGAGTCCGTCGGCAACCCCGACCGGCCCTGCCGCACCTGCTCCAGCGAGGGCTGGATCGAGCTCGGCGGCTGCGGCATGGTCAACCCGCGGGTGCTCACCGCCTGCGGCGTCGACCCGGAGAAGTACAGCGGCTTCGCCTTCGGGTTCGGCATCGAGCGGATGCTGATGTTCCGCCACAACGTCGAGGACATGCGAGACATGGTCGAGGGTGACGTCCGGTTCACCCGGCCGTTCGGGATGGAGATCTGATGCGGGTCCCGCTTTCTTGGCTGCGGGAGTACGTCGACCTGCCGGCGACGGAATCCGGCCGCGACGTCCAGGAGAAGCTCGTCTCGGCCGGCCTGGAGGTCGAGACCGTCGAGCAGCTCGGCGCCGACCTCAAGGGCCCGCTGGTGGTCGGCCAGGTGCTGACGATCGAGGAGCTGGAGGGCTTCAAGAAGCCGATCCGCTTCTGCACCGTCGACGTCGGCCAGGCCAACGGCACGGGTGAGCCCCAGGAGATCGTCTGCGGCGCCCGCAACTTCGCGGTCGGCGACAAGGTCGTCGTGGTCCTGCCCGGCGCCACCCTGCCCGGCGGCTTCTCCATCGCCGCCCGCAAGACGTACGGCAAGACGTCCCACGGCATGATCTGCTCCACCGACGAGCTGGGCATGGGCGACGACGGCACCCACGGCATCATCGTGCTGCCGCCCGAGACCGAGGTCGGCAAGGACGCCATCGAGCTGCTGGAGCTGGTCGACGAGGTCCTGGACATCGCCGTCACCGCCAACCGCGGCGACTGCCTGTCCATCCGCGGCGTCGCCCGCGAGGCCGCCATCGCCTACGGCCTGCCGCTGCGCGACCCGGCCCTGATCGACGTGCCGGCCCCGAACGCCTACGGCTACCCGGTCCAGGTCACCGACCCGTTCGGCTGCGACCGCTTCACCGCGCGCACGGTCACCGGCCTGCGCCCCGAGGCCCGCTCCCCGATCTGGCTCCAGCGCCGGCTGCAGAAGGTCGGCATGCGCCCGATCTCGCTCGCCGTCGACATCACGAACTACGTGATGATGGAGCTGGGCCAGCCGCTGCACGCCTACGACCGGTCCCTGGTCCAGGGCACCATCGGCGTGCGCCGGGCCCAGGAGGGCGAGAAGCTCGTCACCCTCGACGGCGTCGAGCGCACGCTGCACGCCGAGGACCTGGTCATCACCGACGACCGCGGCCCGATCGGCCTCGCCGGTGTCATGGGCGGCGCCAACACGGAGATCGCCGACCACGAGGTTACCGAGGACGGCGTCAACGGCACCACCGACGTGGTCATCGAGGCGGCCCACTTCGACGCCGTCGCGATCGCCCGTACGTCCCGCCGCCAGAAGCTGCTGTCCGAGGCGTCCCGCCGCTTCGAGCGCGGCGTCGACCCGCAGGCCGCCGCGGCCGCCGCGCAGCGCACGGTGGACCTGCTGGTCCTGCTCGCGGGCGGCACGGCGGAGGCCGGTGTCACCGAGATCATCGCGCCTTCGGCCCCGCACACCATCACCGTCCCGGCGAACCACCCCGACAAGGTCGCGGGCGTCGACTACGGCCGCGAGAGCGTCGTACGCCGCCTCCAGCAGGTCGGCTGCGACGTGTACGGGCAGGACGAGCTGATCGTCACCGTCCCGTCCTGGCGGCCCGACCTGGTCGACCCGAACGACCTGGCCGAAGAGGTCATCCGCCTGGAGGGCTACGAGAACCTGCCCTCCACGCTCCCCAAGCTCCCCTCGCAGCGTGGTCTGACCCACCGGCAGCGACTGCACCGCCGGGCCGGCCGCGCGCTGGCCGGCGCGGGCTACGTCGAGGCGCCGAACTACCCGTTCGTCGGCGAGCAGGTCTTCGACCAGCTCGGCCTGGACTCCGACGACCCGGCCCGCCGCGTCGTCAGGCTGGTCAACCCGCTGAGCGACGAGGAGCCCGCGCTCCGTACGACGCTGCTGCCGGGCCTGCTCGGCGCGCTGCGCCGCAACGCCGGCCGGGGCAGCCACGACCTCGCCCTGTTCGAGACCGGTCTGGTCTTCCACCCGCGCGAGGAGCAGAGGGCCGCCTTCCATCTGCCCGTCGACCGGCGGCCGACCGACGAGGAGATCGCCGCGCTGAACGCCGCGCTGCCCGAGCAGCCGCGGCACGTGGCCGCCGTTCTCGCCGGTGCGCGTGAGCAGGCCGGCTGGTGGGGCAAGGGCCGTCCGGCCGACTGGGCCGACGCGGTGGAGGCGGCGCGCGCCGTCGCCCGTGAGGCCGGTGCCGAACTGACGGTCCGCAAGGGCCAGTACGGCCCGTGGCACCCCGGCCGCTGCGCCCGGCTGGTGATCGTCGTCGACGGTACGGAGCAGGTCGTGGGCCACGCGGGCGAACTGCACCCGCGTGTGCTGAAGGCGCTGGGGCTGCCGGAGCGCACCTGCGCGATGGAGCTGAACCTGGACGCCCTGGAGGCGGCCGGCGACGGTGTCCCGCAGGCGCCGGGCATCTCCACGTTCCCGGTCGCCACACAGGACGTCGCCCTGGTCGTCGACCTGCCGGTCCCGGCCGCGGAGGTCGAGGCGGCGCTGCGCGAGGGCGCGGGCGAACTGCTGGAGTCCATCCGGCTGTTCGACGTGTACGAGAACGCCGAGCAGCTCGGCGACGGCAGGAAGTCGCTGGCGTACGCGCTCCGCTTCCGGGCCGGGGACCGTACGTTGACCGTGGACGAGGCGTCCGCCGCGCGGGATGCGGCGGTTGCCCTGGCGGGTGAGCGCACCGGGGCGGTGTTGCGGGGCTAGCGCCCCTTCCGCCCCTGCATAAATGCGGGTTGGCCTGCGCAGACTCACTCATTCGGGTGGGAATCGCCGGCGATCTGGTCCTTCCGGACCATGCCCTGGACAGAATCGGACCGGCCTTTCGGGGTCGGTCCGTCTGCTTTGTCAGGGACTAATGGGGGATCCAGAGGCATGATCCGTATGAAGGCACGGGCACCCACCGCGCGGGGAGCCGTACTGCCCATGGTCTGGGGCGGTGTGGCCGTCGGCTACCGGTTCGGCTGCCCGCTCGCGCAGCAGGACGGGCTCGGTGCGCGCATCGTCACCAGCGCCGTCTTCCTCGCCGTCGGCACCGGACTCATCGTCCATGTCCGGCGCACCCTGCTGCGGGAGCTGCGGCAGGCCCGCCGGGTCGCGCGGGCGGCGCAGAGTGTCGTACTGCGTCCGCCGCCCCCGCGCCTCGACGGGCTGAACGTCGCCGCCGCCCAGTTGTCCGCCGACCGGGGCGCCTGTGTCGGCGGGGATCTGTACGAGGCGGTCGCCACCGAGCACGGGGTGCGGGTGGTGATGGGCGACGTACGAGGCCACGGACTGGCCGCCCTCGCCACCGTCGCCGCCGTCCTCGGCAGCTTCCGCGAGGCGGCCCACGACGAGCCCGAACTCGGCCGTGTGCTGCGCCGGTTGGACCGCGCCCTCGCCCGCCATCTGCGCGAGCGGGCCCGCGCCGGACACCCGGTCGCGGAGGAGTTCGTCACCCTCCTGCTGCTGGAGATCGGCCGGGACGGCGACGTGCGCGCCCTGAACTGCGGCCATCCCTGGCCGTACCGGGTCAGCGGCACGAACGTCGACCAGTTGACGCGCGTCGACCCGCTGCCTCCGCTGGGCCTGTTCCCGCTGCCGGCGGAACTGGAATCGCACTCCTGCGGTCGCCTGTTCCCGGACGACTCCCTCGTCCTCTTCACGGACGGCGCGGAGGAGGCGCGGGACGCCCGGGGGCGGTTCTTCTCGCTGCCGACCGTG
Source organism: Streptomyces sp. HUAS MG56 (assembly GCF_058673395.1). Taxonomy (NCBI): domain Bacteria; kingdom Bacillati; phylum Actinomycetota; class Actinomycetes; order Kitasatosporales; family Streptomycetaceae; genus Streptomyces; species Streptomyces sp. HUAS MG56. Next base: position 2,999,395 of record NZ_CM178722.1, on the reverse strand, counting down.
CTGCGGGAGGCCGTGCACGATCACCCGGTGTCCCCTCAGTCGGTGCTGCGCTCGGTCTTCACGGCTCTCCTGCACCACACGGCGGGGCGGCCGACGGACGACATCGCCCTGCTGGTCCTGCGGAACGACCGCAGGCGGGGCACGCTTGCCCGCACGGGGACGGTCGACCCGGCCAAGCCGCCGCTTTTCGAGGGGGAGCCGGTGGCTTGGCCGGGACCCCAGTCAACCGGTAGACCACGCTGAGCGACACCGCGTGTACAGCGCGGATGCATGCGTTCCGTTCACACCCCGTGTGAAACCGAACACACTACGCTGAATGGCACCAGGCCACTCGGGGGGCATCCATGCAGCCCAACACTCTGCTCGACGCGATCCTGGACGAGGCGGGGATCTCGCACGCCGGGCTCGCCGCCCACGTCAACCAGGCGGGCCGCAGACGCGGCCTCGTGCTCCGGTACGAACACACCGCCGTGGCGCGCTGGTTGAAGGGGCAGCGGCCGCGCGGACAGGTGCCCGACCTGATCTGCGAGGTGCTGGCCGGGCGGCTCCAGCGCCCGGTGACCCTCGACGACATCGGCCTCGGGGTGCCGGGCGAGCCGAGTACCCCGCACGCCGGGTCGCTGTCCGGCTTCGTGGAGCGGGCGACCGCCCTGTGGCGCTCGGACGAACAGCAGCGGCCCCATGTGCTGGGCGCCCCCGCCGTCACCGGGACCCCGGCGGTCATGCCGGTGTGGGAGTGGGAGAACCCGCCCGAGGACGTCGACGTCTCCCGAGGCGGCCGGCACCGGGTGACCACGGCCGACATCGAGATGCTGCGGGCCGCGCGGAGCCACTACGAGCAGATGTACCGCAAGGCGGGCGGCATCGCGACCCGCACCCGGATCGTCGGCTTCCTCAACGCCGAGGCGGCGCCGCTGCTGCGCGGCAGCTACACCGACGCCACGGGCCGCCAACTGCACCGGGCCACGGGCGGTCTGGTGGCCGTCACCGGGATCTGCGCGTACGACTCCGACGCGCACGGTCTCGCCCAGCGGTACTTCCATCAGGCGCTCAGGCTCGCAAAGGCCAGCGGGGACAGGGGACTTGGGGCGTATGTGATAGCCCTGCTGGTCAACCAGTCGCTGTTCATGCGGGAGTACCGGCAGGCCGTCGCCTTCGCGGAGTCGGCGCTGCGGGCCGCCGGCCGGCACATCACCCCGGCGCTCGCCTCCGACCTGTACGCGATGCAGGCCAAGGCGTACGCCCATCTCGGCGACGCCGGCAGCGCCCTGGCGTGCATCCGGCGCGCGGAGACGGCCGCCGACCGGATCCGGCGCGGGTACGAGCCCGACGAGACCGGCTATGTGCAGCCGGGGCTGGTCAACGTGCAGGTGGCCGAGGCGCTCCTCAGTCTCGGTGAACTCGCCGCCGCGCGCGAGCACGCGGTGGCGGCCGTCGACAATCCCGCCCACGACCGGGGAAGGGTGCACCGGCTCGCCATGCTCTGCACGATCGAACTGCGCCAGGGACAGGCCGACAAGGCGGTCGCCACCGCCGTGCAGATGGCCGAGCAGGCGCGCGGAATGGAGTCCCAGCGCCTGCGCGACAGGCTGCGCGCGGTACGCGAGCACCTGGTGAGATGCGGCTCGGCCGGCACCGCCGAGGCCGCCGAACTCATCGACGGGGCACTGCGCGTACCGCTGTAGGCCCTCCACACGCCCTCTGTGGGTACCTCGTCCCTGCTGCGATATTGCCACTTACTCATCGAAAGGTGGCAGAACCGTGCAGTGGACGAAACAGAACGAACAAACTGTGTATGCAAATCGCTGGTTCAGCGTCAATCTCGCTGACGTCGAGCTGCCGGACGGCCGGCATCTCGACCACTTCCTGATCCGGCTGCGGCCCGTGGCCGTGGCCACGGTCGTCAACGAGGCGGGCGAGGTGCTGCTGCTGTGGCGGCACCGCTTCATCACCGACAGCTGGGGCTGGGAACTGCCCGCGGGTGTCGTCGAGGACGGCGAGGACATCGCCATAGCGGCCGCCAGAGAACTGGAGGAGGAGACCGGCTGGCGGCCGGGACCCCTGCACCACCTCATGACGGTGGAGCCGTCCAACGGCCTCTCCGACGCCCGGCACCACATCTACTGGTCCGACCGGGGCGAGTACGTCGGACATCCCGTGGACGACTTCGAGTCCGACCGGCGCGAGTGGGTGCCGCTCAAACTCGTCCCCGATCTGATCGCCCGTGGGGAGGTCCCGGCCGCCAACATGGCGGCCGCGTTACTGCTGCTGCACCACCTCAGGCTCGCCGACGGCTAGCGGGCCAGCGCCTGCCAGACGGTGACGACGAGGGCGCCCAGCGCGGTGAGCGCGGCGAGCGAGGGCAGGGGCCAGCGGGCGTGCTCCAGTGAGGCGAGCCGGGTGTTCAGGTCGTCCAGTTCCTTGGCCGTCTCCTTCGTGCGGTGGCTGAGCAGGTTCAGTCCTCCCTCGACCTGTGCGTAGGCCACGTCGAGGCGGCGACGTAACTCTGCGAGTTCTCCCTGGACCACGGGATGCTCTTGATCGGTGGCCACGGGTCCACTCCTTTGCGTAGTCGAAGATGCCGTTCCGCATCCCATTGCATGCGCATGAAGAGTGAACTCGCCTGGTGAGCGTGAGGGGAGAGTGCGCGAGGGGCATATGCGTGCCCGGTGCGCACACGGAGTGTGAAACGCGTGGGCCCGGCACCCATCCCGGTGCCGGGCCCACGCGCGTCGCAGGCAGTAATCAGCCGTAGGTGTAGAACCCCGAGCCGGTCTTCCGGCCCAGCCGGCCCGCCTCGACCATGCGCTGCAGCAGCGGGGGAGCGGCGTACAGGGGCTCCTTGTACTCGGCGTACACGTTGTCAGTGTGCGCGATTGCCGCTCCCACCTGCGGTTTCATGGCCTGTTGCGGGCTGGCGGGGCGCCCAGGGACTTCTCAGGGACATTCGGTTGCGGATCTTGACCGAACCACTCGTCCATGGCGGCGAGGCCCCGCTTGCCCGCCCCGGGCATGAAGTGAGCGTAGTGCGTCAGCGTGGTCTGCGGCGAGGCATGCCCGAGCCACGCCGACACGCTCACGATCGACTCGCCGGCCTCAAGCTGGGTGCTCGCGTACGTATGCCGGAGGACGTGGAACATGTCCTCCCTGGAGAGTTCGTAGATGGGGTACCGACGGCTGCGGCGTCCGTGCGTCCTGACCTTCTCGCCGACCTTCTTCAGTACGCCGGCCGTCGCGAGTGCGGGCCGCCAGCTCAGCCTGTTCCACATCGAGTAGTTGATTCGATTGCCCTGCGAGGTGATCAGGATCAACTGGACGCTGATCGGTTTGCGCTGTCGCGCTTCCAACTCGGTCGTCGGCGGCTCAGGGTTGCGCCACGGGAGCGTGCAGGCGACCGAAGGAAAACGGCGCAGATGGTCCCGGACACGCTTGGCGAGGTTAGGGGAGAGGGGAACGTCTCGCGTCTTGCCGCCCTTGGGCAGGCAGAAGTACGGCCTTCCCTTGGAGTCCCACCGCAGCTGTCGGCGGACGTGTACGACACCGGCATCGAAGTCCACATCCTCCTCCCCGAGGCCGAACGCCTCGCCTTGGCGCAGGCCGAGGCCGACACCGAGGTCCACCGCGATGCGGTATCGCTCCTGGAGGCCCGCCCGGACGGCCTCCACGGTCCGCCTGGCCCATGCCTTGGCCTTCCTCTTCGCTGGTTTGGGCGCCTTGACAGTCCGACGGGCCTTGCAGGGGTTCTTGACCAGGCGGCCGTCGTCGACGGCGGCTTCGAGGATCGTGGAAAGGTGGATCCAGATCACCTGGGCCGTGGACGCCTCGACCCGTGTCAGCAGTTGGGCCTTCCAGGTGCGCAGCACGGCAGCGTCGATGTCCCGGAGCGCGGTTGTACCCAGGAACGGGATGATGTGGTTCCAGATCTTGCTGCGCATGGGGGCAGCGGTCGACGGTTCGTCCGATCGGCTCGGCCACCAGTGCTTCTCGATGTACTGGGCGAGGGGGATCGCCCCATCGCGGGGGTCGACGAATTCGCCACGTGTGGTGTCGGTCTGCGCCTTGGCGAGCCACTGCTTCGCGTCTTCGCTCGTGTCGAACGAGCGGTCCCGGACGCCAGGGATGCCCTTCACCCGATAGCGCTTGCCCTGGCCCCACAGGGCAGTTCGCTCCCGCTTACCGGTGTCCTTGTTGGGCTTCTTCTTGAGCCAGCGGTCTTCTATGTACCCCGCCAAGGGAACGTTCTCCTATGAAATCAGTTGGGTTATGGTCGTATGGCACGGTGGGATGTTGGGCGCCGGGACGCCGAAACACCGACGCACCGCCTTCGGGCTCGTGGACAGCCTTCAAGGAGTGCGTACGGCGCGCTTCGTCGGGCCCTGGGTGAGAGGATTGAGAGCAGCGTTGGAACGTGAATCCGCCTGCTCCTGCGCTATGACCCACTCATCCAGCGCCGAGATCCTGTACATGACGCGGTGGCCCATGCGGAAGCTCGGCGGACCCTGCCGCCGGTGACGCCAGACATACAGGGTGTTTGGTGAAATGCCAAGGTATTCTGCCGTCTTGTTCAGGTTCAAGAACGCGGCTTCATGCGTGGATGTGGTCTGGTCGTGCATTTCCGGTCTCCAGGGTGAGAAATGTTGATGCACTCACGATCCGGAGAAGTCTGGCGTTGGTGAAACCGAGAAAACGTGGTAGTGCGCGCTTCGGCTCTCAGCATCAGGGGGTGCTGAGTGCGACTGTTGATAGCGGGCCTAGCAGTCCATGGCCCTGGATCCTCCCGTCGTTGAGCTGCGGTTTTGCCAGCACCAGTACGTTGACATGGGGTTCGCGCAGGTCTCAAGCCATGGTCGTCTGCCGTAGGCGAACTGCCGCGCGTCGGCGACGGGTGAAACGGCAGCGGACTGATAGCCGCGACGCTTCTGCCAAACGCCAACTGCGGCCTGTGTGATGTTGTGATCAACCAGTTGCCTGCAGGAGGTCGTTCATCCACATCATTGAGGCGCAGAAGTGGAGGGCGGGGAGGTAGCTCTCGGGCTGCGCTGCCGAATATTTCATCCGACCAGGTCGGACAGGCGTGTTGGTATGGGTGGATCACTCGGGCGAGCCGGCCTCGGTATGCCCACGACGGGGCCTCAGAAGGCGGCTCTGCGACCGTCCCGTGCGGCGGGACGTGATGTTGTTGCAGCGTGGCCACAAGAGCGACGATCGTGGTGCCGTTGATCCTCACCGCCTTCCCGTTCGGCCGCAGCGGCCGGGATTGCGGGGCGCAGAATGTGGGAAGCCGGGTCGGCACCGGAGGGCACGCGTTGGTTGGTGGCGATGGCCATCGCATCGCTGTGAAATCGACCCCCTCTGTCAAGTGCTTCGAGCGCTCGCAATATGGTCGTAGTCGTGCGCTTCGACGACAATGAGCCCGTCTTCAAGCGGAGCAAGTGGGGGATGAACCGCTACGAGTACAACCCGCGGAACCCCGTAGGCTTCGCCTTGATCGTGGTGGCCATAGGCTTCGCTGTGGTGATGCTGTTCCTGATGCACAACCACGCAGGGCCATTTGCGCCGCCGGACACGTCATGGAGTCCGGCGCCGGACATGTCGCGGTGGGCGCCGCCAGCAGAGGATCCACCCGGGATAACCCCGTCGGGGTCGGTGTATTCGCCAGGGCCATACAGGTCTGAGCGGGTGGTGAGGTGATCCCTTGAGCGCAGGCTACGCCCGTCATGCGCTGTCCGGGTTGCCCGAACGGCGGTGTAGCAGAGCTCCTGCCAAGGCCGAGTTAGGGGCTCCTTCCGTACCAGCCATTCGAGAGACGCCCCTGCATCTGACGGCGGACGCCGCCCCTGCCCCGTTCCTGGGTGCGACAAGGAGTTAGACAGAGGCAGCGGCGTGGCTGTGACGTACGGCATGGTCACTTTCCGGTCAGTCGCGGGCTATGGGCGGCGTCAAAATTCCGTGACCAGGCAAGATCACGACTATCGTGCCTGGGTTGCTTCTGTTACGGATGGAGATGGCAGGGGCACCACAAGCGAGTGGCTAAGGTGCTGCTGAGGGGCTGGCTGCACGGGGGAGGACTCGATGGCCGATAGCACGGGGGATCCGCAGGCAACTGCGGCTGCGCTGGAAGCGGCTGCCGGCGCGCTGGCCGCGTCCGGCATCGGCCCGATCGCAGGTGCCGGTGCCGCCATGGCCCGGGAGCTGCGGGTCGAGGCCGAGACTCTGACGGCCTTCAAGAACCGGGTGAACGACCTTCTGACTCGGCTGGAGAAGTCGAAGGCTGCTCCGCACAGGATTGCGGACGGCGCCCTGCCGACGGGACGGTTGGGTAACTTCGACGAGGCCGACGCGCTCCACGGTGCCTACGGCCAGGTGCATTCCCAGCTGGAGGGTCTGTCCAAGATGCTGGCACTGCAGATCGAGGGGCTGATGGTCACGGTGGACGCGTCGAAGAGCAACTATCACAATCTCGACGCCGATATTCGCGATCGTCTGCACCGCATCCGTGTCGAGGCCGACAAGCTGGCTGTCAATGAGGCCCGGCCGGAAGTAAAGGGACACGTTGGCGGCGGGGCGGATACGTCCGGCCATGGCCGACACGGCTCCACGTCGGATTCGCAGGCAGGTGACTTGTGATGTCCGTGGTGATGAGACAGCGCGACGGGATGATCTCGACAGGGAAGGCGGTGGGGCTCCATGTCTGACTTCGCCAGCCGCATGTGGGAGACGGTCAGGCAGGAGCGGTTCCTGCTCCAGGATCCCGAACAGCTGTGGGCCATGGTTGAGTCGGCCGACGGGCCGACGGCCAGCGGCCTCGGTGAGCTTCTGACGGAGGCCGCCAAGACGATCAAGGAGATCGGCGTCGATCTGCGGACCCACAGCATGGCGGTCGAGTGGGAGGGCGAGGGCGGCGCGGCGTTCCGGACCTGGTGCTACCAAGCAGCGCTGACCACAGTGAGCCTGGGCGATTACAGCGAGAACGCGGGCAAGTGGCTGGGTCACGCGGCGGACACGCTGCACGAGGTCAAGCCCCAGCTGGAGATCCTGCGGAAGCAGAGCGCGGGCCCGCGCTCGGTGCTGGAGGCGCATGCGGCGAAGGCGACGAACGTCGGCGATCACGGCGGTGGTCCGTCGGACTCCGAGGTGACGAAAGCCAAGACTCAGTACGCCAACACCCGTGCCGAGGCTGGCGGGCTGATGATGAAACTTGCCCAGTCGTACACGGCGTCGACGGAGCAGATCGGCGCGCTGGAGGCACCGAAGTTCCCGGAGTTGCCTCAGCGATTCGTGCCGGATCGGTTCGGCGGCGAAACCCATATTTCCGCCCCTACCGACGGGGGGAAGGGGACTTACCCCGGGACGCCCGTGCGAACAGAGGTACCAGTACGGCAGACAACCGTCGACTCCAGCGTGAGCCGGACAAGTCCTGTATCGAGGGTGTCCCTGTCACACCATCCAACGGATGTAGCCAGCGTGTCAGATGTGCCGCTGCCGCGACATCACGTAGATGCTGCGAACACGGTGATCGACAGCACAGGCACCCTGCCGTCTGCTCCGGTGATTCCTGCCTCCCCGTCAGCGCCGCCTGTCGGACCGGGGGGCGGCCCGGACGGTCGGACACCGTCGGTGACCGGTCCGCTCCCGTCACCTGCGTTCGGGACTGGAGCGCCGCTGCCTCCCGGTATCCGAGGAGGCGGTGAGCGTCCTGTGTACGGTGGCCGGGGCCCTCTGGCCACGCCATCCGGACCGGGTACGTCCGCGGGCCCGCGTATCCCAGGACGCGGATTCTCCGGCCCCTACGGCCCCGGTGTGACCGGCGGTCAGTCCGGCGCTGAGCCCGGGCCGACTGGCTCCTCCTCGGCCAGGAGCGCCAATGGCATCACGGGCGGTCGTCCCGTCTCGCCAACGGCGGGACGGCCTGCCGGTGCGATTCCACGTGGCAACGTCATCGGCGGCACTCCGAACGAGGAGCAAGCTCCCAGTGGCCGTGGCGCCGGGCTGAGAAGCCGTGCCGCAGGGGCCACGCCAGCCCGCGACGACGACCGCGCTGCGAACCGGGAGGGCGCGGCGCGAGGGCGAATGCCTGCCTCGTCCAACGGGATCGTCGGGGGGCAGCCCCGACCTTCCCGAGACCGCAAGCGGGCAGGTTTCACCTCGAGAGGTGTCCGATCCGCAAGCGAAGCGAGCGCAGACGAGCCGCTGCAGCAGCGAGGTGGACCATCCCGTGGTGCCTCCACCCCCGTCCCGAAGCGTGACGACCGTTCAGCCCGCTCCAGGCGCGCTGGCAGCCGCGAGACCGAACAGGCAGAGGCCAGGGAGCACCAGGCAGAGGAAAACGCGGAGCACCAGGCAGTGGAGAAGAAGAACCGACCACTCCCGCCGCCACTGCCCAAAGGGCCCGATGGAGACCTAGGACGAGAAGGATGACCATGCGCAGCCGCAGCGAGCGGGCCAGATGGCGCAGCCGGGCCGTGTCCGCAGCCGCGGGGGCCTTGTTGGCGAGCATTGCCGTTACTCCCGCGCACGCTGGCACCGTCCGCGAGCGGCAGTGGTACCTCGACGCCATGCACGCCGATGAGATGTGGAAGACCAGTACGGGCAAGGGCATCACGGTCGCGGTGATCGACACGGGTGTCCAGGCCGACCTTCCGGACCTGCGGGGCCAGGTCGTGGCCGGCAAGGATTTCTCGAAGCGCGCCGGTGACGAACGCACGGACTACGACGGTCACGGCACCACCATGGCCGTGCTCATCGCCGGCACGGGTGCCAAGGGTGCCACTACGGGCTCGTACGGCCTGGCCCCCGGGGCCAAGATCATGCCGATCCGCACTCCGGGCTTCATCGAGCGCAACCGCGCCGACGGCAACCAGGACGACTTTCCCACCGCCACGGCGAAGGCCATCCGGTTCGCGGCCGATTCCCGCGCCCAGATCATCAGCATTTCGGGAGGCAGCGCTGCGAACTCTCGGGAGCTGACGGACGCTGTCGCCTATGCGTTGTCCAAAGGCAAGCTGATCTTCGCAGCTGTGGGCAATGACGGCGACGCCCTCAACGAAGTCAATTACCCGGGTGCAACTCCCGGCGTAGTGGGCGTCGGAGCGATCGACAAAAGCGTCAAGGCAACGAAGGAGTCCGAGCACGGCCCCCAGGTCGATCTGGTCGCGCCGGGCGAGGACATCATCTCCGCCTGCCTCGGCGGCACAGAACTGTGCAGTTCACACGGCACCAGTGACGCCACCGCCCTCGCCTCCGCCTCCGCCGCCCTGATCTGGTCCAAGCACCCGAACTGGACCAACAACCAGGTCCTGCGGGTCATGCTCAGCACCGCGAGCAAGCCGACAAGCGGCAAGGAGCGCACCGACTACATCGGCTACGGCGCCGTCCGCCCCCGCATCGCGCTGACCGACCCCGGCGACCCCGGCCCGGCCGACGTCTACCCGCTGCCCGACTTCAAGCAAGCGGCACCCAAGACCCCCAACGGGTCGGCCACGGCCTCCGCGAAGGATGACGGCAGCCCATCGCCGACAGCATCCGCATCTGGGAGCGACGGGTCTGCGCTGCCGTGGATTCTCGGGGGTGCGGGAGTTGTCGTGGTTGCGGGTGGCGCTCTCGCAGCTGGGGCGGTACGCAGGCGCCGACGTGCAGCGGCGGTAGCCCAGGCTCACGTAGCCATGCCGGCTGGGCCGGGGCAGACGCCGTGGTACGGAGACAGCAATTACGGGGGGAGGTCCTGAGATGGCGTGGGACGAGTGGGAGCAACTGAAGGCCGACGCGCTGGCTCGTCGGCAGGACGGGATGCGACTGGACAGCGCTGCGGGTGCGGGAGGAAGCGGCGCCGCGGGCGCCCCTGATCTGAAGACGAACAAGGCGGGGAACGACACCGCCGTCAAGGCCTTGCAGGACGAGATACCGCGGGACACGGACAAGGCCGGCAGCCACGCCGACGAGTCCACAGCCACGGCTGTGCGGGAGTTCAGCGGCTGGCAGACCGGATCCGGGCTCAAGGACGCCCACGCGGAATGGGAGTTGCAGGTTAAGAACCTGAAGGGGCGCCTGGGGCAGGACAAGGAGGCGTTGGAGGGCAGCCACCAGCATCTCCAGTACGTCGACTACGGCGTCGGCAGTCGGACGGCGCAGATCAAGGCCGGGCCTCACCAGGGGCGCGAGGTCTAGGAAACCGGGGAAACGGGGACGGGGAGAAGGACGGGCATGCTCAGCTATCAGGACGTGGTCACCATTAAGCTCGGTGCTCTGACGACGGCGGCCACCGACTGGGAGGACATGGCTGGCGGCTTCGAGGACCTGGAGACCCTGTATGCCGCGAAGGTGGAGTCGGCCGCGACCGAGGACACGGCAGGTCTCACTGCTGCGGTCAGGGCCGCGCAATTGGCGGCCACTCGGCAGCAGTTTAAGGATGCGCAGACAGAAGCCCGCGCCATCGCCTCTCTCCTGCGGGAAGCCCATCAGGAGTTCTCCAAACTGATCGGCCACGTGAACGACGTTGTCGATCAGGTGAAGGCGGACCATATGTCCGTCAACGGCCAGGGCGAGGCGGTCTACGACTTCCGCAAGCTCACCCCCATGCGACACGACGAGGACTACCCCAAGTACGTGTCCCGGGCGAAGGCCGCCGAGGCAGCTTGGACGAAGAAGATCAAAGACGCTGTGCAGGCGGTGGATGACGCTGACCAGGGTGTCAAGCACGCTCTCTACGAAGCGGCCGGCATCAAGAGCTGGATCCAGCGTGCGTTCGACGAGGCGATGGGGCAGGGCGGTCACACCTTCAACGGCTCTGCCGTCGGGGACATCGTGGTGTACGAGGCCCGTGAGGCCAAGGGGTACGCGAACGTGATTCTGGCCGGCGACAAGCTGGACGGCGATGACCTGAAGGAGTGGCAGCGCCTCATGCGCGACAACTCCCATGACAAGGTCTTCAGCCAGACCCTCCTCAACTCCCTCGGCGCGGACAAGACCCTCAAGCTCACCAACAAGATCGACGACCTGGCGTACCTCGACGACACGAAGGACAAGAACGCCTACCTGCAGATCAACGGAGGCCTAGCCGACTCGCTGGCGACCGCCACCCGCGTCCCCGACTTCAAGGACGCGAACGGCAAACACATGCCCTTCGGATCAAAGGGCTACAACGACGCCTTCGACAACTGGCTGCGGACCGACGACGCCCAGTTCTACGTCAAGTTCGGCAACGACCTGAGAGAACACGGCACCGACAAGTACGACCTCAAGACTGTCGGGGAGGTCGACAGGGTCGCCAAGGAACACGGACAGCAGGTGCGCGGCTACCAGAGCCTGGTCACCCTGATGCAGCAGGGACACAGCAACTACTCACCGCAGTTCCTCTCCGACGTCACCGACGGCGCGATCGCCGCGGAGAAGGACCACCCGCACATCTGGAACCTCTACGGCAACTTCGACAGCAAGCACGGCGACGGCTGGTTCGCCAACGACCCGGTTGACGGTGCCCTGGGCATCATGAGCCGTGACCCTGAGGCGTCCACCGCCTATCTCGATCCGCACGCTGACGGCAGCAACGACCGCCTCCACTACCTCCTCAAGGACCGAGACTGGAACGTCGTCAATACCATCGAATTTCGGGGGGAGCATGAAAGCGACGGGCCCAATGCTCTGGACACGGACGATCGCAAGGGACTCGGCGACGCCCTGACCGCGGCAGCCACCGGTATCGACCCGCACGGGCCCCGCCCGATGGGAGTGACGTCGCACACGGACGCCAACAACAGGGTGTTCGTGCACGCGCTGGATGACCTGTCCAAACAGGGAGACGCTATGCCGTCGTCCCTGCGCGACGACATGGCGAAGATCATGACCAATCACGGTCATGAGACGTATGTGGCGATGAGCGATCCGAGTGACACCCGGCATCCCGTCGACGGTCCGAAGCTGAGTCGTGACCAGGTGCTGGAGATGACGAAGCAGATATCGCGGAGCCAGGACTCCTACAACCTGCTTCACACGGGTATGAACTACGCGATCATGGACGACATTCACGACTCTTCGCGACGCCCGGAAGACACCCTCCACGCGGCTGGCAGCGCAGTTGGTTTCATGGAGGAGGGCAGGTACCTGGCACTCAAGGGCGACCAGCACGACTACACGTGGGACAAGGCGTGGAGCTACCACCTCGCCGGTGGAATGTTGAACTTCGTCCCCATCTACGGCGATGCCTTGCAGCGTGGAGCCGACGTGATCACCAGTGCCTGGATCATGGACGAACAGCAGCATCAGGCGGACAAGCTGACCAGCGACAGTCAGGCGACCTTTCACCATCGCCAGAACCAGCTCAACGCCATTGCCCACCAGTGGTACGCGACCAACTCCCACTGGGCCGACACCCACACCGACTACTCGCACGGACAGGGCATGTACGACCAGATCAACACATCGGCCAATAACGGCAATGCACAGGCCCGCGGCCTGGCGGGAGCTCAGTGATGACACCGAGGCGTATGGCGGCGGCCCTGTTGTGCAGCGCCGTCATGGCAGCGGCGGCAGGCTGCAGCACCCACGCCACCGTCCCCGCGGACTTCTGCAAGGTCCCGGTGTCGAAAGCAGCCCTGTCACCACTCATCCCGCACGACGGATCCGTCAAGCAGACGTACACCACCTTGGAGACTCAGCCGGGTGCGGGCTGCACCCTGAGTGCCGACGGTCACCGGGTGCTGTACGTCGACATCATGCGGTCGGACCGGACCCCGGACCCGGTGGACTGGAAGACCGTGGGAACACCGTACAAGTACGCCGTCGAGCGGGCCGTGTCCTTCCCGGGACATGCGGTGATCGGAAGCGACCATGCTGTGGTTCAGGCCACTTGCACCTCTCGGACCGCATACATGTCCTTCGCGGTCTATTTCTTCGGTGACCGCGTCGAGAACACCACCACCGGCTACAAGAAACTCCAACGTTTCGTCAACGAATTTGTCCCTCGTGAAACCAAGAAGTTCCATTGCACGGATTAGGAGACGAGGCAGAGGTCGGCAGGGCCATGCTGGCCAGCAAGGAGAAGGAGAGAGATGGCCGTGAATGAGCGAAACCAGACGTCACCGTCATCCGGTCAACCGTGCGATGAGCAATGTCTGCGAGACGCCGACCGAATAGAAAAATGGTCGCTTGTCTGGGCGCTCGTGACGATGGGCATGTGGGGCTGGTTTCTCTACCTACTCCTTGTCGGCTACAAGGCCGGTGGAGTCGAGTGCCGAGCGCCGCTGTTCCATGCCGCCCAGGATTACAGTCCCTGCGACAGCAGCATGCGCCAGTGGCCCGTGCTTCTTGGCGTGCTTGCCCTGGCAGTGATTCCGACTGTCATTGCAGCGATCGCAATGGTGTACGCGAAGCTCCTCTACCGTATCGCCGGTCCGGCGAACCATAACGCAAATTCATCTGCGGGATCGCCTTTGTGAACTCCCGGGCGAGTACTTGAACCTGGACCCACCGCGCGACGGTCGTGACTACGTGTTGAGTGTGGCGTCTACGCAATAGCCATTACTTTCAGTTAGTGCTTCTTCAATATTTTGAAGTAGGTTGTGCCCAGGTTGAGCTGGAACACCATGCCGTACTGTTTGCGGATGGCGGCCACCGTAGTGGAAGACGGTTCGCGCAGACACCGTTTGACCGGTGGGTCATTTTCACACGGGCCTGTCGGTTCGCTGATGAAATTTGGTTTCCATTGGCGGTCGCGTACTGGATCCCACTTCAGGCTCTGGCTTGCGGCGTCACGCAAGGGCACTTCAGGATTTCGTTTGTCATACGGCTTCCGGTAGTAGTCGATGAGCGCTCCGTCGACTGTGTGGTTGAACTCAATGCCGGGTACGTTCCGGTCGCCGGCTGTGAGGATACCGTCGAGGACGGACACGATGTGTTTCGGGTCGGCGCCGAAGTAGGCGGTGACATTCAGACCGCAGCTGATCTTGTACAGGTCGCTGTCCCTGGTCTCCAGCCATCCCTTCGCCGTTCCGCCCCAGCAGTTGTCGCGGACCACGACCAGGCCGAGCTTCAAGGGCGTGTGCTCGACGTACGCCTGAACCACTTCTCTGAGCCCAGCTTCCGACTTCTGCCTGGCGTTGACCGCTTCCGGGCTGCCGGCAAGTTCGCGGACAGTCTTCTCCGGTACAGCCCGGTCCTCTGCCGAGCACGCGGACACCGCCAGCGCCAGAAGCATCAATGCCGCTGTCTTGACCTGCTTGACCCGCTTCATGAACGTGGCTTCCTCCCGTCTGCCCTCAGCATGCAGCCCACGTGCGGCCGGCAGCATGAGTATGTGTACTCAAAAAGCGTGTGGGGAAGCCCTGTTGGACTTCCCCACACGGTCTGGCTGGGTTACTTCTTGGGCCAGGCGCCCAGCGCGGCCTCCAGGGTGTCCGCGTACAGTCGTGCTCCGGCGATCTTCGGATGGAACGACTGCGCGGAGATGCCGAACTGGAAGAACGGCCAGTCGATCTTCGGTTCGTCGCTGTCTGTCAGATCGGTGACAATGCCGTGAATGCTTTCGGGGTCGCCGCAGACGGCCTTGCCGTGGAAGAACGCCTGCGGGTTGGCATAGCCGACGTCCACTCCGTGCTTCCTGACGAGGTCAGCGGTCTCGAACATCGTCTGTGCCAGGTAGTCGGCCACGCCGTTGAGCCACTGCGATTCCTCCGGTGAGATCCCGACGAGAGGGATCTTGTTGAGGCAGGAGGCGTCGTTGGACAGCAGCGGCGGGTAACCCATGAGGACGATCCTGGCATTCGGGGCCTTGCTGTGGATTGCCTCGATCGTCTTCTGGATGCTGGGTGCGACGACATCGCTGATGAGGTCCGGGATGGCTTCCGCGAGCGGCTTGCCCTGGTAGGGGCCGTCAGGGACGCCCTTGCCTTCGGCGTTGCCGAACTTCTTCTCCTGGCACGGATTCCCTGGCCCCATGCACTGGGTGATCACGTAGCCGAACCGGGAGTCGTTGCCGCCGATGGAGATGGTGACCAGGTCGGTGTTCTGGTCCAGGTATCCCTGATTGATCTGCGGCAACTCTCCGCTGTTGTCGTATGTCCTGTCGTTGTTGTCGGCCGGAGCGATCACGTTGTAGGTGCGGGATCCGGAGCAGGCGATGAGGTGGTAGTCCATCCGCGCGCTCCAGTTGTCGTCCAGCTCGCCGATGGAGAGCTGTTCGCCGGGGAGCTTTGCCTGCCGGGACCACGCGTAGGTGGAGCGGTGGCAGCCGTCGCGGTCTCCGGTGACCTTGTTGCGCCAGTTCGTCTCCGGGTAGTAGTCCCGGTTGCCCTCGGAGGCTCCCTCACCACTGGAGAAGGAGTCGCCCATCGCGACGACCGTGTGGTTCGGTTTACCGGGAAGGCCCTGGAAAGCGACCGCGCCCCAGGCGACGTCCTCGTCGCCGGTCCCGTCGGCGGTGGTGTTGGTCAACGTCACGGACGGGGTTCCGGTGAAGTGGAAGACGCCGAGGCTGACCCATCGGCCGGCTCGCTGCTCCACGATCCGTGTAGGGCTGCTCGTGTCAGAACCACCGATCGTGTAGGCGGCCTGCCTGGTCTGCGCCCCGGTGTCGGGAAGGTGGACCAGGACGCGCGCCCAGTTGAGGCTCTGGCCAAGAGTCCAGGTGCCGTCGATGGTCATGTAGCCGCCGTCACCGCCGAAGCGGTCGGCGTTGCGGGTGTGGGTGTACCAGTAGTGGCCGCCGTACCCGCCGCCCACCGAGTGCAGGTCGGCCTTCGCTTCGTACCGGCCTTCCGTACCCGGGTTGAACTTGAACTGGAAACTTCCTGCGGAGTGGATCGTTGCGCAGCCGCTCTGATCGCTCCAGGACGGCGTTCCGTCCGGCACCGAGGCGACGACGTTGGATCCGGCCGGTGCGGCGGAGCACACGGGCGTACCGGTCTGGAGCCGGTAGCCGCGCCCCGGTTCCTGCACCAGCTTCTCGTACTTGATGTTCTCGTGCCCGCAACTGGTGGCGCAGTCGGCCTTCCATGTCACGTTGGGCTGGTTCCACCAGTACTGCGCGTAGCACTCGGCGTCCGGGCACTTCGGCGGCGTGCTGGTGTCGCAGTTGTTCTTGGAGTTGCAGAACGCCTCCAACGGCGGCTGGACGGCGGTGCGCTGGGCAACCAGGGTCCACCAGGCGGGCCGGAAGCCGGCCGAGGAGAAGCCGGACTCGCCGGGCCAGTCCTGGCGGCCGTCGGTGGCGTAGGAGAAGCCGGTGTCCTGGGACCAGGCAGCCCAGCCCATTACCTTCTCCTCGTACGGCCAGTCCTGCGGGTGAGCCGCGTCCTTGTTCGCCGCCGGCCCGTCCACGTCGGTGTTCATGAACGGATGGCCCCAGCCCTTGGCGTAGATCGGGTTGGCCGGGTTGTTGTACCAGCCCAGGCCCCAGTGCCCGGAGTGGCTGCCGGCCTGCGAGGGAGGGTTGAAGCCGAGGTTGTAGTTCCAGACGGCGGTGAACCAGTTCTCCACCCTGGACGAGTCGTCGTTGTTGACGGTGATCTTCTGGCCGTTCTGGTGGACCTCGTTCCACTTGTCGGCGAGGATCTTCAGGGAGGCGGCCACGTTCGTCGCGTAGTCGATCGCGACGAGCTTCTGCAGACCGGGGGACAGGCTGGTCTCGCCCGGCTTCTCGTGACCGGCCATGCGCATGCCGTCGGTCACCTGGCCGACGCCGTAGCCGCAGTCGGACTTGTCCCAGTTGATCTGCCAGTAGGCGGCCGGGTCGTTGGGGTCGGCCTTGTGGCCGTAGTAGCCGTCGACGGCGGCCAGCGGGTTGCCCATCTGCCCGGGGATCGAGCCGCCCTCGGCCTGCCACAGGTTGGACTCCTGGGCCATGATGCCGAGGACCACGTTGGCCGGGATCCTGCCGCCGCCGCTGAGCTTGGGCAGGGGGAACAGAGCCTGCGGGTCGACGGTGCCGAGGCCGGCCTGAGCACGGTAGCCGCCTTGGCGGATGTAGCTGGCGCTCAGATCACCGCGTACGGCCATGTCGACGGCCCACTCGACCTGGTTCGGCGTCGGCTGGAGTGCCTGGACGCTGACGTCGTTGCGGGACACCGCGCACCAACGGTCGTCATCGGTCGGGGAACTCGGTGTCAGGCCCGCCTTCGAGGAGGAGCCCTTCGGCCGGTGCGTCGCGTCGGCCGTGGCGAGGACCGGAGAGGGATCGTGCCCCGAGCCGTCGCCGGTGTCCTGCTGCACGCCCTGTGTCAGCCTGGTCCCGGTGGTGGTGGCGGTGCTCGTGACCGTCACGGCCTGGTCACCCTCATCGGCAGGCGTCGCCGTCCGCGAGGTGGGCTCCCCGGTCTTCGTGAAGCCCTTGCCCGCGCCCTTGACATTCGCCAGGCCGGCGCGCACACCAGGAGTGAGGACCGGGTCGACGGCGAGACGGCCGTGCGAGGACACGTCGGTGCCGGCCGGGGCGGCGAGGCGGGTGACGCCGGTTCCCTCGGTGGCCAGGGCGCCCTTGGGGCGGCCGGTGAGGAAGACCCGGCCGGCATCGCCCTGCACGAGGTCGAGATCGCCGAGCCTGCCCGAGGCGATGCCCTTCGGCTTGTCGTGGCCGGTGAACAGCTTGGCGTGCGCCGTGGAGTCGCCCTTGCGGTCGAGGAAGGCGATCGTGCCGTCGGCGGTGGGCCGGATGTCGAACGGAGCGCTGTCCGCGTCCGCGAGGTTGTTCACCTTGCCGGAGCGGTCGAGGTGGACCAGGCGGCTGCCGAGTGCGGCGACCGTGCCGTCCTTCACCGGTACGGCGCCTGTAATCTCACCGCGGGCCGCCAACCTGCCCGTGGTCCTCCCGGACGCGTTCACGGTGATGACGCGCGTGCGTGTGCTCGCGGCGTCGTTCATGTCCCTGAAGCCGGTGAACGCGGCCTGGTGCGTGGTCGTGTTGCAGGACGGGTCGAAGGACGCCAGTGACGCGGTGAAGGGCAGCTTCGTCACCTTGCCGGTCGTCAGATCGACGACAGCGGCGAACGCGCCGCCCTGCATCAAGTCGGGCTTGTTGGTGAACGTGCGCGGCGCGTAAACGGCCGCGACGTGATCTCGGTCCATCAGGCACTGATTGCCGATCCACGAGTCGGCCGGCAGACCCGGCTCCCCGAGGGTGGCGACCGTCCGCCATGTGTAGGCGTCCTCGCTGTCAGCGGCCAGGATCTTGAAGCCGCCGCTGTCGGCCGCGCCCGTGACGGCCCGGTCCTGGCTGGTCTTCCAGTCCTTCCCGAGCCTGGCATCCGGGTCCTGTACCGCACCGGACGGGGGCGACTGGGGCTTCCCAGACGCCGGCCGAGGCGGGGGCCCGCTGGGTGCTGCCGTGGCCGGAGCGGCTTGCAGAAGGCCGCCCATCAGCGCCGTACACGCCGCAAGGACGGCCAATGGTATGGGTGATCGTCTTCCGGATCTCAAAGAAGTTCCCCGAATTTCTGGTGTGATGGGATGTCCCACGTCCTGGTCCGCGGGCACGCTTTGACTCGCCCATGGGCGCGCAAGGGCGAATCACATGGGCGGTAACTTCAGGTTTTCGAGCCGGACACAGAAACCGCCTTGCCCCGGTCGGGGGGAGCGCGGGGCAAGGCGGTCGACTCAGGGGGCCGGTAACGGGCCTCTATTGCTGGTTGCCGGTCCCGGCGAGGACGGTACGCGGGTTGTGGATCACTCTGAGGTGCTGACGTCGGCGACGCGCACCTCGGAGGGCGTGCCCTCGGCCGAGGGACGTGGCTTCTCGAACGGTGTACTGACCGTTCCCTGCACGGACACGCCGGGCCCGATACGCCTCGTCACGGTCTGGGTGGTCCCGTTCTCGAAATCGAACACCACCGTGTAAGTGACCGCGTGTCCCTCGTCGTTGTGGATGGCGTAGTCGGCGCTGAACACCTGCTTGCCGTGCTCGTACCGGACGCCGGAGTCCGTGATGTTCACGGACTCCGGCGAGCCGGTGTCCGGCTGGGTGCCGGCATTCATGTCGTGCGCGAGCCAGGCCGCCGCCCCAAAGACGACGGCGGCAGCCACGATCCAGCCAACGACAGTTCTCCTGGCCACCACCACGTCTCCTCTGATATCTGACGGCAGGACGGCTCAGCGTGCCGTGCTGACGCTTGCCAGGACGGCACGTGCCTTCTTGAGCAGCAGGGCATCGCGGGTCTTCGCAGCCTCCAGCTGCTGTTTGTGCGACGTGATCTGCTTGTTCTGGTAGGCGGTTTCCGCCGTGTACCAGGTGGCCACCAGCCCGGTGGTGCTCTTGCAGGCGACGTCGTCGGTGGCCATCAGTACCTGTGCCTTCTCAGGCTGAACCCCCGTCCTGCCGGGCTGGGCGAACCGGCCCTCGGCGTCGTCCAGGCTCTTCACCTGGTGTCCGTGGCCTGCCATGCAGGAGGACCAGGACGCGAGGGCGCGCTGCACCACGGGCTGGGAGCGGGTGGCCTTGAGGGACTGCCCGGCGAGGTCTCCGGCGGTGTCAGTGGGAAACAGCACGCCCACCTTCTGGTTGGCCTCGGGGATGCACGTCTCGTTCATCGCCTTGTCCCAGCCTTCGGCCGAGGACTCCTGGTCTTCCCGCGCGAGTTCGGCGTCCTGGTCCGCCTGGCTCGGCCCGCCGGTGTCCTGGGCCACCGCGAACCCGTGGGCTGCGGCCTTCGCGGGGTCGGTGATGCCGTAGCGGCGTTCCATGTTCATCTCGTTGTAGGAGGCCGCCGGCTGCGTGCCCATCAGTTTGGGCGTGTAGGAGAACCCGAGTCGCTTCATACACGCCGACTTGACGACATCCTTGGCGTTCTCGATGTCCACCATGTCGGGATAGCCGAGCATGTACTTCTCCAGCGGAAGCCGCATGCCTTTGGCCAGTCCGGAGGCCACGTCCTGCTTGGGCCAGCTGGCGCGGACCTTCGCATCCGGCAGCTGCATCGCCACCGTCTTCATCTTCTGCTGGTTCCCAGCACTCTTGTCGGCAGCCGAGTTGGCGCCGCAGGCCGCCGTGAGGGCGAGGACCGCGCCGGTGGCGGCGAGCACGAGGGGTCGGGTCTGTCGCATCAGGCATACCTCTTGTGAGAACCGTTGTGGTTCTTGATTCCGGAGCTCAGGTTCCGGGCGTAGCCGTCGGCCTTGGGATACCACTGGTTCTCCCCGCCGTAGCCATCCTCGGAATACACCGAGTACGCGGCATAGGGGTCCTGGTTCCACGCGGACGCGGCATTGTTTTCCACGCCCTGCCCGTCGCCGTCCCCCTTGTAGTGACCGCACGGGAAAGGCATCCCACCGAACGCGTCAGAAGGGAAGTCCTCGAAGACGAACCGGACGACCACCGCGCCCCCGTTCACCGTGTAACCGAACTCACTGGAGCGGTCACGGCGGGTCGCGAAGCAGGCGCTGTCCGACTGAGTCGTGGTCTCCGACCGCGAGTTGTAGTGGATCCGGAAACAGTGGTTCGGATGGCCCGTGTCGCTGGACGTGCAGTCGTTGTGCACGTATGAGGTCCCGGCGTAGGCGGGTGCTGCGGTGAGAACGCCGGCGGCTAGGGCTGCGGCGGTGGCAGCGGTCGCGGCGGCGGATCTGGCGAAACGCAAAGAGCTTCCCCCTCCTTGGAGCGAACGCGTCCGGGAGGCGGATCAGTACATGGACGCGCCCCCCGACGCGCAACGACAAGCCGATGGGCGGATGGTTGGTCTGGTCCATTCGCCCACGGCCCGGCCACTCTAGACACGGCACGAACATGCCGGTCAAGAGGCCAAGGCAGGAGCTATGTCGTCCCGGCGTGAAAGCAACTCCGGCAGCGGCGGCCATCCGGAATGCGGTGATCAAGTGTGCAACCCAGGAGGTACCTGTGTGACTCCTGTGAAGCGGAGGGGGATGCGAGGGGACCGCTGAAGCTGCCAGGGGTGGCCGGATTCAGCCCTGCCTCACCAGCATCCGAGCGAAGCGAGAGGCAGGAGTCAGACTGTGAGCATCGAGGCCGAGCACGCCCCGGTACCCGCCTGCCAGGCACAGGCGTTCGTGCCGAACGGAAGGTGGGTGGCCGAGGTACGGCATCCACAGCTTCCCGACGCCGAACCGCTGGCAGTGGCGGACGCTGATGAGGCTTCGTGAAAATGGCTCTGGCCGCAGTTGTGTGAACCACAGCGCCTGGCGCGCCAGCAGAGACAGATGCGCCGATCGCCCCGTCTCCCGACCGTAGGCCATGCTGTTGTGGTGAGTGATCCTCAACCAGCACAGCAGGCTCGTGCATCGCCACAGCGCTGCTTTTGCTTTCCATCGGCGGGTGCGGCAAGACCACGGCCAAGGCAGGGAAACCTTCATCCCAAAGAGGAGGCCCGAGGCCCCACCGTGACTCACTGCCGGTCGACCCTGCCGCTGCCCAGAAACTGGCCATCCTGTCGAACACGGACGCACACAGCCTCACCAGCATGACCTGACACACGCTGCGTGCCCCCAGCACAGGAAGCCCCTGGAGATGTCCGTTCACGTGCTGCTCTGCATGACCGTCCGAGGCGTTCACCTGCAGCCTCAAGGAAACAGCGTGCGAGTTGCAGCTCTGGGAAGTGCACCCGCCAGGAACGCCCGATGCACGCAGAGCGACAGGTGGCTGATAGCCGCAGTGCCTTGGTCGGCATCGCTACCTGACAAGGTCGTTCACGCTCCCGTGCTGGACAGCCCGACATCTTGAGCCAACTCGACCCATTCCATGTCGTACACCTCGATGCCGTCCGCGTGCGCAGTGAGCGCGTTCCATGAGTGGCGGGTGAACGAGGTCCCGCATTTCTCTCGGGTAGGGCCTGCGGCAGATGGCTGATTCCCGTGAGCACCCGTGGACGGCCTGTCGCTGGATCCGTACGCTGGGTAGCCGGTCTGGGCGGAGCACAGGGGGCGGCGTATGGGCGGTACGTGGGACGCGGATCCGCAGGCGCGGCTGGTCCGGCGCATCGGCGTCGCGCCGGCCGAGCTGGGTACGACTGGGGGCAGGGACGGCTGTCCGGACATCTGGGAGCTCGACAACGGCGACTTCGCGGTCATCGGCCGTGACCTTACGGCGGTCTATTCCGAGGGGCTGCCGGATGATGCGGTGATCGGCGGTGGAGAACGCCTCGTGGTCATCCCGCGCGTCACTCTGCTGGCCGCCAAGACGCACATTCCAGATGCGTGACCTTCTTGGCGCCTCGTCCGGCGAG
The DNA here is from genome assembly GCF_058673395.1 of Streptomyces sp. HUAS MG56. Taxonomy (NCBI): domain Bacteria; kingdom Bacillati; phylum Actinomycetota; class Actinomycetes; order Kitasatosporales; family Streptomycetaceae; genus Streptomyces; species Streptomyces sp. HUAS MG56. The sequence goes on along the minus strand of NZ_CM178722.1, from coordinate 2,977,241 downwards.
CGACTGGGACTAGAGGCCTACCGGGAGGACTTCCGCAGCAGGGACTTTGCTGTTGACGGGTGCGATTCGTGGAAGCTGGAACGTTGCCAGCACTTCCGTGAGCCGGGCGATGCGAGCTGGGAGGCCTTTGCCCAGGGGAACTGGGAGGAGGCGCTGAGGCTGATCGAGGCCCAGCGTGCCGAGTTGCTCGACGTATCCCGTCTGGCCGCGCGTCATCGGTGCCGTCTGCTGCGTGTCCGTGTGGTGGAGCAGCCGCTCACGCCGTATCTGCAGTGGGAGCTGCATCTGCTGCGTGTGCGGGCCGAGTGCGGTGAGCTGATCCGCGTCATCGGCCCGCAGCACATCGCGGGATACGAACGCGAGGGTCCAGTACCGGAATTGGTCACGCTGAACGACGACACGGTGTACGAGATCCTTTACGACGCGGAGGGTGTCCTGGAAGGGGGCGTGCGCTACCTCGGTGCGGGAACGAGGGATCGTGTCGCGGCGCGAGTCGAGGAGCTGTACGTGCTGGGTGAGGACATCGGCACGTTCTTCGACCGTGAAGTGGCCCACCTCAAGCCTCCGACGGGTGCATGAGCCGCGCGAGGAAGTCAACTCCTCAATCTCCGGCACCGCCCGTGACGTCGTGCAGGCCCGCGACATACAGGGCGGGATACATTTCCACGCTCCGCCGACCGATCGCGTGCGGCCACCAGTGCCGTACCAACTCCCGTTTGCCAGCCAGGGCTTCGTCAACCGACGCGCTGAACGTGAGGCGCTGGACCGTCTGCTCGATGACGGTCTCGCCCATGCGCGGGTGCTGCTGGTAACCGGCACTGCGGGAGTCGGTAAGACGTCTTTGGTGTTGCACTGGTCGCACGCGGTCAGTGACCGGTTCCCGGACGGCCAGTTGTATGCCGACCTGCACGGCTACGACCCGCAGGCCCCGGTCAGGTACGAGCGGGTCCTTGAAAGCTTCCTGCGGGTGCTGGGCGCCCCTGCGGACGCGGTTCATGCTGAGGGGGAGCACATGGCCGCGGCCTTCCGCTCATGGCTTGCCGGCCGCAGGCTGTTGATCGTGCTCGACAATGCCGCCAGCGCGTCACAGGTCAGGCCTTTGCTGCCGGCGACGCCGGGCTGCCTGGTCATCGTGACCAGCAGGCACCGTCTGCCCGGCCTGACGATCCGAGAGGGAGCGCAGCGCCTCACGCTGGATGTCCTCGACCAGGACGGCTCGGTCGCCCTGCTGCACAGCGTCACCCGGGGCTACCGGGACGGGGACGATCCCGCTCAAGTGGCGGAGCTCGCCTCGCTGTGCGCACGCCTGCCGCTGGCGCTCAGGATCGCTGCCGAGCGTGCGGCGGGGCGGCCGTTGATGCACCTGGCGGATTTGATCGACGAGCTGCGTGACGAGTCCGGTCGGTGGGAAGTTCTGTCGGCAGGCGGCGACGAGGAGTCTGAGGCGGTGCGTCCCGTGTTCACATGGTCTTATCGGGCGTTGCCCTCAGATGCCGCCCGGCTCTTCCGGTTGCTCGGACTGCACCCCGGGCCGGACTTCAGCGACACGGCTGCGGCAGCTCTGGCAGGAGTCGACGTCCGTACCGCGCGACGCCTGCTTGACGCCGTCGCTGCCGCGCACATGGTCGATCAGACCGCGCCCGATCGCTTCCGCCTGCATGACCTGCTGCGCGCCTACGCCGCCGATCAGGCACGGCTGGAGCAGACTCCTCAGGAGTGCCACGACGCGCTGCGCAGGGTGCTGACCTGGTACCTGCACACTGCGGACACGGTCCAGGCCCGCGTCGCACCGCACGAGCCCCGCGTGGAGCTGGTACCCGCCGACGCAGGACTGCCCGAACTGCGGTTCGCCGACGAAGCACAGGCGATGCAGTGGTACGAGGCGGAACGCGACAACCTGGTGGCTGCCGTGCGCGGGGCCGCGAGCAGCGGGCTGGACCGGATCGCCTGGCAGCTTGCGGTGGTCCTGCGCGCCGTCTACATGACCAACAACCCGTTCCAGGACTGGCTCGCCACCTCTCAGATCGGTCTGGAGGCCGCCCGGCGCGACGGCGATCGAGGCGCCGAAGCCGAACTGGAGGAGAGCCTCGGCATGGCGTACGCCCAGTCGCAGTGCCTGGCAGCCGCCGCCGAGCACTACGAGTCGGCGCTGACCCTGCGCCGGGATCTTGGCGATACCTTCGGTGAGGCACTGACGCTCAACGGCCTTGGTCTGCTTGAACTGCGCCGACGCAACCTCACACAGGCACAGACGGCGTTCGAAGGCAGCAGGGATCTGTTCGCGGCGCTGAACGACGGGTTCTGGGAGCCTCGCGTGGCAGTCAACCTCGCGCAGGTGGAGCTGGAACTCGGGCACCCGGCCGGCGCACTCGGCCCGCTGCGCCGGGGAATCGAGGTATTCAGGGCCCACGGCGATCGCCACGCCGAGGGCAATGCCCTTAGGCTCCTTGCCGCGGCGGAGTTGGACAGCGGAAACCCGGATGCTGCGTTGGCACATGCCGAGCAGGCCGTAGCGATCGCCACCGAGATCCGCAGCGCAGCCGCGGAAGGCTACTGGCTGCTGGCCTTGGGCGATGCTCAACGCGCCACCGGGCACCCCACCGAGGCACTTGCCTCCTACCGTCGCGCCGCCGCACTCCAAGAAGAGTTGGGCGACCGCGGCCGCCAAGCCGCAGCCTGGGACGGCCTGGGACAGACGTATCTGCAACTCGGCCGCGCTCAGGAAGCCGCCGAATGGCACCGCCGGGCCGTGGCCACCTACCGCGACCTTGAGCAGACGTGGGAGATGGCACGATCGCTGGTGCACCTGGCGGATGCCCTGAACCGCGCCGGCACACCGCAGGAGGTCGCCGACGCGCGAGCGGACGCATGCGAGCTGCTCACGGCGTTCACCGATCCGCGCGCTGTACGGCTACGGGAAAGCATGGCCCAGCGGTGACCTCACGTCGAGGCCAGCCAGTGATCACGAGCCGGAACCGGCACCGATTCGGTGACCCACAGCGGCCCGTCCCCGCACCGCATCCTCACGCCGCTCACCTCGCTGATGCTGGTCCGCAGCACACTGACCCACTTGCCCCGGACGAGTGCCAGCGGCCCCGGTACGGCAAAGAGGCCGAACCGGTAAGCCCGCACCAGGTTGTGGATCTCCCGGGCCGGCCGGCTCCAGTCGATGACCGCGCTCTCGGGACCCATAGAACCCTCGTACGACGCCAGCGACTCGTCCTGCGGCGTGCCTGCGAAACCGTCTGCGGCCACGACCAGCGCCTGCGGCACCAGAGCCCGGATCGTGGCCCGGATCTGCGCGAAGACCACGTCGCCTACCAGATCGTCCGGCAGGGCAATGCCTCCGCGCTGCGCCACGATCGGGCCGCTGTCGAACGCCTCGTCCATCCAGTGAACGGTCACCCCGGTCTCCTCATCGCCGTGCCGCACGGCCCAATGCACCGGCATCGGCCCACGGTGCCGCGGAAGCAGCGACGGATGGACGTTCAACACCCCAATGCGCGGTACGCGCAGCACAGACGCGGGCAGGCGCCACGGAATCCCGTAACACACGACAACGTCAGGTTCGTATCCGGCGAGGCTGAGCGTGAGACCCTGCGGGCTGCGAGGGACCAGCAGATCGGGTCCTGGCGGCATCGCTGCCAGAACCTCATCCGCGGCAGCCCCACCCCGCGATGCAGCGCACACGTACGCGACCGGGGAGTGGCCGGCTGACTCGCACGCCGCTTGCAAGTCCTCGAAGCCCTCAGCCCCGTACGACATCAGCACCACGCGCATCCGTCAGCCACCTTCCACCATGACGGGCGAAACCGAACCGCAAAGCAAAGGTGCGTGATCATCTCATGGATCCGATGACATCCGTGCTCCTGCCCAGCGCCCAGTCCCTCGTCACGGCGATTCTCACCGACGGCTGGACACACGTTCGCGACGTCCTGGCGCGCCGCTGGAGCCGACAGACCGGCGAAGCGCAAGCCGACGTCGAACGCCGCCTGGACACGGCCCACCACCAGGCCGCCGGCATAGGCGATGACGAGGCAGTTCAGAGAGCGTACTGGGCTGGATACTTCGCTGCCGTTGTTGCGGAGCGCCCGACCCTGCTCGACGTCGTACGCGAGCTGCCCGACATGCCTGACCTGCACAACACCAACAGCGGAACCGTCACGAACCTCATCCAGGCTCGCGACGTCCACGGCAACATCTCCTTCGGGCCGCAGTAACGGGCGTACTGGAGGCGCGCGGCGGTGGACTTCGAACCGGACGCCAGAATCAAAGAGCTTGATCTGTCAAAGCCCGTCGAGGTCGGCCACGTGGAAGTACTGACCGGACGGCACCGTCGATGCGTTCGCGGTCTGGCTCCAGCACTCGCGCGCCGCTGGACGTCGTCCTCGTCGAGCCGGACATGGTCGCGGAGATCGACGTTGACGTAGCGCAGGATCACGGAGCCTGGCCGCACCCGGTGAGACCCGTACGGATCCGGGAGGGACATGATCCCGGAGACGTTGCCGCCTTCGGCGGGCGCGGTGCCGTCCGCTGAGTGACTGCCGCTGGTCACCCGGAGGAACTGTTGGCGGTCGTGGCACTCCCGCACCACCGATGAGGGGTGAAGGTCACACCCCGATCTGGCCGATATCGCCCTCCCGGCGACTGTCTTATCGGAACATGGAACTGCGGTTCCCACAGGGGCCGTCCTGCATGTTGCTACATACCTGCCGATCGTCTGACCGTTGGGACGGGGCGAGAGAGAAGGGACGGACCATGTCGCCGAGGTGGAGGATGACGGTGATAGTGGCTGCTGTGGCGGGAACCGTCTCGACCCCGCTCTGCTGGCTGATTGAGGGGACAAATACCGGCCAACTGGTGGGAGCGACAGTTCAGGCGGCCACAGGGGTGGGCGCATTGATTTGGGCGTGGCTTCAGCCGGCCGCACCACCGACAGCCGTGCTGCAGGACATAGTCGTCCAAACTGGCCGGGCCGAGGCGACTGGTGGTGGCCAGGCACATACGGGCATTCGCCGTCGTGACACTGGGGACAACCGAGCAGCACGGGCGCAACAGACCGGTGAGGCCATCGCCCATGGCCGAGGCAGCACTGCTGGCACCGGAATCGACTACACCGGCTAGAACTGCTCGTGGCGTTGACTGGAAGGCGAGATCGGCAATGAGGTGGCGTCGGGCAGGCAGATCGTCCCGCTCCCGGGCCAGCAAGGGTGGATCGGACCAAGCCGTCGACAGCTACCGAGGCGGTGACGGCTCCGCCCCAGGCGCCGAGGCCGCGGTGCTAGTCGAAAGGTCGGGGAGTGCCACCGCATCAGCCGCGCATGCGGTCGCCATCAGCGGCCACGTCAGCCACCTGACGGTCTCCCCGCCGCCTCCGAGGCACCCGCTGCGCTGGCCGCTCCGGTTGGGTTCAGTGCCAGGTCTTGCATCCGCGTTTCAGGACCGGAGCGCGGTACGTGCTCGGATCGACCAGGCACGCGCAGGGCATGGCACGGTGGTTCTGACTCAGGTCCTTTCCGGTGGCGGTGGGGTGGGCAAGACCCAACTGGCCGCCGCCTACGCCCACCAGGCTCTGACCGAAGGTGTCGAGTTGGTCGTGTGGGTCGACGCCAGCGAGACCGAACAGGTCGTAGGCCGTTTTGCCGACGCTGCTCGCTGTGTGGAAGCCCCACAGGCCGAACTGCCCCAGGGTCCAGAAGACTTGGCTCGGGTCTTTCTCGACTGGTTGGCCACCACTTCGCGCTCGTGGCTCGTAGTCCTGGACGACATCACGGACCCCGAGACCATGCAGCCATGGTGGCCCCCGCAATCTGTGAACAGTCGCGGCCGAGTGTTGGCAACCACCCGGCGCCATGACGCTCTGCTGTCCGGTGGCGGCCGAGCCATGGTGAACATCGACACCTACAGCGCGGAAGAAGCCGGCATCTATCTGTACGAGCGCCTCAGCTCGGCCCGCGCCACGCATTTGTTGGATGACCAAGCAGAGGCGCTGATCAAGTCTCTGGGCTGTCTGCCGCTGGCGCTATCTCACGCCGCTGCATACATGATCAACGAGGACGTGTCCTGTGCTGAGTACGTGAACCGCTTCAACCACAGCGCCGCCACCCTGGATGACCTGTTCCCACGCCAGTCAGACACCGAGGGATACGGCCGACAGGTCGCTACCGCCCTCCTCCTGTCCTTGGGTGTGGCTCAAGCGTGCGAGCCCGTAGGGTTGGCAATCCCCGCTTTGCGCCTGGCCGCTGTCCTGGACCCCGCCGGGCATCCCCATTCGCTGTGGGCGAGCGACGCAGTAAGCAACTACCTCAGCAGGCACCGCACATCACCAGCCGACGGTCCCGCCAAGGTCGCCCCCGACCAGGCGCGCGCAGCACTACGGCTCCTACACCGATACGGCTTGCTCACCGACACAGCGCAGGCCGGTTCACGTGCTGTACGCCTGCACGCTCTCACGGCACGTGCCGTGAGAGAACACACACCTGATGACGCCTGGCCGGGCGTTGTGAAGGCGGCTGTCGACGGACTGACTGAGGTGTGGGAGGCCACCTCCCCGTTCGACCGCGAACGGCTGGCCGTGTTGCGGACCAACATCGACACCCTCGATGGATGCACGGGCGACTTGTTGTGGGAGGTCGAGGGGCACCATCTCCTGCGCTGGGCCGGGCGCACCCTGACCCTTAGCTCGGCGGCGCTCCCCTACTGGCAACGGCTGACGGCCAATAGCGAGCGGCTGCTGGGCCGCACCCATCCCAAGACGCTTCTCGCTCGACGCGATCTCGCATGGACCTACTTCCTTGCCGACCGCCCCAAGGATGCGTTCGCAGTACTTCAGGCGGATTTTCCACACCAGGACCGAAGATTGGCCCCCGAGCGGCTGGCAACTTCGCAGAGTCGTTGCAGGCATGTTGATGCCATTGTGCTGCTGGAGGACACCCTTGCCGTGCGCGAACGAGTCCTGGGCCTCGACGACCCAGTGACTGTCGATTGCAGAGGCAATCTCGCCATCGCCTACTGGGAAGGGGGCAGGACGGCGGAAGCGATTCTCCTGCTCGAGCGTGCCGTCTCCAGCTGGCAGAGGATGCTGGGAGCCGAGCACGCTCGCACAGTCTCGATGGCCAAGCTTCTCCAAAGTTGGCAGACAAAACGCAAGCGACGCTGGTGGAGCAGCAAGGGAAGTTCACGCGCGACTCCCCAAGAAGCCGGGGCCTGCAGGCCCTAGTCTCGGTCCGTTCGGTGAGGGTGACCGTTGGGCACGTGCAGTTCGAGTCGGAGCGCGACGGTCCGGCTTCATCGGCCTTGGTACTGGCGGGCTTACCTATTCAACTGTCGCCAGTTCCTCGTGGAACCCACCCCGCTGATGACCGTGTGGTCGCCGGAGGCATCCCCGCCGGATGCCCCTCGCGGCGAGGACGAAGGAGAGCCGGCGCTGGCGGTGACGTACCTGACGCCGACCCACTGCTACCGGTAGGCCACGGCATGCGGCCGACCTACGGTGGCGTCGGAGCCAGCTGCCCTCTAGGGCTCAGATGTGAGCTGGACGGCGAGGCGGCTGGCTGGCGTGAAACGGGATTGCACGGTGCGTCGCCGGGTGACTGCCGGGGCCAGTGGGTAGTGTCCGAAGAGAACGAACTAGCGAGGCTCGCCCCCATCTCACCTGGGGACGGGCCTCGCGTGTTTGTCGGCAGGAGGTCAGATGCTGCCGAGCCCTTCCCTACAGGGCACGGCCGCTCAGCCCGTCATTTCGCTTGATGTCGGCGATGAAGCTGCCCCACGCCTGGGTGGTGAAGCCGAGAACCGGGCCGTGCTTCTGCCTCTTGGTGTCGCGGACTGCGACGTCGGCGGTCGCATCTGCGGGGTACTCGCCGCACTCCACGCACTCATTCTCCGTGGCACTGCGGCTGGACTTGCGCCAGTTGCGTGCGCCCTGGTCGAGGCTATCTGCCATGTTGTTCCTTCCGCGCTGTGTCAGCCAACTCACGTGGTCGAGATGGCACGACGCAAGTATGTCGCCGTCTCCTTCGTGGACAGTGCTTGGGACTGGAGCTGCGTGAACCGGTTCGCGCTCACGCGAACCTCGTTCGGCTCGTCGTTGAAGGCGTTCGGTCCACCCGACTCCACGTACGTGATGCTCCCGTCCAGCGTGTCTCCGAAGCTGAGCAGCATGAACGCCCCGTTCATGCCAACGTGCGCGCCGGCGGAGAAGGGGAGGAGCTGAAGCGTGATATTGCTCCGTTTCCCCAGGTCCACAAGGTGTGTGATCTGCTCCAGCATTACCTGCGGGCTGCCGACTTCGGTACGGATGACGGCCTCTCCGATGACCGCCCATACCTGCGGCGGGTTCTTCCGCACCAGGACTTCCTTGCGACGCTCACGCAGGGTGAGTGCGTCGTCAACCGGCAATGGGGAGTCAGCCGGCCGGATGGACTTCTGGGCCTCGATGATCGCTGCCGAGTAGTCGGTTGTCTGGAAGATGCCCGGCACAGCGAGTGGCTGGAAGGTACGTACCTCGGTCGCGAGGTCTTCCGCGTCCGCGACGTCCACGGCGGTCGGGCCGACCTTAGAGCCGTAGGCCGTCCACCAGCCGCGCGCCCTGCCGTGCTTGGCGAGCGCGACGAGTCGCTGCTTCACATCGTCGTCTCCAAGGCCGTAGATGCTCGCGTACGCGATGGCGTCGGCGACGCTGACAGCGGTGTGGCCCGACTCCTGGCGTCGCACGGTGCTGTGGCCGACGCCAAGCTTCTGCGCCACGTCCTCGATGGAGATGCCACGCTCTTCGCGCAGGCGGCGGAGCTGCCCGCCGAGAAGCCTCTTTCGGACGGTGGGAACGCCTTTGTAGGCCATGTGACCTCCACGTCAGTACTGGATCGCGCCTGTCAGTGTGTCTGTTTCTGTGCGCTGCACGCCAGTTCGGATACCCGTCAAAAGTGAAAACGTGTCACCGAGCCACTTGTCAGTTTTGGCTCTGTGCGAGATTCTACCGATGTCGCTCACGGTAGGTACCGCTCTCCGCACGACCAGTGATCTCGTGCGCCCGTGCGGCCTTGCCCAGGCGGCGGCCGAGCTACCCGCCCGGCAGCGGCGGCCGGACCCTACCCCTTGGGGTCCGTCCGCCGCCCCCCACATGACTTTCTGCGAGCGAGCCGAGGCGGCAATGACGCCACACGCACCCCAAGAGCACCACCACCCCAGCACCTCCGCGATGGAGCACGCCCGTACCGGGCCGGTGTCGCCCGCTGCCCGCACCTACGCCGACGAACACGGCGACGTTTCCGACTGGACCACCGAATGGTTCGAGATCTACGCGGAGCTGGGAGGCATCCAATGACCAAAGCAACCGCCATGCAGGAGGGGATCGCCACCGCCGCCAGCCGCGACTCGGTTGCCGCCGTCTTATATGTCTGCGTTGAGCGCAGCAAGCTGGCGCCGAGCCAGGCCACCCAGCGCGCGGAAGGCGAGGGCCGATCCTTTGCGGCGGCGCGGGACCTGCGGGTTACGGAGACGATCTGTGACCCGTACGGTGAAGCCGATCCTTGCCGCCGCGAGGGCTGGATGCGCGTGCGGGAGCTGGCGGAAGCCGGTTCGGTCGGCGTCGTGATCGTCCGCTGGCCGGCGGCCATCGCCCCTGACGGCTCACACGAGTTGCGCCACCGTGAGATCCGTTGGCTCATGAAGCGCGGGGTACAAGTGCGCTACTCGTGGGCTCCGCTCTCCCGCTCGGATGCCGGTGAGACCAAGTGAGCGCAGCGTACCCGTCGTTGGCCCTGTGCGATGCAGCCGCAGCCCGCAGTATGAGGGTCGGGTCCGCCCGGCCCGCTGCCCCACGACCCCTGTTCGACTTGCTGGGGGCGCTTGGTGCCGCGCTCGTCGACGACTACCTGGAGTTGGTCCTCGGCTGGGGTGCCGCACCGTTGCAGCCAGACGAGGTTCCGAAGATCGTGTCCTGCTTGCAGGGCTGCCTGTGGGGGCTCGTGACCGAGGCCATGAATCGCGTCCAGGGGCGTCCGGACCAGGAACTGATCAAGCGGATCGGCTTCGCTGTGTGCCTCGACGCCGAGGGGGCAGCGAAGGGATTCCATCCCGATCACGCCTACGTACGCCGTCTCGCCATGCTCGTTTCGGACCTGCTCGACCGGGTGGCCGAGGATGACGACGGTCCGCTCCCGACCTTCGATGCCCGCCCCGCGTTCCGTGGTTGGTGGTCGGCGTGAGCGAGTCGTTGCCGCGCGCGTATTGGTGCCACGTCGACCACGACGGCCAGCAGCTTCAGAACTGGGGTCCGGCCGACATCACCACCGACGCTCCCGGATTGGCCGTCGCGTGGGTGCGTGAGGCCGTTCGCAGTATCAGCTCCACGCTGGGGCGCGAGACCTTCCACGCGGTGTGGGGCTGGCTCGGTGACCACGGCGCTGTCCATGCGGCTGTCGTTGAACTGCGCAGGGGTAAGCCGTACACCTTCACGGTGCCAAGTCCCGCCGGCCGCTGGACGTGGACTGCATACCCCGTCTCCGTGCTCCCCGTGGTGGAAAGCTGCTCCGTCCCGGCTGCCCGTATGCGGCAGTTAGCCCTGGTCGGTGCTATCGGCCGGCGCCGGTGACGGACACATCTGTGCTCACGACTTTGTCAGCGCACCATCTGCCCGGAGAACTCGTCATGACGATCGTTGTTGACGCCCCGGTGAGGCTCGCCCGCCCCACGACCGGAGAAGCGTCGAATGAGTTGAACCGCGCCGCTCGGGCCGCAGGTCTCAGCATCTCGCCGATGCCCGAGATGGACCGGCCCACGGAGTACGTCGACCTGGGCAAGGTCGCTCCGGAGACGGCTGCCGAGTTGGCCCGACTGATTCGCAGCGGCATGCGGCGGGCCTACAGGACCGTCGACGACCTACAGGTTGTCTGCCAGGCGCACGGGCTTGCGATCCCGGACCTGTCCGTGCAGGAAGGCAAGATCGATCTCGGTGACGTCTCCGTCGATGCGGCTGACCGCCTGGCCTGCCTGCTCGGTGCGCCGCCCCAGCCGGAATCCCGTCTGGACTTGAACGAGTGGTCCGAAGCGCGCAAGGTCATGGACCGCCTCAGCTGCGCCTTCAAGGCCGCCACCCGCGGCGGATTCATCGACCTGTATTTCCACCCGGACTGCCTTCGCTGCGACACGGACGCGGCCATCAGCCTCGGGTCCATCCCCGTCAAGACCGCACGCCGCCTCGTCAACGCTCTCCAGTTCGGAGGCTGAGCATGACCACACAACCGCAGCGGCCCGACCTCGCCCGAACCCTCGTCGCCCGTGACGAAAGAGCGCGGGCACACCGGGCACTCCTTGTCCGCGGGCTGCTGAGCCCGACCGAGATCGACATGGAACGGCACGTCGATCGCGCCGACGCCCAGGTGCTGCGGCGGATCGTCAGGGCCCACGGCTGGCCCGGGAAGACCCTGGTCGGCGAGGACGGCGCCGAAGCCGCCTGGCACCTCGCCCTGCACGCTGACTATGACCCGGACCTTCAACAGCTGGCTCTCGGCCTCCTGGTCAGCGCTGTCGAAGAGGGTGAGGCGACGATCCAGCAGTGGGCGCACCTCCGCGACCGGTGCAGCGTCAGCGCCGGACAGCCGCAGGTCTTCGGTACCCAGCACTGCCGCAGCCCCGCTGGCATACAGATGCTGCCGACGCAGGACCCGGATCACCTCGACGCCCGTCGTGCCAGCGTCGGCCTGCCGCCGCACTATGTCGCCTGCGAGGCCCTGCGGCAGCGCCACCGCCGCGAGCCGGAGAGCGAGCAGTCTCGCGACGACGAACGGGCGCGGCCCGCGCTCGTAGGAAGCGCCGCATGACGTCCGTCGAGGAGCTCCCCGGCGACCTGGGACGCGTGGGCTAACGACGGCCGTAACCGCACGCCGCACAGCTCCAGTGGCCGGGAGTGCGTGACGGTCCTCCCGGCCACCGGTCCCAACCACGCAGCCCCCTCTGCACCACGCAGACCTCAACTTCCCTTTCATCAAAGGAACATGGTCATGTCGTTAAGTGAACTCGCCGGATGCACGGTGCTCGTGACCGGCGCGGGTGGTTTGATCGGCAGCCGTCTCACCGCGCAGCTCCGCCGGCTCGGCGCGCGCACGGTGTCGGTGTGCAGGATGGATGCCTATCCGGAGCGCACCTACCGCGACTACTTCGGCATCCGCTCCGACGACCCGGACTTCATCGTCGGTGACATCGCCGAACCCCGCCTGATCAAGAGGCTCATCCCCGGCTGCGACTACGTCATCCACGCCGCTGCCCTGGCCGACGTGGCGGCCTGCACGCGCCAGCCCCTGGACGCGATCGACAGCAACGTGGTCGGCACCCAACGGGTCCTCGACGCCGTGGCCGGCTCGCGGACCGTGCGCCGGATGGTGTTCGTCTCCTCCGCCAGCGTCTACGGCAACGGCGAGCACGGGCAGGCAGGGGCACGGTTTAGGGAGGACGCGCCGATGCGCCCGGTCTCGGTGTACGGAGCCAGCAAGGTGTGGGGCGAGCACGAGACCGCCGCGCTGCTCGGCGGTTCCGGCATCTCCTATGCGATCGTGCGCTACTTCTCGGTGTACGGCGAACCGCAGGTCATCAAGGAGCACAGCCACTCCTGGGTCGTCGCCTGGTTCGCGATGCGCGCCGCACTGGGACTACCGCTGCCCCTCAACGGCGGCGGACGCCAGGTCCGCGACTTCGTCCACGTCGACGACATCGCCACCGGCACCCTGCACGCCCTGACCGCCGAGCGGGCGCACCGGGCGACGGTGAACATCGGCACCGGCCAGGCCACGACGATCCGTGGCCTGGCCGAGCTGGTCTGCTCGCACTACCCCGGCGCCAAGCTCGTGGAGAGGCCGATGCCTCCTGGCGATCCGGAAGGCGGGCACGCCTGCACCCGCAGGATGGAAGATCTCCTGGGCTGGAGGCCGGGCATCAGCGTGGGGGAGGGGGTAGCCCGGTATGCCGCGTGGCTGCGTGAGCGCCCGGACGTGATCCCGCCGTGGCTGCGCGAGCCCACCGCGGCGTAGGCGGACGCCCTGATGCCTTCGCTCAGAGAGCTCGCCGAGAGGGGGCTGCTCGGTGATCACCAAGTGATGGACCAGCCCACGCTGGACTGGATCACCTCCCACCGGCCCGCCTCCTTCCCCGACCAGCCGTCACGTGTGCTGCATCCTCCCCTGCTGCTGATCCCGCGCACGGAGTGGTTCGCCGACGTACGGCTCGCGGATTCCATTCACGGTGTCCTGCACGGTGCCCGCGTCAGTGCGCTCGCCTCGCTCCTCGCGGGCGAGCACGGCCTGAACCGCGAGGAGGCGGCCACGTTGTGCGTCGCGGCGGCGGTGCACGACTGCCGCCGCCGTCACGACCGCGACGACGTCGGCCACGGCCGAAGAGCTGCCCGATGGTTCACACACCACCATCAGAAGGTCAGCCGCGCCTTCGGACACCAGCTCCCACCTGAGCTGATCGCCCCAGCAGCCACCGCCATGGCTCTGCACGACGTCCCCTACGGCGCGTTCTCGGCCGACCAGGTACGCGCCTACGGGCAGGCCCGGCAGTTCACGGACCTGCTGAAGGCCGCTGACTGCCTCGACCGGTACCGGCTGCCGCTGGACCGCTGGTGGCCCGACACCCGCCGGCTACGCGTCCGCGTACCCGAGTGGCTGCACCCGCTGGCCTTCGACCTGGTCACCTTCAGCGAGCAGAGGCGCCTGGACGGGGCCAGCCCGGCCGAAGCCCTCACCCACGCCCGTCAGATCCTCTACCGGTAGGAGACCCCAAGGTGCGCGCCGAATGGGACGACGCCCACACCAACTACGCCGCCCCCGCCCGGCCACCCGGCCCCGTCTCCCTCAGCGAGACCCCCACCCAGTGGCGCGAGCAACTGGAGCACGGCACCCCGAACGGGTGGCTGCTGCGCGGCAACACCATGCTGAAGACCCTGGCCGGCGGGCGCCCGATCCACCTGATGCACACCACCGCGGCCCTGGACGCGATCCGTGCGAGCGGGCAACTGTATGCCGCGGCTGGCTGCCTGGTCGGCAGCCTGTACTGCGCTCCCCTCAGCCCCGAGCCGGCGGGGCTCAGGCCCCACAACATGGGCGCCTATCTGCTGGAGACGAAGCAGAACCGCGACGTCCTGATCATCGAGATCAGCCCCAGCGCGGCGGTGCCGGTCAAGGGCATCGACTATCTACGCCTCGGCCGCATCCACCTGCACACCTACCAGGAGCACCGTGACTGCCTGACCGGCGCCGAGGACGCCCGGATTCGGCAGGCCGCTGTGGAACGCGTACGGGCAGCATCCAGGTTCCTGGACACCCTCTTGGCCGCCGCATGCGGCAGCGCGCCCCGTCCGGACACGGTGTTCGTCGACCGGCTTGCCGCCACCGTGCCGTTGGTTCCGTTCCTGGGCTACCTGTACTTCGAAGTGCTGTCCGAGTACCTGATGCTCCACTCCACCTCCCCGCAGACCAGGGCGTACGCCGACGTGGGGGAGATGAACAACCGGCTCTACAAGCAGCTCGCCTTCTCGGCGGTCGAGAGCATGCACCGTCTGTTCGACCTCGCCCTGTTCGCACCGGGCCACGACCGGCTCGTGGACCTGATCGGCGAGGTCGAACCCGCCCTCGCACCGGGCGTGGCCTCATACGTGCACCGCCGCTTGCCACACCTGTTCGCCTGCACGGCCCTTGACGCCTCACAGGACGCGGCAGCTGTCTCCTTCAAGGACACGGACTTCCTCACCCTCGCCCGTATCGCGCCCTACCTGCTGGGGCAGATGGTCTTCCGCGAGATGCGCACCGTCCCCCGCTACCCGCGGCTCTTCCCGGTGTTCGAACAGGCCAAGGCACTTCAGGCGTACGCCTACTGGAACCGCGAGGGCATCCCGACCCCGTTCAACGGCTTCCTGCCCAAAGGGGAGATCGGCGTCAACCTCGCCTACCCGCAGGGCTCCTACGCGGTGTGGACGGCCGAGGTCTGCGAACGCGGCCTCCTCCACCCGGTCGACCAACTCGACGTGACCTTCATCCCCCGCCTGACCGACCTGCGCGCAACCGCCCTGGGCAAGGCCGCCTTCCCCGCCACCCCCGAGCCCGCCGCACACTGAATCGAAAAGGAGCACCCCAGCGTGCGCATCGTCCTGCTCGGCGGCGCCGGCTACATCGGCACCGTCGCCACCCGCCTCCTGACCGCCCTGGGCCACCACGTGACCGTCGTGGACGGGCTGATCTACCACCGCGGCGACGACCCGGCACGGCTCGTGCCGACCGCCACCGACTTCCTCCACGCCGACCTGAGGGACACCGTTGCGCTCCGGCGCGCCGTCCAGGGCGCGGACGCGGTCGTGCACCTGGGCGGCCTCGTCGGGGAACCCGCCTGCGCCGTCGACGAGCGCCTGGCCGTCGAACTCAACTACGCCTCCCCAATCCTCGCCGCCGAAGCCGCCCACGAGACCGGAGTCGGGCACTACGTGTTCTTCTCCTCATGCAGCGTCTACGGCCAGCACGCCGGGACCGTGGACGAATACACCGCCCCCAATCCACTGGGCATCTACGCCACCACCAAGGTTCTGGCCGAACGCCGCCTGGCCGCCACACTCGACGACACCGCGTTGACAGTGCTGCGGCTCGCCACCGTGCACGGCCGCTCACCACGCCAGCGCCTGGACTCGGTCGCCAACCGCATGACCGCCCAGGCCGTCGTAACCGGCCGTATCCCGCTCAACGGGGGCTCCCAGCGCCGCCCCCTGGTCCACGTCGCCGACGTCGCCGAAACCCTCGCCGCAGTCCTGAACACCCCCCACGGCCACCGCGTGTTCAACGTGGGATCGGACCGGGCCAACTTCACCATCGCCGACATCGCAGAAACCGTGCAGCGCACGCTACCCGGTACCAAGATCGACCGCGGCCCGGAGCGCGACGAGACCGACGCCCGCGACTACCGCACATCCTTCGCCCGCCTCGCCGACGCCTTCCCCGGAGCATGCCGGCACTGGCTCCACGACGGCATCCGCGAGATCGCCGAGGCCATGGAGACCCGCAAACTGGGCAACCCGGACCGTCCCGAGTACGACAACCTCAAGGGCCTCATCCTCGCCCGCGGCGCCGCGCACCTCACCGCCCGGCGCACGCCTGAGTGCGAGCGCCTGCACGCCGAGTACACAGCCAGCGGCTGGAGGACCCGATGACCCCCACCGCCCCCGCCGGCACGCCGTTCTTGCCGTGGAACCAGCCGTCCATCGGCGAGGAGGAGATCGCCGAGGTCACCGACACCCTCCGCTCCGGCTGGCTGACCTATGGCCCGAAAGCGGCACGCTTCGAGGACGCCATACGCGAGGCCCTCGGCGTCCAGGACGCGTTCGCCGTGTCCTCCTGCACCGCAGCCCTACACCTCGCGTTCCTCACTCTCGGGCTCGGCCCCGGTGATGAGGTGATCACCCCGAGCCTCACCTTCTGCGCCGCCCCCAACGCGCTGCTCCAGGTCGGCGCCCAGCCCGTCTTCGTAGACATCGAGCCCGCGACGCTCAACATCGACCCCCAGGCGGCCGAGGCAGCGATCACCAGCCGGACCAAGGCCATCGTCGTCATGCACTACGGCGGCCACCCCTGCGACCTCACCGCGTTCCGCAAGCGGGCCGACGACCACGGGCTCACCCTGATCGAGGACGCCGCCCACGCCCTGCACGCCAGCCGCGACGGACAGCGCGCCGGCGCGGTGGGCGACCTCGCCGTCTTCAGCTTCTACGCGAACAAGGTGATGACCACCGGCGAAGGCGGCATGCTCGTCGGCCGCTCCGACCTCATCCACAAGGCCCGGCCGCTGGGCCGCCACGGCATCGACTCCTCCGCCTGGCGCCGGCACGGACAGCGCAACACCGCCAACTACGACGTGATCGTGCCGGGACTGAAGTACGTCATGCCCGACATCACCGCCGCCATCGGCCTGCGGCAGTTCACCAGACTCCCGGCCTTCACCGCCCGCCGCAGCGAGATCGCCACCGCCTACACCGAAGCCCTCGCCACTCTGCCCGGCCTGACCATTCCTACCGTCCTGCCCGGCGTCGAGCATGGCTGGTTCTTGTACTCGGTCCTCATCGACCCCGCCACGGCGCCCCTGGATCGCAACCAGGCCGCGCAGGTGCTGCGCGATGTGCACCAGATCGGCACCAGCGCGCACTTCAAGCCCGTGCACACCCTGGCCCCCTACCAGGGCCTGGTCACCGGCCCTCTGCCCGTCACCGAGACGGCCGCCGCCCAGCAACTGTCGCTGCCGTGCTACCCGGCCATGACCGACCGAGACGTGGACCGCGTGATCACCGCTATACGAAGGCTCTGGTCTTCCTAGCCGCCCGCCCGGAGCGTGAAGACGGCGCGCTCCGGGCCGTACTGCCTCGCCGCTGACGGCCACAGCACGCGGGCGCCCATGCCGTAGGCTGACCGCCCGCAGCACAACGAAGGGGAACATCGGCGTGAACAACGGCGCAACGCGACCCACCGTGGGGGCCGTGGTCCTGACCATGAACGACCGGCCGGACGAGTTCCCGAAGGCCATGTCGTCCCTCCTGGCTCAGGAAGGCGTCGATCTGGACGTCGTCGTCGTGGGCAACGGCTGCACCCCCCAGCAGGTCCCTGACGGTGTGCGCACGGTCACACTCGCCGAGAACGTCGGCATCCCCGAGGGCCGCAACATCGGAGCCGACCGGGTGACGGGCGACTACCTCTTCTTCTTCGACAACGACGCCCTGCTGCCGACCCCCCACGTGCTGGCCCAGCTCGTCGCCCGCCTGGAAGCCGAGCCCCGCCTCGCCTACACGCAGCCGCGCATCGCCGACCCCGACAGCGGCATCACCCTGCGCCGCTGGGTCCCGCGCCTGCGCGCGTCCGATCCGACCCGGCCCGGCATCGTGACCGTCATGGCCGAAGGCGTCGTGATGGTCCGCCGCTCCGCGTTCGACAAGGTCGACGGCTGGCCCGGCTCCTTCTTCCTCTACCACGAGGGCGTCGACCTGGCCTGGCGGCTGTGGGACCACGGATACCGCGGCTACTACATGCCCGACGTGATCGTGCACCACCCCGCCACCCACCCCTCCCGCCACGCCGCCTTCTACCGGCTCAACGCCCGCAACCGGGTCTGGCTCGCCCGCCGCCGCCTGCCCCGCCTCCTCATCCCCGTCAACCTTGCCGTCTGGGCCGCCGTCACCCTATGGCGTACACGCGGGCTGCCTGCTCTGCGTGCTTCGCTCGCCGGCTTCTTGGAAGGCCTTCGAGACGCGTGCGGGACACGGGAGCCCATGAGCTGGAACACGGTCGCCCGCCTGACTCGTGCTGGACGGCCTCCGGCCTTCTGATTCGCCACACGAATCGAGGACGCTGACAGCATGTCGGTAGCTGCTGGGCCGGAGCGTTGACGGTGCCGATGTGCAGGTCCATCTCCGCCTCGAGATGCGCTGAGAACATCATCTTCAAGTACCCGCGTGCCGGTTGAGCTTGCCGCACGAGAGGGAGGTGAGTGTCACCTTCTTCCTCGGCGGCGTTGTGAGCGCTACCACATAACATTCCGAGACGGCGGCACCGGAAAATGATCCAGGTGAGGCGTACGGGATGTTCACCTGGAAGGTCACGGAAGTGCCCGAGCTCGTTCTGACGACGACGGGTGTGCCCAGCTGCAGTGAGGTTGCCAGCTGCTGAATCCGGTCCTTGCCGGGCAGGGAAGACCCGGATGTCTTGTCCAGACGTGTTGCGAAATCGTGTGCGGTGTCGTCAGCCTCGTGAAGCGCCTTCAGGCGATTGCGGTCTGCCTGCTGGCCGTTGTCCTGCTGTCCCCATGCGAAAGCGGCAAATACCGCGACCGTGATCAGGCATATCGCTGCGCCTGCGATACTAAGAAGACGCCGGTAGCGAATCATGGAATTTTCCCTGTCCGGTGTTGCCCGCCCGCGGACTTGCTCCAGTCGGGCGGGCCCCATTTCGGTCTCTAGCTCTCTGAAGGCCTGCCTGGACGTTGCTACTTGTTCAGCGCAGCCTCCAGGGCGAGAGCGTACCGTGTGGTCCCCGTGTTGTTGGGGTGGAAGCTCTCCATGCTGACGCAGACCCAGGTGGTCGGATCTGGCTTGACGGGGCAGGAGAAGTCCCCTGGGCCAGTGGGCGCGGCAACGAAGTCGTTGATCCCAGGTGTTGATGA
This sequence comes from Streptomyces sp. HUAS MG56, assembly GCF_058673395.1. Taxonomy (NCBI): domain Bacteria; kingdom Bacillati; phylum Actinomycetota; class Actinomycetes; order Kitasatosporales; family Streptomycetaceae; genus Streptomyces; species Streptomyces sp. HUAS MG56. Next base: position 2,958,059 of record NZ_CM178722.1, on the reverse strand, counting down.
TCCGCAGTCCTCATAGCCCTTGAATTGCGGTTCCGCGTCCTGGAAGACGACGGGGATCTTCTGGCTCTGGAGCGCGGCCACCATGGTCGTGTCCTTCTGGGTGAAGTAGTCACCCCAGCTGTTGAGCTGGATCATCGCGGTGACGCCCACGACTGACGTGCACACCGTGCTGGTGTCGAACAGGTGTGGATAGCCGAGCAGGACGATCTTCGCGTGTGGCGCCTGGGTGTGGATGTCCGATATCACCTGGCTCACTGCGGAGGCCGTCGTGTCGATCTGGCCTTTAACCGTCGAGTCTGAAGGGCAGCCGCCCCCGAGCGGAGGCACCAGGGTGCACGATTTCACGACATCGCTGAACCCGGCGTCATTGCCGCCGATCGTGAGCGTCACCAACGTGGTGTTGTTGTCGAGGAACCCGGAGCTGAGCTGCTGAACCTCGTGGTACTCGCCGAGGGTGCCCCAGTTCTTCGCCTGTCCCAGCGCAGGGTCCATTTCCCAGGTGTACGCACCGGAACACGCCACCGAATGGTAATCGAGGCTCGGGTCACTGGAGTCCGCCAACGTCCCGATCGTGCTTGTCCGGCCCGGCAGAACGGTCTGCCGAATCCAGGAGTTCTTACTCCTGCGGCAGGCGTTCCACGACCGTCCGGGAGAGGTCTGGGTGGACTGGTCGGCGTACGGCCCGACATCGGTTCCCGGTAGATAGGGCTCGGCCCCTTCTCCGGAGGAGTACGAGTCGCCCATCTGGACGACGAAGTCCTTCGGCTTTACGGAGAGAGGCTGGAAAGCGACCGAGTCCCAGGCGATGTCGTCGTCGGCGGTTCCATCGGGGCTGTAGTTCGAGAGGCTGACGCCCTGGAAGTCGCCGTTGGCCGTCGGGACGAAGTCGAACACCCCGAGGCTCACCCAGGTGTTGGCGTCAAGGTGCGTATTGATGACCCTGTTCTCGTCGGCGCCGGCGCCGGTGTGCACGGTGTAGATCGCCTGCTGGGTTTGCGCCCCGGTGTCCGGGATGTGCACCATGACGCGCGTCCAGGCGTTGAGTTGGTTGGACAGTTTCCAGGAGCCGACGATGGACATCGGTCCGGTGGCACCGTCGACGCTGGAGGACAGGCCCACGCCGGAGACCCCGGCGCTGTCGGCCCGGGTGTGGGCGTACCAGAAGTGCCCGCCCCAGCCGCCGCCGACCTGCTGAAGGTCCATGCGGGCCTCGTAGTGGCTCTCCGCATCCGGCTGGAAGCCGAAGGAGAAGGTGCCGGCGTCACCGCTGACGTTCCCGCAGTCGGAGTAGGTTGGGGTGCCGTTGGGGACGGTGGTGACGATCTGTGCGCCGGAGGGCAGCCCGCCCGAGCACTGGGGTTCCCCGTAGAGGAGGTTGTAGCCGCGACCGGGTTCGGCGCGCAGGGCGTCGTACTTCAGGCTCTCGTGGCCGCAACTGGTGGAGCAGTCCGATTTCCAGGTCGCGATCTGCTGGTGCCACCAGTGCGGGACGTCGCAGGAGGAGCCCAGGTGCTGCGGCTCGCACTGCGGCGGGGAGGCAGTGTCGCAGGCGTTGGCGCTGGAGCAGAACGCTTCCAGCGGCGGCTTGACCATGATCCGGTCCTTCTCGGTGTCCCACCAGGCGGGCCGGAAGCCCGCCGTGGAGTAGCCGGAGGCACCCGGGCGGTCCTGGTTCCCGTCGGTGTCGTAGGAGTAGCCGGTATCGATGGACTCGGTGGCCCAGCCCATCACCTTCTCCTCGTACGGCCAGTTCGCTGGGTGCGCGGCGTCGACGAACGAGGGCTTGTCGGTGACGTTCGTGGCCCCTGACTGCGCGCACATGACCCACCCGGACTCCTTGACGTTCCCGGGCAGCGTGCAGGTGATGTTCCCGTCGAGGAACGGGCCGCGTGCGGGGTCATAGAGCGGGTTGGCGGGGTTGCTGTACCAGCCGAGCCCCCAGTTTCCGTTGGCGGAAGCCTGCGACGCCGGGTTCAGGCCCGAGTTGTAGTCCCACACGGCCGCGAACCAGTCCTCCAGGTGGGCCGGGTTGTCGTCGTTGACGGCGATGGTCTGGCCGGGCTGGTGGATTTCGTTCCACTTGGTGGCGAGGATGCCGGCGGCGGCGGCCACGTTGACTGTGTAGTCGACTGCCACCGCGCGTTGCAGGTTGGCGGGCAGCTCCGTCTCGCCCGGCTTGGGGTGAGAGGGCAGGCGCATGCCGTCGGTGATCTGCCCGACCCCGTAACCGCAGTCGGACTTGGACCAGTCGATCGCCCAGTAGTCCGCGCCGCTGTTCCCGGGAGCGGAGGCGCGGCCGTAGAAACCGTTGAACGCGGCGAGCGGGCTGCTCATCTGGCCCGGCACGGCACCGGGCTCGGCCTGCCACAAATTGGACTCCTGCGCCAGGATGCCGAGCAGCACCTGGGCGGGAATGCGCCCGCCGCCCGTCAACGAGGGGAGGAGGAAGAGGCTCTGCGGATCCACGGTGCCCCCGCCCTCCTGGCTGCGCCACCCGCCCTGGGCGATCCATTGGGAGCTGAGGTCACCCCGGACCGCCATGTCCACGGCCCACTCGACCTGGTTCGGAGTGGGCTGGAGCGCGAGCGTGTTCGGGTCGTTGCGGGGAACTGCGCACCAGCGGTCGGTGTCGATGGTGGAGTTCGACGTCGCAGCCGCCGGGTGAACCTTGACCCCCGTCCGGGCTCGGCTGCCGCTGCCAGAGAGAGCTGGGGACTTCGCCTTGCCCTGCGGAGCGGTGACAGCGGAAGTGAGCGGCGCGACCTGCTCGGCAACCTGCTTTCCGGTACCGGTGACGGTCGCGGTCAGGGTGATGAGCTGCGCCTGGTCCGGGCGCGGCGGCGCGGGTGAGGACGGAGCGGGCTCGGTGCCGCCGCCGGAGTGGGACAGGTCCCGGCCGGCCCGCGCGATGTTCTCCGTTGCGGTGCGCACGGACGGGGTGAGCACCGGCTGCACCGCGAGGCGGCCCTCGGTGGACACGCTGTCATGGGCGTCGGCGTGCGGCAGGAGGCGCACCCCCCAGCCGTCTCGCCCGGAAGTGCTGCCGGTGGTGAAGACCCGCCCGTCGGTTCCGGCGTGCAGCGCCAGGGAGGTCAGCGGTCCGCCGGCGATGACGGTGGGCTTCCCCGAGTGCAGGACGTGCGCGGTGGCAACGCCCCGGTGCTGGTCGAGGTAGGCGATGACGCCCCGGTCGCCCGGGGTCAGGTCATAGGCCGTGCCGGTGGTACGTGCCGAGACCGTGGTGTGTCCGGCCGTATCGATGCGCACGATGCGATCGCTCTCGGCCGCCACCACCTGACCGTGGCCGCCGCTTGGCACAGCAGAGGTCACCTCGCCGGGTGCGGTGGCCCGGCCCACGATGTCCCCGCCGGTGTCGACGGTGGTGATCTGTGTGGCCGAAGTGCCAATGGCTGTGAAAGCCGCCGTGTGCTCGGTGGTGTTGCAACCGGGATCGAAGTACGCCAGCGTCGCGGTGAAAGGCAGCTTGACGACCCGTCCGGTATCCAGGTTCACGACGGCGGCGAACGCCCCCCGTTCCATCAACTGCTCGCGGTTGGTGAACGAGCGCGGGGCGTACACCACCGCCGCGTGCGAGCGGTCCATCAGGCAGTCCTGGCCGATCCACGCGTCGGTGAAGCCGGGCTCGGCCAGCATCGCAGCCGTTCGCCACCGGTAGGCGTCCTTCGAATCGGCGAGAAGGACACGCAGGCCCGCCGTGTCGGCGGCGGTGGTCACGGCCCGGTCGCTGCTGTTCTTCCAGCCCTGGCCCAGGGCATGGTCGGGGTCGGGAACACTGGTTGGGGTGTGGGGCGCAGGAGTGCCGGACTCGGCAGCTGAGTGCTGCGATAACGAGGCAGCGGCAGGCGGAGCTGCGGCATGGGCGGGAGCGGCGAGCCCCAGCACCGGCACGGCCGCCGCGGCGAGCGCGGCGCACGTGCGTCTGAGTGGTATCCGCATGCGCGGAGATCTCCTTCCGGTCGGTGTGTGTGCTGGGAAGGGCGGGGACTTTCGTCGTCCCGCGCGATGAACGGCTCGGGGCGGACGGGCGCCCGGGTGGGTGAAGTGGTCACGGACCCACGGGAAAGAAACGTGGGCAGGCGGGGACGGACCCGCCTACTCGACAAGGGCGAGAAGACCGAGGTGCCGTCGCCAGAGAGCCTTGCGAGAGGGCGGGCGCGAGTTCGGGGCGAGTCAGCCGGTGGTGGAGGCGAGGACGGTGCGTACGACGGCCTCGGCGGTCTCCGGCCGGTGTGAGCTCTTGGCCACGGTGGCCACTACGGCCCAATCGCCGCGGTAGGCGGTGAACCAGCCCATGATGGGTTGGTCACTGTCGGCGAAGGTATCGGCGTACGCACGCATGAGCGCCCGCAGCTCGTCCGCGACAGGGCCGGGCAGGGGGCGGTGGGCGCGGGCCGGTGCCTTCCCGCTGGTCTTCGGGTCGACGAACAGGGGTTGCTGGAAGGAGTCGCGCTGGATGGTGGCGGTGAGAGAGGCGAGGTTCAGCGTGTTGAGGCGGGGCCTCGCCCTGGCCGATGGCAGCGGCGGCTTTGTCGGCGCCGTCGAGTTCGGCTACGGCACCGTCGGCCGTGGTGAGACCGGTCTGCCAGTCAAGGCCCAGGCCGAATACGTCTCGTGCTTCGGAGGCGAGGTCCTTGCCGGTGAGTTTGTCGGCCACCGGGATAAAGCCGGTGTCGCAGGCGTGGGTGAACACGTCGGTGAACCGGGCGTTCTGGGGGCTCCAGTTGTCGGGATTGGTGAAGGTCTGACCGCCGTAGGAGGCGCTGGCGGGGCAGCCGACCGGGGTGCTGGAGTTGACTGCGCCGTGGTCCAGGAGGGCCGCGGTGGTGACGAGTTCGAAGATCTGTCCTGGGGCCTGTACGCCCTCCGGCGTGGGGTCGGCTTCTGTGCCGGTGGTACGGGTACCCAGTACGTCGCTGGTGCTGGGGCAGATGACGACCACGGATACGCCCGGATACTTGGCGGCCGCCGTGTCCACGGCCTGCTGCACCTCGGCGTCCAGTCGCGTGAGGACGTGTGCGCCCTTTCCCCCGTTCAGGGCGGTGACGATGTGTCCGCCGCCGCTGTCGCCTGCGGAGGAGAGACCCAACTTTCTCTGACGCATGAGCCCCCCTCATGTCAATGCATGGAGTGCGGAGGCAACTCGGTACCTGTGCCAAGGCGTTCCCCCGCCTTTGCGCGCGTTCACGCCGCCACTTGGCAACTGGTCTAGTCCACCTAGCGGAGCGCCTGATCATTAGACACGGCGCACACAGACTCCACAAGGTTTCTTTACGGCCGGTCGACGACCGGATTTCCACCCACCTTTCCGACGGGCAATGACCAATACTCCGTCGGCGGGCTTGCTTTCATAGGGTAATAAAGTGAAAGGCCATAATTTCAGAGGTTGCGGAACCCGATCGGCGGAGGCCGCAAGGGTGAGTTTCGGCTTCTCCCGGCAGGTCTACTTTGTAGATCTTTGAACATGGTCATGACATTGCTTGACTTCCGGCTGGGCGGGTGAATTATTCATCACGCTGGCCGCGACTACGGGTAGTTCGTAATTGGTGCGGCTGCTGCGACGGGGGCATCGCCCTGTCTGCCTCCCCAGACCCACCGTGTGCTGTGGGCGATGCGAGTTGTCGACAACTGCCCACCTGCGGGTTCGTGATCGCGGGTCGCGTATCAGCATCTTTTTTCGACCTCAACCTCCGAAGTGATCTTCACAGTTCTAGAGTTGAGGCCATGGTTGATCAAGGGGGCACAGCGGCGGCGGAGACGGATCAATCTGGGCGGCGCAGTCATACGAGGCGTCGTTCGGGGGCTGCGTCCGGGGGCCTGCTGCGCTCGTCCGCATTGATGGCCGCGGGCAGCGTGGTGTCGCGCGGAACGGGGATGTTCCGATTGATGCTCCAGGCCGCCGCGCTGGGCACGCAGGTGGTCGGCGGCGCGTACAACACCGCGAACACCCTGCCAACCAGTCTCTACACACTGTTGATCGGTGGTGCGCTGAACTCGGTGCTCGTGCCGCAACTTGTCCGGGCGCGCACCGAGCATGCTGATGGCGGACAGGCCCACGAGCAGCGGTTGGTCACCCTGGTGCTGAGCGTCCTTGCGGTCGGGACCGTCGTCGGCGTGGTTCTCGCTCCGGAGATCGTGAGCCTCTACATGCCGGACACCCCGGGCAACCACCAACAGTTCGCGTTGACGGTGGCCTTCGCCCGGTTCCTGTTGCCGCAGATCTTCTTCTACGGGCTGTTCTTCATGCTGGGCCAGGTCCTCAACGCCCGCGGCAGGTTCGGGGCGATGATGTGGACGCCGGTCCTGAACAACATCGTGCTGATCACCATGTTCGGCCTGTACCGGTGGCTCGTGCCTGCTCCCGGTGACGCCGCGTCCGTGACACCGGCCGAGGTGCGGCTGCTAGGGATCGGCACCACGACCGGGATCGCTCTGCAGGCGGTCTGCCTGATCCCCTATCTCGCCGAAACAGGGTTCAGGTGGCGCCCGCGCTTCGACTGGCGCGGCACGGGCCTGGGCAAGAGCGTGGCTGCGGCGCGCTGGACCCTGCTGTTCGTGGGGGTCAACCAGGTCGCCCTGACAGTGGTGACGCGCTACGCCAACGCGGCGGACGCGGTCGCGCAGGGGGCCGGCGCCGGCAACAGTGCCTACTTCTTCGCGCAGAACATCTGGATGCTCCCGCAGGGCATCATCACGGTCTCCCTGGTCACCGCGATGCTGCCGCGGATGAGCCGAGCGGTGACCGAGCATCGCCTGGGCGACGTCCGCGAAGACCTGTCGCGGGGCCTGCGGGTGACCGGTGTGGCGATCGTCCCGGCCGCCTTCTTCTTCCTGGCCTTCGGCCCGCAGATCGCCACGGTGATGTTCTCCTACAGCAGCAGCGGAGCGGCCTCGGCACAGCCACTGGGCCAGATGCTGCAGGCCTTCGCACTCGGCCTGGTCCCCTTCTCCGCCCAGTACCTGCTGCTACGCGGCTTCTACGCGTTCGAAGACACCCGCACCCCCTTCTGGATGGCGGTCTGGATCTCCGGCCTCGACATCATCCTGGCCACCGGCTGCCACCTCTTCCTGCCCCCGCGCTGGGCCGTCATCGGCATGGCAGCCGCCTACGCCGCGTCCTATGCCGTCGGCCTGCTCATCACCGGGCTCAAGCTGCGCCACCGTTTGGAGGGCCGCCTGGACGGAAAGCGGCTCGTACGTACGTACGGGAAACTCACGGCTGCGGCGGGCGCCGCCAGCGCCGTCGGCTGGGCGGTGGCCCGCATCTGCTCCGGTGCCGTCCCTGCTCCCGTCGTCGGCTCTGCGCTGGCACTGGCTGCCGGCGGTGTCACGATGCTGGTGCTGTTCGTGCTGCTGGCCCGCCTGCTCCGCGTCTCCGAACTGCGGAGCCTGCCCGGCCTGGGCTGACCAGTCTCAGCCGCTCTCGATTCCAGCGAAGCGGTGACCACTCGATCCCTGACCGCCGGGACGGCATCGGATGGGCCGACTGGATCTGCCCTTCATCGTTCAGCTGTGGAAGGGACGCCCGACGGCTAGGACAAGGCGTACGCGCCTGAGGGCGTCAAGCTCGACGAGGGGGTTGCCGTCCACTACGAGGATGTCGGCGCGGTACCCCTCAGCCAGTTGTCCGGTGTCGGACCCGATGCCCAGCGCATGGGCCGCGTTGACGGTGGCCATGTCGATGATCTTCGGGAGGGGAATCCCCAGGTACTGGTAGAACTCCATGCTGTTGACGATCTTGTCGAAGACCGCCCGCGTCACGCCGGCGTCTGTACCGGCGATCATCGGGACATCCAAGTGCGCCATCCAGCGCATCGACGTGAACAGTTCCTCTGCTCGGTCGTGACCGACCCGTTCGGCAAACGCTCGCCAGTTGGGGCTGGTGGCCGTGCAGACGTGGATCCCGGCGGCCTTGATCTTGGCAGCGAGATCCTCACGGAGGTCGAATCCGCCGTCCTCGGCCATCCAGGTGCAGTGCTCGATCGTGCTCACGCCTGCGGCCACGGCCGCCTCGATACCCTCGGTGCCATGCGCGTGGACAGCAACGGGCAGACCGGCGTTCTGGGCTTCCTCGACCACGATGCGGAGGTCGTCCTCGCTGAACTGGGACTGCCAGATCGCGGGGCCGCCACGGGTGAGTCCGCCGCCGGTGGCCATCACCTTGATGACGTCCGCTCCAGCCCGCACGTTGCGTCGCACCAGGGCACGGATGGCGTCTTCGCCCTCGACCTCGCCGCCGAAGAACCAACAGTGGCCCCCGGTTGAGGTCAGCGGTGTGGTGGCGGAGAGGATCCGCGGCCCAGGCAGGGCTCCATCGGCGATCACATCACGAAGGCGTACGGCAAGTCCGTTACGGTCGCCCAGGTCGCGCACCGTGGTCACTCCACTGCCAAGCAACTGGCGTGCCCGGTCGGCCATGCCGGCCATCAGCGTCTCGTCATCGCTGCCTTGCAAAGCAGCCACCGGGTCCGAACTCGCGTCGAAGGCAAGGTGGACGTGGGAGTCGATGAGCCCCGGCATCACCGTGGCGTCCGGGAAGGACTTCGTCGCAAGCCCCTCGGTTGCCAGCCCCGCGAGCGTCTCGCGCTGGCCGACCGCGGCGATGGTGCTCCCGCGTACGAGCACGGCACCGTCCTCGACGCATTCGCCGCCAGGTCCGGTGAGCACCCGACCGGCCGTGATCAGTAGGTCCGTCATGAAGTCATTCCTATCCACGTGTTGCGAGTGCGTCTGAGAGGGCCACCAGCTGTCGCGCGTCGGCGTCGAGGCTGTTCTCGCCTGGTAGGGCCACCGCGACGGCGTGGGTTGGCGCAGGCTCGCCTGCCGCTTGGGATCGCAGTGCCGACCGCAGGTAGCCGGCCAGGGCCTCGGGCGTGGCTCCGGTCTGCACGTCCTGGTGGGCCATGTAGGGGCTGGCCCTGACCAAGCCGTCCCGGCATTCGATGACTCGCCGGTAGTAGCGGCGGTGCACTCCGCGTACCGTCAGGTTTTCGCGCCACAGACCAGCGGGCTCACGGTGTAGAGCGTCCTCCGGGAACGCTTCGTGCAGCAGCTGCCACAGCGGGCGAAGGCGTCGGTAGGTCCGGCGATGCTGGCGCCAGATCCGGAATCCGGCCAGACGCAGCATGACACCGGGATAGCTCAGGCCGACGACGAAGGCCGGCACGGCGAGCGCGAACAGCATTGCCACGCTCTGGTTCAGCCCCGCCGGGACGGCGCTACCGTGCCAGGCGATCAGGTCCATCGCGATGCGGAGAGTGTTGGCCGTCGCCATGCTGACCAGTGAACTCGCGGTCATCCACAAGCCGATGGTCACGGGCTTCTGCGACATCCGGGCATAGCGGCCGGTCCACCAGGCTGTGGTCGCAAGCGCGTAGACGAGGTAGAGCTGGGCCGCGATGAAGAACACTGCGACCTGTGGAGTGTGCAGATCGGCAGTGCCATACGGACGACCTCGCACTCCGGCCGGTGTGGCGATGGTCGCCAGCGTGATGACGATCACCGCCATCGCCAGCGGCACCGCTTCAAGGCGGGCACGCCGGCTTGCTCGTTGACGATCGGTCGCGGAGTGAAGGTAGAAGGAGAGCAGCCAGTAAACGGCGCCGAGGAGCAGCACGTTCGATGCCAGGCTGGCTGCGCCCGTGCCCGCCAGGGCGTTGAGGGCGTGGTTCTCCGCTTGGAGCCCAGTGGAGAACGAACCAGCCGTGCAGAGGAGACAGAAGGTGACCGCGCGCAGCGCACGGTCCTGGGGGGCCTGGAATAGTTGGTAGACCTTCCAGAGTACAGCGAGAAGGAGGAGCGCGGCCGTCAGGTACATCGCGGAGTTCACAGCCACCCCCGCCGGTCGCCGAGGGCGGCCTGGACGCGCTGCATTGACGGATCGCTTGCCTGACGGGGAGTCACGCGGTCCAGAACGGAAGCCCATTCCAGGATGATCGTGGCGACCAGCTCTGCCTGGCGCTCGTGCGCCTCGTCGTACGACGTGCGCCGCAGTGCGCGGGTGACCATGCCCGGCGAAAGCTCGGGCATGGTCGTCTGCAGGAATGAGTCGTCGGTGTCGACACCCTGGTGATCAGCCATGATGTGGCCGACCTCGTGCAGGATTATGTGGTCCTGGTGGGTCTTGCTGGTCTCCTGTTGGTACAGGATGTAGTCGGCTGAATCCGTTGCGATCCATACCCCGAACGGCCCAGGCATCGGAAGTGGATGGGCTACCAGTCGGATGGGGCGTCCTCGACGCTCGCCAAGCTGCTGGCAGAGTGCCTCCACTCGCAACGGGGGTCGCACGTCCAAGGCCCGCAGTTCCCGCTTACAGCGGCGTCGAAGCTCTCGCTCCTTCACGAAGATCTCTCCTGCACAGATACGGCACGATCCTCCCCCTTCCTGCCTGACGGTTAAATTTCGGTACTGATCAGTCGTTCATGGGGCGGCGGCGCTCTGCCTGCTCCAGCTGGTAGACCACGTCCAGGAGATCCATCACCTGTCTGCGACGTTCCGGCGACAGCTCGCCGGCGCGCATCGCCATCAGCTTCACATCACCAGTGCCGATGGCTTCGCTCACGCGGACCTGCTGGGCCTGCAGCGCCTCCAGCTTCCCGTCGACTTTGCTGGCCACCCCGTCGTCGACGAAGTAGGCAACGGGAACGCCGAAGAAATCAGCCAGCGCCTGCAGGTGGCTGATGGTCGGGTTGTCCTTCTTGCCTTTGCGCAACTGCCAGATATAGCTCTGGGAGATGGTGGTAGCACCGCTCTTCCCGATCTCGGCGGCTACATGCTCGTTGCTGTACTCCTGCCCGCTGGGCGACCTGATGGTGTCGAAGAGATGGTTGATCTTCTCCGCCAGGGTGCGGAGCCCCTGCTCGCTCACGTGTCCTCCTTTCTGATCGATGGACCCGGGCCACTCTACCTGAGTGAAAGCACTCCCAGGCGCTTCATTCACCACAGTGGAGATCCTGCTACGCTCCCCCGCATGATTTCCACTGAGGTAGGAAGCTGTGGCAGTGAAGCTCTTCACGTCAGTGGATATCGTCGGCGCTCGCGAGGCTGACGGGACCCCAGCATCAGTGCGTCCCATCGGACTGCAAGGAGCCCCAGCGGCCCGGGGCCGACTGTTGGAAGACAGGGTCCAGCTCGGAGAGAAATGGCTGGTGGGACAGGGTGGAACACCGCTGGACTGATGCCGCAGCGTGCTCATATGGTGCTGCTCCCGCAGAGGGCGGGAGCCAACCGGCGAAGGGGGGACCGATGACGTACAAACCGCCGTGATCGCCGAACCGGGGTGGACATGAGACCGGCGCCCTGGAGCTACCAACTCCTGGACGCCGGGCCAGCACCCCGAGGGGCACCGATTCACATCTCGCGGGCGGCGGGGCTTTTGCACGAGAACCGCCGTACCGCGCTCCTACGAACAACGGAGTATCGCATGCTCGCCATGCCCAGCGGAACCCCGGCCTGCCCGGACACCGGCCGCCGGCACCGCCTCGCCGCTCAGCTCGCCGACATGATCCCCGGCGCGGCCACCATCCGCGTCAGTCTCACCGACCCGAGGCAGGCATGGCCCCACCCGCACGCCATCGTCGAGGACGAGGCCGGGGAGACGATGCAGTTGGATCGGACGACTACCCGGGTCGCAGCCCGCTGGATCCTGCGAGTCTGGCCGCACGCGGACTGGACCCGTCCGCACACCTTCGACCTCGCCGACGCGACACTCACAGGCAGCGACCTCGCCGCCGCCCGTCGGGGCCGCTGACATGGCACGGATCCGCACGATCAAGCCGGAACTGTTCATCAACGACAGGTGCAACGAGGTATCGGTCACCGCGGTACTGACCTACATCGGCCTGCTTCCCCAGGCCGACGACCACGGTCGGCACCGGGACAACGCGGCCATCATCGGCGGAGTCATCTGGCCGATGCGAGCCGAGCACACCGCCGTGCACGTCGAGGACGACCTCACCCAGCTCGCCATCGCCGGGCTGATCTGCCGGTACACCGGATGCGACGGCAGGCGGTACCTGCACATCGTCGGCTGGTTCGAGCACCAGAAGATCGACAAACGGGGCCAGTCCCGGATGCCGGTCTGCACCGACCACCACCCCGACCACCGATGCGGGCCATGCGAGGGCACCTGCACCAAGCGAACCGAGGAGTCTCCCACCCCTACCCGAGTGTTCGCCGAGGCTTCCCCGAGCACTCCCCGAGCCCTCGATCTGCCCGCGCCGCCCGCGTCGACGCCTCCCGCGCAAGGCAGCAAGGCCCCGACCGCTCAGCAGGAGGCGCCCGCAGGTATCGCCGACACCTCTGACAAGAGCAGCAAGAAAACCGCAGTTCACGCGGCATTCTCCGAGGGCTCCCCGAAGCCTCCCCGAAACCCCGGAGAGGGCTCGGCGCCTGGATCTAGGATCTTGGATCCTGGATCTTCTTTCCCTACGGGGCGCACAGCGCCCGCCGCCACCGTCTCGGCCAACGACCTGATCGGCGAATACGTCGCCTCGTGCGACGAGCGCCCGCCCAGCGACGTGATCGGGCACCTCGGCCGCATCGCCAAGAAGCTCCTCGGCGAGGGGATCGCCCCGGAGCACGTCCGCACTGGACTGCGGCGCTTCGCGGACATCCAGGGCCACCCCAGCCGCCTGCCGAGCCTGGTCAACGACGCCATGAACACACGGTCCGCTGGTTTGGTGCGACCGGGATTCGGGCTTAACGTGCCCGCTCACCAGGCGTGGACCAACCCGGTCAATGCTGCCGCCGCCTACGCCGAGGAGCTGTGATGCGCACCCGTACCCGCGACCCGCAGACCCTCGGCAGCGCGGGCACCCTGGACCGGATGGCGCGCATCCTGGCCGCCCGCAACATCGACCCGGCCACCGTCGCCGCGCTGGCCGACGAGCGTGAACCCTTCTGCCCGCTGGACGCCTTGTCTGTCGGAATGCCCCCGCGTTATCGGGGCGCGGTCGCCGACCACCCGAAGGTCCTGGCCTGGGCCCGGGACGTCGCACAGCAGGCCGTCGCCCCCAATCTGGGAGCCCGGAGGCAAGTGACCACCGGCCCGAGCCTCCTGATGGCCGGAGTGGTCGGCGCGGGCAAGACCCACCAGGCGTACGGCGCGGTCCGACGGCTGGTGCAGAGCGGCGTCGGCGTGCGGTGGCGCGCGACTACCGCCGCTGACCTGTACGCCGACCTTCGCCCTCGGCCCGGGACGGACAGTGAGCGGGAGCTGGCGGCCGTCAGCCGGTGCCCCCTGCTGATCATCGACGACCTCGGCGCGGCCAAGGCATCCGAGTGGGTCGAGGAAGTGACGTACCGGCTGATCAACCGCCGGTACAATCACATGCTCCCGACGCTGATCACCACCAACCTGGCGATCAAGGACCTCCGGGCCTACCTCGGCGACCGCGTCACCTCCCGGCTCGCGCAGATGACCACCCGCGTCGAGTTCGAGCCGGTCGACCGCAGACGCCACCGCCCCGCCGCCTGACTTACCGCCGGCCGCACCGCCGGGCCGCGTCTCCAGCGCGCCGCCCCGTGCACCTCCCGACCCAGCGCACCCCTCCGCCGACGCCACTGCGCGCGGAGAGCGATCGGAGCAACCCGCATGACCACCACGACGATCAGCCCTGCCCGCCACCGCTCGCTCGGTGACCACACCTGGCAGGACCAGGCCGTCTGCCAGAGCACCGAGTACAACCCGGTGGACCCCGAAATTTTCTTCCCCGAGCCCGACGAGACCGCCAAGATCACCGCCGCCAAGTCGCTGTGCGGCCAGTGCCCGGTCCGCCGCACCTGCCTGGACGCCGCCCTGGAAGGCGGCGACACCCACGGCATCCGGGGCGGGATGACCGAGGAGGAACGCGAGCCGCTGCACGAGAAGCTCGCCAACCGCCTCGACTACAGCAGGGTCAACGCCACCGTCGCCGGGCGCGACGTCCACCTCACCAAGGCCGAGCGCCGCGCGGTCGTGCGCGCCGCGTACCGCCACGGCCTCACCGAACAGCGCCTGGCCTGGCTCCTGAAGATCAGCGAGGAGCACGCCCAGAAGCTCTACCGGGAAACCCGCCGAGCCCTGCGAAACCGAGACCTGGGGCAGACCACGAAGGCCGCCTCAGGTCTCGAGACCGGCCGCGAGCGCCTGGGCCGCGACGACTTCGGGACGGCGGCGTGAGCATCGCGAGCGCGCCGAGCACGGCGCACGTCACCGGGTGGGACCGCGCGGTCGTCATCGCCCTCGGCGGTGCGGGATGCGCCCTGTCGTACGACGCCCTGCAGCAGATGGCCGTCGCCATTCACGTCCGAGGCCTGCTGACCTTCCTCTTCCCCTTGGTGATCGACGGGTTCATCGCGTACGGCATCCGGGCCCTGCTGGTCCTGCGCGACGCACCGCTGCGCGCCCGGCTCTACGTCTGGACGCTCTTCGGCACGGCCACCGCCGCCAGCATCTGGGCCAACGCGCTGCACGCGGTCAGGCTCAACGAAGAGAACACCCCGGCCACGGGGCTGCGGCTCGGAGACACGGTGGTCGCGGTGCTGTCCACCATCGCCCCGCTGGCCTTGGCCGGAGCGGTGCATCTGTACATCCTCATCGCCAGGGGGCCGGTCAAGGACAGTGACCGAAGCGACCGCGATGACCTCGGTCAGGCCGGTCACCCCGGTCAGCCCGAGCGCATCGCGATCACTCGGACTGACCGGGCCGGTCAGCAGCAGCCGCAGCCCGGTCAGGTCAGCGCCGGACAGCCGGTCACCGCCCTGACCGACCGGCCCCGCCTGTCCCTGGACAAGCAGACTCCGGATGCCCGGACACTGACCGGGGACAGCGCCCCAGCGGACAGCAGCAGCCCGGACCCCAGTCACCATGACCGGGAGGCCAAGGCCGCTGACCTGGGCGGACAGCCGGACACCACCCCGGCGGTCAGTGACCGACAGGACGTCACCGAGCCGCTCACCGGTCACCCGGACAACCTCCCGCCGGTCACCGACCGGCCGGTCACCCCGCCACCGGTCACCGACCGCGCCCCCCGGACAACCGGCGACCGGCGACCCGACCCGGACACCGAGGAACTGCTGGAGATCGCCCGGTCAGCGGTCAGGGCCGAGGACAAACTGACCCGCAAGGTGGTCGCCCAGGCGATCCGAGGTCAGCAGATCCCGCTGTCCAGCGACACGCTGACCGCCCTGATGGTCCAGCTCCGCCAGCAGCACGGACAGCCGGTCACCACCCCCCGGAACTGACCGCACACCCCATGGGGCGGGTGACCGAGCCGGACACCTCGACCGGTCACCCGCCCCGTACACCCCCACCCCACGACCTCCTCCCGTGAACCGGAGAGCACCGCCATGCGCACGAACCCCGCCACACCCGCCGAGGTGGACACCTGGCTGACCGTCCTGCACCAGCGCGGCCACCTCCACCGCGCCGAATCCGGTCCCGACAACACCTGGACCGTGCAACGACGTCGACACAGCAGCCCCTGGACCCTGCACCACCCGGTCCTCGCCATGGACTGGATCGAGGACATCGTCCGCGACATCCACCATCAGGACGCGGAGACGGGCCGGTGACCGCCAACGACCCGGCGGCCACCACCTCCGGACCGCAGCGTCGCCCCAACACGGCTTCCGGCGGAGCAAGTTGTCGCATACGACGGTCCTACGGCCCGTCGTATGCACTTGCCCCCGCCCAGGGGGGCGGGGTAAGTCCGGTTGGTCCCCGAGCGAGGGCGCACGGTGACCAACCGGACTCCCGGCACCAGGGGGCGTCGGTCGTGGGAGGAGAAGCAGACGACCGCGCCTCGCAGGCGCAGCCGAGCCCGAGTCAACCTGCGTTCCCCGACCGCAAGCCGCGCCGTCGCACCCGCAACCCGAGCCAGCGCACCCACAAGACGACCACCCGCCTGTCCGACACCGAGAAGACCGAGATCACCGCCGCCGCCAAGCAGCGTGCCGTCACCGTCGCCCGTTTCCTCGCCGCCGCTGGCCTCGCCGTCGCCCGCGGTTCGACCACCGTGCACACCAACGAACAGCTCGACGCCGCCATCGACGAGCTGGCCGCCTTGCGCACCGCCATCTCCCGTGTCGGCAACAACATCAACCAGATCGCTTTCGTCTACAACGCCGGAGGGCAGCCCCGCCCCGGCGAACTTGACCACGCCCTGACGACCTTGATCCGCGTCCTGGCCCGCGTGGACGACGCGGCCGACACCCTGGTCAGGAAGCGCCTCTGATGGTCCCCAAGATCCGACGCGGCTCGCGTACCCACGGCCTGCTCGTCTACCTGTACGGCCCCGGCAAGCGCGACGAGCACACCGACCCCCATCTCATCGGCAGTTGGGACGGCTTCGCCCCCGACCCCGGCCGCGACACCAGCCCCGAACCCGACCCCAAGGTCACCCTGGCCCGGCTCGCCGCCGCCCTGGACCTGCGGGTTAAGCAGGCCGGCGACAAGGCGCCGGCCCAGCACGTCTGGCACTGCTCGGTACGTACCGACCCCGGCGACCGGACCCTGACCGACGACGAGTGGAACACCGTCGCCCGCCGCCTGGTCCACGCCGTCAACCTCGCCCCCGAGGGCGATCCCGACGGCTGCCGCTGGGCCGCGGTACGCCACGCCGACGACCACATCCACATCCTCGCCACCATGGTCCGAGGCGACCTGCGCCGCCCGAGGATGAACTACGACTTCAAGAAGGCCCAGGCCGAATGCCGTCGCATCGAACAGGAGATGGGCCTGCGTCGGCTCGAGCCCGGCGACGGTACCGGAGCCAAGACGCCCACCAGCGCCGAGCGCTTCAAGGCGGAGCGGGTCGGCCGACCCGAGACACCGCGCGAGATGCTGCGTGAGGCCGTCCGCCAGGCCGTTGCCGGGGCCGCCAGCGAAGCCGAGTTCTTCACCCGCCTTCGTGAGGCGGGCCTGCGCGTCAAGCTCCGGCACGCCCCCTCCGGTGACGTCCTCGGCTACACGGTCGCGCTGCCCGGGGACCGCAACCGTGACCGCGAGCCGGTCTGGTTCGCGGGCTCGACGCTGGCCCCCGACCTTTCCTATCCGAAGATCCAGCGCCGCCTTGCCGACGGAACCCCCGACGCGGTCACGATGGCGGAAGCCGACAGCGGTCGGTCGGACTGGTCGCCGCCCGCGCGGGGACGACGCACCGCGACCGGGATCGCCGAGCACGTCGCAGTCCTCCTGGACAGCGACGACGACGATGCCGCAGCCCAACTCGTCGGGGTCGGCGAACTCCTGGACGCGGTCGCCCAGACCTCTCCGGCAGCCACCCGCGCCGAGCTTGGCGCCGCCGCTCGCTCCTTCGAACGCGCCACCCGCAGCCACGTCCGAGCCGAACGCGCCGACACCCGGGCGATCCGATCGGCGGCCCGGGGCATCATCCAGGCCGGCGGCGCGCTCGGCCGAGGAGAAGACGGCGGCACTACCGCCATGCTCGTCTCCACCCTGGTCCTGGTGGCGCTGGCCGCAGCACGCTGGCACTCCGCACGCGGTCACGCCCAGCAGGCCGAAGCCTCCCGGCAGGCCGCCGAGCACCTTCGCGCCGCCTACCACCAGGCCGCCGCCGCGCCCATGCAGGCCCTGCGCGACCAGGGCCGAGCCTTGCCCGAGGCCCAGCGGCGCACTTACGAGACCACCATCCGCGCCGCCGTGTCCGGGAACCCCACCCGACCCGGCACGAACGTGAAGAATGACGCCTTGGCCGCCACCCTGGCCCAGGCCGAGCAGGCAGGCCACGACCCCGAGGCCCTCCTGCAGAAGGCCATCACCATGCGCGAACTCGACACCGCCGAGGACGTGAACGACGTCCTGGTCTGGCGACTGCGCCGCCTCGCCCAACTCCCCGCCCACCCCGGCGAAGCCACTCGACACCCGCAGGCCGGCACCGGTCGCGCCACGCCTCCTGCCAACCGGACCGGCGTCCGGCCCACGCCTTCGGCCTCGCCCAGGACCGCCACACCGGACCCGCGCAGCCGGCCGCCGCGCCGCTGACCAGCAGCCCGGCAGGCCCACCACGGGCCTGCCGGACCGCGTGAAACACCTGGACAACCGGCTCCACCGGCTGTTACGGATGAAGAGAAGGCCCTCGACCGGGAGATGACGCTCGTGCTCAGAACGACCCACCACCACGTAGAGCCGACCCCCGTCCTGCCTGCAGTCCCCGCCGGAAGCGATCCGCTGCCGCAACTCCAGTACGAGACGCAGCCGCCCAGCGGACCCGGCGCGACGCGCTGCCTCAGCCACCCGCCGGAGCTGTCCCTGCGTGGGATCCCCGTGATGTGCTCGGCTTGCCAGGCCCGGCGCGACTGGCTCCTCATCAACCACGGCCGCAACGTCTGGGTCCGTTGCCGCTGCAGCAACCAGTGGCTCGAGCCCGAGATCGGCCGCGCCGACTTCGAAGCCATGATCGCCATCCCGGATGGGACGACCTACCCCAGCGTGGAGCAGGGCCTGATCGCACTCGGCTTCGACGGTGCCTTCGCCGGTGCCTACTTGGACTGACTGGAGCGGTCACCTCGGGCCGAGTTGTCACGATCAAACCGAATCGTCATTTTCCGGTAGCTCCCTGCTTCGCCGGTGGTGACGTGGGGGGCGGCGGAGTGCAAGCGTTGAATGGGTTGCAAGGGGTGACAGTTGGGGTGGAGTGCGGCAGGTGCCTATCTCATCCCAGGACGCCCGTCACGCGGTGCGTGATCCCGCCGTTGTCGATTCACGCCTGGGCGCTCGCCCTGACCGTGGGTATGCCGAGGCCCGGCTTCTCAGTATGCCGACGGCACCGCTCGCGACCGTACGGCAGGATGTGGCCATGACGATTCAAGGCGTGCGCTGGTTGGTGGAATCCGAGTGGTACTACAGCGTCACCTTTGCCCGTGGCATCACACCGGACGAGCTGGCCGTACGACTCGGCGCCGCAGCCGGCGCCGCGCGTCCGACGGCCACGGCGGAAGAAGCCGTCGCCCTCCTCAGCGATCCCGACGTCGGCGTCGCTCGAATCGGGGAGGCGGGGGGATGGGCGTTCGCGGCCGAGTACGGGGAGGCCCGAGGCACCCGGCACGACATCCTCACGGACATCTCGCGCGACGGCGCGGAGGCAGTGAACCTCGACCCTCAGGCGTTTCATCCGCCTCCGCTCTTCTCCTACGCCGCCGACGGCGAACTGCTGTGCTCGTTCGGCCTCGGTGAGGAGCGGCGGCGGTGGGGATCCCGTCCGGATCTGCTGCAGGATGACTTGACGGCGGCTGGCATCATCCTGCCGACCGGGGACTATCTTCGGGTGAGTGCCGAGCGGCACAGCCTGCGGATCGCGATGTCCCTGGGCGTGATCGAGAAGCGTTTCGGGCTCGCCCTGCCTCGCGACCTGCTCGAGTATGACCGGCTCCCCCTCGCCGTGGTGAGCGGCAGCCCCGCCCTTGACTCGCTGGGCAGCGACGCCTGAGACCGGGCTCGGCACGGACGTCGCAGCGGACGGGAAAGGGGGCGGGGTCGTCGGACCCCGCCCCCTCACTTGGACACCGAGCCCTTACTCGCTACGGGTTGGTTCGCTGGAAGGTGCAGGTCGTGTCCGACGCGGTGCAGTGATCGAATCCCGGCGTGGCGAGCCAGAACGGCTCGTTGTCGAGCATCCGGTTGTAAGGGACGAAGCCGCCGGTACGGCCGAAGGGCGCCAGGGCGCCGGTGTTCTGGGCCAGCGGAATGCTGGCCCGGCCGCACTTCTCCGACCAGGAGGGCAGGGCGTAGTTGTCGTCGTCGTGGATCGTCCAGGTGGTGGCGTTCAGCGGCGTGGCGTAGAACTGCGCGCACTGTTCACCTGAGGTGATACCGCTGTTGGGCATACCACCGCTCTCGTACGTCGTGGCGAAGGCGTACTCGTCGCAACTGGCGGTAGGTGTCTCGGTGCGGCCCACCCAGCTGTCGGGGCACACCAAAGCCCTGTTGTTCGTCTGTCCGTTCGCCAGATAGTGCAGCGGGGCGTTGTGCTCTTTGCTGCCGTAGTGGTGGCTGTTCTTCTCCTTCATGAGCCAGTAGTAGGCGCCTGCCGCCGGGTAGCGGTCGGTGTTCACGGTGTAGGTGGGGGTGTACGCGGGGAAGACGCATCCCGCGCTCGTGGCTCCCTTGGTGATGTCGTCGCAGCGGACGTCCAGGTCGCCGAGGGTGTTGCCGAGGCTGGCCTCCTCGGTCACCTCCGGGTACGCCGAGATCTTCCCCGTCATGTTCCAGCCGAGGGTGATCTTCTCTTGCCCGGTGCCGTTCCACAGGGTCTGGAAGGAGACGTTCGCGGCGTGGGTGTCCTCCGGGCCGAGCCAGGTCAGGCCCCCGTCTGTCTGCTGCGGCGACTGTGTGCAGTCCGTGCACGTCGAGCCCGCGAGCCAGCCCAGGGTCACTGAGCCCAGCGCAGGATCGATCTGAGTCGGCACGAGGGTGAGCTGCTGGTCGAACTCGCCGGTGTTGTTGTAGAGCTTTATCTCCTGCTGCATGGCGAAGTTCGCGATACCGACCACTTTGTCGTTCACTTTGAAGACCAGGGTGAGCGGCGTGATGGCCTTCAGACAGGCGTCCGTCCGCGTGTACCAGTCGTGGCCGGCCGTTCGCAGGTCGCACCATGGAACGATGGAGGTGACGGCGGTCATGCTCAGGGCCTTGTTCATCTTCTGGGCGAGCGGGGACTCCTTGCCCGCCGGCTCACCGATGGTCAGGCAGAGTTTGGCCCCCTTCTTGTCCGTCTTGGAGCACGTGCTGCGGCTCGTCCCGTCCGTCAGGGCCTTCGGGCTCAGGGCGGCGGATGGCAGTCCGGTGTTGCGGTGGGCCTCCTCGACGTCACCGTCCCAGCTGGGCATGGGAGCGCTGTCGTCGGGGTTGGGGAAGGTGATGCTGGGCATTCCGCTGTAGTCGCCGGGCACGAAGGCCACCGCACCCCAGGCGATGTCCTGGTCCGCAGCTCCGTTGCTCGTGGTGTTGGAGAGCCTGACCTCGGGGATGGCGTTGTTGAATCGGTAGGCGCCCAGAGAGACCCACTTGTTCGACTCGTTGGCGGACTGGTCGATCGTGACCTTTTTGATTCCGAAGGGGGTGACGACCTCGTAGTCGGCCTCCGTGGCCTGTGCTCCGGTGTCCGGGACGTGCACATAGACCATGGCCTGTTTCTCGGGCAGGGGCTGGTTCAGCTTCCACGCGCCGTCGATGGTCATCCGGCCGCCGTCACCGCCGAGGTGGCTGACGTCCCGTGCGTGGGTGTACCAGAAGTGTCCCTGGTAGCCGCCGCCGATCTGGTGCAGGTCGGCCTTGGCATCGTACTGACCTAGCCCCGGTCCGGTGGCGTTCGGATCCGGGTAAAAGGTGAACTGGAACGAGCCGTCTGTTGTGGTGGTGCCACAGTCGCTCCAGGTGTTGGTGCCAGCGGGCACGGAGCCGACGACCTTCGCACCGGAGGGTGCGCCGGAGCAGACGGGTGTGCCGTGCTGGAGGCGGTAGCCGCGTCCGGGCTCGTTGATCAGGTTTTGGTATTTGATGTTCTCGAAGCCGCAGGTGGTGGCGCAGTCGGACTTCCAGGTGGCGTTGGGCTCGTGCCACCAGTACTGGGTATAGCAGGCGGCGTCGGGGCAGCTGGGCGGGCTGGCCGTATCGCAGTTGTTCTTCGTGTTGCAGAACGTGTCGAGCGGCGGGGAGACGTGCGCCCGGTTGTATCGCGCGCTGCCTACGACCGTGTAAGGCAGGTCCGCGCCGTTCCAGTAGGCGGGGCGGAAGCCGGCCGAGGAGAAGCCGGACTCGCCCGGCCAGTCCTGTCGGCCCGAGGTGCCGTAGGAGAAGCCGGTGTCGATGGACCAGGCGGCCCAGCCCATCACCTTCTCCTCGTACGGCCACTGCTGAGGCTTGGCGGCGTCCTTGGCGGCCAATGGGTCGACGTCGGTGTTCATGAACACCTTGCGCGAAGCGGGATAGACGGGGTTGGCCGGGTTGTTGTACCAGCCAAGGCCCCAGTTGCCGTTGGTTCCTGCGTCCGCCTTCTTGTTGAAGCCGAGGTTGTAGTTCCACACGGCGGTGAACCAGTTTTCGGGCTTGGCCGGGTTGTCGTTGTTCACAGCGATCGTCTGATCGGCCTGGTGAACTTCGTTCCACTTGTCAGCGAGGATGTAGAGCGACGCGGCGATGTTGGTGGCGTAGTCGATGGCGATCGCGCGCTGCGTGCTGACCGGGCGGGAGGTTTCGCCCGGTTTCTCGTATCCGGCCTTGCGCATGCCGTCGGTGACCTGGCCGACACCGTAGCCGCAGTCGGACTTGTCCCAGTTGATGGTCCAGTAGTCGGCGAGGGTTCCGCCGGTCTGGTGTCCGTAGTAGCCGTCGACGGCCGCGAGCGGGCTGCCCATCTGGCCGGGGATGGAGCCGGATTCGGCCTGCCATAGGTTGGATTCCTGGGCCAGGATGCCCAGCTCGACCTGTGCGGGAATCTGTCCGCCCGTGTTCAGCGTCGGGGCGGGGAACATTCCTTGCGGGTCGATGGTGCCGAGTCCGGTCTGCGAGCGCCAGCCACCCTGGGTGAGGTAGCCGGAGCGCAGGTTGTTGCGAACGGCCATGTCCACGGCCCACTCGACCTGGTTCGGGGTCGGCTGGAGGGCCTGGGTGTTGACGTCGTTGCGGGGCACGGAGCACCAGGCGTCGGTGTCCACCGGGTCGTGTGACCTGGGGTCGTCGGTAGACGGGGTCATCGCGCTCATGGCAGACATCTGCGGCTTCGAGGAGCCGGTCAGTGCCGGCGACGGCGTCCCGCCTGCCGTGCTGCCGGGTTCGGCGGCAATCTGCTTCGTGTGCTTGCCCGTGCCCGGAACCGTGCCGGTGATCGTCAGTTCATGGCTGATGCGGCCGGGCGTCACCTCGGCTGCCGGCTCCTTGATCGCGGAATTGGTGAAGCCACGCCCGGCGTTCTCGATGCGGGTGACACCCGCCTTCACGGCCGGGGAGACGACCGGGTCGACGGCCAGGCGTCCGCGAGTGGAGACGTCCGCTTCGGGTGAGATGTCCAGCGACTTGATGCCGCTGGCCGTGAAGCCCTTGCCGCGGCTGGCCTTGCCCGTGAGGTAGACCGTGCCGTCTGTGCCCTGGCGCAGGTTCATCGCGGTGAGGCTGCCGCTCGCCACGGTCGTCTTCTTGCCGTGCGCGTAGGTCTGTACATTCCCGTCGGTGTCACCGGTCCGGTCGATGTAGCTGACCGTGCCGTCACCGGTCACACGGATGCCGTAGGGGGCGTGCTTGGTGGCGGCGAGCTCGGCTGTGTTGCCCTTGCGGTCGACGTGGACGAGCCGGTTTCCGGCGGCTGCGATCACACCGTCCTTGGTGGGCACGGCAGAGGTGATCTCGCCGTTCGCCGTGCTGTCCGCGACGGTGGCGCCGTTGGTGTTCACCGTGACCAGGCGTGTCTTGGTGTCGCGGAGCGCGGTGAAGACAGCAGTGTGGGTGGCCGGGTTGCACGTCGGGTCGAAGTAGGCCAGCGACGCGGTGAATGGCAGCTTGGTGACGGTACCGTCGTCGAGGTTCACGATCGCCGTGAACGCGCCGCCCATCATCAGGTCCGGCTTGTTGGTGAAGGTGCGGGGAGCGTAGACGACGGCCGTTTGGTGGTCGTCCATGACACAGCTGTTGCCGATCCAGGTGTCGGCCGGAAGCTGAGGCTCACTCAGCACCGTAACCGTCTTCCATGCGTAGCCGGTTGTACTGTCGGCGACCAGGAGATGGAGTCCGTCACTGTCGGCGGCCGTGGTCACTGCCCGGTCAGCTGAGGTCTTCCAGCCCTTCCCGAGAACCGTGTCACGGTCCTTCAGCGGGACCGCCGGCGACGTGGGCTTCTTCTCTTGTGTGGTGGTCTGCTTCTGTGCCGAGTTCTTTGGCGGTTTCGGTATTGCCGCGTGTGCGGCGCTGGTGGTGATGGCGGAAGCGATCAACGCGGTTGCTGCGGCGATGACCACAGCGGATGACCGTCTCCTCCGTCTCTGTGGTAACTGATAGCGCATGATTTGCCGGTTTGTCCTTTCAGTAGGTCCCAAGCCAGCCGATGTCGATCTGCGGCTCCTGCGGAATGGGCCGTAGAGATGGTTGGCACCACTGCGCGTGCCGCTCCCCGCGCGCGCAGTGGTGCAGGCGGTGTCGTAGGTACCGCAGCGGGCTGCGGCGCAGCTGGCTCACGTCAGCCACAGCGGCGAATCCGACCCCCTTAAGATTCGCGCCTGTTAATTCGCGCGAAAACTCAGATGTCTGCGTTCGCCAGCTGTGAGGCATTCTGGTTGTACGTCGCGTTCAGGTTTCCGAAGAACGTCCCGTACCCTTCGGGATCCCACTGATCGCGCGGGCCGCTGTAGCTGCTGTTGTAGTAGACCCAGTACACCCAGCTGGCCTCGTTGTAGACGGAAGCGGCGTCGTTCTTCACGGGCTTGGACTCACCGTTTCCGCTCGTCTGGAAGTAGTATTGCGGGCAGCCCTGCGAACTGCATGCCGGCGCCCAGACCGCATAATTCGGAACCTGGCCATAGATTCCGGTGCGGGATCCTCCGAGGTTCGCGTTATAGAAGAGGCAGAGAGTACCGTCGTAGTGAGCACATGTGGTGACATCTCCATTCCCCAGTGCCTGCGCTGACGAGGCTCCGCCGAACAGTGCGAAGGCGGCCAGGATTGCGGCACTGAAGGCAATTCGAGTACGCAAGGTATCCCTTTCGTGGTTTCTGTCCCGTGTCCCTTGACGCACACAAAAGTCACATATTTGCATGTACGCGTCAAGAGATTTAATTTGGCGCAATGAGGACGGCGGTCATTTTCAGCCACTGCAGCGACCATGCGTTACAGTTCGGCATTGGTGAGCCAGCTCTTCGAGACGGAGGCGAGCATGAAATGGAATGCGCTGCGGGCGGTTGCCGTACTGGGCGTTGCGGCAGCAATTATTACGGGGTGTGATAATTCCGATGACGGGGCCTCGCCGCGGCCCTCGGACACCCCGGTCACCTCGACACAGACCTCGCCTGCCTCGGCCACACCGTCGCAGGATTCTGTTCCCGCTGAATCCTCCAAGGCGTTGGCTGCCGAGAAGGTCAAGAGCGCTGTCGAGGACCGCATATCGGCGGATGAGAAGGAGTTCGGGTCCGGTGTGAAGTCCCCTTGTTCGACGTCGTCCCCTGACCTGTTCACCGCCAAGTGCCGGGCAGCTGCCGACGCCACGTCCAGCGCGGCTGGCTTGGCTCTGCGCGAGATCGACGGGCGTGCGGGTTTTGCGACCCTGACTTCGACCGCGCGGAGACTTCAAACAGCGGTTCGGCAATATGAGCGACTGGGATGTGCGACAGGTCCTACCGCGGCGGACACCCGTCACGCGTGCCTTGCCCCGGCGGCCATCATCGCCCAAGGGCTGGATGATCTGCGGGACGGCGCCAACCTGGGCCTGGCCGGTAAGTAGTTTCGCCATGTCTCCCTCGCTTGCCGTGTTCGCGGTTCACTGGTGTGACGTGCTGGCGGCTCAGTGACGGAGAGCCTCAAGCGGTTCGATCCGTGCGGCTCGCAGGGCGGGATAGAGGCCGGCAAGGAACCCGATGACCACACCGATGAGGGGTGCGGGCAAGACGGTGTACGGCTCCAGGACGGCGGTCCAGTTGCGTGCGAGAGACGTGCCGATGACGACCGCGACGCCTGTCGCCGTGCCCGTCAGGCCGCCCAGCGCACCCAATGTGGTGGACTCGGTGATGAACTGGGCGGTGATGTGCCGGCGACGGGCACCCAGTGCCCTGCGCAGACCGATCTCGCCCGTGCGTTCCAGCACAGCCACGAGCGTGGTGTTTGCGATGCCGACCGCCCCTACGACCAGACAGATCGCGGCCAGGATCAGAAAGAGCCCGGACATGTCTGTGCTGATCCGGTCGCGTAGTGCATGGGGGTCGACGGGCGGGACGGCGCGGAGCAAGCCGGGGTGGTCGGGCCGCAGGGCGAGGGGGGCCTGCTTGGCGATGAGCGCAGCCGCCCCGGTCCGGGTACGGATGAGTGCCTGGGCTGGGTCGTCCACCGGGGCGCCGTAAGCGCCGAGTGCCGTCTCTGCGGGGATGATGACTGAGAGCAGGCTCTGGGGCAGACGCTGTGTGTCAGCGACCACGCCCAGCACCGTGTACGCGGCTCCGTTGATGAACACGGCTGGCTGGTTCTCGACCTGAGCGATCTTCAACAGCCGGGCAGCGCTGCTTCCAAGCAGACAGACGCGTTCCTTACGCCGCTCATGGAAGTCGTTGAACAGTGCCCCCGAGGACAGTGTCGGCTGCATGGCATGGAGCGCCCCGGGCGAGGCCGCGAGGATGTGCAGGCCACTCCGGGTTCCGTCCGCGGCTTCGGACGAAGCGGCCGTGACGTCCGGGCGCGCGGACACGGTCGGGTTACGCAGCGGAACGTTCCACCACACTCCGCCGTCCACGACGCCATTAAGACGTTTCAGGCGATTGTCGGTGTCGAGCGGGAAGTCCATGACGGGCTCCTGATACGTTCCGGAGCTGACCGTGCCGGGTCCGGTGTCGTCGACGGTCACCGTGGTGTTCTGCAGCATGCTGAAGGAGTCGCCGATCTGGCCGGCGGCGGTGGAGGTCAGCCCCAGGACAGCGACGAAGGAACCGACGCCCAGGACGGTTCCGAGCATGGTCAGCGCAGAGCGCACCGGCCGTTGCACGATTCCCGCCAAAGCCTCTGCGGCGAGGTCACGCCAGGTGAACCGGGTGGGAGCCACCCCGCCGGATGGGCGCCGGATCACCAGGAACCTCCAGCGGCTCCCGCAGCCGACCGGCCGGTCGGCGACGGCTCACCCAGGTGGCCGTCCCGAATGGTGACCTGGCGCCGTGCCCGCTCTGCCACCGCAGGGTCGTGAGTGATGATGACGATGGTGGCGCCAGCCGTATTGAGCTCCGTCAGGAGGTCCATCACGGAGCGAGCTGTCGCCGAGTCCAGGTTCCCCGTGGGCTCATCGCACAGCAAGATGTCTGGCGAGTTGACGACAGCACGCGCGATGGCCACCCGCTGCCGCTCGCCGCCCGACAGGCGGGACGGCATGACCTCCAGCCGATGGCCCAGTCCTACGCTGCGCAAGGCACGTGCCGCGTTCGCCCGACGCGGCTCGCCGCGCCCGGTGACGTAGAGCTGCGCGAGTGCGACGTTCTCCAACGCTGTGCGGTGGGGCAGCAAGTGGAAGGCTTGGAAGACGAATCCCACCCTGCGCCCCCGCAGGGCGGCGCGCTCGCGCTCGGTCAAGGACGCCACGTCGATCCCGGAGAGCCGGTAATTGCCCCTGGTGGGATGGTCGAGCATCCCGAGAATGTTGAGTAGGGTCGACTTGCCGGACCCGGAGGGGCCCACCACAGCCAGGAAGTCACCGGCGTTGACACGCAGATCGGCCGGAAGCAGGGCGGTGACGGGTGGCGAGCCGGGATATGTCTTGGAGACACCCTGTAGTTCCAGGACAGGAACCGGCGGAGCGGAGGTCATCTCCCTACCACCACGCGATCTCCCGCACGGAGCGTATGCCCGCGAACAGGCGTGACCTGTACCAGACCGTCGGCCGAGACTCCCACCGTCACTGGCACCACGAGCTGCGTGCCCGACGCGGTTACCACCGTCACGGTGGTGCGAGCGTCCGCCCCGGCCGAGACCGCAGCCTCCGGCACCGCGGTCACAGCGCCGGACGTCGCTGCAGCCGTGATGGTGATGCGGACATCCTGGTCGGCGAACTTCTTGTCCCACCCTGCCTTGCTTTTGATCCTCACCGGTACGTACGCGCTGCCGTTCTGCGGAGTAGTGGTGCCGCTGTCCGACGCCGTCTTGTCGGCACCGGATCCGGGAACCACGATGGCGCCCACGGAATCAACAACGCCCATGGCGTGAACACCGGTTGCCTCAGCCAGGATGTCCGCCTTCATGCCGGAGCTGATCAGGCGCCGTTCGGAGGGATCGAAGAAGCCAGTGAGGGTCATGTCTCCGCGAGCCAGCGTGATCACCGGGCCCTTCACCGCGTCGCCCACTTGCACGGGTACGGAGACGACCCGGGCCGGCAGGGACGGCACGAAGACGGCTTCGGAAACGGGCAGCATCACAGTCGGCTCCGGCTTGGTGGGGCGGGACGCGGCCGATGAGCGGCTCTTCTGGATGCCACCACCGGGCTGCTCCGTGCCCGCGCCAGCATTGGCAGTGTCGGCAGCGGAGGCGGAAGAGCCGGTGTCGGCGGAGGTGGTCAGCGGCGCCGAGTAGCCCATCGCCGCGTACATGCGCCGCACCGCGGCCGCCGTACCGGACCCGAAGGTGCCGGACGGGTCGGAGCCTGTCGGCCAGCCAAGAGAACCGAGTCCCTTCTGCAACTGGGCAACGTCCTTCCCCTTCTCGCCGATGGTCAGATCGCGGTACATCGGCAGCGTCCCCGGCAGTGCGAAGACCGGCCGCTCGTCGTACTCCACGAGCGGCCTTCCCGCCTTGACGCGCTGGCCACTCTGGACGAAGACGCCGGTCACCAGCAGCGCGGTCGGCTGTGAGCCGTTTCCGGTGGTGGCGACGCTGGTGGGCGTGACAGAGATGGTCCGTCCGTTGGAGAAGGTTCCGCGGAAGACCACGGTGTTCTGCAGGACCTGGCGCACGACGGGGGCGGTGATGACGCTGGGCCTGGGCGCTCGCGTGCGCGCGGCAGCTTCAGCAGGTGACTGCACCCACTGAGCCGCGAACATGCCGCCGGCCGACAGCACAGCCGCACAACAGGCGGTCACCACAGTCCAGCGGCGACGGCGGTTCAGCCGAGAGCCGACAGTGGCGTCAGCCAACTCGTCAGGTGCCTCGCCGGAATCTGCCCGCGAGTGCCTCACGAGGCCGAGCCCTCGGCTATGACCTTCGCGGACCGCTCAAGGGTCTTCTGCGCAGTGGCACGCACCTGAGCCAGAGCTTCCTGGTTCTTCTCAATCAACTCCTTCTGGATGGCCGACTCCATCGCGACCCAGGTGCCGATGAGGTTCGTCTTCTGCTTGCAGGCGACATCGGTCTTCGCCATCTCGATCTCAGCGGCCGACGATGAGTCGGCCAGTCGGTCCCTGAGTGGCTCCAAAGGGGTCTGAAAACTGTAGCCGTGCTTCTTCATGCAGGTTGACCAGGAACGGAATACCGCCGTCACCTGCGGCGTGGACATGGACTGCTGGAAACTGGCGTCATTGATATTCTCGGGAAGCCGTTCCTGTAATCCCTTGCCGAGTTTCCGCTCCGCCTCTCCGGAACACCCGTGAGAGGGGATCTCCTGTCCCTTGTAGCTTTTCGGAGCCGGACCGCTGCTGCCAGGCTGCGGTGTGTCGCCGAGGAACACGCTCGATTCAGCGTCGCTCATCGGCTGCGTGCTGGCGGGTGCGGCCGGTACCATATCGGGCGCGGGATGATAACCGTAGCGTGCAGCAGTTTCGGTGTCGGAGACCCCATAACGACGGACCATGTTCGCTGCGTCACCCTTGGGGTCTGCGGGCGATTTCCACGACGCGCCGACAGCGTAGTCGAAACCGAAACGTGCCATACATTGCCGCACGAGAAGTTTTGACGCGTAGAGAATCTGCGAATGCTCATCGTTCTTTAACAGATAGTCCTCGATGGGCAGTGAGATCGATGCTGTGGACGACAGAGACGGAGTCGCAGTAGGTGATGCGTGTGGTGCCGCAAGGTTGTCTCCGGGACTTTTCTCTGAAGTGGTGGGCGAACCACAGCCACTGACTGCGGTCAAAACCCCGACAGCACTCAGCGCAAGCACGGCAGCCGAGCGATATATTCCCCTACTGGTCACTCTCGTCCCTTACCTTTTCACGCCGCAAGCGGCTGTGGGCGCCGCGGCACATCGTTTTACCGGTGCGATCAATCAGAGCAATTTAGGTCTGAGTAAGCGCTTTCAAATAGACGCGGCATGTACTCTGCCAGACGCTGAGGATTGTTTCCCGGCTCGCGGAGCCAGCATTCATCTACCTACGCCGACCGCTGGAGGGCTGAAATTCTTGGCACGCCTCGCCCCCATGCATGGATGCGAAGGACTGATGCCTATGCGGGTTCAAACGGCAGCGGACTGTGCTGGCTTCTGGATCTGACGGTCCGTGGAACGGCCGATGTCGTCGGAATTCCGACGCAGGGATTTCCCGGCACTGTAGAAAACGTCATCGCGGAACACTCGCCCTCCCCCTGGCGCTGCCAAATAGTAAGCCAGCGGTAAGACCGTACGGCACTGCATCAGGTACGCGTCAACGAATTACAAAAGGGATCTTTGTGTGCAAGTGGAGCCTTTGTGTGGGCCTTGCGTGAGGCAAATGCTGACTAATTGACGCACACCAGGCAGTCGATTCAGGCAAATCTTTAGCAAGGTTGACGCCAAGAATTCCTCATGAATTGTCACGTAGCGTGACCGCAGGCGTTGGTTGGCCCCGGTTTGAGGATGCCGTATGCTTGCGGGCTTCGAGCTTGATCAAGCGGTTGTATTCCTTGCTGGCGGCACTGGTGATGCCGGTCTCGATATGCAGATTTACATCTGTCCCACGTCCTTCGATCACCCGCACCTTGAGAACATGCAGTGAGCCTGCGGGCGTACGGCAAGGCCGCCCCTGCCGGTTGGCGTGGGGCGGCCTTCTGCGGTTGTGGTCAGACCTCGGCGAGGCGGTTGGAGAGGTCCAGGGCGGCGGTGGCGACCGCGAGGGCGGTGCACAGGCCGGTCACCTCGTAGAGGGTGGGGCGGACCAGGCGCGGCCAGTTGTCGGGGGCGGCGGGCCAGGAGGCGAGGAGGACCTCGGTGGTGGCCAGGCCGAGGTGGGCGGTGACGTCCCAGCCCGCCCGGGAGGCGGGCTCCCAGTGCAGGCGGATGCGGCCGAGCGGGAGTCTGGGGGTGCCCGCCGGGAGCCAGGAGACGTCGAGCGGTCCCTCCGGGAGGGCGGAGACGCGCTGGACCAGTGCGCCGCGCACTCCCGACGGCATGGGCCGCACGGCGAGGGCGTGCAGCGGGCGGGCGGCGAAAGGGTGGAGTCGCGGTGAGATTGGGGCCTCCTGGGCGGGGTTGGTACGGCGGGTCAGGCCCAGGCGAGGGCATCGCGCACAGTTGCCGGGAGGTAGCCCTCCTGGCCGTCCTCGGCGATGAACGCCATGCCGTCGCCCACGACGACGTCGGTGCCGAGGTAGTGCGCGAAGGGCCAGTCGGGGTTGACGGCCAGGCGGATCGGCAGGTCGGGGTCGAGGTTCTGAAGTTGGCGGAGCAGGTGGCCGACGGTCAGGTGGTGGGGCACGGGAACCTCCGAGAGCGGGATGGGCGGGTGGAGCGGTGTTGGTGGTGGAGCGTCAGCGGGCGTCGAGGCGGAGCAGGTCGCGCAGGACCTTCGGGCCGGTCGGGTCCGGCTTGGGGTGGCTGGCGCGGTGCCGCCTGAGGGACTCGTTGACGTAGCCCTTGCCGGGGTTCTTCATCTGCCAGTCGCCGCACGAGCAGATGGCCTGCGTGTAGGCGCGGCCGGGGCAGTCGGGGTGGAGCGGCTTGCCAGAGGTGGTGTGCTTGTGCTCAGCCGGGCAGCCGGTGCCGTCGGCGTGGTGGTTAGTCAGCGGCGCACGGTGAGTCAAGGAGTGTTCCTCTCGATTTGGTGGGGGCCGGTCAGTCCGGCATGCGAGCCGACCGGCGGCGGGGCGGTGCGTGCGGCGGTCCGGAGGGAGGCCAGCTGCCGGGCGGTTCAGCGGCTGGGGTTGGCGATGAGCGCGGCGAGGAAACCGGCCACCGCCTCGGAAGGGGTGTAGGGGCCGAACTCCTGGATCCAGGGCTCGGTGTCGGCGGGGATGACTCGGACCTGCCAGACGATGCCGCGCTTCCAGGCAGCGGTGTCCTCGGGGAGCCAGCCGACGTAGACGCGGCCGTCCGGGCTGGTGCAGTGCACGTTGGCCTCCGGCGTGTCGACGATTGCCCAGCCGAGTGCGCCAAGCAGTTCGAGTACTGGGCCGGCGCAGTGGTCGCTGGAGAGCCAGGCGCGTTCCTCCACGGTGGGGCGGACGACGGCGGGCAGGAGGGTGCTGGAGGCGTTCACGAGTGGACGTTCCCTTCGTTGACCTGCGGTTTTCCCGACGCCCGTACGTTGACATGGGGTGTGCCGAAGTACGTAGTCGTTTCCCGGAAGGTGCTGTCTGCCGTGGGCGAACTGGCAGCCGAGGGTGCGAGACCGGCGGGCCGGGGAATGGGTCGGCGCGGCCGGTTGACGTAACTCGGTTGCGGCGCAGGGCCGTACGGAGCCGAAGGGGCGGCAGGCGTGGGGGACTCGAGCAGACACTGGGCCGGTGCCGGGCTGGAACGCAAGATCCGCAGTGCAGGGCGGCCGTGGACGGTGGGCGACATCGCGATGGTGGCCGACGGCCAGTGGGCCGTGGACACCCAGGCCGAGGGGCAGCGTGACGCGGAAGCCGTGGTGGAGCGTCGGATCGCGGACGGGCGGTGCGTCGAGCTGACGTTGGCGGAGCTGGCCCGCGCGACGGGCTCCCGGTTCGGGGAGACCCATCGCAACGAAGACGCGGACTGACCGGTCACCGTCGGGGCATGGTCACGGCCACCGTCGCGCCGATAGCGGCCGACGGGGCGGGCTGATCCGGTGGTTGGCCCAGGGCGTGCGGTGCGTGCGGTTAGCGGGCGACAGCGGCCTGGGCCAGGCGCACCGCCGATGCCCGGTTCGCGGTCACGGCGGTGACGCGGAGTCCGACGGGCTCAAGAAGCTCGATCGCCAACCGGGCGGCGCGGGTCAGCTCGCGGTGCGACTCGTCGCGATCGCCGGCGGCCTCGGCGACCAAGTGCGCTCCGGGCCGCTTCGCCATGTCATGGGAAGTTCATTCGGCCGACTCCATCCGGGCGAGCAGGGAGCGCACCAGCGTGGGCAGGTTGTTGGGGCCCTCGCCGATCCAGACGTGATCGGTTGCCTCGCCGAGGACGTACGCGGCGTCTTCGAGCAGGCCGTTGGAGATCTCCGTGCAGGCGTCGGTGATTCGGGAGGCGGCGAGCAGGGACCGCGAGAGCACCTCGACGTAGTCGCCGGGGCTGAGGCCGGCAGCCTCAGCGGCTGTGCGGATGGCGGCCAGCTCCAGCGCGCTGAACGCGAAGTCGAACTCGTCGTCCTGCTCCGCCGGCGAGGGGGCGGCGAAGGCCGGGTCCGGCGGCTCGGCGGGGATGCCGACATGCGTGCAGATCTGGTCCACGGAGGCGGTCAGCTCGGCAAGAGACTCGGTGAGCCAGCCGAGCGCGGAAGCGTACGACGCCAGGGTGAACAGACCGGCGGGGGTGGAGGGAAGCGGCTCCTCGATGACGAACTCTTCGAGCCGGTCGTTCAGTTCGCTTATCACCCGGGGGCCGGCGGACAGCGCGCCGAGAACGGGATGCAGGTAGGAGCGGCTGGCGGAGGTGGGGTACTCGGTCGTCAGGACCCCGGAGACGCTCTGCGCGGCGTCAGTGAGCAGCCCGGCCAGTTCGGTGCGGGCCAGGTGCGTACGGTCGGCGGTCATCGCATAGGGGCCTTTCGGGAGACGGCGGGCGCGGTGGGGCTGGCTGCCGCCGGTGCGGTGGCCGGGAGGGGCGCGGTCGGGTCGAACGCGTGGAGGGATCGGGAGCGGGCTGCCTGGACTCGGGCCTCGGCCGCCGCGTCGGTGTCGGCGGGCCGGTTGAGGCCGGTGCGGTTGGTGCGGAGCTGGGCTGTGCGGTAGACCGCGTAGTCCTCCCGGGCACCGGCCGCGACGAGGTAGATCTCGCGTTTGTGGGTCGAGGTGGGCGGGGCCGGGCGGAACTGGATGACCATCCGGTAGGAGACGGCCGGGTCGACGTAGACCTTGTGGAAGCCCGCGAGGCGGCCGGTCAGCGGCAGGCAGTCGTCGCTGCCGTGGACCAGGTTCTGCAGTTCCAGCAGTGCCAGGTCGCGGATTTCGTCGGGGAGTTGGCGCAGGTCCGCGATGGCGTCCGGGTGGGCGGCGAAGGCGAAGCGGGCGCGGCTCACCTCGGCCTCCGAGGGTTCGGGCGTTGGGCCGTTCCTGCCGACGGCACGTTGCCCGTGTCGAGGCCGGCTTTCGGGATCGCGGAGGCACCCGCTGACCGGGTGAGGGCGGCGCGGGTCAGCCGGGCGGCGGCCTCACCGCGGTAGTCCGGGGGCTGCGGCAGCGGACTGCCGCGGTCTTCCAGCCAGTGCCGGGCGGCGGCCTCATCTGCGAAGGCGCCCTCGCGCATCGTGTACGTGTGGGCGTCATGGTTCGCCTCTTCGAGGAAGACACGAATCGGTGCCTGAGTGGCGTTGGAGTCACGGGTCAACGTCCACGTTTCGCACGGGGCGAAGTCCGAGGTCCGGCTGTCGAGGACCTTGTAGCGAGAGCCTGACTCCCGGATCTGCTTTTCGATCCAGAGGGTGAGATCGTCGGCGGGGTTTATGGAGTCCCTGCCGGCCTGGGCGATCCGCTCGGGCGGGCAGCCACGCTCGATCAGCCAGTTCTGGGCGAAGGCCAGACCGGCGTGGTTCGCGGTCTCGAAGGTGAACGTGCGCTCGCGCAGATCCCGCGTGATCTTGATGGCAACGAGCTGTGGTTCACCGGGGACGTCCCAGGTCATGGCCCTGTCGTGGGCGACGAGGTAGCTGTGCGCCCCCTCCGGGGTGGTGTGGTGCTCGGCCAGCACGGTCAGGTCTCCGGCCCACAAGCTGCTTTCGGCGAGTTGGGAGGCGGTGTCGGCAGGGTCGAAATCGTCGAGGCGGAAGTCGAGTTCGGACGTCACTGGGTGGCTCCCGTCAGCTCGGGCGCCGGGGTGGCCAGCACCCGGTGGTTGGGCCGGGTCGGGCTCGTCGTGCACGCGGCGAAGGGGCCGTCGGGGGCTCGGAGATGAACCAGGGCCTGGTCAAGGTGGTCGCGGTGCCACGTGGAGGGACCGGAAAGGCCGGCCTCGGCGTCAGTGAGCTGCTGCCAGGCGAGCCAGAGGGCGTGCAGCCGGGCAACGGCCTCGGGGTGCTCGTGCCACCGGTCGCACCAGGGCCGGGTGGTGCTGATCTCCCGTCCGTAGACGGGCAGGAACAGGTAGTTCACCCAGTCGCTGAGCGCGGCCAGCTCGACGGCGTACGCCTCGCCGCCCAGGGCGAGGATGAACACCGAGGCCGGGACGTCGGCCTTGTCGGCGCCGACAGCGCCTGCGGTGGGCGTGTCTGCGGTGGGCTGAGGGGTGGAGACGGGCTCGGAGCCGAGGCGGTCCAGGATGACACCGTGCTGGCGTACCTCCGCCATGGTCTTGGCGAGGGTGCTGGCGAGATCGTCGAGATCGCCGTCAGGAATGCGGAACGGCTCGGGCTCGGGGGTGGCCTTGCTGGGGTCGGACATGGCGGATCCAAGGGAGTGAGCGAGCGGGGCGGGGGCGAAGTGCGGCGCGCTCTTCTGGAGGTCACGGCGGTGCTCCCTTCGCAGGTCGGCATGGGCAAGAGGATGCGGAGATTCCGCGATTTGGTACGGCCGGGAAAACCGGATAGGGGCCCTACGGCGCGGTACAGCGGGGGCAGCGCGGGAAGGGCGGTGCCAGCAACTGCACGGCTCGGGCGGCCTGTTGGGGGACCACGCCGTTGCCGAGCGCGGTGAGCTGAGCCGGTCGGCCGAGACCCGGAGTGGCGGTCACCCAGCCAGGAGCCAGGCCTTGCATCCACTCCACGAAGTCGGCGCGCAGGCGTCCGGCAGCGTCGGTGGGCGGCGGCGCGGGGCGGGTGAGGTTCTCCCATCGGGCGATGGCGGAGGCGTACGCTCCCCATCGCCCGTCGGTTCCTCGGCTTCCGCGGCCGCCTCCGCGCACAGCGGCAGGACTACCGAAATCAGGGGCGGTCGCCAGACCTTGCCCGGACGGCGGCCAGGAGTGATGGTGTCGCTCGCCCTCGGGGTGGGCAGCAGCGACGCTGCCGCGCTCGGCAGCGTCATGTCCCCGTTGCCGTGCCGTTGGTTTGGCGAGCCCTTGATCCCGTCCCATGCCTTCGGCGTGGGCAGCAGCCACTCCACCTCGTCGGCCAGGTTCGGTCCGTGGCCGCCGCTCTTCCTCTTCGACGGGTGCTGGGAGCCGCCGTTCTTGCCGATGTTGCTCGTCGGGGTCTTGAACAGGGTGCCCGGCGGGCCAGGCGGTGAGGAAGGTCCGCTCACGACGATGGGGTGCTCCGACGTCGGAGGCACGAAGCACGAGCCACCTTGCGTCGTACCGGAGATCGGCCAGGGAGCCGAGTACGGCACCAAGTGCCCGCATAGGACGCTGGGTTGGGTCGTCTCCCAGACACCACGGGCAGAATTCCACGTCGCCAGGGGAACCGGCGGGCGAGGTGAGGAGACCTCGGACATTCTCGATCACCACCAAGCAGGGGCGGAGGGCTTCGACTGCACGGGCGACGTGCAGCCACAGCCCCGAGCGGGTGTAGGGGTTGAGCCCGGCCCGGCGGCCAGCGACGGAGACGTCTTTGACAAGGGAAGCCGGCCGTTAGGACGCACACCCGGGGCACATCGGCCCAGTTGACGGCGGTGATGTCCTGCAGATTGGGCACGCCGGGCCAGTGCCGGGCCAGGATGCGCGCGGCCTCGGGGTTGATCTCGGCGTGCCAGGCCAGGGTGCCGCCGAGCGCGGCTTGAACCCCTAGGTCCAGGCCGCCGTACCCAGAGCAGAGCGAGCCGATCAACGGCATTCGTGCGGTGGTGGTTTCCATGTCACCGGCCACGTGTGATTCGGTCCGAGGGCTTTCCGAGTTCGGAGATCTGGCGTGCGACGGCGACGGCATCGGGTGAGCGGTGGGGGGCTTCGGGCACCGGCAATTTGCCGCGCTGGGCGTCGAAGGCGGAGGCCGTGGCGCGCAGGGCCAAGGCGTCGGAGATGGGGGTGTTGTCCACGGTGCGTTCCAGAGGTAGGGACAGTCGGATGGGCTGGGATGGTGGATGAGGACGGTTCAGCCATGGGTGCGCGAGGGCGGTCGCGCGGCTGATGGCGTGAAGGCAGGGCCTGGGCATTCCGAGGGCCGTACGGCCGGTCGTGGTGTGCTGCGGGCGAGGGCGGCGTGGACCCGCGCCGTCGGGGGCCGCTCGGCCGGCGACGCGTTCGGCGGCGGCGCCGGAGCGGGGTGCCCGTTGGCGGCCTGCCAGCGGGCGTGCACCTCGTCGAGAGGCCCGAGCGCGTGCAGGGCATGGCTGATGAGCCTCCCGGGGGCCAGGGTCTCGTTCTCAGCCAGGGCGCGGATGGCGCGGGCGGAGGTGGCGGCCGTGCGGGCGACGGAGGAGCGCATGATCTGCTCGCCGAGCCACTCGGCGCTGCCGGCGCCGACGCCGTCGCAGATGGCGGTGAGCTGTTCGGTGGTCAGCGCGCCGTCGGCGAGCAGACCGCGCCGCTGGGCTTCCCACAGCACGGTGATCCGGTCGATGGGCTCGCCGCGGTGGTGCAGTGCGCCCAGGCAGCGATAGAGCTGGCCGTGGGCCGGGTCGGCGAAGTCGCCCGGTCGCAGCCAGCCGACGACCTCGTCCATCGCCTTCGGCCGCTCGACCAGGACCGCCAGCAGGAACTGCTCGTCCTCGGCGACCTGTTCCGCCCGTACGGGCGGCGGCGCGACGGGTGCTGTGGAGGCCGGCGTGGCCGGGGCGACCGGGCGCGGTTCGGACCCCCAGCGGCGCGCGAGGTCCCCGAGCACCCCGGCCAGGACGTCCGCATGGTGCAGTGCTCCCTCCACCTCGCCTTGGAGGGCGTCAGCGCGGGCTGCCTGGTGGAGGCGGATCGCATGCTCGGTCACGCTGCGGTGGATCGCTCCCTCCAGCACCATCCGGCCGTACACCGGGGCATGCTCGGGGCGCGGGCAGACCGAGATCAGGATGTGGGCGTATGCGGCGGTCAGCCCCCGGACGTGGTGGCTGGCCTCTTCGACCGCGTCGGTCACCCAGGACAGCGGCACCGGTTCCTCGGTCGCCACGGCGGGGTGGCCGTCGGTCCGGAGCTTGCGCAGGGCGGCGAACAGCGCCTGGTGGACCGGCCGGTAGAAGTGATCCGGCGCGAGCCAGTCGAGGTGTGCGAGTTGGCCGGGGTCGAGCAGCACCGAGCCGAGCGCCGCCTGCTCGGCACTCAGCAGAGCGTTCATCGCTGCCGCCCGGGGCGGGGAGTCGGCGGGTCGTCCTGCTGGGAGCGGAGATCGGCGATGGTCTGGTCGGCGGCGGCCATCGCGGCGGCGAAGCGGTCCAGCTCGCCGTTGAACGTCGGATCGGTGGCGAGGATCGAGCCGGAACCGGTGACCAGCCACCACTGGCCGCCGTGCCGGACGACCGGTGACCGGGCGAGGCGTTCGGACCGCGCCAGAGGGGAGGATGGAGTGCGCGGGGACACGAGGCCGGCGCCGAGCGAGAGCACCTTGAGCGTCGGGGCGCTCATGCCGAAAGCCCGAAGTCGTCCCGGCCCAGGGACTTGGCGATGGCCCGCTCGGTGATGGCCTTCGTCGCGCGGGCCGAGGCCGGTCCGACCACCTTGGCGGCGGGCTCCTTGTACCAGGGCCGCAGGTCGAGCATCGCCACCCGGATGCCGGTGGCGAGCAGCAGCGCCTTCCCCTTGGGGAGCGCGCGGATCCCGTCGGGGGGCAGGATGCGCTCGGTGCGCATGCTCACCGAGGTGGACTTGCCTCCGTCGCTGGTCGACACGGACGTGGTCTGCACGTCGTGGTCACCGACCTGCTTGCTCAGACGGTCGGCGAAGTCGGCGTCGTCGATACCACTTCCGATGATCTTGATCGTGGCGGCGGACCAGAGTGCGTCCATGCCTGCCTCGCCCCAACACCGCTGGCCCTGCCGGTAGGACTGCAGGATCGTCATCGGGATCACGCCCCGTGAGCCCAGATGGCTGTAAAGATCGGGGAGATCGGAGATCTTGCACACGTTGGCGGCCTCGTCGAGGACGCACAGGGCGGGCGGGTCGAGCCGCCCGCCGGAGCGCTCGGCGACGACCACCGCCGCTCGCATCACCGCGTCGGCCGCTGCCGCGATGATCGCCGATGCCGAGCCGCCGCCGTCCTTGCTGAGCAGGTACAACGTGTCACGGGAGGTGGCGAAGGCGGAGGGTTTGAACTCGGGAAGTTGCTTGTCGGGTGTGACCCAGGCGGCGATGTCCGGGTCGAGCAGGCAGCTCGCGTACTGCCGCGCGGTCTCATAGATGCCGTCCCGCGTTTCCGTGGCCCCGCTGACGGTGCCCTGGAGTTGGGCGGCGACCGCCTCGTGGCCGGCATCGGTGAGCAGGTCCACCGGCGTGCGGTCTGCAGGGGAGGCGAGCCAGGCCAGGACATCGGTGATCGGGCGCCGGTGGCTGGCGGCGGCCAGGAACAGTGCGCCCAGCGTGTTGCTCGCGGCGGTGGACCAGAAGTCGGCGCCGCTGGATTCGTCGACGCTGGCGGCGACGAAGTGCCCGGCCAAACGTTTCGCCCCGGCCAGGTCGCGGGCGTCGGCCAGGATGTCCCACCACATCTCGCGCGGGTGGTGGGCGATCTGCTGCGGGTCGAGCGTCCAGATCGTGCCGGCCTCGGCGCGGGCGTCCACTGTCGCGGTGAAGGCGTCGTTCGCCGCCTTGTTCGAGGTGAGCAGTACCGGGCCGGGAGCGGCGAGGATTGCGGGGATCGCCAGCCCGGACGTCTTGCCGGAGCGCGGGGCCATGATCGCGACGATCACGTCCTCCCAGGAGGCGCGGACCTCGGCTCGGCCCGGGGAGTGCGTGCCCACGAGGATCCCGCGGTCGGCGGGAGCGACCTCGTTCGGTTTGAGACTGGACAGGCTCGGCCGCAGGCTCTTCGCCTTGGCGGTGATCTCCTTGTCCATCAGAGGGGCGAGATCCTGCTTGCGGGCGAGGCCGTTCTTCGCACCGCCGCGCAGCCGCAGCCACACCACCAGGCCGGTGATGGTGAGGCAGACGGAGAGCAGGCCGGGGACGAGCCGCGCGCCGATCAGCAGGGCGGTGGGGCTCAGGTGCGGCCACAGTGCGTCGGGGTGCAGCAGCGCGTCGGTGGCCTTGAACGGCGCCCAGGGGCCGGTGCCGACGAGAGCGTTGGTGAGGTTGCCGGTCAGCCAGGCGAGGGAGCCGAAGACGATGGCGGCGCCGAGGATGCCGAACAGAAGGTAGAGGAGCGCGTCGGAACCGGTGGTGGTCGACGGCGCGTTGGTACGCGGGGCGGGCATGGCGGATCCAAGGAGGGAGAGCGGACAAGGCGAGGCGGGGCGCGCGGCGCTCTTCTGCTGGTCATCGGGGCAGCTCCTGTTCCGGGAAGGGGGCGGTGGTCGAGGTCATCGGGTGCGCGGCGACCGGGGCGGTGGGGCGCTGGCAGGTGGTTCGGACGTCGCGTCGGCGGAGGGCGCGGTCCGCTGGC
The DNA here is from genome assembly GCF_058673395.1 of Streptomyces sp. HUAS MG56. Taxonomy (NCBI): domain Bacteria; kingdom Bacillati; phylum Actinomycetota; class Actinomycetes; order Kitasatosporales; family Streptomycetaceae; genus Streptomyces; species Streptomyces sp. HUAS MG56. The sequence continues at coordinate 2,917,676 of NZ_CM178722.1, read as the reverse complement.
TGGCGGCGTGCGGGGAGAAGGCGCGGGCGGCTCGGTGCCGGTCCGCTTCCGGGTTCTGGACGGCGGAAGGTTGGGTATCCGCGACCGCGTCGTCGCCGAGAACGGCGCTGAGCATTTCCCTGGTCCGCAGGGCAGGCACCTCGTCGCGGTACTTGGGGTCGCTGAGTTCCACGGGGCACGCGGCGATCATGTCCTCGGCGACCTCTAGCTCCTCCTGGACGTCCCGCAGCATGCGGGTGGCGGCGGCCAGCCGTGTCCACGTCTCGAAGGTTGGGTTGTGGTGCGGGTTCTCGAAGGTCAGGCGGGCTCGGGTCCAGTCGGCTGCTGCGGCCACGAGTTCGGTCAGCTGCGGGAGGGCTCCGACCAGGGCTCCGTTGACTTCCTCGATGATTCCGGCGACCTCATGGGGAGTTGCTGTCTCGGTGAGCCGGGCGATCATCCCCGGGACGGAGTACGGGTCGGCCGACGGGTGGGGCAGGCGTCGGACGTGCAGGGGAGTGTCGGAGCCGGACGCCTCGCCGCCGTGGGCAAGCCGGATGTTGTGCTGCATCGCGGCGCCGATGGCCTCGCCGATGCTCGGGTAGAACTCGGGCACTGTTCCTCCTCGGTCGTGGTGTTGGATCGGTGCCGGGTAGGTGGGAAGCAGGCGCAGAGCGTGCTCCCCACTCGGCCGGATGGCAGGAGGGCGTCGGGATCAGAGGGTCCGTGGGCTGGAAACCTGCGGCGGACGTACGGCTGTACCGACCCCTGGAGACGGAGTTCCGAGCGCCGAAGACGCCTTGGCCTTGTCCACTGCGGGCGATGTGGCGAGGGCCGCGTTTCGGGCGTCGGGCGGAGCGGGGGACTGCGTCTGTGCCTCGGCGCGGTCCTGCTGCGCGTAGCCGACACTGTGCAATTCGTGTCCCGCTCCAATGAGTTCGCACTGCGCTGCGCTGACGAACTCTGCAGCGAAGCCGAACCGGTCGGCGAGCGCATACGCCTCGTCGTCGAGGTCGGTGATCTGTTCCCCTGCCGTCTCCAGCGCTTCCTGGATGCGTTCCAGGACGCCGTGCTCGGGATGAAGGAGGTGATCGACCGCCTGCGCAAGGCCAGCAGCGTTCTCGGCGGCCTTGATCTGGTCGGTCAGCCGCAGGACTTCCACTCCGGCGGTGTAGAGCGCGAGAGGGTTGGCCGGAGTGGTCAAGCAACTCGTGTCGAGGTCGGGGTCCAGGCGGACGCTGTACCGGGCGGCGCGGAGCATCTCGGCTGCGTGTGAGGCGATGGCAACGCGCTGAGCCTGCGGGGTGGTGGTCGCCAGGCGGTGGCGGCGGCCGTACCAGTCCTCGATCTGCTGGAAACCGGCGTGCTTGAGGAGCGTGGCGGACAGGTCGTCGCTGGCGCCCTTCGCCGAGACGCTGCCGCTGGGCTCTGTGCTGATGGTGATGTAGGGGGCAGGCACGTGGGTCTCCTGGGCGCGGAGTGTTGGGCGTGGGGCCGGGGGCAGGTGGCCGAGTTCGGTGGCGATGCGGTGGCACTCGGTCTGGAGGTGGAAGGCGTCGCGGTAGGCGTGGTGGACGCCGCCGTCCTCGCGGGCGAGGGTGGCCACGACGTGCACCAAGCGGGCCTGGTTGCGCACGGCGATCCACCGGCAGGCGTCCGGATCGCCCTCCGGGGCGATGCCGGTGGCCGCCACCACCCGGCGGGCAACCACGGCCCACTGTGAGTCGGTCAGGTCGGGGTGCCGGGGATCGGAGCGGACCGAGCAGACCCACACCGGCTGCTCGGGCGCTCGGGCCCCGAGGCGCTCGACGGGTGCGTCGAGGGCGTGGGCCAGGTACGCCAGCGCGTCGGGCTGGGCGAGCACCTCGATCGGGGCGCCGTGGCCGTCCCCCACGATCAAGCGGGGGTTGGTGTGGTTGCCGCGCTCGCCCGGCCCGTACAGATACGCGAGCAGGCTGGCGGTGTGGCTGGCGCGCTGCAGGTGGGCGATCACGGCGTCTACCTCGAAGGGGAGTGGTGAACGGGAGCCCGGGGTGGCCGGGCCGTCGGGGAGAGAGGATCCGCGGAATCCGCGATTTGGCCCGGCCGGAGATGGGTGATAGACGCCTGAGGTCAGCGCAGCATGGGGTATCCACATCACTGGCAGGGCGAGCGATCCGGTGTCCCGCCGAAGCGGGGCACTGGGCGTCAGAAGTGGGGGTTCTCGGTGGGCCGGTCGGCTCCGGTGGCCGCCTCGAGCAACTCGGTCAGGTCGCCGGGCTCGGAGGAGCGTTGATCAATCCACCAGCCGGCGCGGGTGATCGTGCGAGCCGCCTCCTCGATCTCCTCCCACTCCGCCTCGCTGGTCTCGCCATCGAGGACCAGAGTGGTGTACGCGGCAGCCAGGAGCTGATGACGGCAGCGCACGCCCCAGGCGACGGCGCGCTCGCGGCCTTCGAGGGGCGGCATTCGGTACTGTTCCGACCAGGCTTCGGACTCGGCCTGCTCTGCGGCGCGCTTGGCCTCCAGCCATGCGGCCTTGTCCTGCTCGTCGCCCTCCTTCGTGGCCCGCCAACAGTCGGTGCACTCCTGCTTGGCGAGCCACTCGGCGAACCCCGCGCGACGGTCGGCCGCCCGGTCGGACAGGTCTCGCTCAGCCTGGTGCCCACAGGAATGGGTGATCTGCCAAATGGTCTTCACGGCCATGGGAACTGCTCCTTACGGGAGTTGGGTCAGCGGTTGCGGGAGAACGCGATGCGCGGGTCCACCGGGCGGGCCGCCGGGCCGGAGGCGGCGGGCGCGGCAACCGGCGCCTTACCCGGCAGGCCGGCGCGGGCGAGACTGGCGGCGAGCGCGGCGGCGCTGATGGGGAACTTGTGAGTGGTGAAGCCCTGGCTGCGCTGGTGGCGCGCTGCCGTCGTGTGCGCGGGTGAGCGGCGCGCGGCTACGTCTTGGGCGAGAAGGGGCTGCACCGCCACTTGGAGGTCGGATCGGTGCATCGCCTGCGTGGCGGTGGCGACCTTGCCGAGTGCCCCGCTGCGGTCGGTGGTGATGGGCAGCGTGTAGATGTCCAGGCTCGGGTTATGCCGCCAGCCGTGCTCTTCCAGGAGGAGTCGGCCGCCGAGAGCGGAGGAACCGTCGGCGGTGGCGGCGACCACGCCGAGCTGCGGATGCTCGGCGAACGCGACGTCCGGCTCAACGCGCGGGGGCCGGTCACGGGCGGGCGCTGGTTCGGAGGCCAGCGAGGGGTCGAACGCGGCGTCCACGTCAACCCGGTAGCCGGCCTTGCGCAGCAGCGCGACGGCCCGGGTAGCGCGGCCCTGCCCATCACGCTGCTGGTTGGCCAGCGAGTACAGGCTGGGGTGGTCGGGGACGGGGTGGAAGTCGAATCCCTTCAACACCCAGGCACTTGCGGCCAGATGCTTCGGGGTGGAGGCGACGATGCCGAAGTCGGGGTGGCGGCCGACCGCGACGTCGGGAAGCAGGTCGTGCTCGGGGGCGGGCATGGCGGATCCATCCGGTTCGCGCAGAGGAAGAGGGGCGGTCGAGGTCGGGGATGGTTCTGCTGGTGCGGGACACGGCGGGCTCCAGGCTGGGCAGCGGTCAGCGACCGGGTGCGGACGAGGGTCGGGCGGGAGGCGGGGAGGGACGTACCGCTGAAGCTGACGGCAGCGCGGCTGGGGTCGTGCGCCGTGCGGTCGGCGAGACCGCGAGAGCGGCGGTGACTCGGGGCGCCGCCGGTTCCTCCGGGGCGACCCGGTCCACTCGGGCCCGGACCCTGTCGGGGTGGCCGGTGTGCCGGTCGGCCAGCTCGCCGCGCATGGACCGAATCTCCAACGCGTAGGAGTCGAGCTTCTTGGTGATGTAACGCAGCCGGTTCGCGTAGTGGGGATCGGCGGGTTCGCCCAGGCCCTCCCACCAGTCGGCCGTCGTGTTGAAGAACTCCACGACCCGCTGGAGAACGCCGTCACCGGGAGCGGTCAGCTCGCTCAGTGCGGCGACGGCCTCGCTCGTATGCGCCGCCGACTGGATGGACTGGGTCAGGTGGCCGATCCGGTCGCCGAGGCTGAGCCCGTGATCGCCAGGGGGCGGCAGGCCGGGGTCGAGCAGGTCGGGATCGCACGAGACGTCGAAGCCCTCGGCCTGAAGCATGTCGAAGGCCCGGGTCACCATCTGCCGCTGCTCGACCAGGTCGGTCATGGCGGAGGGCAGTCGGTGGAAGCGCTCGCGGAACAGCACGACGGGGACGAAGCCCGCACGGTGGAGAACCGCGTCGGCAGCGCTCTCCTGGGCAGGTCGCCACAGTTCCGGTCGGGGCGGCACGCCGAGCTGATCCAGGCGCGTGTCGATAGCAGCGAGCAGGCGGGGGATGCTGCCGCCATGCCGGGCGTGAGGACCGTCGGGCTCCGAGTCGTAGATCACTTCGTGGAGCGTGGAGTCGTCGGGATGCCCGCGCGTCACCAACCAGCTCTCGGGATACCCGGGCGGGTGGTCGGTAGGCGGTTCCTGGGGCGGAGAGATGATCAGGGCGCTGCCGTCGGGGAGTTCGGCGTGGACGATGTAGTCGCTGAGGCCGTACTCGACAGTGCAAGCCAGGCCGCGTTGCCGAAGCGGCGTGGTCAAGTGGCCGTACGGGTGCTCATGCTCCGACGTGCCGGCGGCGGCTTCCTGGACGAAGGATTCGCTGGTGCGCGCAGTGATGCGTGTGCCCTCGCGTTGGAGCGTGACCAGGGTCTGATCGGGGCGCATGGGGCTTCTCCGTGGTCGGCCGTCCCCAGCGGTCGACGGCGGGAAGCCGCAGCCGCGCGGGGGCGGGTGGGGGTAGTGGTGTTCGTTGAGGATCCGGTGATCGGGCGGTTTGGCCTCGCCGGAAGTTGGCGCTAGAGCTGTCAGCGCGAGCGGCGCGCGGCAGGGGGGTCCGGCGTTGCCGAGGCCGACGGCGAAGTGGCAGAGGCACCGCGCTGGCCGGAGGCGGATCGGGCCAGGGCCGCCTGGACGCGCCCGGTGTGTGCAGACAGGTCGGCGCCGATCCGGTCGGTCAGGTGATCGGCAGCCCTGGCCAACGCCGCCCCGCTGTAGCTGAGTTCGTCGGCGTAGTGCCAGCCTTCGGAGTTGCGGATCTCGCGGGCTTGTTTCTCGTAGAGCTCCCGCGACCCGGGCATGGACCCCTCCATGAGCGCGATGACCTGATCCCACTCGCGGCGGATCTCGCCTGCTCGTTCCAGTACGGAGTCGATTCCCCGAAGGCGCAGCAGGTCGGCGCTGATCGGGCCGTCAAGGTAGTCGGCTGGTTGCACGGCGGCCCGGACGCCAGTGAGGACTTCGGGGCCGTGGGTCAGGAAGGTCTCGACGTGTTCCCAGGCGGCGGCGTCCCGGGCCAGCTTGCCGTCGGCGTAGCCGGTTTCATCGACGGGCCAGCCGTCCTCGTCGCAGTACGAGTCGGAGACCGCGTCCCACTGGTCCGAAGCCTGCGTGATGCCGTCGGCGGCGGAGGCCAGGGCCTGGATGCGCGTCCGCCATGTCGCCCGCTCGCCGGCATCTTGCGGCTGGCGGTCAGGGGTGGCGGCGGAGTCGGGGGAGGTGGGCATGGTCGTTCCTCGTTTCTATACGGGTACCTCACCGGGAACGCGGCAGCGAGCGCGTGACGGATGGTGGGACCGGAGCAGGAGCGTCGCTCTGCTGGCCGGGGGAAGTTCCCCGGGTCGGCGCCGCTGGCGAGAGGCGGGCCGCTGCTGCTTGGTGCGACCGGGAGCGGATCTCGTGGTCGACGTTCTCCGGGACGAGATGCAGTTCCTCGCCGAGGTCGGTCAGCCGGGAGGCGATGGCGTCCAACTTGGACGCGCTGCTTGGGGCACCGTGGGTGCGACACCACTCGGAGGCGATTTCGAGCATCTGATGCAGGCGGGCCACCGCGCCGAAGTCCTCCGTAACGGCCTGGTGGAACAGGTCGGTGAACTTCTCGGTCGGGGCTGTAGCGAGGCGGTCGTTCCCGTCAGTTGCCGGTGCGCCGCTGTCCGGACTCGCGGCCGGGCCGGTCGTTGGGTGGCGCTGGAGCGGCGCGGCGTCCTCGACCGCACCGAGACCAGGGACGAGCCCGGACCGGGAACCCGCGACCCCGCAGGGGCTCACTGCCGCGCCTCCTTGTGTAGCGTAAGAACTGAGAAATCGTCAGTTGCGGTGAACTCGACGCTTTTTGCATGCATCCGGGCGTCCGTGTCGAACAGCTCGCGCTCGGCCGGATGCAGGATGTGCTGGGTGATGAAGCTCCGACCTGCGACTTTCCACAGGCCCCGGCCCTTGGTCAGGGCGGACACGGCCTGGGTTTCGACACCGGTCAGGCCGAGCAGCGACGCGGCGGCGGCGAGTTGGTCGGGCTCCTGGCGGTAGATGATGCGGGTGGAGCAGTCGGCGAGGAGGCCCTCGGCCAGGACCCGGCCGCGTGAGCCGGCGTCGCCCGCGCTCAGCAGATCGCTGAGGCGGTGGATGACCATCAGGTTGGCGATGCCGAGACCGCGGCTGAGCTTCCACTGGCTCTGCATGCGCTCCAGCAGGCCGACGTGCCTCATCACGCGCCATGCCTCGTCGTAGATCACCCAGCGTCGGCCGCCGTCCGGGTCGGCGAGCGCGGACTCCATCCAGGCGCTCGCGCAGGTCATAGCCAGGACCAGCGCGGTGTCGTCGCCCGAGCCGCCGAGGCGGGATAGGTCGATGGACAGCATCGGGGTGGTCGGGTCGAAGGCCACGGTCGAGGGCGCGTCGAACATGCCGCTCAAGTCGCCGTGGACCAGACGGCGCAGGGCATGCGCGAGGTCCTGCGCGGCGGGCCCCATGTGCCCGGCGTGGTCGCCGAGAGCCCGGTCGAGGAGCTCGGCCGAGCCGAGGGTGTGCGCGATCTCGCCGAGCAGCGGCACGGTGCCGCCTGCCTCGGCCTCGGCGACGACCAGGTCCAGCGCGAGATCCAGGGCCGTGTGTTCCATCGGCTGGAGATCGCGCTTCAGCACGGTGCGCGCGAGGCCGGCCAGGAGCAGGAGACGGCGCTTGCGGACCTCGGCCGACCAGTCGTCCTCGCTCACCGAGGCGGGCCGGGCCGGAGCATCCAGAGGGTTCAGCCTGCCCGGGAGCCCTGGGCCCAGCGCGATGCTGTAGCCGCCGAGAGCCTGCGCGACGGCCGTCCACTCGCCCTTGGGGTCGCAGGGCACGTAGACCCGGTAGCCGTGGGCGATTGCCCTGGTGGCTATGGACTTGGCCAGCGCGGACTTGCCCATGCCGATGATCCCGGCCAGGACCGCGTTGGGGTTGGTGAAGCCCTCGATCCGGCCGCTGCTGTACAGCGAGAACGGGTCGTAGCAGAACGCGGCCTCCGCGTGGACGTCGCGGCCGATGAAGATGCCCTCCGCGCCCAGTCCGCCCTCGGCGAGGAAGGGATAGGCCGCGGACACGGTGGCGGTGGTCATCCGGTGGGCGGGCAGGCTGAGCTTGCCGCCGCGTGCCGAGGAGGAGCCGGGGCGTCCGGACGGCGGGTAGGTCGGCCGCAGCTCCGGGTCGAGGGCCTCCTCGTCGCGGCGTGTGGGCGGGGCTTCGGCGAGGCGGGCCTGGCGTCGGGCCGCGGCGAAACCGGCGCGGGCGGCGCGTTGCTCGGCGCGTGATGCTTTGTGGGGGATGAACAGGTGGGAGGCGCTGGCGCGGGTGCGGGGCATGAACGGTTCTCCAGACGGATGGCAGGATCAGTGGCGGACGAGGCCGGTGAATGGAGCGTGGAGGTCGGCCGGGGTGGTGCGGCGTCGGACCAGGTGAGCGCTGCGCTGGTGGCGCTGGCAGATGGTCAGCTCCGGTGCGCCTTCTGGCAGGCCGACCTGGCACGCTTCGCGGTCGGGGACCTCGCCGGAGCCGGGTCGGGGGGCCGCGTGGTAGGCGGCGTGGACGTGGTCGGCGGCCTGCCAGATCCGGGTGCGGGCGGTGCTGAGCTGGTCGCCTTCGATCGGCACGAGCCGGCCTGTGCGGGCGGCGTGTGCGTCGAGCAGGCCGTGCAGCGAGACGAGGTGGGCGTGCAGGGCGTCCAACTCGGCGCGGGTGGTGACGAGGGGACCGCCTGGCACGTTGAGCGCGCGGTGGAAGTCGAGCGCGGCGGTGGCGAAGGGCACGAAGTCCTGCGCGGTCGGGCTGGCGGTGCGGGACATGGGGGTGCTCTTTCGGAGGGGAGATGGGCCGGCATCAGGCGGCGAGGGCGAGCGGCATGGCGGCGGCGGTGAACGCTTCGGCCTGCTGCCAGGTGAGCGGCCTGAGGTCGAGCTGGGCGCCGACCGCCGCGGTCTCCACGACCGCGCAGGCGGAACGAAGCTCCTCCTCGGAGTCGGCCGAGACGGTCAGCAGGCCGGTCAGGGCGACATCGGCGTGGCCCGCGATGAGCTGGCGCTCACGGGACTTGATGTCCTGGTACTCGATGGAGTCCGCTTCGGAGTCGACCTGGCCGCGCCGTGCTCGCTCGGCGGCGTCCGCGATCACGCTGGCCTTCTTGCGCTGGACATCGCGCAGGGCGGCGTCCAGCCCCTTCGGCTCGTACGACAGCGAGAGCGTGCGTCGGACCCCGGCGGTGAACAGCAGCTGGTGCAGGAAGCCCGCCGACGTCTCGGTGCGGGGCCAGTTCTCCACCCAGTACGTGGAGTGGACGGCGGAGTCGGTCGCGATGTGGTCCGACTTCTCGACGACCACGACCGGACCGGCGGCGGCGGGGTCAGCCTCGGGGCGCCCGGAGGAGGACCAACGGTCCAGTGGGGCAAGCGCCTTGGGGTCGTATGCCGTTCGTACGACTGCCGCGATCTCGTGGGCGGTGAGCCAGCCGGTGGGGTTGAGCCCGGCGGTGCGCGCGGCCTGGTCGAAGGTCGAGGTCAACTGCGCCAGGACGCTGAAGGATCCGGTCAGACCGCCACCGGCCTGGTTGATCAGCCGCCTGGCGGCCTTGGCGTCCAGCGAGACCGCGACGTACGCCTCGTGCGGAGCCGCCGCCGGGCCCGCATTCTGGATCAGCTCGCTGTAGACCTGGCCGGCCACCGGGGCATCGGGCTGGCCGTGCTCCTCCCAGTACCGGCGCAGGGCGTCGCCGGAGTCCGGCACGGTGCGCTCGATCACCTGGATCCGGGCGACCTGACCGGTGCGGGCCAGCGCGGCGAGGGCACGCCCCCAGCCGTTGACGTTGGCGTTTTGGGTGCCCGGGTCGAGCAGCGCGTAGGCGCGGGAGGACACCTTGACGACGGCAGTCAACGTGCCGGTGTGGGGGTTGTGGACCGCCCCGTACCGGCGGTCGGGCGCGGTGACCACGCGCAGGCTGGCTGCGGTACCGGGCAGGTGGAGGAGTCCTTCGCGGACCGGGCGGCGGGAGGGCCGGGCGAGCCAGATCAACTGGCCCCGCATCCGGCGCAGCGCGTACCGGGTGACGATCGGAGCCCAGTCGGCCAGGGCCCGGCCTCGGTAGCGGACGAAGACGAGCAGGGCGATGGCAGCCCACAACGGGATGAGTTCGAGAGCGCCGACCACACCACGGGCGAGGATCACGGCGAGCAGGAGCAGGCCGGTGAGGCTCACGACGATCAGCTGCGGCGCGGTCAGGCCGAGCAGGATGCCGCGCCTGCTGCGGTGCGGGAACTTCACGGTGGCCGTGGTGGCTTCGGCCTGGGGGTTGTCAGACATGGCGGTTCCAGACAGTGGGAGTGGGCGGGAAGGGGCGGAAGGCGCGGCGCTCTTCTGGAGGTCATCGCAGGACTCCGTCTCGGGTGGTCGGGGGGAAGGGGGGCGGGCTGGAGGGACGCAGCCCGCCCCTGGGGGGTGGTGGGTCAGGACCCGGACGGCGGCTGGTTGGGGTAGACCCAGCTCGTCGGAGTCGGGGAGCCGGTCGCCGACGGACCGGTGGAGAGCGGCGGCGGTGCGCCGGGACCGCTGGGCGACACGGCACCTGCGCGGGTCAAGCTGCTGCCCGGAGTCGACGCACCAGCGGGCTGGGCGGCGGAGGGAGCAACCCCCTCAGAGCCTCCTGCTTCGGTGTCGGCAGGCCGTGTGATCAGCGCAGGGATGCCGGGGCGCTGGATCAGCGCGCGGCCCTTGTCGCCGGAGGCGTTCGGGTCCTCGCCGTACCGGAAAGTGGTCCGCGGCTTCGGGGGGCCGGCGTCGATGCCCTCCTTGCTCAGATTGCCGCCGGTGGGGTTGATGCCGGAGGCGACCCCGTCGCTGCCCGCGCCGGGGACCCGGCTCGGCCCCTGCGGAGCGGGAGTGCCGGTGCTGGCCTGCAGCGCGAGGCTGCCCGCGGTCTTCGCGGCGCCTGCGGCGACCGCCATGCCGGCGACGCCGGTACGGTGCAGGTCGTCGTGTCCGCCGCCGTCACTCGCCCAGTGGACGAACTTGTAGGTGGCGTAGGGGCAGAGGAGGACCAGGAGCATCACGACGATGCCGGCCATTGCGTCGGACAGGGCGGCCATTCCGTCCTTGGCGTCGGACTTGCCCATGGCCGAGACGCCGATCAGGAAGACCACGGTCATCAGCAGTTTTGACACGACGAGGGTGGCGGTGGCTTCGGTCCAGCCCCTCCGCCAGCGTTTGGCGACCTCCCAGCCGCCGCCGGATCCGGCGAAGACCGCGAGGGCGACCATGATCAGGACGCCGACCTTGCGGGCGACCATCACGCCCCAGTACATGAAGGCGCCGATCGCGCAGCCGAGGGCGACCAGGGCTGGGACGCCCCAGCCGAGGCCGTACATCGGCCCCAACTCGTTGACCTTGATGACGCGGCGGATCGCGTCGTCCACTGAGCTGTTGGCTGCTTGGAACAGGCCGTCGGACAGGGCGTCGACCACCGTGATGGCTACGGACGTGAAGGCGGCGGCACAGAAGGAGAAGAGGACGCCGGTCATCGTGCCGATCGCGGCTTGAGCGAGGGCGCGTTCGTCCCGTCGCCAGGCCGCGAACATCAACTGGATGCAGAACGTGCCGACGGTCAGGGCGAGGCCGATGGGCAACAGCAGCTCGTAGTTGTCCCGGAACCATCCGGCGTTGAGATCGATGGCGGTGGTTTCGTTGACGGCCTTGGCGGCGAGGTCGGCCGCGCTGGCGGCCAGCTCACCCGCAGACTTCGCGATCCACGCCCCGATGCCGTCGGTGACGGACCCAGCGGGGTTCGTGGCGAAGTCGACGGCGCCGCAGACCTTGTCCATCAGCGGAAAGTCGCAGACTCCCATGGCGATACCTCCTTTCTGGGGCGGGGGTCAGGGCGCGACGGCCGACAGGACACCGGCCAGGGCGCAGGGCTGGGAGGGGCGGCACTGGACCGCGAGGGTGGTGACGCGGTTCTCGGCGCCGCCGTGCTGCGACCCGTTCCAGGCGATCGACTGTTTGCCGGAAACGGTCACGGCGTAGACGTACGCGGTGGTGATCGCCCCGGGGTCCGCCTGCAGGGCCTGGGTGAACGAGTCGGGGAAGTGCGCCTCGTTCACGATGGCGGTGGCGAACTGGCCGTTGGCGGCCATCTCCTTCCACAGCACGCGCGAGGGGACGAGTGCGTCGACCGAGGCGGTGTCGGCGTACTTGGGCTCGCTGGTCAGCCACTTGTGCAGGGCGGCCAGCAGCTCATGCTGGGAGTAGGCGCGGGTGTCGTAGGACCACAGCGCCGCGGCTGCCGCCTTACCGAAGGTGATCGGGTCGTGTGTGGACGGGGGGACGGGCAGGTCCCCGCGGCTGTCGTGCGGAGGTGACGAAGCGGAAGCAGGAGCGGTCGGGGAGGACGAGGAAGCTGAACTCACGTGCGGCGTAGGAGCCTTGGATGAGCTCCTGCCGTCACGGGTGAGGTAGGCGGCCAGGGCAGCGAGGACGACGAGCACCACCAGGACAGCAGTGCCGAGCAGCGCCCGGCGGCGCACGCGAGATGCGCCGCCGGGGTTCGTGGATCGGGGAGACATCAGTGGACCTGCGTCCCCAGCGTGCTGAAGAACGCCACCACACCGTTCGCGGCACCCAGCAGGAGGGCCGCGCCGGCACTGACCAGCACGCCCTTCTTGCCGTTGGCCTCGGCCTGGTGGCCGCCGGAGTGGTGGCCCCAGGCCCACACACCCGCGCTGACGGCGAGCGCGCCGACCACGGCGACGATTCCGAAGAGGTTGATCGAGCCCATCACCTCCTTGAGCACCGCCAAGCCCGGCAGCCCGCCTCCGTTCGGCTTGATCCCGGGGTCGTAGGCGAGCTGGACGACCTTGTCGGCGAGATACATGATTGTGAACTCCAGTTTGATTTGATGCACGCCAAAGCCCGAGGGGGCCAAACGTCGGTGCAGGAAGGGGAGGGAGAGAAGCGCCGGTCAGACGACTCGGCGGGCCGCGAGAATCTGCGGCTTCCAGGACGCGAGGGTCGCGAGGCGGATCACGTCGCCGCTGTGCGGAGCGTTCACGATCAAGCCTTGGCCGACGACCATCCCGACGTGTTCCGGGACTTCGGCAGTCCCCCCGGTGAAGACGAGGTCACCGGGCCGGAGAGCGTCGACCGATACCGGCTTGCCCTCCTTGACCTGCGTGTACGTCGTCCGCGTGAGGGTGACCCCGGCGGCCTTGTACGACTGCTGCATAAGGGACGAGCAGTCGCAGCGACCCATGGGGTCGGGCCCGTGGGAGTCGGTGCAGTTCCCGCCCCACTGGTACGGGGTGCCGAGTTGGCCGAGCGCCCAGCGGATCGCCGTCTGGACCTTGGGTGGAGCGTCAGCCGGAATCTTGTATCCGGCCGGCACTGCGCCCGGCGGGATGGTTCCGAAGTCGGTGCCGTCCCCGTCGGCCATACAGCCGCCCCCGGTACTCGGCGGAGCACTGGCCTTGCTGTCCGAGCCGGATGGCGAGGGGCTCGGCGACGTGCCGCCAGCCTTCGACAACAGCGGCTCGATCGCCTGCTGCAAGGCAGTGGCCAGGGGCTCCCACTTCGCGTATGCCTCGGGGAAGCCGGACTTCTGCACCGCCTGGGCGGCCTGGGTGACGGACAGGGACTGCCAGCCCGAGACCTTCTCCAAGGCCTCGTAGAACATCGTCGAGGCGTGCACCGGGTTGAGGATCTCGTTCGTGGTGCCCCAGCCCTGCGACGGACGCTGCTGGAACAAGCCCAGCGAATCGCGGTCGCCGTAGGCCAGATTCCGCAGGCCGCTCTCCTGCAGGGCTGTCGCCAGGGCCACGATCTGGCCCCGGGCGGGGATGTTCATCGCAATGCCGGTGGCCTGGATAGTCTTGGCGTTGGGGATCTGCTCGGCTGGGTCGTCCAGGCCCGGCACGGAGACCGTGCCCTTGCCTCCGCCGTCCAGGATCACCTTCACCTGAGCGGCAACGGCTGAGGTATCCACGCCCTGTGTACCGCCGGTCGAGCAGGAGGCCGAAGCAGTCCCGGCCCCGATGGCGAGGATAGGAACGGCCAGCAGAAGCGGTCCAGAGGCGAAGAGACCGACGACTGCTCCGGTGGTTTTCTTCACGGACGCCGCCGTTCGCTGGGGCGGACAGCCCGGCCGGGCAACGGCGTTGGGTCAGGGCGTGGGCGTGTCAGGGCGTGCTGCATCGCAGCGGCTCCTCGCGGTTCGTAGGAGGCGCGGTGCCGACTTCTCGTGCAAAGCCGTCGGCACCGCGCCGATGTGAATCCGCCTCTCAGGGCGGGTCCGGGTCAGGGGAGTTGGTAGCTCCCGGACGCCGGATTCAGGTCATGCGCGGCAGCCAGCCGCGCTCGTAATCTCAGGCGGTGCACCGGGTCTCCTCACGGCTTCGGGATCGTGGGGTCAACGTGCCTTCCGGCCCACGTTTTTGGACGCGGAAACACGGATCAGCACAGGTCAGCGAGGGTGGAGCTGGGCTCCGCCTCGGTGACATGGCGAGACAGTAGACCGGGATTCCGGCCGCACCAAACGACCGCCGAACCCAGGCCCGAAGCACGGCGCAGGCTCGTTAGGTACGGCCGGAAATCGCGGCTAACCTCCGGCGCAACCCCGCTCCGAAAGGCCGCTGTTGACCGCCGTCCGGAGCGGGTCCAGTCCTGTCGTGCCCTGAAAGAGGCCCCGCACATGAGCTACACGCTGCACCGAGGCGACGCCCTCACCGTGCTGAAGACCCTCCCGGACGAGAGCGTCAACGCCGTCATCACCGATCCCCCGTACAACTCCGGCGGACGCACCAGCTCGGACCGCACCGGCCGCACCGCCCGCGCCAAGTACGTCACGGCCGGATCGGCGCACGACCTGCAGAACTTCCCCGGCGAGAACCGCGACCAGCGGAGCTATCGAAGCTGGCTGACCGAGCTGCTCACCGAGGCGTACCGGGCCGCTACCGAGCACTCCGTCGCCATGGTCTTCTCTGACTGGCGCCAGGAGCCGACCACGTCCGACGCCCTGCAGATGGCGGGCTGGACCTGGAGCGGCACGATCCCCTGGATCAAGCCCGCCAGTCGGCCCCGCAAGGGTGGGTTCAAGCAGTCGGCCGAGTTCATCATCTGGGGCGTCAAGGGCAGCCTCGACAAGAACCGAGACCTCTATCTGCCCGGCCACTTCATCGCTTCCCAGCCCCGCAAGGACCGTGTCCACATCACACAGAAGCCGGTCGAGATCATGCGGCAGCTCGTGCAGGTCTGCCCCGAAGGGGGCACCGTCCTCGACCCGTTCACCGGCAGCGGTTCCACAGGCGTAGCCGCCTTGCGCGAAGGCCGGCAGTTCGTGGGGGTGGAGCTGTCCTCGCATTACGCCGACGTCGCTGAACAGCGACTGTTGCAGGCGATGCAACCGACTCTGACCCAGGACGACTTCGTCTTGGCCGGGCCGGAGGCATGAGCATGAGAACGAGCAGACCAGGGCTGACGGACCGCAGACGCCAGAGGGCGGCTGGAGCATCGAGACGCCGATGTGCCAGCCGCCCTTCCTCTTGTCACGCAGCCTCGAACGCCTGCCGGATCAGCGGCCCCGCTTTCTCCAGGTCGGCCGCCGAGGCGATCCGGACCTCTAGGTCGCCCGTCCCGAGGTGACCGATGCCACGCATGTCGCGGGAGAAACCGTCCTCCAGCTCGACCGTGTCCGGGTCGATCTTGAGGTAGACCAGGATCGCTTCGTGCTTCGGGCGGAAGATGACGGAGGCGACGTTCACCATTCGGCGGTAGGCGATGTAGTGCCGAAGCTGAGCCACCTCGACCTGGCCCCAGGCGGTGAGGGCCTCGTCCAGCTCGCCGTATAGGTTCTGCAGGCAGCCAGGAATCGCACCTGCGGCACCAGCCGTGACCTCCCGCTCGCGGCGCTGGCGCCGATCCGATATCGGTCTCGTAGATCCGGGCGTGGACTCGATCAGTAGCAGGCTCAGCAGCCCACCCTCGAAGACGCGGTAGCGCACCAGGTCGATCCGCTCGCGCAGACGGTGCACCGCGACTCGGTCGTGGTGCGAGAAGCCAGCGGCGATGCAGACCATCCGAGGATTCCGCCAGTCGATCGACTCGGCGACCTCGGAGCCCAGCTTCTCCTTGACCAGTGCCTCGAACTCGTGTCGCGCGGAGTCCAACCAAGATAGGTAGGAGACAGCCTGCGACAGGACACCGCTGTCGGCGCCCTTTTTGTATTCGATCAGCGCAGGTGTGCCGTTCTCGTCCAGGCCGAGCGAGTCGATCCGGCCCCGGTGCCAAGGCCCCGTCGGGTACTCCGACGCCAGGAAGCGGATGCCGAGCATGGCCTCCATGCCTGCCTCGACCCGCCGCTGCAGCTCTACCTCCAGCGCAACCGTCGAGCCCCGCAGCTCGACGTCCTGGCCATCGGTATCCAGCCGGAACAGCTTCAGGTCGGTCACCAGCGTCCCCCTCCGCGCGATCCCTACAGGAGAAGCAATGGAAACCGGGCCCGTGGCTATTCCGATCGGGCTGTGAGCTTGCATCGTCCGCTGGGCCTGCACTGAGGACAGTCACGCGTAGGTCTGTGGGGCCTGCTGCTGAGCCTGGACGGACCGGGGTGACATTCCCTGAGATCGCCGAGCCGCACACATAGTGTCCTGATTCAGGACATAGGACCCGGAAGCTGCTCCCGGTCCGATGTGATCACTTCCTCCCGTGGGATGCCGATCAGTAGGCTGTAGCGGTGATTCGTCGGTGTCCATGCGCCTCGTGCTTTGCTTCTTCTATGGCGGAGCGGGGGCATGCGCCGAGCGAGTGTGTGCTTTCGCTGCGGGAGTCAGGGGGTGTGCGGTGAGCGGCGCGTCTCTGCCGTCGCGTATCGGTCCGTACCTCGTCGAGCGGCGGCTCGGTGCGGGCGGGATGGGGGAGGTATACCTCGGCTACTCGGTCGCGGGTGAACCGGTCGCCGTGAAGGTGATCCGGCCCGACCGTACGGATCCGCACACGCGCGCCCGGTTCGAACGCGAGGCGACGATCGCGCGTACGATCTCGGGCACGGGTCGTGTGGCCCGTTTCATTGAGGCGGACCCGTTCGCCGAGCAGCCCTGGCTGGCCATGGACTACGTTCCCGGTCGCCCGCTCTCCGATGTCGTGAAGGACCAAGGTCCGCTGTCTACGCCACTCGTGGCGAGCCTTGGCGCACTGTTGGCCGAAGGGCTTGCCGCCGTGCATGCCGCGGGCCTGGTACACCGTGACCTGAAGGCGCAGAACGTCATTCTCGGAGACTTCGGTCCGGTGATCATCGACTTCGGTCTCGGTGCCTTCGTCGGGGCGTCCAAGGGGTCGCTCACCCAAGCCGGTGTGGTCATCGGCACAGTTCGCTGCATGCCGCCTGAGCAGGCCCTGGGTGAACTGGAGGTGACACAGGCTGCTGACGTGTACGGCCTGGGCACCGTACTTCTATACGCAGCGACCGGACACTACCCGTACGACGGAGCCCGGTGGGAGGCGGTCGCCGCGCAGGTGGTCAACGCCGAGATCGGCCCCGATCTGTCCGGGCTGCCCGATGAACTGGCCCCCGTCGTGTTGGCCATGCTGGCGCACAAGGCGGAGGACCGCCCCTCCCTAGAGGAGGTGACCCGTCAATGTGCCGATCTGATGCGTCTGCTGGGTACGAGTCCGGCTCGGGCACGGCGCGCTCTGATCCAGGAGACGACGCCGAAGGACCATCCCACGATGGTGCTGCCCCAGCCTGACACGCCCATGCTGGACCGGCTCGACTCGCTTGAGAGGCAGCTGCGCGAAGAGTCGCCGTCGCCGACGGAGAACATCCCAGCGCCGCCCTCCGACGTTGCATCCGGTCCGGACACCCCGGCCGAGAGCGATGTCGAGAACGGCGTGGAGACCTCGCCCCCGCCTGTGCGGAAGCCCGAGCCTGGGAGCGGAAACGCGGCTGAACCCACGCCACAAAGGGGCCGTCCCCCCGCTTCCCGGCGGGTTGCCGACGAGCTACGCAAGCGGTACGCGATGGGCCCGGCACTCGCCTGGTCGAAGCGTTGAACTGCTCTTCCGGTCTTTCGCTGACGCGACCGGTCTGGGGCGATCCAAAGGGCGGCACGAGCACACCGCACATCACGAGCACACAGTCCAAAGAGGAGCACCACGTGACCACGGCGATGCAGCCCGAGGTTCCTGAGGCGCGCGACGCCGATGCGGCGAGGTCAGCGTACCCGGCCGGTGCGAAGCCGACCTTCGCGCCCGGCGCCCAGGTGCGCATCCGCCACGAGCAGTGGCTCGTGAAGTCCGTCGACGAGTCCCGCGACGGACTGATGGTCGAGGTCAGCGGGGTGTCCTCGTTCGTCCGGGGCACAGATGCGGTGTTCTACTCCGGCCTTGATCAGATCGACGTACTCGATCCGCGTAAGACTCGGCTCGTGCCCGACGACACCTCCAGGCACGCCAAGGCCCGCCTGTACCTGGAGGCGGTGATCCGCAAGACCGCGTTGCCGCAGACCGAGCACGGCATCGCGCTTGCTGACTCCTTCCTCATGGACCGGCAGGAGCACCAGCTGCGCCCCGCTGAGCTGGCGCTGTCCATGCGCAACCCGCAGCCCCGGCTGCTGATCGCCGACGTGGTCGGGCTGGGTAAGACGCTGGAGATCGGCATCACACTCGCGGAGCTGATCCGGCGCGGGCGCGGGGAGCGCATCCTCGTGGTCACGCCCGCCCATGTGCTGGAGCAGTTCCAGCGCGAGCTGTGGACTCGCTTCGCCCTGCCGTTGGTACGCCTGGACTCCACCGGCATTCAGCGCATCCAGCAGGAGATTCCAGCGGGCCGGAACCCGTTCGCCCACTTCAAGCGCGTCATCGTGTCCGTCGACACCCTCAAGTCGGCGACGTACGCCCATCACCTGGAGAACATCACCTGGGACGCGGTGGTCATCGACGAGTCGCACAACCTCGTGAACAAGGGCACCCGCAACAACCGCCTCGCCCGCCGCCTCGCCGAGCAGACCGATGCGCTGATCCTGGCCTCCGCCACTCCCCACAACGGCGACGCCGAATCATTCGCCGAGCTGATCCGGATGCTCGACCCGGCGGCGATCGCCGACCCCAAGAACTACAAGGTCGCCGACCTCGACCACCTCTACATCAGGCGCACCAAGACCGACCGTGAGGTGCGCGACGGCCTCAAGAACAAGCCCTGGGCCGAACGCGGCGACTCCCTGCCGGAGCCGGCTCCGGCGACGCCGAAGGAGGTCGCCGTCCTGGAGAAGCTCGCGAACGAATGGACGCCGGGCGACCCGAACCGTTCGTCGGTCTGCGCCGATCCCCTGGTCGGCTACAACTTCCTGAAGGCGTTCCTCTCCTCCCACGTTGCCCTGCGGGAAACCCTGGCCAACCGCCGTGCCTACCTGGACAACCCGAAGAGCGTCACGGCGAAGGGCAAGGCCAAGACCGCGCCCGACACCCCCGAACGGCGCGCCGCTCTCGCCGCCGAGAGCAAGGCCCTTGCGGAACTGGAGGCGCTGGTCGCGGACTTCACCGACCAGGACTCCGCCAAGCTCGACGCACTCGTACGCATCCTCAAAGACCTCAAGGTTGGCCCTGCAGCCGAGCGGCGCGTCGTGATCTTCTCCGAGCGCGTCGACACCCTGGACTGGCTGGCCGAGGAGGTCCCGGCCCGGCTCGGCTTCAAGATGAAGAACCTAGCCAAGCCCGACACGTCGCGTCCGTGGAAGGCGTATGACGGCGTCGTCGAGGTCATGCACGGCGACACCACCAACGAGCAGCAACAGCGGGAGATCGTCGACCGTTTCGGCCGGCGCGAGGAGCCGGTGCGGCTGCTGTTCACCGGTGACATCGCCTCCGAGGGCGTCAACTTGCACCACCAGTGCCACGACCTCATCCACTACGACCTGCCCTGGTCCCTCATCCGCATCGAGCAGCGCAACGGACGTATCGACCGCTACGGGCAGGCGGTCAGCCCTGAGTTCCGCGCGCTCATCCTCACCGCCGACGTGCCCTGGCGGCGCGACGAGGAGAGCGGGGAGATGCTCACGCTCGACGACCGGCTCGTCGGCGCCCGTCTGCTGCGCCGCGAGGAGCAGGCGCACGAGATCGAGACCGGTGAGGGCAGCGCCGAGGCTGTCACCGGTCTCTACGACCACAAGAAGGAAGAGGACCGTCTCACCCGCGACCTCATCAAGGGCGGCACCGTCGAACGCTCCATCAAGCAGTCCCAGCAGGAGTCCGGCGGTGTCCTGGCGGGGCTCCTCGCCGGCGCCAACGCCCGGCTCTCCGACCCGACGGTCGCTCCGACCACTCTCGGCACGGCTGCGGTGCCCGAGGCCGACGTACCCCACGTCTTCGCCGACACCAAGGCGTATTTCCACACCGCCGTGGACCTCATCTACCCGCAGGCCGAGCGCGAGGCCCTCGACTGGAAGCCGGAGACGGCGGGTGGCCGCATCGAGTTCACCCCGCCCGATGACCTGCAGTACCGCTTCCGGGAGCTGCCGAAGTCGTATCTGGAGCAGGAGAAGATCCTCACGACGCCCAAGTACGACGGCACGCTGCGCATCACCTTCGACAAGCAGTACGCCGCCGACCGGCTGGAGGCCGCCCGCAACGCCAAGCAGGGCAAGACCGACGAGCCCACGTCCCAGTGGCCCAATGTCTCCTACGTTTCCGACATCCACCCCGTGCTCGACTGGGTGACGGACAAGGTCCTCGCCAAGCTCAAGTACGACGAGGCGTTCGTCCTCGCCTACCAGCCAGACGTAGCCAAGGCCAAGCGGATCGACGCCGCTCTGCCCGCGGCCCTCACCGGCCCGGTCTACCTCCTCCAGGGCGTCTACTCCAACGCGGCGGGCAAGCCGACGGTCGTGGAGTGGATGGCCGTCACCGGCCTCGCCGCGGCCACCGCTCGCGTGTGGCGCATGGACTCGGCGTTCCTCGCCGCTTGCGGCGTGGGACCCAACATGCCCGGCCGCGCCCAGCCCGTTGACCCCGACCTCCTCCAGGAACTCGTCCCCGCGGCCGTCGACGCGGCCGAGACCCACCTGCGTGAACGCCGCGCCGACTACGACAAGCAGGTCGACTCTTACCTGGCCCCGTACGAGGATCGGGTGCAGGTCTGGGAGCAGGGAGCCCTGATCGTCGTAGGCAACCAAGAGCGTCGCCGCAAGCAGGTGTACGACACCGCCAAGCGCCGCCGCGACCTCGTGCGCCGTCTGCGGACCGACGGCGACCCGATGCTGCGGGTCCTCGGCGTCCTCGAACCCCTCCACCCCACCACCGTCTCCGCCACACACGCCGAGGAGTCCGCACGATGAGCTACACCTACGACTCCTTCGCCAACCGCGGCGAATACCTCTCCGCCCACTACTTCAGCGAGGAACTGGAAACCACCCTCAAGAAGAGCAAAGCGGGCGACGAGGGCCTGTTCACCCTGTGGACCAGCCGCGAGACCGACCCCCACGACCCGCAGCCCACTCCGCGCGAACTGCTCCCCCGGCTCCGCGGTGAGTACCTGGCCACCGTGCGCCCCTTCCTGGCCTCCCGTGCCCAGCAGGAAGAACTCGGCAGCACGTACGACGACCCCACGGGCGAGTGGGCCGAGCACCTCACCACCTGGCACACCGCCGTCCTCAAGGCCCTCGGTTACGGCGGTGACCGGCCCGAGCCGATCACCGTGCACAACGCGGGCAAGGAGTACGAACTCCAGGTCGCCTGGCACGGAGACGGCATCATCGCCCTCGACTGCGGCTGGACCGCCAAGCTCGACGACGCCCTTGACCTGGACGAGGCCGGTCAGCTCCTCCACCCCCTCAAGACCACCGACGGCCTCCTCGAAGTCGGTGAGAAGCTGGCAGGCTGGCTCTTTCAGAGCGAACTGCACGAGCTGGGCGGCGATGCGCCCCGCTTTATCGTGCTGCTCTGCGGAGGCGTGCTCGTCCTCGCCGACCGGGGAGCCTGGGCCGAAGGCCGCTATCTTGCCGCCAGTCTGGACGCGGCCCTCGCCCGCAACGACACGGCGAAAGCCGGCGAACTCGCCCTCCTCGCTGCCCTCTTCTCCCACGACATGCTCGCGCCGCGCCCGGACGGCAAGGGCCGACGCCTCGACGACCTGCTCAAGGCCTCCCGTGACAACGCCGTCGGCGTCAACTCCGAGCTACGCAGAGGACTTCAGCACTCGGTCGAGATCATCGCGAACGAGGTACTTGCCCGCCTGCGCGAGGCGGAGGTCGAGCCGCGGGAGATCGAGGACCTCAAGAAGGGCCCGTTCGCCAAGCAGCTCACCCGTGAATCGCTGCGCTATCTCTACCGCATCCTCTTCCTCCTCTACGCGGAGGCCCGCCCCGAGCTGGGCATCCTCCCCGCCGACGACTCGACGTACCAGACCGGGTACTCGATCGCCCGGCTGCGCGAACTGGTGGCGCGCGAGCGAAAGCTGGTCGAGGAGGACAGCCGGAACGGCTTCCACCTCTACGCCTCCCTCGATGTCCTCTTCAACAAAGTCAACTACGGCCACCGCCCGCACGGCACCGAAGCAGACGACGACAAGCCGACCGAGGAACGCAGCGAGCTTCGCGGACTGCGCTTCGAGCCGCTGCGCAGCGAGCTGTTCGACCCCAAGGCGATCACCCTCATCGGCCGCCGCATCCTCCACCCTCGATGGGACGAGGATGGCGACGAGCAGCCGCGGTGGCTGGACCTGCGACTGCGCAACGAGGCGTTGCACCAGGTGCTGCGTCTGTTGACCATGAAGGAGGCTGGTCAGAAGGGCAGACAGGGCGGCTTCATCTCCTACCGCAACCTCGGCATCAACCAGCTCGGCGCAGTCTACGAGGGCCTGATGTCCTACACCGGCATCATCGCCAAGGACGAGCTGGCCGAGGTCGCCAAGCCCGGTGCGAAGAAGGGCGATAAGCAATACGGCGACCCGGAGAAGGGCTCGTGGCTCATCCCCGCCGAGCGGCTGAAGCACTACCCGGAGAACACGCACGTCGTGTACTCCGCACAGGACGCCGAACAATACGGTCTGCGCGGCCCCAAGAAGTACGCCAAGGGCACCTTCGTCTACCGACTGGCCGGCCGTGACCGCGAGACGTCCGCCTCGTACTACACCCCCGAGTCCCTCACCAAGGTCACCGTCGAGCTTGCCCTCAAGCACCGCCTCGACCAGGAGAAGGACGCTGACGGCAACACAATCCAGACCCGCGCCAGCGAGCTCCTGCGCTACACGATCTGCGAACCGGCCCTCGGCTCCGGCGCGTTCCTCAACGAGGCGATCAACCAGGTTGCCAAGGAGTACCTGAGGCGCCGTCAGGATGAGCTAGGTGTGAGCCTGGACACCTCGAAGGCGCTCGATGCCGAGCAGAAGGTGAAGGCGTACATCGCCCTCCACAACGCGTATGGGATCGACTTGAACGCGACAGGTGTGGAGCTGGCGGAGGTGTCGCTGTGGCTCAACACCATGCATCCCGGCATGCGCGCCCCTTGGTTCGGGCTCCACCTGCGACGCGGCAACTCCCTTATCGGCGCGCGACGTTGGATTTACGACGCCGAGCGCATTAAGAAGGAGCGGACCATCGGCGCGCAGACGCCGACCAGGCTGCCGTTTCGGGCGACCGAGGACGGCGCGGAGCAGCTGCTGCCGGAGGGGGCCGTGCACCAGTTCCTCCTGCCCACGCCCGGCTGGGGTGCGGTCGCGGGGGCGAGCGGCGACGCGAAGAAGCTGGTCGAGCAGCTCGCCGGGGCACAGGTGGAGCAGCTGAAGGCGTGGAAGAAGGGCGTCCAGACCAAGCCCAAGACGACGGGCGGCAGGGGCAGCCAGCTCGCCCGGCTGCAGGCTGCGGCCCAACGCGTGGAGTTCTTGTGGAAGCTCGTCGCTAAGCGCATGGAACTGAGCGAGCGAGAGATCGCCCGCACCATCGATGTGTGGGGGGCCGATCTTGAGGAGGACGCTGAGGAGTACGCCTTCCTGCGCCGCGACAAGCAGAACCCGGACCGGAGCCTGCCGCTGACCAAGGAGCAGGTCTTCAAGGACCTCTTCGAGGCGGAGGGCTCCCCGTACTGGCGGCTAAAGCAGGTCATGGATGCGTGGTGCGCGCTGTGGTTCTGGCCGCTGGAGAAGGTAGGGCTGCTGGACGGCACCGACGCGGAGTACGCCACGGCGCCGGTGGTGACGGCGCAGGCCGGGGCCGACCTGGATGCGCTGTTGTCGTCGGTGACCGGGCCGGCCGTTGAGATCGAGATGCCTGTGCCCGAGCCCACGCCCGCGCCACAATTCATTGAGAGCCGACTGCTGTTTGCCTTGGACGGTGACCAGATGTCCTTGGGTGAGGACGGAGGCGGCGACGGGCTCGTGGAGAAGAAGGAGGTCAAGAAGGCGCGTACCTCCTCCGCGCCAAAGAAGGCTGGCGGGCCGGTACGCCGCCGCGACATCATCCCGCTCGCGGACGTGGACGACTGGATCGCCTTCCTGGAGTCCATGGTGGGCACGGGGCCGGTCCCGGAGAACACCCTTGCCACGACTGTCGACTCCCTCACGGAGCTGAAGGCTCTCGAAGACCTGATCCAGGCCGAGATGGGCATGGACGATGCCCGTAAGGCGGTCGAGACGCGGTATCCGTGGATGCGGGTGGTCCGCGACATTGCAGAGGAACAGGGTTTCCTGCACTGGGAATTGGACTTTGCGAGCGTCTTCAACGGCGAGGCAGGCGGATTCGACCTGCAGGTAGGTAACCCGCCGTGGGTGCGACCGGAGTGGAAGGAGAACCCGGCCCTTGCCGAGTATGAGCCGTGGTTCATGCTCACGGAGAAGCCCAAGGCGGAGGAGAAGAATCGACGTCGGGAAGCTGAACTCGCGCGCGAGGAGGTGCAGGCATACCTGCTCGGCGAGGCCACGAATACGGTGACGTCGGCGAGCTTCCTGTCGGCGCCAACTGTCTATCCGCTGGTTTCGGGGACCAAGCCGGATTTGTATCGGGCGTTCATGTGCGAGGTATGGGATCACGCCGGGCGTGGAGGGACAGCCGGGATGGTGCACCCCGACACTCACTTCCGGGGGGATGCGGAGGCGGCACTCCGCGCGGCGGCGTATCGCCGGCTGCGGGTGCATGGAGGGTTTGTCAACCAGCTCAGACTATTTCCGGACCCGGTTGGGCATTCGGCTGAATTTGGAGTCCACGTTTACGGCGATCCGCGAGAGATCGATTTCATGAGTTTGTCCACCCTGTATTCGGCGGACACCTTGCGCCTGTCCTTTACTGCGAGTGATGACGACAACGCCCCCGGCGTGAAATATCAAGGAGACTGGGACGAGCGCCCACACCCAAGGCGCTTGATCCGTGTCAACTCGGATACCCTGCGGCGGTGGCGTCGGCTTGCGGGGGATGAAGGGCCGTTGGAACACACACGTCTGCTCGCGCCGGTGAGTACGGCAGAAGACCCGGCGATCGACGCGCTGGGCTGCTTCCCTCTGCGTCTTGTTGCATTGAATCCGGATATTTTCATTGGATTCGACGAAGGTGCCGCCAAGAAAGCGCAGTTCGGCCCCGCTAGGAATCAGAGGCTTCTCGATTACAACACGGGCGTGGACGGTCAGAGCGACTACCACGCGCGGTCGTGGAGCGACGTCATCCTCAAGGGGCCGCAGATCGGCGTGGCCAACCCATTGTTCAAGCAGCCCAGCCAGGGCAGCGGGGAAAAGCGTGGCCTGGACCCCAAGTTGCTTGCAGACGACGCTGCGCCAGAGTCGGAATACCGGCGCGTGGCTCCGCGTGACGTGTTCCTGGGCGAGCAGGACAGGTGGACCGATTGGGAGAAGTACGAGGCGCTGCTCGTGTCGGAGGAAGAGCGGGAGCGGGCAAGGCTGGCGGTGGCGCAGCAGCGCAACATAAGGCCGGAAGAGGTCAAGGATGAGCAGATCGATAAGTTCCTGATGGTCAAGTCCAGCAAGCCATACACTGGGCTTTTCCGCTGGGCATGGCGGAATCAAATTGCTCCGGATACCGAGCGTGCTTTGTATACGTCACTGCTGCCGCGTGAGGTAGCTCACGTCGGAGGGATTCGTAGTGCCGTAGTGTCGTCGCCGCGACACTCAATGCTCATTGGTGGGTTTTGGTCAGGACTGCCGATCGACTACTTCTTGCGAACACTCGCATGGAAGCATTTGCATGAGAGTCAGGCCAAGATCTTGCCTGTCCCTCAAGGGGATCACCCCTTGGCCCCCGCTCTCCTCCTCCGCACCCTCCGCCTCAACGCCCTGACCACCGCCTACGCCGACCTCTGGGCGGAGCTCTACGATCCCATGTGGCCAGGCTACGAGCTCTGGGCGGTCAAGTGGCCCAACTTGAAGACTGAGTTGCACCAGGTCACCCCCACCTGGCAGCGCAACACCCCCCTGCGTACCGAATACGCCCGCCGCGCGGCGCTCGTCGAAATTGACGCGCTCGTCGCCGTCTGGCTCGGCATCGACGTGGACACGCTCATTGCCATGTACCGGGCCCGTTACGGAATCATGCAGGACTTCGACCGTGCGACCTGGTTTGACAGTACGGAGCGGAAGATCGCCAGTTCCCACCACACCTATGGCTTCGGGCAAACCAAAGAACACGCCACCCAGTTCGACGCGTACCAGAAGGCCCCCGAGACCGCCCCTGTCCCCGACGGCTACACCCCTCCCTTCTACAAGGCCGACCGCGAGCGCGAAATGCGTGAAGCCCACGCCTACTTCAAGAAGCGCCTCGACGAAGCCGTAGCGAAGGGTCTCTGGGACCCGGAGAAGATGGAGGTCCCGACCCCGTGAGGCCCACCCTCGAAGCACAGGGACTCAAGGAGAGCCTGCTCCAGTACCTGTCCACGACGTACGGCCTCGCGGACGAAGGCGCCCGGAAGGCCCTGAACGCCTTCCTCGGGGACGAGACGACGGGCATGTTCCGCGGCCCGTACCTCCGCCTGCGTACCCCCTTCACCCCGGCCGGCGACGGCTGGCAGCAGCACCTGGACTGGGTACGAACCGACGGCTGGACTCCGTACGCGCACCAAGCCCGCGCCTTCGCCCGGCTCACCTCGAAGGACGGCCACACACCCCATCCCACCCTCGTCACCACAGGCACCGGCTCCGGCAAGACTGAGTCGTTCCTCTACCCCGTGCTCGATCACTGCGCCCGCGAACGCGGGGCCGGGAACAACGGGGTCAAGGCGGTCTTCCTCTATCCGATGAACGCCCTGGCCACCGACCAGGCGGCCCGTATCAACGGACTCCTCACCGACTACGACGAGCTGAGCGGCGTGCGCGCCGGCCTGTACATCGGGGAGAAGGCGGCGACGCACTACGACCGGGTCTACACCCGCCGCCAGGACATGCAGCTGTCCCCGCCGGACATCCTGATCACCAACTACAAGATGCTCGACCTGCTCCTGCAGCGTGCCGCCGACGCGCCGTTGTGGGACGCCAGCGACATCCGCTATGTGGTTGTCGACGAGTTCCACACGTACGATGGCGCGCAGGGCACCGACGTTGCCATGCTGCTGCGCCGCCTCGCCATCGCCGTCGATGCCAACCAGCCTGGCAAGCCGCTCGGCTCGATCACCCCCGTCGCCACCTCCGCGACCCTCGCCTCCGGCAGCGATGAGGATGGGGTACGCCAACTCCTCTCCGTGGCCACCAACATCTTCGGCACGGAGTTCACCGAGGACTCGATCGTCGGCGAGGACCGGCTGACGGTCGACGAATTCATCCTCGGCGAGGACGAGTCGATCCCGGACGCGCGATTCCTTCCCGGCCAGGCCACGCCCCCCGAGACACTTACCGCCCTGCCGGACCCGGCGTCCGGCCCAGAACAGCTCGCGGACCTCGCCGAGGCCGTCACCGGAAGCCGGATCACCGACCCGGTCGCCCTCGGTGCCGCGCTCAAGCGCAACCGGCTCACCTACGCAGTCCTGAACGCCTTCGACGGCACGGTGCGCACCTACGACGAGGTGCTCGACGTGATGCGCCGCAGTGGGGCGAAGAGCTGGGACGAGGCGATCACGACGCGGCCACAGATCGCCGCGCTGGCACTCGCCCGCTTCGTGGCCCTGCTGTCCGTGGCGCGCGACCCGGACGCGCCGGCCGAGCTCGGCCGCCCCTTCGTCCAGGTCGAGGTTCACCAGTGGGCGCGATCCGTCACCCGCATGCTGCGTGGCGTACTGCCGTGGCCGAAGGCCGAGTTCACGTGGGATACGGCCGGGGTACAGAACCAGTCGCGTACGACGCCCAACACGACCACCTCCCGCGACACCAAGATCTTCCTGCCCGCGGTGTACTGCCGCGAGTGCGGGCGTTCCGGATGGTCGGTCCTCGCCCCCGAGTCGGACTTCGAGGAGCTGAACTTCGAGGCCCACAAGATCCGCCGAGCCACCGTCACCGCCGAGAAGGCCAAGGTGCGCACCCTCGTGGCGGCCACCGACAACGAGGCACGTGAGGGCAACGGTCGTACCGCAATGGACCCGGCGGCGCAGAGGTCGCTGACCACCGGCGGCCCGGGCGTGCTCATGGTGCTCGATGGTCTATCCCAGCGTCTGCGTCTTCCCAATCCCCAGGGCGACTACGACGACGAGGGTAACCCGGCTCCTGCTGGCCCCGACTCCGCCTTCGTCCTCGTGCAGCTTGGCGACACGGCGGAGCGCGCCGCCAAGGACGACTGGTGCCCGGCCTGTGGCACGCACAACGCGATCCGCTTCGTCGGTACGGGTGCCGCCGCTCTCGCCGCTGCCTCCGTCACCCAGCTGTTCACCAGCGGGGAGATGGACAAGAAGCAGCGTGAGACGAAGACGCTGATGTTCAACGACTCGGTGCAGGACGCCGCGCACCGCGCCGGATTCGTCGCCTCCCGCTCGTACACCTTCTCCTTGCGGGCCCTGTTTACAAAGCACCTGAGCGAGCAGCGGCCCAGCGCGCTCAACGACCTCGTCGCCGACGTCGTCGCGGCCACCACCGACCGTGAGACACTCGCCGCCGTCGTCCCGCCGGACCTGCACGACGACACGGGTGTGGCGCGTCTGCTGTCGGGCGCGGGGCGGGGCGGGGACCGGAAGACCTGGGATCTGATCGGTGAACGGTTCGCGTTCGAGGCCGTGATGGAGTTCGGCCATCGCTCCCGCAACGGCCGTACCCTCGAACTGACCCGTACCGCAGCCGCCTGGGTGGACATCCCCGACGAGCAGGCGGCAGTGGCGCTCGTGCGCGCCGCTCATGAGGAGGCCGTCCACCGCGGGTTGACGCTCACCGAACACGACGATGCCCGCTATCTGGCGTTCCTGCGCGGCTTGTTGGAGCGGCTGCGTACGCGGGGGGCGGTCGGGCACCGGTGGCTGGAGAAGTTCCTCGACGAGGCGGGTACCAGCCGTTACTTCATCTGGGGCGGTCGCCCGCGCGGCATGAAGGCCTTCCCCAAGGGGGTGTCCGCGCCGACCTTCCTGCTGGCGCGGCCCAAGCCGAGCAGCGAGTTCGACTTCGCCGCCGGACGTCTGTCCTGGTATCAGACCTGGGCGCAGCGCTGCCTCGACATGACGCGAGAGCAGGCCGACGAGTTCTGGGTGCGGCTGCTGCCGCAGCTCACCGACGCCGGGCTGCTCGCCGCGCGTACCCCGAGCGACTCGGCCGCCCGTCTGTACGGCCTTCAGCCGGGCGCCGTCCGGTTGCAGTTGCTGACCGATGCCCAGGTCAACGAGGCGTATGTGCGCTGCCCGAAGTGTTTCTGGGAGCAGACTGTCCATCCCTCGCTGCTGGCGCAGTATCACGGGCAGCCTTGCCAGGCGTATCGCTGTGCGAAGGGGCGGCTGGTCGCTGGTGATCGGTGGCTGGAGACCGTGGACCGGCACGACCGGGACCGGGATTACCGCGACGACTACTACCGCAGCCTGTACCGACGAGCCGGCACCTACCAGGTCATCACCGCCGAGCACACCGGTCTGCTCTCTCGCGGCAAACGCGAACGGGTCGAGGACGCCTTCCGTAATGGCGAGGGATTCAACGATCCCAATGTGCTGTCCTGCACGCCCACCCTGGAGATGGGCATCGACATCGGCGACCTGTCCGCCGTCGTCCTCGGCGCCCTGCCGCGCCGGCCGGCCAACTATGCCCAGCAGGCGGGCCGGGCCGGACGCCGTACTGGCAACGCCTTCCTGCTGACCATTCCCGACCGCAAGCGGCGCGACCTGTACTTCCTCGACCGGCCTCGGGACATGATCGACGGGCGGATCGTGCCGCCGGGCTCGTATCTGTCGGCCATCGAGATCCTGCGCCGTCAGTACACCGCCCACCTCTTGGATCTCGCGGCGCGCGGTCGGCTGCTGCGCGAGGACGGCAGGCCGCTGGCCGCGCTGTCACGCCGGGTCGACGAGCTCTTCGGTCCCTCCGGCTATCTCGCCGACTTCACCGACGCCGCCCTCGCCCACGGCGAGGAACTCGTCGCGGGCTTCCTCGCCCTGTTCCCGACTGGCGTGAGCGGCACCGCCCGGGAAGAGCTGGAGAAGTACGCGGTCCGTGGCATCCGCAGCGCGATCGAGAAGGCCGAGCGGGAGTGGGAGCGCGAGAACCAGAAGCTGCGCACCCGTATCCGTACGATCCGTTCCGCGATCGACGAGCTTAAGGACGGCGACGACGAACAGGCGAGCACAAAGGCGGAGTTGGAGGCCGAGCTGGGTGCCATTTCCAAGCAGGGCGCCACACGGCAGCGTCAGCCCGCCCAGACGGTGCTGTGCGACCTCGGTCTGCTGCCCAATTACGCCCTCATCGACGCCTCGACCACTCTCGACGCCACCGTCTTCTGGCCCGAGGGCACCACGCCCGAAGGCAGGCCCCGCTACAAGTCGAAGTCGTTCTCTTACGGGCGCCCGCGTGGCTTTGCCCTGTCCGAACTCGCCCCTGGCAACACGTTCTACGCCGAGGGCTACAAGCACCGGATCACCGGTATCGACATCGTCACCGGCCGGGACCAGGACTGGCGCCACTGGCGCTTCTGCCCCTCGTGCGGCTACGTCCGCACCGAGGACGCCGAGAACGACATCACGCCCTGCCCGCGCTGCGGGGAGGCGGGCATCGCCGACTCCGGTAGCCTGTGGCAGATCGTTCAGCCCAGCGTCGTGACGGCCCGTGACAAGCGGGAGGATGCCAGGATCGGCGACGAGAGCGACGACCGCGACCGCCGCTTCTACACCGTCGTCGACATGGTCGACATCGCCCCCAAGGACTTCGCGGTGGGCAAGTCCTGGCGGCACACCAAAGAGATCTTCGGCGTCGACTACACCCGCCGTGCCGTCATCCGCCGTATCAACGCCGGACCGCTCAGCATCGGCGCCCAGGAGAACGAGCAGATCGCCGGAAAGCCGGTGCGCATCGCCCCCTTCCACGTGTGCACCGCCTGCGGAGCCGCGAGCGCTGACGGCCGGCCGGTCTTCGACGACGACCGGGACGCCGTCGACAACTCCGCCAACCGCCAGCGCGAACTCAAGCACCACACCCCCTGGTGCCCGCTGCGGCGCGGCAAGAAGGGCGTACCCCAGGAACCGGTCCTGCTCGCCCACGAACTGGAAACCGAAGCACTGCGCATCCTGCTGCCAGCCGCGACCGTCCTCGTCGAGGAGAAGGTCCACTCCTTCCAGGCGGCTTTGCGCCTGGGCGTGGACGGCGCCTTCGGCGGCGACCCTCAACACCTCGCCACCACGCTCGCCACCATGCCGGACCGCGACACCGCGGAGAAACGGCACTTCCTCGTCCTGTACGACCGTCTCCCGCACGGCACCGGCTACCTCGACCGGCTCACCGACCCCGCCGCCTTCCGTCAGGTGCTCGAGGGCGCCCGCCGGCTGCTCGTGGAGTGCCCCTGCAACGAGGAGGGCGGGCAGGCCTGCCACCGCTGTCTGTACCTCTACGCCGACGAGCAGTACATCGAGCGCGTCTCCCGCCAGGCCGCCCTGGAGATCCTCGACGAACTCCTGGGCACCGACACCGACGCCTGGGACACCAAGAAGGTCGGCAACACCGATCAGATCGGTCTCGACGGACAGGTCGAGTCCGACCTGGAGGCACGCTTCCTCAAGGCCCTGCGCGGTTGGGCCGGACAGCGCGGCGACGCCGTGCTGGAGGAGAGCGGCGACAACAGCGCCTACCTGCGTCTCGACGAGGTCGGCACCGTGCACGGCTGGCGTCTGACAGCGCAACGCAACGAGGGTTACACCCGTACCGACTTCACCTTCGAACGCGTTGACGGCCCCAAGCAGAAGATCACCGTCTACCTCGACGGATACCGCTTCCACGCCACCCGCCGGCACAACCGGCTCGCAGGCGACGCCGACAAGCGCAACCGGCTCCGGGCCGAGGGGCGAATCGTCTTCCAGCTCACCTGGGACGACCTCGACGCCTTCGAGCGGCAGACGAACACGGCCGAGTCCGCCGCGGGGCGCGAGGCGGCCGAGCCGGTGTGGCCGCCCTACCCGCGCAGCGCCCAGGACCTCGCCAAACAGCTCTACGCCGACCGTGGCGGGGACGACCTCGCGACCACCACCTTCACCGACCCGATGACCATGCTCCTCGCCTACCTGCGCAGCCCGGACGACGCGGCCTGGGGCAAGCGGGCATCAGCCATGGTCGGCGGGCTCCTCGGGACCGGCCAGGAGATCCTCGTCGGCAACGGCACCCCCGACCAGACACGCCAGACGCTCAGCGGACTCCTCGATGCCTGGGGCCGCACCGACGGCATCGACCCCGCGCCCGTCCAGGGCACCGGCACACTCAACCTGTTTCAGACCTGCGACCAGTCCGGTCTCCCCGTCGCCTTCCTCGTCGACGGCGCCACCGGCCACTGGTCCGCACTGGCCTGCCTCGACGACACTGCACCCGATCAGCTCGGCACGCCCGAACACAAGGCGCGCTGGCGCGCCTGGCTCCAGTGGTCCAACATCCTGCAGTTCCTCGCCCACGACGGCGGCGACGGCATCCAACTCACCACAGCCACCGCAGCCGGATTCGACATCTCGGTCCTCAAGGCCTTCGGCGGCCTCGGTGAACTCGAATCCCTCGTCGTGCGGTACGGCACCGGCACACCCGCACCGCAGCCCGTACCCGCGGAAGCCTCCAACGAGACTCCTCTCGAAGCAGCAGTGCGGGATCTGCTGTGGGACCAGGAGGTCCTCGAATACCTCGACGAGGACGAACCCGACGCCCCCCTCACCCGCCTCGCCCACGCCTTGGCCGACGGCGGCAAGAAAGCCCCCGCTTACGGCTACGAGCTCGGCGAACGCGGTTGGCTCGCCGACTTCGTCTGGGACCACGGCTATCCGCGCATCGCTGTCATGGCCGAGCCGTACGACCAGGAGGACGAGGAGAACGACAAGACCTGGAGCGCCTACCGCGACGCTGGGTTCACCATCCGCTCGGCCGACGACTGGCTCGCCGATCTCGACGCTCTGCTGACCGTGCTCCCCGACGCCACCGCCCGTCCCGACTCCGAAGAACAGAGTGCCGCACGATGACCGCACGCCTGAGCCTCTACCAGAAGGCTGAAAACGAGCTCTACAAGATGGACTCGTCGGTCAAGACGAAGTTCTACGACTTCTGCCACCAGTTCCGCCTCGACCCCGATCACCCCAGCCTCGACCTCATCCCTCTCAAGGGCGACGGCCGGATCTTCCGCGCCAAGATCGACCGTTCGTACCGGGTGCTCCTGGCCCGGGCGGGCGTCGGCGCCGATGGCGTCCAGCAGTGGCTGATCGTCGCCGTCCGCCACCGCAAGGACGTCTACGAAGAACTCACCGTCGCCATCAACCGGATCACCGGCGAGATCGAGTTCGTTGACCTCGGCGTCGTCGGTCAGAGTGTCCTCCAGCGCGCGGGGCTCCAGCTCACGCCGGCCCCGGACGAGCCCACCGCACCGGCCGAGTCCACGCCGGCCCCCGGCGTGACACAGCAACCCGCCGCCCCCGCCGAACCGCTCCTCGTCGGCTGCACGCCCGAGGACCTGCGTCGGCTCGGCGTCGCCGACGCCCTCATCGGCCCCGCCCTCGCCGTCACGACCGACGAGGAACTCGACCAGCTCATCGCCGGCGCCCCGCGCCTGACCGCCGAGGTCCTCACCGGCCTCGGCTCCGGCATGTCCGTCGACGAGGTCGAGCGTGAGATCACCCAGCCTGCCTCCACCGAGCTCGAACCGGGCTTCGAGAACGACATGGCAGCGGCCCTCACCCGTACCGCGGTCACCACAGTCGACGACGACATCCGCAACGTGCTGGCCGAGGGCGACTTCCGTGCCTGGAAGGTCTATCTCCACCCCACGCAGCGCAAGATCGTCGAACGGAACTACAGCGGTCCCGGCCGGGTCAGCGGCGGCCCCGGCACTGGCAAGACCATCGTCGCCCTGCACCGGGTCGCCCGCCTCGCCGCAGCTCTGCCGCCCGGCCACGGTAAGCCGATCCTGCTGACTACGTACACCAAGAACCTCACTGCCGACCTGCGCTCCCGGCTCACCTCGCTCATGGACCCGGCGCTGCTCGGCCGGATCGACATCAAGCACATCGATCAGCTCGCCCAGAGCGTCCTGAACGAGAACACCGCGCCCGGCGCGCAGCGGAGTCTGATCACTGACGACCGGGCCCTGGACCTGCTGCGAGAAGTCCTCTTCGAACATGATGAGCAGCGCTGGGATGCCGAATTCCTCTTCGACGAATGGGAGCAGATCGTCCTGGGCCAGTCACTAGGCACCCGTCAGGACTACTTCAAGGCCCGTCGTGCCGGTATGGGCCGCGCCCTCAACCGCCCCGAACGCGCCGCCATCTGGAAGCTGCTCGACCAGTTCACCCTGCGCCTCAACGGCATGGGCCGGGAGACCTGGGCCCAGGCCGCCGAACGTGCGGCCCGCTACGAGATGGAACGCGCCCGCAAGATCCAGATCCGGGCCGAGCGCAAGGCGGACATCGGCGGCGGTGACCTGGCCCACCTCGACGACAACAGCTCCGCGATGCGCTACCTGCGTCACCGCTACCGCCACATCGTCGTCGACGAGGCCCAGGACCTCAGCCCCGCCCACTGGAAGATGCTGCGCGCCATGGTCGCATCCGGCCCGGACGACCTGTTCATCGCCAGTGACACCCACCAGCGGATCTACGACCGGCAAGTCACCCTCTCCACTGTCGGCATCAACATCCGCGGCCGCTCCTCGAAGCTGACGCTCAGCTACCGCACCACCCAGGAGATCCTCGACCAGGCCGCCAAGGTCGTCCGCGGGGGCACCTATGACGACCTCGACGACGGAACCGACACCCTCGACGGCTACCACTCCCTGCTGCACGGGCCAGCCCCCGAGTATGTCGCCTGTGCCGACTGGACCGACGAGATCACTCAGCTTGCCGAGGCCCTCAAGCAGTGGCGCGCGGACATCACCCAGCCGGGCAAAGACGGCGCCGTACGCGACCCGAGCGGCACCATGGCCGTCTGCGTCGCCGACGGTGACATGGCAGGCCGGGTCGCCGCCGACCTGGAGACGAAGCACGGCATCACCACAGCGACCCTCACCAAGGAAGGCCCGCAGGGCGGCGGCGAGGTCCACATCGGAACGATGCACCGCTTCAAGGGACTTGAGTACCAGAAGCTCGCGGTCATCGGCGCGAGCGACGGCATCCTGCCCCGCACCGCCCTCATCGAGCAGCACGCAACCACCGACCCCAACCGCTACGAACGCGAGCTCAAGAAGAGCCGCAACCAGCTCTTCGTCGCCACCACCCGAGCCCGCGACGCGCTGCGTATCTCCTGGCACGGCAGGCCCAGCCCGTTCCTGCCGTTGTAGGCCTGGTCGGAGTCTGTGCCGCTGCGACCACCGCCATGGGGCAGCGCCGCTGTGGACGCTTCCCGTGGGTCGAGGGCGGTTACGTACGGCAGCGCTGGACCAGGTGCCCATACCACTCTGGGGAGATCTCCGCGACGGACACTGAAGCGAACGAGAGACGAATCCGGAGGATGCTCGTCTCAGGCGGTAGAGCCACAGCGATGCGGAGGGTGTGGCACCCTCGATGCCAGCTGGGCCTGTCGCTCCCCAGTGGCGGCAGGCTGGCCCTCAGACAGCCCGCAGTACCTCCCGGACTGTCAAGACCGAGAGTATGCCTGTGTTCGGCCCGTTGTTCTGGCAGTCATCTGAGGGGACGACGAGGCTTATCGCATGCCTGATTCCCCGCAGGCCCCGATCTGCTTGGAAGAAGCACGTCTCCCTTAGCAGGGGCAGAACAGGAGAGTGGGGGAGCGAGTCGAACTCGCTCCCCCACTCTCTTCCGCTTGTCAGTCCTGGGCGCGGGCCCTCAGCCAGCGCTCGGCAGTCGTCGCGTTCATCGTGTAGAAGAACTCCGACTTGAGATCCGGCTCGCTGGTCGGTGCCTCAGCCCATGTCATAGGCCAGTTGCGACGCTTGTAGTGCTTGCGCACGGTGCGAGTGAAGGCGGCGAGATTGCCCTGCAGGCTCTTCTTCTCCATGCCCAGGTGATGAGCGAGCGAGGTGTAGCTCACTCGCGTGTCGGGCTCCTTTGCCAGAAGGTCGAGGACACGGGTGATCGCCTGCACCGAGCTCAGCGGTTCGATCACGAGCCGACGGAAGTCCTCCACGGTCCACTCGACCACCGGGAGCGGATCGCCGTCCGACGAATCTGCCGACGGAGTCGTTGGCGGCCCCAGCGGGGGCTCCACGGGTGGAACCGTGGAGACGGGGGAAGTAGCAGCAGTGGCTCCGGTCAGCTCAGCGAGATAGGCGTACACCTGCGTGACGTACTGGCTCGGCACGGGTACCGAGATGAACTGCGGTTGGGGTTCCTGCGCCATGAATCCTCCCCGGGTCTGTCAGCCAGTCCTGTTGTCTGGCGACAGAAGCGACTCTGGCATGCCAACAACCGTCACGTCTACTTGTTACTGTCCTGCACTATCGGATAGTCCAGGATAGTAACTCTCCTTACTGCCGGATACCGGTCCTGGGGTCAGGCGAGCGATGGCGTCCGTGACGCGACGTCAAAGTCATCGGGACCACCCTCTGGTACTGGACGCGAGCCCGGCCGGGTCCTCGGTGGCTCAGACCTCCCGCTTACGCAAGTGGGGCAGGACCTCCGGCACTGGCAGTACGGTGCCGTGATGACGTACACATCGCTGCACCGGGCCCTCGGACTCCCAGCAGGCTCGGTAACGGAGGAGATGATCGCCGCGGCGGTCATCGCGCAAGTAGCGGAAGCCGAGGACCTGGACTGGAAGGCAACTGTCGACGAGGTTAAAGACGGCAGGGAGTTTGCCAAGGACGTTGCGGCGATGGCGAACACGGCTGGCGGGGTCATCGTCTTCGGCGTAAGCGAGGACGGCCACGACCAAGCGGACGAACTCGTCGGGATCGCCGACCCGCGGCCTCTTGTCCAGAGTCTTCGGGGTAAGGCAGGCATGGTCCGCCCCTTTATCCCCGCGCTGCGCGTTCGGTCGGTGCCCCTGGTCAGTAAGCCGGGCCGTCATTTGATCGTGGTGGAGGTGCCGCGTAGTCCGGAAGCGCCGCATCTGGTTCCCCTGGCGAAGGACTTGAAGGACTCGTGGGGCTACCCCCGTCGTCGCGGCAGCGATACCGACTGGCTGGGGGAGAGCGACCTAGCGGTTGCCTACGCGGGCCGGTTCAGCCGTCGGCGGGCCGCGGAGGACCATCTGACTACTTTGTCGACTGACCTGTCGGAGCGCCTGCTCCATCTCCCGTCGAGTATCTGGGTCGTCGTCACCACAGCGTGTTCCGTGCCCTCGGTTGCCGACACGGCCAACGCCGTTGATCCGAACACGGTGGAGCCGAGCCTCCAGGAAGCGCTGCCATTGCTCCCAGAGGCCGTCGTGCGTGAATACCTCGACGGCGGCACGGGACGGCCACGGATCGGCCTTCGCCGTGCTGTGGTAAGCACCGACATCACCTACACCGGGCAGAGCCGGAGGGGGCATCTGGAGTTGCTGCACGATGGGGCGTTTGCCGGCGCACTGAACATGGCCCATCTCGACGAGACGGTGAACGGTCTGCGCTATCTGGTGCAGGTAAGGCTTCAGAGAGCTGTGCGGGACATGGTGACGGTCGCGGCCCTGCATGCCCAGCGGCGCCAGGCTGATGGTGTGCTGCAGGCTCGTGTCGGTATCGCGGTGCCCGGCCCGGAGACCGTAGGCCACGTCCCTGCCGTCGCCCTCACCCACCAGCTGTACATGATGAGCGACCCACAGCCAGTGTCCGGAAGCATCACCTTGGCCACGGTTCTCCCGGTTATGAGCGAGGCGCCCCTGGCCGATCTGGTGTCCTCAGAGGAGAGCCGACGCCAGTTCATCGAGCAGCTCACCCTCGATCTCGTTCATCAGTTCGCCGTGGCGTCGCTCGTTCCCGGTACCTGATTTTTGGCCGTCCGGACCACGTCACGCGAGTTGTTCGCATGGTCAGGCCCTACGGTCACGTTGGTTTGCTGCCTTGCACGTCTGGTAGAAGTCGCGGTAGACCCCCGTGGAGGGCAGCGGCCTTTCGACCAGCCGTATGTAATCTTCCAGTCCGCTGCCGGGGCGCAGATACACATGGCTGAAGGCGGCGCGCACCTGCCAGGCATTGAATTCGCGAACCTCGTCCTCGTCAATCTCGACGTAGCGGCTTGGTCCGTCAATAACGCGAAGTGCATAATTCGGCGAAATTGGAAGAACAATCGCGTCGGCGAAAGCGTAGCCGATTCCGGAATTGACTCCGGCATTGGGCATCCCTTTCCTGACCGTTAGGGCCGGGATGTCGCCTATGACGAATTCGCTGCCATGGGATGGCGTGAGAATCTCAATACCGTGGCCCTTCAGCCAGTAACGCGTGCGCCGGTAACGTGATTCCAGCAGGGCACGAAACAGGATCCCCGTTTCAACCCACTCGGCGATGGGACCGTGCAGGTCCTGGAAGGCACGTTCGCGGCTATGACTGTCACCGCCGGGAAGGTCAAGTTGTGAGGTGGCGATGGCGTCGAGTACTGCCGGGTAACCCTGCCAGAAGCGTCTCGCCTGCTCGGCGGCGTGGAGCCAGTTGTCCTGAAACAGCGTGTAGTACTGAATGCTCCTAGCGTGATGGATGGCCACGAGGTTGCGCAGTCGATCAAGATGCACCGGGTCCAGTCCATGGCCGTCGCGAACTGCGGCGAATGTTCCTCCTGCCGCGTTCTCGACTCGCCCCCAGACCGTCTCCATGGATCCCGACTCGAACTTTACGAAATCGACTATTGGAGCCTGCCCACACTCCTCAAGTCCTCGTCCCCGGATTTTGGCATGCGGGTATTCCAGATTGAGTGAATAGACCTGTGCGGCGCCGCCCTGGCCAATCGGGGCAGAAAACTTCCGGAGCATGACTCCTGACACCAGGTGTTGGGCATGCACGGAAACGCTTGCCTTCGTCCTCAATATGTCTATTCGCCTTTGGGTAACATCAGGAGTGGGTAGGGGTGGCAGCGGTCCTCGGAGCATGCGGACAGCATAGGCAACTGTGCACCTACGGAGCGGCTCCAGTCGGATACCCGCTGACCGGAGCCGCTCGTTGCCCGTCATCGTCAAGCAGTGCTCTTCTCGTCTTCCGCGCCGGCCGCTTGGGCGACTGCATATTCGGCAGGGTGAGGACCCCGGTCATTTTGGGCTATCCGGGACTGTCGCCGGATGGGGGCCGCGAGCGCGGGGTGCGAGTCGCACGACCAGTTCGGCCGTCGCGGGCCAGGGTCGTCCAGGACCGCCTGGTAGATGTCGCGAGTGTCCGAGCGTCTCGCTGACGACCTTGACGTCCACGCCTGCCGCCAGCATGAGTGCGGCGGCGGCATAGCGCAGATCGTGGAGTCGGCCGGTGTCTTGCCAGCCTTCTCCCCACTCCTCGCGGTCGCGTTCCTGACGGAGCCTGTGGGCCTGGAGGACCTCGAAGGTCTCGTCGTCCAGGGCGATGAGACGGACGCCAAATCGGTCTTGGGAGCGCCTTCGTGGATCTTCCATCCGTCCTGGACGATCTGGGTGGCGATGGCCAGGGCCTGCGCGGCGGCCGACAGGTGGAGTGCCACCGCTGAACTAGCTGTGGAGAAGGGCTGATCAGCGGTCCGGTCCCGGTGTGCGTAGGTGCCGCGACGACCGTCCCTGTAAGCACGGGGACCACG
The DNA here is from genome assembly GCF_058673395.1 of Streptomyces sp. HUAS MG56. Classification (NCBI taxonomy): domain Bacteria; kingdom Bacillati; phylum Actinomycetota; class Actinomycetes; order Kitasatosporales; family Streptomycetaceae; genus Streptomyces; species Streptomyces sp. HUAS MG56. The sequence goes on along the minus strand of NZ_CM178722.1, from coordinate 2,878,181 downwards.
AGGTAGTAGACCGGGGCCGCGCGCGGGGGCCAGTTGACCACGACACCAGGACGGAATCCCAGACGGGCCATCCCCGCGCGTGCAGGGATGGGATGGCCTCGGCGCGAGACGGCGGCTAGGGATGCCCTCACACTGCTCTGCGCGCCTGCGAGGGATGGCCCCACGTCGTACTGCGCAGGTCCCGGGTTCGAATGCAGTTGCCCGCGACCCCCGCGCGGGGCTCGCAAGCGCTGGGCGGCCGCAGAACCACGGACTTTTCAGGGACTTTCAGCTCTATCCCAGGGACTTTCCAGGGATTTTCCGCTGAGTAAGCGGGAAAGGCCCTGACAGCTCCGAAAGACACAAAGTCCCAGGTCAGAGCCTGTTTGGTGCCGGTCGATGCCGCTCACCAGGCTGTGTCCCCGTGCAGTCCAGATGGGCTGGGCGAGGACGCGAGGATGAGGACCTGGCGGGCGCCCCAAGAATCACCCCACGACAGCGCCGCCGTGGGTGCTGGTCCGGGTGAACTCGCCCTGGAACAGCACCACTTGGCGGCGTCGCCATACCCGCTAGTAGGTGTAGAAGCCCGAGCCGGTCTTCCGCCCCAGCCGGCCCGCCTCGACCATGCGCTGGAGCAGCGGGGGAGCGGCGTACAGCGGCTCCTTGTACTCGGCGTACATGCTGTTCGCGATCGAGACGATGGTGTCCAGGCCGATCAGGTCGGACAGCCGCAGCGGGCCCATCGGGTGGGCGCAGCCCATCTCCATGCCGTTGTCGATGTCCTCGCGGCTCGCGATGCCCGACTCGAACATCCGGATCGCGGAGAGCAGATAGGGCACGAGCAGTGCGTTGACCACGAAGCCGGAGCGGTCCTGGGCCCGGATGGCGTGCTTGCCGAGCACCTTCTCGGCGAAGAGCTGGGCGCGGCTGAGCGTGCCCTCCGAGGTGGTCAGCGCCGGGATCAGCTCGACCAGCTTCTGCACCGGGGCCGGGTTGAAGAAGTGGATGCCGACCACGTGGTCCGGGCGGGAGGTGGCGACCGCCAGCTTCACCAGCGGGATCGAGGAGGTGTTGGAGGCCAGGATCGCGTCCGGGCGGGTCACCACCTGGTCGAGCACCTGGAAGATCTCCGTCTTCACCTGCTCGCTCTCCACCACGGCCTCGATCACCAGGTCGCGGTCGGCGAACTCGCCGAGGTCCGTGGTGAAGCTCAGGCGCGCCTGGGTGTCGTCCCGCTCCTGCTCGCTGATCTTGCCGCGCTCGGCCGCCTTGGCCAGGGAGTTGTACAGCCGGGTGCGGCCGATCTCCAGGGCCTCGCCCGTCGTCTCGGCGACCTTCACGTCCAGTCCGGCGCGGGCGCACACCTCGGCGATGCCCGCGCCCATCTGGCCGCAGCCCACGACTCCGACGCGTGCGATGTCTCCCGCTGGGATGCCCGTCACATCGACCCCTTCGCTGATCTACGGCACTCGCAGGACCCCCGGGTTTCGGTGCCTGCTCCGATCGTGCACGTTACCGCCAAGTATCGATGATCGATCGCGCGGGTAGGAGCATCCTGGAGCGCGGGACGGTCCGTGACGGTACGGATCCGGAGCGTACGGGGGTGTGCGGATGGGGCACGTGTCACGCCGGGCCTTCGCCCTGGCGACGCTGTCGGCCCTGGCCACGGCGCCCGGCGCGGTGGCCCTGCCGCGCGCCGAGGGGGCCGGGCGCCGGGCGCGGGGCAGCGCCGAGATGCGCGGCGTGTGGCTCGCCACCGTCGACAACCGGGACTGGCCCTCGCGGCCCGGTCTGCCGGCCGCCGACCAGCGCAGGGAGCTGATCGCGTATCTCGACGAGGCGGCCCGGGACCGGCTCAACACCGTGATGTTCCAGGTACGGCCCACCGCCGACGCCCTGTGGCCGTCGTCGTACGAGCCCTGGTCCGCGTATCTCACCGGCACCCAGGGGCAGGATCCCGGCTGGGACCCGCTGGGCACGGCGGTGCGTGAGGCCCACGCCCGGGGCCTGGAGCTGCACGCCTGGTGCAACCCGTACCGGATCGCGCTCGACACCGACCTCGACCGGCTCGCCCCCTCGCACCCGGCCCGCAGCCACCCCGACTGGGTGGTGGCCTACGGCGGCAAGCTCTACTACAACCCCGGTCTGCCCGAGGTCCGCGCCTTCGTCCGGCGGGCGATGCTCGACGCGGTCGCGAAGTACCCGGTCGACGCCGTCCACTTCGACGACTACTTCTACCCGTATCCGGTCGCCGGGCAGCCCTTCGACGACGACGCCGCCTACGACCGCTACGGCGACGGCTTCGGCAGCCGGGCCGAGTGGCGGCGGGACAACATCAACCGGCTGGTGCGGGAGACGGCCGCCGGCATCAGACGGCTCCGGCCCGGCACCCGCTTCGGCATCAGCCCCTTCGGGGTGTGGCGCAACGCCTCGACCGATCCCCGCGGCTCGGACACCCAGGCGGGCACGCAGACGTACGACGACCTGTACGCGGACACCCGCAGATGGGTGCGCGAGCACTGGATCGACTATGTCGTCCCGCAGATCTACTGGAACATCGGCTTCGCCGCCGCCGACTACGCGAAGCTGGTCGACTGGTGGGCGGCCGTCGCCGAGGACTCCGGGACCCGGCTCCACATCGGCGAGGCCCTCTACAAGGCGGGCGCCGCCGGGCAGCCCCCGGCCTGGCAGGATCCCGCCGAGCTGTCCCGGCACCTCACGCTCGCCGCGCGCCACCCGCAGGTGCGCGGGCATGTGTTCTTCGCCGCCAAGGACGTGGCGGACGACCCGATCGGCGCGATGGCGCGCGTGGTCGCCGATCACTACGGGCGATCGGCGACACCACCGCGGTGAGTCACTTCTGGCGCGCGTTCTTGTGCTTGACCTGGCAGTCCGGTCCCGGCGACATGATCGCCTCGTGTCCGTCCGGGAACCGGACGCGATAGGGCGGTTCGCCCTTCTCGCCCATCACTTCGACGACTTCGGACTCCTGGTCGTGCTGGCCGACCACTCTGCCGTGCTGGACCAGCTTGTCGCCCTTGGAAGCACGCATGTCGGGCCCTCCTCACGCTCACGACCGCTGGGTGACGGCGATGCACACGAGCACGGCGACAGCGGTCAGGGGAGCGGCGGCCGTGAAGTGCTCGCCCAGCAGCAGCGCCGACCACACCAGTGTGAGCAGCGGCTGGGCCAACTGCAACTGGCTGGCCCGCGGGACGCCGATGACCGCCATGCCCCGGTACCAGACGACCAGGCCGAGGAACTGCGAGCCCAGCGCCACCCACAGCAGACCGGCGATCCCGTGCCAGGTGAGGTGCAGGGGCTCGTACGCCAGCGCCAGCGCGGCGGCCGGGACGGTCAGCGGCGCGCACAGCACCAGCGCCCACCCGATGACCTGCCAGCCCGGCATCACCCGGGCCAGCCGCCCGCCCTCGGTGTATCCCGCCGCGCACACCAGCAGGGCCCCGAAGAGATAGCCGTCGGCGACCGTGAGCGCGCCGCCGCTCTGGGCGAGGGTGAAGGCGACCACGGCCGTGGCGCCCGCGAGCGCGGCGAGCCAGAAGCGGCGCGAGGGGCGGCTGCCCGTGCGCAGCGCCGAGAACACGGCCGTGGTCAGCGGCAGCAGCCCCACCACGACGGCGGCGTGCGCGGTGGTGGAGGTCCGCAGGGCGAGCGTGGTCAGCATCGGGAAGCCCAGTACGACACCGGCCGCGACGACGGCGAGCCCGGGCAGATGCCGCCGCTCCGGCAGGGGCACGCGCAGAGCCAGGAGACAGCCGCCCGCGACGACCGCCGCGAGGACGCAGCGCGCGGCCACCAGCGACCAGGGGCCGAACCCCTCCAGACCCCAGGCGGTGGCCGGGAAGGTGAGGGAGAAGGAGGCGACGCCGAGGAAGGCCAGGGCGGTGCCGACGCCACCCCGCTCCTGCGGGCCGGTCACCGCTATCGAGTTCGGGACAGTAGCGCTACTCTGTGTCTTCATGCACCAGCGTAGCAGCGTGAGTGAACTGGCAGAAGAGCTCCGAAGGGACCTCGACCGCTACTCTCCAGGTGGAAAGCTCCCGTCAAGCCGGGACCTGGTCGAGCGGTTCCGGGTGAGCCCGGTGACCGTCTCGCGGGCCCTCGCCCAGCTCGCCGCCGAGGGGCTGGTGGTCACCCGGCCCGGCGCCGGCGCCTTCCGCGCCCGGCCCCGCGCGGCCGGGACCCCGGCCGGGGACACCTCCTGGCAGGAGGTCGCGCTGAGCGCCGACGGCGCCGCCGACCTCGTACCGCGCACGGTGGACGCCTCCGGGGTCACGGTCTCGCTGGCCGCCCCGCCGCCCGGCGTGCTGGAGTTCAACGGCGGCTATCTGCACCCCTCGCTCCAGCCGGAGCGCGCCATGGCGGCGGCCCTGGCCCGGGCCGGGCGCCGGCCGGGTGCCTGGGGGCGGCCGCCGCTGGAGGGGCTGCCGGAGCTGCGGGAGTGGTTCGCGCGCGGCATCGGCGGGGCGGTCACCGCGGCCGAGGTGCTGATCGCGGCCGGCGGCCAGTCCGCGCTGGCCACCGCCCTGCGCGCGCTCGCCCCGCCCGGCGCCCCCGTCCTCGTGGAGTCACCGACATACCCCGGCATGCTGGCCCTCGCCCGCGCGGCCGGACTGCGCCCGGTCCCGGTGCCGGTCGACCCCGACGGCGTACGGCCCGAACTGCTCGCGGACGCCTTCCGGGCCAGCGGCGCCCGGGTGTTCGTCTGCCAGCCCCTGTTCCAGAACCCGACCGGCGCCGTGCTCGCCCCCGAGCGCCGCGCCGAGGTGCTGCGCATCGCCCGTGAGGCGGGCGCGTTCGTCGTCGAGGACGACTTCGTCCGGCGCCTCGTGCACGCCGACGCGGGCCCCCTGCCCCGCCCGCTGGCCGCCGACGACCCGGACGGTGTCGTCGTGCACGTCGGCTCGCTGACCAAGGCGACCTCGCCCAGCTTCCGGGTCAGCGCCCTGGCGGCGCGCGGACCCGTGCTGGAGCGGCTGCGCGCCATCCAGGTCGTGGACAGCTTCTTCGTGCCCCGGCCGCTCCAGGAGGCGGCCCTGGAACTGGTCGGCTCCCCGGCCTGGCCCCGCCATCTGCGGTCGATCTCCGCCGAGTTGAAGGAGCGCCGCGACGCGATGACCGCCGCGCTGGCCCTGCGGCTGCCCGAACTCGCCCTGCCGCACATCCCGTCCGGCGGCTACCACCTCTGGCTGCGCCTGCCCGACGGTACCGACGAGTCCGCTCTCACCGCGGCCGCCCTGCGCGCGGGCGTCGCCCTCACCCCCGGCCGCCCCTACTTCAGCGCCGAACCCCCCGCCGCCCACCTCCGCCTGAGCTTCGCGGCGGTCGCCGGCACCGGAGAGATCACAGAGGGCGTACGGCGGCTGCGAGCGGCGTGTGACGAGGTGCTCCGGGCCAGGGTCACCAGATCGCTGCCAGGTGCCACGGACACCTCTGCGATGCTCGGCCGATGAGCGACACACCCGAACTCCCCGACGGTTGTGAGTTCTCGGGAGCGTCGGTGCGCGGCAAGGGCGTCGGCCGCATCCGGGACCACCTGGAGCCGTTCGGGCTGCGCCGCGTCCTCCAGCCTCTGGAGCGGCCCGAGCCGTGGATGGTCCACCTCTTCACGTGAAGAACTTTCGGGTGAGCGTCCGCATATCCGCCGCAACCCGCAGGTAACACCCCTTGACCTGCCCTCCTTCGCGGCCCACCATCACCGCATGCCACTGAGGGTGACGTTCGTCGCCGCCGCGCGCAGTGCCCCGCTGCTCGCGGAGCGGTTCGACGACGACCGGCCGCTGGACCGGTCCGGCTGGGACGAGGTGCAGCGCGCCGCCGGGGAACTGCTGCCGCTGGCCGGCGCCGAGCTGCGCTACTGCTCGCCGACCCTGCGCAGCCGGGCCACGGGCGACGCGCTCGGGTACACGCCGCTGGTCCAGCCGGCGCTGCGGGACTGCGACATGGGCCGATGGCGCGGGCTGACCCTGGGCGAGGCGATGGCCCGCGAGCCGGCGGCGGTGGACGCCTGGCTCGCCGATCCGCGTGCCACCCCGCACGGCGGGGAGTCCCTGCTGGCCTTCGTCTCCCGCGTCGGGGGCTGGCTCGACACCCGGCCGGCCGCGGAGGGCGGCCGGATCGTCGCCGTCGCCGAACCCGGTGTCGTCCGCGCGGCCCTGGTCTACGCCCTGAAGGCGCCGCCCGCGAGCTACTGGAACATCGATGTGCGCCCGCTGTCCACGACCACCGTCACCGGCCGCGCGGGCCGCTGGAACCTCCGCTTCGACGGTGTCGCCGCTCAGCCCTCGCGCGCGTAGTCGGTGGTGAGCACCAGATCCTTCGCGGGCCCGCCGACCCGCCACACCGTGCGCCAGTGGTCGGCGTCCCGCACGGTGAACTCGCCCCGGTAGAGGTCGGCCGCGCACGGGTGGCCGGCGATGAACCGCCCGGTCGTGAGGTCGAGTTCGTGGAAGGGGTGCCCGTCGGCGAAGCGCACGTCCGCCGTGCCCGGCCGGGCCCCCGGCAGGAAGCGCAGCGTCCGGGTCGCGGGCCGGGTCGTGCCCTGCCAGGTGAAGTCACCGGACTCCGCGTGCAGCAGCCCACCGCCGCCGTCCAGTGCGCTGAAGACGGTCACCCCGGAGAAGTTCCCCTCGTCCCCGCTCGCCAGATCCCGCACCGTCCGCTCGACGCGCCAGCGCCCGGCCAGATGGGCCAGCACATCGGCGACCGGCCAGTACCGCTGCTGCACATCCATGCGTCGAGCTTACGGCTCACCGTCAGCCGTTCCCCTGCGGGCGGGCCCCGCTCCCGATCACCCGAAGTACTTCTGGGCTGCCCGGACGCCCTCCGCCAGCGCGTCCACCTCGGCCGGGGTGTTGTAGACGTAGAAGCTCGCCCGCGTCGTCGCCGGGATGCCGTAGCGCCGCACGATCGGGCGGGCGCAGTGGTGGCCGACGCGGACGGCCACGCCCCGGTCGTCCAGCACCTGGCCGACGTCGTGCGGGTGGATGCCGTCGACCGTGAAGGAGACGGCCGAGCCCCGGTCGGTGACCTCGGCGGGGCCGACGACCCGCACGCCCGGGATCTCGGTGAGCAGGGCCAGCGCGCGGGCGGTGAGCACCTCCTCGTGGGCCGCCACCTCCGCCATGCCGAGGCGCTCCAGGTACTCCACCGCCGCCGCGAGGCCCACCGCCTGGGCGGTCATCGGCACGCCCGCCTCGAAGCGCTGGGGCGGTGGCAGGAAGGTGCTGCGGTCCATCTCCACGACCTCGATCATCGAGCCCCCGGTGAGGAACGGCGGCAGGTCCGCGAGCAGCTCCGCCCGGCCCCACAGCACGCCGACCCCGCTCGGGCCGAGCATCTTGTGGCCGGAGAAGGCGAGGAAGTCCGCGCCCAGTTCCGTGACGTCGACCGGGCGGTGCGGCACCGACTGGGCGCCGTCGACGACCACCAGGGTGCCGAACGCGTGGGCGCGGTCGGCCAGTTCGCGCACCGGGTTGAGCGTGCCGAGGACGTTGGACTGGTGGGTGAGGGCGAGCACCTTGGTGTGCTCGTCGAGCAGCTCGTCGGCCCGGGACAGATCGAGCCGGCCCTCGTCGGTCAGCCCGAACCAGTCGAGCCGCGCCCCGGTCCGCGCGGCGAGCTGCTGCCAGGGGACCAGGTTCGCGTGGTGCTCCATCTCGGTCACCACGATCCGGTCGCCCGGGCCGAGCCGGCCGGCGTTGCCCAGCGCGTACGCGACGAGGTTGATGCCCTCGGTGGTGTTCCGGGTGAAGACCACCTCGTCGGCGGCGGCCCCGACGAACCGGGCGACGGTCGCCCTGGCCTGCTCGTAGGCCTCCGTCGCCTCGCCCGCCAGCTGGTGCGCGCCGCGGTGCACGGCCGCGTTGCGGGTCAGGGAGAAGTCCCGTTCGGCGTCGAGGACGTGGAGGGGCTTCTGGGTGGTGGCCCCGGAGTCCAGGTAGACGAGCGGGACACCGCCGTCCAGGGTCCGCTCCAGGATCGGGAAGTCCTTGCGCAGCGCGTCCACGTCGAAGGCCACGACGATTCACCTCTCACGGTTTCTGATTCGATTCTCCGTGAGGCACGCTAAACCCGTCTCATGGAGAACCGCAAGGATTGCCATGAGGACCGACTAGCATGAGGCCGTGGATCACGAGGCCCCCGTCTATCTGCACCAGCTCCCGGTCCCGGGCGAGGACCGGTACGTCTCGCTGGCGCTCGTCAACACCCGGTTCACCGTCAGCCACGGGCGCGTCGACCTGCTCGACGACGCCGGAGCCGCCCATCTGTGGCTCGTCCGGCACGCGCTGCTGCCCGACCGGGTGGAGCTGAACGGTAGGCAGTCCGGCCGGCTGCGCATCCTCCGTGAGGCGCTGCGCGCCCTGTTCGAGGCCCGCGCCGCCGCGGCGCCTCCGGCCGCAGACGCCCTCGACGCCCTGAACGCCGCCCTCGCGGCCGCCCCCGCCACCCCCAGGCTCGCCTGGACCGCCGAGGGCCCCCACCGCGCCGACGTCCCGGACACCGGCAACCCGGCCGCCGCCGCCCTCTCGCTCCTCGCCGAGGACGCCGCCGACCTGCTCACCGGCGCCGACGCGGGCCAGCTCACCGAGTGCGCCGCCCAGGGCTGCGCCCGCTGGTTCCTGCGCTCCCACGGCGCCCGCCGCTGGTGCACCACCAAGTGCGGCAACCGCGTCCGCGCGGCCCGGGCCTACGCGGCCCGGAAGGGGCAGGTGACATGACCGAACGGTGCGTTGCATAAAACTGCAACGCTACGTATAGTCATGCCATCAAGAGGAGGATGGACATGGCGGTACGTGCGGCGGTGGCCGGAGCGAGCGGATACGCGGGCGGAGAGGTCCTGCGACTGCTCCTCGCGCACCCCGGGGTCGAGATCGGTGCCCTGACCGGGAACTCCAACGCCGGCCAGCGGCTCGGCGCGCTCCAGCCCCACCTGCTGCCGCTGGCCGACCGGGTCCTGACCGAGACCACGGCCGAGGCGCTCGCCGGACACGACGTCGTCTTCCTGGCACTGCCGCACGGGCAGTCCGCCGCGGTCGCCGAGCAGCTCGGCCCCGACGTCCTCGTGGTCGACATGGGCGCCGACTTCCGGCTGAAGGACCCGGCCGACTGGGAGCGGTTCTACGGCTCCGCGCACGCCGGCACCTGGCCCTACGGCCTGCCCGAACTGCCGGGTGCCCGCGCCGCGCTGGAGGGGTCCAAGCGCATCGCGGTGCCCGGTTGCTACCCCACCGCCGTCTCCCTCGCCCTCTTCCCGGCGTACGCGGCCGGACTCGCCGAGCCCGAGGCGGTGATCGTCGCCGCGTCGGGCACCTCCGGCGCGGGCAAGACCCCCAAGCCGCACCTGCTGGGCAGCGAGGTCATGGGCTCCATGACGCCGTACGGCGTCGGCGGCGGCCACCGGCACACCCCCGAGATGATCCAGAACCTCAGCGGAGTGGCCGGGGAGCGGGTCGCGGTGTCCTTCACGCCGACCCTCGCCCCGATGCCCCGCGGCATCCTCGCCACCTGCAACGCCGCGGCGAAGCCCGGTGTCACGGAGGAGTCCCTGCGGGCCGCGTACGAGAAGGCCTACGCCGACGAGACGTTCGTCCACCTGCTCCCCGAGGGCCAGTGGCCCGCGACGGCGTCCGTCTACGGTTCCAACGCCGTTCAGGTGCAGGTCGCGTACGACGAGGCCATGGGCCGCATCATCGCGATCAGCGCCATCGACAACCTCACCAAGGGCACCGCCGGCGGTGCCGTCCAGAGCATGAACATCGCCCTGGGTCTCGACGAGACCACCGGGCTTACGACGATCGGAGTTGCGCCGTGAGCGACGCACGTGCAGCCGCCGGGCGGCAGACGACGACGAAAGCCGCACCGCTGCGCTGCACGGGCGGAGAAGCGAACGAGGAGACACAGTGAGCGTGACGGCAGCGAAGGGATTCACGGCGGCCGGCATCGCCGCCGGGATCAAGGAGAACGGCAACCCCGACCTGGCCCTCGTGGTCAACGACGGACCGCGCCGCGCCGCCGCCGGTGTCTTCACCTCCAACCGCGTGAAGGCTGCGCCGGTGCTGTGGTCCGAGCAGGTCCTCAAGGCGGGCGAGCTGACCGCGGTCGTCCTCAACTCCGGCGGCGCCAACGCCTGTACCGGCCCCAAGGGCTTCCAGGACACCCACGCCACCGCCGAGAAGGTCGCCGAGTCCCTCAACGCGGCGGGTCACGACCGGACCGGCGGCCACGCCCCGGGGCAGGTCGCCGTCTGCTCCACCGGCCTGATCGGCGTCCTGCTGCCGATGGACAAGCTGCTGCCCGGCGTCGACAAGGCCGTGGCCCGGCTCAGCCCGCACGGCGGCGAGAAGGCCGCCATCGCCATCAAGACCACCGACACCGTCCACAAGACCTCCGTGGTCACCAAGGACGGCTGGACCGTCGGCGGCATGGCCAAGGGCGCCGGCATGCTCGCGCCCGGCCTCGCCACCATGCTCGTCGTCCTCACCACCGACGCCGACCTCGACAGCGCGACCCTGGACCGCGCCCTGCGCGCGGCCACCAGGGTCACCTTCGACCGCGTCGACTCCGACGGCTGCATGTCCACCAACGACACCGTGCTGCTGCTCGCCTCCGGTGCCTCCGAAGTCACCCCGGAGTACGAGGAGTTCGCCGAGGCCGTACGGACCGTCTGCGACGACCTGGGCCGCCAGCTCATCGGCGACGCCGAGGGCGCCAGCAAGGACATCAAGGTCGAGGTGATCAACGCGGCCAGCGAGGCGGACGCCGTCGAGGTGGGCCGTTCCATCGCCCGCAACAACCTCCTCAAGTGCGCCATCCACGGCGAGGACCCCAACTGGGGCCGCGTCCTCTCCGCGATCGGCACCACCGCCGCCGCCTTCGAGCCGGACCGGCTGAACGTCGCCATCAACGGCGTCTGGGTGTGCAAGAACGGCTCCGTCGGCGAGGACCGCGACCTGGTCGACATGCGCTACCGCGAGGTGCGCATCACCGCCGACCTCGCCGCGGGCAGCGAGGCCGCGACCATCTGGACCAACGACCTGACCGCCGACTACGTCCACGAGAACAGCGCCTACTCCTCATGACCACGACGCGTAAACACACCGCGCTCCCCAAGGCCCAGATCCTCATCGAGGCCCTGCCCTGGCTCACCCGGCACAACGGCAAGACCGTCGTGATCAAGTTCGGCGGCAACGCCATGGTCGACGAGGAGCTGAAGGCCGCGTTCGCCCAGGACGTCGTCTTCCTCCACCACGCCGGCCTCAAGCCCGTCGTCGTGCACGGCGGCGGCCCGCAGATCAGCGCCGCCCTCGACCGGCACGGCATCGTCAGCGAGTTCAAGGCGGGCCTGCGCGTCACCACCGAGGACGCCATGGACGTCGTACGGATGGTGCTCGCGGGCCAGGTGCAGCGCGAGCTGGTCGGCCTGCTCAACCAGCACGGCCCGCTCGCCGTCGGCCTGACCGGCGAGGACGCCCACACCATCACCGCGACCCGGCACACCCCCGAGATCGACGGCGAGCCGGTCGACATCGGCCGGGTCGGCGAGATCACCGACATCGACACGGGCGCGATCGACGCCCTGCTGGCGGACGGCCGCATCCCGGTCGTCTCCTCCATCGCCCGCAGCCAGGACGACGGACATGTCTACAACGTCAATGCCGATACGGCGGCTGCGGCACTCGCTGCCGCTCTGGGCGCCGAAACCCTCATGGTCCTCACCGACGTCGAGGGACTCTACGAGGACTGGCCGAACTCCGACGAGGTGATCAGCCGCCTCACCGCTTCCCAACTGGAGAAGCTGCTGCCGGAGTTGAGCTCCGGCATGGTGCCGAAGATGGAGGGCTGCCTGCACGCCGTGCGAGGCGGCGTGCGGACCGCCCGCGTCATCGACGGCCGGGTCCAGCACTCGATCCTGCTGGAGATCTTCACCGACGAAGGCATCGGCACCATGGTCGTGCCGGACGAACAGGGGGAGTCATGAGCAACCAGGAGCTGACCGCGCGCTGGCAGGGCACGCTCATGAACAACTACGGCACGCCCCGGCTGCCCCTGGTGCGCGGCGCGGGCCTGAAGGTGTGGGACGCCGAGGGCCGCGAGTACCTCGACTTCGTCGGCGGCATCGCCACCAACGCCCTCGGCCACGCCCATCCGGCGATCGTCGAGGCCGTGAGCCGGCAGATCGCCTCCCTCGGCCACGTCTCCAACTTCTTCATGGCCGAGCCCACCGTCGCGCTGGCCGAGCGGCTGCTCCAGCTCTTCGGCCGCGAGGGCCGGGTCTTCTTCTGCAACTCCGGCGCCGAGGCCAACGAGGCCGCCTTCAAGATCGGCCGGCTCACCGGGCGGACCCATGTCGTCGCCACCGAGGGCGGCTTCCACGGCCGTACGATGGGCGCCCTCGCGCTCACCGGACAGCCCGCCAAGCAGGACCCGTTCCGGCCGCTGCCCGGCGACGTCACCCACGTGCCGTACGGCGACGCGCAGGCCCTGGCCGCGGCGGTCACCGAGGAGACGGCACTCGTCGTCATCGAGCCGATCCAGGGCGAGAACGGCGTCGTCGTACCCCCGGCCGGCTACCTCAAGGCGGCCCGTGCGATCACCGCCGCCACCGGCGCCCTGCTGGTCCTCGACGAGGTGCAGACCGGCATCGGCCGCACCGGCACCTGGTTCGAATACCAGGCCCACGAGGGCGTGCTCCCCGACGTCGTCACCCTGGCCAAGCAGCTCGGCGGCGGACTCCCGCTCGGCGCCACGGTGGCCTTCGGCCGGGCCGCCGAACTGCTCCGGCCAGGCCAGCACGGCACGACCTTCGGCGGCAACCCGGTCGCCTGCGCCGCCGGACTGGCCGTCCTCGACACCATCGCGGGCGAGGGCCTGCTGGAGAACGTGAAGCGGCAGAGCGCCGCGCTGTGCGAGGGAATCGAGGCGCTGGGCCACCCGCTGATCGATTATGTTCGGGGTGCCGGCCTGCTGCTGGGTATCGTGCTCACCGGGCCGCGCGCACCGCAGGTGCAGCAGGCGGCCCAGGAGGCCGGGTTCCTGGTGAACGCGCCCGCCCCGGACGTCGTGCGGCTCATGCCGCCGCTGAACCTCCGCGACGACGAGGTGGGTGCGCTGCTCCAGGCGCTGCCCGGCATCCTCGACGCAGCGGACCCGATGGACGGGGACGGACGATCCGGAGAATGAGACGACGATGAGCGAGGCGCAGGACCACGAGCAGGCGGCGGGTGCCGGGCCCGCCGTACCGCAGACCCGCACCGCACGGCACCGCCGGATCGTGGACATCCTCAACCGGCAGCCGGTGCGGTCGCAGAGCCAGCTGGCCAAGCTGCTCGCCGACGACGGGCTGAGCGTCACCCAGGCGACGCTCTCCCGGGACCTCGACGAGCTGAACGCGGTGAAGATCCGCAACACCGACGGCGACCTGATCTACGCGGTGCCGAGCGAGGGCGGATTCCGCACGCCGCGCGCGCCGCTGGGCGAGTCCGCCAAGGAGGAGCGGATGCGGCGCCTGTCTCAGGAGCTGCTGATCTCCGCGGAGGCCTCCGCCAACCTCGTGGTCCTGCGCACCCCGCCGGGCGCCGCCCAGTTCCTCGCCTCGGCCATCGACCAGGCCGAACTGCACGACATCCTCGGCACCATCGCCGGTGACGACACCCTGATGCTGATCAGCCGGCACCCGACCGGCGGTCAGGCACTGGCGGACCACATGCTGCAACTGGCACAGAACGGGCACTGAGCCGGGGAGCGGCGGGCGGGGCGAGCACGGCCGGTGCGGCGAACAGGCGGGAGCAGCCGTCGCCGTCAGCCGAGCCTCGCCGCCAGGCCCCCGGTGCACCGCACCTCGTCGCCCGCCGTGATCAGCAGGGCCTCGACGTCCGGCAGGGACTCCAGCCACGCCAGACCGGCCCGCGAGCCCATCGCGAACGCCGCCGTGGCCCAGCAGTCCACCCAGGTCAGCCGGGGACCCACGACCGTCACCGCCACCAGGTCCGTCACCGCCGGTCGCCCCGTCCGCGGGTCCACGATGTGGGCGCCCCGCTCGGCCGTCCCCGACGTCGCGACGGACAGTTCGTCCACCCCCGTCGTCGAGACCACCGCCGCGAGCCCGCCCGGCCGGAGCGGATCGGCCACCCCGACCCGCCACGGGCGCTCCCGCTCAGGAGCGCCGAGCAGCTGCACGTCACCGCCGCCGTTCACGCTGACCCCGCACACCCCCTCCACCTGCGCCAGCCGCCGCGCCGCCCGCTCGGCGGACCAGCCCTTCACGATGCCGGTGGGGTCCAGCGAGCCCTGGTAGCGCGGGCTGAACCAGCCTCCGCTCACCCGCTCCGCCTCGGCCGCGAGGTCCAGCACCTCGGCCATCTCCGGGGCGCAGTCCGCGACGGTCAGCTCGCCCCGGGCCAGCCGGGAGACCTCGCTGTCCTCGCGGTAGGTGGAGAACAGCGCGTCGACCCGGTGCAGGCCCGCGACCGCCTCGGCGAGCGCGGCCCGCACCGCGTCGGGTTCCCCGCCGCGGACGTCGATGGAGAAGACGGTCCCCATGACCTCCTCCGCGTGACGCACCGCGGCGGGAGCCTCGGCCGGCCCGGTCATCGCCTCAGCCACCGGCCTGGTCCAGCGCCGACTGGAGGGACTGCCGGTAGCCGGTGCTGGTGTAGGTCGCGCCCGACACCGCGTCGATGTGCGCGGTCCCGGCCGTGACCGCCTCCTGGTTCAGCTTCGGGACGGCCATCGCGGTCTTCTGGTCGCTGAGCCCGCCCTTGGGCGCCTGCACCGCCGACGCCTGCGCGATCTTTCCGCCGCTCACCGTGATCCGCACCTGCACCGGACCGTACGGGGTCTGTGCGACCTTCCCGGTGACGGTGACCGTACGGGCCTGCGCGGCACCGGCACCGGCGCCGGACCCGGACCCGGATGCGGCGGGAGACGATGCCGAGTGCGTGGGCGCCGCGGCGGATTTCATCCTGTCCAGCGCCGACTGGAGCGACTTCTTGTAGCCGTTGCTCGTGTACGTCGCCCCGGACACCGCGTCGATCTGCGCGCTCTGCGCCGCCACGGCCTCCTGGTTGAGCTTCGGGACGGCCATCGCGGTCTTCTGGTCGCTGAGCCCGCCCTTGGGCGCCTGCACCGCCTCCGCCCTGGCGATCTTCCCGCCCGCGACGGTCAGCCGTACCTGCACGGTGCCGTACTGCGTCGGTGTCGCGTCACCCGTCACCGTGCCGGTGGCCGCACCGGCCGGCCGGGTGCCGCCCTGGGGCGACTGCTGCGCCCCGGCGGTCTGCTGCGGCGCCGTGCCCGCCGCGGCCGCCGTCGGATCCGACGCCGGCTTCAGCGACAGCAGCAGCACGACACCGGACACCGTCGCGGCGGTGGCCAGGACGACCCGTCGGACCGGGTGGCTCTTCCTCATGTCTTCGTAGCTCCCGCTCACATCTCGAAGGACTCGTGATGGATGCGGCGGGCGGGAACCCCCGCGCCGCGCAGTGCCTCGTACACCGACTGCGCGAACCCGGGCGGGCCGCACATGAAGACATCGTGCCGGTCGATGTCCGGGATCTTGCGCTCCAGGTTCTCCGCGGAGATGTCCGGGCGCTCGCCCTCCGGGCTGTTCACCGCGTACATCAGCCGGGCGCCCCGCTCGTCGGCGATCGCCGCCAGCTCGTCCCACAGGGCCAGATCCTGGGTCGTGTTGGCCCGGTACAGCAGGGTGATGTCCCCGGCCGCGCCCGGCAGCGTCTCGAACAGCGCCCGCATCGGCGTGATCCCGACCCCGCCCGCGACCAGCAGCACCTTGCCCCGGCTGCGGCGCTGCGCGGTCAGCGCCCCGTACGGCCCCTCGGCCCACACCCGCGTACCGGGCGTCAGTTCGCGCAGCCGCTCGCTGTGGTCGCCGATCGCCTTCACGGTGATCCGCAGCATGTCCGGGCGGGGCGCCGCCGACAGGGAGTACGGGTGCGAGCTGAAGCGCATGCCGGGCGCCAGGAAGCGCCAGCGGAAGAACTGGCCCGCCTCCGCGCCCATCCGGTGCAGCTTGCGCCCGCCGATCAGCACCGACACGATGCCCGGCGTCTCCTCGACGACCGCCTCGACCCGCATCCGGTGCTTCAGGTTCAGCCGGATCGGGGTGAGCACGCGGTACCAGAGCACCAGGGCGGTGACCGTGCCGTACAGGCCGTACCAGAAGGTCTTCGCCATCGGCTGGACCGCGAAGTCGTTGCCGGTGGTCAGCTGGTGCCAGAACGTCAGGAACACCGCCGCGTACGTCAGCAGATGGACGTGGTACCAGGTGTCGTACGGCATCCGGCGGCGCACCGGGCCGATCGACGTCAGCCCGATGAGCACGAACAGGCCGGTGCCGATGGCCGCCTTGCCGACGTCGGGCAGCTGGTTGACCGAGTCGATCGTCTGCTGGACGATGTCGCTCAGCGTCTTGCCCGCCTGGCGCGCGTACCCCCACATCGTGAGGAACACGTGCGCGACGATCAGGCAGAGCGTGTAGCGGCCGCTCATCGCGTGCCAGCGGGCCACCCGGTCCGAGCCGACCCGCCGCTCCAGCGCCGGGACGCGCGCCATCTGGAGCACGACCAGCGCCATCAGATAACCGGCGAGCAGGCCGGTGATCCGGCCCGCGTTCAGGATGCGGCCGGTGTCGTCGGCGACGGACGGTGTGTTCCGCCACCACAGCCACAGCACCGCCGCCGCGCCGGCCCACACCGCGAGCAGCAGCGGGACGGCCGGAGAGCGGCGCGGGCGGATGCGGCGCATCGTCTGGCGGCGGGCGGCACGGCCGCCGGCGAGGGTGGTGGTCACGGTTCCTCCGTGGGGACTCGGGGGAGTCGGCCCTTGGCCCTCAGATACGTGCCGCATGCGCCGCGTGTTCATCCGTGTGTTCAGCGGCCCGCCGAGTCCAGCGCGGACTGGAGGGACTGCTGGTAGCCGGTGCTGGTGTACGAGGCGCCCGACACCATGTCGATCTGCGCGCTCTGCGCGGCCAGCGCCTCACGTCGCAGCTGGGGGAGCGCGTAGCTGTTGATCTCCTGGTCGCGCGGATTGTCCTGCGGGTACTGCACGGCCGTCACGTCCGTGATCCTTCCGCTCCTGATCGTGACCCGCACCTGGACCGGACCCCAGCGGGTCTGCACGGTCTCGCCGGTCACGGTCCTGGTACCGGTGCTCTTGCCCGAGCCGGCGCCGCTCGACGACGCGGAGGGGGCCGAACTGCTCGACACCGCGGGCGACTTGGCGTCGGCGATGACCGGCGTGGGACTCGTGTGCGGCTTCAGCGACAGCAGGAGCACCATCCCGGAGACCGTCGCGGCACCGGCCAGCACGATCCGGCGCAGCGGACGGTTCTTCTTCAAGGCGTGCACGTCAGGGTCCTCACAGCTCGAACGACTCGTGGTGGATTCGGCGGTCCGGCACCCCGGCCGCCCGCAGCGCCTCGTACACGTCCTGCATGAAGCGGTGCGGGCCGCAGAGGTAGACGTCGTGGCCGGCGATCCCGGGGAACGTCGCGCGCAGCGCCTCGGCCGAGATGTCCGGCCGCTCGCCGCCCGCACCGTTCAGCGCGTACAGCACCCGCGCACCGCGCCAGCGGGCGATCGCCTCCAGCTCGCCGCCCAGCGCCAGGTCCTCGGAGCCGCGCGCCCGGTACAGCAGCGTGACCTCGCCGGGCAGCGTCTCGAACAGCGCCCGCAGCGGGGTGACACCGACCCCGGCCGCGATGAGCAGCGAGCGGTGGCTGGTGGCCCGGTCGGCGGTCATGGAGCCGTAGGGACCCTCGGCCCACACCCGGGTGCCGGGCCGCAGCAGGGCGACGCCCGCACTGTGGTCGCCGAGCGCCTTGACGGTGACGCGCAGCCGGTCCGGGCGCGCCGGCGCCGACAGGGAGTACGGCGTCGACGTCCAGCCCAGGCCCTCGCCGAGGAAACGCCAGCGGAAGAACTGCCCCGGCCGCGCGCCGAGTTCGTCGAGATGCCGCCCGCGCACGACAACCGAGTACACACCCGGTGACTCCTTGTGAACCGAGTCCACGCGCAGCTGGTGACGCCGGTTGAGCCGGACCGGGGCGAGGATCCGGAACCACAGCACCAGGGCCGCGACGCCCAGGTACAGCGCGTACCAGAGCGCGCTCGCCACCGGCTTGCCGTTGAACTCGTTGCCCAGCGACACCTGGTGGAAGAAGACCAGGAACACGGCCGCGTAGGTGAGGAGGTGGACGTAGTACCAGAACTCGTGGCTCGTCCGGCGGCGCACGGCCCGGGCCGAGGTCACGCCGACCGCGAAGAGGATCACCGTGCCGGCGGTGGCCTTGAGCATGTCCGGGTAGTCCAGGACGACGGAGACCGTCTCGTGCCACAGCGAGGCGTGGTCCTGGGCGGCGTACCCGGCGAGGATCAGCCCGATGTGCACGGTGAGCAGACAGACCGTGTAGCGGCCCGCCATCGCGTGCCAGCGGGCGACCCGGTCCGAGCCGACCCGGCTCTCCAGCAGCGGCACCCGCGCCATCAGACCGACCAGCACCGCGCAGGCGTACCCGCACAGCAGTCCGGCGAGCCGTCCGGCGCCGGTCAGCCAGCCGGCCGAGCCGACCACGGAACCGGTGCCGGTCCACCAGAGCGCCGCCGCGCCCGCCGCACCGGCCCACAGCAGGGCCAGCACGGGCCCCGCGGGGGAGCGCCGGCCGGCCACGGGCACGGGCGGGGCCGACCGTCGTGTATCGACCGTGGTCATGGGTTCAACGCCCTTTCGTCCGTCATGCCCGGCCACTGTGCCCGCCGAATCTCTGAGCCACCTCTGAGCCACCCCCCTGACCAGGGCTTTCGACAGCGGACTCAGAGGGGTTTCTCATCCGGCGTTCAGCGGAGCGGGGCGGGCGGCGGCAGGACGGCGGTGAGCGTACTCACAGAAAACTCAGAGGTGGGGCGGTACACCGCACCCGCCGGCGGGGGTGATGCTGGGAGGTGCGATGAACACGACCCGTTCCGGCCGTCCGGCCCTCACCCGCCCCGACGGCACCCCGCTGCGCGTCCTCGTCGTCGACGACGACCCCGACCTCGCGGAGGTGCTCACCGGCGCCCTGCGCTACGAGGGCTGGCAGGTGCGCGCCGCCGGCGACGGCGCCTGCGCCCTCAGCACCGCGCGCGAGCTGCTGCCGGACGCCGTCGTCCTCGACGTGATGCTCCCCGACACCGACGGCTTCACCGTGCTGCGCGGGCTGCACGAGGTGAAGCCGGACGTCTGTGTGCTCTTCCTCACGGCGCGGGACGCGGTGGAGGACCGGATCGCCGGCATCACCGCGGGCGGCGACGACTACGTCACCAAGCCCTTCAGCCTGGAGGAGGTCGTCGCCCGGCTGCGCGGACTGCTGCGCCGCGCGGGCATGGCCCGCCAGCTGGAGGACGGGCCGCGCCTGGTCGTCGGCGACCTGGTGATGGACGAGGAGGCCCGCGAGGTGACCCGGGCCGGCGACCTGGTCGAACTGTCGCCGACCGAGTTCGAACTCCTCCGCTTCCTCATGCGCAACCCGCGCCGTGTGCTCAGCAAGGCACAGATCCTCGACCGGGTCTGGTCCTACGACTTCGGCGGCCGCGCCCATGTGGTCGAGCTGTACATCTCCTACCTGCGCAAGAAGGTCGACGCGGGCCGCGAGCCCATGATCCACACCGTCCGCGGCGCGGGCTACGTCCTCAAGCCGGCGGCCCGCTGATGGGCTCGCCGCCACGGTTCCCGCGCCGCCTGCCCCGCCCCCGCACCCTGCGCGCCCGGCTCACCGCCGGGCTCGTGGTGCTGCTCGCGATCAGCTGTGCCGCGGTCGGCGTGGCGGCCGTCGTCGAACTGAACGGCTTCCTCACCCGCCGGCTCGACCAGCAGCTCCAGCAGACCGGCACGGCCTTCCCGCAGAGCCTGGAGCACGGCACCTACACGCTCTCGAAACCCTCGGACCACGACGGCGACGAGCACGGCGACACCCGCCGCCAGGCCGCCGAGACCTTCGGCGCCCGCCTGCTGGCCGGCCGGGTCACCAGCGCGGCCGTCGTCCCCGCCAGCGACAGGCAGGATCTCGGCATCACGCTGACCACGCGCGACCGTGCGGCCCTGGCCCGGATCCCGGTGGACGGCACCGGCCACACCGTGTGCCTGTCGCACCTGCGCGACTACCGCATGATGGCGTGGCGCGGCAGGGACGGCGACGTGCTGATCACGGGGCTGCCGACGGAGCCGGTACGGGCCGCCGTGCAACGCCTCGAACTGGTCGCGGTGGTCGTCTTCGGCCTGGCCCTGACCGCCGCCGGGGTGGCCGGGGCGCTCTGGGTCCGCTGGTCACTGCGCCCGCTGAGCCGGGTCGCCGCGACCGCCACCCGGGTCAGCGAGCTGCCGCTGGCCACCGGCGAGGTGGTGCTGCCGCCGCGCGCCCCCGACCACGACCCGCGCAGCGAGGTCGGCCGGGTCGCCGCGGCGTTCAACCGCATGCTGCGGCACGTCGAGGACGCCCTGACGAAGCGGCACGCGAGCGAGGAGCGGCTGCGCCGCTTCGCCGCCGACGCCAGCCACGAGCTGCGCACCCCGGTCGCCTCGGTCCGCGGCCACGCCGAACTGGCCCTCCTCCACCCCGGCCCGGTGCCGCCCGAGATCGCCCGGGCCCTGGAGCGGATCAAGGCCGAGTCCTCCCGCATGGGCGAGATGGTCGACGACCTGCTCCTGCTGGCCCGCCTGGACGCGGGCCGACCGCTGGAGCGGCAGCCGGTGGACCTGACGCACCTGGTCCTGGACGCCGTCACCGACGCCCGCGCCGCCGGCCCCGACCACCGTTGGTCCATGGACCTCCCCGAGGACCCCGTCACGGTCCCGGGCGACGCCCACCGCCTCCACCAAGTGTTGGCCAACCTGTTGGCCAACGCACGTTTGCACACACCCGTTGGCACGAAGGTGACGGTCATCCTGGAACGCGACCCGGACGCGGCCGTCCTCTCCGTCCACGACGACGGCCCCGGCGTCCCCGAGGACGTCCGGCCGGGCGTCTTCGAACGCTTCACCCGGGCGGAACACCGCCGCCGCCCCGGTGCCTCCGGCGGCGGCGCGGGCCTGGGCCTGTCGATCGTGGCGGCGGTGGCGGAGGCACACGGGGGCAGCGTGGGGCTGGAGAGCCGACCGGGGAGCACGACGTTCAGGGTGATTCTGCCGACCTGACGGTGCGCGAGGCTCAGTACGTGGTCACCGCCGTGGCGCCGCCGTCGGTCCCCACGGCGATGTGCGGCGACTTCTCGGGCCTGGCCCACTGGAGAATCCGCTGCATCGCATCCTCCGGTACCGACACACACCCGGCCGTGGCGCCCTGCCCGTTGACGTGCAGGAAGATCCCGGCACCACGGCCCCGCACGGGCCGGCCGTAGTTGAACCCGATGACGAGCCCGTACGCGTACTGGGCCGCGTACGCGACCAGATGCTCGGACTCGGACGCCCGGCAGTCGGCCGGCAGAGGGTCGACCCACCGGTTGTACGACGACGAGTCGTTGTCCTGGCACCACCACGAACTGTCCTTCACCGCACGGTACGTGACGCTCGTCCCGGCCGGCGCCGCCTTGATGCCGAAGCCGAAGGGGAGGTCGTACAGTCCGGTCGGCGTCGTGTTCGTGCCCTGCTTGCGGGTGGCGCCCTCCGCCAGGCCGCTCGCGCCGAACCGTGCCGGTGCCGAGCCCGCCTGCACCCACTGCCCGTCCCGCAGGTCCCACCACGTGAGCGTGCCCGACGTCGAGTCGGTGCGCGGTGCCTGAGCGGTGATCAGCTGGGTGCCGCCGCCCGTGTCCGCCATCAGCGCGGGCAGCGGACCGGACCCGGCGCCGGGGGCCGGGGCGGAGCCGAGCAGGGCGAGCGAGGACGCGGAGACGAGGGCGAGGACGACACCGGGGCGCATGGCTCAGACGGTAGACGGGGGGAGCGGCAACGGCAGTCCGGGTAGGCCGTCCAGGCTAGTCGCCACGTGCTCCTTCTTCTCGAAGTACGCGCCGAGGGACGCGTCGTCCTCGCGTGCGAAGCGCTTCTCGTGCAGATCGCGGTCCTGCTCGTACGCCATGAAGGGGACGGCGTAGCCGCAGGTGTCCCGCACCAGCTCGGCGTGGACGACGATGACGGCGCGCAGTCCGTGCGGGGTCGGGTCGATGCCCGGGAAGTGCGCGAGCAGCTCGTGGAAGCGCGGGTCGTCGCGGAAGACCGGCTCGCCCCGGCCGTGGACGCGCACGATGTTCGGCGGCCCCTGGAAGGCGCACCACATCAGCGTGATCCGTCCGTTCTCCCGCAGGTGGGCGATCGTCTCGGCGTTGGACCCGGCGAAGTCCAGGTAGGCCACGGTCAGTTCGTCGAGTACGACGAAGGAGCCCTTGAGGCCCTTGGGGGAGAGGTTGACCGTGCCGTCGCCGGAGAGCGGGGCGGTCGCGGTGAAGAACAGGGGCTGCTCCTCGATGAACGTGCGGAGCCTGCCGTCGATGCGCTCATACGTCTTTCCCATGTCCAACGATTATCGAGGCAACCCCTTCGCCCGCCAGAGGAATTGAGGGAGTGCGGACATGTCGGGGCCGCCCCGGCCGGCGCTTGTCGGGGCGGCCCCGGATGCCTGCTACCTCACTTGGTGAGCGTGCAGGCGGCGAGGGAGCCGAGGCCGGTGGGCCTGGTGCCCTTGCGGCCGATGGCGATGGCGATGCGGTCGATGGTGGAGACGCGTTTGTCCTTGAGGGGGCCGAGGATGGCGTTGTTGACGAAGTTGGGTCCGCCTTGGCCGACGGTTGTTTGCAAACGGTTGTTGGCTTCTTGGATCTGGGTCTGGAGGAGGGCGAGGTTGCGAGTGACCTCGGCCTGCGCCGACGCCGGTACTGCCGGGAGCCGGGAGGCGACGTCCGGGCAGATGATCGTCCCGGCCCCCGTGTTCCCGCTCGCCGCCGCGCCGCCCGAGGTCGCGTTCCCCGCCGCCGAGCCGCCCGCCGCCGAGCCGCCGGTCTGCCCGCTCGCCGAGGCGCTCGGTGCGGTACCGGCACCCGCACCGGCACCGGCACCGGCGCCGCTGTTCACACCGCCCGCGTTCAGCGTGCAGGCGGCGAGGGAGTCGAGGCCGGTGGGCTTGGTGCCCTTGCGGCCGATGGCGATGGCGATGCGGTCGATGGTGGAGACGCGTTTGTCTTTGAGGGGGCCGAGGATGGCGTTGTTGACGAAGTTGGGTCCGCCTTGGCCGACGGTTGTTTGCAAACGGTTGTTGGCTTCTTGGATCTGGGTCTGGAGGAGGGCGAGGTTGCGAGTGACCTCGGCCTGCGCCGACGCCGGCACTGCCGGGAGCCGGGAGGCGACGTCCGGGCAGGTGATCGTCCCGGCGCTCGCCAGCGTGCGGGCGTTCGTCGCGCCGTCGCTCCTGCCGGGGGTCCCGGCGAGCGCCGAGCCCGCGATCACGGCGCCGGACAGCACGACGGCGGCAGCGCCGCCGATGAAGGCCACACGACGCTTGTTGTACTTCGGAAGAGCCCTGGACATGCGGATGCCTCACTTGGTCAGGAGTGGGTTCAGCGGTGAGACGCGGCGCCTGCGTTCGGGGGGAAGTACGAGAAAGCGGTTGCTGGTGTTCAAGGCTCTGCTCAATTGACGAATCATGCAGAGCTCTGCATACTCATGCATGACAGGGATTGCAGTGTGAGGAGAAACCCGTGACCGAGCGCGTCGTACTCGCCTATTCGGGCGGTCTGGACACCTCCGTCGCCATCGGCTGGATCGCCGAGGAGACGGGCGCCGAGGTCATCGCCGTAGCGGTGGACGTCGGCCAGGGCGGCGAGGACCTGGACGTCATCCGCAAGCGCGCCCTCGCCTGCGGGGCCGTCGAGGCCGAGGTCGCCGACGCCAGGGACGAGTTCGCCGACGAGTACTGCCTCCCGGCGATCAAGGCCAACGCCCTCTACATGGACCGCTACCCGCTGGTCTCGGCGCTCTCCCGGCCCGTGATCGTCAAGCACCTGGTCGCCGCCGCGCAGAAGCACGGTGCCACCACCGTCGCGCACGGCTGCACGGGCAAGGGCAACGACCAGGTCCGCTTCGAGGCCGGCATCGTCGCCCTCGCCCCCGACCTGAAGTGCATCGCCCCGGTCCGCGACTACGCGATGACCCGGGACAAGGCGATCGCCTTCTGCGAGGCCAAGCGGCTCCCGATCGCCACCACCAGGAAGTCCCCGTACTCCATCGACCAGAACGTCTTCGGACGCGCCGTCGAGACGGGCTTCCTGGAGGACATCTGGAACGCCCCGATCGAGGACGTCTACGACTACACCGCCGACCCCTCCGTCCCCCGCGAGCCCGACGAGGTGGTCATCACCTTCGAGGCGGGCGTCCCGGTCGCGGTCGACGGCGAGCCCGTCACCGTCCTCCAGGCGATCCAGCGGCTCAACGAGCGCGCCGGCGCCCAGGGCGTCGGCCGGATCGACATGGTCGAGGACCGGCTCGTCGGCATCAAGTCCCGCGAGGTGTACGAGGCGCCGGGCGCCATCGCCCTGATCACCGCCCACCAGGAGCTGGAGAACGTCACCGTCGAGCGCGAACTCGCCCGCTACAAGCGGCAGGTGGAGCAGCGCTGGGGCGAACTGGTCTACGACGGCCAGTGGTTCTCCCCGCTCAAGCGCGCCCTGGACGGCTTCGTCGACGAGGCGAGCACGCACGTGTCCGGCGACATCCGGATGACCCTGCACGGCGGCCGCGCCGTCGTCACCGGCCGGCGCTCCGCCTCCTCGCTCTACGACTTCAACCTCGCCACCTACGACACGGGCGACACCTTCGACCAGGCCGCGGCCAAGGGCTTCATCGACATCTACGGCCTGTCCTCGCAGATCGCCGCACGGCGGGACCTGCGGGCATAGCCTGACGCACGACCGGCACCACAACCGACCCACCCACCTTCTCTAGGAGCAGCGCAAGTGAGCAGCAACAGCGGTGACGTCCGGCTCTGGGGCGGCCGTTTCGCCGACGGTCCCGCCGAGGCCCTGGCGAAGCTGTCCGCGTCCGTCCACTTCGACTGGCGGCTCGCGCCCTACGACATCGCCGGTTCGCGTGCCCACGCGCGCGTCCTCCACAAGGCGGGGCTGCTCACCGAGGACGAGCTGGCCCGCATGATCGACGGGCTCGGCCGGCTGGAGGCCGACGTCGCCGCCGGCACCTTCACCGGCACCATCGCCGACGAGGACGTGCACACCGCCCTGGAGCGCGGCCTGCTGGAGCGCCTCGGCCCGGACCTCGGCGGCAAGCTGCGCGCCGGCCGGTCGCGCAACGACCAGGTGGCGACCCTCTTCCGGATGTACCTCAGGGACCACGCCCGCGTCATCGGCGGCCTGATCGCCGATCTCCAGGACGCCCTGGTCGGCCTCGCCGAGGCCCACCCCGACGTCGCGATGCCGGGCCGCACCCACCTCCAGCACGCCCAGCCCGTGCTCTTCGCCCACCACGTCCTGGCCCATGTGCAGTCCCTGTCCCGGGACGCCGAGCGGCTGCGCCAGTGGGACGAGCGCACGGCCGTGTCGCCGTACGGCTCCGGCGCCCTCGCCGGCTCCTCGCTCGGCCTGGACCCGGAGGCGGTGGCCGAGGACCTGGGCTTCGAGCACGGCAGCGCCGCCAACTCGATCGACGGCACGGCCTCCCGTGACTTCGTCGCCGAGTTCGCCTTCATCACCGCGATGATCGGCGTGAACCTCTCCCGGATCGCGGAGGAGATCATCATCTGGAACACGAAGGAGTTCTCCTTCGTGACCCTGCACGACGCGTTCTCCACCGGCTCGTCGATCATGCCGCAGAAGAAGAACCCGGACATCGCCGAGCTGGCGCGCGGCAAGTCCGGCCGTCTGATCGGCAACCTGACCGGCCTGATGGCGACGCTCAAGGCCCTGCCGCTCGCCTACAACCGCGACCTCCAGGAGGACAAGGAGCCGGTCTTCGACTCCTGCGACCAGCTGGAGGTACTGCTGCCCGCCTTCACCGGCATGATGGCCACCCTCACGGTCAACCGCGAGCGGATGGAGGAGCTGGCCCCGGCCGGCTTCTCGCTCGCCACCGACATCGCGGAGTGGCTGGTCAAGCAGGGCGTGCCGTTCCGCGTGGCGCACGAGGTCGCGGGGGAGTGCGTGAAGGTCGCCGAGGCCGAGGGCAAGGAGCTGGACGGCCTCACGGACGAGCAGTTCGCGAAGATCTCGGCACATCTCACCCCGGAGGTGCGGTCCGTGCTCAACGTCCCCGGCGCCCTCGCCTCCCGCAACGGCCGCGGCGGTACGGCGCCCAGCGCGGTCGCCGTCCAGCTGGCGGAGGTCAAGGCGGACGTGGCGGCACAGCACGCCTGGGCCGACGCAAAGAAGTGACCTGAGGGCGTCGCGGGTTACGTTGGTCGTCAGTCAGCCGACCGAACGGAGCCCGCGATGCCCTTCGCCCGTCTCGCGCACGCCACCACGCCGACCTGCCACATCGGCCTCGGCCTGGCCGCCGTCGGCCGTCCCGGCTACATCAACCTGGGCCGGGACGAGGACCTCGGGGAGAACCGCAGCGTCGACGCCCTGCGCGACCGCACCCATGAACTCCTCGACGCCGCCTACGCCCAGGGCGTGCGCTACTTCGACGTGGCCCGCTCCTACGGCCGTTCCGAGGAGTTCCTCGCCGACTGGCTGAACGCCCGCCCCGACATCGACGACGTGGTCGTCGGCAGCAAGTGGGGCTACACGTACACCGCCGGCTGGGCCACGGACGCCGAGAAGCACGAGGTCAAGGACCACAGCGTGGCGGCCTACGACCGCCAGCGCGCCGAGACCGACGCGCTGCTCGGCGACCGGCTCGACCTCTACCAGATCCACTCGGTGACCCCGGACAGCCCGGCCCTGACCGACAAGGACCTGCACGTCAGGCTGGCCGAGGCGGCCGCCCGGGGCGTGAGCGTCGGCTTCTCCACCAGCGGCCCCGCCCAGGCCGACGCCATCCGCGCCGCCCTCGCGATCACCGTCGACGGCGAGCCCCTCTTCCGTACCGTCCAGTCGACGTACAACCTCCTGGAGCACTCGGCCGCCCCCGCGCTCGCCGAGGCCCACGACGCCGGGCTCACCGTGATCGTCAAGGAGGGCGTGGCCAACGGCCGGCTCGCCGCGCCGCATGCCCCGGAGATGCTGAGGGCTGTCGCCGAGGAGACCTCCCTCGGCTGTGACGCCGTGGCGCTCGCCTGGATCCTGCGCCAGCCCTGGGCGGGCGTCGTCCTGTCCGGCGCGGCGACCGTCCCGCAGCTCTTCTCGAATCTGCACGCCCCCGCCGTCGACCTCGACGTGGACCAGCTGACCCGCCTCGCCACGCTCGCCGAGGACCCGAACGCCTACTGGGAGCGTCGCGGACAGCTGCCCTGGCACTGATCCGGCACCCCCTCTGACCAGCTCCCATGAGTCACACGCGCCCAGGATGAGACATGAATGTCTCACATGGGCTACTCTTGTCTCATGGCTCTGGACCGTGACCACGTGCTGCGCAGCGCAGCCGCCCTGCTGACCCGTAAATCCACCGCGACCATGGACGAGGTCGCCAAGGCCGCCGGAATCAGCCGGGCCACGCTGCACCGCCACTTCGCCGGGCGCGACGCGCTCGTCCGGGCGCTGGAGGCGCTCGGCATCGCGGAGTGCGAGGCGGCGCTGGACGCGGCCCGCCTGGACGACGGTCCGGCGGCCGAGGCCGTAGGGCGTCTGGTCCGCGCGATCGAACCCGCGGCCGGCCTGCTCGCCTTCCTCTACACCGAGAACCAGCTGTTCGAGGGTGAGGAGCAGAACCAGGGCTGGGCCCGTATCGACGAACGCCTCATGTCCCTGTTCCGGCGCGGCCAGGAGAACGGCGAGTTCCGCATCGACCTCACCCCGGCCTGGCTCACCGAGGCGCTCTACGGCCTGCTGGCCTCCGGCGCCTGGGGCGTGTCCGAGGGCCGGGTGGCCGCCAAGGACTTCACCTACATGGTCGTCGAGCTGCTGCTCGGCGGCGTACGACGTACGAACGCGTAAGAAGAGAGGAATCATGACCAGCACCCTGCAGCCGGCCGGTGCGACGGAGTCGGAGAAGGGGCGGGGCCGCTGGCTCGCGCTCTCCGTCCTCGTCCTGGCCGTGCTGCTGGTGGCCGTCGACGCCACCGTCCTCGGCCTGGCGACCCCCTACATCAGCGAAGACCTGAACCCCTCCGGCACCCAGCTCCTCTGGATCGGCGACGTCTACTCCTTCGTCATCGCCGGCCTGCTGGTCTCCATGGGCAGCCTCGGCGACCGCATCGGCCGCAAGCGCATCCTGCTCGGCGGTGCCACCGCGTTCGGCGCGATCTCCGTCGTCAACGCCTATGCCACGACACCGGAGTTGATGATCCTGGCACGGTCGCTGCTCGGTGTCGCGGGCGCGACCCTGATGCCCGCCACCCTCGCCCTGATCCGCAACCTCTTCCACGACCCGCGCGAGCGCAGCCTCGCCGTCGGCATCTGGGGCGCGACCGCCTCGGCCGGTACGGCGGTCGGCCCGATCACGGGCGGGTTCCTGCTCGAACACTTCTGGTGGGGCTCGGTCTTCCTCATCAACCTGCCGGTGATGGCCGTCCTGGTCCTCGTCGGCATCCGTACGCTGCCCGAGTCCCGCAACCCGCACCCCGGCCCCTGGGACCTGGCCAGCGTCCTGCTGTCCCTGGTCGGCATGATCGGTGTCGTCTACGCGGTCAAGGAGGCGGCGACCCACGGCTTCACCTGGCCGACGCTCGCCGCGGGCCTGCTGGGCGCGGTCGCGCTCCACGGCTTCGTGCACCGCCAACTCACCATGCCGGTCCCGCTGTTGGACATGCGTCTGTTCCGTCGGCGCGGCTTCAGCGGGGCGGTCCTCGCCGACCTGCTGACCGTGCTCGGCATGTCCGGCCTGGTGTTCTTCCTCTCCCAGTACCTGCAACTCGTCCAGGGCAGGCGCCCGTTCGAGGCGGGTCTCGCCGAACTGCCCGCCGCCGTCGGCGCGGTGGTGGCCGGCCTGATGGCGGGCCGCGCCGCCCGCCACTTCTCGGTGCGGACCGTGGTCTGCGGCGGTCTCGCCGCCGTGGGACTCGCCCTGGCGGCGCTGACGGCTCTGGGCGTGTCGACGGGTTACCCGGTCCTCGGCGCCGCACTGCTGGTCGTCGGGGTCGGGGCCGGCTTCTCCTTCACGGTGACGGCCGACGTGATCCTCTCCAGCGTGCCCAAGGAACAGGCGGGCGCCGCCTCGGCGGTCTCCGAGACGGCGTACGAACTGGGCGCGGCCCTGGGCATCGCCCTGCTGGGTTCGATCGTGACGGGCGTCTACCGCGACTTCACGGGCCCGGCGGGTACGCCGCCCGAGGCCCACGAGTCACTGGGCGCGGCGGCGGACGCGGCGGCGAAACTGCCCCCGCACACGGCCCAGCAGATGCTGGACGCCGCCCGCGAATCCTTCGTCCACGGCCTCCACCTGGCCTCGGGCGCGGGAGCGGCAGTCCTCCTGACCGCCGCCTTGGCCGCATGGTTCCTGCTGAAGGACCAGAAACTGGAGAGTGCCGAGTAGGCGAAACCCCTGGGGGCGCGGGGCCGTGTCTGATATGCGGCTCCGCCGCGCGGGCGCGAAGAGCGACCACGCACCCGCGCCCGCAAGCGAACAGAAGCCCCAGCGGCGCTCAGGCGGCCTTGGCCTTCGTGGCGTACATGTCCACGTACTCCTGCCCGCCCAGCCGCATGACCTCGGCCATCACCGAGTCGGTCACGGCCCGCAGCACATACCGGTCCCGGTCCATCCCGTCGTACCGCGAGAACTCCATCGCCTCGCCGAACCGGACGGTGACGCGGCCGGGCCGCGGGATGCCGCTGCCTCCCGGCTGCAGCTTGTCCGTGCCGATCATGGCGAAGGGGACCACCGGCGCACCGGTCATCAGCGTCAGCCGCGCGATACCGGTGCGTCCCCGGTACAGCCGGCCGTCGGGCGAGCGGGTGCCCTCGGGGTAGATCCCGAAGATCCGCCCCTCCTCCAGGATCCGCCGCCCGGTCATCAGCGCGGCCACGCCGCCGTTGGCCCCGTCCCGGTCCACCGGGATCATGCCGACGCCGGTGAAGAACCACGCCATCAGCCGGCCCTTGAGGCCCTTGCCGGTGACGTACTCGTCCTTGCCGATGAAGTGCACCTGCCGCTTGGTGACCAGCGGCAGCACGATCGAGTCGATGAACGTGAGGTGATTGCCCGCCAGGATCACCGGCCCGTCCCCGGGGATGTGCTCCACGCCCTCCACCTGTGGGCGGAACATCAGGCGCATGATCGGTCCCAGCACTGCCTTGATGAGCCGGAAGCGGGACAACGGGTCCTCCGATGTCGAGGGGCGTTATGAGTCTGTGCAGGTGAGGACATTACTCGCGGGCCCCTGCCGAACGCACATCGGGGACGCCCGGTTCACTCAGGTCTTACGAAGTGTTGACGTGGGTTTACCGACGGTGTCCGCCCGGCGACGTCCCGGCGGCCGGCCGCCACAGGTCACACGGCGTCACCCGGGTGTTCGGACGCACGTCTCTCTTCGGTCATGACCCCGCCCCTACGATCGGCCGGACTTCAGGAGTTGAGACGTGCCTCGGAGCCACACGGGTTCCACGGGCGGACGAAGACGGCAGGAGACATCGATGGGCAGCGACCAGGCGAACGAGCAGACCCAGGGCAGCCGGAGCGAGGGCGCCGGACGGCGGGCGATCCTCGGCGCGGCGGTGTTCGGCGCGGGCGGAGCGGTCCTCGGAGTGCCGGGCGCCGCGGCCGCGGCGCAGACCCGGAGCGCGCGGCCCGCGGGCCGGGGTCTGAAGAGCCTGCCGGTTCCGACGATCATCGGCCACCGGGGCACCAGCGGCTACCGGCCCGAGCACACCTTCGGTTCCTACGACCTGGCCCTGGACCTGGGCGCCGACGTGGTCGAGGCCGGTGACCTGGTGCCCACCAAGGACGGCCACCTCGTCTGCCGGCACGAGCCGGAGATCGGCGGCACCACCGACGTGGCCGACCATCCCGAGTTCGCCGACCGCAGGACCACCAAGACGCTGGACGGGGTCGCCACCACCGGCTGGTTCACCGAGGACTTCACCCTCGCCGAGCTGAAGACGCTCCGCGCGATCGAGCGCATCCCGGCCAACCGGCCGCACAACACCCTCTACAACGGGCGCTGGGAGATCCCCACGTTCGAAGAGGTCCTGAAGTGGCAGGACGAGCAGACCCGCAAGCGCGGCAAGCAGGTCTGGATCTACCCCGAGACCAAGCACCCCACCTACTTCCGGGGGCTGGGCCTCGGCCTGGAGGAGCGGGTGGCGAAGCTGCTCGCCAAGTACGGCAAGGACGGCCGTAACGCGCCGGTCATCCTGCAGTCCTTCGAGCCCACCAGCATCCAGAGGCTGAACCGGCTCGTCGACAACCCGCTCGTCGTGCTGCTCTCCTCGGCCGGCAGCCGCCCCTACGACTTCGTCGAGGCGGGCGACCCGCGCACGGTCGCCGACCTGATCACGGCCAAGGGGCTGCGTGAGCTCGCCGGCTACGCGCAGGGCATCGGCCCGACGCTGGACCTGGTGATACCGAAGAACGCCGACGGCACCCTGGGCGAGCCGACCACGCTGGTCCGCGACGCGCACAGGGTGGGGCTGGTCCTGCACCCCTACACCATGCGCAACGAGAACCCGTTCCTGCCGGCCGAGTACCGCAGGGGCAGCGCGGCCGACGCCTACGGCGACCCCTTCGGCGCGTTCCGGACGTACTTCGCGACCGGCATCGACGGCGTCTTCACCGACAACGCCGACACCGCCCTGCTCGCCCGCGCCGACTTCCTGGCCGGCTGAGAGCCGCCTGATCCCCCGTCAACCGTTCGGCCCGCCGCACCTCGTTCGGGCTGACTCCGCGCCGCCCCGGAAACCTGCCCCCGGGGCGGCGCGTCGTTCCGCATATGACGTACGACCTCGTAGCCGCCCTGAGCCCGCTGCTCACCGCCGAGGCCTCGGCCGAGGCATATGCCGCGGGGAGCGAACCGGGAGACCTGGAACAGGCCGTCTGGGTCCGGCTGCTGGAACGGCTGGAGCGCGACGGGCCGCCGCCGGACCCCGAGGGCTGGCTGCGCAAGGCCGTCCGCGCCGAGGCCCGCCGCAGCCGCCGTACCACCCGGCGCGAACGCCCCTACGGCGTCGAGCCGGCCGACGACATCCGTCCCGGCCCCGAGCAGCTCGTCCTCACCGCCGCCCGGCACCGCGCGCTGCGCGAGGCGGTGCGCCGGCTGCCCGGCCGCTGCCCCCGGCTGATCGAGGCCCTGCTCTCGCCGAAGGATCTGACATACCGGGAGATCGCGGGGGAGTTGGGTATCTCACAGGGCAGCCTTGGCCCGGAACGCTCCAGATGTCTTGGATGTCTACGGCGTTTGCTCACACCGGAGGTTGCGGCGCGCGAAGCGCGGGGATAGGAGTGGGAACGACAGGTGATCAGGTGAGCGGGAGGCGTGCGCACATGGGCATGAGCGTGACCATCTCGGTGGCGACCGAGCAGGACGCGGAGCAGATCTTCAGGCTCCAGTACCTGTGCTTCCAGAGCGAGGCGGCGCTGTACGGCAACTACCGCATCGACCCGCTCGTCCAAACCCTGGACTCGGTCCGTGGGGAAGTCGCCTCCGACTGCGTCTTCGTCGCCCGGCTCGGTGCCGAGGTGGTCGGCTCCGTGCGTGGCAAGGTCACCGAGGACGGCGCGGCCGCCATCGCCAAGCTCTGCGTCCACCCCCGCCTGCAGGGACACGGCATCGGCGCGAGGCTGCTGCGCTCGGCCGAGGCGGCGCTGATGGAGGAGCGGGGCGCCACCCGGTTCCGCCTCTTCACGGGCTACCGCAGCGAGGGCAACCTCCGCCTCTACCGCCGCTCCGGCTACGAGACGGTCGGCCGCTCCCAGGGCGCGGACGGCGTGGAGCTGATCATCCTGGAGAAGCAGGCGGGGGCGTACGCCGCTACGGCGTGACGGTGTCGCGCGACTTCCGCAGCCAGTACAGCGCGGAGATCGGCAGCAGCACGGGAATGAAGACGTACCCCATCCCGAAGTCGGACCAGACGGTCGCGTCCGGGAAGGCCGAGCTGTCGACCACGGTCCACGTGCCGACGAGAAGCACACCTGCGAGTTCGGCGGCGCAGCACACCAGCGCCGCCTTGCGGGCGGTCTCTCCGCCCCGGACGAGCGAGTAGGTGATGAACCCGTACACGACTCCCGCCACGGCCGACAGAGAATAAGCCAGCGGCGCCCGCTGGAAGTCCGTCGCGATCTGGAACACCGAGCGCGACACCGCGCCGACGACCATCACGCCGTAGAACCAGACGAGCAGCATGCCCGGCCCGCTGATCAGCCGGGCCGGCTTCTCCTCCGCCGCCGTCACGTCAGCCTCCCCAGATGTCATAGAGCCGCACCTCCAGCACGGCCAGCACCACACCGCCGGCGGCCACCGTCACCGAACCCCAGCGGGTCCGCTCGGCCAGCGACATCATCCCCGCCGCCGGCACACACGCGAACGCTCCCAGCAGATACGCCACGAAGATCGTCGTACCCTGTTCCGGCTTCTCGCCCCGCACCAGCTGGACGATCCCGATCACCAGCTGGAGCACGGCCAGGACCGACACCACGGCCATGCCGATGAAGTGCCAGTCCTTGGTCGGCTGGTCGCGGTACGCGGCCCAGCCGCACCACGCGGCGAGCAGCAGCGCGGCGATCCCGGTCACCAGCGTCAGGGCATTGAGCATGCGGAGACCCTATTACGGCCGAAACGGGCTCAGGCCGCCGACCCCGCCGTACGCCGTAGGGTCTGGACCATGACGATGCACGCACAGGCCCTCCTCGTCGACAACGACGGCACCCTCGTCTCCTCCCTCGCCTCCGTCGAGCGCTGCTGGACCCTCCCCCAAGGACTGCGACAAGCTCCGGGCGGCCCGCCGCCGAGATAGTCGCCGACCTGCTGCCCGCGCACCTCGTGCCCGAAGCGGTCGCCCGGGTCGAGCAGTTGGAGGTCGACGACGTGCCGGACGGCGGCGTCCGGCTCCTGCCCGGCACGAGCCAGTTCCTGGCGAGTCTGCCCGCCGAGTGCTGGGCCGTCGTCACCTCGGCCACCCGCCGGCTGGCCGAGGCCCGCCTCGACGCCGTCGGCATCCTGCCCAAGACGCTGATCGCCGCCGACGACATCACGCACGGCGAGCCCGACCCCGAGCCCTACCTCCTCGCCGCCCGGCAGCTGGGTGTCGCCCCCGCCCGCCGCGTCGTCTTCGAGGACGTCCCGGCCGGGCTCCGGGCGGGCCGCGCCGCCGGGACGATCACCGTGGCGTTGGCCACAACCCACCGGGCCGACGAGCTGGACGCCGACCTCGTCGTGCGGGACCTGTCGGCCTTGTCCGCACTGGTCACCGACGCGGGCGTGGAGATCTCGGTCCGCGGCTGAGTCCCGGCCCCGTACTGTCCGCCGCTGTCCACCATGCGGACAGCGGCGACCGGTCAGGAGTGACCGTCTGCTTTACTTGCCGCATGACCACGACGAGCTGCCGCACCCTTGCGACCGAGGCGACCATGACGCCCGGTGCTCGTTGTATGTGTCGCCTGATGTGTCGAATGTGCGCCTTCTAGAGGGCCCCCGCATCAGCTGAGCCTCGCGCCCCGAAGCGAGAGCCGTGGCATGTCCGTGCGCCGCAGTCCGTACGAGACGCACATCCACTTCCCATGCCTGAACCGCATGCACCCGTGCCCGGGCACACCCACGCCCGCGCACTCGACAGTGACGGAAATCCTGTGATCACCACCTCGGGCCTGACCAAGGTCTACCGCTCCCGCGGCCGTGAGGTCACCGCCCTCGACGGCGTCGACCTGCACGTCCGCGAAGGCGAGGTCTACGGCGTCATCGGCCAGTCCGGCGCCGGCAAGTCCTCCCTCATCCGCTGCGTCAACCTGCTGGAGCGCCCCACCTCCGGCACCGTGACCGTCGCCGGACAGGACCTCACCGCCCTGGCCGGCCGCGGCCCGCGCGCCGGCCGGGAGCTGCGCCGGGCGCGCAGCCGTATCGGCATGGTCTTCCAGCACTTCAACCTGCTGTCCACGCGCACCGTGCAGGACAACGTCGAGCTGCCGCTGGAGATCCTCGGCACGTCCGGCAAGGAGCGCTCCCGCAAGGCGCTCGAACTCCTCGACCTGGTCGGCCTCGCCGACCAGGCGAAGGCCTTCCCCGCCCAGCTCTCCGGCGGCCAGAAGCAGCGCGTCGGCATCGCCCGCGCCCTGGCCGGCGACCCCAAGGTGCTGCTCTCCGACGAGGCCACCAGCGCCCTCGACCCCGAGACCACCCGCTCCATCCTCCAGCTGCTGCGCGACCTCAACCGCCAGCTCGGCCTGACCGTCCTGCTCATCACCCACGAGATGGACGTCGTGAAGTCGATCTGCGACTCCGCCGCCCTCATGGAGCGGGGCCGGATCGTGGAGCACGGCACGGTCAGCGAACTGCTGGCCACCCCGGACTCCGAACTGGCCGCCGCGCTGTTCCCGGTGAGCGGCGAGCGCACGGGCGACGACCGCACCGTCCTCGACGTGACCTTCCACGGCGAGGCCGCCACCCAGCCGGTCATCTCGCAGCTGGCGCGCACCTACAACGTCGACATCTCGATCCTCGGCGCCGCCATCGACACCGTCGGCGGCCTCCAGATCGGCCGTATGCGCATCGAACTGCCCGGCCGCTACGAGGACAACGTGGTGCCGATCGGCTTCCTGCGCGAGCGGGGCCTGCAGATCGACGTCGTCGGCCACGAGGGCCGGGGCCAGGAGCCCGTGCTGGTGAAGGATGGTGCCAAGTGACCTGGTCCGAGATGCAGCCGCTGCTGTCGCAGGCCTGTACCGACACGCTCACGATGGTGGTCTGGTCCACCCTGATAGCCGTCGCCGTGGGCCTGCCGCTCGGCGTCCTGCTCGTCCTCACCGACCGGGGCGGTCTGGTGCAGAACGTCCTCGTGAACAAGGTGATCGGCCAGATCGTGAACGTCGGCCGGTCGATGCCGTTCATCATCCTGATGGTCGCCCTGATGACCTTCACGCGCTGGGTCACCGGGACGACGATCGGGACGACCGCCGCGATCGTGCCGCTCGCCATCGGCGGCATCCCCTTCTTCGCGCGCCTGGTCGAGACGGCCGTCCGCGAGGTGGACAACGGTCTCGTCGAGGCCGTGCAGTCCATGGGCGGCAACACCTGGACGATCGTCCGCAAGGTCCTCGTCCCCGAGGCCCTGCCCTCGCTGATCGCCAGTACCACCACCACGATCATCGCCCTCATCGGCTACTCCGCCATGGCCGGCACGGTCGGCGGCGGCGGCCTCGGCGACCTCGCCGTCCGCTACGGCTACCAGCGCTTCGAGACCCAGATGATGTGGATCACCGTCGCGATCCTCGCCGTCGCCATCTCCCTCATCCAGTTCGCCGGCGACTTCGCCGCCCGCTCCCTGCACAGCCGCGGCGCCCGCTCCGGTCCCGCGCCGAGGCTCCGCCTGCTCAAGGCGAAGGAGCCGGCGGCGGCCGACGTCGGCAAGGCCGCCTGAGCAGTCCGCCCGAGCCGTCCGCCGAGCAGTCCCCCTGAGTTTCCCCGCCCACCCATGACGGGGTCGCACCACCCATAAGGAAAGGCACTTTTCGTGCGTAACACCGCCAAGCTCACCACCGCCGTCCTCGCCGCCGGAGCCCTCACCTTCGGGCTCTCCGCCTGCGGCTCCGGCAGCTCCTCCAGCTCCCACGACTACAGCGGTCCGCTGGTCGTCGCCGCGAGCCCGACCCCGCACGCCGAGATCCTCGACTTCGTCAAGAAGAACCTGGCGAAGAAGGCGGGCCTCGACCTGGAGGTCAAGGAGTTCACCGACTACATCGCGCCGAACACGGCGACCGAGGACGGCTCGGTGGGCGCCAACTACTTCCAGAACCAGCCGTACCTGGACGACTTCAACCAGAAGCACGGCACCCACATCGTGCCCGTCGTCACGGTGCACCTGGAGCCGCTCGGCCTGTACTCCCACAAGGTCAAGAAGGCCGACGCGCTGAAGAGCGGTGCGACCGTCGCCGTCCCGAACGACGCCGTCAACGAGGGCCGCGCCCTCAAGCTGCTCGCCGACAACGGGCTCATCACCCTCAAGTCCGGCACCGGCAACGAGGCCACCCCCCAGGACATCGCCAAGAACCCCAAGCACCTCCAGTTCAAGGAGGTCGAGGCGGCCCAGACCCCGCGCTCCCTGGACGACGTGGACGCCGCCGTGGTGAACGGCAACTACGCCATCTCCGCGGGTCTCAAGCCCGCCAAGGAGGCGATCCTGCTGGAGTCGACGAAGAACAACCCGTACGCCAACTTCCTCGCCGTGAAGAAGGGCAACGAGAACGACCCGCGGGTCAAGAAGCTCGCCAAGCTCCTCGTCTCGCCCGAGGTCAAGAAGTTCATCGAGGACAAGTACCAGGGCTCCGTCCTGGCGGTGGCCCAGGGCTGACGGTCCGTCCGCACCGCCGCGACCCGCACGGGGTCCGCTCCCGCACCGCCGCGGGAGCGGACCCCGTCGTGCGCACGAGTGGTTTCATGCTGCATGCTGGGCAGTTCAGCGGGCCCCGGCGGTCCTGACGGTCTCTCAAGTCTTCCGAAGGTTACGGAGCGGCGCATGACTAGCACCTTCCCCAACATCTCCATCAGCACGGAGCGGTTGGTGCTGCGTCCCCTCGACGTGGACGACGCGCCCGCCCTGGCCGAGATGATGAACGACGAGCAGGTCGGCGCCTGGACCGCCGTCCCGCAGCCGTACAGCGAGGACCAGGCACGCCACTGGATCACCCGCTACGCCCCCGCCGAACGCATCGCCGGCCGCGGCCTCGACCTCGCCGTCACCGAGTTCCTCACCCAGCGCCTGGTCGGCGTCGTCCAGCTCGCCAGGACCAACTGGCAGGTACGCTCCACCGAGATGTCGTACATCATCGCGCCCTGGGCCCGCGGCGAGGGCTACGCGTCCGAGGCCGCGCTCGCCACCGCGCACTGGCTCTTCAGCGACCAGAAGTTCGAGCGCATCGAGCTGCGCACCGCCGCCGACAACACCGCCGCCCAGCAGGTCGCCCAGAAGATCGGCTGCATCAGCGAGGGCGTCCTGCGCAACGCCTGCATAGTCCACGTCCGCGGCGACGACGACACCTGGAGCGACGTCCGCAGCGACTACATCGTCTGGAGCCTCCTCCCGGAGGACCTCGAAGGTGCCGACGAGCAGCTCGCCGACACCGGCGAATTCGCGTCGTACGCCGACTGGAACTGACGTCCGGGCGGCAGGCGGGCTCGCCCCGGCGCGCGTCCGACAGCTCCACCGGGTAGTCTCAACCAGCCCGACCATGGGCCCGTACCCCTGACGACCTGCGAAGACCTGGAGACTGACGACGATGGCCGACCGGGTGACGGTGATCGGCTGGGACGGCTCGCCGCTGACCGCCGCGGCACGCGCCGCGCTCGGCGCCGCCACGCTCGTGGCGGGCGCGGCCCACCATCTGGCACTGCCCGAGGTCCCGCTCGCCGCCGAACGCATCCGCCTGGGCAGCGTCGCACTCGCCGCCCGCCGCATCGCCGCCCACCGCGGCACCGCCGTCGTGCTCGCCGACGGCGACCCCGGCTTCTTCGGCGTCGTGCGCACCCTGCGCGCCCCGGAGTACGGCCTGGAGGTCGAGGTCGTCCCCGCCGTCTCCGCCGTCGCCGCCGCCTTCGCGCGCGCCGGCATGCCCTGGGACGACGCCCAGGTCGTGGTCGCCCACCGGCGCACCCTGCGCCGCGCCGTGAACGTCTGCCGCGCCCACACCAAGGTCGCCGTCCTCACCTCGCCCGGCGCCGGCCCCGCCGAACTGGGTCTGCTGCTCGACGGCGTCCACCGCACCTTCGTCATCTGCGAGGAACTCGGCACCGAACGCGAGCAGGTCAGCGTCGTCACCTCCGACAAGGCCGCCGACCACACCTGGCGCGACCCCAACGTCGTCATCGTCATCGGCGGGCCCGCCGTACGAGGCGTCCCGGGGGAGGGCGGCGGCTGGATCGCCGGCCGCGACCCCGGCACCGGTCCGCGCGGCTGGGTCCAGCCCGACGAGTTCTACGGCGGCGGGACCGAGAGCGGTACCGGCGGTGGTCCCGGCGGTGGTCTCGGCGAGGGCGAGACGGAACTGCTGCGCGCCGCCCAACTCGCCCGGCTCGGGCCCCGGGTCGGCGACCTCGTCTGGGACATCGGCTGCGGCTCCGGCGCGTTCGCCGCCGAGGCCGCGCGTGCCGGAGCCGCCGTCATCGCCGTCGACCGGGACCAGGAGGCCTGCGCCCGCACCGACGCGGCCGCCCGCCGCTCCGGCGTGCAGCTCCACGTGGTCCGGGGCACCGCCCCGCACGTGCTGGAGAACCTGCCCGAGCCCGATGTCGTGCGGGTCGGCGGGGGCGGCGCGGCCGTCGTCTCCGCGGTCGCCGACCGGCGCCCGCAGCGCATCGTCACCCACGCCGCGACCCGCGACGCCGCCGAACTCGTCGGCCGCGACCTGACCGAGCACGGCTACCGGGTCGAGTGCGCCCTGCTCCAGTCCGTCGCCCTCGACACCCGCGCCTGGACCGAGACCGAGCGCAGCGTCGCCTTCCTGCTCAGCGGGGTCCTGCCGGATCGCGCCCCGTGATCCTGTTGTCGTACCGCGCGCGGTAGGCTGGCCGATCGTTGTACCGCACCGGGCGGC
Source organism: Streptomyces sp. HUAS MG56 (assembly GCF_058673395.1). Lineage (NCBI taxonomy): Bacteria > Bacillati > Actinomycetota > Actinomycetes > Kitasatosporales > Streptomycetaceae > Streptomyces > Streptomyces sp. HUAS MG56. Next base: position 2,838,419 of record NZ_CM178722.1, on the reverse strand, counting down.
CCGGAACTTCGTTCGCCAATGTCCGGAAAGCGCGCCCGTTTTGGGGTGGGTGTGGTACTGCGAAACCGGAGGACGCGCAACGTGGCGCAGTCCACAGCGGACTGTCGCGGATCATGCTGTCGCGACGGCGCAACGGCCGGGACAATGCCACTGAATGGCTTTGTCGCCTTTTCCGGCGGGTCGTTCGTGCCGCTGGGCACGGACGCTCGTTCTTCACTACGGGCGGTCGGTGCGCCGTTCCGGATGAGCTGGTCGTAGGAGAGCACTAACCGATGGGCGAGGGGTACGCATGACCGACACCGGCCAGGTCCCGGGCGAGGGACAGCCGGAGAGCGCAGGCATGGTGGAGCAGCCGGGCGTCGCCGCGCACGGTGCGTACACCTACCTCTCCGAAGCACCCGCCGAGGACGAAGAGCTGTTGCTGCCCGGCGCCCAGGGCGCGTGGGGCAACGAGGTACCGCCGCCCGCTCCGGAGCCGGTCCTGGAAGCCGTGCACGAGCCGGGCCCGCACGAGACGGCCGGCCGCGACAGCGGTTCCGTGGACCTCAGCGGCGTCCGCCTGCCGAACCCGGCCCCGGTGTCCGCGCCGCCGTCCCCCGTCCTCTCCGCGCCGCAGGATCCGCAGGCCGCCGCGCAGCCGCCGCGTCGCCCGCTGCACCTCGGCCCGCCCATCCCGGACGCCTCCGCCAGCCCGGTCCGCTCCCTCGCGGACCGCGGCCCGGCCGGCGCACCGGTCCGCCAGCCGGCCCCGGCACCGGCCGGCCCCGAGTACCTCGACGCCCAGCCGCTGGGCGAGTTGGCCCCGCAGAACGCGGCCCCCTGGGGTACGGCGCCCGCGCCTGCCCCCACGCCGGTGCCCCAGTCGGGCGCACCGGCCCCGGCTGCGGAAACGGTTGACCCGGCGATCGTCACGCCGGACGCCGGTGTCGCGGTGGACACGGCGGCCGACAGCGCGGTTCCGGCCGCGGCCGTGGCCCCGGCAAACGGCGCCGCGCCCGCGGGGGTTGCGGTTCCCGTGGAGGCCGCGATGCCCGCCGAGGCCGTGGCCCCGGCAGAGGCAGATGCGGACGCAGTGGTTCCGGTGGAGGCCGCCGCCGTGCCGGCGGAGGTCGCGGTCGCCGTGGACGCCGTGGACGCGGCGGGTCCCTCGGCCGGCGCCGACCAGGCCGCCGCCACCCCGGTCGCGCCGCAGGCGGCCGACGAAGTGCCCGCCGCCGCGCCGGTCGTGCACGGTCACGACGGTGCGCAGCCCGCGGCCGCCCACGACGGCATCTATGTGGCTCCTGCCGCCGTCGCGGCTCCTGAGAATGTCGAGGTCGCCGTGGTGGCACCGGAGAACGGCGCGGCCGAGCAGGCCCCCGCCGAGGCAGCACCCGTCGTCGCCGAGGCCGCGCAGGCCGTGGCGGACCCGAGCGGTGCCGTCGCCCCGGTCGACGCCGTGGCGGTGCATGTGCCCGAGCAGGTGCAGGCCGCCGAACCCGCCCAGCCGGCCCCGGAGCACGCTGTGCCGGTGGTGGCCGAGGTCCCCGTCGCCGCTGCCGTGCCCGTCGCGGTGGCTCCGGCCGTCGCCCCGGAGGCCCCCGCCCCGGCGCAGCCCGACCCGGACACCCCCGCCGCCGACGTCGTACCGCCCGCCGAGGCCGTACCGGCGCCCGAGCAGTCGGCAGCGCCCGTCGCGCCCGCCCCGGAACCGGCGGAGGCGGAGGCCGCGGTGCCGACCGCACCCGCAGCCGAGGCCCCCGCGCCGGTCCCAGGCGCTCCCGCGGCGCCCGAGCCGCAGCCCTACCCGGCTCAGGGCCCGCAGCTGGCCGAACCCGTGACGCCCGTCGTGTCCGCCGCGCCCGAGGCCCAGGCGGTGCACGAGGCAGCGCAGCCGGCCGCGGAGCAGCAGGCCCAGCCCGTCGCCGTCGAGGCGGAGCCGCAGCCCGAGCCGGTCGCACAGGACGCCGTCGTACCCGAGACGGCCGCCGCCGAAGCGCCTGTCGCTCCGGCCGCCCCGGAGACCGAGCCCGCCGCCCCGGCCGCCGTCGTCGGTGAAGCCGCCGAGCCGCAGGTCCAGGTCCAGGTCCCGGCCGAGGCCGAGCAGGCCGAGCCGCTGCCCTCGCACGTGCAGCCGGAGCCGCAGCCCGAGCAGCCCCTCGGACAGTTCGTGCCCGTCGACGGACAGGTGCCCACCACCCCGCACCTGGCGCCGACCCCGCCGCACCCCCTCGTCCTCCCCACGGAGGTGGAGACGCAGCAGCCGGTGGCCACGGTGCCCGCACCGCGCGAGGGCGACGCTCTCGCACCGGTGGCGCCGGACGCGGGGCACGCCCCCGATGTCGTACAGCACGCGGAGGACCTCCGGACCAGGGTCGCCGACCAGGAAGAAGAGGGCACGGCCGCAGTGGCGGAAGCACGACAGCCCACCGGCCCCGCCGCGCCCGGCTACGACGACGCCGAGCGCGAGGCCGTCCTGAAGGTGATGCGCGAACGCCGCGACATCCGCAACGGCTTCCGCAGCGACCCCATTCCGCACGAGGTGCTGCTGCGCGTCCTGGAGGCCGCCCACACGGCGCCCTCCGTGGGCCACTCGCAGCCCTGGGACTTCGTCGTCATCCGCTCCGCCGACACCCGGCGGACGATGCACGAACTGGCGATGCGGCAGCGCGACGCCTACGCCAAGTCGCTGCCGAAGGGCCGGGCCAAGCAGTTCAAGGAACTGAAGATCGAGGCCATCCTCGACACCCCGGTCAACATCGTCGTCACCGCAGACCCCACCCGGGGCGGCCGCCACACCCTCGGCCGTCACACGCAGCCGCAGATGGCGCCCTACTCCTCGGCGCTCGCGGTGGAGAACCTCTGGCTCGCCGCCCGCGCCGAAGGCCTCGGCGTCGGCTGGGTCAGCTTCTTCGACGAGCGGGAGATGGTCCGCGCGCTCGGCCTGCCCGAGCATCTGGAGGTCGTGGCGTACCTGTGCGTCGGGTACGTCGACGAGTTCCCGGACGAGCCCGAGCTGATGCAGGCCGGCTGGTCCAAGCGACGCCCGCTGTCCTGGGTGGTGCACGAGGAGACGTACGGCCGCCGCGCCCTGCCCGGAGAGGAACCCCACGACCTGCTTGCCGAGACCGTCGCACAGATCCGCCCGCTCGACGCCAAGGCACTCGGCGAGGCCTGGGAGCGCCAGAAGCGCATGACCAAGCCGGCCGGCGCGCTCGGCATGCTGGAGATCATCTCCGCTCAGCTGTCCGGGCTGTCCCGGCAGTGCCCGCCGCCGATCCCGGAGCCCGCGGCCGTCGCCATCTTCGCCGGCGACCACGGGGTGCACGCCCAGGGCGTGACCCCCTGGCCGCAGGAGGTCACCGCCCAGATGGTGGCCAACTTCCTCGGTGGGGGAGCGGTCTGCAACGCCTTCGCGGCCCAGGTCGGCGCCGAGGTGTGCGTCGTGGACGTCGGTGTCGCCGCCGACCTGCCCGCCACGCCCGGCCTGCTGCCCCGCAAGATCCGGGGCGGCACGTCCGACATGACCACCGGCCCCGCGATGACGCGCGAGGAGGCGAAGGCGGCCATCGAGGTCGGCATCGAGACCGCTCGCGACCTGGTCGCGGCCGGCAACAAGGCGCTGCTCACCGGTGAGATGGGCATCGCGAACACGACCGCGTCCGCCGCGCTGATCTCGGTCTTCACGGGCGCCGATCCGGCGGAGGTGACGGGCCGTGGCACGGGCATCAACGACGAGACGCTGGCGCGCAAGACCGAGGTCGTGCGCCGGGCGCTGGAACTCCACCAGCCGGACCCGGCCGACCCGCTCGGCGTCCTCGCGGCCCTCGGCGGCTTCGAGCACGCGGCCATGGTCGGTCTCCTCCTCGGCGGCGCCTCGCTGCGTACGCCGGTGATCCTGGACGGCGTCAGCGCCGGCGCCGCGGCCCTGGTCGCCCGTGCCATCGCCCCCGAGGTGCTCGCGGCCTGCATCGCGGGCCACCGCAGCGCCGAACCGGGTCACGTGGCCGCCCTCAACAAGCTGGGCCTGCGCCCCCTGGTCGACCTCGACCTGCGCCTCGGCGAGGGCACGGGCGCCCTCCTGGCCCTCCCGCTGGTCCAGAGCACGGCCCGGGCGATGCACGAGGTGGCGACGTTCGACTCGGCAGGGGTCACCGAGAAGTAGGCGCCACGGCACGCGGCGGTCCGGTGTTCAGCTGCCGGACCGCCCGTGCCCTCTGCCCTGCGCACAGCTAAAATCGCACGTCAGGGCCGCTCCGAAGGTGCAGCGGGCCCCCAACGCACAGCTGCACGAGGAGCCGCCCCTCATGGCCGAACACCCCGCCTACCCCGTAGGCCTCCGCCTCTTTGGCCGCCGCGTGGTCGTCCTCGGCGGCGGTCAGGTGGCCCAGCGCCGCCTGCCCGCGCTGATCGCGGCGGGCGCGGACGTCACCGTCGTCTCCCCGGAGGCGACCCCCTCGGTCGAGGCCATGGCGGACGCGGGCGAGATCACCTGGGAACGGCGGCCCTACACCGACGGCGACCTGGCCGAGGCCTGGTACGCCCTCATCGCCACGAGCGACCCGGAGGCCAACTCCGCCGCCTCCGCCGAGGCCGAGCGCCACCGCGTCTGGTGCGTCCGCTCCGACGACGCCGACCGGGCGACCGCCTGGACCCCGGCGACCGGTCACAGCGAGGGCGTCACGGTCGCCGTACTCACCACGGACGCGCGCGGCCGCGACCCCCGGCACACCGCCGCGATCCGCGACGCGGTGGTGGAGGGCCTGCGCGACGGCACCCTGGTGGCGCCGCACCACCGCACCCGTGCGCCCGGCGTGGCCCTGGTCGGCGGCGGCCCCGGCGACCCCGACCTGATCACGGTCCGCGGGCGCCGCCTGCTCGCCGAGGCGGACGTCGTCATCGCCGACCGGCTCGGCCCGCGCGACCTGCTCGCCGAACTCCCGCCGCACGTCGAGGTGATCGACGCGGCGAAGATCCCGTACGGCCGCTTCATGGCCCAGGAAGCCATCAACAACGCGCTGATCGAGCACGCCAGGCAGGGCAAGTCGGTCGTCCGGCTCAAGGGCGGCGACCCGTACGTCTTCGGCCGGGGCATGGAGGAGGTCCAGGCACTCGCCGAGGCCGGCATCCCGTGCACGGTCGTCCCCGGCATCTCCAGCTCGATCTCGGTGCCCGGCGCGGCCGGCATTCCGGTCACCCACCGGGGCGTCGCCCACGAGTTCACGGTCGTCAGCGGCCATGTGGCCCCCGACGACGAGCGCTCCCTGGCCGACTGGCCCTCGCTCGCGAAGCTCACCGGCACGCTCGTGATCCTGATGGGCGTCGACAAGATCGGGAAGATCGCCGAGACGCTCGTCGCGCACGGCAAGTCCCCCGACACCCCCGTCGCGCTGGTCCAGGAAGGCACGACGGCCGCGCAGCGCCGCGTCGACGCCACCCTCGCCACGGTCGCCGAGACCGTGCGTGCCGAGGAGGTGAAGCCGCCGGCGGTCATCGTCATCGGCGAGGTCGTGACGGTCGGCCCGTCGCCGGCCCGCTGACCATGCGTGGCCCGATCACGCGTAACCCGGGGTAACACACTCCGTCCCAGCCGTTGGCAGCACCTCCAGGACAAGGCAGTATCACCCTGTGGCCGATCTCATCACCGTCGAGGATCCCGACGACCCGCGTCTCGCCGACTACACCGGACTGACCGACGTCGAACTGCGCCGCAAGCGCGAGCCCGCCGAAGGCCTGTTCATCGCCGAGGGCGAGAAGGTCATCCGCCGGGCCAAGGAAGCGGGCTACGAGATGCGCTCCATGCTGCTCTCGGCCAAGTGGATCGACGTCATGCGCGACGTCATCGACGAACTTCCCGCCCCGGTCTACGCCGTGAGCCCCGAAGTCGCCGAACAGGTCACCGGCTACCACGTGCACCGTGGCGCCCTCGCCTCCATGCAGCGCAAGCCGCTGCCCACGGCCGGCGAACTGCTGCGCTCCGCACGCCGGGTCGTGGTCATGGAGTCGGTGAACGACCACACGAACATCGGCGCGATCTTCCGATCGGCCGCGGCGCTCGGCATGGACGCGGTCCTGCTGTCGCCCGACTGCGCCGACCCGCTGTACCGGCGGAGCGTCAAGGTCTCGATGGGCGCGGTGTTCTCGGTGCCCTACGCCCGTCTGGAGACCTGGCCCAAGAGCCTGGAGTCGGTCCGCGAGGCCGGCTTCACGCTCCTCGCGCTCACCCCGGACGACAAGGCCCGCTCCCTCGACGAGGCGGCCCCCCACACGATGGACCGGGTGGCCCTGATGCTCGGCGCCGAGGGCGACGGACTCTCCACGCAGGCGCTGGTCGCCGCCGACGAATGGGTGCGCATCCCCATGTCCCACGGCGTCGACTCGCTGAACGTGGGCGCGGCCGCGGCGGTGGCGTTCTACGCGGTGGCGACCGGCCGCCCGCAGTCCTGACGACCGCTCCGGCAGGCACTCACCGCCGGGCACTCACGGTCCGGCGTCCGGGCGCGGAGCCGCTCCGTACCGCGGAGCCGCCTCGTCCCGGTCCGCCGCCGGCCCCCCGGCCTGCGACCGCTGCCGTAGCTGCTGGGCGTGCTGACCCTGCCCGTCGCCGTCGCCGCCGAGTCCGCGCGCCGGACCCTGGCAGCCCTGCGCCAGCGCGATCCCGAGCGCCACGAGAATCGTCACCACGACGAACACGAACAGCCGCTGCCGCAGCAGCCGAGGATTGGCCGGACGCCGTCCGGTCCCCGTCGCACGCGGCCCCGGCCGCCCGGTACCGCTGCGCGGAGCGGGCCGGCTTGCGCCGCCGGAGCGCGGGCCGCCGCCGCGCGGCGCCGGTGTCGGACGAGCCGCACCGGGACGCGCGCCGGCCCCCGCACCGCGCGCGCTGCCGCCGTTCCGCGAGGGCACGCCGTTGCGCGCCGGCGCACCGCCGCTCCGGGAGGGGACACCGCCGCGCGGCACCGGGGTGCCGGCGGCCGGGCGCCGCTGGGTGTGCTGCTGCTCGGGGTAGGTGTCGACGAGCCGGCCCGTGGGCCGGTCCGCCTCCGCGGCGCGCGGCGCGGGCGGCCGTACGCCGGCCTCCATGCCGTGCGCCTCACGGGCGGCGATCTCCTTCAGCCGCAGCGACAGCTGGAGCGTGCTCGGCCGGTCCTCGGGATCCTTCGCCAGACAGGCCCGGACCAGCGGGGCGAGCGCGTCGGGCACGCCGAACAGCTGCGGCTCCTCGTGCACGACCCGGTACAGCATCACCTCGGAACTGCCCTGCCCGAAGGGGGAGTCACCGGTGGAGGCGTAGGCGAGGGTCGCGCCCAGCGAGAAGACGTCGGTCGCCGGGGTGACGGCCGCGCCGCGCACCTGCTCGGGCGCGAGGAAGCCGGGGGAGCCGACGGCCGTGCCGACGTGCGTGAGGGTGGAGGCACCGGTGGCCCAGGCGATGCCGAAGTCGATGATCCGCGGCCCCTTCGGGGACAGCAGGATGTTGGAGGGCTTCAGATCCCGGTGGACGACCCCGGCCTCGTGCACCGCGACCAGGCCCTCGGACAGGGCCGCGCCGATCGCGGCGGCGTCGGCCGCCACGAGCGGGCCCTCGTCGGCGACCTTGTCGTGCAGGGAGGGGCCGGGCACGTACTGGGTGGCGAACCAGGGGCGCTCGGCCTCCAGATCGGCCGCGACCAGCCGGGCCGTACAGCCGCCCCGGATGCGCCGGGCCGCCGAGACCTCACGGGCGAACCGCGACCGGAACTCCTGATCCTCCGCCAGATCGGGCCGGATCACCTTCAGCGCGACGCGCTGCCCCTTCTTGTCGGAGCCGAGGTAGACCACGCCCATGCCGCCCGCGCCGAGCCGTCGGTGCAGCCTGAACGAGCCGACGACGCGCGGGTCCTCGCGCCTCAGGCGCATCATCGCCATGTTCATCCCCGCTGCCCGGCCTCTGTGACGTGGCACAGCTTACGTTTCCACGGCCGTCGGCGCGCAGAGGCCGCGCCCTCGGGCCCGAACGGATTGCGCGGACGGCCCGCCTGATGTGAAACGGGGTCAGCACCCCGGGCTGTGCAGTGCCCTTGAACAATCCGCGCCTTCAACCTGCAATCGTGGCAAGGCGGTTGAAGCTACTAGAGGGCAGACGGCAGCGGTCGGCGAGCCCGCCGGACGCCCACCCCGCACCGCCCGGTCAACCGCTGACCGGGCGGACGGTGAGACGGGCGCGACCGCCTTCCGGCCCGTCGCCCGAGTGATCGATGTCACTCCACCCGTACCCGGATGCTCCGGAAATGACGGCATACGGCGGACGTCCCCTCCGGGAAGACCCCGAGACCCGCTCCGCCGTCTCCACCCTGGGGAGTACGCCCCAGGTCATGGCTCATCCTCCGGGAGGCCCGGCAATCGGTACGAGGGCATGACGCCCGCAGTGGGCTGCGCCCCTAGATTTGAGGACAAGCGGCGGGTGCAGCACTCGTCCCCCGAGGTCAGACACCCGCCGCTCCGAAGAGAACACAAGACGGTCAGGAGAGGGACCATGGCCCACACGGCACCGCGGCGCACGTCGTTCGCACCCCGTCGTACGGGCCGTCGCCACCCGCTGGTGGCGACGCTCATGGCCCTTCCCCTGGCGGCCCTGCTCCTGCTCGTCTTCGACGGCTGGGAGACGGTGGCCACACAGGCGTCGTCCGTGGGTGCGATGCTGGGGCGCTGAGCGGCGCCCCAGGCCCGGAAGAGCGGTCCGGGCGGGGACATCCATCCAGGAAACCCCGTGGGGACGGGGGTGCGGCGGACGGCACGAATGCCGGCGCAGCTGGGGAGCTGCGCCGGCATTGCGCCGTTCTCGCACACGCGTCTGTGCTCCGCCCGCCCAAGGGAGTCGGCCGAGGCCGGGATCGCAGCCCGAGCACGCCGTCAGGGCAGGGGTCCGGGTGCGCACCCGCCACCCCGCCCGGCGATCGTCATACGCTCACCCCCACACCCCGATCCCCGAGGCGCCCCGTGACTCTCCTCCCCGCGCTCACCGCCGAGGCCAAGGCCGTCGCGCACCCGGGTCGCGGCGCCGCCGACTGCGCCTGCCCCGCCACCCCCGACCCCCTCGCCGACCGCCCCGACGCGACCGTCGTCCGGCACGGCGGCACCGTCGCGAAGGCTCACGCCCCCGGCACCGACCCCGCCGAACTGACGCCCCGCCTCGCGCTGGCCGCCCGCCTGCCGGACGTCTTCCTGCCCCCGCTCGCGCCGGTCCCCACCCCCCTGCACGACCGCCTCCTCACTTTCTGGCCGTACGGCACCCCCGTGGACCCCGACGTCCCCGACGCCGCCCCCTGGGAAGCCGCGGCCACCCTCCTCGCCCGTCTGCACCGCACGGCCCCGCCCGACGGTCTGCCCCCGATGCGCGGCCCGGCCCGGGCCGCCCGAGCGGTTCATCGCCTCCACACGGCCCTGGCCTGCGAAGCCGCGGACGCCGAAACCGTGGATGTCCGACTCGTGGAAGCCGTGGACGCCGAGGCCGCGGAGCAAGCCGCCCCGCCGCCCGAGGCCGCCGCCCCCGTCCTCGCCGCCTGGGCCGCCCTTCCCGCGTGGGCGCGCGCCGAAGCCCCGATGCCGGGGCCGGCCATCCTCTGCCACGGCGACCTGCACCTCGGCCAGCTCGTCCGGCACCCGGCGCCGGACGGCTCCTGGCGGCTGATAGACGTCGACGACCTCGGTACCGGCGCCGCGGCCTGGGATCTAGCCCGGCCCGCCGCCTGGTACGCCTGCGGGCTTCTCCCGCCCGACGCTTGGGTCCGTTTCCTCGGCGCGTACCAGCGGGCCGGGGGACCGGCCGTACCGGCGAGCGGTGACCCCTGGCCCGCGCTGGACGTCCCGGCGCGTGCTCTCACCGTGCAGACGGCCGCCCTCGCACTCACGAAGGCGCTCGACGGAAACCGCCCACTGGACGAGATCGAGCAGTCACTGATCGACGCATGTGCCCGAATGGTACGGATTCAGCACCAGTTGGCGCCCCGGCCCCTGAACTAGGCTGCAACCGCCCGGGATCACACGGAGTCTGTCCTGGGGAAACACCAAGCAGGATCGACCGGCGAGGAGTTGAGCCGACGATGCATTGTCCGAAGTGCCATGCGCCGATGCACACCTACAACCGCAACGGCGTCCAGATCGAGCAGTGCAGCGGCTGCCGCGGCATCTTCCTCGACTACGGCGAGCTGGAGGCGCTGACCCAGCTGGAGGCCCAGTGGCCCAAGCCCGTTCCTCAGGCCTACCCGGCCCCGCCCGCCCCGCAGGCGTACCCGGCGCCGCCCGCGCCCGCCTGGGGTGCCCCGCACGGCGGTCATCACGGCGGCCACGGACACCACGGTCACCATGACCACCACCACAAGAGCTGGGCCCACATGCTCTTCTCCAGCTGAGCGAGGCGGGCACACGAAGAAGCCCCCGGCCGTACGAGACGGCCGGGGGCTTTCTTCGGTGTGTGGACGATACTGGGATTGAACCAGTGACCTCTTCCGTGTCAGGGAAGCGCTCTCCCGCTGAGCTAATCGTCCGCAGGCTGTGACGCGAGGATCACAGTCAGTGCGCGATACTGGGATTGAACCAGTGACCTCTTCCGTGTCAGGGAAGCGCTCTCCCGCTGAGCTAATCGCGCGGGGAGGATCTTCGAGAAGATCCGCAGGACCTCCGGGGAGATCCAGTGGACGATACTGGGATTGAACCAGTGACCTCTTCCGTGTCAGGGAAGCGCTCTCCCGCTGAGCTAATCGTCCTTGGAGGTGGAGACGGGATTTGAACCCGTGTAGACGGCTTTGCAGGCCGTTGCCTCGCCTCTCGGCCACTCCACCAGGAGTGTAGGGGATCGGGATGACCCTTACTTCCTTCGAGCGGACGACGAGGCTCGAACTCGCGACCTCAACCTTGGCAAGGTTGCGCTCTACCAACTGAGCTACGTCCGCTTGTCGTTTCGGTCCGCTTCCGCGTCCCGGCGACGTGTTGAACTCTAGCGGATTCCCGGGCCAGTACAAAAACGCGTTTGCGCAGCGTGCTGCGGTACACCCGACGGAGGACATGGTCAGGGCTCCCTCGGGGACATCCCGGAGCCATCTGTCGGACACCCGACCTAGACTCGATCGCGTGCCTCACCACGCTTCCCGGCCCCCTGCCCTGGCCCGCTTCGGCGACCGCGTCGCCACCGGTCTCCTGGACGTCACCAGCGACCCGGCCGCCCTGGACTCGGACGGCTTCTGGGCCGTCTGCGCGGACTTCGAGGGCGGGCTGACCTGCGCCCGCTTCGCGGACGTACGCGAGGAGCCGGTGCCCGCCCCGGTGCCGGGCGGCTGGTGCGGCCCGGCGTTCGGGGAATGGACCTCCTCCCTGGACCGGCGCGCGTACACGGCGGCCGTCGGCCGGATACGCGAGCACATAGCGGCCGGCGAGGTCTACCAGGCCAACCTCTGCCGGGTCCTCACCGCGCCCGTGGCCCCCGACGCCGACGTGGACGCCCTGACCGCCGCGCTGGCCCGCGGCAACCCGGCGCCGTACGCGGGCACGATCCGGCTGCCGGAGCACGGCGTGGAGATCGCCACCGCCTCACCCGAGCTGTTCCTGCGCCGGGCGGGGCGGATCGTCGAGAGCGGGCCCATCAAGGGCACCGGGCGCACGGAGGCGGACCTCCTGGAGAAGGACTACGCCGAGAACGTGATGATCGTGGACCTGGTGCGCAACGACATCGGACGCGTGTGTGCGACCGGCAGCGTGACCGTCCCCGACCTGTGCGCCGTCGAGAAGCACCCCGGCCTGGTCCACCTGGTCTCCACGGTCCGCGGTGAACTGCGGCCCGGCGCCGGCTGGCCCGAGCTCCTCGCCGCCGCGTTCCCGCCCGGCTCGGTGACCGGCGCGCCGAAGTCGAGCGCCCTGCGGATCATCGACGCCCTGGAGACGGCCCCGCGCGGGCCGTACTGCGGCGGCATCGGCTGGGTCGACGCCGACCGGGGCACGGGCGAGCTGGCCGTCGGCATCCGCACCTTCTGGATCGACCGGCCGGGCGACGGCACGGCGCTGCTGCGCTTCGGCACCGGCGCCGGGATCACCTGGGGGTCCGACCCCGAGGGGGAGTGGCGGGAGACCGAGCTGAAGGCGGCCCGGCTGCTCGCGGTAGCGTCGGGGGCGTACGGGGCGAGTGGAGGGGTGTACGCATGAGGATCTGGCTGGACGGCGGGCTGCGGGACCTGGAGTCCGCCCGTGTCTCCGTCTTCGACCACGGACTGACGGTCGGCGACGGCATCTTCGAGACCGTGAAGGCGGCCGACGGGCGGCCCTTCGCCCTCACCCGACACCTCGACCGGCTCACCCGCTCGGCCCGGGGCCTCGGCCTGCCCGACCCGGACCACGACGAGATCCGCGAGGCCTGCGCCGCCGTCCTGGCGGCCAATCCGATGCCGCTCGGCCGGCTGCGGATCACCTACACCGGCGGCCACGGCCCGCTCGGCTCCGACCGCGGCGAGCACGGCCCGACCCTCGTGGTCGCCCTCGGCGAGACCACCCGCCGCCCGGACACCACCGCCGTGATCACGGTCCCCTGGACCCGCAACGAACGCGGCGCCCTGACCGGCCTGAAGACCACCTCGTACGCCGAGAACGTCGTCGCTCTCGGCCGTGCCCACGAACAGGGCGCCTCCGAGGCGCTGTTCGGCAACACGGTGGGACAGCTCTGCGAGGGCACCGGCTCCAACGTCTTCGTCGTCCTGGGCGGCGAGATCCACACCCCGCCGGTCGCCTCCGGCTGTCTGCCCGGCATCACCCGCGCCCTGGCGATCGAGTGGATCGGCGCCAGGGAGACCGACCTCCCGCTCGACGTCCTCGGGCGCGCCGACGAGATCTTCCTGACCTCCACCCTGCGCGACATCCAGGCCGTGCACCGCGTGGACGACCGCGAACTGCCCGCGACCCCGGGCCCGGTGACCGCCAAGGCGATGCGCGTCTTCGCCGAGCGCTCCGGGGACGACCTGGACCCCTGAGCCGGCGAAGGGCCGTGGGCCGACGGGCGCGGGGGCCTGGGAAAACGGGCTGACTCGGAGCTCGGGCACGGGTAGAACACCTGTGATGACCACGACCCTGCGGCCGGTCGAGCCGCTACAGCAGCACCCCGACGGCACCCGTTCGCGCCGTTACCAGGTGTGCGTGAACAGCCGCCCCGTCGGCGAGATCCACCTCGGTACCTCGCCGTCCCTCGGGGACACGGTGGCGAGCGTCGACGAACTGTGGATCGCCGAGCCCGACCGGCGGCGCGGCCGGGCCACGGTGGCCGTGCTCGCCGCGGAGGAGGTGGCGCGCGGCTGGGGCTGCACCCGGATCGAGACAGTCGTGCCCGCCTCGGCGGACATCGTCCTGCGGCTGTTCGAGACCCTCGGCTACAGCCTGCGCAACCGCCGCATGCGCAAGCCGCTCGGCACCGTCCCGCCCGAGCTGCCGGCGGGCAGCGCCGCGCGGCCCATGACGGAGGCCGACTTCGCGGCCTGGCAGGAGCACGAGATCGAGCGGTACGCGCGCACGTGGATGGACCGCGGCCTGCCCGAGGCCGTGGCCCGCGACAAGGCGCGCCGTGACCACGAGCGGCTGCTGCCCCACGGGCTCGCCACCGACGGCACGCGCTTCAGCGTCCTGGAACACGAAGGGGCCCGGGTGGGCGTGCTGTGGCTGGCGCTCACGGACGACGGCGCGTTCGTGTACGGCGTCGAGACCGAGGCGGCCCACCGCGGCCGGGGGCACGGCCGTACGCTCATGCTGGTGGCGGAGCGCCAGGCGATCGAGGCCGGCCGGCCGGTCCTCGGCCTCAACGTGTTCGCGGGCAACACCCCGGCGGAGCGGCTCTACGAGTTCCTCGGCTACGAGACGACGTCCCACTCCCTCGCCAAACCCCTGCTGTAGGAGACACCGGGGCACGGGGTTCCTAGGCGGCGCGGGGTTCCCAGGGGGTGTCGTTCATCCCGGCGTCGCGGGCCCTGGCACGCGCTCCCCCAGAGGGGGCACCCCCAGCGGCGTTGTCGTCGATCGCCGACTCCCCCACGCTCGGCTTCGCTCGCGCGGGAGGGGCCCCCACGACCCCGCTCGGGTCCGCCGGCCCGCACTGTTCCTCACGGCCGACCTGATCCAGACGACACCCCCTAGGCCTGCCCGCCCCCGCCCAGCAGTCGGTCGGCGATCTCCTCGACGCGCTCGCGCAGGCCCTCCTGGCTCTTGCCGCCGTCGAGGCGTTCGCCGCCGATGACGTACGTCGGGGTGCCGGTCACCCCGATCGCCTTGCCCTCGGCCTGGTCTGCGTCCACGATCAGGATGTGCCGCCCGTCGATCAGCGCGGTGTCGAACTCCTCGGCGTCCAGCCCGAGTTCACCGGCCACCTCGACCAGGAAGGGTTCTCCCCGACGGTCCAGCTCCTCGACCCGCCCGAGCACGGCCTCCACGTACGGCCAGCCCCGGCCCTGCGCCAGCGCCTCCTCGGCGGCCTGGGCCGCGGCGAAGGAGTGCTTGTGATTCTCCAGCGGGAAGTGCCGCAGCCGCAGCTCCAGCCGGTCGCCGTAGCGGGCGCGCAGGGCGCGGACGTCGTCCAGGGCGGTACGGCAGTCGGGGCACTGAAGCTCGCACCAGACGTCGAGGACGAGGGCGTCGGCGCGCGCGGGGGAGGAGTCGCTCATGCCGCCCAGTCTTCCAGGCCGGGCCCGGCCGACCCAATCGGGACCGTACGGCACTCCAGGAGGAGACGACCCGGAGATGTCCCTGATGTCCGCTGCGGGCATGGCATCGCGGGTACGGGACGGTGCAGGATGGAGGGGACGGAGCACGCCGGCCCGGCGTGCTGTGCCGCTCGCGTTCCTCGCGTTCCTCGCGTTCCTCGTGATCCTCGCGTTGTCCGCGTGGAGCCTTCCGCCCGACCGAGCCCGCCAGGAGGACCGGATGATTGCCGAGACCGTCTGCTCCGCCGTGTCCGCGGCGGGCCTGGGCATCGCTGTGGTCACGGCCTACCGCAAGCGCTTCCTGGCGGCGGCGCGCATCGCGGCCTACTCGCTGGTGCCGGTCGGCCTGGTGATGACCGGGCTCGTCGGCTGGCTCGCCGACACCGCCTTCAGCCCTGTCGCCTGGGCGGGCTTCGGGGTGCTGGGCGCGGCCTGGGTGATCTTCGCGGGCACGCGCGCCGTCGAGCGCCGGCGCGGCGGCGCCACCCGGGCCGAGCGCAGAGCGCCCCGCGGCAGCGGGACGGACGCGGTCGCCCCTGCGGCCTCCGCCCCCTCCCTGGGCCCGGGGACCCGGCAGGCCACCGGATCCGCCACCGCCCCACGCGGCACCGGCGCCACCGAGGACTTCAGCGACATCGAGGCCATCCTCAAGAAGCACGGCATATGACGGCCGCATGACGTTCGCGACGGCATAAGGGCACGTCGGGCCGCCAGGGCCGAAATGACACAGTGCGGCGTGGCCGCGTCCGGTTCCGTTCACAAAACGAAGCAAGTCGGGCGGGACGGCACGGAATGCGGCAAGTCTCGCATCCAGGTGGCATGTTGATCGCGTGCGGTGCCTCTCCTGCGTCATGATCTGCCGCGAGATGCTGGACACGACACAGAGCGAGGCCGCGCCGCCGCCACCGAAGGACGAGCCGCGCGGGTGCCTCTTCGCCCTATCCCAGCCACCGCTGATGATCTTCCTTGCGGTGATCGGGTGTCTGATCCTCATGGCTGCGCTGCACGACCTGCTGTTGCTGTGAGCCGTACGCGTCCGTCCCGGCGCCACCCGCCGGGACCGACGTCGACCCGGACCCGCCGAGCATCCCGCCTGCGCACGGCAACCGCGTGCCGCGCGGCCGGTCAGCCCGTCGCCTCCTTGCGCCGGGCGCGGTAGGCGGCCACGTGCAGCCGGTTTCCGCAGGTTCGGCTGTCGCAGTAGCGACGCGAGCGGTTGCGGGAAAGATCGACGAAGGCACGCCGGCAGTCCGGCGCCTCGCAGCGCCGCAGGCGCTCCTGCTCCCCGGCGACCACGAAGAAGGCGAACGCCATCCCGCAGTCGGCGGCGAGATGGTCGGCCACGGAGGCGCCCGGCGCGAAGTAGTGCACATGCCAGTCATAGCCGTCGTGGTCCGTCAGGCGTGGCGTGGTGCCGGCCGCGGCGACCAGGTCGTTGATCAAACCTGCGGCGGACCGTGGGTCCGGGGCCGCGAAGATCGCCGCGAAGCGCCCCCGCACCCGGCGCACCGCCGAGAGATCGAACTCCGACAGCGTGCCGACATCACTGATTTCGTGGTTTCGTACGAAATCTGCGAGAGCGGGGACATCGGGCAGTCCGTCCGCCGCCGCGCTGTCCTCCGGCGCGGTGTTCACCAGATCGACCGCGGTGTCGAGGGCCCGCCGGGTGTCGTGGGTGATCAGCACGTTTCGCTCCCTGGCCTGGGGGTCGGGCGACGCCCGCCGATGCTGGCCGATGGTAGCGACATCCGCGCGCCGCGCAGCGGCCGCTGCCCGACTCGGCATGCCGGGACAACGCCCCCGCGCCCGCCAGGGTTCCCGGCCCCGTCCCGCCCGCGCGGGGCGGAGGGGGGCGGACACAGGCCGACGCCGCCCCGTGAACGCTCACGGTGACGGCGCCGGGCTGTGCCGTATGCGGTTGTCCTGGCCCGAGCCGTCTCCCCGAGTGGACGGCGCCGGGCTGCTTTCGATGGCCGCGGCCTAGCTTTCCGCCAGGATGTGCGACAGCTCCTGATCCAGGTCGAAGTGCCGGTGTTCCGTGCCGGGCGGCACGGCGGCGTCGGTTCGCTTCAGGAAGGACTCCAGGGCCCGCGCCGGGGCTTCGAGCAGGGCCTCCCCCTCCGGGGAGCTGAGGGCGATGCACACGACGCCCTGGCCATGACTGCGCGATGGCCAGACGCGGACGTCGCCGGTCCCGGTGGGCCGGTGCAACCCTTCGGCAAGGAGGTCGCGGGCGAACACCCACTCGACGGTTTCCTCGGCTCCGGTGTGGAAGGTGGCGTGCACGGCGTAGGGGTCGGCCGTGTCGTACCGCAGGCCTGCGGGGACAGGCAGGGAGGACTCGCTCGACACAACGAGGCGCAGGTGCAGCTCGCAGCTGACCGTGGTGTTCATAAGCGCCAGGGCCTTTCGCTCAGTGTGCGCTCGGGGATTCGCACGTCGGCGAAATCGACATGCCACCTACGGTGCCGTTGTAAACCCCTCTGGGCGTTTTGCGTGTCTTTACGTAACTCTTCCGGCCGAGAACTCTTACCAGACCTACGGCCATTTCAGTGACGGGATTCACTCGGGTAGGGTTTGTCCGTATGAATACGGGGAGTGACGAGTCGGGTGAGACCCCTGCGACGGCGGACGAGGTCCACACGGGCCCGCGGGCGCCGCGACGGGACGCCGTACGGCCGGCCGATGGCGGGCTCGGATCCCGGGCGCCGGAATTCGTCAAGGCCCGCCGGGTTCTGCATGTGAGCTGGCAGGCCGGCGTCTTCGTGATCGGCCTCGCGGTCGTCGTGGCCGGCATCGTCATGCTCCCGCTGCCCGGGCCCGGCTGGGTGGTGATCTTCGGCGGCATGGCGATCTGGGCGACCGAGTTCGTCTGGGCCCAGCTCGTGCTCCGCTGGACCAGACGCAAGGTCACCGAGGCGGCCCAGCGGGCCCTCGACCCCAGGGTGCGCCGTCGCAACATCACGGTGACCGCGGTCGGGCTGACGATCGCCGTCGCGCTGGCCGGCGTCTACCTGGGGCGGTTCGGCCTCGTCGTGCCGTGGAAGATCAACGAGGAGTGAGCCGGCCCGTCGCCCAGGCCGCCCGTCGGCCCGTCCCCTGGTCGGAGGCACCCCCTGACATGGGGTAATGTTCTTCCTGCGCCCGGGCGATTAGCTCAGTGGGAGAGCGCTTCGTTCACACCGAAGAGGTCACTGGTTCGAACCCAGTATCGCCCACCCGGACCGACGGCCCACCTGCGAAACAGCAGGTGGGCCGTCGGCGTTTGTGCCCACGTCTGTGCCGATGTCCGGCGGGTACCGGGGACCGGGGCGCGCCGGCCGGGGAGGTGCTCAGGCGGGGACGGGGCAAGCGCCCCGGGGGCCGGCGCGTTTTGCCGAACCGGCAACAAGCCTCGTGCGCGGCGGGCGGTTCACAGGAGCATCGGGAGAGACGCCGCACGAGCGGCCGATGCGCCGCAACGGGCCTCGCCCCACCGCACTGACCCTCAACCTCCCGGAGCCGTCATGCCCCAGCTCCCCGCCCCCGCCTTCGACCCGTCCCACCGCACGGTCCCCTCACCGGCGGGCCGCGTTCACCTCGTGGAGCAGGGCCGGGGCCCACTGGTGCTGCTGGTGCACGGGTTCCCGGAGTCCTGGTACTCCTGGCGCCACCAGCTGCCGGCGCTGGCCGCCGCGGGCTACCGCGCCGTGGCCGTCGACGTCCGGGGCTACGGCCGCTCCTCCAGACCGGCGGCCGTGGACGCGTACCGGATGCTCGACCTGGTCGCGGACAACGTCGCCGTGGTCGAGGCCCTGGGGGAGCGGTCCGCGGTGGTCGTCGGCCACGACTGGGGTGCGACGATCGCCGCCACCTCCGCCCTGACCAGGCCCGATGTGTTCCGTGCCGTGGCCCTGCTGGGCGTGCCGTACACCCCGCCCGGCGGTCCGCGCCCCAGCGAGGTCTTCGCGCGGATGGCCGGGACGGGCGACGATGACAGTGGCGAAGACGGTCACGGTGGTGACGGCGGTCGCAGGGCCGGCATCGAAGGCGGTGGCGACCACGGCCCCGGCGGGGGCGGCGCGGGCAGCGGTGCCGGCGCTTGCACCGCGGGCGACCAGGTCGGCGGCGTCGGCGGGGCGACCGGTGGCCTCGACCTCGTATCGACCGGTGACCGTGCGGCGACGGGTGACCGTGCGGCGACCGGTACGCGTCGTGCCGCGCGCGGCGACTGTGAGACGACCGGCGACGGCCCTGGAACCGGTGCCGACCGCGGCAGCGGAGTCGAGAAGCGGGACGTGGACGACGACGCGGAAGGCCGGCCCGGCGTCGAAGCCGCGGGGACCGCGAGGCATGCGCAGTCGGCGGGCCCCGCAGGGGAGTTCGTGGTGCCGGACGAGTTCTACGTCTCGTACTTCCAGCGGCCGGGCCGGGCGGAATCGGAGATCGAGCCCGATGTACGCGGCTGGCTCGCCGGCTTCTACGCGGCCCTGTCCGCCGACACCATGCCCGGACCCGGCGCTCCCGACCCGCACTTCGTCACCCGTGGTGGCACCCTGCGCGAACGCTTCCCGGCAGGCCGGCTGCCGGCCTGGCTGGGCGAGCGCGATCTCGACGTCCTGGCCGGGGAGTTCGAGCGGACGGGGTTGACCGGGGCGCTGAACCGGTACCGGAACATGGACCGGGACTGGGTCGACCTGGCCGGTTACGCGGGTGCGCCGATCACGCAGCCGTCGCTGTTCGTCGGCGGTGCCCTGGACGCCTCGCTCGCCTGGCTGGCGGACGCGGTCGCGGCGTACCCCGAGACCCTGCCCGGTCTGCTCGGCTCGCACATCCTCGACGGCTGCGGCCACTTCGTCCAGCAGGAGCGCCCCGAGGAGACCAACCGAATCCTCCTCGACTGGCTCGCGGCCCTGCCCGCCTGATCCCGGGTCACGCCGGCAACGAGCAACCCGTCGCTCCCCCTCGCCGTCAACGACGATCGCGAGGGCGAGGGCGAGGGCGAGGGCGAGGGCGAGGGTCAGGGTCAGGGGCAGGGCGAGCGCGAGGGGCCGGGGATGGGGGCGAGCGCGAGCACGCGAACCCGGATCAGGACGAGGACGACGACTCCCGGCCCCGCCATCCCCGTTGCCCCCGTTCGGCCCGCCGACCGCACTTCCCCCACCAGCGCCGACCCCCGGCATGCCGCTCGGGCGCGTGCGCCGTCCGCGAGAAAATCCTGTCCGAATCATTGACGCACCCCTGGCCCCTCCGTACCTTGTGCCAGCAAGCGCTTACTTGAAACGATTCATGGCGCGGCGACGACGCTGCGGGGAGGGCCCGACTGTGGGAACCAGCAGGAATCTCGAGAGGCGTACGATCCTGAAGGCGGCCGGGGCGTCTGCGGCCGTGCTCGGGCTCGCGGCGACGACCGGCTGTGGCGGCGGAAGCGGTTCCGGGGACGGGACGGTGACGATCCGTTACTCCTGGTGGGGTGCCGAGGAGCGGGCCAAGAGGATCAACCAGACCATCGCCCTCTTCGAGAAGAAATACCCGAAGATCAAGGTCAAGACGGACTTCCAGACGTACGCGTCCTTCTGGGAGAAGTTCCAGACCCAGGCCGCCGGCGGTAATCCTCCGGACGTTTTCCAGAACGCCGTCACCTTTCTTCGGAAGTACGACAAGCGTGGAATTCTTCTCGACCTCAACTCCCAGGCGACGGCAGGCAATCTGAGCCTGGATCACTTTCGGGAGGGCGTCACGAAGGTCGGCCAGGTCGACGGCAAACAGCTCGGAATTCCGGTCGGTTCCAACACCATGGCGCTCGTCATCGACGAGAAGGTGTTCCGGAAGGCGGGCGTCGAACCGCACGCGGGCTGGACCTGGGACGACTACTTCAAGGCCCTGAAGACGATCCACGACAGGACGAGTATTCCGGGGGACACCGGCTACTTCACCATCATGTACCTGTACGACCTCTACCTCCGCCAGAACGGCAAGGCCTTCTACACCAAGGACGGACTCGGCTTCGACCAGGCCGATCTGACGGAGTGGTGGACGGACGGGTACAACCGGGTCAAGGCCGGCATCGTCACCGACCCGAAGGTCGTCCAGCAGGACAACCCCAAGTCCTCGCTCTCCGCCGGACACGGCGCCTCGGAGTTCACCTGGGACAACTTCACCGTCCGCTACTCGGCGGAGGGCAACAGCACCTACGGCCTCGCCCCGATCCCGACCACGGACGGCAGGCAGACCGGCCAGTACCTCGCCTCCCTGATGCTCAGCGCCTCCTCCCACACCTCCCACCCGAAGGAGGCCGCGCAGTTCATCGACTTCATGGCCCACGACCCCGAGGTCGGCAAGATCATGGGTTACGACCGCGGCATCCTCGCGAGCACCGAGCAGTACGACGCGTACCGGCCGACCGACGCGGTCAACAAGGAGATCGCGCAGTACGAGGCGGACACCGCCAAGGCGGGCGTCCTCGGCACGATCACCCCGCACCCCTCCGGTGCCGACACCATCGAGGCCGCCTTCCTGCGCATCGGCGGCGACCTCGGACAGGGCAAGACGAAGGTCTCCGACGCGGTGAAGCAGTTCTTCACCGAGTCCGAGGCCGCCTTCCAGGCCTGAGGGGAAACATGCCGTGACCCTCGTCAAGCACTCCGTGCCCGCCGCCCGCAGGGCGCGCCCGGCCGCCTCCGCCGCCACGGGGCGGCCCGGCCGCCGCCGCGAGAACCTCGTCGGCTACCTCTTCATGTCCCCGTGGATCGCGGGCTTCCTGCTGCTGACCGCGGGCCCGATGGTCGCCTCGCTGTACTTCGCGTTCACCGACTACAACCTCTTCAACAGCCCCCGGTGGGTCGGGCTCGACAACTTCACCAAGATGTTCGCCGACCCCCGCTGGCAGAAGTCGGTGGAGGTGACGGCGAAGTACGTGATCATCGGCACCCCGCTGAAGCTGCTGCTCGCCCTCGGGGTGGCCCTCCTGCTCGCCCAGAGCCGCCGCGGCCAGGCCTTCTACCGGGCCGCCTTCTACGCCCCCTCGCTGATCGGCGCGAGCGTCTCGGTCGGCTTCGTCTGGCGCTCGCTGTTCTCCGACGGCGCGATCGTGGACCGTACCCAGTCCCTCTTCGGCTGGCACGTCGGCGGCTGGGTCGGCAACGCCGACTGGGTGCTGTACTGCCTGGTCGCGCTGACCGTCTGGCAGTTCGGCGCGCCCATGGTCATCTTCCTGGCGGGGCTGAAGCAGGTGCCCAGGGAGCTGTACGAGGCCGCCGAGGTGGACGGCGCCGGACCCTTCCGCACGTTCTGGACCATCACCCTGCCGATGATCTCCCCGGTGCTCTTCTTCAACGTGCTCCTGGAGACCATCCACTCCTTCCAGATCTTCGGCTCGGCCTACGTCGTCTCCAACACCCAGTGCGGCCCGGCCGACGCCACGCTCGTCTACACCTGCTACCTGTACCAACAGGGCTTCAAGAACGCCCAGATGGGCTTCGCCTCCGCCATGGCCTGGATGCTGCTGCTCGCCGTGGCCCTGGTGACGGCCGTCCTCTTCTGGTCCCAGAAGAAGTGGGTGCACTACGAGGAGGACACCCGATGAGTGCCACCACGGCCGCCAAGCCGTCGTCCCCGCCGATCCGCAGGCGCACCGGATCCCTCGTCTGGCACCTCGGCGCCCTGCTGATCCTCGCGGTCATCCTCTACCCGGTGATCTGGGTGATCGGCGCCTCCTTCAAACCCAGCAAGGACGTCGTCAACAGCCTCACGCTGTTCCCGTCCCACCCGATCCTGAGCAACTTCAAGGGCCTCGCCGACGGCATCGCGGACGTCCGGATCTGGACCTTCTTCCAGAACTCCCTCTTCTACGCGGGCGGTGCCGTCGTCGGCGTCCTCATCTCCTGCTCGCTGACCGCGTACGCGTTCGCCCGCATTCGCTTCGCCGGGCGCAACCTGCTCTTCTCGCTGATGATCGGCACGCTGCTGCTGCCGTACCACGTGCTGCTGATCCCGCAGTACGTGATGTTCCAGAAGCTGGGCTGGGTCAACACCTACACCCCGCTGCTGATCGGCAAGTACCTCGCCACGGAGGCCTTCTTCGTCTTCCTCATGGTGCAGTTCATGCGGAACCTGCCGAGGGAGCTGGACGAGGCCGCCCGGCTCGACGGCTGCGGGCACCTGCGCATCTACTGGTCGATCGTGCTGCCGCTGTCCCGGCCCGCGCTCATCACCAGCGCGATCTTCACCTTCATCAACGCCTGGAACGACTTCATGGGCCCGCTGATCTACCTCAACGAGCCCGGCAAGTACACGGTCTCCCTGGGCCTGATGATGTTCCGCGACTCCGACGGCGTCGCCGCCAATTACGGCGGGATGATCGCGATGTCCCTGGTCGCGCTGCTGCCCGTGCTGCTGTTCTTCCTCGCCTTCCAGCGCCATCTGATCGACGGGATGGCGACCTCCGGACTGAAGGGGTGAGACGACCGGCATGGCCGAAGCACGTGTGAAGGCACGCAAGGAGTCCGTGTTCGCCGAGCGGTTCGCCGTTTTCGCCGAATGTCTGCTCACCGGCATATGGATCGCGGTGGCCTCCCTCGGGGTCGTCACCTACCCGGCCGCCTTCGCCGCCGGCGCCCGGCATCTGCGCCGCCGCACCGGCCACCGGGCGGGCGGATGGCGGGAGTTCGCCGCCGACTTCCGCGCCGCCGTGCGCGGGGGCTGGGCGGTCGGGCTCGCGGGCTGGGCCGTCCCGGCCCTGGCCTGGCTGGAGGTGCGGGCCGTACGCGCCGGGCTGCCCGGCGGACCCCTCGTGGGCGCCGTAGGACTGCTCGCGCTGATCGGGGTCGCCGTGGCCGGACTGCGCGCGGCAGCCGTCTGGGCGCCCGGCACCCGTTGGCGCGCTCTGCTCGCGGAGGCGGGCCGGCGTACGGTCCTCGACCCCGCCGGATCCTTCCTGCTGGTCGGCGGAGCGGTGCTCACCGTCTGCTCCGCCCTGCTCATCGCCCCGCTGGCGGTGCCCGTGCTCGGCGCCGTCACGGCGGCGGCCGTCGCCGTCGAGGAGCGGTACCGGCGCCGCTGACCTGCCTCAATGCCGGTGCCCCTGGGCGCCGCGCTCTACGTGTCATGCCCCTGACCAGTCCATCTATGGAAGGAAGGCCATGTCCCCCATCCCCCGCAGATCCCTCCTCAAGGCGGCCGCCGTCGCCGGAGCCGCAGCGCAGTTCAGCTGGGCGCTCGGGGCCAAGGACGCCGAGGCCGCGCCCAGAGCCGCGGCCGGGGGCGACGACCCCGTCACCCTGGACTGGCTGGAGGACGCCGGCCTCGGCGCCGCGCCCGGCACCACGGTCGGCGTGCCCTGGCCCGTGGGCGCCCACCAGGAGGGCCAGACGTTCGCGCTCACGGACGCCGCGGGCAAGGACGTCCCCGTCCAGACCTGGGCGCTCGCCTACTGGCCCGACGGCTCCCTCAAGTGGACGGCCCACGCGGTGAGTTCGGGCAGCGGCAAGCTCACGCTGACCGTCGGGACGGCCGCCGCACCCGACAAGAGGGTCACCGTCGACAAGAACGGCGGCACCATCGACGTCTCCACCGGCGTCATCACCGCGCGGATCGACAAGAGCGGCTCGACCCTGATCAAGTCCGTCACCCGGGGGGCGACGGAGATCGCCCGCAACGGGCGCCTCGTTCTCCTCCGCCAGCCCGAGGCCGAGGACGAGGACGAGGGCACCGTGAGGACCGAGCGGTTCGACGGCACCGTCGGCGAGGTCACCGTCGAGCAGGACGGCCCCGTCCGCGCGGTCGTCCGCATCGACGGCAAGCACCGCAAGGGAAGCCGCAGTTGGCTGCCGTTCTCCCTCCGCCTGTACTTCTACGCCGGCGCCGACTCCTTCCGCATGGTGCACACCATCACCTACGACGGGAAGCAGGAGCCCGGCAAGGCGAGCGGGGACTTCATCCGCGGGCTCGGCGTCCGCTTCTCCGTGCCGATGCGCGACGCGGCGTACGACCGGCACATCCGCCTCGGCGGCGAGGGCAGCGGTCTGCTCCGCGAGGCCGTCCAGGGAATCACCGGACTGCGCCGGGACCCGGGAGCCGCCGTGCAGAGCGCCCAGTACGAGGGCCGGAAGCTGCCGGACCCCGCGACCTGGGACCAGCGCGTGACGACCCGGTTGCCGTACGTCCCGCACTGGGGTGACTACACCCTCGCCCAGCTCTCCGCCGACGGCTTCACCCTGCGCAAGCGCACCAAGAAGGGGTACGGCTGGATCGCCGCCGGCGGTGGCAGGCGGGCCTCCGGCTTCGGCTACGTCGGCGGCGCGAGCGGCGGACTCTCCTTCGGCCTCCGGGACTTCTGGGAGAAGTTCCCCGCCCAGCTCGACATCCGCGACGCCCACACCGACGAGGCCACCGTCACCCTCTGGCTCTGGTCGCCCGAGGCCCAGCCCATGGACCTGCGCTTCTACCACGACGGCATGGGCCAGGACACCTACGCCGAGCAGCTCGAAGGCCTCAACATCACCTACGAGGACTACGAGCCGAAGTTCGGCACCCCCTACGGCATCGCCCGGACCTCCGAACTCCTCTTCTGGGCCAACGACGCCACGCCCTCCGCCGACACCCTCGCCCAGCAGATCGCGGCCCTACGGGTGCTGCCGCAACTCGCCGCCCCGCCCCGGCAGCTCGTCAGGGCCAAGGTCTTCGGCCCCGGCCTGTTCTCCGAGCCGGACCGCTCCACCCCCGCCAAGGCGAAGATCGAGGACCACCTCGACTTCCTCTTCACCTACTACAAGGACCAGGTGGAGCAACGCCGTTGGTACGGCTTCTGGGACTACGGCGACTTCATGCACACCTACGACACCGTGCGCCACCAGTGGCGCTACGACGTCGGCGGCTACGCCTGGGACAACTCCGAGCTGTCACCCGACCTGTGGCTCTGGTACGCGTACGTGCGCTCCGGCCGCTCCGACCTCTTCCGCTTCGCCGAGGCGCTCACCCGGCACACCGGCGAGGTCGACGTCTACCACCTCGGCGCATGGGCGGGCCTCGGGACCCGGCACGGTGTGCAGCACTTCGGCGACAGCGCCAAGCAGCAGCGCATCGCCAACACCACCTACCGCCGCTTCTACTACTTCCTCACCGGCGACGAACGCGTCGGCGACCTCATGCACGCAGGCGTCGACTCCGACGAGACCTTCCTCGTCCTCGACCCGCTGCGCAAGGTCCGCACCGACCCCTACACCCCCGACCGGCACGCCCTGTCCATCGGCTTCGGCACGGACTGGAGCGGCCTGGTGTCGGCCTGGCTGACCGAGTGGGAGCGCAAGGGCCCCCAGTGGGAGAAGGCCAAGGCCCGCGTGCTGTCCACGATGCGGGGCATCGCCGCCCAGCCCAACGGCTTCGTGCAGGGCAGCGGGCTGTACGACCTCGACACCGGCGCATTCGCCGTCGCCGACAAGCCGGTCGTCTCCGTGTCCCACCTCTCGGCCGTCTTCGGCCTGAACGAGCTGTGCGCCGAGCTGATCCACCTGGTCGACATGCCCGACTTCAAGAAGGCCTACCTGGACTACTGCCGCTACTTCAACGCCACCAAGGCCGAACAGAAGGCCCGCTACGGCACCGACTTCGGCACCCTCCTGCTCTTCCAGGGGCACTCGCGCCTGGACGCCTACGCCGCCGTACAGACCGGGGACGCGACCCTCGCCGAGCGCGCCTGGACCAAGTTCTACGGCTCCGACGGCTACACCGAGTCCTCGCCGTGGCGGACCGAGAGCCTGACCGGACCGGTCACCCTGGTGGAGGGGAGCGAGGCGGCCTGGGTGTCCAGCAACGACACCGCGCTCTACGGCCTCGCGGCCATCGAGAACCTGGCCCTGCTCGGGGACAAGATGCCCGGATGACAGGGCTGGGTGAGCGCCGTCGCACGGGCGGCGGCGCTCGCCCCCCGAGTCTGCACCGCCGCACGAGGCGGCGCATGAGTACGCGTACTCAGAGCGGGGCGCCCCGGCGGGCAGACTCCCCCCATGGACTGGAACCGGTACCGCTTCCTCAGCCTGTGGTCCCTGCCCGCCCCGCCGGCGGCCGTGTACGCCGTGCTGGAGCGGCCCGAGGACTATCCCCGCTGGTGGCCGCAGGTCCGGACGGTGACCCGGCTCGACGACCGCACCGGCGTCTTCGCCATCCGGCCCGTGCTGCCGTACACGATGACCTTCACCGCACGCGAGACACGCCGCGACCCGGACGCCGGGGTCCTGGAGATCGCGGTGTCCGGCGACCTCGACGGCTGGGCCCGCTGGACGCTCACCGCCGACGGCCCCGGCACCCTCGCCCGCTACGACCAGGCGGTCAGCGTGAACAAGCCCCTGCTGCGGCGTCTCGCTGTCCCCGGCCGCCCGGTCTTCCGCGCCAACCACCGGCTGATGATGGCCGCCGGACGACGGGGACTGCTGAGGTATCTCGAAGCGGTTTGAAGGATCCGCGTCTCGACCTGTATTGTTCAGTGCGTTCCCGGGCGATTAGCTCAGTGGGAGAGCGCTTCGTTCACACCGAAGAGGTCACTGGTTCGAACCCAGTATCGCCCACCGGGAGAAGGCCGGTCCGCCGCAGCGGGCCGGTCTTCCGCGTATTCAGGCCGCCGCCGGCAGCTCCGGCCGCAGGGGCCAGTCCGTGCTGACGATCTCCGTCGAGCCGCTGCGCGCGAACCAGGCCTGGAGGCCACGGGCCTGGGCCGCGTGCCAGTTGGCCTGGAGCGTGTGCAGTTCGGCGGGGGACAGGCGCTCCAGCCGGGTCGCGAAACGGCGGCCCACCGCCCGTACGACATCCAGTGCGGCCAGTGCGTCCGCCGCGGCGTCGTGCGCGCCCTCCAGCGTCACCTCGTAGTGCGCGCACAGGTCGGTCAGCGTGCGGCGGCCCTTGCGGTACCGGTCCAGGTGCTTGTCCAGCACCCGCGGGTCCAGCACCCTGAGCGGCACCGACTCGAACCAGCGGTCCAGCGACGACGCCCGGTGCCGGCGCAACTCCCGGTCCAGCAGCGTCAGATCGAAGGGCGCGTTCATCACCACCAGCGGACGGCCCATCGCCGCGTGCTCCGCCAGCTGCTCGGCTATCTCGTACATCACCGGCGCCGGCCAGCGGCCGTTGTGCTGGAGGTGCTCCTCCGTCAGCCCGTGCACCGCCGTCGCCGCCTCGGGGACCGGCACCCCCGGGTTCACCAGCCACCGGGACATCCGGGGCCGGGTGCCCGGGGCGTCCTGGACGACGACTGCGGCCGACACGATCCGGTCGGTCTCGACGTCCACACCCGTCGTCTCCGTGTCGAAGGCCGCGAGCGGCCCCTCGTACCAGGTCGTCATCCGAACCCAACTCCTTGTTCACCTACCGCAGATGACGTTCCGTCTTCTGCCTGTTTGGTGATACCCGGGCTGTTTGCGCCGTACGCCGCGAGGAGACAACAGGAGTACGGGTCTTTGCAGTTCAGCGGCCCGCAGCGGAGACACTCATTGCTTGGAAGGCTGTTGGTCATGGCCATAGCGCAGCCCGAGCGGGGCGGGCTGCTGCCCGATCGCCCGGGCACCGTCCGCGGCTCGCTCGCCACCACCGCCTGCATGGAGACCTTGCAGGTCGGCTATCTGCACGCGGTCGCCGCCGCGGCGGGATGCTCGCTGTCCCAGCCCTTCCCGGACAACGGCATCGACTGGCACGTCAGCCACAGCGCGCCCGGACACACCGTCGACGACGAGGTCACCATCAAGGTGCAGCTGAAGTGCACCTACCAGATCCCGCCGAACCCGCCGGGCCGCTCCTTCTCCTTCACCCTCGACAACGACCATCTGCGCAAGCTCGCCCGCACACCCGTCTCGGTGCACAAGATCCTGGTCGTGATGCTCGTCCCGCGCTCCCAGGACGACTGGCTGCGCGCCAGCCACGACCGGCTCGACCTGCGGCACTGCTGCTACTGGGTCAACCTCGCCGGCCACCCGGTCACCGGCCGGCACCGGACCACCGTGCGGATCCCGACCTCGCGCATCTTCGACGACCGGGCGCTGTGCGAGATCATGACGCGGGTCGGGACGGGAGGCAGACCATGAGGAGCCGTCCGTACGAGGAGCTGCCGCGCCAGGTCCGGCCGCATCCCGACGACCTCGCCCGGCAGCAGCCCCCCGACCCCGCCCGGGTCGACCCGGCGGTGCTCGGCGCGCTGCTGCACCGGCACGGCTGGCAGCGGCGCGGCGGAGCACCCGGGCGCTACGGCCGCTGGACCCCGCCCGGGCCGGGCGCCGGCGCGACCAGCCTGCTGGTGCCGGAGAGCCGCGCCTTCCCCGACAGCGACGACCTGCTCGGCGAGGCCCTCGACGCGCTCGCCCGCAGCGAGACGCCCGGCGCGCGCGAGGTGCTGATCTCCCTCGCCCTGCCCAGCGACGAGATCCGCTGGTGGCGCGACGCCCCGGCCGGGCCCGCCGGCGCCGCGCCCTGGAGCGCCGACGAGCAACTGCGCGGCGCCGCACGGCAGATGCTGCTCGCCGCCGCGCTCGCCACGCGCGCGCGTGCCGGCTACCACGGCGCCCGCCACCGCCGCGCGGCCGTCGCCCTGCTGGAACACGTCCTCGTCGGGCCCGCCGCCGAGGGCCGCACCCTCACCGCGTTCGCGCCCGTCCCGGCGGGCCGGCCCCTCGCCGTCCGCCTCCACCAGGCGCTGTACGCCGCCCGCGAGGCCATCGACTACCAGCGGGCCACCGGCGGCATGGACGCCTTCGACGGCGCCGTCGAGGCCGGGGTCAGCCGCGAGCTGACCGAGGCGCTGGCCACGCTGGTCCGGGGCACCGAGGGCGCCCGGATCGCCGTCGCCTGGGCACCCGGCGCCGGAGTCCCGGAGGGCTGCGCGCCCGCCGCCGAGCCCGTCGAGTTCTCCCCGGGCGATCTGCCCGTGCTGCGCGAGGCCGCCGCCCGCTATCTGCGCGAGGAGCCCTCGGTGCCGGTCCGGATCACCGGCGCCGTGGTCCGCATGCGCCGCTCCGGCCCCGGCGGCGAGGGCACCGTACGGCTGCGCGTCCTCGCCGGCGCCGAGGTCCCGCACGTCCGCGTCACCCTGGACGAGGAGGACTACCGCATCGCCGGCCACGCCCATCTCGTCGGCCTCCCGGTGCGCGTGCACGGCCGGCTGGAGCGCCGGGGCGGCTTCCGCCGGCTCACCGGAGCCTCCGGGGTCGTCCCCGTCCAGGTCGACGAGGCCGAGCGCGACCGGCTGCTGAAGGCCCTCCAGGAGAACCTCGACTTCTTCGAGGAGGCGTGCGGGGAGGGCGGACCGGGAGAGTACGGGGAGGGGGACTGAGGGTGACCGTTTAGCGGTCGGCGCGGTCGGGTCGGTACGATCGCCTGTGCGCGCGCTCCTGGTATGGCGCCGCACCCACCTTCAGTCAGGAGAGACCGGTGTCAGACGTCCGTGTGATCATCCAACGCGATTCCGAGCGGGAAGAACGCGTGGTGACGACGGGCACTACGGCCGCCGACCTCTTCGCGGGCGAGCGCTCGATCATCGCCGCGCGCGTGGCCGGCGAGCTGAAGGACCTCACCTACGCGGTCCAGGACGGCGAGACCGTCGAGGGTGTCGAGATCTCCTCCGAGGACGGCCTGAACATCCTGCGCCACTCGACCGCGCACGTCATGGCGCAGGCCGTGCAGGAGATCTTCCCCGAGGCCAAGCTGGGCATCGGCCCGCCCGTCAAGGACGGCTTCTACTACGACTTCGACGTCGAGAAGCCGTTCACGCCCGAGGATCTCAAGGCCATCGAGAAGAAGATGCAGGAGATCCAGAAGCGCGGGCAGAAGTTCGCCCGCCGCGTGGTGACCGACGAGGCCGCCCGCGAGGAGCTGGCGGACGAGCCGTACAAGCTGGAGCTGATCGGCCTCAAGGGCTCCGCGTCCAGCGACGACGGCGCGGACGTCGAGGTCGGCGCAGGTGAGCTGACGATCTACGACAACCTGGACGCCAAGACCGGCGAGCTGTGCTGGAAGGACCTCTGCCGCGGTCCGCACCTGCCCTCCACCCGCCTCATCCCGGCGTTCAAGCTGATGCGCAACGCGGCCGCCTACTGGCGCGGCAGCGAGAAGAACCCGATGCTCCAGCGCATCTACGGCACCGCCTGGCCCTCCAAGGACGAGCTGAAGGGCTACCTGGACTTCCTCGCCGAGGCCGAGAAGCGCGACCACCGCAAGCTCGGCACCGAGCTGGACCTCTTCTCCATCCCCGAGCAGATCGGCTCCGGCCTCGCCGTCTTCCACCCCAAGGGCGGCATCGTCCGCCGCACGATGGAGGACTACTCGCGGCGCCGCCACGAGGAAGAGGGCTACGAGTTCGTCTACACCCCGCACGCCACGAAGGGGAAGCTCTTCGAGACGTCCGGCCACCTGGACTGGTACGCCGAGGGCATGTACCCCCCCATGCAGCTCGACGAGGGCGTGGACTACTACCTCAAGCCCATGAACTGCCCGATGCACAACCTGATCTTCGACGCGCGTGGCCGCTCGTACCGCGAACTGCCGCTGCGCCTCTTCGAGTTCGGGACCGTGTACCGGTACGAGAAGTCGGGCGTCGTGCACGGCCTCACCCGGGCCCGCGGCTTCACGCAGGACGACGCGCACATCTACTGCACCCGTGAGCAGATGTCCGAGGAACTGGACAAGACGCTCACCTTCGTCCTCGGCCTGCTGCGCGACTACGGCCTGACCGACTTCTACCTGGAGCTGTCCACCAAGGACCCGGAGAAGTTCGTCGGCTCCGACGAGGTCTGGGAGGAGGCGACCGAGACGCTGCGCCAGGTCGCCGAGAAGCAGGGCCTGCCCCTCGTCCCCGACCCGGGCGGCGCCGCCTTCTACGGTCCGAAGATCTCCGTCCAGGCCAAGGACGCGATCGGCCGTACCTGGCAGATGTCGACCATCCAGCTCGACTTCAACCTGCCCGAGCGCTTCAACCTGGAGTACACGGGCCCGGACGGCTCCAAGCAGCGCCCGGTCATGATCCACCGCGCCCTGTTCGGCTCCATCGAGCGGTTCTTCGCCGTGCTCCTGGAGCACTACGCGGGCGCCTTCCCGGCGTGGCTGGCCCCGGTCCAGGCCCTCGGCATCCCGATCGGCGACGCGCACGTCGAGTACCTGGAGAAGTTCGCGGCGGCGGCCCGCAGGAAGGGCCTGCGCGTCGAGGTGGACTCCTCCTCGGACCGGATGCAGAAGAAGATCCGCAACGCCCAGAAGCAGAAGGTGCCCTTCATGGTCATCGCGGGCGACGAGGACATGTCCAACAACTCGGTGTCCTTCCGCTACCGCGACGGCTCGCAGGAGAACGGCATCCCGTTCGACGAGGCCATCGCGAAGATCGCCCAGGTCGTCGAGGAGCGGGCCCAGGTCTGATCCGGCACCCGCCGCGCGCGAAGGCCCCCGGGGAGGTTCACCGCCCCGGGGGCCTCTCGTCGCCCTCCCGGTAGAAGGTCCGCATCAGCCAGGACGAGAACGACCCCGTCACCGCGCCGAGCAGGGCGAGGCCGCCGGCCATCATCACGATCGCGATCAGCCGGCCGACGGGGGTCACCGGGGTGACGTCGCCGTAGCCGACCGTGCTCAGGGTCGAGGCGGCCCACCACACGGCGTCCCCGAACGTCCGCACCGTCGCACCGGGCGCCCCGCGCTCCTGCTGGTAGACCGCGAGGGCACCGGCGAAGCCGAGCAGCAGGGCGGACAGCCCGGCGTACGAGATCACCCGCGCGTACAGCGAGAGCCGCGGCTGTCCGGACCGGTGCTGGAGCGCGTCGTACAGCGGGACGATCCGCAGCGGGCGCAGCAGCGGCAGGGCGAGCACCACCGTGTGCAGCACATGCGTCGGCACGAAGCGCAGCCCCTGCCCGCTGAGCCGCCAGTGCACCGCGTAGTCCACGGCGGACACCACCCAGAGGGCGAGCAGCAGGTACGTGCTCAGGTGCCGCCAGAACACGGGCAGGTCCGTGGCCAGGACGCGGGTGGCGTACACGGCCAGGAAGAGCAGCGCCGCCACGAAGAGAGGGATCTCGGTGCGCTGCTCCCAGCGCGCCGCAGGGCTGTCGTCGTCCACCGGCCCAGCTTCGCCGGACAGCGTCTCCCGGCTGCCCCGGCGACACGCCGGGAACGGGCGAAGCCATATGCTGCATGGCATGACGAGTGAGCCGGAGCAGCAGATCGGGGTGGGGACGCAGGACGCGTTCCAGCGTTTGTGGACGCCCCACCGGATGGCGTACATCCAGGGCGAGAACAAGCCGACCGGCCCGGGGGAGGGCGACGGCTGCCCGTTCTGCTCGCTCCCGGCCAAGTCCGACGAGGACGGGCTGATCGTCCGGCGCGGTGAGCACGTGTACGCCGTGCTCAACCTCTACCCGTACAACGGCGGCCATCTGATGACCGTGCCGTACCGGCACGTGGCCGACTACACCGAGCTGACCGGGGCGGAGACCGCCGAGCTGGCCGAGCTGACCAAGCAGGCGATGACGGCGCTGCGCACCGCGTCCGGCGCACACGGCTTCAACATCGGCATGAACCAGGGCACGGTCGCGGGCGCCGGCATCGCCGCCCACCTGCACCAGCACATCGTCCCGCGCTGGGGCGGCGACACGAACTTCATGCCGGTCGTCGGCCACACGAAGGTGCTGCCGCAGCTGCTCGCGGACACCAGGAAGATGCTGGCGGAGGCCTGGCCCACGGCCTGAACCGTCGGGTGCCCCTCCTCCGGCCTCCTCACGACGGAGAAGGGGCGCACCCTCACGCGTCGTACGTGTCGGACTTCTTGGGCGAGGCATCCTGCACCGACCCGCTCAGGACGGACGCCCGCGAGCTGAACTTGTCGACGTCCACGTCGTGTTCCCTGAGCACCCTGAGCACGGCCCGGTGGACCGCCCGGAGTATCGGGGTGGCCGCGCGCAGCGCGTCGTCGGCCATGAAACGGTGCCGCCAGGGCTGATCGGCCCAGGAGTGCCGCAGACCGAAGGGCTCGGGCAGGCCGATCGAGCCACCGAGCCACTTCAGCAGCGGCGGGTACCAGCCGATGGCGGCCCGCGCGGCGAGCCGCACCACCTCGTCGGCGGTGACCAGCGGAAGCTTGATCGTCCGGGTCTCCCAGAACTTGACGGTCTTCGCGACCTTCTTCACAGGGGCCTCGGGCTTGCCGCGGAACAGGCCGTTGACCGGGCCGAGGGCGTGTCCGGTGACCTCGATGCGCAGGGTCTCCTTCAGCACGGTCACGGTGATCATCATGGTGAGGATCAGGTCGCCGTTCCACAGATGCGGCCACTGCACGCCCAGGTAGTGCCGGTCGCCGCTGTCGAACTGCTGGTTGTTGCAGATGTCCTCGACGGCCTTCGGCTTGACCTGGTACGCCTCGACGTCCGTCCCCTCCGGCCTCGACACCTCCTTGGCGCCCTCGCCGACATGCGTGACGATCCAGTGCTTCACCTGCGGCTTGGGAAATCCGCCGGTCTTCAGGTGCTGCCGGTCCAGCACGCTCAGCTCGTCGTGGATCGCCCGGACGACCGTCCAGCTGCGGAACTCGTGGATGCCCTTGACCGCGTCGAGGGGGACCAGCTCCTCCGCGAGGTGCCAGGAGCCCCAGCGGGTGCCCATCCCGAGGATGCCCTTCGGACCGGCGTAGAAGACCGAGTTGGACTGCTGCTCGGCGCTGAGCCGGGCCAGTGACTGCCGCAGCTGCTCGGCCGCGGCCTGGTCCGGGCTGGTCGGCACCGCCTCGGGGACCTTCGCGCCGACGCTGCCGCCGGAGAGCAGATCGCCCCAGCGCTCACGCAGGTCCTGCGCGGTGCTCTCGCAGATCCGCTTGGCCAGGAACCAGCCGGCGACGGGGACCACGGCGCAGCCGCGCGCGTACCAGTGCCAGAAGCCGGTGAACGGCGTCCGGATCAGGAAGATCACCGTGGCGACGCCGACGACGGCCACCAGGAGCGTGCCGAGGCCCGAGACCCGCTTGTCGTCGTTCTTCAGCATCAGGGCCCGGAGCTGGAAGACGAGCAGCCAGACCAGCAGGCCGGGCAGGAAGAGCAGGCCGCACAGCACCATGAGGGCGGTCAGCTTCGTGTCCCGCTCCCGGCGGATGCGGTTGGCCGCGAGGCAGTGCTCGACGACCACCTGCGGCTCGCAGCCGAAGGACTGGATGAGCGGCTTCCTGTCGACGCCCAGCATGCGGTCGATGACCGCCTGGGCGTACGCCTCACCGAAGTTGGGCCGGAAGATCTTCGCCCACGAGCGGTGCTCGGTGACCGTCGACTGGTGCCATTCGTTGTCGGCCTTCTTGATCTCCTCCATCGGCGTGTCCCGGTACGCCGCCGAGGCCAGGGCAAAGGTCGGGGCCTGCTCACCGCCGCCCGGCCTGGGCACCTGTGGCCCGAAGAAGTCCTCGAAGCTCATTCCCGCCCCCACTTGCCGCCGCCCCGCTCCTGCGGCCTTCCCGACTTCCGTACTCCGCACACCTGTTGATCAGGTCATCAGCGTATCCCCAGCCACCGGCATACGGGGGCGGACGGCCGAAGCCGTCCGCCCGATCGGGGTGCGTCCCGCCGTGAACTACACCGTTTCGTCGGCCTGTTCGCGGATCCGCTCGGCGATCTGCGGAGGCATCGGCTCGTGCCGGGCGTAGCTCCGGTCGAAGCGGGCCGTGCCGTGGGAGAGCGAGCGCAGGTCGACGGCGTACCGGCCGATCTCGAACTCGGGCACCTCGGCCCGGATCAGGGTCCGCCCGGCGCCGACCTGTTCCGTGCCGAGCACCCGGCCGCGCCGGCCCGACAGGTCGCTCATCACCGCGCCCACGTAGTCGTCGCCGACCAGCACCGACACCTCGGCCACCGGCTCCAGCAGATGGATCCTGGCGTCGGCCGCGGCCTCCCGCAGCGCGAGTGCGCCCGCCGTCTGGAAGGCGGCGTCGGAGGAGTCCACCGAGTGCGCCTTGCCGTCCAGCAGCGTGATCCGCACGTCCACCAGCGGATGCCCGGCGGCGACGCCCTTGGCGGCCTGCGCCCGTACGCCCTTCTCGACGGACGGGATGAACTGGCGCGGCACGGCGCCGCCGACCACCTTGTCCACGAACTCGATGCCCGAGCCGCCCGGCAGCGGCTCCACCTCGATCTCGCAGATCGCGTACTGCCCGTGCCCGCCGGACTGCTTCACATGCCGGCCGCGCCCGGACGCCTTGTGCGCGAACGTCTCCCGGAGGGAGACCCGGTGCGGGACGACGTCGACCTGGACGCCGTAACGGTTGCGCAGCCGCTCCAGAGCCACGTCCGCGTGGGCCTCGCCCAGGCACCACAGGACCACCTGGTGGGTGTCCTGGTTCTGCTCCAGACGCATCGTCGGATCCTCGGCGACCAGCCGGGAAAGGCCCTGGGAGAGCTTGTCCTCGTCGGGCTTGCTGTGTGCCTGGATGGCGAGCGGCAGCAGCGGGTCGGGCATCCGCCAGGGCTCCATCAGCAGCGGGTCGTCCTTCGCGGAGAGCGTGTCCCCGGTCTCGGCGCGGCCCAGCTTGGCCACGCACACCAGGTCACCGGCGACGGCGTGCGTCACCGGGCGCTGCTGCTTGCCGAAGGGCATGGACAGGGCGCCGACCTTCTCGTCGACGTCATGGTCCTCGTGGCCGCGGTCGGCGAGCCCGTGCCCGGAGACGTGCACCGTCTGGTCGGGGCGCAGGGTGCCGGAGAAGACGCGGACGAGGGAGACGCGGCCGACGTAGGGGTCGGAGGCGGTCTTGACGACCTCGGCGACCAGCGGGCCGTCGGTGTCGCACGGCTTCAGCTCGCGTCGTGTGCCGTCGATGCCGCTGACCTCGGGCAGCGCGTGCTCGAACGGAGTCGGACAGCCGCCGGTGACCAGCTCCAGCAGCTCGACCGTGCCGAGCCCCTGCCGGGCGCCCTCGGCGGCGGGGGCGGCTGCCAGGACGGGGAAGAACGAGCCGCGGGCGACGGCCCGCTCCAGGTCCTCGATCAGGGTCTTGACGTCGATCTGCTCGCCGCCGAGATAGCGGTCCATGAGGGTCTCGTCCTCGCTCTCGGCGATGATCCCCTCGATGAGCCGGTTGCGGGCCTCCTCGATGTCCGGCAGCTGGTCCGCGCCGGGCTCGGACTCCTTGCGCTCCCCGGTCGAGTAGTCGAACAGCTTCTGCGTCAGCAGCCCGACCAGCCCGGTCACCGGCGCGTGCCCGTCGGGTCCCTCCGGGCCGCGCAGCGGCGTGTACAGCGGGAGCACGGCGTCGGGGTCGTCCCCGCCGAAGGCCTCGGCGCAGGTCCGGGTCATGTCCTCGAAGTCCGCGCGCGCGGCCTCCAGGTGCGTGATCACGATCGCGCGGGGCATGCCGACGGCCGCGCACTCCTCCCAGACCATCCGGGTGGCGCCGTCCACCCCGTCCGAGGCCGAGACGACGAAGAGGGCCGCGTCCGCCGCCCGCAGACCGGCCCGCAGCTCCCCGACGAAGTCGGCGTACCCGGGGGTGTCGAGGAGGTTGATCTTGATGCCGTTCCATTCGACGGGCACCAGCGAGAGCTGTACGGAGCGTTGCTGCCGGTGCTCGATCTCGTCGTAGTCCGAGACGGTGCCGCCGTCCTCGACGCGGCCCGCCCGGTTCACCGCCCCCGCGGTCAGCGCGAGGGCCTCCACCAGGGTCGTCTTGCCCGAACCGGAGTGGCCGACCAGCACCACGTTCCGTACAGACGCGGGCTGGTCGGCCTCAAGAGCCCTGCCGGCGGCCCCGGGGTGGTGTGTCTGTGCCTTGTCGCCCATGATCCTGCCTCCCGTGCACGGTGAGGTCACTGTGGGCGCGGACACGCGGGATCCGCGTGTGGTGGCGGCTCCGGCGACGCCCGCGGTTATTCGAGCTTTCCACTCCCGTCACGTTGCGTCCATACGAAGGACAGCGGCGGGCGCCGAACGCGCCACGCACGCCCGGCGCGCGTCGGCGCACGCCGGTTCACGCCACGGGCTGCGGGTGCCCGCCCGCCACGCACGCGCGCGCGTGACTACGATGGGCCAGCCGGAGGCCACCAGGGCCGCGGCGACACCGACCGTCGGGAAGGCCATGCTGAACAAGTACGCGCGTGCATTCTTCACGCGTGTCCTCACACCGTTCGCCGCGTTTCTCATCCGGCGGGGGGTGAGCCCCGACACGGTCACGCTCATCGGCACGGCCGGCGTGGTGGCGAGCGCGCTGGTCTTCTACCCCCGGGGCGAGTTCTTCTGGGGCACGGTCGTCATCACCCTGTTCGTCTTCTCCGACCTGGTCGACGGAAACATGGCCCGCCAGCTGGGCCGCTCCAGCCGCTGGGGCGCCTTCCTGGACTCCACCCTCGACCGGGTCGCCGACGGCGCGATCTTCGGCGGCTTCGCGCTCTGGTACGCGGGCAACGGGAACGACAACGTCCTGTGCGCCGTCTCGATCTTCTGCCTGGCCAGCGGCCAAGTGGTGTCCTACACCAAGGCGCGCGGCGAGTCGATCGGGCTGCCGGTCGCCGTCAACGGGCTGGTGGAGCGCGCCGAGCGCCTGGTGATCTCGCTGGTCGCGGCCGGTCTCGCGGGCCTGCACACGTTCGGTGTGCCGGGCATCCAGTGGCTGCTGCCGATCGCCCTGTGGATCGTCGCCGCCGGCAGCCTGGTCACGCTGATCCAGCGGGTCGTCACCGTCCGCCGCGAGTCCGCCGAGGCGGACGAGGCCGCCCGGCAGAACGCGTCCCGGGGGAGCGAGGCGGCGAAGTGAGCACCGCCGACCGGCTCAGCGACGCGCTGTACGGCCTCGGCTGGAGCACCGTCAAGAAGCTCCCCGAACCGGCCGCGGTCCGGCTCGGCCGCACCATCGCCGACCTCTCCTGGAAGCAGCGCGGCAAGGGCGTCCAGCGGCTGGAGAGCAACTACGCGCGCGTGGTGCCCGGCGCCACGCCCGAGCGCCTCGCCGAGCTGTCCCGCGCGGGCATGCGCTCGTACCTGCGCTACTGGATGGAGTCCTTCCGGCTGCCGGCCTGGAGCCGCGAGCGGGTGCGGACCGGGTTCGACCCCAAGGACATCCACCACCTCACCGACGGGCTCGCCTCCGGCCAGGGCGTGGTCCTCGCGCTGCCGCACATGGCCAACTACGACCTGGCCGGCGCCTGGGTCACCACGAAGCTGGAAACGCCGTTCACGACGGTCGCCGAGCGGCTGAAGCCCGAGACGCTCTACGACCGTTTCGTCGCCTACCGCGAGGGCCTCGGCATGGAGGTCCTGCCGCACAGCGGCGGCTCGGCCTTCGGCACCCTGGCCCGGCGGCTGCGCGACGGCGGTCTGGTCTGCCTGGTCGCCGACCGTGACCTGTCCGCCTCCGGCGTCGAGGTCGACTTCTTCGGCGAGCGCACCCGGATGCCCGCGGGCCCGGCCCTGCTCGCCCAGCAGACCGGCGCGCTGCTGCTGCCGGTCACCCTCTGGTACGACGACTCGCCGATCATGAAGGGGCAGGTGCATCCCCCGATAGAGGTACCCGGGTCAGGCACGCGCGCGGAGAAGACGTCCGTGATGACACAGGCGCTGGCCGACGCCTTCGCCACCGGGATCGCCGACCATCCGGAGGACTGGCACATGCTCCAACGCCTGTGGCTCGCCGACCTCGACCCGGCGAAGGGGCCGTCGTGAGAATCGGGATCGTCTGCCCGTACTCCTGGGACGTGCCCGGGGGCGTCCAGTTCCACATCCGCGACCTCGCCGAGTACTTCATCCGGCTCGGCCACGAGGTGTCCGTGCTCGCCCCGGCCGACGACGACACGCCGCTGCCGCCGTACGTCGTCTCGGCCGGCCGCGCGGTCCCGGTGCCGTACAACGGCTCCGTGGCCCGGCTGAACTTCGGCTTCCTGTCGGCCGCGCGCGTACGGCGCTGGCTGCACGAGGGCCACTTCGACGTGGTGCACATCCACGAACCGACCTCGCCCTCGCTCGGGCTGCTGACCTGCTGGGCGGCGCAGGGCCCGATCGTCGCGACCTTCCACACCTCCAACCCCCGCTCGCGCGCGATGATCGCCGCGTACTCCATTCTTCAGGCCGCGCTGGAGAAGATCAGCGCGCGGATCGCGGTCAGCGAGTACGCCCGGCGCACCCTGGTCGAGCACCTCGGCGGGGACGCGGTGGTCATCCCCAACGGCGTCGACGTGGACTTCTTCGCCAAGGCCGAGCCGAAGCCGCAGTGGCAGGGCGACACGATCGGCTTCATCGGCCGCATCGACGAGCCCCGCAAGGGCCTGCCGGTCCTCATGAAAGCCCTGCCGAAGATCCTCGCGGCCCGCCCGCAGACGCGCCTTCTGGTCGCCGGCCGGGGTGACGAGGAGGCGGCCGTGGAGGACCTCCCGGAGGAGGTACGCGCGCGCGTGGAGTTCCTCGGCATGGTCAGCGACGAGGACAAGGCGCGTCTCCTGCGCAGCGTCGACCTGTACGTCGCGCCGAACACCGGAGGCGAGAGCTTCGGCATCATCCTCGTCGAGGCGCTGTCGGCGGGCGCCCCCGTCCTCGCCTCCGACCTGGACGCCTTCGTCCAGGTCCTCGACCAGGGCGAGGCGGGCGAGGTCTTCGCCAACGAGAACGCCGACGCGCTCGCCGAGACGGCCGTACGGCTGCTGTCGGACCCGGCCCGCCTGGCGGAGCTGCGCGAGCGGGGCAGCGCCCACGTCCGGCGCTTCGACTGGTCGACGGTCGGCGCGGACATCCTGTCGGTGTACGAGACGGTGACGGCCGGCGCGGCAGCGGTCGCGGCGGACGAGCGCACGACGGGACTGCGGGCGCGGTTCGGGCTGGCGCGGGACTGACGGCCCCGGCCGGTCGGGGACCGACACCGAGGGCGTCGGTGCGCAGCCGATAGCCTTCCGGCGTGACCGCAACCCTCATCTGGATCCTTGTCGCCCTCGTCGTGATCGGCGTGTATCTCAGCTGGACGGCCGGGCGGCTGGACCGGCTGCACGTGCGGATGGACGCCGCGCGGGCCGCCCTGGACGCCCAGTTGCTGCGGCGGGCCTCCGTGACGCAGGAGCTGGCCACCTCCGGTGTGCTGGACCCGGCCGCCTCGATCGTGCTCTACGAGGCGGCGCACGCGTCCCGGCAGGCCGAGGAGGAGCAGCGCGAGGTCGCGGAGAGCGAGCTGAGCCAGGCGCTGCGCGCGGTCTTCGCCGACCCGGCCCAGGTGGAGGCCGTACGCGAGGCCCCGGGCGGCGAGGCGGCGGCCCATGAGCTGGCCGAGGCCGTGCGCCGGGTCCCGATGGCCCGCCGGTTCCACAACGACGCCGTGGGCGCGGCCCGCAGGCTCCGCGAGCACCGCAAGGTCCGCTGGTTCCGGCTCGCCGGCCACGCCCCGTTCCCGCTGGCCTTCGAGATGGACGACGAGCCGCCCGCGGCGCTCGTGGAGCGCGACGCCTGAGCACGCCCGCTGAACCCCCGGTGAACCAAAAGGATCCACCGGCTTCCCATTGGCCCTTGCTGTGGCCTGGTCCATTCGCGTTTCCTCGGTGAGGCAGTAACCCTCTTCCCTTCAGTGAGGTCACCCGTGTCCACCACCGAGAACCAGGCTCCCGAGACCGGCACCGCGCGCGTGAAGCGCGGCATGGCCGAGCAGCTCAAGGGCGGCGTGATCATGGACGTCGTCACGCCGGAGCAGGCGAAGATCGCCGAGGACGCGGGCGCGGTCGCGGTCATGGCCCTGGAGCGGGTCCCGGCCGACATCCGCAAGGACGGCGGCGTGGCCCGCATGTCCGACCCGGACATGATCGAGGGCATCATCGACGCCGTCTCCATCCCGGTCATGGCCAAGTCCCGCATCGGCCACTTCGTCGAGGCCCAGGTCCTCCAGTCCCTCGGTGTCGACTACATCGACGAGTCCGAGGTCCTCACCCCGGCCGACGAGGTCAACCACTCCGACAAGTGGGCCTTCACCACCCCGTTCGTCTGTGGTGCCACCAACCTGGGCGAGGCCCTGCGCCGCATCGCCGAGGGCGCCGCGATGATCCGCTCCAAGGGCGAGGCCGGCACCGGCAACGTCGTCGAGGCCGTTCGCCACCTGCGCCAGATCAAGGGCGAGATCGCCAAGCTGCGCGGTTGCGACAACAACGAGATCTACGCCGCCGCCAAGGAGCTGCGCGCCCCGTTCGAGCTGGTCAAGGAGGTCGCCGAGCTCGGCAAGCTCCCGGTGGTCCTCTTCTCCGCCGGCGGCGTGGCCACCCCGGCCGACGCGGCCCTGATGCGCCAGCTCGGCGCCGAGGGCGTCTTCGTCGGCTCCGGCATCTTCAAGTCCGGCGACCCGGCCAAGCGTGCCGCCGCCATCGTGAAGGCCACGACCTTCTACGACGACCCGAAGATCATCGCGGACGCCTCCCGCAACCTCGGCGAGGCCATGGTCGGCATCAACTGCGACACCCTCCCCGAGGCCGAGCGCTACGCGAACCGCGGCTGGTAAGGCACCGACACCCATGAACACCCCCGTCATAGGCGTCCTGGCCCTCCAGGGCGACGTACGGGAGCACCTCATCGCCCTGGCCGCGGCGGACGCCGTGGCCAGGCCGGTGCGGCGCCCCGAGGAACTCGCCGAGGTCGACGCCCTCGTGCTGCCCGGCGGCGAGTCCACCACCATCTCCAAGCTGGCCGTCCTCTTCGGAGTGATGGAGCCCCTTCGCGCGCGCGTGCGGGACGGCATGCCCGTCTACGGCACCTGCGCGGGCATGATCATGCTGGCCGACAAGATCCTCGACCCGCGCTCGGGCCAGGAGACCATCGGCGGCATCGACATGATCGTGCGCCGCAACGCCTTCGGCCGCCAGAACGAGTCCTTCGAGGCCGCGGTCGACGTGCGGGGCGTCGCGGGCGATCCTGTGGAGGGTGTCTTCATCCGCGCCCCCTGGGTGGAGTCGGTGGGCGCCGGTGCCGAGGTGCTCGCCGAGCACGACGGCCACATCGTCGCCGTCCGCCAGGGCAACGTGCTCGCCACGTCGTTCCACCCGGAACTGACCGGCGACCACCGCGTGCACTCCCTGTTCGTGGACATGGTGCGCGCGAACCGCACGGCCGAGTCCTTGTAGGATCTCTGGCGTTCGTTATGTAGAGGGTTACGCGAAGGAGACAGGCAGATGTCCGGCCACTCTAAATGGGCTACGACGAAGCACAAGAAGGCCGTGATCGACGCCAAGCGCGGCAAGCTCTTCGCGAAGCTGATCAAGAACATCGAGGTCGCCGCGCGCATGGGCGGGGTCGACCTCGACGGCAACCCGACGCTCTACGACGCCGTCCAGAAGGCGAAAAAGCAGTCGGTCCCGAACAAGAACATCGACTCCGCGATCAAGCGCGGTGGCGGTCTTGAGGCCGGCGGTGCCGACTACGAGACGATCATGTACGAGGGCTACGGGCCGAACGGCGTCGCGGTGCTCATCGAGTGCCTCACCGACAACCGCAACCGCGCCGCGTCCGACGTCCGCGTCGCCATGACCCGCAACGGCGGCAACATGGCCGACCCGGGCTCGGTGTCGTACCTGTTCAACCGCAAGGGCGTCGTGATCGTCCCCAAGGGCGAGCTGTCCGAGGACGACGTGCTCGGCGCCGTCCTGGACGCGGGCGCCGAGGAGGTCAACGACCTCGGCGAGTCCTTCGAGGTGCTCAGCGAGGCCACCGACCTGGTCGCGGTCCGCACCGCCCTCCAGGACGCCGGGATCGACTACGACTCCGCCGAGGCCAACTTCGTCCCG
Organism: Streptomyces sp. HUAS MG56; assembly: GCF_058673395.1. NCBI lineage: Bacteria > Bacillati > Actinomycetota > Actinomycetes > Kitasatosporales > Streptomycetaceae > Streptomyces > Streptomyces sp. HUAS MG56. The sequence continues at coordinate 2,795,038 of NZ_CM178722.1, read as the reverse complement.
ACCATGCAGGTCGAGCTGGACGAGGACGGCGCCAAGAAGATCTTCAAGCTGATCGACGCGCTGGAGGACAGCGACGACGTGCAGAACGTCTTCGCCAACTTCGACGTCAGCGACGAGGTCATGGAGAAGGTCGACGCGTAAGCGCCGCCGCGGGCCGCACGGGCTTCGCAGGTTTCACGGGCCGACGGGACAACCCGTCGGCCCGTCGCCGTACCGGGCGCTGGTGCGGGGCGTTGTCAGTGGCAACCGATAGCCTGCACAAACAGGCGATCGACGGGAGGGGGCGCGGTGCGGGTACTGGGGGTGGACCCCGGACTGACGCGGTGCGGTGTCGGCGTCGTCGAGGGGGTCGCGGGCCGGCCGCTCACCATGCTCGGCGTCGGCGTCGTGCGGACCGCCGCGGACGCCGAGCTCAGTCACCGGCTGCTCGCCGTCGAAGAGGGCATAGAGCAGTGGCTGGACGAGTACCGGCCCGAGTTCGTCGCCGTCGAGCGCGTCTTCAGCCAGCACAACGTCCGCACCGTGATGGGCACCGCCCAGGCCAGCGCCGTGGCCATGCTGTGCGCCGCCCGCCGCGGCATCCCCGTCGCCCTGCACACCCCGAGCGAGGTCAAGGCGGCCGTCACCGGCAGCGGTCGGGCCGACAAGGCGCAGGTCGGAGCCATGGTCACCCGGCTGCTCCGGCTCGCCGCGCCGCCCAAGCCCGCCGACGCCGCCGACGCCCTCGCGCTCGCCATCTGCCACATCTGGCGCGCCCCCGCCCAGAACCGGCTCCAACAGGCCGTCGCCCGCCACTCCCTCCACGCAACAAGAGCTCAGGCAACAAACGCTCCGGCAACAAACGCTCCGGCAGCGAAAGCCCAGGCAACGAAAGGCCGAACGGCATGATCGCCTTCGTCAGCGGCACGGTCGCCGCGCTCGCCCCCGACGCCGCGGTCGTCGAGGTCGGCGGCGTCGGCATGGCCGTCCAGTGCACGCCGAACACCCTGTCCACGCTCCGCACGGGCCAGCCCGCCAAGCTGCACACCTCCCTGGTGGTCCGCGAGGACTCGCTGACCCTGTACGGCTTCGCCGCCGACGACGAGCGCCAGGTCTTCGAGCTGCTCCAGACCGCGAGCGGCGTCGGCCCGCGCCTGGCCCAGGCGATGCTCGCCGTGCACACCCCGGACGCGCTGCGCCGTGCCGTGGCCACCGGTGACGAGAGGGCCCTGACCGCCGTTCCCGGCATCGGCAAGAAGGGCGCGCAGAAGCTGCTGCTGGAGCTGAAGGACCGGCTCGGCGAGCCGGTCGGCGCCCCCGTGGTCGGCGCGCCGGTCACCCAGGGCTGGCGCGACCAGCTGCACGCGGCCCTGATCGGCCTCGGCTACGCCACCCGCGAGGCCGACGAGGCCGTCGCCGCCGTGGCCCCGCAGGCCGAGGCCGCGGGCGGGCCCCCGCAGGTCGGTCTGCTGCTGAAGTCCGCCCTCCAGACCCTGAACCGCGCCCGCTGACCCGCGACGCTGACCCACGACGATCGAGGCACACGGATATGAACTGGGACGACACCACCGACACCCCCGCCGCCGAGCGGCTCGTCGGTGCGTCCGCCGACGGGGAGGACCAGGCCGTCGAGGCCGCCCTGCGCCCGAAGGACCTCGGCGAGTTCATCGGCCAGGAGAAGGTCCGCGAACAGCTCGACCTCGTGCTGCGCGCCGCACGCGCGCGCGGAGCCACCGCCGACCACGTGCTGCTCTCCGGCGCGCCCGGCCTCGGCAAGACCACGCTGTCGATGATCATCGCGGCCGAGATGGGCGCCCCCATCCGCATCACCTCGGGTCCCGCCATCCAGCACGCCGGCGACCTCGCGGCGATCCTCTCCTCCCTCCAGGAGGGCGAGGTCCTCTTCCTCGACGAGATCCACCGCATGTCCCGGCCCGCCGAGGAGATGCTGTACATGGCGATGGAGGACTTCCGCGTCGACGTCATCGTCGGCAAGGGCCCCGGCGCCACCGCCATCCCGCTCGAACTGCCCCCGTTCACCCTGGTCGGCGCCACCACGCGCGCGGGCCTGCTGCCGCCCCCGCTGCGCGACCGCTTCGGTTTCACCGCGCACATGGAGTTCTACGAGCCGCACGAGCTGGAGCGCGTCGTGCACCGCTCGGCCGGCCTGCTCGACGTGGAGATCGAGCCGGACGGCGCCGCCGAGGTCGCCGGGCGCTCCCGCGGCACGCCCCGTATCGCCAATCGCCTGCTGCGCCGCGTCCGCGACTACGCCCAGGTCAAGGCGGACGGCCTGATCACCCGCGAGATCGCCGGGGCCGCCCTCGCCGTGTACGAGGTCGACGCGCGCGGCCTCGACCGGCTGGACCGCGCCGTGCTCGAAGCCCTGCTGAAGCTGTTCGGCGGCGGCCCGGTCGGTCTGTCCACGCTCGCGGTCGCGGTGGGGGAGGAGCGGGAGACCGTCGAAGAGGTCGCCGAACCGTTCCTCGTCCGGGAGGGCCTGCTCGCCCGCACTCCGCGGGGCCGGGTCGCCACGCCTGCCGCCTGGGCGCACCTCGGCCTGACCCCGCCGCGCGGGTCGGCCGGGGGAAGCGGACAACGGGACCTGTTCGGGTCCTGACGGCCCGGTGACGGCGCCGCCGGGGCGCCGGGGGAGCTGTGACCACGCGGTGACGGCGAGCGCATTGTGGCCGGAGCAGGAACCCAGGTGCCATGCTGAGCGTTGTTCCATGCACGCGGACTCGCTTAGACTCCGCCGATGCCGCCCTTGTGGGCGGCGCCGACCACACCCCCGTCAACAGGCCGCTGTCCGTCGCGGTCGCGCGAAGGAAATTCCGTCCCGTGAATGCCTTTACCCTTCTCCCCTTCATCGTGCTCATCGCGGCCATGTTCCTGATGACACGTTCGGCCAAGAAGAAGCAGCAGCAGGCCGCCAGCATGCGGAACGAGATGCAGCCCGGCTCCGGTGTCCGCACGATCGGGGGGATGTACGCGACGGTCAAGGAGGTCCAGGAGGACGCGGTCCTCCTCGACGCCGGTCCCGGTGTCGAGCTCCTCTTCGCCAAGAACGCGATCGGCGCCGTCCTCACCGACGACGAGTACAACCGCATCGTCCACGGCATCGAGCACGACCTGAAGTCCGACGCCGACATCGTCCCGGACGACGCGTCCTCCCTCACCGAGACCGACGAGGCCGACTCGCCCGCTGCCGCCGCCTCCGACGACAAGGCCGTCGACCTCGGTAAGAAGGACGTTGCCGAGGACGGCACCGACGCGGCGGAGGCCGCCGAGGCCAAGGCCGACGACGAGCCGAAGAAGACCGACGGCGACTCCGACGCGAAGTAGTCACGCCCCGGTGGTGCGCCACGCGGCATAATCACGCCGCGCACCACCGGGCGCGTCTGTTTCACGGGAGCCCGACACCATGTCATGGCCGACCGCGCCGACCGGGCGCGGGGCGGCCCGAGAGGGAGTACGAGAAGGTGGCAGCACCTAAGAGGGGCCGGAGCGCGAGCGCCCAGAGCAAGCCAGGGCGCTCGCTGGCCCTCATCCTGATCGCCATCGTGGCGCTCACCGGAGGCATGTTCCTCTCCGGGCACACCACTCCGCGTCTCGGCATCGACCTCGCCGGTGGTACGAGCATCACGCTCAAGGCGAAGGCCGACCAGGGGTCCGCGATCAACAAGGCCAACATGGACACCGCGGTCGACATCATGAACCGCCGCGTCAACGGCCTCGGCGTCTCCGAAGCGGAGGTGCAGACCCAGGGGAACGACAACATCATCGTCAACATCCCCAAGGGCACCAACTCCAAGGAGGCCCAGCAGCAGGTCGGCACCACGGCCAAGCTGTACTTCCGGCCGGTCCTGGCCAGCGAGCCCAGCGCCGCCACCGCGAGCCCCTCGCCGAGCGCCTCCTCCAGCGGCGGCTCCTCGCCGAAGCCGGGCGCGAGCACCCACCCCTCCGCGGGCTCCTCGTCCAAGCAGAAGGCCTCCTCCGGCTCCTCCGCGTCCCCGACGTCCTCCGCGACCTCCCAGGGCCGCGCCGTCACCGACGCGCTGAAGGCCGGCTCCACTCCCTCGCCGAGCACGTCCGCCTCCGGCAGCCCCAAGGCGTCGGCCACTCCCTCGGCCTCAGCGAGCGGTGCCGCCGCGGACGCCGCCAAGCTCCAGGCCCAGTACGCGGCGCTGAACTGCACCAAGCCCGCGGACCGCGCCAACGCCGGCAAGAACGTCAAGCCCGGTGACTCCACCGTGGCCTGCGGCCAGATCCGCGGCACCTGGTACAAGTACGTGCTCGGCCCGGTCGCCGTGGACGGCACCGAGGTGTCGAAGGCGCAGGCCGTGTTCGACACCCAGGGCGCCTCCGGCTGGCAGGTCCAGATGACCTTCACCTCCGGCGGTGCCAAGAAGTTCGCCGACGTCACCGGCACGCTGGCGAAGAACCAGTCCCCGCAGAACGAGTTCGCCATCGTGCTCGACGGCGACGTCGTCTCCAGCCCGTTCGTGCAGAACGCCATCACCGGCGGCCAGGCGGAGATCTCCGGCAGCTTCACCCAGCAGGAGGCCCAGAGCCTCTCCAACATGCTGTCGTACGGCGCCCTGCCGCTGTCGTTCCAGGAGCAGTCGGTCACGACCGTCACCGCCGCCCTCGGCGGTGAGCAGCTGCACGCCGGTCTGCTCGCCGGCGCGATCGGTCTCGCGCTGGTCGTGATCTATCTGGTGGTCTACTACCGCGGTCTGTCGCTCGTCGCGATGGCCTCGCTGCTGGTCTCCGGCATCCTGACCTACGTGATCATGTCGTTGCTGGGCCCGGCCATCGGCTTCGCGCTGAACCTGCCGGCCGTCTGCGGTGCCATCGTCGCCATCGGTATCACCGCCGACTCGTTCATCGTCTACTTCGAACGCATCCGGGACGAGATCCGCGAGGGCCGCTCGCTGCGCCCCGCCGTCGAGCGGGCCTGGCCGCGCGCCCGGCGCACCGTCCTCGTCTCCGACTTCGTGTCGTTCCTCGCCGCCGCCGTCCTGTTCATCGTCACCGTCGGCAAGGTGCAGGGCTTCGCGTTCACACTCGGCCTGACCACCGTGCTCGACGTCGTCGTCGTCTTCCTCTTCACGAAGCCGCTGATGACGCTCCTCGCCCGCCGCCCGTTCTTCTCGAACGGCCACAAGTGGTCCGGTCTCGACCCGAAGAGCCTGGGTGCCAAGGCGCCGCTGCGCCGCACCCGCCGTCCCGCCGGTCCCGCCGCCGGCCCTGTCGACCCGAAGGAGGCCTGAGCGATGTCGAAACTCGGCAACCTCGGCGCTCGACTGCACCGCGGCGAGATCTCGTACGACTTCGTCGGCAAGCGCAAGCTCTGGTACGGCGTCTCCATCCTGATCACCATCACGGCCATCCTCGGCCTGGCGGTGCGCGGGCTGAACATGGGCATCGAGTTCAAGGGCGGTGCGGTCTTCACCACGCCGACCGGGATGAGTGCCTCGGTCACCCAGGCGGAGACGTACGCCAAGGACGCCTCCGGTCATGAGGCGATCGTGCAGAAGCTCGGCAACGGCAGCCTGCGCATCCAGATCGCCGGCATCGACACCGGCCAGTCCGACAAGATCAAGCAGGACCTGGCCAAGGACCTGAACCTCAACCCGGAGAAGCTCGCCGCCGACCTGGTCGGTCCGAGCTGGGGCCAGCAGATCGCCGACAAGGCCTGGGAGGGCCTGGCGATCTTCATGGTGCTCGTCGTGATCTACCTGGCCATCGCCTTCGAGTGGCGCATGGCCGTCGCGGCCCTCGTCGCGCTGATCCACGACATCACCATCACGACCGGGATCTACGCCCTGGTCGGCTTCGAGGTCACGCCCGGTACGGTCATCGGTCTGCTCACCATCCTCGGTTACTCGCTCTACGACACGGTCGTCGTCTTCGACAGCCTCAAGGAGCAGACGAAGGACATCACCAAGCAGACGCGCTTCACCTACAGCGACATCGCCAACCAGTCGATCAACGGCACCCTGGTCCGCTCCATCAACACCACGGTCGTCGCCCTGCTGCCGGTCGCCGGCCTGCTGTTCATCGGCGGCGGCTTCCTCGGCGCGGGCACGCTGAACGACATCTCGCTGTCGCTGTTCGTCGGCCTCGCGGCCGGTGCCTACTCCTCGATCTTCATCGCCACGCCGCTCGTCGCCGACCTCAAGGAGCGCGAGCCCGCGATGAAGGCCCTCAGGAAGCGGGTCCTGGCCAAGCGCGCCCAGGCCGCCACCGAGGAGGACCTCGCGGCCGACCGGGCCACCGCGGTGGACGACGACGATGACACCGCCCCCGCCGTCGTGGGCCCCCGCAACCAGCCCGCGTCCCGCACCCGCGGCCGCGGCCGACCCTCCGGGAAGCGACGATGACCGACATTCAGGAGCTGCTGCTCAGCCGTATCCGCGACGTCGCCGACTACCCCGAGCCCGGCGTGATGTTCAAGGACATCACCCCGCTCCTCGCGGACCCGGCCGCCTTCACGGCGCTCACGGACGCGCTCGCCGAGATCGCGGCCAACACCGGCGCGACCAAGATCGTCGGCCTGGAGGCCCGGGGCTTCATCCTCGGTGCCCCGGTCGCCGTCCGCGCGGGCCTCGGCTTCGTCCCGGTCCGCAAGGCGGGCAAGCTGCCCGGCGCGACCCTGCGCCAGGCCTACGACCTGGAGTACGGCTCGGCCGAGATCGAGGTGCACGCCGAGGACCTGACCTCCGGCGACCGCGTCCTGATCGTGGACGACGTCCTCGCGACCGGTGGTACGGCCGAGGCCGCGATCCACCTCATCCAGCGCGCCGGCGCCCAGGTCTCGGGCCTGGCAGTCCTCATGGAGCTGGGCTTCCTCGACGCCCGCGCCCGCCTGGCACCGGCCCTCGCGGAGGCCCCGCTGGAGGCACTGCTCCAGGTCTGACAGCCCCTGCCTCGTTCGTCGTACGGCCGTCCCGGCACCGCTCCGGGGCGGCCGTACGCATGCGGCGGACACCCGCGACGACCGCTTCCCGGCCACCTTCCGCACGCCCCCGGCACACCCGCGATCCACCTCCCGGAATCCGGCGGCGGCCGCCGGTGTTTGCCTGGTAGACGGTCCTCTCGGCGGCCTGAAGGCGATGACCAGCCGCAGGATCGCTACCATGGGGTCTCCGGAGCCTGACCGGGGGACCCGGATCGCGCACGAGGAGCCCTCTTGCCAGACGAGGCCCAGCCACTGACCGCCGCCAAGCCCGAGCCCGCCTCGGCGCCCGCGGCCAAGCCCGCGCCGAACGCGTCCGACGCGAAGAACGACACCCGCGGGCCGATCGAGCACGCCCAGTCCGCGCCCGTCGAGAAGGCTGCCGAGGCCACCCGTCCCAAGCCGGCCCCGCCCGAGCGCCCGGTGCAGCCGCCCGTGGTGCGCCAGCCCGCCGTCCAGAGCGCGCGCACCGGCTCCTCCAACCGCGTCCGCGCCCGCCTGGCCCGCCTCGGCGTGCAGCGCGCCAACCCGTACAACCCGGTCCTGGAGCCGCTGCTGCGGATAGTGCGCAGCAACGACCCCAAGATCGAGAACGCCACGCTCCGCCAGATCGAGCGCGCCTACCAGGTCGCCGAGCGCTGGCACCGCGGCCAGAAGCGCAAGAGCGGCGACCCGTACATCACGCATCCCCTCGCCGTGACCACGATCCTCGCCGAGCTGGGCATGGACCCGGCCACGCTGATGGCCGGCCTGCTGCACGACACCGTCGAGGACACCGAGTACGGCCTGGAGGACCTGCGCCGCGACTTCGGCGACGTGGTCACGCTGCTCGTCGACGGCGTCACCAAGCTGGACAAGGTCAAGTTCGGCGAGGCCGCGCAGGCCGAGACCGTGCGCAAGATGGTCGTGGCGATGGCCAAGGACCCGCGCGTCCTGGTCATCAAGCTCGCCGACCGCCTGCACAACATGCGCACCATGCGCTACCTCAAGCGCGAGAAGCAGGAGAAGAAGGCGCGCGAGACGCTGGAGATCTACGCTCCGCTCGCCCACCGCCTCGGCATGAACACCATCAAGTGGGAGCTGGAGGACCTCGCGTTCGCGATCCTCTACCCCAAGATGTACGACGAGATCGTGCGTCTGGTGGCCGAGCGGGCGCCGAAGCGCGACGAATACCTCGCGATAGTGACCGACGAGGTCCAGGCCGACCTGCGCGCCGCCCGCATCAAGGCGACCGTCACCGGCCGTCCGAAGCACTACTACAGCGTCTACCAGAAGATGATCGTCCGCGGCCGTGACTTCGCGGAGATCTACGACCTGGTGGGCATCCGTGTCCTGGTCGACACGGTCCGCGACTGCTACGCGGCCCTCGGCACCGTGCACGCGCGATGGAACCCGGTCCCCGGCCGGTTCAAGGACTACATCGCGATGCCGAAGTTCAACATGTACCAGTCGCTGCACACGACGGTCATCGGACCCAACGGCAAGCCGGTCGAGCTGCAGATCCGCACCTTCGACATGCACCGCCGCGCCGAGTACGGCATCGCCGCGCACTGGAAGTACAAGCAGGAGGCCGTGGCCGGCGCCTCCAAGGTGCGCACCGACGTGCCCAAGGCCTCCGGCAAGGACAAGGACGCCATCAACGACATGGCGTGGCTGCGGCAGTTGCTCGACTGGCAGAAGGAGACCGAGGACCCGGGCGAGTTCCTGGAGTCCCTGCGCTTCGACCTGTCGCGCAACGAGGTCTTCGTCTTCACCCCCAAGGGCGACGTCATAGCGCTCCCGGCCGGGGCCACCCCGGTCGACTTCGCGTACGCCGTCCACACCGAGGTCGGCCACCGCACCATAGGAGCGCGGGTCAACGGCAGGCTCGTACCGCTCGAATCCACCCTGGACAACGGCGACTTGGTGGAGGTCTTCACCTCCAAGGCGCCCGGCGCCGGGCCGTCCCGGGACTGGCTGGGCTTCGTCAAGTCGCCCCGTGCCCGCAACAAGATCCGCGCCTGGTTCTCCAAGGAGCGCCGGGACGAGGCGATCGAGCAGGGCAAGGACGCGATCGTCCGGGCGATGCGCAAGCAGAACCTGCCGATCCAGCGCATCCTCACCGGCGACTCCCTCGTCACGCTCGCGCACGAGATGCGCTACTCCGACATCTCCGCGCTGTACGCGGCGATCGGCGAGGGACACGTCTCCGCGCAGAACATCGTGCAGAAGCTCGTCCAGGCCCTCGGCGGCGAGGAGGCGGCCACCGAGGAGATCGACGAGACGGTCCCGCCGTCCCGCAGCCGGGGCCGCAAGCGCCGCTCCAGCGCCGACCCGGGTGTCGTCGTCAAGGGCGTCGACGACGTGTGGGTCAAGCTGGCCCGCTGCTGCACGCCCGTGCCCGGCGACCCGATCATCGGCTTCGTCACGCGCGGCAGCGGCGTATCGGTTCACCGCAGCGACTGCGTCAACGTCGAGTCGCTCTCGCGCGAACCGGAGCGCATCCTCGACGTCGAGTGGGCGCCCACCCAGTCCTCGGTCTTCCTGGTCGCCATACAGGTCGAGGCGCTGGACCGCTCCCGGCTGCTGTCGGACGTCACACGCGTCCTGTCCGACCAGCACGTCAACATCCTCTCCGCGGCCGTCCAGACCTCCCGCGACCGGGTGGCCACCTCCCGGTTCACCTTCGAGATGGGCGACCCGAAGCACCTCGGCCATGTCCTGAAGGCCGTACGGGGCGTGGAGGGCGTGTACGACGTGTACCGCGTGACGTCGGGACGCAGCCGGTCGTAGCCGACAGGCCGTAGTCACACTCACGGACTCACGGACTCATGGACAGCTGAAAGGGCCCCGTACGCGCGTACGGGGCCCTTTCACGTAAGCAGCGGGGGGATTCAGCCGCCGAACTCCTGGAGGCCCTTCAGGGCCTGGTCCAGGAGCGCCTGGCGGCCCTCCAGCTCACGCTCCAGCTTGTCGGCCTTGGAGCCGTTGCCCTGGGCGCGGGCCTGCTCGATCTGCGCCTTCAGCTTGTCCACGGCGGCCTGGAGCTGACCGGTCAGACCCTCGGCACGCGCGCGTGCCTCCGGGTTGGTCCGGCGCCACTCGGTCTCCTCGGCGTCCTGGATCGCCCGCTCGACGGCGTGCATCCGGCCCTCGACCTTCGGCCGTGCGTCCCGCGGGACATGGCCGATGGCCTCCCAGCGCTCGTTGATCGAGCGGAACGCGGCCCGCACGGACTTCAGGTCGCCGATCGGCAGGAGCTTCTCGGCCTCCCCGGCCAGCTCCTCCTTCAGCTTCAGGTTCTCGGACTGCTCCGCGTCCCGCTCGGCGAACACCGAGCTGCGCGCGGCGAAGAAGACGTCCTGGGCGCCGCGGAAGCGGTTCCACAGGTCGTCCTCGTGCTCGCGCTGGGCGCGGCCCGCGGCCTTCCACTCCGCCATCAGCTCGCGGTAGCGGGCCGCCGTCGGACCCCAGTCCGTCGACCCCGACAGCGACTCGGCCTCGGCGACCAGCCGCTCCTTGATCTGGCGGGCCTCCTCGCGCTGCGCGTCCAGCTGCGCGAAGTGCGCCTTGCGCCGCTTGGAGAACGCCGACCGCGCGTGCGAGAAGCGGTGCCACAGCTCGTCGTCGGACTTGCGGTCCAGGCGCGGCAGACCCTTCCAGGTGTCCACCAGGGACCGCAGCCGCTCACCGGCGGCCCGCCACTGGTCGGACTGCGCCAGCTGCTCCGCCTCGACGACCAGGTCCTCCTTGGCCTTGCGGGCCTCGTCGGACTGCTTGGCCCGCTGCTGCTTGCGCTCCTCGCGGCGCGACTCGACGGTCTTCACGAGCTTGTCCAGCCGCTCGCGCAGGGCGGCCAGGTCGCCGACCGCGTGGTGCGCGTCCACCTGCTCGCGCAGGTGGTCGATCGCGGTCTGGGCGTCCTTCGCCGACAGGTCGGTGGTCTGCACTCGCTTCTCGAGGAGGCCGATCTCGACAACCAGGCCCTCGTACTTGCGCTCGAAGTAGGCAAGCGCCTCCTCAGGGGAGCCTGCCGCCCAGGAACCGACGACCTGCTCACCGTCGGCCGTACGCACGTACACGGTCCCCGTCTCGTCGACGCGGCCCCACGGGTCGCTGCTCACAGCGCCTCCTCCACATGATGCCTGGCGGGGGGTTTCGGGCCCCGGGCATCGTCCACAGTTTCGTCACGGCCAACATAGGCGACCGGCGGGCGGCCTGTCCGCATCCAGCGCGACCGAAATTCCGCAGCTGGCCGTCTTGGTCTTCAGGAATGTGTCAGGACTTCGACACCGTCGCCTTGTTGATCACAACGGTCGCGTTCGGCGCGGTGTTGCCCGAGGTCGGGTCGGCCGCCTGCGCGCCGGCCGCGGCGATCTTCTGCAGCACCTTCATGCCCGCGTCCGAGACGGTGCCGAAGGGCGTGTAGCTGGGCGGCAGCGGGCTGTCCTTGTAGACCAGGAAGAACTGGCTGCCGCCGGTGTGCTTCTGGCCGGTGTTGGCCATCGCCACCGTGCCCGCCGGGTACTTGTTGCCCTTCAGGCTGTTGTCCTTCAGGTTCTCGTCCGGGAGCGTGTAGCCCGGCCCGCCCATGCCGGTGCCCTGCGGGTCGCCGCACTGGAGCACGAAGATGCCGTCCGTCGTCAGACGGTGGCACTTGGTGTGGTCGAAGTAGCCCTGGCCCGCCAGGAAGTCGAACGAGTTCACCGTGTGCGGGGCCGCCGCCGTCTTCAGTGCGATGTCGATGTCACCGCACGTCGTCGCGAGCTTCATGCTGTAGTTCGCCGACGTGTCGATCGTCATCGCCGGCTCCTTCTTCCAGCTCAGCTTCTTCGCCGAGCCGGCCGCGGGCTTCGCGCACGGGTCCGGGGCCTTGCTGGTCGGCGTGGCGCTGGGCGTGACGCCGGCGGCGGTGTCCTTCTTGTCGTCGCCCTTCATCACGCCCGTCGTGTAGAGCGCGACGCTGCCGATCACGATCACGCCCAGTACCGACGCGATCACGGAGTTGCGCGTACGAGCCTTGCGGCGCGCCTGGGTGCGCCGCTGCTGCTGCCGCAAGAACTTCTCCCGGGCGAGCTGACGCCGCCGCTGCTCCTGGCTGACCACCGGGTTCTCTCCTCATGCGTGTCGTGTGTCGACCGGTACGCGTGCGGCTGTGTGCTTCTCGTGGGCCGACCGCCGCGTGTAGCCCCGTACGGTATATGGGTTCGCTGAGGAAACGGCAGCGCCGGTAGGCTCTGACTGCGGCTGACGCCGCCGGCGAGCCTTCCGCGAGCCGTCCGCAAGCCGTACCCCATCGACACAACGAAGGACGATCGTGCTCATTGCCGGGTTCCCCGCCGGGGCCTGGGGGACGAACTGTTACCTCGTCGCCCCCGCCCCCGGTGAGGAGTGCGTGATCATCGACCCGGGCCACCAGGCCGCCGAAGGCGTCGAGGAAGCACTGAAGAAGCATCGGCTCAAGCCCGTCGCCGTCGTCCTCACCCACGGCCACATCGATCACGTGGCCTCGGTCGTCCCGGTCTGCGGGGCCCACGACGTACCCGCCTGGATCCACCCCGAGGACCGGTTCATGATGAGCGACCCCGAGAAGGCGCTCGGGCGGTCGATCGGCATGCCGCTGATGGGCGAGCTGACCGTGGGGGAGCCGGACGACGTCCGCGAGCTGACCGACGGCACCAGCCTCGACCTGGCGGGAATGGAGTTCTCCGTCGCGCACGCGCCGGGCCATACCAAGGGGTCGGTGACCTTCCGGATGCCCGAGACCGCCGACATTCCGTCGGTGTTCTTCTCCGGGGATCTGCTGTTCGCCGGCTCCGTCGGACGCACCGACCTGCCGGGCGGATCCATGGCGGACATGGTCGAGTCGCTGGCCCGTGTGTGCCTGCCGCTCGACGACTCCACCGTGGTGCTGTCCGGCCACGGCCCCCAGACGACCATCGGCCAGGAGCGCGCCACCAACCCCTATCTGCGGCAGGTGGCGGTCGGCCAGGGAGCGGACGTGAACACCGCTCCCCGACGAGGAATGTGACGAGAGAGCCTTCCGTGAGTACCTTCCAGGCCCCCAAGGGCACCTACGACCTGATTCCGCCGGACTCCGCCACGTACCTCGCGGTGCGCGAGGCGATCGCCGCTCCGCTGCGCAACTCGGGTTACGGCTATATCGAGACACCCGGCTTCGAGAACGTCGAGCTCTTCGCGCGCGGTGTCGGCGAGTCCACCGACATCGTCACCAAGGAGATGTACGCCTTCGAGACCAAGGGCGGAGACAAGCTCGCCCTGCGCCCGGAGGGCACGGCCTCCGTGCTGCGCGCGGCCCTCGAAGCCAACCTGCACAAGTCGGGCAACCTCCCGGTCAAGCTCTGGTACTCCGGCTCGTACTACCGCTACGAGCGTCCGCAGAAGGGCCGTTACCGGCACTTCTCCCAGGTCGGCGCCGAGGCGCTCGGCGTGGAGGACCCGGCGGTCGACGCCGAGCTGATCATCCTGGCCGACCAGGCGTACCGCTCGCTGGGCCTGAGCAACTTCCGCATCCTGCTGAACAGCCTGGGCGACCAGGAGTGCCGGCCGGTGTACCGGACCGCGCTCCAGGACTTCCTGCGCGGCCTGGACCTCGACGAGGACACCCTGCGCCGCGCGGAGATCAACCCGCTGCGCGTCCTCGACGACAAGCGCGAGTCGGTCCAGAAGCAGCTCACGGGCGCCCCGCTGCTGCGCGACTACCTGTGCGACGCCTGCAAGGCGTACCACGAGGAGGTCCGCGAACTGCTGACCGACGCGGGCGTGGCCTTCGAGGACGACCCGAAGCTGGTGCGCGGTCTGGACTACTACACCCGCACCACGTTCGAGTTCGTGCACGACGGTCTGGGCTCCCAGTCCGCGGTGGGCGGCGGCGGCCGCTACGACGGTCTCTCCGAGATGATCGGCGGCCCCGCGCTGCCCTCGGTCGGCTGGGCCCTGGGTGTCGACCGCACGGTCCTCGCCCTGCAGGCGGAGGGCGTGCAGCTGGCCCTGCCGTCCACCACGTCGGTCTACGCCGTCCCGCTCGGCGAGGAGGCCCGCCGGCTGCTGTTCGCGAAGGTCACCGAGCTGCGCAAGGCCGGGGTCGCGGCGGACTTCTCGTACGGCGGCAAGGGCCTGAAGGGCGCCATGAAGAACGCCAACCGCAGTGGCGCCCGCTACGCCCTCGTGGCCGGCGAGCGCGACCTCGCCGAGGGCGTCGTCCAGCTCAAGGACATGGAGTCCGGCGAGCAGACGGCGATCGCGGTGGACGGGATCCTGGCCGAACTGCAGTCCCGGCTGGGCTAGTCGAACGGTGAGAGGGGCGCCGGAGGTCTCTCCGGCGCCCCTCTCGCTTTCACCGCTCCAGCAGGCCGTGACGCATCGCGCCGGTCACCCCCGACTTGCCGAAGATCCGACGGCGAGGCGGTCGGCGAGGAGGCGGATCAGGTCCCAGAACCGGCGGCGGGCGGCCGGGTCGAAGCCGGTGGTCGGCACGTCCGGGCGGCGCCGCTGACCGCCGGAGAGCGCCTTGACCCGGCTGCCGGGCTTGTCCTCCAGGCCGACCGGGCCGACGACCTGCTCCGGGTCGCGCGGGCGCGGGGAGGAGCGGGTGACGTGCCGCACCGTCTCGCGGACCGTCAACTCCACGGGCGCCGATTCGTCCTGCCGGACGATTCCCACCCGGGATCTCCACGCGCGCGTGCCCGTCGCCGGGACCGTGCCGAGAACGGACACCTCGCCGGCGTCCCGGGACCGGTTGCCCTGGAGGATCTCCACCGCGGTGGCCCGAGCAGACCGACCACCTCACCGCGCAGGATTCCCAGGTCGAGCCCGTCGACGGCGGTCCTGCCCCCGTACCGCTTGCACAGCCCCCCGGACGTCCACCGCTCGTTCGTTCGCGTGTGCTGTCATGCCCCCGGGCCTCGGCCGGAACCGAACGGTCCGTGACCACCGCGCGTACCTCCTTATGTCCTTCGAACGGTGGGCACACATGCGCGTGCGGCACAATGACCCGTGCCCGAAGTTGGTCCAAGTCTCAAGCGACGGAATCGGCGGATGAGCAAGACGACAGTCAAAGACGTCTCCACAGATCCCGGGTCCGAGCGTCCCGCCGACGCCCCCCGCACGGTGGGCGGCAGCCGCGCCTTCGCCCTGCTGCTGGTGATCACCGGCGCGGCCGGTCTGCTGGCGGCCTGGGTCATCACGCTCGACAAGAACAAGCTCCTCGAAGCGAAGATCGCGGGGAAGACGTTCACGCCGGGCTGCAGTGTCAACCCGATCGTGTCCTGCGGCAGCGTCATGGAGAGCAAGCAGGCGGCCGCCTTCGGCTTCCCGAACCCCTGGCTGGGCCTGGTCTGCTACGGCATCGTCGTCTGCGTCGGCATGAGCCTGCTGGGCCGTGCCCGCTTCCCGCGCTGGTACTGGCTGACCTTCAACGTCGGCACGCTCTTCGGTGTCTGCTTCGTCACCTGGCTCCAGTTCCAGTCCCTGTACCGGATCAACGCCCTGTGCCTGTGGTGCTCGCTGGCCTGGGTCGCCACGATCACCATGTTCTGGTACGTGACCTCGTTCAACGTCCGCAACGGCTTCCTGCCGGCGCCGGGCCGGCTGAAGCGGTTCCTCGGCGAGTTCACCTGGGTGATCCCGGTGACCCACTGCGGCATCATCGCCATGCTGATCCTGACCCGCTGGGGCAGCCAGCTCTGGGCCTGACCCGGACCGACCCGCGGCCGGAGCCGGGTTGTCAGTGCGGTGATTTAGGGTTTTGGGCGTGGAACCCGACCTCTTCACCGCAGCGGCGGAAGAACGCCAGGAGAAGGACCCGGCAGGCAGCCCCCTGGCGGTGCGGATGCGTCCGCGCACCCTCGACGAGGTGGTGGGCCAGCAGCATCTGCTGAAACCCGGCTCCCCGCTGCGCCGGCTGGTCGGCGAGGGGTCCGGCGGCCCCGCCGGGCCCTCCTCGGTGATCCTCTGGGGCCCGCCGGGCACGGGCAAGACGACGCTGGCGTACGTCGTCTCCAAGGCGACGAACAAACGCTTCGTGGAACTCTCCGCGATCACCGCGGGGGTCAAGGAGGTCCGCGCGGTCATCGACGGGGCCCGCCGCGCCACCGGCGGCTTCGGCAAGGAGACCGTCCTCTTCCTGGACGAGATCCACCGCTTCAGCAAGGCCCAGCAGGACTCCCTGCTCCCGGCCGTCGAGAACCGCTGGGTGACGCTGATCGCGGCCACGACGGAGAATCCCTACTTCTCGGTGATCTCCCCGCTGCTCTCCCGCTCCCTCCTGCTCACGCTCGAACCGCTCACCGACGACGACATCCGGGGGCTGCTGGGGCGCGCCCTGAGCGACGAGCGCGGTCTGAAGGACGCCGTCGCCCTGCCCGACGACACCGCGGAGCACCTGCTGCGCATCGCCGGCGGCGACGCCCGCCGGGCCCTGACCGCCCTGGAGGCCGCCGCCGGCGCCGCCCTCGACCAGGGCGAGGGCGAGATCAGCCTGGAGACGCTGGAGCAGACCGTCGACCGGGCCGCGGTCAAGTACGACCGCGACGGCGACCAGCACTACGACGTCGCCAGCGCCCTCATCAAGTCCATCCGCGGCTCCGACGTCGACGCGGCCCTGCACTACCTGGCCCGCATGATCGAGGCCGGCGAGGACCCCCGCTTCATCGCCCGCCGCCTGATGATCTCCGCGAGCGAGGACATCGGCCTGGCCGACCCGAACGCCCTGCCCCTCGCGGTCGCCGCCGCCCAGGCCGTCGCCATGATCGGCTTCCCCGAGGCCGCCCTCACCCTCAGCCACACCACCATCGCGCTCGCCCTCGCCCCGAAGTCCAACGCGGCGACCACCGCGATCGGCGCCGCGATGGAGGACGTCCGGGCGGGCCTGGCCGGCCCGGTCCCGCCCCACCTGCGCGACGGGCACTACAAGGGAGCGGCCAAGCTCGGCCACGCGCAGGGATACGTGTACCCGCACGACCTTCCCGAGGGCATCGCCGAGCAGCAGTACGCCCCGGACGCCCTGAAGGACCGCACGTACTACACCCCGACCCGGCACGGGACCGAGGCCAGATACGCCGACGCGGTCGAGTGGACCAGGAAACACCTCGGTCGCAAGCGCTCCTGAGCACCCTGTAGACTGCCCCGAAGTGCTGAGTCCCGCGCTGTCAGAGCGGGACAGTCAGCCGGAGATCCGGTCCCTCGCGGACTGACTCCAGGAGCGTCGCGCACCGTCGATCGGTGTCGCGGGCAGCCCACCACCACTCGGAGTCCCGGGACGGTCGGTGGGCCACTCGCGTGCTGCACGTATGTGCCCAGACCAGGGAAGCGGCTGCCCGGCAGGTCCCTCGGGACCCGGCGGGTTTTCCCGGCTGCGGATGCGACCTCCCTAACCCTGACGAGCCGAACACTACGAAAGAGATTGAGACAGTGGCGAACCAGTCCCGCCCCAAGGTCAAGAAGTCGCGTGCCCTCGGCATCGCGCTGACCCCGAAGGCCGTCAAGTACTTCGAGGCCCGCCCCTACCCGCCGGGTGAGCACGGCCGTGGCCGCAAGCAGAACTCGGACTACAAGGTCCGTCTGCTGGAGAAGCAGCGTCTGCGCGCGCAGTACGACATCTCCGAGCGCCAGCTGGTCCGCGCCTACGAGCGTGCGTCCAAGGTCCAGGGCAAGACCGGTGAGGCCCTGATCGTGGAGCTCGAGCGCCGTCTCGACGCCCTGGTCCTGCGTTCGGGCATCGCCCGCACCATCTACCAGGCCCGTCAGATGGTCGTCCACGGCCACATCCAGGTCAACGGCCAGAAGGTCGACAAGCCGTCCTTCCGTGTCCGTCCGGACGACGTCGTGCAGGTCCGCGACCGCTCCAAGGAGAAGACGCTCTTCACGATCGCCCGTGAGGGTGGCTTCGCCCCCGAGGGTGAGACCCCGCGCTACCTCCAGGTGAACCTCAAGGCCCTGGCGTTCCGCCTGGACCGTGAGCCGAACCGCAAGGAGATCCCGGTGATCTGCGACGAGCAGCTCGTCGTCGAGTACTACGCCCGCTGATCCCAGCCCCGGCGTACGTTCTCAGCCCGCCGTCTCCCTGCCCGGTCCTGCCGGGCGGGCGAGGCGGCGGGTTTGCGTTTCCCGTCGTCCGAACGGTTCCGGCCGGTGGGGGCCGACCGCGCGGTTCCGCGCGTCCCCCGCGGGGCGCTCGTGCCCCAGCGCACGCGCCACCGCCGCGGCGCGGTCGAGCCGGGCCCCTTCCCGCACGCACTCCTCGTACCGCGCGTCCCCCAGCGCCTGCCGGGCCAGCGCCGCACAGCGCTCGTGCGGGGCGTCGAAGTACGCCGAGCCGAACAGCGGCAGCCCCACCGACGGCCACAGCCGGGCCGCCGCGCCCTGGAGCACGGCCGCCTCGGCCGCGTCGCCCTCGGTCACCGTCACCAGCGCCAGCAGCTCCAGCGTCAGCACCTCGGCGAGCAGATCACGGAACGCGTGGGCATGGCCCAGGCAGTCCGCCAGCAGCACCCGCGCGCGGGCCGGCTCGCCGTCCAGCCAGGCGGCGTACGCCAGCACGTACAGCGCGTACGAGCGCGCCCAGCGCTCCCCGTGGTCCTCGCACACCTGCCGTACGTCCTCGCACAACCGCACCGCGTCCGGCAGATCGCCCTGGAAGGCCCGGGTCATCGCCAGCTCGACCTGGGCCATCAGGACGTTGCTGTTCAGCTCGCCGATCTCCTGATAGCGCTCCAGCGCCGACCGCAGCAGCGTTTCTGCGCGCGCCATGTCGTCGCTGACCAGGGCCAGACATCCGGCGCGGTGCTCGGCGTACGCCACCGCCGTCGCATCCGCGGCCCGCTCCGCCTGCTCCCGGCACTCCCGCAGCGCCGCCAGCGCCGGCACGGTGTCGCCCTGGAGGATCGCCACGTAGCCGAGCACCCACAGCGCCTTCAGCCGGGACTGCTCGTACTCCGACTCCAGCTCCACGCCGCGCTCCAGCCAGCGGCGCCCCTCCGCGAGCCGCCCGCACCCGACCCAGCAGAACCACAGCGACCCCGCCAGGCACTGGCCGAGGTGCGCCTCGTCCGGCTCGGTCAGACAGAACTCCAGCGCCGCCCGCAGATTCGGCAGCTCCGCCTCGACCCGCTCGGCGATCTCGTGCTGCCGGGGCGAGAACCAGTCCAGCTCGCACCAGGTCGCGAGGCCCAGGTACCAGTCCCGGTGCAGCCTGCGCAGCCTGCCCGCGTCCCCGGCCGCCTCCAGCCAGTCGGCGCCGTAGGCCCGGACGGTGTCCAGCATCCGGTAGCGGGGGCCGGCCGGGGTGTCCTCGCGGGTCACCACGGACTGGACCAGCAGCGCCGACAGCACGTCGAGCACGTCCTCGGCGGGCAGCCCGTCCCCGCTGCACACGTACTCGGCCGCGTCCAGGTCGAAGGTCTGCGCGAACACCGACAGCCGCGCCCACAGCAGCCGTTCGGCCGGGGTGCACAGCTCGTGGCTCCAGCCGATCGCCGTGCGCAGCGTCTGATGCCGGGCGGGCGGCCCGCCGGGCACCGGGTGGGCGCCATCGCCGCGGGCGTCCGCGACCAGCAGCCGGAACCGGTCGTCCAGCCGCTGCACCAACTGCGCGGGGGACAGGGCCCGCACCCGCCCGGCCGCCAGCTCCAGCGCGAGCGGGATCCCCTCCAGCCGGCGGCACAGCTCGCGCACCTCGGGACCGTCGGACACCGTCAGCCCCTGCTCCCGGGCCCGGTCCGTGAACAGCTGCACCGCCTCGTCCGCGCCGAGCGGCGCCAGCGGGAACAGCCGCTCGCCCGCCAGCCCCAGCGGACGCCGGCCCGCGGCCAGCACCCTCAGCCGCGGCAGCTTGCGCAGCAGTTCCGCGGTCAGTTCGGCACAGGCCGCCGCCAGATGCTCGTACCCGTCCAGCACCAGCAGCACCGGGCGGCCGGCGAGGTGCTCCAGCAGCGTCTGGCGGGGCAGCCGGGCCGTGTGGTCGGTCAGCCCGAGCGCCTCCACCACCGCGTACTCCACGAACTGCGGATCCCGTACCGCCGCCAGCTCGACGCGCCCGGCCACGGCACCCGATGCGGCGCCCCATCCGGCGGCGGCCCGCGCGGCCAGCCGGGACTTGCCGACCCCGCCGGCCCCGGTCACGGTCACCAGCCGCGCCTCGCCGAGCGCCGCCGCCAGCCCGGCGAGTTCGGCCGTGCGCCCGACGAAAGTGGTCAGTTCCAGGGGCGGATCACCGTCGGGGAAGGGGTCTGGGCGCTGAGGACCTCGCATGGGACACGGAGCGTACTGAAGTGTGTTCATTCCGTACAATCGCTTCCCGCAACTCCGTCCGCACCACCCGGTAATCCGGTACGGAGCCCCGGCCCCGGCGCGATAGGCTCGGGACGCTGGTTTTCGATGTTTTCGATGTTGAGGCACGTTTCAGGGAGCGGGTGCGCACAGTGTCCGGTGGAGAGGTGGCCGGGATCCTGGTGGCCGTCTTCTGGGCGATCCTGGTCTCCTTCCTCGCGGTGGCACTCGCGAGGCTGGCCCAGACGCTCAAGGCGACCACCAAGCTCGTGGCGGACGTGACCGAACAGGCCGTCCCGCTGCTCGCCGACGCCTCCCAGGCGGTGCGCTCCGCGCAGACCCAGATCGACCGCGTCGACGCGATCGCCACGGACGTCCAGGAGGTCACGTCGAACGCCTCCGCGCTGTCGACCACCGTCGCCTCCACCTTCGGCGGCCCGCTGGTCAAGGTCGCGGCCTTCGGCTACGGCGTGCGCCGGGCGCTGGGCGGCCGCAAGGAGGACGTGCCCGCCAAGGCGCCCCGGCGTACCGTGATCGTGGGCCGCACGGTCCCCGCCGCGCGACGCAAGCGGAAGTAAGGACTGAGACCGAGCGATGTTCCGTCGTACGTTCTGGTTCACCACCGGCGTCGCCGCCGGTGTGTGGGCCACCACCAAGGTCAACCGCAAGCTGAAGCAGCTGACCCCGGAGAGCCTCGCCGCCACCGCGGCCAACAAGGCCCTGGAGACCGGTCATCGGCTGAAGGACCGCGCGGTGGGCTTCGCGCTCGACGTCCGCGACAACATGGCCGTGCGGGAGGCCGAGCTGGAGGAGGCCCTCGGGATCCACGAGGACCCCGAACTCCCGGCCCCCCGGCGCCTCACCGCCATCGAGGCGAGCCCGGGCACCAACCGCACCCCACCGAAGTACATCGAAGCCCCTATGTACTCGTACAACCGGAATGAGGACCACTGATGGAGTCGGCTGAGATCCGCCGCCGCTGGCTGAGCTTCTTCGAGGAGCGCGGGCACACCGTCGTGCCTTCGGCGTCGCTCATCGCGGACGACCCGACTCTGCTCCTCGTCCCCGCCGGCATGGTGCCCTTCAAGCCCTACTTCCTGGGCGAGGTCAAGCCGCCGTTCGACCGCGCCACCAGCGTGCAGAAGTGCGTGCGCACGCCGGACATCGAAGAGGTCGGCAAGACCACGCGCCACGGCACGTTCTTCCAGATGTGCGGCAACTTCTCCTTCGGCGACTACTTCAAGGAAGGCGCCATCACCTACGCCTGGGAGCTGCTCACCAGCCCCCAGGACAAGGGTGGTTACGGCCTGGAGCCGGAGAAGCTCTGGATCACCGTGTACAAGGACGACGACGAGGCCGAGCGCATCTGGCACGAGGTCGTCGGCGTGCCGAAGGAGCGCATCCAGCGCCTCGGTATGAAGGACAACTACTGGTCCATGGGCGTCCCCGGCCCCTGCGGCCCCTGCTCCGAGATCAACTACGACCGCGGCCCCGAGTTCGGCGCCGAGGGCGGTCCCGCCGTCAACGACGAGCGGTACGTGGAGATCTGGAACCTCGTCTTCATGCAGTTCGAGCGCGGCGAGGGCATCGGCAAGGACAACTTCGAGATCCTCGGCGAACTGCCGAGCAAGAACATCGACACGGGCCTCGGCCTGGAGCGCCTCGCCATGATTCTGCAGGGCGTGCAGAACATGTACGAGATCGACACCTCCATGGCCGTCATCGACAAGGCCACCGAGCTGACCGGCGTCCGCTACGGCGACGCCCACGCCTCGGACGTCTCCCTGCGCGTGGTCACCGACCACATGCGCACGTCGGTGATGCTCATCGGCGACGGCGTCACCCCCGGCAACGAGGGCCGCGGCTACGTCCTGCGCCGCATCATGCGCCGTGCCATCCGCAACATGCGCCTGCTCGGTGCCACCGGTCCGGTCGTCCAGGACCTGATCGACACCGTGATCCACATGATGGGCCAGCAGTACCCCGAGCTGATCACCGACCGCGAGCGCATCGAGAAGGTCGCCCTCGCCGAGGAGAACGCCTTCCTCAAGACGCTGAAGGCCGGCACCAACATCCTCGACACCGCCGTCACCGAGACCAAGCAGTCCGGTGGCACGGTCCTCTCCGGCGACAAGGCCTTCCTGCTCCACGACACCTGGGGCTTCCCGATCGACCTCACCCTCGAAATGGCCGCCGAGCAGGGGCTGTCCGTGGACGAGGACGGCTTCCGCCGCCTGATGAAGGAGCAGCGGGAGCGCGCCAAGGCCGACGCCCAGGCCAAGAAGACCGGGCACGCCGGCGCCGGTGCCTACCGGGAGATCGCCGACAAGGTCGGCGAGACCGACTTCATCGGCTACTCCGACACCGAGGGCGAGTCCACGATCGTCGGCATCCTGGTCGACGGCGCCTCCTCGCCGGCCGCCACCGAGGGCGACGAGGTCGAGATCGTCCTCGACCGCACCCCGTTCTACGCCGAGGGCGGCGGCCAGATCGGCGACACGGGCCGGATCAAGGTCGACTCCGGTGCCGTCATCGAGGTCCGCGACTGCCAGAAGCCGGTCCCGGGGGTGTACGTCCACAAGGGCGTCGTCCAGGTCGGCGAGGTCACCGTGGGCGCCAAGGCCCACGCCTCGATCGACAACCGCCGCCGCAAGGCCATCGCCCGCGCCCACTCCGCCACCCACCTGACCCACCAGGCGCTGCGCGACGCCCTCGGCCCCACGGCCGCCCAGGCCGGTTCCGAGAACCAGCCCGGCCGCTTCCGCTTCGACTTCGGCTCCCCGTCCGCCGTTCCCACGGCCGTGATGACCGACGTCGAGCAGAAGATCAACGAGGTGCTGGCCCGCGATCTCGACGTGCACGCCGAGATCATGGGCATCGACGAGGCCAAGAAGCAGGGCGCCATCGCCGAGTTCGGCGAGAAGTACGGCGAGCGCGTCCGCGTCGTGACCATCGGCGACTTCTCCAAGGAGCTGTGCGGCGGCACGCACGTGCACAACACCGCCCAGCTGGGCCTGGTGAAGCTGCTCGGCGAGTCGTCCATCGGTTCCGGTGTCCGCCGTATCGAGGCCCTCGTCGGTGTGGACGCCTACAACTTCCTCGCCCGGGAGCACACGGTCGTCGCCCAGCTCCAGGAGCTGATCAAGGGCCGTCCGGAGGAGCTTCCGGAGAAGGTCTCCGCCATGCTCGGCAAGTTGAAGGACGCCGAGAAGGAGATCGAGAAGTTCCGCGCCGAGAAGGTGCTCCAGGCCGCCGCCGGTCTCGCCGAGTCGGCCAAGGACGTGCGCGGTGTGGCCGTCGTCACCGGTCAGGTCCCGGACGGCACCACGCCGGACGACCTGCGCAAGCTGGTCCTCGACGTGCGCGGCCGCATCCAGGGCGGCCGGGCCGCGGTTGTGGCCCTTTTCACGGTCACGGGCGGCAAGCCGCTGACCGTCATCGCCACCAACGAGGCCGCCCGCGAGCGTGGTCTCAAGGCCGGTGACCTGGTCCGCACCGCCGCCAAGACCCTCGGCGGCGGCGGTGGCGGCAAGCCGGACGTCGCCCAGGGTGGCGGCCAGAACCCGGCCGCCGTGGGCGAGGCCGTCGACGCCGTCGAGCGCCTCGTCGCCGATACCGCCAAGTAACGGGCACGCAAGGAAACGGTCAGAAATGCGCAGAGGACGTCGACTCTCGATCGACGTCGGGGATGCCCGGATCGGGGTCGCCTCGTGCGACCCCGATGGGATCCTCGCCACACCGGTGGAGACGGTCCCCGGCCGCGACGTCCCCGCCGCCCACCGTCGGCTGCGGCAGCTGGTGGAGGAGTACGAACCGATCGAGGTCGTCGTCGGCCTTCCTCGCTCCCTCAAGGGGGGCGAGGGCCCGGCCGCGGTCAAGGTCCGGGCCTTCGCCCAGGAGTTGGCCAAGGGCATCAAGCCGGTGCCGGTCCGCCTGGTGGACGAGCGGATGACGACCGTGACGGCCAGTCAGGGACTGCGTGCTTCGGGGGTGAAATCGAAGAAGGGCCGCTCGGTCATCGACCAGGCCGCCGCTGTGATCATCCTCCAGCAAGCCCTCGAATCCGAACGGGTGTCAGGTAAAGCACCGGGCGAGGGCGTCGAAGTGGTCATCTGATCGCGATACGGTAACGTTCCGCGCGATGTGCCGGTGTTCGAACAGCCGGGACACAAGAAGAGGCGGAACGGAAGCCGGCCCACCGGCCACGTGACCGCTCGGCCTCGCGGCTCTAGGGGATCGATGACTGAGTATGGCCGGGGCCAAGGCTCCGAACCGTGGCATCCGCAGGACCCGTTGTACGGGGACGGCGGATGGGGAGGGCAGCAGCCGCACGACGGCTCGCAGCCCTACGGCGGCCAGCCGCAGCACTACCCCCAGCAGCCGCAGCAGCACGGCGGCTGGAGCCAGGGGCAGCAGCCCGGATACGGCCATGAGCAGTACCCGTACTACGACGAGCAGGGTCAGCAGCAGTACGCCGGTCACGCCCAGCAGCAGTACCAGCAACAGGGCGGCTGGGACGCGACCGGCACCCACGGTCAGGTGCCGTACGCACCCGACCCCGGCGACCCCTACGGCCGACAGCCCGGTGGCTACGGCGGGCAACAGCCCGATTTCTACGGCACCGACGACGCCTACCCGCCGCCGGAGCCGCCCGGCCGCAGGCGCCCCGAGCCGGATCCGGAGCTCGATCCCGACGCCGTGCCCGAGGAGGAGACCCACCCCTTCTTCACGGGCGCCGACGATGACGACGACGATGACGATGCGCACGAACTCGCCGACCGGTCGGAGCGGCGCGGCAAGGGCAAGGGCAAGAAGCCTGCCAAGAAGAAGAAACGGCGCACCGGCTGCGCCTGCATGGTGGTCGTCCTGGTCTTCGGCGGCGGCCTCGGCGGAGTCGGATATTTCGGCTACAAGTTCTACCAGAACCGTTTCGGCACGGCGCCGGACTACGCGGGCAGTGGCAACGGCGAACAGATCACGGTCGTCATCCCCAAGGGCGCCGGCGGCTGGACGATCGGTGACAAGCTGAAGGAGGCGGGTGTCGTCGAGAGCGCGGCCGCGTTCGTCTCCGCGATGCAGGCGAACCCGGACGGCAAGACGCTCCAGGACGGCGTCTACACGCTGCAGAAGCACATGTCCGCCGCGAGCGCGGTGCAACTGATGCTCAGCCCGAAGAGCCGCAGCAACCTCATCATCGCCGAGGGCCTGCGCAACACGGCGGTGTACGACCTCATCGACACGCGCCTCGGCGTGGCGGCGGGCACCACGGCGGGCATCGCCAAGAAGGACTACAAGCAGCTGGGTCTGCCCGCCTGGGCACTGAACCACCCGAACCTCAAGGACCCGCTGGAGGGCTTCCTCTATCCCTCCAGCTACGCGGTGACCAAGGGCCAGAAACCCGAGGACGTCCTCAAGAGCATGGTGTCCCAGGCCAGCTCCAAGTACCAGGAACTGGGCCTGGCGAACAAGGCCAAGTCGCTGGGCCTCGACAGCCCCTGGCAGTTGCTCACTGTGGCGAGCCTGGCGCAGGCCGAGGGCACGAGCCACGACGACTTCCGCAAGATGGCCGAAGTCGTCTACAACCGCCTCCAGCCCGACAACCCGCAGACCTACGGGCGGCTGGAGTTCGACTCCACGTACAACTACGTGAAGAACCAGAGCAAGATCGACCTGAGCGTCACCGAGCTGCGCAAGTACGACAACCCGTACAACACGTACTTCACGAAGGGCCTGCCGCCGGGCCCCATCGACAACCCCGGCGAGGAGGCCATCCAGGGGGCGCTCAACCCGACGCACGACGGTTGGTACTACTTCATCTCGATGGACGGCAAGACCAGCCAGTTCACCAAGACGCTCGCCGAGCACGAGAAGTTGGTCAACGAGTGGAACGCGTCCAGGAACAAGGGCTGAGAACAATCCATGGCAGTGAAGACGACTGACGCCCGCCGGGCGGCCGTTCTCGGCAAGCCCATCGGTCACTCCCTCTCCCCGGTGCTGCACCGGGCGGCGTACGACGAGCTCGGGCTCACCGAGTGGTCGTACGAGCGCTTCGAGGTCGACGAGGCCGCACTGCCCGGCTTCTTCGACACGCTCGGGCCGGAGTGGGCGGGCCTGTCCCTGACCATGCCGCTCAAGCGGGCGGTCATCCCGCTGCTGGACGAGATCAGCGAGACGGCCGCCTCGGTCGACGCGGTCAACACCGTTGTCTTCACCGAGGACGGCCGCCGCCGCGGCGACAACACCGATGTCCCGGGCATCGTGGCCGCCCTGCGCGAGCACGGCATCGCACAGGTCGACTCCGCCGCGATCCTCGGCGCCGGCGCCACCGCCTCCTCCGCCCTCGCCGCCCTCGCCCGGATCTGCACCGGCGAGATCACCGTCTACGTCCGCAGCGAGGACCGCGCCGCCGAGATGCGGCAGTGGGGCCAGCGGCTCGACGTGGACGTCCGTACGGCGGACTGGGCCGACGCCGGGCAGGCGCTGCACGCCCCGCTGGTCGTCGCCACCACGCCCGCCGGCACCACCGACGCCCTGGCCGCCGCCGTCCCCGAGCGCCCCGCGACCCTCTTCGACGTGCTCTACGACCCCTGGCCCACCGAGCTGGCGGCCCGCTGGTCCATGTTCGGCGGCGCCGTGGTCAGCGGCCTCGACCTGCTGGTCCACCAGGCCGTCCTCCAGGTCGAGCAGATGACCGGCCGCTCCCCGGCGCCGCTGGAGGCCATGCGGCACGCCGGTGAGAAGGCGCTCGCCGCGCACTGAGCGCCCGCCCGCGCGTCCGCTTGCTGGACCGGCGGCCGGACAACCGCGCCGGACGTGGGAGGATCAGAGGTGGCGTACCGGGGTCGCGCACCCGGTGACGCCGTCGCCGTACGCGAGGACGCGCGTACGCAGGGCAGTACCGGGCGCGAGCACTGAGGAGCAGACCGTTGAGCAGGCTGCGTTGGCTGACCGCGGGGGAGTCCCACGGTCCCGCACTTGTCGCGACGCTGGAGGGTCTTCCCGCCGGCGTGCCGATCACCACGGAGATGGTGGCGGACCACCTCGCGCGGCGGCGGCTCGGTTATGGCCGCGGTGCGCGCATGAAGTTCGAGCGGGACGAGGTCACCTTCCTGGGCGGCGTCCGGCACGGTCTGACCCTCGGCTCCCCGGTCGCGATCATGGTGGGCAACACCGAGTGGCCCAAGTGGGAGCAGGTCATGGCGGCCGACCCGGTCGACCCCGAGATCCTCGCCGGGCTCGCCCGCAACGCGCCGCTGACCCGGCCCCGCCCCGGCCACGCCGACCTGGCGGGCATGCAGAAGTACGGCTTCGACGAGGCCCGTCCGATCCTGGAGCGCGCCTCCGCCCGCGAGACGGCCGCCCGGGTGGCGCTCGGCGCGGTCGCCCGGTCGTACCTGAAGGAGACGACGGGCATCGAGATCGTCTCGCACG
The DNA here is from genome assembly GCF_058673395.1 of Streptomyces sp. HUAS MG56. Taxonomy (NCBI): domain Bacteria; kingdom Bacillati; phylum Actinomycetota; class Actinomycetes; order Kitasatosporales; family Streptomycetaceae; genus Streptomyces; species Streptomyces sp. HUAS MG56. The sequence goes on along the minus strand of NZ_CM178722.1, from coordinate 2,767,398 downwards.
TGGTCGAGCTGGCCTCCGCCAAGGCCCCGCAGGGCGTCTACCCGACCCCGGCCGACGTCGAGAAGCTGGACGCCGACCCGGTGCGCTGCCTGGACGCGGACGCCTCCAAGGCGATGGTCGCGGAGATCGACCAGGCCCACAAGGACGGCGACACGCTCGGCGGCGTGGTCGAGATCCTGGCCTACGGCGTGCCGGTGGGCCTCGGCTCGCACGTGCACTGGGACCGCAAGCTGGACGCCCGGCTGGCCGGCGCCCTCATGGGCATCCAGGCGATCAAGGGCGTCGAGATCGGCGACGGCTTCGAGCTGGCGCGGGTGCCGGGCTCGCGGGCGCACGACGAGATCGTCAGGACCGACGAGGGCATCCGGCGGGTCTCCGGCCGCTCCGGCGGTACCGAGGGCGGCCTGAGCACCGGCGAGCTGCTGCGCGTGCGCGCCGCGATGAAGCCGATCGCGACCGTGCCGCGCGCCCTGAAGACGGTCGACGTGACCACCGGCGAGGCCACCCAGGCGCACCACCAGCGCTCCGACGTCTCCGCCGTGCCGGCCGCCGGCATCGTCGCCGAGGCCATGGTCGCGCTGGTGCTGGCCGACGCGGTCGCGGAGAAGTTCGGCGGCGACAGCGTGGCCGAGACCAGCCGCAACGTCCGGTCGTACCTCGACAACCTCCACATCCGGTGAGCACCGTGCCTGCGATCGTGCTGGTCGGCCCGATGGGCGTCGGCAAGTCCACCGTCGGGCAGCTGCTCGCCGAGCGCCTCGGCCTCGGCTACCGGGACACCGACGACGACATCGTCGCCGCCGAGGGCCGCGCCATCGCCGAGATCTTCGTCGACGAGGGCGAGCCCGCCTTCCGGGCGATCGAGAAGCGGGCGGTCGCCACCGCGCTGGCCGAGCACGAGGGCGTCCTCGCGCTCGGCGGCGGCGCCGTCCTCGACGCGGACACGCGCGCGCTGCTCACCGGGCAGCGCGTGGTCTACCTGTCGATGGACGTGGAAGAGGCGGTCAAGCGCACCGGCCTGAACGCCGCCCGCCCGCTGCTCGCGGTCAACCCGCGCAAGCAGTGGCGCGAGCTGATGGAGGCCCGGCGGCACCTGTACGCGGAGGTCGCCTCCGCCGTCGTCGCCACGGACGGCCGCACCCCCGAAGAGGTCACGCAAGCAGCCCTGGACGCACTGGAGTTGAAGAAGGCATGAGCGAGGCAGTCACCCGGATCCAGGTCGCCGGCACGGCGGGCACCGAGCCGTACGAGGTACTGGTCGGCCGCCAACTGCTCGGCGAGCTGGGCGGGTTGGTCGGCCCGAACGCCAAGCGGGTCGCGGTGATCCATCCGGAGGCGCTGGCCGAGACCGGTGACGCGCTCCGCGCCGACCTGGCCGAGCAGGGCTACGAGGCCATCGCCGTCCAGGTGCCGAACGCGGAGGAGGCGAAGACCGCCGAGGTCGCCGCCTACTGCTGGAAGGCGCTCGGCCAGTCCCATTTCACCCGCACCGACGTGATCGTCGGCGTGGGCGGCGGCGCGACGACGGACCTCGCCGGATTCGTCGCCGCCACCTGGCTGCGCGGGGTGCGCTGGATCGCGATCCCCACCACCGTGCTCGCGATGGTGGACGCCGCGGTCGGGGGCAAGACCGGCATCAACACCGCCGAGGGCAAGAACCTCGTCGGCGCCTTCCACCCGCCGGCCGGCGTCCTGTGCGACCTCGCCGCGCTGGACTCCCTCACGGTCAACGACTACGTCTCCGGGCTCGCGGAGGTCATCAAGGCCGGTTTCATCGCCGACCCGGTGATCCTGGACCTGATCGAGTCCGACCCCGAGGGCGCCCGCAGCCCGGCGGGCCCGCACACTCCCGAGCTGATCGAGCGCGCGATCCGGGTGAAGGCCGAGGTCGTCTCCTCCGACCTGAAGGAGTCGGGCCTCAGGGAGATCCTCAACTACGGCCACACGCTCGGCCACGCCATCGAGAAGAACGAGCGCTACACGTGGCGGCACGGCGCCGCGGTCGCCGTCGGCATGCACTTCGCCGCCGAACTGGGCCGTCTGGCGGGCCGGTTGGACGACGCGACGGCGGACCGCCACCGTACGATCCTCGAAGCCGTCGGCCTCCCGCTGCACTACCGCTACGACCAGTGGCCCAAGCTGCTGGAGACGATGAAGGTCGACAAGAAGTCCCGCGGCGACCGCTTGCGTTTCATCGTCCTCGACGGCCTGGCCAAGCCGACGGTGATGGAGGGCCCCGACCCGGCCGTCCTGCTCGCCGCCTACGGCGAGGTCGGACAGTAAGTACCCGACTGTTCCGTCCGTCCGTTTCCTGACCTCGACTTCCTTTGCGGAATGGGCACTTCGGGCCGCCCCCGGCCGTTTCACCAAACGACGGCCGGGGACGGTACCGTTCGGTGAAACAGCGGGGCCCACCCCCGCGACCAGCACCGATGGTCCGTCGCTCGCCCGTCGCGAGGGAGCGGCGATCGAGCCGAGGACGACGAGACGGAGTGGCAACGGATGCAGCACGCAGTGGGATCTCCGCTGCCGCCCCACCAGCCGGGGCAGGTGCCGCACGCCGGCTGGGCGTCGGCCGCACACCCCCACCCGGGCCCGCACCCGGGAGCCGTCCCCGTGCCAGCGCCGCCGGGCTTCCCGGCCCCCACCGGCGCCGTCCCGCCCACGCCCCCGCAGCCTCCCGCGCCCGTGCCCCCGGTCGTGCACCCCCCGGCCCCGCAGCACACCTCCGCGCCGCCCGCCCCCGAGACCACCGGCCATGTGCCGCTGCCGCCCGGCGGACCGGTCGGCGTGCCCGCGGCACCCCCGGCACAGGCCCCGGTGCCCGACCCGACGACCACCACCCTGGCCGTCCTGCTGATCGGCCCGGCGGGCGCGGGCAAGACCAGCGTCGCCAAGTTCTGGGCGGACCACCGCCGGGTGCCCACCGCGCACATCAGCCTGGACGACGTCCGCGAATGGGTCCGCTCGGGCTTCGCCGACCCCCAGTCCGGCTGGAACGACAACTCCGAGGCCCAGTACCGCCTCGCCCGCCGCACCTGCGGCTTCGCCGCCCGCAACTTCCTCGCCAACGGCATCTCCTGCATCCTGGACGACGCGGTGTTCCCGGACCGCCCGGTCGTGGGCCTCGGCGGCTGGAAGCGGCACGTCGGCCCCGGCCTGCTCCCGGTCGTCCTCCTGCCGGGCCTGGACATCGTCCTGGAGCGCAACGCCGAGCGCTCCGGAAACCGCCGCCTCACCGACGAGGAGGTGGCCCGCATCCACGGCCGCATGGCCGGCTGGTACGGCTCGGGCCTGCCGATCATCGACAACTCCCAGCTGGACGTCCCGGGCACGGCCCGTGTGCTGGACGAGGTCCTGGCGCGAGCCATCGCGAGTCCGCCGAGCTGGTAGCTCCCCCTGGCCTGCCCGCACCCCACTCGGCCGTTCTCAAATCGGCACAACCGCCGCAAAACTTCTACGCTCGTCTCATGTCAGAGGTGTACGCGACCCGCCGATCCCGGCTGAGAGACCACTTCACCGCGGCCGGCACCGCGGCAGCGCTCGTCACCCGTCCGGCGAACGTGCGCTACCTCGCCGCCGCGGCCCCGCGGGGCTCCGCGCTGCTGCTCGGCAGACGCGAGGACCTCCTCGTCTGCGCCGGCCCGCCCGACGACCGCGTGGGCGACGGCCGCCCGGACGAGAACCTGCGCCTGTACGTGCTTGCGCCGGACGGCGCCGGAGCCGGCGGCGACGCGGCGGTCGGGGCGGCGGACCTCGCCGTGGGCCAGGACGCCGACTCCCTGGCCGTGGAGGAGCACCACCTCACGGTGGCCCGGCACCGGGCCGTCTCCGCCGCCGCCCCCGCACTGCGCCTCACCGACCTCGGCGGAGCCGTCGAGCAGCTCAGGGTGGTCAAGGACGAGGAGGAGATCTCCTGTCTGCGCATCGGCGCCGAGATCGCCGACCAGGCCCTCGGCGAGCTGCTGGAGTCGATCCTGGTCGGCCGCACCGAACGGCACCTCGCGCTGGAACTGGAGCGCCGGCTGGTCGACCACGGGGCCGACGGCCCGGCCTTCCCCACCTCGGTGGCCACCGGCCCCCACTCCGGCCGGCGCGGGCACCGTCCCACCGACCGGCGCGTGGAGGAGGGTGATTTCCTCACCGTGTGCCTGGGCGCGGCCTACCGCGGCTACCGCTGCGAGATCGGCCGTACGTTCGTGATCGGCACGTCGCCCGCCGACTGGCAGGTAGAGCTGTACGACCTGGTCTTCTCCGCCCAGCGCGCCGGGCGCGAGGCCCTGGCGCCCGGCGCCGCCTGCCGCGACGTGGACCGTGCGGCACGCCATGTGCTGGACTCGGCCGGCTATGCGGAGGCCCTGTCTCCGCTCACCGGACACGGCGTCGGACTCGAAATCGACGAGGACCCGCAGTTGGCGCCCGCGGCCATGGGTAAACTGGACGCTTGCGTGCCGGTCACCGTCGAACCGGGGGTCCACCTCCCGGGCCGGGGCGGTGTCCGGATCGATGACACGCTCGTCGTGCGCCCCGAGGCGGACGGCGGACCCGAGCTACTCACCATCACGACCAAGGAGCTGCTCGCGCTCTAGCGCGTGCTCCTGGGTCGTACGTCAGTCCAGGAGATTCCGCAACCGTGGCTTCCACGAACGACCTCAAGAACGGTTTGGTGCTCAAGCTCGAAGGCGGCCAGCTCTGGTCCGTCGTCGAGTTCCAGCACGTCAAGCCCGGCAAGGGCCCGGCCTTCGTGCGCACCAAGCTGAAGAACGTGCTGTCCGGCAAGGTCGTCGACAAGACCTTCAACGCCGGCGTCAAGGTCGAGACCGCCACTGTCGACAAGCGCGACATGCAGTTCTCGTACATGGACGGCGAGTACTTCGTCTTCATGGACATGCAGACCTACGACCAGCTCATGATCGACCGGAAGGCCGTCGGCGACGCCGCCAACTTCCTGATCGAGGGCTTCGAGGCCACCGTCGCCACGCACGAGGGCGAGGTGCTCTTCGTCGAGCTGCCGGCCGCCGTCGAGCTGGTCATCGAGCACACCGAGCCGGGCGTCCAGGGCGACCGCTCCACCGGCGGCTCCAAGCCCGCCAAGCTGGAGACCGGCTACGAGATCCAGGTCCCGCTCTTCATCACCACCGGTGAGAAGATCAAGGTCGACACCCGCACGGGCGACTACCTCGGCCGGGTGAACAGCTAACCGTGGCTGCCCGCAACACGGCCCGCAAGCGCGCCTTCCAGATCCTCTTCGAGGGCGACCAGCGCGGCGCCGACGTTCTGACGGTCCTCGCCGACTGGGTCCGGCTGTCCCGGTCCGACACCCGGCAGCCGCCGGTCAGCGAGTACACGATGCAGCTGGTCGAGGGCTACGCCCAGCATGCGCGGCGCATCGACGAGCTGATCGCCCAGTACGCGGTCGGCTGGACGCTCGACCGGATGCCGGTCGTGGACCGCAACATCCTGCGGCTGGGCGCGTACGAGCTGATCTGGGTCGACGGGACCCCGGACGCCGTGGTCCTGGACGAGATGGTGCAGCTGGCGAAGGAGTTCTCCACGGACGACTCGCCCGCGTTCGTGAACGGCCTGCTGGGCCGTCTGAAGGAGCTCAAGCCGTCTCTGCGCCGGGACGAGGCGTAGAGCCCGTTACGACACGCCGGAGGGCCCACAGCGCGCCGCTGTGGGCCCTCCGGCGTTCCTGTCGCGCCCGCACACGGGAAACGCCGTCGGGGCAGCCGGAACCGTACGGTTCCGGCCACCCCGACGGCACGTTTCTGCGCAGGTGTGAAGCGGCTCAGGCCTCTTCGTGCGTGGCCACCGCGCGGCGCGCGTCCGCGTCCAGCACACCCCAGCTGATCAGCTGCTCGGTCAGGACCGAGGGGGACTGGTCGTAGATGACGGCGAGTGTGCGCAGGTCGTCCTGGCGGATCGAGAGCACCTTGCCGTTGTAGTCACCGCGCTGGGACTGGATCGTCGCCGCGTAGCGCTGGAGCGGGCCCGCCTTCTCGGCCGGCACGGTGGCCAGCCGCTCAAGGTCGAGGACCAGCTTCGGCGGGGGCTCCGCGGCGCCGCCCGGCGTCGTGCCCGGCAGGAGCTCCTGGACCGGGACACCGTAGAAATCGGCCAGCTCGGCAAGCCGCTGCACGGTCACCGCACGGTCGCCACGCTCGTAGGACCCGACCACCACGGCCTTCCAGCGACCCTGGGACTTCTCCTCGACACCGTGGAGGGAAAGGCCCTGCTGGGTGCGGATGGCCCGGAGCTTGGCCCCGAGCTGTTTGGCGTATTCGCTGGACATATAGCTCCCCGGACACTGTGTCGACGCGGCCGACTGGGTTGTCCACCGCGCGGCTGGTAACTCACTGTGAGGTTACGCAGCGTGACTCTTGCGCGTCAAGCCGAATGGTCCACACCGACGCTTCCGTGCCAGCGGCAGCCGGTTGGGCCGAGCGGGTGAAGGAGGGGGTGATCGGGGCCCACCTCATGACCTGCTACGGTAGATGGCGCAAATCCGACGTCCTTTAAGGTCCGTCCCGTGAGGCGGAGAAGGAGGTCCGTTTCGTATGGACAAACACGACTCGCCCGCCACCGCGCAGGCAACCGATGCGCGGCCCGTCCTTGAGGGCCCCGACATCGCGCGGGTGCTGACCCGCATCGCCCACGAGATCGTCGAGCGCGCCAAGGGCGCCGACGACGTGGTGCTCCTCGGCATCCCCACCCGCGGCGTCTTCCTCGCCCAGCGGCTCGCCGTCAAGCTGGCGCAGATCACCGAGCGCACGATCCCGGTCGGCTCGCTCGACATCACCATGTACCGCGACGACCTGCGCATGCACCCGCCGCGCGCGCTGGCCCGTACCGAGATCCCCGGTGACGGACTCGACGGCAAGCTGGTCGTCCTCGTCGACGACGTGCTCTTCTCCGGCCGTACGATCCGCGCCGCCCTCGACGCCCTGAACGACATCGGGCGCCCCCGCGCGGTGCAGCTCGCGGTCCTGGTCGACCGGGGCCACCGCGAACTGCCGATCCGCGCCGACTACGTCGGCAAGAACCTCCCCACGTCGCTGCGGGAGACGGTCAAGGTCCAGCTCGCCGAGGAGGACGGTCGCGACACCGTGCTGCTCGGTGTGAAGCCGGCCGACCAGTAGCAAGTCAGGCGCGCACGCCCGCTTCGGCGTACCCGCGTACGCAGCCGATTGCCCCAATTCTCCCGTTTGAACTGCCTTACGGAGCCTGACAGATGCAGCGTCATCTCATCTCGGCCGCCGACCTCACCCGCGACGACGCCGTCCTGATCCTCGACACCGCCGAGGAGATGGCCCGGGTCGCCGACCGGCCGATCAAGAAACTGCCGACCCTGCGCGGCCGCACGGTCTGCAACCTCTTCTTCGAGGACTCGACCCGGACCCGGATCTCCTTCGAGGCCGCCGAGAAGCGCCTCTCCGCAGACGTGATCAACTTCGCCGCCAAGGGATCGAGCGTCTCCAAGGGCGAGTCCCTCAAGGACACCGCGCAGACGCTGGAGGCGATGGGCGTGGACGCCGTCGTCATCCGGCATAGCGCCTCCGGCGCCCCGTACCGCCTCGCCAACTCCGGCTGGATCGACGCACCCGTCATCAACGCCGGCGACGGTACCCACCAGCACCCCACCCAGGCCCTGCTGGACGCCTTCACCATGCGCCGTCGGCTGATCGGCCGTGACGCCGGCCTCGGCAAGGACCTCACGGGCAGGCGCATCACCGTCGTCGGCGACATCCTGCACAGCCGCGTGGCCCGCTCCAACGTCGACCTGCTGCACACCCTCGGCGCCGAGGTCACCCTGGTCGCCCCGCCCACCCTGGTGCCGGTCGGCGTCGAGACCTGGCCCTGCGAGGTGTCGTACGACCTCGACGCCGTCCTGCCGAAGTCCGACGCGGTGATGATGCTCCGCGTCCAGCGCGAGCGGATGAACGCCGCCTTCTTCCCGACCGAGCGCGAGTACTCGCGGCGCTACGGCCTCGACGGCGAGCGCATGGCGAAGATGCCCGAGCACGCCATCGTGATGCACCCCGGCCCGATGGTGCGCGGCATGGAGATCACCGCCGAGGTCGCCGACTCCGAGCGCTGCACCGTCGTCGAGCAGGTCGCCAACGGCGTCTCCATCCGGATGGCCGTCCTGTACCTGCTGCTCGGCGGCAACGAGCCCGCCGTCACCCACACCCGCCCCACCGGCTCCGAGGAGAAGTAAGACCCATGAGCAAGATCCTGATCCGTGGTGCGAAGGTGCTCGGCGGCGAGCCGCAGGACGTGCTGATCGAAGGTGAGGTCATCGAGGCGGTCGGCACCGGCCTGTCCGCCGAGGGCGCGGAGGTCGTGGAGGCCGGCGGCAAGGTGCTGCTGCCGGGCCTGGTCGACCTGCACACCCACCTGCGCGAGCCCGGCCGCGAGGACTCCGAGACCGTGCTGACCGGCACGCGCGCGGCCGCCTCCGGCGGCTACACGGCCGTGTTCGCCATGGCCAACACCTTCCCGGTCGCCGACACCGCCGGTGTCGTCGAGCAGGTCTACCGGCTCGGCCGGGAGCACGGCTACTGCGACGTGCAGCCCATCGGCGCCGTCACCGTCGGCCTGGAGGGCAGGAAGCTCGCCGAACTGGGCGCCATGCACGAGTCGGCCGCCGGGGTCACCGTCTTCTCCGACGACGGCAAGTGCGTGGACGACGCCGTGATCATGCGTCGCGCCCTGGAGTACGTGAAGGCCTTCGGCGGTGTCGTCGCCCAGCACGCGCAGGAGCCGCGGCTGACCGAGGGCGCCCAGATGAACGAGGGCGTCGTCTCCGCCGAGCTGGGGCTCGGGGGCTGGCCGGCGGTGGCCGAGGAATCGATCATCGCCCGGGACGTCCTGCTCGCCGAGCACGTCGGCTCCCGCGTCCACATCTGCCACCTGTCGACCGCCGGCAGCGTCGAGATCGTCCGCTGGGCCAAGTCCCGCGGCATCGACGTCACCGCCGAGGTCACCCCGCACCACCTGCTCCTCACCGACGAGCTGGTGCGCACGTACAACCCCGTCTACAAGGTCAACCCGCCGCTGCGCACCGAGCGCGACGTGCACGCCCTGCGCGAGGCCCTGGCCGACGGCACGATCGACATCGTCGCCACCGACCACGCCCCCCACCCGCACGAGGACAAGGACTGCGAGTGGGCCGCGGCCGCCATGGGGATGGTGGGCCTGGAGACCGCGTTGTCAGTGGTCCAGGAGACCATGGTCGACACGGGCCTGCTGGACTGGGCCGGCGTCGCCGACCGGATGTCCGTCAAGCCCGCGCAGATCGGACAGGCCACCGGGCACGGCCGTCCCGTCTCGGCCGGTGAGCCCGCCAACCTCACCCTCGTCGACACGGAATACCGTGGTCAGGTGGACCCCGCGGGCTTCGCCTCGCGCAGCCGCAACACCCCCTACCAGGGGCGTGAGCTGCCGGGCCGTGTGACGCACACGTGGCTGCGGGGCAAGGCCACGCTCGTCGACGGGAAGCTCACGTGACACCTCTCATCCTGCTGGCCGAGGCCAGGAAGTCGGCCGACGTCACCGACTGGCCGGCCCGCATCGGCTGGCTCGTCGGACTCCTCCTGTTCATCGCGCTCGTCTACTGGCTGATGCGCGAGGGCTGGAAGTGGCGCGGCACGCTCCAGAGCGACCTTCCGGAGCCGCCCAGCGCGCCGGAGGAGACCGGCCCGGTGAAACTTGAGCTGAGCGGCCGCTACCACGGCTCCACCACCGCGGGGCAGTGGCTGGACCGCATCGTGGCCCACGGCCTGGGCGCCCGCAGCCGGGCCGAGCTGACCCTGACCGAGGCGGGCCTGGAGGTCGAGCGTCCCGGAGCGAACGACTTCTTCATCCCCGCCGCCGCACTGCGCGGGGCCCGGCTGGAGGCGGCCATCGCCGGCAAGGTCCTCCCCGAGGGCGGCCTGCTGGTGGTGACCTGGGCGCTCGGCGACAAGCTGATCGACTCCGGCTTCCGCTCCGAGCAGGCGGCCGAGCACACCGAGTGGGTCGACACCCTGAACCACATGATCAACGACACGGAAGGCGCACGATGACGACCTCCACCAGGGGAGCCGCCAAGGTTCCCGCCGTACTCGTCCTGGAGGACGGCCGGATCTTCCGCGGCCGCGCCTACGGGGCCGTGGGGGAGACCTTCGGCGAGGCCGTGTTCTCCACCGGCATGACCGGCTACCAGGAAACCCTGACCGACCCGTCGTACGACCGCCAGATCGTGGTCGCGACCGCCCCGCAGATCGGCAACACGGGCTGGAACGACGAGGACGACGAGTCGAGCCGCATCTGGGTCTCCGGCTACGTCGTGCGCGACCCCGCGCGCGTGCCGTCCAACTGGCGGGCCAAGCGCTCGCTGGACGACGAGCTGGTCGCGCAGGGCGTGGTCGGCATCTCCGGGATCGACACCCGCGCCCTCACCCGCCACCTGCGCGAGCGCGGCTCCATGCGCGCCGGCGTCTTCTCCGGCGAGGCGATCGCCCCCGAGGCCGAGCTGCTGGAGCGCGTGCAGGCCCAGCCCCGCATGAAGGGCCTGAGCCTGTACGAGGAGGTCGCCACCAAGGAGGCCTACGTCGTCCCCGCGATCGGTGCGAAGAGGTTCACCGTCGCCGCGATCGACCTCGGCATCAAGGGCATGACCCCGCACCGCATGGCCGAGCGCGGCATCGAGGTCCACGTCCTGCCCGCCACCGCCACGCCCGACGACATCTACGCCGTCGAGCCGGACGGCGTGTTCTTCTCCAACGGCCCCGGCGACCCGGCCACGGCCGACGGCCCGGTGGCCCTGATGACCGCCGTCCTGGAGCGGAAGACGCCGCTGTTCGGCATCTGCTTCGGCAACCAGATCCTCGGCCGCGCCCTCGGCTTCGGCACCTACAAGCTGAAGTACGGCCACCGTGGCATCAACCAGCCGGTCCAGGACCGCACGACCGGCAAGGTCGAGGTCACCGCGCACAACCACGGCTTCGCCGTGGACGCGCCGCTCGACCAGGTCAGCGAGACGAAGTTCGGCCGCGCCGAGGTCTCGCACGTCTGCCTGAACGACGACGTCGTGGAGGGGCTCCAGCTGCTCGACCAGCCGGCCTTCTCCGTCCAGTACCACCCCGAAGCGGCAGCGGGCCCGCACGACGCCGCCTACCTGTTCGACCGCTTCGTTTCCCTGATGGAGGGCCAGCGTGCCTAAGCGCACCGATATCCAGTCCGTCCTGGTCATCGGCTCCGGCCCGATCGTCATCGGCCAGGCCGCCGAGTTCGACTACTCCGGCACCCAGGCGTGCCGCGTGCTCAGGGCCGAGGGCCTGCGCGTCATCCTCGTCAACTCCAACCCGGCGACGATCATGACCGACCCGGAGATCGCCGACGCGACGTACGTCGAGCCGATCACCCCGGAGTTCGTCGAGAAGATCATCGCCAAGGAGCGCCCCGACGCCCTGCTGCCCACCCTGGGCGGCCAGACGGCCCTGAACACCGCGATCTCGCTGCACGAGAACGGTGTCCTCACCAAGTACGGCGTCGAGCTGATCGGCGCCAAGCCCGAGGCCATCCACAAGGGCGAGGACCGCGACCTGTTCAAGGACGTCGTGGAAGAGGTCCGGCGCAAGACCGGCCACGGCGAGTCCGCCCGCTCGGTCATCTGCCACTCCATGGAGGACGTCCTCCAGGGCGTCGAGACCCTCGGCGGCTACCCGGTCGTCGTCCGCCCGTCCTTCACCATGGGCGGCGCCGGTTCCGGCTTCGCGCACGACGAGGAGGAGCTGCGCCGCATCGCCGGCCAGGGCCTCACGCTCTCCCCGACCACCGAGGTGCTCCTGGAGGAGTCCATCCTCGGTTGGAAGGAGTACGAGCTGGAGCTGATGCGCGACAAGCACGACAACGTCGTGGTCGTCTGCTCCATCGAGAACTTCGACCCGATGGGCGTGCACACCGGTGACTCGATCACCGTCGCGCCCGCGATGACGCTGACCGACCGCGAGTACCAGATCCTGCGGGACATCGGCATCGCCGTGATCCGCGAGGTCGGCGTCGACACCGGCGGCTGCAACATCCAGTTCGCGGTGAACCCCGAGGACGGTCGCGTGATCGTCATCGAGATGAACCCGCGCGTGTCCCGCTCGTCCGCCCTCGCCTCCAAGGCCACCGGCTTCCCGATCGCGAAGATCGCCGCCAAGCTGGCCGTCGGCTACACGCTGGACGAGATCCCGAACGACATCACGCAGGAGACCCCGGCCTCCTTCGAGCCCACGCTCGACTACGTCGTCGTCAAGGCGCCGCGCTTCGCGTTCGAGAAGTTCCCGCAGGCCGACTCCACGCTGACCACCACCATGAAGTCGGTCGGCGAGGCCATGGCCATCGGCCGCAACTTCACCGAGGCCTTCCAGAAGGCGCTGCGCTCGCTGGAGAAGAAGGGCAGCCAGTTCACCTTCGTCGGCGAGCCCGGCGACAAGCACGGCCTCCTCGAACAGGCCGTACGGCCCACCGACGGCCGCATCAACACGGTCATGCGGGCCATCCGCGCGGGCGCCACCCCCGAGGAGGTCTTCGCGTACACGAAGATCGACCCCTGGTTCGTGGACCAGCTCTTCCTGATCAAGGAGGTCGCGGACGAGCTCGCCGAGGCCCCCGAGCTGACCGCCGGGCTGTTCGCCGAGGCCAAGCGGCACGGCTTCTCCGACCAGCAGATCGCCGAGATCCGCGGCCTGCGCGAGGACGTCGTCCGCGAGGTGCGGCACGCCCTCGGCATCCGCCCGGTCTACAAGACGGTCGACACCTGCGCCGCCGAGTTCGCGGCGAAGACGCCGTACTTCTACTCCTCCTACGACGAGGAGAACGAGGTCGCGCCCCGCGAGAAGCCGGCCGTCATCATCCTGGGCTCCGGCCCGAACCGCATCGGCCAGGGCATCGAGTTCGACTACTCCTGCGTCCACGCCTCCTTCGCGCTGAGCGACGCGGGCTACGAGACGGTGATGGTCAACTGCAACCCGGAGACCGTCTCCACGGACTACGACACCTCCGACCGCCTGTACTTCGAGCCGCTGACGCTGGAAGACGTGCTGGAGATCGTCCACGCCGAGCAGCAGGCCGGCCCGGTGGCGGGCGTGATCGTGCAGCTGGGCGGCCAGACCCCGCTGGGCCTCGCCCAGGCCCTGAAGGACAACGGCGTACCGGTCGTCGGCACCTCGCCGGAGGCCATCCACGCCGCCGAGGACCGCGGCGCCTTCGGCCGCGTCCTCGCCGAGGCGGGCCTGCCCGCCCCGAAGCACGGCACGGCCACCACCTTCGAGGGCGCCAAGGCCATCGCCGACGAGATCGGCTACCCGGTGCTCGTCCGGCCCTCGTACGTCCTGGGCGGCCGGGGCATGGAGATCGTCTACGACGAGACCCGCCTCGCGTCCTACATCGCCGAGTCGACCGAGATCAGCCCCTCCCGGCCGGTGCTCGTCGACCGCTTCCTGGACGACGCGATCGAGATCGACGTCGACGCCCTCTACGACGGCGAGGAGCTGTACCTCGGCGGCGTCATGGAGCACATCGAGGAGGCCGGCATCCACTCCGGCGACTCGGCCTGTGCCCTGCCCCCCATCACCCTGGGCGGCTACGACATCAAGCGCCTGCGGGCCTCGACGGAGGCCATCGCCAAGGGCGTCGGCGTGCGCGGCCTGATCAACATCCAGTTCGCGATGGCGGGTGACATCCTCTACGTCCTGGAGGCCAACCCGCGCGCCTCGCGCACCGTGCCCTTCACCTCGAAGGCGACCGCGGTGCCGCTGGCCAAGGCCGCCGCCCGGATCTCGCTGGGCGCGACGATCGCGGAGCTGCGCGCCGAGCGCCTGCTCCCGGCGACCGGCGACGGCGGCGAACTGCCGCTGGACGCGCCGATCTCCGTCAAGGAGGCCGTCATGCCGTGGTCGCGCTTCCGCGACATCCAGGGCCGCGGCGTCGACACCGTCCTCGGCCCGGAGATGCGCTCCACGGGTGAGGTCATGGGCATCGACTCGGTCTTCGGCACGGCGTACGCCAAGTCCCAGGCCGGCGCGTACGGCCCGCTGCCCACCAAGGGCCGCGCGTTCATCTCGGTCGCCAACCGCGACAAGCGCTCGATGATCTTCCCGGCGCGCGAACTGGTCGCGCACGGCTTCGAGTTGCTCGCCACCTCCGGCACCGCCGAGGTCCTCAAGCGCAACGGCATCAACGCCACGGTCGTGCGCAAGCAGTCCGAGGGCACCGGCCCGAACGGCGAGAAGACCATCGTCCAGCTCATCCACGACGGCGAGGTCGACCTCATCGTCAACACCCCTTACGGCACCGGCGGCCGCCTCGACGGCTACGACATCCGTACGGCGGCGGTGGCCCGTTCGGTGCCGTGCCTGACGACCGTCCAGGCCCTCGCCGCCGCCGTCCAGGGCATCGACGCCCTCAACCACGGTGACGTGGGCGTCCGTTCGCTCCAGGAACACGCGGAACACCTGACCGCGGCCCGCGACTAGCAGCCCTGAGGGGGACACCGGAAACGGTGTCCCCCTCTGTACGAGGACCCCCTGAGGACCCGAGGACTTTCCCGAGATGTACAAGCTCTTCTTCCGTCTGGTGTTCCGGCGGATGGACGCCGAGAAGGCCCACCACATGGCCTTCCGCTGGATCCGTCTGGCCGTGCACGTCCCCGTGCTGCGCACCTTCGTCGCGGCCGCCCTCGCCCCCCGCCACAAGGAACTGCGCACCGAGGCCCTCGGGCTGCGCATGCACGGCCCCTTCGGGCTCGCCGCGGGCTTCGACAAGAACGCCGTCGCGATCGACGGCATGGCGATGCTGGGCTTCGACCATGTCGAGATCGGCACGGTGACGGGGGAGCCGCAGCCCGGCAACCCCAAGAAGCGGCTGTTCCGCCTCGTCGCGGACCGCGCGCTGATCAACCGCATGGGCTTCAACAACGACGGCTCCCTGACCGTGGCGGCCCGCCTCGCGACCCGCGAGCCGGTCTTCAGGACCGTCGTGGGCGTCAACATCGGCAAGACCAAGGTCGTCCCGGAGGCGGAGGCCGTCGGCGACTACGTGAAGTCCGCCGAGCGGCTCGCGCCGTACGCCGACTACCTGGTCGTCAACGTCTCCTCGCCGAACACACCCGGCCTGCGCAACCTCCAGGCCACCGAGTCGCTGCGCCCGCTGCTGACCGCCGTGCGCGCGGCCGCCGACCGCACGGTCGCGAACCGCCGCGTCCCGCTGCTGGTGAAGATCGCCCCGGACCTCGCCGACGAGGACGTCGACGCCGTCGCCGACCTGGCCGTGGAGCTGGGCCTGGACGGCATCATCGCCACCAACACCACCATCGCGCGCGAGGGCCTCGGCCTGCGCTCCGCACCCTCGCTCGTGCAGGAGACCGGCGGCCTGTCCGGCGCCCCGCTCAAGGAGCGCTCCCTGGAGGTCCTGCGCCGCCTGTACGCGCGCGTGGGCGACCGGATCACCCTGGTGGGCGTCGGCGGCGTCGAGACCGCCGAGGACGCCTGGCAGCGCATCCTGGCCGGCGCCACGCTGGTCCAGGGCTACAGCGCCTTCATCTACGAGGGTCCCTTCTGGGCCCGCGCGATCCACAAGGGCCTCGCCGCGCGCCTGCGCACCAGCCCCTACGCCACCCTCGCCGACGCGGTCGGCGCCGACGTGAGGAAGCCCGCATGACCTCGATGGAGCCCTTCGGCGCCCGGCTGCGCCGCGTCATGGACGAGCGCGGCCCACTGTGCGTCGGCATCGACCCGCACGCCTCGCTGCTCGCCGGGTGGGATCTGAACGACGACGTGGCCGGTCTGGAGCGGTTCAGCCGCACGGTCGTCGAGGCCGTGGCCGACCGGGTCGCCGTGATGAAGCCGCAGAGCGCCTTCTTCGAGCGCTTCGGCTCGCGCGGCGTCGCCGTCCTGGAAACGGTCGTCCGGGAGGCGCGCGCGGCCGGCACGCTCGTCGTGATGGACGCCAAGCGCGGCGACATCGGTTCCACCATGGCCGGGTACGCGGAGGCGTACCTGCACCAGGACGCCCCGCTGTTCTCCGACGCCCTGACGGTCTCGCCGTACCTCGGCTACGGCTCGCTCAGCCCGGCCGTGGCCCTCGCCCGCGAGAGCGGCGCCGGCCTGTTCGTGCTGGCGCTGACCTCGAACCCGGAGGGCCCCGAGGTGCAGCACGCGGTGCGCGCCGACGGCCGCAGCGTGGGGGCGACCATGCTGGCCCACCTGGCCGCCGAGAACGCCGGGGAGGAGCCGCTGGGCTCCTTCGGCGCCGTCGTCGGCGCGACGGTCGGCGACCTGTCGTCGTACGACCTCGCGATCAACGGCCCGCTGCTGGCGCCCGGCGTCGGCGCGCAGGGGGCGACGGCGGCCGACCTGCCGAAGGTCTTCGGTTCGGCGCTGCGCAACGTCGTGCCGAACGTGAGCCGGGGTGTTCTGCGTCACGGTCCCGACACGGCGGCGGTGCGCGCGGCCGCGGAGCGTTTCGCCGAGGAGATTCAGGCCGTCGTCGCAGGTTCCTGACCCCTCCGATGTATGTCCGGGCAGGCGGCAGGTCGGCGACTTGAGTGTGAATACATCCTCAAATCGGGGGCATTATGTCTGAAATATCCGTCCTGGCGGAGGCTGACCAGGACTTTTCCGCTGTTCTCGCTGACTCTGGCGGACTTGCCCGCTAGTCTCCGAGCAGTGGGGGCACCTCCCGCGCCCTCAAGACAGTGGGGGAGAACGGGCAGCGTGTTGCTCGTGGCTCCCCAGGTGTGGGGCGACTAGGTTCCTCACCGGTCCGTATCCGACAGTTCGACATCCGAGGTGACGTAGGCGTGGCTCTTCCGCCCCTTACCCCTGAACAGCGCGCAGCCGCGCTCGAAAAGGCCGCCGCGGCTCGCCGGGAGCGGGCCGAGGTCAAGAATCGACTCAAGCACTCCGGCGCCTCCCTGCACGAGGTCATCAAGCAGGGCCAGGAGAACGACGTCATCGGCAAGATGAAGGTCTCCGCGCTGCTCGAGTCGCTGCCCGGCGTGGGCAAGGTCCGCGCCAAGCAGATCATGGAGCGTCTGGGCATCTCCGAGAGCCGCCGCGTGCGGGGTCTCGGTTCCAACCAGATCGCCTCCCTGGAGCGTGAGTTCGGCAGCACCGGCTCCTGAGTCCTGCTCCCCGGTCCACGGGGAGCAGACCGGGCGTCCCGGGCACCCCGGGATTGCTGGAATAATCGCTGCATGAGTGAACGTCCGCGGCTGACCGTGCTCTCCGGCCCCTCGGGGGTCGGCAAGAGCACGGTCGTCGCCCATATGCGCAAGGAACACCCCGAGGTCTGGCTCTCGGTGTCGGCCACCACCCGCAAGCCCCGCCCCGGCGAGCGGCACGGAGTCCACTACTTCTTCGTCACCGACGAGGAGATGGACAAGCTGATCGCCAACGGTGAGCTGCTGGAGTGGGCCGAGTTCGCCGGGAACCGCTACGGCACGCCGCGCGCGGCCGTGCTGGAGCGCCTGGAGAACGGCGAGCCCGTTCTGCTGGAGATCGACCTCCAGGGCGCCCGACAGGTCCGGGAGTCGATGTCCGACGCCCGACTGGTGTTCCTGGCTCCTCCCTCCTGGGAGGAGCTCGTGCGCAGGCTGACCGGCCGGGGCACCGAGTCGCCCGAGGTCATCGAGCGCCGCCTGGAGGCGGCCAGGACCGAGTTGGCGGCCGAGCCGGAGTTCGACATGACCTTGGTCAACACCTCCGTCGAGGACGTGGCGCGCGAGCTGCTAGCCTTGATGGACGTTGTGTGATCGTTCTCGATCTTTTTCCCTCTTTCGGAAGGTAGAGCGTGTCCTCTTCCATCACCGCGCCCGAGGGCATCATCAACCCGCCGATCGACGAGTTGCTTGAGGCCACCGACTCGAAGTACAGCCTCGTGATCTACGCCGCCAAGCGCGCCCGTCAGATCAACGCGTACTACTCCCAGCTCGGCGAGGGCCTGCTGGAGTACGTCGGCCCGCTCGTCGACACCCACGTGCACGAGAAGCCGCTCTCGATCGCCCTGCGTGAGATCAACGCGGGTCTGCTGACGTCCGAGGCCATCGAGGGCCCCGCGCAGTAGTACTTTCAGATCGCAGTTGACTTATCCACAGGCCCGGCAGGCATGCTGCCGGGCCTGTGGTGTGTGATGGTCCCGTAGGTTCCGAGCCGGGGAGAGACGGTGGACAAGCCGAAGGTCGTTCTGGGGGTCAGTGGCGGAATCGCCGCGTACAAGGCCTGTGAGCTGCTGCGCAGACTGACGGAGTCGGGTCACGACGTACGCGTCGTCCCCACCGGCTCGGCGCTGCACTTCGTCGGCGCCGCCACCTGGTCCGCGCTGTCGGGCAACCCCGTCTCGACGGAGGTCTGGGACGACGTCCACGAGGTCCCGCACGTCCGCATCGGCCAGGGCGCCGACCTCGTCGTCGTCGCGCCCGCCACGGCCGACACGCTGGCCAAGGCCGCCCACGGCCTCGCCGACGACCTGCTGACCAACACGCTCCTGACCGCCCGCTGTCCGGTCGTCTTCGCGCCCGCCATGCACACCGAGATGTGGGAGCACCCGGCCACCCAGGAGAACGTGGCCACGCTGCGCCGCCGCGGCGCCGTCGTCATCGAGCCCGCCGTCGGCCGGCTCACCGGGGTCGACACCGGCAAGGGCCGGCTGCCCGACCCGGCCGAGATCTTCGAGGTCTGCCGCCGGGTGCTGGCCCGGGGCGCCACCGAGCCCGACCTGAAGGGCCGCCACGTGGTCGTGTCGGCCGGCGGCACCCGCGAGCCCCTCGACCCGGTCCGCTTCCTCGGCAACCGCTCCTCCGGCAAGCAGGGCTACGCCCTCGCCCGCACCGCCGCCGCCCGCGGCGCCCGGGTCACGCTGATCGCGGCCAACACCGGCCTGCCCGACCCGGCGGGCGTGGACGTCGTCCCGGTCGGTACGGCGGTCCAGCTGCGCGAGGCCGTCGTGAAGGCGGCGGCGGACGCCGACGCGGTCGTCATGGCCGCCGCCGTCGCGGACTTCCGCCCGGCCGTCTACGCCGCCGGGAAGATCAAGAAGAAGGACGGCCAGGAGCCCGAGCCGATCGTCCTCCTGCGGAATCCGGACATTCTTGCGGAGATTTCCGCCGATCGTGCCCGGCCGGGGCAGGTGGTCGTCGGCTTCGCCGCCGAGACCGACGACGTCCTCGCGAACGGCCGCACCAAACTCGCCCGCAAGGGCTGTGACCTGCTCGTCGTCAATGAGGTGGGGGAGCGCAGGACGTTCGGCTCCGAGGAGAACGAAGCCGTCGTGCTGGGCGCCGACGGCAGCGAGACCGCCGTGCCGCACGGGCCCAAGGAAGCCCTGGCCGACACCGTGTGGGACCTGGTCGCCGAGCGCCTGCGCTGAGCCCCGGCGCGCCCCCGCGGACGCCCGCTGGGGGCGTGCGCGAGCACTTCTCGATCACCTCTCGATTCGCGTGTGGCGACCCTGGCCAACGCCACCGGGCATTGGGCAGAATGCCCGTGCCGCAGGTCACAGCACTCCCGAGAGGTGAGACTGTGGCCCATCGGGCGAGTGCGACCGATAAACTGTTCCAGGTCGGCATCAGGCGCAGCCCTCGTGCCGACAGAAAATGATCAGCCAGCAGCCGCTGCAACCACAGGGAGCGTTGTGTCCCGTCGCCTGTTCACCTCGGAGTCCGTGACCGAGGGCCACCCCGACAAGATCGCTGACCAGATCAGCGACACCATTCTCGACGCGCTTCTGCGCGAGGACCCGACCTCCCGGGTCGCCGTCGAGACGCTGATCACCACCGGCCTGGTGCACGTGGCCGGCGAGGTCACGACCAAGGCGTACGCGGACATCGCGACCCTGGTCCGCAACAAGATCCTGGAGATCGGCTACGACTCCTCCAAGAAGGGCTTCGACGGCGCCTCCTGCGGCGTGTCGGTGTCCATCGGCGCGCAGTCCCCGGACATCGCGCAGGGCGTCGACACGGCGTACGAGAACCGCGTCGAGGGCGATGAGGACGAGCTGGACAAGCAGGGCGCGGGCGACCAGGGCCTGATGTTCGGCTACGCGTCCGACGAGACGCCGACGCTGATGCCGCTGCCGGTCTTCCTGGCGCACCGCCTGTCGAAGCGGCTGTCCGAGGTCCGCAAGAACGGC
Organism: Streptomyces sp. HUAS MG56; assembly: GCF_058673395.1. Taxonomy (NCBI): domain Bacteria; kingdom Bacillati; phylum Actinomycetota; class Actinomycetes; order Kitasatosporales; family Streptomycetaceae; genus Streptomyces; species Streptomyces sp. HUAS MG56. Next base: position 2,747,235 of record NZ_CM178722.1, on the reverse strand, counting down.
ACGATCCCCTACCTGCGCCCGGACGGCAAGACGCAGGTCACCATCGAGTACGACGGCGACAAGGCCGTCCGTCTGGACACGGTCGTCGTCTCCTCGCAGCACGCCTCCGACATCGACCTGGAGTCGCTGCTCGCCCCCGACATCCGTGAGTTCGTCGTGGAGCCCGAGCTGAAGGCCCTGCTGGAGGACGGCATCAAGCTCGACACCGACGGCTACCGCCTGCTGGTCAACCCGACCGGCCGTTTCGAGATCGGCGGCCCGATGGGCGACGCCGGTCTGACCGGCCGCAAGATCATCATCGACACGTACGGCGGCATGGCCCGGCACGGCGGCGGCGCGTTCTCGGGCAAGGACCCGTCCAAGGTGGACCGCTCGGCGGCGTACGCGATGCGCTGGGTCGCCAAGAACGTGGTGGCGGCCGGGCTGGCCTCCCGCTGCGAGGTGCAGGTCGCGTACGCGATCGGCAAGGCCGAGCCCGTCGGTCTGTTCGTCGAGACGTTCGGCACCCACAAGGTCGAGACCGAGAAGATCGAGAAGGCCATCGACGCCGTCTTCGACCTGCGTCCGGCCGCGATCATCCGCGACCTCGACCTGCTCCGCCCGATCTACTCCCAGACGGCGGCCTACGGCCACTTCGGCCGGGAGCTGCCCGACTTCACCTGGGAGCGCACCGACCGCGTGGACGCCCTGCGCAAGGCCGTCGGTCTCTGAGACGAGCGGCGACACGGCTGACACCGGCTCCCGGGACCACCGTTCGGTGATCCCGGGACCCGACGCCGTCATGCGGTACATGGATGTGAACGGCAGGCCGCGGGCGGGCCGTTGTCAGTGGCGTTTGGTAAGAATGCAAGCGTGAGCAGCGAGAACGAGCAGGGGGGCGGGGACGCCGAAGGGGCGCCGCCGGAGCAGCTCGCGCTCATCCGGGAGAGCGTGCGCAAGGCGAGGACACCACGCGCCAAGCCGCGCACCTGGCGGGGCGCCGCGCTCGCCAAGGAGCTGCCCGTCGCCCGGGTCCTGGTCGACAAGGGCGTGCTGCACCTCGACCGGTACTTCGACTACGCCGTCCCCGAGGAGCTGGACGCGCAGGCGCAGCCCGGGGTGCGGGTGCGCGTGCGGTTCGGGGCCGGCCGGCACCGGGTGCGCGAAGGGCGCCGCGAGGGCGGCGGCCTCATCGACGGCTTTCTGATCGAGCGCCGCGCCGAGTCCGACTACTCCGGGCCGCTGGCCGCACTGGCCCAGGTCGTGTCCCCGGAGCCCGTGCTGAGCGAGGAGCTGCTCGGCCTCGCCCGGGCCGTCGCCGACCGCTACGCGGGCAGCCTCGCCGATGTGCTCCAGCTGGCCGTGCCGCCGCGCAGCGCCCGTGCCGAACAGCGGCCGTCACCGGACCCGCTGCCGCCGCCGAACCCCCCGACCGCCGGATCCTGGGGGCGGTACGAGCACGGGGGCGCCTTCCTGGAGGCCCTCGCCTCCGGCGCGGCGCCCCGGGCCGTGTGGAACGCGCTGCCGGGTCCGCTGTGGAGCGAGGAGCTGGCCCGGGCCGTCGCCGCCACGCTCGCCTCGGAGCGCGGCGCCCTCGTCGTCGTACCGGACGGGCGGGCCGCGGCCCGGGTCGACGCCGCGCTCACCGCGCTCCTCGGCCCGGGCCGGCACGCGCTGCTGACCGCCGACGCGGGACCCGAGAAGCGGTACGCGCAGTGGCTCGCCGTGCGGCGCGGATCCGTACGGGCCGTCGTGGGGACACGGGCCGCCATGTTCGCGCCCGTGCGCGACCTGGGCCTCGTCGCGGTCTGGGACGACGGCGACGACAGCCTGAGCGAGCAGCACGCCCCGCAGCCGCACGCGCGCGATGTGCTGCTGCTGCGCGCCGCGCTGGACAAGTGCGCCTTCCTGCTGGGCGGATTCGGCTGCACCGTGGAGGCCGCCCAGCTCGTGGAGAGCGGCTGGGCCCGGCCGCTGGTCGCCGGCCGTGAGCAGGTACGGCGGACCGCGCCCGTGGTCCGGACGGTCGGCGACGACGACCTCGCCCGCGACGAGGCCGCCCGCGCCGCCCGGCTGCCGACCCTGGCCTGGCAGGCGGCGCGCGAAGGACTGCGGCACGGGCCGGTGCTGGTGCAGGTGCCCCGGCGTGGCTACGCCCCCCGCATGGCCTGCGACCGGTGCCGGGCGCCCGCGCGGTGCCGGCACTGCGCCGGACCGCTCCAGGGCCAGGACGCGGGAGTGCTGCGGTGCGGCTGGTGCGGGCGTGAGGAGAGCGCGTGGCACTGCCCGGAGTGCGGCGGCTTCCGGCTGCGCGCCCAGGTGGTGGGGGCGCGCCGGACGGCCGAGGAACTGGGGCGCGCCTTTCCCGCCGTACCGGTGCGGACCTCGGGACGGGAGCAGGTGCTGGACACCGTGCCGGGCACGCCCGCGCTGGTGGTGAGCACCCCGGGCGCCGAACCCGTCGCCGAGGGCGGCTACGCGGCGGCCCTGCTGCTGGACGGCTGGGCCATGCTCGTCCGCCCCGACCTGCGGGCCGGCGAGGACGCGCTGCGCCGGTGGATCGCGGCGAGCGCGCTGGTCCGGCCGCAGGGCGAGGGGGGCACGGTGGTCGTGGTGGCCGAGCCGACCTTGCGGCCGGTGCAGGCGCTGGTGCGCTGGGACCCCGTCGGGCACGCGGTGCGGGAACTGGCCGAGCGGGCGGAGCTGGGCTTCCCGCCGGTGTCCCGGATGGCGGCTGTCACAGGAGCGCCGGCGGCCGTCGCCGGCTTCCTGGCGTCGGCCGAACTGCCGCCGGACGCCGAGGTGTTGGGGCCGGTTCCGGTGCCGCCCACGCCGCCCGGTCGGCCTCGCAGGCCCGGCGCCCCGCCGCCCGGCGAGCACTGGGAGCGGGCACTTGTGCGGGTGCCGCCGGGGAGCGGGGCGGCGCTGGCCGCCGCGCTGAAGGCCGCTCAGGCCGCGCGGATGGCGCGGGGCAGCGGGCACGCCGGCGGGGCCGCGGAGGCCGTGCGGGTGCGGATCGATCCGCCGGACATCGGGTGACGTGCGCTCCCCGGGAGACATGTGAGTGCCCTCCCGGACGTGGTGCCGGGAGGGCCGGGCGGCGCGGGCCGGGGCGCGTCGGCGCGTCGGCGTCAGCCGTTGCGCGGCCCGGGGAACGCCGTCGGGCGGGCGTCGTCGCGCAGGGCGGGGCTGCCCGCGGTCGGCTGGGTGGGCATGGAGCGGGCCGCGGGGACCGTGGGCACCGTCGGCAGGCCCGTGTTCACGCCGAGCGTGCGCGCGGCGGACGGCTCCGGCGTCCGTTCGGTCTCGGCGGCGGCCGCCTGGGCCGCGGCGCGGCGGGCGCCGTAACGGCGGTGCACCGCCTGCTTGGTGACTCCGAGCGCCGAGCCGACCGCGTCCCACGAGAAGCCGAGTGAGCGGTCGAAGTCCACGGCGGCCGTGACCAGGGTCTCGACGCTGTCGCGGAGTTCCTGGGCCAGGCGGACCGTCGGGGCGGGGGCACGTCCGTAGACGACGAAGCCCGTGGACGGGCCGGAGCGGCGCGGGCGGTAGACGTTGCCCAGCTGGGCGGTGAGCGTGCGCAGCGCGTCCACCTGTCGGCGGACCCGCTCGATGTCCCGCACCAGCAAGTGCAGGCTGGCCCGGGCCTGGGCGTCGTGGGTTGCGTGGTCGGCCATGAACAAGCCTCTCGAACCGGCGTTGAAAGGAATTGGGCCGCGAAAGCGGCCCGTTGTGGTCAACTCTTTCTTGACCAACGCGTGTGCGCGCCGCTGGTCACGGGGTGGGGGCGTACGGGCATATGCGTACGCCGGTCGGGCGGGCGCCCGCGCCCGGCAGCGGTGCGGGACCGCTGCCGCGCCCGCGCACCGCCCGTGTCTCCCGGCCGCGACGCCGACCTGTGCGGCTTCGGCCGTCGGCGGCCTTTCCCCGGTGGTCATAGACTGGTGCGCTGCCCGTCCAACCCCCGCCAGAGAGGCCCGATCCCGCCCATGAAGCTCGTCTTCGCCGGTACCCCCGAGGTCGCCGTTCCCGCTCTGGACGCCCTGATCGCCGCCGGGCGGCACGAGGTCGCCGCCGTCGTCACGCGGCCCGACGCGCCGGCCGGGCGCGGGCGCAGGCTGGTCGCGTCGCCCGTGGCCGAGCGGGCGCAGGAGGCAGGGATCGAGGTGCTCAAGCCCCTCAAGCCGCGCGACCCGGAGTTCCTGGAGCGGCTCACGCAGATCGCCCCGGACTGCTGCCCGGTCGTCGCCTACGGCGCCCTGCTGCCCCGGGTCGCCCTCGACATCCCGACTCACGGCTGGGTCAACCTGCACTTCTCGCTGCTGCCCGCCTGGCGCGGGGCCGCGCCGGTGCAGCACTCCATCATGGCGGGCGACGAGATCACCGGCGCCTCCACCTTCCTCATCGAGGAGGGCCTCGACTCCGGGCCCGTCTACGGCACCGTCACCGAGGAGGTCCGGGCCACCGACACCAGCGGCGACCTGCTCACGCGGCTGGCCTTCGCCGGCGCCGGGCTGCTCGCCGCGACCATGGACGGCATCGAGGACGGCACCCTGAAGGCCGTACCGCAGCCGGCCGACGGCGTCACCGTCGCGCCGAAGATCACCGTCGAGGACGCCCAGGTGGACTGGACCGCCCCCGCGCTGCGCGTCGACCGGGTCGTGCGCGGCTGCACCCCGGCGCCCGGCGCCTGGACCACCTTCCGGGGCGAGCGGCTGAAGCTCATCCAGGTCACGCCCGTGCCGGAGCGGACCGACCTCGCGCCGGGGCGGATGGCGGTCGGCAAGAACAGCGTGCACGTCGGCACGGGTTCGTACGCCGTCGAGCTGCTCTGGGTGCAGGCCCAGGGCAAGAAGCCGATGCGGGCGGCCGACTGGGCCCGCGGGGTGCGCATCACCGAGGACGAGACCCTCGGGGGCTGAGTGCCCCGCCGGAGGTGCCGCAATGCGCCGTCGGTCGTCTGCGGGTCCGCCGCGGCCGGTCTACCCGCGCGGCGGAGGTGACGGTGCGCGGACGTAGGCTGGAGACCGCACCTCCTTCCTCGTATCCGGAGCACCTTTTTCGTGAGTGAGCAGTCCCGGCGGCCCCATAGGCCCGCCAAGCCCTATCGCCGTCCGCAGAAGGACCCCGTCCGCATCCTGGCCTTCGAGGCGCTGCGCGCGGTCGACGAGCGGGACGCGTACGCCAACCTCGTGCTGCCGCCGCTGCTGCGCAAGGCGCGCGAGAAGGAGGGGCCGGAGAAGTTCGACGCACGGGACGCGGCCCTCGCCACCGAGCTGGTGTACGGCACGCTGCGCCGGCAGGGGACGTACGACGCCGTCATCGCCGCCTGTGTCGACCGGCCGCTGCGCGAGGTCGATCCGCCGGTGCTCGACGTGCTCAGCCTCGGTGTGCACCAGCTGCTCGGGACCCGGATCCCGGCCCACGCCGCCGTGTCCGCCTCCGTGGAGCTGGCCCGCGTGGTGCTCGGCGACGGACGCGCCAAGTTCGTCAACGCCGTGCTGCGCAAGGTGACCCAGCACGACCTCGACGGCTGGCTGGAGAAGATCGCGCCGCCCTACGACGAGGACCCCGAGGACCACCTCGCCGTCGTGCACTCGCACCCCCGCTGGATCGTCTCGGCGCTCTGGGACTCGCTCGGCGGCGGGCGCGCCGGGATCGAGGACCTGCTGGAGGCCGACAACGAGCGGCCCGAGGTGACCCTCGTCGCGCGGCCGGGGCGGGCCACCGCCGACGAACTGCTGCGCGAGGAGGCCGCCGTGCCCGGGCGCTGGTCGCCGTACGCCGTGCGGCTCGCCGAGGGCGGTGAGCCGGGCGCGGTGGAGGCCGTCCGCGAAGGCCGGGCCGGGGTGCAGGACGAGGGCAGCCAGCTGGTGGCCCTGGCGCTCGCCAACGCGCCCGTCGAGGGATCCGACACGCGGTGGCTCGACGGCTGCGCCGGCCCCGGCGGCAAGGCCGCGCTGCTCGCCGCCCTCGCCGCCGAGCGCGGCGCCACGCTGCTCGCCTCCGAGAAGCAGCCGCACCGGGCCGGACTGGTCGCCAAGGCGCTGGCCGGCAACCCCGGGCCGTACCAGGTCATCGCCGCCGACGGCACCCGGCCGCCGTGGCGGTCCGGGAGCTTCGACCGCGTGCTGATGGACGTGCCGTGCACCGGGCTCGGCGCGCTGCGCCGGCGGCCGGAGGCCCGCTGGCGCCGGCGCCCCGAGGACCTGGAGAACTTCGCGCCGCTCCAGCGCGCCCTGCTGCGCACCGCGCTCGACTCGGTGCGTGTCGGCGGCGTCGTCGGGTACGCCACCTGCTCGCCGCACCTCGCCGAGACCCGGGCGGTCGTCTCCGACGTGCTCAAGCAGCACCCGCAGACCGAGCTGATCGACGCGCGCCCGCTGCTGCCCGGCGTACCGGCGCTCGGCGAGGGGCCGGACCTCCAGCTGTGGCCGCATCTGCACGGCACCGACGCGATGTACCTGGCGCTCATCCGTCGTACCGGCTGAGGTCACGCGTTCACCGGGAGTCATCCACAGGCGGCCGCGTCAGTATGATGAACGGCCCCGCCTGTGGACGGACGCGAACATCAGTGCTCCGGACATGGCAGTCTTGGGGCATGGCCCAGATCAACCCCAGCATCCTGTCCGCCGACTTCGCCCGCCTCGCGGAGGAGGCCAAGGCGGTCCAAGGCGCCGACTGGCTCCATGTCGACGTCATGGACAACCACTTCGTCCCGAACCTCACGCTCGGCGTGCCGGTCGTGGAGTCCCTGGCGCGTGCGACGGACACCCCGCTGGACTGCCATCTGATGATCGAGGACCCCGACCGCTGGGCTCCCCGGTACGTCGAGGCGGGCGCCTCCTCGGTCACCTTCCACGTGGAGGCGGCCGCCGCTCCCGTGCGGCTCGCCCGGGAGATCCGCGCCAAGGGCGCCCGTGCCTCCATGGCGCTCAAGCCGGCGACGCCGATCGAGCCGTTCGAGGATCTGCTGCCCGAGCTCGACATGCTGCTGATCATGACGGTCGAGCCCGGCTTCGGCGGCCAGGCCTTCCTCGACATCATGCTGCCGAAGATCCGCCGCACCCGGGAGCTGATCGCCAAGCACGGCCTCCAGATGTGGCTCCAGGTGGACGGCGGTGTCTCCGCCTCGACGATCGAGCAGTGCGCGGAGGCGGGCGCGGACGTCTTCGTGGCCGGCTCGGCGGTCTACGGCGCGGCGGACCCGGCGGAGGCGGTGCGTGCCCTGCGCGCCCAGGCGGACGCGGTCACCGCCCGGTCGTCCTGGGCATGCGACCACTGAGCCACAGATACATGAACGGTTAAGTGAACGGCGCCCATCAGGGCAGATCAGTCGCCCCGAATCTGCAAGGATGAACGGCGAATCCAGAGTGTGAACAGCAGTGAGGAGATCGCCGTGTCGGGTATGTCGGCGGGCCGGTCAGCCATGCGGATGGGACCCGCTGAGCTGGTCCAGGCGGCGGCCATGGCCCGCCGCTTCTACCTTGAGGGGAAGTCCAAGATCCAGATCGCCGAGGAGTTCGGCGTCAGCCGCTTCAAGGTGGCCCGGGTCCTGGAGACGGCCCTCGAACGGGATCTCGTCCGCATCGAGATCCGCGTGCCGGCCGAGCTGGACGCCGAGCGCTCCGACGCGCTCCGCGCCCGGTACGGCCTGAGGCACGCCGTCGTGGTCGAGTCCCCGGCCGAGGCCGAGGAGACCCCCGACCCGGAGAACCTCGGCGAGGTCGCCGCCGACCTGCTCGGCGAACTCGTCGACGAGGGGGACGTGCTGGGGCTGGCCTGGGGCCGGTCCACCATCCACATGGCGGCGGCGCTCGACCGGCTGCCGCCGTGCACGGTGGTGCAGCTGACGGGGGTGTACGACGCCGGGACCGCCGAGCGCGGATCGGTGGAGGCGGTGCGCCGCGCCGCGCAGGTGTCCGGCGGGGACGCGCACCCCATCTACGCGCCGATGCTGCTGCCGGACGCGGCCACCGCGGCGGCGCTGCGCCACCAGACCGGGATCGCCCGGGCCTTCGAGTACTTCGACAAGGTCACGGTCGCCTGCGTCTCCATCGGCTCCTGGGAGCCGGGCATCTCGACGGTGCACGACATGCTCAGCGACGAGGAGCGGGCGCACTACGCCTCGCTCGGTGTCGCCGCCGAGATGTCCGCGCACCTCTTCGACGCCGAGGGGCGCCGGATCGGGCGGGACCTGGGGGAGCGGTGCATCACGGTCAAGACCGACCAGCTGCGCCGTATCCCGGAGGTCGTGGCGATCGCGGGCGGGCAGCGCAAGGCTCCCGCGATCGACGCGGTGCTGCGCTCCGGGCTGGTCACCAGCCTGGTCACGGACACCTCGGCCGCGGACTACCTGATGACGGCGGGACCGACCCCGAAGCCGGCCCTGAGCCGCGCGGACCCCGACGGTTCCTGACCGGCCCCTGCCCCGGGCCCGGCAGATCCGGCCCACTGGCCGACTCCGGTCGCCGGGCGCGGAGTTCGTGGCGGTGGGACGGCCGTGGCAGCATCATCCGCATGTTGCTGCGGTTCGTCCCCCCACCGTCCCGACGACGGGCGGTGCCCCGCCTGTTCGCGGGGCTGCTCGTCGTCCTCGCCGTCCTGCTGACCGGCTGCTCGTCGCACCACACGAGCACCGGCACCGGCAGGAGCTCCGGTATCGGCAAGAGTGCAGGCCCTGCCTCGCACGCCCCTGCCGCCCCCTCGGCCACGCCCGGCTGGGCCAAGGGCATGGCCACCGTCCAGGCGTCCGCGCTGCCCGCCGAGGCCCGGCAGACCCTCGCCCTCATCGACAAGGGCGGCCCCTATCCCTACGCCCGGGACGGCATCGTCTTCGGGAACGTCGAGCGGCACCTGCCGGGGCACCAGCGCGGCTATTACCACGAGTACACCGTCAAGACGCCCGGCTCGCGCGACCGCGGCGCCCGGCGCATCATCACCGGCAAGGCCGGGGAGATCTACTACACCGATGATCACTACAACTCGTTCCGGGCGGTGCTGGGATGAGCGAAGACCTGGCAGGGCGGCTCGTCGTCACCCTGGACCTCGACGGAGTCACCGACAAGGCCGGTCTGATGGACCGCGCCGCCCGGGCCCTGGCACTGCCCGACTGGTTCGGCCGGAACTGGGACGCGCTGGCGGACTCCCTGTCCGACCACACCGTGTGGCCCGAGGGGGCCGTCGAGCAGGGGCTGCTGATCGTCGTGCGCGGCTGGCAGCCGTACGCCGAGGCGCGGCCGAAGGAGTGGCGGATCGCGCAGGACGTGTTCACCGAAGCGGTGGACCGGACTCCCTCGCTCACCGTCGCCCTCGCTGTTGGAGGATCCTCCTAGCTGATCCGCGGCGGGCCTGGATGTTCTGTGGGGGCATGACCCGGCCTCCGACATGGGACAATGAAGTACGTGCTCTTTCCCCCCGGCACACCTGTCGGGGGGTCACCTCTGATCGACTGGGATGTGCGGCACGTGCGTTTCCTCAATGACATCCAGCCCCCGTACGACCTGACGTACGACGACGTGTTCATGGTGCCGAGCCGCTCCGCGGTCGGTTCGCGTCAGGGCGTGGACCTCAGCTCGCCGGACGGCACGGGCACCACCATCCCGCTCGTCGTCGCCAACATGACCGCCATCGCCGGCCGCCGTATGGCCGAGACCATGGCCCGCCGCGGCGGCCTGGTGGTCATCCCGCAGGACATCCCGATCGACGTCGTCACCGACGTCGTCTCCTGGGTCAAGAGCCGCCACCTGGTGCTCGACACCCCGATCGTGCTTGCCCCCCACCAGACCGTCGCCGACGCGCTCGCGCTGCTGCCCAAGCGCGCCCACAACGCCGGTGTCGTCGTGGACGAGAACCAGCGTCCGGTCGGCGTCGTCACCGACGAGGACCTGACCGGCGTCGACCGCTTCACACAGCTCGAAGTGGTCATGTCCAAGGACCTGCTCCTCCTCGACGCGGACATCGACCCGCGCGAGGCCTTCAACACCCTCGACCAGCACAACCGGCGCTACGCCCCGGCCGTCGACAAGGACGGCAAGCTGGCCGGCATCCTCACCCGCAAGGGCGCCCTGCGCGCCACGCTGTACACGCCGGCTGTGGACGCGAACGGCAAGCTGCGCATCGCCGCCGCCGTCGGCATCAACGGCGATGTGGCGGGCAAGGCCAAGCAGCTGCTCGACGCGGGCGTGGACACGCTCGTCATCGACACCGCGCACGGTCACCAGGAGTCGATGATCAGCGCGATCAAGCTGGTGCGCGCGCTCGACCCGCAGGTGCCGATCGCCGCGGGCAACATCGTCTCCGCCGAGGGCGTCAAGGATCTCGTCGACGCCGGCGCGGACATCATCAAGGTCGGTGTGGGCCCCGGCGCCATGTGCACCACCCGCATGATGACCGGCGTGGGCCGGCCGCAGTTCTCCGCGGTTCTGGAGTGCGCCGCCGAGGCGAAGAAGTACGGCAAGCACGTGTGGGCCGACGGCGGTGTCCGCCACCCGCGCGACGTCGCCATGGCCCTCGCGGCCGGTGCGTCCAACGTGATGGTCGGCTCCTGGTTCGCGGGCACCTACGAGTCCCCGGGCGACCTCCAGCACGACGCCAACGGACGCGCCTACAAGGAGTCCTTCGGCATGGCGTCCGCGCGTGCGGTGGCCAACCGCACGTCGGAGGAGTCGTCCTACGACCGAGCCCGCAAGGCGCTGTTCGAGGAGGGCATCTCCACCTCCCGCATGTTCCTCGACCCGACCCGCCCGGGCGTCGAGGACCTGATCGACTCGATCATCGCGGGCGTCCGCTCGTCGTGCACCTACGCCGGCGCGGGCTCCCTGGAGGAGTTCGCCGAGAAGGCCATCGTCGGCATCCAGAGCGCCGCCGGTTACGCCGAGGGCAAGCCGCTGCACGCCAGCTGGAGCTGACCCTCAAGTCCATCGGGTCCCTCAAGTCCCTTCCGCACGGCCCCCGTTGATCCCGCCCCCGGGATCGACGGGGGCCGTCGGCGTGTTCAGGACCTCGCAGAGCGGACCGGTGGGGCCGCCGCGCAACGCTCGTCGCTCCGGGTGCAACGAATTGGCGTTCTGGGCGGATGAACGCAATGATCATCCGGGGACGCGCAAGGTTGCTGCATTACGCCCGTGAAGGCCGCCCCCGTAGGGTGCTGCGCTGTACGTGGCGTGGCGGGGACCCCGCTCGGTGGGTTCCTGCCCTGGCAGGGCTGCACCGGGTCCCCGTCCCGCAGTGACCGGCAGCGATAAGGAGCCAGCGCGTGCTCGACCAAGGCGCACCCCCGCACGACCGCCCAGCGACCGCCCCCGCGTCCCCGGGCGTCGCCGCGCGCCTCATGCGGCGCAAGCCTGTGGAACGCCTGGTCGCGGAGGGCGGCCAGGGTGAGGGAGGGCAGCTTCGGCGCTCCCTCGGGCTGTGGCAGCTGACCATGATCAGCATCGGTGCCACGCTCGGCACCGGCATCTTCGTCGTCCTCGGCGAGGCCGTCCCCAAGGCGGGTCCGGCCGTCACCCTCTCCTTCGTGATCGCCGGTCTCACCGCGCTGTTCTCGGCCCTGTCCTACGCCGAGCTGGCGGGCACCATCCCGGTCTCCGGTTCCTCGTACTCGTACGCATACGCAACCATGGGCGAACTGGTCGCCTGGGTCTGCGGCTGGTGCCTGCTGCTGGAGTACGGCGTCTCGGTGGCCGCCGTGGCCGTCGGCTGGGGCCAGTACCTGAACGAGCTGCTGGACGGCACCATAGGCGTCACCATCCCGGACGCCCTGTCGGCGCCGCCCGGCCAGGGCGGCATCTTCAACCTGCCCGCCCTGATCGTCGTCCTGCTCGGCATGGTGTTCCTGCTCGGCGGCGCCAAGGAGTCCGCGCGCGCCAACACCGTCATGGTGAGCGTGAAGATCGCCGCGCTGATCCTCTTCTGCGCCATCGGCTTCATGGGCTTCAAGTCCGGCAACTACGCCAACTTCATGCCGCTCGGCATGGCCGGAGTCAGCGCGGCCGGTGCCACGCTGTTCTTCTCGTACATCGGCTTCGACGCCGCCTCCACCGCCGGTGAGGAGGCGAAGGACGCACAGCGCGACCTGCCGCGCGCGATCATGCTGTCGCTGGTCATCGTGACCGCGCTGTACGTCCTCGTCGCGGCCGTCGCCGTGGGTGCCTGGCCCTGGAAGAAGTTCAAGGACTCCGAGGCCGCGCTCGCGCAGATCATGACCGACGTCACCGGGCAGAGCTTCTGGGGCACGCTGCTCGCGTTCTGCGCGGTCATCGCCATCGCCAGCGTCGTGCTGACCGTGCTCTACGGCCAGACCCGCATCCTGTTCGCGATGTCCCGCGACGGCCTGGTGCCCAAGATCTTCTCCAGGGTCCACCCGAAGACCGGCGCGCCGCGCGCCAACACGATCATCGTGTCCGTGTTCTGCGGTCTCCTGGCCGCCGCGATCCCGCTGGGCCAGCTGGCGGACGCCACCAGCATCGGCACGCTGTTCGCCTTCGCGCTGGTCAACATCGCCGTCGTGGTGCTGCGCCGGACCCGCCCGGCCATGCACCGCACGTTCCGCGTGCCGCTGTCGCCGGTGCTGCCCGCGCTGGGCTTCCTCTTCTGCATCTGGATGATGGGCAGCCTCTCCGAGGTCACCTGGATCGTGTTCGGTGTCTGGATGGCCGTCGGGCTCGTGTTCTACTTCGTATACGGCTATCGCCGTTCCCGTCTCGCGACGGCAACGGATCTCGCGGTGGCGGCAGAGAAGTGATCGAACCGAAGAAGTGAACCACCCCCTGTGCTGAACGATCTCGACGAACGCATCGTGCACGCCCTCGCCGAGGACGCCCGCCGTTCCTACGCGGACATCGGGCAACTGGTCGGACTGTCCGCCCCGGCCGTCAAGCGGCGCGTGGACCGGCTGCGCGCGACCGGAGCCATCACCGGGTTCACCGTCCGGGTGGACCCGGCGGCGCTCGGCTGGGAGACCGAGGGCTACATCGAGATCCACTGCCGGCGCAACACCTCGCCGGAGACCATTCAGCGGGGGCTGGAGCGGTACCAGGAGGTCGTGGCCGCGTCGACCGTCACCGGCGACGCGGACGCGATCGCCCAGGTCTTCGCGTCCGACATGCGTCACTTCGAGCGGGTGCTGGAGCGCATCGCCGGGGAGCCGTTCGTCGAGCGGACCAAGTCGGTGCTGGTGCTGTCGCCGTTGCTGCGACGCTTCTCCTCCGGGGCGCCGGGGTAGGGGGCAGTCCCCGAACCCCCGCTTCAGGGGGTTCGACGACAACCCCCCCAAGGGGCGCGGGGAACTGCGCGAGAAACCACGACGGACCCGCACCCGGCAACGGCGAATAGCCCCGCCGAGCTCTATTCCGCCGTCTTCCGCGCCAGCGCATTGTTGCCGATCGAGTTCCGCACGCTGAAGCTCACCGCGTCCGAGCGGTACCGGTCGTCCGACCACTCCACCGGCCGCCCCTCGCGGGTCGTGGTCACGCGCCGCACCCGCAGCAGCGGACTCGTCCGGCGCACCCCGAGCAGCTCGGCGTCCTGCGCGCCGCAGGCGACCGCGTCGATGATGTGCTCGCCGTACGCGAAGACGAGGCCCGTCTCGTCGTACAGGCGCTGGGTGACGGACGGGCAGTCCGGTTCGATGGACTCGACCGCGGGGGAGATCCAGTCGGCGTACACGGTGCGTTCCAGGAGCACCGGCTCGCCGTCCAGGCCGCGGACCCGCAGGACGTGCAACACCTGTGTGCCGACGGGGAGTTGGAGGCGTACCGCGTCCTCCTGGGTCGCCGGGCGGTACTGCTGGGCGACCACCCGGCCGGTGGCCTCGCGGCCCATCGCGCGGGCCCACTGGGCGAAGCTGCGCAGTTCCTCGAAGCTCTGGCTGCGGCGGCTGGCCAGGACCACCCGGCGGGCGCCCTGGCGGGAGCCGATCAGGCCCTCGGACGTCAGGGTCGCGACGGCCTGGCGGACCGTGCCGCGCGAGACGCCGTAGTGCGCGGCCAGCTCCGACTCCGAGGGCAGCCGGCTGCCGACCGTGTACTCCTCTCGGTCGATGGCCCGCCGCAGCTCGTCGGCGATCTCCTCGTGGCGCGCGGTCATGCTTCCCCTCTGCTTAGGTCGCTGTGCACAGCGTGACCAGCCTAATCGACGTTTCTGGGTGATCCGTGTCAACTGTAAGTGTGCAGGGAAACTCGGGTTTGTGTTCGGCTGGTGTTTACGGAACGGTCATCAGGGGCGGGCGTACTGGGGCCGACTTGTTCAGACAAGTTCTCCCACCCTCGCCATGTGTCCCCCTGGAGAGACCGTGACCGTGTCCCTGCCGAGAAACGCCGTCCTCGGCGGTTCCCTCGCCGTCGTCGCCGCGCTCGCCCTGAGCGCCTGCGGTGCCGCCCCCGACAACGCGTCGACCACCACCAAGGACGGCAAGAACGCCGCCACCGCCACCTCCGCCGCCGCCTTCGGCGGCATGGACGCCCTCGTCAAGGCGGCCAAGAAGGAGGGCACGCTGCACATCATCGCGGTGCCCCGCGACTGGGCCAACTACGGCGCGATCATCGACGGCTTCCAGAAGAAGTACGGCATCAAGATCGAGGACGAGAGCCCCGACGGCACCAGCCAGGACGAGATCAACGCCGTCACCTCCCGCAAGGGCCAGGACCGCGCCCCCGACGTGCTCGACCTGGGCTCGTCGTTCGCGCTGAGCGCCGCCCAGCAGGGGCTGCTCGCGCCGTACAAGGTGACCTCCTACGCCGACCTCCCCGAGGCCCAGAAGGACCCGCAGGCCCGCTGGTACAACGACTACGGCGGCTACATCTCCATCGGCTGCGACGACAAGCGCGTCAAGGACTGCCCGACCAGCTTCAAGGACCTGCTCAAGCCGGAGTACAAGGGCCAGGTCGCCCTCAACGGCAACCCCACCAAGTCCGGCTCCGCCTTCGGCGGCGTCTACGCGGCCGCCCTCGCGAACGGCGGCTCGTTCGACAACATCCAGCCCGGCCTGGACTTCTTCGCCAAGCTCAAGCAGAACGGCAACTACACGCCCGTCGAGTCCACCCCGGCCACCGTCGAGAAGGGCGAGACGCCCATCTCCATCGACTGGGACTACCTCAACGCCGGGTACGCCGACGAGTTCAGGTCCAAGGGCCTGGACTGGAAGGTGAACATCCCCACCGACGGCCAGTACGCCCAGTACTACTCCCAGGCCATCAACAAGGACGCCCCGCACCCGGCGGCCGCCCGCCTGTGGCAGGAGTACCTCTACAGCGCCGAGGGCCAGAACCTGTGGCTCAAGGGCTACGCCCGCCCGGCCCTGATGGCCGCCCTGGAGAAGGCCGGCACGCTGGACAAGACGGCCGCCGCCAAGCTGCCCAAGGTCAGCGGCACGCCCTCCTTCCCGACCGAGACCCAGCAGAGCAAGGCCAAGACGGTCATCGCTCAGGGCTGGGGGAAGGCCGTCTCCGGATGACCGCCGCTCTCACGCGTGCGGACGTGGCGCCCGTCGCTTCGGCGAAGCGGCGGCGCCGCGCCCCCGGCTGGCTCGCCGTCGTACCGCTGCTGGTCTTCGCGGCCGTCGCCTTCGGCCTGCCCGCCTTCGCCATCCTCGACGGCGCCTTCACCGTCGAGGGGCACTACGGGACGAGGAACCTGACCGACTCGCTCCAGGGGCCGTACCTCACCTCCCTGCTCGGCAGCGTCAAGCTGTCCGCCCTCGCCGCCGCGCTCGGCGCGCTGCTCGGGCTGCCGCTCGCCCAGGCCGTGGTCGGCTCCCGCTCCCGCTGGCTGCGCGAGGCCGTGCTGACCGCCTCCGGCGTGCTCGCCAACTTCGGCGGCGTCCCGCTGGCCTTCGCCTTCGTCGCCACCCTCGGCAACGCGGGCGTCCTGACCGTGCACCTCGGCCTGAAGGACAGCGGCTGGAACCTCTACAGCTTCTGGGGTCTGGTCCTCGTCTACCTGTACTTCCTCATCCCGCTCATGGTCCTCACCATCACCCCCGCGCTGGACGGCCTGCGCACCCAGTGGCGGGAGGCCGCGCTGAACAACGGCGCCACCGGCGTGCAGTACTGGCGCCATGTCGCCCTGCCCGTCCTCGCGCCCTCGCTGCTCGGCGGACTCGTGCTGCTCTTCGGCAGCGCCTTCGCCGCCTACGCCACCGCCGCCGCCATGGTCGGCAGCGCGGTCCCGCTGGTCACCCTCCAGATCGCCGACGCGCTGTCGGGCAACGTGCTGGTCGGCCAGGAGAACATCGCGCTCGCCCTCAGCCTCGACATGGTCCTGGTGGCCGGCCTGGTGATGGCCGTGTACCTGCCCCTGCAACGCCGGAGCGCCCGATGGCTCGACGCCTGACCCCCTGGCGCTGGGCCGTCCTCGGCCTCGCCGCCCTGTACTTCCTGGTGCCGCTCGGCGCGTCCGTCGTCTTCACCGTCGACGAGCCCGGCCGGGGCGTCTCCTTCGACGCCTACACCAAGATCCTGTCCACCGACGGCTTCGTCTCCAGCCTGCTGCTCTCGCTGGAGCTGGCCCTGGCCACCATCGCGGCCGTCCTGCTGCTGATGGTGCCCGCCATGGTCGCCCTGCGGCTCGGCGCGCCCCGGCTGCGGCCGGTGGTGGAGATCGTCTGCTCGCTGCCGCTGGTGGTGCCGCCGATCGCGTTCGTGGCGGGCATCGTCAGCGTGCTGAAGTGGGGCCCCGACCATCTGTCGCGCACCCCGCTGTTCGAGACGTTCGTCGCGATCCAGAACCCGAGCTTCCCGGTCGTGCTCGTCCTCGCCTACGTCGTCATGGCGCTGCCCTTCGTGTACCGGGCGCTGGACGCGGGCCTGCGCGCCATCGACGTACGCACCCTGGTCGAGGCCGCCCGCAGCTGCGGCGCCTCCTGGCCGCAGGCGCTGGTCCGGGCCGTGCTGCCCAACATCCGCGGCGCGCTCCTCAACGCGGGCTTCCTCACGCTGGCCCTGGTGCTCGGCGAGTTCACCGTCGCCCAGCTGCTCGGCTACCAGCCCTTCGCCGTGTGGATCTACAACGTCGGCGGCTCGCAGGCCCAGATGTCCGTCGCCGTCTCCGTGCTCAGCCTGCTCGTCACCTGGGCCCTGCTCCTCGCGCTCGCCGGCGTTGGCGGCGGACGCAACCGAACCGCGAACTCCCGGGGATGACACCGACCATGACCGCCACCACCCTTGAGAAGGCCACGGCCGAGAAAGCCGCGACCGTCGAATTCCGTTCCCTGCGGCGGGAGTTCGGGGCCACCGTCGCCCTCGACGGACTCGACCTCACCGTCCGCCCGGGGGAGTTCCTCGCCCTCCTCGGCCCCTCCGGCTGCGGCAAGACCACCGCACTGCGCATGCTCGCCGGGTTCGAACACCCCGACTCCGGCGCGGTGCTGGTGGACGGCGAGGACGTCACCCACGTCCCGGCGCACCGCCGCGACGCCGGGATGGTCTTCCAGTCGTACAGCCTCTTCCCGCACCTGAACGCCGTCGACAACGTCGCCTTCGGACTGCGCATGCGCGGCGTCCGCACGGGCGAACGGCGCTCCCGCGCCGCCGAGTTGCTGGACCTGGTCGGCCTCGGCGACAAGGGCGAGCGCTATCCGCACCAGCTCTCCGGCGGCCAGCAGCAGCGCATCGCGCTGGCCCGCGCCCTCGCGCTGCGCCCGCGCGTGCTGCTCCTGGACGAGCCGCTGTCCGCGCTCGACGCCAAGGTGCGGCTCACCCTGCGCGAGGAGATCCGCCGGCTCCAGCAGGAACTCGGCATCACCACCCTGTTCGTGACGCACGATCAGGAGGAGGCCCTGTCCGTCGCCGACCGGGTCGCCGTGATGCGCGCCGGGCGCCTCGAACAGTGCGCCGGGCCCGCCGAGTTGTACGGCCGTCCCGCCACCGCCTTCGTCGCCGAGTTCGTCGGCACGATGAGCCGGATCCCGGGCGAGCTGGCCGACGGCACCGTCCAGGTGCTCGGGCAGCGGCTGCCCGCCGACGGCGACGTACCGGACGGTCCGGTCGACGTGCTGGTGCGCCCCGAGGCCGTCCACGTCTCGGCCGACGAGCAGGGCGCCGCCCGCGTCGTCGCCACCGCCTTCCTCGGCGCGGTCGTCCGGGTCACTGTACGGCTCGCCGACGGCACCGAGGCCAAGGCCGACCTGCCCGCCCACGAGGCCGCCGGACTCGGCGCCGGGGCCGCCGTCACCGTGTCGCTGCCCGAGCGGGCCGTGCTGGTGGCCGAACGTATCCAGAAGTGAGGAATGACCCGAACGTGACCCCCCACACCCCCCAACTCCCCCCGCAGGCAGTCCTGTTCGACATGGACGGCACGCTCGTCGACACCGAGCGGCTGTGGTGGGAGGCGGTCGAGCAGGTCGCCGGACGGCCGCTGACCGAGGCCGACCAGCCCGAGGTCCTCGGCCGGCCCGTCGAGCACACCGCCGAGTGGCTCGGCGCGGCCACCGGCCGGTCCGCCCGGGACCTCGCCGCCGACCTGCACCGCGAGTTCGCCGACCGCGTCCGCACCGGCATCGTGCCCCGCCCCGGCGCCCTTGACCTGCTGGCCGCGCTGGCCGCCGCCGGCGTCCCCACCGCCCTGGTCACCGCGTCCCCGCGCGCGGTCGCCGACGTCGTCCTCGACGCGCTGGGCGCCGGGTGGTTCGCGGCCTCCGTCACCGCCGACGACACACCCCGCACCAAGCCCGCCCCGGACCCGTATCTGGCCGCCTGCCGTGCGCTGGGCGTCGAGCCCACCGCCTGTGTGGCCGTCGAGGACACCGAGACCGGGGTCGCCTCCGCCGAGGCCGCCGGCTGCGCCGTACTCGCCGTGCCGTCGCTCGCCCCGATCGGTGCGGCACCCGGCCGGACCGTGCGGGAGAGCCTGGCGGGGGTCACGGTCGAGGAGCTGGGGCGGATGGTGACGCCCGAACTGCGGGTGATGAGCTGGAACCTGTGGCTCGGCGGCATCATGGTCGACGACCACCGGGCCAAGCAGCTCAAGGTCATCCTGGAGAGCGGCGCCGACGTCGTCGGGCTCCAGGAGACCGGCGGCACGGCCGCCCAGGAGCTGGCCGAGGCGCTCGGCTGGCACCACCACCGGGCCGGCGAGAACCTCGGCGTCCTCAGCCGCCACCCGATCACCGCCCGCCTCGGCGACCCCGACGTCGGCTTCTACGGCGCGGCCGGCGTCCGCATCGCCGTCGCGCCCGGCCGCGAGGTCGACGTGTGGACCGCGCATCTGCACTACACGCCGTACGGGCCCTACGAGTCCGCCTTCGACGGGCTGCCGGCGGCCGAGCTGATCGCCCACGAGGGGGTCCGGCTCTCACAGATGCGGGACACCCTGCGCCGGATCGCCGAGTCGTGCGCCGACGGCGTCCCGGTCGTCCTCGTCGGCGACTTCAACTGCCCCTCGCACCTGGACCGGACGGACGTGGTCTGGCCGGTCACGAAGGCGGCCGAGGAGGCGGGCTTCGCCGACTCCTACCGCGAGGCCCACCCGCACCCCGCCGCCGCGCCCGGGCACACCTGGTCGCCGATCCACACCGTGCACGAGGACGGCAGCGGGCGGCCCGAGCCGCAGGACCGGATCGACTACGTCCTGCACCGGGGCCTGACCGTACGGGACGCGCGCACCCTCGTCACCGGCAGCCCGCGTCCCTGGCCGGACGTGGCGGACAACGACTGGCCCTCGGACCACGCGGCGGTCGTCACGACCTTTGCCCCGGCCCCGAGGTGACTCGGGGTTACCGCAGGTCACCATTGCGGCACGGAGATCGATCCCGTAGGGTCTGCCGCGCTCTCTACTGACTGGTAACACCGGCAGGTACTTCATGCGCTGGCCACTCCGCCGCCCCACCACCGTCCGCACGCGGATCGTGGCGCTCGCGCTCGCCCCGGCCGTCGCGCTGATGGCGCTGTGGAGCTTCGCCATGTGGTCCGTCACCGGCGAACTGCGCGCACTGGTCCGGGTCCAGGGGGTGTACGACGACTTCGGCACCCCCGTGGACACCGCGATCGGGCAGCTCCAGATCGAGCGCCGGATGTCCGCCGCCTACCTGGGCAGCCGCCTCGACACGGCCGCCGCCGGGCAGTTGCTCGGCCAGCAGCGCCGTACCGACCAGGCCGTCGAGGCCATGAAGCGGGCGGTCCAGGGCGGGGACCGCAGCCGGCTCACGGCACGGCAGCGGCAGGCCCTGGACTCCGTGGTCGCTGCCACCGGCCGGCTGGAGGTGCTGCGCGAGCGCGTGCTGAACCGGCAGATCACCTGGGACCAGGCCGTCACCCGGTACAGCGCGCTCGTCGAGCCCGGCTTCGACGTGCAGTCCACGCTCACCGCCCTCCAGGCCGGCCAGCTCGCCCGCGAGGCCCAGGTCGTCATCGAGCTGGTGCGGGTGCGGGAGTTCGTCTCCCGCGAGGACGCGCTCGTCGCCGGGGCGCGGGCGGCCGGCACGCTGACCGGCGGGCAGTACGACACGCTGACCGCGACCATCGAGGACCGGCGCGTCTTCGAGCGGACGTACGTACCGGACCTGCCCGCCGACTCGCGCGGCCTGTTCGAGGACTTCCAGCGCGGTGACCTGTACCGCTCGCTGACCCGGGGCGAGGACGCCCTGCTGCGGGCCGGTGCCGCCGGTGCCGGGAAGGCGGTCGCCGCGAACACCTGGCGCTCGACCGTCGACCGGGCCGTCGTCCGCTACCGCGAGCTGTGCACCAGCTCCGCCGAGAACTCCGCCGCGCGCGGGCGCTCCTTCGCCTACCGGGAGCTGATCAAGGCGGCGGTGGTCGGCGGGGTCGGGCTGGCCGCCGCCGGGGTGTCGCTGTGGTTCGCGGTGCGCGGCGCCCGGCGCATCTCGCGGCGCCTGGAGACCCTGCGGGACGCGGCCGACGTCCTCACCCGCGACCAACTCCCGGACGTCATGCGGAGGCTGAGCGCCGGGGAGGACGTGGACGCGGGGGCGGCGGCGCCGCCGCTGGCCGCCGACGCGCTCCACGACGACGAGATCGGGCAGGTCGGCCGCTCGTTCAACACCGCCCGGCTCGCCGCCGTCGAGGCCGCCGTCCAGCAGGCCGGGCTGCGGCGCGGGCAGTTCGCGGTGCTGCTCACCATCGCGCGCCGCAACCAGGCGCTCGTGCACCGGCAGCTCAAGCTCGTCGACACGCTGGAGCGGCGCACCGAGGATCCGGACGTGCTGCGCGAGCTGTTCCGCATCGACCACCTCACCACCCGCATGCGACGGCACGCGGAGAGCCTGATCATCCTCTCCGGTGCCGCACCCGGCCGCCGCTGGCGCCGGCCGGTGCCGCTCGCCGACGTCGTCGCCTCGGCGGTCGGGGAGATCGAGGACTACGCGCGCGTGGTGGTGCCGCCGATGCCCGAGGTGGGGGTGGCCGCGGACGCCGTCGCCGACGTCGTCCACCTCGTCGCCGAACTCCTGGAGAACGCCACGGTGTTCTCGCCGCCGCACACCCAGGTCACCCTGCGCAGCGGGCGGGTCGGCAGCGGGTTCGTCCTGGAGATCGACGACCGCGGGCTCGGCCTCGACGCCGACGCCCGCGACGGGGCGTACGCCACCCTCACCGCCCCCGACGCCTTCGACCCCACCCGCCACGACCGGCTGGGCCTCTACGTCGTCGGCCGCCTCGCCGCCCGCCACGGCATCGAGGTCAGCCTCCGGGACTCGCCCTACGGGGGGACGACGGCGCTGGTGCGGTTGCCTGCGGCGCTGCTCGCGGAGGTCACCCCGGCGCAGGCCGCCACGGCGGAGCCCGCCCTGGCCGCGGACGAGCCGGTGCCGGCGGGCGGCCGGCGGGCCGCGGGAACGCTGGGCGCGGTACGGGAACTGCCGGTCAGGAACGCCACGGCACGCGGCCGGTCGGCCGAGGACGCGGTCGTACAGGAACTGCCCGCCAGGGGCCCGGCCCTGCGGGGACTGCCTCCCGGGGACGGGGACGGGGACGGGGACAGCGACGGCGACGTGCGGCGGCTGCCGTCCGGGGACGGGAGCACACGGGGACTGCCCACCGGGTACGCGGACGTACCCGCGCTGCCGGCCAGGAAGCGGACCGGACCCTCGGCCGCCGGACCCTCGGCCGCCGGGCGCCCGGCACCGGTGCGGGAGCCGTCCGCCGCCGAACCTGCCGCGGAATCCGCCGCCGCGCCGGAAGCCTCGGCCCGGCCGGAACAAGGCCCCGCCCCCGCCCTCCCCACCCGTACCCGGCAGGCCTCCCTCGCCCCCGAGCTGCGGGACGACGCGCCGGTGCGCCCGGACACGCCCGAGCGCCCGATGGACGCCGAGGAGATGCGGGCGATCTTCGGCGCCTTCCAGCGAGGGCTCGACCGCGGCCGCAAGGGCCTGCCCGCACACCACGAGACGGCCCCCGGCCGGGAGACCCCCGGCACCGAAGGCACCACCCCCCACGCAGGCGAAGCAACGACCGACGCCCACGAAGGGACGGAGACCGACGATGACCGGTGACGAACAGCCCGGTGACGACCACGGGCCCGAGCGGTCCGCCGCGCCCGGCGGAGCGGTCGGCACGGATCTCGGCTGGCTGCTGGACGACCTCGTGGCGCGCACCGGGGACGTCCGGCAGGCCGTGCTGCTCACCGCCGACGGACTGCCGCTCAGCAGCTCCGACGGCATGCGCCGGCGCGACATCGAGCATCTGGCCGCCATCTGCTCCGGCTTCCACGGCCTCGCCCGCTCGGCGGGCGAGCGGTTCGCCGCGGGCGCGGTGCGCCAGACCATGGTGATGCTCGACGACGCCTACCTCTTTATCACCCCGGCCGGCCATGGCACCCGGCTCGCCGTCCTCAGCGAGGCCCGCACCGACGTCGGCCAGCTCGCCCACGAGATGGCCCTGCTCGTCCGCCGTCTCGGCCGCCACCTGGACACGGCCGCCCGCACGGGCTCCTGATCCCACCGTGAGCGACGAGCACTGGTACGAGGACGAGACCGGGCAGATGGTGCGGCCCTACACCGTGACCCGGGGCCGCACCCGGCCCTCCGGCGCGCACGCCATCGACCTGATGTCCCAGGTCAGCGCGGTGGAGACCGAGGGGCCGGGGTCGGACATCGACCACGCCGGTGTCGCCCTGCTCGACCTGGTCCGCCGCGGCCGGCGGCCCGTCGTGGAGCTGGCCGCGGACGCCGACCTGCCCCTGACCGTGCTGCGGGTCCTGCTCGGCGACCTGGCCGAGGCGGGCCTGATCCGCATCGACGCGCCCCGCCGCGCCCCGGCGGGCGCTCCGGGCGCCGACCCGGGGCTGCTGCGCGAGATCGTGGCACGGTTGCGTGAGATATGAGCAGGTCCGGGGACTCATGTAACAGGCATGTACGAGGCGGGTGACCGGCGGAACGGCACGGGTGCCCGCGGCGGTCTCACCGGGTGGCACGTGACCAGTGCCGCTCACGCTCGTTGCGTGAGGCGACAACGCCTTGAAGGGGAACCATGCGCGTCCAGAAGCTCTCGCTGCTCGCCGTCGCCGCCGTCGCGGGTCTGTCGCTCACCGCCTGCTCGGGAAGTGACAGCGGCTCCTCCGGCAGGAGTGACTCCTCCACCCCGGGCCGGGGCGCCGCCTCCCAGGGCTCCGGCGCCCAGGACTCCGGCACGCAGAGCACCGGCGGCAGCGGCGCGGCCTCCGGCAAGGGGACCAGCACCGGCACCGGCCAGGCGGGTACGAACGGCGGTGCCGCCGTGGGCGGCGGCGCGGGTGTCTGCAAGACCTCCCAGCTCGCCTTCAGCACCTCCGGCGGCATGGCCGAGGGCGAGCTGATCGTGAACCTGAAGAACACCGGCTCCGCCACCTGCGCCCTCAAGGGCTTCCCCGGCGCCGACCTGAAGAGCAAGGACGGCAGGATCAGCGCCAGGCGCAGCTCGGTCGCCCCCGTGCCGGTGCGCGTCAAGCCCGGCGAGGAGACCCGGTTCACGCTGCACTACCCGCCGAACAACTCCGGCGGCACCGGCGAGACCTTCACCACCCTCGTCGTCACCCCGCCGGGCGAGACCCACTCCCACAGCCTGCCGGTCGGCGTCAACGTCCCCGTCACGGACGGCGCCGACGGCGCGATCACCGTCGACCCGGTCGGCACCGGGAAGTAGTACCTGACGTCACCCGTGCCCCGTCCACCACCTGCGCCGCAGGGGACGGGGCACCGTCGTGCGGGCGCGCAACGAATCGCCGTATCGCCCCCGTCGCACGCAACGAACCGCGCACAGGCGCGCAACGGCTCCTTCTTGTCCGGCCGAGCGCGCCGACCGTACCGTCTTCGTGGCCCCCAAAGTCCCTCTCCGGTGAGGATCACGCATGCGCACCGCCCTGCTCCAGAGCTCCGGCCGCCCCGGCTCGACCGTCGAGAACCTGAAGGTCCTCGACGCCGCCGCGGGCCGGGCCGCCGCCGCGGGCGCCGCGCTGCTCGCCGCCCCGGAGATGTTCCTGACCGGCTACGCGATCGGCGACGACATCGGCCGCCTCGCCGAGCCCGCCGACGGCGACAGCGCCGACGCGATCGCCGAGACCGCCGCCCGGCACGGCATCGCGATCGTCTACGGCTACCCGGAGCGCGACGGCGAGAGCGTCTTCAACTCCGCCCAGCTGATCTCCGCCGACGGCACCCGCCTCGCGAACTACCGCAAGACCCACCTCTTCGGCTGCTTCGAGCGGGACCACTTCACGCCCGGCGACCAGCCGGTGGTCCAGGCCGAGCTGAACGGCCTCACCGTGGGCCTGATGATCTGCTACGACGTCGAGTTCCCGGAGAACGTCCGCGCCCACGCCCTGGCCGGCACCGACCTCCTGGTCGTCCCGACCGCGCAGATGCACCCCTTCCAGTTCGTCGCCGAGTCCCTCGTGCCGGTGCGGGCCTGGGAGAACCAGATGTACGTCGCGTACGTCAACCGGGTCGGCCGGGAAGGGGAGTTCGAGTTCGTCGGGCTGTCCGTCCTCGCCGGTCCCGACGGGGTCGCCCGCACCCGGGCCGGCCGCGGCGAGGAGCTGGTGTTCGCCGACGCCGACCCCGCCTTCCTCGCCGCCTCCCGCGAGGCCAACCCGTACCTGGAGGACCGCCGCCCCGGTCTGTACGGGTCCCTGACCTGACACACCCCTGAGCCTTCCCCCTGAGCTTCCCCCGAACTTCTGAACTTCCCCCGAGTTCTTTCGCGCAAGGAGTCCGCACCCCATGACGTCCACGGTGCCCAACGCCGTCGAGCACACCGACGGGCAGCAGCCGCCGATCACCATGTTCGGCCCGGACTTCCCGTACGCCTACGACGACTTCCTCGCCCACCCGGCGGGCCTCGGCCAGATACCCGCGACCGAGCACGGCACCGAGGTCGCGGTCATCGGCGGCGGGCTGTCCGGCATCGTGGCCGCCTACGAGCTGATGAAGATGGGCCTCAAGCCCGTCGTCTACGAGGCCGACCGGATCGGCGGGCGGCTGCGCACCGTCGGCTTCGAGGGCTGCGACGAGTCCCTGACGGCGGAGATGGGCGCGATGCGCTTCCCGCCGTCCTCGACCGCCCTCCAGCACTACATCGACCTGGTGGGCCTTGAGACCCGGCCCTTCCCCAACCCCCTTGCCGAGGCGACGCCGTCGACCGTCGTCGACCTCAAGGGCGAGTCGCACTACGCCGAGACGATCGACGACCTGCCCCAGGTGTACCGGGACGTCGCCGAGGCCTGGAACAAGTGCCTCGAAGACGGCGCCGACTTCTCCGACATGAACCGCGCCATGCGCGAGCGGGACGTGCCGCGCATCCGTGAGATCTGGGCGAAGCTGGTCGAGAAGCTCGACAACCAGACCTTCTACGGCTTCCTCTGCGACTCCGAGGCGTTCAAGTCCTTCCGGCACCGCGAGATCTTCGGCCAGGTCGGCTTCGGCACCGGCGGCTGGGACACCGACTTCCCGAACTCCATCCTGGAGATCCTGCGCGTCGTCTACACCGAGGCCGACGACCACCACCGCGGCATCGTCGGCGGCTCCCAGCAGCTGCCGCTGCGCCTGTGGGAGCGCGAGCCGGAGAAGATCGTCCACTGGCCCTACGGCACCTCGCTGAAGTCCCTGCACCCGGACGGCGAGCCGCACCCGGCCGTGACCCGGCTGCACCGCACCGCGGGCGGCCGGATCACCGTTACCGACGCGAACGGTGACATCCGCACCTACCAGGCGGCCGTCTTCACCGCCCAGTCGTGGATGCTGCTGTCCAAGATCGCCTGTGACGACTCGCTCTTCCCGATCGACCACTGGACCGCCATCGAGCGCACCCACTACATGGAGTCCAGCAAGCTCTTCGTCCCCGTCGACCGGCCCTTCTGGCTGGACAAGGACGAGGAGACGGGCCGGGACGTCATGTCGATGACGCTCACCGACCGCATGACCCGCGGGACGTACCTGCTGGACGACGGCCCGGACAAGCCGGCCGTGATCTGCCTGTCCTACACCTGGTGCGACGACAGCCTGAAGTGGCTGCCGCTGTCCGCGAACGAGCGGATGGAGGTCATGCTGAAGTCGCTCGGCGAGATCTACCCGAAGGTCGACATCCGCAAGCACGTCATCGGCAACCCGGTGACCGTCTCCTGGGAGAACGAGCCCTACTTCATGGGTGCGTTCAAGGCCAACCTGCCCGGCCACTACCGCTACCAGCGGCGCCTGTTCACGCACTTCATGCAGGACCGGCTGCCCGCGGACAAGCGGGGCATCTTCCTCGCCGGCGACGACATCTCCTGGACGGCCGGCTGGGCCGAGGGCGCCGTCCAGACCGCGCTGAACGCGGTCTGGGGCGTCATGCACCACTTCGGCGGCACGACCGACGCGGCGAACCCCGGCCCGGGCGACGTCTACGACGAGATCGCCCCGGTGGAGCTTCCCGAGGACTGACCGGGTCCGGCGGGAGCAGCGACCAAGGCGCGGCCGGCCGGCCTCAGACTCCGGCCGCCCGCGCCTTTTCGAACACCTCGGCGGCGACGTCCTTCAGCTCCTCGGCGTCCCGCGCGCCGCTCTGCACGTCGATCAGGAACTCGTCCATGCCCATCTCGGTGAACGGCACGAGGTCCGCCACGATCTGGTCGACGCTGCCCTGGAACATCCTGCGGTCGGCGCCCTCGTGGGGCTTCGCCTCCAGGGCGGTGTTCACCCGCAGCACCGTCCGGATCGGCTTCGTACGGCCCCGCTCCTCGGCCAGCTCCCGCAGCTGCCGCCACTGGGCCGCGACCTGCTCGACGCTGAAGCCCGCAGGCAGCCAGCCGTCGGCGTGGTCGACCAGCCGCCGGAACGCCCGCTGGTTGCTCGCGGCCAGCAGGATCGGAATCGGGCGCACGGGCTTGGGCCCGACCACCGCGGAGGCGATCTTGGTGAGCGAGCCGTCGTAGACGACCGGATCCGGGCCCCACACCGCCCGGCTCACCTCGATGATCTCGTCCAGCACCTTGCCGCGCTCCGCGAAGGGCCGCACGGAGGAGGCCGCGTACTCGTCGAGGGACCAGCCGGTGCCGAGGCCCGCGAGGACCCGGCCGCCGCTCGCCGCGTCCAGCGACGCGAGGGCCTTGGCGAGCTGGAACGGCACGTGCAGCGGCGCCACCAGGACGCTGGAGCCCAGCTCCGCCCGCTCGGTGGCCGCCGCGGCCAGGGTGAGGGTGACCAGCGGGTCCGCCACGTTGCGGTACTCGTCCGGCCAGGGCACGCCGTCCATGCCGTACAGCCCCTGGGTGGCGGGCTCGGGGAACAGGGCCCGCTCGAAGACCCACAGGCTTTCGTAACCGGTCCGTTCGGCGGCGCGGGCCACGTCGGGCACGTCCGAGCCGAGGGAGTACTGCCGCATCTGGGGAAGACCGAGACCGAGCCGTGCTGCCATGACCGCTCCTTGTGACGGATGACCGGGGTACCGGACGACAACGTACGGAGCGGACACGGCTGTTCCACGGCGGCTCGCGCGAGGGTCCGGATCCGGCCAGTTCCGCCGGGCGGTCGGCTGTCGGATCGGCCTGGGGTCAGATCAACTCGGGGAGCGGGGTGAGCAGCATCCGGCCCGCGAACCCCACGGCCGCGTCGAGCCGTTCGGTGAACGCGTCGGCGACGTCGCCGCAGTGGCGCAGTGCCCACAGCGCCCGCGCCGCCACCCAGGTCGCCTCCCGGGCCCGCTCCAGACTCCAGGAGCCCAGCAGATGGGTGAGCGGATCGGCGACCTGGAGCAGATCGGGGCCCGGCATCAGATCCTCGCGGACACGCTCCTCCAGCGATACGAGGAGCTCGCCCACGCGGTCGAACTCGTCCTCCAGATCGTCCGGTTCGCAGCCGAGCGCACCACAGGCGTCCACCACGGCGAGCGCCAGGTCGTGCCCGATGTGCGCGTTGATGCCCGCCAGGGCGAACTGCAGCGGCCGTACCCCGGGATGGCCGCGGAGCTGGAACAGCGGGCGCCAGCAGGCGGGCGGACGGCGGTCCGCCGACGCCGCGTCGACCGCCGCCAGATAGCGCCGCGCGAACCGCACGTCCAGCGTGACCGCCGCCCGCGGGTCCTCGAACTCCCCGGCGTCCAGGCGCCGGTCGACCTCCTCGGTGACAGTGAGGTAGACGCGGTTGAACACGGCGACCCCGTCGTGCTCGGGCAGGGCCGCGTCGATCGCGCGCATCCGGGCGATCACCGCGTCGACGGGAGTGGTGAAGTGTTCCAACTGCGCCATGGGGGAAGGGTCCCAGTCCTGCGCCGGGCGGCGAGCCGACCGGCCCGGCGCTTCGCCGGAACGGGGGAACGGCACGGTGCCAGGCGCCTCGCGGACCGCCGGGCCGCGCCCCGGCTCCCGGGCCCGTCCCGCGCCTACGACGTGGCGCGCGGCTCGTCCGCGTCGTAGCGGGAGGTGCCCTCGTCCAGCAGAGGACGCTGCGTCTTGAGATGGGCCGGGGCGAAGGCGCGCAGGGCGTGGTAGCCGGTGATGACGACCAGGGTGCCGAGGGCGATGCCGCTGAGCGAGAAGTTGCTGGTGAACTTCATGCTGACGTTGCCGACGCCGATGATGATGCCCGCGGCGGCCGGCACCAGGTTCAGCGGGTTGCGCAGGTCCACCTTGGCGTTGAGCCAGATCTGGGCGCCCAGCAGGCCGATCATGCCGTAGAGGATGACGGTGATGCCGCCGAGGACACCGCCCGGGATCGCGGCCACGATCGCGCCGAACTTCGGGCAGAGGCCGAAGAGCAGGGCGAAGCCGGCGGCGGCCCAGTAGGCGGCGGTGGAGTAGACGCGGGTGGCGGCCATGACGCCGATGTTCTCGGAGTACGTGGTGTTCGGCGGGCCGCCGACGGCCGTGGACAGCATGGAGGCGACGCCGTCCGCCGAGATCGCCGTGCCGAGCTTGTCGTCCAGCGGGTCGCCGGTCATCTCGCCGACCGCCTTGACGTGGCCCGCGTTCTCCGCGACCAGGGCGATGACGACCGGCAGCGCGACCAGGACCGCGGACCACTGGAAGGACGGCCCGTGGAAGTGCGGCAGGCCGATCCAGTCGGCCTTGGAGACGCCGGAGAGGTCCAGGCGCCAGTGGTCGGTGACCGTGCCGCTCGCGCTCACCGAGTGGATCTTGCCGAAGACCCGGTCGAACGCCCAGGAGATGCCGTACCCGAAGACCAGCCCGAGGAAGATCGCGATCCGGGACCAGAAACCGCGCAGACAGACCACGGCCAGCCCGGTGAACAGCATGACGAGCAGGGCGGTCCACTGGTCCTGCGGCCAGTAGGTGGAGGCGGTGACCGGGGCGAGGTTGAAGCCGATCAGCATGACGACCGCGCCGGTGACGATGGGCGGCATGGCCGCGTGGATGATCCGCGCGCCGAAGCGCTGCACCGCGAGCCCGACCAGGAACAGCGCCACGCCGACGACGAACACCGCGCCGGTCACCGTGGCGCTGGTCCCGCCCTGGGCGCGGATGACGGCGGCCACCCCCACGAACGACAGGGAGCAGCCGAGGTAGCTCGGCACCCGGCCGCGCGTGGCCAGCAGGAAGATCACGGTCGCCACGCCCGACATCATGATCGCGAGGTTCGGGTCCAGGCCCATGAGCACGGGGGCCACGAAGGAGGCGCCGAACATCGCGACCACGTGCTGGGCGCCGAGGCCCACGGTCCGGGGCCAGGTGAGCCGTTCGTCGGGGCGTACCACCGCTCCGGGCGCGGGCGTGCGCCCGTCACCGTGCAGTTTCCAGCGCACGCCGAGGTCCATGGTGGGGTTTCGCTTTCTTGCGTACATGAAGACGGTCCGCACCATTGTCACGGGTGACGAGCGGTCCTACGCTCACACGGTCCTACTCATGAACCAAGTTCAGGTATCTGACCGGTTCGACTGGCTCGGATGGGAGCCCCGGATGAGTGGAAGATCCCGTGCGGCCGTGCTGCTCGCCGCCGTGGTGGCGTTCGGCGCGGTGCTCGTCCCGGCCGCGCACGCCGCGCCGAAGGCCCCGCGCACCGTCGTGCTCGACGGCGCCCGCCTCCAGCAGACCCGGGCCCGGCTGGGCCACGACCCCCAACTCCGGCGCGCGCTCAAGGAGTTGACCACCCGTGCTGACACCTGGCTGGACCAGGGCCCCTGGACGGTCGTCGACAAGCCGAGGCCCGCGCCCGGCGGCGACGTCCACGAATATCTGAGCCAGGCCCCCTACTGGTGGCCCACGACCACCCCCACCGCCGACAACCCCTGGGGCTGCCCCTACGTCCAGCGTGACGGACAGCGCAATCCCGAGGTCGACAGCGGCACCGACCGGCAGGACGCCGAGAAGGTCTTCGACTCGACGTACGACCTCGCACTCGCCTGGTACTACACCGGCAGGCAGGCCTACGCCGAGAAGGCCGGGCAGATCCTGCGCACCTGGTTCCTCGCCCCGGCCACCCGGATGAACCCCGACCTCGACCACGCCCAGTTCATCCCGTGCACGTACGACGGCCGGGCCATCGGCATCATCGACTTCTCCCAGTCGTACACCAGCGTCCTCGACGCCCAGGCGATCCTGGCCACCGGCGCGCCCGGCTGGAGCGCGCGGGACCGGACGGCGATCGGTGCGTGGAACGCCGGCTTCCTGGACTGGCTGAAGAACAGCGCCTTCGGCAAGGAGGAGGGCGCCGCCGCCAACAACCACGGCACCTTCTACGACATGCAGCTCGCCGCCCTCGCCCTCGCCACCGGCGACACCGCGCTGGCCCGGCGGACCGTGCTGGACGCGCGCGCCCGGCGCATCGACCCGCAGATCGCGGCCGACGGCGGCCAGCCCCAGGAACTCGCCCGCACCCGCAGCTGGCACTACTCGACCTTCGACCTCGTCGCCCACACCCGGCTCGCGGCCATCGGCCGGCACCTGGGCGTGGACCTCTGGTCGTACCGGGGTCCGGACGGGCAGGGCCTGGTCAAGGCGGTCGACTACCTGCTCCCGGCGGCGACGGGCGCCGCCGCCTGGTCGCATCCGGAGCTGGAGTTCCACCGGTACGCGGCCACCGACGTCGTCCACGCGGCGGCCGACGCGGGGGACCGGGCGGCCGCGAAGGCCGTCGCCGCACTGGAGGCGCCGCCCGGCGGCGACCTGTGGGCGCTGCGTCCCGCGGCCGAGCAACTGGACTCCATCGCGGGCTGACCTCTGCCCGACGGGCTCCGGCCAGGGCTCCTGAGCGGTCGCTTAGTATGTGGTTGTCCTTGCAACCATGTTCAGGAGCCCCACCCGTGACCGCCGAAGCCCCGAGCGCGCCCGTCCTCTCCTACGGTCGGCTGATCCCCGTCACCGTCCACTTCGACGACCTCGACGCCCTCGGACTCCTGCACAACGCCCGCTACCCGCTGCTGGTCGAGCGCGCCTGGACCGAGCTGTGGAACGAGCACGGCGTCCGCTTCGACGGCGACTGGCACGCGGCGGGTGACGCCTGCAACGCGGTGCGCGAACTGCGCATCAGCTACGAGGCGCCCGTGACCAGCCCCGGTGCGTACGCCGTCCACCTCTGGCTGGACCGGCTCGGCACCACCGGCCTGACCTACGGCTTCCGCTTCTGCTCGGCCGACGGCACGCGGACGTACGCCGAGGGCGCCCGGGTGCTGGTCCGGCTCGACGCCGGCACCCTGCGCCCCACGCCCTGGACGGACGGCTTCCGGGCCGTCGGCCGGGAACTGCTGCGCCCGGCGGGCTGACGTTCCGCGGGGGCGTCTGCCGGGGCGTCTCTCAGGGGCGCGGGTCGGGTACGGCGGCGGGGCGCACGCCGGCCTTCGGGTGGCCGCCGCGCTCGGCGGTGCGCAGCACCCCCGCGAACACCGCGAGCCCGCACGCCAGCGCCGTCACCACGCCGAACGACACCACCAGGCTGGTCGCCTGGGCCACCCCGCCGATCAGGCTCGGCGCGATCAGCCCCGAGGTGTAGGTGATCGTCGCCACGCCCGCTATGGCCTGGCTGGGGTTTGGCCCCGCGTGCCCGGCCGCCGCGAAGCACAGCGGTACGACCACCGCGATACCGAGCCCCATCAGCCCGAACCCGGCCATCGCCACCGCCTGTTGCCCGGCGACGACGATCAGCAGGCCGCCCAGCACGGCCAGCACCCCGCCGGCCCGGACGGTACGGACCGCGCCGTACCGGTTCACCACCGCGTCCCCGGCGATCCGCGCCACCGCCATGGTCAGCATGAACCCGGTCGTACAGGCCGCCGCCACCCCGGCCGAGCTGTCCAGCCGGTCCCGCAGGAAGACCGCCGACCAGTCCAGGCTCGCGCCCTCCGCGAACACCGCGCAGAAGCCGACCGTGCCGATCAGCAGCGCCGAGCGCGGCGGCAGCGCGAACCGCGGCGGCGGCTCCTCGTCCGCGGCCGGCTGGAGGTCCGGCACCCAGGAGCAGGCCACCGCTCCGAGCACGGTGAGCACGGCGGCGGCCAGCAGGAAGTGCACGCGGGCGTCCGCCCCCAGATGTGCTGCGAGCGTGCCGGCCGCCGAGCCGGTCAGCGCCCCCGCGCTCCACATGCCGTGCAGCCCCGACATGATCGACTTGCCCAGCAGCCGCTCGACCTCGACACCGAGCGCGTTCATCGTGACGTCGGCCGTCCCCGCGCTCGCGCCGTAGACGAACATCGCCAGGCACAGGGTGTACAGGTTCGGCGCCAGCGACGGCAGGACCAGCGACATCGTCCACAGCGCGAGCAGCCCGCGCAGCGCCGTACGGCTGCCGAAGCGGTGGCTGATCCGGCCCGCGAGCGGCATCGCGCACGAGGCGCCGAGCGCCGTGAACGCCAGCGCGAAGCCCAACTGGCCCGCGCCGAGCGAGGCATGGTCCTGGATCCACGGCACCCGGGTGGCGAAGGAGCCGGTCACGGCGCCGTGCACGGCGAACACCGCCGCCACGGCGTACCGGGCGCGCCTCACCCCGCCGGGTGCGTGTCCCACGTCACTCATGTTCCCGTCCCTCCCCGGTCCGGTCTCACCTCCGGGCGACTGGGCGCCCCTGCGGCACGCGGCGTAAACTATCAGGGACCCTTCCTGATAGATAGACGGCTCTAGGATTCCCGTCATGCCCGCATCGCCCAGCACCGCCCGGGCCATCAACGACCGCCTCGCCCTGCGGCTGCTCCAGCAGGAAGGCCCGCTGACGGCAGGGCAGTTGAAACAGCTGACCGGGCTGTCCCGGCCGACGGTCGCCGACCTCGTGGACCGGCTCGCCGACGCCGGGCTGATCACGGTGGTCGGCGAGTCGGGGGAGCAGCGCCGCGGCCCGAACGCCCGGCTCTACGGCATCGTCGCCGACCGCGCCCACCTGGCCGCGCTGGACGTCCGTACCGAGGGTGTCTTCGTGCTGGTGTCGGACCTGGTCGGGCGGGTGCTCGCCGAGGCGTCCGTGCCGATCGGCGGGGACACCGGCACCGGGTCCGCCGTGGAGCAGGCGGTGGCCGCGGTGGAGCGCGCCGCCAAGGAGGCCGGTGCGGACCGGCTGCACACCGTCGGCATCGGCGCGCCGGGCCTCGTCGACCCGGCCACCGGCGACCTGCGCGACTCCGGCGGGCTGCCCGAGTGGCACCGCAGCCTGTCCGCCGCCCTCCAGGATCGCCTCCCGGGCGCCCGCGTCACCGTGGAGAACGAGACCAATCTCGCCGCCCTGGCCGAGCAGCGCGAGGGCGCCGCCCGGGACCGGGACACCTTCGTCCTGCTCTGGCTGGGCCACGGCGTCGGCGCGGCGGTCGTCCTCGACGGCACCCTGCGCCGCGGTGCCTCGGGCGGCACCGGCGAGATCGGCTTCCTGCCCGTCCCGGGCGCCGGCGCACTGCCCTCGGCGCAGGACTGCGACGGCGGCTTCCACTCCCTGGCCGGAGCGGCGGCGATCGGCGCTCTGGCGACGTCCTGCGGCCTGCCGGCACCGCCCCGCCCGGACGGCCCGGGCGCGGCGGAGATCGTGCGGGCGGCGGTGGCGGCAGAGGGTCGCGAGGAAGCGGTCGATACGGGTGCCGGTCCGCCCGCCACCCGCTTCCTGCACACCCTCGCCGATCGGCTCGCGGTCGGGGCCGCCTCCGTCGTGGCCGTCCTGGACCCCGGCTGCGTGGTGCTCGGCGGGGAGGTCGGGCGGGCCGGGGGTGCGGTGCTCGCGGGGCTGGTGGCGGAGCGGCTGCGCGGGATGTCACCGCTGCGCACGGAGGTCCGGGCCGGCACCCTCGGCGGCACGGCCGTCCTGCGCGGTGCACTCCTGACGGCCCGGGACCGCGCCCAGGACGACCTGTTCAGACCCCCGGGCCTGACCTGACCCCTCCCCGTCTGGATACGGCCCCGCGTGCCGCACCCCTCCCGAACGGCCCCCGCTTCTCCGTCAGTTGCCGAAGCGGCGCTCCAGGTACTCCTCGAACGTCACCTGGCCCACCGCCCGCTCCGGTGCCAGGTGCCCGCCCGCGCGGAAGGCGCGGCACGTCCGGCCGGGCAGCGGTACCCGGACCACGCCTCGGCGGCGGCCGGTCGCCTTCAGATAGGCGCGGGCCAGGGAGTCGAAGGAGCGGACCTCGGGGCCGCCCATGTCCGGGACCCGTCCGGCCGGTGCGGCGAGTGCCAACTCGGCCAGCCGGTCGGCGACTTCGGTCACCTCCACCGGCTGGTCCGGCACCCCGGCCGGGAGCGGCAGGACGGGCGACCTGGCCAGTGCGCCCAGCACCGTCGCCACCAGGTCGTGGAACTGGGTGGCGCGCAGCAGCGTGAAGCCGAGCCCCGACTCCTCGATCAGCCGTTCCACGGCCAGCTTGGACCTGTAGTAGCCGAGCGGCACCCGGTCGACCCCGACGATCGAGATGTACACCAGGTGGGCCACCCCGGCCCGCCGCGCCGCCGAGACGAGACGGCCGGCCGCCTGCTCGTCGCCGCCGCGCGGGCTGCTCGCGCAGTGCACCACCGTCCCCACACCCGCCAACGCGGCGTCCAGGCCCGCTCCGCCCGCGCGCAGATCGACGGCGTACGGCTGCGCGTGCCGGCTGAGCACCCGCACCACCTGCCCGTTTGCCCGCAGCCGTTCCGTCACACGGCGGCCGAGCGTGCCGGTCCCGCCGGTCACCAGGATCGTGGTCATGCTGTTCCCGTTCCTCCGGACTCCGGGTACCCCCGGTCGGAGCACCCCTCGCCAGTGGAAACCGGACGGCCGCGGGAATCGTGACATCGCGGCGACGGACGTCGCGCGCCCTGGCGGTCCGGCGGCGGGCAAGGGCCGTCGTCACCGCCACCGGACCCGTCCGCACCCTAAAAGGACTAGACCAGTACGGTCAATGGTCCGGGCCACCATCCGGGGCACCGTCAACCGGACGTCCCGGAACGGCAGTTGTCCCGTGCGGCTGCGCCGCGCAAGGGTGCCGGCACACACTGTGAGGGAGGCCACACGCTTCGCCTGTCTGGATGCCGGTCCGGCGTGGCACACTGGCCCTGTACCAGAAGCAGCGCACTCCGGGGTCGGTGAAAGTCCGAACCGGCGGTTACAGTCCGCGACCCGGCCGCTTCCAGCGGCCGGTTGACCAGGTGAAATTCCTGGACCGACGGTTAAAGTCCGGATGGGAGGCAGTGCGCGGCGAGCGGGCACGTCTGTCGTGTGCGCCGTCGTATCTGGGCTCGTCCGTACCCGGACGGGTCCTTGTCGGCGTCGTCCCTTCGTGCTCACTCGTACCTGCTGTCGTCATCGACAGGCCCCGGAGTCCGTGCCCGAAGAGGCAGGAGGACCCGGGAAGTGTTCACCGGAATCGTCGAAGAGCTGGGTGAGGTCACCGCCGTCGAGAACCTCGGCGACGCCTCCCGCTTCAAGCTCCGTGGTCCCGTCGTGACCGAGGGCGCGCAGCACGGCGACTCCATCGCCGTGAACGGCGTCTGTCTCACCGTCGTCGAGCACGAGGGCGACGAGTTCACGGCCGACGTCATGGCCGAGACCCTGAAGCGCTCCAGCCTCGGCGCGCTCACCGTCGGCTCCCGCGTCAACCTCGAACGCCCCACCGCCGTGGGCGCCCGTCTGGGCGGCCACATCGTGCAGGGCCACGTCGACGGCACGGGCCAGGTGCTCGCCCGCACGCCCTCCGAGAACTGGGAGATCGTGAAGATCTCCCTCCCCGCGGACCTCGCCCGCTACGTGGTCGAGAAGGGCTCCGTCACCGTCGACGGCATCAGCCTCACCGTCGTCGATGCCGGCCCGGACTACTTCACCGTCAGCCTCATCCCGACCACCCTCGACCTGACCACGCTCGGCGTGAAGCAGGCCGGCGACCCGGTCAACCTGGAGGTCGACGTCATCGCCAAGTACGTCGAGCGCCTCCTCGGCGACCGTGCCCAGGGAGCCGGCAAGTGAACTGGCTGAACTCCGAGGCCTTCACCCTCTTCGGCCAGCGCATCATCTGGTCGGACATGGTCGGCAACATCCTCGGCCTGATCACCCTCGCCCTCGGCTGGCGCCGCTCCCTGTGGACCTGGCCCGTGCAGTTCCTCTCCGGCCTCGTCCTCTTCGCCGCCTTCTACGGCCATCTGACCGGCAGCGCCGGCAAGCAGGCCGTCGTCATGGCCGTTGCCCTGTACGGCTGGTGGCAGTGGCAGCGCACCAGGGACCGCGCCGGCGACGGCCACATCACGCCCCGCTTCGCCACCTGGCGCGAGCGCGCGGCCATGCTCGCCGCGGCCGCCGTGGGCACGGTCGCCGTCGCCCTGTTCTTCCAGGCGTACCCGAGCCTGTCCTGGGACCCCTGGCCGGACGCGTACATATTCGTCGGCACCGTCGTCGCGATGTACGCCCAGGCCAAGGGCATGGTCGAGTTCTGGATCGCCTGGCTCCTCGTCGACGTCGTCGGCGTTCCCCTCAACTTCACCAACGGCTACGCCTTCTCCGGTTTCGTCTACGTCATCTACGGCGCGCTCGTCCTGTGGGGCATGCGCGACTGGTGGCTGCGCTCCCGCAGGCGTCCGCAGCCCGTCCTGGAAGGAGCTCCGGCATGACCGCGGCACCTCTGCTCCACGACATCGATCCCCTTGAGGACTTCCTGCTCGACCCCGTCGAACAGGCCATCGCCGACATCGCCGCGGGCCGCCCGGTCGTGGTCGTGGACGACGAGGACCGGGAGAACGAGGGCGACCTCGTCATCGCCGCCGAGAAGGCGACCCCCGAGATCGTCGCCTTCATGATGAGCGAGTGCCGGGGCCTGATCTGCGCCCCCATGGAGGGCGAGGAACTCGACCGGCTGCGGCTGCCGCAGATGGTCGAGGACAACACCGAGTCGATGAAGACCGCCTTCACCGTCTCCGTGGACGCCTCCGCCGCGCACGGCGTGACCACCGGCATCTCCGGCGCCGACCGCGCCACCACGCTCCAGCTGCTGGCGAGCGGCACCGCCGAGCCGACGGACTTCGTCCGCCCCGGCCATGTCTTCCCGCTGCGCGCCAGGCCCGGCGGTGTCCTCGTGCGCGACGGCCACACCGAGGCCGCCGTCGACCTCGCCCGGCTCGCGGGCCTGCGCCCGGCCGGCGCCATCGTGGAGATCGCCGGCGAGGACGGCCGGATGCTCCGGCTGCCCGAGCTGGTCCCGTTCGCCCGCAAGCACGGCCTCACGATCATCTCCATCGAGGACCTGATCGCCTACCGCCGCAGCAGCGAGCCCACCGTCCGCCGCGAGGCCGAGACCCGGCTGCCCACCGCCCATGGCACCTTCACCGCCTACGGCTACCGCGCCGTCGCCGACGGCGTCGAGCACGTCGCCCTCGTGCACGGCGAGATCGGCGACGGGGAGGACGTCCTGGTCCGCGTCCACTCCGAGTGCCTCACCGGCGACGTCTTCGGCTCCCTGCGCTGCGACTGCGGCCCCCAGCTGGACACCTCGCTGGAGCGCATCCAGAAGGAGGGCCGGGGTGTCGTGGTCTACCTGCGCGGACACGAGGGCCGCGGCATCGGCCTGCTGTCCAAGCTCCGGGCGTACGAACTCCAGGAGCAGGGCCGCGACACGCTCGACGCCAACCTCGAACTCGGCCTGCCGGCCGACGCCCGGGACTACGGCGCGGGTGCGCAGATCCTGGCCGACCTCGGCGTGCGCAGCGTCCGGCTCATGACCAACAATCCGGACAAGACGGACGCGTTGCGTAGCCACGGCATCAAGGTCACCGACCGCGAGCCGATGCCGGTCCAGGCCGGGGAGCACAATCTGCGGTACCTGCGCACCAAGCGCGACCGGATGGGCCACGACCTGCCCTGGCTCGACACGCCCGCCGTGGCGGCCTGCGGCAACCAGTAAGCAAGAAAGCACTGAGGAGAAACGTGAGCGGCAAGGGTGCACCGGAGCTGTCCGTACGGGGCGCGAGCGACCTCAGGGTCGCCGTCATCGCGGCGCAGTGGCACGAGAAGGTGATGGACGGTCTGGTGAACGGCGCCCTGCGCGCCCTGCACGACCTGGGGATCGACGAGCCGACCCTCATCCGGGTCCCCGGCAGCTTCGAACTCCCGGTCGCCGCCAAGGTCCTCGCGGGCCGCGGCTACGACGCGGTGGTCGCCCTCGGCGTCGTCATCCGCGGCGGCACGCCCCACTTCGACTACGTGTGCCAGGGC
This sequence comes from Streptomyces sp. HUAS MG56, assembly GCF_058673395.1. Taxonomy (NCBI): domain Bacteria; kingdom Bacillati; phylum Actinomycetota; class Actinomycetes; order Kitasatosporales; family Streptomycetaceae; genus Streptomyces; species Streptomyces sp. HUAS MG56. Next base: position 2,708,261 of record NZ_CM178722.1, on the reverse strand, counting down.
GTCACCCAGGGCCTCACCCAGGTCAGCATCGAGACCGGCGTCCCCGTCGGCTTCGGCGTGCTCACCTGCGACACCGAGGAGCAGGCCCTGGACCGGGCCGGCATCGAGGGCTCCAACGAGGACAAGGGGCACGAGGCGGTGACGGCGGCGGTGGCGACGGCGGCCACGCTGCGCTCAGTATCCGAACCCTGGCACTAGGTCGGCCACCACAGCGGCTAGGGTGGGGCACACCATGTCCAAGAAGACGTTCGAGGAGCTCTTCACCGAGCTCCAGCACAAGGCCGCCCACGGCGATCCCGCCACCTCCCGCACCGCAGAGCTGGTCGGCAAGGGTGTCCATGCCATCGGCAAGAAGGTCGTCGAGGAGGCCGCCGAGGTCTGGATGGCCGCCGAGTACGAGGGCAAGGAAGCCGCCGCCGAGGAGATCTCGCAGCTGCTCTACCACGTCCAGGTGATGATGGTCGCCCGCGGGATCTCCCTGGACGACGTCTACGCCCACCTGTGAACAGCCTGCCGTACCAGCCGTAAAACCCCTTCACGCAAAGGAAGCCGACCTCATGCTGCGCATCGCCGTCCCCAACAAGGGTTCCCTGTCCGGCCCTGCGGCGGAGATGCTGCATGAGGCCGGCTACCAGCAGCGCCGCGAGTCCAAGGAGCTCCGGATCGTCGACCCGGAGAACGAGGTCGAGTTCTTCTACCTCCGTCCCCGCGACATCGCGATCTACGTCTCCTCCGGCCGCCTCGACATCGGCATCACCGGCCGCGACCTGCTGATCGACTCCGGCGCCGGCGCCGAGGAGATCCTCCCGCTCGGCTTCGCCCGCTCCACCTTCCGCTTCGCCGCCAAGCCCGGCACGGCGAACGGCATCGCGGACCTCAAGGGCAGGACGGTCGCCACCTCCTACGAGGGCATCGTCGCGGGGCACCTCGCGGAGCGCGGCGTCGACGCCTCCGTCGTCCACCTCGACGGCGCCGTCGAGACCGCGATCGAGCTCGGCGTCGCCGAGGTCATCGCCGACGTCGTCGAGACCGGCACCAGCCTGCGCAACGCCGGCCTGGAGGTGTTCGGCGAGCCCATCATGAAGTCCGAGGCGATCGTCATCCGCCGCACCGGCGCCGACGCCGCGGAGGCCGCCGAGCCGAAGGTCCAGCAGTTCCTGCGCCGCCTCCAGGGCGTCCTGGTCGCGCGGACGTACGTGATGATGGACTACGACTGCCGCGTCGAGCAGCTGGAGAAGGCCGTCGCGCTCACCCCCGGCCTGGAGTCCCCGACCGTCTCGCCGCTGCACAACGAGGGCTGGGTCGCGGTCCGCGCCATGGTCCCCGCCAAGGAGGCGCAGCGGATCATGGACGACCTCTACGCCATCGGCGCCCGCGCCATCCTCACCACGGCCATCCACGCCTGCCGCCTGTAAGAGGGGTACGCCGACCGATGTCCGACCCGACCTCCCTTCCCGACCTCCCCGTCACCTTCCGGCCGGGCCACACCCGGGCCATCCTGCTCACCGCCGGCGTGGCGATCTTCCTGACCATCACGGCGGTCGGCCTGCTGCTGGAGCAGCTGGGCCCGGGCGAGCGGCTCAGCTTCGTCGTGACCGGAGGGCTCGTCTTCTGGGTGCTCGCCGTGCTGGCCCGGATCAGGGTGGTCGCCGACGACTCCGGCGTCACCGTGGTCAACATCGCCAGCAAGCGGCGCCTGGAATGGGCGGAGATCGTTCAGGTGAACCTCCGCCCGGGCGACCCGTGGGTGTTCCTCAACCTCAGCGACGGCACCAGCCTGCCGGCGCTCGGCATCCAGCCGGGCCTCGCCAAGCAGCGTGCCATTGCCGACGCGCGGGCCCTGCGGGCGCTCGCCGAGGCCCGCTCGACGGTCGACGGCGCCCACGACCGGGGCTGACCCGGCTGCCGAGCACGGCCCTCAGGGGCCCGTCGCGGCTGCCTCGGGGGCGGCTCCGGGCTCACTCGGGGGCAGATCGGGGCCGACTCCGGGGCGCCCACCCTGCCCGAGCGGCCCTTGTCTTGATTAATCTGGTGGCGGAGGCCTTTTCGCTGCGCCTCCGCCCCTGCGCGCCGCCCCGGTGCCCAGGGGTTCCTGCTACCCGAGGAGTGACTCCCTCCAGCGATGGACGGATCGTCCTGTAGTACCTGCGCCGCCCCGACCCGACATACCGGGAAGGCGGCGGCATCGTGACCACCTCTCTGCTGCTCCTGGCAGCCGCCCTCCTGCTGATTCTCGCCAACGGATTCTTCGTGGCGGCCGAGTTCGGCCTCGTGACGGTCGAGCGCCCGGAGGCCGAGAAGGCCGCCGCCGACGGCGACCGACGCGCCCGTACGGTCGTCGAGTCGCTGAAGGAGCTGTCCTTCCAGCTCTCCGGCACCCAGCTCGGCATCACCATCACCTCCCTGGTCGTCGGCATGCTCGCCGAACCGGCCCTGGCCCGGCTGCTGCACGGCCCGTTCGCCGCACTCGGCCTCCCGGGCGGTGCCGTCTCCGGTATCGCCGTGGTCGTCGGCATGCTGCTGGCCTCCGCGATCCAGATGGTCATCGGCGAACTCGTGCCCAAGAACTGGGCGGTGTCCAAGCCGCTCCAGGTCGCGCGCTTCGTCGTCGGCCCGCAGGCCCACTTCTCGCGGCTGTTCCGCCCGGTCATCGCCGCGCTCAACACCGTGGCCAACCGGCTCGTCCGGGCCCTCGGCGTCGAGCCGGCCGAGGAGCTGGCCTCCGCCCGCACCCCGGGCGAGCTCGTCTCCCTGGCCCGGCACTCCGCCCAGGCCGGCGCCCTGGAGCAGGACACCGCCGACCTGTTCGTGCGCACCCTGTCCCTGGGCGAGCTGACCGCGCAGCACGTCATGACCCCGCGCGTGAAGGTCAGCGCCCTCCAGGACTCGGCCTCCGCCGAGGACGTCGTGAACCTCACCCGGGCCACCGGCCTGTCCCGTTTCCCCGTCTACCGGGAGAAGATCGACGAGATCGTCGGCATGGCCCACCTCAAGGACGCCCTGGCCGTCCCGGTCCACGACCGGCTGCGCACCCCGGTCAGCCGCATCGCCCGCAAGGCGCTGCTCGTCCCCGAGACCCTGCCGGTCCAGCCCCTCCTCGCCCGGCTCCGCTCCGAGCAGCCCATCGCGGTCGTCGTCGACGAGTACGGCGGCACGGCCGGCGTCGTCACCCTGGAGGACATCGTCGAGGAACTCGTCGGCGAGGTCCGCGACGAGCACGACCGCCCGGACACGCCGGAATTCGCCGTCGCCCCGCCGCAGGACGGCAAGCCGGCCTGGGACGTCGACGGCAGCGTCCGCGTCGACATCCTTCAGCGCATAGGACTCGACGTGCCCGAGGGGCCGTACGAGACGGTCGCCGGCCTGGTCGCGGACCTGCTCGGCAGGATCCCTGCCCCCGGCGACCGGGCCGAACTGCCCGGCTGGCGGCTCTCGGTGCGCCGCGTCGGCCACTACCGCGCCGAACGGGTCCGCCTGGTCAGGACGGCCCCGGCGGCGAACGTGATGGAGGCCGCCCGATGAGCCTCCTCCAACTGGCCTTCGCCGCGCTGCTCGTGCTCGCCAACGGCTTCTTCGTCGGTGCCGAGTTCGCGCTCGTCTCCGTGCGCCGCAGCCAGATCGAGCCGCTCGGCACGGCACGCGCCCGCCAGGTGCTCTACGGCCTGCAGCGCCTGCCGCAGATGATGGCCGCCGCCCAGTTCGGCATCACGGTCTGCTCCCTGACCCTCGGCGCGGTCGCCGAGCCGACGGTGGCGCATCTGCTGGAGCCGGTGTTCGCGGCGGTCCGGCTGCCGGACGGCATGATCCACCCGCTGGGTTATGCGATCGCGCTGATGGCGGTCGTCTTCTTCCACCTCGTGATCGGCGAGATGGTGCCGAAGAACCTCGCGATGGCGGCCCCCGAGAAGGCGGCGCTCTGGCTCAGCCCGGGCCTGGTGGCGTTCGCCCGCGTGTGCAAGCCGATCACGGTCGCCCTCGGCGCCTGCGCCCAGGCCATCCTGCGCCTGTTCCGGGTCGAGCCGAAGGACGAGGTGGAGGCGGTCGTCACCACCGAGCAGCTCAACCGCCTGCTGGAGGACTCCGGCCAGGCGGGCCTGCTCGGCCCCGAGGAGCGGGAGCGCCTGGAGGACGCCCTGGAGCTGGGCTCCCGCCCGGTGACGGACGTCCTGCTGCGCCGGGAGTCCCTGGTCGTCGTGGCGCCGGCGGTCACCCCGGGCGAGATCGTCGACCTGACGGCCCGCACCGGCTACTCCCGCTTCCCGGTCGCGGCGACGGACAAGGGCGCCTTCATGGGCTACGTCCACGTCAAGGACGTCCTGGACCTGGAGAGCTCCGACCGTGCCGTCCCGCAGCACGTCTGGCGGCCCATGACCACCCTGCGGGCCGAGCTGCCGCTCGACGACGCCCTCACGGTCATGCGCCGGGCGGCCACACACCTGGCCCAGGTGGCCGACGCCTCCGGCAAGGTGCTGGGTCTGGTGGCCCTGGAGGACGTACTGGAGCTGCTGGTGGGAGAGGTACGGGACCCGGCCCACCGCGAGATGCCCGAGCCGAGAGTCAGCGACGAGCCGGAGGGCGCGCTCGCCAACTAGCCCGGACGGCGGGGAGCCGCGTGACGGCGGGCCGATGATCGGCCGTCACGCAGCTCCCCGTGTCCGTTCCGGTTCCCCGTGTCCGTTCGGGGGAGGGCGCTCACACACCCGGCGGATCCTGGGGGCCCCGCCCCGACAGCACCTCTCCGTACGCCTGCATCAGGTCGGGCAGCCGCAGCGTCGCCAGGTCGTCCCGGGAGAGCGCGCCCAGGTAGGCGGAGAGCCGCAGGTCCCGGTACGCGCAGCTCTTCTCGTACAGCGTCCGCAGGAAGCGGCCGTTGCCCAGCTCGTCGATCCACCCCTGATCGACCACGTGCCCGGCGATCGAGCGCAGCTCCTCCAGCGCTTCCTCGTCCCACACGTCCCCGTTCTCCGCCGCCAGCACCTTGCCGATCTCGGTGAGTTCCTGCGGCCGGTAGGAGGGGAAGTCGACACGGGTCGTGAAGCGCGAGGACAGCCCGGGGTTCGCCGCCAGGAGCCGGTCCATGCCCTCGGGGTAGCCGGCCAGGATCACCACCAGGTGGTCCCGGTTGTCCTCGGCCCGCTTCAGCAGCACCTGCAGGGCCTCGTCGCCGTACGCGTCCCCCTTGCCGTACCCGGAGTTCGACAGCGCGTACGCCTCGTCCACGAACAGCACCCCGCCGATTGCGGAGTCGATCAGCTCGTTGGCCTTCACGGCCGTCTGCCCGAGGTACTCGCCGACGAGATCCGCCCGTTGGGCCTCCACCAGGTGGTCCCCGCCGAGCAGGCCGAGCGCGTAGAAGACCCGGCCGAGGATCCGGGCCACCGTGGTCTTGCCGGTCCCCGACGGGCCGGAGAAGACGAAGTGCCGCTTCGGCGGCTGCACCGGCAGCCCCTGCCCGGCCCGCAGCCGGGCCATGTTCAGCTGTGCGGACAACGCCTTCACCTGGCGCTTGACCGGCTCCAGCCCCACCATGCGCTCCAGCTCGGCGAGCGCCTCCTCCAGCAGGGCGGGATCCGTCGGCCCGGCCGGGATCGGGGAGGAGGGGACTCCGGTTTTCGCGCGCACCGCCGGGTCGGCCACCGAGGGCAGGGGCCCGGTCGGCAGATCCGGCTCCGGCAGCCGAAGATCACGGCCCTCGGTGCCGAAGAGCGCGTCGAAGCCGTCCGGTCCGTCGACGCTGTCCTGCCCGGCGCCGGTCAGACTGATCGCGGCGAGGCCGGCGGCGTCGTCGTACCCGTCCCCCTCGGCGATCGCCGCGAGGCGCGCCGAGGTGTCCATGAACGCGGGGTCGACGCGGTGCACGGCCCGGTACAGGGGGAGCGCCGCCGCCGAGCGGCCCGTGCCCTCGTGCGCCCGCGCCAGCCAGTAGCGCAGCTCCTTGCGCTGCGGCTGCTCGCTGCGGCAGCGCATCAGCGCCGCCGACAGCAGCGGCTCGGCCTGGCCGTACATCTCCAGCCGGACCCGGGCCATGCCGCCGAACAGGCCCGCCTCGATGCCGAGCAGCGGACCGTCCAGCAGCGGGTCGGTGTGCCGGACCAACTGCTCCCAGTCCTTGACCAGATAGGCCCGGCAGGCGTGCAGGAAGCGCACCTGGGGGTCGGTGTCGACGGGGGGCAGTCCGGCGAGCGCCCGGTCCAGCTCGGGCACGTGCCGGCCGTCCAGCCAGTGCGAGGCGTGCGCCAGCAGCAGATCGCGCGGGCTCTCCAACACCGGCTGCACCCACCAGCCCAGCCAGTACCAGGAGTTGAGGGGCCTGCGGTGCCGGGTGCGCTGCTCGCCGAAGCGGTCGCGGTGCCGGAACATTCTGAGCAGCGCGGTCGTCGTGTCGACCCGGAGCGCGTGCAGCCCGAGCCAGCCGTCCGCCATGCCCGGGTCCATCCGCACCGCCGTGCGGAACTCCTCCTCCGCCTGCGGATAGGCCCCCATCGTGTACGCGTCGACACCTCGCAGCCAGGCGAGGTCGGCCGGGGCGTCGGGGCCCTGCGTGCCGAAGTCCATCCGTCCCCCCACAGACCGTGCCCCCGTGGTTCACCACCGGGCGGACGCCCGGGGCCGCCGCGGTCGAACCGCCGTGCCGCGGACCGGAGTTGCAGTGTGCGAGGCAGCCGCTCGTCGCTCGCACCGATGGCATCGTACCCGCGCCGGGACCGCCTGCCGAAGGGTGCCGTAGGGGCCGTTTGACGAGGTGGGAGCGGACGGGGCGGACAGGCTTCGTGACCGAGGGTGAGCGGCTCGGTGCGCGGAGCGCCCGGAAAGCGGCATTAGGGCAGTACGAAGCCCCCGGTCACGGGGGAACAACCGGGGGCTTCGCGTTGGTGGGCGGTTCCGATTGACCGCACATTGAGAACGTAAGACCTGTACGGGCCCCCGGTCAAGCAGAGTTGAGGCACTCGGAGAAGTTCACCCGCAGGGGCCTTCACAGGTTCACCACATTGGCGATGGTCCGTCACTCAGGGTCACGGCCTGGTCCGGTCCAGGGGTTGACCCGGGTCCCGGCAGTACCTCGTACCCCACCGGTGTCTGTGTCACCAGGAGATCGGCATGGGGGTACGAGGGGTCGGCGGCGAAGTGCGCGCGCTCCGCCTCGACCCAGCCGTCCCAGAACTCCCGCTGCTCCGCCCCGTCCCGCAGCCGGCCGCGCGCCCAGGACTCCTCCCGGGGCAGCCCCATCCACAGCAGCCGCGCCAGATGCGGCCGCAGCTCCCGGCGGCCGGCGCCGACGCCCTCCAGCAGGATCACCGGAGCGGCCGGCAGCGGCCGTGGCGCGCCGAAGGCGCGGGCCCGCCAGTCGTAGGGGGTGTAGTGCCCGCTCTCGCCGCGGGCGAGCGGGCCGACCACCTGGGCCATGAGCCGGTCGGTCCAGTCGAAGAGCTGCTCGTGGCTCGCGATGTCGTCGAGGTGCAGCACCGGCGCCCCGTCCAGCGCGGCGGCCAACTGCCCGGCGAACGTGGACTTTCCGGAGCCGGCGTGCCCGTCGACGCCGATCAGCCGGACCGGCCCGAGGGAGGGCGGGAGCCGGCGCAGCCGGGCGGCGAGGTCGCGAATGACGGTTCCCGAGGTGTGCGGCGGTGTGGGTGGATTTCCGGAAACAGTCTAGTAGAGGTTTGAACCATCGGCTGGCGGCCAGTCAATGGCCCGGAAAAACATTCGGGAAATCACCTGACCGATATGTCGAATTCGGCGTTCCGGGGGTGCCCGCCCGTGAGTAGGGTGCCTCCAGCGCAACTGACCATGCGTCGTACGGGGACTGGTAGGGGGACATGGCCGCGGAGTTATTCGAAGGGCAGTATGTGTGGCATCCGGCCGCCGACGACCGTGTGCTGGCGAGTGTATGCGTCGATGTGCGCGCCGGTCGTTATCGATACGCGTACGAGGCGCTCGCCGAGACGCGTTCCGACTTCGGCCTGCGCGCCCATCGCTCGCTGGTTATCGCCTCCGAGGCCGCCGGCACCGATCTGGTCGAGCGCTGGCTCGACGAGGAGCCGACCCCCGAGGCCGCGCTGATGTGGGCCCGGGTCGCGGTGCAGCGCGCGCTGCGGGCCGCGGACGCCCACGACGAGCGCGCCGAGGCACTGGAGCGGATCGCCCTGACCGCCTGCGACCGGGCCGCCGCCCTGGCCCCCGCGGACCCCACCCCCTGGGCGGCCAAGCTCGCCATGGCCCGGCTGCACCGGCTGCGCGACCCGGCCCCGCACGGCCTGCTCACCGCCCCGCCCGGCCCCTGGCGGCTGTTCGCCCACGTCCTCTCGCTGGACCCCTGGCACCGCGAGGCCCACCACCGCTTCCTCTCCTTCTTCTTCACGCGCCACGGCGGCTCCGTCAACGCGGCCTGGGACGTGGCCGCCTTCCTCAGCCAGCGGGCGCCCGCCGACTCCGCCCTGCGGCTGCTGCCCCTGGTGGCCCTGGTGGAGAGCTACAACCCGACCCAGTTGCTCGCCGACCAGGTCTGGGAGCAGCCGCAGTGGCGTGCCACCGCGCTCGCGATCTACCAGAACTGGCTGCCCGCGGTGGCCGGATACCGCTTCACCCCGGTGCTCGACCTGGCCTACCTCGCGCACGCGCTGGTCATGGGCCAGCGCGAGTTCGAGGCCCGGGCGGTGTTCACGGCCATGGGCCCGTACGCCTCGCGCATGCCCTGGAGCGCCTTCGGTGACCCCGCCGAGCAGCTCTCCCGGGCCCGGCGCGCCTGCGGCCTGCCCGTCCCGGGGCCCGCCTGACCCCGCACGGTCTCCGCCCCCGGGAGACGCGTGCTCCGCCCCCACCGAGAGAAAGGCGAACAGTGTCGGAACGGATGTCGGCTCCACGGGCGAAGGCCCGTGCGGGCGAAGAGGCGGTCGCGCTCGACGACGACGCGACCCTGCATGCGATGGGCTATCCGCGCAAACTCACCCGGCGCTTCCAGGCGTTCGACAATTTTGCGATCTCCTTCACCATCATCAATATCCTCTCGGGTATTTTCTCCTCCTTCGGATTCGGAATGGGTGCGGGTGGCCCCCGCATTCTCGTTTTCGGCTGGATCGGCGTGTCCGTGATGGTGCTGCTCATCGGCGCGGCCATGGCGGAAGTCGCCTCGGCCTATCCGACGAGCGGCGCCCTGTATTTCTCCGCCGGTAAACTCGCCAAGCGACACAAAGGGGCCTGGTCCTGGTTCACGGGCTGGCTGAACTTCGTCGGCCAGATCGGCGGCACCGCCGCCACGGGCTATGCGGCCGCCACCTTCATCCAGGCCTTCGTGAGCCTCCAGTGGCCGTCCTACCAGCCGACCACGCATCAAACGGTGCTGATCACAGCGCTGGTCATCGTGGTGCAGGGGCTCGCCAACACCTACACCGTGCAACTCGTCGCCGTACTGAACCGCATTTCCGTGTGGTGGCTGCTGATCGGACTGGTCGTGATCGTGGGCGCACTCATAGTGATCCCCGATCACCATCAACCGGCTTCGTTCGTGACGCATTTCGAGAACAACACCGGCTTCACGAGCGGGCTTTACGGCGGCATGCTAGGTCTGCTGGTGACCAGCTGGACCTTCACCGGCTTCGACGGCAGCTTCCACATGTCGGAGGAAACGGTCCGCGCGACGGTCAACGCGCCGAGGGGGATCACCCGCGCCATCGGCTATTCGGCGATCACCGGCCTGATCCTGATGCTCGCATTGGTCTATAGCATTGGCGACTACGCCAAGGAAGCCGGCGCGGGCGCGCCGCCCGTGCAGATCCTCATCGACGCACTCGGCCTCGGCACCGCCAAGGTCATGCTCCTCATCGTCATCGGCGCGATGCTCTTCTGCGGTCTCGCCAACCTCACCAGCAACACCCGGCAGATCTTCGCCTTCTCCCGGGACGGCGCGATGCCCGGCTCGCGCTGGTGGCACTCGGTCTCGACGCGCACCCGTACGCCCGTGAAGGCGGTCTGGCTCGCGGTCGTCTGCTCGCTGGCCCTCGTCGTGCCCGGCTGGTGGTCCCACACGGCGTTCACCGCGATCGTCAGCGTCAACGTGGTCGGCCTCTTCCTCGCCTACGCCGTACCGATCTTCCTGCGGCTGCGGCTCGGGGACGGGTTCGAACCGGGCCCGTGGCACCTGGGCCGCTGGGGCCGGCCGGTCGGCTGGCTCGCGGTGGTCTGGATCCTGCTCAGCAGCGTGCTGTTCATGCTGCCGCAGGCCTCGCCGATCACCGTCGACTCCTTCAACTACGCGCCGATCGCGCTCGCCGCCGTGCTGCTCGTCGCGACGGTGTGGTGGTTCGCGACGGCCCGCCGCCGCTTCCAGGGGCCGGTCAGCTACGGCGGCCCCGACGAGGTGGCGGCGATGGACCTTGTCTGACCGCCCGTGCCCCGCACCCCGCGATCCCAGGGGCGCGGGGCACGCCGCCAGAGGCGCAGACCAATATTCATCGCGCGGCATGCGCCGAAGCGCTGGCAGGGGCATGGCGCCTGCCTCATAGTTGGCGCAGACCACCTACCGGACCAGCCCCGACCCGGACACCTGGGGGTAACCGCGCCCATGAGCAGAGCCCAGCAGCCGTCCCGCAGAACCGTCCTCACCGCAGCCGCAGTGGTCGCCGCAGCCGCAGCCGCGGCCGGCGCCGCGCCTCCCGCTGCCGCCGCCGCGCAGCGGCCGTCCGCCGGGGCCGGCGGGCCCGCCCGGGCGCAGGCCCGCCCCATCGACTACCGGGCCTGGACCACGTACGGCCAGTGGCGCCTCGGCGCCGCCGAGGGCGTCCGGGCCGTCTCCGGCGGGCGCCCCGGCGTCGTGATCGGCATCCCCGCCGGCCGCACCGACTACACCGACCCGCACACCGGCACGACCGCCACCTGGGAGTACGCCGTGTGGACCGGCCCGGTCCACCTGCTCGCCGTCCCGGCCACCGAGGTCGTCGCCTCCTGGAACGCCCACACCCCCGAGGGCACCTGGCTCCAGGTCGAACTGCGGGGCACGTACTCCGACGGCACCGCCACCCCCTGGTACGTGATGGGCCGCTGGGCGGCCGGCGACCAGGACATCAAGCGGACCTCGGTGGACGGCCAGGGCGACGGCAGGAGCGGCATCTCGACCGACACCTTCGCCATCGCCGACGCGAGCACCGGTCTGCGCCTGGTCTCGTACCGACTGCGCCTGACCCTCTACCGCAGGCCCGGCACCGAGCTGACCCCGACCGTCTGGCGGCTCGGCGCCATGGGCTCCGACGTCCCCGACCGCTTCACGGTCCCGGGCTCCGCCCCCGGCCTCACCCACGAACTGACCGTCCCGCGCTACTCGCAGGAGATCCACAAGGGCCAGTACCCGCAGTACGACAACGGCGGCGAGGCCTGGTGCAGCCCCACCTCCTCGCAGATGATCGTCGAGTACTGGGGCGGCCGGCTCACCCCCGAGCAGCTGGCCTGGGTGGATCCGTCCTACGCCGACCCGCAGGTCGACAACGCGGCCCGGTTCACCTACGACTACCAGTACGAGGGCTGCGGCAACTGGCCGTTCAACGCCGCCTACGCGGCCACCTTCGACGGCATCCAGGGCGTGGTCACCCGGCTCGCCTCGCTCACCGACGTGGAGACGCTGGTCGCGGCCGGTATCCCGGTCATCACATCCCAGTCCTTCCTGGCGAGCGAGCTGACCGGCGCGGGCTACGGCACCTCCGGCCATCTGATGACCGTCATCGGCTTCACCGCGGAGGGCGACGTCATCGCCAACGACCCGGCCTCGCCGGACGACGCCGCGGTCCGACGGGTCTATCGCAGACGGGAGTTCGAGAACATCTGGCTGCGGACCAAGCGGTACAACGCCGCGGGCAAGGTCGTCTCCGGCAGCGGGGGAGTGTGCTATCTCTACTTCCCGGCGCGTCCGGGCCCGCGCCGGCGCGAGGCGCTCGCGGCGGTGGGCGTGCGCTGACCGTGTGAGCAAGCTCATCACCGCACAGGCCGTCGCGGGTGGCAAGGTGGACAAACGGGTGGGGAACCTGCTCTGTACGTCCGACCTCTGCGAGTAACTCCATGACCGCACACCCGGCCACCGCCACCCGCGCCCGCACCGGAGGGCCCCGCGACGACGGCCCGAAGATCGTCGAGCACGTCATGGGATGGGTCCTCGTGGCCGTCGTCGCGATGCTTGTGACCCAGCTCGGTCTGCTCTGATCCGACCCGCTCACGCGTGCGGCTTGTTCTGACATACTGCGGATGTCCCGCCGACCGCCTGGAACAGGGTCGAAATTGAACATGCCGCACCAGCGTGCCGCCGTCCGTCCCCGGATGCGCGGCACCGAGCGCTCGGTCGCGCGTCGCGCCGAACTCATCGCCATCGGGCGGAAGTTGTTCGCCGACACGTCCTACGACGCGCTGTCCATGGACGACATCGCCCGCCAGGCGCATGTCGCCAAGGGGCTGATCTACTACTACTTCCAGTCCAAGCGGGGCTACTACCTGGCGATCATCCAGGACTCCGTGGCCGACCTGGTCACGTTCGCGGCGAGCGGGCTCGACCTGGCCGCCGTCGACCGCGTCCACCGCACCATCGACAGCTACCTGCGCTACGCCGAGCACCACCAGGCCGCGTACCGCACGATCGTCAGCGGCGGCGTCGGCTTCGACGCCGAGGTGCACGCCATACGGGACGGCGTGCGCGAGGCGATCGTCGACACCATCGCCGAGGGCGCCTACGGCCGCCGGGACATCTCCGCTCCGGCCCGGATGGGCCTGCTGTCCTGGGTGTGCAGCGTCGAGGGCGCGACCCTGGACTGGATCGACCGCCCCGGGCTGTCCCGCGACCTCATGCGCGAGCTGCTGGTGAAGACGCTGGGCGGCGTCCTGCGCGCCGTCGAGGAGCTGGATCCGGCCCACCCGGCCCCGCAGCCGGCCCGCCGCGACACCTGAGAACCGGTCGTCCCGCGTACGTCCGGCACGGCACAGACCCCCGTCACTTTCTGTTGAAAGTTGCGTGCGTCGAGTAGCACTGCTTTCTTGAAGTAAGCGGTCGTTAACTGGTGACGGGAGGTCCCTGATCGGGCATACTCACAGCGCAGAGCCGCTGGTCAGCAACTCCTGAGACCCAGGAGCGGGCGCCCGCGGCCATCCAGAACGATCAGGCGGAGCAGCTCCCACCCCACGGGCCACCCGCCTGTGCCCGACAGGGAGGAGACCGACGCCATGTCCGACCGCGACCCGCAGCCGGTGGAGCGTCAACTGCCCACGGAAGAGGCGAGAGACCTGCTCGCGCTCGTCCGTGAGATCGCCCAGCGCGAGATCGCGCCGACGGCCGCCGAGGAGGAGGAAGCGGGCCGCTTCCCGCGCGAGGTCTTCACCCTGCTCTCCCGGTCGGGACTGCTCGGCCTGCCCTACGGCGCCGAGTACGGCGGCGGCGACCAGCCCTACGAGGTCTACCTCCAGGTCCTGGAGGAGCTGGCCATGGCCCGGCTCACCGTGGGCATAGGCGTCAGCGTGCACACGCTCGCCTCCTACGCCCTCGCCACCTACGGCACCAAGCAGCAGCAGGTCGAGCACCTGCCCGCGATGCTCGGCGGCGGTCTGCTCGGCGCCTACTGCCTCTCCGAGCCGTCCTCCGGCTCGGACGCCGCGTCCCTGCGCACGAAGGCCGTGCGGGAGGGCGAGGAGTGGGTGCTGAACGGCACCAAGGCCTGGATCACCCACGGCGGGATCGCCGACTTCTACACCGTGATGGCCCGCACCGGCGAGGACGGCCCGCGCGGCATCACCGCCTTCCTGGTCCCCGGCGACACCCCCGGCCTCGGCGCGGCCGTGCCCGAGAAGAAGATGGGCCTGAAGGGCTCACCCACCGCACAGGTCCACCTCGACGGCGTCCGCATCGGGGACGACCGGCGGATCGGCGAGGAGGGCCAGGGCTTCTCCATCGCCCTGTCCGCCCTCGACTCCGGCCGGCTCGGCATCGCGGCCTGCGCGATCGGTCTCGCCCAGGCCGCCCTGGACCAGGCGGTCGCCTACGCCACCGAGCGCCGCCAGTTCGGCCGCCCCATCGCCGACTTCCAGGGGCTGCGCTTCATGATCGCCGACATGGCCACCCAGATCGAGGCCGGCCGCGCGCTCTACCTCGCGGCGGCCCGGCTGCGCGACGCGGGCAAGCCGTTCGCCCGGCAGGCCGCCATGGCCAAGCTGCACTGCAGCGACACGGCCATGAAGGTCACCACGGACGCCGTGCAGATACTCGGCGGCTACGGCTACACCGCCGACTTCCCGGCCGAGCGCTATATGCGCGAGGCCAAGGTCCTCCAGATCGTGGAGGGCACCAACCAGATCCAGCGGATGGTCATCGCCCGCCATGTGGCGGGACCCGAGGGTCGCTGAACTGCCCCCTGAGGACCGTAGGGGCCGCCAGCCTGAGCCACTCCGGGTCGTGGCGGCCCGGCAGGGTGCGGCCCCGGTCGGCCCAGGCCCGCATGAGCGCGCGGTAGATGGGCGGATCCTGCGGCGCCGGCGGAGGCGGAACCGATTCCGCGGGGCGCGGGACGAAGAGTCGGCGCTGACGCCCGGTGTCCTCGTACATGAGGGTCATACCCGGGCAACGCCGTCCAGGCCGGACGGGTCACCGCCCCGCGGAATCGGGCGTCAGTTCACGCACGTCCGGTTCCCGCTCTGGCCACCTCCCCCCGTCTGACGTACCGTCAGCGAACCGTCCACCAGGGGGTGTCCGTGGCCGACGACCGTCCCGTACCGCTCGACGAGTACCCCGTGCACCAGGTGCCGCTGTCCATGAAGCACGTGGCCACCGGGGACCGCAACGCCTACGACCGCTGCATCTTCCACGTCTTCGACCACGCCGGACGCGCCCTGCTCATCCTGGGCCTCGGCGTCTACCCCAACCTCGGCGTGATAGACGCCTACGCCACCCTGCGCACCGGCGACACCCTGCACGCCGTCCGCGCCTGCGACGCCCTCGGCGAGGACCGCATGCGGCTCGCCGTCGGCCCGCTGCGCATCGAGGTCGCCGAGCCGCTGCGCCGGCTGCGCCTGATCTGCGCGGACGAGCAGCTCTCGTACGACCTCACCTGGACGGCCGCCTTCCCCGCGCTGTGGGAGCCGCACCACCTCCAGCGCCGGGGCGACCGGCTCACCCTGGAGGGCCGCCGCTTCGTGCAAGCCGGCACCGCCGAGGGCATGATCCGGGCCGGGGGAGAGGAGTTCCGGGTCACCGCAGCGGACTGGACCGGCACCCGGGACCGCAGCTGGGGCGTGCGGCCGGTCCCGGGCGAGGACGGCGGACCGCTCGCCGAGAACCACCCCACCGAGGGCTTCCACTGGATCTGGTGCCCGGTCCGCTTCGAGGACCGCTTCCTGATGGTCGTCACCCAGGAGGACGCCGACGGCCACCGCTCCCTGAACGACGCGACCCTCGTCCGCCCCGGCCACCGCGACCGCCAACTGGGCTGGCCCCAGGCCGAGATCAGCTACCGCTCCGGCACCCGCCACCCGCAGCGGGCGGTCGTCCACCTGGGCGACGCCCGCAGCTCCCGCCAACTCGACGTCGAGATCCTCGCCTCCTCGCCGCTCGCCGTCGGCGCCGGCTACCCGCCCGCCGACGACTGGCAGCACGGCACCTGGCGCGGACCGGGCTGGACCGACCGCCGCACGTACGACATGACGGCGCCGCACCCCCTCGCCGCCTACGGCGTCACCGACCACTCCGCCCGCTTCCGGCTCGACGGACGCACCGGGTACGGCATCTTCGAACACGGCTCGTTCGGCCGGCACGACCCGAGCGGCTTCACCGGCTTCGACTCGGTCGCGCCCTGAGGGAGGAGCCCCGCATGCGCCCCCGCACCAGCACCCGCGACCCCGAGGAACTCGGCCGCCGCCTCACGGCCTGGCTCGGCACCCGGCTGCCCGGCGCCAAGGCCACCGGGATCACCGTCCCGGCCTCCAACGGCATGTCCAGCGAGACCCTGCTGTTCGACATCGAGCACCCCCGACCACCGCTGCGCTCCTGCGCGTTGCGGCTGGCCGCGGACCCGTCGGCGTACACCGTCTTCCCGGAGTACGACATGGCCCGCCAGTACCGCACCCTGCGCCTCGTGGCCGAGCGCACCGACGTGCCCGTGCCCCGGGTGCTGTGGCTGGAGGAGGACCCGGAGCCGCTCGGGGCGCCGTTCTTCGTCATGGAACGCGTGGCGGGCCGGGTGCCGCCGGACGTCATGCCGTACACGTACGAGGGCAGTTGGCTGCACGCGGCGAGCGAGGCGGAGCGCGAGCACCTGGAGGCGGCGACCATCGGGCTGCTGGCCCGACTGCACGACCAAGTCCCGGCCGGGGAGGCCGACTTCCTGTCCCTGCCCGGCGCCGGCGACGCGCTGCACCGCCATGTGTCGGCCCAACGCGCCTACTACGCCTGGGTGATCGACGGACTGCCCCGCTCGCCGCTGATCGAGGCCGCTTTCGACCGGCTGGCCCGCATCTGGCCGGGCGAGCCCGGCGCACCCGTCCTCACCTGGGGCGACGCGCGCATCGGGAACGTGGTCTACGACGGCTTCGACCCCGTTGCCGTGCTCGACTGGGAGATGGCGGCGCTCGCCCCGCGCGAGGTCGACCTCGGCTGGACGGTCTATCTGCACCGCTTCTTCCACGACCTCACGGTCGGCTCCGGACAGCGCGGCCTGCCCGAACTCCTGCGCCGCGACCGGGTCGAGGCCCGCTACGCACGCCTGACCGGGCACACCCCGCGCGACATGGAGTTCTACCTCCTCTACGCCGCCCTGCGGCACGCGATCGTCATGCTGCGCGTCGCCTACCGCCAGGTGCACTTCGGGGAGGCCGCCGTGCCGGCGGACCCGGACACACTGATCCTGCACCACGCCGACCTGCGCGCCATGGTGCGGGGCACGTACGGGAGTTGAGCCGGCCGGGCGGCGGGAACCGCGGTGGCTCAGGCGGCCTGGTGGCGCATCTCCGGCACGCGCATCGGGCGCGAGCCCGGGCCGCCGACGTGCGAGAAGGGCTGCGTCCGCCAGTTCAGACCCTGGGGGAGCGTGAGCAGCAGGGCGGTGTCCTGCTCCTGCGGCTCGGCGGACTCGTCCGCCGAGCGGGCGTCGGCCGCGGCGCGGCCCGTACCCGCACAGACCGTGAGCCCGAACGGGTTCCACGGCGAGACGCACAGCGCGTGCTCCGGCAGGATCTCCTCGCCCGCCAGCAGCGCGATCGGCTGCGCGCAGTCCGGGCAGATCACCCGGTACATCTCGAAGGTGTCGTAGGCGTCCGGTTCGTCGTCGAGGGCGTCGGGTTCGACGTACTCCGGCTCGGGCTCGACGACCGGCTGCTGCCGCTTGGACGTGGTGCGACCAGGGCGATGGACACTCTGCATGGGATTCTCCCCCTAAGGCTGGGCCGTGAAGGCGCTGCGGCCTCGACCACAGCAAGCACTTCCCGTCCGGTCCCGGGGGTAATCACGAGAACATCACGGAGACCGTTCGAGGCGTGTGTCGTTCGTCACATGCCGCGTGCAGGTGCGTGCGCGGGGCGATTCCCGGTGCTTTTCGTCGCGAACCGGCCATGACCTGCGCTCTCGGCTACCCCGGGAGATCAGGCGCACGGTAGGTTTTGGCGCCATGGAGGAGCTGGACCGACAGATCGTGCAGCTGCTCGTCAAGGACGGGCGGATGAGCTACACCGACCTGGGCAAGGCCACGGGCCTGTCCACGTCGGCCGTGCACCAGCGGGTGCGGCGGCTCGAACAGCGGGGCGTCATCCGCGGCTATGCCGCGGTGGTCGACCCCGAGGCCGTCGGGCTGCCGCTCACCGCCTTCATCTCGGTGAAACCGTTCGACCCCAGCGCCCCCGACGACATCGCGGACCGCCTCGCCGGCGTCCCCGAGATCGAGGCCTGCCACAGCGTCGCCGGCGACGAGAACTACATCCTCAAGGTCCGCGTGGCCACCCCGCACGAACTGGAGGAGCTGCTGGCCAGGCTGCGCAGCCTGGCGGGCGTCTCGACCCGGACGACCGTGGTGCTGTCGACGCCGTACGAGGCGAGACCGCCGAAGATCTGACCCTTCGGCGGCGGGCACGCTGAGAGGTGCCTCTGGTGCGGCGGCACCGCCGCGGCGAGAGAAACTGTCGGCTATGAGTGAGCGCACCGCCGAGCCCCCCCAGACCGTCCTCCTGCGCCGCGGCGAGGTGCACAGCCCCGCGGACCCCTTCGCGACGGCGATGGTCGTGGAGGCCGGCCACGTCGCCTGGGTCGGCTCCGAGGGCGCCGCCGACGCCTTCGCCGAGGGTGTGGACGAGGTCGTCGACCTCGACGGCGCCCTCGTCACCCCCGCCTTCACCGACGCCCATGTGCACACCACGTCCACCGGCCTCGCCCTGACCGGCCTCGACCTGTCCGCGGCCCCCTCGCTGGACGCGGCCCTCGCCCGGGTCCGCGAGTTCGCCGCCGGCCGCCCGGACGACCGCGTCCTGCTGGGCCACGGCTGGGACGCCGCCCGCTGGCCCGGCGGCCGCCCGCCGACCCGCGCCGAGCTGGACGAGGCCACCGGCGGCCGCCCGCTGTACCTCTCCCGCATCGACGTCCACTCCGCGGTCGTCACCACCGCCCTGCTCGACCTGGTCCCCGGCGACCTCCCGCGCACGGACGCCCCGCTCACGAAGGACGACCACCACGCCGTACGCCGGGCCGCGTACGCCGCCGTCACCCCGGCCCAGCGTGCCGAGGCCCAGCGCACCGCCCTGGCGCACGCCGCCTCGCTCGGCATCGGCACGGTGCACGAGTGCGGCGGGCCGCAGATCTCCTCCGAGGACGACTTCACCGGCCTGCTCGCGCTCGCCGCCGACGAGTCCGGCCCGCGGGTCGTCGGCTACTGGGCCGAGCAGGCCGACGAGGGCGTGGCCAGGGCGCGCGAACTGGGCGCCGTGGGAGCGGCCGGTGACCTCTTCGCCGACGGCGCCCTCGGCTCGCACACCGCCTGCCTGCACGAGCCCTACGCCGACGCCGCCCACACCGGCACCGCCTACCTGGACGCCGGGGACGTCGCCGCGCATGTCGTCGCCTGCACCGAGGCGGGCCTGCAGGCCGGCTTCCACGCCATCGGCGACGCCGCCGTGAGCGCCGTCGTGGAGGGCGTGCGCGCCGCCGCCGAGAAGCTGGGCCTCGCCCGCGTCCGCGCCGCCCGCCACCGCGTCGAACACGCCGAGATGCTCACCCCGGAGACGGTCGCCGGCTTCGCCGAACTGGGCCTGATCGCCTCCGTGCAGCCGGCCTTCGACGCGCTGTGGGGCGGCGAGGACGGCATGTACGCGCGGCGGCTGGGCGCGGCGCGGGCCCGCACCCTCAACCCGTTCGCGGCCCTGCTGCGCGCCGGCGTGCCGCTCGCCTTCGGCTCCGACAGCCCGGTCACCCCGCTCGACCCGTGGGGCACCGTGCGCGCCGCCGCGTTCCACCACACGCCCGAGCACCGGATCTCCGTGCGCGCCGCGTTCACGGCCCACACGCGCGGCGGCTGGCGGGCCGTGGGACGGGACGACGCGGGGATCCTGGTGCCGGGCGCCCCCGCCGACTACGCCGTCTGGCGCACCGACGAGCTGGTCGTCCAGGCCCCCGACGACCGGGTGGCCCGCTGGTCGACCGACCCGCGCTCCGGCACACCGGGCCTTCCCGACCTCACCCCGGGCCGGGACCTGCCGGTCTGCCTGCGTACGGTGGTGGGCGGACGAACGGTGTTCGTACGGCCGGGCGAGTGATCTGCCGGGGTGGCGCGTCGCCGGCCGGTCGCCGCCGTCGCGCCGCCCGACCTGCGCATCCTCCCGGGCCGGCCCGGCGCCCCGGCCGTCGTGGCCGGTCCGGGGGGTGTTTGACAGTCGGCGCCCACGGGCCGGTAGGTTCGTCCGAGTCCACCACCGGACGTCCGACCGGGGAGCGTTCACGCGACTCGTCGCAGCGCCGCTGGGTCAGGGACGGTGTGCCGCACCGGGCACCGTCACTGGGAGCCAGGCTCAGCGCCCGCGCCGACGAGGGAACGTTCCGGCCGGTCGGCAAGGTGTGACCCGGGTGGGGCCCGGCGCTCAGTAGACAACGGCTTTCGGTCGATCCGCAGCCAGCGGGTCCCAGGTCGGCCCGAAGGGCGCCGGGCCTCCATCCGCAGGGGTCACAGGGGGCGTCGGGGTCCCAGGCGGCGGAAAGATACTCAATGCCCACCGCCAAGGTGCCGAAAAACGCGTTCTTACCCCACTCTTGTGGAATCGACACCACGATACGAACGATGTCGGTGCGACCGGCCAGGCCACGGCCACTATGGTTGGACCCCTGCGTACGACCAGAAGGGGCAGCAGTGAACGACGGCGACGGGACCCTGGACGCCAAAAACCAGGGGAGGCAGTTCGGTCCGCTCGGCACAGCCTTGGTGATCATTCCGACCTACAACGAGGCGGAGAACATCAAGACCATCGT
This sequence comes from Streptomyces sp. HUAS MG56, assembly GCF_058673395.1. Taxonomy (NCBI): domain Bacteria; kingdom Bacillati; phylum Actinomycetota; class Actinomycetes; order Kitasatosporales; family Streptomycetaceae; genus Streptomyces; species Streptomyces sp. HUAS MG56. Next base: position 2,687,809 of record NZ_CM178722.1, on the reverse strand, counting down.
CGGCCGGGTACGCAAGGCCGTCCCCGAGGCGCACGTGCTGATCGCGGACGACAACAGTCCCGACGGCACGGGCAAGCTCGCCGACGAACTGGCCGCCGAGGACACGCACGTCCAGGTGATGCACCGCAAGGGCAAGGAAGGCCTCGGCGCCGCCTACCTCGCGGGCTTCCGCTGGGGCATGGAGCACGACTACGGCGTGCTGATCGAGATGGACGCCGACGGCTCCCACCAGCCCGAGGAGCTGCCCCGGCTGCTCACCGCCCTCAAGAGCGCCGACCTGGTGCTCGGCTCCCGCTGGGTGCCCGGCGGCCGGGTGGTCAACTGGCCCAAGTCCCGTGAGTTCATCTCCCGCGGCGGCAGCCTCTACTCCCGCATCGCCCTCGACCTGCCGCTGCGCGACATCACCGGCGGCTACCGGGCGTTCCGGCGCGAGACGCTGGAGGGCCTGGGCCTGGACGAGGTCGCCTCGCAGGGCTACTGCTTCCAGGTCGACCTCGCCCGCCGCGCGGTCAGGGCCGGCTACCACGTGGTCGAGGTCCCGATCACGTTCGTCGAGCGCGAACTCGGCGACTCCAAGATGAGCAAGAACATCCTCATCGAGGCGCTGTGGCGGGTCACCGCCTGGGGCGCCGGGGACCGTGTCGCCAAGCTCAAGGGCAAGCGGGCCTGACGCTCGTCCCACGGTCGGGGCCGATCGGCCCCTTTATCCCGTGCTGAAGGGCCGCCAGGCACACTGGGAGCATGACGACTGGCGTTCCCACCTCCGCGTACACCACCCGGCCCCGGCGCTCCCGGCTGCGCAGGTATCTGCCGCTGGGGGTCGCCGCGTGGCTGGTGCTGGAGATCTGGCTGCTGACCCTGGTCGCGGGCGCGGCCGGCGGTCTCGCCGTCTTCCTGTTGCTCGTCGCGGGCCTCGTCGGCGGCTCCGTGGTCATCAAGCGGGCGGGCCGCCGTGCCTTCCAGAGCCTCAACGAGGCCTTGCAGCAGGGCGGTTCCCCGGCGCGCGGCGGCGGCAACGGCCTGATGATGCTCGGCGGTCTGCTGCTGATGATCCCCGGCCTCCTCTCCGACGCGGCGGGTCTCCTGCTGCTCCTGCCGCCGGTCCAGAAGGCCGTGAGCCGCTTCGCCGAGAACACCCTGGAGAAGCGGCTGCGTGCCGCGGCCCCGGGGAGTCTGGGCGACGCCTTCCAGCAGGCCCGTATGCACCGGCCCGACGGCAAGGTGGTGCAGGGCGAGGTCATCCGCGAGGACGGCGCGGGACACCGTCCGGAGCCGGGGGAGCAGTACCCGCCCCTGACGCGCTGAGCGTCCCGTACCCATACGAAAAAACCGCGGGCGCCGTACGTGAGGATTCACGTACGGCGCCCGCGGTGTGTTCGTCTGCGGCGTTATGCGGACTTACGGCTGTCCCGAGGGTGAACCGCGATGTTCATCGCCCCCGAGCGCAGAACCGCCAGGCGCTCCTCAAGGACCTCTTCGAGTTCCTCACGGGTACGCCGCTCCATCAGCATGTCCCAGTGGGTACGCGCGGGCTTGGCCTTCTTCTCCTCAGGGCCGTCGCCGTCGACGAGGAGTGCCTGGGCCCCGCAGACCTTGCACTCCCACTCCGGCGGGATCTCCGCCTCGACCGAGAAGGGCATCTCGAAACGATGCCCCTTCTCACATGCGTACTCCACGGCCTGGCGCGGGGCCAGGTCGATACCGCGGTCCGTCTCGTAGCTGGTCACCACGAGGCGCGTACCGCGAAGAGCTCGCTCACTCATGAATCGTGCCTCCCGGGCTTGTCGCCCACAGGACAGGTGTCGCTGTCGTCGTCATCCGGTCAACGTCCGGTCGGCGGTAAAGATTCCCGTTCCGAGTCCCGTTCCGGGTCATGCGTCGCCGTCGTAGCCGCCCCTTGTTGTACCCACCAGCGCCCGGTTTGTCACATCTGCTAGCAGATGTCACCCAGCGTTTCGGCATCTTTGACGCGCAGTAACGGTACGCCTGGCAGGCCAAACGCGTACACTACCGCCCTTTCGCCTTGAGCGCTAAATCCGCGCTAGATCTTTTCCGGGACGGGGTTCCCCGCCTCGGCGATCGCCCGCCGCACCGGAACCCGGGCGAGCAGGGCGAAACCGATCACGAAGAAGGCCACCAGCGAGATGATCGCGGAACGATAGCTGCCGGTCAGCTGATACGTCACGCCGAACAGCAGCGGCCCGAGCCAGCTCATCCCGCGGTCGCTCATCTCGTATGCCGAGAAGTACTCGGCCTCCTTGCCGGGCGGTACGAGATGGGAGAACAGCGACCGGGACAGCGCCTGGCTGCCGCCGAGGACCAGGCCGATGCCGGAGGCCAGCACGAAGAAGAACACCGGCGCCTTCGCGGGCAGGAAGTAGCCGGCCGCCAGGGTGAGCGTCCAGGCCACCAGCGAGCCCAGGATCGTGCGCTGCGCGCCGTGCGTCCGGGCCAGCCGCCCCATCGCCAGCGCCCCGGCCACCGCCAGCACCTGCACCAGCAGCACCGCCACGATGAGCGTCGACTGACCCAGCCCCAGCTCCTGCGAGCCGTAGACCGAGGCCTGCGAGATCACCGTCTGGATGCCGTCGTTGTAGATCAGGTACGCCAGCAGGAACGACAGCGTCAGCGGATGCCGGCGCATGTCCCGGACCGTCGCCGCGAGCTGGCGCAGCCCGGGCGCCGTGGCGCGCTCCACGCGCGTGTGCCGGTCGCGCAGCCGGCTCAGCGGTACGAGCGTGAAGGCGCCCCACCACAGGCCCGCCGCGGCCAGGCAGATCCGCACCGCCTCCGTCTGGGACAGCCCGAAGGAGCCGTGCGCCGAGTACAGCACCAGGTTGGCGACGAGGACCGTGGAGCCCGCCGCGTAGCCGAAGGCCCAGCCCCGCGAGGAGATCGCGTCGCGCTCCTCGGGCGGGGCGATCTGCGGCAGGTACGAGTTGTAGAGCATCATCCCGACGGACTGCGCCGCGTTGGCCACGACGAGGAGCACCCCGCCGAGCAGATACCGGTCGCCGTCGAGGAAGAACATGCCGGTGGTCGCGGCCGCCCCGGTGTACGCCGCCGCCGCGAGCAGGGGCTTCTTGCGGCCCGTGCGGTCGGCCGCGCTGCCGACCAGCGGCATCAGCACCACGGCCACGATCACCGAGAGGGACACCGAGTAGGCGAAGAAGGAGCCCGCCCGGACCGGCACGCCCAGCGGATGCACATAGCCGCCGGAGTCCGCGGCCCGCTCGGCGACCGAGGTGAGGTAGGGCCCCAGGAACACCGTGAGGACGCTCGTCGAGTAGACCGAGCAGGCCCAGTCGTAGAAGTACCAGCCGCGTTGCTCGCGCCGCAGAGCGGCGGTCTCGTCCGCAGCCCCTGTGCGCACGGTGTCGATTCCCACCCGTGCCCTCGCTTTCCCCGCTGAACTGCGAAGGCTCGGGCCGCCGCCGGGCCGGTCAGGCCCAGACGCCGCGGTCCTCCATGACCTTGCGCAATGTGTCGATGTGATCGGTCATGATGCCATCGACACCCAGGTCCAGGAGCCGGTGCATGCGTTCCGGTTCGTTGATCGTCCACACGTGCACGTGCAGCCCGCGCGCGTGGGCGGCGCGAACGAAGCGCTGGTCGACCACCGGCACGCCCGACTGCGCCTCGGGCACCTGGGCGGCGACGGCGGAGCGGCGCACGGCGGCCGGCAGACCCCACGAGCGCAGCCGCAGGCTGAGCACCCCGCGCGTGCCGAACGAGGTCGCGAGGCGCGGCCCGGCCAGCCGCTGGGCGCGCAGCACCCGCGCCTCGGAGAAGGAGCCCACGCAGACCCGGTCCCAGGCGTCCGTGCGCTCGATCAGGTCCAGCAGCGGCCGCAGGGCGGGCTCTGCCTTGACGTCGACGTTCCAGCGGACCCCGGGGAAGGTCTCCAGCAACTCCTCGAACAGCGGCACCGGTTCACGCCCGCCCACGCGCGCGTGCCGTACGTCCTCCCACGGCAGGTCCGCGATCCGGCCCGCCCCGTCGGACACCCGGTCCAGGGTCGAGTCGTGGAAGGCGACGAGCCGGCCGTCCGCCGTGGCGTGCACATCGGTCTCGATGTACCGGTAGCCCATCTCCACCGCGCGGCGGAACTGCGCCACGGTGTTCTCGATGCCGTCGGCGGCCCCGCCCCGGTGGGCGAAGGGGATGGGGCCGGGGTGGTCGAGGTACGGGTGGCGCTTGGCCGGTCTCGTGAGGGTCACGGACGCAGTATCACCCGTTCCGGTGTCGCTTCGGCAACGACCGTGCTGCGGGCCGATTCCGCCGGGATGGCGAACACCCGGAGGAAGAGCTGGGCGAGCGGGCCGATGGACACCGCGTACAGCACGGTGCCCACGCCGACCGTGCCGCCCAGGGCGAAGCCGGTGACCACCACCGCCACCTCGATCGTCGTCCGCACCAGCCGGATCGAGCGGCCGGTGCGCCGGTGCAGCCCGGTCATCAGCCCGTCGCGGGGGCCGGGGCCGAAGCGCGCGGAGATGTACAGGCCGGTCGCGGCGCCGTTCAGCGCGATCCCCGCGAGCATCAGCGGGATCCGTACGGCGAAGGAGTGCGGGTCGGGGACCAGTGCGAGCGTGCCGTCCATGGCGAGGCCGACGGCGAAGACGTTGGAGACCGTGCCGAGTCCCGGGCGCTGGCGCAGCGGGATCCACAGCAGCAGCACCGCCGCGCCCACGACGATCGACACGACGCCGATGGTCAGCCCGGTCAGCTTCGCGAGCCCTTGGTGCAGTACGCCCCATGGCTCCAGGCCGAGGCCCGCCGCCACGAGCAGCGCGGCACTCGCGCCGTAGAGCGCGAGGCCGGCGTACAGCTGGATCAGCCGGCGTACGAGACGGTCGGGAGTGGACATGAAATATCCCCCTGGGTGGTGGCGGTGGCCTGACGCATGTCACTCTGTGGCTTGGGATGAAGAGTCATCCATGGCCAATTCGGGGAAGGTGGACTGATCGTCATGGCGCAGTGGACCTCTGCGATGGGCGCCGCGCAACTCGCCCGGCTCCTCAACTCCCAGCAGGAGCGTCCGGCCGGTCCGGGCACCCGCCGTCCGCCCGCGTACCGCGCACTGGCCGACGGCATTCGGCTCCTGGTGCTCGAAGGGCGCGTGCCGGTCGCCGCCCGCCTCCCCGCCGAACGCGAACTCGCCCTCTCCCTGTCCGTGAGCCGCACCACCGTCGCGGCCGCGTACGAGGCGCTGCGCAGCGAGGGCTTCCTGGAGTCCCGGCGCGGCGCCGGCAGCTGGACCGCGGTGCCGGCCGGGAACCCGATCCCGGCCCGCGGCCTCGAACCCCTGCCCCCGGAGGCGCTGGGCTCGGTGATCGACCTGGGCTGCGCCTCGCTCCCGGCCCCCGAGCCCTGGCTGACCCGGGCCGTGCAGGGCGCCCTGGAGGAACTGCCGCCGTACGCCCACACGCACGGCGACTATCCGGCCGGGCTGCCCGCGCTGCGCGAGATGATCGCCGAGCGCTACACCGCGCGCGGGATCCCCACCATGCCCGAGCAGATCATGGTGACGACGGGGGCGATGGGCGCCATCGACGCGATCTGCCACCTCTTCGCGGGCCGCGGCGAACGCATCGCGGTGGAATCCCCGTCCTACGCCAACATCCTCCAGCTGATGCGCGAGGCCGGCGCGCGCCTGGTCCCGGTCGCCATGGCCGAAGGCCTGTCGGGCTGGGACATGGACCGCTGGCGCCAGGTGCTGCGCGAGGCCGCGCCGCGCATCGCCTACGTGGTCGCCGACTTCCACAACCCCACCGGCGCGCTCGCCGACGAGGACCAGCGGCGCCGGCTGGTGGACGCGGCGCGCTCGGCCGGCACCGTGCTCGTCGCGGACGAGACGATGACGGAGCTGTGGCTGGACGAGGACCTGAGCGCGGCGGACATGCCCCGCCCGGTGTGCGGGTTCGACCCGGCGGGCTCCACGGTGATCACGGTCGGCTCGGCCAGCAAGGCGTTCTGGGCGGGCATGCGCATCGGCTGGGTGCGGGCGGCGCCGGACGTGATCCGCAGCCTGGTCGCCGCGCGCGCGTACGCCGATCTCGGCACCCCGGTGCTGGAACAGCTCGCCGTCAACTGGCTCTTCAGTACAGGGGGTTGGGAGCAGGCGGTGGAACTGCGCCGCGCTCAGGCCCGGGAGAACCGGGACGCGCTGGTGTCGGTGCTCCGCCGTGAACTGCCCACCTGGGAGTTCGAGGTGCCGCGGGGCGGTCTGACCCTGTGGGTCCGCGCCGGCGGCCTGTCCGGGTCCCGGCTCGCCGAGGCGGGCGAACGCACCGGCGTCCGCGTCCCCTCCGGCCCCCGCTTCGGCGTGGACGGCGCGTTCGAGGGCTATGTACGGCTGCCGTTCACCGTCGGGGGAGTGGTGGCGGAGGAGGCGGCGGTACGGCTGGCGGCCGCGGCCCGGCTGGTGGAGACGGGGGCGACGGGGGGCGTGGAGCCGCCGCGGACGTTCGTGGCCTGACGCCTCCTGGGCGGCTTTGCGGGGCGCCGATCGCGGGACCCGGTACGCGCACCCCTTACGTGGTCTCCGCCCCCACCGTCTCCGTACGCACCGTCTCCGTGCTCACCGAGGGTTTCGTCAGATCCGCCGGCTCCCGCGGCTGGGCCTCCACCGCCGCGGTCCGGGGCGGCAGCAGGTCCAGCACCGCCGCGCTGTCGGCGTCGCTCGTGGCGTCGTCGTACGGGTCCGGGGTGCGCGGCACCTGGAGGCGGTGCACCGGGCCGGAGCCCAGGCGGGCGTAGCCGCGTCCGGGCGGGACCTGGCCCGGCGGCGTGGTGTGCGGCGCGGCGCCGAGGACCGCCTCCACCTGGCGAGGCGTGGTGGAGCCGAGGACGACACGCGCGCGTGTGTGCTGGCGGACGACGTCGCTCAGCGCCTCCGCGCCGTCGAACTGCTCGGCCACCACGACGGTCACGTTCGCCGCGCGGCCGTGCCGCAGCGGGACCTGGAGCAGGGCCTGCGGGTCCTGGCGGCCCTCCGAGCCGGCGAGGTGCGCGAAGACGGCGGGTCGGTCGAGGAGGATCCACAGCGGGCGGCGGGTGTCCGCCGGCGGTGGGTCGCCCGCCTGCCGGGCCAGGTTGATGGCGATGAGCCGGCGTTCGGTCTCCTGCGCGGCCCACTCCAGGCTCGCCAGGGCGCCGGGCAGCGCGCACTCCACGGCCAGGACGCCGTCCCGGCCGGTCAGGCACGCGTACTCGCCGGTGCCGCCGCCGTCGACGATCAGGACGTCGCCGTACCGCAGCGCCTGGAGGGCGAGGGAGCGCAGCAGGGTCGACGCGCCGCCGCCCGGCTGGCCCACGGCCAGCAGGTGCGGCTCGGTGGAGCGCACGCCGGTGCGCCAGACGACCGGCGGGACGTCGATCTGTTCCTCGCCGTAGGCGAGGGGGAGCGTGCGCTGCACCTCGCCCGGGTCGGTGAAGCCGAGGACGGTCTCGCCCGGCGCGGTGACGAAGTGCTGGGCGGCGATGTCGGTGGGCAGCGGGGCGAGGACGGTGACGGTGAGCTGGTTGCCCTCCTCGTCCCACCCGAAGTGGTATTCGCGGCCGCGTCCGGCCTTCGCGGTGAGCAGGTGCTCGATCCGCGCGCGGGCCTCGGACTCGCCGTCCGGGAAGTAGGCCGGGTAGCGGATCACGAGGTGGCCGACGCGGCCGTCGTCGTCGAACTCGTGCGCCGCGAAGACCTTTTCCCACTCCCCGCCGTGCGTGTACAGGGGCGCCGGGTCCTCGGGGTCGGTGAAGTACGGCACCAGGGCCTCGTAGAGGGACTGGAGCCGCTCGATCTGGGACTCGTCCGGCCCTTCGGGGGCCGGCTCGGTGCGGTCCCGGCCGTGCCAGGCCGCTGCCGCCATCACGGACATGACGGCGAGCAGCGGGCCGTACGGCGCCAGCGCCACGACCAGGACCACGGCGGCCACCAGGAACAGCAGCGGCCCGCGCTTGTCCTCGGGCGTGTCCGCCCACTTGCGCCGCCCGGCCGAGGCCAGCCGGCGCATCCCGCGCGTGACGGCGATCAGCGGATGGAGGACGTCGGTGGCACTGTCGGCCGCCGTCCGGGCCAGCTCCCGGCTCCGGGCGAGCTGCGTCCGGGCGATCTGGGCGCTGTCCTTGCTCAGAATGCGGGGGAGAGGGCGCCGGGCCACTGCTGTCTCCTGGTGGTGCGTGCGGGCGGGAGGGGCTGGGTCAGAACTTGATGCCGCCGAGGAGGCTCGCCAGGCTCTCGCCGCCGGCCTTGATGCTCGGGGCGATGCCCGTGCTGGCGAGATAGAAGCCGAACAGGGCTGTCACGGTCGCGTGCGAGCCCTTGAGCCCGTCCTTGCGGAAGAACAGGAAGACGATGACGCCGAGAATGATCACGCCGGACATGGAAAAGACCATTTGAGGCCTCCTGGTGTCGAGGGGGACAGTCACCATGAGTTCTTCCAGGATCACAGGATGTGTCCATACGATAAAAGGTGCAAATGGGTGAAATCTGACCGCTTTCCCTCGGTCGGCGGAGCGGGCTCCGCCCGATTGGCCAGGGCTGATGCCCCGAACAGGGACGAGCGTGATCTTTACCTCGGGCGCATCGGGTCATGTGCCCCGCGAGCCAGTACGCTGACGATTCACTCGTACGGCCGTGTTCCGCTCGCTGCCGTACGCTCCCTGCAAGTCCCCGAAGTTTCCAGGAGAGGCGGTCCGGCCGATGAGCGAAGCCCCCGACCCCGAGGTCGTGGAGCTGGCGACCAAGATCTTCGATCTGGCCCGGCAGGGGCAGACCGAGGCGCTCGTGGCGTACGTCGACGCGGGTGTTCCGGCCAACCTCACCAATGACCGCGGCGACTCCCTCGTGATGCTCGCCGCCTACCACGGCCACGCGGCGACGGTGCGCGAACTGCTCGCGCGCGGCGCGGCGGCGGACCACGTCAACGACCGAGGCCAGACGCCGCTCGCGGGAGCCGTCTTCAAGGGTGAGGCCGAGGTCATCAAGGCGCTCCTGGCGGGCGGGGCCGATCCCGCCGCGGGCACGCCCTCCGCCGTCGACACCGCGCGGATGTTCGGCAAGACGGAACTCCTGGAACTGTTCGGCGCACACTGACGCACATGTCCTGACCAGGTACGACACACAAAACGGGGGAGGCGGTACAAGGCCGCCGGAAATACGGTCGCGGCAGCACACACCGCGGGTCATCATGACGACGTGATTCACGGACGCGATGGCTGGGCAGGTGTTGCCGCACCGCGCGGGCCGTGATGCGGTCCGCATGGGCCACCGACGAGAGGCAGAGAGAAATGGTCTACAGCAAGCAAGAGACGGCGGGCGCTCCGACGTTGTGTCACGCGGCCAGGTAGTGCGTGTTCTCCGGTTGCGTCGACGCTTGATGTGAGGCTGTTTGCCATGTTCGATCCGTTCATAGCGCCGAGCGGTACGCTGCTCGGCCTGTTGCAGCGGGGCCGCGGCGACGGCACGCTGCACGCGCTCACCGCCCCGCGCGCGGAAGCGCTCGCGGCGCTGAACCAGTGCGTGCTGCGCGACCCCCGCCAGGACTGGCAGGTGGAGAACCGCTCTCTCTACTACGCACGCCTGTACCTCGACCTGAATGGCGAGCTGGACGCGATCGCGGCCCATCTCTTCGGCCCCGAGGACGTTCTCGACACCGACGAGTCCCGCACTGGTCTCGCCCTCGCCGTGCTCGGACACCTCGCCTCCTACGGCAGGCTCGACGCGCTCGAACTGCTGCGGCGGTACGCCGCCACGGGCAGCAACTGGGCGTGGGCCCTGGACGAGCTGGCCCTGCGGGACGACGACGCGGGCCTGCGCGCCCTCGCCGCCCCCGTCCTGGCCCGCTTCGGCACCGACCCCGAGGGCGAGGCCGAGCTGGCCGCCGCCGTCCGGGACGCCTTCGAGCCCCGGCCGTGGCGGCTGTGGGCGGAGGATCCGCGCGAATCGATCGCCACGCGTGTGCGTGCCGCGCAGGAGACCGGCTGTTTCGACCGCTGGCAGCGGCAGATGCAGCCGACCGGTCCCCGGCCGGGCTGGAGCGTGCGCGCCGTCTTCGAGTGGGCGCAGGCGGGCATGGACCGCGGCGCCGCACTCCATGTGCCGGCCGCCCGCTGTCTGGTCGCCGTGGCCGGTCCCGAGGACCGCGCGGAGATCGTCCAGGCCGCCCGGTCCGGCACCGACGGCGCCCGCTGCACCGCCCTGCGCTATCTCGCCGACGGCAACGACGCCGAAGCCCTCGACCTGATCGAGGCCGCGGTCGCCGACGGCACCACCGTCGTCGTGGAGGCCGCCGTCGACGCCTTCGAACGGATGCGCAGCGTCGCCGCCGTCGACCGCGCCCGTCGCTGGGCCCAGCGCCCCGACCCCCTCGGCGCCGCCGCGGGCCGCATGCTCGCCTGCCGGGGCGGCGCGCGCGACAAGGACCTGGTCCTCGGCGCCCTGCGCGAGGCCGTACGCGGCGAGGGCCCCGACGCACCCACCCTGTGGACCCTCGTGGACGGTGCCGGACGCCTCGGCATCGCCTGCGCCGCCCCCGTCCTGCGGCACGTCTACCGTGAGACGGCCTCGTCCCACCTGCGCGGCCGCGCTGCCCACGCCCTGGCCGCCACCGACCCCTCCTTCGCCGCCGGCTTCGCCGTCGAATGCCTGTGGGACTGCGAGGAGACCACCCGCGAGATCGCCGCCCGGCACGCCGAGACCGGTGACACCCGGGTCGTGGAGCGCCTGCGCCGCCTGGCCGCCGATCCGGCCGAGGAGGCAGAGGTGCAGACGGCCGTCCGCAGCCGCTTCGGCTCCGACACCGCCGGCGGCTGACCCTCCCCCACGCGCGTACGGAACACGCGGACGACCGCCCGCCGGGTGAACACCGGATGACCGGCGGGTCAGGCGGCCATGACGGCCGTCTGACCCGCTCGGGTGTGCAGCCCAACGCTCACAGGACGTTCCCCGAGCGGAAAGATCGACGTTGACGCGGCCACGTCCAGCGCGGCGACAACACCCGTATGCGTGTCGTCATCGTGACCGAATCCTTTCCCCCCGATGTGAACGGCGTGGCCCACTGCGCGCTCCAGACCGCCCGGCACCTCGTTGATCGCGGTCACTCCCCGCTCGTCGTCGCGCCGGCCCCCGCTCCCGGCAGCGCACCGGACACGGACGCCCCGTGCCCGGTCGTCCGTGTCCCTTCCCTCCCCCTGCCCGGCTACCCCCAGGTCCGCGTCGCCCTCCCGAGCCGGCGCCTCGCCGCGGCCCTCCTCGACCACCGCGCCGACCTTGTCCATCTCGCCAGCCCCTTCGTCCTCGGCGTCCGCGGCATGGCCGCCGCCGCCCGGCTCGGCATCCCCGCCGTCGCCGTCTACCAGACCGATCTCGCCGGGTACGCGCGTACGTACATGGGCGCCGGGGAAGCGGCCGCCTGGCGGCGCATCCGCTCGGTGCACTCCGCCGCCGACCGCACCCTGGCCCCCTCCAGCGCCGCCCTCACCGACCTGGAGGCCCACGGCGTGCCCCGGGTCCGGCTGTGGCCGCGCGGCGTGGACACCGTACGTTTCAAGCCAGAACACCGTGATGAGGCCCTGCGCCGCGAACTCGCCCCGAACGGCGAGCTGATCGTCGGCTATGTCGGCCGGCTCGCCCCCGAGAAGCACGTAGAACTCCTCGCCGGAGTCTGCGGACTGGAGGGCGTGAAGGTCGTGGTCGTCGGTGACGGGCCCAGCCACGCCCACCTCGCCGAGGCGCTGCCCGGCGCCGCCTTCCTCGGCCGCCGCACCGGCCACGACCTCGCGCGGATCTTCGCCTCGCTGGACGTGTTCGCGCACACCGGCCCCTTCGAGACGTTCTGCCAGACCGTCCAGGAGGCCATGGCCAGCGGCGTCCCGGTCGTCGCGCCCGCCGCCGGCGGCCCGCTCGACCTGGTCGCCCACGAGCGCACCGGACTGCTCGTCGCGGCGCTCGACGCCGCCGCCGTGACGGAGGCCGTGCGCACTCTGGTCACCGACCCCGACCGCCGGATCGCGTACGGCCTCGCCGCCCGCACCATGGTCGAGGGCCGCACCTGGGCCGCCGTCGGCGACCAGCTGATCGGGCACTACGGCGACGTCCTCGCGGCCCGCAGGACGGCGGTGGCGGCATGACCGGCACCGGCTCCTCCCTGCGCATCGTCCGCCTCGCCAACTTCGTCGCCCCCGCCTCCGGCGGCCTGCGCACCGCCCTGCGCGAACTCGGCAAGGGCTTCCGCGCGGCCGGCCACGAACCGGTGCTGGTCGTGCCCGGCGAACGGCACACCGACCAGGACACCGAGCAGGGCCGTGTCATCACCCTGCCCGGCCCGCTGCTGCCCGGCACCGGCGGCTACCGCGTCCTCACCGACAAGCGGCGCGTGGCCGCCCTCCTGGAGGAGCTGGCCCCGGACCGGCTGGAGGTCTCCGACCGGACCACCCTGCGCTGGACCGGCCGCTGGGCCCGACGCGCGCGCGTGCCCGCCGTGATGGTCTCCCACGAGACCGCCGACGGCGTACTGCGCACCTGGGGCCTGTCCGAGAACCTGTCCCGCAAGGCCGCCGACGCCCTCAACACCCGCACCGCGCACGTCTACTCGCGGGTGGTGTGCACCACGGAGTTCGCCGAGCGCGAGTTCGTCCGCATCGGCGCGCGCAACGTCGTACGCGCCCCCCTGGGTGTCGACCTGATGCAACGCCACCCCGCGCTGCGCGACCCCGCCCTGCGCGAGCGCCACGCGCGCGAGGACGAGGCGCTGCTCGTGATGTGCTCGCGGCTCTCCGTCGAGAAGCGTCCCGGCACCGCCCTCGACGCCCTGGAGGCGCTGCTGCGGCGCGGCCGGAAGACCGTGCTGGTGGTCGCCGGGGACGGACCGCTCAAGGCCCGGCTGGAGCAGCGCGCGCGGGAGCGCGGGCTGCCGGTGACCTTCCTGGGGCACGTCTCCGACCGGGCCGTGCTCGGGGCGCTCCAGGCGTCCGCCGACATAGCCCTCGCCCCCGGGCCCGCCGAGACCTTCGGGCTGGCCGCGCTGGAGGCCATGGCCTGCGGCACGCCCGTCGTGGCGAGCGCCTCCTCGGCGCTGCCCGAGGTGATCGGGTCCGCGGGCGCGACCGCGGCCGACCACGGCGAGGCCTTCGCCGACGCCGTCGACATGCTCCTGGAACGCGGCGAGCGCGAGCGCCGCGAGACGGCACGCGCGCGTGCCGAGTGCTTCGGGTGGGGCACGGCCGTGGAGGCGTTCCTCGCCGCGCACGACGCCCCGGTGACCGCGCCCCGGCGCGGCGCCGTCCCGGAGGGCGTGGCATGAGAGCCGTCCGCTTCGTCGCCCTCGGTGACTCGCTGACCGAGGGCGTGGGCGACCCCGTCGGCACCGGCTGGCGGGGCTGGGCCGCGCTGCTGGCGCCGTCCCTCGCGGGGAACGTGGAGTTCACCAACCTCGCCGTCAGCGGGGCGCAGACCCGTGACGTGGGGGAGCGGCAGCTCCCGGCCGCCCTCGCCCTGCGCCCGGACGTGGCCTGCGTGGTCATCGGCGTCAACGACACCCTGCGCCACACCTTCGACATCCGCACGGTGGCCGCCCGCCTCGACGAGGCCTACGCCGCCCTCACCCGGCAGGGTGCCACCCTGCTCACCGCCTGCCTGCCCGACCCCGGCGCGATGCTGGGGCTCCCCGGCGCCCTCGCCCGCCCGCTGGCCCGCCGGCAGCGCGCGGTCAACACCGTCGTGCACACGCTGTCCGAGCGTTACGGCGCCGTCCATCTGCACGCGACGGGCGGTACCTGGATCATGGACCGGGCCCTGTGGAGCGCGGACCGGCTGCACCCGAGCGAGCGCGGACACCGGCAGCTGGCCGCCCACTTCCACGCCCTGCTCGCCGAGACGGGCCGGGCGAGCGGCCAACCTCCCTCGCCCGAGCCGGAGTTCCCCCCGCCGACCCGTACGGCGAGCCTGCTGTGGCTGGCCACCGCAGGCACGGGGTGGGTGGTGCGGCGGTGCAAGGACCTGCTGCCCCAGCTGCTGCGTCTCGCCGCCGACGAGATGCGCCACCAGGCCCGCGGGACCGGCGCCCGGCTCGACCAGAGCGCGTCGGCGGCGGTGTCCGCGGCCCTGGCCGCCCTGCCGGAGCGCACCGGCGCCGCCGGCGGGGCACAGCTGCGCCGTATCGTCGTGAACCGTGCCGCGACGCCCGGCGGTGCGGGCCACCGCGCGGAGGCGGAGGCGCCGGCGTCCCACCGGGAGGACGCGGAGGTGGCGGCGAACGGGATCGGCTAGCCGAGGCGGACGGATGATGGGTCGTTCAACAATCCGACAATACCCGTGTTGTCTGGTTCCGCCTGTCTGCGATTGAATTCCCGGCATGGCAGAGCAGCTGACGGGACTGGCCGGCGACCGGGCCCTCCTCGGGCGTACGAGCACGGCCGAGCGCGTGTCGGACATCCTCCGCAGCCGTATCGCCGACGGGTACTTCCCGCCCGGCACGCGGCTGTCGGAGGACGGCATCGGCGGGGCGCTCGGGGTCTCCCGCAACACCCTGCGCGAGGCCTTCCGGCTGCTCACGCACGAACGCCTGCTGGTCCACGAGCTGAACCGGGGCGTGTTCGTCCGCGTCCTGACCGTCGAGGACGTCGAGGACATCTACCGCGCGCGCACCCTGGTCGAGTGTGCCGTCGTCCGCGGGCTCGGCGAGCCGCCGTACCCGCTGGACGGGCTCGCCGCGGCGGTCGCCGAGGGGGAGACGGCGGCCGGCGCGACCGACTGGAAGGCGCTGGGCACCGCCAACATCCACTTCCATCGCGAACTGGTCGCCCTCGCCGGCAGCGAACGCACCGACGAACTGATGCGCAGCGTCTTCGCCGAACTGCGCCTCGCCTTCCACGTCGTGGACGACCCGCGCCGGCTGCACGAGCCGTACCTCGCCCGTAACCAGCAGATCCTCCGGGCGCTCCAGGCCGGTGACCGGCTCGGGGCGGAGGACCTGCTGGAGACCTACCTCACCGACTCGCTGGAGCGGGTGGTGGAGGTGTACCGGCGCAGGGTCGGCGAGGAGAGCGCCGGGCTCTCCTGAGCCTGTGTGACGCCCGTCGCTTCTGCGTCGTTTGGGTCGATGTCAGACCGAGGACCTAGTCTGTGCACCGTGACTTCACCCGCATCGACGGACAGTGTTCCGCCCCAGCTCAGCGCCGCGGCGCGCCCGGCTCCGGGCCCGGCCGCCGACGAGGGCCTGGCGCGGCGGCTGCGCGCCCTCGCCTGCACGGCGCCGCTGCACGACCTCGACGCGCGCAAGGCCAACCTCGCCGGTGAGTACTCGGTCTACGGAATGGCCGAGGTGGCCCTGGCCGCCATCGACCTCGTCACGCTCAACATGGACTTCGACACCGGCGCGGACCACGAGCAGATCGTGGCCCGGCTGATCCCGCGCATCGCCGCCCAGGCCCCGCAGCGGCCCGTCGGCGAGCACGAGCGCGTGGCCCGCTGGGTCGTGGAGAACCTGATCAACGTCGGCAGCGCCGACCGCGGCTTCCGGGCCGTGTACGGCACCTTCGGCCCGGACGGCACGTACGTCCGCCGGGACTACGACTTCAAGCTGATCGAAGAGGTCCCCGGCCCCGGCGGCACGGTCTACCTGCGCACCACGGACGAGGCGGTCAACGTCCTGGTCGGCGCCCTGGACACCGACGTCACCAGCGCCCAGATCGCCGCCGAGGTCAAGCTCGAAGTACTGATCAACCGCGGCCGGCTGGCGGACGCCCAGCTCGCCGCCGAGCAGGCCCGCTACCGCACGGTGCAGTACTCAGAGACCCTGCGCCGCGCCCTGGATGCCACCCGGCGCAACGTCCGCGCGGTGGACTGGCTGAACTCCGTGCCGGACATGATCGCCGAGGCCCTGGACCACGTGGCGGACCGCTACCGCCACGAGAACGCGATCCTCACCAACATCCGCAAGGCCCGCGACGAGACCGAGGAGCCCGAGCACAAGCGCCGCGCCGCCGAACTCGTCGACATCGTCAAGGACTGCATCCGGCGGCACACCCAGCTCCAGTCCCGCCTGCTGGAGGCCGGCCCGCTCTTCCGCGCCGAGCAGGACCGGCAGGCCTTCGCCACCCCGGCGACGACGTCCGGAACAGACCTGTACGGCCATCTCGTGGCCCCCGTCCTGCCGCTGCCCGTGGAGCAGGCGATCCGGGTCACGGACGCCTTCTTCGCCCAGGGCACGGGGCTGCGCACACCGGTCTCCGTGCGCGTGGCGGACCTCGTCGACATACTGCTGACCCCGCCCGTCGAACGGGAGCACCTGGGCGCGGAGATGCCCGAGCCCGACCTGATCGCCACGCCGGACGACAGCCGGTTCAGCGAGGAGCAACTGGTCGCCGCGACGGAGCTGCTGGACCTCCCGGCCGACGCGCCGCGCCGGCTGTCCGGGCTGCTGGCCGAGGCCCGCCGCACCGGCGACCCCGATCTGGCGTATCTGGTGGCCCTGTTGGCGGTGCACGCGGCCAGCCCGGCCGTCGGCACGGCGTACCGCCAGGGCGAGGAGAAGCTGCTGTTCGCCGTGGACGACGGGACCGAGCTGGACGATCCCGAGTTCGGCGGGGCGGACCTGATCGTGGGCACCGCGCTGCTGGACGCGGCCGGGATGGCGGCCGACCGGACGGAAGCAGCATGACCGAGCAAGAACGCGACAAGGAGCCGAAGCCGTGACCGAGCACGTCGACTGGAGTGAGCCCGAGCCCGCCGCCGCGCCGGCCGGTGCCGCCGTCACCCCCGCCGACGCCGCCGACGCGGCGCGGCTCGTCGCCTTCGGACTGCAGCCCAAGGTGCAGCCCGCGCGCGACCAGGAGTACACGGAGCTGCTGCGCCGCTACCGCGACGACCCGGCGTTCGCGCGGCTCGCCGACGCCGTCGCCGCCGGGCTCGGCCTCGTCGTGCTGGAGGTGTCCCCGCGTGCGGGGATGGCCGTGACGGCCGCCGAGGACTCCGTGTTCGCCGTCCGCATGGGCGACTACGCGCGTCGCACCGCCGCCGACTCCGGCGACCGCTTCCTGCACGGCCTCGCCCATCTCGCCGCCGCCGCCCTGGCGTTCCCGCGCCCCGAGGACCTGGCCGACGACTCCTACATCGGCCGCGTCACGGTCAACGGTGTCGACGCCTTCGTACGGCAGGCCTGCCGGCGCCTGGAGGAGCGGGCCGAGCAGCAGGGCGAGAACACCGACCCGGCGAGCGACGCACCCGGTCTGGAGGCCGCCTGGCGGATCTGGGCCAGACGCAGCGCCACCGGCGCCACCAAGGACGCCCGCCGCCCCGCCGCCTCCACCACCGGCATCGTCGCGAAGGCCCTCGCCTTCCTCACCGACTCGGGCTTCCTCCAGCGCACCGGCGACGACGGAGGCGGCACCTACCGCACCACGGCGCGCTACCAACTCCAGGTCCGTGACATGGCCGGCGCCGCGGCGATGGCCGAACTGCTCGACCTGGGCGTCGTCCCGGTGACCGACGGCACGGCAAGCCTGCTGCCCGCCGAGGACACCGAGGACCTGGAGCTGGTGGCGGACGCCGGACTGCCGTTCCACTCCTGAGGGCCGCAGGGCCCCGCCATGACCTGAACCACCGCACCTTTCACCAGACTTACGAGAGTCCGCCATGTACGAGCTGTCCCGGGTCCGCCTCTACTCCATCGGGCCCGCCGGTGCGCGCTACGCCGACACCGTGCTTGACCTGCGGGGCGTGGGCGAGCCCGTGCCCGACCCGGCGCCCACGCAGGCGGAGTTCTTCGAGGAGGAGCCGGCCGGGCCGCCGCGCCGCCCCGCGCCCGCGGGCGTGCTCTTCCTGGAGAACGGCGGCGGCAAGTCCGTCCTGCTCAAGCTGATCTTCTCGGTGATGCTGCCGGGCCACCGCAACACCCTCGGCGGCGCCAGCTCCGGCGTGCTGCGCAAGTTCCTGCTCGCCGACGACTGCGGACACGTCGCGCTGGAGTGGCAGCACGTGCAGACCGGTGAGTGCGTCGTCGTCGGCAAGGTCAGCGAGTGGCGAGGGCGGCAGGTCTCCAACGACCCGCGCAAGTTCGCCGAGGCCTGGTACTCCTTCCGGCCCGGCCCCGGACTGAGCCTGGACAACCTGCCGGTCGCCGAGGCCACCGCCGTACGGCCGCCCGCCGAGGGCACCTCGGGCGCCCAGGGCCGGCGCCGCACCATGAAGGGCTTCCGTGACGCCCTGACCGAGGCGGGCAAGGCCTACCCGCATCTGGAGGCGCACTGGGAGGAGATCCACGACCGCTGGATCGAGCACCTCGGCGACCTCGGCCTCGACCCCGAACTCTTCCGCTACCAGCGGGAGATGAACGCCGACGAGGGCGAGGCGGCCGGCCTCTTCGCGGTCAAGAAGGACTCCGACTTCACCGACCTGCTGCTGCGCGCGGTCACCGACACCCGCGACACCGACGGCCTCGCCGACCTCGTCAGCGGCTTCGGCAACAAGCTGGGCCGGCGCGCCGAGCTGATCGCCGAACGGGACTTCACCGCCGGCTCGGTCGACCTGCTCGGACGCATCGTCGAGGCCGCCGAGACCCGCACGCGTGCGCGTGACGTCCACGCCGGTGCCGAGCGCCGCACCCGCTCCCTCGCCCGGCGGCTGTCCGCGCGGGCCGTGCGGGAGCGGGTACGGGCCGCCGACCTCGCCCAGCGCGTCACGGCCGCCGCCTACGCCGTCACGCACTCCGAGGGCGGGCGGGAGCGCAGCGCCCTGTCCGCCGCCGAACTCGCCTACCGGCACGCCTCCCTGGCGCTCGCCGCCGCCGAGAAGTCCGCCGCCGCGCAGAAGCGCGAGCTGGCCGACGCCCGCACCCTGCACTCCGCCTGGCAGGCAGCCGAGGTCGTGCTGCGGCACCGGGCCGCCGCCGACCGCGTCGCGCGCGTGTCCGCCGCCATCCAGGAGGCCGAGCGGGACGCGGCGCCCGCGCTCGCCGCCCGCGCCAAGGCCGCAGTCGACCTCGTACGGGCCCTGCACGCCGCCGCCGAGAGCGCCGAGACCCTCGCCAACGAGGAGGAGGAGCGCTCCGCCGCCCTCCAGGAGGTCGGTGACTGCGCCCACCGCGACTCCACGACCGCCGCGACCGAGGCCCAGCGCGCCCGCAGCGAGGCCGGGCATCTGCGCCAGCGCCTCACCGAGGTCGAGCAGGAGACCGCCGAGGCGGTCCGCGCGGGCTGGCTCGACGACAGCGCCCCGGACGCCGACCCGGCCAGGGCCGCGCTCGCCGCCAGCGACGCCGAGAAGACCGCGGTGGCCGCCTGGGACGCGGCCCGCGAGGCCGCCCACAAGGTCACCGAGCACGCGCGCGAGGCGGCCGCCGCCGAGTCCCGTGCGGAGCTGACGGCGGCCCGCGCGGCCGACGCGGCGGCCGCGGCCGCGCGCGCCCACGAGGCCGAGCAGCGCCTCGCCGAGTCCCTGGCCGCCGAGGAGCGGCTCGCCGAACTGCTGGGCCTGCCCGGCATCCCGAGCAGGGCGCGCGTTCCCGGCCCGCGCACCGACACCGACGACGACCTGCGCGCGACGACGGCCGCGGAGGCGCCCCCCGCCGCCGAGGGCCCGCTGCGGCCCGAGCAACTCGACCGGTTCGCGGACGAGTTGCGCGCGCTCCTCGACGCCGCCGTGACGACCGCCGAACGGCATCTGTTCGAACTGCGCACCGCGGCCGCCGACGACGCCCGGATCCTCGGCGCGCTCGGCGACGGCGGGCTGCTGCCGCCCGGCCCGGACGTGCTGGCCACCGTGGAGTTCCTCGGGGAGCACGGCATCCCCGCGCTCCCCGGCTGGCGCTATCTCGCCCAGTCCGTCGACCCCGCCGACCACGCGCGTGTGCTCACCGCCCGGCCCGAACTGGTCGACGGCGTGATCATCACCGATCCCGACACGCACGCGCGCGCCCGCGACGCCCTGGCCGACGCCGCCCTGCTGCCCCGGTCGACCGTCGCCGTCGGCACGGCCGCCGCCCTGCTCGCCCCGCCCCCCGCCACCGACGCGTCCTCCGAGGACGTCTTCCTCGTGCCGCCGAACCCGGCCATGCACGACGAACTCGCCGCCGACGAGGAACGGCACGCGCTGCGCGCCCGGGCCGCCGAGCGCGACGAGGAGATCCGCACCCTGGCCGCCCGGCTCGGCAAGGACCGCGAGCTGGCCGCCCGGCTCGCCTCCTGGCGCACCGGCTGCCCCGCCGGACGTCTCACCGAACTCGCCCGGGCCGCCCAGGAGGCGGGCGAGTTCGCCGAGGAGGCCGAGGCGGAACTGACCGAGGCGCGCACCGCACGCGCGGAGGCCGAGGAGGCCGCCGCCGAGGCCGCCCAGCTGCGCGACGAACGGCAGGAGGCCGCGCAGAAGGCCCGCCGCGCCGCCGACGCCCTCGCCGGTCTCGCCTTCCGCCTCCGTGAGCGCGCCGGCTGGCAGGTCAAGCTCCGCGAACTCGCCGACGAGGCCGCCGAGTCCGAGGCCCGCGCCCAGGCCTGCCTGGACCGCGCCCGGGCCGCCGACGAAGACCGCCGCGCCGCCCAGCGCGCCGCCGACGACGCCCGCCGCACCGCCCGCGCCCTGCGCGCCGAACGCGCCGAGATCGCCGGCGCCCCCGACGATGTACCGGTCGAGGACGTGGACGCCCCGAAGGCGTCCCTGCCCGCCCTCCGCGAGGCCTACCGGGCCGCCTCCCAGGTGTACGAGAAGGTCGGCGTGGGTGCCGACCTGCGGGCCGAGCAGGCCCGCGCGGAGAGCGACGAGAGCGCCGCCCGCACCGAACTGGACCGGCTCACCAACAAGGTGCGCACCCGCGCCGAGCAGCTGCTCCAGTCGCCCGACGGCTCCGACGGCCCCTCCCGGCAGGCGGCCGCCGCACGCGCGGAGGAGCTGGTGCAGCTCCTGGAGACCCGCATGTCCACCGCGAGCGAGCAGCTCGGCCGACTGCGCGGCGAGGCCGAGCGCCACGCCCCCGAGGACGGCGAGGCACACACCGAGCTGCCCGAGGAACTCGTCCCGCGCGACGCCGAGCACGCCCAGGCGCTCCTGCGCACCGCGACGGGCGAACTCGCCTCCCGCACCGAGGCGTTGGCCGAGGCCCGCGAGGCGCACGCCGAGCTGCTGGACGCCCACCGGGGCGCCGAGGACGCGGCTGGCGGCTTCGACGAGATCGCCGCGATGCTCCGCGACCTGCTGCGCGAGCACGCCCCGGAGGAGGAGCAGGAGGAGCCGGAGCCCTACCCGGGCAGCCTGGAGGACGCCCGGCACTCCGCCGCCGAGACCCGCCGCTCACTGCGCGGCTGCGCCGGCGACCTGTCCGCCGCCGAGGCCGCCGTGCGCGAGGCGAGCGACGTCCTCGTCCGGCACGCCAACTCCACGCGCTACGAGCAGGTCCGCACCCCCGCCCGCCAGCAGATCCGCGAACTGCCCGCCTCCGCGCTGCCCGAGCACGCCCAGAAGTGGGCCGACGCCTTCGCCCCCCGGCTGCGCGTCCTGACCGACGAGCTGGCCCAGCTGGAGCGCAACCGCGACTCGATCGTGGACCGGCTGCGCGGGCTGGTGGAGTCCGCGCTCGCCACGCTGCGCTCCGCCCAGCGGCTCTCCCGGCTGCCGGAAGGGCTCGGCGAGTGGTCCGGGCAGGAGTTCCTCCGCATCCGCTTCGAGGAACCGGACCAGGTCACGCTCACCGAACGCCTCGGCGAGGTCATCGACGACGCCACCCGCGCGGCCGTGAAGAAGAACTCCGACCTGCGCCGCGACGGCATGTCCCTGCTGCTGCGGGGCGTCGCGGCGGCCCTCCAGCCCAGGGGCGTGGCCGTCGAGATCCTCAAGCCCGACGCCGTGCTGCGCGCCGAGCGCGTCCCTGTCGGACAGATGGGCGACGTGTTCTCCGGCGGACAGCTGCTCACCGCGGCGATCGCGCTGTACTGCACGATGGCCGCCCTGCGCTCGAACGACCGGGGCCGTGAGAAGCACCGGCACGCCGGCACGCTGTTCCTCGACAACCCGATCGGCCGCGCCAACGCGACGTACCTGCTGGAGCTCCAGCGGGCCGTGTCCGACGCGCTGGGCGTGCAGCTGCTCTACACCACCGGCCTGTTCGACACGACCGCCCTCGCCGAATTCCCGCTGGTCATCCGGCTGCGCAATGACGCGGACCTCAGGGCGGGCCTGAAGTACATCAGCGTGGAGGAGCACCTGCGGCCCGGGCTGCCCCAGCAGGCCCAGACCGGAGAAGCGGTGCACAGCGAGATCACGGCGACGCGGATGTACAAGAAACCGGCATGACGGTCACGCGGTGAGGCGGGGCCGCGCCGGGTCAGGGGTGGGACAGCTGACCGGCGCCGCCCCGCCTGCGTATCCGCTCCTGCTCGCGCAGGGCCGCTCGCTCCCGGCGCCGGCGGGCACGCCGCTCGCGGCGCAGGGCCCGGGCGGTGCTGCTCGGCTCGGAGACCACGCCGTAACGCTGGTTCCACACCTGGCGGGTGACCCACACGTCGACCACCGCCCATGTGGCCACCACTGTGCTCACCACGCTGCTGATCACCATGGGGAAGGCCAGCCAGGACCCGGCCATCGTGCACAGGAAGGCCACCATCGCCTGGATCAGCGTCACCGCCATGATCAGGACCGCCCGCACCGCCGCCGTCCGCACCGGATCGGGCAGCGGGTGCCGCTTGGCCGGCTCCTCGATCCACAACGGCCGGTACCCCGGCTGCCGTTCCTCCCCGGCGGACCGCCCGAGGCGCCCCCGCACCGGAATGTCGCGATCCGGCTCTCGCTGCCCCCGTGGCTCCGCCGGGCGCTCCGCCGCGCGCTCGGCGGGCGCCTCGCGCCCCTCCGCCGTCCCCATCACCTTTGTCACTCCCCACCGCCGGCACACCGCTCGCCCCGGAGTACCTGGACTCCGACTCCCCAGTGGCTGCCCGGCTTGCGCAGTTTTACGCCGCCGAGGTGCTAGATGCGGCACCTGTGGCCCATTCCGCACCCATTTCCCGAAGACCCGTCACAGACAAGGACGAACGAGATCGCGGGATGATTCCCCATCAGCGAAAAAATCCAGCCAACCACCTGGCCGTGACCCCGTGATCGGTACGGAGCCGGCTGCTCGATCGCGGGTGCAATCTCCCGCAATGACCGGACAACTCGCCATCTCTCGTCGTCGGAGCGGAAGTTCGCCCTCCGGACATGTCTTCGAGTTAACTGTGAGGCGGTAGTAGGCTCGCGCCGTTTGTTGACGCACATGTACACCCCCGGCCGGCGGGGGTCGAGCTGGGGGAGGCCATGCGGTTTCGCGGGAAGTCGATCCGCCGGAAGATCGTGGCGCTGCTTCTCGTGCCGCTGGTGTCCCTGGCCGCCGTCTGGGCCTTTGCCACGGTGATCACAGGGCGCGAGGTCGCCCGGCTGTTCCACGCCACCGATGTCGTCAAGGACATCGGCTACCCCACCGAGGACACGGTCCGCGCACTGCAGCAGGAGCGCCGCCAGACCCTCGTCTATCTCGCCGACCCCCGTGCCGCCGACGCGCTCGCCGCGCTGCACCGCACCCGCACCGCCACCGACCGGGCGATCGTCGAGGTCCGCAAGAACGCCGGGGAGCACGGCGGCGCCAACGGCATGAACGCGGCCGAGAACGAACGCCTCACCAACGTCCTGGACGCCTTCGACGGCCTCGACTCCCTGCGCCGCGACGTCGAGCAGGGCACGGTCAGACGCGCCCAGGCCCTCGACCTCTACAACCGCCTTGTCGACCCCTGCTACACCCTGCTCGACGGCCTCGACGGCGTGGACGACGTCGGGCTGGACAAGCAGTCCCGCGCGCTGGTCAACGTCACCCGCGCGCGCGAGCTGCTCTCCCGCGAGGACGCCCTGCTCGGCTCCTCGCTCGTCGTCGGCACCCTCACCCGCGACGAGACCCGGGACATCTCCGACCTGGTCGCCCAGCGCACCCTCCTGTACGACATCAGCCTGCCGCTGCTGCCCGCCGCCGAGCGCGCACGCTACGAACGCCTCTGGCAGGACGCCACCACCGCCCCGCTGCGCACGGCCGAACAGTCCGTCATCGGCACGGGCTCCGGCACGCCCCGCGACGTCACCGCCAAGAGCTGGGACTCCGCCGCGGCGAGCGTCCTGGACGAACTCGGCACCCTGGACGACCAGGCGGGTGACCGCTTCCAGCACCGCACCCGCCCCGTCGCCCTGACCATCATCTTCCAGGCGGCCGTACCGGGCGTCCTCGGCCTGATCGCGCTGCTGTTCTCCCTCTACGTGTCGGTCCGGATCGGCCGCAGCCTCATCCGTGACCTGCGCCAGCTGCGCCTGGAGGCGCACGAGGCCTCCGGCGTCCGGCTGCCCAGCGTGATGCGCCGCCTGTCCGCCGGTGAACAGGTCGACATCGAGACCGAGGCGCCGCGCCTGGAGTACGACAAGAACGAGGTCGGCGAGGTCGGCCAGGCCCTCAACACCCTCCAGCGCGCCGCCGTCGAGGCCGCCGTCAAACAGGCCGAACTGCGCGCCGGTGTCTCGGAGGTGTTCGTCAACCTCGCCCGCCGCAGCCAGGTGCTGCTGCACAAGCAGCTCACCCTGCTCGACACCATGGAACGCCGGACCGAGGACACCGACGAACTCGCCGACCTGTTCCGCCTGGACCACCTCACGACCCGTATGCGCCGGCACGCCGAGGGCCTCGTGATCCTCTCCGGCGCGGCGCCCTCGCGGCAGTGGCGCCGCCCCGTGCAGCTGATGGACGTCGTCCGGGCCGCCGTCGCCGAGGTGGAGGACTACGAGCGCGTCGAGGTGCGGCGGCTGCCGCGGGTCGCCGTCACCGGCCCGGCCGTCGCCGACCTCACCCATCTCGCGGCCGAACTGCTGGAGAACGCCACGGTGTTCTCGCCCCCGCACACCGCCGTCCAGGTCCTCGGCGAGCGCGTCGCCAACGGATTCACCCTGGAGATCCACGACCGGGGGCTCGGCATGACCGCCGAGTCGCTCCTGGACGCCAACCTGCGCCTCGCCGAGACCCCCGAGTTCGAACTGTCCGACACCGACCGGCTCGGCCTCTTCGTGGTCAGCCGCCTCGCGCAGCGGCAGAACGTCCGGGTCTCCCTCCAGCCCTCGCCGTACGGCGGCACCACCGCCGTCGTGTTCATCCCCGACGCGCTGCTGAGCGACGACGTACCGGACACCAACGGCCTCGGCTTCCGCCTGGACCGGGACCGCTCGGCGAGGGGGCCGGGACAGGCGCTGGGCCGCTCCGCGCCGCCGGCCCAGCTGCCCGGGCTCCAGACCTCCCTGCTGGACGGCCCTGTCGAGCTGGAGGCGCCCGTCGATCTCGACGCCCTCGACGACTTCCCCGGCGCCCTCGGGGACGAGGACAGCGAGCGCGGCGGACTGTTCCGGCACCGGCGCTCCCACCCCCGCGACGAGGACCGGACGCCCGCCCCGGCCGCCGACCGCCTGCCGCGTGACCCGGCCGGCGACCCCGGTCCCGTGCCGCCGCCGCGCCGTCAGACGCCCAAGCTGGTCAGCTCGCACGGCAAACCCGTCACCGACCAGCGCTCCCGCCGCGACGACTCCGACCAGGAGTCCGCCGCCGGCCCCCGCCGCCCCGAGCAGGCCGCGCCGGCTCCGCTGCCCACCCGCCGGCGCGGCGCGACCGCCCGGCGCACCGGCGAAACCGCCGGGCGCGTCGAGGACGGCGGACCGGCCCGCGCCGCCGCCGACGAGACGCCCGGGATTCCCGCACTGCCCCGGCGCACCCGAACGAAGGGGACGGCCGCGGGCGGCCCCGGCGCCCCCCTGCCCACGGGCGGCGACGCGACGCGGCCGGGCGGCACAGCCCCGCCCGCCGGCGGCGCGACCGGCGCCGGCGGCGCTACGGCCGGACCCGACGGCCATGCGGCACGCCCCGGCGACGCAGCGCCGCCGAGCGGCGAAGGCGCCGTCACCCGCGCCGACGCGGACCCGCCGCGCGACGGGACCCCGGACCTCACCTCCGGTGCCGCGGCCGCCCGGCCGGACGCGGCACCGGACGGCATCGGGCCGTTGCCCCGGCGGGTGCGCCAGGCCAGCCTGGCTCCCCAGCTCAAGCAGGACACCGCGCGACGCGCCGACCGGACGGAACCGCCCGCCGACCGCGACGCCGAGGAGGTCCGCAGCCGGATGGCCTCGCTCCAGCGCGGCTGGCAGCGAGGCCGGGAGGAGAACGCCGCGGGCGACGGGTCCGGCAACGGCACAGCACCAGGAACGACTAAGGGGGACGGTCGATGACCGCACCGAAGGCCACCGGCCACACGACGACCGACAAGGGAGAGCTGAACTGGCTCCTGGACGACCTGGTCGACCGGGTCGCCAGCATCCGCAAGGCCGTCATCCTGTCCGGCGACGGCCTCGCCATGGGCGTCTCGAAGGATCTGACCCGGGAGGACAGCGAGCATCTGGCCGCAGTGGCCTCCGGCTTCCACAGCCTGGCCAAGGGCGTGGGCCGCCACTTCGACGCGGGCAGCGTCCGCCAGACGGTGGTCGAGCTGGACGACGCCTTCCTGTTCGTCACCGCCGCCGGCGACGGCAGCTGCCTCGCCGTCCTCTCGGACGCCGACTCCGACGTCGGGCAGGTCGCCTACGAGATGACCCTGCTGGTCAAGCGGGTCGGTGTGCATCTGGGTACCTCCCCGCGCACCGATCTGCCCGCAGGCGGGTAGTGGGATGGCATGAGCACAGACGGTCAGGGAAGAAGCCACTGGTTCGACGACGAGGCCGGACCGGTCGTCCGCCCGTACGCCATGACGCGCGGCCGGACCACCAGTCCGGCCCAGCACCGCCTCGACCTGATCGCGGTGGTCGTCACGGAACCGGACGCGGGCGACGCGGAAGCGGACCCGACGCTCTCGCCGGAGCACGTGGCGATCGTCGGACTGTGCCGGGACGAGCCGCAGTCGGTGGCCGAACTCGCCGCGGAGGTCGACCTGCCGATCGGCGTGATCCGGGTGCTCATCGGCGACCTCGTGCACGCGGAACTCGTCCATGTGTCCCGCCCGATACCCCCGGCCGAGCTGCCGGACGAGAGCGTTCTGCGCGACGTGATCAACGGCCTCCGGGCCCTGTGACCGTCCCCCGACCCCATCAAGCAGGAGAAGAGACCGATGATCTTCGGGCGTACTGAGCGCGGCAAGCCCCCGGTCGAACCCGTCACGCTCAAGATCCTGGTGGCCGGCGGCTTCGGCGTGGGCAAGACGACCCTCGTCGGCGCCGTCAGCGAGATCAGGCCGCTGCGCACCGAGGAACTGCTCACCGAGGCCGGACGACCGGTCGACGACGTCAGCGGCGTGGAGGGCAAGCACACCACCACCGTGGCCATGGACTTCGGCCGCATCACCCTGCGCGAGGACCTGGTGCTGTACCTGTTCGGCACGCCCGGGCAGGAGCGGTTCTGGTTCATGTGGGACGAGCTGTCCGAAGGCGCGCTCGGTGCCGTCGTGCTCGCCGACACACGCCGGCTGGAGGACTGCTTCGCCGCCGTCGACTACTTCGAGCGGCGGTCCATCCCGTTCCTCGTCGGCGTCAACTGCTTCGAGGGCTCGGCCCGTTACCCCGGTGAGGCGGTCCGGCAGGCCCTCGACCTGGACGACGACGTCCCCGTCGTCCTGTGCGACGCGCGTGACCGGGAGTCGGTCAAGGAGGTGCTCATCGGCGTCGTCCAGCACGCGATGCACCACGCGGCCGGCCACCGCGAACCCGCCATCGGCTGACGACGGACACGGCCCGTACCCCCGCCGACCGGGGCACGGGCCGTGGTCCGGTGCGAAGCACGCGCGCGTACGGACCTCCGTACGCGCGCGTGGCTTCTACGCGCCGTCCCCGGCACCCTCCTCCAGCCAGCCGAAGCTCTTCTCCACCGCCCGGCGCCAGTTGCGGTACTCGCGCTCACGCGCCGACGCCTCCATCGCGGGCGTCCACTCCGCGTCCTTGCGCCAGTGCGACTTCAGCTCGTCCAGGTCGTGCCAGACGCCCGTCGCCAGACCGGCCGCGTACGCGGCGCCCAGGCAGGTCGTCTCCGACACCCGCGGGCGGATCACCGGCACCCCGAGGACGTCCGCCTGGTGCTGCATGAGCAGGTTGTTCCTCGTCATGCCGCCGTCGACCTTCAGGGTGCTGATCCGCACCCCGGAGTCCTGGTACATCGCGTCCACGACCTCCCGCGTCTGCCAGCTCGTCGCCTCCAGCACCGCGCGCGCGAGGTGTGCCTTCGTGACGTACCGGGTGAGCCCGGTGACGACCCCGCGCGCGTCGGCGCGCCAGTACGGCGCGAACAGGCCGGAGAACGCGGGCACGATGTAGGCGCCGCCGTTGTCCTCGACGCTCGCCGCCAGCGTTTCGATCTCGTCGGCGGTGCGGATGATCCCGAGCTGGTCGCGGAACCACTGCACGAGCGCGCCCGTTATCGCTATGGACCCCTCCAGGCAGTACACCGGCGCCTCCCCGCCGATCTTGTAGCCCATCGTCGTCAGCAGCCCGTTCTTGGACGGCACCGGCCGGTTGCCGGTGTTCAACAGCAGGAAGCTGCCGGTCCCGTACGTGTTCTTCGCGGTGCCGACGTCGTAGCAGGCCTGCCCGAACACGGCGGCCTGCTGGTCGCCCAGTGCCGAGGCCACGGGCACCCCGGCGAGTTGTCCGACCGCCGTGCCGTACACCTCGGCGGATGACCGGATCTCCGGCAGCAGCGCGGCGGGGAGGTCCATGGCGGACAGGATGGCGGGATCCCACTGGAGGGTGTCGAGGTTCATGAGCAGGGTGCGGCCGGCGTTGGTGACGTCGGTGACGTGCCGGCCGCCGTCCGTGCCGCCGGTCAGGTTCCAGATCAGCCAGGAGTCGATGGTCCCGAACGCGATCTCGCCGCGCTCGGCCCGCTCCCGCAGCCCCGGCACCTGGTCGAGCAGCCAGGCCGCCTTGGGCCCGGAGAAGTAGCTGGCGAGCGGCAGCCCGGTCTGCTCGCGGAAGCGGTCCTGGCCGTCCGTGCCGCCGAGTCGGGCGCACAGCGGCGCGGTACGGGTGTCCTGCCAGACGATGGCGTTGTGCACGGGCTTGCCCGTGGCGCGGTCCCACAGGACCGTGGTCTCCCGCTGGTTGGTGATGCCGAGCGCGCTCAACTGGTCCGCGCGCAGCCCGGCCTTGGCCAGCGCCCCGGCCACCACGGCCTGCACCTTGGCCCAGATCTCGGTCGCGTCGTGCTCCACCCAGCCCGGCTTGGGAAAGATCTGGCGGTGCTCACGCTGGTCGACGGCGACGATCGCGCCGCCGTGGTCGAAGACGATGCAGCGGCTGGACGTGGTGCCCTGGTCGATGGCGGCGACGTACTTCTCGGCGGTGTCCGTCATGGCAGTCCCTGGGTCGCTGGTTCGCTGGGTCGCTGGGTGGGGTCGCTGAGGCGTGCGGGGGATCGGAGAACGGCGTGCGGGGATCAGGACGTACGGGATCGGCGCATACCCGGACGGTGAGGCACGGGGTCAGAAGGCCGCGTTGTAGAGAAGACCGGCGAGCGTGCCGCCGATCAGCGGGCCGACGACCGGGACCCAGGCGTAACCCCAGTCGGACGTGCCCTTGTGGGGGATCGGCAGGAAGGTGTGCACGATGCGCGGGCCGAGGTCGCGGGCCGGGTTGATGGCGTATCCGGTGGGGCCGCCGAGGGAGAGTCCGATGCCGACGACGAGCAGCGAGACGACCAGCGCGGTCGTACCGGACTCGCCGAGCCCCTTGGTCAGCCCGAAGGCGAGGACGGGCAGCACCAGCGCCATGGTCGCGATGATCTCGGTGATCAGGTTGGCGACCGGGTTCCGGATCTCCGGAATGGTCGAGAAGATGCCGAGCGTCGCCACCGGCTCGTCGGCCTCGCCGTCGCCCTCCCCGCGCACGTTGGCCCGGAACTGGGCGAGGTACACCAGATAGGCGAGTACGGCGCCGAGCATCGCGCCGACGAGCTGGCCCAGCAGATACACCCAGACCTTGCCCCACTTGCCGGTGTCGATCGCGATGCCGAGCGTGACCGCGGGGTTGAGCTGGCCGCCGGACAGGGGGGCGGCGGTGTACGCGCCCGCGAGGACCCCGAAGCCCCAGCCGAAAGCGATGACGACCCAGCCCGCGGCCCGCGCCTTGGAGTGTCTGAGGGTGACGGCGGCGCAGACACCGGCACCGAACAGGATCAGGATCGCGGTGCCGATGACCTCGCCGACGAAAATGTGCCCGTTGCTCATGGCGGCTCCCTTGGCGCAGGTTGGGGGGGCGCACGGCCCCGGGCCTCCGTGCAGGAACGGTTCCCTTGACGACTTCGGCCGACGGCGGGGCGCAGGACGGATCGATGGCACAGTGCCTGATAACGCCGAGAATGTACGGCGATGTCGGCCGACACCGGGAAGTGTTCACCGGCGCTCCGGGGGCGTCAAGGTTGCCGACGGCGACGGTGACACCGGCGCACCCGTCACATGGGTGCCTCAAGGACCGTATACGAAACGGGCGTTCAGAGCCCGGGCTCCATGGCCGCGTACCCGGCCTGCGCCGCAGTCGCCCCCGCGCCGCCGCGTCGCACCTCGCGACCCGCGGCCCCGGCGCGCCCGAGGACCCAGCTCGCGCCGCGCAACGCCTTGGCCTCCTTCTTCAGCGGCGCGAGATGGGCCGCGGCCTGGCGATGGTCGCCCACGCTGCCCGGGACGCACACGACGGTCGCGACGGAGAGCGTGACCGGCCGGCCGCCCGCCGACCACGGCGCGTCGAGCACGCCGGCGACCACCGGACCGAGCGCTTCCTCGTCCGCCAGCACCAGGAAGTCGTCCCCGCCGATGTGCCCCACGCGTGCGTGCCCCACGACCGCCTGCTGGAGCGCGCGGCCCACGGACCGGATCAGCTCGTCGCCCGCGGCGAACCCGGCGCCGTCGTTGACCTGCTTGAAATGATCGATGTCCAGCCAGCTGAGCGCGAACGTCCGCCCGTCCGCGATCCACCGGTCGACCTCGGCCGTGATCGTGTCCGAACCGGGCAGCCGGGTCAGCGGGTTGAGCCCGGCCGCTTCCTCGACCCTGCTCTCGGCCAGGGCCCGCACCAGGTCCGCGAGCCGTACGACCCCCACGCAGCGCTCGCGCGCGTCGACCACCGCCACGTCGTCGGAGGTCCGGTCCCGGCCGCCGATCGCGACCACGTCCAGAACCTCCCAGGCGGTGGCGTCCACACCGACCGTGCGGGGCACGTCGCCCAGCTTGAACGCGGGCCGGTCGGCGTACAGGGCGTGGCCGTAGCGGGCGGACATCGACAGCAGGAAGCGCGAGCGGTGCACCGACCGGACGGGCCGGCCGGCCTGGTCCACCAGCAGCACGCCGGAGACGTCCGGCGACCCGGTCAGCAGCGCCCGCACCTGCCCCGCCGACGCGGTCACCGGCAGGACGGCGGCCGGGCGCACGAACTCCCGCACGGACGGCACGGACGGCCCGGACCGGGGCACGCTCACGGCGCCGGGGGAGCGCGGCGGAACGTACACGTCCGCGGCCGGGATCCGCGCCGGCGGCGCGAACAGCTCGCCCTGGGCCAGCTGGGCACCGGCCGAGACCGCCGCCGCACACTGGAGCTCGGTCTCGACCCCCTCCACCGCGACCAGGGCGCCCAGTTCCTCGCACAGCGTCCGCATCGCGCGCACCGCGGCGGGCCGGGCCAGCAGCGAGGCGTCGAGCTTGACCAGGTCGGGGGAGAGGTCGTTGAGCAGCCGCAGCGGTACGTCGCCGTCGCCGATGCCGTCCGCGCTGATCCGGAACCCCTGTTCGCGCAGGGACGCCACCGCCTCCAGCAGCGCCCGCTGCGGCACGTGCGTGTACGGCGGGACGATGTCGAGCGTCACCTCCCAGGGCATGCGCCCCGTCGCGCGCACGGCGTCGTGCAGCGGGACGAGGCCGCCGAGGTCCGCGAGCGTGGCCGCGAACACGTTCAGGTGCAGCGGCAGCAGCGTCTCCTTGAGCGTCGCCGCCCGCAGGGCCAACACCGTGAGCCTGCCGTCGAGTTCGGGATCCCGGCGAGCCTCGGCGAGGATGTCACCCGTTTCCGGGCGGGCGAGCGTCTCCAGTGCGGTGACCGCGCCGGTCCTGAGGTTGACCACCGGCTGGAAGGCGAAGCGGAGAGTGTCCGTCCAGGAGTGCACGGGAGCATGATTGCGCTGCCCGGGCGTGCCCAGGCGCAGTTCATGAGACGTTCACACAGGATTCCGGCGTGATCACAGAGCGTGGAGAACCGCTGTGCCCCCGCACCTCGCACGCCGCTCTGTCTCCGTCTCCTTCACCGCACCGCGACCACCGACGAGCCGTGCCCGAACAGCCCCTGGTTGGCGGTGATCCCCACGCGGGCACCGGTGATCTGCCGCTCGCCCGCGGTGCCCCTCAACTGCCAGGTCAGCTCGCAGACCTGGGCGATGGCCTGGGCCGGCACCGCCTCCCCGAAGGAGGCGAGCCCACCGCTGGCGTTGACGGGTATGCGGCCGCCCGGCGTCGTCACGCCCTCGCGCAGCAGCTTCGCGCCCTCGCCCGTGCCGCACAGCCCCAGGTCCTCGTACCACTGCAACTCCAGGGCGGTGGACAGGTCGTAGACCTCGGCGAGGGACAGGTCCTCGGGGCCGATGCCCGCCTCCTCGTAGGCGGCACGCGCGATGGACGCACGGAACGTCTCGCCCGGGGGCTGCACCGCGACCGCGGAGTCCGTGGCGATGTCCGGCAGGTCCAGCACCGTGTTCGGGAAGCTCGGGGTCACCGTCGACACCGCGCGGATCCGCACCGGATGCCGCACGCCGTGCCGGTGCGCGAAGCCGACGCTGGAGAGGACCAGGGCGGCCGCGCCGTCGGAGGTGGCGCAGATGTCGAGCAGCCGCAGTGGATCGGCGACCACCGCGGACGCGGCGACCTCCTCGGCGGTGACCCGCTTGCGGTACCGGGCGTACGGATTGAGCGCTCCCAGGGCGGCGTTCTTCACCTTGACCAGCGCGAAGTCCTCCGGCGTGTCCCCGTGCACCGCCATCCGCCGGCGCGCGTACAGCCCGAAGTACACCGGATTCGTCGCGCCCAGCAGCCGGAAACGCAGCCAGTCCGGGTCGTCGGGACGGTCCCCGCCCGCGGGCCGGAAGAAGCCCTTGGGTGCGGAGTCGGCCCCCACGACGAGGACGACCTCCGCCAGTCCGGCGAGGATCTGCGCCCGCGCGGCGGCGATCGCCTGCGCCCCGGACGCACACGCCGCGTACACACTCGCGACCCGCGCCCCCTGCCACCCCAGGGCCTTGGCGAAGGTCGCTCCCGCGACGTACCCGGGATAGCCGCCACGCACCGTGTCCGCGCCCACGATCGAGCCGACGTCCCGCCAGTCGACACCGGCGTCCGCGAGTGCCGCGCGGGCCGCCGCCGTCCCGTACTCCACGAAGGAGCGCCCCCACTTGCCCCAGGGGTGCATGCCCGCGCCGAGCACCGCCACGTCCCTCGTCATGCGCGCACCCCCGTCGGGCGCCAGTGCCAGATTGTCCGGGCCGTCTCCGCGTCCTCGTCGAGCACGCCGGGGACGGCCTCCACCTGCATGCCCACCGCCAGGTCGGCGACGGTGATCCCGGGAGCCGCCTGTCCGAGCACCACGATCCGCTCGGCCGCCAGCTCCACAGCGATCAACGCGTACGGCTCCCACGGAAGTTCCGGATTACTCACATAGGGTGACGGTGGTCGATAGCGGCTGTCCGTGTACGACCAGATATGCCCCCTTCGCGACAGCGGGACCTCCTCCAGTGCGCCGCCCGCGCAATGCGGGTTGCGGCAGTGGACGTCCTCACGCGGGAAGAACACCGACCCGCAGGACGAGCAGCACGTGCCCAGCAGTCGGAAGCCCTCCCCCTCTCCGTCGAACCAGCCGGCGACCGCGGGTGTGCGTGTGTGCGGCAAGGTCCCTCCCCAGCATCGAATCTGACGAAGCGTCAGAAGTGTGCCACCGGCAGCGGGAAATGGGCAGGGCGTCCGGGGGAATCGCCTCCGATCGCTTCCCCGCGCGAGCCCGGACCTGATAGATGCAGGAGACATGACACGACTCACCGGTGCGGTCCGCGGTCTCGTCGCCGCCCTCGCCACCCTGCTGGCCGTGGCCGTCACCCCCGCGACCGCGACGGCCGGGGCGGCGACGGAGCCCAAGGCGCCCAGGGACTTCGTGGCCCTGAGCGCCGTCGATCCGACGATCATCCAGGAGATCCGCTACTTCACCCCGCACAACTTCGTCGGCGAGCCCGTCGACGGCTACCGGCAGCCGATCTGCATCCTCACCCGCCCCGCCGCCGAAGCCCTCCACAAGGCCCAGCGCACACTGCTGCGCAAGGGCTACACGCTCAAGGTCTACGACTGCTACCGGCCCCAGCGCGCCGTGAACGACTTCGTCCGCTGGGCCGAGGACCTCGGCGCCCAGTCGATGAAGGGCGAGTTCTACCCGAACGTCGACAAGACCCGGCTGTTCGAGGACGGTTACATCGCCGCGAAGTCCGGCCACAGCCGCGGCTCGACCATGGATCTGACGATCGTGAAGCTCCCCGCGCGGCCGACCCGGCCCTACCACCCCGGAGAGCCGCTGGTGCCCTGCTTCGCGCCCAGGAACGAGCGCTTCCCCGACAACTCCGTCGACATGGGTACCGGATTCGACTGCTTCGACACCCTCGCGCACACGCTCGACCCGCGCATCCAGGGCGTACAGCGCGCCAACCGGATGCTGCTCAAGAACACCATGGAAAGCCTCGGATTCGTGAACCTCGCCGAGGAATGGTGGCACTACACGTACCAGCCGGAGCCCTACCCGGACACGTACTTCGACTTCCCCGTCTCCTGGAGGTCGCTCCGCGGAGCCCCTTAGGCGACCATCGGAAGATCTCCCTCCGCCGATCGGATACAGTCCGCGCGTGTCCGAAACTCAACACCTAACTGTCAACTCCGTACCGAACTCGCACTGTTCGAGCTGCGGAGCGCCCTATGGAGAGGGCGTCACCGGCTGGCCGCGGACCTGCCCGTCCTGCGGAGACGTCACCTACCGCAACCCGCTGCCGGTCGCCATCGCACTCCAGCCCGTGTACGACACCCAGGGCACGGCCCTGATCGTCATCACCCGCACCATCGTCCCCGCGCGCGGAGGCACCGCCCTGCCCGGCGGCTACGTCGACGACCGCGAGGACTGGAAGCAGGCCGTCGTGCGCGAACTCAAGGAGGAGACCGGCATCGAGGCCGCCGCCCGGGACGTTCGGCTCGTGGACGCCATGAGCTCGCCCGACGGCCACCTGCTGCTGTTCGGAGTCCTCCCCGAACGCCCGGTCGACGGCCTGCCGCCCGCCGACCCCACCGACGAGACCGAGGGCTGGCAGCTGCTGCGCCGGCCCGAGGAACTCGCCTTCCCGCTGCACACCGTGGCTGTGCGGGCCTGGTTCGAGGGCCGCTACGTCTGAGCCGTCCGGCTCAGCCCAGCCCCCGTACCCGTACCGGGCAGGGCGGCTCCGCCGAACCGTCCTCCCGCTCCCGGGTGACCACCACCGAACGGCCCTGCCGACGGGCGACGTAGCGCTCCACCTCCGGTTCCTCCCCACCGTCGCCCGCGTACGGTACGACCAGACCGCCCCCGGTCCGGCCCCGCGCGGGCGCCCACACCTCCAGCTCCACATCGCCGTCGGCGCCGCGCACGGGAATCACCGCACCCGCGCGCGCGAGCACCGGTATCCGCGACAGCGGCGCGTTCATGTACACCCGCCCCGGCCCCTCGTACGCCTCCTCCGTCACTGTGTCGTACCAGCGGCCCCGCGGCAGCTGCACCGCACGCCGCTTCACGCCCGGATCCAGCACCGGCGCCACCAGGAGGGCATCCCCCAGCAGAAACGTGTCCTCACAGCCGCGCAGCGCCCGGTCCTCCGGAGACCCCCACCACACCGGCCGCACATATGGCGCGCCGGTCCGCCGGGCCAGATGCGCCAGCGTCACCCAGTACGGCAGCAGCCGCCGCCGCTCCAGCAACGCCACGCGCGCGTGCTCCAACACCTCCGCCCCGAACTCCCAGGGCTCCCTGCGCCCCGCCCGCAGGCTCGCGTGCGTACGGAACAACGGCAGATACGCGCCGAGCTGGAACCAGCGCAGATACAGCTCCGGAGACGGACTCCCGTCGAACCCGCCCACATCCGGACCCGAGTACGGCACCCCGCACAGCCCGAGCCCCAGCACCAGCGACAGCGACGCCCGCAACCCCGTCCAGTCTGTCGCCACGTCCCCCGACCAGGTGCCGCCGTAGCGCTGCAGCCCCGCCCAGCCCGAGCGCGAGAACACGAACGGCCGCTCCTGCGGCGCCAACTCGCGCAGCCCCTCGTAACCCGCCCGGGCCATGCACAGCGCGTACACGTTGTGCGCCTCGCGATGATCGCCGCCGCGCCCCTCCAGATCGTGCCGGGCCGAACGCGGCAGGGTCGGCTCCCCGAAGGCACTGAACGACGTCGGCTCGTTCATGTCGTGCCAGAAACCCGCGAAGCCCCGCCCCAGCCGCTCCGCGTACAGACCGCCCCACCACTCACGCACACGCGCGCGCGTGAAGTCCGGGAACACCGACTCCCCGGCCCACACCACACCGCGCACCTCGCGCCCGGAGCCGTCCCGCACGAACGCGTCCAGCGCCGAACCGGCCTCGTACACGGCATTGCCCGGCGCCGCCTTCACCGCCGGATCGACGATCGACACCAGCCGGATCCCGTCCCGCCGCAACTCCTCCGCCAGCACCGGAAGCTTGGGGAACCGTTCCTCGTCGACGGTGAACACCTGGTGGTCGGCGTAGTGGTCGATGTCCAGGTGCACGGCATCCAGCGGCAGATCCCGTTCCTGGTACCCCGCCACGATCCGGCGGACCTCCTGCTCGCTGCCGAACCCCCACCGCGCGTGATGGTGACCGAGCGCCCACGCCGGGGGCAGCGCCGGCGCACCGGTCAGCGAGGCCCACGTGGCCAGCACGCGCGCGGGAGTGCCCACGATCACCCAGCAGCGCACCGGACCACCGTCCATGCGCAGCTCGCACCGCCCCGCCCGGTCGTGCCCCGACCCGGCACCCTCCTCGCCCTCCCGCAGCACCACCGTGCCGTCCCACGTGGAGTCGTGGAACACCAGATGCGTGCCCGCATCGGCCACCACGAGCTGCACCGGCATGGTCAGATACAGCGGATCCTCCCCGGGCCCGAACGCCCGGCCCGGATCGGTGTTCCACAGCCGGTACGAGCCGCTGCGCAGCCGGGGCCCCGACGCCCGCCCGCCCAGACCGAAGAACCGGGCGTCCGCCGCCACCTCCGAGCGCTGCAACCACCGCGCCGTACCCCCACCCACCGGCTCCCACCAGCGCGGCGGCAGATCGTGCCGCAGCGTCACCCCGCCGGGCGTGCACACCTGCACCGCGCCGTGCCGCGAGACGACGACCGTCACCCGCTCGGCGACCACCCGCCAGCCGCCGTCCTTGTCCGGCTCCAGCACCGCCCGCGGATCCGGCTCCGGACAACTGCCCGCCAGCGCGTACGACGGCTCCGGACCCGCCCCGTCCCAGCCCCAGAACACCGCCCCGTTCACCGCGACCGTGATCCGCAGCTCGGACCGCCCGAACCGGATGACACCGCCGCCCGGCCCCGGCTCCACACCCGCCACCTGACCCGGGACCCGCGCCCGCTCGGCCCCCCGCCGCGGCAGCCCGGCAGCGTCGATCCGCCGCCTGCGCCACGCCGCACGTACGGTGCGCAACCCCCGAAGCGCCCTCCCCGAACCAACCACACTCACCGAACGCACCAGGTCACGACCGTCCATGCTGCTCACCCTGCCACTGTGCGCCCCACGCGTGCGTGTCGTTCAACTGCCGTTCACCTGTGCCAGGGCCACATCTTCACGACACGGACTATGTGGGGCGAGCCCTGGTGCTGAAGTCGATCACATGGCATCGTCCCTGTCAGCCGCGTCACGCGCACACCCCAGCACGTGCGCGGACCGACGCCCACGACGCGCACAGCCCGGGAG
This sequence comes from Streptomyces sp. HUAS MG56, assembly GCF_058673395.1. Taxonomy (NCBI): domain Bacteria; kingdom Bacillati; phylum Actinomycetota; class Actinomycetes; order Kitasatosporales; family Streptomycetaceae; genus Streptomyces; species Streptomyces sp. HUAS MG56. The sequence continues at coordinate 2,649,772 of NZ_CM178722.1, read as the reverse complement.
CCGCCCCATGTCGACCGCGAACCCCCAGCCGCTCTGGCAGCCCGATCCCCAGCAGATCGCCCAGGCCCGCATCACCCGGTTCCAGGCATGGGCCGCCGAACACCACGGCGCCCCCGCCGACGGCGGCTACCCCGCCCTCCACCAGTGGTCCGTCGACCAGCTCGACACCTTCTGGAAAGCCGTCACCGAGTGGTTCGACGTACGGTTCTCGACCCCCTGCACGCGCGTGCTCGGCGACCGCTCGATGCCCGGCGCCCAATGGTTCCCCGGCGCCACCCTCAACTACGCCGAGCACGCCCTGCGCGCCGCCGCCGACCGCGCCGACGAGCCCGCCCTGCTCCACGTGGACGAGACCCACGAACCGCGCCCCGTGACCTGGTCCGAGCTGCGCCGCCAGGTCGGCTCCCTCGCCGCCGAACTCCGCACCCTCGGCGTCCGCCCCGGCGACCGCGTCAGCGGCTACCTCCCCAACATCCCCCAGGCCGTCGTCGCCCTTCTCGCCACGGCCGCCGTCGGTGCCGTCTGGACCTCCTGCGCCCCCGACTTCGGCGCCCGCAGCGTCCTCGACCGCTTCCAGCAGGTCGAACCCGTCGTCCTGTTCACCGTCGACGGCTACCGCTACGGCGGCAAGGAACACGACCGCCGCGACACCGTCGCCGAACTGCGCCGCGAACTGCCCACCCTGCACGCCGTCGTCCACATCCCGCTCCTCGGCACCGACACACCCGAGGGTGCCCTCGACTGGGCCGCCCTCACCTCGGCCGACACCGAGCCCGTCTTCGAACAGGTCCCCTTCGACCACCCCCTGTGGGTCCTCTACTCCTCCGGCACGACCGGCCTGCCCAAGGCCATCGTCCAGTCCCAGGGCGGCATCCTCGTCGAACACCTCAAACAGCTCGGCCTGCACTGTGACCTCGGCCCCGAGGACCGTTTCTTCTGGTACACCTCGACCGGCTGGATGATGTGGAACTTCCTCGTCTCCGGCCTCCTCACCGGGACGACGATCGTCCTGTACGACGGCAGCCCCGGCTACCCCGACACCGGCGCCCAGTGGCGCGTCGCCGAACTCACCCGGGCCACCCTCTACGGCACCTCGGCCGCCTACGTCATGGCCTGCCGCAAGGCCGGCGTCCACCCCGCGCGCGACCACGACCTGTCCGCCGTGCGGTGCGTCGCCACCACCGGCTCGCCCCTGCCGCCCGACGGCTTCCGCTGGCTGCACGACGAGTTCGCACACAGCGGGGCCGACCTCTGGATCGCCTCCGTCAGCGGCGGCACCGACGTCTGCTCCTGCTTCGCCGGAGCCGTACCCACCCTCCCCGTCCACACCGGCGAACTCCAGGCCCCCGGCCTCGGCACCGACCTCCAGGCCTGGGACCCGAGCGGCAACCCCGTCATCGACGAAGTGGGCGAGCTCGTCGTCGCCAACCCCATGCCCTCCATGCCGATCCGCTTCTGGAACGACCCCGACGGCAGCCGCTACCACGACAGCTACTTCGACACCTACCCCGGTGTCTGGCGACACGGCGACTGGATCACCCTCACCGCGCGCGGCACCGTGATCATCCACGGCCGCTCCGACTCCACGCTCAACCGGCAGGGCGTGCGCATGGGCTCCGCCGACATCTACGAGGTGGTCGAGCGCCTCCCCGAGATCAAGGAGTCCCTCGTCATCGGCGTCGAGCAGCCCGACGGCGGCTACTGGATGCCCCTCTTCGTCCACCTCGCACCCGGCGCCACCCTCGACGACGCCCTCCTCGCCCGCGTCAAGCAGGCCATCCGCGAAGAGCTCTCCCCGCGCCACGTCCCCGACGAGATCATCGAAGTGCCCGGCGTCCCGCACACCCTCACCGGCAAGCGCATCGAGGTCCCCGTCAAACGACTGCTCCAGGGCACCCCCCTGGAGAAGGCGGTCAACCCCGGATCCATCGACAACCTCTCCCTGCTGGGCTTCTACGAGGAACTCGCCCGCAAACGCGCCTGAACCCACCCCGCACCACCTGCGCGAACGAGCCCACCACCGAGCTACGTCCACCGGCGGCGCCCCCCGTTGTCAGTGCCGCCGGTTACGGTGAGTGAGCATTGATCGACTGCGCACTCTGGGGGAAACATGGCGCACACCGACGACCGGACCATGCGACGCGTCCTGCGCCGCGAGATCGCCGGCACCATCGGCCTGCTCACCGACGAACACGACTTCCGCGCCATGCGGCGCTACCGCAGCTTCACCTTCGACGACCACACGGCCTACCTCCGGCAGGTCGAGGCGGTCCTCATGGCCCGCGCCGCCCAGGGCAGCCACACCACCCTCGCCCTGTTCGACCCCGAGGACTACGCCGTGTACTGCGCGGACACCGGCCTCGACCCGGAAGCGCCGGCCAGCCGCACCAGGTTCACCGCCGAACTCGCGGCCACCGGCCCCACCATCCCGTACGACGGCCGTCCACTCGCCACCCTCGTACCGGCCCTCGTGGACGAGGCCGTACGCCAGGCCACCTGGGAGTACGCCACCACGCTGCTCTCCCGCCTCGGCCCCTGCCCCACCTGCGGAGAGGACATCGGCAGGGCCGCCTTCACCCGCGCCTCCGACCTCCTGGTCCGCATCCTCGACACCGCACCGCCCGGCGACCGGCACCTCGTGACCAGCGTCTCCGGCCCACCGGACACCCTGATCTCCGTCCTCCACGCCGACCAGGACGGCACCGACGCCACCCGCCTGGACGAGGCCGAAGCCCTGGAATTCACCAGCGTCCTCGCGCTCGGCCTCGCCACCCGCAGCCCCGGCGGACTCGTCATCCGCACCAGCCGCCCCGGGACGCCCGACCGCGTCTACGGCTGGCGACTGCGCTGCGGCGAGCTCGAACCCCTCACCGCCGCCGAGGTGTTCGACGCCTACTGCACCGACGTCGAATCCGGCGACCTCATCTCCCCGGAGTCCGGCGTCGACTACGACGCGCCCCCCGACCTCGGAAAGGACGGCACAGCCCCCGGCCACCACCACTGACCGCACACGCACCCGGCGCCGACACACGTCAGGGGCGCCCCACCGAAGGCGGGACGCCCCTGAACCCGACTGCGCGAACGCGCCGCGCCGACGACTACTCGCCCGACAGCACCGCCTGAGCAGCGCTGCGCGCATCCTCGGCGCTGTCCGCGGCACGCGCCGCCGCCGCGGCCCGCTCGCACTGCGCCAGCGTGTACTTCGCCAGCGTCGCCCGGACATAAGGAATCGACGCCGACCCCATGGACAGGGAGGTGACCCCCAGACCGGTCAGCACACAGGCCAGCAGCGGATCGGACGCGGCCTCACCACACACACCACAGCTCTTGCCCTCGGCCTTGGCCGCCTCCGCGGACAGCGCCACCAGGTCGAGCAGCGCCGGCTGCCACGGGTCCTGCAGCCGGGACACCGCACCCACCTGACGGTCGGCCGCGAACGTGTACTGCGCGAGGTCGTTGGTCCCCAGCGACAGGAACTCGACCTCCTGGAGGATCGAACGCGCCCGCAGCGCGGCCGACGGGATCTCCACCATCGCGCCGAACTTGGCCCGCAGCCCCGCCGCACGACACGCGTCCGCGAACGCCTTCGCGTCCGTACGGTCCGCCACCATCGGCGCCATGACCTCAAGGTAGACGGGCAGCCCCTCGGCGGCCCTGGCCAGCGCGGTCAGCTGCGCGCGCAGGACCTCCGGGTGGTCCAGCAGCGTCCGCAGACCCCGCACACCCAGCGCGGGGTTCGGCTCGTCGGCCGGAGTAAGGAACTCCAGCGGTTTGTCCGCACCCGCGTCCAGCACACGCACGACCACACGGCCCTCGGGGAACGCCTCCAGCACCTGCCGGTAGGCCTCCACCTGCTTCTCCTCGGAAGGAGCGTTCTTGCTGTCGTCCAGGAACAGGAACTCGGTACGGAACAGACCGACACCCTCGGCCCCCGCCTCCACCGCGGCCGGCACGTCCGCAGGACCGCCCACGTTGGCCAGCAACGGCACCTTGTGCCCGTCCGCCGTCGCGCCCGGCCCGGTCGACGCGGCCAGCGCGGCCTTGCGCTCGGCGGCCGCGGCCTCCAGCTCCGCCTTCTTCGCCTCGGTCGGGTCCACGAAGATGTCACCGGTGCTGCCGTCGACCGCGATCACCGTGCCCTCGGCCAGCTCACCGGCACCGGGCAGCGCCACGACCGCAGGCACGCCCAGTGCCCGCGCCAGAATCGCGCTGTGGCTGGTCGGCCCGCCCTCCTCGGTGACAAAACCGAGCACCAGGGACGGATCCAGCAGCGCGGTGTCGGCGGGCGCCAGGTCCCGCGCCACGAGCACATAGGGCTGGTCGCTGTCCGGCACCCCCGGCATCGGAACGCCCAGCAGCCGGGCGACGATACGATTCCGCACGTCATCGAGGTCGGCCACGCGACCGGCGAGGTACTCACCCGCACCGGCCAGCAGCTCGCGGTACGCCGCGAACGCGTCGTACACGGCACGCTCGGCCGTGCTGCCGACGGCGATCCGCCGGTCCACGTCGGACATCAGCTCGGGGTCCTGCGCCATCATGGCCTGTGCTTCGAGCACGGCCTGGGCCTCGCCGCCCGCCAGATTGCCGCGCGCCATCAGATCGGCGGCCACGGCGTCGACGGCCTGGCGGGCACGCCCCTGCTCCCGCTCGGCCTCATCCGCGGGGATCGACTTGGCCGGCGGCTCCAGCACCGCCGTGCCCATGTGCCGAACCTCGCCGATGGCCACACCATGGCTCACGCCCACGCCTCGCAGCGTTGCTTCCATCTCACCCGTCTCCGATAGTGCGGCGGGTCCCGCCGCCGCGATGGTTGTCCTGAACGCCGCCCTGCGACGGCACTGCCGTCAGTTCCAGGCGAAAAGCTCGTCGCCGACCTTGAGGTCACCGTCCTCACGGACGTCCCCGAGGGAGCCGGCCGTGGCCTCAAGCGCGACGACGGGGCAGATGGGGGACTTGCCGGCGGCCTCGACGGCGGCGGGGTCCCAGCGCACGACGGCCTGGCCGCGCGTCACGGTGTCGCCCTTGTTGACGAGCAACTCGAAGCCCTCGCCGTTGAGCTGCACGGTGTCGATGCCGAGGTGGGTGAGTACGCCGTGCCCGTCCGCGTCGACCACGACGAACGCGTGCGGGTGCAGAGAAACGATGACGCCGTCCACGGGCGATACGGCCTCGGAGGCCTCACGCACGGGGTCGATGGCGGTACCCGGGCCGACCATGGCCCCGGAGAAGACCGGATCGGGCACATTGGCCAGTCCGATGGCGCGTCCGGCAAGAGGGGACGTCACGGTGGTCATGGGAAGCCTCCCAGGAGTGGAGCTGCTTACGGGCCGCCACTGCCTGTCCCGGACGGCACTGAGCAGCAGCGTATGTCATAGGAAGTTGGGGTTCCGTATGGAAGCTACCAGCTAGTGGTCTAGACCACCAACCCGGTGGATTTGCACGGCGTTCACGGCTCCGTGTACAGTCGTACTCCTGCTTGGGACGGAAGGGCGCGAAAGCGGCCTCACTCAGCAGCACCCAAACTTGTCAGATCCTATCTCTGGATCTCCTTCTGCGTGTCCGCAGAAGGGTGGTCAGAGAGACGGAAAAACCCTGATAGAGTTTGGAACACCGAAGGGAAGCCCGGAGGAAAGCCCGAGAGGGTGAGTACAAAGGAAGCGACCGTTCCTTGAGAACTCAACAGCGTGCCAAAAATCAACGCCAGATTAGTTGATACCCCGTCTCCGGTCATCACGACCGGGGCGAGGTTCCTTTGAAAAACACAGCGAGGACGCTGTGAACCGGGAGGACTATTCCTCCTCCTGGTTCCGCTCTCGTGGTGTTCGACCGGATTACCGGTAAACATTCACGGAGAGTTTGATCCTGGCTCAGGACGAACGCTGGCGGCGTGCTTAACACATGCAAGTCGAACGATGAAGCCCTTCGGGGTGGATTAGTGGCGAACGGGTGAGTAACACGTGGGCAATCTGCCCTTCACTCTGGGACAAGCCCTGGAAACGGGGTCTAATACCGGATATGACCGTCTTGGGCATCCTTGACGGTGTAAAGCTCCGGCGGTGAAGGATGAGCCCGCGGCCTATCAGCTTGTTGGTGAGGTAATGGCTCACCAAGGCGACGACGGGTAGCCGGCCTGAGAGGGCGACCGGCCACACTGGGACTGAGACACGGCCCAGACTCCTACGGGAGGCAGCAGTGGGGAATATTGCACAATGGGCGAAAGCCTGATGCAGCGACGCCGCGTGAGGGATGACGGCCTTCGGGTTGTAAACCTCTTTCAGCAGGGAAGAAGCGCAAGTGACGGTACCTGCAGAAGAAGCGCCGGCTAACTACGTGCCAGCAGCCGCGGTAATACGTAGGGCGCAAGCGTTGTCCGGAATTATTGGGCGTAAAGAGCTCGTAGGCGGCTTGTCACGTCGGGTGTGAAAGCCCGGGGCTTAACCCCGGGTCTGCATTCGATACGGGCTAGCTAGAGTGTGGTAGGGGAGATCGGAATTCCTGGTGTAGCGGTGAAATGCGCAGATATCAGGAGGAACACCGGTGGCGAAGGCGGATCTCTGGGCCATTACTGACGCTGAGGAGCGAAAGCGTGGGGAGCGAACAGGATTAGATACCCTGGTAGTCCACGCCGTAAACGGTGGGAACTAGGTGTTGGCGACATTCCACGTCGTCGGTGCCGCAGCTAACGCATTAAGTTCCCCGCCTGGGGAGTACGGCCGCAAGGCTAAAACTCAAAGGAATTGACGGGGGCCCGCACAAGCAGCGGAGCATGTGGCTTAATTCGACGCAACGCGAAGAACCTTACCAAGGCTTGACATACACCGGAAAGCATTAGAGATAGTGCCCCCCTTGTGGTCGGTGTACAGGTGGTGCATGGCTGTCGTCAGCTCGTGTCGTGAGATGTTGGGTTAAGTCCCGCAACGAGCGCAACCCTTGTTCTGTGTTGCCAGCATGCCCTTCGGGGTGATGGGGACTCACAGGAGACCGCCGGGGTCAACTCGGAGGAAGGTGGGGACGACGTCAAGTCATCATGCCCCTTATGTCTTGGGCTGCACACGTGCTACAATGGCCGGTACAATGAGCTGCGATACCGTGAGGTGGAGCGAATCTCAAAAAGCCGGTCTCAGTTCGGATTGGGGTCTGCAACTCGACCCCATGAAGTCGGAGTTGCTAGTAATCGCAGATCAGCATTGCTGCGGTGAATACGTTCCCGGGCCTTGTACACACCGCCCGTCACGTCACGAAAGTTGGTAACACCCGAAGCCGGTGGCCCAACCCCTTGTGGGAGGGAGTCGTCGAAGGTGGGACTAGCGATTGGGACGAAGTCGTAACAAGGTAGCCGTACCGGAAGGTGCGGCTGGATCACCTCCTTTCTAAGGAGCACTTCTTACCGGGCTCTGCTCGGTCAGAGGCCAGTACATCGGCGAGTGTCCGATGCTGGTTGCTCATGGGTGGAACGTTGATTATTCGGCACGGTCCAGGACGGACCAGGCGCTAGTACTGCTCTTCGGGGCGTGGAACGCTGATCTGGTCGGCTGGTCGTGCCGGGCACGCTGTTGGGTGTCTGAGGGAATGATCTGATCTTCTCCTCAGTCGCCGGCCCCAGTGCACTCGGACCTTATGGGTTCGGGGTGATGGGTGGCTGGTCGTTGTTTGAGAACTGCACAGTGGACGCGAGCATCTGTGGCCAAGTTTTTAAGGGCGCACGGTGGATGCCTTGGCACCAGGAACCGATGAAGGACGTGGGAGGCCGCGATAGTCCCCGGGGAGTCGTCAACCAGGCTTTGATCCGGGGGTTTCCGAATGGGGAAACCCGGCAGTCGTCATGGGCTGTCACCCGCTGCTGAACACATAGGCAGTGTGGAGGGAACGAGGGGAAGTGAAACATCTCAGTACCCTCAGGAAGAGAAAACAACCGTGATTCCGGGAGTAGTGGCGAGCGAAACCGGATGAGGCCAAACCTATGGCGTGTGAGACCCGGCAGGGGTTGCGTCGTGGGGGTTGTGGGATCTCTCTTTCACGGTCTGCCGGCCGTGAGACGAGTCAGAAACCGTTGATGTAGGCGAAGGACATGCGAAAGGTCCGGCGTAGAGGGTAAGACCCCCGTAGTCGAAACGTCAGCGGCTCGTTTGAGAGACACCCAAGTAGCACGGGGCCCGAGAAATCCCGTGTGAATCTGGCGGGACCACCCGCTAAGCCTAAATATTCCCTGGTGACCGATAGCGGATAGTACCGTGAGGGAATGGTGAAAAGTACCCCGGGAGGGGAGTGAAATAGTACCTGAAACCGTGTGCCTACAAGCCGTGGGAGCGTCGGAATGTGCTTGCACATTCTCGTGACTGCGTGCCTTTTGAAGAATGAGCCTGCGAGTTTGCGGTGTGTTGCGAGGTTAACCCGGGTGGGGAAGCCGTAGCGAAAGCGAGTCCGAACAGGGCGATTCAGTAGCACGCTCAAGACCCGAAGCGGAGTGATCTAGCCATGGGCAGGTTGAAGCGGAGGTAAGACTTCGTGGAGGACCGAACCCACCAGGGTTGAAAACCTGGGGGATGACCTGTGGTTAGGGGTGAAAGGCCAATCAAACTCCGTGATAGCTGGTTCTCCCCGAAATGCATTTAGGTGCAGCGTCGTGTGTTTCTTGCCGGAGGTAGAGCACTGGATAGGCGATGGGCCCTACCGGGTTACTGACCTTAGCCAAACTCCGAATGCCGGTAAGTGAGAGCGCGGCAGTGAGACTGTGGGGGATAAGCTCCATGGTCGAGAGGGAAACAGCCCAGAGCATCGACTAAGGCCCCTAAGCGTACGCTAAGTGGGAAAGGATGTGGAGTCGCACAGACAACCAGGAGGTTGGCTTAGAAGCAGCCACCCTTGAAAGAGTGCGTAATAGCTCACTGGTCTAGTGATTCCGCGCCGACAATGTAGCGGGGCTCAAGCGTACCGCCGAAGTCGTGTCATTCACACAATAGGGCCAACGCCTGTGTGGATGGGTAGGGGAGCGTCGTCTGCCGGGTGAAGCGGCACTGGAAGGTAGTCGTGGACGGTTGACGAGTGAGAATGCAGGCATGAGTAGCGATACAAACGTGAGAAACGTTTGCGCCGATTGACTAAGGGTTCCTGGGTCAAGCTGATCTGCCCAGGGTAAGTCGGGACCTAAGGCGAGGCCGACAGGCGTAGTCGATGGATAACCGGTTGATATTCCGGTACCCGCTGTGAAGCGTCAAACATCGAGCATCGTGATGCTAAGGCCGTGAAGCCGTTCCGGACCCTTCGGGGAATGGAAAGTGGTGGAGCCGCCGGACCAAGCGGTTAGTAGGTGAGTGATGGGGTGACGCAGGAAGGTAGTCCATCCCGGGCGGTGGTTGTCCCGGGGTAAGGGTGTAGCCCGAGTGGTAGGCAAATCCGCCACTCATGCAGGGTGAGACCTGATGCCGAGCCGATTGTGGTGAAGTGGATGATCCTATGCTGTCGAGAAAAGCCTCTAGCGAGTTTCATGGCGGCCCGTACCCTAAACCGACTCAGGTGGTCAGGTAGAGAATACCGAGGCGTTCGGGTGAACTATGGTTAAGGAACTCGGCAAAATGCCCCCGTAACTTCGGGAGAAGGGGGGCCACGTCTGGTGACGGCACTTGCTGCCAGAGCTGGGGGTGGCCGCAGAGACCAGCGAGAAGCGACTGTTTACTAAAAACACAGGTCCGTGCGAAGCCGTAAGGCGATGTATACGGACTGACGCCTGCCCGGTGCTGGAACGTTAAGGGGACCGGTTAGCTCCATTTCGGTGGGGCGAAGCTGAGAACTTAAGCGCCAGTAAACGGCGGTGGTAACTATAACCATCCTAAGGTAGCGAAATTCCTTGTCGGGTAAGTTCCGACCTGCACGAATGGCGTAACGACTTCTCGACTGTCTCAACCATAGGCCCGGTGAAATTGCACTACGAGTAAAGATGCTCGTTTCGCGCAGCAGGACGGAAAGACCCCGGGACCTTTACTACAGTTTGATATTGGTGTTCGGTTCGGCTTGTGTAGGATAGCTGGGAGACTTTGAAGCGGGCACGCCAGTGTTCGTGGAGTCGTCGTTGAAATACCAGTCTGGTCGTGCTGGATGTCTAACCTGGGTCCGTGATCCGGATCAGGGACAGTGTCTGATGGGTAGTTTAACTGGGGCGGTTGCCTCCTAAAGAGTAACGGAGGCGCCCAAAGGTTCCCTCAGCCTGGTTGGCAATCAGGTGTTGAGTGTAAGTGCACAAGGGAGCTTGACTGTGAGACCGACGGGTCGAGCAGGGACGAAAGTCGGGACTAGTGATCCGGCGGTGGCTTGTGGAAGCGCCGTCGCTCAACGGATAAAAGGTACCCCGGGGATAACAGGCTGATCTTCCCCAAGAGTCCATATCGACGGGATGGTTTGGCACCTCGATGTCGGCTCGTCGCATCCTGGGGCTGGAGTCGGTCCCAAGGGTTGGGCTGTTCGCCCATTAAAGCGGTACGCGAGCTGGGTTTAGAACGTCGTGAGACAGTTCGGTCCCTATCCGCTGTGCGCGTAGGAGTCTTGAGAAGGGCTGTCCCTAGTACGAGAGGACCGGGACGGACGAACCTCTGGTGTGCCAGTTGTTCTGCCAAGGGCATGGCTGGTTGGCTACGTTCGGGAGGGATAACCGCTGAAAGCATCTAAGCGGGAAGCCTGCTTCGAGATGAGGACTCCCACCCACTTGATGGGGTAAGGCTCCCAGTAGACGACTGGGTTGATAGGCCGGATCTGGAAGCACCGTGAGGTGTGGAGGTGACCGGTACTAATAGGCCGAGGGCTTGTCCTCAGTTGCTCGCGTCCACTGTGTTGGTTCTGAAACCACGAACAGCCCCGCCGAACAGGCGGTCCGGTTGTCAGTTTCATAGTGTTTCGGTGGTCATAGCGTGAGGGAAACGCCCGGTTACATTCCGAACCCGGAAGCTAAGCCTCACAGCGCCGATGGTACTGCAGGGGGGACCCTGTGGGAGAGTAGGACGCCGCCGAACTCCTTTTACAGCTCCGGCTCTTGGGCACTGCCCGAGAGCCGGAGCTTTTTTGCGTTGAGGTAAGGTCAGGGGGCATCGTTGGCTCGTTTTCGCACAGGAGGCCCCCGGGTGGAGGTCCAGGAGACCCGTGTCCAGACAGACCGGGTCCTCACCATCCCCAACATCCTCAGCATGGCTCGGCTCGTCGGCGTACCCCTCTTCCTGTGGTTGATCCTCAGGCCCGAGTTCGGGGGCCCCAAGAGTGATGGCTGGGCTCTCCTCGTGCTTGCCTTCAGCGGGATCAGTGACTATCTCGACGGGAAGCTCGCGCGGCGCTGGAACCAGATCAGCAGCCTCGGCCGGCTTCTCGACCCTGCTGCCGACCGGCTCTATGTCCTTTCCACCCTGCTCGGTCTCACCTGGCGCGGCATCCTGCCGCTCTGGTTGACCGGGCTGCTGCTGGCGAGGGAGCTGATTCTCCTGGTGATGGTGGGTATCCTTCGCCGGCACGGGTATCCGCCGCCGCAGGTGAACTTCCTCGGGAAGGCAGCAACCTTCAACCTGATGTACGCGTTCCCGTTGTTGCTCCTCAGCGACGGCAACACATGGATCGCGTCACTCGCTGCCATTTTCGGATGGGCGTTCGCCGGGTGGGGTACAACGCTCTACTGGTGGGCAGGAGTGCTCTACGTGGTACAGGTCCGCTGTTTGGTCCGGGCGGACACCATGGCCGATTGAGCTCGGCGATTGTCCTGACGTTATGTCGCGATGGCCCGCAGTGGAAAAGTGCGGGACAATCAGGACGGGTGAAGTCGGCTAGACCGTCATCTCTTGCGAGGAGGACGCTTCCGACATGAAGGCCGTCGTGATGGCCGGGGGCGAAGGCACACGCCTGCGCCCCATGACCTCTAGCATGCCCAAGCCGCTCCTGCCCGTGGCCAATCGCCCGATCATGGAGCATGTGCTACGGCTGCTCAAAAGGCACGGGCTCACCGAGACCGTTGTTACCGTCCAGTTCCTGGCATCGCTCGTCAAGAACTACTTCGGCGACGGTGAAGAGCTCGGAATGGAGCTCACCTATGCCAATGAGGAGAAGCCACTCGGTACCGCCGGAAGCGTCAAGAACGCCGAAGAGGCGTTGAAGGACGATGCCTTCCTCGTCATCTCCGGCGATGCCCTGACCGACTTCGACCTCACCGAGTTGATCAATTTCCACAAGGAGAAGGGTGCACTCGTCACGGTCTGTCTGACCCGTGTGCCCAATCCGCTGGAGTTCGGCATCACCATTGTCGACGAGGAAGGCCAGGTCGAGCGTTTCCTGGAGAAGCCGACCTGGGGTCAGGTCTTCTCCGACACGGTCAACACGGGCATTTATGTCATGGAGCCCGAAGTCTTCGGATACGTCGAACCGGATGTTCCGGTCGACTGGTCAGGTGACGTCTTTCCGCAGCTGATGAAGGAAGGCAAGCCGGTCTACGGCTATGTCGCGGAGGGCTACTGGGAGGACGTCGGCACCCATGAGAGCTATGTGAAGGCCCAGGCCGACGTACTTGAGGGCAAGGTCCACGTCGACATCGACGGGTTCGAGATCTCGCCCGGTGTGTGGGTGGCGGAAGGCGCCGAAGTGCATCCCGACGCCGTACTGCGCGGGCCGTTGTACATCGGCGACTACGCGAAGGTGGAGGCCGGCGCGGAGATCCGGGAGCACACCGTCGTCGGATCGAACGTCGTCGTCAAGAGCGGTGCCTTTCTGCACCGGGCCGTCGTGCACGACAACGTGTATGTCGGTCAGCACAGCAATCTGCGCGGCTGTGTCGTCGGGAAGAACACCGACATCATGCGCGCCGCCCGGATCGAGGACGGCGCCGTCATCGGTGACGAGTGCCTGATCGGTGAGGAATCGATCGTTCAGGGCAACGTCCGCGTCTATCCGTTCAAGACCATCGAGGCCGGCGCGTTCGTCAACACCTCGGTCATCTGGGAGTCCAGAGGGCAGGCCAATCTGTTCGGCGCCCGTGGGGTGTCCGGCATTCTGAACGTCGAGATCACGCCCGAGCTGGCGGTGCGGCTCGCCGGGGCGTACGCGACGACCCTGAAGAAGGGCTCGACCGTCACCACGGCCCGCGACCACTCCCGGGGTGCCCGTGCGCTGAAGCGGGCGGTCATCTCCGCGTTGCAGGCCAGCGCCATCGACGTACGCGACCTGGAGAACGTGCCGCTGCCCGTGGCCCGGCAGCAGACCGCGCGCGGCAGTGCCGGCGGCATCATGATCCGGACCTCGCCGGGCGTGCCGGACTCGGTCGACATCATGTTCTTCGACGGGCAGGGCGCCGATCTGTCGCAGGGCGGCCAGCGCAAGCTGGACCGGGTGTTCGCACGGCAGGAGTACCGGCGGGCGTTCCCCGGCGAGATCGGTGACCTGTACTTCCCGGCCAGCGTCTTCGACTCGTACACAGGCACGGTCCTGCGGAACGTCGACACGACCGGCATCGCCGACTCCGGTCTGAAGGTCGTCGTGGACGCGGCCAACGGCAGCGCCGGACTGGTGCTGCCCAGCCTGCTCGGCAAGCTCGGCGTGGATTCGCTGACGATCAATCCGGGGCTGGACGAGTCGCGGCCCACCGAGACCACCGAGATGCGGCGGGGCGGGCTGGTGCGGCTCGGCGAGATAGTGGCCTCCTCGGGTGCCGCCTTCGGCGTGCGGTTCGACCCGGTCGGCGAGCGGTTGTCGCTCGTGGACGAGAAGGGCCGGATCATCGAGGACGACCGGGCGCTGCTGGTGATGCTCGACCTGGTGGCCGCGGAGCGGCGCAGCGGGCGGGTGGCGCTGCCGGTGACCACGACCCGGATCGCCGAGCAGGTGGCCGCCTATCACGGCACGCAGGTCGAGTGGACCACGACCTCGCCCGACGATCTCACGCGCGTGGGGCGTGAAGAAGGGACGATCTTCGGCGGTGACGGCAAGGGCGGGTTCATCGTCCCCGAGTTCAGCGGCGTGTTCGACGGTACGGCGGCCTTCGTCCGGCTGATCGGGCTCGTCGCGCGGACGCAGCTCACGCTCAGCCAGATCGACGCGCGGATCCCGCGGGCCCATGTGCTCAAGCGGGACCTGGCCACGCCGTGGGCCGTCAAGGGTCTGGTCATGCGGCGGGTGGTCGAGGCGGCAGGGGATCGCTTTGTCGACACGACCGACGGCGTGCGGGTCGTGGAGACCGACGGGCGCTGGGTGATGGTGTTGCCCGACCCGGCCGAGGCGGTCACCCATCTGTGGGCGGAGGGGCCCGACGACGCCTCCGCACAGGCCCTGCTCGACGAGTGGTCGGCCGTCGTGGACAGCGCCGGCCGGTAGGGCACCGCGGGGCGGCCGGAAGGGGCGCGACACACCGCGCCGTACGGGAAGGCCCACGCACACGCGCGTGCCGGACAGATGTCCCCCAGGGGGCCTGTCCGGCACGTCGGTGGGGCCATTCGGAGGTATCGCCCGCGACATGCGACGATGTGCGGCATGCCGCAGCAACCCCCCGTTCGGAGCAGCCCTGCGCGGCCGCAGCGCCCGGACGCCTCCATGTCGTTGATCACCAATGTCATGGACCACAGCCTCGACGACGGATACGCCGAGGCCGCAGCCCGGAAGAAGTCCGCGGGCGAGGGCGGGCTGCCCAAGACGCTCCGGGCGAAGCTCGGTCTCGCGGGCGGTCTCGTCCTCGCGGCGCTGGTCGTGACCCTCGGTGCGGCGCAGGCGCAGGGGGCGGCACCCGTGGTGGCCAAGGAGCACCAGGAGCTGATCGACCGCATCGACAGCGAGACCGCGAACGCGGACAAGCTGGAGCACACCGTGGACACGCTGCGCGACGACGTCAGCGCCCGTCAGCGGGCGGCGCTGAAGTCGAGCGGCGGCAGCGGGCCGGCGGATCTGGTGGGCGTCCTGTCGGGTGCGACCGAGGTGCACGGGCCGGGCGTCAAGCTCGTCGTGAACGACGCCAAGGAGGCCAGCTCCGGCGGTGACGGGACCAATCCGCGGGAGACCTCGGGCTTCTCCGACAGCGGCCGGGTGCGCGACCGTGACATGCAGCGCGTGGTCAACGGGCTGTGGGCGTCCGGGGCCGAGGCCGTCTCCATCAACGGACAGCGGCTGACGGCCCTGTCCGCGATCAGGGCCGCGGGAGACGCGATACTGGTCGACAACCGGCCGCTGGTGCCGCCGTACACGGTGCTGGCCGTGGGGGACGGGGAACGGCTGAGCACCGGGTTCCAGAACAGTGCCGACGGGCTGTATCTGCACGCCCTGGAGGAGAACTTCGGCATCCGCGCCACCATTTCCACCCAGGGTGACGTACGGTTGCCCGCCGCACCGAGTGTGATCGTCCGTACCGCACAGCCGAGCACCGAGAAGACTGAGAAGGGCACATCGTGATCGCCGTACTGGGCCTCGTCGTGGGAGTCGTGGCCGGCCTGTTGGTCCACCCGGAGGTTCCGGCGATCGTCGAGCCTTATCTGCCGATCGCCGTCGTCGCGGCGCTGGACGCCGTCTTCGGCGGTCTGCGGGCCATGCTCGACGGGATCTTCGACGACAAGGTCTTCGTGGTGTCGTTCCTGTCGAACGTGGTCGTCGCCGCCTTGATCGTGTTCCTGGGTGACAAGTTGGGCGTGGGCGCGCAGCTGTCCACGGGTGTCGTCGTGGTCCTCGGCATCCGGATCTTCTCCAACGCCGCCGCGATCCGGCGTCACGTGTTCCGGGCGTGAGACCGATGAGCGAGCCGAACGAGCAGCCGGAGAACCAGCCGGAGAACAGGCTGCGCAAGGAACTGCCGGCCGAGGTGCCGCCGCCGGCACCCGAGTCCGGGGCGACGTCCGGCGAGCCGCCGCAGGAGTCGCTGACCGGGCGGCAACGGCTGGTCAAGGGGCTGTGGCCGCCGCGTTTCACCCGGGCCCAACTCATCGTCGCCCTGCTGCTGTTCGGGCTCGGCTTCGGGCTGGCCGTGCAGGTGGCCTCCAACAGTGACACCGACAGCGCGCTCCGCGGCGCGCGACAGGAAGATCTTGTGCGCATCCTCGATGAACTGGATTCGCGTACGCAGCGTCTTGAGGACGAGAAGCAGGGACTCGAAAAGCAGCGCCAGGAGCTCCAGAACAGCTCCGACCAGGCTGCGGAGGCCCGCAAGCAGACGGCCGAGAAGGAGAGGCAACTCGGCATTCTGGCGGGCACCGTGGCGGCGCAGGGTCCCGGCATCACGATGACGGTCGAGGACACGAAGGGGGCGGTCAAGGCGGACATGCTGCTCGACGCCGTCCAGGAGCTGCGTGCGGCCGGCGCGGAGGCGATCCAGCTGAACGGGGTCCGTGTGGTGGCGAACACGTACTTCGCGGATTCCGGCAGCGGCGTGAGCGTCGACGGGAACAAGATCAACGCCCCCTATCGTTTTACGGTCATCGGCAAGCCGCAAGATCTGGAACCCGCGCTGAACATCCCGGGAGGAGTGGTGCAGACGCTGGAGAAGGAGCAGGCCACGGTCACGGTGGAGCGCTCGGACAAGATCGTCGTGGACGCCTTGCGACAGACGAAGCGGCCTGACTACGCTCGGTCGTCCTCGTAGTGAACCGGCGGTGCATGCGGGACGTCCGGCAGGGGCATGAGGTTGCGGGGGGTCGACGCATCGAAGGGGTGGTGCGTGGTGGAAACTGTCTGGTGGATACGGACGTTGTGAGGATGTCCGGCTCGGCCGGTGTAGGCAATCAGGGTTCGTCCTGCCCCACGGGCGGGTCTGTTTCGGTCAAGGGGAATCGCCCGTGAAGTTGTTTGCGAAGTTGTTCGGCAAGAGTGCGCGAGAGGGTGGCGACAACGCGACCGCTCGCCATCGCGCCCAGCCCGACGCGGAGGGTCAGCGGCCGCTGTTCCGGGACCAGGTGGCTGGTCCGGGCGGTGACATTTCCGGAGGCCAGGGCGGGGCGTCGGTTGACCCTGCCCAGTCCGGCGGCATAGGTTTCGGACAACCGTCAACCTCAGGTACGGGTGGAGGGTTCGCCTCTGGTCCGTACGCGTCCAACGCCCCGGCGGGGCAGCCGCGGCAGGAGGATCCGTCCATGTCGGCCCTGGTGTGTTCGAGGTGCGGTAACCGCAATGCGGACAGCGCCCGCTTCTGTTCCAACTGCGGTGCGCCGCTGCGCCCCGGAGCCGTGCCGGAGCGCGCCTCCGAGACGACGTCAACGATCTCGATCTCCGGTCTTGAGGCGTACGACGCCGAGGTGACCGGCCAGACGCAGGTCCCGACGCTGTCGCCCGAGGCGCAGGCCGCGGTGGACGCGCTGCCGTTCGGCTCGGCGCTGCTGGTGGTGCGCCGGGGGCCGAACTCGGGCAGCCGCTTCCTGCTGGACGCCGACCTCACCACGGCCGGCCGTCATCCGCAGAGCGACATCTTCCTCGACGACGTGACGGTCTCGCGTCGGCACGTGGAGTTCCGTCGCCAGCCGGACGGCTCGTTCACCGTCGCCGACGTGGGCAGCCTCAACGGCACGTACGTCAACCGCGAGCCGATCGACCAGGTCGCTCTGTCGAACGGTGACGAGGTGCAGATCGGCAAGTACCGGCTGGTGTTCTACGCGAGCCGGAACCAGGGCATCTGACCCGCCCCCGGACCGGCGTCCGGGGGGACCCCAGGGAAGGTCCATGCTTCAAACACCGAGCGGCGGTGCCGGAAGCGGTACCGCCGCCAGGGACAGTGGGCTGATGAGCATCGGCACGGTGCTGAACGCGCTGCGCGACGAGTTCCCCGAAGTCACCATCTCCAAGATCCGCTTCCTGGAGTCCGAGGGGCTCATCGAGCCGCAGCGGACCGCTTCGGGGTACCGCAAGTTCAGCGCCGGAGACGTCGAGCGCCTGGCGCACGTCCTGCGGATGCAGCGGGACCACTATCTGCCGCTCAAGGTGATCCGCGAGCACCTGGACGCCATGGAGCGCGGCGAGGCCGTCCCGCTGCCCGTCGTGGGGCGCCAGCGCACGCCGGAGGACCTTCAGGAGCGGTCGGCGGTGCCCACGGTCGCTCGAATCGGCCGGGCCGAGCTGCTGGCGGCGGCGGACATCGACGAGGCCGAGCTCCAGGAGTGGGAGTCGTACGGGCTCATCGCTCCGCTGGCCGACGGGGCGTACGACGCCGAGGCGGTCACCGTGGCCGGGCTGGTGGCCGAACTGGGCCGGTTCGGGATCGAGCCGCGTCACCTGCGGGTGATGAAGGGCGCCGCCGACCGCGAGGCCGGTCTCGTCGACCAGGTGGTTGCCCCGCTCAAGCGCCACCGCAACCCGCAGACCAGGGCACTTGCCGAAGCCCGTACGAAGGAGCTGGCGGCGCTCACGGTGAAGCTGCACGCGGCTCTGGTGAAGAGCGCTCTCGGTGTGAGCCTGCCCTGAGAGCGGCGGGTGGGCCGGGGGTCCGCCGGAGTCCGGATCGGGCACCTGTTCCCGGCCCGACTACCCAAACGTCCCGGGCACGGCCTAGGGTTGCTGTGTGAACGAGCTCGATGTCGTAGGTGTCCGGGTCGAAATGCCCTCCAACCAACCGATCGTGCTCCTGCGCGAAGTGGGGGGCGACCGTTACCTCCCCATCTGGATCGGGCCGGGGGAGGCTACGGCGATCGCCTTCGCCCAGCAGGGCATGGCTCCCGCCCGACCGCTGACGCACGACCTGTTCAAGGACGTGCTGGAGGCCGTCGGCCAGGAGCTGACCGAAGTACGCATCACCGACCTGCGGGAAGGCGTCTTCTACGCGGAGCTCGTCTTCGCCAGCGGGGTCGAGGTCAGCGCCCGCCCCTCCGACGCCATAGCGCTGGCCCTGCGCACCGGTACGCCGATCTACGGCAGCGACACGGTGCTGGACGACGCGGGCATCGCCATCCCGGACGAGCAGGAGGACGAGGTGGAGAAGTTCCGTGAGTTCCTCGACCAGATCTCGCCCGAGGACTTCGGCACCAGCAGCCAGTGATCACAAGCCGTCGGTGAGCGCGCCCGCCCGGTGAGCACCGGGTGCGGCGGGCCCGTGCGGGCGGTGGGGCCGGGCATGTGCCACCGGCCAATGAGGGCGTCCTACGGCCCCCCGCGAGCGCATTCGGCTAGCCTTTCCCCGCGGTGGGGCACGGGAAACCACTCTTAGGGTGATTATCACTCGGCGTGCCGAGTGTGGCGATCGTTGACGCGCCCCTGGTGACTGCCTACCGTCGAGAAGGCAGGTCAAGGACGGAGGTCGGCGTGAGAACGAGCGGCGACGGTACGGCTGGGGGTGCCCCCGGACGCGGGTTCGGGGAGAGCGGTCCGTACCCTCCCCCGAGTTCACAGCTGCGTTCGAACAGGGGGTGCCTCCCATCGAGCAGCGCGGTCGACCCCGCTCCGCAGCGGCCGACGGTGGTACCGGACGGCGGAGGGGCAGCGTCCATGACGTCCGAACAGATCGGTTACCGCGGGCCCACCGCGTGTGCGGCCGCGGGCATCACCTATCGACAGCTCGACTACTGGGCCCGCACCGGCCTGGTCGAGCCGAGCGTGCGGCCCGCCTACGGGTCCGGCACCCAGCGGTTGTACAGCTTCCGGGACGTGGTCGTCCTGAAGATCGTGAAGCGGTTCCTGGACACCGGGGTCTCGCTCCAGAACATCCGCTCGGCCGTCCAGCACCTCAGAGAACGCGGTTTCCGCGACCTGGAGCGGTTGACCCTGATGAGCGACGGCGCGACGGTGTACGAGTGCACCTCGCCGGACGAGGTCCACGCCCTGCTCCAGGGCGGTCAGGGCATCTTCGGGATCGCCGTCGGCGTGGTGTGGCGGGACGTGGAAAGCGCGCTCTCCCAGCTGCACGGCGAGCGCATCGACACGGGCGAGACCCTCGTCGGGCACAACCCCGCGGACGAGCTGGCGCGCCGCCGCAACCGAGCGGTCTGAACGCCGGGTCCCTCGCCGTCCGACAGCGGGGATCCGTCGCCGTCCGCTAGCCGGTGCCCGCCGGCATCCGGCGCGATGCCGCACGGTGGGCGTCCCGTACCGCGGCATTGTCAGTGCCGTGGTGCAGCATCGGAGATGTGAGACACGCGCCGACCATCCTGCATCTCGACATGGATGCCTTCTACGCCTCGGTGGAGCAGGCATCCAAGCCGAGCCTGCGCGGGAAGGCGGTCGTGGTGGGCGGGCTCGGACCGCGCGGTGTGGTGGCCACCGCGTCGTACGAGGCACGGATCTTCGGGGTCCATTCGGCGATGCCCATGGGCCAGGCCCGGCGGCTGGCGCCCAACGCCGCGTATCTCGTGCCGCGCTTCGGGGTGTACCGGGCGATCAGCGAGCAGGTGATGGCGCTGCTGCGGGAGCTGTCGCCGCTGGTGGAGCCGCTCAGTCTGGACGAGGCGTTCGTGGATCTGGAGGCGGGCGGGACGGCCTGGGACGAGGAGTCGGCGCGGCTGGCCGGGAACAGGCTGCGCGCGGACATCCGGGCGGTCACGGGGCTGACCGGCTCGGTGGGGCTCGCCGCGTCCAAGATGCTCGCGAAGATCGCCTCCGAGCAGGCCAAGCCGGACGGCCTGCTGGTCATCGAGCCGGGGACCGAGCGGGCACTGCTCGGGCCGATGCCGGTGCGGACCCTGCCGGGCGTGGGCCCCGCGACCGGGGACCATCTGCGCCGGGCCGGGATCACCACGGTCGAGGAGCTGGCCGAGGCGGGTGAGGACGAGTTGGTCCGGCTGCTCGGCAAGGCGCACGGGCACGCGTTGTACGCGATGGCGCTGGCCCGTGACGACCGGCCCGTGGTGGCCGAGCGTGAGGCGAAGTCGGTGTCGGTCGAGGACACCTACGACGTGGACATCCATGACCGGCTGCGGATCGGCATGGAGGTGCAGCGGCTCGCGGACCGGTGCGTGGGGCGGCTGCGGGGGGCCGGGCTGTCGGGGCGGACCATCGTGCTGAAGGTGCGGCGGTACGACTTCTCGACGCTGACCCGTTCGGAGACGCTCAGGGGGCCCACGGACGATCCGGCGGTGGTCCGGGAGGCGGCGGCCCGGCTGCTGGACTCCGTGGACACCACGGGCGGGGTGCGGCTGCTCGGCGTGGGCGTCTCCGGGCTCGCCGACTACACGCAGGAGGACCTGTTCGCCCAGGCCATGGACGCGCGGGCGGCGGAGACGCCGGAGGAGGTCGTGGCCGAGGCCGTGGTGGAGCGGCCGGAGCCGGTCGAGCGGCACTGGCGGGCCGGGCAGGACGTGCACCATGTCGCGTACGGGCCCGGGTGGGTGCAGGGGAGCGGGCTGGGGCGGGTGACGGTGCGGTTCGAGACGCCGCAGTCCCCTCCGGGGCGGGTGCGGACGTTCTTCGTCGACGACCCCGCGCTGGAGGCCGCGGAGCCGCTGCCGCTGGTGCCGGATCCGCAGGAGGAGGAGCTCCGGCGCGACCACCCTGCCGAGGCCTAGCTAGGGGGTGTCGCTTGGATCAGGCCGGCCGTGAGGAACGGCCGCCTGCCGGCCGAGCCGAGCGGGGTCGTGGGGGAGTCGGTGATCGATGACAATGCCGCAGATGGGCGTGCCAGGGCCCGCGACGCCGGCATGATCCGAACGACACCCCCTGGCGGGGTGCGCCGGCCTCAGGCCTCCTCCGACCCGGCCAGCTTGCCGAAGTCCCGGTCGGGGAGCGTGGGAGGCAGGGCCGTGTCGAGGCCGTAGTGGTGGTAGAGCTGGAGTTCCTGTTCGGGGGAGAGATGGCGGCCCACGCCGAAGTCCGGGGCGTCCTTGATGAGGGCGCGGTCGAAGGGGACGCGGAGGGTGCCCTCGACGAGTTCGCTCGGTTCCAGCGGGACGAACGCGTCACGGGAGAACAGGCCGGTGCGTATGGCCGCCCACTCGGGTATGCCGGTCGCGTCGTCCAGGTACACCTCGTCGACGGTGCCGATCTTGGCGCCGCTGCGGTCGAACGCCTTGCGGCCGATCAGGTTGCGCGGATCGATGTCGGTCTGCACGGTCGCTCTCCCTCCACATGGTCACAACTCATCCGTAACCACTACAAAAGAGCAGATTCGCGGAGGCGGCCACTCGAGGGCTCGGGCGTTGACCTCGCTGGTAGTCTGACAACGGCTGCTGAACCCGTGCGGGAGAGTCCTCCGATCACCTCGGAGGCGCCGAAGGAGCAAATCCTCCCCGGAATCTCTCAGGCTCACGTACCGCACGGACGAGGTCACTCTGGAAAGCAGGGCGGTTGTCGACGGCTTCCGCTCTCACCGACGGTGAAAGCCGGGCCTCTCGGGCGCCCGGTGAAGCTCTCAGGTTGAGATGACAGAGGGGGAGGCCGTCGGGGCACCGCACCGTGGTGCCCTTCGAAGGTCGCGTCAGACCAGGAGGCCTCCGCAATGACCGCCCACCGCATGCCGCTCTCCGACCTCGAAGCGGGTATTCCCTTCGAACAGCGCCACATCGGGCCCGACCAGGAGGCGCGGGCCAAGATGCTCGCGCAGGTCGGCTACGGCTCGCTGGACGAGCTGACCGCCGCCGCGGTCCCCGACGTGATCAAGAACGCCGACGCCCTCGACCTGCCGGGCGCCCGCACCGAGGCCGAGGTGCTCGCCGAGCTGCGCGCGCTCGCGGACCGCAACCAGGTGCTCGGCTCGATGATCGGCCTGGGGTACTACGGGACGTTCACCCCGCCCGTCATCCTGCGCAACGTCATGGAGAACCCCGCCTGGTACACGGCGTACACGCCCTACCAGCCGGAGATCTCCCAGGGTCGGCTGGAGGCCCTGCTGAACTTCCAGACCATGGTCGCCGACCTGACCGGGCTGCCGACCTCCGGTGCCTCCCTGCTGGACGAGGGCACGGCGGCCGCCGAGGCCATGGCGCTGTCCCGGCGCATGGGCAAGAACAAGAAGGGTCTGTTCCTGGTCGACGCGGACGTGCTGCCGCAGACCATCGCCGTCATCGAGACCCGCTCCGAACCGACCGGTGTCGAGGTCGTCGTCGCCGACCTCAGCGAGGGCATCCCGGCCGACATCGCCGCGCGCGAGATCAACGGCGTACTGATCCAGTACCCGGGCGCCTCCGGTGCCGTACGCGACATCAGGCCGGTCATCGACCAGGCGCACGAGCTGGGCGCCCTCGTCACCGTCGCCGCCGACCTGCTCGCGCTGACCCTGCTGGCCTCGCCGGGTGAGCTGGGCGCGGACATCGCGGTCGGCACCACCCAGCGGTTCGGCGTGCCGATGGGCTTCGGCGGTCCGCACGCCGGTTACATGGCCGTGCAGGAGAAGTTCGCGCGCAGCCTGCCCGGCCGGCTCGTGGGCGTCTCCGTCGACGCCGACGGCAACAAGGCCTACCGGCTCGCGCTCCAGACCCGTGAGCAGCACATCCGCCGTGAGAAGGCCACCAGCAACATCTGCACCGCGCAGGTGCTGCTCGCCGTCATGGCCGGCATGTACGCCGTCTACCACGGCCCGGAGGGGCTGCGGATCATCGCCCGGCGGACGCACCGGTACGCCACGCTTCTCGCCGAGGGCCTGCGGGCCGGCGGTGTCGAGGTCGTCCACGGTGCCTTCTTCGACACCGTCACCGCGCGCGTGCCCGGCAAGGCCGCCGAGGTCGTCGCCGCCGCCCGGGAGAACGGCGTGAACCTGCGCCCGGTCGACGCCGACCACGTCTCCGTGGCCTGCGACGAGACCACCGACCGGGACCGGCTGGGCGTGGTCCTCGCGGCCTTCGGCGTCGCGGGCGACATAGCGGCGCTCGACGCGACCGCCGCGGACGCCCTGCCCGAGGCGCTGCTGCGCGGCGACGACTACCTCACCCACCCGGTCTTCCACCAGCACCGCTCCGAGACCGCGATGCTGCGCTACCTGCGCAAGCTCGCCGACCGCGACTACGCGCTCGACCGCGGCATGATCCCGCTGGGCTCCTGCACCATGAAGCTCAACGCGACCACCGAGATGGAGCCGGTCACCTGGCCCGAGTTCGGCGGGCTGCACCCCTTCGCGCCGGCCGAGCAGGCGCAGGGCTTCCTCACCCTCATCCGCGAGCTGGAGGAACGTCTCGCCGAGGTCACCGGCTACGACAAGGTCTCCCTCCAGCCGAACGCCGGCTCCCAGGGTGAGCTGGCCGGTCTGCTCGCCGTACGCGGCTACCACCGCGCCAATGGCGACGAGCAGCGCACCGTCTGCCTGATCCCGTCCTCCGCGCACGGCACCAACGCGGCCAGCGCCGTGATGGCCGGCATGAAGGTCGTCGTCGTCAAGACCGCTGAGGACGGCGAGATCGACGTCGAGGACCTGCGCGCCAAGATCGAGCAGCACCGCGCCGAGCTGGCGGTGCTGATGATCACCTACCCGTCGACGCACGGCGTCTTCGAGGAGCACGTCGCCGACATCTGTGCCCGGGTGCACGAGGCGGGCGGCCAGGTGTACGTCGACGGCGCGAACCTCAACGCGCTGGTCGGCCTCGCCAAGCCGGGCCACTTCGGCGGTGACGTCTCGCATCTGAACCTGCACAAGACCTTCTGCATCCCGCACGGCGGCGGCGGTCCAGGCGTCGGCCCGGTCGCGGTCCGCTCGCACCTCGCGCCGTACCTGCCGAACCACCCGCTCCAGCCCGCGGCCGGCCCCGAGACGGGCGTCGGCCCGGTCTCGGCCGCCCCCTGGGGCTCCGCGGGCATCCTGCCCATCTCCTGGGCGTACGTCCGCCTGATGGGCGGCGAGGGTCTCAAGCGGGCCACGCAGGTCGCCGTGCTGTCGGCGAACTATGTCGCCAAGCGCCTGGAGCCGCACTACCCCGTGCTCTACACCGGCCCCGGCGGCCTGGTCGCGCACGAGTGCATCATCGACCTGCGTCCCCTGACCAAGGCGACCGGCGTCAGCGTGGACGACGTCGCCAAGCGGCTCATCGACTACGGCTTCCACGCGCCCACCATGTCCTTCCCGGTGGCCGGCACGCTCATGATCGAGCCGACCGAGTCCGAGGACCTCGCCGAGCTGGACCGGTTCTGCGACGCGATGATCGCCATCCGCGCGGAGATCGAGAAGGTCGGCGCGGACGAGTGGCCGGCGGAGGACAACCCGCTGCGGAACGCCCCGCACACCGCCGCCGCGCTCGGCGGCGACTGGGCGCACGCCTACAGCCGCGAGGAGGCCGTCTTCCCGGCCGGTGTCTCCGCCGCCGACAAGTACTGGCCGCCGGTGCGCCGGATCGACCAGGCCTTCGGCGACCGCAACCTGGTCTGCTCCTGCCCGCCGCCGGACGCGTACGAGGACTGACACCTCTCGCCCGCCGGCACGGCGGCGGGCGGTGACATCGAGGGCCCCGCCCGGATTCCCGGGCGGGGCCCTCGCCGTGTCACCCGCCGTGTCACTCCGTCGCGAGGGCCACCTCGGTCGCCTTGATCAGAGCGACCACGTCGGAGCCCACGAAGAGGCCGAGGTCCTCGACCGCGTCCTTGGTGATCGCCGCGGTCAGTTCGCCGCCGTCGACGGTGATCCGGACGGTCGCCATGACGGCACCGGTGACGAGGCCGGTGACCGCGCCGGGCAGCTGGTTGCGGATCGACAGGCCCTCGACCCGGCCGCTGGCGAGGGAGACCTCGGTCGATTTCACGAGGGCGCGTACGGGCGAGCCGGGGGCGAGGGCGAGTTCCTCGGCGGCCTCCAGGGTGATCGCCGCGGTGAGGTGCTGCCCGCCGCCGAGGCGGACCTTCACGGCGGCCATCGCCTCGCCCGACCGGACCTCGGTGACGGCGCCGGGCAGCTGATTGCGGATGCTCAGGGTCATGGGCACCCACGGTAGGGCGCGCGGTCACCTAAGCCGGGTATGCGTGCGTCTGCGTCGCTTTGACCGTCGCCCAGACAGCGGCGCCCGGGTGTAGATCCAGCTCGGCCGCGGCGACCGTGGTGAGGTCGGCCGCGAGCGGGAGTTCGCCGACGAGGCCGGCGCGGATCTGGTCGCCGTGCGTCTCCAGGCCCTCGACCTCGCAGCGCCACAGGTTCCGGGCGCTCGCGCCGGTCGGCCGGTCCCGGAACAGGGTGACGGCGCTCGGCGGGAACGCCACGAAGACGGGCCCGGACAGCTCCTCGGTGGTCGTGAGCGAGGGCCCGGCGTCGAGCCGTACCGTGTGCCCGTCCGCCCGGCCCCGGTAGAGGTTGAGGCCGACGAGCTGGGCGATGTAGTCGGTGCGGGGGTGGCGGGCGATGTCGGCGGGGGTGCCCTCCTGCACCACCTGGCCGTCCTCGATGACGACCAGCCGGTCCGCGAGCACCATGGCGTCCAGCGGGTCGTGCGTGACGAGAACGGCGACCGCCTCGAACTCGGCCAGATGGCGGCGCAGTTGGGCCCGGACCTCCAGGCGGGTGCGGGCGTCCAGGGCGGCCAGCGGCTCGTCCAGGAGCAGCAGCCGCGGGCGGGTGGCAAGGGCCCGGGCGACGGCCACCCGCTGGGCCTGGCCGCCGGACAGCCGGCGTGGTTTGGCGTGGGCGTGGTCGGCGAGCCCCATGCGCTCCAGCCACGCGGCCGCCCGGGTACGGGCCTCGGTCTTGGAGACGCCCTGGCAGCGCGGCCCGAAGGCCACGTTGTCCAGGGCGGTCAGGTGCGGGAAGAGCAGGTAGTCCTGGAAGACCACGCCGACCGGGCGGGACTCCGGGGGAGTGTCCGCCAAGGAGGCGCCGTCGAGCCGGAGATGCCCGTCGGTGAGCGGGACGAGACCGGCGAGGGCGCGCAGGGCGGTGGTCTTGCCGGCGCCGTTGGGGCCGAGCAGGGCGACGACGTCGCCGGGGGCGGCGGTGAGGGAGACGTCCAGGCGGAAGGCGTCCCGGTCGACGACGAGCCGGGCGTCGAGCCCCTCGCCGCCCACCCGCGTCGGGGCGGCTTCGGGGGCGTCGATGTCGGTCATGGGACGGTACGTTCGCACACGCCCGGGGTCGGCGGCCACGCTCACGCTCCCGTCATCCAGCGGTCCCGCAGCCCCGCCAGCACCGCGATCGACACCGCGAGCAGGACCAGGCTGAGGGAGATGGCGGCGTCGGGGTCGTCCTGGAGGGCGAGATAGACCGCGAGGGGCATGGTCTGGGTGCGGCCGGGGAAGTTGCCGGCGAAGGTGATCGTCGCGCCGAACTCGCCGAGCGCGCGGGCCCAGGCGAGGACCGAGCCGGCCGCGATGCCGGGGGCGATGAGCGGCAGGGTGACCCGGCGGAACGCGGTGAAGCGGGACGCGCCGAGGGTGGTCGCCGCCTCCTCGTAGCGCGGATCGGCCGCGCGCAGGGTGCCCTCGACGCTGATGACCAGGAACGGCATCGCGACGAACGCCTCCGCGACCACCACCCCGGTGGTGGTGAACGGCAGGGTGATCCCGAACCAGGCGTCCAGCCACTTGCCGATCACGCCGTTGCGGCCGAGGGCCAGCAGCAGGGCCACACCACCGACCACCGGCGGCAGGACGAGGGGCAGGGTCACCAGGGCCCGGACGAACCCCCGGCCGGGAAACTCGGTGCGGGCCAGCAGCCAGGCCAGGGGCACGCCCAGGACAAGGCTGACGGCCGTCGCCGCCGTCGCGCTGACCAGGGACAGCTGGAGCGCCTGCCAGACCTGGGTGCTGGACAGCTGGTCCGGCAGCGTGCGCCAGGGCGCGCGGACCAGCAGCGCGAGCAGCGGCAGCAGCAGAAACGCCAGCGCCACCAGGCCCGGCAGCAGCAGCGGCAACGGCACCCCGCGCCGGCCCCCCGTGCCGACGCGGCGACGCCGCGGCCGGCCCGTGCGGGGGCCGGCCGCGGCGTCGGGTTCGAGAGGCGAGGTCACGGCTTGAGGAACCCGGCCTCGCTCAGCACCTTCTCGCCCTCGGCGGACTGCACGAGGGCGATGAACGCCTTGGCGGCCTCGGCGTTCGGCGCGTTCTTCAGCAGGACGATCGGGTAGTCGTTGATCGTCTTGGCCGACTCCGGGAACTCCACGCCCTGCACCTTGCTGCCGGCGGCGTGCACGTCGGTCTTGTAGACGACGGCGGCGTCGGCCTCCTTCAGTTCCACCTTGTTGAGGGCGCCCTTGACGTCCTGCTCGTAGGAGACCGGGGTGAGCTTGAGGTGGCTGGCGTCCAGGGCCTTCTGCGCGGCGGCGCCGCACGGCACGGTCTTGTCGCACAGCACGACCTTCAGGCCGGAGGCGGTGAGGTCCTTCAGCGAGGCCACCTTGTGCGGGTTGCCCGGCAGGGTCGCGATCTCCAGCTGGTTGCGGACGAAGGTGGCCGGGGTGCCGGCCGCGTCCTTCTTGCCCGTGACGATCGCCATGGTCTTGGGGCTGGCGGCGGCGAAGACGTCCGCCGGGGCGCCGCTGGTGATGCTCGCGGCCAGCGTGTCGCTGCCGCCGAAGTTGAAGCTGACCTTGGTGCCGGGGTGCTGCTGCTCGAACTCCTTGCCCAGGGCCGTGAAGCTCTCCTTGAGGGAGGCGGCCGCGAACACGGTGACGCTGCCGGAGAGCTTGGGGGAGCCGGAGGCGTCCGACGGGGCCGACGAGCCCGACGAGTCCGAGGACTTCGACGAGGAGGAACAGGCGCTGAGTGCCAGCAGGGCGGCGGCTCCCGCACCGGCAACCTTCAGCATCCGTCGGGTCCGGCGCACGGAACGGGTCATCACGGGTCTACTCCTCGCGTTCTGTGGAACAAGTGTCGCGCCCTGTCGCGGCCGGGGGAACCGGCCGTGCGGCGATGATAATGCCGCATCTGCCAGGGGTAAGTCTCCTGTCACATCGCATGAGCTGCGAACTTGTGACATGTAGCTTGCATGTGCGTTTGTACGGCGCACTCCGGCGGGTACCGTCCTGCGGGAGGTGGTCGCAGATGACGCTCGCGCAACTCGCCCTGACCGGCGATCTCGCCAGGCCCGCCCGGCTGACCGTGCCGGAGCTGCTGCACTGGCCGCAGCACCGGGCGGACGTCAGCTTCGACTGCGCGACCAGCGGCATCCAGCACCACCGCTTCACCGGACCGCGCCTGTACGACGTCCTCGCCGACGCCGGCCCGGACTTCGACCCGGCGCGGCGCAAGGACCGGCTGCGCTTCCTCATCGCCGTCACCGGCACCGACGGCCACCACGCGGTGCTGTCCTGGGCCGAGATCGACCCGGACTTCGCGGACGCGCCCGTCCTGCTGGGCGTGCGCATCGACGAGACCCCACTGGATTCGGCCGGACCCCAGCTGGTCCTCCCGCAGGACCGGTGCGGCGCCCGGCACATCAGCGGGATCACCGCGATCCGGGTGGACGGCGGCTACCGCTGTGGCGCTCCAGCGCCCGCCACACCCGGTCGCGCAGCAGCGGCACCTCGGTGAACCGCACACCCGTTGCGTCCCGCAGCGCGTTGGCCAGGGCCGGGGCGACCGGGTTGAACGGGCTCTCGCTCATCGACTTGGCGCCCAGCGGGCCGATCGCGTCCGCCGTCTCCATGAAGTGCACCTCGGTGCGCGGCACGTCGGCGTACTGCGGGAGCCGGTAGCGGCGGAAGGCGGCGGTGTCGACCGCGCCCCGCCCGTCCAGCAGGACCCGCTCGAAGAGGGTGGCGCCGAGCGCCTGGGCGACCCCGCCCTCGACCTGCCCCCGGCACTGCATCGGGTTCATCACCTTGCCCGCGTCGGCCGCGTGCACACTGCGCAGGATGCGGATCTCGCCGGTCCCGGGGTCGACCGCCACCCGGAACCAGTGCGCGTTGAAGGCGACCGAGCGCGGGGTGCCGCCGAAGTGCCCGTCGGCGCTCAGCTCCAGGCCGACGGTGCGCGCGGCCGCGTACACCTCCTTCAGCAGCAGGCGTCCGCCCGGGTGGAGCACGGCCTCCTCCGTCAGCCGGCACCGCCCGCGCGGGACGGCCAGGTGGGCGGCGGCGAAGTCCAGCAGCTGGTCGGCGAGGGCGCGGGCGGCGCGCAGGGTGGCCTTGCCCGCGACGACCGTACCGGTCGAGGCGAAGGCGCCGGTGTCGTGCCGTACGACGTCCGTGTCGGACTGGCGGACGGCGATCCGGTCGACGGTGGTGGCCAGCTCGCCGGCCGCGATCTGCTTGTGCACCGTCGTGGTGCCGTTGCCGAACTCGGCGGTGCCGACGGCCAGGTCGAAGGTGCCGTCCGGCAGCAGGGAAGCCCTGGCGTCGGCGATGTGGCCGCCGGGCGGGCCGGTCGCGATCATCGCCAGCGCGGCGCCCTCGCCGACCAGCCACCCCGCGGGGACGGGCTCGGACGCCGGCTCCGCCTGGGCCCGGCGCACGATCGCCACGCACTGGTCGAGGCCGTAGCTCGCGATGTGCAGGTCCTTCTCGTGGCCGCCCGGGGTGAGCATCGGTTCGTCGGGCCCGATGATGTTGCGCGCCTTGAACTCCAGGGGATCCAGGTCCAGTCGGCGGGCCAGCTCGTCCAGCGCCGACTCCACCGCGAACAGCACCTGGCCCAGGCCGTAGCCGCGGAAGGCGCCCGCCGGGACGGTGTGCGTGTAGACCGAGTAGGCGTCGACCTTCTTGTGCGGGGCGCGGTAGACGGCCAGGGACTCGCCGACGCTGTGGAACATCACGGCCGGCCCGTGGTTGCCGTACGCGCCCGTGTTCGCGACGACGCGCAGCTGGAGCGCGGTGAGGGTGCCGTCGCGGCGGGCGCCCGCCTTCACCCGGATCGTGAAGGGGTGCCGGGTGGTGGCGCCGTAGAACTGCTCCGCGCGTGTGTACTCCAGTTTCACCGGGCGGCGCAGCCTCAGCACGGCGAGCGCCACGATGTCCTCGACCAGCATCTCCTGCTTGCCGCCGAACCCGCCGCCGACCCGCCCCGCCAGCACCCGGACCTGGTCCTCGGGCAGGTCGTACAGCGCGCACAGGGCGCGGCGGGTGAGGAACGGCGTCTGGGAGCTGGTGCGGACGGTGAGCCGGCCGTCCTCGTCGATCCAGGCGAGGGCGCCGTGCGTCTCCAGGCTGGCGTGCTGGACGCGCTGGGTGCGGAAGGTGTCCTCGTAGACGACGTCCGCCGCCGCGAAGCCCGCTTCGACGTCGCCGAGCTCGCCGTGCGCCTCGCCGACGACGTTGGCCTCGGGGCGCGCGATGCGGGCCGTCGCCGCGTCCTTGTCGTGGACCACCGGGGCGCCGGGCCGCATGGCCTCCTCCGGGTCGAGGACGGCGGGCAGCACCTCGTACGTCACCTCGATCCGCCGGCAGCCCTCCTCCGCGGCGCCCTCGCTGTCGGCGACGACGGCGGCGACGCGCTGGCCGATGTGGCGGACGGTGTCGTCCAGGACGCGGGTGTCGTCCGGGTCCTCCTCGGGGTGTTCGTGGCGGGCGGTGGAGAAGTGCCGTTCCGGGGCGTCGTGGTGGGTGAGCACGGCGTGCACGCCGGGGACGCGCAGGGCGGCGGAGGTGTCGATCGCGAGGATGCGGGCGTGGGCGTGCGGGGAGCGCAGCAGCTTCATGTGGAGCAGGCCCGGTACGTCGATGTCGAAGGTGTAGCGGGCGGTGCCGGTGACGACCTGCGGTCCGGCCGGGGCGGGCAGGCTGCGGCCGACGGTCTCGCCGGGCGCGGGCGCCTCCACGTTCTTAACCCCGCGCACGGCGTCCTCGATGGCCCGGTAGCCGGTGCAGCGGCACAGATTGCCCTTGAACGCCCTGGGCAGATCGGCGAGTTGGTCCTCCGTGAGCGCTGCCGTGGTCATCAGGAAGCCGGCCGTGCAGAAGCCGCACTGGAAGCCCTGGGCGTCGAGGAACGTGCGCTGCACGGGGTGGAGTTCGCCGTCCGGGGCGGCCAGGCCCTCGACGGTGGTGACGCTGCGGCCGTCGGCGCGGAAGGCCGGGTAGAGGCAGCTGTGCACCGGCTCGCCGTCCACGTGGACGGTGCAGGCGCCGCAGTCGCCCTGGTCACAGCCCTTCTTCACGCCGAACCAGCCGCGCTCGCGCAGATACGTGCGCAGACACTGGCCCGGGCGGGGGTCCTCCTCGTGGGACCGTCCGTTGACCTCGACCCTCATCGCCGCTCCTCCTCCGTCAGTTCCCGGCGGATCTCCTCCGCCAGCCGCAGTGCCATGTGCCGCCGCCACTCGGGCAGTCCGTGGATGTCGTCGAACCACTCGCCGTCCGCGCCGGCCCCCTCGACCGCCGCCCGCAGCGCCGCGGCCGTCGGCGGCAGCGGGAACCACAGCCGCACCGGGCGCACCGTGGCCGCGGTGACGGTGACCGTGAGGGAGTGGTCGACCGGGTCGAGGGTGCCGATGACGAGGGCGGCCGAGCGCCCGAGGCCGTACAGCGAGACCTGCCGGAACGCCGTACGGCAG
This sequence comes from Streptomyces sp. HUAS MG56, assembly GCF_058673395.1. Classification (NCBI taxonomy): domain Bacteria; kingdom Bacillati; phylum Actinomycetota; class Actinomycetes; order Kitasatosporales; family Streptomycetaceae; genus Streptomyces; species Streptomyces sp. HUAS MG56. The sequence continues at coordinate 2,617,536 of NZ_CM178722.1, read as the reverse complement.
GCGAGGGCGCGGGCGGGCAGGGTGACCGAGCGCAGCAGCTCGCCCTCGGCCAGATCCTTGCGGCCCGCGCCGGTGACGAAGTCGGCGACCTTCAGGCGGCGCGCGGATCCGTCCTGGGCGAGGAGCAGGCAGGTGCCGTCGAGCGCGGCCGTGAGGGAGATCATCGGGCCGGCCGGCAGGCCGTTGCACAGGTTCCCGCCGACGGTGGCCATGTTCCAGATCTTGAACGAGGCGAGGAAGGCCCGGCAGCACTGCTCGAAGAGGGGCGCCGCGGGGGCGGTCAAGTCCTGGGCAAAGCGGGACAGTTGGGCGATGGTGCAGGTGGCGGCCAGCTCCAGGGAGCCGTCCGGGTGCCGCTGTGCGGGCGTCCAGCCCATGCGGCTCAGGTCCACCAGACGCCGCAGGTGCGACTGGGGCTCGGAGAACAGATACGTCCCGCCGCCGAGCCAGGCGTCCCCGGGCCGCCAGGGCGCGGGCCGCCGGGCGTCTCGTATCTCGGCCACCGTGTTCAGGTCCATGGCCGGAAGTGAACCAACGGGAACCGGTCGAATCGACTGGTGCGGGGCACGGAAACACCGACGTCGCAGGTCCCGGGACTGGAGGATCAACCAAGAGGCATTCCGCTCCGGCAACCTTGCATTTACGATGCTTTCTCTCACACTCACCTGGTGAATGCGAGATGCCGGGGGATGTGCTCACCCCGCGGCGGCCGTACGAGGAGCCAGCACATGCACGTCGAACACCTCCTGGGGGACGCCTCCCTCGGGCTGCGCCTGCTGTGGGCGGAGGACGCGCTGCTGCGGCGCGAAATCAGCGGAGTGACCGTCACGGACCTGGAGGACCCGGCCCGGTTCGTACGGCCCGGCGAGGTGGTCCTCAGCGGGCTGGTGTGGTGGTCACCCGACGGCGGCTCCGGCAAGGCCGAACGGTTCGTCTCGGCCCTGAAGGACGCGGGGGCCGCCGCGCTGCTCGCGGGCGAGGAGACGCACGGGACCGTGCCCGACGACCTGGTCGAGGCGTGCGTGCGCCACGGCGTGCCGGTGGCCGGGGTGCCCGCACACATCATGTTCCGGTCGATCACCGACACCGTGTACCTGCGCCAGTGGGGCGGGCTGAGCCGGCATCACGCGCTGCCGGAGAACGCGCGCGTGCGGCTGAGCCGGCTGCTCGCCCAGGAGGCCGGCCCGCACGCCGTCCTCGCCGAGGCCTTCGCCCACCTCGGCCGGACCGCCGCCTACGTCTTCACGCCCTCGGGCCGTACGGTCGCCGCCACCGAGGGTGCCCCGCCGGTGCCCCCGCGGGAGGCGCTCGCGCTCGTCGCGGACGGCACCGGGGTGACCGCCTCCGTCGACGCGAGCGGCGTCTCGCCGTACGAGCGCCGGCTGTTGTACCTGCCCGACCCGGACGCCGCCCCGCCGCGCATGCTGCACGAGGTCGCCGCCGTGCTGGCGCACTGCCAGGAGGCCGCCGCCCGGCGCCCCTCGGCCCGGCTGCGCGCAGCCGACGAACTCGGCGCGCTGCTGTCGGCCCCGGACGCGCGCGAGGACGGCACGGTGGAGGCGGCGCTGCGGCGGTGCGGGCTGCCGGAGACGGGGCCGTACCTGGTCCTCGTCGCGGACGCCGGGACACGGCGGCCAGGGCCGGACGAAGGGCCGCTCGCCGAGGGCGCGTTGACGGAACTGGCGGGGCATGCGGTGACGGCCGGCGACGCGGGCGGTGCCGCGGTGGTGGCCGCGCGAGCCGAGGAGGCCGTGGCGGAGGCGGGCGCGGAGGGCGGGCCCGGGGAAGCCGCGGCCGTCGGCCGGCTGCCGGACGGGGGCGCCTTCGCGGTGCTGTCCGGGGTGCCCGACGGCTGGGCGGACGAGGTCTGGCCGCTGGTCGCCGGGTGCGTGCCCGGGGTCGTCCTGCACGGCGGCACCGGCGCGCCCGCGGCGGGGCCCGGGGAACTCGGCGCCGCGCTCGGGCAGGCCCGGTACGCCCTCACCTCCGCGCGGACCACCGCGCCCGACGCCTCCCGCCTGACCGACGCCCGCGGCCTCACCACCCTCGACGCGCTGCTCACCGGTGTGCCGGCCGAGGTGCGCACCGCCTATGCCCGTACGGTGCTCGGCCCGCTGCTGGAGACCGGCCGGCCGCCCGTCGCGGTCCTGCTCGGCACCCTGGAGACGTTCCTGGCCTGCGACGGCTCCTGGGCGCGCACGGCGCAGGCGCTGCATCTGCACGTCAACACCGTGCACTACCGGGTGGAGCGGATCGAGCGGCTGACGGGGCGCGACCTGTCGCGGCTGCGGGACCGGCTGGACCTGTGGGCGGCGCTGCTCTGCCGCTGACCCCGCCGCGTCAGACGCGGTCGATGTGCACGTTGGTGGACTTCACGCGCGCGGTGGCCTCCATGCCGACCTCCAGGCCCAGTTCCTCCACGGCCTCCCGGGTCAGCAGGGACACCAGCCGGTGCGGGCCCGCCTGGATCTCGACCTGGGCGGCGACGTCGCCGAGCTTGATCGCGGTGACGATGCCGGGGAAGGCGTTGCGGACGGAGGTGTAGGAGGCGTCCTCCTCGCCGCCGGCCGCCTTGGCCAGTTCGACCGAGAACGCGGCGAGGGCACGGCCGTCGATGAGCCGGCGTCCGGCCTCGTCGCGATGGGTGGCCACCCGGCCCGCGTCGGCCCAGCGGCGGGCGGTGTCCGGGCTCACGCCGAGCAGCCGCGCCGCCTGGCCGATCGTGTAGGACTGCATGCCGGTCACGATAGGGCCAACCACCGGGAACCATGGACGTGGGGTTGGCCGTCAGGTATAACGCGATATAACGTTAGTTCTCGATGGCGACGGCTCCCCGCGGAGCCTGCTGGAACGGGGTGAGGGGATGACGGCCGACATGGTGGACGCGGACGTGCCGGACGGGCTGCGTGCCTCGCACGCGGACCGCGACCGGGTGGTGGAGGCGCTCGCCGCCGCCGCGGGGGAGGGCCGGCTCACCCACGAGGAGCTGGACGAGCGCGTCACGGCCGCGCTGTCCGCCCGCACGCTCGGGCAGCTGGCGGTGCTCACCGCCGACCTGCCGGCGCAGGCCGCCGCCGTCGTGGCACCGGCGGCGGCCAAGGACGTCGTCCGGATCGAGCAGCAGTACGCCTCGGCCACCCGTGAGGGCCCCTGGATCGTGCCCCGCCGGCTGGAGATCGTGTGCGCCTGGGGAAACGTGACCCTGGACTTCTCCGACGCCGTGCTCACGCACGACACCCTCGACATCGACCTGGACCTGTGCGGCGGCACCCTGCGCCTGATCACCCGGCCCGGCATGGTCGTCGACACGGACTCGCTGGCGGTCGGCTACAGCAAGACCAAGGTCCGCCCGGCCCGCGGCCCCGAGGCGCCGGTCGTGCTCCGGGTGGGGATAGGCGGGCGGATCAGCATGGGGAAGGTGGACGTACGGCCGCCCCGGCGGTGGTTCGGGAAGTAGCGCCGAGCCGGTCGGGCCCGGCGCTGTCCGCTCCCGGACTCAGCCGGTGTGCACCCGCGGCCGGCGCTCCCGGTTCGGCTCCGCCTCGCGCAGCACCTCGCGGGTGACCGGGGCGACCTCGCCCTGGCCGAAGAGGAAGAAGCGCAGGAAGTTGGCGAACGGATTGCCCTCGGTCCACTCGAAGTAGATGTGCGGGGTGCAGCGCGTCATGTCGCGGACGTTGAGCAGGAGCGCGGCCAGGGCGTTCGGGATGGACGCGGACTCCAGGGTGAGCACCCGGTAGCGGTCGTGCAGCACCTCGCCGCGCACGGTCAGGCCCGCCTCGAACTCGGAGGGGTCGGTGACCGTGACCTCCACGAAGACGAAGTCCTCCTGCTCCGGCATGTCGTTGTCGGCGCGGATCTGCTCGACCTTGTCGCGGTACTCGGCCTTGTCACGGTGACCGGGTTCATTGGCGATGAACCGCATCTTGCGGCTGGCCATGTCCCGGATGAATCGTTCCGCCATCGGATCGAACGTCACGCTGGTGACGCGCAGCTCGAAGGCGCGGGCCAGCCGGGACAGCAGCGAGACGAGGATGATGCCGACGATGAAGCAGGCACCGATCTTCACACCGTCCGGCCGCTCGATGACGTTCACGACGGTCGTGTAGATGAAGACCACCGAGATCACGCCGAACCCGATGGTCCACTTGCGCTGCCCGGCCTTGCGCGCCGCGATGGTCACGGCGATCGCCGCGGAGGTGATGAGCACCAGCACACCGGTGGCGTAGGCGCCGCCCTGCGCGTCGACGTTGGCGTCGAAGAGCCAGGTCACCAGGAAGGCGATCAGGGTGAACACGATGACCATCGGGCGCACCGCGCGGGCCCAGTGGGGGGCCATGCCGTAGCGGGGCAGATAGCGCGGCATCAGGTTCAGCAGGCCCGCCATGGCCGAGGCGCCGGCGAACCACAGGATGGCGATGGTCGAGACGTCGTAGACCGTGCCGAAGGCGCCGCCGAGGTACTCGTGCGCGAGGTAGGCGAGCGCACGTCCGTTGGCCTGGCCGCCGGTCTTGAACTCCTTCTCCGGGATGAGCAGCGTGGTGATGAAGCTGGAGGTGATCAGGAAGCCGCTCATGATGATGGCGGCCGTGGTCAGCAGCTTCTTCGTGTCCCGGATCCGGCCGGTCGGCTTCTCCTCGGTGTCGTCCGGGTCGCCCTGGACGTGCGGCATGACGGCGACGCCGGTCTCGAACCCGGAGAGGCCGAGCGCGAGTTTGGGGAAGACGAGCAGCGCGAGGCCGATCATCACGAAGATGTTGCCGTGCTGCACGGTCAGCGCGTTGGACCAGTCGGTGATCACATGGCCCGCGGTGACGACGTGGTAGAGGCCGACGATCACGACGACGACGTTCAGCGCGAGGTAGACACCGACCAGGGCCGTCGCGACGCCGATCGCCTCCAGGAAGCCCTTGAGGAAGACCGCGCCGAGCAGGGCGACCAGGAACAGCGTGATGACCATCTGGTGGCCGTGCAGGACGTTCGTGAGGTGCGGGTTCTCCACCAGGTGGGTCGAGGCGTCCGCGGCGGAGAGCGTGATGGTGATCAGGAAGTCGGTGGCGGCGAAGCCGAGCAGCGTGAGCACGAAGAGCTTGCCCTGCCAGAAGGACAGCAGCCGCTCCAGCATGGCGATCGAACCCTCGCCGTGCGGGGACTCCTCGGCGACCCGGCGGTACACCGGCAGCGCGCCGGCCAGGGTCACGATGACGAGGACGATGGTCGCGATCGGCCCGAGCAGACCGGCCGCGAGGGCCGCGATGCCCGGCTGGTAGCCGAGGGTGGAGAAGTAGTCGACACCGGTCAGACACATCACGCGCCACCAGCGCTGGCCCTTGTGCGGGGGCTCCGGCTCGGCGTGGGGACCCGTGTGGCCACCGGGCTTGCCCATGTCGGACAGCCCCTCCAGCATCCAGGTGCGCAATCGACTGGAAGGAGGGTGTTCGGTCGTGGCCATCGGCGTGCTCCTGTGTGCGGCTCAGCTCTTTCCGGCCATCACGCGGACGGCCGCACCAGCGTATGCAGAGAGTGACGTCTGGGCCTATGGATCTCGGCTCGGTGGGCGTCAAGCTTGCGTTAAGAATGACCGGCGGCCGCCCCGGTCGCATCAACAGCGGCCGCCGGGGCGGTGTGGCCTGGGCCACGATTCTGCCGGTGGTGCGTCGTACAGGCGTTCTGGCGACCTCGCCCGGCGTCACCGTTTGTCGACGTGTTGACGGCCGCGGAGCGCGTTCCTGACGTCCTCGCGGGGGGTGTCGGCCGCCGGTCGGCACGGCTCGCGACCACGGTGCGTGACCGTGGTCGGGGTGCCGGACCGCTCCTACAGCCGGCGGAGGTCCATGCGCAGATGCCATGTGTTCCGCCGGTGGACCGACAGCAGTTGGGATTCGAGCGGGGAGGGGGGTACGGCGAGGACCGGGCAGATCGCGTGGGCGAGGCAGTGCCGGGAGACCCGGCCGGAGAAGGCACGGTGCAGTCCGCGCCGCCCCGCGCCGACGACCAGGACGTCGTCCTCGCGGTCCGCGGTCGCGACGAGCTTCGGGCCCGGTGCGTCGCGGACGACGACGGCGTGGACCGGGACCCCCGGGCCGTCCCCGCCGAAGATCTCCTCCAGCACCGCGATCAGCCGCTGCCGGGCCAGCCGCTGCCACTCCTCGACCGCCAGACCGCCGGCGGGGCAACGGCGTGCGGCGGGGTCGCCGCCCGGCGGCTCCCAGGCCAGCACGGTCCACAGTTCGGCACCCAGCCGCCGGGCCAGCGCGGTGGCCCGGCGCAGGGCCGTGACGCTGCCCAGGGAGCCGCTCACGCCGACCACCACCCGAGCCACCGCCGAGGCGTCGTAACCGGACATCGCTCCACCGCTCCTCGCGCCCTGGCGGGCGACGCCCGGGTGACGCGTGCGGACGTGCCCGCCTGCAAGGCCCTTGCTCCCTTCCATCCCACCTCCGCGCGCAGGATTCGACCAGCCGGGGCGCACACCTTTCCCGACCCTCCTCCGCAGCGCGCCACGCCAAGAGAATTCGGCGCTACGATCGAAACTTTCGACAGCTGTGGGGTGAGCCGTGCGGACCTACGACAACCCCGTCATCCCCGGCTTCCGCCCGGACCCGAGTGCGCGCCGGCTCGGGGACGAGTACGTCCCCGGTGTCCCGCTCTTCCAGGGCCGGGACCTGGTGCACTGGCGGCAGCTCGGCAACGTCCTCGACCGGCCGGGCCGGTTGACGCTGCCCGGCGCCGTCCCCGCCGGCGGCACCTTCCTCGTCACCGCCGAGCGCCCCCGGCACTTGCTGCCCACCGAGGGCGGGACCGCGCTCGGGCGCGGCGTCTGTCGGCCGCCCGGGCCCGCTCGCCGCGCGGCCCCTGGGAGCCGGCTCCCGGCAACCCGCTGCTGAGCCACCGCGGCACCGGCCTGCCGGTCCAGTGCACCGGCCGCGGCGACCTGGTCCAGGCGGCCGACGGCGGCTGGTGGACGGTGCTGCTCGGCACCCGGCCGCGCGGCTGGTTCCCGGAGTTCCACGTCCTCGGCCGGGGGACCTTCCTGGTGCCGGTGGAGTGGGCCGACGGCTGGCCCGGTTGGGGCCGGTGGGGGGGGGCGCCATCCGCCGCCCGCAGCCTGGGCGCCCCTCGAACAGCCGCCGGCGCGCGACGACTTCACCGCCCCCCTGCTCGCGCCGTACTGGATCTCCCCGCGCCGCCGGCCCACGCGGTCCTGGTCCCTCACCCGGCGCCCCGGGCGGCTCACCCTGACCGCGACCGGGGACAGCCTCGACCGGCCCGGGCGGGCCTGTCGGTCCGGCTGGACGGGGCGCACCACTGCGACCCGGAGGTGGCCGGCGGGGCGGCGGCCGTGCTCGCCCGCCGGTCGTGTTCTCGGGATGTACGTCACCGAGGGCACCGCGGCCTTCGGCTGGTTCGACTACGCACCCGGACCTCGTGCGTGACACCTTGACGCTCCCGAGGGGCCCTTCTAGAGTCGCGGTTCCGAACGTTCGGGGATTTGCTCGAATGTTTCGACTACTCGACGCCGGCTCGTCGGCGGTCTCGTCGCCGGCGCCGCCAAGGGCTGAACACCCCTCGTCCCGCAGATCGGAGCCGCACCATGCCCCAGGTACGTCTGAGACTCGCCGGCGCCCTCGCGGCCGTCCTCGTGGCCGCCGGCGTCGCCACCGGCCCCGCCGCCCAGGCTCACGACCGGCAGCCCACGCTCGCCGATCTCGCCCGGCGCCACGGCCGCTACGTCGGCAGCGCCACCGACAACCCCGAACTCACCGACAGCGCCTACACGAAGATCCTCGGCGACGAGTTCGACATGATCACGCCAGGCAACGGCATGAAGTGGTACGCCACCGAGCCCCGGCAGGGCGTCTTCGACTGGACCGACGGCGACCAGATCGTGAACCTGGCCCGCGAGCACCACCAGCAGGTTCGCGCCCACACCCTGGTCTGGCACAGCCAGCTGCCCGACTGGCTCACCTCCAGGCAGTGGACGGCCGCCGAACTGCGGGCCGTGCTGAAGAAGCACATCACCACCGAGGTACGGCACTACCGGGGTGAGGTGTACTCCTGGGACGTCGTCAACGAGGCCTTCAACGAGGACGGCACCTACCGCGAGACCCTCTGGTACAAGACGCTCGGCCCCGGCTACATCGCCGACGCGCTGCGCTGGGCCCACGAGGCCGACCCGCACGCCAGGCTGTACCTCAACGACTACAACATCGAGGCGACCGGCCCGAAGAGCGACGCCTACTACGCGCTCGCCAAGAGCCTCAAGGCCGAAGGCGTCCCGCTCGACGGCATCGGCTTCCAGACCCATCTGGCGCTCCAGTACGGCTATCCCACCACGCTCAGGGACAACCTGAGCCGCTTCTCCCGCCTCGGCCTGGACACCGCGCTCACCGAGGTCGACGTACGGATGCAACTACCCGCGACCGACGCGAAGCTGGCCGAACAGGCCGACTGGTACCGGCAGTTGACGCAGGCCTGCCTGGCCGTGCGCCGGTGCGTGGGCATCACCGTCTGGGACTACACCGACAAGTACTCCTGGATCCCGGGGGTCTTCCCCGGCGAGGGTGCCGCCCTGCCCTGGGACGAGCAGCTGAACCCCAAGCCGGCGTACCAGGCGCTGCGGGAGGCGCTGAGCTAGCACCTGGGCACGGTCCGTAACCGCCCCTGGACACACTTCGGGGCCGGTGCGCACCTCGTACGGTGCGGCCGGCCCCGCAGGTCCTTCGCGCGCCCTCCGCTCAGGCGGCGGTCATCACATGCTCCGCACCCAGCGGGCGGTGCGGAGCGATGATGCGGCCGTCGGGCAGCAGCTCACCGGTGTCCTCGAAGAGCAGGACGCCGTTGCACAGCAGACTCCAGCCCTGCTCGGGATGGTGCGCCACGAGTCGGGCGGACTCCCGGTCGGCGGACTCTGCTGTCGGACACGGCGGCTGGTGCTGGCACATGGGTGGGATCTCTCGCTCTGTCGTGGTCATGGCCGTCCCCCGTGGTGATAAGTCGGTCGGAACCCAGTGTTGCCCTCCGGGCGTCATTCCGCAGGGATTTCGCGGCACCGCTTCTCACAGGTTCATGACGCGTCACCCGGGCGGACGGTTCAGTCCAAGTGCACTGTCCCTTTGGGTGGTTCGCAGTGGTCGGATGGGGCTAGTCCATGCAGGCCAAGCCCCTGACCTGGGCCCTGGCAGGGGTGTTCCGGCACGTGTGTCCGGCATGGGCGTGCCCCGCCGCCGGGAGGCGGCGGGGCACGCGGGAGGTCCGGTCAGGCGGGCGAGCCGAGCACGGTCGGGCCGAGGAGCGGGAGCGGGGTGGCGCGGTGGGTCAGTACCGGTAGCAGTTCGGCGACCCGGAACGGGCGGTGCGCCGATATGCCGGGCGGGGCCGGGGCGAGGGGAACGAGCAGATCGGTGCCGGCCGGGTGCCCCTCGGCGCCGTCGGCGGTGGTGTCTCCGTGCAGCCACAGCGTGAGCATGTACAGCCCGGGGACGGACAGCAGCCGTGCCTGGTACGGCTGTTGCAGCGCCTCCGCCTGCTGCATCGCGCGCTCGGTGGAGGGGACGTAGGGGCCCTCGAAGAAGTGCGAGAAGGTCCAGCCGTCCGGGGTGAGCATGGTGTCGGCGGCGGCCACCGCCTTGTCGCCGCAGCGGATCAGGAAGCGCCAGCCGGCCAGCCGGGTCGCGGACAGCCCCTGGGGCGTGATCCGGTCCAGCACATGGACGGGAAGCGGGAGTTCGGGTGTCGCCGGGCCCTGCGCGGCGCGCAGGGACGGGGTGCGGGCCTCGCGGACGGCGGTGGGGGAACCGAGGGCGGCGAGGACGGAACGCAGGGCGGGCGCGGGGGCAGGGGGCACGTGCAGCGGCATGGTGGGTCGCCTCTCTCATTCGACAGGCGCGGCGGCGCGAGGAGGGTGGGGCGGACGGCGCTGTCTGCTCACGGAAAGGCCGGAAGGGTGGTGGCCCGGGTCGGTGAACGTGGGTGCGGCTCGGTCTGCCTCCCGTGACCGCGACGGCAGGAACATGGCAGGAACCACGACCGAGGGCGTCAACCTTCTGCCTTGTGGGCGAAGTTTATACGACGCGTGTTCGGCCGTTGTTTCGTCTATCCGATTCCGGTGAACCGCGCAAGACCGCAATACGCCACCGATATGCGGGAATCCTCCCGGTTCCCGGACCGGTCCTGCCTCGCTGACCTCGGAATACGCGCCGGTAGCGGTCGGCCGAATGTCGTCGGCGTTTTTCACGAGATGTGCCGGGTACCCGGTGGGCCGGGCTGCTGCATGCCCAGTGAAAATGCCTCTGGGAACAATCCGACAGAGTAGCGTGCGTCGGGCTCGCGCGGGGCGTTATCGATCGCTTCCGCTGGGCATCATCCCCCCTGCACCCGGGAGCCCGGCGGCCGTAACGTCGGTCCGCCCACCGAGGAGGGACACTTCGATGGGGGAGAAGGTCGTGGCGGGGCAGTTCGACCTGTCCGATCGCCAGCGCTACCGAGAAAAGCTCCAGAAGTGCCTGGCGGGACTGGAGCGGCTGTTGGTGGAGAAGCGATTCGACCGCCCCAAGAACCTCATGGGCGTCGAGATCGAATTGAATCTCGCCGGTACCGACGGTATGCCGAAAATGTTGAACGGTCAGGTGCTGGAACGCATCGCGAGCCGCGATTTCCAAACAGAACTCGCCATGTTCAACCTGGAAGTCAACATAGCCCCACACCGACTGGGCGGCAGGGTATTCGACCGGCTCGCCGAGGAACTGCGCACATCGCTCGCCTACGCCGACCGCAAGGCCCGCGAGGTGGACGCCGGCATCGTCATGATCGGCATCCTGCCCACGCTCGGCCCGGACGACCTGGTCTCCGCCAACCTCTCCGAGGTCGACCGCTACACCCTGCTCAACGACCAGATCGTGGCCGCGCGCGGGGAGGACTTCCGGCTCGACATCGAGGGCGTGGAACACCTCGTCCGTACGGCGAAGTCGATCGTCCCCGAGGCCGCCTGCACCTCCGTACAACTGCACCTCCAGGTCACCCCCGGCCGGTTCGCCGACGTGTGGAACGCCGCGCAGGTGGCGTGCGCCCCGCAGATCGCCGTCGGCGCCAACTCGCCGTTCCTGTTCGGGCACGAGCTGTGGCGCGAGTCCCGGCCCCCGCTGTTCCTCCAGTCCACCGACACCCGCCCACCCGAACTCCAGGCACAGGGCGTACGGCCGCGCACCTGGTTCGGCGAGCGCTGGATCACCTCCGCGCACGAACTGTTCGCCGAGAACCTGCGCTTCTTCCCGGCCCTGCTGCCCCTGTGCGACGACGAGGAACCTCTGGAGGTCGTCGCCGCCGGCGGCACGCCCAGCCTCGCCGAACTCGTGCTGCACAACGGCACGATCTACCGCTGGAACCGGCCGGTGTACGGCATCGCGGACGGCGTACCGCACCTGAGGGTGGAGAACCGGGTGCTGCCGGCCGGGCCGACCGTCATCGACGTGATCGCCAACGCGGCCTTCTACTACGGCCTGGTGCGCTCCCTCGCCGAGGAGAGCCGGCCGGTGTGGACCCGGCTGCCCTTCGCCGCGGCCGAGGCCAACTTCGACGCCGCGTGCCGGTACGGCATCGACGCGCGGTTCGTGTGGCCGCGGCGGGGGCGCTACGGCGGCACGGGCGAGGTGGACGCGGTCACCCTGGTCCGCGACGAGCTGCTGCCGCTGGCCTCCGCCGGGCTGGACGCGTGGGGGGTGGAGGCCGCCGACCGGGACCTCTACCTGGGCGTCGTCGAGGAGCGCTGCCGGCGTCGGGTGAACGGGGCGTCCTGGCAGGCGGCCACCTTCCACCGGGCCCTCGAACAGGGACTGACCCGCGAGGCGGCCCTGGCCGCGACGACGCGCCGCTATGCCGAGCTGATGCTCGCGGGGGAGCCGGTGCACATGTGGCCGGTGGGACTACCGGAACCGGTAGCTCCGCTTGGGCTGGGGGCTGAGCTGGCCTGAGCCGCCGGGGTCGCGGCGCAGTGCTCGGTGTCGTACCACTGCGCCGTCCTCACCGTGCTCACATCTCCTTCTGCGATCCTTGCCAGGCGACAGGTGGGCCCGCGGGCCCGTGAACCGGCGGGAGGCAGGGGTGCAGGTGGAGGCTGACGCGGTGGCCGACCCGGGGGCGCGGCAGCGCGACCCGCGGCGGATCCTGCGGGACGAGACGCTGCTCGTGCTCGCGCTGTCGCTGGGCGCGAGCGGGGTCTCCGCGCTGATCAGCTTCATCGGCTCGGTGACCAAGCCGGGCGGCCTGAAGGACCAGGCGGCCACCATGAACGCGTCGGCCGCCCCGGGCCGCCCCTGGCTGGACCTCACCTGGCAGCTCTTCGGCATCGCGACCGCCCTGGTCCCCGTGGCCCTGGTCGCCCATCTGCTGCTGCGCGAGGGCGCCGGCCTGCGCACGCTGGGCTTCGACCGCACCAGGCCGTGGCCCGACCTCGGCCGGGGCGCCACGATCGCGGCGGTGATCGGCAGCACCGGCATCGCCTTCTACCTGGCCGCCCGCGGTCTCGGCTTCAACCTCACGGTCATCCCCGAGGCGCTGCCGAACGTGTGGTGGAAGTACCCCGTGCTGATCCTGTCCGCCGTGCAGAACGCGGTCCTCGAAGAGGTCATCGTCGTCGGCTATCTGCTGCGCAGGCTCGGCCAGTTGGGCTGGTCCGCGGGGACCGCACTGGTCGCCAGCGCGGTCCTGCGCGGCTCGTACCACCTCTACCAGGGCGTCGGCGGCTTCGTCGGCAACATGGTGATGGGCGTGGTCTTCGTGTACCTGTACCGCCGCTGGGGGCGCGTCGGTCCGCTGGTCGTCGCGCATTCCCTGCTCGACATCGGCGCGTTCGTCGGCTACGCCCTGCTCGCGCACCGGGTGTCCTGGCTGCCGACGGGCTGAGCGCGGCGTCAGGCGTGCAGTTCGCCGTCGACGACGGTGACCGCGCGGCCGGTGAGCAGCGTGCGTCCGCCGCGCAGTGCGGTGCGGACGAGACCGGTGCGGCGGGAGGCCTGGAGCCCCGTGAGGTCGTCGCGGCCCAGCCGGGCGGACCAGTGCGGGGCGAGCGCGGTGTGGGCGGAGCCGGTGACCGGGTCCTCGTCGATGCCGACGTTCGGGAAGAAGCAGCGCGAGACGAAGTCGTAGCCCCGGGCGGGGTCCTCGGCGCGAGCCGTGGCGATGATGCCCCGTGAGGAGTAGCCGGCCAGGGCCCTGTGGTCCGGGGCGAGCCCCAGCACCGTTTTCTCGTCGGCCAGTTCCACCAGCAGGTCACCGACGTTCGCGCCGGTGTCGAAGACGGCGACCGGCTCGGCGCCGAGCGCGTCGGCGACGCCGGCCGGGGCCTCGACCCGGGTGAGCGGGGCGGTCGGGAAGTCGAGGGTGATCGAGCCGTCCGCGGCGGGCGTGGCCACGAGGACGCCGCTGCGGGTGGCGAACCGCGCCGGGCCCGAGTGGGCGCCGGTGGTGTGCAGGACGTGGGCCGTGGCGAGCGTGGCGTGCCCGCACATCGCGACCTCCGTGACGGGCGTGAACCAGCGCAGCGCCCAGTCGGCCTCGGCGCCCTCGGGCAGCCGGTGCGCGAACGCCGTCTCGGCGTGGTTGACCTCCATGGCGACGTTCTGGAGCCAGGTGTCGTCCGGGAAGGCGTCGTCCAGGAGCAGGACCCCGGCCGGGTTGCCGGTGAAGGGGCGGTCGGTGAAGGCGTCCACGATTCGAATGCGCATGAGCCGACGCTAGCGGCCGCGCCGGGCACCGGCCCAAGGCCAATGCACGAGTCCTGGCACGTTTTCGCGGTCACTGCCCCGGGGTCGCGGTGCACAGCACACGCGAACTATGGTGGGCCGATGGCGTCGATCAAGAAGTTCCAAGTCACCTTCGACTGCGCGGAACCCGAGCGCGTCGCCCGCTTCTGGTGCGAGGTGCTGGGATACGTCGCACCGTCGCCGCCGGAGGGGTTTGCCACGTGGGACGAGTTCAACCGCACGCTGCCGCCTGAGGATCAGGGCGCGTGGTTCGCCTGCAGCGATCCCTCGGGTGTGGGCCCGCGCCTGTACTTCCAGCGCGTCCCCGAGGGCAAGGTCGTCAAGAACCGGGTTCATCTCGACGTGCGGGTCGGCACCGGGCTCGTGGGTGAGGAACGCCTCGCCGTACTGGAGGCCGAGTGCGCACGACTGGTGGCGCTCGGCGCGGCACGCGTGCAACTGCTGCCGGCCGACGACGAGAACGAGTCGTGCCTCGTGATGCAGGACGTCGAGGGCAACGAGTTCTGCCTCGACTGAGGGGATCCTTCTTCCAGCCCGAGTCAGCCTCGTCGCCGACTGCGTGCGGCCGTACTACGAGGAGATCGAGCAGGCGGTTCCCGCCGGACTCGATCTGCTGGAAGCGGTCGACGCCTTTGCCCGGTACTACCGGCGCAGCTGTGACCCGGACCGGGGGTCCCGGCTCGCCACGTCCGTCCGGGCGCAGGAGAGCCACCTGATCGCGCTGCAGTACTTCGCCGACACCGCCCGCGCTCTGGTGTCCGGGATGTCCCTCATCGATCACGATGTGGATCTTTCCTGATGGACAGTCAGGACGAGGCATTCCTCAGTCGATACAGAACTCGTTGCCCTCGATGTCCTGCATCGGGATGCACGCATCATTGCCGTCGTACAGCGTTTGCACGTGTACCGCGCCGAGCGGGACCAGTCGTGCACACTCGGCCTCCAGTGCGGCGAGGCGCTCTTCACCCACGAGTCCGGTGCCGACCCGGACATCGAGATGAACCCGGTTCTTGACGACCTTGCCCTCGGGGACGCGCTGGAAGTACAGGCGCGGGCCCACGCCCGAGGGGTCGATGCAGGCGAACCATGAATCCCGCTGCTCAGGTGGCTGCGCGCGCTTGAATTCGTCCCACGTGGCAAACCCCTCCGGCGGCGGCGGTACGACGTATCCCAGCACCTCGCACCAGAAGCGGGCCAGGCGCTCGGGTTCCGCGCAGTCGAAGGTGACTTGGAACTTCTTGATCGACGACATGGGTCCACCGTATTGGCGGGTGTCGACCGTCGAGGTCCCTCCTGTCAGTGCAGCCGTAATGGCTGTGGGCCGATCCCTGCCACCCTCGGACCGAAGTCCACCGGCAACGGCCGGTCCCGCTCCAGCCACGGCTCGAAGCCGACGTGCCGGGTACGACAGCTCGGAAAGGGCATTGCCATGCGATCGGTCCCGATATATCGTTGAGGCATCGCGAACAATACGCGATGCAGACGTGACAGATCATCGATGGAATGGAGTGATCGCGATGCGCAGCCACGGATACGAGCACGGACATCGGCACGAGGGCCACGGGTACCGGGGCCTGGGCGGGTTCGAGGGGCGGCGGGCCGCGTTCGGGCCCTTCGGTCCCGGTGGGCCGGGGTTCGGTCCCGGTGGGCCCGGTTTCGGCCCTGGTCCCTGGGGGCCCCGCGGACGCGGTGGTCCGAGGGGGCGGGCACGGCGCGGTGACGTACGCGCCTCGATCCTGGCCCTGCTGAAAGACCGGCCGATGCACGGCTACGAGATGATCCAGGAGATCGCCGAACGCAGCGGCGGCGCGTGGAAGCCCAGCCCCGGCTCGGTGTACCCCACGCTCCAGCTGCTGGAGGACGAGGGTCTGATCGCCAGTGAGAGCGAGGGCGGCAAGAAGCTGTTCGCGCTCACCGGGGACGGGCGTTCCGTCGCCGACGAGGGCCCGGACGCCCCGTGGGAGGAGGCCTCGCGCGGGGTCGACTGGGAGGCTCTCGGTGAGATCCGGCAGGCCGGCTTCGGTCTGATGGAGGCCTTCAGCCAGGTCTGGAAGACCGGCAGCAAGGAACAGCGCGAGAAGGCGCTGGCCGTCATCAACGAAGCCCGCAAGAAGCTGTACCTGATCCTCGCCGACGAGGACTGACGAGCACTGACGAACACCGGCCCGTACCGAAGGCGCCCCGTGGATCGTCCACGGGGCGCCCTCGCGTGTCCGGCCCCTCAGGCCACCAGTCCGGCCAGCTTGCGCAGGGACTCGTTGAGTGCGGCCGTCGCCGAGTCCTTGAGCTTGCCCGCCATGAGGGAGACGGCGGCGCCCGTGAACTCGCCGTCGATACGGACCACCGTGGCCTCGCCCTGCGGGGTGAGCGTGTAGCGCGTGGCGACGGTCACGGCCATCGGGCCCTTGCCGCGAATGGCGAACACCCGGGCCGGCTCCAGCTCCTCGATGGTCCACTCGACCTCCGCCGGGAAGCCCATCAGCTTCATGTTCTCCTGGAAGGTCCCGCCCACCGCCAGGGTCTGGGGGCCGCCCTTGGGGAAGTTGGTGTGGGTCGCGTTCCACTCCCCGTACGCCGACCAGTCGGTGAGCTGCGCCCATACCTTCTCGGCCTGCGCCTCCAAGCGTGCCTCGGCGCTGACTTCGGCCATGCGACCACCCCTTCGTGTCGGGCTACGGTGTCGCGGAACGTAGCGGCAGGGGCCGCAATGT
The DNA here is from genome assembly GCF_058673395.1 of Streptomyces sp. HUAS MG56. NCBI lineage: Bacteria > Bacillati > Actinomycetota > Actinomycetes > Kitasatosporales > Streptomycetaceae > Streptomyces > Streptomyces sp. HUAS MG56. The sequence continues at coordinate 2,601,065 of NZ_CM178722.1, read as the reverse complement.
TCAATACTGATGAACCGTCAGGAATGGCGTGGAAATGGTGACATGGAAACGGTGAGGCGGCGGCCTCGGCATGGCGTCCCTCCGGGGCGTACACCCGGTAGACGTACTGCTTGCCGTCGACCGCCGGCAGCGCCACGAGCCGGAACGCGCGTGCGCTCTGCATGATGTCGGCCGAATCTCCTCCGTAAGGATGAGATTGAGGTCGGCGACGTCCACTCTGTGTGGGACGCGAAGATGGTTCCGCTCGCGGATGACTCGGGCCGTTGAGGCTGATGGGGTAGAGGTTGTGCAACCCCGTACTACCCGCGGGACCGCCCACGACGAGGCGGTTCCGCACATCGAGGACGATGCCGCGCTCGGCGCCGAGCTGGCGGCGGTGGTCGCGGGTGCCCGCCGGAGGGCCGTCCGGGACGGGGACCGGCAGATCGACACCGCCCATCTGCTGCACTCCCTCCTGGAGCACGACCCCGGGGTCCGCGCCGCCGTCGGCGACCCGCAGCGGCTCGCGAGGCTCCTCGGCTACCTCGTGCAGCGCAGCATCGGCTACGGCCTGCGCTGGCAGGGCAGCGTGGAGGACTCCGGCGCCATCGCCGTCGTACCCGCTCCGGCCCGCTCCCTCGCGCGCGACACCCGGGACGCCCCCGCCTGGTCGCCCACCGCGGCCGCCGCCATGAGCGGCGCCCGCGAGCGGGCCCGGCGCCGCGGCGAGCTCCGCCCCGTCGGCACCGATCTGCTCGCCGCGCTCGCCGCGGACCCCGGCGCTCGCGCGGTCGAGGTCCTCGAACGCGCCGGCGTCTCCGCCCTCGACCTGGGTGCCCGCATCGACGCCGGCACCGGGGAGTACGCGGGCGACGGGGGCACGAGCTGCTGAACCGCCGAGTCCGGAACGGCCGCCGGCCGGTCGGCGGCCGCGCGGTCCAGCCCCTGAGACAGGTGTCAAAGGGCGTGACGCTCATGTCGCCGCCTGTCATCATGTGCCGGTGCAGATGTCTGAAAGCAGTCAGGGCAGTCACGGCAAGGGCGCCGGACTCGGTCTCGCGCTCGTGTCGGCGCTCGCCTTCGGCGGGTCCGGGGTGGCCGCGAAACCACTGATCGAGGCGGGACTCGACCCGCTCCACGTGGTGTGGCTGCGGGTCACCGGCGCCGCCCTGGTCATGCTGCCGCTCGCCGTACGCCACCGGAGCCTGCCGCGCCGCCGGCCCGCGCTGCTCGCCGGGTTCGGACTGCTCGCCGTCGCCGGTGTCCAGGCCTGCTACTTCGCCGCGCTCTCCCGGATCCCGGTGGGCGTGGCGCTGCTCATCGAATATCTGGCCCCGGCCCTGGTGCTGGGCTGGGTGCGCTTCGTCCAGCGGCGGCCGGTGACCCGCGCCGCCGCGCTCGGTGTCGTCCTCGCGGCCGGCGGTCTCGCCTGTGTGGTCGAGGTCTGGTCGGGACTGAGCTTCGACGCGCTCGGCCTGCTGTTCGCGCTCGCCGCCGCCTGCTGCCAGGTCGGCTACTTCGTCCTCGCCGACCAGGGCAGCGACGCGGGGGATGAGGCCCCGGACCCGCTCGGCGTCATCGCGTACGGGCTGCTCGTCGGCGCCGCGGTGCTGACCGTGGTGGCCCGCCCCTGGACCATGCGCTGGACGGTGCTGACCGGCTCCGCGGAGATGAACGGCACCGCCGTACCCGCCGTCGTCCTGCTGGCCTGGATCGTGCTGATCGCCACGGTCGTCGCGTACGTCACCGGGGTGCTCTCGGTACGGCGGCTGTCGCCGCAGGTCGCCGGGGTCGTCGCCTGTCTGGAGGCGGTCATCGCGACCGTGCTGGCCTGGGTGCTGCTCGGCGAGCACCTCTCGGCGCCGCAGCTCGCCGGCGGACTGGTCGTCCTGGTCGGCGCGTTCATCGCGCAGTCCTCCGCCCCGGCCAAGGGCTCCGCCGATCCCGTGGCCTCGGGCGGGCCGGAAAGGGAGTTGTCGGCGCGCGGGACGTCCGCCTAGGGTGCCGATCGTGCCGTCCCTCCTCGTTCTCTCGCCCCCGGCCGCCTGAGGCGGGCCTCCGGGACACCGCCCGGCGCGTGTGCGCCGGGCCGGACGGTGCTGCCCGCAGACGAAGTCCGCGCGCCCCGCTCAAACGGGTCGCCTTCGAACTTCCGCACCCCGTCGGTGCGTTTCTGCGGAGAAACTCTCTTGTCGACGAACCCGAACGTCTCTTCCGGCCTGCCCGTCGGGCATGGCCTGCTCTGTCTGATCGTCACCGGTGCCGCCTGGGGCACCGCCGGCGCCGCCGCCTCCCTCGTCTACCGGACCAGTGACCTGGGTGCCTTCGGCCTGTCGTTCTGGCGCTGCGCGCTGGGGCTGCTGTTCCTCCTGGCCGGGCGCGGGCTGCGCCCCAAGACCCGGCCGGCCCCGACCGAACCGCTGCCGCGCCGGACGGTCCGGGCCCTCGTCACGGGCCTCGGGCTGGCGGTGTTCCAGAGCGCCTACTTCGCGGCCGTGGAGTCGACCGGGCTCGCCGTGGCCACCGTCGTCACCCTCGGCGCCGGGCCCGTGCTCATCGCGCTCGGCGCCCGGCTCCTGCTCGGGGAACGGCTCGGCGCCGGAGGTGTCCTGGCCGTCGGCGGCGCGCTCGCCGGGCTGGCCGTGCTGACCTTCGGCGGCTCGGCCGCGACCGTCCGCCCGGCGGGCGTGCTGCCGGCGCTGCTGTCGGCCGCCGGATACGCCGTCATGACGCTGCTGACCCGCTGGTGGGGGAGGAGCGGCGCGGTCGACGCCTCCGACACCACCGTCTCGGCCTTCGCGGTGACCGGCCTGTGTCTGCTGCCGTTCGCCCTGCACGACGGGCTGCTCCCGCACACCGCCCACCCGGCCCGGCTGCTCTGGCTCCTCTGCTACATCGCCGCCGTGCCGACCGCTCTCGCGTACGCCCTGTACTTCGCGGGAGCGGCCGTCGTACGGTCCGCCACCGTCTCCGTGATCATGCTGCTGGAGCCGGTGACCGCGGCCGTGCTCGCCGTCGTGCTGCTCGGCGAACGGCTCACGGCGGCGACCGCGGCCGGCACGCTGCTGATGCTCACGGCGGTCGCGTGCCTCGCGGTGAGCGAGGCACGCGGCGCCGGCCGGCGGGGGCCGGTCCCGGGGAGACCGCGCCGCCCTACCGCGCCCTGAGGTAGTCCGGCAGTGCGATGCCGGGGGCCAGGTCGGCGTTGGGGACCGGCGTGTCGTAGCCCTTGCGGAGCGGGACGACGCCGGCCCAGTGCGGCAGGGCGAGGTCCTCGGGCTCGTCGTTCGCGCCGCCGGTGCGGACCTTGGCCGAGACCTCGTCCAGGTCCAGGCGGATCACCGCGGTGGCGGCCAGCTCCTTCTTGTTCGCGGGCCGGGAGTCGGCGGCCCGGCCCGGCACGACGTGGTCCACGAGCGCGTCCAGGGCGAGGCGCCGCTCCTCGGGGTCGGTGACCTGGTGCGCGACGCCGTGCACCACCACGGAGCGGTAGTTGATCGAGTGGTGGAAGGCGGAGCGGGCGAGCACCAGCCCGTCCACATGGGTGACCGTCAGGCACACCGCCAGCCCCGGGTCGGCCGCGCCGGACATCCGCAGCGGACGGGAACCGGTGGACCCGTGGACGTAGAGCCGCTCGCCGACCCGGCCGTAGAGCGTCGGCAGCACCACGGGTGCCCCGTCCCGGACGAAGCCGAGGTGGCAGACGTATCCCTCGTCGAGTATCGCGTGCACCAGTTCCTTGTCGTACGACGCCCGGTCCGCGGAGCGCGTGGGCACGGTGCGGTCGGTCGGGGCGTAGGCGGCGGCCCGGGATTCCTCGGTCGTCCCCTGCATGACGGTCCTCCATGGCGAGCTGTGGCGAGCCGCGTTGCGGCGCATATTGCACTAGTGCATAATTGGCTTTGTGCTAGGAGAGTATCGGATCGAAGGGCGTGGCGCAGCGGAGATTGCGGCCGGCATCGAGGGCGCGGTCGGTTCCGGTGAGCTCGCACCGGGGCAACCCCTGCCGCCCATGCGGGAGTTGGCGGTTCGGCTGGGCGTGAATCCCAACACGGTCGCGGCCGCCTATCGCACCCTGCGCGAGCGCGGGGTGATCGAGACGGCCGGCCGCCGCGGCAGCCGGGTGCGCCCCAGGCCGGCCACCACCGGACGCGAGGAACTGCACGTGGAGGTCCCCGCCGGGGGCCGCGACCTGGCCTCCGGCAACCCGGACCCGGCCCTGCTGCCCCGCCTCGCCCCGGCCCTCGCCGCGGCGGCGCGGGAGGGCGACCGACGGCCCGTCCGCTACGGGGACGACCCCGTCGACGCGGACCTCGTCCGCCTCGCCCGCGCCGAACTCGACGCCGACGGCGTCCCCGAGGGCCCGCTGACCGTGACGTCCGGCTCCCTCGACGCCATCGAACGCGTCCTGTCGGCCCACCTCAGACCGGGTGACGCCGTCGCCGTCGAGGACCCGGGCTGGGGCAGCGTCCTGGACCTGGTCCCCGCGCTGGGCCTGCGCACCCTTGCAGTGGCCGTGGACGACGACGGGCCGCGCCCCGAAGACCTGCGCGCGGCCCTCGACGCCGGGGCCCGCGCGCTGATCGTCACCGACCGCGCCCAGAACCCGACCGGTGCCTCGGTGACCGCCACGCGCGCGCGTGCGCTGCGCGCGGTCCTGCGAGACCATCCGGGGACCCTGCTGATCGAGGACGACCACGGCCACGGCATCGTCGACCTCCCGCTGCACCCCCTCGCGGGCGTCACCCGCCACTGGGCCGTCGTCCGCTCCGCCTCCAAGGCCTACGGCCCCGACCTGCGCGTGGCCGTCCTCACCGGTGACCCGGTCACCGTCGACCGGGTGCGCGGTCGCCAGCGCCTGGGCCCGGGCTGGGTCAGCCTGCTGCTGCAACGGGCCGTGGTCCGGCTGTGGCGGGAGGGCGCCGTGGACCGCACGGCGGTGGCGCGGTCGTACGGCGCACGCAGGGACGCGCTGCTCGACGCCCTCGCGGACCGGGGCGTCGTCGGCCACGGCCGCAGCGGCATGAACGTCTGGATCCCGGTCCCCGACGAGACGGGCGCGGTGGCACGCCTCGTCCAGTCCGGCTGGGCGGTGGCCCCGGGCGCCCGCTACCGCCTGAACAGCCCCCCGGCGATCCGTATCACCGTCTCGACGCTCACGGAGAAGGACATCGCCCCCCTGGCGGAGGCGGTGGCGGCAGCGGTACGGCCGTCCCCGGCGCGGGTCTACGGGTGAACGCTCCCCCGGGAGGGCCGGGGAAGTCCGCCGCGGCTCGGCAGCGGCCCGAAAGGGGCCGTGTCCGATATGCGGCTGCCGCCGCGTGGGCGCGACCGGCCGGGACGGCGCCGCGGACGAGCGACGGCACATCGCGGCACTTCCAGCGGAGCGCTCAGGCCCCCTTCCGCCCCCGCACCTGCGTCAGGGCGGCCCCCGCCAGCACGATCACCGCTCCGACCGGCGTGGTCCAGCGCAGTGACTCCCCGAGGATCGCGATGCCGGCGGCGGTGGCGATGACCGGGATGAAGTACGTGACCATCTGCGCGGTCGTCGGGCCGACCTCCGCGACCAGGCCGTACTGGATGAGCACCGCGAGTCCCGTCCCCAGGGCGCCCAGCGCGGCGACCGCCAGCAGCGGCACCGGCGAGAAATGCGTCGGGAAGCCGGTGAACAGCGGTGTCACCACGGCCAGTTGGAGCGTCGCGAGCAGCAGCTGCGCCCCGGTCATCGACAGGTGGGAGTTGCCGGTTCCGGCGAGTGTCCGGCGGACGTGGATCCAGCCGACGGGATAGCTCAGCGAGGCCAGCAGTGCCAGCGCCGTACCCGTGGGGTCCAGGCCGTGGAAGCCCTGCCACACGCCCAGCACGGTCAGCACCCCGAGGAAGCCCAGGCCGAGGCCGGCCACGCGGACCCGGGTCGGCCGGTCCTCGGAGAGGGCGACCAGGGACAGGGCCATGCCCCACAGGGGCGAGGTCGCGTTGCAGATGCCGGCCAGCGTGGACGGGATCGTCAGCTCGGAGTAGGCGAAGAGGGAGAAGGGGAGAGCGTTCAGGAAGAACGCGGCGACCGCCATGTGACCCCACAGGCGGGCCCCGCGGGGCAGCCGTTCACGCTTGACCGCCATCGCGGCCGCCAGTACCGCCGTGCCGAACGCCAGCCGTCCGAGGGTGACCTGGAACGGCGCGTAGCCGTCCGTCCCGACCTTGATCAGCAGAAAGCTGAAGCCCCAGATCAGGGACAGCGCGCCGAAGCGGAGCCGCCAGTCGAGGCGGGGGCGGGGCCGGGACGGCGACTCGGCGGACGTGGGGGAGGACTGGGCTGGGGGTGCGGTGACCGTGCTGCGCATGGCTTCACGATGCCCGGAGCCAACCTCGTAGCACAATCGAGATTTGTCACGCAGTATCTCTTAGACTCGCTTACATGTTGAACCTTGAGCGCCTGCGCACCCTGGACGCCCTCGCCCGGCACGGCTCGGTCAGCGCCGCCGCCGAGGCGCTGCACGTCACCACGTCCGCCGTCTCCCAGCAACTGGGCAAGCTGGAGCGGGAGGTCGGCCAGCAGCTCCTCGCCAAGAACGGCCGGGGCGTGCGGCTCACGGACGCCGGCCGGCTGCTGTCGGAGCACGCGGGCCGGATCCTCTCGCAGGTCGAGCTGGCCGAGTCCGATCTGGAGGCGCAGCGCGGGCAGGTCGTCGGCGAGCTGCGGCTGGCGGCGTTCCCGACCGCCGCCCGGGGGCTCTTCCCGGCCGCGCTCGGCACGCTGCGGGGCCGGCATCCGGGGCTGCGCGTGCGCTCGACCGAGCTGGAGCCGGAGCAGGGCATCGCCGGTGTCGTGCGCGGTGACCTCGATCTCGCGGTGGTCCTGGACTGGTACAACAAGCCGATGCCGGTGCCCGACGGCCTGGTCAAGGCGCCACTGCTGGACGACCCGGCCGACGTCGCCATGCCGACGGACCATCCGCTGGCCCACCGGGACGAGGTGGACCTCGCCGAGTTCGCCGACGACGAGTGGATCACCTGGGCCGAGGGCGAGTTCTGCCACGAGTGGCTCACCTTCACCCTGCGCTCCAAGGGCATCGAGCCGATCGTCGGCCACCGCGCCAGCGAGACCCACACCCAACTCGGCCTCGTCGCCTCCGGGTTGGGCGTGTGCATCGCCCCGCGCCTGGGCCGCCGCCCGGTGCCGGAGGGCGTGGTGCTGGTGCCTCTGGTCCAGCGCGTACGCCGCCATGTGTACGTCGTCTGGCGCGCGGACGCCGACCGCCGCCCCTCCATCCGGGCGGCGGTCGAGGCCCTGCGCACGGCGGCACAGTCGGTACATTGAGCCGGTGCACTGAGCACTGCGCCCCGCCCGACGGACGTGCGCATCGCCCAACTTCCCTACGCTGCACCCAGCTTCGTGAAGTCCCAGGAGACGATCTTCTCCGGGGTCAGCCGGACCCAGGCGTGCCGGCCGTCGTGCGGCATCTCGTCCAGGCCGAAGTTCTTCCGCGCGAACAGCGTCTCAGCCGTGTCGAGTTCGGCGCAGAGCTCGCCCGTACGCGGCGCCTCGCCCACGAACTCCACCCGGCCGGCCAGCTCGACCCCGCGCAACTGGTCGTACTCCTCGCCCGAGTCGACCACGACGGCCACGCGCGGATCCCGGCGCAGCTGGGTCCAGCGCCTGCTGCGCACCACCGAGTACAGCCACAGCGAGGTGCCGTCCCAGGCGAACCACAGCGCGCTGACGTGCGGCGTGCCGTCCGCCGAGACGGTCGCCACCCGGCAGGTGCGCTGCGCGGTCAGGAACGCGTCCAGCTCACCGGGCGTCATCATGATCCTGCGGCCCCGGCGCTGATCGGTCACGGTCATGCGGCCCCCTCTTCTCCCACGCCGTCTCGGCGAACTATCGTGTCCCGGTGATCCTCTGACAACTCGTCAGAAAAGGAAATGGGTATGCCGTCGCACGCACAGCTCAGCGAACTCCTCGACCCCGCGAGCACCGTCCTGCTCACCGTGGAGTGCCAGCAGGGGGTCGTCGGCCCGGACAGCGCGCTGCCCGAACTCGCCCGCGAGGCCCGCTCCTCCGGTGCCCTGCACAAGGTCGCCCGGCTGGTCGCCGCCGCCCACGAGAGCGGGGTCCAGGTGATCCACGCCATCGCCGAGCGCCGCCCGGACGGCCGGGGCGCGAGCCGCAACGCCCGGCTGTTCCGGGCCGCCGAGCGGCTTCCGGTGCGGCAGCTGGCGGGCAGCAGCGCCGTCCGGGTCGCGCCGCCGATCGAGGTCACCGAGGAGGACATCGTCGTGCGACGGCTGCACGGGCTGTCCCCGGTGCACGGCACGGAGGTCGACGCCCTGCTGCGCAACCTCGGCTGCCGCACGCTGGTCGTCACCGGGGTCTCCGCCAACGTGGCGATACCCAACGCGGTGTTCGACGCGGTCAACCTCGGCTACACCGTCGTCGTCCCGGCCGACGCGGTGGCGGGGGTGCCTGCCGAGTACACCCCCGCGATGATCCGGCACACCCTCGCGCTGGTCGCCACGGTGGCGACCACCGACGAGGTGCTCGGCTGCCTGGAACGGCCGCGCCGGCGCGGCTGAACCGGCTCAGGCCAGGGTGATGTTCTCGCCCGAGACACTGATCTTCTCGGCGGCCAGCGGCTGGGTCGCGGGACCCTGCTTCACGCTGCCGTCCGCGACCGAGAAGTGGCTGTTGTGACACGGGCAGACGATGACGCCGCCCGACACGCTGCCCACCGCGCACCCCTGGTGGGTGCACTTGGCCGAGAACGCCTTGAACGTGCCCGCCGTCGGCTGGGTCACGACCACGCCCTGGTCCTTGAAGATCTTGCCGCCGCCCTCGGGGATGTCGCTGGTCCTGGCGAGCGCGGTGCCGCCGCCGTTCTGGGACGACCCGGAGGACGCGGACGCCCCGCCGGTGGCGGCGGCCCCGGTCGAGCCCGTCGTACCGGTCGATCCGGACCCGGTGCCGGTCGTGCTGGACGAGTTGTCGTCGCTCGAACCGCAGGCGGTCAGCGCGGCGGCGAGACCCGCGGCTCCGGCCGCCGCCACGACGGTACGACGGGCCGGGCCGGCGGACGGCTGGGGCGTTGCGGTGCTCATGTGGATTTCCCTTCCGCGGAGCTTCTCGTGATCCGTCCAGGGGTACGGCGCTCGGGCACCACCCGTTCAGACGGGCACCCAGATCCTCGCGGCCGGGACATGAGGCGGCCGTAAGCCAGAGCTGTCCGTGAGCTGTCGCCATCGCCCCAGTAGCCTGGGGCGATGCTCAAGGAAGTCACCGCGACCCGCTACATCACGCCGCTGCGTGAGGGGGGCTCGCTGCCGGGGCTCGTCGAGGCCGACGACTTCGGGACCTACGTCATGAAGTTCACCGGAGCCGGACAGGGCCGCAAGACCCTGGTCGCCGAGGTGGTGTGCGGCGAACTCGCCCGGCGCCTCGGATTCCGGATGCCCCGGCTGGTCACCATCGCGCTGGACTCCGTGCTCGGACTCGGCGAGCCCGAGCAGCAGGTGCAGGACCTGCTGCGGTCCAGCGGCGGCGCCAACCTCGGCATGGACTTCCTCTCCGGCGCCCTCGGCTACGACCCGCTCGCCTTCCCGGTGAGCCCGCAGGAGGCCGGCCGGATCGTCTGGTTCGACGCGCTGATCAACAACGTGGACCGGTCCTGGCGCAATCCGAACCTCCTCGTGCACCGGGGCGAGCTGTGGCTCATCGACCACGGAGCGACGATGATCTGGCACCACAACTGGCCCTCCGCCGAGGCCTCCGCGGCCCGTCCCTACGACGCCCGCGACCACACCCTCGCCCGCTTCGCACCGGACGTCGCCGCCGCCGCGGCCGACCTCGCGCCCCGGGTCACCGAGGACCTGCTCGCCGAGGTCACCGCCGAGATCCCCGACGCCTGGCTCGCCGACGAGCCCGGCTTCGACACCCCGGACGACCTGCGCCGGGCCTACGCTCGGCCGCTGCTCGCCCGCGCCGCCGTCATCGCCGAGCGCATCACCGGCATCGGCTCCGGCTCCGAGGAGGGCAAGTGAGCGAGACGCACATCCACATGGCCGGGCACGTCGTCGAGCGGCACATCACGCGGGCGGGCCAGGGCGGCGACCGGGACGTGTTCGAGTACGCGCTGCTGCGGGTCGTACCCCGCGTGGAGCGCGGCGAGTGCATCAACGCGGGCGTGGTCGTCTACAGCCGGGCCACGGCCTACGTCGGAGCCCGCACCCATCTGGACGAGGCCCGGCTGCTCGCCCTCGACCCGGCGGCCGACGTGGCCGGGATCAGGGCCGCGCTCGACGCGATCGAGCTCCACTGCGCGGGCGGCGAGGGGGCCGGACAGGCGGCCCGGGACGACGCCGGGCGCCGCTTCCGCTGGCTGATCGCGCCCCGTTCCACCGTCGTCCAGCCCGGCCCGGTGCACACCGGGCTGACCACCGACCCGGCGGCCGAGACCGAGCGCTTGCTCGACCTCCTGGTGAGGTAATGGGTCAGGTAATGGATCACACGCACCCGGCGCGCCGTTGACACCGGGTGCCAGGGCTTCTAGCGTCACCTGTACTGAAGGTACTAAGCGGTCGCTCACCGCACCAGGGGTTCTCTCAGCGAGGGCCCCGTCAGGTTCTCTCAAGGGCGAGGAGAAGCAATGTCCACCACTGAACAGCGGGTCGCGGTCGTCACCGGCGCGGCGCGCGGCATCGGTGCCGCCACCGCCGTACGGCTGGCCGCCGAGGGTCGCGCGGTCGCCGTGATCGACCTCGACGAGGCCGCCTGCAAGGACACCGTCGAGAAGATCACCGCCGCGGGCGGCAAGGCCATCGCGGTCGGCGCGGACGTCTCCGACGAGGCGCAGGTCGAGGCGGCCGTCGCCCGGATCGTCGAGGAGCTGGGCGCCCCGACGATCCTCGTCAACAACGCGGGCGTGCTCCGTGACAACCTGCTGTTCAAGATGAGCGTCTCCGACTGGGACACCGTCCTGAACGTGCACCTGCGCGGCTCGTTCCTGATGACCAAGGCCGTCCAGAAGCACATGGTCGACGCGGGCTTCGGCCGCGTGGTCAACCTGTCCTCCTCCTCGGCCCTCGGCAACCGCGGCCAGGCCAACTACTCGGCCGCCAAGGCCGGCCTCCAGGGCTTCACCAAGACCCTCGCCATCGAGCTGGGCAAGTTCGGCATCACCGCCAACGCCGTCGCCCCCGGCTTCATCGCCACCGAGATGACCAAGGCCACCGCCGACCGCGTCGGCATGGGCTTCGAGGACTTCAAGAAGGCCGCCGCGGGCGCGATCCCGGTGCAGCGCGTCGGCGAGCCCGAGGACATCGCCAACGCCATCGCCTTCTTCACCGGCGAGGCGGCCGGCTTCGTCTCCGGCCAGGTGCTGTACGTGGCCGGCGGACCGCTCGACTAAGCAACCCTGAGGACCTGGGGAAACACCGACATGACTGAACTCCCGGAGCTGTCCGGCAAGGTCGCCCTCGTCACGGGCGCGAGCCGCGGCATCGGCTACGGCGTCGCCGAGGCACTGGTCGCCCGCGGCGACCGCGTGTGCATCACCGGCCGCAACGAGGACGCCCTGAAGGAGGCCGTCGACAAGCTCGGCGCCGAACGCGTCATCGGCGTCGCCGGCAAGGCGCACGACCTCGCCCACCAGGCCGAGGCCGTCGAGCGCACCATGGAGGCCTTCGGCCGCCTCGACCACCTGGTCAACAACGCGGGCACCAACCCGGTGTTCGGGCCCATCGCGGACCTCGACCTGGACGTCGCCCGCAAGGTCTTCGAGACCAACGTGATCTCCGCGCTCGGCTTCGCCCAGAAGACCTGGCACGCCTGGCAGAAGGACAACGGCGGCGCGATCGTCAACATCGCCTCGGTCGCGGGCCTCGCGCCCTCGCCGTTCATCGGCGCCTACGGCGTCAGCAAGGCCGCGATGATCAACCTGACCCAGCAGCTGGCGCACGAGTTCGCGCCGAAGGTACGGGTCAACGCGATCGCCCCGGCCGTCGTGAAGACCAAGTTCGCGCAGGCCCTGTACGAGGGCCGGGAGGAGGAGGCCGCCGCCGCCTACCCGCTCGCGCGGCTCGGCGTGCCCTCCGACATCGGCGGGGCCGCGGCCTTCCTCACCTCCGCGCAGTCCGACTGGATCACCGGCCAGACGCTCGTCGTGGACGGCGGCATCTTCCTCAACGCCGGCGTGGGCTGAGCCACGGTCCGGGCGCCGATTTTCGGACGGATCGGCGCCCGGAACGCCCATCGGGTCCGCACAGCGAACTGACAACGTCGTCATCGATTCGTCATCGTCTTTTCGATCAAGAACCCTTGATCCAGGGGAGGTTCAGAGGATCGAACGCTGCGGTATGGTCTGCCGACCCTTGGTACGGCGGATCGAGGAGCGTGCGCGTGTTCAACCGGAACCGAAGCCGGAACAGAAGCCTGCGTGTCGTCGCGGCGATCGCGTCCCTGTCCCTGGCGGCCGGCTGCGGAATGCTGTCCGGCGGCAGCGGTGACGGCAAGGGCCCCATCGTCGTCGGGACCACCAGCGCGCCGAGCACGCTGGACCCGGCGGGCGCCTGGGACGGTTCCTGGGAGCTGTACCGGAACATCTACCAGACGCTCCTCGCCTACCCGAACGGCGCCACCACCCCGCAGCCCGACGCCGCCGCGAGCTGCTCCTTCACCGACTCCGGCAGCCGCGTCTACCGCTGCGAGCTGCGCCCGGGCCTGAAGTTCTCCGACGGCGACCCGCTGAACGCGAACGCCGTCAAGTACTCCATCGACCGCATCCGCACCATCGACGCCCCCGGCGGTCCCGCCGGACTGCTCGGCAGCCTGGACCGGGTGCAGGCGCTCGGCGACCGCGAGATCGTCTTCCACCTCAACCAGTCCGACGCCACCTTCCCGTTCGTGCTGGCCACCCCCGCCATGTCGATCGTCGACCCGAACGACTACCCGGCGCGCTCCCTGCGCAAGGACACCGCGGTCAACGGCTCCGGGCCGTACACCCTGCGCTCCTACACGGAGGGCGAGCGGGCCGTCCTCGCCGCCAACGGCAGCTACCACGGCTTCGCCGAGCGGCAGAACGACGCGGTGACCATCCGCTACTTCCAGGACTCGGCCGAGATGGTCAAGGCACTGCGGGACAAGCGGATCGACGTCACCTACCGCGGCCTCGCCGCCGACGACATCCTCACCCTCCAGCAGCACGGCACCGCCAACCTGCAACTGGTCGACGGCGCGGGCACCGACATCAGCTACCTCGTGTTCAACCCCAAGGACCCCTGGGCCAGGGAGCCCGCCGTCCGCAAGGCGGTCGCCCAGCTCGTCGACCGGGCCGCCATCGCGCACAAGGTCTACAAGGACACCGTCGACCCGCTGTACTCGATGGTCCCCAAAGGCCTGACCGCCCACACCACCGGCTTCTTCGACGACTTCGGCGACCCGAGCGTCCCCAGGGCCGCGAAGATCCTCACCGACGCGGGCATCCACCAGCGCGTCCCGCTCACCCTCTGGTACACCACCGACCGCTACGGCTCCGAGACCGCCCTGATGTTCCAGGAACTGAAGCGGCAGCTGGAGAGCTCCGGGCTGTTCACCGTCACGCTCCAGGGCCGCCCCTGGAAGACCTTCGTGGTCGGCTACCAGAAGGGCGAGTACCCGGTGTTCGGCCGCGGCTGGTTCCCGGACTTCCCCGACGCCGACAACTTCATCGCCCCGTTCGTCGGCGAGCACAACGCGCTCGGCACCCCGTACCCGTCCCCGGAGATCACCGGCAAGCTGCTGCCGCACTCGCGCGCGGAGAGCGACCGCGCCCGGACCGTCAAGGACCTGGAGCAGGCCCAGCAGATCATGGTGAACGACGCCCGGCTGATCCCGCTGTGGCAGGGCCGGCAGTACGTCGCGGCCAGCGACGACATCTCCGGCGGCGAGCAGGCCCTCGACCCGTCGACGATCATGATGATGTGGATGCTGCACCGCAAGACCAGCTGGTGAACCGGCCTTCACGTGCCCGTTGTCAGTGGTCGCCTGTAGGTTCTGAAGCCTGGAAGTGACCGCACGTCGGCTTCGGCCGTAATTGATCGACACCGTGAGGACGTTGACGTGACCGACATCGCCATGCTGCCCGAATCCTGGCGCGGGGTTCTGGGCGACGAGCTCCAGCAGCCCTACTTCAAGGAGCTGACCGAGTTCGTCGAGGAGGAGCGGGCGCGGGGTCCCGTCTATCCGCCGCGCGACGAGGTCTTCGCCGCGCTCGACGCCACGCCGTACGACAAGGTCAAGGTCCTCGTCCTCGGCCAGGACCCGTACCACGGCGAGGGCCAGGGCCACGGCCTGTGCTTCTCGGTCCGCCCGGGTGTGAAGACCCCGCCCTCGCTGCGGAACATCTACAAGGAGATGCAGGAGGAGCTGGGTCTGCCCGTCCCGGACAACGGCTATCTGATGCCGTGGGCCGAGCAGGGCGTCCTGCTGCTCAACGCGGTGCTCACCGTCCGGGCCGGCGAGGCCAACTCGCACAAGGGCAAGGGCTGGGAGAAGTTCACCGACGCCGTGATCCGCGCGGTGGACTCGCGCCCGGACCCGGCGGTCTTCGTCCTGTGGGGCAACTACGCGCAGAAGAAGCTGCCCCTGATCGACGAGACCCGGCACGTGGTGGTCAAGGGCGCGCACCCCTCGCCGCTGTCCGCGAAGAAGTTCTTCGGCTCCCGCCCCTTCACGCAGATCAACGACGCGATCGCGGCGCAGGGCCACGAGGCGATCGACTGGACCATCCCGGACCTCAAGGGCTGACCGGCCGTACGGGCGGTCCCGTGCCGTACGGGGCCGCCTGCCCGGGATTGCCGCCGCGGCCGGTTAGCGTCGGGACCGGACAGTCGACGAGTGCCCGGAGGACGCGGTGGCGGAGCGGCAGGAGCAGGTGGCACCGGATGCCGTGCTGACGCGGATCGGGCAGGTCGTGATGCTGCACCACGGCGGCGACCGCGAGGAGGCCCGCAGTCGCTTCCTCGCGCTGTGGGCGGAGATCGGGGAGTCGGGGGACCCGCTGCACCGGTGCACCCTGGCCCACTATCTCGCCGACACCCAGGACGACCCGGGCGACGAACTGGCCTGGGATCTACGGGCGTTGACGGCGGCCGAGGAACTGGCCGACGGCGGCGACGGTGAACCGGCGCGCGTCCGCGGTTTCCTTCCGTCCCTCCACCTCAATCTCGCCGCCGACTACGTGAAGCTCGGCCGAGCGGACGCCGCGCGCAGCCATGTGCGCCGCGCCCGCCGCGCCGCGGGTGCCCTCTCCGACGACCGCTACGGCGACGGGGTGCGGGCCGCCATCAGGCGGCTGGAACTGCGGCTGGGGGAGTAGGCCCTGCCCGGCCCCGGACGTGGACCGACCCGGCCAGGGCGGCGGAACCGGTGGAGATGCCCCGGGCGGCGGGGAACAGCGCGGCCGAGGCCGCGACGACGTCAGCGGCCGTACGTCTGCTCGCAGATCCGCGCCGCCGGGCTGTCCCCCTGCCAGCCGCCGTACTTCCTGCCCAGGGCACAGACGTCCGGGGCCTGTTGGGCCGGGCCGGGGAAGTCGGGGGTGTCGGTGTGCGGGGGGCGGTGCCGGTGCTCGGGGCGGGTGCGGGGGTGCGGAGGAGCGGGCTCGGCCGCGCGAGGCCGGGGTGCGGTCGGTGCGGCCTCGGCCGTATGCCGTGGGGCAGCGTGCTTCCTGTGCTTCGGCCGCCGGGGCGAGCCCGCCATTTCCAGGGCCTGCTGGGCCGGGGCCTGGATCACCCGGGGCGCCACGCTGCCGTCCGGCCGGGGTGCCGTCGGCTGTGTGGGAGCCGTGTCCGGCGGCGGTGCCGGAGTCGCCGGGCCCGGTACCGTCACGCAGCCGGAGAGGGCCGAGAGGGCCACGGTGACGAGGAGCGCTGCGGTGGTGGTCGTTCGATGCACCCGGGCAACTCTGCTGGTTCGACGCCCGCGTTGGCACGAAGGTGCCGAGGTCGATGCCCCCGCACGGGTGATCTCGTGCCCCGTACGGAGGGTTCCGGGGTGCCGAAGGTGACGATCAGTCTCCGGTGGCGCCGTCGATCCGCTCGCGGATCAGGTCGGCGTGGCCGTTGTGCCGGGCGTACTCCTCGATCATGTGGGTGTAGATCCAGCGCAGGCTGAACGGCGTGTCCCTGAACCTGCTCTTCCCCACGGACAGATCGTCGAGCCCGAAACCGGCCGCGTTGCGCCGGGCGGTCTCGATCTCCGCCTGCCAGGTCGCGTACGCCTCCTGCCAGGTGTCGGCCTCGGGGACATGGAAGTCGCCGTCCTCGTCCTCGTCCGTGTAGTAGATCGGCCCCGGATCGTCGCCCGTCAGCACCTTGCGGAACCAGCCGCGCTCGCACTCGGCCAGGTGCCGCACCAGCCCCATCAGCGACAGCTCGGAGGGCGGCACGGACGCGGTGCGCAACTGCTCGTCCGTCAGCCCCTGGCACTTGGCGGCCAGCGTCTGCCGGTGGTACTCCAACCAGCCCTCCAGCATGGCGCGTTCACCGGCGGTCTGCTCGGGCTCTCGGCGTTCGGTCGTCGTCATGCCCCGTATCCTCCCCCGGTCCATCCCGCCCCACCAGCGGTTTTCCGGCTCCCGCGCGGCTTCGACGGCATCGCCGGCCGGCGGCCCCCGTATGCTGCCGAGGAAGCACGCACGGGCAGGCGAGACAGGGAGCACACGTGAAGGTCGGCTGCATCGGACTCGGGGACATCGCGCAGAAGGCCTACCTGCCGGTGCTGGCCACGCAGCCCGGGATCGACCTCCACCTGCAGACCCGGACACCCGCCACCCTCGGCCGGGTCGCGGACAGCCTCCACCTGGCGGACGAGCGGCGGCACACCACGCTCGACTCCCTGCTCGCCGCCGGCCTCGACGCGGCCTTCGTGCACGCGCCGACCGCCGCCCACCCCGAGATCGTCACCCGGCTCCTCCAGGCGGGCGTGCCGACGTACGTGGACAAGCCGCTGGCCTACGAACTGGCCGATTCCGAACGGCTGGTGGGCCTCGCCGAGGAACGCGGGGTCTCCCTCCTCGTCGGCTTCAACCGCCGCTACGCCCCCGGGTACGCGCAGTGCCTGGACCATCCGCGCGAGCTGATCCTCATGCAGAAGAACCGGATCGGGCTGCCCGAGGAGCCGCGCTCGATGATCCTGGACGACTTCATCCATGTCGTCGACACCCTGCGGTGGCTGGTGCCGGGAACGGTCGACGACGTGACCGTGCGCGCCCGGACCGAGGGCGGGCTGCTGCACCACATCGTGCTCCAGCTCGCCGGGGACGGCTTCACCGCGCTCGGCGTGATGAACCGCCTCAGCGGCTCCGCCGAGGAGATCCTGGAGGTCTCCGGGCAGGACACCAAGCGCCAGGTGCTCAACCTCGCCGAGGTGATCGACCACAAGGGCCAGCCGACCGTGCGCCGGCGCGGCGACTGGGTGCCGGTGGCCCGGCAGCGCGGCATCGAGCAGGCGGTCCTCGCCTTCCTCGACGCCGTACGCGCGGGCAGGGTGCTCAGCGCACGGGACGCACTGGCGACCCATGAGCTGTGCGAGCGGCTGGTACGAGCCGTCCAGGACCGTTCCGCCGCAGCAGCCTGAGCGCCCTCGCCCCCTCTGTCGCGCCGAGGGCGGCCAGCACCAGCAGGGCGCCGCCCACCGGCCAGTCGCCGTAGCGGACGTACGGCGTGACACCGTGCGTCAGCGGTACGTCGTACACGCGGGCCGTGTTCGCGTCGGTCCCGAGCCAGGGGCCCAGGCGCTGCCCGCTCGGCCCGAAGACCGCCGAGACCCCGGTGAGGGTCGCGTGCACCATCGGGCGGCCGGTCTCGGCGGCCCGCAGCGCACCCAGCGAGGCGTGCTGCTCCGGCGCCCAGCTGCCCTGGAAGGTGGAGGTGGCGGACTGGCCGAGCAGGACGTCGGCGCCGTCCTCGGCCAGATGCCGGCTCATGTCGGGGAACGCGGTCTCGAAGCAGATCAGCGGGCCGATCCGCAGCCCGTGCCCCACGTCCATCACGACCTGCCGGGTGCCCCGCCTGCGGTCCTCGCCGGCCGCCTTGCCGACCGAGGTGGCCCAGCCGAGCAGCGAGCGTGCCGGTATGTACTCGCCGAACGGCACCAGCCGCATCTTGTCGTACCGGTCGCCCGTCGGGCCGTTCGGGCCGATCAGCACCGAGCTCTTGTAGATGCCGGGCCGGTCGGAGCGGCGGGCGTCCACGTTGACCAGCACATCCGCGCCGACCGTCCGGGACAGCGCGGTGATCCGGCGGGCCAGGTCGGGCCGGTCGCCCAGGTCGAAGCCGACGCTGGACTCGCCCCACACGACCAGGCCGACGTCCTGCCCGGCCAGCTGCCGGGTCAGCTGCTCCTCGCGGTCGAACCGCTTGTCGCCGCCGTCCATGACTCCCGGCTGTACGACGGCGATCCTGACGTGCCCGGCCACCTCCGGGCGGGGCGCCCACGCCCACGCGGCGGAGGTCGCGGCGGCCGTCGCGACCAGCGAGGCCACCGCCGGCACCCGCGCCTCGCGCACCGAGACCAGCACGGCCGCCGCCACGTTCACGGCCACGATCAGGAAGCTGAGCAGCCACACCCCGCCGACCGAGGCCAGCCGCAGCGCGGGGGAGAGCTGCCACTGGCTGGCGCCGAGCATCCCCCACGGCCCGCCGAGGCCCTGCCAGGACCGCACCAGCTCCACGATCAGCCAGGCCGACGGCAGCACCAGCAGCGCGGCGCCGCCCCGGCCCGCCGTGGGCCGCCCGCCCAGGAAGCGGCGCACGAGCCAGCCCCAGGGCGCCCAGAGCGCGCCCAGCAGGGCGGCGATCACGAAGAGGAACACGGTCAGGCTCGGCAGCAGCCAGTGGTGCACGGCCAGCAGAAAGCCGAAGCCGCCGCTCCAGCCGTCGTACGCGGCCCGCCGCCCGGTCGGCGCCGAGCGGGCCAGCAGGATCCAGGGGACCAGGGCGACGTAGGCGAACCACCAGAGGGAGGGGGCCGGGAAGGCCAGTACGGGCAGGGCGCCGGCGAGCGCGGCGACGGTCGAGCGGCGCCAGGGGGAGGTGAGCCAGTGATCGATCGTCCTCATGTGGACCCTCCCTACCCGGCCTGCGCTTCCAGTGTGCGCTGGGGGAGCGATCTAGGACAGGGGGCCTGGTGAGCCTCCCTGCGGGGCCGCGGTCACCTTGGCCGAAAGGCTGCGCCACTTCTCCTCGACCGCCACCCGGTGCAGGCGCCAGCCCTCCGCCGTGCGCAGGAGCCCGAAGTCGTAGCGGCCACCGCACACCAGGTCCGGTGGCGTGGGGGTGTCGGCGGCCGTGAAGCACATGGGGTTCAGGTAGTCGGCCCGGACCCGGGCGGTGTCGCCCGTGTCGTGGTCCAGGACGCCGAAGCGGATCCGGCGGTTGACGATCAGGTGCTGGCGCACGGGGAACAGGGCCAGGTTCTCGGCGAGCCAGTCGGCGATCCCGGGCGCGGGGCCCTCGATGCCGCCCGACGAGCGGTAGTCGGCGCGGCCGTCCGGTGTGAACAGCCGCCGGTACGCCGTCCAGTCGCCGTCGTCCACCGCCACGGCGTACGCGGTGATCACCTCGTCCACGGCCAGCCGGTCGATCACGGTCGCGAGCTCCGCGCGCTGGGTCATCGGCACAGTGTTGGGCATGGCGGGTGAAGTGCCAAGAGGACGAACGGGTTTATTCGGGGATCATGGCCGGGTGACGAAGTGGACGAAGAACGAGCCTCCGGTCGAGCGGCCGGGCCGGGAGCCGGAGCTTTCCCCCTACCAGGAGGCGATGAGGCGAAGGCTTCTCGCCGCCCCGGTGGTAGAGGCGCCCGAGCCCTGGCGGCGCATCGCGTACGCCCCGGTCGGCGGACTTCTCGGGATCGGATTCGCGTCACACCCCGGCACCGGCCAGGACGTGGTCATGGTCGTCTCGCACGACGGGCACGGCCTCTTCGACGCCGTCACGGGGGAGAAGATCGCGCGGGATCGTGACGCGGACCCCGAGGACGGCGGCCCCGACGCGGATCCCGCGCTGTGGTGTCCCGGGCTGGGACCGGTCGCCGGAAGCAGGGTGCGCATCGCCGGCCTCTTCGGAGGAGGACTGCACACTTCCGGCGGAGACGGCTGGAGGCTGGAGGTGGTCGCCCCGGCCTGGCCGAACGAGCGTGTCCTGCTCTCTCGCGACGGCGGTCTGCCGCACTCCGGACCGCACGGGGAGCGCTGGTGGCACATCTTCCACTCCCACTACTCCGAACTCCGTGCCGCTGGATTCTCGCCCTCCGGTCGGACCCTTGCCGTGGCGACGAGCAGCGATCTGTCCCTGTGGACCCGCGACGCAAAGGGTGTGTGAGCGCGGCGACCCCGCCGCGGGCCGGCTCAGGCGGCCTCGATGACCTCCGCGCGGATCGCCGTGGCCCACTGGACCACCAACAGCTCGTACTCCTCGCGCTCTTGGGCGGACAGGGTGCCGCCCGCGCGCAGCCAGAGGGCCCGGATCTGCTCGTTCACCTCGGCGGCGGACCGCACGGAACCAGAGGTCGGGAATTCGCGGGACATGCGGACAGCCTAGGGGCAAGCACTGACACTGCGCTACCGCCCGGCTACGCAGAACGTATGGGGTTGGTCACCGCGGCCACGCGCCGCGCGGGACCCCGCTCAGCTCGCCGACTCGGCCGCGTGCGGGCTCAGTTCGCCCGCCGCGACCAGGGCGATGATGACGACGCCGAGGGCCACGCGGTACCAGACGAACGGCATGAAGCTCCGGTGGGAGATCCACTTCATGAACCATGCGATCACCGCGTATCCCGACGCGAACGCGATGGCCGTCGCGAACAGGGTCGGGCCCCACGCCACATGGCCCGCGGCCACCGAGTCCTTCACCTCGAACGCGCCCGAGGCGAGCACCGCCGGGACGGCGAGAAGGAACGAGTAGCGGGCCGCGGCCTCGCGCCGGTAGCCCATGAACAGGCCGCCGCTGATGGTCGCGCCGGAGCGGGAGACACCGGGGACCAGGGCGCAGGCCTGGCACAGGCCGAAGACCAGACCGTCCTTGACGCCCAGGTCCTGAAGGGACTTGCGCTGCTTGGGCGCCCGGTGCCGGCCGCCGGTCTCGTCGCGGGCCGCCAGCCGGTCGGCGACACCGATGACCAGGCCGACCACGATCAGCATCGTCGCGGTGACGCGCAGGTCCCGGAACGGGCCCTCGATCTGGTCCTTGAGCGTCAGACCCAGCGCGCCGATCGGGACCGAGCCGACGATCACCAGCCAGCCCGTCCGCGCGTCCTGGTCCCGGCGCATCGTCCTGTCGAACAGTGACCGGAACCAGGCGGAGACGATGCGCCCGATGTCCTTGCGGAAGTAGATCAGTACGGCGGTCTCCGTGCCGATCTGGGTGATCGCCGTGAAGGCCGCGCCGGGGTCCTCCCAGCCGGAGAACGCCGCGGTCAGCCGCAGATGCGCGCTGGAGGAGACGGGCAGGAATTCGGTCAGCCCCTGGACGAGTCCGAGGATGAGGGATTCGAACCAAGACATGAAGGTAATGCGTCCAGTGCTGTCGGGTAAAGAAGTGACCAAATGGCGAGGGTAGCGTAGCGGGCCCGGGTGACAGCGTGGAAACGGGGGCTGGGTGTGCTTCCCGTGGGGTTACGAGGCGACCGGGCCCGTGATCGTCCAGCCCGGCGCCTGCGGGTGGGCCGTCAGGTCCTCGTGGCGCACCTCGTCGCCGCAGGCCCGGCAGGTGACGACCGGGACGAGTTCGTGGCCGCAGGCGTGCTCGACGGCCATGGGCAGGTCGGCGCCGCCCCGGATGTGGCGGTCGCCCCACTCCTTCAGGGTCATCAGGACCGGCTCCAGCTCCAGGCCCGCCTGTGTGGGCCGGTACTCGAAGCGCTGCGGGCGCTCGCTGTAGAGGCGCTTGGTGAGGATCCCGGCGTCCACGAGGCGGCGCAGCCGGGTGGCCAGGATGTCGCGCGGGGCGCCTGTGTTGCGCACCAGCTGGTCGAAGCGGCCGTTGCCCAGACAGACCTCGCGCAGGACGAGCAGGGAGTACTTCTCGCCGACCAGTGCGAGGGCGTCGGCGATCGAGCAGGGGCGCGAGTCGTGCGTGGTCTTCCGTGCGGCCATGAGGGCCAGTCTAGAGGAGGGTTTGATTTTCCAACTCGCAGAGCTATGGTGAGTTCGGATTTCCTACTCACTGGTAGCCGGCCAAGGAGGCCTCCGCCATGCGCGACGCAGTGATCGTCGAAGCGGTACGCACCCCCATCGGCAAGGGCAAGCCGAACGGCTCCCTCGCCCACGTGCACCCCGTGCAGCTCCTCGCCCACACCCTGCGCACCCTGGTCGAGCGCTCCGGCGTCGACCCGGCGCTGATCGACGACGTCATCGGCGGCACCGTCGACCAGGTCGGCGAGCAGGCCATGAACACCACCCGGTACGCCGTCCTCGCGGCCGGGTTCCCCGAATCCGTCCCGGCGACCACCGTGGACCGCCAGTGCGGCTCCTCCCAGCAGGCCGTGCACTTCGCCGCGCAGGGCGTCGTCTCCGGCGCCTACGACCTCGTGGTCGCCTGCGGGGTGGAGTCGATGAGCCGGGTGCCGATGTGGTCCAACGTGCCCGCCGGGAAGGACCCGTTCGGGCCGGGAGTCGCCGAGCGCTATCCCGAGGGCCTGGTCCCGCAGGGCGTCAGCGCGGAGCTGATCGCCGCCAAGTGGTCCCTCACGCGCGCGCAGATGGACGAGTTCGCCGTCTCCTCGCACCACAAGGCGGCCCGCGCCTGGGAGAACGGCCTCTTCGACGCCGAGGTCGCCCCGCTCGACGGAGTCGGCCGCGACGAGTGCGTACGCCCCGGCAGCACCCCGGAGATCCTCGCCGGTCTCAAGCCCGCCTACTACGACCCCGGTTTCGCCGAACGCTTCCCGCAGATCGAGTGGAACGTCACGGCGGGCAACGCCAGCCCGGTCAACGACGGCGCCTCCGCCGTTCTGATCACCTCCGGCGAGACGGCCGCCCGCCTCGGCCTGCGCCCGCTCGCCCGCCTGCACAGCTTCGCCGTCACCGGCTCCGACCCGCTGCTGATGCTCACCGGTGTCGTCCCGGCCACCGAGAAGGTGCTGCGCAGGGCGGGGCTGACCATCGACGACATCGACCTCTTCGAGGTCAACGAGGCCTTCGCGAGCGTGGTGCTGGCCTGGCAGCAGGAGACCGGCGCCGACCTCGCCCGGGTCAACACGCACGGCGGCGCCATCGCCCTCGGCCACCCCCTCGGCGCCAGCGGCACCCGGCTGACCACCACCCTGGTCCACGCCATGCGGGAGCGGGGTGCCCGCTACGCCCTGCAGACCATGTGCGAGGCGGGCGGACTCGCCAACGCCATGATCCTCGAAGGGGTCTGACCGCTACCGGCCGCGCCAGTGATGCCGCTTGCGCCAGGCCACCACCGTGCCCAGCAGCGCCGGTACGGCGATGGAGGCCGTCGCGATCAGGAAGGCGGGGGAGGTCGGTGCCGAGGCGCGGGCGCCGGCGACCGCGTAGGCGGCGGTGTTCGGGACCGACCCGACGGCCGTGGCCAGCAGGAACGGCCACCAGCCCATGCGGGAGACGGCCGCGCAGTAGTTCGCCGCCCAGAACGGCACCCCCGGGAACAGCCGCGCCGCCAGCATCGAGCGGAACCCGTGCCGGCTCAGCTGCCCGTCGGCCGCCCTCAGCCAGCGGCCCCGCAGCAGCGGACGCAGCGCGTCCTGACCGAGGAGCCGGCCGAGACCGAAGGCGACACCGGCGCCGAGCACCGTGCCCGCCAGCGCCGTCGCCAGCCCCAGCGGGGAGCCGAACAGCGCCCCCGCCGCCAGGTTGAGCAACGGCCGCGGCACGAACGCCACCGTGCACAGCCCGTACGCCGCCGCGAACGCCATGGCCGCCGCGGCCCCGCCGAGCTGCGGCGGCCAGCCCCGGGCCAGCAGCCGCTGCGGCTCGAAGACCAGGACCCCCGCACCGGCCCCGGCGAGCAGCGCGAGCAGCAGCGACAGGCGGGCGTACGGGGACAGCAGCGCGCGCGTGCAGCGCGCGGCGAGTCCGGGAGCGGCTGTCGCGGTGCCGGCGGGATCGGCGTCGAGCATCCGGTGACATTAACCGACGTACGCGGATGATCGCCGCCACGGGTGGGTCCGGGTGCCCTCGGCGCCCGGACCCGGCGGTCACGCGCGCGTGCTCACGCGGCGAGCGCGTGACCGGGGTGCAGAACCACCTTGGTGTAGCCCTCGATCCGCTGGTCGAACTTCTCGTACGCGAGCGGTGCCTGGTCCAGCGGCAACTCGTGCGAGACCACGAAGCCGGGCTTGGCCCGCCCGGCGATGATCAGGTCGCGCAGCTGGCGGTTGTACCGCTTGACGTTGCACTGACCGGTGCCCATCTGCTGGCCCTTCTCGAACATCTTCCCGATCGAGACCAGCAGTTGGCCGTGCTTGGCGTGCTCGTCGGGGCCGCCCGGGTCCGAGGGCACGTACAGCCCCGGCACGCCGAGCATGCCGGTGGGCCGGACCGTCTCGACCAGTTCGTTGAGGACGATCGCGGGTTCCTCGTGGCTGGCATCGTGCGCCTGGGCCTGGTAGCCGACGGCGTCCACGCCCTTGTCGGTGCCCTCTCCGTCCGTCTGCTCCTTGATCTGCTGCGCCGGGTCGCCCTTGGTGAAGTCGATGGGGATCGCCCCGATCTGCTCGGCCTTGGCGAGCCGCTCGGGCACCCGGTCGACCGAGAAGACCTTCGCCGCACCGCGCAGCAGCGCCGAGTACGCGGCCATCAGCCCCACCGGCCCGGCGCCGTAGACGGCCACGCTCTCGCCGGGCGACACCTGGGCGAGTTCGCAGCCGTGGTAGCCGGTCGGGAAGATGTCGGCGAGCAGCACGAAGTCGGTCTCGAACTCCTCGCCCGGCGGCAGCTTCAGACAGTTGAAGTCGGCGAACGGCACCCGCAGCAGCTCGGCCTGGCCGCCCTCGTACGGGCCCATCGCCACATAGCCGTAGGCCCCGCCGGCGAATCCGGGATTGACCGTCAGACAGAATCCGGTCTTCCCGGCGAGACAGTTCTTGCAGAATCCGCAGGCCACGTTGAACGGCATCACGACCCGGTCGCCCACGGACAGCGAGGTCACGCCGCCGCCGACCTCCTCGATGACGCCGAGGTTCTCGTGCCCGAAGACGATGCCCGACCGGGCGGCCGTACGGCCCTCGTACATGTGCAGGTCCGAGCCGCATATGGCGGACGAGGTGACCCGTACGAGGACATCGTTGGGGTGCTGGATCGAAGGATCCTGGACGTCCTTCACCCGCACGCTGAAAGGCTGTTCGTAGACGACGGCTTTCATCTGTGTCACCTCCGCGTCGAACGCCGGACCATGGCCCCGCGTGCCCGCTTCACCGTCGGTACTTCCAGGGAACGCCCGTACGAAACGGGGCGCAACCCCCGTATCGTTCGTCCCATGACCGTCACCGGCGCGACCCCGCCGCACGTGCCGCGCAGCGCACTCGCCGACACCGTGCTGGCCCGCCTCACGCCCGCGTACGCCGCCGCCGGGGACCCCGGGCGGGCCGTCGCCATGCGGGACTACATGAAGGACGTGGCCCCCTTCCTCGGCATCCCGACCCCGGCCCGCCGCGCCCTGTCCCGCACGGTCCTCGCGGGTACGCCCCGCCCCGACGAGGCCGACTGCACCGCGATCGCCCTGCGCTGCTGGGCGCTGCCCGAGCGTGAGTACCACTACTTCGCCGTGGACTACCTGCGCCGGCACGCCGCCCGCTGCGGCTCCGGCTTCCTGCCGGTGACCCGGTACCTGGTGACGACCGTCCCCTGGTGGGACACCGTCGACCTGCTCGCCGCGCACGTCGTCGGCACGCTCGTCACCGCCGATCCGGAACTCACCGCCGACATGGACGCCTGGATCACCGACGGCGACCTGTGGGCGGTGCGCACGGCCCTGCTGCACCAGCTGGCGTGGAAGGAACGCACCGACGCGGAGCGGCTGTTCGGCTACTGCCTGCTCCAGTCCGGGCACCCCGACTTCTTCGTCCGCAAGGCGATCGGCTGGGCCCTTCGCGCGTACGCCAGGACCGACCCCGGGGCCGTGCGGGCGTTCCTGGCGCGGGAGCGGGGCCGGTTCGCCCCGCTGAGCGTGCGGGAGGCGCTGAAGAACATCGGCGCCTGACGGCGTCCGGCACGGAAAACCATTCGACGCCGAACGGCTCCTCGGCGATGATCGACGTCATGTTCCGGTACGCCTTCCTCCTCGCAGCATCCGCCGTCGCGGATGCGCCGAAGGCTGCCGTCCCGTATCTCGCGGCCGCTGTCGACGGCGCCCGAAGCTGACCCTCTCCGGACATTCCGGCGGACCCCGCAGGGGGAGGGTCGGCCGGTCCCCGGGGGTCCCGCATCTCTTCCCACGCCTGAGAGGCTTCGAGGTACAGCCATGTCCAAAACGGCCTACGTGCGCACCAAGCCGCACCTGAACATCGGCACCATGGGTCACGTCGACCACGGCAAGACCACCCTGACCGCCGCCATCACCAAGGTCCTCGCCGAGCGCGGCACCGGCACCTTCGTGCCCTTCGACCGCATCGACCGGGCCCCGGAGGAGGCGGCCCGCGGCATCACCATCAACATCGCCCACGTCGAGTACGAGACCGGCACCCGGCACTACGCCCACGTGGACATGCCGGGCCACGCCGACTACGTCAAGAACATGGTCACCGGCGCCGCGCAGCTCGACGGGGCGATCCTCGTCGTCTCCGCGCTCGACGGGATCATGCCGCAGACCGCCGAGCACGTGCTGCTCGCCCGCCAGGTGGGCGTCGACCACATCGTCGTCGCGCTGAACAAGGCGGACGGCGCCGCGGACGAGGAGCTGACCGACCTGGTCGAGCTGGAGGTGCGCGACCTGCTCACGGCGCAGGGCTACCCCGGGGACGCCGTACCCGTCGTACGGGTCTCCGGGCTCCGGGCGCTGGAGGGCGACCCGCGCTGGACGGCGTCCATCGAGGCGCTGCTCGACGCGGTGGACACCTATGTGCCCATGCCCGAGCGGTATCTGGACGCGCCGTTCCTGCTGCCGGTGGAGAACGTGCTCACCATCACCGGCCGGGGCACGGTCGTCACCGGCGCGGTGGAGCGGGGCACGCTCCGGGTGGGGGACCGGGTGTCCGTGCTGGGCGCCGACGTCGAGACCGTCGTCACCGGGCTGGAGACCTTCGGCAAGCCCATGGCGGAGGCGCAGGCCGGGGACAACGTGGCGGTGCTGCTGCGGGGCGTGCCGCGGGACGCCGTCCGGCGCGGACACGTCGTCGCGGCTCCCGGCAGCGTCGTGCCGGCCCGGCGGTTCTCGGCGCGGGTCTACCTGCTCTCGGGGCGCGAGGGCGGTCGTACGACACCGGTCGCGAGCGGGTACCGGCCGCAGTTCTACATCCGCACCGCGGACGTGGTCGGTGACGTCGACCTCGGCGCGGCGGGGGCGGCCCGGCCCGGCGAGACCGTGGAGATGACGGTCGAGCTGGGACGCGAGGTGCCGCTGGAGCCGGGGCTCGGGTTCGCCATCCGTGAGGGCGGCCGGACCGTGGGCGCGGGAACGGTGACGGTTGTCCACAATGGATGAGTGAACGAATCGATACCCGTCCTCCGCACCACCGACCACGGCACCGCCAAGCTCATGCCCGACGTCGACCGTGCGCGGGCCTGGCTGCTCACGGTCGACGGGGCGCCGCAGTCGTACGTCGATCTCGATGATCCCTCGTATCTGGAGTTCGAGTACGCGCGGCGCCTCGGGTATGTGCTCGACGTCGTGGCCGAGGCCGGGCGGGCGCTGGACGTGGCGCATCTCGGCGGGGGTGCGCTGACGTTGCCGCGGTACGTGGCGGCGACCCGGCCCGGCTCACGGCAGGACGTCGTCGAGGCGGACGCCGCCCTGCTGGAGCTGGTCGTCGAGCATCTGCCGCTGCCGGCGGGCTCGGGTGTCGAACTGCACGCGGCCGACGCCCGGGCCTGGCTGGAGGGCGCGCCGGACGATCACGCGGATGTGCTGATCGCCGACGTCTTCGGCGGCTCCCGGGTGCCGGCGCATCTCACCACGCGGGCCTACGCCCGCGAGGCCGAGCGGGTGCTGCGTCCCGGCGGGGTCTACTTGGCCAACCTCGCGGACTCCGCGCCGTTCGCCTTCCTGCGCTCCCAACTGGCCGCGTTCGCCGAGCTGTTCGAGGAGCTGCTGCTGATCGCCGAGCCGGGCGTACTGCGCGGGCGGCGGTTCGGCAACGCCGTGCTGGTCGCCTCGCACCGGCCCCTCGACGTCGCCGCCCTGGCCCGGCGCACGGCGGCGGACGCCTTCCCGGCGCGAGTCGAACACGGGGCGGCGGTACGGGAGTTCATCGGCGGCGCGCGGCCGGTCGAGGACGCGGACGCCGTACCGTCACCCGAGCCCCCCGACGGGGCGTTCGGCATCGGCTGACGCGGGTGTGGAGTCGGCGACCGGCTGGGTGCGGCGGGTCAGCGTGCGCACGTCCGGGACCAGCAGCACCAGCGCGGTGACCAGGACGACCAGGACGGCACAGCCCCACAGGGCGGCCGCCCGGCCGAAGCCGGACTCCGCCGGGCCCGCCAGCGCCGTGGCGAGGGGCAGCAGCGCGACCGAGCCGAACCAGTCGTACGCCGAGACCCGGGAGAGCTTGTCCTCGGGGATCTCCTGGTGCAGCGCGGTCATCCAGGAGACGGCGAACACCTCCACCGTCGTACCGGCGACGAACATCACCACGTACAGCGCGCCCACCGGCACCGGCACGGCCAGCGCGGCCGAGGGCAGGGCCAGCGGGAAGACGCAGAGCGTGCCGGCGAGCAGCAGCCGGCGGGGCTTCCAGCGGGTCATCAGCAGGGCGCCGGCCACCGTGCCCGCGCCGAACGACGCCAGCGCGAGGCCCCAGGGCCCGGCGCCGCCCAGGCGGTCGCGGGCGACGAGCGGGCCGTAGACCGAATCGGCCGCGCCGACCACCGCGTTGGCGATGGAGAACTGCACGACGATCCCCCACAGCCAGGGCCGGCCGACGAACTCCCGCCAGCCCTCGCGGAGATCGGCCAGCATGCCCACGCCCGGGGTACGCGGCGGGATGTGGCCGACGTCGAGGAAGGAGCGCAGGGCGCCCGCGACGGCGAAGCCCGCCGCGTCGATCGCGAGCACCCAGCCGGGGCCGACGGCGGCGACCAGCGCACCGCCGAGCGCGGCCCCGCCGAGGGCCGCGCCCTGCGTGGCCATGCGGAAGAAGGCGAACGCCCGGCCCGCCTGTTCGCCGTCCACGGAGGACATCAGCATGCCCTCGGCCGCCGGGCCGAAGAACGCCTGCCCGGTGCCGCCCAGCGCGGTGAGCAGCATCATCTGCCACAGTCTGGGCTCGCCGGTCAGCACGAGCAGGGCGAAGGCGCCCTGGGACAGGCAGTTGAGGACGTTGGCGGCGACCATCACCCGGTGCCGGGGCAGCCGGTCGGCGAGGACACCGCCGATGAGCAGGAACACCACCAGCGGCAGCGTGCGCGCGGCGGCCACCAGGCCCACGTCCCCGCCGTCGCCGCCCGATTCCAGCACGGCGAACGCGGCGGCGATGAGCGAGCCGTTCGCGCCGAGGTCGGTGATGACGGCCGCCGCGGTCAGCAGGGAGTAGTTGCGGCTTGCCCAGGTGGGTCTGTGGAGGTGGGTGGGGGAGCCGGAGATCTCGGTCACCGGCCGACTATCCCTACCCGCTCCGGGTTTGCCAAGCGAGTTTGCGGACGTCAGGGAGGGTGGCCACCACCCTGCGGAGGGGCGAGGGCGCTGATCGTGGGTGGAGGTCAAGTCCGGCGGTGGCGGGGCCTGTTACCGGCGAGTTCAAGAAGCTTGTAAGATCCACTCCGACCCAAACACGCCCTAACTGGGGGAAACAACTCATGACCAAGCGCCTTTCCGCCCTGGCCGTTTCCGTGGCCGTCGCCGGAGGCTTCCTCGTCACGTCGGTGCCCGCTCAGGCCGCTCCGGCCGGCCACGTGGTCTCGAAGGTCGCCATCACGTGCAACGAGAGCCGGATGCGCCAGCAGATAGCCGACCTCAAGCGCAAGGCCGCGCAGCTCAAGCAGTTGGGGGAGGACGCGGCGGCCAGGAAGGCGCTCAGCGACGCGGCCGCCCTCCAGCACCGGCTCGACCAGTGCATCGCGTCCGAGCGGGACGGGAGCAAGCCGTTCCCCGGCTGAGCATCCGGTTCGATGTGTGGCGCCGCCCGTCCCGTTTCACGGGTGGGCGGCGCCACACGCCTGTCAGGTCTGCCGACGCAGCCGGTCCCGGCCCCCGTTCCGGCGGGCCGGGACCGCTGGTCACTGCAGGGTCGGTTTGCCGTGCAGCCGTACCGTGCCGAGGATCTTCTGGATGGTCGCGTCGGACAGTTCGTCCTTGACGCCCTTGGCGCCGTAGAGCGTCCACGAGACGAAGTTGTCGACGGAGTTCTTGAAGGCGAACGTGATGGCCTTGCCGTCGGTGGCGCACTTGTTCTTCTTGGGCACCCCGACGACGTACGACGTCGCGACGCTGCCCTTCAGCCCCGACGCCGTCGTGAAGGGCTTCGCCTCGCCGATCTTGAGATACTTCTTGTCGGCGTCCGACTGGTCCGTGTATCCGCCGAACGCGAAGGCGGCCGCGTCGCCGCGGGCGATGCTGGCCGTGTCCTTGCCGCCGTTCTCGCCCTTCGTGCCGCTGCCCGCGAGCGCGTAGAACTCCTTCGAGCCGTTGTCGTCGGTGGTGCAGTAGTCCTGTTTCAGGAACGAGGGCCCGGAGAAGCCGATGTAGGCCGACCCGTCGCCCTTCTTCTTGTCCTCGAAGAAGCTGAAGATGCCGGGCCGTTCCACCTCCCAGTCGGCCGGTACGTCGAAAGCCGTGCCGTACTTGGGGTTCACCACGACCTTCCAGCCCGCGACGGTCGGCTTCTCCGTCTGGTTGCCGCGCGGGTCGCCGTCGTCCGAGGATGAGGTGGCCGTGGGGGCCTGCGTCGGCGACTGGCTCGTGTGCGCACCGCCCTTGCCGCCGCCCGCCGTGTCGTCCTTCTTGCCGTCCTTGCCGAGGACCAGGAATCCGGTCACGCCCGCGGCGACCACCACGGCCGCCGCCGCGATGATCGCGATCATCTTCGTACGGCCGCCGCCGCCCTGCGGAGGTGTCGGAACGGGCACGGTGGGCGGCTGCGGCTGCCCCCACGGCGGCTGCTGGCCATACTGCCCGGCCTGTGGGTACTGCTGGTACCCGGGCTGCTGGTACGGGTTCGGCTGCTGGTAACCCGGCTGCTGGTACGGGTTCTGCTGCGGGTTCGGCGCGCCCCCTGGCGGCTGCTGATCTGGCCACATGGCCAGTAACTCTATGGGGCCTGGGACACGATTCGGTCACCGGCCCTCGTCAGGGCCGTAGCGAAGCGCGGGCGGGCACCGGTCCGTGCTGGCCAGTTTCGGCTACTCGTGAGTAACGTGAGGTCCATGAGCGCAGACCAGATGTCGATCGGCGAGATGCTCGCCGCCACCGTGCCCATGGCCCGGACGCTGAACCTGGAGTTCCTGGAGACGAGCCGTGAGCGCGCCGTCGTGTCCCTGCCGGACCAGGACGCCTTCCACAACCACGTGGGCGGGCCCCACGCCGGGGCGATGTTCACGCTCGGAGAGTCGGCCAGCGGCGCCATCGTGCTGGCCGCCTTCGGGGACCAGCTCGCTCGCGCGGTGCCGCTCGCGGTCCGCGCCGAGATCGCCTACAAGAAGCTGGCGATGGGCGCCGTCACCGCGACCGCGACCCTGGGCCGCCCGGCCGCCGAGGTCGTCGCCGAGCTGGACGCGGGGCAGCGCCCCGAGTTTCCCGTGGCGATCGAGATCCGGCGTGCGGACGGCGCCGTCACCAGTGAGATGACGGTCGTCTGGACACTGCGCCCCAACAAGCAGGACTGACCCGGCATTTCGCGATACCGGCACAGAGGCCCCCGGCGTCGAGGAGTGGGGGTCCCGGGCTGCCGCGGGCGATGGGCGCGCCCGTGGGGAAGGGGCCGGCCGGCGCCCCCCCCACGGCCGGGCATCGCTCCGGCTCCCGTCCGGTGGGCGGACCGCCACCCGCCCCCGGCGCCGCCGCCCCGGACCGGCGGGCGGGCCGTCGACGGCTCAGGCGGCCCGGTGTTCCGCGCCGTCGCCGGTCGCGCCGTCCGCCAGGCCGGCCACGAACTCTCCGAGCCAGCGCCGGAATTCGGGCCCCAGGTCCGGCCGGTCGCAGGCCAGCCGGACCACCGTGCGCAGATAGTCGGCCTTGTCGCCGGTGTCGTAGCGCAGCCCGTCGAAGACGACCCCGTGCACGGTGCCGCCCGTCGCGAGGTCCTGGAGCGCGTCGGTCAGCTGGATCTCGCCGCCGCGACCCGGCGGGGTGCGCTCCAGGACGTCGAACACCGCCGGGTCCAGCACGTACCGGCCGATGACCGCGTACCGGCTCGGCGCGGTTCCGGGTGCCGGCTTCTCCACCAGGCCGGTGACCCGTACGACACCCTCCTCGCCGGTCGCCTCGACCGCCGCGCAGCCGTAGAGGTGTATCTGCTCCGGGGCGACCTCCATCAGCGCGACCACGCTGCCCTCGTAGCGCTCGCGCACGTCCAGCATGCGGCTCAGCAGGGTCTCGCGCGGGTCGATCAGATCGTCGCCGAGCAGGACCGCGAACGGCTCGTTCCCCACGTGGTGCCGGGCGCACAGCACCGCGTGGCCGAGGCCGAGCGGGTCGCCCTGGCGGATGTGGTGGATGTCGGCGAGCCGGGCGGGATCGCGTACGGCGTCCAGACGCACCGTGTCGCCCTTGGCGGCCAGCGCCTGCTCCAGCTCGAAGGCGTTGTCGAAGTGGTCCTCGATGGCGCGCTTGTGCCGGCCGGTGACCATCAGGACGTCGTCGAGACCGGCCGCGGCGGCCTCCTCGACCACGTACTGGATGGCCGGCTTGTCGACGACCGGCAGCATCTCCTTCGGTGTGGCCTTGGTCGCGGGCAGGAACCGGGTGCCGAGTCCCGCGGCCGGTACGACGGCCTTGCGGACGGCACGGGGGGAATCGGGGGGCGCTGCGGAGTGGGGGGCGATCATGCGGCTCATGGTGGAGCACATGGATGAGAGTGCGCCCGGAGAAGCATGGGAACCGGCTGTGGACGCCGGAGGAGCCGTCGGAGTCACTCACCGGAGAAGGCGTCGGAGTCGCCTGCCGGAGAACTGTCGGGGATCCCGACGGAGAACCGTCGGAGAACCCGCCGGGATGTGATACCGGCGGTAACTCCTGTGGAATTCGCCGATTTTGAAGCCCAGTCAATCCATCTTCTTGTTTCCTGTGAGGCGCGTGTGCGAAGGTGAGCCTCCCCGCGGGAAGGGCAAAGGTCGGCGTCGAACGCCGAGACCGGCCCTGGTGGTACGCACCAATCAGGCACTGCTTTCCGACAGAACCGCATTTCGTACGCAGTTCTGCGGTGAGAAAGGAAATGGTTCCGTGCAGTCCCCTCACCCCCCACGCCCGCCGTACCCGCCCCTGCCCGGTCCGGGCGGAGCCTCCGACCGGGATCTCCTCGCCCGGCTGTCCGGCCCGCACGCCGCCCGCCATCACGCCGTCGCGGTGCTGCTGGCCCGGCACTGGCGAGCCGCACGCGACTACGCCGTCGTCTGCCTCGCCTCCTTCGGCCCCGCCGCCCCGCTCGTCGCCACCGCCGCCTTCCACGACGTGCTCGGCCGCGCTGCGGGCGGTGCCGTCGGCGGCGCCCTGCGCCCGCACCTCCTGGTCGCCGTCCGCGACACCGTCCGCACCTGGGCCGCTGACGACGCAACCTGTACGACTCTGCCGGAATTGCGCAGACCCACCGGCGGCCGAGGACTGCGTGCCGCGCACCCCGGAACGCCGGAAAGGCGACGGCTCGCCGAACGCGCTTTCCGGGACCTTCCCGGCGCGTCGCAATGCCTTCTGTGGCACACCGAGGTGGAAGCGGAGCCGATAAACATACCCGCCGGTCTGCTGGGTATCGCTCCGGCCACCGCAGCGGCCGCCCTGGAACGGGTCCGCGAGCAATTCCGTGCGGGCTGCGTACGTGCCCACAGAGAACTCGCGCCGACGAAGGAATGCCGTTTCTACAACCGGCTCCTCGATGTCCCGATGCGCCGCGGCGGAGCCCTGCTGCCGGATGTGCGACACCATCTGACGGTCTGCCCGTACTGCCGGCATGCCGCCGACACCATCGGGCAGTTCGAGGGCGACCTGGGCCTGATGCTTGCCGAGACCGTGCTCGGCTGGGGCGCCCGCCGCTACCTCGACTCACGCCCCGGACGCGGCGCCGCCGAGGAGTGGCCGACCGCAGCCGCCCCGGACGCGGACCGGGCGGCGTCCGGCGTCCGGCATCGCACCGGCCCCGGGGGCCGCCGCCGAACGGCCCTGCTCGTCGGCGCCGGACTGACCTCGCTCGCCCTGCTCGCCACCGTCCTCGCGGTCAGAAGCTGGTCCGATGACAACGGTGTCCCCACCCCGGGCGCCACCTGGGGCGCCCCTGCCGGCCACACCGGCCCTGCGCGCGACAGCCGCCCCGGCGACGCGCCCTCCGCCGCGTCGGCCGCATCCGCCGCATCCGCCGAGTCCACCGGCTCGGTCGGCGGCTTGGGCGCCCCCGTCGAGGTCGCCCACGGCAATCTGCGCGCCCTCGGCTCCGGGCGCTGCCTGGACGTGCGCGGGGGCGGCGTGTGGGAAGGCGGGGTCGAGCCAGGCGCGGGGGTACGGCTCGCCCCGTGCTCGGCCGCCGCCTCGCAACAGTGGTCGTACCAGGACGACGGACTGCTGCGCAGCGCCGCCGACCCGGCCCTGTGCCTGGCCGCCGACCCCGGAACGAAGAGCGTCGTGCTGGCCGGCTGCGTCGTGCACGCGGGAGACGTGGTCTACGACTTCACCGTGCGGGGCGAGATCCTGCTCCGCCGGAGCGGGGGACTCGCGCTGGCTTCGGGAGCGGACGGCTCGGCCGACGGGGTCGGGGTGGCGCGCCGGGACGGTTCGTCGGGGCAGCGGTGGGCGCTCGGGTCCGGCGCGGGCGGGCCGGGGGCGAGTGAGGTGGCGCCCGGTGGCCCGGGAGCGCCGGACGGGGCAGGACCCACGGGGGTACCGGGTGCGCCGGGCGCCGCCGGGCAGCCCGAGCCGCCG
The DNA here is from genome assembly GCF_058673395.1 of Streptomyces sp. HUAS MG56. NCBI lineage: Bacteria > Bacillati > Actinomycetota > Actinomycetes > Kitasatosporales > Streptomycetaceae > Streptomyces > Streptomyces sp. HUAS MG56. The sequence continues at coordinate 2,565,875 of NZ_CM178722.1, read as the reverse complement.
CCGGGGGAGCCAGAAGTTCCCGGCGGGGGCTGGCAGTTGAGGTCGTCCGGGGGTGGGGACGGGGCCCGGAACGAGCACGAGAACGAGACCAGGATTGTTCAAGTCCGGACCGGCGAGCAACGGCGCCGTACCGAGCCGGGGTCCCCAGGTGACGTGCTGCTCGCGATGGGCGGTGCCCTCCAGCGGGTACCCGGTCCGGTCGCGGCGGTACCGGCGACGGTGCGCGAACTGCTCGGTGGATCGTGATCGAGTCACCGGCGTGAAGTCATGCAGAATTTACAGACTTCGCGTGACTGTCCCTGCGTGTTGCGCCCGGGTGAGTGCGCGGTGAAGCGGGCGGGCGGTTTGCCGGGGTTGGGGCGGTGTGGTGCGTGGGCCGGGGCGGTTCCCGGCCCACGCACGTGACGGAATTCGCCGCGTTTTCTCCCCTTGCGGGGAATTCGATCGCATGGCCGAATCGGCGTCACGGTCCGCGAATTGAGCGCGACGTTATTGACCCCTCAGTAACACCTCGCTAGGTTCCGGTGCCCTCGCACCAGAGAGTTCCGCCGCACACCCCCCACCGTGCTGTCTCGCCGACCGTGCCGGAGCAACATGACCTCCCCTGTGCGCGCCCACGACCTGATCCTTTGCCTCACCCCGTTCGGCGAGCCCGACGCCGGGCTCGCCGCAGCCGCCAGCGCCGCCGGCGGGCTCGGCATCCTCGACCTCGGCTCCGGCGATCGAAGATCACGAGAGGAACTGTCCCGGCTGAAGCGGGCGTCTCCGGGGGCCTTCGGAGTACGCGTGAGCGGGCGCTGCGCGCTGGCTCCGGCCGACGTCGGGGATGCCCCGGACGTGTTCGTCCTCACCCCGGACGCGCCGTGGAAGATGGCTGAACTCCCGCCGTCGTACCGGGTGTTGGCCGAGGTCACCGACCTCGGGCAGGCTCGCACCGCCGTCCGTGCCGGTGCCCGGGGGCTGATCGCCCGGGGCGGCGAGAGCGGCGGCCGGGTCGGTGACCTGAGCACCTTCGTCCTGCTGCAACAGCTCTTGTCCGACAGTGAGTTGGCGGGAGTCCCGGTCTGGGCCTGCGGCGGTGTCGGACCGCGAACGGCGGCGGCCGCCGTGGCCGGCGGGGCGGCCGGAGTCGTCCTCGACAGCCAACTGGCCCTGCTGCCCGAGTCGGGCCTGCCCGAGACGGTCCGGGCTGTGCTGCGGAACCTGGACGGCTCGGAGACCGTGCTGCTGGGCGGTCACCGGGTACTGCGGCGCCGCGGCCCCGCCGCCCCGCGGCCACCGGCCGACGACCCGGAGGAGATCGCGGCCCTGCTGGGCGTGGACGATACGCGCGGCCAGCTGCTGCCGGTGGGCCAGGACGGCTTCCTCGCCGCCCGGTTCGCCGATCAGTGGGGTGACGTACGGCGGGTGGTACGGGAACTGTCGGCGGCGATCCACGACGTGACGCGTACGGCACCCGATGCCCCGGTCGACAAGGGGTCCGACACTCCGGCCGATGCGAAAACCCCCGCCTCACTCGATACGGGATCCCCCGCCTCGGCCGCTACGGCACCCCACCCTCCGGCCGCCACGGGATCCCCCGCTCCGGCCGCTCCAGGAACCTCCGCCTCGGCCGCTACGGCACCTCACCCTCCGGGCGTCACGGAACCCCTCGCTTCGGCCGCTTCGCGAACCCCCGCCCCGGCCGTTACGGCACCCCACGTCGCAGCCACTACGCGAACCCCCACCCCGCCCGGCACACCACGCCCCACCCCGCCCCACACCCAACCCCCCGCCCCAGCCGACGCCGCACCGGCCGTCGCCCTGCGGCCCGGGTCTGCCATGAGTCGGGCGCTCGGGACGCGGTTGCCGTTGGCTCAGGGGCCCATGACACGGGTCAGTGACCAGGCCGGTTTCGCTGCCGCCGTTGCCGAGGGCGGTGCGCTGCCGTTCCTGGCGTTGGCCCTCGCGGACGGTGCGCGGACCCGGGCGATGCTGACCGAGGCGCGGGCCGTGCTGGACGGCCGGCCCTGGGGTGTGGGTGTTCTCGGATTCGCGCCGGAGGAGATCAGGAACGCCCAGCTGGACGCCGTACGGGAGCTGCGGCCCACGCACGCGGTCATCGCGGGCGGCCGCCCCGCCCAGGCCGAGGCGCTGGAGCGGGCCGGGATCCGGACCTTCCTGCATGTGCCCTCGCCGGGGCTGCTGCGGCAGTTCCTGGAGGCAGGGGCCCGCAGGTTCGTGTTCGAGGGGGCCGAGTGCGGCGGGCATGTGGGGCCCCGGGCGTCGTTCCCGCTGTGGGAGGCCCAACTCGCGGTACTTGAGGAGTACTTGGCGAGTGCAGGTGAGGAGGCCGCCCGGCAGGTGGAGGTCTTCTTCGCGGGCGGGATCCACGACGAGCGGTCGGCCGCGATGGTCGCCGCCCTGGCCGCGCCGCTCACCGCCCGGGGCGCCGCCGTCGGCCTCCTCATGGGAACCGCCTACCTGTTCACGCAGGAGGCGGTGGCACACGGCGCGATCCGGCCCCTCTTCCAGCGGCAGGTGCTCTCCGCCACCACGACCGCCCTGCTCAGGACCGCGCCCGGCCACGCGACCCGCTGCGTGCCGAGCCCCTTCACCGGCGACTACCCGGACCGGGAGGCCGTCCTGCGGGCACAGGGGCTGACCGACCGTGAGGTCTGGGAGGGACTGGAACGTCTCAACGTCGGCCGGCTGCGCATCGCCAGCAAGGGTGTCGAGCGGGGCGCCGACGGGCAGTTGGCGGCCGTCGACGAGCAACGGCAGCTGACCGACGGGATGTTCATGGCGGGCGAGGTCGCCGTCCTGCGCTCGGCGACCACCACCGTCGCCGAGCTGCACCGGTCGGTGACCGACGGCGCCGCCGACTTCCTGACCCGGCGCGCCGGACACCCGGATCCGCGGGCCGCGCAGGAGCCGGCCCCGCCCGCCCCGCTCGACATCGCGATCGTCGGCATGGCCTGCATGTTCCCGCAGGCCCCCGACCTCGCCGCCTTCTGGGCCAACGTCGTCGCCGGACACGACGCCGTGACCGAGGTCCCGCCCGACCGCTGGGACCCCGCCGTGCACCACGCGGCCGGCAGCACGGCGTCGAAGTGGGGCGGCTTCCTGCCCCGCATCCCCTTCGACCCGCTGAGCTACGGCATCCCGCCCGCCTCCCTCGGCAGCATCGAACCCGTCCAGCTGCTGTCCCTGGAGGCGGCCCGCCGGGCGCTGGAGGACGCCGGGTACGGCGAGCGGGGGCGGGCGTTCGACCGCGCGCGGACCTCGGTCGTCTTCGGCGCCGAGGCGGGCAGCGACCTGTCCAACGCCGTCACCCTGCGTGCCGTCCTGCCCGCGTACTACGGCCGCGTCCCCGACGGCATCGAGGAGCAGTTGCCCCGGCTGACCGAGGACTCCTTCCCCGGCATGCTGGCCAACGTCATCTCCGGCCGGATCGCCAACCGCCTCGACCTCGGCGGCGCCAACTTCACCGTCGACGCCGCCTGCGCCTCCTCGCTCGCCGCCCTCGACGTGGCCTGCAAGGAACTCGTCTCCGGCACCAGCGACCTGGTGCTGTGCGGCGGCGCGGACCTGCACAACGGCATCAACGACTACGTCCTGTTCTCCTCCGTCCACGCGCTCTCCCCGACCGGCCGCTCCCGGGCCTTCGACGCCTCCGCCGACGGCATCGCCCTCGGCGAGGGCGCGGCCTGCCTGGTCCTCAAGCGGCTCGCGGACGCCGAACGCGCCGGCGACCGGATCTACGGCGTGGTCAAGGGCCTCGGCTCCGCCAGCGACGGCCGCTCCCTCGGCCTGACCGCACCCCGGCCCGAAGGCCAGCGGGCCGCGCTGGAGCGGGCCTACCGCAACGCGGGCGTCTCACCGGCGGAGGTCGGCCTGGTCGAGGCCCATGGCACGGGGACCGTCGTGGGCGACCGCACCGAACTCACCGTACTGAGCGAAGTGTTCACCGAAGCGGGTGCGGGCACGGGCAGTTGCGCGCTCGGCTCGGTCAAGTCCCAGATCGGGCACACCAAGTGCGCCGCCGGACTCGCCGGGCTGATCAAGGCCGCCCTCGCCCTCCACACCGGCATCACCCCGCCCACCCTGCACCTGGAGCGCCCCAACCCGGCCTGGACGCAGGACGACAGCCCCTTCGTCTTCCACACCCGGGCCCGCCCCTGGACGGAGCCGCCCGCGCGACGCGTCGCCGGGGTCAGCGCGTTCGGGTTCGGCGGCACCAACTTCCACGCGGTGCTGGCCGCGCACACCGAAGCCGCGGCGCCTGCGCAGAGCCTGGACGCCTGGCCGTGCGAGCTGTTCCTGTTCCGGGGCCGGGACACGGCGGCGGCCCACCGCACGGCGGCGGAGATCCTCCGCGCCGCCGAGGCCGACGGCAGCCCCTGGCGGCTGCGGGACCTCGCCCTCGCCGCCGCCCGCCGCGCCGACACCACGCACGAACCGGTACGGGCCGCGGTCGTGGCCCGGGACGTGGACGACCTGACCGGGCAACTGCGGCGGGTCCTCGCAGGTGAGCAGGATCCGGCCGCCGGGATCCACGTGGCGCCTCCGGCGCAGGGCACCGACCCGCACGAGGGCCCGGACCCGCTCGACGGCCAGGTCGCGTTCCTCTTCCCCGGGCAGGGCAGCCAGCGCACCGGCATGCTGGCCGAACTCCTCGTCACCCTCCCCGAGTTGCGTCACTTCCTGCACCTCGGCCGCGCCCACGCCGACACCGTCCACCCGCCGGCCGCCTTCGACGACACCGCCCGGGAGCGGCACCGGGCCGCCCTCACCGACACCCGGGCCGCGCAGCCCGCCCTCGGCATCGCAGCTCTCGCCGCTCACGCCTTCCTCACCTGTGCGAACGTCCACCCCGACCAGGCCGCCGGCCACAGCTACGGCGAGCTGGCCGCCCTCGCCGCGGCCGGCGCCCTCGACCCGGAGACCCTGCTGGAACTGAGCGGCGAACGCGCGGCCGCGATCCTGGCGGCGGCCGGTGACGACCCCGGCACCATGGCCGCCGTCGGCGCCGGGGCCGAGACCGTCGGTGTCGCCCTGCGCACCTCGGGGGCGCCTGCGTCGGTCGTCGTGGCCAACGTCAACTCGCCGGAACAGACGGTGATTTCGGGACCGACGCCGGATGTCGAGACCGCCGTACGACTGCTGCGAGCGGCTGGGCTCGGGGCCCGGCGCATCCCCGTGGCCTGCGCCTTCCACAGCCCGCTCGTGGCCACGGCGGGCGAGCGCTTCGCGAAGGCGCTCGCGGAAAAGCCGGTACGGGCGCCCGAGTTCCCCGTCTTCGCCAACCGCACCGCCGCGCCCTACCCCGCCGACCCCGACGCGGTGCGCGCCGAGCTCGCCGCCCAGATCGGCTCCCCGGTCGACTTCGCCGCCCAGATCGAGGCGATGTACGAGGCGGGCGCGCGGCTCTTCGTCGAGGCGGGGCCCGGCACCGTGCTCACCCGGCTGGTCGGCCGGATCCTCGGCGACCGGCCGCACCGCACGGTCGCCTGCGAACCGACGGCCGACAGCGGCCTGCGCGGCTGGCTCGACGCACTCGCCCGGCTCGCGGTCGCCGGCCGGCCGGTGCGCACGGCCTGGCTGCTGCGGGGCCGCGACGCCGTCGACGCGCTGCGCGCCCCGGCGCCGAAACGGCCCGGCTGGACGGTCGACGGTCACCTCGTCCGCACCGCCGACGGAGCCCTCCTGCCCGGTGCCCTCGCACCGGCCCGACGAGTCGTGGAGACGACCGTGACCACCGACCAGCCGCATGGCACCCCGGCCGACCGGGACGCGTTGATCTCGGAGTTCCTGCGCACCAGCCGGGAGATGATCGCCGCCCAGCGCGACGTGCTGCTCACCTACTTCGGAGCCACGCCGGGCGCCACCCCACCGGCGCCCGCCCTGCCCGCGCCGTCCGCACAGTCGGCCCTGTCCGATGCGCCGGTCCGGCACGAGAGCCGCGAACTCTCCCCGGCCGAGGGGCAGTTGATACCGGAGGCGGCCGATGGTGTGCCGACGGACGACGTGGAGCGGATCGTCCTGGAGATCATCAGCGAACGTACCGGCTATCCGGTCGACATGATCGAACCCGACCTTGATCTGGAGGCGGACCTGAGCATCGACTCCATCAAGCGGGCCGAGATAGCGGGCGAACTCGCCAAGCGCCTGGGCATCGCGGGCGGCGCCGCCGTCCTGGACGACGCCGAGCTGGAGGAACTCGCGAAGGCGCGTACGGCAGCGGCGGTGACGGGGTGGCTGACGGCGCGGGTCGGAGCGGGCCCCGGGGACGATGGCGGGGCCGGGGGCGAGCCGGTCGGGAACCGGCCGGACACGTCGTACCCCGGTGCGCCGACCCCGGACACCCCGCGCGCGGAGCACACGTCGGCCGCGGCCGTGCCACCGGTCCCGGAAACCCCTCTGTCCCCCGGTGTACCACCCCGGCGCTGTGAGCTGCGGCCCGTGCCCCTCCCGGAGTCCGGCCCGGCTGGCCTCGACCCGGCCGGCCGGCGGTTCGTCCTGCTCGGCGGCGGCGAAGCCGTGGCGGCCGAGGTCGCGGCACGGCTCGCCGGGGCCGGAGCCGAGCCGGTGACCCTCGACGGCGGTCACCTCCTCGCCGCCGCCGACGGTCCCGTCGACGGTGTCGTGTACCTGGGCGCGCTGCCCGGCCCCGAGCTCCCGGCGCTGCCGGACGCCTTCCCGGTGCTCCGGGCGGCGCTGGCGTGCGGCCCGCGCGGGCTGCTCGCCGTGCGGTCCGCCGAGCGGGCGGCGGTGCGGGCGGCCGGGCTGGACGGGCTGTTCCGCACCATCGGCCGCGAACACCCCGAGCTGCTCACCAGGGTCGTGGCCGTACCGGACACCGCACCGGCGGCCGTCGCCGACGCCGTGCTCGCCGAACTGCGCGCCCCCAAGACCGCCGCCCCCGTCGTCCTGCGTACGGCGGCCGGCGCCCGCCAGGGTCTGGAACTGGTGCCCGCGCCCCTCGGACTGCTCGGCACGACCGGGGCCGGGCCCGCCGCCGACGGCGCCGCCGAGGCGGCCGCGCTCGGGCTCGACCGGGACTCCGTCGTCCTGCTGGCCGGGGGCGCCCGGGGCATCACCGCCCGGTTCGCGGCCGCACTCGCCCGTGCCTGCCGCTGCCGCGTCGAACTGCTGGGCCGCACGCCCGCGCCCACCGCACCCGAGGACCCGCGCACCGCCGCCGCCCGCACCCCCGTCGAGTTGCGCGCGGCGCTCGCCGCCGGACCCGGGGCGCCGAAGCCCGCCGAGATCAACAGGACCGCCGAACTGCTCCTCGCCCAGCGGGAGATCGCCACCACCCTCGCCGAACTCGGCGCACTCGGCAGCGAGGCACGTTACCGCGCGGTCGACTTCCGGGAGCGGGACGCCGTCCTCCAGGCGGTCAAGGAGATCCACGCCGAACACGGCAGACTCGACGGCGTCGTCTTCGCCGCCGGGATCATCGAGGACCGGCTGATCGCCGACAAGACCCCCGAGTCCTTCCAGCGGGTCTACGGCACGAAGACGGCCGGGGCCGCCGCGCTGTTCGCCGCTCTGGACGACCTGCCCGCCGCACCGGCGTTCACGGTGCTGTTCGGCAGCATCGCCGCCGTGCTCGGCAACCGCGGCCAGGCCGACTACGCCGCCGCCAACGACGCGCTGGAGGCGCTCGGCGCGGACTGGGCCGACCGCACCGGCAACCGCGCGCTGACCGTCCACTGGGGACCCTGGGCGCCGTCCGGCACGCACACCGGGATGGTCGGGGCGGAACTCGGCCGGGAGTACGCCCGGCGCGGGGTCGAACTGATCGACCCGGACGAGGGCACCGCGGCCCTGCTCCGGGAACTCGCCTGGGGCGACCCGGCGGCCCGCGCCGTCGTCCACACCGCGTCGGGCTGGTGACATGACGGAACGTCAACGTCATGCACCCGTCGCCATCGTCGGAATGGCGGTGCTCCTGCCCGGCGCCCCCGGACTGGACGCGTACTGGCGCAATCTGCGCGACGGCGTCGACGCGATCGGCGAGGTCCCCGCGGAGCGCTGGGACGCCGACTACTACCGGCCCGGAACGGCCGCCGGGCCCGCCGTCGCCGACCAGGTGTACTGCCGGCGCGGTGGATTCGTGGACGGCCTGGCCGAGGTCGAGGTCACGCGCTACGGCATCATGCCCGCCTCGGTGTCCGGCACCGAGCCCGACCAGCTGATCGCCCTCGACGTGGCCGCCGCCGCGCTCGCCGACGCGGGCGGCACGGACCGGCTCCCCGAACGGCACCGGATCGGGGTGGCGCTGGGCCGCGGCGGCTACCTCACCCCGGGCCTGGTCCGGCTCGACCAGCGGGTCCGGACGGCCGGTCAACTCATGCGTACCCTGGGCGAGTTGCTGCCGGACCTCGATTCCGCCCAACTCGACCGGATCCGCGCGGCGTTCACCGAACGGCTCGGTCCCGACAGCCCCGAGTCGGCGATCGGCCTCGTCCCCAACCTCGCCGCCTCCCGCATCGCCAACCGGCTCGACCTGCGCGGCCCCGCCTACACGGTGGACGCCGCCTGCGCCTCCTCGCTGGTCGCCGTGGACCAGGCGGTCACCGAACTGGCCACCGGGCGCTGCGACATGATGCTGGCCGGGGGAGTGCACCACTGCCACGACATCACCCTCTGGAGCGTCTTCTCCCAACTGCGCGCCCTGTCCCCGACCGAGCGCATCCGCCCCTTCCACCGCCACGCGGACGGCATCCTCATCGGGGAGGGGACCGGCGTCGTCGTACTGAAACGGCTCGCGGACGCCGAGCGCGCGGGCGACCGTGTGTACGCGGTGATCCGGGGCACGGGCGTGGCCAGCGACGGCCGTACGGCGGGCCTGGTCAACCCCGACCCGGGCGGACAGGCCCGCGCCGTACGGCAGGCCTGGCAGGCCGCCGGACTCGACCCCGCCGCACCGGACTCCCTCGGCCTGCTGGAGGCGCACGGCACCGCCACCCCCGCCGGGGACGCGGCCGAACTCACCACCCTGGCCGAGGTGTTCGGGGCACCGGTGCCCGGCCCCGACGGCCTGCGCCCGGTCCTCGGCTCGGTGAAGTCGATGATCGGTCACACCATGCCCGCCGCCGGAGTGGCGGGCCTGGTCAAGGCGGCCCTCGCGCTGCACCACCGCACGCTGCTGCCCACCCTCCACTGCGACGACCCGCATCCCGCCCTCGCCGCCACCCGATTCCGCACCCTGGAGGTCTCCCAGCCCTGGGAGACCGACGCCCGCGGAGCGGTGCGCCGGGCCGCTGTCAACGCCTTCGGGTTCGGCGGCATCAACGCCCACGTGGTCCTGGAGGAGCCCCCCGGCACCCCCTCACCCCCATTCCCGCACCCCACCCCACCCCGAACCACAGACCGGATCCCCGCGGCAACCACCGCAGAGGCCCCCGGCCACGCCCGCGAAACCGCCGCCGCCCGCGCCACCGAACCTGCCCGAGTCCCGGCTGCCGCCCAGCCCGCCGCCCCGACTCCGGCCACAACAGCCGTGCGAACGCCGGGACTTACCCCATCCGAAGCCGCCACCCACATCATCGGCTCCGCCACTCCTGCCACCACCGCCCGCGTCCCCGCGCCTGCCTCCGGCCCTGACGGCGCCCGTGTGCCTGCGCCTGCCTCCACCCCGGACGGCGCCCGTGTCCCCGCGCCCGACCCCACCCCGGCCGCCGACCTCGTCGCCGAGCCCGAGCCCGTGTTGCTCCTGGCCGCCGGCACCGTGGCGGAGCTCGGTGCGCTGCTCGATGCCGACGACTCCGTCGTGCTCGCCGCAGGGCTCGACCCCACGCGCTCGCACACCGGTGCAGGACCCGTGCGGCTCGGGATCGTGGGGCCGAACGCCAAGCGGCTCGGGCTGGCCCGTCGGGCGGTGGCCAAGGGGCGTGCCTGGCAGGGGCGCGGGGACGTGTGGTTCCGGCCGGGCCCGCTGCTCGGCGCGGGCGCAGGCGGGGGCGGGCTCGCCTTCGTCTTCCCCGGTCTGGAAGGGGACTTCACGCCGCGCACCGACGACATCGCGGCCCACTTCGGCCTGCCCCCGCTGCCCGCCACGGACGTCGAGGTCGGCGACGTCGGACGGCACGGCTTCGGTGTCGTCGGCGTGGGCCGCCTGCTGGACCGGGCGCTGCGCCACATCGGCGTCGTACCGGACGCGGTCGCCGGACACAGCGTCGGCGAGTGGACGGCCATGGCGGCGGCCGGGCTCTACTCGGCCGCCGAGGTCGACGCGTTCATGGCCGGGTTCGACCCCGACTCGGTCACCGTCCCCGGCCTCGCCTTCGCCGCCCTCGGCACCTCCGCCGGGCAGGTCCGCGCCGCGCTCGCCGACCACTGGCCGGACTCCGGGATCGTGCTCTCCCACGACAACGCGCCCCGCCAGTCCATGGTCTGCGGACCCGGCGCGGCCGTCGACGCGTTCGTGAAGTCCCTGCGCGCCCAGGGCGTGATCTGCCAGGTGCTGCCGTTCCGCTCCGGCTTCCACACCCCGATGCTCGAACCGTACCTCGCCCCCATCAAGGAGGCCGCCGGCCGCTTCCGGCTCCATCCGCCGACCGTGCCGGTGTGGTCCGGTACGACCGCGGCACCCTTCCCGCAGGCCCCGGCGGAGGTGCGCGCGCTGTTCGTCCGGCATCTGCTGGAACCCGTCCGCTTCCGCGAGCTGACCGAGGCCCTGTACGCCGCCGGGCACCGCGTCTTCGTCCAGACCGGACCCGGCCGGCTCACCTCCCTCATCGACGACACGCTCGGCGACCGCGACCACCTGGCCGTCGCCGCCAACGCCGCCCAGCACAGCGGTATGGCCCAACTCCGCCGGGTGGCAACGGCGTTGTGGGCGGCCGGCGCGTCCGTGGCGCCCGCGCTGCCACCCCGTGACACGCAAGCGGTGACCTCGCGGCGCCGCCCACCCGTCCGCCTGGACCTCTCCGGCGCCCTCGTCTCGCTGGCCGGACCGGAACTCGACGCGGTGCGCGCCGTACTGCGCCCCGCCGCCCACCCGGGCCCGGCCCGCTCCGGCCTCGACGAGCTGGACGGCCTGGCCACCCGCATCCCGGCCGCCGCCGAACTGACCGCCCTGCTCCGGGACACCGCCGACACGGCGGCCGAGCTGATCGCCGCGGGCCGCCGCCGCCCGACCGCCGCCGCCGTACCCACCCTCGCCCGGCCGGCCGCGACGACCACGACGGTTCACGTCTCGCACCGGACCATGCCCCACCTCCTGGACCACTGCTTCTTCCCGCAGCGCCCCGACTGGCCGGACGCGGAGGACCGTTGGCCGGTAGTGCCCGCCACCACGATCGTGCGGCACATGATGGACGCGGCGGAGGCCGCCGCCCCCGGACTGCGGGCGGTCGCCGTGCACGGGGCCCGCTTCGACCGCTGGCTCACCGCGACACCCCCGGTCGACGTCCAGGTCACCGTCACCCCGTCGGCCGACCGCCCGGACCGGGTCACCGTCGCCTTCGGCCCCACGGCCCGCGCCGTCGTCGAACTCGCCCCGCACCATCCCGCACCGCCCCCGCCGGGCCCGTTCCCGGAGGCCGTCGAGCGCCGCCCCGAGCACACCGCCGCCCAGCTGTACCGGGAGCGCTGGATGTTCCACGGCCCCGGCTTCCAGGGACTCACCGACCTCAGCGCGATCGGCGAACGGCACATCCGCGGAGTGATCACCACACCCGCCGCGCCCGGCGCCCTGCTGGACAACGTGGGCCAGCTACTCGGCTACTGGATCATGGCCACTCGCACCGAGCGGACGGTCGTCTTCCCGGTGCAGATAGGGGAGCTGAGGTTCCACGGTCCGCATCCGGCCCCCGGCACCGAGGTCGGCTGCCGCCTGCGGATCACGACCCTGACGGACACCCTCCTGGAGGCGGACGCCGAGCTGACGGCCGACGGCCGGGTGTGGGCCGTGGTCACCGGCTGGCAGGACCGCCGCTTCGACAACGACCCCACGACCCGGCCCGTCGAACGCTTCCCCGAGCGCCACACCCTGTCCACGGCCCGCCCCGGCGGCTGGGTGCTGGTGCACGAGCGCTGGCCCGACCTCGCCTCCCGCGAGCTGATCATGCGCAACTCGCTGGGCACGGCCGAACGTGCCGCGTACGCCGCCCGCCCGCCTCGCGGCCGCCGCCAGTGGCTGCTCGGCCGGATCGCGGTCAAGGACGCCGTACGGCAGTGGCTCTGGCAGCACGGCGAGGGGCCCGTCTTCCCGGCCGAACTCCTCGTTCGCAATGACGAGTTGGGGCGGCCGTACGTCACCGGGGTGCACGGCCGCACCCTGCCCCCGCTGGACGTCTCACTCGCGCACCGGGGCGAGGCGGGCGTGGCTATCGTACGGCCGCACAGCCCGGGGCCCGGCCCCGGCATCGACATCGAAGAGGTCACCGCACGCGACCCCGCGACCCTGGCCACCGCCCTCGCCCCGGCCGAACTGCGGCTGCTGGAAGGCCTGTCGGCGGACGGCCCCGACCCCCAGGACCTGTGGTTCACCCGCTTCTGGGCCGCCAAGGAGGCGGTCGCCAAGGCCGAGGGCGTCGGATTCGGCGGCCGGCCACGGGACTTCGCGGTGCTGGAGGCCGCCCCGGACGGCAGCCGACTGGTCGTCTCCGGCCGCCTGGAGCGCGCCTACACCGTGCACTGCGCGCCGGTGGGCAATCCACCGGCGCTGCCCGCACGGTCCTACGTGGTGGCCTGGACCACCGGCCCCGGCACCGACGACGCACCACCCCACGATGACGACGCAGCCGAGGAGTGACCCCCGATGAACCCCACCCAGCCGGCCCCGGCGCAGCCCACGACCGACATCGCGCCCACGGCCGACGCCGTCCTCGCCGACGTCCGCGACATGCTCCGCACGGTGCTCGCGGAGTACGGCGACGACGACGCCGAGATCGGGATGTCCACCACCTTCAACCGCGATCTGGAACTGGAGAGCATCGACCTGGTCACCCTGGCCGGCCTGCTGGAGGAGCGGTACGGACAGCGGGTCAACCTGGCCGAGTTCCTGGCCGGCATGGAGTTCGACGAGATCATCGAGCTGACCGTGGGCCGGCTGGTGGAGTACGTGGTGTGGAGCCTGAAGACCACGCAGGCGGGCTGAGCCGTGGCGATGGTCGACGCCGGCGGGATCCGGCTGCACGTCCAGCGCATGGGGCCGGCGGACGACCGGTCCCCGCGCGCCACGGTGGTCCTGGTGCACGGGCTGCTCACGGACAGCCTGGCCAGCTACTACTTCACCGTCGCCCCCGGCTTCGCGGCGGCCGGGCTCGACGTGGTCATGTACGACCTGCGCGGACACGGCCGCAGCGAGCGCCCGCCCGCGGGCTACACCCTCGACCACAACATCGACGACCTGGAGGCCCTCCTCGGCCGGCTGGCCGTCACCGGCCCCGTCCACCTCGTCGGCAACTCCTACGGCGGCACCATCGCCTTCGGCTACGCGGCCCGCCACCCCGAGCGCGCGCTCAGCCTGACACTGATCGAGTCCGAGCCGGCGACCTCCGCCTGGGCGACGAAACTCGGCGCCATCCTGGACCGGGTCGTCACCCACCTCGCGCACGACGAGCCCGACGCCATCGCCTGGATCACCGCCAACCGGGGCCACAACACCGCCCGCCTGGCCAAGGGCGCGGCCCGGCTCGCCCGCGAGACCACCCTCGGCCGGGACATCCCGGCCAGCCGGGTGCTCACGGAGGACGCGATCAGGGCCGTAGACTGCCCGGTCCTCGGGGTGTACGGCGGAGAGTCGGACCTCGTCGACCTCGTGCCGCTGAAGCGGGCGCTGCTGACCGACTTTCGCGCGGTCGTGCTGCCCGGGCACGAGCACTCGGTGCTGGTCGAGGCGCCGGCGGTGGTCGGCGGGCACATCCTGGACCTGATCCACGCGGGAGCGGGGGTCCGGTGAGCGCCTTCCTCTTCGTCGTACCGCCGCTGACCGGACACATCAACCCGGCCGTCGGCGTCGCCGCCCGACTGGCCGCACGCGGGCACCGGGTCGCCTGGGCGTGCGCCGACCCCGCGCTGGTGCGGCGGCTCGCGGGCCCGGACGCCGAGGTGTACGGGTGCACGGGGCCGGTGCCGGGGGCCGACGGGGCCGTACGACCGCCGGAGCTGCGGGGCGCGGAGGCGCTGAAGTTCCTCTGGGAGCGGTATCTGCTCCCGCTCGCCGACGCCATGGCCCCGGGTGTCCGGGCGGCGGTCCGGCAGTTCCGCCCCGATGTCGTCGTGGCCGACCAGCAGGCCTTCGCCGGCGCCCTGGTCGCCGAGCGGTGCGGGCTGCCGTGGGCCACCTCCGCCACCACGTCGGCCGAGTTCAGCGGCGCGTACGACGGCCTGCCCAAGGTCGCCGAGTGGCTGCACCGGAGCCTGGCCGAGCTGCGGACCCGGATCGGCGAAGGGGCCGGCACCGCCGACCCGCGCTTCTCGCCCCACCTCCTGCTGATCTTCAGCACCCCCGAACTCATCGGACCCCAGGCGCCGTTGGCCCCGCACATCCGGTACGTCGGCCCCTCGATCAGCGGGCGCCCGGCCGGGCCCGGCTTCCCCTGGGAGCGGCTCACCCCGGACCGGTCGAAGGTCCTGGTGACCCTCGGCACGGCGAACGCCGGCGCGGGCGACCGGTTCCTCGCCGAGTGCCTGACCGCGCTGCGCGAACGCGCCGACCGGGTGCAGGCGGTGATCGCCGACCCCGGCGGTGTCCTGCCCGTGCCGCCCGGCGACAAGGACGTCCTGGCCCTCTCGTCCGTACCCCAACTCCCCTTGCTGGAACGGATGGACGCCGTCGTCTGCCACGCGGGCCACAACACCGTCTGCGAGGCGCTGTGGCACGGCGTCCCGCTCGTCGTCGCCCCCATCCGCGACGACCAGCCCGTGATCGCCGGACAGGTCGTGGACGCGGGGGCCGGCGTCCGGGTCCGCTTCGGCCGGGTCCGCGCGGACCGGCTGGGCGCGGCCCTCGACACCGTCCTCACCGATCCGGCCCACCGGGCCGCCGCGACCCGCATCAGCACCGCGTTCCGCGCGGCGGGCGGCGCCCGGGCCGCCGTGGCCCATCTCGAACACCTCGCAGACCACGCATCCCGCGCAGACGTCGAAGCGGAGAGCCGATGACCGACGACAAGAGCGAGAAGAGCGAGAAGAGCGACAAGGGTGAGAAGCGGGCGCGCATCGCCGCCCTGCGCCCCGCCTACCAGCGGGACCTGGCCGCCGGCCCGGACCGCTTCTTCACGGCCCTGCGCGCCGACTGCCCCTGGTGCGGCTCGGCCCGGCTCGCCCCCCGCCTGCGCACCACCGACCTGCTCCAGCACAAGCCCGGCCGTTTCACCCTCGACCGCTGCGCCGACTGCGGCCACGTCTTCCAGAACCCCCGACTGACCGAGGAGGGACTGGAGTTCTACTACCGGGACTTCTACGACGGCCTCGGCGAGCAGCGCATGAGCGGCACCTTCGGCGGCCGCACCGCCATGTACCGCAGCCGTGCCGAGGCCATGCTGCCGTACGACCCGGCCCCGAAGACCTGGCTGGACGTCGGCACCGGCCACGGCCACTTCTGCGCCGCCGCCCGCACCGTCCTGCCCGGCACCTCCTTCGACGGCCTCGACTTCACCGACGGCGTCGAACTCGCCGCCCGCGAGGGCCGTGTGGACCACGCCTACCGCGGCGCCTTCCCGGCCCTCGCCCCCGAACTCACCGACCGCTACGACGTCGTGAGCATGTTCCACTACCTGGAGCACAGCACCGACCCCGACCGCGAGCTGCGCGCCGCCCACGAGACCGTACGCCCCGGCGGCCACCTCCTCATCGAGGTGCCGGACCCCGAGAGCCGCTACGCCCGGCTGCTCGGCCGCTGGTGGCTGCCCTGGCTCCAGCCGCAGCACCTGCACTTCATGCCCGTCGCCAACCTCCGGCGGCGGCTGACCGAGCTGGGCTTCACGGTGGTCGCGGAGCAGCACGCCGAACCGCACGATCCGGTCGACCTGCTCGCCGCCGTCTGGCTGGCCCTCGACCACGCGGCGCCCCGCGAGGACGCGCCCTGGCTGCCCGAGCCCCCCGGCGGTCCGCGCCGCGCCGCGCGCACCGCCCTTCTCCTCGCGGGCGTGCCCGCGCTCGTCACCGCCACGCTCCTCGACCGCTTCGCGGTACGCCCCCTCTCCCACCGCCTCGGCGTCTCGAACGCCTACCGTCTGGTGGCCCGCCGTGACTGACCGGTACGCGACGCGCGCTCACAGGATCCTGGCGCGGATCAACGCCGAGAACGTCAGGGCGCCCGGCACCAGCGGCACCCAGTCGGTCAGCACCCGGTAGCCGATGACGGTCGCGGTGGCCACGGCCGGTGCGGCGCCGAAGGCGATCAGCGTCCAGGCCAGCGCCGCGTCGACCGCGAACCCGCCGGGCGCCGGGACCGCCCCGACGGCCGTACCGGCCGCGAGGTAGGCGAGCACCACCTGCTGCCACGGCATGTGCAGCCCGAGCGAGGCCCCGACACAGACGAGGGTGGCCCCCTGCAGCAGCGGCATCGCGACCGCCCCGCCCCACAGGGCGGCCACCCGGCTGGGCCGCGTGTGCACCTCCCGCGCATCGGCGAGGGCGGAGCGCAGCAGCCCGGTCACGGGCCGCCGCAACGGCCGTACGACGGTCAGCAGCACCCCGGCGACCGCGAGGACCCCGCCCGCGACCGCGGCGAGCGGCACCAGCAGCCGCCCGTCCGGGACCAGCTCGCCAAGGCGCCGCCAGGCCGGCGACACCGCGAGCAGGACGACCAGCACGACCGTCTTGGCGGCGGACTTCGCCAGCGAGTACAGCCCGACCGACGCGGTCGCCCGGTCCAGCGGCACACCGCGCGCCCGCAGGAAGCGCACGGTGACGGCATGGGCACCGAGCCCGGCGGGCAGCGCGTGGTTGGCGGCACCGGCGGCGAACTGCGAGGCCAGCAACTGCCCCGCCGGGACCCGGTCGGGCAGCGCGCCCTGCCGGACACACGTGGCGGCCACCCAGTTCAGGCAGGTGAAACCGCCGCCGGCCAGCAGCCACCAGGGATCGGCGGCGACGAGCCGCCGGACCCCCTCGTACACCACGGGCCGGTTGGCCACCGCCCAGCCGCCCGCCAGCAGCAGCGGCGCGAGGCACAGGACGAGCCGTACGGAGCGGCCCGCCAGGAAGGACGACGGCCGGGGCGCGGGAGTCGCCTCCGGGAGGTGACCGGGGAGTTCTCCGGTGAGCGGGGCGGGCGGGACGGGCGGAGCGGAGGGCGGGGGCGGGGGCGGGAGGGAGAGCGGGGACGGGGACGGTGAGGGCACGGGGACGTCGTCCTTCCGCGGCGGGTCCCGGACGGGGACCTGGGGGAGGCGGGTCGGGCGATACCGCGGGAGTTTTCCCCGCCCGTGTGACACCGGGGTGTCCGTGAGCCCAAGGGCCGAGGGCGGGAGGGTGCCGCCGGGGAGCCGCCGGGAACGGCCGGGCAGGCCCGTGCTTAACCGCCGCTCACCGCCGACCAGGTAGCCTTCCCTTGGAACGCTCTTTACATGCGGTGTCCGGCAGCCACAGGTCGGCGACAGGGGAGGAACCCGCGGTGCACGTGCAGGAATGGCTCGACTCGGTGCCCGCGGTCGCCGTCTACGCCATGGTCGCGCTGGTGATCGGCGTCGAGAGCCTCGGCATCCCGCTGCCGGGCGAGATCGTCCTGGTCTCGGCGGCGCTGCTGTCCTCCCAGCACTCCGGCATCGACCCCGTCGTCCTCGGCGCGTGCGCGACCGCCGGCGCGGTGGTCGGCGACTCCATCGGCTACGCGATCGGCCGCAAGGGCGGCCGCCCGCTGCTGGCCTGGCTGGGCGGCAAGTTCCCGAGACACTTCAGCGAGGGCCATGTGGCCACCGCCGAACGGTCCTTCGAGAAGTGGGGCATGTGGGCCGTGTTCGTCGGCCGCTTCATCGCCCTGCTGCGCATCTTCGCCGGCCCCCTCGCGGGCGTCCTGCAGATGCCGTACTGGAAGTTCCTGATCGCCAACGTCCTCGGCGGCATCTGCTGGGCGGGCGGCACGACGGCCGTCATCTACTACGTGGGCGTGGTCGCCGAGGGCTGGCTGAAGAAGTTCTCCTACGTGGGCCTCGCGGCGGCGGTCCTCGTCGGCCTGGCCTCGATGCTGCTGGTCAAGCGCAAGGCGAAGAAGGCCCAGCAGGAGCACGGCCGGGAGGCGGAGCCGGTCGGCGCCGGCGAGTGAACCGCTGAGTGGGCCGGTGAGCGAAGACGCCCCGCAGGCGCGCGGGGCGGTATCGACATGCGGCTCCGCCGGACGGGCGTGATCGGCCCGGCTATGCCTGGCTGTGCACGTCCCTGTGCGCCTTCGCCAGCTCCGCGTACATCGTGCCGTTGAGGGTCACGCCCTGCCGCTCCTCCTCGGAGAGCGGCCGCCGCACCTTCGCAGGCACCCCCGCCACCAGTGAGCCGGCCGGCACCACCATCCCCTGCGGGACCAGAGCCTGCGCGGCGACCAGCGAGCCCGCCCCGATCACCGCGCCGTTGAGCACGGTCGCCCCCATCCCGACGAGGCAGTCGTCCTCGACGGTCGCCCCGTGCACCACCGCGTTGTGCCCGATGGAGACCCGCTCACCCACGCTGACGGGAAACCCGGGATCGGCGTGCAGCGTCACGTTGTCCTGCACGTTCGCGCTCGCCCCCACGGTGATCTTCTCGACGTCACCGCGCACGACCGCCCCGTACCAGACACTGGCCCCGGCATGCAGCGTGACGTCCCCGATCACGGAGGCGGTGGGGGCCACGAACGCCTCGGGATCGACCTGGGGCTCCCTGCCGCCGATGCCCACGATCAGCGCCTGCTGTGTCATGACGGTTCTCCTCGTGTCGTCGTCCACCGCACCGTACGACACGGGCTGGGGCAAAGATCACAGCGGTCGGCCCTCTCGCCGAAAGCGTCCGCTTAGTAACGTAACCCCGTGCCCCAGCGGAAGAACACGTTCTCATTCCGGCGACGCCGTGCGGCGCAACGTGTCGTCCACCAGGCCTGGGCCTGGATACAGCGCGCCGGCTCCGTCTCGGCCGAGCACCCGGCGGGGTACCGGTTCGGCGCGATCGGCGAAGCCACCCGCCTCGCCTTCCCGCTCGGCACCGTCTTCGGTGAACCCTGGATCCACCTCGGCTCCCACTGCATCATCGCCGAGCAGGTCACGCTGACCGCCGGCCTGATGCCGGACCTGGACCTCGGCCCGGACCCGATCCTGTGCATCGGCGACGGAGTCGTCCTCGGCCGCGGCAGCCACGTCATCGCGGACACGACGGTCACCATCGGCCGCGACTGCTACTTCGGCCCGTACGTCTACGTCACCTCCACCAACCACTCCTACGACGACCCGCACGAGCCCATCGGCAGGCAGTGGCCGCGGATGGAGCCGGTGGAGATCGGCCCGGGCTGCTGGATCGGCACCGGTGCGGTGATCCTGCCCGGGGCGCGGATCGGCCGGAACGTCGTCGTCGCGGCCGGTGCCGTGGTGCGTGGCGCGGTGCCCGACCACGCCGTGGTGGCCGGAGCACCGGCCCGCGTCGTCCGGCGCTGGACCCCCGCCGACGGCTGGCAACCCCCACTGCGCACCCCGGCCCCGGTCCCGATCCCGGCCGACACGACACCGGAGCAGCTCCGGGCACTGGCAGAACTGGACGAGGCCACGGTGACCCGCCTCGCCGAACTCGAAGCAGAGAGCTGAGCCGGGGCCGGGGTCGAAGGCTGAGCCGGGGCGCGGCCGGGTCGGGGGCCGAGCCGAAGCCCGGGCCGTGTCGGGGCCGAGGCTGGTTCCGGGGCGGCGTCGCGGCGGGGGGCGTTTCCGGGGTGGGGGCCGAGGCGGGGGCGAAGGGTGTTTCCAGGGCGGGAGTGAGAGCGGCCTGGAAGCGGGGGCGGGTTGTTTCAGCCGGTCGCCAGCAGCACTGTGCCGAGCAGGGCGAGCGCCGCGCCCGCTGCCTGGATCGCGCGCAGCCGCTCGCTGAGGAAGCCGCGGGCGGCCAGCGCGGTCACCACCGGGTACAGCGAGGCCAGCACCGCCGCGACGGTGACCGGGCCGAGCCGGGCGGCGATCGCGTAGGTGCCGTTGGCGGCCACGTCCGCGAGCCCGACGAAGGCCAGCGCGGGCAGCGAGGCCCACGGGAAGCCGCCGTCCGGCAGGCCGCGGCCGCCCCGGCGGACGGAGACGGCGAGCGCGGTCGCGCCGACCGCGACATTGGTCAGCCGCTGCACGAAGAGGGCGAGGAAGAGCCCGGTCACATCGGTCGAGGCCTCGGTGATCAGGGCGAACACCGTGCCGAAGCCGAGCGCCGCGACCAGGGTGAGCAGGACTGTCCGCCGCTGTACCGGCGCGCCGCGCAGCTGGGGCCCGCCCGCGAGGACGACGCCGGTGACGGCGACCGCGATGCCCGCGACCTGGAGCAGCCCCGGGCGCTCGCCGAGGACCAGGCCGACACCGACCGGGACGGCCACGCTGAGGGTGGCGAGCGGCGAGACGACTCCCATGGGGCCGAGCGCCAGGGCCTTGTAGAAGGAGAGCAGGGCGACCGGGCCGACCAGCCCCGCCGCGAACGCGAACCACAGCCGGGGCCCGGCCTCCCCCCAGCCACCGGTCGCGACGACGATCGCGCCCAGGACGGCCGCCGCGATGGACTGGGAGACCACGACGACCGTCAGCGCGGGCGTACGCCGGGTCAGCAGTCCGCCGCCGAAGTCGGCCAGGCCCCACAGGAGACTGGTGGTGAGGGCGAAGAATGCTGTCACGGACGGCCTCGCAGTACAGTTTGCTGCATGATCGGGTGCACCCCACCGTAGTTCAGCACAATGAACTACGTCATCCCATATAGTGAACTCTCCTCTCGATGGACGTGATGTGTCGGACCTCGACCTGCTGACCCAGTCCCTGGCGCGCAACGTCAAGCACTGGCGCACGGTGCGCGGCTTCACCCTGGACGTGCTCGCGGCCCGTGCGGGAGTCAGCCGCGGCATGCTCATCCAGATCGAGCAGGCCCGGACGAACCCCAGCCTCGGCACCGTCGTCAAGATCGGCGACGCGCTCGGCGTCAGCATCACCACCCTGCTCGACTACGAACAGGGCCCCAAGGTCCGTATCGTCGCCCCCGACCAGGCCGTACGCCTGTGGCACACCGACGCCGGCAGCTACAACCGCCTGCTGGCGGGCACGGAGGCGCCCGGCCCGGTCGAGATGTGGGACTGGCGGCTGATGCCGGGCGAGTCCAGCCCCTCCGAGCCGCATCCGGTGGGCACCGTGGAACTCGTCCACGTCACCGCCGGCGAACTGACCCTCACCGTCGACGGCGTGGCCCACCTGGTGGCGGCCGGCGCGAGCGCCACGTTCGAGGCGAGCACCCGGCACACGTACGGCAACGAGGGCGACGTACCGATGGAGATGGTCATGGCCGTCTCCGTGCCGCCCGTGCGCTGAACGGCCCCGCGCCGCGGGCTGTTAGCGTGCGGCCATGCGCGCACCCATCGGAGACTTCGACACCGCCACCCCGGCCCCGGACTGCCTGGACGACCTGATCGCACCCGTCGCCGACGCCGTACGGCACTGGCAGGGCGCCGTCCCCGCCGACCGGATCCTCTACGTCGAGACCGACCCGCGCTGGGCCGACACCGCCGTCTTCGTGGAGCACTACGGCCGCGGCCTGCTGGAGCAGTCGGCGAACTGCGTGGTGGTCGCGGGCCGGCGCGGCGGCGAGACCTCCCTCGCCGCGTGCCTCGTGCTGTCCACCACCCGGGTCGACGTCAACGGCGTCGTGCGCCGCCAACTCGGCGCCCGCAAGGCCTCGTTCGCGTCGATGGACACGGCGACCGGCGAGACCGGCATGGAATACGGCGGCATCACCCCGGTCGGCCTGCCCGCCGGCTGGCCGGTGCTCGTGGACTCGGCGGTCGCCGACCTGCCGTACGTCCTCGTCGGCAGCGGACGCCGGCGCGGCAAGCTGCTGGTCCCCGGCAAGGCCCTCGCCGAACTGCCCGGCGCCGTGGTGCTGGAGGGACTCGGGACCGCCTGAGGCCGGGCTGCCGGAGGCCCGCGTCAGGCGGTCAGATGGTGGGCCAGTGCCAGGTGCGGGTCGCGCTCGCCCGGCACCGGTGCCGGATCGGCGTGCACGAGGGCGGCCGTCAGCCTCGGTACGGCGTGCAGCAGGGCGTGTTCGGCCTCGACGGCGATCGCGTGCGCCTGCCGCACCGTCGCCTCACCGTCCACGACCACCGCGAGCTCGGCGCGCAGCCGGTGCCCGATCCAGCGCAGCCGCAGCTCGCCCACCTCGCGCACGCCCGGCACCGCACGCACCGCCCGCTCGGCCCGGTCCACCAGCGCCGGGTCGACGGCGTCCATGATCCGCCGGAACACCTCCCGCGCCGCGTCCCGCAGCACCAGCGCGATCGCGGCCGTGATCGCCAACCCCACGACCGGGTCGGCCAGTTGCCGGCCGAGCGCGGAGCCGCCCGCGCCGGCCAGCACGGCCAGCGAGGTGAACCCGTCGGTGCGCGCGTGCAGCCCGTCGGCGACGAGCGCCGCCGAACCGATCGCGCGGCCCACCCGGATCCGGTGACGGGCCGCCCATTCGTTGCCGGCGAAGCCGACCAGGGCGGCCGCCGCGACGGCCGGGAGATGGCTGACCGGGCGCGGTTCGAGCAGCCGGCCGACGGCCGCCCACGCGGCGAAGGCCGCCGACGCGGCGATCGTCAGCACGATCACCAGCCCCGCCAGATCCTCGGCCCGGCCGTAGCCGTAGGTGAACCGACGCGTCGCCGCCCGCCGCCCCAGGACGAAGGCGATGCCGAGCGGGACGGCGGTCAGCGCGTCGGCGGCGTTGTGCACGGTGTCCCCGAGCAGCGCCACCGAACCGGACACGGCCACCACGACCGCCTGTGTCAGCGCCGTCGCCCCGAGCGCGGCCGACGACACCCACAGCGCCCGCATCCCGCGCGCCGAGGACTCCAGGGCGGAGTCCAGCTTGTCGGCGCTCTCGTGGGAGTGCGGGGTGAGCAGATGCGTGAGGCGGTGCCGGAGACCGGCGGCGCGGTGGCTTTGCCCCTGTCCGTGTGCGTGCCCGTGCGCGTACTGGTGAGAGTGCCGGTCGCTCACGTGGCTCCCCTTCCGGTGTGCGGGAGTGGACGTGCGGCGTCCATGGGACCATTATGTGCGTATGAGCGCACGCATGCACTTGTCACCTGCGCACCATACGCATCCGCGCAGCCCGGGCGAGGAGCAGTTCGCGCTGGCCGCCGAGCTGCTCGACCTGCTCGGTGACCGCACCCGCCTCACCCTGCTGCACGCGCTGACGGCGGGCGAGGCCGACGTCACGACGCTCACCGGGGCATGCGGCGCGGCCCGTCCCGCCGTGAGCCAGCATCTGGCCCGGCTGCGGCTCGCGGGTCTGGTGCGGACCCGCAAGGAGGGCCGCCGGGTGGTCTACTCGCTCGCGCACGGGCACCTGCGGCGGCTGGTGGACGAGGCGCTGAAGACCGCCGACCACCACCTCGCCGAACGGGCTCAGTAGGCGGAGGCCGTGCCGAGGTACTGCTCGGCGAAGGCCGCCGCCGCTGCGGGCGAGGAGAACAGCCGGCGCAGCCGGGCCAGCGTGGTGCCGGCGCGGAACGGATCACCGGACGCGACACCGTGGTAGATGTCCGACAGCCACTGCGAGAACTCCTGGTAGTCCCACACCCGGCGCAGCGCCGCGGCCGAGTAGCCGTCCAGGCCGGCGCCGTCCCCCTCCGTGACGTACGAGACGAGCGCGTCGCCGAGCAGGAAGGCGTCGTGCAGGGCGAGGTTCATCCCCTTCGCGGCGATCGGCGCGACCAGGTGACCGGCGTCGCCGGCCAGGAACAGCCGCCCGTGGGAGAGGGGTTCGACGACGTAGTGGTGCATGTCCAGCACCCGCTTCTCGACGATCCGCCCCTCGGTCAGCGGGGGCGCCCCGGTCGCGGCCAGCCGCTCGCGCAGCTCGGTCCAGACCCGCTCGTGCGGCCAGTTCTCCGGATCGTCGCCGGGCGGGCACTGGAGGTAGAACCGGGTCACCCCGGGGCTGCGGGGCATCTGCCCGGCGAAGCCGCGCGGATGGACGCCGAACAGGACACAGTCCGTCGACGGCGGGACCTCGGCGAGCAGCGCCAGCCAGCCGATGCCGTCGTCCTGCCGGACGATCCGCCGGTGCCGCTCGGGAATCGCGTCGCGCGTCACCCCGCGCGCCCCGTCGCACCCCGCGACGAAGTCGCAGCGCAGCAGCCGCCGTTCACCCGTGTCCGGACAGCGGTACGACACCGCCGGCCGGTCCGTGTCCAGGTCGTGCAGCGTGACGTCGCGCACGCCGAAGCGGATGTCACCGCCGCGCACGTCGGCGTACTCGCGCACCAGGTCCGTCACCAGCAACGGCTGCGGGTAGACATAGTGGTGACGGCCCGTCAGTTCGGCGTAGGGGAAGCGGTACCGCTCGCCGGCGAAGCGGAACTCGCAGGCGCTGTGCAGCTCGGCCCGCTGCGGCAGGTGCCCCGCGAGGCCGCGGCGGCCGAGTTCGCGCACCGCCCATTCCTCGATGACACCGGCCCGGGCCCGGGTCTCGATGAACTGCCTGCTCTCGGTCTCCAGGACGACACAGTCGACCGAGGCGGCCCGCAGGATGTTGGCGACGGCGAGCCCGGCGGGACCGGCGCCCACGACGACGACCGTACCGGCTTCCCGGCGTGCGGGGTGCGCGGGATCCGGGTGGGGGGAGGGGGAGGGGGAGATCACCCTCGCATTATGACGGTGTCCCGTCAGCCGGGAATCGGCTGACGGGACACCGGGAGCGGTGTGGCTCAGTGCGCGGGGGCGTCGGTGACGACGACCTCCTCGATGCTGCGCTCGATCGCCTCGGGCTGGGAGGCCGTGGCCTTGGCCCAGTAGTAGATGACGAGCGAGAACACCGTGACGACCAGCATGTCCCACCACAGCGGCAGGTCACCGTTACCGCCGAAGGTGCTCAGGTAGGAGATCACGCCGATGCCCAGCAGGTAGGGCGCGAGCCACTGCGCGGCCTTGAAGTCCAGCCGGGGGGCGTCGGGCAGGCCCTTGCGGATCGCGTAGGCCGCGTAGGCGCCGAGCAGCACGTAGCCGATCAGGATCGCGAAGCCCAGTCGCCACAGGGTGTCCCAGCCGGACCAGAAGATGATCAGGTTGGCGACCACGAACGACAGCGGCGAGATGAAGTTGCCGTAGGGCAGCTTGTACGGACGGTCGTGGTTCGGCAGCCGGTCCTTGAAGACGCCGTAGGCCAGCGGGGCGCCCGCGTACATCAGCACGCTCGCCGAGGTGATGAAGCCGACCAGCGTCTGCCAGCTCGGGAACGGCAGGAAGCAGATCACACCGGTCACGAACGACATCGCGAGGCCGAACCACGGCACACCGCGCGAGTCGGTCCTGGTGAAGAGCTTCGGCGCGTAGCCGTTCTTGGCCAGGCCGTAGGAGATACGGGAGGTGGCGGTGGTGTAGATCAGGCCGGTGCCGCCGGGGGAGATGATCGCGTCGGCGTACAGCACCCAGGCCAGCCAGCCCAGGCCGACCACCGAGGCGAGACCCGCCCAGGGGCCGCTGATGCCGGCGTAGGCCAGGTTCGCCCAGCCCTTGGCGAAGGAGGCGTGCGGCAGGGCGGCGATGAACACGATCTGGAGCAGGAGGTAGATCGTGGAGCCGATCGCGACCGAACCGAGCGTCGCGCGCGGCAGGTCACGCTTCGGGTTGCGGCTCTCGCCGGCCAGCTGGATCGCCTGCTCGAAGCCGAGCAGCGCGAAGATGATGCCGCTGGAGCTGATCGCGGTGAGGACACCCTTGGCGCCGAACGGCGCGAAACCCTGGGAGGTGAAGTTGGACGGGTGGAAGTTGCCGACCGCGATGATGAAGATCGCGGCG
Source organism: Streptomyces sp. HUAS MG56 (assembly GCF_058673395.1). NCBI lineage: Bacteria > Bacillati > Actinomycetota > Actinomycetes > Kitasatosporales > Streptomycetaceae > Streptomyces > Streptomyces sp. HUAS MG56. The sequence continues at coordinate 2,539,956 of NZ_CM178722.1, read as the reverse complement.
AGCGGAACAGCGATCTTCCACCAGGTGGCGGCGCTGTTGGTGTGGGCCAGGATGCGGACACCGAGGAAGTTGACCGCGACGAAGACCGCCATGAGCAGGACGGCGACGACGATGCCGCTGGTCGTCAGCGTGCCGTTGGCGTTCTGCAGGCCGTCGGCGAAGTGCCAGTGCTTGGCATAGCCGATCATGGCCTCGACCTCGATCGGGGCCACCGTCGCGGCCTGGAGCCAGGAGAACCAGCCGAAGGACATGCCGGCCAGGCCGCCGAAGGCGTAGTGCGGGTAGCGCGCGGTGCCGCCCGCCACCGGGAACATGCCGCCGAGCTCGGCGTGCACGAGGGCGAGGAGCACGATGGCCACCGCGCCGATCACCCACGAGATGATCGCCGCCGGACCGGCCACCACGACTGCCTTCTCGGCGCCGAAGAGCCAGCCGGAGCCGATGATGGAACCCACCGAGGCCCACATCAGACCGATCAGTCCGACGTCTCGGCGCAGACCACCGGTGTCGCTTGTGGCTACCGGTGCAGCCTGGTCGACATTCGCCATGTGTAGTGGCCTCTCAGATCTATACGCAGCGTTAACGGGCGAGGAGGCCACAGGTTAGGGGTGCGTTCCATGCCGTCAAAAGAGCGTTAACCAAATTTTGACCCGGGATCTTAGGTGTCTTGGCCCCACGCTCGGTCACTGTCTTGTCACAGGTCAGATGCCTAGTGCGAATGTCAATATTCAGCGTCGAATTGTAAGTAGAAGGAGAGATTCGCTAGTCGAGGCGGGGAATTTCGATGGCCGGGCAGTGGTCCATGACCATGTCCAGACCCGCCGCCCGGGTCCGGCTGTAGGCGGCCTCGTCCACGACGCCGAGCTGGAACCACACCGCCCGCGCGCCCTTCGCCACGGCCTCGTCGGCCACCGCCCCGGCCAGGTCGCTGTTCACGAAGACGTCGACCACGTCCACGTCGAAAGGGATGTCCGCGAGGGAGGCGTAGCCGCGCTCGCCGTGCACCGTCTCCGCCTTCGGATGCACCGGCACGACGCGCTTGCCGAACCGCTGGAGCACCTGCGCCACCCCGTAGGCGGCCCGGTTCCGGTTGTTCGACAGGCCGACCACGGCCCAGGTGTCGCCCAGCCCGGTCAGGATCCTGCGGATCACCGCTTCGTCGCCGTGGTCGTCGCCGTCGTAGCTGCCGTCGCCGTGCACGACCGCCATGGCCGCCTCCTCGGTTCGGGGGAACAGTTCGCCTGGGCAACAGCGGAGCGCAGGGTGCGGATTCCCGCCCCGGTAGCCGCCGCCATGTCCGGAATCGGAGCAAGATGCCTGCGTAGGACGCTCTGCCCGCCTACGCTCGCGCTGTGCTGCGCATCCTCGACGACCGAACCGGTGAGCCCGTCCCCGCCGCGCCCGCCCGCCGCGGCCTGACCCGCATCGAGGCCTACGCCTCCGGGCTGGACCCGACCGCCCTGCGGGTGCTCCTCACCGCCGACCTCCTGGTCCGCGCCCTGGAGCTGGGCGGCACCCCGGTCTGGACGATCCTCACGTCCCCCCACCAGCACGCCGAACTGCGCGCGGCCGCCACCGCCCTCGCCATCCGCCCCTTCGAGGACGGCCGCGACCTCGCCTCGGGGCTGGGCGAGTCCCAGGCGATCCACGTGACGGCCGACCCCGCGGCCGCCGTCGGCGAAGGCCCGGTGATGCGGGTGGCACCGGTGCACTGGCAGACGGACGGCCAGGGGCCGCAGGCGGTCGGCCGCGACGCGGGACCCGCGTCCGCACCCGCCCCCGGCACCGGTCCCACCCTCCACTCCCACCCCGCGCTCCCGGCCCTCCTCGAAGACCCCGAGGCGGTGCGGCTCGCCCTGCTCTCCGTCCCTCGGGGTGAACCCGTTCGGCTGTCGCCCGCCGTACTGGACGCGGCGGCCGGGCGGCTGGCGCAGTGGCGGCGGTCCGTCGCCGGGTGGGCCCGGCGGCCGTCCAGGCCGGTGCCGGAGGCGGTGCGGGGGCGGTTGCGCTCCGCGTGGGAGGACGATCTCGACCTGCCCGGCGTACTGGACGTGCTGCGGGACGTGGCGCGTGACCCGGATCTGCCCGACGGCGCCCGGTTCGAGACGTTCGCCTACGTGGACCGGCTGCTGGCGCTCGACCTCGCCCGTGACCTCGGGAGCCTCGCGTGAGCGCGCGGGCGGGCTCCTCGGGTCCGCTGCGCCGGCTGGTGGTGCTGCGGCACGCCAAGTCCGCCTGGCCCGAGGGCGTCGAGGACCACCGCAGGCCTCTCGCGCCGCGCGGCCTGCAGGACGCCCCCGCCGCCGGACGCACCCTCGCCGAGGCCGACTGCCTGCCCGACCTCGCTCTGTGCTCCACGGCCGCACGCGCCCGCCGCACCTGGGAGCTGGCCTCCGCCGAGTGGGGCACCCCGCCGCCGGTGCGCTACGACCGGCGGCTGTACACGGCCGACGCGGCGGACCTGGTGGAGGTGGTCCGCGAAGTGCCGTCCCAGGTGGAGACCCTGCTGCTGGTCGGGCACAACCCCGGGCTGGAGGAGCTGGTCCTGGAGCTGGCCGGGGACGGTCTCGACGACACGCTGGAGCGGGTGCGGACCAAGTTCCCGACGTCCGCGATCGCCGTCCTCACCTGGCACGGCACCGGCTGGTCCGCCCTCGCCCCCGGCGTCGCCCTGCTGACCTGGGTGACCGTGCCGCGCGGGGGCAAGAAGCAGTAGCGGAGCGCCGCCGGGGAGGAGGATCCGCCGCCACGCGCGCGTGGGCGCGGCCTCCGCCCGGACCCGCACTTCCCGCCACCGCTTAGGCTGGCGGGATGCAGGACGAGTACCGCACAGTCGCCCACGCGGGCGTGCACGAGACCGAGATCAACCGCTCCCGCTTCCTGTGCGCCCTCGCCCCGGCCGCCACCGAGCAGGAGGCACAGGACTTCATCGCCGCCGTCAGCAAGGAGCACGCCGACGCCACCCACAACTGCTGGGCGTACGTGATCGGCGCCGACGCCTCCGTGCAGAAGGCCAGCGACGACGGCGAACCGGGCGGCACCGCCGGCGTCCCCATGCTCCAGATGCTCCTGCGCCGTGAGATGCGCTACGTCGTCGCCGTCGTCACCCGTTACTACGGCGGCGTCAAGCTCGGGGCCGGCGGACTCATCCGCGCCTACGGCGGCGCCGTCGGCGAGGCCCTCGACACGCTCGGCACACTCACCCGGCGCCGCTTCCGGCTGGCCACCGTCACCGTCGACCACCAGCGCGCGGGCAAGGTCCAGAACGACCTGCGCGCCACGGGGCGGGAGGTGCGCGACGTCCGGTACGGCGAGGTGGTCACCATCGAGATCGGGCTGCCGGACGCCGACGTGGACGTCTTCCGGGCGTGGCTCGCCGATGCGACGGCGGGCTCGGCGGGGTTCGAACTGGGCGGAGAGGCCTACGGAGACGCGTGACATAGCGGACTGATCGGAACATCCAGACCATTCGCGACGTACGGGATATCCGTACGAACTCCTGCGTGCCGCCGGTCGATACGGGAGTAACCGCCCGTGATGTCAGACCCGGCCGTTAACCTCGGGGATCATGAGACTGCTGCACACGTCCGACTGGCACCTCGGCCGGGCCTTCCACCGGGTGAACATGCTCGGGGCCCAGGCCGAGTTCATCGGTCACCTCGTCACCGCCGTGCGCGAGCACGCCGTGGACGCGGTGGTCGTGTCCGGTGACGTGTACGACCGCGCGGTGCCCCCGCTCGCCGCGGTCGAGCTGTTCGACGACGCGCTGCACCGCCTCGCGGACCTCGGCGTACCGACGGTCATGATCTCCGGCAACCACGACTCGGGTCGCCGCCTCGGCGTCGGCGCCGGTCTCATCGAGCGCGCGGGCATCCATCTGCGCACCGACCCGGCCGCCGCCGGCACCCCGGTGCTGCTCGCGGACGCCCACGGGGACGTCGCCTTCTACGGGCTGCCGTATCTCGAACCGGCCCTGGTGAAGGACGAGTTCGCGGTGGACCGGGCCGGACACGAGGCCGTGCTCGGCGCCGCCATGGACCGTGTCCGCGCCGACCTCGCCACGCGCGCGCGGGGCACCCGCTCCGTCGTCCTCGCCCACGCCTTCGTCACCGGCGGCCGGGCCAGCGACAGCGAGCGGGACATCACCGTCGGCGGGGTGGCCGCCGTCCCGGCGGGCGTCTTCGACGGCGTCGACTACGTCGCCCTCGGGCATCTGCACGGCTGCCAGACCCTCACCGAGCGCGTGCGCTACTCCGGCTCCCCGCTCGCCTACTCCTTCTCCGAGACCGACCACCGCAAGAGCATGTGGTTGATCGACCTCGGCGCCGACGGCTCCGTCACCGCCGAGCGCCTCGACTGCCCGGTGCCGCGCCCGCTGGCCCGCGTCAGGGGCACGCTGGACGACCTGCTGGCCGACCCGGAGCTGGCCCGGTACGAGGACTCCTGGGTCGAAGCCACCCTCACCGACCCGGTTCGCCCGGCCGATCCCATGGCCCGGCTCACCGAGCGCTTCCCGCACACCCTCAGCCTGGTCTTCGCCCCCGAGCGGGCCCCGGACGACCCCGAGGTGTCGTACGCCCGGCGGCTCGCGGGCCGCAGCGACCAGCAGGTCGCCGAGGACTTCGTCGCCCATGTGCGCGGCGCCGGGCCGGACGACCGTGAACTGGGCGTGCTGCGCGAGGCGTTCGACGCCGTGCGCGCCGACGACGCCGTGCGGGAGGTGGCCCGGTGAGGCTGCACCGGCTCGACATCACCGCCTTCGGGCCCTTCGGCGGCTCCCTCGGCGTCGACTTCGACGCCCTGTCCGCCGCCGGACTCTTCCTGCTGCACGGCCCCACCGGCGCGGGCAAGACCTCCGTCCTGGACGCCGTCTGCTACGCCCTGTACGGCTCGGTCCCCGGCGCCCGGCAGAGCGGAAACGGCCAGGGCATGACCCTGCGCAGCGATCACGCCGAGCCCGGCACCCGCACCGAGGTCCGCCTCGACCTCACCGTCGCCGGCCGCCGTCTGGAGATCACCCGGCAGCCGCCCTGGGAGCGCCGCAAACTGCGCGGCAGGGGCACCACGGTCGACAAGGCCCAGACCTGGCTGCGCGAGTACGACAGCGCGGCCGGCGCCTGGCGCGACCGCAGCCGCTCCCACCAGGAGATCGGCGAGGAGATCACCCAGCTGCTCGGCATGAGCCGCGAGCAGTTCTGCCAGGTCGTGCTGCTGCCCCAGGGCGACTTCGCCCGCTTCCTGCGCGCCGACGCCGAGGCCCGCGGCCGGCTGCTCGGCCGGCTCTTCGACACCCAGCGCTTCGCCGACGTCGAAAAACGCCTCGCCGACCGCCGCCGCGCCACCGAGGCACGCGTGCGCGAGGGCGACGCGGCCCTGCTCGCCGACGCCCACCGCATGCAGCAGCAGGCAGGCGACACCATGGAGCTGCCGGACCTGGCGCCGGGCGAGCCGGGCCTGGCGGAGCAGGTGCTCGCCGCCGCCGCCGTGGCCCGCGCCACCGCCCGCGAGCGCCTCACCATCGCCCACCTCCGCCTCGGCGCCGCGGAGTCCGCGCACGCCGAGGCCCGCCGCGCCCTGGACGACGTACGCGAACTCGCCCGGCTCCAGGCCAGGTTCGCCGAGGCCCGGCAGCGCGCCGAGCGGCTCCAGCAGCACTCCGGCGCGCACCGCGAGGCCCAGGAGCGCATGGAGCGGGGCCGCAAGGCGGACACGGTCGCGCCCGCGCTGGAGCTGCGCGAGGCCGCCGAGCAGGAGCACCGCAGGGCAGCGGCGGCCGAGGCAGGCGCGCGCGGGAGGCTCCCCGAGTCGTACGCCGACGCCGGGGCGAGCGGACTGGCCGCCGCCGCCCGCCGGACCGCCGAGGAGCTGGGCGGCCTGGACGCGGCCCGGCGCGCCGAGCAGCGGCTCGTGCAGCTGGCCGAGGAACGCGACGGGCTCGACCGGCAGGAGCACGCCGACGAGGAGGTGCTGCGCGAGGCCGACACCTGGCTCGACGGCTGGGACACCGCTCGCGCCGCGCTCCAGGCCCGCGTGGACCGTGCCCAGGAGGCCGCCACCCGCGCCGAACAGCTCGCCGTCCGGCGGGAACCGATGGACCGCCGGCTCACCGCGGCCCGCACCCGCGACGCACTGGCCGCCGACCTGGAGGACGCACAGCACCGGGCGCGCGCGTCCCAGCAGCAGGCACTGGACGCCCGCGCCCACTGGCTCGACGTCAAGGAACAGCGTCTGAGCGGTATCGCCGCCGAGCTGGCCGCCCATCTCACCGACGGCGAGCCCTGCGCCGTCTGCGGAGCCACCGCGCACCCCGCCCCGGCCCGCAAAAACGCCGGACATGTCGACCGCGCGGCCGAGGAGCGGGCGCACCGGGCCTTCCAGCAGGCCGACCAGCGCCGCACCGAGGACGAACGGCGCCTCGGTGTCGTCCGCGAGGCGCTGGCCGCCGCCACCGCCGAGGCCGGTGACACCCCGACCGGTCAACTGGAAGCAGAGGCGGGGGAGTTGGAGCAGGAGTACGCCCGCGCCCGCCGTGCGGCCTCCGTCCTGCACGCCACCCACGAGGAGCTGCGCCGCGCCGAGCGCGAGCGCGAGCAGCGCCTCGCCGACCGCCAGCAGGCCGCCGTGCGCACCGCGTCCCGGCTCACCCGGCGCGAAACCCTGGAGCGCGAACAGGCCCAGCTGGAAACCGAGTTGGCGCAGGCACGCGGCGACGCGGGCAGCGTGGCCGCGCGCGCCGCCCAGCTGGAGCGGCGCGTCGCCCTGCTCGCCGACGCCGCCGACGCGACGCGCAGCGCCGAGGACGCCGCCCAGCGCCTGAAGGACGCCGACGCCCGCCTCGCCGACGCCGCCTACCGGGCCGGCTTCGACACCCCGCAGGCCGCGGCCGCCGCCCTCCTCGCCGACGCCGCCCACCGCGAGCTGCAACACCGCCTGGACGCCTGGCAGTCGGAGGAGGCGGCCGTACGGGCCGTGCTGGCCGAGGGCGACACCGCGGCCGCCGCCCAGCAGCCGCCCGCCGACCTCACCGCGGCCGAGCGCACCGCGGCCGAGGCGGAGCGCCGCCTGCGCACGGCCGCCTCCGCGCGCGACGCGGCCGCCCACTGCCGCACCGAGCTGGACCGCCTCTCCGCCCGCGCCACCGAGGCCGTACGGCAACTCGCCCCGCTGCGCGAGGAGTACGACCGGGTCGCCCGTCTCGCCGCCCTCACCGCGGGCACCTCCGCCGACAACGAGCGCAAGATGCGCCTGGAGTCGTACGTCCTGGCGGCCCGCCTGGAGCAGGTCGCCGCCGCCGCGACCGCGCGCCTTCAGCGCATGTCGTCCGGCCGTTACACCCTCGTCCACTCCGACGACCGCTCCGGCCGCGGTCGCAGCGGGCTCGGGCTGCACGTGGTCGACGCCTGGACCGGCCGCGAGCGCGACACCGCCACCCTCTCCGGCGGCGAGACCTTCTTCGCCTCGCTCGCCCTCGCCCTCGGTCTCGCGGACGTCGTCACGGACGAGGCCGGCGGCGTACGGCTCGACACCCTCTTCATCGACGAGGGCTTCGGCAGCCTCGACGACCAGACCCTCGACGAGGTCCTCGACGTCCTCGACTCCCTGCGCGAACGCGACCGCAGCGTCGGCATCGTCAGCCATGTGCCCGACCTGCGGCGCAGGATCCACGCCCAACTGGAGGTCGTCAAGGGGAGGACGGGGTCGACGCTGCGGCAGCGGGGCGCGTGAGGACCCCGTTGCGAGGAATAAGTTGTGAGGTGACCACCGGCCGACCAGGGGAGCCCGCATGTCCGTCGAACGCCAGCCTGTCAACAGCAGCGCGCCGCACTCCGCCCGCATCTGGAACTACTGGCTGGGCGGCAAGGACTGCTACGAGATCGACCGGCAGGTCGGCGACCGGATCGCCGCGGCCAACCCGGGGATCCTCGACACCGCCCGGGCGCAGCGGGCGTTCCTCGTCCGGGCCGTGGAGTACCTCGTCCGGGACGCCGGTATCCGTCAGTTCCTGGACGTGGGCACCGGGCTGCCCACCGCGGACAACACCCACGAGGTCGCCCAGCGCCTGCTGCCCGAGGCGCGGATCGTCTACGTCGACCACGACCCGGTCGTCCTCGTGCACGCCGAGGCGCTGCTCACCAGCACGCCCGAGGGCGCGACGGACTACATCGACGCCGATCTGCGCAACCCGGACGGCATCCTCGAACAGGCCGCCAGGACACTGGACTTCACCCAGCCGGTGGCCCTGATCCTGCTCGGGATCGCCGCGCATGTCACCGACGACTCCGTCTACGGCATCGTGCAGCGACTGCTCGACGCCCTGCCGTCCGGCAGCCACCTCGTGTTCTGCGACAGCACCGAGGTCATCCACCCCGAGCAGCAGCGCGCCATGGTCGAGCAGTGGAACGAGGCGAGCGACAACCCTCGCGTCAACCGCAGCCCCGACCAACTCGCCCGCTTCTTCGACGGCCTGGAGATGCTGGAGCCCGGCCTGGTCTCCACGTCCCGGTGGCGCCCCGCGCCGAACGGCGCCGAAGCACCGGCCGAAGTCGACAACTTCGGCGGCGTGGCCCGCAAACCGTAGCCCCGTACGCCCAGTTCGGGTCAGCGGCCCAGCGCGCGCCGGGGGAGCGGAGAGGAGTACACGACGCTGGTGGTCACCGAGCCCAGCGCGCCGATCTTCCCGGAGATCTCCTCCAGATGGGACATGGAACGGGCGGCGACCTTGATCACGAAGCAGTCGTCGCCCGTCACGTGGTGCGCCTCCAGGATCTCGGGCGTGGCGGCGACCAGGTCGTGGAACGGCTTGTAGTTGCCGTTCGGATAACGCAGCCGCACGAACGCCAGGATCGGCAGCCCCAGCCGCTCGGGGTCCACGACCGCCGCGTACCCCTGGATCACGCCGGCCTCCTCCAGCCGCCGTACGCGTTCGGTGACGGCGCTCGGCGACATCGAGACGGCGCGCGCCAGCTCGGCGTAACTGGCCCGGCCCTCGCGCTGGAGGACCTCAAGGATGCGCCAGTCGGTGGCGTCCGGGGAATACACGGTCATCCCGGATGGATAGCAGGGAAATCCCCGGCGCGGCAAGGGCAGGCCCGTGGATCGCCCCTTCAACGGCCGGGCGTGCGGCCGTAAATTCTCAGCCATGATCACCCACACCTCACCGGCCCCCGTGAACCCCGTCCTGCGCGTGGCCCCCGCGGCCCCCGCCGAGGCCGCCGCCCACTTCCGGGCGAGCCTCGCCTTCCACACCGACGTCTCCGACGTGGCCGCGGCGCTGGCGGCCGGCGGTGACCCCGGGTTCGTCGTCGTGGACTCCCGCTCGACCGAGTCCTGGGACCAGGGTCACATCCCCGGCGCCGTCCACCTGCCCACCGCCCGCATCCCCGAACAGGCGGGGCAACTCCTCGACCTCTCCGTGCCCGTGGTGACGTACTGCTGGGGCCCCGGCTGTGACGGCGCCACCCGCTCCGCCCTCGCCCTCGCCGAACTCGGCTATCGTGTAAAGGAGTTGCTCGGCGGCTTCGAGTACTGGGTGCGCGAGGGCTTCGCCTACGACACCTGGCAGGGACCGGCGCGGCGCGATCCCGACCCCCTGACCGCGCCGGTCGCAGGCGAGTGCGGCTGCTGACGCCGGCCCGTGTAGGTTCTTGGGCCATGGCTCGATACGCGGATCCAGGCGTGCTGGAGTGGGTGGAGTCGGCCGGCGGCCCTCTGATAGCCGTGCCCGAGACGGTGCTGTCGTTCTGGGCGGGCGCCGACAACGAGGACCTCGCCACGGACTACGACCGGGCGTGCGAGGTCGACGGGCACGTCGGTCTGCTGCCCGTCGGCGACAGCGCGGCCCTCGTGTTCGGCGAGGAACCCGCCTCCACCTCCTTCCTGCCGGAGCACGCCACCTTCGTACGGTGGTCCGCCGCCCACTCCGAGGACGAACTGCTCGCCGGTGTCCCGGCCGCCCTCGACTCGGCGGTGTGGGGCAGCGAGGTGCACTGGCGGGTGCCCGGCCCGGTGCTGCTGTTCGACTCGGCCTGGCCGGGCCGCGCCGCCGGCCGCGTCGAACACCTCCGGGTGCCGCTGGAGGCGGGCACGTACGCGGTGCGCGCCGCGTACGCCCAGCCGGGCCCCGAGACCTGGGTGGGGCTGGTCCGCCTCAGCCGCCTCGGCCACTGACCCGGCCCCCGCGCACGCGACCCCTGCGGTCAGTTCAGCCCGTCGAAGGCGATCTCCAGATGGCGCGGGCCGCGCAGGACCGCGTTCTGCCGGTACGGCGGCGGGTCCGCCACCAGGCGGGGGTTCTCCAGCCGCCGGGCCAGCGCGGCCAGGGCGGTCTGGGCCTCCAGACGGGCCAGCGGGGCGCCGAAGCAGCTGTGGATGCCGCTGCCGAAGCCGAGATGCTGGATGTCCTCACGGTCCGGGTCGAACCGGTCGGGGTCCTTGAACCGCTCGGGATCGCGGTTGCCCGCGGCCAGCATCAGCCAGATGCGCGAGCCCTTGGGGATGACGACCCCGCGCACCTCGATGTCGGCGATACAGGTGCGCTGCGGCACGATCTGCACCGGCGGCTCGTAGCGCAGCAGCTCCTCCACGATCCGCACCGACAGGCCCGGGTCCCGGGCGAGACGGCGCAGGACGTCCGGGTACCGCAGCAGGGTCAGCATGCCGTTGGTGATGAGGTTGACCGTCGTCTCATGGCCGGCGATCAACAGCAGCACCGCGGTGGCGAGCACTTCCATCATCGTCATGGAGCCGTCCGGGCCGTGGCTGTTGACCAGGTCGGACAGCAGGTCGTCCCGTGGTTCCCTGGTGCGCTGCTCGACCAGCCCGGACAGGTACATGCCGAGCTGCAGCCGCGCCTCCTGCGCGGCACGTGCGGAGTCGGCGCTCGTGCGGGAGTCGGGGTCCAGGCCGGCGACGATCGGGTCGACCCAGGCGCGGAACCTGGGCTCGTCCTCGCGGGGCACGCCGAGCAGCCGGCAGATCACCGTCACCGGGAACGGGTAGGCGAACTGGTCCACCAGGTCGATCTGCCGGGCGTCGCCGAGGCTGTCGAGCAGGCCGGCGACGATCTCCTCCAGCTCACCGCGCATGCCCTCGATCCGGCGCGGCCGGTGCGGCGGGCCGAAGCCCTGGTTGGCGATACGCCGCAGCCGGTCGTGCTCGGGCGGGTCGAGCCGGATGAACGACGGCGGCAGCCCGCCCGTCTCGTCCGGCTGGCTCAGCTCGTCGGCCCCGGCGGCGGCCAGGTTGGCGGCGTCGGAGCTGATCCGCGGATCGTGCAGCAGCGCCTCGATGTCCCAGTACGAGCTGATGACGTAGGGGCCGTCCTCCTCCTCGTGCAGCACCGGTGTCCGGCGCAGCTCCTCGTACAGCGGGTACGGGTCGGCGCGGTTGGCGAAGTCGGTGATCTGGCGGAACAGCGAGGCTTTCGGCATGACTCGTTCCTCGGAGCGTCGGGCCGGGCGGCCGTCAGTGGCGGGCGGGGTGGAAGACCAGCTGCTGGTCGGCCGGCGAGTAGCCGCTGAGCGTCACGGTGGGGCCGTGGGTCGGCAGGGACGGGTCGGGGAAGTCGGCCGCCACCGGCTGCCGGTTCTCGGGCCGCCGGTCCATCGTCGGGTACTCCACCGGGAACGGGGCGCCCCGCTCGATCTGCCGTGCGTAGAACTCCAGCCAGCGGGCGTTGTCGAAGGTCACGGCGGCGATGACGCGGCCCTGGTAGCCGTACACGCCGACGAACCGGCGCTCGGCCAGCGAGCCCTGCGTGATCATGAGCTGGTCGCCCATGGGCGGCACGCCCACCGACTTGATGTTCACGCCGAACATCGACGACCAGAACGCCGGCATCCACAGGTGCGGTCGGCGGTCGGCGCCGTGGCAGATCATGTTGTGCGCGGCGGTCTCCGCCTGTGCGACGGCGTTGCCCCAGTGCTCCAGCGACAGGAACTGGTAGCCGAACAGCGCGTGCGGGGAGCGCGCCACGTCGCCCGCCACGAAGACGTCGTCCGTGACGATGCCCCGGAAGTCGAAGGCCCGGCAGCCCGCGTCGCACGCGATGCCCCGGGGCCCGGCACCCAGCCCCGACCCGGTCAGCCACTCGGTGTTGCGCTGCGAACCCAGCGAGACCACGACCACGTCCGCCTCGACGACACTCTCGTCGGACAGATGGACAGCCCGCACCCGGCCGATCGAGTCGCCCTCCAGGCCGGTCACCGTGACATGGGTGCGCAGGTCCACGCCGTTCTCGGTCTGGAGGTCGGCGGCGACCGCGCCGATCACGCCACCGAGCGCGCCCACCAGCGGCGCCCCGGCGCGCTCCGCCACGGTGACCGGGATGCCCTTCTCGCGGCACGCCGAGGCGATCTCCGAACCGGCGAACCCGGCGCCGATGACGAACACCCGGCGCGGTCCCGCGTCCAGCCGCTGGACCAGATCGGCCGCGTCGTCCCGGGTCCGCAGCAGACAGACTCCGCCGAGCCGGGCCTCGTCCTCCTTCAGCCAGGGCCGGGCACGCACCCCGGTCGCGATGAGGAGGCGGTCGTACGGCACCTCGTCCCCGTCGGCCAGCTTGACCCGCCTGGCCGACAGATCCAGCCCGGTCGCCGCGACACCGAGCCGCCACTTTGCGTCGATCTCCCGGCGGTGCGGCAGCTCGGTGCGGCGCGGGGACGCCATGCCCAGCAGGACGGACTTCGACAGCGGCGGGCGGTCGTACGGCTCGTACGGCTCGTCACCGATCAGGGTCAGCTCGCCGGCGAAGCCCTCGGCGCGCAGCGTCTCCGCCGCCCGCAGGCCCGCCAGGGAGGCGCCCACGATGACGATCCGGCCCTCGCGCCGGAGCCGGTCCAGGTGGTCAGCGGCCATCGGACGCCTCCGGCGCCACCTGGCGGGGACCGGTGCCCGGCTCGGTCACGAGGTCCTCCAGCCCGTCGGCGGTGATCGCCTGCACCGGACAGGCGGCGACCGCGCGGGCCAGCCGCTCGCGTTGCTCCTCCGGCGCGTGCGGGTTGTAGATCAGCGACTCCTCGCCGTGCATCGCGAAGACGTCCGGTGCGAGGAACGCGCACTGGGCGTACCCCTGACATTTGTTGAGATCGACGACGAGCCTCATCGACGCTCCGCTCTTCCCGTGGTCATGTCCCGCCCGTCAGCATGCGAGACACGCGCGCACTCCGCTCGTCGGCACCACCGTCCGGGTCAACGGGCGCGACCGCCCACGACCAGGATGTAGCCGCTGAGCACCAGCGACCACGCGGGGAACACCAGCTCCGCCCAGGGCACGTTCGAGGAGGCGAAGAGGAGGGTCACGGTGGTGACGAAGCCCAGCAGCGTGAGCGGGCGGGGCAGTACGCCCAGGCGGTGGCCGAGCACCGACAGCGAGCACACGAAGACGGCCGCCATCCGCATGGCGTACTCCATCAGCAGGAGGTAGGCGAAGTGGCGCCCGAAGTCCCAGGAGGCCGGCGGCGGTGCCGTGCCGCTCGGATGCGCGACGTCGAGCACGGCACCGGCGGCGGCGCCGACGCCGAACAGTGTGGCGGTGAAGACCAGTCCGCTGCCCAGGAAGACCGTCGCGAGGAACTTGTCCTCCGCCGCGCCGACGTGCGCCCGTACGGCACCGATGAACCACAGGCAGAAGATCCCGGCGAACGGCACCAGCGCGAGGGCCGTCCGGAGCGCGGCGCGCCGCCCGGAGTCGGTGAACCCCCGGGCGGTGACCACGTGCGCCCCTTGCGGGATGCCCAGGCGCACGAGCACGATGACCGTCGCCAGCAACAGCGCGAACACGACCCCGGCCAGCCCGGCGGCCCGCGGCGTCCGCAGCGCCTCCGCCGCCCCCGTCTCCCGGCTCCCCGCCACGCACCCCGCCTCCTCGCCGCCGGCGTCATCGCTTCCGCCACCAGCCAGCAGTCCGCCGCCCCCGCCCGCCACCGGGGAGGGCCGGACGGCGGACACCGGGTCCGGCGCGGGAGCCGACGGCGCCGGGGGGCCGCCTGTGCCCAACTCCCTTGGGGCAGAAGGCCGTCAGAGCCGGGCGAGCTCGTCCACCAGGTCGTCCAGGCCCAGCGAACCCTGCGACAGCGCGGCCATGTGCCAGGCCTTCAGGTCGAAGGCGTCGCCGTGCCGCTCGCGCGCCTTCTCCCGGCCCAGCAGCCACGCCCGCTCACCGAGCTTGTAGCCGATCGCCTGGCCCGGAATCGTCAGGTACCGGGTCACCTCGCTCTCCACGAAGTCCGCCGGCCGGCTGCTGTGCGCACGGAAGAACTCCTGCGCCAGCTCCGGCGTCCAGCGCTCACCGGGGTGGAACGGCGAGTCCGCCGGAATCTCCAGCTCCAGGTGCATGCCGATGTCCACGATCACCCGGACCGCGCGCATCATCTGCGCGTCCAGGTAGCCGAGCCGCTCCTCCGGGCCCTTCAGATAGCCCAGTTCGTCCATCAGCCGCTCCGCGTACAGGGCCCAGCCCTCCGCGTTGGCGCTGACCCCGCCGACCGTGGCCTGGTAGCGGGAGAGGTCCTCCGCCACGTGCGCCCACTGCGCGAGCTGGAGGTGATGGCCGGGCACGCCCTCGTGGTACCAGGTCGAGACGAGGTCGTAGACCGGGAAGCGGGTCTGGCCCATGGTCGGCAGCCAGGTGCGGCCCGGACGCGAGAAGTCCTCCGACGGGGCCGTGTAGTACGGCGCCGCGGCACCGCCGGGCGGTGCGATGCGCGACTCCACCCGGCGCACCCGCTCGGCGAGTTCGAAGTGGGTGCCGTCCAGGTCCGCGACGGCCTGGTCCATGAGACCCTGGAGCCACTCCCGGACCTCCTCGACGCCCTCGATGTGCCGGCCGTGCTCGTCCAGGTGGGCGAGCGCCACCCACGGCGTCCCGGCACCGGGCAGGATCTTCTCCGCCTCCCGCCTCATCTCGCCGAGCAGCCGGTGGAACTCTGCCCAGCCGTACCCGTACGCCTCGTCGAGGTCCAGGTCGGTGCCGTTGAAGTAGCGGGACCAGCGGGCGTAGCGCTCGCGGCCCACGGTGTCCGGGGTGCCCTCGATCGCCGGGGCGTACACGTCCCGCAGCCAGTCCCGCAGCTCCGTCAGGGCGGCGGTCGCGGCGCGGGCCGCCTCGTCCAGCTCGGCGCGCAGCGCGTCCGGCCCGGCGGCGGCGAAGTCCTCGAACCAGCCGCGGCCCGAGCCGTCGGTGTCCGTCCACTCGGTCAGCTGCCCGATGTACGTCGCCGTCGGCCGGGGGGCCGCGAACAGCTTGCGGTCCAGGCCCAGCTCGATCGACTCCCGGTAGCCCGCGAGCGCCCCGGGCACCGCGCGCAGCCGCTCGGCGATCGCCGCCCAGTCCTCCTCCGTCTGCTGAGGGGTCACCGTGAACACGTCCCGCACCGCGTGGCCGGGGGTGTGCATGTTGCCGACCGCGCGCAGGTGTTCGTCCGCCTCGTGGACCGCGAGTTCGGCGGTCAGCCGCTCCCGCAGCAGCCGCGCGCAGCGGCGCTCCACGTCACTGTCCGCGCCGGGCCGGCGCTCCGCCTCGTCGAGCCGGGCGAGCGTCGCCCGCGACAGCCGGGCGAGAGCCTCCTGACCGGCCGGGGAGTAGTCGGGCAGCCGGGTCGAACTCTCCTTCACACCGAGATAGGTACCGGTGACCGGGTCGAGGGCGATGAGGTCGTCCACATACGCGTCGGCCACCTGACGGGGCAGCGGGCTCTTGGTCTCAGACATGCCGCCCATCCTCGTACGACGGCGATCTCCGCGTCACCCGGGTTCGGGGGGATTCAGCTGTGGGCTTGGCCGGGCGGCAGCAGCGGCCCGCACTCCCACTGCTGGAAGATCAACCGGGTCTCCACCCGGGCCACTTCCCGCCGCGAGGTGAACTCGTCGAGCACCAGCCGCTGAAGATCGGCCATGTCCGCGACGGCCACGAGCACCAGATAGTCGTCCGGCCCGGTCAGATGGAACACCGTCCGGGCCTCCGGCAGCGCCCGGATCCGCTCCACGAAGGGCCCCACCAGCTCCCGCCGGTGCGGCCGTACCTGCACCGACAGCAGCGCCTGGAGCCCGCGCCCCAGCTTGGCCGGATCCAGCCGCAGCCGATGACCGAGGATCACACCCGAGCGGCGCAGCCGGGTCACCCGGTCCAGGCAGGTCGACGGAGCGACGCCCACCTGCTCGGCGAGGTCGCGGTAGGTGGTCCGGGCGTCGTTCTGCAGGAGCCGCAGCAGATGGAGGTCCACCGGATCCAGTACGACAGATTCGGCCATTGGCCGAACGTAGCACGGTGTTCGATCCGCGGAAACCGTTCAATGTTCACCCTTCCGGTCATGGACACAGCGAGCACCGGTGCCTACGACGGCGTACGCACCGCATCGAGAGCCCTTGCCACCGAGGCCGTGCACGCCGGCCGCGACGACCTCGCCCGCCAGGGTCTGCACGCCCCGCCGATCGACCTGTCCACCACCTACCCGTCGTACGACAGCCGCGCCGAGGCCGCCCGCATCGACGCGTTCGCGACCGACGGCGCCGACCCGGCCGGGCCGCCCGTCTACGGCCGGCTCGGCAATCCGACGGTCGCCCGCTTCGAGACCGCGCTGGCCCGCCTGGAGGGCACCGAGTCCGCGGTCGCCTTCGCCAGCGGCATGGCCGCGCTCAGCGCCGTCCTCCTCGCACGCTCCGCCATGGGCCTGCGGCACGTCGTCGCCGTACGGCCGCTGTACGGCTGCAGCGACCATCTGCTGACCGCCGGGCTCCTCGGTACGGAGGTCACCTGGACCGACCCGGCCGGGATCACCGCCGCGCTGCGCCCGGACACCGGTCTGGTGCTGGTTGAGTCCCCGGCCAACCCGACCCTCGCCGAACTCGACCTGCGCGCCGTCGCCCACGCCTGCGGCTCGGTCCCGCTGCTCGCCGACAACACCTTCGCCACGCCCGTCCTGCAACGCCCGGCCGAGCAGGGCGCCCGGCTGGTGCTGCACAGCGCCACCAAGTACCTCGGCGGCCACGGGGACGTGCTGGCCGGAGTGGTGGCCTGCGACGAGGAGTTCGCGGGCAGGCTGCGGCAGATACGGTTCGCCACCGGCGGCGTCCTGCATCCCCTCGCGGGCTACCTCCTGCTCCGGGGGCTGTCCACGCTCCCGGTGCGCGTGCGGGCCGCCTCCGCGAACGCCGCCGAACTGGTCCGCCGCCTCACCACCGACCCGCGCGTGGCCCGCGTCCACTACCCGCGCCTCGGCGGCGCGATGATCGCCTTCGAGGTGTACGGCGACCCGCACGAGGTCATCTCCCGGGTCCGGCTCGTCACCCCGGCGGTCAGCCTGGGCAGCGTCGACACGCTCATCCAGCACCCCGCGTCCATCAGCCACCGCATCGTCGACGCCGACGACCGGCGCGGGGCGGGGGTGAGCGACCGGCTGCTGCGGCTGTCGGTGGGCCTGGAGGATCCGGACGACCTGTGGGCGGATCTGGACCAGGCGCTGGGTGCCACGCCGGAGACCGCGGTGGGTGCCGGTGAGTCCGTCACCGCCGGGCACCTCCGTCGTGGCTGAGCGCGGGCGCGGCGGAGTCAGGTGAGCCGGGTGTGCGCCGTACGGGCGTTGCGGGCGCCGACCGCCCGGGTCGCGTCCAGCCGGGCCGTGATCACCAGGGTGCCCTCCTCGATCTGGTAGTCCAGGGGAAGGCCGAGGCCGCGCATCGCGGCGACCATGCCGGTGTTGGACGCCTGCGTCACGGCGTACACGCTCGCGCAGCCGGCGTCCTCGGCCATGGCGACCAGCCGGCCGAGCAGTTCGGCGCCGATGCCGCGCTGCTGCCAGTCGTCCTCGACCAGCAGCGCGACCTCGGTCTCGTCGCCGTCCCACAGCAGATGGCCGAGGCCGACGATGCGGCCGGCGGCGGTCTGCGCGGCCAGGGTGCGCCCGAAGCGCGGGCTGAGCAGGTGGTTCAGATAGCGGTCGGCGTCGCCGACCGGGCCGTGGTAGCGCAGGCCGAGGGTGCGCGGCGAGCACCGCTCGTGCATCGCCCTGGCCGCCGCCACGTCACCGGTGTCGGCGCGGCGGACGGTGATGTCGTCGCCCGCGGGCAGCGTCAGCACGTACTCGCCGCGCGGGATGCGCGGGCCGAGCCGGTTGTCCAGTTCCACCAGCGCCCGGGCCCGCGCGAACTCGGTCGGTGTGAACGGCAGATACGGCCGCTCCACCGTGAGCACCCCGCCCTCGGGCGCGCGCAGTCGCATCACGGTGTCCTCCAGCACGCCCTCGACCGGCACCGGCTGCGGCCCACGGCCCCCGCCGACCGGCTTGCCGGGCAGCGAACGGATGGTGCAGCGGCCCAGCAACTGACGCAGCGCGAGCGGCAGTTCGGCGGCGTCCAGTGCGGTGCGCGCGGCGAGGCCGAGCACCCGGGTGGGGGCGTCGACCAGGTCGTGGGCGTCGGCCCGCTCGATCCAGGTGGACACGCCCCCGGCCAGCGCGACGGCCCGGGTGATCGCGGCCGCCTCCAGGGTGCCCGGCGCCCGCAGCAGGAACTCGTCCACGGTGCCGTCGGCCAGCGGATGCGTCTGGAGGCTGAGGATGTCGACGCGCTGTCCGGCGAGCGCCGTGCACAGGGCCGCCAGCGAGCCCGGCTCGTCCTGTACGGTCGTCCGCATCCGCCACAGCGCGGCGGCGCCGGCCGTCTCGCCCGCCGCCGTGCCGGGCTGCTCGGCGGACCCGGCCGACCGTGTCCCGGCGGTGGGCCGGGCGCCGGTATCGTCGGCCGGCGGTGCGTGGCCGTGGCGCCGTGCCCACCAGGTGTGGAAGCCGGCCGTCGAGGCGAGCAGCACCGCCGAGATCACCAGCAGGGCGGGGCCGCCGGGGCCGTGCCCGATCAGGTTCGCCACCCCGTCGGCGACCGCGACGGCGGTGAACAGGGCGGCGAGTTCGACGACGTCGCGGCGCCAGTGGTGCACGGGGCGTCCGTGCTTCGTGCGGGTCACATCGGACATCTCTGGAGTCATACACCCACTGTGAAGGAAGGGTGTTGCGTGATCACGAACGCTTTGTGACCGATGGGTAAAGTATGCTCCGCGCCAATTGTCCAGATTTTTACGACCCCGCGCCCCCGACCGGGGCCCGGGTGCGGCGGGACCCTGCCGCGCTCCGGGGGATGACGCCGTAGCGCGGCACGGTGTGAGAGGAAGCGTACCCGCCGTCGGCTACTGGCCGACCCGGCCCGGCTGGAGCGTCCGCGTGAACAGCACGGTGCCGTCGTACTCCCGCAGCCGGACCGTCAGTTCGCCGCTTTCGCCGTCGATGTCCACCTCGCCGAAGAACTGGTAGCCCTCGGCCGGTGACACGTTCGCGGTCGTCGGCGCCTTGACGAACACCCGGTCCGGGCCGAACGTGCCGTCGAGGGCGTTGGCCGGGAACGCGCCCGCGTTGAGCGGGCCGGAGACGAACTCCCAGAACGGCTCGAAGTCCTTGAACGCGGCCCGCGCGGGGTCGTAGTGCTGGGCGGACGTGTGGTGCACGTCGGCCGTCAGCCACACCGTGCCGGTGATCCGCCGGTGCTTGATGAACCGCAGCAGCTCGGCGATCTGCAGCTCGCGGCCCAGCGGCGCGCCCGGGTCGCCCTGCGCGACCGCCTCGAAGTTCGGCCTGCCCTCGACCGGGTCCGGCACGACCAGCCCGAGCGGCATGTCGTTGGCGATCACCTTCCACACCGCGCGGGACTTCGCCAGCTCCCGCTTGAGCCACTCCAGCTGCTCGCGGCCGAGGATGCCGACCGGGTCCGTGGTCTGGTCGTCGGGGGAGTTGGCGTTGCGGTAGGTGCGCATGTCGAGCACGAACACGTCCAGCAGCGGGCCGTGGTGCACGACGCGGTAGATGCGGCCGTCGGGGCGGCCGCTGATCGTGGAGATCGGGAAGTACTCGGAGAACGCCTGCCGCGAGCGCAGCGCCAGGTCGTCGAGCCGGGTGCCGGCCGGGTAGGGGGTGTTGGTGCCGATGACCTCGCCGGGGTACCAGTTGTTGCGCACCTCGTGGTCGTCCCACTGGATGATGTTCGGCACCTGGGCGTTGAACCGGCGCAGCGCCTGGTCCAGCAGGTTGTAGCGGAAGTTGCCCCGGTAGTCGGCCAGGGTGGTCGCGACGTGCGACTTCTCCTCGGTGGTGAGGCTGCGGTACACGCTGCCGTCGGGCAGCGGCGCGCTCGCCGCGATGGGGCCGTCGGCGTAGATGTTGTCGCCGCTGCACAGGAAGAAGTCGGGGTCCGTCCGCGCCATGGCGTCGAAGATGCGGTAGCCGCCGATGGACTCGTTGATGCCCCAGCCCTGTCCGGCGAGGTCGCCCGACCAGACGAACTTCACGCCGCGGCGCCGCTCGGCGGGCGCCGTGCGGAAGGTCCCGGTCACCGGTTCGCCCGTGCGGCGCGGGTCGTCGGGATCGGCGAGCAGCACGCGGTAGTGGACCTGCTCGCCCGCGGGCAGGCCGTGCAGCCGGGTGGTGCCGGTGAAGTCGGTGCCGGAGCCGAGCAGCGGGCCCTGCCATCGGCGCGGATCGCGGAACGACTCGGTGGCCGCGGTCTCCACGATCATCCGGGCGGGCCGGTCCGAACGCACCCACACCAGGCCGGAGTTCGCGGTCACGTCGCCCGCCTGCACCCCCCAGCTCGCCTGCGGGCGCCCGGAGCGGGCGAACGCCGGGGCCGCGCCGAGGCCGACGGGCAGGGTCAGGGCCGCCGACGCGGCGAGCGAGCCGCGCAACACGCTGCGGCGACCGGGGAACGGACGGTGGGACATGGCTGTGCCTCCAGGGGCAGGATCCGGCCAGTGTGCACAGCCACACCTACGCGGGCGTCGCGGCGCGCACGCGAACCCGAAGTGAACAACCGGCCGAGGGCGGCGGGTTCGGGCGCGCCGGTACCCGGATCCGGGTCAGCGGCTGCCGTCCAGGACGACGCGCGCGACGAGCGCCGGATCGTCGTTCATCGGGACGTGGCCGCAGCCGGGCAGCCGCACCAGACGCGCGTGCGGGATCATGCGCTTGGCGCGCACGCCCTGCCGGCGCACGAGGATGCGGTCCCGGGTGCCCCAGCCCACCGTGACCGGCAGGCCCGCCAGTTCGTCGGTGAACCGCACCGCCCGGCCCGCCCGCAGCGTCGCGTCGAAGCCCGTGGCCTCCACGATCGCGAGCGTCTCGGCCACCACGGCCTCGGGCGCGCGGCGCGCGGGACGGGCATAGATCGTGCTCGTCAGCGCCGTACGCCCGGCCGCCGTCCGCGACAGGCGCTCCACCAGGGGCAGCGGCATCCGCCGGGCGACCGCCCGCATCGCGAGCAGGGTCGTGAAGGCGTAGCGGCGCTCGGCCTCGGTCCAGAATCCGGCGGGGGACAGGGCCGTGACGGACCGCACGAGCTTCTCGCGGCCCAGCTCCAGGGCGAGCAGGCCGCCGAGCGAGTTGCCCGCCACGTGCGGACGGTCCAGCTCCAGGACCTCGAACAGGGCGCCGAGTACCGCGTTGGTGTCGGGCAGGGTGTAGTCGAGGCCGTCCGGCAGGCCCGGCGAGGCGCCGAAGCCGGGCAGGTCGACGGCGATCACCTCCCGCTCGGTGGCGAGGATGTCCACCACCGGGTCCCAGGCCTGCCGGTGGTGGCCGATGCCGTGCAGCAGGACCAGCGGCTCGCCGCGGCCCACGCGCGCGTAGGACACGGTCACGTCCTTCGGGCCGTGCGGACCGGGGACCGGGAAGGAGACGGTGGCGGACATGGGATGCTCCTCGTCTGGCTGCTGACGAACGTCATAGACAGTTTGTCAGCAACTGCTACCCGTCGGTAGCCCCCGGAACGGCCACGGTCGGTCAGTCCGCCCGGCGCACCTCGATGTTGAAGTCCGCGCTGCCGGAGTTGCGGTACATGGTGAACCACAGCAGCAGGTACATCTCCGTCGCCCGCGCGGTGCGGAGCCCGCCCAGGTCCACCACCCGCTCCGCCGGCCAGCCCAGCTCCCCGAGCAGCGCCGTCACCTGTTCCTTGGCCCCGGCGTCGTCACCGCTCACGAAGAGGTTGTGCGCACCCGGCACCCGGTCCGGGTCCACCATCACCTGGGCGTTGATCGTGTTCAGCGTCTTCACCACGCGCGCGTGCGGGAAGGCCCGCTGGATCCGCTCGGCCACGCTGTCCGACTCCACGGGGTCCAGCCGCGCCTCGCCGTCCACGAACGCCAGCGGGTTGCAGACGTCCACCAGCACCTTGCCGTCGAGATGCTCCGCGCCGGCCGCGCGCAGCGCGTCGAGCGCCACCGGGCCGCCCACGGCGTTGACCACCACCTCGGCCGCCGCGGCCGCCTCCGCGAACGTGCCCGCGCGGGCACGGTCCCCCTTGCCCGCGGCCCACTCCAGTGCCACCGGATTGTCCTTGGCACGCGACCCGAGGGTCACCTCGTGCCCCAGCTCCACCAGCTTGCCGGCCAGCGTGCGGCCCACCTCGCCCGTGCCCAGTACCCCGTACCGCATCGGCCACCTCCCGGTCACCGGCCGCCGACCCCCGGCGGTCCGCGGTCATTGTGATCCGGATCCTGGGCGGACGGGCCGATTCCGCCCGGTCCGTCTCGGGGCGCGGACGAAGCGCGCGGGACGAAGGCGCGGGACGCGGAACTGGACACGCCCGGCGCGGGTCGGATGGGATGCGGGGGTGAGCTCCGACACCGAGACCGATGTCTTCACCGACGTCTTCGAAGAACACCGGCCCCTGCTCATGGGGGTCGCCTACCGCATGCTCGGCCGCGTCGCCGACGCCGAGGACGTGGTCCAGGACGCCTGGCTGCGCTGGTCCCGCGCCGACCGCACGGAGGTCCGCGAACCGGGCGCCTATCTGGTGCGCATCACCACCCGCCTGGCCATCGACCGGCTGCGCCAGGTGCAGGCGCGCGGCGAGTCGTACGTCGGACCGTGGCTGCCGGAGCCGTACGTCGGCGAGTTCGGCGACCCGGCCCCGGACGCGGCGGACCGCGTCCTGCTCGCCGACAGCGTCTCCTTCGCCGTGCTGGTCGTCCTGGAATCGCTGTCCCCGCTGGAGCGGGCCGTCTTCGTGCTCCGGGAGGCGTTCGGCTACCCGTTCGCCGAGATCGCCGCGCTGCTCGACCGCGGCGAGGCGGCGGTACGGCAGCTCGCCGGGCGGGCCCGACGGCACGTCGACGAACGCCGGCCGCGCTACGAGGTCGATCCCGTCCAGCGCCGCGCGGTGACCGAGCGCTTCCTCGACGCCGCGTCCGACGGCGACCTGGACGCGCTCATGTCCCTGCTCGCCCCCGACGTCCGCCTGGTCGGCGACAGCGGCGGCAAGGCCAAGGCGCCCTCGCGGATCGTGCACAGCGCCGACAAGGTCGGCCGCTTCCTGGCCGCCGTCGTACCGGGCGCCTGGGAGACCATGTCGTACCGCTTCGTGGAGGCCAACGGCGGCCCGGCCGTCCTGCTCCTGGACGGCGACCGGCCCGACAGCCTCTTCCAGCTGGAGATCGCGGACGGCCGCGTCACGACCGTGTACATCGTCCGCAACCCCGACAAGCTGCGGCACCTCGCCACCGTCTGACCCGGGCACCCTCCCGCCCCGCGAAGCCCCCGCCGTACGACGGGGGCTTTGCCGCGATGTCACACCCCCGCGCGCGTGCGAACGCCTCGTGAACGCTGTACGGCGGCGCGTCCGTGGGTTGCCCAAGGGATCGAGGATTGGTCTTGACCAAGGGTGACGGCCGCCCTATGGTCGCAGACAAGTGCAACAACCTTTAATAAACAAGGGCGCTAAAAACCGCCGGACCACGGCTCTCGCGGAGGACAGGGTGGGGACCACGCAGCTGGAATCGGTGCCGGAACCGAAGTACTGGCATCTCAGGACGGTGCTGAGCGAGGCACTGGACTCCGAGTTCTCGGTCGGTGAGATCCTGCCCAACGAGCGCGACCTCGCCGCCCGCTTCGGCGTGGCCCGCGCCACGCTCCGCCAGGCGCTCGAACAGCTGGAGCTGGAGGGCCGCCTCCAGCGCCGCCGCGGTGTCGGTACGACCGTGGCGCCGCCGCGCGTCGGCGTGGCCGTCGGCACCGAGCAGCACGCCTGGCCGGGCGCCGCCGGGGACGCCTGGCAGCCCGTCGACTGCGAGCAGACGACCCCGCCCGCCGCCGTCGCCGCGGCCCTGGAGAGCGGCGCCGGCGAGCCCGTGCACGTCGTGCGCCGGTCCCGGATGTCCCAGGGCCAGCGTGTCGCCACCGACCTGCTCTACGTCCCGGCGGCCTCGGTGCCCGGCCTCACCGCGATCGACGCCCCGTCCGGACCGGCACGCGCGCGTGCGGTGCTGCGCGAGCTCCAGCACCTGACCCTGGAGGGCCAGGACCGCTCCGTCGAACTGGGCTCGGCCCGTGCGGACGACGCGAAGGACCTCGACCGCCTCCCCGGCTCACCGGTCCTCGTCGTCACGACCCGCTTCGCCGCCGAGGGCCGCACGGCCGCGCTGTCCGTCGCGACCTACCGGGCCGACACCTGCCGGCTGACCTTCGGCGACTCGACGGGCGTGGAGATACACCACGATCCGGAGCGCCAGGCCTCCTGAGCCCTTCCGTGACGGCGCGGCAGTCGTGCGACGACCCGCGCCGTCACGGCGCATCGCTCACCGACGGGCCGTCACCGAGCCGTCCACGGCGAACAGTTGCGCCTCGACATGGTCCAGGGCCAACCGCAACGCCCCGGTGGACACGGCAGCCTCACCCAACGACGACAACGCCACCTGAGGCGGCCGCAGGCAGTACCGCGCCAGTTCACGGCGCAGCGGTTCCAGGACGCCGTCCAGACCGGCCGCCCAGCCGCCGATCACGACCAGCTCGGGATCGAGCGCGAGCACCAGCGCGGCGACATCGTGCACGAGCCGCTGGATGAAGCGGTCGACGGCCGCCCGCGCCCGCTGGTCGCCCTTGCGCGCCAGCGCGAACACCTCGGCGACCGCCTGTTCGTCCAGCGGATGCAGCGGCTCGTCGGTGGTGGACAGCAGCGCCTCCGGCGTCGCCTCCCGCCCCAGCAGATGCAGCGCCCCGATCTCCCCGGCCGCCCCGCCGTACCCCCGGTGCAGCCGCCCGCCGATCAGCGAACCCGCGCCCGGACTCAGCCCCGCCAGCACGAACACCATGTCGTCGGACTCGGTCGCCACACCCTTCCAGTGCTCGGCGACGGCCGCCGCGTTGGCGTCGTTCTCCACCAGCACCGGGCACTTGAAGGACCGGCTCAGCCGCTCGCCCAGGTTCAGCCCGGTCCACTGCGGCAGCGCCGTGCCCAGCCGTACCGTGCCGTCGGCCGCCACGATCCCCGGCGTGCCCACGCCGACCGCCCGCAGCGAGCCGCGCGCGACCCCGGCCCGGCGCAGCAGTTCGGCGACCACGCCGCGCAGCCGGTCCAGACGCTCGTCCGCCGAGGCCGTCTCGTCGACCTCCCTGGCCTGTGCGCCCAGCACCCGCCCGTCCAGGTCGGACAGCAGCGCGGCGACCCGGTGCGGCTCGATCTCCAGGCCCAGCAGATGCCCCGCCTCGGCCCGGAACCGGAACCGGCGCGCGGGCCGGCCCTGACGGCGCGCGCCGCCCTCGTCGGCGGCCGTCTCCACGACGAGCCCGCCCTCGATGAGCCCTTCGACGACGCCCTCGACGGTCGGCCGGGACAGTCCGGTGAAGCGGGTGATCTCGGTGAGCGTCGCACAGTCCGTGCCGCGCAGCGCGTGCAGCACCACCGCGGAATTGATCCTTCGCAGCAGCGAGGGATCGCCGCCGGTCAGCTGCGTCACCGTCCGTCCTTCCAGCTCGCGGGGGTATTGGGGCGGATGGTACTCGGCCGGACGCGCCTGCGGCGAGTGGCGCGTTCCGCATCCGGGGGCCGTCGGTGCGGCTCAGCGCGGTGCCACGAACCCCGACTCGTAGGCCGCGATCACCGCCTGGGTGCGGTCGCGCGCGCCGAGCTTCGCCAGGACGGCGCTCACATGCGACTTCACCGTCTCCGTGCCCACCACCAGCCGTGCGGCGATCTCCGCGTTCGACAGCCCGCGCGCCATCAGCCGCAGCACCTCCTCCTCCCGCTCCGTCAGCCGGGCCCGCTCCAGCGCGGCCCGCGCCGGGCGCTCGCCGTCGCCGTACCGGGCGGCCAGGCGCCGTACGGAGGCCGGGAAGAGCAGCGACTCGCCCTCCGCGACCAGCCGTACGGCGTGCACGATCTCGGCCGGCCGGGCCCGCTTCAGCAGAAACCCGTCGGCGCCCGCGCGCAGCGCCTCGTACACGTACGCGTCGTCCTCGAAGGTGGTCACCACGAGGATCTTCGGCGGCCCGGCCACCGTGCGCAGCACCGCGCGCGTGGCCTCGATGCCGTCCAGCAGGGGCATGCGGACGTCCATCGCGACCACGTCGGGCCGCAGTTGCCGCACCAGCGGGATGACCGCGGCGCCGTCGGCCGCCTCGCCCACCACCTCGATGTCGGGCTGCGCCTCCAGCACGGCCCGCAGACCCGCGCGGACCAGGGGTTCGTCGTCGACGAGGAGTACGGTGACCGGCATTCGGCCAGACTAGATCAGTTGAGCGGAGCGACCGTTCCGGATCAGCCGAGTGGCAGCTCCGCCCGCACCTGCCAGTCGCCCTCGTGCGGACCCGTGCGGGCGCTGCCGCCGAGCAGGGCGGCCCGCTCGCGTATGCCGCGCAGGCCGCTGCCCCGGCCCGGGCCGGGTATCGGGGCCGGCAGCGGGTTGCGGACCTCCAGGGCGAGCCGGCCGTCCGTGACCGCGACGCGGACCCGCACCGGCACGGAACCGGCGTGCCGCAGCACGTTGGTGAGCGACTCCTGGAGGATGCGGTAGCCCTCCCGGGAGACCGGCCCCGGCAGGGCCGCGACCGGACCGGTCACCTCGGCGTCGACCTTCGCACCCGAGGCCCGCGCCGACTCCAGCAGCCGGCCCGCGTCGGCGAGCGTGGGCCGGGCGCTCACCGGCCGCTCGCTCTCGCGCAGAATGCCCAGCACCCGCTCCAGGTCCTCCAGGGCGGCCCGGCCGGTCTCCTCGATGGCGTCCAGCGCGCGCTCGGTGAACTCCGGATCGCCCGCCGCGCGCGCCGCACCGGCCTGCACCACCGCCACCGTCAGGGCGTGCCCGATCGAGTCGTGCAACTCCCGTGCGATCCGCGTGCGTTCGAGCAGCTGCTCGGTGCGCTCCTCCAGCGCGGCCAGCCGCTCCGCCGCCGACGGCCCCAGCAGCCGGCGCGCACAGACCGTGATCAGCATGCCGAGGCCCACCACCACGCCGTACAGGACGAGCAGCGGGAGCGGCGTCAGCAGTGCCCAGGCGCGGTGCTGCGGCAGTTGGCCCAGCACGGGAAGCCCGGACGGCGCCCGCCCCCACGCGGCCCGAGCCAGCTCGAACGCGATGACGAGCAGCCACACGGTGGCGAACATGCTGATCCAGCCGAGGATCCAGCGCAGTTCCAGCCACACCACCGTGCGCGTCCGGTCCCGCCATGTCGTGGACGGCGCCTCGGAGATGCCCGGCTCCTGTTCGCCGGGCGTCAGCAACAGCCGCGCCTGCACCCCCTCGCCCCTGCGCACGGCGGGCACGAGGCCCACCAGGACGAGCATCGCGCCCGGGACCCAGGGCTTCGACATGTCGATGAACATCCACATGCTCTGGATCAGCATGGGCACCCACTGGTGCAGCAGGCGCGTGTACGTCGTCCCGCGCAGCAGCGGGCGCAGGAAGCGGGGCATGACCACGACGCCCATCGTCGCAGCCGGCACTGACAACGGACCTCCCCCGCACGGGGGAGACGCTCTCCACCGGCGGGGGAGGCCCCGACGCCCTCGCACGGCAAGGCTGGTGGCATGACCAGCATCGACGTACACGACCTCACCAAGGAGTACGGCGGACGACGGGCCGTGGACGGACTCACCTTCAGCGTGCGCCCCGGCCGCGTCACCGGATTCCTCGGCCCCAACGGCGCCGGCAAGTCCACCACCATGCGCCTCGTCCTCGGCCTCGACCGGCCCACCTCCGGCACCGCCACGATCGGCGGCCGGGCCTACGCCGGGTTCGGCGAACCCCTGCGCACGGTCGGCGCGTTGCTCGACGCGCGCGCCGCGCACGGCTCCCGCACCGCCCGCGACCACCTGCGCGCCCTCGCCGCGAGCAACCGGATCCCGGACCGCCGGGTCGACGCCGTTCTGGAGGAGACCGGGCTGGCCGCGGTGGCGCGGCGCCGGGTGCGGACGTACTCCCTCGGCATGCGCCAGCGTCTCGGCATCGCCGCAGCCCTGCTCGGCGATCCCGAGGTGATCCTGCTCGACGAGCCGGCCAACGGCCTCGACCCCGAGGGCATCGTCTGGATCCGTACGCTGCTGCGCCGCCTCGCCGGGCAGGGCCGTACGGTGCTGGTCTCCAGCCATCTGATGGGCGAGACCGCCGCCTTCGCCGACCACCTCGTGATCCTCGGCCGGGGCCGGCTGCTGGCCGACACACCCGTCCAGGACTTCATCCACGCGCGCGTACGGCCCCACGTCCGGATCCGCACCACCGACCCCGCCGCGCTGGACGATCTGCTCGCCCGGCACGGCCTCGACACCTCCCGGGACGCGGACGGAGCCCGGACCGTGCGGCACGCGCGCGTGGACGACCTCGGCCGGATCATGGCCGAGGCGGGCGTCCCCGTCCTGGAACTCGCCGCGCGGGAGGCCACCTTAGAAGAGGCCTATCTCGATCTGACCGCGGCCGAGGCCGAGTTCACCGCACAGTCCCAGGAGGCCTGACCATGCCGTTCGCACCCGTGCTGCACGCCGAGTGGATCAAGATCCGCACCCTGCCCTCGCTGCTCGGGGGCCTGGCCGGGATCCTCCTCGCCACGACCGCGTTCTCGGCCGTCGCGGCCGCGTCAGGCGCCGACCCCGACCCGCTGTACGCGGTGTTCTTCGGCGTGAGCCTCGGCCAGATCGCCGCGATCGCCCTCGGTGCGACGGCCGTCTCGGCGGAGTTCCGGGGCGGCGCGCTGCGGCTGGCGCTCTCTGCGGTGCCGGACCGGCGGCGGTGGTTCGCCGCCAAGGCCGCAGCGATCGCCCTGTCCGCCCTGCCCGTCGGCCTCCTCACCGGACTGGTCACGCTGCTGGTCGGCAAGGCGGTCCGCGGCGCCGACGGGCCGACGTGGACGGCAGGTCTGCGCGGCGCCGTCGGCTGCGGCCTCCAGCTGACCCTGATGGCCCTGTTCGCCGCCGGACTCGCGGCCGTGCTGCGCAGCGGCGTCGCGACCCTGTCCGTCCTGATCCCGTTCGTGCTGATCGTGTCCTTCGTCGTCGGGGACCTGTCGGGCGGCGTCGCCGACTATCTCCCCGACCGGGCCGGTCAAGTGGCCCTGCACAGCACCTGGGGCGGCGCCCTCGGCCCGTGGAGCGGGCTCGCGGTGACCGCGCTGTGGGCGGCGGCCGCGCTGCTCGCGGGCGCGTGGACCCTGCACCGCCGGGACGCCTGACGGCCCGCCAATTGTCAGTGCCGCCCGGTTTACTGGATCACATGGACATCGTGAAGTTCCTGACCGCCGTCGAGGCGCTGTGCGCGGGGGAGTTCCCGGAGGCCGGCCATCGGACGGTGGAGTTAGCGACCAGCCACGGGACACGCGCGGACGACGCCCAGATCCGGGAGCGGACCGCCGCGGACTTCCATGCGTACCGGGAGGCACTGGCGCAGCGGCTGCACGACCGCTGGGGCCGGCAGCACCCCTGGGGCCAGCAGACGGTGCGGCTGCGCGTGGCCCGGGGCGAGGAGATACCGGAGCCCTGGGCCACCCTCAGCCTGCTCACCGACGAGCTGGACGTGTGGGAGCCGCCGGGGACCGGCCGCTGGATCGCCCTCGGCGTCGCCGACCGGGACGACACCGACGAGATACGGCTCCTGGCCACGGCCACGGTGACACCGCCGCCGTGACCGCCCGGGCCGCCGCCGAGCGCACCGCGGGAAGTGCCGTGATGTGCCGTCCGGTGTCCACCGGTCCGTTGCGGCCGGTCGCGCCCACGCGGCGGAGCCGCACACGCGTACAGTCCCGCGCCCCCGGCAGGGCGCCGCCGAACCGCACCGGTCTTCGCCGGACCCGCTCAGCCCTGTGCGGCCGCCCTCAGCCGGGCGAACTCCTCGGCCATCGTCTGCGCCGTCCAGTGCGCGTTCAGCCCGCTCGGATTGGGCAGCACCCACACCCGGGTCTCCCCGAACGTCCGCTCCTGCGGCCCCACGTGAGCCGTGCGCTCCCCGAAGGCCGCCCGGTACGCGGTCACCCCGACCACCGCCAGCCACCGCGGCCCGAGCCGTGCCACCTTCTCGGTGAGCAGCCGGCCGCCCTCGACGTACTCGTCGTTGCCCAGCTCGTCGGCGCGCGCGGTCGCCCGCGCCACCACGTTCGTGATGCCCAGCCCGTACGACAGCAGCTCCCGCTGCTCCGCCGGCTTCAGCAGCCTCGGCGTGAAGCCGGACAGGTGCAGCACCGGCCAGAAGCGGTTGCCGGGGCGGGCGAAGTGATGACCGGTCGCCGCCGTCAGCAGTCCCGGGTTGATGCCGCAGAAGAGCACCCGGAGGCCGTCCGCGACGACGTCCGGTACGAGACGGTCGCGGGCGGCCTCCAGTTCCGCACGGCTGAAGCGGGTCAGAGGATCGCCCCGGGGGTGTATCCGGCCGCCTCCGGGTGCTGCTTGGCGATCTCCTCGATCCGGCCGACGAGGACGCCGACCTGGTCGGCGGCGGCACCGGTGAAGGACAGCTTGTCGGCCATCAGCGCCGCCAGCTGCTCCCGGTCGAGCGGCAGGCGCTCGTCGGCGGCGAGCTTGTCGAGCAGGTCGTTGCGCTCGGCGCCCTGCTCACGCATCGCGAGCGCGGTGGCGACGGCGTTCTCCTTGATCGCCTCGTGCGCGACCTCGCGGCCGACCCCGGCCCGCACGGCGCCCATGAGCACCTTGGTGGTGGCGAGGAACGGCAGGTAGCGGTCCAGCTCACGCGCGATGACCGCCGGGAAGGCCCCGAACTCGTCGAGGACCGTCAGGAAGGTCTCCAGCAGACCGTCGAGCGCGAAGAACGCGTCCGGCAGCGCGACCCGGCGCACCACCGAGCAGGACACGTCGCCCTCGTTCCACTGGTCGCCCGCCAGCTCGCCGGTCATCGAGGCGTAGCCGCGCAGGACGACCATGAGGCCGTTGACGCGCTCGCAGGAGCGGGTGTTCATCTTGTGCGGCATCGCCGAGGAGCCGACCTGGCCCGGCTTGAAGCCCTCGGTGACCAGTTCGTTCCCCGCCATCAGCCGGATCGTCTTCGCCAGCGAGGACGGCGCCGCCGCCAGCTGCACCAGCGCGGTGACGACCTCGTAGTCCAGGGAGCGCGGGTAGACCTGGCCGACCGAGGTGAACGCCTGCGCGAAGCCCAGGTGTCCGGCGATCCGGTTCTCCAGCTCGGCGAGCTTGGCCGCGTCGCCGCCCAGCAGGTCCAGCATGTCCTGCGCGGTGCCGACCGGGCCCTTGATGCCGCGCAGCGGGTAGCGGCCGAGCAGCTCCTCGACGCGGCCGTAGGCCACGAGCAGCTCGTCGGCCGCCGTCGCGAAGCGCTTGCCCAGGGTCGTGGCCTGCGCGGCCACGTTGTGCGAGCGGCCGGCCATGACCAGCTCGGCGTACTCGCCGGCCAGCTTGCCGAGGCGCGCCAGCACGGCCACCGTACGGTCGCGCATCAGCTCCAGCGAGAGGCGGATCTGGAGCTGCTCCACGTTCTCGGTGAGGTCACGGGAGGTCATGCCCTTGTGCACGTGCTCGTGCCCGGCGAGGTCGTTGAACTCCTCGATCCGTGCCTTCACGTCGTGCCGGGTGACCTTCTCGCGCTCGGCGATGGAGGCCAGGTCGACGGTGTCGAGGACGCGCTCGTAGTCGGCGATCGCCGCGTCCGGCACCTCGATGCCGAGGTCCTTCTGGGCGCGCAGCACGGCGAGCCAGAGCTGCCGCTCCAGCTTCACCTTCTGCTCGGGGGACCAGAGCGTGGCGAGCTCGGCGGAGGCGTAGCGTCCGGCGAGGACGTTCGGGATGCGGGGCTTGGCGGGCGCAGAAGTCACGTGTCCAGATTGTACTGGCGGTTTGTGCAGGCCAGCGCCACGCCCCTGTTCGGCGGAAGCTACGAGACGGGGGTCACTGATCGCCGCCGGCGGCACGCGGGGCTCGGGCCCGGGACGTCGGTCACCCGTGGCTACGCCTGGCCCTCGTACGGCAGCAGCTCCGGACGCTTGGCCGGGCGGCCGTCGCCCGAGGAGCGGCCCGTCAGCCGGCGGCCGATCCACGGCAGCAGATGCTGCCGTGCGAAGCGCGCGTCCGCGACCCGGCGCGCCGCCCAGCCCGGCGGCGGCGTGGCCGGCATCGGCACCCGCCACTCGGTGTCCTCCGGCTCGTACCCGAGCGTCTGCCACACCGCCTCGGCGGCCCGGCGATGCCCCTCCGCCGTCAGATGCAGCCGGTCCACGTCCCACAGCCGGGGATCGGCCAGCGACGCGGCGCCGTACAGGTCCACGACGACCGCGCCGTTCTTCGCGGCCAGCTCGTCCACGCAGGAGAACAGCTCCTCCATGCGCGGCCGGAACCGCTCCAGCACGGGGCCCTGGCGGCCGGGGCTGCGCATCAGCACCAGCTGCCTGCACGACGGCGCCAGACGCTCCACCGCCTCGGTCAGCAGGCCCTTCACCCGGCCCATGTCGCACTTCGGCCGCAGGGTGTCGTTGAGGCCGCCGACCAGCGTGATCACGTCGGCGTTCATGGCCGCCGCCACGTCGACCTGCTCGTCGACGATCTGTCCGATCAGCTTGCCGCGCACGGCGAGGTTGGCGTACCGGAAACCCGGCGTGCGGGCGGCCATCCGCGCGGCGAGCACATCGGCCCAGCCCCGGTAGGAACCGTCGGGCAGGAGGTCCGACATGCCCTCGGTGAAGGAGTCGCCCACCGCGACCAGGCTGCTGTAGGGGGGAGATGCGGGATTCGTCTGCATGGCGTCAGCGATGGTATCCCGCTTCCATACCCGCCGGTCGGTCACCCCGGACCAGCCTCCCTGCCCCCGGGCTCCCTGCCCCCGGCTCTTGGACCCGGACCCTGCCTCTCGGGCCCCGGTTCCAGCCTCGCGTCCTCGCAGCCCCTTGGCTCCCTCGCTTCGGTCCCGGCCTGCGTCCTCGCGGCCGGGACTCAGCCCTCCGGCCTCCGGACCTCGGCCGTGGGCCCCAGCCTCGGTCCCGGCCCACGTCCTCACGGCCCCGGACTCGGCCCCTCCGGCCTCCCCCAGACCAGGCCCCCAGACCCGGCCCGCGTCCCCGGCCTCCGGACCCAGCCAACCGCCCCCCGATCCAGCCAACCGCCCCCCGGACCCGCCCCCGGACCCGGGTGCCCGGACCCGGCTCCGGGGCCCGGGTCGGCGTTAGCCGGGCGCCGGTTGGCCGAACAGTTCCCGCAGGACGTCCTCCATGGTGACCAGGCCGGCCAGGCGGCCGTCCTCGCCGAGCACGGCCGCCAGGTGGGTGCGGCTGCCGCGCATCGCGGTCAGGACGTCGTC
This sequence comes from Streptomyces sp. HUAS MG56, assembly GCF_058673395.1. NCBI lineage: Bacteria > Bacillati > Actinomycetota > Actinomycetes > Kitasatosporales > Streptomycetaceae > Streptomyces > Streptomyces sp. HUAS MG56. Next base: position 2,506,406 of record NZ_CM178722.1, on the reverse strand, counting down.
CAGCGGGGTGCTCTCCCGCACGCGCGCGATGGAGCGCATGTCCCGCAGCCGGAACGGTATGTCCTGGGGCGAGGCGTCCAGGGCGTCCTTGACGTGCAGATAACCCACGATCCGCCGGCCCGCGTCGACCACCGGGAACCGCGAGAAGCCCGACTCGGCCGTCAGCCGCTCAAGCTCCTCCGGGGTGACGCCCACGCGCGCGTAGACGACCCTCTCCAACGGCACCACGACGTCCCGCACCGGCCGGCGGCCCAGCTCCAGGGCGTCGTGCAGCCGCTCCTGCGCCCGGTCGTCGATCAGGCCGGCCTCACCGGCGTCCTTGACGATCTCGGCCAGCTGGGCGTCGGTGAAGCTCGCCGCGACCTCGTCCTTGGCGTCCACCCGCAACAGCTTGAGCAGCCCGTTCGCGAACGCGTTGACGGAGAAGATCACCGGCCGCAGCGCCCGGGACAGCGCGACCAGCGGCGGGCCGAGCAGCAGCGCGCCGCGCACCGGTTCGGCGAGGGAGATGTTCTTCGGGACCATCTCGCCGAGCAGCATGTGCAGATACGTCGCCAGGGTCAGCGCGATCACGAAGGACACGGCGTGGCCCGCGCTCACGGGCACCCCGAGCGCGTGGAAGACCGGCTCCAGCAGATGCGCGATCGCCGGCTCGGCGACCACACCGAGGACCAGCGTGCACAGCGTGATGCCGAGCTGGGCGGCGGCCAGCAGCGCCGAGACGTGCTCCAGAGCCCACAGCACGCTCTTCGCGCGCCGGTCGCCCTCCTGGGCCAGCGGCTCGATCTGCGAACGGCGCACGGAGATCAGCGCGAACTCGCCCGCCACGAAGAAGGCGTTGACAACGAGCGTCGCCAGCCCGATCAGCAGCTGTACGGCGGTCATCGCGCCCCCTCCGGGCTTCCGTGGGCCTGTTCGTCGTCCAGCGGCGCGTGCAGCAGCACCCGGGCCGCCCGGCGGCCGGAGGCGTCCACGACGTCCAGCCGCCAGCCGGCGACCTCGACCGTGTCACCGGTCCGCGGTATCCGGCCCAGCCGCGCCGCGACCAGACCGGCCAGGGTCTCGTACGGCCCCTCGGGGACGCGCAGCCCCACGCGCGCGAGCTGGTCGGTGCGGGCGGCGCCGTCGGCCAAGTACAGGGCGCGGCCCTGTTCGTCCGCGCCGGCGGGGGCGAGGTCGGGCGTCTCGTGCGGGTCGTGCTCGTCGCGCACCTCGCCGACGACCTCCTCCACGATGTCCTCCAGCGTCGCCACGCCCGCCGTGCCCCCGTACTCGTCGATGACGACGGCCATCGTGCGCCGGCCGCCGAGGCGGTCCAGGAGCCGGTCGACGGTCAGGGACTCGGGGACGAGCAGCGGCTCGCGCATCACCTGCGAGACCGGGCGGCGAGGCCGCTCGGCGGCGGGCACGGCCAGGACGTCCTTCACGTGCGCGATGCCCACGACCGAGTCCAGGCCGCCCCGGTGGACCGGGAACCGGGACAGCCCGGTGGCCCGGGTCGCGTTCGCCACGTCCTCGCAGGTCGCCTGGGTGTCCAGGGCGACGACCTGTACGCGCGGGGTCATCACGTTCTCCGCCGTGAGGTCGGCCAGGTTCAGGGTGCGCACGAACAGCTCGGCGGTGTCCGCCTCCAGCGCGCCCTGCTTCGCGGAGTGCCGGGCGAGCGCCGCCAGCTCCTGGGGGCCGCGCGCGGAGGCCAGCTCCTCGGCCGGCTCGATGCCGAGGCGGCGCACCACACGGTTGGCCGTGTTGTTCAGGTGTGTGATGAAGGGCCCGAAGGCCGCACTGAACAAGCGCTGCGCACTGCCCACCCGCTTGGCCACGGCCAGCGGCGAGGAGATCGCCCAGTTCTTCGGTACCAGCTCGCCGACGACCATCAGGAACACCGTCGACAGCGCCGTACCGACCACCAGGGCGACCGAGCTCGCCACGTCGTCCGACAGGCCCGTCGCCCGGAACGGGCCGGCCAGCAGCTTGGCGATCGACGGCTCGGCGAGCATGCCGACCACCAGGTTGGTCACGGTGATGCCGAGCTGGGCGCCGGAGAGCTGGAAGGTGAGGTTCCGCGCGGCCTTCAGGGCGCCCTGCGCCCCGCGTTCGCCGCGCTCCGCCGCGCGCTCCAGCTCGCCGCGCTCCACCGTGGTCAGCGAGAACTCCGCCGCCACGAAGGCGCCGCAGGCGAGCGACAGCAGGATCGCCACCAGAAGGAGCAGCACTTCGGTCATCGGGTCACCCCCGTCCCATGATCGGGCAGGGCGGGGCGGAACGCGCGGTGTCGCGGACTGGGAGGCTCGCCCATGGGCGGACGCTCACAACCTTTCATCGAGGGGTCGAGTGCTCCCTCAATGGTAAAGGATGGGCAAAGTTGGTCTTCGGGGTCAGTTCGCGGGCTCGGACAGCGGCTTCACCCAGCGCCGCCAGTGGTCCTCGCGATGGTAGCCGCCCGCGGCCCACGTGTGGTGCGCCCGTTCGTTGGCCTCCAGCACCATGGCGTCGACCCGTCGCCCGCCCAGGGCGGCGAAGCGTTGTTCCGCGGCTTCCAGCAGGGCGGTGGCGATGCCCTGCCGGCGGTGGTCGGGGTGTACGGCCAGTCGGTAGGCGGAGCATCGCCATCCGTCGAAGCCCGCTATGACCGTGCCGGCGAGGAGGCCGTCGCGCTCGGCGAGGAGCAGGGCTTCGGGGTCTCGTGCGATGAGTCGGGCCACTCCGTCGTGGTCGTCGCTGATGCTCGTTCCCTCCGCGGCGTCGCGCCAGAACCGCAGCACGGTGTCGATGTCCGAGGGGGTGGCGCAGCGGATGTGGAGATCGCTCATGGGGGGAGCCAAGCAGAGCACCGGTCTGTCTGGCGAACGGTTTCCGTGCCGGGGGCGGACAACGCGGGCCGCGCACCGCCCCCGGCGGCTTCGTCTCCCCATGCCCCTCGCTTGCCTCTCCCTATGCCTGTGCCTCGGGCCCCACGTCTTCGACGACGAGAACCGGAAGGACGGCCCGTCCCAGATTCTCCGGATGCACGTTCGGGCGTGCGGCTTTGAGCGACACGACGTCGGCGCGGGAACTGCCTGCCGGAGCCGGGAGAGCGAATCGGACGGCATCGCTCTCGTCCTCCCAGCGGGACAGCAGCCTCGGCAGCTCGCTGACGATGGCCCGCCGTGTCAGGTACTCAGCCGCGGACTCCTCCCAGACGCCCCCGAGTGCTGTGACGCGGTCGGCCACGGAGACCGCTGCCGCGAGCCCCGAGGCACCGAGCCGCAACAGGTCGCAGAGCAGAACCAAGCGGCTGCCGGGGGCGACGCCGTCGTCACAGATCAGCTCTGTGAGGAAGGGGACGGCCTGGGCCGTGGTGTCGCTGCACATGCCTTGGTGGGCTACGGCATCCGCGAGTTCGCCGAGGAACTCGCCGGTCGTCCCCTAGGGCTCGCCGAACGCGAACTCCTCATCGAGCAGCCACCCCACGGGCATCCGGCGCGTTCTCCGCACCGCCGTACAGGCGCTCCGCGGCCGCCACCACGGCCAACGACGAGGCGCTCGACGCGCGTCGCTGCTGAGCAGGCGATCCCGGGTGCGTCGGGCGCGACCCGGCACGGCGGATGCTCTCCGGCGGGTCCTCACTCCACGCTCGGCTGCGCCCGCCGGATCCTCACTCGTGGGCGATCGCCGCCAGCACGTTCATCCGGGACGCCCGCAGGGCCGGCAGCAGCGCCGCCACCACGCCCACCACCGCCGCGCCGATGACGACCGCGACGATCGTGGTCCAGGGGACCGCCAGTTCCCGCAGCCCGCGCAGGGCCAGTACCCGCTGCATGCACACGCCCCACACCAGCCCCAGCGCCAGCCCGAGGACCGCTCCGAAGACCGCGATCACCACCGACTCCAGCCGGATCATCCGGCGCAGCTGCCGGCGTCCCAGCCCGATCGCGCGCAGCAGCCCGATCTCCCTCGTCCGTTCCACCACCGACAGGGCGAGCGTGTTGACCACACCGAGCACGGCGATGACGATCGCCAGGGCGAGCAGCGCGTACACGAGGTAGAGCAGCACGGCGATCTGGTCGTGGACCAGTTGCTTGTAGTCGTCCTGGTCGCGCACCTGGACCTGCGGAAACGGCTTCAGCGCCCGCTCCAGCCCAGGGCGCAGGTCCTGCGGTCTCGTACCGGCGGCCGCGTTGACGTACAGCACCGAGTCCTGGCCGCTCGGCACGTACCTCGCGAAGGTGGCGAGGCCGAAGTACAGGCCGCCCTGGGCGCCGAAGCCCTGTGCCGTGTCCTGGTGGGTGAGCGCGCCGACGGTCAGCGTCGTGTGCCGCCGGCCGGGGAACTCGACCGGGAGCGTGCCGCCGATCCGCAGCCCGTGGTCCCTGGCGAAGCCGGCGTCCATGGCCAGGTGCCCGTCCGCCAGCGCGGCGGCCGTGCCGCCCTGCGCGTACGTGAGGTGCACGACGTCGTCGAGCCCCGGGCCGTACCCGACGGCGGAGGTCTGGACCCGGCGGCCGTCCGGCAGTCGTACGGCGACCTGGGTGAGCCGCTGCGCCACGACGAGCCCGACGCCGCGCGTGGCGGCCACCGTGTCCCGTACCTGCCGGGTGAACGGGGTGAAGCCGGCGTTCTGGACGATGAAGTCGGCGCCGAGGTTCTTGTCGATCTGCCGGTCGAACGACGCCGACATCGAGGCGCTGGCCACCGACATCCCGCCGACCAGCGCCAGGCCCACCATGAGGGCCGCGGCGGTGGCGCCGGTACGGCGGGGATTGCGCAGGGCGTTGCGCTGGCTCATCCGGCCGACCGGGCCGAACAGCGCCGGGAAGGCGGCGCCCAGCACCCGGATCACGGGCCGAACCAGCAGCGGTCCGGCGACCACGGTCGCGATCAGGGTCAGGACGACTCCGACACCCAGCAGCACGGCCGCCTGCGCGGTCCTCGTGGCCGCCGCGCACCCCGCCAGCGCCGCCGCACCTGCCGCACCGAGCGCCGCCCCGGCGACGGCCCGCGCCGTCAGCGGCCTGCCCACGCCGGCGACCTCGGCGTCCACCAGCGCGGCCATCGGCGAGACCGCCGCCGCGCGCCGGGCGGGCAGATAGGCCGCCACGAAGGTGACGCCGAGCCCGACGACGTACGCCGCGACGGGCGTCGGCCAGCCGATGACCATCTCCGTGGCCTTGAGGTTCATCCCGAACAGGCTCATCAGCCGGATCAGCCCCAGCGCCAGCCCGATCCCGGCGCCGAGGCCGAGCGTCGAGCCGGCCAGTCCGAGCAGCAGCGCCTCGGTGAGCACCGAGCGCCGCACCTGCCGCCGGTCCGCGCCGAGCGCCCGCAACAGGCCCAGCTCACGCGTGCGTTGGGCGATCAGCATGGAGAAGGTGTTGACGATCAGGAAGACGCCGACGAGCAGCGCGACACCCGCGAAGCCGAGCATCACGTACTTGATCACGTCCAGGAAGGGGCCGAGAGCGGCCGCCGCCGACTCGGCCTGCTCGCCGGCCGTCTTCACGTCGTAGGCGCCGGTGCCGACCGCCCGGCCGACCCGCAGCCTGAGGGAGGCGTCCGACACGCCCTTCGCCGCGTCCGCCGAGACGCTGGTCGCGAGCGCCTGGGAGCCGAGCAGCTCCCGGCCCGCCACCGCCGGGTCCAGGAAGACCAGGGCCGCGCCCGGGTTGGTCGTGGTGAACGTGGCGATCCCGACGACCCGGACGCGGAACGTGCCCGGCTGCGCCTGCACCGTCAGCGGGTCGCCGATCCGTACGCGCTTCCTGTCCGCGGTGTCCGCGTCCAGCAGCGCCTCGCCCGCACCGTGCGGCGCGCGGCCGGAGGTCAGCACCACCGGGCTGCGGTGACCGGCGTACCAGGCGGTGGCGATGGTGGGGGCGCCGGTGGTCGGCCCGACGGACCTGTCGTGGTGGTCGACCACCACGATGTTCTGCACCTTGACGTCCGCGCGGGCGGCCGCGACCCCGGGGACCCGGGCCACCCGGTCCCGCAGCGCCGCGGGCAGGGTCTGCACCGCCGCGCCCGGCACCGGGGACTTCAGGTCCTGCTTCGGCTGCACGCTCACATCGGCGGCGGTGGAGGCGAAGAGCCGGTCGAAGGTACGGGTGACGGTGTCGGAGAAGATCAGGCTGCCCGCGACGAACGCCACGGACAGGATCACCGCCAGCGCGGACAGCGCGAGCCGTCCCTTGTGCGCGAGGAAGCTCCTCAGGGTCGCCTTCAGCACCGGGGGTTCCCTCCGGAAAGGACACGCATGCGTTCCAGTACGGCGTCCGCCGTCGGCCGGGCCGTCTCGTCCACGATGCGGCCGTCGGCGAGGAAGAGCACCAGGTCGGCATGGGCGGCGGCGCCGGGGTCGTGGGTGACCATGACGACCGTCTGCCCGAGATCGTCCACCGCCCCGCGCAGGAAGCCCAGCACCTCCAGGCCGGCCCGCGAGTCCAGGTTGCCGGTCGGCTCGTCGGCGAAGATCAGCTCCGGCCGGGAGAGCAGCGCCCGCGCGCACGCCACTCTCTGCTGCTGACCGCCGGACAGCTGCGCGGGCCGGTGGGCCAGCCGGTCCCGCAGGCCGAGCCTGTCGATCACCTCGTCCAGCCATCGTTCGTCGGGTCTGCGGCCCGCGATGGCCATCGGCAGCGTGATGTTCTCGGCGGCCGTGAGCGTCGGAACGAGGTTGAACGACTGGAACATGAACCCGATCCGGTCCCGCCGCAGCCGGGTCAGCTCACGGTCCCTCAGCCCGGTGATCTCGGTGTCACCGAGCCACACCTCGCCCGCCGTCACGGTGTCGAGCCCCGCCAGGCAGTGCATGAGCGTGGACTTGCCGGAGCCCGAGGGCCCCATCACGGCGGTGAACCGGCCGCGCGCGATGTCCACGTCCACTGCGTCCAGGGCGACCACGGCCGTCTCGCCGGAGCCGTAGGCCTTGGTCAGGGCGCGGGCGCGGGCCGCGAACCCGCCGTCCGGGGCGCGCCCCGGCCCGTGCTGCGCAGCCACTGCGTCAGGTGTGGACAAGACCGCCTCCCGGTCGCCGGTACGCGTACGCCTGTCCCGGGCGAGCGTAAGGGACGGCGCGCACGGGGGACAGACAGGCACGGCACGGCGATTCCGTGCGCCCTTGCGGTTGCTAGCACCTCGGCGCTAGCGTCGAAGCATGGCGAAGACCCAGCTGAACGTGCGCGTGGACGAAGGCACCGCCCGCGCGGCCCGCGAACGCGCCCTGGCCCGTGGCATCAGCGTCAACCGCTACATAGAAGAGCTGGTCAGACAGGACACCGGCGAGGCCGGCCGCACGTTCGTGGACGCCGCCGCCGACTTCATGAAGCAGTACGAGACCGTGTTCGCCGAGGAGTTCACCGAGACCCGGGGCAGCGGTGGCGGCACCGGGGACGGCCGCTGATCCCTTGAACGAGCTCAGCATCGACCTCGCCTGGCTGCTCATGCTCGCCGAACAGCGCACACCCGGGGACCCGCAGGTCACCGACTGGGGCGCGCTGATCGCCGCCGTCGCCCGGCACCGTGCCGAGATATTCGGCGTGCCCGTCTACGACGACCCGCATGCCCGCGCCGCCGCCCTCCTCCAGCTGCTGATCCACGTGCCGGCGCTGGAGCGCTCCAACGCGCTGTTCGCCTCGGCGGTCGCCTACGCCTACCTGGTCGCCAGCGGCGTCAAGGTCGTCACCTCCGCCGAGCAGGTGCGCGACCTGGCCCGGCTGGTAAAGGACGGCGCGGCCGACGTGGACGCCATCGCAGGGGAGCTGCGCCGCTGGAGCATCTGACGCGGGCCGTCCGGCTCGGGGCGGTCAGCGGGACCCCGGCTCCCTCGGGCGCCAGCCGACGCCCAGCACGCCGTACGAGGTCGGCAGCTTCGGGCCCTGCTCCGGCAGCAACAGCCGCCGGTACGGGCCGAGTTCGAATCCCGCCTCGCGCAGCGCCTCGACCGGCTCGCGGGCGACGTGACAGCCGCCGAACAGCACGGGCCACACGGTGCGGTCCAGGGCCTGCTGGGTCAGCGTCATCATCCGGCCGCCGCCGCGGCCGTGCTCGAAGAAGCGCACCTCACCGCCGGGCCGGAGCACCCGCCGTACCTCGGCGAGCGCCCGCGCCACGTCCCGCACGCTGCACAGCACCAGCGACAGCACCGCCGCGTCGTACGCCTCGCTCTTGACGGGCAGCGCCTCCGCCGCGCCCGGCACCACGTCGACCGGCACCTGGGCACGCTGCGCGGCATCCAGCGCCAACCGGCGCAGCAGCGGCTCGGGCTCGACGGCGACGACCTCGGCCACGGCGGCCGGATAGCGGGCGAAGTTCAGCCCGTTGCCCGCGCCGACCTCGATCACCCGCCCGGACAGCCCGGCGAGCAGCCGCTCCCGCACGGCGGCGAGACCGAGCCGCCTCTCCGCGTCGACGCTGCAGCGGGCGTAGAACCGGGCGAACAGCGGATGGTGGACAGGGCTCGGCGCGACCTTGGCAGAACCGGCCGACATCAGTCGCATGGCACCTCCCGGAGGACGTTCTCAGGGTGATTGTCCCCCGGGATCCTGGAAGGCACCCGCGCCGTACCCCTACGGCGCCACCCGCACCCGGAACGCCTCCGCGTCCCACGTCCCGTCCAGCGGTGGCGCGAGCCACCCCGGCGCCGCCCCACGGAAGTCGCCCGGCGACAACGCCCCGGCCCCGCAGGGGATCGCGCCGAGCAGCGGCGCCTCCGCCACCGCCGACAGGTCGGTCACGTTGCAGCGGGCGGCCAGGTCGGGGGAGTCGGGCCAGCTGCCGATCACCACGCCCGCCAACTCCAGCTCCCGGCGCCGTAGTTCGCGGGCCGTCAGCTCCGTGGTGTTCAGCGTGCCGAGCCCGGGCGAGGCCACGACCAGCACCGGCGCGTCCAGCAGCCCGGCCACGTCCGCCAGCGTGCCGCCGGCCGCGTCGAACCGGACGAGCAGCCCGCCCGCGCCCTCGACCAGCACCAGATCGTGCTCGGCGGCCAGCTTGGCCGCCCGGTCGGCCACCTCCTGCGGGTGCACCGGCGCCATCCCGGCCCGCCGGGCCGCCGTACCCGGCGCCAACGGCTCGGGGAAGCGGGCCGTTTCGGCCGCCGTGAGCGGACCCGCGAGCCGCGCGACCTCGTCGGCGTCCCCTCGCTCGTCCGGCCGTACGCCCGTCTGCGCGGCCTTCAGTACGGCCACCGAGCGCCCCGCCGCGAGCGCCGCGGCGGCGACGGCGGCGGTGGTGACGGTCTTGCCGACCTCCGTGCCCGTCCCCGTGATCACCAGTACCGGCATCTCAACCCTCCCGCGCCGCGGCACGCACCGCGCGCGCGATCCGTGCCACGTCCTCGTCCGAGGTGACGTACGGCGGCATCGTGTAGACCAGGTCGCGGAACGGGCGCAGCCACACGCCCTCCCGCACCGCGGCGTCCGTGGCGGCCCGCATGTCCACCTCGTGATCGAGCTGGACCACCCCGATGGCGCCCAGCACCCGGACGTCCTTCACACCCGGCAGTTCCGCGGCCGGTGCCAGCCCGTCCCGCAGGCCCGTCTCGATCCGCTTGACCTCGGACAGCCAGTCCTGGCCCAGCAGCAGTTCGACAGAGGCGCAGGCCACGGCCGCCGCGAGCGGGTTGCCCATGAACGTGGGGCCGTGCGCGAGCACCGGCACCTCGCCCCGCGAGATGCCGTCGGCGACCCGCGCGGTGCACAGCGTCGCCGCCATCGTGAGATAGCCGCCGGTCAGCGCCTTGCCCACGCACATCACATCCGGGGTGACGGCCGCGTGGTCCGCCGCGAACAGCGCGCCGGTCCGGCCGAATCCGGTGGCGATCTCGTCGAACACCAGCAGCACGCCGTGCGCGTCGCACGCCTCGCGCAGCACCCGCAGATAGGCGGGGGAGTGGAAGCGCATCCCGCCCGCGCCCTGCACCACAGGCTCCACGATCACCGCGGCCAGCTCGTCCGCGTGGCGGGCGACCAGCTCCCGCAGACGGTCCGCGTACGACTCCTCGTACTCCGTGGGCGGCGCGTCCGCGAACACCTGGCGCGGCAGCACCCCGGACCACAGCTGGTGCATCCCGCCCTCGGGGTCGCACACCGACATCGGGTTCCAGGTGTCACCGTGATAGCCGCCGCGCCAGGTCAGCAGGCGCTGCTTGCCGGGGCGGCCGAGCGAACGCCAGTACTGGAGGCACATCTTCACGGCGACCTCGACCGACACCGAGCCGGAGTCGGCCAGGAAGACGTGCTCCAGACCGTCCGGCGACATGTCGACAAGGAGCTTCGCGAGACGCACGGCGGGCTCGTGCGTGAGCCCGCCGAACATCACATGGCTCATCCGGCCGAGCTGTCGCCGCGCCGCCTCGTCGAGCACCGGGTGGGCATAGCCGTGGATCGCCGACCACCAGGACGACATGCCGTCCACCAGCTCGCCCGCGCCGTCCGCGAGCCGCAGCCGGACCCCGCTCGCCGACTCCACGACGAGCGGTCGGACACGCCCCGGCATCGGTCCGTACGGATGCCACACGTGCCGCCGGTCCAGCTCCAGCAGCTCGGGCACACCCAGCTCAGGCATTGGGCGCGAGGTCCGTTCCGGCCCCTCGGCGGCGTACGGCGACGAGGTCCGTGCGCGCCTCGTTCGCGACCGGCACCTCCGCCGTGCCGCAGACACCGCCACCGGCGTGGGATCCGCACCCGGCACCCTCGGCGCCCTCGTGCGACCCGCACCCGGCGCTCGCGTGCGAGCCGCAGCCGCCCGCCGCCGTGCCCGCCCCCCGGTGCTCCGGCAGCGTCACCTCGCCGGCGCCCTCCACCTCGAACCCGGCGTCCGCGATCATCTCCAGGTCGGCCTTGCCGGCCTGGCCCTCGGTGGTCAGGTAGTCGCCGAGGAAGATGGAGTTGGCGAGGTTCAGCGCGAGGGGCTGCATCGTGCGCAGGTGGACCTCACGGCCGCCCGCGATGCGCACCTCGACGTCCGGGCACACGAAGCGCACCATCGCGAGGATCCGGAGGCAGCGCTGCGGGGTGAGGTTCCACTCCTTGGCCAGCGGGGTGCCCTCGACCGGGATCAGGAAGTTGACCGGGACCGAGTCCGGGTCCAGCGCGCGCAGCGAGAAGACCACGTCGACGAGGTCCTCGTCACTCTCGCCCATACCCGCGATCAGCCCGGAGCAGGCGGACAGACCGGCCGCGTGCGCCTTGTTCACCGTGTCCACCCGGTCGGCGTAGGTGTGGGTGGTGGTGATGTCCGCGTACGTGCCCTCGGACGTGTTGAGGTTGTGGTTGTAGGCGTCCGCGCCCGCCTCGCGCAGCCGCTCGGCCTGGCCGTCGGAGAGCAGCCCGAGGCAGGCGCACACCTCGACGCCCTCGTTCTGGTCCTTGATCGCCTTGATCGTGCCGGCCACCCGGTCCACGTCACGGTCGGTCGGACCGCGGCCCGACGCCACCAGACAGACCCGCTTGGCACCGCCGGCCAGCCCGGCCGCCGCGGCCCGGGACGCCTCGTCGGGCTTCAGCCAGGTGTACTTCAGGATGCCGGTGTCCGAGCCGAGCCGCTGGGAGCAGTAGGAGCAGTCCTCCGGGCACAGGCCCGACTTGAGGTTCACCAGATAGTTGAGTTTCACCCGGCGCCCGAACCAGTGCCGGCGCACCTTCCCGGCCGCGGCCACCACATCGAGCAGGTCGTCGTCGGAGGTGGCCAGCACGGCCAGCGCTTCTTCGCGGGTCGGCAGCTCGCGCCGAAGCCCCTTGTCCACCAGCGTGTTCAGCAGGTCCATGAGGTCCGATCCTGTCTTACGGGACCGCCCCGGGCCAAGGAGAGTTTGCACAACGGAGACGGTTCACCGTGTGGGTATTGCCACACCCTGGGCGGTCGGCCGTGCCGCTAGGGTCTGTCCGCTACCTACAAAAGCCCCGGAGGACCCATGGCGTTCGGCTGGATCGACGACCAGGCCGAGGCGCGCCGCCGCGCCGGACTCGTCCGCACCCTGCGCCCGCGCCCCGCCGACTCACCCCTGCTGGACCTGGCGAGCAACGACTACCTGGGCCTCGCCCACCACCCCGAGGTCGTCGAGGGCGCGGCCGGGGCGGCCCGGACCTGGGGCGGCGGCTCCACCGGCTCCCGGCTGGTCACCGGCACCACCGAACTGCACACCGAGCTGGAGCGCGAGCTGGCCGCCTTCTGCGGCTTCGAGGCGGCCCTGGTCTTCTCCTCCGGGTACGCCGCGAACCTGGCCGCGGTCACGGCACTCGGCCCGCACGGCTCGCTGATCGTCTCCGACGCGGGCAACCACGCCTCGCTCATCGACGGCTGCCGGCTCGCCCGGGGCGCCCGGCAGGTCGTCGGGCACGCCGACCCGGAGGCGGTGCGCAAGGCGCTGAGTACGCACGAGGGGGAGGCGATCGTCGTCTCCGACTCGGTGTTCTCCGTGGACGGCGACGCGGCGCCGCTGGCCGAGCTGGCCGCGGCCTGCCGCGAGTACGGCGCCGGACTGGTCGTGGACGACGCGCACGGGCTCGGGGTGCTGGGCGACGGCGGCCGGGGCGCGCCGTACGCGGCGGGGCTCGCGGGCGCGGCGGACGTGGTGGTCACGGCCACCCTGTCCAAGTCGCTGGGCAGTCAGGGCGGGGTGGTGCTGGGACCGGCGCGGGTGATCGACCATCTGGTCAACGCGGCCCGGACGTTCATCTTCGACACGGGGCTGGCCCCGGCGGCGGCCGGTGCGGCGCTGGCGGCCCTGCGGCTGCTCGTGCGCGAGCCGGAGCGGGCGGCGCGGGCCCGTGACGTGGCCGCGGAGTTGCACGCACGGCTCACCGCCGCGGGTCTGGACGCGGTGCGTCCGGACGCCGCGGTGGTCTCCGTGCGGGCTCCGTCCCCGGAGCAGGCGGTGCGCTGGGCGGCCGACTGCCGTACGGCGGGACTGGCCGTGGGCTGCTTCCGTCCTCCTTCCGTGCCCGACGGCATCTCGCGGCTGCGGCTGACCGCCCGGGCGGACCTGTCCGGGGCGGAGATCGAACGCGCTGTACGGGTGATCGACGAAACGCGACCATGAGTCGGCGTGACACGGCCGTGCTTCACGCGTGACGGACTGCCTGGCTGATTACCTGACTGACTACGTGTGATCGGCTCTGATCAGAGAGTGGAGAGGAACCCGGCCCAGCTGCCGGCGGAGAAGAGCAGCGCGGGCCCGGCCGGACTCTTCGAGTCGCGCACGGCGAGCGCTCCGGCCCACGGGCCGGAGCGCAGCCGAGCCGTCTCCACACAGTTGTTGGCTCCCGTGCTGTAGCTGCTGCGCAGCCAGCGCACGTCGTGCAGGTCGGTACTGGCAGGGACGTTCCGAGGCGGTGCTGACATGGGGGGCGTGCCTCCTTACGCGCCGTCACCTATCCCGGCGATGTAATCCAACGAGTCCTCGGGGGAAAGGGCGTGGATCCGAAGGGTGTCGAAGGCCTCCGAGTAAGCCTTGAGGTCTTCTTTCCGTTCGAGGTAGAGGCTACTCGTCAATTGGTCGAGAACAACCACGTCCAGATCAGAAGTGCTCGGAAATGAGAAGATAACGAAAGGTCCGGTGAGGCCCACATGGGCTCCGGCGGCGAACGGCAGTACCTGCAGCCGCACTTGGGGCAGCCGGGCGGCCTCCGTGAGCCGCTCCAGCTGGCGGGCCATCACATCGGGGCCGCCGACCTCGCGCCGCAGCACCGCCTCGTCCAGCACCGCGCTCAGCTCCAGCGGAGGGTCGGAGCGCAGCACGTCCTGCCGGGCCAGCCGCACCTCCACCAGCGTGTCCAGCCGCTCCTCGTCCAGGTCGGGCACCGCCGCCCGGGTCACCGCACGGGCGTACTCGGGCGTCTGGAGCAGGCCCGGGACCACCGTGGTCTCCAGGGTCCGCATCGCGCTCGCCTGCGATTCCAGACTGATGAAATCCCGGTACGTCGGCGGCAGCACCCCGCGGTAGGCGTGCCACCAGCGGTGCCGGTCGCCCGACCCGTCGGATCCCGCCAGCATCAGCAGCAACTCGCGCAGATGCCCGTCCCGCACCTCGTAGGCGTCGAGCAGTGAGCGCACATCGGCTGGTTTCACCCCACTGGCACCGGTCTCGATCCGGCTCACCTTCGACTGGTGCCACCCGACCAGCCGGGCCGCGTCACCGCTCGTGAGCCCAGCGCCGGTACGCAGCATGCGCAGTTCGGCGCCCAGTTTGCGGCGCCGTACCGCCGGCCCGTTCTGCATGGGCTCCTCCTTACTCCTTCCGGGCCGCCCAAATACGGTATTCCGTCGTAGAGTTCACCGCTTCGGGCGACAGATATATGCATATCTTGGTGGATCCCTCCCCGTGACCGCTTCGGTGATGGCAGTCTGACGAAGAAGCACCAGTCCGGGACCGTACTCGAACCAACCGCTCCTTGTCGGTGCGATCCCGCGGGAAAGGGACGACGACGCCATGGCAGACCACCTGGAAGCATCCGTCACTCTGCCGAGCGCTCCCGCCTCGGTCTCCGCCGCCCGCTCCTACGTCGTCGGCACTCTCGCGGAGTGGGGCCTGCCGTCCGACACCGAAGCGGCCGACACCGTCCGGCTCATCGTCTCCGAACTCGCCACCAACGCGGTACAGCACACCTTCGGCCAGTCACCCACCTTCACGGTCGACATCGCACTGGACCGTGACGAACAACTGCACATCGGCGTCACGGACAGTCATCCCCGCTTCCCGAAGAGACTGCCCGCCGCCGTGCAGCAGGACAACGGCCGCGGCATGGTCATCATCCGCTGGCTCACCGCCGAGTGCGGCGGCAAACTCCGCATCCGCCCCACGCGGGAGGGCGGCAAGACGGTGTCCATCGAACTGCCGTGGGCGGTGCCGACGGCATCCTGAAGGGACGTCAGTGCCGACGGTGGGCTGTACTGGGCCACCGAGATCGCGCGGTGCGGTCGTCCCGCCTCCCCGGTCCGCCCGTGGGCTCCAGGCGGGCACCGGGGTGGCGCTACGGTGCTGTGAGCGGCCCTGCTGCCGGAGCCGCTCACAGCCTGACGCCGGATCAGCTGATCCGGCCGTACCAGACGCTCCTGGTCCAGATCTTCTGGAGCCGTACGACGTCCCCGGTCTTCGGCGCGTGCCAGATCTTGTTGTGGCCCGCGTAGATGCCGACGTGGTAGACGTTCGAGCCGTAGTGGAAGAACACCAGGTCACCGGCCCTGCGGCTGTCGGCCGAGATGTGGTGTGACGTGTTGTACTGCGCGGCGGCGGTACGCGGCAGGGTCTTGCCCGCCTTCTTGAACGAGTAGAGGGTCAGCCCCGAGCAGTCGAACCGGCGCGGCCCGGTGGCCCCGTACTGGTACGGGGCGCCCCTCTTGGAGGCCGCGACCTGGAGGGCTTTCGTCGCGAGGGTAGCTGCCGAGGCGTCGGTGGAGAGCCCCGGGACCACGATCGAGCCGCCCACGGCGGCGAGGGTGAGGGCCGAGGCCGTACCGGCCCGGGCCATGAGCGACGGGACACGATTGAGCGCAGTCATGCGCAACCCTTCGTCAGCCGCCTGTGAAGGATGACCTGTCGGATTCGGGCTGGCGAAGGTGCCCGGCCGCGTTGCCGCGGCTTCACCCCAAGGGCTGCTCGGAGCCTTCGGTCGTCCGCCTGTCATGCACAGACGACGTCCGCTCCGGCGACCCGTCTTGCCTGGGTCCTCCACTCCTGCCGATCCACTCCTGTCGACCGGTCACCCGGGCGGCGGCAGGACTCGGCGTCCGCCCGGATCGCCCCGCCGTTGTGGCGGGGGCTTGTCGTCAGTCAGGGATCTTGACGTACTGCAGTCAGAAAATCCCAACGGAACCGGGGATTTGTGGCGTTACTCACCACTCACCCGTTCGGGTGGACAGCGCGGCGTTCGAGGCCTCGTCAAAACCCGTACGTAGCCTCGGACCTGGGAAGACGTCAGCGTGCAGGATCCGACGGACCGCGCCGTGCGCGGGCCGCGGGCCCCGGAAAACGATCTGGATATACACCGGTCGGCGGTACGTCGTTCGGGCCGTTTGACACCCCGTTCGAACCAATCGTGTCGACATGTCGATCCCGCCGGATCGTCGGGGCGTCCGGATCAGCCGACGCCGTCCGGCGGGAGCGTGACGCGCGCAGTACGGCGTTCACCGTCCAGCACCCGCAACGCCCGTGCCAGCGTGTCCCCGTGCAGCTCCGTCTCGCCCCGCCGGTGCATCAACGCGAGGGCGTCACGCAGCTCTGCGGCCTTGCGTACCAGTGCCTGGGCCGCACGCAGACCTCGGTAGGTGTCCCCGCCGGCCGCCGGGTTGACCCTGCCCAGCAGGTCGGCCGCCTCCAGGTACCGGTCGATCAGTTCGCCCTCGGCCCGCGTGAGTGCGGGCAGCGGCGGAAGCTCGGGAAGCATCCGCGGCTCACCTCGCGTCCGGTGCGCCGGGCGTGCCGCGCCGGCCGGGCACGATGCCGTCCACCAGACCGTAGGCGAGAGCCGCCGGGGCGTCCAGGACCGTCTGCCGTTCCAGGTCGGCGTGCACCTGCTCCGCCGTGCGCCCGGTGTGCCGCACCAGCATCTCCTCCGTCAACGCCCGCATCCGCGTCAACTCCTCGGCCTGGATGAGGAGGTCGCTCGGCTGCCCCTGCGCCGGTTCGGCCAGCTGGGGCTGTTCCAGCACCATGCGCGCCCCGGGCAGCGCGAACCGCTTGCCCGGGGTGCCGGCCGCGAGCAGCAGCGCGGGGTAGGAGGCGGCCTGGCCCAGGCAGTACGTGGCCACGTCGCAGCTCACGTAGGTCAGCGTGTCGTAGATCGCGGTCATCGCCTGGAAGGTGCCGCCGGGGGAGTTGATGTACAGCGTGATGTCCCGCTCGGGGGCCGCGTGTTCGAGGTACATCAGCTGCGCCATCACGTCGTTGGCCGCGATGTCGTCGAGCGGGGTGCCGAGGAAGACGATCCGGTCCTCGAAGAGCTTGCCGTAGGGATCGAGCGTGCGTGCGCCGCTGCTGGTGCGCTCCGTGAACTCCGGCAGGACGTGACGAGCGAATGCGCGGGACATGGTCGTACCCCTTCGTGTGGCGTGGCCGCCGGTGCGGCTCGACGTCTGTAAAAAATGTACAGGATGTACGTGACGTTAGAATGGGATCAGATTCTAGTGATCCACTGAAAGTCCCAGGTCAGAGGCTGTTTTTACTGTTCGCCGAGGGCGGGCATCTCACAAATTTCTCTCCGAACCTTCGTTTGGATCGCCGAGCGGACCGGGGTGAAATGCCTGCAATGTGAAGTTCGGCCGGGTGGATGGTTGCGGTCTTCTCGTGACGGGTGGCGATGCCTTGCCCCTGCTCGATGACCGGGCTCAACAACGGCCTCAAGGCGGCCGGCTGCCCGACGGTCTGACACGCACAGTCCGACAGGAGCGGTCCGTCCGATCGCAGGGGTGGATCCGAGGCGACTGCGTACGCAGTGAGGGGCCGGTGGACGAATCCACCGGCCCCTCACATCAAGTAGCGGGGACAGGATTTGAACCTGCGACCTCTGGGTTATGAGCCCAGCGAGCTACCGAGCTGCTCCACCCCGCGACGGCACGCCGAACTCTACGGCAGAGTCCTGGTCCAGCCGAATCGGTTGTCGTTCCAGCTCGCCGGCGCCCCCCCTTTGCGCCACCGCGTCCACGCCCAGCCGGTGAGGTCGCTGGGCGTCGTCGTCCGGGACCGGGTGCCGACCGGCGTCTTCACCACCGCCCACAACGGCCGCTACCTGCGCGCGAAGGTCCTCCAGACCCAGCACACCCTGCCGCTGACGGAACTGACGGCAGGCTGAAGACCGATGGCCATCGTCGGCGGCGGGTGAGCACGGAATGCGCTTCACGGCCGGTTGGCCGACAGATCGAGCGCCACGTCCAGGAAGAGGTCCCCCGGACCTCTGACAAAGCCACGGCGGCCGACTTTGACGAGGGTGCCGCGGGCGTCCATTCCATAGCGCCGAGTCGCCACCCCACGTGGCGCAGAAAGCTGGAATAGACGCCTAATGGGACGTGCCGGGTCGGAGAGACTCGGTGCCGTAGCCGCCAGTTGTTCCTTGAGCGCCTGATCAACAAGCTCAAGGCCTGGTGAGGCATCGCCACCAGGTACGACAAGACCCCGGACAGCTACCTCGCCGGCCTCCACCTGCGCGTCTCGATGATCTGGCTCAAGGACCTCACGAGAACCGCCCATTGATCACACCTCACCCCTAGGGGACTGGCCGAAGGCCGGCCCCGACACCAAGTTCCGGTACGCGACCGCGGCCTTGACCAGGCCCGCGAAGAGCGGGTGGGGGCGGGTCGGGCGCGAGCGCAACTCCGGGTGCGCCTGGGTGGCGACCAGGTAGGGGTGCACCTCGCGCGGGTACTCGACATACTCGACCAGCTTGTTGTCCGGGGAAGTGCCCGAGAAGACGATGCCCGCCTTCTTCTCCAGCTCCGCGCGGTAGGTGTTGTTCACCTCGTAGCGGTGGCGGTGGCGCTCCTCGACGTAGGGCTGGCCGTCGTAGACCTCGCGGACGATCGAGCCCTCGGCGAGCTTCGCCGGATACATACCCAGCCGCATCGTGCCGCCCAGGTCACCGGCGCCCTCGACGCAGGCCAGCTGCTCCTCCATCGTCGAGATGACGGGGTGGACGGTGGCGGCGTCGAACTCGGTGGAGTTGGCGTCCGGGATGCCGGCCAGGTTGCGGGCCGCCTCGATGACGATGCACTGCAGGCCCAGGCAGATGCCGAGCAGCGGCACCTTGTTCTCGCGGGCGTACTGGATCGCGCCGATCTTGCCGTTGACGCCGCGGTCGCCGAAGCCGCCGGGCACCAGGATCGCGTCCACGTCGCCGAGGTGCTTCTTGGCGCCGGCCGGGGTCTTGCAGTCGTCGGAGGTGACCCACTTGACCTTGACGCGGGCCTTGTTGGCGAAGCCGCCGGCCCGCATGGCCTCGGTGATCGAGAGGTAGGCGTCGGGCAGGTCGATGTACTTGCCGACCAGCGCGACGGTCACCTCGTGCAGCGGGTTGTGGACCCGGTCGAGCAGGTCGTCCCACTGCGTCCAGTCCACATCGCGGAACGGCAGGTCCAGCTTGCGGACGACATAGGCGTCCAGGCCCTCGGTGTGGAGCACCTTGGGGATGTCGTAGATCGACTTGGCGTCGATGGCGGCGACCACGGCGGCCTCGTCCACGTCGCACATCAGCGAGATCTTGCGCTTGATGGACAGCGGCACCTCGCGGTCGGCGCGCAGCACGATCGCGTCGGGCTGGATACCGATGTTGCGCAGGGCGGCGACCGAGTGCTGGGTCGGCTTGGTCTTCAGCTCACCCGAGGGGCCGATGTAGGGCAGCAGCGAGATGTGCACGACGAAGACGTTGTCGCGGCCGACCTCGTGGCGGACCTGGCGGACGGTCTCCAGGAACGGCAGCGACTCGATGTCGCCGACCGTGCCGCCGACCTCGGTGATGACGACGTCGACGTCGCCGGTCGCCATCCGGCGAATGCGGTGCTTGATCTCGTTGGTGATGTGCGGGATGACCTGGACGGTGTCACCGAGGTACTCGCCGCGCCGCTCCTTGGCGATGACCTGCGAGTAGACCTGGCCGGTCGTCACATTGGCGGACCCGTCGAGGTCCACGTCGAGGAAGCGCTCGTAGTGGCCGATGTCCAGGTCGGTCTCGGCGCCGTCGTTGGTGACGAACACCTCGCCGTGCTGGAACGGGTTCATCGTGCCCGGATCGACGTTCAGGTACGGGTCGAGCTTCTGCATCGTGACCCGCAGGCCCCGCGCCTTGAGGAGTGCACCCAGGCTGGAGGCAGTCAGACCCTTGCCGAGGGAAGAGGCGACACCCCCGGTGACGAAGATCCTTTTGATTGTGGAGTGCTTGGGCGACATGGCGAGTACTCCTCTGGGCGCTGATGGGCGCAGGACACGCCGTGCGCCAGCGCAGATCGTCGGTGCCGGAAGCGCTGCGACGCCCCTCGGCACACGTGCGGAAGTCCGCACCGGCCGGCTCGTGCCCCGGGAATGCGCCGGGGAGGGGGCGCCGCTGCCTACCGTGCCCCACTTCGACGGTGCCGACAAGGCGTACGCCCTTTCGCCGCCTTGCGAGGTGGCCGGCTCCGGAGGGAGCGATAGCCGAATACCCTTCACCTCTCGCCCCGGCACACCGGCCGTGACCCGCCCTCCGCCCTGGGCGCCTCCCGTTATTTCGCTCCGGACATCCATCCGGGCGCTTACACACCGGGACACGGGCACGCACGATGCCCGTTCGGTCAGGACTTCATGGAGTTTACTCAAATCCTTTGGCGCCGAATCAGCCAATCTCAAAGACACAATTGACGACCCGGGATGCCGGTGCGAGGCTCGTTACGTGATTCAGATGCGTCAGTGAGCGAGGTTTACAAAGGTCACACACCCGGCCGCAGCGCCATCGGGCATACTTCGCGAGCAAGAGGCTGGCAAGGAGAGGAATTGCCTGAATTTATCCCGTCCGCAATGCTCCTCGAAGAGGTCACTCAGGAATCCTTTCGCGACGTTCTCGGGAATTTTTGTTCGGGCATGACTGTCATCACTTCGACTAGCGGAAGCGGACCCGTCGGTTTTACGTGCCAGGCATTCTCCTCCCTGTCCCTCCAGCCGCCCCAGGTGATCCTCTGCCCCAGTCGGTCATCGACGACCTGGCCGTTGATCAGGTCCGCCGGCATGTTCTGCGTCAACATCCTCGCGGAGGACCAGGCCGGTCTCAGCCGGGCCTTCTCCCGGTCGGGCGGCGACAAGTTCGCCGGCGTGCGGTGGGCGAACTCGCCGAACGGCTCGCCGATCCTCTGCGGGGCTGCGGCCTGGCTCGACTGCCAAGTGCACGCGGAGTACCCCGGCGGCGATCACACCGTCGTCCGGGCCGACGTCTGCGGACTCGCCGCGGCCACCGGAAAGCGTCCGCTGGTGTACCACCGCGGCCGCTACACGCGCATCGCGGACGACGACGCCCCCGGCCACGTCCCGCCCCGTTCCCCCGCCCTCGCACCTGCCGGCCCAGAACCAGGCACCGTTTTCCACGAAGGCCCCAAGGAGTAAATGCAGTGAAAACCGTGAGTGCCCGCCCCGGACTCCTCAGTGGACTCGATGTGTTCGTCGGTGGACCGATTCAGCACGCTATTCTCCCGGATGGGTTCGTCGGTCATCTAGAAGACGCCATTTCGACGGCCATCGAGACCGTCAGGGCCCATGGCGGAAACATATTTTCCGCACACCTCGTCGAGCGGTTCGGTGCAAAGACGGACATCTTCACGCCGGACCAGGTGTCTGTGCGCGATTTCCGCTGGATGAAAAAATGTGATGTCTTCGTCCCCATTCTGCCGCTGCTGCCCGACCTCACCCTGCGCCGGACCGATGGGACCCATGTGGAACTCGGCTGGGCCACGGCGATGGGGCGCCCTGTCGTCCTGGTCACCAAACTGCCTTTCACCGAGTCGGCGAGCCATCTGCTCAAAGGACTGCACCGCGTGGGGGCCGTCCGCACCCTCGACTTCGACGAATTCATCAAGAAGCCGGACCTGTTGACCGATGCCATCCTGTCCGCCACCGAACAGCAGCAGGAAGCCATCAAGGCCGGCGTTGTCGCGTGAGCGCGGCACCAGCCCCGGGGAGGATCGCGTGACCGGCGTCGACATCCTGGGCATGCGCCTGAGAAACCCCGTGCTCGTGGGATCGGGGCTCTTGACGGACCAGGAACGCAATATCCGCAAGCTGTTGGCGACCGGCGCGGGAGCCGTCGTCACCAAGACCATTCACCCCAGTCCGCCGACCGGGCTGGACGAACGGATCGTACGGCTGCCTGTGGGCATGCTGAACAGCACCACATACTCGAAGCGGCCTGTCGAGCACTGGCTGAAGGTGCTCCGGTCCTTCGCCGCCGACGACCTTCCGGTCATCGCTTCGTTGCACGCCGACACCCCCGCCGAACTCGGCGACCTCGCCGCGCAGGTGGAGCGGACCGGCTGCCGAGCGCTCGAACTCGGCATCTCCTGCCTGAACGAGGAGGCAGGTCTCGAAGAGGACACCCCGGAGCGAGTGTTCGCCTACACCTCCGAGACCCGCAGGCGCACCTCGCTGCCTCTCTCGGTGAAGCTCGCCATCGGTGAAGGGCTGGAGAGCCGGGTGCGCGCCGCGCTGGCCGGTGGGGCCGCCGCAGTCACGATCAGCGACACCATCTCGGGAGCTGCGGTGGTCGCGGACACCGGGGAGCTCGAACTGGGCGGTGTCTTCGGCTACTCGGGCCCCGGCATCAAACCGCTCGTCCTTGCCGCCGTCTGGAGACTCCGTCGGCACGGCTTCGACCTGCCCGTCCTGGGCTGCGGAGGCATTTCCTCGGGGCGTGACGTCGCCGACTACCTGAGGGTTGGCGCCAACGCCGCCCAGGTCTACACCGCCCTGCACACCGACATGTACGCGACCCTGGACCGCATCGTCACCGAGACCTCGGCCCTCCTGCCCGGGTCGCTGGAGGCGGCCACATGAGCCGCCCCGGGACGACCGGCCGGGCCTTCGCCGACCTCGCCAGCCCGCGTGTCCCCGACACCCTGGCCTCGGCCCGTACCGTGGTCTGGCCGATCGGAGCGACGGAGCAGCACGGACCGCATCTCCCCCTTTGTGTGGACTCCGTGCTCGCCGAGGAGTTCGCCCGGCAGATCGCCGCGGAACTGGGCGGCATCACCCTCCCCGTACAGTCGATCGCGGCCCGGTCGCTGCCGCAGAGCGGCGGCGGTCTGTCCTTCCCCGGAACCCTGTACGTGAACGGCGACACCCTCATCAGGTTCCTCCGGGAAACCCTCGAATCCCTGCTCCGGCTGTCGTTCCTGCGGCTGATCGTGGTCAACGGGCACTACGAGAACGAACCGTTCATCTTCGAGGCTCTGGACCAGGTCCGACAGCAGGGGTTGGCCGAGGACAAGGAGGTCTTCGCCTTCAGCTGGTGGAGCCTCGTCCAGGAGTCCTGGCTGACCGCGGAGTTCCCGGCCTTTCCGGGCTGGCACGCCGAGCACGCGGGGCTCACGGAGACCAGTCTGATGCTGCACCTGCGCCCCGAGCTGGTGGGCGCCGGACGGCCGGATCACGACCACCCGCCGCGCAGCGGCGTGTACTTGCATCCCATCGACGTGGAGCGAACGACGAACCAGGGCATTCTGTCACCGACCTCGGGGTCCAGCGCCGCGCTGGGAGAGAAACTCTTCCGCCACGTGACCGCAGAAGCGGTCGGGATGGTGCAGGAAGGGAACGGGCTGCTCTTCGCGCGCAGCAGGCAGGACCGGCGTGCGACGGCCAGCGAGAGCGGAGGGAAGACACGTGACGCGTAAGTTCCATCTCGCTTTCATCTTCAACTTCACCCCGGACGACTGGCAGGGGCCGTTCGGCACCGGCGGGTCGCCGTGGGACGGGAAGTTCCACACCGAGGTCGCCCAAGCACTGGAACGCGCCTGCTTCGACTACGTCATCGTCGAGGACAAGCTCATGGTCCCGGAGAGCTACGGCGGCTCCTCGGAGGCGGCGCTCAAACAGGCGATGGTCGTCCCCAAGCACGATCCTGTGCCGCTGGCCGTGGCCATGGGTCTGGCCACCGAGCACCTGGGCATCGTCGCCACCCTGTCCACGCTGGCCTACCCGCCGTTCATGACCGCGCGCCTCGCCTCGACCATGGACAGCATGCTGGGAGGCCGATTCGGCTGGAACATCGTCACCAGCGCCGAGAACCTCGCCGCCCGGAACTTCGGTCTGGACGAACTGCCGCCGCGCGAGGTGCGCTACGAGATGGCGGACGAGTACGTCGACGTGGTCAAGCAGCTGTTCGCCTCCTGGGACCGGGACGCCGTCGTCCTGGACCGGGACAAGGGGGTGTACGCCGATCACACGAAGGTCCGTCCGATCCACTTCAAGGGCAAGTATTTCAGCGTGCGCGGTCCGCTGAACACGGTTCCCTCGCCCCAGCACCGGCCCGCGTTCGTCCAGGCCGGCGCCTCCCCGCGCGGACGCGTCTTCGCCGCCCGCAACGCCGACTCGATCATCGCCATCGCCAACGGTGTCGAGAGCATGCGGCAGTTCAGGGAGGACGTCCGCCGCCACGCCAGTGACTTCGGCCGTGACCCGGACGAGCTCAAGGTCCTGTTCTGCGTCACCCCGGTACTGGGCGAGACCGAGCAGGACGCGCGCGACAAGCAGACCCGGATGGTGTCCTCGCCCGAATTCATCCAGGACATTCTCGCCCAGACGTCCGCGCTCACCGAGATCGACTTCGCGCAGTTCGACCTCGACGAGCCCCTCCCGTACCGGCTGGAGACCAATGGGGAGCAGGGATCGCTCGACAAGCTCCAGCAGTGGGGCAGCGGAAAGACCCTGCGGGAACTGGTTATCGACGGCGCCGGCGGCCTGGTGTCCTCGGTCGACCTGGTCGGCACTCCGGACCGGGTCGCCGAGCGCATGGGAGAGGTGATGGAGGAGGTCGGCGGCGACGGGTTCATGATCACGACACCCCTGCTCCGGCTGAACCGCCGCTACATCGCCGAGGTCGCCGACGGCCTCGTACCGGCCCTCCAGCGCCGCGGCCTGACCCGGACGGCCTACACGCCGGGCCGGACCCTGCGGGAGAACCTGACGGAGTTCTGACCGGGGGGCCGCGCCGCAGCACCGTAGGACCGGCTGCCCGTCCGGGACGGGCAGCCATGCGACCACCACTGACGAGGCAGACCCGATGCATGTATCCGATCCCGCTCTGCGACTGGACGAGGCGGCCCAGGACCTGCTCTTCCGGCAGGCCCGCTCGGTCGAGGCGTTCACCGGCGATCCGGTGTCCGACGCCACCGTCGAGGCCATTTACGACCTGGTCAAGTACGGCCCGACCGCCTTCAACCAGCAGCCCCTGCGCATCGTCCTCGTCCGCTCGCGCGCGAGCCGGCTACGGCTGGTCGGCCACATGGCCCGGGGCAACCGCGAGAAGACCGCACGGGCACCGCTGACCGCCGTCCTCGCCGTCGACCAGGACTTCCACACTGAGCTGCCCACACTCTTCCCCGCTTATCCGCAGGCCGCGAGCCGCTACTACGCCGAGCGTCCGGTGCGCGAAGCCTCGGCCCTGCTCAACGGCGCCCTCCAGGCTGCCTACTTCATCATCGGAATCCGCGCGGCAGGGCTGGCAGCCGGTCCGATGTCAGGCTTCGACGCCAAGGGCATCGCCCAGGAGTTCCTCACGCCCGGGAAGCACGAGGTACTGATCGTGGTGAACATCGGCCGGCCCGCGCCGTCCACCCCGCGCCCGCGCGGGCCCCGCCTCGCATACGGGCAGGTGTTCACCACGGTGTGACGGCCCGGGCCGGGCCGCTCCACGGCTCAGCGACGGGGCTCGCCGACGGCCATCGTGCCGCGCTCCGCCCCGTCGGTCCCACCGGCGTCCGCCAGCCCGCGGCCCGAGCCCTCGCCACGGTGCGTGCAGCTACGCGGCGTCCGTACGGCCCCATAGTGCCGGTATACCCAAGAACCCACTCTCACGTGGCGTCGCGCTCCCCCACCCCTAACGCGCCCCATGTACCTCCTTCTCAGGCTCCTCCGCCTGCTCCGTGGCCCGCGGCCGCAACATCGTCGCGGCCAGTACCGCCGTGCCGACGAGGACGGCCGCGGCCACCCCTGCGACCGTGGTGAAGCCCTGGTCGTAGGCGCGGCGGGCCGCTGTGGTGAGGTGCGTGGCGGTGGTGGCGGGGAGCTGCTTCAGGACGTCCTCCGCCGAGGCGAACGACTCCTGGGCGGTGCTCTGTTGTCCCGGGCTCAGCCCGGGGACCTCGGGCAGCGAGGTGCGGTAGGTAGCCGCCAGGGCGGTGCCGAGGACGGCGACGCCGAGCCCGGCGCCGAGCTCGAAGGACGTCTCCTGGATCGCGGCGGCCTCGCCGGAGCGCTCGGGGTCGGCCGCGGCCATGATGGAGTCCGCGCCCAGCGTCATCACGACCCCCGCGCCGAGCCCGGCGGCGATGAGCGGCAGTACGAGCCGGGTGTAGTGCGAGGTGTCCCCGGTCAGCGCCAGGGCCAACGCCGCCGCCGCGAACAGGCCGAGCGAACCGGTCAGTGCCCAGCGGTTGCCCCAGCGGGCAGAGGCCCAGGGCGCGGTCGTGGCACCCACCGCGTTCGCGGCGGCCAGCGGCATGAGGGCGAGCCCCGCCCGCACCGGCGAGAACCCGCCGACCTGCTGGAACCACTGGGTGAGGAAGAACAGCAGCGCCACATAGCTTCCGAAGCAGCCGATCACGCAGAGCGTCGCGGTGGAGAAGCGGCGATCGGCGAAGAGCGAGAAGTTCAACAGCGGTTCCGCAAGCCGCCGTTGACGGCGTACGAAGAGGAAGAGCAGCAGCGCTCCGCCGGCCGCGGCGGCCAGGATGAGCGGGTCGACGCCCACGCGCTCTCCGGCCTGCTTCAGTGCGTACACGACTCCCGCGAGCCCGGTGATCGACAGGGCGACGCTCGCCATGTCCCAGTGGCGCGGGGAGGGGGTGCGGGATTCGGGCACCACGCGGGCGCCCACGACGAGGATGACGAGCACGATCGGCACGTTGACCAGGAAGACCGCGCCCCAGCCCCAGCGTTCGGTGATCAGGCCGCCGAGCAGCGGGCCGAGGGTCGCCCCGACGCTGTGGGCCGAGGTCCAGATGCCGATCGCGATGGCGCGTTCCCGGTCGTCGGTGAACACGACGCGAATGATGGCCACGGTCGACGCCATGATCATCGCGGCCCCGATGCCCAAGGCGACACGGGCGGCGATCAGTTGGGGCGTGGAGTGGGAGAACGCGGCGGCCGTCGACGCGAGCCCGAACACGGCGAAGCCGCTGAGCACCATGCGTTTGCGCCCGATGCGGTCACCGAGGGTGCCGCAGGTGACGAGCAGCGAGGCGAGGGTGAGCGAGTAGATGTCGACGATCCACAGGAGTTGGACGCCGCTGGGATGCAGGTCGAGGGACATGCTCGGCACCGCCGCGTGCAGCACGGTCAGGTCGATCCCGCACAGCAGCAGGCTGGTGGAGACCACCGCGAGGACCAGCCATTTGCGCCGCCGCGCGGCGGCATCCGGTTCTGCCGGGGCCTTCGCGGGGCCTTCGCTGTTCGTCATGCTCGCACTATCGTGGGATACAAATGGATGGCACAAGTACGGTCTTGAATGTGACGTAGTATCAAGATGTATACCGAGCATCAAGGTGTATACCGTGGTGGAGGTGAAGACGTGCGCGACGGTTCGGAACGTGCGGAAGGTACGCCGGAATACTGCGCGATCGAGAGCGCCATGGAAGTTCTGGGCGGCCGATGGAAACTCGCCATTCTCAAGGAACTCCTGGCCGGGACAAGGCGGTTCAACGAGCTCAAGCGTGCTCTGCCCCGGATCACGCAGCGCATGCTGACCCGCCAGTTGCGTGAAATGGAGACCGACGGCCTGGTGATAAGGACCGTATACCGAGAGGTGCCGCCGAAGGTCGAGTATTCGCTGACCGAGATCGGGCGAAGCCTCGACGGCATCGCGGAACAACTCGACACCTGGGGGCGCTGGTACCGTGCGAGGTGTGCCGCTGAACCGGGCGCGGACTCCGAATTCCCGGCGGCCGGTTCGCGCGATGTGGATACGGAGCTGCCCGTCGTCCGCACCTAGTACTCCAACTGTAGTACTAGGCCTCGCGCTTGGCGAGTGCGGGTGTCCAGCGCTTGATCAAGTGCGCGAGTAGTGCCGCTGACCTGCGACGATGGGACTTCCCTAAGAGTTGTCCCGCAATGATCACCGGTGAGTCCGGGATGTGGTCGCGTGCAGTGCAGGCCGCTGCTTCATCCGACGAGGGCGTGGTTGTGTAGACGGGCGATGCCGAGCATGGCGTGATGGACACCGTCGCCTTTCAGGCGGCAGTCGCGGAGGATCTTCCAGCCCTTCATCCGGGCGAAGGCGTGCTCGATGCGGGCGCGGACTTTGCGGTGAGAGGCGTTGTGTTCCTCCTTCCAGGCCGGGAGTTCAGCCTGGCCGCGTTCGCGGCGGTGCGGGATGACCAACCCGGTGCCCCGGTAGCCGCCGTCCGCGATGACCGTAGTCCTGCCGACGGCGGCCTTCGTACTCGACAGCACCGACGCCTTGCAGTCGTTGCGGTTGCCGGGGACTGGCCGGCCGACCGCGACCGCGAGCCGGGTGTCGGCATCGATGACGACTTGGTGGTTGGTCGAGTACCTGTAGTTCTTCGACTGCTCGGCGATCGTGTGGTCGCGCGTGGGCACCAGGGTTCCGTCCACGATGAGCACCGTGTCCTTGCGGAACCGCAGGCGGGGGCGGAGTGCGAGCAACGGCCCGAGGTGATCGATGATGCGGCCGGCTGCGGACTTCGAGATGCCGAACAGCGGTGCCAGCTGCCGCAGGGTCAAGTTCGTGCGCCAGTAGGTTGTCACCAGCAGCACACGGTCTTCCAAAGGCAGACTCCAGGGGCAGCCTTTGCGTATCGGGTCCGCTCCTTCCTGGCGTAACGCGGTGATCAGCTTGTGGAAGCCGCGCGGGCTCAGTCCGCTGAACGGGGCTATCCAGGAAGGCTCCGACGCCGTGATCACACCAGCCACTGCGTGATCATGGCATCACACCGGCCGCGGATAGGTGGTCACCCTCTTCTCCGTGGAGATCGCGGTCAAAAGGGCGGTTCGCTGCTGCAGCCGCCCGCCCACCGATCCGAGCGTTGCTCGTCAGGCAGCAACACTGTGTCTTCTCCCCAGGACTTGAGACCACGGCGGGCAATGAAACGATACGAGCGGTTGTCGCAGGAGCGAAACAGCCGCAGCAATGGCCGCTTCCCGAACGGCAAGGTCCGGAGCGTGGAGGAAAGCAGAGACAGCCTGGAAGAGCCCGGGACGCAGTGCCCGGATCTGGACGGACTCTGGATACTCCTCCAGGCAAAACCCCACGCCTGCGATGTGGGCCTCTGCCTCGCTGTCGACCTCGATGGCCACCGACGTCACCCAGTCCAGCAAGGCAGCGCGCAGCGGCAGGGCTCGGCCGTCACGGTCGACCACAACGGTGCCCGTGCGCGGGTCGCCGAGGATCGCCGCCACATACGCTGCCGCAGGCACGGTCGCGGAGTAGATCGTGTTCTGGTGATGCACCGGGTCGTCGAGGTGCCGCAGAGCCCTGGCCTGTGTGCCGGCGTCGTCCGCCAACAGTCCGGCCAGCAGAGCAGGAGTTCCTGCGGCCGACCCACGGGCATGTTCGAGTGAAGCCCAGTCGGTCCCCGCCAACAGATCCCATGGGTCTGGCAGCACACCGTCCACATCCGTGATCGTCACACGTCGAGTATGACTGTTGCTCCCGCGCCTGCCACTGGCATCATCTGATGGGGCGTCAGAAGCTAACCAGTGGCAGGATGCGTACCCCGCCGAGAGGAGGATGGGTACGTCCCGCCTTACCGCTTCTGACATCGCCTCCTCTCACCAGTCCACGGGATTGGTGGCGTGCTGCTGGAGATAAGGCGACTGGGCGTGCACCAGTCGATTCACCGTGGCCGCAGTATCCCAACCACCCGGCCAGCTGCGAGGACCAGCCATCGAGACACGCCGGAGGCAGTGCAATCCACCTAGGAGGTCCGCGGCCGCGTGCTGCGCGCGGCCCGCTACATCCCAGGCGAGCAGCTGGGCACCTGCGACGACACCGGTTTCGCCCCATATGCAGACGACCGGTCCACCTCGCGCGAGACCGCCCTCGCCGAGATCCGCGCCCGCATCCGGGGAACTCCCCCGGCCGTGAACCGACGGGCGCGGTGGTCCCTCCCGCGCCACCCCGGCGAGCACCGGCGGGGTGGCGGCGCGAAGGCTGCATGCCTCGGCGAGGCGGTGGCGGGTTCTCGGCGGCGAGCAGCGGCGGACCGGGGAACGCGCTGGGTCGTCCGCCGCCGGACACGGCGGCTAGGGTGCGCAGTCGCGGACGCTGCTGAGCTGGTTGGCCGCGCCGAGCATGACCTTGCGGCTGGCCATGGCCGGCCCCAGGTGGTGGTCGCCGATCACGAGCCGGACCCCGGCCAGGCCGCGCTCGCGCAGGGAGCCCAGGAACTGGGTCCAGAACACCTCTGTCTCGCTGTCGTCGACCATCACTCCCAGCACCTCGCGGCCGCCGTCCTCGGTGATCCCGGTGGCGATCACCACCGCCCGCGACACGATCTGGTGCTCGACACGGGCTTTGCAGTAGGTCGCGCCCAGGTACACGTGCGGGAACCGGACATGCTTCACATGGCGGCCGCGGAAACGGTCATCGATGGGCGGATCGAAGGGAGCGCCGCCACTCGGTGTCCAACCGGCGATCTCCATAGTGGATACGCTGTTGCTGTTATGGTGCTGACCGAGGAGGTGGACGTTTCAGTGGCAGCAGCTGGTCCTACGCGAGCGACCCCGGCATCGGGTCGGGGCCCGGGGCGTCCGCCCGTGCCGCTGGAGCGCATCGTCTCCACCGCCCTGCAGATCGTGGACGATGAAGGGGCCGACGCTCTCTCGATGCGGACGCTGGCCCAGCGCCTGGGCTCGGGCACGGCGACGCTGTACCGGCATTTCGACAACCGGACAGCGCTGGTCGCCCATGTCGTGGACCGCATGTTCGGCGCCGTGGAACTGAACGGCGACGAACTCCTCGCGATGGGCTGGCAGCAAGCGCTGCGGACGGTTGCGCACACCATGTTCGAGGCCCTGGCCCGGCACCGGAACGCGGCGCGCCTGATGGTCGAAGAAATACCCCTGGGGCCGAACGCCATGGCGCTGCGGGAGCACTGCGTCGCGGCGCTGCTCGACAGCGGCTTCCCGCCGCGACTGGCCGCCCACGTCTTTGCCACCCTCGCCCGCTACGTCCTCGGATTCGCCATACAGGTCAACGGTCATGGCGGCGGCGGGCAACTCGCGGACGCACAACGGTCCGCCGTCTTTCAGAACGTCGATCCAGCCTTGTTCCCGGCAACGGTCACCGTCGCCGGGTCGATGCCCGTTCCGATCGAGGACGAGTTCTCCTTCGGGCTCGAACTCCTTCTCAGCGGGCTTGCCCACCTGCGCGACGACGCCTGACCAGCCAGGACGGTGCGAACCTGAGCCGTCCGCCTATGGAGTCATCTCGGCCGGCGCACAGGCGTCTGGGGGCAACCGGTCGCCGGATGGTCAGGCCCACAGCTGTTGTGACCCGTGTGGTCGGCGGTTCGTCAGCGGAAGGCGAAGTGTTCGGCGTGGAGATGCTGGCGGGGGATGCCCTGGCGCTGGAGGGCGCGGGTGAGGTTTTCGATCATGGAGGCGGGGCCGCAGAGGAAGACGTGCGTGTCGGGGGTGATCGGTCCGGCCTCGGCCTGGATTCGTTCGGCGGTCAGACGGCCGTGGCTGCGGCTGAACGTCGGGTGGAGCCGGAACTCGGGGCGGTGTGCTGCCGCTGCGGTGAGTTCCGGGAGGAACGGTGCGTCTTCGGCGGTGGGGGCGCAGTAGAAGAGGTCGGTTTGGGCCGGCGCTGCACCGGGGTGGGTGAGCCAGCCGAGGAAGGGCGCGATACCGATGCCGCCGGCGATCCATATCTGCCGGGGTCCGCCGAGGGTGTGGTCGAACATGCCGTAAGGACCCTTGAGGGTTGCGGGGTGTCCTTCGCTCACGTCCGTGTAGAGGCCGCGTGTACCGCGGCCCAGGGCACGGATGGTGAGGCGTACCGAGCCGTCGTCCTGCGTTCCGGCGACGCTGAAGGGGTGTTCGTGCCAGCCGCCGACCCGCAGGTAGACGAACTGGCCTCCTGTCACGGGAAGCGCCGTCTCGCCGGTGGGCGTGAGGGTGAGGTCGAGGATGTCGGGTGTCGGCCGCTCGACCCGGTCGATGGTGTAGTCAGCCCGGGGTTCCCTGTGCCGTAGCACCAGTTCGTCGTAGGCGTAGGCGGTCATGCCGATGGTGGCCATGGTGACGTAGATCGCCAGGAGGGGCGTGGATCCGTTGATGATGAGGTCGAGGAACCAGCCGTGCAACAGCGCCGACAGGAGCAGCAGGCCGGTGAGGCGATGCAGGAACAGCCAGCGCTCGTAGGGCAGTCGGAGGATGCGGCCGACCTGGCCCAGTGAGATGAGGACGAGCAGCAGCAGGCCGATGGCGGAGACGGCGCCGAGGAGATGGCCCATCCCTACCGACGCGGTCCGGTGGGCGTAGCCGTACTGGCTCCCGTCGAACTTGGAGAAGAAATGGAGGAGCAGGTGGGGGGTGAGCAGGAGCATGGACCATACGGCGTACAGCTTGTGCTGACGGTACATGCGGTCCAGGCCGCCGAACCACTGCTCCAACCACATCAGGCGGGTGGCCAGTACCAGGGTGCAGGACATCAGGTAGGCGGACAGGACGCCGGCGAACTCGCCGACGAAATAGACAGCGCTGAGGCTCTCGGGCCTGAGCCAGTCCCAGGCCAGGTAGAGCATGACCGCTCCGGTCGTGACCGACAGGGGTCCGACGTGGCGCTTTTTCAGGCGCGCGTCCAAGGGGGCGCGCGCGATTCGGACAGCGTAGATCGCTATCACGATCAGGACGGGCATCGTCTACCCCTCGGGGGTCGGCACGGTGGACGAAGGGGCGCCGGTGAAGTCGGGCGGACCGTGCGGTCGCGGCTTGAGCGCCAGCGGGCCCAGGTGGCTGCGTTTCCTGCCACCTTAATATTGGCTACACTGTAGCCGATTATCTGGTTTGGGTCCAGTGGTGTATTCGGATGCCCGGGGGCCGGCAGCGCGGGGCAGCATTGCTTTCAGGGCGAAACTGCCGGAGCTGCCCATCCGTGGAGGCGTGGACTCGATCCGCAGCGCTTCAGGCGAACAAGGCCGCGAGGTATGAGGCGACAAGCACCGCGCACACGGCGGCGGGCACGAGTTTGGCAACCGGGTCGCCCTTGCGCAGGTGTACGACCACAGCTCCGGCGAGCAGCAGGAGAAGCCCGGCCCCCGCGAGGCCGCCGAGCGGCGGCACGGCGAGGCCCAGCGCCACGCCGGCGACTCCTGCCAGTTGCAGCACGCCGATGCGGCGGTAGGCGGCGACGGAGAAGCCGGTCTCGGCGGCAAGCTCGCGTGCCTTCGGCAATGCGAGTGTGTTGAGCACTCCGATTGCCCCGAAGATCAGGGCGATGAGGCAGGCGAGGGTGATGGTGAGGATCATGAGGTACTTCCAGGGTGTCGGCGTCGTGGCGGCGTCACGAGGCTGTTATTGGATGGGTCGGGCGCGGTCGAGTTGCCGCCGGGCGCATCGCTCGGCGACCAGACGGGCGATTTGGTCGATCAGGTCGGGGCTTGTCGACGACCGTCCACTCCTGCGCGCAGCGTGCCCCGCCCCCGGCCCGGAGCCGGGGAGTTCCTCCTGCTCGCTGGCCGTGACGTCGGCTCCGCCCCAGATCACGCTCGGGATGGTGCTCCAGGGCGTCGCGCAACAGCCGTCCGGCGCAGGCTGGCTGATGACGACGCGGTCGGAGAAGTCGACGACCTCGGCGTCCGGTCGGCGTCATCGTGATGACGTGCGCCCCGCGCAGCAGGATGCGGCTCATTCGGTGGCCCCCGGACCGGGGGAGGTGTGGCTCGGCTGGGACATGGTGCGGCTTCTTCTCTACGGCGTCATCGCCCGCACGGCGGCTTGTGTGGTGGTGCGGAAATCCCGGGTGGCGATGTGCCCGATGTAGCCGTCAGGACGGATCAGCAGCAGCGTGTCGCCGGTCAGGCCGTAGGCACTCTGCAGCGTGTTCCTGTGGTCGGAGAAGGCCCGGCCGTCGCCCGCGGCCGGTCCGACGGTCAGCCGCTTCAGCTGGGCGCCCGTCGTCGGCCAGTCGAGGAGTTCGAGGTCCCGGGCGGCGCCGGGGCCGTAGGCGATGGCGGTGAAGTGCGGTCCCTGGAAGAGGTTGAACAGGCGGGTCTCGGCGCCGTCGGCGCCGAGCAGTTGGGCGTCCGGGGCGCGGTCGCCCACGTGCAGTGTGCTGCTGTCGCCGTCGGCGGGGGCGAGCGGGCCGCCGTAGTAGGTCAGAGCGAGCTGCTGCTCGTCCTTGCCGCGTTTCATGCTGGAGGGGTCGAGCTTGGCGATGCCGCCCCACTTCTCCGTGGACAGTCCCAGGACCCCGGCGGCGATCGGCTGCCGCTCGGCCTCGTAGGTGCCCAGCAGGGCCGGGTCGGCGCCGGCGAGGACCTGGCCGAGCTTCCAGCCGAGGTTGTAGCCGTCCTGCATACCGGTGTTCAAGCCCTGGGCGCCGGCCGGGGTGTGGACGTGCGCGGCGTCGCCGACGAGGAAGACACGTCCGCGGCCGTAGTGCTTCGCCAGACGGATGTTGGGCCGGAACACGGACTTCCAGTGGATCTCGTGCAGCTGGATGTGCCGGTTGCGGGTGTGGGAGTGGATCCGGTCGATGATGGCGCCGATCTCCTGGGGCGGCGTCTCGTCGGGCGTGAGCCGGACCATCCACTGGAACATGTCGCTGTCGGGGAGCGGGCAGGCGGCGATGAGCTTGCCGCCGAGGCCGGGCCACATGTGCCAGCGGTTGCGGGCCAGGCCACTGACGGAGGCATCCACGATCAGCACGCGGTCGGACTCGTCCGTCGTCCCGGCGAAACCGATGTCGAGCTGCTTGCGCACCGCACTGGAGCCGCCGTCGGCCCCCACGGCATAGCGGGCGACGACCTCCTCGACCCCGTCCGCGCCCACCACCTTGGCGAGCACCGCGTCCTCGTCCTGCGTCAGCTCGGTCAGTTCCTTGTTGAACTCGACCTCGCGGCCGAGCTCGCTGAGCCGGGCGTGCAGGGCGCGGTCCGTGCGGAACTGCGGGATCAGCCAGGTGTTCGGGTACGGGACGTCCGGAGTTGCCTCTCGGTGGGGGAACATCTTCCACGGCACACTGAGGGGTCCGGCATGGAGCCCGAGCTTGGGATAGAGGTCGCCGCCGGCCAGCACGTCGTCGAGAGCGCCGAGGTCTTCGAGGACTTCGAGGCTGCGGGGCTGGATGCCCTTGGCGCGCGAGCCGTCGAAAGCGTGGGGGGACCTGTCGACGATCCGGACGTCGAGTCCACGGCGTACGAGGTCGATCGCCAAGGCGGAGCCCGAGGGGCCGGCACCGATGATCAGTACGTCGACGGTCTGCGGGTTGTTCATGAGTCGAGCCTTTCAGCGCGTGCGGACACGAACGGGACGAGCTGATCGGCGACGTCGCGAGGCCGTTCGAACGGGGCCATATGTCCGCACTTGGTAATGACGTGATGGTGATGGGGCTTCAGCAGAGCGCGCGCCGTGTCGAAGTGCGCCAGCGGCGTGACGTCGTCCCCGTCGCCCCACAGCAGCAGCGTCGGAATGCCCAGTGCCCCCGTCCGCCGGAAGAGGTCGTCACGGCCGGTCAAAGGCAGGTGCTGCAGGGTGTCGAAGACCGCGTACAGCGAGCCCTCGAAGCGGAGGGTGCCGAGGACCATCTCGGTCAGTTGCGCGCCGAGCTCGGGGTCCCGGACGTTGTGCCCGAGGTGCCCCTGAAGCAGCTGAAGGCCGCGACGGCGGGCGACCACTCCGGCCAGCAGATCGCTGTGCAGCAGCCGGTCGGGGGAGGCCAACCGCGGTTTCGCGAGACCGGCGGGTGCAACGATGGTGAGAGTGGACACCGACGAGCGGTACTGGGCCGCGTACGTCATGGCGACGAGCGCGCCCATGGAGGTGCCGACCAGGTGCAGGGGCCGCGCCGTCAGGCCGAGCCGGTCCGTCAGCTCGGCCAGCTGCCGCGTGAACAGCGTCTCGTCGTATCGCGCCTGCACCCGGTCGGAGTAGCCGCGGCCGTAGGCGCTGCAGGTCAGCGTGCGCAGCCCGCGGGCGTGCAGCTCGCTGACGAGGTCGTCCCAGTAGGACAGCGGGATGGTCAGACCGCCCGCCATCAGGACCACGTCCCCGTCCTCGGGCCCCGTCAGCTCGTAGTGGGTGACGCCGTCGGACAGCTCGATGAAACTGCCGCGCAGCGCCGTGCGCGAGTCGGCGGTGAGCTTGAGGTCCTCGCCCGGGGCGACGAAGTACTTCATGGAACGGGTCTCCTTGCCCTCAGTTCGCGGGGGTGTCGGTGCAGGAGCCGAGGAACTTCGCGATCGCGTCCGCGACCCACTGCGGTTCCTCCTCCGGCAGCAGATGTCCGCCGTGGGGGTGGACGAGCTCCTGGGCACCGGGGATGTCGTGGGCGAAGTGCTGGCCGTCGATGCTCGCGCTGCGCAGCACCAGCGTGGGCACCGTGATGCGGGGGATCTGCGCGCTGCGGTCCGGCTGGTCGGTGTTGCAGAAGTCGACGAAGGCCGAGCGGTTGCCGGGGCGGCTCATGAGCTGGTAGGCGCGGTCCACCATGGCGTCGTCCACGATCTGCGAGTGCGGCCCGACGGCCTCGCGCAGGTTGCGCTCGATGGCCCCGCGCGGCATTACCCGCCTCAGCAGGGGCCGCACCAGCGGGTTGCGGGTCAGGCGCATCCCCGCGGGCACCGTCTTCTCCGGGTAGCCGGTGGCATTGACCAGCACCAGGCCGGTCAGCCGCTCCGGATGATCCAGCGCGATGTTCCAGGCGATGTTGCCGCCCAGGGAATTGCCGGCCAACGCGTAGCGCGGCACGCCCAGCGCCTCCGCGAAGCCCGCCGCCGTCGCGGCGTACGCCGGGACGCGGTAGTCGCGGTCCGGGCGCGGGCCCGTCAGGCCGAACGCCGGCAGGTCGAGACGGATGACGTCGAACGACTCCGACAGGAGGTCCGTGGCGCGGTCGAAGTGCTGGAGGGATGAGGCGCTGCCGTGCAGCAGTACGAGTGCCGGTCCGTGCCCGGCGCGCTTGTAGTGGATCCGCAGGCCGTCCACCTCGACGAACCGGGAATCGGGTTGGGGCTCAGACCAGGTACTCATAATGGATACACTGTTACCGATAAGGTGGTCGTGTCAAGCGGAAGCCCTTGTCGCGGGTGCGGCGCTCTGCCTCGGCCGACCCCTGCGCGACAACCCCGACGCGACGACGCCCGAAGCGGCCGACCAGGTCGCCGAGGATCTGCTGCGGATGTTCGGCCTTCCCGGCAACGAGGCCCACGAGATCTGCCGGCAGCCACTGCCCGACCTGGAAACCGCGGCCGACCGGCAAGGCGCCACCGCTTGAAGCCGAGAACCGCGACCACCCGAACGAAAGGTGTGCAGTACATGACACTCCGACGCGTTCTCGGCGGCCTGGGCGCCGCAGCAACCCTCGGCGCTGCCGCGGCGATCAGCACACGTCGCCGCGCTCTGGCGGCAGTCCCCCGCGAGCTGCGGCACCCAGTGCTCTTCCTCCCGCTGAACTTCGGCAACCCGATCACTCTGGCCATCGCCCGCCGCCTCGTGCCCTTGGCGGGAGCCGCCTCCAGGCCCGGCGTCCGCATCGAGCGGCGCACGCTGCCGGCCACGACCGACGACCTCCCCGTCGAGGTGCTCACCTACCAGGCATCAGGCCAAGCGCCGCGCGCAGCGCTGCTTTGGATCCACGGCGGAGGAACCGTCATGGGTGCCGCTCGGCAGGAGAACACCTGGTGCAGCCGCGTTGCCGACGAACTCGGCGCTCTGGTCGTCAGCGTCGACTACCGCCTCGCACCCGAAAATCCGTACCCCGCAGCTTTGGACGACTGCTTCGCTGCGCTCCGCTGGCTTCACGCCAGCGCCGCCGCCCTCGGCATCGATCCCGCCCGCATCGCCGTCGGCGGCGAAAGCGCCGGAGGCGGACTCGCCGCCGCCGTAGTCCAGCGCGCCCACGATTCAAGAGTGCCGGTCCGGTTCCAACTGCTCCTCTACCCCATGCTCGACGACCGCACGGCTCTACGCGTCGACCCTCCCAACAGCGCCATCTATACGTGGACCCCGGACTCCAACCGCTTCGCCTGGACCTCCTACCTCGGCCGCCCGCCACAGGACCGCGACGATCGCCCCTACATTGCGGCGGCAAGGCGTAAGAACCTCGAAGGGCTGCCGCCCGCATGGATCGGTGTGGGCGACCTCGACCTGTTCCACGACGAAGACGTCGACTACGCCCGACGCCTGAGCGAGGCCGGCGTCGCCTGCGAACTGCGGCTCGAACCAGGCATGTACCACGGTGCTGATGCCTTGCTCGACGGCAAAGCACCTTCAATGACCGCTTTCCGCACTGCCGCCCTCGACGCTCTGCGAACTGCCCTGGCAAAACCCTGACCGCCCCGGACATGCCGAACCAGCCTCGGCGACTGCGCGCGTGGCGACAGCCCCCGAACACGGCCGCCAAGGGCGGCCAGGGTGCGCCGGGCGACACCCGAATTCAGGGACACCCTCGGCGGGGGCGGTACGGCCGGCGCTCCGGCATCCGGCGTCCCCGCGACCTGCCCCACCGGCACCAGCTGGGGCGGCGACGGGGTCGGCGTGCCTGGCCGCGCCCGGAGCCGTCGGCGGTGACGGCTGCATCACCGATCACTCACTGACGCGCTAGCTGCCCGAGCGGGAAGGTGCCATCCGCTTGGGCCTCCTCAGCGGCAACAGCGGGTGGGCTGTCCTCCAACCGTCGTCGGATGCTGGCGTACTTCTCGGGCCCCACTCGGGCGAGGCGGCCAGCTGGTCCTCGACCCAAGCGTCGATGCTCCTGCCCATTCCTCATCGTACGTGTCCATGCGGTTACCCCTTGGCAACGCCCCAGGTCATGGGTTGCGTCCATGGAGATGGTGTACGGGTTCGACCTGATCCGGGGTTTGCTCCGGCATCGGGGTGAGGCCCGCATAGACGAGCGGCCACCGGCTGATCTTCGAGGTGTCGAAGCTCGAAGGAGATCAGCACGATGACCGCACCAGACAGTCTGCCCCTGCACGCCCTCGCCGAGGACAACCTCGCCGCGGCGAGTCCTGATCTGCTGCGCGCGATGGTCAAAACGTTCGCCGACGCGCTCATGTCCGCCCAGGCCGACGCTCTCTGCAATGCCGAGTACGGGCAGGTCAGCGACGAGCGAGTCAATCACCGCAACGGCTACCGCCCGCGCGAGTGGGACACCCGCGCCGGCACCGTCGAACTGGCCGTCCCCAAGCTGCGTCAGGGCAGTTACTTCCCGCACTGGCTCCTGGAACGCCGTCGCCGGGCCGAGCAGGCTCTCGTCTCAGTGGTCGCGACCGCCTACCTGCTGGGAGTGTCCACCCGCCGGGTCGAGAAGCTCGCCGAGTCCCTCGGCGTGACCCAGCTGTCGAAGTCGCAGGTCAGCTCGATGGCCCGGCATCTGGACGAGCAGGTCGCCGCATTCCGTAACCGACCCCTGGACGCCGGGCCGTATGCGTTTGTCTGGGTCGACGCGCTGACCCAGAAGGTCCGCGAGGGCGGCCGCATCATCAACGTCCACGCGCTGATCGCGGTCGGCGTCAACGCCGACGGGCACTGTGAGATCCTCGGCATCGACGTCGCCACCGCCGAGGACGGCGCCGGCTGGCTCGCCTTCCTGCGCTCCCTGACCGCCCGCGGCCTGTCCGGCGTCCAACTGGTCATCTCGGATGCGCACATGGGCCTGGTCAACGCGATCGGCGCCACCCTGCCCGGCGCGAGCTGGCAGCGATGCCGTACTCACTACGCCCGCGCGTTGCTGAGCCAGGTGCCCAAGTCGGCCCAGCCCTGGGTGGCCACGCTGCTGCGGACCGTCTTCGAACAACCCGACACCGACGCCGTCCAGGCCCAGATGCGGCACGTCCTGGACGCTCTGGAAGCCAAGTTCCCCAAGGCCGCAGCCCACTTGGACGGCGCTCAGGGCGACGTGCTGGCATTCACCGGGTTCCCGCGCGAGATCTGGCGGCAGATCTGGTCGAACAATCCCCAGGAACGGCTCAACAAGGAAATCCGTCGCCGCACCGACGTGGTCGGCATCTTCCCCGACCGCACCGCGCTGATCCGCCTGGTCGGCGCGGTCCTGGCCGAGCAGAACGACGAGTGGACCGAGGCCCGCCGCTACATGGGCCGCGAGCTCCTCGCCAAGACCCGTCTACACCCGATCGAGTCAGAAACCGACGAGACCGTCCTGCCCACCGAACTCACCGCATAGCCTCAAAGCGAGATCACCGAGTGGCCGTCAATACACCACTCCGGCGGACGTGACCAGGTCGCCTGCCCAGCTCGACGCCCTCTTCGCAAACCACGACATCCTCATGACCGGCCGGACCGAGCTGCCTCCTCCCCTCTGAGCTGGAGATGCCCGAGACGCAGTGCTCCGCCGGTGCCTGCCCGCACTGCAGCCTGCCTGCCCCCTCACGCCAAAGGCCCGCACCACCACGGAACTTGAGGCCGCCCGGTTTCAGCCTGCGAATGCTTTCGGTTCGCGAATTGTGCCGAGAGGTATTGACGCTGACCACCGGTTCTCTATGATCCGGTTGCTCGGCTCTTCGACCTTTGTTCGGTATCGCGAACAGCGCCGGGACTGCACCGCATCGACAGTCCGCACAGCCTCCGACGGGGCCAACCGGACCGCTTGCTCAAGGATTACGA
Organism: Streptomyces sp. HUAS MG56; assembly: GCF_058673395.1. Taxonomy (NCBI): domain Bacteria; kingdom Bacillati; phylum Actinomycetota; class Actinomycetes; order Kitasatosporales; family Streptomycetaceae; genus Streptomyces; species Streptomyces sp. HUAS MG56. The sequence continues at coordinate 2,465,956 of NZ_CM178722.1, read as the reverse complement.
GGATTACGAGGTCGTCCATGCGCAGACATAGTTTCAGCCGCAGGCATCCGTCCGCGGTGTTCGCCGCCGCGATTACGGCATTGGTCTCGTTGGCGGCGCTGCTCGTCGCCGGCCCGGCTCAGGCGGCAACCAGCGGCGCCTTACGCGGCGTTGGTTCCGGCCGGTGTCTCGATGTGCCGGGCGCCAGCCAGACCGACGGCACGTTCCTGCAGATCTGGGGCTGCACGGGCGGGTCCAACCAGCAGTGGACGCTGACGGACAGCAACCAGCTGACGGTGTACGGCAACAAGTGCCTGGACGTCCCGGGCCAGGCCACCACGGCCGGGACCAAGGTGGAGATCTGGGCCTGTAACGGCGGTGCGAACCAGCAGTGGCGGGTGAACTCCGACGGCACGGTCGTCGGCGTGGAGTCCGGGCTGTGCCTGGACGTCTCGGGCGGCGCCACGGCCAACGGCACGGCCGTGCAGCTCTGGTCGTGCAACGGCGCCGACAACCAGAAGTGGACCGGCCTGTCCGGAGCGGGCAGCACGTGTTCTCTTCCGTCGACATACCGGTGGACCTCCACAGGTCCGTTGGCGCAGCCGGCGAACGGCTGGGTCTCGCTGAAGGACTTCACCAACGTGGTGTACAACGGCAAGCACCTGGTCTACGGCTCGACCGTCGACCAATCCGGGTCATACGGCTCGATGGGTTTTGCTCCCTTCACGAACTGGTCGGACATGGCGTCGGCCGGCCAGACCGGGATGAACCAGGGCACGGTGGCGCCCACGCTGTTCTACTTCGCGCCCAAGAAGATCTGGGTGCTGGCGTCCCAGTGGGGTCAGTGGCCGTTCTTCTACCGCACCTCCAGCGATCCCACCAACCCCAACAGCTGGTCCGCGCCGCAGGCACTGTTCACCGGCAGCATCCCGGGCGCCGGCCCGATCGACCAGACCCTGATCGCCGACGACCAGAACATGTACCTGTTCTTCGCCGGTGACAACGGCAACATCTACCGGGCGAGCATGCCGATCGGGAACTTCCCGGGTAATTTCGGCTCGTCGTACACGACGGTCATGACTGACACGACGAAAAACCTGTTCGAGGCGCCGCAGGTCTACAAGGTCCAGGGCCAGAACCAGTACCTCATGATCGTCGAGGCTCGCGGTGCGAATGAGGACCGCTTCTTCCGTTCGTTCACGGCCTCCAGCCTGGACGGTCCGTGGACCCCGCAGGCCGCCGGCGAGAGCAACCCCTTCGCGGGCAAGGCCAACAGCGGTGCCACCTGGACCAACGACATCAGCCACGGTGACCTGGTCCGCAACAACCCCGACCAGACCATGACCATCGACCCCTGCAACCTGCAGCTCCTCTACCAGGGCAAGTCCCCCAGCACACCGCCGGGCACCCCCTACAACCTGCTGCCGTGGCGACCGGGTCTCCTCACCCTGCAACGCTGACCCCGACCGGTATTCACCGCCTTGAGGAACTCCAGCCGTGCGTCGGCCGGGGTTCCTCTCTTTCGTGTCTTTCGTGGACGGAGCCCGGAGCGGCCGGGTCAGTGAGCCTCCGCCAAGGAAGTATCAATGCTGCGGCCCACCCCATGGGCCGTGACTCCCCGGTGAGTGTCGGGGACGGCCTCGTTGCCGTGCCGCACTCGACGGCCAGTTTGAGTATTGCCGCCCCTGACACGCCGAGGCCCCAGACCGGCGTCAAGGACATGCCCCACCGACGAGGGCCGAACAATGAGGAACCGGCAGCCGGGTCTCGTCACCTGCGGAGTCAGCCACCAACTCCGGCAGAGGGGACGAGACTGATGTTCGTCGGATGGGACTGGGCCAGCGCCAGCCACGACGTGACCGTCATTGACGACCGCGGCATCGTGATCGACCACTGGGCCTTACAGCACAGCGAAGACGACTTCGGGGCCGCCCGAGCAGGCGCCACTCAGTCAGCCAGAGCCTTGCGGATGGCCTCGTCTAGGTCCTGGCGCGCGGGACTGACCGTGCGTCGCCAGATCTCGTCAAGGCCGCCGGGGCCACTTGCACGGCGCATCATCGTGAAGCATGCGGCCTTCAGCAGCCTTGCTGCCTGCCCGACTTGCTCAGGTCCAAGTTCCGACACGCTGTGAACGCCTTCGTGCAGTTCGTCGAACGCCTTCTCGACGGCTGCTCTATCCCACTCGTTGTCACTCGCCAGCACCTCGTGCTTGAAGTTCGCTACGGAACCCTGGAGGCTCCGGTAAACCGTGTACCTGGTCGTGAGCATCCACTTGTTGCGGTCAGCTGTCTGTTGCTCGGTGGCGAGCTCCTTGGCCCTATCGGACTGCCGGGCCGCGACGTCTAGGGCGCTGCGCTGTGCCATCTCGGCCTGCCGCAAGGTTGCCCGCATTTGCCACCTAGTTGTGAGCACGCCCACTGGTATGCCTACAAGCGCCAGGATGGCGGCTATCCCCGAGAGATCCACGATGGATCATCATGCCCGCTACAGCTACTCAAGTGTGTGCGTTCGAAGGTTAGGGTCACGTTTTCCCAGGTGAGGTGTGTTGCCGTCCCTCGGTAGGCATGACCCGACCCGCCCGCCGCGCGCGGCTCGGGCCCCAGACGGATTCGGCCAGGGCCCGAGCGGTTATGGCTGGTTGGCGGTCAGACCTTCACGAGGTCGTAGGTGCCGGTGCCGTCCGGCCTTCCGCTGCTGTACTGGCGCAGGAACTCGCCGTCGGCGTAGCGGTCATGGCCGATCATGTAGCCGGTGTACTTGTTCTGGAGGCCGATTTTCCCGGAGCCGGGGACGTCGCGGTAGATGTAGAACCGCTGGAGGTCGTCCTCTGCGCAGGTGGCCGTGGTCAGGGCCGCCCCTTCGTTGGCAGCGTTCTGCTCGGCGATGGTCGCGCACCCGCCGTTGCCCCAGTTCCACAGGGACGCCTCAAGGACGCCGTTGTTCTCCGTCACGTTGCACAGCCGCCAGTTGTCCAGGTGGGCGCTGGTGAAGTTGGATTCGCGCAGGCGGATGCCGTCGTTGGCCAGGAGCGGTGCGCTCCAGTTCAGGGGCTTGTCGGGTACGGCGATCTTGTAGGCGTCGGTGCCACAGGTGAGAGCGGCCTGGGCGGTGGGCGCGGTGACCGGGGCGCTCTTCGCGTTCTTGGTGGCGTTGGTGGCGCTCTCGGCGGCGTGCCGGGCTGCGGTGGCCTTTGCCGAGGGGACCAGGCCCGCCGCGTGCTTGGCGGTGGCGGTGGCGGTGGCGGTGGCGCAGTCCAGCAGGCTCTGTGCCTTGGCCATGATGCTGTTGGCGGGGACCTTGTCCTCGCAGCGCACCGCGCCTTCTTCGATGGTGGTGTAGGTGGTGTAGCTGCCGGTGTCGGGGCCCTCGAGCCACTTCAACGCGTAGCTTCCGTCGCTTTGTTGGACGCGATTGCAGTTGAGACTGCCGTAGGTGCCGGTGACCTTCTTTGTGCCCTTGTAGAGCCCGTAGTAGCCGGGCTGGAAGAAGTTCCAGGTGATGGAGTTCGACACGCTGCTGGTGGAGGTGTAGTTGACCTGCACGTTCAGGCCCAGGCTCGCGCCGACCATGCCGAGGGCGTCGACGGCGAAGCTGCCCTGCACGTTGCCGTTGACGCCGACGGAGACCGAGATGGTGGTCTGGGTGTTGGTGGAGATGGTCTGGGAGCCGGTCGTGCCCTCGGTGACGTACCAGCCCTTGAAGTGGGTGATCACTGGGGCGACTTCGGTGCTCTTGATGACCGGGTGGCGCTTGCCGAGATCGGCTGCGGTACAGCTCTGGCCGGGCTCGGTGGTCTGCTGGGCGGCGGCGGGCGCGGCCGGTGCGGCGGCGGCCGGGCCGGCGGCCAGGCCCACGGCGGCCGTCGCGGTGGCTAAGAGCGCTCCGAGCCCTCTGCCCAGGCGGGTTCTTGTGCGGCGCATCGTTGTTTTCCCCCTGCTGTGCGTGGTCTGTGAGGTGAGTGGGAGTGAAAGTAGCGCCGCCGGGGGCGGCAGGGCGACGCCACAACTGGCCAAATACGATCAAAAACTGTCCCGTTCTCGGTTGGTATGAACGGGAGTTGCCCGGTTCCATGCCATCGGTGTGCCCGCAAAGGGGCCACCGAAGGAAGGGACCACCTCTTGAAACACGTCAGACGCGGCCTGGCGGCGGTAGCCTCGCTCGCCCTCACCGCAGCCCTGTGCGCCGTGGGCACCTCAACAGCCGCCGCCGCACCGCCCACGAGCCGGGCAACCCCCCAGGGCCACGGCACCTGCACGGACACCGCCCCTGGCTCCGCACTCCAACGCCAGGGCGCGGCCTGGACATGCCTCAGGGCAGAACCCGCCTCTGCCCTCGCCCCTGCTCCTGTCCGCGCCGGCAACCCGGGGGCGGACCTCTGCACCAAGGATTCCAGCGACCCTGTCGTTTCCACCCGCAAGGCGTACTGCACACGGCACGTGGTCCTCTACGAGCTCCTCGACGACAAGCAGGTGGTGATCGGCCACGCCGATGTCATGGTCGTGGCCGCGTCGTCCATGGCCTCCTTGTCTGGCGCGCGGTGGTCGGAGGACGTCAGCGCCTACGTCACCGAGATGACGCCCAATGTCACCGGCGTGACGCTGTCGCTGAGCTCCGCCTGCAGCGGCCAGTGCACTGCGGGGCCACCGGCCTGGGGCGGCGCACCCGTGCTCCTGCACAGTGGCCAGGGCAAGGACGGCGGCACCCTCACCTACACCTCGACCGTCGGCAAGGGGTTCCACTCACAGATCCAGCCCACCTACCGCGTGGACGGGACCATCCTCGGCGCGGCGCCCCGGACTACCCACACCGAGTGGCTCGGCCCCGAGGTGCGCTGCGACGACGAGGTCGGCAACAGCCCCGGCTGCATCGTCATGGGCCACCTGGCCGACGTGACCTTCTCGAAATCGGTCTACCACGGGGCGGCCGTCGCCTACGAGTGGGCGCAGAAGAACCTCTCGGGCAGATTCGGCGACGCCGACCACCCACTGGAGCGGTTTGTCGACCCCCTCGACCCGGACAACAGAAACAGGCGTGCCACGACCTGCGACCGTGGGCCACTGCGCTTCGTGCGGGGCGCCACCGGTGTCCCCAACGATTCCTGTGACGAGTACCCCTTCGCGAGCACCTACCAGGGCGGGAATGACGGTGCCCTGTGTGTGGACATCACCCCGCGCCAGATCGGTGGCGTATGGGACGTCGCGGGCGTCACCGTCGACCGGGGCAGCCCGCCCAACGCGCCCTGCATACGGGCTCATGTCGACAATGACGACAACAAAGCTGCGGGTGGCGAGCTGGGGCGGGCGGTGCAGTCCGACCGCATCCTCGACAGTGAGTGGTATCAGGTGATCATCGTTGCGTGAGGCCCGAAAGGAGCCCTCTGTGCCGACCGAGCTGACGAACTGAATCCCGCGCTCATCGACGACGTGCATGAACAGGCCGTCGAGCGCTCCGGGCTCCATGGCCACATCCGGCATCTACTGCGACGTCATGCTGGCGGCCCGTCAGGCAACAGCTGCACAGGCAGTGGCATGGCGCAGACACCACCCGGCAGGGCCGCTCAGGCCGCAACGAGCCGATCCGAGGGGCCGCCCGGAGGCGCTGGCCGGGGGCGCTTCACCGCGTGTGGACTGGGTGCGTAGGGTACGAGCGGCCCGGGAGCGCGCGGGCCGGGCCGCCCCCGGCCGGGCGACGCGACCGAGGGGCCGAGGACGGGGCGTAGCGGGGATGACGGACGCGACGGACGTGGGGTGGCGTGCGGACGGGGAGGCCGGCGGGGGGATCGCACCGCTGGACCGGCGGGTGTTCGCCGTCGCCGTGGTGGTCTTAGCCGTGCTGATGGCGCTGTCGCCGCGCTACGGCTTCCACATCGACGAGCTGTACTTCCTGGACTGCGCTCGGCACCTTCAGGCGAGCTATGTGGACCAGCCGGCGCTGGCGCCTCTGCTGGCCCGGGTCTCGCTGTCGCTGTTCGGGGTCTCGGAGGCGGGCCTGCGGCTGTGGCCCGCGCTGGCCGCCGCGGGCACGGTGGTCGTGGGCGGGATGACCGCGCGTGAGTTCGGCGGCGCGCGGCGGGCCCTGCCCTTGCCGGAAACCTCGTCCGTGCAGGTGAGAGCGGTATGCGGGTTTCGCGGGTCTTGACACTCCCGGTCGGTTGGGCCGGTGCTCTGGTGCGCGTGCCGGACGCTGCGGGAACATGATCGGCCGTGCTGCTGCGACTGGCTTACCTGGGCGTGACGAACGCGTTCGTCATGCTGCGCCTGCTGCCGATGAGCGACCGGGACAAGGACGTGGAGATTCTGGTGCTGCGCCATCAGATTGCGATGTTGGAGCGGCAGCTGGGCGGGAACAGGCCGCGGTTCGAGCCGGGCGATCGGGCGTTCCTGGCGGCGTTGCTGCACCGGCTCCCGCGGGATGTGCTGCGTCGGTTGCGGTTGTTGGTGCGGCCGGACACGGTGTTGCGATGGCACCGTGACCTGGTCGGGCGCCGCCATGCCGCCGGGTCCCGGCCCAGGCGCCCGGGCCGGCCGCGCACCGTGCACTCCATCCGCGTCCTGGTGCTGCGCCTGGCGCGCGAGAATCCCGGCTGGGGCTACAGGAGGGTGCACGGCGAGCTGCTCGTGCTGGGGGTAAAGGTGGCCGCATCCACGGTATGGGAGATCTTGAAGGAGGCGGGGATCGACCCGGCGCCCGAACGGAGCTCCAGTACCTGGGGCGACTTCCTGCGCTCCCAAGCCGATGCCCTGCTGGCCTGCGACTTCTTCGAGAAGGTCACCCTGACCGGAGTGCGGCTGTACGTGTTCGCCGTCATCGAGCACGGCAGTCGCCGGGTCCGCGTCCTGGGCGCCACTGCCCACCCGACCGCGTCCTGGGTGGTCCAGGCCGCGAAGAATCTCGTGATGGACCTGGAGGACGCGGGCTCTCGGGCAAGGTTCATGATCCGGGACAGGGACGGCAAGTTCCCCGGGCTGTTCGACGCCATCTTGAAGGACGTGGGGATCGAGGTCGTGCTCAGCGGGGTCCGGATGCCGAGAATGAACGCGACCGTGGAGCGGTGGGTGCAAACGTGCCGGCGCGAGCTGCTGGACCGGACCTTGATCTGGAACCAGCGGCACCTGCTGAACGTCCTGCGTGAGTTCGAGCAGTTCTACAACGGACACCGGCCGCATCAGGGCATCGCGAACGCCCGTCCGCTCTACCCGCTGCCCGCCCCGATCGCCGGTCCGGACCAAATAGCCCGCCTCGACATACGAAGACGCGATGGCCTCGGCGGCATCCTTCACGAGTACGAACACGCCGCCTGACCTGCACGGACGGAGATATCTGCAAGGGCAACGTTCGACGACCCGACGCCCGCGGAGCTGGCGAATCTCGAGGCCGAGAAGGAGATGCAGCGCACCGGCCGGGGGTACTCGGCGATCCAGGCGACCCGGCCGCAGACGCTCGGCTACGGCCTCACCGACTCCCCGGCGGGACAGGCCGCCTGGATCGCCGAGAAGTTCTGGGCGTGGACGGACAACGACGGCCATCCCGAGGACGCGTTGTCGCGGCAGACGATCCTCGACGAGATCTCGGTCTATTGGTTCACCGCGTCGGCCACTTCGTCGGCGCGCCTGTACTGGGAGAGCTTCGCCAACTTCCGGGACAAGGTGACCGCGCCATCCGGGCTGTCGGTCTACCCGCGCGACATAACCCGCCCGTCGAGGCGGGAGGCCGAGCTGCGGTTCACCGACCTGCGCTGGTTCGAGGAGCTGCCGCATGGTGGCCACTTCGCCGCGCTGGAGCAGCCGGAGTCGCTGGTCAAGCAGGTGCGCGGGTTCTTCCGCCTGTTCCGCTGACTGTCCGGTCTTGTCTGCACCGCCCGCCTGCCGCTGTCGAGCGCCACCCTGAACCATCTCGCCGACCTGATACGCAGCCATCTGAAGAAGATCGGCTCGCCGTGGCGGGCCCGGCCCACGGGAAAGATCGCAGGGATCGTGCTGGCGGTCCTGCGCTGTGACCAGCGGCCCGGCGACCTGGCCGGTGGGAACGGGGTGCACCGCACTACCGTCACCCGCTGAGTGCGCGAGGTCGTCGGTCTGCTGGCTGCCCGCGCCCCGCGCCTGGACCGCGTGCTGAAGAAGATCGCCCGAAAGGGCGGCGGGATCGTACTGCTGGGCGGCACGTTGATCCGCACCCGCAGACGCAGCGGAGACGAGAACCGGAAGAACTACTCCGGCAAGAGCAAATGCCATGGCCTGCTCGTGATCGCGCTCACCGACGACAAGGCCGACTGATCTGGGTCTCGGCCACCCGGCCCGGACGGGCCTCGGAGATCACCGCCTGCCGACACGATCAGCTCACGCACAAGTTGCGGACGGCCGGGCTCGGGGCCATCGCCGACCTGGGGTTCGTCGGACTCGACGACACAGATCCCGACGCCGACCTCGCGGTGATCAGCGGCTGCAAGGCCGTCCGGAACCGGCCCCTGACGCGAGGGCAGAAGCTCTCCGACAAAGCGCCCGCGGCCGTCCGGGCTCCGGTCGAGAACGGCTTCGCCCACCTCGAGAACTGGCGCGTGCTCGGCAAGGTTCGCACCGACCCGAGATGGGCGACCGCCCTGGTCGGGGCCCTGCTGGTCCTCACAGACCGCGCAGTCTCCCGGTGACCGATGATCTCCGCCGTAGTCATCCGCCCACGACCAGCCCGAGCGCCCCGAACTCCGCGCACACCAGCCTCTTGACCTGCGGCTTCACGATGCACGCCGCTCAATGGGCAACAGGGGCACCCATGCCTTCAAACGCCACGCTTCAGGTCAGCGCGGCAGGGCCACCACGGCGCGCGTTCCGCCGCCGTCGGTTTCGGTGAGCGTGATCGTGCCGCCGTGCGCCGTGGCGATCTCCCGGGCGATGGGCAGCCCGAGCCCGGTGGAGCGGGTGCCGTGTCCCCTGTCGGCGTCGAGGCGGACGAAGCGGTCGAAGACCCGCTCGCGTTCCTCGACCGGGATTCCCGGTCCGTCATCGCCGATCTCGACCCGGATGCCGTCCGGTTCGACCCCCGCCGTGACGGACACCCTCGTCCGCGCGTACCGGGCGGCGTTGTCGATGAGGTTGCGGAACAGCCGGGACAGGTCCTCCGGGTTGCCGGTCACCGTGGTGTGCGCCGGGACCGCGAGCTCGATCTCCAGGTGCGGCGCCGTGGTTGTCGCCCGGATCTCGGCGAGCAACGCGGACAGGTCGGCGGTTTGCCGGCGCGCGGCCAGCTTTCCGGCGTCGGCCCTGGCCAGGGTGAGGAGTTGGGAGATCAGCGCTTCGAGGCGTTCGGTCTGCCGGGCGGCCCGTGAGGCGATGTCGGGCCAGGGTGCGCGGTCGGGGTGTGCGAGTCCGACCTCGAGGCCGGTGCGGATGGCCGTCAGGGGGCTGCGGAGTTCGTGGCTGGCGTCGGCGACGAAGCGGCGTTGCCGTGCGGCGGAGTCGTCCAGCCGCGCGAGCATGTCGTTCATGGTGCGGGCCAGGTGGCCGATCTCGTCGTCCGTGCCGGGCTCGGGGACGCGCTGGGACAACTCGGCGGCGGTGATGGCGGTGGCGGTGCGCCGGATCTGCTCCACCGGCCGCAGCGCGCGGCCGACCACCCACCACACGGTGCCGCATGCCACCAGGAGCGTGCCCGGCACGCCGATGACGAGCAGCCGGGCGAAGGTCTCGTCGACCTGGTCGCGTTGGCTGGTGGCAGTCAGGGTGATGACGGTGACCGGTCGGCCGCCGACCTTGGTGCGCTCGCCGAGGACGGAGAGTTCGCCGGGAAGGACGCCGTCGACGGCCTTCTGCCGAACCGGGGTCGTGGCATCCGCCGCAAGTGTGAACACAGCCGGTCTGCCGGCCAGATTGCGTGTCGAGGCGATGACGGTCCCGTCCGGCGCAAGGACCTGGGACTGGGCCTGCGCGTCGAGCACCGACGGCGGCAGTGGCTGCGGGAAAGCCCCGGCGGTGGCCGACTGCTCGATCTGTACTGCGTAGGTGCGCAGTTGCCCGGCGATGGTGCGCTTGGCCTGGCCGACCTGCAGCAGGTACATCACGAGGAGCCCGATGACGACGGCCGCGGTGAGCGCGAGACCGGCGATGACCGTGACGCGGGTCCGCACGGTGCGCGGGCGCGCGCCGTGTGCCAGACGGCGCCAGGCGCGCGCAAGCCCGGTCATGGTTTCTCGCTTCTGATGACGTATCCCTTGCCGCGCACGGTCTCGATGACGGTCGGCCCGCTCGGCCTCTCGATCTTGCGCCGCAGCCGGTGCACGAGGACCTCGACGATCGCCGGGTCGCCGGTGGAGTGGGCGTCCCAGCAGTGTTCCAGCAGTTCGGCCTTGGAGATGACGGAGCCCTTGCGTCGCAGCAGGTACTCCAGCACGGCGGCCTCCCGGCCGGTCACCTCCAGGGGCGCACCGTCGCGGGTGACGGTGCGTCCGGCGGGGTCCAGTGCCAGGCCGGCGGCGACGAGCACCGCCGGCCTGGCACCGAGGGTGCGTCGGGTCAGGGAGCGCAGGTGTGCGAGGAGGACCGGGTAGGAGAACGGCTTGGAGAGGTAGTCGTCCGCACCGGAGTCCAGCCCCTCGGCGTGGTCGAGGTCGTCGTCCATGGCGGTGAGCATCAGGATCGGCGTCCAGCGCTCGCGCTCGCGCAGGCGCTTGGCCACCTGGTACCCGTCCAGGCCGGGCAGCATGACGTCCAGCACGATGACGTCGTAGGCGTTCTCCGTCGCCATCCACAGCCCATCCGTGCCGTTGTCCGTCGCGTCGACGACGTATCCCTCGGCCTGCAGGCCCCAGACCAGGGCCTCGGCGACGTCCGGCTCGTCCTCGACCACCAGCACCCGCACGGCCTATGCCTCCCCGATCCGCTGCGGAACCAGCTCCGGACGGGCCTCGTCGGCTGACCGCGTCACCGGGAGCCGGAGCAGTCGCGCGGCCCGGTCCGGCAGCCACCAGTTCCAGTCGCCGAACAGCGAGACCAGTGCGGGCAGCAGCAGCATCCGGACCACGATAGCGTCCAGCACCACCCCGAACGCCAGGCCGATGGCGATCTCGCGCACGGTGACGTCGTTCGCCGTGGCCAGCGAGGCGAGCGCGAAGAACAGGATCAACGCGGCGGAGGTCACCAGGCGGCCGGTGCGCGCCACACCCTCGATGATGCCCTCCCGCGTGGATCCGGTGCGGTCGTATCCCTCGCGGACCCTGGCCAGGATAAACACCTCATAGTCCATGGACACGCCGAACAGGAACCCGAAGATCAGCACCGGGGCAAGGGTGTCGATCGCGCCGTAGGTGGACGCGCCCCACAGCGCCTTCATGCCGATGCCGTGCTGGAAGACGATCACCAGCAGGCCGTAGGAGGCCGCCACGGACAGCATGTTGAGCAGCACGGCCTTGGCAGGCAGCAGGACCGACCGCATCCCGCGGGTCAGCAGCAGGAAGGTGACCACCGCGACCACAGCGAACAGCAGCGGGAACGAGCCGTAGGTGGCGCTGGTCTCGTCGATCTTCTGTGCGCCCTCGCCACCGGCCAGCACACCGGGTGGGACGCTGCGGCGGATGTCGGCCAGCGAGGTGCCGCCGTCGGCACTGCCGACCTCGTGGTACGGGATCGCGATGACCATCGCGCTGCCCCCGGTGTGCCAGGCCGGTCCTGCCGGGGCTGCGGCGCCACGCAGGCTGGAAACGGTGTCCAGGGCGTTCACGGTGTTCCCCGCGCCGACGGCGTTCGGGACGTACACCGGCACCGCGGTCAACGTCCCGGACGGGAATCCGTCGGTTTCCAGGGTGTGCAGGCCGTCGGTGTAGGCGCCGGCGGTGGCCAGTGCGTGGCTGCTCGGCGTGCTGATGTCGATGGTCGCGGCGGTGGCGGTCAGCGCGGCCAGGATGCCCAGGCCCGCGACCGCCGAAGCCACGCGGTGCTTGATCACGAACTTCGACCAGCCGGTCCAGAACCGGCTGTCCGCCTGCCGTCGCGACGCCCGCCGCGGCCAGTCCACCCGCGGCCCGATCTTGGACAGCACCGCAGGGAGCAGCGTCAGCGCGACCAGGGTCGCGGTGGAGGGGATGAACAGCCCGGACACACCGATGCCGCGGACCATCGAGTTGGGGATGACGGTCAGCGCGAACAGGCCGAGCGAGGCCACCATGCCGCTGAACCAGACGCTGTGCCCGGCCCGCTGCACGGCCGCGCGCACCGCTTCTTCGTTGCTCTTGCCGGCCGCGCGCTCCTCGCGCCAGCGGGTGACCACCAGCAGCGAGTAGTCGATCGACAGGCCCAGGCCCAGCAGCGCCACGATGTACTGCACGGCCGGGTGGATCGGCGAGGACGACGGCATCAGGAACGTCAGCCCGTAGACGAGCAGTTGCATCGTCAGCACCGAGATCAGGGCCATGACCAGCGGCAACAGCGCCAGCAGCGACCCGAACACCCAGGCCAGGATCACCAGCGCGCCGACCGCTCCGATGATCAGCTCACCGGTGACGCTGGAGTTGCCGCCGCCGGTGGTGTTGCCGGCCTCCAGTGCCCGCAGACTGGTGCCGTGCACGGTCAGACCTGGCGCCGCGGCTGTGACAGCCCTGGTGAGGGCGTCGATCTGATCGGTGGCCATGTCGTCACCGGGCTTCGGCGGATAGGCCAGGACGATCGTGCTCGTCCCACCGTTCCCGACCAGCGTCCGGCTGCCGGTCGAGGCATAGGAGACCAGGCGCAGGCTCGGCGCCGCCGTGGCGATGCCCCTGTCCACCGCCCGCAGTTTCGCCCGCGCCTGCGGCGAATTGACGGTCTGCCCGGTCGGGAGGTCCAGGACCACGACAGCGGGGTCCTGGGTCGCACCTCCGTAGCTCCGGGCGATCTGCACGTTGGCGGTGTAGCCGGGGCCGGTGACATGGGTGCCTGGTTGCAGCCGGCCCGAGAGCGACGGCGCCACCAGCATGCCCACCACCGTGATCACCAGCCAGCTGAGACCCACCACCAGCCGATGGCGGATCACCCATCCGCTCAGCTTCTCCACGATTCCCTCCCAGTGACCGGCAGCGGCGGCAGCCGCTGCTCACCTCACTGACGGAAGGTAGGGAGAGCTTCCTTACCGGACGCTTTCAGCGCCCGGCACGGACCGGCACACGCTCGTGCGGTGCCGCGTCAGGAACGTCCGGTTCCCGGCCCGACGGCGCGCGCCTCACGGTCACGCCGACATGTCCTGTTCGCCGCCTTCGGCGCCTCCGTGCACGACGCCGTCGCGCACGGCATTCCCGAGGACCACTGCCTGCGCGTCGGCGACCTGGCCAGCATCGACTGCGGAGCAGCCGCAGTGCGTCATGAGATATGTGCCGGCGAGCGTGGCCGCTCTTCCCGGTCGTCATGGGAGGCAGCACTCGGGCCGACGCCGCCGGCCGAGCGGGGCTGTGGCCACGCGGTCACTGCCGGGAGGAGGGGATCAGCGCGCGGAACCCTGTGATCAGCGCGTTGAGGCCCACCACGAACTCATCATCGCTGTCGACATCCGCAAGAACGTCGACGCCTCGCACGAGCAGCGGGAGAGCGGCCTCGTCACGCGAGCTGAAGAGCAGTCGGCGGTGACGGTGCCCTTGGCGCTGCAACGCTGCGACGTCGGTGAAGATGCCCGCGCCGTTGATGGGGTGGACGACCCTGCTCGTCTTCTCGGTCACCCGGCGAGGGCGAGGTTGTGCAGGCGGGCGATGCCGAGCATGGCGTGGTGGACACCGTCGCCCTTGGGGCGGCAGTCGCGCAGGATCTTCCACGTCTTCATGCGGGCGAAGGCGTGCTCGACGCGGGCGCGGACTTTGCGGTGGGAGGCGTTGTGTTCCTCCTTCCAGGCCGGGAGATCGCTCTGGCCTTTCTCTCGGCGGTGTGGGATGACCAGGCCGGTGCCGCGGTAGCCGCCGTCCGTGATGACGGTGGTCTTGCCGACGGCGGCTTTCGCCCCGGACAGCTCCCATGTCTTGCAGTCGTTGCGGTTGCCGGGCAGCGGTCGGCCGACGGCGACAACCAGTCGGGTGTCTGCGTCAATGACGACCTGGTGGTTGGCGGAGTACCGGTAGTTTTTCGACTGCTCGGCGATGCTGTGGTCCCGGGTGGGGACCAGGGTTCCGTCGACGATCAGGACGGTGTCCTTGCGGAACCGTTTGCGCTGCTGAAGCGCGAGCGAGGGGCCGAGGTGGTCGATGATGCGGTCGGCGGCCGACTTCGATACCCCGAACAGCGGTGCCAGCTGCCGCAGCGTGAGGTTGGTGCGCCAGTACGCGGCGACCAGCAGGACCCGGTCCTCCAGCGGAAGGCTCCACGGCCGGCCCTTGCGAACGGGATCTGCACCCTCGCGTCGTAACGCCGTGATCAGCTTGCCGAACTGTCGCGGGCTCAGTCCGCTGAACGGGGCTGTCCAGGCAGGCTCCGACGCCGTGATCACACCAGTCACTGCATGATCATTCCACCGCTTCAGGAGCTCCCTGCTCAAACGCGAGGCGGCAGCGCTCGACCTGCTCGGCCACCTGCTCCATGAACCAGCGCATGATCTCGTAGGGGATGACGTGCTCGTCGTGGCTGTGGATGTGGACGGCCGGCTCCAAGTTCGGGTCCTCGTCGGGTATCACCGCCACCATGAAGGCAGCTCCGGGCAGGTGGGTCTGTGCGTTGGGAATCTCAGCCCACGCAGCTGGCGCAGGCACGGCCTCGCTCAGCTCCACACGCCAGGCGTCGTCCGGCAACGCGTAGTGGAACTGGACGGCGTAGTGGCGGCCTGCATGAACGCGCAGCTCTGGCATGCCCGCAGGCTGCCACAGCTGCCACGCCGGAGTCTCGCGAGTATCCGCTCAGCACCTGGTGCCGCCGCCCCGCCAACTATGTGCGGGACAGCTCTTAGGGTTGGCAACGCATCGTGTGGAGTGCCGAGTTGCACACAGTGAAGAGGGGGTTCCGTGCCGCAGTGCACAGCGAGCCGGGAAAGCGCAGGCAGGACCCGTGATCCCGGCCGCGGTGTTGCTGCGCGTTGCGCACCTCGGGCGCCACGGGAGCACACCCGCAGCGCGAGCCACGCCATCATCGGGTCAAACCGGGACTGCCGAGCGTCACTCCACCTCCGGCCAAACCTCCGGCCCGCCACTCCGCCACTCGATCAGCGGCGAGTTCACCAAGTCCACCACGTCCAACCTCTCCAGGCCGGCACGCTCCAGGAACACCGACAGGTCGCGCAGGCTGTACCCGGTGCCCAGTGTCTCGCTGTCGACACGGACGCAACGGCCGCCGCCCTCGCCGGGTGGATCCACGATCACGCGACCCTCGGCCCGGCCATCCGACCGTGGCGGGGCAAGGCGGGCTGCTTGATGTCGGCGGTCATGTCGTGCTCTCCGATCAGGCGGTCGGCACATTCCCCCCTCTGATCGTCAGCTGACCAGGAAAGGGTGAAGGCCGAACTACTTACCGACAAGGTTGCGAACTGGACAACAGGTGCCAGGCCACCGCCCGCGGGGTGAGGATTCGTCCTGTGTACGGGCGTACTGGCCGGCACGGCCGTCGTCTCACACATTTCTCACAGACCTTGTGTGAGACGACAGCCGAAAGACATCTGACCTGGCCTTTTCCCGCCCTCCCTAGAACTGATGGACGTCACGGGCGACCCGTAAACTAGGGTCATGGCCTACGAGATTCCGGTGACGCAAGCCAGGGCTGAGCTCGCCGACCTGATCAACCGGGTGGTGTACGGCGGTGAGCGCGTCGTCGTGACACGGCATGGGAAGCCGCTGGTCGCGCTGGTCTCGGCCGGTGACCTGGAGCGGCTGGACGCGCTCGACGAGCCGGCCGCGGAGGAGCAGGTGATCAGCTCCGTGTCGGGGCTGCACGAGGCCGGTTCCGCTCCGCGCGAACGGCAGCAGCGGTTCGGGCTCGCCGCCGAGCACCGGGGGCCCGGCATGGCCGCCGAGCACCGGCGGCCCGGTGTGTCCTGACCCGTGCGGATGAACGGGTAAGCCGCTTACCATCCCGCGGTCATCGGGCGATCAAGGTCTGGTTAACGTCGTTGAAACTCCGACGAACTAACCTGCCGATCCACGCCACCAGCGGTTTTTCTGCCCGGATTGCTGTCAATCCTGGTATTTGTCGGTGTGTTAGACCTGTCTCCGTCGTGGTGGCTGCGGCAACCGGACCCCGTACGGTCCGGAGCGAGGACTGTGAGGTGGGACGTGCAACTGACCCCGCACGAGCAAGAGAGGCTGCTCATCCACGTGGCGGCCGACGTGGCCGAGAAGCGCCGGGCCCGCGGGCTCAGGCTCAACCACCCCGAGGCCGTCGCCCTCATCACCTCGCACATCCTTGAGGGCGCCCGGGACGGCCGTACGGTCGCCGAGCTGATGTCCTCCGGCCGCAAGATCCTCACCAGGGACGACGTCATGGAGGGCATCGCCGAGATGATCCACGACGTCCAGGTGGAGGCCACCTTCCCGGACGGCACCAAGCTCGTCACCGTGCACGAGCCGATCATCTGAGGGCGCCGCGATGATTCCCGGAGAGGTTCTGTTCGCGCACGGCCCGATTGCCTACAACGAGGGCCGCGAGGCCACCCGTGTGACCGTCCTCAACGCCGCCGACCGGCCCGTCCAGGTCGGCTCCCACTACCACTTCGCCGAGGCCAACCCCGGCCTTCAGTTCGACCGCGCCGCCGCCCGCGGCAAGCGGCTGAACATCGCCGCCGGCACCGCCGTGCGCTTCGAGCCCGGCATCCCCGTCGACGTCGAACTCGTCCCCCTCGCCGGCGCCCGGATCGTGCCGGGGCTGCGCGGGGAGACCGGAGGCTCCCTCGATGCCTGAGATCTCCCGCGGCGCCTACGCCGACCTCTTCGGCCCCACCACCGGTGACCGCATCCGGCTCGCCGACACCGATCTGCTGATCGAGATCGAGGAGGACCGCTCCGGCGGCCCGGGCGCCTCCGGGGACGAGGCGGTCTTCGGCGGTGGCAAGGTCATCCGCGAGTCCATGGGCCAGTCCCGGGCCACCCGCGCCGACGGCACCCCCGACACCGTGATCACCGGCGTGGTCGTCATCGACCACTGGGGCGTCGTCAAGGCCGACGTCGGCATCCGCGACGGCCGGATCACCGCGCTCGGCAAGGCCGGAAACCCCGACACCATGGACGGCATCCACCCCGACCTGGTCATCGGCCCCGAGACCGAGATCATCGCGGGCAACGGGCGGATCCTGACCGCCGGTGCGATCGACGCGCACGTCCACTTCATCTGTCCGCAGATCGCCGACGAGGCGCTCGCCTCCGGCATCACCACCCTGGTCGGCGGCGGCACCGGCCCGGCCGAGGGCTCCAAGGCGACCACCGTGACGCCCGGACCCTGGCATCTGGCCCGGATGCTGGAGGCGATGGAGGCCTACCCCGTCAACGTGGGCTTCCTCGGCAAGGGCAACACCGTCAGCCACGAGGCGATGCTGTCCCAGATCCGCGGCGGCGCCGCCGGCCTGAAGCTGCACGAGGACTGGGGCTCCACCCCGGCCGTCATCGACGCCGCGCTCACCGTGGCCGACCGGACGGGCATTCAGGTCGCCATCCACACCGACACGTTGAACGAGGCCGGGTTCGTCGGCGACACCCTCGCCGCCATCGCGGGCCGGGGCATCCACTCGTACCACACCGAGGGCGCCGGCGGCGGGCACGCGCCGGACATCATGACCGTCGTCTCGCAGGCCAACGTGCTGCCCAGCTCCACCAACCCGACCAGGCCGTACACCGTCAACACCGCCGAGGAACACCTCGACATGCTGATGGTGTGCCACCACCTGAACCCGGCGGTCCCCGAGGACCTGGCGTTCGCCGAGTCCCGGATCCGGCCGTCCACCATCGGCGCGGAGGACGTGCTGCACGACCTCGGCGCGATCTCGATCATCTCCTCCGACTCCCAGGCGATGGGCCGGGTCGGCGAGGTGATCCTGCGGACCTGGCAGACGGCGCACGTCATGAAGCGCCGGCGGGGCGCCCTGCCCGGCGACGGCCGCGCGGACAACCACCGGGTACGGCGCTACGTCGCCAAGTACACGATCAACCCGGCGCTCGCCCAGGGCCTCGCCGCCGAGATCGGCTCCGTCGAGACCGGCAAACTCGCCGACCTCGTCCTGTGGGAGCCCGCGTTCTTCGGGGTCAAGCCGCTCCTCGTGCTCAAGGGCGGGCAGATCGCGTACGCGCAGATGGGCGACGCCAACGCCTCCATCCCCACCCCGCAGCCGATCCTGCCCCGCCCGATGTACGGCGCGATCGGCCGCGCCCCGGCCGCCAACTCGGTGAATTTCGTGGCCCCGTTGGCGATCGAGGACGGGCTGCCGGAGCGGCTCCAGCTCGGCAAGCGGTTCGTGGCGATCGAGTCCACCCGGCAGGTCACCAAGGCCGACATGCGCGAGAACGACGCCCGGCCCGACGTGCGGATCGACCCCGACAGCTTCGCCGTGCACATCGACGGCGAACTGGTCGAGGCGACACCTGCGGCCGAACTGCCCATGGCCCAGCGCTACTTCCTCTTCTGATGAGCAGGGCTGCGCTGCTGGTCCTCGCCGACGGCCGCTTTCCCGCCGGAGGTCACGCGCACTCCGGCGGGGCGGAGGCCGCCGTCAAGGCGGGCCGGATCACCGGTGCCGGGCACCTGGAGGACTTCTGCCGGGGCCGGCTGCACACCGCGGGGCTGGTCGCGGGCGCGCTCGCGGCGGCCGCCGTACTCGGCGTGGACGTGCGGGAACTGGACGCGGCGGCGGACGCCCGCACCCCCTCCCCGGCGCTGCGCGCCGCCGCGCGCCGGCTCGGACGCCAGCTGCTGCGGGCCGCCCGCGCGAGCTGGCCCGCACCCGAACTCGACGCGCTGGCCCGGGAGTTCCCCAAGGGTGCCCACCAGCCGGTGGTGCTCGGACTGGCCGCACGGATGGCCGGACTGGGCCCGGACGACGCGGCGTACTGCGCGGCGTACGAGAGCGTGAGCGGGCCGGCGACGGCGACCGTGCGCCTGCTGAGCCTGGACCCGTTCGACGCGACCGGCGTGCTGGCGCGACTGGCACCGGAGGTGGACCGCGTGGCGGACAGGGCGGTGGAGGCGGCACGGCGAGCCGCCGCCGAAGGCGTCGACGCGCTGCCCGCGGCGTCCGGCCCCCTGCTGGAGGTCGGCGCGGAGTGGCACGCGGCCTGGCCGGTCCGGCTGTTCGCGTCATGACCTGGCCCAACCACCCCACCGGCGCGGCCGGTTGACGAGCGACAGCCCGGGGACGCCGCCCCCCATCGAACCAACCTCCCGGTCCCTAGGAGCCGTACCCATGCACCTCGATCACACCCATTCCGGCCCCGCCGCCGTCAGCGCGGACGCGCACCGGCCCGACGGCACGCACCGTGCGCTGCGCATCGGGCTCGGCGGGCCCGTCGGGTCCGGGAAGACCGCGACCGTCGCCGCGCTGTGCCGGGCGCTGCGCGACGAGCTGTCCCTCGCCGTGGTCACCAACGACATCTACACCCGTGAGGACGCCGAGTTCCTGCTCCGGGAGGCCGTGCTGCCGCCCGAGCGGATCACCGCCGTGGAGACCGGAGCCTGCCCGCACACGGCGATCCGCGACGACATCTCCGCCAACCTCGAAGCCGTGGAGGACCTGGAGGACGAGGTCGGCCCGCTGGACCTGATCCTCGTCGAGTCCGGCGGTGACAACCTCACCGCGACCTTCTCCAAGGGGCTCGTGGACGCGCAGATCTTCGTGATCGACGTGGCCGGCGGCGACGACATCCCGCGCAAGGGCGGCCCGGGTGTCACCACCGCCGACCTGCTCGTCGTCAACAAGACGGACCTCGCCCCGTACGTCGGCTCCGACCTCACCCGGATGGCCGCCGACGCCAAGGCCCAGCGGGCCGAACTCCCGGTCGTCTTCCAGTCGTTGCGCGCCGGGGACGGGGTCGCGGACGTCGCCGCCTGGGTCCGGGAACGGCTCGTCGCGTGGACGGTGTGACCGCCGCCGGCGTCCGGGCCCACGCGCGCATCGCCGCCCGGGCCGACGGCCGCGGCGCTACGGTGCTGCCCGTGCTCGACGGTGAGGGCCCGCTGGCCCTGCGCCGCGTCCGGTCCACCGGCGCCGAGGCCAGGGTCATGGTCGTCGGCGCGATGAGCGGTCCGCTCGGCGGCGACCGCCTGGCGCTCTCGGCGTCCGTCGCCGAGGGCGCCCGACTGCACGTCGGGTCGGCCGCCGCCACCATCGCGCTGCCGGGCCAGAGCAAGGGCGAGGCCCGCTACGACGTCCGGCTCGACGTGGCCGAGGGCGCCGAACTGCACTGGCTGCCGGAGCAGTTGATCTCGGCCGGCGGCAGCGACCTGCACGTCACCACCCGCGCCGAACTCGCCGCCGGAGCGCGCCTCGTGCTGCGCGAGGAGCAGGTCCTCGGCCGGGCCGGAGAGGAGCCCGGCCGGCTCACGAGCCGGCTGACCGTACGCGTCGCGGGCCGGACCGTGCTGGACCAGGAACTGTCCTGCGGCCCCGGGGCCCCGGGCGGCTGGGACGGCCCGGCGGTCCTGGCAGGACACCGCAGTGTCGGCCAACTCGTCGTCGTACGGCCGGAGTTCGCCGAGCGGCCGGTCCGGGCGCAGGCCCTGGGGGAGTGCGCCGCGCTGATACCGCTGGCGGGACCCGCGGCCCTGGTCAGCGCCGTCGCGCCGGACGCGCTGCGGCTGCGGGGGCTGCTGGAGGAAGCGCGGTCGCTGCTCGCCGTGTGAGGTGCCTACCGGTCACCGCGTGACGTACGTACCGGTCAACGGGACATGATCGTCCGGTTATCGGATTGGTAAAGATGGCAGATGCCCCCTGTTCACAGTCGGCTCACAGCCGAGAGGATCCCCGTTTGACGACTCGCAGCGATGCATATGTAGGGGGAGGGGCCCACTTGAGGGACAACAGACCGAAGAGCCGCCTGCTGGCGCTCGGTTCCGCCGGAGCACTCGTCACCGCCACCCTGATCGCCGGCGCCGTGTCGGCACCCGCGGCCAGCGCCGCCGGCGCCACCGGCCGGCCCGGCCAGGACCGCGCGGCCAAGGGTGCCGAGATCGCCGCCGCCCGCGCCGCCAGGGCGGGCATCAACTGGCAGGAGTGTCCTGCCGCTTGGGGTCTGGCCAAGCCGATCCAGTGCGGCTGGGTCAGCGTGCCCGTCGACTACACGCACCCGTACGGAAAGCAGATCAAGCTCGCCGTCGACCGCATCGGCAACACCGGCACCAAGGCCGAGCGCCAGGGCGCGCTCGTCTACAACCCGGGCGGTCCCGGCGGTTCCGGCATGCGCTTCCCGACGCGGGTCACCAACAAGAACCCCGTCTGGGCGAACGTCGCCAAGGCCTACGACTTCGTCGGCTTCGACCCGCGCGGCGTCGGCCACTCGGCACCCATCTCCTGCGAGGACCCGCAGGAGTTCGTCAAGGCGCCGAAGATGGACCCGGTGCCCGGCTCCGAGGCGGACAAGCTGGCCCAGCGCAAGCTGGCCCGCCAGTACGCGGACGGCTGCCTGGACCGCACCGGCCGCGCGATGCTCCAGCAGATGACCACGCCCAACACCGCCCGCGACCTGGACGTCATCCGCGCGGCGCTCGGCGAGAAGAAGCTCAACTACCTCGGTGTCTCCTACGGCACCTACCTCGGCGCCGTCTACGGCACCCTCTTCCCGGGCCACCTGCGCCGCATGATCGTGGACAGCGTGGTCAACCCGGCCCGCGAGAACATCTGGTACCAGGCCAACCTGAACCAGGACGTCGCCTTCGAGGGCCGCTGGAAGGACTGGGAGGACTGGGTCGCGAAGAACGACGCCTCCTTCCACCTCGGCACCACCCGCGCGGCCGTCCAGGCCAAGTGGCTCGAACTGCGCGCCACCGCCAAGAAGAACCCCATCGGCGGGGTCGTCGGCCCGGCCGAGCTGATCTCCTTCTTCCAGAACGCCCCGTACTACGACTCCTCGTGGGTGCCGACCGCCACGGTGTTCAGCAAGTACGTCGCCGGTGACACCAAGGCACTGGTCGACGCGGCGGCCCCCGACCTGTCCAACACGGCCGGCAACATCTCCGCGGAGAACGGCAACGCCGTCTACACGGCCGTCGAGTGCACCGACGCCAAGTGGCCCACCAGCTGGCGGAAGTGGGACCGGGACAACACCCGGCTCAACAAGGACTATCCGTTCATGACCTGGGCCAACGCCTGGATGAACCTGCCGTGCGCCACCTGGCCGGTCACGCAGCAGAACCCGGTCCACGTCACGACCCACACGGGCCTGCCGCAGGTGCTGATCGTGCAGTCCACCCGCGACGCCGCCACCCCGTACGAGGGCGCCGTCACGCTGCACCAGCGCTTCGCGGGCTCCCGTCTGATCACCGAGAAGGACGCGGGCTCCCACGGTGTGACGGGCCTGGTGAACCCCTGCATCAACCAGCGCGTCGACGCCTACCTGGTCGACGGCAAGCTGGACGGCGCGGACGTGACCTGCGGCCCGCACGCCACGCCCAAGCCGTAACCGGGACCGTACGGTGACGAGGGGCGGCCGGAGCACCACCGTCCGGCCGCCCCTCACTCATGCAGCTCATGCCGCTCGATTCGCGAACCAGACGTCCTCGGCCGCGTAGTCGAAGAGGTCCGGGTACGCCTTGGCGAGCAACGGGAAGGCCTCCCGCCAGTCCCGCGCGGCGAGCGTGTCCGTCAGCCACGCCACCGTCTCCGGCAGGCTCTCGGCGTACGACACCACCGGCCGGTACCCCAACTCCCGCTCCGCTGCGGACATGTCGCAGACGACCGGCAGCGGGACCGACCACGGCGTGCCGCCGACGGAGCCCTCGGGCGGTCCGTCGAGGAACGCCGTCCGCGTCGTCGTGCCCATCACCGCGTCGACCGCCGCGCCGATCTCCGCCGGCGTCGGCGTCTCACCGTCACAGGCGTTCAGCACCCGGGTACCGGGCCGCGCCGCCGCCAGCCGCACCAGTTCGGCGATGTTGCGGGCGCTCGACGGATGGAACAGGCTCTCGCCCCGGTACGCCACCATGCGCTCGCGCCTGCCGTCGAGGTTCCGCTTCACGAAGTACAGCTCACGCGGCAGCGGACTGTACGGCCCGTGCACCGCGGCGGGCCGCAGCACGGTGACGGGGAACTCCGCGGCGGTGGCGAGGAGTTCTCGTTCCAGCGCCGCCTTCCTGGTGCTGTACGACGTGTCGCCCGCGGCGATCGTCCGCTGGCCCTCGGGAACCGGCACCGGGAAGACCGGGAAGCCCTCCGGATCGCGCAGCGTGTCGAAGTTCCGTCCGGATCCGTCCTCGTACACCGACACGGTGGAGATCACCACCGCCGAGCCGACGCGGCCCGCGAGGGACGTCAACTGCCGGGCGTGCGCGGCGTCGTAGGCCACCACGTCGACCAGCAGCTCACAGCCGTCGCCGACCAGCGCGGAGAGAGCGGAAGGGGCCGTGTCGGCGGCGCGGTCCAGGCGGGCCGTCCGTACCCCCTCGTCCCACGCGGCGTCGCGGCCGCCGCTGCGCGAGACGGCCGTCACCTCCCAGCCGTCCCGCGCCAGCGCGTTCACCGTCGGACGGCCGATCTGCCCGTTCGCCCCGATCACCACAGCCTTCTTCATACGGCGAGCCTAGGTGTGCGGGCGGCGTGGGGCGCGGACGTTCTGCCGTCGGCAGAGGGGGGTGCGGCGGAGCCGGCCGGTCGCTCAACCGAGCGGCGCGCGCGGGAACCTGCGTTCCTTCCCGGCCTTCTCCGCGCTCTGCCGGGACTTGACGACGGCCGCGTACTCGTCGACGTACTCCTGCTCGGACAGGGTCAGGATCGCGTACATGATCTCGTCCGTGACGGCCCGCAGGATCGCCTTCTCCCGCTCCATGCCGGCGTAGCGTGAGAAGTCGAGGGGCTTGCCGAAGCGGATGGTGACGGGGTGGAAGTGCGGGACGACCCTGCCCGGCGGCTGGGCCTCGAACGTGCCGATCATCGCGCACGGCACGACCGGCACGCCCGCCGTCAGCGCCATCACGGCGACGCCGACCTTGCCCTTGTACAGCCGCCCGTCGTGCGAGCGCGTCCCCTCGGGATAGATCCCGAGCAACTCGCCCTTGCCCAGCACCCCGAGACCCTCCCGGATCGCCGCCTGGCCGGCCTCCTTGCCCGAGCGGTCCACCGGGATCTGCCCGGCGCTGCGGAAGAAGAACGCGGTGAGCCGGCCCTTGAGCCCCGGGCCGGTGAAGTACTCCGCCTTGGCCAGGAAGGTGATGCGGCGCTTCAGGATCGCCGGCATCAGGAAGTGGTCGGAGAAGGAGAGGTGGTTCCCGGCCACGATCGCGGGGCCCGACGCCGGCACGTTCTCCAGGCCCTCGATCCGGGGCCGGAACAGCAGCCTCAGCAGGGGGCCCAGCAGCACGTACTTCAGCAGGTGGTAGAACACGGCTCGCCCCTCATTCCGCCGGGCCCGGCGGCACCGGTGTCGTCCCGGCATGATCCCGGTGCCGGCCCGCATGCGTCTGTAGTGATACGTAAGTCATACGTAACCGCCTCGCAACCCCCTCATACCCACCGCGCCCGCCGGCCTCCCCGCCCCGGGGCGGGCGGCGTCGTCATCCGTCCGGCGGGGCCCGCGGTGCTTCGGATACCCCCTCCCCGTACGATGGCTGCGATGCACAGCACCGGACCGCACGCCCCGCGCCCGCCCCAGCGGCGGCGGCGCGTGCTGCTCGTGTTGTCCGTGCTGGTGGGGTTGTTGGGGATGCACGCGCTGGGGCCCGCCGGGGGTGCGGGGCACGCGGAGCACGGCCGGAGTGTCCATGCCGTCGCGCTCACCGCCTCTGACGCGTGTGCCGGCGATGACGGGCACTGCGGTGGCGGCCTCATGCATCACGCCGACCCCACCTGCGCCTCGGGCGCGGTGACCGGCGGGCCGCAGATGCCGGCCCTGGTCCCCGACCCCGTGGCCGCCCCTGCCGCGGATGTCCGCCCGCACTCCCGCGCGGCGGCGCGGTCGGAAGGCGCCCGCGCCCCGCCCTCCCTGGCCGAACTCCAGCTCCTGCGGATATAGGACGCCCCGTCGGCCGTGGCGCCCGCCCCTGCCTGGCGGAGCCCCCGGTCGCGCTCACCCGTGTCCCATATCCCTTGAGAACCACAGGAGTTCCCGCATGACCACCCGTATTCCCACGCGCCGCGCCGCCCAGGTCGCCGTCGCCGCGGCCGCCGCCCTCGTCCTCGCCGCCTGCGGTGGCGGCAGCGACGGCAGCGCCGCCCACGACACCTCCGCCGCCCCCGGCGCGACCGCCTCGGCCTCCGCCCACAACGCCCAGGACGTCGCCTTCGCGCAGGGCATGATCCCGCACCACCAGCAGGCCCTGGAGATGGCACGGCTGGCGGCCGGCCGGGCCTCCTCGGCGCAGGTGAAGGACCTCGCCGCCCGCATCGAGAAGGCGCAGGACCCCGAGATCCGCACGATGACCGGCTGGCTCAGGGCCTGGGGCGAGCAGGTGCCGATGGCCGGCATGGACCACTCGGGCCACTCCGGCATGCCCGGGATGACCGGGATGATGAGCGACGGTGACATGGCCGCCCTGAAGAAGAAGCGGGGCACGGACTTCGACACGTCGTTCCTGTCCATGATGGTCGAACACCACCAGGGCGCCCTGGAGATGGCCGGCACCGAGAGGACCAGGGGCGCCTACGGTCCTGCCAGGACCATGGCGGACGCCATCGTCACCGGCCAGAGCTCCGAGATCAAGGAGATGAAGAAGCTCCTCGGCAAGAACTGACGCGGGCAGGCGCGCACGGTCACAGCCGCACGATGACCAGCGCCGTGTCGTCGGTGGCACCCCCGGGAGGCAGCAGTTCCAGCAGCACGTGGTCCGCGAGCCTCTCGGGGTCCTCGTCGCGGTGCCGGTCGAGGGAGTCGGCGAGGCGCGCCAGACCGGTGTCGATGTCCTCGCCACGGCGCTCCACGAGTCCGTCGGTGTACAGGACGAGCGTGGCGCCCTCCGTGTACGACGTCCAGGCCTGCGGCCGGGGGAACGGGTCGGGGCGGGCGTCGAGTGGCGGGTCGGTGGCCTGGTCGAGGAACTCCACCCCGCCTTCGGGGCGGATCAGGACGGGCGGTGGATGACCCGCGCTGCTGTAGCTGATCGTGTGGTGGTCGAAGTCGATGAACGTCGAGACGGCGGTCGCCGACTCGGCGCCGTCGACGACGTGCGCGTACAGCCCCAGGACGTTCAGGGCCTCGCCCGGCCCCACGGCGACCCGGGAGGCCGCGCTCAGCGCGCTGCGCAGCTGGCCCATGACCCCGGCGGCCTCCAGCCCGTGCCCGACCACGTCGCCCACGGCCACGGCCATGCGGTGGCCGCCCACCAGGTCGACGATGTCGTACCAGTCCCCGCACACGTTCAGCGCGCCGACCGCCGGCCGGTAGCGCACGGCGGCGTGATGGCGGCCGACCTGCCGGCGGGCGGGCAGCATCGCCTTCTGCAGGGCGAGCGCCACCTCGCGCTCGCGGGCGTGGGCCTGGCGCAGCCGCTCGTTGACCTCCTGGAGTTCACGGGCGCGCGTGTACAGCTCGGCCTCCAGGACGCGGGCCCGGCTGCCGGTGGGACCGCCGCGGGCCCGGATCAGCTCGGTGACCTCCTCGACCCGGTGCACGAGCAGCCTCACCTTCCCGTCCGCGTCGAGCACCGGCGCGTTGACCGGGCTCCAGTAGCGCTCCTCCCACTCCCCGGGCCGCTCGGGGTCCTCGACGTCGTACCGCTGGAGGGCCATGGCGTCACGCTCGCCGGTGGCGGCGACCCGGGCCAGCGAGGCGCCCAGGCTGCGCATGCCCGACGCGCCGTCGTTCTCCGGGTTGTCCGGGAAGACGTCGAAGAGGTGCCGCCCCACCACCTGCTCACGGGTACGCCCGGCCATGCGCAGGAATTCCACGTTGGCGTCCACGTAGACCAGCTCGGGCGTCAGCAGCGCCACCATGCCCGGCAGCGCCTGGAACACCGCCGCGTAGTCGATGGCCGTGTCGTCCATGGCTGCCGCCCATCCGCCGGATCGCACCCGTTCCCGTCGAGTACTTCGCCCGTCCGTGTCCCTCTGTCTCCGTGTCCCTCTGTCATACGACGGACACGGGCGCCGCGCACGTCAGGCCGGTGGCTCCGTCAGGTTCTGCTCGGCCCAGATGACCTTCCCGTCGGGCACGAAGCGGGTTCCCCAGCGCTCGGTGACCTGGGAGACCAGCAGCAGCCCGCGGCCCCCCTCGTCCGTGGTGCGCGGATGGCGCAGATGGGGTGCGGTGGCACCGCCGTCGGAGACCTCGCAGATCAGCGACCGGTTCCTGATCAGCCGCAGCTGGATCGGGCCCTGTGCGTGCCGCATGGCGTTGGTGACCAGCTCGCTCACGATCAGTTCGGTGGTGAAGGCGAGCTCCTCCAGCCCCCACTCGTCCAACTGCCGGGCGGCCTCCTTGCGGGCGTCGGCGACCATGGCCGGATCGGCGGGCAGGTCCCAGTCGGCGACCCGGTCGGCGCCGAGCAGCCTGGTCCGGGCCATCAGCAGGACCACGTCGTCGCGGGGCCGGTCCGGCACCAGGGCGTCGACCACGTCCCGACAGCGCAGCTCCAGCGAGGACGCGGGCCGGGCCAGGGCGGTGCGCAGCCGGTCGCGGTCCGTGTCGTCGTCCGTCCCGCCGCCGTCCCGGTGGGCCAGCAGTCCGTCGGTGTGCAGGGCCAGCGTGCTGCCCTCGGCCAGGGCCAGCTCGACCGACTCGAAGGGCGGGCCGCCCACCCCGAGCGGTGGGCCCTGCGGGACGTCGACGCGGACGACGGTCGAATCGGGCAGGACGACGACGGGCGCGGGATGGTCCGCGGCGGCCATCGTGCACTGTCCGTCGACGGGGTCGTAGACGACGTACACGCACCCCGGCCCCACCGCCCGGGCGCCGACGTCCTGCGCGGCCGAGGAGCGCTGCCCCTCCTCGCGGACCGTGCGCGCGACGACGTCGTCGAGGTGCGCGAGGACCTCCTCGGGCGGCAGGTCCAGCGCGGCGAGGGTGCGTACGGCGGTGCGCAGCCGGCCCATGTCCGCGGCGGCGTCGATCCCGTGCCCCGGAACCTCGCCCACGACCAGGGCCACGCGCGCGCCGGACAGCTGGATCAGGTCGTACCAGTCGCCGCCCAGGCCGGTCAGCTCGTCGGCCGGCCGGTAGCAGGCGGCCACCTCCACGGCGTCCTGCTCGGGCAGCCGGCGCGGCAGCAGACTGCGCTGGAGGACCAGCGCGGCGTCCCGCTCGCGGGTGTAGCGCCGGGCGTTGTCCACGCAGACCGCCGCCCGGGACACCAGGTCCTCGGCGAGGCTGAGGTCGTCCGCGTCGAAGGGCTCCTGACGCCGGCGCCGGAAGAACGACGTGACGCCCAGCGTGACACCGCGCGCGCGGACCGGCACGATCATCACGCTGTGCAGGCCTCGCTCCAGGAAGGTCGCCCGGCGGCCGCCCGGGATGTCCGCGGCCCACTCCTCGCCCAGCGGGTCGAGCCGCTCCTCGCGCCAGGAGGAGCCCGTGGTCAGACAGCGGACCGGCGGTGATCCCCCGAGGTAGGCGGCCACCTGGCCGATCCCGACGACGGCCTCCGGCACCCCCGGGTTCACCGACTGGTGCCCGGCCCGCCGCAGCGGCACCTCGCCGGTGCCGTACAGCGGCCGCGGCTCCGGCTCCGCGCCGCGCAGCACGGAGTCCAGCAGGTCCACGCAGACGAAGTCGGCGAAGTCCTGCACGGCCACGTCGGCCAGTTCCTGCGCGGTCCGCACGATGTCCAGGGTGCGGCCGATCTGCTCGCCGGCCCGGTCGAGCAGGGCCAGACGCTGCCGGGCACGGTGCCGCTCGGTGATGTCGACGACCGTGTAGTACACGCCCATCGGATGACCTCGGTCGTCCTCCAGACGGGTGAACGACATCATGTACGCCGTCTCCCGCAGGGGCGTGGAGCGCACCCGGCCCAGGTGCTCGTACCCGACCACCGGCCGCCCGGTCGCCAGCACGTACCGCATCTGCGTCTCGATGCTCGCGGCGTCGATGCCCGGCTGGATCTGCGCCAGGCGCCGCCCGAGCCGCTCCCGCGGCGGGCCGCCGCCGAACTGCTCCAGGGCCGCGTTCGACCAGACGCACCGCAGATCGGTGTCCACGATCGCTATGCCGACGGGGGAGTCGGTCACCATCTGCTCCAGCACCGCACGGCTCATGTCCCAGCCGCGCGCCCCGGACATGTCGCAGAGCAGGACCAGCCAGTGCGCCGCGCCGCCGGGCTCCATCGCCGGGGTGATCCGGACCATCACGCGGACCGGCCGTCCGTCCTTGCGCCGTGCGGTCAGCAGCCCCGCCCAGCCGCCGTTCCTGCGGCACTGCTCGCCCAGCTCGGGCACCCGCGCCGCGTCCTCGGCGGACAGGAGGCCGGTCACCGTGGTGCCCACCACCTCGGCGGCCGTGTACGCCAGCAGCCGCTCGGCATCGCGGGTCCAGCTCGTCACCACGCCCTGTGCGTCGAGCAGGAGGGGCGCGGCGTCGGCCACGTCGAACCACGGTCGGGCGACGTCCTGCTTCTCGTGCATGCCCACGGCCGACCTCTCTGTCGCTGAGAGTGGTCTACCCGTCCACGACTCAATCTTCACTCTTCGGGCATCGGACACGGCACGCGAACGAGCGGGGCCGGCCGCGAACGGCCGCCCCCCCCACGACGTCACTCCGACGTCACGAAGCCAGGACCCGCTTCAGGGCCGCCAGCGCGGAGCGCAGCTCCTGCGCCGTGATGGTCAGCGGGGGCGCCAGCCGGATGGTGGAGCCGTGGGTGTCCTTCACCAGGATCCCCTCCCGCATCAGCCGTTCGCTGATCTCGCGGCCGGTGCCGATCGCCGGGTCGATGTCGACGCCCGCCCACAGCCCGCGCGCCCGGAAGCCGACCACGCCGTTGCCCGCCAGCTCGGCCAGTCCGTCCCGCAGGACCACGCCCAGCTCGGCGGCCCGGCGCTGGAACTCGCCGGTCTTCAGCAGGTCGATCACGGCCGTGCCGACCGCCGCCGCGAGCGGGTTGCCGCCGAACGTCGAGCCGTGCTCGCCCGGGTGCAGCACCCCCAGCACCTCGCGCCGGGCCACCACGGCCGACACCGGCACGATGCCGCCGCCGAGCGCCTTGCCGAGCAGCAGCATGTCCGGCACGACGTCCTCGTGCTCGACGGCGAAGGTGCGGCCGGTGCGGCCGAGGCCCGACTGGATCTCGTCCGCGATGAACAGACAGCCCTCGCGCCGGGTCAGCTCGCGCACCCCGGCGAGATAGCCCGGGGAGGGGATGACGACCCCGGCCTCGCCCTGGATGGGCTCGATCAGCACCGCCGCCGTCGTCTCGTCGACGGCCTCCTCCAGCGCGGCCAGGTCGTCGTACGGCACGATCCGGAAGCCGGGCGTGAACGGGCCGAAGCCGCTGCGGGCCGTCTCGTCGGTGGAGAAGCTGACGATGGTCGTCGTACGGCCGTGGAAGTTCTCCGCCGCGACGACGATCGTCGCCTGCCCGTCCGGGACGCCCTTGACGTCGTAGGCCCACTTGCGGGCCACCTTGACGGCGCTCTCCACGGCCTCCGCGCCGGTGTTCATCGGCAGCACCATGTCGAGGCCGGTCAGCTCCGCGAGCCGCTCGGCGAACCCGGCGAGCCGGTCGTTGTGGAAGGCGCGGGAGGTCAGGGTGAGCTGGTCGAGCTGGCGGTGCGCGGCCTCGATCAGCGCCGGGTGGCGGTGGCCGAAGTTCAGGGCCGAGTAGCCGGCGAGCATGTCGAGATAGCGCCGTCCCTCGACGTCCTCGACCCAGGTGCCCTCGGCCCGGGCGACGACCACGGGCAGCGGGTGGTAGTTGTGCGCGACGACCGGCTCCTCCGCACGGATCAGGTCGGCGGCCGTACGCGTCGGCGCGGATACACGGGTGGGCGCGGTCATCAGCGGATCTCCTGGGTGCAGCACTTGATGCCACCGCCGGCCTTGTGGAACTCCGACAGGTCGACGGGGACGGGGACATAGCCGTGGCCGGCGAGGTTCTCGGCCAGGGCCTCGGCCTGGGGGGCGATGAAGACGTTGCGGCCGTCGGACACGGAGTTCAGGCCGAACGCGAGGGCGTCGTCGCGGGTGGCCAGCACCGCGTCCGGGTACAGCCGCCGCAGCACCTCGCGGCTGCCCGCCGAGAACGCCTCGGGGTAGTAGCAGATGTTGTCGTCGTCGAGGACGAACAGCGCGGTGTCCAGGTGGTAGAAGTACGGGTCCACCAGGGTCAGGCCGATCACCGGGTGGCCGAGGAACTCCTGGGCCTCCCGGTGTGCCTCGCGGGTGGTGCGGAACCCGGTGCCGGCCAGCACGTACCGGCCCGTCCACACCAGGTCGCCCTCTCCCTCGGTCACGGCCTCGGGGCGGTAGACGTCGTAGCCGGCCGCCTTGAACCAGGTGTCGTAGTGCGCGGACTCGGGGCGCCGCTCGGGCGCGTGGAACAGGGAGCCGAAGACGCGGCCCCCGACCACGCACGCCGCGTTGGCGGCGAAGACCATGTCCGGCAGGCCGGGCACCGGCTCGACCGCGTCGACGGTGTGACCGAGGCTGCGGTAGGCGCGGATCAGCTCCTGCCACTGCTCCTGGGCGAGGTCCACGTCGACGGGCCGGTCGGGATGCATCCACGGATTGATCGCGTACTGGACGGCGAAGTGTCTGGGTTCGCAGACGAGGAAGCGCCGGGAGCGCGGCACACGGCTTTCGGGCACAGAGGGTCTCCTCCGGTTCCTGTGTGTCACTGAGGGGTGTCACAACGGTAGAAACGGAGATCCACGGTCGACAAGTGCGAAGAGCTGCGCGCATACGCAGCATCGATGCGTTCTCGCCGGTATTCACGCACGAGTGCTGCGCATAATCCTGGTCACTCCGGTCCGTCCGGAGCCGCCTGGGTGGCGCCCGCCTCCGGGCTCTCCGGGAGGAGGTGGGACAGCACCATCACGCTGATCGTCTTCCGGATGAACGGCTCGGTGCGGATCCGCTCCAGCACCTCCTCGAAGTGCTCCACGTCCCGCGCCCGGACATGCAGCAGCGCGTCCGCGGCGCCGGTCACCGTCATGGCCGCGGTGATCTCCGGATAGGCCCGGACGACCTCCGCCAGCCGCCGGGGCGGCGCCGCGCCCTCGCAGTACACCTCGACGTACGCCTCGGTGCGCCAGCCCAGCGCGGACGGCTGCACGGTGGCCGTGAACCCGGTGATCACCCCGGTCTCCCGCAGCCGGTCCACGCGCCGCTTGACCGCGGTGGCCGACAGCCCCACGTCCGCGCCGATCTCGGCGAAACTGGTCCGGGCGTTCGCCATCAGCGCGGTGATGATCTTGCGGTCGAGGTCGTCGAAGGAGGCGGTCCTGCTGTTCATGCGGGCACTGTAATCAGCCGCGCCGCACGGAGTCGGCCTAGGACTGCGTGACGACCATGGCGAGCGTCAGCAGGCCCAGCACGACCCAGCCGAACCACAGCCAGCCGTTGCTGCCGAGCGCGACCGTGTACGCGGTCACGACGACGAGCCCGCCGACCGTGAGAGCCCCCATCGCCTTGGTGGAACCGTTCATGGAACCGGGCATCGCGACACCCTTCTCTTGGTCCGTCCTCGACCATGGTGCCTCGAAACCCGGTTCGACGGGACCGGACAGGCGGCGCTAGCTCTTGCGGGTGTTCAGCGAGGCCAGGTAGGCGTTGTACGCCGCCAGTTCCTTGTCGCCGTCGCGGTCCGCGAGGCGGTCCATGCGCTTGGCCTGGCGCTGTTCCGAGCGGTACCACTGGAAGAGCAGCGCGATCAGCACCAGCACCGACGGGATCTCGCTGAACGCCCAGGCGATGCCGCCGGCCGCGTTCTGGTCGGAGAGCGCGTCGACGCCGAGCGAGGCGGCCGGGTGCTCGAAGGTGCTCACCATCGGCTGCGAAGCCATCATCAACGCGATGCCGAAGAACGCGTGGAACGGCATCCCCGCGAACAGCTCCAGCATCCGCATCACGTAACCCGGCCGGTGCGGACCCGGGTCCACGCCCATGATCGGCCAGAAGAACACCATGCCCACGGCGAAGAAGTGCACCATCATCCCGATGTGACCGGCCTTCGACCCCATCAGGGTGTCGAAGAGCGGGGTGAAGTACAGCACGTACAGGCTCGCGATGAACATCGGGATCGTGAACGCCGGGTGCGTGACGATCCGCATGTAGCGGCTGTGCAGCAGCATCAGCAGCAGCTCGCGCGGCCCCTTGCGGCCCTTGCCGGCCACGGGCAGCGCGCGCAGCGCCAGTGTGACCGGGGCGCCGAGCAGGATCAGGATCGGCGACAGCATGCTGATGATCATGTGCTGCACCATGTGCACGCTGAACATGACCATGCCGTAGTCGTTCAGCTTGGTGCACATCACCAGCGCGACCGTCAGCACACCGACGACGTACGCCGCCGTACGGCCGGCGGACCACTGGTCCCCGCGCCGGCGCAGCCGTACGACACCCCAGCCGTACAGGCCGAGCCCGAGCAGGCAGGCGACGAGGAAGAACGGGTCCGCGGACCACTGAAGCCCCCGTCCCAGCGTGAACGGCGGCAGATCCATCATCATGCCGTGCCCGCTGTGGTCCATCCTGCGGCTCCTGATTCGTGGGGGTTGTACGAGTTGTCCGCCCCAAGACTAGAACCGCCCCCGGTCACGGCTGTGACCGGGGGCGGCTTGTTCTCGGGTGAACTACGGAACGCGGGCGGGCTACAGGACGCACTCCGCCTCGTCGTACCGCGCCACCGGCACGGTCTTCAGCGTCTCCACGGCCTCCGCCAGCGACACCATCACGATGTCGGTCCCGCGCAGGGCCGTCATCCGGCCGAACTCGCCCCGGTGCACGGCCTCCACCGCGTGCCAGCCGAAGCGCGTGGCGAGCACCCGGTCGTACGCCGTCGGCGTGCCGCCGCGCTGGACGTGCCCGAGGATGACCGGCCGTGCCTCCTTGCCGAGCCGGTGCTCCAGCTCGACCGACAGCTGCCGGGCGATGCCGGCGAAGCGCTCGTGGCCGTAGATGTCCTTGCCGCCCTCGTCGAACTCCATCGAGCCGGCCCGGGGCTTGGCGCCCTCCGCCGCGACGACGATGGCGAACCGCTTGCCCGCCTCGAACCGCGCGCCGACCTTCCGCGTCAACTCGTCGATGTCGAAGGGCCGTTCCGGAACGACGACGGCGTGGGCGCCGGCCGCCATGCCGGAGTGCAGCGCGATCCAGCCGGTGTGCCGGCCCATGACCTCCACGATCAGCACGCGCTGGTGCGACTCGGCGGTGGTCTTCAGCCGGTCCAGCGCCTCGGTGGCCACGGTGACGGCCGTGTCGAAGCCGAAGGTGACGTCCGTGACGGCGATGTCGTTGTCGATCGTCTTGGGCACGCCCACGATCGGCAGTCCGCTGTCCGACAGCAGCCGGGCCGCCTTCAGCGTGCCCTCACCGCCGATCGGGATGATCGCGTCCAGGCCGAGCTCCTCGACATGGCCCTTCGCCCGCTCCACGCCGTCGCGCAGATGCTCGGGGCGGACCCGGGAGGAGCCGAGGATCGTGCCGCCGAGGGCGAGGATGCCGCCCACGGCGTCGAGGTCGAGCTTCGTGTAGTCGCACTCCAGGAGGCCCTTCCAGCCGTCCCGGAAACCGATGACCTCGTCGCCGTGGTCGGCGACGGCACGGTGCACGACGGACCGGATGACGGCGTTCAGGCCGGGGCAGTCGCCGCCTGACGTGAGGACACCAATGCGCATAGCCCGAAATACCTTCTCCACGTGGGCCGGGAAACCGGACCACGTCGTCCGGCGGATTCCCGGCCAGCCTACCGGCGTGCGGGGGTCGCTCCGTAGCGGGCGTCCGCCTGCTGGACGCGCCCGCGCATATGAGCGGACGGTCCGTCAGGCGGGCCCGTCACGGAGTCTGCCGGACCACGCTGAAGGCGTGCTGACGTGTGGCTTACGCCGGCTGCTGAGCGGCCTCGATGCGCTCGCCCCGGAGCGCCTCGTACCAGCGGTCGTCGATCGGCGGCAGGGCGTTGACGTCGAGCGCCAGCTTCAGCAGCAGGTCGGCGATCTGCGGGTTGCGGGCGAGGACGGGGCCGTGCATGTACGTCCCGAAGACGGTCCCGTTGTACGCGCCCTCCGTGCCGTCCCCGGTGCCGTTGCCCTTGCCGATCTGCACCCGGGCGAACGGGCGGGCGTTCGGGCCGACGTGGGTGACGCCCTGGTGGTTCTCGAAGCCGGTCAGCTGGGGCAGGCCGAGCTGCGGGTCGATGTCGCCGAGCACGTCGCCGACGCACCGCTCGCCCTCGCCGCGCACCGAGACCACGTCGAGCAGGCCGAGGCCGGGCTCGCGCTGGCCGAGGTCGTTGATGAACTCGTGCCCGAGGATCTGGTAGCCGGCGCAGACGGAGAACACGATCGCGCCGTTCTGCACCGCCCGCTGCAGATGACCGTCGCGGCGCAGCCGCTCGGCCGCGAGCCGCTGCGGACGGTCCTCGCCGCCGCCGATCAGGTAGATGTCCCCGGAGGTCGGGATCGGCTGGTCGCTGCGCACGTCGAGACGGGCCACGTCCAGGCCGCGTTGCCGGGCCCGGCGCTCCACGACGAGCGCGTTGCCCTGGTCGCCGTAGGTGCTCAGCAGGTCCGGGTAGATCCACACCAGCCGCAGTTGGTTGTCGCTCATGAGGTGATCGCCCTTCGCGGATCAGAGGATCGGAGGATCAGTTGCCGACGCGGCGGCGCAGGTCCTGGAACGCGGTGTAGTTCGCGATGACCTCGATCCGGCCGGGCGGGCACGCCTGTACGGCCTGGTCGAGGGTGTCGCAGACCTGGAAGTGCTGGTTCGCGACCTCCAGACGGACGGCGAGGTCCAGCTTCCGGTCGCCGATCACGAAGATCGGGTGGCCGGTGAGCCGGGTGTAGTCCACGTCCCAGAGCCAGGAGGTGTCGGTGCCGTCGGCGCCGCGGGCGTTCACGGAGAGGATCACCGGCGTGGGCGGCGGGTCGATCAGGGAGAACGTCTCCAGCCAGCCGGCCGGGTTCTTGGCCAGCAGCAGCCGCAGATCACGGTTCAGGAACTGGACGACGTCGTACCGCCCGGCCACGGCCTGCACCTGGTACATCCGCTCCAGGGCGACCTGCGGCGGCACCCCGAAGACGGCGGCCACGGCGGCGGAGCTGGCCGCGTTCGCCTTGTTGGCGCGGCCCGGCAGCTGGAGGTGGATCGGCCAGGCGGACCCGTGCGGGTCCAGCACGTGGTCGCCGGAGAGCGCCCACGACGGCTGGGGCCGGCGGAAGCCGCACTCGTTGCAGTACCAGTCCTCGCCCGGGCGCTGCATCACGCCACCGCAGGACGGGCAGGACCATGCGTCGTCCTTCCACATCTGCCCGGCGGCGACCCAGACCACGTTCGGCGAGGACGAGGCGGCCCACACCACCAGCGGGTCGTCGCAGTTGGCGACGACGACGGCCTTGGAGCCGGACAGACCCTCGCGCCAGTTCTCGGCGAGCATCCGCGTCTCGGCGGCGCGGTCGAGCTGGTCACGGGAGAGGTTGAGCAGCGCGATGCACTTCGGGCTGGTGTCCCGGGCCACACCGGCCAGGTACTTCTCGTCGACCTCGATGACGCCGAACTTGGCCTCCGAGCCGCCCGCGAGGGCGGAGGTGATGCCGGCCGGCATGTTGGCGCCGAGCGCGTTCGAGACGACCGGGCCCGCGGCGCGCAGCGCCTCGGCGATCAGCCGGGTCGTCGTGGTCTTGCCGTTGGTCGCCGACACCAGGACGACGTCCAGGTTCTGTGCGAGCCGGGCGAGCAGGTCGGGGTCGAGTTTCAGCGCGACCCGGCCACCGATCACCGACCCGCTGCCGCGTCCTGCGGCTCGCGATGCCGCAGCGACCGCCTTTCCCGCGGTCACGGCCAGCTTGGCCCGCGGCGTGAGCGGGTCCGAGTTGCCTGCCATCAGTTCTCGATCCTCCTTGCGTACGCGCCGCGCCTGGGGCCATCCGGCAACGTGGTGTGGACCTCAGCCTATCGAGATCCGTTCGCACACCCGAATCCTGCCCATCCCTGCGCGACGGGCGTGGGTCGAACGAACCGTACCCTTGCGGCCATGCGACACGGTTCCATTGCGGGCGCCCACGGGCGAGTCCGGCCCCTCACCCTGCTCGGCGACGCGGATTTGCGCGAGCCCTGCCAGGACGTCACGGAGTTCGGCCCGGAACTGGCCGACCTCGTGGAGGACTTGTTCGCCACGATGTACGCGGCGCAGGGAGTGGGTCTGGCCGCGAATCAGATCGGGGTGCCTTTGCGGGTGTTCGTCTACGACTGTCCGGATGATGACGATGTGCGGCATCTCGGGCATGTGGTGAACCCCCGCCTGGTGGCGGCGGACGGCATCGTGCTCCGGGGGCCCGAGGGCTGCCTGTCCCTGCCGGGCCTGGAGGCGGGCACCGAGCGGTACGACCACGCCGTGGTCGAGGGCCGCACGGCCCAGGGCGAGCCGGTCACGATCCACGGCACGGGCTTCTTCGCCCGGTGCCTGCAGCACGAGTGCGACCACCTGGAGGGCCGGGTGTACGCGGACCGCGTCGAGGGCTGGCGCAGGCGAAGACTGCTGAGACAGATCTCCCGGGCGCCCTGGAGCCGCTAGGGACCGCCTAGAACCCGGGACCGCCGATCCGGTCCCCCGCCGCCGCGAGCCGGCCCCACAGCAGGTCGGCCAGCGAGCGGACCAACTCGGCGCGGGAACACGGTCGTTCCCCGAGCCACCAGTCCCCGGCCGCGTGCATCATCCCGACGATCCCGTGCCCCCACACCCGTGCGAGCTGCTGGCTCCCGGGGCCCAGATCGACCCGCTCCTCGATGACCTGCGCCAGCTCCTCGCCCATCCTGCGCAGCAGCGGCGCGCTGTGCTTGCCGACGTCGAAGCCCTGGTCGCCCCCGGTGCTGCCCTCGGCCGGGTGCATCAGGAACCGGTACACCTGGGGGCGTGCCTCGATCGCGGCGAGGTAGGTGTCCAGCGTGGACTCGACCCGCTCGCGCCGGTCCGCGGGGGCGTCCAGCGCCGCCCGCAGGGAGGCGAGCAGCGCGTCCGTGTGCCGCTTGGCGAGCGCCGCGTAGAGCCCGCCCTTGTCGCCGAAGTGGCGGTAAAGGATCGGCTTCGTGATGCCGGCCTCCGCCGCGATCGCGTTCATCGACGCCTGCGGGCCGTCGCGGAGCACCACCCGGTCCGCGGCCTCCAGCAGCTCACGCCGTCTGCGGTCGGCGGACCGCTGCTGCTCGGTCCGCTGTGTGGTGTCCATGTGCTCTCCCCACCCGTGCTGATTCGGTGACGCCTGCGCAAACTAACACTGACTGTGCTCCTGACATCGAACGGGATGCCGAGGAGCCGTCGACGGTTGACTTTTCCTACCCGTCGGTAACAGACTCGGGTTACCGCAAGTAACATCGCACTGCCGCCGCTGGAGGGGACATGGCCGAGTTCACCATGGAGCTGAACGACGAACAGAAGGAAGTCCGGGACTGGCTCCATGGCTTCGCCGCCGACGTGATCCGCCCCGCCGCCGCCGAGTGGGACGAGCGCGAGGAGACTCCCTGGCCGGTGATCCAGGAGGCGGCGAAGGTCGGCATCTACTCCCTCGACTTCTACGCGCAGCAGTACTTCGACTCCACCGGGCTCGGTATCCCGATGGCGATGGAGGAGCTGTTCTGGGGCGACGCGGGCATCGCCCTCTCCATTGTGGGCACCGGCCTCGCCGCCGTGGGCGTTCTCGCCAACGGAACCGAGGAACAGATCGGCACCTGGATCCCGCAGATGTACGGCGACCAGAACGACGTCAAGGTGGCCGCGTTCTGCTCCTCAGAGCCCGACGCCGGCTCCGACGTGGCCTCCATGCGCACGCGTGCCGTGTACGACGAGGCGAAGGACGAGTGGGTGATCAACGGCACGAAGACCTGGGCGACCAACGGCGGCATCGCCAACGTCCACGTCGTCGTCGCCAGCGTCGACCCGGAGCTGGGCTCCAAGGGCCACGCCTCCTTCATCGTCCCGCCCGGCACGGAGGGCCTCTCCCAGGGCCAGAAGTTCAAGAAGCACGGCATCCGCGCCTCGCACACCGCCGAGGTCGTCCTCGACGCCGTCCGTGTCCCCGGCTCCTGTCTGCTGGGCGGCAAGGAGAAGCTCGACGAGCGCCTCGCCCGGGCCCGCGAGAAGGCGAAGGCGGGCGGCGGGGAGCGCGTGAAGAACGCGGCGATGGCGACGTTCGAGGCGTCCCGGCCCGCCGTGGGAGCCATGGCGGTCGGCACGGCCCGTGCCGCGTACGAGGTCGCTCTCGACTACGCCAAGACCCGCCAGCAGTTCGGGCGGCCGATCATCGACAACCAGGGCGTCGCCTTCCAGCTGGCGGACATGCGGACGCAGATCGACGCCGCCCGGCTGCTGGTGTGGCGGGCGTCGTGGATGGCGGTCAACGGCAAGCCGTTCACCGCCGCCGAGGGGTCCATGTCGAAGCTGTTCGCCAGCGAGACGGCCAAGAAGGTCACGGCCCAGGCGATCCAGATCCTCGGCGGCAACGGCTACACCAGGGAGTACCCCGTCGAGCGCATGCACAGGGACTCCGCCATCTACACCATCTTCGAGGGGACGAGCGAGATCCAGCGACTGGTGATCTCCCGCACCCTCGCGGGCATGCCCATCCGCTAACGGTGCCGGAGCGGCGTCAGCTGTTCGATGTCGTACTTGGCCCGCAGTGCCTCGATCGCCTCCTGGTCCGGCGGGCCGCCGTTGCCCAGGATCTCCAGCAGCTCCTCGAAGTAGCGCTCGTGATCCGGCGGGGGACTCGCCTGGAAGAACATCTTCGCCGGGGTGTCCGTCGGGTTCGCGAACGCGTGCGGGCACCCCGGTGGCACGACGATCACCGTGCCCGGGGTCGCCCGTACCACCCGGCTGCCCGAACTCGACTCCCACTTCTTCCAGTTGTCGGGGGTGCGGATGCGGGGCTCGAAGGCGAGGACGTCGAGTTCGCCCTCCAGGACGTAGAACAGCTCCTCGCTGCGGGTGTGCACATGCGCACCCACGTCGAAGCCCGGCGGGACCTCCACCTCGAAGGTGGAGGCCATCCGCGAATGCGTGCCGGTGACCTTGAACGTGACACGCTGGGCCGGTGTCTCGACGACACGGCCGTGGCCCGGCGGTACGTACAGTCCCTCAGCCCAGGTCATCCGGCCCTCACCAGGTCACCGGAACGGCCTCGGGACCCCGGATCAGCGCACCCTTCTTGAAGGGCACCTGGTCCGGCGGTACGGCGAGGCGCAGGCCGGGCACCCGGTCCAGCAGGGTGTCCACCAGCAGTTCCTCCTCCAGCCGGGCCAGCTGGCCGCCCGGGCAGTAGTGCGGGCCGAAGCCGAAGGAGACATGCGGGTTGGGGCTGCGCGAGAAGTCGATGGTCTCCGGGTCGGGGAAGACCTCCGGGTCGCGGTTCGCGGCCAGGTAGGAGACGTACACCGGGTCGCCCGCGCGGATCCGCACGCCCCGGATCTCCACGTCCACCATGGCGATGCGGGACAGGCCGACCGCGTTGCGGTGCGGGATGTAGCGCAGGAGCTCGTCGATCGCCCGCGGGCGGATCTCCGGGCGTTCGCGCAGCAGGTGCACCAGGTCGGGGCGGGTCAGCAGCAGGTAGAACATCTGCCCGCTGTTGTTGGTCACCGCCTCGCCGCCGATCTGGAGCAGCACGGCGAGCCCGACGGCCTCGCCCAGCGTCACCTCGCGCCGGCCCACCGCGGCGCCGAGCAGCGAGGTGACGTCCTCGGCCGTGCTGTTCTCGCGCAGCCCGATCAGGTCGGAGAAGTACGCGGCCATCTCCCGCTTGGCCTTCTCGCTGACCTCCTTGCCGTGCGAGGAGGACAGGATGAGCTGCGTCCAGGTGTGCATGACGTGCCGGTCGGCGGCCGGGACGCCCATCATCTCGCAGATCACCCCGATCGGGAACGGGCTGAGGATCCTGGCCGTCAGATCCGCGGGCGGGCCGTCCTGGAGGAGTTCGTCGACCAGCTCGTCCAGCATGGTCTGCGCCTGCTCCCGGACCCGTTCCACGCCCTTCGCGGTGAACGCGGCCGCCACCGAGCGGCGCAGCCGGGTGTGGTCGGGCGGGTCGAGGAAGCCGACCGCGCCCGGGTCCGGGATGAAGTGCGGGGCGAGCCGGGTGACCGGCTGGTCCATGACCGCCTCGCGGCTGAAGCGGGCGTCGTTGGTCACCATGCGCACGTCGTCGTACCGGGTGACCA
Organism: Streptomyces sp. HUAS MG56; assembly: GCF_058673395.1. Taxonomy (NCBI): domain Bacteria; kingdom Bacillati; phylum Actinomycetota; class Actinomycetes; order Kitasatosporales; family Streptomycetaceae; genus Streptomyces; species Streptomyces sp. HUAS MG56. The sequence continues at coordinate 2,424,639 of NZ_CM178722.1, read as the reverse complement.
GCCAGGCCCAGCCCTCGCCGTTGGGCAGTTGGATGCGGGTGACCGGCCCCTCGCGCATCAGCTCTCTGAGCACCGGGTCGAAGTCCGTCCCGGTCAGATCGAGCGCCGGCCAGTGCCGGATCGGGGGCAGGGTCTCGGTGAGCGTTTCTTCCGTCATGCCGTACTCATGCCGTTTCTCGGTCGGAGCCGCGCCAGCGGCCCAGCGCCATTTCCGCGGTGATGCCGGGCCCGAACCCGGCCAGCAGCCCGCGCGCCCGGTGCTCGGTGCCGCCCTCGTCGAACATCCGGCGCAGCGCGTCCAGCACGACGGCGGAGGCGATGTTGCCGTACTCGGTGAGCGTGGACCGGCTGAACCGGAACGCGTGCGGGTCGACCTGGAGGAACTTGCTCAGGTCGTCGAGGATGCGCGGCCCCCCGGCATGGACGATGTAGAAGTCCAGGTCGGACGCGTCCCAGCCGTGCAGGCCCGCGAGGTCCTGGAGCGCCGGGGCGAGCGGCTCCATGGTGGCCGGCACCCGCTTGTCGAGCAGGAAGTGGAATCCGGTCGCGCGGACGTCGTACATGATCCACTCTTCGGTCTTCGGGATCAGGTACGAGCCGTTGCGTTCCAGCTCGATGCCGGTACCACCCCTGCCGCGCACCACGGCGGCGGCTATGCCGTCACCGAACAGGCCGTTGGAGAGGAGCGAGCCGACGCCGAGGTCGGTGGGCTGGTAGCACAGCGAGCAGAACTCGCAGGCCACGATCAGGGCGTTGGCCTTGGGGTAGGCCGAGCAGAAGTCGTGGGCCCGGTTGATCGCCGCACCACCGGCCGCGCAGCCCAGCTGGGCTATGGGGAGCTGCCGCGTCGTGGGGTCGAAGTCCATCTCGTTGATCAGCCACGCCGTGAGCGAGGGCATCATGAAGCCCGTGCACGAGACGTAGATGATCACGTCGATGTCGCTGGTGAGGAGTTCCGCGTCGTCGAGCGCCCGCTGGATCACCGCGGGGACCCTGGCCTTGGCCTCGGCCTCGTAGAGCTTGTTGCGCTCCTCGAAGCCGGGGTGCTTCAGGGTCTCCTCGATGGGCTGCACGATGTGCCGGGTCTTGACGCCCGTGTTCTCGATCAGCCGCAGGGCGAGCGGGAGTTGTGGGTGGTCCGCGTGACGGGAGCGCGCCAGCTCCAGCGTCTCCTCCATCGTGATCACGTGTTCCGGAACCGACACTGCCGGTCTGCACAAAGTCGCCATGAACCGCGCCTGCTTTCAGCCTTCCGGAAGGCCTTCGCCCGCCGGTCAGAAGGTGGTTCACCTCAGGAGGTGGTCCATCCACGATCACCCGTGGGGGCGGCGATCTCGCGCCGGACTACTCCAGACCGGGGACACCGTGTCAGGGTCTGAGACGAAGCCGCACGTCGCGCGAGGGAGGAAACACCATGACGGACCCGGCCGCAGAGCTGCTCCGGACGACCACCCGGGCACTGGCCCCGGACCCGGCGGCCAACCGCTTCGTCCCGCTCGTGGAGCGCGGCACGGCGCCCCCTGAGGCACTGGCCCGCCTCGCCCTGGAACAGCGATGGGTGATCCCGGCCGACCGCCGCGCCTTCCAGCACCTGGCGAAGCGCGCGGACCCGGCGGCCGCGGCCTACTTCACCACCCTCGCGACGGGCGAGGAACTGGCCGCGGGGCATCTGACGGCCTTCGCCCGGGCCTGCGGCGTGACGGAGGAGCGTGCACGCGCGTACGTCCCGCTGCCGGGCTGCCAGGCCTACCCCGCCTACGTCTCCTGGCTCGCCCTCAACGCGTCCCCCACGGACACGGTCCTGGCCCTGACGGCCAACTTCTCGGCCTGGGGCGGCTACTGCGCCCGCATCGCCGACGGTCTGCGCACGCGCTACGGCTTCACGGACGACGCCTGCGCCTTCTTCGACTTCTTCGCGGCACCGGCGCCGGACCTGGACGCACAGGCGAGGGCCGCGGTGCAGGGCGGCCTGGACGAGGGCACGTTGAGCACGGCCGACGCGAACACGTACGGAACGCTGCTGCAAACGTACGAGAGCATGTTCTGGGAATCGCTCGGGCAACCCGCCTGAGCATCCCTACGGCGCCCCGCTGCTGTGCGCGATGCACGCCACGTCGATGCGGTCCGCGAGTTTCGCCAGCTCGATGGTCAGCGCCGCGACCGTGTCCTCGTCCAGCCGCTCCCCGGCCTCCACCAGCCGCAGCCAGCGCCCGCCCACGGTCCGCAACAGCTTGCTCACGTCGGCGGCAGCCACCTGCAGGGTCCCGCGGTCGTCGACGATCAGGGGCAGAGTCACTTCGCGGTTCACAAACGGGATGGTAGCCCCGCGGCCGTCACGCCCCCTGCCAAACCGTGGTGATGTTGCAGAACTCCCGGATTCCGTGCCCGGACAGCTCACGACCGTACCCCGAGCGTTTCTCCCCGCCGAACGGGAACGCGGGGTGAGAGGCGGTCATCCCGTTGACGAACACGGAACCGGCCTCCAGATCGCGGGCGAACCGCTCCACCTCGTCCGCGTCCCGCGTCCACACGTTGGAACTCAGCCCGAACGGCGAGTCGTTGGCGATGAGCAGCGCCTCGTCCAGGTCACCGGCCCGGTACAGCGTGGCCACCGGGCCGAACGCCTCCTCGCGGTGGATGCGCATGTCCCGGTGGATGCCGGCGAGCACGGTCGGCGGGTAGTACCAGCCCGGCCCGTCCGGCCGCTGCCCGCCGCACAGCACCTCGGCGCCGCTGCGCCTCGCGTCGTCGACCAGCTCCTCCAGATCGGCGCGACCCTGCTCGGTGGCGAGGGGGCCGACGTCGGTGTCCTCCGCCAGCGGGTCGCCGATCCTGAGTGCCTCCATGCCCGCGACGAACTTCCCGGCGAAGGCGTCGTAGACGTCGCCGTGCACGATGAACCGCTTGGCGGCGATGCAGGACTGCCCGTTGTTCTGCACGCGCGCGGTCACCGCGACCTCGGCCGCGCGGTCGAGGTCGGCGGACGGCAGCACCACGTACGGGTCGCTGCCGCCCAGTTCCAGCACCGTCTTCTTGACCATCGCGCCGGCGGTGGCGGCGACGGCCCGGCCCGCCGGCTCGCTGCCCGTCAGCGTGGCCGCCTTCACGCGCTCGTCGCGCAGGACGCCGTCCACCGCGCCCGCCCCGATCAGCAGCGTCTGGAAGCAGCCCTCCTTGAACCCCGCCCGGTGGAACAGGTCCTCCAGGTACAGCGCCGTCTGGGGAACGTTGGAGGCGTGCTTGAGCAGGCCCACGTTGCCGGCCATCAGCGCGGGCGCGGCGAACCGGACCACCTGCCACAGGGGGAAGTTCCACGGCATGACCGCGAGCACCGGGCCGAGCGGCCGGTAGCGCACCCGTACCCGGGACGCCCCCGAGTCCGTCACGTCCGACGCGGCGGGCTCCTCGTCGGCCAGCAGCGCCTCGGCGCGCTCGGCGTACCAGCGCATCGCCTTCGCGCACTTGGCGGCCTCCGCGCGTGCCTGCTTGAGGGGTTTGCCCATCTCCAGGGTCATGACCCGGCCGATCTCGGGCTGGTCCTCGTCCAGCAGGTCGGCGGCCTGGTGCATGAGGCGGGCGCGCTCGGCGAACGTGGTCGTCCGGTAGGTGCGGAACGTGGCCTCGGCGAGCTGGAGCCGGCGTTCCAGCTCCTCCTCGCCCATGGGCTCGTACGTCTTGAGCGTCTCGCCGTTCGCCGGGTTCACCGTCGCGATGGGCATGGCTGACCTCCCTGGGAGCGGGCTTGTCTCGACCTTCGCGCGCGGGCGCGGCGTCCGCAACGCGTGCGGCGCCGTTCAGCCCGTGTGTTCGGCCAGCCGGTCGAGAAACGCGGCCTGCGCGGCGATGATCACCACACGGGCCCGGTCGAGGCCGACCCACTCCACCCGGTCCAGCTCGGGAAACTCCTGCACCCGGCCGGACCTCGGCGGCCACTCCATGGCGAAGCTGCCGGGGCTGAACTCCGACAGATCAGGGTCCGCCGCCACCGCCCACGCCGTGACGATCTTGCCGTTCCTCTGCACCACCTCGCCCAGCGGTACGGCCTCCCCGTCGGGCGGCGCGATCCCCAGCTCCTCCCGGAACTCGCGGCGGGCCGCCTCCCACGCGGGCTCGTCGGCTTCGTACTCGCCCTTGGGGACGGTCCACGCGCCCGCGTCCTTCTTCGCCCACAGGGGGCCACCCATATGGCCGAGCAACACCTGAAGTCCGTCATCGGTGTGCCGGAACAACAGCAGTCCCGCGCTCCGCCTCGTCGCACGCACCGTCATGGTGTGACCTCCGGGTGGGCCGCCAGCAGGGCCTCCACCGTATCGGCCTCCTCGGGGCGTTTGTCCTCGCGGTAGCGGACCACGCGCGCGAAGCGCAGGGTGACGCCGGCCGGGTAGCGGGAGGAGCGCTGGAGGCCGTCGTAGGCGATCTCCACGACGAGTCCGGGGCGGACCCGGACCACCCGGCCGTCGTCGGCGTCGTCGACCGCCAGTTCGCGCAGCCGCTTCGTCTGCCAGGCGAGCATCACGTCCGTCATGCCCTTGAACGTCTTGCCCAGCATCGCGAAGCCGCCGTCGGCGGTGCGCGCGCCAAGGTGCAGGTTCGAGAGCTTGCCGGTGCGACGGCCGTGGCCCCACTCGGCGGCCAGCACCACCAGGTCGAGGGTGTGCACGGGCTTGACCTTCAGCCAGGCGGCGCCGCGCCGGCCCGCGCTGTAGGGCGCGTCCAGCGCCTTCACCACCACGCCCTCGTGTCCCCGGGCCAGGGTCTCGGCGAGGAACCGCTCCGCCTCGGCGATGTCCTCGATCCCGGCGGCGACGGTACGGCGCACCCGCATCGGCTCGGGCACCAGCCGCGCCAGCTCCGCGTGCCGCTCGGCGAACGGCAGGTCGAGCAGATCGCGGCCGTCGACCGACAGGACGTCGAAGAAGACGGGCGAGACCGGGACCGCCCCGGCCGCCTTCGCCACGTCGGTCCGGGAGCCGACGCGCCCCGCGGTCTCCTGGAACGAACGAGGGCGGCCGTCGCCGCCGAAGGAGATCACCTCGCCGTCCAGGACGAACCGCTCACCCGCCAACTCCCGTGCGGCCGACGTCACTTCGGGCAACCGGTCGGTGATGTCGTCCAGGGTGCGGGTGTGCACGCGGACCGTGTCGCCGTCCCGGTGGACCTGCACCCGGATGCCGTCCAGCTTCTCCTCCACCGCGCAGGCGCCGAGCTCGCGCACCGCCTCGGCGACCGAGGACGCGCTGCGCGCCAGCATCGGCAGCACCGGCCGGCCGACGGTGAGCCGGAACCGCTCCAGCGCCCCCGGCCCCTCCGCGAGCAGCACCTGGGCGACCGCCTGCACGGACCCCGCCAGCATCACCGCCCGCCGTACGCCGGCCGGATCCGCGCCGGTCGCCCGGGCGAGCCCCTCCACCGCGACCGCGTCCAGTGCGCCCTGCCGGACCTCGCCGGTGAGCAGTCCGCGCAGGAATCCCTGCTCGTCCGCCGTGGCCGCGCCCATCAGCGCGCCGACGATCCGGGCCCGCTCCGCCTGCGCACCCGGCCCGGAGACCGCGCCCAGCTCGGTGAGCCGGGCGTCGGTCTCGCGGACCGTGAGCGTGGGACCGGCAGCGGGCGGCACCGGGTGGCTCAGCACCTTCCAGCCGACGCCGAGCCGGCCCTGCGGCAGGCGTCCGGCCAGATACGGGATCACGATCGGCACGTCGTCCGCCGCCGTCTCCCGGAACAGCTCCGCGAGCAGCTCCGTCTTGCGGGACCGCGCCGTCGTCGCGGCGACGTCCCGGGACACCTGGGCGAGCCGGGCCAGCAGCATGCAGCCATGGTGACGCAGAGACCGGCCGACTACACCCGCACCGACGCGTCGACTACACCTGCACCCTCGCGTCCAGGTCCGCCATCAGCAGCTCCCCGTTGATCGCGGCGCCCGCCCGGTACCCCCGGCTCGCCGCGTTGATCACCTGCTCGGCGAAGCCGCTCGCGTTGCCCGCCGCCCAGAGCCCGGGGACGGTGGTCAGGCCGCGTTCGTCGATCACGGGGTAGCTGCCGAACGGGGTCTCGCGCAGTTCGGCGCCCAGTTCGATCAGCAGGTCGTCGCGGGGGACGGCGCGCGGGGCGGCGTAGAGCACCTCGCGCTCGTGGACCGTACGGTCCGCCAGCCGGACCCCGGTGAGCCGGTCGTCGGCGACGACCAGCCCGGTCACCCTGCCGGGGACGACCGCCACCCGGGCGGCGGCCAGCCGGCGCAGGTCGACGTCGGTCAGCTCCGACTCGGCCACCTCGTGCAGGAAGAGCCGCACGTCGTCGGACCACTGGGTGACCATCAGCGCCTGGTGCACACTCAGCGGCGAGGTCGCGAGCACCCCGGTCGGCCGGTCGCGGACCTCCCAGCCGTGGCAGTACGGGCAGTGCACGACGTCCCGGCCGAACCGCTCCGCCAGCCCCGGCACCCCGGGCAGTTCGTCCTTCAGGCCGGTGGCGATCACTACATGCCGGGCGTGTGCCGTCCGGCCCTGCGCGAGCCGGACGGTGAAGCCCTCGCCGTCCCTGGCGGCATCCGTCACCCGGTCCCGGACCAGCTCCACGCCGTACCGGGCGATCTCCTCGCGCCCGACCGCCAGGAATTCGGCCGGGGACATGCCGTCGCGGGACAGATAGCCCTGCATGTGCGCGCTCGGCGCGTTGCGCGGTTCGCCCGCGTCCACGACCAGCGTGCGGCGCCGGGCCCGGCCGAGGACGAGCGCGGCGGACAGCCCGGCGGCCCCGCCTCCGACGACGACCACTTCGTACCTGCTGTTCTCGGTCATGGCACGACCGTGGCCCGGGTCCTGCCGTATTGACAAATGTCTTTGCCGATTCTGCAATACGAGCATGAGTACCGACGACGTTCTCTCCGAGGTGGGCCCCCGGCTGCGGCGCCTGCGCAAGGAGCGCGAGGTGACCCTGGCCGGGCTGTCGGAGGCGACCGGGATCTCCGTGAGCACCCTGTCCCGGCTGGAGTCCGGCCTGCGCAGGCCCAGCCTGGAGCTGCTGCTGCCGATCGCCCAGGCACACCAGGTGCCGCTGGACGAACTGGTCGGCGCGCCCCCGGTGGGGGATCCGCGGGTGCGGGCCGAGCCGATCGTCCGGGGCGGGCGTACCCACTGGCCGCTGACCCGCCAGCCGGGCGGGCTCCAGGCCTTCAAGGTGCTCGAACCGAAGCGCGAGCAGCAGCCGGATCCGCGCACCCACGAGGGGTACGAGTGGCTGTACGTGCTGTCGGGCCGGCTCCGGCTGGTCCTCGGCGAGCACGACGTGGTGCTGTCGGCGGGGGAGGCCGCCGAGTTCGACACCCGGGTGCCGCACTGGTTCGGCTCGACGGGGGAGGGGCCGGTGGAGTTCCTGAGCCTGTTCGGGCCGCAGGGGGAGCGGATGCATGTGCGGGCGCGGCCGACGCGGAAGTGATCCGGTCGACGCGGTAGCAACCCGGTCGACGCGGACGTGACGCGGCTTCCTGACGGCCGGCTGTTCCCTGATGGGCAAGCGACCGCTTAGTATGCCGTCGGACCCGGTCAGACGAAGCAGTCCCGTGGAGGCCCCGCATGCAGGCATGGCAAGTGCACGAGAACGGCGAGCCGAGCGAGGTGATGCGCCTCGCGGAGGTGGAGCCGCCCACGCCCGGCGACGGCCAGGTGCTGCTGCGGGTGCGCGCCGCCAACATCAACTTCCCGGACGCCCTGCTGTGCCGGGGCCAGTACCAGGTGCGGCCGCCGCTGCCGTTCACGCCCGGCGTGGAGATCTGCGCCGAGACCGAGGACGGCCGCCGGGTGATCGCCAACCCCACGCTGCCGTACGGCGGTTTCGCCGAGTACGCCGTCGCCGACGCCCGCGCGCTGCTGCCCGCCCCCGACTCGCTGGACGACGCCGAGGCCGCCGCGCTGCACATCGGCTACCAGACGGGCTGGTTCGGCCTGCACCGCCGGGCCCGCCTGGAGGCGGGCGAGACCCTGCTCGTGCACGCCGCCGCCGGCGGTGTCGGCAGTGCCGCCGTCCAGCTCGGCAAGGCGGCCGGCGCCACCGTGATCGGTGTCGTCGGCGGTGCCGAGAAGGCCGCCGTCGCCCGGGAGCTGGGCTGCGACGTGGTGGTCGACCGGCGCGGCGACGACGTCGTCGCCGCCGTGAAGGAGGCCACCGGCGGCCGGGGCGCCGACGTGATCTACGACCCGGTCGGCGGCGAGGCCTACGCCCAGTCCGCCAAGCTGGTCGCCTTCGAGGGCCGGATCGTCGTCGTCGGCTTCGCGAGCGGCGGCATCCCGAGCCCGGCGCTCAACCACGCCCTGGTGAAGAACTACTCGATCCTCGGCCTGCACTGGGGGCTGTACGCCACCAAGAACCCCAAGCTCATCGGGCACTGCCACGAGGAACTGACCGGGCTGGCCGCCCGGGGCGCGATCAAGCCGCTGGTGAGCGAGCGGGTGCCGCTCGGCGAGGCCGCCACCGCCGTGCAGAAGGTGGCGGACGGCCGCTCCACCGGCCGGATCGCCGTGGTGATGGAGGGAGCAGCATGACCGACGCCGACGAACTGGTCCGCCGCACACGGGAGTTGCTGGACCGCCACCCGGTCGCGAGCACCGACCGGCTGGAGTTCCTGCGGGCCCGCTTCGACGCAGGCCTCGCCTGGGTGCACTACCCCGAGGGCCTCGGCGGACTGGGCGCGCCCCGCCACCTCCAGGCCGCCGTGGACGCCGAGCTGGAGGCCGCCGGCGCCCCCGACAACGACGCGCGCCGCAACGGCATCGGGCTCGGCATGGCCGCGCCGACCATCCTCAAGTACGGCACGCAGGAGCAGAAGCAGCGCTATCTGCGGCCGCTGTGGACCGGCGAGGAGGTGTGGTGCCAGCTGTTCAGCGAGCCCGGCGCCGGCTCCGACCTCGCCGCGCTCGGCACCCGGGCCGTCCGGGAGGGCGAGGACTGGGTGGTCAACGGGCAGAAGGTGTGGACGTCCGGCGCGCACAACGCCCGCTGGGCCATCCTCATCGCCCGCACCGACCCGGACGTGCCCAAGCACGCGGGCATCACCTACTTCCTGTGCGACATGACCGACCCGGGTGTCGACGTCCGGCCGCTGCGCCAGATCACCGGCGAGGCCGAGTTCAACGAGGTCTTCCTCACCGACGTCCGCATCCCCGACTCCCGCCGCCTCGGCGAGACCGGCGACGGCTGGCGGGTCGCGCAGACCACCCTCAACAACGAGCGCGTGGCCATCGGCGGCATGCGGCTGCCCCGCGAGGGCGGCATGATCGGGCCGGTCGCCACGACCTGGCGCGAACGCCCCGAACTGCGCACCCACGACCTCCACCAGCGGCTGCTGAAGCTGTGGGTCGAGGCCGAGGTCTCCCGCCTCACCGCCGAGCGGCTGCGCCAGCAGCTCGTCGCCGGCCAGCCCGGCCCCGAGGGCGCCGGCATGAAGCTCGCCTTCGCCCGCCTCAACCAGGAGATCAGCGGACTGGAGGTCGAACTCCGAGGCGAAGAAGGCCTGTTGTACGACGACTGGACCCTGCGCCGCCCCGAGCTCGTCGACTTCACCGGCCGTGACGCCGGCTACCGCTATCTGCGCGCCAAGGGCAACAGCATCGAGGGCGGGACCAGCGAGGTCCTGCTGAACATCGTCGCCGAGCGCGTCCTCGGCCTGCCCGCCGAGCCGCGCACCGACAAGGACGTCGCGTGGAAGGACCTGGCCCGATGACCACACAGCGCACACAGCGGGATCTCCTCTACTCCGAGGAGGAAGAGGCGCTGCGGGCCGCCGTACGGGACCTGCTCACCGACCACTGCGCCCCGGCCGACGTCATCGCCCGCACCGAGTCGGACGCCCCGCACGACCTCGCCCTGTGGAAGCTGCTCGCCGACGGCATGGGCCTGGCCGGCCTCCTGGTGCCCGAGGCACAGGGCGGCCAGGGTGCCTCGCACCGCGAAGTCGCCGTCGTGCTGGAGGAGTTGGGCCGCGCCGTGGCGCCCGTGCCGTACCTCACCAGCGCGGTCGTGGCCACCGAGGCCCTGCTCGCCTGCGGCGACGGGGAGCTGCTGGAGCGGCTGGCCTCCGGCCGCACCATCGGCGCCCTCGCGGTCGCCCTGCACACGGCACCGGGCGCCACCGCCACGGCCGTACGCGTCGAGAACGGCACCCTGCACGGCGAGTTGACCGGCATCGCCGACGCGGTCGCGGCCGATGTGCTGCTGGTCCCGGCCGACGACGGCGGCCTGTACGCCGTGACCGCCGACGCCGTGACCGTCACCCCGCAGGTCGCCCTGGACCTGACCCGGCCGCTCGCCACGGTGACCCTCGACGCCGCCCCCGGCCGCCGTGTCGGCGACGCGGAACCCGCCGTACGGCGTGCCCTGCGCGCCGCCGCCGGACTCCTCGCCTCCGAGCAACTGGGCCTCGCAGACTGGGTGTTGACCGAGACGGTCCGCTATCTCAAGGAGCGCAGGCAGTTCAACCGGCCGGTCGGCGGCTTCCAGGCGCTCAAGCACCGGCTCGCCCAGCTGTGGCTGGAGACGGTCAACCTCCGGGCGGCCGCCCGCGCCGCCGCCGACGCGCTGGCCTCCGGCGAGGACACGGAGATCTCGGTCGCGGTCGCGCAGGCGTACGCCGCCCCCGTCGCCGTCCACGCCGCCGAGGAGGCGCTCCAACTGCACGCCGGGATCGGGATGACCTGGGAGCACCCGATCCACCTGTACCTCAAGCGGGCCAAGGCGGACTCGATCGCGTACGGCACGGCGGGCGCGCATCGCTCGGCGCTGGCCGGGCTGGTCGACCTCCAGGCACCCTGACGTCAGCCGCGTGAAGCCCGCCCCACCTCGGCGGGCTTCACCCGGGCGGCTGCTCCGCAGACGTGAATATCGCGCCAACTCCCCGCCGGGCCAGGGTCGTTGGGCGATGAGGGCACGCATACTCTCCCCGGTCCCGTCCGGCACCTCAAGGGAGGCAGCGCATGGCCCTCACCACCCGACGCAGAGCCCTCACCACCCTCGGCGCCGCCCTCGCCGGCGCGGTCGCCCTGCCCGCGGTACCGGCCCGGGCGGCCGCCGCGCACCGGGGCCCGCACCCGCTGTGGAACGCGCACGCCCACAACGACTACGAGCACCCGCACCCCCTGTTCGACGCGCTCGGCCACCGGTTCAACAGCGTCGAGGCCGACATCTTCCTCGTCGGCGACCAGCTCCTCATCGGTCACGACAGCTCCGAGCTGGACCCGACCCGCACCCTCGAATCCCTCTACCTCGACCCCCTCGCCGCGCGCGTGCGGGCCGAGCACGGCTCGGTGTACCGGGGGTGGCGCCGACCGCTCCAACTGCTGATCGACATCAAGACCGAGGGCTCCTCGACGTACCTCGAACTCGACCGCCATCTGCGCCGCTACCCGCACCTGTTCAGCCGCTACGCGCACGGGCGCATCCACCCCGGACCGGTCACCGCCGTCGTCTCCGGCGACCGCGCCGCCCGCATCCCCATGGCGGCGCAGACCGAGCGGCGCGCCTTCTACGACGGCCGGCTCACCGACCTCGGCAGCACCGCCCCCGCCTCCTTCATCCCGCTGATCAGCGACAACTGGACGACGAACTTCACCTGGACCGGGGAGGGCACGTTCCCGGGCGCCGAGCGGCAGAAGCTGCGGGGCATCACCGCAGCCGCCCACGCGCACGGGCAGCTGGTGAGGTTCTGGGCCACACCGGACGCCGCGGGCCCCGCCCGCGACGCCCTGTGGACGGAACTGCTCGCCGCCGGCGTCGACTACCTCAACACCGACGACCTCGCCGGCCTGGAGGCCTTCCTCGACGCCCGCCCCACGGCGTGACACCACTCGATCGGGGGACATGTCAGCCGCCCGGACCAACCCTCCGCTACGCCACACTTGCGGCCGAAACGCCGCTCAAGGGGCGTGGCGGAGGAGGTTCCCGATGGCCGTTTCCATCTCTGTGGTGCTGTTGCTCATGATTCTGGCCGTGATCTTCATGCGTAACGGCGGGCTGAAGGTCTCGCATGCCCTGGTCTGCATGGTGCTGGGCTTCTTCATGGCCGGCTCCAGCATGGGGCCCACCATCAACACCGGGCTCACCGCGACCGCCGAACTGGTCAGCAGCCTGCACCCCTGAGGCGCGGGCCGCTCAGGGGCCCGCGAAGACGCCGATGCCGTTCGCGACGGGCCGCTCGGCACCGCCGCTCGGATGGTTGCGGACCGTCACCGTACGGGCGCCGGCATTCCGGGTGACCATCTCCGTCGAACCGCCGCCGTCGAGGTTGAACGCGTCGGAGGCGCCCAGCGCACGCATGGTGGCCGCCTCCTCGGCGACCGTCATCCCGGTCCGGTAGGCGGCGGCACCGTCCAGCGCCAGGATCAGCATCCGCCGTCCGCCGTCCGCGAAGCCCACGACCGTGCGCACCGCCGAGGCGACGTCGTTCAGCCCGGACAGCTCCCGGCCGTCCCGCAGCACCGGGAAACCGCCGATCGCGAACGCGTACGGCACCCCGGACGACGCCGCCACCAGGGTGTGCGTCACGGTCACCCGCTCGCCGACGGAGAGCTTGCGCAGCTGCCGCGCGCCCTCCTCGCGGCCGACCAGGACCGTGGTGTCCGCCGGGATCGCGCCGCTGCCCGGGGTGTCGGAGGCGGAGACGACCCGGCCGGACCGGATCCGCACCTCGTGGGTGTCGGTGCTGCACGGCGCCGAGCGCTCGGTGTCCGTGCCGCAGACCGCGCGCTCGCGCGAGGCGCTGCCCCAGCGCGAGGTGAAGGCGCCGACGGAGTTCTCCGGGAGGGCGTACTGGTTCAGGCCCCGCAGCGGGAACCGGCCCTCCGGGGAGCGGACGGCGCCGGTCAGGGAGAGCCGGTCCATCCGGGCCCGCCGGTCGACACCGACACCGAAGACGTCCCGGGTGTTCGTGCCCGGCGGCAGCGCGGGCCCGAACCGCTGGCCGTCCGGCACCGCGGCCTTGAGCACGAGCCCGTGGGCGATCGCCGGGCCGACACTCGCGCCGGTGGCGGGCACGCCCGGGTGCTGGGTCTCGGTGATGTTGAAGAAGTCACCGTTGACCCCCGCGACCGCCCCGGCCGCGTCCGCCATCCCGGAGACGGTGGCTCGCGCCGCCACCTTGCCCGGGTACAGCAGGTCCACGCGGACGTGCGGATCGCCCAGGTCGACGGTGAGCAGATGGACGTGCGTCGGACCCGCGGCCGCCCGGACGTCGAACTGCCGGTAGGTGACCCCGGGCGCGATCCGCGTGCCCGCCGGTGCGGCAGCGGCCGGTGCCGCCCCCGTCAGGGCCGCACCGGCCAGCACACCGAACGCGGTGACCACCGTGAGAACCGCTCTCGCCGTTGTCGTACGCCTGCTTCGTCTTGCCACCATGCCCCCTGATGCCTCGTCAACTTTCCTTCTGGTTCCCCGTGTTCCAAGGGATTCAGGGGCAGTTGAGCAGAAGCGGGGGGACGGGGGGCCGACTAGGCCTCGACTACGCGAGAACGAGTGAGAAAACGCACCCCCTCGGGTGCCTCCAGCGAGAAGCCGCTGCCCCGTCCGGGCACGACGTCGACGATCAGCCGGGTGTGGCTCCACGCCTGGTACTGGCTGCGGGACATCCAGAAGGTGACGGGCTCCGCCACGCCGTCCACCGACAGCTCCGCCAGCAGCACGTCCGAGTCCCCGGTGCGGAACTCGCCGTCCGGGTAGCACATGGGCGCGCTGCCGTCGCAGCAGCCTCCGGACTGATGGAACATCAGCGGACCGTGTGCGGCGCGCAGTTGCCGCACCAGCTCCTCGGCCCGCCGGGTGAGTTCGACGCGGGGGACTTCCTCTTCCATGGTCACCGTCCTGAAGAGCGGGGCGCCGGGGCGCCGTACACGGCCCAGTCTCACGGCTCGTCACAGAGGCGTCCAGAAGGCCGCGTTCGCCGCCTCGAACGGGTTCGATCCGGCCGGTCGCCCGTCTGGGAGGATGCGCGTATGTCTGCTTCCTTCCTTCCGGCCGAGCCGCGCCAGGTGCCCGTCGGCCAGTACCCGCTGTGGGACGAGGCGCTGGCCGCCGTCAACCGGGATCTGGCGGCGACGGCCCCCGAGCAGCGTCCGCTGCGGCTGACGGTCTACCCGGAGATGGCGGACCTGGTCGAGCAGGTCTACGTGGCCCTCTCCAACGGCGAGGCGCACGGCAACCCCCTGATGCCGTACGAGTCGGCCGCCGAGGCCCTGACGGCCGTCGCCGACGCCGCCCAGGAGACGGTGAGCGAGCGGCTGTGGCGGGTGTGGCCGGTCTGCACCGTCCACGACCTGGGCATGCACCCGAGGGACGTCGACGGGCGGCCGTCCTGGTGGTGCGCGGGAGGCTCCCGCAAGGGCGACCCGGCCCATGTCCGCGCCGCGATCGGGGAGCTGGCCGCCGTCCACCGCCCCCACCGCCCGAACCGCAAGCGCCGCAAGGGCGGCACCCCGCGCTGACGCAGCCTGCGAACTCGTCGAGGCCGTCGCGCTCCGGCCCACCGAGGCCGAGGAGCGCGCCCGGACCGCCGAGGAGCTGCACGCCATGGCCGCGTCCGGGCTCACCGGCGGCCACGCGATGGACGCGAACGGGGACAGCCTCGCGGTCCACACGGCGCTGGAGGCCGAGGACGCTTTGCCCCTGCGGCTGCGGATCGCACCGTGGTGCCGGCCGGAGACGGACGACGACGCCGTCGCCGGCCTCGTCCGGCTCCAGGGCACCGGCGGCGCCCTGTGGCGGGTGGCCGGCGTGAAGCTCTTCATGGACGGCACGATCGACAACGGCACCGCCTGGCTGGAGACACCGGACTGCCACGGCGAGTCGGCTCACGCCCACTGGCTCGACCCGCGGCGCTACACCCAGGTCGTCACGGCCCTGCACCGCGCCGGCATGCCGACGGCCACGCACGCGATCGGCGACGCGGCGGTGCGCCATGTCCTCGACTCCGTGGCGCAGGCGCAGGCGGAGGGGCAGGCGCAGGGGCGAGTGGAGGGGCCGGATGCCGCGCGGCCGGTGCGCCACCGCGTCGAGCACGTCGAGACCGTCCCGGACGGCACCGTACGGCGGTTCGCGCCGCTCGGCGTGGCCGCGTCGATGCAGCCCACGCACTGCTGCGAGTTCACGCGTGCCGACCACACCGACAACTGGTCGCGCCGGCTCTACGAGGAGCGTGCCGGGCAGGCGTTCCGCTGCCGTGACCTGTGGGAGGCCGGGGCGCGGATCGTGCTCGGCTCGGACTGGCCCGTCGCGCCGCTCCAGGCGCTCGGGGCATGACGGTCAACGCGGCCTGGGCGGCGGGGGAGGAGACGCGGGCGGGGGCGATCTCCGTGGGACACCGCGCCGACCTCACGGTCCTGGCCGACGATCCGCTGGCGGTGCCCGACACGGATCTGGCGGATCGGCCGGTCGTGCTGACGGTGGTCGGGGGCCGGGTCACGTCCCGGGATACGGACGTCCGAGACGCCCCGAAGGGGCGCGCGGGGGGCCGCGCTCGATCAACGGCTCCGGCGCGAGGCCCGGTCCGGTCGGCCTTCGCGCCGTCGGCGGTACGCCTCGATCAGCAACGGCACCATCGACGCGACGACGACCACGGCGACGAGCGGCAGCAGGTAGTCGTCGATGTGCGGGACCGACGCCCCCAGGCTGTAACCGGCGAGGACCAGCGTCTGTGACCACAGCACGCCGCCCACGGTCTGCCACCGCGTGAAGGTGCGGACAGGCACGCCGAGCGCACCGGCCACGGGGTGCAGGACCGTCCGCAGCAGCGGCACGAACCGGCCGATGACCAGCGCCTTCCCATAGCCGTAGCGCGCGAGCAGTTCCTCGGCGCGGGCGGCCGTCGCCTTCACCCGGCGGCTGGAGGTACGGGCCAGAAGCGCCTGCCCGCCACGGCGGCCGATCAGATAGCCGACCTGCCCGCCGACCACCGCCCCGACGGCGGCGCACACCAGCACCTGCCACAGCGCGAGGCGGGGCGGCTGGTGCGCGCTGCCGGCGCACAGCACCCCGGCCGGGAACAGCAGCGTGTCACCGGGCAGGAAGAAGCCGACGACCAGCAGTCCGGACTCGGCGAAGAGCACCACCAGGACGCCCAGCGCGCCGAAGGCGGCCAGTACCGAGGCGCTGTTCAACGGGTTGACGGCGATCACCGGGGCGCGCCTCCTGGCCTCCTCGCAGCACTGCTTCCGCGCAGCACCGCTCGCTCACCAGGATCGCCCGTCCGGCGCGAAACCGCCCGCGTCACGACCCCAGGGCCGGAGGCCGGTGACCGGCTTGGGCCACACAGACCATGAGGTCGTCCTGCACGCCGTACGTCCGCCGCGCCCACGGCAGCGCAGCCGATACGACGGCGGGTCCGGCGGCCCGACGCGCATCGGGCCCGGCGGTCGCAAACGCTCTCGGTTCAGCGGTGTGCGAGGCCGTCGATCAGCACGCCGAGGGTGAAGTCGAACCGGTCGTGGCCCTCGCCGGCGGTGAGCTCGGCGGCGTGGCGGGTGGTGTGGGGGAAGGTCTCGACGGGCAGGGCGGTGAACCGGCGCACGAGCTCGTCGCGGTCGAGGACCCAGGCGGTGTCGTCGTCCGCCGCTCGCCGGCGCGCGACGGACACTTCGAGGCAGTAGGCGGCCACGTACAGCAGGAGGGCGTCGATCGCCCAGGCCGCGGACTGCGGGGGGACGCCGCCGGCGAGCAGGATGGCCAGCATGCCCTCGGTGACGCGCATGGTCTGGAGGTCGGTGGGGGCCATGGCGAGCGCGGCGCGGGAGATCCCGGGGTACTTCAGGTACTGGTCGCGCATCTGGGCGCACACACCGCGGATCTGCTCCCGCCAGGTGGCGGGGTCGGGGGCGGGCAGGACGAGCCCGGCGCACAGCCGCCCGATGAGCAGCTCGTCGAGGTCGGCCTTGTTGACCACGTGGGCGTAGAGCGAGGCGGGTCCGGTGTCGAGCGCGCCGGCCAGCCGGCGCATGGTCAGCGCCTCGTAGCCCTCTGTGGCGACGACGCCCAGCGCGGTGTCGACGACCTGTTCCACGGTGATCGGGACCTTGCGGCGCCGTGGTCTGGCGTCGGTCGCGGCCTCGGGGTTCGGCGGCTGATGGCGCGCCGCGCGTCGCTCTCTCGGGTTCACCCGGCCATCATAACTTGACACGAACGACGTTCGTTTGTAGAACACCGTTCGTGACAGTGGCTGTGAACCGAGTGGACGTGAACCAGGACATGGACGTGGGCGTGGATGTGGACGTGACCGTGGTCGGCGCCGGGCCGGTGGGCCTCGTGCTCGCCGCCGAACTGGCGCTCTCCGGGGCGAGGGTGCAGGTACTCGAACGACGGGCCGAGCCGGACCGGGCGATGAAGGCCGGAGCCATCAACGTGCCGACGGCCGAGGCCCTCGACCGCCGCGGTCTGCTGCCCGCCGCCGAACAGGTGCAGCGGGAGATGCTGGACCGGATGGGCTCGTTCGCTCCCGCGACCGGCGACCGGCCGTCCGGTGACCGCCCACGGGCCCACGAGACGCGGTTCACCGGGCATTTCGCCGGAATGGTCCTCGACGCCGGCCTCGTGGACTGGTCCGATGCCGACCTCGCCGCGCACGCCGCGGTCGGCGGCGCGCAGATGGTGCCGCAGCGCGAGCTGGAGGGCTTGCTGACCGAGCATGCGACGCGCCTCGGCGTACCGGTGCGCCGCGGGGTGGAGGTCACCGCGTTCGAGGACACCGGCGACGGCGTACTCGTCGGCACCACCGCCGGCCCGGTGCGCACCGGGTGGCTGGTCGGGTGCGACGGCGGGCACAGCACCGTACGCCGCCTCGCGGGCATCGACTTCCCCGGCACCGACCCGGAACTCACCGGGCGCTTGGCGGTCGTCGACATCGCCGATCCCGAGAAGCTCGCGCCCGGATGGGTGTGGTCGACCCGGGGCGCGTACCGCTGCGGGCCTCAGCCCGGGCGGGTGGTCACCGTGGAATTCGACGGCGCACCCGCCCCCCTCGCCGACGCTCGGCCTCGCTCGCGCGGGGGAACGCCCATGGTGCCGGTCACCCTCGAAGAGGTGCAGGCCAGTCTGCGCCGGGTCTCGGGCACCGATGTCACGCTGACCGCGCTGCGTGGCGCCGCGACCCGCTGGAGCGACAACGCCCGCCAGGCCGCGGCCTACCGGTCGGGGCGGGTGCTGCTGGCCGGTGACGCCGCGCACGTGCACTCGCCGTTCGGCGGGCAGGGGCTCAATCTCGGGGTCGGCGACGCGATGAACCTCGGTTGGAAGCTCGGTGCCGTGGTCGCCGGGTGGGCCCCCGACGGGCTGCTCGACACCTATGACGCCGAGCGTCGTCCCCTCGGCGCCTGGGTGCTGGACTGGACGCGGGCCCAGACCGGGGTGATGCGCGGGGACCCGAAGTCGGCCGCGCTCCGTGAGGTCGTCGCCGATCTGCTGAGCACACGGGCCGGCGCGACCCATGCGGTCAAGAAGATCTCCGGCGTCACACAGCGCGTCGACCTGCCCGGCGATCATCCGCTGGTCGGGCGGTACGCCCCCGACCTGTGGCTGAGGGACGGCTCCCGTCTGGTCGACCACGGTCACGGTGGCGGATTCCTGCTGCTCGACCGCACTCCGGACGGCGCCTTCGCCCGCCTCGCCGCGGCCTGGGCCGGGCGGGTGACCAGCGTGACCGACGACCACGCGACGACGCCGGCCGGGCTGCTGGTACGCCCGGACGGGGTGGTCGTCTGGGCCTGCGACACCACCGACACCGCTGCCGTCACCCCTGCCGTCACCGGTCTCGAAACCGCCCTGCAGCAGTGGGCGGGTGATGCGGCACACGGCGCCGGGCCGGCACAGCGGTGAAGGGCGAGGCCGCGACGCTGCGGGTTGTCTCGGACGTGACCGAAGGGCGTCGAGGGTTCAGAGCCGGACGGCCCGGTCCCCCGGTACGCGGCCGGTCGTGTCGAAGAGGAGGCGGGCCGTGCCGGCGAGTTCGGTGAGGTCGTACGTGCGACGACCCTGGACGAGAATCGTCAGGTCGGCGCAGCGGGCGGCGTTCAGCGGGTCCGGCCGGCGGGGCAGGGGGCACGTCGGCCAGGGAGAAGTCGTGGGTGTAGGGGGCGTGGTAGCTCACCTGCGCGCCGAGCGCGGCGAGTTCCTGCGCGATGTGGGTCGCCGGTGAGTGCCGGTGGTCGTACTCGGCGATGGCGTCCCGGCGCTCCAGCCGTGCGGCCAGCCCCGGAAGCCGGTGCAGCCGGAACGCGGCGAGCACCTCGTCGAAGCGGTTGTCGTACCCGATGCGGTCGTAGACGAACCGCCGGCCGCCCCGGCCGTGGTGCGCAGCGACCGTACGAGGCGGCCCAGCGCGGCGTCGTCGGCGACGACGGCCCCGCCTTCGCCCGCCGTGCCGAACGTCTTGACCTGGACGAACGAGAAGAGTCCCGCATCGCCCCGGCTCCCGGCGGCACGTCCGTCCAGGACGGCACCCTGCGCCACCGCGGAGTCCTCCACCAGCCGGACCTCGTGCTGCCGCGCCGGGCGCCGCAGCGCCGGCGTGTCGGCCATCACCGAGAACATGTGCGCGGGGACGACGGCCTTGGTACGGCCGGTGATCGCGCGCTCGACCTGCTCGAGGTCGACCACCATCGTCCAGGGCTGGATGTCGGCGAAGACGGGCGTGGCTGCGAGACCGACGACGGTGTTCGCCGACGGGGCACATCCGTAGGCTGGTACGACGACCTCGTCGTCCGGGTCCACGCCCATCGTGTGGAGAACGAGCGTCAGCGCCGAGGTGCCGCTGCAGCAGGCGATGACGTCCGCGACGCCCAACTCGTCGCGCAGCGCCTGCTCGACCGTGGCGATCGGCTGCGCCTTTGCCGCCGCCAGGCTCCCCGGCTTGGCCCAGCGCGGTGCCGGAGGCTGTATGAGCTCGCTCTTCAGGAGGTGGTGCATGGCCTGCCGGGCGATCGGGCTGGCGGACAACTGCGGCCGCATGCGCTCGAAATACGCGCGGACACCGTCACGGTCGGGCGGGATGTCGTTCGGGGAGCACATCTGCTGTTCCGCTGTGACGGTACATGCCTGCCAGTACTCCCGCTCCTTGGCGGCGGTGAGTTTCCCGGGGCCGTACTTCTCCTACGCGTACAGGACCGCGTGCCAGCCGGTGAGCGGGATCCACAGCTGCGAGGCGGGACCGTTGGCATCGTAGGTCCCGCCGCCGTAGGACAGATGGCCGATCGCCCTGGAACGGACCTTGACCAGGACGTCCGCGGCCTTGCACACGTGCCGCGAACCGGCGAACGCCACCGTGGCGAAGTAGCGAAGGGTCCGGTCGCAGCGCGTGCGGGAGCGCCGGTAGATGCCCTGGGCGGCGTGGACCGCGGCCACCAGCGGCGGGTCCAGCTCCTCCACCACCACGGCCCGCTGGAAACCCACCGTCGGCGCCATCGGATAGCCCCAGACCTTCCACACCACCGAGCCCGGCCCGAAGAAGCCGTGGTCCTCCTGGGGTTCGACCTCGCTGCGCTTCAGCCTCGACATGCGGCCGCTCCCTATGCACCCAGCTCTGCCTCGCGGTCCTGGTCGGGGGATTCCTTCCATGGCTTGGTGCGCTGGAAGGTGACACCACGGCGGGCGAGCAGGCCGCGTAACGCCTCGCGCCCGTTGCGGATCACCCGGCTGTGGACTTTCCGCAGGTAGACGACGAGTTTGCGCAGCGACCAACGGGTGAAAAGCTGGCCGAGCTTGATCGGGCGGGTGGCCGTCGTGACGACGAAATCCTCGTCGTCACGACTGAGCAGGCGAGGACGGCCTCCCGCCCACCGAGCGTCCAGACATGCCAGGCTGCAGCTTCTGCCCCTCCCGGTCGGTCAGTCTCCGCACACGGACAGGCTCGGCCACCTCGCCTCCAGCGGTCGGATCGGACGTCACCGCACATCCAACCGCCACGACCACCGACCCGGCGAACCTGATGCGGTCAGAGCACTAGAAGAAGCCGAGCTTCTTCGGCGAGTACGAGACGAGGAGGTTCTTGGTCTGCTTGTGGTACACGGCCTCACCCGCTTCTGACCTGCGGCAATGGATGGAATCGCCCGATGCGAAGCCGAGTTGGTCCGTCCCTGGTCCGGATCACTGAGGCCCCGACCGGGTAGATGCTTGGGGGACCTCGGCGTCCCACAGCGGCGAGGTCCGCTCCTCGATCCTGCTGCGGCATCTGCGAACGCCTCGAGTGCCCGCAGCGGGCGGCGCCGCCGCTGGGCCACCCGTTGCGGGTCGGCCCGAACGGGCGGCGCGTTGGTGCCCCGCCCCGTGGCGCCCATAGCCGCCTGCAGGGGAATGCGGCTCGGGAGGTCTTCCACCTGGTCGGACAGCTACAGCCACGACCCCGCTCATAGCGGCTGTCCTGACACGAGCCCGGTTGCGGCGGATCAGCAGCCGGTGGCTGCCGGGCCGGCGTCCAGCCAGGCCGATGACAGCTCAGTCATATAAACGGTGCTTCTCGGCGCCGACCCCTGCCACCCTGGACGAGCTGATCCCGCTCGCCTGCCACGGGATCCAGCGACTGCTGACGCTGGTCGACCGGCCCGTGCACACTGCAGTAACTCTGATCCCGGTATCGTGATTGGGTTGCCTGATATTACGGGGAGGGGCAGCGGTGCCCGAGGTGCAGCGGGAGCAGTACATAGCCGTCGTCGAACGGCTCGCCGGTCGTTGGCTCCCCACCACTGAGCAAGTCCTGCCTGCCGGGCTGCGGGCTCGCCTGATTGGCGAGCGCGCCCTCGACGCCTATGAGGAGGGAACGGACGACGGCGCCTTGATCGACGCTGTCGCAGCTCTCAGCGCCGCCGATGCCTTAGGCTCCGCAACGCCGGAGCTGCGCGAACGGTTCGGCCACCTCGCAGCACCGCCGGTGGGGATCACCCGATACGAGACCGTCGCGTCACCGGCCCCTGGTGAACCCGACCCGGACCGCCTTGGTGAGCTGCTCGACCTCGTCGACGCCCGTACGGGCGAGAGCCGGAATCTGGCCCCCATGCCACTGCCTGCAGCCTTGGGGGCTACAAACGGTTACACGGGGGAGGTCTCGGCGTATGAGCTGCTGGCCAGCATCTTGGCGATGCGCGACACCCTCGACCCTACGGAGGTTTGGGCCGACAGCGAGGAGGAGGCTTGGAGGGTGCCCCTACGGTTGGGCCGGACCCACCTCATGCGGTTCGCCGACACCCGCAATGTTGACGCATTGAACCAAGCCATCGGCGTTCTCCAGGCGGCTGCGGCGTCGGTCGAAGACGATTCCGTCCGGCAGGGGCATATTCTGCTCGGCGATCTGGCGTTGGCACAGCTCATGCGTTACGACGCTGCTAGACACGCGGATGATCTCAACGAGGCCCTGCACCGAGCCAGGACGGCACAGGGAGCTGCGGTCTCAGAGTGGGCGGGGGCCCGCTACCCCGTTTTGTGGCACAGCGTGTTGGGCGCCGCTCTCTGGTTGCGCCACGAGGCCGACGGAGACCCTGCCGACCTCGAAGCCTCGGCCGACGCGCTGTGGGGCGCCACGCAGGGATGGACCCATGTCACGTCGGTTTCATGGCTGCGTCTGACCGGGGCGATCCAACGGCAGCAATACGCGCTGTCACGGCAGGCCACTTACCTGGAAAGGGCGTTGGCCCAACACCGCCGCATCGCCACGGCGCAGATGCTCGTACACGATGCGACGGTGCTGCGCGAGGCATGGGCAAGCGTGGGCTACACCCATCTTGCCGAGTACGAACGGTCCCGCGTGCCGGACGAGCTCGACCGCGCCGTGCAACACCTCACCCGCGCACTGGAGACAGACGAGCTCCAGGAGCGCGACTCCGCTGCTCGACTCGAGTGGACCCGTGTGCTCGTCTCAGCGCAGCGTCTGCGCGTCGAGCACAGCGCTGGCCGTGACGCCTTGGAAGACCTCGTCGCCACCCTCGCGGGTGCGGTGGCAAATGCCCCCGCGGACTTTCCAGAGCGTGCTGTATGGCTCGGCACGCTCGGTGAGGCTCTCTTGTGGAGATATGAACTGGCTGGCGAGGCGGACGACTTGCGGACCGCTCGTAGTCTCCTGGAGCGCGCCGAGGACCGCTCGGCGCTGGCCACCGTCTGCCATGCCTTGTACCAGTACGGCAGCGACTTGCATGCGCTGGACGACGCCGTGCGCATGGGAGCAGAAGAGGTGCGTAGGACCGCCGGCCCCGAGGGAACGCACGTGACGGCAGCGGCCGGGCTCGGCCTAGCCCTGCTGTCCCGCGCCGAGGTGCTGCGCGCTCCGATGGATGCAATGGCTGCTGCGCGTCTCCTGGATCACTGCCTGCAGTGGGGAGATCAGTCCGCAGTGCGTCTGGCCTCACTGCGCGCCGAGTTCGGGTGCGCGCTGCTGAATCTGCATGAGCTGCCAGCTGTCGGCGCCGGGGCCGTGCCCGGCTATGCGGGCGATCCACTGGACGATGCTGCCGTGGCCCTGATCGACGCGCTGGACGTCGTCCGGAACCACGAGCGGGACTGCTCGCGGATCTACGATCTCCTCACCCGGGCGAACGTGGATGCGAGTCTGGCCATCGCACGTGAGGAGAGGCTGGGTGAGGGCGCCGGCCAGCTGCGCGCGGCACGGCCGGTCTGGACGCGTGTGCGCGAGGCGCTTGACGAGTGGGCCGTCGAGTCGGGACGCTCTCGGCTCCCGAGAAGCGACGACTGGCGCGCCGCCCTGCGTGAGGAGCCACTCACCATGCGTGGCGTGCTGCGTGAGTGCATCGTCGACACCCTCATCCGCCACCTGGGTGACCGATCCGCCGAACAGGTTCGCCGGGTCGTGGGCGAAGCGGACGTGCTCGCCCGCGCCTGTCTGGAGGCCGGGGACGTCGAGGCCGCTCTCGAACTGGTCGAATCGGGCCGGGCCCTGGCCGAGGAGGTGGCGTCCGGCGCAGTCACCGCCACCGGCTCGACGCTGGAGGAGCACCGGCGCATGCGGAGGGCGCGACGGCTGGAGGTCACCGGGCCGACCGGCACCCGGCTGCCACAGCTCATGACCGGCCCGGCATCGCCGAAGTCGGCGGATGCCCTGCGGGCCTCCTTGCTTGACGCCCTGTCGAGCACGACGGATCCGCTCGCGCACGGTTGGCCCGCCCATCTGTGTCGGACGCTGGGCGTGGACGCCGTGGTGCACCTCCTGGCTGGCCGTCACCACGGCTGGGCCCTCGTGCTGCACTCGACCGGACAACTCCATGCACTGCGGCTTCCGCAGCTGCGCTCCGGCGCACCGGACCTGGTCAACTTCACTGCCGCACACGACCAGCAACTTCGGGGAGCCGCGAACACGGCGCCGGGTGATGTGTGGCGCGGTGCGCTGCGCAAGGTCTGCGACTGGGCTTGGCGAGCAGCGGTCAAGCAGCTCTCCGAGCATTTCTCGGCCCTGGGGCCCCAGACAACGCCACGGATCGTCCTGATCCCGTCCGGGACACTGGGTCTGGTGCCCTGGCACGCGGCACGGCACCGGGTGCGCCGGAATGACGGCAGTTGGACGCACCGCTTCGCAATCGAGTCAATGTCCGTCAGCTACGCGTCCTCACTAGGGATGTTGACCCGGGTCGCCGCGCGTTCCTTGGCACCGCTCGCGGGGAGTGGGCTCGTGGTCTTCGACCCCACGGGCGATCTGCCTCATGCCCGCCAGGAGGGCGAAGACGTCTACCGCTGGTTCTATGCCAAGGGGCAGCGGCTCGGTGGCTCCGGGGAGAGCGTGGCGCCCGCCACGCCCGCCGCCGTGCTCACCGCGCTTCAGGGCCATGCGGCCGAACGCGGCCACCCAGTGGCTCACTTCGCCTGCCACGCGCGCAACGGTATCCCTGCGACGGACTCGTACTTGATGCTGGCCGGCGGGCAGCGGCTGCGAGCCGGTCGCCTTCTGGGTCTGGCCCACGGCAACAGCGCCGCACGGAGCACGCAGGCCCTGGTGGTCCTGTCCGCCTGCGCGACGGCGGTGCCGGGAGCGCACTACGACGGTGCTCTGAGCCTGTCGACGGCATTTGTCGCGGCGGGGGCAGCCGCCGTGGTGGGGTCGCTGTGGCACGTGGAAGATGCCACGACCGCCGCGTTGATGCGGGACTTCCACACTCTGCTCAACCTCGACGGAATGCCGCCTGCCGAAGCGTTGCGCACGGCCCAGCTGCGGCTGCTGCGCGAGGCCCGCGCCCGGACCCGAGGACAGAGCACCAAGGCCAGGACATCGGCGGAGGACCCCTTCTTCTGGGCCGCATTCGTCCATCAGGGCCGGGGACATCCGACGGCGCCGCCCGCTGACGGGGCCTCGTCGGTGATCGCTGAGCTCGCCGAGGACCGCACGGATGGCGGTGGGTCGTCCGGTGGCTCCGGGTTCAGACTGCCGATCTTCCCGAGTCTGCCGGGACCTGGATCGGCTGAGATCGTATGGACCTGCCCGGTGACCGACTGCGCCGAGGAGGCGATCGGCGACGATGACTCGCCCTACGCCGCCGATTGCTGTCCCGCGCATCCCGACAGCGCCTTCGTCAACTCGGCGTAGGTGGTTGCTGTGGGCGGACTCGTCAAGGGATTCCTGGAGCCGATCGCGAAGCGCTGGAGCGCTGCGATGGGCGGTCCGCTGCTGCTGTTCTGGCTTGCGGGCACGTTGATCGTGCTGTGGCGTCGTGATGACGGCGCCCATCCATGCCGCACCACCGAGTCATGGACACGCGTGTATTGCGGCATCGCCGCGCAGCAACCGGTGGGTCCCCTCGTGCTGTCCGCGGCCGCACTCGCACTCGTGGTGGTGTCCGCCTGGGCAGCCTCGGCGTCGGCTCCCTTCGTGCTCGAAGTCTTGGCGGGCCGCTGGGGCACGTCCCGGCCTGCGCTCGCGTACACCCGGCGCCGCATCGCGCGGCACCGTGCCCGGCGCGCCGCATTCGCACGACGTTCGGAGCCGCCGGCGGGGCTGAGCGGGGATGCCCTCGCCGCCTGGCAGGTGCAGACTGGCTGGCATGCCGCGCGTAGTCGGGCGGCATCCGCGCGCTATCCGCGGCCGCGCGACCCGGAACAGTTGTTGCCCACGGCACTGGGCAACGCGCTGATCTCGGTGTCCGCCGAGACGCGCCGCAAGTATGGTCTCGAACTGAGCGTCTGCTGGGACCCGTTCGTCAAAGCACTGGAGGCCCCCGACCGCGATGACCTGACGGCAGCGGCGACCCGTGTCTTCGCCCGGGTGCAGGCACTGATGTGCTCGGCGGCCACCACACTCTGGGCGGTGCTCCTGCCCGGCTGGTGGCCGCGCCTGTTCTGGATCACGTTGTGCGTCCTGTTGGTCGGGGCGGCGCACCGGGCGCTGCGCGCGGGCGTGGACGCCTACTGCCGACATGTCGGGGACATGTTCGCCCTCCACCGGGTCCGGCTCTATCGGGCGCTCGGGATCACCCCGCCGTCTTCGAGTGCGCAAGAGGTGACCTCCGGCGAGATCCTGAGCGCCGCCTTGTCCCTGTCCCTCAGCGCGCTGCCGAACGGCTCGACTCCTATTCCTTACGACTGGTCCCTCTAGCAACACAATGAGCGTTTTCCCGGACGCAGTCGGCTGTCCAGTCCGAGTTGGTCCGGATGCTGGACGAGGCGGCGGCGCTGACGCTGGGTGTGCGTAGTCCGGCTATGACTTCACGGAACAGCTAGGCGAGCTGGTGGTCCGTGCCGCTGTGCATGTGGACGCGGC
This sequence comes from Streptomyces sp. HUAS MG56, assembly GCF_058673395.1. Classification (NCBI taxonomy): domain Bacteria; kingdom Bacillati; phylum Actinomycetota; class Actinomycetes; order Kitasatosporales; family Streptomycetaceae; genus Streptomyces; species Streptomyces sp. HUAS MG56. The sequence goes on along the minus strand of NZ_CM178722.1, from coordinate 2,397,929 downwards.
GTCCAGTGAGCCTGCAAGTGACACTTTTGAAGCGGTTTTCGGACACCAGCTTTCTATGCTGGCGTACTCGGGAGAACGGGGGGCAATGTGGGCAAGGGCCGGAAGAAGACGGGACGGACAGCTCCTCAAGGGTTGGGCCGACGACTCGCAGGTATGGACATGGCCAGCATGCAGGCTCTGCTCACTGCGGCGGGCGCCAGTCCCGGAACGCGGCACAGATGGGCGTCGGTCGGGTACCTCCTTCAGCAGTTGCTGACTGCGCCGCCAACCGGGCGGTCGTCCGCCAAGGCTGTGACTGTGGGCGGGCTACTGGACGCATGCCGCCGGGAAGCGCCCTGGCTGGCTGGACTGGAGGATTTCGTTCCGTCCGATCCCCGTCAGGTCGTGCTCGCACGGCTCGGTGATGAGGTGCTGCGGCTGGCTCCCGGTCAGGTGGAGAGGCCACTGGCCGACGTCACGCGGTGGAAGACGGTGGCTCAGGCGACGGATTCGGTACTGGTGCCCGAGCTGGGGTTCGGGATCTCCGAATACGTCGAGGTTGGATTGCGGTACGCCGATCTTGCCATTGGGGCACTGGCCTCATCGTGGCCCGATGGGGACGTGCCGACAGAGGGTCCTGCAACGTTGACGGACCAGGAACTGGCGGCGGCACAGGTCCTTCTGAGGATGCCGGTGGAGGCGATGGTCGCCCCCTCCCCAACACTGCGGGCCGCGCTCAACTGGGCTACCGCACAACAGGCGGAGCCGATTTACGATCCCCGTTCCCCGCAGAGTACTTTCGGCAGGTACTTGGCCGTTTCCCATCAGCAATCCGACGATGACGCAGCGAGGTTCTGGCTACCGTTGAGCTTCCTGCCCGAAAGCCTGGGACAGGGCGTCGTTGATCTCGCTCGCCACGCCGCCTCGTCGGAAGCGAACGTCAGCCTGCGCTTTGCCCAGCTCGCAGCTGAACGTGCACGCCGAGCTCTGTGGCGGTTCTCGGACAAGATTCTCGGCCCTCCTGACACAAGCAGCGGCCCGGCTGTCTCCCCTCGTGACGTTGTGCAGTGGGTGGTGATGTTCGGCCCTGCCAGGGCGTTGCTGGTACAGATCTTCGCGCGCCCTCATCTGCAGGACGCTCAGTTGCGGGAGAAACCAGCAGCGCTGCGGATCAGCAAGCATGCCCGCGCCCATCCGGACGAAGAGGTTCGTGTGCCGCTGCCCGGCGGGTCCCTGACCCTTCCCGCGGGGACGGAGATCGTTCCGCTTCTCCTCGTCGCATCTGCCGGCCATCTTGTTGCGCCCCAGCGATCGGGCCTTGCCGCCATGTCCCTTGAAGATCTGCTCTGGGCCTCGACGACCGCCGACAGCAACACGGATCTCTATACCTTTTGCCGTGAACTTGCCGCGCCGAACAGACCCCACATGATCGTCTGGGAAGCGTTTGACCTATGGGAGTGGTGGCGCGGCAACAACAAGGCCTTCTTCAGTGGCGGCAGGGCCCCGGACTTGATGATGGTCAGCCCTCACCACAGCGCCGCCGAGTGGGAACGCGGCGAGCGCCTGCAGGAGCTGGAGCAGGCGCTGGCCCTGCTCGCCCTGCCGGGCATCGACTCGTGGGATGCCTTGGACTCTATCGGGCAAGGCCCATACGGGATCTACGAGTGGTGCCGAGCGCATGTGGATGAGCGGTCGGATGAGGTAACCCGATCGCCGGACCATGACCGTCCTGACCTGTGCGGCTGGCGGGTACGGGTCGGCAGCCCATCTGTGGCCGTACGTTCCGCGCACCCGGCTTGGGGCGACGACCATCACCAACTTCTCCACAACCTCGCAGGCTCGTATGCCTTCGGCTTCGAGCAGGTGAATGATGCGTGGAACGCGGTGCATGACGAAGCCTCGCCGGTCGGCTACGTCCTCGAAATGCGGCCCGTTACGCCGGACGAACGTGATCGCGCCGAATCAATCTGGGTCGGATCTGTCGAAACACAGTCCAGTGTGTACGGCCGGGTGATCCATGCCGAGTTCCTCGTCGACTGTGAGTTGCTCGCGGAGCAGGCCGACCATGACGCCGCAACTACGCGGGATGTCATGGCGCAGACGATCAAGTCTCTTCTGGAGCAGAGTGATCTGCCGCCGAGCGCGGCCGACACGATTGCAACGGCCTGGCACGTCGCTCCGCCCACACTTGCGATCCGCATCATGACGGCGCCTGTGAGCCGTCCACACCTTGCCCGTCCGTGGCCGGTAGATGCCCATCTGGTGGGCATGGTGGACCAGGAGGTGGCCCGTGCTGTGCAGGCAGCGGGCGTCGCACCCGGAACGTACATGGGCCCACAGGCCAAAGAACTTGACCGTGATGTGCTGGCTCCAGCCGCGTTGGACGCTCTGAACCGTCGTCTCGCCCAACACTCCTCCGACGACCTTGTCACCGTCGGGATGCGACAGATCGAACGCACCTTGGCGACGAAGAACCAGCAACTCCGGGATCTCGAACAGTCCTCCCGCCTTCTCTCGGTGGCCTGGGACCCACTGGAGCGCCAGACAGAACTCGAGCAAGAACATCTGTGGCTGAGGCGGAGCAACGAAATCGCGATCGAAGCAGCCCTGCGCGCTCAACCCACTGGAAACCGCCGCGTGGACCAGTACGCATGGATGGAGATCTCCGCTGCGGCCTCCGCCTATCTGGCAGCGACGATGCGGAGCGAAGCGATCCATCATCAAGTTCGTCCCACCGGACTGAGAATCAGCGACGCATATGAGATAACCGTGGTGACCGACTTGGCCGATGCCGATGCCGATGCCGATGCCGGGTCGGGGAGCGCGGGCTCCCGGGTGTTCGATCTGGACCTCAGCGCGTTCAGACGGGCCCGAGCGGCTCACATGCTCGCGGCTCCGGCGACGCTCGGCAGTCACGAGCAGACTGACGAGGTTGACGCAGCAGCCGAAGTCGTTGACGAGGAACAGATCGACGCACTCGTCGATCCAGCTGTTGACGCTGCCATGCTCGCCACATACGGAGCATCAGTGAGCGATATCTTGCAAGTCCTGTTCTCTATGGCCCACTGGCCGCTGGAGCCTGACGATCCGGATGCGGTGGCCGTCCCCGCAGATACCGTACGGCAACACCTGCTCGACACGTTGCGTCTCGCGGGTGAACCTGACGGACATGCCCGCATCGCTGCTGCTCAGGGGCTCCTCACCAGTACATCCGCCGCGCTACAGGCTGCCGACTGGAAGCCGTGGCATGCACGCAGCAGGCAGAAACGGCTCGTCGTCCAGCCCCTGGCCGAACTCACCGATGGGCGGCTCGTGGTCGGCCCGCAGCTCTGCTACGCGAGTGCAGGTATCTACGGCAACTTCGTGGCTCAAGGAATCCTGCCTTGGACACAGCCTCCGCCTCCGCGCCGGGTGACAGACGCTCTGGAGGCGGTTCGCGACCGCAAGAACAGAGCCCTCGAGACCGAGGTAGCACAAACACTTCGGGCAGCTGGCTACGTGGTCGAGGAGCGTATCCGGGAGCAGGATCCGCAGCGCCTGGGGGTCCCGTACCTCCAGACCGAGATCGATATAGTCGCTGGGCGCGTGGCTGACTCGGTTATCTGGCTGATCGAGGTGAAAGACCCAGCCGACGTGCACGTGACACCGGAGATCCGACGCCATCTGGACCGTTTCTACGTCGACCACCGAAAGCCGTGTTATGCGACACAGCTCCAGAGGAAACTCGACGACCTTGCACCCCGCGCCAACGAGGTGGCGGCGGCCCTCGCTTTGCCGACGTCAGCTGAGCCGCGTGTGGTCAGGGCGATCTTTGTCACCCGTGCGCCGGTGCCGGCGGGATTCGTCGGGGGCCCCTTCACATTCCACACGTTGAGGGATCTGGCGGCTGCTCTGGACGGCGCCACCAGCCAGCCGCCGGAAGTAACTGCTTCCGGCGGGACCAGCTCCCCTAGCCGGACCAGCGATGATCACGAAGCGGCCCGCAGCGAGTAAGAGATCATCTCGTTTGGTGGATTGAAGTGAAGAAGCCCCGACGGACTGCGTCTTCAGTACTGGTGCGACGATGCGGGAATGCGCGAGGTCGATGAGCTGCTCAACGTCGATGATCCAGCGTGGCCGCTCCTTCTCCAGGAGCTGTCCGACACTGACGTACCAGTTGAGGTGCTGCCCGGCGATGCCGGGACAGGCCGTGCGGGGCTGTTGCAGCTCCAGGTCTCTGCCCGGTCGAACCTGGGCGGGATTGTCCTGAATAGCGGCGGTCTGCTGGTGGACAGCGGCTGGTTGCGGATCTTCGGAAGCCCGGGTGGCGCCGACACTGAGAGGCTGCCGGGCCTGGCGGAGATCAACGTGATGCCCTCGACGTTCGATCCGGCCTGGCGGCCAGGAGCGGGACTCGTGGTTGCGCACGATGTGCTGGGTGGGGTGTTCGCTCTCAACGGAGGCGACCCGCGTGCGGCCGGTCGGCCCGGCGAGCCGGGCGAGATCATCTACTTCGCCCCCGATTCCCTTGGCTGGGAGGCGTTGGGCGCCGGGCACTCGGCCTGGCTGTCCTGGATTCTCTGCGGAGGGCTGCAGGAGTTCTATGGGGGCCTGCGGTGGGACGGCTGGCGCAGCGAGGTGTCCGTGCTGACCAGCCGGCAGGGATTGTCGTTCTTCCCGCCGTTGTGGTCGGCCGAGGCCCGCCAGGACCTGCTGGCGACCAGTCGCCGTGCGGTGCCCATGGCGGAACTGCTGGGGCTGAGCCGCGATTCGTGCCTGCAGTTCGACGGCGCCGACCCGGGGTTCCTCGGAGCCACATGAACCGGCTCACGCAGCCAGACGCCGGTAGCAGATGAGCGCGGCGGCGATGCCGGCGAAGGCGAGGAAGTGTTCGGCCTTGCGTTCGTAGCGGCGGTGCAGACGGCGGCACCCGGCAAGCCAGGCCACCGTTCGTTCCACGATCCATCGGTGACGGCCCAGGCGCTGGGAGGACTCGATGCCCTTGCGGGCGATGCGCGGGGTGATGTTCCGGGAGCGCAGCCACCGGCGCAGGTGGTCGTAGTCGTACCCCTTGTCGCCGTGGAGCTTTGAGGGCCGTCGTCGGCGCGGCCCGCGGCGGGAGCGGACGGGCGGGATGCCGCGCACCAGGGGTTCGAGCCCCTGGCTGTCGTGGGTGTTCGCGGCGGAGATGCCGATGGAGAAGGGCAGACCGGTCCGCTCAGTGATCAAGTGGATCTTTGATCCCTTCTTGCCGCGATCCACGGGATTCGGACCCGTCCGGTCCCCCCTTTCGTCGCGCGCATGTTCACGGAGTCGATGGCGCACCGGGACCAGTCCAACTCGCCACGCGAGCCGAGTTCGTCCAGGACCAGGCGGTGGAGCTTGCCCCATACGCGGGCCCGGCTCCACTCGGTGAACCGCTGGTGCGCGGTCGGCCCGGACGGGCCGAAGACCGGCGGCAGTTGCCGCCAGGTACACCCCGTCGTGGCCACGAACAGGATCGCCGCCAGCACTTCGCGGTCACCGTAGCGGCGTCGGCCGCCGCCCTGCGGACGCACCGGCGCAGCCGGGACCACCCGCTGGAACAACTCCCACAACCCGTCAGGCACCAGACGCCCCACCATCGCCATCACGGCCGCCAGCCTAGTGATCAAGCCAGTTGAGACGATCTCTAAGTACCGAACGACGGCGAAGCGAAGGCAGCAGACGGGTGATCGGCTGCACAAAGATGAGTAACACCACCGCTACCGGCCTCAAAAGAGCCGGTAGCTGGTTACACGCATACAGGTGCTACTGAGCCTTTGCCAACCTGGCTGATGAGCAGGTTGGTGAGCTCCTTGGTCAGGGTGCGGGCCACTGAAGAAAGTCCTGCACGAGCGGATCAGGCTCGCCCGTCTCGGGATCAAGGCCCGCAAGCCAGCGGCGCTGCTGCTCACGCCAGTGCACGAAAGGAGCAGTCGCACCCCAGAGGGAGGCGTCACCAAGAGGGCATACGTCGAACTCGGCTCGCATCATCTTGACCAGGAAGTCGACCATGCCACAGTCGAAGAGTGCCCATCTGGAGTCGCCGTAACGGATCTGTCGACGCCAGGCCACCACCGGCCACTTGTTGGGGTCCGGGTCAAGCATCAGCCAGCCCAGCTCGTTGGCATTGCAGCCAGAGCCCCAGGGCAGAACGGCACTGCTGGTCGCCGTGATGCCAGGGACACCGCGCTCCCTGTCCCACAGGTCCTGAAACGTAGGCTTGCTGTCCAGAATGCTCCCAGGATCCCACTGCAGGTAGTCGACGGGCACAGGTCCCAGGATCCCGAGTTCTCCGATATCACCCGCGCCATAGACGGACATGAAAGCTCGGTAATCGCTCGGGAGACGGGTACCCAGCACCTGCTCCGCTGCTGGCCAGTCCACTTGCTCATCAGCCCCGTGCTGCGGGGAGACAAGACTGAGCAGCGCCTGCAAAGAGTTCTGGACGGACACGGCACTCCCTCGATCGGGGTCGGAGGCTCACCGTAGCTGCGGGCACTGACAAGTCCCACGCCACACCCGTCCAACAGTGAGTCTTTGCCAAGCTGAGGGCGGGGCTCGGCAGTTGGGCTGACAACGTGGTGAAGCCACCAAGAGAAACATTCCCGCCAGGCGCTTCACGTGCTTGTTTACCCGTCCGGCATGGACGTGTCCAGCTCTGCTCTTCGCTTCCTCGCCCAGGAGCTGAGGCGGCACCGCCATGTGATCGGCTCCCGTTGGCGGCGGCTGAGCGCCGGCCGTCAGGCCCTTCTCGCGCTCGCCCACCTGCGGGTGTGACACACCTATGCCCAGCTCGCGGCCGGATTCGGCGTCGGAACCACGACCGCCTACCGCTACGTCACCGAGGCCGTCGATCTCCTGGCCGCCCTCGCGCCCACCTTGGCCGACGCCGTCCGCGCCGCGTCGGTGAAGGCGTACCTGCTCCTGGACGGCACACTTCTGCCGATCGACCGCATAGCCGCAGACCGGCCCTTCTACTCCGGCAAGCACAAGAGACACGGGATGAACGTGCAGGTCCTCGCCGATCCCTTTGGCCGGCTGTTGTGGGCCTCACCGGCCCTGCCCGGAGCTATCCATGACGTCCGCGCGGCTCGCGAACACGGAATTGTCGACGCCCTTGCCGAGGCCGACATCACGTCCTGCGCCGACAAGGGCTATCGGGGTGCCGGCGGCACGGTCCGCACGCCGTGCTGGGGGCGGTGGGAGACCCATTCCACCGGTCAGCAGGCGGTGAACCGGTCCCACGCAAAGGTCCGCGCACTCGTCGAGCAGGCCATGGCCACCCTCAAGTCCTGGCACTCCTCCGCAAGCTCCGGTGCTCGACGACCCGGATCACCTGCCTCGTCCAGGCCGTCCTCACCCTGCATCTGACCAGCTCAGGCCGATGATGGAAAAGCCTCACTGGCTCCGGCACTTCTTCGCCTCGGCCGGCCTGTCGAAGGGCGTTCCTGTGACAGACATGGCTGAGTGGCTGGGGCATCGCGACCCGAGGATCACCCACCAGACCTACGCGCACGTGATGCCTGACGCTCCGGAGCGTCTGAGGTCTCTTGTGGATGCCGTCTTCACGATGCAGACCGAGCTCAAATTGCCTCTTGAGTTCGAGGCAGTGGTCGTGGCCGCCTGACGCAGGGTGGGCAGACGCGGGGGTGGCCTCAGTCAAGCGAAGGACTGAGGCCAACACCTGGCCAAGCCACGGAGGTCGCTAGTCCGCCGACCGGGTGTCAACGTGGTCACCGTCGACCGCGCAGTCAGCAATATGCGGTCAGCCTGGTCTTGAACCATTGCCTGGCCGACTCCATCAGTGCCAACTCGCATTGATGCAGGTAGCCCAGCATCTGGCCAGCAGCTGAACGAGGCTCATCGGAGCATGCCGTCGCGCGCTGGCAGGTGCAGGGAGTACTGCCCCGACCGCAATGGGGTCGCGGCCGCTGAGCCCGCACCTCGGGGTGTCTCCAATCCGCTCGAGCCGGTCTTCGGCGGGCATGAAAGCGGTCAGTTTACCTGACAACGGAGCTGTCGGTCTTGCCAGGAGGCCGTTGTCAGTGGGGGCTGCCAGTATGCGACGTGGCTGTCAACTGCGCAGTGTCTGGGGAGGGATGGGCGTGGGCCGAAGGTTCGTGGAGCTGTTCCGTGCTGCGATGGACGATGCTGATGCAAGGCCGTATCCGTACCAGGAGCGACTTGCAGCTGAGGGGCTCCCGGAATTGCTGCGGGTGCCTACGGGGGCGGGTAAGACAGCGGCTGCGGTGTTGCCGTGGTTGTGGCGCCGTCTAGAGCATCCTGACGCCGAGGTCCGCGCCGGCGAGGCCCGGTGGCTGGTGTTCGTTCTGCCGCTGCGGTCGCTTGTCGAGCAGACGGCAGCCGTCGTACGAGAATGGATTGCCAAGGCTGGCCTGGGCGGGGTTGTAGGGGTCCACGTCTTCATGGGGGGCGAGGCCCGCGACGATGATGCATGGCGCATGCAGCCCTCGCGGACCGCGATCTTTGTCGGAACGCAGGACATGTTGCTGTCCCGGCTGTTGATGCGTGGGTATGGGGAGTCGCGTGCGCAATGGCCGGTGTCGTTCGGGCTTCTCCACAGTGGCGTGCAGTTCGTCTTTGACGAGACGCAGTTGATGGGGCCCGGGCTGTCGACCTCGGCCCAACTGCAAGGTCTGCGGGCGAAGCTGGGTACAGGCGCGCCGTCACGGTCGATGTGGATGTCAGCGACGCTGGCGCCGCAAGAGGTGCGCACGCCCGACCACCGTCAGGTGCGAGGCGTGGTGGAACTGGGGGAGGAAGACCGGGTCGGTGGCCTGGCAGTGCGGTTGAACGCCGTGCGCCAGGTTGAGCGGGTGGAGGTGCCCGAGTTGGCAGCGGCATACCCGGCTGGCTTGGCGCAGGTCCTCGTGGCGCGTCACGTGCCGGGGACGCGGACGATCGCGGTGTTCAACACGGTAGAGCGCGCCGTGGCGGTTCAGGCGGCCTTGGCCAAACTCGTTCGCCGGGGCAGTCCGGAAGTGGTGTTGTTGCACTCTCGGTTCAGGCCACCCGAGCGGGAATATCTGGTGGATGAGCTGAAGGCTCCGTTGTCTGCTGCTGGCCAGATCGTGGTGAGCACCCAGGTTCTGGAGGCAGGCGTTGATCTATCGTCTCGCGTGCTGTTCACGGAGGCGGCTTTGTTCTCCTCGGTAGTTCAACGGGCCGGGCGGTGTAACCGCGCCGGCGAATTCCCGGAAGGCGCCAACCTGCTGTGGGCCCCGCCTCCCTCCGGACGGGGGCAATACGCGCCGTATGAGCAAGAGGATGTCGAGACGGCGGTTGAGGCACTTACCTCGTTGGAGGGAACCTGGGTGACCTCGACGATGCTCCAGGAGATGCCCGTCGTCCCCAAGCCCGTTGTCCATCCGGTCCTGCGGTGCCGTGATCTGCTGCAATTGTTCGACACCATGCCTGACCTGAGCGGTGCGGACATCGACGTCTCCCCGTGGATCCGGGACGGCCAGGACACTACGGCACTGGTGGCGTGGCGCAGTTTGGCGGACGGCAAGCCGGGCGAGCGTGAGGCGTTTCCTGCCCGCGAGGAGTTGTGCGCCGCGCCGGTCCAGGACCTCAAGACGATCCTGAAGGACTCTTTGGGCCCGTTGTGGGTTTTGGATGCGGCGGAGGGCGCCTGGCGTCGTGCCCAGTACGCGGACATTCGCCCCGGCTCCCTGCTGCTGACCTCTACCGCCTCGGGCTGGTACGACTCGAAGCTCGGGTGGGGCCTGAGGCACCGAGGCCCGGTGACCTCACTCGCCCGGACCGGGGAGGTCCCGGACGGTATGAACAAGGACGATGCCTCCTGCGCCGACCGGTGGGTGGACCTGATCGAGCACCTTGAGGACGTCGAAAAGGAAGTCGGCTTGCTGGCAGAAGACTTGGCCCCGTTGGACGGCCTTTCCGGCGGTCATCTGGAGGCCGCTCAGCTAGCCGCTCGCTATCACGACCTGGGCAAGGCACACTCCGTGTTCGTCAACACGATTCGCCGCAGTTGTCCAGAAGGCAAGCATCCGCCGGGCGAAGGACCCTGGGCAAAATCGCGTCACCGGATGGGCCGGCACGAACGCAAGTACTTCCGGCATGAACTGATCAGTGCACTGGCACTGATGCATCCAGACGGCACCCTCCTGGAAGGCAGCCAGCACCCTGACCTGATCGCTTACCTGGCGGCGGCGCACCACGGCAAGGTGCGGATGTCGGTGCGTTCCATGCCAGGCGAGGCCGAACACGTACCGCCCCGGGTTTTGGGCGTCGAACCGGCGGACGAGGTCGGCCCGGTCGAGCTGCCGGGCGGACAGGTGCTCCCGCGCATCGTTGTTGACCCGTCCGTTCTCTTCCTTGGCGGCGGTCCGGAAGGAGCTCCCTCTTGGACGCAGCGGACCTCCCAACTGCTGTCCAGCCTCGGGCCGTTCCGACTGGCCTTGCTCGAGGCACTCGTGCGTGTCGCGGACTGGCGGGCCAGCCAGGCGTACCGCACACCGCAGTCCGCGCAGGACCAGGCCATCTCGTCGGACGAGCAGCCGTCCGTCGCCCCGCTCCCCATTCCCGCACAAGCGGGCGCATTCGAGCAGGAGGTGCTGTGGTGAGCACCCAGATTCCACTGCGCGGTTTGCGCGCCACGACACTGGGGGGCTACCTCAGTGCGCTCGGCCTGCTGCGTATTTTGGCGACCCAGCACGACACCACGACGGGTCTGCGGTGGGCAGACGACCTTCCCGTCCTGACCGGCGCTTCTAGCATCGAGGAGCTGACGGCGTGGCTCCTCGGCTCTTACCAGCCAAGCCCCATCGTCTCCCCGTGGAATGCCGGAGCGGGGTTCGCCGGCAACGGCAAGAGCGTGGAAGCCGAAAGGGCCCTGGCTCAGATGGAGGGCAGCCAGGATCCACGCCTGGCGGTCCTGCGAGAGGCCATCGCCGCAGGCCGCAAGGTCGTGGCCGAAGGGCGTGCGCGCGGCTGGGCGGGTGAGAGCCTGTGGACCAAACAGCACAAACAGTCGGTGATCAGCCTATGCCGCAACATCTTCCCCGATGAGGCGCTGCCCTGGATCGACGTGGCTGCCGTCCTCAGCGGTCCGGATGTCCACTTCAACCCGGTGGCCGGCACGGGCGGCAACTTCGGCCGCCAGGAGCTGTCCGCCACCTACCTCCAGCATCTCGCCCTGGTCCTCGGCCCCGAAGCCGACGACAGCCGTGCCGCCGCATGGGTACGCGCTGCCCTGACCGGTGCCGAAGACGTCCCGTATAAGCGAGGAGCCGTCGGCCAGTTCGACCCCGGTCGCGCCGGAGGGGTCCTGGCCTCCATCTGGGGCGAACCCGACAAGCAAGGCTTCGTCAACCCCTGGCGCACCATTTTGACCTGCGAGGGACTGCTGCTGTTCGCCAGCGCCGCAGTCCGCCGCAACGCCGCCGAGCCGGGGGCGGCGTGGCCGTTCAGCGTTCACGCCACCCCCATCGGGCACCCCACTGCCTCGGCCGGTGAGACTGCCAAGGGCGAGATCTGGGCGCCCTTGTGGGAGCGGCCCGCCAACCTCGCCGAACTAGAACAACTCTTCGGTGAGGGCCGGGCACGGTGGGCCGGGGCCCAGGCCAAAGACGGCTTGCTGTTCGCCCTGGCCATCTCCGCCCTCGGCGTCGACCGCAACCTGGCCGCCTTCCGCCGATTCGTCATCGTTGAACGCCTCGGCCAAAACCCCATCGCCATCCGGGCCACAGACGTCCCCGTCGCCCTACGCAATGAGCACACCCTGCTCGCAGAGCCGTACCTGTGGCTGACCCGGCTGCGCCGCAAAGACAAGATTCCCGCAGGAGTGGCCGCCCTGCTGCGCCAGTGTGACGGAGCCCTTTTCACCGCCATCACGGGCAGCGACACCACGGCCATGGCCCGCTTCGTGATCTCCTTTGGCCGCCTTCATGAGGCCGTCGCCCGCTCCGGACGTCTCCGAGAGGACATCGCCCCCTACCAGCCACGCCAATCCCGCATCTGGAACCCACCGCCCGATACTGCCAGCCAACTTGAGCTGCAGTTGGCTTCCGCCCTGGCCTCCCTCGCAGAGACCCGTACCGAGCGCTCCATCCCCGCGCTGCGTCCGCTGCTGACCCGGGTGACACGCAGCAGGGACCGTCTGGTGTGGGCCGACAGCCCCGCCACCGGCACCGAACTCCTCGGCTCCACCCTCGCGCAGGCACTCGCCCAGGCCCACCGCCTGCACCTGCAGACCCTCAAAGCCGCACCCGGTGACACGGCACCACCCGCCGCGGAATTTCCCGTCGGGCAGACCGTGGCACTCCCGCTCCTCGAAGGCTTCGTAGACGGGGAGTGCGATGACGAGGTGACCGCCGACTACCTGCGCGGCCTGATGGCCCTGGGCTGGACCACCAGCCAGCCAGCCCCGGCACTCCACGGGCGCGCACGAAATCCTGTGCTGGCCGTGCTGTTGCCGTTCTTCGCCACCGACCCGTTCCGGCTGGTCTCCACCTGGGGACCGGACCCCGTCGCCTTCACCGCCACGCTGCGCCCGCGCCCCGACTGGATCGCTCGACTGATCGCTGCCGGCCCCGCCGCAGTACTCGATGACGCACTGCTGCGGCTCCAACTCGCCGGATGCCGCCCGATGGTCGGCCGCCCACCGGACCGCGTCGGCGCCCTGGCTGCGCACCACACGAACGGCACACGCCTGGCTGCCGCACTCCTGATGCGCGTCCGTACCCGCGATCGCACCACGGCGCTGAGCGCCGCGACCGCGACGCGCCCCGACAAGGCATCCCCCGTCACCACCTGAAGACCGTGCACGTGAAAGGACGCACCGTGATCACCACCGATCTCCACCGCATCCGCTTCGAGGTCCCCCTGCGCCCGGCCTTCGGGTCGACCTTCCAGCCCACTGGCTTCCCCGACATCGGCGCCGGCACCTTCGAAACCTTCGCCGACGACGGCAGCACGACCCCGTCCCTCCTGGTGGAGTCCGTGCAGTCCATGGCCAACCGCCTGGAAGCCACCGCCTGGGATCACGGCGCCCAGCAGCCCGTCGATCTGATCTCCGACCTGCCCTACATCCGTGTCCACCGCGCTAGCGCCCCCGAAGAATTCCTTACCTCCAGCCGCCTCGAAGCCCACCGGATCGCCTCCGCCTTCGTCCGCGAAGCCACCCTCGACGGCACCAAAATGCTCGACCTCATCGCCAGCAGACTCGGGCTGGAAAACGACAAACCGCTCAACTTCCCGGCCATGGCCGACGCCCTCATGGGCCTGGACCCCTTCGTGCTGCTGCACGGCACCTTCTTCAACAACAAAGCATGGTGGGGCCAGCCGCGATTTACCCGCGCCGTCTCCGCCGTCATCGAAGCCCACGACGTGCGCCGCGCCGTCAGCGGCGGACGCAAGAGCGACAGCGTCCGGCACGCCCTCGGCGACCAGAGCGAAGGAGCCGGCGGCACCAGCGAAGGCTACGGATCCGTCCCCTTCCACCGCGTGGAATGGACCGCACGCGAAATCCGTGCGATGTTCGCCATCGACACCGCCCTGCTGCGCTCCTACGGACTCGGCGAACCGCGCACCGAACTCCTCACCACGCTGGCCCTGTGGGAGATTCGCAGCTTCCTCGACGGCGGTCTGCGGCTGCGCACTGCCTGCGACCTCGAACCCGTCGCCAAGCCCACCGGCAACGCCGGAGACCTCCCCGAACGCGACGAACTCACCGCCCGGATCGCTGAACTCCTCCCCCAGATCACGGCAGCCCTTCCCACCCACGGCGCCCTCACCGTGCTGTGGAACGGCGAAAAGCCCAAGAAGAAGACCGCAGGCGGCGCCCAGTGATCACCCTTGCTCTGCACTTTCCCTGGAAGCGGTACCACGCCACCCCCTGGGGACACTTCGTCAACGAAGGCGCCGTCGAACTTCCCCCCTCACCCTGGCGCATCCTGCGCGCCCTCTACTCCGCCTGGAAAGAACGCTGCCCTGACCTGGACGAGGACCAAGTCCACCAGGTCCTCGCCCGGCTGTCCTCCCCGCCCGCCTACCGCATCCCGCCACACCACCTCAGCCATAGCCGCCACTACTTCCCCGACAACACCCATCGCTCGGGCAGCAGCGCAGGCACCGACCTCGCTCTGGACGCCTTCGCCGTCCTTGGTGGTGACGCAACCATTTACGTTCAATGGCCCGGCGACCTCTCCACCGACCTGTCCAAAACCCTGGCCCAGCTCGCAGAGTCCCTGCCCTACCTCGGCCGCGCGGACAGCATCGTCGAAGCCCGCCTGCTGACCAGCGCCGACGACATCCCCACCGACGCCCACACCCCAGCCGTCCAGCTCAACGGCGACGACGTCGCCCCGAACGGGTGGACGAACCTCGAACTCCTCGCCCCCACCATTCCCTTGGACCTTGTCGGGCTCACCATGCGCCCCACCGAGGTCCGAGCCCGCTCACTGCTCTACCCGCCTGGCAGTCGACTCCTGTCCTACGCGACCCCCATAACGCACCCTCGCGCACAGCCACCAACGCACGGGCCCAGGGCCAAACGCAGGGAGGAGAAGATCACTGCGGTCCGGCTCACCATCAACGGACCCGCGCTTCCCCCGCTGACCCAGACCCTGCCGCTCACCGACACACTCCGGTCCCGCTGCATCAAGCCCCTGACCCCAGGCAACGGCCGGCAGACCCCGCCTCACAGCAACCTTGCCGGCAAGGCTGCCGACGGCACGCCCCTCACCGGCCACCATCACGCCCACTTCCTGCCCTGGGACAGCAACCACGACCGCCGCATCGACGAAATCATCATCTGGGCGCCCGGAGGACTCGACACCGAGGAACTCGACGCCATCCACCAAGCGACCACCGGGACCATCGGCGTCCCGGAAGGCGTCCCAGGCCCACGCCGCCTCCACCTCCGCGTCACCGCCTACGGAGCAGCGGCTGACGTCTTCCCTGCCGAATGGACCAAACCCGCCACTCGTTACACCAGCCTCACCCCCTTCATCCCAGTGCGGCACCCCAAGAAACGCCAGACACTCACCGAGTTCTTCACCGCCGAAGCAGCCCGCGAACTCGCCCATCGGAATCACCCCGCCCCAGCCCATAGCAAGATTCTTCAAGGCGACTGGCCGCTCTACACCCAACACCGCTGGACAAAACGCGAGACCCGTAATGACAACCGACCAAGCCGGGGACTTCATCTCACCTTCAGCGATCCCATCAGCGGACCAATTGCCCTCGGCCGCCATAGTCACTTCGGCCTGGGACTCCTCCTCCCCGCCCCCGCTTCGGAACCAAACGCACACCATCGACACGCGGAACACACCGAGGCGTAATGTTCAAAATCACCGTACTTATTCATGTTGGAAGACAAGACAAGACAAGACAAGACAAGACAAGACAAGACAAGTACCAGGCCAGATACAGAACCCACAGCTCACGCGGGCTGTCCGAGGCCTCGCTGGCCGCAGCCCCATCGTAGGCGTTCCTTGATTTTCGCGACTCCCAGTCGCGTCCTCCTTTCCGCGGCCTCGCTGGTCGCGGCCCCATCGCAGGTTGTACCGGCTGAGCAGATATCCGGCGGCGTCCTGCTGTTCGCGGCCTCGCTGGCCGCGGCCCCATTGCAGGGCTGCGGCCGCCCGTCTGACGGTCCCGGAGCTGATCCTGTCCGCGGCCCCATCGCAGGACGTCTCCCAGGACGCACACCATGTGCCCGTGGGCGCTGTCCACGGCCTGGCTGTCCGCGGCCCCATCGCAGGGTGGGAATCGCCCAGGGATCGCCACCACCGGACGGCCTGGCCGCGGCCTCCCCTGCTGCGGCCCCATCGCCGGTAGTCATAGCCAGCCGCCACGGTGCGGGGACGCGGCCTGTCCGCGGTCTGCCCGTCCGCGGCCCCATTGCAGGGACATCTATGTGTCCAACAACCCCGTCAACTACAGCCTGTCCGTGGCTTGCTCGGCCACGGCCCAATCGCAGGACGTTCGGCCGCGGTGTGCACTTCCAGCCGGAGAAACTGTCCGCGGCCTCCTCGGTCGCGGCGCCATCGCAGGAGCGTCAGCATGGAGAGCTGACGCTGCACCTGCAGTGCTGTTCGCGGCCTCCTCGGCCGCGGCCCCATCGCAGGCAGCCCTTGGTCACCACGTGCGTGCCGTCGAATCCGACTGTCCGCGGCCTGCCTGGCCGCGGCCCCATCGCAGGGTGTTAAGTCCCGTGCCCTTGATGGAGACCTCGATGCTGTCCGCGGCCTGGCGCGCCCCGGCCCCCATCGCAAGCACATCGTCGCGGGTCCGATCGTCGACAAGCTTGCACTCCTCCCCGGCCTTCCCGGCTGCGGCCCTATCGCAGGCGCCAGTAGGCGAGCCGGTCCTGGCAGTACGCGCCGCTGTCCGTGGCCTGCCCGGATCACGGCTCCATCGCGGGAACGTTCGCCGAAGGGTGCGAGCGAAGAATTCGGCGTCTGTCCGCGGTCTGTCGGGCTTGCGGCCCCATCACAAGCGGTACAGCTCACGGCAGCTGCATATCCGCCCTGCCCGCGGCCTTCCCGGCCGCGGCCCCATCGCAGGAACTACCTGTGGTCCGACTCGTTCAACCAGCGGATCCCTATCCGCGACCTGCCCGGCCGCGGGCCCATCGCAGGACCGAGGGCAACATCCCGCAGGCCTTCGCCGGCGCGCTGTGCGCGACCTCCTCGGCCGCGGCGGCCCCATCGCAGGATCATTTTTCGGTCCGCGAGGAGCTGAAACTCGTGCTGTCCGCGACTTCCCTGGTCGCGGCCCCTTCGCAGGCCCGAGGTCGTGGACCGGTATGAGGCGTCCATCGGCGCTCTCCGCGGCCTCCTCGGCCGCGGCCCCATCGCAGGGGCGACAACAACATCCGTGGCGCCATCGCAGCGACCCTGTCCGCGGCCTACCACGTCGCGGCGTCATCGCAGGATGTTCGGCGGCGCAGTCTGGACCGACTGCCCGTTCCTGTCCGCTGCTTGGCAGGCCGCGGCACCATCGCAGGGATGTTTGCGCGTGACACTGGATCGACGAAATCGAGTCGTCCGCGGCCTGCCAAGCCGCGGCCGCATCGCAGGTGGTAGATGCCCGACTGGGTCTCCTCGGCAATATTCTGTCCGCGGTCTGCCCGGCTGCGGCTCCATCGCAGGTGGACATCCGCCCAGCCTCCAACGTGGTTACCGCCACTGTCCGCTGCCTGTCCGGTCGCGGCCCCATCGCAGGTGGTCGTACAGCGCGAGGATGCTCTGCTCCGCCGTCTGTCCGCGGCCTGCCCGGCCGCGGCCCCATCGCAGAAACGAGGGCTCGCAGACCTGGAACGGGTTCGGCGGTCCTGTCCGTGGTCTGTCCGGCCGTGGCCCATCGCAGGGCGTCTGCGAGAGTCTGCACGGCGGCAGCGCGAACCTGTCCGCGGCCTCTCCTGCCGCCGCCCCATCGAAGGGTCGGAATCAGCGCGTCAACGTAGACGGGAAGACCGCCTGTCCGCGGCCTGCTCGGCCGCGGCCCCATCGCAGGAACCAGTTCGTCCGCGACAACCTGAACGAGACTGCCCTCTCCGCGGCCTGCCTGGCCGTGGCCCCATCACAGGTACGCGGACAACGCGATCGTGCACGGCCAGTTCATCCTGTCCGTGGCCTGTCCGGCCACGGCCCCATCACAGCATGCTGTCGTTACGGATGTCTCGCGCCGTGCCGGCGGCCTGGCCGTGGCCCCTCCGGCCACGACCCCATCGCAGACACGTCGTCGCTGGTCCGATTGTCGACAAGTTTGCGCCAGTCCGTGGCCCGCCTGGCTGCGGCTCCATCGCAGCCTGATGCGGAAGACGGCCATCGCGTACCACGTGGTGCTGTCCGCGGCCTGCCTGGACGCGGCCCCATCGCAGGTCGAAGATCGCCTTGTACGTGCCGTCGACCTCGATCTGTCTGCGGCCTGCCTGGACGCGGCCCCATCGCAGGAAGAAGATCTCGACGTCGGTGTAACCGTCTGTCGTTTCTGTCCGCGGCTTACCTGGCCGCGGCCCCATCTCAGGTACGACACCACGCCCGAGGTCGGCACCAGCGATGCGCTCTCCGCGGCCTACCTGGCCATTCCGTCGCCTGCCGGGCCGCGGTCCCATCGCAGGAAGCTCAGCTACCGCCTCATGTGGCTCCTCGACCGAGCTGTCCGCGGCCCCATCGCAGCCATGCGCATATTCAGCCCGGCGCATGGGCCAAGTATGTCTGCAGCTTGTCCGGCAGCAGCCCCATCGCAGGTACTCGTGCGCCCACCACATGATCAGCCGTTCGTCTTGCCCCCGGTCTGGCCGCGGCCCCATCGCAGGATTGACAACGACGGTTGGCCGGGTGGCGTGGTCGGTCTGTTCGCGGCCTGTCCGGCCGTGGCTCCATCGCAGGGCCTGCTGGTACACCCATTGGCGCGTGGTACCGATCTGTCCGCGGCCTGCCCGGCCGCGGCTCCATCGCAGGTGCGTGGTCGTGTTCTGTCCTGGCCCTGCCGGTCACGAGACGCGCCACCCGGGGGAGAGAGGAAGCGGGTGTCCCGCAGTGCGGTCGCCCCGCACAGGGGATTCTCACAGGTGGTGAGGATTACGGCTTCGGGAGCAATTGAGTTGGGGGCGTGCTGGCCTGGCGGGTCGGCTGGTGGTTGATCAGCAGTCGGCCGGGCGGGCGAGTACCAGTTCGGTGCTCGGCTTGTGGCGGGTTGCTCGCCGGGCGGATCGGTCGGAAACCAGTCCGGCGATCGCGAGGTGGGTCACGGCGTAGGTCTCCCGGCGGCCGGTGAACCGCTGCAGCGGCCGCCACTGCTTGTACTCGGCGTTGGTGTGCTCCACGCAGATCCGCGCCGAGGACTGGCGGCGGCGCCGCTCACGCCGGGCGTGGCGCTCGCCCTGTGGAGCGTCGTCCTTCGGCTTCCTCGGCAGGATTCGAACCTGCGACACCCGCTTTAAGCGCAATGCCGTTGTTTTAGCTGTCGGGCGTACGCTGCTGTGCACTGCTCCCGGGGGTGGTTCGGATGTCTGCGGATGTCGGTGAGTTATCGGGGTTAGGGCTGCTGACCTGGGTGTATCCGCCAGGGTTGGTGGATCGTGTAGTGGCCGCTTGTGGTCGTGCGGAGCATCGCAGACGTCTGTTGCCGGCTCGGCTGGTGGTGTACTTCGTGCTTGCACTGGCCCTGTTCTCGCCGGCGCCGTATCTGGAGGTGCTGCGGCACCTGGTCGAGGGACTGCGAGGCCAGGGGCTGCTGGGCGACTGGCACATCCCGGCGAAGTCGTCGCTGTTTCGGGCCCGTCAGCGGCTGGGACCGGAGCCGCTGCGGGTGCTGTTTGCCACGACCGCAAAGCCGATGGGCACCGAGGCCACCCCGGGCTGCTTCTGGCGCGGGCTGCGGTTGCTGGCGGTGGACGGCACCTGCTGGGACGTGGCCGACAGCCCGGCGAATGAGGCGGCCTTCGGCCGTCCCGGAAACAGCCGCGGCCACGACAAGTCCTGCTTTCCCCAGGTGCGAATGGCCTGCCTGATCGAGGTGGGCACCCATCTCGTACTGGACGCGGAGCTGGCCGGCTGCCGCGCCGGTGAAGTCACCCTGGTCAGCCGCCTGCCGCGCTCCTGCGACGCCGGTCAACTCGTCCTGGCCGACCGGGAGTTTTTGGGCGTGCCGCTGTGGCGGTCATTCACCGCCAGCGGCGCCGACCTGTTGTGGCGGGTGCCCGCCAACCGCATCCTGCCCGTGGAGCGGATGCTGCGGGACGGTTCCTGGCTCTCCCGCATCTATGCCGGCAGCGACCGCGCTCACCGTGATCCGGTCACGGTGCGGGTGGTGGCCTACCAGCTGCACGGCACCGGCCGCGCCGCCGAGGACTACCGACTGGTGACCACCCTGACCGATGCCCGCCGTTATCCCGCCCGCCAGCTGGCCGCGCTCTACCACGAACGCTGGGAGGCAGAAGCCGCCTTCGCCGAGCTCAAGACTTATCAACGCGGAGCCCGCGTCGTGCTGAGCAGCAAGACCCCCGACGGCGTCCTGCAGCAGATCTGGGCACACCTGCTGGTCCATCACGCGCTGCGCGAGCTGATGGTGAGAACCGCCGCCACCCGGGGCCTGGATGCCGACCGGATCTCCTTCACCGAAACCCTGCGCTCCGCCCGGCGCAGCGTGACCCTCACGCCGGGCAATTTTTCCCCCTGACCTGCTGGTCAGAACCCTCGTCCTGCTCCAGCGCGACCTGCTCGAACGCCTCCTGCCACCCAGACGCCTGCGCAGCCAGCCCCGCGTCGTCAAACGCAAGATGTCCAACTACCGACTCAAACGGGCCGAACACCACACCTGGCCCCAACCCACCCACACCGGCGCCCAAGCAGTCCGCATCAAACGACCCCAACCCGCAACCACGTAAAGCAACGGCATTGGCTTTAAGCGTTGTCCCGTAACTGCTGGTCGCAGTGTGCCGGTAACGCCCGCTGGGTCAGCCGAAGAGGAGGTCGACGTCCTTCTCGATGCAGAGCTGCAGGACGACCATCAACTGGCGGGCGTCGTCTATGTGCCGTTGGAGAAGTGGGTCGGTGTTTCCGTCTTGAGGCTGGTCGGCGATCTCCTGCAGGCGGGGCAGGATCGCGGCGCACTGGTCCGGCGTGAGGTCGGGGCCGTCATCGTCGGGATGATTGAGGAGTGGTGCCAGGGTGGTGGAGTCGTCGTCCCACGGGCGCTGTCCGCCGAAGCCATGCATCTCGTCCAGTGCGAACCCCTCGGTCTGTGCCAGCCACCGCCGGAACAGGCCGAAGCCGGTGTAGGACCAGGAGACGTCCGGGCTGCCGGTGTCATCGTCTCCTGGAAACAGAACGAGCCCCACATGTCCTCCTCGCTGACCGAGCCCACAGGATCGGCCTCAAGGAAGGGCGACAGCAACTGAAATGATCCCGCCGTGGCTGGTGTGATCACGGCGTCGGAGTCGTCCTGGATAGCCCCGTTCACCGGGCTGAGCCCTCGGCAGTTCGGCAAGCTGATCACTGCACTGCGGCGCGAGGGTGCCGACCCGGTCGGCAAAGGCCGGACCTGGAGTCTGCCGCTGGAGGACCGAGTGCTGCTGGTCGCCGCGTACTGGCGCACGAACCTCACCCTGCGCCAATTGGCGCCGCTGTTCGGGGTGTCGAAGTCGGCGGCCGACCGCATCATCGACGACCTCGGCCCGTCGCTCGCGTTCCAGCCCCGCAGACGGTTCCGCAAGGACACCGTGCTGATCGTGGACGGCACCTTGGTGCCCAGCCGCGACCACACCATCGCCGAGCAGTCGAAGAATTACGCAGGTTGAAATCGTGGAGTCCGGTGGTCCGGTGGCCGTGACGGTCCTTGATCGTCGCGGTACGACGTCCTCATGCGGTACGCGCATGGGGGCGGGCTGACGCCCAAGGAGCAGGAAAAGCGGGAGCGGGTGCGCCTTGAGGCGGCCGAGCGGTTCGCTCGTGGTGAGAAGACCGAGGTCGTCGCGAGGGAGCTTCGGGTGACGTCGCGGTCGGTGCGACGTTGGCGGCGGGAGTGGGAGCAGGGCGGTGCGGACGCCCTGCGCTCGAAGGGGCCCGCCTCGGTGGAACGGCTGGGTTCCCGGCAATGGGAGCGGCTGGAGCGTGAGTTGAAGCGGGGCCCGCTGGTGCACGGCTGGGACGACGAGTTCCAAGGGTGGACGCTGAAGCGGGTCAAGCTGCTGATCGGGCGGATGTTCCACGTCGGGTACACGGTCCAGGGCGTGTGGAAGCTGTTGCGGCGGCACGGCTGGTCCGCGCAGGTGCCCCTGAGACGGGCGATCGAACGCGACGACGAGGCGATCGAGGTGTGGAAGGCTGAGGTGTGGCCGCAGGGCCATGCAGCGGGTCATCGCCGGGTTGGAATTTTGTGACCCACCTCAGCGGATGACAGGCAGTCACTCGCTGTGGGTGAGCGCGGGCTCGAGTGGAGATCACCGACGGCATCCGGTGTGTGATCCAGGTCCGTGTCCGTGACGGTGACCCGTTTGGGTTCGGCCGCAGGCGGGCTCGGCTGCTGGTTCCGGAGGTTGACGTCGACGACGTACCGGAAGCCGGGGGCTACAGCCGCCGCCATGGACAGAGGTGTTGGGGGTGCAAAGCGTGTGCGTCGTCTGCTATGACCCTGCGGGTCCGAGGACATCGCGAGGCGGCGCCTTTGTGCAGGGGCTGTGCGGTTCACCTGATGGGTGACGTCTCTGCGCTACGTGTCCGGGGGACGAATAAATGGTCATCGTGGCGCTGTAGCTGGTTTTTTCCGGCCTGGCCGTCCCCGGTGGGACCGGGCAGATCCCCACCGCCGTCGCTGCCGGGGACGGGTGGCTCGCACCGAACCGTGCATTGTTCGATGTCCTGCCTCTGGCGATTGACTTGCCGCTTCCAGGTAGCCCGCTGTTTGGTCCGTGACTGGTCCGGAAGGACGGCTCAGGAAGCCGGCGCCAACGTGATGAATCGGGCAATTACTACAAATGGGCCTCGCGTGATGAGGTGGAGGTAAATGGGCTCTGGTGGGAAATTCCCAGTTCAGCGCCCACTTCAAGCACCCTAGAAGAATCCAAGTTTCTTGGGCGAGTAGCTACAAAAGATGTTCTTGGTCTCCTTGTGGTACACGACTTACCCGCTTCTGACCTGCGGCAATGGGTGGAATCGCCCGATGCGAAGCCGAGTTGGTCCGCCCCTGGTCCGGATCTTGGTATGTGATGCCAGCGGAGGATCTTCCCGCGGTACTACATGGCACAGGTAGGCGAAGTCGTCTTCTGGCGTCCATGTGGTCCAGGTCGGTAGCCTTTGACCGAGTTGGGAACTCGCAGTCCAGGCCCGTCAACGCTATTGGTGACTCGGGCGTGACAGATGTTGACCCCCGTCGGCCGGTTTCGGCGGGGGTTCTGCCTACGGAGCCGATGACGTGGCAGGGGGCGGCCGCGGCTTGGGCGTAGGTGCTTCCCCTTGAGCGGGATGCGTCCAATGATTCGAACAGCTGTAGGCATTGTGCCGCGGGATGGTTACGATCGCAGTCGCTCGTCCGCGACCTGTTGTGGGTGCAGATTGTGCTGCGAGGGGGCGGCGGATGGCCGATGCGGAGCTATCCGGGGAGGCGGTCGGCGGTCGCACGAGTGTCCGTACTAGCCTTGCCGTTCGTTTGGATGCGTTCCCGTGTCGAGGGCTGGTTGAGGTGCGTTGGTTTTGTTGTTGAGGCTGCTTCCGGAGGCGCGGGGCAGGCGGTAAGGATGTGCGCGTACAGCCCTGTTGGGGAGAGCGTCGGTGCAGGACGAGAGCGGGTTGGTCGATGGCAATCGCGGCACGAGAGCCCTTGGGTGTGGTTGCGGGAGCGCTGGCTCCTGGCGATCTCGTGCCCCGCGAAGCGAGCCTGGCGGTTGTTGAAGCCTTTGGGGTGAAGGTCGTCGCGGCCTACCGCTTCGAGGCTCAAGAGCGGGAGCGACGGGCAGCGGCGGGGATGGCTCCGCTGACGCGACCGGATGCCCTGAACCTCCTGATGGCGTTGCCACTCGGCGAGCCTGTTCCCGCCGGATCACTGAGCGACAGGGAGCGCCGGGCATTGAAGTGCCTCCCGAAGGGGGCGGTGGTTCGACGCGATGGATTGATTACCCGTCTGGCGACCCAGCCGGTCTACGTCGACATGGTGTTTGTGCCCGGACGCGGCTGGGAGTCGGCGATGGAGCAGGCGGAGCGGTTTACACCGTTCACAGCTCGTTCCGTATTGATCGATGGTGTGTTGCGGCGCAAGGACGAGGCTGTGATGCGCGCTGACTTCTACGGCATTGGATTGCTGCACGTCCAGGGGGCTGCAGTCGAGGTCGTTGTGCCACCAAGTCCCTTCGTGCGCAGGCGCCATACGGTTGCTGGCTGGAAGTTCCTGGAAGACGTCCACCGCCAGCTGGCCTGAGGTCTCGCGTTAGGCTATGGCGTGACGGGCAGCGTCGCCCATGCCTTGAGCGGCGCGGGTACTTGGAATCCGGACCTGGGGGTAGCTCCCTGCCCGATGCGCTGGTTTTCCAGTGCGTAGCGGTCGACGGCCGCGGCGCATTTGTTGCGCCACCACGTCTTGCGCTCGGTGCCCGCCCGGTAGCTGGCCATGTCGCTGACCCATTCACTCCAGGTGAAAATGTTGTGGCTGTCAGCCTCACGCCGCGTTTCTCCGTCGGACAGGAAGAAGCGGTCGAGACCGCGCCCGTTGCACTCCTCGCAGGCGCAGGTTGCCGGATCTGCGTTGGCGTAGAGGGTGGACAGCGACTCGGCACCTTTGAAGCACATCAGCTGTGGCATCAGCACGTGCGGATACGTTGGCCCGCCACCTCGCTTGCCAATCTGGGCCTTCTCGTCGGGCGGTATCGCGTGGCGGAGTGAGCTTCGGACGCCGATTCCCGCGCAGAGGGCGCCATGCGCCATCACGTCGAGGGCTGCGAGGTCTGTGCGCAAGAGCGACATGTGCTCGACCTCGGTGAACAGCCGCCGCAGGTTGGCCGGAATATCCTTCGCTTGTTCCAGCGGGTCGAACTGGCGAAAGAGGATGATGGCCTTGGGGTGGTGGATCTTGGCGCAGACCGCGATCAGCTGCCCGATGTTCTCCCGGTTCAGCCAGGTGACATCGATCGGTAGGGAGACCAGGGTGTCCGCTCGCTCGATCCGGTTGGCTTCCCGTAGTACTGCCTTGAGGGCACGGGAGTTCGCCGGCGGTATGTAGCCGGTGGGTGTCAGTGCTGCGCTTGCTCCCCGAGCCTTCTGGAAGTTCAAGGAGTCGTCCACGGCGCCGAACAGTTCGTCGGGGGGAGCCATGAACGGCTCCTCCGCCGTTGCCGTGTAGGTGGCGTACACGGCGCTGTCGATCAGCAGAGTGCCCTGGTAGCCGACGTCGGCGCGGAGCTGGAACGCTCGAGTGTCGGCGTTGGCACCGGTCATGACCACGCCGCCCAGGTCATCATCCAGGGCAGGACGAGGACGGGGAACTGGCTGGGTATGTTCGTGCAGCAGTACACGTCCCTGCAGAAGCGGCACCGCTGCCACGGTGTGGTCGAGCGTTTTCACGGCGGGCGGTCGCCGCCTGGGATCGGGGGCGTTGCTCATGAATCACCTCGCAGAAGGGTCCGGTACGTCCTTGTGTCCGGACGGAGAAGAAGCGCACAAGTAGATCTCGTGGAACTCCTCACGACCCAGGCCCGCCAGGTGAGCGGTCTCGGTCGCACTGAGGTGGTGCTGTTCCTCAAGCCAGGTGACGGCCTGAGCGATATGGCGCGGGGTCTCGCGCCGGATGACGATTGGTTCGTTGGTGCGGTAGCCGAGTGCGGACAACTCGACCATGAGCGTGCGGTACTGCCATTCGCTGATCACGCCCAGGTCCACGGCCCGCCGGATGAGAGCGGCCATGGAGACCCCCCAACGGGCTTTGAGGTCCATGAGGCGGGCGACGTCGATGCCGGGCTTCAGCTCGCCCAGGATCACCTCGTGCGGCATGAGGAACTCGGCGGCGAACCGGTCGGCCTGGGCCTCCTGTGTACGTCCCTCGCCCGGCTCGCGGTGCATCATCAGATGGCCCAGCTCGTGAGCGAGACTGAAACGTGAACGATCCCCAGGGGCACTAGAGTTGAGGAGCACCAGCGGCGCCCTGTCATGCGGCCACTGGCTCACGGCGTCGAGGTCGGTGGTGCCCAGATCGCGGACCACGACCAGGGCGCCAGCGTCTTCGAGTAGCGCGACCAGGTCGTCGACGGGGCCAGCGGGAACGCTCCACTCCTCGCGCAGCGTCTCCGCAGCGTCCGCGGGAGTGTCGAAATCGTTGACCTCAATGGGCCTGAACCGGTGGGGACGACAGAGGGCCGCCGCCTGCGTCACCGCTTCGACCTGGAGGCGGGTGAGCGCCAGCGTCGCATGGATCCGGCGCAGCGCGGGGGCTCCCAGTGAGGCCCGCTTACGGTGGTGTATCAGCCCGATGCCTACCCCGGCCGTATCAATGGCCTGGCACAGCATCTCGGGTGTGAAGCGAAGCGCGGCGGCGAACAAGAGGACCCGCTCGGCCCGGACCGTGATGCGTCCGGCTTCGGCCCGGCTTACGTATCCCTGCGTGATGCGGTTGCCCTCCACGCGCGACATCTGTTCGGCAAGCTCGGACTGGGTCCACCCCCGAGAGTCGCGCGCCAGGGCGAGCATGGCGGGATCCGCCAGCAATCCTTGCTGATCACTCACAGTCCACCTCCAACCCTGGCAAGTCTCAACTCCACTGAGAATACACGGCTTTATCCCCCAAAATATTCCGCGCATGATCCGCAGGAGTGTGATGTCTCCATGGGTATCACGCACCACTGACAGCCCAACTGGGCGATCCATGAGTGGTGTTGGGCGAAGCCTCTGGACGCACACCCAACGGGGCAGCGCTGCTGCCGCGTTGGCTCGGTGCCGATTCGGTAGGGCAACCTGTCTCTCGGCCGCTGTCTGGGGATGATCCGTCGTGAGCCTGGCGATGTCCTCGATGGCAGACGTAGAGGCCGTCACGCGACCGGTTCGGCCGGGGGCGGCGGCGCCCAGCACTTGCGTCCACCCCTGGCCCGCAAATGGTCACCCGCTCTGCTGACGGTCTCTGACGCGGCTTGACCGCAAAGCTGCGGGGTGTGTCGTTTGGCTGCGGTGTCTGCGCACTCGGCTCAGCGGGTTCCCGAAAGCCGTCACCTCGATGATCGCGGTCCTGGTTCCTCGTGGATGGCGTGCTCGTCACCGGGTGGGCCTGGCGGGGGATGGAACGGGGGAGCAGTTCCCCCTTCGCGGATCCGTTCTTCACGAGGCAGCGCCTGGACGGCCACACGCAGGACGTCTCCGACGCGCTCGCCCTGCCGCAGGCCGAGTTGGCCGGCATCTGGCCCGGCGTTGGCATGGCGGATGACGCGTACAAGCGCTCCTACCGGGGGCGGTACCCCGATGCCGGGAAGATCAACGGATCGTCGGGTAGGTCGCCTTGGGGTGCGGT
This sequence comes from Streptomyces sp. HUAS MG56, assembly GCF_058673395.1. Classification (NCBI taxonomy): domain Bacteria; kingdom Bacillati; phylum Actinomycetota; class Actinomycetes; order Kitasatosporales; family Streptomycetaceae; genus Streptomyces; species Streptomyces sp. HUAS MG56. Next base: position 2,370,968 of record NZ_CM178722.1, on the reverse strand, counting down.
CGTAGTCAGAGGGGGTGGCTACTGTCCCGCGTATGCCGAAAAAGAGGAAGAAGAAGCCACCGTCGCGAGCCCGGCGCACCGGCGAGGTTGCCCCGCACGAGCAACTGCCCTCCGTGATCAAACTCGGTGGCCCGCGGGTGCCGTCGCGCGGGTGGACCTTTCAGGCGTTGATCGACGCGGGTCGGGAGTCCGGCCAGCCACTCTTGGAGTTCACGGCGCAGCCTCCCGCCGGATACTCATCCGATTTCGTCCCGCAGGTCGATTCCCCTCGGGCGCCGCTCCAAGCGGGGTGGTACCTGCGGTCCGACCTGGCCGTCCCGGTCTACCTGTGGGTGTTTTCCGAGAGCTAACTCGCCAATGATCCAGGCGCGTTGAATTCGCGGCGACGAGGGTTCGCCTTCTATGTGGCGCACTCGGTGTGTACGCGCGGAGGAAGTGACGGCGCCTATGCCAGCGCGGAGGACTTGGAGGCGTGGACTCCGGTTGTGGCGCCGGACCCGAGCATCGTGGACGCCGACAGGTATGGCCACGCGCCCGTTTATCGCACGCCTGCGGTACGGCGGCTGCCCCCAGGATCTCCCCGCACGGTGGGAGTGCTGGATGTGGACTATGCGCGGGTAGCGGGCCGGGGCCTGCCCGAGCGCTGGGATATCGACGTCGTCGGCTTCTTGGTGATGGAACGACAGGAGGCCGCCGACCTGCCGGGACAGGAATTCTGGCGGCAAACAGCCTTTCACACGTTCCGAGACCAGAATCTGTCGAACCTCCGTGCCGCGGCCGGAGACGTCGACCTGATCATCGGCCACAATCTCTTCGACGGTGACTACCGATGCCTGCGGACCTACGGCGACGTGGTGGACGTCGGCGTGCTGGCCGCGAAGACGGTGGACACGCTGTATGCCGCCCGTCATGTGGTCGGCGGCGGCGCATCTCGTGCGGCGCGTCTGGACCTCACCACGTTGGCGGGCGCCCAGGAACTGCGGGAACGGGCGAAGACAGCGTCGCGGACCGAGGCACACCGCGGCATCCGCACTATTCATGACGCGGAGGAGCGCTGGTTCTTCCAGCCCATTTCTGATGACTGCGAACTGATGCTGGATATGTGGCTCGAACTGGTCACCAGTCGGCGCCTGCGCAGCGTCCTCCCGTCGGGTGAAGCGGTGGAGTACCCGATCGGCGAGGACGGTCTGCGACTGCTGCTGGAGCCGCAACTCGCCCCGGACACCTTCACGAACCTGCTGACGACGAAAGGCACCGTCTACCCGCTGCAGGGCGCGGCGCGCAATGAGAGCGTGGCCCGGATCCACCGCGAGATCGAACAGCAGCGGGCCGACGGCACGCTGGCCAATCGCCACCCCGCCGCCGCGCACCGCCAGCGCTGTATGGCACCCAGCGACACGGGGGGACGGCAGTGCGACCAGCTCATCGAGGCGACGCAGACGTATTGCCGTGCCCATCGCACCAAGCGGCGCTGCCGAGGGAATCCGGCCCTCAACGACGCCTGCACCGCCATCGCCCACGGCGATCTGGCGCATTGCCGCTGGCACCGTATGACCGCGCTCTACGTCCCACAAGGGCAGCGAATCATCGAGGACTTCACCCTCGCCCTGCCGCTTCGCGGCTGGGAGCGGGGCAGCGACTGGGGATACGACACGGGGACGCGTTCGTTCTTCGCGAGGCTGTACCGCAACGAGGCCGACTCGTCCGGCTCACCGACCGTATGGCTTTCGGGCACTGATCCCGACCTCGGCAACGTGGTCGCGCTCACGGACGCCGTGCAGAAAGCGACCGGGGCGTCCCGGCAGGATGTCGTGGCAGCCCTGACAGCGGATCGGAAGTCACCCCGAGAACGCGCCGTGATCACCCAGGACTGGGAACCGGCCGGGTGCGACCGTCCCTGCCCGTGCGGCACCGCGGACTGTGGCCACGGCGCACCGTGCCCGAACGACGAGTGCAGCGGTCACGACGTCCATACGATGCGCAACCCTCGCACCGAAGCGGACGTGACAGCGTGGCAGGACCATTTCGACTGCTGCAAGGGCTGCTCCGGCAGCTTCCTGGACATCTCACTCCCGGAGCGCCCCTGGGGCGAGATGCACGACGACGGCACCGTGACCGTGTACGCCGGGGTGTGCCACTACGAGCTCGGTGTCTACCCGTAGCCGCGTGCAGTCGTGGGGGAACAGTGTAGCGAGCCGGGGCCGGCGGGTGTCCGCGACCGAGCTGAACGGCAGGCGGGCTGGGCCCGGACGCCGTTCGCTGAGTGCGGCAGGTCAGCGGTGGCGCCAGGTTTGGCGCAGGCGCAGGACTTCGGTGGCCCAGTGGGCGGGAAGGTCTGGCTCGGGTATGCGTTCGCGGAGCGGTTCACCGACCGGTGTCTCCTGGTCGACGGCGACCAGGAGTTCACCTTGGTCGTCCGGGTGCAGGTGCGGCAACCCGCCCGCCATCCGCAGCCGCAGGTCACCCCACGTCAGAAGTGAGCCACCGCTGCGCGCCGCGTCCTTGAGGACATCCCGGGCGATGGCGGCCAGCTTGTCGATGGTCTCGATCGGCAGATGGTCCGGGGGAGACGGTGCGGTGGCCTGGGGACCGGGGACGGAGTTGACTGCGAACGCCGCCTCGGACACCGTGCTGCCCCCGGACCCGATGCCGGCCCGCAGCTGCCGCAGGGACGCATCCAGATCGATGCTGCCCCAGACCCCGTCGATCTGGAACTCTTCCTTCAGGAACACGAACGTGCCGGGCATGCCATCCCCATCGATCACGCGACGTCCCCTGCTGGGGTCGTCGAACCGCCTCAACGCACCGGCGGGCCCGGGGGATGCCGCGTGATCTGCGCCTTCCGTCCATCGAGCGACGACCTTGCGATCCGGGCTGACGTCGTGGTTGACGGCTTCCTCAGGGCAGTGGCCTGGGACCGTTCGAGGTCAGCTGGGCTTGAGCGCGAGCCCCTCCGGGAGAGTACGACCTCTCCCGTACCGGGCTTCATGCAGACGCCACCCATGTAGCGGCGATGGACGGATTCCTGCACGAACGCCTGTGCATCTCCGTTGCCCAGGAGATGCGCGAGCGCCACATGCAGCACACGCTCCTCCACCTCCGCCTCGAACGTCTTCACGGCTTGGACGAACTGCTGGGCCGTCTCACGACGGGAGGCTTCGGCATTGATCCGGCGGCGCAGGATCTCATCGACGATCGCGTCCGCGGCGTCCTGGGGAGCGGTGAAACCGCCCGGCGTGCTGCTCATACGCTGCTCAACGAGCCCGGCCAGTCGGCGGATGCCCTGGAATCCGGGGCCGAGCTCGCGCCGTTGAGGGCAACGACGGTGGGCGACGCGCGGGCCCAGCACCGTCTCCGATCCGGCTGGTACGGTCCCGGGGCCGATGGGCATGTACGTGGCCGAGGGGATCTGCGCTGCCGTGGTCGGAGTGATGTCAGTGCGGCCCGCTATCGTCGAGGGATGGTAGGTGGCTACGGAGTTCCGCTGACACGCGACACCTTGCACGACTGCGAGGGATGCGGCGTCACCGTCAAATACTGGGGAGAAGGCCGACGCCCGGGGCACTGCCAGAGTTGTAGTCGGTTAGCCCGGCAAGGCCGCCGATACAATCTGACGGCAGGCGATCTGAGGGCCATCCTGGACCTTCAGGGCGGAGTATGCGCGTTGTGCGGGCAAGGGCCCGACCGCGACGGAAGCTCCGCGCATTGGAACATCGACCACGATCACGCATGCTGTAAGCCGTCGGACGCCGCCTGGTCCATATGCGGAGCGTGCGTTCGCGGCCTGCTGTGTCGCGAGTGCAATGCCCGAGGTCTTGCCTGGTACGAGTCGCTCCCCAGAGACCGTAGGGACTGGGGGCGGGCGAACGACTACCTGGCCAACCCGCCGGCGCGTCGTCTTCGCCTTGCTGGAACGTTGAAGTTCTGCTTCGGGTTCCTCGCGGATGCCGGTGCGGCTCGACACCGGTAAGCCCTCCACTCCAGACGGATCCTGCTAACTCGTGCGAATGTCAGTGGTGTTGGCTACTCTGTACGTGGTTGACGAGATCCTTGAAAGGCAAGGTGTATCGGTGCAGATGGCCGATCGCTACGGCGTGGCGGCAGAGTCCCTATAGGGGCGTCTGGCCGGCGCTCTCCTATGGCGACGCCCGTTGGGCGGCGACGTCGTGACTCAGATCCGGCGGCGGGTTGGCTCCTGCCCTGGCTTCGTGACGGCGCTCTGACCTTGCTTGGGAGGGCCTTCCTTGTCTGCAACTACTTCTGTCTGCGACCACCGCGTGTACCACGTCGTCGTTGTCGCCTTGATTGCCATGATTGTTGGGCTTACCGCCGGGGTCGGCTGTGCCGTTCTCGGGCAGCCCCCGCTCACCGCCGTTGCTTCCGGCGGGGCTGTCGTGGCGTTCGTCTACTCTGCCGGCATGACCGCAGTCGGGTACGTGAAGCGGCAGGCACAGTAGGCGACCGCGTGGAGTGGCTCCTTCAGGCCGCCAGGGCAAGACCCGGCGCCAACTCGGCCGTTGCCTCAAACGCTTCGCGGCCCGGGAGATCTACCATCTGGTCGGACAGATACCAGTCGGGAGCTGGCTCGTAGGGGCTGTGACACGGTGATAAGCAGAAGCCCCCGCCGGAGCATCCGGACGCTGTAGGGAAAACCGCCCCGCCGGAGCTCATCCGGCGGGGCGGAGTGCTGCGGAGGGTGGGTGCGGGCGAGGGGCTTGCCGGTGAGCCAGGCATCGATGCGGGCGAGATTGAGGATCGCGCCGGTGAAGTGGTCAGCCAGCCGCGCCGGAGATGCCGTCGGCCGCCCCTGCAACGCAGACAGCTGTGTGAAGGCGGCATCGGCGAGGACCGTCCCGAGCGCATCCCGCACCCACATCACCAGACAGCTCTTCGGGAACACCGCACGCGCCAACCCGCACGGTCTCCTCCGGGAACTCCGCCAGCTCCACCTCGCGCAACGACACGAACCCACCCCTGAATAAGACGACGGCCTGCACAACCCCAACCGGGTGGCCGTCCTCACGCAGACCCCGGATTAACCAACAGCGTCCGGATCATCCGGCGGGGACTTCTGCGCGCGGTGGGTCACACTGGCGCTTGGTGCGTGTCGTGGGTTCCGCTGTACTCGGGCTCGCCACTGTCGAGGACGCGGAGCAGGGAGGCGGTGACGACGCGGGTGGTGCGGCCGATGCGTAGTACCCGGCAGGGGAACTCGCCGCGGCGGACCAGGTCGTACCCCTTGGCCCGGGAGAACCCGAATGCCCTAGAGGCATCTTCTACGCTGCCTGTGCCGCCCCAGGTGGCGCGGATGTGGGCGGGGCTATGAGGGGCGCCCTGTGGCGGGTTGTCCTGTCGGTACATGTCTTGCGCGTTGGTCCCTTCTCGAATTGGCGGTGGTGGCGGAAATATCCCTGGACGGTGCGGCGTTCCCCTCTGGCATCGTGATCGAGAGTGGGGGAGTGGTCGGTCTGAAGCTGTTCAGCACGGCAGGCGGCGTTGCCGAGGTGATGCCGCGTCTCGCGGACGTCGAGGCGGATGTGCAGGATCTCGTCGAGGCGCGCATGGAGAAGATGCTGGGCGTCACGTTCCTGGCGAGCGAGTACGTCATCGACTGCGTCGACGGCGGGCGGATCGACTCGCTGGGTCTCGACGAGAACGGGGCGCCGGTGATCGTCGAGTACAAGCGCGGCACCGACGCAGGTGTGATCAACCAGGGCCTCTACTACATGGCGTGGCTCATGGCCCACAAGGATGCCTTCCGGAACCTGGTCCGCGACCGGCTCGGGGGCACGGCTGCGTCCCAGATCCTGTGGAGCGCACCTCGGCTGATCTGCATTGCTGGCGACTTCACTCGCTACGACGCGCACGCCGTACGCGAGCACCGGCGCTCGATCGACCTGGTCCGCTATCGATACTTCGGCAACGACCTCTTCGGCCTTGAGACGGTGGCCTCCGTAACGGGGAACTCGGCCACCACCAGGCGGCTGCGCCGGCGTGCGGCCGGGTCGTCGCCTGCCCGGACTGAGGGTGGGGGCCCGGTGGAGTTGTCCGAGGCGGTCGACGGGGTGCTGCTTGGCCTGGGTGATGGGGTCACCCGTGTCCAGCGCAAGCAGTACTGCGCCTACCAGCGGCTGCGGAACTTCGCCTGCGTCTGCCCGCCGCAGCAGACCAAACTCCTCGTCTACCTCAAGGTCGACCCGAAGTCGGTCGACCTGGTTCCCGGCTTCGCCCGGGATGTGACGGGGGTCGGTCACCACGGCACGGGTGACCTGGAGCTGCAACTGCGTACGGAGCGGGACCTGGAGCGCGCCCAGGACCTGTTCCGCCTCAGCTACGCAGCGGCGTAGCGGTGTGCGCGGCTCCTGGGCGTGGACGGTTGGGGCCCGGATGAAGTTGTGGTCTGCCGTCGTGGTGTCGCCCTTCGACGTGTCGGTCAGGGGATGGCGGTGGATCTCCAAGGATGCGGCGGATCCCCGGTTTCGGTAACCGGGGATCCGCCGCTATATTGCCGCGCGCACGGACCTGTTCAGGCGTACCGCTCCTGGGCACCAGCGCCGAGTGGGCGAAGGCCGAGGCGAGGGGGATGGCCATGGGCTGGCAGCGGACGCGGACCGTGATCCTGCACGAGGGTCCGTTTGTGTCCCTGTGCCGGGACGAGGTGATCCGCCCGGTTTTCTAGGGTTCTTCTCCCTGTGGTGGGACGCGGTGCCCACTCGTGTCTCAGCTCGTTCTGCAACAACTCCGTGTCTGTGTGGTTCACGTGGCGGTTGACGTACACGTAAACCAGGACATCTGGAGCCGAAAGCATGCAAGCCTTCCCGATCACCCTCCCCTCCGGAATGCGGTACTGGACGGTGCTGGACGCGAACTACGACGTCGTCGCCTTCGGAACCTGAGACTTGCCAGGGATCTCGCGGAGCTGACGACGAAGACGTACGCCCATGGCATCGCTCTGTACCTGCGGTGGTGCGAACGCACGGGCCGCGACTGGCGGACTGCCGCCGCAGATCTTGGCATGTTCATTCTGTGGCTGCGGCACACCCCGCGAGAGCTGGCCGCCTGCGATGCCGGACCCGGAAACGGGCTGGTCGTTCCCGGTGCAGGTGCCAAGCCGGTACGCGGCGGAGCGCGGATCAACCTCGTGCTGACCGCGGTCCGAGGCTTCCTTCGACATGCTTCACAGGTTCGGGCTGTCCCGTCGTGGGTGATGCCTGCGCTCTACGAGGGTGCGGCTCTCCCTGATGTCGAGCCGCAGGTGGGCGCCGATGGTGAAGCGCGCTATCACGTTCGCGCGACCCATCGGGTGCGGTCGGAGTCGAAGGCTGTCGACCGGGCCTCTGATGAGGAGGTCCTGGCCCTGTTCAGGGTTTGCCGCTCGCGCCGCGATCGTCTCATTTTGCTGCTGATGGCTCGTGCCGGTCTACCCCGAAGCCAGGTCGTCGGGCTACGGCGGGCCGATGTGCACTTCGCTGTTGACTCCTCGGTCCTGGGGTGCTAGTACCGAGGCCCTCACCTGCACGTGATCCGGCGGCAGAACGCTACTGACTTCGGCTCGTCAGGGTGACGCTGGATCGTCGAGGCACAGTCCGGTGCCTGCTATGAAGCCGTCGAGTGTCTCGAGGCGGTATTGGAGGCGTTAGCCTCGATCGTTCATGAGGGTGCGTCAGCTTGCTGCCGGAGCCTTTGTGGTGAGTGTTGGTGGGGGTTTTCGGAGTGTGGGCAGGCTGATGGCCCGGTTGTCGCGTCGGGTGTGCGCCGGGTTCCACGGCTCCGGTCGGAGTGGTGCTGCTCGCAGGGATGGGAAGGTACTGGTCAGCCGGGGTTCGGGAGGGCGTGGAGCCGGTCCAGGGCATCGGTGATCACGTCGGTCCAGGGCCAGTGCCTGGCCAGGCGGAGGATGCGGCGGCGGCCGGTGGTGATGAGCTGGGCGGCGGTGGAGAACAGCCGAAGCCGCAGGCGGCGGGGCTCCCACAGGCGGGCCTTGCCGGTCAGGGCGAGCAGGGGCATCCAGGCGAGCAGGTCCAGGGCGATCTGGATGATCTCCAGCCAGATCTGGTTCTGCGCGGCGTCGTGGAGGGGAAGGTTGAGCAGGCCGGTGGCGCGGGCGGCGCGGATGCGGTCCTCGGCACGGGCACGCTGGCGGTGGCGCAGTTCAAGGGTGGCGATCGCCTCGCCCGCCGTGTTGGTGGCAAAGCAGGTAAGGCGCATGCCGTCGGCGTCGGTGAAGCGCAACTGGGCACCGGGGTGCGGCCGTTCCTTCCGCACGATCAGCCGCAGCCCGTTGGGCCAGCCGGTCAGGCAGTCACCGGCGAGTTCGGCAACCCAGGCTCCGTCGCGGATCTCGCCGTCGGCTTCCACGGCCGGTGTCCAGGCCGAGGCAGGGACCTTCAGGACGGCCTGGTGGATGGCGTCGGTGATGGTCATGCCGACTGAGTACGACAGCCACCGTCCGCGCTGGGCGAGCCAGGCGACGAACTCGTGGGTGCCGCCACCGGAGTCGGTACGGATCAGCGTCTGCCGCCCGCGCCGCAACCGCTTCGGCAGCTGGGCCAGGGCCAGTCTGGTGGCCTCGATGTGGTCCGCGGCGGTGTTGGAGCCCGCGTTGCCGGGCCGCAACAGACCCACGACCGGCTCGCCGGACCCGCCCCGGCCATGGTCGACGAACCCCATCAGCGGGTGGTGCCCGAACGTCTTCTTCCAGGTCGCGGCTGCGTCCTGCTTCTCGGAGTGGGCCAGGACGAGGACCCCGTCGATGTCCACGATCACCTGCCCGTCCGCGTCCGGCGCCGCTTCCCCGGCCAACCGCCAGACGTGTTCGCGTACTTCGGCACGGGCGGTGCGCAGCGCGGCCAGGACCTGCTGTCCGCCCGACGCCAGCGTGCTGATCAGCCGGGAGACCGTGGGGTCAGAGGCCACCGGCCCGAACACGGCCGGCTCGGCCCGCAACGTGCCCACATCGGCCAGGCAGTCCCCGCCGAGTGCCACCGCGAGCGCCACATCCAGCAGGATCTTGCCCGGATCATGCACCGCCCGCGGCTTGCGCCACGGCGCCAATGCCGCCGATATCGCCTGATCCAGACCGGAGTTGCGGACCGTCTCGACCAGCAGCACGGCCCCGGCCTGCGAGACGACCCCGCGACCGCCGCCCTCGACGCGGACACGCGGGTAGGACCCGATACGCTTCTTCACCTGGAGAGTGCTTCTTTCACGCGACGACCTGGACCCTAGACAAGTCTCATCGGTGCACCCATGAGGGCGGGGGCTGTCAAGGCGCACGATGCCACGGCCCGGTGCGAGCTGCGGGGGCCCGTGCCGGGTTGGCCACGGCTGTGGACTGGGGTGTTGGGCCGTGGTCCCCCGAGTGCTGGTCGTGCGGAGGGGACTCGCACGCACCTATTCGATCCCGGCCGGCCGGGCCGGATAACGACCTTGCTTCGGGGGCCGGGCTGCTCATTCAGGTCAACGAGCGCGGCGTGGCCGGCTCATGCAGCGATGCGAGCTCGCCCGGGGCTTGTCGTCCCGTCCTTCAGGGGTGGTCGTCATGCCGTGATGCACGGCTCCTTCGGCTGCTGCGCGGCGTCGAGGTCGCGCAGCACGTAGTAGGCGTGGGTGAGGAGCTTGCGGGCGACCGCGACGGTGGCGATCTTCAGGTGCGCGGTCGGCGATCTGCTCGAAACACGCGGCGTAGGGCGGGACGCGCTTGGCGGTCTGCGCGCCCTGGTTCATGATCGAGCGCAGCCACGATCGCCCTGCTTGGAGATGTGCCCGTAGCGCGCGGTGCGGTCCGAGCTGCGGAGCGTGGGCGTGCGCCCAGCCCACGAGGCGAGCTTGCAGGCCGAGGGGAACCGGCGGATGTCGCCGATCTCCGCCACGATGACCATGGCGGTGAGCGGGCCGATGCCGGGCAGCGCGGTCAGCGACTTGACCCGCGGATCCGCCTTCGCGGCCTGGGCGAGCGCGGCATCCAGCCGGTCGATGACCACCTGCAGCGCGTCGATGACCTCCAGCCGGCCGGCGACCGCGCCGCGGGCGGTGTCCGCCAGCGGCAGCTGTGCCAGCCAGGCGCGGCCCGTGCCACTCCAGCAGTTCCAGGCGCTGCCCATGCGGTCACAGCCGTAGTCGGCGAGGACCGCGTGGACAAGGTCCGCAGCCGCACGAGCTGGGCGCGGTGGCGCAACACGGCCCGCTGCTCGCGTATTGCTGCGGGAGCGATCCATGCCTCGGGCAGCAGATCCGTGCGCAGCAGATGGGCCGGGGCGGCCGCGTCGACCTTGTCGTTCTTCAGCCGGGCCAAGGCGATCGCCTTGCACTGCAACGGGCCATGTGTGGCTCGAAGCCGTAGTCCTGGAGCAGCTCGATCAGCCAGCCCCAGCCGAGCGCCGCCTCGAACGCCACCGGCGTGCCCACCGGCAGATCGCCGATCACGCCCAGCACCGTCTTGCGTCCGTTGACGACGTTGCGGTTCACCGCCGTCCGGCCGCCCTCGTCCAGCACGGCGATCTGCGACCGGCGGCGATGCACATCGATCCCTACGTAAGCCTGCGTCGTGGGCCACCCGACCCCGATTCGGCTCCCCCACCAACAGGGTGCTCCGAACGCACCCGGCGGTGAAGCCCCCGCCCTCATAGGGTCAGGTCAGGAGCACTCTCCGCGTTTCTGATCAACCACTGGACGCCCTGCCGCGTGAAAGCGCGAGGCTAGCGTCAAGGGTCACCAAGTGCCGCTCGCGGGTGCGGATCCAGAAGGCGAGGAGGGCGATGAGGGTGAGGGTCCCTGTCCAGGTGAGGCTTGCGGCTACGGCCCGGAGTGGGGTCGTGGTGGCGAGTCCAGCGGCGAGGCAGGTCTGTGTGGAGCCGTACATGGGCAGGAGGGGGCCCAGGAACCCATGCGGGTCGGGGTTGACCAGGGGGCTTTGTGGCAGCAGGTCGAGGTTGCTGGTGACGAAGATGACGACCATGCCCTCGAGTTCGCCGGGAAGGAAGAGCGCGAGGACGAGTCCGAGTGTTCCGTAGACCAGGCTCGCGGTGAACAGTCCGAGCCACAGGAACCCCAGGTGGCGGGGCGACCATACGGCCAGCGTCCATACGGTGGTGTACAGGGCGACGAGTGCGGCGGCTGAGAGCAGCGAGGTCGCCTTGGCTAGTAGGAGCGGGGTGCGCGGGTAGCCGGCGGCGGTGAGCCGGCGGTCGAAGGGGCCGGACTGACGGGCGGCGCTGAAGGTGAGGAAGGCCATCAGGAGCATGACGATGCCGAGGCAACCATGGATCATACCCACCTGGTCCGTTGAGGCCGTGAGTGTCCGACCGGTGGCGCGGAGCCGGAAGGTCAGCGAGGCGGGCGCGAAGATTTGCGGCGCGGCGAGGATCCACAGCGGGAGGAGGACGGCTAGCAGGAGGGCGGCGAGTGTGTTCTTGGCGAGTTCGGCCAGGTTGTAGCGGGCCGCGATGCGGTAGGCCCTCACCGGCTGGCTCCCTTGGTCCTGACGGCCGCTTTGTGACTGAGTTGGATGACGGCGTCCAGACGGTCGATGTCGTAGGCGAGGTGGGAGATGACGACGGTGGTGCGCCCGGCCGCACGGCGGGCGGCGGCGAGGTCCCAGAAGGCCAGGTAGGTCTGCCAGTCGAAGCCTTGATAGGGCTCGTCCAGCAGCACCACGTCGGGTTCGTGCATGAGGGCGAGGACGAGGCTGAGCTTCTGCCGTGTGCCGCCGCTGAGGACTCTGACGGGACGGTGGAGATGGCCGGCGAAGGCGAGCTGGTCGATCAGCGCGTGGGCAGGTTCGAGGTTGGGGAGGCGGAAGGCTTCCTGGAACAGGCGAAGGTGCTGGAACGGTGTGAGGGCGTTGTTGAGAACGGGGTGTTGGGGGCAATGGCTGAGCGTGCCGTCGACCGTGACGGTGCCCTTGTCCGGGCGTAGGTCACCGCACAGGATGCGCAGGAGGGTGGTCTTGCCGGCGCCGTTCTCCCCGACGACGCCGACGGTCTCACCGGAACGGATGGTGAGGTCGACGTCGGCCAGTACGACGTGTTTGCCGAATGCCTTGTGAATGCCCCGCGCGCTGAGTGCGGTGCGGGTGGCCGTGGGTGGGGAGACGGTCACGAGTTCCCTTCTTCGCTGTACGTCCGCGCGTCCGCGCCGCCGGGTGAGCGGGTCTGTGCGGGCCTGTTCACCTGCTTGCTGCGGGAGGTACGTGGCTGCGGCGTCATGACCAGGGGCGGTGCCTCCAGCAGCGTGTTGACGCGAGGGACCGCGGGGCGCGAGGAGGCGGTTTGCCCGTGCAGGGTCCAGCTCTGGAGGACCCGGGCGAGGACGACGACGATCTCGGTGAGTGCGAAGGCTTCTCCGAGGCACTTGCGGGATCCGTTGCCGAACGGGATGTACGCCTCGCGGGGGCCGGGGTCTTCGGTTGCCCACCGGTCGGGGTCGAACCGCTCGGGGTCGGGGAAGAGACGTGGTTGGCGGTGTAGCTGGTACGGGCTGACGAGCAAGTTGGTGCCGGGCGGCAGGATCTGCCCGGCCAGTTCGACGGGAGTGGAGACGCTGCGAGGGATGAGCCAGCCGTGCGGATACAGCCGCAGTGTCTCCAGGACGACCTGCCGGGTGAGTTCCAGGCGTTGTAGCGCCGCAATGTCCGGTGGTTCGTCTCCCAGGACGGAGTCGATCTCGTGCCGGACACGACGGGCGATGTCCGGGTGGCGGTCGAGCAGGTGCAGGGCCCACACCATGGCGCTGGCGCGACCCGCTGCTGTCGCTGCGGTGAACATGGTGATGACGTTGTCGCGCACCTCGCGGTCGCTCATCGGCTCCCCGGCGTCGTCGCGTGCCGTCATAAGCATGGAGAGGATGTCCGGGTGGTCCTCGCCGGAGCGGCGGTAGGCGAGGATCACTGCGTCGATGATCTGCTCGTACCTGGCCAGCGTCCGGTGGAAGCGGCGGGTGCGGTGGGGGAACAGCCACCGCACTCCGAGCGCGGAGGTGAGCACCTCGTGGTGGATCCCGCCGATGATCTCCCCGATGCAGGCCTGGGTTTCGTCGCGGTAGTGCTCCGTGATCTCCGCGGCAAACATCGTGCGCACGCCGATCATCGCGGCCACGGCTGTCATCTCGCGCATCACGTCGCACGGAACGCCGGATCGCCAGGCCCCGGTCACCGCGTCCGCCGTCTCGACCATGGCGGGGATGTAATCGGCGACGCGGGTGCGCTGGAACGGTGGCTGGAGCAGCCGTCGTGTCCGCTTGTGCTCGGCGTTCGGGCACGTGAAGAGGCCGTCGCCGAGAAGCGTGCGTGTCTGGATGTATCCCAGGCCCCCTTTGGGGAACGTGTGGGAGTCCCGCAGCACCTGGTCGGCCAGCTCCGGATGGCAGACCACATAGACGGGCTGCCGTCCGAGTCGGAGGCGTACGAGATCTCCCTGGGACGGCAGGGAGCAGAGGAAGGACAGCGGTGTTCTCCAGATGCGCAGTGCATGCCCCAGTCCCGGCAACGCGCCCGGAGCGTGCGCGAATCGGAAGTCGGATCGTGTGCTGCTCATGGGGGAATGGGCTCCTTGCGCACAGGCTGGGGGCGGCAGCGGCCGCTGTCCGGGAACGTGTCTAACCAATGCGGAGCCGGACCGGCTCTGTTTGGTGGGCTTCTCCGCCGTCCGAGTGGGTCTTTGAGCCGTTCGACTGAAGTGCGCCCGGCACTGTTGACGGGGGAAGAACCCGACGGAGTGAACCGGGAGCAGCCCGCATTGCGCTGAGCCTCGACAGCACACCACGATCATGGCGCGGGCACCGACCGTATCGGCCTGGGCCCTGACCAAGGCGCCGGCCCGCGGACGCTGCAAGGAGAGCATCTTGACCGACGCCACCGTGGTGGAGCAACGCCCGCTCGCGGCCAGCGAGACGGCCTTCGCCTCGTTCGGTACGCCGATCCACTTCAGCCAGCGGCTGCACGGCCGGCTCGACCTCGACGCTCTGGCCTCCGCAGTGGAGGACCTGCTCGTCCTGCACCCCGTACTGTCCGCACGGATCGTGGCCGCGGACCCGGGCCACCTGCTGCGGCTGGACCCGTCGGCGCCGGGCCCGCGTCTGCAGGTGACCGACGGCATCGACCAGGTCGGAGCGCCCTACGCGCCGGACACACCACTGTTCAGGGCCGTGGTGACCGAGGAGACGGAGGACCGCTATCGGTTGGCCCTGTCGGTTCACCATGCCATCAGTGACGGTGTCAGCGCGCTGATGCTGCTGCACACCCTGTGGCGCAGCTACAGCGCCCGCGTCACCGGCCGTACGCCTGTGCTGCCGCCTCCTACCGTCGGGTTGCCCCGCCCCGTCGAGGAACACTTCCGCGCCCGGTTTTCCGCTGAGGAGCTGAGCGTCTTCCTGAGGGACCGCTCGGCGAAGATGCGGGATCTCGTCCCCGCGTGCATCCCCGCCCTCGCGGCCGGAGCCGGCACGGGAGCACAAGACGGCGTCCACCGGCGGCAGGTGCGGCTGTCTGCCGAGTCCGTCGATCAACTGACGCGCGTGGCCAAGGCGGCACGCACGAGTTGGCATGCGCTGGCCTGCGGCATCGCCCTGCGGGCGGTCCACTCGCAGACACCTTGCCCGGACGAAACCGCCCCCATGACATGCTTGTCCACTCTGGATCTCCGGCGGCGGCTCAGGCCCCCCATGTCTCCACACGAGATGGTGCTGGCCGCCACCGCCGCGCACGCCGTGGTCGAGGTGGGGCCCGAATGCCATCCGGCCGACATCGGACGCCGCGTGCTGGAGCAACTGCGCGAAGCGGTCCTGGACAACACGGTGCAGAAGGCCATCGCCGCGACCGGCGAGCTGATGGACGAAGTGGCGCACGCTCCGATCAGTGTCCTGGTCAGCAACCTGATGACGAAGACCCCGCCACTCCAGCTTCCCCCGGGCTTGAGGTCCGGCCCCATCGACGGGTGTGCCCTTCCCCCTGGCCCCCTGCCCTCGGTCTTTCTCACCGGCAGTCAGGACGACACGGCAGGTCTCGACATCACCCTGGTCATGTCCGCGGACTGGTTCACCGCGCGGCAGGCCGCCGACCTGGCCGACGCCATCGAGGAGGCTGTCCACCGCGCGCTGTGCGAGTAGGCGCGGTGGACAGCGGCGCAATCCCTGCTAGGAAACCTGTCGGCGGTGCAGCCGCAGGTCGAGGTTGCGGGGTTCGATGATGCTGCGCCCGATGAGGGTGACCGGGCGGGACGTGGCGGGGGTGAGCTTCCAGTCGGCCAGGACGGACGCCAGGGACAGCATGACGTTCATGACGGTGAAGTCGTGTCCGATGCACTTACGGGACCCGGTCCCGAAAGGCACCAGCGCCATCGCCCGCTCGGCGTTGGCCCAGTTGCGTCCGTCGCTACTCCAGCGCCCGGGGTCGAACCGGTCGGGCTCGGGGAAGAGATCGGGCCGATGGTGAATGATGTACGGGCTGATCAGGATGTCGGCACCGTCCGGCACGCGGTAGCGGCCCAAGGACGTGTCGGTGACGGCGGTCCTGCTGAACAGCCAGGCGGAGGGCCTGATCCGGAAGGCCTCGGTCACCACGGCCATCAGGGTCGGTAGCTGTGGAAGATGCTCGTGCCGGGCGGCCCCGCCGCCGCAGACCTTGTGTGCCTCGGCCGCGACGGCCGCGTCGAGGCCGTCGTCCAACGAGAGGTAGTGCAAGGTCCAGGCGAGCATGGCGGCGGTCGTACTGATTCCGGCGATGAACATGGTCATCACCTGCTCGCGTACTTCCGTGTCCGACAGCGCGGTTCCGTCGCCGTCCTCGGCCAGGAACATGGACAGTAGGTCGCCCTGGTCGCTACCGGCGCGGCGGTAGGCGGCGACGGTGGCGTCGATGTGTGCGTACAAGGAGTCCCGGGCCTGTGCGTAGCGCCGGTTGGCCGGCAACGGCAGGCGGGCGATGCCGGGCGCGACCATGCGCAGGAACGCACCGCTGACCAGGACGTCCACGTCACCCAGCGTGCGGTGGACCGTGTCGGCGTCCGCACCGGCGTCGGCGAACCACGACGCCAGCATCGTCGAGACGGTGATCCTCATGGCGAGTTCCTGCATCAGCCGGCGCACGTCCAGGACCTGCCCCTCGCGCCACTCCCGGGTGACAGCCGTGATCTCGCGGCCTGCGAGCTCTGCGTACCCCGGGAGCTTGCTCGGGTGGAAGGCGGGCTGGGTAAATCGGCGCAGCCGAGTGTGCTTGGCATTGGGACAGGTCGCCAGGCCGTCTCCGAAGAACACGGAAATGTTGTCGAAGAAGGGGCCGCCCTTGTCGAAGTCGCGGTGGCGGCTCACGAGGATCTCGCGGACCAGTTCGGGGCTGCAGACCACGTAGGTGGGGCGGGGGCCGAGCCGGATCTCCACCAGATCGCCATAGGACGGCAGACGGGTCAGAAACCGGGTCGGGTCGGCGAGCAACTGCCGCAAGTGGCCCACGCCGGGCAGGGCACCGGGTGCGCGCGGGGCGGAAACGTGGGAGGCCGGGAGGCTTGTCGTCGTCATCGCTCAGCTCCCCGCGCTCACGAGCAGACCGGCCGCCCAGCCGGGCATGACACGGTGCTCGTCATGACGTGTGGTGATCCGCTCCCATTCGTAGTCACCACAGATCCAGTCATGAATGATGTCCGCATATCCCCGCAGCGCCGCACGCTGACTCTCGTCGACGGCCCGTACCAGTCGTGACAAAGCCCTCTCCTCCAACTCCACGAGCTCGTCGACCTTTTCCTGAGCGTGCCGGGACGCCTCGGCCAGCGCCTCCTGCCGCGTGCCGCCGCGGCTGCGCTGAATGAGGTGGATCGCGTTGTGCCCCCCGGTGATGTCCTCGTGCCGGAGCGACATGGAGTCGTTCCGCAACGCGACCACGTCGGCGCCCAGTTGCCTCATGCGTTGCAGCACAGGGTGATGCCACAGCTCCGGCGGCACCTCAGTACCACCCCACTTCTCGCCCAGGTCGTTCTGACCGAAGGCGCACGTCGTGGAGGCCCGCAGTAGGAAGTAGTCCGCCAGGTCGCGGTGGGCGAATCCCGTCCTGCGGTCGATCGCCTCGGTCACCTGGGAGGAGAAGTACGCCGTCCAGTTGAACGCCACACGGGCGCGTAGCGGCAGGGACATCCCCCGCACCATCCGGCTCCACAGATCGGCGAAGGCACGCACCGTCGGCGTATCGTGCGACTCCGGTCCGGACACTCCGTGCACGATGCCGATCAGGGCACTGCAGACAGTGGCCACCCTGCCGGGATCACGGCCGATCTCACCGTCCAGCTGGTCGTCGAACGGCAGGAAGTACCAGCCCATCATCTGCGCTGCCGTACAGCACTCCTCGGCACTGGCATAGGGGTAGAAGAAGGCGGCCACTTCGGCCAGTCGCCAGTCAACGAAGTCCTCCTCAGCCTGCTCGCCGTCCAGCAGGCCGAATCTCCGCATCCAGGCAAGCGCGCTCTCGCGTGCCTGATCCACATGCGGGTTGATCCGCAAGGGCCACGGGGTGGTGAACACCGCTCCGGTTCGCGTCACGCTCGGTTGCTCCTTCGATGGGACTCTCGAGGATGGTGCGTGAGCAAGGTTGAGCACAGCAATGCTGCCCCGGAGGGTCCACTCCCATGGGCGAGCGCGTACGTGAGGCGCCATGCGCCCCACAGTGATCTTACGTCCGAATTCCCCCAACTTCCCTTCCGTGACCAGGCAGTTCGCTACCAATCCGGACTTGCGGCAATGTGTGGGGCGTGGCCTTCGGCCCGGCCCCGCAACCCGGGTGCGGGATCTCGCAGCCATTACTTCTGCGAAGATCACGCCAGTTCGAGGGAAGAGGAGAACACGCCATGACACAGGCAGCGGAACCGGATGCGGAGCGGGCACTGCCCGAGCGGCTCGTCGCCCTGCTGACGGGTCATCTTGATGTCGAGGTGGTGCCGGAGCAGTTGACCGCCGCGACGACGTTCGAAAGCCTCGGGATGGACTCGCTGTCGTTGATGGAACTGATCGTGGCGGCGGAGCAGGAGTACGGGATCGTCCTTGTCGAGGGCGAGCTGGACCTGTTCCCGGCCTCCACGCTCGCAGACGCCGCCCAGGCGTTCGAGCATGCCGCCTGAGATCGCGGTCACCGGGCTGGGCCTGGTGACCCCGGCCGGACATACGGCGGACGCGAATTGGGAGGCCCTGTGCCAGGGCCGCTCACTGGCCGCCCCCGACCCCGAACTCGCCGGACTTCCCGTCGACTTCTCCTGTCAGGTGACCGGATTCGACGCCGCGGCCGAACTCGGCCGGTCACTCGCCCGGCGCGTGGACCCGTTCATCCAGTTCGCCCTGGCCGCCGCACGGCGCGCCGTCGCCGACGCCGCGCTGGACACCGGCACGTGGCCGGCGCAGCGGGTCGGAGTCGTGGTGGGAGTCGGGTCCAACAGCCTTGGCACGTACGTCACCGAGTTCTGCCACCTCGGTGCGGACCAGCCCCAGCGGGTCTCGCCGCTCGCGCTGCCGCGCAGTGTGCCGAGCATGGCCGCGGGCGAGGTCGCCATCGACCTGGGCGCCCGGGGGCCGAACTTCACCACGTCCAGCGCCTGTGCCTCGGGCGCGACCGCGATCGGGGTCGCACGGGACCTGCTGCGGTCCGGGACATGTGACATCGTGCTGGCCGGCGGCAGCGAGTCCGCGCGCTCCCGTATGACGGCCACCTGCTTCACACGGATGCGGGCACTGTCACGGCGACGCGAACACCCGCAGCTGGCCAGCCGGCCGTTCGACGCGGCACGGGACGGCTTCGTCCTCGGGGAGGGCGCCGCCGTCCTCGTCCTGGAACGCCTCTCCCACGCCACCTCCCGCGGGGCACCGGTCCAGGCCGTGCTGCGCGGTTACGGCGCCGGAGCGGACGCCCACCATCCGGTGGCCCCGCACCCGGAGGGGAACGGAGCGGAACGAGCCATCCGCGCGGCACTGCAGGACGCGGCATGCGCTCCGGCAGACGTGGGTCTCGTCCACGCGCACGGCACCTCCACGCCGCTGAACGACGCGGCCGAAGCCGCAGCTCTCACCCGGGTCTTCGGAGCGGACACACCCCCCGTGACAGCCGCCAAGAGCGTGATCGGCCACGCCCTCGGGGCAGCGGGTGCGATCCAGGCGGCATACACGGTCCTCTCACTGCACCGGCGGACAGTGCCGCCGGTGGCGAACTTCGAGGGCCAGGACGGAGACCACAAGCTGGACATCGTCGCCGACCAACCACGCCCGATGGCCGGGAACACGGGCCTCAGCTGCTCGTTCGGCTTCGGCGGCCAGAACGCCGTCCTGTTGTTCACGACCGACTGACGAGAATGGCTGCTTGGAGGTCGCGTCGACAGTATTCGTTCTCCGGCTCGATCACCCGCAGCTTCACACACCGCGCCAGCAGCACTGGGTCCCGGAAGGCGCTGAACAGAACTGGACCCTCCACGGAGTAGCCGTATCCTCGAGCGCTCGCGGGTGCTGGCAGCACGCCTGTCATCGGCGCCATCGCCGACCCCCTCTCCAAGGGCATCCACTCAACACACGCGACCTCGTGTCGCACCTTCACCTGGAAAGTGCCTCCGGCGGTGGCGGGAACAAGGACCTCAACAATCCTCATTCTCGCTGTTCAGAGGCACTTTCTGCTTTCTTGATCACCAGCCGGACAGGTCGCCTCGTGAAAGCGCGAGGCTAGCCACCACGCACGCTCACGGGCGCGTGCCGTGTCATCCACTCCAGGTGACGGGCCGCTCCGGTGGTCAGGTCCACACGGGGTTCCCAGTCCAGGAGCTCGTCGGCCTTCGGTGGATCGACCAGCGTCGCCCGTATGTCTGCGGCCTGAGCGGGCGATGTCCTGGTCGGCACCGCGGCTCCGGCGGCCTGCCTGAGGCTGTGAAGGAGTTCGGTGACGGAGACACTGCGGCCTGCTCCCACGTTGACCACCTCTGCCCTGGCCGGGGCCGCCGCTGCGGCCAGAGTTGCCGAGACCACCGAGTCGATGTAGATGAAGTCGCGGCGCGCGCTCCCGTCACTGTAAATCCGCAACGGAACTCCGCTCAGTGCGGCACGTAGCGCCCTGCCGATCAGCATGTCGTCGAGCTGGGGCGGCCCGTACACCGTGAAGCAGCGCAGGGCCACCACGCTGGTGGCTGCGTCCGGACGTTGGGCGAAGGCCAGACACAGCTGTTCGGCGGCCAGCTTGGTCACACCGTACGGCGAAACGGGCCGTGCCGGAGCGTCCTCGCGGCAGCGGTCGCCGTCGGCGACCTGTCCGTAGACGCTGGAGGACGAGGCCAGTACCCGTCTCGGCACCCGCTGCCGCTCGCATTTCATGATCATCTGCTGGGTCGCCAGCACGTTGCAGGCGAGGTAGTCGGGGAACGTCTCGCCCCAGGACGGCCGTACTCCGGGCCGCCCGGCGAGATGGAACACCACGTCCGCTCCCGCGACGGCCGGTCCCAGGCCGTCGTGGCGCAGATCCGCGCAGACTTAGTCGAATGCGGGATGGCGCATGCTGGTACGGAGGTTGACGGCGGGGCTCCCCCTGCCGTGCGGCCGTCGGTCGAGCCCGGTGACCTTGGTGCCCTGGCGCAGCAGGGCATCGGAGAGATGGGAGCCGATGAAGCCGGCGACGCCGGTGACCAGGGCGCGGCGTGGCACTGCATACCGAGATGCGGAACCCATGGGGCCTCCGGTAACAACGCGACGGGCTCGGTACAGACGTGGTTGACAACGCCACGGACTCGGCTGGTCACCCTCTCTCTGCAGGGAACGGCCGGGCCGGGATGGCGGCGCCCAGGAACGGCGCGAGCCGCTCCCAGCCCTCGCCCCCGACGATGTCCAGAGCGAGGAGGTCGCCGGGCCGGCCGTCGAAATGGCCGCGGACGGAGCGGACGTGGTCGTCGTACACGCGGGAGAGGCGGCCGGCGTCGAACGTCCGGCAGCCGTAGACGGCCTCTCGCACCAGGCGGCGGGTCTTCCGGGCGGCGGCGCGGGCGTCGTCGCCCCGGCCGCAGGGCGAGCCCGGCACGTCATCCGCCGGCCAGTGCTTCTCCAGGGACGCGAGCCAGCTCTCCTTGTCCCGTACGGTCAGGATGAACTTCGCGCCGGGGTGCCGCGCGCCGAGTTCCCGGAAGCACGGCACCGCGGCCACGTCGGCCAGGCCGTCATAGTGCTCCAGCAGCGGAAACCGTCCGTCTCCGCGGGTGAGGGCGTCGAGCGAGGCCCGGTCGACGGGGTAGTGGGCGACGTCGTAGCCGACCAGATGGAGCGCGGCCCGCAAGCTGCGGGTGCCGGTGCGCGGCAGCCCAAGGCCGAAGACCTTGGGACGCTCCGCACCGTGTCCGGCGGTGGCCCGGACGCGTTCTCCGGTGCGGAGAACCTCACGCAGCGTGAGTCCGGGCAGGTCCGGCAGGTTCATCGCCTGGACCTCGCGACGGGCCAGTTCGGGAAGGCGCTCGATATAGCCCTGCACGTCTGGCGTGGGGGCGCCCTCGGGGACATGTGCCCGGGCGTGGGCGACGGCGGCACGGGCGACGTCGTGGTCCCGTCCCCGGCCCCACCGGGCGATCGCGGCGGCGAGGACGGGCCTGCTGGCCGTCGTACGGCTCCGGAGCTCCCGCAGGGCGAGCTTCGCGAAGATGTGCTCGTAGTGCTGGAAGTGATCGTGGAGGATGTGTGCACCCCGGTACTGCATCGAGTCCTGGACACCCCGCAGCGCCAGCTCCAGGCGGGTGCTCTCCGGACGCAGCGTCCACCCTACGTTGTCCCGGGGAGGCTGGATGCGCCGCATGCGTTCCACCACATCGGTCCGGACGATGTGCACACCGCACGGGACCCGGCCCCGGAAAGGATCGTGTACGTAACACTCCACGAAACCGAGCTGGTTGGTGTTGAGGAACGGACGCAGGTCCTCCAGGATGAGACAGTCGGCGTCGAGAAAGACCACGTGGGAGGCGCCCTCGAAGCCGATGTCCAGTATCAGGTCGACGGCGCGCCAGAGGGGCCTGACGTTGTCGACGAGGTGCACCCGGTGGGGCCGCAAGTGCTGGACGGCCAGGTCGAGGGCCAGGTCGGTGGTGCGCTCCCCGACCGTGCGCAGCACGAGGTCGACACGCCGCCCGCCGGGAGGCGGGTGCACGCCCGCCAGCTCCCGGATGGTACCCGTCCCCGCTGCTCCCTGCCGGTGCGCACCCATGAGAAAACCGGTCCTTCCCGCTCGTTGGGGAACTTCACAGCAGTGCCAGGATTTCCCGCAGCTCCCCGGCGCCGGGAACCCACTCTCCCGCCGCCGCGTTGGCCTTCACCTGTTCCGGTTTCGTGGCCCCCGCGATCACCGAGCCGCATCCGGGGAGCGCGGCGAGGCCGCCGATCGCGATCTCCAGGAGGCTGCGGCCGTGGTCCGCGCCCCAGGTGATCAACGCCTCGATGGTGTCGAGCCGCGCCTGGGTCACCCGATGCGGGCTGGCCGCGATTCGGGTCCCGTCCGGGAGTGGCCGTCCGCGCCTTACCTTGCCCGTCAGCATGCCGTGCTCCAGCGGGAAATAGGGGAGTACGCCGAGACCGAAACGGCGGGCGGCCGGAACGACTTCGGCCTCGATGCCGCGCTCCAGCAATGACCAGTGGTTCTGCGCGGAGATGAACGGCTCGAAGCCTCCGGAACGGGCGGCGCAGGCGGCTTCGGCGATCTGCCAGCCTGCGAAATTCGAGTGCCCGAGGTAGCGGACCTTGCCTTCCCGGACCAGCTCGGTGAGCGCGGCGAGCGTCTCCTCGACGGGGGTGTGCGGATCGGGAGTGTGGATCTGGTAGAGGTCGATGTAGTCGGTGCGCAGGCGCCGCAGGGACGAGTCGACAGCGCGGCGGATGTAGGCCCGGCCGCCTTTGGCGCCGGCCGCGGGGCCGTAGTCCCGCTCCAGTTTCTGATGGCCGAACTTCGTGGCCAGGACGACGTTCTCACGCAGCCCCTTCAGGCACGCGCCGAGCAGGTCCTCGGATTCCCCGTAGACGTCCGCGGTGTCGAAGAGGGTGATGCCGGCGTCCAGTGCGGCTTTCACCACCTGCCGCGCTTGGTCGAGTCCAACCGAACGGCCCAGTTCGTTGCATCCCAGGCCGACTGCGGAGACGTGTAATCCCGAAGTGCCCATCGAGATGTAGCGCATGGTCGGCCAGTGTAAGGACATCTGACGGTCTCTCAAGAGGGCCGGTCAGAGGCCACTGGCCGGAAGTGAATGCTCAGGCGGTTGTGGAGCAACGCGCCCTGTACAGAAAGGAGTTGAGGCCGGACAGTGAGCTGTCATGAGCATCGTTCGACGATCACGGGCGGGCCGGTTGGGGGAGGATCTGGGGTTGCCGGAGGCGTTGTCGGAAGAAGCATCCGGAGTGGCATCGGCGTTGCTCGATGCGGGGTTGGCGGTGCGCCGGGTACCGCGGGTGTCCGGGACCGGGACCGGGGCGTTGCGTCGCGCCGTCGCACGACGCTCCGGGCCGCTGCTGTGTTCCGGTCTCCTCGATTCCTGGCCAGCCCGGACGGACTGGAATCCGGCCGCCTTGGTGGAACGGCACGGCGAGCGGCGGGTCACCGCCCTGTTGGATCTGCCGGGCACCGGTGTCCTCTTCCCGCACGATCAGCGAAATTACGAGAAGGAGCTGAGCTTCGGGGAGTTCGTCGAGCGGATGGAATCCACCGGGCCCTCCGCGCCCTGTTACCTCGCGTATCAGCGGGCTCACGAGATTTTCGACCCGGCCGATTGCGACTTCGCCTCCCTGCTGCCGCCCGACGGACACCCCACCGACACCAGGGTGTGGATCGGCTCCGCCGGAACGCGCTCGATGCTGCACTCGGACCTCAAGGACAACTTCTTCTGCCAGCTCTGGGGAGAGAAAAGTGTGACGCTGCTGGCCTGGCGGGACAGCAGGGCCGCGTACCCGTTTCCGGGCAACCTGGTGAACAGCCAGGTGGACCTGGCCGCTCCGGACCTGCGCCGCTTTCCCAGGCTGCGGCACGCGGTGCTGTACTCGGTACGGATGCGCCCCGGCGAGCTGCTCTACATCCCGCGCGGCTGGTGGCACGACATCCGGGCGCACTCCCCGTCCGTCTCGGTCAACCACTGGTTCGGCCGGCCGCTGGGTGCCGCCCAGTACCTGACCCTGCTCGGCCTTCTCGGGCCTCGGTACTGGATGGCCACCGTCCGGGACTTCGTCGGGCACGGTGTGCTGCGCCGGGCGGAGTCAACGCGTTTCTTCTTCAGTCCCCCGTCGACCGGGAAGCGGTTGTACGACGCGCTGCGGTTCGGCAATTTCTCCCGGGAGAACGATCCAAGCGCGTCCTAGGCGAATTAGACCGCAGTCCGGTTCGGCAATCCCCCTCGACGGGACGACTTCACCGACACAGGAGACCAGGCTTGTCAGAACAGGCTGGGCAGCGATCGCAGCGTGTGCTGATCACCGGCGGGGCCTCGGGCATCGGCGCGGCCATCGCGCGGCGGTTCGCACGGGACGGGGCCCGGGTGGCCGTTGTCGACCGTGACCGGGACTCCCTCGGGCGCTTCGCGCGCGACACCCCCGCAGGTATCCTGCCGCTGCACGCGGACGTCGCGGACGAGGACGCGCTGCGGGCGGCGTTCACCGAGGTGGACGCGGCCTGGGGCGGGCTGGACGTGGTGTGCAACAACGCCGGGATCAGCATCCGCCGGCCGTTTCTTGAGACCTCGCTCGCGGAGTGGGAACAGACGCTCCGCGTCAACCTCACCGGCGCCTTCCTCGTGGCCCGCGAGGCGGGGCGCCGGATGACCGCGGCCGGCGGGGTCATCGTCAACACCGCGTCGGTCAGCGGCATGGTGGGCATGCCCGACTATGCGGCGTACAACGTGAGCAAGGCCGGGCTGATCGAACTCACCCGGACCCTGGCCCTGGAACTGGCGCCGGAGATCCGGGTCAACGCCGTCTGCCCGGGCTATGTGCTCACGCCCATGCAGCGGGCCGAGTACACCGATGAGCAGCTCACCGAGCAGGCCGGGACGCTGCCGCTGCGGCGGCTCGGCTCGCCGGAGGAGATCGCCGGCCTGGTGGCCTACCTGGCATCCGCGGACGCCATGTTCGTCACCGGCCAGGCATTCGTGATCGACGGGGGCGAGACGGCCGGTGGACTGGCCAGTGCTCCCCGTCGCCATGCCAGACCTGATGCACACATGGAATCGACAGCAGCAGAACCGCGCCGAAGTGGGGGAGCATGACGAACGACACGCGGCCGGAGGAGTCCGGGCAGGCACGGACGCCGGCGGTCAACTCGTACACCGAATGGGATCCGCTGCGGGAGGTGGTGGTGGGGAACCTGCTGGGCGGGGTCTTCCCCGACTGGCAGGAGTCCATGGCCGACGTCGTACCGGACGCGGCCCGGCCGGTGTTCCAGGAACTGGGCGGCACCCCGCTGCCGGCCGGCCTGGTCAAGGCCGCCCAGGAGGAGTTGGAGGGACTGGCCGAGGTACTGGAGGCGCACGGGGTCGCGGTGGTCCGACCGGACGCCGTCGAGCACCAGGTGCCGTTCCGCACGCCGCACTGGAGCTCCGCGGGCGGGCTCTACGCGGGGATGCCCAGGGACCTGCTGATGGTCGTCGGCGACGCCATCATCGAAGCCCCGATGTCCTGGCGCTGCCGCTACCACGAGGTGGACGCCTTCCGGTCACTGATCAAGTCGTACTTCCGGCGCGGCGCCCGCTGGTTACCGGCTCCGCGCCCGCAGCTGACCGATGCGCTGTACCGCGCGGACGGCGAAGCCGGTGACTGGGCGGTGACCGAGTTCGAACCGGTCTTCGACGCCGCCGACTTCCTTCGCTTCGGCCGCCATCTCATCGTCCAGCGCAGTCACGTCACCAACGAGTTCGGCATCGAGTGGGTGCGGCGCGCGCTCGGCCCGGAATTCGGCGTGACGGTCATCGACACCGACGACCCGCACGCCATGCACATCGACGCCACCATCGCGCCGCTGGCGCCGGGCAAGCTCCTCGTCCACCCGGAGCGCTACGTCCACCACGAGATCTTCGACGGCTGGGACATCCTGCCCGCCCCGGCGCCGACGCTGCCGGACGACTGGCCGATGTACTTCTGCAGCCCGTGGGTGAGCATGAACGTGCTGTCCCTGGACCCGGAGACGGTGGTGGTCGAGCGTCAGGAGCAGCCACTCATCGACGCGTTGACCGACTGGGGGTTCCGCTGTGTGCCGGTGGACTTCCGGCACGTCTACATCTTCGGCGGGTCCTTCCACTGCGTCACGCTGGACACCGTGCGAGAAGGCGGCCCCGGCGAGTACCTCGGCCTGCCGAGCACATGAAACCGGGGATCCTCCAGAGGGTGCTGAACCACCCACGCCCGCATCAGAGCATCAGAACAGCAGTCGTGTGTAATCGGGGCGCAGGACCACGTTGTTGGCGTAGAGGCAGTACTGCACCGCCAGTCGCGGTATCGCGTCACCAGAGTCTTCCATGGCCGCGTCGACGGCGTTCAGCACCTGTTCGGTCGACGCATAACGCTGGGCGAGTCGGCCGGTCACCTTGTAGGCAGTCCACCTCGACCGGTCCTCCCAGTAGCCGGTCAGACCGATCGCGTCGAAAGCGGCGGCGACTTGCGGACCGCGCAGACCCACGATCGCCTCTACGAGTTGTCGGGGCGGCAGGCGACGGGGGTCCTCGGCACGGTCACCCGGGCCGAGGGCCGTTCCAACGCCGGGGCCACCAGCGGTGCCACGCAGCTCGTCGCACCAGGCGTCCAGTGCCTCCGCGTCGGCGGCCCCGGCCAGAAAACCGGCCCAGTCCTGGCGGGAGCGATGAGCGTGGGAAAGGAAGGTGTCTTCGACATGGGCGAAGAACACATCCACCGCCTCGGCGCTGCCGAGCTCCTTGACCAGTTCCTGTGGATAGCTGAACGTCGGGTAGAGCAGGTCGATTTCGTCGAGACGGCCACGCGGGCTGAAGGTGTACGCGGTGTCGGCGGACTCGCCCATCAGCCCGTCGCCGAGATCGAACACCCGGGTGGCCCGGGTGATCAGCGCATCGTCGAAGCGGTCCGCGAAACGCAGCTCGTCGGCGGTGCGCAGCGTGGTCGACACGGTCTCTGCCGTGGCGTAGGAGTTCCCCAGGAACATGTCCAGCCGGAGCGGCTCGGCAGGCAGGCCCCTCTTCCGGCGGAAGTCCTCTTCCTCCTCCAGCCAGTAGAGCTGGGACTTGACCGCGTGCCTGGCCCGGTAGGGCACCCGGGTGCGCTTCAGGTTCTCGTCGTGGTACGAGGTGAACTGGTTCCAACTGGGTTCGAACGCCGAGTTCAGCAGCATCCGGATCTCGTGCCGCTCCAGTTCGGGATTGGGAAGCACGTAGGAGGACCAGGCCACCTGCTTGGACCGTCCCCGATTCAGCTCACGCATGCGTTCGGCCATCTCGAAGAGCAGCCTGTTGCTGCCGATGTTTATCTCGGAGCAGACCAGCCAGACACGGGAGACGTCGTAGTCCGCCAGAAATCGGATGTCGGCCATCACCACATCGAGATCACGGGTCCGGTGCTTGCGTCCCTTGACCGTCGGTTCTGTGCAAAAGTAGCAGCGACACGGGCAACCGCGCTGGATTTCCACCGGCACGTGGTAGGCGTCAGGACCGGTCAGAGGTTCCGGCCCATAGAAGTCGAAGATGTCCCGGAATATGGCTTCGTTGTACTCGGTGTGGTTCGCCGGCGGAAAGAAGACCCGCGAATTCACGGCGTAGCCATCGCCCGCGGGGTAGCTGAGGTTGGCGATCCGGTCGAGCCGGCGCCCGGCGAGAACGTCCTCGAAATGAGCGAACATGTCGTCCGGTTCGCCGAGCACGCCGAAATCCGGCCGCAGGCGTCGCATCAGTGCCGCACTCTGAGTGGAGAATCCGAAGCCGCCCATCATGATCGGCAGATCGGTCATCGAGCGGAGCAGGGTCAGCAGGTGCTCGGTGTCGTCCACCGGCCAGTACGTGTTGCGGTTGGCCGACGGTGCCCCGGGGAGGTCCGACTCGGCGTAGTTCCAGATGAAGATCGAGTCGACCTGGCGCAGGTGGATGCCGATCAGCCGGGGGGTGGTGCTTAACAATGTTTTCCGGAGGACATCCGGCCATTGGTCCTTGGGAATTTTGAGCAGGTCGAGACGGGCAACGGAGATTCCGTGGCGCTCAGCGATGGCGGAAACCTGCACGAACGCATACGGATAGATCGGGCGGAAGGGGTAATTGGAGGCGCTGAGCATGAGTAGGTCGGCTGTGCCCTTTATTCCTTCGGTCGACACGAGCATCGTCCTTCCGTTCGGTATGCCGAAGTGTATCCCGGAATATCGGCGGCAAAGGTCGGGATGTCAGTGGCTCCGGAAATCAGTCCCAAAATGAACGGGAGGCTGTGAGGGCGCTCTTGACGCGTTGTGCCGCCACTTCTAGCATTGACGCGCACGTGATTCGCATTCTCTGCGGAGATCATTTATGTGCTGGCCAGGAAGAATCGGAGTCATTCTTCGTGAGTGCACCCATCATTTCAGCGGACTCCCATGTGATCGAGCCGGTGCGACTGTGGACCGAGAGACTCGCCGCCGAGTACCGGGACCGGGCACCCCACGTCTTCTGGGACGCCGGCCGTCGGGGCCTGTTCTTCGCCTGTGACGGGCTCAGACCCGCACTGATCAACACGTTCTACGCAACCGACCAGTCTCCGGAGGAGTTCGCCCGGCTGGAGACCGGCCTCGAAGCGGCCCGCCCCGGTGGCAACGATCCGGTCGCCCGGTTGAAGGACATGACACAGGACGGAATCGCTGCCGAGGTGCTGTACCCGAGCCTGGCCATGTCGCTGTACTGGCTGACCGACGCCCGCTTCCAATGTGCCTGTTTCCGGGCGTACAACGACTGGCTCGCGGAGTTCGTCAGCCAGGCACCGGACCGCTTCGCCGGTCTGGCGCTGATCTCCCTGTGGGACGCGGACGAGGCCCGCCGGGAACTGCGCCGCTGCCGGGAGAAGGGGCTGAAAGGGGCGTCCATCTGGGCCTCGCCGGCTCTGGAGCGCGACTTCACCGGCGACACCAACGACCCGTTCTGGCAGGAGGCGCAGGAACTGGACATGCCTGTCTCCATGCACTGCCTGACCGGGTACCGGGACAGCCCGAAGGTATTCGACTACAGCACCCCGCTCGGCCGGGTGCAGCGCAACATGGCGTACCCGGAGGAGATGCAGCACTCTCTCACCGATCTCATCTTCTCCGGAGTGCTGGAGCGCTTCCCCCGGCTGCGCCTCGTGCTGGCCGAGAACGACATCGGATGGATCGGCTACCACCTGCTGCACGCGGACCGGATCCACGAGAATCTTGGGCCGGCCGTCGGCACCTCACTCTCCATGCGCCCGAGCGAGTACTTCGCCCGACAGGTGTACGCCACATTCACTGAAGACCACGTGGGCGTGCTGCTCATGCGCCAGCTCGGCCCGGACAACTTCCTCTGGGGCAGTGACTACCCGCACTACGAGGGGAGTTGGCCCAACTCCCGGGACGTCATCGCCGAAGTGTTCCGCGACACCCCCGAGGAGGACCGGGAGAAGATCGTGTCGCACACCACCGCCCGGCTGTACGGATTCGACCTCGACAATCTGGCCAACTGACCTGCGGGAGCGCCCATGCCCGAGCAGAACACCACGAGCCGCTGGCACCGATTCCTCGATGACGACATCGAACGCCGGACCAGGGCGTCGGTCGGCTTCACCAACCTGATCGGCACTCGCCCCTATCAGATGGACGACGCGGCACTGGCGGGCTTCACCGGCCGGCACAGCCTGATCCGGCGGTTCCACGAGATCACCCGCGACGTGTTCCTGGCGAGCCTGCGTGGCGACGCCGACCCGGCCATCGCCGACACGATCGTGGCTGGACAACCGCCTGAACGCGACGCCCAGTTCCACAGTCGCCTCACTGAGCATCAGTTGGCGCTGCCACTCTTCTTCCGGACCGACGAGGCGGTTCCGGGTGCTATCGCGGAGATCCAGTGCCCAGGTACCCTCTGGGAGGTCGCCGAGCAACTCCACGACCTGTACCAGGAGTTCCCTGACGACTTCGGCAAGCCGGCCCACCCGTTTGGCTCACTCGCCGAGCAGTTGGCCGGATCACTGCGGGCCCACCTCGGCCGTGAGCCCGTCATCCATCACCTGGTCAACAACGCCTCCCGGCCACACGGAGTCGTCTACATCGTCCAGCGGCTGCGCGAACACGGCGTCCGGCACTTCGGCTGGGACCGGGTCCCCTGGAAAGAGTGCAACGTCGTCCGCGGTCACGAGTTCTACGACCTGCGCTACAACGGCTTCTTCGACCAGTGGATGGAGTCCTGCGAGAACGGCGATCTGGTCTTCGACCACCCGCCCACGCCGCTGTACGACGCCAAGGTGATCACGGCGTGGCCGTTCTGGAGCAAGGCGCGTCAGTACTACCCCGACGAGATTCGAGGGCTCTTCCCGCACACGGACCTCATCACCCCGGAAGGCTTCCACCTCGCGGACGGAAACTGGACCAGTCTGGAAGGCTACTGCGAGCTGGGGGCGGCGAAGCGCGCCTACTACCTCAAGTTCGCCGGACACCACCCGACGCTGAACTGGGGAAGCCGCGGTGTGCATTACTCCGGCGGCCTGTCCGGCGCGGCATCCCGCCGGCTGTTCGACCGTATCCTCGACGACCACGCCAAGGGGCACCCCTGGATCATCCAACAGGCGCGGATGCTCCCGGAGCCGGCCACCGGCGTGCGCCGGGCCGGCGACGAGACGACGGTCGACGCCTACACCAAGCTCAGCGGTTTCTACACGCCGGAGGGGCTGGCCGGGATCCTTGCCATGCAGAAGCGGGCCCGTAAGGTCCACGGGTCGGACGAGACCGTGGTGAGCATCGTCCACTGAAGTGTCATCGCACCCACCACAGCGCGGAGCCGGCCCGTGGGATCCGGCCGACACCGACCTCCGGAACGGGAGACGGACATGACGTTGCAGAGTCACAGGTTCACCCGCATCGAGGTGAGGCAGGTCGCGGGGCGCATCGGGGCCGACATAGAGGGGGTGGACCTGTCCAAGCCCCTGGACGAGGAGACGGTCGCCGAGATCCGTGCCGCACTGCTCGCCCACAAAGTGATCTTCTTCCGTGACCAGCACCTGGACCACGCCGAACACATCTCCCTGGGACGGCGGTTCGGCGAACTAACCCGGCGGCCGGGCAGCCGGCACGGCCTGCACCCCGAGGGCTTCCCGGAGATCCTGCTGATCGATCCCGACGTCGAGGACAGCCGGTACGGCCGCGGCTTCGAGGACCGCTTCCGCAGCAAGTGGCAGCGTCACGACTCCGGTTGGCACACCGACCTTGTCCAGGCCGTGAATCCGCCGGCCATCTGCATCCTCCGGGCGGACGTGGCACCGCCGTTCGGCGGCGATACCCAATGGACCAACCTGGTGGCTGCCTATGAGGGCCTGTCCGAGCCGCTGCGGACCCTCGCGGACACGCTCCGCGCCGAGCACGTCTTCTACGCCGGCTGGCAGCTGTTGCGCACGAACCCCGAGGACGCCGAGCTGCTGCGCAGGGACGCCGAGGAAACGCTGATCTCGGTGCACCCGGTCGTACGTGTCCATCCGGAGACCGGCGAGCGGGCGCTGTTCGTGCAACCCGCCTCGGCCCACCGGCTGCTCGGACTGCTGCCGAACGAGAGCCGCCACCTGCTGGAGCTGTTCTTCGAGCAGATCACCCGCCCTGAGTACACCGTGCGGCACCGCTGGGAGCCGGGACACGTCGTCTTCTGGGACAACCGCGCCACCGCCCATCTGCCGGCCTGCGACCTCGGTCACGTCGAATACCAGCGCACCCTGAACCGCGTGACGATCCTTGGCGACCGCCCCGTCGGGCCAGACGGCTTCGTCTCCGAGTCCGTCATCGGCGACGCGTTCGTGCCGTACGCCCGCCCTTGATCGCGCTGTTGTAGTGGCACGGCATGCCCCGTCCCTTCTCGCTCCCGGCCCCACTCGTTCGCCCCCTGAGGCCGCTGATGATTGGAAAACGGGGAATCCGCTCCCCCGGTCCGACACCGGGCCGGCCAGGGGCGGTGCACCCGCACCCGAGCGGCCGGCACACCCCGCCTACCAGCAGATCACGACCATCTTCATCGACTGGGCCAGGCCGGGGCGTGCCCGCGACCTGCCTCAAGACCAACCCAGTAGCGGACATCCAGCCGCATAACGCCCTCGTGCGCATCCAAGGACCTGGTCGGCGTCCTGGCGGTGCAGGAGCACGCCCGCAAAGTGCACGGCTCACCGCAGACCAAGGTGAGCGTCGGCTACTGAACCGTTCCGACGCGAGGAGAACCGCAGCCATGACCGAATCCGGCTCCAACAGCTCGACAGCGGAACGCCGGGGGAAACGGGGCACTTCCGCTTCCTGTAGAGCGACGGCGTCGACTGGGGCGCATGGTGGGATGTGCCGTGCCCGGCCGACCTGGACCAGACCGACTACCGCCGCACCCTGTACCGGGTGACCGTCCTGGGCGGACCTCCCGTCGGCCCGGACGGCTTCACCTCCGAGGCTGTCCGCGGCGAGCCGCTCACCGCACACACCTGCTCCTGACCCAACTCTGCTACCTGTGAAGGAGGCGAGACATCATGCCGGGCACACGTGGCGTGTACTTCGTGGCGAACGACCGTGTGGTGGAACTGGTCACCGCATTCCTCAACAGCTTCCGCCGTACCAATCCCGACATCCCGCTGCGGCTTATCCCCTTCGACGGGGAATACGCGCGGATCGCCGCCCTGGGGGACCGCTACGGATTCACCGTATGGGAGGACGAGGAAGCGCTGGCCCGCTGCGACGAGATCAGCCTCTCGTTCCACGAGCACCCTAAAGGGCACTTCAGGAAACTCGCCGCCTGGGAAGGAGAATTTGACGAGTTCCTCTACATCGACAGCGACACCGCCGTTCTTCGGAACCTCGATTTTGTCTTCGACTACCTCGCGGACTACGATTTCGTGACCGCCACGTCGAACCTGCCGGGACGCGCCTGGAAGGAAACCATCAAGCAGGCCGGAAAATTGTCGCGGGAGCAGTACGAATACGCGGCCAACACCGGTTTTGTGGTCTCACGGAAAGGCGCGCTCACACGGGCCAGAATCATCGCGGCGCTCCCCGGGGCCCGCGAGGTCGCACCCCATATGAAACTCGGGTACGAACAACCCTTCCTGAACTACCTCATGGTGACATCCGGCCTACGCTACACCAGCCTGCACCACCTGCGCACGACGACCGGCGACCAGACCATCCCGGGCGAGGTCTTCGCCTGGACTCCGGGTGTCCAGGCGAAGAACGGCGAGGTCGTGCACCCGGCCTCCCCGCCGCCTCTGATGGTCCACTGGACGGAACCGGTCAAACCAACCCAGACGGATCCGGCAGAGATCCCGCTCTACGATCTCTGGTGCCACTATCGCGACTTGCACACCCGCACGTAAAGCGACTGCTCGTCGTCATGCCGCGGTGGGAACTCGCGGTGCGCGGCGAGCAGGTCGGCTTCCTCGATCCGTTCGACGGAGCGGAAGCCGGCCCGGCCGAGGGCCCAGGTCAGCAGTTCGAGGTCGAAGAGGTTGCGGTGCCGGCCACGGGCCTGGAAGAGGTCGTTGAGGAACTGCTGGACGGGCGCTCCGCCGAGGGAGTACTCCGGCCAGCGGCAGCAGCGGTCCTCCTTCAGCGCCTGCCCGCGGTCGGCGGCGTAGGCGGCGCAGACCTTGGCCAGGTCCGGGCAGGAGAGCCAGAGCACGGCGTCCTCCCCGCAGACCCGGTGCAGTTCCCGGAACAGCGGGATGAGCTGCCCGTGCAGTTCCAGGTGTTCGACGACGTGCTGCATCACCACGGCCGTGACGGACCCGTCCGGGAACGGCAGTCGGCCGGCCGCCAGGTCGATATCCCGCTCCGAGCCGGACACATCGCAGTTGAGCCACCCGGGAACACGCCGGTCCCCGCACCCCAAATGGAGCCTGAAAGGCTTCGGGGCATTGTTGGGAACACGTTTCCCGCGTTGGTTTCTGAGGCGTGCCCGGAGGCGGGCGACATCGTGCTCGATGAAGGCGATGGTGCGGGGATCGAAATCCAGTCGGCGCAGCACCCAAGGAATCATGCGCAGTACCGTGCCCCAAGAATGAGGCGCGGTCAACCAGGCGTAGTGACCGTGCAATCGGGGACCTTTCCGTGCACCCGTTCCGCACTCCGGATACCCCGCCGGAACTCTGAACCGTACCGCGGAACACACCGCACCATGATCGGTGCCATCGCATTCCCAGGAGGCGTGCATGCGACAGGTGGTCCTACCCGGCCCCGGCCGGTGCGAGATCGTCGAGCAGAACGAGCCACCGGGCGACGACGGAGACGTCGTGGTCGATATCAGCCTGAGCGTGCTCTCACCCGGCACCGAGCGGGCGATCCTGCTGGACCGCCCGACCGCCGGTTCCCGCTTCCCCGAACGCCCCGGCTACATGGCCGCCGGTACCGTGCGCAGCGGCCCGGGCCTCCCCGCGGGCACCCGGGTGGCCGTGCGCCGGGCCCGCCACGCCGACGTCGCCGCCGTACCCGCCCGCTGTGTGCGCGCCGTTCACGAAGGCGTGCCGCCGACCGACGCCGCGGTCTGGCAACTGGCGCTCACCGCGCTGCACGGCCTAGAAACCGGAGGCCAGCGCGCGGACGAGCCGGTGACCGTGGTCGGCCAGGGCCTGCTCGGGATCATCGCCCGGCGCCTGGCCGCGGCCCGCGGCGCCTCGCGGGTGCGGGCGGTCGCCGCGTCCACGGCAAAGGCGTGGACCACCCGCACCGAACCCTCCACCATGTTCGAGGAAGCCGGACACCTCGACGGCGGCACCCCACTCGTCATCGACGCCACCGACAGCGGCCCCGGCCTGACCGTCGCCCTCGCCGCCGCCGAGCCCGGCGGGCGGGTGGTCCTGCTCGGCTCGCCGCGCACCGACGAGGCCGACGTCCCCTTGCAGGGGCTGTACGACCACCGGCTCGACCTGCGTGGTGCCCATGTCTCCCAGCTGACCGAGGCAGACGAGGAACGGCTCAGCGACCAGTTCTTCGCCCTGCTGGAGCAGCGCCGCTTCACCATCCGGGACGTGCTGTCCGACTACCCCGCGCACAAGGCCCCGGAGGTCTACCGGCGCCTGGCCGGCGACCGCGCCTTCGTCAGTGCCGCACTGCACTGGACCGCCCCGCGCCCGGCTTCCGGCCGGCCCGCCCGCACCGCACGACCGATGCGCTTCGGCCTGCTCGGTTGCGGCGACATCGGCATCGAGGACGCCCGGGCGCTCGCCGCCGCGGACGAGGCCGAGCTGACCGCTTGCCACGACCCGGTCGCGGAGGTCGCCCAGGAGACCGCCGCCCGGTTCGGCGGCCGCCCGGAACCCTCCACCGCGGCCCTGCTGGCGCGCCCAGACGTCGACGCGGTCATCATCGCCACCCCGCACGACACCCACGAACATCTGCTCACGGAGGCCCTGGCCGCGGGCAAGCACGTACTCCTGGAGAAGCCCGTCGCCCAGGACCTGCCCTCAGCGCTCCGCATGGCCGCACGCGCACAGGACGCCCCGCTGCGCACCGGCATCCTCTTCCCGACCCGCACCGACCCGAGGTTCTGCCGGGCCCGCGAGGCCATCGCGGCCGGTGAGATCGGCGCCCCGCTCGGCGTCTCCACCACCTACTTCACGGACAAGCCCGCCGCCTATTTCCTCGGCGGCCTCAGCGGCCGCGTCCCCACCACTTGGCGCCTGTCGAAGCAACGCGCGGGCGGCGGCTTCCTGATCATGAATCTCATCCACCAGATCGACGCCGTCCGTGCACTCCTCGGCCGGGAACCCGACCGCGTCTACGCGGAGACCGCCCTCTCGGAAACGGCGGCAGCCCCCGACATCGAAGACGTGGTCAGCGTCGTCCTGCGGTTCGGCACCGTCGTCGCCACCCTCATCGGCAGCGCCAGCGTGGCCGGCGGCCTCGGTATGCAAACCCGCATCTGGGGCGAGAAAGGCGAAGTACAGCTCACCCCCGCCTTCTCCCTCATCCGCCGCGCCACCCCCACCCCCCTGGACACCTCAGAAACCGAGACGCCACCCACCGCGATCGACCTGCGCACACGCGCCTTCACCCGCTTCGCGCGAGCCGTCCACAACGGCACACCCGTGGACGTCAGTCTGGCCGATGGTCTCCGCACCCAGGCGGTCGTCGAAGCCGCCTACGCCTCCGCCCGCTTCGGCCGCGTCGTCTCCCCGGCCCACCTCCTCGAAGGCGGCACACCGTGACCGACTGGCGCCCCCTCACAGTGACTTCTGACGTCCCATCGGCACCTGCGGACTTGGTCTGGTTCGCCGACGACCCGACAGCCGCCGAGAGCTGGGCCTATGGGTACCGGGCTCCGGACGCCACCGAATGTGCCGCCCGCGCCTGGGCCGCCACCGCCCACGCCGCTACGGAAGCCGCCGGCCCGACCGACGTCCAGGTGGTGGGCGAAGGCACTCTCGCCCACCTGGTGCGCCTCGCTCTTGCGGCCGATACGGGTGCTGGCTCCGGTCGTCGGCCGCATGTGGTCGTGGAGACGACCGGCACCGCTACCGGCATCAGGAGTGCCCTGTCCGCACTTCACCCCCGTGGGCTCTTCCTCCTCGCCGCCCGCCCGCTCAGCACAACAACGCCTCTCTCCACCTACCACGGCATCCACGTGCCCGGCATCCGCGTGCTGGCCATCCCCTGGCGTGACGACGCCGACGACGTGCCCGAACACCTCTTGCGGGCCTCCTTGCCCCGGAGGACGTCGGGTGGGTCAGGCCGGGTGATCAGTTAACGAGGAGGGCTTGCGAAGACCTTCAACTCCATCGTGAAGTAGGCGCGTTGTCAGTGGCTCCGTCTAGTGCAGCGATTGGAGGCGGTGGGGCGCTGACCTGGGGTCTCTCGGTGAAGTGCGCGTTGACCTGCGGAAACTCGCCCCGGTAGTTCTCACGGGTCAACGTCGTTTCCCGGGCTCATGTGCCCTGGATGAACCGCTCCGGGTCTGATGGAGCCTCCACCGATCCCGGAGGGGTTCATCCCGTGGCCAGCACCACTGTTCCGAGCAGCGCCAGGCTCGCGCCCACCGCCTGCAGCCCTTGCAGTCGTTCGCGCAGGAAGCCGCGTGCGGCAAGGGCAGTGACCACCGGGTACGGCGATGCCGTCACGGCGGCGATGGTGACGGGGCCGTGCTGGGCAGCGAACGAATAGTGCCGTTGGCCGCGACGTCGGCCAGCCCCACGAAAGCGAGGGCTGGCAGGGACGTCCACGGGAAACCGGTGTCCGGCAGCGCGGGGGCGCCGCGCCGCACCGAGACCCAGAGTGCGGCGCCGCCCGCGACCATGTTGGTGACGCGCACCGCCCTCGGCGCCCTTGAGGACGTCCGCGGGCAGGGCTCCGCCCGCCAGCACCACGCCCGTGACGGCGATCAGGATGCCTGCGACCGCCACCAGACCCGGGCGCTCGCCCAGGACCAGGCCGACACCGACGGCCACGCCCAGTGTGCCCAGCGGTGAGACGACGCTCATGGGACCCAGGGCCAGCGCCTGACAGAACGCGATCATGGCGACCGGTCCCGCCAGTCCGGCCGCGACGGCGAACCACAGCTGCGGCCCCGCCTCACTCCACGCCCCGGTGGTGACGATGATCAGGCCGAGCACGACCGCGGAGACCAGGTGCGAGACCACGACCACCGTGAGCGCCGGTAGGCGACGCGTCAGCAGCCCGCCACCGAAGTCGGCCAGCCCGTACAGGACGCTGGTGGCCAGGGCGAACAACGCCGTCATAACTCGCCCCGCAGGTCAGTAGAATCAACGATCAGACCAGCCCCATGGGTGCATTAGAGTAGCCGCATCGTTCAAAACAGTAGACTATCGCTGGGTGGAACGTGGCTGACCTTGATCAGTTGATCCAGTCCCTGGCGGGCAACGTCAGGCACTGGCGAACCGAGCGCAAGCTCACCCTGGACGCGCTCGCCGCGCGGTCCGGTGTCAGCCGCGGCATGATCCTCCAGATCGAGCAGGCCCGCACCAACCCCAGCATCGGTACGGTCGTCAAGATCGGCGACGCCCTCGGGGTCAGCATCACCACCCTGCTCGACTACGTACAGGGACCCGCGGTCCGCATCGTCCCCGCCGAGCAGGCCGTACGGCTATGGCACACCGCCGCAGGCAGCTACAACCGCCTTCTCGCAGGCACCGAGGCCCCCGGCCCCCTGGAAATGTGGGACTGGCAGCTGATGCCCGGCGACAGCAGCTCCCCCGACTCACACCCCCCCGGCACGGACGAGCTCATCCACGTCACGGCCGGCGAACTGACCCTCACCGTCGAAGGCACCAAGTTCCACGTCCCGGCCGGCTCCAGCGCCTCTTTTGAAGCCAGCACTCCCCACACCTACAGCAACGACGGCGACACCCCGACGACCATGGTGATGGCCATCTCCGTCCCGCCCTCACGCTGAGTACCGATCACTGGGCGACTCCCTTGGGCTGCCGGTGACAGAAAGGCTGCCGTTCATTGTGTGCGGCGATCACCAGGGCGCGCCCCAGGTGGTGACCGTCGACCTCGACCCCGAAGGGCTCGACCCCTCCGGAACGGGACACCCACGGTCGAACTGACCGGGTGATCCCTGCGCGTCCCTGGAGCGGCCCCGGCACCCGCGCCTTGGGGTGCCGGGGCCGCTCGGCGACTCCCCGTCCGCGATCCCGCTGGGGAGGATGATTCAGATGCCTTCCGTCGCCACGTGTGTGATGACGCGCCTGATGTATTCCTCGCGGTGCCGAAGAAGTTCAGTGCTGACGAGGATGCGATATCTGCTGATTGGGAGGAACAGGGTGCCGGTGACGGGCAACGCGGTCACCTTAAGCCGGAATCCGCCGAGGCGGGTACCGGTGGTCCTCTCGTACTCGCGCACGGCATCCCTCATGCGCGGAGCACCACGCCCAGGGCGGCTCACGTTCGCGACTTCGCGTTTGCGCTCGGCGCTCCACAGGCGGACGACATCGCGGTTGCCCTCGACAACGCGGCCGAGCAGGCCGACCGGCGACAAAGGAACCGCCGACTCGTCCTGCTCCGAGGCCGCCAGAGCGCGGTCCCACCACTGTCGCCACTCGGCGTCAACTTCCTTGGAACCGTCCACAGTCGAGTCGATGGCCAGGCTCGGCGGCGCTATGACTGCCTGTATGCCCAGCGGATCGCAGATGCCGAGCGCGTCGCGGACTGCCAGCGCAGCGGCCAAGTGGTAGGAGTACCCCAGGGCTACTTCCCACGGCGCGCTCGACATCGATCCCATGAGTCTTCCTTTGTCTCAGACGATCTCTGCGCTGTCGGTGGGACCGCCGCTTGAACAGATGTCGCCGTCCCACAAGAGCGCGTCGCTGGAGGGGGATACTCCCGCGGTCTCCCAGCCGGGTCCGCCGGCGTTCGCGTCCCACTCGCCCTCCCAGGACGAGTCGAATGCCAGCCCGCCGCCCCATGAGTAGGTGTCCGAACCGTAGTCGTCGGACCTGCTGGCCTGCCAGTGGTAGGCGACCGCGTCCTCGTCGAGATCGAACCCCGTCTGGATCTCCATGTTGTAGCCGCCGACGGGATGTATCCAGATGTACGAGTCGCCGCAGTCCCCTTCGACGACGTCGTCGGGGTGGACCTTCGCGCGGTACGGACTTCCGTCGGGGTTGATCGCCTTGGGCGTCGGTACCGCGTGCTGGCTGCCGTCGGGTGCGGTGACGACCTTGAAGCCGTGGGCTTTTGCGAGCTTCGCGTTCACTCCGGTCACCCGCATCTTGACGACCTTCGCGCCCTTGGGCGGCGAGTGCTTCGGCGTGTGACCCGCGTGAACTCGCAGCCCTGCAGGGCCGACGTGGTTGGCGGACGGGACTGCTTCGGCGGTGCCGATACCGGCACCGGTGAGCGCGGACGCCGCAAGCACTGCGACGAATGCACGCGTGAACATGGCACGCTTCATGACTGGTTTTCCCCCTACTGCTGCGAGTTCTCTTCCTGGGCCACTTACCCGGTGTCCCTCAGCAGACGGGTTGACACTATGGCCAATAGCGGCGCATGTTCCTCAGCTCCCTCATGGTTGACCGATTCAGGCCAGAGGTGGGGCTTATTCCGGGTTGGTGCCACAGCGGACATACGGGCCAGCTCCGTACGCCGCCGCGGCGGCAACGCAGCTCGTCTGCCCGGCCGCCGCTGATCGGGTGTAGGACCCGCTGCCAGGGCGTGCCGGCCGTCCCTCACGCCACGTCCGTCGCCTGCGTGAGTCCGCGTCTGTTGTGTCCGGTCTCAGCAGAGATGGGCCCGAGGTGTCTGCGGTGGTTCAGGTTGAGTGAGACGAAGCCCCCGTAGCTATCTGATCCTGGTTGCCCGCTCGCTGGCCGGGGGCCGTGCGGCGGTCCAGGTGGAGGGTCAGGGCGAGCAGGCCGAGCGGGGTGGCCACGGCCAGGGCGCCCACCGCCTGGTGCTCCCGGGCGCCGACGGCTGCATCGCATCCGGACGTGCCGAGCTCGCGTAGCGGGTGATACGGCGCAGCCCCTCCCGGAACCATCCTGACGGAGACATCTTCGCGGAGCCGCGCGACGACCAAGCCGCACCGGAGCGTTCCGGTGCGGCTTCGTCGTGAGATGGCCCGCGCTGGCGCGGGGAGGCGGTCGGCGCCTCATGCGGACCGGGTTCCTGTGACGCTTTGGGGGTGCGCGCGCCTGATGTGCGAACGCACCGGCTCGCTCATTGGCAGCGATCCGCGCCGCTCACGGCGCGCCCCGGCCACGGATGGGGGGAGCACGAGGGGCCGGATCATCCAGAGGGCGTTCCGCATGGGATGTGAGTGAACGCGTTCGACACCTGCTTGCACCCGGCAGTGGGTGGCATTCTCGGCTTCCGTTGCGGACTGAGGTGGGTCCGGACCCGTCGTCTGCGGTGCGGGATGAGCAGGCCGGTGCCCCGGTATCCGCCGTCGGCGATGGTAGGGGCCCGGCTGCAGGCCCGTCCGTTCGCAAACCGACTTTCAGTGAAAGAGGGCAGGCGGCGTAAGAATCGGGAGCCCGGCGTCGACAGGACACTCGGGCCGGTCCTCATCCCTGTTCCCGGCGCGGGGACGGATCCGGCGGGAAGGCCAGGCCGGTGACGGTGCCGGCCTGGACGATCGGGCCGTGCTGGGTGCCGCCGGAGACGGTGTTGTGCACCGTTGCCGGGCGGGCCGCTGCGGCGGCCGCCAGGCGGCGCAGCGACGCTCCGAGAGCACTCAGGTCCTCGCCGGTGAGTGCCCCGGTTTCCACCAGCCCGCAGAGACGGGACTGCCACTCGGCCGCAATGCCGGACGCGGCGCGCTCGTCCGCCGTGGTGCTGGTGAGGAGCAGCCGCGCACGCGCGTCCTCCAGGCTGGTGATCGCGACGGTGTCCGCGCCCGCACGTGCCAGGAACCGGCCCATCAGTGCGCGGGCGTGAGTCCAGGAATCAGTGACCATGAGGGAGACCAGGGTGGTGGCTCCCGATGCCGCCATCGCGGCCAGTTCGGCGTCCATCGCGTCCTCCTGGATGCGCAGGGATGAAATGTCCCGGTCGGCGGTCAGGCCGTCTCGGCCGGCGGGCCGGGGTCGGGGGCCGGTTCCGCTCCGGTCTCGGGGGCGGGAGGCCTCGGCGGATCGAATCGGCGTAGGAGGTCCTCCGCTGTCTCGTGGCGGTTGTGCTGCTTTATGAGCTGCGAGAACTGTCGGGCCAGCATCGCCCGCCGGTCGTCGTCCTCCGTGAAGCCCATGGCCTCGAAGAACCCGGATAGGTGGTCCGCAGCCGAGGGCTCACAGGTCGGGAGATCGGCAGACTCCGTGCCGATGTCCGGCGTCCCGGGTCCTCCCGGCCGGTTCGGCAGCATCTCGAGCAGGCGCTCGGGGATGTCGGTGTCGTTGGCAGCGGAGGTCAGCTGCGCCAGCAAGGGGAGGTCGGATACGGTCTTCGCCACGTGCTCGTCGTTCTTGGTGAGCCACCACACGACGGCGCTGCCGGTGTCCTTGAGGACGTCCTCGCCCAGATACCTGCGCTTGCTCTGCTCGTACTTGCGCTGGTGCTCCCAGACCGCCTCGTCCTTGCGCACGCCGGCGAGCCGGTCCAGACGCTCCTGGTCCTCGTCGGGCAACGTGAGGCTGATGTCCTCCGCCATCGCCCGGAGGTGGCCCGTGGAATCCGGGCACATGCGGCTGAGGGCGCCGCCGAGTTCGTGCTGAAGGAGCGAGGCGTGGCCCGGTTCCCGCTTCTCGGCGATCGCGCGGGCCCGGCTGAGGACCGCATCGACGGCGAGGCCGGCCGGGTTGACGACCGTGCCGCGCCCCGGATCGTCGGCGAAGCACCACCGCACGGTCGCCGAGAAGACGAAGTGGTAGTCGTCCCAGAGGCTCGGGAGCGCGACTCGGTTGACGCGGTACTCGGACCGCTCCACCGGGGCAGCCGTGAGCTGCTCCTCGAAGCTGACCGGCACCGGGCCGCGGCGCCGCGAGGCCACCCGGAAGGCTATCGCGGGCAGCACGAGAAGAACCGCGGCCAGCGCCGGCCAGGTCCAGCCGGGCCATCGCTGCACCAGGCCGACGATGGTCAGCAGCAGGCCGCACAGAACGGTGAGGAACCCGGTCGTCGTCTTGCGTGCCGTCGTCATGACCGACCCCCTCTGGCCGATGCCGACGGGGCGGCAGGACCGAGGTTGTGTGCCGCGCCGATCTTGTGGAGCAACAGGTCGGTGGTCTCGGCGCAGTGGGCGGCGGCGCCCGGAGAAGCGCACTCCGCCTGGCGCGCGGACGCGTACAACGCGGCAAACGCCGCGCCCCGGTCCTCCCCGCAGCGGTCGGCGGCGGCGACCAGCAGGTCGAGGAGGACCTCCCCGCGGTCACCGGCGCCCTCGGCCGCCCAGTGCAGCCAGCTCTGTATCTTTGCCCGTGGTGCCACGCGCTCTCCTTCCGGCCGCGACACCCCGTGGGTCAGCACGGCGCGCCAGCACGTGATCAGCGAGCGCCGTACCCCGTCCTCGTCGACCAGGGCGCGGGTGGTGACGGAGCGGTCCGTGAGCGGCTCCGGATCGCTGACGCGCAGAAAGACGGCCAGGTCGGTCGGTACGAGGTCGCCGCGTGCCAGCCGCTCGAGCAGCCTTCGGCGCAGCCGTCGGCTGCCGGCCACCAGGGCGCACAGGGCCTGCAGCGCATGGGCCGTGCCGCGC
This sequence comes from Streptomyces sp. HUAS MG56, assembly GCF_058673395.1. Classification (NCBI taxonomy): domain Bacteria; kingdom Bacillati; phylum Actinomycetota; class Actinomycetes; order Kitasatosporales; family Streptomycetaceae; genus Streptomyces; species Streptomyces sp. HUAS MG56. The sequence goes on along the minus strand of NZ_CM178722.1, from coordinate 2,327,718 downwards.
TCACGCCGGGCGAGATGGTGCAGCCGGATCAGAGCGTGGTCCGGATGGTCCAGCGCGAGGACGTCGGCGCAGACCTGGACCAGCACCTGGACGAACTCACCGGTCAGCCGGCGGTACGCGCACCACTGGTAGATCCGTTCGCGGAAGTCCCTGCCATGGGCGGGGTCCGCGAGACCGCAGGTGAGCGCCTGGACCGCGGCCTCCGACCGGGCTCTGCCCGCTCCCTGCGCGCTCCACCGTTCGGCGAGCGCGGCGAGCTCGTCGGCCCGCCCGGTTCGCAGGTACTCACCCGCCAGCCGGGCCACCAGTCCGTCGCGGACGTCCGGCACGAGATGCGGGTCGCTCGACTCGACGACCCGCGCGGCCCACGCGCCGAGGTGCGGCCGCAGGTCGGGCATGTGGTCCCAGAAGTGGGCGCGGACGGCGGAGTCGTAGTCCAGCTCGGTGAACCGCACGCGACCGTCCGGCCCGGAGCGGGCCGAGATCTCCGACAGCCGCTGGGCGAGATCCTTGCGCTGGAGGAGCGGAGTGTCCTCCTCGGGCGCCCCCACCGTGCTCAGGAGAAGCGCGGTCGCCCGGTGGACGACGTCGGCGTGCGCGCCGTGGACCATGGACACGGCGATCATCAGGGCGCGTTGGGAGGCGTCGGGCAAACCGGCGACGCGGTCGGCGACTTCGGCGCGGCGCCCGGCGCGCGCACGTTTCGCGGCCGCGCACCACTCGGGGAACTCCTCGCCGGCCCGTGCCGTTTCGCGGGCCCGGCGTATGCGGTCGGCGAAGTCGGCGATCTCCCGCATGGGTTTGCGTTCGCTCAGGAACTCGTCGACGGTGACGTCGTTCCGGAGAAACTGCTCGCACGGCACGCCGTGGGCGCGCAGGTGCCGTCTGAGAACCTCCATGGGGAAGGCCGGCGGCCCGATCTCGACACGGTAGTGCTGGAGGTCGGGGTCGAGGGCCCCGTCGTGCGGCATGACGACGACGAGATGGGCCCGGCGCTCGCGCACCGTCTGGCGCAGGGCGGGCAGGTCGCCTCGCGCCGCATGCCACAGACCGGCCTCCGCGGTGGACAGGTCGAGCAGCAGCCGGTCGCCCGGGTCGACGAAAGCCGGATCGTGCAGCTGCAGCTCGTCCCGCTCGTCGGGCAGGAGTTCACGGAAGGACCCGCCGGGACGGTGGTGTTCGCGCAACAGTACGCGTGCCGTGGCCGAGCGGCCGCTGCCGGGAGCACCGTCGAGGATGACGGTGCCCGTCCCTTCGAGCGTGGTGCGGGCCCTTCCCATGTTGACCGGAGCGACCAACACCCGTCGGGCCCAGCGCAGTTGGTCATCGGGAAGCTGCCGGAAGACGGGCTTTCGGGGTTCGTGGGCAGCGGCGCCGAGGTTGACGTAGATGTGGCCGTCGCCCGTGTGCGTGACGCCCCGCGTGCTCTCGACCCGGATGGTGTGTTCTGTGCTCACCGTCGGTCGTCCTGCTCCGGCTCCCCGAACCGCTGGTGGACTTCCCCGTGGTGGTCGCCTTCGGTGTACGTCGTCCCGGTGCCCGAGATGTAGCGGTCGCCCGACACATGGCGTGAGTTGTTGTAGATGCTGCCGCTGCCCGTGTGGACTGTGCCGTGGGAGTTCTTCACGATCGTGCCGCCGACGTCACCGCTGAAGTCGCCCGCCTGGACGGACGTTCCGCTCACGTCCCTGATCGAGTTGTGCACGGTGGTCGACGCCGGCGACGGCTCGCCGGGCTCGATCAGGTCCCGCAGCTCGGGCACCAGCTCGGCGACCAGATCACCGATACGCCGGACGCCGGCCTCGGTGTCGTGGGTGCTGTCGAACGGAACGGACTGCAGATCGGCGAGCCGCGCCAGCTCCGGGGGCAGGGCCGCTTTGCTCAGCCGGTCGGTCTTGCGGCCGTCCAGCACGGGAACGACGATGAGCCCGCACTCGAATGCGGACTCGATCTCCTTGCGCACCCAGTCGTCGGGATCCTGCAGCCGACTGCGGAAGTTCGTCCAGTCCGGTCCTACGACGGCCAGCAGCACGGAACTGTGGCGTAACGCGGTCAGGAGAACCTCGGGGTAGGCGTCCCCTGGGGTGATGGACCTGGACGCGCGGAAGACGCGGTCCTGGCCGAAGCGACGTGACAGCTCCTGGTCGAGGAGAGCCGCGGTCCGCTCGCCGTCGCCGGTGCGGTAGTTGATGAACACGTGGGGCATGCCAGTGACTCCTTCAGATGGTGGACGGGCGCGACAACGTGCCGAGTCGCGGTCCCAGCCGGCGTACGGAGGAATGGTTCGCGTAGCGCGCCAGAGCGCGGGCGAGCCGCCTCAGGTCGGTCGTGACCGTGGCGGAACCCACGGCCTCCACCGCGTCGAGCAGGTGCGCCGTCAGGTCGCAGGCGTGGTCGATCTCGCCAGCCGACGCGTAGGCGAGTGCGCGGCGGACGCCGTACCTGACCTGAGTGCGGACCGCGTCCCCGCCGACCAGGGCGAGTTGTCGGTCCAGTTCCTCGCTCGCCTCGCGCGGCCGCCCGAGATCGACCAGGCACCAGCCGGTGACCATGCCGACCGGATCGGGAAGGTGCATGGTGCCGATCACCGGCTCGTCGGTCCTTTCGTCCTGGAGGGCAAGAAGCGCACGCGCGCGGTCCAGCGCGTCCAGACAGGCCCGGTGGTCACCCGCCAGGGCATGGCCCTGGGCTTCGCGCTGTGCGGCGAGCCCGCGGATCCGCGGGGACAGGGCCTTGCTCTGCGCGCGACGGGCCAGAGCGACCGTCTGCTCGGCGTCGTCCCGGTACAGCGTGATCAGGGCCCGGCGGACCAGCGCGTAACTCGCCAGTGCGCGGTCGCCGCCGGCGGCCGCCAGATCGACGGCGCGCTGCGTCCACCACAGAGCCGCCCGCTCGTCCCCGGTCTCCTGCACTAGCCAGCCGACGTATTCGGCGTACCGGGAGCCGAGGGCCAGCAGGTGGCGACGGGTGCCGCTGTCACAGTGGGCGGACAGTTGCCGCAGGGTGTGAGTCTGTGCGATCAGAACGGGTAGGAGCAGACCGGGCGCCACCGTCTGGCCGAGTCTGCGGTAGTGGGTGAACAGCGAGCGGGAGGCTTCCAGTATTTCCGCGCCCGCGGCTGGCGAGGCCGGGCCCACGCTGTCGGACCGCCACGCCATCAGCGAGGCGGCACCGGCGCCCATGACTTCCCGTCGGCTCAAGGGCTGGAAGGTGTTCGGTCCGTCCGGCGACAACTGCATGATCCAGTCCTCCTCGTGGACATGGCCCGGCGCCGGATCGACGGGCGGGTCGGTGGACTCTGGTGCGAGCAGGGCCAGCAGGGCCCCGCCGGCTCCGAGGGCGGCATCGCACAGGCGGGCGAGGTCACGGCTGGGGGCCTTCAGGCCCCGCTCCACCTTGCTCAACTGCGCCTTGCTGTAGTGCACGGAGCCGGACAGGGCGGTGAGGCTGAGCCCTGCCTCCAGACGCCGCTTTCTCAACTCCTCGCCGAATCCGGTGGACGGCTGCGGCACGGAAACCTCCAATCCCTCCCGCCCTTGGCCGAGTCGGCGCTGCACGAAAGCGTGCAGCAGTCGGTCCGGGGCGGACAAGGCGATCGATGCTGTTTCCCGTTTCCTTCTCCGGCATGGGAACGCGGCATGCGCGGCAGGGAGGACCGGAGAACCGGACTACCTGGAAGCCGTGCCGAAAAGGGAAGCTCCGCGGCGCAGTGACTGGGAGGGCACGCGAGCCAGGAGGGCGAGGCCCGCCGGGTTCCCCCGGCCGTGTGAGATCTCGTGACACGTGAGGAGGTCTGCGGAGTGAGTGAGACACCGTCGGACACCCTGCAATACCGCTTTGACGGGCCAGAAGACGCTCCGGTCCTGCTCTTGGGTCCTTCACTGGGCACCACATGGCACAGGTAGGCGGAACCGTCTTCTGGCGTCTACGTGGTCCAGGTCGCTGCTGTTCACGCAGGTAGGGCCTGCGTGGTCCAGGTGTGTCGACGGTTGTTGGGGACAGCAAAGTGACGTCTGGTCTGGCGGGGCTGTCGGCTCGCCGCTCTCGAGGAGGCGGAGGGGTGAGGCGGCGACGACACGGGCTGTGCGGCCGATCGGCAGCACACCGCAGGGGAATTCCCTGCGACGCACAAGGTCGTAGCCCTTTGATCTCGACATGGCGAACACCTGGGCAACGTCCTGGATGCTCGCGGTACTGCTCCAGGTGGCACGGATGCGCTCGGGACTGAACGCCTCGTGCTGCAATTCGCTGTTCTGGTTCGGCGTTCCTGTCGGCAGTGTCTTTCGGGTTTGGTTGTTTCTGGGGCGGAGAGGAGCGGGGGAGGCGTGGTGAACTGCCATTGATTCGAGGGATCACTGGTTTAGGTAGCCGGTGATTGGCGCGTACCCTGCTTTGCTCAGCGTTGTCTCCATGTGTTCCCGATGACGCATCACGTGGAGTGTGTCGCGATCCTTGAATCGGCCGCCAAGGGCTCTTGACCTGCGATTTTACGTGCGTGCATGATGTGCGGTGTGGGCGTTACGGGCGATATCTTGACGCTCATTTGACGCTCGTCCTGATGAGGTGTCAGGTGGCCTGAAGTGCAGGCCACGGACGCCGCCTCGTTCGGCGAGAAGTGGATGAGCAGGAGCGTTTCATCGCCCAGTGGCTACAGCTGTCGGTTGGTCCGGGTGGTTCCGCAGGGGCTTTGGGAGAAGATCTTCTCCCGGATTCAGCTCCCTCAGCACCTACCGTCGACTGTGCGGGTTGCTCCGTTCGGCTCTGACCGTCTGGCCGAGGTCGGTGCGCCGAGCGATTCTGTCGACAAGCCTCTTCCTACGTGGGGTGCGTCCGACTGTGTGTCACCGCGCGCCTGTGTGTCTAGGAGCTGTGGTGAGCAGGGTTGCTGTGAGCAAGTTGCCGATGGTCGGTGTGCTCTTCTGGACGATCAAGATTGTGGCAACCACGTTGGGTGAGTCGGCATCGAACTTCGTGTCGATGGCGCCCCTGAACCTGGGCTACGCCACCGGCGCCGTCATCTTCCTGGTCGTCTTCGCGCTCACCCTGACGGTGCAGTTGAAGATCGACCGGTTCCAGCCGGTGGTGTTCTGGTCGGTGATCCTGACGACCAGCATCGTGGGCACGGCCATGTCGGACTTCATGAATCGCACCGCCGGGTTGGGCTACGCCGGCGGCGCGGCCGTGCTGACCACCCTTCTGGTGATCGTGCTGATCGGGTGGCGGGCGACCGGGCAGACCATGGACGTGGAGCGCATCGTCACCACCAAGGGCGAGATCCTGTACTGGACCGCGACCCTCGTGTCCAACACGCTGGGTACCTCCAGCGGTGACTTCCTCTCGGACGGTGTGGGTATCGGGTTCCGGGACAGCGCTCTCGTCCTGTCCGGGGCGATGCTGCTGATCCTCGCGGCGCACTACTTCACCCCGATCTCGGGCACGGTGCTGTTCTGGGCGGCTTACGTGCTGACGCGTCCCCTTGGTGCGGTCGCGGAGAACGCTGTGGAAAAGCCCGTCGCACTGGGCGGACTCGGGGTGGGAACCACCATCACCTCCGGCGCCCTGCTGGCTGTGCTGGTGGTCCTGGTGGGCTACCAGCAACTCATCCATCAGCAGAAGACGCGCATGCCGGAGGCCATCCCGCCAACCGGTGGTCGACGCGATCACCGGCCTGGGACGCGCGCCCCGAGCCGCAGGTGACGACCGATGCGCACCCCAGGAAGCGCGCGTATCGAAACGTCGCAATATCGGGTGGGTTCGCGACGGTCACCGCGAAACGGGTGCGGTACGGCATCGCGGGCATGACCGTCAGGCGGCGGCCTGGCGCCGCCTGGGCACGGTGGCCAGGGGGTGGCCGATCCGGTCGTGGTAGTCGAGCAGGGTGCGGGGGGAGTCGGCGAGCTGGTGCGGGCCGGTGCAGGACCACTGCATCTTTGCGTCCACCTTGCTCAGCGCGTCGTGCTGGTCCTGGGTCGTGACGATGCCGGGGCCGGCGGTGTCCAGGGCCAGCAGGGAGCCGGGGAAGCGGTCGGCGAGCAGGCTGACGACATGCCGTACGTCGGCCTCGTCCAGGAACGGCAGGACGGCTTCGGCGGCGAGGAAGCAGGGGCCGGCGGCTTGGGAGGCGACGGTGTCGGTCCAGGCCGGGTCGGTCACCGAGGTGGCGATGGCTGTGCGGCGAGGGGTGTCGGTGAAGAGGGTCCGGCGCAGGTCGATCACGTCGGGCAGGTCGAGGTCGAACCAGCGCGTGCGGCCGTTGTCGAGGCGTTCGTACCGCGTGTTGAGCCCGGCACCGATCTCGACGACAGTGCCGGTGGGGTGGGCAGCGAGGAAGTCCGCGACCCACCGGTCGAACAAGCTGGTACGCAGCACCGCGCCGGTCAGGCTCGGCAGGTTGTCGAAGCGGGCGAAGTCGTAGTCGATCGAGGCGACGATCTCCTCGGCCTGTGCGTCGCGCAGGATCGCGTCCGGCCTCCGGTTGTCCACCGCGCGCCCGTACAGCGGTATCACCAGGGTCTCCTGGACCGTGCCCAGCCGTACACCGTGCTCCGTCATGACTGCCTCCCGATTCGGTGTCCGCATGTGGAGGTACGGGATGTGCCGGGCCGGGCGGTGCCGTGGCTGCGTCCACCGCCCGGCCCGGAGTCTTCGGACTCAGGTCCGCGTGACGAGTTCGGCGTGTTCGTGATCGCAGGTGTCGTCGATGCCGTAGGTGTCCCAGGCGGGGAACGGATCGTCCGCTGGCAGGCTCTCGCCGTCCGCCAGCAGGCAGTCGGTGAGCGCGGCGTGGAGCGCCTCGGCATGCAGATGCGTGCCGATGAAGACCAGCTCCTGGCCTTCCGGGCTGTCGGTGTCCCGGGCGGCGGAGGGCTCGAAGCGGGCGACGGAGCCGGCCTGCGACCACAGTCCCGTCACGTGCGGGCGGCTGGCCAGGGTGAAGAAACCCTTGGAGCGCAGGACTTGCCCGTAGGCGCCACTGTCCATCTCCTCGGTGACGAACGGCCACAACCGTCCGGGATGGAAGGGCAGTTCGGAGCGGAAGACGGTCGAGGAGATCCCGTACTCCTCCGTCTCCGGGACGTGGTCGCCGTTGAGCTCCATGACCCAGCCGGGGGCCCGCCGGGCGCGCTCCAGGTCGAACAGCCGGGTGCCGAGTACGGCCTTGAGATCCACGCGTCCGTGGACGGCGGGAACGATCCGGGCCACCGGGTTCAGGCGGATGAGCGTCGCCCGCAGCCGCTCGGCGGCGGTGTCGTCGACCAGGTCGAGCTTGTTCAGGACGATGACGTCGGCGAACTCGATCTGGTCCATCAGCAGGTCGCTGACGGTGCGTTCGTCGTCCTCGTACTGGTCCAAGCCGCGCTCGGCGAGTTCGTAGCCGTTTGCCAGTTCGGGCAGGAAGTTCGCGGCGTCGACGACCGTGACCATGGTGTCCAGGCGGGCGAGGTCACCGAGGGTGGCGCCGTCGTCGCGGGCGAAGGCGAAGGTCGCGGCGACCGGCATGGGTTCGGAGATGCCGGACGACTCGATGAGCAGGTAGTCGAAGCGGCCTTCGCGGGCCAGCCGGTCGACCTCAACCAGCAGGTCGTCGCGCAGGGTGCAGCAGATACAGCCGTTGGTCATCTCGACCAGGCGTTCCTCGGTGCGCGACAGAGCTGCCTCGCCGCCGCGCACCAGGGCGGCGTCGATGTTGACCTCACTCATGTCGTTGACGATGACCGCGACGCGCAGTCCTTCGCGGTTGCCGAGGACGTGGTTGAGGAGGGTGGTCTTACCCGCGCCGAGGAAGCCGGACACGACGGTGACGGGCAGTCGGCCGCAGGGGCCGGACGGCATCAACGCTCAGCCCTCGGGGCGCAGCAGGCCGAGCTCGTACGCCTTCACCAGCCGCTGCGGTACCAGGTATGACACTCCGTCGACGGTGACCGGCACGAGCGCGGGCGTGGTTGCCTTCCACTGGGCGCGGCGGTGACGGGTGTTGCTGCGGGACATCTTCCGCTTGGGAACGGCCATGGGAATCCTCCTGGTTGGGATGGCGAGTAAAGGCTACATGAAAATGAACACCATTACGAAATGTAGGGTTCATGTTTCTGTGAATTCAGGAATGCGTGTACCGTTGTCGGTGTGCTGACTGTTGCCTCCGACATCGAGGTCCTGGTGCGGTTCGGCCGGGCGCTCGCCGATCCGATCCGCTGCCGCATCCTGCTCGCCCTGCGGGAAGCACCCGCCTATCCCGCCGACCTCGCCGACGCGCTGGACGTCTCCCGCACCAGGCTGTCGAACCACCTGGCGTGCCTGCGTGACTGCGGACTGGTCGTCACCGTCCCCGACGGCCGTCGCACCCGCTACGAACTCGCCGACGAACGCCTTGGCCACGCGCTCGACGACCTGCGCACCGCCGTGGTCGCCGTCGAGGGCGACCGAACGTGCGCCGACGCCGACGACAAAGGGTGCTGCTGACCGTGAGCGCAGAGACATCCGTCTCCCTCGGCCCCGGCCCGGCCAGGCGCGGCGCGCTCGCCAGGGGGATACGGCTGCTGGTCGCCGCGACCATCACCTACAACGCCGTCGAGGCGGCCGTCGCCCTCACGGCCGGGACCCTGGCTTCGTCCACCGCGCTGATCGGCTTCGGCCTCGACTCCGTCATCGAGGTCTCCTCGGCCGCCACCGTCGCCTGGCAGTTCTCCGCCCGCGAGCACGCGGTGCGCGAGGCCCGGGAGAAGACCGCGTTGCGGATCATCGCGCTGTCGTTCATCGCGCTCGCCGCCTACGTCACCGTCGACGCCGCACGGGCCCTGAGCGGCACAGGTGACGCCGCGCGCTCTCTGCCCGGGATCGTGCTGGCTGCCCTCTCGCTCGTGGTCATGCCGGTCCTGTCGGCGGCCCAGCGCCGTGCTGGACGGGAACTCGGCTCCGCATCTGCCGTGGCCGACTCCAAGCAGACACTGCTGTGCACCTATTTGTCGGCCGTGCTACTGGTGGGCCTGGTCGTCAATGCTGTGTTCGGCTGGTCGTGGGCCGATCCGCTCGCGGCCCTGGCCATCGCCGCGGTCGCGGTGAAGGAGGGGCGCGACGCGTGGCGCGGACAGGCGTGCTGCGCAACATCGGCAGCCGTGGCACCCAGCCCCGGCCGGCGGCAGGCGGACGCAACGGATGCCTACGGTTGTGTTTCAGACTGCGACTGCTGCGGTTGACGGAGGCGCGATCCGCTTCGGCACGCCGGCCGAACGCTTTCCCGCGACGTCCTGCGTCGGCCGGGGCAGCGACTTCGCGGCCGTGGCGGTCCGCACCGGCGCCGAGGTGCTCAGTCGGACGTGGGGACCGGGGAGCCACGCCGAGTACGTTCTCGTGCCCGAGACCCAGGTGGTGCTCAAGCCGGCCACGCTCGGCCGGGAAGCGGCCGGGTCGCAGTACGTTGCGGGCGCCACCGCGTTCGCCGCCACCAAAGCGGGTGGCGCGAGCGAGGGCGAGGTGGCGGCCGCCCCGGCGGCGGTGGCGCCTACGGGGTGACGAACTGGTAGCCGGCGTCGAGCAAGCGGGGAAGCACCAGGTGCAGGGCGGCCACTGTCTGGGAGCGGTCGCCTCCGCCGTCGTGTTCGAGGATGATTGATCCGGGATGGGCGTGAGCCATGATCCGCTCGACGATGAGCGAGGTGCCTGGTCGTGACCAGTCGTGGGGGTCGACGGACCAGTCCAGCAGGCGCATGCCCATCGCGCGGCAGGTGGCCAGGGTTGGCTCCGACCAGGCTCCGTAGGGGGCGCGGAAGATCGTGGGGCGCTGGCCGGTGACCTTCTCGATCGTGTCGCTGGTGCGTTCCAGCTGGGAGCGGACGGTCGCTGAGGATGCCCGGGCCAGGTCGGCGTGGGTCCAGGTGTGGTTGGCGATCAGGTGGCCTTCGGCGGCCACCGCCCGCACCAGGTTGGGGTACGCGCTGATGCGGGCACCGACCTGGCAGAACGTGGCGGTTACGGCGTAGCCGTGCAGGAGGTCCAGCACCTGCGGAGTCCATTCGGGGTTCGGGCCGTCGTCGATGGTCAGCGCGATGGCTCGCGGGCCCTGGTGAACGTAGAACTCCGGCCTGCCCGGCAGCTCGACGTGGGCCGGCTCGCTGGCGTGAGAGTCGCCCGGATGAGTGGGCTTCACGATGTCGGGTGCTGACGTCCCTGTGTGTTCAGGCGTACCGCCATGGGCTGTGCAGGCGCTGAGAAACATCAACCCGCCGACTGACAGCAGGGCTCGGCGGGTGACATGCGTACTGCCTGTGTTCTCCATGCCTTTGGTAACTGCACTTCTCCGGAGGGTGGTTGCGCTCTTTGGGGTAAGAACACTGGGGGTCTGATCCACTCGACGTAGCGGGCCCCTGGCCGACATCAGACGGCGCTCGCGTTCAGTGTCGTTCGGCCGTCGCATGCCGTCGGTCGCAGTCCGGGCACACGCCGGACAGTTCCACCGTGTGCCGGACGTTGGCGAAGCCGGAGGTCCGTGCGATGGCGTCGGCCCAGTTCTCCACCGGGCCGGAGTCGACGGGCCGGCTCAGGCCGCATTCGGTGCAGAGGAGGTAGTGGCGGTGGTCGGGGCCGGGGCGGTAGCGGAAGAGGCGTTCGCCGCCGGTGTCGCGGACCATGTCGGCCCGGCCTGCGTCGGCCAGGGCGGTCAGGGTGCGGTAGACCGTGGACAAGCCGACCGGTGTGCCGTCGGCGGCGAGCCGGTTGTGGAGTGACTGGGCGCCGACGAAGCCCTCGGTGCGGATGAGTGCCTCGACGACGACCGTGCGTTGCTGGGTGTGGCGGCCGATCAGAGTGACGTCGGCTAAGGGCGTGGGGGCGGCTGGTCGGTTGCGTTCCATCGGGTGCCTTCGCTCATGTGCCGGTGGGGACGACGGTTCGCGTACGACGACCGGAGGCGAGCCACCGTATGAGGAACGTTGCGGCGTATACGGCCGTGGCGACGGCCATGATGGCGAAGCTCGGCGGCATCCTCGGCACCGCGTACGAGGCGGACAGCCCCGCCCACATCTCCAGTACCGCCAGTGCGGCGGAGAGGGCGAGTGCCCGGTAGGGGCGGTCGGTGAGCCGGATGGCGGCGCCTGCGGGTGCGGCGAGGAGGCCGAGCAGGAGCAGGGAGCCGACCGCCTGGGTGGCCTCGGCGGCGCTGATCCCGGCCAGGGCGAGGAAGCCGTACCCGAGCAGGCGGACCGGTACCCCGCGCGCGGCGGCCACGGCCTCATCCAGCGTCGCGAACAGCAGTGGCCGGGCGATGAGGACCACCAGCAGACCAACCCCGGCGGCCACCAGAGCGGCGATGACCGCGCTGGAGGAGGAGATGCCGAAGATGGACGCGGCGGCGTGTCGGCCCCGTCCAGACCGATCTGCTGCTGTCGCTGGCCGGTGCCACCGTCAACGGGCTCTGCGCCGGCATTGGCATGCCCGCCGTCGACGCGGCGCACCGGCTGCTGCTGCTCGGCGAGGTCCGCGCCCGGCGGCGGGTGTGGGAGCGGCGCGAGGGGGACCTGTGCTCGGGCCCGGACTGCGTACCGCGCACCCGGCCGGCGCGGCACCTGCGCGCCAGGACCCGGCCGCCCGGGCCCGTGGAGCAATGGGAGAGACGGCTGGCGCGGTCCGCCCCGCTCACCGTCGCCGCTGTCCTCGCGCTCAGGGGGAGTCCCGGGCGGGCGGCGGACGCGCTGCTCGCCACCGTACCCAGGGCCGCCCGCTACGGCCGGGAGGCGTTCGCCGTCATGGTCGGACGCGAGCTTGCCCGGCACGGTGTCGTACCGCTCGACCCGTCGGCGCGCTGCCTGCTGCCTGCGGCGCGGGTAACACGCTGCACGCCACGCAGCGGGTCATCGCCGAGTTGGAATTTTGTGACCCACCTCAGGGGATGACAGGCAGTCACTCGTTGTGGGTGAGCGGGGGCTCGAGTGGAGTCACCCACGGCATCCGGTACGTGATCCAGGTCCATGTCCGTGACGGTGACCCACTTGGGTTCGGCCACAGGCAGGCTCGGCTGCTGGTTCCGGAGGTTGACGTCGACGATGTTCCGGAAGCCGGGGGCTACAGCCGCCGCCACGGACAGAGGTGTTGAGGGTGCAAAGCGTGTGCGTCGTCTGCTATGACCCTGCGGGTCGGAAGACATCGGGAGGCGGCGCCTTTGTGCAGGGGCTGTGCGGTTCACCTGATGGGTGACGTCTCTGCGCTACGTGTCCGGGGGACGAATAAATGGTCATCGTGGCGCTGTAGCTGGTTTTTTCCGGCCTGGCCGTCCCCGGTGGGACCGGGCGGATCCCTACCGCCGTCGCTGCCGGGGACGGGTGGCTCGCACCGAACCGTGCATTGTTCGATGCCCTGCCTCCAGCGATTGGCTTGCGGCCTCCAGGTGGCCCGCTGTTTGGTCCGTGACTGGTCCGGAAGGGCGGCTCAGGAAGCCGGCGCCAGCGTGATGAATCGGGCAATTAATGCAAATGGGCCTCGCGTGATGAGGCGAAGGTAAATGGGCTCCGGTGGAGGATTCCCAGCTCAGCGCCCACTTCAAGCACCCTAGAAGAATCCAAGTTTCTTGGGCGAGTAGCTACAAAAGATGTTCTTGGTCTGCTGGTAGTGCTCCAGCATCATCTTGTGCGTCTCGCGGCCGATTCCCGACTGCTTGTATCCGCCGAACGCGGCGTGCGCCGGGTAGGCGTGATAGCAGTTGGTCCACACCCTGCCCGCCTGGATCGCGCGGCCCGCCCGGTACGCGGTGTTGGCGTCCCGCGTCCACACGCCCGCGCCCAGCCCGTACAGAGTGTCGTTCGCGATCTTGATCGCGTCGTCGAAGTCGTCGAACGAGGCCACCGAGACGACCGGGCCGAAGATCTCCTCCTGGAAGATCCGCATGCGGTTGTCGCCCTCGAAGATGGTCGGCTGGACGTAGTATCCGCCCTTCAGCTCGCCGTCGTACTCGATGCGCTCACCGCCCGTCAGGACCTTCGCGCCTTCCTGGCGGCCGATGTCGAGGTAGGAGAGGATCTTCTCCAGCTGGTCGTTGGACGCCTGCGCGCCGATCATCGTGTCGGTGTCGAGCGGGTGACCGTGCTTGATCTGCTTCGTCCGTTCGACCGCCGCCTGGAGGAAGTCGGCGTAGTGGCCACGCTGGATCAGCGCACGCGACGGGCACGTGCACACCTCACCCTGGTTGAGCGCGAACATGGTGAAGCCTTCGAGCGCCTTGTCACGGAAGTCGTCGTCCTGCGCCCACACGTCGTCGAAGAAGATGTTCGGCGACTTGCCGCCGAGTTCGAGCGTGACCGGCTTGATGTTCTCGGAGGCGTACTGCATGATCAGCCGCCCCGTCGTGGTCTCCCCGGTGAACGCCACCTTCGCCACCCGCGGGCTGGACGCCAGCGGCTTTCCCGCCTCGACGCCGAAGCCGTTGACGATGTTCAGCACGCCCGGCGGCAGCAGATCCGCGATCAGGCTGACCCAGTAGTGGATGGACGCGGGGGTCTGCTCGGCCGGTTTGAGGACGACCGCGTTGCCCGCGGCGAGCGCCGGCGCCAGCTTCCAGGTCGCCATCAGGATCGGGAAGTTCCACGGGATGATCTGCGCGACGACCCCGAGCGGTTCGTGGAAGTGGTACGCCACCGTGTCGTCGTCGATCTCGCCGAGCGACCCCTCCTGTGCCCGGATCGCCCCCGCGAAGTACCGGAAGTGATCGATCGCCAGCGGGATGTCCGCCGCCAGCGTCTCCCGGACCGGCTTGCCGTTCTCCCAGCTCTCCGCCACCGCCAGCGGCTCCAGGTGCGCCGCCATGCGGTCGGCGATCTTCAGGAGGATGTCGCTGCGCTCCGCCGCCGGCGTACGGCCCCACGCGGGCGCGGCCTCGTGCGCCGCGTCCAGTGCCCGCTCCACGTCCTCCGCGGTACCGCGCGCGATCTCGGTGAACGGCTGCCCGTTGACCGGCGACGGATTCTCGAAGTACTGCCCGCGTACCGGCGGCACGTACTCTCCGCCGATGAAGTGGTCGTAGCGCGCCTGGTAGGAGACGATCGCGCCTTCGGTGCCCGGCGCCGCGTAACGAGTCATGCTGGTCTGCCTCCTGGTGCAGCGCTGCCCGCCGTTGGGCAGCTGTCGGCGCGAGGCTAGGCGGGCGGACGTTGCAAGTACGTTGCGCCGCCGGTCCGCCCCGGTGCCGGACCGGCCGGAGCCGTCAGCTCGGCCTCCAGCGCGGCGAGCCGGGCCCGCACCGGGGCCGTGGGCCGCACCGCGGCCAGCGCCCGCCACACCACCAGGTCGTCCTCCCCCCAGGGCGCGTGCGCCCAGTCCGCCAACAGGTCCGGGTCGCCGTGCGCGATCAGTGCCGTGCGCAGCCCGTCGGATATCCGCTCTCGCAGCCGTACGATCGCGGGCGCCTGCGAACCGGGCAGCAGCGGGCCGCAGTACGCCTCCGCCGCCGCCGTGACCGCCCCCGCCTCCAGCCGGCGTTCCAGCACGGTGACGTCCGACTCGACGGCCGCCGTGAACCGGTACGGCCGCGAGGCGAGCAGCCCTGGCCCCAACAGCCTGCGCAGTCGGGCGAGTTCGGCCCGCAGCGTCACCGGTGGCACCGACTCGTCGGCGTAGAGCGCGCACAGCAGCTCGTCACCGCTCAGCCCCTCCGGATGCCGGGCCAGCAGCACGACTATCTCGCTGTGCCGACGGCTGAGCCGCGTCCGGCGGCCGTCCAGGACGAGTTCGGCCTCGTCCCGGCCCAGGGCGCTGAGCATCGGGATGTCCGCGGCTCTCAACGGTGGCGTGAGCAGCGCGAGCTGAGCCTCCGCCGCGCGCGCCACCGCCTGCACGAACCCGAGGCTGTGCGGATGTGCGAGCCCGTCACCACCGGTGATGTCCACGGCGCCCAGCACCCGGCCGGTGCGCGGGTCGTGCACCGGGGCGGCTGCGCACGTCCACGGCTGGACCCGGCGTATGAAGTGCTCCGCGGCGAACACCTGCACCGGGCGGTCCACGGCGACGGCGGTGCCCGGCGCGTTGGTACCGACCGCCGTCTCCGACCAGCGCGCCCCCGGCACGAAGTTCATCCCGTCCGCCCTGCGCCGGGTCGCCCGGTGCCCCTCCACCCACAGCAGTCTGCCGTGCGCGTCGCACACCGCCAGCAGATGCTCGCCGTCCGCGGCGAAGGTGCCCATCAGCTCCCGGAACAGGGGCATCACCCGGGCCAACGGGTGTTCCGCACGATAGGCGCCGAGGTCGCCGTCGGTCAGCTCCACGCTGGCGGCACCGTCCGGCCCGACCCCGGCCCGGGCGCTGCGCCGCCACGACTCGGCGACCACCGACCGCACCGGGCGGGGCACCGTACCCGCCGTGGTGAACGTCTCGTGCGCCCGGCGCAGCACACGGACCCGCTCGGCGGGGTCGGCCCCCGGCTCCAGGGCCACCCACGGATCGCTCAACTCGGCCTCCCCGGACGGTGAAAGCGCGTAGATGCGGCTGGGACCATCGTCACTCGCAGTGTTCGTGCGGACAACCTGTTCGACCTCGGTTCGACTCGGCTTCGTCGCTGACCGTGTCTGCCCTGCGGCTCCTCACTGTGGTGGGCTGTGGCGCGCGGCGCTCCGTCCCGGCCCGGTGGGCGACTAGGCGAAATTGACGAGGCGGATGTAGCGGACCCAGTCCCAGTAGGGCCCCGGGTCGGTGTGATCGGTGCCCGGCACCTCGTAGTGGCCGATGATGTGGTCCCGGTCCTTGAGGATGCCGTGCTTGTCACAGACCGCCGCGGTGAGCTTGGCCGACTCCTGGTAGAGAGAGTCGGTGAAATAGGAGGGCTGGTCCACCCATCCTTCGTGCTCGATGCCGATGCTGCGGGTGTTGTAGTCCCAGTTGCCCGCGTGCCAGGCGATGTCGGCCTCGTGCACGCACTGTGCGATGTGCCCGTCCGCCGAGCGGACCAGATAGTGCGCGGACACCTTCTTCTGCGGGTTGGCGAAGATCCCCAGTGTGTTGGTGTACGTCTCCTGCGTGACGTGGATGATCACACGGTCGATCGCGTAGCTGCCGGGGCGGTCGGACGCCGTGTAGTTGGAGCTGCTCGCCGGCTGCCACTCGGCGGGTGGATAGTCGACGGCCTCGGTCTGCGCGCCGGCCCGTGGGTCCGGGAGCAGTGCGTAGGGCACGGCGGCCAGCGCGGCGCCCTTCAGAATCCGCCGCCTCGTGAGGGGCGAGGGGGCCGGGCGCGCAGAGGGTGCCGATCCGGCTGGTTCTTCCGGCTGCACCGAACCGGGCGGGTCCATGTCCATGAGCGGGTGCCTTTCGAGCGTCGTGGAGAGTGGGGGGAGGACGGGGCGGCGGAGGCGGCGGGATCGGGACGACGGGGCCGACGCCTGGAGGGCCGGCGCCGCTGTCAGCCGCGCAGTGTCCGCGCGGTCTCACGCAGCCGCGCGTGCACACCCCGGTACGTCTCGCGCGCGGGCAGCCACTCCTTACGGAGCTTGGCCACGCACGTGTAGTTCGTGTCGCATACGTTGGCCAACGGTGATTCGACCGCCTGGGTTGCGAATTGATACGCGTCCGGCTCACTGAACCCGTAGTCGCGTGCCAGCCACTGCACCAGGTCGAGCTGGGATATCCGGAACGCGTCCTCCAGCGGGCGGGCCGAGCCCGTTGAGATGATGTGAGTGTCCGACTCCAGCCGGGGCCACGGCGTGGCGACGTCCTTGAGAAGGTCCACGATCACCACCGTGTTCATCGCGCACTCCACGGCCACCCCGCAGGTCTCGCCCTCACCCTGGCGTGCATGCCCGTCGCCGAGGCTCAGCAGCGCGCCCTCGACGTTGACCCCCAGGTAGCAGCTGACGCCCGCCCGCATCTCGGGCGTGTCCATGTTCCCGCCGTGCGCGTCCGGGACGAGGGCCGAGCGCACTTCGAGATGGGCGGGGGCGACGCCCACCGTGCCGTGCATCGGGTCCATGGGCAGTTCCACCCGGATGTCACTGTCGCGCGCCTGGAACAGGGCGGTGCGCCGCGTGCGGTCCAGGTGCCAGATCCAGACCCGTTCCTCCAGCGGGGGCTGAAGCGTGGCCGTGGCGTGCGTGGAGGTGAGGGCGCCGAACAGCGGGACCGTCGTCGAGGCGGCCCAGTCGCGAGCCGGTTCGATCGACACGAAGTGCACGGCCACGGTGTCGCCGGGCTCGGCGCCCTCGATGTGGAAGGGACCGGTCTGCGGATTGAGGTAGGGGAACTCACAGACCTCGGAGACGAGGTCCTTCTCGGAGCGGACCCGGCCGGCGAAGCAGTCCTCGGTGTACAGGTCGAGCACAGTGCCGGGCGCGATCCGCGCCACGGGCGCCGCGCCGCCGAACGTCCAGGCGTACTGATCCGGTTCCGGGCGCACGGTGAGGATCCGGGGGTCGGTCATCGTGAAGGGGTCCCTTCTGGCAGGGGCGGTCGGGGAACGGAGGCCTTTGGGGGGCGGCGTCGGTCCGCGCGGCTGCCGAGCGGGCCGGTGGTGGTCAGCCGGACACGGTGCCGTCCTGCCGGTGGCCTTCCGGGGCGTACTGGTCGAGGTGCACCCGCGCGGTCTCGGCTATCCGCTCGGGGTGCCGTCGTATCAGCAGGAGCAGCACCACCACGCCCGCCGCCATCCAGACGCCGACGATCGGGCCGGCGTAGGACACCGGGGCCTTGAGCGGGGTCACGAAGTCGAACACCGGGAGACCGGCGGCCGTCAGCAGGGCCGGGACGAACGCCACGATGCCCAGCACCGGGAACAGCAGATGCCGCACCGGTTTGAGCAGGGCTCGGCCGGCCCGCAGGAAGTAACCGGCGCAGGCGAGGTTCACGACGATGTAGACGCCGACGACGACCGTGACGATCACCGTGGCGAGGAGCAGGAACGCGGTCACCGGGTCGTACGCGAAGCCGAGCCCCAGCACGGCCCCGACCGCCACGACGGTCTGCACCGCGATGCCGGCCACGGGGGAGCGGTGCCGGGGATGCAGCGTGGCGAGCAGCCCGGGCAGGACCCGGATACGGGCCAGGGCGAAGGCCGTGCGGGTCGAGACGTTGGCGCACGCGTTGGCGTTGGCGATCGCGGAGTTGATCACCGCCAGGAACACCAGCACCCAGAAGAGGCCGAAGGAGGCCCGGGCGACACCGTCCCAGGACGCTTCGCCCGAGGCGCCGAACTTCGTGAAGCGGTCCGGGCCGTAGTAGACCGTCATCGCATAGGTCGTGATCACGTAGAACAGACCGATCCCCAGAGCCGCCCCGAGCACCGCGCGGTGCATCGTCCGTCGGGGGTCACGCGTCTCCTCGGCGAGCGGCGCCGCCGCCTCGAACCCGGAGAAGGCGAGCACCGTGTAGACGGATCCGGCGAACACGCCGCTGAACCCGGCGTACCCGTCGGCGGTGTGCGAAGTCCCGAACACCGACAGGGTGTTGGCGCTGCCCGCCTTGCCGATGAGCAGGACCGCGAACACGAGGAAGACGAGGATCTCGAAGACACCGAGGACCGTCCCGAAGCGGGCCGAGGCCCGGACGCCGAGGTATCCGGCGACGGCGATCACGGCCGCACCGGCCAGCGACCACGGCCACCAGAGGTCGGCCGGACACGAGGCCCATTCCTCATGCAGCGTGCCGGCCGCCGTGAAGCCCAGCTGCAGAAGCAGCAGGGGCGGGACCAGCGCCTCCACGAAGACGTAACCCCAGCCGACGAGGAAGCCGACGGCCGGATGCAGCCCCCGCGCCGCATAGGTGGCCACCGAGCCCGCCGCCGGTAACTCCCGGGCCAGCTCGGCCACGCACGATGCCGTGAACAGGCAGGCCACAAGCGCGATCAGCACCGCCAGTGGCAGACTGCCACCCGCGAAGGCGGCGCCGGACGGAATCGACGCGGCCACCGCGGCGGCCGGCGCCATCGCCGTGACGCTCTGGAACAGCACCTCGCGCAACCCGATGGCGTCGTGCCGCAGAGCCTCGGTCCTCTCCCCGTGCATGCGTGTCCCCCGATGCGTGTCAGCCCGATGCCACCCGACGTGTGTGAAGTGCCGTCATCTCGCGTACGCACCAGATCCATGACGAATCGTTGGCAGCGTCTCGCGTGAATCACGGTACGGCGCGGACGGGGCGGGCAGAAGGGCTCGCAGCGGATCCGTGGACAGCCTGCTGCCTGTGGAAAACTCCGTCACCCGATCGGGTGAATCCTGGCTCGGAAGATCGCCGCGACGGTACTGACGCGGTGCCGATACGGTCAGGACCGCTCGGCCACCACGGCCGGGTCGTCCAGCACGGAGCGGACGACCGAGTGCGCCGCACCCAGCAAGGGGCCCTCCGGCCCCAGCCGCGAGACGGTCACCGGGCAGGCCGGGCCCGCGGTACGGCCCGTCAGTTCCGCCTCCAGGGACGGCAGCAGCCAGGGGGAGAGGCCGGCCAGGGCACCGCCCAGGACCACGGTCTCGGGATCGAGCAGGTTCACCGCTCCGGTCAGCGCGATGCCGAGCGCCGCTCCCGCGTCCCGCAGAGCCGCCCGTACGTGCTCGTCGCCGTCCTCGGCGCGCCCCGCGAGCAGGCCCACCCGGTCCTCGCCCGGCTCCAGTCCGGCCGCGCGCAGCACCGCCTCCTCGCCGGCGTACTGCTCCAGGCACCCCCGGCCGCCGCACGGGCAGGGCGGCCCGTCCGGTCGTACGGGTATATGGCCCAGCTCGCCCGCGAAGCCCCGGGTGCCGCGCAGCAGCCCGCCGCCCACGACGACCGCGGCACCGATGCCGATCTCGGCGGACACATGCAGGAAGTCGCGCGGGGTGTCCTCGCCGAGCCACAGTTCCGCGAGGGCACCGTAGTTGGCCTCGTTGTCCACGGTCAGCGGCCATGCGCCGGGCAGCAGGGCACCGATGTCGGTGTCGTGCCAGTCGAGGTTCGGGGCGCGGACGACCGTACGGCCGTCCCGGGCCACGAGTCCGGGGACGGCGACGGCGAGCCCGGCCGGCCAGAGTTCCTCGCGCTGTGCCTCCGTGACGACCCGGTGCGCCAGTTCCGCCAGCTCCGCGGCCACTGCCTCGGGCGCCCGGCCCCCGTTCGCCCCGCGTCGCACGGCCCGGGAGCGGACCGTGCCGCGCAGGTCGACCGCGCACACCGCGAGATGGTCGACGCCGATCTCGGCGCCGATCCCCGCCGGACCGCGGCCGCTCACCGCGAGCGCGGACCCGGGCCGGCCGACCCGTCCCGGCCGCTCCGGCCCCAGCTCCTCCAGCAGCCTCCAGCGGATCAGCTCGTCCACCAGCGTCGACACGGCCGCCCGCGTCAGCCCGATGCGCGAGGCCACCGCGGCCCGCGACAACGACCCCTCGGCGCTGACGGCGTGCATCACGCGGGCCAGATTGCGCCGGCGCATGCCCTGCTGGGTGTCCGGCAGGGTGCGCCCGGAGCCCGGCGGGCGGGCCTCGTGCAGCGGTGCGGTCATGCCTGCGTCGATCCTCGCTGTCCGCCGCCCGGCGTCACGCCTGCGGCCCGGTGTCCGTCCCCCGCTCCAGCAGCGGGGCCGCGTCGGAGAGTACCCCGGTGATCCGTTCCAGCGTCGCCTCGTCCCGCTCCACCGCCTCCAGCACCGGACCTGCGGCCGTGTTCCAGCGGCGTGCCACGGCGGCCGGGTCCTCGCCGGTGAGCAGCCCGGCGGCCTGTGCGGCGGCCCCGAGGGCGACCAGTTCCCGCGCCTCGGGCACCTGGACCGGCCGCCCCGACAGCCGCAGTACCGTCTGCTGCCAGGCCGTCCCGCGAGCTCCGCCGCCGATCAGCAGCAACGGGGTGCTGCGGTCCGCGTCCGGGTCCAGGACCAGGTCGAGGGCGCCGAGCAGCGCGTGCACGGCGCCGTCGTACGCGGCCTGGAGCAGCTGCCCGCCGGTCGTGTCGTGGCGCAGTCCGTGCAGCAGCCCGGAGGCGTGGGGCAGGCTCGGGGTGCGCTCGCCGTCCAGATACGGCAGCAGCGTCACGGTGCCGCCGGGCTCGACGGCGTCCCGGTCCAGGCCCAGCAGGGCCGCGACACGGTCCACGGCGAGCGTGCAGTTCAGGGTGCACGCCAGTGGCAGCCAGTCCCCGTGCGCGTCCGCGAAGCCCGCCACTGTGCCGGTCGGGTCGGCCGGGCGGCGCCGGGAGACGGCGTAGACCGTGCCGGACGTGCCGAGGCTGAGCACCGGGGCGCCCGGCCGCAGACCGAGACCCAGCGCAGCCGCCGCGTTGTCGCCGGTGCCCGGGGCGACCAGCGTGCCCTTGGAGAACGGCAGGTCATGGCTGTCGCGCACGGTGCCGGCCACCTCGCCCGGCCGCACCACGCGGGGCAGCAGCGCCGGGTCGAGCCCGATGTGCACGAGGGTCTCCTCGTCGTAGCCTTCCGTCCCGGACGCCCACCAGCCGGTGCCCGAGGCGTCGCCGCGGTCCGTCGTGCCCTGTCCCGTCAGGCGCTCGGTGAGGTAGTCGTGGGGAAGCCGTACCGCGCGCGTGGCGCGCACCGCCTGCGGCTCGTGCTCGGCGAGCCACGCCCATTTGGTGACCGTGAACGACGCGCCGGGCACGCTGCCGGTGCGCTCCGCCCAGGCCTTCGGCCCACCCAGTTCCTCCACCAGCCGGCGGGCCTGCGGCGCCGAGCGGACGTCGTTCCACAGCAGCGCGGGACGCACCGGCTCGCCGCGCTCGTCCAGGGTGACCAGGCCGTGCTGCTGGCCGCCGATCGACACCGCCGCCGCCTCGTGCGCCGCGTCACCGCACTGGCGCAACGCCTCGCACAGCGCGCCCCACCACTGACGCGGATCACTCTCGCGGCCCGCGCCCGAGGACACGGTGTGCGGTGCCTGGCCGCTCGCCACCACCTGCCCGGTCGACGCGTCGACGACCAGTGCCTTCGTGGACTGGGTGGATGTGTCCACGCCGACGACGAGCGGACCTTCGGATGCTGACATCGGGCTCTCCTCTTCCGCGGCTCTGCGGTATCTGCATCTTGTCTCTTCCCAGAGGTGCGTGCGCATACTAATTTGTAAACCGCCATGACGAAATAGTCGTCACGCAGCAAGAACGCAGCAAGGGAGCCGCGGCATGAGCTACCAGCCCACCCCCGAGGACAGGTTCACCTTCGGCCTGTGGACCGTCGGCTGGCAGGGAAGGGATCCGTTCGGCGACGCCACCCGCCGTGCCCTCGACCCGGTCGAGACGGTCCAGCGCCTGGCCGAGCTGGGCGCCCACGGGGTGACCTTCCACGACGACGACCTGATCCCCTTCGGCGCCTCGGACACCGAGCGCGAGTCGCACGTCAAGCGGTTCCGCCAGGCTCTGGACGCCACCGGTATGACGGTCCCGATGGCCACCACGAACCTCTTCACGCATCCCGTGTTCAAGGACGGCGCGTTCACCGCCAACGACCGCGACGTGCGCCGCTACGCACTGCGCAAGACCATCCGCAACATCGACCTCGCGGTCGAACTGGGCGCGAAGACCTACGTCGCCTGGGGCGGGCGCGAGGGCGCCGAGTCGGGCGCCGCCAAGGACGTGCGCGCCGCCCTGGACCGTATGAAGGAGGCCTTCGACCTGCTGGGCGAGTACGTCACCGCGCAGGGCTACGACCTCCGCTTCGCCATCGAGCCCAAGCCGAACGAGCCCCGCGGCGACATCCTGCTGCCGACCGTCGGCCACGCCTTGGCCTTCATCGAGCGCCTGGAGCGCCCCGAGCTGTACGGCGTCAACCCCGAGGTCGGCCACGAGCAGATGGCCGGCCTGAACTTCCCGCACGGCATCGCGCAGGCTCTGTGGGCGGGCAAGCTGTTCCACATCGACCTCAACGGACAGTCCGGCATCAAGTACGACCAGGACCTGCGGTTCGGCGCCGGTGACCTGCGGTCGGCGTTCTGGCTGGTCGACCTGCTGGAGAGTGCCGGTTACGAGGGACCGCGCCACTTCGACTTCAAGCCGCCGCGGACCGAGAATCTGGACGGTGTGTGGGCGTCGGCTGCGGGCTGCATGCGCAACTACCTGATCCTGAAGGAGCGTGCGGCCGCCTTCCGGGCCGACCCGGAGGTCCGGGAAGCGCTGCGCGCTTCGCGCCTGGACCAGCTGGCCCAGCCGACCGCGGCCGACGGCCTTCAGGCCCTGCTCACCGACCGTACGGCCTTCGAGGACTTCGACGTGGAGGCGGCGGCCACCCGCGGGATGGCCTTCGAGCGCCTCGACCAGCTGGCGATGGACCACCTGCTCGGAGCGCGCGGCTGACCGTTCGCACGCGCGCGTGCCCTTGCCGGGGCATGAGAAAGGGCTGGGGAGCGCAGCCGCATCACACGCTGTTCTCCCCAGCCCTCGCCCATCGCCAACATGGTCCGACCGGCCACGAGGTCGATGCCGGAATCGGGAGCTCGCCGGATCGTGGCGATGTCGTGGTGACGGTGCCTCAAAACTCCTTGCTATCCAGGGACTTCACCTCGGCATGCTCCACGCGCGGCGTGGCCTCCGTGCCCGTGTCGAGGCGAGCCACGGTCAGAGCCGCAGCCGGATCGCGGTCGGGCCCGCCCGCCGGGATCCAACGGCCGCCGCCGTCGCGGTACGGCCACCAGCGGCCGTCGGGGCCGAGACGCAGCTGAACTCCTTCGCCGGGCACGGTCCATCGGTTGCCGTTCCGGTCGAACGACGGCTGCTCGTCCGCCTCCCAGGCCGCTTCCAGCGCCACACGCGCGCGTGCGAGCGCCGCATCCCGCACCGGCCACACGTCGTCCAGCACGGCCAGGGCCGCCGCGCCCCCGGCGTGCCAGGCCCGGACGGCGGTCAGCAATCCCTCGCGGCCGCGGCCGGACCTCTCGGCGAGCCGGTCGGTGACCGAGCCCGCAGGCGCCGCGCAGGCGAGGCGTACGGCGTCCTGTGCCGCTGTCAGGGCGGTGCCGTCCCGCACGTCGCCGCGAAGGGCCTCTGCCAGCAGCCGGTACGCCTCCACAGCGGTGCGGTCCGCCAGGTGCTCCAGTGCCACAGGATCGATCCCGGGCGCCGCGGCCGCCCCGGTGCCGAGACATGGTGGGGTACCGGGTACCGCGGGAAGCCCGGGCAGCTCGGGGAGCGGGGGCAGGATGTCACCGGCCGCCCATGACTCCGCCGCGTCCACACCCTCGGCCGCGCGCGCGTCGGTTTCCGACAGGGACGCGGAAGCGCTACCGCGCCCTTGCAGCTCCGCGAGGAAGACCTCCCGCTCCCGCCCGCGCAGCAGCAGGAGCAGAAACGGATCTTCGTCCAGCAGGCGCGCCACCTGGTGGCACAGCGCGGCGGTGTGCCCGCAGTGGTCCCACGTTCCGCAGTCGCACTCCGGCTCCAGATCGCCGAGGCGCGGCAGCAGCTCGATTCCGCTCACCGTGGCATCCTCGATCAGATGTGGCGGCAGCTCCCGGTCGAGCAGTGCCGCCATGTGCCCGGCCTGCTCCACGGCCACGTCCAGGAACCGGGCCCACTCCTCCTCGGACAGCTCCGGCAGCAGCACGTCGGCCCGGTGGGCCGCGCCGCCGGGCTCGCGTACGACGGCGGTGACCCGGCCCGGCCGTACGGTCATCGCGCCCACGCCGCCCGCGCGCGCGAGCCGGCGCCCCGCCGCGACCGCCGCGTTGTCCAACGCCCCGTCCTCCAGTGCTCGCAGCCAGGAGCGGCCCCACCAGGTCCGTGCGAACGCCTGCCCGCGCGCGGGCGGTTGCGTGGCGAACGTGCGCCCGGCCACGCGTGTGTGCTTCTCGTCGTAACGGTTCATCGCGCCTCCCCGCGCAGTTCCACCAGCGCCGCCAGTTCCGTGTCGGT
The DNA here is from genome assembly GCF_058673395.1 of Streptomyces sp. HUAS MG56. Classification (NCBI taxonomy): domain Bacteria; kingdom Bacillati; phylum Actinomycetota; class Actinomycetes; order Kitasatosporales; family Streptomycetaceae; genus Streptomyces; species Streptomyces sp. HUAS MG56. Next base: position 2,302,950 of record NZ_CM178722.1, on the reverse strand, counting down.
CAGCTCCGTCAGTGCTGCCTCACCGGTGGTGAGCACCGCGTCCGCCAACTCCCGCTTGCGGGCGAGCATCTCGGCGATCCGGTCCTCCAGAGTGCCCTCGGCGATCAGCCGGTGGACCTGTACCGGACGGGTCTGCCCGATGCGGTACGCGCGGTCGGTGGCCTGCGCCTCGACCGCGGGATTCCACCAGCGGTCGTAGTGCACGACATGGTCGGCCCGCGTGAGGTTGAGTCCCGTCCCCGCGGCCTTCAAGGACAGAAGGAAGACGGGCACTTCACCCTCCTGGAAGCGCCGGACCATCGCCTCACGAACGGTGACCGGCGTCCCGCCGTGCAGCAGCAGCGAGGGCACGCCACGATCCGTCAGATGCCGTTCGAGCAGGCGGGCCATGCGCACGTACTGCGTGAAGACGAGCACGCCCGAACCCTCCGCGAGGATCGTGCCGAGCAGTTCGTCCAGCAGCTCCAGCTTTCCGGAGCGCCCGGTGAGCCGCGGTTCGTCCTCCTTGAGGAACTGCGCCGGGTGGTTGCAGATCTGCTTCAGGCCCGTCAGCAACTGCACGATCAGACCCCGGCGGGCCATGGCGTCGGCGGCCGCGATCCGGTCCAGTGTCTCGCTGGCCAACGCCTCGTACAGTCCCGCCTGTTCGGGGGTGAGGGCCACGGGGCGATCGCTCTCGGTCTTCGGCGGCAGCTCGGGAGCGATGCCGGGATCCGACTTTCGCCGCCGCAGCAGGAACGGCCGCACGAGCTTCGAGAGCCGCCGCGCGGCGGCCGGGTCGAGACCTCCCTCCACCGGATGCGCATACCGCGCGCGGAAGGCACCGAGCCGGCCGAGCAGGCCGGGTGTCGTCCAGTCGAGGATCGCCCACAGTTCCGTGAGGTTGTTCTCCACAGGGGTGCCGGTGAGCGCCACACGCGCGCGTGCGCCGATCGAGCGCAGTGCCCGCGCGGTCGCCGCGTAGGGGTTCTTCACGTGCTGAGCCTCGTCGGCCACGACCAGACCCCAGGGCACCTTCGCGAGCCGCTCCGCGTCGAGGCGCATGGTGCCGTATGTGGTGAGCACGAACTCCCCGGACACGACGGAGCCGAGATCACGCCCGGGCCCGTGGAACCTGCGCACCGCCACACCGGGAGCGAACCGCTCGATCTCGCGCTGCCAGTTGCCGAGCAGGGAGGCCGGGCAGACCACGAGCGTCGGGCCGGCGGACGAGCCGTCCGTCTGCCGGTACAGATGCAGCGCGATCAGTGTGACGGTCTTGCCGAGGCCCATGTCGTCGGCGAGGCAGCAGCCCAGACCGAGGGAGGTCATACGGGCCAGCCAGTCGAGGCCGCGCAGCTGGTAGTCCCGCAGCGTGGCGGACAGGCCCGGCGGAGGGCCGACGGCGCGTACCGGCTCGGGGTCCGTGAGCCGCTCCCGGAGCTGTTCCAGCCACCCCGTCGAGCGCACGTCGACCAGTCGGCCGTCGACCTCCGTCGACCCGGTCAGCGCGGCGGCCAGCGCCTCGACGGGAGCGACCGAGCGCTCCTGCCGGGTCCGGGCGTCGTTCGCCTGCCGCGGGTCGACCAGGGCCCATCCGTCGTGCAATCGCACCAGGGGCCGTTTGGCCTCCGCGAGCCGGTCCAGCTCCGCCCGGGACAGCTGCCGCCCGCCCAGCGTGAAACCCCAGGAGAAGCCGACGGAGGCGTCTGCGGCGAGGAATGTCGGGGGAGCCGGGGCATCCCCTGGGGCGGACGTGTCGTCGTCCGGCGGACCGACGGTCGCGTGCAGGGTCAGGTCGCGCGACAGTTCCTTCGGCCAGTGCACGTCGACGCCCGCCACGGCCAGCGCACGGCTGCCCTCGCCCAGCAGTTCGGCGATCTCGTCGTCGGCGAGGTCCACGGCGTCGGGCACGGCGGCGGTGAGCATGGGCGTCAACGGCGGCCAGGCGCGGACCGCGCGGCGCAGCGCCAGCAGCGCGTCCGCACGCGCGCGTGTGCCGAACGACTCGTGTCCCTGGCCGGTGCCGCTCCACAGACCGGTGGCGTCCATGACGTCTGGCGCCCCGCTCGGCCCGTGTACTTGCAGCACCGCATGGAACCGGACCCGGCCGTCGTCCTGCTCAGCGGCACGGTCGAGCCCCGAGACCTCGACACGCAGCGACAGTCGTATGCCGGCGTCGTGGGCGGCGGCGATGTCGTCCGCCCAGGACCGCAGCTCGGGCAGGCGCTGCGGCTCGGGCGTCGCGTACGCCGGACCGCCGGTCACCCAGGAGGCCGCGGGAGAGCGTGGGAGCACATCGGCGACCGCGTCCAGGAACGCCCGGAGCAGCCGTTCCGGGTCGGGCAGCCGGGCCGGCTCCGTGGCGGTGAGCGGCACTGCGTGGGCCTCCGGGGGCATGCCGGCCGCGAGTTCGCGGACCAGCTCCGCGTCCCGTGCGGACAGTGGGCCCACCCGCCAGGCGTCATGATCGCCCGGGGACAGGCCCGGCAGCAGCAGTCCGCGCGCGAGGAAGTGCAGGGCCAATCCGCGGGCAGCTTCCCAGAAGCAGGCCGAGCGATGCCCCTCCGGCAGTGCACGCGCGCGCGTGAGCAGCGGGAGGGCATCTTGCACGGGGAGCAGGACCGCGGGGGTGCGGACCCGTTCGACACCGCCGTTCTCGGTGGGCAGTACGACGTCCAGCTCCGTAGTGGAGCCGCCGGGGACGGCAGGCGGAGTCTCACCGTCCCAGTGCCAGAAGGCGAAACTCCCCGCTCGCGCCGGGTCGGACGGCAGGAACACGGCGCAACAGCGGGCCAGTTCGGAGAGTTCTGAGGGGGGTGCCGTGGGGATGGTCTGCACAGCTCTGCCGCACTCCTCAAATTTGACTACCATGGATGGGGTGCCCGACGGTACAGCACGCCGTGGGCGCACCCCGCACGCCGACGTCGTGATCAAGGCCACTTCACAATCTGTTCGATCAGCGGGGTCGTTCGCGGAACACAAGCGGGGCGTGGGCCCCGGCGTCACGACGGCCGGCGGGCGCTGTGACGGGCTGGAGGGCGTGTCGGCGAGACAGTTGAAATTGCTCGTACCGGCGGCCCACACAGGGCGCGTGGCGGAGCGATACTGCGAACAGAGCCCGGACTGTGCGCAGCCCCCGGCGGGACCATTAGGGGGTGGGCTTCGGGGAAGTCTCAGGGTCGGGGTCCGGAACCGCCAAGAGCGCGGGGCCGTTTTCTGAGCAGAGAGCGGCAGTGGCCGCGAAGGAGGCGACGTTCATGTCCAAGAACGCGAAGATCGCCGCAGGAGGCGTGGCGGCCGGGCTGATCCTGCTCATATGGCTGCCCTGGTGGGTGTCATTCCTGATCGTGGTCGGGGTCCCGGTGGCCGCGTACCTGACGCTGGACCCCTCGCAGCGGCGCAGGCTCCGCAGGGTGACCCGCAAGGAACTCGGCCGCTGAGGCGGCGGACAGCCGGAGACGCCCGCCCGGGCTCCGGGCGGGCGTAGAGGCTCGAACAGGCGCCCGCGGAGGTCCGGACGGCTCCCGAGGGGCGCGCCGTCGCCGGGAGTGCGGTGTCCGGGGCCGGTACGGGCGGCTGGTTCAGGTGGCGGGTGCGGCGGCCCCGGACGGGGGCCGCCCAGCGCTAGAGGGGCCGCACGGCCATCTTGTCGAGCGCCTCCAGCAGCCCCGGCAACTCGGGGCCCCGGCCCACCGGCAGGACCTCGCCGGGTTCCTCGTCCAGCAGGACGAACGCGATGTCGTCGGTGCGGGCCACCATCGACCAGCCGGGCCCGTCGGCGCGCAGCGTACGGGCGTCTCCCGGGGCGAACGACGAGCGTACCCGGCCGAGCGGCGGCGGCGAGTCGACGTAGGCGCGCGCCTCCGCGAGCACCCGCTTGACACCACGGTGACCGCTGTGCGGCACGCTTCCGCCGTCCGGCGCGGATTCGGCGGACTCGTCGGCCTCCTCGCCGTGCGCCGAGGATTCGGTGGCCTGTGCCCGTTCGTCCGGTGTGGAGAACTTCTCGTCGTTGATCTGGTCCCGCCACGCCGCCCACTGCAGGGCGATCTCGTCGGCGCCCAGGCGGCGCTGGGCCGGTCCCCAGGCGCTGGTGTCCGGTGGGCTCAGCGGAGGCCCGTCCGCCACGTCGGGAGTGGGGTCGTGAGGTGCGGGGACGCCGGGGGCGGCCACGGCGACCGCCAGGGGCCAGCCCGGCAGTGCGGTCACGACCGCGCGCTCGTCCGGCGACAGTTCGTACTCCATGCCGCAGTCCCAGGATGCGATCGCCACGGCGACCAGCGAGACGTCGTCGATGACGACCGTCCAGCGGGCGCCGTCACCGTCCTGTCCCAGCACCAGGCCGTACCCGTCGGCAAGGGGCGCCAGCCCCAGCGCCATGCACGCCTCCGGATAGTCGTCGCCCAGCACGCTCGGAAACTGCGCCGGCGTCAGCAGCACCGCCGTCAGTACGTACAGCGCATCGTCCGCGGCGGCGGCGACGGCCGCATCGTCCGTCCCGGCCATCCCAGCCTCCCCAGTGGTTCGTCCAACGGCGCGCACCCTAGTGCGAGCGCAAGCCCCTTGTCACGACAGCCCACACCACGTGGAGCTGCTGGTTTCCACCTGGACGGGGGCGAAACGGCCACAGCGGACCAGGGGCGTCGCCATGGTCAGGGGCGGCCCGAGCGGATCACAGGCCTCCGTCGCCGCTGCCTCGAACATATTGTGTGCGGACCGCCTCCGCGCCCCGATCGGGTCGTCGCCGATAGCTCATCCTCGGTCACCCATCGTAGAGTTGGACCCTCTTCGGAAGAGCCGTAAGAAGGGGGACGGTGTGGTGAAGCGGTTCGAGCGGCTCGGTCGGATCCGTCGGCTGGATCCGGTGGCGGACGCGGTGGAGATCTACCGCCTGAGTACGGCGTTCGAGTTCCCCTGGGACTACACACGAGCCCTTGAACTGGCCCTGTACCGCACCTATGCCGTGCCGAGCATCGGCCGGCTGCTCGCCGAGACGGCGGAGCTGACCGAGCGTACGCAGAAGCGGTACGACGACACCGTGCTGCTCCTGGACACCATCGTCGAGCACGGCTTCGCCGCCGAGGAGGGTCGCACGGCGATCCGTCGCATCAACCAGATGCACCGCAGTTACGACATCAGCGACGACGACATGCGCTACGTCCTGAGCACCTTCGTCGTGGTGCCCAGACGCTGGATCGACGCCTACGGATGGCGACGGCTGTCCCGGCACGAGATCGTGGCCGCGACCGAGTACTACCGCACTCTCGGCCGGCACATGGGCATCCCCGGCATCCCCGCGACCTATGAGGAGTTCGAGGCGCTCCTCGACTCCTACGAGCGCGATCACTTCGGCTGGGACGAGCGGGCCCGGCAGGTCTCCGACGCCACCCTCTGCCTGATGGCGTCCTGGTATCCGCGCCCGATGGCGCCGGTGCTGCGCACGGCGACGCTGGCACTGCTCGACGAGCCGCTGCTGCGCACGTTCCGTTACGCGCCACCCGGCGCTGCGACGACCGCGCTGGTGCGCCGTGCGGTACGCACGCGTGGCAGGCTCGTCCGGCTGCTGCCGCCGCGCAACGCCCCCCACTTCGCCCGCCAGAACCGCGAGATCAAGGGCTACCCGAACGGCTACCGCGTCGACGGCCTGGGGACCCGTCCGACTGCCGGACTGCGTGGCTGCCCGGTGCGGCACCGGGACGTCACTGCCGCCGACGCCATCGAGTGACGCGAGCACACCGCCTGGCTCGGATTGCCCCTTGCGCGGCGGTGAGGGTACCGGGCCGGAAGGGGGCGCAGCTCCGCCGTCACGGCACCGCGTCGGAGCAGCATTGTCGACATGCCGATCAGCTCTCGCGTGTTGCGAGGGCGAGGAACCGCGCGTCCTCGTCGACGTACGACGTCATGCGCCATCCCGAACCGGCCAGGAGCGGACCGAGGTTGGCCTCGGCACGCAGGTCGTCGGCCGTGATCTGTCGGCCCTGCCGGGCCGCCAGGGCCGCGCGCCCGACGGGATGGAACAGCGCGAGCGCGCCGCCCGGCCGTACCACGCGCGCCAGCTCCCGCAGGTTGTCCACCGGTTGCGGCAGATGGGCGATCAGGCCGGCCGCGAACACGGCGTCGAGGGTCCGCGAGCGCAGCGGCAGCGCGGCGACGTCCGTGAGCAGCAGCCGTCCGTCCCGGTCCCTGCCCGCTCGCGCGGCCGCCTTGAGCATCGCCGGAGTCAGGTCGGCGCCCAGCACCACCCCGGAGGGGCCCACGGCGGCCCGCAGCGGTGGCAGGGCGCGCCCCGTGCCGCAGCCGGCGTCCAGCACGCGGTCCCCCTTCCGCAGTCCGAGATCGGTCACAGCGGCCGTGTAGGCGGGGCCGTCGTCGGGGAACCTGCTGTCCCAGCCGGCCGCCCGGGCACCGAAGAACTCCTGCACACGTGTGTGGTCTTCGCTCATGCTCCGCATGATTCCTCACCGTCACGGGGGATATGTAGGCGCACATGTTCGGGCCGGACGCGATCGTTCCGGCGCATCCGCCTGTCATATTCCAGCACCTTTCGAAATGCGCCCCCCATGTGCGCCCGTGCCCCCTAGCGTCCCTTGGCCATGGGACACTTGGACCACGCCGCCTTCGGCTGGCTGACCCCCGTGCTGTCGTACCTGATGGCCTGTACGGGCGCCGCACTCGGACTGCGCTGCACCGTCCGCGCGCTCGCCACCACCGGCCGCTCGCGCCGCAACTGGCTCGTCACCGCCGCATCCGCGATCGGGACGGGCATCTGGACCATGCACTTCGTGGCCATGCTCGGCTTCCGCGTCAGCGGCACCGACATCCGTTACGACGTACCCCTGACCATCCTCAGCCTCCTCGTCGCGATGGTCGTCGTCTGCGCCGGCGTCTTCGCCGTCGGCTACGGTCGCGACCGCAACCGGGCGCTGCTGCTCGGCGGACTCACCACCGGGCTGGGCGTCGCCAGCATGCACTATCTGGGCATGGCGGCGGTGCGGCTGCACGGCGACGTCCGGTACGACCCCGTCCTCGTCGGACTGTCGGTACTGATCGCCGTCGTGGCGGCGACCGCGGCCCTGTGGGCCGGCCTCAACATCACGTCGCCCCGTGCGGTCACCGTCGCCTCCCTCGTCATGGGGGCGGCCGTCAGCAGCATGCACTACACCGGGATGTTCGCGGTGAGCGTGCGTGTGAACCCCTCCGGCGAGACCCTGCCCGGGGCCACGGCGATGCAGTTCATCTTCCCCCTCGCCGTCGGCCTCGGGTCCTATCTCTTCATCACCTCGGCGTTCGTCGCCCTCTCGCCCACGGCCGACGAGCGCGAGGCCTCCGCCTCCGCCCAACGGCCCGTCGAGACCGTCGCCCGCTAAGGGGAGCCAGGCCAGAGCGCCCCGACCCACGTCCCGATCGAGGAGGCCATGCGCCCGCCCCGTACCGCCCCGAAAGCCGATGCCTCGGCACACCCCCCGCGCGGCCGCCGTGCGCACGCCGGACCGCCCGCCGACGAGGCCGCCGACCGGCTCGTCAGCGCGTCTCCGGCACAGGCACGCGCGCGTGGGAGCCGCCGGTACCTGCGCCCGCGTACCGTGCGTGCAAAGGTCGTCAGCCTGCTGATGGTCCCGGTCGTCTCCCTGCTCTCCCTGTGGGCCTACGCCACCGTCAGCACCGCCCAGGACGTCGCCCGGCTGCGTCAGTCCCAGCAGGTCGACGCCGAACTGCGTACCCCGGTGGCCGCGGCCGTCGCCGCCCTGCAGGCCGAGCGCGCCGCGGCCGTGCGCCACGCCCTCTCACCCGGCGCGGCCGACGGCGGCGATCTCCAGGCTCTGGCCGGCCGCACCGACCGGGCCGTGGGCGAGCTGCGCCTCGGCGGCGACAACACCGTCGCCGACAGCGAGGAACTGCCCGCCGACGTCTCCGGGCGCCTCGCCGTCTTCGTCACCGGTGCCGAGCGCCTGCGCGCGCTGCGGACGGCCGTGCTCGACCACAGGTCCGGCTGGGACACGGTGTACGCGCAGTACACGAAGACCATCGGCGAGGCCTTCGCCGTGGACGGCGCTCTCACCGGCATCCAGCAGGCCGATGTCGGCTCCGACGCGCGCGTACTGCTCGAATTCTCCCGGGCCGCCGAGGCGTTGGCCCAGGAGGACGCGCTGCTCGGTGGCGGTGCGGACGGTCTTCAGGGCGAGCGGCTGCGGCTGTTCGGCGCCGCCGTCGCCGCGCGCCGTACGTTCACCGACACAGCAGTCGCCGATCTGCCGGCCGCCCAGCACGCCGCCTGGCGGGACCTGTCCCGCAGCCGCTCCTACGCGGCCCTCGGGGCGGCCGAGGACAAGATCCTCACCGCCGGGCCGGGCAGCAGGTCTGCCGAGGTGGCATCGCAGGCTTCCTGGAGTGCCGCCCACGCACGCGTGCAGGACGGCATGCGGAGCATCGCGACGGACACGGGCCGGAATGTGGCGGGCCGCGCCGACCCGGTGACCCGCGGACTGCTCAGCCCCGCCGGTGCCGCCGTACTGCTCGGGCTGGCCGCCGTCGCCGCCTCGCTCGTCATCTCCGTGCGTATCGGACGCGGACTCGTGGTCGAACTCGTGAGCCTGCGCAACGACGCCCTGGACATCGCCCGTCGCAAACTCCCGGAAGCGATACGCAGACTGCGCGTGGGCGAGGAACTCGACATCGAGGCGGAGGCCCCCGCGGGACCGCCGGCCGAGGACGAGACGGGCCAGGTGTCGGAGGCGCTCACCACCGTCCACCGCGCAGCCCTGCACGCCGCCGTGGAGCGCGCCGAGCTCGCCAGCGGCATCTCCGGGGTCTTCGTCAACCTCGCGCGCCGCAGCCAGGTGCTGGTCCACCGCCAGCTCAGCCTCCTCGACAGCATGGAGCGCCGTTCCGACGATCCCGACGAACTGAGCGACCTGTTCCGCCTGGACCACCTCACCACCCGGATGCGGCGCCACGCCGAAAGCCTGATCATCCTCTCGGGTGCGGCACCCGGCCGCGCCTGGCGCATGCCGGTGACGCTCACGAACGTCGTACGGGCCGCCGTATCGGAAGTCGAGGACTACGCGCGCGTGGAGGTCCGCCAACTCCCCGAGGCGCACGTCATCGGTGCCGCCGTGGCCGACGTCACCCACCTGCTCGCCGAACTCGTCGAGAACGCCGCCCAGTTCTCGCCGCCGCACACACGCGTGCGTGTCACCGGCGAACCCGTCGGCAACGGCTACGCGCTGGAGATCGAGGACCGGGGACTGGGCATGGGTGCCGAGACCCTCGCGGAGGCCAACCGGCGCATCGAACAGTCCGAGGCCCTCGACCTGTTCGACAGCGACCGTCTCGGGCTCTTCGTCGTCAGCCGGCTCGCCTCGCGGCACGAGGTGAAGGTGCACCTGCGGACCTCACCGTACGGCGGCACGACCGCCGTCGTCCTGCTGCCCACCGCCCTGCTCCACGGCGCGTCGAAGGAACCCGCCGCCCCGCACCCCGAACGAGCCCGCCACGAGCAGGAACGCGCGTACGCGCACGTGCCAGGCGCGGCCGGACTCCACGAGGCCGTCACCGCACGGCCGGACCGCCCCGCCCTCGCGGCCACCACGCTCCGTCCGCACACCGCGGCCGGCGAGCCCGGACGCCGCGACAGGGACGAGGCGCAGGGCGGGCACGGCACGACCGTCGAGAACCCGCCCCCCGGAGTCACCGCCTTGCGCCCGCACCGCCCGCCCCATGACGCCGAGCCTTCCGGTGACCTTCCACGCCGCGTGCGCCAGGCGAGCCTCGCTCCCCAACTCCGACAACAGCGCACCGAAGAAGCAAGGCCCGATCGGCGCGGTGACGACCTGCGCACCCCCGAACTGGTGCGGGACCGCATGGCGGCCTACCGCGACGGCTGGGCGCGCGGCGGCGGCAGACAGCCCGGACGCGGAGCCACCCCGGGCCCCGTAACGGCCAGTGACGACAGCAGCGAAGGAGACCCGGCATGATCCAGGACCCCCAGACGAGCGCCGGCCGGCGATCCGGCGAACTGGACTGGCTGCTCGACGACATGGTGATGCGCGTGAGGGATGTACGGCACGCCGTCGTGCTCTCCAACGACGGGCTGGCCGTCGGCGCCTCCACCGGCCTCACGCGCGAGGACGCCGAGCATCTCGCCGCCGTCGCCTCCGGCTTCAACAGCCTTGCCAAGGGCACGGGCCGGCACTTCGGAGCGGGCGGGGTGCGCCAGACCATGGTCGAGATGGACGACGCGTTCCTGTTCGTGGCCGCGGCGGGTGACGGTTCCTGCCTCGCGGTGCTCACCGCGGTCACCGCGGACATCGGACTGGTCGCCTACGAGATGGCGCGCCTGGTCAAGCGAGTCGGCGAGCACCTCTACACGCCACCGCGCGCCGCAGCACAGCCGCCCGTCGCCGGATGAGCCGGAAGGCGCCACCGATGACCGAGAACCCGATGGACGGCCCGCGGGAGCCGGGCAGCCAGTGGTACGACGGCGAGGCCGGGCCCCTGGTCCGCCCGTACGCCATGACAGGCGGACGCACCCAGGCCGGGCCCACCGGGGTGCGTTTCGACCTGATCGCCCTCGTCACCCTCGACCCCGCGACCCCGGCCCTCGACGACGACACGGCGCTCGGCCCCGAACACCGGACCCTGATCCGGCTGTGCCGCACGGAGACGCAGTCCGTTGCCGAACTCGCGGCGGACGCCGACCTTCCCGTCGGCGTGGTCAGGGTGCTCCTCGGAGACCTCCTGGAACTCGGCCGCGTGGTCATCAGCCGCCCCGTGCCCCCGGCGCACCTGCCCGACGAGCGGATTCTGCGCGAGGTCATCGCCGGATTGCGAGCACTGTAGATGATCGCGCGGAGCGCGTCGTACGCCTCACCCCGTCCCCATTCGGGCGCGTTGCACCCCCGACCGGGTGCGAGTCGCTCACATCAGGTGCATTTCAGTCAAACCATCCACAAGACCGCCCTATTTGTCACGGTGTCGATGCCGCGCCCGGCGTGCGCGGACGCCGACCGTGACCGGTCCTCCCGAGAGAAGTGATCATGGCTGCCGAGCACTCCGACGTCACCGGCGACACCGCGCTGGCGCTGAAGATACTGGTCGCCGGAGGGTTCGGCGTGGGCAAGACCACCCTTGTCGGGGCCGTCAGCGAGATCCGGCCGCTGCGCACGGAGGAACTGCTCAGCGAGGCAGGGCAGTTGGTCGACGACACCGACGGCGTGGACCGCAAGGTCACCACCACCGTCGCCATGGATTTCGGGCGGATCACCATCCGCTCGGGGCTGTCCCTCTACCTCTTCGGCACGCCGGGACAGGACCGCTTCTGGTTCCTCTGGGACGAGTTGTCCCAGGGTGCCCTCGGCGCCGTCGTCCTCGCGGACACCCGGCGCCTGGAGGACTGCTTCCCCGCCGTCGACTACTTCGAGCACCGGAGCATCCCCTTCGTGGTGGCCGTCAACTGCTTCGCGGGAGCCCGCACCTACGGTGCCCACGACGTCTCCCGCGCCCTCGACCTCGACCACGGCACCCCCGTGGTGCTGTGCGACGCACGCGACCGGGACTCCGGCAAGGAAGTCCTGATCCGGCTCGTGGAGTATGCGGGACGGATGCACACGGCCCGGATCCTCAACTCGGTCGGGTGAGCCGCGAGATCGCGCCTTGTCGAGGTGTCCCCGCCCCGAGCCGGACGCGGTCGGTCCCCGGCCGGCGGGGGTCGGCCGGTCCTGGTGTCAGCGCTTCGTCGCCGCGAAGGGTGGTCAGGTTGGCGGTATCTGTACCGTCCGGGGCGAAGGTCCGACATTGCCCGTCGGTCATCTTCTGTGCCATGCGCCGATCCGGCTTGCCCGGACGCCGGACGTGGTGAAGGCTGGCGGGGAGTTCCTCCAGTCAGGGGGATGTCACACGGGGAGACGGAGATGGCGCAGAACCAGGGACTCGGCTGGCTCCTGGACGATCTGACCGAGCGGGTGGACCATGTGCGGCACGCGCTGGTCCTGTCGAACGACGGACTGGTCACGGGTGCGAGTACGGGCCTGCGCCGTGAGGACGCCGAGCACCTGGCTGCCGTGGCATCCGGGTTGCACAGCCTGGCCAAGGGGTCGGGGCGCCACTTCGGCGCGGGCAGTGTGCGCCAGACCATGATCGAGTACGACGACGCCGTGCTGTTCGTGACCGCAGCGGGCACCGGCAGCTGTCTGTGCCTGCTCAGCGGCGCGGAGGCCGACATCGGCCAGATCGCCTACGAGATGACCCTGCTCGTCAACCGCGTCGGCGAACACCTCGGAGTCGATGCCAGGCAACCCGAGCGAACCCCCAATCAGGACCTCTGAGCTGCACGTTCGCCTGCCCATGTGGAGTTATCCACAGGCTCGCCGCGAGTTGCGCCGAACCGGCTACGGTGTGTACACGGTTCGCGCACAAGGCGTGAGCCTTCACTCCACGGGGGAGCGACGACCATGTCGGCAAACATCATCAGCCCGCCCCGGCCCGCCACATACACCCTGAGCCGTGCCGCTCGGGAACTGGGCCTCAAACGAAGCGAGTTCGACCTCGCTCTGCATCTCGGTCACATCCGCACCGTGCCCGACGAGGGAGGGGGAGGAGCCCGGCGAGTGGAGCGCGCGGAGCTCGACCGGCTCCGCCAGCGGCGCGACTTCCCGGAATCCCTGCGCGAGCGTGTCCAGGTGGTGGGCACCACCGAGGGCGCGGCGCTCATGGAGATCCCGGCCGGCCGCTTCACCCGCCTCGCCCGCCTGGGACTCCTCGTGCCCGTACGCTGGTATCTGAACCGCTACCGCGCCGTGGTCTGGCTCCATCTGGCGGACGACCTGCGGAACTTCACCCTGGCCCCGGAGAACGCGCACCTGCTCAAGGGACGCACTCCCGCGACCCTGCGCGGCCAGTTGGAGGCGGGAGTCGACCTGCGGGCCCGCAACTGGCGCGGACGCCAACTCGGCTTCCTGCTGCGGCACGCCGAGGAACCGTGGGCGCGAGCCGGAGCCGTGGCCGCCTTCCTCTCACCCGTCGAGATCGCCGACATCGTCAAGGATCCTCGCGAACGCTCGTATGTGAATCGCTTCCGGCCCACGCCACTCGGCCAGGGCCTCCCGGGATCGGCCGCGGCGCAACTCGCCGAGCGGATCACGAACGCGCAGGATGCGGACGAGATCGACTGGCTGCGCGGCGAACTGGCCCGTGTGCTGGAGGAGGCCCGCAGCGCGACGCCCGCGCCGCGCCCGGCCGCCCGGCATGTCGCGCCCTCCGTGCGAGCGGCTGCTCGCCCGATCCCGCCCCTGGCCCGAACGGTCACGCGGGACATGGAGCCGGGGGTGCCGCCGGGCATGATGATCACAGGGGCCCGGAGGCGGGACGACGAACCGGCGGTCGGGACACCCGAGTCGGTCGGTGAACCGATGGCGGAGCCGTGCGCGGTGGACAGCGCGCCTGTGGTGAGGACATCCGAGCTGCCCGATGAGCCCGCGCCGGGGAAACCCGTTCCCAAAGCCGGGCCAGCGCCCGCGATGGACGGTGAGCAGGAGCCCACGGTGGCCGAGCCGGACGCCAGGCAGCCTCCCGGGGAGTCCGAGGGGCATGCCGGTCCGGTGTTCGGGGCGCCATGGCCCGAGGACGGGGCGGCGGGCCGGGCGTTCGCATGGGATCGCGCGCCGGTGGTACGGCAGGCCGGGCCGCCGGCGCGCCGGGACCGCCGGCCCGAGCGAGCCGCCCCGGCGCCGGCGAACCGGGGGCTGCGCGGCTGGTTGCGGCGCAAAGCTCCACGCCCTGAACGCAGCTGAGCCCGACCGGTGTCTCACGGCGGGCCGAGGGCCCGGGCGCCGGGTCGCTACAGGGACCTGAACAGACCCTCCTGGACGACCGAGACCAGCAGTCTCCCCTGCAGGTCGTAGATACGCCCACGGGCCAGCCCGCGCCCACCGGTGGCGATCGGCGACTCCTGGTCGTACAGGAACCACTCGTCCGCGCGGAACGGCCGGTGGAACCACATGGCGTGGTCCAGCGAGGCCATGTCGAAGTTCCGCGGGCCCCACAGGGATTCGACCGGGATGCGGACCGCGTCGAGGAGCGTCATGTCACTGGCATAGGTCAGCGCGCACGTGTGGACCAGGGGATCGTCCCCCAGCGGTCCGACCGCGCGCATCCACACGGCGCTGCGCGGCTCGGCCCCCTGGATCTCCTCGGCGTTCCAGCGCAGCCGGTCGACGTACCGGATGTCGAAGGGCTGGCGGCGCGCCATCCGCTCCAACTGCTCGGGCAGCGCACCGAGGTGCTTGCGGATCTCCTCGGTGACCGTCGGCAGCGACTCCGGGTCCGGCACCTTGCGAGCAGGCGGCAGCTGGTGCTCGAACGGTCCTTCCTCAGGCTTGTGAAAGGAGGCGGTCAGATTGAAGATGGTGCGGCCCTGCTGCACGGCCGTGACCCGGCGCGTGGTGAACGACCGGCCGTCACGGACGCGCTCCACCTGGTACACGATCGGCACTCCGGGGCGCCCGGGGCGCAGGAAGTACGCGTGCAACGAGTGCACCGGGCGGTCGCCTTCCGTGGTGCGGCCGGCGGCGACCAGCGCCTGGCCCGCCACCTGGCCGCCGAAGACCCGCTGCAAGGACTCCTGCGGGCTGAGGCCACGGAAGATGTTGACCTCTATCTGCTCCAGGTCGAGCAGGTCGACCAGTCTCTCGGCAGGGTTCGTCATCGGTGGGTCTCTCCTTGGCTCACACCTGGTCGGGCACGGCTCACAGCTGGCCGACTTCGGTGACGCGCACGATGGCACGTCCCTCGGCGTCCGAGGCCGCGAGATCGATCTCCGCGCTGATGCCCCAGTCGTGATCGTTGTTCGGGTCGTCGAAGATCTGGCGGACGCGCCAGAGGCCGTTCTCCGGCTCCTCCTTGATGACCAGCAGCTTGGGGCCACGGGCATCGGGGCCGGTGCCGAGATCCTCGTACTCGTCCCAGTACTTGTCCATCGCCTCGCCCCAGGCGTCGGCGTCCCAGCCGGAGTCGGCGTCCATCTCGCCGAGTTCCTCGACCTGATCGAGGGCGGCCAGCTCCACGCGGCGGAACATGGCGTTGCGGACCAGCACCCGGAAGGCTCGCGCGTTGGCGGTGACCGGCTTGACCTCGTCGGCCTTCTCCTGGGCCTCCTCGGCGGTCATCTCCTCCGGGTTGGCCAGCTGCTCCCACTCGTCGAGCAGACTGGAGTCCACCTGGCGCACCATCTCGCCGAGCCACTCGATCAGATCCTGAAGGTCCTCGGACTTCAGGTCGTCCGGAATGGTGTGATCGAGCGTTTTGTAGGCGCTGGCGAGGTAGCGCAGCACGATGCCCTCAGTACGAGCCAGCTCGTAGAAGGACACCAACTCCGTGAAGGACAGCGCACGTTCGTACATGTCGCGGATGACGGACTTGGGCGAGAGCGGGTGGTCGCCGACCCAGGGGTGGCTCTTGCGGTAGGTGTTGTACGCGTGGAAGAGCAGTTCCTCCAGCGGCTTCGGGTACGTGATGTCCTGGAGTCGCTCCATGCGCTCCTCGTACTCGACCCCGTCCGCCTTCATCGCGGCCACGGCCTCGCCGCGCGCCTTGTTCTGCTGGGCGACGAGGATCTGCCGCGGGTCGTCCAGGGTGGACTCGACGACGGACACCATGTCGAGCGCGTAGGACGGCGACTCGGGGTCGAGGAGTTCGAACGCGGCGAGCGCGAAGGTGGACAGCGGCTGGTTGAGCGCGAAGTCCTGCTGGAGATCGACCGTGAGCCGGACGATGCGCCCCTCGGCGTCCGGCTTGTCGAGCTTCTCCACGATGCCGCCGTCGAGCAGCGAGCGGTAGATCGCGATGGCGCGGCGGATGTGCCGCAGCTGCTGCTTGCGCGGCTCGTGGTTGTCCTCCAGCAGATGACGCATCGCCTCGAAGGCGTTGCCCGGTCGGGCGATCACCGACAGCAGCATCGTGTGGGTCACCCGGAAGCGCGAGGTCAGCGGCTCGGGTTCGGAGGCGATCAGCTTCTCGAAGGTGTTCTCCGTCCAGGCGACGAAGCCCTCCGGTGCCTTTTTGCGTACGACCTTGCGCCGCTTCTTCGGGTCGTCGCCCGCCTTCGCCAGAGCCTTCTCGTTCTCGATGACGTGCTCGGGCGCCTGTGCCACGACGAGTCCGGCGGTGTCGAAGCCGGCCCGTCCGGCCCGACCCGCGATCTGGTGGAACTCACGGGCCCGCAGAGTGCGGACGCGACTGCCGTCGTACTTGGTCAGCGCCGTGAACAGCACCGTGCGGATGGGCACGTTGACACCCACGCCGAGCGTGTCCGTGCCGCAGATGACCTTCAGCAGGCCCGCCTGGGCGAGCTTCTCCACCAGACGGCGGTACTTGGGCAGCATGCCGGCGTGGTGGACGCCGATGCCGTGCCGGACGTAGCGGGAGAGGTTGCGGCCGAACTTGGTGGTGAAGCGGAAATTGCCGATCAGTTCGGCGATCTGGTCCTTCTCCTCGCGCGAGCACATGTTGATGCTCATCAGCGCCTGCGCCCGCTCCACGGCTTGCGCCTGCGTGAAGTGCACGATGTAGACGGGGGCCTGCCTGCTCCCCAGCAGATCGGTCAGCGTTTCCGTGAGCGGGGTGAGCTCGTACTCGTAAGAGAGGGGCACCGGCCGGGTCGCCGAGCGGACCACTGCCGTGGGGCGGCCCGTGCGGCGGCTGAGATCCTTCTCGAAGAAGGACATGTCGCCCAAGGTGGCGGACATCAGGATGAACTGCGCCTGGGGGAGCTCCAGCAGCGGGATCTGCCACGCCCAGCCGCGATCACCCTCGGCGTAGAAGTGGAACTCGTCCATGACGACCTGGCCGACGTCCGCGTCCTTGCCGTCGCGCAGCGCGATCGACGCCAGCACTTCGGCGGTGCAGCAGATCACGGGGGCATCGGCGTTCACGGAGGCGTCGCCGGTGAGCATGCCGACGTTCTCGGTGCCGAAGATCTTGCACAGCTCGAAGAACTTCTCGGACACCAGTGCCTTGATCGGGGCGGTGTAGAAGGTGACCTCGTCCCGGGCCAGCGCGGCGAAGTGCGCGCCCGCGGCGATCATGCTCTTGCCGGATCCGGTGGGCGTCGAGACGATCACGTTCGCCCCGGACACGACCTCGATCAGCGCCTCCTCCTGATGCGGGTAGAGGGTGAGGCCGCGCTCCTGCGCCCACGACTCGAAGGCTTCGTACAGGGCGTCGGGGTCGGCGGTCGGCGGCAGCTGATCGATGAGGGTCACGCACCCATCTTGCCTGGCCTGGCCCCCGAGAGGGGAATCGGCTGCGACGACGAAGATCACGGCAGCTACGCTGTGTCGCCGACGAAGCGTCAGCGCACCGGTTCAACTGGACAGCGATACACGAGGAATGGGGCGGGAAGCGGCCATGATGGGACCAGCACACTCACTGTCGGGGGCCGCGGCCTGGCTCGGGGCCGGAGCGGCCGCCGCGGCGTACGGACACCCGATGCCCTGGCCCGTCCTTCTCGTCGGCGCGCTGATCTGCGCCGGCGCCGCGCTCGCCCCGGACCTCGACCACAAGGCGGCGACCATCTCGCGCTCCTTCGGGCCGATCTCCCACTGGGTCTGCGAGATCGTCGACAAGCTGTCCTGGGCCGTCTACAAGGCGACGCGCATGAAGGGCGACCCGCGACGCAACGGCGGCCACCGCACGCTGACGCACACCTGGCTGTGGGCGGTCCTGCTCGGAGCCGGCGCCTCGGCGTCGGCTGTCACGGGTGGCCGCTGGGCGGTGCTGGCGATCCTGTTCGTGCACATGGTGCTGGCGATCGAAGGCTTGCTGTGGCGGGCGGCCCGGGGTTCCAGCAGCGACATCCTCGTCTGGCTGCTGGCGGGGACCAGCGCGTGGATCCTCGCGGGCATCCTGGACAAGCCGGGCAACGGCTCGGACTGGTTGTTCACGGCGCCGGACCAGCAGTACCTGTGGCTGGGGCTGCCGATCGTGCTGGGCGCGCTGGTGCACGACCTCGGGGACGCGCTGACCGTGTCCGGCTGCCCGATCCTGTGGCCCATTCCGGTGGGCCGCAAGCGCTGGTACCCGGTGGGACCGCCGAAGGCGATACGGTTCCGGGCCGGCAGCTGGGTGGAGCTGAAGGTCCTCATGCCCGTGTTCATGCTGCTCGGCGGGGTGGGCTGCGCCGCCGCACTCAATGTGATCTGACGGCGGGCACGGCCCGGGGCAGGCTCTGCGGTCGGTTCCGTCGCTCCGGCCCGGAGGGGCCGGGGCCCCGCTCCCGGTCAGCCTGCCTCGGCGGACTCCCCTCCGCCGTACCGGCGCTCGAAGCGGGCGATGCGGCCCTCGGCGTCGACCGTGCGGGCCTTGCCCGTGTAGAACGGGTGGCTCTCCGAGGAGATCTCCACGTCGACCACCGGGTAGCTCTCGCCGTCGTCCCACTCGATGGTCTGTTCGCTCTGCGCCGTCGACCGGGTCAGGAACGCGTATCCGGCGGCGCGGTCGCGGAAGACCACGGGGCGGTAGTCAGGGTGCTTGTCCTGCTGCATGGCGGCTCCTCGTGCGGGGCGGTCGGGCAGGGGGCCTGCGGGTCAGCCGGACAGGGAGTCCTCGTCGACGATGTGCATCGCTGCCTCTTCGGCGGAGGCGGCGGCACCGTCGATGCCGACATCGGTGGCGAGCAGGGCGGCCTCGTCGTCCTCGTGGGCACCCTCGTCGGGGGCCACCAGTCGGCCGGAGCGGAGGTCGCCGACCTCGTTGTCCAGGAGTTCCCCGTCGGTGCCGTCGCAGTCGCCGATGCCGTCGCCGTCGGGCGCGGAGAGGTCGGGTTGCTCCTCGGCGAGCCGCTGGTCCAGGGTCTCGCCCGCCTGGCGCTCGGCGGCCGTCACACCGGTGTGTTCCACCGCCCACGGCCGCTCGGGAGGGGACCAGCCACGGTCGAGCGGGTCGTCGACGCCGTCGAAGTCAAGTGTGTCCTCGACGTCGAGCACCCCCGAGTCCTCCCGGATCTCCGAGGGATCGGGCTGGTAGACGTCGTCCCCCCAGCTGTCGGCGCTGTCCACGAGTACCTCCGGGTGATGAGGACGGCCGCATGCCACCGCACGGGGCGGCGGGCCGCCGACACGTGCGGCACGGGTGCCACACGCCGCGAACCAGACGGTTCGCCGACGCTCCCCGAACCGGTGCCGCTCTCCAGCCTTCCACCCCGGCTCGGGACCGCGCAACGGCACGGCCCCCGGCGGAGGCCTGTGTGCGCATACGGGTACCCGGCAGGGCCCACCGCGACGCGGGCCGCCGAGTCCCGGTCCCCTCGTGTTTCGGCTGGGGCAGGACCCCTGGCGGGCCGGTGCACCGGAGCCCCGGCGGTCCGGGCTCCGGTTGTGGCGGCGTCCGCGTCGAGGCGGCCGGCCATGGCCCGACCGCCCCGCTTGCCGGGAACCGAAGCCACCGCGGTCCCGGAAGCCACCCCGGTCCCGGCCTGCCGGGGCAGCCGAGGCATCGTGAGCACCAGGACCGGTGCGACCGGCGGCGCGACCGGTATCGGCAGCGGATGCCTCACTCCGGTACCGATCGCCGGCCGCTCCGGCGGGTCCTCATCCGTGCCAGGAGCGCCACAGGGCCGCGTACGCGCCGTCGGCGGTGACCAGCTCGTCGTGGCTGCCCAGCTCGCTGATGCGGCCGTTCTCCACGACGGCGATCACGTCGGCGTCGTGGGCGGTGTGCAGGCGGTGGGCGATGGCGACCACCGTGCGCCCGTCCAGGACGCGGGCCAGGGAACGCTCCAGATGGCGGGCGGCACGCGGGTCGAGCAGCGAGGTCGCCTCGTCCAGGACCAGCGTGTGCGGATCGGCCAGCACCAGCCGGGCCAGCGCGATCTGCTGGGCCTGCGCCGGAGTGAGCGCCAGGCCGCCCGAGCCGACCTCGGTGTCCAGGCCGTCGTCCAGGGCTCGCGCCCAGTCGTCCGCGTCGACCGCTCCCAGTGCCGCCCACAGCTCGGCGTCGGTGGCACTGGTGCGGGCCAGCAGGAGATTGTCGCGCAGGGAGCCGACGAATACGTGGTGCTCCTGGTTGACGAGGGCGACGTGGGAGCGGACGCGTTCGGCCGGCATGCGGGACAGCTCGGCGCCGCCCAGCGTGATCGTGCCGTCCCGGGGTGCGTAGATCCCGGCCAGCAGCCTGCCCAGCGTGGACTTGCCGGCTCCCGACGGGCCGACCAGGGCCAGCCGGGTGCCCGGCGCGACCTCCAGCGAGACCTCGCGCAGCACGTCGACACCCTTGCGGTAGCCGAAGTGCACCCGGTCGGCGGACACGTCCCGCCCCTCAGGATCCAGCGAGGCGTCCCCGGCATCCGGTTCGATGTCGCGCACACCGACCAGCCGGGCCAGCGACACCTGGGCGACCTGCACCTCGTCGTACCAGCGCAGGATCAGGTTCACCGGGTCGACCAGCATCTGGGCGATCAGGGCGCCGGTGGTCAGCCGGCCCACGTCGAGCCAGCCGTGCAGCACGAAGACCCCGCCGACCATCAGGACCGAGCCGAGGACGATGACATGGACGGCGTTGATGACCGGGAACAGTACGGACCGCAGCCACAGCGTGTAGCGCTCCCAGGCCGTCCACTCCTTGATCCTCCGCTCCGACAGGGTGACACGGCGGGCGCCCAGGCGGTGCGCCTCGATGGTGTGGCCCGCGTCCACGGTCTCGGCGAGCGCGGCGGCGACGGCGGCGTACCCGGCCGCCTCGGAGCGGTAGCCGGAGGGCGCCCGCTTGAAGTACCAGCGGCATCCGGCCAGCAGCACCGGGACGGCGAGCAGCACGGCGGCGGCCAGCGGCGGAGCCGTCACGACGAGCCCGCCGAGCAGCAGCAGTGCCCACACGACACCGATCGCCAGCTGCGGCACGGCCTCGCGCATCGCGTTGGCCAGCCGGTCGATGTCGGTCGTGATACGGGAGAGCAGGTCGCCGGTGCCCGCCCGTTCCAGCACGCCCGGCGGCAGCCCGACGGAGCGGACGAGGAAGTCCTCGCGCAGGTCCGCCAGCATTCGCTCGCCGAGTACCGCACCTCGCAGCCGTACCTGGCGTACGAACACGGCCTGGACGGCCAGCGCGAGTACGAACAGTCCGATGGTCAGGCCCAGTTGGAGATCCCGGGAGCGGTCGGACACCCGCTCGACCAGGCCGCCGAGCAGGTACGGCCCCACCATGGAGGCGATCACGGCGACCGTGTTGACTGCGATGAGCAGCAGGAAGGCCCGCCGGTGCCGCCGGAACAGCTCGGTGACGTAGGCGCGCACCGTCGCGCCCGCGCCGACGGGCAGGGTGGTGGCGGTCGTCGGGGCCGCCGGGTCGTACGCCGGCGGCGCAACGCCGATCATGCGCTCTCCTCGATCTCTTCCAGCTCCTGGAGGGTGTCCAGCAGGACGTCCTCGTCGGTCGCGGCCAGTTCCTCTTCCGTCTGCCGCGTCACCACGGCGCGGTACCGCGGCTCGCTGTCGACCAGGTCGCGGTGCACGCCGACCGCCACGACCTCGCCCTCATGGACCAGGGCGACCCGGTCGGCGCGGTCGAGCAGCAGCGGCGAGGAGGTGAAGACCACGGTCGTCCGGCCCGAGCGCAGCCGGTGCAGCCCGTCCGCGATCCGGGCCTCGGTGTGCGAGTCGACCGCGGAGGTCGGCTCGTCCAGCACCAGCACCTCGGGATCGGTGACCAACGACCGGGCCAGCGCGAGCCGTTGGCGCTGGCCGCCGGAGAGGGAGCGGCCACGCTCGGTGATGCGGGCGTCCATCGGGTCGGCGGCGTCCACCGATCCCTGGACGAGCGCGTCCAGCACGTCGGCGCACTGCGCAGCGGCCAGGGCGTCTTCGGCCGGCACAGCCGCGGAGGCGGGCACGTCGAGCAGTTCGCGCAGCGTGCCTGAGAGCAGCACCGGGTCCTTGTCCTGGACGAGGACGGCGGTCCGGGTGCTGTCCAGAGGGAGTTCGTCCAGGGCGATCCCGCCGAGCAGCACCGAGCGGCCCGGTTCGGCGGGGTGGCCGCCCAGCCGTTCCGCCAGACGTCCGGCCGCGTCGGGGTCGCCGCACACGACGGCGGTGAGCCGGCCGGCGGGAGCGAGCAGCTTGGTGTCGGGGTCGTACAGATCCCCGGTCGGCACCTCGGCCGCGCGGGTGCCGTCGGTGGCCGTGGACCGCTCCAGTGCCAGCACCCGGGCCGCCCGTTTGGCCGACGGGCGGGAGAAGGAGTACGCCATGGCGATTTCCTCGAAGTGCCGCAGCGGGTAGTTGAGGACCATGACCGCGCTGTAGACGGTGACGAGTTCGCCGACGGTGATCCGGCCCTGGCGGGCCAGGTGGATGCCGTGCCAGACGACCGCGATGAGCAGCAGTCCGGGCAGCAGCACCTGGATGGCGGAGATCAGCGACCACATCCGGGCGCTGTGCACGGCGGCGTGCCGTACCTCCTGCGAGGCCCGGCGGTAGCGGTCGAGGAACAGTTCCTCGCCGCCGATGCCGCGCAGCACGCGCAGTCCGGCGACCGTGTCCGAGGCCAGCTCGGTGGCCCGGCCCGCCTTCTCGCGCTGTACATCGGCGCGGCGTGTGGCCCGGGGCAGCAGCGGCAGCACCGAGACCGCGACGATCGGCAGTCCGATCGCGACGACCACACCCAGGGCGGGCTGATAGACGAGGAGGCCGACACCGACCACGACGACCGTGAGCGCCGCGGCGGTGAACCGGGAGATCGCCTCGACGAACCAGCCGATCTTCTCGACGTCGCCGGTGGACACGGCCACCACTTCGCCGGCGGCGACCCGTCGGGTCAGGGCGGAGCCGAGCTGGGAGGCCTTGCGGGCGAGCAGTTGCTGGACCCGGGCGGCGGCCGTGATCCAGTTGGTGACCGCGGCTCGGTGCAGGAAGGTGTCGCCGAGGGCGATGCCCGTGCCGCACAGCAGCATCAGAGCGCCCGTCAGGGCGAGCCGGGTGCCGGAGCGGTCGACGACGGCCTGCACGGCCAGGCCGACACAGAAGGGCAGGGCCGAGACGGAGACGAAGTGGAGCAGGCCCCAGGCGAGTGCCTTCAGCTGTCCGCCCAGCTGGTTGCGCCAGAGCCACCACAGGAATCGGGGGCCGGAACGCGTGTCCGGGACCCCCGGATCGAAATACGGAAGGTCTTGAATCTGCATGACGTCCCAGTGGCTCGTGTCAGGGAGGGGGAGACGGAGGGGTGTGCCAACAAGCCGTGAAAGGTTCGCGTCGCAGAGTGGTGAATTTCAAACGGTTTTCCCGGCGGACCGGCCGAATCAACCGGCTTCCGGCCACGGATCCATGAGGTCACGGGCGGGGCTGGCATCCACGTCGGGAGTCCGGTCGTGGTCGGCGGCCGGGTGATCCGATTCTGTGCAGGTCACTGCTGCTGTGCTGTCAGCCAACCCGGTGAAATGGGAGGATTAGTCACATGATCGATCGTTATGTGGTGCCACCATGGTCATGTGAGGATCTACAGCGTGCGGCTCGTGGCGGCCGCGGTGACGATCGGGGCTGTCCTGGCGACCCTTTCCGGGTGCGGCAGTGACGGATCGTCGGGCCCGGTCGACACCGGCGGTGCGCAGGGTCTTCGCGCCCCGGGCGTGGCGGCGCTGCCCGCGACCGATCCGACCCGCATCCCGGACGTCGGCGAGCGCCTCCAGCGCCGGATCCCCGCCGACACCGGCCAGGTCCTGGCGGTGTACGGCGAGGGCGAGGATTCACCCGACGCCACGGCGGTGCTCTACATGAAGGAGGGTCCGGAGTGGCGGCGGGTGGCCCGTTGGGCCGCCCACAATGGCCGGAAGGGCTGGACCCTGGAGCATTATTCGGGCGACGACCGCAGCCCTGTCGGCGTGTTCGGCCTCACCGATGCGGGTGGCGTGCTCGACGACCCCGGCAGCAGGCTGCCGTACGACCAGGACTACGTGGCCTACGCACCGACGGTCAATGCCGTGGCGTACGACCATGTTTTCGACTATGTCATCGCGATCGACTACAACCGCCTGCCGGGTACCGTCCCGCACGACCCCACCCGCCCCCTCGGTGAGGACAGGGGTGGCGGTATCTGGCTGCACCTCGATCACGGCGACGGCACGTCCGGTTGTGTCAGCCTGCCCAAGGGGGCGATGAAGTTCCTGCTGCGCACGCTCGACCCGGCCCAGCATCCGATGATGGTGATGGGGGACGAGAGGGAACTGCGCGCCTGAGGCGACGAGGCGTCATTGCGGGGCGGGGTCGACTGCCCGTAGAACACGGGCCATGAGAAGACGGATAGTCATGTCCATGCTTGCCGGAGTGACCCTCCTGACAAGCGCGCTCTTCGGCACCGGAGCCGTCACCGCCCAAGCGGCCGACGTGCCGACCGAGTTCGGCACCGACTGGCACGATCCGGTCACCGCCGCGCCGCCCGTCGACCGGCCGCACACCACGTCATGCCAGGTCACGCTGGCCGACGCCCAGTTCCGCGACTTCACGCCCTATCGCGGCGCGTACACCCCGCCTCAGGGCTGTGGCGACCACTGGAGCAAGGTCGTCCTGCGCCTCGACGGCAAGGTGAAGGGCCGTCAGTACGACCGGCTCGGCTATCTGCACGTCGGCGGGGTCGAGATCCTGCGCACCTCCACTCCGGAGCCCTCGCCCGACGGCATCGCGTGGCACGTCGAGAAGGACGTCACCCGATACAGCGACACCTTTCGCAGCCCGCAGGACGTCGAGATGCTGATCGGCAACGTGGTGGACGGCACGTACACCGGCGTCATCGACGTGCACGTCACGCTGACCTTCTACGCGGGCCGCGCCGCCGAGCGCACCCCCGACCGGGTCCTCACCCTGACGGACACGCCGCACGGCACGACGCTCACCACGCCGCGCAACAGTGAGCGCATCGTCGCCGAGGTGTACGCGACCGGTTCGGGCGGCGGCTGCGAGGAGTTCTGGTATCTGACCGTGGCCGACCCGGCCTCGTACTCCTGCAAGGCCGATCACGGTCCCTATCGCGAGGTGGAGGTCAAGGTCGACGGCCAACTCGCCGGAATCGCCGCACCGTTCCCGAACGTCTGGACGGGGGGCTGGTCCGATCCCTTCCTCTGGTACGTCATCCCGGCGCCGGGCGCCTTCGACGTGCGACCCGTCCAGTACGACCTCACGCCCTTCGCGGGCCTGCTGAACGACGGCCGTCCGCACCAGGTCGAGGTCTCGGTCGTCGGCGTGCCCGCGGGACAGTCGGGCTGGAGCACGCCGGTGAACGTACTCGTCTGGCAGGACGCGCACCGTGCCCGGGTCACCGGCGCGCTCACCGCGGACACGGCGACGAACCTCGTCAACTCCTCCAGCTACACGCCGGGTTCGGAGAACCGGGTGAACACCCGGGCCGGACACCGGCTCACCGTCTCCGGATACCTCGACACCTCGCACGGCCGTGTGACGACGACCGTCAGCCGTACCCTCGCCAACACCTCCGTGCACCGCTGGACCGAGGGTGAGAACACGGACGGGCTGGACGCGACCTGGACCGACGACGAGACGGTCACCACCGGCGGACACGGCCCAGCCCGGGTGACGCACACGCAGCGCACGTACACCTTGAACGGCACGACGACCGTCGGGACGGACAACCGGCTGCGCACGGTGTTGACGCTCGGCGACCATGCGTCGGTGAGGCGGCTGCAGGACGGCCGGCGCGTCGCGTGGTCGCGGCTCGACGACACCTACAGCGGCGACGCGGCGTACACGCTCAACGTCCCGCGCGAGCAGCGGCACGCGGTCGGCACCTCCGGCGAGCGCTACCGCCGTTACGGCTCCGACGGCTGCTACGACCGTTCACTGGCCACGGCGCAGGGAATGCTGACGGAGGATCGCAAGCGGTGCTGAGCACGGCCGTGCGGGATGCGCCACGCACGGGGTGATGTACGCGGCTGTGACACGGGTGTCGCGGAAGGGATCAACGACGCCATCGGGATGATCGGCATCGGAAGCTGCCTTCTGTATCACGGAAGTCCCGTTCGGCTTCCGTGAGTCCGGCGTTCCCCGGGAAGTGCCCGTGCCACAGTCCGTGCCGTCCGTGGGCGGTGGCCTGCCGACGGGGCGGGCTCGGCCGTCAGCAGCTCTTGGCCGACTCCCCGTCGATCAGCGTGTCCAGCAGTACGCCGAGCACCGCGCGCTCCTTCTCGGTCAGCGGGGCCAGTATTTCCTCGGCCGCCGACCAGCGTGCGCCGCGCAGTTCGCGCAGGGTCGCGCGCCCCTCATCGGTCAGCTCGATCCGCGTGACGCGCCGGTTCGCCGGATCCGCCGCCCGTCGTACCTTCCCGCTCGCCTCCAGCCCGTCGACCAGCGTGGTCACCGCGCGCGGCACCACCTCCAGGCGCTCGGCCAGGTCGGCCATGCGCGGTGGCGAGGGGTAGTGCGCGAGGGTGCGCAGCAGCCGGGACTGGGCCGGGGTGACGCCCAGATCGCGCCGCTCCAGATGGCGCTTCTGGATGCGGTGCACCCGTCGGGTGAGCCGCAGCAGTTGCTCGGCGAGCAGGCCGTCGGAATCGGGGGTGCTCATGCGGGAACAATATCAGGACGACATTCATTGTGAGTATAGGTAACAATGAGCTACGATCAGTCAGTCATCGTCGGCCGGTTCCTGACCGGCCCCCGTCCGTCTCCGTAGGAGCCCATGCATCCCGACCGTGAAACGTCCTGGACCCCACCTGCCGACGCCAAGGAACAGCCCCGGCAGGTGCGGCGCATCCTGAAGCTCTTCCGTCCCTACCGCGGGCGGCTCGCCGTCGTCGGCCTGCTGGTAGGTGCCGCCTCGCTGGTCTCGGTGGCCACGCCGTTCCTGTTGAAGGCGACCCTCGACGTCGCCATTCCGCAGGGTCGGACCGGCCTGCTGAGCCTGCTCGCGCTCGGCATGATCCTGAGCGCGGTCCTCTCCAGCGTCTTCGGCGTGCTCCAGACGCTGATCTCGACCACCGTCGGCCAGCGCGTCATGCACGACCTGCGCACGGCCGTCTACGGCCGGCTCCAGC
Organism: Streptomyces sp. HUAS MG56; assembly: GCF_058673395.1. NCBI lineage: Bacteria > Bacillati > Actinomycetota > Actinomycetes > Kitasatosporales > Streptomycetaceae > Streptomyces > Streptomyces sp. HUAS MG56. The sequence goes on along the minus strand of NZ_CM178722.1, from coordinate 2,275,946 downwards.
GCATGTCGCTTGCCTTCTTCACCCGCACCCGCACCGGCGAGGTGCAGTCCCGCATAGCCAACGACATCGGTGGCATGCAGGCCACCGTCACCTCCACGGCCACCTCCCTGGTCTCCAACGCCACCAGCGTGGTCGCCACGATCGTCGCGATGATCGCGCTCGACTGGCGGCTCACGATCGTCTCGCTGCTCCTGCTCCCGGTGTTCGTGTGGATCAGCCGCCGCGTGGGCAACGAACGCAAGAAGATCACCACGCAGCGCCAGAAGCAGATGGCCGCCATGGCCGCCACGGTCACCGAGTCGCTCTCGGTGAGCGGCATCCTGCTCGGCCGCACCATGGGCCGGTCGGACTCGCTGACCGCGTCCTTCGCCGAGGAGTCCGAGCGCCTGGTCGACCTTGAGGTGCGGTCGAACATGGCCGGGCGCTGGCGCATGGCCGTGATCACGATCGTCATGGCCGCGATGCCGGCCGTCATCTACTGGACCGCCGGTCTGGCCCTCCAGTTCGGCGGCCCGAAGGTCTCGCTCGGCACCATCGTCGCCTTCGTCTCGCTCCAGCAGGGCCTGTTCCGCCCGGCCGTGAGCCTGCTCGCGACCGGCGTCCAGATCCAGACCTCCCTCGCGCTCTTCCAGCGCATCTTCGAGTACCTCGACCTGCCGATCGACATCACCGAGCGCGAGCGGCCCGTCCACCTCGACCAGATCAAGGGCGAAGTCCGGCTGGAGAACGTCGAGTTCCGTTACGACAACGACGACAAGGTCCGCCCGGTCCTCGACGGCATCGACATCACCGTGCCCGCGGGCACCGGCCTCGCCGTGGTCGGCCCCACCGGCGCCGGCAAGTCCACGCTCGGCTATCTGGTGCCCCGGCTCTACGACGTCACCGGCGGTCGCGTCACGCTGGACGGCGTCGACGTCCGTGACCTCGACTTCGACACCCTCGCGCGCGCGGTCGGCGTCGTCTCGCAGGAGACGTACCTCTTCCACGCCACCGTCGCCGACAACCTCCGCTTCGCCAAGCCGGACGCCACCGACGAGGAACTGCACGCGGCCGCCGAGGCGGCGCAGATACACGACCACATAGCCGCGCTGCCCGACGGCTACGACACCGTCGTCGGCGAACGCGGCCACCGCTTCTCCGGCGGCGAGAAGCAGCGCCTCGCGATCGCCCGCACCATCCTGCGCGATCCGCCGGTCCTCATTCTCGACGAGGCGACCAGCGCGCTCGACACCCGTACGGAGGCCGCCGTCCAGGAGGCCATCGACGCCCTGTCCGCCGACCGGACCACGATCACCATCGCCCATCGCCTTTCCACGATCCGAGATGCTGACCAGATCGTGGTGCTGGACTCCGGCCGCGTCGCCGAACGCGGCACGCACGAAGAACTGCTGGAGCGGGACGGGCGGTACGCCGCCCTGGTGCGCCGGGACGCACAGCTGGAGCCGGCCGGCTGAACCCGGGAGGGAGGTCCGACACGGTTCTCGGCTTCCGCTACCAGGCTGCCACCGCCACTGCCACCGTCGCCGGCCTCGTCCAGGCCGAGGCCACGACGAGGGCGGACAGGGGCAAGGCCGCCCGGGTCGTCCTCGACCGGCCGGACCGCGGAATGCCGTTGCAGATGGGCTGCGCCGCTTGTCCGCCGCCGTCTCACACGGCGACCGGCTGCTCCTCGGACAGCAACTGCCTTATGTCCCGTACGGCGGAGCGCCCGGCCCGGTTGGCGCCGATGGTGCTGGCCGAAGGGCCGTAGCCGACGAGGTGGACACGGGGATCGGCGACGGACCGGGTGCCCTCGACCCGGATCCCGCCGCCCGGCTCGCGCAGGCGCAGCGGGGTGAGGTGGTCCAGCGCGGCCCGGAACCCGGTGGCCCACAGAATGACGTCGGCGGCGACGCGGCGGCCGTCGCTCCACTCCACCCCGTCCGGGGTGATCCGGTCGAACATCGGCTGCCGGTCCAGAACCCCGTCCGCGAGACCCTGCCGGACGGCGTCGTTGAGGGGCAGCCCGGTGACGGAGACCACACTGTGCGGCGGCAGCCCCTGACGCACCCGTTCCTCCACCCGCGCGACCGCCTCCCGGCCCGCCTCCTGGTCGAACGGCCCCTCGCGGAACACCGGGGGCCGGCGGGTGACCCAGGTGGTCGCGGCCGCGTAGGGGGCCAGCTCCAGCAGATGCTGGGTGCCCGAGGCGCCGCCACCCACGACCACGACCCGCTTCCCGGCGAACTCCTCGGGACCGGCGTACTGGGCGGTGTGCAACTGCCGTCCCCGGAAGGTCTCCTGGCCGGGATAGCGAGGCCAGAACGGCCGGTCCCACGTGCCGGTCGCGTTGATCAGCGCTCGCGTGGACCAGGTGCCCGCCGAGGTCTCCACGGACAGCCGGCCGCCGTCGCCCTCCCTGACGGCCCGTACGTCGACGGGCCGCCGCACCCGCAGGCCGAAGGCGCGCTCGTAGCGGTCGAAGTACGCGCCGATGACCTCCGCCGACGGCCGCGCGGGATCGGCGTCCGTCAGCTCCATGCCGGGCAGGGCGTGCATTCCGTGCACCTTGCCGTACGTCAGTGAGGGCCACCGGAACTGCCAGGCGCCGCCCGGCGCGGGGGAGTGGTCGAGCACCACGAAGTCACGGTCCGGCTCGAAGCCGGTGCGCCGCAGGTGATAGGCGCTGGACAGTCCGGCCTGACCGGCTCCGATGACGACAACCTCGACCTCGCGCGATTCGTTCACGATTCTACTAACTGGGGAGGGGGCGGGGATCTTCCCGGGCCTGAGCCCTGGCCGCCGTGGAGCTGGGCGACGTGTGTGTCGTCCTCGCTGCCCCAGGCACCGTCGCGTCGGCCCCAGGGCTCGCCGAGTCCCCAGGTCAGGTCGACATCTGGAACCGTCCGCTGCGCAGGTCCGGGGGGAATGTGGCGTCGGTGTAGGTCGGTGGAGTACACCGGGCGCCGTACCGGAGGTTCTGTCGTACGCCCGGCAGGCAGGGGCTTCGCTGGTCAGAAGTGCCAGGAGTGGTCTGCGCAGGTGCCGCAAGGCCACTGGATCACCGCGGCACCGTCGGCCTCGCTCGCGCCGGGGATGCCGAGGCACAGGTTGGGGTCGTAGTGGCTGAGGATGCGGTAGGCGGCGAACCCCACCTACCGGGTGCTCGCCCAGCGGGCCCACTACTCGATCGCGAAGCTCTCCGCCGCCGCGGCCGGTCGTCAACTGCCCACCCTGCCCGTGGCATGAGGAGCAGTGGGCGCGAACGTGGCGCGAGACGGCCACCCGCCTTGCCGCCGCGGAACCCCGTCCACCGTCGGCCTCGACCGCCTCCGGTGGATCATGGGAATCCGGCGAGGACACCGCGCGCTCGGTCGGTCTCGACCGATCCGGCCGAGCGCACCGCCTTCATCGCCGCTCTCGTCCGCTCCGCACAGGCCCCCCGACAGCCGCTGCCGCGTCGTCATCGCCGTCCGCGCCGACTTCTACGCCCACTGCACCCGCCACCCCGACCTGGTCCAGGCCCTGCGCGACGCCACCGGCAGCTCGGACAGCACGGTCCGGGTGTGGGACATCAGGGACTGCCGCCGCCCGGTCCCGTACGGTCCTGCCCTGCGCGGACACGGACAGGCCGTCTTCTCGGCGGCTTCAGCCCGGACGGACGCACTCTCGCCTCCGGCACCCCGCCCAGCTGGCCACACTCACTGGAGACACCGGCGCAAGCCAGTCCGTCGCCTTCAGCGCCGACGGCACCCGGGTGATCGGCGGTGGCGCCGACCACACCGCACAGATCTGGGAGACCACCGTGCCCGCGGTCACCGCCCGGGCCTGCGCCGTGACCCGTCGCACGATCACCCCGCCGAGTGGCGGCGCCACCTGCCCGGCACCGCCTACCGGCCGGACTGCTCCGGTGGAGACACCGTGCTGATCCCCGTGCCCTTCTCGCTCCCCGGCCGGGGTCAGTTCTCGGCCGGTGTCGTCGACGGGGGCAGGCCGGTGTTGAAGCGGGTGTCCACGAAGTCGCCGAAGTCCACCTTCTTCGGAATCAGCTTCAACTCGGTGAAGGCGTCGGCGATCTGCTGCTCGGAGGCGACGAGAGGTTGGTCGACGGCGACGGCGACACGTGTGGAGTTGGTCCGCTTCACCGAGTCCAGCGCCACCTCGTACGGCAGCCCGGTGTCCTTGGCCCACACCCTGGCCCAATCCTGCTGATGGTCGTGGACCCAGGCCGTCGCTCGCCGCAGCCGGGTCAGGTAGTCCTTGACGGCGGCGGCCTTCTTCGGGTCCTTCAGCGCGGAGGGCGCGGCCACCTGGAAGGTGAGCCCGTTGGTGACGCCATCGCCCGTGGTCAGCACCCGCCCCTGCCTGGCCCGCAGGATCTGGGAGGTGTACGGGTCCCAGACCGCCCATGCGTCGACCTTGCCGGAGGTGAACGCGGCGAGTGCATCGGCCGGTTGGAGGTACTTGACCTTGACGTCGGACAGGCTGAGCCCCGCCGCTCTGAGCGAGGCGATCAGCTGGTAGTGCGCGGACGAGCCCTGCGCCACGGCGACGGACCTGCCCTTGAGCTGCTTCGGACCGGTCAGCTTGGAGTCGCTGGGAACGAGGATCGTGTCGCCCTTGGACGTGCCGTGCCAGGCGGCCACCACGGAGATCTTCGAACCGGCACCGGCCGCGAAGACGGGCGGGGTGTTGCCGACGCCGCCGATGTCGACGGCCTGCGCGTTGACGGCCTCCAGCAGGGGCGGGCCGGAGGTGAAGGTGGACCACTTGATCTTGTAGTGCAGGTTCTTCAGCTCTCCCGCGGCGCGCAGGATGGCCTCAGAACCGCCTTTCTGGTCACCGACGTCGAGGGTGACCGAGCCCGTGCCGTCGGTCCCGGTGCTCGCGGACGAGTTCCCGCCGCAGGCGGTGAGCAGGAGTACGAGGGGGAGGAGAGCTGCGGCGGGGACGAGTCGTCGTCGCATGGCGGTTCCGTTCGTGTGCGGGGGTGTCGAGTGCGGTGGGACGCGGGTGCGCATCGAGGGATCAGGCGGCTTCGGCGGCGGTGTTGACGCCGAGCCGTTCCAGCAGCCCGGCGCGGAGTGCGGCGAACCGGGGGTCGGTGATCTCGCGCGGCCGGTCGAGGTCGATGTGCTGCTCGTGGGCGATGCGGCCGTCGTCCATCACCAGGACGCGGTCGGCGAGCAGTACGGCCTCCTCGACGTCGTGCGTGACCAGCAGCACGGCGCAGCCGCGGCGCTGCCACAACTCCCCGACCAGGCGCTGGGCCTTGATCCGGGTGAGCGCGTCCAGCGCGCCGAACGGCTCGTCGAGCAGCAGCAGATCGGGCTCGCGGACCAGGGCGCGGGCGAGGGCGGCGCGCTGGGCCTCGCCGCCGGACAGCGTCCTCGGCCAGGCGTCGACCCGGTGGCCGAGCCCGACCTCGGCCAACGCCTGCTCGGCGACGGCGCGTTCGGGCTTGCCGGGCAGACCGAGCAGGACGTTGCGCCAGACCTTCTTCCAGGGCATCAGCCGAGGCGCCTGGAAGGCGACCGCTCTGCGGCGCGGGACCAGTGCGGTGCCCCGGATGTCGCGGTCGAGCCCGGCGAGGATGCGCAGCAGTGTCGACTTGCCACAGCCACTGCGGCCGAGCAGGGCGACGAACTCGCCGGGCGCGATGTCGAGACGCAGATCGTCGATGACCGTACGGCCGTCGAAGGAGCGGGTGAGCCCCTCGACGTGCACGGCTCGGGTCGTCCGAGGGGTCACCGGCCGGTGAACGTCGGTCGCCATTGCAGCAACACCCTTTCGAGAGAACGGACGATGAAGTCGGCCAGCAGGCCGAGGAAGGCGTAGACGATCAGGCAGACCACGATCACGTCGGTCTGCAGGAAATCCCGTGCCTGCACCATCAGGAAGCCGATGCCGGAGTCGGCGTTGACCTGCTCGGCGAAGACCAGCGCGAGCCAGGCGATGCCGAGGGAGTACCGCAGCCCGGTCAGCGCGCCGGGCAGTGCACCCGGAAGTACGACGTGCCGTACCAGCCCCCGGCGGGAGAGTCCCAACGACTCGCCTGCCTCGATGAGTTGGGCGTCGACGCCGCGGATGCCGGCGTACACGTTGAGGTAGAGCGGGAAGGTCACGCCGAGCGTGATGATGGCGATCTTCGGGGCCTCGCCGATGCCGAACCAGATGATGAACAGCGGGATGAGACCGACGAACGGCACCGTCCGCAGCATCTGCACCGGCGCGTCCACCACGTCCTCGCCGATCCGGAACAGCCCGGAGACCAGGGCGAGTCCGGTGCCGGTCACGGTGCCGAAGAGCAGGCCGAGGGCGACGCGCCGTAGCGAGGTTCCCATGGCCGACGGCAGCGATCCGTCGCTGATCAGGTCCCAGCCGACCTGCGCGATCCGGCCCGGCGAGGCGAGCACGTCGGGCGTCAGGACGCCAGTGGCGCTGAGCAGTTGCCACAGGGCGAGCAGCAGGATCGGACCTGTGGTGCGGCGCAGCCAGCGGGGGAGGCGCAGGGAGCGGGAGGAGGCGGGGACGACGGGTTGGAGGTCGAGGCCGGTGGCGTCCGCCCCCGCCGCCTCGGCCGACCCAGTCTTGGATATACCGGAAATATCGGGTTCAGGGGAGTTGGGCGGTGCATGGCTGATGCTCATGGAGGCTCCTCGGGGAGAGGGGGAGCGAGGTGGAGGGGAGGAAGGGAGGGAGGGGGAGGGCGGGCGGAGAGACGGGGAAGCAAGGGGGCCGTGTCCCAGGCCCGTCTCAGCAGCCGGTCACCGTCGTACGCGAGCAGCCGGACCAGGGGGACACGGGTCTGCGGAATCGACGGCGGAGTGCGCCGGAGAGCGGAAGGGCGAAGCGGAAAAGAGCGTCAGCAGCCGCGGCGACACGCGGCGGAGGCCACCCACAGCAGGTCGATGTGACCGCGCGTGGTGAGCAGGGCTGAACGCAACATGCGGCTGAACGTAGCCAGATGGGCGGTCCACGGTCAACGGTGTCTCGCCCTGTGGACCATGGATATCGGCAGCCGGTCGCGCCGCCGAGAGGGGAGCCCGGCGGATGGGTCAGGATGGGAGCATGCCAGATGCCTTCGCCACCCGAACGCTGCACGTCACCACCGGCTCGCGGGAGCGCGTCGTCGACCTCACCTCCGACTGCGACGACTTCCTGCGGGAGGCGGCGGCGGGCCGTGACGGGCTGCTCAATGTCTTCACCCCGCACGCGACCGCCGGGATCGCGGTCATCGAGACCGGCGCCGGCAGCGACGACGACCTCCTCGCCGCCCTGCACACCCTGCTCCCCGCCGACGACCGCTGGCAGCACCGCCACGGCAGCCCCGGCCACGGCCGCGACCACGTCCTGCCGGCCCTCGTCCCGCCGCACGCGACCCTCCCCGTCATCGCCGGCCGTCTGGAACTGGGCACCTGGCAGTCGGTATGTCTGGTCGATACAAATCAGGATAATCCTCAACGAAAGGTGCGTCTCACGTATCTTGCGGGGGCTTGACCTCATTCCGTGTCCTGCCTCCGTGAGCAGGCGCCCGAGGGGTCCCGTGATGCGTCGCACGAGACGGCGGGCGGCGCGGGCGGCTGCGCGCGGGGTGGGCATGCCCTGCGGCAGCGGTGCGGTGCAGGGTCGTGAGCTGAAACCGGCCGGCAGGTCTGCCGCTGACAGCTGCTGGGCCGGACTGCCACGCGGCCACTGGGCGGCACCGGCCATGAGGGAGGCTGGGCGGCCACGCCGAGGGCGAGGCCGAGTGTGAACTCTGCCTTGCGCAACTCCTCCGGTCTGCCGGCCCGTTGGGACAGAGGACGTAGCGCACCTCCCCTGCGCCCGATCGCCACCTTCGAGTGGGTGACGAGGCCCAGCACCCTGGGGCAGTTGGCGTGCTCAGGAGCCGTCGGGTGGAGACGGCGTCGCTCAGTGCGGAAGGCCGCAGGCTGAGCACCAGGCGGACGGCGCCGCGAAGGACCCTCCGGCGCCGATCACACGTGTTCATCCTCCAGTCCGGCCAGTTGGGCCTCCAGGCCCTTGAGGCCGGTTCTCCCGGCGCCGGCGCGGAGCTGGGACAGGTCGGGGACCGCCAGGCGTAGCTGGCGGGCCAGGCGGGCGACGAGATCCTCTGCCTCTCCCCGCGTGGCCTGGCGGCGGGAGCCGAGGCGTTTGTCCAGACGGTCCAGCAGAGCGTGCTTCCGTGGTGTTTCGGCCGGGCACCACACGCGGAAGAAGCGGTTGCCCGCCATGCGGTAGGTGCCGATGCGGGACACGGGGATTCCGTCTTCGCCGAAGGCGGTGGCGGGCAGCGACACCGACCAGGTGCCGTCGGCGTCCTGTTCCGGTGCGACTGAGTCGAGGTGCTGCTCACGGAGCCAGTTCCGGGCTGCCCGCAGGACACGCTCGTCCGACTCCTCGCCCTGCTCCTCGTTGTCGAGAGCGCTGATCAGCTCTGGAGTACGGGCGCAGAGCGCGCTCAGCTCCGGGTCGTGTTCGGCCCCTGCCCCGGCCTGGCCGTAGACCAGGAGTCCTTCCCGGCCGCGCACCAGATAGACCGGCAGGAAGACGAGTCGCTCGTCCAGGCTCTCCACCGCGTCCAGGGCGACGGGCAGGTTGAACCGGGCCCGGTCCTTGCGGTCTTTGAGGCGTTCCAGGGCTGTGCGGTCGAAGCCGGAGGCCACGTGGATCGGGCTGAAGCGCGGATAGCGGTCGCCCCGTGTCACGGCGGCCAGTTCGTCGGGGGACAGCAGGGTCACGACCTCTTGGTCGTAGTGCGTTCGGGTCAGCGGGGCGCAGCTCAGGGCCTCGAAGTACAGCTTGCGGCGGTCCTGGCGCGTGACCACGTAGCGGATGTCGTCGTCCACGGAGCGCTGTCCCAGTGCTGTCAGGGACAAACGGCCCCCTGACTCCCGCAGGTGGCCGATCGCGGTGAGGAAGCGCACAGCCTGCGCGACCAGGGCGCCGTCCAGGGCGAAGAACGCGGCGAGTTCGTCGACCGTGTGCAGGGCGCCATGGCGCAGCCCGCGCTCCAGGAAGCGGTCGATGAGGAAGAAGTCCTCGCCCTCGGTGATGTCGGCGCGGATCTCCACCTGCCAGACGGGCAGGAGCAGGGCGTAGAGCCGGGTGGGCACGATGCCCTGGCCGAAGGCGGCGTCCTCCAGGACCCGCTCTTCGGGGAAGGGCATGAGGCGGGCGGCGGTCGTCACGCTCGGCCCCCCTTCGGGGCCAGGCCGGCGGCTTCGTCCAGGCCGGGGGCGGCTTTGTCGAGCGCTGCCATGACGTCCTGGTAGTCCCGCAGGTCGCCGCGGTCGAGCAGATGCCGGTGCAGGTCGTCGATGAGGGCGCGGAAGCCGGGGTCGTCCGCGCACAGCAAAGTGCTCAGGTCACCCGTCAGCACCAGTTGGCTCTTGGCACGGGTGAAGGCGACGTTGGCGCGGCGCAGTTCCTTGAGGAAGCCGACACGGCCATCGGGGTTGCTTCGTGTGAAGCCGTACAGCACGACCTCGCTCTCCCCGCCCTGGTAGGAGTCGACGCTGCCGACCGAGGCATCCGCGAGCTGGGAATCTCCGATCAGGGCGGTGAGGTGGCGGACCACCTCCAGGCGCTGCGCGAGGTAGGGGACGATCACCACCCACTCGGAACCCCGCCGGTGGTAGAAGGCGGCGAGGCGGGCCAGGAGACGTGCTTCGCAGTCGTTGGAGGCGCCCTTGCGGCCGCGGCCCTCGGCGCGATGCCCGCCCGACTCGCGACGTACGCCGGCGGGCAGCGAGGCAGTGTCGACGAAGGCCATCGGGCTCGCGAACAAGGGGTCGGTGTGCCGGTGTTCCTTCTCGGTGAGCAGTTCTCCCCGGTAGAAAGCGGCCGAGATGAAGTCGGCGATCTCAGCGGGCATCCGGCGCTGCCGGGTCAGCTGGACGACGTGGGAGGCGGGCAGTCCGGCACGCAGCTGCTCCAAGGCGCTCTGCGAGATCAGCCGGACCAGCCCGGGGTCGCCGACGCCCTGGGCCCAGTCGTCCACCTCGCGGTCGTGGAAGGGCGGCAGTTGCCGGTCGTCACCGACCAGGACGCCGCGGCGGACCCGAGTCAGCGGCACCAGTGCGTCCGCGACGCCGATCTGGCCCGCCTCGTCGACGATGCCCAAGTCGAAGTCGACTCCGGACAGTTCAGGGCGGGACGCGGCTCCGATACAGGTGGCGCCGACCACCTGGGCGTAGCGGACGAGTTCGGGCACCAGCTGGCCAGGGTCCTGGCCGACGGCGGCCTGCCACTGCCGGCTGAGTTCCTGGCGTTGGGAGACGAGCGGCAGCCACGCCTCCAATTGCCGGTGCAGGGCGTGCAGCGCGGCTGCCGCCTCGGCCGGATCCAGGAGCGGAGTGGGAGCGGACACGCCAGGCATGACCGTGCCGAGCGCCCGGACGGCCATGTCCGCGGCCTCGTAGGCGGAGTGAAGGCTCTCGCCGAGTCGATGCTCCACCGCCTGGCGGGCGGCCAGTCCCGAGCTGACGGCAGGCGACTCGCGGACCACACGGTCCACCTCGGCGCTCGCCGCTTCAGCCTGTCGGCGCAGTTCAGGGCCCAGGGCCTCGAACCTCTGGATCTCGTGCCGCACCGCGGTGAGCTCTTCTTCCGCGCGGCGGCCCCTGGAGCGGTGCAGCCGACCGGTCAACCAGGCGTCGGCACGCTGTTGTTCGGACTGCGCCTTCGTCCGGAGCCGGGACGCGCGCTCACTGAGCGCTCGCAAGGCCGACTCCCGTTCGTCCTCCTCGTGCCGGAGTGCTGCCAGCCGCTCCCGGGCCGGTGCCGCGGCCGCCTGGATCGCGCCTTGCAGACGCACGGTCGCGGCGCTCACCTGCTGGGCCAGGTCATCGACCCGGTGGAGCCGGTCGGCGAGTTCCGCCGTCCACGGCGCGGCGGCCTCCGCCTCCCGGTAGGCCTGGGTGCGCAGGGCCATGGTGTGTCGGATGCCCTCGGCGAGGTTCTCCGACTGCTCCTCCAGGAGCAGCGGTTTCACATCGGCGTGGACTTTGCTCTCGTCTCCGACGCGGATGACGACGAGATCCGGTGGCAGTCGGGCCAGCACGTTGTCCACCGCGCGATTGGTGTGGGAGGTGACGAGGACCCGGCCGCCGCCGGTGGCGGCCGTGATCGCGGTGGTGTGGGCGATCTCGGTGATGGTCCGGGTCTTGCCGGTACCGGGCGGGCCGAGCACCACCAGCAGGTCCTCGGTGGTCAGCGCCTTGCGGAAGGCGTCGAGCTGTTCGGGGTCGAGCTCCTCGTGCGGCCGTGCGGTGGTGGCCGGGATGGCGCGTACGTGGTGTTCGACCACGGCCGGGAGCAGACCCGGATTCCTTGTGTCCTCCGTGCGAAGGCTCGCCACGGCCTGCCGCTGTTTGTTGAAGACCACGTTGCTCGGTATGAGTTCCAGTGCTCCGCGAGCCGGGAGCCTTTCCCACGACACGGGCTGGTCGAAGCGGACGGTGACGGAACGTCCCGCGGCACGGCTCACTCTGCCGCGGGTCTCCGTATCACCCTGGATGCGGACGAATGCGCCGGTCGGCGGCAATTCCGTGTTGAGGAGCTGGAATTCATACACTGACTGCGGAGCGCTGCTCCGCCTGCCGCCGGTAGCCGTCAGGCGTTGATACGGGAACGGGGCGGCCGTGCGCTCCTCCCGGGTGGTGATCTCCTCGGTCATGTCGATCAACCGGTCCACCGTGTCGAGGAACTTCGCGTGGGCTTCGCTGACGGAGGAGCTCTCCTGCTGCTCCGACCGTGCTCGGCCAAGCCTGCGCCAGGCCTCTTCGAGGTCGTGCCACTGGGCGTCCGAGCCCTCGGGCACCGCCGGCAGCTCGAACACCATCCGCCAGGCAGGGGGGCGTACCAGGAGACAGGATCGGGCAAGGCGCGCGTGGTCGGCGAGGCGCAGCGGGTCGATGTGCTTGACGAAGTAGCCGGTACCGCGGTTCGTCACCTCAAGACGCAGCCGGTACGTGCGCGTGTGAACCAGCAGGGACGGTTTGTACCTGCCCGTGCCCGGGCTGACGCTGACCGCGGCGCCGTGTTCGAGCTGGTTCAGATCGTGGACGATCTGCGAGACGGCGGGCGGCAACCCAGCGCTGGATTCGGCCTTGGCACTGAGCTGTTCGTCCAGACCGTGCCCCGGGACGAGCACCAGCGGAGCGCGCAGCGCGACGGTGGTGACGGACATCGGCGCTCCTCAGCGCTGGGTCGGCGGGAAGGACGACAGCTCGCGGGCGGCGGCGAGCAGGGAGAGGCGGAATGCGCGCACGCCTGGACGCGCGCCCGGGTCCTGCCGCAGTGCACTGCCGACCACGTGGACGAGGCTGTCCGGAACGGAGGCCGGGGCGTTGGCGGGCGTCAGCCCGGGGTACCCGGGATCGGGGATGCGGCCGGCCAGCGCTTGATGCAGGAGTGCACCCAACTGGTAGACATCGGTGGCCGGTCCGGGTCGGAGACCGGAGCCGTACCGCTGCTCGGGTGCCTGATAGGGCCCGGGGTTTTCGCCCGGGCGGGGCCCCACGGCGGCGAGGCCGAAGTCGCGCAGCACCATGTGCGGCCGGTTCATGACGATCGCGGTCGGCCGCAGCGCCCGGTGTGAGAGATTTTCGCCGGCCAGCCGCTCCAGGACGTGAGCCACTTCGGCGATGCCCCGCACGATCGACCACAGCCGCAGCGGGTCCGTCGGCGAGGACGCGGCGGGCAGCAGTTCGTCCAGGGTCCTGACGGGCCGGCCGAGTTTCGGGTCGGCCGGCCAGGCCAGAGCCAGGGTGGCGGTGTTCCCACGACGCGCGAGCTGTACGACGGCGGGGCCGCGGAAGGCACGGCACAGCCCGGCTTCCTTTTCGAGCGCGGCCAGGGGGTCGACGCGGCCCGGGCCGGGACGTGGCCGTGCCCACTCGACCTGCCGCAGCCAGGCGTAGGAACCGCGGGAATCCCGGTCCGACACCACACGCGCCACTGCCTGGCGCCGTACCACGTCGCCGTCCCGCGACTCGTCAAGAAGGTCTCCGGGACCTTCGTACAGCAGGTACTGCTGTCCCTCGACCTCGACGGTGGGCCGACTGTCCCATGCGGTGGGGCCGGAGTCGCGGTCGGGTCCGGCCACCACGACGACCGCGGGCCCCTGGGGCCGCCGTTGGGCCGGCCGTCCGGCGGGGCGCAGGTCGCGCAGCACCCGCAGCGCGAAGGCGGCGGCGTGCCGTGATGCTGTCTCCTGGGAGCCTGCGGCGTCGGACGCGGCCTTGCCGGGACCGGCGAAGTCGCTGATGCCGCGGACGGAGAGCGCCCGCACCGCGCGATGCATCCGGGCCGCGTGGGTGACGCCCTGGCTCTCCATGTCGACGGCCACGGCGTCGTTGTAGTGGCTGCGGATCCGGCGGGCCGTCTCGGAGTCACGGCTGCCGATCAGCACGTCTCCCGAGGCGATCGGCTCGAAGTGGACCCTGGGCGTCGCGGCGGACGGTGTATTCGGGGAGAGGAAGGCCCATGGCTCGTTGCGGCGGGCGGAGCGCACCAACTGGTCGATGTCGTATGCCGGTTCCCAGGCGTCAGGCCGAGCCTGGAACCCGTCCACGCTCTCACGGCCGCCGTGATAGCCGTAGACCTTCCTGGCGACGACCACGTCACCGAGGTGCACATCGTCTTTGAGGGCGCCTGCTACGCCGACGAAGAACACGGCCTCGGCGTCGAAGTACTCGATCGTGGGCTGCGTGACGAGCGCGGCCCGGGTGTTGGTGGGACCTGTCTCGGCCAGCGCCACTTCCCAGTCGAGGCCGGGTACCCTGCCGACGTCGACGAGGGTGCCCTGTGGCAGCGCGACCTCGTGAACGTCCTCCAGGTGCCGGCGCACCGCTTCGTACTCCACCTGCAGGGCGGTGAGTACGACCACCGTGGGCCGCCGCCCGTTCGCTCCCCCCAATGGAACCCCTCGCTTCACGGGATCTGCGAGATCACCTTAGCCGGGATGCCCTGAACGGGATTCGCCAGCGGTCAACTCCGCCGACGGCGGATCCCTTCGCGGGCTCGTGCGTCGTCGAGAGCCTGACCGACGACATCGGTCGGGTCGCAGGCCGCGGCACCACGCCGGCGGGGTCATCGAGCCATGCTGACCAACTGGAATGCCGAGGCGGGCGCCGGGGCTGCCGACGCGCTGCCGCCTTGCCGCGCCGATCCGCCGCGGAGCCCGCACCGTCTGGCCAAGGGGCGAACGAATGCCCCATAACGTACGGTGTGATGGACGCAGCAAGCCGGGCTCGCCGTGACGGAAGTGGCTACGCGGCGCGGTGACCCCGGCTCGTCCAGGCCGGAGGAAGAAGCATGACCATACGCGTCCGGCAGCAGCCCAGGAACCGCCGCTGCGCAGCCCTGCGCACCAGGATCCCGCTGGTCACCCTCGTGTTCGCCGTCACAGGCTGTGGCGGATCGGTCGCGCCAGGGGCGACACCCGACTCCCCCGGATCCCCCGCCGTCAGCCATGGCACACCGACCCCGGGTGCCTCCAGCGCACTGCCGAGCCGTACCGGCGCCGATGCCGCCCCTGCCACCGCGCGCGCCACCTCGTCGGCGCCCGCCGCCACCTGTACCGACCGATACCTGTCAGGCATGACGACTGCCCAGCGGGTCGGACAGCTGCTCATGGGGGGAATCTCCGCGTCCCAGCCCGACCAGGCCCAGCTGCGCATCCTGCGCGACAACCACGTGGGGTCGGTCATGCTGACGGGCCGCAGCAGCGCCGGTACGACGGCGACCAGAAAGCTCGTCGACGGATTCCGAGGCCAGGCGGACCAGGTCGCCGGGCGGCGGGTCGGCCTGCTGGTCTCGACGGACCAGGAGGGCGGCCGGGTGCAGGTTCTCAACGGCCCCGGCTTCTCGGCCATGCCCAGCGGCCTGACCCAGGGCAGCTGGCCGACATCGACGCTGCGTACCCGGGCCGCCGCATGGGCCAACGAGCTCAAGGCCGCCGGGGTCAACCTGAACCTGGCACCGGTCGCCGACGTCGTCCCGGCCGCGCTGGGCGTCCGCAACATACCCATCGGTTCTTTCCAACGGGAGTACGGCCACACCGCGGACGTCGTGACCTCGCACAGCGGCGCCTTCGCCGCCGGCTTCGCGCAGTCGGGCGTGATGACCACGCTCAAGCACTTTCCCGGACTGGGCCAGGTGATCGGCAACACCGACACCACCGCGAACGTCGTCGACTCGGTGACGACCGCCGACAGTTCCAGCCTCACGCCGTTCCGGGCCGGGATCAAGGCCGGATCGCCCTTCGTGATGATCTCGTCGGCCACCTACACCAAGATCGACCCCAACCACCTGGCGGCCTTCTCGCCGACGGTCATCGAGCACCTGCTGCGCGGCCAACTCGGCTTCAACGGCGTGGTCATCTCGGACGACCTCGGCAACGCGGTCGCGGTACGGTCCTTCACGCCTGCCCAGCGGGCCGTGAACTTCATCGCGGCGGGCGGGGACATGATCCTCACGGTGCAGCCGAGCACCATACCCGCGATGGCACAGGGCATCCAGGCCCGGATGGCACAGGACGCCTCCTTCCGGGCCAAGGTCGACGCCGGTGTGCGCCGGATACTCGACGCCAAGCACAACGCGGGCCAGCTCGACTGCGGTTGAGGTCCGCAGACATCAAACCCGTTGTGCGAAACGGCATTTTATGGCCTGCTCCAGAGGCCTGTACGGTCTGGTTCATGGAGTGGAGCTTTCAGACGGCCGAAAGGCTCGCGGCCGCTTTGTGTGCCGGTGAAGTGACCTCGGTGGAACTGACCGACGAGGCGATCGCCCGTATCGAGCGGGACGACAAGGCGGTCAACGCGATCTGTGTGCCGGACTTCGACCGTGCGAGGGCTGCCGCGCGCGACGCCGACCAGGCGCGCGCCCGCGGTGAGGACCGGCCGCTGCTCGGCATACCGGTGACGGTCAAAGAGTCCTACAACATCGCCGGGCTGCCCACCACCTGGGGCATACCGCAACACCGGAACCACATGCCGGCCGAGGACGCGGTGCAGGTGTCGCGGCTCAAGGCCGCGGGCGCGGTGGTGCTCGGCAAGACCAATGTGCCCTTGGGGCTGCAGGACATACAGAGCTTCAACGAGATCTACGGCACCACCAACAACCCGTGGGACCACGGTCGCACGTCGGGCGGATCCTCCGGCGGGTCGGCGGCGGCACTGGCGTCCGGATTCGGCGCGCTGTCCATCGGCTCCGACCTGGCCGGTTCGTTGCGCACCCCCGCGCATTTCTGCGGTGTCTACGCGCACAAGCCGACCCTGGGGCTGGCGGCGAACCGCGGTATGGTCCCGCCGTCCGTGCCGGCCCTGCCGGTCGATCTCGACCTCGCCGTCGTCGGCCCGATGGCGCGCAGTGCCCGCGACCTCATGCTCCTGCTCGACGTCATGGCAGGACCGGACCCGCTGACCCTCGGCGTGGCGCACGCCTTGACGCTGCCGCCCGCGCGCCACGAGCGGCTCGGCGACTTCCGGGTC
Organism: Streptomyces sp. HUAS MG56; assembly: GCF_058673395.1. Taxonomy (NCBI): domain Bacteria; kingdom Bacillati; phylum Actinomycetota; class Actinomycetes; order Kitasatosporales; family Streptomycetaceae; genus Streptomyces; species Streptomyces sp. HUAS MG56. The sequence continues at coordinate 2,259,465 of NZ_CM178722.1, read as the reverse complement.
CTGGTCCTCGACGAGCATCCGTTCATTCCGACCGGGGCCGCTGTGCGGGCGGGCGTGAACCGGGTGGCCGACGCGCTCGTCGACGGCGGCGCCCGCGTCGAACGGCACAGTCCGCTGCTGCCCGATCTGGCCGAAGCCGCGGAGCTCTACACGCAGTTGATGTTTTCGAGCGCTGTCGCGCGTTTCCCCGTCGAGGCGTACGAGGAGCTGCGGACCCGCGCCGCCGCGCTGAGCGCGGACGACCGCAGTCTCGATGCGGCGCGGCTGCGCGGCATGGTGTTCCGCCACCTCGACTGGATCGAGGCCGACAACCGTCGCCAGCTTCACCGCCACGGGTGGCGGCAGCTCTTCGCCGAGTTCGACGCCGTGGTGTGTCCCATCACGCCCACTCCCGCGTTCCCGCACGACCACAACCCCGATCCGAGGGAACGCCGGATCGACATCGACGGCGTCGAGCACCCGTACTTCGACCAGCTCGTCTGGGCCGGTGTGGCCACCATGCCCGGCCTGCCCGCCACCGCCGTACCCGCGGGACGGTCCCCCGAGGGTCTGCCGGTGGGGGTGCAACTCATCGGGCCGATGTTCGAGGACCGTACCCCGCTGCGGCTGGCCGAACTGCTGGAACAGAGGATCGGCGGCTTCCAGGCGCCGAAGCGTGACGCAATCTGAAGGTTCACCTTCCGTGGTGAAAGAAAGTAGTACAGATCCGCGTACTCTGCTAAACTTACCGGTAGTTGCAGTTGTAGTTCCCGAAACTTCAAGTGCCTCGGCGGCCGTATGCCGCCGGGCATTTCTGTTTATCCGGTGCCTGTCCGGACGGGGTTCAATGTGGCAACGCAGGGGTTCACACGGTGTGGACCCGCGGGCACTGCCCCCAAGGAGATGTGACATGGCTACCGGCACCGTGAAGTGGTTCAACTCGGAAAAGGGATTCGGCTTCATCGAGCAGGACGGGGGCGGCCCGGACGTCTTCGCGCACTACTCGAACATCGCCAGCCAGGGCTACCGTGAGCTCCACGAGGGCCAGAAGGTGAACTTCGACGTCACGCAGGGCCAGAAGGGCCCGCAGGCGGAGAACATCACCCCCGCCTGACGCCGAAGCGTACGAGATATCTGGGGCCCCGTCCTGCGGCGGGGTCCCAGATATCTTTTTTGCATTCCGGTGAAATTCTTTCCGTCTCACATCCGGCTCGTTCTTGCAATTCATCCGGCTCATTCCTGTCGTGAATTCCTCGATGCGTGCCCCGTCGAGGAAGGTTCTCCATGAGCCGCTCAGCTCGCCCGAACGACCGCTCCACCGGCCGCCGTCCCGCCGCGCCCCAGGGGGAGTTCGCCCCGCCGGTCACCGTCACCCCGGCCCTGCCCGCGGTCGCGAACTTCGGTGAACTGGACATGCCTGCCGAGCTGTTGAGGATGCTCACCGATCTCGGCGTGCACGAGCCGTTCCCGATCCAGGCGGCCACGTTGCCGAACTCCCTCGCGGGGCGCGACGTCCTGGGGCGCGGGCGGACCGGATCGGGCAAGACGCTCGCCTTCGGCCTGGCGCTCCTCGTCCGCACGAGCGGACAGCGCGCCGAGGCGAAGAGGCCACTGGCCCTGGTCCTCGTCCCCACACGCGAGTTGGCCCAGCAGGTCACCGATGTGCTCACCCCGTACGCCCGACTGCTGAAGCTGCGACTGGCCACCGTGGTCGGCGGCATGTCGATCGGCAGGCAGGCCGGCGCACTGCGTGCCGGGGCCGAGGTGGTCGTCGCGACTCCCGGGCGCCTCACGGATCTCGTCGAGCGCAGGGACTGCCGCCTGGACCGGGTGAACGTCACCGTCCTGGACGAGGCCGACCAGATGGCGGACATGGGGTTCATGCCGCAGGTCACCGCACTGCTGGACCAGGTACGTCCCGACGGTCAGCGCATGCTGTTCTCGGCCACGCTGGACCGCAACATCGACCTCCTGGTCCGTCGTTACCTCCATGACCCGGTCGTGCATTCGGTCGACCCGTCGGCGGGCGCGGTCACCACGATGGAGCATCACGTGCTGCAGGTGCACGGTGCCGACAAGTACGCCACCGCCACCGAGATCGCCGCCCGCGACGGACGAGTGATCATGTTCCTGGACACCAAGCATGCTGCCGACCAGTTCACCAGGCACCTGCTGAGCAGCGGCGTGAAGGCCGCGGCCCTGCACGGCGGCAAGTCGCAGCCCCAACGCACCCGCACCCTGGAGCAGTTCAAGACCGGCGAGGTCACGGCGCTGGTGGCCACCAACGTCGCGGCGCGGGGCATCCACGTCGACGACCTCGATCTCGTCGTCAACGTCGACCCGCCCCACGACCACAAGGACTACCTGCACCGCGCCGGCCGAACCGCCCGCGCCGGCGCGTCCGGAAGCGTGGTCACCCTGGTCCTCCACGGCCAGCGCCGGGACGTGGCCCGTCTCCTGTCCGACGCAGGCATCAGGCCGCGGATCACGCAGGTCCGCTCCGGCGAGGCCGAGCTGAGCCGCATCACCGGCGCCCAGGCTCCCTCCGGTGTCCCCGTCGGCGGCAGCGGGCCGGTCGCGGAGCGTCCGAAGCGCGGCGGTGCCCCGTTCCGCGGGATGGGCACCCGACCGGGGCGGCCCGGCGGCGACGGCACGTCGCGCCGGTCCGCTGAGGCCCGCCGGATCGCCGAGGCCCGCCAGGCCGCCCGGGTCCGTCGTGGCGCCTAGACAGGCTGGCGCCGGGTCAGCGCCGCACCGGCACGTCCCAGCGGACGCGCACGGCCGGGGGCTTGCGGAAGACCAGGCCTGTGGGCGCGGTGGGTGAGGCCGGGTCGAGCCGCAGGCCGGGAAGACGGTCGAGGAGCGCGAGGAGGCAGGCGCGGGTTTCCAGGCGGGCGAGGTGGGCGCCCAGACAGAAGTGCGGGCCGTGCGCGAAGGCCAGCTGGAGACGGGAGTTGTCCCGTCGCAGGTCGAAGACGTCGGGGTCCTGGAAGACCTCGGGGTCGCGGTTCGCGCCGGCGAGCGAGACGACCACCAGATCACCGCGCCGCACGTCGGCCCCGCCGATCGTCACGTCGGTGGTCGCGTAGCGGTCCACGTTCGCCGCGGCGGGTTCCAGGCGGAGCGATTCCTCGATCGCCGCGTCGACCAGGTCCGGATCGGCACGCACGAGGGCGAGTTGACCGGGGTGCGCCAGCAGGTGCAGTACGGCGTTGGCGATCATGCCCTCGGTGGTCTCGATACCGCCGAACATCAGCACCGCGGCGTTGGCGACCACCTCCGGCAGCTTCAGGCGCTTGCTCCGGGCCGCCGCGACCAGCGGCGACGTGTCGCCTCCTGCCGCGACCGTCGCCTCGACGCTTCCTCGCAGCTGGTCGAAGGCCGCCGCCCCGGCGGGGTTCGCCGGCCGCCCGGCGGTGAGGTCGGAGACCGCGCTCACGATGGCGTCGTACCAGGTCAGTACCTCCTCCGCGGCCGCGCCGACCAGGCCCAGCGACTCGGCGACGACGGCGACGGCCAGCGGTCCGGCCACCTCCCGGCGCAGCTCGGCGCTGCCCCGCGGCCGGATGCCTGCCACGAGCCGGGCTGCTTCCTGTTCCACGAAGCCGGTGAACCGGTCGTGCACGTCCTGCGCGCGGAACGGGTCGGCGAAGGGGGCGCGGTGCCGCTTGTGCTCGGCGCCCTCCACGGAGAGCATGCTCGGACCGACCACCTGGGCGGTGGAGAAGCGGGGATCGTCCACCGTGAAGGTCGCCGCGTCGCGCATCACGCGCAGTGCGAGATCACGCCGGGTCACCAACCAGCCGCCCAACACGGGGAGCCACGACACCGGTTCGTGGGCGCGCAGCAGGGCCAGCCGGGGATGGGGGTCGTCCGTCAGGTCCGTGAGCGTGGTCGCGGAGCCGAGCGGAAACCGGCGCGCTGTCACCATGGAGCCGTCCCCTGTTCCTGTTTCTGTTCCTGTGCCTGGAGTTCCGGCGTGATCCGGTGAGCTGGATCCTAGGCGTGGACGGCGTACGGCGGGTCCTTGCCGTGGTGTGCGGCCAGGAGGTGCGGGTCGGGGCGAGGGCGAGGAGTCCGGCCAGGGACGGGACCGTCGTACAAGGCAGGGCGTCCAGCTCGGGGCGGTGCGCATGGTTCCGGCCGGGAGTCGCACGGCCGTCACCTCGACGAGCATGCGCCCCGGCCCGGTCTCGGGAACCCCGGGCCCGGACCCGGACTCAGGTCCAGGCGGCGGCGCACAGGGCCCGGTCCAGTTCGTCGGTGTAGCGGGCCGCCGCCAGCCACGCGCGGGCGAAGCGGTCCGGGTCCGTCGGCAGGAGGCGGCCGAACACGTCACGGGACCGCTCCGCCGCCGCCCCGTGCAGCGCCTCCAGCAGGTCGCCCGCCGTCGCGAGCCCGGACCGGCCCAGCCGACGGACGTCACCCGCCGAGTCACCGGGGAAGGACAGCACCCGCCGCCCGCCCGACACCGCCTGCTGCACCCGGCGGCGCAGCAGATGGACCGGGGCCTCTTCCGGCGCCGGGGACGCGGCCGGCGCGAGGGACGCGGGCACGGCCGGCAGGTCCGCGCGCTGGAGCCGGTCGAAGCCGAGGTCGACACGCTCGCCGGCCACCGTCGGATGCTCGGCCGCCAGGAGCTGGGCCCGGGGATGCGCGGCCGGTGTGAGCCGGGCGACGACCCGGAGTCCGCTGCCCCGGGCCGCGGCCAGCAGCCGCAGGTTGTCCCGGCAGGGCAGCGCCGGGTCGTCGTGGGCCCGGGTCAGCCGCAGCGCGACGCCACCGCACTCGGCGAGCAGACACTCGCCCGCCGCCTCCGCCGCCGTACCGGCCAGGGTGACCTCCAGGAACAGCAGATCGTGACCGCCGCTCAGCGCCCGCGCGATCTGTTCGGCCACGGGCACCTTCCAGAGCCGGTCCAGCGGCTCCTCGCGCCAGCCGGCACCGGCCGCCGCCACCGCCCGTACCCCCGCGCCCGCGCCGAGCCGACCGCTGGGCGAGACGGTGGCCCCCGACACCGCCAGACCCGCTCGGGACAGCTCCCGGTGGCTCAGGGCCGTGTCACCGATCCGGACCGCCCGGTCGGCAGCGCCCACCGCGCGCCCGGTGCTGCCCGGAGCGACGTCGGACACCTGGTACAGCCGGCCCGTGGCGTCCGCGGTCCAGGTGACGGCACCCGCGTAGCCGCTCGCGGTGACCACCGGCTCGGAGAACAGGCCGTACAGCCGCAGCGAGCCGTCCGGGCGGTACGGCTGCCGTGCGGTGCCGCGCAGCCCGGTCAGTTCGGTGCCCTCGGCGGCCGGGACGCGGTGGGCCACGGTCAGCACGTCACGCAGTCGTGCGACGAGGTCGTCCAGCCGGTAGGCCGGATCGGCCGCGCGGGCGGCGCGCAGCGCGGTGACCACCGACACGGCCGAGGCGGCGGCCCGGTGCAGACCGGCGAGGCGCGCCGTGTGCGCGGCGCGCAGCAGCCCGGCCTGGAGCACCGCGCCCGCGCCGTCCGTACCGGCCTCCAGTACGTCGGCCGCGGCGGAGTGGAGCGCGCGGGCGGCGGCGCGCTGCTCGGCCGTGGCCGTCTCCGGCCGGACGGAGGGTTGCTGCGCGGCGGGCTCCTCCTCCGAACTTCCCTCGATCTCCTCGGAGTCGGTGTCGTCCGCGACCGGGGCCGCCGAGGCGATCGCGGCGCGGTGCAGGCACTCCGGCGCCAGCAGACAACCGCAGCGGACGGCGTCCGTGCTCCTCACCGTGCCGTCCGGGGCGTGCAGTTCGAGGTCGGTGGCGTCGTCGAGGGCGATGCGCACGACGGCGCCGTCGCGCTCGACCGGGCGGTCCGCGAGCTTGGCGATGCCCGTGTCCAGGCGTCTCCGCAGCCGGGGTGAGAGGGCCGCGACGAGAGCGGCGGTCACGGACGGTGCGACCGGCGGCAGTTCCCGGCTCATGCGATCTTCTCTCCTATCCAGCGAGCGAGTTCGAGCGGACTGAGTGCGGCCACCGGCATGCCCGCGGCGACCAACTGCCCGGCCACGCCGGTGGAGTAGCGGGGCCGGCCCGCGTCGTCGAGGCTCGCGCAGCCCAGTACGTGGCAGCCGGCCCCGACCAGGGCACGGACCTCGGCCAGCAGCCCGCCGACCGGGTAGCCCTCCTCGAAGTCGCTGACCACCACGACGAGCGTGCGCGACGGCACGCTGACCAGCTCGCGCGCGTGCCGCAGCCCGGCCGCGATGTGGGTGCCGCCGCCGACGCTGACCTCCAGGAGGAGGGAGAGCGGGTCGGCGACGTGGTCGGTCAGATCGATCACCTCGGTGGAGAAGGCCAGGAAGTGCGTGGACAGGGTGGGCACCCCGGCCAGCACCGAGGCCGTGAGCGCCGCCCAGATCGTGGACGCCTCCATGGAGCCCGACACGTCGGTGACCAGGATCAGCCGCCAGTCGGCCGCCCGCTTCGCACGGCTGCGGAAGACGGGCCGCTCGGGTATGACCCGCACCGTGCCGTCCGGCATACGGCGGGCGGTGGCGAGGTTGGCCCGCAAGGTGCGGGGCAGGTCGAGGCCGCCGCCGGGGCGCCGGCTGGGGCGGGCCAGCGCGGTGCCGTGCAGGGCGGGGCGCAGCCGGGTCGCCAGCTCCCGGGTCAGCGCGTCGACCAGCCGGCGGACCAGCGGACGCAGCGCCGCGATCCGGGACTCGGGCAGACCACCGGCGTGCCGCAGCACCGACCGCAGCAGATCGACGGAGGGCCGCACCCGATCCGGGTCCAGCTCCGCGAACACGTCCTGGCGGCCGGTCGCGGCGGCCGCCGCCAGCACCTCCTCCCGGATCCCCGGGCCGAACAGCGCCGCCAGTTCCTCGGACCACTCCCGCACCCCGGGAAACGCCGCCTCACGCCCGCCGCGGTTCCCGTGTCCGGAGAGCTCTCCGCGACTGCCCTCACCGCGCCCACTGCCGTACAACTCGTCCAGCGCGGTCGCCAACGGCCGTGCGGATGAGTCAAGTTGGCCAGTCCGACGACCCAGGGCGAGCCGCCACCGGTCGGCGGGAGGGAGCCTGTGCCCGGCATCGGCCGGGGCGGGCGTGGGGCGATCCCCGCCGGACGCGGGCGTGTTGGGCGTGGGCGCGTTGGACGTGAGCGTGTTGGTCGTGGGCTTGTCGGACGTGGGTGTGCCGGACCCGTCCCGGTGTGTTTCGTCCCGCGATTCCTCGCCGGCGCGCGCCCCGGTGGGCCGCTGCGGCGGCAGGAGCCCGAGCGCGGCGAGCGTCTCGCGGGCCGTCAGATCCGCACGGGTCCAGACGGCGAGGGTCGCCGGGTCCACGGCCCCGGTGTCGTCCGGCCGGTCGCCGCCGAGGCGCCGCTCCACCGCGGCCAGCAGCCGCTCGCGAGCCGCCGGGCTGAGCGTGTCGAAGCCGCCGCGCAACGCCGGGAGCCGGTCGAGGAAGTCCCGGTCGGACAGCTCCGACACCCGGTTCAGCAGCGGTTCCAGCGCGGGCGGCGCCGACTCCAGCAGCGGCCCGGCCGCGCTCAGCAGACCGGCCAGCCGCGCGGTCAGCGCCGTACGCGACGCGGCGTCGACGGCCCCGTCCACCCAGGACGCGACCCGGTCCCCGAGGGCCCGGGCCTCCTCCTGCCCCAGCAGCACGCGGACGGCCCCGGCGGCGCCCCGCATCAGCGGGGAGCCGTCGGCCGCCAGCCGGGCGAGCGCGTCGGTGAGCCGGATGCCGCCCAACACATCCGCGCGGTGGGCGAGTTCCACCAGGGCGTGCGCGTCGGCCGGGTCCTCCGAGCCCGTGAGCCCGTCGACCTGGCGCACCGCGGCGGCCGTCAGCAGCTCGGCTACGGCCGCCGCCCGCGCCGTACGCTCCTCGTCACGGCCGAGTCCGGCGCTGTGCCCGGCCCGCAGCCGGTCCAACAGGGCCAGTCCGGCGAGGAGTTCGGGCAGCGTGCCGGAGCCGGGCAGCACCTCGGCGGTGTCCGTCAGGCGCTCGTCGGCGAGCCCGGACAGGCCGCATTGCGCCGCCTGCTCCAGCCCCGCCAGGGTCTGCGCCGCCGTCGGGCCGCCCTCGTCCCGCTCCGTACGCCGCCGCTCCCGCAGCACCCCCTCGGTCGCCTGCGCCAGGGTGACCCCGCGCACCCCGGCCGCCGTCAGCATGGCCGCCGTGGCCGGGGTCCAGCGGACCTCCCAGCGCGAGGTGAGCGCGTCGGCGCCACCCGTGCCGGTCACCGCCTTGGGCTCGCCGTACGGAACCCCGCACACCGTCAGGCGCCGCAGCAGGAGTTCACGGCGGCGGTCCAGGTCCGAGCGGAGCGGGTCCAGGCGCAGGTCCCGGACGCCGGCGGACGGTGCGTCCGCCGGGCCCGGCAGGCCCAGCTCGGCCACGTCCGCCTCGACCGCCGGGGCCAGCCCGCTGCGCGGCGCCCCTGGCGCCGGGCGCCCGGTGCGCGTACCCACCAGCACCCGCTCCATCGCCCGGGCGACGGCCCGCCCCCGCCCGTACGGCTCGCCCTGCGCCAGCACCGTCTGCACGGCCTCGACCAGTTCGCCCCGGCCCGCCGCGGGCAGCCCCCGCAGCCGGGCCAGGTCACCGGCCAGCCGCGCGATCTCCCGTGCGTCGGCCGGCCCGGACGGATGACCCAGCGCCCGCAACTCGGCACACACCCCTACGGCGGCCCGGATCAGCGCCTCCTCCAGCGCCGCGGGGTCACCGGCCGCGTCCAGCACCCTGTGCTGCCACTCCGGGTCACGGATTCCGGCGGGGTAACCGGAGCGCTCGTCGAGCAGGGCGTAGCTGTACGGGACGAGGGAGGTCGTCCAGGCCGGGTCGGCAGGCTGCCGCCGCGCGGCCGGCTCACCGGCGTCGTTCTCGCCGGCGTCGTCCTCGGCCGGTCCGAGGAGCGCCGGGGCGTGGAAGGCGCCGACGAGGACCGCGGCACGCTCCCCGTTCGCCGTGGCCGCCGCGAGGCACGAGCGCATCCAGCGCTCCCGCCGCAGATCCAGTTCCGGCACCCCGCCCGAGGCCAGCGCCTCCTCACGCAGCGCCCACCCTGTCAGCAGCGCAGCCCGCCGCAGTGCCTCCGGCGGCGAACCGGGGGCGGCCGCCTCGACCAGCCGGTCCCACAGATCGTCCCCGGGACGGCCGGTGAGCCGGGCGCGGAGGGCGGCGACGACTCCGGGTACGCGACCAGTGTCACTGTCACCGTCGTTGCCGTCGCTTCCGTCCGTCGGCCGGGCCGCGGCGTGCGGCGCCGCCGTCCACGCCCGGTCCGCGAGCGGCAGGTCGCAGGCGATCACCGGCACCTCGTTGCGCGCGGCCCAGCGCACGGCGGCCAGTTCCGGTGAGAAGTCGGCGAAGGGGTAGAAGGCCGGACCCCCGACCGCGCCGCCGCCGCCGGGTGCCGCGGCGAGCGCGACCGGCGCCCGGGTCTCCTCGTGGGCGAGCCACGGCAGCCATTCCTGCAACTCGGCGGGGAGCTCGACCAACAGCACGTCCGGCCCGGCGGCGTCCAGCAGCGCGGGTACGGCGGCGGCCAGGGACGGCGCGTGATGCCGTACCCCGATGAGATACGGCGCCGACGGCCCGGTGAGCGCGGCGACGGCCGCGTCGGGCGCGCGAGTACTGCCGCGAGCCCCGGCGTTGTCCTCGACCTGGGTCCTGCCCTGGCCTGTCGCCTCGGCGGCGGACGGGTGGGTCACGATCCTCAGCCCTCCAGCACCGTGCGCAGATCCCACAGCGTGCGCCAGGTGGCCGACCCCTGTTCGGCCCGGCGCCGGACCGCTCCGTCCCAGTAGCCCCGCAGCCGCGCCGCGTCCGCCGGGTCGTCCTTGCGCACGACACCCAGGAGATGGCCGGGCAGCAGCCCGAGCACGTCCCGGTCACCGGGGAAGTACGCCGCGGCCAGTCCCAGCGCACCCGCCACGGCCACGGCCTCCGCCGTGCTCATCACCGTGGACGGCCGCTCGACCTCCCACCCCTCCGCCGACCTGCCCTCCCGCAGATCACGGAAGACGGTGACCAGGGCCTCCAGGACGGCGTCGTCCACCCGGAAGGCCGCGCCCGCCTGCTCCACCGCCGCCCGGGCCTGGCCGCGCACGAGCGCCGTCTCGGCGTCGAGGTCCGGGATCGGGCCCACCGTCTCGAAGTTGAAGCGTCGCTTGAGCGCGGCCGACATCTCAGAGACGCCCTTGTCCCGCAGGTTGGCGGTGGCGATGAGGTTGAACCCGGGTGCCGCGTGCGCCAACGCGTCCTCGCCGCCCGCCAGTTCGGGTACGGCGATGCGCCGTTCCGACAGCAGCGACACCAGGGAGTCCTGCACTTCGGGCAGACAGCGCGTGACCTCCTCGACCCGGGCGATCGCGCCCCGCGTCATCGCCGTGAGCACCGGCGACGGGACGAGCGCCTGCCGGGTGGGGCCCTGGGCGAGCAACAGGGCGTAGTTCCAGCCGTACTTGAGCTGGTCCTCCGTCGTGCCGGCCGTGCCCTGCACGACCAGCCCGCTGGTGCCGCACACGGCGGCCGACAGCAGCTCCGACAGCATCGACTTGGCCGTGCCGGGCTCGCCGACCAGCAACAGGCCCCGCTCACCGGCGAGCGTGACCACGCACCGCTCGACCAGCGCGCGGTCACCCACGAACTTGCCGGAGATCACCAGCCGGCGAGGCACGCCCTCCGGCGCCGTCACGTCGTCGGGCAGGCGCAGCGCCTGCCCGGCGCTGCCCATGACGAACGTGACGACGGCCCGGGGCGTGAGCCGCCAGGCGGGCGGCCTGGGACCGGCGTCGTGGGCGGCGAGGAAGGCCAGTTCGGCGGCGTACCGGTCCTCGGGAGGGACGATCTGACGGGTCGCGTTGGGCGCGAGGGCGGCGGTCATCGGCGGGAGTCCTTCGGTGCGGTGCGGACAGCGGTCGGTGAGAGGGCGCGGAGCAGGGGCCGGGGCGAGCCTCCTGACCAGGGCCGGCGGGACGTCATCGGCGCCGCCCCCGCCGGGTCGCGCGGGTGGTCAGTTCCTCGTACGCCGGGGCGTCGCCCGCGCGGACGCGGTCCCAGGCGCGCCGGAACAGCTCCGGCACCGGAAGCAGCGGTATCGCACGCTGCCGGGCCGGGACCGGATACAGGCCCTCCTTCCAGGTCTCCACCGGCAGCGCGGGCGACTTCAGGTCGCGCCAGCCGCACGGCAGGAACAACGTCCGCCCGGCGCGCGGCCGCTTGGCCGTGACGACCAGGTCCGTGCCGGCCAGCTCGGTGCGGGCCTTCTTCAGTCGTGCGGGCCTCCAGCCGGTCCAGCGGGCGCAGTTGCGGTCCGTCGGATCGGGCAGGGCGAGCAGCTGGAGGTAGAGCGCGGCCGCGTCCTGGCTCAGTCCGTGGGCCCCGGCGACCTCGGCGACCAGCTCCGGCACGCTGACGGCCGGGTCCTGGGCGTATCCCGTCAGGCCCTCGGTACCGGTCGCGACCGCGCGGCCCAGCTCCTCGTCGAGCAGCGTGCGCAACATGCGCAGGCCGTGCCCCCGGTGCGGCCCCACCAGGCCCTCCAGCAGCCCGAACACGGCGTCGTCGGGACCGGTGAGCCCGGCCGGGCGGACCAGGACCGTCTCGACGTCGTGGTACCAGGGGCGCAGGGCGAGCGCCTCGCCGACCCGGGTCGTGCCGTGGGCGTCGGCTCCGCCGGCCGCGGGCAGTCCGTAGGCCTTGCGCAGCTCCACCGCGGTGGGGCCGCCCTTCTCCGTCGACTCCACGCCCAGACCGAGCATCAGCTCCGGGTCGGACATCCGGCGCCGCACCGCGGTGAGCCCCTCCGGCAGGAGAGCGCGCAGCGGATGGCCGTACGGCAGGACGTAGGCCATCGCGGCGAGCGCGCCGACCGCCTCGGCCAGGGTGTGTCCGCCGGGCAGCGCCTGCGGGTCAGCCGGGGTGAGCCGGCCGTCCTTGTCCCACCGCATCACCGTCGTACGGCTCAGCCACGGCGTGCGGGACGGGTTGAGCACGTCCTCGGCGCCGCCGGCCCCCATTCCGGACAGCTCGGCGCAGAGGTCCTCGGGCAGCCGGACCAGCGAGCCGAACCGCTCGGTCCACATCCGCCCGGCGGCGTCGAGGTCCGGTCCCGCCGTCCACAGGGCGACCGGGTCGGCCGGCAGCAGCGCCCCCATGAGCGCCAACCGCGGCTCCATGCCGAGGGCTTGCAGCAGGGCGGCGCCGAACTCCCGCTGCTTCGGCTTCAGTCCGACGGCGGCGAGGCTCTCGGCGGGCGCCTCCTGCGGCACTCCGGCGAGCAGCACGGTGGCCTGGAGCGGCCCCAGCCCGCCGCCGGTCGCCGCGATCAGCGCCTCGGGCGCCCCCGGCTGCCAGGGAGCGGCGCCCTTCGCCCGGACCAGGCCGATGACGGCGGCGAGGTCCTCGGCGGAGACCGTCGGGGTGTACCGCGTCTCCGCGTCCAGCGTGAAGTGCGCGACCGCGCCGAACGCACCGGCCGGATCGTGGTCCAGCGCCAGCCACTGGATCCGGTGGTGCTGCCGGTCGATCCGGTGCGTACCGAGGATCACCACCGTGCGCCCGGCGCGGCGCAGTACCTGCCCGTCGCGCTGTTGCTGCTTCTCCTCCAGCGGTTCGCCCAGTACGACCTGCCGCAGTGTGCCGTCGGCCGACGCGAGCGGACCCTCGCCGAGGGCCTCGCCGAGCAGCAGCAGTGCCTCCCGGTGCGCGTCGGAGAGGACGGGCGAGGCGGCCCGGTACAGCATCGCCCGCAGGGTGCCCAGGACGGGCGGCCACGTCAGGCCGATCGCCGGGACGGTGTGCTCCTCGCTCGTCCAGCCGTCGGTGAGGGCGTCGAGCCGCTCCGTGCCGGGCAGTTGCCGGCCGTCGGCGGGCCTGCCGGACAGCACGTGGTTGACCGCGCGGATCTGCCGCAGCACGGTGTACCGCTCCCCGGGCCACCAGCCGTGCAGGCCGACGACACCGGACAGGGCGTCGGACAGCGTGCGGTCGTCGCCGTGCGCGGGGCTGTAGTCGGCGAACATGCCCTCGGTCCGGCTGCGCGGCTGCCGTGGCGGCTCCTTCGGGGGGCTCGCGAAGGAGAGGGCCGAGTCGGTGATGTGCAACGCCGACCTGACGAGCCCGGCGACACCGATGCGCAGCCGCTCGTCGGTGATCTCCGGGAAGAAGTGCTCCACGGCCTTCAGCACGATGAGGTCGGCGGTCGGCACGGCGGCCCTGGCGGCCTCGTCGCTCCCGGCCTTCGCCAGCGCTTTCTGACGCAACGTCAGCGTCTCGGTGGTCCTCCCGAGCGCCTCGGCGACCCGCTCGTCGTCCAGTGCACGCAGTGCGGCCGAGCCCTGTTCGTCACGCGGGCGCAGCGCGTGCCAGAAGGGCAGCGGAGGTACGAAGCGGGTCCCGGCGGCGTACTCACCGCCGCCGGCGTTCGGCGTCACGCGGCCCAGCAGCCCGTCGCAGGACGTGTCCTCGCGTGCGTAGAGCCCGAGTTGTCCGCCCGGGCGCGCGTGGTGGCGGGTCAGCTGAGCCACCACGGGCTCGGCGTCGCAGGGCAGCCGCAGCGCGCCGAGGGGAACGCCCGCCGCGCCTGCGTCGTCCATCGCGAGCGACACGGTCCGCCCGTCCGGCGTCCCGGCCGTCCGGCGCTCCTCGGCACCGGCGCCCTCGGTGCGCACCCAGCGTCCGAGCACTGTGCCGTCGGTGCCGAACGGGCTGTGTTCCAGGCCGGGTTGCAGCGGCAGGACCTCGCACAGCTCGGGCAGCAGCTCGGCGTCCTCGCGGATGCCCGAGCGCAGCAGCGCGGGCAGGGAGGCGCGGCCGTGCGTGCCGGTGGCCGGGTCGTACTCCAGCCAGACCGTCCGGCGGCCCTGCCGGCCCTGGCGCCACAGGGTGGTGCCGTCGCCGATGACGGCTCGGCACGGGGGCAGGTCCGTGTCCCCGGCGTGCAGCGTGCGGCCTCCGGTGGCACGGCCCCCGCCGGCCAGCGGGACCGACGCGATCGCCGTCTCCCGGCCGGACCACCAGGTCGGCAACTGCTCGCCGCCCAGCTCGAACACCTCGGCGGGCCGGGCCGACCAGTAGCCGTGCTGCTTGTTCTCGCTCCGCCACATCACGAGCAGTTCCCCGTCCACGAACCGGAATCGGGGGCGCTGCCGGCGGTCCAGTTCGTGCGGCACGCGCAGGTCGTGTGCGAGCAGTACGCGCTCCGGTCCGACGACGACCGCCTTGCGGCCGCGGCTCAGGACCAGCGCGGGCCAGGCCTCGTGGACGGCCAGTTCGTCGTCACCGTCGTTCCGCTTCTTCTTGCCGACCTGGCCACCCTGGCCGCTCTGACCGGCCTTGCCGACCTCGCCGATCTCGTCGTCGAGCAGCGTCAGCGCCTCGTCGAGGGCGGGCCAGCCCAGTTCGTCCAGGACGCCGGCGCGCAGGGTCCGGCCGAGCAGCGGCGCGACCTGGTGCCCGGCGACCCGGGCCACCGCGTCGGGGGCGACCTCGGCGGCGATCACCCGGAACGGACGCAGCCGGTCGAGCGCCGCGCGGGCGCCCGGCAGGCCCACCGCGCGCGTGACGTCGTCGGCGGCCTCCTCCAGCCATTCCCGCAGCACGTCGGAGAGCACCGGATGACCCGCGACGGACTTCAGCAGCTCGCCGGATCGCTGATGGCCGCCGACCCGGCCCATGGTCCGGTGCAGCAGGCGCCGCAGCCGCGGGTCCGCCGCGACCGCCGCCAGGTCACGCCGGCCCTCCTGGGTGTCCAACAGCCATTCGGGCACCGGCAGATACACCGGTACGTCGGCGCCCGGCAGCGTCAGCGGGATCCGCTCGGCCGCGCACAGGTCCAGCAGATCGAGGTCGGCGCCCGCGTGCCAGCGTCCGGTGCACAGGTCCACCGGGCGGCCCGCTTCCCGCAGCAGCGGAGCCATGCGCTCGACCAGTGCCAGCGTGGCCGGGCAGCGCCGCGCGTACGATCCGCCGTGCTTGCGGAAGGCCGCCCAGCGGCTCAGCCAGTCCGCCGGATCGGCGCCGTGCTCCCGGGCCGCCGGCCCATCGGTCAGCAGCCGCTCGGTCCCGGTCTCCGCCAGCAGCGTCAGCCAGAACGCGTCGTCCTCGACGTCCCGGCCGAGACCGGCCGGCATGATCTCCAGGAGCCGCAGCCGGACCTCCGGGCGACGCTCGGCGAGGACGGGCAGCACCGGGCGGTAGGCGGTCCAGAAGGACTTCGGCGCGCGTACGGCGGCGGGAGAGGCGATCAGGTCGGCGACCAGCGCGCACTCCTCGGTGACCCGGTCCAGGCCCGCCGCCCTGATCAGCCCGCGCGCGTCCTGCGGCAGCGAGGCGTACGGCGGCATCCCGGCCGCACAGCGCTCCACCGTGAGCTGCCGGAACTGCGTCCAGGCAGCCGCCGGGTCGAGCCGGGCGGTCAGGTCCCGCACATGCTCCTTGAGCGCCTTCACGGTCAGCGCCCCGGCGAACGCGAACTCCAGGAAGACGGCCCGCTGGCGCTCCTCGTCCACCGCGAGCGCGTGCACCCGCTCGGCCTCCCGGGCCTTGCCGAAGAACGCGGCCGCGTAGGTGGTGTTCTCATGCTCCAGGAAGACCCGCGCGGCCTGTTCGTAGAACGTCGGCAGGAAGTGCGGCACGGCCCGGCCCAGCCGGGCGCCGAGTGCCTCGAAGCCGTCCTTGGCGCCTCCCGGCTTGGACTTGGCCTGCCGCGCGAGCCGCTCGACGTCCTTCACCAGGGCGAGCGCGTGATGGCCGTTGGCCGGGTCGTGGACCAGCGCCCAGGCCGGGAAGCCCAGCGTCTCCCGGCGCACCTGCCCGACCTCGGGAGTCTCCGGCTCGCGGGTCAGGCCCAGGAACTCCAGTGCCAGGTCCTCGGCCTCGCCGAGCGTGCCCGGCACCAGCCGGACCACCGGGCGGCCGTCCAGGGCGGCGTGCGTGTAGGTGCGGACCGTGAGAGTGTCGGCGTCCTCGCGCGCGGTGCTGCCCGGCGGCAGGACGGCACCGGCATCCAGCAGCGCCGACACGGCGGCCCCGTCGTGCCCGTCGTTCCGCTTGTCCCCGTCGTACGTCATGCCGCCCGCTCCTCGTCCTCGATGTCCCGCCCCGCGTAGAGCGCGGCCGCCATGCGCATGCCCTCCGACCAGGCCACCGGCCCGACCTGACCGAGCCTCAGGACCCTCCCGGTGGAGTCCGACCAGGCCAGCGGGCCGGTCTCGGTCTCCGACCAGCCGTCGTAGTCGCCGATCCAGACGCGGGCCTCGGCGCTGCGGCCGTCCTCCAGGACCGGGCACACCGCGTACCCGCCGCGCACCCGGTAGCCGAGCTGGGCGGCCCTGCCGTGCAGGAAGCGCAGCTCCTTGAACGAACCCCCGGCGTATTCCTCGACCTGGGTCGCCTCCGCGTCGAGTGCGGCCGGGCGGTGCCAGACCTCGCGGAAGAGCTGCTGCGCGCGCTGCTCCACACCCAGTTCGACGGCGAACTCCCGCAGCTCCTCCAGGTCGTCGAGCAGGACGGGGTGCGGGACGCGGACGAGGGCGGGGGAGATGCGGACGGTGTCGCCGTCGAGGTCGACCAGGCCGAGGCCGCGCTCGGGGTCGGCGTCCCGCAGGAAGCCGGCGACCTGTCCGTCGGCTCCGGTGACGACGAGGTCGCGCAGCGCGGCCTGCCAGGCGGGGTCCGGCCACACGCGCGTGAGGACGTCGAGCGGGACCGGCAGCGAACGCACCATCCACCGCTCGGTATCGGCCAGGCACTGCCGCTTGTGCCGCTCCAGCCACTCCGTCAGCTGCTTCAGACCCACGACCGCCGGATCGTCCGCGATCTTCGGGGGCACCGACTTCAGCAGCCGCCCCGAGGCGTTGCGGCAGACCACCTTCCCACCGTCGAGGGCGACTTCGTAGTCGCCGGCCGACACCCACCCCATACGTGCCTCCCGCACCCGTACTGATCAAGTGACGGGAACTGTAGGGCACACCACTGACAACGCCCGCGGGCCCTGGGGAGGACCGGCACGGGGCCTCTCACCAGCGGGGCAGCCGCAGTACGTGGTGCAGCCTGAGCCGGAGCCGCGCGCGGCTGTCCCGGGCGTCACCGCCGCGACGGTGAGCACGTCGACGGCGCGCCGGCAGCACGACGACGCCCCCACCGCGCCGTACGACTCGGCGATGGGGGCGTCGGGCAAGCTCCAGGCGTTGCGGGGACGCTCGGTGCGTCAGGGGCGTGCCTGCTCCGCGCGCTCGGCGTTCCTCTGTTTGATCCGCGTGGCTTCCTTGCGGACCTCGGCCTGTGTGGCGCGCTCCTTCTCCAGCCACTCGGGCCGTTCCTGCTTGAGCGCCTCGATCTGCTCGGTGGTCAGCGCCTCGGTCACCCCGCCGCGCGCGAGACCGGCGATGGAGACGCCGAGCTTCGCGGCGACCACCGGACGCGGGTGGGGGCCGGTGCGGCGCAGCTCGCTCAGCCACTCCGGCGGGTTCGCCTGGAGCTCGTTCAGCTCGGCGCGCGTGACGACGCCCTCCTGGAACGAGGCGGGGGTGGCGGGGAGGTACACACCCAGCTTCTTCGCCGCGGTCGCGGGCTTCATCGTCTGGGTGCTCTGCTGCGAACTCATGAGGTCAAGGGTATCGGCCGTGTGCCCGGTCGCCGACCACGGCCGTGCGCGGGGGCGGGCCGCCGGTGACGGCCCCGCAGCCGACGGCCGGTAACCTGGCCTGGTGACAGGCTCGGAGGAATCACCGTCGTTCCGGCTCGCGTACGTCCCCGGAGTGACGCCCGCCAAATGGGTGAAGACCTGGAACGAACGCCGGCCGGACACCCCGCTCACCCTCGTTCAGGTATCGGCCGCCGAGGCACCCGCAGTGCTGCGCGCCGCCGAGGCCGACGCGGGCCTCGTCCGGCTCCCCGTCGACCGTACGTACTTCAGCGCGATCCCCCTCTACACCGAGACCACGGTGGTCGTCGTACCCAAGGACCACGTGATCACGGCCGCGGACGAGGTGACCCTCGCGGACCTCGCCGACGAGGTGGTCTTCCACCCCCTGGACGACGTCTTCGACTGGGACGGTCCGCCCGGCGAGCCCGCCTTCGAGCGGCCCGCGACGACACCGGACGCGATCGAGCTGGTCGCCGCGAACGTCGGGCTCCTGGTCGTCCCGCAGTCACTGGCCCGCCTCTACCACCGCAAGGACCTCACCTACCGCCCCGTCACCGACGCCCCACAGTCCGGCGTCGCCCTGTCCTGGCCGGAGGAGGCCACCACCGACCTGGTGGAGGACTTCATCGGCGTCGTCCGCGGCCGCACGGTCAACAGCACCCGCGGCCGCACCCAACCGCCTGCCGAACAGAAGCCCAGGCGCTCCGAGGGCGCGGGCACCCGCCAGAAGCCCCAGGCGAAGTCCCCGGGCCGCACGCCCCGGGCCCGCACGGCGGGGGGCAAGCCGACGCCGAAGCGGGGGAAGCCGCGGCGCAGGTCGTGAGGCCGGCGGTGGCGGGAGCGGCGCCATGCGCGCCGCCTCGTCCCACGGGCCGCCCCGTCCCGCACCCCGGCACGACTCCGGCTACGCCCCCTGCCTGGCGGCCTCCGGTCTTTTCTCCTCCTCCGGGTGAGAGCGCCGCTCGCGCTGGTCGGCGTAGGCCAGGACGAGGGCCAGCAGAATGATGCCAATGGACGTGACCAGGCCCAGCTGGAGCGCGGCCGCGGGGCTGCCGCGGTGGGCCAGATGGGCGAAGTAGACCGAGCCCACGACCGCGATGCCGGCGGCCGAGCCGATGCGCTGGGCGGTCTGGAGGACCCCGCCCGCGGCCCCGCCCCGCCCCACCGGGACGCGGGAGAGGGTCAGGGTGGTGTTCGGCGAGATGGTCAGGCCCGAGCCGAGTCCGGCGACGAGCAGCGGCAGCGCGGCCCCCCAGGCCACCGCCCGCCCCGGCACGAACTGCACGGCCGTGACGACGCCGACCATCCCCACCGCCACCGTGGTCAGGCCGCCGATGACCGTCCGGCGCCCGAACCGCAGCACCAGCCGGCCCCCGAGCGCGGAGCCCACCGCGGCGCCCAGCGCGAACGGCATGGACGACAGCCCCGCCGCGAGAGCGCCGTACCCCATGCTGTTCTGGAGGAACAGCGTGTAGACGAAGAACAGGGTCGTGAAGCCGCCGAAGTACACGAGGCTCAGCAGCGCGCCGAGCGTGAAGGAGCGCAGCCGGAACAGCCCGAGGTCGATCAGCGGCGCCCGGCCGCGCCGCCCCTGCTGCCGCTCCCACGCCCAGAACGCGGCCAGCAGGCCGGCTCCGGCCGGGAGCAGTGCCCACTTCGACCGCCCGTGCCACTGCTGGTTCTGCACGAGGGGCAGCATGAGGGCGAGCACGCCCGCACCGAGCAGCAGGACGCCCGGCAGGTCGAAACTCTCGCGCCTGCCCGCCGAACCGGGGGAGCGGGGCAGCAGTCGCAGGGCCGCGCAGAAGACGGCCACGCCGATGGGCAGGTTGACGTAGAAGACCCAGCGCCAGCCCTCGGGGCCGCCGGACGCCTGGATCAGCAGGCCGCCCGCGAGCGGGCCGACCGCGGTGGAGATCCCGATGGTGCTGCCCATCATGCCGAACGCGCGCGCCCGCTCCGGGCCCTGGAACATCTGCTGGATCAGCGCCGAGGTCTGCGGCGCGATCAGCGCCGCCGACGCCCCCTGGAGCAGCCGGAACAGCACCAGCCAGGAGGCACCGGACGACAGCCCGCAGGCCGCCGACGCCAGCGTGAACAGGGCGAGCCCGGTCAGGAAGGTCTGCCGCCGCCCGCGCATGTCCCCGAGCCGGCCCGCCGGGACGAGGCAGAGGCCGTAGGCGAGCGCGTAGCCGGACATCACCCAGGACAGGTCGGCCTCGTCGGCGTGCAGCCCGCGTTCCACCGAGGGCAGGGCCACGTTCACGATCGAGGTGTCCAGCAGCGTCATGAAGGCCGCGGTCAGACAGACGGCGAGCGCCTTCCACCGCCGGTCACCGACGACCGGCACCGGTCCGGCCTGGTCTGTGGTCATGCGATCACGCTATGCAGTCACGGCCGCGTGCGCACGACGGGGATCCGCGAGCGGTCGTGCCCGACGCACGTCATGTCGTACCGGCTCGTGCCGGGCTCCCATGGGCCACGCCGATCCGCGGGCCCCGCCTCAGGTGCGGGACGCCCGGCCGACCGACTCCACCAGGGGCAGCAGCCGGTACGGGACGCGCTCGCGCAGCGCCACCTCGGTGCGGGTGCGCACCACGCCCGGGAGGCTGATCAGCTTCTGGATGACGTCCTCCAGATGGGCGTTGTCCCGGCCCACCACGCGCGCGAGCAGATCCCCGCCGCCGGTGATGGAGAACGCCTCCACGATCTCCGGTACGGCGGCCAGCGCGTCCCCCACGTCGTCCAGATGGCCCTGGGTGACCTCGATGTGCACGAACGCCAGCACCGGATGGCCCAGCGCGGCGGGGGAGAGGGACGGGCCCGTGCCGGTGATCACGCCGTCGCGTTCCATGCGGTCCAGCCGGGCCTGGAGCGTGCCGCGGGCGACGCCGAGAACGCGGGCGTACTCGCGCACGCTGGTGCGCGGCTGCTCCAGAAGCAGTCGCAGGATGCGGGTGTCGAGTTCGTCCACGGCCATGACCGGTGACTGTACCAATGGCTCAGGCGTGTCGCCGGGACGAAGACCCTCCGACCTGGTCCGTTGGCTTTTCCATGAGCGCCGCGGCACTGCCCGTGCTGTGCCAATGGACCAGCGATTCGGCGATCACTTGAGCCAGTGAGCCGAGTGATGCTCTCATGGAGACGTCGATGGCGCTGCGGATCCCCGCGGCGCCTTTTCTGTGCCGGAGTTCCATGGGGAGGGCAGCAGTGCTGAAGAGGATGTTCGTGGCGCCGGACCCGGGCCGGGCGCGGTTGCGCTTCGCCGCGCGGGCCGTCCTCGGCATCGGGCTGGCGGTCGTCGTCTGCTTCGCCGCCGGACACTCCCTCGTCGGCGCGGTCACCGGCGGCCTCGCCGCGCTGCTCGCGCTGTTCACCGTGGCCGACGCGACCGTGCGGGGGCAGGCGGTCACCACCGCGCTGCTGCCCGTCGTGGGCGTGCCGGTGCTCGCCGCCGCGGCCGAGCTGCACGCGTTCCCCGTCGCGCGCGACCTCGCCTTCCTGGCCGTCGTCGGCGCCGGGGTGTACGCGCGCCGTTGGGGGCCGCGCGGGCACAGCCTCGGCGTGTTCGCCTTCATGACCTTCTTCGTGGCCCAGTTCGTGCACGCCACCCCGGAGAAGCTGCCCGAGCTGTACGCCGCCGTCCTGCTGTCCGTGCTGAGCGCGGCCGTGGTGCGCTTCGGGCTGTGGTGCTACGAGCGCCGGCTGCCCCCGGCCGCCGCACCCTCGGCCTCGTCCGCGCCGGCCGGGACCGGCCTCGCCCGGGTGACCACGCGACAGGCGGTCCAGGCGACCGCGGGCGCCGGCTTCGCACTGGTCGTGGGCCAGCTGGTGTCGGAACAGCGCTGGTACTGGGCCGTCGGTGCCACCTGGTGGGTCTTCGTCAACACCGCCTCGCGCGGCGAGACGCTGGTGCGCGGCTTCCGCCGCGTCCTCGGCACGCTGATCGGCATCGGCCTGGGCTTCCTCGTCGCCGTCCCCGTACACGGCGCGCCCGTCCCGACCGCCGTCCTCGTCGCGATCGCCGTCTTCGGCATCTTCTACTCGGCCGCCGTCTCCTACACCTGGATGATGCTCTGGGTGACCGTGCTCGCCGAGTCCCTCTACGGCCTCCTCGGCGTCCTCAGCCCCGGTCTGCTCGGCCTGCGCCTGGTCGAGACCGGTGTCGGCGCGCTCGGCGCCGCGCTCGCCGTGCTGTTCGTCCTGCCGGTCACCACCCACGCCGTCACCGACGGCTGGATCCAGCGCGCCCTGCGCTGCGTCCACGCCTGCACCGCCGAGGCCGCCGACCGGCTCGCGGGCTCCGCGACGGCCGACCCGGCGCCGCGCGTGGCCGAGCTGGAGCAGCTGCTCGGCCGGGTCCGGCTCGCGGTCGCCCCGCTGGTGCACCCGCTGAACCCGATGCCGGCCCGCAAGGAGCGCGCCCGCCGCGTCCTCGCGCTCCTCGACGACTGCGTCCGCGAGGTGCGCGGCCTGGTGGCGGTCGCGGCCGACCCCGAGGCCTCGCACGACGCCCGGCTGGCAGCGGCCTGCTGGCGGGTGGAGGCCGCCGTCGAGGCGCTCACGGCTGGCCGCCCGGAGCCGCACCGCGGCCGCACCGCACCCTCCGCCGAGTCCATCCCGGCCCACCCGCCCGCCCTGGCCCATCTGCACGGCCTGGAGCGTGCCCTCGCCGATCTTGCCGAGCCCCTGCGGTCGCCGTCAGGTTCGCGGCTCGTGGGCGCCTGAGCCGACGCCGCATTCCGGGGGGCGCGCCCTGTGTCTCTTGGTCTAGACCCCGCGTGATCGACTGCTACCGTCGGCCCCGGACCGGCTCCACCGGGACGACCGAGAGGGGACAGCGGTGGCACAGGACGGCAGCTCCGGCGGGCACCGGGCGTTCATCGGCTCGTTCACGGCGGCGGGCGGCCCCGGACTGGTCACCGCGACCGTCGCGCCGGACGGCGGCGCCCTCACGCTCGGGGCCACCGCCGACGACGTCCGCGACCCGTCGTATCTGGCCCTCTCACCCGACGGCGACACGCTCTACGCGGTCAGCGAGACGGCCGAGGGCGCCGTCGCCGCCTTCCGGGTCGGCGGCGAGCGGCCGGAACTCGCCGGACCGCCCGTGCCGGTGGACGGCAGCGGCCCCACCCACCTCGGCCTGTACGACGGCCACGTGCTGACCGCCAACTACGGCTCCGGCAGCGTCACCGCCGTACCGCTGCGCCCGGACGGCACCCTCGCCGCCAAGGCTTCCGGGCTGCTCCAGCACACCGGCTCCGGCCCGCACGACCGGCGCCAGCGCGGCCCCCACGCGCACCAGGTCCAGCCCGACCCGAGCGGCCGCTGGGTCGTCAGCATCGACCTCGGCACGGACTCGGTACGGGTGTGCGCCCTCGCGGCCGGCGTCCCCGTCGTGCACCGCGAGATCGCCCTGCGCCCCGGCGCCGGCCCCCGTCATCTGGCCTTCCATCCGGAAGGCCGGCACGCCTACGTCGTCAACGAACTCACCCCGACGGTGACCGTCTGCCGCTGGGACGCCGCCCGCGGCTCCCTGAAGCCTCTGACCGAGGTCCCGGTGCTGCCCGGCGCCCCGGCGGGCGACGCCTATCCGTCCGGCATCGTGGTCTCGCCCGACGGCCGCTTCGTGTGGACCGCCACGCGCGGCGAGGACGTCCTGTCGGTCCTCGCCGTCGAGGGCGACGCGCTCCGCCTCGTCGGCGCGGTGACCTGCGGCGGGAACTGGCCGCGCGCGCTCGCCCAGCGTGCCGGCTTCCTCTACGTGGCCAACGAGCGCTCCGGCGACGTCACCTGGTTCGCCGTGGACGAGGCGACGGGGCTGCCCCGCTACGACGGCTCGGTGCCGGTGCCCGCGGCCTCCTGCGTCGTCTTCGGCTGAGTGCGAAGGGCCCGCTCCGGGTGTGGAGCGGGCCCTCGGCCGTACGGATGCCGGGTGGGTGCCGGCGTGGGATCAGCGGACCGGCGTGCCCTGCGGCTGCTGCGGGGCGATGCCCAGCGCGGTCGTGTACTTGGCGAGGGCGAGCTTGCCGATCGCCGGGTACGCGCCGAGCGACTCGGCCGTGGCACAGCCCGCCTCCTCGGCGGCCGCCGCGAGCAGCCCCGCGTCGATCTCCGGGCCGATCAGGTACGGCGCCAGGGCCAGCTGCTGCGAGCCGGACGAGCGCAGCTGCTCGGCGACGGAGGAGATCGAACCCTCCTGGTCCAGGGCCGCCGCCATCACCGGCACGGCCAGGCGCGCGGCGAGCAGCATGCCGGTGATCCCGGCCGCCTGCACCGCCTCGTCGCCGCCCACGGACGCCAGGATGATGCCGTCGGCGGCGGTGGCCACGGTGAACAGCCGGGCGCGGTCGGCGCGGGCCAGGCCCGCCTCGGACAGCCGCACGTGCAGGCCCTCGGCGAGCAGCGGGTGCGGGCCGAGGACGTCGGTCAGATCGGCGGCGACCCGGCTGTCCATCACGGACTGGCGGATCTGGCGCAGCAGGGCGCTGTCCGGACCGGCCAGCAGCGGCACGACGACGGCGACCGGGCCGTCGGGCTCCTTGATCCCCTCGACACCGGCGGCGACGGCCTGCTCGTAGCGGGCCGTGCGCTCCTCGGCGGCGTGCGCCAGCACGGAGCGGAGCGTGGGGAACTCGGCGTCGTCCCCGTCCAGGTACCCGATCCGGGCGTCCAGGCCGGGCAGCTCGGAGCGGGCGATGCTCACGACCTCCTCGGCGAGGCCACGGGTGGTGGTGCTGGGCGCGCCGGGCACCGCGAGGACGAGCGCGGGCGCGCCCTCGGGAGCCGCCAGCGGTTCCGGTCGGCGGTGCCGTCCGGGCTGACGAGGTCGCGGCATTCGTACTGGCAGGCCGGACGCGGGTCCAGTGGGGGAGCTCATGGCGCCGCATGTTACTGGCTTCGGGGGTTCCTCCGTTCGGGGAGGGTGCAGGTGAGCGGTATCCGTCCTGTTTTGTCTGATGATTTACGCACCAAGGACACGTGTTCCGGGCACGTGCCGGGAACATGGGCCGACAGGGCGAACAATCCGCTTTTACGGTGATCTCGACCCGCTTGCTCCGCCCGTTCGCTCAACCCCCTCGTACGGGGACCACGGAGAGCATCGCCGGTTCACTCGGCAGAGTGAGCCGCCCCGCCGCGAGGTCGGCCGCGATGCGTACCGAGCCGTGCAGGGGATCGCCCTCGGCCGGCACCTGCCGGGCGTGCGGCAGCCTGCTCGCCAGCTCCTCGCGCAGCGGTCCGATGAGCGGCTCGCCCATGCCGAACAGGCCGCCGGTGAGCGCCAGTTCGGGCACCCCGTCCGCCGGGCACACCGCCGCGGCGGAGTCGGCCATGTGCCGCGCCGCCGCGCGCAGGACGTCCGCGGCCATCGGGTCGTGCGCGGCGCACGCGGCCACCGCGGGCGCGAACGAGGCCAGCACGGCGGGCCGGTCGGTGCGCGGGTAGAGCCTGCCCGGCAGTTCGCCCACCGGCCCGAACTGTTCCTCGGCGCAGGCCAGCAGGGGTACGGAGCCGCCGTCGCGGCCGTCGTGGGCGCGCAGCGCCGCCTCCAGGCCGGCCCGGCCGATCCAGGCACCGCCGCCGCAGTCGCCGAGGAGATGTCCCCAGCCGTCGGCCCGCCGCCACCGGGCGAGATCGGTGCCGACCGCGATCAGCCCGGTGCCCGCGGCGAGCACGGCGCCCGGCCGCGGCCCGAGGGCGCCGACATAGGCGGTGACGGCGTCGGCGGCGAGCGCCACCCGCCGCACCCCCAGCTCCCGGGCCAGGGCGCCCGGCAGCTCGGCGCGCAGGGCGTCACCCAGCGTGGCGAATCCGGTGGCGCCGACGACGGCCGTGTCCAGCCCGTCCACGCCGGCCTCCACGGCCGCCGCGCGGGCCAGGGGGAGGAGCTGCGCCAGCAGATGAGCCGGATCGATGCCCCGCGCACCCGTGCGGACGGGTTCCCGTGACTCCCGCCGGGCGGCCGGCGCCCGGCCCGGCACGCCGACGGCGACCCGGACACCGGAGCCCCCGGAGTCGACCGCCAGATATCCGGGGACGGTCACGGCAGACGCCAGTCCACCGGCTCTCCGCCCTGCTGGACCAGCAGGTCGTTGACCCGGCTGAAGGGGCGCGAACCGAAGAACCCGCGGTCGGCCGACATCGGCGAGGGATGCGCGGACTCGACCGCCGGCAGGCTGCCCAGCAGCGGGCGCAGATTGCGCGCGTCCCGGCCCCACAGCACCGACACCAGCGGCTTTCCGCGCGCCGCCAGCGCCCGTATCGCCTGCTCGGTGACCTCCTCCCAGCCCTTGCCGCGGTGGGCGCCCGGGCTGCGCGGAGCCGTGGTCAGCGCCCTGTTGAGCAGCAGGACGCCCTGCTGGGTCCACGGGGTCAGGTCGCCGTTGGACGGCTGGGCCAGGCCCAGGTCGGTGTTCAGCTCACGGAAGATGTTGATCAGACTCGGCGGCAGCGGGCGTACCTCGGGGGCGACCGAGAACGACAGGCCCACCGCGTGCCCGGGGGTCGGATACGGGTCCTGACCGACGATCAGGACCCGTACGTCGTCGAAGGGTTGCTGGAACGCACGCAGGACGTTGGATCCGGCCGGGAGATAGGTGCGTCCCGCGGCGATCTCCGCGCGCAGGAAGTCGCCCATCTGCGCGATCCGCCCGGCGACGGGTTCCAGGGCCTTCGCCCAGCCCGGTTCGACGATTTCATGCAAGGGTCGTGGTGCCACGGGCGTCACCCTACTGCCGTACAAGGGCCCGTGATCAACCGATGGCCGGAGCTCGGCGCCCACGCCCGCGCTCCCGCCGCGCACGCGGGCGTGGGAGACGTCAGCCGATCACCGCCGCCCGCACGCACAGCACGTCCGGCAGATGTGAGGCCAGCTGCTGCCAGCTGTCGCCGTCGTCGGACGAGGCGAACACCTCGCCGTTGCGGTTGCCGAAGTACACACCGGCCGGGTCGGCGTCGTCCGTGCACAGGGCGTCCCGCAGGACCGTGCCGTAGTGGGCCTCCGGCGGCAGCCCCTCGGCCAGCGGCTCCCAGGTGCGGCCCGCGTCCGTGGTGCGGAAGACCCGGCAGCGGTGCTCGGCGGGCACCCGGTCCGCGTCGGCGTTGATCGGGAAGACGTACGCCGTGTCGCCCCGGCGCGGATGCGTGGCCACCGCGAAGCCGAACGTGGACGGCAGATCCGCGCCGATGTCGGTCCAGTGCCCGCCCGCGTCGTCGCTGCGGTACACCCCCCAGTGGTTCTGCAGATACAGCCGGTCCGGGTCGGCCGCGTCCTTGGCGATCTTGTGCACGCACTGGCCGAACTCCGGGTTCGGATCCGGCAGGAACACCGCGGACACACCGGAGTTGGACGGCTCCCAGCTCGCGCCGCCGTCGGTCGTGCGGAACACCCCGGCCGTCGAGACGGCCACGGTCACCGCCTTCGGATCGCGGGCGTCGGTGACCACCGTGTGCAACCCCTCACCGCCGCCGCCCGGCACCCACTGCGCGCGCGTCGGATGCTCCCACAGCGGCCGGACCAGCTCGAAGCTCTCGCCGCGGTCCACCGAGCGGTACAGCGCCGCGGGCTCGGTGCCCGCGTAGACCACGCCGGGCTCGGAAGCTGCCGGATGCAGCTGCCAGACGCGCTCCAGCGAAGCGCCGGTGTCCTTCGGGAACCTGACGGCCGGCCGCTCGGGCTCGGTCCAGCTGCGGCCGAGGTCGTCGGAGTGGAAGACCGACGGTCCCCAGTGCGCGCTGTCACCGCCCGCCAGCAGCCGGGGCCGGCCCTCCCGGGTGTCGATGGCGACCGAGTAGATCGCCTGTGCGTTGAAGTACGGGCCGTCGTCGAACTCCCAGCTGCCGCCGCCTTGTCGCCGCCCGATGAACAGGCCTTTTCGGGTGCCCACCGCCAGCAGAACGTCGGTCATGCCGATCACCTCCGGGACGCCGTTGTCCAGGTAGTCGTCAGATATCGGCCAGTCTGCACCCCACCACTGACACTCTCCCTCCGCGTGCGCGTCTGCGCAGGTCACGGCGGTGTCGTCGGCCTGGGGCGGGGATCGGCCGGATGCGTTCCGGCATGTGCCTGCGCGAACCGGGTGTCTCGTGCGACCGTCGAGGAGACGGCTCGTCGTGAGCAACGGAGCGATCTCCCGCGTATGGGAGGGCGGTCCGGCCGGTCGGTGCGCTCGTGAGGAGGATGCCTTTGAAGGCGTTCCGTGGTCCGAAGGTGTGGCTCTGGCGCTGGCGGCGCAACCCGCTCAAACGCCGGGCCGACGTGGTGGAGGCCTGGGTGGTGCTCGGCACGTGGCTGCTGACCGTCGTCGCCGGGGTGCTGGCCGGTCTCGCGGCCGCCGGGGCGGTGGAGCACGGATTCGCCCGGGAGCGCGCCGAGTGGCAGCCCGTCGTGGCCCGTGTCGTGGGAGTGGCCAGGCAGACCTCGTCCCCGCATGCCCACACCTCCGGGGAGGAGCGGGTGTGGGCCGAGGTGCGCTGGACGGTCGCCGACGGCACCGCCCACACCGGGCAGGTCAGGGTGGGGCTCGGCAGCAAGGCCGGTACGCCGGTCACCGTCTGGACCGATCCCCAGGGCCGTCTCGTCGGCCGCCCCACCTCCGCCTCCGAGGCCGCCTTCCGGGGCACCCTCATCGGCGGGCTGGTGGGCACGGGCGCAGCGGCCGTCCCGCTCGGCGGCGGCCTGGCCCTGCGCCGCCGGCTCGAACGCCGCCGGATGGACGCCTGGGACACGGAATGGGCACGGCTCGGACCACAGTGGGGACGGACGGTCTGACCACCACACCCACACGAGCCACCCCGAACACTCCCAACACCCATGCACCATCAGCTACAACACCCACTGCACCGCCGGTCGCATCACCCGCTACACCATCATCAGCACCTCCCGGCAGGCGCGCAGCAGTGCCTCGTCCTTCGGTACGCCTCGGCGGCAGGACGCGCCCGCGCGGGCCAGATGGCGGCGGGGGGCGGCCAGTTCCGCCGTGACGAGGTTCCGTAGCGGGGCCGCGGCCGGGCCCATCGTGGTCAGGCAGTGGGCGATCGTGCCGCGGGCGCGCAGGTCCTCCGCCCAGGCCGCACGGAGGACGGGGAGCACGGGCTCCGGATCCGCGGCGATGTGCCACAGCGCGTACGCGGCCGACGTCCGCTGCTCTGTCCGCCCCGACCGGGTGGCGCGGCGCAGTGCGGGCAGCGCGGGCCGTGCGGCCGGACCGAGTCTGCCCAGCCGGCGGGCGGCCACGCACCGGCTCGCAGGCTCGCCCTCGGTCAACTCCCGCAGCAGGACCGGGAGTACGGCGGCGCTGTCCCCGTCCGCCGACCAGAGCGCCCCGGCCGCCGCGGCCGCGTGCCGGGTGGGCAGGAGCGCGTGCAGGAGCGGGACCGCCCGCGCGGTGGCGCCCAGGGTCTCCAGCGTTGCGATCACCTGACTCGCCAGCGCGTCCCGTGTCCTCAGGGCGTCGGGGGCGTCCGACAGCAGCCGCAGCACCTCCGGGACCGCCTCCGCGTCCCCCGCGGCTCCCACCGCCGCCAGCAGCGGGGCGGCGAGCCGGGCGGCGGACGGGGAGGACAGCGGGACCCGGCCGAGCCGGTGCCGTACCGCCGGGGCGAGCGGGGCCGCGGCGGCGCCCAGGTGGCTCAGTTCGAATCCCAGCTCCACGGGCGCAGCCGGGCCCGCCAGGAGCTGGGCCAGGGCCGGGAGCGCGCGGGGATCACCACTCCTGGCCAGCGCCTTGAGCGGGCCGCCGAGCGCGGGGGCGCCGCGCTCCCAGCGGTGTGTCCACAGGTCGGGCCTGGCGCACACGAGCGCGTGCAGGGCGTCGGCCGCGGGCGTCGCCAGCGCGTACAGCTCCGCCAGGACCACGACCGCCGCGTCCCGCAACCGGTCCTGTTCCGCGTCCAGTTGGCGGCCCAGCAGCGCGACGGTCGCCCTGTGGTCGCCGCGCCAGCCGCGCAGCAGGGCCGCCGCCAGCCACACCGCGTTGCACCGGTCCACCGGGTCCGCACTGGTCAACTGCCCGGACAGCAGGGCGCTGCGGTCCGCCACACGGTCGCCCAGCGCGGAGTGCAGGGTGCGCAGCAGCCGGGCGCCCTCCTCGTCCGAGGGACGCAGTCGCCGCAGCCGCCCCACGAGGGTGTCGGCCGCGGGCTGTTCTGCGGCGCCGGCACGCCGCGCGGACCGCTCCCGCAGCAGCCGGACCGCCGTCGGCACCAGGCCGGCCGGAAGCCGGGCGGGCGCCGCGAGCGCGAGCTGCCCGAGGGCGGCCAGCCGCAGCCCCGCCTCGTGCGGCGGCGCGCTCAGCTCGGCCAGGAGGTCCACCGCGGCGTCGGCGTGTGCGGGGTGCCGGAGGGCGAACAGGCCGAGCGCCTCGGTGAGGGCGAGCAGGACGGGGCCGTCCCGCTCGGCCCGCAGCCGCCGCCGTAACACCTCCAGGGTCCGCGCGGGCTCGGTCGGGAACCGCACGAGGGCTCCGGCCGCCGCCGCGCGCAGTGCCGGGTCCGGGTCCGCGGCGAGCGGGACGAAGTCCTCCGCACCCGCGCGCACCGCCTCCCACGCGCGCGTGTCCCCGTCCGGACCCGCCGTGCCGACGCCGACCAGCAGTTCCACGATGCCGGCCCGGTCCGGGACCTCCGCTCTGGCCGCGAGCGAGAACAGGAAGGGGACGCAGACCGGTGTGGCGTCGTACACCCCGCCCTCGTGGCGCAGCGCGCCGTACATCCCGTCGAGCGCGGCCGCCCGCTCGGCGTCGTCCGCGGACTCCAGCGCCCGCAACCATCCAGGCACGTCCCGCGCGCTGCCGTGGGCATGCCGCAGCGAGGCCCAGTCGACCTCGTCGATCCCCGTGAACACGTAGTCCTCCCCCACGCGAGTGCCACCTGATCGCGAGTGTGCACCACGGCACTGACAACGGTCCGCAGTCACGGTCTGACTGTGTGCGATCCGTCGGCTGTCACCGGCCACACGCGCGCGTGGCCGGCACTCGCCGGGGGAGAGGGGTCAGTTCAGGCCGGGCAGGGCCCGCTCCAGGATCGCGTCGAGGCCGGTCCCGGCGGACAGCGTGCCGAACGCGTGCCCCCAGTCACCGC
The DNA here is from genome assembly GCF_058673395.1 of Streptomyces sp. HUAS MG56. Classification (NCBI taxonomy): domain Bacteria; kingdom Bacillati; phylum Actinomycetota; class Actinomycetes; order Kitasatosporales; family Streptomycetaceae; genus Streptomyces; species Streptomyces sp. HUAS MG56. The sequence continues at coordinate 2,228,784 of NZ_CM178722.1, read as the reverse complement.
CCAGCCTGCTCGCGCAGAAGGCGTCCGCGACCGGCTGCGGGGCGTACCGGACCAGCAACGAGGCCTGCAGGGCGAGTGCCATCCGCTCGACCAGCCGGCGGGCGCCCACCTGGTCGGTTTCGGCCAACTGGTCCTTCAGCCCGGCCACCGTGGCGTCCAGCCGGGCGTCCGCCCCGCGCGCGAGGGCGAGTTCGGCGAACAGCGCCTCCACGGAGTCCGGTTCGCGGCCGAGGGCGCGCAGCACGTCGAGCGCGTTGACGTTGCCCGAGCCCTCCCAGATCGACAGCAGCGGCGCCTCCCGGTAGTGCCGGGGCATGCCGGAGTCCTCGACGTAGCCGTTGCCGCCCAGGCACTCCAGGGCCTCCGCCGTGAACGCGGGGCCGCGCTTGGTGACCCAGTACTTGCCCACGGCGGTGGCGATCCGCCGGAAGGACCGCTCCCCGGCGTCCCCGCGCACCGCGCGGTCGGCCGCGCCGGCCAGCCGCAGCGTGAGCGTCGTCGCCGCCTCCGACTCCAGCGCCAGATCGGCCAGGACGTTGCGCATCAGCGGCTGGTCGAGGAGCCGGGCGCCGAACGCGCTGCGGTACCGGGCGTGATGCCCCGCCTCGACCAGCGTCTTGCGCATCAGGGTCGCCGTGGACATCACACAGTCCAGCCGGGTGCAGTTGACCATCTCGATGATGGTCTTCACCCCGCGCCCCTCCGGCCCCACCAGCCAGGCCACCGTCCGGTCGAACTCCGGCTCGGAGGACGCGTTGGAGCGGTTGCCCAGTTTGTCCTTCAGCCGCTGGATGCGGAACGTGTTGCGGCTGCCGTCCGGCAGGATCCGCGGCACCAGGAAGCAGGACAGGCCGCCCGGGGCCTGCGCGAGCACCAGGAACACGTCGCACATCGGCGCCGACGTGAACCACTTGTGCCCGCGCAGGGTGTACACGCCCGGCTCGCCGGTGGGCGTGGCCGTCGTGGTGTTCGTCCGGACGTCCGAACCGCCCTGCTTCTCGGTCATGCCCATCCCGGCGAGCAGACCCGGCTTCTCGGTCGGCACGCGCAGCTCCGGGTCGTACTCCCGGCTCGTGAGCAGCGGTTCGTAGAGCTTGGCGAGGTCCGGCTGGACGCGCAGCGCGGGGACGGCGGCGTACGTCATCGAGGTCGGGCAGCCGTGCCCGGCCTCCGTGTGCCCCCAGACCAGGCCGCCCGCGCTGCGGGCCACGTGGGCGCCGGGCCGCTCGTCCGCCCACGGGGCGCCGGCCAGGCCCTCGGCGACCGCCGTGCGCATCAGGTGGTGCCAGCTGGGGTGGAAGTCGACCTCGTCGATGCGGTGGCCGTAACGGTCGTGGGTGCGCAGTTCGGGCTCGTGCCGGTTGGCCAGCTCGCCCCACTCCTGCGCTTCCGCGCTCCCGGCGCGCGCCCCCAGCCGCCGGAGGTCCTCCTCGGCCCACCCGGCGCCCTCCCGGCGCAGCCCCTCCAGCAGGGCCCGGTCGTCGGAGGCGTCGTACGGGGCCAGGGGCGGGGCCTGGTTGGTGACGTCGTGCGTGGCGTACTGCGGCCGAGCCGCGGACTGCAGCCGTTGCTGTGCGGGTGTGGAGACCATACGGCAATGTTGCACTCTTCCTGCGGCTGTAGCAATAACGCAACAATAAGAGCGCACGTAGAGTACGTGCCCATGCGCATGAACGTCCCGCCCGAGCCGGAGGACGCGGACCTGCGGCCGCTGTCCGCGCGGTCGGCCGTGCTGAGCCTCCTGCTCGGCGCACACCCGCCCGAGCTGCCGGTGAAGGACCTGGTCCGGCTGGTGGAGCCGTTCGGCGTGGGCGGCTCCACGCTGCGTGCCGCCCTCAGCCGGATGGTGGCCGCCGGGGACCTGCGGCGCGCGGACGGCGTCTACCGGCTCAGCGACCGGCTGCTGGCCCGCCAGCGCCGCCAGGACGAGGCTCTGCGTCCCGGCACGCGCGCGTGGGACGGCGACTGGGAGATGGTGGTGATCACGGCGACCGGACGCGGCCCCGCGGAACGCGCCGACCTGCGCGCCCGGTTGACCGCCCTGCGCCTGGCCGAACTCCGCGAGGGTGTGTGGCTGCGCCCGGCCAACCTCGACCGCCCGCTGCCTGCCGACCTGCACCGCGTCGCCCTCACGTACACCGCCCGCCCCGACGATCCCGCCCCCGAACTGGCCGCCCGGCTCTGGCCGTTGGCCGCCTGGGCCGCCACCGCGCGGACGCTGCTCGCGCACACGGCGGCCGGCCGCGGCCCGGCGGACCGCTTCACCGCCTGCGCGGCGGCCGTGCGCCACCTGCTCACCGACCCCGTCCTGCCGCCCGCCCTCCTCCCGGCCGACTGGCCGGGGGAGGCCCTGCGCACGGCCTACGCCGACTACCAGCGGGAGCTGTCCGCATCGGTCGGCCGCAGAGAGCGCGCCGCATGACGACGACGGCTCTGGAGGCGTTCCTGCGGGACCGCTTCGAGGAGGAGGAACGGGTGGCCCGCGACGCGGTCGCCGGTGCGCCCGGCGCGGTCTGGGGCGTCGTCGCGGACGAGATCGAGCAGGTGCTCACGTCCCGGGACGGCGGGTCCACGCACACGCCGATGGTGCAGTTCGGCGCCGAGGACCCGGTGAAGCTGCTGACCCATGTGGCCCGGCACGATCCGGCCCGGGTGCTGCGTGAACTCCGGGCGAAGCGGGCCCTGGTGGCGGAGCACCGGACCGGGGACGGCGGCAGATGCCGCACCTGCCGCGAGGGCGGGCACCCCCGTGCACCCTGCACCACCCTGCGCCTGCTCGCGCTGCCGTTCGCCGGTCATCCCGAATACGACGACCGCTGGCGCCCCTAGGGGGTGTTCGACCGTTCCGGCGCCGGGATCCGTTCCGGGTGCGTGTGTCGCACCGGCATGGAATGGCCGTCGCTCACGCCGAGTTCGTCCAGTCCACCGAGTCCGCCGGGTGCGCCACAAGCGGCGTCGTCGGCTTCGCCGCCGGTCTCCTCGGCCTCATCGGCACCCCGCCCGCCGTGCGCCAGGCCCAGCCGGATCTGCTCCTCCTCGACGATCAGGCGCGCCAGGTCCGAGTCCGACACGTCGACGGCGTCCGGGGTGGCCTCCGCGAGCGCGCTGCGGCGGGCGTAGGTGTCGAACAGACGGGCCTTGCGGTTCAGCATCTCCACCATCCGCTCGTCCACCCCGCCCGGCGCCAGCAGCCGGTGCACCCGGACCGGTCGTACCTGGCCCATGCGGTGGGCCCGGGCCACCGCCTGCTGTTCGACGGTCGGCTTGAGCTGGGGCTCGCAGATGACCACGACGGAGGCGGCCTGGAGGTTGAGGCCGACGCCCGCCGCCTGGATCTGCGCCAGCAGCACCGCCGGGCCGGACACGGCGGCGAACTCGTCGACCAGCGACTGACGCCGATCGGGCCGCACGCTTCCGGTGAGCGGGCCGAGCACCGGCCCGCCGCCCCGGCGCGGGTCGGGACCGAGCGCCTCCCGCACCACGCCGAGGACGTCCCGGAAGGCGGAGAACACCACCACCTTCAGCCCGTTCTCCCGCGCCTCCTGCACGATCTCGCGGAGCCGGACGAGCTTGGCGGACCGCTCGGGACGGGCGTACGCCGCCCTGCGCATCGCCATGAAGTTCCCGGAGCGCACCGCCTCGCGGTACGCCTCCTCGTCCGTGGCGCTCGGTTCCTCCCACTCGTCCGTGTGCTGGAGCGCGGGGAGTTCGGCGAGCACGTCCACCTGGTTGCGGCGCAGATAGACGGGGGCGACCGCCTTCCGGAAGGCCACGGAACCGGGCAGCCCGGCACGGTCGCCGATGCGTTCCGCCACGGCCTCGTCGAGCATCCGGACCAGGTTGCGGAACTCGGCGACCCGGTTCTCCATCGGTGTGCCCGTCATGAACAGGACCCGTTCGCAGGGCCCGGCCCACTGGGCGACGGCCTGGGAGCGCAGGGTCCTGGGGTTCTTCACGCAATGCGCCTCGTCGACCACCAGCATCCCGATCTCAACCCCGTCCGGCACCGGGAATCCGCGCAGGGCGTCGAAGGTCGTCACGGCGACCCCGCCCCGCCCCTTCCAGTGGGCGAACGCCGCGTGCCGGTCCGGTCCGTGCAACGGCGTGACATGCAGCGAGGTGCGCGCCTCGATCTCCCGCGTCCAGTTCACCAGGACACTCGCCGGACAGACGACCAGGAAGTGGCTCTGCCCCGCGGCGGCCAGATGCGCCAGCGCGGCCAGCGCCTGGATCGTCTTCCCGAGCCCCATCTCGTCGCCGAGCAGGACCCGGCGCTGCGCCAGCGCGAAGCGGGCCCCGAACGCCTGGTAGCCGCGCAGCGACACCCGCAGCCCGGAGTCGTCCACCTGCTGGCCGTGCACGCGCTCGGCGATCTCGTCGGGCAGGAAGCCCTCGGCGGCCGCCGTGTCGGGAGCGCGCCCGGAGATCTCGGTGAGCAGGCCGTAGTACTCGGCGGAGCGCAGCTCGAAGTCCACCCAGGCCGCGAGGTCGTTCGACGGCGCCCGCAGCAGGTCCACCGAGGCCTGCGCGAGCGCCCCGGGGGTGCCGGCCCGTTCGGCGTCCGCCACGACCGTGCGCAGCTGCTCGACGGCCGCCAGCGCGCGGACCTTCTTGTCCTGCCCGGCGACCAGCAGGCTCAGGCGCCCGGCGGCGGGCCCGGCGTCGGACAGCAGAGGTTCGAGGCGCCGCGCGAGCACGCCGGCCGCGCCGACGGCACGCCGCGCCTGCGGCCCGGCCTCCACCAGCACCTGAAGCGCCCTGACGAGCGCCGTCGTCCGCGGCTGCGGCCGGTCCACGTCGAGGTGTACGGCGACGGTCTCCCGCACGGCGTCGGCGAGCCGGCGCGCGGCCGCGACGATCTGACCGGCGGTCCGCTCACCCACCCCGGGGATCTGCCGCAACCGGTAGGGGCCGGCGTCGAGCACCTGACGCACCGTGTGCAGCCCGCTGCCGTCCACCTCGTTCAGCCGCAGCCGCCCGCCGGTGGCGTCCTGGAGCCGGGCCACGGGCAGGGCGTCGAGCGCCTGCTCCACCGCCGCGTCCTCGATCGGCCGCAGTGCCGCCCGTACCGCCTCGACCGCATTGTCGTGGTCGTCGGCCAGCGAGCGTGCCGCCTCGTACAGCCGCGCCGCGCGCGCGACCGCCTCCCGTTCCCTGCGCCCCATCCGCTCTCCCCTCGCCCCCACATCCTGTCACCGGCCGGTGCGGACCTGGGGGAGACGGGCGTGCGGCGAGGCCCGGCAGTGTCGCCGTGCCGAGGGGTGGCCGGCGGCGGGCCGTCGGGCTCAGACCGACCGGTGGTACTGCACCGGCACCCGGGTCTCGGCGCCCAGCTCGCGCGCCGCCTGCCGGGCCCAGGAGGGGCTGCGCAGCAGCTCGCGGCCGAGCAGGACGGCGTCGGCCTCGCCGTTCGTCAGGATCTTCTCGGCCTGCTCCACCTCGGTGATCAGGCCCACGGCGGCGACGGGCAGCGGCGTCTCGGCCTTCACCCGGGCGGCGAACGGCACCTGGTAGCCCGGCTCGACCGGGATGGTCACGCCGGAGGCGTTGCCGCCCGTGGAGACGTCGAGGAGGTCCACGCCGTGGGCGTGCAGATCGCGGGCGAAGCGTACCGTGTCCTCCGTGGTCCAGCCGCCGTCCTGGAGCCAGTCGGTGGCCGAGACGCGGAAGAACACCGGCTTGTCCTCGGGCCACACCTCGCGTACGGCGTCGACGACTTCGAGGGCGAAGCGGGTGCGGTTCTCGTACGAGCCGCCGTAGGCGTCGGTGCGGCGGTTGGAGTGCGGCGAGAGGAACTCGTTGACGAGGTAGCCATGGGCGCCGTGGATCTCGGCGACCTCGAAGCCCGCGTCGAGCGCGCGGCGCGCTGCGGCGGCGAACTCGCCGACGATCGAGGTGATCTGATCGGTCGTCAATTCGGTGGGTACGGGATGCCGTTCGTCGAAGGGCACCGCGCTCGGTGCGACGGGCTGCCAGCCGTGCGCCTCCGGTCCGACCGGCGCGCCGCCCTTCCACGGCCGGTCGGTGGAGGCCTTGCGGCCGCCATGGGCGAGCTGGATGCCGGGCACCGAGCCCTGGGCGGTCAGGAAGCGGGTGATCCGGCGGAAGGCCTCCACCTGGGTGTCGTTCCACAGGCCGAGGTCGTAGGGGGAGATCCGGCCCTGCGGCGAGACGGCGGTGGCCTCGACGATGATCAGGCCGGTGCCGCCCGTGGCGCGCGCACCGTAGTGCGCGAAGTGCCAGTCGTTCGGGGCGCCGGTGAGCGGCCCCTCCGGGTCGGCCGAGTACTGGCACATGGGGGGCATCCACACCCGGTTGGGGATGGTGACTTCGCGCAGGGTGAAGGGCTCGAAGAGCGCGCTCACGACGGACTCCATTCGTCACGGGACCGCTGGTCGACTCGTACGATAACCCTCGTACTATGAGAGATGTCAAACTATGATGGGTGTCGTACAATGGTGCGTGGGCCACGATCACGGATCGACGGGCCAGGATCATGTGACGAAGGGCGCCGCCGTGACCGACACCGCCACCACCGGCCGCGCGCTGCCGCACCCGGAGCGGGGCGAGATCCGGCTGGAGACCGTGCTGCATGCGCTCGCCGACCCGATGCGGTTGCGGATCTTCCGTGAACTCTCCGCCGGTGAAGGGGAGTTGAGCTGCTCGCAGTTCGACCTGCCGGTGACCAAGTCCACCACCACGCACCACTTCCGGGTGCTGCGCGAGAGCGGGGTCATCCGGCAGGTCTACCGGGGCACGGCCAAGATGAACGTCCTGCGCCGGGACGATCTGGACGACCTCTTTCCCGGGCTGCTCGACAGCCTGCTCGCCGCCGCCGCGCTACAGATCCGCCGGCTCGGCGGCGGAGCCTGAACCCGCCTGCCCCGCCGAGCCGCCGGCACCCGAACCCGCCGTCGCCGTACGGTGGTTGAAGAGCAGGTTCAGCACGATCGCGGACAGGCAGCCCGCGCTGATGCCGCTGTTCATCACCGTCCGGAACCAGTCCGGGAAGCCGTCGTACACCGTGGGCACTCCCACCGGCAGCATGCCGATCGCCACCGAGACGGCCACCACGGTCAGGTTGTCGTTGCCCCGGAAATCGACCCGGGCCAGCGTCCGCAGCCCGCTCGCCGCGACCGTCCCGAACATCACCAGACCGGCGCCTCCCAGCACCGGCGCCGGGACCGCCGCGACCACCGCACCCAGCTTGGGCAGCAGGCCGAGCAGCACCAGGATCCCGCCGGCCGCCGCGACCACCCAGCGGCTGCGCACCCGGGTCATGCCGACCAGACCCACGTTCTGCGCGTACGCCGTGTAGGGGAAGGTGTTGAACACCCCGCCGAGCACGGTCGACAGACCGTCCGCGCGCAGCCCGTCGGCCAGCGACCGCGGCTCGACCTTCCGCCCGGTCAGCTCACCGACGGCGATCAGGTCACCGGTCGTCTCGGTCATGCTGACCAGCGCCACCACCAGCATCGACACGATCGCGGACACATGGAACGCCGGGGCGCCGAAGTGGAACGGCGTGCTGATGCCGACCCAGTCGGCGTCCGCGACCGCGCCGAAGCGGGTGAACCCGAACGGCACCGCGACCGCCAGGCCCACCGCGATGCCGATCAGCACGGCGATCCGGGCGAGGAAGGCCGGCGCGAACCGCTGCACGCCGAGCACCACCGCCAGCACGAAGGCCGCCAGCGCCAGGTTCCTCGGCGCGCCGAAGTCCTTCGCCCCGGCGCCGCCGGCGGCCCAGTCACCCGCCACCGGCAGCAGCGAGACGCCGATGATCAGGATCACCGTGCCGGTCACCAGCGGCGGGAAGAAGCGCAGCAGCCGGCCGAAGACCGGCGCCAGCAGCATGATCGCCAGCCCCGCTACGATCACCGCGCCGTAGATCGCGGGCAGCCCGCCGTTCGTCGTCCCGATGAGCACCATCGGCGACACGGCCGCGAACGTACAGCCCTGCATGATCGGCAACCGCACGCCGAACCGCCAGAAGCCGACGCACTGGATCAGCGTGGCGACGCCGCACACCAGCAGATCGGCGGTGATCAGATACGCCAGGTCGGCGGGCGACAGCTTCATCGCGCCGCCCACGATCAGCGGCACGGCGACGGCGCCCGCGTACATCGCGAGCACATGCTGCAACCCGAAGGCGGCCAGCTGCCGTACCGGCGGTATCTCGTCGACGGGGTGCACCTCTGCGGTGGTGGCCATGGGAACTCCAGCAAGCGGCGGGCGGGGAGTGACATCCGAACAGGAGGAGACCGTAGGCGCCTTGAACAGTTTGTTGATTTCCGGACTGTTGCCGGTGTGTGTCACCCCGGCCGCCCGCCTCCGCGGCGCAGCGGAGCAGGCCCGGCTACGCCGAGCGGGCCGCGGTGCGCAGCGCGTCCCAGTCGGCCAGCTTGACCACGCTCCGCCCGAGCCGCGCGCCCAGTGCGGCCTCGGCCCGCCGGATCGCCAGCCAGCCCGACCACGGCACGGGATCGAACCCGGCCGCCCGCAGCGCCGGCACCGGATCCGCGGGCACCTCCCTGGCGAGCAGCGCGGGCGCGTCCGCGAGGAGCGAGGCGGCCGTCTCCTTCGCGCAGGGCCGGTTGGTGCCGATGACACCCGTCGGGCCGCGCTTGATCCACCCCGCGACGTACTCGCCGGGGGCGGGCGCACCGCCCCGCACGATCCGGCCCCCCTCGTGCGGCACGGTGCCGCTCACCGGGTCGAACGGCAGCCCGTCCAGAGGCACTCCGCGATAGCCCACCGACCGCAGCACCAACTGGGCCGGCACCTCCTCGTACCGGCCCGTGCCCGTCACTCCGCCCTGCCCGTCCGGTGCCGTCCGCTCGAAGCGCACGGCGCCCACCCGGCCGCCCTCGCCCGCGAGCAGTTCCACCGGCCGCAGGAAGAAGCGCAGGGCGATCCGCCGCGCGGCCGGCTCCGGCCCGGGCTCCGCCCAGCCGCGCAGCACCTCCAGATTGCGCCGCGACACCCCGGGCAGCGTGCCGGGGTCGCTCGGATCAAGCGCCAACTCATGTGCCCGTACGGTCACTTCGGTGTCGGGCAGATCGCCGAGCTCGCGCAGCTCCTTGGTGGTGAAGCGGGCCTGCGCCGGGCCGCGCCGCCCCACCACGTGCACCTCGGCGAGCCCGCTCTCCGCCAGTGTGTCGAGAGCCGCCTGCGGGATGTCCGTCGGGTTCAGCTCCGCGGCGCCCCGGACCAGCATCCGTGCGACGTCCACCGCCACATTGCCCACTCCGATGACGACGGCCGAGCGCACACCGTGCAGAAAGCCCGCGTCGATCGCGTCCGGATGAGCGCTGTACCAGGCCACGAAGTCGGTCGCCGGCCAACTGCCCGGCAGTTCCTCGCCGGGGATCCCGAGGCGGCGGTCACCGGCCGCGCCCACGCAGTACACCACCGCGTGGTACAGCTCCCGCAGCCGCTCCACCGGCAGCCCGCCCGGACCGCCCACCCGGACCCCGCCGAGGAACCTCACCCGCTCGTGTTCGAGCACCGACGCGAGGCTGCCCTGGAGCGACTTGATCTTCTCGTGGTCCGGGGCGACACCGTAACGGACCAGGCCGTACGGGCACGGCAGCCGGTCCAGGACGTCCACGTGGACCCCTGGATCCCGCTGAACCAGACTCTGGGCGGTGTAACACCCGCTCGGGCCCGAACCGACGACGGCGACACGCAGCACAGCGGAACTCCTTGAGGGAAGGAGAGTGTGCGGACGTCACCAGCATGGCACCGCCCGGCGCGGTACGGCAGGGGCCGCCGGGGTGACGTGGACGCGTGTCCGTTCGTATGGAGTGTGATCATGCGGTTACGTTGCGTGCGTGCCTGGAGCATCCTTTCTTGATCTTTCTGACCTCAATCTGACTGATCGGGACCCGGAGGACGGTGCGGTGTCCGTGTGGCCCGCGTGGGAAGTGCGGGAGCGTGACGGCACCCTGTCCTGGTTCCACGTCCGGCTGGCCTTTCCCGACGGCGCCCGCGTCGACGCGCTGGCCGTCGCCCGCGAGGGACGCGTGTCCATCGAGGACGTCCAGGCCGAACCGGCCCTGTCCCTCGCCGACCTGACAGCCCTCGCGGACTGGCTCAAGGGGCCGCTCTCCGGGGCGTGCGGGGTGGCGGGGGACGCGGTGGACGCGGCGGACCAGGGCGAGGATGCGGCGGCGGGTGCGCGGGCTGAAGCGGTGGAGGGGGCGCAGGAGTGGGTGGTCGAACAGGGTGCTCGTGCGGCGGAGGAGCCGCACGAGGTGAGCGTGAACGGCGCGGCGGGCGAGGGCGCTGAGGACGGTAAGGGCAGCGAGGGCGGCGAGGGCCCTGTGGGCGGTGAGCGGGACGAGGGCGGTGTGAGCGGCGAGGCCGACGGGGAAGCAGCCGGCGTCTGCGCCACGGCTCGACGTGAACGGTCGGCCTGGCCGCGCGGTGTCGAGGGGTGCCGGCGGGCGGCCCTGGAGTACCGCGCCGCGCAGGAGGAGGGCACCGACCCGGTGCTCGCCGTGATGACCGCGACCGGGCGCAGCCGTCGCCGCTCCCTCAAACTGATCGCCCAGGCGCGGGACGCGGGTTTTCTGACGGCGCGTCACGCGCGCCGCGGCTGAGGCCGGTTGGCCGTCAGTCCTGCTCCGGCCGGGCCTCCGTGGCGAAGAACCGGGACAGATCCCGCTTCCGCGCCCCGGTGGCCGGCTCGCTCTCCGGCGGCATCCCCATCGCCCAGTCGAGCCCGTACCGCTGGAACAGTTCGGCCCGCAGGACCGGCAGGGGCATCGGCGCCCCCGGCAGCAGTGCCGCGTACACCGCGCCCATCAACAGGGCCCGCAGCTTCGGGTAGTCGGCCGGGACGTTCTCCGAGCCGTACCGGGCGACGGTGTCCCCCAGCAGTTCCCCCAGCCGCTGCTGCTCCGGGCACTGCACGAAGCCCTCCGCCTGTAGCAGGCCGGCCATGTGCTGCCGCATCAGGACGGGGTGGTCGCGGGTCAGGCCCAGGATGGCGTCGATGGCCCGGGCCAGCCGCTCCCTGCCGTCCTCGGTGTGCGGCTCGCGCTCCAGCGCCTCCTCCAGCGTGCGGTGCATCAGCCGGTGCACGGCGGACTGCACCAACTGACGCTTGCCGGGGAAGTAGTACGACACCAGTCCGCGCGCCGAACCGGCCCGGTCCGCGATGTCGCCCAGCGTGGTGGCCTCGAAGCCGTGCTCGCCGACCATCTCCACCGCCGCCTGCAACAGCCGTTCCCGGGAACGCCGTCGCAACTCTTCATTGACCGAGGCGCTGCGCGGGGACATCCTGTAACTCCTGCGTTGACTGGCTGCCAGCCAACTATACTCAACGCGGGAGGCCCCGCCATGGGCGGGGCCGGTCCAGGGCTGCCGTCCGTCTGGGGCGACGCGGGGGATCGTCTCAGACGGGCGGCGCGTGAGCGAGCCGTTACTCTCCACACCCTTCAGGGCCCCTACCCGAACGGCCGCGGCCCGGCGGCCCGGAGGCGGCCTCAGTCCACGAGGTCCAGCACCGGCAGCAGTGCGCCGGGCCGCTCTTCCGCCGGTAGATGATCGACGAAGTGCACCCGGCAGCCGAGCGCGGCCGCACCGCCGTCCGCCTCCTTGCTGTCGCCGACCATCACCACCTGGCGCGGATCGGCGCCCAGTGCCGCGCAGGCCACCGAGAACAGCCGCGGGTCCGGCTTCTGCACCCCGTGTTCGTACGACAGCACGTACGCGTCCACGTACCCGTCGAGCCCGTGATGGCGGAATACCGGGCGCAGGTCCCAGCCGATGTTGCTGACCACGCCGACCCCGATGCCGCGCTCGCGCAGCGCGCTCAACACCTCGACCGCGTCCGGGTACGGGGACCAGGCGGCGGGCGCCATGTGTCGCTCGTACAGGGCGTCGTACAACTCCGGCCAAGGCAGAGGCACTTGGCGGGCCGCGCCGGTGTAGGCGGCCCGGTGCAGCGGTGCGCTCTCGTCCCGCACCGCCCACATGGCGGCCAGTTCGGTCGGCAGCGCGACCGGTTCCACACCGCTGCCCGGCAGTGCGCCGGCCGCTTCCAACGCCCTCGCGGTGTCGAGTAGTTGTGGTTCGGGGAGGCTGTGCCCCGACGTGTTCAGCGTCGCGCGCAGCCAGGATTCGGCGGACTCGATCCGGAACAGGGTCCCGGAGAAGTCGAACAGCACAGCAGCCATGCCCTCGACCCTATCGGGAGCGGTGTCCAGGTGAGTTGAGCCGGCCGATCCCGACCCGCTCGTGCACCGACACGGCCGACGTCACGGCCAACGCCCCGAACAGCCGGCCGCCGAGCACGTCCGAGAGCCGGCGCACGCCCAGCCGTACCGGGGTCGCTCCGACGCCGAGGCCGCCTTCACCGACTGCTGTACGAGCGTGGCCGCGCACACCAGGCGCACCGTGAGCGGGTCCCAGTGGGCCGAGACGAGGCCGGTCGGCGGGGGCCGTGACCGGCACCCCGGAGGCTCGACGGCGGCTCCCCGACAGCGCCTCGGCGGCTCCGTGGCAGCTCAGCCCAGTGCCCGCAGCCCCGGTACGAGGGCCACCAGCACCGGGATCACCGGCACCAGCGCGGCCAGCGCCGTCAGGCGGAGCCGGTGCAGGGCGGGGAGCCGGTCCGGGGCGGCGAGCAGGCGGTGCACGCGCTGTGGGACATGGGCCTGCGGAGTGGGGGAGGGGCCGAACACGCCCCGCTCCTCGTTCAGTTCGACCAGGGCCAGCGCGGTCGTCAGCCGGCCGAAGCGCCGGGAGGCCATGTCGTCGGCGGCCAGCTCGACCAGCCGGTGCATCTCGTCGCGGAACGCGGCGAACACCGGCACCTGCGGGAACCCGCCCGCCAGCGCGGCCGAACTGTGCAGCAGCCAGTCGTGCCGGGCCTGTGCGTGACCCTGCTCGTGCGCGAGCAGCGCGTCCAGCTGACGCCCCTTCAGGCGGCGCAGAGCGGCCGTGGTGATGACGAGCTGGGGCGCGGCACCGGACAGCCACCAGGCGTCGGGACGGTCGCCCTCCAGCACCACCAGCCGTCCGCTTACCGCCTTCTCGCCGGGCAACAGCGGTGCGCGCACGAGGAGTTCGGTCCGCCGTGCCCGCCGGCGCGTCCGGGACCGTACGACCTCGCGCACCAGCATCGCGAGGCTCCACAGGCCCCCGGAGGCGAGCAGCACGGCGGTGGTCGCGGCCCACGGCCCGGCGGCGCCGAGCGCGTAGGCGTCCACGACCGCGCGCGGCGCCGGGGCGAACACGTTCCCGCGCACCGCCACCCAGGCCGCGGCCGCGCTGAGTGTCATCGAGAGCGCGCAGCACAGCAGGACGGCCACCACCACGCACTGCCACACCCACAGGGCGACGACCGGTTCGCGGTCCGCCCAGTCGGCCCGGGCGAGCAGCCGGGGAGCGACAATGGCGGTCACGGTGCCGAGCAGCAGCAGTGCCACGGGGACCATCATGGGCAGCACCCTATGAGCGCGAGGCCGCTCACCGTACGGCCCGTGACGCCGAAGTGACGCAGGCAACGCTCCCGTCGGGTCCGTCCTCGGGTCCTCGGCCCCTCGGGTGCTCGCTCACATCGTGAGCAGCATCGCCATCATCCCGATGCCCATCGACAACCGGCAGGCCCGGGCCAGTTCCGGGCGGTCTCCCCAGCGTGCCGGTCCGGATCGCGGTCCGCCCACGGCGACCGTGGCCGGCACCAGGCGGGAGCCGGTGAGGAGCACGTACCCCGTGAAGTAGACGAGGAGCGCGCCGGTCAGCACCGGTACGCCCGAGCCGCCGTGCGCATGGTGCGCGGCGGGCGGGGCCACGGCCATCGCCGCCGCCATGTAGACCATCGCGGACGTGCCCACCAGATGGTGCAGATGGTGCGGCGCCGTGCGGGCGGCCCACAGTGCGCGCAGGGCCGCCGCCCCGAACACCGCCGCGTACGCCGGCCACGCCCACCGCGGCGGGGTGAAGGCGGCCGCCGGTACGGCCATCACGGCCATGCCGAAGCCCATCAGCGCCTCGCCGCCCGCGGAGCGGCGCTGCTCCTCGACCCCGCTGCGCATCCGCAGCAGGCAGTAGACCCCGGTCGCCGCGCACAGCGCGAACAGCAGCCAGGCAGCCGTCAACGGTCCGTGCACGCGCACCTCCCCGCTCGACGCTCGGTCGAGGGATGCGATGCCCGGGCCGACCGGGGCGCACGCGAGCGCAAGGGTGTACACGGGGAGCATTCGACGGAGCGCAGCAGGTGAGCGGGACGGGTGGTGAACGTTTTACGAGTAAAACATGTGCTAAATTCATAGGTATGAGCAGTGCGACCCTTCGCCGACTTCCCTTCTCCGGAGTGCTCCGCCTCGGGCGGCCCTCCGACATCTGGTTCAAGCCCGCGCTGAGCGTGGTCGCCGCCATCGCCCCGCCCAACCTGATCCTGCTGGCGCTGGGCCGCCTCGACCTCGCCATGTACACGATGGCCGGATCCCTGTGCGCGCTCTACGGCCACAACCGGCCCTACGCCGCCCGCGCCCGCGTCCTCGCCTGGGTGGTGGCCGGCATGGTCGGCGGCCTCGCCGTCGCGCTGCTCGCGGCGTCACTCACCACGAACGCCGTCGTCCTGGTCACCGTCGGCGCCGTCATGGCGGCCGTGCAGAAGACCGTGTGCGACGCGACCCGGCTCGGACCGCCCGCCAACGTGGTCCTCGCCTTCATCAGCTCCGCCTCGCTGTTCGCACCGCAGACCCTCGGCCAGGTCCCCGGGCACGTCGGGCTGGCCCTGGCGGCGGGCGCCTGGGCCTGGCTGGTCGGCATGGCCCCCGGGCTGCTGCGCCCGCACGGCCCCGAACGGCGCGCCACCGCCCAGGCCCTGAACGCCACCGCCGCGTACGCCGCCACGGACCGCACCGGCGACGGACACGCCAAGGCCCGTGCCGCGAGCGCCGCCGCGATCCACGCCGCCTGGCAGTCGCTGCTCGCCGCACGCCCCGACAGGGCCCGCCGCGCCCTCGAACAGCTCGTCGTGCGCGCCGAGGTCGCCCTCGCCGCCCCCGCCGACAGCGACCCCGCCCGCCTGCGCGCCTGGGCCCGAGAGCTGCGCGGCACCGGCCGGATACCGCGGGTGGCGCCGCCCCGTGAGTCCCCCGACGAACTCCTCGGCGTGGACACCGAACTCGCCCTGCGGCCACGGTCGTTGCGGCACCGCCTCGCCCCGCTCGCGCCGGTCGCCGCGCGCACCGCGCTCGGCTGCGCCCTCGCCGGCTACGCCGCCCTCGCGCTCGGTGTCGGCCGCCCCTACTGGGCCCTGGTCACGGCGGCCTCCCTCTACCAGGCGAACGTCACCCTCACCTGGAACCGGGCCGTCCAGCGCGTCGTCGGCAACCTCGTCGGCGTGCTCGCCTTCGCGGTCCTCGCCCCGCTCGCCCATCTCCACCCGGCCGCCCTGGTGCTGTGCTGCCTCGCCCTGAGCTTCGGCGCCGAGGCGCTGATGGGCCGCAACTACTGGCTCGGCAGCGTCTGTGTGACCCCGATGGCGCTGCTCATCACCGAGTTCGCCCGCAGCCAGGACCCTGGGCGGCTGATGACCGAGCGGGTCGTGGACACCCTCGTCGGCGCGCTGGTCGGTTTCGGCGCGGCCGTCGCCGTCACCAACCGGCGCGCGGGCGACCGCCTCGAACACGCCCTGAGCACGGCCGAACGCGCCCGCGAGCACGCCGCCCGACTGCTGGCCGAGCCGCACCCGGCGCCCCGCGCCCTGGAGTCCGCCCGCCGTGCCCTCGCCGCCGCCCTCGCCGACCTGCCCGCCACAGCCGACGCCGCCTTCGGCGAATGGTGGCAGCGCGCCCTGCCCGAGGAGCGGGTCGTGCTCGCCGAGCAGTCCGGACACCGTACGCTCGCGGCGACGGTACGACGCCAGGGGTACGTGCCGGGGCAGGACGAGGAGCAGGCCCGGGGCCGGAGGCAGGACCCGGACCGGGCGACGGAGGACATACGGCCATGACGGCGAGCAACGGCGGACCGGCACCCGCGGACGACACGACCCGGGCGGAGGCGGGACCGAGCCGGGGCGTGGAGCGGACCGACGCGGGCTCCGGCCCGGGTTCCGGCGCCGACGCCGTGGGCGAGGCCGGGAGCGGGACCGGGCAGGCCGACCGTACGGGTACGGCCACCGGTACCGGCCCGGGCCCCGGTTCCGAGGCCTCGCCCGATGACACCGTCGCCGCCGTGGTCCGGCAGTGGCGGGCCGTGCACCCCGAGCTGGACACCGGGCCCATGGAGGTGATCGGCCGGATCAACCGCTGTGCCGCCCTGCTCCAGCAGGCCGAGGACGCGCCCCTGCGCCGGGCCGGTCTCAGCCGCCCGGAGTTCGATCTGCTCGGCGCGCTGCGCCGCACCGGCCACGAGCTGACCCCGGGCGAGCTGGCCCGCGAGACCTTCTCCTCCGGGGCCGCCGTCACCAAGCGGCTCAAGCAGCTGACCGAGCGCGGGCTGGTCGAGCGGCGCGGCGACACCCGTGACCGCCGCGTCGCCCACCTCCGGCTCACCGACACCGGCCGTGACCTGGTCGACGGCATCCTGCCCGAGCAACTCGCCTACGAGACCGCCGTACTGTCGGTCCTCGCTCCCGAGGGGCAAGGCGAACTCGCCGGTCTGCTGGGGGAGTTGCTCGTCCGCCTGGAGGGCCGGATGGGGGCGCTGCGTGCCTAGGGAGGCCGGGTCAGAGGACGTCGTGGACCGTCGGCGGTCGCCGTATTCCGCGTGACGGTCGGCTCGTGCGGGAGGCCGAGCGGGAGCGCGCGCACCTCGTCCAGCCGGACCTCGGCGCTCGCCGGGCTGTCGGTGAGCCGGGCCGTCCTCGTGGCCGCGACGTTCGGGACGACGTTGCCCTGCCGCCCCAGCAGCCGGGCCGGCGCCACCTGCGCCGGAGTCCGTCCGCCCTGCTCGGCGATCTTCACAGCTCCGCAAGGGTGTTGGCCCGAACGATCTCCCACGCGGGCCGGTCCGACACGCCCCTCGACCGAGGGCACGAGGTTCTTCCGGTGGTTGCCCGCGGTGGGCAGGGCGCGATGCGGGCGCCGACGTCCTTTCCTGGTGGGTGACGGGATCGCCCGCTCCTCAGCCCTCCGGGTCCATGAGGTGCACCCCGAAGGCCGCGCCCTGCGGATCCCGCAGCACCGCGATGCGCGGGCCGTCCGGCACGGTCGCGGGAGGCATGACGACGGCACCGCCCGCCAGGTCCGCGACCTCGGCAGTCGCGTCCACGTCGGCCACCGCGAAGTACGGCATCCAGTGCGCCGGCACGTCGGGCGGGAACCGGTCGGTCATGTCGGCCATGCCGCCGAACTCCGCGCCGTCGAGGGCCCACTCCGTGTACCACTCGGAGGACTGGGCGCTCCAGTCGAACACCGTGGTGTAGAACTCCCGGGCCCGGCGGGTGTCCCGGGTGGCCAGCTCCACCCAGCCGAGTGTGCCGGGCGCGTTGAACAGCCCGGCGCCCCGGAACGTCCGCGCCTGCCACAACTGGAAGGCCGCGCCCGTCGGGTCGAGGGCCACCGCGAACCGGCCCACGTCGAACACGTCCATCGGACCGACGACCACCGCACCGCCGGCCTCCTCCACACGCCGCACCGCCGCGTCCGCGTCCGGCACGGAGAAGGAGACGTTCCAGGCCACCGGCTGGGAATCCTGGTAGAGCGGGGTGAGCGCGGCGACGGGCGCGTCGCCCAGGTGGGCCACCGTGTACCCGCCCGCCTCCGGCCGCGGGTCCGTCTCGGGACGCCACCCGAACAGCTCGGCGTAGAACCGCTTGGCTCCCTCCAGATCGCTGGTCCCCAGCTCGGTCCAGCACGGGCCGCCGGTCACGGGCTTGTCGAACTCCATCGCGGTACCTTCCGGACGAGCGGATGGGCGGACGGGCCCGGCGCACCCCGCGGAGCCCTCTCCCGGCACGCTAACCCCACCCCACAGGCCCGGCCATCCGGGACGCCCTCGCCCCCGACCACCCCCACCGCCCCGCCCGCGAGCCCGAGCCCACGCCCACCGAGCCGTCTTCGAGAACGCGGACACGCTCTGCCGGGCGCCGCGCCGCTCCACAGGTCGGGAGGCCCTGCGCGAGGCCGGACCGACCCGGTCACCCCCACCGCCCCGCCCACGAGCCCGAGCCCCATGCCCGCGGACCCGTCTTCGAGAACACGGCCACATCCGGCCGGCGGTCACGCTGCCCCACGGACCGGGAGGCAGCGTGCCGGGCCGGACCCGAGAACCCTCGGCCGGGCGGCCTGACGCACGGCGCGCCCGCCGACGCAGCCGCACGCGAGCCCCGTACCGGCACCGCGTCAGCCCGGCACCGCACACCCCCTCGGCCCTCCTGCCACCGCCGCCTGTGCCACAGCCACCGCCGTCCCGGATCAGATACCCGGTCGGTACCGCATCGGATG
Organism: Streptomyces sp. HUAS MG56; assembly: GCF_058673395.1. Classification (NCBI taxonomy): domain Bacteria; kingdom Bacillati; phylum Actinomycetota; class Actinomycetes; order Kitasatosporales; family Streptomycetaceae; genus Streptomyces; species Streptomyces sp. HUAS MG56. Next base: position 2,210,371 of record NZ_CM178722.1, on the reverse strand, counting down.
TTCCGCCGGGACCTCCACCAAGGCGATGCGCGTGTCGTCCGGATCGGCGATCCACATCTCGATCAGGCCCCACGGCTCCTTCACCGGCGGCCGGACGACGGCGACGCCCTTCGCGCGAAGCTCCTCGTGCGCCGCCGTCACGTCGTCGACCTGGAGCCACAGCCGGACGGCGGGCGACGGCGGGGTCTCGGAGCGGCCGGAGACCTCCAGGAAGCCGCCGCCGAGGAAGTAGACCGTGCCGCGCTCGGGTCCGGTACCGAACTCGCGATAGACGCACAGCCCCAGCCGCTCGCCGTAGAAGACACGGGAGCGCTCGGGGTCGGTGGGGGTGAGCAGCGTCCGGCTGCTGAGTACATGCACCATGCCGGCGGAGCCTACTGGCAGGGTTACCCTCGACCCTGGCTCAGCCACGCCCGAGATCGAAAGGCCGCCCATGGACACCAGCGCCACCTCCGTCACCTTCCGCGACGCCACGGACGCCGACGTCGACGCGCTGGTCGCGCTGATCGAGTCGGCGTACCGCGGCGACGCCAGCCGGGCGGGGTGGACCACCGAGGCGGACATCCTGGAGGGGCAGCGCACCGATCCCGAGGGTGTGCTCGACGTGATCAAGTCGCCCGACAGCCGGCTGCTCGCGGTGGAGCGGGACGGCCGTATCGTCGCCTGCTGCCAGCTCGAACACCGCGGTGACCACGCCTACTTCGGCATGTTCGCCGTCAGCCCGACCATGCAGGGCGCGGGTCTCGGCAAGGTGGTCATGGCCGAGGCCGAGCGCCGGGCGCGCGAGGCGTGGGGTGTCGGCGAGATGCGCATGACGGTGATCTCCGTGCGCGACGACCTGATCGCCTGGTACGAGCGCCGCGGCTACCGCCGTACGGGACAGATGAGCCCCTTCCCGTACGGCGACGAGCGCTTCGGCATCCCGCAGCGCGCCGACCTCCAGTTCGAGCTGCTGGTCAAGCCGTTGGTGTGACCCTCGCGCGCGCGATCACGCGGTGAAACGCGCGGCGCGCTTGATCTCCGGGAAGTCGGTCGTCGCGCCGTCCAGCTGCAGGGCGCGGACGAGGCGCAGATGGTCGTGCGTGTTGACCACCCAGCCGATGATCCGCAGATCGGCCTCGCGCGCGTGCTCGACGATCTCCAGGGTGATCCGGCGGATGTCGAGACAGAGGGTCGGGGCGCCGACGGCCACGGCCCGCTCCACCACGTCGGTGCCGTAGCGTTCGGCGATCAGTGCCGTGCGCACCCCCGGCACCAGCCGGGCGATCTCGGCGACCGCCTCGTCGTGGAACGAGGACACCTCGACCCGCCCGACCAGGTCCCGTTCGTGCATCACCTTCGCCAGCGCCCTGGCCGCCGCCACGTCCTTGATCTCCGCCTGGATCGGGCTGCGCACCGTGTCCAGCACCTCCTCGAACACCGGCACCCGCTCCCCGCGGCCCGCGTCCAGGTCGCGCAGCTCCTCCAGGGTCTTCTCGGCGATCGGCCCGGTGCCGTCGGTCGTACGGTCGATCTCGGCGTCGTGCATGACGACCAGAGCGCCGTCCTTGCTCAGATGCAGATCGAGTTCGATGAGATCGAGGCCGGCGTCCTGCGCGGCGACGAAGGAGCGAAGGGTGTTCTCGGGCTCGACACCCATGACCCCGCGGTGACCGATGGTAAGGAAGTTCAAGGTTCGACTCGCTTCCGTCGACGGCGGCTCGGCGCGCGCGGGACGGACGAACGGACGCCGTCGTCCGCGCGGGCAGGCTCGCAGCCTAATCGCCGGGGCCCGCGATGAACCCGCACGTGCACGCCGTACGGGTGCGTGCCGCGCGCCTCAACTGGCCGGTATGCGCCCCCACCGTCACCCGCGCGTGGGCGAGTCTCCGTGTCCTTGACCGGCCGGAGCGACACCCTGCCCGGGCGCGCTGTAAGCGACGGAAGTGAGCGCCGTCACGGTTTAGCACAGGAAAATCATCGGTGACCAAGCCATGTAGCGGGAAAATTTCCCGAGATGCCTCTTGATGGCGGAAACCGGGTATGCATACGGTGTCCTTACGCGAGGTTCTCCCGTGAAGGATGGGTCATGACGGAAATTCTTGTGCAGTCGGCTATGAAGGAACAGATTCCTTCGTCGACCAGGGTGATTGAGCACCCGGCCTGGCCGGTGCTCAAGGATGCCGTGGAGCGGATCCGGCCATGGCAGTCCAAGGACGGGTCGATCGACTTCGACGCCGAGGGCGCCCCGGCCGAGGCGGACGCCCAGGCGGCCGTACGGCGTGTCGTGGACGCGGTCGAGCAGCTCTCCCCGCTGCTCCCGCACGACAAGGCCTACCACGAGGCGCTCGTGCGCGACCTGGCCCGCTGGGCCGAGGGCGGCTTCGAGGTGCCGGACTTCCTGGACTCCCTGCTGGCCTTCCAGCCGGCCGCCGGCCGCGCGGACGGCCTCCAGCACCTGGTCGTCTTCCCGATGTACACGCAGAACGGCAACCTCGACCGCAACCTGGAGGCGGTCGTGCTGCGCATGGTCTGGCCGGACTGGCTGGCCGAGCTGGAGCGCACCCGCTACGACAACCCGCTGTTCTGCGGCATCACCTTCGAGGACTTCACCTCCGGCTACGACACCAACTCGGCCGTCCTCTTCCCGGAGACCATCGCCGTACGCGAGGCGCCGGAACGTTTCTCCTGGGGTGGCATCTTCTGCGACCGCGAGGCCGCCCGCTTCCGCCGGGTCACCGACGCGGCCGTCGACCTCCTGGGCCTTCAGCTGCCCGAGGACATCGCCGCGATGGTCCACGACCAGAAGCGCTGCGAAGAGGCCTTCGTGCTCTGGGACATGGTCCACGACCGCACCCACAGCCACGGCGACCTGCCGTTCGACCCGTTCATGATCAAGCAGCGCCAGCCGTTCTGGATGTACGGCCTGGAGGAGCTGCGCTGCGACCTCACCGCCTTCAAGGAGGCCGTGAAGCTCCAGGCGGACGGCGTCGCGCAGGCCCGTGACGTGCAGTACGCGGTGCTCTTCGACCGGATGTTCCGCTTCCCCGTCACCGGCGACCGCGTCCGCAACTACGACGGCCTCGGCGGCCAGCTGCTCTTCGCCTACCTGCACAAGCACGACGTCGTCCGCTGGACCGACAACAAGCTCTCCATCGACTGGGAGCGAGCCCCGCAGGTCACCAACCAGCTGTGCGCCGAGATCGAGAAGCTGTACAAGGACGGCATCGACCGCCCGAAGCTGGTGCACTGGTTCGCCGGATACGAGCTGGTCGCCACCTATCTGGCACCGCACCCCGGCTCCAAGTGGGCCAAGGGCCCGGACGCCCTGGACCTCACCCAGCCGCCGCGCAAACTCGTGGACGACGTGCTTCCGGACGAGTTTCCGCTGAGCATGTTCTATGAAGCCCTGTCCAAGAAGCTGAAGAACGTGATCGCCTCCACCAAGGGCATCACGGCGGACGGCGCCGGGCGGACCGCCGCGTGAGCGACCGCGACGGGATCACTGTTCAAGCTGTTCGAGCTGTTCAAGAGGGGAAGAACGTGGGGAACAACGGGTCTCTCAAGGGAACGGTGATCGCGGTGGCCGGCGCGGGCGGACCCGCCGGGCACGCGACGCTGGTCCGGCTCGCCGAGGCCGGCGCCGTCGTCGTGGGCGCCGACAACAACCCCGAGCGCCTGGCGGAGGCCGTGGACGCGGCCCGCTACGCGAACGGCGGCGCCACGGTCACCGGCGAGACGGTCGACCTGCTCGACCTCGGCTCGACCCGCGACTGGGCGGCGCGCATCGAGAAGGACCACGGCCGCGTCGACGGCCTGGTCCACCTCGTGGGCGGCTGGCGCGGCAGCGCGAACTTCGCCGAGACCGATCTCGCGGACTGGGACCTGCTGGAGAAGCTGCTGATCCGCACCGTCCAGCACACCTCCCTGGCCTTCTACGACGCCCTCCAGCGCAGCGAGCGCGGCCGCTACCTGCTGATCAGTGCCGCAGGCGCCTCGAAGCCCACGGCGGGCAACGCGGCGTACTCCGCGGCCAAGGCCGCCGCCGAGGCCTGGACGCTCGCCATGGCGGACGGTTTCCGCAAGGCCGGGGGTGAGGAGGGTCCGCGTTCGGCGGCTGCCATCCTGGTGGTGAAGGCGTTGGTGCACGACGCGATGCGCGCGGAACGCCCCAACGCGAAGTTCGCGGGCTTCACGGACGTCAAGGACCTCGCCGAGGCCGTCGAGGGCGTCTGGAGCAAGTCCGCCGCCGAAGTGAACGGAAACCGTCTGTGGCTGACCGAGAAGCCGTGAACCCACCCAAGACCGACGCGCGTCGCCACCACGACCCGCAGGTCCGCGGTTTCGCCAGTGACAACTACGCCGGAGCCCACCCCGAGGTGCTGGCCGCCCTGGCCCTGGCCAACGGCGGCCATCAGGTGGCGTACGGCGAGGACGAGTACACCGAGAACCTTCAGCGGATCATCCGCGGCCACTTCGGATCCACGGCCGAGGCCTTCCCGGTCTTCAACGGCACCGGCGCGAACGTCGTCGCGCTCCAGGCGGTCACCGACCGCTGGGGCGCGGTGATCTGCGCCGAGAGCGCGCACATCAACGTCGACGAGGGCGGCGCCCCCGAGCGCATGGGCGGCCTGAAGCTGCTCACCGTGCCCACGCCCGACGGCAAGCTCACCCCCGAACTGATCGACCGGCAGGCCTGGGGCTGGGAGGACGAGCACCGTGCGATGCCGCAGGTCGTCTCGATCACCCAGAGCACGGAGCTGGGCACGCTCTACACGCCCGAGGAGATCCGGGCGATCTGCGAGCACGCCCACGCGCACGGCATGAAGGTGCACCTGGACGGCTCCCGCATAGCCAACGCGGCCGCCTCGCTCGACGTGCCCATGCGGACGTTCACCAACGCGGTCGGTGTCGACATCCTCTCGCTCGGCGGGACGAAGAACGGCGCCGTCTTCGGCGAGGCCGTCGTCGTCATCAACCAGGACGCGGTGCGGCAGATGAAGCACCTGCGGAAGTTGTCGATGCAGCTGGCCTCCAAGATGCGCTTCGTGTCGGTCCAGTTGGAGGCGCTGCTGGCGAAGGACCTGTGGCTGCGCAACGCCCGGCACTCCAACGAGATGGCCCAGCGCCTCGCCGAGGGGGTGCGCGCGGTGCACGGCGTGGAGATCCTCTACCCGGTCCAGGCCAACGGCGTCTTCGCGAAGCTTCCGCACGACGTGAGCGAGCGGCTGCAGCAGCGGTTCCGGTTCTACTTCTGGGACGAGGGCGCCGGAGTGGTGCGCTGGATGTGCTCCTTCGACACCACGGAGGAGGACGTCGACACCTTCGTGGCGGCGCTCAAGGAGGAGATGGCGCGCTAGTCGTACCGTCGCTCGACAGATTGCATAGGTATGCGATCACCTGAAAGTTGATTGACTCTCGGGTGATCGCATTCCTATGCTCTGCACCCATGGAGCTGATCCAGGACACCGCCGACCTCTCTGCCTACTTGGCTGACGACGAGGCCGTCGACCATCACCGTCCCGTGGTCCGGGAAACGGCCGCCCGGCTGGCCGAAGGGGTCGCGGACTCGTATGCCTATGCACGCGCCGCTTTCGCGTTCGTCCGCGACACCATCCCGCACTCGGCCGACGCCGGCGACCCGCGGGTCACCTGGCGCGCCTCGGACGTCCTGGAACTGCGCACCGGCATCTGCTACGCGAAGGCCCACGCCCTGGCCGCACTGCTGCGGGCCGGGGACACCCCGACCGCCCTGTGCTACCAGCGCCTGGCGCACGACGACGGCAGCGGTCACGCCGTGCACGGTCTGGTCGCCGTGCGCTTCCACGGTGCCTGGCACCGGCAGGACCCCCGCGGCAACAAACCGGGCGTGGACGCGCGGTTCTCCCTCGACGGCGAACGGCTGGCCTGGATCCCCGACCCCGCGGCCGGCGAGACGGACTACCCGGTGCTGTACGCCGCACCGCATCCGCGCGTCCTCGACGCCCTGAGGGCCGCGCCGGACCGACCGTCCCTCTGGAAGACACTCCCCGACGCACTCTGAGGCCTGCCGGGTCCGACCCGGGAGCGACCGACTACCGGCCGTCGCAAGGGCGGTGACAGGTGGATACCGACACGCGCCGAGGTGGCGTCAGGCGGGCTGCGGGGCGGGCGTTGCCGGAGCGGCCGTGACCCCGCGGGTCTCGCGCATGATCAGCAGGCCGTTGACCACCATCAGTGTCGCGGTCAGGCAGTGGACGCCGAGCGCGGTGGCCACGGAGCCGTGGTGGGCCAGCACGTTGGCCATGTCGCCGTACGCGGCGAGGGCCTCCACCAGCAGCGCCCAGCCCAGCGCCCGGCGGTGGCCGGTCACCAGCAGGATGCCCAGGACCAGGGCCAGGACGACGTCGCGGATTCCCTTGACGACCAGGAAGCCGCCGCCGTCGCCGGACGGCCGGCTCGGCAGGCCGTAGCCCGGCGCCGTCGTCTCCGGGCTCAGAATGAATTCCGTCCCGAACCAGAGGATGAAGAGGATGAAGGCTGCGGCCAGGACGGTGTTGATCTTCTTCAGCGACATTGTTCTTCTCCTTGCGGGTCTTCGGCAGCTTGGTGAGCTTCGTGGCGCCCGGTGAGTCGTGTGCGCCACCGGCGCGGGGTCGGCCCGCGGGCTCAGGCGAGGGCGGCGACCAGCAGGGTGAAGGCGGCGATGATGACGGCGACGCGGACGTAGTGGTAGCGGTCCCAGCGGTGCAGCTGCTGCTTCCAGTCGGCGGGCCGGTTGTCGGGGGTCCAGGTCTTGTTCCGGTTGTTGATCGGGACGAGCAGCAGGAGCGACATGACCACGCTGAGGATCAGCAGGCCGGCGGCGGTGACGACGAGTCCGGCGCCGTGGTGGTGCCATCCGGCGACGGCCCAGACCGCGCTGAGGACGAGCGAGCCGATGTACCAGAACGGCATCAGGGCGCCGAGCATCCGGCCGGCGTGGGCGTGGCCGAGCTGGCCGCTGTCCTCGGGAAGCGCGTCCAGGATCCGGTTCATGACGAAGGCGACGGAGAACTCCACCCCCACCATCAGACCGACGATCACGGTGGTGAACACCTCAAGTGCGTTGAGCATGACGACCCCTCCGTTGAACTAGCGTTGCTAGCAGGCGGGGCAACGCTAGTACTACTGGCGCTCGATTGTCTAGCGATGCTAGGATCAATGCATGTCGGTACAGGAACGCAAGCAGCGCGAACGGGCGGAGCGCGAGCGCCTCATCGTGGCGGCGGCCCGCGAACTCGCCGAGCAGCAGGGCTGGGACGCGGTGACCACCCGCCGGCTCGCCGAGCGCATCGAGTACAGCCAGCCCGTCCTCTACAGCCACTTCCGGGGCAAGCGCGAGATCATCGGCGCCGTCGCCCTGGAGGGCGCCGCCGAGATGGCCGTGGCGGTGCGGGCCGCGACCGCCGTCGCGGACGGCCCGCGCGAGCGGGTCGCCGCCCTGGCCCGTGCCTACCTCGACTTCGCCGAGCGCAACCCGGCGGTCTACGACGCCATCTTCCAGCTCGACGGCGGCCTGGCGTACGCGCAGGAGCACACGCCGGAGCCGCTGAAGGACGCCTTCGCCGCGCTGATGGAGAGCCTGGGCGAGGTCGCCGGGGACGGCATCGACCCGGGGCTGTTCACCGAGACGTTCTGGGCGTCCCTGCACGGGCTCGCCACCCTGACCCGGGCGGGCCGCCTGCTGCCCGAGGACGCCGAGGCGAGGGTGGAACTGCTGGTGGAGCGGCTCGCCAAGGTCTGACACACCATCCCGGCGGGCACGCAGCCGAGGCCCTCGGGCCCGGCATCCCGGACGGGCACCCGCCCCGGAAGCTGCGATGCTCGTCGATCGCGACCCGATACGCGCCCTGACGCCCCGTCATCCGCCGGTGTCCTCGTCCAGGACGTCATGCTCCCGCTCCTCGGGAGGCAGGGCCCGCAGGTGGTCGACGGCGGCGTCGGGGCAGGCCGAGCGCGCCGAGTTGGTCGACCGGGTCGACGACCCGGAGCAGGTGCCGGGTTTGGCGATGCACCCGTACTCGGCGAACGCCTGCCCCAAGGGCGTGGGCCGCCCCTCGCGGCCGAACAACCGCAGCAGGCCGTACGCGCGGAGCTGCCCGGTCGCCAGTGAGCCGATGGCCCGCGGCATGTCCGGCCAGCGCGCGGCGAGCTTGGTCAGGTCGACCTCGTTGCGGGCCAGGTCCTCCAACAGCCCGTGGCCACCGGTCTCCACACCGGGCATCTCCGCCCGCCAGAACCGCTGGCCGCCCAGATCGCCCGAGCTTTGCCGCACCTCGGCAGGGCCGTTGGACGCTCTGCTGGACGGCAAGATCAGCCCTTGGCGCCAACGGCTGTTCCCTTGTTCCCCGGGGCCGCGTACGACCCGCCGTACGGCGCCGTGGAGTCCCGGACGTGCCATGGTCGTTGGGTGCATGGTCGGTCTGCCTGGCGACACGGCGCAGGTGGCGAGGGGGCGCACCGGCGTGTGTGGCGGGGTCGGCGAGGCGGAACCCTCGTGGATGGCCGGGCGTGGCGCGGCCGTTGGGTCGCCCGGGGCGCCCGCACCGCCACCCCACCCGGCCGGGCGTCGGCGTGCTGTGGCCGTACGGGGATACGTCCCACTGGTTCCGCGCCATGTCGGTGAGGGCGCCGGCTCTCCCCGTCTCTGCTCCGGGACGGTCGTCCCGCCCCGGGTCGGTCCGGGACCGTGCGCCGCCGGGCGGCGTACCCGGGCCGTGCGGCATCGGGTCGGTGTCCTCGGCCACGGACTTCGGGCGGCGGTCGTCGGTCGGACGCGGGTGGTCGGTGCGACTCGGTCACCTGTGCCGGGCCGATGGGTTGTGGTCGTCCGTTCACCGGGCTGGTGGCCCTCGGTCGGACGCGCGCGTTCACTGCGTCCCGGTCACCTGCCCCGGGCCGGTCGGCCTTGGCCGTGCGCTCCGTGAGGCAGTCGGCCTCGGTCAGGTGGCCTTGTGATGGGTGCGCGTGGCCGAACAGCGCCTCGCCGACGCCCCCCCCGCATCCCGGGGAAGCCGCGCTGGCGAAGTCTCCCGCAGAAGTCTCCGCCGAAGTCCGCTCCGCAGAGCCCCTTCGGTCCGCGCCTCGTGCCTCAGTGCGCCTCGGCCGCGCGCAGTTGCTCCATCGTCGGGGCCGTGCCGCCCAGGTGGGAGGGGAGCCACCAGGAGTCCTCGGAGTCCTTGGGGCGGCCGGGGTAGGTGCGCTGGGCGGCGTCGAGCAGATCCTGGACGCGTTCGCGCAGGCGGCGTGTGATGGCGCCCGCGTACTGGTCGCGCGGGGCCTCGACCGACTCGCCCACGCGGATCGTGACGGGCAGATGGCTGCGCTTGAAGTTGCGCGGGTGGCCCTTCGTCCACAGTCGCTGTGTGCCCCAGACCGCCATCGGGACGAGCGGGACGCCCGCTTCCTGGGCCAGGCGCGCCGCGCCCGACTTGAAGCTCTTCAGCGTGAACGACTCCGAGATGGTGGCCTCCGGGAAGACCCCGATGACCTCGCCGGAGCGCAGCGAGTCCAGCGCGTGCGCGTAGGCCGCCTCGCCCTGCTTGCGGTCGACCGGGATGTGCTTCATGCCGCGCATGAGCGGGCCGGAGACCTTGTGCCGGAAGACCGATTCCTTCGCCATGAAGCGCACCAGGCGCTTCTGCGGCAGGGCGGCCAGGCCGTTGAAGATGAAGTCGAGGTAGCTGATGTGATTGCTCACCAGCACGGCGCCGCCCGAACGCGGGATGTTCTCCGAGCCCTGGCAGTCGATCTTCAGGTCCCAGACCTTGAACAACGTCTTCGCGAAACCGACGACGGGACGGTAGACCAGCTCTGCCATGTGCGGGGTGGACCCTTTCTGCTCTGCTCGGGAAAGGGGCTCCCGGCGGGAAAGTTACGCAGCCGTAGGTTTACGGCGTCTCGCAGATCGTGCCCGAAGAACGGACGGGTAGCCAGTCCTGGTGCCTTGCGGCGGCGAGATCCTCGTCACGTCGGCCTACATCCCACCTCGGATCTTTAAATCGGCTTTACGTGCGATGCGAACCTTCCGTCATGCTGGAGGAATCTTCACGGGCTGATCCGCGCTGGTACGGATGCCGACCACAAGTGTCGACCAGGAAGTGACGTCATGCGGTGCGGAGGAGACGGCGTGCGGTGCGGAGATGACGGCGTGCGGCTGGCGGCTGCCGAACTGGGCGCCGAACTGGGGGAGCGGGCCACCCTCGTCCAGTTCTCCAGCGCCTTCTGCGCGCCCTGCCGGGCCACCCGGCGCCTGCTCGGCGAGGTGGCGGCACTGGTCCCCGGCGTGGCGCACGTCGAGATCGACGCCGAGGCCCACCTGGGTCTCGTACGCGAGTTGGAGATCCTCAGGACGCCCACCGTGCTCGTCCTCGACGCGGACGGCCGGGTGGTGCGCCGCGCCGCCGGACAACCGCGCAAGGCCGACGTCATCGCGGCCCTCGGGGAGGCGGTGTGAGGGTGTCTCCACGGGCGGCGCACCATCTTCCGGCCACCGGAACGCACTTGACTGCGCGCGCCACCTATCGTCAGCCTGACCGTATGCCGATCAAACTCCTTCTCTTCGGGCGGGCCCACATCGACCTCGCCCGCACCGCGAGCGCGCGCTGTCCGGGCTGTTGAGCAGCTACGCACCGGCTCGTCCCCCTCGGCAGAAGGACCCTTCCATGACGGCCTCGCCCGAACTCGGCACTCCCCGGCTCGCCTCCCCCGACCTGCTCCGCTCGACGTTCCGCCGGCACGCCGCCGGTGTCGCGGTGATCACAGCGCGCGGCGCCACCGGCCCGGTCGGCTTCACCGCCACCTCCCTCACCTCGGTCTCCGCCGACCCTCCGCTGATCTCCTTCGGCATCGGCACGGGCGCCTCCAGCTGGCCCGCGATCGCCGAGACGGACCACGTCGGCGTGCACATACTCGGCGAACACCAGGGCGAGCTGGCCGGCACCTTCGCCCGCAGCGGCGCCGACCGGTTCGGCGCGCCCACGGCCTGGCGCGAGGGTCCGGAAGGCGTACCGGTGCTCGACGACGTGCTCGCCTGGCTGGTCTGCCGGATCGTCGGCTGTGTCCCGGCCGGTGATCACCGCATCGTGCTCGCCGAGGTCGTGCTGGGCGACCCCTCGGGCACCGGGCGCCCCCTCCTGTACCACCAGGGGCGCTTCAACGGTCTGCGGGATTGATCACGCCGCCGTCATCTGCGGGCCGGTCGAATTCCGATTACGCTGCGTTGCGAAGGTCACAGTTCAAAGCGCTTGCTTAGCGGGCATGAACTGGGTGTACTGACGAGTAATATTTCGGTCGGAGCGCGCGGACGCCCCGACCGGGATCGGCCGCTTGAGGCGCCTATGCTGCCTGCAAGAGGCAGCCCGGAAATGTCGATGCAGTAGGAGAGCCGGCGTGAGCTTGAGGATCGTTGTCACTGTGAAGTACGTGCCCGACGCCACTGGCGACCGGCACTTCGCCGATGACCTGACCGTCGACCGCGACGACGTGGACGGTCTGCTCTCCGAGCTGGACGAGTACGCGGTCGAGCAGGCCCTGAAGATCTCGGAGGACTCCGACGACGACGTCGAGGTCACCGTTCTCACGATCGGCCCGGAGGACGCCAAGGACGCGCTCCGCAAGGCCCTGTCGATGGGTGCCGACAAGGCCGTCCACGTCGAGGACGACGACCTGCACGGCACCGACGCCATCGGCACCTCCCTGGTGCTGGCCAAGGCGATCGAGAAGGCCGGCTTCGACCTGGTCGTCTCCGGCATGGCTTCCACCGACGGCACCATGGGTGTCGTGCCGGCGCTGGTCGCCGAGCGTCTCGGTGTCCCGCAGGTCACCCTGCTCTCCGAGGTCTCCGTCGAGGACGGCGTCGTGAAGGGCCGTCGTGACGGCGACGCGGCGAGCGAGCAGCTGGAGGCCTCCCTCCCGGCGGTCGTGTCCGTGACGGACCAGTCCGGCGAGGCGCGTTACCCGTCCTTCAAGGGCATCATGGCGGCGAAGAAGAAGCCGGTTCAGTCCTGGGACCTGTCGGACCTCGACATCGAGGCCGAAGAGGTGGGCCTGGAGGGCGCGTTCACCACGGTCGAGGCCGCGAACGAGCGCCCGGCGCGCACGGCCGGCACCATCGTCAAGGACGAGGGCGAGGGCGGCAAGCAGCTCGCTGAGTTCCTCGCGAGCCAGAAGTTCATCTAAGGGCTCGCCCCCGCTGACCGCCCCTCAACTTCCTTACGCAGGAGAGCAATCCCATGGCTGAAGTCCTCGTCTACGTCGACCACGTGGACGGTGCCGTCCGCAAGCCCACCCTGGAGCTGCTGACCTTGGCCCGCCGCCTCGGCGAGCCCGTCGCCGTCGCGCTGGGCAACGGCGCCGCCGACACCGCCGCCACCCTCGCCGAGCACGGCGCGGTGAAGGTCCTCACCCACGACGCGTCCGAGTACGCCGACTACCTGGTCGTGCCGAAGGTCGACGCCCTCCAGGCCGCCCACGAGGCCGTGTCCCCGGCCGCCGTGCTGGTCCCGTCCTCCGCCGAGGGCAAGGAGATCGCCGCCCGCCTCGCGCTGCGCATCGGCTCCGGCATCATCACCGACGCCGTCGACCTGGAGGCCGGTGACGAGGGTCCGGTGGCCACCCAGTCGGTGTTCGCCGCGTCCTTCACCACCAAGTCCCGTGTCAGCAAGGGCACCCCGGTCATCACGGTCAAGCCGAACTCGGCCGCCGTGGAGGCCGCCCCGGCCGCCGGTGCGGTCGAGGCCCTCGCCGTGACCTTCTCGGAGAAGGCGACCGGCACCAAGGTCACCGCGCGCACGCCGCGTGAGTCGACGGGCCGTCCGGAGCTGACCGAGGCCGCGATCGTGGTCTCCGGCGGCCGTGGTGTCAACGGCGCCGAGAACTTCTCGATCATCGAGGCGCTCGCCGACTCCCTCGGCGCGGCCGTCGGTGCCTCGCGTGCCGCCGTCGACGCCGGCTGGTACCCGCACACCAACCAGGTCGGCCAGACCGGCAAGTCGGTCTCGCCGCAGCTGTACATCGCCAACGGCATCTCCGGCGCGATCCAGCACCGCGCCGGCATGCAGACCTCGAAGACCATCGTGGCCGTCAACAAGGACGCCGAGGCCCCGATCTTCGAGCTGGTCGACTACGGCGTCGTCGGCGACCTCTTCGACGTCGTCCCGCAGCTGACCGACGAGATCAAGGCCCGCAAGGGCTGAGTCCGGCCAGGCGCTGTCCGAGGCCCCGGTGACCCACGCGGTCACCGGGGCCTCGGTGCATCCTGAAGACGACTCTCTCTCGTGGGCCGGCGTACGGACAGGGTGTTGACCAGCGCGAACCGCCCGGATAACTTCATTCTGCGGATTATTGATTCCGTACAGCGGAAAATAGGAGGGTGTGGGATGGGTCAGCAGGAGAAGGTGGCGACGAGCCTCGCGGGCGCCGTGAGCGAGGAGATCAGCGCCTCCCTCGCACCGGTCGACGCGCAGCTGGAGCGCCTCTACCCCGGGGACCCCGGCACCCGGCAGCCCGTCCACACCGTCTACGTCCCCGGCGACGCCTTCGCCGCCGACACCATCCGCTCCTGGGGCGACCGGGCCCTCGCCGCCCTCGACGAACACGCCCCCGACGCCGCCTCCTTCGCGGCCGTCCTCGGCCTCGCGGACGAACTGGCCGAGCCGGTCTACACGCGCGTGCGCGCCAAGCTGGAGCGCGAACCCATCGAGGACCTGCGCGTCGACTTCGAGGACGGCTACGGCCCCCGCCCCGACGCCGAGGAGGACGCGACCGCGGCCCGCGCCGCCCGCCTGATCGCGGAGGCGTACGAGAACGGCACGGCGGCGCCGTACATGGGCATCCGCATGAAGTGCATGGAGGCCGCCGTCCGCGACCGGGGCATCCGCACCCTCGACGTCTTCCTCACCGGCCTGATCGAGGCGGGCGGTCTGCCCGAGGGCCTGGTCCTCACCCTGCCGAAGGTGACGTACCCCGAGCAGGTCGGCGCGTTCGTCCGGCTCCTGGAGGCCTTCGAGAAGGTCCACGGCCTCGACGCCGGTCGGCTCGGCTTCGAGATCCAGATCGAGACCAGCCAGTCCATCCTCGCCACCGACGGCACCGCGACCGTCGCCCGGATGATCCAGGCCGCCGAGGGCCGCGCCACCGGTCTGCACTACGGCACCTTCGACTACAGCGCCTGCCTCGGCGTCTCCGCCGCCTACCAGGCCAGCGACCACCCCGCCGCCGACCACGCCAAGGCGGTCATGCAGGTCGCCGCCGCGGGCACCGGCGTACGCGTCTGCGACGGCTCCACCAACGTCCTGCCCGTCGGCCCGACGGCCAAGGTCCACGACGCCTGGCGGCTGCACTACGGTCTCACCCGCCGCGCCCTGTCCCGCGCCTACTACCAGGGCTGGGACATGCACCCCGGCCACATCCCGACCCGCTACGCCGCCGTCTTCGCCTTCTACCGCGAGGGCTTCGAGCAGGCCGCCGGCCGCCTCGCCCGCTACGCGGGCCACGTCGGCGGCGACGTCATGGACGAGCCCGCCACCGCCAAGGCCCTCAGCGGCTACCTGCTGCGCGGCCTGGACTGCGGCGCCCTCGACATCGCCGAGGTCGCCCGCCTCACCGGCCTGACCCGCCTCGACCTGGAGGGGTTCGCCGCGCCCCGGCGCGGTGACCTGACCGCCTCCGCGCAGTAGACGTCGCGGACCGGTCACGACCCCCGGCCGCGGGAGTTGGCCGGCGCCGCCGCCCCGTACGCTGGACGCCACGCATCGACCAGGCGGACGCGACAGAGCAACGACTTCAGGAACGGGGCGGCGGTGTCTTCGGGGGAGCAGGGACCGGAGCGGTACGGGCACTCGGACGGAGCCGGCCGGCTGCTGGCCGGGCGCTATCGCGTGAGCGCACGGCTCGGGCGCGGTGGCATGGGCGTGGTCTGGCGGGCGGTGGACGAGGTCCTCGGCCGCGAGGTCGCCGTCAAGGAGCTGCGCACGTACACGGACGCGGCCGGACCGGAACTGTCCGAACTGCGGCTGCGCATGCAGCGCGAGGCCCGGGCCGCCGCCCGGGTCCGCCACCCCGGTGTCGTCGCCGTGCACGACGTGGCCGAGGTGGACGGGCGCCCGCTGATCGTCATGGAACTGATCGAGGGTCCCTCCCTGGACGACGTCCTGCGCGAGCGCGGCACCCTCGACCCGTACGAGGCGGCACGCATCGGCGCCGCCGTGACGGACGCCCTGGCCGCCGCCCACGGCGCCGGCGTCCTGCACCGCGACGTCAAACCCGGCAACATCCTCCTCGACCGCTCCGGGCGCGTCGTCCTCACCGACTTCGGCATCGC
Organism: Streptomyces sp. HUAS MG56; assembly: GCF_058673395.1. Lineage (NCBI taxonomy): Bacteria > Bacillati > Actinomycetota > Actinomycetes > Kitasatosporales > Streptomycetaceae > Streptomyces > Streptomyces sp. HUAS MG56. The sequence goes on along the minus strand of NZ_CM178722.1, from coordinate 2,195,049 downwards.
CACCATGGACGACCCCGGCGACGGCTCGGCCACCCGCCTCAGCCGCAGCGGCGAACTCGTCGGCTCCCTCGACTACCTGGCCCCCGAGCGCGCCCAGGGCGCCGAGCCCGGCCCGGCGTCCGACGTCTGGGCCCTGGGCGCCACGCTGTTCGCGGCCGTCGAGGGCGCCTCCCCGTTCCGCCGCACGTCCACCTACTCCACGCTCGCCGCGATCGTCACCGAACCGCTGCCCGAGCCCCGCCGGGCCGGAGCGCTGGCCCCGGTCCTGCGGCGCCTGCTCGACAAGCGCCCGGACGCCCGCCCGGATGCCGAGGAGGCCTGCGAGGCGCTGCGCGAGGTGACCGGCACACGGACGCCGGACACGCCGACCACCACCCTGCGCGCGACACCGCCGGGCGCACCCGAACGCACGGAAACCACCACACCGGCCGCGCCGCCGGGATTCGGCCCGGCGGCGCCGCCGGGCCCGGCCGGACAGTTCGCCCACAGCCCCGTGCCCCCGGCCGGTGCGCCGACGAGCCCGGTGCCCGTCCACGCCCAGGGCTCCACCGGAGCGGCCACCCTCGCACCCGGCACCCGCACCGGGCCCGTGAACACCCCGCCGGGCACACCCCGTCGCAGGGGCCGCGTCCTGCTCGCCGCCGCTGCCGTCGCCGTCGTGCTCGCCGCGGCCGGGATCACCGTCGCCACGCTGCGCGACACGGGCTCGTCGAAGGCGGCGCCCGCGCCCGCCGCCTCGCGCTCCGCGAGCGCCACCGCCCAAAGGGCCGGCACCGAGCGGTCCACCCGGCCCGGGCACACCCGCCCGAACGGCAGCAAGGGCGCGGAACCCAGCCCGACGCCGAGCGGCCCGGACACCACCGGACCGACCTCGCGCGCCGCCGCCTCCGCCACGGCCGCACCACCGGGCAAACCGTCCCACGGCCCGGCCCCGACCGGCGGTCCGGGCCACACGTCCGGTCCGACGGCAGCGTGCCGGTCCACCGGCGGCGGCAAGTACACCTGCGGCGTGTGGCGCACGGCCACGTCCTACACGGCCTCCGGCGCCGCGGCCGGGACTCTCAACGCGGGCACCAACTACTTCTACTGCCAGGCGAACCTGGGCCGCCGGGAGACCTACGGCCGCTGGACGAACGTGTGGTGGGCGAAGACCGACGACGACAGCGGCAACACCGGCGTCTACGTCAGCGACGTCTACCTGGAGGGCGGGAACAACGACGCCCCGGTGCCCGGCCTCCGGGTCTGCTGACCGCCGGCGTACGGCGCCGGGCCGGCCGGCTGACGTGGGTGCTCCGGTCCCGCGCGGCTCAGTCCGCCGGCGGCAGTTCGCCCGAGCCGCGCGTGATCAGCCGGGTGGGCAGCTCGATGCGCTCCGGGGCGACGAGCCCGCCGTCCAGCTGGCGGAACAGACGCTCGGCCGCCGTACGGCCGAGGGCGGCCGCGTCCTGGGCGACGACCGTGATCCCGGGCTGGAGCAGATCGGCCAGCTCGAAGTCGTCGAAGCCCACCAGGGCGACCCGGCGGGAGTGCTCGGCCAGGACCCGGATCACGGTGACCGTCACCCGGTTGTTGCCCGTGAAGATCGCGGTGACGGGCTCGGGCCCGGCGAGCATCTCCTCCGCCGCCCGGCGCACCCGCTCCGGATCGGTCTGTCCGAGGGACATCCAGGCGTCCTCGACCGGTATCCCCGCGTCCTCCATGGCCGCCCGGTAGCCGCGCAGCCGCTCGGCGGCCGTGTGGATGCGGGGCATGTCGCCGATGAACCCGATCCGGCGGTGGCCGTGCGCGATCAGATGCGCGACCCCGTCCCGGGCGCCGCCGAAGTTGTCGGACAGGACCACGTCCGCGTCGATCCGCCCGGCCGGCCGGTCCACGAACACGGTCGCCACCCCGGCCCGGATCTCCGGCTCCAGATAGCGGTGGTCGTCCCCGGCCGGAATCACCACCAGCCCGTCCACCCGGCGCGCGCACAGCGCCAGCGCCAGCTCCTGCTCGCGCTCCGGGTCCTCGGCGCTGGAGCCGTTGATGAGCAGGGCGCCATGGGCCCGGGCCACCTCCTCTACGGCGCGGCTGAGCGGGCCGTAGAAGGGGTCGGCGAGGTCCTCCAGCACCAGGCCGATGCTCGCCGTACGGCCCTTGCGCAGCACGCGGGCGCTGTCGTTGCGGCGAAAGCCCAGCGCTTCGATGGCCTCCTGCACCCGCCGCTCGGTGTCCGGCGTGACCCCGGGCTCGCCGTTGACCACCCGGGAGACCGTCTTCAGCCCGACACCGGCCCGCGCCGCCACGTCCTTCATGGTCGGGCGGTTGCCGTAGCGGGTGCCGGGCAGGCGGTCTGTGGGGCGGGTGGTGTCGGGCACGATGCGGGGTCCTGTCCTGTCGTCCGTCTCGTCCGCGCGGTCGGTGCGTGTGCGCAATGTCCCGAGGGGGCTGCGCCGATCCGGCGTTTGTATGAGGATGTGGCGTCGAGCATAGAGCCTGGACAACGTTGTCAGATGCGCGAGACACTGTCCACCGCTGTCTGTCGGCCTGCGCCCCCACCGCTTGACCGGCCCTGCTCTGTATGGTTATCAAGCTTCGACGGGGAGATCTGACTCTCATGCACACCGACCTTGTGGCGGCCCTGGACATCGGTGGCACCAAGATCGCCGGCGCACTGGTGGACGGTGACGGCCGCATCCTGGAGCGCGCTCAGCGTGCCACGCCCGCCCAGCAGGACGGCGAAACGGTCATGCGGGCCGTCGAGGTGGTGCTCGGCGAGCTCGCCGGGTCACCGCTGTGGGTCCGCGCCGGCCTCCTCGGCATCGGCAGCGCCGGCCCGGTGGACGCCTCTGCGGGCACCGTCAGCCCGGTCAACGTGCCCGGCTGGCGGGACTTCCCGCTGGTGGAGCGGGTCCGCGTGGCCACCGGGGGCCTGCCGGTCGAGCTGATCGGGGACGGCGTCGCGATCACCGCGGCCGAGCACTGGCAGGGCGCCGCGCGCGGCCACGACAACGCGCTGTGCATGGTGGTCTCGACGGGTGTCGGCGGCGGCCTGGTCCTGAACGGGCAGCTGCACCCCGGCCCGACCGGCAACGCCGGTCACATCGGCCACATCAGCGTCGACCTCGACGGCGACCCGTGTCCGTGCGGTTCGCGGGGCTGTGTGGAGCGCATCGCCAGCGGGCCCAACATCGCCCGCCGCGCCCTGGAGCAGGGCTGGCTGCCGGGCCCCGACGGCGACACCTCGGCCGCCGCGGTGGCCGCCGCCGCCCGCGCGGGCGACCCGGTCGCCGTGGCCTCCTTCGAGCGGGCCGCCCAGGCGCTGGCCGCCGGCATCGCGGCCACCGCGACCCTGGTCGAGATCGACATCGCGGTGATCGGCGGCGGCGTCGGCAAGGCGGGCGACATCCTGCTCACGCCGCTGCGCAAGGCGCTCACCGGCTACGCGACCCTGTCGTTCGTGCAGCGGCTGACGGTCGTCCCCGCCCAGATGGGCACCGACGCGGGGCTGGTCGGGGCCGCCGCGGCGGCGCTGGCCCGGCGGCCGGACGCGGCGGGGGTCTGAGCCGGGACGGGGCGCACACCGCGGTGCCCCCGCCGGCCCGCGGCCGCGTGCCGGTCGCCGCGCCCGGCGGATGGGCGCCGTCAGCAGGTCAGTGCGGCGTCCGCCCAGTCCGCGTGGTCGGAGTCGTTGCCGTCGCCGCCGTCGGTCACGACGAGGCGGACCACCTGGGCGCCGGTGACGTCGGCGGTGAGGGGCTGGGCGGGCATCGTGTTGGTCAGGACGCCCGTGGCGGCGACCTTCGTGCCGTCCGCCCAGATCTCGAAGGCGACGGTGCCCTTCAGGCCCTTCTCGTCGTCCACGCCGACGGCCGCGCGGACCGTCGTACAGGCCCGGCCGGTGTAGAAGGAGATGTCGCTCGGCGCGTGCGCCCCGAGCCCCTTGGCGTACACGGTGCCGCCGATGGTGATCGGGTGCCCGTCGCCCGCGGCGCTCTCCCCGTTGCTGGTGTCGCGTTCCACCGGTCCCCAGCCGTTGGTCGCCGACAGCCAGGGCAGATCGCTCAGGTACGACGTCCCGGCGGGCGGCCGTACCACCACGGACGCGCTGAGCGGGAGGGCGCTGGAGACCTGTTCGCCGGACGGTGAGCGGTAACGGGCCCGGAGCGTCAGGTCGTAGGCCCCCGTCGGGGTTCCGGCCGGGGCGGTCACGCGCCAGCCGGTGCGCAGGGTCCGGCCGGTGGGGAGGGCGCCGGCCGTGGTCGCCGAGGTCGGCCGCACGCTCCAGCCCGCCGGTCCGGTGAGCGACACCGAGAGCCGGCGCGCGGGTGTACGGCCGAGGTCGGTGACCGTGCCGGTCAGTGTGACCGGGGTGGCCGCCTCCAGCAACGGGCTGCCGTCCAGGCCGAGTTCGACCGCCGGCGGGTGGGTCGCCCAGCGCGGGTCGGCGGAAACGCGCAGCAGCACCGTGCCGTGGGCCGGTACGGTCGAGGCGAGGGTGCCGGCGGTGTTGTCGTCGCGGTGCTGCCACAGGTCCCGCACGGTGTAGGCGGGGGCGGCGGGCAGGCCGACGGCGCTCGCGGTGGTGGCGATCCGCTGGGCGGTGCCGGACTCGTTGAAGAGGGCGACCGCCCGGCTGCCGTCCTTCATCTCCTTGACGATGACCCAGCGCCCGCCCACGGAGGAGATCACCGTGCCCTGCTTGCCGAGCGGGTCCTGGTCGACGGCGATGACGTCTTTGTTGTCCAGGATGTCGAAGGTCGCCGGGGTGGCCTTGCGCAGATCGGTGCCGATCAGCAGGGGTGCGGCCATGATCGACCAGAGCGAGAAGTGCGAGCGGTACTCGGTGTCCGTCATGCCGCCGTTGCCGACCTCCAGCATGTCGGGGTCGTTCCAGTGCCCGGGGCCGGCGTAGGGCGCGAGCGGCAGGTTCTGCTTGAGGATCGAGACCATCGAGCCCCAGTCGTCGCTGATGTCACCTGTGGTCCGCCAGAGGTGACCGACGTCCGCGGCCCATTCCCACGGCTTGTTCTCGCCCCATTCGCAGATGCTGTACACGATGGGCCGCCCGGCCGCTCTCAGTGCGTCCCGCATGGTCCGGTAGCGCGACCGGGCGTCGACGCCGAGGTTGTTGCAGTTGTCGTACTTGAGGTAGTCCACGCCCCAGTCGGCGAACTGCCGCGCGTCGCTGTACTCGTGGCCGAGCGCGCCCGGGAAGCCCGCGCTGTTGCAGGTCTTGATGCCGGCGCTGGTGTAGATGCCGAGTTTGAGGCCCTTGGAATGGACGTAGTCGGCGACGGCCTTGATGCCGTTCGGGAAGCGGGCCGGGTCGGGCACCAGCTTGCCGTTCGCGTCGCGGTTCGGCAGGGCCCAGCAGTCGTCCAGGTTGACGTACCGGTAGCCCGCGTCCTTCAGGCCCTTGGCCACGAAGAGGTCCGCGATGCCCTTGACCATCGTCTCGTTGAAGTCGGCCCGGCAGTGCGTGGAGTTCCAGTTGTTGAAGCCCATCGGCGGGGTGAGGGCGAGCCCGTCGGCCAGGGCGGGGACGGCGGGGGCCTGCGCGGGGGCCGTGGTGACGGGGGCGCGGGCGGCCGGGGTGGCGACGGCGGGGGTGGCGAGGCCCGCTGTGCACAGCAGCCCGGCGCCGAGGGCCCCGAGCAGTCTTCGGCGGGCGGTGCGGGTCGTGCGGGTGTGAGGGTGACGCATCGTGGACGTTCCTCCGACTCGCGAACGGTGGCTGACGACCGGGCGACGCCTGGGTGTCAGCGAGGCTCAGTCGTGCGCGTTTACGGTAGGACCTGTCGGAGTCTGTTGGAAGAGGTAGGTCTGGACTGTTCGATATCCCGTCAAAAGCCTTGACAGCTGGGCTGTTTCACCCTGTGAGCTCGTCGAGTGTTCGGATGTGTTGGCTTCGCTCGGCTCATGCGCCGTCGCCGACGCGGCCCCAGCCCGGCAGCGGAGGCTGGGGCCAGGCGGGCGGCCGGGGCAGGAGATGCGCCGGTGCGTCAGGAACCAGGGTGTCGGCGGGCAGTCGTCCGGTGAGCCAGCCGAGGATCCGGTGTCCGGCCCCCGTGACCGAGGGGCCCTGCGGCGCCAGGGTCCAGCGCCGGCCCAGGTCCACGGCCTCCACCGAGGCGAGCGCGAAGCCCTGCGCCCGCAGGGTGCCGAGCGTGTCGTCCAGCGCCCAGGAGACATACGCGCCGGGCCACTGCTCGGTGCCGTGACCGGTGCCGAGGTCCAGGTGGTGGGTCTCCAGCTCCCGCAGGCAGCGCAGCATCAGATACCAGGCCGGGTGCCGCCAGCCGGCCAGCGCGGGGACCAGACGGTCCCAGGCGGGGGCGGGCATCGCGCGCGCCTGCGCCGTGAACCGGTCGAGGCTCTCGCGCAGCAGGGCCGTGAGCCGGCCGGCGGGCAGGGCCGCGTCCCGCTCCAGCGCGGCGGCCAGTGACGCCCGGTCCGCGCGGGGGCCCGGCTCGCGGCCGGTGCGCGCGAGCCCGAGCAGCCGGACGTAGGCGTCGGCGCTGTGGGCGACATGGGCGAGCACATGGCCGCGCGTCCACCCGGGCAGCCCGGCCGGGGCACGCAGCGCGGCGTCGGACAGCGCGCCGGCGGACCGTACGAGCCGGTCGGCCGAGCGCGCCACGAGACCGAGGGGATCGCCGTCGGGGCCGACGGCCGGGAAACCGCTCACCTGCGCGCGCATGCGACCTCGATCCGTCCGGCGGTGGGGCGTTGAAGAAGGTGATCGTCGACGCTCTGGCCCCGGAGGATATCCGGCACATGATCGGCGGAGCCACGGAATTTTCCCGCCGGGGCGCCCGTACGGCCGGGGCGCCCGCGCGCCGGACGGCGATCGGCCTGATGAGCGGAAGGCGCGCGGTCCGCGTGACCCCCGGCCGCCTTTCCAGTTGGTCAGCGCATGAAGAAGCGCAGCATCCTCGCCCTCGCCACCCTGGCCACCGGATTCGTCGTGGCCGCCGTCACCCCGTCCCACGCGGCGGACAACGGTCCGCTCGACGAGCTCGGTGTCCAGGACACCGTCCACTCGACCGGTGACCTCGTCGACCAGGACGGTCTCGCCCCCGCCGGCCGGCAGTCCGGCGCCCAGGCCTTCGACCACGCCTTCGATCGGGCCTTCCCGCAGGACTTCGGGCAGAACTAGGGGGTGTCGTCTGGATCAGGCCGGCCTGATCCAGACGACACCCCCTGGCTTCGGCGCTCTCCGCGCGCATGCCGGTGTTCCCGCCGCAGGGGGCACCGGCACTCCTGTGCGGACGCCCTCACCGGGGCGGGGTTTCCGTGGCAGGGTGTTGCGGGCAAGCCACAGGGGGCCAACAGAAGAGGGGGAGTCCGTGACCGTCGTCTGGATCAACGGCGCGTTCGGTGCGGGGAAGACCACCGCCGCACGGGAACTGATCGAGCTGATCCCGAACAGCACGCTCTTCGACCCCGAGGTCGTCGGCGGGTCGCTCACGCACCTCCTGCCGCCCAAGCGCCTCGCCGAGGTCGGCGACATCCAGGACCTGCCGATCTGGCGCAGGCTGATGGTCGACACGGCCGCCGCGATGCTGGCCGAGCTGGGCGGGACCCTCGTGGTGCCCATGACCCTGCTCCGCCAGGAGTACCGCGACGAGATCTTCGGCGGCCTCGCCACCCGCAGGATCCCCGTGCACCATCTGCTCCTCGCCCCGGCCGAAACGATCCTGCGCGAGCGGATAGCCGACCGGGAGATCCCGCCCGACCTGCCCGACGGCGAGATACGGATACGGCAGTGGTCGTACGACCACATCGAGCCCTACCGCGCCGCCCTCGCCTCCTGGCTCACCGCCGACGCCCACCTCGTGGACACCGGCGACCTCACCCCGTACGAGACCGCCGTCCGCATCGCCGACGCCGTCTCCGGCGGGACCGTACCCCCCTGCGACATCGTGCAGACCCCCGAGCCGACCGCCGAGACGCTCGCCGCCGGGGTGCTGCTCTTCGACGAACACGACCGGGTGCTGCTCGTCGACCCGACCTACAAGCCCGGCTGGGAGTTCCCCGGCGGGGTGGTCGAGCGGGGTGAGGCGCCCGCCCGTGCCGGGATGCGGGAGGTCGCCGAGGAGACCGGGATAGAGCTGCGGGAGGTGCCCCGGCTGCTCGTCGTGGACTGGGAGCGGCCCGCCCCGCCCGGCTTCGGCGGGCTGCGGCTGCTGTTCGACGGCGGCAGACTGGAGCCCGCCGAGGCGTCCCGGGTGCTGCTGCCGGGCCCGGAGCTGCGCGCCTGGCGCTTCGCCGGCGAGCAGGAGGCCGCCGGGATGCTCCCGCCGGTCCGCTATGAGCGGCTGCGCTGGGCGCTGCGGGCCCGTGAGCGGGGCACCGCCCTGTATCTGGAGGGCGGGGTGCCGGTCGGCTGATCCCGGTGGTCCGGTGTTCAGGCGGTGGCTGCCACCTCGCGCAGCACCGCCGCCGCACCCGACAGCACCGGGTCGCCGTGCCCGAAGCACGCCACCTCCGCGTCCAGCTCCGCCAACCGCCGCAGAGAGGCGAGGAGTTGCGGGCGGTCGAGGTTGAACACCCCTGGGATCACCGAGCCGTCGGCCGGTGACGCGGCCACCGTGTCCCCGGTGAACAGCACGCCCTCGGCGGGCAGGAACAGCGCGATGCTGCCGTCCGTGTGCCCGGGGACATGGAGCACGCGTGCCCCGCCGCCGAAGTCGAGCACCTCGCCGTCGGACACGTCGGTGACCGAGGGGGGCGGCACCGGCGTCCCCTGGGGCAGGTGCTTGCTCACTTCAAGGTGGATCGGCAGCTCCCAGTCCTCGAACCGGGGCCGTGGGCCGGGGAGTTCCCCGCGGACGACCGGGGCGTCGAGGTGGTGCGCCAGCACCTCGGCGCCGCTCAGCGCCGCGAACTCGCCCGCCCCGCCCACGTGGTCCTCGTGGAAATGGGTCAGCACGATCCGCCGTACGTCCGAGGGCGCGTGCCCCAGCGCCGTGATCGCGTCGGCGATCGCCGGGCCCGCACCGATCGTGCCCGTGTCGACGAGCGTCAACTCGTCGTCGTCGCGCCAGAGATAGGCCTGGCCGACAGGGAAGCGCAGCAGGTGCAGCCGGGGGAGCAGTTCGATGACGTCCATGCCCCGACCGTAGGCAGCGCCCCCGCCCGCAGGCGAGGGCGCTCTGCCGCCGGCAGAAGCGGCGGACGGGGGACCCGGAGGGGTCAGCCGGCGTAGTTGCGCAGGAACAGCGCCTCGGCGACCGACAGGCGCTCCAGCTCCTCGGGGGAGACGCTCTCGTTGACCGCGTGGATCTGCGCCTCCGGCTCGCTGAGACCGATCAGCAGGATCTCGGCCCGTGGGTACAGCCCGGCGAGGGTGTTGCACAGCGGGATGGAGCCGCCCTGTCCGGCGTACTGCATGGTCTCACCGGGGTAGGCCGCGGCCATCGCGTCGGCCATCGCCCGGTAGGCCGGGCTGGTGGGGTCGGCGCGGAAGGGCTGGCCCTGGCCGATGTGCTCGGTGCTGACCCGGGCGCCCCACGGGGTGTGCGCCTCGATGTGGGCCTGGAGCAGCTTGGTCGCCTCGGCGGCGTCCACGCCCGGCGGCACCCGCAGGCTGATCAGGGCCCGGGCCGTGGACTGCACCGAGGGGGTCGCGCCGACGACCGGCGGGCAGTCGATGCCGAGGACGCTGACCGCCGGGCGGGCCCACAGGCGGTCGGCGACGGCGCCGCCGCCGGTCAGTTCGACACCGTCGAGCACCCGGGCGTCGGAGCGGAACTGCTCCTCGGTGTACTCCAGGCCGTCCCACGTGGCCGAGGAGTCGAGACCGTCGACGGTGGTCGAGCCGTCCGCGGCGCGCAGCGAGTCCAGGACCCGGATCAGCGCGGCCAGCGCGTCCGGGGCGGCTCCGCCGAACTGGCCCGAGTGCAGGTTGCCCTCCAGGGTGTCGATCTGCACCCGGACCAGGGTCATCCCGCGCAGGATGGTGGTCACGGTGGGCAGGCCGGCCCGGAAGTTGCCCGCGTCGCCGATCACGATCGTGTCGGCCGCGAGCAGCTCGGGGTGCTGCTCGGCGTAGCGCTCCAGACCGCCGGTGCCCTGCTCCTCCGAGCCCTCGACGATCATCTTCACGTTCACCGGGACGCCGCCGTTCGCCTTCAGGGCGCGCAGCGCGAGCAGGTGCATGATGAAGCCGCCCTTGCAGTCGGCGCTCCCGCGGCCGTACCAGCGGCCGCCGCGCTCGGTCAGCTCGAACGGCGGGGTGGTCCAGCCGGCCTCGTCCAGCGGCGGCTGCACGTCGTAGTGGGCGTAGAGCAGAACCGTTTTCGCACCCTCGGGGCCCGGCAGGTAGCCGTAGACCGACTGAGTGCCGTCCGGGGTGTCCAGCAGGGCCACGTCGACGAAGCCCTCGGCGGTGAGCGCCTCGGTGATCCAGCGCGCGGCGGCCTCGCTCTCGCTCTTCGGGAACTGCGCGAAGTCGGCCACCGACCGGAAGGCGACGAGCTCGGTCAGCTCCGCCTTCGCCCGGGGCATCAGCGAGGCGACGGTCTCGGCGACCGGATTCGACGACATGGGCACGCTCCTCGTGGGTGCGACGTTGAACGGGGTGAGTACCCCGATACTCCCACAGTGGCCTGCGGCGACGACCGCCGTAGGATGCGGGGGACACTACGGCAGCGGCTGGATCGGAGCAGTAGACCATCGTGAGCGGCGAGAACTCTTCGGCGGACGACGTGCAGCAGGTGTGGGACGTCGTCGTGGTGGGCGCGGGACCCGCGGGGGCCTCGGCCGCCTATGCGGCCGCGGTCGCCGGACGGCGCGTGCTGTTGCTGGAGAAAGCCGAGTTGCCGCGCTACAAAACCTGTGGCGGCGGCATCATCGGCCCCTCGCGCGACGCGCTGCCCCCGGGCTTCGAGCTGCCCTTCCGCGACCGGGTGCACGCGGTCACGTTCTCCCACAACGGCCGGTTCGCCCGCACCCGCCGCTCCAAGCAGATGCTGTTCGGCCTGATCAACCGCCCCGAGTTCGACCAGCAGCTGGTCGAGCACGCCCAGAAGGCGGGCGCCGAGCTGCGTACGGGCGTCACGGTGCAGCGCGTGGAGCAGCACGGCTCGGCGGTCCCCGACCGGCGCACGGTCGCCGTCCTGCTCCAGGGCGGCGAGACGGTGCTGGCCCGCGCGGTCGTCGGCGCCGACGGCAGCGCCAGCCGGATAGGGGCCCATGTCGGGGTGAAGCCGGCCCAGGTGGACCTCGGCCTGGAGGCGGAGATCCCGGTCCCGGAGTCCGTCGCGGAGGACTGGAAGGGCCGGGTCCTCATCGACTGGGGCCCGATGCCGGGCAGTTACGGCTGGGTGTTCCCGAAGGGCGACACCCTGACGGTCGGCGTGATCTCCGCGCGCGGCGAAGGCGCCGCCACGAAGCGGTACTTGGAGGACTTCATCGCCCGGCTCGGTCTGGCCGGCTTCGAGCCGTCCATCTCCTCCGGGCATCTGACCCGCTGCCGCGCGGACGACTCGCCGCTGTCCCGGGGGCGGGTGCTGGTCTGCGGTGACGCGGCCGGTCTGCTGGAGCCGTGGACGCGCGAGGGCATCTCCTTCGCGCTGCGCTCGGGCCGGCTCGCGGGGGAGTGGGCGGTGCGCATCGCCGAGGCGCACGACGCGGTCGACACCCGCCGCCAGGCCCTGAACTACGCGTTCGCGGTCAAGGCCGGACTCGGCGTCGAGATGAGCGTCGGCAAGCGGCTGCTGACCGCGTTCGAGAAGCGTCCCGGCCTCTTCCACGCGGCCCTCACCGGATTCCGCCCCGCCTGGCGGGCGTTCCGGGAGATCACCCAGGGCAAGACCTCGGTCGCCGAGATCGTCCGCTCCCGCCCGCTCGCCCAGCGCGCCCTGACCGCGCTGGACCGGGAGCAGGGCGCCCCGGCGGAGGATCCGGTCAGTTCGTGACGGTGATCCGGAAGACGGGGTGGTCGGGGGCGATGCGGCGCAGGTCCTCGTCCGGGGAGTCGGGGCCGACGCCGTCGAAGAAGACTCCGACCTCTGCCTTCCAGCGCTTGAGGTAGGCGCGCAGCAGCGGGACCTTGTCGTCGTCGGCGACCTCGGCGGCGGTGAAGACGTCCACGTTACTGCCGAGCCTCAGCTCGCCCCCGCCGACCGCCCGCATGTTGCGGGTCCACTGGACATGGCCGCGCGGGGCGACCAGGTACTGCTGCCCGTCCACCGTCAGCAGGTTCACCGGAGTCGTACGCCACTGCCCGCTCTTGCGTCCGCGCACCGCGAGGACCCGGGAGCCCCAGATGCTGATGCCGCGGCCGGTGAGCCAGGCCACCGTCCGGTTGAAGACGTTGACGGTGAACCAGCCCGGCTTCTTGACGTGTGACGACATGGTGACCCCCACGGTTCGGGAGAGCGGTGCTCTCGGTTGGCTCCAGTGTGGGGGAGGCCGGCACGAGAATGCAAGAGCGCTGCTCTCTTTTGTGTGCACTGCTCTCTCTCGTGGCAGACTTGAGGGTATGAGCACCCCACAGGGCGCCCGCGCACGGGCCAGGACCGAAGTCACCGCCGCCATCAAGGAAGCGGCCCGCAGACAGCTGGCGGACGAAGGAGCGGCGAAGCTCTCGCTGCGGGCCGTCGCGCGCGAACTCGGCATGGTCTCCTCGGCCCTGTACCGGTACTTCCCCAGCCGCGACGAGCTGCTGACCGCCCTGATCATCGACGCCTACGACTCCCTCGGCGAGCGTGCGGAGCGGGCGCACGACGCGGCGCGCGGTGCCGCGCCCGTGGCCCGCTGGACCGCCGTGTGCGAGGCGGTGCGCGGCTGGGCGCTCGCGCATCCGCACGAGTACGCGCTGATCTACGGCTCGCCCGTGCCCGGCTACGCCGCCCCCGAGACCACCGTCCCGGCCGCCTCCCGCGTGGGCCTCGTCCTCATCGACATCATCCGCGCCGCCCACGAGGGCCCCGGGCTCGCCGACCTGCCCCTGCCCGCCTCCCTGCGCCCCGAGGCCGAGCGCATGGCCGCCGACCTCGCCCCCGACCTGCCCCCCGAGGTCGCCGCGGCGATGGTGGCGGCCTGGGCCCAGCTGTTCGGGCTGGTGAGCTTCGAGCTGTTCGGCCAGTTCCACAAGGTGGTCGAGGACCGGGAGAGCTTCTTCCGGCACACGGTCACGCGGCTGGCACACGGGGTGGGGCTGCGGTAGGGGCGGGGTCCCCTGTGGCGGGCGCCGTACTCCCCGGGGAGTACGGGTGATCACCTCGCCCGGCGGACGTCCGGCGCCGCCGCCGGCGTCTAGCGTGGCGGGCATGGAAGAGCAGCGCGCCCCCTCGCCGCGGTGGCGGTACGGGCCCCCGTGGTCGCGGTACGGACCTGCCTGGCGCGACGGCCCGGACGACACGGAGCCGCACCGGGGGCGGGCCTGGCCGTGGCGCTCGACGGCGCTGTTCACCGTGTTCGTGCTGGTCGGCAGCAACTTCGCCGGGCACGGCCAGCCGCACCGGGTGCCGCTCGATCTCTACGCGCGCGTGCTGCTGCTCGCCGCCTCGCTCCTGCTGCTGTGGCGCCACCGCCACCCGGTGGCCGTGGTGTTCGGCACGGCGGCGGTGACCCTCGGTTACCTGGCCGCGGGCTACCCCTACGGGCCGGTCTATCTGACGGTCGCGGTGGCCTGCTTCAGCGCGGTCGTGGCCGGGCACCGGCGAGCCGCCTGGGCGGCCGTGGGACTGCTGTGGGCCGGGCACGCCCTGGTCGCGCTCTGGCTGTACCGCTGGCTGCCGCCCCCGGGGGACAAGGGCGCGGGCGTCATCCAGGAGATCGGCCTCGCCGTCTGGGTGCTGGCGGTGTTCGCCGTGGCCGAACTGGCCCGGGTGCGGCGCGAACAGTGGGCCCGGGAGCGGGCTGACCGCGCCCAGGCGGCCCGGCGGCGCGCCGACGAGGAACGGCTGCGGATCGCCCGCGAACTGCACGACGTCCTCGCGCACAGCATCTCCGTCATCAACGTCCAGGCCGGCATGGGCCTCGCGCTGCTCGACAGCGACCCCGAGCAGGCGCGGACCGCGCTCACCACCATCAAGGCCGCCAGCAAGGAGGCCCTCGGCGAGGTCCGCCAGGTGCTCGACACCCTGCGCGCCCCCGGCGCCGCCCCGCGCACGCCCGCCCCCGGCCTGGACCGGCTGCCGGAACTGGTGGAACAGGCGGCCGCCGCCGGGCTGAGCGTCGAGGTCGAGGGCGTGCCGCCGCAGCTGCCGGCGGGGGCCGACCTGGCCGCGTTCCGCATCGTCCAGGAGGCGCTGACCAACGTCGTACGGCACTCCGGATCGCGGCACGCGCGCGTGGCGTTCGCCCATGACGGCGACGCGCTGCGGCTGCGCGTCGACGACGACGGACCCGCGACCGGAGCCGACGCCGGGGGCAGCGGGAACGGGCTGGCCGGCATGCGGGAGCGGGCGGCCGCGCTGGGTGGCACCATCGAGGCGGGCCCGCGCCCCGACGGCGGCTTCCGGGTGCTCGCCGTGCTGCCGTCGCATCTCAGGGAGGACCAGTGATCCGGGTACTGCTCGCCGACGACCAGTCGCTCGTGCGGGCCGGTTTCAGAGCGCTGCTCGACGCGCAGCCGGACATCGAGGTGGCCGGCGAGGCGGCCGACGGCGAGGAGGCGCTGCGCCTGGTGCGCGAACGGGCGCCGGACGTCGTCCTCATGGACATCCGCATGCCCCGGCTCGACGGCCTGGCCGCGACCCGGCGCATCACGGACGACGCGGATCTGGCGGACGTCAAGGTGGTCATGCTCACCACCTTCGAGCTCGACGAGTACGTCTTCGAGGCCATCCGCTGCGGCGCCTCAGGCTTCCTGGTGAAGGACACCGAACCGGACGAACTCGTGCGCGCCGTACGGGCGGTGGTCGACGGCGACGCGCTGCTGTCGCCGGGCGTCACCCGGCGCCTGATCGCCGAGTTCGCGGCCCGCTCCAAGGAGCCCGCGGCGGCCGACGCCCTCGCCCGGCTCACCGAGCGGGAGCGGGAGGTGATGGCGCTGGTCGGCATCGGCCTGTCCAACGAGGAGATCGCCCGCCGCCTGGTGGTCAGCCCGCTGACGGCCAAGACCCATGTGAGCCGCGCGATGGTGAAACTGGGCGCCCGCGACCGCGCCCAACTCGTCGTGCTGGCCTACGAGTCGGGATTGGTGCGACCCGGCTGGCTGGGCTGAGCGCCCCGCCGGAAGCGCACCAGCACGCTCACCACCCGGGCCAGGAAGACCACGGACGCGGCCACGAGACCGATCCACACCAGCGCCGTCCTCAGCGCTCGGGGCAGAGCGAAGAGCAGCGCCGGCCCCGCGACGGCTCCGAACAGCACCGCGGCCGCGAACCCGGCGCTCACCAGCGCATAGCCGATCTCGACCGTGGCCGCGTCCTGCTGGACCTTGGTGCGGCGTCCCCCGTGGCTGTCCATCACCTCAGCCTCACAGACGTGCGCCCGGCGGGCAAACCAACTCCCGCCGGGCGCACGTACGGAGGCTTCCCCCTGGGAGGTGTCGTCTGGATCATCCCGGCGTCGCGGGCCCTGGCACGCCCTCCCCCAGAGGGGGCACCCCCAGCCGGGTTGTCGTCACTCGCCGACTCCCCACGCTCGGCTTCGCTCGCGCGGGAGGGGCCCCACGATCCCGCTCGGGTCGGCCGATCCGCACCGTTCGTCTCGGCCGGCCTGATCCGAACGACACCCGCTAGTCGCGGACCGCCACGCGCTCCGCTTCCGCCTCCCGCGCCGTGGACGTGGACCGGGCGACCACCACGGACGGCCGGCTACGGCGGCCGCGCAGACCGGTGAGCGTGATCAGCAGGCCCGCCAGCGCGATGCCCGTGACGACGAGGAAGCCGGGCCGGTAGCTGTCGAGGACGGCCTGCGGAGTGGCGTGTGCGGGGGCGCCCGCGGTGACCACGGCCGTCGCCACCGCCAGGAACAGCGCGCCGCCCACCTGCACCGAGGTGTTCAGCAGACCGGAGACCATGCCCTGCTCATGGTCCTCGACGCCGTTGGTGGCCTGGATGTTGAGCGAGGGGAAGACCAGCGCGCAGGCGGCGCCGATCAGCAGCATCGACGGCAGGACGACCGCCGCGTACACGGGGTCGAGATCGACGCGCAGGAACAGGGCGTACCCGAGCGCCATGAAGGCGAAGCCCAGCGCGATCAGCCGGGGCGTACCGAACCGGTCGACGATCGCGCCGACCTTCGTGGACGACACCGCCACCAGTGCGCCGGCCGGCAGGAACGCGAGCGCCGTGTGCAGCGCGGACCAGCCGAGCAGGGACTGCATGTAGAGCGTTGTCAGGAACTGGAAGCCCACGTAGGAGCCGAAGAAGGCGATGGCGCCGAGCTGGGCGCGCACCTGGCTGCCCGAGCGCAGCACGCCCAGCCGGATCAGCGGGCTCGGCGAACGCCGCTCGACCAGGACGAACGCGGTGAGCAGCACGGCGACGGCGAGGAACGACAGCAGCGTACGGGCCGAGGCCCAGCCGGCCTCGGGGGCCTGGACGACGGTGTAGACCAGCAGCAGCATCGACGCGGTGCCGAGGACGGCGCCCGGGATGTCGTAGCCGGCGTGGTTCTCCTCGCGGGCGCTGCGCGGCAGCAGCCGCAGGCCCGCGGCCAGTGCGAGCAGGGCGATCGGCGCGGGCAGCAGCATGGTGAAGCGCCAGCTGGCCTCGGTGAGCAGGCCGGAGAGCACCAGACCCATGGAGAACCCGGTGGCGGCGCAGGTGGTGTAGATGGACAGGGCCCGGTTGCGCAGCGGACCCTACGGGAACGTCGTGGTGATGATCGACAGTCCGGCCGGCGCGGTGAAGGCCGCGCTGAGGCCCTTGATGAAGCGGCTGGCGATCAGCAGCGGACCGGAGTCCACGAGCCCGCCGAGCAGCGACGCGAGCGCGAAGACGCCGAGCGCGACGAGGAACACCTGGCGCCGGCCGAGCAGGTCGGCGGTGCGTCCGCCGAGGAGGAGCAGGCCTCCGTAGCCCAGGATGTAGCCGCTGACGATCCATTGCAGCGTCGACGTGGACAGATGCAGGTCGGAGCCGATGGAGGGGAGCGCGACACCGACCATCGACACGTCCAGCGCGTCGAGGAACATCGCCGCGCAGAGCACCAGCAGGGTGCCCCACAGGCGAGGAGTCCAGCGGACGGCCGGGGACGGGGCCGCGGAGGGGGTGAGCGGAGAGGTCATGCCGAAGACAGTACATGCGCATGCATTGAATGCAAATGCATTTAATTACGGTGCAACAATCTTGATTCTCTGCTACGGTGCGCCCATGGCGGCGAACAGGGCCGAGCAGGCACTCGTGGAGCAGTGGCGGAACATCCTGGCCCTGCACGCCCGCACCCAGTGCGAGCTGGACCGGGCGCTGCACGAACACGGCTTGTGCGCCAGCGACTTCGAGGTCCTCGACCTGCTGGCCGAGGGGGTGGCGGCCGACGGCGGCTGCGCCTACCGCGTGCAGGAGATCTCCGAGCGGGTCCACCTCAGTCAGAGCGCCCTGTCCCGCCTGATCGGCCGCCTGGAGAAGGACGGCCTGGTCGACCGTGCGATGTGTGCCGAGGACCGGCGCGGGGTCCGGGTGGCCCTGACGGGCAAGGGGCGCGCGCTGCACGGCGAGGTGCGGCCCGTGCAGCGCGCGGTGCTGGCGCGGATGCTGGCCTGCGCCGACTGAAGGAGAGATGGAGGCTGACGGAGTGTCAGATGCCGCCCTTCTCCCGCCACAGCTCGGCCAGCGAGTGATCGCCGCGCACACTCGGCACCGGCCTGCGGTTCCACAGCGCCAGGTACAACTCGTCGGCGGGCCCGAACAGTTCGGCCTCGGCCTCACCGGCCTCGCCGGTCTCGTCATTTGCGCCGGCCGTGTTCCGCACGGTCGCCGGCGGCTCGGCCGACAGCCGTACGGTCCACACGGTGTCCGCCCCTTGCGCCCCTTCCGTCCCCGCGTGCAGCGCGCGCACCCGCAGGACGCGCGGCTCCTCGGTGCGCAGCCGGCTCCGGGAGCGGGCGTGGAAGCCGCGCAGCAGTTCGTCGATGCCGTCGACCGCGAAGTCCGGGGCGATCGGGGAGGCCGTACCCCCGCGCGCCGCCTCCGCGTCGTACCGGTGGACGGTCGTCTCGTGTGCCTGCCGGCGGGTCCAGAACGCCAGCGGTGAGGGGCTGGGCGCCGGAAGGAACGTCCAGCACTCCAGGTCGGCGGGTGCGGCGGCCAGGGCGTCGACCAGCAGGCGGTGACTGTCCCGGTACCAGGCCACCAGCTCGGCGCCGTCCAGCTCCGGCGGGTCGCCGAAGGGGCGCCGTGCGGTGCCCTCTTCGGTGATGTAGCCGGCGGCCCAGCGGTGCACGGCGCCGGTGTGCCGCAGCAGGTCGCGCACCTGCCACTCCGGGCAGGTGGGCACCTTGGCGTCGGTCCCCGCGGCGTCGGCGGCCGCCGCGAGCAGTCGGCCCTCGCGGTCCAGGGTCTGAAGGAAGTCGGCAGTCTCCATGGGGCGAGTGTGCCGGATGGAGTCCGCTCGAAGGCCCGCCTTTTCCGCTGCACCGCCGCGTGGCCGAGGTCCGTCAGCGCCCCATGGTCCGCCGCGTCGTGACCCCGATGAACGCGGCGACGGCGGCCAGCGCCGCCACGCTCGTGAGCGCGGTCGGCAGAGAGAACCAGTCGGCCATGAAGCCGATCGAGGGCGGCCCGAGGAGCATGCCGCCGTAGCCCAGCGTCGAGGCGACGGCGACCCCGGACGGGCCGGTCAGCGCGCCCGCCCGCTCGACGGCGACCGGGAAGAGGTTGGCGAGCCCGAGCCCGGTGACGGCGAAGCCGATCAGCGCCGCCCACACGGAGGGCGCGAGGGAGCCGAGCAGCATGCCCGCCGCCGCGACGGCGCCTCCGGCGATCACGGTGCGCGCGCGGCCGAGGCGTTCGAGGAGTGTGGTCCCGGTCGCCCGGCCGATGGTCATGGCCAGCGCGAAACACGAGTACCCGGCCGCCGCCACGCCCGACGAGGCCGCCAGGTCCTGCTGGAGATGGAGCGCGCCCCAGTCGGCCATGGCGCCCTCGCCGTAGGCCGTGCAGAGCGCGACCAGCCCGAAGACGAGCACCAGCCCGCGGTGGCCGCCGCGTCGCGGGCCGCCGGTCCGCGGATTCTGGTGCGGCGACGGGCGGGTCCGGGCCGGCACGGGCGGCTCCTGCCGCAGCAGGGTGCGTCCGGCGAGGGCGGTGACGAGGAGCCCCGTGAGGGTGAGGCCGACCAGATGCCGGGTGGGGGAGAGCGCACCGGCGACCAGTCCGCCGAGGCCCGCGCCGATCATGCCGCCGAGGCTGAACGCGGCATGGAACGTGGGCATGATCGGCCTCCGCAGTGCGGCCACCAGATCGACGGCGGCGCTGTTGAAGGCCACGTTGATCCCGCCGTAGGCGGCGCCGAACACCAGCAGTACGGCGCCGAGCGCGGGCGCGGAGTGAGTGAGCGGGGGCAGGGCGACGCTGAGGGAGAGCAGAACGGCGCAGGCCACGGTGACCGGATGGCTGCCGTAGCGCCGGCACAGGCGCCCGGTGAGGGTCATCGTGATCACCGCACCGGCGGAGACGCCGAGGAGCGCCAGGCCCAGATCGCTGGCCGAGGCGTGGGTCTGCTCCTTGATGTCGGGAATCCGGACGACCCATCCGGCGAAGATGAAGCCGTCCAGGGCGAAGAAGGCGGTCAGGGCGATCCGCAGCCGGGTGAGATCGGTACTGCTGCCCGGCACGACGTTGTGCGATCGGGTTTTGTTTATTTGCGGCACAAACTCAGGTTAGGGGGAGGCCGAAGGGAGGGGCAAGGTCTTTCCAGGGTGCTCGCGTGTACGGACGGGCCAAGCGTGTTCATATCGCGAGACAACCGGATACGCGTCAGCGCTCGCCTCGGTGACGAGCGCCTTCGCATGCCGTCCGGGCCGCCCTCGGCCGCGTGCGACTGGCTCCGGCCTGTCCGTGGCGGGAGCGATGTGTCCTTGACCTGCGCCTACTTGTGTGCCTTGATGCCGGCCGTGCCGTCAACCCCGCGCACCGTGTGCCCCGTTCGGGGTGGCCGGAGTCATTCCGTGCGCGGTCCTCCGGTGGATACAGGTCGGTTAATGCTTGCTCACGAGCTGGTTGCCGAGGGGTGAGCGGTCCATGATGGCCCCATGACGTTGGCCTCGCGCGCGCTCGCGCAACTGGCGACCTGGCCCGACCTGAGCCAGGCGATCCCGAGCTGCGGCCTGGGAGAGGCGGTGGGTTCGGCCCACGGAGAGATCGCCCACTTCCACTCGGACCGCGATGTCGATCTACGGCTGACCGACCGGGCCATCCGGCGCTTCGCCAAGGACCTGAGGGACTCGGGGGCGATCAGGATCGTGCCCGGCTCTCAGTGGGTGACCCTGCGCCTCGACGCCGCGAGTGACGTCGACCTGCTGCTCACCCTGGTGAGCGTGGCCCTCCAGGCCCAGCAGACCTGGCCCGACCCGGCCGACCGGCCGCAGACCGGGTGCAACGACCAGCGGGGGGCGGGGTTCGTGAAGGCTGACCTGGGGCGGTTCTGAGGCGGTCGGCACGGAAGCGGACGTCGGCACGGAAGGGGCCGGATCCGAAGCGGCCGGGTCCGAGGTGGCCGGATCCGGCGTGGGCGGAGCCCGATGCGTCGGTGGCGTGCGCCGCTTCTGTGCGGGCCTCCGCGGTGACCGGGCTCGGTGTCCGGGCTCGGTGTGGGTCGATGTGTCGTGGGTGGGGTTCTGCGCCGGCCGGTGTGGCGGGTGGGTCCGGTGTGGGCCGGTGTCGTGCCCGGGGGTTGCGCACCGGCCGCCGTGCCGGGTGGGCTCGGTGCGGGCCGGTCGCGGCCGGGGCCGGCCGGCCGTCGCGTCGGCGGGGCTCGGGCCGGGCGTCACACCGCCAGGACCCGGATCCCTGCCTCCTCGAAGAGGCGTACCGTCTCCTGCGGTACCGCCGTGTCCGTCACGAGCGTGTGCACCAGCTCCGCTCCGCAGATCCGGGCGAAGGCGCGCCGGCCCAGCTTGCTGGAGTCGGCGGCGACCACCACCCGCTCGGCGCGCTCGCACAGCAGCCGGTTGATCGCGGCCTCCGCCTCGTCGTGCGCCGCCGCCCCGTGCGTGGCGTCGAAGGCGACGACACCGAGTACCGCCACGTCGAGCGTGATCTGCCCGAGCACCCCGTCCGCGAGCGGGCCGATGAGCTCGTACGACTGCGGGCGCGCGACCCCGCCCGTCACCACGATCTTGAACTGGGGCCGTACCGCGAGCTCGTTGGCGATGTTGAGCGCGTTGGTGACGACGGTCAGCGCCGGTGAGCCGCTGGACAGGTCGCCGCGCACGGCCAGGGCGCGGGCCACCTCCGTGGTGGTCGTACCGCCCGTGAGCCCCACCGCCTCGCCCGGCGCCAGCAGATCGGCCACGGCCTTGGCGATGCGCTGCTTCTCGGAGGCGCGGCGGGCGGTCTTGTAGCGCAGCGGGAGTTCGTACGACACCCCGTGCACCACCGCTCCGCCCCGGGTGCGCACCAGCATCTGCTGCTCGGCGAGCTGGTCGAAGTCCCGGCGGATCGTCGCCGCCGACACCTCCAGCTCGGCCGCCGCCTCCTCGACCTCCAGCCGGCCGCGCTCCACGAGCAGTTCCAGCAGCGCCTTCCAGCGGGCGTCCCGGGACATCCGCAGCCTCCTTCTCCGTGTTCCCGGTGACCCTAGCGCACGGTCCTCTGCGCGTTGATGCTTGATTGTGCTCGAAAGCTCGCTATATCTTGCAGGAACAATCAGCGAGGGAAGGGTGTGGGCATGACCCATGTCGAGGACGAGCTGAACAGCCAGCCGGAGTGCTGGGCGCGGGCCGCCGAAGGGGCGCAGCGGTACAAGGCCGCGCTGCCGGAGTCCGGGGAGCGGGTCGCGATCGTGGGGTGCGGGACCTCGTACTTCATGGCGCAGGCGGTGGCCGGGCTGCGGGAGGGCGCCGGGCAGGGCGAGACCGACGCGTTCGCCGCCTCCGAGTTCCCGTCCGGGCGGTCGTACGACCGGGTCGTCGCCCTCACCCGCTCCGGTACGACGACGGAAGTGCTGGAGCTGCTCGGCGCGTTGCGGGGGCGGACGCGGACCACCGCCGTCACCGCCGACCCCGCCACCCCTGTCATGTCCGCCGCCGACGACCTCGTCGTCCTGGACTTCGCCGACGAACGCTCCGTCGTCCAGACCCGGTTCGCCACCACCGCCCTCACCCTCCTCCGCGCCCATCTCGGCCTGCACACCGACTCCGTCGTCGCCGACGCGCGCACGGCCCTCACCACTCCTCTTCCCGAACAGCTCGTCGCCTGCACCCAGTTCACCTTCCTCGGGCGCGGCTGGACCGTCGGGCTCGCGAACGAGGCCGGTCTGAAGATGCGCGAGGCCTCGCTGTCCTGGACCGAGGCCTATCCGGCGATGGAGTACCGGCACGGCCCGATCAGCATCACCACCGCGGGCAGGGCCGCGTGGATGCTCGGCGAGGCGCCCGAAGGGCTCGCCCAACAGGTCGGCGCCACCGGCGGGTTGTGGATCGAGGGCGAACTCGACCCGCTGGCCGAACTCGTCCGGGTCCAGCGGCTCGCGGTCGCCGTCGCCGCCGCGCACGGCCTCGACCCCGACCGGCCGCGCCATCTCACCCGCTCGGTGATCCTCGCCCCCTGACGCCCGGCCGACCGGCTTGACCCCCGGCCGACCGGCCGGCCCAGACTGACGACCGGCCGCCCCCGGCCCGACCCTGGCCGACTCCGGCCCGCGCATGGCCGGCCCCGGCCCGCGCGCGGCCGGGCTCCCGCCGACTTTCCCCGATGTGCGGCCCACGCGCAGCCACCCCCCAGCCACCGCCTGCCCGGCCCCCCGGCCGCCCATCTCCGGCGGCAGCCCGGCTCACCCTCTGCCGGTACCCGGCCGACCCCTGGCCGTTCCCGGTCGAACCTCCGGCCGCCCCGCCCCTGCTGCCACCCCCCCGGTCCGCGTCTCGGAAGGACTCCCGAAGTGCCCCTCGTGAACACAGGCGAGCTGATCACCTCCGCTTCCGCGGCCCGCTCCGCGGTCGCCGCGTTCAACGTCATCACCCTGGAACACATCGAAGCCGTCATCGCCGGCGCCGAGTCGGCCGAAGCCCCCGTCGTCCTCCAAGTCAGTGAGAACGCCGTCAAGTTCCGCTACGGACGGCTGCTGCCGCTGGCCCGCGCCGCCGTCGCCGCCGCCGAACGGGCCACCGTGCCCGTCGCGTTGCACCTGGACCATGTGCAGAGCGACGACCTGCTGCGTCAGGCACCGGGCGCGGGGTTCGGCTCGGTGATGTACGACGCGGCCCGGCTGCCGTACGCCGACAACCTCTCCGCCACCCGGGCCGCCGCCGACTGGGCGCATTCCCAAGGACTCTGGATCGAGGCCGAGTTGGGGCAGGTCGGCGGCAAGGACGGCAGACCTCCGCTGGACGCCCACGCGCCCGGCGCGCGCACCGATCCCGACCAGGCCCGTGACTTCGTGGCCGGAACCGGCGTCGACGCGCTCGCCGTCGCCGTCGGCAGCGTGCACGCCATGACCACCCGCACGGCCCGCCTCGACCACGCACTGCTGAAGCAGCTGTCCGCGGCGCTCGCCGTCCCGCTCGTCCTGCACGGCTCCTCCGGCGTACCGGACGACGGCCTGGTCGAGGCGGTCGCGGGCGGCATCGCCAAGGTCAACGTCGGCACCGCGCTCAACGTGGCGATGACCGGGGCGATCCGGGAGTTCCTCGCCACCCACCCCGAGGCCGTCGACTCGCGGAAGTACCTGAGCGTGGGGAGGGAGGCGATGGCGGACGAGGTACGCCGGATCATCGGGGTGCTGAGCCGCACCTCCGGCTGACCGGCCGTTCAGTCCTTCCTGACCGCCCGCAACACCACGAACTTCGGGTCGGAGGCGACCAGTTCGCTGTTGCCGAACAACCGTTTCAACTTCACGTGGTACCCGAGATGACGGTTGCCGATCACCCACAGCTCGCCGCCCGGCCGCAGCGCGCGCTTCGCGCCGGTGAACATGCGCCATGCCGTCGCGTCGGTCGTCGCCTGGTGGGAGTGGAACGGCGGGTTGTTCAGGACGAGGTCCACGCTGCCCGGGGCCACCCCGGCCAGCCCGTCACCGACCCGGAACTCCGCGTGCCCGGGCACCCCGTTGGCCTTGTACGTCGCCTCCGCCGAGGCCACCGCCTGGAACGACTCGTCGACGAACAGCACCTCGGCCGACGGGTCCGCCAGCGCCACCGCCGTACCGACGACGCCGTTGCCGCAGCCGAGGTCCACCACGCGGGCGGCGCCCGGGCCGGGCAGGTGCCGCAGCAGGAAACGCGTGCCGATGTCGAGACGGTCGGCGCAGAAGACGCCGGCGTGGTTGACGACCGTGCGCCCGGAGGCCGGCCCGACGTCGCCCGGGAGGGCGTAGGTGTACGGCCACGGGTTCGCGGGCCGCTCCAGCGCCGGGTCCGGGGTGCAGAAGACCAGCCGGGCCTTCTGCCGGGCCAGCGAGGTGCGGGTCGGACCGAGGACCCGCTCGAAGAGCTGGAGCGTGGAGGTGTGGATCTCCTTCACCATGCCGGTGCCGACGACGACCGTGCCCGCGTGCACGGCGGGCGCCAGCCGCAGCAGCTGGTCCTCCAGCAGGGCGAGGCTCTTCGGCACCCGTACCAGCAGCACGTCCACGCGCTCCGGCGGCGGGTCCTGGGTGGTGAGCAGCTGGACGGCACCCGGCTCCACGCCGGCCCGCGCCAGATTCGCCCGGGTCGCCTCCTGGCTGAGGAAGGAGTCGGTGATCTGTGTCGGGTGGTACGCGGCGAGCGCCGTCGCCAGCGCGCCCCAGCGGTCCCCGACCACCACGACCGCGCCGGTGAGCGGCACCTGTTCCTCGGCCAGGTGGCGCAGCAGGTACGCGTCGGAGGCGTCCCAGGCACGCAGCCGGTCGCGGGGATCCTCGGGGAAGCGGGTCAGCTCGACCTCGCCCCACGGTGTCGTCATACGGTCGCTCATCGTGCCCCCAGGCTAGCGGAGCCGCAGATCAGGGGTGGTGCGGCGGGCCTGCGCCATGATGGAGCGCGTGGACGCGGAGCTGTTTCCCAGGGAGAGCGCGCAGGTCGCACCGGGCGCCGTGCACGCCCCGGGCTGGCTGGCGGACGAAGAGCAGCGGCATCTGCTCGCCGCCTGCCGGGACTGGGCCCGGCCCCCGGCCGGACTGCGCACGGTCCGCACACCCGGCGGCGGCACGATGACCGCCCGGCAGGTCTGCCTGGGCTGGCACTGGTATCCGTACGCCTATGCCCGCACGGCCGTCGACGGCGACGGCGCCCCGGTGAAGCCCTTCCCGGCCTGGCTCGGCGAGCTGGGCCGCCGCGCGGTCGCCGACACGCTCGGCCCGGCGGCGGTCCCCCCGGCGCCGTACGACATCGCGCTGATCAACTTCTACGACGGCGACGCCCGCATGGGCATGCACCGCGACGCCGACGAGCGCGCGGACGCACCGGTGGTCTCGCTGAGCCTCGGCGACACGTGCGTGTTCCGCTTCGGCAACACCGGGACGCGCGCCCGGCCGTACACCGACGTGGAGCTGCGCAGCGGCGATCTGTTCGTCTTCGGCGGGCCGTCGCGGCGGGCCTACCACGGGGTGCCGCGCGTACGTCCCGGTACGGCACCGCCCTGGCTGGGACTCGGCGGACGGCTGAACATCACCCTGCGGGTGAGCGGGCTGTAGCAGGCGGCCCGGACCCACGGTTGCGGATCATGGGAGACTCGCCCTCATGAGCGGCAAGGCGGACCCCCGGACGGCGGGGGAGAGGACGACCCCGAGGGCGCGACTGGACCGGGGGCGCGGCGCGCTCGGGCCCGCGCTGGAGCTCGTGCACACCGGGCGCGCACCGACCCGGGCCGTGCTCACCGCCGAACTCGGGGTCACCCGGGCGACGGCGGGTGCGGTGGCCGCCGAGCTGGAGGCGCTCGGGCTGATCCGGGTGGACGCCCGGCCCGGCGCGGCCGCCGGCTCCCAGGGGCGGCCCTCGCACCGGCTGGAGCTGGCCGAGGACGGGCCGGTGGCGCTGGCGGCCCAGGTCCACGCCGACGGGTTCCGGGCCGCGCTCGTCGGCCTCGGCGGACGGATCGTGGCGACCGCACCGGGCTGCGAGACCGTCGACGCCGACCCGGCGAAGGTGCTCGGCTCGGTGGTGGAGGCGGGCGCCGAGCTGTTGCGCACGACCGGCCGGCGCTGTGTCGGCGCCGGGCTCGCCGTACCGTCGGCCGTCGCCGAACCCGACGGACTCGCCCTCAACCCCCTGCACCTGGCCTGGCCCGTCGGCGCCCCCGTCCGGCGGATCTTCGCGGAGTGCGTGCGCGCCGCCGGCCTCACCGGCCCCGCGTTCGCCGGCAACGACGTCAACCTCGCCGCGCTCGCCGAACACCGGCACGGCGCCGGCCGGGGCGCCCGCGACCTGCTGTGCGTGGCCACCGGGCACCGGGGCGTCGGCGGTGCCCTGGTCCTCGACGGCCGTCTGCACACCGGCAGTTCGGGCCTCGCGCTGGAGGTCGGCCACCTCACGGTCAACCCGGAGGGCCGCCCCTGCCACTGCGGCAGCCGTGGCTGTCTGGACGTCGAGGCGGACCCGCTGGCGCTGTTGGTCGAGGCGGGCCGCGAGCCGGGCCCCGAGGTGTCCCTGCTCCAGCAGGCCAACGACCTGCTGCGCACGCAGTACGACGACCCGTCCGTCCGTACGGCCGCCGAGGCGCTCATCGACCGCCTGGGCCTCGGTCTCGCCGGGCTCGTCAACATCCTCAACCCCGACCGCATCATCCTCGGCGGCCTGCACCGCACCCTGCTGGACGCCGACCCCGGCCGGCTGCGCGCGGTCGTCGCGGACCGCAGCCTGTGGGGCCAGAGCGGCGGCGTGCCGATCCTGCCGTGCACGCTGGACCACAACAGCCTGGTCGGCGCGGCCGAACTGGCCTGGCAGCCGGTCCTGGACGACCCGCTGGCGGCACTGCGGTGACCGCGCACGGCCCCGCGACCGTGGAACTCCTGCCCGCCGTACGCCTGCGCCTGGTCGAGACGGCTCTGCCGGCACTGTCGGGACCGCACCGCTCGGCGATGGACGAGGTGTGGGAAGAGTCGGTCCGGGCGAACCCGGCCCTCTTCGACGGCCCGGCGGCAGCACTCGTCGGGGTGGAGCGTGACGGGGCGGACGGCCTGGTGCTGACCTGGGCCCGGGCCACCTACCGGTACCGCGCGCTGCGGCACGTGCCCGGCTCGCCCACGCTCTCGTCCCTGTTCGTGGCCGTGGTCCAGCCCGCCGACGACGGCCGTCTGACGGTGGGCCGGATGTCCCCCTCGACCGCCGCTCCCGGCCGTTGGCAGCTGCCCGGCGGAACCGTCGAACCCCCGGCCGGGCCCCACGGGTTGGACCTCGCGGCGCTGCGTGCCCACGCGGCCCGCGAACTGGCCGAGGAGACCGGCTCCGACACCCCGCCCGAGGCCCTGACCTGGTGGCTGACCACCCGGGGCGAGCGCGGCGGCGTCGGCGTGCTGTTCCTCGCCCCGCCGCGTCCCGCACCGGAGTTGTACGACCGGTACGCCGAGCTGGTGGCGGCGGAGACCGCCCGCGGTGACGATCCCGAGTTCGACCGGATCGAACTGGTCGGCTCACCAGCGGACCTGTCCACCCTCCCGGGCCCGCACGTGGACTACCTGCACCCGGTCCTACGCCACTACGCCGACAACTGAGCCTGGTCACACCGCCGTCGGCGCCCTCGCCGGCGGCCCCGCTCCGGCGCCGAATCCGCCCGGCCCCCGGCCGCCCGGTCGCGGACCGCGCGCTGTGCCCCGGCACGCGCCGGAGGACCACCCCGCGCACGAGGCCGGCCAGCACTCACCGCCGGCCGATCCCGAACGCCCGCCCCGGATGCTCCGTGAGGATCCGCTCCACCAGCTCCGTACCCAACTCCGCCACCAGCCGCGGCCGCACCCTGCGCAGCAGATACGGCATGCCGGGCCCGCCGTCGACCGAGCGGGCGCCGGCGAGCACGGTGTCGCAGCCGAGCAGCAGCCGGTCGGCGAAGCCGGCCTCCGTCAGGTCGCGCACCGCGCCCGGCATCCGCCAGTCGGTGGCGTGGTGTGCGCGGGACGGCCCGTCGAAGGCCAGCCAGCAGCCCGAACGCGCGGCCTCCCGCTGCACCACCGGGTCGGGGGAGCGGTTCAGATGCCCGAGGATCACCCGCTCACCCGGTACATCCAACTCCCCGCACAGCAGGTCCAGTACGTCCAGCGCGCCGGTGCCCATCTCCAGGTGCACGGCGATGGGCGCGCCGGTGGCACGGCTCGCCTCGGCCGCCGCCGTCATCGTCCAGCGGGCGTGCGCGTCGAGCGCGTGGAAGCCGCCCGCCACCTTGATCAGCCCGGCCCGGACCCCGGTCGTACCGATACCCTCGGTCAGCTCGGACACGAACACCTCCGCCAGGCGGCCGCGCAGCCCGGCCAGCAACTCCGGTGTGTAGTGCGCGGCCTGGTGCAGGCCGGTGGCGCACACCAGCGTCACTCCCGTGGCCCGGGACAGCCCGGGCAGGTCCGCCGCCCGGCGCCCCAAGCCGTACGGCGTCCACTGCACGACGGCCGCACCGCCGGCCGCCCGGAACGCCCCCAGCTCGGCCCGGGCCGCGGCGGTGTCGTTCAGCTCCCGGCCCGGGAACATCGGGCTGGTCAGGAAGAGATGGTCGTGCGCGTCGCACACGCCCAGGTCCTCGGGTGCGATGTCGCCGAGGACCGTACGGACGCGACTCACCACTGCCGGCCCCGCGGGAGCCGGTCCCGGCCGGGCGCGGACAGGTGCAGCACCTGGAAGACGTCCCCCTCGGCCTTCGGGGCGTCATGCTCCCAGAGCGAGAAGTGCACCAGCTCCCACGCGCGCGTGTCCACGGCCGCCGCCGCCAGCACCGCGCCGTCCTCGGTGGCCAGCCGCTCCGCCTCGGCGACGGCATCCTCCACCGTTCCGGCCAACTCCACGCCTTCCGCGAGCGGTTGACGGCGCCGCACGGCGAACGCCGCGCGCGTACCCGTCCCCTCGGCGCAGCCCAGCCCGGTCCACTGCCGCACGGTGGGCCTGCCGAAGTCGTTCACCAGCCCCTGGAAGGCGCCGCCCCACAGGAAGCGGTTCATGCCCTCGACCGTGTGCCACAGGTAGAACGGTGCGTACTGGTTCACCACGGAGTTGTACCGCCCGCGTTCGCGCAGCAGGTACGCCTTGAAGCCGAGGCCGTCCCAGTCGTCGAGCAGATGCCCGATCCGGGCGACCCGGGTACGGATGATCCCCGTGTCGTAGTCGGCGGGGAGCGTCAGCTCGTACTGCATGGCATGCATCGGATTCAGCGGTCCTTTCCGGTGGCCGGAGGCGTCAGCAGGGAGAGCAGGCCGCGTACGCCCGCGTCGAACGCGGCGGGGGAGCCCGAGGCGCGGGCGAGGACGTAGCCGCCCTGGATCGTCGCGAGGACGGCCGCGCCGATCTCCTCGCCGTCCAGTCCGGGCGCGAACTGCCCCTGCCGCTTGCCCTCTTCGACGAGCTCGGCGATCCGCCGCCGGATGAACGCGATCGTCTCGTCCACCGGCGCGCGCAGCTCCTCGCTGGCGATCACGTCCGGGTCCATCGTGAGCCGGCCGACCGGACAGCCGCGCAGCACGTCTCGCTCGCGCAGCAGGTAGGCCTCGATGCGCTCGTACGGCGTGCCCGGCCCGGCGAGGACGCGCTCGGCCGTGGCGCGCAGTTCGTCGGCGGTCCGCCGGATCGCCGCCAGGGCGAGATCGGGCTTGCCCTTGAAGTGGTGGTACATGCTGCCCTGGCCCGCGCCCGCGCGCTCCAGGATCGCCTTCGGGCTCGTGCCCACGTAACCGCGCTCCCACAGCAGTTCGCGCGTGGACTCGATCAGTCGTTCCGGGGTGCTCATGCGGCTACTGTACATACTAGTAGTTACAAATCGCCAGTTCCCGAGGAGCGAGCGTCCCCGAGGAGCGTCCGTCCGCGCGGAGCAGACGCACCCCGTCGCCGTACTCCCCGGGGGGTACGCGCGGTGCCGCCGGCCGCACGACGACCCGGGCCCCCTGCGGGAGGGAGTCTCGTGGCGTCCCCGAAGACCGGGGACGACGCGACGACAAGGGAGATGACCCGAGATGCAGACCCTGGCGAGCTGGCACGGCGGGCCCGGCCCGTGGATCCTGTTCTTCCCGCTGATCTGGGCGGCCGTCGTGATCGGCGCCGTCACCCTGCTGCGCCGCACCGGGTGGCGCGGTCGCGGCGGTCCCTGGTACCGGCCCGTCGACGGCGGCCGCCCGGCCGGGGACTCCCCGCTCGCGGTGCTGGGCCGCCGCTTCGCCTCCGGCGAGATCGACGAGGACGAGTACTGGCGCCGCCTGTCCGTCCTGGACGAGCAGTTCGGCCGCACGGGCAAGGGGGGCCCGGCATGACCACGACGACCGCACAGCGAAAGGCCGCGGCCGGCGTGAGGGACGCGGTCAAGGTGTACGGCGGTGGCGACACCGCCGTACGCGCGCTCGACGGTGTCACCGTGGACTTCCCCGCCGGACGCTTCACGGCGATCATGGGCCCCTCCGGCTCCGGCAAGTCCACGCTCATGCACTGCGCGGCCGGCCTCGACACCCTCACCTCCGGCACCGCCCGCATCGGCGACACCGACCTGGGCGCGCTGGACGACCGCCGCCTGACCCTGCTGCGCCGCGACCGGATCGGGTTCGTCTTCCAGGCGTTCAACCTGGTGCCCACGCTGACCGTCGCGGAGAACATCACCCTCCCGCTGGACCTGGCCGGGCGGCGCGGCGACCCGGAGTGGACCGACGCGCTCGTGGACGTCGTCGGGCTGCGCGACCGGCTGCACCACCGGCCGTCCGAACTCTCCGGCGGCCAGCAGCAACGCGTCGCCGTGGCACGGGCGTTCGCCGGCCGGCCCGACGTCGTCTTCGCCGACGAGCCCACCGGCAACCTGGACTCCCGCTCCGGCGCCGAGGTCCTCGGACTGCTCGGCCGGGCCGTGCGGGAGATGGACCGCACGGTCGTCATGGTCACGCACGACCCGGTGGCCGCCGCGCACGCCGACGAGGTGCTCTTCCTCGCCGACGGCGGCTTGGTCGACCGCATGGCAGCGCCCACCGCCGACCGCGTCCTGGACCGCATGAAGGCCTTCGAGGTGCGGTCATGAACGCCTCGCTCCGGCTGAGCCGCGCCTCGCTGCGCGCGCACCGACGCCGCTTCGCCGGCACCTTCCTTGCCGTGTTCCTCGGCGTCGCGTTCCTGACCGGCACCCTCGTCATGGGCGACACGCTCAGGGCGAGTTTTGGTGCCATGTTCGGCGAGGCCACCGTCGGTACGGACGCCGTGGTGCGCGGCGCCGACGCCATCACCGCACCCGGCCAGGGCCAGGGCGTACGGCAGCCCGTCGAGACCTCGCTGGTGCGCACCGTCGAGCGGGTGCCCGGCGTGGCCGCAGCCGTCCCGGACATCGAGGGGCGCGGCCAACTCGTGGGCGCCGACGGCAAACCCGTCGGCGGTCAGGGGCCGCCGACCCTCGCCGGGAACTGGATCACCGACCCGCGGCTCAACCCGTACCGGCTGGCCGAGGGCCGCGCCCCCGCCCGCACCGGCGAGGTCGTGGTGAACCGGGGCGCGGCGAAGAAGGCGGGCCTGAAGATCGGCGACACCACCACCCTGCGCACCCCCGACCCGGTGCGCGTGACCGTCGTGGGCCTCGCCACCTTCGGGGGCCAGGACGGCATGGCACAGGTGACCTTCACCGGCATGACCCAGGCGGACGCCGAGCGGTATCTCACCGCCCGGCCGGGGCAGGCGGCGGCCATCGACGTGCGGGCGGCGCCCGGAGTCGGTCAGGGCGAGCTCGTGCGGCGACTGACTCCGGTACTGCCCAAGGGAGTCGAGGTCGTCACCGGGCAGCAGTCGGCGCGCGAGAACACCGGCATGGTCTCCGGCCAGTTCCTGACCCTCTTCACCACCTTCCTGCTCGTGTTCTCCGGCGTCGCCCTGCTCGTCGCCACCTTCTCCATCCACAACACGTTCGCGATCGTGGTCGCCCAACGCACCCGCGACAACGCCCTGTTGCGGGCCCTGGGCGCCGCCCGCCGACAGGTGACCGCCATCGCCCTCGCCGAGGCGCTCGCGGTCGCGCTCACCGCCTCGCTCACCGGGCTCGCGGGCGGCATCGGCATCGCCGCCGGGCTCCAGGCGCTCTTCCCCGCGATCGGATTCCCGTTCCCCGACGGCGAGTTGGTGATCAAGACCCTGTCGATGGCACTGCCGTTCACGGTCGGCGTCGTGGTCTGTGTGGCCTCCGCGCTGCTGCCCGCCCTGCGCGCCGGACGCACCGCGCCGCTCGCCGCGCTGCGCGAGACGGACGTCGACACCTCGGGCGCCTCCCGCCCGCGTGCGGTCACCGGCGCCGCCCTCGGCGCGCTCGCGCTCGCGGCGACCCTCGGCGGTGTCCTCGTGACCCCGTCCGTATGGCTCGCGGGACTCGGCGCGCTGCTCGCTCTGGCGGCCTTCGTCGTCCTCGGGCCGGTCGCCGCGACCGCCGTCGTACGCCTGCTCGGCCGTCCGCTGGACCGGCTGCGCGGGGTCACCGGCGGCCTCGCCCGGCGCAACGCCCTGCGCAGCCCGAAGCGGACGGCCGCCACCGCGAGCGCGCTGATGATCGGCGTGGCCGTGGTGTCCCTGTTCACCGTCTTCGGCGCCTCGCTGAAGGCCACCATGGACCAGACGGTGTCCCGGTCCTTCGCGGGCGACGTCGCCGTCAGCAACCCCTCCTTCGGCGCGGGCGGCAGCGGACTCAGCCCCCGGCTCGCCCCGGCCCTGAGCCGGCTTCCCCAGGTGGACACCGCCGTCGGTCTCGGCCGCGGGGTCGCCGAAGTCGACGGCAGGGGGAGGGCGTTGACGGTCACCGACCCGGCCGCGCTCGCCCACGCCTTCGACCTCGGCACGGTCACCGGTTCGTTGCGCGACCTCGGCACCGACGGGATCGCCCTCACCCGGGCGGAGGCCGGCCGGCAGCATCTGCGCACCGGTGACACCGCCCGCCTGACCTTCACCGACGGCACGAGCGAGAACTTCACCGTCCGGGCCGTGTACGGCCGCTCCGAACTGGCCGGTGACTACGTCATCACCCGGGCCGCCTGGGCCCCGCACCGTACCCAGGACTCCGACACCCTCGTCGCCGTCACCTTCAGGCACGGGGTGGGCGCCGACGCGGGCAAGGCGGCGGTGCAGCAGGTCGCGGCACGCTACGGCAACCCGCAGGTGCAGACCCGCGACGAGTACGCGCAGTCCTCGGCGGGCGGGATCGACATGATGCTCACCCTCGTCTACGCCCTGCTCGCCCTCGCGGTGCTCATCGCCCTGCTCGGCATCGCCAACACCCTGACCCTCGCGCTGCACGAACGCACCCGGGAACTGGGGCTGTTGCGGGCCGTCGGGCAGACCCGCACCCAGCTGCGGGCCATGGTCCGCTGGGAGTCGGTCCTGGTCGCCGCGTTCGGCGCGGTCGGCGGACTCGGCCTCGGCGCCTTCCTCGGCTGGGTGCTGGTGAAGGCCTCCGACGGCGCGAGCGACACCGCGTTCGCCTTCGCCCTGCCACCCGCACGGCTCGCCGTGGTCGCCCTCGTCGGCCTCACCGCGGGCGCCCTCGCGGGCCTGCGCCCGGCCCGACGAGCGGCCCGCCTCGACGTCCTGAGGTCGATCGCCACGCAGTGACCGCCCCGAGGAGCACGGAACCCGCCGGGCGCGTCCGCGTCGGATCTGCTGCCCGGTGCGGTGTGCCCTGGCGTGGGTGGCGCGGCCGTCGGGGTCCCGGGGGCGCGGGGTCCGTTGCGGTCGGCCGCGCGGGATCTGGAGCTGGGGATGGTCCGGCGTGGTTCGGCGGGTGGGTGTGGTCGTCCGGTTCACGGGGTTCGGGGTGCACTGCGACTGGCCGCGTGGGGTGTGTGGCCGGGCTCGGTCCGAGCTGATCTGGTGGGCGGGTGTGGCCGTCGAGGTCCCGGGGGTGTGGGGTCCGTTGCGGTCGGCCGCGTGAGATCTGGAGCTGGGGATGGTCCGGCGTGGTTCGGCGGGTGGGCGTGGTCGTCGGGGTCCCGGGGCGTGCGATCCGCTGTGACCGGCCGCGTGGGATCTGCAGTCGAGCGGGGTCCGACCCGGTTCGGCAGGTGGGTGTGGTCGTCCGGGTTCCGGGGTGCGGGGTGTGGGGTCCATCGCGACCGGCCGCGTCGGGACTGCAACCGAGTTCGGTCCGACCCGGCTCGGCGGATGGGCGTGGTCGTCGGCGTTCCGCGAGTGCGGGAACTGTCGCGATCGGCCGCGTCGGAGGCGCAGCCGGGTACGGTCCGAACCGGCCCGGCGGGCAGGCGCGCCCGTCCGGGTCCGGAGGCGGCCTCACCGCCCGGTCAGCCGGGAACGGCCGACCGGGCGGGAGCCTGTGCCCCGGGCCCGGCGGAGGCGTGTGCCACCGCGGGAACGGGAGCCGGGGACGGGGCCGGTGCGGGCGCAGGAGTCGCGCTCGCGGCAGCGACGGCGGCGCCCACGGGCGTTCCGGCGGTCACCGCAGCCGCGGCAGTCACGGGAGTCCCCGCGGCCACCGAAGCCGCCACCGTGACCGGCACCGTGACCGGCATCGTGGCCACCACGGGCACGGGTACCGGCGTCGGCCGGGCCGGCTGTGCCGCCCGTGCCGGACGGTGCGGGGCCTGTGCCGGACGCGTCCGGGCCTCCTCCGGGGCGGGCAGCGTGAACCACACGACCTTGCCGTTCTCGCCGTCCGGCCGCGCGCCCCAGCTGTCGCTCACCGCGGCCACCATCGCCAGCCCCCGGCCGCAGGTGGCCAGCGGCCCGACGTCGGGCGCGTCCGCGGCCGTGTCGGCCGGCACCGGCAGCCGCGGGTCGCTGTCGCGCACCGAGACCGTGAGCCGGTCCGCCAGCAACTCCAGCTCGACGGTGCACGTCTTGTCGGGCCGGGCATGCCGGTGGACGTTGCTCAGCAGCTCCGTCACACCGAGTGCGGCCCGGTCTATCAACGGGTCCATATGCCAGTAGCGCAACTGCGCAGATACGATTCTGCGGACCTGGCCGATCCGCGACGGCAGGGCTTGCAGCTCCACCGTGCAGTGCCTGCTCGGATGACTGATCACGGCTCGCGACTCCCCGATGTAGAGGTCCGAAGGGACCGGAAGAACACGGAGAACAACGGATCCAGCAGGGTGCTTGCGTCCAAACGTCGCCTGCTGTCATGGCCGGCGGGCTGGTTCGCAGCGTTATCGCCGGTAAACCCAGAGTGACGTGTGTGAACAGCGTGACAGGGCGGATGCGCTCCCGCAACTCGCCGCGGCGCGACGCTGCTCGGAGTGTGTGACCGGTACCCCCACCCGCGGCCCTACGGCACTCAACCGCCGCGGCCTGCGGCCCGGCGCACCGCCTCGATGAACCGCCGGGCCGCGGGCGGCCCCGGCTCGCCGGGGGCGGGGTCGTGCTCGCCCAGCGTCAGCAGATACCGCTGGCCGTTGAGATCGGCCAGTGCCCGGTCGTCCGCCGCGAACCACGGCTTCGACGCCCGCACCGCCTGCACGGGCGCGCTGTCGATCTCGCTGCCGTAGCTGTTGAGCAACTCCAGCCTGCCGTCGTTGATCCGGACCTGCCCGGCCCGCGTGAGCGAA
This sequence comes from Streptomyces sp. HUAS MG56, assembly GCF_058673395.1. NCBI lineage: Bacteria > Bacillati > Actinomycetota > Actinomycetes > Kitasatosporales > Streptomycetaceae > Streptomyces > Streptomyces sp. HUAS MG56. The sequence continues at coordinate 2,159,328 of NZ_CM178722.1, read as the reverse complement.
CGCAGCCGCTTGCCGATCCGCACGCCCGTGGCCGTGAACTCCGGCTCCGCCATCGCTTGCAGCCCCCTTGCGCGTGTGCTTCCGCGACCCAGTGTGCGCCCCTGGGGACGACAGGTCCCGTCGCGTGCAGTCTGCCCCGAGGGGGCCGAGAGCACCAGTACACGCGGGGCGCGCGCGACGACCGCCCGGAGCACTCCCGCCAATGCGCCCCTGGCCGGCCGCGCCCGCCTGTGCCCCAGGGCCGCTTTGGGTCGCCCAAAGATGCGTTTATGCAGGTGGGAAGCGGTGTCAAAGATGCCTATGCTCGACGTGTCGGCCGCGTCAGGCGTTGTCGGCGCCCAGCGTAAGGAGCACCGCCGTGAGCACCACCCCCCAGATCCGCACCGGCGCCACCCTCGACGTGGACCGCAGCGACCCGGCCTACCGCGACTGGCTGAAAGAAGCCGTACGCAAGGTCCAGGCCGACGCCAACCGCTCGGCGGACACGCACCTGCTCCGCTTCCCGCTGCCCGAGCGGTGGGGCATCGACCTCTACCTCAAGGACGAGTCGACGCACCCCACCGGGAGCCTCAAGCACCGCCTCGCCCGTTCCCTGTTCCTCTACGGCCTCTGCAATGGCTGGATCCGCCCCGGTCGCCCGGTGATCGAGGCGTCCAGCGGCTCGACGGCCGTCTCCGAGGCCTACTTCGCCAAGCTGATCGGCGTGCCCTTCATCGCGGTCATGCCGCGCACGACCAGCGCCGAGAAGTGCCGCCTGATCGAGTTCCACGGCGGGCGGTGCCACTTCGTGGACGACTCACGGAAGATGTACGAGGAGTCGGCCCGACTCGCGGTGGAGACCGGCGGCCACTACATGGACCAGTTCACCTACGCCGAGCGGGCCACCGACTGGCGCGGCAACAACAACATCGCCGAATCCATCTTCCGCCAGCTGGAGTTGGAGCGCTTCCCGGAGCCGGCCTGGATCGTCGCCACCGCGGGCACCGGCGGCACCTCCGCGACCCTCGCCCGCTACGTCCACTACATGCAGTACGACACCCGCGTCTGTGTCGCCGACCCGGACAACTCCTGCTTCTTCGAGGGCTGGACGACCGGCGATGCCGACGTCACCTGCGACTGCGGCTCCCGGATCGAGGGCATCGGCCGGCCGCGCATGGAACCGAGCTTCGTGCCCGGCGCGATCGACCGGATGATGAAGGTGCCGGACGCGGCGAGCGTCGCCGCCGTACGCGCCCTGGAGCGGGCCATCGGCCGCAAGGCGGGCGGCTCCACGGGCACCGGGCTGTGGAGCGCGCTGAAGATCGTCTCCGAGATGGTGGCCGAGGGCCGGACCGGCAGCGTCGTCACCCTGCTGTGCGACCCGGGCGACCGCTACCTCGACAAGTACTACTCCGACGCCTGGCTCGCGGAGCAGGGCCTCGACATCACGCCGTACTCGGCGGCGATCGACACCCTGCTGACGACGGGCGCCTGGCCCGACTGAGCCCCCGGACGGGCCGGGGGGCGGTCCACGGGCGGCCGGCCGGGACGGCGTCGCGGGCGGTTCAGCGCAGGCGCCGGTCGAGTGCGGCGACCGCCGTGCGGAAGGAGCGGCCGACTCCGGGGCGGGCCAGTCCGCACACCAGCCGGAAGGGCGCCGTGCCGTCGAGGGCGAAGGTCATCCGCACCCGCGTTCCCGGTCCGGCCGGGGCCAGCCGCCACTCCTCGATCCAGGCGCGGGCGCCCGGCGTGTTCGTCACGTCGACCCGATAGGCGTACACCTCGGGCCCCTTCGCCGCGAGCACCGTCTCGCGGAAACGGATGCCGCCGCGCAGCCGCACCTCGCGCCCGCCCTCGGTCGGCCGGGCGGAGGCGATGGCCGAGAACCACTGCGGCCAGCCGGGCACGTCCTCGGCGAGGGCGTGGAAGACGGCCTCCGGAGGGGCGGCCACGTCCTGTGTGAACACGAGTCGTACCGGCGCGCTGTCGACGAACTCCGGCCCGACCGGGCGCAGACGGTGCGGCATGACGCGAACCCCCTCGTGAAATCTGAAGTCCTGTCCCGAAGCAGACAGTTGAGGGAGTTCAGCGTAGTTGACGGGCCGTCAGATGTCCTCGGCTGCCTCGATGTCGCCCTCGCCCGCCACGATCAGCCGCGGCAGATGCTCCGAGATCTCCGTACGCGCCTCGGCCGGCAGCCCCGCGTCGGTGACGAGCGTGTCCACCTGCTCCAGCGTGGCGAACGAACTGAGGCCCACCGTGCCCCACTTGGTGTGGTCGGCGACCACCACGACCCGGCGTGCGGAGTGCACCAGCCGCCGGTTTGTCTCGGCCTCCGCGAGGTTCGGCGTGGACAGCCCCGCCTCGACCGATATGCCGTGCACACCGAGGAACAGCAGATCGAAGTGGAGGGCGGCGATGGCCTGGTCGGCGACCGGCCCCACCAACGAGTCCGACGGTGTGCGCACCCCGCCCGTCAGCACCACCGTGGCCGCGCCCTGGCGCTGACCCGAAGTGCGCTGCGCCGCGTGGAAGACGTCCGCGACCCGCACCGAGTTCGTCACGACGGTGAGGTCGGGCACCTCCAGCAGATGCTGCGCGAGCGCGTACGTCGTCGTACCGCCGGACAGGGCGATCGCCGCGCCCGGGCTGACCAGCCGGGCCGCCGCCCGCGCGATGTCCTCCTTGGCGGTCAGCTCCAGACCCGACTTGGCCTCGAACCCCGGCTCATGGGTGCTGGCCTCGACCACCGGCACCGCCCCGCCGTGCACCTTCTCCAGCATGCCCTGACGGGCGAGGGAGTCCAGGTCACGGCGCACGGTCATGTCCGAGACCCCGAGCTTGCGGGTCAGCTCGTTGACCCGCACACCGCCCCGGCGCCGGACCTCGTCCAGGATCAGGGCGCGGCGCTGCTCCGCGAGGAGGTTCTGATTCTCACTCACGCACGCACCGGTCCTTTCGCCGCCAACCGTCCGACTCGCCCGCCGCACCGGCTCCGACCAGGAGAATCCGGAGAACCGGAAGTGCGCGGGCGTCCCATCCTTTCACGGTCCGGCAGGGGTCGCGCCACCCGCCTGTCACGACGCGCACATGCCACTCGTGTCGCACGCGTTGCGTCACGACGTCACACGGATCGGGGAGATTCCGTGACGAGCGGTGCGCGGCACCGGCGGAGCGGAGATCCTGAAGCCCGCATCGACTCAGACCGTTCGGGCGTGGGCACGGGAGTGCGACGACAGTGGAACGCGCGCAGAACCGCCCCACGGGGCGGCAGACCGACGGGCCCGGCGAGGCGGGCACCGACCGGGCGGACGGGCCCGCCGCGCCGCTGGCCGAGCTGGAGCTGCTGGTGCACGGGGTCGGCGGCACCACACCCGAGAAGATGCTCGGCGACCCGCGCACGGTCCGGGTCACCGGCGACGACACCGCCGCGGTGTTCCGCCGCGCGGCGGACGCCGAACCGGGGAAGGCACCACGCGGCGAGCCGGTGCGGGAGGCGTACGTCTGGTGCAACCTGACCTCCGGCGACAGCAGCCGCGCCCTGTGGCTGTTACTGCTGCCGTTCATGGTGGTCAACCTCGCCCACTGGATGCGCCCCGCCGCGACGGACCGGCCGCGCGCCGTCCGCCTGTACGGCCTCCTCGTGCGCCTCACCGCCCTCACCCTCACCGTGCTGCTGGTGGCCGCCGCCTGCGAGGTGGCCCTGGACCTGGTCGCCTGGCAGTGCGCGGGCGCCCCCGAGTGCGCCCGCCGCCACACCTGGCTGACGTTCTCCGGCGTCGCGGCGTCCGTCGCGGACGGCGGCTGGTGGAGCCTGCCCGGCCGTCGGCTCGCCCTCGCGGCGCTGGTGCCGGTCGCGCTGACCGCCCTGCTCTGGTACCTCTCGCGCCGCACCTGGAGTGCATACGAGTCGCACCGGCCGATGTCCCGCGAACCGGAGCCGGAGACCGACGGCAGCGCGCTGGCGATGCCCGGATTCTGGTACGGGCGCCGCCTCGTGGCCCGGCTGCGCGCCGCGCACACCGCGGCCGGCCTGCTGACCGTGGCCGCCGCCCTCGCGACCCCGGCGACCCGCTTCGACCACCGGCCGGGCGGTCCCGTGGCCCTGAACGTCCTGAGCTGGCTGCTGACCGCGGCCCTGCTGGCCGGGGCGGCAGCGGCGGTGGGCGTGGTCTGCCGCCGGGGCCGCAGCGAGAACACCCTCGACCAGGCCCTCGACCGGCATCTCGTACGCCGCCTGCCGCTCGCCGCGCTCGGCCTGCTGCTGCTCACCGCGCTCTACGCCGGCTGGTCCCGGCCCGGCTGGCACTCCAACGGGCGGCTGCCCGGCGACCCGGCCTTCGGCACGCTCATGCTGGCCCAGGGACTGCTTGTGATCGCCCTCGCCGTCGTCGCCCGGGACCTGCACCGCCGTGCTCCCGACCGCCGCGCCGGGATGCGGGGCCTCGGCGGCCCGGCCGTCGCGCTGCTCGCATGCTCCCTGGGCGGCGTGATGTCCGGCGGGGTCGCCCAGCGCGTCGCGGGCTGGCTGGACGGCACCGGCGCCCTGCCCGCCGGGCCGCCCGTGCTGCTGACCTGGCAGGCGTCCACGATCCCGCCGGTCCTCGCGGTCCTGCTGCTCCTCGGCGTCCGGCTCGGACTGGGCACCGCCCGGCTCGCCCGCGCCGAGCGCGCCCGCATCCGCCACGAGCACCCCGGCGAACCCGAGGACCCCGGCCGCACCCGCACCATCGCCCAGGTCCGGGCCATGGCCACCCTCACCGACCGCGCACCCCTCGTCGTCGCCGTGCTCACCGCCACCACCTTCGTGCTCGGCGCCCTGGCCCTGGCCGGCGCCATGACCACCGGCAAGACACCCGACGGCGCCGCCCGCCGCACCGTCGACGTGCTGCGGGCGGCGGCCGAGACCTCGCAGGCGCTGGGCTCCTGGCTGGTCGGGTTCGCCTTCCTGCTGTTCGTGACCTGGGGCCGGCGCGCCTACAAGGACGCCTCGGCACGGCGCACCATCGGCATCCTGTGGGACGTCGGCACCTTCTGGCCGCGCGCCGCCCACCCCTTCGCGCCCCCGTGCTACGCGGAGCGCGCCGTGCCCGACCTGACCTGGCGGATGGCGACCTGGACGCAGCGCACCGGCGGCCGCCTGGTCCTCTCCGGCCACTCCCAGGGCAGCGTCCTGGCCGCGGCCGCCGCCTGGCAGCTGACCCCGTCGACCCGCAAACGGATCGCCCTGCTGACCTACGGCTCCCCGCTGGAGCGTCTCTACGGCCGTTGGTTCCCCGCCCACTTCGGACCGCCGGCGCTCGCCGCCCTGCACCACGACGTCGCCTGCTGGCGCAACCTCTACCGCCGGACCGACCCCATCGGCGGACCCGTCCGGGTCCCCGACGACACCACGCCCGAGGTCGACCACGGCCCCTTGCGGGACCCCCTCGCCTACGGCCGCACCCCGGACCATCCGCTCCCGGCACCCATCCTCGGCCACTCCGACTACCAGGCGGACCCCGACTTCGACCGGGAACGCGCCCGCCTGCTGGCCCGGTTGCGCCCGGAGCTGCCGGGGCAACGCCCGCGGCCGCGACCGGATCCGCGGGACTCCGCGGGCGGCGTCGACTAGACCGTGTGCCGGACCTACCTGTGCCGCCCGGTGCTCACGGCAGTTCGGGCAGATCCTCCGCGTACAGCAGGGTGAGGTCGTCGGTGCTCGGGTCGGCGAGCTGGGCGACGCGGCTCGCGTGCCGCTCCACCATCGCCTCGAACGTCTGCCGGGCGGTGCGGCCGTTGCCGAACGCCGGGCCCTTCGGGATCGCCGTGAAGTACTTCAGCAGTGCCTCGGACGTGCCCGGCGCCAGCCGGTACTCGTGCTCGTCGGCCTGCTGCTCCACGATCCGCAGCAGCTCCTCGGGGCCGTAGTCGCCGAAGGTGATGGTGCGGGAGAAGCGGGAGGCGACACCGGGGTTGACGGACAGGAAGCGCTCCATCTCCGCCGTGTACCCGGCGACGATCACCACCACCGCGTCCCGCTGGTCCTCCATCAGCTTCACCAGGGTGTCGATGGCCTCCTTGCCGAAGTCCCGCCCGGCGTCCTCCGGTGACAGCGCGTACGCCTCGTCGATGAACAGCACGCCGCCGTGCGCCCGTTGAAAGGCCTCCTGGGTGCGGATCGCCGTGGAGCCGATGTGCTCGCCGACCAGGTCGACCCGGGACACCTCCACCAGGTGCCCCTTCTCCAGCACGCCGAGCGAGGCGAGGATCTCGCCGTAGAGCCGGGCGACCGTCGTCTTGCCGGTGCCGGGGGAGCCGGTGAACACCAGATGCCGTTTGACCGAGGCCGCCTTCAGGCCCGCCCGCTGCCGGCGCCGGCCCACCTCGATCATGTCGGTCAGCGCCCGCACCTCGCGCTTGACGCTCTCCAGGCCGACCAGCGCGTCGAGTTCCCCGAGCACGTCCTTCGAGGTGCGCGCCTGCGCGGCCGGTTCCGCGGTGTCGGCCACCGGCTCGTGCTCCGTGGTGCGCTGCCCGGGGATCGAGCCGAGCAGGCCGCCGGCGTGCGTCGCCGTCTGTACGGCGGTCTCCCGCACCGCCGGCGGGCGCAGGCCCCCGCTCTCGTCGCTGGTGCAGTCCTCCACGACCGGGCCCGTCCCGGAACCGGCGTCCGGGCCGTTGTCGGCGAACTCGTAACCGCCGCGCGCGCAGCGCTCCGTACGGCACTTGCGCAGGGTCGCCCGGCAGCCGTCGATCACATGGAAGCCGTACCCGCTGCTGCCGCTGACCCGGCAGTTGAGGAAGCTGCCGCGACCGCCGGCGGAGACGTAGAAACCGGCCTCGGCGGGGGAGTCGACCGTGCACCGCTCGACGGTGGGGTCGGCACCCTTGGTGACGATCACGCCGGTCTGGGTGCCGTCCAGGGTGCAGTTGTTCAGCGTGCCGCCGCTGCCGTGGTCGCGGAACCAGGCGCCGGTGGCCGCCTCCCGGATACGGCAGTCGTCGAGCTGCGCGGTCGCCCCGTCGCTCACCGACACCGCCGTGTTGCGCACCTGGGACAGGTCGCTGTCCACGACGTCCGCGCGCGAGCCGCGGTCCAGCACGAACAGCGCGTCCGGCACGTCGTGCACCCGGCAGGAGTCGAGGACGGCCGTGGCGCCGTCGCTCACCCACACCGCCGGGTAGTCGCCCGTGCTGTCGAAGATCTCGCACTGGTTGGCGTCCACCCGCGTGCCCGGGTCCCACACCGACAGGCCGTTGCGCCCGAACTGACGGACCGTCGTGCGGGTCAGCGTCAGCACCGAGCGGGAGCGCAGGTCGACCGCGTTCTCCGGGATGTCGTGGATACGGCAGTCGGCCAGGGTGAGCACCGCGTCCGTGTCCAGCGTGACGCCGTCGGCGGTGGTGCGGTGCACGTCGCAGTCGGTCAGATGCGCGGTGGCGCGCTGGCTCACCTGCACACCGGAGCCGCGGACCTCGTAGATCTCACAACCCACCGCCTCCAGGGCGGAGTTCTCGCCGGTCGCCGTCAGCCCGGGACCGGAGGCGTGATGCACGCGGCAGCGCACCAGGCGCGGATGGGCGCCGCCGCGGACGGCCACGCCCGCCTGTCCGGCCGCGACGACCTCGCACTCGTCGAACACCCCGCTGCCGCCGTCGAGAACGGCGATGCCGACGCCCGCGGGGTTGTCCACCGTGCAGCGGCGCACGGTCGGGCGGGCACCGCCGCGCACCTCGATGCCGACGGCGGAGCGCGTGACGATCCGCACGTCCGTCAGTTCGGGCGTGCCCTCCTCGACCAGCAGCGCCGGTGCCGCCACGTCCTGGCCCTCCACGTGCAGGTCCTGGACCACGGCCGAGGCCCGCACCGTCAGCGGCACTCCCGCCTCGGGCGCGATCCGCACCGATCCGGGGGAGCCCTCGGGGCCGCGGAGCGTCACGGACCGCTGCACGACGAGGTTCTCCCGGTAGGTGCCGGGGGCGATGGTGAGGACGTCGCCGTCGGCGGCGGCCTCCAGGGCGGCGGCGAGAGATGCGTACTCACCCGTGCGGCGCCGCCACCGCGACGTACCGGTGTGCGTCACCTGGACCGTGCCCTGTGCCATGGCGTTGCCGTGCCCCCACCTCGTCGTACTGATGACTCGATCCCGCGCGGGACCGTGCCGCCGGTGACGGGAGCGCGACGGTGCCGGACCTGGGGCCGGTGCGCCTGCGCGCTCTTCGAAAACCTGCGTGTCCCTGCGGTTCGCTCATCCGCGGGTTGTCGCCGAAAGCGTTTCGGCCGGTCCACCGTAGCGTGTGCGTGCCTGGTGGGTTGACCAGAGCCGTCAGGCCGTCAGCTGCCGGTGCCCGCCTTGCCCCAGTCCGGGCCGGCCCGGTCCCAGGCCTGGTCCCAGCACGCGTACCGCCGGCGGATCATGCGCCATACGGCCAGCCGCCGGACACCCTCGACCAGGCCGGCGATCAGCAGGGCCGCGCCGAATCCGGCCAGCACCGCGTGCGTCGTCGCGGTGGGGGAGTCCAGCGGCCGCGTGGTTATTCGGCCCTGCGGGTCCGTCCAGACGGCGAAGTGGTCGCCCGTGTGAGGGGACTTGAGGTCCGCCAGGGCCGCGCCGTGCTGCGCGGTGCCGTCCGGTGCGGTCCAGTCGGCGAGGACGCGGTGGCGCGACTCGCGCACCACGGCGGCGTCGGGATCCGTCTCCAGCGAGGGGGTGTCCTTGAGGGCACGCACCACCGTGGCGGTGACGAGATGGCGCGTGTGCTGCTGCTCGCGCACCGACCGCTGAAGCGAGTCCTGGGCGACGGCCCCGACCAGACCACCCGTCGCGGGCGCGGCCACGGCGATCAGCGCCAGCGCCACGAGCGCCACCCATGCCTCGGCCAGATCGGTCGGTCGGCGCAGCGGGTTGTGCCGCCAGCGCCACAGCCCCCTGATGGCCCGCATGTCCCCACCCCCTTCCGCTCCGTCATAGCCCCCGGGGCGGGCGTGCGTCCGTGCCCCGGAGCAAGAGAGAGCGACGTCACGTCCGCCGCGGACGGTCCCGAGCGCGGCTTCTCAGGCGTTTCTCATGCACTTTCAACGACGGTGCCCCCCTTTCGGTTCCCGTCCGCATCCGGCCGTTGTCGCGTGTCACTCCAGCACCCGCACCGGGTCCCCGACCCTGATGGTGCCGGGCGTGACGGGCACCAGGTTCTGCCCGAAGACCAGCATCGAGCCGGCCCTGCGGTGGCGGGCCAGGGTGAGCAGGGGCTCCCGGCCGCGTACGGCGGTGTCCTGGTCGGTGGTGGTGACGACGCACCGTCCGCTCGGCTTCGCGACGCGCAGGACCACGTCGCCGACGCGGACGCGGGACCAGTGGTCCTCGGCCCAGGCCTCGGTGCCCGCGACGACGAGGTTGGGCCGGAAGCGGTTCATCGGCAGCGGACCCTCGTGGCCGTGGGTGCCCTCCGCTATCAGGGAGTTGAGGGCGTCGAGGGAGGCCGCGGAGGTGACCAGCAGCGGATAGCCGTCGGCGAAGCTGACCGTCTCGCCGGGCAGGGCGTACGCGGGGTCGACCGGGCGGCGGGTGGCCGGATCGTCCATGTGCACCAGGCGGACGTCCGCCTCCAGAAGGGCGCTGCACCAGGCATGCGCGGGCGGCGCGGCCGGGACCGCCTCCACCTTCGTGCCGAAGATGCTGATCGGCACGGTCTCGCCCGGCTCGGGCACGGTCACCGGCAAGGGCGCCCGGCCGGGCGCGGACAGCAGAACGCCGCCGCCGGGCAGCAGCTCGGCGGCGGCCAGCGCGAGGCGCGGCTGCTCGCGCTGGGTGACGACCTTTCCCCCGTCGTCGATCAGTGTCCAGCGCCGGTCTCCGGCCAGGCCCCAGGGCTCCACCACAGCTTCCCGGGGCGCGAATCCCCGGAAGGCCTTGACCGGATGGACGTGGATCGACTGCACTTCGGCGTGTTCCATGACGCCATCGTGCCAGGCGGCACCGACAGCGAGGAGGCGCCGGTCAGTAGCCGCGGTACTGCTGGTTGTTGTACGGGTCCTGGTAGGGAGCCGGTGCGGGCCGCGGCGCGGGACGCATGGCCTCGTACCCCGTGCCGCCCGCCATCGGGCGCTGCGGCTGCGGGGCCTGCGGACCGGGGTAGCCGCGCGGGGCGCTCGCCTGCTGCGGGATGTACGCCGTGGGCGCCTGCTGGAGCGGCGCGGGCTGCGGCGTCTGCGGGTAGCCGTAGGCGGGGGGCTGCGGTGAGGGGGCCGCCGGGAGGGCGGGCAGTGCCGACGGCAGGGCGGGCAGGTTGCTGCCCATGTCGTAGGCGGCGGGGACCCGGATCGGGGCGATCTGCGGGGTGCCCCGCTCGGCGACGAGGGAGTCGTAGATCGGGGTGTCCGGGAAGGAGGCGGAGTAGTAGCCGCCACCATAAGTGGAGCGGGGGGAGGTCATGGCACATAAGTTAAGCCCACGATGTGCTCGTTGGGGAGACCGATAAGAGGGTTCTTTTCCGTGTCGGCAGTGACCTGGGATCCCCAATCCGAGCGAACTTGGCAAAATGGGGCGCCGACCCGCGTTTGAATCATGTAAAGGGAGACTTTCCGCGGGGTTACCGGCGGTCGACCGGCGATCTTCCGGTGCTGTTCAGGGGAGTTCGCCCGCCCCGGGAATAGGTTGTGCGGGTAGGGATGACCGGACGGCCGGGGGTGCCCGGGAGCCGACACGGATTGGGGCGGGACATGTCAATGCCGAAAGGGTCGAACGCGCCGGTGCCGACCACGGCCCTGCGCGTCGAATTGGGCTGGCGCTCCGGTCCCGGCGTGCCCGACGCGGACGCCTCGGCGCTGCTGCTCGCCGCCGGACGGGTCCGCTCCGACGGGGACTTCGTCTTCTACAACCAGCCCGCGCACCCCTCCGGCGCCGTACGCCACGAGGGCAAGCGGACGGCCGGCGGACAGGTCACCGACACTCTTTCCGTCGACCTCGCGCGCGTGGAGGGGGTGATCGAGCGGATCGTCCTCGCCGCCTCCGCCGACGGCGGCACGTTCGCACAGGTCCCCGGCCTCTACATCGAGGTGACCGACGGCGCGACCGGCTCCGTCGTCGTCCGCTTCGACAGCCCCGGCGCGACCTCGGAGACGGCCTTCGTGCTCGGTGAGTTCTACCGCCGCCAGGGCGGCTGGAAGTTCCGTGCCGTCGCCCAGGGCTACAGCAGCGGTCTCGAAGGCCTGGCAACGGACTTCGGGATCACCGTGGACGAACCGCAGCGCGCCGCACCGCCCGCGGTGGCGACGCCGCCGGCACCCGCGACGCCCCCCGTACCGCCCCCGCCGCCGGCCGTGCCGCCCCCGCCGCCGGCGCCCCCGGTCGCCGCACCGCCCCCCGCGCCGGTCCGCCTGTCCAAGGTCACGCTCACCAAGGCCGCCCCCTCCGTCTCGCTCGCCAAGCAGGGCGGAACGTCCGGTGCCCTGCGCGTGAACCTCAACTGGCAGGTGCGCAAACAGTTTTCGGGCTGGGGCGGCCGCTGGGGAGGCGGCGGCAGCGGGGACGTCGACCTCGACCTGTGCGCCCTGTACGAACTCGCCGACGGCCGCAAGGGAGTCGTCCAGGCCCTCGGCAACGCCTTCGGATCGCTGCACCGGCCGCCGTACATCCACCTCGACGGCGACGACCGCACCGGTGCCGTGGCCGCCGGGGAGAACCTCACCGTCAATCTCGACCACCTGCGGGACTTCCGGCGCATCCTCGTCTTCGTCACCATCTACGAAGGCGCCAGCTCCTTCGCCGACCTGCACGCCACCGTCACCCTCCGGCCGCAGCACGGCGCACCCATCGACTTCTCGCTCGACGAGTGCACCGTCCCCTCGACGGTGTGCGCGCTCGCCCTGATCACGAACACCGGCGGCGACCTCCTCGTACAGCGCGAGGCCCGCTATCTCGTGCCGGCGCGCGGAGTGAGCCCGCAGCGGACCGTGGACCGCGCCTACGGCTGGGGCATGAACTGGACGCCCGGCCGCAAGTGACCGGGCTCAGCCCTCGTCGGGCACGGCATCGGGACGCGCGTACGTACGGCCCTTCCAGGCGGCCCCGCGCCCCCGGTAGTGCTGCACGGCCGAGTCCACCGTCATCAGCAGGTACAGCAGCGCGGTGAACGGCAGCAGCGGGGCGAGCCACAGCGGCTGGCGGTAGTAGCGCAGCATCGGTACGTACGTGCCCGCCATCACCGCCCACGCCAGAGCGCCGCACACGGCCGTCGTCACGCTCCCGCCGGCCGCGCCCGCGACCAGTGCGGCGGGCGGCACCAGGTAGACCAGGGCGAGCCCGGCGACCGTACCGAGGAGCAGCAGCGGGTTGTGCCGCAACTGGGCGTAGGCGCTGCGCGAGACCATCCGCCACAGGTCGTGCAGCCGCGGATAGGGCCGCACGCTGTCCACCCGCTCGGCCAGCCCCAGCCAGACGTGGCCGCCGGCGCCCTTCACCGCGCGCGCGAGCGCCACGTCGTCGATCACGGCGTGCCGGATGGCGTCCGGGATGCGCGCCCGCTCCGCCATGTCCGCGCGCAGCAGGACGCAGCCGCCCGCCGCCGCGGCCGTGCGCGATCCCCGGCGGCCGATCCACCGGAAGGGATACAGCTGCGCGAAGAAGTACACGAACGCCGGCACCACCAGCCGCTCCCACACGCTCTCCACCCGCAGCCGCGCCATCTGCGACACGACGTCGAAGCCACCGGCCCCCGCGGCCGCGACCAGCTCCCGCAGGCTGTCCGGCGCGTGCGCGATGTCCGCGTCCGTCAGCAGCAGGTACTCGGGACCACGCGCGCGTGCCAGGCCGATGCCGTGCCGCACCGCCCACAGCTTGCCCGTCCAGCCCGCCGGCGGCTCCCCCGGCGAGCCCACCGTCAGCGGCAGGCCGCCGTGCCGCCGGGACAGCTCCCGGGCCAGCTCGCCCGTGCCGTCCGTGCTCCCGTCGTCCACCAGGACGACCTCCGCCCGCCCCGGATACTCCTGCGCCAGCAGTGACGGCAGGCTCGCGGGCAGCACGGCGGCCTCGTCGCGCGCCGGTACGACGACGCACACGGACGGCCACGCGTCCGGTTCCCGGCGTGGCGGCAGCCGGACGTCCGTGCGCCAGAAGAAGCCCTGGCAGAGCAGCAGCCAGCACCAGGCGGCCAGTGAGACGACGGTGATCCACAGCAGGGTGCTCACGGCCGCAGTCTGCCCCACCCGGGCGGTCCGCAAGGGCGGATCGTCTATCGTGGCCGGGTGAAGATCGCGCTCATGGACTCCGGAATCGGCCTGCTCCCCGCCGCCGCAGCGGTACGGCGGCTGCGCCCCGACGCGGATCTCGTGCTCTCCTGGGACCCGGACGGGATGCCCTGGGGACCGCGGACCCCGGAGGACATCACGCAGCGGGCCATCGCCGTGGCCGAGGCGGCCGCCGCCCACGAGCCCGACGTCCTGATCGTCGCCTGCAACACCGCGTCCGTGCACTCCCTGCCGCAGATGCGGGCCCGTTTCGAACCGGATCTGCCGATCATCGGAACCGTCCCGGCGATCAAGCCGGCCGCCGCGGCCGGCGGCCACGTCGCCATCTGGGCCACCCCCGCCACCACCGGCAGCGCCTACCAGCGCGGTCTGATCGACCAGTTCGCCGCAGGCGTCACCGTCACCGAGGTGGCGTGCCCCGGCCTCGCGGACGCCGTGCACCACGCCGACGAGGCCGCGGTCGAGGCCGCGATCGCCTCGGCCGCCGCCCGCACCCCGAAGGACGTCACCGCCGTCGTCCTCGGCTGCACCAACTACGAGCTGGTCGGCGAGCGGATCCGCGCGGCCGTCCAGCGTCCGGACGCCCAGCCGCTCGTCCTGCACGGTTCCGCCGGTGCGGTGGCCGCCCAGGCCCTGCGCCGGATCGGCGCCGAGCCGACCCCCGACGCCCTCGCCGACACCACCCTCACGGTGCTGCTCAGCGGCCGCGAGGCCACGCTCCCCGACACCGCCCTCACGTACGCGGAAGGCCGCTTCCTGCGGGCCGTCAGCCCGGTCCGCTGACCGGCGGCGACGGCGCACCGCGAGCGAGCCCGTCCCGCCCGGGCCGGTCGTCCTCCGCACGCCGGTACCCGCGCGGCGAAACCTGAGTAACCTCATAAACATGAGGGACCACCCCCACGCCGAGGACCCCGCACACCCCGACGTCTGGACCGGGCGGGCCACCAACCGCGTGCAGTGGCTGCTGGCCCTGGTCGGTGCGGCGTGCATGGCGCTCGGCATCGAGCTGGCCGTGGACTCGGCCTGGACCTCCGGCGTCGCCCCGCTGGCGATGTCCGTCGTGGGCTGCATCGCGGCCGGGCTGCTGGTCCTGTTCGGCACGCTCGCCTTCGTGCACGTCGACCTCAGGCTCGACAGGGAGTGCGTCGAGGTGCGCTGCGGCCACATAGGGCTCCCGCGCCGCCGCATCCCGCTCTCGCACGTGGCCGGCGCCGACTTCACCGCCCTGGTCACGCCCCGGCACTGGGGCGGCTGGGGCTACCGGTGGCGCCCCGAGAAGGGCACCGCGGTCGTCGTACGCCGGGGTGAGGGTGTCGTGCTGCGCCTGTGGGACGGGCACACCTTCACGATCACGGTGGACAACGCGGAGTCGGCGGTACGGGTCATCCGGGCCCGGCTGCGGGCAGGCCAACCAGGCCCGGCTGCCTGACGCCGCGTGCCGGGGCGGCCCCGTCGCTCAGATCCGCGGCTCCGCGCCCTCGCGCGCCCAGGGCCGTGCCGTCGCCCACCCGGCCAGCAGTCCGGCGCCCGCCGTCACCGACGTGAAGCTCAGCGCGTTGCCCAGCGAGGCGAGCGCGGCCAGCGCCGTCAGGGCGACGCCCGTGGTGAGGGCGACCGGCGTCGAGCGGGGCGTACGCCACAGCGCGTGCAGCACCCAGCAGAACGCGGCCCCGAGCAGCACCACCCCGGCCAGGCCCTGCTCCGAGGTCACCTGCAACGGGGCCGAGTGCGGCTTGCCGTCGGAGGGCACCGTCCGCGTCGCCGCCGGGCTCAGTTCGCCGAACCGGTCCGGGCCGACCCCGAGGCCCCCGTGCCGGTCCGCCATCCGCAGCGCGTCCTGCCACAGCTCCACCCGGTGCCCGGTGAGCCGCCCTTCGAGCACGTCCGCGAGGCCGTCGGGCAGCACACCGGCGGCAAGCGCCCACGTCGTGCCCGCGACCAGGGCCGCAGCCGCGGCCAGCCCCAGCAGGGACAGACCCCGGCGGGTCACCGAACCAGCGGCCAGCGCGCACAGCAGGACGGCTGTGCTCGCCGCGCAACCGGCCGCCGAGCCGAGGACGGCCGCGGTCAGTACGACTGCGGCGGCCAGCGCCCACAGCCCCAGCCGCAGTGCCGGTCCGGGCGCGGCCCAGGCGGCACAGCACGCGGCTCCCGTGGCCAGTGCCAGCAGGGCGGCCGTGCCGCCGGCGTGGCCGAGCGGAGTGGCGTACCAGACGCCGGGGGAGAGATCGGGCTGCGCCACGGCCAGCGCCAGCGCGGCCAGCGCGCCGGCACCGGGCGCGGCGACCGGGAGCAGGGCTCCGGAGACCCGGCCGACGGCATGACCGGCGGTCACGGCCAGCACCGCGAGCAGTACACCCTCGGGCCGTCCGTCGTGCACGGCCGCGGTGATCAGCGCCCACCCGGCGCAGGCCCCGAGCAGGATCATGCCCGCGCCGTCAGAAACGTTCCCTCTGACGTTTGCCGCGTTCACCGCGTTCGCCGCAGCCGTACCGGCCGCAGGCCTCATCTCCGTCGAGCCCACCCGCCGCCCCTCGTCCCCCGCACACCCATGCCGGGCCCACGACAGGGCACGGCGCCGGGTCCGGTCGCACTGCCGAGGCTGGGCACACCGTAGCGGCTGATGACCGCTTTGGGCACGAGATGCGGCGGATCGTCGTGATGAGGAGCGTGGTGAGAAGGGGGAGGACCGAGGCGGGGCCGGCGAGCGGCGGCACGGTGCGGTCCCGGGGTTCCGCGGCCCGCCACACGGCGGTGACCAGCGGAGACCGCCCCGGGCCGACGCCGGTGCCGGCCCTCGAACCGTGCTGTTCGCGGTCAGCCCGGCCGCCGTACACTCACCCGGGTGACCGTCACCGCAACCTCCGTGGACCAGCCGGACCAGCTCCAGCCGTCCGCCTCCGGCACGCGCGGCGCCCGGCTGCTGCGCCTGGTCCCGGCCCTCGCCTCCGCGCTCTGCGGAGTGCTGCTCTACGTCAGCTTCCCGCCCCGCCCCCTGTGGTGGCTGGCGCTGCCCGCCTTCGCCGGCTTCGGCTGGGTGCTGCGCGGCCGGAGCTGGAAGGCGGCCCTCGGCCTCGGCTACCTCTTCGGGCTGGGCTTCCTGCTGCCGCTGCTCGTGTGGACCGGTGTGGAGGTCGGCCCCGGTCCCTGGCTGGCCCTGGTCGCCATCGAGGCGGTCTTCATCGCCCTGGTCGGCGTCGGGATCGCCGCCGTCTCCAGGCTGCCCGCCTGGCCGGTGTGGGCCGCGGCCGTGTGGATCGCGGGCGAGGCGGTACGCGCGCGCGCACCGTTCAACGGCTTCCCCTGGGGCAAGATCGCCTTCGGCCAGGCCGACGGCGTCTTCCTGCCGCTGGCCGCGGTGGGCGGCACGCCCGTGCTGGGATTCGGGGTCGTGCTGTGCGGCTTCGGCCTGTACGAGGCCGGGCGGCTGCTCGCCGAGAAGCGCCGGAGCGCGGCCGTACGGCGCGGAGCCGCGGCCGCCGCGCTGCTGAGCGTGGCCGTTCCGGTGGCGGGCGCGGTCGCCGCCCGGGCGCTCGTGAGCGACAAGGCCGAGGACGGCACCCGGACCGTCGCGGTCATCCAGGGCAACGTGCCGCGCTCGGGGCTGGAGTTCAGCGCCCAGCGCCGGGCCGTGCTCGACTACCACGTGCGCGAGACGCTCAGGCTCGCCGCCGACATCAAGGCGGGCAAGGTCGCGAGGCCCGACTACGTGCTGTGGCCGGAGAACTCCTCCGACATCGACCCCTTCGCCAACCCCGACGCGGCCGCCGTCATCGACGAGGCCGCCAAGGCGGTCGGCGTGCCCGTCTCGGTCGGCGCGGTCGTGGAGCGTGACGGCAAGCTGCTCAACGAGCAGGTCCTGTGGGACCCGGCCAAGGGACCGACGCAGACCTACGACAAGCGGCAGATCCAGCCGTTCGGCGAGTATCTCCCCCTGCGCGGGATCGTCGGCGCCATCAACAAGAACTGGACCGGCATGGTCCGCCAGGACTTCAGCCGGGGCAGCAAGCCGGGCGTGTTCGACATGGACGGCGCCAAGGTCGGCCTGGCCACCTGCTACGAGGCCGCCTTCGACTGGGCCGTGCGGGACACCGTCACACACGGCGCGGAGATGATCTCCGTGCCCAGCAACAACGCCACCTTCGACCGCAGCGAGATGACCTACCAGCAGCTCGCCATGTCCCGGATCCGCGCCGTCGAGCACAGCCGCACCGTCACCGTGCCGGTGACCAGCGGGGTCAGCGCGATCATCATGCCGGACGGGCGGATCACGCAGAGGACCGGCATGTTCGTGCCCGCCTACCTCGTGCAGAAGGTGCCGCTGCGCACCTCCGAGACCCCCGCGACCGAGCTGGGCATCCTCCCGGAGATCGCCCTCGTGCTGGTCGCCGCGGGCGGCGTCGGCTGGGCGATCGGGTCCGGGCTGCGCGCCCGGCGCACCGGCGGCGCGTGACCGCACGACCAGGGTACGGATCCTGAACCGGCAGGAGAGGGCACGCCGGTCCGGTTAGGGTCGAGGCCATGGCTACTCCTGACTTCATCCGCACGCTCAGGGCCTCGGCCGGCCAGCAGCTGCTCTGGCTTCCCGGGGTCACCGCGATCGTCTTCGACGACGAGGGCAGGGTCCTGCTGGGCCGGCGGACCGACACCCGCAAGTGGTCGGTGATCGGCGGCATCCCGGACCCGGGTGAGCAGCCCGCGGCCTGCGCCGTGCGGGAGGTCTTCGAGGAGACCGCGGTGCACTGTGTCGCCGAGCGGATCGTCCTGGTGCAGGCCCTGGAGCCGGTGACCTATCCCAATGGCGACACCTGCCAGTACATGGACGTCACCATCCGCTGCCGCGCCGTGGGCGGCGAGGCGCGCGTCAACGACGACGAGTCGCTGGAGGTGGGCTGGTTCGCCCCGGACGCGCTGCCCAACCTCAACGAGTTCGGTCTTCTCCGGATCAAGCAGGCCATGTGCGAGGAACCCACATGGTTTGCCCCTACGACTCTTGACTGAAGTGTGGGTGGGCACCACATGTGGTGACGGGTTGGGTGCCGCTTAGGGTCGGCCCATGACCGCCCCCAGCCTCCCGTCCGGTCCGCGCTCCCAGCCGCTCTCCCCGGACCTCGGCGGCCGCACCGCACTCGTCACCGGTGCCGCCGGCGGCATCGGCCGCGCCTGCGTGCTGCGGCTCGCCGCCGCCGGGGCCGAGGTGCGGGCCGTCGACCGCGACGCGGCGGGCCTGGCCGAGCTGGCGGCGGAGGCGGACCGAGCCGCCGGCCTGCCCGGGACCGTCGTACCGCACGCCCTGGACCTCACCGACCTCGACGCCGCCGAACGGGCCGCCGCCGGTACCGATGTGCTGGTCAACAACGCGGGCCTGCAACTGGTGCGCCCCATCGAGGAGTTCCCGCCCGATGTCTTCCACACGGTGCTCACCGTGATGCTGGAGGCGCCCTTCCGGCTCATCCGCGGCGCGCTGCCGCACATGTACGCGCAGGGCTGGGGCCGGATCGTCAACGTGTCCTCCGTCCACGGTCTGCGTGCCTCCGCCTTCAAGTCGGCCTATGTGGCCGCCAAACACGGACTGGAGGGCCTGTCCAAGACGGCCGCGCTGGAAGGCGCGCCCCACGGGGTCACCTCGAACTGCGTGAACCCCGCCTATGTGCGCACCCCCCTGGTCGAGAAGCAGATCGCGGACCAGGCGCGGACGCACGGCATCCCCGAGGAGCGTGTGCTGTCCGAGATCCTGCTGAAGGACAGCGCCGTCCGGCGGCTCATCGAACCGGAGGAGGTCGCCGAGGCCGTGGCCTATCTGTGCGGCCCCCAGGCGTCCTTCGTCACCGGCACTTCGCTGGTGCTCGACGGCGGGTGGTCGGCTCACTGAGGTGCGGGCCGGGAGCGTCCGGCGAGAGTTGTCCACAGGCTCGGCGGGCCGGGCCGATGATGCGCAATCCTGTGACCATGTCTCGCGATCACCTCCAGTCGGCACCCCGCCACAGCCCCGAGGTCCCCTACCTGGAGCTGCTGGCCCGCGACGCCTCGGTGGAGGCGTACGAGCAGCCGGTGCTGCTCGCCCGCGCCGAGGGCCGGCCGGCAGCGCGGATCGCCGAGCTGGAGCAGGCCAGGGCGCTCGCCCTGCGCGTCCGGGCCGAGCTGGAGGGCCGCCGGCGCCGCGAGGCGGAGCTGTCCGCGCTCTTCGAGACCGCCCACGATCTCGCGGGCCTGCGCGATCTGGACGCCGTCCTCCAGGCGATCGTGCAGCGCGCCCGCTCCCTGCTCGGCACGGACGTCGCCTACCTCACCCTGAACGACCCGGCGCACGGCGACACGTACATGCGCGTGACCGAGGGTTCCGTCTCGGCCCGCTTCCAGCAGCTCCGGCTCGGCCTGGGGGAGGGGCTCGGCGGACTGGTCGCGCAGACCACACGGCCGTACGTCACCGACGACTACTTCGAGGACGCCCGCTTCCAGCACACCCGCACCATCGACGCCGGCGTCCATGACGAGGGCCTGGTCGCCATCCTCGGCGTCCCCCTCGTGCTCGGCCCGCACGTGATCGGCGTCCTCTTCGCCGCCGACCGCCGGGCCCGTGTCTTCGAACGCGAGCAGATCGCCCTGCTGGGCTCCTTCGCCGCGCTCGCCGCCGCCGCCATCGACACCGCCAACCTGCTCACCGAGACCCGCGCGGCGCTGGCAGGCCTGGAGAGCGCCAACGAGATCATCCGGGACCGCAGCGCGGTCATCGAACGCGCCTCGGACGTCCACGACCGGCTCGCCGAACTCGTCCTGCGCGGCGGCGGGGTGCGCGACGTGGCCGCCGCCGTCTCCGAAGTCCTCGACGGCACCGTGGAGTTCACCGAGGCCGGCGCGGCACCGGCCGAGGCGCTGGAGGCCGCGCGGGCCGAGGGTCATGCCGTACGGCACGGCCGGGACTGGATCGCCCCGGTGGCCGCGGGCGACGAAGTCCTCGGCGCGCTGGTCTTGCGCGGACACCCCGGCCTCGACCCCGTCGACCAGCGCACGCTGGAGCGGGCGGCGATGGTCACCTCGCTGCTCCTGCTCGCCCGCCGCTCCGCCGCCGAGGCCGAACAGCGCGTACGGGGCGAGCTGTTGGACGACCTGCTGGACGCCCGCGACCGGGACCCGCGCCTGCTGCGCGAGCGCGCCGCCCGGCTCCATGCCGACCTGGACGCGACCCATGTCGTCCTCGCCGCCCGCCTCGACGGCCCGGCCGCCGACGCCGACGAGGAGGCCGCGGCCCGCCGCCGCCTGTGGGCGGCAGCCTCCCATCTCGCCGCCACCCGGCAGGGCCTGGCCGCCGCACGCGACGGCGGCACGGTCCTGCTGCTGCCGCTCGGCGCCGGCGACAGCGCCACGGAGGTGGCCCGCCGCACCGCCCGCCACCTGGGCAGGACCGTCCGCCAATCCGTCACGGTCGGCGCCTCCGCCCCCGTCTCGGGTCTCGCCGCCCGGCCCGAGACCGTGGCCGGCGCCTACGCCGAGGGCCGCCGCTGCCTGGACGCGCTGCGTCTGCTGGGCCGGGCCGGGGACGGTGCGGCGGCCGAGGACTTCGGCTTCCTCGGCCTGCTCCTCGCGGGCGAACGGGACGTCGCCGGATTCGTCGAGCGCACCGTGGGCCCCGTCGTGGCGTACGACGAGCGGCGGGGCACCGATCTGCTGCGCACCGTGGACGCGTACTTCTCCTGCGGCATGAGCCCGGCCCGCACCAAGGACGCCCTCCACGTCCACGTCAACACGGTCGCCCAGCGCCTGGAACGCGTGAGCCGGCTCCTCGGCGCGGACTGGCAGACCCCGGCCCGCGCCCTGGAGATCCAACTCGCCCTGCGACTGCACCGGCTGGCCGCCCCGGACAGACGCTGATTCCGGTACGGACGTGTCGTACGGCCGCCCAGGCACGCGGGCTCCGCCCGGTCACGCGCGCGGCGATGATTTCCGCGCTGCCCGGCGGTCGTTATGAGGGAGGAGAGAAAGAAGGAGATCCGTCATGCCGACACAAGACCCCGCGCGGCCCGAGCCAACGGCCTCGCTCGACGCCCGCTACAGTTCCGCCCTCCAGCCCCGGCCCGGTGCCGAGAACGCCACCGCCACCGAGTGGGCCGAGGCCCAGCGGCACCTGGAGGCCGCCGAGATCTTCTGGGTGTCCACGGTGCGCCCCGACGGCCGGCTGCACGTGACCCCCGTGATCGCCGCCTGGCACGACGGGGTGCTGTACTTCGCCACCGGTCCGGGAGAACAGAAGGCGAGGAACCTCGCCCATCACGCCCAGTGCACGCTGACCACCGGCGGAAACTCGCTCACCGAGGGGCTCGACCTCGTGGTCGAGGGCACGGCGGAGCGGGTGGCCGATCCCGCGGTGCTGGAGGAGGTGATCGCGGCGTACGAGGCGAAGTACGGGTCGCACATCACCTCGCCGGAGGGCACCTTCCACGGGATCGGGGACGCGTTCCGTGCAGGGGACGCGGTGGTGTTCGCGGTCGCCCCGGACACGGCGTACGGCTTCGGCCGGGACAACGGGGTCTACACGCACACGCGGTGGGTGTTCTGACGGTCCTTTACAGTAGGCCGATGGTCACCCGTCCCACACTCCAGCTGACCGTCGACTGCGCCGAGCCGGAGCGGCTCGCCGTGTTCTGGGCGGTCGCGCTCGGGTACGAAGTCGAGCCGCCGCCCGCGCCGTTCGCCACCTGGCGTGCGTACTGGCTGGACCAGGGTGTGCCGGAGGAGGAGCTGGGCACGGGCGACTGCGCCGACTCCGTGATCGATCCGCGGGGTGTCGGGCCACGGATCTGGTTCCAGCAGGTGCCCGAGCCGAAGGCAGGCAAGAACCGGCTGCACCTCGATCTGGGGGTGAGCGGCGGGCGGAGCGTCCCGTTCGCCACGCGGAAGGAGCGCGTGCTCGCCGAGGCGCTGCGCCTGGAGAGCGCGGGCGCCGCCCGGCTGCGCGTGCAGGACGCGGAGAGTTCGGGGTCCTTCTCCGTCGTGATGCGGGACCCGGAGGGCAACGAGTTCTGCGTCCACTGACCACGGCCTCATCGACGGCGTGACGGCCCCGGCACGGAGTGCTCCGTACGGAGCTTCGCCGCGCGCTCGCGCGGGTCGTACCCGGGGGCGACGCCCTCCACGAGGACGAGGTCTCCGTCGATGTGGTCGGCCCGCAGCCGCAGGATGTCCTGGTAGGCGGGGGAGTGGTACCAGGCGCGGGCCGCGTCCAGGTCGGGGAACTCGATCAGCACCATGCTGCCCTCCCACGCCCCCTCGACCACTTCGGCGGGCGGACCGTGGACCACGAACCGGCCGCCGAACGGCGCGAGGGTCTCCTGGATCCGTTCCAAGTACGCCAGGATGTCCGGGTGATGACGGCGGCTTCGAAGGTGCGCGAAACCGTAGGCGGACATGGGCGGCTCCTTCGTCTCCGGCACGTCGGCGCGCCGGACCGAAAGTAGCCGCGAGGGCTTCCGGCCGGCCATTACCCCGGAGGTAAGCGCCCGGAGCCCGCCTCCGCGCCCTGCCGTTGTGCAGGCGGGTGTCCGTACCTCTGCGCCGGCGGCCGGTACGGTCTGGGCCGCGTGCGGGTGCGGGAGGCGCGCTGTCGACGGGTTCAGCCGCAGTCGGTGCGGGGGTCGTGCGCGGGACCGGCCGGGAGGTGGCGGAGGACGCCGTCCGGTTCGTACACTCGCCCTCGTGGATCATGAGAAAGTCGCGCACTGGGACGGTGTCACGCGCCGGTCGAGCCTCAAGGACGAGTACGCGGCACTGCGCGACCGGCTCGCCGACGCCGCCCGGGACGGTCACTGGCACAACGTGCTGGCTCTCCTCGGCGAGAACCGCGACTGGGTCAACACCGCGCGACTGGAAGGCCGTAGCGGCTTCACGCCCCTGCACCAGGCCGCCTGGCACGGTGCCTCGGCCGAGACGGTCGAGCGGCTGCTGGAGGCCGGCGCGTGGCGGACCCTGCGCACCGGCGACGGGACGCGCGCCGTGGACATCGCCGCGCAGCGCGGCCACCACCACATCACCGCCCCGTTGTGCCCGGACATCCGGCACCCGCTGCCCGCCGACGTGACCGGCCGCCTCCAGTACCACCTGCACCGGCTGATCCGGCACCGGGCGGGACTGGAGGGCGGCACCGACCTCGCCACCCAGCAGGGGATGCGGCTGCCGGAGGTGGAGGTGCTGACCGAACTGGCGCACCCGGTGTGCTGGTTCCCCGTGCCCGGCATGTACGGCGGCTTCAAGATCGCCCTGAGCGGCCGCGAGCTGACCGTGGACAGCTGGATCCGCGTCGTCGGGGGGTCCGAGCGGACGGACGTCGTCACGATCGACGGGGTGAACATCCAGGAGGGCGGGCAGCTGTAGCGGGCCAGGCGCAGGTCAGGGGCGGCCCGCCGGGGCGGCACGAGCGCGGACGGCCTACGGTGAGCGAGGCTTACGGCGCCCGCGGCTTACGAGGTGGTCACGCGGCGGCTCGCGACGAGCCCGGCTCACGACGGGGGCGGTCCGTCGGCCGGGGCCGGGGGCAGCGCGAGGTGGGCCAGGTCGCCCGGCGGGGGAGTGCTGACCGGCCACAGCGGAGCCGCCTCGCCGTCGGCCAGCGCGGCCGGGGCGTCGGTGAGGTTCATGCGCTCGCGCAACCGGCCGTAGAAGTCCGTCGGGCCCAGCCGGACGGCCTTGAGCCGGTGGGGAGCGGCGTACACGCCGATCCAGTCCCCGGGGCTCAGCACCCCGCGCAACTGGCCGTCGATGCTCACGGCGGCCTGGCCCGAACGCTCCAGCACCCGCAGCCCGATGGGCTCGTCGGGGGCGGCCACGACCGAGCGGTTGAACACCATGTGCGGGGCGACCGGCGTGAAGACGAGCCCGTCGGCGCGCGGCGAGACCACCGGACCGCCCGCGGCGAAGCTGTACGCCGTCGACCCCGTGGGCGTGGCCACCAGCAGCGCGTCGGCGGAGTACGAGGCGAGCAGCCGGCCCGCCAGGTAGACCCCGACCGACACCTGGCGGTCCCGGGTCAGCCGCTCCACGACGACGTCGTTCAGCGCCGTGACGTTCAGGGCCACGCCCCACTCGTCCCCGGTCTCGCACTCCGGGCGCACCCGGGGCGGCGGCAGCATCGGCCCGCGCCCGTACCGCATCAGCGCCTCCATCTGCGCCGGAACCTCCAGCCGGCACGACGCGCGCATCGTCAGCAGCATCCGGCGCTCGACCGTGATCCGCCCGTCCCGTACGGCGTCCAGTGCCACGCGCACCGCGGAGACCGGGACCTCCGTCAGAAAGCCGACCCGGCCGAGGTCGACGCCGAGGACCAGGGCGTCGTGCTCGGCGGCCAGCCGGGCACCGCGCAGAAATGTGCCGTCGCCGCCGAGGGTGACGATCAGGTCCGGATCGCCCGCGGCCTCGACCTCCTCCAGCGCGCTGTGCCGCGCGCCCTCCTGCCACACGTCGATGTCCGTGCAGCCCACCGCGTGCTCGGCGCACCACTCGCGCACGGCCCGTGCGGCGACCACCGCCTCGGGGCGTCCGCCGTGCACCACCAGGCCGACACGGTTCACCGTCATACCCGCCTCCGCCTTTCCGCCGGCTGCTCCCGGGCCCGTCACCGAGCGCCATCCTCGCCGCGCACCCCGGCGGCGCGGCACACGCCACGCCGCCGGTTGCCGCGACCGGACGCGCCAGGCCGCGGGCCACGGCCGAGAGCCCCGCCGGTGGCGGTCGGAGGATGTGCCGGTGCCGGTGGAGGTGCTCGCAGGTGTGTCAGCCGAGGTTGTCGGGGGTGCCGGGAGTACCGGGGGTACGGGGGACGCCGCCGGGGTCCGCCGGGCGCGCGCCCGGCGTATGACCGAAGGCGCGCCGGAAGACGTCGATGAACGCGCTGGCCGAGGACCAGCCGCAGCGGTGCGCCACCGCCGTCACCGGGGTCTGCTCGGCCAGCAGCACCAGCGCCCGGTGCAGCCGCGCCTGGGTGCGCCACTGCGGAAACGTCATGCCCAGCTCGCCGCGGAACAGCCGCGACAGCGTACGGTCGCTCGCGCCGACCTCCCGGCCCAGCTCGGCGAGGGTACGGCCGTCCGCCGGATCGGCGAGCAGGATGCCGCACAGCGCGCGCAGCAGCGGCGACGACGGCGCCGGCAGGTGCAGGGGCTGCTGGGGCGAGGCGCGCAACTGGTCCAGCAGCACCGCGCGCAGCCGCGCCCGCTCGGGACTGCCGTCGTCCGGGGTACGGGTATGCGCGATGATCAGCTCGCGCAGCAGCGGGGACACGGCGAGCACGGTCGGGGTGTCCAGACCCAGCGGGTTCTCGGTCGAGGGCAGCCCCATCAGGTGCAACTCCAGCTCCCCGTACGCCTCGTGGGCGTGCACCGTGCCGGCCGGCACCCACAGGGCACGGGTGGCCGGGGCGACCCAGGAACCGGCGTCGGTGGTGACGGCCACGACGCCCCGGCCCGCGTAGACGATCTGGTGGTCGTCATGCCGGTGGGCGTCGATCCCGGTACGGGACGCCAGCAACCGGGTGCGCGTCGGAGCGATCGGTTCATGGCGGATTTCTGTCATTGTCCGGCAGTTTATCGAAAGCACGACAGTCCCACCCGGTCGCAGCATGGCGAGGTGCGAAAGAACGCCTCGATCACCCTGCTGTCCGTGGGGCACGCCTGCGTCGACGTCTACCAGGGCGCCGTCGCGGCCCTGATCCCCTTCCTCGTCGCCGGGCGCGGCTACGGCTACGCCGCCGCCTCCGGTGTCGTACTGGCCGCCTCCCTGCTGTCCTCGGTGGCGCAACCGCTGTTCGGCGCCCTCACCGATCGCCGCGCGGTCCCCTGGCTGCTCCCCGTCAGCACACTTCTCGCCGGCCTCGGCATCTCCTCTTCCGGCCTCGACGGCGGCTACGGCCCCACCCTCGTGTGCATGGCGGTGACCGGGATCGGCGTGGCCGCCTACCACCCCGAGTCGGCCCGCGTCGCCCGGCTCGCGAGCGGGGGCTCGCACCGTGCCATGGGCTGGTTCTCGCTGGGCGGCAACGTGGGCTTCGCCCTCGCCCCGCTGCTGGTCGCGGCCGTCGTGGGCACGGGCGGGCTGCGCCGGACCCCGGCACTGGCACTGCCCGCGCTCGCGGGGACCGCGCTCTGCCTGGCCGTCCTGCGCACCCCCGGACGCCGCCCACCGGCCTGCTCCGCCGGTACGGCCGCGCGGACCGGACCCGACGACAGGGCGTCGTTCGTCCGGCTGTCGCTGGCGGTGGTGTGCCGCTCGATCGCCTTCATCGGCCTGAGTACCTTCCTGTCCCTGTACGCCGAGCAACGCCTGGGCGGCGGAGCGGGCGCGGGTACCGCCGCGCTGTGTGTGCTCTACGCCGGCGGCGCGATCGGCTCCGTGCTCGGAGGCGCGCTGGCCGAGCGGTGGGACCGGGTCACCGTGTGCCGGTGGTCGTACCTGGTGTCGGCCCTGGCGGTCGCGGGCGTCGTGTTCGTCCCCGGCCCGGCCCTGTACGAGTGCGTGGCGCTGACCTCCGCCGGCCTCTACGTGCCGTTCTCCCTCCAGGTCACCCTCGGCCAGGACTATCTGCCCTCACGGGTCGGCACGGCAGGCGGCATCACCCTCGGCCTGGCGGTGAGCGCCGGCGGGCTGGTGACCCCGCTCATCGGCCGGCTCGCCGACGCCACGTCCCTGCGCACCGCCCTCGCCCCGCTCATCCTGATGCCCGTACTGAGCTGGCTGCTCGCCCGCACCCTGCCGGAACCCCCGACCCCACGGCCGGAACCCTCGACCCCACGGCTGGAACCCGCGGCCTCGCGGCTGGAACCCGCCGTCCCAGGGCCGGGAACTGTTGGCCGACGGCCCGAACCTGCCGCCCTGCGGCCGGAGTCCGGCGCGACGCTGCCGGGAGCCCTCATCCCACGGCGTGAACCCGCCGCCCGACGGCCTGAACCCGCCTCCCTGCCGCCGGAGTCCGGCGCGACGCTGCCGGGAGCTGCTGCCCCGCTGCCGGGAGCCGCCGCCGCACGGCGTGAACCCGCTGCCCGACGGCCCGAACCTGCCTCCCCGCGGCCGGAGTCCGGCGCGACGCTGCCGGGAGCCGTTGCCCCGCTGCCGGGAGCCGCCGCCGCACGGCGTGAACCCGCCGCCCGACGGCCCGAACCCGCCTTCCCACGGCCGGAGTCCGACGCGACGCGCCCGGTCCCGCCCCGCAGTGCCGACGTGCGCCAACTCGATTGACGCTCCCGGGGTGCCCGCCTAGCGTGATCGCGACACGCCCGGACGGGCAGGACAGGGGGCCCGGTGTGACGACGTACCCGCAGGACCCGGTCGACGGCAGACCCGCCGGCCGCCCGATCCAACTGGAGACACACGGCCTCGACGTGATCGGGGACGCGGAGCGCAAGGGCACGCCGCGCACGCTGTTCTGGCCCTGGTTCGGCGCGAACGTCTCGGTCCTAGGGCTGAGTTACGGCGCGTTCGCGCTCGGCTTCGGCATCTCCTTCTGGCAGGCCCTCGCCGCAGGCGTGCTCGGCATCGTCGTCTCGTTCCTGCTGTGCGGGTTCATCGCGGTCGCCGGAAAGCGGGGCTCGGCACCGACGATGGTGCTCAGCCGGGCCGCGTACGGAGTGCGCGGCAACCGGCTGCCGTCCCTGATCTCCTGGATGCTCACCGTCGGTTGGGAGACGGTACTCACGGCGCTCGCCACGCTCGCCACCGCGACGGTCTTCGGCCGCCTCGGCTGGGGCGGCGGCACCGGGACCAAGGTGCTCGCCCTCGTCGTCGTGGCCGCGCTGACCGTCGTCGGCGGAGTCATGGGCTTCGACGTCATCATGCGGCTGCAGACGGCGATCACCGTGATCACGGGCGTCCTCACCGTCGTCTACGTCGCCCTCGTCGCCGGCCACATCCACTGGGCCGCCGTCAGCGCCGTCCCGGCCGGTTCCCCGCAGGAGTTCATCGGCGCGCTCGTGTTCATGATGACCGGCTTCGGCCTCGGCTGGGTCAACGCCGCCGCCGACTACTCCCGCTATCTGCCCCGCAGTTCGGCCGGCCGGGCGGTGATCGGCTGGACCACCTTCGGCGCCTGTGTCGCCCCGCTGCTCCTGCTCGTCTTCGGGCTGCTGCTGGCCGGTTCCTCGCAGTCACTGAGCAAGGCGGTCGCGGCCGACCCGATCGGCGCGCTCACGACCATCCTGCCGACCTGGTTCCTGGTGCCGTTCGCCGTCGTCGCCGTCCTCGGTCTGGTCGGCGGCGCCGTCCTCGACATCTACTCCTCCGGCCTCGCCCTGCTCTCCGCCGGTCTGCCGGTGCCCCGCTACCTGGCCGCGCTCCTCGACGGTGCCCTGATGATCGCCGGCTCCGTCTACATCGTGTTCTTCGCCGGCGACTTCCTCGCCCCGTTCACGGGATTCCTCACCACGCTCGGCGTCCCCATCGCCGCCTGGTGCGGCATCATGCTGGCCGACCTCGCCCTGCGCCGCCGCGACTACGACGACGGCGACCTCTACCGCCCGCACGGCCGCTACGGCGACATCCCCCCGGCACCCCTGCTGCTCACCCTCGCCGCCACGGCCCTCGGCTGGGGCCTGGTCACCAACACCTCCGCGAGCTGGCTCAGTTGGCAGGGCTATCTGCTCGGGCCGCTCGGTCTCGGCGGCAAGTCCGGCGCCTGGGCGTCCGCCAACCTCGGTGTCCTCGCCGCCCTCGCGCTCGCCTTCCTCGGCACGCTGCTCCTCGGCCGCCGCCGGGTGCGCGCCCAGGAGGACGGGGCACCGCCGCCCGGCGAAGGGATGCTCCCCGCATGAGCGCCGGCCACCTCGCCGTCATCGACATGCAGCACGTCTTCGCCGACCCGGCGAGCCCCTGGGCCGCACCCCGGTACGCGGACGCGGCGGCAGGCGTACGCAGCCTGCTGCCCGCCTTCACCGGCCGCGTGACCTTCACCCGCTTCGTGGCCCCCGAGCACCCGACCGGCGCCTGGCGCGCCTACTACGAGCGATGGCCCTTCGCCCGCAGGCCCCCGGACGCCGAACTCTGGGACCTGGACGCAGAGTTCACCGACGAGGCTCAGCACGTCCTGGACGCCACCACCTTCGGCAAGTGGACCCCGCAGCTCGCCGCCCGTCTCGCCCCCGGCGACCGTCTGGTCCTGGCCGGCGTCAGCACCGACTGCTGTGTCCTGTCCACCGCCCTGGCCGCCGCCGACGCCGGCACCGAGGTGCTGGTGGTCGCTGACGCCTGCGCGGGCGCGGACGACGACTCCCACCTCAAGGCCCTCCAGCTGATGGACCTGTACCGGCCGCTGGTCCGGGTCACCACCGTCGCCGGCCTGCTCGCCGGGCCCGGCTGACGACCGCGCGGCCGACGGCGTCAGGTCCGCCCGGTACCCCAGTACAGATCGAGTTCCCCGTCGAGTTCCACGGCGAGCACGGTCGCGTACTCGTCCACATCCGTGGCAGCCGGCGCGTCGATCCAGGTCACGCCCGGTACGTCGTGCAGCCCGCCGGTGACCCGGTGGCCCAGACCGGCGCCCGTCCCCAGCACCCGCACCCGGCGCACCCGGTTGCGCAGCCCGCGCACGGACACCGTCTCGCGCGGGGTGTCGAAGCACACGAGGTACAGCGTCCGCCGGTCGGCCGACAGCGTGCTCGGGCCGTAGTGGTGGCCCGGCGGCAGCCCCGCGACCGTGCCGTACACGGCCTCGGCGTGCCGGCCGATCCACGCCCCGAGCCCCGTGAGCCGGCCCGCCTGTTCCGCCGGGATCGTGCCGTCCTCGCGCGGGCCCACGTCGAGCAGCAGGTTGCCGCCCGCGGCGATCGTCTCCGTGAAGTAACGCACCAGCTGGCGCACCGACTTGTGGTTGTGGTCCCGGTGCTGGAAGCCCCAGGAGTCGTTGACCGTGAGGCACAACTCCCAGGGCCCGTCGGGCGCCTGGAGCGGCACGCCCTGCTCCGGGGTGGCGTAGTCGCCGTGGCTCAGCATGCGCGCGTTGAGCACGGTGTCCGGGTTCCCGGCCAGGATCCGCGCGGCCAGGGCGTCCAGCCCCCACTGCTCCTCGGTGCGCTCCCACTCGCCGTCGAACCACAACAGGTCCGGCCGGAACCGGTCCACCAGCTCCCCGACCTGCCCGTCCCGGTAGGCGAGGTACCGCGACCAGGCCGCCGGATCCTCCGCACCGAGCCGGGCGTGCGCGAGGGGGTTCGGGGGATCCTCGTCCGGGGCGGGGTGCCGGGTGCTCGCGTAGTCGGGGTGGTTCCAGTCCGAATGGGAGTAGTACAGGCCCACTTTGAGGCCGCGCTCCCGCAGCGCGTCCGCGTACCCGGCGATCAGGTCGCGCCCCGCCGGGGTGCGGCGGACCACGTCCAGCCCGCCGTACGCGCTGTCCCACAGGGCCACCCCGTCGTGATGACGCGCGGTGAGCACGGCGTACCGGGCCCCGGCGCGGGCGAAAAGCTCCGCCCACGCGCGCGGGTCGTAACGGGACGCCGTGAAACCGTCCAGCTGCCTCATGTACTGCTCGTGGGAGACCTGGCCGGTGTAGAAGGACCAGGACTCCGGCACTCCGTCCACCGCGTAGACGCCCCAGTGGACGAAGATGCCCAGCTTGGCCTCGCGGAACCAGGGTCGCATCGGCATGAGGACACGCTAGGGCGCGCGCCCGCGTGCTCACCAGACCTCCCCGCGCTCCCCACGCATGCCCCCGGGCCCAGCGGGTACGCGACCGGGAGCGCCCGGGCACGGACCCGCCCGGGAGGCCGCATCACCGCAGCTACCTGGGGATCTGCCATGGAGACATCCGCCGCACACGACCACCGGCCGACACCGGCCCAGCAGGCGCTGGACGCGCTGGCCGTGAACGCCGAGGACCAGGCCGCCCTGGACACCCTCGCGCACAGCGACGTGCTCGTCCCGGTGCCGGACGACGCGCCTGACGAGGAGGGAGCCGAAACCTCCTCGCTGGCCCTGCCCGTCCTGGAACAGCCCGGAGGCGAACCGGTCGTTCCCGTGTTCACCACGGAGGGCGAGCTGGGCCGGCTGCTGCCGTTCATCTCGCGCTACCGCCTCGTCCCGCTCGGCGCCCTCGCCGCACAGTGGCCCGACGAGGACCTGGCCCTGGCCATAGACGGCAACTCGGCCCACGCCCTGACGCTCACGTCACAGGGGGTACGGACACTGCTGGCCCGCTGAAACACGCCCTCAGCCCCCTTTGGGCGACCGAACGGCCGGAACTGCTCCCCGCGCCGGGGTGGCCCCTCTCCTCGCGAGGGGAAGATCCCAGCGGGAGAAAGGCCGGTCGAACGCGGAGGGGTAATCGTGAGGGTCGTCCTGCTGGGCACCGCCGCCGGGGGCGGCTTCCCGCAGTGGAACTGTGCCTGCGCGCTGTGCGCGGCCGCCCGGGACGGCAGGCTGCCCTCCCGTACCCAGGAGTGCGCCGCCGTCAGCGGCAACGGCCGCGACTGGTGGCTGCTGAACGCCTCGCCCGATCTGCGCACCCAGCTCACCGCCACACCGGCACTGTGGCCCGGCCCCGGCCCCCGGGACACCCCGCTGCGCGGGGTCCTGCTCACCGACGCCGAGGCCGACCACGTCGCCGGACTCGGCGAGCTGCGGGGAGCGGCGGGCCTGAAGGTCTACGCGGCTCCGCCGGTCCGCTCGGCGCTCGCCCCCGTCCGCGCCGCCCTGGAGCGCTACGCCCCCTGGGAATGGGCGGACACCCTGGCCGACGGCGGATTCGTGCTGGCCGGCGGGCTGGTGGTCACGGCCCGTACGGTGGGCGCGAAGATCCCGAAGTACATTCCGGTGCAGGCGCCGCAGCCGGCCGGCCCGTGGGTGACGGCGTACCGCGTCGAGGACCTGGCCAGCGGGGGAGTGCTGGTGTACGCGCCCTGCGTGGGCGCCTGGAGCGCGGAGCTGGACGAGCTGTGCGCCGAGGCCGACTGTGTGCTGGTCGACGGCACCTTTTACGCGGCCGACGAGATGGGGACGGCGGTACGGTCCGGCGCCGGGCAGGCGGCCATGGGGCATCTGCCGGTCACCGGCCCGGACGGCACCCTCGCCGCCCTCGCCCGGCATCCCGGGGCGCGCCGGGTCTACACCCATCTCAACAACACGAACCCGCTGCTCGACCCGGCGTCACCGGCACGCGCGCGTGCCGCCGAGCACGGGGTCGAGGTGCTGGACGACGGGGCCGAACTGCTGCTCTAGGGCTGTGGAGCCGATGCTCTGACGTCCTGCTCGGCGAGCATGCGCTCCAGCACCGCCCGCTGGAGCGGCAGCACCGCCGTGTGCAGGGCGCGGCCCTTGGGGGTGAGCGCCACCCACACCCCACGCCGGTCCTCCGCGCACACCGAGCGCTCGACCAGCCCGTCCTTCTCCAGCCGGCCGATCAGCCGGGACAGCGCGCTCTGGCTCAGGTGCACCCGGCCGACCAGATTCTGCACCCGGCACTGCTCGCCCGGCGCGGGCGACTCGGTCGCCAGGATGTCGAGCACCTCGAAATCGCTGGCGCCCAGTCCGTGCGGGTGCAGCGCCCGGTCTATCTCGCACATCGTGCGCGCGTGCACCGCGAGGATGTCCCGCCACCGTTCCTCAAGCCGGGCGTCCGCCGTCTTGACTGCCATACCCGCACCGTAGCACCGATCCAGCCAATCGTTGAGTGTGCAACTAGTTCGGGATACGGGCGGTGACCGGGGCTCGCGGGGCGGGTCTCAGGCAGCCGGGTCTCAGGCAGCCGGGTCCTGGAGGAGGCCGATCAGGTTGCCGTCGGGGTCCTTCACGGAGGCGATCAGCCGGCCGTTGCCCACGTCCCGCACGTCCTGGAGCACCTCGGCACCCGCCTCCACCAGCGTCGCGAGCCGCTCGCGCAGGTCGGTCACGTGCCAGAACGGCACCGGGCCGGTCAGGCCCTGCGCGTGACCGTTCGGGTCGAGCCCGACGTCCTGCCCGGCGGCCTTGAAACCGATGTAGTACGGCTCGTCGGCATACGGCTGGACGCCCAGCAGGGCGGTGAACAGCGCCTTGGCGGCCTTCGCGTCCTTGACGGGGTAGATGATCGTCTGCACGCCTGTGGTCATGGCACTCACTCCTTCGCGATGCGCGGGCCGGCGGGTCGTCCCGCCGGTGCACCTCACGCTAGGACCGGTCGGCCCGCCACGGCTTCTCCGATCCTGACCGGTTGCCGACACCGGCCCGCGATCTTCACCCGGGTGGCGCCCGTCACGCACCGGTCCGCCCTCATCCCGGCGCTGCAGCCGCCTGGATCCCCGGGCCGACGTGAATGCCGGTGACCCTGATGAGCTGCGGCCTAACCACGGAACTGGCCGCCGCGTGGGCGCGAGAGACCACGACGCCGCCGCAGACGGCTGACGGCCTCTCCCAGCACTCCGGTCGGCGCTCAGGCCGACGCCCGCCGCACCAGTTCCGTCGGCAGAATCACCGCCGCCGGATCCTCCCCGCCGATCTGCGCGAGCAGCACCCGCACCATCTCGCTGCTGATCCGGTCCCACGGCTGCCTGATCGTCGTCAGGGCCGGAGTGGCCGCTGTCGCCGCCGGGGAGTCGTCGAAGCCGCCGACAGCGATGTCATCCGGCACCTCCTTCCCGGCCCGGTGCAGCGCCGCCAGCACGCCCTGCGCCATCAGGTCGGAGGCCACGAACACCGCGTCCATGTCCGGCGCCTGTGCCAGCAGCCGCTCCGCGCCCGCCTCACCGCTCGCCCGGCTGTAGTCGCCGGAGACGACGAGCCGTTCGTCGACCCCGATGCCGGCCTCGGTGAGCACCTCCTTGTACCCGGCGAGCCGCTCCACCCCACCCGGTGTGTCCAGCGGACCGGTGACCACACCGATCCTGCGCCGCCCCAGCGACAGCAGATGCCGGACCATGTCCCGCGCGCCGTCCCGGTCGTCGGCGGCCACGTAACTCACCTTCGAGCCCAGGCCGATGGGCTTTCCGCAGGCGACGAGCGGCACGCCCGCCTCCCGCAGTTCCTGCGCGACCGGATCACCGGAGTGGCTGGAGACCAGCAGCACCCCGTCGACGTGCCCGGCGGTGATGTACCGCGTGATGCGCCGCCGTTCGTCCTCGGTGCCCGCCAGCATCAGCAGGAGCGGCACGTCGTGCGCGGCCAGCGCCTGGGTGCAACCGCGCAGCAGGACATTGAAGTTGGGGTCCTCGAAGAACCGCTCCTGCGGCTCGGTCAGCAGAAAGCCGACCGAGTCGGAGCGTCCGGTGATCAGTGAACGGGCGTGCCGGTTCACGACGTACCCGGTCCTGCGGATGGCGGCGTTGACCGCCTCCTGCGCGGCGGGAGAGACGTAGTGCCCGCCGTTGAGCACGCGCGAGACGGTGCCGCGCGAGACGCCTGCCTCGCGCGCCACGTCGTGGATCGTCGGCGGTTTGCGCCGGCCCCCCGGATTGCTCATGGTCATGACTTTACGGCCCCGGACAGCAGGTCGAGGCTCCAGAACCGCTGAATGACCAGGAACAGGGCGATCAGCGGGAGGACCGCGAGGAACGCGCCCGTGATCACGAGGGTGTACAGCGCCGGGGTGTTGGAGCCCTGTTCCAGCAGCGTGTACAGGCCCAGCGTGAGCGGGAACTTCTCGTCGTCGCTGAGCATGATGAACGGCAGCAGGAAGTTGTTCCAGATCGCGACGAACTGGAACAGGAACACGGTGACCATGCCCGGGATCATCATCGGCAGCGCGATCCGGGTGAAGATCCGCCACTCGCTCGCCCCGTCCATGCGCCCGGCCTCCACCACATCGGCGGGGACGGCCGCGGCGGAGTAGATCCGGGCCAGGTAGACCCCGTACGGGGAGAGGATCTGCGGCAGCAGCACGGACAGGTAGGAGTCCGTCAGGTTCGCCTTCGCCAGCAGCAGGTACTGCGGGATCGCGAGGATCACCGGCGGCATCAGCACGCCCGCGAGCAGGACGTTGAAGATCGTCTCGCGGCCCTTGAAGCGGTAGGTCGCGAGCGCGTAGCCGCTGAACGCCGAGACGGCCGTGGAGAGCAGTGCGCCGAGACCGGCGTACAGGGCGGAGTTGCCCATCCACTTCCAGTAGACGCCCCCGCGGTAGGCGCTCAGGTCCTCGATGTTCCGCGTGAACCCGGTGCCCGGCAGGAAGGTGAAGGTGGAGAACAGCTCGTGCCCGGACTTGGTGGACGCGATCACCACCCACGCGACCGGCAGCAGCGTGTAGATCGCCCCGGCCAGCAGCGTGATCGTCGGCACCAGTGCGATCCGGCGGCGCAGCGGCGGACCCTGGGCCGTGCCAGGGGTGGTGCCCGCGGCCGGGGCCGCCTTGCGCAGGGCAAGAGAACTCATCGCGCGTCTCCTTGACTGACGTCCCGCTTGCTGCGGCTGTTCGCGGCCCGCAGGAACCCGAACGACAGCAGCAGCGTGACCAGGGCGATCAGGGTCGCCTCGGCGGCCGCCGAGTAGATGTCGTTGCGGCCGAAGGCGTCCTGGTACACCTTCATCAGCGGACTCCACGTCGTGTTGACGGAGTTGGTGAGCGGCTTGAGGGTCGTCGGTTCGTTGAAGACCTGGAGCGTCGCGATGATCGAGAAGAAGAAGGTCAGCACCAGCGAGGGCGCCACCATCGGGATCTTGATCTTCAGGGCGATCTGCAGCGGGCTCGCGCCGTCCAGCTTCGCCGCCTCGTACACCTCGGCCGGGATGGACCTCAACGACGTGTAGATGACGATCATGTTGAAGCCGGTGCCGCCCCAGACCGCGATGTTCGACAGGGCGAGATAGAGCGGACCGCCGTCCAGCAGGTTCGGCTGCGGCAGATGCAGCTTCGCCAGCAGGTAGTAGAAGGGGCTCACGTCCGGCAGGTACAGGAAGCCCCACAGCAGCGCCGCCACCACGCCGGGGACGGCGTACGGCAGGAAGATCGCGAGCCGGGTGAACGGTGTGAGCCGCACCCGCTCGGAGTCCAGCATCAGCGCGAACAGCAGGGCGAGGCCCAGCATCACCGGGACGACGATGCAGCCGTAGCCGAGCACGCGCAGCGCGCCCTGGAGCAGCTCGCTGTCCTTGAAGGCCTCGGTGTAGTTCGCGAAGCCGGCCCAGACCTCAGCGCGCGCACCCGCGCCCAGGCCGAGCCCGGAGACGTGCACCTTGCGGAAGCTGAGGAAGACGGCGTAACCGATGGGCAGCGCGAAGAAGAGGGCGAAGAGTGCGGTGGCGGGGAAGAGGAAGGCGTACGGGGCCCCCTTGACCCCGTACGACTTCCGGCGTGCGGGGCTCGTCACTGGGAAACCCCGAAGCCCTGCTTCTTCATGTCGGCGACCGTGGCGTCCTGCATCGTCTTCAGGGCGGCGGCGAAGTCCGACTTGTTCTTGGCGGCGGAGCCGAACGCGTCGTTGAACGACGTGTAGGCGACGTTCACGTTCGGGCCCCATGCCGAGGGCGCCGTGGTCTTCGCGATGTCGGCGGCCTTGGTGTAGAAGTCGGCCTGGTTCGAGAAGTAGTCCGGCGGGTTGGAGAAGGCGCCACTGAGCTGCGCGGACGTGGAGGCCGGGTAGATGCCGCCGTCCTTGGCCAGCGCGTTGAGGGCGTCGTGGTCGGTGTTCAGCCAGGCGGCGAACTTCGCGGCCGCCTCCTTGTGCGCGGAGTCGGTGGTCACGGCCGTGGAGGAACCGCCCCAGCTGCCGGTCACGTCCTCGGTGGCCGACCACTGCGGCAGCGGCGCCATCGCCCACTTGCCCTTCGTGTCGGGCGCGGCCGTGGTCAGCGTGCCCGGCGCCCACACGGCGCTCACCCAGGCGAGCTGCTTGCCGGTGTCCAGCGCCTTGTTCCAGGCGGGGGTGTACATCGGCTGGTTGTCGATGACGCCTTCCTTGACCAGCCCGCCCCAGAACGTGGCGACCTTCTGGGTGGCCGTGTCGTCGATGGCGACCTTCCACTTGCCGCCGGAGGCGGTCCACCACTTGGCGCCGGCCTGCTGGGCGAGACCGGCGAAGAGGCCGGAGTCGTTGGCGGAGAAGGTGGTCAGGTCCTTGTCCGGCGCCTTCTTCTTCAACTGGCGGGCGGTCTGAGCGAACTGCTCCCAGGTGGTGGGGACCGTCAGGCCGTACTTCTTGAACAGGTCCGCGCGGTAGTAGAACATCATCGGCCCGATGTCCTGCGGGACGGCGTAGACGGCGTTCGTGCCGAGCGTGGTCTGCTGCCAGACGCCGTCGGCGAACTTGCGCTTGATGTCGCCGACCTGCTGGGAGATGTCGGCCAGCGCGTCGTTGCTGACCAGGGTCGGCAGCGCCTGGTACTCGGCCTGCACCAGGTCCGGGGCCTTCTTCGCCTTGTGCGCGGTGAGGATCTTGGTGACCAGCGTGTCGCCGGACGCCTGCTTCTTCACCGTGACCGTGATCTGGTCCTTCTTCCCCGGCCCCTTGTTCCACAGGTCCACGACCTTGTCCA
Organism: Streptomyces sp. HUAS MG56; assembly: GCF_058673395.1. NCBI lineage: Bacteria > Bacillati > Actinomycetota > Actinomycetes > Kitasatosporales > Streptomycetaceae > Streptomyces > Streptomyces sp. HUAS MG56. The sequence goes on along the minus strand of NZ_CM178722.1, from coordinate 2,121,713 downwards.
TGCCGGGCGTCCAGGTCCAGTACGTCAGCGAGACCGGACCGGACTCGGACTTGCTGTCGTCCCCGGAGCCGCAGGCGGCGAGGGTGGTCGCGCCGAGCGCGACGGCGAGGGCGGTTGTCACGAGGCGACGACGCTTCGTGTGCGGCATGGTTTCTCCCCTGACCTGGGTCCCCGCCTCCTGCGGGGACCTGCCATGCAGATGTGCACGTTCACATGAACTAGGTCCCCGCCTGTCCGGAGTCCCCGCCATGCTTCTGTGAGCGTTCACAGTAGAGAAACATCCCGGACACTTGTCAATGGTTGTTGCTGTGCGGTTATGTTGGGCTCGCACCGCCTCCGTTGTGTGTGCACGTTCCCAAATGATCGATTCAACGGGAGACACCCATGCCGGACACCAGCCCCAGGGGCCTCACCAGGCTCGCCTTCGGTGGCGACTACAACCCCGAGCAGTGGCCGGAAAGCGTCTGGCTGGAGGACGTCCGGCTGATGCGGGAGGCCGGCGTCACGATGGTGAGCGTCGGGATCTTCTCCTGGGCCCTGCTGGAACCGGCCCCGGGGGAGTACGACTTCGGCTGGCTCGACCGGGTGATCGGCCTGCTCCACGAGAACGGCATCCGCGTCGACCTCGGCACGCCGACCGTCGCCCCGCCCGCCTGGTTCTACCGCGTGCATCCCGAGGCCCTGCCGGTGACCGCCGACGGCACGCGATACGAGTTCGGCTCCCGCGGCGCGATCTGCCACAGCAACGCCGACTACCGGGCCGCGGCCAGGGCGATCACCGTGAAACTCGCCGAACGCTACGGCGACCACCCCGCACTCGCCCTGTGGCACGTCCACAACGAGTACGGCGTCCCCGTCTCCGCCTGCTACTGCGACTCCTGCGCCGCACACTTCCGCCGCTGGCTCGCCCGGACCCACGGCACCGTCGAAGCCGTCAACGAGGCATGGGGGACGGCCTTCTGGGGGCAGCGCTACACGGGCTTCGAGCAGATCAACCCGCCCCGGGCCACCCCGACCGTCGGTAACCCGGGCCAGGCCCTGGACTACAAGCGGTTCGCCGACGCGACCATCCGCGAGAACTTCACCGCCGAACGCGACATCCTGCACCGCCTGTCACCCGGTGTCCCGGTCACCACGAACTTCATGACCGCGCTCAGCCAGTGCGACTCGATCGACTACTGGTCCTGGGGCCGCGAGGTCGACCTCGTCACCAACGACCATTACCTGATCACCGACGGCCGCCGCACCCACGTCAACCTCGCGATGGCCGCCGACCTCACCCGGTCCGTGGCCGGAGGCGCACCCTGGCTGCTCCTCGAACACTCCACCTCCGGCGTCAACTGGCAGCCGCGCAACCCCGCGAAGGCCCCCGGCCAGATGGCCCGCAACTCGCTCGCCCACGTGGCCCGCGGCTCCGAGGGCGCGATGTTCTTCCAGTGGCGCCAGTCCCGGCGCGGCGCCGAGAAGTTCCACTCGGCGATGCTGCCGCACGGCGGCACCGACACCCGGGTGTGGCGCGAGGTGGTCGAACTCGGCGCGTCCGTCGACTCGTTGAGCACGATCCGCGGCACCCGCACGGAGGCCGACGTCGCCATGCTGTGGGACTGGCAGTCCTGGTGGGCGCAGAACCTCTCCTGGCGCCCCAGCGAGGACCACGACCCACGCGAACGCGCCGACTCCTTCTACGAGGCCCTCTACGACCGCCACCTCACGGTCGACTTCGCCCACCCGGAAGCCGACTTGTCGGCCTATCCCGTTGTCGTCGTACCGGCCCTCTACCTGATGACGGAGGCGGCCGGGAACAACGTCCGGGAGTACGTCGAGAACGGCGGCACGCTCGTGGTGTCGTACTTCTCCGGCATCGTCGACGAGTACGACGCCGTGCACGAGGGCGCCTACCCGGGCGCGCTGCGCGACGTCCTCGGTCTGACGGTGGAGGAGTTCTCGCCGCTGCTCAAGGACGAGCGGGTGCGGCTGGCCGGACCCGACGGCTCCGAGCTGACCGGGGACGTGTGGACGGAGTTCGTCGTGCCGCGCGGCGCCGAGACCGTGTGGACCTACGCCGACGGGCTCACCGCCGGCCGCCCCGCCGTCACCCGGCACCGGCTCGGCGACGGCACCGCCTGGTACGTCTCCACCCGCCTCGACGCCCATGGCCTGGACGCGCTGATCGGCTGGGCCGCCGACGACGCCCGGCTCGCGCCGCGCGCAGACCTGCCCCGGGACGTCGAAGTGGTGCGCCGCAGCGGCGCGTCGGGCACGTACCTCTTCGCGATCAACCACACCGCCGGCGACACCAAGGTGCCGCTGGAGTCGCCCGGCACCGAGCTGCTGACGGGCGAACGCGCCGCGGGCCGCCTCCCGGTCCCGGCAGGGGCCGTACGGGTCGTACGACTCGACGGCTGAGCAGGCTCCCCTCCGCCCGCGTGTGCCACGAGAGCCGCGGGCGGAGGGGTTCTCCTCCAGCCCCGCCGGAGGACACCCCCTCCCCAGTCACGTCGAAGGGACGACGGACGATGAAGTTCCATCCCGGACGCACCACCAGAGCCCTGCTGCTGCCGCTCACGGCCGGGCTCGCCCTCACCTTCCTGCCCGCGCAGGCCGCCCACGCCGCGAGCACGCTGACCAACAGCGGCTTCGAGGCCGACGGCACCGGCACGGCCACACCCACCGGCTGGTCCGAGTACGGCGACACCGGGGCCTCGTACACCGAGTCCGGCGGCCACAGCGGCAGTTACCGCCTCACCCAGTACGCGGCGTCCGCCTACAAGGTGGAGACGTACCAGTACGTGTCGGGCCTGACCAACGGCGACTACACGTTGACCGCCTGGGTCCGCTCCAGTGGCGGGCAGAACGCCGCGTACATAGCGCTCAAGAATTGCGGGAGTGCCGAACAGCGCACCGATCTGCCCCTCTCGTCCAGTGGGTGGATCCGTATCGTCACGCCGATCAAGGTGACGAACAGTCAGTGCACCATCAGCATCAACAGTGACGCGAATGCCGGCAACTGGATCAATGTTGACGATCTGACCTTCACATCCGGCACCACCGGCACGTCCATCCACGGCGCCGACATCTCCTCCCTCGCCAAGAGCGAGGCCAAGGGCGGTGTCTACAAGACGAGTTCGGGCACCACGGGCGACGCCCTGGCCATCCTGAAGTCGTACGGCATGAACTACGCCCGCCTGAAGGTCTGGGTGAACCCGGCGGACGGCTTCAACGACAGGGCACACGTCCTCGCGATGGCCAAGCGCATCAAGGCGCAGGGCATGAAGCTCCTGGTCGACTTCCACTACTCGGACACCTGGGCGGACCCCGGAGCCCAGACCAAGCCGGCCGCATGGACGGGCCATACATACAGTCAACTCAAGACGGACGTGTACAACCACACGTACGACGTCTTGAACGCGTTGAAGGCTCAAGGAACCACCGCCGACATGGTCCAGATCGGCAATGAGATCAATGGCGGCATCCTGTGGTCCGAGGGCTCCACGTCCAACTGGAGCCAGCTGGCCGGTCTGCTCAACTCGGGCTACGACGCCGCCAAGGCGGTCAGCTCCTCCACGGTCGTCGCGCTGCACCTGGCCAAGGGCGGTGACAAGTCCGGCACGGAGTGGTGGTTCGACAACGCGGTCGCGAACGGCGTGAAGTTCGACGTGATCGGCCTGTCGTACTACGGCTACTGGCACGGCCCGCTCTCCGACTTCCAGACCACCCTGGACGACGCGGCTTCCCGCTACGGCAAGCCTGTCTTCGTCGCCGAGACCGCCTACCCGTTCACACTGGCCAACAACGACGCGCTGGAGAACCAGATCGACACCACCGCCAAGCTGGTCTCCGGCTACCCGGCGACCGTGGCCGGCCAGACCAAGTGGATGAACGACGTCGCGAGCATCGTGGAGGCCGTCCCGGGCGGCCGTGGCCTCGGCGTCTTCTACTGGGAGGGCACCTGGACCGCCGTGTCCGGCAACGGCTGGGACCCGACCGACGCCACCTCCGGCAACGGCTGGGAGAACCAGGCCCTGTTCGGCTACGACGACAAGGCGCTCTCCTCCATGACGTGGTTCAGCCACCGCTGAACCACCCCAGCAGGGGGCCCGGCCGTAAGGGGCGGCCGGGCCCCCGTCGTCGTACACGGCCCGGGCCCGTTACTCCTCGGCCGCATGCCCGTCCCGTACCGGACAACGGCCGTCGAGTGCCGCACACGACGGCGTCGCCCGGGCCACAGTGGGAACACTGCGTACGAGGAGGCGGCGACGGAGGGCGGACGGATGACGGGAGCACCCTCGGGCCGGATACGGCGCACCATCCTGGAGTGGCTCAAGGACCCGGCGGCCCACTTCCCGGCCCGCGGGCGCGGCGACCTCGCCGAGACCGGTGTCACCGCGCGGGCCGTCGCCGTCAAGCTGGGCGTCCCGCCCCGCACAGCCCGCGCCCACCTCGACTTCCTCACCCGCCTCGGCCTGCTGCGCACCCGCCGCGTGCGCTGCCGCGTCTGCTACCGGCGCGACGAGATCCGCATCGCCGAGGTCGCCCGCGTCTTCGAGAAGGGCTGGTGAGGCCCGGCCCCGGGAGCGGATCCGTGTTCCGGCCCCCGCCCGCCGGGGGCAGCAGGTAAGAGTTCGTCGTGAACTTGCCCATGATGACCGCGGAGGTCGTGGCCGGCGCGCTCCTGGGCCACCTCGCCGACCGCGCCGTGCGGGCCCGCCACGACTCGGTCGTCCCCTGGGGTACGTTCGTCGCGAACAGCTCCGGGCGCCTCGTCCTCGGGACGTTCGCAGCTGTCGTGTCCACCGGGGTCACAGGCTTTCACCTGCAACTTCTCCTGGATGCCGGACTGTGCGGGGCGCCGGCGCCGTGCGCCGCCTTCTCCGGCGAGACCCTGCGGCCGACCAGGGTCGGCTCGGGGCTCTACGCTGCCGTCAACGTCGTCGCGAGCGTGGCGGCCGGGCTCGCTGCAGCGCTCGCGGGGTTCGCCCTCGCCGGTACGTTGTTTGCCTGGCTCTTGCCCTACGGTCGGGCATAGTAAGACCGTCTACAGCACTGTCGACCAGCCGTTCCTCCTCTTCCCCAGAACTGGATCCCATGAGCGCCATCTCCGTCGGTCAGGCCGTCGTCCTCGGAGTCGTCGAGGGGGTGACCGAGTTCCTCCCGGTGTCCTCCACCGGTCACCTGAAGATCACCGAGGGGCTCATGAACATCCCCGTCGACGACAAGTCCGTGGTCGGCTTCTCCGCCGTCATCCAGGTCGGCGCCATCGCCGCCGTGCTCGTGTACTTCTTCAAGGACATCAAGCGCATCGTCTCCGCCTGGTTCCGCGGTCTGACCAACCGCGAGGAGCGCTATCACCACGACTACAAGTTCGCCTGGTGGGTGATCGCCGCCACCATCCCGATCGTCATCGTGGGCCTGGCCGCCAAGCCGCTGATCGACGGCGCCCTCGGCTCGCTGTGGGTGGTGGCCGGCTCGCTGATCGTCGGCTCCGGCGTGATGTGGGCGGCCGACCAGATGGGACGGCACAAGCGCGGCGAGGACGACACCTCGTTCAAGGACGCCATGTGGGTCGGCTGCTCCCAGATCCTCGCCCTGCTCTTCCCCGGCTTCTCCCGCTCCGGCGCCACCATGTCCACCGCGCTCATCCTGGACCTCGACCGCGTGGCCGCCACCCGGCTGTCGTTCTTCCTCGGCATCCCGGCCCTGACCGGCGCAGGCATCTACGAGCTGAAGGACGCCCTCGGCGCCGGCGTGGGCGCGGCCCCGCTGGCCGTCGGCACCCTCGTGTCCTTCGTCGTCGCCTACGCCTCCATCGCGTGGCTGCTGAAGTTCGTCGCCAAGCACTCCTTCAACGCGTTCGTGATCTACCGGATCGTGATCGGCGTGGGCCTGCTCGGCCTGCTCGCCACGGGCGTGCTCAGCGCCTGACCGAAGACCGCTGATCACCCACGGGGTGCGGATGCCTGTTTTCAGGCATCCGCACCCCGTGAATGTTTCCTTACCGGATGCCTTGACAGTATCTGCGGGCAACCCGCAGGATCGTCACTCGTGAACCTGTCAGACAGCCAGACAGGTGGTCGGAGCCCCCGGCGCGTGAGCGCCATGGAAGCTGTACTCGGCCACCTCCGCGGCGCCATCGAACGCGGCGACTACGCCATCGGTGACAAGCTCCCCTCCGAGGCCGAGCTGTGCCGCACCCTTGAGGTGTCGCGGCCCGTGCTGCGCGAGGCGCTGCGGGCCCTGCAGACGATGGGCCTCACGGTCTCCCGGACCGGCAAGGGCACCTTCGTCGTCGCGAACGCCGTCGAGGACCCCACCTTCGGCGACTACGCGGCCAGCGACCTTCTGGAGGTGCGCCGGCACATCGAGATCCCGGTCGCCGGGTACGCGGCCCTGCGCCGCACGCCCGAGAACCTGGACCACCTGGCGCACCTGCTCGACCGCATGGAGCGGGAGACGGACACCACCGCGTGGGTCGCGATGGACACCCTCTTCCACCTCGCCGTGGCCGAGGCCGCGCAGAACCCGGTCTTCCGCCGGGTCATCGAGGAGATCCGCGACGCACTGGCGCGTCAGTCGGCCTTCCTCAACGAGCTGGGCGGCCGCCGCGAGCAGTCCAACCGCGAGCACCGGGAGATCGTCGAGGCGCTGATCGACGGTTCCGAACCCGACGCGGTGGAGGCGATGAGCCACCACCTGGACCGCGTCGAGACGACCCTCACCGACATCGTGCGTCCCCAGCGGACGCACGACCTCCCCACGGAAGGCGGACCCGAGGCGTGAGCGAGCAGCACCTCAAAGACGAGACGCGCCCCTCGTCCGGCCATGTCGACGCCGGAGACGCCGGCTACAGCAAAGGCCTGAAGCACCGGCACGTCAACATGATCGCCATCGGCGGGGCCATCGGCACCGGCCTCTTCCTCGGCGCGGGCGGCAGGCTCGCCGACGCCGGACCCTCCCTGTTCATCGCGTACGCCGTCTGCGGCCTCTTCGCCTTCCTGGTCGTGCGCGCCCTCGGCGAGCTCGTCCTGTACCGCCCGTCCTCCGGCGCCTTCGTGTCGTACGCCCGGGAGTTCCTCGGGGAGAAGGGCGCGTACACCGCCGGCTGGATGTACTTCCTGAACTGGGCCACCACCGGTATCGCCGACATCACCGCGGTCGCCACGTACACCCACTACTGGGGCATGTTCTCGGACATCCCTCAATGGTTGATCGCATTGATCGCGCTGGCCGTTGTGTTGACCGTCAATCTGATCTCGGTCAAGATCTTCGGCGAACTGGAGTTCTGGTTCGCGATCGTCAAGGTCAGCGCGCTGGTGATCTTCATGTGCATCGGCATCTTCCTGCTGGTCACCCAGCACCCGGTCGACGGCCACCAGCCCGGCCCGTCCCTGATCACCGACAACGGCGGCATCTTCCCCAACGGCCTGCTGCCGATGCTGCTGATCATCCAGGGCGTCGTCTTCGCCTACGCCTCCGTCGAACTGGTCGGCGTGGCCGCCGGCGAGACCGAGAACCCCGAGAAGATCATGCCGAAGGCGATCAACTCGATCATGTGGCGCGTGGGCCTGTTCTACGTCGGCTCCGTCGTCCTGCTCTCGATGCTGCTGCCCTGGAACGTGTACAGGTCCGGCGAGAGCCCCTTCGTGACGGTCCTGTCCCACATCGGCGTCCCGGCGGCCGGCGGCGTGATGAACCTCGTCGTCCTCACCGCGGCCATGTCCTCGCTCAACTCCGGCCTGTACTCCACCGGCCGCATCCTGCGCTCCATGGCCATGAGCGGCTCGGCGCCGAAGTTCACCGGGAAGATGAGCAGCAGCCAGGTCCCGTACGGCGGGATCCTGCTCACCAGCGGTATCTGTGTCCTCGGTGTGGGCCTCAACTACGTCGTCCCCGCCGACGCGTTCGAGATCGTCCTCAACTTCGCGGCGATCGGCATCCTCGCGACCTGGGGCATGATCATGGTCTGTCACGCGCTCTTCTGGCGGAAGACCCAGAAGGGCGAGCTGACCCGGCCGTCCTACCGGCTGCCGGGCTCCCCCTGGACCGAGATCGTGACGCTGGCGTTCCTCGTCTCCGTCCTGGTCCTCATGTACGCCGACGGCGGCGCCGGACGCACCACCGTGCTGTGCCTCCCGCTGATCGTCGCAGCGCTGGTCGCGGGCTGGTACGCCATCCGCGGCCGCATAGCGCGCTCGTCCACCGGCGCCGACGCGTGACCCGCGAACCGGCCCGCACCGACCCACCGATACAGGCAGTGATGTACAGCAGTTCCCCCGCCGACGCACCCGTCGTCCGCGAACCCCTCCACGCTCCCGTCGCCCACCTCGTCCGCGGCGGGGTCGTCGAGGGCATCCACTACGGCTCCGTCGTCGTCCTCGGCGCCGACGGCCGGGTGGAGTTCCAGCTCGGCGACATCGAGGCCGCCTTCTACCCGCGCTCGGCCGTCAAGCCGCTGCAGGCCGTGGCCATGCTGCGGGCCGGGCTGCCGCTCGACGGCGACCTGCTCTCGCTGGCCGCCGCGAGCCACTCCGGCGAGGAGCGCCACCTCGCCGGCACCCGGCGCATCCTCGAACTCGCCGGACTCACCGAGGACGACCTGCGCAACGTCCCCGACATGCCGTTCGACCCGGTCGTCCGGGACGCCTGGGTCCGCGAGGGCCGGCTGCCCTCCCGGCTCGCGCAGAACTGCTCCGGCAAGCACGCGGCCATGCTGTGGACCGCCCGGCTCAACGGCTGGACGCTGGAGGACTACCTCGACCCGGCGCACCCGCTCCAGCAGGCGATCCAGGAGATCGTCGAGGACCTGACCGGCCAGCGCGTCGCCCGCGTCACCGTGGACGGCTGCGGGGCGCCGCTGTTCTCCATCTCCCTGCACGGACTCGCCCGCGCCCTCGCCCGGATCACCTCGGCCGCGCCCGGCACGCCGGAGGCCGAGGTCGCCGACGCGATGCGCGAGCACGCCGAGATGGCCTCCGGCTCCGGCCGTGACGTGGCCGCGCTGATGCGGGCCGTGCCGGGGCTGCTCGCCAAGGACGGCTTCGAGGGCGTGCAGGTCGCCGCGCTGCCCGACGGCCGGGCCATCGCCGTGAAGATCGCCGACGGGGCGAACCGGGCGCGGATCCCGGTCGCCGCGGCCGCGCTCGCGCGCGCGGGCGTGGATCCCGGGCTGCTCACCGAGTTCGCGGGCGAATCGCTGCTCGGCGGCGGGAAGCCGGTGGGGTGCGTGCGCGCTGTCCGCGCACTGGACCCGGTTTCGCAGCCCGCGTGTGCGTAGTCCGCCGTCACTGAACCCCGATCACCCTCACCCCCTCAGAAACAGAGGACCTGAACCCTCATGACCGCCGCCACCCGCAGCGAGCACGATCTGCTCGGCGACCGTGACGTACCCGCCGACGCCTACTGGGGTGTGCACACCCTTCGGGCCATCGAGAACTTCCCCATCACGGGTACGCCGATCTCCGCGTACCCGCATCTGATCGACGCCCTGGCCGCCGTCAAGGAGGCCGCCGCGCTCGCCAACCAGGAACTGGGGCTGCTGGCGCCCGAGAAGGCCGGGGCGATCGTCGCCGCCTGCCGGGAGATCCGGGCGGGCGCGCTGCACGACCAGTTCGTCGTCGACGTCATCCAGGGCGGCGCCGGTACGTCGACCAACATGAACGCCAACGAGGTCGTGGCGAACCGGGCGCTGGAGCTCCTCGGGCACGAGAAGGGGCAGTACGCGTATCTGCACCCCAATGAGGACGTCAACCTGGGGCAGTCAACCAATGACGTCTACCCGACCGCCGTCAAGGTAGCGACGGTGTTCGCGGTACGTGGACTGCTCAAGGCCATGGCTGTACTGCAGGACTCGTTCGCCCGCAAGGCCGTCGAGTTCCGTGACGTGCTCAAGATGGGCCGTACACAGTTGCAGGACGCCGTGCCGATGACGCTCGGCCAGGAGTTCTCGGCCTATGCCGTCATGATCGAGGAGGACCGCAGCCGTCTCGCCGAGGCCGTCGAGTTGATCCATGAGATCAACCTCGGCGCCACGGCCATCGGCACGGGACTCAACGCGTCCCCGGGCTACGCCGAGGCCGCCCGCGGGCACCTGTCGGCGATCACCGGGCTGCCGCTGGTCACCGCGGCCAACCTGGTCGAGGCCACCCAGGACTGCGGTGCCTTCGTCCAGATGTCCGGCGTGCTCAAGCGGATCGCGGTCAAGCTGTCCAAGAGCTGCAACGACCTGCGGCTGCTCTCCTCCGGACCGCGCGCGGGCCTCGGCGAGATCAACCTGCCGCCCGTCCAGGCCGGTTCGTCGATCATGCCGGGCAAGGTCAACCCGGTCATCCCCGAGGTGGTCAACCAGGTCGCCTTCGAGGTGATCGGCAACGACGTCGCCATCACGATGGCCGCCGAGGCCGGACAGCTCCAGCTCAACGCCTTCGAGCCGATCATCCTGCACTCGCTGTCCGAGTCGATCACGCATCTCCAGAGTGCCTGCCTGACGCTGGCCGAGCGCTGCGTGAACGGCATCACCGCCAACACCGAGCGGCTGCGCGCGAGCGTCGAGAACTCCATCGGCCTGGTCACGGCGCTCAACCCGCACATCGGCTACACGGCGGCGACCGACATCGCCAAGGAGGCTCTCGTCACGGGCCGCGGCGTGGCCGAACTCGTGCTGGAGAAGGGCCTGCTGCCCGCCGAGCGGCTAGCCGACCTGCTGCGCCCCGAGGTCCTCGCGGGCAGCGGAGCACCGGTCGCCTGACCTGCGGCAACGCACGCTCGATTACGCTCCGGGACCGGCTGGGAGGCACAATGGCGATCATGACAACGACGTCGTCCCACACCTTCCTGCCGGTCCTGGAGCGCATCGCCGAGGAGATAGGCCACACCCCCGGCCGCGGCCGTCCCGCCGACTACATCCCGGCTCTCGCCGCCCGCGATCCGCGCAGCTTCGGCATGGCGGTCGCCGAGCTGGACGGCACCGTGTACGGGGTGGGGGAGTGGCGCGAACCGTTCTCCACGCAGTCGATCACCAAGGTCTTCACGCTCGCCCTCGACCTGGCCCGCGAGGGCGACGAACTCTGGGAGCACGTGGGCCGCGAACCCTCCGGCAACCCGTTCAACTCCCTGGTCCAGCTGGAGTACGAGAACGGCATCCCGCGCAATCCCTTCATCAACGCGGGCGCGCTCGTCGTCACCGACCGCCTCCAGACCCGTACCGAGGACGCCGCCGGACAGCTCCTGGACTTCCTGCGCGCCGAGAGCGGCAACCCGGCACTGGACTTCGACCACGAGGTCGCCGCCTCCGAGACCGCCTACGGTGACCGCAACGCCGCACTCGCCCACTTCATGGCCTCCTACGGCAACATCGACAACGACGTGACGGTGCTGCTCGACCAGTACTTCCGGCAGTGCTCCGTCGCCGCCTCCTGCGCCGACCTGGCCCTCGCCACCGGCTTCCTCGCCCGGCACGGTATCCGCGCCGACGGCTCCCGGCTGCTCACCCGCAGTCAGGCCAAGCAGGTCAACGCGGTCATGCTGACCTGCGGGACGTACGACGCGGCCGGCGACTTCGCCTACCGCGTGGGCCTGCCCGGCAAGAGCGGAGTGGGCGGCGGCATCATCGCGGTCGTCCCGGGCCGCTGCACGCTGTGCGTGTGGAGCCCCGGCCTGGACGAGCGCGGCAACTCGGTGGCCGGAGTGGCGGCGTTGGACCGCTTCACGACGCTGACTGGTTTGTCGGTGTTCTGAGCGGTTCGGGAGGTTCGGTTCGGGAGATCCGCGCTGGGTGGGGCACTGTTCCTCACACGCCGGACACGTCCGGGCCGCCCTTCGGTGGTGGGACCGTAGTCTTCCGGCCACCCGACGTCGACACGCTGACTCAGTGTTGGCCATGGCATTCCCCGTCGATCTCCGCCGCTGTCAGCTGCTCGGGCTGGCCGGTACCGCCTTCCTCGCGTTGGGCGGTGAGACCGCCGGTGCCCTGCCCGTGCAGGATCTGCTGGCCCCCGCCTCGGCGCAGGCGGCGCTCGGGCTGGTCGGCGTGTACTTCGGTGTCGTCCTGCTGATAGCGGCCTGGGTGCTGCTCGGCCGCCTGGTGCGCGGACCCCGGCCGCCCAGCCCGCGCGCCCTGCTGCTCGTCCTGGCGGTATGGACGGCCCCGCTGCTGCTCGCGCCGCCGCTGTTCAGCCGGGACGTCTACAGCTATCTCGCGCAGGGCGCCATGGTCGACGCCCACATGGACGTCTACGCCCATGGCCCGGCCCAGCTCGGCGGCCCGCTCGCCGACGAGGTCGCGCCCACGTGGCAGCACACCGGCGCCCCCTACGGCCCCGCCTTCCTCGGGCTGGCCTCCGCACTGTCCGGGCTGACCCGCGGCGAACTGCCCGCGGGCCTGCTGGGCATGCGCCTGGTCGCGCTGCTCGGCGTGGCGCTCATGGCGCTCGCGCTGCCCCGGCTCGCCCGGCACAGCGGCGCCGACCCGGCCGCCGCCCTCTGGCTCGGCGCCCTCAACCCGCTGGTCCTGCTGCACCTGGTGGCGGGCGCCCACAACGACGCCCTGATGCTCGGTCTGCTGGGGCTCGGCCTGGTCGCCGCGCGCGGCCGCCGGCCGGCCGCCGGGATCCTCGCGGCCACCCTCGTCACACTGGCCGCCCTGGTCAAGGCGCCGGCGGCGCTCGGCCTGCTCGCGGTGCTCGCGCTCCAGCTCCGCTCCGGCCGCCACCCGCTGCCCGCCGTCCTGACCACAGCCGGCGCCGCTGCCGCGACGACAGTCGCCGCCACGGCCGTCGCCGGCACCGGCTACGGCTGGATCGGCGCGCTGGCCACCCCGGTCTCCCCGCAGAACTGGGCCCTGACGAGCCTGCTCGGCCGGGCCACCGGCGCCCTGCTCCACCACCTCGGCAGCGGTCTGGCCCCGCTCGCCGTCCCGGCCTGGCACCTGCTGGGCCTCGCGGTCACCGCCGTGGTCGTCGCGCTGATATGGCTCCGGCTGCGCCTGAAGCCCGTGTACGCGCTCGGTCTGAGCCTGCTGACCGTCGCCGTCTTCGGCCCGGCGATCCGCCCCTGGTACCTGCTGTGGGGGCTGTTCCTCATCGCCGCCGCCGCGCCCGAGACCTCGGTACGGCACCGGGTCGCGGCCCTGGCCGGCGTGCTCGCTCTCGCCGTCCTGCCCAGCGGCGGCCCCGCCGACCTGGGGCAGCTGGTGCTCGCCGTCTCCGGCGGGGTCCTCGGCGTCGTCGTGCTGTGGCAGGCCCACCAGGCGGCGCAGGCCCCGGCCCCGGGACGTCCCGCATGAGCGCGCTGACCGGTCCGATCGGGCCGCGTACCCGCAGGGGCCGGCTGCTCCTGGTCCTCGCCCTCGCCGCGGCGGTCACCGTCTTCACCGCGACCGTGCCGCTGCTGCGCGACTTCTTCGACCTGCGCGTCTACTACGGCACCGTGCACACCTGGGTCCGCCACGGCGGCCGCATCTACGACTACCACGTGCCCGGCACCGCGTACGGCTTCACCTATCCGCCGTTCGCCGCCCTCACCATGCTGCCGCTGGCCCCGCTGGGCCGGACCGCCGCGATCGCCTTGTCCCTCCTGATCAACCTGGCCGCGCTGGTGGCGGTCCTGCGGATCCTCGCCGGTGCCGGCTGGCGACGGCACGGCTGGTACCGCTGGGCGCTGCTGCTCTGTCTGCTCGCGCTGTTCGAGCCGCTGCGGGACACCTTCAGCTTCGGCCAGGTGAACCTGGTGCTCCTCGCCCTCGTCCTCGCCGACTGCTGGCTGCTGGCCACCGGCCGGGGGCGCTGGGCCGGTGCCGGGATCGGGCTGGCCGCCGCCGTGAAGCTGACGCCCGCCCTGTTCATCGGCCTGCTGCTGCTCGCCGGGCGCCGCCGCGCGGCCGCTGTCGCGACGGCTGTCGCCGCCGCGGCGACCGCGCTCGCGGCCTGGGCCGACCCGCGGGCGTCCCACTACTACTGGACCGAGGCCCTGTGGGACACCAGCCGGGTGGGGCGGCTCGACTACGTGTCGAACCAGTCGCTCCAGGGCGTGCTGGCCCGCCTCGGCGAGACCGGCCGCCCGCTGTGGGCGACGCTCGTCCTGCTGACGCTGTGCGTGTGGGCCTGGCGGACCCGGCGGGCGGTGACGGCCGGCGACTGGACGGCGGCCTTCGCGCTCACCGGGGCGGCGGCCTGCCTGGTCAGCCCGATCACCTGGGTGCACCACCTGGTGTGGCTGCTGCCGTCCTTCGCCGTGCTGGTCCGCGCAGGGCGCCCGCGGATCGCGGGCGCCCTGTACGCGGTGCTGTGCACGAGCGTGGTGTGGCTCTGGTACGACGGCGCCTCGGGCGTCGGCGGCTTCCTCGGCAGCAACGCCTACACGTGGATCACGCTGGGCCTGCTGCTGGGGTTGCCGACGGGTCAGCGGCGCGCGGCCTTGTTCCTGGCCCGCCGCTGGAGCGCCAGGGTCAAGGCGCCCGCGCCGAGCCCGGAGAGCCCCGCGATGACCGCCGTGCGCGGCCAGTCCACGCCGTCGCCCGGTGCCTGCGACGCGGCGGCGGCCACCGGTGCGGCCGGGGGCTTGGCCGGGCGGGACGTGACACGCAATCCGTCCAGCGAGCCGACCGGATCCACCCGCCCGGCCGCGTCGAAGCCCCAGTCCAGTAGTTCGCGGGCCTCGTCGTACACCGTGAAGCCGCCGCCCTGAGGGTTCATCACGGTGACGACGAGCGTGCGTCCGCCCCGGTCGGCCGCGGCCACCAGGGTGTTGCCCGCATTGCTGGTGTAGCCGTTCTTGATGCCGATCAGGCCCCGGTACGGCTGCACGCCGTTCGCGCCGGTCAGCAGGCGGTTGGTGTTCTGGATCCCGAACGACCAGCCGTCGGCCGGGAACGTGGCCTGGGCGGTGGAGCAGTAGCGGGCGAAGTCGGGGTTGCGCAGTCCCTCCCGGCCGAAGACCGCGAGGTCGTACGCCGAGGACACCTGGCCGTCCGCGTCGTAGCCGTCCGGGGAGACGACATGGGTGTCCAGGGCGCCGACCGAGCGGGCCTTGGCCTGCATCCGCGTGGCCGTGGCGTCCCAGCCGCCGGCCATCGAGGCGAGCACGTGGACGGCGTCGTTGCCGGAGCGGAGGAAGACCCCGCGCCACAGGTCGGCCACCTGATAGGTCTGGCCCTCCTTGATGCCGACCATGCTGCTGCCCGCGCCGATGCCCGCCAGGTCCTCGTTCCGCACGGTGTGCCGCATCCCGCTCGGCAGCGTCGGCAGCACCGTGAGGGCGAACAGGGTCTTCAGCGTGCTGGCGGGCGGCAGTCTGCGGTGGGCGCCGCTCGCGGCCAGCACGTCCCCGGTGCGGGCGTCGGCCACCACCCAGGACAGCGCCGACACGTTCGGCACCTCGGGCGCGTCGCGGTGCGGCCGGACCTGTGTGCCGGAGCCGTAGAGCAGGGACGGTCCGGGCATCCTCGCCCTCGGGCCGGCCGGGGCCGGCTCCCCGGGGGACGGGACGGGGGCCGCGGCATGGTGCCGGGCGGAGGCCGCGGCCGGTGAGAGCGTCAGGACCCCCGCCGCGCACAGGGCACAGGCCGTGACGGCCGCCCGTTGAGAAAGTCCGTTGAACATACAGATCAACGTACGAATGGGGCTGCCGCTCCTCGCGCGCTGCGGTCCGTTCGGCCCATGCGAGCAACCCGGACGAGGCACCCCGGGCGGGTTCAGCCGGCGGGCAGGGTGGGCCGGATCTGCCGCAGGAACGTGGCGTTGTCCGGTGTGGCGCGCAGCCGGTCCAGCAGGGTCTCCAGGCCGGACGGACCGCCCTCGCGACCGCGCAGCACCCGGCGCAGACCGTGCGTGGCCGTCAACTCGGCCGGGGCGAGCAGGAGTTCCTCGCGGCGGGTGCCGGTCGCGTCGATGTCGACGGCGGGGAAGTGGCGGCGGGCGGCCGCCTCCCGGTCGAGCCGCAGCTCCATGTTGCCGGTGCTCTTCAGCTCCTCGAAGTAGTACTGGTCGGCACGTGAGCCGGTGTCCACCAGCACGGTGGCGAGGATGGTGAGCGAGCCGCCCTCCTCGGCCTGGCGGGCGGCGCCGAAGAACCGCTTCGGACCGAGCAGCGCGCCCGCGTCGACACCGCCGCTCAGGGTGCGCCCGCCGGCAGCGGAGGCGTTGTTGTGGGCCCGGCACAGCCGGGTGAGCGAGTCCAGCAGGACGACGACGTCCTCACCGGCCTCGACCAGGCGCTTGGCCCGCTCGACGAGCAGCTCGGCCAGCGCGATGTGCTCCCTGGGGCTCCGGTCGAACGTGGAGGCGTACACCTCGCCGCGCACCGAGCGGCGCATCTCGGTGACCTCCTCGGGCCGCTCGTCCAGCAGCAGGACCATCAGCCGGCACTCCGGGTGGTTGCCGGCCACGGCCGCGGCGAGCTGCTGGAGCAGCACCGTCTTGCCGGTCTTCGGCGGGGCCACGACGAGTCCCCGCTGGCCCTTGCCGACCGGCGCGAGGAGATCGGTGACGCGGCCGGCCAGCCCGGCCGCGGGGTGTTCGAGGCGGATGCGGTCGTGCGGGTGGAGCGGGGTGAGGTCGCGGAAACGGCGCCGCTCGCGCACGTCCGCCGGGGCACGGCCCTCGACGCGAGAGACCTCGGTCAGCGCCCGCTTCTCGCCCCGGACGCCCTCGACGAGGTCGCCCTTGCGCAGTCCGTGGCGGCGGATCAGGGCCGCCGGGACCTGGGGGTCGGCGGGGGTGGCCAGGAGGTTCACGGGCCGCAGGTGCCCCTTCCCCTGCGCGTCGATGTCGAGGACACCGGTGACGAGCCGGGCGGCCGGGGCCTGCGGGGCCATGGGAGGGTGTTCGAGTGTGGTGGTCATGGTGCGGAGTCCTTTCGCGGACGGAAGAGAAAGCGTGGGAAGGGGGGAGAGGCCGCGAACGGGAGGCGCGTACGGCGCGTACGGCATGCCTCCGGGCGGCGGGAACGGCACCTCGGGTACGGCGGAAACGCCCTGGTCACGAGGTGGTGCTGAGAGGAAGCCCGGGCCGGTCGAACGCCATGGCCGAGGGGCTGGCGGAGAAGTGCGCGACACCGGTGTCCGTACGACGGGACACGCACATGCGCTGATCGCACTATACCCGTGCGTCCGCTTCGGTCAACATGATGGCGTCCGCGTTCATTCCCGGCCCGCCCGACCGTCAGGAGAATCCGTGGAGACCCCTCCCGCCCGGCCCCCGTACCGTCTGGACCCCTCCGGCGGCTGCCCGCACGCCGTCAACGCGCGGCTGCTGGCCGACGGAGCTGTGGCCCCGGTCGAACTGCCCGGCGGCATCGAGGGGATGGCCGTGCTCGGGCACGAGGCGCTGAAGGAGTTCCTCCAGCACCCAGAAGTCGCCAAGGACGCACGGCACTTCACGGCCCTGCGGGAGGGCCGGATCGGCCCCGGTTGGCCGATGCTGACCTTCGCGACCGTGCGGGGCATGACCACCGCGGACGGCGACGACCACCGCCGCCTGCGGTCCCTGGTCAGCCGGGCCTTCACGCCAGGCAGGGTGGCCGAACTCCGGCCTCGGATCGAGGAGTTGACCGAACTTCTGCTCGACGATCTCGCCCGCGCCGCCGACGCCGGTGACGGTGTCGCCGATCTGCGGCGGCACTTCGCCCTGCCGCTGCCGATGGCAGTCATCAGCGAACTCCTGGGCGTGGACGCCGAGTTCCGCGACCGGCTGCACCACCTCAGCAGCCAGGTCGTCGCCACCGACATCACACCCGCCCGGGCCGTCGCCGCCAACCGCGAACTCGTCGCCGTACTGGACCGGATCGCGACGGCGAAGGCAGCGCACCCGGGCGACGACCTCACCAGCGCGCTGATCGCCGCCCGCGACGAGGGTGGCGACCGGCTCAGTGACCAGGAGCTGATCGGCACCCTCGTCCTGATGATCGTCGCCGGACACGAGACCACCCTCAACCTCGTCACCAACGCCGTACGCGCCCTGTGTGCCCA
This sequence comes from Streptomyces sp. HUAS MG56, assembly GCF_058673395.1. Lineage (NCBI taxonomy): Bacteria > Bacillati > Actinomycetota > Actinomycetes > Kitasatosporales > Streptomycetaceae > Streptomyces > Streptomyces sp. HUAS MG56. The sequence continues at coordinate 2,103,757 of NZ_CM178722.1, read as the reverse complement.
TCGCGACCAGCTCGACCTCGTGCGCACGGGCAGGGTGCGCTGGGCGGACGCGGTGGAGGAGACGCTGCGCTGGGACGCGCCGGTCAGCTACTTCCCGTTCCGCTATGCGGTGCGGGACCTCACCGTCGACGGCACCCGCATCCCCGCGGGCTTCCCCGTCCTCGCCGGCTACTCCGCCGCCGGCCGCGACCCGGCCGCGTACGGTCCCGACGCCGACCGCTTCGACGTCACCCGCCCCGCCCGAACCGACGCCGTGCGCCATCTCTCCCTCGGGCACGGCGCGCACTACTGCCTCGGCGCGCCGCTGGCCCGGCTGGAGGCCGCTGTCGCGCTGGAGCGGCTGTTCACCCGCTTCCCCGGCCTCGAAGTCGCCGCGGCCGAAGCCGATCTGCTGCCGCACTCCGGCTTCGTGGGCAACAGTGTGCGCACCCTGCCCGTCCGGCTCGCCCCCGCCGGCGCCCGAGGGTGACCTCTACAACGGCGTGCGCACGGGCGGGAACATGGTCCTGGCCTTCGAGAAGGCGACCGCCGAGGGCGTGCTCACGCCGACCGTGCCTCCGCCTCCGCCTCCTTCACGATCCGGTCGAACCGCGCCCCCATGGCCTCCGCGAGCGCATGGGCGCCGGACAGCGGACGGACCATGACCATGAAGTCGTCGATCAGCCCGTCCTCGTTCACGTGGATGAAGTCGCAGCCGGTCAGCTCGCGGTCGCCCACCCGGGCCCTGAAGACCAGCGCGTGGTCGGCGCCGTCCGGGGCGCCGATCTCGCGGACGTACCGGAAGTCCTCGAAGACCTGGGAGACCGTGCGCAGGATCGCCGCGGTGATCGCCTTGCCCGGGTACGGCTTGAAGACGACCGGGCTGCTGAAGACGACGTCCTCGGCCAGCAACGCCACGGCGGCGTCGATGTCCCCGGCCTCCACCGCCTCGCGGAACGCGCGCATCGGATCACCTCGCATAATCAATTAATTGAATAGGTGCGGATGAGATTAATCAACGGCTGCTAGCCTGTCCACATGTCGCTCAAGTACGCCGTCCTGGCCGCCCTGCTGGAGGGCGAGGCCTCGGGCTACGAGCTGTCGAAGGTGTTCGACGTCTCGCTCGCGAACTTCTGGCCCGCCACCCCGCAGCAGCTCTACCGGGAACTGGAGCGCCTCGCGCAGGACGGGCTCGTCGAGGCCCGCACCGTGCAGCAGGAACGGCGGCCCAACAAACGGATGTTCACGCTCACGTCGACCGGCCGGGCCGAGCTGGGCGCGTTCGCCGCCGAGCCGCCGAAGCGGCCCACGGCCGTCCGCGACGAGCTCCTCATCAAGATCCAGGCCATGGACGGCGGCGACCCCGAGGTCACCCGGGCGCTGATCGAGGAGCGCAGGGGCTGGGCGCGCGGAAAGCTCGACCGCTACCGGCGGGTGCGCGAGCGCCTGCTGGACGGGCGCGGCGAGGAGGAGTACCTGCGCACCGCCGAGCGCGTCGGGCCGTACCTCACCCTCATGGCCGGAATCTCCTTCGAGGAGGAGAACCTGCGCTGGTGCGAGCGGGCCCTCGCGGTCCTCACGCGGCGGGTGAGCCTGGGCTGAGACGATGTTCGGTCCCGAAGGCCCCACCCTGCGCGAACTCGCGGTCCAGGCACTGTCGTCCGTCGAGCGGGGCTACGACCTGCTCGCCCCGAAGTTCGACCGCACCCCCTTCCGGACACCGGACGCGGTGCTGGAGTCGGTCGCGACGGCGCTCGCCCCGCTCGGCCCGTTCGCGGACGGGCTCGACCTGTGCTGCGGCACGGGTGCGGGAGTGGAGGCGCTGACCGGCCTGTGCGACCGGAGCGTCACCGGCGTCGACTTCAGCGCGGGCATGCTGGACGTGGCCCGGCACCGGGTACGGCCGCCCGCCGGCGGGCCCGGGGTCGCCTGGGTGCGCGGCGACGCCCGTGCCCTGCCGTTCGCGGCCGCCTTCGATCTCGTGGTCTCCTTCGGCGCGTTCGGCCACTTCCTGCCGAGCGAGCTGCCGGGGCTGTTCGCACGGGTCCACGCGGCCCTGCGGCCCGGCGGCCGGTTCGCCTTCCCGGTGCTCGCCCCGCCCCGCCCGACGCGGCCCGGCTACTGGGCCCTGCTCGGCTTCGACACGGTGATGCGGGTGCGCAACGCCCTGTGGCGGCCGCCGTTCGTCATGTACTACCGGTCCTTCCGACTCGGCGGCGTCCTGCGGGAGTTGGGGGAGGCCGGCTTCGTGACCGAACTGCGGGCCCTGCCGGAGTTCGGGCGGCGCGGCGACGGCGGCCCGCGGGTCCGGCTGGTGGTGGCCCGCAGGCCTCAGCCCGCGGCGGGCAGCGTGAACTCGTAGACCAGCATGTCCTGTTCGTTCACGACCAGGTCGGTGATCTCCAGCGGCCGGGCGTACTGGTCGTGCACCCGGCGGGTCACCCGCACCGAGGAGGCGTCGCCGACCTGGCTGATGGCGTCCCGGTGGTGCAGGGTCAGACCGGCCCTGCGCATCCAGTCGTAGGCCCGTCGCAGTTGCGCCGGGGTGGCCCCGTCGGCCCGGCCCCGGTAGCGGGCCAGCTCCGCGACCTCGGCCAGTGCCACCGCCGAGAACGACGTCACCGCGGTGCGCAGCGACCGGCCGTCCGGGGTGGCCGACCGGTAGCGGTGCACCAGCGTCGGCCGCTGCGGGGCGAGGCCCAGGGCCCGCGCGTGCTCCGGCGGCGGCGCCTCCCAGGTCACCGTGGCCCGGTCGACCGCACACGGGTCCGCCGAGCGGGCGCCCAGCGGGAAGACCGGGGTCCCCGGCGCCTCGACCGGCCGGCCGGGCAGCGTGACATGGCTGCCGCGCCGGTCGGTGGCGACCAGACCGCCCCGGCGCAGCACCTCCAGCGCCTGCCGGACGGTCTCCCGGCTGACCTGGTAGTGGGCGGCCAGGTGTCGTTCGCCGGGCAGCCGTTCGCCGGGCGGAATGGTGCCGGCGCGCAGTTCGTCGAGCAGCAGAGCCGCGATCCGCCCGTACAGGGGCCGGTCGTCGAGCCGTGCGGGTTCGTGGCTCTGCTCGGGTTCGTGCGGGGTGGTGCGGGCCATGCCGCGCCCTCCTGTGGTGACAAGACGTAGCCGTGCGGGCTCATTGCGCGACCACCATTGCATTGGTCTAAACCACAAGGGAAGAGCGGTATGGCGGTTCGGCCGAAACCCGCCCCGCGCTGTCAGACGGACGACGCGCCGTCAGGCGTACGACCGCAGCCAGCGCACCTTCGCCGCCTCGTGGAACGGCCCGCCGCCCTCGTGGTCGTTGAAGTCGTACACCTCGATCGCCTTGTCCTCCTGCGCCCAGGAGTTGAAGGCCGCGAACACCGTCGACGGCGGGCAGGTCTGGTCCTCCAGGGCGGCGGAGAACAGTGCCGGCGCCCGGCCGCGGGCCGCGAAGTGCACACCGTCGAAGTACGACAGGGTGCGCTGCACCTCCGCCGAGCGGCCGCGGTGCGTCTTGAGGAACTGGCCGATCTCCCGGTAGGGGTGACGGTCCGTCAGCGTCGTGGCGCGCGGGAAGTCGCACAGGAACGGCACGTCCGGCGCGACCGCGACCAGGTCCGGGACCAGGCCGCCGACCGCCAGCGCGATGCCGCCGCCCTGGCTGGCACCGAGCGCCACCGTGCGCGCGGCGTCGGCCAGCGGGTGCGAGCGGGCGGCCTCGACCGCGCGTACGGCGTCCGTGAACACCCGCCGGTAGTAGTAGTTCTCGGGCGCGTCGATGCCGCGCGTCATGAAGCCCGGGTACGCCGGTGCCGCGCCGACCGGGTCCGCCGTGCCGCCGCCCGCGCCCCAGGCGCTGCCCTGGCCGCGGGTGTCCATCGTGAAGTGCGCTCGGCCCGTCGACGCCCACAGCAGGTTCTCGTGCGGGAGCCCGCGCCCGCCGCCGTACCCGATGAACTCCACGACCAGCGGCAGGGGTTCGGTGGCGCCGGCCGGCAGCCGCAGCCAGCCCTTGACGGGGTGGCCGCCGAACCCGGCGAAGGTCACGTCGTACACCTCGACCGTCGACAGCCCGGTGTCCACCGGCTCGAAGCGGGCGTCCAGTTCGAGCTCGCGCGCCTGCTCCAGGGTCTTGTCCCAGAAGGCGTCGAAGTCCTCGGGCTCGGTGGACTCGCTTCGGTACGCGTGCAGTTCGTCGAGGGAAAGGTCGAACAGGGCCATCAACAACCGCCTTGGTGAAGGGACAGTGCGTCGACTCACCGTACGGGGATGATCGGAGGACCGGCCAGGCCCAAGGGGGCATGCCCTACGGTTTCCTGATGGGCGACACGCCTGCTCACGCGATGAGTAAGCGCTTGCTCCCGGGTGGTCCCGGTACCCCGGCCGGACACAGTGGTCGGGTCGCTGTCACGTCCTGGGCTGGGTCCACTTCGGCCCGGTGCGCGCCCACCCGCGCTCCCACTCCGCCATCCGGTGCCGCAGCGCGATCCGGCGCTCGATCGCGTGCCCGAGGAGCACGACGGCGGCCGCGCCGCCCGCCGCGCACACGCCGACGGTCACCGAATGCTGCACGATCGCCGCGTCGTCCGGCGGCGGGGCGACGTCCCGGCCCCGCGTGTCGAGCCACACGGAGACCGTGTCGCCGGCCCGGGTCCCCGCCGGCACCCGGGTCCACGCCGTCCGGGTCCCCCTGCCGGGTTCGGTCCAGCGCACCTGGGCGCGGTAGGGTCGCTCACGGTCGCCCTCCACGGCGGACACCCGGCGCGGCGGTTCGCCGATCACCCGGGCGCGCACCTGGTGCCGTTCGGCACGGGCCGCCGCGGCGAGCGAGCCGGCCTGGTCGTACGCGCGCAGGCCCGCGGCCACTCCGGCCAGGGGCACCACCACGAACAGCAGGACGGAGACGACCAGCACCGTCCACGCCTCCACGACGTCCGAGCGGCGCCGCAGCGGATTGCGCTGCCAGCGCCAGCCATGAACCCGGGTCCGCATGTCCACCTCCTCGCCCCGTAGGAGCCGGAGCGCCGGACGGACCGCTTCACGGGCCCGCCGTCCCCCATCGCTCACGCACACGAGCGTCCACACCCGTCTCGTACCCCGTACGGTGCCCCTCGCTCACGCCGCGAACCGCGAGTTCAAGCCCGCTTGGAGCGCGGAACGAGCCATGCGCCCCACGGTCGCGCGCCCGGCCCCGGCGCGCGACCCGGACAGGTGTTCCAGTCCTGCTCCCGACGGTGTTCCGGAGGATGTCTCGGGCCACGTTCCGGACCGTGTTCCGGACGGGGGGTCAGCCGAAGCGCTCGATGCGGATCCGCTCCACCGGCTGCCCCGCCGCGACCAGCAGCCGGGAGGCGTGCTCGGCGAACGCGTTGGACCCGCACACATAGGCCTCCCACCCACCGGAAGGCCGCTCGGCCAGGAGCGGCGCCACATGTGCCGCCGCCATACGTCCCACCGGCACCCCCTGTGGGGCGCTCCGCGTGAACACGGGCGTCGTCTCCGCGCCCAGTTCGGACGCGTAGATCAGCTCCTCGGGGCTGCGCGCGGACACCAGCAGGCGCAGCGGCACGTCGAGGCCGCGCAGCCGGTGGTGGCGCACCATCGACATCAGCGGTACGACGCCGGAACCGGCGCCGACCAACAGCGCGGGCCGGTCGCCCGGCCAGGCGAAGAAGCCGCTCAGCGGCCCGCGCACCTCGACCGTGTCACCGGGTCGGGCCACCGTGTGGAACCAGCCGGAGACCTCGCCGCCCGGGACGTGGTCCAGGGTCAGCTCGATGTGCCCCGAGTCGTCGGGCGCCGACGCGAGGGAGTAGTGGCGCTGCGCGATGTAGCCGTCCGGCGCGGTCAGCCGCAGCATCAGGTGCTGGCCGGGCAGATGCCCCGCCCAGGCGGGCACGGCCAGCCGGAAGGTGGCCGTCCGCGGCGTCTCGCGCCGGATCTCGGTCAGCGTGGCCGTCTGCCACACCGCGGCCGCCGGGTCGCTCACCTCGATCCGCCCCGGCACGGCGAACCGTGTCGCGGGGACGAGGGGGCCGCCGGCCGTGGCCGTCGGGTTCGTCGTCGCCGTCTCAGTCACCGGAGTACCGCTGCTCCTCCCAGGGGTTGCCGCGCCCGTGGTAGCCGTTGCGCTCCCAGAAGCCGGGTTCGTCGTGGTCGAGCAGCGTGAGACCGGCGATCCACTTGGCGCTCTTCCAGAAGTACAGATGGGGCACGATCAGCCGCGCCGGGCCGCCGTGCTCGGACGGCAGCGGCTCGCCGCCGTACTCCCAGACGATCCAGGCGCGCCCGCCGGTGAGGTCCGCGAGGGGCAGGTTCGTGGTGTAGCCGGTGTGCGAGTAGGCCACGGCATGGGTGGCGGACCCCTGAGGCCGCACCACGTCGAAGAACGCGTCCAGACTGACGCCGCCGAAGCGCACGCCGAACTTCGACCAGCCGGTCACACAGTGGATGTCGCCGGCGTACGCCGACTCCGGCAGCCTGTGCGCCGCGTCCCAGTCCCAGCTCTGCGGCCGCTCGACCAGGCCGTCGATACGGAAGGACCAGTCGGCCGGCGCGAGGTCCGGAGTGACCTCGGCGGACAGGACGGGCCAGTCCTCGCCCGCGTCGTACTGCCCGGGCGGCAGCCCCGGGTTGTCGACGCGCGGACGGCCCGTGAAGCCTCGCGTGACGTTCATGGTTCAACCGTACGCTGTCGTTCCGGGTGCTCCGTCCCAGGTCACCGCGTGATCATTGCGCCCGCATGAACTCTTTCGGGCCCCGGGAATAGCTCTGCGGCGCTTCTCCTTTGCGCTCGATGCGGGTGCCGGTACACCGGTGGCAGCGCGAGAGAAGCGAGGAAGAGAACATGCCCAAGGCGTATGTCTACACGCGGCACGGCGGACCGGAGGCCGAGGCGCTGACCGAACTGGACCGTCCGAGCCCCGGCCCCGGCGAGATCCTGATCGCGGTGCGCGCGGCAGGGGTCAACCCCGTCGACTGGAAGCTGCGGAAGGGCTTCCGGCGCCCTGGTGAGAGCGAGCGCCCCTTCCCCCGGGTCTTCGGCAGCGAGGCCGCGGGTGTCGTGGCGGAGACCGGCCCGGGCGTGACCGGCTTCGCGGTGGGCGACGAGGTGTTCGGCAGCACCGCCAGCGGCGGGTACGCGGAGTTCGCCCTGCTCACCGCCGACGTGACCGTCCACAAGCCCGCCGCGCTGTCCTACACCGACGCCGCCACCCTCCCGGTCGCCGCGGCCACCGCCTACGACGGCATCCGCCAGCTCGACCTGCCGGGCGGGACGACACTGCTGATCACGGGCGCCGGCGGCGGGGTCGGCAGCGCGGCCGTGCAGATCGCCCGGGCCTTCGGACTGCGGGCCGTGGGCGTGGCGAGCGAGGGCAAGAGGGAGTTCGTGGAGTCGCTCGGCGCCGTCCACGTCCCCTACGGCCCCTCCGGTCCCGGCCTCGTCGAGCGGGTGCGCGCCGCCGTGCCCGACGGGATCGACGGGGTGTACGACCTGGTGGGCGGGCCGGTGCTCGCCGAGGCCGCCGAACTGCTCAAGGACCGCAGCAAGCTGGTCACCGTCGGCTCCCCGCTGGAGACCGTGGCCGAGCTCGGCGGTGCGCAGGTCCAGCGCGCCCGCACCGCCGCCGTCCTGGAGGCGGTCGCCGACCTCGCCGTGCGCGGCGAGCTGAAGCCGTACGTCACCCGCACCTTCCCGCTGGAGCAGGCCGACCGGGCGCTGCGCGCCGTCGAGGACGGCCACACCCTCGGAAAGATCGTGATCGAGGTGGCCGCGTGAGCCTCATAGCCGGACCGGGCGGCGGCGACCGGACGTCCGCCGCCGCCCCGCACGTCCTCGACCGCCCCGCCCTGGCCGCGCTGACCGGCCCGCACGCGCGCTTCGCCGAGTGGCGCGGCCGGGTGGTGCGCTATCCCGTCGACGTCACCCCGTGGCTCGCCCTGCCCGACGAGCCGGACGCACGGGACTGGGCGGACCTCGCAGCGCTGGCGGGTCCCGGCGCGGAGGTTCCGCTGCTGGGCTACCGTGGCGAGGTCCCCGACGGCTGGGAGATCACCTTCCGCGTCGAGGGCGTGCAGCTCGTGGACGACGGTCTCGACGCCGCGCCGGACCCGGAGGCGGTTCCGCTCGGCCCGGCGGACGTGCCCGAGATGCTCGACCTCGTGGCACGCACCCGGCCCGGACCGTTCCTGCCGCGCACCATCGAACTCGGCACCTACCTCGGCGTCCGCCGCGGCGGGGCGCTGATCGCCATGGCGGGGGAGCGGCTGCACCCGCCGGGCTGGACCGAGATCAGCGCGGTCTGCACCGACCCGGCCCACCGCGGCGAGGGCCTCGCGACGCGGCTGATCCGCGCCGTCGCCCACGGCATCCGGGAGCGCGGCGAGACGCCGTTCCTGCACACGGGCGCCCAGAACACGAACGCGATCCGGCTGTACGAGTCCCTGGGCTTCCGGCTGCGCCGCCGCACCGCGTTCGGCGCGGCCCGTGTCCCCGAGCGCCTGGCCGAGGACGACCACGCGGCGGTGCCGGTGGCGTAGCCGTAGCCGTCGCGGGAAACCGGCGTGCGCCGCGCCGCCGCACCCGGAGTCTCACTCGGCCCCGGAGTCGCCCCGCCCCGCGTTGTACCGCTCCAGATAGGCCGCGAAGCGGACCAGGTCCTCCTGAGGCCAGTCGGCGAGCCGCTCGTGGAAGGCGGCCCGGCGGCTGCGGGTCACCTGGGCGAGGATCTCCTCGCCCGCCTCCGTGAGATGGAGCACCTGGACCCGGTGGTCCTCCGGGTCCAGCCGGCGCTCGATCAGCCCGGCCCGCTCCAGCGCCGCCACCTGCCGGCTCACCGTGGACTTGTCGAGGGCGTAGTGCGCCGCGAGGTCCGTGGCCCGGCAGCCGCCCTGCTCCTCCAGGTGGCCGAGCAGGGTGTACGAGACCAGCGACAGCTCGGGGTGCATGCGGCCCGCCGAGGCGCGGGCCCGGCGGGCGAAGATCGTCATCTCGCGCTGGATCGTCTCGACGGCCGACTCCGCTGAGCTCACGGGAATACCTCCTCAGGCGTTCTAGTTGTATAGTACAACTTGAAGCTGAAGTTGTATAAGCCAACCATTGGAGGTCGCCCGATGAGGTCACCGGCACTGCGTCACGTGCTCACGCACCTGATCACCCCGCTGCTGATGTGCATCGGCATGGGGCTCGCGTACATGGGGGCCTTCGTCACCCCCGAGCCGCACCACCTGCCGGTCGCCGTCGTCGGCACCACCCCGCGGGCCAAGGTCTTCGCCCAGACGGTCAAGGACACCGCGGGGGACAAGCTCGACGTCCGTACGGTCGCCACCCGCGCCGACGCCGTCGAACTGCTGAAGTCCCGGGACGTGACCGGCGCCTACGTGCCGAGCGCCAAGGCGCCCGAACTGCTCGTGGCCAGCGCCGCCTCGGACATGGGCGCGACCGCCGTCGAGAAGGTCTTCACCCCGGTCGCCGCCCGGCAGGGCCTCCCGCTGAAGATCACCGACGTGGCCGAGCCGGTCTCCGACGACCCCACCGGCCAGGGCCTGTTCTTCCTGCTGATCGCGGTCAGCATCGGCTCCTACGCCTCGGTCGCCGCCCTCGGCGCCGCGGGCGGCGCGCTCCCGATGCGGATACGGGCGCTGCTCGCGCTCGGCGTCTCCGCCGTCGTCGGCGGCATCGGCACCCTGCTCGCCGGGCCGGTGTTCCACCTCGCGCACCACGACCTCGCGAGCCTGTTCGGCATGGCGTGGCTGTACTCGGCGGGCATCCTCCTCATCGGCGTCGGTCTGCACACCTTCCTCAAGCGCTGGACCACGCTGGCCATGATGGTGCTGTTCGTGATGCTCAACTTCACGAGCTCCGGCGGGTTGTTCCGCCCCGAGCTCCAGAACGGCTTCTTCGGCACCCTGCACGCCTTCTGGAACGGCGCCGGCTTCGTCGAGGGCATCCGCAGCCTGCTGTACTTCGGCGACGACGGCCTCGGGCGCAACGTGTGGACCCTCGTGGTCTGGCTGCTGGCCGGCCTCGTGGTGACCGGGATCGCGGCCCTGTACGAGCGCCCCCGGCACGCCCGGCACGCGGCCGGCCACGGCGAGACCACCGCGGTCCAGCCGGCCACGGCGCCCGCCGCCCCCACCGCCCTCGCCGGGCCCGCCGCGCCGCAGACGGCGGGGGACCAGGAGAAGGCACAGGCCGAGGAAGAGATCGAGGAAGAGGTCGAGGAGACGGTCGGCGTCTGATCCGGCACCGGCCGCCGACGACAGGGAGCCAACCGCCCGGCCGCGGGCGGTGCCCCTGCCGGCGCCTCATCCCGACGCCGAGCCGATCGTCACCACCCGCGCCCACGCGGGCGGTGTGTCCGGCCGGTAGCCGGGATCGTTCTCGTCGTACGACCCGCCGGCCCGCGGGAACAGGCCCACCACCGTCCGGCAGGGCGGCCGTGCCTCGGGCCACGGAGTCTGGCCGTCCGTCAGGACCACCACCACGTCGGGCCGCATGCGCAGCGCCCGGGCGAACCCGGTGCGCAGGTCCGTCCCGCCGCCGCCCACCAGCTCGATGCCCTCCGTGCGGCACAGCGGCTGCACCGTCTGGGCCGCCGCGTCGCAGGACAGCACGGAGACCAGGTCCCGCCGCCCGCCCGACGCCCGGCAGATCGCGGCGACTTCCAGCAGTGCGCTGCCCAGTTCGGCGTCGCTGACCGAGCCCGAGGTGTCCACCACCACACAGACCCGCGGCGGACTGCGCCGCAGACTCGGCAGCACCACTTCGGGCAGCCCGGCCGAGCGCCGCGCCGGACGCCCGTAGCGGTAGTCCTCGCCCACGCCCGACGCCGAGACGGCCGAGCGCAGCGCCGAGCCCAGCAACTGGCGCCAGGGCTGCGGCGGATGGAACACCTCCTCGGCCCAGCGCCGCCAGCCCTGCGGGGCATTGCCCGGTGCGCCCCTGATGCCCTGGGCCACCCGGAACCGGACCGCGTCCCGCTCCTGCTCGCTCAGCCCGTGCGCGCCGTCGGGCCCCAGCTCCCAGGGCCGCTCCAGCCCGTCGGCGCCGCTGCCGCAGTCCAGCCAGGCCTGCCGTGCCAGGCGCGGCCCGAGCCGGAACTGCCGCAGGTAGTCCTCCATCAACTCGCCCGGACGCAGCCCCATTTTCCCCGGTGTCACGGCGTCCTCGGGGCACATCAGACCGTCGCCGTACACGTCGTCGTTGATCTCGCAGTCCGCGGCGATGTTCATCCGCAGCCGCTCCGCCGGACCGGTCAGCCCGCGCTCGCGGGCCACCCGGTCACCGCGCCCGTGATGGTCGCGCAGCAGATGCGCCACCTCGTGCACCCACACCGCCGCCAACTCCGCCACCGGGGTGCGGTCCACGAACGCCGCGGAGACGTAGCACCGCCAGTACCGGTCGACGCCCATCGTCGGCACCTGCCGCGACTCCACCGGGCGCAGCGCGAACAACGCCGTCGCCAGATACGGCCGGACCCGGGCCGCGTGCAGCCGGGCCGCGAACAGCTTGCCGAGGTCCAGCGCCCCGGGCGCGTCCGCCGTCATCGCCGGGCCCCCGCGGTCCGCGCGGGGCGCCGCGCGGCCTCGTCGGCCCGCCGGGACAGCGACACCACCCCGGCCAGCCGCTCGATCGCCGCCGGCACGTCCCAGTCCTCCCGGCGCAGCGCGGCCAGCGTGGCCGCCGGGACGACCACCACGTCCGGCGCGCCGGTCTCCATCGCCCGCACCAGCAGCGCCCAGGCCGCGTCCCAGCGGGCCCGCTCCGGCCGCGCCCGCACCGCGGCCACCACTCCGTCCAGCGCGGCCTGGCACAGATCCCCGCGCTCGGGCAGCACGGCACCCGCCGGGTCGGCCAGCAGCGACTCCGGGTCGGGCAGGTCCATCCGGTCCAGGCTCGCCAGCAGCTCCAGCCCGGGTCCGTCCCCGACGGTGCCGCGGACCAGCAGCGACAGCACGTCCCGCGCGGAACCGGCGGCGGTCGCGAAGGCGATCAGCCGCAGCGTCGCCTCCCAGCTCCGGGGTGACGGCCACGCCCCGCCCCGCCGGCCCTCCCCGTTCGGCAGCTTGTGCACGAGCCCCGGCCGTGCGCCGAGGAACGCGCACACCGCGCGCCGGGCGAAGGCCACGGCCTCCGGCAGCCGCGCCGGGTCGAGCCGGGGCAGGGCCGCGCGCGGCCAGGTCCCGCCGAGACCGCGTACGACGACCTCGTGGTCGTGGGTCCACTGCAGGTGCACGAACCGGTTGGCCAGCGGCGGGCTCAGCTCCCAGCCGTCGGCCGCCGAGGAGCGCGGGTTGGCGGCGGCCACGATCCGCACCCCGGCCGGCAGCCGCAGGGCGCCGATCCGCCGCTCCAGCACGAGCCGCAGCAGCGCCGCCTGCACCGCCGGGGGAGCGGTGGACAGCTCGTCCAGGAACAGCAGCCCCCGCCCGGCGCGCACCAGCCGCACCGCCCAGTCCGGCGGGGCCATCGGGACGCCCTGCACGGCGGGGTCGTCTCCTACGACGGGCAGCCCCGAGAAGTCGGACGGCTCGTGCACGCTCGCGATCACGGTGGTCAGCGGCAGGTCCAGCGCCGTCGCGAGCTGGGTCAGCGCCGCCGTCTTGCCGATGCCGGGCTCACCCCACAGCAGGACCGGAAGGTCCGCGGCCACGGCCAGGGTGAGCGCCTCCAGCTGCATGTCGGCGCGCGGCTCGGTGGTGGTGTCCCGGAGGAGCGTCAACAGGGTTTCGGCGACGTCGAGTTGAGGGGCGGGGGAGACGGAGACAGACATGTGTCATCACCTTGAGGCTTGTGAAGTCGGCTGGAAGGCAAGAGATGTTCGCCAAGTGGGCGTGGTGGGTGGGCGGTTCAGCGCAGCCTGTGGTGGGACTTCCGGTGCCGGGTGTGCTTGCGGTACGGGTCGGCGGGGGCGTGCTCCGGGCCGGTCAGGCCCGCGCGGTACAGGCCGTAGGCGATGCGCCGCTCGGCCGCGGCCGTCAGCTCGTCCCGCAGGGGACCGTCGCGCAGCACCGCGCCTGGACCGAGCAGCGCCTCGACCACGGCCAGGGCCCCGGCGCTGTCGCCGTGGTCCAGCCGTTCCCGGACGCCGGTGAGACAGTCCGGGCGCCGGTGCGCCTCGTCGATGACCCGCAGACACGGCAGCACCGGGCCGCCGAGCGAGGCCAGCAGCTCCTCGCGCCGGATCTCGTCCGGTCCGTGGTCCAGCGGGACCAGGACGCCGTCGACCAGACCGATCCGGTGCCGGGCACCCCGGCAGTCCACGGCGGGTGCCTCCGCCACCGGATCGGCGCCGGGCGGCGGCCCGTCCGGCCGGTGCCCGGGGACCAGCGCGGCGGCCACCAGCGGATGCAGCCCGTCCGGCGTGAGCAGCCCGGCGCGGAGCAGCTCCAGGTCGGGCGGGATCCAGGTCGCCGCGTCGGGCAGCACCGGCACGGCCGAGAGGCCGCCCGGTACACGCCCGGTGACGATCCGCAGGTCCGCCCCGCCGACGTCGTCCACGACGGAGTACGGCCGGTCCCGGGGCCCGCGCCCGGACGGGCCAGGGGGCCCGTCGGTCCGGTCGGCCGCGCGCAGGTGGCCGGCCGGACCGGGGACGTCGCCCCCGTCCGCGGCCACCGCCAGGACCAGCCTGCGCCCGCCGCCGAGCCGTACGGCGAAGGCACCGGCCGGCCGCCCCTCGGCCGCCAGCAGGAGGCGTGCCTCGGCCGCCCACCGGCCGACGGCACAGCCGTGCCCCGGCGGGGCCAGGCCCAGCGGATCGGCGTCCGGCGGCGCAGGCCCGCCGGCCCCCGAGCGGTTGCGCAGCTCGGCCGACCTGCGGGCGTCCCACAGATGCCGGTGCAGATCGAGCCGGTACCGCCGGCTCGGGCGCGGGTGCGGATGGCGGCCGGTCATGGCCCCGGCCGGATCCCACAGGGCGAGGCCGATCCGCTGGCCGGCATCCGCCCAGGCCGGCGGCGTGCGGACCACGAGGTGCAGCGGACCGGCCCGGCCGGACCCGTCGTACCGGGCCAGTGTGAGGGTCAGCCCGGGGCGCAGCAGGCCGTCGGGCGCGATCCTCGGCATGTGCCAGCGCAGCAGGTCGGGGGCGAGATGCCGGAGGTCGGCGCGGAGCCGGGCCGCGAGGTCGTGGCCGTGGGCGCGGGCGACGCGGCGCAGATCGAGGTCGACGTCGATCCGGGCGGCGGCACAGGCCCCCGCCCAGTCCCCGGCGGCACGCCGGGCGGTGGCCGGCTCGATCATGGACGGTGGCACGGCGTACGCACGCACGCGCTGCCACAGGGAAAGACGGGAATTCCCGTACGCGGTCGACGTGAGCATCAGCGCTCACCTTGCGCGGACGGGACCCCCAATCGCAGAGTCGGGTGAGTCGTCATCGCGGGGATCGTAACCACGGCCCGGGCGGCGCGTCACCCGCTTTTCCGCAGGGTCCGCCGGGGCGGCGCCGCGCGGCCGTTGGGGTAGGGTGGCCGTCCGGTCGCGAACGGTCGCGGCCCCGACGGACGAGGAGGTGGGACCCATCACCGCTGTGTCAGCCGGGGTGCTCTCTCCTCAGGACGGCGCGGTGCACCGCTAGCGGTGACCGCGGGGAGCGCCCACCGGTCAAGCGCTCCCGAAAGGCTCACGCCCTCCGTGCACTCTCCTTTTCCTCCTGACGCCGTTTCTCCCGATGCCGTTCCTCCTGAAGCCGTCGTCTCGGCGCTGCGCGCCGCCGGGTGCGTGTTCGCCGAGGACGAGGCGGAGTTGATCCTCGCCACCGCCCGGACCGACGCGGAACTGACCTCGATGGTGGACCGGCGCGTCGCGGGGCTCCCGCTCGAACAGGTCCTCGGCTGGGCCGAGTTCCACGGGCTGCGCATCGGCGTGGCACCGGGGGTGTTCGTCCCCCGCCGCCGCACCGAGTTCCTGGTCGACCGGGCGCTGGCCCTGGCGCCGCACGCGTCCGTCGTCGTGGACCTGTGCTGCGGCTCCGGCGCGCTCGGCGCGGCCCTGGCCGCCGCCCTGGACGGCGCCGAGGTGCACGCCGCCGACATCGCCCCGGCCGCCGTCCGCTGCGCCCGCCGCAACCTCGCCCCCTTCGGCGGCCGGGCCCACGAGGGCGACCTCTACGACGCCCTTCCCGCCGGACTGCGCGGTCGCGTCGACGTCCTGCTGGCCAACGTGCCCTACGTCCCCACCGCCGAGGTGCCGCTGCTGCCGGCCGAGGCCCGCGACCACGAGCCACTGGTCGCCCTGGACGGCGGTGCGGACGGCCTCGACGTGCTGCGCCGGGTGGCCGCCGAGGCGCCCGCGTGGCTCGCACCGGGCGGCCGTCTGCTGTCCGAGACCGGCGAACGCCAGGTCCCGGCCGCCCTGCGCGCCTTTGCCGACGCGGGTCTGACGGCCCGTCTGGCGGAGTCGGAGGAGCTGTACGCGCACGTGGTCATCGGCGAACGGCCGTAACGTCCGCCTCAGTTACGGCAGTTCCTGGGCCCGGGCGATGAGCAGGGCGACGTCGTCGTGGTTGTCGGGGTGGTGCAGGGTGCGCAGGAGGAGGTCGCAGGTCTCCTCCAGGGGGCGGGCGGGGTCGTCGAGCAGGGACAGCAGGAAGTCCAGGCGCTCGTCCAGCGAGTGGCAGCGGGTCTCCACCAACCCGTCGGTGTAGAAGACGAGTTCGTCGCCGGGCGCGAAGTCGACGGTGACGGTGGAGAACTCGATCCCGCCCACTCCCAGCGGTACCCCGGTCGGCAGGTCCAGCAGCTCCGGCGGCCGGCCGGGGCGGACCCGGGCGGGGGGCAGATGACCGGCGTTGGCGATCCGGCACTGCCGCAGATGCGGGTCGTGGACGGCGTACACACAGGTCGCGATGGAGTGGTCCAGGGCGGACGTCGTCTTGTCCAGGTGCTCCAGCAGCAGCGCCGGGTCCAGGCCGAGGGGGGCGAGCGTGGTGGTCGCCGTGCGCAGCCGGCCCATCGTCGCGGCGGCGCTGATCCCGCTGCCCATCACGTCGCCGACCACGAGCGCGGTCCTGCCGCCCTCCAGCGGGATGACGTCGAACCAGTCGCCGCCGACCTCGCTCGTCGCCCCGGCCGGCTGGTAGCGCGAGGCCACCTCCAGGCCGGTGGTGACCGGCGGATGGCTGGGCAGCAGGCTGCGCTGGAGCGTGAGGGCGGTGTTGCGGGCGTTCTGGTACCAGCGCGCGTTGTCGATCTGCACCGCCGCGCGGGCGGCCAGCTCGCGGGCGAGCAGGACGTCGTCCTCGTCGAACGGCGCGGGATTGCGGGTGCGTTTGAGGTCCAGGGCGCCGAGCACCTCGCCGCGGGCGATCAACGGGACCGCGAGATACGAGTGCAGGCCCGCCCGGCCCAGGAGCCCGGCGGCCTCGGGGGAGCGGGCGATGCGCGGCAGGTCCTCGTCCTTCACGTGCGGCACCAGGACCGCCTCGGCCGAGCGCACGCACTCGGTGACCAGCCGGTCGGGCTCGTACCGGGCGGTCGCGCCGGGCAAGTCCGCGGCCCGTACGGCCTCCGAGTCGTCCTGGGGGCGCACCGCGAGGGCCCGGATCACCGCCGGCTCCGTCGGGCCCAGCGTGCTGCGCCGGCCCTCCACCACCGTGTCCAGCAGGTCCACGGCGGCCACGTCGGCCAGCTCAGGCACCGCGACATCGGCCAACTCGCAGGCGGTGCGGTCCAGTTCGAGCGTCGTACCGATCCGGGCGGAGGCGTCGGCGATGACCGCGAGGCGGCGCCGCGCCGTCTCCGCCTCCACGGAGGCCCGGTGCTGCTCGGTGATGTCCATCACGGAGGCCGCGACGCCCAGCACGTTGCCCAGCGCGTCCTCCAGGCGGTACAGCGACATCGACCAGGTGTGGTCCTGCTCCGGGTCGGCCGACGTACGGCCGACCACGGGCCGGTCGATCACCGGCACCCCGGTCCGCAGCACCTGCCGGGCCTCCGCCTCCAGGGGCTCGGTCGCCAGCAGGGGCAGGACCTCGGCCAGCGGGCGCCCCACGTGGTCGGCGGCGGGCAGTCCGTTGATCCGCTCCAGCGCCGGGTTCACCGAGACGAACCGCAGCTGCGGGTCCAGGACGGCGAGGCCGCTCGGCGACTGCTCGACCATCCGCTCGGAGAGGGCGACGTCCTGTTCGAGGCGCCGCACGGTCGACTGGTCGGCGGCGAGACCGAGCGCGTACACGTCACCTCGGTCGTCCAGCAGCCGCATGTTGCGGAACTCCACCAGGCGGGTGCTGCCGTCCTTGTGCTTGATCGGGAAACCGCCGGCCCAGCTCTGCCCGGTGCGCATCACATCGGCGAAGAGCTTGCCGACCAGCTCGATGTGGCGCTCGTGGACCATCAGCCGGGCGGCGTACTGGCCGAGGGCCTCGTGCGCGCTGTACCCGAACAGCTCCTCCGCCTGCGGGCTCCACAGCACGATCCGGCCGGTGGTGTCCAGCACCACCGACGCCACGCCCAGCACGTCGAGCAGGCCGCCCGGCCGTACCGGCCCGCGGGCGGCATCGCCGCCCTGCGTCACCGGAGCCTCGGCTGCACTCATGCACTGCACCGCCTTCGCCCGTCGGCTCGGCACGTGGTCCCCCGTGCCGGCTGCCCTTGGTCCACCGCGTCACACCCGACTCCCCGGCGCGTTCGCCGGCTACCTCCACCATCTCTCACCGCGGCGGCACGCGTCCGCCGAAGCCGCCGTACCGGGTGCCTCCGCCGCGGCGGTGCGGCCTCCCGGACATCCTGCACGCGTCGTGCGCGCACCGGGAGTGTTCACGCTCATGTTGCTCGATTGGCCTGTACATGACTACGTGGCCGGGTCAGACTGTCCGCCGACCGAGTGCCCCCGTACGCAGCCCCCACCCCACCCGAGGAGTCGGCCATGCCCGTGTCCGCCCGGCAACGTTGTCACACAGTCCTCGCCGGACTCGTCACCCTGGCCACCGCCGCCGTCGTGTCCCTGGCCGCGCCCGTGCCCGCCTCCGCGGCCGACACCTGGACCGAGACCGGTTCCGACCGCGCCGACCCGCTGACCGAGAGCCAGGGGCTGACCTCGGTGGAGGTGCCGGCGAACAGCCCCAACCACTACACCGGTATCGGCACCATCCCCCTCAGTGTCTCCGTTCGTGGCTGGAACCACGTCGGCGACCCCGACGCCTCGTACAACGGCTACTACGTCGAGCCCTACCAGCAGGACTCCGGCAACTCGAAGATGTACCGCGTGCAGGCGCCCGACGGCACCTGGTCGGAGTACGTGCACACGCTCAGCTCCGGCGAGGCCCTGAACAACTCGTGGGACGCGATCTCCCCCGACGGCCAGTGGATGCTCTCGGGCGAGTGGGGCACGATGAACCGCCTGCTGGTCTTCCCGACCCCCGGCGTCAACGCGAGCACCTCGCCCTCGGCCGACCTCCCGCTGGCCTCGAAGGTCGACCTGGACCACCCGGTCCGTGACGTCCAGGGCTGCGACTTCTCCGGCCCCACCACCCTGCTGTGCTCCTCGGACGACCCCGACGGCAGCCTGTTCGGCATGACCAAGCCGCTGCTCCAGATCGACCTGTCGGCCACCCCCGGCTCCTCGGACGTCACCGGCCACGTCACCGCCCTGCGCCAGCTGCCGCTGCGCAGCTCCTGCTCGGGCACCTTCGAGGTGGAGGGCATCGACTACGACCGGCGCACCGGCATCCTGCGCGTGATCGTGATGTCGCCCGGCTTCTGCATCCTCACGGACAGCAAGACGTACAAGTTCACGCGCGGCTGAACCCCGGCTGGGGGTGTGCTCACGGGCCCGTGGTGCTTTCCTGAGGGGGGACGGGGATGGACGGGGCTCGGCGGGGGTACCCCGTTCCACCGCAGCGCGGCCACGAAAGGAGCGATCAATGGCACACACGGAGCGGTCGCATCCGGAAACCGTCACGGTGGAGATCAGCGGCTCCAAGGAGGACGCCCGCATCGTCTTCGACGCCCTGAGGTCCTGCTTCGCGTCCGACCGGGGCGCCGAGGAGGTACCCCAGCAGTTGCACGAGGTCCGGCCGATGGTGTGGCTCGGCACCTACGACATCGCGGACGAGCATGTGCCGCACTGTGCGCCGGTCCACCTCGGCTCGCCCGTCCAGGCGGACGTCCAGGGCGGCTACTGGGCCGTGGACCGGTTCCGGCACACCCTGGACTCGATCTTCACCGTCCAGGAGACCTGCACGGCCTCCGGCGACCAGGAGCGGGATCTGCACCTGCGCCTGGAGAGCGCCTGACACCGATCGCGCAGCGTCACCGCAGCGCCCCGGCCGGCCCCTCGCCGTCCGGGGCGTACTGCGCCACGCCGTTCCCGAAGGACCAGTCGGCGGACGCGTTCTCGGTGAGGGTGACGAGCACGTTCGCCGGGTCCGTGCCCGTGCGCTCGTGCACCAGCTCGGCGATCCGCCGGTACAGCGCGCGCTTGCGGTCCGGGGCGCGCCCGGCGCGCAGGGTGATCGCGACGAACACCACCAAGTCGTCCTTGGGCACGCCGAGGTGGGCGTCGTAGCGGAGCGTGCCGGTCACGCCGTCGTGGCCGGTCAGCACCTGGAAGCGGTCCTCGGGCGGGACGCCGAGCGTCTCCACCAGGGCGCCCTGGACGGCCTGGCCGAGCGCGTCGAGCCGGGCGGGGTCGGTGCCGAGCGTGTCGATCCGGACGAAGGGCATGGCGGTCCTCTCGGAGGCGGGTGGCGGTCCGTGCTCTGCCGTGCGACTGTACATACTAGTAGGTACAGAGTGGTCGGTGTCACCCTCCCATAGTTGTGCAACTAGTTGCACAAAGGCTCGGGTGTCCTCTACAACAAGGAGTGACGACACCCGTGCACGGAGGGCCCGATGAGCCGTTACCCGCATCTGATGACCCCGCTCGACCTGGGCTTCACCACCCTGCCCAACCGCGTGCTGATGGGCTCCATGCACGTCGGCCTGGAGGAGGCCGAGCGCGGCTTCGAGCGGATGGCGGCGTTCTACGCGGCCCGCGCGCGCGGCGGCGTCGGCCTCATCGTCACCGGCGGCATCGCGCCCAACGACGAGGGCCGGCCGTACGAGGGCGGCGCCAAGCTCACCACCGAGGCCGAGGCCGAGCAGCACCGGACCGTCACGGAGGCCGTGCACCGCGAGGGCGGCCGGATCGCGATGCAGATCCTGCACTTCGGCCGGTACGCCTACCACCAGGACCTCGTCGCGCCGAGCCCGCTCCAGGCGCCCATCAGCCCCTTCGTGCCGCGCGAGCTGAGCGACGCCGACATCGAGCGGACCATCGACGACTACGCCCGCGCCGCCCGCCTCGCCCGGCAGGCCGGCTACGACGGCGTGGAGATCATGGGCTCCGAGGGCTACCTCATCAACGAGTTCATCGCCCTGCAGACCAACCGGCGCACCGACCGCTGGGGCGGCTCCTACGAGAACCGGACGCGCTTCCCCGTCGAGATCGTCAAGCGGGTGCGCGAGGCCGTCGGCGAGGACTTCATCGTCATCTACCGGCTGTCCATGCTGGACCTGGTTCCGGGCGGTTCCTCGCTGCCGGAGGTCGTCACCCTCGCCAAGGAGATCGAGGCCGCCGGGGCGACGATCATCAACACCGGCATCGGCTGGCACGAGGCCCGCATCCCCACCATCGCCACCTCGGTGCCGCGCGGCGCCTACACCTGGGTCACCAAGAAGCTGATGGGCGAGGTGTCCGTCCCCCTGGTGACCACCAACCGCATCAACACCCCCGAGGTCGCCGAGGAGTTGCTGGCCGGCGGCTTCGCCGACATGGTCTCCATGGCTCGCCCGATGCTCGCCGACCCCGACTTCGTCGCCAAGGCCGCCGCCGGCACGCCCGAGGCCATCAACACCTGCATCGGCTGCAACCAGGCCTGCCTCGACCACACCTTCAGCGGCAAGATCACCTCCTGCCTGGTCAACCCGCGCGCCTGCCACGAGACCGAGCTGGTGCTCGCGCCGACCCGGCTGAAGAAGCGCGTCGCCGTCGTCGGCGCGGGACCGGCGGGCCTCGCCTGCGCCGTGAGCGCCGCCGAACGCGGACACGCGGTCACGCTCTTCGACGCCGCGAGCGAGGTCGGCGGTCAGCTCAACGTCGCCCGCAAGGTCCCCGGCAAGCAGGAGTTCGACGAGACCCTGCGCTACTTCCGCCACCAGCTCGACGCGCACGGCGTCGACGTACGCCTCGACACCTGGGTCACCGCCGAGACCGTCACCGGCTACGACGAGGTCGTCGTGGCGACCGGCGTCACCCCGCGCACCCCCGACATCCCGGGCGTCGACCACCCCCGCGTCCTCGGCTACCTCGACGTGCTGCAGGGCGGCGTCGCCGTCGGCGACCGGGTCGCCGTCCTCGGCGCCGGCGGCATCGGCTTCGACGTCGCCGAGTACCTCACCGACGGCGGCGACAAGGCGAGCGAGGACCCCGCGACGTACTTCCGCGGCTGGGGCGTCGACATGGACTACCGGACGCCGGGCGGCCTCGCCGCACCCGAGCGGCCCGCCCCGCCCCGCCAGGTCCACCTGCTCCAGCGCAAGACCAGCAAGGTCGGCGCCGGGCTCGGCAAGACCACCGGCTGGATCCACCGCACCGAGCTGAAGCACCGGGGCGTGACCATGGTCCCGGGCGTGCGCTACGACCGCATCGACGACGCCGGACTGCACATCACCGTCGGCGAGGAGAGTACGGTCCTGGAGGTCGACACGGTCGTCCTGTGCACCGGCCAGGAGCCGCGCCGCGACCTGTACGACGAGCTCGCCGCCGCCGGGCGCAGCGTCCATCTGATCGGCGGCGCGGACGTCGCGGCCGAACTGGACGCCAAGCGGGCGATCAAGCAGGGCACGGAGCTGGCGGCGGCGCTGTAGGGCGCCTGCCGCACCTGCCCGCCTCCCTAGGATGAGCCCATGTCACTCCCGCACGCGATCCTCACCGCCCTGCTGGAAAAGCCGTCGTCGGGACTGGAACTGACCCGCCGCTTCGACAAGTCGATCGGCTACTTCTGGTCCGCGACGCACCAGCAGATCTATCGCGAGCTGGGGAAGCTGGAGGCCGACGGGCTCATCCGCGCGCTGCCGGCGCAGGCGCCGGCCCGCGGGCAGAAGAAGAGCTACGAGGTCCTGCCCGCCGGCCGCGCCGAGCTGGCCCGCTGGACCGCGGCCGCGCAGGACCCCAAGCCGCAGCGGGACGTGCTCCTGCTGCGGCTGCGGGCCGCCGCGGTGGTCGGCACGGCGGGTCTGGAGGCGGACCTGCGCCGCCATCTGGAGCTGCACCGGTGGCAGTTGGCCGAGTACCGGGGGATCGAGCAGCGGGACTTCCCGCCGGACCGGGACGCCCCCGAGGACCGGCTGCGCCACCTCGTGCTGCGGGCCGGCATCGACCTGGAGACCTTCTGGACCCAGTGGCTCACCCACGCGCTGAGCGAGCTCGCCGACCTGCCGGACGGCGCCTGAGCCCCGCGCGGGGCGGGCGCGCCGGTACGGCCGTGTCGAACCGGAACGGCGTCAACGGCGGCGCAGGTACCGGCCCGTGGCGGCCACCCCGCTGCCGACCAGGGCCGCGCCGATGCCCAGCGTCAGCGGGCCGTAGTCCCGGGCGGCGCCGCCGAGGCCGCCCATGATGCCGAGGGACGGCGCGGCCGAGGACGACGGGACGCGCACCGACCGGGTGCCCGCCGTGCTGCCGCCGGAGCAGACCACGACCACGGTGTACGTCCCCGGGCGCACGCCCGACCAGGTCGCGGACTGGCCGGCGGCCGTGCCCGCCAGGGCGCTCCGCCTGCCCGCCGAGACGTTCGTCTGCCGCCCGGTCAGCAGGGCGGCGCTGCCCCAGCTGCCGTCGGTCCGCGTGCACGCGCTCGTGACCACCGAGACGGTGGACCCGACGGCGCTGACGGAGATGCCCGGCTCCGCGACGGCCTGGCCGCCGGGAAGCGCGAGGGCGGCGGCCAGGACCGGCCCGGAGCGGAGCAGAAGACGCGTGCAGCACATGGCCGGCCTCCGGCGGCACGGCCGGCGGTGCGTCCCATGGGCCGCCGAGGGTCGGGTACGTCCGTGCGCCTGGGCAGCAGCCAAGGCGCCGGCGCGGGGGCCTGCATGCGGGAGGCGGCCGGTCAGGTGACGGTTTCCTCCGTGCGGCGCAGCATCGCCCGCTCGTCCGCCCCGATCACCGGTGTCAGGTGGTCACCGTTCGTTCCTGTGACCAGCCGCCCCAGGTGCCGTCCGGCAGCCGGGCCCGTAGCCGTACCCGGTGTTCCGCGCCGGGGCCGGTGCCGGAGCCGCCGTAGAAGCTGTAGCTCGACCGCCCGGTCGGCGGTGTGCCGCCCCACACCAGCGAGGTGGCCGCCCTGCCGTCGAGCTCGATCTGGTACTCGGTGATCACCCCGTCCGCGGCCGGCGGGTCCCAGGACAGATCGATGCAGGAGGCCCCGCCGGACCGGTGGGTCCCGGCGGTGAAGCCGGTGGGCGCGGTGGCGCGGCCGTCGTCGGTACCCGGCGTGGTGAGGCGGACCGGTCCGCTCGCGGGGGAGAGGTTGTCGGCCGCGTCCCGGGCCCGGACCGTGAAGACGTAGGCGGTGCCCGGGCGCAGCCCGGTGACCACGGTCGCCGTCCGGCCGCCGCCGACGGTGTGGATCCTCGCCCCGCCCTGGTAGACGTCGTACGAGACCACGCCCCGGTCGTCCCGGGAGGCGCCCCAGGACAGCTGGACCGCGCGGCTGCCCACGACCCGCCCGACGGGCGCCGACGGCCGGGTCGGGGCCGAGCGGTCGGCCGCCACCCGGGCCGGGGTCCGCGCCGGCACCGCGCGGCTCGGCGGACCGAGGCGGCCCTGGTCGTCCCGGGCCCGCACGGTGAAGGCGTACCGGGTGGACGGCCTGAGCCTGACGACGTCCACCATGTGCTGCGAACCCGGCACTTCGGCCGCCTTCGTGGTGCCGCGGTACACCTCGTAGGTGCGGATGCCGGGACCGTCGGTCACCGCGTTCCACATCACGTGCACGCTCGTGGCGCTGCCCGCCAGCGCGGTGACCCCGGTCGGCGCGCCGGGGGCACGGCCGTCGTCGGTGTCGTCGGCCCGGCTCCAGCCGCAGGACGCGACCAGCAGCAGGGCTCCGCAGACCAGAACGAGCGGCAGGGGTGCGCGTCGCACGGCTCTGCCTCCCCTCTGCCTCCCCGGGGACGGCATCGGCATCGACCTCAAAGGTCCGGACCAATATGCCCGGCGGGCGCGGCGGCGGCAAGAGGGTCGTACGGGGTGACCGGCGGGCGGGACCCGTGTTGGTGACCATCCGGGAGAGTTACGTATGCTGAGGCTCCCTGCGGCTGAACTGACCGAGAGGACACGGGAGTTCACGCCGCCGGCGCGGACACGCTGTCGTCGCCGGAGCCGCGCCGACGCGGGCGGCCGGGGGATCCGGGCCGGCTTCGCGCCCGGATCCCCGGCCCCCTGTGGTCACAGATAATCCTCTTGTCCCTCACGGGGCGTCAGAAGCGTGCTCCATACGGCCCCTTCGGAGCGGCCCGAACGGTCGCGGGCACGAACCCGCAGCACAGTGGCGCGGGTCCGCCCGTCCTCGACGAGAGGGTCCCCCATCGTGCGTGTCCAGTCGCTGACGCTGGCCGCGGCCGGCGTAGCCCTGCTCGCCCCGGCCGCGGTGCCCGCGGCCGCTGTAGCCGTCCCGCCGCGGGAGCGCCCCCAGGCCCGGAGCGAGGGCGCCGTCGCCGCCACCGAACTGCTGTCCCGGGTGGGCGAATGCCACCAGATCTCCCGGGGCCGCTATCGCACCGACGCCGACCGCCCCGCGACCGTACCCGTGTGCGGGACACGGGACGCCGTGTTCTGGAAGGCCGACCTGGACATCGACTGCGACGGCCAGAGCACCGCCCACTGCAACCGCGGCACCGACCCGGGGTTCGCCGCCACCACCGCCTACCCGCAGTCCAACGGCCGCGGCCTGAACGCCGAGACACTGCCCTACATCGTGATTCCGGCACCGAGCCGGATCTGGGACCACCGCGACGACGGCGTGCGCGGCGGCGCCGTCGCCGCCGTCGTCTACCGCGACCGGGTGCAGTACGCGGTGGTCGGCGACATCGGCCCGCGCGACCTCATCGGCGAGGCCTCCTACGCCACCGCCCGGGGTCTCGGCATCAGCACCGACCCGAACGACGGCGGCGCGCCCTCCGGCGTCACCTACATCGTGTTCAAGGACTCCCGCGTGAAGCCCGTCGAGGACCACGCGGCGGCGGTGGCGACGGGAGAGCGGCTGGCCCGCCTGTTCGCGACCGGCCAGTGACCGCCCCGCCCCTCCGCCCCCGCCGCCCGCGCGGCCGTCATGCCTTGCGGTAGGTGTACGCCTCCGCCGCCGCGGCCTCCACCGCGTCCAGGCCCGCTCCCGCGGCGGCGGTGACCACCGCGGCCACCGCGCCCTCGACGAACGGCGCGTCCACCAGGCGGGTGCCGTCCGGCAGTTCGTCGCCCTCGGCGAGCAGTGCCTTCACGGTCAGCACCGCGCTGCCGAGGTCGCCGAGCACCGCGACCCCGGCGCCCCGGTCGACGGCGGCAGCCGCGGCGGAGATCAACTCGGCGCTGGTGCCGAGCCCGCCGTCCTCGGTGCCGCCGGCCGGGGCCACGAGCACCTCCTCGGCCCCGCCCGCGAGACCCTTCGCCAACTGCGCGACCGACGCGGCCACCTCCGCGCTGTGCGACACCAGCACGATCCCGACCAGCTTCTCGTCGCTCACGACCGGCCCCCCGCCGGCGAAGCGGCTGTTTCGAGTGCGGCGATCAGCAGCGCCGACGAGGTCGCGCCCGGGTCCTGGTGGCCGATGCTGCGCTCGCCGAGGTAGCTCGCCCGGCCCTTGCGGGCCTGCAGCGGTGTGGTCGCCTCGGCGCCCTGCTCGGCGGCGGTCCGCGCGGCGGCGAAGCCGTCCCCGAGCGCGGCCACGGCCGGCTCCAGGGCGTCGATCATGGTCTTGTCGCCGACCACCGCCCCGCCGAGCTGCTTCACTCCCTCCACCCCCGAACCCAGCGCCGCGGCCAGCTGCTCCACGCCGACCTCGGCGGCCTCGCCGAGCGCCTTGCCGGTCCGGCGCAGCAGCGTGCCGTACAGCGGCCCGGACGCGCCGCCGACCGTCGAGATGAGCTGCCGTCCGGCGAGCGTCAGGACCGCGCCCGGCGTGGCGGGCTCCTCCTTCTCCAGGGCGGCCGCCACGGCCCGGAAGCCGCGTTGCAGATTGCTGCCGTGGTCGGCGTCCCCGATGGCCGAGTCGAGTTCGGTGAGCCGCTCCGCCTCACGGTCGACGGACGCGGCGGTCACCGCCATCCAGCGGCGGAAGAAGTCGGCGTCGAGCACTGGATCTCCTTGCGTGGTGAGGGGGTTGAGCAGTGGAAGCCGGGGGGTGGGAGGCGCTCACATGCCCCAGCGCAGCGCCGGGGTGCACACCGGTGCGTCCCACAACCGCAGCAACTCCTCGTCGATCTGACACAGCGTCACCGAGGCGCCCGCCATGTCCAGGGAGGTGACGTAGTTGCCGACGAGCGTACGGGCCACCGCGACCCCGCGCTCCGTGAGCACCCGCTGCACCTCGGCGTGGAAGCCGTACAGCTCCAGCAGCGGGGTGGCGCCCATGCCGTTGACCAGCAACAGCACCGGGTTGTGCGGCGGCATGTCCTCCAGGATCGCGTTCACCGCGAAGTCGGCGATCTCCCCGGAGGTCATCATCGGCCGCCGCTCGCGGCCCGGCTCGCCGTGGATGCCGACGCCCAACTCCAGCTCGCCGTCCGGGAGATCGAAGGTCGGGGTGCCCTTCGCCGGGGTCGTGCAGGCGCTCAGGGCCACGCCGAAGCTGCGGGAGTTCTCGTTCACCCGGCGGCCGATGGCCTCCACGCGCTCCAGCGGCTGCCCCTCGGCCGCGGCGGCGCCCGCGATCTTCTCCACGAACAGGGTCGCGCCGGTGCCGCGCCGGCCGGCGGTGTAGAGGCTGTCGGTCACGGCCACGTCGTCGT
The DNA here is from genome assembly GCF_058673395.1 of Streptomyces sp. HUAS MG56. Classification (NCBI taxonomy): domain Bacteria; kingdom Bacillati; phylum Actinomycetota; class Actinomycetes; order Kitasatosporales; family Streptomycetaceae; genus Streptomyces; species Streptomyces sp. HUAS MG56. The sequence goes on along the minus strand of NZ_CM178722.1, from coordinate 2,076,807 downwards.
TCACGAGCACCTTGGCGACCTGGATGCCCTCGTCCTCGGCCAGTTCGGCCGCCATGTCGAAGTTCAGCACGTCGCCGGTGTAGTTCTTCACGACGAACAGCACCCCGGCGCCGCTGTCCACGGCGGCCGCGGCACGCGCCATCTGGTCCGGCACCGGCGAGGTGAACACCTCCCCGGGGCAGGCGGCGGACAGCATGCCGTGGCCGACGAACCCGCCGTGCAGCGGCTCGTGCCCCGACCCGCCGCCCGACACCAGCGCGACCTGCCCGGCAACGGGAGCGTCCCGGCGGACGATCACCCGGTTCTCCACGTCCACGGTCAGATCGGGATACGCCGCCGCCATCCCGCGCAGCGCGTCCGCCACGACGGTCTCCGGCACGTTGATCAGCATCCTCATCGGTATCTCCTAGTGCGCCTTGCGGGTGGGCTCGGGACCTGCGGTTTCCGCCGCCGGGCCGGGTTCACTGGTGGTGCTGGAGGGATCATTCGGATGGAGCTAAGGGCAGTATCGACCTTGGACCGGACGAGGTCACGCGATCCGGGCGCACCCCGCGGCGGCGGGAGAGGCCGGCGCGGGAACTCCGGGTGCGCGCACCGCCCTTCGGAGCCTCCCTGCGGCCGCTGCCGGCCGGGTCCGCGCGGGGTGCGACACGCCTGGGGAAAATCGTTGCATCGGCGGCACGGGCGGAGCACAGTGAAGCCCCGGTCAAGACGCGGCTGGCTGATCCTTCTCCACCCAGGAAGCCCGATCCCATGGAAAACGGCCGGCCGTCCCGTGCCCGCGCCCGCCCTCGCGGCTCGGCCCCGCTGCTCGTGCAGACCGTGCACGAGCGACGCCCCGAGGTGGGCGGGATCAGCGTCCTGAAGGCCCGGGGCACGGTCGACGTCACCAACGCCGTGGAGTTCTCCGAGGCGCTCGCCGAACACATCGCCCACGCCGACCGGACGGCGGAACACCCCCTGCTGGACATGACCGAGATGTACCTCGCCTGCCCGGCCGCCGTGCGCTCCCTGGACCGGGCCACCGGTGCCCTCGCCTTCTCCGGCCGCGCCCTGCCCGTCGTACAGCCCCGCCCGCACGCCCGCGACGCGCTGCGCACCGCGGGACTGCCGGGCATCCGCGTGCACGCCACGATGGCGTCCGCGCTGGAAGCACTGGGAGCGCGGGGAGCAGGGGAAGCGCCGGGGACCCGTGCGGCGCCGGAGGCCCGCGGGGACGCGGTGGAGGTTCGCGACGACCGCGAGAGGGCCGGGAGCGGGCGGGACGCCCCGGCGACGCGCCGACGGGCCGGGCCATGAAGCCCGCCTCGGATTCCGACGCCGATTCCGACGCCGGCCCGTCCGCCCCGACGGGCTCGTCCGCCGACCCCGCCGTCTCCTCTCCTTCCGCCGCCGCGTCCGCCGCTGCCGGTCCCTCTGCCGTCCTGCCCGCCTCCGCCGTTCCGTCCGCCCCGGTCGTCCCGTCCGTCCCGGCCGTTCCCGTCGGCAGGCCGGCCCCGCTCCTGATCGAGTCGTCCGTCGTCGAGGGGCTGCCCGCCGAGGGGGCGGTGCTGCTGCGTATGTCCGGCAGCCTGGACACCGAGGGCGCCCAGGCCTGGTCGGCGCAGCTGCGCGGGCATCTGGAACAGGCGGATCTCGCGGGGCTGCGGCCCGTCCTCGACATGGCCCATGTGCAGCTCGGCGGCGCCGCCGTACTGCGCGCGCTCAGCGAGACGACCCGGGCCCGCACCGGCCGCCCGGACCTGGTCATCGTCCGGGCCCGGCCCGGGCTGCGCGAGGCCGTGCATCTCGCGCGTCTCGACGGCGTCCGGCTCTACGCCACCCTCGACGACGCCCTGCGTGAGCTGGCCCGGGCCGCCACCCGCGGGGCGGACCTGCCCGCCTGGCGGTCGCAGATCTCCGATCCGCTGCGGCCCAGTTACGAGGACCTGCGCAAGGAGGTCCGCGCGCTGCGGGCCCGGGTGCGCTCCGCTCCCGTCATCGGTATGGCGCAGGGTGTGGTCATGGTCCGCTACGGCCTGCCGGACTCCGCCGGCGCCTTCCGGGTGCTGCGCGAGGTCTCGCAGCGGTTCAACGTGCCGCTGCGGGTGCTCGTCTCCGCCGTCGTCGTGGCCCGGCCGCCGGACGGCGCGGTCTGGTTCCCGGGGCGCCGGTCGCTGCCCGTGCCGCAGCTGCGGATCCTGGCCCGGGAGGGACGGGACCCGCGCTACCGACGGCAGATGATCGACGCCGTGCTGCACGAGGCGCTCGCCGCCGGGCGGGCCTGTGCCGGATACGTGCGGTGTGTCGACCCGGCCGTGAACGCGCTCGTGCTGGAGTCCGACCACGGCTGTGCGGATACGTTTCTGGACCACCTGGTGCGCGGCTGGGACGAGGGCACGCCGGACACGGTCGCCCGGCTGCTCGGCCGCCGGGTGAGCGTGCCCGACGTGGCCGCCGACACGCTCCTGTCCGAGGAGTCCCGGCGGGTCCTGCTGGGCACCGGCACCCGCGCCGTGGACAGCGTCCCCGTACTGTCGGGGTCCGGGTCCTGCACCGGCGTGATCACGTTGCACTGGCCCGAGGCCGGGCACCGCCCGACCGGCGACCAGAGCCAGGCCCTCGCCCTGCTGGCCTCCGACACGGCGGCCTGGCTGAGCTGGTACCACCGCTCGGTGCTCCTCGACGCCCTGGAGGAGCTGCACCGGGAGCTGACCGGCCTGGCCGCGGGGCCCGACGACGCGCGCGGAGCACGGCACTCCCAGCACTCCTAGGCGGGCGTCACGCGCTTCCGGTGGAGCCGCTACGCTCGCCGGTATGCGGATCTCCGTCTCCTCCGACATGGACGAACCCGTCGCCTGGCTGATCCTCGCCGAGCTGGCACGACGCGGCCACGAGGTGCGGGCGCACGGCGCGCTGCGCCCGGGGGCCGACCCGCAGTGGGCGGTCTGCTCGGAGGCGGCCGCCCGGGAGGTCGCCGAGGGCACGGCCGACCAGGCGGTGGTGTGCTGCTGGACCGGCACGGGCGCGTCCATCGCGGCCAACAAGGTGCCCGGTGTCCGCGCGGCCCTGTGCACGGACGCCGTGACGGCGGACGGCGCCCGCCGCTGGAACGACGCCAACGTGCTCGCGCTCAGCCTCCGTCTGACCTCCGCACCGGTGCTGAAGGAGATCCTCGACGCGTGGTTCGCCGCCGAGCCCAGCCAGGACGCCGAGGACCGGCAGAACGTGGCCCGCGTCGGCCGCCTGGACGCCGCCCGGAGGGACTCCTAGGGGCGTAGGGCGACCCGGCGCGGGCCGGGACTGCTGTGCGGGGTGTGGCGGTGTGGTCCGGTCGGCGGGGTCGTTCGGGTCGGGGGTCAGTGGGCGCCGAGTCCGCCGCCGCCGAACGAGCCGCTGGACCCCCGGCTCCAGCGCGGACGTTCCTTCGACGCGCTCGGCCTGGTGTCCTGGTTGCTCAGCTCGTACGGGGTGAGCGGGCGACCGCCCTTGGGGATCACGGGGACGTCCTGGGATTCCCTGTTCTCCCGGACTTCCCGCACCGGTCCCTCCGGCGGCAGCGTGGGCTGCTCCTCGGGGCGGGGGCGGGGGGACTCGCGGTACTTGACTCGGGAGTTCATCCAGAATCCGCCGGCGAGCAGCGCGAGGACACCCATGGCCACGATGAACAGGACGAGGCTCATGAGGCCGCTCGCTGCGGCCAGCTGCGTCGATGCGGTACTCATAGGACAGGGATACCCCACTCAAACCCGGGCGAACCGGACACAATGTGTGACCGGTGATGGACGGACGGCGACGCCGCCGACGCCGGGCCGCCACCGGAATTCGTCCCGAGCGCGTCATTCCCTATTTCTGAAACACGTTCTACGGTGTGCGCCGTCAGGACCGCCCTTGGGGAGCCTGGAGGCGCCGTGCATCTCGACCACACGCCCGAGCAGCAGCGACTGCGCACCGAGCTGCGCGCCTACTTCGCGCAACTGGTGCCGGACAACGCCTACGCCCGGTACGCCGACCCGGCCGCGCAGAAGCGGTTCTACCGCGACACCGTCCGCCGGCTCGGCACCGACGGCTGGCTCGGCGTGGGTTGGCCGAAGGAGTACGGCGGGCGCGGCATGACGGCGATGGAGCAGTTCATCTTCTTCGACGAGGCCGCCCAGGCCGGCGTACCGCTGCCGCTCATGGCGCTGAACACCGTCGGCCCCACGCTGATGCGCTTCGGCACCGAGGAGCAGAAGGCGTACTTCCTGCCGCGCATCCTCTCCGGCGAGATCGACTTCGCGATCGGCTACAGCGAGCCCGACGCCGGCACCGACCTGGCCGCGCTGAAGACCAGGGCCGTACGCGACGGGGACGAGTACGTCGTCAACGGGCAGAAGATCTGGACGACGAACGGCGACACCGCGGACTGGGTGTGGCTCGCCACCCGCACCGACCCCGCCGCCCCGCCGCACAAGGGCATCACCATGCTGCTGGTGCCGACCTCCGACCCCGGCTACTCCTGCACCGTCATCAACACCCTCGCCTCGCACGACACCACCGCCAGCTACTACGAGAACATCCGCGTCCCGGTCTCCCGCCGCGTCGGCGAGGAGAACCAGGGCTGGCGGCTGATCACCAACCAGCTCAACCACGAGCGCGTCACCCTCGCCGCCCACGGCACGATGGCCGTCCGCGCCCTGTACGACGTCCAGCGCTGGGCGCGCGAGACCAAGCTCGCCGACGGCCGCCGGGTCGCCGACCTGGCCTGGGTGCGCCGGCTGCTGGCCCGCACCCACACCCGGCTCGACGCGATGAAGCTCATGAACTGGCAGATGGTCACGGCCGTCCAGGAGGGCACGCTCACCCCGCAGGACGCCTCCGCCGTCAAGGTCTACGGCTCCGAGGCCCGCCGGGACGCCTACGCCTGGCTCATGGAGATCATCGCGGCGGCCGGACCCCTCAAGGAGGGCTCCGCGGGCGCCGTCCTGCACGGCGAACTGGAGCGCGGCTACCGCTCGGCGGTCATCTTCACCTTCGGCGGCGGCAACAACGAGATCCAGCGCGAGATCATCTCCTGGATCGGTCTGGGGATGCCGAGGGTGCGGCGTTAGCCTGCGGACATGGGCGATCCCGGGCTGTTCACGCCGAACTCCGTGACCTGGCAGATGCACGGCGACCCCATGATGTGGGTCGCCGGCGTCCGTGCGCTGTATCTCCAGGCGCTGCACCCGCGTGCGGTGCGCGGCGTGCTCCAGAACTCCACGGCGTTTGATCGTCAAAAGGGTGGCCGGCACGACGCCTGGGGCCGGCTCATGCGCACCGCCGGCTTCGTCGGCACGACGACGTACGGCACGACCGAGGCGGCGGAGCGGGCCGGCGCCCGCGTCCGGAGGATCCACGGCATGCTCGGCGCCACCGACACGGACACCGGCGAGCGCTACGGCGTGGACGAACCCGCGCTGCTGCTGTGGGTCCACTGTGCGGAGATCGACTCGTATCTGCACGTCCTGCGCCGCTCCGGCTTCCCCCTCACCGACGCCCACGCCGACCGCTACATCGCCGAACACCGCGTCAGCGCACGCCTGGTGGGCCTCGACCCCGGGACCGTACCGGCGAGCCGCGCGGAACTGGCCGCGTACTTCGAGAAGGTGCGCCCGGAACTGGCCGCGGGACCCGAGGCGCATGTGGTGGACGACTTCCTCCTCCGCCCGCCGACGCATCCCCTCCTCGTACCGGCGCGCGACGTGCTCTGGCGGCGCGTGGCGCACCTGGCGTACGCCGCTCTGCCTCCGTACGCCCATGAGCTGTACGGCAGACCGGCCCCCGCACCTGCGGTCGTCACCCGCCGGCTGCGGGCCACGGGCAGGCTGTTGCGCGCCGTTCCCGCACGTCTGCGCTGGCAGTTGCCGCCCAAACACGTCCTGCGCGCGATGGCGAGGCTCGGCCCGGACGCGCGTCCGGCACCGTACAAACTTGGACGATAGGCCGCCATACTGGACGAGCAGGGGGGTGTGGCGCGGATCGGGCCGGCGCGGTGCGGCCGGATGCGGTCCGGGCCGGTCTCCGGGGGCGGGGGCGGACGGCGACGGGGCGGCGGATCGCGATGGGGGAGAACAGGCTCGTTCAGGGCCGGTACCGGCTGCTCGAACTGCTCGGGCGGGGCGGGATGGGCGAGGTGTGGCGGGCCCGGGACGAGTCCCTGGGCCGGCAGGTCGCGGTGAAGTGCCTCAAACCGCTGGGGCCTTACCACGATGCGGCCCTCTCCGGCGTGCTGCGGGAGCGGTTCCGCCGTGAAGCCCGGGTGGCCGCCGCGCTCTCGCACTGCGGGGTGACCGTCGTCCACGACTTCGGCGAGTGCGACGGTATGCCGTACCTGGTGATGGAGCTGCTGGACGGCCGCGACCTGAGCCGCATGCTGGAGGAGAACAAGGGGCATCCGCTGCCCGTGGACGAGGTGGCGGACATCGCCGACCAGATCGCCGCCGCCCTCGCCTACACCCATCAACGCGGCATCGTCCACCGGGACCTGAAGCCCGCGAACATCGTGCGGCTGGCCGACAGTACCGTGAAGATCTGTGACTTCGGCATCGCCCGCCTCGGCCAGGACATCGGCCTCACGGCCCGGCTGACCGGCACCGGCGTCGCCCTGGGCACCCCGCACTACATGTCTCCGGAACAGATCGGCGGCGGCGAGGTGGACCGGCGCAGCGACCTGTACTCGCTGGGCTGCGTGCTGTACGAAATCGCCACCGGGGCGCCGCCGTTCGACCTGCCGGACGCCTGGGCGATCCTCATCGGGCACCGGGACACCCCGCCGCGGCCGCTGCGCGAACTGCGTCCCGAACTGCCCGCCCACCTGGAGGAGATCATCCTCGACCTGCTCGCCAAACGACCGGAGGAACGGCCGTACGACGCCGGGGAGTTGGTCCGCCGGATCAGGGCGGGGCGCGTACCGGCCCGGGCCGGCGCACCGGAGGCGCCCGGAACGAGCGCGCGGCCGCGTCCGGCGAGCGGCGACCGACGCGTGGGCGCGGCCGGCCCCGACGTCCCCGGCGGCCCCGACGCGCCCGTGGACGATCGACGGTCCACGACCACGACCCTCGCCGCGGAGCGCCTCGTTCGCGGCGGCCGTTTCACCGACGCGCTGGCGGCCTACACGGACGTCGCCGAGGCGAGAGCGCGCGTGCTCGGCGCCGACCACCCCGACACGCTCGCCGCCCGCCAGGAGACCGCCTACGTCCTCGGTCGGCTGGGCCGTCACTTCGAGGCCCATCAGGTGTACGCCGCCGTGCTGGCCGCACGGGTGCGGGCCATGGGCCCCGATCACCCGGACACGCTGCGCTGCGGGCACAATCTCGCCTGCACCCTCGGCAGACTGGGCCGCCTGGACGACGCGCTGCGCACGGCCCTCGACGTGGCGGCGGCGCGGGCGCGCGTGCTCGGTGCGGACCATCCGGACACCCTGGTCTCGCACTGCGAAGTCGCCTATGCACAGGGGCAGTTGGGACGCTGGGAGAAGGCTCTCGCGCTGTACCGAGAGGTCGCCGCGACCCGGGCGCGGGTACTCGGTCCGGACCACGCCGACACCCTCGCCGCCCGCTACGAGACGGCGCTCAGCCTCGGCCGGCTGGGCCGCAGCACGGACGCCCTGCGGCTGTACCGCGAACTGATCGAGGACCGCACCCGCGTCCTGGGGCCGGACCACCCCGACACCCTGCGTGCCCGGCACGGCCTCGGGGTCAACCTCGGCCGGCTCGGCCGCTGGGAGGAGGCCCTGGCCGAGGCCCGCGACGTGTGCCTGCTGCGCGAGCAGGCCCTCGGGCCCGCCCACCCGGACGCGCTCGTCAGCCACCGGGAGGTCGCGGTGGCCCTGGGCTGGCTGGGCCGGTGGGGCGAGGCCCTCGCCGGGTACCGCCGGGTCGCCGCCGCCCGTGAGCGCGTCCTCGGCCCCGACCACCCCGACACCCTCGCCAGCCGCAACGACGAGGCTCACTGCCTGGAGCGCCTCGGCCGGGGCACCGAGGCGGGCGAGCTGTACCGCCGGGTCGCAGTGCTCCGCCAACGGCTCGCGCCCGGCAGCGCTTGACCTTCGACGACGCTTGGTTCCCGGGACGCTTGGGCTCTGACGGTGCCACCGGTTCGCGGGGGGTGCGTGGCTCCTGGCGGTGCTTGGTCTCCGGGGGGCTTGGTCTCCGCGAGTGCTTGGGCCCGGGTGGTGCCTGGCCTCCGGGGGGCCCGGGCTCCGGCAGTGCCTGGTCTCAGGGAGCGCCGGGGCCCCGGCAGTGCATGGTCTCAGGGAGCGCCCGGGCTCTGGCGACGCCTGGTCTCCGGCGGCGCTTGACCTCCGGCTGCATCTGGCCGCTGACGGTACCTCCTCCCGGCCGTGCTTGATCTCCGGCCGTACTTGATCTCCGGCGGTGCCCGGACTCCGCCGTGCCCGGCTTCCGCTGTGCCCGTCCTCCGCTGTGCCCGTCCTCCGCTGTGCCCGCCCTCCGCCGTGCCCGTCCTCCGCCGTGCCCGGCCCCGGTGCGGCCGCGTCAGCCGGGCCTGACCTCGGCCGGAGCGTGCCTCTGGTCGCCGTGGATCAGTACGTGTTACGAAGGACCATGCCTGCCACCGAGGGAACCCGCAGCTACGACGCCGTCATCGTCGGCGGCGGACACAACGGCCTGGTCGCCGCCGCCTACCTGGCCCGGGCGGGCCGCTCCGTCCTGGTGCTGGAGCGGCTGGGACACACCGGCGGTGCCGCCGTGTCCACCCGTGCCTTCACCGGCGTCGACGCCCGGCTGTCGCGCTACTCCTACCTGGTCAGCCTGCTGCCGCAGAAGATCGTGCGCGATCTCGGCCTCGACTTCCGGGTACGCTCGCGCACCATCTCCTCGTACACCCCCGCCGAACGGGACGGCCGGCCGACCGGACTCCTCGTCGGCGGGGGCGAGGAGCGCACCCGGGCGGCCTTCGCCCGGCTGACCGGCGGCGAGCGCGAGTACGCGGCCTGGCAGCGCTTCTACGGCAGGACCGCCCGCGTCGCCGAGCGCGTCTTCCCGACCCTCACCGAGCCCCTGCCCACCCGGGACGAACTGCGCCGACGCGTCGACGACGAGACCGCCTGGCGCGCGCTGTTCGAGGAGCCAATCGGTGTCGCCGTCGAGGAGAACTTCGCCGACGACCTGGTGCGGGGCGTGGTCCTCACCGACGCCCTCATCGGCACCTTCGCCGACGCCCACGACCCGTCCCTCGTGCAGAACCGCTGTTTCCTCTACCACGTCATCGGCGGCGGCACCGGCGCCTGGGACGTGCCCGTCGGTGGCATGGGCGCCCTCACCGACGCGCTGGCCGCGGCGGCCCGCTCGGCGGGCGCCGAACTGCGCACCGGGCACGAGGCGGTGCGCATCGCCACCGACGGTGAGCGCGCCGAGGTCGCCTACCGCACCGCCGACGGCGAGGGAGTCGCCGCCGCCCGGCACGTCCTCGTGAACGCCTCCCCGCAGGAACTGGCCACGCTCACAGGGGACTTGGCACCCGATCCCGCCGAGGGCGCCCAGCTCAAGGTCAACATGCTGCTCACCCGGCTGCCGAAGCTGCGCGACCCGGACACCGACCCGCGCGAGGCGTTCGCCGGCACCTTCCACGTCGCCGAGGGCTACCGGCAGCTCGCCACCGCCCACGACCAGGCAGCCGCCGGTGAACTCCCCGACGCGCCGCCCTCGGAGATCTACTGCCACTCGCTGACCGACCCCTCGATCCTCGGTCCCGAACTCGCCGAGCGCGGCTACCAGACGCTCACCCTGTTCGGCCTGCACACCCCGGCCCGGCTCTTCGACCGGGACAACGACGCCGTACGCGAGGAACTGCTGAAGTCCACCCTCGCCCAGCTCGACGCCCACCTCGCCGAGCCGTTGGCCGACTGCCTGGCCACCGACGCCGACGGCCGCCCCTGCATCGAGGCGAAGACCCCGCTCGACCTGGAACGGGACCTCGGGCTGCCCGGCGGCAACATCTTCCACCGCGCCCTGTCCTGGCCCTACACCCAGGAGGGCACGGGACGGTGGGGCGTGGAGACCGGGCACGCGAACGTCCTGCTGTGCGGCGCGGGCGCGGTGCGCGGGGGAGGGGTGAGCGGGGTGCCGGGGCACAACGCGGCCATGGCGGTGCTGGAGGCCACCACCCCGTGACCGTCCGGCAGTGAAAAGAATCTGACGGAACGTCAGAAAGCTCTTCCGTCGGCACGTCGGCTGCGGCATCCTGCGCCCATGCAGACGGAGCTGAGCAAGAGACTGGGAGTCGAGCACGCCGTCTTCGGCTTCACGCCGTTCCCTGCCGTCGCCGCGGCCATCAGCCGGGCCGGCGGCTTCGGCGTGCTCGGCGCGGTTCGCTACACCGCCCCCGACGACCTCAAACGCGACCTCGACTGGATCGAGGCACACGTCGGCGACCGGCCGTACGGGCTGGACGTGGTGATGCCCGCGAAGAAGGTGGAGGGCGTCTCCGAGGCAGACGTCGAGGCGATGATCCCCGAGGGACACCGGCAGTTCGTGCGGGACACCCTCGCGGGGCACGGGGTGCCGGAGCTGGCCGAGGGCGAGGCCTCCGGGTGGCGCATCACCGGCTGGATGGAGCAGGTCGCCCGCACCCAGCTCGACGTCGCCTTCGACTATCCGATCAGACTGCTCGCCAACGCCCTGGGCTCCCCGCCCGCCGACGTCGTCGCCCGCGCCCACGACCGGGACGTCCTGGTCGCCGCGCTCGCCGGCAGCGCCCGGCACGCCCGCAAGCACCAGGAGGCGGGCATCGACGTCGTCGTCGCCCAGGGATACGAGGCCGGCGGCCACACGGGGGAGATCGCCACGATGGTGCTCACCCCCGAGATCGTAGACGCCGTCGACCCGCTGCCCGTCCTGGCCGCCGGCGGCATCGGCAGCGGACAGCAGGTGGCGGCCGCCCTCGCGCTCGGCGCCCAGGGCGTATGGCTGGGCTCCGTCTGGCTGACCACCACGGAAGCCGATCTGCACGCGCCCGCGCTGACCCGCAAACTGCTCGCCGCCGGGTCCGGGGACACCGTCCGCTCCCGTGCCCTGACGGGCAAGCCCGCGCGGCAGCTGCGCACCGAGTGGACCGACGCCTGGGACGACCCGGCCGGCCCCGGCACCCTGCCCATGCCGCTCCAGGGGCTGCTGGTGGCCGAGGCGGTCTCCCGGATCCAGAAGTACGAGGTCGAACCGCTGCTCGGCACGCCCGTCGGCCAGATCGTGGGCCGGATGAACAGCGAACGCAGCGTCCAGGCCGTCTTCGACGACCTCACCCGCGGCTTCGAGCGGGCCGTGGACCGCATCAACCGCATCGCCGGAAGGAGCGGCCGGTGACCGGCACACCCCCCGCGGGATCCAGCACACCCCCCGCCGGATTCTGGGCCCAGGCCACGCACGACCCCGGCCGCACGGCCCTGATCGCACCCGACGGCGAGGAGTGGACCGCCGGACGTCTGCACGCCGCGGCCAACCGGCTCGTCCACGGCCTGCGCGCGGCCGGCCTGGAGCGCGGCGACGCCTTCGCCGTCGTCCTGCCCAACGGCGTCGAGTTCTTCACCGCCCACCTGGCCGCCACCCAGGCCGGCCTCTATCTGGTCCCGGTCAACCACCACCTCGTCGGCCCCGAGATCGCCTGGATCGTCGCCGACTCCGGGGCGAAGGTGCTCATCGCCCACGAGCGGTTCGCCGACGCGGCACGCGCCGCCGCCGACGAGGCGGGCCTGGCGCCGACCCACCGGTACGCGGTCGGCGCGATCGAGGGCTTCCGGCCGTACGCCGGGCTCCTGGACGGGCAGCCGGAGTCGGCGCCCGCCGGCCGCGAGCTCGGCTGGGTCATGAACTACACCTCCGGTACGACGGGACGCCCGCGCGGCATCCGCCGCCCGCTGTCCGGCAAGGCCCCCGAGGAGGCCTACCTGGGCGGATTCCTCGGCATATTCGGCATCCGGCCGTTCGACGACAACGTCCATCTCGTCTGCTCGCCGCTGTACCACACGGCCGTCCTCCAGTTCGCGGGCGCGTCGCTGCACATCGGCCACCGGCTGGTCCTGATGGACAAGTGGACTCCGCAGGAGATGCTCCGCGTCATCGATGCCCACCGGTGCACGCACACGCACATGGTCCCGACCCAGTTCCACCGGCTGCTGGCCCTCCCGGACGAGGTGAAGGCCCGCTACGACGTCTCGTCCATGCGGCACGCCATCCACGGCGCCGCGCCCTGCCCCGACCACGTCAAGCGAGCCATGATCGACTGGTGGGGGCACTGCGTGGAGGAGTACTACGCCGCCAGCGAGGGCGGGGGTGCCTTCGCCACCGCCGAGGACTGGCTGAAGAAGCCCGGCACGGTCGGCAAGGCCTGGCCGATCAGCGAACTCGCGGTCTTCGACGACGACGGCAAGCGGCTGCCGCCCGGTCAACTCGGCACCGTCTACATGAAGATGAGCACCGGCGGCTTCGCCTACCACAAGGACGAGGCCAAGACCCGCAAGAACCGCATCGGTGACTTCTTCACGGTGGGAGACCTGGGTGTCCTCGACGAGGACGGCTACCTCTTCCTCCGCGACCGCAAGATCGACATGATCATTTCCGGTGGGGTCAACATCTACCCGGCCGAGATCGAGTCCGTGCTCCTTGCCCACCCGGCCGTCGCCGACGCCGCCGCCTTCGGCATCCCGCACGACGACTGGGGCGAGGAGGTCAAGGCCGTCGTCGAACCGGCCCCGGGCCACGAGCCCGGCCCGGCGCTCGCCGCCGCCCTCCTCGACCACTGCGCCGAGCGGCTCGCCGGCTACAAGCGGCCCAAGAGCGTCGACTTCATCGCCGAGATGCCCCGCGACCCCAACGGCAAGCTCTACAAGCGGCGACTGCGGGATCCGTACTGGGAGGGCCGCACCCGCCCGGTGTGACAGCGGTGCGGTCCCGCCCGGAGACGTTCCCGAGCGGGACCGCACGGTCAGTGTTCGCTCACGCGGACCACCCGGAGCGCGGGCGAGGACAGCACGTCCCGCTCGCAGAACCGGGCCGTCACCCACTTCTCACCGGAGAACAGCCGGGTCTGGTCGCTGAAGTGGGACGAGTTCGGATTCGAGGACTGGGAGTACGTCAGCAGCGTACGGGCCACCGGGCACCCGCTGCCGTCCCAGCCGACGGCCTGGATGTGGCTGGAGCCCGTCGTCACCTCCGTGTAGCCGCCCTGCGCCGCGTTCCACGCCCCCTCGACCTTGTTCCACACGCCGAGCCGCTCCGAGCCGCCGGGCACGGGGATGCGCTCGCCGCCGCGCACCACGAACTGGTGCTCCCCGAGCGGGGCGTCGAGGGCGATGCCCGCCGTCCGCAGCTCCCGCACCGTGTCCGCGAGCGCCGTGGCGAAGGCGGGCGCGGCGGTGTCCAGGGTGTTCGGGGTGCGCACCGGGTCCGCCGCCGAGAACGGCACCCTCCACAGCCGCTCGGCCGGCACCGCGGCCGTCAGCTTGCGCCAGAACCGGTCGAAGAGCAGGGCGCCCCGGCTGCCGGTGCTCATGGTCCGGTCCCAGGCGCCGAGCACCGGACAGGCCGCACCGACGTCGACCTTCGTGCCGTCGCTGGCCGTCGCGGTGCCGCCGGGCAGCGCGGCACAGGCCCGGGACGCGTCACCCGCGGCCAGTTCTCCCGCGGGCGCCCGGTTCGTGAACTCCTGGTCCTGGAGGTCACGGACGGTCAGCCCGCCCCGCTGCGCGAGCGCCGCCACCTGCTCGATCGCGCCGCGGGTGCGCAGCGAGCGCGCGGTCCCGACGTCGCCGAAGATCCGCTCGTACCCCGTCAGCGGCCGGTCGGCGTTCGCCAGCCAGGCGCTGTTGTTGGAGTTCTCGGCGTACGGGGCGTCCTTGAGCGTGGGCATGCGGGCGGGCCCGAAGATGCCGGGCTGGACGGAGTCGGGGTCACTGCGGGGCGCACAGGCGCCGCGCGAGCCGTCGAGCACCGCGAGACCCGCCTGCGGGTAGGTGACCTTGCCGAGGTCGGTGGAGCAGCGGGCCACCAGGTCGTCGGTGATCCGGGGCAGCACCTGCGACTGGGTGTAGAGGCTGTGGCCCGAGGAGTCCGCGGCGATGGTGTTGACCCACGGCAGGCCCTGGTGCCGGTCGAGGGAGGCGAGGACGTCCGCCGTCGAGCGCGCCCTGCCGAAGTCGAGGGAGGTGTCCGCGAACCGCATGTTCGCGGCGTTCGGGTCGCTGAGCGCGTAGGCCGTCGTGGTGGTCCACGGCAGCGCTGGCCCGCCGTTCCCGCTGTCGGCGACGACCGGGCCGTAGCGCGTCCACCACTGGGTCCGGGTGACCGGGGCGCCGTGCTCGACGGGCACCGTCACGGTCCGCCGGGTCATCCGCTCCGGTCTGCCGTCCACCCGGTAGACGGTGGGGTCGGACGGGTCCAGGGTCAGCCGGGTCAGGTTGTACGGGACACCGGTGGACACGGTGTGGCTCCACGCCACGTACGCGTTGTAGCCGATGGAGATGGTCGGCGAGCCGAGCAGCGAGGCGCCGGCGACGTTCAGTTCGCCCGGGATGGTCTGCTGTGCCTGCCAGAACCGGCGTCCGCCCTGCCACGGGTAGTGCGGGTTGCCCAGCAGCAGGCCGCGGCCGTTCGCGGTCGTGGCACCGCTGAAGGCGACCGCGTTCGAGCCCATGTCCGCGTCGGCGGTCCGGGCCCGCACGGCCTTGACCAGTGCCTGGGCGTCGGCCCCGCGCGCGTGGGCGGTGGCGCCCGCGGGCGGCTGCGCGCCGGTGATGTCGTCCACGGCGCCGCCCTGGCCGCCGAGCACGGCGATGGCGTAGAAGCGGGCGGCCACGTCCAGCGTCGTGACCGGCCGCACCCAGGCGGCGCCCCGGCACGCCGGATCGGTGATCCGGTTCTGCCGCAGCCAGGCGTCGTAACCGGCGGCGAAGCCCCGCATCAGGTCCCGCACGTCCTCGCTCGGGCCGAGCGGCGCCGGTGTGGCCATCAACTTCCGTACGGTGCCTGCCTGGTGCACCCCGCGGAAGTACAGGTCGCTGGACAGGTTGCCGGAGGCCGACGACAGCGACCTGTCGGTCGTCGCGTCCGGGCCGAAGAAGCGGGAGCGTTCGCCGCGTACGGTCACGAAGCCGTCGGCCAGGGTGCACACCTGGTCGGCGGCCTGCGCCCAGCCGGTGCCGAAGCCGAGGTCCGCGTAGTTCCCGGCGACGATGTGCGGAATGCCGTACTCGGTGTAGCGGATGACGGCGGACAGCCCGCCGTGCGCGGGGTGTTCCTGGTGGCCCGGCCGCGCGGCCGCGGCGGCCGGCAGTGCGGACGAGGCGGTGAACAGGGCGACGGCGGCGACGGCCAGTCGTCTCAGGTGGCTGCGCAATGGTGCCTCCCAACATCATTGAGGGAAGGAGCTGTTGAGCCCACCGGAGGGCGCGTGCCCCCGGTGCTTGACCTGCCCCGGTGACGGACCGAGGATCATGAGTCATGACGCAGGGACACGGCAGCACGGTTGACGGGGTGCTGCGGCGCAGCGCCCGGCGCACCCCGGCGCGCCTCGCGCTGGAGTACGGCGAGCGACGGTGGACGTACGAGGAACTGGACGACGCCGTCTCCCGCGCGGCCTCGGTACTGCGCGCGCAGGGACTCGCGCCCGGCGACCGGGTCGCCGCCTACGGCCACAACTCCGACGCCTATCTGATCGCCTTCCTCGCCTGCGCCCGGGCCGGCCTGGTCCATGTGCCGGTCAACCAGAACCTCACCGGCGACGACCTGGCGTATCTCCTCACCCAGTCCGGCAGCACCCTGGTGCTCACCGACCCGGACCTGGCGGACCGACTCCCCGACGGCGTACGGCTGTTGCCGCTGCGGGACGCCGAGGACTCGCTGCTGGCCCGCCAGGCGCAGGCACCGCCGTACGACGGCCCGGAACCCCGCACCGAGGACCTGGTGCAACTGCTGTACACCTCCGGCACGACGGCCCTGCCCAAGGGTGCGATGATGACCCACCGGGCGCTCGTGCACGAGTACCTGAGCGCCATCGCCGCCCTCGACCTGAGCGCGGGCGACCGTCCGGTGCACGCGCTCCCCCTGTACCACTCGGCGCAGATGCACGTGTTCCTGCTGCCCTACCTGGCGGTCGGCGCGACCAACGTCATCCTGAACTCCCCGGACGGGGACCGCCTGTTCGACCTGATCGAAGCGGGCCGCGCGGACAGCCTGTTCGCGCCGCCCACGGTGTGGATCGCGCTCGCCGGCCGGTCCGACTTCGCCACCCGTGACCTCGACGGGCTGCGCAAGGCCTACTACGGTGCCTCGATCATGCCCGTCCCGGTGCTGGAGCGCCTGCGCGCACGCCTGCCGGGGCTGGCCTTCTACAACTGCTTCGGGCAGAGCGAGATCGGCCCGCTGGCCACGGTGCTCGCCCCCGACGAGCACGAGGGCCGCCTGGACTCCTGCGGCCGCACCGTGCTCTTCGTGGACGCGCGGGTGGTGGACGACCGGGGCGAGGACGTGCCCGACGGCACCCCCGGCGAGATCGTCTACCGCTCCCCGCAGCTGTGCGAGGGATACTGGGACAAGCCCGACGAGACCGCCGAGGCCTTCCGCGACGGCTGGTTCCACTCGGGCGACCTCGCGGTCCGTGACGCCGACGGCTACTTCACGATCGTGGACCGGGTGAAGGACGTCATCAACTCCGGTGGGGTGCTGGTGGCTTCACGCCAGGTCGAGGACGCCCTCTACACGCATGAGGCCGTCGCCGAGACCGCGGTGATCGGCCTCCCGGACGACCGCTGGATCGAGGCCGTCACCGCCGTCGTCGTCCCGCGCGGCGAGGTGACGGAGGATCAGCTCATCACCCATGTGAAGGAGAAACTCACCCCCTTCAAGGCCCCCAAGCGCATCGTGTTCGTGTCCGAACTGCCCCGCAACGCCAGCGGCAAGATCCTCAAGCGCGAACTGCGAGACCGCTTCAGCCGCTGACACCGGTGTGCGCCCGGGGCTGCGCCGGCAGCAGCGCCTCGGCCAGCAGCCGCCAGTGGGGCAGGGCCGACTCGCCCGGTTGGACGCCGATCACCTGGACGGCGACATGGTCGGCGCCCGCCGTCACATGGGCGTGCAGCTTGCGGGTGATCGTGTCCGAGTCGCCCCAGAACACCAGGTCGTCCACGAAGCGGTCGCTGCCGCCGGCGGAGAGGTCGTCGTCGGTGTAGCCGAGGCGGCGGAACTTGGCGATGTTGTACGGGGTTTCGAGGTAGCCGCGCAGATGTGCGCGGGCGGCGGCGCGGGCTCGGGCCGGGTCGGTCTCGAAGAGGACCGCGTGCTCGACGGCGAGGAAGGCGTCCGGTCCGAGGATCTCCCGCGCCTGCGCCGTGTGGGCCACGTTCACGTGGTAGGTCTGGGCGCCGTCGGCGCGGTCGCGGGCCAGCTCCAGCATCTTGGGGCCGTATGCGGCCAGGAGGCGCCGCAGCGGGGCGGCGGGGCGCGGGTTGGGGAGCGCGGCCGGGTCAGCGGTGGCCGACTCGTCCAGCCGGTCCAGGTATTCGGCCATGGCCGCGAGCGGCTTCACCCCGGGCCGGGGCTCGCCGCCGAAGCCCAGGCCGAGCACGTGCCGGCCCGGGTAGGCGTCGGCGAGCAGCAGCGCGGCGCCGTACGTCGAGCGGGCGCGGCGGGGCCAGATCTGGGCGATGCCGTTGACCACGCTCAGCCGGCGGCTGGACGCCAGCAGGAAGCCGGCGTGGGTGAGCGCCTCCCGGCCGAGCAGCTCGGGCACCCACAGCGCCGGCCAGCCCAGGTCCTCCAGCTCCTGGACCGCGTCCCGGATCCCGGCGGCCGGCTGGTGCTCGAAGTCGAAGGTGTAGATCCCGAACGTGCCGAGATCCAGGCCGTGCCGTCCCGTCATGTGTCTCGCTCCCCGTGTGTCGGCCGATGTGTTCGTGCCCGATGGCGACCGTGCCCGATGCGATCGATGAGGCGTGATGTCGATGAGACGCGATCGATTAATCGAAATATCGCAGATTCTCGATATGAAGCGCAAGCGGGCGCGCCTGCTGGTGCCCGGGGTCCGACGTGCGCCCTCGGCTAGAGAGCGCGGCCGAGCTCGCTGACCAGGTCGGCGATGCGCCGCTCGTCCCGCTTGTAGTGGGTCCACTTGCCCACCCGGGTGGCCCGGACCAGGCCCGCCCGCTGGAGCTCGGCCATGTAGGCCGACACCGTCGACTGGGCCAGCCCGGCCTTCTCCTGGATGTGGCTCACGCACACGCCCACCTCGGCCGGGTCGGCGATGGCCCGGTCCATCGGGAAGTGCCGCTCGGGCTCGCGCAGCCAGCGCAGCATCTGCAGCCGCATCGGGTTGGACAGCGCCCGCAGCGCGTTGACCAGGTCCGGGTCCGGGGTGGGGGCGGTGTCCGTGTCCGTGTCCGTCATGGCTCCGGAGTATAGGGAGATGCCGACGTTTCGAGGTACGTCGATATGACTGCCCCCTGACCGAAGCCGAAGCCGAAGCCGAAGCCGAGGCCGGTCACCCCGCGTCCCGCGACCGCAGGTCCACGATCCGGCGGATCTTGCCCACCGACCGCTCCAGCGACTCCGGATCCACGATCTCCACGTCGACCGACACCCCGATGCCGTCCTTCACGGCCAGGGCGATGGACCGGGCCGCCGTCTCCCGGGAATGCGCCGGTGCGTCCGGGCGGGCCTCGGCGCGGACGGTCAGCCGGTCCAGGCGGCCCTCCCGGGTCAGCCGGAGCTGGAAGTGGGGCGCCACCCCCGGCGTGCGGAGCACGATCTCCTCGATCTGGGTCGGGAACAGGTTCACCCCGCGCAGGATCACCATGTCGTCGCTGCGCCCGGTGACCTTCTCCATCCGCCGGAAGACCCGCGCCGTGCCGGGCAGCAGCCGGGTCAGGTCCCGGGTCCGGTACCGGACGATCGGCATGGCCTCCTTC
This sequence comes from Streptomyces sp. HUAS MG56, assembly GCF_058673395.1. NCBI lineage: Bacteria > Bacillati > Actinomycetota > Actinomycetes > Kitasatosporales > Streptomycetaceae > Streptomyces > Streptomyces sp. HUAS MG56. The sequence goes on along the minus strand of NZ_CM178722.1, from coordinate 2,057,894 downwards.
GTCAGCGAGGTGAACACCAGCTCGCCCCGCTCCCCGTCCGGCAGCACCTCGCCCGTGATCGGGTCGACCACCTCCGGATAGAAGTGGTCCTCCCACACGGTCAGCCCGTCCTTGGTCTCCACGCACTCCTGCGCCACGCCGGGGCCGATCACCTCCGAGAGCCCGTAGATGTCGACGGCGTCGATCGCGAAGCGTTCCTCGATCTCGCGCCGCATCTGCTCGGTCCAGGGCTCGGCCCCGAAGACGCCGACGCGCAGCGAGGTGGTGCGCGGGTCCACGCCCTGCCGCTCGAACTCGTCCAGCAGTGTCAGCATGTAGGACGGGGTCACCATGATCACGGCCGGTTTCAGGTCCCGGATGAGCTGCACCTGCCGGGCCGTCATCCCGCCGGAGGCCGGTACGACCGTACAGCCGAGGCGCTCCGCGCCGTAGTGGGCGCCCAGGCCGCCGGTGAAGAGCCCGTAGCCGTAGGCCACGTGCACGATGTCGCCGGGCCGCGCGCCTGCGGCGCGCAGCGAGCGTGCCACCATGTCGGCCCACATGGAGAGGTCGTCGTCCGTGTAGCCGACCACCGTGGGCAGCCCGGTGGTGCCGCTGGACGCGTGCAGTCGGCGGATCCGCTCCCTGGGCACGGCGAACATGCCGTACGGGTAGTGCTCCCTGAGGTCGGCCTTGGTCGTGAACGGGAAGCGGGCGAGGTCCGCGAGCGAGCGGCAGTCCTCGGGGTGTACGCCGGCCTTGTCGAAGGACTCCCGGTAGAACGGCACATGGTCGTAGGCGTGCCGCAGCGAGGCGCGCAGCCGCTCCAGCTGAAGTGCTCGCAGCTCGTCGAGCCCGAGCCGTTCGCCCGCGTCGAGCAGATCCGTCGCATTCGTCATCGGGACGTCTCCCTTGCCGACCGTACATTCCGGGCGACCGATCGTTCGGTCGACCTGTTCGGGGTCAGTAATTCAGGTCATGCGCTCCGAGGCAAGGGGTGCGAGGACTTTCCGCGGAAAGTTGTTGCCCCCGCTGCCGCGGACCGAAATGATCGTGCCCATGCCGACTTTCACGGCGACCGATGGCACCCGGCTCGCCTACCACCTGCGGGGCGCGGGCGAGCCCCTCGTCGTCCTGCCCGGTGGCCCCATGCGCGCCTCCGCCTACCTCGGTGACCTCGGCGGGCTGACCGCACACCGCCGGCTCGCCCTGCTCGACCTGCGCGGTACCGGGGACTCGGCTGCCCCGGCGGACCCGGCGACGTACCGCTGCGACCGCATGGTCGAGGACGTGGAGGCATGGCGCGCCCACCTGGGCCTGGAGCGCATGGATCTGCTCGCGCACTCGGCGGGCGCCGCCCTGGCGACGCTCTACGCGGCCCGTCACCCGCACCGGGTCGGACGGCTGCTGCTGATCACCCCCAACCCGTCCGTGCTCGGCCTGCGGACGACGCCCGAGGACCGGCTGGCCATGGCCCGGCTGCGCGCGGCCGAGCCGTGGTTCGCGCAGGCTTTCCCCGCGTTCCGGGCATGGCTGGCGGGCGAGGCGGACTTCGACGACGTGTTCCTGCCGTTCTTCTACGGCCGCTGGGACGACGCCGCCCAGGCGCACACGGACGCCGAGTCGGAGCAGACCAACGACGAGGCGGGTGAGCGGTACTTCGGCGCCGGCGCCTTCACCCCCGACGTGACCCGGGCCGCCCTCGCCCGCCTGACCGCACCGGTCCTCGTGCTCGCCGGGGAACTCGACGGCGGCCCCCGTCCCGACCTCGCCCGCCGGGCCGCCGAGGCCTTCCCGAAGGCCGAGTTCAGCGTCCAGCCCGGCGCCGGTCACTACCCCTGGCTGGACGATCCGGAGTGGTTCGCGGGCCGGCTGCTCGCCTTCCTCGACGGGCCCGTGGGCTCCGCTCTGCCCTCGGCAGAGTAGGCGGCCCGGGACCTGGCCGCCCGGCTAGCGTGCCGGGCGTGGACACCGCAGAGCCGTACCCCGCCGAGCCGCAGCCCACGGAGCTGCCCACCGCCGAACTGCCCACCGCCGACCTGCTCACCGTCGAGGCGAACGGCATCACCCTGGCCTGCCGGACCTGGGGTCCGCCCGAGGCCCCGCCCCTCCTGCTGCTGCACTGCCGCGGCGCGGACGGCGCCGACTGGACGCCCGTCGCCGAACGCCTCGCGGCACCTCCGGCTCCGCGCCGCGTGTACGCCCCGGACCTGCGCGGCCACGGACGCAGCGACTGGCCGGGGCAGTACACCTGGGAGGCGATGTCCGACGACGTGCGGGCCCTGCTGGCCGCCCTCGGTGCCGGGCGCGCGGACGTGGTGGGCCACTCGCTGGGCGGTCACGTCGCGTTGTTGCTGGCGCAGCGCCACCCCGGAGTCGTACGACGCCTGGTGCTGGAGGACGTCTGCGCACCGGTGCCGCTCGACCCGCCCAGGCCGCCCACCCCGCGGCCCGAGGGGGAGCTGCCGTTCGACTGGGTGATGGTGCGGGCCACCGACGAGCAGCGCAACGCACCCGATCCCGTGTGGCGGGACCGCATGGGCCGGATCACCATGCCCACGCTGGTCATCGCGGGCGGCCCCAGCAGCCACCTCCCGCAGGAGCAGGTGGCACAGCTCGCCGGCCTGATCCCGGACGCCCGGCTCGTCACCCTCGACGCGGGGCACCTGGTCCATGAGACCCGGCCGGAGGAGTTCCTGGCCGTGCTGGAGGAGTTCCTCGGCCGGTAGGCCGGGGCCCGTACGCGGTCAGGAAGCGGTCGCGGAAGCCGTCCATGGGCCAGACGGGGGCGTTCGTGGCGGGCTTCAGCCCCTGCGTCCAGCCCCAGCCGGAGATCCGGTCCAGCACCTTGGGATCGCGGGCGACGATCGTGACCGGCACGTCCTTGCGGGGGCTGTTCCCGGTGACCGTCGGCACGGGCTGGTGGTCGCCGAGGAAGACCAGGACGGTGTTCTCGTCGCCGTAGCGGCGGAGGAACTGGACGAGGCTGCGCAGCGCGTACGCGATCGAGGTGCGGTATGCGGTGCGCACGCTCTCCGGGGTCCGCCAGACCTCCTCCTCGGACCGGCCCGCACGCCTGACCGGCCGGAAGACCGAGCCGTCACCCAGGTTCTCCCAGTCGACCAGCCGCGGGACGGGAGCCCAGGGGTAGTGGCTGGAGGTGAGGATGATCTCCGCCATGAGCGGGCGGCGGCCCCGCCTGCCGAGCTCCGCGCGCCGGAAGGACTCCAGGGCGAACTGGTCCGGCACCTGCGACCAGCCGAAGTCCGGGCCGTGGTACGCGAGATGACGGCCGTCGTAGACATGGTCCAGGCCGAAGAACCGGCCCTCCGGCCAGGCCGTCAGCACACCCGGCACGATGCCGACCGTGCGCCAGGCACCGGCCCTGCGGAAGGAGCCGGTGAGGGTGGTGCGGTCGCTGGAGGTGAGGCTGCGGAAGCGCTGCTGGTTGCTGATCCACAGGCCGGACAGAAAGGTCGCGTGGGCGAGCCAGCTGCCGCCGCCGGTCACCGGCGAGCGCAGCCAGCCGCTGCGCGCACCGAAGCCGGCCGCCGCCAGGCTCGCCGAGCCCTCCTTGAGGACCGCGTCGATCTGCGGCGCCATCGCCGGGTCCTCGATCGCCGAACGGCCGTAGCTCTCGACGAAGGTGAGCAGTACGTCCTTGCCGCGCAGGCCTGTGAGCAGTCGGTCCGGCGGGGTGTGGGCGAAGGCGTCGACGGCGGCCTGGCGGCGGAAGAGCCGGGCGTCGGCGAGCGAGGTGCGGACCTGCCGGGCGCGGTCGCCGAGGAGGTCGGCATCGAGTGTGGCGGCGACGGGCTCGCCGGCGTTGTGCAGGCCGAACAGGACGCAGGTGACCCACGCGGTGCCGAGCACCAGGGTCCCGCGGACCGACCGGGCGCGGTGCCGGGCCAGCAGGGTGGTCAGCCGCAGGGTGGCGCGCGTCGTCAGGACGAGGACCGCGACCGCGAGCAGCACGGCACCGGCGATCGCGGCCAGCTCGCCGGACCGCCCGGACGTCTCGCGCAGATAGTCCGCCGCGTTGCCCAGCAGCCCCCAGTCCAGCACCAGGTCGAACGGGCGGAACAGTACCGAGTAGAAGCCGATGTCGAGGCACTTGAGCAGGGTGACCAGCCCGATCAGCACGCCGAGGGCCACCGCCCCGGCCCGCCGGGCCCGGCCGGGCACCACGAGCAGCAGGGCGGCGAGCAGGACGGCCTCGGCCGGCAGGCGCAGGAACGCGGCGGGGGCGAGCAGGTCGGGCCGGTCCGGCAGGAGGAGCGAGGTCAGCAGCAGGACGGCGGCGAGCACGGTCGTGCCGACGGTCACCCCCTGCCCGATCCGAGGATGCCGACGGCACCACGCGAGCCAGGAACGAGGCGTGGGGTGCGGCACCTCAGGATCCTTCCGTGCGCGGAACTCCTACGACCCGATGTCACCATGAGTCATCAAATGACGGTGTTCGGGCACACAGGGTAATCCTCTGGTGTCGCGGGCGGGGCGGGACACCCCGGGGTCACGGCCGGTCGGCCGCCACCGCCACCTCCCGTGCCCAGCGGTAGTCGGCCTTGCCGCTCGGGGAGCGCCGGATGGAGTCGGTGATCACCAGCTGGCGAGGGATCTTGTAGCCGGCCAGGCGGGCCCGGCAGTGGGTCTGGATGTCGGCCAGGGAGGGGAGCAATGCCCCCGTGCGCAGCTGCACCACGGCCGCCACATGGTTGCCCCACGTGGTGTCCGGCACCCCGGCGACGAGCGCGTCGTACACGTCCGGATGAGCCTTGAGCGCCTGCTCGACCTCCTCGGGGTAGACCTTCTCACCCCCGGTGTTGATGCACTGCGAGCCCCGGCCGAGCACGGTCACCACGCCGTCCGCGTCGACCGTCGCCATGTCGCCGAGCAGCACCCAGCGCTGTCCGTCCTTCTCGAAGAACGTCTCGGCCGTCTTGCGCGGGTCGTTGTAGTAGCCGAGCGGTACATGGCCGCACTGCGCGACCCGGCCGACCTCGCCCACCGCGACCGGCTCGTGCGTGGCCGGATCCACCACCTGCGTACGGGAGTTGACCCGGATGCGGAAGCCCCGCTCGGGCCCGGAGTCGTCCGTCGCGGTGCCGTTGAAGCCGGACTCGGAGGAGCCGAAGTTGTTCAGCAGCATGGCGTTCGGGACCAGCTCCCGGAACTGCCGGCGCACCGTCTCCGACATGATCGCGCCGGACGAGGACACGCTGAACAGGGCCGAGCAGTCGGTGCCCCTCAGCGGGCCGCCGAGCGCGTCGATCAGCGGCCGGAGCATCGCGTCGCCCACCAGCGACACGCTGGTGACCTTCTCCCGCTCGATCGTCCGCAGCACTTCCTCGGGCACGAACTTGCGGTGCACGACGACGCGTTGGCCGAAGTTGAAGCCGATGAACGCCGTCAGCGTCGAGGTGCCGTGCATCAGCGGGGGAGTGGGGAAGAACGTGATCCCGGTGCCGCCGGCCGCGACCCGCTCGGCCAGCTCCTCCGGCGCCTTCACCGGCTCCCCGGTCGGCGCCCCGCCGCCCAGCCCCGCGAAGAACAGGTCCTCCTGACGCCACATCACGCCCTTGGGCATCCCGGTCGTGCCGCCGGTGTAGATGATGAACTGGTCGTCCCCGGAGCGTGCCGGAAAGCCGCGTCGCGGCGACCCGGCGGCCTCCGCCCGCGTGAACGGCAGCGCGCCCGGCACCCCGCACGCGTCCGCTCCCACGCACAGCAGATGCCGCAGCCCCGGCGCCCGCGGCAGCGCCCCCGCCACCCGGTCCGCGAACTCCGCGTCGAAGACCAGCGCGACGAGGTCGGCGTCCCGGTAGAGGTACGCCAACTCCTCTTCCACGTAACGGTAGTTGACGTTGACCGGGACGACGCGCGCCTTCAGGCAGGCCAGCACCGTCTGGAGGTACTCGACGCCGTTGTAGAGGTGCAGGCCCAGGTGCTCCCCGGGGCGGATCCCGCTGTCGATCAGGTGATGGGCGATGCGGTTGGCGGCCGCGTCCAGCTCCGCGTAGGTCAGCCGGCGCTCCGCGCCGGTGCCGGGATGATCGACGTACACGAGCGCCTCGCGGTCCCCGGCCACGTCGACGACCGACTCGAACAGATCGGCAAGGTTGTACTCCACCGCTCCTCCTGACCGTCGCTTCGCCGGCCATCAGAGCAAAGGGCGGCGCAACTGTGAAGGGTCCGCGCCAATAAATCTGACTGTCTGTCAGAAAACCCTTGAAGTGCCTCCCCGCCTACTGCAACCTGTTCTCGTTCTCACCGAGGGGAGAAGGCCCATGGGCGGGACGGAACACCTCACCGTGCGGCGCGAGGGCGCCACACTGGTGCTCACACTCAACCGGCCCGACGCCCGGAACGCGCTCTCGCTTCCGATGCTCGTCGGCCTGTACGACGGCTGGGTCGAGGCCGACGCGGACGACGACATCCGCTCCATCGTGCTCACCGGCTCCGGCGGCTCCTTCTGTGCCGGCATGGACCTCAAGGCGCTCGCCGGGAAGGGGATGGCCGGCGAGCACTACCGCGACCGGCTGCGGGCCGACCCCGATCTGCACTGGAAGGCGATGCTGCGCCATCACCGCCCGCGCAAACCGGTGATCGCCGCCGTCGAGGGGTACTGCGTGGCGGGCGGCACCGAGATCCTCCAGGGCACCGACATCCGGGTCGCGGGCGCCTCCGCGACGTTCGGCCTGTTCGAGGTCCGGCGCGGACTGTTCCCGATCGGCGGCTCCACCGTCCGGCTCCAGCGCCAGATCCCGCGCACCCACGCCCTGGAGATGCTGCTCACCGGCCGGCCGTACACCGCCCGGGAAGCCGCGGACATCGGCCTGATCGGCCATGTCGTCCCCGACGGCACCGCCCTCGACAAGGCGCTGGAGATCGCCGAGCGGATCAACGCCTGCGGCCCGCTCGCCGTCGAGGCCGTCAAGGCGTCGGTGTACGAGACCGCCGAGCTGACGGAGACCGACGGCCTCGCGGCCGAACTCGCGCGCGGCTGGCCGGTCTTCGACACCGCCGACGCGAAGGAAGGCGCCCGCGCCTTCGCCGAGAAGCGGCCCCCCGTCTACAAGCGCGCCTGACCCGAGGAGTCACCGTGCCCGAAGCCCTCAAGGCCCCGCTCGTCGTCGAGTTCCCCTTCACCCGCTCCCTCGGCCCCGTCCAGAGCGCCTTCCTCACCGGCCTGCGCGAAGGCGTCGTCCTCGGCGTGCGGACCGCCGACGCACGCGTCCTCGTCCCGCCCGTCGAGTACGACCCGGTCACCGCCGAGGAGATCCGTGACCTTGTCGAGGTAGCCCCGACGGGAACCGTCACCACCTGGGCGTGGAACCACGAACCCCGCCGCGGCCAGCCCCTCGCCACCCCCTTCGCCTGGGTACTCGTCCGGCTCGACGGCGCCGACACCGCCCTCCTGCACGCCCTCGACGCCCCCGGCCCCGACGTCGTGCGCACCGGCATGCGGGTGCGCATCCGCTGGGCCCAGGAACGCACCGGCGCCATCACCGACATCGCCTGCTTCGAGCCGTACGCCGGAGAGGCCGGGCAACCGACGGGCCGCACCGGCGAGTTCACCGACCCGGTCACCGGGATCGTCACTCCCGCCCGCCTCGACTACACGTACGCGCCCGGCCGCGCCCAGTCCGACTACATCCACGCCCTGTCCGGCCGGCGGACCGTCGGCGAGCGCTGCCCCTCCTGCCGCAAGGTGTACGTCCCGCCCCGGGGCGCGTGTCCCACCTGCGGCATGGCGACCGACGAACACGTCGAGGTCGGGCCGCGCGGCACCGTGACCACCTTCTGCATCGTCAACATCAAGGCGAGGAACCTTCACATCGAGGTCCCCTACGTCTACGCCCACATCGCCCTCGACGGCGCCGACCTCGCCCTGCACGCCCGGATCGGCGGTATCCCCTACGACCAGGTGCGCATGGGCCTGCGCGTCGAGCCGGTGTGGACCGAGGGCGCCCGCTACCCCGACCACTACCGGCCCACCGGCGAGCCCGACGCGGACTACGAGACGTACAAGGAGCTGCTGTGACCAGCGAAGAGGCCCGAGCGGGCCGGGACATCGCCGTCGTCGCCTTCGCCCAGACCGACCACCGGCGCTCCACCGAGGAGTCCTCCGAGGTGGAGATGCTCATGCCGGTGCTGCACGAGGTGCTCGCGCGGACCGGCCTGAGGACCGCCGACATCGGCTTCACCTGCTCCGGCTCCAGCGACTATCTCGCCGGCCGTGCCTTCTCCTTCACCATGGCCCTGGACGGCGTCGGCGCCTGGCCGCCCCTCTCCGAGTCGCACGTCGAGATGGACGGCGCCTGGGCCCTGTACGAGGCCTGGACCAAGCTGCTCACCGGTGACGCCGACACCGCGCTCGTGTACTCCTACGGCAAGTCCTCACCCGGCTCCGTGCGCGACGTCCTGACCCGGCAGCTGGACCCGTACTACGTCGCCCCCCTGTGGCCCGACTCCGTCGCCCTGGCCGCCCTCCAGGCCCAGGCACTCCTGGACGCCGGCCACACCGACGAGCCCGCCCTCGCGGCCGTCGGCGCCCGCAGCCGGGCCGACGCGGCGGCCAACCCGCACGCCCAGCTCACCGGCCGGACACCCCAAGGGGACTACGTCGTACGGCCGTTGCGCACCGGCGACTGCCCGCCCGTCGGCGACGGCGCCGCCGCCGTGATCCTCGCGGCGGGGGAGCGAGCCCGCGAACTGTGCGCGCGGCCCGCCTGGATCCGGGGCATCGACCATCGCATCGAGGCCCATGGGCTCGGCGTGCGCGACCTCACCGACTCACCGTCCACGCGGCTCGCCGGCGAAAAGGCGGGCGCCTTCGAACGGCCCGTCGACACCGCGGAGTTGCACGCCCCGTTCAGCTCCCAGGAAGTGATCCTGCGCAGGGCGCTGCGCCTCGGCGACGACGTGCGCGTCAACCCCTCCGGCGGGGCGCTCGCCGCCAACCCCGTCATGGCCGCGGGACTCCTCCGCATCGGCGAGGCCGCCGCCCGCGTCCACCGCGGCGACTCCGACCGCGCGCTCGCCCACGCCACCTCCGGACCCTGCCTCCAGCAGAACCTGGTCGCCGTACTCGAAGGGGATCCACGATGAGCAAGGAGCCCGTGGCCGTCGTAGGCATCGGCCAGACCAGGCACGTGGCCGCCCGCCGGGACGTGTCGATCGCGGGACTCGTCCGCGAGGCCGCCCGACGCGCCCTGGACGACGCCGAGTTGACCTGGGCCGACATCGACGCCGTCGTCATCGGCAAGGCACCCGACTTCTTCGAGGGCCTGATGATGCCCGAGCTGTACCTCGCCGACGCGCTGGGCGCCGTGGGCAAGCCGATGCTGCGGGTGCACACGGCCGGTTCGGTCGGCGGATCGACGGCACTGGTCGCCGCCAACCTGGTCGCCGCCCGCGTCCACGGCACCGTGCTGACCCTGGCCTTCGAGAAACAGTCCGAGTCCAACGCCATGTGGGGCCTGTCCCTGCCCGTCCCCTTCCAGCAGCCCCTGCTCGCGGGGGCGGGCGGCTTCTTCGCCCCGCACGTGCGCGCGTACATGCGGCGCAGCGGCGCCCCCGACACCATCGGCGCCCTCGTCGCCTACAAGGACCGGCGCAACGCCCTGAAGAACCCCTACGCCCACCTCCACGAGCACGGCATCACCCTGGAGAAGGTGCTGGCCTCACCCATGCTGTGGGACCCCATCCGCTACTCCGAGACGTGCCCCTCCTCCGACGGCGCCTGCGCCATGGTCCTCACCGACCGCGCCGGAGCCGCCCGCGCGCCCCGGCCGCCCGCCTGGCTGCTCGGCGGCGCCATGCGCAGCGAACCCACCCTGTTCGCCGGGAAGGACTTCGTCTCCCCGCGGGCCGGCCGGGACTGCGCCGCCGACGTCTACCGGCAGGCCGGCATCGCCGACCCGCGCCGGGACATCGACGCCGTCGAGATGTACGTGCCGTTCTCCTGGTACGAACCCATGTGGCTGGAGAACCTGGGCTTCGCCGAGGAGGGCGGCGGCTGGAAGCTCACCGAGTCCGGGGTGACCGAACTCGACGGCGACCTGCCCGTCAACATGTCGGGCGGCGTGCTGTCCGCCAACCCCATCGGCGCCTCCGGCATGATCCGCTTCGCCGAGGCCGCGCTCCAGGTACGCGGCCGGGCCGGGGAACACCAGGTGGACGGCGCCCGCAAGGTCCTCGGGCACGCCTACGGCGGCGGTTCGCAGTTCTTCTCCATGTGGCTGGTGGGATCCGAGCCGCCCGACGCCTGACCGGCCGGCCGGCGAGCCGCCAAAGTCCTTCCCAGGTGGCCTGTCGGCAGTCGGGACCGGTCGCTAGGCTGAGCCGCGGACGACGAACCGGGAGGAGCACGGACGTGGCCGAGACCACCATCCAGCAGCAGCCGCTCGCGGGCTGGGACAAGCCGGACCTGGACCTCAGCAGCGCCGAATGGCAGTCCAGCAGCCGGGGTCTGGGCGATGTCCAGATCGCGTTTGTCGAGGGCTTCATCGCGATGCGCAACAGCGGTCGCCCGGAGAGCCCCTCCCTGATCTTCACACCCGCCGAATGGGGCGCCTTCGTCTCCGGCGCGCGCGAAGGGGAGTTCGACCTGACCTGAGCCGCGCCCGGAGGCATTCCGGGCGGGATTTCCGGACACGCGACCAGCAGCGCCCCGCCGGGGCCGACCCTGCGTCAGGCTGGCCCCAGCAAGGGGAAGGTCGTGTTCCGGAGGTGAGAACGATGAGCACTGCGCCGGTCATCGCCGCGGTCGACGGTTCGGACGACAGCCTGCGCGCGCTGGACTGGGCCGTCGACGCCGCCCGGCGCCGCGCGGCACCGCTGCGGGTGGTGCACGTACGGCAGTACGCCGCCTGGGGCCAGGCCGACGTGCTGGTCGCCGGTCCGCCCGACACGGAGGGCGACCCGGTCCTCGACGAGGTCCGCGCCCGGCTCGCGGACAGCGCCGGGAACCTCGCCGTGGAGTACGTCGCCCTGGAAGGCGTGCCGGGCGCGGTGCTGCCCGAACTCGGCACCGACGCCCAGCTGTTGGTCCTCGGCTCCCGGGGCCGCGGCGGCTTCGCCAGCCTGCTGCTCGGCTCCAACGGCCTCGCCGCCGCGCGGGACTCCGAGTGCCCGGTGGTCGTCGTGCCCCGCCCCGGCCGGGAGGTCCACGGCGAGGGCCCGGCCGAACCCGGGCCGCGCGTGGTCGTGGGCCTGCACGTCGACAGCCCCGACGACCGCACGCTCGCGTTCGCCTTCGCCGAGGCCGCCCTGCGCGCGGCCCGCGTCCAGGTGATCGCCGCCTACCCGTGGCCGGTGCAGACGTGGACCGCGCCCGGACAGCTGGTGCCGCCCGCGATCGACCAGGTCGCCGTCGAGGGCGAGACCCGCACGCTCGCCGAGGGCTTCCTCGCCCCGCACCACGGGCGGCACCCCGAGGTCCGCGTCGCCACCGAGGCGCTGCCCGGCGACGCGGCCGGCCACCTCGTCGCCGCCTCCAGGGACGCCGACCTGGTGGTGGTCGGCCGCCACCGCCGCCGCCTGCTCGCGCCCGCGCGCATGATGGGCTCGGTCACCCAGGCAGTCCTGCTCCACGCGGCCAGCCCGATCGCGGTCGTACCGCCGGGGCCGCCGCAGGAGTGAGGCGCGCCATCGCGCCCTGGGGGACCTGCCGGCACCCGGTGCCCAGGTCACCCCCTGCGGCCCGGACACGTACCATGGCCGCATGTCGTTCCTCCGCCGCCGCAGCGCCACTCCTGCCGGACCCGACTTCGACGTGCTGGCCATGGACCCGGGCGACTGGCCGGGCAATCTCGGCGCGGGTCTGCTGCCCGCCCCCGACGGCACCTGCCAGGGTGTCTTCCTGCGCTACGACCTCTTCGGCGGCCGCGGCCCCGCGATGATCATCGGCAACCTCCCCGAGGGCTCCCCGGCCCGCGAGGTCGCCGAGGACGAGATCCCCTTCGAGGTGGGCCAGCTGCTGCTCGCGCTGGACAACGACGAGGACGTCACCGTCGTCGGCACCGAGGACACCCCCGTCCTCCAGGGCGACAACCTCCTCATCGTGCGGCGGCTGAAGCTCTCCGAGAGCCGGATCTCCTGCGTCCAGTTCGACCGCAGCGACGGCGTGCTCGTGACCATCGCCGCCTGGGACCGCCCCATCACCGACGACCTGTACGCCCTGCTGAAGCCGCTCCCGGCGGAGCTTTTCCAGCAGGGCTGAGGCACCGCGGCCCCTAGTCGGCCGAGCCCTCCAGGGTGACGTCCGCGGCACGGACGTAGCCGACCCGGTGGCCGTACTGGATCTCGTAGTACAGGTCCTTGCCCACCACGACCCGGTGCGCGTCGGTGGTGAAGGTGACCGAGTAGTCGTACTCGCCCGGTACCGCGTCACCGGCCACGTACCGCTGCCCGGCCGGAATCGTGTACGGCAGGGGTACGACCGACTGGACGGGGACGCCCGTCGGATAGGCCTCCTTCTCCGGGTAGGCGCGGCCGTACACCGGGACGCTTGCGAGCCCGTTCTTCGGCGTCACCAGCAGGGCCTTGGCCGGGACCGCCGTGGGCTCCTGCGGCGGGTTGCGGAACCAGGCCTTCTGGCCCAGGTACCAGATCGCCGTCCAGTCGCCCCAGCGGCCCGCGACCGCGTACTGCTGGCCGGTGGAGACCCGCGAGGACACGTCGTTGACATCGATGGTCGGGTCCTTGCCCAGGCCGATGTCCTTGATCAGCGGGGCGCCGGTGTCGTGGTCCGCGTACAGCCGCACCTCGCCGGAGCCGTGCGCGGCACAGGGCTCGCCCGACGTGGTGCAGCCCGTGTACTCCGGCTGGTTCACGGCGTACTCCGGCAGGATGGTCACCACGCCCGACTTCCTGCCCGCCGTGCGCTTGAAGGGGTGGCCCAGCAGTTCGAAGTAGTGCCGCCAGTCCCAGTACGGACCCGGGTCCGTGTGCATACCGGGGATGGTGGACGTGGTCGGGCCGGGCACGTTCTCGTGGCCCAGGATGTGCTCGCGGTCCAGCGGGATGCCGTACGTGCGGGCCAGGTACTTCACCAGCCTGGCCGAGGAGCGGTACATCGCCTCCGTGTACCAGGCGTCCGGATCGGCGAGGAAACCTTCGTGCTCGATGCCGATCGAGGCGGCGTTGATGTACCAGTTGCCCGCGTGCCACGCCACGTCCTTCGCCCTCACATGCTGGGCGATCAGACCGTCGGTGGAGCGGACCGTGTAGTTCCACGACACGTAGGTCGGGTCCTGGATCAGGTTCAGCACCCCGTTCCAGGTGCCCTCCGTGTCATGGATGACGATGTACCGGATGCGCTGCGACGCCGGCCGGTCGCCGAGGTCGTGGTTGCCGTAGTCGTTGTTGCCGAACTGGGCGTACGGCGCCCAGACCGCCTCGCAGGACACCGACTTCGGGCACTCGATGCCGTCCGTGGGCAGCGTGCGCAGGCCGGCCCGCTTCAGCTGGGCGGTGTCGGCGGACAGCCGCGGCTCGGCCGCCAGCACGACCTGCTGGCCGTCGTCCGTGGTGCGCTCCTCGCCCGAACGCAGCACGTCGTACACGTCGTTGGCGTACGCCGCCGCGGTCGCCGTGTCGTCCGCGCCGGAGAAGCGGGCCACCGCGGCGTACCAGTCGGCCGGGTCGGTGCTCAGCGGTTCGCCGAGCTGCTTCTGCGCGGCGGCGAGCAGCGCGGCCCCGCCGGCCACGTTCGCCGCCGGGTCGGTGCGCAGCTCCTCGGCGGACCGGCCCGTCAGCTGCGCCGCCTTCGGCAGCGTCTTCAGCCGGGCCGGGACCTGCGAGGCGGCCGGCACCTTGGCGGCGGGACGGACGGCCGGGCGGGATCCGTCGCCGCGGGCGTCCTCCGCGCCCTCGGCATGGTGCTCCGTGGTGGCCAACGCGGTCCGGGCGTCGGTCAGGTGCATGGGGCCGTAGCCGCCGGTCACGCTCGGCGCGCCGCCGTGCCAGTCCCAGCGGGACTGGAGGTAGGAGACGGCCAGCAGAACGCTCTGCGGCACGTGGTACTCGGCCGCGGCGCCGGCGAAGGCCTGCTGAAGCCGGTCCGCGGACGAGCCGGAGGCGGTGCTCTGCGCGGGGGCCGCGCCGAGCAGCGGCAGCAGCAGCGCCGCCGAGGCGAGCGGAACGGCAGCCCGCCGTAGATGTCTGTGGCCGGGAGTGGACAGGGAATCGGTGGCGGAACCTCGCAATGCGGCCTCCTGTGACAGGCGGGCGTGCAGGGTCGTACGACGCCGGGCTCGGTCAGTGGTACCGGCTTGCCGACGATCCGTCAATGATGCATTCGGGCCGCTGATTTCCCCTGCCACAAGGGGGTTTCGGCGAGTTTCGCCACGGCGGGGCACGGGCCTGCGGGGCGTCACTGGCATACACCAGTGGTGGCCCGTGGCGGATGGTGCGCCCGGACGCACGAAGGTCCGCGGTGCGCCGCCGCTCTGGCGCACCGCGGACCTTCGTGCCCGTCAGCGAGTGCCGACCGCCGCTCGGACGGCCTTGCGGGCCAGCTGACAGTCGTCGTGCAGCCGCCGGAGCAGCAGCCGCTGTTCCTCGCCGGACGGCGCGGCACCCGGCTGGGCCGGGGCCGCCGGAGCGGTGTCCTGCATCGAGCGCTGCACCGCGGTCTCGTACGTCCGGATCTCCCGGGTGAGCAGCAGCATCAGGTTCACCAGGAAGGCGTCCCGGGAGGCCGGGCCCGCCGACTGGGCGATCTGGCTGATCTGCCGCCGGGCCACCGGCGCGTCCCCGAGGACCAGCCACAGCGTCGCCAGGTCGTACCCCGGCAGGTACCAGCCCGCGTGCTCCCAGTCCACCAGCACTGGACCGGCCGGTGACAGCAGGATGTTCGACAGCAGGGCGTCGCCGTGGTTGAACTGGAGCATGCCGTGCCGGCCGACCTCGTGGGCGATGCCGTGCAGCAGCTTCTGGAGGTCGCCGAGGTCCCGGTCGGTGAGCAGGCCCAGCTCGTGGAACCGGGCGATCCGGGCGCCGTACTCCAGCGGCTTATCGAACGTACCCGCGGGGGGCCGCCAGGCGTTCACCCGGCAGATCGCGCCCAGCGCGGCCCGGATGTCCGGGCGGGGCGGCGCCTCCACCGGATGCCGCTGGAGCGCCGCCACCCGGCCCGGCATCCGCTCGATCACCAGGGTGCAGTTGTCCGGATCCGCCGCGATCAGCCGGGGCACACGGACCGGGGGCCGGTGCCGGACGAACGAGCGGTATGCGGCTATTTCATGACGGATCCGCTCGGCCCAGGCGGGTGAGCGGTCCAGCAGGCACTTGGCCACGGCCGTACTGCGCCCGGTCGTCCCGACGATCAGGACGGACCGCCCGCTGCGCCGCAGCACCTGCACCGGAGCGAACTCCGGGCAGATCCGGTGCACCGAGGCGATGGCGGCGCGCAGCTGGGCCCCCTGGGGACCGGACAAGTCGAGTCTCCCGCTGAGCGGTGGCGTGCCGGGCTGGCCCGGTACGCGCCGCAGCCGGCCCGCGACCGGGACGGGTCCGCCCGGACGCGCCACCGGGTCGAGGTACGGCCCGCCGCCCGCCGGGCGGGAGCGCAGCGGCCGGGGCGGGGCGGACACGGAGGACGATGCTGCGTACATGGGAGAAACAGATCCCTTCGTGTGCCTGCGGTGCCTGCCTGTGCAAGTCCTTGCGCGCAACCCGGCCCGGTCGCCCGAGGCACCCTGGGGAATGCCCCTGTCATATTGACGTCCGTCGACTCTCGCCGACTTGGGGTGACCGGGTCGGGGTGGCGCATTCCTACCTGACACCCGATGGGCAGTGGCACACCATCTGGCGCACCCTGGCGAACCGTGGCGAATAGTCGCTCGGCAACCTCCACCGGGCTACTGTCAAGTCAGCCGAGAACCTGGGGGCTTGAAGTGAGCGGACAACCCAACACCCGCCTTTCGGACCTGTTCGGCCTGGCCGGCTGGTCCAAGGGCGAACTCGCGAGGCTGGTCAACAAGCAGGCGGCGGCCATGGGCCACCCCCAGTTGTCGACCGACACCTCCCGGGTGCGGCGTTGGATCGACATGGGAGAGATCCCGCGCGATCCGGTGCCGCGGGTGCTGGCGGCCCTGTTCACCGAGCGTCTCGGCCGTGTCGTGACCATCGAGGACCTCGGTCTGGTGCGGCACGGGCGTAACGGGAAACGGCAGGACGGCGGGATCGAGGAACATCCCGACGGCGTGCCGTGGGCGCCCGAACGCACGGCCGCGGTCCTCACCGAATTCACGGGAATGGACCTCATGCTCAACCGACGCGGCTTGGTGGGCGCGGGTGCCGCGCTCGCCGCGGGATCCACACTCAGCAGCTCCATGCACGACTGGCTGCACACCGACCCGGCCCTGAAGGCCGACGCCCCCGTCCTCGACGACCCCCTGCACGCCGACCCCGCTGGGTTCGACCGCTACGAGGCCGCCCCCATCGGATCGCAGGAGGTGGAGGAGCTGGAGCGCTCGGTCGAGGTGTTCCGTGCCTGGGACGCGGCCCGCGGCGGCGGGCTTCAGCGCAAGGCGGTCGTGGGCCAGCTCAACGAGGTGGGCGGCATGCTCGCCTACCACCATCCACCCCATCTCCAGCGCCGCCTGTGGGGCGTCGCGGCCAACCTCGCCGTCCTCGCGGGCTGGATGTCGCACGACGTCGGCCTGGAGCCCACGGCGCAGAAGTACTTCGTCATCGCCGCCCATGCCGCCCGCGAGGGCGGCGACCGCCCCCGCGCGGGGGAGGCCCTGTCCCGGGCGGCCCGGCAGATGGTGCACCTGGGCCGGCCCGACGACGCCCTGGACCTGATGAAGCTCGCCCAGACCGGCTCCGGAGACCGTCTCCAGCCGCGTACGAAGGCGATGTTCCACACCATCGAGGCCTGGGCGCAGGCCTCGATGGGCAAGGGCCAGGCGATGCGCCGCACGCTCGGTCAGGCGGAGGACCTCTTCGTCGCCGACCGGCAGGACGTGGAAACGCCGGACTGGATGCAGACCTTCAAGGACGAGGACCTGTACGGCATGCAGGCCCTCGCCTACCGCACGCTGGCGGACTTCGACCCGAGTGCGGCCGCGCACGCCCAGTACTACGCGGAGAAGGCGCTCGCCCTGCGCGTCGACGGGCGGGAGCGGTCGAAGATCTTCGACCATCTCTCCATGGCGTCGGCCTGCTTCATCGCCGACGATCCGGAACAGGCCGACCGCTTCGCCCGGCTGGCCCTGATGTCGATGGGGTCGAACTCCTCGCGTCGCACCTGGGACCGGCTGCGCCAGATGTACCAGCTCACCGCCCAGTACGCCGAGTACCCGAAGATCCACCAACTGCGGGAGGAGATCAGGAGCGCCCTGCCCAGGCCGAGGGCCAAGGGCAGCAGCGCCGAGGCGTGAGCGCACGGGCACAGGGAGCCCGCGCGCACAGTTCCCTTACCGGTTACAGCGGTTGTACCGGTTGATTCGACATACCCGGGTTCACGCGGTGATTCTGGCGACGAGCACGCACGCGTCGTCCTCGCGCCCGGCTCCGCCGAACTCCTCGACCACCGTCCGCACACAGTCCTGCGCGGTGCACGCCGCGCCGAACCGTGGGCCGAGGGCGAGCAGCCGGTCCACGGCCGCCGTCGTGGTCTGCCCCGGTACCAGCCCGTCGGTGTGCAGCAGCAGGACGTCGCCCGGCCGCAGAGCCTCCTCGGCCTGCCCGTAGACGGCACCCGAGGTCGCGCCGAGCAGTACGCCGTCCGGCGCGGTCAGCATCCGCCCCGTCCCGCCGCGGTACAGCAGCGGGGCGGGGTGTCCTGCCTGTGCCCAGACCAGGGTGCGGGTCTTCGGCCGGTAGCGGCAGCAGACGGCGCTGCCCAGGGCGGGCTGCACGGTGGCGTCCAGTAACTGGTTGAGCATGCCGAGGAGTTCACCCGGACCGGTGCCGGCCAGCGCCATGCCGCGCACGGCGCCGAGCAGCATCGCCATGCCCGAGGCGACGGCGACCCCGTGTCCGGTGAGGTCGCCGACGCTGAGCAGGGTCTCGCCGCCGGGCAGGTCCAGCGCGTCGTACCAGTCGGCGCCGATCAGGGTGCTCGCCGCCGCGGGGAGGCGCTGGGCGGCGAGGTCGAGGGGGCTCGGTCCCGGGGGCGGCAGCCGCAGGGAGCCGAGCCAGGGCGGCAGCACGGCCTGTTGCACCTCGGCGGCGATCCGGTGCTCGGTCTGTTCCTGCGTGCGCCGACGGTGCAGCGAGTCACGGGTCTCGCGCACCGTCCGCTGGGTGCGGCGCAGTTCGCTGACGTCGCGCAGCACGGCCCACATCGAGGCGGTGCCGCCGTCGGCGCCGAGCACGGGCTCGCCCATCATGTGCACCGTGCGTTCCGAGCCGTCGGGCCGGGCGATGCGGAACTCGCCGTCGATCGGCCTGCCGTCGACCAGGCAGCCCGTCACCATCCCGGTCAGCTTCGGCCGGTCCTCCTCCAGGACCAGCGAGGGCAGCTCGTCCAGGGTGAGGGCGGGGTCGGCCGGATCGCGGCCGAGGATCTGGTAGAGCTCGCCGGACCAGGTCGCCTCGTCGGTCAGCAGGTTCCACTCCGCGCTGCCGACCCGGCTGAGCAGCGATCCGTGCGGGAGGTCGGACGGGGCCGTGCGCGGCCCGGACTCTGCGCCGGGCCGGGCCGGGGCGGGCTCGGCGGAAGCGGACGGCGCGGGGTCCGGGCCGTCCCGGAGCTGCGCCAAGTGGGCGTCCAGATCGTCCAGTTGGTGCAGGGCGAGGTCGTACAGAGCGCGCTGCCAGCGTTCCTCGGGGTCCGCGCCGTCGGTCCGGGTGTCCCGCCGTACGGCGTCCACGTCGCCCTTGAGTCGCCGCGTCTGCGTGATCAGCGCCTCGACCGAGCCGCGCCCGGGGGGCTGGGCGGCTGGGCGGCCCGCGGAGACTGGGGACGGCATGACGCACTCCGAAGGGGGACGATACGACCAGGGCAGGACGGGGGACCGCTACGACTGTGGCACAGCCCGCGACGCCCTGTAAGGGATTTGGCAACACACGATACGGTGGTGCTTCCGGCATATGCCAGAGTCTTCCCGGAGTGATTCGCGGATACGAATGACGTACGCGTCGGACAGGGCAAGTCGTAGGAGTCCTACGAGAGTTGACCCGTGTGGGCGATCTTCGTGTCGCGCTCACGCGTGTGTTCGACGCTCCTGTGTTCGTCTGCCTGGCCGAGCGGCCTGTACTCATCGAACTCTGACCGGATTTGGCGGCATGCGAAGGGCCCCCGCGCACTCCATATAAACATGGAGACCACTGTCGAACAGCCCGTGCTCGCCCGGCTCATCACGGCCGAGGATCAGGAGATCCCGGTGTCGGCCACCCTGCGGTACACCGCCGACGATCCGCTGGCCGTCTTCGTCGACTTCCCCGCCGAGGCGTCCCTGGAGGGCGAGGACGTCACCTGGACCTTCGCGCGCTCCCTGCTCGACGACGGGCTGCGCGCCCCGGCTGGTCACGGGGACGTACAGATCTGGCCGTACGGCCGCACCCGGACGGTGCTGGAGTTCCACTCGCCCCACGGGATGGCCCTGCTCCAGTTCCAGACCCCGGCCCTGCGCCGGTTCCTGCTGCGGACCTACGCGGCGGTGGCGCCCGGGCAGGAGGACGTGGCGCGGGTGGTGGAACGGGGACTGAGTGCTCTGTTCGGCGGGGTGTGAGCGACGCCTACGTCTTTTGACTTTTGTTCACCTCCGCCTCACCGCACGGGTATGGACCCTGACGATCACTCCGTGCACCCTGTCGCGCGGTGTGCCGCACGGGCGCACCGGTGACGAGGACGGGGCGAATGACACCGATCAGCCGCAGAGGCTTCGTGGGACTGGGCGCGTCCGTCGCGGCGGGTGTGGCGCTGGGCGCCGGAACCGCCCGTACGGCGTCGGCCGCAGCGGCCACGGCGACCGGCACGATCAAGGACGTACAGCACGTGGTGATCCTCATGCAGGAGAACCGCAGCTTCGACCACTACTTCGGCCGTCTCAAGGGCGTGCGCGGCTTCGACGACCGCAGCGGCATCACCCTCGGCGGCGGATACCCGGTCTTCGACCAGCCGAACGGGCTGGGCCGGCAGTACCCGTGGAAGCTGAGCGCGACCCCGTCCGCCGGCGGCAAGGACGGCGAGACGCTGGCCCAGTGCAACGGCGACCTGCCGCACTCGTGGTCCTCCCAGCACTCCGCCTGGAACAAGGGCCGGATGGACAACTGGGTCGCGGGCGTCGGCAACGTCCGCTCGCTCGGCTACCTGGACCGCTCCGACATCCCGTTCCACTACGCGCTCGCGGACAACTACACCATCTGCGACGCCTACTTCTGCTCCACCCTCAGCGCCACCGGCCCCAACCGCACCTTCCTGTGGAGCGGCAAGGTCGACTCCTCCTCCTACGACGGCGGCGACGAGTCCGGCCTGACCTGGCAGACCTACGCCGAGGCGCTCCAGGCCGCCGGGGTGTCCTGGAAGGTCTACCAGAACGCGGCCGACAACTACGGGGACAACGGCTGCGCCTACTTCAAGAACTTCGCGAACGCCAAACCCGGCGACCCGCTGCACGACCGGGGCATGTCCTCGGTGCCGGGCGTGACCGGCTCGACCCCGGACGACATCGCCGCCGCGATCAAGGCCGACGTCGTCGCGGGCACCCTCCCCCAGGTCTCCTGGGTCGTCCCCAACCAGGGCTTCTCCGAGCACCCCTACGCCCCGCCCGGCGACGGCGCGCACTTCGTCAACCTCGTCTACCAGGCCCTCGCCGCCGACCCGGACGTCTTCGACTCGACCGTCCTGTTCCTCAACTACGACGAGAACGACGGCTACTTCGACCACGTGCCCCCGCCGGCGCCGCCCGCCGGCACGGCCGGGGAGTTCCTGAACGGCGTGCCCTACGGCTTCGGCTTCCGGGTGCCGATGATCGTCATCTCACCCTGGACGCGCGGCGGCTGGGTCTCCTCGGAGGTCTTCGAGCACACCTCGGTGCTGCGCTTCCTGGAGAACTGGACGACCGCGCTCGGCACGCCCGTGCGGTGCGCCAACATCAGCGACTGGCGGCGACAGGTCAGCGGCGACCTCACCGGCGTCTTCGACTTCGCCAACCCGGTCCACGGCGCGGTCTCGCTGCCCGCGACCGGCGTCATCGGCATCAACACCTGCGGACCGCTGCCCAATCCGGTGCCGACGGACAACGCCTTGCCCGCCCAGGAGCCCGGCACCCGGCCCGCCCGCGCGCTGCCGTACCAGCCGAACGGCTACCTGGACCACCTGGAGTTCGACGCGGCGGGCAAGACCCTCGCCTGGTTCACCATGACCAACCAGGGCACCCCGGCCTCCCGCGCCGCCCACTTCTCCATCCACCCGAACGCCTACCGCGACACCACGCCGTACCAGTACACGGTCGACGCGGGCGGCACCGCCTCCGACTTCTTCAACATCGGGACCGGCTTCGGGGGCGGGCAGTACGACCTGACCATGGTCGGCCCCAACCGCTTCCTGCGCCGCTTCCAGGGGGACGCCACGAAGGCGGGCAAGTCGGCCGAGATTCGCGCCCGTTACGCCGTCGAGCCCGGCACCGGCAAGGTCGCGCTCTACATCAGGATGACCAACTCCGGGTCGTCGTCGGTGACGTTCACCATCACCTCGGACCACTACCGGGGCGACGGCCCCTGGACCTACACCGTCGCCGCGGGCGCCTCGACGGAGGACTTCTTCAACGCCGTCGCGTACCAGAACGGCTGGTACGACTTCACGGTGACCGTCGACTCCGACGCGACCTGGTCGCGCCGGCTCACCGGGCACCTGGAGACGGGCGCCGCGAGCGTCAGCGGCTGACCCCGGCGCGGACGTCGTACAGCTCCGGGCGCGGGGCGAGGGCGACGGCCACCCGGCCGCCGTGCTCCAGCGCCCGGACCCCCGCCTCGGCGACGACGGAGGCCGCGTAGCCGTCCCAGGCGCTCGCGCCGGTGACCTCGCCGCGCCGGGTGGCGTCGACCCATGCCTGCACCTCGCGGTCGTAGGCGGCGGCGAAGCGCACGAGGTAGTCCTGCGCCACCTCCTCGCGGGCGGCGCCGCCGGCGGTGACCACCATGGTGTGCTCGTCGCCGATCCGGGCGCTGCCCTTCTCGCACACGGCCTCGCAGCGCACCTGGTAGCCGAAGCCGCAGTTCACGAAGACCTCGACGTCCACCAGCGCGCCCCGGTCGGTCTCGAACAGCACGAACTGCGGGTCGAGCAGGCCGGCCGGGGCACCCGAGGAGGGCGTGGGGCGCAGCACGGTCACCGCCGTCAGCTCCTGCCCGAGCAGCCAGCGGGCCGCGTCGATCTCGTGCGAGACCGAGCTGTTGACCAGCATCGCGCTGGTGAAGCCGGGCGGCGAGGAGACATTGCGGTGGGTGCAGTGGAGCATCAGCGGCCGGCCGAGGCTGCCGCCGTCCAGCAGCGCCTTCAGCCGCCGGTACTCGGCGTCGTGGCGGCGCATGAAGCCGATCTGCGCGAGCCGGCGGCCCAGCCGCGCCTCGGCCTCCACGATCCGCAGCGCGCCGGTGGCGTCCGGGACCATGGGCTTCTCGCACAGCACCGGCAGGCCCCGGGAGAACGCGGCGAGCAGCGCCTCCTCGTGCGCCGGGCCGGGTGAGGCGATGAGCACGGCGGCGACACCGGGCGCGTCGAGCGCGGCCTCGGCGTCCGTGTGCACGCTCACTCCGGCGAGGCCGGCCACCGCCTCCTTCGCCCGCTCGACGTCCGGGTCGGCCACGGCCGCGACCCTGGCACCGCTCACCACCTGATCGAGCCGTCGTATGTGATCGGCCCCCATGTGCCCCGCACCCAGTACCGCCACACCCAGCAGGTCACCCATGCGCGCGCTCCCTTACGCCGACGATCACGCCGTAGCGTACGCCGCGCGGGGAGCGCCGCCGGGGGAGTGGTTCAGTACCGCAGCACGCCCGCGATCCCGTCGGCGTCGCCCAGGGCGCCGTCGGGTACGAAGCGGACGTCCGCGCCGGTCTCCAGGCACTGCTCGACGATCTCGTCGACGATGTCCTCGCGGGCCTCCAGGTCGCCGGACACGGCCGGCACCAGATGGTCGCCGAGGTCGTTGACGGTCGCCCGGAAGTTCTCCTCGACGGCGAGCAGCCGTACCCGGCCCTCGCGGGCGCTCTGCCACAGCTCGTCCAGACCGGCCGCGTAGGTCTTGTGACCGCGTGCCGCGGTCAGCTCGCCCATGACGGACGTGGTGTCCCTGCGGGCCTCGGCCTCCAGCACCGGCCGCAACGCCTGCCACACGGCCTCCGGACCGGCGTGCGCGAGGCCGCCGTGCGGGACCTGGACGGCGTTCCCGGCCACGCTGCCCGCCTCGTCCAGCAGGGACAGCGCCGCCTGCTCGCCGGTGACGTACAGGGGCCGGGGCTGCTCGCGCAGGAGCGCGGCCATGGCGGTGTCGGCGTCGCGCAGGAACTGGCGGGTGGCCTCGTCGCGGTACGCGCTCGGCGTGTCGCCGATCTGCTCCTGGCGCTCCGGGTCGAAGTTCCGCTCCGGTCGCTCCAGCGGGAAGCCGCCGGAGTCGTCGGCCACCACGCGGCCCTCGCCGCCGCTCCACAGACTGACGCGGTCCGCGGAGACCGACAGCACCCAGAACGGCCGCTCGGCCGCCTGTGCGGCGACCAGGTTGCGGGTGAGGAAGGTGTCCGAGAGCACCACCCGCTCGGGGACGGTGCGGGCCAGGGACCACACCTGGTGCTCGCCGGGGGCGGCGAAGATCACCAGGCCGTCCTCGGCGTGCGCGAGGTCGACCTCGGACAGGGCCCGGTCGAGCTGGGCTTCGACGTCGTTGCGTCGTTCACGGGTGACGGCGGGGTCGGCCTCCAGGCGTTTGCGCGCCTCGGTGAGGACATTGCGCAGCCGGACGGGATCCTGCCCGTTGTCCGGTTCGCGGCGGTGTGTCGGGGTCAGCACGGACACCGCCGGGTAGGGACGCGGGCGCCGCAGTTCGGCCAGGGTCGCGGGACTCAGTGCGTGCTCCATGACAGCACGATAGGACCGATTCACGGATGGGGCATTCGGGGCAAGCCCGCCGGGCAGGAGGGTGGTTCCCGGGTCAGGCCGTGGCGGCGGGTACGGCCGGCACGTCCACCGCGATCGATCCCTGGGCCACCGCGCACAGGGTCCGCGTACCGTCGTCGTCGACCGTGGAGAGGTCGCAGCGGCACACGACCCGGCTGCGCCCCGCCCGGATCACCCGGGCGTCGGCGCGCAGCGTCGCGCCCCGCGCCGGGCGCAGGTAGTCGATGCTGTACCCGGCGGTGATCAGCCGGGACCCGGCCACGCTGCCCGCGGCGAAGGCGAGCGCGTTGTCGGCCGCGTAGCCGAGCACCCCGCCGTGCAGGAAGCCGTACTGCTGGAGCAGTTCCTCGCGGATGTCGACTTCGAGCGTCGCCCCGCCGTCGCCGAAGGCCACGAGGCGGGCCCCGAGCAGTGCGCTGAAGGGCTGTGCGGCCAGGACCTTCCGGGCGACCGACAGGTCAGGGATGTCGTGCACGGCACGCCTCGCTCTCCCGATTCACTTCACTAGTGAAGTGAGGGTGGCGCCGGTCCGCCGCCTCTGTCAACATCGGCCCATGTCCGAGCCCGTCCGTCCCGAGCCCGACCAGCGCCTGTTCTTCCTGCTCCAGCGGGCCGCGCACCAGCTGCGCACCGCCGCGGACCGCCGGCTGCTGGCCGCCGCCGGGATCACCTCGGCGCAGCTCGGCGCGCTGTACGCGGTGCGCGACCGGCCCGGGATCACCCAGCGGGAACTCGCCGCGGACCTGGGCCTGCGCGAGTCCGGCGTCACCGCGCTCGTCACCCGGCTCACCGCCGCCGGTCTGCTCGACAGGCGTGCCCACCCCCGCGAACACCGCGCCGTGGTGCTGGAGTTGACCGAGGCCGGTGCCGCGGCGCTGGCCGCCGCCGGGCCGGAGGTCGACCGGTTCAACGCCGGTCTGCGCGCCGCGCTCGGCGCGGACGGCTTCAGCCGGGCGGCCGGGGCGTTGCGGACGCTCACCCGCTGGGAGCCGCCCACCGCGCCGTGACGCCGCAATCATGGTGAAGTCTTTGCCCGTGGCCGGTTCGTGGTGGCCGTGGCCCGGCAGGACGGGCCTCACCGGATTTCGCGCGGGCAAAAAGCGGCCGAAAGCGTGGGGTGAGGGGGCCGTCCGTGTTACGCCCACATTGACTGCCTCGGGCAACTGACGGACGCTCGACTGGTAGGTGCTCGATACAACTGGTTCCTCGACCGGAATCCGTCTCTCATAAAGACAATGCAGGTGAGCACGGGGTACGGGCGCGAACCGGAGGCAGGAGGTAGCACATGTGCGGCATCACCGGATGGGTCTCCTTCGATCGTGATCTGACCGTCGAGGCCACCACATTGGATGCAATGACCGAGACGATGGCCTGCCGGGGTCCGGACGACCGCGGCACCTGGTCCGAGGGCCCGGCCGCCCTGGGCCACCGCCGTCTTGCGATCATCGACCTTCCCGGCGGCCGGCAGCCGATGTCCCTGTCGACGCCCCAGGGGAACGTCGCCATGGTCTACTCCGGGGAGGCCTACAACTTCACCGAGCTGCGCCGCGAACTCGAAGGCCGCGGGCACCGGTTCACCACCGACTCCGACACCGAGGTCGTCCTGCACGCCTACCTCGAATGGGGCGACCAGGTCGCCGAACGCCTCAACGGCATGTACGCCTTCGCCGTCTGGGACGGCCGTCACGACAAGCTCGTGATGATCCGCGACCGCATGGGCATCAAGCCGTTCTACTACTACCCCACCGCCGACGGCGTCCTGTTCGGCTCCGAGCCCAAGGCGATCCTCGCCAACCCGCTGGCCCGCCGCCGGGTCACGCTGGACGGCCTGCGCGAGCTGTTCGTCATGATCAAGACGCCCGGGCACGCGATCTGGGACGGCATGCGCGAGGTGGAACCCGGCACCGTCGTCACCGTCGGCCGCACCGGCATCGGCACACGCGTCTACTGGCGGCTGCGGACCCTCGCGCACACCGACGACCGCGCCACCTCCATCGCCACCGTCCGCTCCCTGCTCGACGACATCGTGCGCCGCCAGCTCGTCGCCGACGTGCCGCGCTGCACCCTGCTCTCCGGCGGCCTCGACTCCTCCGCGATGACCGCGATCGCCGCCCGCCAACTCGCCGAACAGGGCGAGAAGGTACGCAGCTTCGCCGTCGACTTCGTCGGCCAGACCGACAACTTCATCGCCGACGAACTGCGCGGCACCCCCGACACCCCCTTCGTGCACGACGTGGCCCGGCTCGCGAAGACGGACCACCAGGACATCGTGCTCGACTCCCAGTCCCTCGCCGACCCCGCCGTGCGCGAGCAGGTGATCCGCGCCCGCGATCTGCCGTCCGGCCTCGGCGACATGGACTCCTCGCTGCTGCTGCTCTTCCGCGCCATCCGCGAGAAGTCCACCGTCGCCCTGTCCGGCGAGTCCGCCGACGAGGTCTTCGGCGGCTACCTCCAGTTCTTCGACGAGGACGCGCGCCGCGCCGACACCTTCCCGTGGCTGGTGCGCTTCGGACGGCACTTCGGCGACGACACCGACGTCCTGCGCACCGACCTGGCCAAGTCCCTCGACCTGGAGAGCTACATCGCCGACGGCTACCGTACGGCCGTCGCCGCGATCGACCGGCTGGACGGCGAGAGCGACTTCGAGTACCGGATGCGGCAGATCAGCCATCTGCATCTGACCCGCTTCGTGCGCGTCCTGCTCGACCGCAAGGACCGGATGAGCATGGCCGTGGGCCTGGAGGTCCGGGTGCCGTTCTGCGACCACCGCCTGGTCGAGTACGTCTACAACGCGCCCTGGGCCGTGAAGTCCTTCGACGGCCGGGAGAAGAGCCTGCTGCGGGAGGCGGCCGCGGACGTCCTGCCGCGCTCGGTGTACGACCGCGTGAAGAGCCCGTACCCCTCCACCCAGGACCCGCTGTACGCCGTCGCGCTGCGCGAGCAGGTCAAGGACCTGCTCTCCCGGCCCTCGCACCCCGTCTTCGACCTGCTCGACCGGGAGCGGGTCCGGGCGGCCGCCGAGCGCGACACCCCGGTCAGCAACCAGACGGAGCGGCGCGGTCTGGAGCGCACGCTGGACTTCGCGCTGTGGCTGGACGCCTACGCGCCGGAGCTGGTCCTCAGCTGAGACCGATGGCCCGGTCCGCGGCCGCCGCGCTCGGCTGCCACCACGTCGTCACCGGCTCCCACACCAGGACCCGCGTCCCGGTGCCGAGCCGGCCGGCGGTGAAGGTGCGGCCCGCGTGCGCGGCCGAGGCGGCCACGGTGAGGCCGTCCGCCCGGCGGGCCTCGGGGTCCGCCGGGTCACGGATGGTGCGCACGTCCGCGTAGGCGCCCTCGCCCGCCGCGAGCCGGTGGTCGCCGGTGCCGCCCGCCGGTACCGGCACGGCCGCCCCGTCCACGTCCCCGAAGGTGACCGTGGGCACCCGGTCGACGGCACACGCGCGGGTGCCGCGGTTGGTGACGCTGATGCGCACCGTGCCCGGCCGGCCGGGCACGGCCCTCGCCCGGACCGTCAGCGACGACTCAGCGCAGCGGGCGGTCCGCGCGTGTTCGGCAGGGGCCGTGCCGGTCGCGGTGGCGGCCCGGCCCGGCGCCGCGGTCAGCAGCAGGGCCGCCGCGGCGGCCGAGGCGGCGGGTACGGCGAGGGCGGCGCGGATGCGCATGATGGCCTCTCCCTGTCGCGGTCACGTGCGGGGGTGCGGGCCGCCGGGGCGCGCCTGTCGTCAGTCGCCGGAGTCCGTGGCGTCGCTCCAGGCCTTCCCGTCGGCCGGGCAGGAGCTGCCGTTCGGTGGCAGGGAGCCGTACAGCAGGAAGTCGTCGACCGTCTCGTGCACGCACGTGGAGGAGGTGTACCCGGTGTGGCCGTCGCCCTTGTTGTCCAGCACCACCGCCGGCGACCCCAGCCGAGCGGCCGTCTCCACGGTCCACCGGTACGGCGTCGCCGGGTCGCCGCGCGTGCCCACGAGCAGCATGTCACCGGTGCCGACGTTCTTGACCCGGTCGCGGACGAAGTCGGTGCCCCTGGGGCGGCCGTAGCACATGAGCAGCTGGGTCAGCCGGTAGCGGCCGAAGACCGGGGAGGCCTGCTCGTACCGGGCCAGCAGGTTCTTCAGGTCCGCGACGATCCGGTTCGCGGTGGGCCGGTCGGGGTCGTCCGCGCAGTTGATCGCCATCAGCGCGGCCGTCAGGTTGTCCGCCGGGACGTCCTGCGGATCGACGATGCCGCCCTTCCTGTGGTGCCCGCCGGAGGCCGCCGACGCCGCCGCGCCCGACCGCACGGGCAGGCTGGAGCCGCTGGTCGCGAAGGCCAGCACGCCCCGGGTGTCGCCCTCCTGCGTCAGCGAGGCCAGCGCCCGCTCCAGCGAGGGCCACAGCTCCTTGCTGTACAGGCCCTGCCCGATGGCGCCCACCAGGTCCTGCCCGGAGAGGCTGCCGCCGAGGTCCGTCGGCACCGGGTGCGCGTCGAGCGAGCGCACCAGCCGCACGATCTGCTCCCCGGCGGCACGCCGGTCCTGGCCGAACGGGCAGGCGACGTCCGTCGTACACCAGTCCAGGAAATCGTCCAGCGCGGTCTGCTGACCCTCGGCTCCCGCCACTCCCTGCTCGGACAGCGGCTCCGTCAGGGTGTCCACGCCGTCGAGGGCGAACCGTCCGACCTTGTGCGGGAACTCGGCCGCGTAGACGGCGCCGAGCCGGGTTCCGTAGGAGAAGCCCAGGTAGTTGAGCTTCTTGTCGCCGAGGGCCTGGCGGATGACGTCCAGGTCGCGGGCGGCGTCCACGGTGCCTATGTGGGCGAGCACCGGGCCGGAGTGCCGGGCGCACTCGGCGGCGGCCAGCTTCAACTGCCGCAGCAGCTCCTGGGGATGGTCGAGGCCGGCGCTGTCGTCCGCCGCGTCCGAGGCCTCGCCGGCGCCCTCGCCGCAGCTGACGGGGGAGGAGCGGCCGACGCCGCGCGGGTCGAAGGTGACCACGTCGTAGCCGTTGGTCAGGTCCATGAACTCCCGCCCGTCCGATGCGAGTTCACTGATCCCGGCACCGCCGGGACCGCCGAAGTTCAGCAGCACCGAGCCGTGCGAGGGGCCGGTCGCCCGGTAGCGGGCCAGGGCTATGTCGAGGGTTCCCGAGCGCGGACGGGCGTAGTCGAGCGGGACGGTGACCGCGGTGCACTGGAGGTCCTTCGGCATGTCCGGGCTGTCGCAGGACGACCACGTCGGCTTCTGCCGGTAGAACCGGGACAGGTCGGGCTGCGGCCGGGCGGCGGCGGTCGCGGGCAGTCCGGCGCCGAGCAGCGCCAGGGCGAGGAATCCGGCCCCCGCGCAGCGCCGCACGGCGGACCGTGTGGTCGGCTTGGCCAGCATCGATCGCCTCCCGGGACGCCTGTCGCGGACCGGGGGACGGCGCCCTCGGATCACCATAAGCGGGCCCTGCGGCGCCCGCCTCCGGGCGGGCGGGCAGCCCTTCGGTGTCGTACGATTCGCGTTTTATGTTCCCTGATATCGATCATTGAGCGGCTTTACGTGCGGTTCGATAACAGTGTCGCTCGACGGGGTGAAAGACCGATACGCCATAACTCGGATGGTTCACCTGCGTTTTACGGGGTGCGGGTGAGTGCCCGCGACGATGTCTGGAAGGCAGGGAACCTATGAGACGGGCTACCCGAAACGGTGTGATCGCCCTCGTCACCGCCTCCGGAGCGATGGCCGTGGCGCTGCCGGTGTCCGCCGCCTTCGCGGCCGACGGCAGCGCCGCCGACGGCATCGCGGCCGGCTCGCCCGGGCTGATCTCCGGCAACGGCATCCAGCTCCCGGTGGATCTGCCGGTGAACGCGTGCGGCAACACCGTCGACGTGGTCGGACTGCTCAACCCCGCGATGGGCAACCGCTGCGCCAACACCGGCGGCCACCCAAAGGACCGCGCGGCCACGTCCGGCGGAGCCGCCGCCCACGGCGCCGCCCATGACTCGCCCGGGGTGCTCTCCGGCAACGGCGTCCAGCTCCCCGTCGACCTGCCGGTGAACATCAGCGGCAACAGCGTCAACGTGGTCGGCATCGGCAACCCGGCCGTCGGCAACACCTCCGTCAACGGCCCCGTCGGCCACCCCCGCACCCCCCGGCACCCGCACACCCCGCCGCCGGCGCCCGTGCGGCACCGCACCGTCCCGCCCGCACCCGTGCCGGAGCCGTCGGTTTCCACGCTCGCCCACACCGGCAGCGACGCGACCCTCCCCGCCGCGGCGGGCAGCGCCGCGCTCCTGCTCGGCGGCGCGGTCCTCTACCGCCGCTTCCGCCCGGGCCGCACCCGCTGACCTCCCGGCACCCGGCGAGGGCCCCACCGGACGCCGGCCCGGTGGGGCTTGATCGTGTGCAGTACGTTGTCCCGGTGACGGACGGCATACGCGGGCGATGGCGGGCGCTGCCGCGCCGGGCGCGGGCGGCTCTCGTGCTCTACGCCGCTGGGTTCCTGGAGGGCACCGGCTACCACGCGCTGGATCTGGCCCGCGGCGGCCTGCACGTCTATGCCGCCGTCGGCCCACTGCCGTTGCAGGTGTTCTTCGTCGCCCTGGTCGCCCTCGACCCGCTCGCCGCCGCCCTGACCCTGTGGCTGCGCCCCTGGGGCTTTCGGCTGGCGGCCGCCGTGATGACACTGGACGTCCTCGCCAACTGGTACGTCAACTGGCCCTGGGTGACGGCGCATCCCTGGGCGGTGCTGCGGCCGGTGGGGCTGCTGCCGATCACCCTCTTCGGGCTGTTCGTCGTCGTGACGGCACCCGCGCTGCTGCGCGCGGCGCGCGGTCGAGCAACGGCCGATCTTGTCATGGCGCGGCCCCCGTCGATCCGGAAGGATGCGGGACGGCAGCCCGGTCCCGACGGAAATGGAGCGCACCGATGACCCCTGCAGCCCCCCACGACCTCGTCGTCACGCAGGCCACACTCGACGACTGGCCGATGATCGCCGCATGGGCGGCGGCGGAGGGCTGGAACCCCGGAGTGTCCGACGGGCCCGCGTTCTTCGCGCAGGATCCCGAAGGGTTCTTCCTCGGCCGGATCGACGGGGAGCCGGTGTCGGCCATCTCGGTCGTCAACTACGGCCAGGAGTACGCCTTCCTGGGCTGCTACCTGGTCCGCCCCGACCTGCGCGGCCACGGCCACGGCCTCACCACCTGGAAGACCGCCCTGGCGCACGCCGGGAGCCGCACCGTCGGCCTGGACGGAGTCGTCGCCCAGCAGGACAACTACCGCCAGTCCGGCTTCGAACTCGCCCACCGCACCATCCGGTTCACCGGCATCGCGCCCCAGGGCGAGGTGCCCGGAGACGTCCGCCCGGCCGGTCCCGGCGATCTCGCCGCCCTCACCGCCTACGACAGCGTCTGCTACCCGGCCGACCGGCCCCGCTTCCTCACCGAGTGGCTCACCGGCCCCGGCCACCGGGCCTTCGTCCGCCACGACGGCGGGCGTCCGACCGGGTACGGCGTGCTCCGCCCCGGCCACGACAGCCTGCGCATCGGCCCGTTGTTCGCCGACACCGCCGAGGACGCCCGGGCCCTGTTCACCGCCCTCACCGCCGAGGCCGAAGGCCGCGAGGTGGCCATCGACGTGCCCGAGCCGAACGCGGCCGGCATCGCTCTCGCCGAAGAGGCCGGATTCCGCGCCTCCTTCGAGACCGCCCGGATGTACACCGGCCCGGTCCGCGAACACGCCCGGCACCGCGTGGTCGGCGTGACCACCCTCGAACTCGGCTGAACGGCAGGGGGACTTACGACCGTAGGCGGCGCCGGTACAGCTCGCGCACCTCGTCCACCAGCTCCGGCACCGGCCCCTCCACGGCCACGCCGGGCGCGACCTCCTGGACGGGCAGCGGCCGCACCGGCGCCTGCGGCGCACCTGACTCGGCCGACCAGGCGGTGAGTTGGGTGGAGGAGGCGACGTACACGATGCGGCCGAGCCCCACCCACGCGTGCGCGGCCGCGCACATCGGGCAGTGCTCGCCGGAGGTGTAGACGGTGGCGCCCGCCCGCTCCTCGGCCGTCAGATGCGCGGCCGACCAGCGCGCCAGCTCGAACTCGGGATGCCGGGTGTGGTCGCCGCCGGCCACCCGGTTGCGGTCCTCGGCCGGCACCGTGCCGTCCGCCGCCACGAGCACCGACCCGAACGGCTCGTCACCGTTCTCCAGCGCCTCGACGGCCAGCTCCACGCAGCGGCGCAGATGCCCCAGCTCACTGTCCTTCACCATCGTCCACCGACCTCCTGACCGCATGATGTCCGGCGGCGCAGGTTACGGCCACCGGGACCGGCCCGGCCGGCGGCTTTGCCTCCGGGCAAGAGCGCGCCACACGGCCGGACCGGGCGGTCGTACGGCCGCACGGAGCTGTCGTACGGCCAATTCCGTTGCCCGGCGGGAGCCGATCTGCTCAGCTGGGCGCATGGATCACACGGCGGTGCTCGCACTCTACGACCGGGACGTGCGCGAGCGAGCGCGCCCCGACGGCCCCGGCGCCCGGGTCGAGCGGGCCGGCGCGGTCGTGCGGCAGGTCGCGGACGCCCACGGCTGGAACGGCGTGCTCTGGAGCGACCTGGACGAGGCCGGTGCCGACCGGGCGATCCGCGACCAGATCGCCCGCTTCACCTCCCTGGGCCGGGACTTCGAGTGGAAGCTCTACGGCCACGACCGGCCGGCCGACCTGGGTGCCCGGCTCACCGCCGCGGGATTCCGGGCCGAGCCCGAGGAGACGCTGCTCGTCGCCGAGACCGCGCGGCTCGCCCTGGACGCCGAACCGCCCGCCGGTGTCCGGCTCGTGGAGGCCGCCGACGAGGCCGGGGTCGACCTCGTCGTGGACGTGCACGAGAAGGCCTTCGGTACCGACGGTACGCGGCTGCGCCACCGGCTGCTCGCGCGGCTGGCCGCCGATCCCGGCACGGTCGTCGCCGTGGCCGCGCTCGCCGGTGACGAACCGGTCAGCGCGGCCCGCATGGAGCTGGTGCCCGGCACCCCGTTCGCCGGACTGTGGGGCGGCGGCACCGTCGAGGCCTGGTGCGGCCGGGGTCTCTACCGCGCCCTGGTCGCCCATCGCGCCCGCGTGGCCGCCGCCCACGGCTACCGCTATCTCCAGGTCGACGCCTCCCCGATGAGCCGCCCGATCCTCCAGCGCCTCGGCTTCCGCACACTGAGCACCACCACCCCATATCTGTACGGGAATTGAGGGCGCTCCTGCCGGGCGGGGGCGGGGAGAGGTCCCGTCCGTTCATTGCCGGGACTTTCTGTTCACCGGGCTGTCATGCCATGTACCTTTCAAACAGTCCACGCGTGTAGAACCCTCAACCCGGCTCTACGCGCGCAGATTTGGCGGCCCCCCAACCGCCTCTCCCCACCCCTCATGGAGGTTCGCCGGATGCTTGGATCCAGGAGATCCCGCCGCAGACTCACCACCGCCCTGGCCGGTTTCGGGCTGCTCCTCACCGGAGCCGCCGTCCAGGTCGGCAGCGGCAGCACCCCCGCCCATGCGGCCACCACGCACCGCGTCCTGTTCGACAACGCCCACGCCGAGACGGCAGGCAACGCCGACTGGATCATCTCCACCAGTCAGCCCGACCCGCTCGGTGAGAACTCCTCCCCGTCCGCCGAGACCGACTGGACCGGCGCCCTGTCCTCCTGGGGCGTGGCGCTCCAGAAGACCGGCGACTACAGCCTGAAGACGCTGCCGTCGGGCTCCAGCCTCAGCTACGGGGGCTCGTCCTCGACCGACCTGTCGAACTTCGACACGCTGGTCCTGCCGGAGCCCAACACGCTGTTCACGAGCGCCGAGAAGACGGCGATCATGAACTTCGTGAAGAACGGCGGCGGCCTGTTCATGATCTCCGACCACACCGGCTCGGACCGCAACAACGACGGCTACGACTCGGTCCAGATCCTCAACGATCTGATGACCAACAACAGCGTCGACTCCAGCGACCCGTTCGGCTTCTCGATCGACTCGCTCAACATCAGCTCCGACCACCCGGCCGCGATCAGCGACAGCACCGACCCGGTCCTGCACGGCTCCTTCGGGACCGTCACCAAGAGCCTGATCGCCAACGGCACCACCGCCACCCTCAAGCCCGGCGACAACTCCGCCGTCAAGGGCCTGCTCTACCGCACCGGTTACTCCGGAAACACCGGCGCCTTCTTCCTGACCAGCACCTTCGGCAGCGGCCGCGTCGCCTACTGGGGCGACAGCTCCCCGATCGACGACGGCACCGGCCAGGCCGGCAACACCCTGTACGACGGCTGGAACGACTCCAGCGCCACCAACGCGGCCCTCGCGCTCAACGCCACCGCCTGGCTGGCCGGCTCGGGCACCAGCACCGGCGGAGGCGGCGGCACCGGTGGCGGCGGCACCGGCACCTGCACCGCCGCCCAGCTCCTCGGCAACAACGGCTTCGAGTCGGGCAACTCCACCTGGAGCGCCTCCAGCGGTGTCATCACCAACTCCAGCGGAGAGGCCGCCCGTTCGGGCTCGTACTACGCCTGGCTCGACGGCAACGGCACCGCCACCACCGACACCCTCTCCCAGTCGGTGAGCATCCCGTCCGGCTGCACCTCGGCCGAGCTCGGCTTCTACCTGCACATCGACACGGCCGAGACCACCACCAGCACCGCCTACGACACCCTCAAGGTGCAGGTGCTGAACGGCTCCGGCACGGTCCTCGGCACCCTGGCCACGTACTCGAACCTGAACGCGGCCTCCGGCTACACCCAGCGCAGCTTCGACCTGAGCAGCTACGCCGGGCAGACCGTCACCCTGAAGTTCACCGGCACCGAGGGCTCCAAGTACCAGACCTCGTTCGTCGTGGACGACACCGCGCTCGACGTCGCCTGAGCCGAACAGCACTGCGGGGGCGGGCCGTTGGAGCCCGTCCCCGCACCCTTGTCCCCTTCATCCCGCCGGAACCGTCCGCTCGGGCGTGTTCCAGCCGGAGACCCGCACGCCCGGCGCCGAGCCGTGCAGGTCGGCCGTCCGGTAGGTGGCCGTCAGCGTCACCGACTCGCCCGGCCACAGGCTCACCTCGTTGTCCGACCAGCGCACCGGAAGCACCGGCCTGCCCTGCGCGTCCACGAGATGGACGTCCGCCAGCAGGACCGGGGTCCTCCCGCTCCCGGTGCCGCGCAGGGTGACCGTCGTGGTCGAGGTCCCCTCCGAGGCGGTCGTGGCCGCCGTCGCCGACACCGGCACCCGAGTCATCGACGCGAGCCCGGTGAGGTCCGCGTAGCTCGTCGTCGGCGTGTAGTACCAGGTGGTGCCGGACCAGTCGAGGGTGTCGGGGCGGGTGGACAGCCAGTACACGTTCCGGCTCACCTCCCTGCCCGTCGCGTCCGTCAGGTCCAGCCGGAGCAGATACGTGCGCGCCAGTCCGCTCACCGAGGCCGGGAGGGTCAGCGGGGTGGTGTGGGCGCCGTCGCCGTCCACCGAGACGTCGCGCACCGACGCGGCGTACCTCTGGGTGCCGTCGGGGTCGAAGAGGGCGGCCCGTGCGGTGAGTCCGTGCGCGGCGTCGTGCCGGTTGTTCACGACGGCGACCTGGCGGTTGTCGTACCCGTACTGGATGTGCAGCGGTTCGTTCGCCTTCTTCGCGCCGAAGTAGGCGCCGCCCTGGTCGAGATACCGGTCCGTCAACTGCCAGTGCAGGGACGTCCAGCCGCTGTTGAACATCCAGTGGATCACCCCGGTCGCGGGCTTCGAGGTATCCGTCGCGTTGCGCCCGTACGCCTCGAACTGGGCCCGGACGTCCTCGTACTGGGCCAGCTGGGCCTTGCGGACGTAGTCAGCGAGGCCCTTCGGGGCGCCGTAGCGGCCGGTGAGGGCGTTGTCGTAGATCTTCAGCGTGCCGAAGACGGAGGACGGCGAGCGGTGGTACTGCCGGGCGCCCGGATCCTGCCAGAGGGTGTCGAGCTCGGCCGGGGTGAGCATGCGGCGCAGGGTGTCGAGGGTGGGGATGCTCGGGCCCGCGCTGGTCTCGGAGTTGAAGCCGGTGGCCCCGCCCTCGCGCTTGGCGTACCAGTAGCCGGGCGGCACCCAGTCGTACGGTCCGGTCATCTTCAGGCCTGAACGGCCCAGTTGCGGCGAGGAGTTGTCCGATGCTGCGGAGACGACGGGGTCCGGCCAGTCGGCCGCCTTCAGGGCGTCCAGGTAGGTCTTCTCGATCCTCGCGTCGGGTGCGAAGTCGCTGCCGATCAGGAAGGAGATCACGCTGGGGTGACCGCGCAGCCGGGCGGCCTCGGCGGCCATGGACGCCTTCGCCACCGGATAGTCGGCGTCGGTCCACGGCTCCCCGGGCTCGTCGGCGCCGTTGACGTTGCCCTCCCACTTGTCGCAGCACTCCCAGCCGGGGAGCGTGAGGACGCCGTAGCGGTCGGCCAGGTCGAAGAACTCGTCCGGTTCCAGGTGCCCTTCGAGGCGGATCGTGTTCAGGCCGAGGTCGACGGCGTACTTCAGCCGGTCCTCGACGTAGCGGCTGTC
This sequence comes from Streptomyces sp. HUAS MG56, assembly GCF_058673395.1. Lineage (NCBI taxonomy): Bacteria > Bacillati > Actinomycetota > Actinomycetes > Kitasatosporales > Streptomycetaceae > Streptomyces > Streptomyces sp. HUAS MG56. The sequence goes on along the minus strand of NZ_CM178722.1, from coordinate 2,021,343 downwards.
CCAGCGCAGGAACTCGTCGGGCGACCAGCCGCCGCCCTTGATCAGCAGCGGGCGGCCGTTGATCCGGTACCGGCGGGCGCCGTCGGTGTTCAGCGGTGCCTGGACGTCGCGGATGCCGAAGCTCTCGTGCGCGGTGTCCGACGTCGTACCGGCGACGGACGCGGTGAGGCCCAGGTCGTACAGCGGCTGCCCGCCCATCCCGGCCGGCCACCACACCTTCGGCGCGGTCAGGTGCAGGCCCGGGGTGTCGGCGGGGGAGAAGGTGACGGTCTTCGTCTCGTGCGCGGCGAGCGGGACCCGGCGGGTGAAGGTGGTCGTGCCGAGGGTGCCGGTGACGTCGGCCGTGACCGGGCCGCCGGTGTCGTTGCGGGCCTGTGCCGTCACCGTCAGGTCGGCGGTGGCCAGCGACGGCACGGCCAGCCTGGTGTCCACGTGTGCGTCGCGCAGCGCGACCGGGCCGCCCCTGCGCACCAGGACGTCCCGGACGATGCCCATGTTCCGGTCGGGCGGCGGCTGGAGCCAGTCGATCCAGCCCGTCGTGAGGTCCTTGGCCGGGTCGTTGGGCCGGATACGGAAGGCGACCGTGTTCGTGCCGGGCCGCACCAGCGAGGTGACGTCCAGTTCGTGGTGCGTGTAGGCGCCGGTGACGTCCTCGGTGGTCGCGACCCGGTGGCCGTCGACGTACACGTCGGCCGCCGAGACGACCCCGCTGAAGTCGAGGTAGGTGCGCCGGGAGGTGTCCTGGACGGTGAAGTCGGCGCGGTACCACCAGGGGACCTGGAAGTCGGCCGTCGGGATCTTCTGCTGGTTGGTGGAGAAGAACGGGTCGGCGTAGACGCCGTCGGCGAGCAGCGCGGCGAGCACCGTGGAGCGGGCGCCCGCCGGATACCAGCCCGTCGCCGGATAGCCGGGGGAGGAGACCGTGGCGGCGGCGTCGGTCACCTTCGCCGAGGACTGGATGGCGTAGCCGGTGAGCGCGGTGCCGGTGCCGGCCGCCGAGGCGACGCGGGTGACCGGGGCCGGTGGCGGCTGTTGCCGTGCGCCGGCCCAGGCGCCGCTCGTCAGCGAGCCGCCGAGCAGGCCGAGGACCAGCGCGGTGGCGGCGTACCGGCGTGCCGAGGGGGTGGGGCGAGGGAACACGGCGGTCTCCAGGCTCGCTCGTAAAGTTAGGAAACTTTACTAACTCCGGTCACGCTAGGGCGCCGCACGGGGCGTGTCAATGACCCTGGCCGGAGCGGGACTTCGACCGGGCGGCCGGTCGGATGACTAGTGCGTGCCGGCCGCCCTGCGCTCGAACACCAGGTCCCGGGCCGTGTCCAGCGCCGTGGCCACCGCGCCCAGCAGCACCGCGTCCTCGCCGAGCCGGCTCGGGGCGATGCGCGGGCGCAGCGGGGTGAGGGTGCGCACCCGCTCCTGGACCGGCCGCAGCAGCAGGTCGACGCTGTGGCCGACCCCGCCGCCGAGCACCACGAGGTCCGGGTCGAGCACGGCGGCGGCCGCCGCCACGGTGTGCGCGATCCGCTCGGCCTCCAGCTCCACCGCCTGCCTGGCCGCCGGACTGCCCTGCCGGGCCGCGTCGAAGACGGTCTTCGCCGTGAGCTGCCCGCTCATCCCGAACCGCCGGGCGGCCTCCACCACGGCCACCCCGGACACCGCGTCCTCCAGCCGCTCAGGCTTGTGCCGGCCCGGCCACGGCAGGAACCCGATCTCGCCGGCCAGCCCGCGCGCCCCCGTGAACAGCCGCCCCTCGCTGACCACGCCCATGCCGAGACCGGTGCCGATGAGGATGTACGCGAACAGCCGGCTGCCGGTGCCCACGCCGTACGTGTACTCGCCGAGCGCGGCGAGGTTGGCGTCGTTGTGCACCTCCAGCGGTACGCCCAGCTCCTCGCGGATCCGGTCGACGAGCCCCGCCCGGCCCCAGCCCGGCAGATGCATCGCGTACCGCACGCGCCGCTGCTTCTCGTCGTAGACACCCGGCGTGCCGACCACCCCGTGCACCACCTCGGCCGGATTCACCCCGGAGCCCGTGATCGCCTGGCGAGCGGTGCCCACGACCAGGTCGGCCAGCGCGCCGGAGGTGCGGGCGCGGTTGCGTACGTCGCAGCGGGCGACGACCGTGCCGTCCAGGTCGGCGACCGCCACCCGCAGCCAGCCCCGGCCGATGTCGACGCCGAGCGCGTGCCCGGCGGCGGGGTCGGGGGCGTAGAGCACGGCGGTGCGGCCGCGCTCCGGGGCGTGGGTGCCGACCTCGTGCACCAGGCCGGCGCCGGCGAGCGAGGCCAGCGCGCTGGACACCGTCGGCTTCGACAGGCCGGTCTCGCGCGCCAGTTGGGCGCGCGAGGCGGCACCCTGGGCGCGCAACCGGTCCAGCAGCAGCCGCTCGTTGGTGCTGCGCAGCCGCCGGCGGTTCCAGGGCTGTTCCTGCTGCTCTACGACATCGCTCCCGGCCATTCCACCATTCTCGTGCATTCTTCACGCCTACTTGACGCCGCTAGTAAGGCTCCTTAACTTTATCGCCCAGTCAGCCCGGCCCGGGCGGAGTCGTCGCGCAGGAACGCGGGCCGCGCGCCCGTCGCGTCAGGAGTCCCCATGTCCGGTAGCCCGCCGCCCCCGGGCGGTTTCGTCCGCCGTGTCGGCCTGTTCCAGGCCACGGCCATCAACATGAGCCAGATGTGCGGCATCGGCCCGTTCGTGACGATCCCGCTGATGGTCGCCGCATTCGGCGGACCACAGGCGGTCATCGGCTTCGTGGCGGGCGCGGTCCTCGCGCTGTGCGACGGACTGGTCTGGGCCGAACTGGGCGCCTCCATGCCCGGTTCCGGCGGGAGTTACGTCTATCTCCGCCAGGCCTTCCAGTACCGCACCGGACGGCTGATGCCGTTCCTGTTCGTGTGGACGGCGATGCTCTTCATTCCGCTGATCATGTCGACCGGTGTGGTCGGTTTCGTGCAGTACCTGGGCTATCTGTCCCCCGGTCTCGGGCAGACGGCGGGCGATCTGATCGGTCTCGGCGTGATCGTCCTGGTCGTGCTGCTCCTGTGGCGCGGTATCGAGCACATCGCCCGGATCACCGCGGTCATGTGGACCGTGATGATCGCCTCGGTGGTCCTGGTGATCGTCGCGGCGGCCACCGACTTCAGCCCGCACCGGGCCTTCACCTACCCGTCCGGCGCCTTCGACCTGACGAGCGACCACTTCTGGCTCGGCTTCGCCGCGGGCCTGACCATCGGCATCTACGACTACCTCGGCTACAACACCACGGCCTACATGGGCGCCGAGATCAAGGACCCGGGCCGCAACCTCCCGCGCTCGATCCTCTTCTCCATCCTCGGCATCATGGCGATCTACCTGCTGCTCCAGATCGGCACGCTCGGGGTGATCGACTGGCACCGGATGACCGACCCGCACGACATCGCCTCGACCTCGGTGGCCTCGGCGGTGCTGGAGGAGACCTGGGGCAAGGGGGCCGCCGACGTGGTGACCGTGCTGATCCTCGTCACCGCGTTCGCCTCGGTCTTCACCGGACTGCTCGGCGGCTCCCGCGTCCCCTACGACGCCGCCCGCGACCGCGTCTTCTTCCGCCCCTACGAGAGGCTGCACCCCAGGCACCGCTTCCCGATGCTCGGCCTGGCCACCATGGGCGTGATCACCGCGGTCGGCTTTCTGATCGGCCGCCACACCGACCTTGCGACCCTGATCCAGTTGCTCACCACGGTCATGGTGATCGTCCAGGCGCTCGCTCAGATCGTCGCGCTGACCGTCGTGCGCAAGCGACAGCCGGACCTGCGCCGCCCCTACCGGATGTGGCTCTACCCGCTGCCGAGCATCGTCGCCTTCGCCGGCTGGTGCGTGATCTACGGATACGCCGACAAAAACTCCCCAGGCCGCTACCCCATCGAGTGGTCCCTGGCCTGGCTGGCCCTGGGCTGCGTCGCCTTCGTGGTCTGGGCCCGGCTGGAGAAGGTGTGGCCGTTCGGCGCGAAGGAGATCACCGAGGAGTACAAGGTCCTCGAACCGAGCTGAGCCGGCCCGGCTGCGCTGGGCAGCACAACACCCCCGTGATGAGCTAGAGTTGCACCAGTCTTTGTGAGCCTCCCCGGACCGGACACCATGTCCGCCGGGGAGGCTTTCGTTCATGAACGACACATTCCCGGCGGACGTGACCGTCCGCCCCGCGATCCCTGAAGACCGGCCCACCGTCGAGCGGCTGTGGCTGATGTTCCATCACGACCTGTCCGAGTTCCGCGGGACGCTGCCCGGCGTCGACGGCACCTTCCGCAACGAGCGGGTCGAGCAGGCCTTCACCCGGCCCGGCTGGGCGCCGTACCTCTTCCTCACCGACGGCCGTCCGGCCGGCTTCGCGTTCGTGCGCGCGCTGGACACGCCGGTGCGGGTGCTGAACGCCTTCTTCGTCGTGCGCGGTGCGCGGCGGCTCGGGCTCGGGACGCGGGCCGTACGGGACGTGCTGCGCCGGCATCCCGGGAACTGGGAGATCCCCTTCCAGGACGAGAATCCGGCCGCCGCACGGTTCTGGGCGCATGTCGCCCGGGACATGGCCGGGGACGCCTGGACGCGCGAGCCCCGGCCGGTGCCGGACCGGCCGGGGCTTCCCCCGGATGTGTGGATCTCGTTCGCCGTGACCGGCTGACCTGGCCCGGTCACCTGGATCGGTCACCGGGCCCGGATCGGCCGGAACCGGGCCTGGTTACCGGTTCTGCGCGTGGTCCGACGCGTCCTCGACCCAGGAGACCAGCTTGCCGTCCGGCTTGAGGACCACGTGCAGGCCGTTGTTCTCGCCGTGGGCGGCGCGGCCCTTGGCGGCGAGGGTGTCGAGCTTGTGGCCGTGGGCGTAGATGTCGGCCTCGTAGTGGTGGGGGCCGAGCCTGTAGACCTTGCCGGTCGAGGTGTCGTCGGCCAGCGTGCTGACGGAGACGAGGATGCGCTGGGCGACGGGCTGCGGCTTGGGCTTCGGCTTGGCCCGCTCGACCCAGGACGTCACCTCGCCGTTCGGGCGCAGTGTGACGTGCAGGCCGTTGTTCTCGCCGTGGGCGGGCTTGCCCTTGGCCACGAGGGTCCCGAACTTGGTGCCCTTCGCCCAGATCTCCGCCTCGAAGTGCTGGTGGTGCTTGCCGGTCTTGTAGACCTTGGCGACGGAGACCTTGTCCGCGAGCCGGACCGTCTTGACGAGGACCCGCTTGTCCTTGCAGTGGTGGTGGGCCGCGGCGTGGGCGGCGGGCGCCGGCTGGGGGGCCGCGGCGGCGAACGCGCCGGAGGCCGAGCCGGCCAGGACGGCGGTGGCGCCGGCGGCGACGAGGGTGGTGCGCAGGGTGTGACGTGCACGCATCGGTGAACAGTCCTTCGATCGGTTTCGTTCGTCGGTGTGTCTTCGACGCTACGGACCGTCCATCAAGGTCACCCATACGTCATGTAACAGATGTTCGTAACGTTCCCCTCGAATCACCTTATAATCCATCATTGAACGGGTGAATTCGCAGGAGATTCCAAGGATTCGCCTGTGAATCTGCTGGTCAGCTTGACATGCAAGTAATTGGCTGCATAACGTTGAGTGTGCGATCAGAGAACGACAGCGGGATGGACAAGGTCTTCAAGGCGCTGGCTGACGACACGCGCCGACGCCTGCTGGACCGGCTCCACGAGAACAACGGCCAGACCCTGGGCGAGCTGTGCGAGCGCATCGCCATGACGCGCCAGTCGGTCACCCAGCACCTGGCCGTCCTGGAGGCCGCGAACCTGATCGGCGTGGTGCGGCGGGGGCGGGAAAAGCTGCACTACCTCAACCCCGTGCCGCTCCATGAGATCCAGGAGCGGTGGATCGAGAAGTTCGAGCGCCCGCGCCTGAGCGCGCTCGGTGCCCTGAAGCGACGAGCCGAGGAAGCCATGACCGACAAGCCCAGCTTCGTGTACGTCACCTACATCGCTAGCACGCCCGAGAAGGTCTGGGAGGCGCTCACCGACGCCGACCTGACGGCCGCCTACTGGGGTCACCGCAACGAGTCCGACTGGCGGCCCGGCTCCCGCTGGGCGCATGTGCGGACCGACGGTTCCGGCGTCGAGGACGTCGTCGGCCGCGTCGTCGAGAGCGAGCCGCCGGCCCGGCTGGTCACCACCTGGGCCGCGCCCGCCGACGAGGACCGGGAGGACCGGCACTCCCGGGTCACCTTCGAGATCCAGCCGTACGAGGACATCGTCCGGCTGACCGTCGTCCACGAGGAGCTGGGCGGCGAGGAGGAGCGCTCGCAGGTCGGCGCTGGCTGGCCGGCCGTGCTGTCCAACCTCAAGTCGCTGCTGGAGACCGGGCGCACCCTGCCGCAGGAGCCCTGGCTGGTGCCGAGCCGCTGAGCGGGCGCGGTGCGGCCGGCCCGCTCGGGCGGACCGGCCGCACCCGGTCGGCTGTCCTTCCTTGTCCCTCCGTGTCTCCTTGTCCCTCCGTGTCTGCTCGCGCTCTCCTGTCGCTCGCGTCTCCTGCTACGGCCTGGGTGTGCTCCTCGCCGCCGTGCCGGCGCAGACCAGTCCGAGCACGAGCGCCAAAGCGCCGATGACGATGTTGTTGATGATCACGCCTCGGTCGGGGCTCGTGCCCACGATCCACGGCGCGATGATCATCCAGATGCCCAGGGCGCACATGGCGTAGCTGAGGCCGTACATCCGCTCGGGGGCACGCGTGAAGCCGAGAGCCAGCAGGCCTATCGCTATGCCCATGATCAGGTTGTGGGCCACGAGCGAGGGCTGGCTCGTCGTGTAGTGCACGATCCACGGGGATGCCGCGCAGTACAGGCCGAGCAGGAAGACCGGCCCGTCCACGAGCGCCACATCGCGACCGCCGAGCATACGGGCGTAGCGTTCCCGCATTTCGGAGACATCGGGGTGGGTCGTCATATCACCCCTGTGCAGGTTGGCCATGACTCGTCTCCTTTGACTTCGCAGGCCAGGCCGTGTCTGGTGCGGCGTGAGATAAGCGCCGCTTGCTTCCATTTTGCCCTTATTTCGGCTTTATGTGTAGGGCTCGGCGGTCGGGCTCCGTCCCGGGCGGAGCCCGACCCGCCGGAAGCGGGCCGGACCGTCGGCGAGGTCGGCGATCGGGCCCGGGCAGCCCCCGAGGCGGGGGCGGGTGTCGGGCCGGTGCCCGCCGCCCACTGCCAGTTCGGCTGGTTGTTCGCCAGGTCCCCGTCGGCCGGCAGGCCCAGGAAGTGCCGCGCCCCCACACGCCGGTCGACGTAGGGCGTCTTCGTCAGGAAGCCCGCCGTCAGCACGCCCGCGGTGGTGCGTCCAGCCCTCGTGGCGCAGTTGGCGCATCTCCGCGTCGATCACCGGATCGCCGGTACGGCCCTCCCGCCACGCCTCGATGTCCGCCGTGGCGGGCCGCGCGGCCGGCACCTGACGGCGGGAGTCCCGCCAGGCGGGCTGCCGGACGAACGCCTCGTCGCCGGATCCGCCCGCCTTCCGTGCGCGGTGGGCGAGTTCGACGGGCGAGAGCGTGCCGCAGTGCAGACGGGGCGACAGCTGTGAGGTAGCGTCGCCGGCCGGTCCTCGTGCCGGTCCTCGTGCCGGTCCTCGTGCCGGTCCTCGTACGCGGCGATGCCCGAACGGAGCCACGCGGTCAGCTGCTTCCCGGCCGCCGGCTCGCCTCCGGCCGGCGTCCCCGGGGACACATCCGACAGCCCGGCGCGGGAGGGGAGCTCCCCGGAGGCGATGCAGTGCGGGACGGACAGCGCGCGCGGCGCACCGAGCGGGTCGCGCAGCCGCCGCGCCGACCAGTGGCGGAAGTACGGCGTGACGCCCGCGAAATGGTCCGAGGCGCCGCGCCCGGTGTCACCGAGCAGGGCGCGAACGCCTGGGTCGCCGTGTCGTGCACGTGCAGCCGCCGCCCGCCGTGCTGGGCGTACGCACTCGCGTCGGCCGCCAGGTGCACCCCGTCGGCGCCCGCCACCGCGGCCACCGCGCACACCTCCTCGACGACGTCCGGAGCGCACCACCAGCCGCCGCCAGCCGGTCGGGCACCGCGAACCCGGCGTCCGGCACGCCCCGATCGCGCACGAACAACGGAACGACCCGGGGGCCCCGGCTGTCGCGGCCCGCAGTGGCGGGTGGTCGTGCAGCCGCAGATCGGAGGTGAACAGGACGGTCGAGACGGTCATGACGCGGCTTCGGGGTGAGGGCGAGGGCGACGACGAAGGCGGCGCGGCGCGTGGTCCGCCGGTCAGCCCGCCGTCAGTTCCCGTGCCCGCCGCACGAAAGCCGCGTGCAGGTCGTGTGCCGCCTGTGGTATCGACTCCGCGCGGCGGCGCTGGAGTGTCAGCAGCACCCTGGTCGTGTCGTCGGACAGCGGCCGGCTGGTGAGGGCGCCGGAGCGCTCCAGCGGGTCACCGGCGACGCTGAAGTCCGGCAGTACGGTCGCCCCGAGCCCCTCGGCCACCATCAGCTTGCCCATCTCCGCGCCGTCCGTCGAGTACGAGAACGCCGGGACGCGGCCCGACAGCAGCCGGTGGACGTACCGGTGCATCACGTACCCGGCGCGCATCGCGATCAGCGGCACGCCGAGCAGGTCCTCGACGCCGACCACCGCGAGCGCGGCGAGCGGGCTGTCCGGGCGCACGCACACCACCGGGCGCCCCCGCAGCAACTGTGTGCACTCCATGCCCGCGGGCATGTCGTCGCCGTCCAGGTGGTTGACCAGGCCCAGATCGAACCCGCCTTCCGCCAGGCCCCGTTGGATCTCCGTCTGCTGCGCGCCGACCACCTCGACCTGGGTGACGGGATGCGCCGCCCGGAACGAGCGCAGTACGGGGAAGAGCAGCGGCACGGTCGCCGCGTTGACCGTGCCGACCCGCACCATGCGGCTGATGCGGTGCTGCTCGCCGGCCGCCGCCCGCAGCCGATCCACCGCCTCCAGCACGCTCACGATGTGCGGCAGCAGCTCCCGGCCCGCCGCGCTCATCTTCGCGCCCGACCGCTTCCGCTCCAGAAGGTCGACACCGAGTTCCCGTTCCAGGTTCCGCACCGTCTCGCTCAACGCGGGCTGGGACAAACGCAGTTCGTCGGCCGCCCGGCGCAGGGAACCCAGCCGGGTCACGGCGGCTATGTATTCCAGCTGTTCGGTACGCACCGCCGCAGAATGCGGGGCCGGGTGGAACAGGTTCAAGGGTTTTCCTGTCACACCTTCGTGAAATTCAATGGTCCGCGATACGAGACCGGTCGGGTTCTCCTTGACGGCCGTCGCCGACGGCTGCCACGATCGACGGCATGACGATGCGACTGGACCTCACGCGGCGACGCCATGTCGACCTCGCACGCGTCTCCAGCGCCTCCTGTTGCGCCGCGGCCTGATCACCCCTCCGCGATCCGCCGCGCTTTCCCCTTTTCCTCGCTCTCGGCTTCCTCTTTTCTCGCCTGAATTCGCCGTGCCCGCACCTTCGTTCAAGTGCGCCCGCGCCCTTTGCGGCGACCGTGCCTGCACCCGAATTCGGCGTGCCCGAAAGCATGACGCACCAGGAGTTCCGCATGCCCGCAGCACCCCTGCAATTCGCCTACTGGGTCCCCAACGTCAGCGGGGGACTCGTCACCAGCACCATCGAACAGCGCACCGACTGGGGATACGAGTACAACCGCCGGCTGGCCGTGCTCGCCGAGAACAACGGGTTCGACTACGCCCTCAGCCAGGTCCGGTACATGGCCAGCTACGGCGCCGAGTACCAGCACGAGTCGACGAGCTTCAGTCTCGCCCTGCTGCTGGCCACCGAGCGCCTGAAGGTCATCGCCGCCGTCCACCCCGGCCTGTGGCACCCCGGAGTCCTCGCCAAGTTCGGCGCCACCGCCGACCACCTGTCCGGCGGGCGGTTCGCCGTGAACGTCGTATCGGGATGGTTCAAGGGGGAGTTCACCGCGCTCGGCGAGCCCTGGCTGGAGCACGACGAGCGCTACCGGCGGTCCGAGGAGTTCATCACCGCCCTGCGGAAGATCTGGACCGAGGACCACACCGAACTCGCCGGAGACTTCTACCGGTTGCGGGACTTCACCCTGAAGCCCAAGCCGCTGGACGTCCCCGGGCGCGCTCACCCGGAGATCTTCCAGGGCGGCAACTCGACCGCCGCCCGGCACATGGCGGGCCGGGTCTCGGACTGGTACTTCTCCAACGGCAAGGACTACGACGGTGTCGTCGAGCAGCTCGCCGACGTCCGCGCCTCCGCCACCGAAGCCGGCCGCGGCGCACCGAAGTTCGGCCTCAACGGCTTTCTCATCGCCCGCGACACCGAGGCGGAGGCCCGCGAGACCCTGCGCGAGATCGTCGCCAAGGCCGACACCGAGGCCGTCCACGGCTTCCGCGCCGCCGTCCAGCAGGCCGGACGGTCCACCACCGACGGCAAGGGCATGTGGCAGGACTCCGCCTTCGAGGACCTGGTCCAGTACAACGACGGCTTCCGCACCGGCCTGATCGGCACTCCCGAGCAGATCGCGGAACGCATCGTCGCCTACAAGAAGCTCGGCGTCGACCTCTTCCTCCTCGGCTTCCTCCACTACCACGAGGAGGTCGAGTACTTCGGCAAGCGCGTGCTCCCCCTCGTACGGGAGCTGGAGGCACAGCTTCCCGGGAGCGAGCCCGAGCCCGTCCCGGCACCCGCCCACGCCTGACCTTTCCTTCCCCCCGCCTTTCGCGCCGCACCGGAAGAGCACCGGGCCGCACCGCGAGAAAGAGGTCACCCCGAATGAGCAGCACCGACGGCACCGACGCGCACACCGACTGGACCACCCGCCCCGCCCCCGCCACTGCCGAGGACTGGATCGCCCGTGCCACCGAGGTGGCGGCCGTCCTCGCCACCGACGCCGCAGCCCGCGACCGGGCCGGTGCCACCCCGTACGCCGAGGTCCGGCTGCTGAAGGACTCCGGCCTCGTCACCCTGCTCGGCCCCGTCGAACACGGAGGCGCGGGACAGGACTGGCCCACCGCCTACCGGGTCGTCCGCGAGATCGCCAAGGCCGACGGCTCGATCGGACAGCTCCTCGGCTACCACTACCTGTGGTTCTGGGCCGCCCGGCTCGTCGGCACCCGTGAGCAGTGGGAGCACGTGGAGGCCGAGGCCTCCCGTGACCGCTGGTTCTTCGGCGGCGCCGTCAACCCGCGCGACAAGGACGTGATCGTCACCGAGGACGGAGACGACCTGGTCTTCACCGGCCGCAAGTCGTTCTCCACCGGCAGCAGGGTCTCCGACGTCACCGTCCTGGAAGGCGTCCTGGAGGGCACCGAGAAGCATGTCTTCGCCATCGTGCCGTCCGACTCCGAGGGGCTGACCTTCCACGACGACTGGGACAACATCGGCCAGCGGCTCACCGAGAGCGGCGGCGTCACCCTCGACGGGGTCCGCACCCCGTGGTCCTCCGCCGCCGGGTACGTGGACAAGGAGTTCCGGCCGCGGGTCTACAACACCCTCAACGTCCCCACCATCCAGCTGGTGTTCGTCAGCTTCTACCTCGGCATCGCCGCCGGCGCGCTGGACACGGCCCTCACCTACACCGGCACCAAGTCCCGCCCCTGGCTGCACGGAGGCCACGAGCGCGCGGTCGACGAGCCGTACGTCATCGACACCTACGGAGACCTCACCGCCAAGCTCTGGGCCGTGGAGGCGCTCGCCGACGCGGTCGCCGCCGAGGGACAGAAGCTGCACGACGACCCCGACGCGGTCACCGCCCGGACCCGTGGCGAGTTCGAGGTGCGGGTCGCCGCGGTCAAGGCCCGCGCCACCGAGGTCGCCCTGGAGATCACCAGCCGGATCTTCGAGGTCACCGGCGCCCGCGCCACCGCGACGGCGGAGGGCCTGGACCGTTTCTGGCGCAACGTGCGCACGCACACCCTGCACGACCCCGTCGCCTACAAGCGACGCGAGGTCGGCCGCTGGGTCCTTGAGGGCGAACTGCCCGAACCCACCTGGTACTCCTGACCGCCCTCCGCCCGGGCGCCCGTCCACGCACGGGTGCCCGGCGCACCAGAAACGAGGCACGCATGGCCACCGTCCTGTCCGTCTCCGGCAGCCCCTCCGCCACCTCCCGCACCGGCCGCCTGCTGCGCCACCTGGACCAGCGGCTGACCGCCCACGGGCACGAGGTGATCGCGCTCGACGTCCGCGCTCTGCCGGCCGAGGCACTGCTCGGCGCCGACGCGCGCCACCCGGCCATCGCCCGGACCGCCGAACTGTTCGCCCGCGCCGACGGCGTCCTGATCGGCACGCCCATCTACAAGGCGTCGTACTCCGGCGTGCTCAAAGCGCTCCTCGACCTGCTCCCGCAGTACGCGCTCACCGGCAAGACCGTGCTGCCGCTGGCCACCGGTGGTTCCACCGCCCATGTCCTCGCCATCGACTACGCGCTGCGCCCGGTGCTGAACTCCATGGGCGCCGCCCACATCGTCCAGGGCTGGTTCACCCTCGACAAGGACATCACCGTGCGCGAGGACGGCTCGCTGACCGTCGCCCCGGCCACCGCCGAGGCGCTCGGGCAGGTGGTGGACCAGTTCTCCGCCGCCCTCGGCCGGACCCCGCTGCTGGCGGCGGCGAGCTGAGCCGTCCCATGACCGCCGCACACGTCATCGCCGACGACGCCGAGGCGCTCGCCGTCGCGGCGGCCCTGGCCGCGGAGTTCCGCGCCGGGGCCGCCGAGCGGGACGCCGAACGGCGCCTGCCCCGGGCCGAACTGGACCGGCTGTCCCGCTCCGGGCTGCTCGCCGTCACGGTGCCCGCCGACCACGGCGGCGCCGACGTCACCATGGGCACCCTCGCGGAGATCTTCCGGCTGCTCGGCACGGCCGACGCGAGCCTCGCCCAGATCCCGCAGAGCCACTTCGTGTACACCAATGTGATCCGTCGTCAGGGAACCGAACGGCAGCGGAAGTTCTTCTTCGCCGAGCTCCTGGCCGGACGCCGGTTCGGCAACGCGCAGTCCGAAGCGGGCACCAAGCACGTGCAGGACATCCGCACCCGCCTGGAACCCCGACCCGACGGGTCGTACCGGCTCACCGGCGTCAAGCACTACTCCACCGGAGCCCTGTTCGCCGACTGGATCCCGGTGCTCGCCCGCGTCCCGGACGACACCCTGCACGTCGCCTACGTCCCCCGGGACGCCCCCGGCCTGAGCGTCGTCGACGACTGGGACGGCATGGGCCAGCGGACGACGGCCAGCGGTACCGTCCGCCTGGACGCCGTACCCCTGCCCGCCGACCGGGTGCTGCCCCACCACCTCACCTTCGAGGGGCCGCAACTGCACGGCGCCGTGGCCCAGTTGCTGCATGCCGCCATCGACACCGGCATCGCGGACGGGGCGCTCAAGGAGGCCGCGGAGTTCGTCCGCACCAAGAGCCGCCCGTGGTTCGAGAGCGGTGCCGACGCCGCCGTCGAGGATCCGCTGCTCGTCCAGCGCTTCGGTGAACTCGACCTCCGGGTGCGGACGGCCCGGGCGCTGCTGACGGAGGCGGCCCGCGCGGTCGACGCGGCCCGCGGTCGGCTCACCGACGACACGGCGGCCGAGGCGTCCCTCGCCGTCGCCGCCGCCAAGGTGCGTGCGGGAGAGGCCGCGGTGGAGGTGGCGGGTGCCCTCTTCGAAGTGGCCGGCACTCGTTCCGCGCTCAACTCCCTCAATCTGCACCGGTATTGGCGCGACGCCCGCACCCACACCCTGCACGACCCGGCCCGCTGGAAGATCCAGCACCTCGGCCGGTACGCGCTGACCGGCACCCCGCCGCCCCGGCACGGCCTGCTCTGACGGACCGCACGGCCCGCCGCGACGGACACCAGAGAACGGAGCCCCACGTGTCCCTCACCTTCCACTGGTTCCTGCCCACCAACGGCGACAGCCGCCATGTCGTCGGCGGCGGCCACGGCACCCCGGCCACCGCGTCGGGCCGGGACCGGCCGCCCACGGTCGCCTACCTGAGCCAGATCGCCCGCGCCGCCGAGCAGCTCGGCTTCGCCGCCGCGCTCACCCCGACCGGCGCCTGGTGCGAGGACGCGTGGCTCACCACCGCCATGGTCAGCCAGAACTCCGAGCGGCTGAAGTTCCTGGTCGCCTTCCGGCCCGGCTCGGTCTCGCCGACGCTCGCCGCGCAGATGGCCTCCACCTTCCAGCGGCAGAGCGGCGGCCGGCTGCTGCTCAACGTCGTCACCGGCGGCGAGAGCCACGAACAGCGGGCCTACGGCGACTTCCTCGACAAGGACGCCCGCTACCGTCGTACCGGCGAATTCCTGCACATCGTGCGCCAGTTGTGGGACGGCAAGAGCGTCGACCTGGACGGCGAGTTCCTGCGCGTCGAGGACGCGAAGCTCAGCCGGCTGCCCGACCCGGTGCCCGAGGTGTACTTCGGCGGCTCCTCGCCAGCCGCGGGAGAGGTCGCGGCCAAGTACGCCGACGTGTACCTGACCTGGGGCGAGCCACCCGCCCAGGTCGCCGGGAAGATCGCCTGGATCCGCGCGCTGGCCGCCGAGCACGGCCGTACCCTGCGCTTCGGCATCCGCCTGCACGTCATCACCCGGGACACCACCGCCGAGGCCTGGGCGGAGGCGGACCGGCTGCTCGACGGCTTCGATCCGGAGACCGTCCGGGCCGTGCAGGCGGGGCTCGCGCGCAGCGAGTCCGAGGGCCAGCAGCGCATGCTCGCGCTGCACGGCGGCAGCCGGGAGAGCCTGGAGATCCACCCGAACCTGTGGGCCGGCATCGGCCTGGTGCGCGGCGGCGCGGGCACGGCGCTGGTCGGCAGCCACGACGAGGTCGCGGAGCGGATCAAGGAGTACCACGCGCTCGGCATCGACGAGTTCGTCCTCTCCGGCTATCCGCACCTGGAGGAGGCGTACTGGTTCGGCGAGGGCGTGCTGCCCCGCCTCGCGGCCCAGGGACTGTGGACACACCCCGACGACGGCGCGTCCGTCCCCTCGGCGCAGGTGCCGTTCACGAGCTGACCAACTCGCCTCAGCAGACGGCCGGTTCATGACGCAAGAACCGAACGAGGTCTCCACCGCCGTCACGTGGGGTGGTGCCGCGCTGGGTGCGCATGCCGGTGCCCGAGCTACGGCGGCGGTTCCCCCGGGGTGCCGTTCCGCCGTGTACCAGACCGCGCTCAACGCCTTCGGCCTGCACGGCCTGGTCCACCCGGCCCCGTGACCTGGGCCTCGGCTTCGCCGCGGCCGAGACGGTCGTCACCCGTGCGCCGGCCAAGGGGGCGCTGCGACGGCGCTGACGCCCGCCCCGTGTGCCTCAGCCGGCCGCCAGCGCCCGCAGATGTGCCGTACGGGTCTCCGTCGTCTGCCCCTGGACCAGCAGGAACAGCGCCTCCCGGGCGAGGCGCTGGGCCCGGCTCGACAGGGCCATCGACCGGCCGCCCCCGGCGACCACCGCCGCCGTGGTGGCCCTGCGCAGCACCTCGTACGCCTCCGCCCGCACGGCCAGCCGCTCCTCGGCCCGCTCCAGCGGCACCGGATGGTCGGCCAGGGCGTAGGCCCGGCGGCGCACGTCGTCGAGCCGGGCGCGCAGCGGGGCGGCCGGCTCCTCGTCCAGCAGGTCCAGGGCGGCGCGCGCGACGCCGAAGACCGCCGGGTTGGCGTTCAGCGTCCGGGCCCGGTCGCCGGATGCCCAGCGTGCGTACGGCATCCGCAGGGCGACCGCGTCCTCGGGCAGCCGCAGTCCGGACAGTTCCAGCGACACCGTGCGCGCGGCGGTGAGGGCGGCGAGGCGCATCGGCTCCGAGGCGCGCAGTCCCGGCTGCTCGCGGGCCTCGGCGAAGGCGAACAGCACCTCGCCGGCCTCGGTCACCCCGGCGAGCAGCAGCACGTCGTTCAGCCCCCACCCCGTGTACCAGGGCACGGTCCCGTCGAACCGCAGGCCGCCGGCCTCCCGTCGGACCCGCACCGGCGTCCGCGGATACGACCGCAGATGCGCGTACGCCACCCCGGCCAGCAGCTCGCCGCGGGCCAGCGGGCCCAACAGGCATTCACGGACCGGGAGTTCGCTCTGCGCGAGGGTCTGCACCGGGGAGTGGTGCTGGGTCTGCACGAACCACGTCGAGCAGCAGGCACCGGCCAGGATCTCGGCGGTCTCGCGCAGCACCGCGGGCGGCGCGCCGGAGCCGCCGTACGCGACGGGTGCCCCCACGCCGAGCAGCCCCGACCGCTTCACCGCCGCGATATGGCTCGCGGGCACCCCCTCCTGGTCCACCCGCTCGGCCTCGGGGACGAGCAGCTCGGCGGCGAGCCGGCGGGCGCGGGTGACGAGCGGATGCGCGGTGGTGGTCATGGCGGGGATTCTTCCGGACCATTGCGGGCGACCCGTGGCGGGGGCCGGTCCGGGCGGGCGTATCGGGGGCGGCGCGGGGGTGGCCCGGGCGTGTGAGCGTGATCACTTCTGCCCGCCGGGATTAACTTGAGGACCTGAAAGGTTGGCGACTACATCCAATGAGTCCTAGGCTCGGGCCGTAACCGCCCGGCACCCCCAGCGAGGCACCCGTGAACCACCCCGCCATCGAGCAGCCCGCCGACATCGTGGCCCGGCTGCGCGCCACCTTCGCCACCGGCCGCACCAAGCCCGTCGACTGGCGCACCGAGCAGTTGCGCCGCCTGCGCGCGATGCTCACGGAACGCGGCGCCGACCTCGCCGCCGCCCTCCACGCCGACCTCGGCAAGAGCGGCACCGAGGCCTATCGCACCGAGATCGACTTCACGATCCGAGAGATCGACCACACCCTGGACCACCTCGCCGACTGGCTGCGCCCCGAGCCCGCGCCCGTCCCGGCCCACCTCGGCGCCGACGCGACGGCCTGGACGCAGTACGACCCGCTGGGCGTCGTCCTCGTCATCGCCCCCTGGAACTACCCGGCGCAGCTGCTGCTCGCCCCCATGGTCGGCGCGCTGGCCTCCGGCAACGCCGTGGTCGTCAAGCCCAGCGAGCTGGCCCCGGCCACCTCCGCCGCCCTCGCCGAGCTGATCCCGGCCTACCTCGACACCGACGCGGTCGCCGTGGTCGAGGGCGGTGTCCCGGAGACCACGGCCCTGCTGGCCGAGCGCTTCGACCACATCTTCTACACCGGCAACGGCACCGTCGGCCGCATCGTGATGCGCGCCGCCGCCGAACACCTCACCCCGGTCACCCTCGAACTCGGCGGCAAGTCACCGGTGTTCGTCGACCGCGACGCCGACCTGGACGTGGTCGCGGACCGGCTCGCCCGCGGCAAGTTCCTCAACGCCGGACAGACCTGCGTCGCCCCCGACTACGTGCTGACCGACCCCGAGACCGCCGCCGCCCTGGAGACCAGCCTGGTGCGGGCGGTCGAGACGCTGTTCGGCACCGACCCCGCGCAGTCCCCGGAGTACGGCCGTATCGTCAACGAGCGCCACTTCGACCGGCTGTCGGGGCTGCTCGGCTCCGGCCGGCTGGCCGTGGGCGGCGCGAGCGACCGCACCGCCAAGTACATCGCCCCGACCGTCCTCGCGGACGTCGACCCGGCGTCGGCGGTCATGCAGGAGGAGATCTTCGGCCCGATCCTGCCGATCGTCACCGTGCCCGGCCTGGACGAGGCGATCGCCTTCATCAACGACCGCGACAAACCGCTCGCGCTGTACGTCTTCAGCGAGTCCGAGCAGACGCGCGGGCGCATCGCCGCCGAGACCTCCTCCGGCGGCCTCGGCTACGGCCTGCCCCTCGCCCATCTCACCGTCTCCGACCTGCCGTTCGGCGGCGTGGGGGAGAGCGGCATGGGCAACTACCACGGCCGCTACTCCATCGAGACGTTCAGCCACCGCAAGGCGGTCCTGGACAAGCCGCTCGGCTGAGCCGGCCCCGGCCCGGCCGTCCTCCCCGAATTCGCTTGCGTGGACGGCCGGATGTGCGACACTCCGCCGGATGACCGCTGAAACGATCACCGCGGAAGCATCCGGCACCGTCACGCTCGGCGATCTGCCCGTCCACCGCATCGGCTTCGGAGCCATGCGGCTGACGGGCAGCGCCGCGTTCCACCTGGGCACTCCCAGCAGCCGGGAGCGCTCCCTGTCCGTGCTGCGCCGGGCCATGGAGCTGGGCGTGAACCACATCGACACCGCCGCCTTCTACTTCTCGGCCACCCGCTCCGCGAACGAGCTCATCAACACCGCCCTCGCGCCGTACGCCGACGACCTGGTCATCGCCACCAAGGTCGGCCCCTTCCGCGACTACTGCGGCGAGTGGGGCACCTCGGCCCGGCCCGACCAACTGCGCGGCCACGTCGAGGAGAACCTGCGCCAGCTCGGCCGCGACCACCTCGACCTCGTCTACCTGCGCCGGATGCGCCAGGACTCCGTCGCCGAGCACTTCGGCGCCCTCGCCGAACTGCGCACGGCCGGGCTCGTCCGCCACCTCGGCATCTCCGGCGTCGAACCGCGCCACCTCACCGAGGCCCTGGAGATCGCCCCGGTGGTCAGCGTCCAGAACCGCTACGCCCTGGACCGGCCGGATCCCGTCGACGACGAGATGCTCCGCCTGTGCGGCGAGCGCGGCATCGCGTTCGTCCCCTTCTACGCCGTCGCCGGAGAGGCGGGCGCCCACGCGGCGGCCGACACCCACGACGAGGAGGTGCGCGCCATCGCCCGTGCCCACGGCGCGACCCCCGCCCAGATCCGCATCGCCTGGACCCTCCACCAGGGCCCGCACGTCCTCGCCATCCCCGGCACGGGCAACCCCGACCACCTCGTGGAGAACGTGGCCGCGGGGGCGCTGCGCCTGACGGCGGACGAGACGGCGCGGCTGGACGCCCTGCACACCGGGCCGGGCACCGGGGCGAGCTGACGCGGGCGGGGGATCCGGCCCGGCCACTCCGGGCCCGCCCATAATGGGCGGGTAAGGGACAAGGCGGGCGCACAGCCGTACGAAGGCGCGGTTGACTACCATCGTGTAGACGGATTCCCTGGCCGCATACGTAGACGGGGTGAGGATCGTTCCATGACCGAGGCGAAGGACGAGCGCCGGCCGGCCGGTGAGCTTGAGGCGAGTGTCATGGCCACGCTGTGGGCCGCCGGAGGGCCGCAGACGCCCGGCCAGGTCCAGTCGCGCCTCGGCGCGGACCTGGCGCGGACGACCGTGACGACGATCCTCAGCCGGCTGCACGACAAGGGGGTCGTGGAGCGGCACCGCCAGGGGCGCGGTTTCGCCTACGTCCCGGTGCGCGACGTCCAGGACGCCCAGGGGCTCACCGCGCGCCGCATGCACAGCGAGCTGGACCGCGACACCGACCGCGAGACCGTGCTCGCCCGGTTCGTGGCCCAGCTCAGCCCCGACGACGAACGTGTCCTGCGGGACCTGCTCGAACCCGAAGAACGATGACCGCACTGCTCCTGCTGCCCCTGCTGCTGCCCTTCGCCCTGCCGGCCCTGGCCCGCCGGGCCCTGGACAGGCTGACCCCGGTCGTCGCGCTGTGGGCCGTCACCGTCTGTGCCGTCGTCCTCGCCGGCTGCTCGCTGGCCGCGCTCGGCTCGTTCGTCCTGATCGGGCTGTTCAAGGTGCCGCTCTTCGCCGCGCTCGGCGAACTGGTCCGCCCGCTGCACACCGCCTCGGACCTCGTCGTCCTGCCCGCCGCCGCGACCTCCGTCGGCGTGCTCGCCGTGTGCGGCTGGACCCTGGTCCGGTCCGTGCTCCGCCAGACGCGCGCCTTCCGCGTCGCGCGTACACAAGCCGGGCGCGGCCCCGCCGCGGGCGACCTGTGCGTGGTGGACTCGTCCCGCCCGGACGCCTACGCACTGCCGGGCCGCCCGCACCGCATCGTCGTCACCACCGCGATGCTGCGCAGCCTGGACGGCCCCGAGCGCGAGGCGCTGTTCGCGCACGAGCGGGCGCACAACGACGGCGGCCACCACTACTTCCTCGCCGCCGCCGAACTCGCCGCACACTGCCACCCTGCGCTGCGCCCCGTCCGCGAGTCGATCCGCCTCGCCGCCGAGCGCGCCGCCGACGAGGCCGCCGCGGCCCGGGTCGGCGACCGGCGGCTGACCGCCCGTGCCATCGCCCGCGCGGCCCTCGCCGGGCACTCCACGCCCGCCGAGCGCCCCGGCTTCGTGGCCGCCGCGACCTCCGGTCCCGTCCCGCAGCGCGTCCAGGCCCTGCTGGCCGCCCCGCGTGCCCCGCGCGCGGGCCGCACGATCGCGGCCCTCCTCCTCGCCTGCACCGCCGTCTCCTGCGTGGCCTCGGGCGCCGGAATGGCCGACTTCCACCACCGTGTGGAGATCGCCCAGGGCGACGAGACGCCCTGACCCGGACCACCGGCCGACCACCGGCCGACACTCCGCCGCAGCCCTGAGGCGACGCATGGAGGCACCCGCGGTGCAACGCGCGTAGAACGGGACTGGCGCCCGTGAAGTTTTACGTATAACCTCACCCGCTAACCAACCCCACCGGAAGGTCCCGATGCGACGCGTCGCCCTGGTCACCCTCGTCGTCGACGACTACGACGAGGCCATCCGCTTCTACACCGAGGCCCTCGGCTTCCGGCTCGCCGAGGACGCCCCGCGTCCCGACGGCTCCCGCTGGGTCGTCGTGGAGCCCGGCGGTGCCGGAGCCGGCACCGGTCTGCTGCTCGCCCGCGCCAAGGGAGAGGTCCAGCGCGCCCGCGTCGGCGACCAGACCGGCGGACGGGTCGGCTTCTTCCTGCACACCGACGACTTCGCCCGCGACCACGCCCGCATGACCGCGGCCGGAGTGACCTTCCTGGAGGACCCGCGCCACGAGCCGTACGGCACCGTCGCCGTCTTCCAGGACCTGTACGGCAACCGCTGGGACCTGCTCCAGCCCGCCGCCTGATCACCGCTGAACCACTCGCCGAGGAACGCCCTGCCATGACCGTGTCCCGCATCGACACCGAGACCCTCCGCCGGCTCCCCAAGGCCGTGCTGCACGACCACCTCGACGGCGGCCTGCGCCCCGCCACCGTCGTCGAACTCGCGGCGGAGATCGGTCACACCCTGCCCACCACCGACCCCGACGAACTGGCCGCCTGGTACTTCGAGGCCGCCAACTCCGGTGACCTGGTCCGCTACATCGCCACCTTCGAGCACACCCTCGCCGTCATGCAGTCCCGCGAGGGCCTGCTGCGCACCGCCGAGGAGTACGTGCTGGACCTCGCCGCCGACGGCGTCGTCTACGCCGAGGTGCGCTACGCCCCCGAGCTGAACACCAAGGGCGGGCTGTCGCTCGCCGAGGTCGTGGAGACCGTCCAGGAGGGCCTCGCCGCCGGCATGGCCAAGGCGGCCGCCGCCGGCGCCCCCGTCCGCGTGGGCACCCTGCTGTGCGGGATGCGGATGTTCGACCGGGTCCGCGAGGCCGCCGACCTGGCCGTCGCCTACCGTGACGCCGGGGTCGTCGGCTTCGACATCGCCGGCGCCGAGGACGGCTTCCCGGCCGCCGACCACCTGGCCGCCTTCGAGCACCTGCGCCGCGAGAGCGTGCCGTTCACCATCCACGCCGGCGAGGCGCACGGCCTGCCCAGCATCCACCAGGCCGTCCAGGTGTGCGGCGCCCAGCGCATCGGCCACGGCGTCCGCCTCACCGAGGACATCCCCGACCTCGCGGCCGGCAAGCTCGGCCGGCTCGCCTCCTGGGTGCGCGACCGCCGGATCGCGCTGGAGATGTGCCCCACCTCCAACCTCCAGACCGGCTGCGCCACCTCGATAGCCGAGCACCCGATCACGGCCCTGAAGGACCTCGGCTTCCGGGTCACCCTCAACACCGACAACCGGCTGGTGTCGGGGACGACGATGACCCGGGAGATGTCCCTGCTGGTCGAGGAGGCCGGCTGGACCGTCGAGGACCTGCGCACGGTCACGGTGAACGCCGTCAAGAGCGCGTTCATCCCGTTCGACGAGCGCAGGGCCCTCATCGAGGACGTGGTCCTGCCCGGTTACGCGGCCGCGCTCTGAAGCAGCCCCCTGAGGTAGGCGGCCTGTCCGACGTGCTGGAGATCGTCGGACAGGACGCTCACCAGGCGGACCCCCAGCGTGACCGGGGGATCCCAGCCCTCGTCCACGACCCGTTCCAGGTCCTTGGCGGCGAGCCCCTTGAGTGCCCCGAGGGTCTGCTCGTGGACGGCGTCGTAGTACCCGGTGAGCAGGTCCGCGGAGTCGACCCGCACCTTGGCGACCTTCGCCGGGGTGTGCCCGTAGCCGTGGTCGCGGGGCGGCAGGTCGAGGCCGAAGCGTTTCTCCCAGCCGTCGCTGAGCCAGACCTGCTCCAGGCCGAAGGCGTCGGCGACGTGGTCGTCCTGCACCCGGGTCAGGTGCCAGACCAGCCAGGCGAGGGAGTTGGCGTCGGGCGCCGGACGGTGGTTCAGCTCGTCCGGTCCGAGGCCGTCGAGGGCGGCGTGGACTTCTTCCTGGATGCGGCCGTAACCGTCGATGAGGATGTCCTTGGCATGCATACGGTCCACGATCGCGCATCCGGCGCCCTCACGCGTCCGGAATCCAGCTTCCGTGGAAGCCCAGCGGCACCCGCCCCGGCAGCTGGATCCGCGCCACCGGCTCGCCGGTGAAGTCCTGCGCCGCGAGGATCACCAGGTCGGCCAGGCCGCGGTCCGGGTTGTGGACGTAGGCGAGGGTGTACCCGTCGTCCTCCGCCGCCCGCCGGTCGCCCGGGTCGCGCGGGACGAACACGGCCTCGCCCGCCGCCGCGCCCCTCGGCAGCCGGTGCACCTGGGTGGTGCCGCGCAGCAGGTCGTGCTTGACCAGCCCGTCGGAGAAGGCGTCGTCGGGCGGGGCGGCGCCGTCCGGCGTCAGATACGCGGCGGTCATCCCGGCGGCCGCCGCCGTGTAGCCGTAGCGGTGCCGCCGCGCCACCCGCGCCTCGTTGACCCGCGGGAACTCCTGCGGCCGGTCGTCCAGCACCCGCTGCCGCACCCGCCCGTGGCGCAGGTCGACGCTCCAGCGCTCCAGCCTGGCCGTGCGCGCGTCGTACGGCCCGTCCGAGCCGCGCCCGGCGACGTAGAACGGCGCCGGGTAGGCCATCAGGTCGATCACCACGGACTCGCCCTCGTCATAGGCGTTGAGGGTGTGCGAGTAGAAGACCGGATCGATGCCGAACCAGCGGACCGGGCCGCCGGTACGCGGCATGACACCCACCCGGGTCGGGTGCTTCCGGTTCCAGACGTACGGCACCGGGGCGCCGGCTCCGGCCGCCGCCGCGTCGAAGGTGACCGGCAGGTCGAAGACGACGACGTACCGCTCGGTCAGCGCGAAGTCGTGCATCATCGGCGCGCCCGCCACCGGGATCCGGTGCGTCCGGGCGATCCGGCCGGAGCCGTCCACGACGAGGTGCCGGACGTGGTCCCAGTCCGGGTGGTAGGCGATCGCGTGCAACTCGTCCGCGAACGCGTCGTACTTGGTGTGCGCCGCGAACGCGCCCTCCAGCGTGCCCCGGAAGTCGTACGTGCCCACTGTGCCCAGCTCGCCGTCGAGTTCGTACGGCAGCGGGCCGCTCTCCTGGAGCGCGAGGATCCGCCCCCGGTGCGGGATGACGTGCGTGTTGCAGGCGAAGTCCTCCGCGGGCACCGGGCCGGGGTACGTCTCGCCGAGCTTCCGCGCGACCTGCGAGGAGCGCACCCAGCGGTTGCGGTACCACTCGGCCCTGCCGTCGCGCAGCCGCACACCGTGCACCATGCCGTCGCCGAGCATCCAGTGGTGGGCCCGGGGATCCTCCAGGCCCAGCACGTTGGGGCCGTTGCGCAGGAAACGGCCGTTCAGCTCGCGCGGGACGCGGCCGGTGACCGGCAGGTCGAAGGCCGTCAGTTCCTCGGTGACCGGGGCGAACACCCCTTCCATGAAGGGATAGTGACGTATCGTCAATTCCGTTGCGGGGCCCGCCGCTACGGCGCTCGCGCCCGTGCCTGTGCCCACGAGCGCGCCCGTCGCCGCGAGCCCCGCCGTGCCGCGCAGCACGGTCCGCCGTGTGTGTTCCGCCATGACATGTCTCCCTGAACCGTCGTCAGTCGTCATCGGTACGCCGACGGTTCCGAGTCTGCTGCGGCGGGCGGCCCGGATCAGGAGGCCTGGGGCCCCTCCTGGGGTGGTGCAAACCCCCCTGTCCCGCCTCCCGTTTCGAGGAGGGTGACCAGCGCGCGGGCGGCGGGGCTGGTGGCGCGGTCCGGCGGCAGCAGGGCGACCGTCTCGTACGCCGCCTCGCCCGCGCCCTTCAGCGGGAGCGCGGTGAGCGCGGGCCGCTTGTGCCGGAAGTGCCGGGGCACGACCGCGATCCCCAGGTTCTCGTCCACCAGGTCCAGCAGGCTGTGCACGTCGTTCACCTCCAGTGCCACCGTGCGCCGTACGCCCGCGGCGGTGAACGCGGCGTCGGTCGTGCGGCGCGGGCCCCAGTCCGGATGGAAGTCGACGAAGACCTCCCCGGCCAGGTCCTCCGGGGCGAGCGCCGCGCCCGCCGAGGCCAGCCGGTGGCCGGGATGGCACAGCACGGTCATCGGCTCGCTGGTCAGCGCCACCGAGCGCAGCTGATCGGAGTCCGCCCGGGTGCGGTAGGCGAAGGCCAGGTCCAGCCGCCCGGCCGCGACCTCCTCGGCCAGCGCGCCGGAGCCCGCCTGCCGCAGCCGGATCTCCACGTCCGGATGCCGCCCCCGGAAGCCCGCCAGCAGCCGTGCCACGTGCACCCCGGCGATGCACTGCTCGGTGCCGAGCGCCAGCGTGCCGCGCAGCACGCCCTGCACCGCCGCCACCGCCTCGTGCGCCGAGCGCACCTGTGACAGGATCCGCTCGGCCTCCGTCAGCAGCGCCCGCCCCGCCTCGGTGAGCGTCACCCGGCGTGTGGTCCGCACGAACAGCGGCGCCCGCAGCTCCCGCTCCAGCGCCCGGATCGAGGCCGACAGCCCCGACTGGGACACCATCAGACGCTCGGCGGCCCGGGTGAAGTGCTGGTCCTCGGCGACCGCGACGAAGTGCTGGAGATGGCGCAGTTCCATGATTGAGAAGCCTAGCCGCACAATTCCATCGGATTCTCCTGTTGGACCGCTGCGTGCGGTGCGCGCAAGAGTGGTCCTGGCAGACCATGTGCCCACCCCTCTGGAGTCGCGTTGTACACCGCACACCCCGACCGCTACGACGGCATGCCCTACCGCCGCACCGGACGCAGCGGGCTCAAGCTCCCCGCGCTGTCCCTCGGCCTGTGGCACAACTTCGGCCCGGACCGGCCCGTCGAGACCCAGCGCGCCATCCTGCGCCGCGCCTTCGACCTGGGCATCACCCACTTCGACCTCGCCAACAACTACGGCCCGCCGCCCGGCGCCGCCGAGTCCGCGCTCGGCGAGGCCCTGAGGGCCGACTTCGCGCCGTACCGCGACGAGCTGGTGATCTCGACCAAGGCCGGCTACCTCATGTGGCCCGGCCCGTACGGCGAATGGGGCTCGCGCAAGTACCTGCTCTCCTCGCTCGACCAGAGCCTCACGCGGATGGGCCTGGAGTACGTCGACGTCTTCTACTCGCACCGCCCCGACCCGGATACTCCGCTGGAGGAGACGATGGGCGCGCTGCACTCGGCGGTGCGGCAGGGCAAGGCGCTCTACGTCGGTGTCTCGAACTACTCCGCCGAGCAGACCCGGGAAGCCGCCCGCATCCTGGCCGACCTCGGTACCCCGCTCCTCATCCATCAGCCGCGCTACTCGATGCTGGACCGGCGCCCCGAGGACGAGGGCCTGCTCGACGCCCTGGACGAACTCCAGGTCGGCTCCATCGCCTACTCCCCGCTGGAGCAGGGCCTGCTCACCGGCCGCTACCTCGACGGCATCCCCGAGGACTCCCGCGCCGCCGGCGACAGCCCCTTCCTGAACTCCGACGCGGTCACCGAGGATCTCGTCGCGCGGCTGCGCGCCCTGGACGAGATCGCGAAGTCCCGTGGCCAGACCCTGGCCCAGCTCGCCCTGGCCTGGGTGCTGCGCGGCGGCCGCGTCACCTCGGCGCTGGTCGGCGCGAGCAGCGCGCAGCAGGTCGAGGACAGCGTCGGCGCGATCCGGAACCTGGACTTCGACACGGAGGAACTGGCCCGGATCGACGCGATCGTCCGTCCGTAGCCCCGCCGCAGGGCAGTGGGACGCGGGCTCACGTCTGCGCCGGCTCGCCCGCGCTCCACACGATCGCCGGGGGCACCACCCGCCCGCACAGCGGACGGCCCTTGGCGTCGGTGAGGGCGAGCCGGCCCACCAGCGTGCCGCGCCGCCGCGCCTCGGCGAGCACCTCGGGCGGAACGTCCACGAGCATCAGTTTGGCGCGCCGGAACATCCGGGACGCCTCCTCCTGCGGCTGCCTCCCGACCCAGGAGAGATAGACGAAGCGTCCGCCGAGCCGGTTCTGCACGTACGGGCCGCGCAGCTCGCCGTCGGCGGTGAACGTGCACGGGAGCGTCCACGTCGCCGTCGCGGCGTCGCCGGGCTGCGGATCGAGCAGCTCGGCCGGCCGGTCCTTGCGCTGGACCGCCACCTCGATCCCGCTAACCCCGTGAAAGTCCGGCCCGGGCCCGCAGTCGCGGCCGGGCAGGGAGTGGGCTTCGATGCGCAGGTGCATGCCACTCAGTGTGGGGGGAAGCGGGGCGGGAGGGCAGCCCCTCGCCCAGGCCGCCGGCCGGGCTGTCGCCGCGAGGCGTCAGGCGCCCTCCGGCACCCGGTCCAGGAAGCCCAGCACCTGCCGGATGCGGCCCTCCTCGTCCAGGGTGACCACGTCGAACCCGGCGACCGGAGCCGAGCCGTCCTCGCTCACCAGCTCCCAGCCGAAGCGCGCCGTGTCGTGATGGCCGTCCACCGTGCCGAGCGGGCGGAAGACGAACCCCGGGAACTGCTCGTGGGCGGCGGTGATCACGGCCGCGACGCCCTCGTGGCCGCGGACGTCGGCGAGGGGGTCGGTGTAACCGCCGTCCGCGGTCCACGCGGCGGCGACCGCCTTCTTCAGCGCCTCCGGCTCGGTGGCGTTCCAGGCCTCGAAGTAACGGGCGGCCGCGGTCTCGTAACGGTCGGTGTTCACGGACATGGTGAATCAGCCTCCATCGTGGTCGTCAGTGCTGGTCGGGCCCGGATCCGGGGCTTCGCCGATCCGGTGTGACCACCATGCCGGAGGCCGGCGGGGCGGGTCGATTACCTCTCCGGTAATGCCGGAGGCCCGCGCGCACCTCGGTGCATTCCGGTCAGAACGGGCGCCGAATATGCCAACAGGCTGGCCGGAAAGGCATGGTGACAGTGTTTCGGGAGAGGCGATACTCGAACGCCAGGGGCACTTCACCGCACAGGAGCCGCACGGGAAGGCGGGGCTTCGGCCGGCACACCAGCGAGGCGACGGGGGAGTGAGACGTGCACGACGAATTCCTGTGCCATGTCACGGCGTACGGCATGTGCGACGGCCGCCGCATCGGCGTACCGCTCGGCACCTATCGCGCGCCCACACTGGCGCTCGCCCTGTGGTGGTTACGGGACCGTGCGTCCTGGATCGCCGAGCGGCTCGACCCGAGCCCCGGGCATCCCTCCTTCCCCGTGGGCGCGCTGGTGCCCGTCGCCGAGACGGTCGCCGACGTGCCCACGCTGCTGCGCGCCTGGTGCGCCGACGACGTCGGGCAGGAGCGGGTGGCCGACGAACTGGCGGGCGGCCGGCTGGTGCGGATCGCCGCCAGCGACGACACCACCGAGTACGAGCTGCTCGCCGAGTCCGTCGACGCGCTCCGGATGCAGCGCACCCTGCCCGCCCTCGTCGTACCCGTCGCCTGACACGTGTCCATGCGCCCCGGGGGGAGGAGGGAGCGGAGAGGGCGGAGAGGCCCATAGCGGGTCTAATCGGTAGAATTCTGGCCATGGCGGAGCGGCCGGTCGCCCCGACGGCGTCCGAACTCGTCCTGGAGACCGACACGGGTTCCACGGTGATGAGCCCGGGGCGCGACTACCACGTCGGACGCGACCCGTTGAGCGACATCGTCTTCGACGATGCCCGGGTCTCGTGGCACCACGCCGTGCTGCGCTGCGACCGCGACCACTGGACCCTGGCCGACCAGCACAGCACCAACGGCACCTACGCCGACGGCCGCAGGATCGAGCGCTGGGACGTCCGCCCCGGCAGCGAGATCCGCTTCGGCAGCCCCGCCGACGGCCCCCGCGCGATGCCCGCCGACGCCCCGGAACCGGTTCCCGACCGCCCCTCCGCCGTGTCACAGCCCCGGCTGACCGGCACCTTCCGCCGCCCCACCAGCGTCCGCCCGCTGCCCCCGCGCACCGTCCGCATCGGCCGGGCCCCCGACAACGACCTGGTGGTGGACGACCTGACCGTCTCCCGCCGGCACGCCGAACTGCGCGCCCACCCGGACGGCACGTACGAGATCGCGGACCTGGACAGCCACAACGGCACCTACCTCAACGGCCGGCCGGTCACCGGCGGCGCCCGGGTCGGCCCCGGCGACATCATCGGCATCGGGCACTCCGCGTTCTGCCTCGTCGGCACGGAACTACAGGAGTACGTCGACACCGGCGAGGTCTCCCTCGACGTGCAGGAGCTCACCGTCGCCGTCGACGGCGGGCGCACGGTGCTCCTCGACCACGTGTCCTTCCCGGTGGGCGAGAAGTGCCTGCTCGCCGTGGTCGGGCCGAGCGGCGCCGGCAAGTCCACGCTGCTGAACGCCCTGACCGGACAGCGGCCCGCCGACCGCGGCACCGTCCTCTACGACGGCCGCGACCTCTACCGCGACTACGCCGAACTGCGCGGGCGCATCGGCCTGGTCCCGCAGGACGACATCCTGCACCCCCAGCTCACCGTGCGCGCCGCCCTCACCTACGCCGCCGAACTGCGCTTCCCCGAGGACACCGCCCCCGCGGAGCGGCAGGCCCGGGTGACCGAGGTCATCCGGGAACTCGGCCTCGAACACCGCGCCGACCAGCCCGTGCACCGCCTCTCCGGCGGACAGCGCAAGAGGGTCAGCGTCGCCCTGGAACTGCTCACCAAACCCTCGCTGCTCTTCCTCGACGAGCCGACCTCCGGGCTCGACCCCGGCATGGACCGCTCGGTGATGACCATGCTGCGCGGCCTCGCCGACGACGGCCGCACGGTCGTCGTGGTCACCCACAGCGTGCTCAGCCTCGGCGGCTGCGACCGCCTGCTGGTCCTCGCCCCCGGCGGCAGAGTGGCGTACTACGGCCTGCCCGACGACGCCCTCGCCTTCCTCGGCCACGAGCAGTGGCCGGAGGCCTTCGAGGCCTTCGACCGCGAGCCGGACCGCGACTGGGCCGGGGAGTACCGCGCGTCGCCGTTCCACCGGCACTACGTCACCGAGGCCACGACCCAGCCCCACCACCCCGGACCGGCCCCCGTCACCCCGGCACCGCCGCCCCGCCCACGCGGCTGGGGCGCCCAGCTCGGCACCCTGGTCCGCCGCTACACGGCCGTCCTGAGCGCCGACCGCACCTTCCTGGTCGTCATGACCGCCCTGCCGTTCGTCATGGGCGCCATGGCCCGCGCCCTGGCGGGCGGGCGCCTCACCCCGGACACGGCGATGAACGCGCTGCTCATCCTGTGTGTCGGCGCCGTGCTGACCGGCGCCGCGAACGCGGTGCGCGAACTCGTCAAGGAACGCCCCGTCTACCGGCGGGAACGCGCCGTCGGCCTGCCCAGATCGGCGTACCTGATGTCCAAGATCGTGGTGCTCGGCACGGTCACCGTCGCCCAGGCCGTCGTCCTCACCCTGGTCGCCCTGCTCGGCGTCGACCTCGACGCCCCCGGCGGCAAGGGCGTCCTGCTGCCGCCGCTCGCCGAGATCGCCCTGGCCGTCGCCCTGCTGGCGTTCACCGCCATGATGTTCGGCCTGCTCGTCTCCGCGCTGGTGCGCAAGGAGGAGGTGACGATGCCGCTGCTGGTGCTCCTCGCCATCGTCCAGGTCGTCTTCTGCGGGGCCCTGCTCACACTCCACGGTGTGCCCGGTCTGGAGCAGCTGTCCTGGCTCGTGCCCTCGCGCTGGGCGCTCGGCGCCATGGCCGGCACGGTCGGGCTGTCCCGGCTCGTGCCCGGCAAGCC
The DNA here is from genome assembly GCF_058673395.1 of Streptomyces sp. HUAS MG56. Lineage (NCBI taxonomy): Bacteria > Bacillati > Actinomycetota > Actinomycetes > Kitasatosporales > Streptomycetaceae > Streptomyces > Streptomyces sp. HUAS MG56. The sequence continues at coordinate 1,991,311 of NZ_CM178722.1, read as the reverse complement.
GGCCGCCGACCCGCTCTTCCGGCACGCGCCGGGCGTCTGGCTGCTCGACCTGGCCATGCTGCTGGTGCTGTCCGTCCTGTGCGGCCTCGCCGTCGCCCGGCTGCTGCGCCGGCAGGAGCCCGCCCTCATGCGGAAATAGTCGGAAGCAGACGGAAGCGGACGGCAAGACGATCCGCACCCGCAGGCATCACGAGCCCCACGCGGAAGGAGGCGCCCGATGAGCAGAGCGCCCGGTCCCGGATTCCGGCCCACGCACGTCGTCCCGCCGCGTGGCATGCCCGCCTGGGAGGCCCCCGACCCGGCCCGGCCCACCGTGCCCCTCGACCCCCTGCTGCCCGTGCAGCTCCTGGAACGGCGCGGCGACTGGGCGCACATCGGCTGCGCCAACGGCTGGGCCGCGTGGGTCGACGGGCGCGGGCTCGTCGCCGTACCCGAGGACCCGCCCGTCGCCGGCGGACCGGCCGGCGCCGCCGACCCCCGGCCCCTGCTGGGCCGCGCCGCCGAGGCGCTCGCCGCCTACCGCTCCGCGGTGGACGAGCTGGCGGCCGGCTCCCTCGCCGGCGAGGACTTCGCGGACCGCACCCACGGCCTGCGGATCGGGATCGTCGTCGACGGCGAGGCCGTCTGGCTCTACGACCCCGAGGAGAGCCGCTGGATGTACGGCGACGGACGCCGGCTGACCACCTACGCCACCGACCACGCGGTCACCGGCGACACCGAGCCCGGGCACGACCCGACCCGGCTGGTGACGCCCGACGGTGAGCGCTGATGGCCCGCGAGACCAGCCTGTTCTCCGGTCGGCCCGCAGAACTGATCGGCCGGACGGTGGCGAACTACCGGATCGAGAGCGAGGTCGGGCGCGGCGGCATGGCCGTCGTCTTCCGCGCCCACGACCTGCGCCTGGACCGCACGGTCGCCCTGAAACTGCTCGCGCCCGAACTCGCCCGCAACGACACCTTCCGCAAGCGGTTCACCCACGAGTCCCAGGTGGCCGCCGCGATCGACCACCCGCACATCGTGCCCGTCTACGACGCCGGCGAGACGGACGGCGTGCTCTACATCGCCATGCGGTACGTCTCCGGCAGCGACCTGCGTCATCGGCTGGACGCGCACGGAGCGCTGCCCGTGCCGGACGCCGTCCGCATCGCCGGACAGGTGGCCTCCGCCCTCGACGCCGCCCACGAACACGGCCTGGTCCACCGGGACGTCAAACCCGGCAACATCCTGATCGCCGAGGGCACCGACCGCGACCACCCCGAGCACGTGTACCTCACCGACTTCGGGCTCACCAAGAAGTCGCTGTCCCTGACCGGCTTCACCAGCGTCGGCCAGTTCGTGGGCACCCTCGACTACGTCGCGCCCGAGCAGATCTCCGGCCGCCCCGTCGACGGCCGCTGCGACGTCTACGGGCTGGCCTGCGTCGTCTACGAGACCCTCACCGGCCGCCCGCCCTTCCGGCGCGAGGACGACATGGCGCTGCTGTGGGCTCACCAGTACGACGAGCCGCCTCCGCCGAGCGCGGCCCGCCCCGGACTCGCCCCGGCCGTCGACGCCGTCCTCGCCAGGGCCCTCGCCAAGAGCCCGGACGAGCGGTACGCCACCTGCCTCGACTTCGTCGCCGCGCTGCGGGCCACCACGGCCACCCCCGTGCACCCGCCGGCCGCCGGCCCCCGGGCGACCGAGAGGGACGCGGGCTCGGGCCGCACGGTGACCGACACCCGGCGGCCCCCGCACTGGGCCGACCCGATGTTCCACACGTGAGCGAAGGGGGCTCAGGGCGGAGGCTGCTCACCGACCTCGCCCCGCCGCCGCACCGGCAGCGCGAGCAGCCCGCCCAGCAGCCCGGCGACCAGTCCCCACAGGGCGCCCAGGCCCACCGCCTGCCAGAGCCGCGGCTCCAGGAACAACTCGCCGGACAGCCCGCCGCCGAGGTTGCCGATGCCGAGCAGGGACAGGCCGTAGTGCGCCGAGACACGGCCCGTCAGGCAGATCATGAGCACGGTCAGCGCCAGCGCGACGGCCAGGTGCAGGGCGTGCTGCCACAGCCGGATCCGGGCCGGTGAGCGCGCCGCCATCCGGAACGCGACAGCCAGCAGCAGGACCGCGTCCACGACCGCCAGCCACCACCAGCGGCCGTCGTGGGCGGTGAGCGTACGCAGATTCAGTTCCGATGCGCCCGGGGTGCGCAGCAGTTCGTCCAGGACATGGGGCACCGGCAGCCCGAACGGCCCGTCCACCCGGCCGTTCCAGGTGGCGCCCAGACCGACGGTGAGGGCCAGCCAGGCCAGGTTGGGCAGGCCGAGCAGGATCAGTGCCACGGTCGTGGCGACGTGCCCGCGGGTGGCCGCGGTGATCAGCGCGATGACGAGGCCGACGACGACGTAGCCGAGGAGCAGCACGACCACCGCGTGAGCCGCCGGGCGCACCGACTCCTGGAAGCGCAGCAGCCGCCCCGGCAGCGGAGCTCCCCGCGCGACCAGCACCGCCAGCAGCAGCACCCCGGCCAGCCACAACAGCCCGAACAGCACGGTCAGCGGCACGTCCGCGGTGAACCCGACCTTCGGCGCGGCGTTGAACAGCCCGGCCAGATCGCTGAGGGTGCCGCTGCCCACGTCGACGGCGAAGGTCTGCCGGGCGCCGAGAGCCAGCCCGATCAGCGCCAGCAGCCACAGCACCGCGAGCCGCGCCGCCCACCCGGCCAGTTCCGTGGCCGAGGCCACCGCCCGGTGCCGCAGCGGACGCAGAAAGCCCGCCCCGATCGTGAGGGCGCCCACGAGCGTCACCGACAGCGGGATCACGGTCAGACCGGCGTGGCTCTCCGCCAGCACGCCCGCGTTGCCCGACAGTTCGACGGTGCCGCCGACGGCCGTCACCAGCGTCGCGACCACCACCCTCGGGAACGCGCCGTCCGGCAGATCCGCCGCGCCGGCCGCCCACAACCCGAGTGCCGCCACGAGTGCCATGACGGCCAGCCCGGTCAGCACCGCGCCGAGGGCCTGCGCCCAGCCGTGGCGGGCGGCGGGCCGCGCGGGGGCGGTCGGAGGGCTCACACCCTTCACGCTAAGCAGCGGCCGTGCGTCTCGCCCGTCGGCTTGCGACCGCCGCGACTCTGCGACACACAATGGGCTCAATGTGCAGCCGAACGACCTAAAGGCACCAAACGGAACCGCGACGGGAAGAGGTGCTCGTGAGCGTCGAACCTCCGTCCTCCGGCCGCCCCTCCGGCCCGCCCCCCGGCCCGCTGTCGGGCTCCTCCCAGCCGCCCTCCGGCCCGCCCGGGGGACCCTCGGGCGGCGCCGGCGGGCCCAAGGAGCCGCACGAGCCGCACGGGCCGTGGTGGAAGTCCGTACCGGGCATCGCCGCCCTCAGCGCCGTCGTGGTCGCCGCCGTGGTACTCGCCGTCGTCTTCACCCGTTCGGGTGGCGGCTCGTCCGCCAAGGGCGGCGAGGTCTTCCTCCAGCCGGCCGCCAGTGCCGGCCAGGATCCCTTCACGGCATCGACGGCCAAGCGGAGTTCCGTCCCGCCCCCAGCCTCCGCCGCGCCCTCCGCGCCGGCGGGCACGGTGCAGGGCGTGCAGGGCGGGGCGCCCGGCCTGTACGGCGGCACGCAGAACGTCGCCGCCTGCGACGTCGGGCAGCAGATCAAGGCCCTCCAGGCGGACTCGGCCAAGACCAGGGCGTTCGCCTCCGTGGCCGGCGTCCAGCCGTCCGGCGTACCCGCCTATCTGCGCTCGCTCACCCCGGTCCAGCTGCGTGTCGACACGCGCGTCACCAACCACGGCTACCGCGACGGCGCCGCCACCAGCTACCAGTCCGTGCTCCAGGCGGGCACCGCCGTGCTGGTGGACAGCCACGGCGTCCCCCGGGTGCGCTGCGCCTGCGGCAATCCGCTGACCTCGCCCGTCGCCGAGAAGAACACGCCTCGGCTGGTGGGCCCGCGCTGGCCGGCGTACCGGCCCTCGAACGTGGTCGTCGTGACGCCCGCGCCGACGGTCGTCGACATCTTCGTGCTCTACGACCCCCACCACGACGACTGGATCCACCGTCCGCACGGCGACCAGGGCTGGCAGCACGACCAACACGCCAGGCCGCCGAAGGACCCGCACCCCTGGAACCCGCCGCCCTCGCCGTCGGCGTCGCCGTCGTGCCCGCCCGGCGCGCGCCACTGCCCGTCCCCCTCGGCCAAGCCGAGCCCCTCGACGGCGACCTCGTCCCCGGCCTCGCCGAGCGCGTCCGCGACGTCCCCGTCGTCCTCGCCGTCCGCCTCCCCTTCGTCGCCCTCCTCCCCCTCGCCGGCTCCTGCGTCGCCGAGTACGTCCCCGCCGATCTCCCCGTCGTCCTCCCCGTCGTCGTCTCCGCCCTCCTCCGGCGCGTCGCCGGAGTCGGCGCCGGCCGGGTCGCCCTCAGCGGCGTCCTCCTCGCCCCCGTCGGCCTCCGCACCCTCCTCCGCCGGGCCGGTATCACCGTCCCCGAGCCCGTCCGGAGGGTGACCATCGCCACTGTGCGCGCTCGGCGAACGCTTCGGGGGACTGCCGAGCCCGGCTCGGGGTACGAGGTCTGGTGCAACGGACGAAAGGCCGGACCCGGCATTCGAGAGAGACAGCATGACCGAGTACGTGGGCGGGGACGTGATACCGACTGGTTTCGATGTACCCGTGGAACCGCTGCGGCGCGCCGAGCACTACACCGGCGAACCCGGCTCCATAGCGGAGGCGCGGGCCTTCGCGGCGCGGTTCCTGGAGCAGCTGAAGACCGAGTGGTGCGCCGAGCCCGACCGCGGCGCCGACGGCGAACTGCTCCTGCTCGTGAGCGAGCTGGTCACCAACGCCGAGCGGCACAGCAACGGCCCCTACATCCTGGAGCTGGAGGGCACGGACAACGCGGTCACGGTGTGTGTCTACGACAGCAGCTCCGCGCTGCCCCTGCGCTACCCCAGGGACCCGGCACGCGTCGGACGGCACGGCCTGGAGATCGTCGACGCCCTGGCCGTGGAAGTGACCGCCGAGCGCGTCCCCGTCGGCAAGCGGGTGCGGGCCCGCTTCGCGCTCAGGCGCTGAGCCGGTTTCCCTCAGGGCGCAACGCCGGGCCCTTGCCCCGTGACCTGCGGCTCCTAGGCTGACGTGGGTGACCAACCAGGTGAGCAACGAAGCCCGAGTGATCCCGCTGCGGCCCGCACCCGTCCGCCCGCAGGCGCCCGAGACGCAACCGGCGGAGGCGGAGGGCAGAGAGCCCCTCTGGCGTGATCTGGTCGGAGAGGTGCTGCGGCGCGAGCGGCGGGCGCAGGACCGCACGCTGAAGGACGTGGCCGACACGGCCCGGATCTCGCTGCCCTACCTCTCCGAGATCGAGCGCGGCCGCAAAGAGGCCTCCTCGGAGGTCCTCGCGGCCGCCGCACACGCCCTCGGACTGGGCCTCGGCGACCTGCTGTCGCTGGTACACGGCGAGCTCACGCGGCGCACCGGCGTGCACCGCCGCCAGGCCGTCGCTCCGCACCGGCCGTCCAACGCGCTCTGCCTGGCGGCCTGACCGGCTCCGCCCCGGCCGATGAGTTTTGCCGCGCGGTCCGGTCGGTACTGATGACCGCGTTCCCCGCCCAGGAGGTACTCATGACCACCGACGGTTTCACCACCTGTCTCTGGTTCGACGGCAAGGCAGAGGAGGCCGCCGAGTTCTACGTGTCGGTCTTCAAGAACTCGTCCATCGGCCACGTCACCCGCTACACCGAAGCCGGGCCCGGTCCGGCCGGATCGGTGCTGGTGGTCGAGTTCACGGCCAACGGCCAGAAGTTCATCGCCCTCAACGGCGGCCCCCAGTTCACGTTCAACGAGTCGATCTCCTTCCAGATCTCCTGCGCCGACCAGCACGAGATCGACTCCTACTGGACCAGGCTCACCGAGGGCGGCGGCGAGCCCGGCCCCTGCGGCTGGCTCAAGGACCGGTACGGCGTCTCCTGGCAGGTCGTCTACGACCGGATGACCGACCTCCTGAACGACCCGGACCCGCAGAAGGCGGCCCGCGTCACCGACGCCATGCTGAGCATGGGCAAGCTGGACGTCGCCGCTCTGGAGAAGGCGTACGCGGGGGAGTAGGGCAACAGCCGTACGACCGGTCGCGGGGCGGCGAGGCACACCTCCGCCTCGCCGCCCCGCGCTGCCGATCTCGGGATCAGACCCGGTCGGCCACGATCAGCAGGTACTGGAAGCTGCCGTTGCGGTAGGCGTCCAGGAACGCGTCCTCGATGCCCGTCACCAGGTGGTCGGCCTGCTTGCGCAGTTCCCAGTACGGGATCGTCGCCGCGGTCAGGTCCTCCACATGGACCGGCACCAGCCGGTTCTTCGCCATCGACCGGAAGTACTCCGACCTCGGGTGGATGTCGCAGATGTAGTGCGCGTTGATCAGCGACACCTCGCGCGATGCCCGGCCGTAGGTGTCGTTGTAGCAGCCGGTGACCGTCACATAGCGTCCGCCGCGGCGCAGCAGCCGGGCGTGCTCGGCGAACAGCAGCTCCAGCTCGACGTACATCGTGGACTCGTTGTTCCACGAGGCCGCGTACGCACCCGTCTCGAAGCCGGTGTCCAGCATGTTGCGGTGGTGGTAGCGCACCTTGTCGTCGACGCCCCGCTTGCGGGCCATCTCGTTGGCGAAGTCGCACTGCTTGGCCGAGATGGTGACTCCGTCGGCGTGGCAGCCGTGGCGCAGGTTCGCCACGATGCTGCCGCCGCCCCGGCCGCAGCCGGCGTCGAAGACCCGGTCGGCGGGCGTGAGCGGGCCGAGGTGGGAGGCGAGCAGCTCCGCCTGGGCGTGCTCCAGCCGGTGCAGCTCGCTGGTGATGCGCTCCTTGCGCAGCTCGGGGTCGGGCTCCTCCAGCACCGACCGGTCGGCCTCACCGATGCCGTAGTGATGGTGGTAAAGGTCGTCGATCCTGCCGAGTTCGAGGTTGACCGGATTCTCCTCGGCGTTCCAGTAGTCCGCGACCCGGGTCTGGTAGATGGACTGGGTCGGGACCGGAACGGTGGTGGTGCGGGCGGGGGCGGTGGTCAACGAAGACTCCTCTGGACAATGTGACGGCGTTGCGGTGCGGCCGGGCTGCCGGTGATCGGGTGATTCACCAGTAGTCGGGCAGGTGGTAGCGGTTGGTGTTGGTGGCGTGCCACTCGTGGTTGCCGGAGACCCAGGCGGCCAGGCCCTCGGCGTAGCGTGCGATCACGGGTGAGGTGGCGGACAGGGCGGCCGACTCCTCCTCGAAGGCCTCCATGACCTGGTTGTGGATCTCGACGGACTTCAGGTAGGCCGCCTTCAGCCCGCGCCGGTCGTTGGCGGCGACCACCTGGGGCAGATTGAGGTGGTCCGGATCGCTCGCCAGCTCCTTGGTGAAGGAGTACAGGTCGTTCACGATCGTCGTGGCGTTGCACGCGAGGGCCGTGATCCGCTGGATCTCCGGGCGGGCGTAGACCTGCTCGGGCAGCTCGTAGCCGTCCACCGCGTCGACCAGCGACAGACAGGGGCGGAAGTTGTTGAACTGCCGCATCACCAGGTACTCCCAGATCCGCGGCATGTACCGGGACTCCATCCAGGCGGCCTCGCCGAGATAACCGAGGTGCAGCCGGGCGATGTCGTGGACGAACCGGTCGGTCTGGCTGGGGGTGGCGAAGGTGGCGTAGTCCGCGAGGGCGTGGTGGTACGAGCGAAGCGGGCCGTCGGCCTGGATGCCCTCGCGCCACTCGGCCTCCAGCTCCGGGATGCCGTGGTAGGGGTCGAGGGCCGACTGGGCGATGATCAGCGGTCCGCCGAGGCCGCTGCGCGATCCGCCCCGCCCCTCGTCCTCCTCGCAGTAGCAGGAGTCCACGATGTTCTCGGCGAGCAGCAGCTTGCCGGCCGCGGTGAGCCGGTCCAGATCGAGGCCGCCCGGGTGCTGCAGGACGACGGCCCGGCCGAACTGGAAGCCGGAGAAGTCCCCCGTCCAGGACTCGGGGAACAGGTCCAGCTCCCGGGCCCATTCCTCCAGTCGGCGGTCGATCTCGGCGGCCTTCTCCGGGTCGGCGGGCACGGCCGGTCGGCAGCGCAGGCCGGGGATCACGCCGGTGCGCCGCACCGGGCGTAGGGCCTGGGCGAGGTTCGGCGGCCCGGGCAGCGTGTAGGCGGTGGTGGGTGTGCTCATGGCGCGCTCCAGGCCGTCAGTCGGCGGTCCGGCCGAGCTGGACGTTCTCCAGGATCCCTGCCGCGTCCGGGACGAGGATGGCCATCGAGTAGTAGGCCGTGACCAGGTAGTTGATGACGGCCTGTTCGTTGATGCCCATGAAGCGGACGTTCAGGCCGGGCTGGAACTCGTCCGGGATACCGGTCTGGTAGAGGCCGATGACGCCCTGGTCGGCCTCGCCGGTGCGCAGCGCGAGGATGCTGGTCGTGTGGTCGTCGCGGATCGGGATCTTGCTGCACGGGTAGATCGGCACCCCGCGCCAGGCCGGCACCTCGTGCCCGTCGACGCTCGCGGTGCCGGGCACCAGACCGCGCCGGTTGCACTGCCGGAAGAACGCCGCGATCGCCTTCGGGTGGGCGAGGAACACCTTGGTCTTGCGCCGCATGGACAGCAGCTCGTCCATGTCGTCCGGGGTCGGCGGGCCGGTGAAGGTACTGATCCGCTGGCCGTAGTCGACGTTGTGCAGGAGCCCGAACTCCCGGTTGTTGACCAGCTCCCACTCCTGGCGCTCACGGATCTCCTCGACCGTCAGGCGCAGCTGCTGCTGTGTCTGGTCCATCGGGTCGTTGTAGAGATCGGCGATCCGGGTGTGCACCCGCAGCACGGTCTGGGTGAGCGACAACTCGTATTCGCGCGGGGTGAGTTCGTAGTCCACGAAGCCGCCGCGCAGGGTCGGCTCGCCGGCATGGCCGGCCTGCACCGGCACCTCGGCCTCGCCCTTGCGGTTCATGGGCATGCGCTGCTGCTCGACGTACGCCTGCAGATGCGCGGCGAGGGTCGGCACTCGCCGGGTGACCTCCTGGATGGCGGTCCAGGGCAGTGAGAGCACCACGCCCGCGGTGTCGGCGCGCACCGAGGACAGCCACAGCGGGTCGGACTGGCCGACCGCCTCGTCGCCCATCTGGTCGCCGGCGGAGACGATCCCGGTGACCTCCTCGGCGCCGTACTTGCCGTTGGTGTACCGGGTGAACCGGCCGTGCACGACCAGGTACGCCTCGGTCACCGGCTGGCCGGCCTCGAACAGCACCTGTCCGGCGCGCACCTCGCGCGGCTGGAAGCGGCCCGCGAGCTCCCGCAGCACCTCGCCGTCGGGATAGCCGCGCAGGACCGGCAGTTCGGTCAGGGTCTCCGGAACCACCCGGATGTCGTCCGCGCCGTTGTGCTCGAAGTGCACCCGGCCACGCCCGGTGCGCAGCTGGAGACGGCGGTTCACCCGGTAGGCGCCGCCCTTCACGTCCACCCACGGCAGCGTCTTCAGCAGCCATCGGGAGGTGATGGCCTGCATCTGCGGTTCGGACTTGGTGGTCGTGGTGAGCTGGCGTGCCGCCCGGGTGCTCAGACTGCTGAGCTGCCCGTCCGGGTCGGGGGCGGGTTCTTCGACGACGGAACCGGTGGCGCTGTCCGGTGTGGACACTTTCCCTCCAGGCAGGGCGGAACGGGGGTGACGGGATGGGGCAGTGGTGTGCCAGTGGCGTTGCGCACGCCCAGCCAAACAGGCCGGATGATCACCGGGTAAGGCGTGAAAGGGGGCGGGTGTGCGCGCGGGTTGTGCAAACCCGCCGTTTGTGTCAAACCTGCGGCGCGCGGCTGAATGCACGCTTCCGCTCATCGCCGCAGCTGGGTTTCTTCTGCGCCGTTCACCCTCAAGGGTGACCTGAAGTGTTCAGACAACTACTTTCCGTGACGGCTCGGTGTCCCGCTTCGGCCCCCGTCGCTCGGCGCGCGGGCCGACGGCGGCATGGCTAGCGTGAGCAGCGGGGTGGCAAGCGTGAGTGTCCGGACATACCGCATCAGGAGGGTCGTCAGCATGGCCGTGCAACCCGAGGGAACGCCCTGTTGGGCCGACGCGATGTTCAGTGACGTCGAGGGAGCCAAGCGCTTCTACGGCGACGTCCTCGGCTGGACCTTCGGCGAGTCGTCGTCGGAGTACGGCAACTACACACAGGCCTATGTGGACGGCAAGGCGGTGGCCGCCGTCGTCCCGCCCATGCCGGGCCAGGAGGGGCAGTCGCAGTGGTGCCTGTACTTCGCCGCGCCGGACGCCGCCGCCACCGCGCAGAAGGTCCGGGACAACGACGGGGAGGTGCTGATGGAGCCCATGCAGGTCGGGGACTTCGGCACCATGTGCCTGGCCCGGGAGCCCAGCGGGGCCGTGTTCGGCGTCTGGCAGGCGGGCAGTCACGAGGGCTTCGAGGCGACCGGCACCCCGGGCGCGTTCTGCTGGGCCGAGGTCTTCACGCGGGAACCGGAGAAGGCCGACACCTTCCTGTCCGCCGTCTTCCCGTACCGGATGAAACAGATGGAGGACCACGCCGTCGACTACCGGATGTTCGACGTGGGCGGCGACCCCGTCCTCGGTCGGATGAAGATGACCGACGACTTCCCGCCCGAGGTGCCGTCGTACATCAACGTCTACTTCACCGTGGACGACTGCGACCGGGCGGTCGAGCGTGCCGTCAAGCTCGGCGCCGTCCTCCGCTTCGGGCCGATGAGCAGCCCCTTCGGCCGGTTCGCGGCGCTGAGCGATCCGCAGGGCGCGAACTTCTCGGTGATCGACGTCACGACCACCGAAGGAGAGATGCCGTCGGTCAAGGACGTGTGAGGTCAGGGCGCCGGAGCGGCCGCCCGCGCGCCCATGGCATGATCGTGCGTATGCGTGAACGTGTGGTGGCCGCGTGCGACGGGGCTTCGAAGGGAAACCCCGGACCGGCCGGATGGGCGTGGGTGGTCTCCGACGACGAGCGGACCCCCGCCCGCTGGGAGGCCGGCCCGCTCGGCCGGACCACCAACAACGTCGCCGAACTCACCGCTCTGGAGCGGCTGCTCGCGGCGGTCGCGCCGGACGTGCCGCTGGAGATCCGCATGGACTCCCAGTACGCGATGAAGGCCGTCACCACCTGGCTGCCCGGCTGGAAGCGCAACGGCTGGAAGACCGCCGCCGGCAAGCCGGTCGCCAACCAGGACCTGGTCGTGCGCATCGACGAGCTGCTCGACGGCCGGTCCGTGGAGTTCCGCTACGTCCCGGCCCACCAGGCGGACGGCGACCCGCTGAACGACTTCGCCGACCGCGCCGCCAGCCAGGCGGCCTCCGTGCAGGAGGAGGCCGGCAGCGCGCTCGGCTCCCCGCCGCCGCCGGCCTCGCCGGACACCCCGAAGGCCGCGGCCCCGCGCAGGAAGGCTCCCCGCCGCACCGGCGGCGGGGCGGCCGGCGGCACGTCCTCGCGCACGATCAAGGCGAAGTTCCCCGGCCGCTGCCTGTGCGGCCGCTCCTACGCGGCCGGCGAGTCCATCGCCAAGAACGCGCAGGGCTGGGGCCACCCGGAGTGCCGCACGGCCGAGGCCTGACCGGGCGCCGGCGGCCCGTCGTCAGCTGTCGAAGGTGTAGAACTTCGTGTGGTCCAGCAGCTCCGCCGGACGCACGTCGTTCCACGGCTTCATCGTCTCGTTCAGGTCGACGACGTCGGGCGTCCCGCCGGTCGGCACATAGCCCGCGCCCGGGTGCCGGCCCTGCCACTGCGCCCACAGCTTGTCGACATAGGCGTGGTGCAGCCAGAACACCGGGTCGTTGGGGGAGACGCCGGTGGCCATCTGTCCGCCGACCCAGACGTGGACCCGGTTGTGCAGGTTGACTCCGCGCCACCCCTCCAGGTTGTTCCGGAAGCCGTCCGAGGCGCTGTTGTACGGCGCCATGTCGTACGTCGATATGGACAGCACCGACTCCACCTCGGCGCGGGTCGGCAGCTCGCGCACGCCCGTGCCGAGCGAGCGGCGCAGGAACGTACGGCCGTCGACCCGCACGGTCAGCGGCCAGTCGCCGGCCGCCGCGGCGAACGGGCCGTCCATCACCCGGCCGTCCGAGCTGCGGCCGGTACCGCCGAGGAAGTCCGGCGCCCACAGCGAGGCGCGCGGGGTGCGGTCGGTGCTCCAGTCCCAGTACGGCAGGGCGACCGACGAGTCCACCGACTGGAGCGCCCGCTCGAAGTCGAGCAGGAATCTGCGGTGCCAGGGCAGGAAGGACGGGGAGCGATGGCCGGTCCGCTCGCCGGTGTCGGTGTCCGACATGATGAACTCGTTGTGCGTGCGGACGAATTCGTCGTAGCGCCCGCTGCGCTTGAGCGCGAGGACGGCGTCGACGAACCGCTTCTTCTCGTCGGCGGTCAGGGCGGCCTGGTTCTTGCGTACGGTCATGGTGCGCGATGCTCCGAAAGTCCTTGTGCGGGCGGTCAGTTGGCGGGGAAAGGCAGTAGTGGGGCGCCCTGGAGCTCGTCCACCGCCGCGCGGGCGACGGCGCGCGGGGTGGCCACCGGGGCGTAGTGGCTGACGACGCTGATCCAGGTGCCGTCGGCGTTGCGCATCACGTGCAGCTCGACGTCGTCGATCAACACCTCGAATCCGCCGCCGTGTTCGGCGTGGTGGCCGCCTCCGCTCATCGGACGCCCCTGTATCCGGCGGCCCTTGTAGACCTCGTCGAAGTTGTCGGGGTGCGGCGGCATCGGCATGGGGTGCTCGTGACCGGCGGCCGAGGCAGCGGGTGCGACGAGGGTCGCGGCGGTGGCCGTCGCGGCCAGGGCTGCCGCGGCGGTGAGCGCGCGGCGACGGCTGATGTCGGGCATGCGGGTCCTCCTGAAGGGTGCTTTTGGTGGTGACGACGCATGCCTATCGAGGGGGCGGGTACGGGGAGAAATCTCCCGGAACCGGTTGGCCGTGATCCGGACAATTGGCCACATGTCATACAGGGTTGAACGAAGTTGATCTTGCCGCGTCGGGGCGTGGATCTTCTCCGGAACGGCCAATTCCTTGCCGCGCCGACCGCCTTTTCGGTGATCTTTCGCTGGTTCCGTCTGTCCGAGTGGTGCTGCTCACCACGCCAAACTGACGCGATCGAAAGGCCTGCCCGCACTGCTACCCTGCGGTCCCGTTCGACCACGTTCAGTGACAGACAGGGGTATGGCTGTGAAGGTCGTCTGCGCCGGAGGCGGGCCCGCGGGCCTGTGTCTCGCCATCCTGCTCAAGCGGCAGGACCCGTCCCACGACATCACCGTCCATGAGCGCAACCCCGAGGGGTCGACGTACGGCTGGGGCGTGACGTACTGGCGCGGCCTCCTCGACCGGCTCCAGGCCCACGACCCCGACGCCGCGCGGGCGGTCGAGGACGCCTCCGTCCGCTGGAGCGACGGAGTCGCCCACGTCCGGGATCTGACGACCCGTCACCACGGTGACGAGGGCTTCGGCATCGGCCGCCACCGGCTGCTCGACCTGCTCGCCGAGCGGGCCCGCGCGCTCGGCGTACGGCTGGAGTACGAGAGCGAACTCACCGAACCGCCCGCGGACGCCGACCTCGTCGTCGCGGCCGACGGCGTGCACAGCGCGCTGCGCACCCGGCACGCCGACGCCTTCGGCACCGAGATCGCCGCGGGCCGCAACCACTACATCTGGCTCGGCACCACCAAGGTCTTCGACGCCTTCACCTTCACCTTCGCCGAGACCCCGCACGGCTGGATCTGGGCCTACGGCTACGGCTACAGCGACGCGCACAGCACCTGCGTCGTCGAGTGCTCCCCGCAGACCTTCACCGGCCTCGGCCTGGACCGGATGGACGAGGCCGAGGGACTCGCGCTCCTCGAAAAGCTCTTCGCGGACGTCCTCGACGGTCACGGGCTCATCGGCCGCCCCGGCGCCGGCTGGCTGAACTTCCGCACCCTCACCAACCGCACCTGGCACCACGGCAACCTGGTGCTGCTCGGCGACGCCGCCCACACCACCCACTACTCCATCGGCGCCGGCACCACCCTCGCCCTGGAGGACGCCATGTGCCTCGCCGACGCCCTGCGCACGCACCCCGGCCTGCCCGAGGCGCTCGCCGCCTACGAGCGCCGGCGCCTGTCCGAGCTGCTGTCCGTCCAGAGCGCGGCCCGCTACAGCGCCCGCTGGTACGAGAACCTGCCCCGCTACATCGACCTGCCCCCGCACCGGATGTTCGCCCTGCTCGGCCAGCGCCACTCACCGCTGCTGCCGTACGTCCCCCCGCAGCTCTACTACGGCCTCGACAAGGCGGCCGGGCAACTGGAGGTGCTGCGCCGGTTCAAGCGCTGGCTCGGCCCGCGCGCGTCCCGCGCGCTGCACGTCCGTGCGAGGGGCCGCTGAGACTCGGCACGTCGGTCCTCCGCGCCCCACCGCATTTCCCCCACCCGCCTCTCCCCGATTTCCCCCACCCGTCCCCCCGATTTCCCCCACCCCCCCCTCCCTGATACCCCCCCACCCGCAAGGAGCCCCGCCCATGGCCATGCCCGACACCTTCGACCAGACCTCGACCGGCTACAGCGTGCGACGCGCCTACTGGCTCGCCCGTGCGTCCGACCTCGCGTACAAGGACGAGGCCACCATCGAGGAACAGGCCGCGAAGTGGGGCTTCGATCAGGTGCGGCACCATCGGACCCGGTTCACCCCGCCGTTCCCGCTGCAGGACACCCAGGCCTACACGATGGCCGGCGACCGGATGATCGTCATCGCCTTCCGCGGCACCGAACCCACCCAGATCAAGGACTGGCTCACCGACGCCTCGACCCCGCCCGTCAGCGGCCCCGGCGGCAGCGGGCACGTCCACTACGGCTTCGCCGCGGCGCTGCGCTCGGTGTACCCGGACGTCGAGGCGACCCTCAAGGACCTGCGCACCGACGGACAGACCCTGTACTTCACCGGGCACAGCCTCGGCGGTGCCCTCGCCATGCTCGCCGGCGCCCGGATGTACCTGGAGCACCCGAACCTCGCGGCGGACGGCATCTACACCTTCGGCCAGCCGCGCACCTGCGACGCGGTCCTCGCCGAGGCGTTCCACCAGGGGCTCGGGGGCCGCACGTACCGCTTCGTGAACAACAACGACATCGTGCCCCAGCTGCCGCCCGAGCCCGTCTTCACCCATGTACGGGCGCTGCGCTACATCGACTCCAAGGGCAAACTGCACGACAGCATGCCGATGTTCTCGGCGCTCACCGACCGGATCGCGGGAGCGAGTGCGGACGTCTTCGCGCCCGCGTCCGACGGAATCCGCGACCACTTCATGCGCAACTACCTGAAGGCGCTGGAGCAGAACCTGGGCTGACCGGAGCGCGGCTCGGGCCGGGGCGAAAGGCGTTGGTGAAACACCATTCACTCGATACGGTGAATGGGTATTCACTCCTTCTCACCGTGCCCTCGCACCGTCCCCGGGAGCGCCGATGGACCAGTCTGCCCCGATACCCCGGCCGCCCGGCACTCCGGCCGCGGTCCGCGCACTGCGGGACCGGTGCACCATCCCGGTGCTCGCGTCGGGCGGCATCCTCATGGCGGTCATGCAGACCGTCGTCGTCCCGCTGCTGCCGGACCTGCCCCGGCTCACCGGCGCGTCCGCCGCGGCCGTCTCCTGGACGGTCACCGCGACCCTGCTCTCCGGCGCCGTCCTCACCCCGGTGCTCGGCCGGGCCGGCGACATGTACGGAAAGAAGCGGGTCCTCACGGCCGCGCTCGTGCTGATGACCCTCGGCTCGGTGATGTGCGCCCTGACCTCGGACATCGGCGTGCTCATCGCCGCCCGCGCGCTCCAGGGCGCCGCCGCCTGCGTCGTCCCGCTGTCCATCAGCATCCTGCGCGACGAACTCCCGCCGGAGCGACGGGGCTCGGCGGTGGCCCTCATGAGCTCCACGGTCGGCATCGGCGCCGCGCTCGGCCTGCCGCTCGCCGCGCTGGTCGTCCAGTACGCCGACTGGCACACGATGTTCTGGCTCACCGGCGCCCTCGGCGCGCTGGGCGTCGCGGCGACCTGGTGGGCGGTCAGGGAGTCACCGGTGCGCGAGCCCGGCCGGTTCGACGTGCTCGGCGCGCTGGGATTCGCCGCCGGGCTGGTGTGCCTGCTGCTGGGCGTCTCGCAGGGCGGCACCTGGGGATGGGGCAGTGCACGGATCCTCGGGCTGTTCCTCGCCGCCCTCGTGCTCCTCGCCCTGTGGTGGTGGCAGCAACTGCGCACCGAACGGCCGCTGGTGGACCTGGGGCTGGTCAGCCGGCCGCGGGTGGGGCTGTCGCACGTGGCGGCCCTGCTGACCGGGTTCGCCTTCTACGCCAACTCCCTCGTCACCGCACAGCTGGTGCAGGCCCCGAAGACCACCGACTACGGCCTCGGCCTGTCCATCGTCGCCACCGGTCTGTGCCTGCTGCCCGGCGGAGTGACCATGCTGCTGCTCTCGCCGCTGTCGGCCCGGATCTCCGCCGCGCGCGGCCCGCGCATCACGCTCGCCCTGGGCGCCGCCGTCATCGCCTGCGGCTACGCCGTGCGCATCGCCGACAGCCGCGACCTGTGGATGATCATCGTGGGCGCCACGGTGGTGGCGACCGGCACCACCCTCGCCTACTCGGCGCTGCCGACCCTGATCCTGCGCGCCGTCCCGGCGGGGCAGACCGCCTCCGCGAACGGCGTCAACGTCCTCATGCGCACCATCGGGCAGGCCGTCTCCAGCGCCGCCGTCGCCGCCGTCCTCGTCCACCACAGCAGCCCCGTCGGCGGCGTCCCGGTCCCCACCCTGCACGGCTATCTGCTGGCGTTCGCCATGGCGGGCGCCGTCGCCCTCGCCGCCTGCGCGGCCGCCCTGACCATCCCCGGCGACGGCGGCCCCGCCGACGGCACCCGCCGGGCCCGGCGCGCCACCCCCGGCGCGCGCGACGGGGTGCCGGCGGGAACATGAGTACCGTGAGCACCCCACCCGGGCCGGACACCCGCGCCCCCGGCCGCCGTGACGCCGAGGTCACCAAGGCCGCCATCCTCAAGGCCGCCCGCCACCTCCTGGCCCGGCAGGCCCACGCCGACATCACCCTGAAGGCGGTGGCCGAACGGGCCGGTGTCAGCCCGCCGTTGATCCTGAAGTACTTCGGCAACAAGGACGCCCTGTTCGCCCGCGTCATGTCCTTCGACACCGACGCGGACGCCCTGCTCGACGCGCCGCTGCCCGACCTCGGCCGGCACATGGTCCGGCACGTCCTGACCGGTCAGCGTGACCGCGGCACCGACCCGCTGCTGCGCATCGCCTTCGCCCCGCTGCACGGCGACCGCGGCGAGATCCTGCGCGCCAACTTCCGCGCCCAGGTCACCGAACGCCTCGCCGCCCGGCTCACCGGCCCCGACCCCGGACTGCGCGCCGAACTGGCCGTCGCCGCGCTCGTCGGCCTCGGCGTGATGTACGGCATCGCCCGCGGACCGCACCTGCGTGCCACCGACGCCGACGCCGTCGCCGAGCGCTACGGGCCGCTCATCCAGGCCCAGTTGACCCCGCAGGGCTGAGTCGGCACGCCTCGTCCAGCCCGGAAGGCCGCGGCCAGTGGGCCGTCGTCCCCGCCGCGTCACGAGGGCGACCTGGCACGGTTGGACCCCGGCCGGCGGGACCGTGGCCAGGGCGCGCGGCAGGGCGCCGAGCACCTGCTCCAGCCGGTCGGCGCATCTGACGGCTCAACGACGGCTGGGCCACCCGCGGTATCGCCCTGTACGCGGACGAGGAAGGGGTGCCCCGTACCGGGACATCGTCGAGGCGATCGGCCGGGCATCTGGGGGTGCCCGTCACGTTCAGCGCAGGAGGCGGTCCAGGAAGGCGTTGCCGAACACCCGGTGCGGGTCCAGGCGGTCGAGGGTCGCGACCGCCTGCTCCCACACCGGCCGGCAGAAGGTGCCGGGCACGGCCGTGCCGAGCACGTCCGGGTCGCTCCAGGCGGAGTCGTCGGTGTACGCCCAGCCCTTGGACCACTCCGCGCGGGCGAGGGCGTGGCCGCCGTCGTACGTGCCGAACAGGAACCGCTCCACCTCGCGCAGGAACGCCTCCGCGTACGGCGTGCCGGGCAGCGTCAGCACGTCCAGCCACACCGCCGTGTCCCACTCGGGACGCTCCGCGCACGGCCGCAGCGCGGACAGCAGCGGGGTCCGCGCACCCGGCACGCCCGCCTCGGCCGGCTGGTCCAGGCCGGTCACCCGGATCTCCACCGAGCCGTTGACCGGGAAGCGGCCCCGTGCGGCGTATGCGGCGAGCAACTCCCGGTAGCGGCTGGTGAATTCGTGCACCACCCGCTGCACGCCGGCCCGCGAGGTGAGCACCGCGTACCCGCTCGCCGTGACCCGCAGCGTGGTCGGCCGCAGATACAGCAGGGTGTTCTTCGACGGCCCCCACAGGTCGGCCGAGTCCGTGGCCGCCAGCCCGAGCCTGGCCACCGTGAGCTGCGCGTTGCCCACCTCCGGCGCCAGATACCAGCCCGCGCCCGCCACCAGCCGCCCCACCAGGTCGGCCACGGGCGTCGGGACGCTGTCCGAGAAGGGGTAGTTGTACGGCGAGGTGACATGCCGCGAGCCCGGCGGCCGCACCGGTGTGACGCTCCACTCCTTCAGCCAGGGGAACTCGGTGAAGGCGAACCAGATCGCCTCGACGCGGCCCGAGCGGCGCACGAAGCGTTCCAGGGTGCGCCCGCCGGAACCGGGTGCCGCGAACAGCTCGCGGGCCGGCACGTCCGTACGGCTGACACAGCGCAGGTTGCCGTCCGGCGCGGCCCGCAGCACCACCTCGGTGACGAAGGCCCGGCCGAGGTGGGTCAGCAGCGCGGCGCAGTCCGCCTCGTCGCGACGGAACGTGCGCAGCGCGTACGCCCCGCGGCGCGCGTCCCACACCACCGCCGTCAGCTCCAGCACACGATTGCTGAGCGAGCCGTACGTCGTCCCGGGCGCCGGGCGTTCGCCGTCGGCCGGTACGGCCGTGCCGTGCGCGTCGATCGCCAGGGCGCCGCCGAGGGTCAGGTCGCCGGGGGCGGGCGTCGCGGTGAGGCCCAGCCCGTGGCCCTCCAGGAAGGTGAGCAGGGCCTCCATGGTCACGCCCGCGCCGGCGCGGACCGCCGAACCGGACTCCAGGGCCAGGCCGGTCAGATGGAGGGCGGTGTCGACCAGCAGGGTCCGGGTGCCGGCCGTCGTCCCCTCGGTGATCGTCAGGGGCGACCAGCCGTGCGAGCGGCCCCGTGCGCGGACCCGCCAGCCGCCGCGCCAGGCCCAGTCGACCACGGCGAGCACCTGCTCCGGCCCGGCCGGGGCGCAGGCCCACAGTCCGTCGGCGGTGATCTCGCCCGCCCAGTTGCGGTACGCCGAGCGGTACAGCCTCACCTCGGCCGGAAACCCGGGGAGTTCGGCAGCGGCCGCCGCCGGGTCGGCCGCGAGCAGCACCGGCGCGGCGGCCCACGCGGCGGCGCCGGCCGCTCCGCACAGCAGGCCACGGCGGCTGACGGGCCATGAACTGCCGTATGGAAAAGGAGAGTTGCCAGGGGCGTCCGTAGAGCGTTCGGTCACGGGCTCACGGTAGGGGCGCGCTGTACGCCCACCGTGCTTTCGTCCACCGCTATCACCCGAGCGGGTGAAAAGCGCACAGCTTGCGCCCAGGTGCGCCCAGGAAGCCTGCCGGAGCGGCCTGTTCCGCGCGGCCCGGTGCCGGATGACACACTGGCGCCATGGACGAACGCGAATTCGGCAGGTCGGGCCAGTGGGCCTCGGTGGTGGGTCTGGGCACCTGGCAGCTGGGCGCCGACTGGGGCCGTGTGGACGAGAAGGAGGCCCTGTCCGTCCTGGAGGCGGCGGCCGAGGCGGGAGTCACGTTCTTCGACACCGCCGACGTGTACGGCGACGGACGCAGCGAGGAGGCCATCGCCTCCTTCCTGCGCACCCGCCCCGACCTGCATGTGCTGGTCGCCACCAAGATGGGCCGCCGGGCCGAGCAGCTCCCCGGGAACTACGTCCTGGACAACTTCCGTGCCTGGAACGACCGTTCACGCCGCAACCTCGGCGTCGACCGCATCGACCTGGTCCAGCTGCACTGCCCGCCGACCCCCGTCTACTCCTCCGACGCGGTCTACGACGCCCTGGACACGCTCGTCGCGGAGGAGCGGATCGCGGCGTACGGGGTGAGCGTCGAGACCTGCGCCGAGGCGCTGACCGCGATCGCCCGGCCGAACGTGGCGAGCGTGCAGATCATCCTCAACCCGTTCCGCATGAAGCCCCTGTACGAGGTGCTGCCCGCCGCCCGCGCGGCCGGTGTCGGCATCATCGCGCGCGTGCCGCTCGCCTCCGGCCTGCTGTCCGGCAAGTACACCAAGGACACGGTGTTCGCGGCCGACGACCACCGCACCTACAACCGGCACGGCGAGGCCTTCGACCAGGGCGAGACCTTCTCCGGCGTCGACTACGCCACCGGTGTCGAGGCCGCCGCCGAGTTCGCCGCGCTCGCCCCCGAGGGATACACCCCGGCCCAGCTGGCCCTGCGCTGGATCGTCGAGCAGGACGGCGTGACGACGGTCATCCCCGGTGCCCGCAGTCCGGAGCAGGCACGCGCCAACGCGGCCGCCGCCAAGCTGCCGCGGCTGCCCGAGGACACCGTCACCGCGATCCGCGAGCTCTACGACCGCCGGATCAAGGACCAGGTCGAGCAGCGCTGGTAGCCGCCGCCCGGACGGCGGTCGTTTGAAGGAACGGCCGGACGGTTACACGGACCCCATGGCGGAGGAAGGCCGGCGCACGGGGCGCGACGAGAGCGAGGACGAGCGGGCCGACCGGATGTGGGGTGAACTCATCCAGGAGGTCCGCGTCGCCCAGACGGGCGTGCAGATCCTCTTCGGCTTCCTGCTGACGGTCGTCTTCTACCCGAGGTACCCCACGCTGCCCCACAGCGAGCAGGTCATCTACGTCGTGACCGTCGTTCTGGGCGCCGCCGCGACCGGGGCCCTCATCGGGCCGGTGTCGCTGCATCGCCTCGTCTCCGGCCGCAGGGTCAAGCCGCAGGCGGTGCGGATCGCCTCCCGGCTGACCTTCGTCGGCCTGCTCCTGCTGGTCACGACGACGACGTCGGCGCTCCTGCTGATCCTGCGGGTGGCCACGCACGGCAGCGAGGTGACCTGGCTGGTCGCGGGCGTCGTCGCCTGGTACCTGGTGTGCTGGTACGCCCTGCCCCTGTGGATCCGGCGCCGCCACACGGTCCACCCGGACACCGGGGCCTCGCTGCCGCGCCGAGAACCCGGCAGCGGCGGCGAGGACCGCCGTACGGGCGGCTAAGGGCGGACGTAGGGCCGGGTCATGATCTCCATGTTGTGCCCCGACGGGTCGGCGAAGTAGGCTCCGCGGCCGCCGAAGAGCCGGTTGATCCGGCCCGGCTCGCCGTGGTGCGGATCGGCGTAGTACGGGACGCCGAGTACGTCCAGCCGGGCGATCATGCCGTCGAACCGCTCGTCGGGCACGAGGAACGCGTAGTGCTGCGGCTGGACCGGCTCGTCCCGCCGCTCGTAGTAGTCGAGCGTGACCCCGTTGCCGAGGTCGACGGGGAGGAACGGGCCGAAGGGGGCGCCGACCTCCAGGCCGAGGACGGCGGCGAGGAACTCGGCCGACAGCCGCGGGTCCCTGGCGAGCACGGCGGTGTGGTCGAGGCGGACGGCGGTCGTGGGCGTGTGCTGTGCGGTGGTCTGCATCGGTGGGTGTGTCTCCGGGTGTCGGGATTCGCTGGAAACGGCGCCGTACGGGCGCCGGGGCAGGAACACTCGGAGACGGCGGCGGGCCTCTCGCCCGCCTCGCGCTCACGCCGAGGCCGGGACCCTCACTCGTGCGTGGCCCAAGGCCGACCCGGCAGTCACCCGGCCGACTCTAATGATCATCGTCGGCCGGGGCAACCGTTCAGTCCCGCGGCGGCCGGCCCCCGCGCGCTCCCCGCAGTGCCGTCAGACACGTGCCGATGGCCTGCTGGAGTTCCTCCAGACGCTGGACCGCTTCGTCCATGTCCTCCTCCTGGAAGTCCTGGGCGTCGTCGAAGGTCAGCTCCTCGAACGCCTTGGTGGCCTTCTGGAGGCTGTTGTAGAACCTGCTCCGCTGCTCCTGGACGCGCAGTTCGGGGTCGGCCTCGACCGCGTCGGCGACCAGCGACTTCATCGTGTCGTAGGCCTCGGTGGCCCACTCGCCGGTGTCCTCGTCGTCCGTCAGCTCGTCGATGAGCGACAGATGCCGCTCGGCCTCCTCGCGCAGCTCGACAGGGGCGTCGACGGTCTGTCCGGCAGGGGTCTTGATCTGCCCGGACTCGGCGATCTGGCGGACGTAGCCGATCCGGTCGGCCGCCCGGCTCTCGGTCGCGACGGCCTTCTTCAGGTCGTCGGTGCGTACGACGTCACGCGCCAGCTCGGCCTGCAGCTCGGGATCGTCACGGAGCCGGTCCAGCAGGGCGCTGCGGGCCGCGCGGGCGGTGGAGGGGTCGGCGAGGATCGCGGCGCGCAGCGCGGTCGGGTTCTCGGCGACCTCCAGCGCCTTGGTGGGACGGATGCCCTCGGCCTCCGCGGCCTCGGCGATGGCGGTGCCGCGCTCGGAGGTCGCGCTGTTGCGGGAGACGTAGTAGTTCAACCACGCGTCCGAGTCCGGCAGTTCGACGTCCTGGCCGGGTACGAGGGTCTCGAAGTGCGGCACGAGTGCGTCGTCGGCGGCCCGGTCCCAGGCCCGGTAGTAGCGCATGACCCGCTCCGGGGAGCAGTCGGCCAGCTGCGCGAACTCCTTCGCCGACACCTTCGGCGTCTCACCGGCGGCCTGCCCGCCCGGCCGCACGCTGCGCGCCACCATCAGCGCGAAGGCCCAGCCTCCGGTGCGCGCGTAGACGCCGAACTCACGGGCGTCGCGTGCCACGAGGTCGGACAGCGGCGCCGCGGCCGGGGCGGACGGCTCGGCCACGGCGCTGCTCTCGGACGTCTCCGATGTCTCGGACGGGTCGATGACCAGGGTCACGGATGACTCTCCTGCAAGGATGACTCGACGGACCGCACCCGGGAGCGGGCGCGGACAGGAAAGCCTATCGGGACATATCGGCCACGCGGAACGTGGCCAGGAACGTCTTCAGCGCCAGCCGGTTCACCGCGTCGTCCCAGGCCGAGGCGGGGGTGGTGAAGCGCAGCGAGAAGCTCCGGTCGCCGCCGATCAGGAAGCCGCGGCCGAAGGTGTGCACCCGGGCGTCCCCGGTGCCCGCCAGCCACTCCAGGTCGGCGGCCTTGTCGCCCTGGTAGGTGGTGGCCCGTAGGGCGCCGACGCGCTGGTAGCCCGGGAGCCGCACCAGGGACGGTTCGACGTCGTTGCGCCATACGGCGACCGGGTCCGGGCCGACGTGCTCGCTGTAGGTGACGGCCAGGGTGGGGGTGGCGCCGCCCGCGCCGAACGTGATGCGGTACCGCTCGCCGGCGTGCTCGGTGAGCAGCCGCTTCCAGCCGTTCGGCAGCGCCACCGAGAAACCCTCCGGTGCGGTGTAGCGGTGATAGCCGGCGGGCAGCGCGGACGGAGCCGTTGCGGAGGAAGAGGGGGAAGGGGAGGGCGAGGTGGACGCCGTCGGGGTGGCCGTGGGTCCGTCGGCCGGGGTGGGAGGGGCGGCCGAGGTGATGGGGCGTGCCGGTGCGTGCGCCGTGCCGGTGGCGGTGCCGGGCAGTCGGTGGGTCACGGCCAGGGCGACGAGTGCGACGGTGACCACGGCCACCGCGCTGCCGGCGGCCAGCGCCCGTCGGCTCCGCTCCGGCCCGCCGAGCCGCAGCAGACTCGGGTACCCACCGCGCAGCCGGGGCTCGGGGCCCGTCGGCAGGCCGGTGTCACCGTCCTCGTCCAGGGCCCGGGTCAGGGCCTCGCGGGTCACCGGCCGCGGCAGCCGCTCGCGCGAGTTCTTGCGCAGCAGCCCCTGCACGGCCTGGGTGAGCGGGCCCGCGCGCAGCGGGGTGCGCAGCGGCAGCCGGTCCACCGCCTTCAGCGTGGCCTCGGGCCGGCCCCGGTCCCGGAACGGCGGCCGGCCCTCCACCATCGTGTAGAGCAGCGCGCCCAGCGCCCACAGGTCCGCGGCCGGGCCGATCCGCTCGTCACGGGCCTGCTCCGGCGAGGCGTACGACGGTGCCGTGAGCCGTGGCACCAGGGTCGCCCCGGCCAGCCCGAACCCGGTGACGACGACCGGTCCGCCCTCCGGGACGAAGACCTGGCCGGGGCTCAGCTCGCCGTGCGTGATGCCCCCGTCGTGCGCGGCCTGGAGCACCTCCAGCACCTCCAGGCCGATCCGCGCCGACCGCGCCGGGCTGAACGAGCCCTCGTGGTCGAGGAGTTCGGTGAGCGGCGTGCCGTCGATCCACTCGGTGACCGTCCACAGCGCGCCGGCCTCGACCACGGCGTCCACGACCACCGCGACCCGGCCGGGGCACAGCAGCCGCATCGTCTCCGAGGTCCGCACGACCCGGGCCGTGACCCGGCGCAGGGTGTCCGCGTCGCAGTCCGCCGGCAGGGTGGTCCGGGCCACCAGCCGCGGCTGCTCGGCGGTCACGTCCTCGGCGTACCACCACAGGCGGTTCGTCTCGCGGGAGAACACCTCCAGGAGCCGGTACCGGCCTGCGACCAACTCGTGTGCGGAGACGTGCGCCTCGACCATGGTCATCCCTCGCTGAAACCCCTGTCCCGTGTCTCCCAGGGGTACGCAGAGCGCGCGGGGGTGCGTTCAAAGAATTCCCGGATGCGCCCCCTTTTTTCCACGGATTCCGGGAGCGCCCCGCTCCGGGGCTTCCGCAACGCGCTCCGCCGCGCTCACGTCAGCCCGAACCGGTCCGCCCAGCCCATGAGTTCGCGGGGTGTGGTGTTGCCCCCGCACACCACGAGGCCGAGCCGGGCGTCGTCGCCGACCCGGGCCAGCACCTGCCGGGCCGCCGGCAGCAGACAGCCCGCGGCCGGCTCGGCCCACACCTTGGCGTGCTCGGCGAGGTCCAGACAGCCCTGCACGGCGTCCCGGTCCGGAACGACGAGCACCTCCTCGACCAGCGCGGCGACATGGTCGTACGTCAGCTGGGACACGGAGGGCGCGCTGAGCGTGGTGACCAGCGACGACAGCGGTACCGGCACCGGCTTGCCCGCCTTCAGCGCGCCGGACATCGCCTCGGCGCCCTCGGTCTCCACACCCCACACCCGCACCCCGGGGCGCAGGGCGGCGAGGGCCGCCGCGACGCCGGCGATCAGACCGCCCCCGCCGATGCTGACGATCACGTCCGTCAGCCCGGCGGTGTCGCGCGCGTCCTGCCCCAGCTCCAGTCCGACCGTGCCCTGCCCCGCGATCACGACCGGGTCGTCGAACGGATGGACCAGGGTCAGCCCCTCGTCCCGCAGCCGCGTCACCAGCTCGAACGCGCTGTCCATGCCGTCGGTCAGCCGCACCGACGCCCCGGCGGCCTCGGCGAGCGCGAGGGACCGGGCGGGTGCGGTCCGTGGCATCACCACGGTCGCCTTCACGTCGAGGGCCGCCGCCATCACCGCGAGCGCGATGCCATGGTTGCCGCCGCTGACCGCGACCACGCCCGCCGCCCGCTCGGCCCCGCTCAGCGACAGCAGCTTCGCGGTCGCGCCGCGCGCCTTGAACGAGCCGGTGCGCTGGAGCAGTTCGAGCTTGGCGGTGACCGGGACACCGAGCAGCTCGGTCAGCCCCGGGCTCGGTACGGTCGGCGTCCGTACGACGTGTCCGGCGATCCGCTCCGCCGCCGCTTCGATGTCCGAGATGCCGATCACGGTGCTTCACCCTTCCGACGCGGGGGTGGGAACCCGCGTCCCTCGCACCCTTTCCCGCGTGGACAGCCCAGGTCAACACCGTTTCAGGGCCGGCCCGCGGGGTCTCACAGCTCGCGGCCCGCCAGATGGTCCAGCAGCGTGCGCAGCTCCCCGGCGGCCTTGGCGGCCAGGGGCACGTCCGCGAGGATCGCCCGCGCGGCGCCCGTGTGTCTCCGGGCCTGGGCCAGCGCCGCCGTACGGCCGCCCGCCGCCTCGATCAGCGCGGCGGCCTCCTCGGCCCGCTCCGGGCGGCCGAGCAGCTCGGGCAGCCCGCGGGCCACGGGGGAGGCGAGCACCGCCAGCACCGGGTACGTCATCTTGCGCTCGCGCAGGTCACCGCCCGCGGGCTTGCCGGTGACGGCCGGATCGCCCCAGATGCCCAGGACGTCGTCGACCAGCTGGAAGGCGATGCCGAGCTGCCGTCCGGCTTGTTCCAGCGCGCCGACCGCGGCCTCGGGTGCCCCGCCGAGCGCGGCGCCCAGCGCGACGGCGCAGCCCAGCAGCGCGCCCGTCTTGCCCTCCGCCATCGCCCGGTACTCCGCGGGGGTCACCCGCTCGGGGCCGGTCGGGGGCCGGGTTGCGAACAGCAGGTCGTCCGCCTGCCCGCGCACCAGATCGGCGAGGGCCGCCGACAGCAGCCGCACCGCGCCCGGACCCTGGGGAGCGCGTGCCAGGCTCTCCACGGCGAGGGCGAACAGGGCGTCCCCGGCCAGCACCGCCGGTCCCGTGCCGTACGCCTTCCACACGGCCGGGCGGCGCCGCCGGGTCCCGTCGCCGTCCATGATGTCGTCGTGCAGCAGCGAGAAGGCGTGGACCAGCTCGACCGCGACCGCCGCCGGGACACCGGCCCGGCCGTCGGCGCCGGCCGCCTCGGCGCCGAGCACCGCGAGCGCCTGCCGTACACCCTTGCCGCCGGACGCGGCCGCGGGTGCCCCGCCGACCTCGCACCAGCCGAAGGAGTACGCGGCCATCTCGGCCACCCACGGATGCAGCCCGGCCACCGCCTCCCGGAGCGCCGGGAGGACCAACTCCCTGCAGCGGGAGAGGACTTCGGGAGCGGAGGGCGGCGCCTGCACCGCCACGGGCCACGCGCTCACCGTACGGCCGCCGCGTCGAGGCGGAACTCCTGCTGCGCCCGGGCCACCATCTCCCGCGCGTGCTTGAGTCCGCTGCGCTCCAACGTCCGGGCCAGGTCGGCGAGTTCGGCGGCCGTCTCGGCGTGGTCCCGGCCGAGCCGGGCCAGCGACTTGGCCAGGCCCAGCCGGGCCAGCGCCTCGCCGCGGGGTTCGCTCATCGCGCGGAACTCCTCCAGCGCCAGCTCGTACAGGTCCCGGGCCTCGGCGTAACGCCCGGCGCGGTACAGGACGTTGCCGCGCATTTTGTGGTTGTAGGCGAGCGCGGAGGACAGGTTCATCGCCCGGCACCCGGCCTCCGCGCGGGACAGCAGCTCCAGCGCCCGCTCGGTGTCCTGGTCGCGGACCGAGAGGATGTCGGCCAGGCCGCGCAGCGCCCACGCGTGCCCGCGCCGGTCCTCGGCCCGCTCGGCTATCTCCGCCGCCTCCTCGAACAGCGCGTACGCCCGGTCGTGGTCGCCGGTGTTGCGGTGCATCTGCGCGATGCCCTCCAGCGCCCACACGGTGTGCCGGGCCTCTCCGCGCTTGCGGGCCTCGGCCAGCAGTTGTTCGTGCAGCCGGCCCACCGCGTCGTAGTCGCCCTGGATGCGGCCGGTCTCCGCGAGGCCCGCCAGCGAGTAGCCGCGGACCACGATGTCCCCGCCGCGCTCGCCGAGTTCGGCCGCGAGCCCGAGCAGCCGCCAGGCCAGCGGGAACGCCCCGCGCTGGCGCGCGAGGGTGCCGCCGCTCCACAGCGCCCAGGCCATGGCGCCGGTGTCGCCGGCCTCGCGTGCGGCGCGGTAGCTCGCCTTCCAGGTCCGGTCGGCGTCCTCGATCCGGCCGAGCCGTCGCTGTGCCTCGGCGACGGCCAGCCCGCAGCGGGCCGCCTCGGCGGGCTGCCCGGAGCGCTCGGCCGCGCGCAGCCGCTCGGTGCCCTCGGCCAGCACGTCGACCAGCGAGGAGTTCACGGAAAGGGAGGTCAGGGCGCCCTGGTACTCCGGGGCGAAAGCCTTGCCGTACATACGCACCTTTCTATACACGGCATGTATACGCACCGTGTATACCCCCCGGGTATACATCCCGTGCATAGGGGTTGGGAAAAGAGCCCCGGCCCGGAGGCCGGGGCGCCATCGGTCTGTTGTCGATCAAGACGCGGGTACGGCGGCGGGGGTTGCCCGTGCGACGCGGATCACGTTGTGAAGGTTCAGTGTTGCTGTGCCTTCTGCGGGGTCGCCTCGCTCGGCCGCACCACGACGAAGCCCTCGCCCCGGAGCATCAGCTGCACGGCTTCGCCCGAACCGCCGCGGAGCATCGAGCCGATGGACTGGGAGCGGTGCAGCGAGGTCTCCAGGTGGGCGGTCCAGCCGACCACCGCGTCCGTGTCGACGAACACCGGGGACTGCGCGGAAACGGGGATGACCAGCGGATTGCCCTCGCAGACCAGCCCGAGCCGGCCCTGCCCGGCGAACACGCTGTTGAACAGCCCGCCGCCGGCGATGCCGGACCCCTTCACCGTCTTGATCTCGTACGACAGCGAGGGGTCGAAGCACAGCACGTTGCGCCCGTTGACGGTGAACCGGTCGCCCGGCTCGATCTCGACGATGAAGCAGTTCTGCGCCTCGTGCGCGAACCAGGCCTCGCCCTGCCCGCGCACCGCCATGAGCGGCAGCCCCTCACCGGTGACCGCGCGCTTCAGCATGCCGCCCACGCCCTGGCCCTTGCGCTCGAACCTCAGATCGCCCCGGTAGGCGACCATCGCGCCCTGGCGGGCGTACATCTCGCCGTTCACCGTGTACCGGACGCACTTGGCGTTCTCGACGGACATGCCCGGCTGCGCGGCGGGCTGCACCACGCGCTCACTGGAAAAGAGGTCACCCTTCATGCCGGGCATCGTGTCCCGGAAGCCATCATTCCGCCAAGATGACGGAAAGTGCCCGGTCAGCCACCGAACAACTGGGCCCAGTAGGTGCCCGCCCGCCCGCCGCCCGCGAATCCGATGCCCAGGTGACCGAAGTCCCGCTTGAGGATGTTGGCGCGATGCCCGGGGCTGTTCATCCACCCCTCCACGACCTCGGCGGGCGAGCGCTGGCCGCAGGCGATGTTCTCGCCGATCGTGCGCAGCCGGGAGCCCGCGGCGGCGGCCCGGTCCCAGGGCCGGGTGCCGTCGGGACAGACGTGGTCGTAGAAGTCGCGGGCGATCATGTCCGCGCAGTGTGCCTGCGCGGCTGCCGTGAGCAGCGGATCGACGGCCAGCGGCGGCAACCCGGCCCGGCCCCGCTCGGCATTGGTGAGCGCGAGCACCTCGGCCGCCGTACGGGACAGCGCGTCCGGCGTCAGCGGAACCGCCCAGAGCGCCGTCCAGTACCGGTCGCCGGCATCGGTGTGGGCGAGGGCGGCATGCCGGAACCGGGGATCGAGGAGCGTCCGCCGGGCCCGCTCGGACCCCAGGCAGTACTCCACGAACTCCGCCGGTGAACGCGGCCCGGAGACCAGGTGCTCGCCGACGCCGATGTACGCGTACCCGGCGCCGGTGATCCGCTGGTGCACGGACACCCCGTCCCGCCCCTCGGCCCCGAGCCGCCCGGCCTCCGCCATGGCCCGGGCGTGCGAGCGCGCGGCGGTGAGGAGCCGTGGATCGAGGGCGACGTGGGGCGAACCGGCCTGTGCACGGGCCGAGTTGACCAACTGGAGGAAGCGGTCGTCGGCGGGGGAGACGGAGACCGCGGCGGGACGGGGACCGGGCGAGCGCGGTGCCGGTACGGCCGCCCCGGTGCCGGTGCCGCCGTCATCGGTGACGTCCACCCCGAAGTCCCGGGCGAGCCCGGCCAGCCCGTCCGCGTACCCCTGCCCGATCGCCCGCAGCTTCCAGCCGGTGCCGGCCCGCGGATACAACTCGGCGAGCAGCAGTACGGTCTCCGGTCCGGGGCGGGGCGGGGCGAACCGGGCCACCGCCCGCCCGGCGCCGTCGCTGACGTCGAGCCGCGGAGCGGGCAGCCGGCCGAGCGCCGTACCGGGCTCGGCCGCGCTGACGACGACGGTGACCCGGCACGCACCGCCGCGCAGCCGCCCCGGCTCGACGGTCAGGGTGTCACCGAGCAGCCGAACCCCGGGCGCCTGCGGCTGGTTGTAGAACACGAGGTCCGCGTCGGACCCGACCTTCCCGTCGGCCCCGGTGACCAGCGCGGACACATCGAACGCACCGGCCACCCGAAGCCGGACCGGACCGTCGGGCAGGACCAGATTCCCGCCGGGAACCAACTCGGACGTCATGCCTGGGAGAACGCCGCGCGCCCACGAGGAGGTTCCCGCATCCCGGACGGGCCCCCAGCTCCTTTCTGCCTCTTGCTCCTTCTTCCTACTTCCTCCCGCTCCTCTCATTCGTCTTCGCGGTCTTCCCGCAGAACGCCGAATCCAGCACCGCCCCCATCGCCTCCTGCACCTTCCCGTTGTTCGACGTGTTGGCGACGGCCGCGAGACTGCGTGAGCCGTCCTTCGTGGCGAAGGCGTAGGTGTAGTACCCCTGCACGATCCCGGTGTGCCCGTACACGGACACACCGCACGGCAGCGAGCGCCTGCGCAGCCCCAGCCCGTACGCCGTGGTGCTGTCGACCCGGCTGAACCGCTCCATCTCGCCGAGCCGTGCGGGGGACAGCAACGCGCCGCGCAGCAGGGCGGAGTAGAAGGTGTCGAGGTCCCGCGTGGTGGAGATGATCGCGCCCGCGCTCTGCGCCCACGACACCGTCTGTTCGGTGGCGTCGACCAGCGGGGCGCCGGCCCGGCCGGGGGTGAGGTAGCCGCGGGCGTAGCGGCCCGGGATCGTGGTCCTCGGGTGGACGTAGAACGTGTCGCGCAGCTTGAGCGGCTTGAAGACGCGGTCCTCGTACGCCGTCCGCACGGACTGCCCCGTGATCTTCTCGATGAGCATCCCGGCGACGACGAAGTTGGTGTTGGAGTACGCGTACGCGGCGCCGGGCGCGTTGGTGCGGGGCCTCTTCAGGGAGAGGGCGACCAGCTGGCGGTAGGTGAAGACCTTGTTCCGCACCGCCTCGAAGCCGGACTCGCTGTCCGCGAACATGTCGTTGGTGTAGTCGTACAGGCCGCTGCGGTGGCTCAGCAGATGGCGGACGGTGATCCGGTCGTCCGGCAGCAGCTTCGGCAGATAGCGGTTGACCGGCGCGTCGAGCGACAGCCGGTGTTCGTCGACGAGCTGGAGCAGGACCACGGCCGAGAAGGTCTTGGTGACGCTGCCGATGCGGAACCGGTCGTCGGCGCTCAGGGCCCGCCGGGTGCTCCGGTCGGCGAGGCCGCGCGTCACGCCGTACGCCTTGCCATGGTCGTCGATCCGCGCCATGGCGCCCGGCGCGCCCGCGTCCACCGCCGACCGCAGCGCCGCGGCCACGCCCGCGGTGTCGGGCGCCGGGAGCGCCGCCGCCCGCGCCGGGGTGTCCGGCACCGCCGTCGCGGCCCGCGCCGGAACCGCGAGGAGCGAGAGCGCGACGACACCGAGGACCGCGCCCCGCCCCACCGTTGCTGAGACCATCCGGCACCCACTTCCCTCCGTACGACATGTGATGCGACATCGATCACATTCCGGCCCTGGAACCTAGGGGATTGGGGAGCCGTCTCCACAGCCGACACACAGTTGGTCATCTTGTGATCACTCTGTGGCGCATGTTCGTAAAGGATTGTCATGGAAGATAGAGAAATCGATCATTCCGTCTTTACGTGCACATGACTGATCCGTAAGGGTTGCTCCTCGGGGCCGGTCCGGCCCCCGTGGCGCCGAACCGTGCCACGCCGCAAGGCGGTTGGCGATCCCGGCCGCCTTCGAACGAAGGAACCCTGATCAGTGCGTAGACCGCACATACGCAGCGTCGCCGTCGCCATCGCGGTGACGACCGCTGCCACGGGCCTGGCCGGTACGGCTTTCGCGGGCCCCGACACGGGGGTGGAGCGGTCCGCCGCGTCCGCCGGCACGAACACCTCGGCGGCGGTGGTGAAGGCGGCGCAGACCGCGGCCTTCGCCCACGCCTTTGCGACCGGCGTCGCGCAGGGCGACGAACTGCACGCCCAGGACGTGATGATCGACCCCGAGGGCGCGCGGCACGTCCGCTTCGAGCGCACCCACAACGGCATGCCGGTGCTCGGCGGCGACCTCGTCGTCCACCTCGACGCCAAGCTGGCTTACACGGGCGTGACCCGCGCGGCCGCCCACGCCGTCGCGCCGGCCACCACCCGGGCCAAGCTGACCGCGGAGCAGGCCGCCGCCAAGGCCGCCCAGGCCGCCCAGGGCGACGCGGGCAGCGCCCAGCTCGTGGTCGACGCCCGCGCCGGCGCCTCCGCCCTCGCCTACCAGGTGACGGTGACCGACCAGCAGGGCACCAACACGGTCGTCGTCGACGCCGTCACCGGCAAGGTGCGCAGCAACACCCCGGACAGCGACGAGTTCCTGTCCCCGAAGCTGCTCGCCGACCTGCGCAAGCACGGCCAGACGCTGGACCCGGCCACCGGCACAGCCGCCGCGCCCGACTCCGCCCTGGCCGCCTCCGGCGTCGCCCCGTACCCCACGGCGGGCAAGGGCACCGGCAAGACCCTCTTCGTGGGCAGCGTCGGCTTGACCACCACGGCCACCTCCAAGGGTCACTACCTGCTCAAGGACCCGACCCGGTACGGCACCGAGACGCGCGACGCCAAGGGCTCGACCACCGAGAAGTTCAGCGCGGGCGCGCCGTTCACCAGCACCACCGACGTGTGGGGCAACGGCACGACGAGCAACCGGGCCAGCGCCGCCGCGGACGCCCAGTACGGCATCACGAAGACGCTGGACTTCTACCGGTCCACCTTCGGCCGCAAGGGCATAGCCGACAACAGCAAGGCCGCCCAGGGCATGGTCCACTGGGGCAGCAAGGTCGCCAACGCCTTCTGGGACCCGACCTGCAACTGCATGCTGTACGGCGACGGCGACGGCAAGACCTTCAAGAAGCCGCTCGTCGTCCTCGACGTCACCGGCCACGAGCTGACCCACGGCGTCGTCGACGCGACCGCCAAGCTGGAGCCGACCTACGTCGACTCCGACGGCAACCAGTACGGTGAGCCCGGCGCGCTGAACGAGTCCCTCGCGGACATCTTCGGCTCGAACGTCGAGTTCTACGCCAACAACAAGAACGACACGCCGGACTACCTCATCGGCGAGAAGCTGGGCCTCGCGCAGAAGTTCCTGCGCCGCCTGGACCACCCCTCGCTCGACAAGCTCGAGGGCACGATCGACTCCTGGTCGACGGACACCTACTACACCGAGGTGCACGCCGGCTCCGGTGTCTCCTCGCACGCCTACTACCTCCTCGCCGAGGGCAGCGGCAAGAAGACGATCAACGGCGTCGCCTACGACTCGCCGACCTCCAACCACTCCACGGTCAAGGGCATCGGCCGCGCCAAGGCCACCGCCATCTTCTACCGTGCGCTGACCCGCTACATGGTCTCCACGACCGACTTCCACAGCGCGCGTGTCGCGACGCTGCAGGCGGCCAAGGACCTGTACGGCGCGAACAGCACCGAGTACAAGACGGTGGACAAGGCGTGGGCCGCGGTCAACGTCACCGCCGCCAACACCCCGGCCGCCCGTCACTGACGCGGCCGAAGTACCCCCGGATGCCCCGCCTCGTGCGGGGCATCCGCAGGTCCGGGCCGCGCGGCTGCCGGCATCCGCCCGCGATCGCCCCAACTGCCTCCGTAACAGCCCTTGTTTCTTTTATTGACAGCGGAAAATAACGGCCCTAGGTTCCCGGCCATGCGCTCGACCCCGCACGCCGAGACGTTCCCCGCCCACACGCCCGCCGCCGCACAGGTCTTCACGGCGGTGCTGTCCCACGGCCCGCTGACCCGGCTGGAGGCGGGCCGCCGGGCCGGGCTGTCCGCGGCCGCCGTCACCAAGGCCGTACGCCCCCTGCTGGCCGCCGGATACCTCGCCGAGGACGCCGACGACGAGGCCCGGCCCACCCCCGGCCGTCCCGCCACGCTGGTCCGGGTCAACGGCGAACGGGCCCTGTTCCTCGGGGTGAAGGTCACCGGCGGTGAGCTGATCGCGGTCCTGACGGACCTGTGCTGCCGCATCCGTGTCGCCCGCCGCCGGCCCCTGCCCGACCGGGCGCCCGGATCCGTGCTGACCTCGATCGCGGACCTCGTCCAGGAACTCCTCGCGCACGCGGCCGAGTCGGACGCGCCGGTGGCCGGGCTCGGCATCGCCGTCTCCGGCGACGTCGACCGGGCCGAGGGCGTCGTACGCTACTCGCCGTTCCTGGACTGGCGGGACGTGCCGCTCGCCGAACTCGCCGCGACCACCACCGGACTGCCGGTCACCGTCGACCACGACGTGCGCGCGCTCACCGTCGCCGAGCAGTGGTTCGGCGCCGGCGCCGGGCTCGCGGACTTCGCCGTTGTGACCGTCGGCGCCGGCATCGGCTGCGGGCTCGTCGTGCACGGGCGGGTGGTCGCCGGCGCCCATGGCGTGGCCGGGGAGATCGGCCACGTCGTCGTGGACCCGGCCGGACCCGAGTGCCACTGCGGAAACCGCGGCTGTGTCGAGGCGGTCGCGGGCGAGTCCGCGATCGTCGCCCGCATGCGCGAGGTGACGAACCGCCATATCCCCGACAGCGCACAGGCGTTGGTGCTCGCGCACGAGGGCGTGCCCGGTGCCAGAGAGGTGTACGAGCGCGCCGGGGAGGCCATCGGCCGGGGCATCGCCACCGTGGCCAACCTGCTCGGCCCCGAGCGCGTGATCATCTCCGGCGAGGGGCTCGCCGCCTACGACCTCTTCGCGGACCAGATCCGCCGGGCGTTCACCACGGCCGCCTTCGGCTCCGCCGCCCGGTGCGACGTCCTGACCCGCCCGCTGCCCTTCGAGGAGTGGGCGCGCGGCGCCGCGGCCGCCGCGATCCAGTCCTTCATCACGCAGACCCCCGGCACCGGAAAGGGCTGAACCGCCCCGACCCGAACCCACCCTGGAGGTACGGCCCATGCGGTCACCCTCGTACTCCGTCCTGCCCGCCCGCGGGCTCAGAGCCGCCGTCGTCCTGGCCCTCACCGCGGGCCTCGCGACCGCCGTCCCGGCCACCGCACACGCGGCGCCCGAGCCGGTGGTGGCGGCCAAGCCCTATATGGGCTGGTCCAGTTGGAGCATGCAGTCCTCCAAGTACCCCGGCCTCAACCCGGACGGCGACTACAGCTACCTCACCGAGGCCAACGTCCTGAAGCAGGCCGGCGCCCTGGCCGGCAAACTGAAGCCGTACGGCTACGAGTACGTCGACATCGACTCCGGCTGGTGGCGGAACGACAGCTGGAAGCCCGAGTACGACGGCTACGCACGCCAGCGGGCCGACCCGGTCCGCTTCCCGCACGGCATGAAGACCGTCGCCGACCGCATCCACGCGCTCGGCCTGAAAGCCGGGATCTATCTGCCCGTCGGCCTGGAGAAGGAGGCCTACGGCGACGGCAAGGTGCCCGTCTGGCACGCCGACGGCTGCACCACCGCCGACGTCGTCTACGACGACCTGCGCACGACCAACGGCTGGGACAGCGCCTACAAACTCGACCTGGCCAAGCCCTGCGCCCAGAAGTACATAGACTCACAAGCCCAGTTGCTGACCTCCTGGGGCTACGACTTCCTCAAGCTCGACGGCGTCGGCCCCGGCTCCTTCAAGAGCGGGGACAACTACGACAACGTCGCCGACGTGGCCGCCTGGCAGCAGGCCCTCGCCGCCACCGGCCGCCCCGTCCATCTGGAGCTCTCCTGGTCCCTGGACATCGGCCACGCCGCCGACTGGAAGAAGTACTCCAACGGCTGGCGCATCGACACCGATGTCGAGTGCTACTGCAACACCCTCGTCACCTGGGAGAACTCCGTCGACGACCGCTTCGACGACGCCCCCGGCTGGACGCGGCACGCGGGCCCCGGCGGCTGGAACGACCTCGACTCCCTCGACGTCGGCAACGGCGCCATGGACGGCCTGACCAAGGCCGAGCGGCAGAGCTACGCCACGCTGTGGGCCATCGCCAAGTCCCCCCTCTACACCGGCGACGACCTCACCAAGCTGGACGACTACGGCGTCAAGCTCCTCACCAACCGCGAGGTCATCGCCGTCGACCAGGGCGACACCCCGCCCGCCCGGCCGGTCACGCCCTCCGACCCGCAGCAGGTCTGGTCCGCGAAGAACCCCGACGGCACCTACACCGTCGCCCTGTTCAACCTCGCCGACCGCCCCGCCGCCGTCACCGCCGACTTCTCGGCCCTCGGCTTCACCGGCAGGGCGGCCGTACGGGACCTGTGGAACCACGAGAACCTGGGCTCGTACAAGAACAGGATCACCGAGGCGCTGCCCGCCCATGGCTCCCGCCTGTTCACCGTCACCGCGCACGGCAGCGCGGTGAGGACCACCGGCCGCGAGGCCGAGTCCGCCGCCAACACCCTGACCGGCAACGCCTCCGTCGCCGACTGCTCCGCCTGCTCCGGCGGCAAGAAGGTCGGCAACCTCTACCTCGGCGGTGCCCTCCGCTTCAACGACATCGTCGTGGACCGACCCGGCACGTATCTCGTCAAGGTCGCGTACGTCAGCGGGGACGCCCGGTCGGTCAACATCTCGGCCAACTCCGGTGCCGCGGTGTCCCATCGCTTCCCCTCGACCGGCGACTGGAGCACCGTCGAGACCGTGAGCGTCCCCCTCACCCTCAAAGCAGGCGCCAACACCGTGACGTTCGACAGCGGTTCGGACTACGCACCGGACATCGACCGCATCGACGTCCCCGTATCCCCGCGCCAGTGAGATCGGAGCCCGCCATGGACACCCCACCCAGCAGACGCGGCTTCCTCGCCCTCGCCGCCGCCACCGGAGCGCTCGTCACGCTGCCCGCCTTCACCGCCACCGCCGCGCCGCAGCGCGCTGCCGAGGGGCCCGTGCCGGA
Source organism: Streptomyces sp. HUAS MG56 (assembly GCF_058673395.1). Lineage (NCBI taxonomy): Bacteria > Bacillati > Actinomycetota > Actinomycetes > Kitasatosporales > Streptomycetaceae > Streptomyces > Streptomyces sp. HUAS MG56. Next base: position 1,954,438 of record NZ_CM178722.1, on the reverse strand, counting down.
TCCCCGGCACCAGCTCTGGTGGCAGGCACCGGCCGACGAGCAGTCGCTGATCACCCAGGGCCTGCCCGTCGGCAACGGCCGGCTCGGCGCACTCGCGACCAACGACCCCGGCCGGGAACTGCTGCTCGTCACCGACGCCACGATGTGGACCGGCGGCCGCAACGACACCCTCGACTCCGACGGCCAGTTCCCCTACGGCCGCGACGACTTCGGCTCCCTCACCCTCCTCGCCCGGCTCACCGTCGACCTGCCGGACCACGACCTGTCCGCCGTCTCCGGCTACCGCCGCACCCTCGACCTCGCCCAGGGCGTGGTGACGACGTCGTACGTCCGCGCCGGAGTCACCTACCGGCGGCAGCTGTTCGCCAGCCGCCCCGACGACGTCCTCGTCCTGCACTTCACCCAGAGCGGCGGCGGACAGTACACCGGCACCCTCACCCTCGACGGCACCCACGGAGAGACCGCGGGAGCGGCCGGCTCCTTCGCCGGGGCGTTCCCCAACGGGCTGAAGTACGGCGCCGCCGTCGCCGCCCGCGGCAGCGGCGGCAGCGTCCGCGTCGACGGCTCCCGCATCGCCTTCTCCGGCTGCCGGGAGCTCACCGTGGTCCTCAGCGGCGGCACGAACTACGCGCCCGACCCCGCCGCCCACTACCGCGCCCCGTCCCTCGACCCCCTGACGCTGGCCCGCACCAAGGTCCGCGCCGCCGCCCGCCACTCCGCCGGCACCCTGCTGCGCACGCACACCGCCGACCACCGTGCCCTCTTCGACCGGTTCGGCCTCTCCCTCGGCACCTCGACCGCCGAGCAGCGCGCACTCGACACCTGGGAGCGGATCCAGGCCCGCGCCCGGGACGGCGAACCGGATCCCGAACTGGAGGCGGCCTACGTCCAGTTCGGCCGGTATCTGATGATCTCCGGCTCCCGGGGCAGCCTGCCGCTCGGCCTCCAGGGGCTCTGGCTCGACGGCAACGACCCGGACTGGATGGGCGACTACCACACCGACATCAACCTCCAGATGAACTACTGGATGGCCGACCGGGCGGGCCTCGCCCCGTGCTTCGACGCCCTCACCGACTACTGTCTCGCCCAGCTCCCGTCCTGGACCGACCTCACCCGGCGCCTGTTCGACGACCCGCGCAACCGCTACCGCAACTCCAGCGGAAGAAACGCCGGCTGGACCCTGGCCATCTCCACCAACCCCCATGGCGGGGGCGGCTGGTGGTGGCACCCGGCCGGGAACGCCTGGCTGGCCAACACTCTGTTCGAGCACTACGAGTTCACCAACTCCCGCACCCATCTGGCGAAGATATACCCGCTGTTGAAGGGCGCCTGCGAGTTCTGGGAGGCCCGGCTGCTCCCCACCACCCTGCCCGGCACCGGCCAGGAGGTCCTGATCGCCGACAGCGACTGGTCCCCGGAACAGGGCCCGCTCGACGCCAAGGGCATCACCTACGCACAGGAACTGGTATGGGCGCTGTTCGGCAACTACCGGTATGCCGCCGCCCAGTTGGGACGCGACGCCGACTACGCGGCCACCATAGGCGGCCTGCGCGAGCGGCTGTACCTGCCGGTGGTGAGCCCGAAGACCGGGTGGCTGGAGGAGTGGATGTCCCCGGACAACCTCGGCGAGACCACGCACCGGCATCTGTCCCCGCTGATCGGCCTCTTCCCCGGCGACCGCATCCGGCCCGACGGCTCCACCCCCGCCGAGATCGTCGCCGGTGCCACCGCCCTGCTCACCGCGCGAGGCATGAACAGCTTCGGCTGGGCCAACGCCTGGCGGGCCCTGTGCTGGGCCCGGCTGAAGAACGCCGCGAACGCCTACCAGCTCGTCGTCACCAACCTGCGCCCCTCCGAGAACGGCGGCAACGGCACCGCCCCCAACCTCTTCGACATCTACGAGGTCTCCCAGGGCCGGGGGATCTTCCAGATCGACGCCAACTTCGGCACCCCGGCCGCCGTCGCCGAGATGCTGCTGTACTCCCGCCCGGGACACCTCGAACTGCTCCCCGCCCTGCCGGACGCCTGGGCGGCGGCCGGCTCGGTGACCGGGGCCGGGGCCCGCGGCGGGTTCGTCGTCGACCTCGCCTGGCGGGAGGGCAGACCCACCGAGGTGCGTATCCGCAGCGTCGGCGGGACGATGACCTCCGTGGGGTACGCAGGCACGTCCCGGACCGTCCGCGTACGGCCCGGCGAGTCCGTCACACTCCGGGACCTCGCGCGATGAGCGGCAGGATCGGACGCGGCTGCCGCGTCGTCGCAGCGCTGCTCACGGCCGCCGTCTGCCAGTCCCTGCCCGCCCAGGCCGCCGCCCCGCTGCCCGCGTCCGTCACCCGCGCCACCGGAGTCGTCACCTGGGCCGCCAGCGCCGACCGCATGAGCGAGGGCGCGGCGGACGAGGGCTACCGGATGATCGTGCACACCAGCGTCGGCGGAAGCGGTCTGCGCGTCCGTGTGACCAACGCCTTCGGCGACCGCCCGCTGACCCTGGACAGCGTCTGGGCCGGCCGGCGCGACCACGGCGCCGCCCTGCGCCGCGGCAGCAACCGGCGGCTGACCTTCGGCGGCGCCCGCACGGTCACCGTGGCGCCGGGCGCCGTCGCCTGGAGCGATCCGCTGTCCGGCACGCTGCCGCCCGGTACGGACCTCGCCGTCAGCCTGCACACCCCGGCCGCGGCCGGCCCCGCGACCGGCCACGGGATGGCGATGCAGACCTCGTACACAGGGCCGGGCAACCACACCGCCGAGGAGAGCGGCGCCAAGTGGACACGGGCGACCGGCTCCTGGTGGTACCTCGACGCCGTGTCCGTACGGCCGTCCCGCGCCGCCGTACGGGCCGTCGCCGCGCTCGGCGACTCCATCACCGACGGCTGGCATTCCACCACCGACCTGAACCGCCGCTGGCCCGACTACCTCGCCCGGCACCTGAACACCGCCCGCACCGACCTCAAGGGTGTCGCGAACGAGGGGATCTCCGGCAACCAGGTCCTCGCGGACGGAGCCGGCCAGAGCGCCCTGCACCGACTGGACCGGGACGTGCTGTCCCTGCCGGGCGTGCGCACCGTGTTCCTCTTCGAGGGCGTGAACGACCTCAAGGCGCACACCGGTGTCACCGCGGCCCGGCTCGTCGCCGGCTACCGGGAGATCGCCCGGCGGGCGCACGCGGCCGGGAAGTGCGTCGTCGCCGCCACCGTCGGCCCGTTCAAGGGCTGGCCCGAATGGGACCCGGCCGCCGAGACCGTACGCCAGGAGGTCAACCGGTACCTGCGCACCACCCGTGACGTCGATGCCCTCACCGACTTCGACCGGGTGCTGCGCAGCCCCTACGACCCGGAACGGATCCTGCCGTTCTTCGACGGCGGCGACCATCTCCACCCCAACGACAAGGGGATGCAGGCCATGGCCGACGCCGTCGACCTGGGCCGCCTGAACTGCGCCCGCTGAACCCGCCGGGCCCGCCGGCGGTTCAGCGCAGCGTCTCGGCCCAGTTCGCCGGTACCCGTCCCGCCGGGCCGGGTACCGGCTGGTCGGCGGGGTGGCTGCCCGGCGGGGCGAGTTCGGGGCCCGAGACGTACAACTCGTCCTTGGTGTAGTCCCAGAACCACTCCTCGCCCGGCTCGAAGCTCTGGATCACCGGGTGACCCGTGGCGTGGTAGTGGGCGGTGGCGTGCTTCTCGGGGGAGTCGTCGCAGCAGCCGATGTGCCCGCACTGCGCGCACCGGCGCAGATGGAACCACCAGCCGCCGGCCTTCTCGCACTCCACGCACCCGGCGCCGCTGGGCGGGACGGCCGGGTCGATCGCCTCGGTTCCGTCGGTCGCGCTCATACCGTGTCCTCCTTGTCAGGTGTCTCGGCGGTCAGCGGCAGCAGCACCTGGAACCGGGTGTCGCCGGGCACCGACTCGACGCGCAGCGTGCCGTGGTGCTTGTTGACGACGATCCGCCAGGAGATGTCCAGACCCAGCCCGGTGCCCTCGCCGACCGGTTTCGTGGTGAAGAACGGGTCGAAGATCCGGTCCTTGTTCTCCGGCGGCACGCCCGGCCCGGTGTCCCGGAACTCCACCAGCAGCCGCTCGTGGTCGAGCGCCGTGCGCACGGTCAACGTGCCCGTGCCGCCCGCGCTGTTGACGGCGGAGACCGCGTTGTCGATCAGGTTGGTCCACACCTGGTTGAGCTCCGCCGGATAGGCGGGCACCGGTGGCAGCGTACGGTCGTACTCCTTGACGACCTCGATGCCCGCGCCGATCTTGCCGGAGAGCATCAGCAGGGTGCTGTCGAGGAGTTCGTGCACGTCGACCACCCGGTACGGTGCCCGGTCCAGCTGGGAGTACTGCTTGGCGGCGTCCACGAGATGCGAGATCCGGGTGGTGGAGTCCTCGATCTCGTTCATCAACAGCTCGGTCTCGATGGTGTAGTTGAGCCAGCCGACCGCCCCGGGCAGGATCTCCGTGTCCACGGCCGCCACGACCTGCTCCAGCCAGTCGACGTCGAGCCCGGCCTGCACGAAGGCCGGCGCCAGCTGCCAGCCGTTGTCGATGCCGTGGTCGTCCAGCCAGTCGGTCAGCAGGTCCTCGCGGTCGGCGGCCTCCATCGGGCTGAGCACCGGGGCCTTGGCGACCCGCTCGGCGGTGCGCTCCTGGACCTCGATGAGGCTCGCCAACGCCTCGCGGGAGAAGGGGCCTTCGGCGATCACGGCCAGCTTGTGCCGCATCTTCGCGACCCGCTCGCGCAGCGTGGCCGTGGCCCGCACGGCCGCCGCCGCGGGGTTGTTCAGCTCGTGCGTGAGCCCCGCCGACAGCGAGCCGAGCGCCAGCAGCCGCTCCCGCTGCCCGATCGCCGCCTGGGCGCTCTTCGACCCGAAGAACAGCCCCTCCAGCAGATGCACGGCCATCGGGAACCAGTCGTTCATGACCTCCGCGAAGACGTCCGCCGGCAGCACGAAGAAGCGGGTCGGCACCGTCACCCGCATCGAGTTGTTGTAGACCTGCCGCACCCGGTCGCCGATGTAGGCCTGCATCGCGCCCGCGTACACCCCGGACTGGGAGGTGCGGGTGACCTCCACGTCGTCGCCGCCGACCCGGCGGGACAGCACCACCGTGCCCTCGATCATCACGAAGAAGCAGGTGGCGGCGTCGCCCTCGGTGTACACCGGGCCGGGTTCGAACAGCTCCACCCGCCCGTCGCTGCACAGCCGCCCGAGCTGCTCGGGGCTCAGCTTCTCGAAGAGGAACAGCGAGCTGATCTCCTTCGGACTGCACGGCATGATCCGACCGCTCATGACCTCTCCAGACCGCTCATGGCTGCTTCAGACCGTTCATGACTGTTCGAGATAGCGATGGACGAGCATCACGGCCATGGCTCCCTCGCCGACGGCGGAGGCCACGCGCTTCGCGGACTCGGCGCGCGCGTCACCCGCCACGAAGACACCGGGCACGCTGGTCTCCAGATGGTACGGCGGCCGGTCCAGCTCCCAGCCGGCCGGCGGACGCCCGTCGGGGCTCAGGTCGGGCCCGGCCAGGATGAACCCGCGCTCGTCGCGCAGCACGGAGTCGCCCAGCCAGTCCGTCAGCGGGGCGGCACCGATGAACACGAACAACCACTGCGCGTCGACCCGTTCGCTCTCCCCGGTCACCGTGTCCCGCAGCGTCACCTGCTCCAGGTGGTCCGTGCCGTGCGCCGCGTCCACGACCGTGTGCGGGCGCACCGAGATGTTCGGCGCCTCGTTGATCTGCTGGATCAGGTAGTACGACATCGACGCCGACAGATCCGGGCCGCGCACCAGCAGCGTCACCGACTTCGCGCGCCGGGACAGGTACATCGCCGCCTGGCCCGCCGAGTTGGCGCCGCCGACGATGTAGATGTCCTGCCCCTGGCAGGCCGCCGCCTCGGTCAGCGCCGAGCCGTAGAAGACCCCGCAGCCGGTCAGGTCGGTGCAGCCGGCGGCGTCCAGCTGCCGGTACTGCACCCCGGTCGCGAGGATCACGCTGTGCGCCGCGATCGCCGTGCCGTCCGCGAACCGGACGATGCGGGCGGCGCCGTTGGCCTCCAGCCCGGTCACCTCCCGCGCGGTCAGGATCTCGGCGCCGAACCGGGCCGCCTGCCGCCGCGCGCGCTCGGCGAGCTGGGCGCCGGAGACCCCGTCGGGGAAGCCCAGGTAGTTCTCGATCCGGGAGCTCTGCCCGGCCTGTCCGCCGGTCGCCGAGCGCTCCACCAGCACGGTCCGAAGCCCCTCGGAGGCGCCGTACACGGCGGCGCCGAGCCCGGCGGGCCCGCCGCCGATCACGACGAGGTCGTAGAAGTCGGCCGTGGGCGTCGTCGCCAGGCCCACCTTCGCCGCCAGCTCGGGGGCCTCCGGCTCGACCAGGACGGTGCCGTCCGGGGTGATCACCAGCGGCAGCCGCTGCCCGTCCTGACCGGCCGCGGCCAGCAGCCGGTGCCCCTCCGGCTCGTCCACCGAGTACCAGCGGTACGGCACCTGGTTGCGGGCCAGGAACTCGCGCACGTCGGACGACCGGGCCGACCAGCGGTGCCCGACGACCTTGGTGCTGGGCACGGGCCGGTAGTCGCTGCACCGCCAGGCCTGCAGCAGATCGTCGAGCACCGGATAGAGCTTCTCCTCCGGCGGATCCCACGGCTTGAGCAGATAGTGGTCGAGGTCGACCACGTTGATCGCGTCGATCGCCGCGTTGGTGTCCGCGTACGCGGTCAGCAGCACCCGCCGCGCCCCCGGATACACGTCGAGCGCCAGCTCCAGGAACTCGATGCCGTTCATCTGCGGCATGCGGTAGTCGGCCAGGATCACCGCCACCAGGTCGCCGCGCAGCTTCAGCTCACGCAGCGCCTCCAGCGCGGACTGGCCGGATTCCGCCCGTACGATCCGGTACGACTCGCCGTAGCGCCGCCGCAGATCGCGGGCGACGGCACGGGACACGCCCGGGTCGTCGTCCACGGTCAGAATTACACCTACGGTTGATTGGGCAGGAGACATAGCGCGACCGTAAGGGATGGGGGAGGGGCATGGCGACGGTAATCGGGACACGGACGGCGCGGGAGTACCTGCGGGTGTCCAAGGGCAAGGGGAAGACCGCTCGCAGCATCACCGACCAGCACCGGGACAACATCGCGGCCGAGGCCGACCACGGCCCGTGGACGTGGGGCGAGCCGTACAAGGACACCGGCAGTGCCAGCAAGTACGCGACCAAGACCCGCGACGACTTCGAGAAGCTGCTGGCCGACCTGACGTCCGGCGCGTTCGGCGACCCGGGCGACGTCCTCGTGCTGTGGGAGGTCAGCCGACTCGCCCGCGGGACCGGTCGGGGCGTGGCCCTGATCGACGCGGCGGAGGCGGGCGGCTACCTCATCCACGTGACCAGCCTGGACCGCACCTTCGACCCGCGCAACTACGGCGACCGGCACAGCCTGATCGGCGGCATCAACGACGCGGAGAAGGAGGCCCGGCCAGCAGCAGGATCAGGCGAACAGCGTCCCCGTTGGTGGGAAGGTCCCGCAGCATAGCCTCGGGCAGCCGCTCAGCACCCTCGGCCGCACGCACAGCCAGGGCCAAGCGGACCATCTCGGCGACCTTGTAGCGCCAGCCCGCGATCAACCCGTGCTCGGCCTCCATCGCCTCGATCACCGGCTGGGCCTTCTCCCATCCGGCGACGGGACGGCCGACGATTGCACTGACCGTGGCGTCGCCCAGCACGCGGGGCATGGTGAAGAGTGGGACCTGACCGTGTACCTGCGCCTCCAGTACTCGACCCCCACACTCAGTCCGTTCTTGGTGGGCCGGGGCAGCGGCCGGCCGACGCCGACCGGTCGCCGTATGTGCCGCCTACCGTGAGCTGGACCGGCCGAGGTCGCGCCTCCTTCAGGCCCAGGGCCCACTCGGCGTCTTCCTCAACTCGGATCGCCATGAGGCACGGCTTGCACAGCCCGTCCGTGTTCAGGTGTGCCTCGTGCCGGCACCGTGGGCAAACCCACTGACAAGCCGGGAGCAGTGAACTGATGATATAATCACTAATGCGGAGATGGTCAGAAGGTGGATCCCTCCCCGCTTGCACACCATCTCGCGAAGGCCTTTTTGTAGCGGTATCTGGAGTATTGCCGCATGACCCCAAGGGGAGACGCCATGAGCGAACACGTCCTGCATGCGAAGTTCCAGCAGTTCCCCGAGGCCGTCCGCGAGAAGGTGGACGCTGCGCTCTCGGACGCCAAGATCGCCCTCAAGCTCAAGGCCGCCGAGATCCTCGCCGACAAGGAGGAGACGGCCGAACACGCCGTCACCACCGCCGGCCGGATCGGCGCCAAGAGCGGCGAGGTGTCCGAGCTGACGACGATCCTGCCGCTGAAGCCGAACGGCGCCGCGCGGCTGCGGAAATTCTTCGGCCTGGTCGGCGGGAACCTGGCGGGCGCCGGTCAGGTCGGCACCCTTCACAACATGCGGTTCGTGTTCCTCGACAACGACACGAAGCTGCTGTTCGCGACCGCCTTCGACGGCGAGTGGGACCCCTACATCGACGACTTCGCCACCAAGATCCCCGAGTTCATGGACTACCTGTTCAGCAACGTCGAGGGCTGGCCCGGCATCACCTCGCCGGACGTGAAGGACTTCATCGTCAAGTACCAGATCCCGGCCGAGGCGTGGTTCGTCGCCCACCCCAACCTCACGGTCGCTGAAGGCCACCGGCTCAAGCGGCAGGAGGCCGCCGTGCAGCGTTTCCTTTCGGACCTCAACTGAAGGCAGGCGCACCATGCCTTCCCCGCTGTTCCGGCGGCTGCGCCGCCCTCCCACCCTTGACCTCGACGACATCCAGGCGACCCTGCTGCGGGCCCGGCCCGAGCCTTACTTCGGCACCCACGCGATCCTGGAGATCTCCGAAGCGGCCGCGGGCAGGGAACTGCTGCGCCGGCTGGCCCCTCGGGTGACCTCGGCGGCTCGCTGGGACGAACCGCGGCCGTCCTGGCTGGCCCTCGCCCTCAGCTACCAGGGACTGGTCGCGCTGGGTCTGCCGGAGACCTCATTGGCCTCCTTTCCGGCCAACTTCCGTGCGGGGATGGCGGCTCGCGCCGAGCGGCTGCGGGACACGGGCGTGAACGCGCCGGACCGTTGGGAGTTCCCCTTCGGCACCCCGCGCGTGCACGTGGCCGTCACGGTCTACGCCGCGAGCGAGGACGACTGGCGGGCCGAAGTCGCCGCCTACGAAAAGGAATTGGGCGAGGTCCCGGGTGTGCGGCTGCTGTCGCACCAGGACTTCGCGGCCGACGGGTTCAACGTCTTCGGCTACCGGGACGGCTTCAGCCAGCCGGTGGTCGAGGGCAGCGGCGCCGAGCCTCTGCCCGGCGACGGACGGCCCATCAAGGCCGGTGAGTTCGTCCTCGGCTACCCGAGCGAGACCGGTGTGCCGCTGCCCGTGCCGGCTCCGGATGTCCTGGGCCGCAACGGCACGTACGTCGTCTTCCGCAAGTACCACTCCCACGTCGCCGCCTTCAACAAGTGGCTGCGCGACAACGCCTCCACCGAGGCCGAACGCGAGCTGCTGGCCGCCAAACTCGTCGGCCGCTGGCGCAGTGGCGCGCCCCTCGCCCTGACCCCGGAACGCGACACGCCCGCGATCGGCGAGGACCCGAACCGGATCAACGACTTCGACTACTCCGCCGACCCGCGCGGACTGCGCACCCCGCTCGGCTCCCACATCCGCCGGATGAACCCGCGCGACACCGAGCTCACGGTCCTCACCGACGTCAACATCCGCCGGATCATCCGGCGCGGCACCTCTTACGGCACCCCGCTCCCCCCGGACCGCCTCAAGGACGACGGCACACCGCGCGGCCTGGACTTCATCGCCCTTGGCGCCCGGGCCATCGACAACGTCGAGTTCCTGCAGAGCGAATGGGTCGGCTCCGGCAACTTCATGGGCCTGGGCAAGGAGAAGGATCCCATGATCTCGCTCCAGGACAAGGGCGCCTACTTCACCGTGCCCGGGACCCCGCCGCGCCGGGTGCAGAACATCCAGTCCTTCAACACCCTGCTCGGCGGCGAGTACTTCTTCATGCCCAGCCTGTCGGCCATCCGCTGGCTCGGTAGCAACTGAACCCCCACCTCGCGCGGAGGCCCTCCCCATGACCTCGTACGTCCGATACAGCCCCGACCTCGAACAGCCCTTTCCGAACGAGGACGAACTCGTCCGCCAGGTCGTCGCGGCCATGGGCAAGGCCAATCAGCAGGTCGCCGACAAACACCGCCACGGCCTGCGCGACGCTCACGCCAAGAGCCACGGCGTCCTCGCCGGTGAGCTGCACATCCAGCCCGACCTGCCCGCCCACCTCGCCCAGGGCCTCTTCGCCGAACCGGCTGCTTACCCGGTGATCGTCCGCTTCTCCTCGGCCCCCGGCGACCTGCGCTCCGACCAGGTGCCCGTCCAGCGTGGCCTCGCGATGAAGGTGATCGGCGCCCCCGGGCCCCGTGCCCTCGACGACGGCTTCACCACCCAGGACTTCCTCCTCGTCAACCACCCCACCCTGCCCTTCGGCAACATCGCCGAGTACGCCAAACTCCAGGACCTGCTGGAGAAACAGCCCCGCCAGAGCGACCAGCAGCTCCAGCTCACCGGCGCGGCCGCCCGGGTGGCCGCCAAGGCCCTCACGCGCGTCGGACGTCCGCTTCCGCCCGCCGTCGAGACCCTGGCCGCCGCCAACGGCCGCATCCTCGGCGAGACCTTCCACTCCATGGCCGCGCTGCGCTACGGCGATCACGTGGCGAAGATGTCCGCCGCGCCCCGCTCGGCGAACGTCAGGGCCCTCACCGGCAGCCACGTCGACAAGAAGGCCGGCGAGTCGGCTCTGCGCGACCTCGTCATCGACTTCTTCGCGCACGACAGCGCCGAGTACGACATCCGTGCCCAGCTGTGCACGGACATCGACCGGATGCCGGTGGAGGACGCCTCGGTCCTGTGGCCCGAGGAACTGTCACCGCACCAGACCGTGGCCGTGCTGCATCTGCCCGCCCAGGACGCCTACAGCGACGCCCGCCGCCGCTACGCTGACGACGTCCTCTCGTTCAGCCCCTGGCACGCCCTGGAGGCCCACCGCCCGCTGGGTTCCATCATGCGCTCGCGCCGGGCCGCCTACCCCGCCTCCAGCGACTTCCGCCACCGCTTCAACGGGATCGAGCCGCAGGAGCCGTCCGACATCAAGGAGCTCCCCGCCTGATCAGGACTGCCCGATCCGTGGATGCGGCCACGGATCGGGCCGAAGCTCGCGTGTCAGAATGAAGGCGCCTGTTCTTCCGCCCGCCTGCAGCGAGGTTGTTCCGTGTCCCAGTCCGTCGGCCGCGTGCCACAGCGACGCAACGCGCGGTCCAACCGGGCGCGCATCCTGGCCACCGCACGTCAGGAACTCGGACGCAACCCCGACATCACCCTGGAGGAGCTGGCTCGCGCCTCTGGTGTCGTCCGGCGCACTCTGTTCGGGCACTTTCCCGGGCGTGCGGCGCTCCTCGCGGCGCTGGCCGAGGAGGCCGCCGAGGCTCTGCAGACGGCCGTGGCGGTCGAAGCGCCGGTGGCGGAGCCGGCGGACCGGGCGCTCGCGCACTTCACCCTGTCGATGTGGCCCGTGGGTGACCGCTACCGGATGCTCCTGGCGCTGGCCCGTCGGGATCTTGGCGTGGAACGTGTCGACGAGATCCTCAAGCCCGCCCGTGTCAGGGTCACCGGCATCCTGGAGCAGGGCCAGCGCGACGGCGTCTTCCACCCTCATCTGCCGCCCGCCGTGCTCAGCGCCGGTCTGGAGGCGATGACGGTCGCCCTGCTGGAAGAGGTCAACACGGGGGCGTTCGAGGACGACGGCACCCGGGTGGCCGTCGCCACGCTCATCGCAGCCGGTGTCCCGGAGGAGCGGGCGCTCACCGTGGTCGACGACGCCGCTGCCACGGCAGCGGCGGAGCATGTTGCCGACGACTGAGCCCCGGTGCGCCCCGTTGAGGCAGTGGTCAGGACAGACCCCGGCGTGCAGTGCGCGGCGCCCTGTACTTCGGGCCGCCGTTCACCGTGGGGACCGTGCCCTGGAAGTGACGGCCGGCGTGCTGCGGGCGTTTACCCACTCCCACCGGCAGGGCATCGTGCACCGGGACATCAAGCGGTCAGGTCGAGGGCATGGGCTTCGGGATCGCACGGGACGCACGGGACGTCGGCATGACGCAGACGTCGGTCGTGATCGGGACGGCCCAACATCTCTCGCCGGAGCAGGCGCTGGGGCGGGAGACCGACGCCCGTGATGGAGGCGGCCAGCACCGTGGTTCTCATCAGCCACGACATGAGCGGCCAGTCGTCGGGTGGCGGGACACAGACCGCCGGCGTGGCCACCACGCCGGCCTCGACGACCGGTGGTCAGCAGGACCTCATTGGCGCAGGACAACACCGAGCCCTCGACCGACGAGTGCGGTCGAGGGCTCTTGGCTGTCGTCCTCCGGGCTGCTGCGCAGCACGGGCGCGAGCGGTGGTCGGCTCCCCGGCGCGGACAGCAAAAAAGGGACGGTGCCGGGCGTCCCCTCCCGGCACCGTCCGGGACCGTGCGCCGCTCAGGCACGGTCCGTCCTGGGGTGGTGGGGGCCGGAACAGGTGTCCGGCCCGCTACCTCGTGGGGCTCAGGCGGCGCCCACGGACTCGGTCTCCTGCGCCGGCACCGGCGTGTCCTGCTGACGGTGCGTGCCGGTGTGCCCCCGGCCGGGGAGGACCGCGATGACGATCACGGCTCCGACGGCCATGATGATGCCGCCGACGAGGCTGGTGTGGGCGATGGCGTGGGCGAAGGACTCGTGCACCGCCGCGACCAAGGTCTGGGCCTGCTGGGGTCCGCCCTGGGGGTTCCTGGCGACCTGTTCGGCGACGGCGAGGCCGCCGCCGACCGAGTCCTTGGCGGTGTCCAGCGCGGCGGCCGGGAGGTGGCCGCCGACCAGGTCGGTCAGCTTGTGCTTGTAGGTCGTGGCGAGGAGCGAGCCGAGGATCGCGATGCCGAGGGAGCAGCCGAGTTCCAGTGCGGTGTCGTTCGCCCCGCCGCCGACGCCCAGCTCGTCCTCCGGGAAGGAGCCCATGATGGTGTCGGTGGCCGGGGACAGGCTCAGGCCGATCGCGAAGCCCAGCACCAGCAGGGACGGCAGGAAGTCGGTGTACGTCGACCCCGACGCGATGCGAGTGAGCAGGATGACGCCCGCCGTCCCGAGCACCATGCCGACGCCCACGACCGCCTTCACACCCAGCTTCGGCGTCAGCTTCGCGGTCACCGCGGCGCCGACGAACACGGCTCCGGCCAGCGGCAGCAGTCGTACGCCGGTCCCCAGGGCGTCGTAGCCGAGGACGAACTGCAGGAACTGGGTGGAGTAGTAGATCGAGCCGAAGGTGCCGAAGAAGAAGAACAGCACCGCCATCATCGATCCGGAGAACGGGCGCTCGGTGAACTTGCGCACGTTCAGCATCGGGTTCGGGTGGCGCAACTCCCAGGCGACGAAGGCCAGCAGGCCCACGCCGGCGACGACAGCCGCGGTGATCGGGCCGGCGCCCCAGCCGAAGTGCGGGCCCTCGATGGTCGCGTAGACCAGGGAGCCGATGGAGACGATCGACAGCAGACCGCCCACGTAGTCGATGCGGCCCATGCCCTCGGCCCTGGACGGCGGCACGAGGAGCAGCGCGCCCACGACGCCGAGGGCGGCGATGGGGACGTTCATCAGGAAGGTGGAGCCCCAGGCGTGGTGCTGCAGCAGCCAGCCGGCGGCGAGCGGGCCCGCGGCGATCGCGAGGCCGGAGGTGGCGGACCAGGCGGTGATGGCCTTGGCGCGCTCGGCCTTCGGGAAGATGGCGACGAGCAGGGACAGGGTGGCTGGCATGACGACGGCGGCGCCGACGCCCATGATGGCGCGTGCAGTGATGACCAGGTCGGTGTGGTGGACCTGGCTGCCCATCACCGAGCCGCCCGCGAAGATCAGCAGGCCCAGGACCAGGGCACCGCGGCGGCTGTACTTGTCGCCTATCGCACCCAGCACCAGCATCAGCGCGGCGTAGGGGACGGTGTAGCCGTCGATGACCCACTGCAGGTCGCTGCTGGACAGGCCCAGGTCTTTCGTCATGTCCGGCGCCGCCACGATCAGCGAGGTGTTCGCCATGACGACGATCAGCAGGCTCAGGCAGAGCACCAGCAGGGCCCACCAGCGCCGGGGATAGGGCCCGGTCATCTTCTCGGCGGGTGTGTTGGCAAAGAGCGGCATCGAAAGCTCCTCGGCAGGAGGGGAAGCGGAGGCTTCAGGGATTCGCGGATCGGGGTGAGCGGTGCGGCCTTGTCGCCTGCGAGGCACCGTGGCAGTTAATTGCCCATCGATGTGCAGACTAGTTTGTTGCTCGTCGATGTGCAAATATCGAGCTGCCCTCCCACCGTCGACCGGAGGACCCTGCATGACCAGCGCACCCGTCACAGACACCCCGGGACGAAGCCGTGCCCTCCTCACCCGGGCCCGCATCCTCGAAGCGGCCAGGCAGGAACTCGGCCGTGATCCCGACAGCAGCCTCGGTGACATCGCCGTGGCCGCGGGGGTGGTGCGTCGTACGGTCTACGGTCACTTCAACGGCCGGGCCGCGCTCGTGGAGGGTCTGGTGGAGGATGCTGCGCAGGCGCTGTGGCAGGCGCTGGCGACCCGGGGTGTTCGCGAGCCGGACGCTGTCACGGCGCTGGCACGCTTCGTGCTCGCCGTGTGGCCCGTCGGTGACCGGTACCGCATGCTGCTCCGCCTGGCCCCCCAGGACCTCGGGGCCGAGCGGGTCACCGAGGTCCTGGCTCCCGCGCGCGAGACGGCGGCGGCGATCATCGCCCGGGGGCAGCGGCAGGGGGTCTTCCAGACCAGCGTCCCGGCCGGCCCGCTGAGCCGGGCACTGGAGGGCCATCTGCTCGGGCTCCTGGAATGCGTGAACGCCGACACCTGGAGCGACGACGGCACGCGCACCGCGGCTGCCGCCCTGATCGCGATGGGCGTGGACGGCGACCTCGCCGTCACCTTTGTCCGAAGCCTCGGCCGGCCGGATCGCGCCGGCGCCTGAGTCCACCCATAGGCCCCGACCACATATCCCAAGAAGTTCCCCAGCACCTCACGGAGAGGGACAGGACACCATGTACCAGTCGCAGCCCGAGGGCGAGTTCGTCAACGAGTCCTACTACGGTGAGTCCCACTACGGCGACGCCGCCGTCTACGCGAGCCCGCCTCCTCCCCGGAGGCGGCGCGGGATCGTCATCGCCGCGTCCCTGGTGGCGCTGCTGGTCAGTGCCGTCGTGGTCGACCGCGCCGCCGCGGCCAACGCGGAGAGCCGTACGGCCAAGGCGTTCCAGGAGGGTATGGGCACACTCGACCGGCCTTCGGTGCACGTCAGCGGCTTTCCCGTGCTGACACAGCTGGCCCGGGGCAGCCTGCATCACGTCGACATCACCGCGAACGACATACCGACCCGGGGAGCGACCCGGCCGCTGCCGGTGACGAAGCTGACCGTCGGCCTGGATGGTCTCAAGACCTCGGGGAGCGCCGAGGAGGCCTATGCGCGCAGCGTCGAGGCGACCGCCTTCCTGTCGTACGACGACCTGTCGAGCGCCCTCGGCGTGCGGATCTCGCAGGGGGACGAGGCGGGCCGGGTCGATGCGACCGCGAGTCTGCCCCTCGCCGGGGACGTGACCGTGAGCGCGGCTGTCTCGGCGGCCAGTGGCAACCGCATCGCTTTCTCGGACGTACGCGCAGAGCAGGGTGAACTGCTCCCCCCGCTGAAATCACTGCTCGACAAGGCCCTGGACCAGCCCATTCCGCTGCGGAACATCCCCGAGGGGCTGCGTCTGCGGTCGGTGACCACCACCGAGGACGGGATCGACGCCCGCTTCACCGGCCGCTCGGTCACGTTCCGCCCGGACTCGTCGTCGAGTGCCTAGAGGCAGGGCGGTCAGTCGAGGTCGGGCAGCGGACGCCGGGCCACCTCGTGAGCGTCGTCCGCCGACAGGCCCAGCATGCGCAGCACCATCTCGGCGAGGTTGACCGCCGCCTCGTCGCCGTCCACGTCGGGGCGGGCGAAGCGCAGCTCCACCAGGGACAGCAGGGTTCCGCCCAGCGCGGACAGGGCGACCACGGGGTCGAGAGTGGTGAAGCGGCCGGAGGCGATGCCGACCTGGAGATCACGCAGGGCACGTCGGGCCAGACCGTTGTCCGAGTGGATGTGCCCGAGGCCACGGCGGCGCAGGACCTGCATCAGCTCCGGGTGGGAGTCGGCCATGCGGGCACTGAGCCGGAAGCCGGCCGCGAGCAGCTCCGCCGGGTCGTCGATCCCCGTCAGATGCTCGTCGAAGGCCTGCCCGAACTCCTCCAGGGCGTCGACCACCGCCGTCTCGAACAACTCCGCCTTGGAGTCGAAGTGGTTGTAGAAGGAGCCGAAGCCCACGTCCGCGCGCTCGGCGATCGCCTGGATGCTCGCGCTGGTGTCACCGCTCTCGGCGAGTATCTGCCGGGCCGCTCGCACGAGAGCCCCACGGGTCTCCGCACGACGCCGCTCGAACCGGTTGCTGGGCGGGGCTGACGTAGACATGCGCAAAGTCTAACGGTTACACAACGGCGACCGCAGACCTGATGAATCCATCATTTCCTGGCGTGAACAGCTTGACGACAGAACTGTCACAGTTGATGATTTTCTCATTACGGCGATGTTGCTCGGAGGGCACCATGTCTGAAACCCGCGTCAAGGGGGCCGACGTCAAGACGGCCCACCAGGACCTCCACAGCGAGCAGGGCGCCCTGCGCGGGGAGCATCCGGGCCGGTCCCGAAATCCCGTGATCAAGGTCGCCGACCTGGCCTGGCTGGAGTTCGAGAAGCCCGACCTGGACCAGGCCGAGGTCTTCGCCCGCGACTTCGGCTTCCAGATCGCCGCGCACACCGAGCGGGAGCTGTGGCTGCGCGGCACCTTCGCCGCCTCGCCCTGCATGGTGATCCGACGGGGTCGGACGTCCCGGTTCATCGGCCCGGCGTTCCGTGCCGCCGAGCGAGCCGACCTCGACCGGCTGGCGCGCGCCACCGGATCATCCGTGCGGGACGCCGATGTGCCCGGCGGCGGCAACGTCGTCGACCTGCTCGACCCGTCCGGCTTCCCGGTGCGGGTCGTGCACTGCGGCGTGGAGTTGCCGGCGCTGCCCGAGCAGCGGCCGCTGCTGCTCAACTTCGGCACGGATCACCGCCGTACGAACGCCACCCAGCGTCCGCCGCGCGAGCCGTCGCGGATCCAGCGCCTGGGTCACGTGGTCCTGGAGACCCGGGTGTTCGCCCGCGCCCTGGACTGGTATCTGGACACCCTCGGGATGATCGTGTCCGACTTCCTCTTCCTGGACGGGCAGCGCGACCGTGGCCCGACGATGGCGTTCATCCGCTGCGATCTGGGCAGCGTGCCGGCCGACCACCACACGCTGGCCATGCACTTGGGGCCGGGCACCGGCTATGTCCACTCGGCCTACCAGGTGACCGACCTGGACTCGATCGCGGCCGGTGGTGAGTACCTCAACGAGCGTGGCTATAAGCGCAGCTGGGGGATCGGACGGCACATCCAGGGCAGCCAGCTCTTCGACTACTGGCGCGACCCGGACCACTTCATGCTGGAGCACTTCGCCGACGGCGACCTGTTCACCTGCGACGTCGAACCCGGCTGGGCGCCCATGTCCACGAGCGGACTGGCCCAGTGGGGCCCGCCGGCCACCCGCGACTTCCTCGGAGCCAGCCCCTCACCACAGCGGATCCGCGACGTGATCGAGGCCCTGCGCGGCGACAACGAGATGGACCGCGCACGCCTGTTCGGCCTGCTCAAGGCCGCGAACTCCTGAAACCTCCGACCTCTCACAAAGGCACTGACATGAGCACCAACGTCCTGCGCACCGCCGACGGCTGGTGGGCCGTTCGCGGCCACCGCGCCGTCCTCGTCGACACCAAGGCCGCGACCACCGCGGAACTGATCGCCGACCGAGCCGCCGTGCATGAGGCGGCCCGCTCGGACGACGCGGGCACGCCCGTCGCCGACCTGGCCGCCCTCTCGCCGGTCACCACCCCCTGCCGGGTGGTCGCCCAGATGGTCAACTACCGCAGTCACGCCCGTGATTCGGGCTTCACCGGCGACATCCCGCCGGCCTTCTTCCGCAAGGCGTCCGGCTCGGTCAGCGGACCCGCTCAGGCCGTGGTCCGGCCCTCCCACGTGAAGTTCCTCGACTACGAGGTCGAGCTGGGCCTCGTCATGGGGGCGCCGCTGCCCGTCGGTACCGTGGTCGAGGAGCGGGACCTGCCGCCGTACGTCGCCGGGCTCGTGATCACCAACGACGTCAGCGCCCGCGACGTCCAGCTGACCAAGACGCAGTTCTACGAGAGCAAGTCCTACCCGACCTTCACGCCGACCGGCCCCTACCTGGCCCTGCTGGAGCCGGAGGACTTCGCCCATCTCCTCGACCTGCGGCTGACGTTGTCCGTCAACGGCGAGCTGCGTCAGGACCGCACGCTCGCCGACATGATCGTCCGACCAGCACGCGCGCTGACCCTGCTGGCCCGCTTCCAGGCCCTCGACCCCGGGGACCTGCTGCTGACCGGCACTCCCGGTGGCACGGCGCTGAAGGCTCCGCCCAAGGCGGTGGAGAAGATCGGCTCGCTGCTGCCGCCCGCGGCGAAGTGGAAGGCGTTCTTCAAGAGCCAGGCCCGCAACCCGCACTACCTTCGCTCGGGTGACGTGATCACGGCGACGATCTCGACCCCGGACGGCCGGATCGACCTCGGCGAGCAGCGTACGCCCGTCACGGACGCCAAGTAGGGACCCGAGGTGAGCCGCACATGACCGCCGACCAGCCCCCACCCCCGCACTCCGCACAGCATGCACCCGTCGTGATCATCGGCGCCGGACCGGTGGGCGTGACCGCCGCCCTTCTCCTCGCCCGGCGCGGGGTCCGCAGCGTCGTCCTGGAACGGCACCGGGACGTCTACCCGCTCCCGCGCGCGGTCGCCACCGACGACGAGGTGTGCAGGATCCTCCAGGCCGCGGGCGTGGAGAAGGAGTTCGCCGCCATCTCCCGTCCCGCCAAGGGGCTGCGGCTGCTGGACGCCCAGCACCGGGTGATGGCCGAGTTCCGACGCTCCCGACACGGCCATCACGGCTACCCGCAGACCAGTATGTTCGACCAGCCCGAGCTGGAAGTCCTGCTGCGCGACGCCCTGGTCCGACGCCCGGAGTGCGAACTGCGAGGCGGCGTGGAGGTCACCGGCGTCGGCCCGGACCCCGCGGGCCCCGTGCGCGTGACCTACCGCGACGACGACGGTGAGCATCACCTGTGGGCACAGGCGGTCCTCGGCTGCGACGGCGCCAACAGCCTTACCCGCGACGCCATCGGAGCCGTCTGGGAGGACCTGCGTTTCGAGGAACACTGGACGGTCGTCGACGTCCGGACGAACGCCGACGTCCGCTGCTGGGAGGGCGTCGACCAGGTCTGCGACCCGGACCGGCCCGCGACGTTCATGCGCGTCGGCGAGGACCGTTACCGCTGGGAGTTCCGCCTGCGGGACGGGGACGAGCCGGTCCGCGAGCTGGTCGCCCCGTGGCTGCTGCCCTCGTACGACGGGGACTTCGAAGTAGTCCGCAAGACGCAGTACACCTTCCGGGCACGCGTCGCCGACCGGTGGAGCGGCGGACGCGTCTTCCTCCTGGGCGACGCCGCCCACCTCACCCCGCCCTTCATCGGACAGGGGCTGTGCTCCGGCCTGCGGGACGCGTACAACCTCACCTGGAAGCTCGCTCGCGTTCTCCAACAGGGCGCAAATGAGCGGATGTTGGAGACCTACGAAAGCGAGCGCAAGCCGCACGCACGGCATGTGATCCGGCTCGCGGTCGCCATGGGCTGGGCCATGACCGGCGGCCAGGACGGCGCCGCCGCACTGCGCCGCAATCTTCTGGCCGCCGCGTGCCGCATCCCCGGCCTGACCGAACTGGCCGGCCGTGACCTCAGCCCGTCCCTCACCGCAGGGCCTTTGGTACGGCGTCGTGCCCGCCGGGGTCTTGCGGGCACCCACTGCCCGCAGCCCTGGGTGAGGGCCGACGGTCGGCCCACCCGCCTGGACGAGGTGCTCGGGGACGACTTCACCGTCCTGACCGCCACCGACCCGTGGCCCTCGCTGACCGCGCTCGCCCACGGGCTCGGCGTCAGAGCGATCCCCGTAGCCGACCTGCGCGACGACGGCACGCTCGCCGCCTGGCTGCACGCCGGCCGGGCGGACGCCGTACTGCTGCGCCCGGATCGCGTCGTCATGGACGTCGTCCCGGCCGGTCGGCGGGACTTCACGGACACCGCCGCCTGGGCGTCCCTGCTGCACACCACGCGCAGCCCCCACCCTTCCCCACGGAAAAGCCTGCTGAGGAGCACGACGCGATGAACACGCCGTACCCGGCCCCCTTCTTCACCCCCGATCCGGAGGACACGGCCGCCAGCCGCATCGCGGACTTCGCCCGTCACGCCGGGCTGGACGGTTCCGACTACGCCGCCCTGCACCGCTGGTCGGTCACCGACCTGGAAGGCTTCTGGGGTGCGGTGTGGGAGTACTTCGACATCGACGCGGACACCCCGTACGAGCAGGTCCTGGCCGAGGAACGGATGCCCGGCGCCCGATGGTTTCCCGGCGCCACCCTCAACTACGCCCACCACGCCCTGCGCAACATCACCGACGACGGCGTGGCGATCATCGCCCTCGACGAGACCGGCGCCGGCTACGAAGTTACCGGGAAGCAGCTGCGCTCCCAGGTCGCCTCGGTGGCCGTGACCCTGCGCGACCTCGGGGTGGGACAGGGCGACCGGGTGGTCGGCTACCTGCCCAACACCCCGCACGCGATCGTCGCGTTCCTCGCCGCGGCGAGCCTCGGGGCGGTGTGGTCGGTGTGCGGGCAGGACTATGCGCCCAAGGCCGCCGCCGACCGGTTCGCCCAGCTCGAACCCACCGTCCTCATCGCCGCCGACGGCTACCTCTTCAACGGCACCACCCACGACCGTCGCGACGCCGCACTGGAACTCGCCCGCGGCCTGCCAACGTTGAAAGCGACGCTGCTGGTGGACCATGTGGGCCTGCAGCGGCCCTCGGAGAACCACCACGCACTGATCATTCCATGGGAGGACGCCTGCACCCGGACCGAGGAACTCACCTTCGCGCCGGTGCCGTTCGACCACCCTTTGTGGGTCGTGTTCTCCTCCGGCACCACCGGCCTGCCCAAGGGCATCGTCCACGGCCACGGCGGCGTCCTGCTGGAGCACCTGAAGACCCTGGCACTGCACTCCGACCTCGGCCCCGGTGACTGCCTGCTGTGGTACACCACCACGCACTGGATGATGTGGAACCTGGTCGCCTCCACCCTGCTGACCGGTGCCACGACCTGTACCTACGACGGCAGCCCGGCGCCCTTCGCCAAGCTCGACGTCCTGTGGGAGTTGGCCGCGCGCCACCGGGTGACCGTCTTCGGCACCAGCCCGCAGTACCTCCTGGGCATGGCCAAGTACGGCATCGACCCGTCCGCGCACGACCTGTCGTCGATCCGCGTGGTCGGCTGCACCGGCTCCGCCCTGCCGGCCTCCGCCTACCCCTGGGTCCGCGACCACGTCGGCGACCACGCCCTGCTGGCCTCCATCAGCGGCGGCACCGACGTGGTGTCCGGCTTCGCGGGCAGCGCGCCCAATACGCCCGTCTGGTCGGGAGAGTTGTCCGCACCGCACCTGGGCGTGGCGCTGGCCGCGTACGACACCGAGGGCACCCGGGTCACCGACCAGGTCGGCGAGCTGGTGATCACCCAGCCCATGCCGTCGATGCCGCTGTACTTCTGGAACGACCCCGACGGCACCCGCTACCACGACGCCTACTTCTCCTCCTACCCCGGCGTCTGGCGGCACGGCGACTGGATCACGCTCACCGGGCACGGCTCGGTGATCGTCCACGGCCGCTCGGACAGCACGCTGAACCGCAACGGCGTACGCCTCGGCAGCGCCGACATCCACGACGTCGTCGAACGCCTCCCCGAGATCACCGAGGCCCTGGTCATCGGCGCGGAGGAACCCGACGGCGGCTACTGGATGCCGCTGTTCGTGGTCCCGGCCCCCGGGACGACCCTGGACGACGACCTGCGCGAGAAGATCCGCGACGCCGTTCGTACGGGTGCCTCACCACGCCACGTCCCCGACGAAATCCTCGAAGCGCCGGGCATCCCGCACACCCGCACCGGCAAAAAGCTGGAGGTCCCGGTCAAACGCCTGCTCCAGGGCGCCCCCGTCGAGCAGGTCGTCAACCCCGCCACCGTGGACAGCCCCGACCTCATCGACTACTACGCGCGTCTGGGCGCCGAGCGCCGCGAAGGCAGGACCATCGCATGACCACCGTGCTCGCCATCGTCCTGTCCCTGGTATTCCTCCCGCTGGGCCTGGCCAAGATCGCAGCGGCACCGGTCATGCGGCAAGCAGCGGCCCACCTCGGCATGTCGACCGGCCTCTATCGCGTTGTCGGCGCGACGGAGGTGGCCGGCGTCGCCGGTCTGCTGCTGGGGCTGACCTGGACGCCGCTGGGGCTGGCCGCCGCGACAGGCCTTGCGCTGCTGATGGCCGCCGCGGCGGTGGTCCACCTGCGCCACGGCGACCCGCCGGTCCGGGCCGTCCCGGCCGCCGTACTGGCCCTCATCGCTGTGACGCACGCGGCAGCAGCCATCGGCTGACGCGTGTCCTCTGCGAGCGGGTCACCATCGCACACCGGCCTTCCCTTCCCCCTGAGGGCCGAGGTGGGCCCGCGCCGACGTCCGGGGCCTGCGAGACGCCGGGCTCGACAGGCCCCCCCGATGGGGTGGTCGCGGGGTGCGTGGCGCAGGTCATCGGCCCCGGCCCGAGCCGAGACCGTCGCGGGAAGCAAGGCATCAAGCGGTCCCAGCTCACGGACGACTGCGGCATACCCGTCGTCACCGTCCCGGCCGGAGCGAACGTCCGCGACCACACCCTGCTGCCCGAAACCCTGGACGAGTTCGAAGTCCTGACCCGGGAGTCATGATCACTCACTCAAGATCAGGCCAAATCGACAGCCCATGCTCTCATCCCACCACTTGCGCTCCGCCCGTCAACCGGCACAACACCCCAACATCTCAAACACGTCTCAGGCCCCGAAGTCCGAGCCCAGACACCAGGGGACAAGCAACCCGCCGGTAGCTTTGGCGGCTCAGGCATTCGCGGCCGTGGCGACTTGTTCATCATGTTCGCGCAGCATGGGCAGGACGGTGGCGGGCGAGGGGTGCTGACCCTTCTTCGCGCCCTTGGAGATGACGAGCCGCGCCTTCGACACAGCGTCCCGCTGACGGCCGCCACCGGGTGCCAACGCTTGACCGCGGCGGACAGCCCCAGTCCCATGCGCGGATCGCAGAAGAGGGCGGTCTAGTCGTCGCCTCGGTGTCCGTCTCGGACCACCGCCAACCCGCCGACCCGGGTCGTGATGCCCGCCGGCCCGCGTCGGGCCGAAGCGAGCACGCTGGCCGGTCGACCGAGGGTGTCACCCTGCTCCACCTCGATCGTGACCGTCTGTGCCCCTGTCGTGTCGAGCAGGTGGGCGGCCAGGCAGCCGGTGCTGTTGGCGTTGGCGACGTCCTCGTCGACACCGATCGCCGGCGCGAACATCCGCGCCGCACCCGGCCGGTCGCCCACCGGCGGTACGTACACGAAACAGCCGAGGAGCCCGTACCGCCGGCACACCGCTGTCAGCCTGCGGAGGTGTGGGTGGACTCGGAGCAGGGCCGACCGGTCGTGGACCGGTACCAGCATGCGTGGTGCGCCGGGCGCGGCGATCCGTGGCGCGTCGGTCGGATGCAGGTCGTCCGCGGTGAGCCCGAGCGCGGCGACGATCGCGGCGCGCTCGTCCGGTGCCGGGTGGCGCAGCGCGACGAGGCCCTGGTCGAACCACACCTCGATGCCGGCGGGGCGGCGGATCGCGACGGTGTCGAACGTGCGCCCGCCGGTGTGCTGGCGGTCGTTCAGCTCGCCCAGCGCGGTGCGGGTCAACCGGATGGCCTGCGCGGCAACGGTGCCGTGGCCGCAGCCGGACAGTTCGGCGGTGGCGGTGAAGAACCGGACCGGCCGGCCACCGTCCGGTGTCCGCCCCGGGCCGAGGAACGCCGCGTGCGAGGTGCCGGCCGCAGCAGCGACCGCACGCCGGTCCGCGTCCGTCGCCGCCGGGTCGTCGTCGGTGACGGACGTGGGGCTGCCGCCCCGGCCGTCGCGCCGCACGCACGCATCAACCACCGTGACATCCGGCCAGGACATCGGCCCCCCTTGACCCTGGACGAACCGGCAACCGCGAACGGCGTTCCGCCGATGGCCGGACCTGGCCGAGGCGGCCGACCGAGGGCGTCCCGGAGCGTACCGTCCTGCCTCAGCCGGTGCCGTCCGGTACCGGATAGTGGATGACGACCGCACCGCCGGTGGCGTAGTTGGCGACATCGGCGGTCACCCGCTGGCCGTGCTGCGACGCCCGCGCCGCGGCCATGGCGGCGGCGTCGGCGAAGTCGCCTTCGAAGACCGCGAAATACGGCGCTTCTCCCTGGGGCGCCGCCACGTCGAAGCTGTAGCGCCACGCAAGCAGGCCGGGCCAGTTCATGACCAGTGGAAGGTGGTTGGTCACGTAGTAGTCGCGGAAGTGGTCTGGGTCTGCGGGCTTGGAATACAGGACTACCAACTTATGCATGACTGCCTCCTGCAGCTGGGTGCGGGACATCGGGATTCGGGTGAGGACGGAGGAGGTTTCGAGGCGTGCGCGGGAGTCGGTGGCCAGTCAGCGCGGGATGCCGATGAAGGCTGCGACGTCAGGGAGGGCCAGGTGGGTGTCGACCGCTGCCTGATCCGCGTGGCGTTCGCGGATCAGGCAGCGGCCCGGGTGCGTCGGGTCGTGCCGGAATCCGTGGTCGAGTACACCGGGCTCGGTGGCCGCGGCCTTCGCGAGAGCGGTGATGGCGGACTCGAAATCGGCGGTGTGCGTGCGTGCGATGTCCGGACCCACGGTCAGTTGGATCGCCATATGCGCAGGCTAGGGCTTGATGTGCGATCGAGGGAAAGACCGGTACGGGATAGACTCAGAACGGATTGTTATCAATCGGCAGGGAGGGCATGTGGCGCCGGACACGGTGAGCCTGCGGTACTTCCTGGTGCTGGCGCAGGAGTTGAACTTCACCCGCGCCGCCGCACGGATCGGTATCGCCCAGCCCGCACTCAGTGCCCGGATGCGCCGATTGGAGGCGGAACTCGGTACGAGCCTGCTGGTTCGCAACACGCGAAGCGTCGTATTGACCACGGCCGGTGCGGCTTTGGCGGAGTCCGCGCCGCCCGCGCTGGCGGCGCTGGACCGGGCATGGGACACCGCCCGGAATGCAGGGGCCGGTGAACTGGGCACGCTGCGCATCGGATACAGCCTCAGCACGGGGGCCGAGACGGCACCGGCCCTGGTGGACAGGCTCATTCGCAGCAGCCCGGGACTTGAGGTCGGCGCGGTCCCGATGGCGACACCGGAGATCTCCCCCGCGGTCGCTGACGGCCGCATCGACGCGGGGATCACCCGCGGTGAACAGCCGGGTCGTGGCGTGCGCCGGTTCCTGCTGCGGCGTCAGCGCGTTGGGGTCCAATTGGCACAGCATCATCCGCTGGCCGAACACCCGGAGATCGAGATCGCCGATGCGGCCGCGTATCCGCTGCGACTTCCCGACCGTACGGCCAACCCCGTGATCCACGATCAGCTGTCCGCACTGTTCCGTGACATCCGGCCAAACCCCCGATTCCACACGCCCGCAGTCTCCTTCGACATGTCACAGCGCGACCTACGCGACGGGCTCACCCTCGCCCCGGCCGGTGAAGCCGCGGCCACGACATCACCGGCCGGTCTCACGTGGCGACCGCTGCAGGGCGCACCCACCTTGACGATCCACCTGGTCCTCCCGCGCGTGCCGTCACCACTGCACCGCCGCATCCGTACCGTCGCCAAATCTCTGGCGCACGAGCTGCACTGGCTGCCGGACTGACGCGCAAGAGGTCAAGCGAGACGGACATCTGCGGTGGCGAGGCCGAAGACCTTGCGCCGGGCGGGGCGCGCGTCAGGTCGAGGGCGCGCCACGCGGCCTCGTTCATCCGGGGTCGGTGCGGTCGGCGAAATCTTTCATGAGGTCAGGGCTGGTCGCCTACGAGAGCGATGGCGCGCGTCTCGGGAACTCCCAGCATCAGCAGGCTCGTGATCGTCGCTGCTCGGGCGCCGAGGGTCCCGTTCGGCAGGTCGCTGTCCGCGATGGCGAACACGACGCCGTAGGCGACCTGGCTCAGAATGCCCGCCGGCAGGTGCTGTGCGAACACCTCGGTGTCCTGGCCCCGTTTCACGAGGTCGGCGAGGAGTTCGTCGACTGGCCCGAGCAGGGCGTGGATCGCCTCGCCGTACTCGCCACGGCGCAGCGCCAGCAGCACTCGGTACCGGTGCGCCACAGGCCAGAGGCGGTCGATGAATTCGACCCACGCCGCGTCCGCTTCCGCGTCGGAGGCGTTGACATCGGCGAGCACGGCTGTCATCTCGGCGACGGCCCGTTCCGTGAGTGTCCGGACCAGGTCGAGGCGCGAGGGGAAATGGTCATAGACCGTGC
The DNA here is from genome assembly GCF_058673395.1 of Streptomyces sp. HUAS MG56. Taxonomy (NCBI): domain Bacteria; kingdom Bacillati; phylum Actinomycetota; class Actinomycetes; order Kitasatosporales; family Streptomycetaceae; genus Streptomyces; species Streptomyces sp. HUAS MG56. Next base: position 1,927,736 of record NZ_CM178722.1, on the reverse strand, counting down.
GACGGACGACGCCGGCGGTGGAGGCGATCTCGCCCATTCCGGCGTCGGGGTTCTCTCCCAGCAGATCGAGGGCGACGCCGAGGATGCGTTCGCGTGTCTCGTTCATCGAGCGCGCACGGGAGGACTCGGTGGGCACGGCACCAGTATTGCACACCGGTGTACAGTGAGATTGACTGTACAGCAGTGTGCAGCGAGAGTTGTGCTGCGCTTCAAAGCTCAGGAGAAGAGAAGAAGGCCATGACCGCACCGACGCCACCTGCGTCGACCCTCGTCCGCCCGTTCACCGTGTCGATCCCGGAATCGGAGATTGACGACCTCAAGCAGCGACTGGCCAGAACCCGGTGGCCGGATCCGGAAACGGTGGGCGACTGGTCGCAAGGGGTTCGTGTAGAGAACGCCAGGTCTCTGGTCGACTACTGGGAGCGCGGCTACGACTGGCGGCGCTTCGAGTCCGAGCTCAATCGCTTCCCCCAGTTCCTGACCGAGATTGATGGGCTGGACATCCACTTCATCCACGTCAGGTCCAAGAATCCCCACGCGATGCCGCTGATACTCACGCATGGATGGCCAGGCTCGATCGTCGAGTTCCTGAAGCTGATCGGCCCGCTGACCGATCCGGTTTCGTTCGGGGGAGACGCCGCCGACTCATTCGACGTCGTCGTCCCGTCGCTCCCCGGGTTCGGGTTCTCCCAGAAGCCCACGGAGACCGGGTGGACCGTCTCGCGCATCGCCAGCGCATGGGTGGAGCTGATGAAACGTCTCGGCTACACGAGATGGGCCGCGCAAGGCGGCGACTGGGGTGCCGTCGTCACCACCGCCCTCGGGGCCATGCAACCTGAGGGGCTTCTCGGAATTCATCTGAACACCCAGTACGCCTTCCCCGCTCGGATACCCGACACCTTGTCGCCCGAACAGCGCTACGCCGTGGAGACCCTCGCCCTCTATACCGGCGATCTCGGTGGGTCGAACCACCTTCAGGGCACGAAGCCGGAGACGGTCGGATTCGCCCTGGCGGACTCTCCCGCCGGCCAGGCAGCCTGGATCTACGAGAAGTTCCAGTCCAAGACCGACAACCACGGGCTCGCCGAGGACGCTCTCAGCATCGACGACATGCTTGACGCGATATCCCTCTACTGGTTCACCAACAGTGCAGCGTCGTCCGGCCGCATCTACTGGGAGAACAGATCGCTCACTTTCGCCGGCCCGAAGGTGACGCTGCCGGTCGCGGTGACCGTCTTCCCGAGGGACATCCCACGCGTGCCACGTAGCTGGATCGAAGACACCTACAGCAATCTGATCCACTACGGCGAGGCCGACAAGGGCGGGCACTTCGCGGCCTTGGAACAGCCCGAGATCCTGGTCAGCGAAATCCGCACCGGCCTGCGCACCCTTCGATCCTGACGCCAACGCGCGAGCTCAGCTGACGATAAGCGTGTCTTGTACGGCCGCGCCGCCTGCTCGGTGCTGGCCGGGCGGCTGGTCGGCACCTTGACCGACCGGTTCACCGGCTGGCAGGTGTCGGCCCGGCTTGCGGCACTCACCGTCGTCGGCGTGCTCGTGGTCGCGATCTTCACCGAGCCGGTCCCGATCGTCGTCGGCACGGCGTTGACCGTGTGCGGGTTCGCCGGCGCCCAAGCCGTACTGGTGAGCCTCGCACCGGACCTGGTCGCCGCGGACGACCGCGACACCGCACATAGCCTGCTCAACTTCATGAACGCCTCGCGGCACTCCCCCTGGCCGGACTCGTCCTCAGCCTGACCCGGCGCCCTACCGCCGACCGCCGCCCCGAACCCGACGCCACGCGTGGGCGCCCGCGACGACGGTCCACCTGCATCTGATCCGATAACTCCCTGACCAGTAAGGAGCCTTGCCATGTCCGCCGAGCCATTCGAGGTCGGCATCACCGAAGCAGAGATCGAGGACCTGCGTGAACGATTGCGACGGACACGGTGGCCCGAGCGCGAGCCGGTGGACGACTGGTCACAGGGTTTGCCGCTGGCGTATGCGCAAGAGCTTTGCCGCAGCTGGGCCGAGGACTACGACTTCGGGTTCGCCGAGCGGCTGAACGTGTTCCCGCAGTACCGCGACACGATCGACGGGCTGGGCATCCACTTCCTGCACGTCCGCTCGCCGGAGCCGGACGCGTTCCCGCTCGTGCTCACGCACGGGTGGCCGGGTTCGGTGCTCGAGTTCCTGGAGGTCCTCGGCCCGCTGACCGACCCGCGCGCGCACGGCGGTGACCCTGCGGACGCGTTCCACGTGGTCGCGCCGTCGTTGCCCGGGTACGGCTGGAGTGACAAGCCGTCGACAACCGGGTGGGGCATCACTCGCACCGCGCGCGCCTGGGACACGTTGATGGTCTCGCTGGGTTACGAACGATACGGCGCGCAGGGCGGTGACTGGGGTTCGGCGGTGTCCGCGGTGCTGGGCGAGGTGGCGCCCGAGCGGGTCGCCGGCGTGCACCTGAACCTGGGATCCGTGGCGGCGGGCACGTTCGACGACCCGACGCCCGCGGAGCTGGCGAATCTCGAGGCCGAGAAGGAGATGCAGCGCACCGGCCGGGGGTACTCGGCGATCCAGGCGACCCGGCCGCAGACGCTCGGCTACGGCCTCACCGACTCCCCGGCGGGACAGGCCGCCTGGATCGCCGAGAAGTTCTGGGCGTGGACGGACAACGACGGCCATCCCGAGGACGCGTTGTCGCGGCAGACGATCCTCGACGAGATCTCGGTCTATTGGTTCACCGCGTCGGCCACTTCGTCGGCGCGCCTGTACTGGGAGAGCTTCGCCAACTTCCGGGACAAGGTGACCGCGCCATCCGGGCTGTCGGTCTACCCGCGCGACATAACCCGCCCGTCGAGGCGGGAGGCCGAGCTGCGGTTCACCGACCTGCGCTGGTTCGAGGAGCTGCCGCATGGTGGCCACTTCGCCGCGCTGGAGCAGCCGGAGTCGCTGGTCAAGCAGGTGCGCGGGTTCTTCCGCCTGTTCCGCTGACTGTCCGGTCTTGTCTGCACCGCCCGCCTGCCGCTGTCGAGCGCCACCCTGAACCATCTCGCCGACCTGATACGCAGCCATCTGAAGAAGATCGGCTCGCCGTGGCGGGCCCGGCCCACAGGAAAGATCGCAGGGATCGTGCTGGCGGTCCTGCGCTGTGACCAGCGGCCCGGCGACCTGGTCCGCAACAACCCCGACCAGACCATGACCGTCGACCCCTGCCACCTGCAGCTCCTCTACCAGGGCAAGTCCCCCACCGCGAGCGGCCCCTACGACCGACTGCCCTGGCGGCCGGGTCTCCTCACCCTGCAGCGCTGACCTGCCTGATCCACGGTGATCGCGATCGGGTGCGGTGCGCCGGCGCGTAGACGAGCGGTCTACGGCGTGGGCGCCGGCGCCGCCTGGCCGAGAGGTCCGCAGCCCGACGACCCCACCGCTGGGAGAGCTGAGCGACGATGAGGAGGCCCCGGCCGCCTTCGTCGGAGAGGCGGGCGCGTCGCAGACGCGGGGCTGTGCTGCTGGCGTCGCTGACCAGTTCGCTCACCACGAGTTCCGCGGTGAAGGCGGCTTCCTGCTGGTGCCAGGCGGCCAGACGCTCACCGGCGGGCTCACGGGCCAGGGCCACGACGGAGGATTCGGCGGCAGTTCCATGAAGGTCCGGTTCCGCATACCTGGCCACCTGATGTACCTTCTGCGCGGCGTTCGCCGGACTTGATCAGCGGTTGGAGGACTGGGCGTACCGGAGGGCCGGACGTTCCTGATCAGGCCGGACGGCGAGTGCGACGTCCTGTTGAGACGTGGGAGGGCAGGTCCTGAGCGTGTGCTCCGGACCTGCCCTCCCGTGCGTCGTCAGATTGCGGCGGGGACGGGGTCGCGGGTTGGTGCGGGCGTCGGGCCGGGCTCGGCTGTCTCCGCAGAAGGAGCGGGGGCAGGGGCGTATGGAATGTCGCCGCGCAGGACGGCCTTGGCGCGGTCCTCGTCGAGTTCGCCCTCCCAGCGGGCGACGGCCAGGGTGGCGACGCCGTTGCCGACCAGGCTGGTCAGGGCGCGGGCTTCGGACATGAACCGGTCGACGCCGAAGATCAGCGCGAGGGCGGCGACGCGGACGTGGGGGACGGCGCTGAGGGTGGCGGCCAGGGCGATGAAGCCGGAGCCGGTGACGCCTGCGGCGCCCTTGGAGGTGAGCAGCATGACGGCGAGCATGGCCAGCTGCTGGGTGAGGCTGAGGTGGATGCCGAGGGCCTGGGCGAGGAAGACCGAGCCCATGGTCAGGTAGATGGCGGTGCCGTCGAGGTTGAAGGAGTACCCGGCGGGCAGTGTGATGCCGACGACGGGTTTCGAGGCGCCGGCGTGCTGGAGCTTGGCCATCATGCGCGGCAGGACGGGCTCGGTGGAGGAGGTGCCCAGGACGATCAGCAGTTCTTCCTTGATGTAGCGCAGGAAGGGCAGCAGCCGCAGTCCGTTCAGGCGCATCACGGTCCCGAGGACGACCAGGACGAAGAGGAGGGCGGTCAGCCAGAACGAGCCGACCAGCAGGGCCAGGTGGCGCAGGGTGCCCAGGCCGTAGTGGCCGATGGTGAAGGCCATGGAGCCGAACGCGCCGATGGGGGCGAGCCGCATGATCCAGCGGATGAGCGTGAACAGGACCGTGGAGAACTTCTCGACGCCCCGGGCGATGCTCAGGCCGGCCTCTCCGCTGGCGTGCAGGCCGAAGCCGAACAGCACCGACACCAGCAGCACGGGCAGGATCTCGTTGCCGGTCAGGGCGCTGACCAGGGTGGCCGGGATGGTGGCGAGGAGGAAGGCGGCGAAGCCCTCGTGGGCCGTGGTCGCTTCCGGCGGCAGGGCCTTGGTGGACAGGGTCGAGAGGTCGATGTGCAGACCGCTGCCCGGCTTGACGACGTTGACGACGACCAGGCCGATCACCATGGCCACGGTGGTCAGCACCTCGAAGTAGACCAGGGCCTTCAGGCTCACGCGGCCGACTGCGCGGGCGTTGCCCATGGAGGCGATGCCGTGGACGACCGTGCAGAAGATGATCGGTGCGATGAACATCTTCACCAGCGCGATGAAGCCGTCGCCGAGCGGCTTGAGGTCAGCGCCGAAGGACGGCCACAACCCGCCCACGGCGGCGCCGAGGAGGACGGCGATCAGGCACTGGACGTAGAGGTGGGACAGCATCCGGCGGATGCGGCCCGGTGGTGCGGTGACGGTACCCGGGGCGGCGTCGTTGCGGCTCATGCGGGGCGTCCTTCCAGGACGGGAACGAGGAGTTCGGCTCGGGCGATACGCCGGGCGGCGCGGTGCAGCAGCACCGTGGGGGACGCGCCGTCCGGTGCGGGGACGGCTTGGGTGGTGACCACGCCGGCGGGGGTGCCCAGACGCAGCGTTCCGTCGGCGGTCTGCCGGGCGACGCGGTGGGCGAGGGTGCCAGGGGTGGCGGCGGCCGTGGCCAGGGCCACGGCGGAGGTCAGGCCGATCGCCGGGTGCGGGGCGTGCATGGAGACATTGCGCACGGCCAGGTCGTACTCGTCCTGGTTGATGAGCATGCCCTGTGTGGTGCGATAGGGGGCAGGCCGGGCGACGATGCCCACCTTCGGCACCGCATGGCTGACCGGATCGCCGTCGCGGGCCAGGCCCATGGCCAGCGCTGCCTGGCGCCGCAGCAGCGTCAGCGCGGGCACCGCGGTGGCGAACGCGGTGAGGGATTCCGTGCCGTCGAGGCCGAACGCCTTGGCCTCGAAGAGCGCGGCCGGCGCGCCGGCGTCCACCAGGGATGCCTCGACGGGGCCGTCCGGGCCGGTCAGCTCGTCCAGGGCCCGGCCGGTCGGCAGAGCGTGGCCGGTCGTCGAGCCCGCCGGGTCCTGAAACCCGAGCAGGACCGGCACGCCCCGTGCCGAGGTACCCGGGACCACGGCCGTGCCCTCCTCCGGAGCCACGCCCGCGGGGGTGGGGATCGTGCCGGTGAGACGTGCCCCGGTGTTGACGTTGAGCATGCGGACGGTGGTGGTGTCCGACGTGATCGGCACGAGGTCGTGGTGGACGGCGTACAGGGCCACGGCGGTGGCGCAGTTGCCGCAGTTGCTGGCCCACTCCACCCGCTCGTCGCCGATGCCGACCTGTGCGAAGGCGTACTCGACATCCACACCGGGCTGGGTCGACGCCTGTACGACGGCGGCCTTGGAGGTGGTGGAGGAGGCGCCGCCCACGCCGTCGATCTGGCGGGGGTCGGCGGCGTTGAAGGCGGCGAGCAGGAGGGCATCGACGTCCACGCCCGTGGCGGCCACGTCGCGGTGGTCGAAGATCCAGCACTTGCTGGTTCCTCCGCGGATCATCTCGCCCTGCAGACGCAGCACAACCGACTCCTCACAGCCATGAAAGGGGAAGTCCACCGACGGTCTCGCCGTGCGTGGTGTCCTCCACGGTGGGTTACGGCAGCGTGAAGTACAATCTCGGAAATCTGCATGGCTATTAAGGTGAAGTGAACGCTGGAGGTGGCGGCATGCTCGACGTCCGGCGCATCCTGCTGTTCACGGAGGTCGCCCGGCGCGGCTCGGTGACCGCGACAGCCCGCGCCCTCAACTACACACCGTCAGCGGTATCGCAGCAGATCAGCCGCCTGGAAACGGAGGCAGGCCAGCCCCTGCTGGAACGCCACGCCCGAGGCGTCACCCTCACCGACGCCGGACGGGCGCTGGCCGAGCGAGGGCAACGGATCGCACGCGAACTGCAGGCCGCGGAGAACGAACTCGCCGACTTCGCCGGCCTGCGTGCGGGCACGCTGCGCATCGGCACTTTCCCTACCGTCGGCGCCTCGCTCCTCCCGCAGGCGGTGATCGCCTTCCGGGACGCCCACCCCGACGTACGGCTGACCGTCCGCAGCGCCCGCATCGCCGGGCTCTGGACGATGCTGGAGAACCGGGAGATCGAGATGTCGCTGATGTGGGACTACGACTGGAGCCGGATCGACCGGGAGGACATCGTGGTCACCCCCCTCCTCGATGACCCGCCGGCCCTTCTCGTCAGCGACCACCATCCACTCGTCGGCCGCGACGCCGCCTCATTGGCCGACTTCGCACACGATTCCTGGATCACCCGCGCCGAACAGCACCCGGTGGCCGAAGCCCTCGTCCGTGGCTGCCGCGCCGTCGGCTTCGAGCCCCACATCGCCTACGAGGCCCACGACTACCAAGAAGCCCAGGCCATGGTCGCCGCCGGCATCGGCGTCGCCCTCGCCCCCACTCTGGCCCTGGAGGGCATCCGACCCGGCGTCCACGTCCTGCCGCTCCTGCCCCCGGCCCCGGTGCGCCGCATCCTCCTGGTACGCATGAGCGACCACGCCCTGACCCCGGCCGCCGAGGCCTTCGCGGGGTTCCTGCGGGACAGCGCGGCGGTCGCCGGGCGGCGATGAAGCCCCGGCCAGGACGCCCACGATGTACGAGGCCTCGAACACAGGTCAGCAGCACCGCCAGGTGGAGGACGGTCACTCCGGGCGCCCAGGCGCTGGAGAGCTTGCCGCCGAGGATCAGGGACACTTCCAGAACCGCGAAGAACAGCAGGAGCCCACCGCTACGAGGTCTTCCTCCAGATGTCGTCGTCGACGATTTCCGCTCATGCGGCCGCCGCGGCACTGGCGGCCGCTCGGGGCGCCGGGGCGGCGTGGTTCACGTCCGGGCGGCGAAGTGACGCGCCCTGCGTCTGCGCGTGCGGCTGGGTGGGGTGATGTGCCGCGTCAGGTCGCTTCGTCGTCAAGGAGGCCCAGCAGGATGATGTCGAGCGCGTCGGCGAGCCGCTGGCGGAGGTCGAAGGGGGCTGGTTCCTCTCGGATCCAGCGCAGGACGGCCGTGAAGTAGCAGGTGGCCAGCAGTTGTCCCGCCTGGCCGCAGTCGACGCCCGCCCTGGTCTCCCCGCGCTGCTGCCCCTGTTCGACGATCCTGGCGAGTTCGGTCTCCAGGGACGGGTCCTGGAGGAGGATGTCGTCCCGCCCGGCCACGATGCACACCGCTCGACCAACGACCATTACCAGACTCCTCTGATCTCCAGAGTCATACGCAGGCCGGCCGCTGCCCTGGTGAGGCTGAATCTCTTCGGCCGCGGTTGGCAGGGCTCAAGTCCCAGCTCACGCATGACACGGCGGTCCAGCTGAGCCTGTTCGATCAGCGGCAGGGAGTCGCGCGCGCCGTCCGCCGGTTCCTACGCCGCAGGTGATGGTCCGGCAAAGGTCTTCCAAGTGGGGTAGACGGTGGGCGGCGGAGTAGCGCATGTGCTGCTCGACGGTCATGATCTGGCCGCCGTGTGACGGGTGAAGAACTCCTCCGCCGCGTGGAAGCGTTGTGGGTCAGGTACACGCAACCGACATGGTGGTTGATCCGCGTCAGCGGTCCCGGCGCCCCGTCAGGAAAGACTCCACCGCTGGCTCGTCGCGCCTGTGCCCGCTTCTTGCTCCACGGCCGCCCGGCTGGTGGTCGAGGCGTTCGCAACACTGATTTCCAGGTCGCTGCCCACGCCGGCGAGCATGTAGGTGCTGTCGGTGTAGCTGCCGACCAGGTCGAGGAACCACTGCTGGTTTGTCCCGCCGTTACAGGTCCACTGCTTCAACTGGACGCCGGTGTCGGTCGATTGGTTCGGTACGTCCAGGCACAGGCCGCTCTCCACGCTCTTGAGCGTGTAGATGTTGTCCGCCACCCGCGTGAGCGTCCACTGCTGGTTCGTGCCGCCGTTGGACGGCCACTGGATGATCCTGGCGCCGTTCGCCGTGGAGCCGCTCATCACGTCCATCAACAGGGAGCTGTTGACGTTCTTCAGGGTGTGGACGCCCTCAGCGGGGATCCCGCTGTCGGCCGTCCAGGTTCCCGCTGAGGTGTCGAGTGACCAGGTGGGGTACTGGCCGAGGTTCACCGTGGTGCCCCTGACGGTCAGGGGCAGCCAGATCAGTTTCGACGCGCCGAGGTCGGAGGTGTTCCAGCGGTCGCCGGCGTAGATGTAGGTGGTGCCGGAGGAGCCCTGGACGGTGATGACGTTCGCCGTCTGGCTGCCGTAGGTGCGGGTGCCGGGCGCGGCCAAGTTCCGGAAGGACGACCAGGGGCCGCCCAGTGACGTGGCGGTGGCGTAGATGTTGTCGTTGAGGCTCCAGCCCGTCAGGCGGGAGCCGAAGACGTAGTAGGTGCCGTCCTTCTTGATCATGGCGGGGGCCTCGACGCTGCCGCTGCTGCCGCTGCTGCCGAGCACCGCCACCGCGCTGTCCACGGACAGGTAGTCGGCGGACAGTTTGTCGACGCGCAGGCCGTTGTTGCGGTCCTCGCTCAGCAGGTAGCCGGTGCCGTCGGTGTCCTGAAACAGGCCGAGGTCGCGGCTGAGTTGGCCCAGCGGCCGGAAGCTTCCCCGGTAGGTGTAGGGGCCGCACGGGGTGCTGCTGGTCGCCACGCCGACCTTGGCCTCGGAGTAGTTCCTGCTGTCGATGTGCATGTACATCACGTATGTGCTGGTCGACTTGTTGTAGATGACCTTGGGCCGCTCCACGATGCGGCTGGGGCCGAGGTCGCCGCTGCTCTGTCTGCTCAGCGCCTGGCCCTGGTAGGCCCAGCTGGCGAGGTTGGTGGAGGTGTAGCAGGCGATGTCCTGGAAGGACGTGTCCGACGAGGTCTCGCCGGTCTTGTCCTCGCCGAAGCCGTACCAGGTGTCTCCCACCTTGATGATGCCGAGGCCGTGCAGTTGCAGGGTGTTGCCGTTCTGGTCGGTGCGTGCGGCACCCGTGGTGAACGACACCGTGGCCGCGTGCGCCTCGGTCGCCGGAAGCAGCAGCGCCGCAAGGCCTCCCAGGAGGGTCAGGAACGCTGCGGCACCGCGCCACCGTCGGCCGGCGGGCGGCCGGGGAACTCCCTGGAACATGTGCGTCCCTCTCGGTCGAGGTTTGACGATCCGTTGATGTCGCGGGGACCAATGAGAGTCGTGGCACGTTCGTGGCGTCAAGGATCGCGTTCGAGTTTGTTGAATTCATGACCGGCTCTGGGGGCACCTAATGGGGCTCGCAGGGTCGCAAGTCGCCCAGAACGTCCGGGATTTCGGACATGTAAGGGGGCGGATGCGAGGGGTTGACCTTTGGGTCTCGGGAGGCGTAGAAACCTGGCGACGGTCAGAATCTGTTACTTGTTGGTTTAGATTGTTGGAAACCATGCCCCAGCGAGGTGGGCCGACTGTGAACATGCCAGGGCGTCAGGGACCTTCCCGCCGCAGGGTGCTCAAGGGCGCGGCTGTCACCGCCGCAACGGCCGCGCTGGGCATCGGCAGCGCGTATCCGGCCGAGGCCGCAGACGCCTCGGTCACCGCAACGTCGCTCGACGGCACCACCAGCATCACCATGTCGCTGGCGGGCGGCTCGCTCCAGTGGTCGGCCCGGCGTAACGGCGCGGCATTCGTGGCCAGTTCGGCCATGGGGCTGCGGCTGAGCGACGGAACCGCCCTCGGCACCGACGCCGTTCTGACGAACTATCGGCACTGGCACGTCGACACCACCTGGAACCCGTTGTACGGGCGCAACGCGACCGTCTCCGACGCCTACCAGGAGATGCGCTGGAACCTCCGGGACAACCGCACCTCCATCAACTTCGGTGTCCAGATCCGGGCCTACGCGACCGGCGTCGCGTTCCGTTACGTCCTGCTGGACTCGGGCACCGCCACCATCGCCGGTGAACTGACGACGTTCGTCTTCCCGGACGGCACACTCGTCTACAGCGCGCGGGACGAGGACGACTACAACCCGGTCGCGCCCGGCTCCATCCCGTCCACCGGAACCTCCTCCACGGACACCGGTCCCCTGACCGACCTCCCCCTCACCGCGACCTACAGCAGCGGGCTCATCGCCTGCGTCTGCGAGTCGGCCCGCACCGACTACCCCCGCACGATGCTCAGTTCGGTCTCCGGACAGCCCAACACCCTCGCGGCGTACCTGATGCGGCACACGGCCCGCGGCTCCGGAGCGGTCCAGACGACCTCCACCGTCACCACACCGTTCGCCACGTCCTGGCGCGCCGTGGTGATCGGCTCCACCCACGCCGAACTGGTCGACAACGCGGAGCTGGTACTCAACCTGGCCCCGGCCGGTGCCCTCGCCGACACGTCGTGGATCAAGCCGGGCAAGGTCTTCCGGTGCAATCTGACCACCGCGGACGGGCTGGCGGGCGTCGACTTCGCCGTCGCCCGCGGCCTGCAGTACATCGAGTACGACTCGGGGTGGTACGGCCCCGAGCACACCTCGACCGACGCCACGCAGCCGATCCCCGCCATCGACATGCCCAAGGTCATCTCCTACGCCGCCGGCAAGGGAATCGGCGTCATCCTCTACGTCAACCCCATGGCCATGAGCAGCTCGGACAGCCTGTTCGCCCTGTACCGGAGCTGGGGCGTGGCGGGCGTCAAGCTGGGCTTCATCAACGACGGCACCCAGGCGATGACGAACCAGATCCTCGCCTGGGCCAGGACGGCGGCGACGCACAAGCTGCTGATCGACATGCACGACGACGTGCGGCCGTTCGGCTACGAGCGGACCTGCCCCAACTGGATCAGCATGGAGGGCGTGCGGGGCAACGAGCACTTCCCGACCGCCACCCACAACGTCACCCTGCCCTTCGCCCGCAACATCGGCGGCCCGATGGACTACACCATCTGCTACGGCCAGTCCCGCGACCGGACGACGAACTCTCACCAGATGGCGATGGCCGCCGTGTACTACCAGCCCCTGAACTTCCTGTACTGGTACGACGCCCCCTCGAAGTACTCCACCCCCTCCAACTGGCCCGGGCTGCCCTGGTTCGACGCCATCCCCACCGTCTGGGACCAGAGCCGGACCCTCGCCGGTTCGATCGGCGAGTACATCGCCGTCGCCCGGCGCAGCGGCACCACGTGGTACCTGGGGGCGATGACCAACGAGACCGCCCGGACCCTCTCGATCCCGCTGTCCTTCCTCGGTAGCGGCACCTACACCGCCACGATCTACGCCGACGGAACGCCGGGCAGCAGCCCGTGCCAGACCCCCGTCGCAGTGAGCACACGGACCGTGACCTCGTCGACCACGCTGCGCGTCGCGATGGCCCCCGCGGGCGGCCAGGCAGTCGTCCTGAGCCAAGGATGAGCGGCCGTAACCTGGGATTTCGCCGGATCGGGGCTGGTCCGCAAGGGGTGCCCGCCCCCTTTACGCCCTACGGCACCCAGCTCGATGTCCTCGTCCACCGCAGCGGGCGACGTCGTGGCCCCTTTTGCGACAGTAGTACAGGTCCGTCTCGGCGAAGAACGGGCGACTGTCCATCGACCGCGCCAAGGTCAAGGCCGAGAGCGTCTCGACGGCAGTACTTGCTGACCTGCTCGCACGGCTGCTGATTTCGCCCGAGCGGGGGCACCCCCACCGAGGGCTCTCTGCGCCTTGCGATGCACGGCCCCAGACCACGGGGACTGCATCGGACGCCCATAGTGCAAGGACCCCTTAAAGGACAGAGCCAGGATGCCGGGGTCCTCCACGGTGTGGACGACAGATGCAGGACCGGAGGCGAGGGTGAACTCGCCCGGGGCTCGCAGTTGGGCGAGGGCCAGTCCGACGGCCTGAGCTGTCTCGGCACGAACAGGGGCCGCACGGGCGAACGAACCCTCACCGTCCGGGTGCGGTCCACCTACGAGAACGGTGGCCGGCAGGTTGTCGTCGGCGATGCCGCGCGAGCGCACAAGGCGCGCTCGATACACCGAGGACTCCGGGGCGGTGTCGTGGAGGATCGCCAGGGGCTCGGAGGGTGAGGGTGGACAGGCGGGTGCCGAAACCCGACTGACACAGGCTCGCCAGTCCGACAAGATGTCCGTTTGTCGTACTGGCGAGTGAGAGGCAGTCCGCATGCCGCACCCTGCACCGCGACCGATTCCCGAGCCGACCGACCTGCTCACCGCGGAACTGGTGGTGGACATGGCCGCCCCCGTGGCGCCGGCCATCTCGCCGGACGGTCGCCTGGTCGCCTACGGCGTGGTCGCGAACAGCGGAACGGACGGACGTCCGCACAGCTCTGTCTGGGTCGCCGCCGCCGACGGCAGCGCAGCCCCGCGCAGGCTGACCGACGGCACGGCCCGCGACGCCACCCCGAAGTGGGCGCCGGACTCGGCATTTCTGTTCTTCACCTCCGACCGCGAGGAGCGGGACACCGCTCAACTCCAGCGGATCCTTCTGGACGGCAGCGAGGACACCGCCAAGGCTGAGTCCCTGGCCAGGTGGCGCGGGGGCATCTGCGACTACTACCCGCTCGCCGACGGCCGCACCGTCGCGCTGCTCACCGAGGACGAGCCCACCGTGGAGGACGAACGCCGGGAGGCCGAGGGCGACGACGCGAAGGTCTGGGGCCGGCACCTCCCGGTCACCCGGCTGCGCCTGCTTGACCTGGCGACCGGCGTGGTCCGCACCGTGGACGGCCTCGGAGACCGCCATGTCGTGGAGGTGACCCAGCGTCCGGACGGCGGCCCGCTGGCCGTGCTGAGCTGGGCCACCCCCGAGCTCGACCCCGGCGTCACGACGGCAAGGCTGCAACTGGTCGCCCCGGAGACGGGAGCCGTCCAGGACCTGGGCCCAGTCGGAGTCGAGGCCCAGTCCCCGGTCTGGTGGAATCACGACGATGCATGGCATCTGGCCCACCTGGCGGTGACCCCTGGGCACTTGGTAGGCGCGCTCGCGGTGATCGACACGGTCCCGCCGGCGTCCGGCCCGACCGTCGAACAGCGCAATCTCACGGTCGGCGTGTCCGCCTGCCCCACTGAGCTGGTGCAGGTTGCTGACGGGCCGCCGCTGGCGCTGTTCGCCGACGGGCTGGATACCGCGCTGTACCGGCTCGATCCGCAGTCGCTACGCTTCCACCGATTGTCCTGCGCGCCCGGCACGCTCGCCGGGCTCACTGCGAGTCACTCGGGAGAGAGCCTCGCTGTGCTGATGAGCACCGCGCGCGAGCCCAAGAACGTCCACGCGGGGCCCACGGGCGGGCCACTGCTCCGGCTCAGCGACACCAGTCCCGAACTGCGCAGGATCCGCTGGGGTGTCCAGGAACGGCTCAGCTACCGGGCGTCCGACGGACTCCAGCTGGACGGCCTGCTGATCCTGCCTGCAGGCCGGACTCGGGACGAGGGTCCGTTCCCGCTCGTCACCATGGTCCATGGCGGCCCTTACTTCCGCCATGCCGACGAGTTCACACTCAATGCGGTCGACTGCGGCCAGTGGCTGGCGACCGCCGGATACGCGGTCTTCCTGCCCAATCCCCGGGGCGGGTCGGGCCACGGCCATGAATTCGCCGCCGTGGTGGCGGGCGCGGTGGGCGGCGACGAGTGGACCGACATCCTCACCGGGATCGACCTGCTGGTCGCCGAGGAAGTCGCCGATCCCGAACGCCTGGGCATTTCCGGCTGGAGCCACGGCGGTTTCATGGCGGCCTGGGCCATCGGCCAAACCGGGCGATTCAAGGCCGCCATGATGGGCGCCGGCATCAGCGACTGGGGCATGCAGGCCGGGACCGGCGAGTGGGGATTCATGGACGCGGCGCTCGGCGGCAGCACCGGCTGGAACGGGCCGGAACCGCACATCCACGACCGGAACAGCCCGATCTCCTACGTGTCCCGGATCCGCACGCCGATCCTGATCCTGCACGGCGAGCAGGACACCAACGTCCCACTCGGCCAGGCGGTCCACTTCCATCGCGCACTGCGCCACTTCGGCGCCGAGCACGAGTTCGTCGTCTACCCCCGAGAGGGCCACGGGCTTCACGAGCGCGTCCATCAACTCGATGCCCTCAGGCGTATCCGCGCCTGGTATGACCGCTGGCTGTAGGCCCTCACCAGGGTGGGCACTGGGTCGTGATCAATGAGTGGTGAAAGCAAAGTTCTTTGATCCAGATCATCGATGTGCGTAACTGGAGGCCGGCGAGGTAGCTGCCCGGGGTCTTGCCGTAGCGGGTGGCGATGCCTGGCCATGCCTTGAGCTTGTTGATCACGTAGGAGGCGGTTTGGGCATGGCGTGCACCGTGGAGCGCCGTCCAACCGGCCGACCGCCGCCCCTGCCAGTCCGGATGGAACGGCGCTTCCGAGGACAGATGGATCAGGCGCCGTCGGAGCGCAGTGCGCGGGCATGTCGCAAGCTGCTGATAGGCGGCGTGCCACTCTTTCTGAGTGAGGGCAAGGTCGTCAGGAATCGGTCTCACGACCGAATCCAATCATGTGTTCGAATTTCTTCGCACTCCAGAAAACCTGGTTCTCCACTGTGTCGTGTCGCAGTGGGCCGACCCACCGTCTGGCCCATGTCATGGATGACGCTGGTCAGTGCAGTCGTCGGGGCCCTGATCGCGACGGTTTCCACCGCCATTCCCGTCGACGCAGACGTCCACGTCGGCAGGCCCGTAGAGATCTGGGGCTGGGCCTGGGCACACGAGCCCGTGACGCGCGTCGACGTCAGCGTCGACGGCGGACAGAGATGGACGTCCGCCGAGGTGACATCCCGCACGGGGCACGCCTGGCAGCGCTTCACGCTCACCTGGACTCCCTCGTCGGTCGGCGAACACATCCTTGCCTGCCGCGCCACGACAAACACGGGCGCGACACAGCCCTCGACACCACGCCGTAACCGGACCCACCAGCGCGTCGTCTTCGTAACCCAGGAGAAGACGTCACCAGCATGATCGTCGGAAATTTGCCCGCCACGTTCACCAGCTTCGTGGGTCGGCGGGAGGAGGTTGCCGAGGTCCGCCGTCTGCTGGGGGCGGCGCGGTTGGTGACGCTGACCGGTGCGGGCGGAATGGGTAAGACGCGGCTGGCGCTGGAGGTGGCCGCGGCCTCGGCGAAGGCGTTCCCGAGCGGGGTGTGGCTGGTGGACCTGGCGTCGGTGCACGAGCCGTCGGCGGTGGCCGACGTTGCCGCGGGCACGCTGGCAGTGGCGGACGTGGGTACCCGGCCGCTGGTGGAGTTGCTCGCCGCGTACCTGTCCGGGCGGCGGGTACTGCTGGTTCTGGACAACTGCGAGCATCTGGTGGGGGCTTGCGCGCAGCTGGCGCAGCAGCTGCTGTCGGCCGCCCCTGAGCTGGGGATCCTGGCGACCACCCGGGAGACGCTCGGTGTGAC
Source organism: Streptomyces sp. HUAS MG56 (assembly GCF_058673395.1). Classification (NCBI taxonomy): domain Bacteria; kingdom Bacillati; phylum Actinomycetota; class Actinomycetes; order Kitasatosporales; family Streptomycetaceae; genus Streptomyces; species Streptomyces sp. HUAS MG56. The sequence continues at coordinate 1,911,620 of NZ_CM178722.1, read as the reverse complement.
GGGCGAGCATGTCCTTGCGGTGGCGCCGCTGCCCCTCCGCCATCTGCCCGAACTGCAACATCACGCTCGCCGAAGCCAACTCCGCCTCGATGGACGACCTCGGCACGGCCGTGAACGAAGCCGTCAGCCTGGGCGCCACTGCCGTCTCCAACAGCTACGGCGGCTCGCAGTCCTCTTCCGGCACGACGTACGACTCCGAGTACTTCAACCACCCGGGCGTCGCCACCACGGGCAGGATGACGGTCCGCGCTGTCTCGGCGGCCTGTGTCATGCCTCTCCCACCCCGAGCTTCGGTTCCCGCGGCCCGGCGTCCGGGGAGCGCCGCACCGTTTCCCAGCCGTCGTATGTTCGATCGCCCCGGTTCGCCCCGGGATACCGAGGAAACGGCCCGGCCAAGCACCTCGGCCCACCGGCGCCCGAGCGCCACCGGGACGGCACCCGTGTTTCTGCGCCCGTGGCGCGGCCGCGAGATGATCGTCCCCGCGGACGCGCCGCGACGACGAGGAGGCCCACGCATGACACGCCCGATCACGGCAGGGGTGGACGGTTCCGAGGAGAGCCTGGCCGCACTGGACTGGGCCGCCCGCGAGGCGGTACGGAGGGGGTTGCCGCTGCGGGTGGTGCACGCGTGGCGCTACACCGAGCAGCTCGCCACGGCCGACCGGAGCGCCCAGCACGGGTGGGTGTCGGACGGCGTGACACAGGCCGTGCGGGGCGTCGCCGAACGGCATCGGGGTCTCGACCCGGCCGTCGACGTCGTCGAGGGCGACCCCGTGCACGCGCTGGCCCGGGCGGCGTCGGAGGCCGAGATGCTGGTGCTGGGCTCGCGGGGGCACGGCCCGGTCGTCGGGTTCCTGCTCGGCTCCGTCGGCCAGCAGGTGATCGCCGAGGCGAGCCGGCCGGTCGTGCTCGTGCGCGCCGGGGACGAGCCGGCCGCCGAGGCCGCCGGGCGGGACGTCGTGGTCGGGCAGCAGGGCGACGGCGACGACAGCGCGGCCGCGCTGCGGTTCGCGTTCGAGACGGCGGCGGCGCGCCGTGCGACCGTCCGGGCCGTGCGGGCGTGGACGCTGCCGCCGGTCTTCGCCTACAGCCCCGGCTCGCTCAAGCTGCTGGACGACGCCGGCGGCCTCGAACCGTACGAGAAGGAGGCCCTGAGCGAGGCGCTGAAGCCCTGGCGGGAGCGGTTCCCCGGGGTGCCGGTGGCCGAGCAGGTCGAGATGGGGAGCGCGGGCCAGGTGCTGCTGGAGGCGGCCGGCCGGGCCCAGCTGATGGTCGTCGGCCGGCGCGCGCACCGTACGGCCGTGGGCGCCCGGATCGGGTCGGTCGCGCACGGGGTGCTGCACCACGCCGGGTGCCCGGTCGCCGTCGTCCCGCACGACTGAGCTACTCGGGGCCGGTGGGCCCCAGGGCCGCCCGCGCCCCGGGCAGGACGTTCTCGATGTAGTCCGCGACGGCCGTGCCGAGGCCGATGTCGTGCTGTGCGCGCTCCGACAGGTACCAGCGGTGTTCCAGGAGCTCGTGGTAGATCTGGGCCGGGTCCATCGAGCCGCGCAGGTCCGGCGGCACGGCCCGCACGGTCGGCCGGAACACGTCCCGCACCCAGCGGTGGGCGAGCACCTCGGGACGGGCGGCGAGGGGATCGCCGGGCGCGTAGTCGTCCTGGGTGGCCATCCAGCTCTCCAGGTCGCCCAGCAGCCGCCGCGCCTGGTTCTCCTCGGTGTCCAGGCCGGTCAGCCGCAGCAGCTGGCGCTGATGGTGGCCGGCGTCCACGACCTTCGGCACGAAGGCGACCGAGTCTCCGTTGGAGGAGTGCTCGATCTGCATCTCGGCCACGTCGAAGCCCAGTTCGTTCAGCCGGCGGATGCGGCGCTCGATGTAGTGGTACTTGCCCGCCGGGTACACCGAGGTCCGGGTCAGCTCCTGCCACAGCCCCTGGTACCGGGTGCAGATCTCGTGCCCGAACTCCACCGGGTCGACCGACGGGTGCAGCGCGCCGGACGCCTCCAGGTCCAGCAGCTCGCCGCTGATGTTCACCCGGGCCAGGTCGAGGTCGTACTCCCGCTGCCCGGGACTCAGGCGCGGGTGCAGGTCGCCCGTCTCGGCGTCGACGAGATAGGCGGCGTAGGCGCCCGCGTCGCGCCGGAAGAGGGTGTTGGACAGCGAGCAGTCGCCCCACGCGAACCCGGCCAGGTGCAGGCGGACCAGCAGCACGGCGAGGGCGTCCATCAGCCGGTGCATGGTCGCCGGACGCATGGTCGTCTCGAACATGGAGCGGTACGGCATCGAGCCGCGCAGATGCCGCGTGACCAGGACCGGCTCCAGCGGTTCGCCCGCGCCGTCGGTCCGGCCGGTGACCACCGCGAGCGGGTCGACGGCCGGGATGCCGAGCCGGTCGAGGTCGCGCAGCAGCTCGTACTCGCGCAGCGCGGGCCGCTCGGCCAGCTCCTTGACCGCGATCACCTCGTCACCGGCGTGCGCGTACCGCACCACGTGCCGGGAGATGCCCCGCGGGAGCGGCACGAGGTACTCCTCGGGCCACTCCGCCAGGGGCACGTCCCAGGGCAGGGCGAGCAGGAGCGCGGGGTGCTCCGGGTTCGTGGCGTTGATCTGCAAGGCCATGACACGAACCCTAAAGCCCCGCGCGGGAGTTCCGGAAAGCCCTTTTCCGACCTGAGGGGGCCTAGGAAGCCCGCTCCAGGGCCAGTTCGGCCGCCGCCCGCACCGAGCCCCGGTGGACCGGCCCGTGCCCCGGCAGCAGGATGTCGCCCTCCAGCTTGCCGATCGCCTTCAGGGAGGTGAGCGCCTGGGCGCGGTCGTGGTGGAAGAAGTCGGTCAGCAGCTGCGGGCCCTTGATCCGCGAGATCGCGTGCCCGCTGACCAGTGCGTCGCCGGAGATGACGATCCCCGCGTCGGGCAGGTGGTAGACGCAGTGGCCGTCGGTGTGGCCGGGGGTGTGCACCGGCATCGGACGGCCGGGCAGGTCCAGCGGGCCGTCGGCCGGGAACGGCTCGGGCGCGGTGACCGGGTGCTGTTCCATGCCGCCGACCCGGAGGGTGTGCACGGCCCAGGGCAGGACGCCCGGCCGCCAGATGTTGCGCACCACGTCGCCGACGGCGGCCTGCTGGAGGAACTCCCGGCGCGCGTGCCGGACTTCGACGGGATGCAGGACGACCGGGGTGCCGTGGGTGGCGCGCAGGTACTCCGCCGAGCCGAGATGGTCGTTGTGCGCGTGGGTGATCAGCACGGCGGCGACCGCCGCCGGCGAGCTGCCCACCGCGGCAAGGGACTCCAGGACCCCCTGCCGGTCCCCGGGATAGCCGGTGTCCACCAGGGTGACGGCGTCGCCGTCCTTGAGGATCACCCAGTTGACGTTGCTGCCGTGCACCAGATAGGTGCCGTCGGCGACTTGGTGTACTTCTGCCCGCATGGTCTCCCCGCCCGGGTGGCCGCTGATCGTCGCCGGACAGCCAACCAGATCGGGTGCCGTCGCGCACCGGCGGGTGCCGCGCACGTCACCGCACGCCGCGCGGCCGGAACTGGATGCTGATGCGCGCTCCGGCGGCCCGCGTACTCTTCGGCACGCAGTGCTCCCACGTCCGCTGGCAGGATCCGCCCATCACGATCAGGTCGCCGTGCCCGAGCGGGCGCCGCACGGTCGCGCCGCCCGTGCCGAGGGGCCGCAGCAGAAGATCCCGGGGCACGCCGACGGAGAGGATCGCGACCATCGTGTCCTCGCGGGCGCCCCGCCCGATCCGGTCCCCGTGCCAGGCCACGCTGTCCCGGCCGTCGCGGTAGAAGCACAGCCCGGCCGTCGTGAACGGCTCGCCCAGCTCCGCGGCGTAGTGCCGGGACAGGGTGTCGCGTGCCTCGTCCAGCACGGGGTGGGGGAGCGGCTCCCCGGCCGCGTAGAAGGCCAGCAGCCGTGGCACGTCCACCACGTGGTCGTACATGGTGCGGCGCTCCGCCCGCCACGGCACGTCCGCCACGAGCCGCTCGAACAGGGCGTCGGCCCCGCTCAGCCACCCCGGCAGCACATCGATCCAGGCTCCGGCGCCGAGCTCGGTCCGGCGCAGACCGCCGAGCGGGCCGAGGCGCAGCTCGTCGGTCTGGTCGAACAGGGAGCCCTGGAGGTGCGTGGACATAGGTCCAGCGTACCTCGTAATCGAAAATGCGTTCCCTTTTTCTGGGGAGGGTGGCGGTCGCCGGGGGTCTTTCGATACGTCGATGTATCGGATACATTCGCGTATCGAATGGAGGATCGATGCCGATGCCGATGCGGATGCCGTCGAGCGACACGCCCAGGCGCGTCACCCGGCGCCGTGTCGCGACCCGGGCCCGGCTGCTCGACGCCGCCTTCACGGTGTTCGCCGCCAAGGGATTCGGCCGCGTCTCCATCGAGGAGATCTGCGAGGCCGCCGGGTACAGCCGCGGCGCCTTCTACTCGAACTTCGCCACCCTGGACGAGCTGTTCTTCGCGCTCTACCAGGACCGCGCCGACCTCATCGCGGCCCAGGTCGCCGAGGCCCTGGCCCAGGACGGGCCCGGCCTCGACGTGCCGGCCGCCGTGGACCGGGTCACCGAGGTGCTGCTGCTCGACGTGGACTGGCTGCTGGTCAAGACCGACTTCCTGGTGCACGCCGCCCGCGACCCGGAGGTCGCCCGGGCCCTCCTCGACCACCGCGCACGCCTGCGGGAGGCCGTCGCCGACCGGCTGTTCCGGGCCCGCGGCCACACCGAACTGCCCGCCGTGCTCGGCGACGTGGACAGCGCCGCGCACGCCGTGGTCGCCGCGTACGACGGGGTCACCACCCAACTGCTGCTGGACAAGGACGTCGAGGCCGCGCGGGCCTGGCTGAAGCAGCTGCTCACCGCGCTGCTGACCGACGGCAGCCGCACCCCCGTCTGAGCACCGTCAGCACCGTCAGGAAGGACACAGCCGCCATGGACGCGGACGTCATCGTCGTCGGAGCGGGCCTCGCCGGGCTCGTCGCGGCGCACGAACTCACCAGCCGGGGCCGCAGGGTGGCCCTGGTCGACCAGGAGAACGCCGCCAACCTCGGCGGCCAGGCGTTCTGGTCCTTCGGCGGGCTCTTCCTCGTCGACTCCCCGGAGCAGCGCCGCCTCGGCATCAAGGACTCCTTCGACCTCGCCTGGAACGACTGGCAGGGCAGCGCGCAGTTCGACCGGCTCGACGACGAGGACTCCTGGGCGGTGCGCTGGGCGCGCGCCTACGTCGAGTTCGCCGCCGGCGAGAAGCGCTCCTGGCTCCAGGGCCACGGCATCGAACTGCTGCCGACCGTCGGCTGGGCCGAACGCGGCGACCTCCGGGCGAACGGGCACGGCAACTCCGTGCCCCGCTTCCACATCGCCTGGGGCACCGGCACCGGCGTGGTCGAGCCGTTCGTGACGTACGCCCGCCGGGCCGCCCGGGACGGGCTGCTGACCTTCTACCACCGCCACCAGGTGGACGAGCTGGTCATCGAGGACGGCACGGCCCGCGGGGTGCGCGGCACGGTGCTCGCCGAGGACCGCTCGCCGCGCGGGGTGGCCTCCAGCCGCGACCGCGCCGGAGACTTCGAACTCACCGCCCAGGCGGTCGTCGTCACCACCGGCGGCATCGGCGCGAACCACGACATCGTCCGCCGCTACTGGCCCGAGCGGCTGGGCACGCCCCCCACCGAGATGGTCACCGGCGTCCCCGCCTACGTCGACGGCCGGATGCTCGACATCAGCGCCGGCGCGGGCGTCCGCCTGGTCAACCGCGACCGCATGTGGCACTACACCGAGGGCCTGCAGAACTGGGACCCGATCTGGCCCGGCCACGGCATCCGGATCCTGCCCGGCCCGTCCTCCATCTGGCTGGACGCCCTCGGCCGCCGCCTCCCCGACCCCTGCCTGCCGGGCTACGACACCCTGGGCACCCTCAAGTACCTGCGCACCACCGAGGACATCGCCGGGTACGACCACTCCTGGTTCATCCTCACCCGGAAGATCGTCGAGAAGGAGTTCGCGCTCTCCGGCTCCGAGCAGAACCCGGACATCACCGCCAAGGACCGGGGCGCCGTGCTGAAGGACCGGCTGCTCGGCAAGGGCGCGCCCGGACCGGTGCAGGCCTTCGTCGACCAGGGCGCGGACTTCGTGACCGCCGGCAACCTGGAGCAGCTGGTCGGCAGGATGAACGCCCTCACCGACAAACCGCTGCTGGACGCCGCCGAGGTGCGCCGCCAGATCGAGGCCCGCGACCTTCAGATCGCCAACCCCTACAGCAAGGACTCCCAGGTCCAGGGCATCCGCAACGCCCGCCGCTACATCGGCGACCGCCTCGGCCGGGTCGCCGCCCCGCACCGCATCCTCGACCCGGCCGCCGGGCCCCTCATCGGCGTGCGGATGCACGTGCTGACCCGCAAGACCCTCGGCGGCATCCAGACCGACCTCGACTCCCGTGCCCTGGCCGCCGACGGCACCCCGATCGAGGGGCTGTACGCGGCGGGCGAGGTGGCCGGCTTCGGCGGCGGCGGGGTGCACGGCTACAACGCGCTGGAGGGCACGTTCCTCGGCGGCTGCCTGTTCTCCGGCCGTGCGGCGGGCCGGCACGCGGCCCGGCAGACGGGCTGAGGGGTACGCGAAGGGGCCCGGAGGGGTCAGTGCTTCAGCAGGTCCAACAGCACCTGGGCCTGGCTGTGCGCGGGCTCCTTCGACGCCGTCAGCAGCGTCACCGGGCCCTTGTGGACCGCCTTCCTGAGGCCGTCGAGCAGCTCGGCGGCCTCAGGAGCCCTGAGCTCCTCCTCGTAGCGCTGGCGGAACTCCTCGAACCCGCCCCCGCCGCCGTGGAACCACTTGCGCAGTTCGGTCGACGGTGTGAGCCCCTTCGGCCACTCGTCGACGTGCGCCTCCTCCTTGGAGACGCCGCGCGGCCACAGCCGGTCCACCAGCACCCGCAGGCCGTCGTCGGGGTGGGGCTCTTCGTAGATCCGGCGCGCACGCACGCTCACTTCGGTCCCCTCTCGGGTCGCGGACGGTGCCGCGAGCCTAACCGCGGCCGAGCGCGGCCACCCGGTGCGACGCGGCGTAACGTGACCTGAAGGAGCGCTTCACGCGGACCGGACCGTGCCTACGCTGACGGCCAGACGATCACCGGCCGCTCCCCGAGGAGACCATGTGACGCCATCCCTCAGACCGCCCGTCCGGCGCGGCACCACCGTCCCGCGCCGGCGGGCGGCCCTCGCCGCCGTCCCCGTCGCCCTCGCGGCCCTCGTCGGCGCGGCCGCGCCCTCGGCGCCGGGCACGGCCGGCGCGCCCGGCGCGGGCGACCCCTACTTCCCGCTCAGCGGCAACGGCGGCTACCACGTACAGCACTACGACCTGACGCTGCGTTACGACACCACGCGCCGGCACCTCGACGGCACGGCCGTCCTCACCGCCCGCACCACCCAGCGGCTGAGCCGCTTCGACCTCGACCTGACGGGCCTGACCGTCACCGGCGTCACCGTCGACCGCACTCCGGCGGCCTTCCGGCGCGCCGGCCAGGAACTGGTCGTCACCCCGCGCCGCACCCTGCCCGCCGGGCGCGCGTTCCGGATCGCCGTCACCTACCAGGGCACCCCGACGCCGGTCACCGACCCGGACGGCGCCCAGGACGGCTGGATCCCCACCGACGACGGCGCGTTCGTGGCGGGCGAGCCGCAGGGCGCGATGACCTGGTTCCCGGCCGACGGGCACCCGAACGACAAGGCGTCGTACGACATCACGATCACGGTCCCGCAGGGCCGCACCGCGGTCGCCAACGGCGCACTGGTCGCGCAGCACACCGCACAGGGGCGGACCACGTTCCACTGGCGCGAGGACCGCCCGATGGCGGCCTACCTGGCCACCGCGACCATCGGCACCTTCCAGGTCCAGCGCTACACCACCCGCGACGGCATCGAGGTCTACAACGCCGTGGACCCGAGGGAGGCGAGCGCCGCCGCTCCGGTGCTCAAGCAGCTGCCGTCCGTCCTCGCCTGGGAGAGCACGCTGTTCGGGCCGTATCCCTTCCGGTCCGCCGGGGCGATCGTCGACCACGCCCCGGGCATCGGCTACGCGCTGGAGACCCAGACCCGGCCGCTGTACGACTCCGCGCCCGACCTGACCACCCTGGTCCACGAGAGCGCCCACCAGTGGTTCGGCGACTCCGTGTCGCTGGCCGCCTGGAAGGACATCTGGCTCAACGAGGGCTTCGCGACGTACGCCGAGTGGCTCTACACCGAGCAGCACGGCGGCGACAGCGCCCAGAAGGCCTTCGACGCCCTCTACGCCACCCCGGCCGGCGACGCGCTGTGGGCGTATCCGCCCGGCGACCCGGGCAGCGCCAAGAACATCTTCGGCCAGCCCGTGTACGCCCGCGGCGCCATGGTCCTGCACGAGTTGCGCAAGGCGGTCGGCGACCGGGACTTCTTCCGGATCCTGCGCGCCTGGGCGGCACAGCACCGCGACGGGCACGGGACGACCGCACAGTTCACGCGGCTCGCCGAGCGGGCGTCCGGGAAGCGGCTCGACGGGGTGTTCCACACCTGGCTGTTCGCGGGGGGAAAGCCGAACCGCGCCTGAATCCTCACCAGTTTCAAACAAGTGTCGGCCAAGGTCGGCACCATGATCCATCGCAGAACCGCCGTCGCGCTCCTCGCCTCCCCGCTGCTGCTCACCGGCTGCGGCGGCGGAGCCGAGGCGACCGGGCGCCGGGCGCCGGCCGCCCGTCCGGCGCCCACCGGCACCCCCACCCCCCACCTCCAGGCCGGACAGGCACCGCAGGGCATACCCGGCGAACGCGCCGACACGGACACCGGCCGGCAGCCGGGCGCCACTTGGCCCGCGTACAACGCCCTGCGCACCCTCGGCCCGGCCCGGCATCCGGTCGCCGTCAAGGGGTACGCCGACCGGCCGGCCGCCTGAGCCGCCCGCGACGCCTAGGATCCGAACTCGTGTGCGCACATGTGCTGGTCGCCGAGGACGACGAGAAACAGGCCGAGCTGATCCGCCGCTCGCTGCTGGCCGAGGGTCACACCGCCACGGTGGTGCACGACGGCGGCGCCGCACTGGACGCCGCCCGGCGCCTGCGGCCCGACCTCGTCGTCCTCGACCTGATGCTCCCCGTCGTCGACGGCTTCGACGTGTGCCGGGTGCTGCGCGGCGGCACGGACCCGGAGATCCCGGTGGTCATGCTCACCGCCCGCGCCGCCGAGGACGACGTGCTGCTCGGCCTCGAACTGGGCGCCGACGACTACCTGACCAAGCCGTACAGCCCGCGCGAGCTGATGGCCCGTATCCGTACGGTGCTCCGGCGCAGCGGCCGGGGCGACGGCACCCGCGGCGGCGACCTCGTCGTCCGGGCCGCCGGGCTCACCATCGACTCAGAACGGCACGAGGTGCGCTGCGACGGCGCACCGGTGGAGTGCACGCCCGCCGAGTTCCAGATCCTGCTGGCCATGGCGGGCGAGCCGGACCGCGTCTTCACCCGGCGCCAACTGCTGCACTTCACCCGCGGCTTCGACCGGGCCTCCACCGAGCGCGCCGTGGACGTGCACATCATGAACCTCCGCCGCAAGATCGAACCCGACCCCCGCCGCCCCGTCCGCCTGCTGACCGTCTTCGGCGTCGGCTACAAGCTGACCGGCACCCGGCCGTGAGGCGCGGGCGGCCGCGAGCGGGGCAGGAGGCGCGCGTGCGGCGGCGGATCCCGGTGCGCAAACGGCTGCTCGTCCGGCTGCTCTCCGTCTCCGCCCTGATCGCGGTCTGTTCGGTGGCCGCCACCGCATGGCTCGCGGTCACGACGACGACCAGCGCGCTCAAGGAGGAGCAGGGGCAGGATCTCGCGGCCGACAACAGCATCCTGGCCGAACTCAGCGGGTACGCCGCGACCCACGCCGGCTGGTCCGGTGCCCGGCGCACCGTCCAGGACCTGGCTGCCAGGACCGGGCGCCGGATCGCGCTCACCACCGCCGACCGCACCGTGCTCGCCGACTCCGCGCCCCGCGGCACCCCGCTGCCACCCCGGCCCGCCGCCACCGTCGACCCGCTGCGCACCGACACCTACAGCGAGACCGGCGCCCAGCTCAGCGGCATCGACCCGCGGGTGGTGGGCCCGTACCGGCTCCCGGCCGCGGAGCGGGCGGAGCTGGACGCGCTGGCCGCCGCCCGCAAGCGGTGCTACGCGCGCCACGGCCTGCAGTCCGGCATCGTCCACATGGCGAGCGGGCGGCCCGTCGTCACCACCGCGGACGGCACCGACCCCGCGGCCTACGGCGCCACCGACTGCGAGGACGGCAGGCTGAGCACGCCCACGCCGACCGAGAGCAGGGCCCTGAACGCGCTCACGGATCTGGCCCGCCCCTGCCTGAGAAAGGCCGGCCTCGACATCGTCGGCCCGCTGTTCCCCCTCTACGACCCCGGCGCCAAGGACCCCTTCTCCGGCGGCCGCCTGATCGCCAAGTACGTCGCCAGGGACACCAAGGCGAGCCGGGCGGCCACGGAACGCGCGGCCCAGACGTGCGTCCTGACCGGCCGGCGCGCCCAACTGGAGCCCTACGTCGCCCCGGTGGCCGAGCTGTTCCTCGGCATCGGCGACCAGAGCCCGAGCCGCTTCGACATGTCGACGGCCAACAAGGCCAAGGTGATCGGCGCGGCCGGACTGGTCCTCGCCGTCACCGTCGCCGTGACCGCCGTCGTCGCGATCCGGCTGGTACGGCCCCTGCGCGCGCTGACCGAGGCCGCGGGGGCGCCGCCCGAGCTGCACATACGGGTCCCGGTGACCACGCGGGACGAGACGGGCATCCTCGCCGAGGCCTTCAACGACCTGACCGAGCGGCGCGAACGCCTGGAGGCCCAGCGCAAGGCGATGGTCAGCGACATCGCGCACGAACTGCGCAGCCCGCTGACCAACATCCGCGGCTGGCTGGAGGTCGTCCGGGACGGCGTCGTCGAGGCCGAACCGGCCCTCCTGGACTCGCTGCACGAGGAGGCGCTCGTCCTCCAGCGGATCATCGACGACCTCCAGGACCTCGCCGCCGCCGACGCCGGCACCCTGCGGCTGCACCGTGAACCGCTGCGCGCCGCCGACCTGCTGGACCAGGTGGCCGCCGCGCACCGCGTGGCCGCCGACGCCGCCGGGGTCGCCCTGCGCACCACCGCCGACCCCGCCGCCTGGCTGGACGCCGACCCGGTGCGGATGCGGCAGGCCCTCGGCAACCTGGTCTCCAACGCGCTGCGGCACACCCCGGCCGACGGCACGGTCACCCTGGCCGCCCGCCGGGAGGGCACCGACGTCGTGCTCCGTGTCGGCGACACCGGGACGGGCATCGCGGCCGAGGATCTGCCCCATGTCTTCGAGCGGTTCTGGCGCGCGGAGAAGTCCCGCAGCCGGCGCACCGGCGGCAGCGGCCTGGGCCTGCCCATCGTGCGCCATCTGGTCGCCGCGCACGGCGGCACCGCCGAGGCCGCCAGTGCCCCCGGCGAGGGCGCCGTCCTCACACTGCGGCTGCCCGGCATCGAGGCCCCGGCCGACGGAGCCTGACGGCACGGGCGGCGAACGGCGAGGCGGCGCCGGTCAGCGCGAGCGCGGCCGGGAGCGGGCGCGGTGGCGCAGCGCCCGGCGTTCCGTCTCGCTCGTCCCGCCCCACACGCCGGTGCCCTGTCCCGTCGCCAACGCCCAGGCCAGGCACGGTTCGCGGGCCGGACAGAGCCCGCACACCTCCTTGGCCCGCTCGGTCTGCACCAGTGCGGGTCCGGTGGTGCCGACGGGGAAGAACAGGTCGGGGTCCACATGACGGCAGGCGGCGTGGTCGCGCCAGTTGTCCATCGGGGTCTCCTGGATGCATCTCCTGGACTGGATCGGAACCGTTCTCGGGATGCGAGTGACCGGTCGGCGCGGCGGGAAACCGGGGAGAGGGCGAGCCGCTCGCGCAGGGCGGGCCGGGAACGGGGCGGAGGGCCGCGAGGGCCGGGGGCGGCCGTGTCCGACCGGGCAGCGGGGGGCGCGGAGTTGGGGGCGACGACCGGACGAACCGGCGTCCGCCGCGCGACCGTCCCCCACCGTACTCCGCCATCCGGCGCCCGGCACCCGTCCCGTGACGGACCGGGCGGCGGGGCCGGGGTCAGCCGCGCAGCGTCTCGGCCGCGGTCTGCGCCACCGCGTCGGCCAGCGCGGCCAGCGCGGGGGAGTCGAGCTTCCACTGCTGCCAGTACAGCGTGCGGTCCACCCACTGCGCGGGGGCGAGCAGGCGCAGCCGGCCCTCGGCCAGCAGCGGGCCGGCCTGGGCCTCGGGGACCAGGCCCCAGCCGAGACCCGCGGCAACGGCGTCGGCGAACCCCTCGGAGGTGGGCACGTAGTGGCGCAGCGGGCTCGCGGCCCCGCGGCCCAGCCGGCGGACGAAGTCGTCCTGGAAGCCGTCCTTGCGGTCGAAGACCACGACCGGGGCCGCGGGCAGCAGCTCGGGCAGCGGACCGGTCAGATGACGCTCGGCGAACTCCCGTGCGGCGACCGGGAGATAGCGCATCCGGCCGAGCGGGCGGACCGTGCAGCCCGGCACGGGTGCGGGCAGGGTGGTCACCGCCGCCATCACCAGTCCCTCGCGCAGCAGCGCCGCCGTGTGGTCCTCGTCCTCCCGGTGCAGCTCGAAGCAGAGTCCCGCCACCCGGGTCAGCGCCGGCAGGAACCAGGTCGCCAGCGAGTCGGCGTTCACCGCGACCGACACCCGGGTCGGCTCCCCGGCACCGCTCAGCCCCAGCTCGCCCCACGCGTCCCGCTCCAGCCGCGCGAGCTGCCGGGCGAAGCGCACCAGCACCGCCCCGGACTCGGTGGGGCGCACCGGCTTGGTGCGCTGGAGCAGCACCCGGCCGGTTCGCTGCTCCAGCGCCTTGACCCGCTGGCTGACCGCCGACGGCGTCACGTGCAGGGCCGCCGCGGCGGCGTCGAAGGTGCCCTCGTCCACCACGGCGAGCAGCGTCCGCACCTGCTCCAGGGGAAGATCAGCCATCACGGCAGCTAATGCTACGTAAGAATCCTTAGCTGTACTTAGTCGGAGTCGTTTCCTAGCCTCGACGGCATGCACCACGCCCTGACCGCCGCGGCCGCCGGATTCGGCAGCGGACTCTCCCTGATCGTCGCCATCGGCGCCCAGAACGCCTTCGTCCTGCGCCAGGGGGTGCGCCGCGACGCCGTGCTCGCCGTGGTCGGCATCTGCGCGCTGTCCGACGCCGCGCTGATCGCGCTCGGCGTCGGCGGGGTCGGGGCGGTCGTGGTGGCCTGGCCGGGTGCCGTCCGCGCCGTCGGCCTCGTCGGCGGCGCCTTCCTGCTCTGCTACGGCGCCCTCGCCGCCCGCCGGGTGCTGCGGCCCGGCCCCGGCCTGCGCACGGAGGGCGAGGCGGCCGGCTCGCGGCGCCGGGCGGTGCTCACCTGCCTCGCCATGACCTGGCTCAACCCGCACGTCTATCTGGACACGGTGTTCCTGCTCGGCTCCCTCGCCGCCGACCGGGGCGCGCTGCGCTGGACCTTCGGGCTCGGTGCCGCGCTCGCCAGCCTGTGCTGGTTCACCGCACTCGGCTTCGGTGCCCGGCTGCTCGGCCGCTTCCTGGCCCGGCCCGCCGCCTGGCGGGTGCTGGACGGCCTGGTCGCCGTCACGATGCTGGCCCTCGGCGTCACGCTCATGGCCGGATCCTGAGACAACCGGTTCGGCGTACACGGGAGTTGCTGAGATAGTCAGGCTCCCGAACGGAAAAGATGTAGCGAGCAATCAGGACGGCTGTGGACACGAGCGAGAGCAGTACCACCGAACCGGGACCGATACGGGAGGAGGCGAAGGCGCCGCCGCGGCGCGGCTGGCGGCGCTGGGCGATGGACACCCGCCCCCTGCGGATCCCCGCCTACCGGCGTCTGTGGACGTCGACCATCGTCACCGCGGTCGGCAGCCAGCTCACCGCCGTCGCCGTACCGAAGCAGATCTACGACATCACCCACTCCTCGGCCTGGGTGGGCTACGCGAGCCTCGCCGGGCTCGTGCCCATGGTGGTGTTCGCACTGTGGGGCGGGGCCGTCGCCGACACCGTGGACCGGCGCAGACTGCTGCTGGTCACCAACAGCGGCATCGCGGTGACCTCGCTGCTGTTCTGGGCGCAGGCCATCGCCGGCCTGGACTCGGTCGTCGTCCTCATGCTCCTGCTCGCCCTCCAGCAGGCCTTCTTCGGCCTCAACTCGCCGGCCCGCAACGCCTCCGTCGCCCGGCTCGTGCCCGCGGAGGAGCTGCCCGCCGCGAACGCCCTCAGCTCCACGGTGATGCAGACCGGCCTGGTGGCGGGCCCGCTGCTCGCCGGTGTGCTCATCCCGGTCATCGGGCTGCCCGAGCTGTACCTCATCGACGCCCTCGCGCTGTGCGTCACCGTGTGGGCCGTCTTCCGGCTCCCCGCGCTGCCGCCGCTCGGCGACGCCCCCGCCCGCCGGGCCGGGATACGGCAGATCGCCGACGGCTTCGCCTACATCTCCCGGCACAAGGTGCTGCTGCTGTCCTTCCTCGCCGACATCGTCGCGATGGTGTTCGGCATGCCCCGCGCCCTGTTCCCGCAACTGGCAGCGCAGACCTACCAGTCCTACGGCGAAGGGCTCGCACTCGGTGTGCTGTTCGCCGGCATCCCGGTCGGCGCGGTGCTCGGCGGCCTGTTCTCCGGGGTGTTCTCGCGGGCCCGGCGGCACGGCTGGATGGTGATCGGGGCGGTCGTCGGCTGGGGCGTGGCCGTTGCCGCGTCCGGGCTGAGCGGCAACCTGTGGATCGCCATGGCCTTCCTCGCCCTGGCCGGGGTCGCCGACATGGTCTCGATGGTGTTCCGGGGCGCGATCCTGCTGTCCGCCGCGACCGACGAGATGCGCGGCCGGATGCAGGGCGTGTTCACGGTCGTCGTCGCGGGCGGCCCCCGCCTGGCCGACGTGCTCCACGGCACCGCCGGCTCGGTCTTCGGCCCCCGGGCGGCCGTGGCGGGCGGCGGCGCCCTGGTCGTCGTGGTGATGCTGAGCCTGGCGGCCGCGGTCCCGGCGCTGCGGCGCTACCGGATCTGAAGGAGCGGGCGGGCCGTCAGATCAGGCCGCTGCGCCGCCGGATGGCGTACTGGTCCATCAGCTTGCCTCGGGTTGTCTCCAGGCGGCCCGCGAGGATCTCGGCCACCGTCCGCACCAGCGACAGCCCGAGCAGCGGATCCTCCACACACAGCGCGAGCACCGCGGGCCCGTCGAACTGGTAGGCCCGTACGTTGCTGAAGGCGACCGCGCCGAAGTCCCACGTGTACGGCGGGAACAGCCAGGACCAGCCGAGCAGGTCGCCCGCGCCGAGCGTGGCCACCGTGACCCGCTGCCGCGAGGTGACCTCCGTGTCCAGGTGGACCGCGCCCGACCGGATCACCCAGAACCGGTCGGCGGTGCCGCCCGCCTCGAAGATGCGGGTGTCCTCCGGGAAGGAGACCTCCTCGGCCAGCTCCATCAGGCGCTCGCGCTGTGCCTGGGGGAGCGCGGTGAGCAGTTTGATCGCTTTGGTCATGGCGCGGGGCTCCTCGCCGGCGGCGGTTCCGGGTGATGTGCGTAAGCCCATTTCAGCCGCTGCCGCCGATCGGGGCACCTCGAAGGACGCGGAGCCGGGTGCCGGATCACCTGTCCGGTGGCGCGTGCGGGCATGAGAAAGCCCTGGCCGGACGGGGGAGGCCGGCCAGGGCCGCTTGAGGTGACGCGCGGAGGGAGGGAAGGACGGTTCCGGTCCACTCCGGCATCACGTATGTGTGAACGATAAACCATCTGGAGTGCCGGTGCGCAATCCGGAGCGGGTCACGTGACCGGTTTCACCTTCCCGCCCGTACCGGCACCCGGCCGGGGGACGCCCAGCGGCCGGGCCAGACCCGAGACCGCCTCGTCCAGGCGCTGGAGGTGACGCAGCACCCGGTCGGTCACCCGCCCGTAGCGCGGGGTGTGCAGGGTGCCCGGCTCCAGCATCGAGGCGATGCTCGGCCCGGTCTCGGTCGCGGCCGCGGAACGCGGGTCGGCGACGTGCTCGGCGATCGCCCCGATGTTGTGCAGGATCCGCGCGCACGCCCCGCGCAGCCGGGGGTCCGCCGCTATCGACGGGTGCGTGGGCAGCAGCTCGGCCGTGGCCGCGAGGGAGCGCGCGTGATAGGCGCACGTCTCCAGCAGCGCCACCACGTACCGGGCGGTGTCCCGTCGCGAGCGCATCGGGGTGATCGGATGCGTCAGCGGGTCGGTGGCCGCGCGCAGGTCGGCCAGCGCCTGGTCCAGCTCGCGCGCCTGCTCCACCAGATCGGCGCCCGCCCCGCCGCTCAGCTGGTCGACGGCGGCCCGGGCGACGTCCTCCAGCCGCCGCAGCACGTCGACGAGCAGCTCGTTGGTCCGGCGGTCGGTGTGGATCGGCAGCACCACCGCCGCCGCGATCACCCCGCAGGCCGCGCCGAGCGCCGTCTCCTCGATCCGCAGCACCAGCACCGACAGGCTGTAGGTGTTCAGCAGCGTGTACAGCAGCCCGAGCATCGCCGTGACGAAGAACGACATCAGCGTGTACGACAGGGGCGCCGTGTAGAACATCGCGAAGATGAACAGCAGCACCAGCGCGAACGCCGTCCAGGTGTGGTGCCCGACCAGCCCGGCGAGTCCGATGCCGGCCACCACACCGAGCACCGTGCCCAGCAGCCGGCGGTAGCCCTTGACCAGGATCTCGCCGGTGGAGGCGGTGTTGATGAACACGATCCAGCAGGTCAGCACCGCCCAGTACCAGCGCTGACTGGACAGCAGCTCGCCGCCCGCGATGGCCAGCGAGGAGCCGACGGCCACCTGGACCGCGGCCCGCGTCGTGGGCCGGCGCAGACCGGTCGGCTCAGGCTCCTCGGCCTCGCTCTCCGCGCCCGCTTCGACTGCCTCGATCGCGGCGTCCTCCGCGTCCAGCTCCTCCCGCGAGCGGACGGTCGCCGGGCTGTCGTCGGCCTCGGCCGGCGCCCCGTCCAGGGCGACCCGCAGGCCGAGCGCGGCCCGGGCGGCCTCGCCGAGGCCACGGAAGACGTCCTGCACGGCCGGGGAGGCCTTCGGCAGGTTCTCCTCGTCGCGGTAGCCGAGCAGCCGGTTGCGCAGGTGGGCGAGCGCGGTGCCGCGGGCCTCGCCGACCGGCCGCAGCATCAGCAGCCGCAGCGCCTGAAGGTCGCGGCGCAGCGCCTCCGTCGCCTCGTCCCGCACCGGCAGGGCACCGCCCGACGGCAGATGGGCGCCTGGCAGGTGCAGGGTGAGGGTGTCGGTCCGCTCGGCGCTGCGCGCGGTGAGCAGCAGCAGACCGAGCCGCTCGGAGGCGATCTCGGCGTCGGCGATCCGGCGCTGGAGCAGCCGGGCCACCGCCGGATCGGAGGTGCCGTCCTCCAGCCGCCCCTGGATCATCAGCGCCGTCTCGTGCAGCCGGGCGGTGGCGGTGCGCAGGTCCTCCAGAACCGTGTCCACGTCGTCCGGACCCGCGTCCAGCAACTCGGTCTGCACGGCGATCAGCTGGGCGAGCCGGGCGCGGAACGCCCGCCGCAGCCGGTCCAGGGTGCCCGCCGGGGTCTGCGGCAGCAGCACGAACCGCGCGAGGGCGCTGCAGGCGAACGCCACGCAGATGACCCCGCACAGCGCGGGCAGCAGGGCGGGGGTCGCGTGGACGAACAGGGAGAGGAAGTAGACCTGGAAGCCGATCAGGCCCAGCGCCGTACCGCGGTCACCGAAGCGGCGGCCGTAGACCGCGCTGAAGATGAGGGCGACGAAGAACAGGTCGCCGACGACGACCCGTTGGTTCAGCAGCGAGCCCAGCGTCACCGAGGCCAGCGCCACCGGCAGACCGAGCGCGAGCGTGACCGCCTGCTGGGCGCGCGACTTCTCCCGGATGGCGAAGGTCGCCACCATCGCCGCTATGGCACCGGCGACCAGCTGCGGCACCGGCACCCGCAGGGCGGCCAGGACGGCGAGGGTGAGCGCGATCGCGGTGACCGTGCGCAGCCCCGCGGTGAGCCGCAGCAGCCCGGGATCGGACGCCGCGAGCCGGTCCCGCATCCGTACCCGTCCCGACCGTCCCGCTGCCCTCACGCCGCCGCGCTCTCTCCCGTGCCAGAAATCGATCTCCGTCCCAGCATCGCACGAGTGCCCGAACCAGTTGCTCCCGGCCAGGGGCGCGACGACCAGGGCGTCGGCGTGCCCCCGGCCGAGCCGGTGATCCGGGACACATCAGCCCTCGGTGTCGGCCCCGCCCTCCACCCGTGCCCGCACCTGTTCCGGCGTCAGGTACGAGTTCGTGTACTCGAAGTCCTTCAGCCGGGCGGGCCGGTGGGCCTGGAATCCGGTGCGGACGAAATCGTCGCCCGCGACCGCGTTCAGCAGCCAGTTGGTCGCGACCCGGGTCTTGGCCACGTTGGTGCGCAGCGCCGACCAGTGGTAGCCGCGGGCCACGGCCTGGGCGGTCATCCCGCGCAGTTCGATGCCGAGCGGCTTGGACACGGCGTCCTTGCCGCCGAGGTCGACGACGAGGCCCAGGTCCCTGTGCACGTACGGCACGAGCGGCTCGCCCCGCAGGGTCGCGATGACGTTGTCGGCGACCTTCCTGCCCTGGCGCATGGCGTGCTGCGCGGTGGGCGGGCAGACCGCGCCCGTCTCGTCCTTGGCCAGGTCGGGCACCGCCGCCGCGTCCCCGAGCGCGAACACCCCGTCGTGCCCGGGCAGGGTCATCTCGGCGGTGACCGCGAGCCGGCCGCGCACCGTCTCCGTGCCGAGCGTGCCGATCAGCGGGCTCGCGACCACCCCGGCGGTCCAGATCAGCGTGTGCGTCGGCACCACCCGGCCGTCGGTGAAGGTGACCTCCTCGGCGCCCGCCTTCTCGATCGACACCCCCAGCGAGACGTCGACACCGCGCCGGCGCAGGATCTCCTGCGCGCTGCGGCCGAGCTTCTCGCCCAGCTCCGGCATGAGCCGGGGCGCGATGTCGATCAGGTGCCAGCGGATCAGGCCGGGGTCGATGCGCGGGTAGCGCTGCACGGCGGCGTGGGTGAGCCGTTGCAGACAGGCGGCGGTCTCGGTGCCGGCGTACCCGCCGCCGACCACCACGAACTGGAGCCGCGCGGCCCGCTCGGCCGGGTCGTCGCTGGCGTCGGCGAGGTCGAGCTGGGTGATGACGTGGTCGCGCACATAGGCGGCCTCGGCGAGGGTCTTCATCCCGAAGGCGTGATCGGTCAGTCCCGGGATGTCGAAGGTGCGGGTCACGCTGCCCGGGGCCAGCACGAGGTAGTCGTACGGCTCGTTCAGGAGCTTGTCGGTGATGGTGCGGACGACGCACACCTTGGCCTTCAGGTCCACGCCGATCGCGCCGCCGGGCAGGATCCGGGTGCGGTACTTCTTGCTGCGGCGCAGGCTGACGGCGATCGACTGGGGTGTGAGCACACCCGAGGCGACCTGGGGCAACAGCGGCAGATAGAGCTGGTAGGAGAACGGCGTCACCAGGGTGACGTCGGCCTCGTCGGGGGCGAGTTTCCGCTCCAGGCGGCGGACGCACTCGACTCCGGCGAAGCCGGCGCCAACCACCAGGATCCTGGGTCGTGTCACGGTGTCATCCCTTTCTGCGGCTCCAGGCGGTCCGACTCGACGCCGTTCGCATGCCCTGGACCGCCTCGCACCATGTCCGATCCCACCGCGCACCGAGCCGTTCCGCCAGCCGGGTGCGGCAGGCAGACGAACGCGTGGCCACCAGCATGCACCCGATCAGGGCCGGGTGAGCGGTAGTCGCACGGATAACCGTCGGACAGATGTCGTTGCCGGTCGGACCGTGTCCGCTCAGCGGACCAAGCGGTTCCGCTCAGCGGAAGACGTCGTCGGGCTCGTCCCAGTCCGCGGGCTCCCGCACCCCCCGCCCGGCCCGCGAGCGCGCCTGGTACATCGCCTCGATCTCGGTGGCGTAGTGCCGCACGATGACGTCCCGGCGCAGCTTCAACGACGGGGTCAGGAGCCCGTCCGCCGCGGCGAACGGCTCGGGCAGGACGCGGTGGACCCGGATGGACTCCGCCCGGGACACGGCGCTGTTGGCGGAGGCCACGGCTCTTGCGATCTCCTCGCGCAGCGCGTTCTCCTCCCGGCCCTCCCGGCCGGGGCCGCCGCCCGGCAGCGCGAGGGCGGCCCGCCAGTGTGCGAGGAACTCCGGGTCCAGCGTGATCAGCGCGCCCACGCACGGCCGGTCGTCGCCGAGTACGACGGCCTGGTGGATCAGCGGGTGCATGCGCAGCCGTTGCTCCAGCGGGGCCGGGGCGACGCTCTTGCCGCCGCTCGTGACGATGATGTCCTTCTTGCGCCCGGTGATCGTCAGATAGCCCTCGGAGTCCAGCCGCCCGATGTCCCCGGTGGCCAGCCAGCCGCCGCGCAGCGTCGCCCGGGTCGCCGCCTCGTCTCCGACGTAGCCCTGGAACACCGACGGACCGTGCACCAGGATCTCCCCGTCGTCGGCCACCTGGACGTCCGTGCCGGGCAGCGGCCGGCCCACGGTCCCGGACTTCTCCCGGCCCAGCGGCTGCATGGTGATCCCGCCGGAGGACTCGGTGAGCCCGTAACCGTCGTTGACGACGACGCCCATCCCCTCGTAGAACAGCGTCAGTTCGCGGCTGAGCGAGGAACCGCCGGAGGTGCCGCGCACCACCCGGCCGCCCAGCGCCGCGCGCAGCCTGCGGTACACCGTCCGCTCGAAGACGGCGTGCTGGAGGCGCAGTTCGAGACCGGGACCCGGCCCCGTGCCCAGCCGCCGGCGTTCCTCGGCCGCGGCGAAGTCCCGAGCGGTCTGCGCGGCCCGCTCGAACAGGGCGCCCCGGCCCGTCTGTTCGGCCGTGCGCAGGAACGTCTTGTACAGCTTCTCGAACACCGACGGCACGCCGTACAGATACGTCGGCCGGAACGTGCCGAGCGCCGACGCGAGCGCGGCCTCGGACAGCTCCGGCTCGTGCGCCATCAGGACCCCGCCGCGGACACAGATGAGCATGATCATGATGCCGTACACATGGGAGAACGGCAGGAACGCCAGCACGGACGGCTGCTCGCCCGGGGGCGCCGCGGCGTGCGCCCAGCCGGCCAGCATCGTGTCGCAGGGGTAGGCGAGGGAGCGGTGGCTCAGCGCGCAGCCCTGGGGGCGGCCCGTGGTGCCGGAGGTGTAGACGACGGCCGCCGTGGCGTCCGGCAGCACGATCCGGCGCAGCGACTCCACCGTGGTGTACGGCACGGCCGCGCCCCGCTCGACGAGTCCGGGCAGCGCGCCCGCGTCCAGCTGCCACACGTGGCGCAGCCGCGGCAGCCGGGTGCAGACCGTGCCGACCGTCATCACACCCTGCTCGTCCTCCAGCAGTACGGCGACACAGCCGGCGTCCCGCAGGATCCACTCGACCTGGTCGCGCGAGGAGCAGGGATGGACCGGCACCACCTCCGCGCCCACGGCCCACAGCGCATGGGCGAAGACCGTCCACTCGTAGCGGGTGCGGGCCATCACGGCCACCCGGTGGCCGGGCGAGATCCCGGCGGCGATCAGCCCCTTGGCCACGTCGACCACCTCGTCGCGCAGCTCGACCGCGGTCATCTCCTGCCAGCCGCCGGCGGCCGTGTCCGCGCGATACGCGAGGAGCGGCAGGGCAGGGCTGTGCTCCGCGGTCTCGAAGAGGCTGTCGGCGAGGCCCCCGGCGAGCGGCGGGGCCACGGCGGGAGCGAGGGCGACATCGCGCATGCGCTGCTCCTGGATGTACGGAGGGTCACACCGCCGATCGGCTCTGTGGTCGGCGGTGCTCGAATGTAGCCGAGGTGAGCGCGTTCGGTGCAGGGAACGGGGAAGTCGTGATCAGTTGATGATCCGGCCGTGTCACTACCCGGTGCCGTACGACCTCCACGGTATGCATCCGGCACGTCATACGTCCGGCCCGGTCCCCGCGTTCAGCCCTGGGTGTGCCGTACGCACTCGGTGACGACCTCCCGCAGGCTGCCGACCCGCTCCAGCACCCCGCGCTGCTCGCGCGCGCCCGTTCCCCGGCCCAGCAGTTCGCCGACGGCCTCCTCGACCAGGGCCGCGTCCCCGCTGTCGGCGAGCGCCTCCCCGGTGTGCTCCACCAGGGCGCGCACCACGTCGGGCGCGGGCCGGGGCAGCATCGTCACGGGGTCGAGCAGGTCCCCCTCCAGGCCGGAGCGGGCGGCGTGCCAGGCGGCCAGCCGCAGCAGGCTCACGCTGTGGCCGGCCGGCGGCCGGCCCGCCCGCCAGTCCCGCGCGGCCGTCTCCACCAGGGCGCGGACCAGCGCGGCGACGAGCACCGTGGTCTCCGCGCGCAGGCACACGTCCGCCACCCGGATCTCCACCGTCGGGTACTTCACGGACAGCCGCGCGTCGAAGTACACCATCCCGTGGTCCAGGATCACCCCGCTCGCCAGCATGTCCGCCACCTGCCGGTGGTAGCCCGCGGGCGAGCCGAACAGCTCGGTCGGCCCCGCCGACGGACCACGGCTCCACAGCCGGCTGCGGAAGCTGGCGTACCCGGTGTCCCGGCCCTGCCAGTACGGCGAGTTGGCGCTGAGCGCGCGCACCACCGGCAGCCAGGGCCGCAGCCGGTCGAGGACCGCGACCCCCTCCTCGTCGGACTCCACCGCCACATGCGCGTGACAGCCGCAGACGAGCCAGTCCTGGGTGGCGATCCCGTACCGCCCGGCCATCCACCGGTAGCGGTCGTCCGCGGTGAGCGCGCCCGTGACCGGCAGCGGGCAGGTGGCCAGCGCGGCGACCGCACAGCCCACCTCGCCCGCGACCCGGGCCGCCTCCTTGCGGGAGCGCACGATCTCGGCGCCGAGCTCGGCCATGTCCGTGTGCGGATGCGTGGCGAGCTCCAGCATCTGCCCGAACAGCTCCAGCTGGAACAGGTCCTGCCCGGGATCGTCCTGGACCGCCCGGGTCAGCACGGCGGCCGACAGTGCCTTCGGCTCGCCGCTGTCCGGATCGACCAGAAGGAGTTCCTCCTCCACACCGACAGTGCGCACGTGGGGCCGCCCTTCTGTTCAGACCGCGAGGGGCAGACGAAAGTCTGTACGACCCTGACTGCCCCTCGGGCGTCCGGCCGACTCCTGCGAGTTCAGCGCACAGGCGTCAACCAGACAGTGGCGAGCGGCGGCAGCGTGACCCGCAGGAATCCGTGCTCCGGCCGCAGGACCGCGCCGGGCGGCCCGGCACCGACGCCGCTGCCGCCGTAGCGGGTGTCGTCCGTGTTCAGGGCCTCCTGCCAGGCCGGGAGGGAATCCGGAACCCACAGCCGGTAGTCGGCGCGGACGGCCGGCGAGAAGTTCGAGACCGCCAGCAGCGCCGAGCCCTCGGCGTCGAACCGCAGGAACGCGAATACGTTGTCGTCCGCAGCGTCACACAGCACCCACTGGAAACCGCCCGGATCGGTGTCCCGCTGCCACAGAGCCGGTGTCGCCCGGTACACACCGTTCAGGTCCCGCACGAGATCCCGCACGCCCCGGTGGTCGCCGGCCGAGTGGTAGTCGTCGCCGAGCAGCCACCACTCCGGGCCGTGCGCCTCGGACCACTCGGCGCCCTGCGCGAACTCCTGGCCCATGAAGAGGAGTTGCTTGCCGGGATGGGCCCACATGAAGCCCAGATAGGCCCGGTGGTCGGCGCGCTGCTGCCACCAGTCGCCGGGCATCTTCGAGACGAGGGACCGCTTGCCGTGCACGACCTCGTCGTGGGAGATGGGCAGGACGTAGTTCTCGCTGTAGGCGTACACCATCGAGAAGGTCATCTCGTGGTGGTGGTACTTGCGGTGCACCGGCTCCTTCTGGACGTACTGGAGCGAGTCGTGCATCCAGCCCATGTTCCACTTCAGGCCGAAGCCTAGCCCGCCGCTGTCGGTGGGCCGGGTCACCCCGTCCCAGGCCGTGGACTCCTCGGCGATGGTGACGACCCCCGGGCAGCGCCGGTACACGGTCGCGTTCATCTCCTGGAGGAAGGCCACCGCGTCCAGGTCCTCCCGCCCGCCGAAGACGTTCGGCTGCCACTGCCCGGAGTCCCGCGAGTAGTCGAGGTACAGCATCGACGCGACGGCGTCCACGCGCAGCCCGTCGATGTGGAACTCCTGGCACCAGTACACGGCGTTGGCCACGAGGAAGTTGCGCACCTCGGTCCGGCCGAAGTCGAACTCGTAGGTCCCCCAGTCCGGATGCTCGGCCCGCCGCCAGTCCCCGGGCTCGTACAGCGGCTCCCCGTCGAACCTGGCCAGCGCCCAGTCGTCCTTCGGGAAGTGCGCCGGCACCCAGTCCATGATCACGCCGAGCCCGGCCCGGTGCAGCGCGTCCACCAGGAACTTGAAGTCGTCCGCCGAGCCCAGCCGGGGCGTCGGCGCGTAGTAGGAGGTGACCTGGTATCCCCAGGACCCGCTGAAGGGATGCCCGGCGACCGGCATCAGCTCCACATGCGTGAAGCCCAACTCCTTGACATACGAGGGCAGTTCGTCTGCGAGCTGACGATACGTCAATCCGGGTCGCCAGGAGGGCAGATGCACCTCGTACACCGAGAACGGCGCCTGGTGCACGGGCGTGTCACCCCGGTGGGCCATCCACTCCGCGTCGTCCCACTCGTGCCGGGACACCGCGACGACCGACGCCGTGTCGGGCGGCACCTCGGTGCACCGGGCCATCGGGTCGGCCTTGAGGAACCGGTCGCCGCGCCGGGAGGTGATCTCGAACTTGTACCGGGCGCCCTCGCCGATCCCGGGCAGGAACAGCTCCCACACCCCGGACGCGCCGAGCGAGCGCATCGGGTACTGGGTGCCGTCCCAGTACGTGAAGTCCCCGGCCACCCGCACCCCCTGGGCGTTCGGCGCCCACACCGTGAAGCGGGTGCCGGCCACGCCCTGGTGCGTCATCGGCTCGGCGCCGAGTGCCTGCCACAGCTGCTCGTGCCGGCCCTCCCGGATCAGATGGAGGTCCAGCTCGCCGAGCGCGGGCAGGAAGCGGTACGGATCGTGCACCTCCTGCTCGGTGTCGTCGTACACCACCAGCAGCGTGTACGACTTCGGCACCCGCGGCAGCGGCAGCACGGCCGCGAACAGGCCGCCTCCCTCCGACACCAGCGGATGGCGCGTGCCGCCGGTCACGACGCTCACCGCGCGGGCGTTCGGCCGCAGCGTCCGGAACAGGGTGCCGCCCGGCACCGGATGTGCGCCCAGCAGGGCGTGCGGATCGTGATGGGCGCCGCCGAGGAGCCGGCCGCGCTCGGCCGGGTCCAGGGGGACGGCCGTGACCGGTGCGGGACCGGCGGCCTCGGGGAGCGAGGTGTCGCGCAGAGCCATGCCGTCAGCCTCCCCACACGGCGAGCCGTTTGATCGCCGCCATCGGTACCGGCAGCCAGTCCGGCCGGTGTCTCGCCTCGTACAGCACCTCGTAGACCGCCCTGTCCGTCTCGTGCGCGCGCAGCAGCGCGTGCTTCTTGCGTGGATCCCAGCCCGCGCGGGCCGCGTAGCCCGCGCAGAACGCCTCCCGGCAGCGGCGCGCCCATTCGGGTCGCCAGGGGCGGCGCTGCCGGGCCGCGTAGTCGAAGGAGCGCAGCATCCCCGCCACGTCCCGCACCGGGGACTGCGGGGCCCTGCGCTCGGCGAGCGGCCGGGACGGCTCGCCCTCGAAGTCGATGACGAACCAGTCGCGGCCGGCCCGCAGCACCTGCCCGAGATGCAGATCGCCGTGCACCCGCTGCGCGGGCGGCCCGGCGTCGCACGTGGCGAGCGCCCCGAACGCGGCCCTGAGCCCCGGCACGAACGGCCGCAGCCCCGATACGGCGTGCGCGGCCGCGTCCAGCCGCGCGGACATCGCCCGCGCCGTACGGCCGTTCTCACCCGGCCCGGCCGCACCGAACGCCTCGGCCAGCGCCAGATGCACCTCGGCCATCGCCCGGCCCAGCTCCCAGGCCTCGGCCGTGAAGTCGTCGCCCGCGGCGAGCGCGCGCAGCGCCAGCGTCCAGCCGTCGGTCGCGTCCGGCAGGAACGGCTGGAGCACCCCGAGCGTCGCCGGCCGCGGTGCGCTCGTGCCGAACCAGGCCACCGGCGCCGGCACCCGGGTGCACCCCTGCGCGGCCAGCGCGGCCGACACCTCCAGGTCCGGATTGACGCCCGGCTGGATGCGCCGGAAGACCTTCAGGATGTACGCGTCGCCGTACACGAGCGAGGTGTTGGACTGCTCGGCGTCCAGCAGCCGCGGCGGCAGCCCGCCGGGCACCTGGACAGCCGGATCCGCCTCGAACCGCAGCGGGCCCGCCGCGCCCGGGTGCCGCAGCCGCTCCAGCAGCAGATGCGCCGAGCGCGGGTCGTGCAGCGCGTCGTACACCGCGAGCCCGGCGAAAGGTCCCTGCTCGGCGCGGCCGAGGAACGCCCGTTCCAGCCGCGGGGCGAGCTGCTCGCGCAAGGTCAGCAGCAGCTGGTAGCAGTCGCCGGGCGGGGGAGTGCCGCCGGGCGTGGGCACCGGCGCGTGCGAGGCGTGTACCAGCAGATGCAGACACCCGGGGAACAGCTCGGTCACGTGCAGCACCGACAGATCCGTGACGGGCCGGTCCTTGCCCGCGAACCAGCGCTGCCTCGGCAGCCACTCGCGCAGCAGCCCGCCCAGCGAGGCCAGCGGCCCGCCCCGGCCGGTCGCGGCTACCGGTCCGACAGTGATGGTCTTCGGCATGACGCGCGTCCTTTCCTCGGCGCCGGGCGTTCAGTGGCTGCCGATGCGGGATGCGACCCGGGTGAGCCGGAACCAGTAGAAGCCGTGGCCCTGCAGGGTGAGCAGGTACGGCAGTTCACCGATGGCGGGGAACCGCACCCCGCCGATCAGCTCGACCGGATGCCGGCCGTCGTAGGCGCGCAGGTCGAGTTCGGTCGGCTGGGCGAAGCGGGAGAAGTTGTGCACGCACAGGACGAGGTCGTCGCCGTACTCGCGCAGGAAGGCGAGCACCGCCGGGTTGGAGGACTGGAGCTCGTTGTACGAGCCGAGTCCGAAGGCGGGGTTCTGCTTGCGGATCTCGATCATGCGCCGGGTCCAGTGCAGCAGCGACGACGGCGAGGACATGGAGGCCTCGACGTTGGTGACCTGGTAGCCGTAGACCGGGTCCATGATCGTCGGCAGGTACAGGCGCCCCGGATCGGACCTGGAGAAGCCGGCGTTGCGGTCGGGGGTCCACTGCATGGGGGTGCGGACGGCGTCGCGGTCGCCGAGCCAGATGTTGTCGCCCATGCCGATCTCGTCGCCGTAGTAGAGGATCGGTGAGCCGGGCAGGGAGAGCAGCAGGGCGGTGAACAGCTCGATCTGGTTGCGGTCGTTGTCGAGGAGGGGGGCGAGGCGGCGGCGGATGCCGATGTTGGCGCGCATGCGGGGGTCCTTGGCGTATTCGGCCCACATGTAGTCGCGTTCTTCGTCGGTGACCATTTCGAGGGTGAGCTCGTCGTGGTTGCGCAGGAAGATGCCCCACTGGCATTTCGACGGGATCGCGGGGGTCTTGGCGAGGATCTCGGAGACCGGGTAGCGCGATTCGCGGCGTACGGCCATGAAGATGCGTGGCATGACGGGGAAGTGGAAGGCCATGTGGCACTCGTCGCCGCCGGTGCCGTAGTCGCCGAAGTAGTCGACCACGTCCTCGGGCCACTGGTTGGCCTCCGCCAGCAGCACCGTGTCCGGGTACATCGCGTCGATCTCCCGGCGCACCCGCTTGAGGAAGGTGTGCGTGGCGGGCAGGTTCTCGCAGTTGGTGCCCTCCTCGGCGTAGAGATAGGGGACCGCGTCGAGCCGGAATCCGTCGATGCCGAGGTCGAGCCAGAACTTCAGGGCCGCCAGGACCTCCTCCTGCACGGCGGGGTTCTCGTAGTTCAGGTCCGGCTGGTGCGAGAAGAAGCGGTGGAAGTAGTACTGGCCGCGCACCGGGTCGAAGGTCCAGTTGGAGGCCTCGGTGTCGACGAAGATGATCCGGGCGTCCTCGTACTGCCGGTCGTCGTCCGCCCACATGTAATAGTCGCCGTAGGGGCCGTCGGGATTCTTGCGGGACTCCTGGAACCACGGGTGCTGGTCGCTGGTGTGGTTCATGACGAAGTCGATGATGACGCGCATGCCGCGCTGGTGGGCGGCGTCCACGAACTCCACGAAGTCGGCGAGGTCGCCGAACTCGGGCAGGACGGACGTGTAGTCCGAGACGTCGTAACCGCCGTCCCGCAGCGGTGACTTGAAGAACGGCGGGAGCCACAGGCAGTCCACGCCGAGCCATTGCAGATAGTCGAGCTTGGCGGTCAGGCCCTTCAGGTCGCCGATGCCGTCGCCGTTGCTGTCCTGGAAGGAGCGGACCAGGACCTCGTAGAAGACGGCGCGTTTGAACCAGTCCGGGTCGCGGTCCTTGGCGGGCGTGTCCTCGAACGTGTCGGGTACGGGTTCGTTGACGGTCATGACGCTGCGGGCCCTCCGATCTGGGGCGTCGATCGCCCGACGTGGAGCACGTGCGCCGGCGCGCTGCCGGGCGTGAGACGCACGTAGTTGGTCCTGCCCCAGAGGAACGTCTCGCCCGTCAGTTCGTCGTGTACGGACAGGGCGGCGTCCCAGTCCAGGCCGAGTTGCGGCATGTCCAACGAGACCGTGGCCTCCTGGGTGTGATGCGGGTCGAGGTTGACGACCACGATGACCGTGTCCGTCCCCGTGCGCTTGCTGTAGGCGAGCACGGCGTCGTTGTCGGTCGGGTGGAAACGCAGATTCCGCAGGCGCTGTAGCGCGGGGTGCCGGCGTCGGACGGTGTTGAGGCGGGTGATGAGGGGGGCGATGCTGCGGCCCTCGCGTTCGGCGGACTCCCAGTCGCGGGGCCTGAGTTGGTACTTCTCGGAGTCGAGGTACTCCTCGCTGCCGTCCTTCAGCGGGGTGTTCTCGCACAGTTCGTAGCCGCTGTACAGGCCCCAGGCGGGGGAGAGGGTGGCGGCGAGCACGGCGCGGACCTCGAAGGCGGGGCGGCCGCCGTGCTGGAGGT
Organism: Streptomyces sp. HUAS MG56; assembly: GCF_058673395.1. Lineage (NCBI taxonomy): Bacteria > Bacillati > Actinomycetota > Actinomycetes > Kitasatosporales > Streptomycetaceae > Streptomyces > Streptomyces sp. HUAS MG56. The sequence continues at coordinate 1,882,569 of NZ_CM178722.1, read as the reverse complement.
AGGCGTGCAGGATGTCCGGGGTGTTGGCGAAGAGGTTCGGCCGCATGTACGCGGCGGCCTCGCCGGTCAACTCGGTGAGGTGTTCGGTGAGTTCGTGCTTGGTGTTGCGCCAGGTGAAGTAGGTGTAGGACTGCTGGAAGCCGATCTGGGCGAGGGTGTGCATCATCGCGGGGCGGGTGAAGGCCTCGGCCAGGAAGATCACGTCCGGGTCCGTGTTGTTGACCTCGGCGATGACCCGTTCCCAGAACACGACGGGTTTGGTGTGCGGGTTGTCGACCCGGAAGATCCGCACCCCGTGGTCCGTCCAGTGCCGCAGGATCCGCACCGTCTCGGCGACCAGGCCGTCCAGGTCGGCGTCGAAGGCGACGGGGTAGATGTCCTGGTACTTCTTCGGCGGGTTCTCCGCGTAGGCGATGGTGCCGTCGGCCCGGTGGTGGAACCAGTCGGGGTGCTTGTCCACCCAGGGGTGGTCCGGGGAGCACTGCAGCGCGAAGTCGAGGGCGACCTCCATCCCCAACTCCCGTGCCCGGCCCACGAAGTGGTCGAAGTCCTCGAACGTGCCCAGCGCCGGGTGCAGGGCGTCGTGCCCGCCTTCGGGGGACCCGATCGCCCACGGCACCCCGACGTCGTCCGGACCGGCGGCGAGGGTGTTGTTCGGGCCCTTGCGGAAGGTCGTCCCGATGGGATGGACCGGCGGGAGGTACACCACGTCGAAGCCCATCGCGGCGATCGCCTCCAGCCGGCGGGCCGCCGTACGGAACGTGCCGTGGGGCTGCTCGGCGGTGCCCTCCGACCGCGGGAAGAACTCGTACCACGACCCGAACAGCGCCCGCTCCCGCTCCACCAGCAGCGGCATCGCCTCGGACGCCGTGACCAGCTCTCGCAGCGGATGCCGCTCCAGCACCGCCGCCACCTGCGCGGACAGCGCCGGCGTCAACCGGTCCCCCACCGACAGGGAGTCGTCACCGAGCGTGCGTGCGGCGGCCCGGACGAGGTCGCGCTCCGCACCCTTCGGCGCTCCGGCGGCCGCCCGCTCGAACAGTTCGGCGCCCTCCTCCAGCACCAGCCCGACGTCGACACCGGCCGGGATCTTGACGCTCGCGTGGTGCCGCCAGGTGGCCAGCGGGTCGGACCAGGCCTCCACCCGGTAGGTCCAGCGGCCGGTCGCGTCCGGGGTGATCTCCGCGCCCCAGCGGTCACTGCCGGGGGACAGCTCCCGCATCGGTGTCCACGGGCCGCGCCGGCCCTTCGGATCGCGCAGGACCACATTGGCACCGACGGCATCGTGCCCTTCGCGGAACACGGTGGCCGTGACCTGGAAGGTCTCCCCGGCCACCGCCTTCGCCGGGCGCCTGCCGCACTCCACGGCCGGCCGGACGTCACGTACCGGTACACGGCCGATGACCGGGGTCCTGCGCATGTATCTCACCTCCGCCGTGCGCGAAGCCGGGCACTTGGCCCGGCTTCGCGATCCGATACGGGCCGACTCACGTCGGTCCCGGGGGGAACGCCTTGTACGGTGCCAGCTCAGGGGCTGGACGCCGTGGAACGCCGCTCCGGTGGCGGCGCGCTTCGCGCCGAACGGCGGCGCTTCGGCCGCCCGTTCTGCTCACGCAGGTAGGTGACCAGGTTCGTGCGCAGATAGCGCTCGGCCGCGTCCGCCGCCTCGCGGGCGCAGCGTTTGCCCATCAGCACGCACAGCGTGTAACCCGAGTCCTCGAAGGTGGCCCGGACCGCGCGGTCGTGGGGCGAGGCGAGCATCACGCGCTCCCACGCCCGGTAACGCCGCAACTGCCGGGCCACTTCGGCCTTGGCGGGGAGCAGCATCGCCGTCTTCACCTTTCACGCTCTCGACTGGGCGCGTTCCCGACGGTCGGGTGGCGTCCGCGCGCGGAAGGGCACGGCACCGTTACGGCGATCGAGGCTTTCACTTATGGTGCACGCACGACGACGCAGCGTCTTGTTGGAGCTTCAACCATGCGTGGTGTGTCGGGTGCTCGTGTTGCACGAATGGCGTAGTGCCCGCACCGTGGAGGTGACTCAGAAGCCATCGGCGCTCACGCTGTGTGTCCTGGAGCCTCCCGGACAGGCGAGGGGCGCACGAGCTTCGCCGGTGAGGAGCAAGCGACGATGGAGACCGCAGTGCCCTGCTACTACCACCTCGACGTGGAAGTCAGCCCGGAACGGGTGGGACAGGTCAGCCGCATCCTGGCCGCCCATTTGCGCTACTGGGACCTCGACAACCTCGCGGACCCCGTCCGCCGCGGCGCCGAACTGCTGCTGCGGGCGATCCACCAGCACGCCTCCAACAGGCACACGTCGATCGAGATGTGGTGGAACGGCCAGCACCTGATCACCGCCTTCGGCGACGACGACCCCGATCTGCGCCCCGACCAGGACCTGCGCTCCTGCCTCGCGGACATCGCCGCCATGAGCGACGGCTGGGGCTGCTGCACCTCGGACCGCGGCAGCACCATCATCTGGTTCACCCAGCGGGCCCGCTCCGGCGAGCGCGTCCCGCGGGTGCCCCTCACGCCCGCGCCGACCCTGCGCCAGGGCCTCCCGTTGCCGCGCACTCTGCCGGTCGCGCGGCTGGCCGCCCCGGCGGGCGCCCCGGACGACACCCTGGAGGGCAGCCGGTGACGTCCCGCACCTCCGGATCCCGGCACGGGCTGCCCGCGTGGAGCGGGCAGCCCTATCCGTTGGGCGCCACCTTCGACGGACAGGGCACCAACTTCGCACTGTTCAGCGAGGTCGCCGAGCGCGTGGACCTGATCCTGCTGGACGACGCGGGCACGCAGACCCCCGTCCGGCTGCACGAGGTCGACGGATTCGTCTGGCACGGCTACCTGCCCGGGATCGCGCCCGGCCGGCGCTACGGGTACCGGGTGCACGGACCCTGGCAGCCGTCCCTGGGCCACCGGTGCAACCCGGCGAAGCTGCTGCTCGACCCCTACGCCATGGCCGTGGACGGCCAGATCGACAACCACCCCTCGCTGTACGAGCGCGCCCCCGACGGCCCGGCGCCCGCCGACAGCGCCGGGCACTCCATGCTGGGCGTGGTGGCCGATCCGTACTTCGACTGGGGCGACGACCGCCCGCCCCGCACGCCCTATGCCGACTCGGTCATCTACGAGGCCCACGTACGCGGCCTCACCCGCACCCACCCGGACGTCCCGGAACGGTTGCGCGGCACCTACGCCGGCCTCGCGCACCCCGCGGTCATCGAGCACCTGACCTCGCTCGGGGTGACGGCGGTGGAGCTGATGCCGGTGCACCAGTTCGTGCAGGACGGCGTCCTCCAGGACCGGGGCCTGGCCAACCACTGGGGCTACAACACCATCGGCTTCTTCGCCCCGCACAACGCCTACGCCGCCTTCGGCACCCGGGGTCAGCAGGTCAACGAGTTCAAGGCGATGGTGAAGGCGCTGCACGCGGCCGGCCTCGAAGTGATCCTCGACGTCGTCTACAACCACACCGCCGAGGGCGACGAGCGGGGCCCGACCCTCTCCTTCCGGGGCATCGACAACGCCTCCTACTACCGGCTGGTCGACGGCGACTGGGCGCACTACTACGACACCACCGGCACCGGCAACAGCCTGCTGATGCGGCACCCGTACGTCCTCCAGCTCATCATGGACTCGCTGCGGTACTGGGTCACCGAGATGCGCGTCGACGGCTTCCGCTTCGACCTCGCGGCCACGCTGGCCCGGCAGTTCCACGAGGTGGACCGGCTCTCGGCGTTCTTCGACCTGATCCAGCAGGACCCGGTGATCAGCCGCGTCAAGCTGATCGCCGAGCCGTGGGACGTGGGCGAGGGCGGCTACCAGGTGGGCAACTTCCCGCCGCTGTGGTCCGAGTGGAACGGCAAGTACCGGGACGCCGTACGGGACTTCTGGCGCGCCGAGCGCGGCTCGCTCGGCGAGTTCGCCTCCCGGCTGACCGGCTCCTCCGACCTCTACCAGCACAGCCGGCGCCGGCCCCGCGCGAGCGTCAACTTCGTCACCGCGCACGACGGTTTCACGCTGCGCGACCTCGTGTCGTACAACGACAAGCACAACGAGGCCAACGGCGAGGACAACCGGGACGGCGAGAGCCACAACCGCTCGTGGAACTGCGGGGCGGAGGGTGACACCGACGACCCGGGCATCCTCGAACTGCGCGCCCGCCAGCAGCGCAACCTGCTGGCGACGCTGCTGCTCTCGCAGGGCATCCCGATGCTCTCCCACGGCGACGAACTCGGCCGCACCCAGCGGGGCAACAACAACGCCTACTGCCAGGACAACGAGATCTCCTGGGTCGACTGGGAACTCGACCGCGAACAGCGGTCGTTGACGGCGTTCACCCGGCACCTGATCGCCCTGCGCGCCGCCCACCCCGTGCTGCGCCGGAGCCGGTTCTTCCGCGGCGAGACCGCGACCAACGCCGACCAGCCGCTGCCCGACCTGATGTGGCTGCGGCCCGACGCCCGCGAGATGACCGACCGGGACTGGCAGCGCGGCGACGCCCACTCGGTGACGGTCTTCCTCAACGGCGACGCCATCGCCGAACGCGACTCCTACGGGCGGCGGATGACCGACGACTCCTTCCTGCTGCTCGTCAACGGCTACTGGGAACCGGTCGTCTTCCGGCTGCCCGGCCCCGCGTTCGCCGAACGCTGGACCACCCTGATCGACACGGCCGACGCGGACGGCATCCCGGACGAGCGGGAACACAAGGCGGGCACGAGGCTGCGGACGGAGGCACGCAGCCTGGTCGTACTGTCCAGGCCGTCACGCGTCACCGCCGGGTGACGACCCTAGCGCTGCCGGTGCGAGGTCACCGTGAACTGGGCCCCGTCCGGGTCCCGCAGGATCGCCTCGTCCTCCGCCTCGCTCAGCACACTGCCGCCGTGCTTCTCCGCCGTGCGGGCGCAGCCCAGGACGTCCGCGACGGCGAAGTGGATCTGCCAGTGCGGCCGCACGGACGGATCCGGCGCCGACCCCACCGCGCCCGAGTCGATCCGGGCCACGATGTCGCCCTGGCTGCGCAGCACCACCTCGCCGCCCTCGTACTCCACCTCGCAGCAGCCCGGCTTCCCGGACGCCCAGTCGAGGATCTCGCCGTAGAACAGTGCGGCGTCGAAGGCGTCGCGCGTGTGCAGCCGGATGAAGGTCGGCGACGCCCGGCGCCAGGCCTCCCAGTTGCCGACCAGTTCCCCCTGCCAGATCCCGAACGTCGCCCCGTCCCGGTCGGCGAGCAGCGCGGCCCGGCCCGGCGGGAAGGACAGCGGTCCGACGGCCGCCGTACCGCCGCGCTCGCGGGCCCGGGCCACGGCCGTGTCGGCGTCCGGCACCGCGAAGTACGGCGTCCAGGCCACCGCCATCTGCCACATCGCGGCGACGGCCGCGATCCCCGCCACCGGCACCCCGTCGGCCAGCGCGATGCGGAAGTGCTCGCCCAGTTTCACGCCGCGCCAGCGCCAGCCCAGGACGGCCGTGTAGAACTCCTGGGTGGCCGCGAGGTCGCGGCTGGTCAGGCTCACCCAGCAGGGGGCGCCGAAGACGGAGTGCGTGGAGACGACGTCCCGTCTGCGCGGTCCACCGTCGGCGGGGGGCTTGTGGTTCATGGCGGTCGCGTCCTGGGGTCGGGGACGGTCTGGCACCAGTGTCCACTGTGCGGCCCGGTTCGCGCTCCTCGGCCTCTTCTTCGACCGCCGTCCGGGGGAAATATCTCTGTAGCAGAGGTAATCTTCGAGTGTGGAACACGAGAGCTACCCGGAGGAGCTGGCGGACACGCTGGTGCGCATCCAGCGGCTGATCCGGCGCCGCCTGCGCGGCGGGCTCGCCCGGCCCCGGCTGCGCGGCGCCGAGGTGGAGCTGCTGCGGCTGGTCGAGTCCCGGCCCGGCATCGGCATCTCGGACGCCGCCAGGGCGCTGCACCTGGCGGGCAACTCCGTGTCGACCCTGGTCAACCAGCTGGTCAAGGGCGGCTATCTGGTCCGCGAGACCGACCCGGCCGACCGCCGGGCCGCCCGTCTGCTGCTCACCGGGGCCGCCGAGAAGAGGCTCGCCGACTGGCAGCGCCGCCGGGCCGAGCTGGTGTCCCGGCACGTCTCACGGCTCGACGAGGCCGACCGGGAGGCCCTCCGCGCGGCCCTTCCGGCGCTGCGCAGGCTGGCCGTCACCCTGCACGAGGAACACGAGGAGCACGAGGAGACAGCGAAGCCATGACGCAGCCCGAGGAACGGGACGTGAGTCCGGGCACGACGACGAGCGAGAGCACCGGTGTGGCCGACGGAGGAGCCGAGGGCGTCGCCGACGCCGTCTCCTGTATCTCCCTGGCCTACGCGTTCGGCGACACGAGGGCCGTCGACGGACTGGACCTCGCCGTCCGTGAGGGCGAGGTGTTCGGACTGCTCGGCCCCAACGGCGCAGGCAAGACCACCGCCATCCGCTGCGTCACCACGCTGCTGCCCGTCCCCGCCGGCAAGGTCCGGGTCTTCGGCCACGACGCGGCGAAGGAACGCATGGCGGTACGCCGGCTCCTCGGCTACGTCCCGCAGCAGCTCTCCGCCGACCAGGGGCTCACCGGCCGGGAGAACGTCGCCCTGTTCGCCCGGGTCTTCGACGTGCCCCGGCGCGAGCGCGCCGCCCGCGTCGCCCAGGCTCTCGCCGCCGTCGGCCTCGCCGACGCCGCCGACCGGCTCGCCGGCACCTACTCCGGCGGCATGATCCGCCGCCTCGAACTCGCCCAGGCCCTGGTCAGCGCGCCCCGGCTGCTGATCCTGGACGAGCCGACCATCGGGCTGGACCCGATCGCCCGCACCGGCGTGTGGGAGCACATCAACGCCGTCCGCGCCGCGACCGGCATGACCGTGCTCGTCACCACCCACTACATGGACGAGGCCGACCAGTACTGCGACCGGGTCGGCCTCATGCACCGCGGCCGGATCCGCGCCCTCGGCACCCCGGCCGAACTGCGCCAGGGGCTCGCCGAACGCCAGGGCACCGACACCCTGCCCACCCTGGAGGACGTCTTTCGCGCCATCGCCGGCAGCGGCCTCGACGACACGTCCAAAGGAGGTTTCCGCGATGTCCGCAGCACCCGCCGCACCGCGCACCGAGTCGGCTGACCACACGGATCTTCTGCTCACCCCGCCCGTGCCCCGCGCCGGCTGGCGGCTGCTGCCCGCCCGGGTCGTCGCCATGTGCGCCGTCGAACTGCAGAAGCTGCGCCACGACCGCACCGAGCTGTACACCCGCGCCGTCCAGCCCGCCCTGTGGCTGCTGATATTCGGCCAGACCTTCACCCGCATCCGGGCGATACCCACCGGCGGCATCCCCTACATCGACTTCATGGCGCCCGGCATCATCGCCCAGTCGGCGATGTTCATCGCGATCTTCTACGGCATCCAGATCATCTGGGAGCGCGACGCCGGCATCCTGAACAAGCTGCTCGTCACCCCGACCCCGCGCTCGGCACTCATCACCGGCAAGGCGTTCGCGGCCGGTGTGAAGTCGCTGATCCAGGCCGTCGTCGTCATCGTCATCGCGGCGATCCTCGGCGTGGCGCTGACCTGGAACCCGCTCAAGCTGCTCGGCGTCGCCGCGGCCGTCGTGCTCGCGTCCGCCTTCTTCTCCTGTCTGTCGATGACCATCGCGGGCATCGTGATCAGCCGCGACCGCCTGATGGGCATCGGCCAGGCGATCACCATGCCGCTGTTCTTCGGCTCCAACGCCCTCTACCCCGTTTCGGTGATGCCGGGCTGGCTCCAGGCCGTCAGCAAGGTCAACCCGCTGAGCTATCAAGTCGATGCGCTGCGCGGGCTGCTGCTCGGCACACCGTCGCATCTCGGCGCCGACTTCGCGGTGCTGGCGGCGGCCGCCGCGCTCGGCATCGCGGCCGCCTCCTCGTTGCTCGGTCGCCTGGCCCGGTGATCGCGCTCGCGCGGCCTGCCGATCTTGTGCGAACGTGATGTGCGGCACGCGCGCGTACCCCCGGAGAAGGGACCGTGAACGGATTCTTCCTGGGCAGCGCTTGATCAGCGATCAAAGCGGGCGAACCCGCTGGCCACGGCGCATTCTGCCCATTTGACAGTGCGCTGAGCGCACAGATAGACAGCAGCTCTCGATAGGTCGAGAGGGGCACTGTGTACGAGCCGAACGTGGTCGGTGACTGGCACGAGTACGACGAGCATGCCGGTCTGCGGGTCCGCGTCCACCGCCTGGAGGCCGCGGAGCCGCCGCGCGGACGCGACGACGCCGCCGTGGGGCTGACGTACTTCAGTGTCCGGGTGACCGTCGAGAACCGCGGTGCGCGGCACTACGGCATCCATCTGGAGGACGGTCAGATCGACGTCCGCGTCGGCCAGGACGGCGAGGCCGCGTTCATGGACTGGCGCAACTCCCAGTTCATCGAGGGCTTCGACGTCTATCCGCTGCGCCGGGCCACCGCCGTGCTCTACGCCGCCGCCCCCGAGGCCGCCCTGACCCACGTGGACGTACAGGTGCAGCTGCGGGTGGAGGAGGAGTGGACCGACCGCAGGCTGTGGGCCGGCGGCATCGGTGTCCAGGAGGCGCCCGCCGCGGCCGCCCCGGCGGGCAGCCACCAGGGCGGCCTCGCCCACCAGGTCAGCGCCTTCCTGCGGGACCAGACGGAGCCGGGCTCCGCCTGACGCCGTCGGCCCGCGCGTCGTACGACGTCAGTGCGGGATGCCGTCGATGATCTCCCGGGCGCCCTGCCGGAGCAGCGCCACGGCGACCGAGGTGCCCAGCGTGGCCGGATCGAGCCGTCCGGCCCACTCGTGGGCGTTCAGCCGGGTCTTGCCGTCGGGCGTGAACACGCAGGCGCGCAGGGAGAGTTCCCCGCTGCGGTCCACGCGCGCGTACCCGGCGATGGGGCTGTTGCAGTGGCCCTGGAGCACATGCAGGAACATCCGCTCGGCCATCGCCTCCCGGTGCGTGTCCGGGTCGCCGAGCCCGCTGACCGCGTCGATGACGCCGGTGTCGTCCTCCCGGCACTGCAGGGCGAGGATGCCCGCGCCGATCGGCGGCATCATCGTCTCCGTGGACAGCACCTCGCTGATCACGTCGGTCCGGCCGATCCGCTCCAGCCCGGCCACCGCGAGCAGCAGCGCGTCCGCCTCGCCTTCGGCGAGCTTCGCCAGCCGGCGGTTGTCGTTGCCGCGGAACGGCACGCACTCCAGATGCGGGTGCGTGGCGGCCAGTTGGGCGATCCGGCGCACCGAGGAGGTACCGATCCGGGTGCCGGCGGGCAGCTCGTCCAGGGTGAGCCCGTCCGGGTGGACCAGCGCGTCCCGGATGTCGTCCCGCTTCAGGAACGCGGCGAACACCGTCCCGGCGGGCAGCGGCCGGTCGGCGGGCACGTCCTTCACACAGTGCACCGCGAGGTCGGCCTTCCCGGCCAGCAGGGCCGCGTCGACCTCCTTGGTGAACGCCCCCTTGCCCTCGACCTGGGACAGGTCGCCGAGCCACTTGTCACCGGTGGTCTTCACCGGGACGACCTCGGTGCGCAGCTCCGGGTGCAGGGCGGCCAACTCGGCCCGGACCCGGTCGACCTGGGCCAGGGCCATGGGCGAGTCGCGGGAGACGATACGGATCAATTCGGGAACCGGCATGGGCACACGATAGACCTTCGGCGGTCACCGAAGGTCTTCGGGCAGGTCGGCCGCCGACTCCTCGGGCGCAAGGTCCGGGCGCAGCCGCAGCCAGACCGGCTGGCGCAGCAGCCCGTCCCGGGTGCGGGTGCTGTAGGAGACCTCGCCGACCAGCCGCGGCAGCACCCAGTGGGCGCCCGCGATCCGCGGCACCGGGTCGAAGGGACACCGCCCGCTCGCGGCGGCATCGAGCAGCCGGGCCAGCTCCAGGCGCTCCGCCTCGCTCCAGCCGGTGCCGACCCCGCCGGCGTACCGCAGCCGCCCGCCCGAGCGCTGGCCGACCAGCAGCGCCCCGGGCAGTCCCGTCAGCCGCCCCTTCCCGGGCAGCCAGCCACCGACGATCACGTCCTCGGCCCGCATGTTCCGGATCTTGATCCAGGCGCGGGAGCGCACCCCGGGCTCGTACACCGAGTCCAGCCGCTTGCACACCAGCCCCTCCAGACCGTGCTCCCTGGTCGCCGCGAGCGCCTCCGCGCCGTGCCCGACGACCGCGCCCGGCACCGACCAGTACGGCCCCGCCAGCTCCAGCTCCGCCAACCGCGCCCGCCGCCGGACGTACGACTGCCGGACCAGGGACTCGCCCAGATGGGGAACGTCGAAGAGCACCAGGTGGACCGGCGTCTCGGCGGCCCTGCGCGCCGCCCGCGCGGGGGAGTGGGCGAGCCCCATCCGGCCCTGCAGCAGCTGGAAGTCGGCCCGGCCGTGCTCGTCCAGGGCCAGCACCTCACCGTCCAGCACGGCGGGCGTGGCGCCCAGGGCGGCGCCGAGCGGCCGGAGTTCGGGATAGGCCGTCGTGATGTCCTCGCCCGAGCGGGCACGCAGGAGGACACTGCCGTCGCCGGGCAGGTACACCATCGCCCGCTGGCCGTCCTGCTTGGTCTCGTACGCCCAGCGCGCGTCCTGGGCGGCGGGCGGCAGTCCGCCGGGCGTGGCGAGCATCGGCGCGATGAGGGGCAGCGGCGGGGGCGGGGGGACGGCGGTCACGGCTGAAGTCCTCGACCGCTTCCGCCGGCCGCACGCGCCTTCGCCCGCCGGTTCCCCCGAACGGGTCCCGCAGCGCACGCGGGATCAGGCGTGCCGGGTGTGCCGCAGATGGGCGGGCACCGCCAGTACCCTGCGGTGCCCGCTGTCGCTCGGCGGCAGGCCCAGCTTCAGGAAGACGTTGCCGATGTGCTTGCTGACGGAGCGCTCGGTGATGACGAGCGTCCGGGCGATCGTGGTGTTGTCGTGCCCCTCGGCCATCAGCCGCAGCACCTCCCGCTCGCGCGGGGTGAGCGCGTCCAGGGGCGAGTCCGCGTGGCGGGTCATCAACTCCGTCACCACCTCGGGGTCGAGGGCGGTGCCGCCGCGCGCGACCCGGTCCAGCGCGTCGAGGAACTCGTCCACACAGCCCACCCGGTCCTTGAGCAGGTAACCCACCCCATGCGCCCCACCGCTCAGCAACTCGGCCGCGTACGACTCCTCGACGTACTGCGAGAGCACCAGGACCGGCAGTCCGGGCAGCCGCTCACGCGCGGCCAGTGCCGCGCGCAGTCCCTCGTCACGGAAGCGCGGCGGCATCCGTACGTCCAGGACGGCGATGTCGGGGCGCTGGGCGAGCAGCGCCGGCAGGACCTCCGGCCGCTGCCCACGACGGCGGCCACCTCGTGCCCGGCCGACGCCGGCAACAGCACCAGGCCCTCCCGGAGCAGGGCGTTGTCCTCGGCGATCACGATGCGCACGGCGGTTCCTTCGTCTCTCTTCGTTCCGGGACGGACCGATGGCCGCCGCGGTCGGCCGGGGCCGGGCCGGCTCCGGCGGGCTTCGGCCGGAGGCTCCCGCACGGGGCCGAGCCCGCCGTCCCCGCTCGACCGAGCGCACCGTCCCGCTCGTACGCCTCAGCACGCCGCTCGCTGGGGCCCGGTCACCGTCCCCGGAGGTCCGGCTCAGGCCACCGCTTCGGCCGAGGGCTCGGCGGCGGCCGGTGCCGGGGCCGGGTCGGCCGGACGGTGGCGGGGGAGGTCGGTCATGAGGAGAAACCTTCCGGAGGGCAAGGGGTGGGAATCGGCGGGCGACGGGTGAGAATGGCGGGTAAAACTGATTAAGTCAACTGCTTGACTTACTTTAGTGAGCCGAAAAGGCGCCGCACACGTGGCCTGTCCGTGGTGGCGCGGGCGCGCATCGTAGGCTTCTCGGGCTGGACCTCGCCGCCCCGGTCGAGGACCCGGGGTGGCGTGAGGGACTGGCCGCCCCAGGGCGCTGCGCAGTCCCGGAGCGGTGGTGAGCATGGCGCGCAGGACGGCTCGGGCCGAGCAGGTGAGCGCGACCCGGGAGGCGATCCTGACCGCGGCGGAGCGACTGTTCGCCGAGCACGGCGTGTACGCCGTCTCCAACCGCCAGGTCAGCGAGGCCGCCGGCCAGGGCAACAACGCCGCGGTCGGCTACCACTTCGGCACCAAGGCCGACCTGGTCCGCGCGGTGGCCCGCCGGCACGCCGAGCGCATCGAGACGCTGCGCGAGCGGGCGCTGGAGGCAGCCGGCGACTCCACGGACGTACGCGACTGGGTCGACTGTCTGGTGCGCCCGGTCACCGAGCACCTGGCCGGGCTCGGCAGCCCCACCTGGTACGCCCGGTTCTGCGCGCAGGTGATGACCGACCCGGCGCTGCACGAGATCATGGTCGAGGAGTCCATGACCTCACCCGCGCTGCGCCGCGCGATCGAGGCGCTGAACCGCGTCCTGCCCGAGCTGCCGCCCGAGGTCCGCGCCGAACGCCGCCAGATGGTCCGGCAGTTGATCCTGCACACCTGCGCCGAGCGGGAACGTGCCCTCGCCGAGGGCACCCCGACCCCGCGCGCCACCTGGGCGGGCGCGGCCGACGGGCTCGCCGACGCGATCGTCGGCCTGTGGCTGGCCCCGGTGGCGCGCGGCGCGCGCTGAACCCCGCGGACCCGGCCCCCGGCTCCGGCGCCGTCCACGCCCGGACCTCGCTCACCCGGAGCCACCGCACCCGGCGTTCACGCACCGGCTCACGCATCGAAGGTCACCACGACCTTCTCCGCCGCGCACGGCGTCTGCGGCGCCCGCTGTCCGGGGCGGGGATCCGGATCGAGCACCGCACCCACGCCGCCGAACAGGGCATGGCCGCGGCTCGCAATCTGCTCGCCCCCGAGCCCCGCAAGCCGTTCGCGCCGGTACCGTACTTCTGGTCCGACCAGTACGAGCTGGATGCCGTCTAAGGCCATCCGGGCGTGGCGCCAGGTCGTCGCGGCGGGATCCGCCTGGCGGGACGCGGTGGGGTAGCGGCACCGTCGGGGCGCTCACCCCTTGGCCGCGAGGCTCACCGCGTTCGCCGCCACCACCGCCCCGATCCCCGCCCACTCCGCCGCGCCCAGGCCCTGGCCGAGCACGACCTGGCCGACCAGCGCCGCCAGCACCGGGTTGACGCTCATGAACAGGCCGAAGGTCTGCGCAGGGACACGGCGCAGGGTCAGCAGGTCGGCCAGGTAGGGCACCGCGGAGGACAGGACGCCTGCCGTCACCGCGCACAGGACGGCCCCGGCCGTCGGCGGATGGCGCAGGACGACCACGATGCCGGCCGGGACGAAGGCCAGCGCCGAGACCGACGCGGCCGCCGCGGCGCCCTGCGCGCCCGGTATGCGCCGGCCGACGACGCGGTTGAGCAGGATGTACGACGCCCAGCAGCACGCGGCGACCAGGCCGAGGGCCATCCCGGCGTAGTCGGCGGAGGGCCGCGGGCGCATCAGGACGATCACCCCGGCCGCGGCCAGCACCGCGCACCCGGCGTCCAGCCGGCGCCGCGTCGCGGCCAGGGCGATGGTCAGCGGTCCGAGGAACTCCAGGGTCACCGCGAGCCCCAGACCGATCCGGTCGACGGCGCTGTACAGGCTGAGGTTCATCGTGCCGAACACCACGGCCAGCAGCAGCACCGGCCACCACTGCCGCCAGGTGAAGGCGCGCAGCCTGGGCCGGCCGACGGCGAGCAGGACGAGCGCGGCGACGTACTGCCGTACCGCGACCACACCGAGCGGACCGAGCACGGGGAAGGCCAGCGCCCCGACGGCGGCGCCGGTCTGGTTGGAGAGCCCGCTGCCGAACATGGTGGCCACACCGGCCAGGGGCCCGGACCGCGCCGGGGACGGGGTCACGGCCGTGGCAGCGGCCACGGCCGGGCGGTGGAGAGCGCGTCGCATACCGGGATCGTGTGTCACCCGCACTCTTGCGCAAAATGCATGCCTCGGCCGATCTATACGCTGAGCGTATGCACGACATCGAGCTGCGCCAGCTGCGCTGCCTCGTGGCAATCGTCGACGAGGGCACCTTCACGGACGCGGCGATCGCCCTCGGCGTCTCCCAGGCCGCCGTCTCCCGCACCCTCGCCTCCCTCGAACGCGCCCTGGGCGTACGGCTGTTGCGCCGCACCTCGCGCGAGGTGATCCCCACCGCGACCGGACTGCGCGTGGTGGCCCAGGCCCGCCGGGTGCTCGCGGACGTCTCCGACCTGGTCCGGGAGGCGTCCTCGGGACACACCCGGCTGCGGGTCGGTTACGCCTGGTCGGCGGTGGGCCGGCACACGGTCGCCTTCCAGCGGCGCTGGAACGCGGCGCACGGCGACATCGACCTGCATCTCGTGCGCGTCAACTCGCCCGCCGCCGGGCTCGCCGAGGGCGCCTGCGATCTCGCCGTCGTCCGCAGACCGCTGGAGGACCGGCGGTTCGACACCGCGATCGTCGGCCTGGAGCGCCGGCTGTGCGCGCTCGCCGCCGACGACCGGCTCGCCCGGCGCCGTTCGGTCCGGCTGGCCGAACTGACCGACCGCACCCTGCTCGTGGACCGCCGTACCGGCACGGCCACCGTCGACCTGTGGCCGCCGGACGCCCGTCCGGCCGTCTGGGAGATCCACGACGTCGACGACTGGCTCACCGAGATCGCCGCCGGACGCGGCATCGGCGTCACCGCGGAGTCGACCGCCCACCAGTACCCGCGGCCCGGCATCGTCTACCGGCCGGTGCGCGACGCCGAACCCGTCGCCGTACGGCTCGCCTGGTGGCGCGACGACCCGCACCCGGCCCGGCAGGCGGTGGTCGAGCTGCTCACGGAGCTGTACCGGTCGGCCTGAGACGGGGCGACCGGACAAAGCGGCCGAACAGCATGCGCTCGCGCGGCTGCGACAGGCGATCCTCCGCGGTGCGACCGCACCGGCCCAGCGGCAGGTGGAGACCGAACTCGCCGAGCAGTTCGGTGCGACGCGGGCCGGCATCCGGTTGGCGCTCCGGCCGGGATGGCTCAGCAGTCCCGGCCACGCCTGAGCCGCTGAGCTTCCTGGTCGCCGAGGGCCGTACCACCGAGGCCCGCGCACTCGCCGCCCGCTACGGGGCCGAACTCCGCGCGGCGAGGGCGACAACCTCGGCTCCGCCCTGACGTTCGTGGTGCTGTTCGACCTCGGCGGCCATCGTGGGCATGCTCCTCGCCGGCCGCGCCTCCGACGTGTTCGGTGCCCCGCGCGTCCGCGCGATCCGGTTCGCGCTCACCGCGGCGGGCGCAGCGGCAGCGGGCGGCGACTCGTCACCCCAGGTCGGCCGGCGTCACCTCCCGTCCCGTGCACGCCAGTTCCCCGTCCACCTCGGCACACGCCTCCACGCCGCGGGGCGAGGACACCGACAGCATCGGACTGCTGTCGCCGGCGGAGTCGTCCGCCGGATAACTCGCCGACAGCACGTCCTCCCCCTTCCGCACCGACACCTCGTGGGCCCGCGCCGAGCGCAGCCGGACCTGGGACCAGGCGGTGCCGCAGGCCGCCGACCAACGCAGCCGGACCGTATAGGCGCTGTCGGTGACCGAGCTCGTGGTCCGCGCGTCCCGGGCGCACACCGAGGCGTCGGGCAACTCGCCCTGGCACGAGCGGGCGTGGCAGCGCGGCACCGCCGGCAGGGTCTGCGCGGCGGGCGCGGTGCCCGGGCGGACGGCCAGGATCACGGTGGCGGCCACCGCCGTGACCGCACCGAACACGGCGAACGCCGACAGCGGCAGCCAGGAGGGGCGACGGGACGAGCGCCGTGACCGGAGCCGGCCCCGCGGTCGAAGCCGGCCGGACTCCTCGGCCGGGTCCGCGCCCGGCGCGTCCGGTGCCGGCGGGGGCCCGTCGCCCGCGTCGGCCGGATCCCACCGGGCGAGCACGGCGTCGGGATCGGCGCCGGCCAGCCGGCACAGCGCCTCCACGGCGGGCCGGGGCGGCGGCGTGCTGCCGGACAGATAGCGGTGCCACGCGGACTTGCTGTACGGAGTGCGTGCGGCGAGCGCCGCCAGGCTCAGTCCCGTGCGGTCCTTCAGGGCGCGCAGTATCGCCACCAATGGCTCGTCCGGCGTGGTCGATGTCGATGCTGTCGATGCCTGAGGGTGCCGCATCGTGCGTCCTCGACTCCCTTTTCCGCTATGGGCTCCCCTATGGGAGGTTTCGCCCCTGTTGTCGGAATGGCTTCCCGGGACTGCGGCGAGCGCAACACGCGGTGAGGTATGAGGAAGGTGAGGCGTGGGCGTACCGAAGGCCCGTTCGGGGGTCGTCGAACGGGCCTTCGGTGTGAGGGTGATGCGGCGGTGAGGGACCGTCAGCACCAGGGCAGGGCGCGGCGGGTGCGGACGTAGTGCGCCGTGACGTAGCCCCGGTGGTGCGCGAGCCGGTACCAGGTGCGGTTGCCGTGGACCCACGAGCCGCGCGTCCGGCAGGTGAGGTGCAGGTACTGGCCCGCGTGCCGGTGGCCGATCACCCGGTAGCCGGTACCGGGGCCGGAGCGGACGTTGAGCCGTGCGTAGCCGGTGGTGACACGGCCGTAGGTGCGGTACGTGTGGTGCCGGTGCAGGCGGTACGGGGCGTGGTGGATGTGGTGGATGTGGTGGGCGTGGTACTGGCTGATCGCGGCGGGTACCGGGTACGGGGTGGCGGCGTCGACGGGTGCGGCCCCGGCCGCCGTGGGCAGGAATGCGAGGACCGCGACCGTGGCCAGCAGACCGCTCTTGAGGGTCTGTCGGATCATGGCAACCTCCGGCTGTCGTTCTCGTGACCACGAGCCGTGATCACGACAGCCAGCGTTTCCGCGGCGGGCCGCCGCGATGCCGTTCCGGCGTCCCCGGGGACACCCGGGACGTCCCCCGGGACGGATCCCCGCGCCGCGGCCCCGCCCGCCTGCGCCGGGGCGGACCGGCGTTCCGCCGTGCCGCCCGTCTCCGCGCCGGTCCGGGTGACGCGTCCCGGGTGGGTGTTCGGGGGTGTCCGCGTCAGACGGTCTCGGCGAAGGTGATGGTCCGCTCCTTCAGCAGCGGGAACACCGTGCCCCGGATCAGCTCCGCGAAGTGGGCCGTCCGCTTGTGCGCCTCGAAGCCGTCGCGGTCGGTGTACCGCTCGTACAGCAGGAACGCCCCCGGCTGGTCCACCACCTCGTGCGCCTCGTAGGCGAGGTTCGCGGGCTCGGACGCGACCAGCTCGCGCATGGCGCGGAGCGCGTCACGCACGGTGTCCACGTCGGCGGGCGCGCACTGGTACTGGGCGACGACGGCGAAGGCCATGGGTTCCTCCGGGGTTCTTCGGGGGTGGGTCGTGGTTCTGCCGATTGCAGCACGCGGGTGGCGGGGGGCGGTCCGCACGACACGCGTCCGGTGGTGTCGGCCGGAGCCGCCTGAGGGTGCACGGAAGTTACTTGACTTACGCAACGATCCGGTAAACTGGCGGGTGTGCCCACGGAATCGCTGTCCGGCATGCCCGTCGCCTCCCCGGAGGTCGTCGAGATCGAGCGCGCTCTGACGCGCGTCACCTATCTCAGCACGCGATCCCGGCAGCACGAGCGGCTGATGGGGCTGGCC
Source organism: Streptomyces sp. HUAS MG56 (assembly GCF_058673395.1). NCBI lineage: Bacteria > Bacillati > Actinomycetota > Actinomycetes > Kitasatosporales > Streptomycetaceae > Streptomyces > Streptomyces sp. HUAS MG56. The sequence continues at coordinate 1,865,057 of NZ_CM178722.1, read as the reverse complement.
GGTGTGCCGCTGGACCGGGCCGCGGTGGCGCTGCTGCGGCAGATCGCCGACTCCGAGCCGCTGCGGCCGGGCGAGCTGGCGCAGCGCCTGGGCGTGGAGGCCTCGCACGTGACACGGACCGTCCAGCAGCTCCAGCGGGCCGGCTATGTCAGCCGCGTCCCGGACCCCGACGACCGGCGGGCCCAGCGGATCCAGCTGACCGACGCCGGGCGGGAGGCCGTCGGACGAATCCGGGAGGCCGGTGCCCGGGGCATGCAGCTCGCCCTCGCCGGCTGGCGTCCCGAGGAGCTGCGGCAGATGGCCACGCTCTTCCACCGCATGGTCGACGACTTCCTCGCGTACACGGTCGAGGAGGACTCCGGCCGGGAGGCCGACGCCGCCTCGCCGGTGACGGGCTGACGGGCGTCGCCGTACGGGGACGGCGGTGCGGGCGCCGCCTCTACCGTCCAGTAATATCCGGCCGCAGGCCGGCGCGCCGGAACACGGTGTGGCCGGCACAGCGGGGCGCGCAGTCGCCCGAAACGAGGAGGGACGGTCGTGACCGAACGCATCGAGGTCGGGAGCAAGGTCGAGGACTTCGCTCTGCCCGACGAGACGGGCACCACCCGCAGGCTCACCGCGCTGCTGGCCGACGGGCCCGTGGTCCTCTTCTTCTATCCCGCCGCCATGACCCCCGGCTGCACCGCCGAGGCCTGCCACTTCCGTGATCTCGCCGCCGAGTTCGCCGCCGCCGGCGCCCGGCCCGTCGGCATCAGCGGCGACACGGTCGACAAGCAGCAGGAGTTCTCGGGCGCCCACGGCCTCGGCATGCCGCTGCTCTCCGACGTCGACGGCACCGTGCGCGAGCGGTTCGGCGTCAAGCGCGGTTTCTCCCTCGCCCCCACCAAACGTGTCACCTATGTCATCGCCCAGGACCGCACCGTGCTGGAGGTCGTCCGCAGCGAGCTGCGCATGAACACCCACGCCGACCGGGCCCTCGCGGCGCTGCGCGCCCACCAGGGCTGAACCCGGCGCCACCGGCGCGCTTGATGCTCCGGAACAATCGGAACATCCTTGGGCGTATGAAGCATGTCGCCGCAGTGGCGATCATCGATGCCGTCGGCACCGTGACCGGGTGGAGCGACGGCGCGCGGCAGCTCACGGGCCACCCGGCCGCGGACGTCGTGGGCCGGCCGGCGGCCGGCCTGCTCGCCGAGGACATCCCCGGCGAGATCCTCGCCGCCCGCACCGGCACCGTCGTCCTGCGGCACCGTGACGGCCACCGCGTCCCGCTGGCCCTGACCGCGCTCCCCGTGGCCGGCGCCGGCGGCGAGCCCGCCGGTTTCGTCGTGACGGCCCACCCGCCCGCCACGGCCCTGGCCGCGCAGGCCTTCGAGCAGGCCTCCATGTCCATGTCGGTCTTCGACCTCAAGCAGCACTACCTGCGCGTCAACGACGCCGCCGGGCAGGTCCTGGGCGTCCCCGAGGAAGCGCTGATCGGCCGGCACTTCCTGGAGACCGTCGAGGACATGGAGCACAGCCGCGGCTTTCTCGCCCATCTGCGCCAGGTCGCCGAGACCGGCCGGGCGCTGCGCTACGAGAGCTTCACCGGCGCCCCCGCCCTCAACCGGGAGCACGCCTGGACCACCGAGATGTGGCCCCTGCACGACGAGTCCGGCACCCTGACCGCGGTCGCCCTCGCCGCCCTCGACAGCAGCGAACAGTACTGGGCCCAGGCACGCCTCGTCCTGCTCAACGAGGCCGCGGCCGCCATCGGCACCACCCTCGACGTGGTCCGCACCGCCGAGGAAGTGGTCGAACTGCTGGTGCCGCGCTACGCCGACTTCGCCAGCGTGAACCTCCTCGACTGGGTGCTCGGCACGGAGGAGCCGCCGATGATCCCGGACGGCCCCGTCACACTCCGGCGCGTCGCCCACGGCTCCACCCGCGAGGGCAACCCCGGCGCGGCCGTGCACCTCGGCGAGGCCGACGCCTACGAACCCTCCTCACCGCTCGCCAGTGCCCTGCGCGAAGGCCACTCCGTCCTCAGCCAGGCCGGTGAGCCGGAGTTCGTGAAGTGGCTGGAGGAGCGCAACCTCCGCTCGCCCGAGGGCCGCGCCTTCCGCGAGGGCGCCCACTCCGTGCTCGCGATGCCGCTGCGCGCCCGCGGCACCACGCTCGGCGTCGCGGTCTGCGTCCGCATGGCCCACCCCGACGCGTACGGCCCCGACGACGCGGTCTTCGCCGAGGAACTCGGCAGCCGCGCCGCCGTCTGCATCGACAACGCCCGCCGCTTCGCCCTGGAGCGCAGCACCGCCCTCGCCCTCCAGCACAGCCTGCTCCCGCGCGGCCTGTCCGGACAGGTCGCGCTCGACGTCGCCCACCGCTACCTGCCGTGCGGCTCCCTGGCCGGCGTCGGCGGCGACTGGTTCGACGTCATCCCGCTCTCCGGCGGCCGGGTCGCCCTGGTCGTGGGCGACGTGGTGGGCCACGGCATCCAGTCCTCGGCCACCATGGGCCGGCTGCGCACGGCCGTACGCACCCTCGCCGACGTCGACCTGCCGCCGGACGAACTCCTCACCCACCTCGACGACCTGGTTCTCCTGCTCGCCGCCGAGGACAGCGGCGACGACATCCGCGAGGAGGTCGCCGAACTCGGTGCCACCTGCCTGTACGCCGTCTACGACCCCGTCTCGCGCCGGCTCAGCCTGGCCGCCGCCGGCCACCCGGCCCCGGCCGTCGTCCTGCCCGGCGGCACCGCGGAGACCGTCCCCATGACCGCCGGGCCGCCGCTCGGCGTGGGCGGGCTGCCGTTCGAGGCGACGGAACTGGATCTGCCCGAGGGGTCCGTCGTCGCGCTCTACACCGACGGCCTGCTCGAAGACCGCGACCGGGACTTCGACGGCGCCACCGACGCCCTGTGCCGGGCCCTGACCACACCCGCCGACTCCCTCGACGCCCTGTGCGACAGCGTCCTGAAGGCGGTCCTGCCCCACCAGCCCGGCGACGACGTCGCCCTGCTCCTCGTCCGCACCCGCGCCCTCGGCGCCGACCGGGTCGCCACCTGGGACGTGCCGCCCGACCCCGCCGAGGTCGCCACCTTCCGCCAGGCGGTCGGTGAACAACTCGGCGCCTGGGGGATGGACGAGGCCGCCTTCGTCACCGAACTCGTCGTCAGCGAACTCGTCACCAACGCCATCCGCTACGGCGAACCGCCCATCCAGCTCCGCCTGATCCGCGACCGCGCCCTCATCTGCGAGGTCTCCGACGCCAGTTCCACCTCCCCGCACCTGCGCCGGGCCAACGACTACGACGAGGGCGGCCGCGGACTGCTCCTGGTCGCCCAGCTCACCCAGCGCTGGGGCAGCCGGCAGACCGGCCGCGGCAAGACCATCTGGGCCGAACAGGCGCTGCCCGAGGCCTGATCACCGCCCCCTCCCGGCCGGCGGTCAGGAACCGTTGAGGGCGGTGCCCGGGTTGGCCGCCGCGCCCTCGGTGCTGAGCAGGACGACCACCGAGGCCGGCCCGAGCCCGAGTGCCGTACGGCGTTGCGCGGCGCCCGCGCCGGTCAGTGCCGCGCGCAGTCCGGCGAGCGCCGCCGCCCCACAGGGGCCCGAGGAGACGCCGAGGGCGGCGAGATCGGCCACCGCGAGGGCGCTGCCGGCGTCGGTGACGGCGACCGCGGCGTCCAGCCCGTCACGCAGATACGGCCAGGCGAGGCTGGACGGGGTGCCGCAGTTCAGCCCGGCCATGATGGTGTCGCCGGTCGGGACGCCGACGAGGGCGCCGCGGGTGAGGCTCAGAAGGACACAGGCCGCGGTCTCCGGCTCCACGGACAGCAGCGCCGCCGCCCGCCCGGACGGCCGGCTGCGGTAGTGCGTCACCACGGCCTGGGCCAGCGAGCCGACGCCCACCGGTACGCAGACGAGACCGGGCCCGTCGGGAACTCCCGCGGCCGCCAGCTGGTCGTCGACCTCCGCGCACAGGGTGGAGTAGCCCTCCACGATCCAGGCGGGGACCTGCTCGTAACCCCGCCAGGCGGTGTCCTGCACCAGGACGGCGTCCGGCGCGGTGGCCGCCTCCGCCGCCCGGCGCACGGCCTCGTCGTACGGCCCCGGGACCTCGGTGACCCGCGCACGTTCGGCGGCGATGGCCGCCACCGCCTGCGGATGCACACCCTGCGGGACGAAGACGTGGGCGCGCTGCCCGAGGCGCCGCGCCGTACGGGCCACCGCGCGGCCGTGGTTGCCGTCCGTGGCCGTGACCAGGGTGACCGGGTCCCGGCCCTGACCTTGCGGGCCGGGGGCGTCGGCGGCGCGCGCGGCGAGGACGCGGTGCACGGCCCAGGACGCACCCAGCGCCTTGAACGCGGGCAGCCCCAGCCGGTCCGACTCGTCCTTGACGAAGACCCGTCCGATCCCCAACTCATCGGCGAGGGAGGGGAGTTCGGTCAGAGGGGTGGGTGTGTGGCCGGGCAGCGCGGCGTGGAACTCCCGCACCTGGGCCGGTGCGGGCGCGCAGCGCCAGGCACGGGCGCCGGGCCGCGCGTGCCACGGCGGGGTGCGCGGGGGCGAGGTCTTGTCGGACACGGAAGCAGTGTGCTGCGCGGATCTTCGATCGGTCCAGCGAATCTCTTCGACCCATAGTCGTCGGAAAGGACGACCAGTCAGCCGGGAGCCCGTCGGGCGGCGGGTGCGGCTGACCGGACAGGCCGAGATCCTCGTCGCCCACACCGAGGCGGTCCTCGAACGCCTGGAGCGCGCGGAGGCCGACATCGCCTCCTCGCTCACCGAGCTGACGGGTACCGTGCGCCTCGCCTCCTTCCAGACCGCCGCGCTCACCCTGGTCCCCGCCGCGCTCGGCCTCCTCCGTGAGCGCCACCCGCACCTGCGCGTCCACTTCACCCAGCTGGAACCGGAAACGGCCCTGCCCGCGCTCCAGGCCCGCGACTTCGACCTGGTCCTTGCCGAGGAGTACCCCGGCAGCCCCAACCCGCGGCTCGCCGGACTCGAACAGGAAGACCTCCTGGAGGACGCCCTCCGCCTCGCGCTGCCGACACCGGCCGCCGCCCCCGACGGCGGCGGTCCGACCGTGGCGCTGCGCTCGCTGGCCGACCACCCCTGGGTGATGGAGCCCGAAGGCACCGCCGCGCGCCACTGGGCGACGACCCTGTGCCGGACCGCCGGCTTCGAACCCGACGTACGCTTCGAGACCACCGACGTGCTGCGGCACCGCCGCCTCGTCGAGCAGCGGCACGCGGCCGCCTTCCTCCCCGACCTGGTGTGGAGCGGACAGCCCCCGACGGTGCCGCTGCGGCGGCTCCCGCGCGTCCGGCGCACCCGACGGATCTTCACCGTGGTCCGCGGGGGCCGCGGCAGGCATCCCGCCGTCCTCGCATGCCGGGACGCCCTGCGCCACGCGGTGACCCTCCACTCGGGCCAGGCCTGGGCGGGCCGCCAGCAGACGGACCTCCTCCGGGGGCCGCATCCCGCGTCCCGTGGATCCGGCGGTCCGCGTCAGCCCCCGATGCCGTCCAGCTCGGCCAGCGCGTCCGCCGGCAGTTCCAGGCTCGCGGCGGCGATGTTCTCCCGCAGATGCTCCGGGGACGACGTGCCGGGGATCAGCGCGATGTTCGGGGAACGCCGCAGCAGCCAGGCCAGCGCCACCTGCTGCGGCGAGGCCTCCAGCCGGGCGGCGACCTTGGCGAGCGTCTCGGACTGGAGCGGGGTGAAACCGCCGAGCGGGAAGTACGGCACGAACGCGATGTCCAGCGCCGCCGTACGCGCCAGCAGCGCGTCGTCCTGCCGGTTGGCCAGGTTGTACAGGTTCTGCACGGTGACCACGGGCGCGATGGCCCGGGCCTCGTCCAGCTGCGCCGTGGAGACGGCGCTCAGCCCCAGATGCCGGATCAGCCCCCGCTCGCGCAGCTCGGCCAGCGCGCCGAACTGGTCGGCGACGGAGTCCTCGTTCGGGGTGTCCATGTCGCCCAGCCGCAGATTGACCACGTCCAGGGTCTCCACCCCGAGGTTGCGCAGGTTGTCGTGGACCTGCGCCTTCAGGTCCTCCGGGTGCCGCGACACCATCCAGCTGCCGTCGGCACCCCGGCGGGCGCCGACCTTGGTGACGAGGTGCAGGCTCTCGGGGTAGGGGTGCAGTGCCTCGCGGATGATCTCGTTGACGACGACCGGGCCGTAGAAGTCGGCGGTGTCGATGTGCGTGACACCGGCCTCCACCGCGGCGCGCAGGACCGCCACCGCCCGGGCGCGGTCCTTCGGCGGGCCGAAGACGTGCGGCCCGGCCAGCTGCATGGCGCCGTAGCCGACGCGGGTCAGCGTCAGGCTCTCCGCCGGGGTGATGGTGCCGCCGAGCTGTGCAGTCATGTCGTACCTCTCAGAATGCGCGGTGTCCGTGGTGACTCCGGGCCGCCGGTCGCTCCGGTGGCCTCGTCGTCCACCCTGCGCCGGGGGCGGGCGGCGGTGGCAGTACCCCCGCGTTCCTGGGAGTGGCAGGGACAGTCACCGCCGCCCGTCCGGCCGTACGGTGGGTGCCATGGACGGTTCGAACGCGCTCGGTGAGTTCCTGCGCGCCCGCCGGGCGCTGGTGCGGCCCGAGGACGTGGGGCTGCCCGGCGGCGGGCTGCGCCGGGTGCCGGGGCTGCGCCGCGAGGAGGTCGCGATGCTCGCCGGCATCAGCTCCGACTACTACCTGCGGCTGGAGCAGGGCCGGGACCGCAACCCGTCCGTCCAGGTCCTGGAGGCCATCGCGCGCGTGCTGCGGCTGGACGCCGACGCCACCGCCCACCTCGTCTCGCTCGCCCAGGACCGGCCCGCCGCCGCGGTACGGCCCGGGCGCCGCTCGCAGCAGGTCCCGCCGAGCCTCCTCCAGCTGATCGACGGCTGGCCCCGCAACCCCGCCTATGTGCAGAACCGCTATGCCGACTGCCTGGCCGCCAACGCCCTCGCCACCGCGCTCACCCCGAACTACCGGCCCGGCGTCAACGTCCTGCGGGCCGTCTTCCTCGACCCCGCCGAGCGCGAGCTGCGCCGGGACTGGGAGGCCCTCACCGAGGAGGGCGTGGCCGTGCTGCGGTCCGAGGCCGGCGCGGACGCCGCCGACCCCCGGCTGCGCGACCTGGTCGGCGAGCTGTCCCTGCGCAGCGAACGCTTCCGCACGCTGTGGGCCCGGCACGAGGTACGGCCCCGGCGCGGCCGCACCAGCCACCTCACCCATCCGCAGGTCGGCGACCTCGAACTGCACTCCCACAAGCTGTCCGTGGACGGCACCGACGGACTCACCCTGGTCGTCTTCCACGCGGAGCCCGGCAGCCGCAGCGCCGAACTCCTCGACATCCTCGGCAGTCTCAGCGCGCCGGCGGGGGATGCCGCCGCGTCGGAGCGTGTCGAGGAGCAGTAGGGGAGGGCCGGCAGGGGAGGACCGGTGGACGGCGGTCGTACGGGAGTTCGCCGTGTGCGGGCGGTAAAGGTGTCACGATCGGTTCCGGAGCCGGTACCGACGAGCATCGGAGCGCGCATGACGACGCACAGGGCCACCGACCGGGCGACGGAGCACGTCGAGGGCGTGGAGGTGAGGCCGGTCGCCGGACACATCGGCGCCGAGATCACCGGCGTCGACCTCGCAGGACCGCTCGACAATGCCGTGACGGCCCTGATCCGGGAGGCGTTGCTGCGCTGGAAGGTGGTGTTCTTCCGCGGTCAGGAGCTGGACCACGCCGGGCATGTCGCCTTCGCCCGCCGCTTCGGCGAACCGGTCGTCCTCGGCCGCCGCGGCAGCGCCTCCCCGGCCGCGTTCCCCGAGGTGGAGACCACCGCGGACCGCCTGGAACTGGGGGGCCGGATCGGCATGGAGCACGAGGAGTGGCTGCACCGGCGCCGGCACACCCTGCTGCGCGGCTGGCACTGCGACCACGGTGCCCGGATCGACCCGCCGGCCGCGACGATCCTGCGCGCCGAGACCGTACCGCCCTACGGCGGCGACACCACCTGGGCCAGTCTGACCGCCGCCTACGCCGGTCTGTCGGCGCCGGTGCGCGCCTTCGTGGACGGGCTGCGCGCCGAGCACCGGCTCGGCGTCGGCTATCAGCCCCGGCCCGGCGACGACGCGTACCTCCGGCACCTCCTGGACCATCAGGTGGCCTCCGTCCATCCGCTGGTGCGGGTGCATCCGGAGACCGGGGAGCGGGTGCTGTTCGTCAACGGCTACTACCTGGAGCAGATCGCCGGCGTCTCCCGTCCGGAGAGCGCGGCGCTGCTGGAGATGCTGCTGGAGCAGGCCGTGCGCCCCGAGTACACGGTCCGCTTCCGCTGGGAGCCCGGCAGCGTGGCCTTCTGGGACAACCGGGCCACCATCCACCTCGCCCCCGGCGACAGCGCCCACCTGGGCTTTCCCCGGATCATGCACCGGGTGATGCTCGCCGGGGAGGTGCCGGTCGGCGTGGACGGCAGGCCTTCGGAGCCGGTCACCGGTACCCGGGCGGGACGCTGGTGAAGCGGGCGCCGGTCAGCTCGCGGGGTGCCATCCCAGGGCGGGGCCCAGCTCGGTCGCCATGTCGGTGAGGATCTGGACGTAGTCCTCGTGCGCGAAGGTGAACGGCAGCGCGAACGCGACCTCGTCGACCTCGCGGAACGCGGCGTGCGCGTGCAGCCGTTCGGCGATCTGCGCCGAGGTGCCCACCAGGTCCGGCGCGAACAGCAGCCGTCCGGGGCCCTGCGGGGACGCCGTGCGGGGCAGGCGCGCGGCCGCGTACGCCTCGTACCGGGCACGCTGCTCCGGGCTCGCGGAGTCGGTGGGGATCACCACCAGACCCTGCGAGACCCGGGCGGCCTCGCCGTCGGGGTGGTGGGCGCGGAACTCCCGGATCAGGGCCAGCTGGAGCGCGGCGAAGTCCGGTTCCCCGTGCGGGTCTTCGGCCTTGACGACGCTGCTGGTCAGGAAGTTCATCCCGTGCTCACCGGCCCAGCGTGCCGAGCCGAGGCTGCCGCCGCCGTACCAGAGCCGCCGGCCGAGGCCGGGGGAGTGCGGCTGGACCGTGTCCGCGAACACCTCGAAGCCCTCGACCCCGCTGAAGTCGCTGGCGGGCTTGCCGCGCACGAAGTCCAGCAGCCGCCGGACGCGCTCGTAGGAGAAGTCCTCCGCGCCGGCGGTGTCCGGGTGGAGCGCCCCCTTGATCTGCTCGTAGTGCATCGGCGGGCCGACGCTCACGCCCGGGTTCAGCCGGCCGCCGGACAGCAGGTCCACGGTCGCCAGGTCCTCGGCGAGGCGCAGCGGGTTCTCCCAGCCCAGCGGGATCACCGCCGTGCCCAGCTCGATGCGCCGGGTGCGCTGGGAGGCCGCCGCCAGGACCGCCACCGGGGAGGAGATGCCGTACTGGAGGTGACGGTGGCGGACCCAGGCACTGTCGAAGCCCAGCCGCTCGCCCAACTCGATGATCTCCAGCGTGGACTCGTGGCCCCGCGCCGGATCCGCCGCGTCGAACAGGCCGATCGTGAGAAAGCCCAGCTTGCGCAGCGGGCGTGGGGTGGACGGCACGGGCTCCTCCAACGGTCGTACGCCGACTCCGTCCCGATTCTGGCAGGTCAATGTGACAACCGTGTGATCACTTCAGCGGGATGACGACCTCGTCCTCGACCGGCGGATCGAGCTCCTGCGCACGGTTGCCGGTCGCGGCGAAGCAGCGCAGCCGGACCTCCTCCGGGGCGACGTCGAGTCGCAGGAAGCACTTGAAGAACGGCGGGCTGTAGGTGGCCGAGCCGGGTGAGAACAGCGAGGTGTACGCCTTGCGCACGGGCAGCCGGAACCGGGACGTGCGGTCCGGGCGGCCGCCCGTGCCGAGCAGGCTCGCCACCAGCCGGGTGCGCCGGGTCACCCGGGCGTCCGGACCGGGCGCGCGGCCCGGCTCGATGCCGAGCCGCTCGGCGACGACGGCCGTGGCCTCGGACTCGGTGAGGGTGAGGAAGCGGGGCAGACGCAGCCGGCGGCCGTACAGGCGGCTGTAGAAGGCCAGCGAGTCGCCGCGCAGCGGGTAGCAGCGGAAGTCCCGCTCGGTGACACCGCCGACGGACACACGCGCAATGGTGTGCGTGGCGTGCATGAACGCACCGCCACCGCCGCACACCACGTACTGGACGGTGCGGCCGTCCACGTCGACCGGATAGCGCTGGTAGTTGTGGATGTCACCGCCGATCGCGGCCACGTAGTGGTGCTCCGGGTCCCGGACGACGTCGTCCACGGTGCCGCCGCCCTCGATGGCGCACGGGTGGTGCTCGCCGTCGACGTACAGCGGTGAGCCGGTGACGAGGATCTTCGGCTTCGGCCCGCGGGACACCGCGCGCAGCCAGGCGCCCTGTTCGGCGTCGATCGTGCCCAGCAGCCCGGTGTCGATGCCGACGATCCGCACGGGTCCCGCGTCGATCGCCCAGTACGGCCCCGGCTGCTCGGCTCGTTGACCGGGCTTCGCGCGCAACTCCCGGGCGGCGGCGAGGCGTTGCTCGTCGGTCGGGGCGGGCCGGTGCCACAGCAGGGCGCGCCACCAGGCGGCGGTGAGCGGGCGGGGCCGGGGCTCGGGGGCGAGCGGCGGGGTGTCGGCGCAGAAGACGCGCATGAACGCGCCGAGGTCCTCGTACCAGTCGTGGTTGCCGGGTATCGCGTAGATCGGCGCGGGATAGTCCTGGTACGGGCGGAAGAACTTGTCGTGGTAGTCGTCGGCGGTGCCGACCGGGTAGATCACGTCGCTCGTGACCACCGTGAAGTCGGTGTCCTGACTCGCCTTCAGAAAGCCGGGCACGACGGCGTACTGAGGATCGTCGCCCTCGCCGGTGTCCCCGATGACCATGAAGGAGAAGACGTCGGGGACCTCACGCCGGATCACCTTGTCCGCGGGCGCCCCCGCCGCCTCCCGGCGGGCGACCCAGCGGCTGCGGGTGCGGCCCGTCGGATCGCCGAACCAGGACGCCAGCACGCCGTTGCGGGCGGCCCACAGGGTCCGTGGATCGAGCCACGAGACCTTCTGGACGTGGCCCGGCATCAGCTGTTTGTAGGCACCGGGCTCGGCCGAGCCCCAGCCGGCGCCCTGTGGGGTATCACGTGAGGAGTCAGACACGCCTGCACCGTAACAACGCGCCGGTCAGCGGCGGTTGGCAGGGCAGCCCGGGGTGACGGTCGCCATGACGGCGCAGGCGCGAAGCCGGGACTGCGGGGGGGTGACGGTCCGTCAGGTCAGGTTCAGGCCGCCGTCGAGCAGGATGACCTCGCCGGTCAGGTACGTGTTGGCGAGCACCGACGCGACCAGGCCGGCCACGTCGGCGGGCCGGGCCGGGCGGCGCATGGGGGCGCGCTCGCGCCACAGTGCGTGCGCCTGCGTCCAGTCCTTCGTCATCGGCGTGTCCACCAGACCCGGGGCGACCGCGTTCACCCGCACGTCCGGTGCGAGCGCGGCGGCGAGCAGCCGGGTCACGTGGTTCAGCGCCGCCTTGCTCGCCGCGTACGGCACCGACGAACCCTTGGGCCGCACCCCTGCGTGGCTGGTGATGTTCACGATGCTTCCGCCGCCGGGGGCCGTGCGCAGCGCCGGAAGTGCCGCGGTGCACAGGACCCAGGGCGCGATGAGGTTGACCTCCAGCAGCCGCCGCCAGTCCGCCGGTGTCGCGGCGGCCAGGTCGGTGTGCGGGATCGGCCAGCTGATGCCGGCGTTGTTCACCAGCACGTCCAGCCGCCCGTACCGGCCGAGCGCCGCCTCGACCAGCCCGCGCGTCTCGTCCTCCGCCTCCAGGTCGGCGCGTACGTAAGCGCCGTCCAGCTCGGCCGCCAGGGCCTCTCCGGCCCGCACGCTGCCGCGCGAGTGCACGACCACCCGCATGCCGTCGGCCGCCAGCCGCCGCGCCACGGCCTCCCCGATCCCCGACGTGGACCCGGTGACCAGGGCAACGGGCCGCCCGCTCTGTTCGCTGCTCATGATCGACGATCCTGTCACGTCAGCCACCGGCATAGGGAAAACCCTCTGATGGCCCCCCCGTGGCTGACATGTGCGGGTCAAAAGTGGCATCCTTCCCCAGCACATCGCACCTCCTCGCTGTGCGCGGATCCCGCACAGCTCAGCTCGCCCGGGCAGCAGACCCGTCTGCCCGTCTGTCACCGGCCGCGACCCGGCGGCCGCAGCAGGAGGAGTACGAGTGAGACCCCACAGATCCGTTCCCCACAGAGGTCGCAGACGCGCCACGGTCGGCGCCGCCCTGATCTCCACCGCGGCCTTGCTCGCCGTCGGCGTCCAGGCCACCCCGGCGGCAGCCAAGCCCGCCGCCCCCCACCCCGGCCCGCTGCGCGCGGGCGGCCTGGAGGCCCGGCTCAGCCCGGCCCAGCACCGGGCGCTGATGACCAGCGCCCGCCGGCAGACCGCCGCCACCGCCCGCACCCTCGGGCTCGGCGCGCAGGAGAAGCTGGTCGTCAAGGACGTCGTCAAGGACAACGACGGCACCGTGCACACCCGCTACGAGCGCACGTACGCGGGCCTGCCCGTCCTCGGCGGCGACCTCGTCGTGCACACCCCGCCCGCCTCGCTGGCGAAGGGGACGGTGACCGCCACCTACAACAACCAGCAGAAGATCAAGGTCGCCTCCACCACCGCGACCGTCACCAGGTCCGCTGCCGAGAGCACCGCTCTGAAGGCCGCGAAGTCCCTCGCCGCCCAGAAGCCGACCGCCGACAGCGCCCGCAAGGTGATCTGGGCCGGCAGCGGTACCCCGAGGCTCGCCTGGGAGACGGTGATCGGCGGTTTCCAGGACGACGGCACGCCCAGCCGGCTGCACGTCGTCACCGACGCCGGCACCGGCAAGGAGCTGTACCGGTACCAGGCGATCGATACCGGCGTCGGCAACACCCACTACAGCGGCCAGGTCGCGCTGACGACGACCCAGTCGGGTTCGACGTACACGCTGACCGACGGGGCGCGCGGCGGCCACAGGACGTACAACCTCAACCACGGTTCCTCGGGCACCGGGACGCTGTTCTCGCAGAACAACGACACCTGGGGCGACGGCACCAACACCAACGCCGCCACCGCGGGCGCGGACGCCCACTACGGCGCGCAGGAGACCTGGGACTTCTACAAGAACACCTTCGGCCGCAGCGGCATCAAGAACGACGGCGTCGGCGCCTACTCCCGCGTCCACTACGGCAACGCGTACGTGAACGCGTTCTGGGACGACAGCTGCTTCTGCATGACCTACGGCGACGGCTCCGGGAACAACGACCCGCTGACCTCCCTCGACGTGGCCGGCCACGAGATGAGCCACGGCGTCACCTCCAACACCGCCGGGCTCGACTACACCGGAGAGTCCGGCGGGTTGAACGAGGCGACCTCCGATATCTTCGGCACGGGCGTGGAGTTCTACGCCAACAACAGCTCCGACCCCGGTGACTACCTCATCGGCGAGAAGATCAACATCAACGGCGACGGCACGCCGCTGCGTTACATGGACAAGCCGAGCAAGGACGGCGGGTCCGCGGACAGCTGGTACTCGGGCGTCGGCAACCTCGACGTGCACTACTCCTCGGGCCCGGCGAACCACATGTTCTACCTGCTGTCCGAGGGCAGCGGCACCAAGGTCATCAACGGCGTGACCTACAACAGCCCGACCTCGGACGGCGTCGCCGTCACCGGCATCGGCCGGGCCGCCGCGCTGCAGATCTGGTACAAGGCGCTGACGACGTACATGACGTCGAGCACGAACTACGCCGCCGCCCGTACCGCCGCCCTGAACGCGGCCGCCGCCCTCTACGGCACCAACTCCACGCAGTACGCGGGCGTCGGCAACGCCTTCGCCGGCATCAACGTCGGCAGCCACATCACCCCGCCGAGCAGCGGCGTGACGGTCACCAGCCCGGGCAGCCAGACCTCGACCGTGGGGACGGCCGTGAGCCTCCAGGTCCAGGCGAGCAGCACCAACAGCGGCGCGCTGGCCTACAGCGCCTCCGGCCTGCCCGCGGGCCTGTCGATCAACAGCTCGACCGGCCTGATCACCGGCACACCCACCACCGCGGGCACCTCCAGCGCCACGGTGACGGTGACCGACTCCACCGGCGCCAGTGGCACCGCGACCTTCAACTGGACGGTCAACCCCGGTGGCGGGGGCGGTGGTTGCACCTCGACCCAGCTGCTGGCCAACCCCGGCTTCGAGTCCGGCGGCACCGGCTGGACCGCGACCAGCGGCGTGATCACCACCGACTCCGGCCAGGCCGCCCACGGCGGCTCGTACAAGGCGTGGCTGGACGGGTACGGCACCTCGCACACCGACACCCTGTCCCAGTCGGTGACGATCCCCGCGGGCTGCAAGGCGACGCTGACCTTCTACCTGCACATCGACACCGCCGAGACCACCGGCAGCACGGCGTACGACAAGCTGACGGTCAGCGCCGGTTCCGGCACCCTGGCGTCGTACTCGAACCTCGACGCCGCTTCCGGGTACACGCAGAAGACCTTCGACCTGTCCGCGCTGGCGGGCCGGACGGTCACCCTGCAGTTCAACGGAGTCGAGGACACCTCCCTCCAGACCAGCTTCGTCGTGGACGACACCGCCCTGACGACCGGCTGAGCCACCCGTCGCGGCCCCGCACCCGGGCGGTGCGGGGCCGTGGCACGTCAGCTCAGCGGATCCAGCGTGAGGTAGGCCTGCTGCGGATCGCCGTCGTTCACCAGTGACTCCTGGTTGCCGACGTCGTCGAAGGCGAACGCGTAGGCCTTGCCGTCGGCCATCTGGCCGTGGACCGCGCGGGCGTACTGGTTGGTCACCGCGTCCTGGTAGAAGTCGGCGGGGGTGGTGTCCGGCTGGTCCGAACTCACCAGCAGTGTCGAACGGTTGAAACCCGCGCACAGCGTGCGGGAGATGGGGCCGCGGACGGTGTCGTTCGGCGCGTCGAGCAGCTTGTGACAGCCGAAGACGCTGTCCGCGTCCGGCTTCCGGAAGCTGGTGACGACCGTGCCCGAGGCGTCCGTGAAGTTCATGACGTCCCCGGAGACCCGCCCGAAGTACTTGGTGTTCGGCTGGTCCGCGAACGGCGTCACGGTCAGCGTGCCGGTCGCGTACTTCTGCCAGACCCGGTTGACGTAGTCGTCCATCACGTTCGCCGGCAGGGCACCCGTCTCCACACCGTAGAGCGGGGACAGCGCACGCAGCACGGTCCCGTCCGAGCGGGTCTGGACCAGGCCGGACCAGCCGCCGGACTGTGCGCGCAGGGCGTTGAAGAAGCCCGTGTAGCCACCGGACTTGAGATGGCCGGTGGTGCTCACGCTGCCGTCGGCCCGTTTCACCCCGACCGCGTACGGTGCCGAGAACATGTCCACCTGGGTGCTGTTGAGCCACAGCCCCGAGTCGTTCAGCGTGTACTCGGACCAGTTGAAGAGGATGTTCCGGTTCGGGTCGGACGGGTTCTGCACGGCCGGCTGGACGAGGCCGCCGGTGGTGAGCCGGAAATCCAGCTTCTGGCCGTAGGAGAAGTAGATCCGGCCGGAGAACTTCGGTATCCGGATGGTGGTCGACCGGCCGGGTGCCGGACCCGCGATCGACGCGTCCGGCGCGGGCGTCGGCGGGTTGCCGCCCGCGGGCCAGGCGTGGAAGGCGCCGTTCGCGTCGGCCCAGCCCTGCTGTCCGGAGGAGAGCTGGGTGCCGAGGTCGTAGACGTAGACCGGTTCGGAGCGGCCCGAGTTGTTGGTGATCGTCAGCGCGAGGGTGTCCGGGACGGCGGCGCCGGCGCGGTCCGGGGCACCGAGGGCGAGCACTCCGCCGACCAGGGCCGCCGCGGCCGCCAAGGGCAGCGCGGGGCGGGTGAGTTGATGCGCCACTCTCCATACCTCCGTGTGGGGTCGGGGTGGTGCGGATGTTGGTCCGTACCAGTTCTGAGAGCGCTCTCAGACTCGTGGTGCAACCGCGTGCATGTCAATGCGTGGAACGGGATCGGCTCCCGGCGCCCGCTGTGCGGCAGGCCCCGGGAGCCGATCGGTGACCGACGGGTGACCCGGTGTCAGAAAGTGCGCTCCAGCAGACCGAGCAGGGCCGCCCAGTGCCGCTCGGAGGCCTCCTCGTCGTACGCGGTGGTGTCCTCCTGCGTGTAGCCGTGCTGGGCGCCTGTGTAGACCTCGCAGGTGTGCCGTACCCCGGCGTCGGTCAGGGCCTTCTCGAAGCGCTCGATCTGCTCCGGCGGCAGCGAGGGGTCGTTGTCGGCGTGCCCGAGGTACAGCTCCGCCTTGATGCGCGGGGCGCCCAGGTGCGGGCTGGCCGGGTCGTCGGTGGCGAGGGCCGCGCCGTGGAACCCGGCCGCGGCCGCCACCCGGTCCGGATGCGCCGCGGCCGTCCACAGGGCGAGCCGGGCGCCCATGCAGTACCCGGTGACCCCGACCGGCCCGTCGGCGACCAGCGGGCTGTCGGCCATCCAGCGCAGATAGGCGGCGGAGTCCCGCTCGATCATCTCCGGGTTCAGGGCGAACACGATCGGGCCGAGCTTCTCCCAGATGGTCGGATCGGCGGCCGGATCCTTGAAGTCGGGCAGCTCGACGACCGGGGCCCGGCCGATGCGGTAGGTCACGTTGGGCACCAGCACCGTGTATCCGGCGGCGGCCAGCCGGTCGGCCATCTTCTTCAGGTGCGGACGCAGGCCGTAGGCGTCCTGGTAGAGCAGTACACCCGGGCGGGGTCGCCCGTCCGCGGGGTGGACGAGGTAGGCGTCAGCGACGCCGTCCTCGGTCGGGATGTCGAGGTCGGTTCGCTGGAGATCGGTCATGGTGAGCAAGCCTCCCTGGGGAATGGGGCGCCGGGCGGCGTTCGCCCCCCGGCGCCGGCTACGGCCCATGCTGCCATGCAAGATCGGCGGCGCCGCGCCGGGTGTGCCGTGCGGCCGCCGCGGTCACTCGAAGCGGACGGTGTCCCCGGCGCCCCGCCGCACGATCTCCGCCTCGCCGCCGGAGAAGTCCACGACCGTCGTCGGCTCGGTGCCGCACTCGCCGGAGTCCACCACCGCGTCCACCACGTGGTCGAGCCGGTCCTTGATCTCCCAGCCCTGGGTCAGCGGCGCCTCCTCGTCCGGCAGCAGCAGCGTGCTGGACAGCAGCGGCTCGCCCAGCTCGGCCAGCAGTGCCTGGGTGACCACGTGGTCGGGGATGCGCACCCCCACCGTCTTCTTCTTGGGGTGCAGCAGCTTGCGCGGCACCTCGCGGGTGGCCGGGAGGATGAAGGTGTAGCTGCCGGGGGTGGACGCCTTCACGGCCCGGAAGACGTCGTTGTCCACGCGTACGAACTGGCCGAGCTGCGCGAAGTCCCGGCACATCAGGGTGAAGTGGTGCCGGTCGTCCAGATGGCGGATGGAGCGGATCCGGTCCATGCCGTCCTTGCTGCCCAGCCGGCAGCCCAGCGCGTAACAGGAGTCGGTCGGGTATGCGATGAGCGCGTCGGAACGCACCGCCTCCGCGATCTGGGCGATGCTGCGCGGCTGCGGGTTGTCAGGGTGCACGTCGAAGTACTTCGCCACCCGTCGAGCTTATGCCGCCTCACGCGTCCCGCGCGCACCGGCCGGTCTCCGGTGCCCTGTGCCTGGTCCCGGTCCCGGCCACGGCCGGGATGCGTGCGGGAACGGCGCGGGCCGCGGCCGGGTCGGATCCGTGCACCCCGCCCGCCCCGAAAGTCTCGCGAGGACACGCGCGTACGCCCGGGATTCCGGGGCATCCGCTCTCTGAGCCGTCCAGGGCCACCCCCCCGGCCCCGTGCGCCTCGACTCCGCCGACGGCCCACCCCCCCCCAGGCCGTCGGCGGAGTCATGTCCGGGCTGCCTGCCGGCAGGGGACGCGGGCGGGCCCCTTCGGGTAACGTGCCCGATGCGTATGCGCAGGTCAACGCCGGGACGAGGAGGGGTGGAAGCACGTGGCCGGCCCACCGGAGGAGAGTGCGCCGCCTGTGCGGCCGAACGGCGGCGACGGCGCCTGGGCGCAGCAACTGCTGGACCATCTGCGGCCCGCAGGCCGCGATCTCGGCCGCCTCGTCGCCTGGCTCGCCCGCAGCACCGGGGCGATAGTCTGCCTCCTGGACGCCCACGGCCGCCTGCTCGCCGGTGAGCCGCTGCCGCTCGACACCACCGTGGTCGCCGACGTCTGCACCGGCCGGGTCGCCGCCGCCGCGCTGGAGGACGGCGTACGACACGTTCGGCTGGTCGGGATACGGCATCCGGGACCCGGCCCGGCGGCGGGCGCGGTGCTGGCGCTCGCCCGCCCGGCGCCCTTCGACCGGCACACCGCGGAGATCCTCAATCACACCGCAGGAGTACTGGAACTGCTGCTCAGGGAGCGCGAGTTGGCGGACTCGGGGCGGCGGCTGCGGCGGGCGACGGCCGACCTGCGGCTCGCGATCCTGCAACTGCTGATGGTGGAGGACACCGTCTCCGCCCGCCGTGTCGCCGCCGGACTCTGGCCCGGACTGCTGGAGGAGGACACCGCCCGCGTCTACGTCGTCGAGACCACCGCCGCCGAACGGGACCGGCTCGCCGACGCCTGCGCCGACGCCACCGGCGGGCGGGCGCTCGTCGTGCGCTGCCCCGCGATGGACGGACACGTCATCGTCGTCGGCCCGTCGAGCGAGGTCGGGGAGCGGCTGCGGTCCCTCGTCTCCGGCCGCCCCGGCACCTTCCTCGGCGGCAGCCCCCGCCAGCGCCTCGCGCTGACCGCCACCGCCTACGGCCAGGCCGTCACCGCCCTCGCCGTGGCCCACTTCCGGCCGGAACGGTCCGCGGTCTACGCCGCCCGCACCCGCCCCGCCCAGCTCATGGACCCGGCCGGGCTGCGCGCCTGGGCCGGCGCGGTGCTGCGCCCGCTGGACGCGCTGCCGCACCACGTGCGCGCCGAACTCCTCGCCACCACCGGGCTGGGCCTGGAGTTCACCGCCGTCAGCGCGGCCAAGGTGCTCGGCGTCAGCCGGAACACGGTCCGCGCCCGGATGGACCGGGTCGCCGGGCTGCTCGGCGCCGACTTCTCCCGGCTGGCCGTCCGCGCCGTCGCCCACGTCGCGCTCAACACCGAGGCGGCGCACGGCCCGTACGACCCCGGCGGCCCCGCGGCCGGACCTGCGGACCGGGGCGGGCTCGCGGAGCTGTTCGGCACGCGCGCGCTGCGCGCCTGGGCCGAGGGCCTCCTCGGCCGGCTCGACGAGGACGGCCGGGACCTGCGCGGCACCCTGCGCGCCTGGCTCGCCGCGGACGCGCACGCCGAACGCGCGGCGCAGTCGCTCGGCGTCCACGCCCAGACGGTACGCGAGCGCGTCCGCTCGGCCGAGCCGGTCCTGGAGCGCCGGTTGACGGCCGGTGGCACCGATCTGTACGAGACCGCCCTCGCCCATCTGGTCGTCGGTGAGCTGCCCGTACCCGAACTCGGTACGACGAAGCGGGACCAACCGGACTCACCTGTGCACGGGTGAGTGCCGGGCGGGCCCCGCCGGGCACCGGTGCACTACCCCGGCCCGCCGCTCGCACGTAAGTTCAGTGTGCCGCGGGGCACGACCGGAACGGGGGACCGGTCGGGGCCCCGCGGCCTCGTCCTCTCAACCCGTGGGCGTGCGCGGCAGGTTGTAGACGTGTGCGGGGGAGAGGATCGACGTGATCGCCCTGCCCACCAGCGTGCTGGGCTCCTGCCCCTGGTACGCGGTGCCGGTGTTGAGGAGCACGACGAGCGTCGTCCGCGTCGGCGGCGGCGCCCTTGATCGTGTCGGTCTCCGGGGTGATCAGCCGCTGCGTCTGGGTGGCGGCACTGATCATCCGCTTGCCGTAGCACAGGAGAGCCCGCGTCGCACCGCCCGCCGGGCCGGACGGGTGCCGAGGGGGTGCCGACGGGATGCTTGTACGACGGGTACGGTGCCTCGTTCGAGCGACGAGCTCACCCGACCCGGTGAGCCGGCGCGGCCGGGCGTACCGACGGCGGCTCCGGCGCGTTGCCCCGGCATGGACCGCTTGGACGGCTCGGGCCGCGTGAACCCGGCGTACCGCTCGAACCCGGCGTACCGCCTGGACCGGATGGACCGGCTGGAGCAGCTGCGCCGGGCGGACCGGTCCGAGCAGCCGGACCGGGCCCGCGAGCCGATCTACGCCCGGCTCGTCGCCGAGTGGCGGGCGCACGGGCGGGCCGTGCCCGCGGAACCGGACGTGCTCTTCGCCGTCGTGCGCGGATTCGCCCCGCGGGCCCGGCCCGTGGTCGAGCGCACCTGACCGGTCACCGCCCGCCCAGCGGCGCGAGCACGGCGAGCGTGCCGTTGGCCTGCCGCAGCGCCTCTTCGAGGGCGGCGGGCGCGTGCAGCGTGCCGGTGCCGTCGGGCGGGACGAGCCACTCCACGAAGCGCGCGGGCCGGTACGGCGGCGGTACGGCGACCCAGGCCCCCTTGGTCGCGTACCGCAGTCCCGCGCCCACCCAGCCCCCGGACGGGTCCGGCGGCAGGAAGAACCCCACCCGGCCCGCCGCCGTGTCGACCAGCGTCGGGCCCGGCGCGGCCGCCCCGGGCCGCCACAGCAGGTCCAGGGCGAGCAGGCCGAGCTGGTCGGGAACGCTCAGCACGTCCCAGAAGCGGCCGACCTCCAGCAGCGCGATGCCCTCCCCGTGATCCCACTCCCATTTGCAGGAGCGGGGGTCCGCCGCCGCGGCGGCCAGCCACTCCACTCCCCGCGTCCACATCGTGTTCGTCATGCACTGCTCCGGATGTCCTCGCCCGCCTGCCTCGGTGCAGGGGACGGCCATGGCCGGGCACGTCGTGCGTCCGCACGGCGACCCGGCATATGCATGCTCGTAGATATTTCTACATGGCGGAAGGGGTGGCGCAGCGTGGCGTTTGAGCTGGTTCGTTCGAACTCCGGCCACCGGTTCGCCAGTTGGGGGAAAGGCGAAGGCGGGGTGTCACCCTTTCGGGGACGGATCCCGGCGCGGAGCGGGCCCGCCGGGTGGCGGGTCGGGGGCGAGCACCAGCATGGTGACGTCGTCCCGGACCTCGTAGCTCAGCCGATCGAGGTCCTGCCAGACCAGTCCGGGCAGCTCGGCCCACGCGGAGCCGGGCCCGCAGGACAGGGCGGCCAGCCGGGCAGGCAGCGGATAGAAGGCGTCACCGCCGTCCCGTGCCCGCGCCTCCCACACCCCGTCGGAGGCCAGGAACAGCAGGTCGCCCGGGCCGAGCGCCACGGTGACCTCCTTCGGCGGTTCGACGCCGGCCAGTGCCAGCCCCAGCGGCGGTCCCGGCGCGACGGTCACCTCCAGGGCGCGTTCCCCGTCCAGCAGCACGGGCGCCGGATGACCGCAGGCCACCACACGCACCGCACGGCCGTCGGCGGAGAACTCCAGCAGCACCCCGGTGGCGAACAGCTCCCCGTTCGGCACGCCGGCCGCGTCCACCGCCAGCCTGCGGTCCATCCGCGCCGCCACGTACTCCAGGTCCGGCTGGTCCAGCACAGCCTCCCGGAAGGCGCCGAGCAGCGACACCACGGTCGCGACGGCCGACAGCCCGTGCCCCCGCACGTCCCCCATCACCGCGCGCACCCCGTACGGCCCGGCGCGTACGTCGAAGAAGTCGCCGCCCACCAGGGTCCCGTCCTGCGCGGCCCGGTAGAAACCCGTGCACCCGACGTTCCCGACCCGCGCCGGAAGCGGCGGCATCACGGCGCGCTGCACCGCCTCGCCGATCTCCCGCTCCGCGTCCAGCTGGGCGTCGCGGTGACTGCGCACGTACGACACGAACACGCTCAGCGCGGCCACGAACACGATGGTGAGCAGATCGGTGTTGCCCGGGCGGTTCAGATGCGTGGCCGGGACGTTCAGCGCCACGACCACGCCGATGCCGAGGACGCCGGTGGCCAGCGGGCCGTACGACAGCACCGACAGCGGCGGAATGGCGCCCAGCAGAAAGCCGAGGTCGCGGGCGTGGGGGGTGACCAGCGTCGCAACGCTGACGGCGACGAGCAGTGCGACGGGCAGCACCCTCACCCACAACGGCGGCGGCGCCCCGCGCAGCCAGCCGCGACCTTTCAGCTCCCCACGCGCCGACCAGCCGCGCACCGATCTCACACCCTCAACCTACGCCGCACCCGCGGCCCGGGCCTCCCGCCGGGGGAGGGCAGGGGCGGCGGGCCGGGGGCACCGAGGCGGCGGCGCGTGGAGTGAGCGGCCGGAGCCCCCCGGGGCGGGCTACTCCTCGCTGTCGGACAGGCGGGCCTCCGCGGCCGAGAGGATTTCGGTGACGCGCAGGCCGAAGGCCGCGTCGCAGGCGTGGGGGCGGCCGGTGCGGACGGCGGCCAGGAGGGCGTCCGCGGCCCGTGCGAGGGCGGGGACCGCGCCCTCCGAGCTGCCGGGCAGCTGGGTCGTGCCCGCCTCGCCCCGCAGCTCCACGTCGGCCCCGGCCGCCGCCGGCGGCGCCGTCAGGCTCAGGGTCAGGGTGCTGGAGGCGCCGGTGGCATGGTCGAGGACCAGGTGCACGGTGTCCGCCGGACCGTGCGCCGCCGCCCGCACCTGCCGTACGTCGCCGAGGACGGGGAGCAGGACGGACAGCGCGTGGGGGCCCACGTCCCAGAGGGCTCCTTTCTCGCGTCGCCACGGTGACGCCGCGAACGGGCTGTCGGACGTGAACACGGCCCCCAGCCACTGCGCCCGCGCCGTGAACCAGCCCGCCACGGCCGCCTGTTCCTCGATCCAGGCCTCCGGTTCCTTCTGGAAGCGCGCGGTGAAGAACACCACGGACGCCACCCCGGCCCGCTCCGCCGCCGCCACGACGGCCCGGCCCTCGGCGACCGACACCGCGAGCGGCTTGTCCAGCAGCAGATGACGGCCCGCCCGCGCCGCCCGTACCGCCAACCCGGCCTGCACGGACGGCGGCACGGCCACCGCCACCGCGTCCACGTCGGCCAGCAGCGCGTCCACGTCGTCGTACGCCGGGACGTCGTACCGCTGCGCCAGTTCCCCGGCCGCCTCCGGCCGGCGCCCCCACACCCCCGCGAACCGGAGGGCGGTGTGCCCGGCGAGCGCGGGGGCGTAGGCCGCCCTGGCCCACGGGCCCGTTCCCAGCAGTCCGATGCGCATGCAGCGTTCCCTTCTCCGAGCCGATGCTCCCCGCACCCTCAAGATGCTGCGCTCCGGCCGCCCTCCGCACACCTGCGTTCCGAACCGCCTTCCCCCGCGAGCCAGTTGGCGATCGTCGCGGCGATGGGCTGACCTGTGTCCATCTCGACGAACCCGAACTGACCCGACTGGTTGCACTCCAGGAACCACCAGATCCCGTCCGCGTCCTCGGCGAAGTCGAATGCGCCGTACGCCAGTTGCGCGCTCTTCATGTACCGCCGTACGCCCTCCGCGACGCTCGCCGGCACGTCGGCGGGCAGCCAGGGGGAGACCGACGGGGCGAAGCGGACGTCCACGTCGTCCGGATGGGCGTCGGGGGCGGTGGGCTTGCGCGCGGCCAGCAGGGTGTCGCCGACGACGGTGAGCCGGATGTCGGCCCGCTTGGCGATCCGCCGCTGGAGCAGCGTCGGGCCGAACGCGACCGCCGAGAAGTCCGTGTCCGGCGCGACCCGGCTGGTCGGCACCGCACGCGGCGGCTCCTGCGGATGCGCCCCGGAGACCGGCTTGACCACCAGGTCCGGAAAGCGCTCCGCGAACTCCCGCGCGGCCTGCGGGAACGTCGTGATGAGCGTGGCCGGGACTGGCAGGCTTGCGTGCTGGGCCAGATGCAGCTGCCACGGCTTGTACCGGGCGCGCCGGGCCGCGTCCGGATGGTTCATCCAGCGCGTCTCGCCGCACCGCAGCATGCCGTACAGCGCCTGCGTGGACTCCTCCGTCAGCCAGGCCGACGGGTGAGCGGCGCGGGCGGCCGCGGCACCGGGCCTGCGTACCCAGACGGAGCGCAGGCCGTTCATGCTCACGAGGCGCCCGCCGACGGACAGATGGCCGTCGTAGGCGCCCTGCACGTACTCGCCCGACAGTGCCACCCCGTTGGTCAGATCGGCGGGGTCGAGCCGGACGACGGGCACGCCGGCCTCGCCCAGCCGGAGGACCACCATGTCCGCCGTCACGTCCTCTTCACTGGTCAGGATGAGTACGGTCATGTTCTCGGGTCCGTGGTTCAGTCGTCGAAGTGCGTCTTGGAGCCCGCGGTGGACGTCGTGGTCCCCAGGGCCCTGAGCGTGGCGTGGTCGGTGGCGGCGGCGCGCCCGTCCGGGAGGACGTTCAATTGCAGTCCGGAGTCGTACGCATACGGAGTGGTGACGTCCAACTGCACAGCGGGCCGCGCGTAGTTGAGCGTGAACGGTTGCATGGTCTCTCCCTGGTTCGGCTTTTCACGTCCTTATACGAATCGAACGAGTGGATGGTTTCCTTACGCTGCGTAATCGCAGGTCGGAGTGGGTCCCGCTAGGGCGACCCGCACGGAAACCACACTTCGTCGGCCCGTTCCGAGGGCCGGATAGCATGCCCTCATGGCACATGACGCCGACGATGTCCACGACGTTCACACCGCGGGCCGGTCGAGACCCACCGCCCTCGGGACCGGCGCCGGGGCCGACGGCACCCCCCGTGCACCGGGTCGCCCAGGACGCTGCGTTGCCCGGCCGGTTGCTCACAGCGACGACGTCACGGCCGGCCACATCGGCGCCGCCCTCGGCCTCGTCGACGGCCTGCGTCGTCAACTGGACGGCTGGGAAAGCCACGTGGTGACGGCGTCAGCCAGTAGGCGTCAGGTGGTCAGGTGGGAAGAGGGCGTCAGGTAGAAAGACGGATGTGGAAATGACGGACCAGCCCGACGAGCTGTTCTCGGCGGTGGACTCACTGCTCGCCGCCGTGGACGACGGCACCGTGCTGCCCGCCCCGGCGGAGCGGACACGGCTGCGCGAGGCGGCCGGCCTGACCGAGGCCGCGGTCGCGCAGGCCCTCGGTGTCCGCGTGCCCAGCATCCAGGCCTGGGAGGCGGGCCGCGCCGAACCGAAGGGCGACCGCCTGGAGGCCTACCGCCGCCTCCTCGACGGCCTGTCCCGGCGCTACCCTGCCCCGGCCACCGCGCCGGGGACCGCGGCGGACGCGCTGTCCGGCTCGTCCGGTCCGGATGCCCCGTCGCCCCAACCCGCGGTTCCGGCCACCGAGTCGGCCCAGCCGCCCACGCCCACCGTCCCGTCGGCCGCAGTGGCGTCCTCCGGTCCGGGCACCGGGGCCGCCGCACCGGGCCGGCCGCCGCATCCGACGGCGCCTGCGCACCCGACCGCTCCAGCCACCGCCGCCGGTCAGCCCGCCCCTGCGACCCCTGCCACCGCTGCGGGAGACACGCCTGCGCCGACCCCGGAATTCCATGGTCCGGCGCACGCCCTCCCCGGACAGGCGGCCGATTCCGACGCGCCCGCAGCCGCCGTCCACCCCGGGCCGGCACCCGGCACGCCCGGCTCCGCCGCCACCCGGCAGGCGCCCGGACCGGCCCCGCGCCCGGCGGCCCGCCGCCCCGCCGCCCGCAAGGCCGCCCCCGGCACGTCCCGTACCCCCTCCCGCTCCGCCTCGGCCGCCGCGGCTCCCTCCACCGCGCCCGGCCCCGTCGACCCCCGCTTCGCGCACGGTCCCCTCGCCGTGCTGGACGCCGATGACGACGGCCGGGTGAGCGCGTACTGCGTCGGCGGGCTCGTGCTCGACGTGCCCGCGGCCTCGCTGCCCGACCTGGTGGAGTGGACCCTCGCCGAGGCGCGGCTCGGCCAGCCCCGGCTGCACCGGTCCGGGAAGGACGCCGATCCGCTCGTCGTCCTCACCGAGTCGGCGTGCGTGCGCTACGGACTGCCGCCGAAGCTGACCGACGAGGAGCGGCTCGCCGGCCGGATCCCCGACACGCACAAGGCGGTCCGCCAGCTGCTCAAGGCCGACTGGCTGCTCACCCGGCGCGGATTCGGCCCCTGGGCCTGGGTCTACCGCCCCGCCGAGGGCAGCCGGCGCCACAGCGTCCACTTCTGCCTGCCGTCCTGGAACGCGCTGGACAGCCGGTACTGGGGCGGCGCGGCCGACCTGCCCCCCGCGGAACTCGCCCACGTCCTCGGCACGTACGCCACGCGCGTCCTCACTCCGTGCGGTTCCACGGCCGTGACGGGCCTGGAGCTGATGACCGCGCTGCACCCGCCGACCCGCGCGGTGCGGGGCGAGCACGGCCAGTGGGTGTCCGCCCCGAACCCGGGCGCCCTGACCGAGGCCGTCGACTGCGCGCCCTGCGAGGCCCCGGACGGGCACCCGCTCCTCGCCCACCTGCCCCGGTTCCACGAGCGCACCCCGGCCGAGATGCTCCGCGAGGAGGCCTACGACTGGGCCCGGCCGCTGACCGACGAGGAGTGCATGCGGCCGTACCTCGTCGGCATCGACGTCAACATGGCGTTCGCCGCGGCGGCCAACCGTACCGTCGTCGGCCTCGGCGCCCCGGCGCACGTGCACAACCCGGAGTTCGACCCGGCGCTGCCCGGCTCCTGGCTGGTCGACCTCTCCCACGTACGGCTCGACGAGCGCCTGCCGAACCCCTTCACCCCGGACGGCGAGCCGCCCGAGGGGCCCGCCTGGTACGCGACACCGACGGTGGCGTACGCCCTCGAACTCGGTTACGAGGTCGCACCGTTGGAGGCGTACGTCCGCCCCGGGCACGGCCCGTACCTGGACGCCTGGTACACCAGGCTGCGCGACGCGTACGTCGCCACGATGGCCGACCTCGGCGTCACCACCGGCATGGCGCCCGAGGAGTACCTCGCCGCGATGGAGCGGCACAGGAGCCGCGACCCGCAGCTCGCCCTCGTGCTCTCGGCGATCAAGGCCACGGTCAAGGGCGGCATCGGCAAGCTGCGCGAGCGCGGCCGCTCCGGCTGGCGGCCGGGGGAGCGGTGGCCGGCGCTGGACCGGCCGACCTGGCGCCCGGACATCCGCGCCGCGGTCATCTCCAAGGCCCGGGTCAACATGCACCGCAAGATGCTGGCCACCGCGCGCGCCACCGGCCAGTATCCGATCGCGGTCCTGTCCGACTGCGCGGTCTACGCCTCCGCCGGCCCGAGCCCGCTCGACTTCCTGCCCTACCGGGACGGCAAGCCGCTGCCCGGCGGCTTCCGGGTCGGGGTGAGCCCGGGCATGGTCAAGCACGAGGGCACCCAGAGCGTGCTGTGGGCGGAGGGCCTGCGCGAGGAGTACGGCGACGGGCTGAACCTCGCCCGCTACATCAAGTCCGGCGAGATCACCGCCCCGGACGCGGGGGAGTAGCACCGGCCCCCGCCCGCCCCCCCGCGGTCCTGCCTCACCGCGCGAGCGCGCTCCGCGCCACCGCCAGCGCCTGTTCCGCGTAACCGCGCCCGAACAGTACGGCGTGCACCAGCAGCGGGAACAGCTGGTGCACGCCCACCCGCTCACGCCAGCCGTCGGCGAGCGGTGCCGTCGCGTCGTACCCGGCGAGCACCCGGTCCAGGTGCGGGCAGCCGAACAGCGCGAGCATCGCGAGATCGGTCTCGCGGTGCCCGCCGTGCGCGGCCGGGTCGATGAGCCGGACCTCGCCGTCGGCGCCCCACAGCACGTTGCCGTTCCACAGGTCCCCGTGCAGCCGGGCGGGCGCCTCGGCGGGCCCGGCCAGCTCCGGCAGCCGCGCGCAGACCCGCTCGAACACGCTCGCCTCGCCCGGCCGGAGCGTGCCGCGGCCGACCGCGCCGCGCACGTACGGCAGTACGCGGTGCTCGGCGTACCAGCGGGGCCAGTCGGCGCCGGGTGTGTTGCGCATGGGGGCGAGGCCGATGAACGCCTCCTCGGGGCCGTCGGGCGGCGGCGCCCCGAAATCCGAAGCACCCGCGGCATGCAGGGCCGCCAGGGCCTGGCCGAAACGCAGCGCCGCCTCGGGGTCCGGACGTCCGGTGTGCACCCGCTCCGTCACCATCCAGCGCTCGTCGTGCCCGAGCACCGCCGGCACCCGGACCGTGCCCGCCGCGGCCAGCCAGCGCAGCCCGGCCACCTCGGCCCGTACGGCCCCGGGCGCGTCGCCGCGCTTGACCATCACCCGGGTGCCGCCGTCCAGCGTGACCTCGGCGGGCGAGCCGGACCCCGCCCGCGCGCCGGCGACCGGGCGACCGGTGAGCCGGGACGCCGCCCGGCCCGGATCCTCGTGAGCCTCGTCTCGGTTGACCACGGCCCCAGAGTACGGCGCTCAACAGTTGCACGGGACACGGAACTTCGAGCATTGCTACGACTGTTTCCGGCCAAAACCAGGCAGTAACTGCACGTGCTGATTCCGTACGACTAGCGTGAGGGCGCCGCGCAGCCACACCAGGGGCACCGGGCCCCGCAGGGACTAGCGCGCGGCGGAGGATTCCCTCTGTGACCACAGCATCCGTGCTGCTGGCCGACCTCTTCGAAGTCCAGCCGTACACCTCGCACTGTGAGGTCATCCTGGGCGAGGGCGCGCACGCGGTGATCGGTGTCTCCCCGGGCAACAGCTACTTCTCGGCGCGCCGCCTGCATGCCCTCGCCCGCTGGGGGCTGGACCACTTCGACCGGGTCGACTTCGTCTACACCGACCTGTACGTCGCCGAGATGTACGAGGCGTCGGGCTATCCGCCGGACGAGGCCCGGCGCAAGGCGGTGAAGAACCTGCGCGGTGTGCGCGCCAAGGTGCGGGACGCGGTGAACGAGGCGGACCCGGGTGGCGCGCGGCTGGACTGGCACCCGATGTCGGAGTTCCGCACCAACCCCGCCTATCAGGAGATCCACCGGCAGCTGGCGGCGCGGCTGGGCACCGACGGCGCTTTCCGGGCCGTCTGCGACGCCCTGGTGAATCGTTTCCTCACCGCGCGCGGCGAGGAAACGACCGAGCGGCTGCGGGCCGTGTGCCTGGAGTACGTGTGCGCCGAGGCCCCGCTGTTCCTGGACACGCCCGCGATCCTCGATGTGCCCTCCTCGCTCAACTGCTACCACCAACTGCTTCCGATGGCCGAGCTGTTGTACTCCCGAGGCGCCGGTCTGCGCGCCTCCCGCAACCAGGGCCACGCCGTCGTCACCCCCGCCGCCTTCGAAGGAACCGCCGCATGACCACCGCCACCGGCACCCGCGCCGGCCACCCGCCCCTGCCCGACTTCCCGTTCTCCTGGAACGGCACCCAGGTCCCCGCCGAGGTCGAGGAGATACGCGCCGCCACCCCCGTACGCCGGGTGCGGACCATCGCCGGTGACGAGGCCTGGCTCGTGACGTCGTACGAACTGTGCGCGCAGGTGCTGAAGGACGACCGGTTCTCCCTGAAGGACACCTCCGCTCCCGGAGTGCCCCGGCAGTACGCGCTCACGATCCCGCCCGAGGTCGTGAACAACATGGGCAACATCACCGGCGCCGGACTGCGCCGCGCCGTGCTGAAGGCGCTCAACCCGAAGTCACCGGGCCTGCTGGAGTGGCTGCGCGAGGAGGCGCACCGGCTGGTGGACCGGCTGCTGGCCGACGGCCCCACGGCCGATCTGCGCGGCGCGTTCTGTGAGCCGTACTCGGCGGGCATGCACTGCCTCATCCTCGGCATCCCGCAGACCGAGGCCCCGGCCTTCTCGCGCAGCCTCGACATCGCCTTCATGAACGCGCCCTGCCCGATCACCGGTGCGCGGATCAACTGGGACCGGGACATCGCCCGGATGACGGCCCTGCTCGACGACGCGGCGACGCACGCACCGACCGGCCTGATGGGCGAGCTCGCCGCCCTGCGCGACGACCCCGACTACGCGCACCTCACCGACGAGATGCTGGCCACGGTCGGCGTCACCCTGTTCGGCGCCGGGGTGATCTCCACCTCCGGCTTCCTCACGATGGCCCTGGTCCACCTGCTCACCCACCCCATCGCCCGCGACCTCCTGCGGGACCGCCCGGACCTGATCGGCCCCGGCGTCGAGGAACTGCTGCGCGTCAACCTCTCCATCGGCGACGCCCTGCCGCGCCTGGCCCTGGCGGACGTCCGGCTCGGCGACGTCGGCATCCGCGCGGGCGAACTCGTCCTGGTGCTGGTCGAGGGGGCCAACCTGGACCCCGACAAGTTCCCCGACCCGCACCGCTTCGACGTCCACCGCGACAACGCCGCCGACCACCTTTCCTTCGGCGGCGGCGCCCACTGCTGCCCCGCGACCGCGCTCGGCCGCGCCCACGCCCGCATCGCCCTGGAGGTCCTCCTCGCCCGTCTTCCCGAGCTCGCCCTCGCCGTCCCGCCCGGCCAACTGGTCTGGCGCACGGGCTTCATGAAACGGATCCCCGAACGCCTGCCGGTCACCTGGTAGCGGGCGCCGCGCGTCCGCCCGCACGGCGCCTCCGGCCCGGAGTCCCGGGCCGGGGTGCCGGCGGGTGCCCCGGACCCGACCGGTGGCCGGCGAGCCGGCGTACCCGGAATCTCCATCCGCGGGCGGCGGGCTACGCCCCCCGGGGCAGGCCCACCGGGTTGCCCGGCGGCAGCAGGCCCGAGGCCATGACGGCGCCGGCCAGTGGGTCCAGCAGTGCGGCGAGGCGGGCGCTGCGGTCGGGGCCGAGCGCCGTCCAGGGACCCTCGGCGGCCGCGTCGGTCAGCGCCTCGACCTCCGTGCGCAGCGCCGCCCCGGCCGGGGTGAGCGACCCGTCCGCCGCGAGCAGACCCCGCCCGCGCAGCCGAGCCCCGGCCGACTCCCAGTCGGCCCGCTCCCACCTGCGCGTCTCGCGCAGGAACTCCCCGTCCGACTCACCCTCCGCGGCCTTGAGCACCATCGCCTCGACCGGCCCGAGCCCCTGGCTCACCAGTACCGCGACATGCGAGTCGCCCCGGTGCTCGCGCAGCGTCGTCAGGCCCTGCCACAGCCGCGCGGCCGGGCGCCTGGGGCGCTCCAGCGTCTGGTTGGCGGCGGCCAGCACCCGGCCCGTGGTGTCCGCCGCCGCGGCGGCCTCCCAGGCCAGGTCGGCCGCCTCGGCGAACTCGGCCGAGCCGACGGTGTCCGCGCCGAACAGGCCGGTCATCGCCGCGTCCAGGGCGTCCAGACGGGCAGCCAGCACCTCGGCCGGGGCCGCGTACCCCCAGGCGTCCGGCAGGGCCCGGGCCACGCGTGCGGGGTGGAAGACGTAGAAACAACTCGTCACCACGGACGGGGACACGGCGCCGAGCGGCGCGGCGCGCAGCGCGAAGTACCCCATCCAGTACCCCCGCAGCCCGAGTGCGTCCGCCGCCCCGCGCACCTCCGGCGCGAAGTACACGAGATCGTGCACCGGCTCGTACCGCTCCCACAGGGCCCGCGCCATCCCGTCCGCCACTGTCGTCTCCCGCCGCCTCGACCTGCCGCATCTGTCACATCCGTTGGCACCAGCCTGCGTTATGACGACAGTCATAACAAGGGGTCCGGGGAAGTCCACGGAGATTCGGCGGGCGCCGCGCAGGACCAGGAGGGGAGGAGTGCCGCGCGGTGGTGGCGCCACGCCGTGGCATTCCCCCGGACGGCCGCTCGAAGAAGGTGATCGCTGGGTCAGACGGGTGGCTCGATGACTCCATTGGGCGGCTCAGATGGTGCGAGTCCGGGCCCTCGCTGACGGTGGTTCATGTCGAGGCCGGGTCTGTTCAGCTGATGAGGTATCCGCTGCCTGGCCGCGACGGAAGGACATCGCTATGCGTTCTGCCCGCAGGCTTCTGGCCACGGCGGCCGTCACGGCCGCCCTCGCCTTCGCCACGCCCGGCGCCGCGCTCGCGGTCGCCCACCTGGGCGACGACGGTGGCCGCGACGACTCTTCCTACAGCCGCGACAACGGTCGCGGCGAGGACCGAGGCCGTGACAACGGCCGCGACAACGGCCGGGGCAACGGCCGAGGCAACGACAACGGCCGCGATCACGACAATGATCGCGGAGGCGACCGCGACAACGGTCGCGGACACGACGACCCGCACGGTGGAATTCACACGGGCGGCGGAGCACTCGCCCTGGTGCGCGGCGACAGCCACGGCGGTGACCGTGGTGGCGACGAGGGTGGCGACCGGGGCCGTGGTGGCGACGAGGGTGGCGACCGGGGCCGTGGCGGCAACGACCGTGGCGGGGAGAACGACCGGGGCCGTGGTGAGGACCGGGGTCGCGGCGAGCCGCACGGCGGCGTGCACACCGGTGGCGGCGCGCTGGCCATGCTGACCAGTGACGACCAGGGCGGGGACCGTGGTGGCGACGACGGTGGCAGCAGTGACCGGAGCGGTAGCGACCGAGGCAGTAGCGACCGAGGTGGTAGCGACCGAGGTAGTAGCGACCGTGGTGGCAGTGACCGTGGTGGCAGCGACCGAGGTGGTAGCGACCGAGGTAGTAGCGACCGTGGTGGCAGTGACCGTGGTGGCAGCGACCGAGGTGGTAGCGACCGGGGTGGCAGCGACCGTGGTGGCAGTGACCGGGGCGGTGAGGAGCCGCGTGGTGGCATGCACACCGGTGGCGGGGCGCTCGCCGATTCGAGCGTGACCGCGGGTGGTCTGGCCGTACTGGCCCTGGGCGCGGGCGCCATGTACGTGGTGCGCCGCAGGAAGGCCGGTCAGGAGTCCTGATCCGGCGGCTCGTTTCCTGAGGCAGCGGCCGCCGCCGACGTTCCCCTCGCGTCGGCGGCCCGCCGCCCGGGGACGCTCCCCGCGTCCCCTCCCTGTGCGCCGGGCTTCGGCACCGGCGCCCTTGTTCTGATTCCTGTGCTGCCGTATCCGAGCGAGGTGGTGTCCGATGGCAGCAAATCCCTCCTCCCCGTCACCTGCGGACGGGCGGGGTTCCGGTCGTGGTGGGCGGCTGACGCTGTGGTTGGTGGCGATCGTCGTCCTCTTCACCAGCGTGTTCGGCGGCCACCACAAGACCGGTGACTCCTCGCAGACCTCCCGGGCCTCCGGCGCGGGCGCCTCCTCGACCGCCGACCGCGGCGACTCCTCGAACACCGACCGTGGCGCCTCCTCGGCCACCGGCAAGGACGCCCCCGCGACCGCCGATCCGCAGCGGCCCCGTCCGCAGCCGACCGGCCCGTCACTGCCCCGGTCCGCACCGACCCGCCTGATCATCCCGAAGATCGACGTGGACGCCCCCTTCACCACCCTGACCATCGGCGCCGACGGCAAGCTCCAGCCGCCGCCGGCCGACGACACCAATCTGGTCGGCTGGTACTCCAAGGGCGTCGCGCCCGGTGAGCGGGGCACCGCGATCATCGCCGGGCACCTCGACACCACGACCTCCCCGGCCGTCTTCGCCGGTCTCGACGAACTGGAGCCCGGTGACGAGTTCACCGTGGAGCGTGCCGACGGACAGGACGCGGACTTCGTCGTGGACGACGCCAAGACCTTCGCCAAGAACGAATTCCCCAGCGAGCGCGTGTACGGCGACGTGCCGCGCGCCGAGGCCCGGCTCATCACCTGCACCGGGCCGTACGACCACGCGGCGAAGGACTACACCGACAACCTGGTGGTCTTCGCCCACCTGGTGTGACGCGTCCGCTACGGGCGGCCCGTACGAGGGCGGCCCGTACGGTCGGGCGGTGTGGTCAGAGGGCGCCGTCCCCGAAGGGGCCGCCCGTCGTGAACGCCCGCGCCGCGAAGCGCTCGCCGATCCGGCGGTGCGCGGCGGCGTCCGGGTGCAGGTCGTCGGGCAGCGGCAGTTCGCCGAAGTCGGCCTCGCCGTACAGGTCACGGCCGTCCAGGTAGTGCAGGTTCCGGTCCTCGGCCGCGCGCTCGCGCACGATCCGGTCCAGCTCCGTACGGATGACGTTCAGCGTGAGCTTTCCGCTCGCCGTCTCCGCCGGGTCCCCGACGGCCCGGAACCGCAGCCGGCCCTCGCTCAGGGCGGAGAAGTCCGGGGCGCTGGGACCTGGCGTGTCCTCGTGGATCGGGCACAGGAGGGGCGAGACGACGAGCAGCGGCGTGTCGGGGTGGCCCTCGCGGACGGTGTCGAGGAAGCCGTGCACGGCCGGGCCGAACGCGCGCAGCCGCATCAGGTCGGCGTTCACCACGTTGATGCCGAGCTTGACGCTGATCAGGTCGGCGGGGGTGTCGCGCAGCGTGCGCGCGGTGAACGGGTCGAGCAGGGCGCTGCCGCCGAGCCCCAGGTTGATCAGCTCGACCCCGCCGAGGGCCGCGGCGAGTGCCGGCCAGGTGGTCGTGGGGCTCGCGGCGTCGGAGCCGTGGCTGATCGAACTGCCGTGGTGCAGCCACACCGCGCGGCCCCGGTCCGGCACCGGCTCGACGGGCGCGTCGGCCCGCAGCGCGACGAGCTCGGTCGTCTCGTTGTGCGGCAGCCAGATCTCCACGTCCTTGACCGTGTCGGGCAGGCCCGTGAAGCGGACGGTGCCGACCGGGCCCGGCCGGTGCTCGACGTCGCCGGTCGTCATGTCGATCGTGAGCGTGTCGCCGCCCTCGACCCGGGCGCTGCCGGTGAGCCGTCCGTCGACGAGCAGGTCGTACACGCCGTCCGGGCGCGGCGGCGCGCCGACGTAGACCCGCTTGGTCGCCAGGGTGTCCAGCTCGACGACGGTCGCGCGGGTGCGCAGGGCCAGTCGTACGCCGGAGGGCTGGGACTCCACCATGGCGAGCTGCGGGTCGGCGCACTGGGCGCGGGCGCGGGCGGGCAGCCGGTGCGGCAGGAGTCCGAGCGCGGTGCGTTCCACGTCCAGCGCGCCGCGCAGGAGTTCGGGGGTCAGCGGGATGGAGTGCATGGTGTCGGCCTGCGTTTCGAAGATGTCGACGTGCTGAAGTGGGGTTCGGGGAGTCGGGGATTCAGGGGGAGGGCCAGTCGCGCAGCAGGGCGTCGAGGGCGTCCAGGATGCGCGTCCAGGACTCCTGCGAGTCGGGGGCGCTGTGACTGAATCCGCCGGCCAGCTCCAGGCTGACGTAGCCGTGGAAGACGCTGCCGAGGAGGCGGACCGCATGTGTCTCGTCGGGTTCGGTCAGGTCGTAGCCCCGCAGGATCGCCCGGGTCATCCGGGCGTGCCGGCCGCCCGCGCTCGCCGCCGCGGCTTCGGCGTCGAGCGGGTGGCGGGTCGCGGCGTAGC
Organism: Streptomyces sp. HUAS MG56; assembly: GCF_058673395.1. Taxonomy (NCBI): domain Bacteria; kingdom Bacillati; phylum Actinomycetota; class Actinomycetes; order Kitasatosporales; family Streptomycetaceae; genus Streptomyces; species Streptomyces sp. HUAS MG56. The sequence goes on along the minus strand of NZ_CM178722.1, from coordinate 1,830,067 downwards.
GGCCCGGGTGTGCGCGGGCGTAGTCGCGGTACACGTCGGCGAAGGCGGCCAGGGCGTCCTTGCCGGCCCGGCCGGCGAGCGCCTCGGCGGCGCGGTCGGCCAGCTCCTCCAGGGCGAGCAGCGCGATCCGGGTCTTGAGGTCCTGGGAGCTCTTCAGGTGCGAGTACAGGCTCGCGACCTTGACGTCGAACCGCCGGGCCAGCGCGGACACGGTCACCTGCTCGAAACCGACCTCGTCGGCCAGCTCGGCGCCCGCACGGACCAGACGCTCGGTGCTCAGACCTGCGCGAACCATGAACCTTCCCCTCTCTGCCCAAATTGATTATGAGCATGCCTAAAAGCTTTAGGCAAATGAGGGTGTGCTGCTGCAGCCCGGTCGAGGTGGAGAGAAAGCAGAGAAAGCGTGGGGCGAGAACCAGGGTCAGGGGGCGGTCGACTCGCGTGGCACCAGCGAGAAGGGGCTCACGAACTCCTCCTGGTCCGCGGGCGGCCCCGCGCTGTCCAGCCGGGCGACGAGCAGGGCGACGGCCCGCTCTGCCATCAGGTCGTGATCCGGATCCACCGTGGACGGCGACGGGACGAGGAAGGCGCTCTCGTCGACGTTGTCGAAACCGATCACCTTGACGGCTTGCGGCACCCGCACCCCGGCGTCCGCGAGCCCCCGCAGGACCCCCATCGCCACGGTGTCCGTCACACAGAACACGCCGTCGAAGTCCAGTCCGGTCGCCACCATCGCCCGCGCCCGCCGGGCCCCCTCCGCCATGGTCAGCGCCGGCACGCAAGTGGGTGCACAGCTCTCGCGATCTGCCCCTGCTCATCAACCAGTGGGCGAACGTGGTCCGTTGGGAGCTGCGCCCGCGCCTGTTCCTGCGGACGACGGAGTTCCTGTGGCAGGAGGGCCACACCGCGCACGCCACGTACGAGGAGGCCCGGGACTTCGCGGCACGCGTCCAGAGCGAGGTCTACGGCGACTTCCTGCGCGACGTCCTCGCCATGGACTTCGTCTCCGGACGCAAGACGGCCCGGGAGCGGTTCGCCGGCGCGATCAACACGCTCACGCTGGAGAGCATGATGGGCGACGGCAAGGCGCTCCAGATGGTCACCAGCCATGAGCTCGGCCAGAACTTCGCCAAGGCCTTCCACACGCGCTACGTGACGAAGGACGGGCGGCAGGAGCACGTCTGGCAGACCTCCTGGGGCTCCACCACCCGCATGATCGGCGCGCTGGTGATGGCCCACGGCGACGACGACGGGCTGCGCGTCCCGCCCCGGCCGGCCCCGGTGCAGCGGTGGTCCTGGCGGTGAAGGGCGACGAGGAGGTGCTGTCCGCGGTCCGCGCGATCGGCGGCCGGCTGGCGGAGGCGGGCGTACGGGTCCACGTGGACGACCGCACGGACGTGCCGCTCGGCCGGCGCGCGGTCGACTGGGAGCTGAAGGGCGTCCCCGTACGGGTCGAGGTGCGCCCGCGCGACCTGGAGAACGGCACCGCGATGCTGGTCCGCCGCATCCCGGGCACCAAGGAGCCGGTCGCCGCCGCGGCGCTGCCCGCACTGCTGCCCGGGGCGCTGGCGGACGACCAGGCGCTGCTGCCCGCGCAGTCCCGCCGGCGCCGTGCGGACCGCACGGCCGAGGTGACCGGGCCGGAGGAGGCCGCCGAGGCCGCGCGGACGGGCTGGGCCCGCATCCCCTGGGCCGCGCTCGGCCCCGACGGCGAGGCCCGGCTGGCCGAGCGGGGCGTGTCGGTACGGTGCCTGGTCGCGGCCGACGGTTCGGTGCCGGTGAGCGAGGACGAGCCGGGGGTCGTCGCGGTGGTGGGCCGGGCGTACTGAGGCGGCCGGGCGCCCCGACGGCCGCTCCGGCTCCGTCTCCCCCCTTCGCACGCCGTGGCACGACGACGGCTGACCTGCGGCTTGTGCCCGGCAGGGCACAATGGAACGCTTCGTCCGCCGGGTGTGAGCCGGGGCGGTGTGGCCGACACGAGGAGGGGCGAGATGGAGCTGGAGCTGCGGCATCTGCGGGTGCTGTGCGCGATTGCCGACGCGGGCAGTGTGGGGCGCGCGGCGGCACAGCTCGGCTACTCGCAGCCCGCCGTGAGCACCCAGCTGCGCCGCATCGAGCGCCACTTCGGCGAGCCGCTCTTCGACCGCGGCACGAGCGGCGCGCGCCCGACCTCCTACGGCGCCGAGGTGGTGGCCCAGGCGCGTGACGTGCTGGCCCGCGCCGACGCGATCGGCCACCGTCCGACCCCCGCGCGGCCCCGCCCTCCCCTGCGCATGGCCGCGACCAACTCGCCCATGCTGTCGGGCACGGTCTCCCGTGTCCGCACCCGGCTGCCCGGGCTGTCCCTCGCGGTGAACAGCGTCTACGCCTCCTCACGGATCGTGGAGCTGCTGGAGGATGGCGCGGTGGACGCCGCGATAGCCGCCGACTACCCGGGCATGGAACTGCGCCACTCGGACGCCGTGCGGCACCGCGGCATCGTCACTGAGCCCACGTTCGTCGCCCTGCCCGCCCGGCACCGGCTGCGCCAGTGCGCCCAGGTGCAGCTCGCGGACCTGGCCGAGGACGCGTGGTTCGTGACCCCGGACGACGGCGCCGGCTGGCCCGGGGTGTTCTACGACGCCTGCGCGGCAGCCGGATTCACCCCGGTCACCGTGCACGAGTTCCTCGGCGACCAGAGCCAGCTCCAGAGCATGATCGCCGACGGCCTCGGGGTGTCCCTGGTGCAGCCCACGCTGCGGCCGGGCCCGCACGTCGTGGTCAAGCCGCTCGTCGGCTCGCCCCTGTGGTGCCGCTATGTGCTCGCCTGGCGGCCCGACAGCGTCACCGACGAGGTCCTGGAGGCGCTGGCCCAGTCGGCCACGGCCGCCTACCGCGACCTCGTCGCCCAGGCACCGCACCTGCGGGCCTGGGCCTCGCGCACCTGGAGCGTCACCGGGGCGTAGCGGCACGTCAAAAGCGCCTCGCGATGTTATGAGCGGCCGGTGCCATGTGCTATGTCACACGGCATTGTCGCTCCACCGGCCCGCTGACACAGTGCCTCACACGCCTCAACCCCCCACCGAGGCGCACCACTTCGTGGAGGAACCTCGATGCACTATCGCTTCGCGCTGCCCGGACGCGGGCACGGGCGTGCCGTCGCACGCCTGACCGGTGCCGCCGCCGTCTGTGTCACCGTGGCTGGCCTGCTGACCGCACCGGCGCTGGCCGCGCCCCAGCCGCACCCCGGTACGGCGGTCACGCCCCGCGCCCGCACCTCCGTACCCTCGCCCGTCGGCGCCACCATCGCCGGCACCGAACGCCCGGCGAGCCCGACCCGACGGCTCAGCCCGGTCCAACTCCCCCCGCGACAACCCCTGTTGAGCCGCGCACCCAGAGCGACCGCCGGGGCGGCCTCCTGCACCCCGGGCGACTTCGGCAGCCGTGACGGAGCCGCCCTCGTCGCCTTCGTGAAGGCCTCGACGACGGACTGCGTGAACACCCTCTTCGCGGTCACCGGCCAGGACGCGCACGCCGTCTTCCGCGAGTCCCAGATGCTCACCGTGGCGGCCGCGTTCACCCGCACGGCCGCGCAGTACCGGGGCGACAACACCGGCAGCCTGGAGCAGCTGGTGCTGTTCCTGCGCGCCGGCTACTACGTACAGTTCAACGACGCCTCGGACACGGGCCCGTACACCTCACGGCTCACCACCGCCGTCACCGCCGGCCTGGACGCCTTCTTCGCCCGCCGGCACGCGTACGACGTCACGGCGGCCAACGGCGACATCCTCGGCGAGACCGTCGTCCTCACCGACAGCGCCGACCAGCAGGGCCGCTACCTCCCGGTCTACCAGAGGCTGTTGGAGGACTACGACAGCTCGTACGGCACGGTGGACAGCATGGTCAGGGCGGTCAACGACGTCTACACCCCGCTGTGGCGCGGCAACTGGAACCCCGACTACGTCCGGGCGGTCACCGCCGACCCGTCGATCGCCGGCACCCTGCACGACTTCGCCCTGGACCACACCGACCTGCTCGGCACCGACAACGCGTTCCTGGACTCCAACGCCGGGATGAACCTGGCCCGTTATGTGGAGCACCCCGAACTCCAGGCAACCGTACGGCCGTTGACCAGGGATCTGCTGGACGAGTCGGAGATCACCGGCCCGACGGCCGGGCTCTGGGTGGCGGTGGCCACGCAGGCGAACGCCTACGACGGCGGCGACTGCGCCTACTACGACGTCTGCGACCTGCCCGCCAAGCTCACCGCCGCCGCCCTGCCGGTCACCCACCGCTGCGACGCCGCCCACACGATCCGCGCCGAGTCCCTGACGGCGGACGACCTCGCCGCCGTGTGCGCGAGCGTGCAGAACCAGGACGCCTACTTCCGGAACCTGGTCAAGGCCGACGGCGCCATACCCGGCCAGTACGTCTCCGCCATCCAGCTCGTGGTCTTCGCGAGCCGCGCCGACTACCAGACGTACGCCGGTGCGATCTACGGCGTCAGCACCGACAACGGCGGCATCACGCTGGACGGCGACCCGTCCGACCCGGCCAACCAGCCCACGTCGATCATGTACCAGAAGGACTCCGACGACGGCTTCACGGCCCGGATCTGGAACCTCAACCACGAGTACACGCACTTCCTCGACGCCCGCGACGACATGAAGGGCGACTTCACGCAGCAGACGTCCGTGCCCGACGTGTGGTGGATCGAGGGTCTCGCCGAGTACGTCTCCTACGGCTACCGGGGTCTCGCCGACGACCAGGCGATCCAGGAGGCGGCCAGGCACACGTACAAGCTGAGCACTCTCTTCGAGAACACCTACGCCAACAGCGACACGACCCGCACCTACCCCTGGGGCTATCTCGCCGTGCGCTACATGGCGGAGCGCCACCCCGACGACGTCCAGCAGATGCTCGCGCGCTTCCGCGCCGGTGACTACGCGGGCGGTTACGCCGTCTACCACGACGGCATCGGTACACGGTACGACGCCGACTTCGACCAGTGGCTCACGGCGTGCGCGGCGGGAGCCTGCGCCGCCTCGGCGAAGGCCGGGACCGGGGCCTGAGCGCACGTGCCCTCGGCGCGGCGGAGGCCGCCGACCGGAATCCCGGCCGGCGGCCTCCGCCGTACGCGCGCCGTCCCGTCGGCGGTCAGACCGCCGTGGCCGGGAACGTCGGGTACTCGACGCCGGAGACGTGCTGGACGACGCGGACGACCTGGCAGGAGTAGCCGAACTCGTTGTCGTACCAGAGGTAGAGGATCGCGTTGTCGCCGTCGACCTTGAGGGCGCCGCCGTCCACGATGGAGGCGTGGCGCGAGCCGATGAAGTCGCTGGAGACCGCGTCGGGCGCCGTGGTGAAGTCGATCTGGCGGCGCAGCGGCGAGGTCAGCGAGACCTCGCGCAGGTAGTCGTGGACCTCCTCGGGGGTGGTCTCGCGGGCCAGCTGGAGGTTGAGGATCGCGATCGAGACGTCCGGCACCGGCACACGGATCGAGCTGCCGCTGATCTTCGCCTTGAGGTCGGGCAGCGCCTTGGCGACGGCGGAGGCGGCACCGGTCTCGGTGATCACCATGTTGAGCGGCGCGGAGCGGCCACGGCGCTCGGCCTTGTGGTAGTTGTCCAGCAGGTTCTGGTCGTTCGTGAACGAGTGGACGGTCTCCACGTGCCCGCGCAGCACGCCGTACTCGTCGTCCATCGCCTTCAGCGGCGGGACGATCGCGTTGGTGGTGCAGGAGGCGCAGGACAGGATCTGCTCGTCCGGCTTGACCGTGTCGTGGTTGACGCCGTGCACGATGTTCGGGACGTCGCCCTTGCCCGGCGCGGTCAGGACGACCTTGTCGATGCCGGGGCGCAGGTGCTTGGACAGGCCCTCGCGGTCGCGCCACTTGCCGGTGTTGTCGATGAGGATGGCGTCCCGGATGCCGTACTCGGTGTAGTCGACGGCCGTCGGGTCGTCGGCGTAGATCACCTTGATCGCGTTGCCGTTGGCCACGATCGTGCTGGTGTCCTCGTCCACGGTGATGGTGCCCTGGAACTGGCCGTGGATGGAGTCGCGGCGCAGCAGCGAGGCGCGCTTGACGATGTCCTCGGCGCCGCCGCCGCGCACGACGATGGCGCGCAGCATCAGACCGTTGCCCGAACCGGCCTTCTCGATCAGCAGGCGTGCGACGAGCCGGCCGATGCGGCCGAAGCCGTACAGGACGACGTCCCGTGCCTCGCGGCGCTCGATCTTGTTGCCGCCGGTGGCACCGGCGACGGCCTCGGCGGTGAACTCGGCGACACTAAGGCCCCGGTCGTCGGCCTTGTACGTGGCGGCCAGCAGACCGAGGTCGATCTGGGAGGGCCCGAGGTCGAGCTCGGTCAGGGCCTGAAGGAACGGCATGGTCTCGGTGACCGACAGCTCCGCGCCGGCGATCTGCCGGGCGAAGCGGTGCGTCTTGAGGATGCTGACCACCGACTTGTTCACCAGGGAGCGGCTGTGCAGCAGGACGGTCACGTCCCGCTCGCGGTGCAGCTTCCCGATGAGCGGGATCATCGACTCCGCGATCTCCTCGCGGATCTTCCAGTTGGTGAACGAGTCGTCGTTGACAGTCACAACATCCATCTTTCGAGCTAGGCAGCGCTCATATGTTTACCACACGTTGTTTCAACGCCTTCGGGCGCCTTCGATCGGCGGCCGATCGATGATCGGTCAGCGATTGATCAGTATGGTTTGTCCGGATTCGGCGAGAAGGGGCAATTTCCTGAATCAGGGTGGAAGTGTGTAAGAAACCCGGGTCGCGGATTGCACGTCTTACCAGGCGTGTTCAAGGTCATGAGCGTGAGTACCTCTTCTGTACCCCGGCCCGAGTCGGCCGCCCCGTCCCCACCCGCCCGTCTGTCGGTGCTGCCGGCCCTGCCGAGGATCGCGCGGCGGGGAACTCCCGAGGGCGTGCTGCCTGCCCTCGCGCTGTTCGTGGCCGTCCGGTTCGCCGGGGTCCTCACAGTGATCCTCACCAACGCCCTGCGGGGCCATCCACTCCTCAAAACCCTCGCCCACTCCTGGGACTCCCGCTGGTATCTGCACATCGCCGCCCAGGGCTACGGCCACAAGATCTGGATCACCCCGCAGGGCGCCGTCCAGGCCGACTGGGCGTTCTTCCCCCTGTATCCCGGCATGATCAGGGCGCTGACCACCGTCCTGCCGCTGACCCCCGGCCAGGCCGCGCTGCTCATCTCCTGGATCTGCGCGGGCGTGGCGGCGTACGGCGTCTACGCCATCGGCCACATGCTCTACGGGCGCGGCGTCGCCACCGCACTGGTCGCCCTGTGGGCCGTGATGCCGCACGCCGTCGAGCTGACCATCGCCTACACCGAGTCCCTGTTCGCCGCGCTGGCCATCTGGTCCCTGTACCACGTGCTCAAGCGCAACTGGCTGTGGGCCGGAACGCTGGCCGCGCTCGCGGGTCTGGCCCGGCCCAGCGGCTTCGCGATCGCGCTGGCCGTCTGCCTCGCCGCCGCCCATGAGGCATGGCGCCGGCGCGGCCGGGTCCCGGTGAGCCTGTGGGCCGGCGCCGTACTCGCTCCGGTGGGCTGGCTCGGCTACGTGCTGTGGGTGGGCAGCCAGACCGGAAACCTGCTCGGCGGCTACTTCAAGGTGCAGAGCGCCTGGGACTCGAAGTTCGACTTCGGCATCGGCTCGGCCAAGTTCGTCAAGGCGATGCTGCTGCACGGCGGGGGAGCCGTCTACCCGATGGCCCTGGTGATCGTCGCGGCGAGCGTCCTGCTGTTCGCGCTGCTGTGCCTGGAGCGCGCCCCACTGGCGCTGGTGGTCTTCTCGGGGGTGCTGGTCCTGCTCGTGGTCGCCGCATCCGGCTCCTTCTCCTCCAAGCCGCGGTTCCTGCTCCCGGCCTTCCCGCTGCTCATCCCCATGGCCCGCGCCCTGACCCGGACCTGGCGGGTCCGCCCGGCCCACGCAGTGATCGTCTACGGCGCCCTCACCATCGTGTCCCTGCTGTTCGGCGCCTTCCTGACAGCGGTGGCCCGCTCCCCGCTGTGAGCCACCACAGGACGGCCGCGCCGACCGTCCCAGCGGCCGTTCCCGCCCGCCGCGTGCGGCCATGGCCGGCGTGGCGAGTGCGGACGTGACGTGCGGGGCGCTCGCCTTTCTGACGGGGGTGGCTCAGCACTCCGTGCTGTGTGCCGCGGCCCATCCCTGGACGGCGGCGCCGACGGTCACAGGCGCCGTTCCCGCTCGCCGCGTGCGGCTACGGTTTGACGGTGGTGGCTCACTCCGTGCCGTGGGCCGCCGGCCATCGCCGGACGGCCGCGCCCGGCGTCACGCGGGTCGCCGGTCTCGGCCGTCGCGTGCGGTCATGGTCAGTGCGGCGAGCGCGGGCGTCGCCAGCAGGCCGCTGACCCAGACCGGGGCGCGGAAGCCGAGACCGCGGTCGATCGCCGCCCCGCCCGGCACCGGGCCGAGGGCGGCGCCGGCGTTCAGCGCCGACGTCGCGAACGCGGTCCCGAGGGACGGGGCGTCCGCGGCCTCGTACAGCACCCGGGTGATCAGCGTCGAACCGACGCCGAACGCCAGCAGTCCCAGCAGCGGGACGAGCAGGACGGTCGCCGTCGTGTGCCCGGCGGCCAGGGACGGCAGCACCCAGCCGACGAGCAGCGCGGCCCCGCCCGCCCGCAGCACCGGCAGCGGCCGCCGGTCCGCCGGCCGGCCCGCCGACGTCACCCCGGCGAACGCGCCGGCCCCGAACAGCGCCGGCATGCCCGGCACCCACCCGGCAGCGAGTCCGGTCACCTCCGTGGTCAGCGGTGCGAGGTAGGTGAAGGTGCAGAAGGTGGCGCCGTCGACCAGCGCGCGGAGGCCCAGCGCCGGCAGCAGCCGGGGCCGGCGCAGCGCCCGCAGCTCCGCGCGGGCCCCGGTGCAGGGCCGCTCCGGCCGCCCGGCAGCGACCGGGCGATCGCGGCGAGCGTCGGCGCGGACAGCGGGGCGTCCTCCCGGAACGCCGAACGCCAGCCCGGCAGCCGGCCGAGCGCGGCACCGGCGGGCACGCACACCACGCAGGCGAGCGCGGTCCCGCCGAGCAGGATCGAGGTGGCCCGGCCCTTGGCGTCGGCCGCGACCATCTCCGTCGCGGCGGTCAGCCCTACGGCCAGGAAACCGGCGTCGGCCAGGGCCGCGAGGACCCACGTGGCCAGCAGGACGGCGAGGCCGGAGGTGAGGGCCCCGACCGCGTGGGCGAGCAGGAACACCCCCAGGAACACCAGCAGGGTCCGCCGCGCGGAGCGGCGTCGGCCGAGCAGCGCCGTCAACGGTGCCCCCCCCGATCATGCGTGCCCGCGGCGGGGACCGGCAGCCGGCCGCGTGCGGAACGGCGATCCGGTGAGGGCGTACGCCTCATGGCCCTCACGACCCGGACGGACGAGGCCTGCGGGGTGTGAGGGCGGAGAGGGAACGACGAGAACGCCACGGGACGGCCGGTGGCCAGCGCCTGGATGTCTCGGGACTGGACACGGGTGGCACGCCAACGCCCAGGCGCGGACGCGTGCCACCCGTGTTCGGTGTGCGGCGCCGGTGTCTGTGCCGGTCAGCGCGGGTCGAACACGATGCTGGCGAAACGCGCGCCGCTGGGCGCCGACTTGCCGGGGGCGAGCCGCGTCGCCGTCCCCTTGCACTTCTTCTGCGTGTAGACGACCAGGGGCTTCTTCGTGGCATTGCGGGCGCCGCGCGCCTCCTGGGCCATGTTGAGGCACTTGCGGGCCGGCGGGTTGTCGATGGCGTACAGCTTGCCCTGGGGGCCGGTCCACAGGAACGTGCTGTCCGCGGCGAGAGCGGAGCCGGTGGTGGTCAGGGCGAGGGCGAGTCCGCCGAGAACGGCGACGAGCGGACGGCACAGGCGCATGGTGAGGTTCCTCCGTGGAGCGCGATATCGGGATGAAAAAGGGATGAAAGGGGGAACGCGGGAACAGGGAGAAGGGAGACGGGAGTCGGAGAGTCGGGGGAGAGTGAGTGGCGGGGCGGCCCCGGTCCGCAGCCGTAATCTCCCACTCCGGTCCGGCGCGCCCGGTGGCCCGACACGGGCACATCCATCGACCGGGGGACGGTGCGGATCCGGACGTTGACTCGCATCGGAGGCTCTGTCCGAGAGCACGATCATGAGATATAGGTAAAATCTAGGCATTTGATGAAAATTCAGGCGGTCGGCCTTCGAAGGTCACCGCATCGCCGGAAGTGATCAATGCCCCGCAAGCGCTCCACGGACGAAGGCGACGAGCTGCTGGCCCGACTCGGCTCGCTCACCGCCCAGGCACGCGAGCGCGCGGAGCTGCAGCGCAGCCAGGTCGAGCTGGCCATCGCGCTCCAGCGCGGCATGCTCCCACGGGATCTGCCCGCCGCCCCCGGCCTGCACCTCGCCGTGCGCTACACGCCGGCCAACCTCGGTCTCAACGTGGGCGGCGACTGGTACGACGCCTTCGCCCTTCCCGACGGCCGGATCGGGCTGTCCATCGGCGACGTGCAGGGGCACAACATCGAGGCCGCCGCGTTCATGGGCCAGGTCCGGGCCGGACTGCGCGCCCTGGCCTCCGTCACCAGCGACCCGGGCGAACTCCTCGCCCGCACCAACGAGCTGTTGCTCTCCCTGGGCAGCGACCTCTTCGCCACCTGCACCTTCATGCGCCTCAACCTCACCACCGGCGTACTGGAGAGCGCCCGCGCCGGCCACATCCCCTTCGTGTGGGCCACGGCGGACGGCAAGTCCGGCGTCGTCGACGACGAGGGAGGGCCGCCGCTCGGCATCGAGACGGGCATGGAGTACCCGGTGACCCGGCACCGGCTGACCACGGGCGGCGTCTTCGTCCTGGTCACCGACGGCGTGGTGGAGGGCCCGTCGCTGACCATCGAGGACGGGCTCGATCAGGTCGTCCGCCTCGCCGGCATCGCCGCCGTCGCGAGCCTGGAGGCACACGCGCTGGCCGCCGCCGTGATCAAGGGCGCCGAGAGCGTCGGCCACGAGGACGACGCCGCCGTCCTCGTCGTCGGCCTGGACGGCCCCTGCGTCCACATGTGACCGCCCCCGCCCCGACCGCCCCTCCTCCGCCCCCGCTCGCCCGCCGTCGACCCGGGCGGGCCCGCTTCCGGCCGTACGGTCCGGTTACGCCATAGGGCTGGACGGCGTGGGCTCTCGCCTCGCCCCGGCGGGGGCGGCGGTGTGAGATTGCTGGTGTGGTGGGTAACGAGGTTCAGCGCCGCTCGGTCGGCCCTGCCGTCCAGGTACTGGCCGTCGCGGCCTGCTACTTCGGTGCCGGCCGGCTCGGACTCCTCCGTGAGCTGGCCGTCGAGGGCGCCGTCGTCACTCCCATCTATCCCGCCAGCGGCGTCGCCGTCGCCGCCCTGCTGATCCTCGGGATGCGCTGCTGGCCCGGCATCACGATCGGCGCCCTCTTCGTCGTCATGTCGATCACCACCCCCCGCCTCGACGTGCTGGGCACCCTCGCCGGCCAGACCGGCGCGCCGGTGTGCGCGGCGCTGCTGCTGCGCCGGGCCCGCTTCCACACCGATCTCGGCCGGCTGCGCGACGGACTCGCTCTGGTGTTCCTCGGCGCGCTCGGCGCCATGCTGATCAGCTCGACCGTGGGCGTCGGGCTCCTCGTCGTCACGGACCGGCTGGCCGCGTCGAGCTTCCCGCCGGTCTGGCTGGCCTGGTGGGTGGGCGACGCGATGGGCGTCCTCATCGTCACCCCGCTGCTGCTGTTGCTGCACGGTGCCCGCTGGCCGCCGCCGCTGACCCGCTGGAAGGAGGCGGTCGCGCTGACGGTCGTCGCCTGCGTGCTGGTGCCGGTCTCCGTCTACAGCTCGCTCAGCCTGCTCTTCCTCGTCTACCCGCTGCTGATCTGGGCGGCCCTGCGCTTCCAGCTCGTGGGCAGCGCGCTGTGCGCGTTGCTGACCTCCGTGCTGGCCACCGTCGCCGCGACCGACGACGTCGGTGCCTTCACCGGGCTGAGCCGCATCGAGGTCATGGCGAAGCTCCAGGCGTTCAACGGCTCGATGGCCCTGACCGCGCTGCTGCTGTCCGCCGTGATCACAGAGCAGCACAACACCCGCCAGTCGGTGGAGAAGGCCTGTCAGGAGCTGGTCGAGGTCCTCGAACACCTCACCGCGGGCGAGGCCCCACCGCGTCTGCCGCCCTCGAAGGCCGAGGGCCGGGACGAAGGACCGCGGCGCCCGGGTTCCCCGTGAGGATCCGAGCCCGCGCCCGGTCGGCCGGCTCTGTCGCCCGGCACCGGCCGGTTCAGGCCACCGGGGGTTCGGGGCGGGCGGCGACCCTGTTCGCCCGGGACTCCAGATAGCGCTGCTCGGCGAGGCTCGCCGTGGCCTTCGCGGCGCGGCGGTAGTGCTCGTACGCCCCGGCCGTGTCGCCCGTCCGCTCCAGCAGATGTGCCCGTACGGACAGCAGCCGGTGATGCCCGGCCATCCGCCCGTCACCGTCCAGGCCGGACAGCAGGTCCAGCCCGGCCTGCGGTCCCTCGGTCTCGGCGAGTGCGATCGCGCGGTTCAGGGTGACCATCGGGTTGGGCGCGATCCGCTCCAGGATCAGATACAGGGCGTGCACCTGCACCCAGTCGGTCTCCTCGGCGGTGGCCGCGTCGGCGTGCGTGGCGGCGATCGCGGCCTGGAGCTGGTACGGCCCCAGGTCCGGGCCGGCCAACGCCGCCTTCACCAGGTCCAGGCCCTCGTCGATCAGCGCGCCGTCCCACCGCTTGCGGTCCTGTTCGGCCAGCGGCACCAGGTCGCCGGACGGTGTCGTCCGTGCCTCGCGGCGGGCATGGGTGAGCAGCATGAGCGCGAGCAGCCCGGTCACCTCACCGTCCTCGGGCAGTTGCGCGTGCACCGTCCTGGCCAGCCGGATCGCCTCGCGGGCGAGATCGGCACGGACCAGTTCGCTGCCCGAGGAAGCGGTGTACCCCTCGTTGAAGATCAGGTAGAGCACGTGCAGCACGACTCGCAGCCGCTCCTCGCGCTCCGCGCCCTCGGGCAGGGCGAAGGAGCTGCCGGCGGCCCGGATGCGCTGCTTGGCCCGGCTGATCCGGGCCGCCATCGTGGCCTCCGGCACCAGGAACGCGCGCGCGATCTCGGCCGTGGTCAGGCCGCCGACCGCGCGCAGCGTCAGCGCGGTCTGGGAGGCCGCGGTCAGGGTCGGATGACAGCACAGGAACAGCAGGACGAGCGTGTCGTCGGTGTCCGGCACGTCCGCCGGGGCCGCCTCGGCGGCCAGCGCCGACTCCCGTTCACGGCGCGCGTGGTCGCTGCGCAGCTGGTCGACGAGCCGCCGGGACGCGACCGTCGTGAGCCAGCCGCGCGGGTTGTCCGGCACTCCCTCGGCCGGCCACTGCACGGAGGCGGCGAGGACGGCTTCCTGTACGGCGTCCTCGCATCCCTCGAACCGGCCGTACCGGCGCACCAGCGCACCGAGGACCCGCGGGGTGAGGTCACGCAGCAGGTCCTCGATGGCCGGTGCTGTCATGCCTCCAATTGTCCCTCGTAGAACATCACCTGCCGCACCTCGACCCCCAGACCCGCGATCCGGGTGTCCGGGATCCGCGCCGCCAGCTCGATCGCCCGCTCCTTGTCCTCGCAGTCGATCAGGTAGAAGCCGCCCAGGAACTCCTTGGCCTCCAGGAAGGGCCCGTCGGTCACCACCGGCTGGCCCTCCCGCACGGACACCACGACGGCCTGCGACGGGTCGACCAGCGCCTGCGTGGCCAGCAGTTCGCCGGACTCCTTCAGCTCCTGGATGAACCTGGTGTGGCCCGCGCCGATCGCCGCCTTCTCCTCGTCGGTCAGCGCGTCCATCACGGCCGGGTTGATGTGCAGGCTGATCACGAACTTCATCGTGTGCTCCTCGTGCTCCTCGTGCTGCGCGAGCCCCGGTCGGGGCCCTTCGACGGGTTGGTCGGAGCCGCCGTCGACTTCTTGACATCCCTCGCCCGAAGATTCCCACGAGTTTTCCCCCGCCACGGAAATTCCCCTCCGCACCCGTGTCAAGAAGCCGCCGCCCGCTCCGACCGACCGGCGGGACATCGACAGAACAAGGAGGATCCGAGATGCGGGTCAACCGGGCATGGCTGGGACTGGCCGTCCTCATGCTGCCGACTTCGGTCGTCGCGATGGACATGACGGCGCTGCTGCTCGCGCTGCCACGACTGAGCGCCGACCTGGGCGCCGACAACATCGAGCAGCTCTGGATCAGCGACAGTTACGGGCTCATGGTGGCGGGCCTCGTCATCACGATGGGCACGCTCGGCGACCGGATCGGGCGCCGGCGACTGCTCCTGACCGGCGCGGCGGCCTTCGCGGCGCTGTCGGTCGCCGCCGCGTGCGCGGTCGGCCCGCTGATGCTGATCGTCGTGCGCGCGCTGCTGGGCGTCGCCGGAGCGACGCTGGCGCCGTCCACCCTCGCCCTGATCACCACCATGTTCCGCGACGAACGGCAGCGCGGGCAGGCCATCGCGATCTGGGCGAGCTGCCAGTTCACCGGCGGTGCGCTCGGACCGGTGCTGGCCGGCCTCCTGCTCCAGCACTTCTGGTGGGGCTCGGTGTTCCTCGCCGCCGTACCGGCGATGGCCGTGCTGCTGCTCGCCGGTCCGCTGCTGCTGCCGGAGTCCCGTGGCGACCGGGCCGGGCGGCCGGATCCGGCGAGCGTCGGGCTGTCGCTCGTGTCCGTGCTGCTGCTGGTCTACGGCATCAAGCAGCTGAGCCTCCAGCACGCGTCGGCCGTCCCGGCGGCGGCCCTCGTCGTGGGAGCGGCCGTGGGAGCGCTGTTCGTCCGGCGTCAACTGCGGCTGCCGGAGCCGCTGCTGGACCTGCGGCTGCTGCGCAGCCGGCCGTTCACGGCGGTCCTCGTCGCGCTGGTCCTCGCCGGTGTCGCCATGGCGGGCACCGGTCTGGTGGTGACGCAGTACCTGCAGAGCGTGCTGGGACACTCGCCGCTCGCGTCGGCGGTGCTGTTCGCGCCCATGGGGCTGGGCGTGGCGGTCGGTACCCTGACCGCGCCCCTGCTCGCCCGGCGGATGGAACAGACGACCGCGATCGCGGGCGGGCTCGCGGCATCGGCGCTGGGAAGTCTGCTGCTGATCGGCGTCCACGGGTCGCTCGCCCTGCCGCTGGTCATGACCGGGATCGCCGTGCTGGCCCTCGGCACCGGCCCGCTGTTCGCGCTCGGCACCGGACTGGTCGTCGGGTCCGTGCCGCCGGAGCGGGCCGGCTCGGCGGCGTCGATGTCGGAGACCGGCAACTACTTCGGCGGCTCGCTCGGCTTCGCGCTGCTCGGTGTGCTGGCCGCGGCGGTCTACCGCGACCGCACGCATGGCACGTCCGACTCGCCGGCCGGCGCGGTCGTGGCGAGCCGGCGTCTTCCGGCCGACCGGGGCGCGGAACTGCTGCACACCGCGCGGGAGGCGTTCACCGCGAGCCTGCACACCATCGGTGTCGCCGCCGCCGTCATCTTCGCCGCCCTCGCCGTACTGACCCTCACCCTGCGCCCGGCATCCGGCCCCGCCGCGACCACGACTCCCCGCGAGCAGGTGCCGGCCTCCGGGTGAATTACTTACGCTTGGTTGAACAGTCCAGACTGATAAACCTATCGTTAGCAGCATGGATACGGTTGCACTCGCCGCCGGGCTCCGGCTGGCCATGGGGCGCACCGTCCGGCGGCTGCGGCAGGCGCACGCGGTCGGGGACGTGTCGCTGTCAGGAGTCTCGGTGCTGGCCCGGCTCGCCCGGACCGGTCCGGACTCGCCGGGCTCGCTCGCCGAACTGGAGCGGGTCCGGCCGCAGGCCATGGCGGCCACACTCGCCGGGCTCGAACAGCGCGGGCTCGTCAGCCGCGCGCCCGACACGGCGGACGGGCGCCGGGCCATCGTCTCCGTCACCGACGAGGGCCGGACCATGCTGGAGCAGCGCCGCTCCGAGTCCGTGACCCGGCTCGCCCACGCACTCGACGAGTTCACCCCGCAGGAACGGCAGGCCCTCCAGGACGTCCTGCCCCTGCTCGACCGACTGGCGGAACGACTGTGAGCGGCGCCCGGCCCGCGGCGGCGGGCGCGACCGGCGACGGCGGCGGCATACGCGGCCGGCTGCTCGCGCGTTCCGCGCGGCTGCGGGACACACCCCCGGGCCCCGGCTACAAGTGGGTCGCCCTCTCCAACACCACGCTCGGCGTACTGATCGCCACGATGGACGCCTCCATCGTGATCATCTCGCTGCCGGCGATCTTCCGCGGGATCGGGCTCGACCCGCTCGCGGCCGGGAACATCGGCTATCTGCTGTGGATGATCCTCGGCTATCTGCTGGTCTCGGCCGTCCTGGTCGTCGTCCTCGGCCGGCTCGGCGACATGTTCGGCCGGGTCCGCATCTACAACCTCGGCTTCCTGGTCTTCGCGTGCGCCTCCGTCGCGCTGTCCCTCGACCCGTTCCGGGCCGGTGCGGGCGCGCTGTGGCTCATCCTGTGGCGCATCGTGCAGGCCTTCGGCGGATCCATGCTCACCGCCAACTCGGCCGCGATCCTCACCGACGCCTTCCCGGCCCGGCAGCGCGGCATGGCCCTCGGCATCAACCAGATCACCGCGCTCGCCGGACAGTTCCTCGGCCTGCTCGCCGGCGGCCTGCTGGCCGCGGTCGACTGGCGAGCGGTGTTCTGGGTGAGCGTCCCGGTGAGCATCACCGGCACGATCTGGTCGTACCTGAGCCTGCGCGAGACCTCCGTCGGCGGCCGCGGCCGGGTCGACTGGCTCGGCAACATCACTTTCGCCTGCGGCGCGGGCATCCTGCTCGCCGGCATCACCTACGGCATCCAGCCCTACGCCGGCCACTCCACCGGCTGGACCAACCCCTGGGTCCTGAGCGGCCTGTTCGGCGGCCTCTTCCTGCTGCTGGTGTTCGCCTACGTCGAGACCCGTGTCCCCGAGCCGATGTTCCGCCTGTCGCTGTTCAGGGTGCGCGCGTTCGCGGCGGGCAACCTGGCCGCCCTGCTGACCGCGATCGCCCGCGGCGGACTCCAGTTCATGCTGATCATCTGGCTCCAGGGCATCTGGCTGCCGCTGCACGGCTACGCCTTCGAGGACACCCCGCTGTGGGCCGGCATCTTCATGCTCCCGCTCACCCTCGGCTTCCTGATCGCCGGGCCGGTCTCCGGCTATCTGTCCGACCGGTTCGGCGCCCGGCTGTTCTCCACCGCAGGGCTGCTCGTCGTCGCCGCGTCCTTCCTCGGTCTGCTCGCCCTGCCGGTGGACTTCGACTACGGCGTCTTCGCGACGCTGCTCCTGCTCAACGGGCTGGGCCAGGGCATGTTCTCCGCGCCCAACACCTCCTCCATCATGGGCAGCGTGCCGGCCCGCTACCGGGGCGTGGCCTCCGGAATGCGCTCCACCTTCCAGAACTCGGGCACGGCCCTGTCCATCGGCGTCTTCTTCTCGCTCATGGTGTCCGGGCTCGCCGGCACCCTGCCGAAGACGCTCGCCGCCGGGCTCCAGGCCCACGGCGTCCCGGCCGGCACCGCCCACGAGGTGGCCTCGCTGCCGCCGGTCAGCACCCTGTTCGCCACCTTCCTGGGCAACAACCCCATCGGCCATCTGCTCGGCTCCGGCGGCACCCTGGACCAGCTGACCGCGGCCCAGCGCGCCACCCTGACCGGCCACACCTTCTTCCCGGAGCTGGTCTCCGGCCCCTTCCACCACGGCCTGGCCGTCGTCTTCGGCGTCGCCACCGGCATGGCCCTGGTCTCCGCACTCGCCTCCGCGCTGCGCGGCGGCCACCAGCGCGCCGACGACGACACCCCGACCGGGCGCGACACGAAAGGACAGTCCTCGTGCCGCACAGCGCGCTCCTCGTGATGGACGTCCAGCGCTCCGTCCTCGGCCGTTTCGACACCTCCGGCGACTACCTCGGCCGCCTCGGCGAGGCCGTCGCCGCCGCCCGCGCGGCCGAGCTGCCGGTGATCCACGTGGTGGTCGGCTTCCGGCGGGGCCACCCCGAAGTCAGCCCGCGCAACAAGTCGTTCAGCGCCGTCGCGGGCTCCGGCCGACTCGTCACGGGCGACCCCGGCGCCGAGATCCACCCGGACGTCGCACCGCGCCCCGAGGACGTGATCGTCACCAAGCGCCGGGTGAGCGCGTTCGCGGGCAGCGACCTCGACCTCGTCCTGCGGTCGGCCGGCATCGAGCATCTGGTGCTCACCGGCATCGCCACCAGCGGCGTCGTCCTGTCCACCCTGCGCCAGGCCGCCGACCTCGACTTCCGCCTCACCGTCCTCGCCGACGCCTGCCTCGACGCGGACCCGGAGGTCCACCGCGTCCTCACCGAGAAGGTCTTCCCCCGTCAGGCGGACGTGCTGTCCGTCGCGGACTGGACCAAGGGCCTTGCCGGAGACGGCGGTTGAGGCCGCGCTACGCCGTCTTCGCGCGCCGCCTGCGTACGACATGGCGCACGACGAGGGCCGCGAGGACGACGGCGGCGGCGCCGACGACGTAGAGCAGATAGCGGTTGACCTCGGCGTAGATGGTGGTGATGTGACTGCCCGCCAGATAGGCGAGGGTCGTCCACAGACCGACCCACAGCGCCGCGCCGAGCGCGTTGAAGGCGAGGAAGCGCGGCCAGGGCATGCCGGTGGTGCCCGCGATGATGCCGTTGGCCTGGCGCAGCCCCTCGATGAACCGGGCCACGGTCACGATCTTGCCGCCGTGCCGGGCGAAGAACTCCTCGGCGGCGGCGAACCGCTCCGGCGTCAGGAAGACGTACTTCCCCCACCGGTGCACGAACGCCCGCCCGCCGACCCGGCCGATCAGATAGCCGATGTTGTCCCCGACGAGGGCCGCGACGAAGGCGATGACCGCGACCGCCACGACGTTCAGCCGCCCCGCGCCCGCGTACACCCCCGCCGCCAGCAGCATCGTCTCGCCGGGCGCGGGCACCCCGAAGTCCTCGACCAGGACCACCGCCCCGACCGCCCAGTAGCCGTAGTGTTCGAGCAGCGGCGCCAGATGGGCCAGCGGGCCCGGGAGCGGAGGGGCGGACATGACACCACGGTACGTCCGGCCGGCCCGCCCCCGGGCTGCGGCGGATCAGGAGCGGGCCACGGTGTCCTCGTCCGGTACGGCCGCGGTCGCGTCCGCCGCGACGGGGCGCGGCTCCTCGGCCGGTGCCGCGGGGCCGGACCGCAGGCCGGTCAGCCGGCGGGCGAGCGGCTCGGTCCAGCGGGCGGTCAGCGGGCCGAGGACGACGAGGATCAGCACGTACGCGGTGGCCAGCGGGCCGAGGTCGGAGTCGATCCCGGAGGTGACGGCGAGACCGGCGATGACGATGGAGAACTCGCCGCGCGCGACCAGCGTGCCGCCCGCCCGCCAGCGGCCCTTGGCCGAGACGCCCGCACGCCGGGCCGCCCAGTACCCCGTCGCGATCTTGGTGAGCGCGGTGACCACGGCCAGCGCGAGCGCGGGCAGCAGCACCGGCGGGATGCTCGCCGGGTCCGTGTGCAGACCGAAGAAGACGAAGAACACCGCCGCGAACAGGTCCCGCAGCGGCGCGAGCAGGTTGTGGGCGCCCTCGGCGACCTCGCCGGACAGGGCGATGCCGACCAGGAACGCGCCGACGGCCGCCGACACCTGGAGCTGCTGCGCCACCCCGGCGACCAGCAGCGTCAGCCCGAGCACCACGAGCAGCAGCTTCTCCGGGTCGTCGGTGGAGACGAAGCGGGAGATATGCCGGCCGAAGCGCACCGCCACCAGCAGGACCAGGCCGGCCACGCCGAGCGCGATGCCCAGGGTGAGGCTGCCGGCGGCGAAGCCGGTGCCGGCCAGCAGCGCCGTGACGACCGGCAGATAGACAGCCATGGACAGGTCCTCCAGCACCAGGATGCTGAGGATCACCGGGGTCTCCCGGTTGCCGATCCGCCCCAGGTCGCCGAGGACCTTGGCGATGACGCCGGAGGAGGAGATCCAGGTGATGCCGGCCAGTACGACGGCGGCGATCGGACCCCAGCCCAGCAGCAGGGCCGCCGCGGCGCCGGGCAGGGCGTTGAGGGCCATGTCGACGAGGCCGGCCGGGTACTGGGTCTTGAGGTTGGACACCAGATCGCTGGCCGTGTACTCCAGGCCCAGCATGAGCAGCAGCAGGATCACGCCGATCTCGGCGCCGACGGCCACGAACTCCTCGCTGGCGCCGAGCGGCAGCAGCCCGCCCTCGCCGAAGGCCAGCCCGGCCAGCAGGTACAGGGGTATCGGGGAGAACCGCAGGCGGGCGGCGAGCCGTCCGAGCAGGCCGAGGCCCAGGATGATGGCGCCGAACTCGATCAGGAAGACCGCGGAGGAGTGCACGCGCTCACTCCCGCCCGAGTATCGCGGCGGCCGCGTCGGCGCCCTCGCGGGTGCCGATCACGATCAGCGTGTCCCCGCCGGCCAGCCGGAAGTCGGGTCCGGGGGAGGGGATGGCCTCGGCGCGGCGCAGCACGGCCACGATCGACACCCCGGTCTCGGTGCGCATCCGGGTGTCGCCGAGCAGCCGGCCGTTCCAGTACGAGCCCGAGGACAGCTCGATCCGCTCGGCCACCAGGCCGAGCTCCGTCGTGGACAGCAGGTTCGGGCTGTGGTGGGTGGGCTTCAGGGTGTCGGCCAGGGCTTCCGCCTCCTGGCCCGTGAGGTGGACCGACAGCGCACAGGCGTCGGGGTCGTCGCCCCGGTACGCGCTCAGCGTCCTCGACCCGTCCCGGTGGGCCACGACCGACAGTCCGCGGCGTTCGCGGGTCGTCAGGTCGTACCGGACGCCGATGCCTGGCAACGGCGTCCTGCTCGTGCGTGCGGCGCCCATGGCGGCCCCCTGTCCGTTTGACGGTTTCTTGGTGAAACCATTACCGGAACCTTAACCTGGCCGCGCGAGGCGGCCGGGCGGGCCCCGGTCGGACGGGGGGCGGGGAGGATATGGGGTGGGGTGCCGTCATGCGCCGTGGCGCGAGGGGGCCTCGTCGTCCTCGGGGGTGAGCTGGCAGGCGTGGCACAGCTCGTGCTCGCCGTCACGGCTGACGACGGTTCCCCAGCCGAGGCACACCTCGCATTCGCGGGCGAGACCCAGGTCGGGCCGGGGAGGCAGGAGGGGGCTGCGGTGGGCTCCGTAGACCATGAGCAGTGCGGCTCCTCGGAAGTCGCGGGGAGGGGTGACGGCGTTGCCGTGGGCGGTGACAACGCTGTCAGGCCACTTCCAGTATGTCCGAGATATTCCACCTGTCTGTGATGTACGTCACTCGGTGCCACATCTTGCCCGCTCCACCGCGCCGCCCCCGGGCCGCGGTGAGTCAGCCGAGGTTGCCGAGCCGGGCCTCCCGCCACAGGTCCACGCCGCCGTCGGTCGCGTACTTGTCGATCTCGGCCAGTTCCTCGGCGCTGAAGTCCAGGTTCTCCAGGGCCGCCACGTTCTGCTCCAACTGCCCGGTCCGCGAGGCGCCGATCACGAGCGACGTCACCCGCTCGTCCCGCAACGCCCACGCCAGCGCCAGTTGGGCGAGGGTCTGGCCGCGCCGGGCCGCGATGTCGTTCAGCGACCGCAGCCGGTCCAGCATGTCGTCCGTCAGCCAGGACGTGTCGAACGACGTGCCCTGCGCGGCCCGCGAGTCCCGCGGCACGCCCTCCAGGTAACGGCCCGTCAGCAGCCCCTGCGCGAGCGCCGTGAAGCCGATGACCCCGAAGCCCTCCTCCTCGGCGGTGTCCAGCAGGCCGTCGGTCTCGATCCAGCGGTTGACCATGCTGTACGACGGCTGGTGGATCAGCAGTGGGGTGCCCAGCTCGCGCAGGATGGCGGCCGCCTGCCGGGTGCGTTCGGCGTCGTAGGAGGAGATGCCCACATAGAGGGCCTTGCCCTGGCGGACGGCGGTGTCGAGCGCGCCCATCGTCTCCTCCAGCGGCGTGGAGGCGTCCAGCCGGTGGGAGTAGAAGATGTCCACGTAGTCCACGCCCATCCGGCGCAGCGACTGGTCGAGCGAGGCCAGCACGTACTTGCGCGAGCCGCCGCCCTGCCCGTAGGGGCCGGGCCACATGTCCCAGCCGGCCTTGGTGGAGACCACCAGCTCGTCCCGGTGCGGCGCGAGGTCGCGCTTCAGCAGCCGCCCGAAGTTCAGCTCGGCCGCGCCGTACGGCGGGCCGTAGTTGTTCGCCAGGTCGTGGTGGGTGATCCCGAGGTCGAAGGCGCGCAGCGCGATCTCGCGCTGGGTCTCGAAGGGGCGGTCGTCGCCGAAGTTGTGCCAGTAGCCGAGCGACAGGACCGGCAGGTCCAGTCCCGAGCGGCCGGTGCGCCGGTAGCGCATGGTGCCGTCGTAGCGAGCGGGGTCCGCGACGTGGGTCATCGGGTCTCTCCGGGTGGTGCCGTAGGGGCCGCCTCTCCGGTCGTGGAGGGGGCGGGTCCACCCTCGCTTCCGCATGCCGCGCGCGTCCAACCGCCGTACCGGATGGGATTGAGTGATTCCGTTTCTGAATCGGGCGCGGCCGACCTGCCTCGTCGCGGAGGTTGCGGTTGTCCGATCCTACGAACTTCGCGCGCGCCGGGTATCCGGTCCGTGACACTTCTGATAGGAAACTTTCCTACCAGTACTGCGGTACGGACCAACTCCCCACCCCCCGCCTCGACTTGGAGTCCCTGTGGTACACGCAGACCGCGAATCATCCCCCGCCACCGTCTCCCGCCGCACTCTCGTCGCCGTGCTCGGCGCCGCCGTCGCCTCCGGTGCCCTGATCGGCACCGAGCGCGCGAGCGCGGCCCCGGCGGCCCGCGCGGCCGGAGCGGGCCTCGACGACCCGGCGAAGAAGGAGATCGCCATGGAACTCGTGTCGAGCGCGGAGAATTCCTCGCTCGACTGGAAGGCCCAGTACAAGTACATCGAGGACATCGGCGACGGCCGCGGCTACACCGCCGGCATCATCGGCTTCTGTTCCGGCACCGGCGACATGCTCGACCTCGTCCAGCTCTACGCCGACCGCAGGTCCGGCAACGTCCTCGCGAAGTACCTGCCCGCCCTGCGCAAGGTCAACGGCAGCGACTCGCACGCCGGCCTCGACCCGAACTACCCCGGGGACTGGCGTACGGCGGCCAAGGACACCGTCTTCCAGCAGTGCCAGAACGACGAGCGCGACCGCGTCTACTTCAACCCCGCGGTCGGCCAGGGCAAGACGGACGGCTTGCGCACGCTCGGCCAGTTCTGCTACTACGACGCCATCGTCATGCACGGCGACGGCGGCGACCCGACCAGCTTCAGCAACATCCGCAAGCGCGCCCTGCGCAGCGCCAAGCCGCCGGCGCAGGGCGGCGACGAGACGACGTACCTCAACGCCTTCCTCGACGCCCGGGTGTGGGCCATGAAGCAGGAGGAGGCGCACAGCGACACCAGCCGCGTCGACACCGAGCAGCGGGTCTTCCTGCGCAAGGGCAACCTCGACCTGGACACCCCGCTCGACTGGAAGACGTACGGGGACAGTTACCACATCGGCTGACACCGCATCGGCCGGCATCGCATCGCCCGACCCGCGAGCGGGGTGTACTCGCGGGTCAGGGCCCTGGCGGGGAAAGATGGGCGGTGAGCGATCGATCACACAGGCATCGATCACACCGACGCGGAGGAATAGGGACTCATGCCGCACGAGCGAGCGGGCCGGCCGGCCGAGCCCGAGGACCTGGTCGACGTGGCCCGGCTGGTCACGGCGTACTACGCGCTCCACCCGGATCCTGCCGATCCGGCACAGCGGGTCGCGTTCGGCACCTCCGGGCACCGGGGCTCGTCCCTGGCGAGCGCCTTCAACGAGGACCACATCGCGGCCACGAGCCAGGCCATCTGCGAGTACCGCGCGGCTCAGGGCATCGACGGCCCCCTCTTCCTGGGGGCCGACACCCACGCCCTGTCGGAGCCCGCGAAGGTCACCGCGCTGGAGGTGTTCGCCGCGGGCGGCGTGAGCGTCCTGATCGACAGCGCCGACGGCTACACGCCCACCCCTGCCGTCTCGCACGCCATCCTCACCCACAACCGCGGGCGCACCTCAGGCCTCGCCGACGGCGTCGTGGTCACCCCCTCGCACAACCCGCCCGCCGACGGCGGCTTCAAGTACAACCCGCCGAGCGGCGGCCCGGCCGCCTCCGACGCCACCTCCTGGATCCAGGACCGCGCCAACCAGATCATCACCGGCGGCCTGAAGGACGTGCGACGGCTGCCGTACGCCCGTGCGCTCGCCGCCGGGACGACCGGACGGTACGACTTCCTCGGCGCCTACGTCGGTGATCTGCCGAGCGTGCTGGACCTGGACGCGATCCGTGCGGCCGGGGTGCGCATCGGCGCCGACCCGCTCGGCGGCGCCTCCGTCGCCTACTGGGGCCGCATCGCCGAAGAGCACCGCATCGACCTGACCGTGGTCAATCCGCACACCGACCCCACCTGGCGGTTCATGACGCTGGACTGGGACGGCCAGATCCGCATGGACTGCTCCTCGCCCTACGCGATGGCCTCCCTCATCGAGCAGCGCGACCGCTTCCGCATCGCCACCGGCAACGACGCCGACGCCGACCGGCACGGCATCGTCACCCCGGACGGGGGCCTGATGAACCCCAACCACTACCTCGCGGTCGCCATCGACTACCTCTACCGGCACCGCGAGCACTGGCCCGCCGGCGCGGGCGTCGGAAAGACGCTCGTCTCCTCCAGGATGATCGACCGGGTCGCCGCCGACCTCGGCCGGCAGCTCGTCGAAGTCCCGGTCGGATTCAAGTGGTTCGTGGACGGACTGGTCGGCGGCGCCCTCGGGTTCGGCGGCGAGGAGTCGGCCGGCGCGTCCTTCCTGCGCCGCGACGGCTCGGTGTGGACCACCGACAAGGACGGCATCATCCTCGCCCTGCTCGCCTCCGAGATCACGGCCGTCACGGACCGGACCCCGTCGGAGCACTACGCGGGCCTGATCGCCCGCTTCGGTGCCCCCGCCTACGCCCGCATCGACGCGCCCGCGACCCGCGAACAGAAGGCGCTGCTCGGCACGTTGTCTCCCGCCCAGGTCACCGCCGACACCCTCGCCGGCGAGCCGGTCACGGCCGTGCTCACCGAGGCGCCCGGCAACGGCGCCGCGATCGGCGGGATCAAGGTCACCACGGACAACGCCTGGTTCGCGGCCCGCCCTTCGGGCACCGAGGACGTCTACAAGGTCTACGCCGAGTCCTTCCTCGGCCCCGGCCACCTCGCCCGGGTCCAGGAGGAGGCCAAGGCCGTGGTGCGCGCCGCGCTGGGCGGCTGAACGCCGGTCGCTCAGCCGCGCCCGCGATGCCGGTCCGGGCGGTCCAGCCGGTCCAGGACCGCCCGGGCCATGGCCTGTTCCCCCCTGGCGTTGGGGTGGGCCGGGGCCGCGGGCGCGGCGGGCTGGAGCGGCTCGATCCAGCGGTCCGCGGGCGACTTGCACATGTCGTGGCCGACCGTGGGGCCGTAGGTGTCCGCGTACTCGGCCCGGTCGACCGCCGCCACCAGCCGCAGCATCAGGTTCAGGTGCTTCTCGGTGTCGCGGAGGTAGGGGAAGTCGCCCTGGGCGAAGGGGACCTGGGGGAAGCAGCCGGTGCCGTCGTCGGGCAGCAGGTCCGGGTAGCCCACGACGACCACCCGCGCGTGCGGCGCCCGGGCGTGCACGGCCCGCAGCACCCGGTCGACCTTCGGCGCGGTCTGCGCGATCGCGAGGGTCAACCGGTCGTAGCCGGCGGCCTCGTAGGAGCGCTCGCAGGGGTTGCCCGTCGGGTCCTGGGCGGCGAGCCGGGCGCAGGTGCCGATGATCGCGCCGAATCCGACGTCGTTGCCGCCGATCTGGACCGTCACGAGGTCCGTGTCCCGCCGCACCGCGTCGAGCTGGGGTCTGTTCGTGCCCTGCGCCCGCCACATCTCGGCGGTCGTCGCACCGGCACAGCTGACGTCCGTGAAGGTGCTCACGCGCCGTCCCGCGGCCACCAGCGAGGGGTAATTGCGGTCGGAGCGGGCGCAGTTGGCGTCCACCTGGGCCGGGATGCCGGGGCCCGAGGTGTAGGAGTCGCCGAGCGCCACGTAGCCGGTGCCGCGGCCGGGTCCGCCGGGGTGCGCGGCGGCCGGGACCGCCGAGGCGGCGACGAGGGCGCAGCCGCCCAGTGCCGCCCCGAGTACCGCGGCCCGCCGCCGGACTCCCGTACCGCCCGCCGGACGCGTGGATTTCGCCATGATTCCTCCCCCTGGGTTCGACCGGTTCTGTATACCGTCCGGTAGGCGCCGCCGACCAGAAGCAGGAACGAACGAGTTTATTCGCGGACATGTCACTCGGTCGGGTACCGCCGGCCGAGGATCGACGTACCGCCGTCACCGACCCGTGATCATGCCCCTGTGAAGCCGAACCGTCGAAGTGCCCTGCGCCGCCGTGCCGTTCCGGCCGCGCTCGGCACCCTCAGTGTCCTGTCCCTGCTCTCCGCCCTGCCCGCCGCCGCCCAGCCGGCGGCCGCGGACGCCGGACGCCCCGCACAGCCCGTGCGCCGGGCCGTCACGCCCGCGGAGGCACGCACGGATGCCGCTCTGCGTTCCCTCCACGACCGGCCCGCGGCCCTGCGCGACTTCTTCCGGGCGATGCCCAAGGGCGGCGACCTGCACAACCACCTCTCCGGCGCGGTCACCACGGAGTACCTGATCGAGCTGGCCGCCGCGGACGGCCTGTGCATCAACACCACGACCCTCGCCGCGGCCGAGCCGCCCTGCGGCACCGGCACCCGTCCCGCCGCCGACGCGCGCACCGACCGCGCCTTCCACGACGCGATCGTCCGGGCCTGGTCCATGCAGGACTTCCCGCCCGGCCGGAACGGCCACGACCACTTCTTCGCGACGTTCGACAAGTTCGGCGAGGTCACCTGGCGCAATCGCGGCAAGCTGCTCGCCGACGTCGCCGACACCACCGTACGCAACAACCAGTTCTATCTGGAGACGATGGTCACCCCGGCCTCGGACGGAGCGAAGAAGCTCGCCGCCGAGGTCGGCTGGGACGACGATCTCGCCGCCCTGCACCGCACGTTGCTGGCGGGCGGCAAGCTGGACAAGCTGGTCGCCGACGCCCGCAAGGAGGCCGACGCCGGCGACACCGAGTTCCGTGCCGCCGAGCACTGCGGCACCTCGAAGGCCCGCCCCGGCTGCGGGCTCACGGTCCGCTGGATCTCCCAGGCGAACCGGGGCAGTTCCCCCGAGCGGACCTTCACCCAGCTCGCGCTCGGCATGCGGCTGGCCGAGGCCGACCCGCGCTTCGTCGCGGTCAACCTCGTCCAGCCCGAGGACTGGGACAGCTCGCTGCGGAACTACAGCCTCCAGATGCGCATGGTCGGCTATCTGCGTACCCAGTACCCGAAGGCCCATGTCTCCCTGCACGCGGGGGAGTTGTGGCCCGGACTGGTCAAGCCCGAGGCCCTGAAGTCCCACATCGAGGAGGCCGTGGACGTCGCGCACACCGAGCGCGTCGGGCACGGTGTCGACCTGCGCTGGGAGGACGACTGGCAGCGCACGGCTCGCACGATGGCGAAGCGCCGGATCGCCGTCGAGGTGCCCTTCTCCAGCAACGCCCAGATCCTCGGCGTGAAGGGCGGCGACCACCCCTTCACCACCTACCTGCGCTACGGCGTCCCCGTCGTCCTGTCCACCGACGACCCCGGGGTGTCCCGCATCGACATCACCCACGAGTACCAGTACGCCGCCGAGACCTACGGCCTCGGCTACCCCGAGCTGAAGGACCTGGCCCGCACCTCGCTGGAGTACGCCTTCCTGCCCGGCGCGAGCCTGTGGCAGGGCAACCCGACCGCCCAGGGCTTCCACCCGGTGCCGGTCTGCCGCGCTGAGCGCCCCGGCCTGCCCGTGCGCGGCGCGGGCTGCCGGAAGTTCCTCGGCGGCAGCGCCAAGGCGCAGCTCGAATGGCGCCAGGAAGCGGCCTTCGCCGCCTTCGAGCGGGCCCACGCCTGACGGCAGCGCGCCCCGCGTCTCAACTCCCCTCTGAAAGAGCCAGTTGGCCGAGAAGCGGCCCACCGTGCACACGGTGGGCCGCGTTCCGTCGCCGGGCACCCGTCGACTCTGCGCCAATGTCGCCCGGCGCGCTCCCGGCGCCGGGGTCCGTCGGCCAGAGCCAGGTGGGTGACCTGCGGGAACGGTGTGCGAAGCTGCGGGGGACAGCGACCGCGCGACGGAGGAGAGGAGCCTCATGGCCATCATCCACCACACCACGCTCAAGCCCACGAAGCTGGAGCTGCTCACCGACTGGCTGCCCACCCGCCCCTGGTACCGGGGCGGCCCGGACGCCCCGGTGCTGACCAAGTCCGGTGGCTTCCGGCTGGACGACCCGGCGGGCGAGGTCGGCATCGAGTTCATGGTGGCCACGGACACCTCCACCCCCGAACCGACCGCCTACCTCGTCCCGTTGACGTACCGCGGCGCACCGCTGGCGGGCGCGGAGCACGCCCTCGTCGGCACCATGGAGCACGGTGTGCTGGGCAGGCGCTGGGCCTACGACGGCTGCCACGACCCGGTGCTGGCCGCCGAGCTCCTGAAGCTCATCGACGGCCGGGCCCAGGCACAGGCGCAGAGCATCGACAACACCCCGGACCACGAGGTGGCCCTCTCCTACGCCGGAGCCCCGTTCACCCTCGACGGCTTCACGCCCGCCCCGGCCGACGACGAGCACGGCACCCGCCTCCCCGCGCCGCACGGCACGGTCCTCCAGGTGCACCGGGTCCTGACCCCCGTCCCGGAGCACCCGCCGCTGCCCCCCGAGGGCGCGCTCGGCCATGTCGCCCGCGGCTGGCAGGCGCCGGACGGCACGCGGCTGTCGGCACTGTTCGTGACGGTGCGCACGGCCTGACGCCACACCGGCCCGCCTTCTGGCATGGTCCGGTCAAATCTGACACTCTTTTGACGGTTCGACGCTTCGAGTGATCGCGCAAGCCCCGTCCGCGGCCGCGCCGGCGCACCCCAGCCGGCCGGCCGCCACCGAGCAGGCCGGGATCCCGGCCGCCGCAAAGGAGTAGCGTGTGAGACCGACCCCCCACAAGGCCCTCGGCGCCGGTGCGCTCACCGTCGCCGCGCTGGCCGCCTTCGTCCTCCCCGCAAGCCCCGCCGCCGCAGCCCGGCCGGCCCCGCACCAGACCCCGCGCCCGGCCGCCTCCTGCACTCCGGCACAGGTCGTCGGCAACGGCGGCTTCGAGAACGGCGCGTCGTCGTGGACCGCGTCCTCGTCCGGCACGATCACCAGCCGCTCCGGACAGACCGCCCACGGTGGCAGCTCCTACGCCTGGCTGGACGGCACCGGCGGCACCCACACCGACACCCTGAGCCAGAGCGTCACCGTCCCGGCCGGGTGCGACCGGGCCACCCTCACCTTCTGGCTGCACATCGACACCGCCGAGACCACGTCGTCCGTCGCGTACGACAAGCTCACGGCCAAGATCGGCGGCACGACGCTGGGCACGTACTCGAACCTCGACAAGAACACCGGCTACGTGAGGAAGTCGTTCGACGTGTCGGCGTACGCCGGGCAGACCGTCACCCTGTCCTTCACCGGGACCGAGGACTCCAGCCTCCAGACCAGCTTCGTGCTGGACGACATCGCGCTCGACACCTCCGGCGGCACCGCACCGCCGAGCGACTCGACCCGTACCCCGGCCGCGCCCTCGTACACGGTGAACCTCAGCAGCGACACGACCGGCACCCAGTGGACCGGGCACGAGAGCGTGACCTTCGCCAACGCCTCGGCCACCGCGCTGAACGAGGTCTACCTGCGACTGTGGGACAACTATCACGGCACGTGCGACGCCATGCCGATCCGCGTCACGGGCGTCACCGGCGGCACCGCGCAGGCACCCACCGTGGACTGCACCGCCGTCAAGGTCGACCTGCCGGCCCCGCTCGCCCAGGGCCAGAGCGCCACCATCGGCTTCGACCTCGGCATCACGGTGCCCAGCGGCGCCGACCGCTTCGGCCATGACGGCGCCTACAGCTTCATCGGCAACGCCCTGCCCGTCCTCGCCGTCCGTGACAGCTCCGGCTGGCACCTGGACCCGTACACCAACAACGGCGAGTCCTTCTACTCCCTGGCCGCCGACTTCAAGGTGACCCTGGACCACCCCAGCGGCCTGCTGGTCCCGGCCACCGGCACCTCCACCGACACCCCCGGCGCGGGCGGCCGTACGGTGACGACCGCGACGGCGTCCTCGGTGCGCGACTTCGCCTGGGCCGCCGGACCCTTCACCAAGATCTCCGGCACCTCGTCCGCCGGTGTCGCGGTGAACGTCTACTCCGTCTCGGGCATCAGCTCCGCCAACGCCCAGTCCATGCTCAGCACCGCGAAGAGCGCCGTGGACGCCCACGCGGGCCGCTTCGGTGCCTACCCCTACGGCGAGCTGGACGCCGTGCTCGACAACAACTACTGGTTCGGCGGCATGGAGTATCCGGGGTTCGTCCTGGACGTGGTCAGCAGCACCGCGCTCACCCATGAGATCGGCCACCAGTGGTGGTACGGCATCGTCGGCGACGACGAGTACAACAGCCCCTGGCTGGACGAGGCGTTCACCGACTACGCCACCGACCTCGCCCTCGGCAAGACCGGCAGCAACTGCTGGAGCGGCGTCTCCTGGGCCTCGCCCGACGAGAGGATCACCGACTCCATGGCCTACTGGGACGCGCACTCCTCGCGCTACTCCACCGTCGTCTACGGCTACGGCAAGTGCGCCCTGCACGACCTGCGCCGCGTCCTCGGCGACACCGCCATGACCAAGCTGCTGAAGGACTACGCGACCGCGCACTGGTACGGCGTGTCGACCACGGCCGAGTTCAAGGCGGCGGCCCAGGCGGCCACCGGCACCGACCTCACGTCCTTCTGGACCCAGCACCGTATCGACGGCTGACGACGGCTCGACCGCCGGCGACCGCTGACGACGGCCGACAGCGAGCGATCCGGCGGCGGCCGGTCGCGGAGGCAGCCCGGGCCCCCTCCGCGACCGGCCGCCGCACGACCGTCGGGCCACCCGTATGGACCAAGCAGGGCCCGGATTGGCCGTGTTGGGCGGCTTCCGGCGTGCGGGGCCGCCCGACTGCGTGTCAGATGACAGACGTGCGAACCTCCATCCTCTTCCAGCGCAGCCTGACCCGTCCGGCCCTCGCAGGGGCCCTGACCGGCCTTCTCCTCTGTGCGTCCGTCCCATCGGCGCTGTCCGCGCCGGCCCCCGACGTACCGCGTCGCGGCAGTGCGTACATGGGCATGGGCGTCCTCGCCCACGACGGCAGCACCCCCGACGCAGGCGACGGCAACGCGGACGACTCGTCGTCCGTGCCCCGCGCGACCCAGACCGAGGGGGTGGACGTCTCCAGCTATCAGGGCAACGTGGCCTGGTCCACCCTGTGGAGCGGCGGGGTCAGATGGGCGTACACCAAGGCCACCGAGGGGACGAGCTACCGGAACCCCTCCTTCACCCAGCAGTACAACGGCCCGTACAGCTCCGGCATGATCCGCGGCGCGTACCACTTCGCGACCCCGGACTCCTCCGGTGGCGCCGCTCAGGCCGACTACTTCGTCGGCCACGGCGGCGGCTGGTCCAGGGACGGCAAGACGCTGCCCGGCGCGCTCGACATCGAGTGGAACCCGTACGGCGACGACTGCTACGGCAAGTCCAAGAGCGGGATGGTCAGTTGGATCCGAGACTTCCTGAACCGGTACAAGTCCCGCACGGGTCGTTACGCCGTCATCTACACGGCGACCAACTGGTGGACCGAGTGCACCGGGAACTACGGCGGCTTCGCGGCGAACAACCCGCTGTGGATCGCCCGCTACGCCTCGTCCGCCGGGACGCTGCCGGCGGGCTGGAAGACACACACGATGTGGCAGTACACCTCGACCGGGAAGACCGTCGGGGACCGTGACCGGTTCAACGGCTCCACCGCCCGGGTGAAGGTCCTCGCGACGGGCTGAGCGTACGCCGCGCCGAACTGACCGTGTTCCTCCAGCGGTTGCCGTGGCGGAGACGGGACGGACCCATCCCCGCCACGGCGCGTCCGCTGGCCCGCGATCAGGCGGATCGGCGAATCAGGATGATCAGGAGAAGATGACCGAGCGGAGCTTGAGGCGGTCACCCAGGACCTTGCCGGGGTTCATGACGTAGTAGGTGTCGCCTTCGCAGTGCGGGTCGAGGAAGACCACGGCGGTGGCGTCCGTCCGGTTCTTCGGCGCGAAGCCGGGCTCCCCGGCCGTCCCGGGGAGGTCGAGGCACTCCCCGCTCGGCGGATCGGTCAAGGTCTCGGCGTGCCGAGCGCCGTCGAGGCCGGTGTACGAGTACTGGAAGGATCCGGTCGCCGCGAAGGCCGACGTCGGCAGGGTCACGATCAGGGCCAGGGAGCCGACGGCGCAGGCCAGGGCGGTACGAAGGCGCATGTACGCGGTCCTTTCGGGGGTGCTGACAACATGATCGTCACTGCCCCTCGCGCTGCCCGATATGCGCTCCTCATCCAGATGAGGGAATTCCCGGATCCATGCCCAACTCGGCGCGGGCAGCCCGAAGTCGAGGGCGTCGCCGTGCAGGTCTGCCCGCCATCCCGGACCGAGGCGTCTTCACGGGACTGGGCCTGCGCACCGGCGAAGACGACCACGGCGATCAGCGTGGCCAGGAGAGCGACCGCGCCGACCGCGCCCGCGGCGGCCCGACAGCCCCACAGCGCGTCCGCCTCGACGGCCTTGGCGGTGTCCAGCGTGACGCCGGTAACAGCCGAACTCCCGGTGTGCGGCGGCGAGTTCGATCTTGCTGTACTTGGTGACGCTGAGGAACGCGTCCGAAGTGCCGTCACGCGCTTGGCCGTGAGCCACCGGCTCGTCGGTCATGGCCTGCCTCCGGGGGCGTCGGTACAAGCGGACGAGCGAGGCGCGGTACGGTCGGCCCATGGCTGACCTGCGGCTGACCACCTCCTCCTTCCTGGTCCTCGGCGTCATCGACAAACTCGGCGAAGCCAGCGCCTACGACGTGAAGGTGGAGGCGGGCCGTACCGTCGCCCCGTTCTGGTCGGTACCGCATGCGCAGGTGTACGCGCAGTGCGACCGGCTGCTCGCCGCCGGACTGCTGTCCCAGGTCCGCCAGGAGAGCGGGCGGGGCCGCCGGGTGCTGGCCCTCACCGACCGCGGTCGCCGCGTCCTGCGCGACTGGCTCGACGACCCCGGCTTCGTGCCGGTCGAGGCGCGCGAGCGCGGCATCCTCAAACTCTGGTTCGGGGCCCGGCCGGAGCTGATCGCCCCCACCCAACGCGCCGAGCACGAGAAGACCTTGGGGGAGTACGAGGAACTCGCCGACAGCGTGGGCGAGTTGCTGACCTCCGGCCAGCGGGAAGCGCTGGAGTTCGGCATCCGGTACGAGCGGATGATGAGCGAGTTCTGGGAGTGGGTGCAAAGCCGCGACGAGCGCGCACCGGACCGTTGACCTCACGGGCGCACGGCCCTACCGTCGGTAACGCGCGATAGTCCAGAAGAGACGGTCCAGAAGAGACTGTCACCGGGCCGCGAGGAACAGGGGGCGCCGTGCGTTCGTGGACGAGCAGCAGCACCTGGCGCCGCGCCGCCGCGGTGGCCGTGACGGCCGTATGCCTCTGGTACGCGCCCCTCGCGATGACCGAACTGTGGTCCTACGCCCGCCCCGGCGCCCCGGCCCCGGGCGCGTGGCTGCTGGCCCACACGGTCTCGCCCCGGTACGTCGCCGACGCGTTCGCGACCCGGGTCGCCCCCTACCGGCACAGCCTCGTCCCGATGATCGTGCACTCCGTTCTCGGCGGACTGCTCATGCTCCTCGGTCCGGCGCAGCTGCTGACCGCCGCCCGCCGCCGCGTACGCCTGCACCGCGCGCTGGGTGTGCTGTTCGCCGTCACGGTCTGCGCCTCCATGGCGGGCGCCGGCCTCTACCTCGCCCGCACCCCACCCCGGGACGCCTTCAGCGGAACGGCCTTCTGGATCGTCCTCGCCACGATCCTCGTCGGCACCGTCCTGAGCGTCGCCTTCGGCATCCTCGCCGCCGTCGGCCGCCTACCCGACCTGCACCAGCGCTGGATGCTGCTCGCTTACGGGTACCTGCTGACCGCGCCCCTGCTGCGGCTGGAGTGGGGCGCCCTGCCGGCGCTGCTGCCCGGACTGCCGATGACGGAGGTCAACCGGGTGGCGATCATGCACCTCGGCTCCCTCGTCGTGTTCGGCGCGCTGCTCGCCGCCCGCGCCCGCGACCACCGGGACACCGTCGAGGGCCTCGGCCGCTCCTGGGCCCCGCTTCCCGTCACCGCCGCGGTCCACCTGGCCGGAGCGGCCGCTCTGCTCTGGCTCGCGCACGCCCTCACGTCCTACGGCACGCCCGGAAACCGGCTGCTGACCGCCTACCTGCTGCCCTACGCCGTGGCCTACACCGTGATGGCCGCAGGCGCCCGGCGCGCCGCCCGCGCGGGCCGGGACTGGGCCCGCGAGGAGTGGCGGATCCAGCTCACCGGCCTCTGCCTGGCCCCCGCGCTCTCCGCCGGAGCGGTCGCGCTCTTCCAACACAGCCTGGGACTGGGCCGGTTCACCGCGCTCACCGCGGGTGTCGCCATCGGCTGCGGGCTCACGGCCTTCGGCGCCACCGCCGTGGTGAGCCTGCGCCTGCTGTACGCCCGTGAGGTCCGCCGCCGCGCCCTGCCCGCGGCGCCGCCCGTGTCCCGGACGCCGACCGCCGTGCCGTGAAGCCGGGTCAGCCGCCCGGAACCGGCCGGCGCGCACGCGTACAGCCGTCGTCCGCCCGTCCTTCGACCCGAGCGCCAACTCCCCGGAAGACACCCGGACATCATTCCGGCAAACACCCCGGCAGTCACCCGGAAACCTCCCCGGAAACGGAATCCGTCATGGCCGAACCGACCGACCCCGCCGTACCGACGGCGACCCCCGCGCCCCCGTCCGCCCGCTCGGCTGCCGTGCCCGGCCGGCCGCTGTCGGCCGGGGTGGCGCTGCTGGCCACCGCGGTCGCGGTGATCAACCTGCTCGTCGGGGGAGTGCTCACCGTCGTCGCCCTCACCGGACATGTCCTCGGCGCCTGGCCGTCGCCGGATCCGCTCAGCCCCGGACTCCTCGGTGCCGCGATGCTGGGCACCGCGCCCGCGCTGTTCACGCTCGCCCGCGCGACGACCTGGCAGCAGGCGCGCACCCTCGTGCTGCCGCTGGTCGTCGTGCCGGCCGGTCTGTTCGCGGTCAGCCTGGTCAACGTGCGCCGGCTGTACATCGCCCACGGCGGCCCGATCATCTCCGTGTTCTTCAGTCTCGGCTGGCTGCTCACCCTCGGCCTGCTCTGCGTGGCGGCGGTGATCTGCCTGGCCGGACAGGCCTTCACCCGGTCCGGACCGGCCGCCCCGCGGACCGTGCCGCTGCCGGGCTGGGCCAAACCGGCCCTCGCCGTGCTCGGCTCCTCCTGGCTGGGCATCGGCACCGGACTGCTCGTACGGCCCGGATTCTGGGCCGACTTCGTGCCCTGGCAGACCAACCGCGTCGACGCGCAGGCCCTCGGTGTCTGGGCCCTCGCCCTCGGCGTGGGAGTCCTCGGCTCCCTCGCCGAGGACGATCTCGACCGCACCCGGCCCGCCCTGCTCTCCCTGCCCGGAACCGCACTCGCCATGGCGGTCGTCCTGGCCGTGCGCGCCGCCCACGTCGACTGGGCCTCCGGGCCCGGACTGAGCCTGATCGTCATGGTGGGCGGGCTGCTGCTGGCCGGGGCGAGCGGGCGGCTCCTGCTCAAGGGCGATGCCGGGACGCGTGAGGTGCCGGGCGGTACCGGCTGACCGTGCGCGGCCCCGGCCGTACGCCCGACGTGTGGAGCGGATCGAGATCCTCCAGCCGCTGGGGCCCCGCCGCGGTGGATCCGGCCGTCATCGCGGACCTCCATGGGGTGTGCGCCGGCACCACCGTCGACCGGCCGGACCGCGTTCCCCGGCGGCGGCCTCAGCGCTCCAGACGCGGCGGCGCCCAGTCGGCGTGCCGCAGGATCGCGCGCATCGTCGCCCCGGACGGGGCGAGCCGGAGCGCGGTGTTGCGCAGACCGACGGCGAGCGGGTGGGCGAGCCGCTGCCCCATGCGGCCCGCCTGGCGGGCCGCGCGGGCGACGGCCTGGGAGCGGGGACGGCGCTCGGCGTCGTAGCGGGCCAGTGCCGAGGGGACCGAGGTCTGTGTGGCGAGCGCGGCGGCCAGCGTCGCGGCGTCCTCCAGGGCCTGGCACGCGCCCTGGCCCAGGTTCGGCGTCATGGCGTGTGCCGCGTCACCGAGCAGCACCACCCGGCCTGCGACGAACGACCGCAACGGCGTGACCAGTTCATGGATGTCGTGGTGGAGCACGGCGTGCGGCCGGGTCGCGGCCAGCAGTGCCGGGATCGGATCGTGCCAGCCGCCGAACCGGCGGAGCAGCATGCCGAGCGGGTCGGTGTGGCGGCCGCCCGGCGGCGCGGTGAGCACCGCGTGCCACTCGGCCCGGCCGTCGGCGAGGCCGATGTGCCCGAACTCGGCTCCCTCGCCCCACGTCAGCTCGAAGTCCGTGGCGAGATCGAGGGGTTGGTCGGTGATGGCCCGCAGGACCGTCGAACCGGTGTAGACCGGGCCGGGATGCTCCGGGAACAGCAGCGCGCGCAGCCGGCTGCCCACCCCGTCGGCCGCGACGACCAGGTCCGCTTCCCACATCTCGTCCGCGACCGGCATGGCCACCCGGTCGGGGGCCGCGCGGTCCGGCGCGGACACGGTGACGCCGGTGCGCAGGCACGGGGCGGGCAGCGCCGCGCGCAGCAGCCGGTGCAGGTCGGCGCGCCGGATGCCCATGATCGGGGTGCCGAGGGCGCGTTCGAGCGCGGCGCCGTCCATCCGCGCCAGCCAGCGGCCGTCGGGGGTGCGGGTGCCCCCGGTGTACTGCGGGCGGGCCGCCGCGCGCACCGCCGTACCGACACCGAGGGCGTCCAGCGCGCGCAGTCCGTTGGCGTGCAGCGAGATCCCCGCGCCCGCGTCGGCCAGAGTGGCGGACCGCTCCGCCACCCGGACGTCCCAGCCGATCCGGTGCAACCCGATGGCTGCGGCCAGCCCGCCGATACCGCCCCCGACCACCACAGCCGTACCGCCCATGACGGACCCCTTTCGACCTCGCGTGCCGCCTGCCACTTCTACAGGTGTAGAAGACCCTACAGGCCGCCCTCTACAGATGTAGAAGCGGGGGTGTAGAAAGAGAGGGTGAGCACAGACCGACGTACCCTCCTCGCCGACACGGCCATAGCGGTGCTCGCCGACACCGGTATGCGGGGGCTGACGCACCGCGCCGTCGACCGGGCGGCGGACCTTCCGCCGGGCACCACGTCCGCCTACTTCCGCACCCGTCAGGCCCTGCTCACGGCACTGGTGCGGCGGCTGGTCGCGCTCGACCAGGCCGAGCTGGAGGAGGCGGGTGCCGGGGTGCCGGTGCTGCGCACCGCGGCCCAACTGGCCGACGGCATCGCCGCGTTGGCCGGGGCGCGGCTCACGGGGGAGGGGCGCAGGCGCTCGCTCGCGCGCTACGCGTGCGCGGTCGAGAGCGTGCACCACCCCGAGCTGCGCGAGATCCTGGTACCGCGCGAGAACCGCGGACGGCGGACGGTGTGCGACTTCCTCGCCGCACAGGGGGTGGCCGACGCCGAGGAACGTACGGTCACGCTGCTGACCTGCGTGGACGGGCTGGTCTTCGACAGGCTGGTGAACGGCGGCCGTGTCCACGCGGAGGAGATCCGCGGGCTCGTGGCCGCGGCTCTGCGCTGAGCCGGGCGGCAACACGACGGCGGCGCCGCCTCCTTGGGACGAGGAGACGGCGCCGCGCTTCTTCACACGCCTCGTGGCGTCAGACGAGCCACCCGACGAAGTGGGCGAGTCCGGCGAGGATGTCGGTGAGAAGGTTCATGGTCGTGCTGCTCCTTGCGGTGTTTCCGAAAGTGGGACCTGTGCGTCGACCACGGTCTGCAGCCCGTCGTTCGCACACCGTAAGTATGGTTGTGTCACTCCCGCCCCGGCGGTCTCCTGAGCGACGATCACCTGTTCCAGCGAACAACTGATCCCTTGTTCGGGTCACCGGTATCTCCCGTGCCTCACAGGCGAGTCGAACCGGGCGGCGGCACCGCGCGCAGCGCCCGCAGGACCGCCCAGACGACCGAGACCAGCGGGACGGCCACGACCGCGCCGATCACCCCCGCGACGATGCTCCCCGCGATGACCGACACGGCGACGACCAGCGGATGCAGCCGGACCGCCCAGCTCATCACCAGGGGATGCAGCACATGCCCCTCCAGCTGGCCGATCACCACGATCAGCGCCAGGACGGCCGCGGCCGTCAGCGGTCCGCGCCCGGCCAGCGCGACGACCGTGGCGACGGCCAGCGCCACCGGCGAGCCCACCAGCGGCACGAACGCGGCGAAGAACTCCAGCAGGGTGAGCGGCAGCGCCAGCGGCACCCGCAGGACGAGCAGCGCGATCCCGACGAGAACGGCGTTGGTGGCGGCGACGATGATGATGCCGCGCGTGTACCCGGCGAAGGCCCGCCAGGCCGCCCGACCCGCCCGGTCCCAGGCGGGTCGGGCGGCGCTCGGCAGCAGCTCGTCCCGCATCCAGCCCCACAGGTGCTCGCCGGAATGGATGAAGAACACCGAGGCGAACAGCGCGAGCGCGCCCCCGGTGACCACCTCCACCGCCCGGCTCAGCCCGCTGACGGCGTTGCTGAACAGGGTCGAGCGGTGGGTGGAGAGGTAGTGCGTCACCTGGCTCTGCAACTCGGACAGCCGGCCGGGACTCAGCCGGAACGGCGGCCGCCGCAACCACTGCTCGATCCGGTGCACACCACCCCGGAACTCGCCCGCGAGCCGCCCCGACTCGCCCGCCACCGCGTTGCCCACCAGAGCGAGCAGCGTGAGCAGGGCCAGCGTGCTGCCCACCAGCGCGACGGCGACGGCCAGCGGACGAGGCAGCACCCGGTCGAGCAGATCGGTCAGCGGGCGCAGCACCGAGGTCACGATCAGCGCGAGGAAGAGGGCCACCGCGATGAGCTCGAAGCTGCCGAGGACGCTGAAGACGCCGTAGACGACGATGGCGACCAGGATGAGCCGCCAGGCGTAGGCCGCCGCGACCCGCAGCCACGGCACCGTCCGCTCGGCCACCGGCTCCGGCCGGGAGCGCGCGGAGGCCGGCAGCCGCACCGTGAACCCGGGCCGGCTGCCCGGCACACCGCCCGCCCGCCGCCGTCCGCCCGGCCGTGCCGCCCGTCGGCCCGCATCGCCCTCCACCGCTCACGGCTCCTCTCCGTCACCTGTGCTGACGGTCGGTCACATTGAGGGAAACCGTAAGCTCCGGGTGGGGAAGCGGCTCGTGCAACGCGCCCGCGCGTGCTCAGGAGCGGGCGGCGCGGGCCCGTCGTCCGGCGAGACGGCCTCGGCGACCGTGCGGTGGTACGCCGACCAGGCCTGCACAGCCGTGCAGACCCGGCGTGCCCATGGCGCGGTCGATGTGGCACGGCAGGAGGCAAGGGGCGCCGAAACAGCGCCAGCCGGCGGCGGCCTCCGCCCGGCGCTCCGCGTGCGGCGCCTTCGGATCCGGCGGACGTGCGGCGGCGGCCAGGATGTGACCAGTCGAAGGCGAAGGTGCGC
The DNA here is from genome assembly GCF_058673395.1 of Streptomyces sp. HUAS MG56. NCBI lineage: Bacteria > Bacillati > Actinomycetota > Actinomycetes > Kitasatosporales > Streptomycetaceae > Streptomyces > Streptomyces sp. HUAS MG56. The sequence continues at coordinate 1,790,379 of NZ_CM178722.1, read as the reverse complement.
GTGACGCTCCGGTACGACAGCTCGCGCAGCCGTTGCCGCCGTGCCGTCATCGAAACATTCGAAGCCTCATGATGGCTGCTTTTGGGCATCTATGGGTCCGTGTGGGGCGAGCCACGCAGGCGAATGTTTCGAAATATGAACCGAATGTGTTGACAGGTGACATGGCCAGGCCAACACTCCCCATCACGTCACGGCCCACCGTCCCACAAGGAGGAAGTACGCCATGAACCCGCTCGACCATGCGACGAGCCGCAGGACCGCCTGCGCGCTGCTGCTCGGCACCGCGGCCGGACTGGCCCTGCCCGGCACCGCCCGTGCCGCCACGGTCATCACCACGAACCAGACCGGCACCGACAACGGCTTCTACTACTCGTTCTGGACCGACGCGCAGGGCACGGTCTCGATGACCCTGGGCTCCGGCGGCACCTACAGCACCAACTGGAGCAACACCGGCAACTTCGTGGCCGGCAAGGGCTGGAGCACCGGCGCGCGCAGGAACGTGTCCTACTCCGGCAGCTTCAACCCGTCCGGCAACGGCTACCTGTCGCTCTACGGCTGGACGTCGAACCCGCTCGTCGAGTACTACATCGTCGACAACTGGGGCACCTACCGGCCCACGGGGACGTACAAGGGCAGTGTCACCAGTGACGGGGGCACGTACGACATCTACCAGACGACGCGGTACAACGCCCCGTCCGTCGAGGGCACCAGGACCTTCAACCAGTACTGGAGCGTGCGGCAGTCGAAGCGCACCGGCGGCACCATCTCCACCGGCAACCACTTCGACGCCTGGGCCCGCGCCGGGATGACCCTCGGCAGCTTCAGGTACTACATGATCCTCGCGACCGAGGGCTACCAGAGCAGCGGCAACTCCAGCATCACGGTGTCGTCGTGAGGGCCGCGCGCCGACCCGCGTTACGTCCGCTGACGGCGACCGCCGCCGTCGCCGCGCTGGCCGCAGGTACGCTCACCGTCGCAGCCGCCGCCCCGTCGCACGCGGGCACCTGCTCCGGGTATGCCGGACTCACCTTCGACGACGGCCCGTCCGACGCACACACCCCGGCGCTGCTGGCGGCCCTCAGGCGGTACGGCCTGCGGGCCACGATGTTCAACGAGGGGCAGTACGCGGCCGCCTACCCCGCGCAGGTCCGGGCCGAGGCGGCCGCCGGGATGTGGATCGGCGACCACAGCTACACCCATCCGCATCTGACCCGGCTGAGCCAGGCGCAGACCGACTCCGAGATCTCCCGCACCCAGCAGGCGATCGCGGCGGCCGGCGGCGGTACGCCGAGGCTGTTCCGCCCGCCGTACGGCGAGACCGACGCCACGGTGCAGGCGGTGGCGGCCAAGTACGGCCTGAGACAGGTGATCTGGGACGTCGACTCGCAGGACTGGAACGGCGCGAGCGCCGACGCCGTCGTCCAGGCCGTCTCCCGGCTGACCGACGGCCAGGTGATCCTCATGCACGAGTGGCCGGCCACCACGCTCGCCGCGATCCCGCGCATCGCGCAGACCCTGGCGAGCCGTGGCCTGTGCGCGGGCATGATCTCCCCGCAGTCGGGCCGCGCCGTCGCACCCACGGGCTGACACCCCCTCCCGTCCGCACGGACCGTACGGGTCCCGGTCCCCCCTCGGGCCGGGACCCTCGCTCCGGCGGACCCGACCGGCCCGCGTCCCCGTCGGCATGGCGGCCCCGCGCCGTGCCGACGGGGCTCGTGCGTTCCCGTCGGCTGGAGTGACGCCTCCGGCGCGGCGTCGAGTCGTCCCGACGCCGTGCCCCGGCCACCCGGTTGCTTGCGACGTCGTGTCCGGCCGCGCGGTTGCCTCCGGCGCGCCGCCCCCGATGCCTCGAACGCCGTCCGCGGCCGCCTTTCCCGGCCCCGGTCGCGTGGGATCATGGTCCCGGTCTGACCGGGCGGCCGGGACATCCCGGGAGAGGGGAACGGCACATGTTCGACTTCGACGACCTGAAGAAGCTCAAGGACAAGGTCGAGGACATCGCCGAGGAGCACGGCGACAAGATCGCCGATGGTCTGGAGAAGGTCGGTGACTTCCTCGACGACCGCACCGAGGGCAAGCACAGCGACAAGATCGACACGGCCGTCGACAAGGCGCAGGGCCTCGTGGAGAAGCTGGGCGAGAACGGCAAGAAGCACTGAGCCCTCGCCGCAGTGGTCATGAGGTGCGCGCGAGATCGAGACAGCAGCGCACGAAGTCCCGTACGACCGGATTCCGGTCGTCGGCTGGCGCCCAGGCCACAGCCACCCGCGTCGGGCTCACCCCCGTGACCGGCCGGTAGACCACACCGGGGCGGGCGTAGAAGCGGGCGGCCGACTCGGGCGCGAGGGCGATGCCGTAGCCGCTCGCGATGGCGCTCAGCCAGTCGTCGGGCTGCTCGGTGACCGCGCCGATCCGGACCGGCCGGCCCTCGCGCTCGTCGGCGGCCAGCCAGTGGTCGCGCCACGCCCCGGTCTGCTCCGGAGCGGCGACGAACGGCTCGTCCCACAGCTCCCGGAAGTCGATCTCGGTGCGCCCCGCGAGCGGATGCCCGCTCGGCAGCGCCACCCAGCGCGCCTCACGGAAGAGCACCTCCACGCGCAGTGCGTCCTGGCCCGGGAACGGCAGCCGGAGCAGCGCGGCGTCCACCTCGCCGTCGGCCAGCCCCGCGCTCGGGTTGCTCCAGGACGCCTGCCGCAGCTCGGCCCGCCAGCCGGGCCGCCGCCGGGCGAACTCGGCGACGACGTCCTGCGTCGCCTCGTTGGCGGCGCTGGCCACGAACCCCACCCGCAGCACCCGCGTGGACTGCCGGCCGGTCGCCCGCGTGGCCCGCACGACGTCGTCCCAGGCGGTGAGCAACTGCGGCGTACGGCCCGCGAGTTCGTGCCCCGCGTCGGTCAGCGTCATCCCGGTGTGCGAGCGGTCGAAGAGCCGCATCCCGAGCTGGTTCTCCAACTGCCGGATCTGCTTGGTCAGCGCCGGCTGGGACACGAACACGCGCTCGGCCGCGCGCGTGAGGCTGCCCTCCTCGGCGACCGCCAGGAACGAGCGCAGCAGGCGCGTGTCGACATCCATCCCCACAGGCTAGCCATTCCCATGCGTTATAGATGCTGGTATTGGACGGCACGGCGACCGCCCGGTGAGGGTGGAGCCATGGACATCGCCGATGTGACTCTCCTCTGCGTGGCCGTGCTGGCCAACGCGGGCATCGCCGCGGCCGACGTCGCGCGGGCGCCGTTCGTGCTCGCCAACTCGGCCGAGGTCGGCGTACCGCGCAGCTGGCTGCCCGCGCTCGCCGCGCTGAAGGCCGCCGGAGCGGCCGGGCTGCTCCTCGGGCTGCTGGGGGCGCGCCCCCTGGGGATCGCGGCCGGTGCAGGTCTCGTGCTCTTCTACGTCGGGGCGGTGATCGCCCATGTCAGGGCGCGGGTGTTCCGCACCATCGCCTTCCCGGGGCTGTTCCTCGCCCTGGCCGCAGGCGCCCTGGCGGTGTCGGCGGGCCGCTGACCGGCGCGGTCACGGCAGGCGCTCCAGGGCCACCAGGGCCGCGTCGTCGCCGAGGTCGCCTGCGACGTGGTGCAGCAGGTCACGGCGGAGAGCGGCCACCATCGCCTCCAGCGGCCGGCCCGCGTGCGCGCGCACCCGGGCGGCCAGGTCGTGGAAGCGGCCCCGGCGGTCGCGGCCCTCGATGAAGCCGTCGGTGTACAGGACGAGACGGTCGCCCGGGCCGAACGGCACGTCCTGCGCGGCGAGTCGGGTGTCCAGCAGATCGCCGAGCCCGAGCGGCGTTCCCGGCTGTTCCGGCTCGCAGGGGTGCACCTCGCCCCCGCGGACGACGTAGGGCTCGGGGTGGCCGCAGTGCACGATGCGGGCCACGGCCTCGCCGGGCGGGAACTCCACCAGCAGCGCCGTCGCGAACCGCTCGGTGAACAGAGCGCCCGGCTCGTGGCCGGCGGACGGTTCCGGGCCCGGTGCGCCGTCCAGCGCGGCGATGTGGCGGCGGGCCCGGGCGTCCAGTTGCTCCGCCGCCCGCGTCAACGACGGCTCGCGGTAGGCCAGTTCACGGAACGCGCTGAGCAGGGTCGAGGTGGCGCCGACGGCCGGCAGCCCCTTGCCCCGCACGTCGCCGATCAGGACCCGGGTGCCGTACGGGGTGCGCAGGGCCTCGTAGAAGTCGCCGCCGATCCGGGCCTCCGACTCGGCCGGCAGATACACCCCGGACAGGGCGAGCGAGTCGATCCGGCGGGGGAGCGGATGCATCAGGGCGCGCTGCGCGGTCTCGGCGACGGAGCGCACCTGGCGCAACTGCCGCTCCCGGCGCTGCCGCAGTGAGCACGCGGCCAGCGAGCTGAGTCCGACGACGAACAGACTGGCGAGGGTGACGTCCGCGTCCGGATGTCCGAGGCTGCCCGCCTCCCACTGGAGCAGCACCGTGACCACGAGCACGGCGCACGCGAGCACCGCCGTGGCCCGCCGGGAGAGCAGCACGGCCGCCAGCACGGGGACCGCCGCGAGGACGGGCGCGATGTGCAGCCAGTCCGGGGTGAGCAGATCGATGACGGTGACGACCGCCAGGAGCAGCACGGGTACGGGGACGAGGAGCCCGCGCGGGCGGAACCGGCGGGGCCAGGGCGGCGCGGCGGCCCGGGGCGGGCGCTGCACGTCCGCTCCGGTGGCGGTTTCCCGCAGGTCGGCGGGGTGATCGGTGGTGTGGTCGGTGGGATGGGTCATCGTCGTGGTGTGTGCCGTAGCGGGTGGAGGGTCCGGGGGGACCGGGCGGCGGGGGCGGGCGCCGGTGCGGACAGGGAGGTCAGGGCCGACTCCAGGGGCCGCAGGAGGCGCTGGTCCGTGTCCGCCGCGGGCGGGTGGTCGCGGGCGGGGCTGCCGAGCCGGGCGAGGGCGTGCCGGGCGGCGGGCAGCGCGGGGTGCGGCCGGCCGCCCCGGCAGGAGTAGGCGCACAGGGCGGTCGTCCGCAGCAGGCGTGCGTACGGCCGCGAGAAGCCGCGGTCGTCGGCCGCGGCGGACTCCGTGTCGAGGAGCCGGCCCGTCGTCGTCACCTGCCCGGCGACGCCGGTGAGCGTGCCCAGCACCCGGTCGTCCAGGTGCCAGCGGCGGCGCCGGGCGGTCGGCCGGAGGTTCCAGCGCATGCTCTCGTGCGCTTCGTCCACGGCGGTGCGGGCCCGGCCGAGTGCCGTGTCGAGGTCGTCCTCCCAGGACGGCCCGAGCACGGTCCGCGGCCGTTCGCGCCGTACGACCGCGTCGGCCAGGCCGTCGAGGTGCCGGGCGACCAGCAGCCGCAGGTCCTCCAGCGCCCGCTCGGCGGACCGTACGCGTACGGCGGGGAAGAGCAGCGCGCTGCATCCCAGGCCGAAGGCGATGCCGAGCGCGATCTCCGCGAGATGGGTGACCAGCTCGCCGGGGTGGCGGCCGTGCACCAGGGCGAACGTGAGCACGGCGGTCGTCGGGACGTGCACGCCGTGGTGGCCGAGGAACCCGTGCCGGGCCAGCAGCGCGGAGGCGAGGACGACGAGTGCCAGTCCGGCCATGCCGGGCCCGGCGTACAGCGCTCCGGGTACCGCCACGAGGACGCCGAGCAGGCATCCGGCGGCGTAGCGCCCGGCGGCGCCGACCGTCGCCACCACCGTCGTCTCGACCACGAGCAGGGCCGCGACGGCGCCCGCGTAGGGGGCGGACACGTGCAGCAGCGTCACACAGGTCTGCCAGGTCAGCCCGGCCGCGACGGTCGCCCGCGCGGCCTCGGCGGCACCGGCCCGGCGGATCCGGGAGAGGAGGGCGGACAGCTGCGCGCGGTGCATGGCGGGTCCATCTCCTTCTGGTCTCGGGTGGTGGCAGGGGGCTCTGCCGGAGGCCTGCCCGGCCGTCCAGGATAAGCGGATGAATGGGGCATACCGCAAATAAGGATTATGTAGGGATCCTGATTCAAGCCTCAACGAAATGGCCGGTGTTCGTGGCCGACGCGGCCCGCGCGGATCCCCTGCGGCGGCCCGTCCATGACCGGGGAATCCCGCCCGCTCGCCCCAAACTTGTCTGGTCAAGTTTGGTCGTGGTTCTTCCGCTCGACAGCGGCGGCCACTACTCATGTCCCGTTCGATGCGCACAGTCAGGCCGTGCGGCCCCAGCCGTGCACGGCGATCTCACGAACGGGACGAGGTACTACGCATGCGACTGCGCTGGAGATCCCTCGGCGGGCTGCTCGCCCTCCTCGGCGCACTGATCGTCTCCGCCCCCGCACCCGCGCAGGCGGCCGGGAACAGCGGCAACCTCATCGTCAACGGCGATGCGGAGAGCGGTGGTTACTGCACCGGTGACTGGTCGGCCGCCACGACGGTGCCCGGCTGGACCACCGAGGCCGGCGGCCCGGACGTCATGTGCCACAGCGTCGCCTCCTTCGGCCTGCCCGGCGACGGCCAGGCACCCGGCACGGCCTTCTTCGGCCCGGGCAACCTCGGCGACGGAGCGATGACCCAGACCGTCGACGTCCGCTCGGCCGCCTCGGCCATCGACGCGGGCGCGGTGCACTACGACCTGTCCGGCTGGCTCGGCGGCTGGACCACCTACGGCGGGTACGTCGCGGTGAGCCTGCACTTCCACGACGGCGCCGGTCACCCCCTCGGCACCCCCGCCAAGCTGCCGACGGTCTCCGCCTCCGACCGCGGCCTCACCACCGAGTTCCTCGCCCGCAGCACCACGGGCGCGGTCCCCGCCGGCACCCGGTCCGTGCAGGTGGAGGTGCAGTTCCTGTCGACGTCCCACGAGACCGGCTACCTCGACAACCTCTCCCTCACCCTGGACACCCCGGTCGCCCCGCCCGCCCCGCTCGCGCCGCCCGTCTCCAAGGTCCCGGGCTACGACCACGTGTTCACGGTCATGATGGAGAACACTGACTACTCCGAGGTCATGAACGACCCCGCGGACACGCCGTACATGCACAGCCTCATGGCCCAGGGCGCCACGCTCACCGACCACCACGCCGTCTACCACCCGAGCGACGAGAACTACCTCGCCGTCGCCGGCGGCGACACCTACGCCCGGGGCGCCACGTACTTCCCGAACATCAACTCCCCCGAGCGCAACCTCGGCGACACCGTCGAGGCGGCCGGCAAGACCTGGAAGGCCTACGAGCAGGGCATGGGCACGCCCTGCAACACCAAGAACAACAACGACAGTTACTACCAGCCCGACGACGCGCCCTTCATCAACTACACCGACGTCAGCGGCAACGCGTCGCGCTGCGCGGCCCACCTGTTCGACACCACGCAGCTGACCACCGACCTGAAGTCCGCCGCCACCACGCCGAACTTCTCCTGGATCGCCGCCGACGACTACTACGACGGCGAGGCCTCCGGCAACGGCAGCGCCACCAGCCTGAAGACCCAGGACGGCTGGCTGAAGCAGACCCTCGCCCCGGTCCTCGCCTCCCCGGCCTGGACCCAGGACCGCTCGCTGCTCATCCTGACCTGGGACGAGAGCCAGAACGAGGGCTACGACCACGTGGCCACCACCCTCGTCGGCTCCCAGGGCACGGTCCCGGCCGGCACCAGCAGCCCGGCCCACTATGACCACTACGGCATCGCCCGCACCATCGAGGCCGCCCTCGGCCTGCCCGGCCTGACCGCCAACGACACCTACGCCACCCCGCTCAACGCCGCGTTCGCCCCGTCCACCGCGACCACGCCGACGCTCACCGCCGGCCTGAACGCGGTCACGTCCGGCGGCAACGTCACTTTCCGCTACGCGGTGCCGTCGGCGGCCCAGGCGAACGCCAAGAACTGGATCGGCGTCTACCCGGCGGGCGTCACCCCGGGCACGCAGTCGTCCCGCACCTGGGCCTACGCCCCGAACGCCAGTGGCGCCCTGGCCTTCTCCACCGGCTCGTTCGGCGGCGCGGGGACGTACGACGTGTACTACCTCGCCGACGACGGCTACACGGTCCTCGCCGGACCGTTCACCGTGACCGTCGGCTGACCCGGCCGCGCCGTACCGGGCGCGCACCGCACCCCGGCCCGTCCGGTGCGCGGTGCGCGCTCCTCGCGTCACCGGCCCGGGGAGCCGGCCACGCGGGTCGGCCCGGCCGTGGTGGGGGTCAGGCGAGCCCCGCCCGGTGGGCGTACAGGGCCGCCTGGACCCGGTTCTCCAGGCCCAGCCGGGTCAGGATGCGGTTGACCCGGCTCTTCACCGTCGCCTCGCTCAGGCCCAGGTCCGCCGCGATCCGGGCGTTGGACAGACCGCGCGCGACCAGCACCAGGACCTGGACCTCGCGCTCGGTCAGCATGACGTCCGCAGGGCCGGGCGCGGGCGCCGTCGGCAGGAGCGCGGGCGGCAGCGCCGTGACGGTGTCGATCAGGCGCCGGGCGACGGTGGGGGCGAGGACCGGCTCGCCCGCGGCCGCCGCGCGCAGCGCCTCCGCGAGCTGCTCGGGCCGGCTGTTCTTCAGCAGGAAGCCGACGGCCCCGGCACGCAGGGCCGCGTGCACGTACTCGTCCAGGTCGAAGGTGGTCAGCACCAGCACACGCGGCACCGGCCCCGGACCCGGCCATTCCCGCACGATCCGCCCGGTCGCCTCGACACCGGTCGTGCCCGGCATCCGTACGTCCATCAGCACCACGTCCGGGCGCAGGGCCACGGCCTGGGCGACGGCCTGCTCGCCGTCGCCCGCCTCCCCGACGACCGACAGCCCCTCGCGCCGGTCGATGACGAGCCGCAGCGCGGTCCGCACGATCTCCTGGTCGTCCACGACGAGCACCCGTACGGTCATCGGCGCTCCCGCGAGCCGGAGGGCTGCGCCGCCCGGGGCGCCCGCGCGCACAGGACGGCGCGCAGCCGCCAGCCGCCGTCGGGGCGCGGGCCCGCGTCCAGCTCGCCGTCGAAGGCCGCCACGCGCTCCCGCATCCCGACGAGTCCCCGCCCGGCGCCGGGCACCGGCCGGTGCTCCGGGCCCGGCGGATCGTTCTCGACCTCGACCGTGAGCCGCGTGTCGTCACCGCGCACGGCGATCCGCACGACGACCGGGCCGGCGTGCTTGACCGCGTTGGTCAGCGCCTCCTGGACGATCCGGTAGGCCGAGACCTGCATCCCGGCGGGCGGCGCCGCGCTCACCTCGACGTCGCAGCCGACGCGGCAGCCCGCCGAGGCCGCGACGCCGACGAGCCGGTCGAGACCGTCCAGGGACGGTTCGGGCGCGAGTTCGTGTGCGCCCTCGCCGAAGGACAGCAGCCCGAGCAGCCGCCGCATCTCGGTGAGCGCCGTGTCGGCGGTGCGCGCGATGACCCCGACGCCGTGCGCGGCCTCCTCCCGCTGGAGCGGACCGGAGGTGAGCACGTCCTCGGCGGCCCGTGCCTGGAGGGCGATGGCGCTGACGTGATGGGCGACGACGTCGTGGAGATCGCGGGCGATACGGGCGCGCTCGGTGAGCACGGCCTGCCGGGCGTTGAGCTCCTGTTCGGCCGCGAGCCTTCGGTTCAGCTCGCGCAGCCGGGCCGCGTCCGCGTCGATCCGGCGCCGTCCGTGGCCCAGCAGCCAGGCCAGCGCGAAGAAGAACACGAACGTCGTGACACTGATCGGCTCCAGCGAGCCGAGGCGCGGCGGCTCCCAGTGCCCGGACAGGGCGTCCGTGACGGCCGCGGAGAGGAGGCTGAGCAGTGCGAGCGGCCCGCTCACCGAAGCGCGCGCGTACCGGGCCACGGCGTAGACGCCGAGCATCAGCAGGAAGGGCCCCGGCACCTTCGACGGAATGGGGCCGAGCGCCTGGAACAGGACGTACAGCCCCGTCATCGCGACGAGCACGGCACGCGGCGCCGTCCGCCGCCACAGCAGCGGCACGGTCTGCGCGCCCCACAGCGCCACACCCCAGCCGGGCGGCTCGGGCGACCTGTGCAGCACCGTGGCCATGTCGAACAGCGTGAGCCCCCCGACCCACACGGCGTCCGTCAGCCGCGGTCGGGCGGCGAGCCGGCGTTGCACGGCTCGGGGCAGGGCGTTCACCTGGGCACTCATCTCGATCCGTCAGGCTAGACGACCCGGGGGCGGCCCGGATCCTCCCTCGGGCGCGCATCGAAAGATGCGTCGGCAGGCCCCAGGATCGACACCGGGCCCGATCCGCGGCCGGGCCGTCCCGCCCTAGCGTCCCCGCCATGACGAACGACCTGACGAACGACCCGGCGCGCAGCATGACGGACACAGCCGTACAGAACCTGCCCCTCCCGGCGACCGCACGGCCGACCCGTTCCCGCGGGCACACCTGGCCCCTGCTCCCGCTCGGCACCGCCGCGATGCTCTTCGCGGTCGGCGGCCGGTGGGACATCGCGGTCGCCGCCTGGATCTTCCCCATCCTGCTGCTGCGCTTCACCCGGCTGAGCCGCACCTGGCCGGGAGCGCTGTGGATCTGGGCGGCGCACTGCGCGGCCGCCGTCTTCTGGGTCCAGGAGTCGGCGATCGGCTTCAACGCCGTGGTGTTCGCCGGCGCCGTGGCCCTGGCCGCCCTCCAGACCCTGCCGTTCCTCGCCGACCGGCTGCTGACACCCCGGCTGCGTCCGGTGCCGGCGAGTCTGGTCTTCCCGGCCGGTGTCGCCGCCGCCGAGTTCCTGGTCACCGTGGTGTCCCCGTTCGGCACGGCGTACGGCTCGCTGGCCGTCACCCAGCACGCGGACCTGCCGCTCCTCCAGGTCGTCGCGGTCACCGGCCCCTGGGGCGTCGGATTCCTCGTCGGCTACGTCGCGAGCACCGTCAACCGCCTCTGGGACGGCGCGTCCTGGCGCGGCGCCCTCGGCTGTACGGCCGTGCTGCTGAGCGTCCTGCTCGCGGGCGGCGCCCGGCTCGCCTTCTTCCCGCCCCAGAGCACGACCGTACGCGTCGCGGGCGTCACTGCCGGCCGTACGGTCACCGACGCGCTCAAGACCACGCTCGCCCGGTTCGCCGACCGCCCGGGTGGCGTCGCGGCCGCCCCGGCCGCCGCGGTGCGGCCCGCGATGACGGCGGTCGAGGACGACCTGCTGGCGGCCACCCGCCGGGAGGCCGCCGCAGGCGCGAAGATCGTGATCTGGCCCGAGGAAGCCGTCCGGACCCGGGAGGCCGACGAGACCGCCGCCATCGCCGCAGCGCGGCGGCAGGCCCGCCGCTCCGGCGTCTACCTGGAGATCGGCGTCCGCGTCTACAGCACCGCCGCGCCCGCCCACGGCCGTGACGAGGCGCTCCTCATCGACCCCCGCGGCACGGTGCTCTGGACCTACCAGAAGGCCCACCCCATCCCCGGCTCGGAGACGTTCGAGCCCGGCGACGGGCACGTCCCCGTCGTCCGCACGCCCTACGGCCGCATCGCGAACGTCATCTGCTACGACGCCGACTTCCCGGCCCTGATGCGGGTGCGGGCCGACATCATGCTCGTCCCCTCGCACGACTGGAGGGAGTACGGCGGCGCGCACACCGAGAAGGCGGCGGTGAGCGCCGTCGAGGGCGGCTACGCCCTGGTCCGCCAGGACGCCGAGGGAGTGTCGGCCGCCTACGACGGCGAGGGGCACGTCCTCGCCGCCTCCGACTACTTCGCGACCGACCGGCGGGACCGGCAGACGGTGGTCGCCTACGTCCCGGTGCGCGGCGTCACGACGGTCTACGACCGCATCGGGGACACCTTCGCCTGGCTCTGCCTGGCCACGCTCGCGGCGCTCACGGCGACCGCCGTCGTCCGGCCCCGGCGCCCGGCACGGGGCGTCCGCTGAGCCGTTACGCGACCGCCCCGCGGGCCGTCTGCTCCACCAGGGAGACGCCCTCGGCCATGGAGGCGCTGCCGTTCGACAGGACCGCGACGAGGTACCGGTGTCCGTTCACGGTGACCTGCCCGACGCTGTTGACGTCCCAGAGACCGGACGTGGTGCGCTGGAGCCAGCCGTTCTTCAGCGCGTGCCGGGAGCCGACGGCCGAGACGCCCCATTTCTGCTCGGGCACCACCTGGCTCATCAGGGTGTTGATGTAGGCCCGGGACCCGGCGTTCAGCGCGGTGGCGCCGGTCTTCACCGCCGTGTCGTCTCCATCGCCGTCGAACACGGCGCGCAGCAGCCGTATCTGATCGCTCGCGGTGGTCCGGGTCAGCCCCCACTTGCCGCCGGGGCCGCTGGTCGTCGAGGTCAGCCCCAGCCGCTTGTTGGCCGCCGCCAGCCCGTCGGCCTGCCCGATCCGCCGCCACAGGGCGTCGGCCGCGACGTTGTCGCTCTGCTTGATCATCGGCTCGGCGTGCGCGCGCTCCTGCGCGGTGAGTCCCCGGCCCGCGTCCTGTGCCTGGAGCAGCAGGGCCGCGAGGATGTCGACCTTGACGATGCTGGCGGTGTCGTACGCGGTGTCCTCGCCGTGCACGACGGGCGCGTGGCCGGTGCCGTCCAGGTCGAGCACGGCGGCGGTGGCGTGGGCCGGCGTCCCGGCGGGCGAGGAGGCCGCCGACGCCGGGGCCGGATGCAGCGCAGCGGTGGTCACGAGGGTCGCGGCCGCGGCCAGCACAAGACCGGTCCGGGCGCGGATGGTGAGGGACGGCATGGCCCGGAACGTATCCAGAACGGGCACCGGACGACATGACAGCCGTCACCGTCACCCCGTTTCACGGTGAATTGTGAGGAGAGCCACCGGACATGCCGCATGGGCCCCCAAGGGGCGGAATGCGGCGTGCGGACCGGCCGAACGGCGGCGTGTACGCGCGGCCGGGCGGCGCCCCTCGCCTATCGTCGGCCGGACAACCGACATCCGGAGTGAAGATGGAAAAAACGGATGAAATGGTTGGTGTGGCCGAGGGTGTGGCGGTCGTCTCCGTCGAACCATCCCTGCGCCGCATCCGGCCCTGGCCGCACGGCGCCGTCCTCGCGATCGCGGCCGCAGCCGCGGCCGTGCTCCTCCTCGTCGGCACCCAGTGGCTGGACCGGCCCGCCGTCCAGGCCTGGCGCACCGTCTGCCTCGCCATCACCGTCCAGGCGCTCCCCTTCCTTCTCCTCGGCACCGCGCTGTCCGGCGCCATCAACGCCTTCGTACCGGCCGAGCTGTTCACCAGGGTCCTGCCCAGGCGGCCCGCCCTCGCCGTGCCGGTGGCCGGGGTCGCGGGCGCGGTGCTGCCGGGCTGCGAGTGCGCCTCCGTGCCCGTAGCCAACAGCCTGATCCGGCGCGGTGTCACCCCGGCCGCCGCCTTCGCCTTCCTGCTCTCCGCACCCGCGATCAACCCCGTGGTGCTGACCGCCACCGCCGTCGCCTTCCCGGGCAGCCCCGCGATGGTCGCCGCCCGGCTGCTCGCCTCCCTCGCCACCGCCGCCGTGATGGGCTGGCTGTGGCTCTGGCTGGGCAAGGAACGGTGGCTGCGCCCCGTACTGCGGCACGGGCACACCGGCCACCGGCACGGCAGCAGCCGCTGGAACGAGTTCCGGCTCGGCTTCCAGCACGACTTCCTGCACGCCGGGGGCTTCCTGGTGCTCGGCGCCATGGCCGCCGCCACCTTCAACGTCGCGGTGCCGCGCTCCGTCCTCGACACCTTCTCCGGCTCGCCCTGGCTGTCGGTGCTCTTCCTGGCCGGGCTCGCCGTGCTCCTGGCGGTCTGCTCGGAGGCCGACGCGTTCGTCGCCGCCTCGCTCGCCGGGTTCTCGCCGACCGCCCGGCTGGCGTTCATGGTGGTCGGCCCGATGGTCGACCTCAAGCTCATCGCCCTCCAGGCGGGCACCTTCGGGCGCGCCTTCGCCTGGCGGTTCTCCACGGCCACCACCGTGGTGGCGGTCGCCGCGAGCGTCCTGATCGGAGGCGCCCTGCTGTGAGACGCCCCGTACAGACCCTGCTGCTGACCCTGACCGGCATCGGCCTGCTCCACACGGCCCTGTTCACCGACATCTACCTGCGCTACGTCAAGGCCGGCCTGCACCCCCTGCTGATCGTCTCCGGGGCGGTCCTGCTGCTGCTCGGCCTGGCCTCGGCGGCCCTCGGGGACGGCCGGGACCAGACGTACGACGACGAGCCCGGCCAGGGACCCGCCTCCGACCACGGCCCTGAACACGGCCATGAACACGGTCACGACCACTCCGGCGCCCCGCGCGTCGCCTGGCTGCTCTTCCTCCCGGCGCTCAGCCTGCTCTTCTACGCCCCGCCCGCCCTCGGCGCGTACACCGCGGCCCGCTCGAACGCCAAGCCGGTCAGTGCGCAGAAGAAAGGATTCGCTCCGCTGCCCGCGACCTCACCCCTGCCGCTCACCCTCACGGACTTCACCCGGCGCGTCCAGCAGGACCGCAGCCTGGCCATCAGGAACCACGCCGTGCGGCTCACGGGGTTCGTCACCCCGGCCGAGGACGACGACGGCTGGTACCTGACCCGCATCATCTTCACGTGCTGCGCCGCCGACTCCCAGACCGTCAAGGTCCGCGTGTACGGCACCGAGGCACCGCCCGCCGACACATGGCTCGCGGTGACCGGGACCTGGCATCCCCGGGGCACCCTCGGCACGAGCACGGCAGAGGCGGCACTCGACGTCACGGACGCCCGCCCCATCGCCCAGCCGGTCAACGCCTACACCGACGACCTGCCGCTCACCCCGTCGTAGCCCGGCGCGCGGCGTCGTGCGTGGCCCATGCCCTGCCGCACCGCCCAGGGATCCGGCCGGGCGCGGATGCGGGACAGCTCCCCGGGATCGGCGACGAGACTGCTGCGGTGCACCGGTGTCTCGGCACGTCATGGGCGGAGCGGCACCGCGGGGGATCGGTGCCGCTCCTGAGTCCACCGTGGCCCCTCGCCCACGGCTTCGGACAGTGCCTTGAGTCCCTTCCCGGGGGCCGGACGTCCCGATGGCGCGGATCTTTTGCGCTCTCGCCCCGCCGCGATCCGCAATGAGGTGCACGATGGAGTCGTGACACCCGCCGCTCGCCCGGCGGTGGAGAGGAGGCGGTGACGATGGCCCGGACACCTCCCACGACGGTCACACCGGTACGGCTGTGGCGGTGGCGGAGCAACCCGCTGCGGCGGCACAGCGATGTCGTCGAGGCCTGGATCATCCTCACGACCTGGGTGTTCGCCATCCTCTGCGGCGCCGTCGCGGGCCTCGCGGCGGCCCACAACGCCGACGCGGCGTTCTCCGCCCGGCGGGCCCACGTGCACGCGGTCCACGCCGTGATCACCGATGACGCGGCCCGGCCCACCGCCTCCGGCACCGGCTACGACGACGGACGGGTCTGGGCCGCCGTGCGCTGGACGGACGCGCACGGCGCGGTGCACACCGACCGCGCGAAGATCGTCCCCGGCGCCCCCGCCGGCTCCCGGATCACGGTCTGGACGAACAGCGCGAACCGGGTCGTGTCCCCACCGGTCACCGGCGCCGCGGCCGACCTCCAGGCGGCCCTCACCGGCGCCCTCGTCGCCCCGACGGCCGGCGCGGCGGTCTGGGTCGTGGGGTGGGGTGTCCGCACCCGGCTCATCCGGCGTCGCATGGCCGAGTGGGACGAGGAGTGGAAGCACATAGGACCGCGGTGGGGCAACCTCAGCGGCGGCCGGGGCTGACCGTACGCCCGCACGTCCGCACGCCTGTACGTCGTTGCTGGCATCCCGGCGCGACAGGGCGGGAAGGGCCACCCGCTTCTCGTGGGTCCGGATTGCGCGGTGCACGGTTCCCGACCGCTTCTCCGCGTCTGTCTCGGTCCTTCCCGCCACTACCAGCACACCACGGAAACCGCTCGCCCACCAGGGGTGCCGGGGCCCGTCCGACGGCCGGACCCGTCGGTGTCACCCGCACGGGTCGTTCCGCCGTCTCCCGGCCGCCCGAGGCCCGGGTACGGCTGCCCCGCGAGGTCGGGCGTGGCCGGCTGTCCGGACCTGGCGCGACGGCGACCAGGAGATCGGATCGACGTGTTCGAGCAGCACCCGGACCGTCCGGACCTCCTGGAGTTCGGCAACCACGTCCGCGGCGCCGACCACTGCGGTGGACGGCATCCGGGCCTGTGCCGACGGCAGTCGGTCCGTGCTCACAGCGGCGTCGCCGCGCGCAGCAGGAGCAGGAGTGTGACCGCCGAGTTGGCCGAGAACATCGCGGAGAGGGCGGCTCCGGCGGCCGCCGTCCACAGGGCCAGGCCCACCGTCGTGAAGAAGGACGGCCAGGGGCGGCCGCTCGGCGCCGGAGCCAGCAGTGCGGCGACCCGGCGGGGGAGCGGGCCGGGGGCGGCCAGCGCGGCGAGAGCCGGCGCGGGGGTCGGGCGGGAGACGAGCGCGGCGGTGCCGATCGCGCGGGCCACGGCCTTGCGGCTGCCGACCGCCCGGGCCGCCTCCTCGTCCGCCCAGCGCTCGGCGGTGTAGACGACCGCCGTCCGCAGCGGGCGCAGGAACGGGTTGGCGCAGGCGGCGAGTTGGACGAGCAGCAGATGCCGGTGGTGCCGGGCGCGCAGGTGGCTGCGCTCATGGGCGAACAGCGCGCGGCGCTCGCGGGAGGAGAGACAGCCGAGCATCGCCGTCGACACGACGATCCGGTCGCGCGGCCCGCCGGGCAGCGCGTAGGCGTACGGCTGGGCGTCGGGCAGCACGGCGACCTGGGTGGGCGGCAGCCCCCGGAGCGCCGCGTGGGCCCGTCGCCGTACCCGGCGATGGCGCAGCAGGGCGCGGCCGCAGCCGGTGACGACCGCGAGCAGCGCGGGGATGGCGGCCTTGCCCGCGACCTCGTGCCGGGGCACGCTCTCGCGCACCTCGGGGTCCGACCAGCCGTCCGGCAGCGGATTGCCGGGAAGCTGGGCCGTGCCGACCACCATCAGCAGCCCCAGGCACACCGTGCTGCACAGCACCATGACGGTGGACACCCAGGTCAGCAGCACGGTCGCGGTGCGCGGATGGAGGCGCTGCTCGGCCAGGCGCGCGATCGGCCAGGCCGTGAGCGGCAGTACCAGGGGGAGGAAGACGAAGATTCCCATCGTCGCTCGGCTCTCGGCTCTCGGCTCTCGTCCTCAGTCCTCGTCGGTGGCCTGGGCCAGCAGCTCGCGCAGCACTTGTTCGTCACCCTCGGGCAGCGCGGTGATGAAACTGGCCAGCACCGCGCGCCGGTCCTGCTCGCCGTCGAGGACCTTGCGCATCTTCAGCGCGGCCAGCCCGGCCTCGTCCGCGGTGGGCAGCCACACGAACGACCGGCCCTCGCGCCGGCGTGTCACGGCGTGCTTCGCTAGCAGCCGGGCCAGGACGGTCATCACGGTCGTGTAGGCGAGGTCGGCGGCCAGCCGGTCCTGCACCCAGCCTGCGGTCACCGGGCCCCCGGCCTCGTGCAGTGCCGCGAGCACCTGCGTCTCCAGCGCGCCCTGCGCCCTGCGCGGCCGGCGCGGATCCGGGTGCGTCACCCGCTGTCTCCCTTCTGCACGGAGGTCTGCCGGAGGAACGTCACATCGTACCGAGCCGCCGGTCATGGCCGGTTTACGCTCCCGACGGCAGTGTCCCTCGCGTCGCGCCGTCCCGATACTTCTACAGTGTTGTAGATTCGGGAACGCCCGGATCAGTCGCGGGAGTTGCCGAACAGGAGGCGATAGCCGATGAGCAGCACCAGGGAACCGCCGATCGCCGCACCCCAGGTGTAGAGGTCGAAGAAGTGCTTCTCCACCGGGCGGTGGAGGAAGCGGGCGGAGAGCCATCCGCCGATGAACGAGCCGGCGATGCCGATGAGCGTGGTGCCGATGAAGCCGCCCGGGTCGCGGCCCGGCAGGAGCAGTTTGGCGATGGCTCCGGCGGCCAGGCCCAGGATGATCCAGCCGATGATGCCCACGGTGTTGCCTTCCGGTCGGTTGTGTGTTTGCGCAAGCCTAGGGGCGGTTGACGTGAGCACACAGTCGTCGCAGGCCTCTGGTGATGTCCCGTCGAGGTTCTGCTACATGATTAAGACATTGCGCAACTGGGGAACCGGAGGAGTCCCGGCTGCGTTGATCGTGATGGACGCGGGAAGCGCGAGCGGCTGCGGAGGACGTGGATGAGTGTGTCCCTGACCAAGGGCGGCAATGTGTCGCTGGGCAAACAGGCCCCTGGTCTGACTGCTGTGACGGTCGGGCTGGGCTGGCAGGCGAACACGGGGTACGAGCTGGATGCCAGCGCGTTGCTCTGTGACGCCTCGGGTTACGTGCTGTCCGACGAGCACTTCGTCTTCTTCAACAACCTGACCAGCCCTGACGGTTCGGTCCGTCACGGCGGCGCAGGCGGTCGGGCCGCCGGCGACGACCAGCGGATCCAGGTCGATCTGACCCGGGTCCCGGCGCAGGCCGAGAAGATCGTCTTCCTCGTGTCGCTGTACGAGGCCGCGAGCCGGGGCCAGACCTTCGGGCAGGTGCTCCGCGCGCACATCCGCGTCCTCGACCAGGACGGCGGCGCCGAACTCGCCCGCTACGACCTCGCGTCCGGCAGCCTGTCGGCCGAGACCGCCCTGGTCTTCGGCGAGTTGTACCGGCACGGCGCGGACTGGAAGTTCCGCGCGGTCGGCCAGGGGTACGCCTCGGGCCTCGCCGGTATCGCGTCCGACTACGGCGTGACGGTGCTCCGGGAGACATCCCCGAGCCCCGCACCGGCGCCGAACCAGGCACCGGTCGCCATACGAAAACAACCGGGTGCGGCCGCGCCCGCGTCCTCCGCCCCCTCCGGGCCGTCGGTCGCCGCCGCGTCGGCCCCGGCGTTCACCGCATCTCCGCAACCCACCGGGAGTTCCACCGTGACCTGCTTCTTCGACCCCAACCACGGCCCGGGCACGATGACCGTGACCTGGTCCCCGCAGTGGGGTGTGGCCCGCCCCGTCCAGACGTGCGGCGGCTGCGCACAGCGCGTGCAGACCACGGTCCCGCCGTTCTACACCCCGCCCCAGCAGGGCTACCCGCAGCCGGTGCAGCAGGGCTATCCGCAGCAGGGTTACCCCCAGCAGGGCTACCCGCAGCAGGGATACGCGGAGCCGTACGGAGACCGCCACGACCACCAGCAGGGCGGCGGCCGCCGCTTCGGCACCGGTGCGCTCATCGGCGCCGGTGCGGCCGGCCTCATCGGCGGCGCGCTGCTCAACGAGGCGTTCGACGACGACGAACCGGACGTCGAGGTCAACAACTACTACGAGGACTGATCCCGAGGGCCGGCCCCGTTCCCGTCTCCGGTGGCGCACGGCCGCCGGAGACGGACGCCTACACTGGGTGGGCGCATGTGCGTCGGCTGTGATGAGCCAGGGACGGGGACGGGAGAGGACAGTGACGGAGAACGCCGCCGGCTTCGAGGACCCGCCCGCCGAGGTGCTGGCCGAGGCCGCCGCGGCGTTCGGGCTGCTCGCCTCCTCGGCCCGGCTGCATCTGATGTGGGCCCTGTCCCAGGGCGAGAGCGACGTCACGCATCTCGCGGACCGCGTGGGCGGCGCCCTCCCCGCGGTCAGCCAGCACCTGGCGAAGCTGAAGCTCGCCGGCCTCGTCCGCTCCCGCCGCGAGGGCAGACGGCAGGTGTACTACATCGACGACCCCGACGTCGTCACCCTGGTCCGGGTGATGGTCGGTCAGCTCACCGCGCGCACCCAGCATGCCTCCGCCCCCGTCCACCGCCTGCGCGGAATCGGCGGCTGAGGTGAGATATCCGCGAAGTCCCTCTGTAAGAAAAGGGTTTGAGTGACGCGGGTGGGTAATTCGTCCGCTTTTGGCCCGCTATCGCCATCTGTGATGGGTCACACCTGACATCGTTCTTAACCCGGGGGCGTACACTCCGGCTCCCGTACCGACGCAGGTCCGCACGGCGATTCCAAAAGGTGCCCCACCTGTGAATTGAGTGTGTATCCGCGCTGTTCGGGCCACAGGTTTGTTAGATTGCGCAACCACGCAAGCAAGGCGGAACGGCAGTCTTCCGCCCGCCTTTACACCGCCGCGCAGGTCTGGCCGTACACCCCTCGGCCGGGACTGACGGGCCCGACCGTTCATGGGAGTGGGAGATGAGCGACCCGTGGGACGGCCCCGCCGGCCAGGCCACGCGGAGCCGTAACGCACGGGTTCCCGGACAGCGCGCAGCCGAGGCCGACGGAGCACGTCAGCAGGGCGGCAGGGCCGCGGCCCGGGCGGCCGCCCGCTCACGCGCCGGCAAGCGCGGGCGCCGGGCCCGTCAGGCGGGGCGCGGGAAACGGGCGCTGAAGATCATCGGCATCGGCATGTCGACCCTCATCGTGGTCACGGCCGGTGCGGGCTGGTGGTTCTACGAGCACCTGAACGGCAACATCCACAGCCTCTCGCTCGACGGCAAGGGCGGCTCCGAGAAGGCCGACGCCTTCGGCCGCACTCCGATCAACATCCTGGTCATGGGCTCCGACGGGCGCACCAGCGCGGCCGACTGCAAGCTGGGCGGCGGCTGTTCGCAGACCGGCGTGCAGACCGGCAGCAACGCGGACGTGGAGATGGTGCTGCACATATCCGCCGACCGCTCCAACGCCACGGTGATGAGCATCCCCCGCGACACCATGACCAAGGTGCCCGCCTGCACGGACAGCGAGAGCAAGCAGTCCACCAACGGCTACTACGGCCAGATCAACAGCGCGCTGCAGTACGGCCCCGCCTGTCAGGTGGCCACCGTCCACCAGCTCACGGGCATCCCGATCGACCACTTCGTCAAGCTCGACTTCTCCGGCGTGGTGAAGATGTCGGACGCGATCGGCGGCGTCTCCGTCTGCGTCAATGACAACGTCTACGACACGTACTCGCACCTGAAGCTGTCCAAGGGCGACCACACCCTCAAGGGTGTCGCGGCGCTGGAGTTCGTGCGGTCCCGGCACGGCTTCGGCGACGGCAGCGACCTGGGCCGTACGACGACCCAGCACCTCTTCCTGAGCGCGATGATGCGCAACTTCAAGAGCGCGGGCACGCTCACCGATCCCACGGCGGTCTACGGCCTTGCCGACGCGGCCACCAAGGCGCTGACCGTGGACGACGGTCTGGGCACGGTGAAGAAGCTGATCTCGCTCGCGTCGGACGTGAACAAGGTGCCCACGAAACGCATGACGTTCACGACCATGCAGACCGCCCCCGACCCGAACAACAAGGACCGCCTCGTCGTGGGGCCGGGCGCGCAGACGCTGTTCTCCACGATCGCCGACGACCAGTCCCTGACGACCGGTTCGGGCGGCAAGTCGGCGGCGGCCTCGGCCACGGCGAAGCCCACCGCCTCGGCGGTGCCGGCGGCGCAGATCGCGGTGACGGTGGAGAACGGCACCGCGGTGACCGGCCGCGCCTCGCAGATCGCGACCGCCCTGACCGACCAGGGCTTCAGCTCCGCCACCACCACCGCCAACGCGCCCAGCCCCGCGGCGACGACCACGCTGACGTACGGCAGCGGCGAGAAGGGCGAGGCGCAGACGGCGGCCAAGGCGCTCGGACTGTCCTCCGCGCACCTGCAGCAGGGCACCGGCACGGGCCTGACCCTGGTGATCGGATCGGACTGGCCCACCGGCACCTCCTTCCCCGGCGGCAGCTCCCGGCCCGCGCCCGCCGACACCCACGCCGCCGTCTCCAACGCCCACGCCTCCACCGCCGACGACTCCAAGACCTGCGCCAAGGTCAGCCAGTACAGGACCGTCAGCCTGGGCGGTGTCTCGATGACACCGGCGCAGGCGTACGCCGCGGCACGCAATGTCCCCGACTCCGACTCCTGATCGACGCCGGGGGGACTTGCGCACGGTCGTATAGTTGCGCAAAACGGAAATCTGGAAAACGTATCTGGAGAGGGGCGGGCGTCATGCTGCGCAACGGACTGGAACCCTGGCACCTGCTGATCGTCGCGATCGTCGTCATCGTGCTGTTCGGCTCGAAGAAGCTGCCGGAGGCGGCGCGCGGGCTGGGCAAGTCCATGCGCATCCTCAAGAGCGAGGCCAAAGCCATGAAGGACGACGGTGCGACTCAGTCGGCCACCGCCCCCGTCACCGAGGCGCGGCCGGCCGACTGAGCCACGCCCGCCCGCACCGGTCAGGGACTGGCGACGTCGAAGCCGTACCGCAGGGGCTCGGCGGTTACGCTGTAGTCGCGGCGGTACAGGTACACGGCTTCCGCCCGTACACCGTCGGGGGAGGCGGCCTCCACCTTGCAGGGGTACGTCACCTGGATCACACGGGGCCGGTCGGAGACCTTCATCCGCAGCCCGTCCGCCGGCCCGCCCGCGAGCACGGCGGTCTCCCAACCCGTCACTTCGGTAGTGTCCACGGCGCACAGTTTAGAGGTTGCGCAAGTTTTGATCCGGTGAGCCGGGTCACTCCGGTCTCGTCACCGATGCGTACGGCGCTCCGCTGTGTCCTCGTCCCTCAGCGCCCTGGCCTCGCTCTTGAAGATCCGTGTCGCCTTGCCCGCCGACCGGGTCAGCTCCGGCAGTTTGCGTATGCCGACGATCACGGCCACGACCACCAGGATCACGGCCAGCTCGCTCAAGCCGAACATCAGGACTGCCTCCACGCTCGATCTACAGGTCTGTAGAAGTATCGCCTGCTGGTGATCATCCGACAACCCCGCCGCCCGACCTCCCCGCGCCGCACGGTGTGACCTGGGAGGACGCGGTGTGCGTCGGGCTGCTGATCGCCACGGGACCTCCCTCGACTGTGTTGTACATCGTGCGTCACGGATAGGGTGAGCAGTGATCAACCGGACGGGCGGGGATGAGGGCAGCGCGCGGCATGGGCGGCACGGAGGAGAAGCAGTCGACGGGGTCCGGGCGTCCCACGTCACGGGACGTCGCCCGGCTCGCCGGGGTGTCCCACACCGCTGTCTCCTTCGTGTTCAACGGGCGCGCCGAGGGCAATCTCTCGCCCGCCACCCAGGAGCGGATCCGCCAGGCGGCCGCCCAGCTCGGCTACCGCCCCGACCCCGTGGCCCGCGGCCTGCGCCGCCGTCGTACGGCCGTGATCGGCCTGGTCACCGACGAGATCGCGTCCTCACCCTTCGCGGGCCGGCTGCTGCGCGGCGCGATGGAGACCGCCTGGGACAGCGAGCACCTCGTCCTGACCGTGGACTCCGGCGGCGACCCGGCCAAGGAGGACGCCGCCGTCGCCGAACTCCTCGACCGACGCGTGGACGGCATCATCTACGCCGCCATGTCGCTACGCAGGGTTCGCGTCCCCGAGGGCCTGCACCGCACCCATTCCGTCCTCGCCAACTGCCTGCCCGAGGACGACTCCCTGCCCTCCGTCATCCCCGCCGAACGCGCCGGAGGTCGCACCGCCGCCCGGCTCCTGCTGGAGGAGGGGCACCATCGGGTCGCCGTGGTCGGTGGCCAGGACGACATCGCCTCCGTCGAGCGGCTGCGCGGCTACCGGGACGCCCTGCGCGTCGAGGGGATCACGGTCCCCAAGGAGTGGGTCCTGCGCACCGGGGGCGAGATCTCCGGCGGTTACGAGGGCGCGATGCGGATCCTCGACGGAGCGCCCGCGGATCGCCGCCCGACCGGGATCTTCTGCTACAACGACCGGGTCGCGGCGGGCGTCCTGCACGCCGCGACCGGCCTCGGCATCGCCGTCCCCGCCGATCTGTCGGTGGTCGGCTACGACGACCAGGAGCACATGGCAGAGTTCCTCACCCCGCCCCTGACCACGGTCGCTCTCCCGCACCGCGCGATGGGCGAGGCTGCCGCCCGGCTCCTCCTCGACTCCATCGAAACCGGACGCACCCCGCCGGCCACCACGCGGCGCATCGCCTGCCCGGTGATCAGTCGTGCGTCCGTGGGGCCAGCGCCCATCCCGTGACGGCGGTCGCCGCCCCCGACACGACGAGCTCGGGCACGTCGTCGGGGCGCAGGTAGACACGCTCGGTGACCGTGGCCCGATCGTCGACGAACAGCTCGAACAACGAACCGTCGACGAGCACTCGCAGCCGCCTGCCCGGCGTCCGCACCACGATCGGCGCCGACGCGTCGACAGGCGTGCGCGGCCGGTCACCGCGATCCAGCGTCACGGTGCCTGCGTCCGGGTCCAGCCGCACCGTCACCTCCGCACCGGAGGCGGACCGCAGCAGGCTCACGGTGGTGGGTCCGTGTGCGGTGACGGTGAGGTCGTACGACTGCGGCAGCGGTACCCGGCCGCCCGGTGCGGTGACGAACGGCTCGGGCGCGCGCAGCAGTTCGAGCTCCTTCGCCGGTACGACGCGCAGCGTGCCGTCCGGATGCACGTCCACCTCTCTCGGCGCGGTGAGAACACCGGCCCACCCGGCGAGGTCCACCTCGCCCTGCTCGCGAGCTTCCCAGGACCAGCCCCACATCAGGGCCCGGTCCGGCTCCTGGAGCACGGCGGGCGCGTAGAAGTCCCGCCCGTGGTCGAGCCGGCCGCCGGTCCGTGCCTCGAATCGCAACTCGCCGTCACCGTAAGGATGCAGACGTCCCGTCAGATATCCTGTGGTCCACGGGTCCCCGTCCCACAGCGATACCACGAGCACCCGTTCCCCACTGGCCGTCGCGTACATCTGCGGGCATTCCCAGCCGACGGCCCGATCGCCGAACAACCCGGCCGCCACGGGGTCGTTGCCGTCGAGGAGCACTCCGGCGAACCGCCAGTCGGTCAGGTCGTCGCAGTCGTACAGCAGGACCGACGGTGTGCCGTCGGCGTGTCCTGCACCGACCAGCGCCCATCGCCGCCCGCCGTCGGTGAACACGAACGGGTCGCGGAACATCGCCACGTCGAGGCCGGCCGGCGGACCGGCCGCCACAGGCGTCGGCAGCGGTTTCCAGTCGGTCAGTGTCTCGTCGTCGGGGACCACGGCCCGGGCCAGGCAGATGGAGCCGAGGCCGGCGTGGTGGCGGTCGACGCCGGTGTACACGGCGGTCGGTACGCCGTCGTCGTCGACCACGCAGCCGGACCAGCAGCCGGCCTCGTCCGGGCCGCCGGGTGTCGGGGCGAGCGCGATCGGGTGGTGCTCCCAGTGCGCCAGGTCGGGGCTGGAGGCATGGCCCCAGTGGACGTTCGCGTGCACCGGGGCGTCGGGGTTGTGCTGGTAGAAGAGGTGGTAGCGGTCCCGCCAACGGAACGGACCGTTGGGGTCGTTCGTCCAGCCGGCGGGCGGGCGGACCCTGAAACGCGGTGCGTTGGGGTCATGGTTCAACGGTTGACTCCTGCGGACGTGATGCCCTCGCGCAGAGGACGCTGGCCGACGACGAACACCGCGACGGCGGGAAGCATGGACAGGACGACACCGGCGAGGACGACGGAGATGGAGCCGGTGCCGAGGTTGCCCTGGAGCGAGACCAGGCCCAGGGGCAGTGTGTAGTTCTGGCCGGAGGTCTCCAGGATCAGCGGCCGGAAGAACTCGTTCCAGTGGTAGTTGAAGGCCAGCACGCCGACGATCGCGAGGCCGGGCGCGGCCAGCGGCGCGTACACGGACCGGAAGATCCGCCAGGGCCCGGCGCCGTCCAGCATGGCCGCCTCGCCCAGGTCCTTGGGCATGCCCAGGAAGTACTGGCGCATCAGGAAGGTGCCGAACGCGGTCGGGAAGGCCGGGATGATCAGGCCGAGCAGGGTGTCGGTCAGGCCCATCGACTTCAGCACCAGGAACACCGGCACGATGGTGACCTGCAACGGCACCATCATCGTCGCCAGCACCAGCCCGAACAGGGGCTTCTTGAAACGGAATTCGAGGCGCGCGAACGCATACCCGGCCAGTCCCGCCGTGATCATCTGGCCGATCGCGATCAGCGCCGTCACCAGGGTGGAGTTGAGGGCGAGCAGCCACACGTCGAGCTGGTCGAACACCCCGCGGTACGCGGCGGCCGTGGGATGCATCGGGATGATCTTCGGGGGCAGGTCGAAGGACTGGGCCGGGGTGCGCAGCGAGGTCGACACGGTCCAGATGACCGGGCCGAGGGTCAGCAGCGCACACACGGTCAGGGCGGCGATGCGTGCCCACGGCCCGAGGGTGTACCGGGCGCGGCTCGGGGACAGGGTTGCTTGGCTCAAGGGACTCACCCGGCTCACTGGTAGTGGACGAAACGCCGGCTGAGCCGGAACTGGAGGGCGGTCACCGCCATGATCAGCACGAACAGCAGCACGCCCACCGCGGACGCCTCGCCGAAGCGCAGCTGCTCGAACGCGGTCTCGTAGATGACCATCACGACGGTGCGGGTGGAGTCGCCGGGTCCGCCGTTCGTCAGCACGTACGGCTGCTCGAAGACCTGCAGCGCGTTGATCACGCCGACGACGGTCGCCACCAGCAGCGTCGGCGACAGCAGCGGCAGCGTGATGTGCAGGTGCCCCCGCAGTCCGGTCGCGCCGTCGAGGGAGGCCGCCTCGTGGATCTCCTTGGGGATGTTGTTCAGGCCGCCGACGAACAGCAGGAACGAGAAGCCGAACTGCTGCCAGACGTAGACGATGACCACCGTCGCCATCGCCGAATTCTCGGACGTCAGCCACGGCACCGGGGCGATCCCGACCAGCCCGATCAGCCAGTTCACCACCCCGAAGTCCTGGTTGAACAGGTACTTCATCACTACCGAGATCGATGCGGCGGACAGCACCAGGGGGAAGAAGAACGCCGAGCGGAACACCGAACGCAGCCACATCGGCATCCGCCCGTTCAGCGCGAGCGCCAGTGCCAGCGCGATGAGCAGCTGCAGCGCGACCGCGAACACCATGAACACGAGGGTGTTGCGGAAGGAGACCAGCACGGTCGAATTGCCGAAGACCTCACGGTAGTTGGCGGTCCCGGCGAAGCTGGGGGAGTCGATGACGTTCCAGCGGAACAGGCTGAGCACGACCGAGCCGACGATCGGTACGACCGTGAAGACGACGATGCCGATGATGGTGGGTGCCAGGAAGAGCGTGGCCAGCAGGCGGGTTCCGCGGTCTCGGGGGGAGGTGCGCGGGGCGGGCGACGTACGTGCCGGCGTCCGCACGGGCGTGGTGATCTGAGTGCTCGTCATACCCCACGCTCCATGGCCTTCTCCAGGTCGCCCTGCATCCGGCGCAGCGCGGGCCGCACCGAGCGCGGGGAGGCCAGGGCGGTGCCGGTGTACTTCAGCAGGACCTCGGTCACCTCGGCGACCTGCGGCGGCGCCGGTAT
This sequence comes from Streptomyces sp. HUAS MG56, assembly GCF_058673395.1. Lineage (NCBI taxonomy): Bacteria > Bacillati > Actinomycetota > Actinomycetes > Kitasatosporales > Streptomycetaceae > Streptomyces > Streptomyces sp. HUAS MG56. The sequence goes on along the minus strand of NZ_CM178722.1, from coordinate 1,763,383 downwards.
CGGCCCGGTGTCGGGGTACTTGTCGAGGGTGTCGTAGAAGACCGGCCAGCGTGCCGGGCCGGTTTCCTTGTAGCGTCCGGCGGTCAGCATCGAACGGCGCGCCGGGGTCGTCTGGTTGGTGTCGAACAGCGCCGTGAGGGTGTCCTTGCGGGCGGCGTACTTGATGAACTCCCAGGCTTCGTCCTGCTTCCTGGAGGTGCGCAGCAGGGCGTAGCCGGCGGCGCCGAACTGCATGCGCTGGGTGCGCCGGCGAGGGAAGTACTGGACGTCGTAGGCGTCGGCCTTCATGCCGGCCAGGTGCAGTCCGCCCGCCCAGAAGCCGCCCGCGGGCGTGACGCCGACGCGGCCGGTGGAGAAGACGCCGACGAGGTTCTGGCCGTTGCCGCCCTCGGGGCGGGTGCAGAGGTTCTCCTGGATGAGGGAGGCGAGATAGTCGTACGCCTCCTCGACGCGGTCGTCCGTGGCCTGCGGGGTCGTCCAGCGGAAGCCGCCGCCGCGGCCGCTGCGTTCGGCGGCCGGATAGAAGGAGTCCCACAGCCAGGCGCCGCCGGGTGCCTTGGACTCGGCGAGGAGGTTGGTGCCGTTGTTGAACAGCCAGGGCACCACGCCGCCCCACAGCCGGTTGGTCCAGAAGTACGGGGTGAACTGGGAGCCGCTGGACTTCTTCATGGCCCGCAGCAGCGCGGTGAAGTCGTCGCGGGTCCAGTCCGGCGCCGGGAAGTCCGCGCCCGCCCGCCGCAGCACCTGCCGGTTGAGGTACATGTCGGCCGCGTTGAACTCGACCGGCAGCTGGTAGAGATGCCCCTCGTACATCATCGACTCCACCAGCGAGGGGTGGACATCGGCGAAGTACTCCTTCAGCTCCGCCGCGTCACGCTTCACCCAGCGGTCCAGCGGGACCCCGAGCCGCTGGGCGAACAGCTGGACGCCCTCGGTGGCGACGTAGACCAGGTCGGGGGCGGTGCCCGCCGCGATCTGGGTGAGGATCTTCGCGAAGAAGTCCGACCAGTCGACGGCCTGCACCGCGTTGATCCGGAGCTTGATGTCCGGGTGCGCTTTCCGGAAGCCCTCGGTGAGCGTGCGGATCGCCTCCGGCCCGTAGGCCGGGCCGAGGGTGGCGACGACGAGCGAGCCGTCGTCGCGGCCGGGTATGTCGGCCCCGGTGAGCCGGTCCCAGCTCGCGGCGGTGCCGGCCAGGGCGGCGGCTCCCGCCCCGTAGGCGCCGTACCGCAGCAGCGTGCGGCGGGTGAGGTGCGAGTCGGTCATCCAACGTGCCTAACTCGTGTTAGATCAGGGTTGATGCCCAGATGATGTGAAGCGCGTCACGGCCGTGTCAAGAGTCGTGAACGCTTGACCTTTAACGAGTTAGGTCGCACAGTCCTGCTTCACATGAGCCGCCGTTTTCACGAGAGGAACGATGTGTGATGCCTGAGATGTCCAGGAGAGCCCTGTTCGCAGGGTCGGCCGTAGGGGTGGCGGCCGCGATGCTGCCCGCGACGGGGGCCGCCGCCACGCCCACCGCCGCGCCGAAGCCCGCAAAGGCGCGGCCGAAGGTGACGGCCGGCTGCGCCAGCTACCGCGCCGAATATCACCACACGGTCCCCGACGGCTGGAAGAACGACCCGCAGCGCCCGGTCTGGATCAACGGCAAGTACCACTACTACTACCTGTACAACGCGGACTACTTCACCGGAGCCGTCGGCACGGCCTGGCGCCTGGCCACGAGCACCGACCTGGTGACGTTCCAGGACGGCGGCGTCGCCGTACCGAAGGACACGACCCCCAACGGCGACGTCTGGTCGGGCTCGGCGGTGGTCGACGCGGACAACACCGCGGGATTCGGGGCGGGTGCGGTCATCGTCATCGCCACCATGTCGCCCGGCGGCGGCACGGACCGCCAGGAGCAGTTCCTGTACTACTCCACCGACCAGGGGCGTACCTTCACCAACTACGGCACCGATCCGGTGCTGCCCAGTCCGGGTGCGGGGGCCGACTTCCGCGACCCCAAGGTGATCCGCGACGGCGAGCGCGGCCGCTGGGTGATGGCCCTTGCCGAGGGCACCAAGGTGGGCTTCTACCACTCCGACGACCTGAAGAAGTGGACGTCCGTCAGTGACTTCGTCAAGGAGGGGCTCGGCGCGCTGGAGTGCCCGGACCTGTTCCGGATCACCAGCGCGGACGGCACCGCGAAGTGGGTGCTCGGGGTGAGCGCCAACGGCAAGGGCTCGGGGCTGCCGAACACGTACGCCTACTGGACCGGCAGCTTCGACGGCAGCACGTTCACCGCCGACGCCACCGACCCGCAGTGGCTCGACCACGGCTTCGACTGGTACGGCGCCGTCACCTTCGAGAAGCGTCTCGCCGACGGCTCGACCGACCCCGCGACCCGGTACGCGATGGGCTGGCTGAACGACTGGGACTACGCGGGCACCACGCCCACCATCGACTGCGACGGCTTCAACGGCACCGACTCGATCGTCCGCGAGGTGACGCTGAAGCGGACAGCCTCCGGCGCGTACTACCTCGCTTCACAACCCGTCGCCGCCCTGGACGACCACGTCTCGCGCACGGTGAACCTCGGCGACATCGAGGTCAACGGCAGCCGCGCACTGGACTACACCGGCACCGCCTACGAGCTGACCTGCCGGATCACCTGGAACCAGCTCACCGGCGCGGGCCTGCAACTGCGCCGCTCCGCCGACGGCAGCCGGCACATCGATGCCGGAATCTACAGAGACTTCGCATTCCTCAACCGGCGCGGTGCCGTCAACCCCGACACCTCCGGCAAGTGGCAGGAGAGCCACACACCGTTCGACCCGTCCGCAGGCATGGTGACGCTGCGGATCCTGGTGGACCGAACGTCCGTCGAGATGTTCGTGGACGACGGGCGGTACGTGCACTCCACGGAGGCGTTCCCCTATCTCGTCGACACCGGACTGGCGCTGTTCACCATCGACGGGACGGCCGTCTTCCGGGACGTGGTGATACGGGAGTTCACCGTGTGAGGCGGCCGAGGTCTCGCCTGGACGGGGGTCGAGTTCGTGCAGATGCCCGCGCATCCGGTTGATGATGCCCGTGCGTTCGGCGACCAGGTCTTCGCGGTAGTCGACCAGCAAGCACAGTTCCCTGCTGGGCCCGGACAGTTGGGCTGTGGGTAGGTCGGGTGTGGTGTAGGGGTTCGACCTGATCCGGGGGTTTGCTCCGGCGTCGGATGGCCGGTTCGCTGTGCACTCTGGCACCGGAACCCCCTCTTCACCGTGCAACTCGACACTCCACACCACGCGTTGATGAGCCTAGTTTCACGACGGAACGCAACCCGCCCGCGGTTCCCATGGCTGTCCGTGCACAGGCACGCTGATGCGCGGACGAATGGCGGAGACCGTCCAAGGCCCCTCACCAGGGCCTCCACTCACACAGGGGGAAGCACACGCATGCTGAAACTCGGGAAGGCCAAGCGCGCCGTCGCCCTCGGAGCCGTCACCGTCGCCCTCGCCGGCGTCGCCACCATCGGCCTCGGCGGCACCGCCGGCGCCGCCCAAACCCAGCCCAGGGCCGGCACCGCCTGCACCTCGTTCCAAGTCGGCGACAAGATGCCCTACGGCGCCAACGGGATGACCGCCGGCTGGATCTCGCAGTGGTACAGCACCTGCAACGGTTACACCTACGGCCGCTGGGACTGGAACACGAACTTCATGCTGGCACACCCTGGCCGCCAGGTCGTGTTCGGCGTGGAGTCGGACAGCATCGACGGGGGCCAGCCGCACTTCGGCGGCGTGCTGAACTCCACTCCTGGAAACCCTCTGTTCGCCTACTGGGGAAAGCCCCACACCGACGCGTCGGACAACATCTGGCGCGCGGGCGCCGAACTGGACAACAGCGGCTGCGTGGCGTGGAGCTCCGCGCACAACTACAACAATGGCAGCGAGGTGGCCGGGCCGTACGCAGGCTGCAACGACAGGAACTGGAGCCAGATCCCGTGGACTGCGCCCTGAGCCAGGCCGGAGACATCCTCGGAACGTCTGGCCGACGTGAATCCAAGGTCTGAAGGGTGTACAGGCAATCTGATGTCAGGACGACCACGGCGGACACAGCCGTCGAAGACGCAGCCGGAGTCGGCCGAGCCGACCGAAGACGACTGAGGCCCGGACGAAGAGTGCGGCCCCGTTCGCGCGGAAGTGCACGAAGACGTCCGGGCCGCCGTCGTCCTGAGCGATGAAACCGAAGCCCTTGTCCCAGCAACAATCACCCGGAGAAGAAATGAGACGAATACTCGGCACCAGGGCGGCAGCCCTGACTCTGGCAAGCGCAGCCCTGCTCGGCGGGCTGGTCGCAGCGCCGGACGCCTCCGCCACCGACTGGGGTGGCTGCCGCGCGTGGGAACCCGTGGCTGCCGGCGTGACCCTGTCGCCCTGTGCCTATCCCACCATCGACGGTCGGCTCAACGGCTGGACCTACGTGAGCGACCCCGCCGGGCTCAACATCGACGTCTGCGCCCAGGTTCTCCGAGTCAACCCGGACGGCTCCACAACGGAGGTCGCGGACCTCCACTGCGCCGGCTGGAATAAGCAACCCTGGGCCTTCCAGCCGGGCTACCTCTCGATAGCTCCCGGCAAGTACGTGGTGCAGGCCGGCTTCTGGGCCACCATCAACGGCCACTACGGCTACCAGGGCTTCGTGCAGTCACCGCGCGTCGACATACCCTGACGCTCGCCGTCGAGGTGGGCGAGTGCAACTGCCAGGTCCCCGACGGGTGGGCCGGGCCAGAGCTCCGGTGCCGGTCGGTCCACCCGGCGGGACATGAAGAGGGCCACCTCACCGGCGGACTCCGTGCCGTCGTAGAGCGAGGTGTCGAGCCCGCAGAAGGTGAAGCCCATGCGCAGGTAGGCGCCGACGGCGGGCGCGTTGACGCTGCTGACCTCCAGCCACATGTGCGCCGCCCCGCACTCCCGGGCGAAGCCGAGCGCGAGTCGCATCAGGTTCCGCCCGATCCCCTTGCCCCGCCAGGCCGGTGCCACCTCGATGTCACGGATGGTCAGACGCGCGTTCCACGGCGCGAACGCGGCCGTGACGAACCCGCACACCTCGGTACCGGCGACGGCGACCATCGTGCGGCTCGGACCCGTGTCGTCGTCGGCGGCGGGCTCGTCGGGCTCGTCGTCCGGGAAGGTCTTGTGGAGGGGAGGGGTGACGGGGATGCGCCGGAGCCCGAACCCGCCTTCCGTGACGGTGACTTCGTACACGGAGTCCGTGCTGAAGGAGGAGTCGACGCCTGCCAGGGCATCGCGGTCGCCGGGCCGGGCCGGCCGGTAGACGACGGGCCCTGCCGTACCGGGAACCGTCGTGCCCTCTCCAGTCGTGTGCATGCCCCGACCGTACGGCAGCCCGCGTGCCGCCGTTGTGCGCCCGCGCTATGCGGGACGCTGCGAGGCGGCCGCGGTGGGCCGGAGATCGGCCAGAGTGAGGGGATGGGCCGGTGCGTCGGGCAGGGCGATCCGGCTCGTGGTGTGCAGGTCGGGGCCGACGTGGAGCAGTTCACCGGGATCCAGCAGGCGCCACAGCGGGCTCTCGTCCATCGGCTCGCTGGCCACGACGACGGAGGGGAGCGCGCCCAGCCGGGCCGAGCGGACCCGCAGATGGCCGTGCCGGCCCGCGTGGTCCAGGTGCCGCGCGCCATGGTGACCGCCTGCCGGGCGGCGCAGCACGTACAGCTCGTGCGTGGCGGGATAGCGCAGGGCCCACAACTCGTCGGGGGTGGTGAGGACGATGTTGAGGGCGAACAGGGGAAGGTGTTCGGCGACCCAGCGCGCCGCGGCGGCGAGGCCCGCGGACACGTCGCCGCCGTGCGCCGCGGTCTCCCGGGTGACCAGGGCGAAGAAGCGCTCGGAGTCGGTGTCGCCGCGTACAAGGGACCGGTCCTCGCCCAGGTGGCGGTCGAGTTCGTCGAGCCCCTCGATCACCCCGTTGTGCGCGAACAGCCGCCCCTCCTGCTCGAAGGGGTGAGTGTTGCGCATGTCAAGGCCGCCGGTGGAGGCGTAGCGGATGTGCGCGAGGAAGGTGGCCGACTCGGCCTCCCGGGCCTCCCGGGCGAAGGCGCGGTCCTCATAGGCGGCGATCGGGGCCTTGTGCACCTCGGGCGTCCCGTCGGCCTCGAAGTAGCCCAGTCCGGTGCCGTCGGGTTCGCGGTGGCTCTGTGCGCTGAGGCTGTCGGGGGCGTCCAGCAGCCAGAACGTGGCGTGTGTGCGGTGGGGGGAGCTGGTCAGTCCGAACAGCCGGCACACGGCATCCTCCTTGTCGCCCTTGCCGCCGGTCCTCCGCCGGGACCCGGCGCCGTATGGCGGGACGACCATGGTCCCGCGCGCCGGGCGTTCCCGCACGCGGCGCAGGTGGGGACATACCCGCCCGTGGCCGGAATCCCGCGTCGGGGTCGCGCCGATCCGGGGCCTCAACCGGCCGTGCGCAGCGCCGAGTCGAGCGCCTCGCCGACCGTCGGGTGGGCGAAGGAGAAGCCCGCCTTCTGCAGGGCGCCGGGGACGACACGGGCGCTGCACGTGATGCTCGTGGCGAACTCGCCCAGTACCGCGCGCAGGGCGACGGCGGGGACCGCCGCGAACGCCGGGCGGTGCAGGGCGCGGCTCAGGGCCCGGGTCACCTCCCGGTTCGTGGGCGGCTCGGGGGCCGTGAGGTTGACGGGGCCGGACAGCTCTTCGGTGTCGAGGGCGAAGCGGAGCGCCGCGATGTGATCGGTCAGCGAGATGACCGGCCAGTACTGGTCGCCGGAGCCGAGCCGGCCGCCGAGCCCGAGCCGGAAGAGCGGGAGGAGCCTGCCGAACGCGCCGCCCTCGGCGGAGACCACCAGCCCGGTGCGCGGGTGCACCACGCGGACGCCGGCCTGCCGCGCGAGGTCGGCGGCCGCCTCCCACGCGACGCAGACGGAGGCCAGGAAGTCGTCCCCGGCCGGCCCGCTCTCGTCGGTGATCCGCTCGCCGGTGTCGCCGTAGTAGCCGGTCGCGGACGCGGACACCAGGACGCGGGGCGGGGCGGCGGCCGCGGCCACGGCACGCGCGAGGGCCGTGGTGCCCCGGACCCGGCTGTCGAGGATCTCCCGCTTGTACCCCGAGGTCCACCGCTTGTCCCCGACGCCCGCGCCGGCCAGGTGCACGACGGCGTCGGCTCCGTCCAGCGCGCCGGGCTGGACCCGCTCCGCGACCGGGTCCCAGTGGGCGGTCTCGCTGCCGTCCCGAGGAGCGGTGGCGGACCGGTCGCGGACGAGACGGACGACCTGGCGGCCGTCCGCGAGCAGCGAGCGGGTGAGAGCGGAGCCGATGAGTCCGGTGGACCCGGTGATCGCGACGCGCATGGCGTCCTCCCGAGCAGGCGTGGGCGGTTCACGTGATTCAAATTTGAATCACGAGGGACCCTACACCTGGTGCTTGTAAGTTCAAGTAAAGGCTCGTGGGTGCGTGGATTCACCGGGGCCGCCCCGGTACCCGCTGGACGAGGTCCATGGCGGCGGAGTCCCAGGTGGGATGCGTGAAGGTGAACCCGGCCTCGCGCAGCCGCCCCGGCGTCACGCGGCGGCTCTTGAGGAGCAGTTCGGTGTCCGAGCGGAACGCGGACGCGCCCAGTTCCGCCATCCAGCGCGTCGCGGGCAGTCCGAACGGGACGCCCCAGGCCGCGCGCAGGGTGCGCATGAACTCCCGGTGGGGGAGGGGGCCGGGGGAGGCGAGGTTCACCGGTCCGTCGATGTCCTCCCGGTCGACCAGGAACTCCACCGCGCGGACGAAGTCCTCGTCGTGGATCCACGAGACGTACTGCGCACCGCCCGCGACGGGCCCGCCCAGCCCCAGCCGGGCGAGGCCCAGCAGGACGTCGAAGACCCCGCCGTGGTCCGGGCTCATCACCATCGCCGCGCGCAGCGCCACCTTCCGGGTCGCGGGCGTCGGCGCCTCACGCTGTGCCCGCTCCCAGTTCTCGGCGATCTGCACGCTGTAGGCCCAGTAGTCCGGCACGCCCGGCTCGGAGCCGCCGATCACCCCGGTCGCCTCGTCGTGCGCCGCGTCGAAGCGGTGGGCGTAGATCGTCGCCGTGCTCATCTGCAGCCACACCCGCGGCGGCCGCGCGGCCACCGCGATCGCCTCGCCCACCACCCGCGCGGAGTCCACCCGGGAGTCCATCATGGCCCGCAGGTTCGCGGGGGTGTAGCGGCACGAGACGCTGCGCCCGGCCAGATTGACGACGACGTCGCAGCCGTCGATCGCCTCGGCCCACGGCCCGAGCGTGACCCCGTCCCAGCCGATCTGGCGTGCTCGCCGCGGACGTCTGGTCAGCACCGTGACCTCATGGCCGGCGGCCGTCAGCGCGCGGTCGAGAATCGTGCCCACCTGTCCGGTGCCCCCGGGCAGAACCACCTTCATCGCGCCCCCTCCGTTCGTGTCGGACACAGCGTAGCCCTGGAGTTGAACGCGTTCAAAACCATGGTGGGCGTGTATGTCCCTCGGCTGTCCCGCAGTGTTCGCTCCGTCGCATAGGCTGACCTGCGAGACGGCCGACGCCAGGTCGTTTCGAGGTGGAGAGGAGCAGCCCGTGGACACCGTGGGGGAGAGCCTGGACCGGGCGCTGGAAGGGGCGTTCACCCGCCCCGTCCCCAAGTCCGCGCAGGCTCAGATGAAATACCTGGTCAAGCAGCTCAAGGGCACACGGCCGGCCGCCGAACTGCTGGGCGTCTCGCAGCGCACCGTCGAGCGGTACGTCGTCGGCACGCTCCGGCATCCCCGCAGGGATCTCGCCGCGCGACTGGAGCGCGAGGTCAGGCAGCGCTGGCAGCCGCAGGTGCGGGCGCGGGCCAGGGACCGGGCCGCCACGGCGGAGGGCATCGTCGTCTCGGCGCGCGCCCGGTTCGGCTTCACCGCGGCGCCGGGCACCACGGACGACGCCCGGCTCCGCCACATCACCCAGGCACTGCCGCCCCGTTGGGCCGAGCGCCTGTTCGCCGCCCGCGACCGGGGCGCCACCGAGGCACAGTTGCAGGACATCGCCGCCCAGGGCCTGGGCGAGATGTACTTCCGCGACGCCGGACGCCGCGCCCAGGGCCTGCTGGTGGAGTTCACCGACGTCGAGGACATCGACATCTCCCTGTGAACCAGGGCCTGTCGGGCCGGTACCGGCCCGACAGGCCCTGGTCACGGCAGGGCGAGAACGTCGTCGATCGCGGACCGGATCTCCGCGTCCTCCAGGAAGGCCCGGTAGTCCCGGTACGTCGACAGCCGCCGGTCGGACCCCCGCACCGCACGCAGGGCTGCCCGCGCCGCCGGAGAGACCGTGCCGATCCTGGCCAGGGCGCGCAGCGCGTCGAGGAAGAGGCCGTAGGTGTCTCCGCCGCCGGCGACGGAATGGACGTACTCCTCCAGGACGGATCCGGTCGGCTCCGGCTCGCCGGTGACCGACCACAGTGCGACCGCCGCGCGCAGCCGCACCCAGCTGTCACCGTGCTCCATGACATGCCGCACCCGGCCGGCGTAGCCCGCGGCCGCCGGTCCGAAGTCGCCGAGGAGGCCGACGGGACCGTAGAGCGGCGCCTCCCCGGTCAGCACCGCCTCCCGGATGAGCCGCAGCGCCGCGTCGCGGTCGCCGCCCAGGCGCCAGGCCGCCCACGCCACCTTGTGATGGTTGCCGGGGAAGTCGAGGACCGTGCAGCGGCGCACGGCGGGCTCGGCCGAGTTCGCGGCCGGTCCCATCGCCACCAGCGCGTCGAGTGCGTGCAGCGAGTACCGGGTGTCGTCCAGCAGGGCCACCACGTCCGGCAGCGCGGGCGCCGCGGCCGGCCCCCACGCGGTGAGGACTTCCAGGAAGCAGCAGGTGAGCGAGCCGCCCACCCCGTCGTCCCGGAGCAGCTTCCGCACCGCGGGCAGCAGGGCCTGCGCGTGCGCCCACAGGGGGATCAGGACGTCCTCGACCTCCGGCAGGCGCGGGTCGCCCGAGACGTACGCGCGTGAGTACTGGCCCTCGTACGGCGCGTACAGCCGCTCGACGAGCCCCGGCAGGGCCCGCTCGTCGCCGATGCGGGTCAGCGCCCAGCGGGCGTGGTCACCGACGGTGCCCTCAAGAAACCCTGCCTCGCCCGGGTCGTCGAGGAGGGCGGCCAGCTCGTCGGCGTACGGCGCCGCCAGCGGCCCCAGCACGGCCAGCAGGTGGGCCGCCCGGTACCGTACGCCGTCGTCCGGATCGGCGAGCAACGCGCCCGCGAGCGGCACCAGCGACGATGCCGCCGACGGCCGGACCGCCGACAGCCGCCACCCCTCGTCCAGCGCGGCCCGGCACAGCAGGGTGTCCCCGTTCCGGCGCGCCGCGCCGATGAGCCGGACGACGAAGGCGAGTCCCGTCCGCGGCGCGCCCTCGAACAGGCGGGCCGTCCAGGAGACGACATCCTCACGGGTGAAGCCACCGTCGACGTCCGGGACGTACCAGATCGCCTCGAACTGCGGACGCGCAGCCGGGTCGGACAGCACGTCCACCAACAGGTCCAGCTCGCGGACCGCCGCCCGGGCGTCGAACGCGGCCCAGGCGTGCACGGCCGCGACCCGCACGACGGGACCCTCCGTACGCAGCGCCCGGGCCACCACCGCCCGCACCCGATCCACCGGGCCCGCGTCGGTGCAGTCGGCCGCGGCGGTGCCCAGCGCGAGCAGCACAGGAAGCCGCACCGTCGGGTCCGTCTCGGCGTGCCACCGCTCCAGCAGCACGCCGATCCCCTCGCCGAGGGGCAGGGCCTCCCGCCGCACCTCGGGCAGCGGGTCCGCGAGCAGCGCCCGGAACCGGGGGCGCTGGGCCCGCCATGCCTCGTGCCACCCCGCGTCCACCCGGCCCGGGTCGGCTTCGGCCGCCGCCTCGGACAAACTCGCCAACAGCCGGACCAGCGTGACCCGGGCGCCCATGCCCGGATCGCCGGCGAGGGCGACGACGAACGGCAGCGCGGCCGTCGCGACGGCGGCCACGCGTCCGGTGCCCAGCGCGAAGCAGCCGAACAGGGGGTAGCAGTCTTCCTCGGTCGCCGCCCCGCCCTTGAGGGCCAGGCGACGCAGGGCGTCCCGCATCTCCTCGGCCGGGTGGTGCCCGAGCGCCGGCTCCAGCCGCTCCCACGGCACCTCGTCCAGCGCCTTCAGCGCCATGCCTGCCACGCCATCTCCCCCTGTGACCGCGAATGGGCGTTCCGACGGACACTCTGTCATCGAAAGGCGGCCGGGTGGCGGCCTCCGCGGGATCGCCCGACCGGGCCCGGGCTCTCGTGACGCCCCCGTCGGCGAGGGCCTACGCGTCGGCGAGGGCCGTGACCTCCGCCGCGGTCAGTGTCCTTCCGTAGACCCTGAAGTCGTCGACCGCCGCCTTCAGGTACGGGTCCGGGTACTGCGACCTGCCGATGTACGCGGCCCGGATGTGGTCGCCGAAGTCGAGGGGCTCGACGGCGACCGCCGTGTTCCGGCCCACCTCACGGCCGTCGGCGTAGAGCACGGCCGTGCCGGATCCGTAGGTGACGGCCACATGCACCCAGCGGTCCGTCGGCAGCGGGTCGGCGTCGATGCGCTGCTCGGCTCCGCCGCCGCTCGTGGTGATCGCGTAGCGCAGGGTTCCCGCGTCGCTCAGCGGGGTGAGGAACATGTTGGCGCTGACCCCGGTGCCGAAGTCGAAGATCCGGCTCCAGGTGGCGGGCCGTCCGGCGAGGTTCACCCAGGTGGCCACCGAGTAGGCGGACGCGCCCGCCAACAGGTCGGCGGCCACGGCGACATGGCCGTCCGTGCCGTCCAGCGCGACGGCGCCCGCGAGATGCCCCTGGACCCAGGCGGCGCCGCCGGTCAAGGTCGCCGTCCTCCCGTTGCCGGTGGCGTCGGCGGCGCTGGTGCCGGAGGCCTCGTCGAAGCGGTACCAGGCGGCGAACGCCGGGGGCGGGGACGGGGGCCGGCCGGTCAGCCAGTAGACGTTGTAGTACTGGTGGTGGACGCGGGCGACGGGCAGCAGCGTCACCGTCTTCTGGCCGGCCGTCGCGCTGAACCGCAGCGGGTCGGCCGATGTCTGCCGGATCGTGCCCGTGTCCAGCCGGGGCATCGAGCGGCTCTGCGTGGTGCCGTACGCCCCGGCGAGCACCACCGGACCGTGCAGCACGGCCTGGACGTCCGGGTCGTCGGGGGTGGCTTCGAGGGTCGTGCGCATCGGCAGGGCGACCTCGACCTGGTCGCCGGTCTTCCACGCGCGGTCGAGACTCAGCCAACTGCCCGCGTCCAGGCGGCCTTTGATGGTACGGCCGTTCAGCTTCACGCGCGCGACGGAGGCCCAGGCCGGGATGCGCACCCGCAGCTCGTGCCGTGCGCTCCCGGCGGTGACCGTGAGCACGGTCGAGGCGGTGTCGGGCAGCCGGGTGGTCTGCCGCCAGGTGATCCCCTGCTCCTGCCAGTGCACCTCGGACGGGATGAACAGGTTGACCAGCAGCCGCTGTTCGTCGTGCGTGTAGATCGTGTCCGCGAACTTCGCCTGTGTCTCCATGCCGGTGCCGTGGTCGCAGGAGAAGTTGTCGTAGTCGGTGGAGTACGCGTTCGGGTCCGTGCCCATGAAGGACGGCTGCTGCTTGAAGGAGCCCGGGCCGAGGCCCGTGTAGTAGATGTCGAAGCCGTGCGCCGAGTCCGGATCCTGCTCGCCGAGCATCTGGTTGAACAGGGTGCGCTCGTAGTGGTCGAGCAGGTCGGTGCGGTCCGGTGCCTCGAAGTGCAGCAGCCGGGTCAGCTTGAGCATGTTGTAGCTGTTGCAGTTCTCGCAGGTGCCGTTGGACAACTGGGCGGCGATGGCGTCCGGTTCGTGGAAGGCCTCGCCGTTGCTGTTGCCGCCGATGACGTACGAGTGGTGGTCGGTGACGATCTGCCAGAAGTTCTGCGCGATGGTGCGGTAGCGGTCGGTCAGACCCTCCTGCCACAGCCGCATCGCGCCGACCATCTTCGGGATCTGGGTGTTGGCGTGCAGCCCGGCCAGCCGGTCCTCGCCGGCGGCCAGGGGGTCGAAGACCCGGGCGTGGGTGAAACGCTGGGCGACGTCCAGCCAGACCGTTTCCCCGGTGATCGCGTGCAGATCGGCGAGGACGTCGTTCATCCCGCCGAACTCGGTCTCCAGCACCTGCTGCATCTTGGCGTAACTCAGCTTCCCCGTACGGGTGTTGACCCACTCGCCGAGCTGGAGCACCACGGCGCGGGCCTGGGCGTTCCCGGCCAGCCGGTACTGGTCGACCAGCCCCGCCATGATCTTGTGGATCGTGTAGTACGGCGCCCAGACGCCCGTCCCGGCCTCCAGCCGGTCGAAGAAGCTCTCCGGGAAGGCCGACAGATAGCCCTTGCCGTACCCGGCCGACGGCGACGCGGCCTGGCAGGCGGCCAGGGCCGCGACGAGGCTGCGGCCCTTGTCGCGCAGCGCGGTGTCTCCGGTGTTCGCGTAGGTGAGCGCGAGACCGGAGAGCAGATGACCGGTGGAGTGCCCGCGCAGCTCCACGCCCGGTGCCTCCCAGCCGCCGCAGGGCTGGGCGCCGGAGGGCAGGCCGACGTTCAGCCGGAAGGTGTGCAGCAGCCGGTCGATGTCGACGAAGCGCAGATAGGCGGTGTTGCGGTGCTGGTTGTCCTGGAACGGTCCGGCCAGCAGCGTCACCGCGGTCAGCGGGAACGGCTGGACGCGAACGGCCCGCCGGCGCGGCGCCGAGGCGTGGTGCGGTGTTGAGGCTTGGTGCGGCGCTGCCTGGGCGGGGCCCGTGTCGGTCACCGTCAGGGCCGCCGCGGTCGCGCCGGCCGCCGTGAGGAAGGACCGTCTGCCGAGGGGTGGGGTCACGAAGTCCTCCGCATGTCGATGGCATGAGTGGTGCGTTCGAGATATCGAAAGCTGTGCGACATGCTGTGCGGTGATCTACCGTAGAGGACTGGCTCCCGGTGTCAATGGCGTGGGAGAGACGGGTGTGCCGGGCCGAAACAGGCTCGACAACTCATGTGCGGGCGGCCAGGGTTGGTTGCCATGGAACAGCAGAACCTCTGGGACGCGGCCACCGCCCGGCGCTACGACACCCCCGGTACCGGCATGTTCGCGCCGCAGGTGCTGGAGCCCACCGTGGCACGCCTCGCCGAGCTGGCGGACGGCGGGGCGGCACTGGAGTTCGCGATCGGGACGGGGCGGGTCGCCGTCCCGCTCGCCGAGCGCGGCGTGCCGGTCACCGGCATCGAGCTGTCCGAACCGATGGTGGAGCAACTGCGCACCAAGGCCGACGAGGCGTCGATCCCCGTGGTCATCGGCGACATGGCGACGACCGCCGCCCCAGGGACGTACCGCCTCGTCTATCTCGTCTACAACACGATCTCCAACCTGCTCACCCAGGCCGCACAGGTCGAGTGCTTCCGCAACGCCGCCCGCCATCTCGGTCCCGGCGGCCGGTTCGTGATCGAGCTGTGGGTGCCCGAGCTGCGCTCGCTCCCGCCGGGGGCCGCCGCCACCGTCTGGCACTCCGAGCCCGGATACCTCGGCCTGGACACCTACGACGTGCTCGACCAGCGTGTCGTGTCCCACCACTTCCACTTCGACGACACCGAGCGGGCCGAGCTGCACCGCAGCCCGCACCGCTACATCTGGCCCGCCGAACTCGACCTCATGGCCCAACTGGCCGGATTCGAGCGGGAGTTCCGGCATGCGGACTGGACGGGGACCCCGTTCACGGCCGAGTCCCGCTCCCATGTGTCGGTGTACCGGATCCCGGCCGAGCGCTGACCGGGCGGCACGCCCCGGGACATGTGCGGCGTACGGGCAGCCCCACTGACGGGCCCCCGGCCGAAGTCCGCGGTGCTCAGGACGGCAGCAGGCGCAAGGCGTGCAGCGCGGCGCCCAGGTCGGCCAGCGCGGCCGGGTCCGAGAGGGAGCGGCCCGTCAACTCCTCGACGCGGCGCAGCCGGTAGCGCACCGTGTTGGGATGGACGAAGAGGCGGTCCGCGGCCTCGGCCGCCGCGCCGCCCGAGGTGAACCAGTGGCCGAGGGTGCGCAGGAGCCGGGCCCGCTCCGCCTCCGGGAGCCGGAGCACCGGTCCCAGGGCGACCTCGACCAGCCGGCCCGCCTCCGCCGGGGCCGCCGCGACCAGCATGGCCAGCGGGTTGTCGTCGAAGCGCGTGACCCCCGGCCCGTCGCCGGGCAGCCCGGCCAGGGCCAGCCGGGCGAACCGCAGCGCCTGCGGGGTCTCGCGCAGCGAGTCGAAGCGGGGGCTGACCCCGACCCGGGCGCGCCGCCGGCGCAGCGCCCGCATATTCACCGTCTCCGCGTCCCGGTGCGCGAGCGAGACCAGACCGATCTGCTGGTCGGGCAGCAGCCGCCAGACCGACGACACCCCGGAGCGGCGCAGCGCCGCCTCGATGCCGGGCAGCGGCTCCTCACCGGGATCCGGCACGGCGGCGGCCACGACCGCGTACGGGCCCCGCTCCGGCAGACCCAGCTGCCGGGCCGCCTCCCACGGCGTCGTACGGTCCGCGAGCGCGCCCGTGAACAGGGCCTCGGCCAGCGCCGAGCGCCGCGCCTCGCGTTGCAGCGCCAGCTCCGCGCTGGCCTCCCGGTAGGCGGCCGCCACCGCCTCCGCGTAGCGGCCGAACAAGGCCCAGATCTCCGACGAACCGGCGACCAGCTCGGCGTCCGTGACCTCCGGATGCCGGCGCGCCTCGTCGACCATCTCCGACCAGAGCAGCTCGAAACCGACCCGGTAGGCGTGCAGTGTGTCCGCGAGGGGCACCCCCTGCTCCGCGCGCAGCCGCCCGGTCTGCCGCGCCGCTCCCACGTCCGGCTCGGCGCCGAACGCGAAACGGCCGAGGAGCAGATCGGCGTTGTCCGCGCAGGACACGCGGAGCGACTCGAACGGGATGAGGGCGTCGTCCGCGTACGACTCGACGTCCGCCCGGATCCGCTCCGTCATCCGCACACCCAGCTCCGGAAGCCGCCCGCGCAACGCCGCGCCCACTTTCTCCAGCCCCATACCCGCAGCGTACGGCGGTCTGTTTGGTTCCGGGAACAACTGTGGGAGGCGCGGACTGTGGGCGCGGCCATGGACGGCCGCCGGCCCCCGGGTGATCATGCCGTGAGCGTCGGCGGCGGGACCCGTGGGCGCCGGAAGCAGGGGTGCGAGGAGGCATCATGGCCAATCTGGCGGACTTTCTGGTGGACACGGCACGGCGCCTGCCCGACCGGCCGGCGCTGCGCCTGGGAACGACCACGACGACCTACGCCGAGCTGGACCGGCTCAGCGCCCGGGCCGCCGCCCTGCTGCGCACCGAGGGCCTGCGCACCGGCGACCGGGTCGCGCTGATGCTCCCGAACGTGCCCGAGTTCGTGATCCTTTACTACGCCGTCCTGCGCGCCGGCGGCATCGTCGTACCCATGAACCCGCTGCTCAAGGAGCGCGAGACCGCCTACCACCTGCGGGACTCCGGTGCCGTGCTGCTCTTCGAGTGGCATCGGGCGCCGGGCGAGGGCGGCGCGGGCGCGGCCGCCGCCGGGGTACGGCACCTGGCGGTCGAGCCCGCCGCGTTCGCCGCCGAACTGGCGCGCCTGGAGCCGCAGTTCGACGTCACGCCCGCCGCGGGCGACGACATCGCCGTGCTGCTCTACACCTCCGGCACCACAGGCCGCCCCAAGGGTGCCGCGCTCACCCACGCCGGACTGCGCCACAACACCGAGGTCAATGTCACCGAGGTCCAGCGGCTGACCTCCGAGGACGTGATCGTCGGCTGTCTGCCGCTGTTCCACATCTTCGGGCAGACCTGCACGATGAACGTCGCCGTCCGCAGCGGCGCCGCGCTCACCCTCGTGCCCCGTTTCGAGCCGGGCGCGGTCCTCGACGCCATCGCCCGCGACCGGGCCACCGTCTTCGAGGGCGTGCCCACCATGTACGCCGCCCTCCTGCAGCACCCCGCCGACGCCGACGTGTCCAGCCTGCGCATGTGCGTCTCGGGCGGCGCCTCCCTGCCGGTGGAGGTGCTGCACGGCTTCGAGCGGCGCTTCGGCTGCATGGTGCTGGAGGGCTTCGGCATGTCCGAGACCAGCCCGGTCGTCTCCTTCAACCATCCCGACCGGCCGCGCAAGCCCGGCTCCGTCGGCACGCCGATCCGCGACGTCGAGGTCCGGCTGCTGGACGAGAATGGCGAGGACGTCGCGCCGGGCGAGGTCGGCGAACTGGCCGTGCGCGGGCCGAACGTGATGAAGGAGTACTGGAACCGCCCCGAGGACACGGCCGCCACCGTTCCCGACGGCTGGCTGCGCACCGGCGACCTGGCCCGGCAGGACGAGGACGGCTACCTCTTCATCGTGGACCGCAAGAAGGACCTGATCATCCGCGGCGGGTACAACGTCTACCCGCGCGAGATCGAGGAGGTCCTGCACGAGCACCCCGCCGTCGCCCTCGCCGCGGTGCTCGGCGTGCCGGACGAGCGGCTCGGCGAGGAGGTCGCGGCCGCGGTGGTGCTGCGCCCCGGCGCCCGGGCGGACGCCGAGGAGTTGCAGCAGTTCGTCCGCGACCGGGTCGCCGCCTACAAGTACCCGCGCCGCGTCTGGCTGACGGACACCCTGCCGATGGGCCCGAGCGGCAAGATACTCAAGCGCGAGATCACCGCACCGGCGTCGTGACACATGCGCCGGGGAGGCATACGGGCGGATGAACAAGGTGTTCACAATAATCGGTTGACGTCATGTCGTGTGGAAGCTCATGCTTGCCCCATGTCATCGACCACCGACCCCGCCGACCCCTTCCTCCCCCCGCACCCGGAGCAGGCGCGCGCCGGGCGGGTCCCCGCCTCGCTCTTCCGCATCGCCGAGCGGCACGCGGCGACGGACGGGCAACGGCGCCGCCAGACACACCCGTTCGTCCTCGCACCGCACGAGGCCGTGCGGCTCGTGGCGTTCCTGCTCAGCGGGGCCGCGCTGCCGGAGGACGGGGAGCCGGAGGTGGACCACGCCGACATCACGGCCGCGCTGAGCCTCGTCCCCACCGTGCGGGCGGAGCTGGACGAACTGGAGGCCGGGCTCCTGGAGATGGCCCGCGGCCGGGGCCTGACCTGGCCCGAGATCGCCTTCGGCCTCGGCCTCGGCACCCCGCAGGCCGCCCGGCAGCGCTACGAGCGGCTGGCCAGCCGCACCGCCACCGACGACGCGGACGCCTGACCGCCGCATCCCGGTGGAGAACGGCACCGCCGTCCACCGCCCGCGCCCTATCCGTTCGTGCCGGGGTGACAGCACGACCCCTCGCGAAGCCGGTGCGCCACCTCCAGCCAGGACCCGTCCCGGGGCGGCTCGGGTGCCGTCGCGCCGCGGTGGGCGGACGTCAAGTCGCCCTGGGTGTGCGGGACTCCCTCGCGTACCACGACCGGGATGTCGACGAGCGTGGCGAAGTCGGCGAACGGATCGCCGTCGACGATCGCCAGATCGGCGATCTTGCCCTCCTCCACCGTCCCGAGGTCGGCGTCGAGGCCGAAGAGCCGGGCCGGCTCGGCGGTCGCGGTGTGCAGGGCCTCGGCCGCCGAGAACCCGTGCGCGCGCAGGGCGCGCAGGCCCAGGTGCAGGGAGAGCCCGACCGGGACCAGGGGCGCGTCGGTGCCCAGGGAGATACGGGTGCCGTGCGACACGAGCCTGCGGTAGTCGGCCATCTCCCGCTCCAGGGCCAGCCGATCGTGATCCGTCGGCTCGGCGCCTGCCTCCTTGCGCACGGCGGCGACGTCCCACGGCGGCATGAGCGCGGTCACGCGCGGGTCGTCCGCCAGACCGGGGTCGGCCGCGAGCAGGATCCGCGCGTGGAACGGCGTGATGATCATCGCGAAGGCGCCGTCCGCGTACTGCTGCACCAGGTCCTGGTTCACCCGGCCGAGCGGCGTCGTGGCATGCCCGTGGTCGAGGCGCTGGGTGGCCTGGAGATGGGTGGTCAGGTCCTGGCCCGCCGAACGGCCGGGCGCGCACAGATGGCTGCCGCTCGGCACACCCAGCGCGTGTGCCGTCTCGGCCGCCATGGCCATCGTCTCGCCCGGGGCGCGCACATACGTTTTGACGAAGTCGACCTCCAGGGCGGTGGCCCGCCGCAGCGAGCGCCGCACGCCGTCCCGGGTGCGGTGGGCGCGGCCCATGGCGTACGCGGTGCGCGCGCCGTCGAGCAGTTCTGCGCAGGCGAGTTGGCGCGGACCGAGCAGGGCGCCGGACCCGGCCGCCTCGCGCAGCCGGACCGCGTCGTACAGCGGACTGCCGAGACAGAACGTGGTCGTGATGCCGTAGGCGAGCGTGGTCAGACTCTGACGCGCGCCGTACGTGGCGGTGTACGGGTGGGTGTGGCTGTCGACGAGTCCGGGGACGACGGTCCGTTCGGAGGCGTCGAGGGTGCGATGTCCCGGGCGGCGGGAGCGATGGGGCTCGATCGCGGTGATCCGCTTGCCGGTGACGAGGATGTCGACGTCGTGCCGCGGCGGCGCGCCGGTGGCGTCCCACAACTGCCCGGCGTGGATGCGCAGTGGCTCCGGCTGCGGGCCGCCGCCCCAGGTCAGCCGGAGCGGGAGGGTACGCGTCCGGGAGGCGCCGACGGCGAGGCTGCGCAGCCGGCCCTCGCAGAGGTACAGGATCGTGCCGGAGTCCGCCGACCAGCTGGGGTGGTCGGCCGGCTCGTCGGTGAGCCGCCGGGCGGGCCCGGACGGGGTGCCGTCGGCCGACACCGGCAGCAGCCACAGCGCCGACTCGGCGACCAGCGCCATCCCGCGGCCGTCCGGAGACCACACCGGTCCGGAGGCCACGCGGTCGGACAACGACTGGTGCTCGGCGGGCAGATGGCGGCGTTCTCGGCCGGTGCGTGTGTCGATCACCCGGATGAGGTTGTAGCCCTCGCGGAAGCGCTGGTTGAGCCGGTTGCGGTCGCAGAACGCGATGTACCGCCCGTCGGGCGACCAGGTGGGCGCGCCCGGCGGACCGTCGACCGCCAGCGGCTTGGCCAGCGTCCGCTCCTCGCCCGTGGCCAGGGTGCGCAGCAGCAGGTTCCCGGTCACGTCCTGGCAGGCCAGCCGGGTGCCGTCCGGCGACAGCGCGGGGAAGAGCCGTCCACCGCCGGTCACGGCCTCGTCGGTGCCGTCGTGCAGGTGGTACCGGCGTACGGCGACCAGCCCGTCCCGGTCGGTGCAGTACAGCAGGCTGCGCCCGTCCGGCGCCCACGCGGGCATCTGCACCCAGTGGACGTCGGCCTCCTGGACGAGCTTGCGGGGCGTGCCGTCGACCGGCATCAGCCACAGGGCGCCCAGTGCGGCGAACGCCACGCTGCGACCGTCCGGGGCCAGGACCGGCCGGTGCACGCCGCGCACGTGGGCCGGTTCCTCCAAGGCGAGCGGGCGCCGGCGCCCGCGCCGGGACGGCTCCGGCATCGGCATCCGCGCGGTGAACGGCACCTCCCGCACGGAGGAGTCGGCCAGGGAGCGGATACGGATGCGCCCGTCACCGACGTACAGCAGTTCGTCCTCGCTCAGCCAGCACAGCGGTGCGGCCGCCAGGTCCTCGTCGGCCGTGACGACCTCGCCGTCCACCATCAGCGCCGCCGTGTCGGCCGAATCCCCGGCGGTGGACGGCCCGTTGAGGTGCACATAGGCGATCCGGCCGGCCGGTGAGACGGACGGACACAGCAGCCGGCCCCCGGTCACCGTGCGCACCACCTGCGCCTCGCCCCCCGCGGCGGGGACGCGTACCAGCGACAGACCGCCGTCGTTGCCGCCGCCGGAGACATGCGCGGCGCGCACGCACACGAGCGACCGCCCGTCCGGCGACCAGGCCGGATCGTAGTCCTCGAAGTCCCCGCCGCTGAGCCGCCGGGGCTGTCCGCCGGCCGCGTCCACGACCCACAGCCCGTAGGAACCGCCCGCCGTCGCGTCGCCGCCGCGCTCGGACGAGAAGGCCAGCCGGGTGCCGTCCGGTGACCAGGCCGCCCCGCGGTCGTCCCACGGCCCGTCGGTCAACTGCCGCAGTCCGCCGCCGTCCGGCCGCAGCGTCCACAGGTGGAAGCCACCGCCGCGATAGCCGCACACGGCCAGTGTCCTGCCGTCCGGGGACAGCGCGGGGCGGGTCGCCTCCAGCGTCCAGTCCGTCACCTGCTCCGCCACGCCACCGGCACGCGGAATCCGCCACAGCACGCCCTGCACCTCGGCGATCAGCTCACCGTCCGGCCCGACGGCGGTGACCGAACCCCCGGTCAGCTCCGTGAAGGTGACGGCCCGCCCCGCCGGGCCGGTCGGCGTGGCGGCCGTGTCCGGCGGTTCGGCCGCCGTCGCCGTGCGCGCGGACGCGACGGTGGCCAGCCCGGCCGCCGCCGTCCCGAGGAACCCGCGCCGATTGAACCTGCCGACGTCCATCCGCTGTCCTTCCTGCCGTTCTCGGTCATCGCTCAGCGAAGTCGCACCGGTGCCTCTCGCACCAGTGGGCCGTTTCAGCCACTGCGGCCCCGTCCCACGCCCAGGGCAACGCCCGTTCGCGTACGTCGGTCACGCGCAGTCACTCCGGTGTATGACCTGACGTATCGTCACCAGCCAGTGAGCAGAAGGTGGTTGAGCAGCAGGGCGAGCACCGCCTGGGCGGCGAGCCAGGCGCGGGGCCGGGACAGCAGGGCGCAGGCCGGGAGCAGCCACAGGGCGAAGGGCAGCCAGATGCGTTCCGTCTCCGCCTTGCTCATGCCGGACAGGTCGGCGATCAGCAGGGCGAGCAGGGCCGCCGACACGAGGAACGCGAGGCGGATACGGCCGGGACCGGGACGCGGGGACCGGGGACCGCGGCCGCGCAGCAGTACGGCGGTCGTGCGGCGCAGGCCCGCCGCCGTGGCCGGGCCGGTGATGAGCGCGGTGCAGGCGAGGTTGGCCCACACCCAGTACCCGTACGGGCGGGTGCCGCCCACACCCTGGTAGTAGCGCGTGACGAGCAGGTGGTAGCCCTCCCGCCAGTCGAACCCGGCGAGCGCGAACACCGCCGGGAACACGGCCAGTCCGGCGAGCACGGCCAGCAGCAGGGCGGGACGCTCGCGCACGCCGGCCCGGCCGAGCACGAGCACCGCCGCGCCGATCAGGGCGAACAGCGTGAGGCCGTAGGAGAGATAGCAGGTCAGACCGAACAGCAGACCGGCGGCCGCCCCGCACCACAGGCACCGGCGGGTCAGGGCGAGGGCGAACAGGGCCAGTGACCAGGCGGCGACGGCGGCGAAGTAGCCGTCCGCCGAGACGCCCTGCCACACCGCCGCCGGGGCCAGCACCAGGAACGGCGCGGCCCGGCGCGCGAGCTCCTCGCCGGTCAGCGCGCGCAGCGCGACCAGCACGGCCGCGCACCCCGTCGCCCCCACGACGATGACCCACATCCCGGCCCAGCCGCCGCCCCGCAGCCCGATCCGGTCCAGCAGGACGAAGGTCAGCGTCGCGGCCGGCGGATGACCGGCGATGTGCGCGGGCCAGGGGCGGGGGGTGCCGTCGACGATGTGGTGGGTGAAGTCGCGGAGCGTCGCCGGGATGTCGTGGAAGCGGTCGATGACCCGCAGATACTCGTTGGCCGTGGTCAGCCGGCCGGCGATGCCCCGCTGCCAGCCGTCGATCCACGCGAGGGAGAAGATCCAGGCCAGCGCGGTCGCCCAGGACGCCACGAGCAGTCCGCGCCAGGGCAGCCGGGCCGCGAGAGCGGTGCCGTACGCCACCGTGGCCGCCGCCACCGCCAGGGCCGCCGGGGTGCCGGGGCCGAGGTGCGGGTCCCAGTCGGCGAACACCGGCGGCCAGTGCACGAACAGGGTGTGGCGGGTGTCCTGGATGTGCCGCCCGACCAGGACGGCCACCGTGACGAGGAGGACGGCGGCGAGCACGGCGTACAGATCACGGCGCGAGGACCGGGACACACGGTGGCGGGCGGGGCGGGGCTCGACGGGGAGGAGTTCGCGGATCACACCGGAACGCTAGGCCGGGGGAGCCGCACATGGCCGCCGGCCAGGCCGGACGTCAGCGTTTCGTCATGGGTCACGCACCCTTTTCCGCGCGTTCCGCGGCCTACGGTCGGGACATGCGCGACCAATCCCGGCTTCCCACCTCCCCAGGTTTCTGGCGCAGCCCGCTGCGCGGCACCTGGTTCACCTCCGTGCTCGGCCTCGTCCTGCTCGTCGGCGTCACCGTGCTGTTCGTGACCGGCCTGGTGTCGTACGCCGCCTACAACCCGGACCTGTCCCGGGTGAACGACATGACACCGGACAAGGGCGTCCTGGGCTTCTACCTCTTCGCCTGGCCGTCCAACCCGGTCTGGCTGTACCGCTTCACCCAGGGCCTGCACGTCACCCTCGGCGTCACCCTGATCCCGGTGCTGCTGGCCAAGCTCTGGTCGGTGGTGCCCAAGCTGTTCACCCTGCCGCCGGCCCGCTCCGTCACGCACGCGCTGGAGCGGATCTCGCTGCTGTTGCTGGTCGGCGGCGGGCTGTTCGAGTTCACGACCGGGGTGCTCAACGTCCAGCTGGACTACGTCTTCCCCGGCTCCTTCTACCCGCTGCACTTCTACGGCGCCTGGGTCTTCTTCGCCGCCTTCGTGGCCCACGCCGCGCTGAAGACGCCGACCGCGCTGCGCGCCGTACGGCACCGGCTGCGCGACGAGAGCGAGCTGGCCGCCCCGCGTCCCGACGCGCCCACCGTGTCCCGGCGCGGCGCGCTCGGGCTGGTCGGCGGCGGCTCCCTGCTGCTGTTCCTGACCACGGTCGGGCAGAGCCTCGGCGGCCCCTTCCGGCGTACGGCCCTGCTCGCGCCGCACGGCACGGCCGATCCCGGCGGCGGCCCGAACGGCTTCCAGATCAACAAGACCGCCGCCTACGCCGGGATCACCGCGGCCGACACCCACGAGGACAACTGGCGCCTCGTCGTCACCGGCCGCACCGCAACCGTCCGCCTCAGCCGCGCCCAGCTTCTCCGGCTTCCCTTGCACAGCTCGTCGCTGCCCATCGCCTGCGTGGAGGGCTGGTCGACCGCCGACCAGTGGTGGCGCGGGGTGCGGCTGCGCGACCTCGCGGCGCTCGTCGGACACGACGGCGATCCGCCGGACGTGCTCGTGGAATCCCTGCAGCGCCACGGCGCCTTCCGCCGCGCGGCCCTGCGCGCCAACCAGGTGGCCGACGGCCGCTCCCTGCTCGCCCTGTACGTCAACGGCGAGGAACTGTCCCCCGACCACGGCCACCCGGCGCGCATCATCGTGCCCGCGGCCCCCGGCGTGCTCAACACCAAGTGGGTGGCCCGGCTGACCTTCGGAGACCTGTGATGCCGCGACCTGTGATGCCGCGCCGCCTCCCTCTCGGCAGCCCGTTCCAACTGCTGCTGCTCGCCTGTTCGTTCGCGCTCGCCGCGTACGCCGGTCTACGACTGTTCGCCGGCGACTGGTTCGGGGTGGCGCTGTGGATCGTCGGCGCGGCCCTGCTGCACGACCTCGTCCTGGTGCCGCTCTACGGGCTCGCGGACCGCATGGTCGTGCGCGGGCTCGGGGCGGCCGGACAGCGCGGCCGGACCTCGTACGTACGGGTCCCGGCCGCGCTGTCCCTGCTGCTCCTGCTCGTGTGGTTCCCGCTGATCAGCGGGATGACCGCCCAGCGCTACCGGCTGGCCACCGGGCTCCGTCCGGACGGCTTCCTCACCCGCTGGCTGCTGATCACGGCCGGCCTGTTCGGCGGCTCGGCGCTGCTCCTGGTGCTCCGCGTGCGCAGGGCCGCGAAGCAGCGGCCGCCCGCCTCCCACTGAGCCACGCGCCGCCAGCCCGTGCGGCGCGCGTGCCGCAGCAGGGCGGGGGTGCCGAGGCGCGCCCAGGGAAAGGCGTCGGCGTCACCCGGAGCCGAGGTGGCCGTACCGACCACCTCGACCCGGGCGCGCTCGTCGACGTCGGCCGGCACGGTCTCGGCGATCAGCAGGCCGCCCGGCCGCAGCAGCCCGGCCGTCCGCTCCAGCAGGGCGGCCGGGTCGCCGCCGATGCCGAGGTTGCCGTCCATGAGCAGCACGGTGTCCCAGCGGCCCTCACCGGGCAGCGGCTCGAAGACCGAGCGGCGCAGCACGGGCCCGCCGAGCCGCTCCGCGTGCTCGACGGCGGCCTCGCTGACGTCGACGCCGAGGACGGTACGGCCCCGGGCGGCGAGTTCCGCGACCAGCCGGCCCGGCCCGCAGCCGACGTCCAGCACGGCGCCCTCGCAGCGGTCGAGCACCGCCAGGTCGACACGATCGGCCCGGCCGCACCAGCGCTCCACCTCCAGCGGCAGCAGCCAGCCGTCGGCGCGGCGCAGGAACAGCGGGCCCCGGCCGGAGCGCAGCGCGGCGGCGTAGGGGTCGGCCGTGGCCCAGGGGGCGCGGGCGGCGCGAGTGCCGTTCATCGTGGGCCGCCCGGTGTGCGCCGGGCGGGGCGCTTCGTGAGCCGGCCGTGTGCGGCGGGCACGGTGACAGCGGGGGTGCCGACGGCGGCCGAGGTGTCCGGGACTGCCCTGGCGGCCCGGGCGCCGTGCGCGCCGCTCATCGCGAGCCGACCGGGGTGCACCGGGCCAGCCGCGCCGCGAACCGGCCGTGCGGGGCCAGCGCGGCGACGGCACGGGCGTCGGCGGCGGTGTCGACGTCCCGCAGCCGGGGCAGATCGCGCACCCGCAGCCCGTCCGCCAGCAGCCGCTCCCGCTGGACGGCCCCGGTCTGCGGGGTCGACATCGGCACGCCCCGCAGCAGCGCGGGATCGGGCGCCGCGAGCCCGAGGGCCCAGAAGCCGCCGTCCTGCGCCGGGCCGAACCAGGCGTCGCAGCCCGTGAAGTCCACGGTGAGCAGCTCCGGTGTGACCTGCGGGGTGTCCATGCCGATGAGCAGCGCCGGGCCCGCGCAGTGCGCGAAGGCGTCCGCCAGCCGCTCGTCCAGCCCGCCAGCGCACTGCGGCAGCACCTCGAAGCCGGACGGTAGCCAGTCGCCGGGCGTGCCGTCCAGGACCAGGATCCGCCGGGTGGCCGGGGTGGCGGCCACGGCGTGCAGGGTGTCGGCGAGCGCCGCCTCCGCGAGCCGTGCGGCCTCCCACGGCGTGAACGGCGGGGTGAGCCGGGTCTTGACCCGGCCCGGCAGCGGCTCCTTGGCGATGACGAGGAGAGTGGTCATCGGACGGCCTCCCGGTCGGCCGGGGCCTCGGCCAGTACACGGCTCATGTCCCGCACCGCCTGCCAGGTGCCGCGCCAGGTGCCCGTCACCTTGGAGACGCCGGTGCGCGGCCGGTAGGGCACGTCGTGCTCGCTGATGTGCCAGCCGGCGTCGGCCGCGCGGACCACCATCTGGAGCGGGTAGCCGCTGCGCCGGTCGGTGAGGTCAAGCGCGAGCAGCGCTTCGCGCCGGGCGGCGCGCAGCGGGCCCAGGTCGTGCAGGCGCAGCCCGGTGCGCCGGCGCAGCATCCGGGCCAGCGCGAGGTTGCCCGCCCGGGCGTGGGCGGGCCAGGCGCCCCGGCCCTGCGGCCGGCGTCGGCCGAGGACCAGGTCGGCCGCGCCGTCCCGGACCTCCCGTACGAAGGGTTCGAGCAGGGCGGGATCGAGCGAGGCGTCGCAGTCGCAGAAGCACACGATGTCGCCGGTGGCCGCGGCCAGCCCGGCGTGGCAGGCGGCGCCGAAGCCGCGCCGCGGCTCGTGCACCACCGTGGCGCCGAGCGCGCGGGCGATGTCGGGGGAGCCGTCGGTGGAACCGTTGTCGACGACGAGAGCGCGCCAGCCGGCCGGAATCCGGCCGAGCACCCAGGGCAGGGCCTCGGCCTCGTCCAGGCAGGGCAGCACCACGTCGACGTCCGTGGAAGTGGTCGTCACGGGTTTCACCCTACGAACGCCAATCGGGCATTTCGGACTTCGGGACCTTACGAAACGCGGACGCCCGCACCGCTGCCCCGACGGCGCCGACCTGCGGGTGCGAGGCTGGAGACATGCAATCGCCGTACCCGCCCCACGGGGCCGAAGCCACCGGTGAGGCGGCCCGGGTCCTCGTCGTCGACGACGACCCGACCGTCGCCGAGGTCGTCACCGGATACCTGCACCGCGCCGGCTACGTGGTCGACCGCGCCGACGACGGCCCCACGGCCCTGACCCGCGCCGCCGCCCACCGGCCCGACCTCGTGGTGCTCGACCTCATGCTGCCCGGCATGGACGGCCTGGAGGTGTGCCGGCGAATGCGGCACGACGGCCCCGTGCCGGTCATCATGCTCACCGCCCGCGGCGACGAGGACGACCGCATCCTCGGCCTGGAGGTCGGCGCCGACGACTACGTCACCAAGCCCTTCAGCCCCCGCGAACTGGTCCTGCGCGTGGAGTCGGTCCTGCGCCGCAGCCGCCCCGCCGCCGCGGGACACCGGCTGGCCGCGGCCGGACTCACCGTCGACCCGCACGCCCGCCGGGCCACCAAGAACGGCACCGAACTCGCCCTGACCCTGCGGGAGTTCGACCTGCTGGCCTTCTTCCTGCGGCACCCGGGCCGGGCCTACAGCCGCGAGGACCTGATGCGGGAGGTCTGGGGCTGGGACTTCGGCGATCTGTCGACGGTCACCGTCCATGTGCGCCGGCTGCGCGGCAAGGTGGAGGACGACCCGGCCCGCCCCCGGCTGATCCAGACGGTCTGGGGCGTCGGCTACCGCTTCGAGCCGGCCGGGATGGTGGCCTGACCATGCGCGACACCCTCCTCATCGCCCTCTACGCCTTCGCCGGCGCCGCCGCCGCGGGGGTCGCGGGAGCGGCCGTGCTGCGCCTGATCCGGCGGCGCTCGCTGACCGCCTCCGTCGCCGTGGTCGCCGCGGTCGGCGTCGGCGCCATGCTCGCCGGCACGCTCGCCGTGGCCTGGGCCATGTTCCTCTCCTCGCACGACCTGACCGTGGTCACCACCGTCGTCGCGATGGCGGCCGTGGTCTCCCTGGCCACCGCCCTGCTCCTGGGCCGCTGGGTCGTCGCCCGCAGCCGCGAACTCGCCGACGCCGCCCGCTCGTTCGGCGACGCCGGCGCCTTCGCCGCCCCGCACCGCCCGGCCACCGCCGAACTGGACGCCCTCGGCCGCGAGCTGGCCGCCACCAGCGCACGGCTCGCCGAATCCCGTGAGCGGGAGCGGGCGTTGGAGAAGTCACGGCGCGAGCTGGTGGCCTGGATCTCCCACGACCTGCGCACCCCGCTGGCCGGACTGCGCGCCATGTCCGAGGCGCTGGAGGACGGCGTGGCCACGGATCCCGACCGGTACCTCAAGCAGATCCGCACCGAGGTGGAACGCCTCAACGACATGGTCGGCGACCTCTTCGAACTCTCCCGCATCCACGCGGGCACCCTCCCGCTGCACCCCTCCCGGATCTCCCTGTACGACCTCGTCGGCGACGCGCTCGCGGGAGCCGATCCGCTCGCCCGGGAACACGGCGTGCGGCTGGTCGGCGACGGCGTCGCGGCCGTACCGGTCGAGGTCGACGCCAAGGAGATGACCCGCGTCCTCGGCAACCTCCTGATCAACGCCATCCGCCGCACCCCGCCGGACGGCACGGTGGCGATCGCCGCCGAACGTACCCAGGACGGCGTGGTGCTGTCCGTCACCGACGGCTGCGGAGGCATCCCCGAGGAGGACCTGCCCCGTGTCTTCGACACCGGCTGGCGCGGCACCGACGCCCGCACACCCCCGGCGGGCGCGGGGCTCGGCCTGGCCATCGTCCGCGGCATCGTGGAGGCCCACCAGGGCCGGGCGAGTGTCCACAACATCCCCGGCGGCTGCCGCTTCGAAGTGACTCTGCCCCTTCCAACGCCCTGAGCCACCACGATCGTTCCCGAATCCGCTGTGACTCTTCCCTTGCAGGTCAGGCCTGTTCCGAGCACCGCTGAGCACCGCATACTCCCTCGTCGGCCAAGTGATGGGGAAACCATGTCAGTCGAGCACGGAAACTCCTGGCTCGTCGCGCGCGGCATTCTGCTCGAACCGGGTCCGCGGCGCACCCTCGCGACCGCGAGTTTCGTCAACATGCTCGGCAGCGGGGTGTTCATGCTGAGCGCCGCCGTCTTCTTCACCCGCTCCGTGGGGCTCTCCGTGGCGCAGGTCGGACTCGGCATGGGCGTGGGTGCCGTCGTGGGGCTGCTGTCCGGGGTGCCCGTCGGGCGGCTCGCCGACCGGCGCGGGCCCCGCGAGGTCTACCTGGCCACCCTCACCGTGCAGGCGGCGGCCATGGCGATGCTCGTCCTCGTCCACTCCTTCTGGCTGTTCACGGCGGTGGTCTGCCTCACCGGACTCGCCGGATCCGCGAGCCAGGCGGCCCGTGGCCCGATCGTGCGCGGACTCTCGGGGGAGCGGCCCGCCCGGTTCCGCGCGTATCTTCGCGCCACCGCGAATCTGGCGGGCAGCATCGGTGCGCTGCTCGCCGCGCTCCTCATCCAGGCGGACTCCCGCGCCGGATACCTCTGCCTCGTCCTCGGCAACGCCCTGAGCTTCGTGGCGGCCGCCGTCGTCGTCAGCCGGCTGCCCTCCCTGCCACCGGTGCCGGCACCCCGGACCGGCGGACGCCGGCCGGCGCTCAAGGACTTCCGCTACCTGGTGGTCACGGCCCTCGACGGCATTCTGTCGATCAACGGCTCCGTCCTGGTCTTCGCCCTGCCGCTGTGGATCGTCGGACACACGCACGCCCCTCGCTGGTTCGCCGGGACCAGCGTGCTCGTCAACACCGTCATGGTGATCTTCTTGCAGGTCAGGACGGGACGCGGCATCGACACCGGCACCGCCGCCGCACACGCCTGGCGCCGGGCGGGCTGCGCCTTCCTGGCCGGGACGACCCTGATCGGCCTCGCCTCGGGACGCTCGGCCTGGGGTGCCGTCACGCTGATCCTGCTCGGCGTGGGAGTGATCACCCTCGGTGAACTCCTCTACGCGGCTGGGTCGTTCGAGCTGCGGTACAGCCTCGCCCCCGCTCACGCGCAGGGCGAGTACACGGGCGTCTTCCGCTTCGGCAGCGGCCTCGCGAGCGTGGTGGCCCCCTCCGTGCTGGCGTCGCTCTGCCTGAACGG
Organism: Streptomyces sp. HUAS MG56; assembly: GCF_058673395.1. NCBI lineage: Bacteria > Bacillati > Actinomycetota > Actinomycetes > Kitasatosporales > Streptomycetaceae > Streptomyces > Streptomyces sp. HUAS MG56. Next base: position 1,733,337 of record NZ_CM178722.1, on the reverse strand, counting down.
CGGCACGCGCGGCTGGATGCTGATAGGGGCGGTCTTCCTGAGCGTGGGGTGCGTGGCGCCGTCGGCGGTGCGGTGGGCGGCACGCGGGCCCCGGGAGAAGGAGGCGGTGGCAGCCGGCTGACCCCCGAGCGGCCCTGTGCCGGACTCGGTTCGCCCGGCACAGGCGCCGGGCGCGCTCATCCCTCGCGCAGTTGCGCCCGCGCGAACTCCCGCATCCCTTCCGCGAACCCGACCTGCGGCTTCCACCCCAGTTCCGCGCGCAGCCGGGAGGAGTCCGCGGTGATGTGCCGCACGTCCCCCAGCCGGTACTCCCCGGTGACCACGGGTTGCGGCCCGCCGTGGGCGTCGGCCAGCGCCCGGGCCATCTCGCCGACGGTACGCGGCTCACCGCTGCCGGTGTTGTACGCGCGGAGGGCGCCCGGGGCCGTATCCGCTTCCAGCGCGGCCACGTTCGCCTCCGCCACGTCCCGGACATGGACGAAGTCCCGCCGCTGCCGCCCGTCCTCGAACACCCGGGGGGCTTCCCCCCGGGCCAGCGCCGAGCGGAAGAAGGAGGCGACCCCGGCGTACGGGGTGTCCCGCGGCATCCGGGGACCGTACACGTTGTGGTACCGCAGGGACACCGCCGACCCGCCGGTGCTGCGGGCCCACGCGGCGGCCAGGTGCTCCTGCGCCAGCTTGGACGCCGCGTACACGTTCCGGGGATCGGCCGGGGCGTCCTCGCCGACCAGCTCAGGGCTCAACTCCGCCCCGCAGCGCGGGCACACGGGCTCGAACCGGCCCGCGTCGAGGTCGGCGACGCTGCGGGGACCGGGCCGTACGACGCCGTGCCGAGGACACGCGTAACGGCCCTCCCCGTACACCACCATGGAGCCGGCCAGCACGAGGCGCCGGACGCCCGCCTCCGCCATGGCCGCGACCAGCACGGCGGTGCCGAGATCGTTGCGCGAGACGTACTCCGCCGCGTCGGCGACGCCGTTGCCGAGCCCGACCATCGCCGCCTGGTGGCAGACGGCGTCCACGCCCGTCAGCGCGCGGGCGACCGCCGCCGGATTGCGCACATCGGCGCCGGGATCCTCCCGGACGTCGTACACGACCGGCTCGTGCCCGCTCGCTCCGAGCGCCTCGACGACATGGGACCCGATGAACCCGGCACCGCCGGTGACCAGTACACGCATACGGCCACGCTAGCCGCGCACCGCCCCGGGGCCCGGCGACGCGGCCCGTACGTCACGACTCCGTAAGAGGCGGCCGGTGCGAAGAGGAGCGCGGTCACGTCCGCCTGCCGCGCTCCCGGCGCCGCAGTTCCCGCCGCGACTGCCGCTGCGCCTTGCCCTCCGCCCGCCTGGCCTGCTGGTACATGCGGGCGAGTACGGCCTGGGAACGCGGCAGCGACGCGGGCCGGGCCTGCTCCAGCAGGGTGTACAGCTCGCGGGTGCCGAGAGTGGCGAGAGCGGGATCGACGTCCGCCTCCGGTGTGCGCAGGCCCTCGGCGATCCAGGGATCCGCCCGCTCGGGACGCGCCAGCACCCCGGCACTGCGCACGGCGTCGTAGCCGTGCGCCCACGGGTGGCGCGCGACGTACCGGCGCAGGTTCTCGCCCGCCTCGGGGAAGTCCTCGCAGGCCCGGCACAGCAGGCCCGCCAGATGCTCGGAGCGGCGCGCGTCCAGCCCGGACTGAAGCCGGTCGAACAGCTCCGGGTCGGCGCGCAGGCGCGTGGTCAGGAACCAGTTGGCGAAGGATTCCGGTCCGATCCAGGGCTCCGCCATGTGTGCGGCGATCGGCGTGCCGCCGTGCAGGGCGAGGGCCCACCTCACCCAGGCGGACGTCTCGCTCCAGGCCCGGTCCCGTTCCAGCCCCGCGAACGCGGGGAGCCGTTCGAGTACGTGCGCGGCGGCGACGTACTCCCGATGGCTGGTCAACAGCAGGGCCAGCATGACGAGTTCGGGCAGGGCGGGCTGCTCGGACAGCCGGGGGAGCGCGGGGATGCCGGGGGCGGTGAAGGACTCGGCGTGGTGCCGCCAGCGCCGGAGCTCGTGCGTGAAGAGGATCTCGGCGACGTCCTCGAAGCGTCGGGGGACCTCGGTCGAGGGCTCGCCGGTCAGCGCGGTGACGAGGGCCCGGGCATGCAGGTCCAGGGGTGTCCGGCCGGGCCCGGTGGGGGTGAGGTCCGCCCGCCCGGCGGCGGGGGCCCGGCCGAGAGCGGCGGTGAAGGCGGCGACGGCCTCCGTGTGGCGCTCGGCCAGGGCGGCGCGGTCGAGCACGGGCGGCGCCAGGTCCAGCACGGGAGCCTCGTCGACGAGACGGCGGGCCTCGGGGCTGTCGCGGTAGGCGAGTTCCTCGCAGACCACCGCGCGGAAGCGCTCCGCGTGCCGCACGACGAACAGCAGCCGCACCGGCGGCGCGCCCTGCGCAGGGCTCCGGAACGCCCGGAGCAGCGGGACCACGTCCGCACGCACCCGGGAGTGCAGAGGGCTGTCCGTGTCGGAGCGGCTGTCCGCCTCGTCCACGACGACCAGCGCGGGCCTGCCCCGGTCGCGCAGCGCCGGGAACAGCGCCGGACCGGTGCCGCGCAGCAGCCGCCCGGCGGTCCACTCCTCGCCGAGTGCCCGGGCCAGCTCCAGCGCCAGCCGCGAGGTGCCGACCCCACGGTCACCGGCGAGCAGCAGCACCGGGTGCGGGTCCGCCTCGTCCGCGCACCAGCGTCGCAGCCGGGCCAGCTCGTCCTCGCGATCACGGAAGGGCACGGGGCTGTGCAGCGGCGACAGCAGCCGGAACACCGCGGGCTCCGAACCCGCTTCCACGGCCTCGGGGTTCGGGTTCTCCAGGACCTTCCGGTACGCGAGGAAGCGTTCGGCCCGCCGGATGTGCGCCTCGATCCCGTGGTCGATCACGTATCCGGCGAGCCCCACGACGATCAGCGTGCCGATCTGCCACCACGGCACGTGCCACAGCCGGGGCCGGGCCACCCGCACGATGATCCCGGCGAAGCCGGCGATCACCAGGGCCGGGCCACCCCATCCGGCCACGTCCGCCGCGATCCGCAGCCCCCGGCCCGGCCCCGGATCGTCCCATCCGCCCCGCCTCGCACCCCGGCGCCTTACCGCACCCATGGCATCCTCCCCGTCCGCGCCCGAGCCCCCCATGATCACGCGGCAAGTCCCGTCCGGCAACGGCTCGTTGGTCGGCGGCGGCGGGGAAGGGCGCGTTTCCGTGGGCGTTTCAAGAATCTCTGTCAACAACGTTGACTCCCGGGTGCGGCGCCCTCACATTACTTTTCAGTAGTACCTAGCGGTAACCCCCACGCTTCACGGCACTCCCCTTGCTCTGAGCCGCCACTTTCTCGCGCACCAGCACCCGTGCGGGCCCCCTCGTGCCCGCCGGCTCCGTGTCCCCCACCCGAGAAGAGGGAGCACCTGCCATGCCCACGCCTGCCCTGCGCCGCGTCGTCGCCGCGGCATCCGCACTCGCCGGCACCCTGGCCCTCGGCCTCACCGCCGCGCCCGCCCAGGCCGCCACGCCCCTGAACTACGCGGCCCTCGGCGACAGTTACAGCGCCGCCTCCGGCGTCCTGCCCGTCGACCTCGGCAACCTGCTGTGCCTGCGCTCCACGGCCAACTACCCGCACGTCCTCGCCGCCCGCACCGGCGCCCGGCTGACCGACGTCACCTGCGGAGCCGCCCAGACCAAGGACTTCACCGCGTCGCAGTACCCCGGGGTCGCCCCGCAGGCGGACGCCGTCACCTCGGACACCGACCTGGTGACGCTGACCATCGGGGGCAACGACAACGGCACCTTCATCAACGCCGTCCTGGACTGCGGCACCGCGGGGGTCCTCAGCGGCGGCAAGGGCAGCCCCTGCGAGGACAGGTACGGCACGTCCTTCGAGGACGCCATCGACGCCGACACCTACCCCGCGCTGAAGAGCGCGCTGGGCGCCGTACGGGCCAAGGCGCCCGACGCCCGTGTGGCGGTGCTCGGTTACCCGTGGATCACGCCCGCCACCGCCGACCCGTCCTGCTTCGCCCGACTGCCCATCGCCGAGGGCGACGTGCCGTACCTGCACGCCATCCAGGCCCACCTCAACGCCGTCGTGGAGCGCGCCGCCGAGGAGAGCGGAGCCACGTACGTCGACTTCTCCCAGGCCTCCGCGGGGCACGACGCCTGCAAGCCGATCGGCACCCGGTGGATCGAGCCGCTGCTCTTCGGGACGAACATCGTGCCCGTCCACCCCAACGCGCTCGGCGAACAGCGCATGGCCGAGCAGGCCATGAGCGTCCTCGGCCTCGACTGACCGCAACGCGGCGGGACTTCAGGCCCCTGCGCCGCCGTCGACCTTCAGCACCGCCCCGCTCACGTAGGAGGCACGGTCGCTCAGCAGCCACGCGGCGGCCTCGGCGATCTCCCCGGGGTCGGCCGCACGGCCCAGCGGGGTGCGGGCCTTGAGCCGGTCGCGGAGACCTGGGGACCGCTCCTCCCAGGTCCGGATCATCTGCGTCAGCGTGCCGCCCGGCGCGACGGCGTTCACCCGGATCCCCTCCGGGCCGTACGTCACGGCGGCCGACTCGGTCAGGCTGTTCACCGCCCGCTTCATCGCGGCGTACGCGGGCAGTTCCGGATTGGCCCGATGGCTGCCGACGGACGAGTTGTTGACGATGGCACCGGTCCCCGCCGTCGCCCGGATCGCGTCGACCTCGGCGGCCATGGCCAGCCAGACGCCCTTCAGGTTCACCGTGTAGACATGGTCGAAGTCGGCCTCCGGCAGCCCGTCCATGGGGCCGGGCGGCTGGATCGTCGCACCGTTGTTGAAGGCGACGTCGAGACGGCCGTACACCCCGACGGTACGGTCCACCGCCGCACGCACGCTCCGCGCGTCGGCCAGGTCGCAGACCACGTGGCTCGCAGTGCCGCCCGCCGCCCGGATCTCCTCGGCCACGGTCTTCAGCTGCTCCTCCGTACGGGCCGCCAGCATCACCCGGGCTCCTTCCCGGGCGAAGAGCCGGGCCGCCGCGGCGCCGATCCCGCGCCCGGCGCCGGTGACGAAGGCGACCTTGCCGGCCAGGAGGCCGGAAGCGGCGGCGGTCGAGAAAGGGGTGTGTGTGTTCTCCATGGCACCGAGCCTGCGGCCGTGCGCGGGGCACATCCAGGCACCGGGAGTACCTGGATCGGCCGCGCGGCCCTCGCGCACACTGGACAGGTGGACAGAGCGGAACTCGCGGCCTTCCTGCGCAGCCGGCGCGAGCGGATCGGCCCCGCCGACGTGGGCCTGCCCGCCGGGCCCCGCCGTCGCACACCGGGGCTGCGGCGCGAGGAGGTGGCGCAGCTGGCGTACATCTCGACGGAGTACTACACCCGGCTGGAGCAGGCCCGCGGCCCGCGCCCGTCGCGCGAGGTGCTGAGCGGGCTGGCCCGGGCCCTGCGCCTGACGGACGCCGAGCGCGACCATCTCCACCTCCTCGCCGGCGCCCCGCCCGGCCCGCCGCCCGGACCCTCCCGCGAGGTGCCGCGGAGCATCCTCGACCTGGTGCACCGGCTGCCGCACTCCGCCGCCTTCGTCACCTCGGCCCTGCTGGAGGTGCTCGCCTGGAACGACCTGGCGGCCGCCCTCATGGAGGACTTCTCGGCCCTGCCCCGGCGCGAGCGCAACCTCGCCCGCCGCGCCTTCCTCGGCCCGCGCCCCGAGGGACGCAGGCTGTACGGCGTCTCCGACGCGGACGCCTTCGCCCGGCATGCGGCCCGGCGCCTGCGCACCGCCGCCGCACGCTACCCCGACGACCCCGAGGTGACCGCACTGATCCGCGAACTCCTCGACGGCAGCGAGGAGTTCGCCCGCCTCTGGGCGTCCCGCGACGTGGCGGTGACACCCACCCTGCGCAAGACGTTCCGGCACCCGGTCGTCGGGCCGGTCACCGTCAACTGCGACGCGCTCGACCTCACCGACCGGGACCAGCAGGTCGTGATCTACACCGCCGTCCCGGGCTCGTCCTCCGAGGAGGCGCTGCGGCTGCTGTCGGTCATCGGCACCCAGCGCATGGACGCGCCCCGCTGAACCCGACGGCCCCGGACGGCGGCACGGATCAGCTCCGCTGGAAGAACTCGACCTCGGCGAGGGCGACATGACGGCTTCCGGTGAGCCCCGTGACCGAGCCCAGCGTCAGCCGTACCTTCACCACGTCGTCGATCCCGGTCGTGACGGTCGTGTCGCCGGCCTTGTCGGCGAGGTCGATCTCCCTGTGGTGCACCGAGCCGTCCGCCGACGTGACCTCCATGTCCATCCGGAGCGCCCGCGCCTCCCGGTCGTACTGCTCCGGCTCCCTCGACGCGCCGTTGGTGATGATGAGGTCCACCATCCGGAACGGCTTGCCGAAGGTGTACGTGATCGAGGCTCCCGCCCCGGGCACGGCCCAATAGCGGTTGCTGAGCCCGTCCGTGGTGTTCTTCGCCGGATGCCCGGGCTCCGCGGCACTCGCGCGCACGTCCACCGGGCTGACGGCCTTGACGCCGCTGAGCTTGTCCCGGGTGTCCTCGAACAGGGCGCGTCCGGCGGGCAGCAGGAAGAAGCCGCCCGCGCACAGGGCCACGACCACGGCCAGGATCACCAGGAACCGGATCCACCGCCCGGACCCCGCCCGCACCCGGCGCCGCAGCGGCCAGATCGTCCGCCACCAGGGCAGCGGAGCCCGCTGCGCCGTCGGATCCAGCGGACTGGCACAGCGGCGGCAGAACCGGCGGCCGGGCGGATTGGGCGTGCCGCACACCGGGCACGGCACCCCGGACACCTCCTCCTGCGCCGCCACGGGCCGTACGACCGGCCGCGGTGCGACCGGCTTCGCGGGCGCCACAGGTCCGATGGCTTCGGGCTCGGGCTCGGCCGGGGGTGTGGGTGCGGGTTCCGGGCGCACCGGGGGAACGGCGGGAACAGACGGGGTGGGTGGGGCCGACGGTACGGGTGCGGCCGGTGGGGGAGAGGTCGGCGCGGGCGGGACAGGCGTGGACGCGGCGGGCGGGGCACCGGCCGCCGTGGCCGCGGTCTCGCCTGCCGTACCTGCTGTCTCGCCCGTCGCGCCGCCGGGCGCGCGGGTCGTGCGGCCGTCGGCATCCCGAGTCGGCCGCTCCGCATCCCGCTGGGTCCGGCCCGTCAGCCCGGACCGCGGGGACGACGAGGGGAGGGGCGGCGACGTGGCGGGTTCCCCCTCGGCTGATGTCGCGGCGGCCGGAGCTGGGGCGGGCGCGGGTGGGGCCGCGGGCGCGGACTCGGAACCAGGTCCGACCCCGGACCCGGATGCGGCCCCGGATCCGGATTCGCCCTGCGGTGCGGCCTCCTCGGACCACCCCAGGTACGACCCGCAGTTGGAGCAGAAGTCGTCATCGGGCTCGTTGGACGCTCCGCACACGGGACAGGCGCGCACGGCGTCACCTCCCTTCGTCGGCGGGCGGGCCGGGCAGGATCTCCACCCGGCAGGAGACATGCACGGGGCACAGGGCCCGGACGGCCTCGCGGACCCGGCCCTCGTCCACCTCCGGGTCGCGGCCCGGCCACACCCGGACCAGCACCTCACCGGCCGGCGCCGGCGGCGGCTCGGTGCCCGGCGTGCGCGACCACACCGCCGCGCCGTCACCGCTGACCTCGGCGTTCACCCCGAGGGTGAGCCGCAGCCGCTCCACCAGGCCGCGCCGGGTGCCGCGCCAGCGGTGCAGCTCCATCGCCCGCACCACCGCCTCGCGGCGCAGTTCCGCGGACCACTCCGGGTCGTCGGCGGCGCCCACCCACGACGCCAGCCAGGCCACGAAGTCGAGCGGCGCGACGCGCGGGTCGAGGTAGGCGGGCAGACTGTCGAGGGTCGTGAACACCGGGGCGAGGACGGTGTCCAGACCGGCGGTGAACCGCTGGGCGAAGTCGTCGTCGGCGTAGAGCGCGGGCAGCAGCCCGCCGATCGGGTGCCGGCTCGGCAGGCCGGGGACGGCGGCGCGGCTCATACCGGACCTCCCGGCTGCTGCATCGGCTGTACGACGACCTGGTGCTGGTACGAGAACACCAGCGCGCCCGCGGCCACGTCGACACGGTCCGCCGGGGTGCCCCGCCGGCCCGTGATCGGGTCGGCGGCGAACAGCCGGATCTCCTCCACCAGCGCGTTCCCGGTCGCGCGTTGCAGCAGGCCGAAGATCTCGCCGTACTGCACGGGCCGCCCGAACGGCCACCCGGTGCCGTCCGGTCCGCCGTGCAGCGGATTGAGGTACCGGAACAGCGCGGCGAGGGCCGCGTCCCGCACCCGGTCGGTGTCCTCGGGGGCCGTCGCGAGCCGGGCGACGACCGTGATGCCCTGGTAGACCGGCGGCTCCACCACCAGCCGGGTCCCGAGCAGCCGCCGCTCGTCCAGGCTCTCGGTGATCGCGGCGAGCACCTGGTCCGAGGGAATGAGCTGCTCGAAGCGGAGCCGGTCGCCGTCGTCGGCCACGGCGTCCGGCACCACCAACACCCGTACGGCGCCCGCCCCTTCGGCCGCCGGCAGACAGCGCACCCGGTGCACCGAGGGCGCCGCCTGCCGGGCGATGATCTCGTAGTCCTCGGCCGTCACCGCCCGCTCCTGCATCCGCAGCGCGTCCGGCGCCCGCAGCTTGGCGTTGGCGACGGTCTCGCCGTCCACCCCGCCGCGCGCCGCCTCCCGGTTGACGACCCGGGCGATGTACGGCACGGAGCTGCGCAGCACCGAGATCGCGCCCCGGGCCACATTGCCGGCCGGGCCGCCGCCGGTGCGATAGCGGGACACCCGGATCTGGGCGCCCTTCTCCGGCACCGCCCCGCACAGCCGCAGCGTCCCGTCCGGCTCGCGCAGCGCGGGCGGGAAGGTGAACTGGCCGGTGGTCGCGTCTACTTGGACATGCCGGTCGGTGGGGCCGGAGCGGCCGAAGTGCTCCACGACGTCCCAGCGGAGCCAGCCGTCGGCCGAGGAGACCTCCACCACCGGGGGCTCGCCGTCCAGCAGCACGGGCGGCCGGCCGAGCCGGAACGTCTGTCCCGGCACCCCCTCCGACGTGCCGAGCGGTACGTCCGTGACCGTCTCCGCGTGCTCGACGGTCCCGGTGCCGCCGACCGTGAAGACCGTCGCCTCGCGCACCGTCGGGGACTCCGAGTAGAACGGCTGGCCCGGCTGCGCCTCGGTGACCCGGCAGCGCAGCCAGCCCGCGCGGGCCCCGCCGATCACCGAGGCCGTGTGCCCGGCCGGGACGTACACGATGACCTCGCCGGGCCGGTTCAGGCCGCCCGTGGTGTCCGAGCCGGTCTCGCACACCTGCCAGCGGGCGCCGTCCCACGCCTCCCACACCAGCGGCGGCTGGCGCGGGTCGACACCGACGCCCTCCACCCGGCTGTCCAGCCGGATGGCGACGATGCACCGCGGCACGGCCGCGGGCAGCCCGAACAGCAGCGCGTCCCCCGGCTCGGGCGCCGGCTGGAAGCACCGCACGTCGCGGCCCTCGCCCAGCTCACGCGTCCGGTCGGTCTGCTCACCGGTGCGCGGGGCGGTCACCAGACAGGTCAACTCGCTCGGCACGATGCGCAGTTCGTCCGTGGTCGCGAACACCACGGGCTCCTCCGCCTCGCCGTCCGCCGTGGTCACCTCGGTCCCGGCATGCAGTGTCACCGCGTCGGGCTGCGGTGCCGACAGCCAGAAGTCGACCTCGGCGCTTGCCGCCGCAGGCGGGAACAACCGGATCCCCAACAGGTCCAGGAAGGCGGTGTAGTTCTTGTCCGGCACCCGGTTCAGCCGGTACAGCAACTGGTCGACAATGTAGGCGAACGTCTCGATCAGGGTGACACCCGGATCGGAGACGTTGTGGTCGGTCCACTCCGGCGCGCGCTGCTGCACGTACCGCTTCGCCTCGTCGACGAGTTGCTGGAACCGCCGGTCGTCCAGGTTGGGGGAGGGCAGGGCCATCAGTCCGCGACCGCTTCCTCGGCCCCCTCCTCGGAGGGGATCGTGTAGAAGGGAAACACCAGGTTGCGCCGGTCGTTGGTGGAACGCACCGTGTAGCGCACGTCGATGTAGAGGGTTCCGTCGTCCACCGCGTCGAAGGCCACCACCACGTCGTCCACCGTGATCCGCGGCTCCCAGCGCTCCAGTGCCGTGCGCACCTCCTGCGCGATCCGGCCGGCGGTGGCGCCGTCGCCGGGCGCGAAGACGTACTCGTGGATGCCGCAGCCGAACTCCGGCCGCATCGGTCGCTCGCCGGGCGCGGTCCCCAGGATCAGCCGGATCGCCTCCTCGATCTCCCGCTCCCGCTCCACCATGGCGATCCCGCCGGTCGGCCCGACCCGCAGCGGGAACGCCCAGCCGCGGCCGATGAACCGCTCGCTCATCACACCCCTCCGATCTGCACGTTCAGGGCGCCGAGCTGAACGGTCGCGCCACACGTGGTGGAATCGCCCATCCGGGCCGCCGGCAACCCGCCGATGAGCACCTGGCCCGAGACGAGCGAGGCCGGATTGGGGATGATCACATTGCCCGGGCCGAGGGCCGCGTGCGGGGGCATCACGCAGGTGTGCAGACTGCCCACGACGGCGGCGGGCCTGCCGCCGATCAGCACGCGCGCCACCGCCGCGGCGGCGCCGGGCGGCGGGGTGGCGATCACACCCCCGTGGTTGGTGGGGTCGCCGGTACGGGCTGCGGCGGGCATGCCGGGCTCCTCGGAATCCAGGGTGGTCATAGCCTCAACGGCCTTGGGAACAGGGTGAATTGTGTCGACGACGAAAGTCAGTTGATGCGCACGAGATCCGCCTTCAGCACGCCGAGCAGGCCGCCGTCGAGGGTGAGGTCCGTCTGTCCGGAGACCGTCACCGAACGGCCCCCGACCTTGACCGAGTTGGTGCCCTCGATCTCCACGCTGCCGCCCTTCACGCTGACCTTGCCGGTCTTCGCGTCGAGCGTGATGCCCCGGCCGTCCAGCACCACCGAGGACAGCGCCCGTCGGCCGCCGGCCGCGTACACGGTCAGCTCCAGCCGGTTGTTGCGGTCGTCCAGCAGCACCTCCAGCCGCTCGTCCGCGGTGCGCAGCCGCACCCCGGACGGTCCCGTCGCAGGATCCAGCAGTTCGAGCCGGTGCCCCGAACGCGACACCACCGAACGGCGGTTGACCTTCCCGCTGGTCCGGTCGATCAGCGGCACGTCGTGTTTCGAGGGCCGGTCCACACCGTTGTACAGGCCGCCGATGACGTACGGGCTGTCCAGCAGGCCCTGTTCGAAACCGACCAGCACCTCGTCGTTGACCTCGGGGCTCACCACACCCCCACCGCCCTTGCCGCCCCACTGCACCGTACGCACCCAGTCGGTGACGTACGTGTCGTCCAGCCAGGGGAACTTGAGCCGGACACCGCCGCTCTGCGCACCGCCCGGCTCACGCACGTCCGTCACCACGCCGATCGCCAGCCCCGGCATGCGCGGGCCGCGCCCGGGCGCGTTCGCGCCGGTCACCAGGCCCGCCAGGGACCGGTCCGGACTGGCGCTCACCCACACCGTCGTCCGGTAGCCGCCGTGCGGGTCCAGACTGTGCTGCACCGCCGTGGCCGTGTACCGGCCGGAGAACGCGGGCCCCACGTTGCCCAGCGCGACCGGCACACCCGCCCGCAACCGCGGACTGCCCTCGACCAGCGCCTCCACCTCGCCGAAGCCGGCACCGACCTGAGCGGCCAGCGCACCCGCGACCGCCGTCGTCTCGGCCTGCGTCCGGTACGGCGTGTCCGTCACCGTCAGCTTCGCCGACTTGCCGAACCGGGCGCCCAACGCCGGTGCCAGACCCGGCAGTACGGTGTCGCTGGTCACCGACTGCTGCCGGGCCACCAGCGCCGTCTTGGTGGTGACGTCCCAGCCGCGCACCTCGACCTGCGACGCCCCGTCCGCACCCGACAGCGCGGCTCGCAGCGCCAGCAGGTTGCGCCCGTACTCCAGCACCATCGGGCTCTGCGTGGCCGGCGTCGACGGCGCGGGCGCCCCGGAGGCCTTCTCGGGCTTGGTGAACTGCAGCACGCCCTTGTCGTCCACCCGCACCTGCGCACCGCTCTCGCCTGCCAGATACTGGAGGAAGTCCCAGTCGGAGACGTTGGCCTGTGACAACTGCTTGTACGTGACCGGCGCGGCTTCGACCTTCCCGACGGGGAGCCCCGCCCCGGCGGCCACCTTGCGGACGATCGCGGCGGCCGTCATGTTCCGGTACGCCACCACCTTCCGGCCCCGCTGGAGCCGGTGCGCGACGGAATAGGCGCGCACCACCGTGAACGACCCGGTCGAGTCCCGGTCGATCTCCACGGCCGTGACCTCGCCGTTGAACAGCCGCTCACGCGCCTGCCCGGAGACCGTCACGACCGACACCCGCAGCGGCGTACCGAGGGTGATGCCGGTCGACTTCAGGAACTCGTGGTCGGGATCGCGGTACGTGAGCACCGCGGTGTCCGGCAGGCCCACGTTCTCGTCCACGACACAGCTCACCAGCTGCGCCGCCCAGATCCGCGGCAGCTCACCGGGCGCCTCCACGACGGGGTCCGCCGCGAACGACCGGCCGCCGCGCGCCTCGGGTGTGCTCACCGTTCCTCCTCTCCGCCCACGTCCCCGAGCGCCGGCACCACCAGTTCGGCACCGGGCGCCAGGGCCATCGGGTCATCGATCCCGTTCGCCTCCGCGATGACCCGCCAGGCCGTCGCGTCGCCGTACTCCCGCCACGCCAGCAACGGCAGACTGTCCCCGGCCACCACGGTGTGCGTGCTGCGGGCCGTACGCGCGCCGGAGGTCGGGTTCTGCCCCGGCGGGTCGACGCTCGCCTCCTCGATCGACAGCGAGCAGGTCGCGCGCAGCGGCTTGCCGTCCACGTCGAACAGCGAGTACGTCACCGACAGGCTCGACAGCACCCCGTCGAACGACGTCGTACGGGCCGAACCCCACTCGAAGCGCACCCACGGGCTGGCGGGCTTCTTCCGGGCGAGGCTCGCCGGGGTCGGCACGCACCCCTTCATCAGCTTCTCGACCGCCTGCTCGACCGAGTTGTCGTGCTTCGAGGTGGCGTCGAGGAAGACCTCCAGGCTCAGCTCGCGCGGGCCGCTGCCCACGAACTCCGGCAGCGCCGACTCCCCGGCCATCCGCGACGGGGTACGGCGCCACTCGGTGGACTTGCGCAGCTGAAGGCTGTTGGGGTTGAACTGGAGGTTCAGCTGCGCGATCGTCCCGCCGGGCTTGGCGCCCACCGCCGCCGGGGGTTCCTTCAGGGTCAGCTGGGCCCTCGCCACACTGGCGCGAACGGCGGCCATCAGGAAGGCCTCAGTCCCTCGTGGGCGATCTCCAGCGTCTCCACCGCCGCCTGCGAGGTGGCGGGATCGAACGACGGCCCCTGCCAGCGCACCGGCACGATGCCGAGCACCTGCCAGCTGATGATCTTGCTCAGATCCGGCCGCAGCGCCACGATCTCCCCGTCCTTCGGCTCCACTCGCCGCAGTGTCTCGTCGAGCCAGCGCGCGATCTTCGCCGTGTCGGAGGTGACCGGCCGGGTGAGCGTGATGTTCGACCAGGTCACCCGGCCGGGCAACTGCCAGGTGAAGCCGTTGTTGCCGCCCTCGGCGTACGTCTCCATCTCCACCTCCGCCCCCATGCCGGAGCAGGTGTGGAAGGCCCCCAGGTCGTTGCCGCCGATCGCGAGCCGGAAGAACACGCTCGTCGCGAAGATGTTGTCGGTCATCCGTCGGTCATCCGTTCCCTGTCCTCAGCGCCGTCCGTCATACGGCCGGCCCGCACGTTCCCGCCCCCGCCGCAGATCGGCCCGCAACAGCCGCGCCATCGGCTCCAGCAGCCGCCGCGCCAGCTCGTCCAGGTCGATCCCGGGGTCCTGCGCGGCCTCGGCCGACCGGACGGGGTGCGTGCCCGTGGCCCTCCCGGCCACCGTCCCCGCGGACGGCGACCGCTGCACCGTCCCCGCGGGTACGGCGGTCACCGGCACACCGGGAGGCACGAGACCGGCGCCGGCGGGGGTGACCGTGGGGGCGTTGGCCACGGCCCGCTGGACGACGGGCACCGGCGGGGCGGGCCGCGGATCCGGGCCCGCCGGGCGGTCCCGCACCGGGGCCGCCTGCGGATCGGTCACGGGCAGCGGCTGTGACCGCAGTGGTGTGGCCCGCTGGACGGGTGAATTCGGCCGTACGACGGGGACCGCGCGGCGAGGCTGCGCCGAACCGGCCCCGCGGGAAAGCGGGTTGTACGACGCGGTCGCCCCCGGGGTGCTGCCGGTGCTGCGCTGCAGCTGCGTTGCCGGTGCGGGTGCCTGTGCCCGTGCCGGTGCTTGTGCCGGTGTCTGCGTCCGGCTCGGTTCGCGTCGCCAGGACGCGGTCACGACCGGACGCTCGGCGGCGCGGGCGGCGGCGGGCGGCGCGATGCCGTCCGGGACCCGGGTGTTGACCGTGAGCGGGCGAGTGGCGAGCAGGGAAAGGCTGCGCTGAGCCGTCCGGTGCGAGGCCGTGAAGGTGTGTGCCGTGAGGGGGGCAGAGGAGGTGACGGCCCGGGCGATGACGACCGGCGGGGTTCCACCGGGGCGCGTCCGGGGCGGTGCTCCGGTGCTGCTCGCGGACGCCGTCCGGATCTCCGATGCGGGCGTGGGCCGCGCCGGGCCGGTGCCGGGTTCGGGAGTGGCGGAGGGCGTGGGCCGAGGGCCGCCCGGAGCGACGAGGGGGGTGGCGGTGGTCGGAGCGGGGTTCGCAGGTGACGTTGGATTTCCCTTGCTTACAAGGGAGTTGGTGTCGATGCTCGCGGTCTCTGTCGTGCCCAGCAGGGGGGCGGTGCCCGTGTGGGGGCCGGACACGGACCGGTCCGCGTGTGCGGGCGTGCGCTGGACGTGCGGAGTGACCGGGCCGACCGAGGAGTGCGGCCGACGACCGGGACCGGCGGAACCCGGCACGTCCGCCGTCGCCGGCATCGACGGCAGCGGCGCCCCCAGGCCGCCACGGGCCCGGACACCGGACGCGCCGGTGGCAGACGGGCGGGCGTCGGACGGGCGGGGCGGGGCGGGAGCGGCAGCCGGGCTGGGCGGCCGTCCCTCGGCCCTGGGCGCCGCCGGACCGCTTCCGCGCGAACCCGGCGCGGGAACGGGAGTGTCCACCTGACGCTGCACGAACGGCAGTGCCGGTCCGTCTGCCGGTCGAGTGGTGCCTGTGGCGTCGTCCGTCAGTGGCCGTGCGGTGGAAGGGAGTTCGGTCAGGGGTGCGCCCAGCGGCGGCCTGCTGCCGGGCCGGGCGGGGGCGGCGGCGCGCTGCACGGTGGGCGTGTCCGGTGCCGATGGCCTTGCAGTTGGGGGGAGTTCAGGCATGGATTCGCCCAGCGGCGGCCTGCTGCCGGGCGGGGCCGGGGCGGCGGCGCGCTGCACGGTGGGCGTGGGCCCGGGAGCGGAGGAGTCCAGCTGGCGTTGGACGATCGGCAGTGTCGGTCCGTCCGCCGGGTGTGCGTCCTCCGCCGGTCGAGTCGTGTCCGCGGCATCGGGTGCCAATGGCCGTACGGTGGAGGGGAGTTCAGGCATGGATTCGCCCAGCGGCGGCCTGCTGCCGGGTCGGGTGGGGGCGGCGGCGCGCTGCACGGCGGGTGTCGGTCCTGCGGGTGTGGTCCGGGGAGCCTCACCCGTGAGGGGAGTCGGCGCCGCGTCCGCGTGGGAAGGCGACACCTCTGTCGCCCGGACGGTGGGCCGCAGCGCCGTGATCCGTCGTACCGGCGTGGCCGCGCGACGGGCGACGGTCAGTGAGGGGCCAGGAGCCGTAGGGCGCACGGGACTGTTCGCTGCCCGTTCCCGCGGAGTGGGGCGTCCGGCCTCCGGTGCCGTACGGCGGACGGCAGGAGCCCCGGGCGCGGCGGAGACACCCGAGGCGTCCGGCACCACGGCGATGCGCCGTACCACCGGAATCTCCGGTGCCGGCGCCGGGCGGCCGGGCTCGTCGGGCCGGACCACACGGGCACCCGGACCCGCATCTGTATCCGAGCCCGCACTCGTCTCCGAGCCGGCGCCCGGCCCCTCGGTCCGCTGAACCCGCGTCGTCGGAGCGGTCGTCGGGACGAGAGGGGCCGAGGTCACCGAGCGTTGGACGGAAGCGGTATCGGACGCAGGCGTCTGTCGGGTCCGGTCCGGTCCGGCTGCGTGTGACGGCACCGAGGTCCGCCGACGGTCAGCGGTGTCGTTCCCCTTGCCGCTGCCCTTGGCGTCCCTGCGGTTCTCCTCGGCGGCCGGCGCCGTACGGCCGTGCGCGGCGCCGGACTCGCCGCCCTCGCCCTCCCCGGCGTCCGTCCGCAGCGCGCGCAGCAGCAACGGTCCGCCGTCGGCGTACGTCCCGCCGGTGACGGGCGGGCCCGTCACCCCACGGACCAGGCCGACCGGCGCGGACGGCAGGACGGCGTGTCCGAGGCCGGTGTCGAAGGACGGGTCCTGCCACGAGGCGAGGCCCGCGCGGAAGGTGAGGCCGTCGCTGACGCCGAGCGGGGCGCGGGCCACGGTCAGCGCCGGCGGCGAGGTGCGGCGCCAGCCGCCGTCCCAGTCGCCGGGCAGGGACGTGCCCTGCGCACCCGGCACGGAGGCACCCGGCACCGACGGATCCGCCGCACCGGACGCGGACGTGCGCGCGGCGGGGCCCGGCGCGGCAGTCCGCGCCGCGGCCCGGCGGCGCAGTCTGTCCCGCCATGCCATGTGTTCAACCGCCTTCGTTCACGCGGGTGTTGATACGGGCGATCTCGGTCACCCACTGCTGTCGCTCGGCGTGGGTGAGGTCGAGGATCTCCTCGCGCTGCCAGTGGAAGTGGTAGGCGATGTACGCGATCTCCTCCCGCAGCCGGGGGAGTGCGTACGTCACGATTCCCCCAGGCGCCCACCCGAGAGGTCGACCTCGAAGGCGCCCTCGCAGTGCGGGCAGGTCACCGCCGCGCGGGTGTGTCCCTCGCTGTTGACGCGGCGGTAGAAGTCCTGGAGGAACGCGACGTCGGTGGCGTACATCCGCTCCACGATCCCCGCGTGCACGTCGGTGATCGTGCCGAGCCGGGTGATGACCTGGCTCAGCAGCACCACGCTCAGATAGGCCGGGTTCTCCTTGACCCGCAGGTCGATCTGCGGGCGCAGTTCGTCGCGGGCGGTGGCCAGGCGCATCGAGCCGTGCCGGTGGAGTGTGCCCGCCTCGTCCACGTACCCGCGCGGCAGTTCGAACTCGAACTCCGTGCGCAGCCCGTGGTCCTGGGCCGGTGCGGGGCGGGCGGCCGGAGCCTCGGGCTCCTCGGCCGCCGCTGCCTCGGCGGCGGGCGCCGTCGCCTCCAGGAACTCCTCCAGGTTGCCCGCCGTGACGGTACGGCGCCTCATTCGACGACGATCTCCTCGAACACGATCGTGACGCTCTCGGTGGCCGCGGCGGACTCACCGGCCTTGAGGGAGGGGCCCTCCCACTTGGAGGCCCAGCCGTTCATCAGCTGGATGCGCCGTACCGTCTCGCCCTTGGTGTCCTTGATCTCGATGGTCAGGTTCTGCCGGGCGGTGTCGACGGCACCGTTGTTGAGCGTCTCCTTGATCCACTTGGTGAACTCGCTGCTCTTGTCGAGTCCCCGGGTGATCGTGATCTCACCGGCCTGGCGCGCGCCGGGCTGCTTGCGGATGATCTGCTTGCCCGTCGAGGTCACCTGCCTGACCTCGACGACCTCTTCCTCGACGGAGAACCCGCTGATCTCCTGGATCGACTCGACCATGTAGCCGCCGAGCTGCACGCCGAAGACGTGGGTGGAAAGAGCATCGCCCTCTGCCATGACTGTCTGTCACCTTTCCTTGGCCGACCCGCGGGTCACTCGTCGATGAGGCTGGTGCTGTCGGAGAACTGGGCCAGCCGGAACACCACGAACTCGGCGGGCTTGACCGGGGAGACACCGATCTCGCAGACGACGCGACCCTGGTCGATCGAGGTCTGCGGGTTGTTGTCGCGGTCGCACTTGACGTAGAACGCCTCCTCGGCGGTGCGGCCGAAGAGCGCGCCCCGACGCCATTCCTCGGTGAGGAACGCGGTGACGTTGCGCCGGATGCTCGACCACAGCCGGTCGTCGTTCGGCTCGAAGACCACCCACTGGGTGCCCAACAGGATGGACTCTTCGAGGTAGTTGAACAGGCGGCGCACGTTCAGGTAGCGCCAGGCCGGGTCGGAGGACAGGGTGCGGGCGCCCCAGATCCGGATGCCACGGCCGGGGAAGGCGCGGACGCAGTTCACGCCGATCGGGTTGAGCAGGTCCTGCTCGCCCTTGCTGAGCCGGATGTCCAGGTCCACCGCGCCGCGGATCACCTCGTTGGCGGGCGCCTTGTGCACCCCGCGCTCGGCGTCGCTGCGCGCCCACACACCGGCGATGTGACCGCTCGGCGGGACCGTGGTGTTGCGCCCGGCCGCCGGGTCGAAGACGCGCACCCACGGGTAGTAGAGGGTGGCGTACCGGGAGTCGTAGCCCGCCTCCTCGTTGCGCCAGTGGCGCACCTGCTGGGCGTTCAGGCCGGGCGGGCTGTCCAGGACCGCGACCCGGTCGCCCATCTGCTCGCAGTGCGAGATGACCGCGAGCTGGACGGTGCGCACGCCCTCGGCGTCGATGTCGCCCCGCTGGTAGGCGCCCATCAGGTCGGGGACGGCGACCATGGTGATCTCGTCGATGGACTCCAGCCCGGCGAACCCGGTGCGGGCGGCCGCGTCACCGACGTACTCGGCCGGGTCGATCCGGTTCGCCGCGCCGGAGCCGGGCGCCGCGGGGGCGGCCGGCGCGTCGGGCACGGCCACCGTCTGGCTGGCGGGCCGGGTCTGGCCGGCGTCGCGCTGCTCGGTGACCTCGATCAGCTTCGAGGCGCGCAGCTGGGTGACGACATAGCCCTTGACGTTCTTGCGGGTGGAGACGTCGTACGTCTCGACGACCTGGTCGCCCTGGCGGACCAGCAGCTTGAAGCGGTCCTCGGGCGGGTTCTCGCCGTCCGCGTCGGCGATCTCCACCGAGACGCCGGAGATGCCGGGCCTGGCGGCGATCCGGAGTCCGCCGAGCGCGACCGGCTCGGCCGTCCGGACCTGCCGGGAGGCCTGGCCACCGCCGGCTCCGGCGGAGGCGCCGTCGGCGGGGCCGCCGATGCGCACCACGTAGGCCGCGCCGCCGCCGTTCGAGAAGTAGCCGTAGACGGCGTGCGCGAGGTAGGTGCCCTCGGTGAAGCCGCCGAACAGCTGGGTGTACTGGTCCCAGTTGGTGACCAGGGTCGGTTCGTGGAAGGGCCCGTTCTGGGCGAACCCGACGAACGCGGCGACGGCGGTGCCGACCCCTTCGATCGGGCGGGCACCGGACTGCACCTCCTCCACGTACACGCCCGGGGTGAGGTACGTCGGCATGCTCGCTCCTTCACGTTCCTATCGGGTCACACCTGCGTCGATGCCGAGTCTCCGAGGTGCAGGAGGCCCGGCGACAGGGGCGTTGGTACCTTGCCGGGGGCAACTGCGCTGCCTTTTCAGGCGTCGAGGGCGGCCGCCAGGTACGGCCCGAACTCGCTCTCCAGCACCAGCCGGCCGAGCTTGCGGTACTCCTGCACCACCGCCGACACCAACTGCCGCATGGCGAGCGGCTGTCCGGACTCTGCGGCGAGATACGCGGCGGTCACCGCACACGCGCGGATGGAGCCGCCGGCGAGTTCGAACCGGGCCGCGCAGAAGCCGAGATCCAGGTCGCCGGCGCGGGGCAGCCGGTCGCCCAGGCACCGCTCCCACAGGGCGAGACGCTGGTCGGCGTCCGGTACGGGGAACTCCGCCACCACGTCCAGCCGGCGGGTGAACGCCTCGTCCAGATTGGCCCGGAGGTTCGTGGTCAGCACCGCGATCCCGTCGAAGGACTCCATGCGCTGGAGCAGATACGCCGACTCGATGTTGGCGTGCCGGTCGTGCGCGTCCTTGACCTCCGAGCGTTTGCCGAAGATCGCGTCGGCCTCGTCGAAGAGCAGCACCGCGTTGACGGCGGACGCCTCGGTGAAGATCCGCTCCAGGTTCTTCTCGGTCTCGCCCACGTACTTGTCGACGACCGTGGAAAGGTCGACCACGTACAGGTCCATGCCGAGATCGGCGGCGATCACCTCGGCGGACATGGTCTTGCCGGTGCCCGACTCGCCCGCGAACAGCGCGATCACACCGCGCCCCCGGCCGCCCCCGGGCCGCATCCGCCACTGCCCGAGCACCTGCTCGCGATGCCGGGCGCGTACGGCCAGTTCGCGCAGTCGGCGCAGGGTCGGTGGGGGCAGTACCAGGTCGTCCCAGCCGACAGCGGGCTGGACCCTGCGGGCCAGCCGGGCGAGCCCCGCGCCGTTCTGCGCCCGTACGGCCGCCCGCAGATCGTCGGGGGAGACCGGGCGGTCCGCGAGGCCCGCGGCCCGCACGGCGGCGTGCGCGGCGCGGCGCAGTTGTCCGCCGTCGAGGCGGTGTGCGGCGACGACCCGGGCGAGCGTGTCGACGTCGCCGTCCACGGACGCGTCGGCGCCGGCCAGGGCGAGGACGTGCCGCCAGCGTGCGGCCTGCCGTGCGGGGGAAGGCGCCGTCACCGGCAGGACGACCGGGGTGTCGGCCGCCCAGGCCGGGTCCCAGCCGTCCGCGCCATGGGCGAACACGGGAACGCCGCGCAGCGCCGCGCACAACTCGGCGGCGCTGCGGGCCCGTTCGGCGGGTGCCGGGGGCAGCTCCTCCAGCGGGCCGAGGACGACGCCCGAGCCGGTGAGGCGGGCCTCCAGCGCCGCGATCCGGGCGAGCGCGGGCAGGTCGGCGGAGCGCCGGGCGAGGGCCGCCGCGTCGACCACCAGGGTGCCCAGCCCGGCGGCGCTCAGGGCCGCGGCGGCAAGGCCCGGCGCGTCACCGCCCCGGGCGTGCAGATGCACGAGACCGGACCCGGACCGCGCCGCGCGGGCCGCCCGCTGGACCTCCTGCGTTGGTGCCGTCGGATCCTCCGCGACCGTGCCGAGGACACCGGCGAGCCGGCCGTCGGGGGCCGTGTCGCCCAGCAGGAACGCGGTGACCCGGTCCGGCACCGCCAACACCCGTGACAAGGGCGGGCGTTCGGGCTCGGTGATCTCCAGCAGTCCGCCCGCGACCAGGGGCGAGGACGCGGAGAGCCGGAACCGGGCGGGCGACGCCTGCGCGAGCCCGCACAGCTCCAGGGCCAGCCCGACCGTGGGCCGGCGGCGGGTCAGGTCGTCGTTGAGATAGCCGTAGAGCCGCTCGAAACGGGCGTCCAGATCGGGTGCCAGCGCGATCAGCAGCAGATCGGTGTCGAGCGGCGACAGGGCGAAGCGCGCGGCGAGCGTGCCGAGCACGGAGTCGGGCGGCGGGGGCTGCGGGTCGTACACCGGTACGTCGAGCCCGCCCGGCTCGTCCAGGACCCGCCGCACGGCCTCCGGGGTGAGGTACTGCCCCCGGTAGGGGTCGTCGGGGTCGGGATCGACGGCGCGGCGGGCCGCCACCGCGTACCGGATCCGCTCCTCGACCAGCCGCAGCCGGTCCCACAGGGGGTCCGCGCCGAGGCCCGTGACCGTCTCCTCCTCCACGTACGTCACGGCTGGCGTCCTCCCCGGCGGCGGCGCGCGGGAGCCGGACGCCGCTCGCGCGGGCCGGCGAAGCCCTCGTCCGGCCCCGGTTCGCTCACCCCGTCGTAGCGCAGCCGACGGCCCGGCTGCGGATCCTCGTCCTCCTCCCGGCGCGCGGAACGCACCAGGAGCCCTTCGGTGACCGGCGGCGCGGCGGCCCTGTTCACCCCGGCGAGGGGTGCGCGCACGCGGACGCCGAGGGACGCCTTCAGCTCGCCGCCGAGTGCCGACCACACGTCGGAGGCGGCGGGCGCGTCCAGTCCGGCGCCGCCGGCGTCCAGGGAGACCGTCAGGCCCAGTTCGGCGAGCGAGCCCGTGAGATGCCGCTCCGGCAGCGCGTCGACGGACACCAGTGTCGCCAACACCTGTGACAGCAGCCGGTGTTCGTCCTGCGGGCGGCTCGCCCACGCGGTGACCAGGTACGTCAGCTCGAACCAGCGCGGCGGGGTGCGCCGCGCGACCACGAACCCGTCCGTGTCGTACACCTCCCCGGCGCCGCTGCCGCGCCGGGTCGCGTCCTCCCGGATGTCGTACAGGAACACGCAGACGGTGGGCGCGGTGCGGCGGGCCGCCCAGTCGCGCGTCGGCGCGTCGAAGACGGTCTCGACCCCGGACGCCTCCAGCCCGGACTCGCCGAGCAGCCCGCGCAGCGCCTCGTCGACCTCGTGGATCACCGGCGGGTCACCTCGTCGGGCGGCTGCACGCTGCCGTTCACCACCAGGAAGTCGGTCGTCACCGGGGAGAATCCGGGTCCGCTCGCGGTGATGACGCGCGGACCCGTCTGGTCCTTGGTGAGGATCAGCAGCTGGCCGATGAAGGTGCCGTCCGGCTTCGGCACGGTCGGCGCGGCGGCCGCGGTGATCCCGGGCTTCCAGGTGAACCGGACCGGCACGCCCGGTGGGAAGTCCTTGCCGCGCACCGAGGTGACGAAGCCGGGCTTGCCGATCGGCGGCACGGCGACGATCTTCGGCTGGAGGATCCGGATCGTGGTCCGCGTCCTGTTGTCGTCAGGGTTGGCATCCGTACCGGTGGTGGTCAGGACGCCGGTGGCGCGGCCCGTCGTGGCGTGGTCGGGGGAGAGGACCACCCGTACGACCGTGCTGTCGCCCGGTGCCAGGTCCGGCAGCGCGCACACCCAGCCGCTGTCGCAGCCCGCGGGCGGCCCGCTGTCGGGGATACCGCCGGGCAGCCCGATGTGCAGCCGCAGTCCGGTGGCGAGCGCGTTACGGCCGTTGCGCACGGTGTACGTCACCACGACCCGGCCGCCGACGTAGCCCGGGTCGGGCTGGGCGGTGACCCGGACCCCGGGTCCGGCCTTCGGCGCGGGCGGCGTCGGGGGCGGCGTGGGCGCCGGAGGCGTCGGGGTGGGGCTCGGCGGGGCGGCCGGGTGGACCGGCACGAGCGTCCGCGCGGTGTTGTCGCCGGGCTGGGGATCGATGACGCTTCCCGTGACGGACCAGTCGACGGGCTGGTCGCCGACGACCCGCCCGGTGACCGTCACGGTCACGGGCACCGTCGTGCCGGGCGGCACCACCCCGATGTCGCACTGCAGGGAGGCGGCGTCGCAGGTGCCGCGGGGGAAGCGGATCCGGGTGACGGTGAGGCCGGCCGGCGGGGCGATGGTCAGCCGGGTGCCGGGAGAGGCGGCCGGACCGTTGTCGACGACGTCGACGCGGATGTCCGTGGTGTGGTCGACGGTGACCGCGGGCACCGTGCCCGGCGCGCGCACCGCCAGGTCCACCGACTGCTGGACGCCGGGCTCCTTCTGACGGCCCGGCAGCTCCAGGGTGAGGGGGCTCTGGTGACCGGTCGTGACGTTCAACAGGTGCAGCTTTTCAGGGCAGTTGACCGGGGCGTCCGTACGTGAGCTGTAGACGATGCCGTTTCCGTCCGCCGTCCAGGCCGCGTCGCGCGGCTGGTGCGGGCCGGTCGTGGTGGTGTCGGGCAGATCCTGGTGGCAGCCGTCCGCGGTGGAGCGGGCCGCCTCGGGCAGCAGCACCCGGCAGCTGTCGCCGGACACCGAGGTGAGCAGCAGGCCGTTGTTCTCGTTGACCCGGCCGCCACCGTCCTTCCGGTTGAAGGCGATCTGCCGTCCGTCCGGGGAGAACGCGGGACTGTCGTCGATGACCGTGCAGTTGCCGGGGCAGATCCGCGCGCTCAGATCCTGCTGCTGGTTCAGGTCGTCGACCGGCACGGTCCAGATGTGCTTGTTGCCGCCGCCCCCGTCGATGGTCATGTTCCGGGTGAAGGCGAGCCGGGTGCCGTCGGAGGACCAGGTGGGCTGGGCGTCGCCGCCCGTCTGCTGCCCGGCCGGCGGCACGATCTCGTGCACGATCGCGCCCGTCGTCGCGTCGGCGACGAGGACCCGGCTCGGACCCGCGGCGGAGCCGACCCCGCCCGGCGAGGTCCGGGTGAACGCGAGGTACTTGCCGTCCGGCGACAACGTCGGGTCGGTGTCCCAGTCCCGCGGCCCGCGCCCGGCCAGTGGCATCGGAGCGGCGTTGGAGCCGTCGGCGTCCACCGTCCAGATCCGCTCGATCCGCCTGTCCGCAGTGCCCTCGAACACGGTCACCACGATGCGGCGGCCGTCCGGCGTGTAGTTCTGCCGTTCGGTCCACGGGTCGTACCCGGCCGCCGGGTTGAAGAGGGGATCCTTGGTCGGGTCGGTGTTGGAGTCGGCCGCCGGGTCCTCGTTCAGGATGGTCAGCCCGAGGTCGCGCGGGTCGGAGCCGTCCGTCCGGACGTCCTGAAGGGTCACCACGTGCGGACCGTGCACGCCGTTCGCCGTGTTGGTTCCCTTCGCCGTGGTGCGGTCCACCACGACGTAACCGCCGTTCTGCGGACCGAACCAGGTCGGCCTGCCGACCGCGCGGTCCTCCTGGAGCACCAGGTTCGGGGCCGTCGTGCGGTTCTGCACCTGGTACACGTGGTCCCAGTCGCCCTCGCAGCCACAGGTGCGGTCCGGGCTGAGGAACAGCACGCCCTCCCCATCGGGCATCCAGGCTGCCCCGTGGGTCCGCCAGTTGACGGGTGTGCCGGTGAGCATCTGCTGGTCCCCGCCCGCGCCGCCGGTGAGGTGCAACCGGGGGCCGGTGGAGGAGTCGGAGGTGTAGGTGTACGCGATGAGGTCGCGGTGCGCCGCGTCGTCGACCGGGTTCCACACGGGTTCCGTCGCCGTGCCGACCACGCTGGTGACCCGGGTCTCGGCGCCGCCGGCCAGCGGGCGCTCATAGATCTGGAACCCGAGTACCGAGTTGCTGTTGGCGGAGTACGCGATCCGCTGCCCGTCCGGCGACACGGTCGGGTCTTCCTCGTCGTACGGCGTGTCGGTCAGCCGGGTCAGTCCGGTGCCGTCGGTGTGCACCAGCCACAGGTCGCGCTGCTTCCTGCCGTTCGCGCCGCCGGGTTCCGCCGAGTCGAAGACCACGGACGCGCCGTCCGGCGTCAGCCGGGGGTGCGCCGCGTCCCGGCCGCTGGTCAGCTTGCGCACCGAACCGTCGGCGGCGCGCAGATAGATCTGCGGGTTCTTCTCGTCGCGGCGACTCGCGAACACCATGGTGTCCCCGAGTGCCGACGGCTCGACGTCGTCATGCTGCAGAACCGTCCCGAACAGCGGGTCGCTCTGCTTGGGGTTGATCACCTTGCCGAGACTGCGGTGCCCGGTCCCGGCGTAGACGATCCGGGTGGCGGCGGCGGTGGCCGCCTGCGGCCGGGCCTCGGCGCTGTCGGGCCCGGAGGCCGCCGTCACCGCGAGCAGCGGGACCAACAGGAGCAACGACGCGCCGAATCTCCCCAGCCGACGCTGCTCGCCGGGGACAGCGGTGCCGTTCACGGTTCCACCTCGCAGTCTTGGAACACCAGGGTGTGCCCGGCCACTGTGCCCCCGCGCGTGTGCCGCGCGGCAGGGCGGCGGGGCCGTGCCCGGGGGAAGCGCGGGCTGCGCTTTCGGGCAGCCGCCGGGTGCCGGGCGCGCTGCGGGCGGGGGGATTCCCGCAGCGCGCCCGGTTGCCCGACCGGCTCGTCAGATCAGCCCGCCGCGGACGAAGAGCGGTCCGGAGTCTGCCCCGGCACGCAACTGACGCTTCATATCAGCCCGTTGCGCAGCGCATAGCCCACCGCGTGGGCCCGGTTGCGCAGTTGCAGCCGGGTGGTGATCTCGTGCAGGACGTTCTTGACGGTCCGCTCGGAGTACGCCGTCTTCTGCGCGATCTCCGACGTGTCGAACCCCTCCGCCACCAGGCGCAGCATGTCCGCCTCCCGCGCGGTCAGCGT
Source organism: Streptomyces sp. HUAS MG56 (assembly GCF_058673395.1). Lineage (NCBI taxonomy): Bacteria > Bacillati > Actinomycetota > Actinomycetes > Kitasatosporales > Streptomycetaceae > Streptomyces > Streptomyces sp. HUAS MG56. Next base: position 1,707,452 of record NZ_CM178722.1, on the reverse strand, counting down.
GGACAGGGCGAGGCCGTGCGGATCGAGCGCCGAGCGCTGGAGGCCGCCCACATGAGTCAGCAGCTTGCCGAGCAGGTCACCGGGGAGCACCCCCTCGCCGTTGGCCATCGCGAGCACCAGGTGCAGCAGCCGGTCCTGGTCGGCCTCGGCCCGCCGCAGCACCGCCGCGACACCGCACTCGATGACACGCTGCAACGCCGCGGTCTCGAACGTACCTACCACGAGCCCGGTGCGGGTGCCGGCATTGCGCTGCAGCCGTTGCAGCAGGGCGATGACATCGTCGTCCACGGAGTCGACGATCACGAGCGAGGTCCGTGCCCCGTCCGCCTCGGCCTCGTCGACCAGCTCCACCTCGGGACGCTGGCGCAACTGGTGGACGACACCGATGCGCAGCACCAGATCCTGTGCGTACACCGCCACGGTGACCCGGCGCGTCCGGTCCTCGGGAGCTGTTCGCTGGGTCGTGGCGGGAGGATGGATGGTGAGCGTCGTGCGGGCTGGCATCAGGAGGTTCTCCTTCACGGAGCCGGACATACTGAGCACCTGTTTCAACGGGACGAGAAGACAGGACGAGAAGAACGGAGAGGGGCGCACCGGGCCAAGGAGGCGCGCGGAACGGGCGCCGCCGGAGGGCGGCGCACGCGCCGCGCGTGATGGGTTCAACTGACCTGTCATTCCGTGGAGTTGGCCTTGACCGCTGGGGGCATGCCGACTGCCCGGGAATTGCCCTCGCATCTCTCGCGATGCTCCGGATCCGGTTCTACGGTCGTGGCGTGACGCCATCTGCTGCCTCTTCCGGCCCCGGAGCGCCCGGTCTCGACATCCCTGCCGTGACCGTGACACCGGGCGGTACCGCCTCCACCAGCCTGACCGTTCGCAACGACAGCGACATCGTCGAGGCGTACACCCTGGAGGTCGTGGGCGACTGCGCGGCCTGGACCACCGTGGAACCCGCGCGGGTCTCGCTCTACCCCGGCACGTCCGAGACGGTGACCATCCGGCTGGCCCCGCCGCGCTCCCCCGACGTGCGTGCGGGCGATGTCCCGCTGGCCGTACGGGTGTTGCCGGCCGAGCACCCCGAATCGGTCACGGTCCCCGAGACCACGGTGCACATCGAGGCGTTCCACGAGCTGCGCACCGAGGTGCTCCCGCGCCGTCGGCGCGGCTGGCTCCGCGGCCGCTACCGGCTCGCGGTGCGCAACGAGGGCAACACCCCGGCCCGGGTCTCCTTCGCGCCGCAGCAGCCGGGAGAGGAGCTGAAGTTCGGGTTCACACCCCCCGAACTGACCCTGGAACCCGGTGAGTCGGCGGAGACCCGGCTGCGGTCGCGCATCGGCAAACCGGTCTGGTTCGGCAAACCGGTGGTCTGGCCATTCGCCGTGCACGCGACGGACACCGAGGCGGCGGCCGAGGGCGAGCGGCCCGGAGCCGTCGTACGCCCGCCGCTGGAGGCGGAGTTCGTCCAGATCCCGATCTTCCCGAAGTGGCTGCTGGCGGTGCTCGCGGCGCTGATCGCGCTCATCCTGGCCTGGTTCGCGCTGGTCCGCCCGGCGGTGCGCAGCGCCGCCAAGCAGGCGGCCAACGAGGTGGTCCAGCCCCGGCCGACCCCCGGCAACAGCCAGAACGGGCAGTCCCCGGGCACCGGCGCGGACAAGGGCACCGGCAAACAGCAGGGCGGCGGTCAGGGCGACGGCGGTTCCGGTGGCACCGGTGGTACCGGCGGCACGGAGTCCGGGAGCGGGCAGCAGAGTTCGACCACGATCGACGTGCAGACGGCGGGCGGCGGGAACAAGACCGGTACCTATGTGGTCCCCAAGGGCAAGATCTTCGGCATCACGGACATCGTGGTCGCCAACTTCCAGGGCGACGAGGGTCTTTTGACGATCACCTTCGGCGACCGGAAGATCACCACGATCGCGCTGGAGACCTTCCGCAACCAGGACTACCACTGGGTCACCCCCATCAAGATCCCCGCGGACGCCACCGTCACCATGAACGTGAACTGCGCGAAGCCGGGCACGCCGGCGACCGGGCAGCAGGCGGCGCAGTGTCATGAGGTCCTGAACGTGAGTGGTGTGCTCAGTGATGTCACACGGTGAAGTGGTTCCTGCGCATATCGTTCGCCTCGTGCGGTGGGAGGGGAAGAGGTGACTCCCACTCCGACCGAAAACCGACACGGGCGTACATGTAAACAGCATGTTTCCCGTATCGCCGCGCGTCCCGGAATCAGGGCGTCCGCGCTGATCAGGCCGGTCGGGACGGAGTGGTCGAGGCCGTAGGAGGATTGGCCGGTTTACGCGCTGTGCTCCGGGGACCGCAGGACCGCGAACGCGTCCTGGAGCAGCGTGCCGAAGTCGTCGACCTCGGCTGAACCGGCCTCGGCGGCGCCGCGCGAACCATCCGCCGCCTCATCCTGTGCACCGGTTCCGGCCGCGCCCCCCGCGTGGATGAGCAGCGCGCTGCGCACCGCGGCCACGGCGGACCGGGCCAGGACCGAGGCGCGCAACGCGCGTCGGCGGGGCGGCTCTTCGGGGCCGAGGCCGGCGAAGCGCTCGGCGAGGGCGGCGGTGATGCCGTCCTCGAAATCGGTCAGGACATGGGTGCGCCGGGCCGCCCGGCCGGTCAGCGCGCGGGGCGGCGCGCCGACGACGAGGATGGCGAGACCGCCGTCGAGTCCGGACGCGGCCGCGAGCAGGCTGTTGAGCACGGCGGTCAGGGGCGGCTCGTCGGCGGGCCGCCGCAGGATCTCGCGTTGTACGAGAGGGACGAAGTCGAGGATCTCGGCGAAGACGAGGTCCTCCTTCGAGGGGAAGTAGCGGAAGAAGGTGCGCTCGGTGACACCGGCGGCGGCCGCGATGTCCTTGACCGTCGTGTCCTGGTAGCCGCGCTCGGCGAACATCCGTGTCGCCGTCTGGAGCAGGGTGCTGCGTGTGGCGGCCTTCTTCCGGTCCCGCCGTCCCGGCTCGGTCTCCCGTGTCACCTGCTCGTTCACCCGCTCATCCTGCCACGGTGCGGTGATCGCGCGGAGATGGCAGGGGCATGAGACGGGTCGCCGCCCGTGCCCACCGGGGCGCCCTGGGCGCGCGCCGTCGGCCGGGGCCGCCGCCATCCGGTGGGCGGCCCCGGCCGAGGCGCTATCCCTCGGTGGCGGCCGAGGGGGGTACGGCCGTCGCCGCCGTCCCCGGGGCGAACCGGATCGGCAGGCGTCGGCCGATGAGCAGCACGGCGCCGCCGAGGGCGAAGCCGCAGCAGGTGACCAGGCCGTGCCCGTTCTCCTGGGCCAGCCACATCGCGAGCCCGGCCGCGGGCGCGCACACGGCCGGCACCCGCCGCTTCGGGGTGGACGCGGTCAGCGCCAGCCCGGCCGCAAGCGTCGCGGCGAGGAAGTACGTCGCGCCCGAACTCCCGGCGAAACCACGGGGATCGGCGCTGCGGGCCGGCTCGCCGAACAGCGCGTCGACGTGCTCGGGGAGCAGGATGCCGGCGGCGAGCAGTACCAGCATCAGGGGCGCGCCCCAGAACCACTGGGCGAGCGCGGCGATCACGGCGAGCGTGACGATGTTCCAGACGGCGCCGAACACCCCGCCGTTCTGCATGAACACCGAGGTCACCCCCCGCCACCAGCCGGACTCGCGCGGATCGCCGTCCAGCGCGTCCATCGCGCCGGACCAGCACAGCTGGAGGACCACCGCGCCGACGGCCACGGCCGTGACCGCGACGGCCGCGTACGGTACCGGCCGACGGCGGATCGTGTCCTCGCCGATCAGCAGCACCCCGGCCCTGAGCATCAGCACCATCAGTAATGCCGTCGTCACATTGAAAAGAATCGCGCTCACGCAGTTCGTCCCCCGGTGCAAGCCCCTGGTCGCGGGCCGGCGATCACCTTAGCCGAGCGCGCCGCTGCACGGAGGGTGCGGTGCGGTCCCCGCATCGCATGAGGGAAAATAGTTGCCTAGCGAAACCACCGGGATCATGTGAAAGGTCCTCCATGCCACACCTCACCGTCGACTACTCCTCCCATCTGGCCGGATCCTTCGACCCGGCGGCCCTGGTGAAGGAGCTGCACCCGCTCGTGGCCGAGGAGTCCGGCACGACGGGGGTGTGCAAGACGATGCTGCGCCCGGTGGTGACATTCGTGGGGGACCGGCCGAGCGAGGAGGCGGTCTTCGTACACGTGGAGATCGGGCTCATGCCGGGCCGCCCCGAGACGCAGAAGACGCGGCTGTCCGAGGCGGTGCTGGCACTGCTGGGCAAGCATCTGCGGGTCGAGGGTGTGCCGCCGGAGGCGGTCCTCTCGGTGGAGGTGCGGGACCTCGCCGCCTCCTACCGGCTGTCGCCGTCCGCCCGCTGAGCCCACGGCCCGGTCCTGGCCCGGTCCCGCCGCGCCACCTGACCCGCCCGAACGACCTGCCCCGGCGATCCGCTCGAATTCGCTTGAGTGCCCTTCCGCCCCCGCACTACGTTGCCCCGGTGGATCTCTTCTCACGTTCCTGGGCGGCGCTGCGCTCAGCGGTCGCCGCACTCCCGGACGAGGACTTCGAACGGCCCTCGGGCTGTGCCGGCTGGCTGGTGCGGGACCTGGTGTGCCACCTGGTCATCGACGCCCAGGACGTGCTGATCACCCTGGTCACGCCCGCCACGGGCGAGCCGACCGTCGACGCGGTCGGCTACTGGAAGCTGGTCGAGCCCCCGACCGGTGAGGACCCGCTCGACGCGCTGATCCCCCGGCTGGCCGCCGCCTACGGCGAACCCCGGTTGCTCACGTTCCACCTGGACGACGTCGGCTCCGCCGCGGGCCGGGCCGCCGAACTCGCCGATCCGGCCGCGCGCGTGAGCACCCGGGGCGAGGTGCTGACCGCGGGCGACTACCTGTCCGCGTACGTCGTCGAGTGGACCCTGCACCACCTCGACCTGATAGCGCACCTGCCGTCCGCACCCCAGCCGCCCGCCGAGACCCTCGCGGCGGCGCGCACCGCACTGGAGAAGATCGCGGGAACCACGTTCCCCGCCTCGTTCCCCGACGCGGACGCCCTGCTGGTCGGCACCGGCCGGCGTGGGCCGACCGCCGCCGAGCGGGACGAGCTGGGTGAAGAACTCGCCGCGGAACTCCCCTTCGTTCTCGGCTGAGCAACACTCTCGTCAATTGATGAGATGACTGTCGTATCGGGTCACTACCATGTGGCCTCAAGACAACCAATCGACCGGTACGCGCAGTGCGTTCCGGTCGGGGTCGCCGATGCCAGGGACCGCTCCCCGGGCTGCGGTGATCTTCCTGCCCAGGAGGACCTTCCGCATGTTCCGACGTATTGGCAGCACAGTCGTCCGACATCCCGTGTGGACGATCGTGGCATGGCTCATCGCCGCGGTGGCGATCATCGCCACCGCCCCCGGTCTGCCCTCGAACAGTGACGAGAGCAGCTTCCTGCCCAAGAGTTACGAGTCCATCAAGGCCGCGGTCACCCAGGAGAAGGCGTTCCCCAGCGCCTTCACCCCGTCCGCGATCGCGCTCTACCAGCGCACCGACGGCGGCAAGCTGACCGCCGCCGACCAGAAGGACATCGCCCGGATCACCACCGAGCTGGGCGCCAAGCACATCGACCAGGTGCAGAAGGTCGTCCCCGGCCCGCCGTCCAAGGACGGCAAGTACTCCATGACCCTGGTCCAGATGGACAGCAAGAACGCCGGCCAGCCCAAACAGGCCGACGCCGCCAAGGTGTTGCGCGACGACGTCAAGCAACTGACCAAGGGCACACATCTCGACGTCAAGCTCGGCGGCTCCGCCGCACAGGCCCTCGACCAGCAGGACTCGTCCAAGCGAGGCCAGGCGCTGATCGGCTTCGGCACCTTCGCGATCATCCTGGTGACCCTGCTGATCATCTTCCGGGCGCCGATCCTGGCCGTACTGCCGCTGGTGCTCATCGGTCTGGTCGCGGGCATCGCCAACGGGCTGATCGCGTACGCCACCAAGCTGTTCGACCTCCAGGCCAACAGCTCGATCTCGTCGATCCTGATCGTCGTGCTCTTCGGTGTGGGTACGGACTACTTCCTGTTCCTGATGTTCCGCTACCGCGAACGCCTGCGCGCCGGTGACGAGCCCAAACTGGCCATGGTCAACGCCGTGGGCCGGGTCGGCGAGGCCATCGCCTCGGCCGCCGGTGCGGTCATCATCGCCTTCCTGGCGCTGGTGCTGTCCACGCTGGGCTTCCTCAAGCAGATGGGCCCGGCCCTCGCCATCGCGGTCGGCGTCACCCTGGTCGCCGGTCTGACCCTGATCCCGGCCGTGGTCTCGCTCATCGGACCGAAGGTCTTCTGGCCGTCGAAGTCCTGGCAGCGGGAGCCGGAGAACGCCCGGTTCGCCGCCCTCGGCCGCGGAGTCCAGCGCCGCCCGGCGCTGACGGCCGTGATCTCCGGTCTCGTCCTGGTCGCCCTGTCGCTCGGCACGCTCGGCTTCAAGGCCACGTTCGACCTGGCGTCCGGCTCCATGCCGAAGACCAAGGAGTCCATGGTCGTCCAGGACCAGATGCAGAAGGCGTACTCGGCGGGCGCCGCCGCGCCCACCGACGTCTATCTGTCCAGCACCGACGGCAAACCGCTGGACAAGGCCGGGTTCACCGCGTACGCGCAGAAGCTCGGGGCCGTGGACGGCGTCGCGAACGTCCGGATGAGCCAGGTGAGCAAGGACGGCACCACCGCGGACTTCACCGTCACGCTCAAGTACGAGGCGTCGACGGACAAGGCGATAGACGCGGTGGGCAGGGTGCGCGACGTCGCCCACTCCGACGCGCCCGAGGGCACCAAGGCGGTCGTCGGCGGCTTGTCCTCGATCTACAAGGACATCGACACCGCGGTCAACCACGACTACAAGACGGTCTTCCCGGTGGCCGCGCTCCTCATCATGGTCATCCTGGGCCTGCTGCTGCGCAGCGTGGTCGCCCCCTTGTACCTGATGGCCTCGGTGGGCCTCGGCTTCGGCGCCACCCTCGGCGCCACCGTGTGGATCTTCCAGAACGGGGAGGGGCACTCGGGGCTGATGTTCATGCTCCCGGTGATCATGTATCTGTTCGTGGTCGCCATCGGTACCGACTACAACATCCTCATGATCGCCCGGCTGCGCGAGGAGGCCCGCGAGGGCCGCGAGCCGCGCGAGGCGGCCGGCATGGCGCTGAGGCAAGCCGGACCGACCGTGGCCGCGGCCGGGTTCATCCTGGCGGCGACCTTCGCCACGATGATGCTGGCAGGCAACTCGCTGCTCACGGAGATGGGTTTCGCGGTCTCCTTCGGCATCATCGTCGCCGCGTTCGTCATGGCGATGTTCTTCACGCCGAGCCTCACCGCCCTGATCGGCCACGCCGCATGGTGGCCGGGCCACGGCGACCAGGCCGAGGAGCCGACGGCCATGGCGGGCACCGCCGGCTACGGTTCCGTCCCGGCTCCCGGCACCGACCGGGACTCCGTCGGCGGACACCTCAACTAGCGGCACCCTGACCACAGGGGAGTCCTGCCGGACCGCACCGGCCCGGCAGGACTCCCCTTCGCGTCGCTGTCACCAGCGCACCGCCGTGAAGTCGATGGGCTGGGGCCGCAGTTCGCGGGTGCGTGCCGCCAGGCGACGCAGCCGTGCCGTCATGTCGTCGGCCGGGAGGTGGCATCGGTCGCCGTGGCCCGGCAGCAGCCACTCGAAGCGCAGCCGGTCGACGGTGCGGGCCAGCGAGGACGCCAACTCGCCGATGGAGTACCAGGTGACGGTCTCGGCCACCTCGATGTCCCCGGTACCGCGCGACCAGTAGAAGCTGTCGCCGCTGAAGCAGTACCGCTCGTCCGCGACGAACAGCACGCTGCCCCTGGTGTGTCCGGGCAGCGGGAAGGCGGTCACGCCGTCGGCGATCTGCGTCGGGTCGGTGCCGCGCAGCACGCGGTCGGCGTCCGGCGCCGCGTCGAGGTCGCCCTCGTGGATCCACAGCCGCGTGCCGAGCCGGTCGGCGTACCGGCGGCCGTGCGCCACGTGGTCGCGGTGGGTGAGCAGGACGTCGGTGACAGGGCCCAGTCCCTCGTAGCGATCGGCCAGCGTCGTGCTCCAGCGCGGGGTGTCCACCAGCATCGCGGTGCCGTCGGGGCGGCGCAGCAGGTAGGAGTTGGCGCCCGCGGTGCGCGGGGAGTTGTGCCCGCACAGGAACACGGCGTCGTCGAGGGCCAGCGGGAAGGGGTCCTGGGCCGCGTCCAGCCGTCCGGTCGGAGGGCGCACGGACCGGGTGTGGCACGCGTTCGCGGCCAGGTGCATCCGCCGCACCTCGTCCCGGTCGCGCGGCTGGCGCAGGACCGCCGAGCGGCCGTCGACCTCGCCGATCAGGCCGGGGGCCAGCTGCCGGGCGACGTCGCAGTTCGTGCAGCGGTCGTCCACGTACCAGCCGTCCCGTAACTGTTCGTCGCCCATGGCCCGTTCCTCTCCTCGCGGCGCTCGCCGCCCCTGTTGCCGACCCTTCAGAGGTATCCCGCGCCGGACGCGTATCGGAAGGGGGTCCGGGCCTTGTACTTGCGCGGGCGCGCTGCTCTCGGACGGCCTTGACGGGCGTCGAGTGCGTCGCTCCGGGCCGCGGAGCCGGCCGTGTCGAACCAGGCCGGCACCGGCATCGGGGCACCCCCGAGCCCGGTGCGGGCGGCGGTCGTAGTACCCGGGTACCACGTCCTGGGCCGGGTTCAGTCCCCGGTACCACGGGAACCGGGGGGTGTGGATCTTAGCGTGGTCGGTGGGCCCCGGCGGTTGTCGGCGGGCGCCGCGTCCGACAGAGAGAACGCGCATGATCGAGGCACAGCAGCTGACCAAGAGGTACGGCGAGAAGACGGCCGTAGACGGGCTGGACTTCACCGTCAAACCCGGTACCGTGACCGGCTTCCTCGGCCCCAACGGCGCCGGGAAGTCCACGACCATGCGCATGATCGTCGGGCTCGACGCCCCGACCAGCGGCTCGGTCACGGTCAACGGTCGGCCCTACGCCCGGCACCAGGCGCCCCTTCAGGAGGTCGGCGCGCTGCTGGAGGCGAAGTCGATCCACCCGGGCCGCTCGGCCTACCACCATCTGCGCGCGCTCGCGCTGACCCACGGGATCCCCCGCAGCCGGGTCGACGAGGTCATCGACCTCGCCGGTCTCGGCAGCGTGGCGAAGAAGCGCGCCGGAGCCTTCTCCCTCGGCATGGGCCAGCGGCTCGGCATCGCGGCCGCGCTCCTCGGCGACCCGCAGACGGTGATGCTGGACGAGCCGGTCAACGGACTGGACCCGGAAGGCGTGCTCTGGATCCGCAACCTCCTCAAGGCGCTCGCCGACGAGGGCCGGACCGTGTTCGTGTCCTCCCACCTGATGAGCGAGATGGCCCTGGTGGCCGACCACCTCATCATCGTGGGGCGCGGCCGGCTGCTGGCCGACACCACCGTGCCGGACCTGATCGCGGAGGCGGGCGGCGACGCGGTGAAGGTCGTCACGGGCGCCCCGGCGCGGCTGCGGGACGTCCTGGCCGGGCCCGGCGTCGACATCACCGGCCGGATCGGCTCGGAGGAACTCCAGGTCACCGGCCTGAGCGCCCGTGAGATCGGGTCGACGGCGGCCGAGCACGGCATCGCGCTGTTCGAGCTGACCCCGCGGACGGTCTCGCTGGAGGAGGCCTTCATGAACCTGACCAGGGACGCCGTCGAGTACCACGGCTCCACCACCGCCACCGAGACGCTGGAAGCCGCCGGGAGGCCCGCATGAGCACCCTGACCACCACGGAGGCCGAGGCGCCCGCCGCCGCTCCCGCCCGCCCCGCCTACCGGGTCACCGGCCGGCGTGTGCTCTCCTCGGAGTGGGCCAAGCTCTGGACGCTGCGGTCGACCTGGATCACCCTCGGCCTGGCCCTGCTGTTCATGGTCGCGTTCGGGCTGATCGCCTCCGCCCGCTACAAGTCCAACATCGACTCGGGCCACCACATGGACGGGGACTTCGCCCGCTCCACCGCCGTCAGCCTGTCCCTCTTCGGTACGCACTTCGCCCAGCTCGCCCTCGGCGTCCTCGGCGTCCTCGTCACCGCGGGCGAGTACTCGACCGGCATGATCCGCTCCACGCTTGCCGCCGTACCCCGCCGGCTGCCCGTGCTGTGGTCGAAGGCGGCCGTGTACGGGCTCGTCGCGCTCGTGGTGGCGACCCTCGGCGCGTTCGTCACCTTCGGGATCGGCAGCGGGATGATCTCCGGCACGCCCGCCGCGATGGGCTTCTCGCACGCCGGCGTCGCCCGCAGCCTGCTCGGCGCCGGGCTGTACCTCGGCCTGGTCGGTGTCATCGGCGCCGCCCTGGGCGCGCTGCTGCGCTCCGTCGCCGGCGGCATCTCGGTCCTGGTGGCGACGCTCATGCTGATCCCCGGCCTGATCTCGCTGCTGCCCAGCTCCTGGCAGGACAACATCAACCCGTACCTGCCGAGCAACGCCGGCGAGTCGCTGTTCGCCCTCACCCACGACAGCACCACCCTGTCGCCCACCGCCGGACTGCTGGTCTTCCTCGGCTGGACGGCACTCGCGCTGGCCGGTGCGGCGTACCGGCTGGTGCGCAGCGACGTCTGACCGCCCTGCACCATGGGCAGGTGACACCTTTGACGACCACCACCGACGACATCGGCGGCATGGGGCCGCTGCTGGCCCGGATCTCCCGGGCCGGGCAGCGGCTGCGGCAGGCCGACCGCGCCCACCCCTGGGTGCTGGACACCGCGGTGGTGGTCGTCGTCTTCCTGCTGTTCTGCCTGCCGGACCTGCTGCACGGGCACACCGGGGACGGCGACGCCCCCCGCCACCTGCGGCTCGCCTTCACCCAGCTTCCCCGGGCCGCCATGCTGGCCGTTCAGACGGGGCTCGTGCTGCCGCTGCTGTGGCGGCGCCGCCGCCCCATGGCCGCCTTCGGTGCCGTCGCGGCCGTCTTCGTCGTCCAGTGGTCCCTCGGTGCCGTACTGCACGCGGACGTCGCCCTGTTCATCGCGCTGTACAGCCTGACCCTGCACGGAAGACCGCGGCAGTGGCCGTGGGCCGGCGGGGTCATGGCCGCCGCGATCATCCTGGTCGCGCTCCGCGCGTCGGCGGCGGTGTCCGTGTGGGACGCGCTGTTCGTTCTGCTCAGCATGACGATCGCGGCCCTGGCGCTCGGGCTGATGGTCCGGATCCGCCGGGCCCAGCTCGCCGGGCTGCGCGACCGCGCGGCCCGCCTGGAGATCGAGCGCGACCAGCGCAGCAGGCTCGCGGCCGCCGCCGAACGCGCCCGGGTGGCCCGTGAGATGCACGACATCGTCGGGCACAACCTCTCCGTCATGATCACTCTCGCCGACGCCGGCGCGTACGCCACGGACGCGGCCCCCGAGCGCGGCAAGCAGGCGCTCGAACTCATCGGTGACACCGGCCGCATGGCCCTCGGCGAGCTGCGGCGCGTCCTCGGCGTGCTCCGCGAGGACCCGGACGACGACACTCCCCGGCCGCCCGAGCTCAGTCCCCAGCCCGGCATCGCGGACCTCCCGACGCTGTGCGACGGTGTCCGCACGGCCGGCCTGGACGTCGTCTACCGGACCGTCGGCGACGTGGACGCCCTGGACAGCGGGGTGCAGCTGGCGGTCTACCGCATCGTCCAGGAGGCCCTCACGAACACCCTGAAGCACGCCGGAGCCGACACCCGGGTGACACTGTCCGTGGTCGTCGAGGACACCCGCCTGCTCGTCCGGGTCCGGGACGACGGACCGGCGGCCGGGCACCCGGCACCGCCGAACGAGGAAGGACACGGCCTGGTGGGCATGCGAGAGAGAGCCGCGCTCTACGGCGGACACGTCAGCGCCGGCCCCGCGCCCGGCGGGGGCTGGGCCGTGGCGGCCACCCTCGACCTGACCCCCGAGAGGGGTGACCGGTGACGACCGTGCTCGTCGTGGACGACCAGCCGCTGCAGCGCTTCGGGTTCCGCATGCTCCTCGACGCCGTCGCCGAGACGGAGGTCGTCGGCGAGGCGGCGCACGGCGGCGAGGCCGTCCGCAAGGCCGCCGAGCTGCGCCCCGACGTCGTCCTGATGGACGTCCGCATGCCGGGCATGGACGGCATCGAGGCCACCCGGCGCATCACCGCCGCAGGCGACCGCTCCCGGGTCCTCGTGCTGACCACCTTCGACCTGGACGAGTACGTCCACGCCGCGCTCCGGGCCGGGGCCAGCGGCTTTCTGCTGAAGGACGCGCGTCCCGAGGAACTCCTCGCCGGAATCCGCGCCGTCGCCGCCGGTGACGCCGTCATCGCCCCGTCCCTGACCCGCCGCCTCCTGGACGAGTTCGCCCGCTACGGTCCCGTGCCCGGCGGCGACGGCACCGACGACGCCCGGCTGCGGTCCCTCACCGACCGCGAGCGCGAGATCCTGGTCGCCGTCGGCAAGGGCTGGACCAACGGTGAGATCGCCACCCGTTTCGTTCTGTCCGAGTCCACGGTCAAGACCCATGTCGGCCGCGTCCTGGCCAAGATCGGCGCCCGCGACCGCATCCAGGCCGTGATCTTCGCCTACGACCACGGGCTCGCCCGCCCGAACGCCCGCTAGGCGCCGTCGTCACCTCCCCCGTCGTCGCCCGGATGGCGTGCCAGGCGTCGCGAGCGGACGGGAACGCAACGACAGGGCCCGGGGCCCCGGTCACCCCGGCGCCACGTCACACTCCGGCGGTGACCGCCACCCCCCAGGGCGAGCAGCACGGGCCGCTCGCCGTGACGGACCGAGGCAGCACCGAGACCGCGAACACCCCGCCTTGGGGTTGCCCAGACTGGTGCCGAGCCCTGTGGCGAAGCCGCCGCGGAAGCCGGTTCCGCGGCGGCGGCCTCGGCGGCCGGGGAGCCGCTGATCCCGGAGCCCGTGGCGGACCGGCGTACGGACCACAGCGTCCGTATCCCGGGCGCGACCAGGACGACTTCGCCGACGATGCGGATCGCGGCGCAGGCACGGGGGCCGGCGAGCAGGACGGCGGACAGACCGGCCGCGGCGGCCACGGACCACAGGAGCAGGCCCGTCGCGTTCGGCAAGCCTGGAGGCGTCCCGCACCGACCGACGATCCCGAAGGGAAGGCCGACCCGTGCCCAGCCGTCTGCCCGCGTTCCTGGTCACCACCTGGCTGCCGGCCATGCTGCCCGGCGCCGGTCAGGCCGTCATGATCCGTCAGGTGCTGTCGAGCGGACTGCGTACGGCCCGGGGCACGATCGCGGGCCTGCTCGCCCTGATCGAGGAGCAGGCTCGCTCACCTCGGCCGCCCATGCCCTGCGGCTCACGCCGGCCGCCGTGACCCAGCAGGTGGCCAGGGCCGAACGCCAATGGCAGGTGCCGCTCGTGCTGCGCGGACCCCGCGGCGCGACCCTCACCGAGGCCGGCGCCCTGCTCGCCGTGCACGGACGGACCGCCGAGGCGGCGGCGGAGCAGGCGGCCACGGACATGGGGGCGCTCCTCGGCCATCTGTCCCTGCGCCTTCGGGTCGGCGCCTTCCAGGCCGCCGCGCTGCACCTGGTGCCACCGGCGCCGACCGCCCTGCGCCACCGCCCTCCCGACGCCGACGTCTCCGTGGTCGGCCTCGCGCCGGACCGCGGGCTGGGCGAGATCACCGCAGGCCGCCTGGGCCTGGCGGTCGTCGCCTTCTTCGGCGCCGCCCCCGAACTGCCGCAGCGCGTGCGCGCGCACCGGCTGCTGCACGACCCCATGGTCGTCGTCCTGCCCGACGGCCATCCGCCGGCCGCCCGCCCGCACACCGCCGGGCAGCCCGCTGCGTCCGGAGCGGCTGCGCGATGCGTCCTGGGTGGCGATCCCGGCCGGTCACTCGGCCCGGGAGCAGCTCGACCGGGCCGCGGGCGCAGCCGGCTTCAGGCCCAGGGTGCGCTTCGAGGCGGAGTCCTACGACGTGGCCCGGGCACTGGTCGGCGCGGGCAGCGGCGTGGCCCTGGTCTCGCGCCTGGCCCTGACCGACACGCCGGGCACCACGCACCGCGAACTCGTCCGGCCGCGGCCGTACCGCGAGAGCCACGCGGTCACCCAGGCCGACACGACGCTCACCCCGCTCGCCGAGGTCTTCCTCGGCCTGCTGCGCGATGTCGCCCGCGGACGCGCCGCCACCTGTCGGAAGTCCGCTCGGTCGCCGGGCAAGCGGGTGCGGGTGCGGTACGGCCGTCCGGCGTCGCTCCGTCGCGGTGTCGCGACTCCTCAGTCCTCGGTGGCGAGGCGGCCGAGCCACTCGCGCAGGAGGTGCTGTTCCGCGCCGCTGAGGGCCGTCTGGTCGGGGAGCGCGGCGCGCAGGGCCCGGGCCGCGCCGGCCGGGCCCGGCTTCCGTACGGCCGGCTCCACGTGGGTGACGGCGGTGACCATGGCCTCCCGCAGGGCCGTCAACAGGGCGGACCTGCGGGAGCCTTCGGGCAGGGACAGCCAGGTGAGCACCGCGCCGCGTGCCGTGGCATGGATGATCGCGGCCGCCAGTTCCTCGTCCACGCGCAACCAGCCGCCGGCGGCCAGGCGCCGGATACGGCCCCGCAGGATCTCAAGGCCGGTCCGGTAGGCGGCGGACGCGGTTGCCGAGGGCTCGCTGTACATCAGCGTGTAGAGCGCGGGATGGGTCAGTCCGAACTCGACCGCGAGGTCCCATCCGGCCCGCAGGTCCTCGATGAGGTCCGGGGGATGCGGGTCGACGCGCTTGGACGCGAGGAACGTGGCGAAGCCGTGTTCGGCCACCGCCTCCAGCAGCCCGTCCTTGTCGCCGAACAGGCGGTAGATGGCGGGCGGCTGGACGCCCGCCGCGTCGGCGACCGCACGGGTGGTGACCGCGTCGCGGCCCCCGGATTCCAGCAGGCCGATCGCGGCCTCGACGATCCGCTGCCGGGGCTGCTCGTGACCGGGAGAGGCGGGAGCGGGATCGGCGGCGGCACCGCTTCTGCTGTGTGAGGAGGACGGCATGTATCAACGATATCGAATTTCCGTTTCCTTCGTTAGTATCGGTGGTATCGTCAATGTGATTCCACTGGAACTCCTACCTTCCGGAGTGCATCGTGATCATCGTGACCGGAGCCAACGGACACCTCGGACGCCGTGTCGTCGACCGACTGCTGACGCGGATCCCCGCGGAGCATGTCGGCGTGAGCGTCCGCGACCCGAGCAAGGCGCAGGTCCTCGCCGACCGCGGAGTTCGGGTGCGGCAGGGCAGTTTCACCGATCCCGCGAGCCTCGCCCACGCCTTCGAGGGCGCCACCCAGGTGCTCCTGGTCTCCGTCGACAAAATGGGCGAGGAGACCGTGCGGGAGCATCGCGGCGCCATCGGGGCGGCCGTCGCGGCAGGCGCCCGCCGCATCCTCTACACCAGCCAGATGGGCGCCTCGGCCACCTCGCACTTCCAGGCCTGCCGCGACCACGCCGCCACCGAGTCCGCGCTGCGCGACTGCGGCGTGCCGTTCACGTCGCTGCGCAACGGCTTCCATGCCGCCAGCGCGCTGCTGTTCCTCGGCTCCGCCCTGGAGACCGGCGAGATCGCCCTCCCGGAGGACGGGCCCGTGTGCTGGACCACGCACGACGACCTCGCCGAGGCCGCCGCCGTCGTCCTGGCCGACGAGGGCCGCTTCGACGGCCCCACGCCATCGCTCACCGCCGGTCAGGCCCTGACCTTCGCCGACATCGCCGCCCTCGCCGCCGAACTGACGGGCCGTGCCGTCAAGAGGACCGTCGTGTCCGACGAGCGGTTCCGGGAGCGGATGGTGGGTCAGGGCGCCCCCGCCGAGGTCGCCGACCAGCTGCTGGGCATATTCGCCGCGAGCCGGGCCGGCGAGTTCGGCGCCGCCGACCCGGCTCTGCCGGACCTCCTCGGCCGCGAACCGGTGACGATGGACACGGTGCTGCGCGACCGGCTGTCAGGGGGCGGTGCCTAAACTGATCCGGCGCGTGTGCGCCGGGCGATCCGCCAGGTGGTCGCATCGGCGTGCGCGGCCGACTCCCGGAGGGGACGGGCATGCCGGATTCCGTGCGACCGAGGCGCCACCGCTGGCTCGCCGTGGCGGTCCTCGCCCTGGCGCTGTACGTCGTCCTGCGCGCCGCGGGACTCTTCGGCGACGACGACGGCGACGACACCCCGCCACCGGCGAAGGCGTCGGCCGCCGCGCCGACCCCCTCGTCCGGCGCCTCGCCTCCCGCCTCCACTCCCTCGGCCGCCTCGTCGTACGACCCCGCCCAGTACGCCGCGCAGGTCCGCACCCGGGCCCGGCAGACCGGCGTCAGCGCCCAGCTGCTGATGGCGATCCTCTACAACGAGGCCTACAAACCGCACGACCCGGCCTTCGAGCGGGCCTGGCAGAAGTACAAGCCGGACGCGGCCTTCGGCATCGCGAACATGCACCGTGCCACCTTCGACGGGGTCAAACAGGGCCGGGACTTCGCACGCCGACGCTGGGACGAGCTGCCGGACGACCGCAGCCTCGCGATCGAGGCCGAGGCCTGGTACCTGCACGACCTGGCGGACCAGCTGCCCGCCGGCCGGACCACCGCCTACTCGAAGGACGACCTGCTGGCGCTCGGCTACAACGCGGGCGCGGGCAACATGCTCGCCTTCGCCCGCGGCGCGAGCCCCGGCAGCCAGGCCCGCTCGTACCTGGACCGTCTGCATGCGAACTGGGCCAAGGCGGGCAAGGCGGTCGGCGCGGACTGAAAGCGATTGCCGATCTCCGGCGCCCGCCCGGGGACGCGGCACGGACACGGTTGTACAGTTGCGCAAAAAGGCAATCTAGAGAGGGGTGGGCGCGATGCTCCGCAACGGACTGGAACCCTGGCACCTGCTGGTCGTGGCGATCATCATCATCCTGCTGTTCGGGTCGAAGAAGCTGCCGGATGCGGCCCGAGGCCTGGGCAAGTCCATGCGCATCCTCAAGAGCGAGGCCAAGGCCATGAAGGAGGACGACGCCCCCGCGCCGGCCGCCGCTCCCGCCGAGGGCACGGACACGGCCGCGACCCCTGCGGCGGCCCCCCGCCTCGCCAAGGGCGCGTCCGAGGCGACGGAGACCACCGCACCGGCGACGGAGAACCACGCGGCGCACTGACGCGGCCCCCCGCGCTCCCCGACCGGTGCCTGACCCCGCGACGGTTCAACCTTTGCGCAAATTATGGAACCGCGACGGTGAGCAGGACGTTCAACCCAGTGAACGGACACAGGACCGCAGTCGGAAGGACGAGTCGTGGGAGTTTCCCTGGGCAAGGGCGGCAACGTGTCGCTGAGCAAGCAGGCGCCGGGCCTGAGCGCCGTGGTGGTCGGACTGGGCTGGGACGTCCGGACCACCACGGGCGCGGACTACGACCTGGACGCCTCCGCCCTGCTCTGCGACGCCTCCGGGAAAGTGGTCTCCGACCAGCACTTCGTCTTCTACAACAACCTCAAGAGCCCCGACGGATCCGTCGAGCACACGGGGGACAACCTCACCGGTGAGGGCGAGGGCGACGACGAGTCGATCAAGGTGAACCTGGCCGCCGTGCCGGGCGAGGTCGCCAAGATCGTCTTTCCCGTCTCCATCCATGATGCCGACGTCCGGGGCCAGAGTTTCGGCCAGGTGCGCAATGCGTTCATCCGCGTCGTGAACCAGGCGAACGACCAGGAGATCGCCCGCTACGACCTCTCCGAGGACGCCTCGACCGAGACCGCGATGGTCTTCGGCGAGCTGTACCGGCACGCCGCCGAGTGGAAGTTCCGCGCGGTGGGCCAGGGCTACGCCTCCGGCCTGCGCGGCATCGCCCAGGACTTCGGCGTCAACGTCTGACGGAACCGGCCGCCCGGCCCCTTCTCCCCGCCGGTGCCGTGGGAAGGAGGGCGCCGGATCTCCAGCTCTCCTGACAGACTGGGCAGCCGAACCCGCCCTCGGGGCAGGTGACTTCCGCAGACAGGAGCAGCCTCGTTGCGTCCCCTCACCGACAACCCGGTCACCGGCCCGCAGGACGACTCGTTCCATTTCGGCCCGTACGTCGACGTCCTGCACGCGGCGGTGGAGCAGGCCGCACCGCTGCCGCTGACCGTCGGCGTGTTCGGCTCCTGGGGTGCGGGCAAGTCGAGCTTCCTGCGGCTGTGGGAGCGGCGCTTCGAGGCCGGCGCCACCCGGACGATCTGGTTCAACCCCTGGAAGTACGACCGCAAGGTCGAGGTCTGGGCCGCGCTGCTGCACACCATCCTCGCCGAGATGGAACAGGTGCCGACCCTCCGGGACAAGGCCGTCCGGCTGGCCAAAGCCGCGACCTGGCTCTCGGTCCGTGCCGGTCTGGGCGCCGCGGTGGCGCTCGGCACCGGCGGCGTCATCAAGCGCGAGGACGTCGACGATCTGCTGAAGGGCCTGTCCGAGGGGGACGCGGAGCAGTACCGGCAGGTGAACCACTTCGAGACCGACTTCGCCGATGCCGTACGGGAGTTCGTCGGCGAGGACGGGCGGCTGGTGGTCTTCGTGGACGACCTCGACCGCTGCACCCCCGAGTCGGCGATGACGGTGCTGGAGTCGCTGAAGCTCTTCCTGGCCCAGTCGCAGTGTGTCTTCGTCCTCGCCATGGACGTCGACGTACTGGCGGCGATCGCCACCAACAAGTTCGGCGAGTCCCTCAAAGGGGCCCCGGCCGAGGTCGCCTCCGGCATGGCCTACCTCGAAAAGATCGTCCAACTGCCGTTCTTCCTCCCGGACGTGGGCTTCGGCACCCTCCGCGAGGCCTTCACGCCCTACGTCTCGGAGCTGGCGGACGACCCCCTCTTCTGGGAACTGCTCCAGCGCGGCCTGGGAGCCAATCCGCGCCGGCTCAAGCGCTACGTCAACGTCTTCAACATGGCACTGGCCGTCTCCCGCGCCCAGTTGCCGGCCGGCCGGATCGACCGGGAGTACCGCCTCCAGCTGGCGGCGCTGCTCATCATCCGCACGCTGCACCGCGGCTTCTTCCACGTGCTGAGCGTCGATCCGGAGTCCTGGCAGACGCTGGTCAGGTGGTTCGAGCAGGTCCAGATCAATCCGATGGGCCGGCAGAACACCTTGCAACTCCCCGAGCACCTGCGTGACTTCGCCGGTGACGCGGTCCTGGAGCGCCTCTTCACCCACAGCGGCGGGGAGCGCCTGCGGCCGCCGGCCGGCCCGGTCGTCCAGGAGATGATCAGCACCCTGCGCAGCACCGCCGGCCCGGTCGATCCGCAGTAGCCCCGGGTCCGCCCGCCGCGCACCGCTGAACCTGGCTGCGGGCGGCGCTCAGGGGCCGTGGTGATAGACCTGGCCGGGGATCAAGTCTCCTGCGGAGCCGAACAGTTGGGGGACGGTGACCAGATGGTAGCCGCGGGCCCGGAGTGCGCGGACGATCGTGGGGACGGCCGGCGGGGTGGTGGCGTACCGGTCGTGCAGGACGACGATCGCGCCCGGCCGTACCCGGCTCAGCACCCGGTGCTCGATGGCGGGCGGATCGTGGAACTTCCAGTCCCGGGCGGTGACGCTCCACATGATCACCGACATGCCCTCCGCGGCGGCTGCCGCCCGCACCCGCGCGTCCCACGCCCCGAACGGCGGCCGGAACAGCGTCGGCCGCCGCCCGGTGACGGAGGCGATCTGCCGTGCGGCGATGCCGATCTCGTACTCGATCCGGGCGAGCGGGAGACGGGTGAGATGCGGGTGGGTCACGGTGTGGTCGCCGATCGCGTCGCCGGCGCGGTACTCCCTGAGCACGTCCGCCCGGTAGCGCAGCGCGTGCGGCCCGATGAGGAAGAACGTGGCCGGGACGTGCGCTCGTTGCAGCGTGTCCAGGATCGGGGCCGTGTACGGGGTCGGTCCGTCGTCGAAGGTCAGGGCGACACATCGGGTGACCCGGCAGTCCACCCGGTGGGCCGGCCCGGCGGCGGGTGCGGCCATGCCCACGGACAGCAGCCCGACGGCCGCCAGGGGAACGAGCGCGCGGGGAAGAAGCCCGTGCCGGAAGCCGGACATGTCCTTCTCCTTCCGTCTCCTTCCGTCCCGGAGGCCGGGGACCGGCCCCGGTACGTCACCAGCTTCGTCCCAGCGGGTAAGAGCAGGCTGAGAACAGCCGCCCCCCGGCAGTGGGGGCGACGAGGCACGACGGACTCGCGGACGGCGCCTCGCGCCGCTCCCGCGCAGCGGTCAGCGCTCCTCCTGTGCGCGCGTCGCCCGGCGGGCGCGCAGGACCTCGGCGAGCAGCGGGATGAGGGAGAGGACCACGATCAGGGCGACCAGCGGCAGCAGATAGCGGTCGACGTTCGGGATCGAGGACCCCAGCGCGTATCCGCCGAGCGTGAGGCCGAGGCTCCACACCAGCCCGCCGACGACCTGCCAGAGCGTGAACGTCCGCACCGGTACGCCCAGGGCGCCCGCCATCGGGTTGAGCACCGTCCGCACCACCGGTACGAAACGGGCCAGGACGACGGCCTTCGCGTGCCCGTACCGCTCCAGCAGTTCCTCGGCCCGCTGCGCTCCCTCGCGCAGCTTCTTCGAGCGGCTGCGGGCGAGCAGGGCCCCGCCCGCCTTGCGGCCGAGGAGATACCCGACCTGGGCGCCGGCCAGCGCGCCGACCGCGGCCGAGACCAGCAGGGGCCCGAGCGAGAGGTGCAGGCCCTGGTCGGACGAGCCCGTGCAGAGCAGGCCCGCGGTGAACAGCAGTGTGTCCCCGGGCAGGAAGAAGCCGATGAGGAGCCCCGTCTCGGCGAACATCACCACGCCGACGCCGAGGACGCCGAACGCGGCCAGCAGCGAATGGGCGTCCAGCACGTTGACGGCCAGCTGCGCGGCGAGATGCGTGGGTGTGGTCATAGACCCCGAGCCTCCATGAGGGTGACGACAGGCATGCAAAGCATGAGGACGATCCGTGAACTGATCAGGACGAGTGGGGACGCGTGCGGCGCTCCCGGTGTCTAACGGCCGGAGCTGCCCGGGGCACCGGCACCGGCAGGGTGAACGTCGGGAGCCGTGGCGAGGCCCGGCCACCCGTGGTCGCGGATCGGGCCGACCTCGTAGCCCCGCTCCGCGCAGGTGTCGAGGATACGGGGCAGCGCGCCGAGGGCCGAGCGCCAGGCGCCGGGGGCGGAGGTGCAGTCCGAGTCGTGCAGCAGGATCGTGCCGCCGCCGTCGAGGTCCGCCGTCACCGTCCGGTGGACGGACTCGGGCGTGGCCCGTGCCGTCCAGTCCTCCCCCCAGCAGGTCCACAGCACGGGGGTGAGCCCGAGGCGCCGGGCCGACACATGGGCTGCGGTGGACATGACCCCGTACGGCGGCCGGAAGAGCGTCGGCGGCGTCCCGGTGATGTCGGCGACCGTGTCGCGGGCGCGGGCGAAGTCGTCGTACGTCGCGCGCGGGCCCCGCAGCAGCAGCGGCCGGTGCAGCCAGCCGTGGATGCCGATCTCGTGGCCGGCCGCCGCGATCTCGCGCACCACGCCGGGGGAGCGATGTGCCTCGCTGCCCAGCAGGAAGAAGGTGGCGCGCACTCCGCGCCGGTCGAGCGACCGCAGGAAGAACGGCGTGGACAGCGGGTCGGGTCCGTCGTCGAAGGTGAGGGCGACGTGGTCCGCGCGGCCCCGGCCGGACAGGCGCGGCATGGTGCGGTTGCGCAGGGGCCCGAAGGTGGAGACGACGGGAGCGCAGTGCACCGCGGCAAGGGCGGCGGCGGGCACGGCGGCCAGTGCGGCCGTGCGCAGGGGGCGGGAGGTCGTCACGAGTGGTGCCCTTCTTCGGTGAACGCCGGCGCGAGCCGGTCCAGGTCGAGGCCGTGGCCCAGGGTGCGCATCAGCGCCGGTCCGTCGTAGGTCGTCACGACCCCGGTGCCGACGGCGCCTGCCCACACCGCGCAGGCCGCGGCGCCGGTGACCACGAGCCGCCGGGTACGCAACCGCCGCCGTCGGCCCGGTCCCGGCGGCGGGGGCGGCGGGCCCGGGCGGTGGAGGCGGGCGATCTCGGCCGCGGGGCCGTCGGCCGGGACGGGCGCGAACAGGGCGAGCCCTGCCTCGCGCTGCCGCTGCCCCAGCGGGCCGCCGACCAGCTCGCCCAGCACACCCTTCAGGTCGGCCGGGTCCCGGATCCACACGGCCACGCCCGCCTCGTCCAGGGCGGCGGCGTTGGCCGGTCCGTGGCCCGGTATGCAGCGGTAGCTGGCCACGGGCAGGCCCGCGGCGAACGCCTCCAGGGAGGTCAGCCCGCCGGCGTTCTGCACCAGGACGTCCGCCGCGTGCATCAGGCCGGGCATGTCGTCGACCCAGCCGTAGGAGTACGTGATCCCGTCCGCCCGCAGCTGCCGGGCCAGGGCCTCGTTGCGACCGCAGACCACGACCGGGACGGCGGCCCCGCAGTCGCGCAGCTCTCCGGCGACCTGCCGGACCGGTCCCACCCCCCAGGACCCGGCGACCAGCAGGGCCAGCGGGGCGTGCTCCGGCAGCCCGAACCGAGCCCTCGCGCGGGCGCGTTCGAGCGGGTCGCCGGGGCGGAAGCGGGGGTCGGTGACCGGTCCGCGCACCCGCACGTCGCGGGCTCCGGCCGCGCGCGCCTGCGTCGCGGGCACCGCATGGGCGGCGAGGTGGACGTCCACGCCGTCCGCGACCCACAGCGGGTGCACCGAGAAGTCGGTCAGGTAGGTGACCACCGGGACGGCCAGGCGGCCGGCCAGGCGCAGGTTGCCGAGCACGCGGCTGGCGCCCGGGTATGTGGACACGACCGCGCCGGCGTCCGGGTGCAGCGCGCGCAGCACGCGCTCCTCGGCGGCGCGCAGCAGGGCCCGCGCCGCGGGACCGCTGCCGCCGGCGCGCTCGGTCCCGGCGTAGAGCCGCTGGTAGGCCCAGGGGGCGGCGACGAGCATGCGGTGGTAGCCGCCCCGGACGGCGCGGCCGAGACCGGCGGGCAGCAGGTCCAGCAGGTCGTGCCGGTCGACGACGAAGCCGTCCGCGACGAGGCGGCGCTCCAGTTCGGCGGCGGCACCGTCGTGGCCGGCGCCGACGCTCGCCGAGACGATCGCGACGCGGCGCGAGGCCGTGGTCGCGTCGCGGGGCACCGGCGGGACGCCCGCGGGCGCGGGCCTCGGCAGCGTACGTCCGGGATTGGCCATGGGCTGTCCTCTGCGCGCAGGTGGTGAAGGAGTACGAAACTACAAGTTGTAGTAGTTCCTGTTTCAAAGCCCGGAGCATACCTCCTACAACTAGTAGGAGACCGCCGGGTAGCCTGGACTGCGGCAAGGCAACGAAAGGGCGAACGGTGAACGGCTTCAGGGATGGCGGCACACCCGGCAGGCGGGCGCGCGGCGAACTGGAGAGCAATGTGCTCGCCGCCCTCTGGTCCGCGGACGGACCGCTGACGGCACGCCAGGTGCTTGCGGGACTGCCGGACGATCTCGCCTACACGACCGTCCTGACGATCCTGTCCCGGCTGTACGACAAGGGCATGCTCGTCCGGCACCGCGCCGGCCGGGGCTACGCCTACGAGCCTGCCCGTGACGAGGCCTCTCACACCGCCCACCGCATGAAATCGCTCCTGGAGGGCGGTTCCGACCGCGAGGCGGTGCTGACCCGCTTCGTCTCCGAACTGTCCGCGCGGGACGAGCGGTTGCTCCAGTATCTGCTGTCCGGGCCCGAGGACCACCCCGGCCGCGACGGCGCCGGACACTGAGACGGCGGGGGAGTGAGCCGGTGCTGATCAGCGTCTACGTCCCGCTCGTCGTGACGGTCGTGCTGAGCGTCCTCGCGCCCCGGCCGGCCCGTCGGCTCGCCCCGCGCCCCGCCGCCTGGGCCCTGGCCTGCACCGCGCTCGTGACGACCGTCGGCTGGACGGGCTCGCTGGCGCTGCTGGCCTTCGCCGGGATCGCCCAGATACCCGAGGTGGCGGCGGAGGGCCGCTGGTCGGTACCGGTCCTGCGGGCCGAGAACCCGGTCCACCTCACCGTCGCGGTCGCCGGTTCCCTCGTCCTGGTCGCGGGGTGCGTCTCCCTGGTGCTCGCCGCCGTACGGCAGGTCCGCCATCTCCTGTGGGCCCGGCGCGAGTGCGCCCGCGTGCCCGGCGACGGGGAGCTGGCCGTCGTCGACACCGACGTGCCCCAGGCGTTCGCGCTGCCCGGCGCGCCCGGCCGCATCGTCGTCTCTCGGGGCATGCTGCGCTGTCTGGACGACGAGGAGCGCGAGGCGCTGCTGGCGCACGAACGCGCCCATCTGCGCGGCCGGCACCACCTGTTCCAGGCCCTCTGGCGCCTTGCCGCGGCCGTCAATCCGCTGCTGCGGCCCCTGGCCGACGCGGGCGGGTACGTCCTGGAGCGCTGGGCCGACGAGGAGGCGGCGACGCACGTCGGCAGCCGCAGGGTCGTCGCCCGCGCCGTGGGCCGAGCCGCCCTCGCCGCCTCCTCCCGCAGATCGACCCCGCCCGCGCTCGCCGTCACGGGCGGCGCCGTGCCGCAGCGGGTCCGCGCCCTGCTCGGCCCGCCCCCGCCCCGCCGGCCCCTCCCCATCGCCGGCGGAGCCCTGCTGCTGACCCTGTGCTGCGCGGGCCTCGCCAACGCCGCCTCCGACAGCGACAAGATGGTCGACGACGCACAGCGGGCCCAGTGCGCGGCGACGGTCGCGCACGTGGAAGCGGGCGTGCGCCCCGCGCACGCCCGCTTCCGCCTCTGCTGCCGCCATCACGGGCCGGGCGAGCGGCGAGGGTAGCGTCCGGCCCGCGCGGCTGCCGCGGTCAGCGGGCGGCCCGGATCCGCCGCAGGGTGTCCCGGGCGATGCGGGAGGCAGCGAACTCCGTTCCGGCGACGAACCGCATCATGGGGCCGAACACCGGCGCCGCGAGCGACCCGGTGAAGTACAGCCCGGGTACGGACGACTCCAGCGTGCCCGCCAACTCGGGGGCCCTGGACCCCGGTACGCACACCAGCTCCCGGCGCAGCGCCGGGGACAGGAACGGCAGCGCGTCCAGGTCGAGCCGGTAGCCCGTGGCCGCGAGGACGTGGTCGACGGTGAGATCGGACGTACCGTGGGACCCGGTGAGCCGGAGCCGGACCGTGGCCTGTGGTGTCACCTCGGCGAGCGTGACGCGGCTCGCGGTGTGCACCGGTACGACGCCCTCGACCCGGTCCCGCAGCCACCAGCCGCCCGACGGGCCGAGCGCGCGCCGGAACAGCAGGAGCCGCGCGGAGGCGGGCAACTGCCGTACGGCGTGCGGGGCTTTGCACACCGCGGCCAGCACATAGCCGGTGCCCAGGGGCGAGGCCGGCTGGGCGAGGCGCCGGGGCCAGGGGCGGGACAGCACGGGCGTCGTCCCCCACCGCACCCGGCCCTCCCGGACCAGCACCCGCACCTCGGCGCCCGCCTCGTGCAGCAGCGCGGCGCTCTCCAGCGCCGACTGGCCGCCGCCGATCACGGCGACCCGCCGCCCGGCGTAGCAGGACAGGTCGGTGTGGTGGCTGGTGTGTGACACAAGAGCCCCGGGCCCGGCACCCTCGGGGGCCAGCCGGCTCAACTGGTCGGGTATGTGGGCGAGTCCGTTCAGTCCGGTGGCCACGACGACGGCCCTGGCGGCCACGTCCCGCCCGTCCGCCGGCCGGACCGTCCAGCCCGCGCCCGTGCCGTCCCGGTCGAGGGACACGACCCGGGTGGGGTCGACGTCACCGACGTACTGCTTCTGGAACCACTGCCCGTACCGCACGAACACGTCGCACGGGATCGGCGTCAGCTCGGTCAGTTCCGGCTCGCCCTGGAGCCGGCGGAAGTCGGCGAGCCGGGCGCCCGGCCCGGGTGCGGACAGATCGGTGGCCGCCGGTGTCGACTTCAGGAACATCCCGGTGGCCATGGCATGGCGCCAACTGCCCATCACCTCCCCGAAGATGTGCACCGGCACCCCGGCCGCCCGCAGATGCGCGGCCACGGACAGCCCGTACGGCCCCGCCCCGACCACGACGACCGGAAGCTCCCCGCGCCCGGCCTGCGCCCGCTCGGCGGCGGGGTGTCGGCCTGGAAGCGACTGCGTCATGCATCCCCCTGCTGGTCCGCTCGCCGCCTTCCCCCGGGCGGCGCGACACGTCGGGATGGTGCGACCGCCGCCGCACTCGTCCCCCCTCCGCCACCGAGTGTGACCCCTCACCCGTCGGCGATGTGTGAAAACGGCGCACGTTGCCTGAAACATGGTCGAACCGTGTGAGGTGCATTGCCCGGCCGCGCGCCCCGGTTCAGCGGGCGCGCAGGGCGGCGAGCGTGGCGGCGAGGTCGGCGGGGCGCGGCCGGTTGTGCGGCAGCTTGCCGAGGACGACCGCCATGCCGCAGGTGTCCGTCAGGGCGGAGAAGACCAGGCCGCCTGCGACGCCCGCCGACAGCAGCGCGAAGGCCGGGTGGACCAGCACGCCGAGCAGCAGGCCCAGCAGGACCAGCGTGCCCGCGGTGAGGCGCACCTGCCGCTCCATGGCCCAGCCGGACCGCGCGTCGCAGGCCACGGGCCGCTCCAGGTCGTGTCCGGCGGCGGCGAAGGCGGTGGTGCCGCCGGCGAGCGTGGCCGCGGGGATGCCCTGCTCGGCGAGGAGCGCGCAGGCGTTGCCGGAACGGGCGCCCGAGGCGCACACCATGAGGAGGCCGCCGCGCCCGGCCGCGTGCCGCAGTTCGGGCAGCGCGTGCCGGAGCTGGTCCACGGGGATGTTCAGGGCCCGGGGCAGATGGCCGGCGGCGTACTCGCCGGGGGTGCGGACGTCGATGACGGTGAACTCGTGCAACCGGGCAGCGGCCTGGTCGGTGCCGAGGGTGGCGGGGGAGAGGGGGCTGGTCATGGCGGAGCCGGTCCTTTGCTGTTCGTCTGCTGTGCGTCGTCGTCCCGCGAGGGGACGTACAGTTACCCCTAGGGGTATTCGGTTGAGGAGTTGATCGTGGAGCTGGAGCTTGAGGGCGAGTCCCTGAAGGCCGTGCTGAACCGGCTGCGGCGGGCGCAGGGCCAGATCTCCGGGGTGATCCGGATGATCGAGGAGGGCCGGGACTGCGAGGACGTCGTCATGCAGCTGGCCGCCGCCTCGCGGGCGCTCGACCGGGCCGGGTTCGCGATCATCGCCACCGGCCTCCAGCAGTGCGTGGCCGACATCGAGTCCGGCCGGAAGAACGGTGAGGACGCCGAGGCGATGCGCGCCCGGATGGAGAAGCTGTTCCTGTCCCTGGCGTGAGCTCTCGGCGGTCCCCGCACCAGCGTGCGCGGCGGGCCGTCACAGCACCGCGTCGGCCAGCATGAAGCCGGCCACCGCGAGCAGGATCACGGCGAAGGCCCGCTGCAGCGTGCGCGCGGGGAGCTTCGCCGACAGTCGCCTGCCGTCCCACGCGCCGAGGACGGCCGCCCCGGCGAAGGGCCCGATGAGGCCCCAGTCCAGGCCGCTCGCCGTACCGGCGCGCGTCACCAGCGCGGCCAGCGAGTTGACCGTGATGACGAGCAGGCTGGTGCCCACGGCCGCCCGCATCCGCATCCCGAGCACGCTCACCAGCGCCGGGACCGCGAGAAAGCCGCCGCCCACGCCGAGCACGCCGGTGACCGCGCCGAGTCCGGCCCCCGCGGCCGCCGCCCGGCCCGGCCGTACCGGTGCGGCGGCCTCCTCGGCGGGCGCGCGCCGGCGCACCATCCGCAGCGCCGCGACGCCCGCCACGACGGCGAAGCCCACGGTCAGCACGGTCGCCGGCAGGCGGGAGGCGAGCGCCCCGCCCAGCATGGCCGGGCCGATGCCGGCCGCCGCGAACAGCAGCCCCGTACGCCAGCGCACATGACCGTCGCGGGCATGCGCCGACAGAGCCGTCGCCGAGGTGACGGAGACGATGACCAGCGCGGCCGTGGTGGCCGCGACCGGAGTGAACCCGAGCAGGTAGATCAGCGCGGGGACGGCCAGCACACTGCCACCGCCGCCGAGCGCCCCGAGCGTCAGACCGATGGCGGCTCCGGCGGCCAGGGCGAGGAGCACGGCGCTCACGCGACGATCCCGCCCTCGTCGGCCCCGCTGTGGCCGGTGCGCTCGGCGGCCTCCGGCACGGTCGGCCGGTCCGGGGCGCCGGGGTGTCGTGTGAAGGAACTCATCGTGGTTCTCACTTCTGTTGCTCGGTGAGC
Organism: Streptomyces sp. HUAS MG56; assembly: GCF_058673395.1. Taxonomy (NCBI): domain Bacteria; kingdom Bacillati; phylum Actinomycetota; class Actinomycetes; order Kitasatosporales; family Streptomycetaceae; genus Streptomyces; species Streptomyces sp. HUAS MG56. Next base: position 1,679,386 of record NZ_CM178722.1, on the reverse strand, counting down.
CCGGCTTCCACGGCCGAGGCGAAGGAGTCGTCGACGGCCACGACGTCGCGGCCCCCGGCGTCCAGCAGCGACGCGGCGATGGCGGCGCGCATGCCGCCCGCGCAGTGCACCCAGACCTGCCCCGCGGGCACTTCGTGGAGGCGCTCGCGCAGCGTGTGGACCGGGATGTGCACCGAGCCCGCGACGAAGCCGCCGGCGCGCTCGGAGTCCCGGCGGACGTCCAGCACGACGACGCCGTCCCGGGGGCGTCCGGCGAGATCCGCGAACGTGGCCCGCGGGAAGGACGCCGGTGCCGTGCCCTCGGACACCCAGTGCGCCGGGTCACCGGTCGCCGCGGCGGCCGGGCGCTCGATGCCGACCTGTGCCAACTGCCGCTGTGCGGCGGCGAGTTGTTCGGCGGACTCGGCCAGCAGGGTCACCGGCCTGCCCCAGGGGATCAGCCAGGCCAGGTAGATGCCGAGCTGCCCGTCGGCCTCGAAGTTGAACGAGCCCGCGACGTGCCCCGCGGCGAAGGCGACACGGTGGCGCAGGTCCACGACCCACTCCCCGGCTGCGAGCCGCGCGGCGATCTCGCCGGCGTCGGCCACGGCGGGCGGCGTCAGGTCGACCGGGGCGGGGCCGTCGGCATTGGCCGGGCCCATGTGCGTGTAGTACGCGGGGACGTCGTCCAGGCCGGCCAGCAGCTCGGCGACGAAGGTGTCGACGTCACGGACGAGCGCCGCGTTGTTCGTCTTCTCCTTGCCGATCGTCGTGGCGTCGCCGCCCGCCCGGCCCGCCCGGTTCGACGCGCAGAAGCTGCCGAAGCCGTGTGTGGGCAGCACCGCCGTCTCCTCCGGCAGTTCTGCGGCCAGCCGGTGCGCGGAGGCGTACTGGGCCCGGGCGAGGTCCCGCGTCAGGCGTGGCTCGACCAGGTCGGGGCGGCCGACGGTGCCGATCAGCAGGGAGCCGCCGGTGAACACCGCGACCGCCGAGCCGTCCTGTTCCAGGGCGTACGACATGTGGTGCGGGGTGTGGCCGGGCGTCGCCAGCGCGCGCAGGACGAGTCCCGCGGCGGCGTCGATGTCGTGGCGGTCGCCGTCGTGCACCGGCACGCGCGCGTAGGCGACCCGGGCGCCGGCGGGGACGAGGTAGGCGGCGCCCGTGAGCCGGGCCAGTTCGAGGCCGCCGGTGACGTAGTCGTTGTGGAGGTGCGTCTCGACCACGTGGGATATGCGCACACCGCGCCGGGCCGCCGCCGCGATCACGTGGTCGATGTCGCGCGGCGGATCGACCGCCACCGCCGTGTGCGCGCCGCCCGCCAGGTACGTGCGGTTGCCCAGCCCCGGCACCTCGATCGTGTCGACGAAGAACATCGGGCACTCCTTTCCCGTGCGTGAATTACCCCCGGGGGTATGTGTTCGACAGTAGCACGGGTACCCCGGGGGGTATTTTTGGCGAAGGGTGCGGAGCTCGGATCGGCGGTGTGTTTTGAAGCCAGTCGGGTGATCGACGGGCCGGTCCCGGGCTTGGGTGCGGCCTGTCTCGGGCTCCGCCGGAGAGACTGCGGCCATCCCCCAGTGGAGGTGGCGAACAGCATGCTCAGCGACAGCACAACGACGATCGTGGCCGAGCGGCCGCTGGTGGCGGACGTCGTCGCCGGCGCGCCGCGCGTGGCGGAGATCGCGGCGCGGTGCGCCGAGGAGACGGAGGCCGCCCGGCGGCTTGCGCCCGAGGCGGTCGAGGCGGTGCGGGAGGCCGGGTTCGCCCGGCACTTCGTCCCCGCGGCCTACGGCGGCGCGGACGGCCGCTTCACGGACATGACCGCGGCGGTCACCCTGGTCGGCCAGGGCTGCGCCTCGGCGGCCTGGGCCGCCTCGCTGTCCGCGTACGCGGCCCGCTATGGGGCCTTCCTGCCCCTGGAGGGACAGGCCGAGATCTGGGCCGACGGCCCGAACGCCCTGATGGCGGGCGCGCTCATGCCGGCCGGCAAGGCCGAGCCCGCCTCCGGCGGCTGGCGGCTGAGCGGCGAGTGGCGGTACATCAGCGGGGTGCGCTTCGCGGACTGGGTCTTCGCCTGCTCCGCCGTACCCGACGGCCAGGTGGGTCCCGACGGACGTCCCGAGGTCCGGTTCTTCGCGGTGCCCCGGGCGGACATCATGGTGCGGGACACCTGGTTCACGATGGGCATGCGCGGGACCGGCAGCGACACCATGGCCCTGGACGACGTGTTCGTGCCCGAGCACCGGACCCTGTCGAGGTTCGACATCAACGCCGGCCGGGCGACCGCCTCCGAGGCCCGCTGCCACACCGTCCCCGTGGACGCCCTGAACGCCCTGCCCCTCGCCGTTCCCGTGCTGGGTGCCGCCCGCGGGGCACTGCGCGTCGGCGCCGAGCAGACCATGCGGCGGGTCGACCGGCGCGGCGCCCCGGTGCGGGAGAAGCCGCCGGTCCAGATCGAGCTGGCCCGCTCGGCCGGCGAGGTGGACGCGGCCGAGCTCCTCATGCAGCGGGCCGCCCGTGTCGCCGACGGTGTCGAGCAGGCCCGGGAGGGCGAGGCGGCGGTACGCGGGCCGCGGGACCTCGCGCTGGCGGTCGGACTGCTGGTGTCGGCCGTCGACCGGATCTTCAAGGCCGGCGGCACCACGTCCCACTTCGAGACCGACCCCCTCCAGCGGTTCTGGCGGGACGTCAACACCGCGGCCTCCCATGTGATCTTCGAATTCGAGACCGCAGGAGCCGCCTTCGGCGCCTGGGCACTCGGCGCCGAGGGCGCGGAGCGCAGACGCTGAGGCGCGAGCGCCGAGCGTGTTTCTGCTCCAGTAGCTTTCACGCGGTGAAGTAGCTTCTCAACTCCGCCTGGAATCACCGCTGGAGAGTCACCCATGCCCCGAGAAGCGCCGTACCGTGCACTGGCCGACGTGTTGCGCGCCCGTGTTCTCTCGGGGGAGTGGGACGTCGGTGAGCGCCTGCCGTCCCGGGCGCGGCTCGCCGAGGAGTACGGGGTCGGACGCAATGTCGTGCAGCGGGCCATGGACCGCCTCATCGACGAAGGACTCCTCGAAGGGCGCGCGGGATCGGGCACCTATGTGCGCACACCGCGCGAGCGCCTGCGGCTCGTCCGCTCGCGCCACCACGAACGCCGGGACGGCTCACCCCGCCGCGCCGGTACGTCCGCCGGCGCACGTCCCGATCTGCGGGAGCGGGGCCGGGCCGACTCCTGGGACGCGCACAGCCAGGTGCGCGTGCCCGCCCCCGAGGCCATCGCCGAGCGGCTCGCCATCCGCCCCGGCGACCTCTGTGTCACCACGCACTACGAGTTCCTCGCCGAGGGGCACCCCGTCCAGCTCTCCGCGTCCTGGGAACCGATGACCCTCACGGGCGGAACGCCGATCGTGCTGCCCGAGACGGGACCGCTGGCGGGAAAGGGGGTGCCCGAGCGCTGCGCTCCATCGGAGTCGTCGTCGACACCGTGGTCGAGATGCCCCGCCCGGCCCGCGCCACCCCGGTACACGCGAATCTGCTGGGAATCAGCGCCGGAGACCTCGTACTCCGGATAGAGCGGACCATCTACGCCACCGACGGCCGCCCGGTGGAAACCGCCGACATCGTCATCCCGGACGCGCGCCGGGCCGCGGTGTACGAATTCGGCGTCGAGCGGTGACACCAGGTGATACCCAAGGGAATTCCCTCGCGGCTCGGTCTTCTGCGTGATCCGGATTTCGGGCGGCTCTTCGCCGCCACCGCCCTCGGACAACTGGGCGACCGCATCATTTTCCTGGCACTGCCCCTGGTCGCGATCACGGCGCTGAACGCCGACGAACTCCAGGTCGGACTGCTGACCGCGACGACCACGGCGGGCTCGCTGCTCATCGGACTGCCGGCCGGCGCGTGGGTGGACCGGATGCGAAAGCGGCCCGTGATGATCGCCGCCGATCTGGTGCGCGCGCTGATCCTGCTGTCGGTCCCGGCGGCGTGGTGGGCCCGTCTGCTCACGATCGAGTGGCTCTGCGCGGCCGCCCTGCTGCACGGACTGCTGACCGTCTTCTTCGACGTCGCCTACGTCAGCTATCTCCCGCACCTGGTGGGACGGGACAACCTGGTCGAGGGGAACGCGAGACTCTCGGCGGTCCGGTCGGTGACCAGCATCGGCGGACCCGCGGTGGCGGGGCCGCTGGTCGGCTGGGCGGGAGCCCCCGCCGCGCTGCTGGCGAGTTCGGCGGGGATGGTGGCCTCGGGGCTCCTCGCGACCCGCATCCGCAGGCGTGAGGAGAGACCGGGGGCGGGCGGGAGACGGCATCTGGCCCGGGACATCAGGGAAGGGCTGGCCTTCGTCCTCGGGCAGCCCGTCCTGCGCGCGACGATCGCGGGGGACGCGATGTTCAACCTCTTCCTGGTCCTGTACCAGACGATGCTTCTGGTCTTCCTGGAGCGGAAGATCGGTCTCGGCACCCTCGGTATCGGGCTCGTCCTGTCGGGCATGGGCTGTGGCGCGCTGCTGGGTGCCCTGCTGGCCACCGGCATCGCGCGGCGGCTCGGCCAGGGGCGGGTGATCTGGCTCGCGCCGCTGGTCACGTGTCCGCCGACCGCCCTGATGCCGCACGCGCGGCCGGGCTGGAGCCTGTACGCGGCGGCGGTCGGGCTCGCGGCGCTCTCCCTGGGCGGTGTCGTCCGCGTGGTGTCCCAGTCGAGCCTCCAGCAGGCCCTCACCCCGGACCGGCTCCTCGGCCGTATGAACGCCACGGCCCGGTTCGTGTCCTGGGGAGGCGTTCCGCTGGGCGGAGTACTGGGCGGGGTCTCGGGTGCGCTGTGGGGAGCCGGGGCGACCCTGTGGACCGGCGCCATCGGCATGACACTGAGCTCGCTCGTCCTTCGCCGGGCGGGCCGGGGTGGAACCATGTGATGTCATGCGTGCCGCGTACATCCAGGAACTGGGTTCCGCCGACGTCATCCGGTACGGGGAGATTCCCGCGCCGGTGCCCGGTCCCACCGACGTACTGGTGGCGGTGCGGGCCACGGCGGTCGACCCCGTCGACGCCTTCGTCCGCTCGGGGCTCTTCCCGACGCACCTGACCTTCCCGTTCGTCGTCGGACGCGACCTGGTCGGGACGGTGGCCGAGGTGGGGCCCGGCGTCACCGGATTCCGGGTCGGGGACCGGGTGTGGTGCAACAGCCTCGGGCACGAGGGGCGCCAGGGCGCTGCGGCGGAGCGGGCGGTGGTGGCGGCCGACCGGCTGTACCACCTGCCCGACGGCGTCGATCCGGACAACGCGGTCGCGGTCGTCCATCCGGCGGCGACCGCGTACCTCGCCCTCTTCGTGCACGGGCGCCTGCGCGCGGGCGAGACCGTGCTGGTCGCCGGGGCCGCGGGCAACGTGGGCGGTGCCCTGGTGACGATGGCGGCGCGGGCCGGCGCCCGGGTCCTCGCGACGGCCGGCGCGCGGGACGCGGCGTACTGCGCACGGTCGGGCGCGGCCGAGGTCTTCGACTACCGCGATCCGGACCTGGCCGGGACGATCCGGGCCGCCGCGCCCTCGGGCGTCGACCTCTACCTGGACACGGCGGGCGTCAACGACCTGGAGACCTCCGTCGGACTGCTCGCCCGGCGGGGCCGCGTCGTGCTGCTGGCCGGTGCCGGCACCCGGCCCGTGCTGCCCGCCGGAGCCCTGTACATGAACGACCGCTCCGTCGTGGGATTCGTCATCTCCCACGCGACCACCGACGAACTCGCCGAGGCCGCCGGGTACATCAACGACCTGCTCGGCCGGGGTGCCCTGCGGGCGCGCCGGACCGAGATCCTCCCGCTCAGCGCGGCCGGCGCGGCGCACGCCCGGCTGGAGCGCGGCGAGCTGCACGGGCGGCGCGTGGTCCTGCGCACGGACGTCTCCTAGCGCGTATCGATCTCCAGGTGAGTGAACCGATCTCCGCCTGATAACGTCTACTCACTTGTAGACGTTCATGTTCCGGACGTCCACAGGTCATCTTCATGTCCACTCAGTGTCGCGGCGCGTTCCCCGGAGCGCGCCGCACGCGCACCACGGCCCGGAGATCCGCTCGATGACGACTTCCTCCCCGACCGTTCAGGCACTCGACGGCGCGGCCATAGACGGCGGCCTGTACACCGACGTCACCGACTTCGCCCGCCATACGCACTGGCTGAACGGAACCGCGGCCGCGTACAGCGCGTACGGCACCGGCATCTTCGCGCTGCTCCTGCTGGTCGCCTGGTGGCGGGCCCGAGGGCAGGGGAGCACCGCGATGGCCGCCGTGCTGGGCGCTCCGTTCGCCGTCGTCCTCGCCTATGTGGTGAACAGCGGGATCAAGATGGTCTTCCAGGAGCCCCGGCCGTGCCGGGCGCTGCCCCACGACTTCCTCATCGAGGCGTGCCCGGCCCCCGACGACTACGCCTTCCCCAGCAATCACACGACCGTCGCCTTCGCCTTCGCGGTGGCGCTCCTCCTCGTCAGCAGGCGGCTCGGATCCGTCGCCCTGCTCGCGGCCGTCGTGATGGGGGCCTCGCGTGTCTACGTCGGCGCCCACTACCCGCACGACGTCGCCGTGGGCGCCCTGGTCGGCAGCGTCGTCGCCCTGGCCACGGTGCTCGCGGCACGCCGGTTCGCGCCGCCCCTGGTGGACCGGCTCCGCGACGGCGCGCTGCGCCCGCTGCTCATGGCCTAGCCGGCGCGGCGAGTCGGCGGCAAAGGTCGCAAAAGGGTTGGTCCGGCCCGGTCGGCATGTGCTTCGATGCAGGCCGTCAAGCGAATCGGAGCGCACGCCCCCCATGCCGCACAGGTGGACCACCCGCGCCGAGACCGGTGCCGACATCCCCGCAGTCCGCGAGATCAACCTCTCCGCGTTTCCCACCGCCGGGGAGGCCGACCTCGTGGACGCCCTGCGGGGCGATCCCGCGTGGCTCGACGGGCTGTCCGTGGTCGCCGTCGACGACAGCGGCACGCCGGCCGGGTACGCCCTGCTGACCCGCTGCCACATCGGCGACGTCCCGGCGCTGTGCCTGGCACCCGTCGCCGTACGTCCCGACGGGCAGCGCACCGGCGCCGGATCCGCCGCGGTCCGGGCCGGGCTGCGGGCAGCCCGGGAGCGGGGCGAGCGCCATGTGGTCGTCCTCGGTCACCCGGACTACTACCCGCGCTTCGGATTCACCCGGGCCTCGGCCCACGGGATCGGCCTGAGCATCGACGTCCCGGACGACGCCCTGATGGCCCTCACCCTCGACGCACGCCACCCCCTGCCCGCCGGTATCGTCCGCTACGCCGCCCCGTTCGGCATCTGAACGCGCGGACCGGCCCTACCCAGGGGATCGAGGGCCTGCGCCGCGAAGGTGCCCGGCCAGTGCCCGGTCGCGAAGTCGCCGCGTTCCACGGCGGGCGGGCCGGCCACCAGACGGGCTCCGGGCGCCTCGGTCAGCCGACTGCGCACCGGCCCGTCCGGGCGGAGCCCCCGTGGCCGAGCGGAGCGCGGCGGCCCTGCTCAGGGTGAGCCCCGGCAGATGGCCGATCCGCGGGTCGCTGCGGTCGGAGACGACGGGCACCTCAAGCGGCGGGCAGGAAGCCGTCGAGCCACCACGCGAACCGCTCCCGGCCCAGCGTCCTGCGCATCGCGTACGGCCTCTGGGGTCGCGGGAGCCCCGGGGCGAAGGCGCTGTGGGGGTGGTGGCCGTAGCGCACGGGATACGTGGCCCAGTAGTACTGCCGCTCGAAGGAAGGGCGGTGTACAGGTGGGCGGCATCAGTGGGTGGTTCCCTCGGAGATCTTCAGGTCCTGGCCCGTGGGGGTGGCGGCCGCTGTGACCAGCAGGGCGCGCAGGCCGCGGGCGACCGTGGCGGGCTCCAGGGCCGGGGCGGTGCCGTCGGGGACCTGCTCCGGCGCCCAGGGCACATGGACGAAACCGCCCCGGATGTGCGGGAGTTCGGTGGCGATGAGGTGGGCCAGGCCGTACGCGACGTGGTTGCAGACGAACGTGCCGGCGGTGTGCGAGACGGCGGCGGGCACACCGGCCGTGCGCAGGGCGGCGACGCAGGCCTTCACGGGGAGGGACGAGAAGTACGCGGCGGGGCCGCCCGGGACCACGGGTTCGTCGACGGGGCGGCGGCCGGCGTTGTCGGGGATGCGGGCGTCGTCGAGGTTGACGGCGACGCGTTCGACCGTCACGCCGGGGCGGCCGCCCGCCTGGCCCAGGCAGAGGACCAGTTCGGGGCCGGCCGCGCGGACGGCGTCGCGCAGGACTGTGACGGACTCGCCGAAGACACACGGCAGTTCGGCGGCGGTGACGGTCAGCCCGGCGGGCGGCTCGGCGGCCACGAGGGAGGCCGCCTGCCACGACGGGTTCACGCGCCGGCCGTCGAAAGGGGCGAAGCCGGTGATGAGCACGCGGGTCATGGCACTTCCTTCATCGGGCCCTCTTCATCGTCTTCATCGGGTGTTTCCTCCACGGGGAGCGGAGGGCGGCGGGCGCGGCGGTCAGAAGGCGAAGAGCGCCATGATCACCGTGGCGCAGACCAGCAGCGGCAGCGCCGTCGGGATCTGCGCCTTGATCGGGCCGTACTGGTCCTTCAGTTCGAGCAGGGTGGCCGGGACGATGTTGTAGTTGGCGGCCATCGGTGTGCACAGCGTCCCCGCGAAACCGGCCAGCATGCCGATCGCGAGGACGGCCGCTTCGTTGCCGTGCATCTGCTCGATGAGGACGGGCCAGCCGATCGCCGCGGTCATCACCGGGAACGCGGCGAACGCGTTGCCCATGATCATCGTGAACAGGAACATGCCGACGCAGTACGCCGCCACGGCGAGGTACTTGGAGTCGCCGGGCAGGATGTCGTGCACGATCCTGCCGACCTGGGTGCCGACTCCGGCCAGCGCGAAGATCGAGCCGAGCACGGCGAGGAGCTGGGGCAGCAGCAGGGCGGAGCCCATCGCCTCCAGCATGGAGCGGCCGGAGTGCAGCGGGACCGACAGCCTGCGCTCGCCGGTGACCAGCATGCCGACGACGAGGGCGACCAGACAGCCGATCCCGAGTCCGATCAGGGTGGCCTTGCCCGTCTCGAACAGGCCGGAGGTGTCGAGCACGGAGGCGCACACGATCGCGACGAGCGGAATGGTCAGCGCGGGGACGAAGATCCTGCCGCCGAGCCGGGTCGCGGAGGCCTCGCGCTCCTCCGCGCTGCTGGTGACGGGCTCGCCCTTGCCGAGGAAGTTGAACCCGGCGAGCACGATCAGGGCGAGGACGGCGACACCGAGCGGTTCGGCGGGCAGGGTCCAACCACCCTTGTGCGCCGTGTCGTTGGCGACTCCGGTGCCGTAGGGGAAGGTGAGCCCGAGCAGGCCCCAGAAGGCGGCTGAGGTCCACCGCCTGGGGTTGGTGCGGTCGGCCGCCATCTGCGCGGCCATGACGACGAAGACGAGGCCCACCAGCCAGTAGAGCCATTCGGCCTTGATCACTTGTCGGTTCCCTTCGGCAGCGGCAGGTCGTGCTCGGCGCGGGCGAGGGCCATCTGGCGCTCCAACTGCCGGTCCAGGAGCAGGAGTCGGGCGCCGTGGACGAGGAAGGCGCAGACGGCGAGCGGGACGGCCCACACGGCCAGCTGGGTCGGTTCGAGGTTCTGGTGGTACGTCGAGTTCACGAACCCGGTGATCAGCAGGATCGAGCCGATGGCGATGAAGCAGTCCTCGCCGAAGAAGAGGCCCACGGTGTCGGCGGACGCGGCGTAGGAGCGCACCTTCTCGCGCAGGCGGTCCGGCAGTTCGGTGCCCGTCGTGCGCTCGGCGGCGGCCTCGGCCATGGGTGCGACGAGCGGCCGTACGGTCTGCGCGGGGCCGCAGATGCTGGTGAGGCCGAGGGCGGCGGTGACCTGACGGACCAGCAGGTAGACGGTGAGGAACCGGCCGGTGCTGAGCCCGGTGAGCCGGCCGATGAGACGGCGGGCCTGTTCGCGCAGGCCGTAACGCTCCAGCAGGCCGATCACGGGCAGGGCGACGGCGAAGACGGTGACCGACCGGCTGTCGGCGAAGGACCGGCCGAAGGCCGCGAGGACCTCCAGTGGATCCATCCCGCCGACCAGCCCGGTGAAGACACCGGCGACGCCCACCACGAGGACGGGATTGCAGCGCGTGACGAAGCCGAGGATCACCACGACCACGCCGAGGAGAACGATCATGCGGCGGCCTTCTTCGCGGGGGACGGGGCAGGACGCCCGGGTGGTGCGGATCCGGGAGGTCCGGATCCGTGAGGGATGCACGGACCCTAGGGGATCGTTCAACGATCGAACAAGAGGTGCTGCAGAAATCGATCGATGCCTTGTCGGATCGTTCAACGATCGATTACGTTCTGGGGCGTGATCGACCTCAACGCGGACCTCGGCGAGGGCTTCGGCCGCTGGACCCTCACCGACGACGACGCCCTGCTCACCGTCGTGACCAGCGCCAACGTCGCCTGCGGCTTCCACGCCGGCGACCCCTCCGTGATGCGCCGCGTGTGCGACCTCGCCGCCGAGCGCGGCGTACGGATTGGCGCCCAGGTGTCCTACCGCGACCTGGCCGGTTTCGGCCGGCGCACCATGGACGTCCCCGCGGACGAACTCGCGGCCGAGGTGGCCTACCAGATCGGGGCGCTGCGCGTCTTCGCCCGGGCCGCCGGGGCCGAGGTGGCGTACGTCAAGCCGCACGGCGCCCTCTACAACCGCACCGTGCACGACGCCGAACAGGCCGCCGCCGTGGTGACGGGCGTCGAACTGGCCGGCGGGGCGCTGCCCGTGCTCGGCCTGCCCGGGTCACGGCTGCTCGCCGCCGCCGCGGACGCGGGCCTGGCCGCCGTACCGGAGGCCTTCGCGGACCGCGCCTACGCCCCCGAGGGCACCCTCGTGCCACGCCGCGAGCCGCACGCCGTGGTCACCGACGAGGACGAGGTGGTCCGGCGTGCGCTCGCGTTCGCCGTGGACGGCGCGGTCCGGGCCGTGGACGGGACGAGCGTCGCCGTGGCCGCCCGTTCCCTGTGCGTGCACGGCGACACCGCGGGCGCCGCCCGGATCGCGGCCCGCGTGCGCGCGGCCCTCGACGCGGCCGGGGTCGAGGTCGGGGCCTTCGCATGACCGGGAACCGGCTCCTCACCGTGCGCCCCGCCGGACGGCACGCCCTGCTCGTCGAACTCCCGGACGCCGAGCGCACCGGCGCCTTCCACGCCGAACTGCTGCGACGCCGCGCGGCCGGCACCCTGCCACCGGTCGAGGAGATCGTGCCCGGCGCCCGGACCGTCCTCCTCGACGGCGTCCCGCGCCCCGCGGAACTGGCCCGCCGCATCGCCGACTGGGAGGTGCCCGCCCGCGCGGCCGACGAAGGGGAGGCCATCGAGATCCCCGTGCGCTACGACGGCCCCGACCTCGCCCGGGTGGCCGACCTCTGGCAGGTCGGCGTCGACGAGGTCGGGGCACGGCACCGCGCGTACACCTACCGCGTCGCCTTCTGCGGATTCGCCCCCGGCTTCGGCTACCTCACCGGCCTGCCGGCCGAACTGCACGTCCCGCGCCACGACACGCCCCGCACCCGCGTCCCGGCCGGCGCCGTCGCGCTCGCCGGTCCCTACAGCGCGGTGTATCCGCGCGCCACCCCCGGCGGCTGGCAGCTGATCGGCACCATGCCCGACCCGACCCCGCTGTGGGACCTCACCCGCGACGAACCCGCCCTGCTCACCGCGGGCACGCGCGTACGGTTCGTGGCCGAGAGCGGCGGTGCGCCGTGACCGGCACCCTCACCGTCGTACGCCCCGGCGCTCTCACCACGGTCCAGGACGCCGGCCGGCGCGGCCACGCCCACCTCGGCGTCCCCCGCTCCGGTGCCCTCGACGCCGCCGCCCTGGCCCTGGCCAACCGCCTCCTCGGCAACGCCCCCGACGCCGCCGCCCTGGAGACCACCCTCACCGGCTGCGCCCTGCGCCCCGAGCACACCGTGACCGTCGTGGTCGGCGGCGCGCCCTGCCCGGTGACCCTCGACGGACGGCCGGCGGCCTGGGGGACACCCGTGCGGGTGCCCGCGGGCGCCGTCCTCGACGTGGGCGCCGTGACGGCGGGGGTGCGCTCCTACGTGGCCGTCCGCGGCGGCATCGCCGTCGCGCCCGTGCTCGGCAGCCGCTCGGCCGACCTGCTCTCCGGACTGGGCCCGGAGCCGCTGCGTGCCGGGGACGTCCTCCCGCTCGGCGCAGCCGCCCCGCAGCCGCCCCGCACCGACCTCGCCCCCTGGCCCGCGCCGCCCGCCGAACTGACGCTGCCGCTCCGGCTCGGCCCGCGCGCCGACTGGTTCACCGCCGCGGCGCTGCGCACCCTCACCTCGGCGACGTACCGCGTCTCGCCGCACAGCAACCGCATCGGCCTGCGCACCGAGGGGCCGCCGCTGGAACGCGTGTCGGGCGGCGAACTGCCCAGCGAGGGCATGGTGCTCGGCGCCGTACAGGTGCCCCCCGACGGCCGCCCGGTGGTGTTCCTGCGCGACCACCCGACCACCGGCGGCTACCCGGTCGTCGGCGTCGTCGCCGAACCCTCCCTCGCGGCGGCCGCCCAGGCCGCGCCGGGCACGCCGGTCCGCTTCACCCTGGGCTGACTCCCGGCCCGCCGGCGCGCCGAAGCGGTCGCGACATGCCGGGGGACCGGCGCGGGGCGATTCTGTAGACGTGGGCCGTCGAGTCGCTTCCCGCCACACCCTGGCGGACTACGCAGCCTCGGGCCGACGGGCGGTCCGCGTGACGCTGGTCGCTGCGGCCGGGTTCTACCTCTTCCGCTACGGCCTCGACCGCCCCGTCGGGGCCACCTACGCCCTGTTCGCCGCCGTGGCCCTCGGCGGACTGGCCAGGATCCCCGGCACCGGGCGGCAGCGGGCCGCGCTGGTGCTGCGGCTGCTCCCGGTGTGCTGGCTGCTGGTCGTCGTCGGCACCTGGCTGTCGGTACGGACCTGGAGCGCCGTCGTCGGCATGCTGGCGGTCGGCTTCGCGCTGGCCTTCGCCGCCGTCGGCGGACCACGCCTCGCGGGAGCCGCGCCGGGCCTGCAACTCCTGTACATCCTGCCGTCGTTCCCGCCCTACGCGCCCGGCACGCTCGCCGAGCGCCTGGCCGGTACGACCACCGGGCTCGTCCTGCTCGTCGCCGCCGAGGCGCTGCTCTTCCCCGAGCCCGCCCCGCCGCCGTACCGCGAGCGGGCCGCCCACGCCGCACGCGTGGCCGCGCGCTGCGCCACGCTCCTCGCCACCGCGCCCCACACCCTGACCGGCACCGACGTCCGCCTGGCCCACGAGACCGGCCGGACGCTGCGGTCCCTGTCCCTGCCGGAGGCGGAACGCCCGGCCGGACCGGGGGTGCGCGACCGCGCCCTCGCCCACACCGGCCTCGCCGCGCGCACCCTCCTCAGCCGCCTCGCCGACCTGCCCGCCGCACCGGACGGGCGGCCCGGCCCCGAGGAGACCGCCGCCCTGCGCGCGGTGGCGGTGGTGGCCACGGCGGCCGCGACCTGTCTGCACACCGGGCAGCCGCCGGTGACGCCGTACGCGGAACTGGCCGCCGCTCGCGCCCGCGTGGCGGCGGCCTCCGCGGCAGGTGCCGCCGGCGCGGCACCGCCGGACCTCCCGCCCGGCGTGCTGCGCCGGCACGCGGCCGTGCTGGAGATCGCCGACGCCGCGCTCGCCCTCGGCACGGCCGCCGATCTGGCCGTGCACGGCCGGCACGCGTCGGTGGACACCGGGCAGAGCCGCTTCTGGTACGCCAGGAGCCGGGCACCCGTGCTGTGGTGGCACCGGGTCTGCCACCACGCCGGTCGCAGGTCGGTGTTCTTCCAGAACGCGGTCCGTATCGCCCTGGCCCTGACCGCAGCCCGGCTCGTGGCCGGGCTGGACACGCTGCCCCACGGATTCTGGGCCATGCTGGCGACCCTCAGCCTCACCCGGACCACCCTGGGCGACACCTGGAGCACCATCCGCGCGGCCCTCGTGGGCACGCTGGCCGGAGCCCTGGTCACCGCCGGGGCGCTGACCCTGGCCGGCACCGACACCGCGGTCTACGCCGTCGTCCTGCCGGCCTGGATGCTGTTCGCCTTCACCGTGGGGCCGGTCAAGGGCGTCGGCTGGGCGCAGGGACTGTTCACCGTGCTCGTGGCCCTGGTCTTCGCCCAACTGACCACATCCACCTGGCAGTTGGCGGAAGAGCGGGTGCTGGACGTGCTGATCGGCAGTGCGATCGGCGCCGTGTTCGGCGTGCTCGCCTGGCCCCGCGGCGCCCATGACGAGATGCACCGTGCCGCGGCCGAACTCCTGCGCCGGGCGGCCGAGATCGTCGTCGCTACCGGCGCCTCCGTGGCGGGCACCGGCGCCGGAAGCGCACCGACCGGGGCGCCGGGACACCGCTCGCTGCAACGCGCGATCGTCCTCGCCGAGTCCGCCTACGCCCAGTTCCAGTGCGAACAGGCACCCTTCGGCGGGCCGCCGGGCGAGGCCGTACCGCGCCACGTGGACTGGCAGGCCACACTGATGGCCGGCCACCACACGCTGTGGGGCTCCGAACGCCTGCTGGAGCCCCCGCTCACCGCGCTCGGCCCCGCGCCGGCCGAGTCCGTCAGCGGGCTCGGAGACCGGGTGGCCGCGCGGATGCTGCTCGTCTCGGCGGCCCTGGACCCCGGCGGTGACACCCCGACCGGACCGGTGCCCCGGATCGATCCGGCACCCGCCGCACTCGCCGCCGAACCGCCAGGCGCGCCGCGCCTGTACTACGCCACCGTGTCCTGGCTGGCGTCGCTGACGACCGACCTGACCCGCATCGCACGCGAATGACCCGCCCCGGACAGCCCCTTGGTGGTGCCGCCCGGCGGAGCCTGATAGGCATGGCAGGTGCGATTCGAGAGGGTTCCCATGCCGGCGGGCGTCGCGGCGCGCCCCCGGGACGCGCGCGGATATCCCGTGCCCGCGATCACTCCGTGGGAGAACGACGAGCCGCAGTTCGCCCTGACCGACCACGACCGCAGCGCCGCGTGCGCCCGGGGGCGGCTGTGCTCGGTGTGCGACCGCCCCATGCCGCGGGGGCCGGTGTGGCGCGTGGTGGGGAGCGGGGAGAGCGCGGCGATCGGCGAGGCGCTGGCCGCCGGGCGGCCGTACCGCAATCTCGCCCCGACCCTCGAAGGGCCCGGGCACCGCGCGTGCATGCTGTACGCCTCGATGGTGTGCCCGTATCTGGCCCGGCCGAACGCCCGGCGCGGGCTGTCGGCGGCCGAGCCGGACGAGATGACCGAGCACGTGGTGCGCGGCGCCGTCCGGGGCACGACGGGCGCGGTGGTGGGCTTCGCCGAGTACGAGTACGCCGTCACGAGCAGCCAGGTGCTGTTCCGGTTCCTCGACGTCGTGGAGTTCCTGCCGCACGACCATGCCGACACGCACCTGGAAGAGCTGCGGGCCGAGCTGGCCAGGTCGGCGAAGTGACCCGCACTCCGCGCCCCGGACCCGCCCGGCCCGTCCCGTCGGCCGCCGCCGTCGTCAGGGGCGGTACGCCGCCAGACCCGTCGTCGACGTGACCTTGGCCGGGTGGCCCGTGCCGTCGGCCGGCAGGGTCACCGTGCCGGACGGGGTGCGCACCGCGAGGGTCCTGCCGTCGGGGGACCAGGCCGGCTCGGTGTAGTCGGTGGTCGCGTGCGGGGTGAGGTCCTTGACGCGGTCGCCGTGCATGAGGTCCTCCACGAGGACGTGGTCGTGGCCGGCGACCGAGCGCACGAACACGACCTCTTCCTCGTTCGGGGACAGCGCGGGCTGCGAGCCCTTGGTGAGCTTGCCGCCCTGCTGGCGCAGGTAGTCGTCACGGATGTAGACCGCGCCGGTGTCGACGTTGGCGTAGACCGACGTGCCGTAGTGCCCGCCCGCGTTGGGCCAGACGTTGCCGGTCTGCGGGAGCGCCCCGCCCGGGCCCGGGTCGCCGTTCAGGGACAGCGTCTTCGGCGTGCCGTGGACGGCCTTGGCGGAGATGTACTTCAGGCGCGAGACGCCCTTGTCGCGGGCCGCGAAGATGAGGTTGTCCTTGGCGGGAATGCCGTTGCGGGTGTCCTTCGCGGTCACCTGCCAGGTCGGGTGGGACCAGTTCTGGTTGCCGGGGTTCTTGGCCACGACCACGCGGCCGCTGCCGTCCGGACGGGCGGTGTCGAGATTCCCGGAGCCGTCGATGAACGCGGCCCGGGCGCCGTCCGGGGACCAGGCGAGATCCCGGACGGGCACGCCGAAGTTCACCCGGTGTCCGCCGATCAGCACGTACGCGGTGCCGTTGCTGACGGTCAGGGTCCCGTGCGCGGAACCGGTGGCGGCCGATGCGGCTCCGGAGGCACCCAGCAGCGCCGTGCCGGTGACGGAGGCGGCCACGGCGATGGCGGCGGTGATGAGGCGGGTTCGGTTGGTCATGGCTGAATCCCCCAGAAATGTGGATAGGCAAGACAGAGGGTGACAGGCTTCGATCTTCGGATGGTCCGCTCGGTGTCACAGGCGCGTAACAGTGCTCCGGGGCGGGTGATTGACTGGGCCGCATGGACTTCACTTCGGCATCGACGCCAGGGAAGGCACCGCCGCTCGACCCCGAACTGGCCGAGACGATCGCTGCGTTGGGGGAGGCGGCGAAGGAGCCGTTCACCCCGGAGAACCTGGCCGCACGGCAGGCGCACGACGCCGCGAGCCGGCCCCGGCCGACGGTCCGGGACCTTGAGGACGGCGGCCGCTTCGAGGTGACGGAGCTGCGCGTGCCGGGAGCGCCCGGCGCACCGGACGTCACGCTCGTCAGCGCACGCCCCGCCGGACTCGCGGGCCCGCTGCCGCTGCTGTACTACCTGCACGGCGGCGGCATGATCATGGGCAACGCCTGGTCCGTGCTTCCGCAGGTGCTGCGCGCCTGGGCGCTCCCGCTGCGCCTGGCCGTCCTCTCGGCCGAGTACCGGCTGGCACCGCACACGCGCTACCCGGGACCGCTGGAGGACTGCTACGCCGGATACGTCTGGGCGGTCGAGCACGCGGCCGCACTCGGCGTCGACGCCGACCGAGTCGTCATCGGCGGAAAGAGCGCCGGCGGCGGACTGGCCGCGGCACTCGCCCTGCTCACCCGGGACCGCGGCGGCCCCGCCCCGATCGGGCAACTCCTCGTCTGCCCCATGCTGGACGACCGCAACGACACGTTCTCCAGTCACCAGATGGCCGGCGTCGACCTCTGGGACCGGACCTCCAACGCGACCGCCTGGCAGGCCCTGTTGGGCGACCGGTACGGCGCCGCGGACCTGCCGCCCTACGCGGCCCCGGCCCGCGCCACGGACCTGTCGCGACTGCCCCCGGCCTATATCGAGGTCGGGGCCGCCGAGACGTTCCGGGACGAGGGCGTGGCCTACGCGCAGGCCCTCTGGCAGGCCGGGGGCCAGGCCGAACTGCACGTATGGCCCGGCGCGTGCCACGGCTTCGACACCTTCGCACCCCAGGCGGCCCTCAGCCGCGACGCCCGCGACGCCCGCACCCGCTGGCTACGGCGGGTCCTCGCACGGCCCACGGCCAAGGACGCAGGCGATAGTTGAGGGCATGCGGATCTACATCAGTGTGGACATGGAAGGCGTCACCGGCCTCGTGGACGCCCATGACGTCCAGCCCGGCGGCCGGGACTACGAGCGCGGTCGGCGCATGATGGCCGAGGACGTCAACGCCGCCGTACGGGGCGCCGTCGCGGCCGGCGCCACCGACATCCTCGTCAACGACGCCCACGGCCCCATGCGCAACATCCTCCCCGAGGACCTGGACCCGGCGGCCCGCCTGATCCGAGGAAAGCCCA
Organism: Streptomyces sp. HUAS MG56; assembly: GCF_058673395.1. Lineage (NCBI taxonomy): Bacteria > Bacillati > Actinomycetota > Actinomycetes > Kitasatosporales > Streptomycetaceae > Streptomyces > Streptomyces sp. HUAS MG56. Next base: position 1,661,595 of record NZ_CM178722.1, on the reverse strand, counting down.
AGCAGATGAGCATGCTCGAAGGCCTCACGCCCGAGCACGACGCCATGGTCTGCGTCGGCTACCACGCCCGGGCCGGCGCGCTCGGCGTGCTGAGCCACAGCTTCATGGGCCATGAGATCGAGGACATCTGGCTGGACGGCAGGCCGGTGGGCGAGATCGGACTCGCCCATGCCACCGCGGCGGCCCTCGGTGTGCCGACGGTGGTCCTCACCGGCGACGACCGCGCCTGCGCGGAGACGGCCGAGTGGGACCCCGAGGTCACCACCGTGCCGGTGAAGTACGCCCGGGACCGCTTCGCCGCCGAGCTGCGCCCCGCCGAGGAGGCACGCGCGGCCATCCAGGAGGCGGTCACCGCGAGACTCTCCGCGCCGCTGCCCACGCCGGCGGTGCCGGCCGGCCCGGCGACGCTCAGGGTCCGTTGGCAGTCGGCCTCCGTGGCCGCCACCCTGCCGGGAATTCCGGGAGTCGTCTCGACGGACGACCGTACCGTCGAGGCGCGCGGCCCGCTGCCCGGCCTCTACCGGCAGTTCGTCGTGTGGATGCGGGTGGCGGCATCCCTGACCAACCAGCCGCCGTACTGCTGAGCCACCGCGGCCGAAAGACAACACGCCCTGCTGACAGTCCCCGTGGCGGGGCGTCAGCATGGCCCGCATGGCCGACGAACCGAGCACGCCGAGCACTTCGAGCACACCGCGCCGTATCGCCGACGACCACGTCGCGCAGGTCGCCGCCCTCGACCCCGTGACCTCGACCCGGCTCGGCCTCGACCCGGAGGACGACCGGCAGCCGGATCTGTCGCCGGAGGGCTTCGAGGCACTGGCCGACGTGGCCCGGCGCACGCTCCCCGCGCTCGACACGGCCGAGCGGTACGGCGAGAAGCACGGCACGGTGTGGGCGGACGCCGAGCGGAACTGCGCCCGCCTCCTGCGGGAACGGCTGACCGCCGAACTCGCCCTGCACGAGGCGGGCGACCAGTTCCGCCAACTGCGCAACGTCAACTCCCCCCTGCACCAGGTGCGCGGCATCTTCACCCTGATGCCCACCGGGACCGACGAGAACTGGGCAGCCGTCGCGGGCCGGTTGCGGCACGTGCCCGGGGCCCTGGACGGGTACCGGGCCACCCTGTCCGAGGGCATCGCCCGCGGGCTGCTGTGCGCGCCCCGCCAGGTGCGGGCCGTGCTCGGCCAACTCGCCGCCTGGACCGGCCAGGACGCCGGCGGCACCGGCTGGTTCGCCGCGTTCGTGGCCGCCGCGCCCGACCGGCTCAGGCCCGGACTCGACGCCGCCGCCGAGCGGGCGACCGGCGCGGTCGCCGACTTCCGCGACTGGCTGCGCAGCGCCTACCTGCCCGCCGCCGAGGGCACCCCGGACCCCGTCGGCCGCGAGCGCTACCTGCGCGCGGCGCGCTGGGCCGTCGGCGCCGCCCCGGACCCGGCCGAGGCCTACGCCTGGGCCTGGGAGGAGTTCCACCGCACGCGCGCCGAGATGCGGACCGAGGCCGCACGCATCCTCCCGGGCGCCGACGTCCGCGCGACCATGGACCACCTGAACCGGCACGGCCACAGCATCACGGGCGAGGAGAACATCCGCGCCTGGCTCCAGCAGATCACGGACGAGGCGATCGACGCCCTCGACGGCACCCACTTCGACCTCTCCGGCCCGATCCGCAGGGTCGAGACGCGCATCGCGCCCGCGGGCAGCTCGGGCGCCCCCTACTACACCGGCCCCAGCCTGGACTTCAGCCGCCCGGGATACACCTACCTCCCCACCCTCGGCCAACAGACCTTCCCCACCTGGGAGATGGTGAGCACCTGGTACCACGAGGCCGTGCCGGGGCATCACTTGCAGACCGCCCGCTGGACCGCCGAGGCCGGCCGGCTCAGCACCTACCAGATCACCCTCGGCGCGGTCAGCGCGGACAAGGAGGGCTGGGCGCTGTACGCCGAGCGCCTGATGGACGAACTGGGCTTCCTCACCGATCCCGCCCGCCGACTCGGTTACCTGGACAAGCAGATGCTCCGGATCATCCGCGTGATCATCGACATCGGCATGCACCTGGAACTGACCGTCCCGGCCGGCTCCGGCTTCCATCCGGGCGAACGCTGGACCCCCGACCTCGCCACCGCGTTCATGGCCGCACACCACGGCAGCGGCGCCGCCCGCCGCACCAGCGAGATCGACCGCTACCTCGGCTGGCCCGGCCAGGCCATCGGGTACAAGCTCGGCGAACGCGCCTGGCTCCAGGGCCGCGAAGCCTCCCGGCGCCGCCTCGGCACCGCCTTCGACCTGCGGGCCTGGCACACGAAGGCACTCACGCTGGGGTCACTCGGTCTCGCCGACCTCTCCGAGACGCTCGCGTCGCTGTGAGGGACGGCAGGCCGGGCGGAGGGGGGAGCTCGTCCGGAGTGAGCCGCTCGCCCGGTGCCGGACGGCCGTCAGTCCGTCGACCGCAGCCCGTCCAGTTCGGCACCGATCGCGGCCCGCAGCGCGTCGTGGCGCGGGCCGAGCCGGAACCGTTCGTCCCGCCACCGGTCGGGCGGGTAGAGCCATACGGGCTTGCCCACCAGCTCGGCCGGCTCCCACTCGAACCGGGGCCAGACGTGGGCGTGCAGGAACGGATCCGTGTTGCCGAGGATCTCCAGATTGACCCGGCGGAAGCCGGGGTCGAGGCCGCGGCAGGCCCGCTCGACCGCCTCGCCGAGCAGGTCCATGTCGGACAGGAACGCCAGCCGCTTCCCCTTCGGCAGGTCGGACAGCCGCCGAACAGCGGGGTCGTCCGAGAGGAGAACCGAGTAGCCGGGCAGGAACTGCACATCGCCGATCACCGCGAAGCCCGCCGCGAGCCTGCGCAGCACCGTGGGATTCCCGCCCCGCAGCGCCGCCCCGATCCGATCCGTCCGCCAGTCGTCCGCCATGGCCTCAACCTACCGCCCGCGACCGCCGGCTCCTCACCGGCTTTCAGGGCCGGAGCCAGGACAGTCCGTCCGCCGCCACCGTCAGGGAATCCGCTGCGGCCGGGGCGTCGGGGGAGCCGCCGTACAGAGCCTGTTCCTGGAGGTCGTTGCCGGTGCGGAAGGTGTCCGCGACGATCCGGGTGGACAGCAGTGGGTTCACGCGCTCCGCGCCGTCCGCCAACCGGCGCACCGCGTCGTCCAGTTCGGCCGCACCGGCACTGCGCTCCGCCGCGAGCACCGACGCGTCGCCGGAGACCAGTCCGCCGGCGAGTTCGGCGAAGGCGGCGGCTTCGCCGAGGCCGACCCGGGTGATCTTCTTCGCCGACCAGAAGTACGAGTCCTCGCCCCGTTCCATGTCGTAGAAGGCGATGAGGAATTCGTAGAACACGCCGTACTCGCGGCGGTACCGCGCCTCGAACTCGGCGAAACCGCGCTCCTCGGGGACACTGCCGTCCAGCGCGGAGTTCACCGCGCGGGCGGCCAACAGGGCACCGTACGTCGCCAGATGGACGCCCGACGAGAGCACCGGGTCCACGAAGCAGGCGGAGTCCCCGGCCAGCGCCATGCCCGGAACCCACAGCGACGTCTTCCAGTAGGAGTAGTCCTTGCGGACCCGGATCCGGTCGTACGGCGGCTCGGTCGCGAGCGGTACGTCCGTCAGCAGCCGGTCGACCTCCGGGCAGGCCTTGATCATGTCCTGCCAGGCGCCACGCGGATCGCGCTGGACGGCCGCGAGGTGCTCGGGCGCGATCACGGCGCCCACACTGGTCAGATCGTCGCGCAGCGGGATGTACCAGAGCCAGCCGGCGTCGAAGGCGGCGCAGAAGATGTTCCCGCTGTCCGGTTCGGGGAGCCGGCGGCCGCCCGCGTAGTAGCCGAACACGGCGAGGTTGCGGAAGAAGTCGGAGTACACCCGGGCCCCGCCGACCTGGCTGTGGATCCGGCTGGTGTTGCCGGACGCGTCGATGACGTACCGGGCCTGGGCCGTGCGTGCGGTTCCGTCCCGGTCGGTGTACTCGACGCCGCGCACCCGCCCGCCCACGCTGAGCACGCGGCGCACGGGGCTGCCCTCACGGACCTGGACGCCGACCCGCTCGGCGTTGCGCAGGAGTATCTCGTCGAACCGGGAGCGCTCCACCTGGAAGGCGGTCGCCGTGGGCTCGGGCAGGCGCGGCGTCATGGAGAAGGAGAACTGCCAGGGCAACGGATCGCGGCCCCAGCGCATCGTCCCGCCGCGCTTCGGGGTGAAGCCCGCCCGGGCGACCTCGTCGGCGACGCCGAGGAGGCGGCACAGGCCGTGCACGGTGGCGGGCAGCAGCGACTCGCCGATCTGGTACCTGGGGAAGGTGTCCCGCTCCAGCAGGAGCACGCGGTGCCCCCGCAGGGCCACGGCCGTCGCGGCGGTCGCGCCGGCCGGCCCGCCGCCCACCACGACGAGGTCGTACTCGGAGGTCATCCGGAGGCTCCTGTTCTCGTGTCCGGTTTCCATGTCCGGTTGCCTGTCCGCGGTCACCCGGCCGGTCACTCGGCCGGCCGGCCGGTCAGCCAGGCGCGGATCGCCGCGGCCGTGCCGTCGGCGTCGCGGTGCAGCGCGGAGTAGTGGTCGCCGGGGAGGTCCGCGCTGTCGTGGGGGAGCGGCCAGTGCGGCCGCCAGTCCGCGTCGGGATCGATCCGCCGCATCTGCGCGGTGGGGCGGCCGCGGAGCAGCAGGGCCGGGACCGGTGACGGCTCGGGCCGCCAGTTCTCCAGGACGCGGGCGTAGGCGCCCCCGGTGATCAGCACCGAGTCGTCCAGCAGGTCCACCAGTTCGTCCGGCAGATCGGCACCGGCCGACACCAGCGCCAGCCCGCGCGGGTCGTCGCGGCGCAGCAGTCCCGCGTGGGAGTCGATCAGGATCACACCGGCCGGCGGATGTCCCGCCCGCGCGAGCTCCCTGGCCACGGCATGGGCGACGGCGCCGCCCGCGCAGTAGCCGACGAGGACGGGGGCCGTGCCGAGGGGCAGGGACCGTACGGTGTCGGCGTGCGTGCGCGCCAGCGTGGCCATGCCGTCCGGGACGGCCCGGTGGGGCGCGCCGAAGCCGGGATGCTCCAGCAGGAACAGGTCGCGTTCGCCGTCGAACCGGTCGGCCAGCGCGGTGGGCACCCGGTGCGACGGGGTGAGGTAGTCGGGGATGTACACCAGCGGGGTGCCGCTGCCCCGCGCGAGCCGGACCGGCGGGACCGTGTGCCGGGCCCGTTCGGCCTCGGCGAACGCGGGCAGGGCGTACGACGCGAGGTAGCGCAGCCCCATCGCCTCCAACGGTCCTTTCTCGCACAGCACTTGGTGATACAGACGGCTGAAGCGGTACGACGTCCCGGCACCGGCGGAGGGGCCGACACCAGTCGCGGGGGATCCGGTGTCCGCCCGCGGCAGCCCGCCCGCCTCGACCAGCGCGGCATGGACGTGCGCCGCCAGCTCGGCCGGGGTGGGATGCTCCAGCACGGCGGTCGGGGACAGCCGTACGCGGGTGAACGCACTGATCCGGTTGCGTAGTTGGACGGCGGTGAGGGAGTCGAAGCCCAGCTCGGTGAAGGCCCGGTCGGAGGGGAGCGCGGCCGGGTCCGGGAAGCCCAGGACCGCGGCGACCTCGACCCGGATCAACTGGGCCAACGCCGCCTCCCGTTCGCCCGCGGCGACGGCCGCGAGCCGCTCGCGCCACGCGCCCGGCGCCTGCGTCACGGCTCCGACGGCGGCCGGTACGCCGGTGGCCGCCTCCCCACTGCGGCTCGCCGGATGCGGCAGCAGGTCCGCGAGGACGGCCGGTGTGCCCGGGGCGCCGCCCGCCGCCGTGAGGTCCAGCGGGACCGGCACCAGCACCGGTTCCGCACGGCGCAGCGCACTGTCGAGAAGAGCGGTGCCCTCCTGCTCGGTGACGGGCAGGACGACGCCGTCGTCGAGGCGTTCGGGCGCGACACGGCCCGCCATGCCCGCGCCGCCCGCGACGGACCAGGGGCCCCAGGCGAGCGCCTGTGCGGGCAGTCCCCGGGCCACCCGGTGCCGGGCGAGGGCGTCGAGGAACCCGTTCGCCGCCGCGTAGTTGGACTGGCCCGGCCGGCCGAGCACACCGGCGGCCGACGAGTACAGCACGAACGCGGACAGGGCGAGGTCCCGCGTCGCCTCGTGCAGGTGCCAGGCACCGTCCGCCTTCGGCCCGAGCACGGCCGCGAGCCGCTCACCGGTCATGGCGTCGAGCACGCCGTCGTCCACCACCCCGGCCAGATGGAAGACCGCGGTCGGCGCCGGGCGGCAGGAGGCGACCAGTGCGGCGACGGCGGCACGGTCGCTCACGTCGCAGGCCGCCCCGCGCACCGTGGCCGCCAGGCCGTCCGCCCAGTCCGGGACCCGGCCGCCGCGGCTGACCAGCAGCAACTGACGGACACCACGTTCGGCGACCAGATACCGGGCCAGGCTCGCACCGAGCGCACCGGTGCCGCCGGTGACGAGCACGGTGCCCGCGGGATCCAGCGCGGGTGGCTCGGCGGCGGGAGGGTCCGCGAGGGCGAGCCGGGGCGCGCGCAGGACACCGTCGCGCAGGGCCACCTGGGGTTCACCGCACCGCAGCACCGCCTCGACCGTCGCCGGGGCGGGCGCAGTTCCCAGTCCGTCGGCCAGCACGATCCGGCCCGGGTGCTCGGACTGGGTGCTGCGCACGAGCCCGGCGACGGCGGCCTCGGCGAGGTCGGGATCGTCACCGGTCGCGTTGCGCGTGAGGACCAGCAGACAGCCCGGCCGGACATCGCAGGCCCAGCCGCGCAGCCGTTCCAGTACGGCGGTGAGCAGGCCACGCACCCGGTCCGGGACCGGCAGGTCGGCCGGCAGCGTCGCGGCCAGAGCCGGCACGTCCAGCACCTCGTGCCCGGGAACGGCGTCGTGGACCGGGGTCGTGGGCCGCCAGGCGAGTCGGTAGGTCCCGGCGGCGGCCCGGGGCGGCGCCGGGAGCGAGCGGGTGACCACGGACTCCACGGCGGCGACGGGGCGGCCGGCCGGGTCGGTCAGGGTGAGCCGGAACTCGTCCGGGCCCAGCCTCCGTACCGCGGCACGAGCGGCGTGGGCGCCGGGCACGTACACCGTCAGGCCGGTGCAGGCCATCGGCACCCGCGGCGCGCTCGGCCGCCCGCCCGGCTCCGCGGCCAGCAGCGCGGAGTGCAGCGCCGCGTCGAGGAGGGCGGGGTGCAGCGTGTACGCGCCGGCGGTCGCCGCTTCCCCGGGCGACAGGGACAGTTCGGCGAAGACCTCCTCGTCCCGGCGCCACAGCGCGGTCACCGCGCGGAACGCGGGTCCGTAGCGCAGGCCGTGCGAGGCGAGCCGCGAGTAGCCGACCGGGACCGGCACGGCGCCCGGGGGCGGCCAGGCCTCCGGCGCCGCACCGATGGGCGCCGTACCCGTGGGCGTCGGATCCGCGGTGGTGAGCGTCGCGGTCGCGTGCCGGGTCCACGGCCCGGGCGTCTCGGCCGTACGGGCCCAGACGGTGACCGGGCGCCCGCCCGTCCCGTCCGCCGCCCCGGCCACCACCTGCACCTGCGTCGGCTCCGCCGGGGACAGCACGAGCGGCTCGTGGAGGGCCAGTTCGGCGAGCCGGACGGCGCCGGACGCACCGGCCGCCCGCGCGGCCAGCTCGGCGAAGAGCGTCGCAGGCGCCAGCACCCGGCCGCCGATCACGTGGTCGGCGAGCCAGGGGTGGCGGCTGGTGGACAGCGCGGCGGTGTGCCGGACGCCGGGTCCGTCGGCGTCGGGCTGCGGCCGCCCGAGCAGCGGATGCCCGGCCGGGGCCGGCTGCCGGACGGCGTTCAGCCAGTAACGCTGCCGCTGGAAGGGATAGGTGGGCAGCGGACGGCGCCGGGCACCGCTGTCCGCGTACACCGACGGCCAGTCGACCGCGACCCCGTGCACATGCAGGGCGGCCAGCGCCTCAAGTACCGTGCGCGGATCGGCACATGACGCGAACACCGCACCCGTGCCCGGTTCCACGCACTCCTCGGCCGCCGCGCTGAGCGCCGGGGAGGGCCCGGCCTCGACGAACGCGGTGACGCCGTCGTCCGCCAGCCGGCCGACCGCGTCGGCGAACCGGACCGTCTCACGCGCCTGCCGTACCCAGTACTCGGGGGTGGTGAGCGCGTCCGGCTCGGGACGGCCGGTGAGCGTGGACACCACCGGGACGGACGGGCGGTGGTACGTCACGGACTCGGCGACCGCGCGGAACGCGGCCAGCATCGGGTCCAGCAGTGGCGAGTGGAAGGCGTGGCTCACCGGCAGCCGTCGCGCCGGCCGGCCGAGGGCGGCGGCGAGCTCCGTCACCGCGTCCTCGTCGCCGGAGAGCACGACCGACGTCGGTCCGTTGACCGCCGAGACCGCGACCCGGCCGCCTGTCCGGCCGAGGAGGTGCGTCACCTCGGCGAGCGGCGCTCGCACCGCGACCATCGCGCCGCCGGGCGGCAGGGCGGCCATCAGCCGGCCGCGGGCGGCGACGAGGCGTACCGCGTCGGCCCGCGAGAACACACCGGCGAGGTGCGCGGCGGCCAGCTCGCCGACGGAGTGGCCGGCCAACCGGTCCGGTCGTACGCCGAAGTCGGCCAGCAGCGTGTGCAGGGCGACCTCGAAGGCGAACAGGGCGGGTTGCGCGTAGTCGGTGCGGTGCAGCAGGCCGTCGTCGGGGGCGTCGATCACCGCCGGCAGCGGCCGGTCGAGCAACGGCGCGAAGGCGTCGCAGAGTTCGCCGAACGCCGCGTCGAAGACGGGGAACGCGGCACACAACGCACGGCCCATTCCCGGGCGTTGAGCGCCCTGGCCCGCGCAGAGCAGCGCCACTTTCGGCCGGGTCCGCGCGGTGCCCCGCAGCAGCGCGGGACCGTCGGCGCCGTCCGCGAGATCCCGCAGCCCGGCGAGCAGGCCCTCGGGGCTGTCGGCGAGGACGGCCGCGCGGTGGGAGAGCGGGGCCCTGGTGGTCGCGAGCGAGTACGCCACGTCCAGCGCGGCGGACTCGCTCGTCACGTCGGCCGACGCGGCCGCCAGCCGGGCGGCATGGGCCCGCAGCCCGGCCTCGTCACCGCCGCCGACCAGCCAGGGCGTCACCGGCAGCCGCCCCCCGGGCGCCGGCGCGGAGGTCTGCGAACTCCCCTCCGCCGCCTCCTCGATGATGACGTGGGCGTTGGTCCCGCCGATGCCGAACGACGACACGGCCGCCCGGCGCGGCCGCTCACGGCGCGGCCAGGGGCGCGCCCGGTCGAGCAGCCGCACCGCCCCGGCCGACCAGTCGACGTGCGGGGACGGCCGCTCCGCGTACAGCGAGGCGGGCAGCACACCGTGGCGCATCGCCTCGATCATCTTGATCAGGCCCGCGATGCCCGCCGCGGCCTGGGTGTGTCCGAGGTTCGACTTGACCGAGCCCAGCCACAGCGGGTCGGCCGGATCACGGCCTTGGCCGTAGGTGGCCAGGAGCGCGCCGGCCTCGATCGGGTCGCCGAGGGCGGTCCCCGTGCCGTGCCCCTCGACGGCGTCGACGTCGGCGGCCCGCAGTCCCGCGTCGGCCAGGGCCAGCCGGATCAGCTCCCGCTGTGCCGCACCGCTCGGGGCGGTCAGGCCGTTGGACGCGCCGTCCGAGTTCACGGCCGATCCGCGCAGCACCGCCAGCACCGGATGACCGTTGCGCCGGGCGTCCGACAGCTTCTCCAGCAGCACCAGGCCGACGCCCTCGCCCCACGCCGTACCGTCGGCGCCCGCGGCGAACGACCGGCACCGCCCGTCCGGCGACAGCCCGCGCTGACGGCTGAACGCGATGAACGGCTGCGGGCTCGACAGCACTGTCACCCCGCCCGCCAGCGCGAGCGTGCACTCCCCGGCCCGCAGCGACGCGGCGGCCAGGTCCAGCGCGACCAGCGAGGACGAACAGGCGGTGTCCAGGGTGAGCACCGGCCCGTGCAGCCCGAGGGCGTACGCGATCCGGCCGGAGGCCACACTGCCCGACGAACCGATGCCGATGTGCGACTCCAGCTCGTGCGGCGAGACGCCGGTGCCGTAGCCGACGTGCATCAGTCCGACGAAGACCCCGGTGCTGCTCCCGCGCAGCGCCGGCGCCGGAATGCCTGCCCGCTCCAGCGTCTCCCAGGCGACCTCCAGCAGCAGGCGCTGCTGGGGATCGGTGGCCAGGGCCTCGCGGGGCGACATGCCGAAGAAGAGCGGGTCGAAGTCCGCCACGTCGTCGAGGAACCCGCCCCGGCGGACGTACGTCGTCCCCAGCCGGTCGGGGTCGGGATGGTACAGCGAGGCGAGGTCCCAGCCCCGGTCGGCGGGGAAGTCGCCGGTGGCGTCGACGCCTTCGGCCGCCAGACGCCACAGGTCCTCGGGGGAGGACACCCCGCCCGGGAAGCGGCAGCCGACGGCCACGATCGCGACCGGCTCGGCCTGCGGACCGCGCCGCGCGACCGGGCCGGCGGACTCGGGCTCCGGCGCGCTGTGCAGCCGGGCGTCCAGGTGGTCCGCCACGGCGGCCGGGTTCGGATGGTCCCAGACCAGCGTCGCCGCCAGCCGCAGGCCGGTGCGCACGCTGAGGCGGTGCCACAGGGTCATCGCGTCCATCGAGGTCAGGCCCAGGTCGGCGAACGCGGTGCCGGGCGCGGCGGCCGCCCCCCGCATCGCCGCGATCTCCGCGCACACCAGGTCGGTCAGGACGGCCCGCCGTTCGCCGGGCGTGCGCCCGGCCAGCCGCGCGAGCGTCGGCTCGGCCGGCCGCCCGGCCAGCGCCTCACGCAGCAGGGCCCGGCGCGGCTTGCCCGCGGCGGTGCGCGGCACGGCCGGTGTGAACAGGACCTCCTCGGGCACCTTGTGCGCCGACAGCACCGCGGCGCAGGCCCGCAGGAGCGCCGCCGTGTCGAGGTCGGGCCGCGCGGGCACCACGAACGCCACCGGCACCTCGCCGAGCAGCGTATGGGCCCGCGCCACCACGGCCGCGTCCCGCACCCCGGGCAGAGCGCGCAGCACCTGCTCGACCTCGGCCGGGTCCACGTTCTCACCGCCGCGCACGATACGGTCGTTCACCCGGCCGGTGACGGTCAGCGCGCCGTGCTCGCCGAACCGGCCCAGATCGCCGGTGCGGTACCAGCCGTCGCGCAGCGCACGGGCGCTCTCCTCGGGCCGGCGGTGATAGCCGAGCATGACGCCGGGCCCGCGCACCCAGATCTCCCCCTCGCCGGTGTCCCGCCCGGTCCGCGGATCGACGATGCGGACGTCCGTCCCGGGCAGCGGCGCCCCGCTGCCGCCGGGCACCCTCGGCCCGTCCGGCGCCTCCATCGCGATCTTGCCGCAGGTCTCGGTGCTGCCGTAGCCGTCCAGGAGCGGCGCACCGAGGCCCGCCGCGACCTGCTCGCGCAGCTCCGGATCGCTCGGCGCACCGGCGGTGACGCACCACCGCAGCGAGGGCACCGTGCCCAGGCCCGCGTCCAGCAACTGCCGGTACGTGAGGGGCACACCGCCGAGGACGGTGGGCGCGAACTCACCCACCAGCCCGACCAGCGCGGCCGGTTCGGACACCGAGGTGATCCGCGCGCTCGCCCCGGCAGCGATGGTGCCGAGGACACAGAACGAGTGCGCGTAGGTGTGCGCGAGCGGCAGCGGCCACAGCACCCGGTCCGTCGCGGACAGGCCGAGCCGCGGCAGATAGCAGGCGACCGACGACCACAGCGCGGACCGCTGGCTGGACACCGCGGCCCTGGCGGAGCCGGAGGTGCCGGACGTGTAGAGCAGCCAGGCCGGCTCGTCGAGGCCGAGGTCGTCGCGCGGCGCGTGCGACCCAACGGCGGCCGGATCCGCGCCGGGTGCCGTGGCCGGTACGCCGGCGGCCAGGTCCTCGAAGCCCACGGCCCCTTCCGGCAGCGGGCCCTCGCCGGTCACCACCAGCCGGATGGGGCGCCCGGCCGTCAGCGGGGCCAGCCGGGGCAGGTTCCGCCGGTCGGTGACCAGCACGGCCGGATCGCAGTCGGCCAGCAGCTCGGCGAGTTCGGCATCGGTGCCGCGCGGACCCAGCGGCACCCCCACCGCGGCGGCACGCACCGTCGCGAGCAGCCCCTCGACCAGCTCCACGCTGTTGTCGAGGCAGAACGCCACCCTCGCACCGCGGTCCACCCCAAGCCGGGCCGCCAACCCGGCGGTCCTGCACTCCAGTTCGGCCCAGCCCACCCGGCGCCGGTCGTCGGCGAACGCCAGCCTGCCGCCATGGCGCCGCGCGTTCTGCGCGAGCAACTCGGGGACGGGCCGCACCTCGAACGCCTCCGCCGTATCCACCTGGCTTCTCCCTCGCTCCAACACCCGCTCCGTGTCGGCCTGTTGATGAGCCTACGGCGCTCACCGGCAGGTCAGCGGCAGCGGCTCGCTGGGGCGCCGGCGGGAGAGATGAAAAGATGGCCGCTCAGGTACACCGGGGCGGATCTCCCCGGGAGGGGAGCGGACGGCATGCCGGAGCGGCGGACGGAAGAAGGACCCGGGAGCGGGCGGGCGACGGCACCGTGCCGGGTCGTCGTGTGCCGGGACTGCTGCTGCGGCACCCGCAAGGTGCCCGGCGTCGACCATGCCGCCCAGACCGCGAGGCTGCGCGCCGCGGTGCCCGTGCGTGTCTCCGACTGCCTCGACGCGTGCGACCAGGCCAACGTCATCGTCGTACAGCCCTCCGCCGCCGCCCGGGCCGGCGGCGCGCGGCCGGTCTGGCTGGGGCTGGTCAACGATCCGGACGCGACCGAGGACATCATCGACTGGGTCCGCGCGGGCGGCCCGGGCGTGGCCGCCCCGCCGGACATCCTCGACCTGTACGCCTTCACGCCCCCGGGGCGCCGCGCGGTGTGACCGGCCCGGCGCCGCTCGTGCCGTCGCCCGCTGCACGGGGGGTGCGGGAACCCCGGCGCGCACGGCCTTGAGAAGATCGTCCGAGACCAGCGGGTGCACCGGATTCGGGAAGGAACCAACGAGATCATGCGCGTCACCGTGGCCCATGACCTGACGGAGGTGTCCGGATGACCGGCGCCGCGGGAGCAGCCGTGCCGCACGGCGGCGAACCCGTCCTGTTCCACACCGCCGGCCGGGCCGCCCACATCACCCTGAACCGGCCGAAGGCCCTGAACGCCCTCGACCACGAGATGGTTCGCCGTATCGACGCCGCGCTGACCGCCTGGGAGCGCGACCCGGCGGTGCGGACCGTGGTCCTCACCGGCGCGGGGGAGCGCGGTCTGTGCGCGGGCGGCGACATCCGGGCCATCCACGACGACGCCCGGGACGGCGACGGCACCGCCTCGGCCGCGTTCTGGCGCGACGAGTACCGGCTCAACGCCCGCATCGCCCACTACCCCAAGCCGTACGTCGCCCTCATGGACGGCATCGTGATGGGCGGCGGGGTCGGCCTCTCCGCACACGGCGGCGTCCGGGTCGTCACCGAGCGGTCGCAGGTCGCCATGCCGGAGACCGGCATCGGCTTCGTCCCCGACGTCGGCGGCACCTACCTGCTCGGCCTGGCCCCCGGCGAGCTCGGCACCCACCTCGCCCTGACCGGGGACCGGATCGGCGCCGGTGACGCCCTGCTGTGCGGACTCGCCGACCACTACGTACCCTCCGCGGCACTCGGGGAGCTCGTGGCCGACCTCGCCACCGTGTCCGTGCACGATGCCCTCGCCCGTCACGCACGGCCCGCGCCCCAGGGGGAGTTGGCCGAGCGGCGGGAGTGGATCGACGCCTGCTACCGCGCCGGCACGGTCGAGGAGATCGTGGACCGGCTGCTCGCCCACGGCGACCCGGCGGCCAAGGAGGCGGCCGGAACCCTGCTCGCCAAGTCGCCCACCGCCCTGAAGGTCACCCTGGCCGCGGTGCGCCGCGCCCGGCGGCTCGGCCCGCTGGAGCGGGTGCTCGACCAGGAGTACCGCGTCTCCTGCGCCTGCCTGAGCACCCACGATCTGGTGGAGGGCGTGCGCGCCCAGGTGATCGACAAGGACCGCGACCCCCGCTGGTCCCCGGCGACCCTCGCGGAGGTCACCGACGCCGACGTGGACCGCTTCTTCGCCCCGCTCGGCCCGCGCGAGCTGGGCCTCGCCGGGCCCGGTGAGGCCCTGGAGACCTCGTAGGCGTCCGTTTCCAACGCCCCCTGTTCCGGCGCCGTTCCGTCACGGCCGCCGCCCCCGTCGGCGCGGTCCCGGGAGCGGACGCGGCGCGTCCGGGAACAATCCCGCTGTGTCGCGTGCTGCACCTGGTGACGATGGCCGGGGCCGGAACCGACCGGCGGAGGGAGTGTGGGACCGATGACGACGGCAGCGGACGAACGGCACGAGGGCATCGAGCGGAGCCCCGTGGCCGAGTCCCGTCTCGTGACCATGTGCGGCCGCCGGATCGAGGTACGGCGCCTCAGGCTCGGCCTCGCGGACCGGCCCGTCAGCCGGATCGCCCTGGACGTGGGGGAGGACCGCGGCGGAGTGCCCGGAGTGTGGGCGTCGCTCACTCCGGACGAGGCACGCGGTCTGGCCCGGCTGCTGCTGCGCCAGGCCGGCGCGACGGAACACCCCGCCGACGACCCGTTCAGCCACTGACGCCGGCCGCCGTCGTCGACAGGTCGACGGCCCGGTCGACGTCCTTCGGCTGGAGCACGCGCAGGATGCCCTCCAGCAGGTAGTAGTCGGCGTAGGGCAGCGAGATCTCGATCCCGTCCTCGGCCGGGCGGTTGCGGGTGCAGCGGGCGACCACGGCCTGGGCGCGCGTGGACCTCGTCGTCAGGCAGGTCTCGCAGAGGGCGGTGAGGATCCGCAGCGCGACGTCGCGGTACTCCGGCCTGCCGGTCGCCGTGGACAGGTCGAGCAGACCGCAGGCCATGACGGCTCCGGCCGACGCGTCCTTGACGTCATGGGGCTGCTGCGGCGCGCGGTAGTCCCACACCGGCACGTGGTCGGGCGTCAGCGCTCGTGTCGCGAAGTCGGCCAGGCTGCGCGCCGTCGACAGGAACGGCCGGTGGCCGGTGCGGCGGTACATCGTGGTGAAGCCGTAGATCCCCCAGGCCTGCCCGCGCGACCAGCAGGACGAAGGGCTGTAGCCCTGGACCGTGTCCGGTCCGATCGGCGTGCCCGTGTCGGGGTCGAAGTCGAAGACGTGGGGCGTCGAGCCGTCCGGCCGGGGGAAGTGCCGCTGCGTCGTTCCGGCGTGCTCCACGGCGACGTTCAGGTACTTCTCGTCCCCCGTCCGCCGGCTGGCGAAGGCCAGCAGGTCGAGGTTCATCAGGGTGTCCATGATCACCCGGCCCGCGTTCTGCGGGGTGTCGAGCGCTCCCCAGGCCCGGATGAAGCGGCCGCGCGGGTTGTAGCGCCGGATCAGCGAGTCGGCCGCCTGTACGGCGCCCGCGCTCCAGCTCTCGTCGCCCGTCAGCCGCCACGCGGTGACCCAGGACGGGTAGAAGAGGAAGCCGAGATCGTGGGTCGTGGTGTCGTACCGGCGGGGAGCGAGTCTGCGGGCCCAGTCGAGCGCCAGCGTGCGGAACATGTCGTCCTGGGTGCGCAGGTACGCCATCCACAGCGTCCCCGGCCAGAAACCGCCGACCCAGTCGCCGTTCTGCGAGAAGACCCACTTCTCGAACTTCGTGCCGACCGGGAAGCCGCTCACCCCCGGCGCGACGGCCCGCAGCTTGTGCACCGCGTAGTCGGCGGCCTCGGCGAGCGTGCGGGCGACGGAGGCCGGGGCCGGTTCGGCGGACCTGGCCGCGGCAGCGGACGCGGATGTGGAGGCGGGCGTGGCCTGCGCCGCCGGAGCGACGGCGGCCACGGCGAGCACGGTACGCCGGGAAACGCTCATGACTGTCCTCCAACTCGGCCGACTGGCGGGGACGTTGGGCGAGTCTGGCACGGCGGCCTCGTCGACGTACACCCATGTGTGTTCAGTTCATGTGTGTGAACACCCGGATGGGCTGTCACCGGCCTCCCGTAGACTCCCCGATGATCATGCGGGCGGCGACTCGGGGGAGTGCGTGATGGCGGGTGCGTGGCGGAACCGCACGGGAGACGGGCCGAGGCGGCGAAACTATCTGAAGGCCCATCACGCCGCCTGGGCGGTGTTCCATCCCGACTGGATACCCGAACCGCTCGACCCGTCCGTCGAGTGGCTCAAGCGGGTCCGGGTCGCCGCCGGAACCGTTGCCGCCGCCGGTGTCTACACCTTCGTCGAGGGCGGCTTCGCCTTCGAGGAGATGGCGCAGAACCTGCTGATCGCCTCGGGTGTCCTGCTGTTCATCACCCCGCTCACGGTCGGGGTCATGCTCTGGAGATGGCGGCGTGACGGCAGCCTGCGCCCCCTGCGTCCCGCGCTGCTGAGGGCGCTGGGCCTGCTGCTCACCTTCGTCGCGTCCGTCGTCGTGACCGCCCTGCTGCTCCAGAACGGCACCGCGCTGGGCGGCGGCCTGCTGATCATCCCGCTGGGCTCCGTGACGCTGTGGCTGGTCTGGTTCGTGGGCGCCGGTGCCCTGCGGATCACGGGGAACTTCTTCGGTACGGCCGCGGTGCACCGCTGTCTGCCGCCCCTGCTCGCCATCGTCACGACCTGGCTGATGGCCCTGCCCGACCTGTTCACCGGCGACCTGCACGGGCTCGGACTCAGGCTCGGGATCCTGTTCATCCTCGGCGCCCCGGTGACGGTCACCGCCATCGCGCTGTTCGAGATGGCCCGCCTCAAGCGGGACCACGGCATCCGGCTCACCGACCACCCGTCCCGGAGCCGCTACAACAACCCTTACACGTAGGACAGTTGGCACACAGGCCCACCCACGCGGCGCCACCCGGAGCGAGCGTGCCGGTTGGCTTCCGTTCCTCTAGCGTTCAACTGGCGTCCCCTGCCACCGTTGTGTGCCCTCCCTAGCCTCCTTGAGGCTTGTGAAGGAAGGGGCTCATGGACACACTCCTCGCGATCCGGGCGCGTGGCATCACGAAGTGTTTCGGTGAGGTCGTCGCACTCGACGGCGTCGACCTGGACGTGGCGCAAGGTCAGATCCACGGTCTGGTCGGGCCGAACGGGGCCGGCAAGACGACGTTGCTCGGGCTGCTGCTCGGCCTCGCCGTCGCCGACAGCGGCGGCCTCGACATCCTCGGCACACCGGTCGGACGGACCTTCGCGGCACCCGACGGTGTCGCCGGCTTCGTGGACGGGCCGGGCCTGTACCCCTCGCTCACCGCACGCCAGAACCTCACCGCGCTGGCCGCACTGCGCGGCCAGGACCCGCGGGCGGCCGGCATCGA
Source organism: Streptomyces sp. HUAS MG56 (assembly GCF_058673395.1). Taxonomy (NCBI): domain Bacteria; kingdom Bacillati; phylum Actinomycetota; class Actinomycetes; order Kitasatosporales; family Streptomycetaceae; genus Streptomyces; species Streptomyces sp. HUAS MG56. The sequence continues at coordinate 1,644,365 of NZ_CM178722.1, read as the reverse complement.
CGACGTACTCGCCCAGGTCGGGCTCACCGATGTCGCCGACGACAAGGCCCGTGGCTTCTCCCTGGGCATGCGCCAGCGACTCGGACTCGCCGCCGCCCTCCTCACCAGGCCCCGGCTGCTCGTGCTGGACGAGCCGTCCAACGGCCTGGACCCGGCCGGAAAGAAGCACGTGCACGGCGTCCTCGACCGGCTTGCGGCGCAGGGGACCAGCGTCGTGCTCTCCAGCCACCGGATGGACGACCTGGAAGCGCTGTGCTCAGAGGTCACCATCCTCGCCACCGGACGGGTCGTCTTCTCCGGCCCGCTGAGCAAGCTGGCCGCCGAGAACCGCGCACTCGACTACCGGCTCGTCACCTCCGACCCGCAGGCCGCGCGCCGGCTCGCGGCGGACGCGCCCGGGATCCGCACCGTCGACGGCGTCGGCGCGCGCCAGGGCACCGAGACACTCGTCGTCCGCGCGCTCGTGCCCGACCTGGACGAGCTCGTGACACGGCTCGTACGGGCGGGCGTCGCGCTGCGCGAACTCGCCCCCGTGATGTCCCCGCTGGAGGCCGCGTTCCTCGCCCTCACCGAGCAGCAGGAACCGGCCACGGGGCAGCGGGACACCGACACCGCACGGCACACCGCCGACGCCGACCGGCAGGAGGCCGACAGATGACCGGAACTGCCGTCGGCCGTACGCCCGTTGCCGCCGTCGCCCGCGTCACCGTGGCCCGGGGCTACCGCTTCGAACTGGTCAAACTCGTCTCGCAGTGGCGCATCCGGCTGCTGGTCCTCGCCTGCTGGATCGCGCCCGGGCTCTTCGTCGCCGGAGTCGGCCAGCAGAGCACACTGCCCGCCGACACCCTCTTCGGCCGCTGGATGCTCGCCACCGGCTGGGCCGGACCCCTGGTGATCCTGGGCTTCTCGGGCACCTGGGCGCTGCCGCTGCTGACCTCCGTGGTCGCCGGTGACGTGTTCGCCTCCGAGGACCGGCTCGGCACCTGGCGGCATCTGCTGGTCGCCGTCCGCTCGCCCCGCCGGATCTTCGTGGCCAAGGCACTGGCGAGTCTGACCGTCATCGTGCTGCTCGTGGCCGGGCTGGCCGTTTCGAGCACGGTGGGCGGGCTTCTCGCCGTCGGCAACCATCCGCTGGTCGGGCTCGACGATCATCTGCTCGCCCCGGGGGACGCGGCCGGCAAGGTGCTGCTCGCCTGGCTGAGCGTGCTGGCCCCGACCCTGGCGCTGGCCGGCATCGGACTGCTCGGGTCGGTCGTGCTGGGCCGCTCCCCGATGGGACTGCTGCTGCCCGCGGTCGTCGCCCTCGTGATGCAGCTCGCCCAGATGCTGCCGCTGCCCGTCGCCGTCCGGCTCGCCCTGCCCGGCTGGGCGTTCATCTCCTGGAACGGCCTGTTCGCCGACCCGGGCCAGCTCGGCCCGCTGGCCATCGGCATCGCCGTCAGCCTGGTGTGGGCGGTGACGGCGACGGCGATCGCCTATCTGCTGTTCCTGCGGCGCGACTTCACCAACTCCGCCGACGACCGATCGGCGCGCCGCGCGGTCACCGCCGGGCTCCTGCCGATCGCCGGGCTCATCGCCGTCACCGTCGCGGTCGTCGCCGCGCTGACCGGCGCGACCACCGGCTCCGGGATCCGGCAGGACAAGGTGCAGCGCTCACTGGCCACGGCCTTCGCGCACCTCTACCGGATGCAGACCGCGCAGCTCAACCGGCCCGCCGTCACCGAGGCACAACTGGAGTCCTCGGCCGCCTGCACCAAGGGCGACGTCGCGGACGACGCACAAGGGGCCGGCAACGACTGGCGCTGCGTCGTCTCCTGGCACCTGCCCGGCACCCGGACCGTGGGGCAGGCCGTCTACCAGCTCGACATCACCGCCGACGGGCGGTTCGTGGCCGACGGCGACGGACCGAAGGAAGTGAACGGCTACTTCCTGGTGCGCACCTCGACCGGAGACGCGCCCAACCCGCTCTGGCAGTTCGACGGCAATGTCGACCTGCTCTCCACCTCCCCGAAGGGATGACGTCATGCAGATAACGCGCCGACGCCGGCAAGCCGAGAAGGAGTACTTCGTCCTGCTCGGCAGACAAGTCGGCCGCCGGGCGACGCTGCTCACGGCATGCATCACCACGGCGGCCCTGGCCACCGGCACCGCCGTGGCCTCGACACAGCAGTTCGGCAAGGAGCAGGTCGGCCAGGTCACCGACAAGGGCCAGGTCATCTCCAGCGACCAGTACCTCAACCCGTACGGCAGCCGCCTCGTCATCAACGACGGCAAGATCATGTCCTCGACGGTCAGCCCGGACGGCAGCCACCTCGCCGCCACGGTCACCGACGGAGACGCGGCACTGGTCCTCGTGGACCTCAAGACCGGACAGGTGAAGCAGAAGGTCGGCACCAACGCGGCCGACGACCTGCGCATCAAGAGCGCCGCCGTCGGCCAGGAGGGCCCGGCGTACTCGCCCGACGGCAAGCAGCTGTGGCTGGGCCAGACGGACGGCTACACCAAGTTCACCGTGAACGCCGACGGCACCCTCGCCAACCCGGTGACCGTCTCGATCCCGGCCGACGGCGACAAGCACGCCCTGGCGAGCGCGGCGGTGTTCTCCGCCGACGGCTCCACCGTGTACTCCGCGGTCAACGGGCAGAACCGGGTGGTCGCCATCGACGCGGCGACCGGCGCCGTCAAGCAGAGCTGGTCCGTGGGCAACGCCCCGCGCGGCATGGTCCAGGTCGGCGACAAGCTCTACGTCAGCAACGAGGGCGGCCGCCCGGCGAAGGCCGGCGACACCACGATCAACTCCTACGGCACCCAGGTGCCCGCCAACCCCAGGACCGGTGCCACCACCACCGGCACGGTCAGCGTCATCGACCTGAAGAACGCCTCCGCCGCCGTCGGCACCATCGACGTCGGCCTGCACCCGACGGCCGTGTACGCCAAGAACGGCGCGGTGTTCGTCACCAACACCGCCGACAACAACGTGTCGGTCATCAGCACCAGGAACGACAAGGTCGTCCAGACCATCTCCACCCAGCCCTGGCCGGAGGCCTCGGTCGGCTACGAGCCCAACGCGGTCACCCTCACCGACGACGGGCACCTGCTCGTGACGCTCGGCCGCGCCAACGCGGTCGCCGTCTACCGCTACAACTCCGCGCAGGAGCCGGTTTCCTACGTCGGCCTGCTCCCGACGGACTACTTCCCCTCCGAGATCACCACCGTGGGCAAGACGGTGGTCGTCTCCAACACCCGTGGCATCGACGCCCGCCGCCCCGACAGCGCCGGCCACGCCACCCACGACACCACGTCCAGCCTGACGCGGTTCGCGCTGCCCAGCGACCGGACCATCCGCTCCGAGACCCGCAAGGTCTTCCAGCAGAACGGCTGGACCGCGGGCGCGGTGCGGACGGCGAACAAGCACAGCAAGGCCAGGGCGGTGCCGGTCCCGGCGCGCCTCGGCGACCCCTCGACGATCAAGCACGTCTTCCTCATCGTCAAGGAGAACCGGACCTACGACCAGGTCTACGGCGACATCGCGAAGGGCAACGGCGACCCGTCGCTGACCCAGTTCGGCGAGAACGTGACGCCCAACCAGCACGCGCTGGCCGAGCAGTTCGGGCTCTACGACAACACGTACGACATCGGCACGAACTCGGCCGAGGGCCACAACTGGCTGATGCAGGCCGACAACCCCGAGTACACCGAGTCCTCGGCCGGTGAGTACCAGCGCAGCTACGACACCGAGGACGACGCGCTCGGCCACCAGAAGTCGGGCTTCCTGTGGTCCGGTGCGCAGGCGGCCGGCAAGTCCGTGCGGGACTTCGGCGAGTTCCAGCAGTTCCTGACCAAGCCGTCGGGCGCGAGCTGGCAGAACCTGTACTGCGACGCCAAGAACATGGCCGCGACCGGGCAGGGCACCGCCTACCCGCTGAACTCGTCCTCGCCGATCCCCTCGCTCAACAGCGTCTCGGTGCCCGGCTTCCCGAAGTTCGACACCAGCGTCCCGGACGTGTACCGGCAGCAGATCTGGAAGCAGGACTTCGAGAAGAACGGTCCGGCGAACCTGAACATGTTCTGGCTCTCCAGCGACCACACCGGCGGTCCGGCGAGCCCCGCGGCCCAGGTCGCGGACAACGACCTCGCGACCGGCAAGATCGTCGACGAGATCTCGCACAGCAAGTACTGGAAGGACTCGGCGATCTTCGTCGTCGAGGACGACTCCCAGGCCGGCCTCGACCACGTCGACGGCCACCGCGCGCCCATCCAGATCATCAGCCCCTGGGCCCAGCACGACACGGTCGACAGCCGCTACTACTCGCAGATCACCGTGATCCGCACCATCGAGCAGATCCTCGGGATCCACCCGATGAACCAGAAGGACAGCGCGGCCACCCCGATGCGCGGTGCCTTCACCAGCCACCCGGACGACACGCCGTTCACGGCGCTGCCCAACCGGACCTCGCTGACCGACGGTCTGAGCACCCCGCCGTCCTGCGGCGTGGACACCCCGGCGAAGCAGAACACCAAGGCGGCGCTCGTCCCGGCGACGAAGGTCCCGGCTGACAAGAAGTCGCTCGTGTCCGAGTGGAACACCTGGACGTCGAAGCAGCGGCTGACCGGCCCGAACGCCGTGCCCGACTACGCCAACCCCGAGCAGATGAACCACCTCACCTGGTACGAGACCCACAACTGGAGCACGCCGTACCCCGGCGAGAAGAAGATCTTCGCTCCGAACGACGTACCGGGCGCGTACATCCCGTCCGCGGAGAACGACGGCTGACCCAGCCCCGGACCACGAAAACGTGCGGCGCATCTCTTGTGGGGGGAGAGGTGCGCCGCACGCGTGCAGGGGTGGTGGTCAGCTCAGGGTGAAGTCGTCGGCGTAGACGTCGGACTGGCCGTACCAGCCGTGGACGTAGACGGTGACGGTCGCGCTGCTGCCGGTGGTGAAGGTGACCGACTGCTGGTTCCACGTCGAGCTGTTCGACCACGTGCTGGCGGTGGCGCCGCCGCTGACGCCGATGTAGGCGTACGGGCCCTGGGTCCAACCGCTCAGCGTGTAGCTGTGGTCGGGGGACAGGGTGACGGTCTGGTCGCACTCGCCCGTGCTGCTCGCGCTCGGTGTGACCTGGAGCCCGTGGCTGCCGGAGTGGACCGGGGTCGAGACCACCGAACTGCCGCCCGTGCAGGTCCAGGGGCCGAGACCGCCGGACTCGAAGCCGGCGTTGGCCAGCGAGCCGCCACCGCCACCGCCCCCGCCGGAGGTGACGGTGAGCGTGTACGTCGCGCTGTGGCTGCCACTGGCGGCCGTACCGGTCACGGTGATGGGATAACTGCCCGCCGCCACCGATGAGTTGACCGCCGCCGTCAGGGTCGACGTGCTGCCGGAGCTGACCGACGCCGGGCTGAAGGAGACGCTGACGCCGGAGGGCGCGCCGGTGGCGGAGAGGCCGACGGACTCGGCGCTGCCGGAGGTGACGGCCGTGTTCACGGTCGCGGTGGCCGAACCGCCCTGGGCGGCCGAGGCGGAGCCGGGTGACAGGGAGAGCGAGAAGTCGCTGCCCGTGGTGCCGCCTCCACCGCCCGAAGTGCCCTCGTACGGTACGAAAGCGTCCGTGAAGGCGAGGCTGTTCTGGCTGATCTCGCTGCACGTGGGCAGGGAGTTGGCGTTTCCGCCGCACGGCTGGTCGCGGGTCACCGCCCAGAACGCGAGGCGTCCGACGCCGTTCTGCGCGGCGAAGTTCTCCACCGTCTGCGCGTCCGCCGGGGTGAACGTGGAGCCGTCGTCGTTCTTGCCGATCATCGGGGTGATGCCGAGGTTGGCGTACGTGTAGCCGGAGTCGACGGACTGCATCTGCGCCAGCGTGGCCTTGGCGGCGTCGACGGCGCCCTGGCCCATCTCGGTGCCGGTGCCCGCGTAGTAGTCCATGGCCATGATGTTGACCACGTCGATCTTGATGCCCGCGTTCTTGGCGGCCTTGAGGATGTTGACGCCGTCGCCCGTGAGCCCGCTGGTCAGCACCGGCAGGGTCATGGAGAACCGGAGGTTCGGGTTGGCCGCCTTGAGGTCCTTCATCGCCTGCATCTGCCGGGCCGCCGCCGCGGTGTCCGCGACCGCGGCGCCCTCGACGTCGAAGTCCAGCTGGGTGACGCCGTAGTCGTCGATGATGGCCTGGTATCCGGCGTCGATGCTGCTCTGTGTGGAGCAGGTCCAGGCGAGCGGCTCACCGCTCGCCCCGCCGGAGGAGATGATGACCGACGCGCCCTCGGACCTGGCCTTGGCGATCTCGGGGTCGGTGTAGGAGTCGTTGCCGATGGGGAGCGTGTCGCCCCAGATCTGGTTGCAGCCCGTGCCGAGGACGAAGGCCGCGGTGTAGGCCTTGAGGCCGTGTCCGGTGACGGCCGTGTCGAGCAGGCCCTCCTGACCGTTCGACATGTCGACATAGGGAGCCACGGAGTAGACGCTGCCCGCCGCGGACGCGGCACTGCCGGCGGGCGCCAGGGCCGTGGCTGCGCCGGTGGCCGCCAGTGCGAGCGCGCAGGCGGAAGCCGCGAATCTTGCCAGGTGCATGACATTGCCCCTTTCGGGGATGACCCTCGGGCGTTCGAGTGATGGGGAGTTGGTACATACCAAACCGCCCGAGAGTGCACCCGTCAAGAGGACTAGACCAAATCAAAACCATCCAGGGTTCTGATGCCCGTTCAGGCGGTGCTCCCCGATCGGCCTACGCGCTGGCCGGCAGCACGTGGTCGCCCGCCTTGTCCGTGCTCAGGCACAGCGAGCACACGACCGCGCCGTGCGCGGTGCACGCCGTCAGGTCCGGGCGCTCGTACGGCTGGTGGCACACGTGGCAGTCGAGGGTGACCGCACTCGGATTGCCGTCCGCGTCGAGCAGCGGCTCGGTGATGCCGTCGTCGGTGCGGCGCAGGTAGTACCTCCCCTTGGTGACGACGGCCGTCACGGGGGTGAGCACGAAGGCGAGCACGGCCGCGGCGACCGGGGAGTACGGCTGGAGGGTGTCGCCCAGCAGATGGAAGTACATCGCGATCGACAGGCCGGAGGCCGCGACGAAGGCCACGACCCCCACGGGGTTGACGGCGTACAGCATGCCGCGACGGAACTCGGGGGTCAGCGGGGACAGCTTCAGCACGTACTTGTTGACGCCGATGTCGGTGGCGACGGTGACCACCCAGGCGATCGCGCAGTTCGAGTAGAAGCCCAGGATGCTGTTGAGGAAGCTGAACATGTCCGCCTCCATCAGCGCCAGCGCGAAGCCCAGGTTGACCAGTACGAAGATCATCCGGCCGGGGTAGTGCCGGGTGACCCGGGTGAAGGAGTTCGTCCACGCCAGCGAACCGGAGTACGCGTTCGTCACGTTGATCTTGATCTGGCTGATCACCACCAGCGCCACGGCCAGCGGGACGACCATCCAGGACGGCATCATCGCGTCGAAGGCGCCGCGGAACTGCTGGATCGGCTCGGTCGCGGCGGCCGGGCCGACCTTCGCGAGGATGTAGACGGCGAGGAAGACGCCGATGGCCTGCTTCAGCGCACCCAGCACCACCCAGCCCGGGCCCGCCATGACGACGGCGGTCCACCACGTGCGCTTGTTCGCCTCGGTCCTCGGCGGCATGAAGCGCAGGTAGTCGATCTGCTCGCCGATCTGCGCGATCAGGGACAGACACACACCGGCGCCGAGCAGCACGGACGCGGTGTCGACCCCGCCGCCGCCGTCGGTGCCGGCGTAGGAGAGGAAGCGGTCGACCGTGCCGGGGTCGGTGGCGATCAGGTAGACCAGCGGGCCGACCATCAGCAGCAGCCAGATCGGGGTCGTCCACACCTGGAGCTTGCTGAGCGCCTTCATGCCGTAGATCACCAGCGGGATGACCATCAGCGTCGCGGCCAAGTAGCCCAGCCACAGCGGCAGTCCGAGGCCCAGCTTCAGGCCCTGGGCCATGATCGAGCCTTCGAGGGCGAAGAAGATGAAGGTGAAGCTGGCGAAGATGACGCTGGTGAGGACCGAGCCGTAGTAGCCGAAGCCGGAGCCGCGGGTGATCAGGTCGAGGTCGATGTTGTAGCGGGCGCCGTAGTAGGCGAGCGGGAGCCCGGTGACGAAGATGACGACGGCGGCCACCGCGATGGCCACGAGCGCGTTGCCGGTGCCGTGGGCCAGGCCGATGCCGGCGCCGATGGAGAAGTCGGCCATGTAGGCGATGCCGCCGAGCGCGGTCGTCGCCACGACCATGGGGGTCCAGCGCCGGTAACTGCGCGGTGCGAAACGGAGGGTGTAGTCCTCCAGTGTCTCCTGGGCGGCCTGTCCGGCGGCATCCTGCGGCGTGGCCGGCTCCGCCGTGGCCGCTGCCGGCGGCCGTGACTCCGTGGTGCTCATGTCGCGCCTCCCGGTGCTGCGTGCGTACGGTCGTGTATACGACCCTGGTCCCACGGCCGGTCACGCTAGAAAGCCGTTGTTACCCCCGCTCCCCGCCCTCGTGAACGCGGCGTTTCCGAGAACTCACCCGCCGCCCGGGGGACTTGCCGCCTGCCGCGCCGCCAGCAGCGGGTTCCGGTACGGGTGCGTCGCGTCGAGCCGGGACGTCAGGTACTCGCCGGCCACCTGGGGGGCGTAGCGGGGCTCGGCACCCGGGGCGAGGCAGCTGGGAAGACACGTGATGCGGGCCCGGTAGGGCGGGGTGACGAACAGCGGGATCGAGTACCGGTCCGTGTCCGGCGGGTTGACCACCCGGTGCGGATTCGAGACCCAGCGGTCGTTGGTCCAGATGGCCATCAGATCACCGAGGTTCACCACCAACAGGCCTTCCGGCACCGCCACTTGGATCCAGGTGCCGTCGCGCCGCATGACCTCCAGTCCGCCCACCCCGTCGTCGGCCAACAGGGTCACCGTGCCGTAGTCGGTGTGCTCCCCGCAGCCGAGCCGGCCGGGGGCGGGCCGCGTGTGCCGCCGCGGCGGATAGTGCAGCAGCCTGAGGTGGTACATCACCTCGCCGCCCTCCATCGTGAGCAGGTGCTCCGCCGGCAGCCCCAGGGCGCGGGCGAGGGTGCGCTGGACCCGTTCGGCGGCCTCGACCGCCTCGGCCCAGTAGGCGCTCCAGGCCTGTCGGAAGCCGGGCAGATCCGGCAGCTGGTTCGGGCCGAAGGTCGGGGTGCCCGCCAGGACTTCGGGGTGGTCGGGGCCGTGCTCGCCGCCGGTGTCCAACCCTTCTTTCAGATCGCCGGTGGTCCCTTCGTCCAGGGTCTCGGCGCCGATGCCGAAGTACCCGCGATGGCAGCTCGACCGGCTGATCGCGAGCGCGTTCTTCGCGGCGTCGGGCAGCGCGAAGAACTCCCGGGCGGCCGCGAACATCGCCGCGCGGGTCTCGGGCCGCACCCCGTGACCGGCGGCGAGGAAGAACCCGGTCTCCCGGCAGATGCGGTCCACCTCGGCCGCCACCGCGTCCCGCCCGGGATCCGGCGCCGCCCCGGTGGCGAAACCGCTGATGTCGACAACTGGAAGGCCGGCCATGGGATCTCCAGGAAGTTGGGGGTGGGACGGAGTCACGGTCCGCGTGTCACTCGGGCAGGTGCGGGCGCCGCAGCACCCGGCGCAGGACCTTGCCCGTCGGGCCGCGCGGAAGGCTGCTGACGATCCACGCCTCATGGATCCGTTTGGGCGCGGACACCCGGGCCGCCACGAACGAGACGAGCTCCTGCGGGCTCACCGGCGCGCGCAGGGTGACGAAGGCGACCGGCACCTCACCGGCGCGGGCGTCCGGCCGTCCGACGACGGCGGCCTCGGCCACGGCGGGATGCCTGCCGAGCACCGCCTCCACCTCCGCCGGTGACACCTGGTGCCCCTTGCACTTGATGAGGTCCTTGAGCCGGTCGGTGATCCAGAGATAGCCCTCGTCGTCCACATGGCCGACGTCGCCGGTGCGCAGCCAGCCGTCCGCGCCGAGGACCCGCCGCGTGGCCTCCGGATCGCCGAGGTAGCCGGCCATCAGCCCCGGCCCGGCGATGTGCACCTCGCCCGACGAGCCGGCGGCCGCCTCCCGGCCGTCCCGCACGATCCGGATCCGCACACCGGGCAGGGGCAGTCCGGCCGAGCCGGGCCGGGCACGGCCGTCCACCGGGTTGACCGTGATCATCGGCCCGCCCTCCGTCATGCCGTACCCCTGCGCGACCACGCAGCCGAGCCGCTGCGCACAGGCGCGTTCGAGCTCGGTACCGGCGGCGGCACCGCCCACGTACACGACACGCAGCGCGCTCAGGTCGTACCGGTCCACCAGCGCACTGGTGGCGAGCAGGTCGACGAGCGGAGGCGGGACGATCGTCTGCGTCACCCGGTGGCGGCTGAGCGCGCCGAGGAACGCGGCGGGGGTGAAACGGTCCAGCGTGACCACGGTGGCCCCGGCCGCGAGACCTCGCAGCAGCACTCCGCAGACTCCCATCACATGCGCGAACGGGGCCAGCGCCAGCAGGACGTCGTCGGTGCCGAGCGGCAGTGGACCCGCCGCCTGACGCAGGTTGGCGACCAGGCCGCCATGGGTGAGCACGGCGCACTTCGGCAGGCCCGTCGTGCCGCTGGACAGGACGAGCAGCGCCGGATCACCGGCGCGGACCGTGACGGGTGCCGTGGCGGATTCCGTGGCCCGGCGGTCCGGCAGGTGGTCGAGCACCGGTCCGGCGCCCGCCCGTGCGGCCGCGGCGCGGGCCGACGCCCGCAGCGCGGGCGTCGTGACGACCACAGCGGCACGGCTGAGGGCGAGCTGGCCGGCGAGTTCGTCCTCGGTCGCCCGCGTGCCGCACAGCACCGCGGCGGCGCCCGCCCGCAGCACGGCGAACAGCGCGGGCGCGAAGTCCGGGACATTGGGCAGGTGCAGTGCGACCACGTCACCGCGCCCGACCCCCAGGGCGGAAAGCCCGGCCGCCCCGCGCCGAGCGCGGTCCGCGAGCGCGCGGCCGGTGAGCGGTCCGGTTCCGTCGGCGGCGACGATCGCGGTCCGCCCGTGCGGCGCGGCGCCGAGCACGTGCTGCGCCAGCCCGCCGTCGCCGCTCACGAGGGATCGGTGAAGTGCCTGGTGAGGAAGCGCCGCACCGCCGCCAGGAACGCCTCCCTCTCCTCGACGAAGGCGAAGTGACCGCTGTGTTCGCACACGACCAGTTCCGCCTGCGGCACACCGGCGGCGATCGCCTCCGCCGCCGCGACCGAGCAGACCCGGTCGTCCCGGCCGGCGAACAGCAGCATCGGGCCTTTGACCCGGTCGAGACGGTCCCGCACGTCGATGCCACCGTAGCCGTTCGCCACGAAGTGCCGCAGTACGGCAGGTGCGTACCGGGTGTCCTTCGTGCGCTCCAGGTACTCCGCGATGCGCGGGTCGGCCGGGTCGGCGAACAGGAAGGGCAGCTGTGCGTCCAGGGCGTCCCGGGCCTCCGCGGGGGTGCGCACCTGGGTGGAGCGTTCCATCGCCGCGCCCACCCGGTCGCGCAGCTCGGCCGGCCGGAACGTCTCCAGCGCCGCGTCGGCGTGCGCGAAGTACGTGACGGACGGCACGGCGGCGCACAGGATGCTCGCGACGTCCGCGGTCGGCTCGTCGACGGCGTGCTGGAGCGCGACGAACGCCCCCAACGAGTGGCCGAGCACGGCGTACTCACCCAGGTCCAGGGCGCGCGCGACCGCGCCCACGTCCGCCGCCAGGCGTTCGAGCGTCCAGCTGTCCTCGGCGGACGGGGCCGAACGGCCGTGGCCGCGCTGGTCGATGAACAGCAGGCGGTGGCTGTCGGCGAGCGGGTCCAGGTAGTCACCGAAGGACCCGTGGTCGAGGCCCGCCCCGTGCAGCACGAGTACCGCCGGTCCGCTGCCCCGTTCCACGACATGGAGTGCGGTGTCCCCGATGTCGACCATCGCACCGTCAACGGTCATGGTGTGCCTCCTGGTTCAGATGCGCTCGACGGTGAGCCACATGTGCTCCTTGGTACGGAAGGTGCTGTCCCAGGCGGCCCGGCCGACCTTCCGCAGCGCGTCGATGTCGGCGGCGACGACCCGGCCGAGCACCGGAGCGCGCAGCGTCTCGGTGGTGGACCCGTACTGGACGACGAGCTTGTTGCCGGTGGCCTGGGAGAAGCGCAGCCTGCCCACGGGGGCGTCGCGGATGCGTTCCGTCACCGGTGTCGGGGCCACACTCACCAGCGGTGTCCAGGCGTACATGGACTCACCGGTCACGACCGCGTGGTCCTGCAGCACCGTGAACGGCAGAGCGCCGAGGAAGTCGTCGCACAGGCGGTCGTTGAGGTCGCGGCAGACCTCCGCGACGACCTCGACGCCCAGGGGCTCCCAGCGGAGCCGGACCGGCGCGCGCACCGAGGAGCCCTCGTCGCACGCGGGCGGCGGCGCCTGCGGCACGGCGGCGGGCGAGGCGGCGTCGTAGCGGTACGCCTCGCCGACGTGCCACGGGAAGTAGTGATGGGACCAGGCCGTGAGGCGGTTGACGTACGCGACGAACGCGGACAGCGCCGCGACGAGCCGACGGTGGTCGCGGACACCGGACTCGACCATCAGCCGGGCGTGATCGGCCAACCGCTCGAAACCGTTGTACCGCAGGAACTCGCCGTACATGGGAACCCAGCTGCGCAGTACCGCCAGCGCGCTGTCCACGCCGATCTCCCGGTGGGTCACCATGCGCAGCGCCTGGTACAGGTTCATGGAGTAGTCGCGCAGGATCCCGTTCGCCAGATCCCAGGTGGTGAAGTACTGGCCGTACGAACCCGGTCGGTGGGGGAGTGCGCCGGTGCGCAGGGTGTGGATCTCCTCGGGTTCCCGGGCCAGCAGGTGTGCGGTCAGGGACCGCAGTTCGGACCAGGCCCGGGCCTCGGTCGTCTCGGTCGGCGTGGTGGTCATGGAGCCCTTCCTGTGTCGTGCGTGACCGGTCGGCCCGCGCGGGTCCGTGGGGGCGGGGTGTAGCGGCCGGCGATGACGTCGTCCGGATCCAGAGCTCGCTTGAGCGCGGAGACGGTGCGCCAGAAGCCGTCGTCGGTGCGCTCGATGAACGGGCCCGCCGAGTCCACGTCCAGACGCATCGGGTAGATGCCGCGGGCTTCCAGCCGTCGGTGCAGTTCGTCCCGCAGGGCATGGGCGCGGGACACCGCGCCGGGGCTGCGCCGGTCGAAGTAGAAGGGGAAGAAGCCGGACAGGGCCGTGGGGCCGATCATGCCGAACAGGCACGCGGCCGTGATGCCGGCCTCGTCGGCGGCGGCCCGGACCTCCGCGACGCAGGCGGCCACGTGGGCTCCGGAGAACGGCAGCGTCACGTTGGCGCACAGGAAGCCGGGCAGCTCGCGGTCGTGGTCCAGGCCGGCCGTCCCGGGCGGGAAGGACTTTCCGGCGGACCGGGCGATGTTCTCCAGCGAACGGTCCGAGGGGGCGCCGTGGGCGAGGCGCAGCCGGGCTTCCAGCAGGGCGCGGTCCTCGCCGTCGCGGGCCCGGAGATCGTCGTGCTCGGTGTCGAAGCAGTCCGTGCGGTGCACCAGGGCGCTCGTGCGGCGCCGCATCTCCCGGCCGGCCTCGGCCCGCAGCGCGCTGGTGCCGTAGAGCGTGATCTGTGCCTTCCAGGTGGCCCCTGTGCCGCGTCGGAAGAACCGGATGTGGGGGTCCATGCCGTCGGTGAGGCGGACGTAGCCGTTGATGACACTGTCCTCGCGGGCCTGGCGCAGCGCGTCGACGACGGCGGGCAGCCTGGCCTCGGCGGCTTCGAGCGTCAGCTCCCGGAAGGGCCGGGCCGGGTGCAGACGCAGCACCATCTTCGTGACGATGCCGAAGCTGGACTGCACGAACAGGCCGCGCAGATCAGGTCCCAGCCCCGGCGGATAGTGCTGGATCATGTCGCCGGACTCCCGCAGGTGCCACAGTCCGGTGCGCACCACCTCGCCGTTTCCCAGGGCCACCTCGACGCCGAGCAGGTCGTCGAAGCGCGCACCGAGATGGCCGCCGCCGTGGTCGAGGACGTTGCCCACGATGCTGGTCTCCCGGCCGGCTCCGGTCACATTGAGTTTCAGGGCGCAGCCCAGACCCGTGAGGTGGTCGGCGAGCTGTCCTTGGGTCGTGCCGGGTTCGAAGACGGCGTAGCGGTACTGCGTGTTGACCTCGATGACGCGATTCATCCGCCCGAGGTCGACCAGCGCCACCGGCCCGCGGGGCGGTAGCGCCGATCCGAATCCCCAGTTGCGGCCGGTGCTGAGGGGATAGAGCGGCACTCCGGTCGAGCGGGCCACGTCGATGATGTGCCGTACGTCATCCGGTGCCGAGGGACGCAGCAGAGCAATGAGCTCACGGGGACGGTACTCCGACGTATTCATCTGATAGGCGGCGAGGACCTGCGCATCGGTCGAGACCGCCGTGGTGCCGAGTACGGCCCGCCAGTCGGCCACCGCACGGTCGATTTGTTGCATGCTTTTCGTAATCGGCCCTGCCCCCCCTTTATATGACGGATTCCATGATCCGGGACGGGGTGGCGACTTGTCAAAGAGGCGAAATGGGCCGCACATGATAACGAGAGATTTTTATATGATGAGAGGTGGTCGAAGGCGTGCGTCATGGCCGGTGTTCGGTGCTGCTATATTCGGCGCGTGATGCGCGCGCGACGGCTTCAATATTATTTACGGGCCGGTCGGTGATGTGTCCGACGCGGTGCCAGGAATTGCTTTCTCAATCTATTTCCGTGGGCGCGACCGGATTTAATGTTCCGGGAAATCCGAGAGAATTCGGCAGGAGGCGACATGCCAATGAACCCGGTTTCGGCAACGCGTTTGAGGACAGTTCCGTTCCTTGACGTCACCGATCCCGAATTCGACTTCCGCGGCCCGGAGGTGGCCGCGGCGCAGGCGGGCGACTGGTGGGCCGAAAGCCCGATCGGGCTCGTGGTCCTGCGCTACGCCGCGGCGCAGGAACTGCTGCGCGACCCTCGCTTAACGCAGTCCGGTGAGGCCTATCTGGCGATGAACGGAGTGCTCGACGGGCCGCTGTACGACTGGTACCTGCCGATGATCATCAATCAGGACGGCGAGAACCACCGTCGCCTGCGCGGCCTGGTGGCCAAGGCCTTCACCCTCCGGATGATCAACAACCTGCGGCCCGGCGTACGGGCGGCCGCGGAGCGGCTGGCGGACCGGCTCGCGGCCGCCGGCGCCTGCGACTTCGTCGCGGAGTACGCCGACCGCCTCGCGCTCGCGGTGCTATCCGAGCTGCTCGGAGTCCCCGCGCAGGACCACGAGATCTTCCGCCGCTGGAGCACCGACATCGGCCTGGTGTTCAGCCTCGCGCACGGCGGGGACATCCGCGCCAGGGTCGAGACCGCGGTGAGCGAACTGAACGCCTATGTCGACGGCCTGATGGCCGACAAGCGCGCGAATCCGGGCAGCGATCTCGTGTCCGCCCTGGTCGCGACGGAGCCGGACGACGAGCACCTGAGCGTGGCGGAGCTGCGCAACTTCATCGTCGCCCTGGTGTTCGCGGCCCACGACGCCACGCTCCGGCAACTCGCCCACGCCATGGTCGCCTTCGCCGGGCACCCCGAGCAGTGGACCGTGCTCGCGCAGCGGCCCCGGCTGACGGACAAGGCGATCGAGGAGGTGATGCGCTGGTCTCCGACGACCACGACGGTGCACCGGTTCGCCACGACGGACTTCGACTTCCGCTCCGTGCGCCTGACCGCCGGCACGGTCGTCACCGTCGCGGTCGTACCGGCCCAGCGCGATCCCGCCGTCTTCCGCGACGGGCATCTCTTCGACATCACCGCTCCGCGCGAGGCACCGCTGCTCCAGTTCGGCGCCGGACCGCACCACTGCCTCGGCGCGGTGCTGGCCCGCGCCGTACTCGGCGAAGCCCTGCGCGCGCTCACCGCCCGCTTCGGCCCGCCCGTCGTCACCGACCGCATCATCTGGCGGCCCCCCATGGGCATCACCGGCCCGGCCGTCCTGCCCCTCCGCTTCGACCCGCGCCGGTGACCCACGGCCGGCGACCCCGTCCGGCCGGGCGGGCAGCAGCACGTGGACCTCACGCCCTCGCCCCCGGGAACACCACCCGCAGGCTGCGCACCCGTCGGCCACGACTCGGAGAATCTCCGGCGGCAGCGAGCCCCGTGCCCGCTCTCCTCGGCGAGGGCATGCGGGTCGCCGTGGGTCTGCTCGGCGGTCGTCATGAGCACCTGGGCCGTCTTCGCCGGGGTATGGCTGAGCCGGCCGCGCACGGTAGCACCAGCCGCTGCTGCGGCGGCAGTTCCTCCACCGCGCCCCAGATCCGTCCTGCATCGCGTGCCGGTCGATCAGACGCCCGGGGAACGACCGCTCCTGCTCGCGCAGGCGCCGTTCGTCGAGCCCGTCCCGGCCGGGGGTCTCCCGGGCGCCGCGCAGGCGCATGCGCGCGGCGTCCTGGACCGCGTCCTCCGCAGTGGACCCCGCGCGGCGCGCCGATGGACCGGACGCGGTCGTGCGTCGGCCCGGATGCCCTTCCTCTCCCCAGGCCATGAACGTGAACCCGGTGCCCCAGGCGCTGGTGTTGCGGTTGTCGACCCGGACGGACTCCGGCATGTCCCAGCGGCCGCGGAGTCGTCGCCCGTCAGGAGACCGCCTTCTCCCGCTGGTACGCGGCCAGCAGGAACAGCCAGATCTCGCTGACGGTCGGGAAGGGGGCGATCGCGTGCCGGAGCCGCTTGAGCGGGACCTCGCCCGCCACCGCGATCGTCGCGGAGTGCAGCAGCTCGCTGACGCCGGAGCCGACGAAGGTCACGCCCAGCAGCACCTCCCGGTCCCGGTCGACGACGAGCCGGGCATGGCCCTGGTAGCCGTCGGCGTACAGGTTGGCGCCCTGGGCGGCGTTGAAGTCCAGGTCGACGGTCTGGACGCGGTGGCCCGCGGCGGCGGCCTGCTCGGCGGTCAGGCCCACCGCGCCCGCTTCGGGGTCGGTGAAGAACACCTGGGCCACGGCGTGCTGGTCGGCGGTGGTCGCGTGGTCCCCCCACGCCCCGTCGTCCAGCGGCCGGCCGGCCGCGCGCGTACCGATCGCGTCCCCGGCGGTACGGCCCTGGTACTTGCCCTGGTGGGTGAGCAGAGCACGGTGGTTGACGTCACCGAGGGCGTACAGCCACTCGCCCTCGACGCCCTGGACCAGACAGGTCGTGTCCACGTCCAGCCAGGAGCCGGGGGTGAGGCCGACCGTGTCCAGCCCGATGTCGTGCGTGGCGGGGGTGCGCCCGGTGGCGAACAGCACCTCGTCCGCCTCCAGTTCGCCGCCGTCGTCCAGGGTGAGCGTGACGGGACCGGCGGGGTCCGGGCGGCGCAGGGCCGTCACCTGTGCTCCGATCCGCACGTCCACACCCGCCTTCCGCAGGCCGTCCGCGACCAGCTCTCCGGCGAACGGCTCCATCCTCGGCAGCAGCCGGCGCCGGACCAGCAGGGTGACCCGAGAGCCGAGGCCCTGCCAGAGCGTGGCCATCTCCACACCGACGCCACCACCACCGACGACCACGAGCCGGGCCGGCACCGTGCTGGAGTCGGTGCCCTGCCGGTTCGTCCAGGGCCGGGACTCCTCGATGCCCGGCAGGTCCGGCACCACCGGCAGGCTGCCGGTGGCGACGGCCACCGCGTGCCGGGCCGTGAGGGTCTGCCGCGCGCCGTCGTCCCCGGTGACGGTGACTCGGCGGGGCCCGTCGAGCCGGCCGTGCCCGCGGAACAGGTCGGCGCCGATGGACTTGACCCACCGGGCCTGTCCCGAGTCGTCCCAGTCGGCGACATAGCGGTCGCGGCGGGCGAAGACGCCGCCGGTGTCGAGTCGGCCGGTGACGGCCTGGCGTGCGCCGTCCACCCGGCGGGCGTCGGCGACCACGAGGACCGGCCGCAGCAGCGCCTTGCTGGGGACGCAGGCCCAGTACGAGCATTCACCGCCGACGAGCTCCCGCTCCACGACGGCCACGGAGAGACCGGCGGCGCGGGCGTGGTCGGCGACGTTCTGGCCGACCGGCCCGGCGCCCAGCACGATCACGTCGTGGACGGAGGCTTCCCGGGGTGCCTGCGGTTCGCTCATGGTCTTCCTCGCCTCGTGGCCGGTGCTGCGGGTGAGCCGTGGACGGGAACGCGTCCCCGCCCCGCACGGGTCATGTAACCCCGGGGCTCGCGTCGTTCATCGCCGCTCGGCCAGACGGCTCACGAAGAACGGCCATAAGGAGTGCCTCCAGCCGGGCCGGAATCGCCGGACGGCACCGGCGCTTGAGGATGCACGCCACGACGCACACCACGACACGAAGGACGTTGGCATGGGTTCTGTTGATCTGGCCGGGCGCGTGGCTCTGGTGACCGGAGCGACCAGCGGCATCGGCGCGGCGACGGCCGAACTGCTCGCCGAGCGCGGTGCGCATGTCCTGGTCGCCGGGCGCGACGCGGCCCGCGGCGAGGCCGTCGTCTCCGGTATCCGGGAGCGCGGCGGCAAGGCGGACTTCGTCGCCGCCGAGCTGGCGGACGCCGAGTCCGCCCGGCGGCTGGCGCGGAAGGCCACCGACCTGGGCGGAGGGCGCGTGGACATCCTGGTGAACAACGCCGGCATCTTCCCGTTCGGGCCGACGGCACAGACGTCGCCCGCCGACGTGGACGCCGTCTACGACGTGAACGTGAAGGTGCCGTTCCACCTGGTCGCGCGGATCGCCCCGGCGATGGCCGAGCGCGGGTCCGGCGCGATCGTGAACGTCAGCACCATGGTTGCCGAGTACGGCGTCGCGGGGGTGGCGCTGTACGGCTCCAGCAAGGCGGCGCTGAACCTGCTGACCAAGGCGTGGGCCGCCGAGTTCGGTCCGCACGGGGTGCGGGTCAACGCCGTGGCGCCCGGCCCCACCCGCACGGGCGGCACGGCAGCCATGGGTGAGGACCTCGACGCCCTCGCCGCCCAGGCGCCGGCCGGGCGGCCCGCCGAGGCCCGGGAGATCGCCGAGGCGATCGCCTACCTGGCGGGCGACGCGGCGAGCTTCGTGCAGGGCGCCGTCCTGCCGGTGGACGGCGGCCGTACGGCCGTCTGACCCGCGCTCACCCTCGCGGCCCGCCCCCTCCACCGTGCGCTCTTGTGTTCGGGACCCATTCCGGCGGTGTGCCCCCGCGACGGCCGTGGAACGGAAAGAGCGTGACGGGCCCGTGCGATACCGGCGCGGGGAGTGCGGCGAGGGGCGGGACGATGGGCGCGCGGCGGAGTGCGAGGGCGGCCCTGGTGGGGCTGGGCCTGACGGTGGCTCTCGCGGGCTGCGGATCGGGGACCGGGGCGCGAGGCGACGGCTCGGGGGAGGGGAGCAAGTCGTCGCCCGCGCAGATGGTTTCCCCGCCCGCCGATGTCGCCGCCTGCTTCGAGGGGCACTGCCGGATCCGTCTGACGGAGCAGCCGACGCGCATTCCGGTCGACGCCCGGTTAGGGGTCGGCTCGCTGGAGGTCACCGGCATCACCTCACGCTCGGTGGTCGTACAGGCCTCCGGGAACGGTACGTTCATGGCCTCGTCGGTCGGCGAGGGAGGAACGGGCAGCCTGAACGGACTGGGCTTCCGGGTCGAGGACATCCGCGACGGGCAGGCCGTACTCGACTTCTTCCCGAAGGACTAGCCGACTTTCTGGAGGGGCGCCCGCAGTCCGGCGGTGTCGATGACACGGGACGGGACGGGATCGCGTTGTCGGCGAGCACTTGGTCCAGGTGTTCGGCGTGGCCCTGGCCGGGGTCGCATCCCCGGGCGTACGCATCCTCGCTGTGCGCGGCGGTCCCCGGAACAGCGGCGCCTGCTGCTCGCCCGGCTTCCGCATCCGCCGTCGGACCCGGTCGGCAGGGTGGCTCCGGCGCTGCGCGCGGCGGCACTGGACAGCGATACGCCCGGCACGGAGTCTCCGTGCCGGGCGTATCGGCAGGCCGCCGGGCCGGTCAGGGCCGGGCGTGACCGCTGTGCGTCAGGAACCGTTCGCCGACTTGGTCGCCGTCTTCGTGTAGGCGTCGTGCCAGGCGGCCTTCGCGCCGGAGTCGCCGATCCGGTAGACGTCGACGACCGCGCCCACCGCCACGGCCAGCGAGAGCACGCCCACCACGATCCGCACGGGCAGGGCCGACCAGCGCAGGGCGCCCCCGCCCCGGCCGGACTCCGCCGCGGTGCGCCGCCCGGCCCACCACACGAGCGTCGCCAGCACGAACAGGCCCAGAGCCCATGGCAGCAGCCCGTCGCCCAGCTCGGTGTGCCGGCGCACGAGGGGGTCGGAGTCCACGTGCCGTTCGAGCCACTCACCGGCATGCGTCGTCAGCGGCACGCTCACCAGGGCGACGAAGGCCGCCAGCGGCAGCACCAGCCCCAGCCGACGGGCGGCGCGCGGCCACACCGCGGCCGTGACCAGGGCCAGCGCGGTGAGGGGGATCAGCACGACGACCACGTGCACGAACAGGACATGTGCGGGCAGACCGTTGATCAGAGTCATCCAGGGGCTCCTGAGGGGGGATGGGCGCGTCAGCCTGCCACAGCAGACTCTCAGTCACCTCTGAGCCCGCTCAGCCGCACGCACGACGGTGCGCGCGGGTGTCATGCCCGCGCGCGCCGGTACGGATCGCCCTCGGGCAGCCAGGCGCCCGGGCCGTGGATGCCGAGGTCGCCCACGCCGTCGCGGAGGGCGTCGACCACGGCGAGCACCGCGGACCGGGCCTCGTCGGCGCGCCACACCACCGACCAGGTCCAGTGGACCTCCGGTCCCACCACGGGGCGCCGGACCAGGTCGGGCGGGAGCGGATTCGTCTGGCCCTTGGGGCAGTTGACGACCGGACGGTCACTGCGGCGCACGTGGTCGAAGAAGGCGGGGCCGGTGACGCCGCCGTCGCCGATGCGCACAGCACGCGCGCCCGTGTCCCTGGCCAGCTGCTCGGCGTAGACGTTCCAGGACGACCAGGACGTCACGTCGGCGTCGATGAGGACGGCGGTGTCCCCGGCCGCGACATCACCGGTGTCGGCACCGGCGGCGACGGCGTAGAGCCGGTCGGCGCCGATGAGCGCGGCCCGCAGACCGCGCCTCTCCAGGTCCTCGGTGCGCACCCAGCACACGGCCACGTCCAGGCCCCCCTCGGCGACCCGGGCCGCCTGGGTGTGGGAAGGGGCGACCCAGGCGTCCACATGGACCTGGGCCACCGCCGACGTGCGGGCGGTCAGGTCCGCCGGCAGCCAGTTGACGTATCCGAGCCGTACCGGTTCCGAGCCGGCCAGGGCACCCGCGTGGCGCTCCAGGTCCGCGGCCCGGGCCAGCAGGTCGCGCACCTGGGGGAGCAGCGCGGAGCCCGCCGGAGTGAGGGAGACCGAGCGGCGGTCGCGGTCGAAGAGGCGTACGCCGAGGTCGCGTTCGAGAACCTTGATCTGCTGGGAGAGGGAAGGGCCGGCGATCAGGAGCCGTGCGGCGGCCCGGCCGAAGTTCAGCTCTTCGGCGACCGCCACGAAGTACCGCAGTTGGCGCAGCTCCACGACGCTCATGCTACGGCCGGTAGGAGGCTCTGCCTATCAGAAGGGAGGAACCCGGTCGTGGCGCCCGGCCGGCGGCGGACGGACGATGAGGGAACGACGGTCCGGTGCCGGAGACCCGCGCACCTGGGCGCCGCAGCACCCGTGGCGCACCGGTTCGTGCCGGACGCCCCAGTGAACGGAGGAGCCGGGCCATGCGAGAGTTCCTGGTCGAGATCACCACGACCGTCCCCGAGGGCACGAGCCAGGACGAGGTCGACCGCCGGCGCGCGGCCGAGGCGGTCCGCGCCCGGGAACTGGCCGCCGCCGGCCGTCTGGCACGGCTGTGGCGCCCGGTCGGCGAGCTGCGCAGCATCGGCATCTGGCGCGCGGCCGACGAGGACGAGCTGCACGAGAAGGTGCTCGGCACCCTGCCGCTGCGTCCGTGGATGACCCTCGCCGTCACCGCGCTGGAGCCGCATCCCAACGACCCCGGCCGCGGAGTCGGCACCGAGTGACGCGTACGACACCTACGACACGCACGCCTTCCGATTCCCGTGTGGCCCTCGCGGCCCCGTATCGCCGGACGAGGACCCCTTCATGACCGTACGTCCCCTGCGCGCGGCCTCGCACCGAGGAAGCGGCTCCCTCCCCTCGCCCTGGGGTCATGTCGCCCGGGTCGCGGCGGCGCTCGCCGCGGGGATGGGGGTCGGCCGGTTCGTCTACACGCCGATCCTTCCCCTGATGCAGGCCCGGGCGGGGCTCTCCGCGGGCGCGGGAGCCGACCTGGCCACCGCCAACTACGCCGGCTATCTCGTGGGCGCGGTCGCGGGCATCCTGTGTCCCGCGCTGGTGCGCTCACCCGCCGTCCTGCGCGTCTGCCTGACCGCCTTGGCCGGCAGCCTGGCCGCCATGCCCGCCACCCACAGCACCGCGATGTGGACGGTGCTGCGGCTGTCGGCCGGGGTGGCGAGCGCGCTGATCTTCGTCATCGCGGTCAGCTCCCTCCTGGGCCACCTGCGCGAGCACCCGGCCCACCTGCCCGGCTGGGGCTTCGGCGGTGTCGGAGCCGGCATCGCGCTGTCCGGCCTGCTCGTCCTCGCGGTGCGCTCCGTCGCCGACTGGCGGGCCGCCTGGTACGCGGCGGCCGCGCTCGCCGCGCTGCTGGGCGCGGCGTCGTGGAACCTGCGCCCCGAGGCCCCCGCGCCGGCGGCCGTGCACCC
Source organism: Streptomyces sp. HUAS MG56 (assembly GCF_058673395.1). Lineage (NCBI taxonomy): Bacteria > Bacillati > Actinomycetota > Actinomycetes > Kitasatosporales > Streptomycetaceae > Streptomyces > Streptomyces sp. HUAS MG56. The sequence continues at coordinate 1,621,676 of NZ_CM178722.1, read as the reverse complement.
GGGCGGGGACCCGGCCGGTGCGGCGCGGATGCGCACCCACCGCTGGTTCACGGCGCTGTTCGTCTCGTACACCCTGGAAGGCGTCGGCTACATCGTGGCCGGCACCTTCCTGGTGTCCGCGATCGAGCAGAGCACGCCGGGCCGGGTCGGCAGCGGAGCCTGGGTCCTGGTCGGGCTGGCGGCCGTACCGTCCTCGGCGCTGTGGGCCTGGCTCGGCCGCCGCCGGTCCCGGCCCGGCCTGTTGCTGGCCGCGCTCGTCGTCCAGGCGGTCGGCATCGCCCTGCCCGCCCTGACGACCTCGGCGGCGGCCGCACTGGTCTGCGCCGCCCTGTTCGGCGGGACCTTCATCGGCATCAGCACCCTGGCCCTCGCCATCGGGTCCCACCTGCGCTTCCCGCGTTCCGTCGCCCTGCTGACCGCCGGATACTCCGTCGGCCAGATCCTCGGTCCACTGGCCGTGGCACCCCTGCTCCGGCACGGCTACCACCAGGCACTGATGCTGGCCGCGGCCGTGGTCCTGGCCGCGGCCGCGGCAGCCGCCGTCCTGCGCATCGGCTTCCCGCAGCAGGTGACGCCGGCCCGGCCCACCCCCGCGGTCCGGGCGGGTGACCCGGCGCGGTGACCCCGGTCGCCCGGCCGTTCCCCGTCGGTAGACGTCCCGCAGCAACAGCGGGGGCTGCCGCCGTCCTAGGGTGGAGGTATGGGCGGCGGCACGGTGACGCTGTTCCTGTGCGGTGACGTGATGCTCGGGCGCGGCGTCGACCAGATCCTCCCGCACCCCGGAGACCCGGAGCTGCGCGAGGACTACGTCACGGACGCCCGGTCGTACGTCGAGCTGGCCGAGGCCGTCGGCGGACCCATCCCCGCGCCGGTCGGTCCCGCCTGGCCGTGGGGCGAGGCGCTGCCGCTGCTGGAGCGGGCCGCCCCGCACGTCCGGATCGTGAACCTGGAGACGGCCGTCACCCGCAGCGACGCGTTCGCCCCCGGCAAGGCGATCCACTACCGGATGCACCCGGACAACCTCCCCGCGCTGACCGTGGCCCGGCCCGACGTGTGCGTCCTGGCCAACAACCATGTGCTGGACTTCGGCCGGCCGGGGCTGGAGGAGACGCTGGACTCGCTGACCGGTGCGGGCCTGCGGGCCGCGGGCGCCGGGCGCGACGCCGAGGAGGCCCGCGCGCCCGCCGCGGTCCCCGCCGGGCCCGGCCGCCGCGTACTGGTCTTCGCCCTCGGCGCGCAGTCCAGCGGCATCCCGTCCGACTGGGCCGCGACCACCGACCGGCCGGGCGTCGCCCATGTCCGCGAGCTGTCGGCCGCGGCCGCCGGGGCCCTCGTACAGCGGGTGCGGGCCGCGCGGCGACCGGGCGACATCGTCGTCGTGTCGGTGCACTGGGGCGCCAACTGGGGCTACCACGTCCCCCCTGAGCAGGAACGCTTCGCGCACGCCCTGATCGACGGCGGTGTCGACCTCGTCCACGGGCACTCCTCGCACCACCCCCGCCCGGTCGAGGTGTACCGGGACCGGCTGATCCTCTACGGCTGCGGCGACTTCATCGACGACTACGAGGGCATCTCCGGCTACGAGCGGTACCGCGACGACCTCCGACTCGGGCACCTCGTCTCGGTGGACGCGGACACCGGGGCCCTCGCCGGGGCGCGGATGATCCCCCTGCGGGCGCGGCGGATGCGGCTGGAGCACGCCGGGGCCGAGGACCGCGCGTGGCTGCGCGCGACCCTCGCCCGGATCAGCCACGGCGTACAGGTCGACGAGCGGCGCGACGGCACGCTCGGCCTCGTACTCCGGCGGCCGCCCGGTGACCCTCACTCCGGCGGCGCCGCGCGCAGGCGCTCCGCGCACCACTCCCGGACCGTGTCGGCGACCTGCTCCAGCGCGCCGGGTTCCTCGAACAGGTGGGTCGCGCCCGGGATGACGCGCACGGCGTACGGAACCTGGAGGCGGCGCGCGGCCTCCTCGTTGAGCCGCAGCACCTCGTGGTCCTGGCCGCCGACGACGAGCAGGACGGGCGCGCGTACGGCGGGCAGCGCGGCGCCCGCCAGATCGGGGCGCCCGCCCCGCGAGACGACGGTCAGGACGCCCGCGGGGCGCTCGGCCGCGGCCTGGAGGGCGGCGGCCGCGCCCGTGCTGGCGCCGAAGAGGACGACGGGCAGGTCACGGGTGCCGGGCCGGGCGCCGAGCCACTCCATCGCGGCCACCAGGCGACGCCCCAGCAGCGCGATGTCGAAGCGGTGCTCGCCGGTCACGACGTCCCGCTGTTCCTCCTCGGCGGTGAGCAGATCGATCAGCAAGGTGCCCAGCCCGGACTCGCGCAGCGCGGCGGCCACGGCCTGGTTGCGCGGACTGTGCCGCGAACTGCCGCTGCCGTGCGCGAACAGCACCACGGCCGGCGCGGCGTCCGGCACCACCAGATCACCAGGGAGCGCGGCGCCGTCGGCGGGCACCACGACCGTCTCGGACATCATGGTCATTGGTCATCGACTTCCCCAGGGGACTACGACGGTTCTCGGCCGTCTCCTGCGACTTCCTGCACCTCTCAGGTACCCCGGCGCACGTCCGGGTACCGATTGAAAGCCCAACAGGACATCGCGACGTACGCGGGTGCACGCTGGCTGGGGATGGAGGGAACAGCGATGACTACTGCGAAGGACATCATGCACCCGGGTGCCCAGTGGGTGCCCCGGTACGAGACGCTGGACCGCGCGGCACAGCTGATGCGGGACCACGGAGTGGGCGCGCTTCCGGTCAGCGACCCCGAGAACGGTGACCGCATGTGCGGCATCATCACCGACCGTGACATCGTGGTGAAGTGCGTGGCCGCGGGTCACGACCCCGCGAAGGTGACGTGCGCGGAGATCTGCGAGGGCACACCCCGCTGGATCGACGCCGCCGCCGACATCAAGGACGCCCTGCGGGAGATGGAAGGCCGCCAGATCAAGCGTCTGCCGGTGGTCGAGAACAAGCGTGTGGTCGGCATGATCAGCGAGGCCGACATCGCCCGGAACCTGAGCGAGGGACAGCGCGCGGAGTTCGTGCAGCGGGTGTACGCCTAGAGCGACCACGTGGTCGTCGATGGTGTCCGTGCCCGGCACCGACGGGTCGGTCCCGTCGTTGGGCCTGGTGACCGTGGTGTCACCGAGGAGGCCTGATGAGGGATCGTACGGAAGCCATCGAATCCATGGAGCAACTCGCGCTGGTCTGGCGCGCGATGGTGCTCGACCGGGACCCGCACGCCGATGTGCGGGACCTTCCGGGCATCGCCGTGCGCTGGGCCGACTCCCGGTTCGCGTTCTGGAACTGCGTCACGCTCACCGAGGTCGACGCGGACCCGGCGCTGCTCGGCCGACGCCTGGTCCAGGCGGCGGACATCATGCGCGCCAAGAAGCAGCCCGGGTTCCTGTGGCTGTTCGACGACCTCCTCGGCGACGAGGCGCGCGCGGGAGTGCGGTCGGCGGCCGAGAAGGCGGGCCTCGCCTACGGCTTCCCCGGTACGGGCATGGCCGCAGACCTCCTGCCCGTCCCCGAGCCGTCCCACCCCGACCTGACCTTCGCCCGCGTCACCACGGAGGAACAGCTCCGGGCGTATGCGGACCTGAACTCACGCGCCTACGGCTTCCCGCTGGAGCACGGCCGTGACGGGCTCCTCGGCTCCACGCTGTGGAAGAGCCGGGTGCACGCCTACCTCGGTCTGCGCGACGGCGTCCCGGTGACCTGCGCCGGCACCGTGGAGGCCGACGGCCGGCTCTTCGTCGCACTCGTCGCCACCGCCCCGGAATGGGAGCGGCGCGGCTACGGCGAGGCGGTGACGCGCAAGGCCCTGTACGAGGGCGCCAGGGCGACCGGGCTGACCCGGGCCACCTTGCACGCTACGGCGGCCGGTGCGCCCGTCTACCCCCGCATCGGCTTCCGGCCGAACTCGCCGATGGGCTTCTACGGCCTGAAGGTGTGACGACACCCCCTAACCCCCCTTGCCGGTGAGCACGGCCTCGGCCCGGTCGCCGCGCACCGTGTCGACGAACGCCCCGGGGTCGTCGGGAAGTTCGTCGCCGCGCCAGGCCACGTGGCCGTCCGGGCGGACCAGCACGAAGGACCGTTCGTAGAGCGTGGCGGCCGCTCCGCCCGCCCCGGCGTGTATCGTCAGCGGAACGCCCCGGCCGGCGAACGCACGCTCCACGTCCGGGAGCCGGCCCGCCCCGGCGAAGCACAGCAGGGCGAAGCCGCGCCCGAACAGGTCGAGCGTGGAGGTGGTGGCGTCCCACCAGGTGTGCGCGGCGCGGTAGCCGGGCTCGCTGCCGGGGCGCCAGTCCGGGCCCGGCTTTCCGTGGCGTACCGGCACCCGGGGGTCCTCGATGATGGCGGGCGAGCGGTAGCGCAGTCCGAAGTGGATCTCCGGGGCGTCGAACTCCCGCTGCGCGCCGCTGTCTTCGAGCACCCTGGCCGTACGGCTGCGGGCCAGCTCGCCCTCGGGCCCGTCGAGGTGGATCTCGGGCGGCACCTGCCTGCGCATGGTGCGCTGCAGATTGACGTTGGCCTCCTTGAGGCTCGCCACGGCGATCGGCCGGCGCTCGGCGTCGTAGGTGTCGAGGAGCGACTGTCCGGCCCAGCCGTTCAGGGCGGCGGCGAGTTTCCAGCCGAGGTCGGCGGCGTCGCCGATGCCGGTGTTGAGCCCGAAGCCGCCGGAGGGCGACAGCGTGTGCGCGGCGTCGCCGGCGAGGAAGACGCGCCCGGCCCGGTACCGGTCGGCGACGCGGTGGGTGAGGTGCCACTCGCCGTCGCTCAGCAGCTCCACCGGGGTGTCGAAGGCGAGGGCGTCGCGGATCAGCGTCACCGGGTCGCAGCGGTCGGCGGTGTCGCCCGCGGCCACCACCAGGTTGTACAGGTCACTGCCGTTGAGCGAGCGCATGGGGAAGCGCAGCGTGGACGACAGCATGAGGAAGTAGACGAGCGCGGCCCGGTCGCCGAGCCGCTTGTTGAGTTCGGGGGCGCGGAAGAGGATGTTGCGGAACACCTGGGTGCGGTGGCGCGCCGGCGCGTCGATGCCGCAGGCCTGGCGGATCGGGGAGGAGGCACCGTCGCAGGCGACCAGATAGCGCGCCCGGACCGTGCCGGTCGTGCCGGTGGCGTGGTCGGTGACGTCGGCCGCGACGTGGTCCTCGGTCTGCCGGACCCGGTCGACCGTCGTCCGCAGCCGCAGGGGACCGTCCGGATGGACGCCCACGGCCCTGGTCAGCACCGGGTTCAGCCAGTGGGCCGGGCACATCTGGTCCGGCTCGGGGGTGTGCGTGAAGGCGGGCCGGTTCCCGGCGGTGCCCCGGCGGTAACGGTAGACCTCGTGGCCGCCGACCCGGGTGACCCAGGCGATGTCCAGGGGGTGGTCGGCCGGCCAGCCGGCGCCGCGGACGGCGTCCGCGACACCCCAGCGGCGGAACAGCTCCATCGAGCGCGGGCCGATCGTGCTCACCTTGGGGTGCCGGACCTGTCCGTCACCGGCGTCGATGACCAGGCAGTCGATCCCGCGGTACGCCAGGTCCAGCGCGAGCGCCATTCCGACGGGGCCGCCGCCCACGATCAGCACGTCGGTCCGCTCGTCGGAACGCGTCATGTCCTGCCTGCCTTTCGTGCGTGGGTCCGTTCCCGGTGGGGCGGGCGGGTCGGGCGGCCCGGGGCCGGCCGCCCGACACGCCGGATCAGGGTCGTTCCGCGCTGGCCAGCAGGCAGCCGAAGGTGTCGACGCCGGCCAGGTCGGCGGGGTGGAACGCGTCCTCGGAGAAGGCGAAGTTGCTCTCGACCATGGCCTCGGGACGCTCGTCGGGACGCGCCGTCTTCAGCAGTTCGTGGCCGGTGCGCAGGGTGGTCTGCTCCGTGACGTCGAGCACGGCGCGCGGCCGCAGGCCGGAACGGCGCAGCAGCCCGATGTAGTCGTCGAGGTCCGCCATGGTCGCCATGAGGTCGCGGCAGAACTTCTCGACGCCCGGGTGCCTGGCCTGCCCGCGCGGGCCGCGGTCGAACACGTCGGTCAGGACGAGCCGGCCGCCGGGGACCAGCACACGGCCGATCTCGGTGAGAACCCGCTGCCGGTCGGGCATGTGGCAGAGCGACTCCAGCGCCATCACGGCGTCGAACGACCGGTCCGGGAAGGGCAGTCGCATCGCGTCTCCGTGCCGGAACACGGCCCGGTCGGCCACCCCGGCCTCGGCCGCCAGCCGGTTGGCGGTCTTGATCTGCTCCTCGCTGATGCTGATGCCGGTCACCCGCGCACCCGTGCGGTCCACCACCCGCAGACCGGGACCGCCCACCCCGCAGCCCAGGTCGAGCACATGGGAGGTGGCGTCCACCTTCAGGTGCTCGATGAACACGTCGGTGAGCCGGTCCATCGCCTCCTCGATCGTGGCGTCGGAGTCCGGGGTGTCCCAGTAGCCGATGTGCACGTTGGTGTTGAAGGTGCCGTCCTTCATCGCGTTCAGCGTCAGCTGGTCGTACAGCTTGCCGACGGCTCCCGGCACCGGCAGGGTCTGGGCGGAATCGGTCATGGCTGTGGCCTTTCTGATCGGGGCTGGTCGGGATCCACGAGATCGGCGCTCCGCCAGCATCGGGCCGCGCGGGCGGCCGGGCGGCACGGCGGAGGAAAACCCGCTCATTCACGCGGGGGGCGCGGGCCGGCTCCACCACGACCGGGTGAGCCGGACCTCGCTCACCCCATGCGTGCCCGGGACGGTTGGGGGATGTGATCCGTGCGCGGGTGGGACCACGCGGCCTCGATCTGCGCGCACCGGGCGTGGTCCGGCAGCAGGCCCCGCTCGTGCGCCTCGGCGAGCGTGGGCGCCGCCCGGTCCCGGCCGGACAGGACCGGTTCGGCCACCCCGGTCAGGGGCAGCCCGAGGGCCGGGTCCAGCACGGACAGGGCGAGTTCGTGCTCCGGTACGTAGCTCTCGGAGAGCAGGTACGACATGACGGTGTCGTCCTCCAGCGCCACGAACGCGTGCCCCACCCCCACGGGCAGATACGAGGCGCGGTGGTCCCGCTGGTCCATCAGCACCGCGTCCCAGCGGCCGAACGTGGGCGAACCCACCCTGATGTCGACCACGATGTCCAGGGCCCGGCCGCGGGCGCAGTACACGTACTTCGCGGTGCCGGGCGGGGTCACGGTGTAGTGGATCCCGCGCACCACACCACGCCGGGACACACTGTGGTTGGACTGCGCGACGCGGAACAGCGGACCCCCGCGCGCCTCGGTGAACGCCTGCTGCTGGAACGGCGAGAGGAACAGGCCCCGGTCGTCGGGAAAGACCCGCGGGGCGAACTCGATGGCTCCCTGGACGGCGAGTACGCGTGCTTTCATGTGCGCTCTCTCGTGGCTCGGTGTACGTCTCGGTGTACGGCTCGGTGAACAGCTGGGCGGAGTAAGGGAGTTCGGCGGGGCGTCACAGCGTGCTCAGCACCTCGCGCAGCGCGTGCACGACCTTGTCCTGGAGGTCCTGGGGGAGCGCCGGATACATCGGCAGCGAGAAGATCTCGCCGGCCAGCGCCTCGGTGACCGGGAGCGAGCCGGTGGCGTAGCCGAGGTGGGCGAACCCGGTCATGGTGTGCACCGGCCACGGATAGCTGATGTTGAGGTGGATGTCGTACGCCTTGAGGCGTTCGACGATGTCGTCGCGCCGGGGGTGGCGCACGACGTACACGTAGTACACGTGGTCGTTGCCCGGGGTGGTGCGCGGCAGCCGCAGTCCGGTGCCGGCGAGGCCCTCGGCGTAGCGCCGGGCGACGGCCCGGCGGCCCGCGATGTAGGCGTCGAGCCGCCTCAGTTTGCGGCGCAGGATCTCCGCCTGGACCTCGTCCAGACGGCTGTTGTGGGCGGGCGTCTCCAGCGTGTAGTAGCGGTCCTCCATGCCGTAGTGGCGCAGCCGCCGCAGCCGGGCCGCCACGTCCTCGTCCGAGGTGAGCACCGCGCCGCCGTCGCCGTACGCGCCGAGGACCTTGGTCGGATAGAAGGAGAAGGCCGCCACGGCGCCCGTCGTGCCCGCCAGGGTGCCGCGCTGCCGGGCGCCGTGGGCCTGGGCGCAGTCCTCCAGCACGGCCAGCCCGTGCCGGTCGGCCAGCTCCGTCAGCGGTGCCAGGTCGGCGCACTGGCCATACAGGTGCACCGGCAGCAGGCAGCGGGTGCGTTCGGTGATCGCGTCCGCCACCTGGGCGGTGTCCATGAGGAAGTCGTCCTCGCGGACGTCGACGAAGACGGGAGTGGCGCCCGTGGCGTCGATGGCGACGACGGTCGGTGCCGCCGTGTTCGAGACCGTGATCACCTCGTCGCCCGGTCCGACGCCCAGGGCCTGGAGCCCGAGCTTGATCGCGTTCGTGCCGTTGTCGACTCCGACGCAGTGACCCACCCCGTGGTAGGCGGCGTACTCCTCCTCGAAGCCGCGCACGCTCGCGCCGAGCACGAGCTGCCCGGAGGCGAAGACGGTCCGTACCGCGTCGAGGATGTCCGGATGCTCGCTCTCGTACTCCGTCAGGTAGTCCCAAACACGTGTGGTCATGTCCTGCCAGCCTTTCCGGAAACGGATGTCAGTGCTGCTCGTCCTGCTGCCGGGCCAGGGCGTCGACCGTGCGCCGCACCCCTTCGGGCAGGGAGATGCGCGGGTGCCAGCCGGTGGCCGCGCGGAACGGGGCGGAGTCGATCGTCACGCTGCGGAAGTCCGTCACGGGCGCGTGCGCGGGCGGCTCCACGCACTCCACCGCGACCGCGCGCCGCCCGGTGCGCTCGGCCACGGTCCGCGCGATGAGCCGGAAGGCGTCGCCGAGCGCGTCGCCCCGGCCCGCGCCGATCAGATGGCGGCCGCCCACCAGCGCCTCCGGGCGGTCGAGCGCGGCCGTGAACGCGTCGGCGACATCCTCGACATGGACCAGATCGCGCCGGACCGTGCCGTCGTGCCACATGGTCAGCGGCCGGCCGGCGAGCGCCTGCCGCACCATGGCCGACACCACGCCGCGGTCCCCGGCACCGCCCGCCGCGCTCTCCCCGAACACCGTGGGCAGCCGCAGCCCGACACCGCGCACCCGGCCCTCGGCCGTCGCCTTCAGCAGGATCTGCTCCGCCGCCAGCTTCTGCCGGTCGTAGGCGGTCTGCGGACGGTCGGGCTCGCTGCCGTCGAGCGGCTCCCGCGGCGGCACGCCGACCTGCGAGGCGGCACCGCCGTACAGCACCAGCGCGGGCGGCCCGCCGGCGTGCCCCGGGCCCCGTGCGCCGAGCACGTCGACGAGGTCCCGCATCACACCCACGTTGACGCGTTCGGCCGCCGGATCCGACTCCGCCGCCCGCCAGCCGCCGTCCCCCAGCAGCAGATGCACCACCACGTCCGCACCCGCGACCGCCCGGGCGAGCTCCGCGCGGTCGGTGACGTCGGCGGTGACGACGGTGATCTCGGCCGGGCCGGGGACGACGGGACTCGGCCTGCGCGCCACGGCCCGCAGCCGGACCGGGCGCGACGCCAGCGCGCGCAGGACGGCCGAACCCACGAAGCCCGAGGCACCGAGCACGCTGATCAGCGGGGCGGGGGCCGGTGCGGTGCCCGTCATGTCACGTCCCTTCCCGGCGGCCGCGCCGCGACCGCGTTGAGGCAGGCCAGCAGGGTGCGGGCCTGCACGTTGAGGTAGTGCCCGTGCCGGGTCAGCGCCCGGAGCTGGGCGGGGGTGGCCCAGAAGAAGCCGGGGGGAGGGTCGAGCGGGGCCTCGGCCGCGCCCGCGTCCACGGCGAGATAGCGGCTGCGGGCGTGCAGGAAACGCCCGCCCTCCTCCGACTGGATCGCCTGGTAGCGGATGCGCGACGGGTCGGCGCCCAGGACCGTGTCGAGGAACGGCGGCCGGTCCGCCACCGGCAGATGGGCGTAGTTGCCCGGCGTGCACTGCACGGTCGGGGCCAGCTCGACCGTGTCCAGGAACCCGCCCTCCGCACGGGCGTTGACCAGCACGTGCGCCACCCCGCCGAACTCACGGACGAGGAACGCCGCGACCCCCGGACCCACGGGTTCGAGCAACGGCTGGGTCCAGTTGACGTTCTCGCGGTTGCTGCCCCGCACGGAGACGGCGACCACCCTGAAGTAGCGGCCGTGTTCGTGCTCGATCGCCTCCACCCCGTGCTTCCAGCCGCGCACGGCGGCGAGCGGAATGCGCTGCGCGCGCACGTCGTGCCGGGAGCGCTCTCCGGTGAACCAGGACAGCAACCGCCCGTCGGAGTGCAGCGCACCGGGCGCCGTGTCCGGGTACGGGACACAGGACAGCACGCTCCGCGCGTTCATGTTGATCAGGTCGTCCTCGTGCAGCAGAGCGGCGATCTGACCGAGGGTGAGCCAGCGGAAGTCGGCCGACGCGGCGACCTCGCCGGTGGTCTCCACGACCATGTTGCGGTTGCACTTGTGGAAGAACCACGAGCCCTGCTCCGACTGGAGGACGTCGACGACGACCCGGTCGGGATCGGGCCGCACGAAGTGGTCGAGGAGCCGGACGTCCGTACCCCGGTGCGCCCGGGTGTAGTTGCTGCGGGTGGCCTGCACGGTGGGGGACAGCTGGAGCAGATTGCGGTTGCCCGGCTCCATCTTGGCCTGCATCAGGAAGTGCAGCACCCCGTCGAACTCCTTGGCCAGGATGCCCAGGATGCCCACCTCGGGCTGTCTGATGACCGGCTGCTGCCACTCCCGGTGGGGCCCGTCGCCGTGCGGCCCGTCGTGCTCCACCACGTGCAGGCCCTCGACCGTGAAGAAGCGTCCGCTGCGATGCACGAGATTGCCCGTGCCCCGCTCGAACCGCCACTCGCCCAGCTCGCCGAACGGGATCCGCTCCACCCGGAACTCGCCCGCCGCCCGGCGCTCGGCGAGCCAGGCGTGCACCTCCTCGGTCCGCAGCTGCGCCCCGCGGTGGGTCGCCGCCGACACGGCGATACGGTCGATCAGCCCCGGGTCCTCGCGGGGACGTACGGCGGCCGGAGAGGCGGCAGGGGGGCCGAGACACGACGACATCGAAGAACTCCCTGTCTGCGGACGACGGAGGCGGGCAACAGAGGTGGGTAAAGGGGTGGGCAGCGGGTCAGAGCCGCTGCGCGGTGATCAGGAGGTAACCGGCGTGCGGGTGCTTCCCGAACGCCTCCAGCAGGTCCGCCGCGGCGCCGATCCGTGCGGCGGCGGGCTCGGCGAGCATCGCGGCGATGTCCCGGAAAGCGGCCGCACCGTGTCCGTAACTCGCCCGGACCTGTTCGCCGATGTCCGTCAGCTCCAGCAACTGCCATCCGGATTCGGCCAGTTGTGCCCGCTGCTCGTCGGGCGTGCTGATCCTGGCGATCTCGTACACGTCCAGCATGCCGTCCAGTACGGCCTGGTCGTCGCCGGTGAACGGCAGCCGTCGGCACAGGTCGGCGACCACGAGCCGGCCGCCGGGGCGGACGACCCGGTGGAGCTCCGTCAGGGCGGCCGTCTGGTCGGGCATGTGCAGCAGCGACTCGATCGCGAAGGCGCCGTCGAAGAAGGCGTCCTCGAACGGGAGCTTCATGGCGTCCGCGAGCTGGAAGGAGACCCGGCCGCAGGCCTCGGAACCCGCCGCCGACTCCGTCGCCTGGACGACCTGTTGGCTGCTGACGGTGACACCGGTCACCCGCACCTCGTGCGCCGACGCGATGCGCAGGGCCGGGACGCCGTTGCCGCAGCCCACGTCGAGAAGCCGCTGCCCCGGCCGCGGGGCGAGACGGCCTGCCACGAGGTCGGTGAGCTGGTGGGTGGCCTCGACGACGGAGATGTCCTGGCCGTCCTTCCAGTAGCCCACATGGATGTTGCCGCCCAGGGCGTTCGTGGTGCCCGCGTCGGCGAACGCGTCGTACGTCTCGCCCACGGACTCGGGGCTGGTGTCGGTCTGCTCGGGCACGGTTGCCTTCCTTTCGTCGGGTGTCGGTTCGGCGCCGCGGGTCACGGCAGGCTCAGGACCAGCCGCCTCGGGCCGTGGAACACCATGTCGTCGGCGTAGTCGACCTGCTGACCGCCGCGGCTCAGCCCGGGCACGCCGTCCAGCAGCGTCCGCAGGCCGATCTCGGCCTCGGCGCGGGCCAGCGTCGCGCCGAGGCAGTAGTGGATGCCGAGCCCGAAGCCCACATGCCGGTCGGCGCTCCGGTGCACGTCCAGCACGTCGGGGTGCGCGAAGCGCGCCGGGTCGCGGTTCGCCGAGCCCAGCAGGGCCACCACCCGGCTGCCGCGCGGCACCTCGTGCTCCCCGAACCGGGTGTCCTCGTACGCCCACCGGGTCACGGCCTGCACCGGCGAGTCGTAGCGCATCAGCTCCTCGACCGCCCCCGGCGTCAACTCGGGCCGGGCGCGCAGCTCGTCGAGCACCCGCGGATGCGCCCGGAGCGACAGCACCGCCTTCGCGAGGAAGTTGGTGGTGGTCTCGTGTCCGGCGGTGAGCAGGTGGACACACGTACCCACGATCCCGTCCACGCTCAGCGGGGCGCCGGACTCCCGGGCCCGGACGAGGAGCGTGAGCAGATCCCCGCGGTCCTCCCCGCTCCGCCGCTCCACCTCCCGCCGGAAGTAGCGGGCGAACTCCCGGGCGGCCGCCTGGGCCCGGACATAACCGTCCGCCCCGCCTCCCGCTCTGCTGCTGCTCGCCTCCTGGAGCGCCACGGCGTTGGCCCGCAGCCAGCTCTGGTGCTCCGGCGGGATGCCGAGCAGTTCGGAGATGACGAGGATGGGGAACGGCGCCGCGAAGGCCTCGACCAGATCGGTCGGCTGCCGCGACCCCAGTCGTTCCAGCAGATCCTGTGCGATCCGTGTGACGCGGGGCCGCAGACCGGCGACGACCGAGGGCGAGAACTCCGCGGTGAGCAGGGAGCGCAACCGGGTGTGGCGCGGCGGGTCGAGGAACACCAGCCAGTTCTCGACGAGCGTCCGCAGCACCCGGTACTCGGCGGGAATCGGGACGGACGCCGCGGACGCGTCGCCGGACGCCACCCGCGCGCTCCGGCCGAAGAGCCGGCTCGTCAGCACCCGGACGCAGTCGTCGTAGGAGAAGACGTAGAAGGTGTCCGGCCGGTCCGTGCCCGAGGGGCGCCGATGGACGGGCGCGCTCTCCCGGTAGCGCCGGTACACCGGGTACGGGTGGGCTATGTCCTTGCTGTCCCAGCCCTGGAGGTCGAACCGCGGCAGCGTGGGGGAGGGCATGCGGTCTCCTTCGGTCGGCGGTGCGGTCGCGTGTGGCGGCTAGGGGCGTGGCCGGAAGCGATCAGCCCAGAACGTGCTCAACTCGCCTATTTGTGAGGGAACTTGGGGGCACTTGCCGCATGCCACGGTGAGGTGGTCCAGGCGCAGCGCGATGCCGCGCCGTGCCACGTCCGGGCGGGACACCGGGGCCGGCTGCCCGTCCAGTTCGAACGACGGACCGGCGGTCCTGCCCCGGCGCCCCGACGGCAGCGTCACCAGCAGCTCCGCCAAGGGGCGCATCATGCCGGCCATCACGTCGATCGCCGCGTTCATCAGGTCGGACCGCCGCAGGCTCCCGTCCGGGCGCTCGCCGAAGTGCTGGGCCATGAGCTGCAAGGCCATGAAGTACGAGCGGTTGAACAGCCGCATGACCGACCGGGCGTCGGGGTCCGTGACGGTCTCCATGGCCGGGTTTCCCTCCGCGAGCGTCGGGTTCCGCACGACGGGATGGGCCGGGTCCCAGCGTCCGCCGCCCGGGTGGGCCGTGCCCTGAGCTGCGGACAGCAGATCGGCGATCCGCAGGAACGAGGCGTGGTGCGACTCCTCGCCCGCGTCGGTCCCGAAGCCGAGGACACCTCCCTCGCCCTGCTCGGTGATGATGTCGATCGCGAACAACGCGCTGGAGAGGTCGTCGACCTCCAACTGGTAGTCCGGGTGGTGCCGGTTGACGGATTCGCGCAGGAACAGGTGGTGCTCCCCGCCTCCCCTGCCCTTCGCCACGAGGAAGAGATCCGGAACGCGTTCCAGGCCCTCCCGGATGTCGGCGTACAGCTCGCTCAGCGAGGCGTAGGGGGTGGGGCGGTCGGCGTCGTACGGCGCGGGAGCCGGCGCCGTGTCGCCGCGCCGCACCTCGCCGACGAGGCCGTCGGGGCGCTCGATCAGCGCGAACCGCTCGACGCTGCCCGGGGTCAGGCGTTCGAGACAGAGGTCGAGCGGGACCGGGAGTTCGTGGTTGAGGGTGGCGAAGTCGATCCGGGGCACGTGGAACGGCTCGCCCAGCGCGGTGATGATGTTGTTGACGAGGAGGAAGTGGATCATCTCCTCGCGGGCGACGGTCACGAGCATGCCCCGGACGCCCTCGTCGGTGGTCCGGCCGCCGTCGCCGCAGGCGAGCCGGAGCTGCTCGTCCGTCCACCGGCCCCGCCGCACGTACTCCAGACCGGTGCCGTGCGTGGGTACCGAGTAGGCGGCGTACAAGTACTGGAGCATGACGGCCAGTTCGAGCGTGGCGGCCTCGCGGAGCAGGTGGAGGAGCCGGCCCCGGGTGGTGACGCCCGCCCTGGCGCGGCGGGCCACGGGCACGGTGAGAGGGACCGCGTCCGGCACCTGCCGGGCCCGCAGGTACGTCAGCAGAAGCCGTGCCTTGGGCTCGGACAGGTCCCGGGTCGGCGGCATGTAGTAGGTCTTCGCCTTGTTGCGCGGGTCGCACATCTGCCAGATCAGCTTCGCGTACGTCTCCACCCGGCACCGGTCCGCGAGGCTGAAGACCTCCGCCTTCATGAACGAGTAGAGGTGTTCGTAGAACGCGAAGACCTCCTGGTACACCAGCTCGAAGGTCGCCTCGTCCTCGGTGGTGCCGGCCAGCCGCCAGTCGTCGGGGAGCACGCGTACGGACATATGGCCCGCGCCGGACCAGTAGCCGAGCGCGTCGTCCGCGTCGTGACCGAGGGCCGCCGATCCGGGCAGGTCCGGGTCGCACGGCAGGTCCTCGGCGCCGGCCGACAGGAGGACCCGGGCGGTGCCGGCCGCCGCGCCCCGCAGGGTGAACCAGCCGTGGCCCGTGTGGTCGGTGTCCAGGACGCACATGCTCGACCAGGGGCCGGACTCGTCCCGCCGGCCCGCGCGCAGCCGGACGATGTCGAGGTCGCGGCAGCGTGCCTCGGGGGAGCGGGCGACCGGATGGCGGGGCAGGGCCCGGGGGTTGAAGAACTGCCGTACCCCGATCCCGCCGACCGCGTGCGGCCGGCCGCGCACGAAGGACCGCACGAGCACCTCGACGTCGTGCTCCGCGTCGTCCGGATTCCGGGGGTGCTCCAGGAAGAGGCAGGCGTCGTCGACCTGGATGTTGACCTCCTTCTCGCGCAGGTGCACCACCGGAGCGCCGGCGCCGGTGCCGACCAGGCACAGCGCCTCGTCGGCCGCGGCGTGCGCCGGTATCTCGCCGGGGACCGTCACCAGGCCGCCGGCCAGCGCGTACCGCGCACCGAGGTAGGCCCGCCGGGGCACCCGCGCCACCAGCCGGTCGCTGTCCGCCGTGCGCAGCTCCAGGTCGCCGACGTCGAGCGGCGCGGGTGCGGCGGAGGGCGCCGCGGCGCGGGCGGGCAGCGCGGTGATCATGTTGAGGGTGACCTGCCGGTCCGTCAGCTCGACCGTCAGGTTGTGCAGGGGACTCGGGGCCCGGCCGAATGCGCGGCGGGCCGGGACGAGCAGGCGGCCGGCCGGATAGGTGCGCGGCTCGTACGGGCGCCAGGGCGCCACCGTCCCCCGCAGCAGCCACCGGCTCGGCTGGTCGGGAGCCTCGGGCGGGGACAGATGGCTGAGCGCGAACTGCACCACCAGCCCGCCGGTCTCCTCGGCGGTCACGACCGCGCGCAGCCGCCGTACGGCCGGGGACACGGTCGCCTCGTCGAGCCAGATCAGTTCCTCGTCCTCGGGCACCACGAACTGGTGGACCACGGACCGGCGCAGCCGGCCGGCCAGGACGTGCTCGCCGACGCCGCTGACATGCCCGGCGTTGTGCCATCTCGGGGGTTGGAAACCGCGGACGGCGCCGGTGACCATGGAGCCGACGTCGTGGGAGCGGCCGTCGCGCCCGAAGCAGAACCGGCCGACCATGAGCGTCGTCGTCCGGTCGGACGCCGGATCGACGTCGAAGACACGGGCTCGGTTGACCGTGGTGGCGAGGTACTCGTTGTAGTGGCCCCACATGTCGACCGTGCGACCGACCACCGGGTCGGTGGTGTCGAGGTCGCCCGCGACGGTCTCGACAGCGGCGACGCGGGCGTCGATCGAGAAGTGCCCGTTGCCCGCGAAGTCCACGCCCTTCGCCGCGCTGAACGGCCCGGCCGGGTCCGGGCGGCCCGTGGCGTCGAACCGCGGCCCCAGCCGGTCCAGATGGGCGTGGTACTCGGCGGGCGGACGGTGCGCCGGGAAGGGCCGCCCGTCGCCGGTGAGAGCGGTGTTCGTCGCCAGATCGACGAGACCGCTCCCGGCGCCGGTGGGCAGGCGGGTCGTCGCCACTCCGCGGAAGTGCAGCCGTGGCAGGTCGAAGACGCTCATGCGCGCACCCTCCCTTCCGCATCGTGAACGGGCCTGTGAGCAAGGCGGCTTGGGACGTTCACGCCGACTCCTCCGAGCGGCTCGGCCGAGAGGCGGCGAACACACGGCTGGCCCGCGGCTCGTACCACTCGATCTCGTGGGCGGCGTCGATCGCCGACTCGATGGCGCCCTCGATCCACGCGGGCTTGGACGAGCAGTGCTCGCCGGCGAAGAAGAGCCCCTTCTGCGGCCGGGCGGCCTCACGGCGCTCCGCCTCGCGGACGGCGGCCGCCTGGCCCCAGCGGACCGTCGCCGCTCCCCTGGACCAGTGGTGTGTGCCCCAGGCCCGGGCGGCCACGCCCAGCACCATGCCCGGTTCGCGCAACTCGGGGTGCATCACGCCCAGTTCGCGGGCGACGACCGCGTTGCGCTCCGCCTCGCCCAGCCGGGCGAGCGCCTCGGCGTCCGGGCCGATGGTGTAGCTCGCGAGCAGCACCGCGCCGAGCGCCGGATCGCCGTCGACGGGTGGGTAGTAGGTCTGCCGCACATGCCCGCCGGTGAAGGAGGCTCCCCCGCTGATCCCGTCCTTCTCCCAGAAGGCCTCCCGGCAGTGGAAGGCTATCTTCGTCCCCGCCCAGTACTTGGTCTGCCGGATGATGTCGAGCTTCTCCCGGTCGAAGCCGCTCAGTTGCATCCCCCGCAGCACCGTGAACGGAATGGTGCACACCACGTAGTCGCAGATCCTGGTGAGGGTGCCGGTGCCCTGGCGGATGCGCAGAATCACCGCGTCGTCGCGGACGTCGATGCCGGTGACCTCCAGGCCGGTCGAGATCCGGCCCCGGACGCGCGCGGCGAGCCGGCGGGGGAGTACGTCCATGCCACTCCGCAGCCGCACGATGGTGGAGCTCGTCTCGTCCAGCACGTCGTCGAGAAAACGCTCCAGGTGCGGCGGGCAGAACGTACGCACCTCGGGATGGTCGGCGAAGAAGGCGTGCAGGTCGACGCGGTTCCTCGTGCTGCCGCACCGATAGGGCGTGAGGTCGATGTGGTCGACGCGGTTCAGCAGTTCCACACCCATTTCGGTGCCCAGCGCACGGTAGAACGCGCGCGGGGCCACGGCCCGCAGACTCGCGTCCAGCCAGGCGCCGAACAGCAGGGTGTTCTCCCGGTAATCACGGCTCGGCAGCCCGGCGGCGAACTCGTCGACCAGCGACTCACGCGCGTCCCGCACCCGAAGATATCCGGCAGAGACAGGCAGATATGCGGCCTCGTCGGAGAACAGTGTCTGGAACTCGGAAACCTGCTTCTGCAAACCCAGTTCGGCGATGTAGTGCATGGTCAGCCGGTGCCCGGCCGGGATCCGCATCGCACCCAGCTCGGCGAGCGGCCCGCCCGGACCGCCGGCGGAAATCCGGCCGCCGCCCGGGACCTGGGCGTCGCCGGAAAAGCGATGGGTGTGAATACGGCCGCCGATCTCCTCACTGCCCTCGATGATCTGGACGCGATGTCCGAGTCGCTCCAATTCATAGGCCGCCACCAGACCGGAGATGCCGGCGCCGATGACAGTGATGTTCTTCGGCCCGCCGATGGCACCGTCCGGTCCGGCAACCTCCTGCAAGGGTCTCGTCACAGGTTTCCTCTCCAGTGCGCGATGTCCTGGCCCGGAAGCATGTCCTGGATGAATCCGGTGCCTTTCCCTGTTCCGGAACGGCCATGCCGGGAATTTCTCAACGGCCATTGTTTGCGGGGTGGTAGCGCTCCCATATCCCCCAACGGGCCCCGCACCCGGATGGTTTGACAGGGCCGCGCCCACCCACTCGGGGCGGCGGGGCACCCGTCACCCCGCGCGATCGCGCGGGGTTTGCCCCGCACCGCAGTAGAGCGCGCGAGGCAGGGGAAAACTGGCGGGCGTCGCCGGACGGCCGGACCCACGGGAGGCCCGGCCGTCCGGCGGGCACGGTGACACACCCCCCACGGAGGCGACGTCGATGCGCGTGTTGATCGCTACCACCCCGGCACCAGGACACGTCGTCGGCATTCTTGAGGTCGCCCGCGAACTGGCCCGGCGCGGCCACGAGGTGCGCTGGTACACCGGGCGGACCTTCCAAGGACAGGTCGAGCAGGCCGGGGCCCGCTTCGAACCCATGAGAGCGGAGCTGGACTTCAGCGGAAAGAGCCGGGAGGAGGCCTACCCCGGGCACGCCGGACTGACCGGCACGGCCAGCTTCAAGACCGGCGTCCGGGACATCTTCTACCGGACCGCGCCGGCCCAGATGGACGACCTGCTGGCGGTCCTCGAACGGTTCCCGGCCGACTGCCTGCTCTCCGACGACATGTGCTACGGCGCCTGCTTCGCCAGTGAGCACACCGGGATCCCGCTGGCCTGGCTGAGCAACTCCGTCTACATCCTGGGCAGTCGGGACACCGCCCCGCTCGGCCGCGGACTGCTGCCGAGCGCGTCACCGGTCGGCCGGGCGCGCAACGCACTGCTCAGGTTCGTCGGCGACCACGTGGTGATGCGGGACATGCGCAAGGAGGCCGACCGGACCCGGGACCGGGTGAAGCTGCCCCGGCTGCGCACAGGTGCCATGGAGAACATCGCCCGCCCGCCGGCCCTCTATCTCCTCGGCACCGTACGGTCCTTCGAGTTCCCCCGCAGCGACCTGCACCCCGGCACCCATTTCGTGGGCGGCCTGCTCGGACTGCCCCCGGAGCACTTCGACCCGCCCGGCTGGTGGGCGGAACTGCACGACAAGCGGCCGGTGGTGCTGGTCACCCAGGGCACCACGGCCAACGACGTCGACCGGCTGCTCGTGCCCACCCTGCGCGCACTGGCCGGCCAGGACCTCCTGGTCGTGGTCACCACCGGCAGCACCGTGGACCGCGGCCGGCTCGGTCCGCTGCCGGACAACGTCCGCCTGGAACGCTTCGTGCCCTACCACCACCTGCTCCCGCACGTGGACGTGATGGTCAGCAACGGCGGCTACAACGGCATCAACGCGGCCCTCGCCCACGGCGTCCCGCTCGTCGTCGTGCCGGGCTCGGAGGAGAAGCCCGACGTCGCGGCGCGGGTCAAGTGGGCCGGGGCCGGGGTGGTGCTCGGCCGGCGGGCCGTTTCCGAAGCCGGCCTGCGCGAGGCCGTGACCACCGTACTGAACGACGACCGCTACCGGCGCCGGGCCCGTGAACTGGCCGAGGAGTACCGCGGCTGCGACGCCCCGCGCGGGGCCGCCGACCTTGTCGAGTCCCTGGCCGGTTCCGCGGGCCAGGTTCCCACCGGAGGAGTCACACGTTGAACACCACGACGAAAGCGGGCCTGAAAGAGGCCCCCGAGACCAACATGCCCGTGGACCCGGGCCCCTTCGACTGCATGCCGGAGCTGCTGGCCGCCGCGAAGGTGGCACCGGTCGTCCGCATCCCCTACCTCGGCAGGCACGCCTGGGTGGTGTGCGACCCGGAACTGGTGAAGGTCGCGCTGACCCACCCCCAGATGGGCAAGGACGTCACCCTGGTCCCCGACTTCATGCGCCGGCCCGGCCTGATGGTGGGATCCCAGCCGGACCCGGACTACGCCCGCGCCATGATCATGAGCGACGGCGAGAACCACGCCCGGATCCGGCGGATGCACGCACCGGTGCTGAGCCCGCGCAACACCGAGAGGTGGGGCGAGCGGGTCGCCGTCAAGGTCGACGGCTTCCTCGACGAACTGGAGCGGTCCGCCCCCGGGACCGACGCCGAGATCAACGTCGTCACGGACTACACGCACCGGATCCCGCTGGCCTTCATCTCCGAGATGCTCGGCCTGCCGCCGCAGGCCCAGCGTCAGCTGCGCGGCATCACCGACATCATGCTCTACTCCTCGGACTACCCGGCACGCAAAGAGGCGGTCGGGGCGCTGTACGGGGCGGTCGAGGGCTGGGTGCGCGACCCGGAGCCGCTGGACGAGGGCGTCATCACCGGCCTGCTGGCCTCCTCCGGCGGCACGGACGCGGCGGTCACCGAGGGCGAGGTCATCGTCTGGACGCTGGGAATGATCATCACCGGCTACGAGACGACCGGGAGCCTCATCTCGGCCTCGCTGTACGAGGCGCTGCGCCGGCCTCCCGAGGAGCGGCCCCGTACCGAGGACGAGATCAGGGCGTGGGTCGAGGAGACCCTCCGGGTGCACCCGCCGTTCCCGCACCCCACCTGGCGCTTCCCCCTCACCGACATCGACCTCGGCGGCTATCTGATCCCCAAGGGCGCGCCCGTGCAGGTCAGCATCGCGGCGGCCAACCGCGAACCGGACGAGGGGGCCGACTGCTTCGAGCGGGACCGGCAGGGCAAGGGGCACCTCAGCTTCGGCCTCGGCATGCACTACTGCATCGGCGCTCCGCTGGTCCGCCTGGAGGCGAAGATCGCGGTGGGCGGCTTCCTGCGGCGCTTCCCGCGGGCGCGGCTGAGCACCACCACGGCCGTCGAGTGGGAGTCGGAGTGGATGATCCGCCGGCTGAGCGTCCTGCCCGCGACGCTGTTGTGAGGAAGCTGCTCCGAAGACGACGGGATGCCCACAGGTGACGGGATGTCGATGAAAGCGCTCGTGCTCGCCGGCGGGTCCGGCCGCCGGCTCCGG
The DNA here is from genome assembly GCF_058673395.1 of Streptomyces sp. HUAS MG56. Taxonomy (NCBI): domain Bacteria; kingdom Bacillati; phylum Actinomycetota; class Actinomycetes; order Kitasatosporales; family Streptomycetaceae; genus Streptomyces; species Streptomyces sp. HUAS MG56. The sequence continues at coordinate 1,600,561 of NZ_CM178722.1, read as the reverse complement.
CCGATCACACACACCTCGGCCAAACAGCTCGTACCGGTCGCGAACAAACCGGTCCTCTTCTACGGTCTCGAATCGATCGCCGCGACGGGGATCCGGGACGTCGGCATCGTCGTCGGCGACACGGCCGCCGAGATCGAGTCCGCGGTCGGCGACGGCTCGCGCTTCGGCCTCGACGTAACCTACCTGCCGCAGGAGGCACCGCTGGGCCTGGCCCACGCGGTGCGCACCGCCCGGGACTATCTCGGCGACGACGACTTCGTGATGTACCTCGGCGACAACTTCATCGTCGGCGGCATCAGCGCGATCGTGGACCGCTTCCGGGCGAGCCGCCCGGACGCCCAGATCATGCTGACCCGGGTGTCGGACCCACGCGCCTTCGGCGTGGTCGAACTGGACGGGCACGGCCGGGCCGTCCGGCTGGAGGAGAAGCCGGAGCAGCCGAGGAGCGACCTCGCGCTGGTCGGCGTCTACCTGTTCACACCCCGCGTGCACGACGCGGTGTCCGTGCTCAAGCCGTCGTGGCGGGGCGAGCTGGAGATCACCGACGCCCTCCAGGAGCTGATCGACTCGGGCTGCCGGGTGGACTCCACCGTCGTCTCCGGATACTGGAAGGACACCGGCAACGTCGACGACATGCTGGAGGTCAACCGCCTCGTCCTCGACGGCGTCACGGCCGACTGTGCCGGTGAGGTCCACTCCAGCGAACTGATCGGCCGGGTGGTGATCGAGCGGGGCGCGACCGTCACCGGGTCACGGATCGTCGGCCCGGCGGTGGTGGGGGCCGGAGCGCGGATACGTGACTCCTACGTCGGGCCGTTCACCTCCATCGACCGGGACTGCGCGGTGGTCGACAGCGAGGTCGAGTACTCCATCGTGCTGCGCGGGGCGTCCATCGTCGGGGTGCGGCGCGTCGAACGCTCGCTGATCGGACGCGAGGTCGAGGTCACCTCGACACCCCGGATCCTCAGGGCCCACCGCCTCGTCCTCGGTGACCACAGCACGGTGCGGGTCGCGTCATGAGGATCCTCGTGACCGGCGGCGCCGGCTTCATCGGCTCGCACTTCGTGCGCAGCCACGCCGACGAGGCCGAGCTGACCGTGCTCGACAAGCTGACGTACGCCGGGAACCCGGCGAACCTGGCGCCGGTCCGCGGCCGTTGCACCTTCGTCCACGGCGACATCTGCGACCCCGAACTGCTCGCCGAGGTGGTGCCCGGCCACGACCTCGTCGTCAACTTCGCCGCCGAGTCGCACGTCGACCGCTCCATCGCCGACGCCGACGCCTTCGTCCGCAGCAACGTCCTGGGCGTCCAGACCCTCATGCGGGCCTGCCTCGACGCGGGCACCCCGAGGATCGTCCAGGTCTCCACCGACGAGGTGTACGGCAGCATCGAGACCGGCTCCTGGGACGAGACGGCCCCGCTCGGCCCCAACTCCCCGTACGCCGCCGCCAAAGCGGGCGGTGACCTGATAGCGCTCGCCTACGCACGCACCCACGGACTGCCGGTCAGCATCACCCGCTGCGGCAACAACTACGGCCCCTACCAGTACCCCGAGAAGGTCGTCCCGCTGTTCGTCACCCGCCTGCTCGACGGCCTGGACGTCCCGCTGTACGGCGACGGCGGCAACGTCCGTGACTGGCTCCACGTCGACGACCACTGCCGGGCCGTACGGCTGGTCGCCGAGCGCGGCGAGCCCGGCGAGGTCTACCACATCGCCGGGACCGCCGAGCTGACCAACCTCGAACTGACCGCCCGGCTGCTCGACGCGCTCGACGCCGACTGGCCGCGCGTCGCGCGGGTGCCGGACCGCAAGGGCCATGACCGCCGCTACTCCCTGGCCGACGGCAAGCTGCGGGCCCTCGGCTACGCACCCCGGATCGAGTTCGAGCGGGGCCTGGCCGAGACCGTCGACTGGTACGCCACGCACCGCGCGTGGTGGGAACCGCTCAGGGAGCCCTGACCGGGCGCGCTACTCCTTGAACTGGACCAGGGCCGTACGGGAGCGGATCCCCAACTTGCGGTAGATCTGCCGGAGATGGAAGCCCACCGTGTGCGGGGAGACGAACAGGTGGCGCGCGGCCTGCCGGTTGGTGAGGCCGCCGGCCACCAGTTCCGCCACCTTCCGTTCCGTGTCGGTGAGGCTCTCCCAGCCGGACACCGGGCGCTTCGCCTGGGTCCAGTGGCGGCGCCGGACCCCGAGCCGGCGCAGCCCGGCCCGCACCCGCGCGGCGTCCCGCTCGCCGCCGAGGCCGCCGTACGCGCCCATCGCCCGGTTCAGCTCGCCGATCGCACGCTCGTGGTCACCGCGATCGAGCAGCACGCCCGCGTGGTCCTCGGCCGCCGCGGCGCGCGCCCACGGATTGCGGTGCAGCCGAGCCGCCCGGGCCAGGGCCTCCGCGTCACCTTCGGCGAGAGCGCGCGCATGGGTGGCCGCGGCGACCACCGAGGGCACCCGCGGATTGTGGGCGCGCAGGTACTCCGTCGTCTCGACCACCGTCCGCGCCAGCTCCGGCAGGTCCGCCGCCAGCGCACAGCGCACGCACCACGCCGCGGCACCCGAGTCCTCCAGCACGAGTTCGCGGAACGCGCCGGGATGCGTCCCGATCTCGGCCAGGACGTCCGCGGCCACCGTGGAGTCCGCCTGCGCCTCGGCCACCTGCGCGTTCAACAGCAGGCGTGCGGCCCACCAGGGGCTGTGCGGATGCTGCGGGAAGTCCTTCTCCAGCGTCGCGATGTGCCCCTGGGCCTGGGCGAGTTCCCCGCGGCGCAGCGCGGCGTCCGCCAGCACCAGCCAGGCCTGCGGGGCGAGCATCGGCACACTCGGGCCGTCCAGGCTCACACCGGCCTTCGCCGCCGCCTCGGCCTCGTCCAGCCGGCCCTGGGCGAGGTGCAACGGCGCCCGGAGCACCGCCGGGAGGGTGGCGGCCAGCGTCCGCGCGCCCGGGACGACCGTCCGGGCGAAGGACTCGACGACGGCCGTGGCCTCCTCGTACTCGTCGATCCTGGTGAGGGTGAAGGCGAGGAACCAGCGCGGATCGAGGAACGGTACGTCCTCGCCTCCCTGGTCGAGCGCGGCGGCCTGGCGCAGTATCGCCACCGCGTCGGCCACATGGCCCTCACGCCACTGTGTGAAGGCCTGGAAGGTCATCGCACCGATCTGCACGGCCCACGCGTGCCGGTCGGGCGCGCTGAGGATGTTCCGGGCCCGTTGGGCCGCGGTGCTGTCGCCGTTCAGATAGGAGGCGGCGAGATGGGTGAGCACGGCGTCCCGGAGCTGGAGGCCGCCCCGCTGCACCGCGAGCGCGTCGCGGGCGGCCTGGTACGCCAGCGGTGCGTTGCCCAGCAGAAGCAGCGCGGCGGACATGGACGCCCGCAACGAGGCGATGTCGGCGGTGAGTTCGGCCGGCAGCGGAACGGAGAGGCGGGCCGCCTCGTCGATCGTGTCCTTGGCCAGGGCGATGGCCCGGTCCAGGCTGCCCGCCCTGGTGAACGCGTCGACCGCGGTCTTCGCGAGGCGGACGCGCCCGGCCTGGCCGGGAGGCAGCAGCTCCATGCCGCGGGTCGCGAGCGAGGCGGCGAGCGAGGGATCGGTGGCCAGCAGCCGCTGGGATCCCTCGGCGATGATGCGCAGCGCCTCCGCGTTGCCGGGCTGGGCGACGTGCACCAACTGGAGCGCGGCGCGCTCGATGCCGCCCGGTCGCGACAGCAGCATCTCCGCCGCCTGCCGGCGCAGCAGCGCGCACAGGGGCGGCGGCACGGAGTCGAGCAGGACCCGCCAGACGGGCTCGCTGCGGAACGCCAGATCGCGCTCGCCGCAGACGAGGAGCCCCCGGTCGACCGCTTCGTCCACCGCCGCCAGCAGGCCCACCGGCGCCTCGCCGAGCAGGGCCGACAGATCCTCCGGAGCGAACGGCGAACCGAGCACGGCCGCCAGTCTGAGCGCTCTCGTCGTGACCTCGGAGAGCGACCTGAGATCCTTCTGGACCAGGGCGGAGAAGCGCTTGGGCACCGGTGCCGGCAGACACACGTCGGACCCGCCGCGGGCGCCGCCCGTCGCCGCGGGCTGCAATCGTGAAGTGCCGTCGACCACACATAAGTCACCGTCCTCCACGAGGCCGCGCACCAGCTCGATCACCGCCCGGGGAGTGTCGTTGACACTCTCCGCCAGGGCGAGGAGCCCCGCGTCGGGGGCGGCTCCTGCGCAGTCGGCGACCAGCAGGCTCAGCGCGTCGCCCGAGAGCGGGCCCAGCTGCCGCAGGTGCTCCATCGGGAGCCTGCCGCGCAGCCTGCCGAGGCAGCCCGGCGCCGACTCGTAGGGCGTGGCGCGGCTGTCCGGGGTGAAGGCGAGCAGCCAGAGGATCGGCCGGCCGCCGAGGCCCGCGACGAGGTCGCACAGCACCGCCAGGTCGGGGAGGTTCGCCAGATGCAGATCGTCGAGCGTGACGACGGTGCGGACCGGCTCCGTCCTGTTGCGCAGCAGCGCCCGTGCGGCCTCGATGGCGATGGAGGCCCGCTGGGTGTGGAACCCGTCCTCGACCGTGCGGGACAGGGGCGGCGGGTGCGGAGCCGCCCTGGAGACGGTGTCGGAAGCGCGGGGGACGCCGTCGACGACCGAGAAGCCCATCGCACCGGCGAGCGCGGCGGCCTCGACGAGCAGCCGGGTCTTGCCCGCGCCCGGTGCCCCTTCCACCAGCAGGATCCTGCTCCGCCGGGTGTCCGTCACGGTGTGCAGACGGGCACCGATCTGTGCCAGCTGTGCTTCCCGCCCGCGCACCTGCGGCAGTGGTTGTGCAGTGGGCCCCATGACGCTCCATGTCCGATTTTGAAGGGACGCAGACTAGTACGTACCCGGCTGCCCGCGCGGTGCACACGGGCGCGAGGACCGGAGGGGAGGTGCGGAGGGCTCACTGGTACACAGGTGGTGAACGCGTGGCGCGCGGTCGCTCCGTCAGCGCCGCCCCGGGAGGACGTCCCGCGCGGCCGAGTGCCCACAAGGTGACGAATCATCAGATAGGGCGCGGCGCCCGGATAGCATGGCCGCCTGCCGGACACCTCACAACGCCGAAGGAGCGAGCGGCATGGAGTTCGCGTCGTCGCAGAAGATCACCACGTTCTTGATGTTCGAGGGTGACGCCGAGGAGGCGATGACCTTCTACGTCTCGCTCTTCGACGACGCCGAGGTCGTGCACCTCACCCGCTACGGTTCCGGCGGTCCCGGCAAGGAGGGGAGCGTGCGGCACGCGACGTTCTCGCTCGCCGGTCAGCAGTTCATGTGCATCGACAGCCCCGCACGGCACGACTTCACCTTCACCCCCTCGGTGTCGCTCTTCGTGCAGTGCGACAACGACGCCGAGATCGACCGTCTCTTCACGGCCCTCGCTGAGAACGGCACCGAGCTGATGCCGCTGGGTGAGTACGGCTTCAGCCCCAAGTTCGGCTGGGTGAACGACCGGTTCGGCGTCTCCTGGCAGCTCAACCTGCCCGCCTGAACCGGGGGGCAGTCCTGTTCCAGGCAGGCGGACGTCGAACGCCCCGCGGATTCCCGCCCCTTGACGACCGTCTGGTCCGTACCTATGGTCGTCGGTCAGCGCAAAGTTCAAGCTGCCGCCTGCTGTTCACATATGAGGACGGGTCTCATGCAGGACACCCCCATACCCGCTCGACGTCGCCGCACGTCCAGGCGCCCCACCCTCGCACTTGCCGCAGCCGCCGCCCTGCTGACCGCCGGACTGCTCTCCTGGCCCGGCGCCCAGCGGGCACAGGCCGCCCCCACCGCCTTCGCGCACCCCGGCGTCACCGTCTCGCGCGCCCAACTCGACTTCGCGCGCGCCAAGGTGCTCGCCGGCGCCCAGCCCTGGAAGGGCGCGTACGACCAGATGACGGCGAGCCCGTACGCGAGCCTCAGCCGCACGGCCAAGCCCCGCGCCGTCGTCGAGTGCGGTCCCTACTCCAACCCCGACTACGGCTGCACGGACGAGCGCGAGGACGCCATCGCCGCGTACACCGACGCGCTCGCCTGGTACGTCACCCGGGACGACCGGTACGCGAAGAAGGCGATCGAGCTGATGGACGCCTGGTCCGCCACGCTCACGGACCACACCAACAGCAACGCGCCCCTGCAGACGGCCTGGGCCGGCGCCTCCTGGGCCAAGGCCGCCGAGCTGATCAAGTACACGTACACCGGGACCTGGGCCGACTCCGGCCGCTTCGCCACCCTGCTGCGCACCGTCTACCTGCCCAAGATCATCAACGGCTCCAATTCCAACGGCAATTGGGAGCTGACGATGATGGAGGCCGCCGTCGGCATCTCGGTCTTCCTGGAGGACAAGGCGTCCTACGACTCGGCCATGGCCCGGTTCCGCACCCGCACCGCGGCCTATGTGTACCTCTCCTCCGACGGTGCCCTGCCGAAGACCGTGCCGAGCCAGAACCTGAACACCCGTGACAAGATCGTCTCGTACTGGCAGGGCCAGTCCACCTTCGTGACCGGACTGACCCAGGAGACCTGCCGCGACTTCACCCACACCGGATACGGCATCTCGGCCATCTCGCACGTCGCCGAGACCAGCCGCATCCAGGGGCAGGACCTCTACGGCACCGACGTCGGCGAACGGCTGCGGCAGGCGCTCGGCTTCCAGTCCAGGTACGAGCTCGGCGCCGCCGTCCCGAGCTGGCTGTGCGGCGGATCCCTCAAGCTCGGCCTCGGTCCCGTCACCGAGGTCGGCTACAACGCCCTGCACAACCGCCTGGGCATCGCCATGACCAACACCCAGACGCTGACCGAGCGGAACCGCCCCGCCGGCACCGACAACCTCTTCGTGGCCTGGGAGACCCTCACCGACGGCGACAACCCCAACTGATGTGACAGGACGGCCGGTTCGGAAACACGCGGCGTCGACGCATCACGCCACGGCGGCCAGCTCGACCAGATGGCGGGCCGTGCCGGCGGGATCGACGATCTGGTGCAGGTGCGCGCCGGGCAGGCGGGCCACGCGCCAGCCACGGGCGCCCGCCTCGGTGGCGAGATCCTCGTACGGAGGGCCGAACAGCAGATAGGAACAGGGGTGGTCGTCCCAGCCGGCAGGGACCGGGATCCGCTGCTCGTAGTAGGACAGCGGCAGGGTGGGCTGCTCCTCGACGACGGTCCGCCGCACCGTCGGATCGGCGAACATGGGCGCGACGTCCGCCTCCTCCCACCAGTCGGTCCAGCGCGGCAGCCTGCCGTCCACGGCCAGGGGACGCAGGAAGTCCAGCAGTTCCGGTGCGGCGACCGGGGTCGCTCCGGTGCGGGCCGGCAGCGCCGCGTCCACGAAGACCGACGCGGCCACCGGACGGTCGAGCGCCGCGCGGATCGCCGGGAGGAACAGGCCCGCGTTGCTGTGCGCCACCAGCACGAGCGGGCTGGCGGCCGGCACGTGCCGTACGTCGTCCAGGACCGCCTCGGCGACGCGTGGCCAGAACGGCGGCTCACCGGTGCCGATGTGCAGCAGGGACGGTACGTGTACCCGGTGCCCCGTGGCCAGCAGGTGCTCGGCCACGGGACGCCAGGTCGACGGGCCCACGGACGGGCTGTGCACGAGAACGAAGGTCGTCTGCATGGGACGATCCTGCCGCCGGTGGAGGTGAGGAGGCGAGCGTCTCGGCCCACGGCAGAACACGGCGCCGTACCTGCGCGCCCCGCACGCCTGCGCGCCGGCCCGAAGTCATCGGCCGACGGTGCTGGTCAGCGGTCCGCCGTGACGAGCCAGGCGGTGCTGCGCAGGCGGACCGTGCCGTCGGCGGCCTCGTGGGTGCGCAGCTGGGCGACGAGCGTGTCGCGGGCGCGGGCCCGGGTCGGCGTGTCGGCCTGGGACGTCAGGTGGCGGCCGGGGCCGGTGCCGAGGAGGAAGTCCGCCGCGTCCCCGGCTCCTTGTCCCCAGTCGCCGTACGCCTGGGCCTGGTTGACGGTGACGGCGGTGAACCCGGCGGCGCTGAGCACGGCGCGGATGTGGTCGGGGTCGGCCAGGGAGAACATGCCGGGCAGCCCCGGCCGGCCGAAGTCACCGACCGGCAGGATGCCCCGGAGCGCGGCCACGGCCACCACCCAGTCGTTGCGTGCGGCGTCGGCCGGGCAGACGAACGCCAGCCTGCCACCGGGGGCCAGGGCCCGGGCGATGTTGGTGAACGCGGCCACCGGGTCGGCGAAGAACATCACCCCGTAGCGGCTGATCGCCACGTCGAAAGAGCCCGCCTCGAAGGCGTGGACCTGCGCGTCGCCCTGGACGAAGGAGACGTTGGCGACGCCCTCCCGCTCAGCGCGGGCCCGCGCCTCGGCCAGCATGGGGCCGGACAGGTCGACGCCCGTCGCATGCCCCTGCGGTGCCCTGAGCGCGGCGAGGCGTGTGGTCCGCCCGGCGCCGCAGCCGATGTCCAGGACGCGGTGGGACGCGGTGGGGGCCGCGGCGTCGAGGAGGGGGGCGTCGAAGCCGCCGTTCACGGCGTTCCAACGGTCCTGGTTGCGGGCCCAGTGGGTGCCTTCCGGGCCGTTCCATGCCTGTGCCTGCTCCGTGTTGACGATGTCGGACACGGGTCCCTCCTACGGTGGGCGGCGGAGAATGGGCGTACGCCCAAACAGTATGGGCATACGCCCAAACCCGCAATGTCCGTTACCATCAAGGCGGTTGCGTGTCGCATGAGCGGCGGATTCCGGACGGAAGAGAGGCCCATGGCACCGCGGGGAGTGGCGACGCCGGACGTGCGCGAGCAGTTGTTCGCCGCCGCCGAGCGCGTCGTGGAGAGGGACGGCCCCGGGGCCCTCACCAGCCGGGCCGTCACCACCGAGGCCGGCTGTGCCAAGGGGCTGCTGCACACGCATTTCGCGGGCATGGACGAGTTCGTCGCCGAGCTGTGCGTCGACCGCTTCGCCCGTACGGCCGCCAAGGCGCGGTCGCTGTCGGACCGGGTGGGGCAGGGCGCCGTGGCCCAAAACCTCGAAGCCGTCGCCCTCGCCCTGTTCGACTCCGGAGGCCCGGCGATCTCCGGCCTCGCCATGACCCGGTCCGGGGCCGCGCTGCGCATCCGTGAGGCGCTGGAGGGCGGGGCGCCCGGCTTCGACGCGATCCAGAAGGCGGTCACCGGCTATCTGGAGGCCGAACGGCGGCTCGGCCGCGTGGCACGGACCGTCGACCCCGACTCGGCCGCCCTCGCCCTCGTCGGCGCCGCCCACCACCTGCTGATGACCAGCCGGCCGGGCACACCCGACCCCCGTCCGGCCATGACGCGCCTGGTCGGCGCGCTGGTGGGCGGCTAGGCGGTGTCCTTCCCCTAGAGGGTGTCGTCGCCCCGTGGCGCGATGTGGAAGTCGAATGCCAGCGTGCCCGGATCCAGGGCCGTCGTGCCGCCGTCCACCGTGAGCACCGAGCCGTTGACGTACGACGCCGCCGGGGACAGCAGCCAGTCGATCGCCTCCGCGACTTCCCGCGGCTCACCCGGTCGCCCGAGCGGCATCAGCCGGGTCGCCTCCGTGTAGGCGGCCTCCGCTCCCGCGTCCCCCAGGCCCGCCTCCTGCGCGAACCGGGCCATGCGGCGGTCGGCCATCTCGGTACGGACCCAGCTGGGGCACACGATGTTGGCGCGCACCCCCGCACGCCCGTAGTCCACGGCCACGGAGCGGCACAGCTGGAGCAGGGCCGCCTTGGACGTGGCGTAGGCGGCGTTGCGGGTGCCGTTGCGCAGGGCGGACACCGAAGCGACGGCGACCACCGCCCCCTTGGACTCCAGCAGGTGCGGAATCGCGGCGCGCAGCAGGAGCATGGGCCCAGTGACGTTGGTGCGCATCACCTCGTCCCAGTCGCCGAGGTCCAGGTCGCCCACGGCTCCGCCGCGCCCGATCCCCGCGTTCAGGACCACCCCGTCGAGCCGTCCATGTGCCTCCAGGGCCGCCCGGACGAGACCGTCGGCCGTGTCGGGCGCCCCGATGTCGGACGGGTACGCCAGCGCCCCGGTCTCCCGCGCCAGGCGGTGCAGGGGCTCGGCGCGGCGGCCCGAGACGACCACCTGGTGCCCGCCCTCGCACAGCAGCCGGGCCGTGGCCTCCCCGATGCCCGAGCCCCCGCCGGTCACGATGACAACTTGCTTGTCCGCCACTGTAGTCAGGCCCTTCCGACGAGATCACCCGGACACCGTCCGACTCTAGGCCCGACGGCGGCACGGCTGATGACTTCCGGCCAGAGCGCGGCTGTCGGGCGCTGCTCAGGCGCCGACGGGCCGCGTGCGCAGGCCCGCCATGACCAGGTCGAGGAGGCGGGCGGCCCGGGGCGCCCAGTCGTCGTGCGGGTCGAGCTGCCACAGGCCCGCGATGGCGAGGAGGAAGTCGTCCGCGGTGATGCCGGGGCGGACGGTGCCGGCGTCCTGCCCGGCGCGGAGCAGGAGGCCCGCCGCCCTCGCCACCGGGGTGGGCGGCGGCTTCACCGGTCCTCCCGGGGTGCTGGTCGCCTGGCGGATCGCGTCGGCCAGCCCGGCCTTGGTCATGGCGAACTCGGCGAGCCGGTCCATCCACGCGCGCAGGGCCTCGTCGGGGGGCCGGGTCTCCAGCAGCTGGATCGCGCTGTCGGCGACCTGCTGCATCTCGTGGCGGTAGATCTCCAGCACGAGCGACTCGCGGTTGGGGAAGTTGCGGTAGAACGTGCCCTGCCCGACGCCGGCCTTCTTGGCGATCACGCTCAGCGGTGCGTCCGCGCACCGCGACAGTTCGACGAGTGCGACTTCGAGTATGCGCTCGCGGTTGCGCTGCGCGTCCGAGCGCCGGGGTGAGCCCTGCTGCTGCGGCACTCGTCCTCCTCATGGGTTCGTGGCGCGAACCCACCCTTGCTAAGCGGACAACTGTCCGGTACGTTCTCAGGTAACGGACAGTTGTCCGGTTGTGTCCACCATAGCGGCGGACGCGCCCCAGCGGCAGTCGACGGCTGCCCCTGTCCGGCCCCAGCACTCTGCACCTTCGTTTCGCCCCGCGGCACAGGCCCGCACGGCGCGCTCCCCGCGCCGCACGCATCCCGGCTGCCGGACCCTTCGTACGCACTGTCCATGCGAAAGAAGCAGCTCATGACCTCATCGACGTCCAGTGTCATCACCCTGAGGATCAACGGCGAGAAACACACACTGCCCGTCGACCACCGCACCACCCTGCTCGACGCACTCCGCGAGCGCCTCGACCTCACCGGCACCAAGAAGGGCTGCGACCAGGGGCAGTGCGGGGCCTGTACCGTCCTGCTGGACGGGCGCCGGGCGGTCGCCTGTCTGCAACTGGCCGTGGCGGCCGAGAACCGCGAGATCACCACCATCGAGGGCGTGGCCGACGGCGACCGCCTGCACCCCGTGCAGCAGGCCTTCCTCGACCTGGACGGATTCCAGTGCGGCTACTGCACCCCGGGCCAGATCTGCTCGGCGATCGGGGTGATCGAGGAACACGCGGCGGGCTGGCCGAGCGCCGCCACCGCCGACGTACGGCCCGAGGCGGGGCCGCCGTCCCTGAGCGCCGAGGAGATCCGGGAGCGGATGAGCGGCAACCTGTGCCGCTGCGGCGCGTACGTGTCGATCGTCGAGGCGGTGGCCCGCGCGGCCCAGGTCCGGGTGGACGAGCGCCGTGACGAGGACGTCCCGGCGGGCAAGGGGGCGGCGGCATGAGGGAGTTCGACTACCAGCGGGCGTCCGGCGTCGCCGGCGCCGTCGCGCTGCTCGGCGCCGATCCGGACACCCGCTTCCTCGGCGGCGGCACCAACCTCGTCGACCTGATGAAGTCCGGGGTCGAGCGCCCCGCCCGGCTCGTCGACATCCGCGAACTCCCGCTCGACGAGATCGAGTCGACGCCCGACGGCGGACTGCGCATCGGTGCCACGGTCACCAACGGCGACCTCGCCGCCCATCCCGAGATCCGGCGCCGCTACCCGGCCCTCGCACAGGCGGTGCTGGCGGGCGCGTCCGGGCAGCTGCGCAACATGGCCACGGTCGGCGGGAACCTGCTCCAGCGCACCCGCTGCGGATACTTCACCGACGTCACCAAACCCTGCAACAAGCGGGTGCCCGGCAGCGGTTGCCCCGCGGTCGAGGGCGAACACCACAACCACGCGATCCTCGCCGCCTCCGGTCACTGCGTGGCCGTGCACCCCTCGGACATGGCCGTGGCCCTCGCCGCCTTCGACGCCGTCGTCCGCTTCCACACGGCGGACGGGCCGGGGGAGTTGCCGCTCGCCGACTTCTACCTGCCCGTCGGCGACACCCCGCACCGTGAGACGGCCCTGCCGCCGGGCGCGCTGATCACCCACGTCACGCTCCCGCCCGCCCCGGTCGCCGCCCGCTCCCGCTACCGCAAGGTGCGCGAGCGTGCCTCGTACGCCTTCGCCATCGGCTCGCTCGCCGCCGCGCTCGACGTCCGCGACGGCGTCGTACGGGACGCCCGCCTGGCCTTCGGCGCCGTCGCCTCCCGGCCGTGGCGGGCCCGCGCGGCCGAGCGGATCCTCATCGGCGCGCCGGCCGACCCCGGGACCTACGCCGCCGCGGCGGACGCCGAGCTGGCGGCGGCCCGGCCGCTGCCGCACAACGGCTACAAGGTGGAGCTGATCCGCAACCTCGTGGTGGCCGTCCTGTCCGAACTCGCCGAGGAGGCCGCCCGATGACCACCCTCACCACCGCGACCACCCTGCACACCCCCGCCGTCGGCACCGCGCACACCCGGGTCGAGGGCCGGGACAAGGTCACCGGAGCCGCCCGCTACGCCGGGGAGGTGCCCTTCGCGGACCTCGCGTACGGCTGGCTGGTGCTGTCCACGGTCGCCCGCGGCCGCATCCGTGACCTCGACACCGAGTCCGTCCTCGCCATGCCCGGTGTCCTCGCCGTCCTGGAGCACCGCAACGCCCCGCGCCTCACCACCGACTACACCGGCCTGATGGGCATGCGGCCGGACCCGACCTGTGCCGTCTTCCAGCACGACCGGGTGCCCCATCTGGGCTGGCCGGTGGCGCTGGTCGTGGCCGAGACGTCGGAGCAGGCCAGAGAGGCCGCCGAGGCGCTCGTGGTGCACTACGAACAGGAGCCGCACGACGTCGCGTTCAGCGCCGGGCACCCCGACGCCCACCCGGTGGAAGGCCACATGCCGGCGGTGACGGAGAAGGGCGACCTCGACGCCGAACTGGCCGCGGCCCTCGTCGTCGTGGACGCCGAGTACACCACTCCCGAAGAGCATCACCACCCGATGGAACCCCATGCCGCGACCGCCCGCTGGGACGGTGGCCGGCTGGAGGTGACCGACTCCAACCAGGGCGCCACCTGGGTCGTCGGCGAGCTGGCGAACCTCTTCTCGCTCGACCCGGCCGCGGTGCGCGTACGCTCCGAGCACGTCGGCGGCGGCTTCGGCAGCAAGGGCGTGCGCGCCCACCAGGTGGCCGCCGTGATGGCCGCTACCGTCCTCCAGCGCCCGGTGCGCGTCGTCCTGACCCGACGTCAGATGTTCTCGCTGGCCGGCTACCGCAGCCCCACCGTGCAGCACGTCCGGCTCGGCGCCGACGCCGACGGACGTCTGCGTGCCCTGGCGCACCGCTCCCTCAGCCAGACCGCCACCGGGTACGAGTTCGTGGAACCGAGCGCCGGGGTGGCCCGGGTGATGTACGACGCCGACGCCCACCACACCGCCAACCGCGTCGTACGGCTCGACGTGCCGTCCCCGACGTTCATGCGTGCCCCGGGCGAGGCGCCGGGCTCGTTCGCGCTGGAGGCCGCCCTCGACGAACTCGCCGAGAAGTGCGGGATCGACCCGGTCGACCTGCGCCTGCGCAACGAACCCGACAGGGGGCCGGTGTCCGGCCTGCCGTTCGCCGGCCGCAATCTGGCCGTCTGCCTCCGGGAAGGCGCCCGCAGGTTCGGCTGGGCCGAGCGGGACCCGCGCCCCGGGCTGCGCCGGGAGGGCCGCCTGCTGCTCGGCACGGGTATGGCGGCCGCCTCCTTCCCGGCGGGCGCGATGCCGTCCACCGCGAGCGCGACGGCGCACCCGGACGGCACCTTCACCGTCCGGATCTCGGCGGCCGACATCGGCACCGGGGCCCGTACCGCACTCACCCTGGTCGCCGCCGACGCGCTGCGGACGTCTCCCGAGCGCGTCCACGTGCGCATCGGCGACAGCGACTTCGGCCCGGCGATGATCGCCGGCGGCTCCATGGGTACCCGCTCCTGGTCCTGGGCGATCCGGGTGGCGGCCGGGGAACTGCGCGAGCGGCTGGCCCTCGGCACCGGCATCCCGCCCGAGGGGATCACCGTACGGTCGGACACCACCGAGGCCGTCGGCGCCCTCGCCGCCGCCGAACGGCACTCCTACGGCGCGCAGTTCGCGGAGGTCGCCGTGGACGCCGGCACCGGCGAGGTGCGGGTGCGGCGCATGCTCGGCATCTTCGCGGCGGGCCGGATCATCAACCCGCTCACCGCACGCAACCAGTTGCGGGGCGGCATGATCTGGGGCATCTCCATGGCCCTGCACGAAGAGGCCGTCCGCGACCGCGTCTCGGGCGGGCACGTCGGCGCCGACCTCGCGGGTTACCACGTCGCGACCCACGCCGACGTGCCCCGCATCGAGGCCGACTGGATCGAGGACACCGATCCCGACGACCCGGTCGGCATCAAGGGCATCGGTGAGATCGGCATCGTCGGCGCCGCGGCCGCCGTCGCCAACGCGGTCTGGCACGCGACCGGCGTACGCCACCGCAGCCTGCCCATCCGCCCGGACCGGATCCTCGCCGCCGCCGTGGAGGCGCCGGATGCTTGACCTGGCCGGGGAACTGCACCAATGGGCCGAGGAGGGGAGGGAGTTCGCCGTCGCGACCGTGGTCGCGGTCGGCGGCAGCGCGCCGCGCGGCCCCGGCGCCGCCCTCGCCGTCGACAGCGCGGGCACCGTCATCGGCTCGGTCTCCGGCGGCTGCGTGGAGGGCGCGGTGTACGACCTGTGCCGCGAGGCGCTGCGGACCGGCGAGAGCGTGCTCGAACGGTTCGGCTACAGCGACGAGGACGCCTTCGCCGTGGGGCTGACCTGCGGCGGGACGATCGAGGTGCTGGTCACCCCGGTGACCGGCCGGGCCGGGACGCTGCCGGCCGCGGCCCTGTCGGCCGCCGTCCGCCGCGAACCCGTGGCCCTCGTCCGGGTCGCCCGCGGCCCGGACGGACTGCGCGGACGCGCCCTGCTGGTCCGGCCCGACGGCACCGGTGAGGGCGGCCTCGGCGGTCACCCGGACCTGGACCGGGTGGCGGCGGCCGAGGCCCGGGCCCTGCTGGAGGCGGGCCGCACCGGCACGGTGGAACTGTCCGCGGAAGGGTCCCACTGCCCCGGCGGTCTCACGCTGCTGGTCGAGTCGAACGTGCCGCCCCCGCGCATGATCGTGTTCGGTGCGATCGACTTCGCGGCGGCGCTGGCGAGGGCCGGAAAGTTCCTCGGGTACCACGTGACCGTCTGCGACGCCCGCCCGGTCTTCGCCACCCGGGCCCGCTTCCCGGAGGCCGACGAGGTCGTCGTGGACTGGCCCCACCGGTATCTGCGGCGCACCGGCACCGACGCCCGCACGGTGCTGTGCGTGCTCACCCACGACGCCAAGTTCGACGTGCCCCTGCTGACGGCCGCCCTGCGGATGCCGGCGGCGTTCATCGGCGCGCTGGGCTCACGCCGTACCCACGAGGACCGCGACCGGCGGCTGCGCGCGGAGGGCGTGAGCGCGGCGGAACTGGCCCGGCTGCGCTCGCCGATCGGCCTCGACCTGGGCGCCCGGACGCCCGAGGAGACCGCGCTGTCGATCGCGGCGGAGATCGTCGCCGTCCGGCGGGGCGGGACGGGTGCCCCGCTGACCGGTTCGACGACGCCGATCCACCACGACGACGAAGAACACGGTAGGCGGGCGGCCGCCTGAAGGAGTAGAATATTCATCGTACGATGAATTAATGCTGCTGAATCAGCGCTGCCCGATCTGCTGCTGAATCACTGGTCTCCCGAAGGGCAGGACTGCCATGGAACAGACCACGTGCTGCGTCGTGGGCGGCGGCCCCGCGGGCATGGTGCTCGCCCTGCTGCTGGCCCGCTCCGGCGTCGACGTGACGGTGCTGGAGAAGCACGGCGACTTCCTGCGCGACTTCCGCGGCGACACCGTCCACCCCTCCACCCTGGCGCTGCTGGACGACCTCGGCCTGGCCGAGCGCTTCGCCCGGCTGCCGCAGCGCCGGGTGCGCACCGTCCAGCTGCCGGTCGGCCCCGGCCGCGCGAACGTCACGGTCGGCGACCTCTCCGTACTGCCCGGCCCGTACAACTACGTCGCGATGGTGCCGCAGTGGGACCTGCTGGACCTGCTCGCGGACGAGGCCGGCCGCGAGCCGTCCTTCCACCTGCGGATGAACACGGAGGTGACCTCCTTCCTGGTCGAGTCCGGCCGCGTGCGGGGCGTGCGCTACCGCACCGCCGACGGCCGCACCGGCGAACTGCGCGCCCACCTCACCGTCGCCTGCGACGGCCGCGGCTCTCTGGCCCGCATCCGGCCGGAGCTGGGACTGCGCGAGTTCACCTGCCCGATGGACGCGTGGTGGTTCCGGCTGCCGCGCCGCGAAGGCGACCCGCAGGGACTCGTCGGCGCCGCCGGTGACCGCTTCCTGGCCGCGTTGATCGACCGCGGCGACTACTGGCAGTGCGCCGGACTCATCCCCAAGGGCACGGACGCACAGCGCCGGGCCGCCGGACTCGACCGCTTCCGGGCCCAGTTCGCGGCCGCCGCCCCCTGGATGGCCGACCGGGTGCACGCCCTGCGCTCGTGGGACGAGGTCAAACTGCTCGACGTACGCATGGACCGGCTGCGCCGCTGGCACCGCCCCGGGCTGCTGTGCATCGGCGACGCCGCGCACGCGATGTCCCCGGTCTTCGGCATCGGGATCAACCTCGCCGTGCAGGACGCGGTGGCCGCGGCCCGGTATCTCACCGAGCCGCTGCGCCGAGGGACCGTGGGCCTGCCCGACGTACGCCGCGTGCAGCGCCGCCGCCGGCCCACCACGGTCGTCACACAGGCCCTCCAGCGGACCGCGCACGCCCGCTTCGTCGCCCCCGTCCTCCAGGGCCGGCCCCCGCTCGGCAGCGCGGACCGGGCCAAGGCCGTGGCGCATGTGCTCGCCGGATCGCGCTGGGTCCGCCGGCTCCCCGCGTACTTCGTCGCGTACGGCGCCCTGCGGGAACGGCCACCGGCCTCGGCGGTCCGCAGGCCGCCCGCGGACACCTTCCCTCCGCCCGGCGCGACGAACCGTACGGCCAAGGCATCTCCCTGAAACCGTCCGGGCGTTGACGCCTGCGGCGGCGGGCGGACGTACACCGGAGGCGGGGCCGGTGCCGGGCCCCGTCGGGGGCACGCTATTGTGATCCGCGGCTGTGACCTCCGGTCATGGCGCGGCGGTGGGGCTCGCCGTACCCGAACCGCGGCATCGGTGCCGCCAACAGTCCCTACTTGCGGTGGAGTGTGCCCGCGTGCGTGCGATGTGTGCGGGTCCCGGCGAGTAGGAGACGTACGTTCATGACAGCCCCGAACCCCCAGGTGGACGAGTCCACGGACCCCGGCGTCGATCTGCGTGCGCCCGCCCGGCCGCGCGAGCCGGACTGGCGGGGGCAGGCGCCGGTGGCGGCGGTGGTGGCATTCGGCGGAGCGATCGGTGCCTCGGCGCGCTACGGTGCGGGGCTGCTGTGGCCGGCGGCGGGTGTCTTCCCGTGGACGACCCTGTGGGTCAACACGGTCGGCTGTGCGGTCATCGGCGTGTTCATGGTGCTGATCACCGAGGTGTGGGAGGTGCACCGACTGGTGCGGCCGTTCTTCGGGACCGGTGTCCTGGGCGGTTTCACGACGTTCTCGACCTATGCGGTGGACATCCGGAAGCTGGTCGACGGCGGGCATCCCCGCACGGCGCTGGCGTATCTGGCCGTGACGCTGTGCGCGGCGCTGGCGGCGGTGTGGCTCGCGGCGACGGCGACGCGCCGCGTGGTGACGAGGGCCGGCCGGGAGGAGAAGGCGTGAACTGGCTGTTGGTGGTGGCCGGGGCGGTGGTCGGGGCGCCCTTGCGGTATCTGACGGACCGCGCGGTGCAGAAGCGGCACGACACCGTGTTCCCCTGGGGGACGTTCACCGTGAACGTGGTCGGCTGTCTGATCCTGGGCCTGCTCTCCGGCGCGGCGGCGGCCGGTGCCGCCTCGCCCCACGTCCAGTTGCTGGTCGGCACCGGGCTGTGCGGGGCGCTGACGACGTACTCGACCTTCTCGTACGAGACGCTGCGGCTGGCGGAGAGCGGGGCCCGGTTCCACGCCGTCGCCAACGTCGTCGCCAGTGTGGTGGCCGGCCTCGGGGCGGTGTTCGTCGGGGTGTCGTTCGCGGACGCGCTGTGGGCGTGATGCCGCCGGCCGGCGGCATCACGGCCTTCGGCCAATGAGGCGTGGCACTCAGGCAGTTGCTCCCACGCGCGCATGAGCGAGAGCCGCGCCGGCGCCTTCAGGTTCCGGTCTGCGGGAAGGTCGGCCGGCGGCGGAAGAGCTCGGCGACGGCCGTGTTCGCGGTCACGAACACGGCCATGGCGACGGCGCCGACGGGATGCCCGACGCCGTACAGGGCCGCCGCTCCGCCGCCCAGCACGAGAGCCTTCACCGCGAGCACGAGAGGGAGCCCCGGCCGCAGCCGGGCCCTCGGTGCGGCGAACAGCGCCCACAGCGCCACCGCCGCCACAGGTGTGCCCAGGCCGAGCAGGACATGAAGGAGCGCGTCGTCGCCGACGGTGAACCCCCACCAGCTCAGGCAGGCGAGCGCGGCGAGTTCGAGCAGGAACGCCAGGAGTTCGTTGGCGGCGTACCAGTGCCGTTCGTCCGGAACGGCCGTGGCGCCAGGGCCTGTTGGCATGGAGTCCTCTCGGTGCACCGCGGGAGCCCAGCATGACAGGGCGGCGCCGTGCGGAGAATCCCCCTGACGGACGCCGTGGACACCGGGATACGGCGCTCGGACTCAGCGCCGGGTCTGGCCGAAGCGCGCCGCGATCCACGCGGCGCCGCGCTCGGCCATGGCCCGCCTGCGCCCCCACCGGGACCGACGCCGGGCGACGGGCAGGGACGGGCGCTCCGGCGGGGTGGCCGCCAGTGCGGCGAGCCGGCCGGCGGCGCGTGCGAGGTCCGCCTGTAAGCCCCGGCGCCGCTCCGAGGTCCCGGCACGCAGGAGCGCCGAATAGAGCCCCTCGACCTCGGCCACAGCAGCGCCCAGCCGCAGATTCGCGTCGCGTACTCGTCGCATGTCCCCGCGTGGCATGAACGCCCTGCCTTCCCCCGATGCCGGTACGGACCTCCGTTGACTTCAATTATTGCGCAAGGCGGCAAGTTCTTGTTGCTCTGCTGCCCCACCCCGCCGCAACCGTGCCCTCCCTCAGCCCTGTTACAAGACAGGGACATAGCGTCAGTGAACGCCCGCCTTCCCCGTGTCGTCACTTCTAATGACCACGCCAATCGCCATGTAACCGGCCTTTGGCGCGAAAAACTCTTCTCTCCACGGAAAAGGACATACCAGTGATGGTCTCGAAGCGTCGCTCCCTGCGCATAGCCGTCGTCGGTACCCTCGGCGCGGCCTCCCTCGCTCTCGCCGGCACCGCGATGGCGGCCACCCCCGCCACGCACACCGCCTCGGCCGTCGCCTCCGCGCAGAAGGCGCAGCCCGCCAAGGCGAGCATCACCGCCAAGCCGTCGGTGTCCTCGGTCCGCGCCTGGCAGCTGTTCCGGGTCACGGGCAAGACCACCGGCATCAAGGCGGGCGGCAAGGTGACCCTGCAGCAGAAGCAGCACGGCAAGTGGGTCAGCCTGCCCGCCTCCGCGCCGGTCCTGCGCAACGGCTCCTACTCGCTCGGCGTCAAGCTCGGCCTGAAGGGCAAGAACGACCTGCGCATCGTCAACGGCACCACGGCCTCGCCGGTCTTCGACGTGACCGTCCGCTGAGCCCGTCCGACCCGGCCGCAGGGTCCCGTTCACCGTCTGCGACCGCCGCCCCCGGCCGCGCCGCCCTGCAACTGGGCCGCATGGTCGGGGACGTAGGTCCGCAGATCGCGCGGGGGGCGTTCGTAGCCGGTAGACGGGGGCCGCTTCGGCAGGTTCAGCACCGGCGGCGGGACCTCGTGGTACGGGACGGACGCCAGCAGGTGGGCCATCATGTTCAGCCGGGCGCGCCGCTTGTCGTCGCTCTCGACGATGTACCAGGGCGCTTCGGTGATGTCGGTGTGCACCATCATCTCGTCCTTCGCCCGGGAGAACGCCTCCCAGTGGGTGATCGACTCCAGATCCATCGGTGACAGCTTCCAGCGCCGCAGCGGATCCTCCAGCCGGCGCCGGAACCGCTCCTGCTGGGCCGTGTCGCTCACCGAGAACCAGTACTTGCGCAGCAGGATCCCGTCCTCGACCAGCATCCGCTCGAAGGTCGGGCACTGGCGCAGGAACCGTTCGTGTTCCTCCGGGGTGCAGAACCCCATGACGTGCTCGACCCCGGCCCGGTTGTACCAGGACCGGTCGAAGAGCACGATCTCTCCGGCGGCCGGCAGATGCTCGACGTACCGCTGGAAGTACCACTGGGTGCGCTCGCGCTCCGTCGGCCTGGGCAACGCGGCGATCCGGGCCCCGCGAGGGTTGAGGTACTCGGTGACCCGCCGGATGGCGCCGCCCTTGCCGGCCGCGTCCCGCCCCTCGAACACGACCACCAGCCGGGCGCCCTCGGCTCGCACCCACTCCTGGAGCTTGACCAACTCGGTCTGGAGGCGCAGCAGTTCGGCTTCGTAGACCTTGCGGGAGAGCGTCGGCGCTCTGTTGCCCTTCATGTGTGTATTTTCCCCTCGTTCCCGCTGTCCGGCCCGGAGGGTGAGCCGATGCCCGAGGGGCGCTCCTCCGGCTCCCTTCGATGGCGGTCGTACCATGGCCTGACCGTACCGAAGCCGCCCCGAGGAGTCACCGTGGCCCGCCCTCGCACCGCCCGGACAGTGGAGCACCCCGAACTGTCGGAGGTCTCCCTTCAGCAGGTGCTGGAGGCGCTGGTGGATCCTGTGCGGCGGCTCGTGGTGACCCAGCTGGCCGCGGCGGACGAGGACATGAGCTGCGGCACGTTCGAGGCGCCGGTGTCGGTGTCGACGCTGACCCACCACTTCAACGTGCTGCGCGAGGCAGGCGTGATCCGGCAGTACTACGTGGGAACGACGAAGCTGAACGCGCTCCGCGCGGACGAGATGGAGCAGCGCTTTCCCGGTCTGCTCACCGCCGTGCTGGCGGCCGCAGCGGCGGAGGGCGCGGCGGGGCCGGCCTGAGGCGGACGGGCGGGGGCGAGACGCTTATTTCGATGAATCTCAAAATTTGACGGCCATCGAACCTTGGTGCAGGGTGGATGTCGGCACCGCCGCTGCGGTGCGTTCCCCCATCCCTGCTCCCAGGACGGATGCGTCATGGCACGTCACGTACAGTTCGACCGGATCGGCGGCCCCGAGGTCCTCACTCTGCGCGAGGTGGAGGTGGGTGCTCCGGGAGTCGGAGAGGTGCGGCTCCGCGTCGAAGCGATCGGCCTGAACCGGGCCGAGATCATGTACCGCGAGGGCGCCTACTTCTACCAGCCGGCCTTCCCGTCCACGCTCGGTTACGAGGCCGCGGGTGTGGTCGAGGCCGTCGGCGAGGGCGTGACCGGCCTCGCCGAGGGCGACCCGGTGGCGGTGGTGCCGTCGTTCCACCAGACCGAGTACGGCACCTACGGCGACCATGTCATCCTCCCGGCCTCGGCGGTCGTGCCGCGCCCCGCGAACGTCGACCCGGTCCGGGCGGCGGCGGTGTGGATGGCCTACGTCACCGCCTACGGCCCCCTCGCCGAGAGCGGCCGTGTCCGGCCCGGCGACCATGTGCTGATCACCGCGGCCTCCAGCAGCGTGGGGCTGGCCGCCATCCAGATCGCCCGCCACATCGGTGCGATCCCGATCGCCACGACGCGCGGCGCGAGCAAGAAGCAGCGCCTCCTGGACGCCGGCGCGGCCCACGTCATCGTCACCGGCGAGGAGGACCTGCCCGCCCGGATCAAGGAGATCACCGGCGGCGAAGGCGTCCGCCTGGCCTTCGATCCGGTAGCCGGTCCCGGAGTCGAGACCCTCGCCCGGGGCATCGCACCCGGTGGCTTCCTGGTGGTCTACGGCGCCCTCGACCCGCGCCCCACCCCGCTGCCCAACGCGGGTTCCTACCCGGCGCTGAACAGCAGCACCTACACCCTCTTCGAGATCACCTCGGACCCCGAACGGCTGCGCCGCGCCGTGGCGTTCGTCAACGCCGGCCTCGCGTCGGGGGCCTTCGCGCCGGTCGTCGACCGCACCTTCGCCCTGGAGGACATCGCCGAGGCGCACCGCTACATGGCGGCCAACGGCCAGGTCGGCAAGATCGTCGTCACCGTCGGACCGCAGGCCTCGCGGGACCCGCAGACCCGGCAGGACTGACGCGGTCGTCACGCCCCGGACGAGGGCACCTGTGCGGCGGTGTGTTCCAGCAGCATCTCCAGCGCGGCCGGATAGGCGCTGTGCGGCATGCGCCGGGCGAGCAGTCCGGCCGTGGCGGCGATGTGGGGATGCGAGTCGGCGGGCAGCCGCGCATAGGCGGTGTGCCACATCTCCTCGTCCCGGGCGCGCGTCTCGTCCGCCAGGGCGAGGGAACCGGCGTCGAGCGCGGCGAAGGCGAGGCTCTGATCGATGAACGCGTGATACACGCGCACCGCCACCGGGTCGGGCAGCCCGGCACCGCGCAGGATGCCGAGGATGGCCTCGTCCACCGCGATCTCGCGGGGCCGTCCGGTGACGCGGCTGGCGGTGAGCAGGGCGGCCTGCGGGTGGGCGAGGTAGGCGCCGTAGATCGACCGGCCGAGAGCGCGCAGATCGGCGCGCCAGTCACCGGTCGCCGTCCAGCTGTCGAGGGCCCGCCCCATCAGCTCGTCCCCGATGGCCCGGGTCAGCTCGTCCATCCCGGCGAAGTAGCGGTACAGGGTGCTGGGATCGGCGCCCAGCGCCGCGCCCAGACGCCGGGCCGTCAGCCCCGTGCTGCCGTGCTCGCGCAGCACGCGCAGGGCGGTGTCGACGATGATCTCCTCGGACAGCACCGTGCCCGTGCGCGTGGGCCGTCGTCGCCGCCGCGCCGCCTCCGGCACCACTTGTTTCGCCACGCCGCCCGCCTCCGCCATCCATCCTTATGCCAACAGGGTTGACCTTATCTTCCTCCGTCCCGTTCCATCGGTCCCCTCCGGAAGAAAGGTGTGTGTCATGCGCGTACTCCTCGTGGGCGCGGGTGGAGTCGGAACGGCCGTCACCCGGATCGCGGCCCGTCGTGACTTCCTCACCCGCATGGTCGTCGCCGACTACGACCTCTCCCGTGCCGAGGCCGCCGTCGCGGCGCTGGGGGAGCGGGGCGCGCGGTTCGCCGCGCGGCGGCTGGACGCCTCGGACCAGGACGCGGTGCGCCGGCTGCTCATCGAGGAGCGCTGCGACGTCCTGCTCAACGCCACCGACCCCAGGTTCGTGATGCCGCTCTTCCGAGCCGCCCTGGAGGCCGGTGCGCACTACCTGGACATGGCGATGTCTCTGTCCGCGCCGCACGGCTCGCGCCCGTACGAGGAGTGCGGCGTGAAGCTCGGCGACGAGCAGTTCGCGCTGGCCGCGCGCTGGGCGGAGGCGGGACGGCTGGCGCTGGTGGGCATGGGCGTCGAGCCCGGTCTGTCGGACGTCTTCGCCCGCTACGCGGCCGACGAACTCTTCGACGACATCGAGGAGATCGGCGTCCGGGACGGAGCGAACCTGACCGTCGAGGGCTACGACTTCGCACCGTCCTTCAGCATCTGGACGACCATCGAGGAGTGCCTGAACCCGCCGGTGGTCTACGAGAAGGACCGCGGCTGGTTCACCACCGTCCCGTTCAGCGAGCCCGAGGTCTTCGACTTCCCCGCGGGCATCGGTCCCGTCGAGTGCGTCAACGTCGAGCACGAAGAGGTGCTGCTGATCCCGCGATGGGTGGACGCGCGCCGGGTCACCTTCAAGTACGGGCTCGGCGCCGACTTCATCGCCAAGCTGAAGACCCTGCACGAACTGAGCCTGGACGCCACGGCCAAGGTGACCGTGCGCGGGGACGACGGACCGGTGCGGGTGTCCCCGCGGGACGTCGTCGCCGCCTGCCTGCCCGACCCGGCCGGGCTGGGCGACCGTATGACGGGCAAGACCTGCGCCGGCACCTGGGTGAAGGGCACCAGGGGCGGGGCGCCGCGTGAGGTGTACCTGTACCACGTGGTCGACAACGAGTGGTCGATGCGCGAGTACGGCTCCCAGGCCGTCGTCTGGCAGACGGCGGTCAACCCGGTCGTCGCCCTGGAGCTGCTGGCCACCGGTGCCTGGTCCGGCAAGGGCGTCCTCGGCCCGGAAGCCCTGCCCCCACGCCCGTTCCTGGACCTGCTCACCGAGTACGGCTCCCCCTGGGGCCTGCGCGAGGAGAACTGACCGGCCCAGCCGGCGGACAGCTGATGCGGAGCCCTGCCGCCGCGTCCGAGGGGTGATCCCGGGGGCCGAACGTGTCGGGTGCGTGCTCGCCGCGTTCGCGGGCGCGATCGAGCATGGACTGCAGTTGCCGGGTGCGTTCGGCGAGGAGGTCGTCACGCGCCTGTAGGCCCTGCCGACCGTTGCCCGACAGGGCGACGGCCAGGCGCACCAACGCCAGACCGTCGGATCCGGTGATCTCGCGGGCCACGTTGGCCGCGTAAGTGCGCAGGTCGCCGGCCAGGCTCCCGGTGTCGGGCATCGGCGACCGCGCGTTGAGGCGGGTGAGCGCCACGTCGATGAGCAGGGTTTCCGGGCCGCCCCGACGCGACGTTCCACCGATCCAGGTACGGTCACCACCTCGAACGAGGCATCCGCGCACAGCCGTTGACGGCGACTCCGACGCGTGAACAACTGCAGGCAGAGGCGGTTCCGGGCGAGACTGTCGGCCCGGGCTCAGCGGCCGAGGGCGTTCTTCAGCTCCTGCTTGGTCATCGAGGAGCGCCCGTGCACGTCGCGCTTCCTGGCCTCCTCGTACAGCTGGTCCTTGGTCGGGCCCGCCGCTCCGCTGTGCGAGCGCTGCCCGCCCCGCTCGTACGCCGACTTCGGATCGCGGGTGGACGTCCTGCTCGCCCTCTCGGACTCGCCCGACCTGGCCCGTTCCTTGTTCACGGTGCGCGCCGCGATCTCCTTGGCGCGCTTCGTGGACTCGCCGCGCTGTTCGGCGCTCTTCTCGATGTGCTCGTACTGGCGCTCACGCCTGGCGCTCGATCCGGCAGGCATGACGGCTCCTTCCTCTTCGGATTCGGACCACTTCGGATTCGGACGCACGGGTACCCCTGACAGCGGACGCGTCACGCCGGCGTCAGGCCCGCGTACCACCGATCGAGGGGCCGGCCGTGGTCCTGCCGTGCCTGCGGTGCGTACCCGTGCCGCGCCGGTGGTGTGCCGCGCCGCCGAAGGTCATGGCCATGCCCAGGCAGAAGATCAGGGCCAGGGCCAGGCCCGAGCAGAAGAGGGCGAGCGGGCCGAGGCTGGCGATGTCGTGACCGAGCACCGACACCGTGTGGTCCGGACCGCCGGACAAGTTGTCGCTGATCGCCAGTGCCGTGAAGGCGCCGGCTCCCACGATGAGGAGCAGTCCGAGGAACAGCATCCGATTCATCTCCTCTCGTCTCCTTGCGGAGTCGTCGTTGTGGAGTCGTCGTCGCGAAATTCTCGTCGTGGACTCGTAGTTGCGGAGTCGCGGTTGCGGAGTCGTCGCTCCCTTCCTAGGCGACCCGGTACTTCTCCGCCGTGTCCCTGCGCAGGGTCAGACCGAGCCCGTGGCCCTGCTCCGGCCGGACCGTCCCGCCGGTGGGGTCGAGCGCGCCGTCGAAGAACATCGACTCGATCCGCACATGGTCGTGGAACCACTCAAGGTGGCGGAAGTTGGGGATCGAGGCGGCCGCCGCGGCATGGACGTGCGGGGCACGGTGCGCGGAGACCTCCAGTCCGTGGGCCTGGGCGAGCGCGGCGGCCCGGAGGAACTCGGTGATGCCGCCGCAGCGGGTCGCGTCGACCTGGAGGCAGTCCACCGCGTTCGCCGCGATCAGCCGGGCGAAGTAGGGCAGGTCGTAGCCGTACTCACCGGCCGTCACCTCGCACGGCAGGGTGTCGCGCAGCAGCCGCAGACCGGTCAGGTCGTCCGCGGACACGGGCTCCTCGAACCAGGTCACGCCGTACTCGGCGAGCCCGTCTCCGACACGCAGCGCCTGCTTGCGGGTGTAGGCGCCGCCGGCGTCGACGTACAGGTCGGCCTCGGGGCCGACGGCCCGGCGGGCCGTACGGACACGGGCGAGGTCCCACCGGGGCGCGCGACCCCAGTCCTCACCGATCCTGATCTTGACGCGCGGGATGTGCTGCGCGTGCACCCAGTCCCCGAGCTGCTCGGCGAGACGCCGGTCGTCATACGTCGTGAACCCGCCGCTGCCGTACACCGGGACGTGTGTGCGGGCCGCGCCGAGGAGGCTGACCAGAGGGAGGCCCAGCAGGCGCGCCTTGAGGTCCCACAGGGCGATGTCGAGGGCCGAGATGGCGCACGCGGTCACCCCGGGCCGGCCGGCATTCCGGACCGATCGGCACATCGCGTCGTGCAGGGCCGGTATGTCGAGCGGGTCGTGCCCCTCGACCAGGGGAGCGAGGTGCTCGCCGAGCATCAGCCCGACCGCCGCCGGACCGTACGTCCAGCCCGTGCCGGTCACGTCCCCGGCCGAGGCCTCGGCGATCACCATGGTCGTGGAGGCCCAGGCCAGCGTGCCGTCGGCTTCGGGGGCGTCGGTCGGCACCGTGTAGACGGACACCTCGGGTCGGCGGAGTTTCATCGTTTTCCTGCCGGGGTCGACATCTCGAAGCCTCCCGATCGGCCGGTGTCACCACCGGTACCAGCGAGCCCTGCCGCCGCCCGCCGCGCCCCGGACGAGGAAGCCCAGCAGCCATACGACAAGAACCGCCAAGGCGATCCACCAGAGAACCTTCACGGCGAAACCGAGGCCGAAGAGAACGACTGCCAGAAGCAGTACGAGAAGGATGGGAATCATGACGTGAACCTCCTGACCGTCTGCGAGTTCCCCGGGATGCGGAGATCACGCGCCGGCCGGCACAACGGGTGCCTCGCGCGGGACGGCGAGGGGCCTGCCGTGTCGCCGCCGTGGATCGGGTTTGGCCACCCGCTTCGGGGGAAGGGGGCAAACAGAGTGTTTCGGACAGGAGGCACATCCGTGGGAGCGACGTCCCCGTCGCCCGGATGCGGCCGTTCCGGAACGCGGTCGCTCGTCCACGGTGATCGTTCATCCCTCGCGCACGAGAGGTGCGATGCACCATGCGAACCCGAACGAGCGCGCAACACCATCCGCACGACGACGCCCCGGACACCGACCGGGCGTTCCGGCGGCTCGCCGCACTGCCCCCGGGGCACGAACGCGACACACTCCGTGAGCAACTGGTCGAGGCCTGGCTGCCGATGGCCGAGAGAATCGCGAGCCGGTACCGCAGCCGTGGCGAGAACTACGAGGACCTGTGCCAGGTCGCGGCCCTCGGGCTGGTCAAGGCGGTCGACCGTTACGACCCGGGGCGCGGCCACGCCTTCGAGAGCTACGCCGTTCCGACGGTGACGGGAGAGATCAAGCGGCACTTCCGCGACCACATGTGGACGCTGCACGTGCCACGCCGGGTCCAGGACCTGCGCAACCGGGTGCGGACCGCCTGCCAGGACCTGTCGCAGAACGTCTCGGACCGCTGGCCCAGCGTCAGCGAGATCGCCGAGTACACCGAGCTCAGCGAGCACGACGTCCAGGTCGGGCTGGAGGCGCTGGAGAGCTTCAGCACGCTGTCCCTCGACGCCGAGACCCCGGGCAGTGACGACGGCTACTCGCTCGGCGACGCGCTGGGCGCGTGCGACCCGGCCCTCGACGTCGTCGTGGACCGCGAGGCCGTCAAGCCACGCCTGGAGGCCCTGCCCGAGCGCGAACGCACCATCCTGTACATGAGGTTCTTCAAGGACATGACCCAGAGCCGGATCGCCGAACAGCTCGGCATCTCGCAGATGCACGTCTCACGCCTGATCAACCGCTGCTGTCACCAACTGCGCGACGAGGTGCTGCACGACGTCGCGTAGCGACGCGCTCGGAAGCCCTCAGCGGGTTGGTGGCGTCCGGGAGGGATCGTCCACCTGGGCGAACGCCGACGCCACGCGGCGGGGCGGTGTCCGACGCCGCGCAAGGGTGGCACAGCTCTTCCGGGAAGCGCAGGATGGATGGGCCGGGAGAGTACGTGAGAGGCGCACTGCGCGTCGGACTCCGGAGGGGTTGATGACCACGGACGGCGGCCCGGCAGGGGCCGACGGTGAGCGCATCCATGAGCTGGAGGAAGAGGTCGACCAGCTGAGGCAGGCCGTCAGCTCGCACGCGGTCGTCGACCAGGCGATCGGGATGATGGTCGCGCTGGGCCGGGTCGGACCGGACCAGGGGTGGGCCGTGCTGAAGGACGTGTCCCAGCACACGAACATCAAACTGCGCCACGTCGCCGAGATGATCCTCATCTGGGGACGGCAGGGGGACATCTCCCCGGAGATCCGGGTCGAACTCGAAGAGGCCCTCGACCGGCACGGGCCCGCGCAGATTCCGGGCGCTCCGCTGACGGACTGAGCCGGCGCGGACCGCCTCGGCGACGCGTCTCGCGCGGTTTCCGGCGTATCTCCATCCTCGGTCTGACTCCGTGCCGCCGCGTTCTCTGCCACGCTGTCGCTGCGACGACATGACCGGGCCGGGTCGTGTCGACGGGGGAGTGCACCACGACGGGGGAAGTGCGGAGGGGGAGCATGGCCATGGCACAGCGCATCCCGAGGTTCTCGCTCGACGGCGTGCCGGACGCCGAGTCGGCGCATCATCCGTTCACCACCGAGGACGGCCTGGGCCTGGGCCTGACGCGGTTCCGCCGGGGCGAGGGCGCCGATCCGGTGCTGCTGGTGCACGGACTGACCTCCGGCAGCGACCTCTTCACCATGCCCGAGCACCGCAATCTCACGAGTTACCTGCTCGACCACGGCTTCACCGACGTCTGGGTGCTGGACTCCCGGATGAGCAACCGCTTCCCGTACAACACCGAGCCGGGCCGCCGTACGCTCGACGACCTCGCCCGGTTCGACTACCCGGCGGCGCTCGCCGAACTCCGCCGGCACACGGGCCAGCGGCCCGTGCACGTCGTCGCGCACTGTCTCGGCTCGGTGGCCTTCGCCATGAGCCTGTCCGCGGGCACCGTGGACGGCATCGCCGCACTCGTGACGAACAGCGTGGCCCTGACCCCACGGCTGACGTCCTGGTCCCGCTGGAAACTGGAGTACGGGCCCGAGCTGCTGCAACACGCTCTGGGAGTCTCCGTCCTGGATCCCCGCGCGCGCAGCGCACACCCGTTCACTCCCGGCTGGGCGCTGTCCCGGCTGGTCTCGCTGGCGCACCGGGAATGCGACAACCCCGCCTGCCACATGATCAGCTTCATGTGGGGGAGCGGCTGGCCCGCCCTCTACAGCCACGAGAACCTCCACCCGGTCACCCACGACCGCATCGCCGACCTGCTGGGCCCCAGCGGACTGGACTACCTGCGGCACGTGCGGAAGATGGTCCGGGCCGGGCACGCGGTGAAGTACGACCCCCGCGATCCGCGCCACGCCACGCTGCCCGACGACTACCTGACGGACGCCGCCGGGATCGACACACCGATCCTCTTCCTGGCCGGTGACCGCAACCATGTCTTCGGCGACTCCAACGTGATCTGCCACCGTGAGCTGTCCCGGCACGCCCCCGACCGGCACGAACTGGCCGTTCTGCCCGGCTACGGACACCTCGACCCGATCATCGGCAAGGACGCCGACCGCGACGTCTTCCCGCAGATCCTCGACTTCCTGCGGCGCCGGGCGGCGGCATGAGCGCCGGCACGCGGCCCGGCCGGCCGGTGCGAGGGGCGGGTCCGGGCACCGAGCATGTGGACGTCGTGGTGGTCGGTTCCGGATTCGGCGGCTCGGTGGCGGCCTGCCGGCTGGCCGAGGCCGGGCTGTCGGTGGTCGTGCTGGAGCGCGGCCGCGCCTGGCCGCCGGGCAGCTTCGCCCGGACGCCCGCCGAGTTCGGCCGCGCCTTCTGGGACCCGGACGCGGGCCTGCACGGGCTGTTCGACGTCTGGTCGTTCCGCGGCTGTGACGCGGTGGTGGCCAGCGGCCTCGGCGGTGGCTCGCTGATCTTCGCCAACGTGCTGCTGCGCAAGGACGAGCGCTGGTTCGTCCAGGAACAGCCGCTGCCCGGCGGCGGCCACGAGTCCTGGCCGGTCGGCCGCGCCGATCTGGACCCGCACTACGACGCCGTGGAACGGATGATGGGCGCCGTACCGTACCCACTGCACCGCCCCGGCTACGCGGACACCCCCAAGACCCGGGCGATGCGGGACGCCGCGGCCGCGCTGGGGCTGGAGTTCCAACTCCCGCCGCTCGCCGTCCGGTTCGCCCCCGCACCCGGTGCCGTACCGCAGCCGGGACTGCCGCTCGCCGACCGGGCGCACGCCAATCTGCACGGCGCCGCCCGCCGTACCTGCCGGCTGTGCGGCGAGTGCAACATCGGCTGCAACGACGGCGCGAAGAACAGCCTCGACTTCACGTATCTCTCGGCCGCCCGGATCCATGGCGCCGACCTGCGCACCGGGCACGACGTCCAGGCTGTCCGCCCCGGCCCGCGCGGCGGATACCAGGTCGACTACGTCCGGTACGACGGGCACGACGACACCGCGCCGCAGGCCGGCGAGCCGGGTCGCCCGCCGACGACGGGGACGCTCGCCTGCGACCGGCTGGTCCTGGCCGCCGGGACACTGGGCACCACACAACTCCTGCTGCGCTCGCGCAACCGGCTGCCCGGACTCGGCCCGGCGCTCGGCACCCGCTTCTCCAGCAACGGCGACATGCTGTCCTTCCTGATCAGGGCCAAGGACGGACACCCGGGCAGGGGCAGGCTGCTGAACCCGAGCAAGGGACCGGTGATCACCGCGGCCGTCCGCCTGCCCGACCAACTGGACGGCACACCCGGTGCCGGGCGCGGCGGCTACATCGAGGACGGCGGCTACCCCCAGTTCGTCCAGTGGCTGGCCGAGGGCGCCCGGGGTCCCCAGCACCTCTCCCGCACGGCCCGGTTCCTCACCCGCCAACTGGCCCGTCGGATCGGCCTCTTCCAGGAGCGCCGCCTCTCCCGGGACCTCGCGGAACTGCTGGGCGACGGCCTGCTCACCAGCACCTCCCTGCCTCTCCTCGGCATGGGCCGGGACATCCCCGACGGCGAGCTGAGGCTGCGCGGCGGCCGGCTCCACGTCAGCTGGGCGACGGGCCACAGCGCGGCCACGCTCCGGCGGATCCGCTCGACGATGCGGCAGCTGGCGGACGCGCTCGACGCCGGTTACGCCGACAACCCGCTGTGGCACCTCGGGCGGACCGTCACCGTCCATCCGCTGGGCGGCGCCCCGATGGGCCGGCGGCCGGAGACGGGGGTGTGCGACGCGTTCGGCGAGGTGTACGGGCACCGGGGCCTGTACATCGCGGACGGCTCGGCGCTCCCCGGCCCGGTGGGCACCAATCCGGCCCTCACGATCGCCGCGCTCTCCGACCGCATGTGCACCCGGCTGCTGGAGAATCCCGCCGGCGGGGGAGCGGCGGCCGCGCCCCGGCCGGCCTACACCCGGCGCACCTCGCTGCTCTTCACCGAGACGATGCGCGGTCACTACGTCCCCGGGGCGCCCGGTGCGAAGGCCACCGGGCGGAACGACGGGCGTGAACCCTTCGCCTTCCGGCTCACCATCACGGCCGACGACCTGGATGCCTTCCTGGACGACCCCGGCCATGAGGCCCGCGCCGACGGCTGGGTGGAGTCCCCCGCCTGCGGAGGCCGACGGCCGGTCCTGCACGGCAGGTTCAACCTCTTCGCACCGGCCGAGGGCAGCGGCGACGCACAGGCCCGGGACGGGGACGTCCGGCGCGTGCTGCGCTACCGCCTCCACTTCACCGACGCACAGGAACGCCCCCGCACCTTCGCCGGACACAAGCAGATCACGCACGGCACCCCGCTGCGCCTGTGGCCGGACACCACCGCGCTGCCTTTCCATCTCCTCGCGGGACACCTCACCGACGAGGCAGCGGACACCGGGGCCCTGCTCCTCGGCACCGGCCGCCTCCACCTGGGGCTGCGCGACCTGGCCCAGCAGCTCACCACCTTCCGCACCACGGGCCCGGGCGGACCGGCCGCGCTGGCCCGCTTCGGGGAGTTCTTCCTCGGCCGACTGTGGGAGAGCTACGGCCCGTGAGGACACTGATACGTGAGCGGTGTGCCGTGCTGCGCCGATACGGACGGCACTCACGGCGTCGAAGATAGGACGCTGGCAAAATATTTCGGTGACCGATGTAATCTGGATGCATGGCCACCGACATGAAGCCCCCCGCGTCCAGGCGACGCTGGCCTGCCCTGCTCACCGTCGAGCGCGCCCGGCCGGAGGGGATAAGGGCGCGGCCGGGCGGCTGGTGGCTGGCCGTGGGCGCGGTGTGCTTCGGCGCGTTCATGGGCCAGCTGGACGCCAGCATCGTGACGCTGACCTACGGCAGCCTGCGCGACGAGTTCCGCACGTCGCTGGCGGCGGTGGAGTGGGTGTCGCTGGCCTATCTGCTGACCCTGGTGGCGCTCCTGGTGCCGGCCGGGCGGCTGGCGGACGCGCACGGCCGCAAGCTCCTGTACCTGTACGGGTTCGCCGTCTTCACCCTGGCCTCCGCCGCCTGCGGCTTCGCCCCCTGCCTGCTCGCGCTCGTCGCGTTCCGGGTGGTCCAGGCGGCCGGAGCGGCCATGATGCAGGCCAACAGCGTGGCCCTGGTGACGACCAGCGCACCGCGCGAGCGGATGCGCAGCGCCCTCGGCGTCCAGGCCGCCGCCCAGGCGCTGGGGCTGGCGCTGGGCCCCACGGTGGGCGGGGCACTGGTGTCGACGCTGGGCTGGCGGTGGGTGTTCTGGGTCAACGTCCCCGTCGGCGTGATCGCGCTGGTCGGGGGCCACTATCTGCTGCCCCGCACACGGGCGCGTACCCGTGTCGCACGCTTCGACTGGCGGGGGCTCGTCCTGCTGGCCTCGGCGACCACCGGCGCGCTGATGGGTGTCTCGGCGGCCTCCGGGCTGCCGGTGCCCGGCTGGGGCGTGGCCGCGCTGTTCGCGGTGGCGGCCGTGACGGGCCGGGGATTCGTCCGCCGCCAGCGAGGGACGGCCGCGCCCTTGCTCGACCTGGCCCTGCTCCGGGTGCGGGCGGTGACGTTCGGGCTGCTGGGCGCGTTCAGCGGCTATCTCGTGCTGTTCGGCCCGCTGGTGCTGGTGCCCGTGGTGCTCACCGCGCGGGGCACCTCGGAGCTGACCGCCGGGCTGGTGCTGACGGCCCTGCCGACCGGGTTCGCGCTGGCCGCGACCGGCGGTGACCGGCTGCTGCCGCACGGCCTTCCGGACCGCGGTCGCTGCCTGGCCGGTGCCGCGCTGTTCCTGGCCGCGACGGCCGCCCTGCTGGTCGTCCCCATGACGGCTGCCTGGCTGGTGCCCGTGCTGGCGCTGACGGGTCTGGGCCTCGGGACGTTCACGCCGGCCAACAACGCCATGGTCATGGGCGCGATACCGGCCGGTTCCTCCGGCACGGGCGGCGGTCTCGTCAACATGACCCGTGGCCTGGGCACGGCACTCGGCGTCGCCCTGGTGACCCTCGCCCTGCACCTGGCGGGGAGCACGGGCACGCAGACCGGAGCGCGCTGGGCGGCCGTCGTCCTCGTCGCGGCCTCGGCGACCGCGGTCGCCTCGGCGTGGCTGAGCCCTCGTACGGGACGGAAGGCGTGATCAGGGGAGCGGGAACCCCGCGCGGCCGCCCCCGGGGCCGGCGTCCCGGGCGGGAGTGACGGTCCGGGCCGCTCGCTGTCGCCGCGCGGCCCCGCGCTTCGCCGTCAGGCCTGCTTCCGGCCCGGCGTACCGGCCTCGGTCGTCCGCGTGCTGTCCGCGTCGTCGCCGGGCGGGTACGGGGCGTCGTCGTCGCCGCGCGGGCGGCGGCTCACGATCAGGTAGACCAGCGCGCCGGTGAACAGGACGATCGAGACGTAGTCGTTCAGGCGCAGGCCGAGGAAGTGGTTGGCGTGGTCGATGCGCAGGGCCTCGATCCAGGCCCGGCCGGT
This sequence comes from Streptomyces sp. HUAS MG56, assembly GCF_058673395.1. Classification (NCBI taxonomy): domain Bacteria; kingdom Bacillati; phylum Actinomycetota; class Actinomycetes; order Kitasatosporales; family Streptomycetaceae; genus Streptomyces; species Streptomyces sp. HUAS MG56. The sequence goes on along the minus strand of NZ_CM178722.1, from coordinate 1,566,239 downwards.
GGTGTAGGCGAGCACGTAGCAGGCGAACAGCCGCCCCCGGCGCAGCCGCCCGTGGTGCCGGCGGTCCAGCCACAGCAGCAGCGCCATGACGCCGAGGTCCCACAGCGACTCGTAGAGGAACGTCGGGTGGTACAGGGCCACGTTCGGGCTGTCGACGGGCCGGTGCGCCGGGTCGATGTACAGCGCCCACGGCAGGTGGGTGGGGCGGCCGTACAGCTCCTGGTTGAAGTAGTTGCCCCAGCGGCCGATCGCCTGGGCCAGCACCAGCCCGGGGGCGACCGCGTCGGCGAAGTCGGACAGCTTGATGCCGCGGCGCCGGCAGCCGAGCCACGCGCCGACCGCGCCGAGGGCCACCGCGCCCGGGATGCCCAGGCCGCCGTCCCAGATGTAGAGGGCGCGGACGGGCTGCTGCCCGGCGGTGAAGTACAGCTCCGGGTCGGTGATCACGTGGTAGAGCCGGCCGCCGAGGACGCCGAACGGCACGGCCCAGATGGCGATGTCGGCGATGTCCTCGCGGCGCCCGCCCCTGGCCTCCCAGCGGCGGCCGGTGAGCCATACGGCGGTGAAGATACCGGCCAGGATGCACAGTGCGTACGCGCGGATCGGCAGCGGTCCGAGGTGCCAGACCCCCTGCGAGGGGCTGGGGAGGTACGCCAGGTTCAAGAGATCGACCGTTTCTCGCACGTACGGAACCCGGCTCACGTGCCGGGGGCGGATCCCATCGACGATACATCGGACACCGAAGCTTTCGGTAAGGACAAATGGGGACAGCGGCGGCGGACCGGGTGTCCGGCCGGGCGTCCGGCCGCCGGACGGCTGAACCGCACCTGTGTGCCGCCCCGTTACCCTTGCCCCATGCCCGCGCAGCCCCGTACCGAGGTCTCCTCACCTCCCACCGGCCCTCTCGGCCGGGAGCCGGAGGCCCGCCAGCTCACCGAGGCCGTCACCCGGCTCCGGCGCGCGCTGCGCTCCTCGATCCGCACCGACTACCCGTGGGAGACGCTCCCCATGGCGCAGGTCGAGCTGTTGCAGGTGCTCGGCGAGCACTCGCCCGCGCGGATCAGCGACCTCGCCGCCCGCCGCAGGCTGGCGCCGAGCACGGTCAGCGGACTGATCGGGCAGATGATCACCGCCGGGCTGGTCACCCGCGACGTCGACGCCGCCGACCGCCGCGCCTCCGTCGTCGCCCTCACCGACGCCGGCCGCGAGAAGCTCGCCGCCTGGACCACCGCCCACGAACGCCGCATCGACGCCGCCCTCGCCGCCCTCGACGACAGCGCCCGGGCGGCCATCAAGGACGCGCTGCCCGCCCTGTTCCAGCTGGCCGAGCACCTCGGCGAACCGGCCGACGGCGCGGCGGAGGACTGACGGAAGCCGGGAGACACGCGTCCGCCCCCTCGCCGCGTACGGGCGAGGGGGCGGACGGGCTCAGACCTGCGCGTCGTCCGCGCGCGGACGCGGCAGGTGCGGGAGCCGCTTGTCGTAGAGCCAGGCGCGCAGCAGGGGCTCCAGCTCCGCGGGCCGGGACCGTCCGGCGTGGGCGATGAAGGCGGCGGTCCCGGCGCTCCTGCCGCGGTGCGTCTCGTGCCAGCCGCGCAGCATCGCGAAGAACCGCTCGTCACCCAGCGTCAGGCGCAGCGCGTGCAGTGCGCACGCGCCCCGGTTGTAGACGCGTTCGTCGAAGATGCGGTGCGGTCCCGGATCGGCCGTCCGCAGGTTCTGCACGCCCTTCGCCATCGTGTGCCAGGCCTGCCGGGCGATGTCGTCCGCGGAGTCCTCGCCGATGTGCTCCGACCACAGCCACTCGCCGTACGTGGCGAAGCCCTCGTTGAGCCAGATGTCGCGCCAGTCCCGCAGGCTCACGCTGTTGCCGTACCACTGGTGGACGAGTTCGTGGGCCACGAGGGTCTCCCAGGTCCGGTGGCCGTCGACGTGGTTGCGCCCGAAGACGGAGACCGTCTGGTTCTCCACGGGCTCGTCCAGCTCCGCGTCCACGACGACCGCGCCGTACGTCTCGAACGGATACGGCCCGAACCAGTCGGTGAACGCGCTGAGCATGGCGGGCTGGCGGCCCAGATCGTGCCGGGCAGCGGCTGCCAGCCGGGCGGGGAAGGCGTTGCGTCCGGAGATCCGGCGGCCGGTCGAGGAGTCGCGCGCCTCCCAGGTGTCGTAGGCGAAGCGGCCCGTGTACAGCGAGGCGAGATAGGGGGCCATCGGACCCGGGTGGTGGTAGGTCCAGCACGCGGTCGACTCCGACTCGCTCCGCTCCAGCAGCGTCCCGTTGGCGACCACCTGGTGACCGCGCGGCACGGTCACCCGGAAGGTGAACTCGGCCTTGTCGTCCGGGCGGTCGTTGCACGGGAACCACGACGGGGCGCCGAGCGGCTGCGAGGCGACCAGCGTCCCGTCGTGCGCGTCGCCGGTGCGGTCCCAGCCGATCTGCCCGAACGGCGTGCGCAGCGGACCCGGCCGGCCGCCGTAGCCGATCTCCACGCTGAAGGGGGTACCGGCGCGGAGCGTGCGCGGGGCCGGCAGGACCAGCTTGTCCCGCCGCCTGCCGGGGCGTACGGCGGTCCCGTCGATCCGCGCGTCATACACGGCCAGCCGGGCGAGGTCGAGCTCGACCTGCGGCAGCGTACGGTCCGCCACCGCCCGGATGTGCGCCCGTCCGTCGAGCCTGCCGGCGGCCGGGTCGTACGCCAGGTGCAGGTCGTAGGAGAGGGTGCGGTGACCGTACGAGCCATGGCTCGCGAAGTAGCGTTCGGCCTGGTGCGGCAGCTGGTCCGCGGCCGTCGCCGCGAGCGGGGCGAGCGCCGCGCCGCGCAGCAGCGCCCGCCGGGTGCACCACTTCATGCCGCCTCCCCACCGGCGAGCGGGGCGGCGGGCGCGGTCGCGTCGGCGCCCGCGATGGGGTTGCCCGCCCAGCGGGTGCCCTCCGGCACGGTCTCGCCGCGCATCACGAGCGAGGCGGCGGCGATGGAGGCACCGGCGCCGATCGTGGTGCCGGGCAGGGCGATGCTGTGCGGGCCCAGGGAGGCGCCGGCCGCCAGCTCCACGGTGTCCATCCGCATGATGCGGTCGTGGAAGAGATGGGTCTGGAGCACACATCCGCGGTTGACGCTGGCGCCGTCGCCGAGGGTGACCAGATCGGTCTCCGGCAGCCAGTAGGTGTCGCACCACACACCGCGTCCGATGCGTGCGCCGAGGCTGCGCAGCCACCAGTTCAGCACCGGGGTGCCCACGTGTGCGCCCGCCGCCCATGGCACGGCCAGTACCTCGACGAACGTGTCGAACAGCTCGTTGCGCCACACGAACGGTGACCACAGCGGGCGCTCGCCGACCCGGAACCGGCCCACCAGCAGCCACTTGGCGCCGGTCGTGACGAGACAGGCCACCAGGCCCGCGGCCATGAGCAGCGGGGCGGCGGTGAGCGCGGCCAGGGGCAGCCCGCCGAGGTCGAAGAACCGCTGCTCGCCGAGGAACAGGGTCTCCGCCAGCACCGTGCCGAGGACCATCGGGAGCAGGCGGCACAGCTCCACGGCCGCGCGGGCCGCCACCAGCCGCCGGGGCGGGGCGAACGTGCGCGCCGGGTCGCCGGTCTCCGGCAGCCGGGGCAGCGGCATCGCGGGCCGGCCGATCCAGGACATGCCGGGCTCGCCCTGCTGCGGCGCGTCGGACAGCACGCCGACCAGCGCGTGGTCGGCGACCTCGCGGCCCGGTCCGACGATGCCGGAGTTGCCGACGAACGCGCGCTCGCCGACCCGTACCTCCCCCAACTTCAGCCAGCCGCCGCGCAGTTCGTACGGCGCGACCAGCGTGTCGTCGGCGAGGAACGCCCCGTCCTCCACCGTGAGCAGCGACGGCAGCGGCAGCACCGTGGAGATCTCGGTGCCGCGGCCGACGCGGGCGCCGAGCAGCCGCAGCCAGGACGGCGTCGCCAGGCTCGCGTACAGCGGGAAGTAGCCGGCCCGGGCACCGTCGAGGATCCGTGTCACGAGCCAGGCGCGCCAGGCCACGCCGCCGTCCGCACGGTGCATGCCGGGCCTGATCGACCGGTTCAGCAGCCGCACGGTCGCCGCGGTGAGCAGCAGCCCGAACACCATCGTCATGACGGCGAACAGCGGGGCCGCGGCGAGCAGGTGCCCCGCCGCGCCGGACAGCGTCGGCGTGGAGCGGACCAGCAGCCAGGTGAGGAACAGGGCGGGGGCCGCCGCCAGCAGCGAGGTCAGGGGCAGTACGGTCAGGGAGAGCGCGTAGGCCACGTGCCAGCGGCGCCGGCGGTCCGCCGGGGGTGCCGGCCACCCGACACCCGCGAGACGCTCGGCGGGCTCGGCCGGCCGGGCCGGCGAGCCGGTCCACACCATGCCGTCCGGGATCCGCTCGCTCAGACAGCTGCCGGCGGTCAGTTCCGCGCCACGGCCCACCACGGCACCAGGCAGCAGCGTGCTGCGGTGACCGACCCGCGCGCCCGCCCCGACCGAGATCCGGCCGACGTGCAGCGTGTCACCGTCCAGCCACCAGCCCGCGATGTCCGCCTCGGGTTCGATGCTGCACCCGTCGCCCAGCTCGGCGAGGCCCGTCACCGGGGGCATCGTGTGCAGCTGGACGTCGCGCCCGGTGCGGCAGCCCAGGATGCGGGCGTACAGGACCGCCCACGGGGTGCCGAGCAGGGACGGCACGCCGAACGTGGCGACCGCCCGTTCCGCGGTCCACAGCCGCAGATGCGTGCTGCCCCCGCGCGGGTGGGCGCCCGGAGTGATCGAGCCGGCCAGGGTGCGGGCGAGGACCGCGCCGGTCAGACAGCGCACCGGCGAGCTGAACAGCACCACCCAGCCGGCCAGGACCAGCCACCACGACGTGTGCGGCGCCCACTGGTGCGGCGCGACCCAGCCGAGCACGTTGTCGGCCGCCGCCAGCCCGACCAGTCCGCGCAGGCCCGTGACGGCGTAACCGGCCAGCTGCACGAAGAACTGCACGACGGCGGTCGTCCGGGGGATCGGCCGGACCTCGCGCACCTCCCGCGTGGTCCCGGCGAGGGAGTCGAGGTGGTCGGCCATGCGGTGCAGCACCGAGTGCCGGTAGAGGTCGGCGACGGACAGGCCCGGATACTCCTCGCGGAGCATCGAGGCCATCCGGGCGGCCGTCAGGCTGGTGCCGCCGAGCGCGACGAAGTCGCTGTCCGGGCCGGGCCGCAGCCCGAGCAACTGCTCCCAGACGTCCGCCAGCCGCACCGCCGTACCCTCCAGCGGCTGGTCCCCGCCACCGCCGTCGCTCTCGCCGCCCGCCAGGGGAACCGGCCAGGGCAGGGCCGTGCGGTCGACCTTCCCGGAGGCGCGCGTGGGCAGCGTCGGCACCTCGGCCAGCACCGGCACGAGCGCCGCGGGCAGTTGCTCGGCGAGCAGTGCTCTGGCCTTGCCCGCCTCGAACGCGGACCGCCCCTCCACGTCCTGTTCCGGTACGACGTACCCGACCAGGATCGAGGCACCGGCGGCCGTCGGCTGCACGGCAGCGGCCGCGCCGCGCACCCCCGGCAGGGCGAGCAGGGCCGCGTCGATCTCGCCCAGCTCCACGCGCCGTCCGCCGAGCTTGACCTGGTCGTCGACGCGGCCGAGGAACACCAGCCCCGCGGCGTCGGCGCGCACGAGGTCGCCCGAGCGGTAGGCGCGGAGAGAGTCCAGCGCGGGGCACGGCCGGAAGCGCTCCGCGTCCTTGACGGGGTCGAGGTAGCGCGCGGTACCGGCACCGGCGATGACCAGCTCGCCCTGCTCCCCGTACGCCACCGGTTCCCCGGCCTCGTCGACCACGGCAAGGTCCCAGCCCGCCAGCGGCAGGCCGATGCGCACGGTGCGGCCGCGCCGCAGCGGGGCGGCGCAGGCCACGACGGTGGTCTCCGTGGGGCCGTAGGTGTTCCACATCTCCCGCTCGGGACCGGCGAACCGCTCGACCAGGCCGGGCGGGCAGGCCTCGCCGCCCAGGATCAGCAACCGCACGCGGCGCAGGGCCTGTTCGGGCCACATGGCCAGCAGGGTCGGCACGGTGGAGACGACGGTGATGCCCCGTTCGTCGAGCCACGGCCCGAGTTCGTGGCCCGCCCGGACCAGGGCGCGTTCGGCCGGTACCAGGCAGGCACCGGAACCCCAGGCCAGCCACATCTCCTCGCAGGAGGCGTCGAAGGCGACGGACAGCCCCGCGAGGACCCGGTCACCGGGGCCGAGCGGCCGCTCGCGCAGGAACAGCCGCGCCTCGGCGTCCACGAACGCGGCCGCGGACCGGTGGGTGACGGCCACGCCCTTGGGGGCGCCGGTCGAGCCGGAGGTGAAGATGATCCACGCGTCGTCCACCGGAGCGGGCGCGCGGCGGCCGCGCACCGCCCCCGACGCGACGGCCGCCCCGGCGGGCTGCGGGTGGGGGCCGAGGACGAGGCACACCCCGGCCTCGCGGAAGACGGTGGCCGCCCGCTCCTCGGGGTCGTCCGCGTCGACCGGTACGTAGGCCGCTCCGCAGTGCAGTACGGCGAGGATCGACAGATACAGCTCGGCGGTGCCCGAGGGGATCCGGATCCCCACCCGGTCGCCGGGACCGACACCCTGGCCGGTGAGCCGCTGGGCACGACGCACGACCTCGGCCGACAGCTCGCGGTAGGTCAGTGTTTCCGTGCCGGTGTCCAGGGCCGGGGCGTCCGGATTCCGGGCGACGGTGGATTGCAGGACATCGACGAGGGTACGCGGCGACGAGGCGGCCGCGGAGCGGAAGAGAGCCTGATTCCCAGGCGAGCCGAGTGGGGGGTGTGACGCATCGAATGCGGGCGAAGACAAAGTGGTGCCTCTGGTGTGCGGTGCCAACGGATGCGAAATCCATTACGTCTAGTCAGACGTACTTGTACCGCGAGGCGTTCACCAACTCATTGCAATTAATACACGGTCGGCCCATGGGGGGAAATTGATGAAGTCCAAACCGTGATTCGGCCACTCGATTTGGCGTACGTACATTCTCTTCAATTACGGAAAGAATTCGGCGTGAGAACGGTTTGATTTCTGCGCCCTCATTGTATGATGATCGCATGGTCGGCGCGTCCATCGGGCGCCGGGCGCGAGCGTCAGGAGTGATCGATGACTGTGGGAACCGAGCGGGCCGTGCTGGCGGGCGGTTGTTTCTGGGGTATGCAGGATCTGGTCCGCAAGCAGCCGGGTGTGGTCGCCACGCGTGTCGGCTACAGCGGCGGGGACACGCCGAACGCCACGTACCGCGACCACGGCGACCACGCCGAGGCCATCGAGATCCTCTTCGACCCGGCGGTCACGAGCTACCGCGACCTGCTGGAGTTCTTCTTCCAGGTCCACGACCCGACCACGAAGGACCGCCAGGGCAACGACATCGGGCGCAGCTACCGGTCCGCCATCTTCTACGGCGACGAGGGGCAGCACCGCGTCGCCCTGGACACGATCGCCGACGTCGAGGCGAGCGGGCTCTGGCCGGGCAAGGTCGTCACGGAAGTGGAGCCCCTGGGCGACTTCTGGGAGGCCGAACCCGAGCACCAGGACTACCTGGAGCGCTACCCCGACGGCTACACCTGCCACTTCCCCCGCCCGAACTGGAAGCTGCCGCGCCGGGGGTGAACGCCCCCGACGGACCGGGCGCCAGGGTGACGTGTCCCCTCGGCGCCCGGTCCGTTGCGTAGAGCGGCTGCCGCGGCGGGCGGGGCGTTCGCCGCTGCTCGATCTCGCGCTGCCGCAGGTCCGTTCCTCGGGCGCCGAGACCGCCGCCGCGCACAACTCCGCGCCGTCGCCCCGTACTTGGGGCAGGTCCGCGACGGACTCCTCCGGCCGATCGGCACGGACCGAAGCCCCGATTCTTGACCGCCGCCCCGGCCTCCGCGATGCTGTGTTGCGAAGCGCGAGATGCGTGCCGTAATGGGCAACATCCCAACTGTCAGCCGAGGAGTGGCCATGTCTCAGCAGGTCCGTGCTGTCGTCGCGATGCGCAGGGGCGCCCCCGTCAGTCTGGAAACGATCGTCGTGCCCGATCCCGGACCGGGCGAGGCGCTGGTCAAGATCGAGGCCTGCGGTGTCTGCCACACCGATCTGCACTATCGCGAGGGCGGGATCAGTGACGACTTCCCGTTCCTGCTGGGGCATGAGGCGGCGGGAGTCGTGGAAGCGGTGGGGGAGGGTGTCACCGACGTCGCTCCCGGTGACTTCGTCATCCTCAACTGGCGTGCGGTGTGCGGTCAGTGCCGGGCCTGTCTGCGCGGGCGGCCGTGGTACTGCTTCGACACGCACAACGCGAAGCAGAAGATGACGCTGACCGACGGCACGGAGCTGTCGCCGGCGCTGGGGATCGGTGCGTTCGCGGAGAAGACGCTGGTGGCGGCGGGACAGTGCACGAAGGTGGACCCGGCCGCGTCCGCGGCTGCCGCCGGGCTGCTGGGATGCGGTGTGATGGCGGGTCTGGGTGCGGCGATCAACACCGGGAACGTCGGCCGCGGTGACAGCGTCGCCGTGATCGGCTGCGGTGGGGTCGGGGCCGCGGCCGTCGCCGGGTCGAAGCTGGCCGGCGCGGCGAGGATCATCGCCGTCGACATCGACGACCGCAAGCTCGCCACGGCGACGAAGCTGGGCGCGACCCACACCGTCAACTCCAGGCAGGCGGACGCGGTCGACGCCGTGCGCGAGCTGACCGGCGGCTTCGGCGCGGACGTGGTGATCGACGCGGTGGGGCGTCCGGAGACGTACCGGCAGGCCTTCTACGCCCGTGACCTCGCCGGCACCGTCGTCCTGGTCGGCGTGCCGACGCCGGAGATGAAGCTGGAGCTGCCCCTGCTCGATGTGTTCGGGCGGGGCGGGGCGTTGAAGTCGTCCTGGTACGGCGACTGCCTGCCCTCCCGGGACTTCCCGATGCTGATCGACCTGCATCTCCAGGGCCGGCTCGACCTGGACGCCTTCGTCACCGAGACCATCGCCCTCGACGACGTGGAGAAGGCGTTCGAGCGGATGCACCACGGCGACGTCCTGCGCTCGGTGGTCGTCCTCTGATGCCGGGCACCCGCATCGAACGCCTCGTCACCTCGGGGACGTTCTCGCTCGACGGCGGCACCTGGGACGTCGACAACAACGTGTGGATCGTGGGCGACGACACCGAGGTGATCGTCATCGACGCCGCCCACGACGCCGAGGCCGTCGTCCGGGCCGTCGGCGGACGCGCCCTGCGGGCGATCGTGTGCACCCACGCGCACAACGACCACATCGACGCCGCGCCCGAACTCTCCGCCCGGACCGGGGCGCCCGTCCTGCTGCACTCCGGCGATCTGGAACTGTGGAAACAGACCCATCCCGACCGGGCGCCCGACGCCGAGCTGACCGACGGGCAGCCCCTCCTGGTCGCGGGGACGGAGCTGACCGTGCTGCACACCCCGGGCCACGCCCCCGGGGCCGTGTGCCTGTACGCCCCACGGCTCTCCGCGCTCTTCAGCGGCGACACGCTCTTCGCCGGCGGGCCGGGCGCGACCGGACGGTCGTACAGCGACTTCCCGACCCTCATCGGCTCGATCAGCGAGCGCCTCCTCACCCTGCCGGACGACACCGTCGTACACACCGGTCACGGTGACACCACCACCATCGGCGCCGAGGCGCCGCATCTCCAGGAGTGGATCGACCGCGGTTTCTGACCGCCCGGTCGGTGAGCGGCCCTGCCCCCGGTGCCTCCCCCGTGCGGACGGCATCGGCGGCAGGGCCGTCGGCGCGCCTCACGGACGCCCGTTTCCCCCCGTCTGACCTGCGCTTTCGAGGGCGCTTCGGCATGCCCCGGAACGGCGTCGGCGCAGCCCGCGCAACCTGGCCTTCCGACGCCTTGACAAGCCTTCAGCGCCGCCAGCAGACTGACGTTGCGCTCATCGCAATCCGTTTCGCTATACGCACCGAGGTGTCATGATGATTCCCGCGTGCCGTCTCGCGGATCTGCCGCGAGGCGAGGCCCATCGGCTCGACGTCGACCCGCCCGTGGCGGTGTTCCACACCGACGACGGTGAACTCTTCGCCGTCGACGACACCTGCACCCACCAGGACGCGTCGCTCGCCGACGGCTGGCTGGAGGGCTGTGAGGTGGAATGTCCCCTGCACGCCTCGAAGTTCGACCTGCGGACGGGTGCCGTGGACGCACCCCCGGCCAAGCTGCCGGTCCGCACCCACGAGGTCGTCGTCGAGGACGGCATGATCCACGTCCGGCTCTCCACGGCGGCACCCAACCTGCCGCCGTGCGTCTCCGCCCGCCTGGCCGGAGGCGCCGCGTGAGGACCGTGGCCGTCGTAGGCGCCTCGCTGGCCGGTCTGTCGGCCGCGCGCTCGCTGCGCAAGCGGGGTTACGACGGCCGGCTGGTCCTCGTCGGCGAGGAACTGCACCGGCCGTACGACAGGCCGCCGCTGTCCAAGGAGTTCCTGGCCGGCGCCCTCGGCGAGGCCGAACTGGCGCTGGAGCGGGACGACGAGGACCTCCAGGCGGAGTGGGTGCTCGGCACTCGCGCCACCGGACTCGACCGCACCGAGCGGGCGATCCGGCTCGCCGACGGCCGGGAGATCCGCGCCGACGGCGTGGTCGTCGCCACCGGCGCGGCCGCCCGCACCCTGCCCGGCACCGAGGGCCTCGCCGGTGTCCACGTGCTGCGCACGCTGGACGACGCCCGCGCCCTGCGCGACGAACTGGCCCTGGGCGGACGGCTGGTGGTGATCGGCGGCGGGTTCGTCGGCGCCGAGGTCGCCTCCACCGCGTACGCACTCGGTCTCGACGTCACCGTGGTCGAGGCGGCCCCGACGCCGCTGGCCGGCCCGCTGGGCGCGGCCATGGGCGCCGTCGTCTCCGCCCTGCACGCCGATCACGGCGTCCGCCTGCTGTGCGGTGCGGGAGTCAAGGGGCTCGGCGGGGAGCGCCGGGTGGACGCCGTGCTCCTGGAGGACGGCCGCAGCGTTCCCGCCGACACCGTCGTCGTCGGCGTGGGGGCCCGCCCCTGTGTCGACTGGCTCGACGGATCCGGTGTCGCCCTCGACAACGGCGTGAAGTGCGGCGCCGACGGCCGCACGACCCTGGCCGGGGTGGTCGCCGTGGGCGACTGCGCCAACTGGTACGACCCGCACACCGGCGCCCACCGCCGGGTCGAGCACTGGACCGGCGCACTGGAACGGCCGGACACCGCCGTCGCCACGCTCCTCGCGGGCGGCGCCAGGGAACCGGGCGTGCCCCGGCCCGCGTACTTCTGGTCGGACCAGTACGGCGTGAGGATCCAGTTCGTCGGCCACGCGGCCGGGGCCGACGAGGTGACGGTCGAGGAGGGCTCGACCGGCGACCGCAGCTTCCTCGCCGTGTACCGGCGGGCGGGCCGGCCGGTCGCCGTGCTCGGGATGAACCAGCCGCGGCTGTTCACCCGCTGGCGCAAACAGCTCACCTCCGCGGCGACCGGGTCCTGACACCACCGCGGATCGACGTACCGATGTGCCGATGTGCCGACGTATCGATGTACCGATGTATTGACGACACCACGACGTTTCCCGAGGAGTGCACCGTGACCTCGACCAGCCTGCCGGACAGCCTGATCGCCACCCTCCCCGGCTCCGGCTACACGGACCCCGGTGTCTTCGCCCAGGAACAGGAGCACATCTTCGAGACGATGTGGTTCTGTGTCGCGCGCTCGTCCGAACTGGCGAAACCCGGCGCGTTCCGCACCGTCGACGTGGGCCGCGAGAGCATCCTCGTCACCCGCGCCCGGGACATGTCCGTCCGGGCCTACTTCAACGTCTGCCGGCACCGTGGGGCCAGGCTCCGCACCGAGGAGACGGGCGAGGTCAAGCGCGCCTTCCAGTGCCCGTACCACGCCTGGACGTACGACCTGGAGGGCAAGCTCGTCGCGGCGCCCAACCTCACCAGGATGCCCGACGTCGGCCGCACCGAGTACGGCCTGGTGAGCGTGGCCGTGCGGGAATGGCTCGGCTATGTCTGGGTGTGCCTCGCGGAGCACCCGCCCTCCTTCGAGGAGGACGTCATCGGCGAGGTGATCACCCGCCTCGGCGACGTCGAGTCGATCGACCGCTACGACATCGCGAACCTCTCGGTGGGCAGGCGGATCGTCTACGACGTGCGGGCGAACTGGAAGCTCATCATCGAGAACTTCATGGAGTGCTACCACTGCGCCACCATCCACCCCGAACTCACCGAAGTGCTGCCGGAGTTCGCCGACGGCTACGCCGCCCAGTACTACGTCGGCCACGGCGCCGAGTTCGGCACGGACGTCCGGGGCTTCACCGTGGACGGCTCCGAGGGCCTGGACCGCATTCCCGGGGTTTCCGAGGAACAGGACCGCCGGTACTACGCGATCACCGTCAAACCGCAGGTCTTCATCAACCTCGTGCCCGACCACGTGATCTTCCACCGGATGTACCCGGTGGCCGCCGACCGCACGATCGTCGAGTGCGACTGGCTCTACCTGCCGCACGTCGTGGAGAGCGGCAAGGACGTCAGCCGGTCCGTGGAGCTCTTCGACCGGGTCAACCGCCAGGACTTCGACGCCTGCGAGCGCACCCAGCCCGGCATGGGTTCACGGCTCTACGGCAAGGGCGGCGTGCTGGTCCCCAGCGAGCACCACATCGGCGCCTTCCACGACTGGGTGAGCGAGCGTCTCGGCGCACGCACGCCGCAGTAGCAGGGGTCGCCCGTGGCCCGCGCAGGGGGCGAACGCGGGCCGAACGGCGGTCGTACCGGGTGCGATCAGCCCAGGTATCCCATCCGGTGACTGATCTCCTCCGCGCCCTTGACGAGCAAGGGAGCCAGCTCGTGCATGCGCTCCTCGGTGAACCGGTACCCGGGCCCGGACGCGCTGACCGAGGCGATGACCCGGCCGTCCCGGTCCCGGATCGGGGCGGCCATGGCGTGCAGCCCGATCTCCAGCTCCTCCAGCGTCCAGGCGTAACCGCGCTCCCGGGCCTCGGTGAGGTGCTTCTCCAGCTTCGCCTTCGAGGAGATCGTGTGCGGGGTCAGCTTCTTCTGGCCCGTCTCCGTCAGCAGCGCGGCGCGCTCCTCGGCGGGCAGGTGGGCCAGCATGATCTTGCCGCTGGAGGTGGCGTGCAGCGGGGTCAGCTGGCCGACCCAGTTGTGCGCGGTGACGGCGGCCTGCCCGCGCACCTGGTAGAGGTTGATCGCGTAGTGCTCCTGCAGCACGGCGATGTTGACCGTCTCGCCGATCTCCTCGGCCAGCCGCTCGCACACCGGCCGGCTCTGCTGGGTGATGTCGATACGCGCCGTGACGGCGCCGGCCAGGCGTACGATGCCGAAGCCGAGGGAATACTTGCCCCGCTCGCCCGACTGCTCCACCAGGCCGCGCGCCTCCAGGGCGCCGAGCAGACGGAACGCGGTCGACTTGTGCACGTCGATCTCGGCGGCCACCTCGCTCACTCCCGCCTCGCCACGCTGCGCGAGGATTTCGAGGACGCTGATGGCCCGGTCGACGGACTGCACCCCGCCGGACTGTGGTCCGCTTGTGCCGGTATCCGGACTGTAGTTGCTCATGACGGAACTATACGCGCAGTAAACAACACCTTTCACGTAACGCGGCGTGAACAAGGATCTTACAAGTTGCGTTGTTCGCAACCTGGTGCGCATTGCGACACCCGTACTAGCATGCCGCGCATCACGACGGCGCGAGCGAGACGAGGCGGACACATGGCTCCTCTGCACTACGACTTCGTCATCGTCGGCGGCGGATCGGCCGGCAGCGCACTGGCGAACCGGCTGTCGGCCGACCCCGGAAACCGTGTGCTCGTCCTGGAGGCGGGCCGCTCCGACTACCCCTGGGACGTCTTCATCCACATGCCCGCGGCCCTCACCTACCCCATAGGCAGCCGCTTCTACGACTGGAAGTACGAGTCCGAGCCCGAGCCGCACATGGGCGGCCGGCGCATCTACCACGCCCGCGGCAAGGTGCTCGGCGGCTCCAGCAGCATCAACGGCATGATCTTCCAGCGCGGCAACCCCATGGACTACGAGCGCTGGGCCGCCGACCCCGGCATGGAGACCTGGGACTACGCCCACTGCCTGCCGTACTTCCGGCGGATGGAGAACTGTCTGGCGGCCGACCCGGACGACGAGTTCCGCGGCCACGACGGACCCCTCGTCCTGGAGCGCGGCCCGGCGACGAACCCGCTCTTCGGCGCCTTCCTCCAGGCCACCCAGGAGGCGGGCTACGCCCCCACCGACGACGTCAACGGCTACCGGCAGGAGGGCTTCGCCAAGTTCGACCGCAACGTCCACCGCGGACGTCGGCTGTCGGCCGCGAAGGCCTACCTCAAGCCCGCGATGAAGCGGCCGAACCTCACCGTGCGCACCCGCACGCTCGTCACCCGGGTGCTCTTCGAGGGCGAACGGGCCGTCGGCGTCGAGTACCGGCGCGGCAAGGGCGCGCCCCAGCAGGTGCGGGCCGGCGAGGTCATCCTGTGCGGCGGCGCGATCAACTCGCCCCAGTTGCTCCAGCTTTCCGGCGTCGGCAACGCCGCCGAACTGTCCGCCCTCGGCATCGACGTCGTCCACGACCTGCCGGGCGTCGGCGAGAACATGCAGGACCACCTGGAGGTGTACGTCCAGTACGCCTGCAAGCGGCCCGTGTCCATGCAGCCGTACATGGCGAAGTGGCGTGCCCCCTTCATCGGGCTGCAATGGCTGTTCCGCAAGGGGCCCGCGGCCACCAACCACTTCGAGGCGGGCGGATTCGCCCGCAGCAACGAGGACGTGGAGTATCCCAACCTGATGTTCCACTTCCTGCCGGTCGCGGTCCGCTACGACGGCTCCTCGCCGGCCGGCGGCCACGGCTATCAGGTGCACGTCGGACCCATGTACTCCGACGCGCTCGGCTCGGTGAAGATCAGGAGCAGGGACCCGCGGGTCAAGCCCGCGCTGCGCTTCAACTACCTCTCCACCGAGCAGGACCGGCGCGAGTGGGTCGAGGCGATCCGCGTCGCCCGCAGGATCCTCAACCAGCCCGCGCTCGCCTCCTACAACGGCGGCGAGGTCTCGCCCGGACCCTCCGTCGACACCGACGAGGAGATCCTCGCCTGGGTCGCCAAGGAGGGCGAGACGGCCCTGCACCCCTCCTGCACCTGCAAGATGGGCACCGACGAGATGGCCGTCGTCGACCCGCTGACCCTGCGGGTGCACGGCGTGGACGGGCTGCGCGTGGTGGACGCCTCGGTGATGCCCTACGTCACCAACGGCAACATCTACGCGCCGGTGATGATGGTCGCCGAGAAGGCCGCCGACATCATTCTCGGCAGGCAGCCGCTGGAGCCCTCCAAGGCCGTGTACTACCGGCACGGCGACGCCCGGACACAGGCCGGGTAGCCGGTGGCACCCGAGGCCCTGCGGGCGCTGCTCGGCCGCGTCCGCTACGAGGTGCTCCCGGCGCGGGCGACGGAGGAGAAGGTGCTCGCCCATGTGCCCCGCGACGTCGTGGTCACGGTCACGGCGTCGCCGGTCAAGGGGCTGGAACCGACCCTCGCCCTCACCGAGCGGCTCGCGGCGCACGGTTACCGCGTCGTCCCGCACCTGCCCGCACGACTGTTGCGGGACGACGCACACCTGAAGGACGTCGCCGAGCGGCTGCGTGCGACGGGGATCGAGGACCTCTTCGTGCCGGCGGGCGACGCCGACCCGCCGGCCGGGCCGTACGAGGGCGCGCTCCCGGTGCTCCGCAGGCTGACCGAACTGGGCAGTCCCTTCCGGGAGTTGGGCATCACCGGGTACCCGGAGAGCCATCCCCTCATCCACGACGACATCACCGTCCAGTCGATGTGGGACAAGCGCACGCACGCGACGTACATCGTCAGCAACCTGTGCTTCGACCCGCGGGTGCTCGGCGACTGGATCACCCGGATCCGGCGCCGTGACATCACCCTGCCCGTGTACGTCGGGGTCGCGGGGCCGGTGCAGCGGGCGAAGCTGCTGGCCATGGCGACGAAGATCGGGGTGGGGGAGTCGACGCGCTTCCTGACCCGGCACCCCGCCTGGTTCCTGCGGTTCGCGGCACCCGGCGGCTACGCCCCCGAGCGGCTGCTGAGCCGGGCCGCGCAGGCGCTGACCGGGCCGTCTGCCGCAGTGGCGGGGCTGCATCTGTTCACCTTCAACCAGCTTGCCGAGACGGAGTCCTGGCGGCGTGCCCTGCTGGACCGGCTGGGCGGCTGAGAATCGTGGTCGACCGACCCCTTGACGGGTGCCGGGCATTCGGCCAGGGTGTTCCACCACAAGCAATGCAATGCACAATGCGCAACGGATTCGGTTCGAAGGGCGCGTCGCATGGCAGATCTGTATGTGGCCGGAGAATGGCGTGATCCGGTGGCCGGCGGTCACCGCGAGATCCGCTGTCCGGCGGACGGCACGCTCGTCGCGACGGTCTCGGAAGGCACCCGCCCCGACACCGGGGCGGCGATCGCCGCGGCCCGGCGGGCCTTCGACGACGGCACCTGGCCCGGCACCCCCGAGCGGGAGCGCGGCGCGCTGCTGCTGCGCACCGCGGACGTCATCGAGCGCGACGCCAAGGAGTTCGCCCGCGCCGAGTCCCTCGACACCGGCAAGCGCCTGGTCGAGAGCGAGTACGACATCGCCGACGTCGTCTCGTGCCTGCGCTACTACGGCGGCATCGCCGGCACCGGCGCCGGCCGGGTGGTCGACACCGGCCGCGACGACGCCCTCAGCCGGGTCGTGTACGAGCCCGTCGGCGTCTGCGGGCTGATCACTCCCTGGAACTACCCACTGCTGCAAGCCTCGTGGAAGGTCGCCCCGGCCCTGCTCGCGGGCAACACGATCGTCCTCAAACCGAGCGAGCTGACGCCGTCCACCTCGATCCTGCTGATGAAGGCGCTGGAGGAGGCCGGGCTGCCCGCGGGCGTGGCCAACCTCGTCCTGGGCGCCGGAGCCGAGGCGGGCGCACCGCTGGCCGAGGACCCGGCCGTCGACATGGTGTCGTTCACCGGAGGCCTGGACACCGGACGGCACATCATGGCGACCGCCGCCGCGACGGTGAAGAAGGTCGCGCTGGAACTCGGCGGCAAGAACCCCAACGTGGTCTTCGCCGACGCCGACGTCGAGACGGCCGTCGACTTCGCGCTCACCGCCGTCTTCCTGCACTCCGGGCAGGTCTGCTCGGCCGGTGCCCGGCTGATCGTCGAGGACTCGCTGCACGACGCCTTCGTGGACGAGGTCGTACGCCGCGCCCGGCTCATCCGGCTCGGCGGGCCCTTCGACCCCGAGGCGGAGACCGGGCCGCTGATCTCCGCGCGGCACCGGGAGAAGGTCGAGGCGTATGTCGCGGCGGGCCTCGCCGAGGGCGCCGTACTGCGCTGCGGCGGGGCACGCCCCGACGACCCGGCGCTGGCGGGCGGCTTCTACTACCCGCCGACGGTCCTCGACGCGTGCCGCCAGGACATGCGCGTGGTGCACGAGGAGTCCTTCGGACCCGTGCTCACCGTCGAGAGCTTCCATGACGAGGACGACGCCGTGCGCATCGCCAACGACACGGAGTACGGCCTCGCGGGAGCCGTGTGGACACAGGACGCGGGCAAGGCGCAGCGCGTCGCCCGCCGACTGCGCCACGGCACCGTGTGGATCAACGACTACCACCCCTATGTGCCGCAGGCCGAGTGGGGTGGGTTCGGGCACTCCGGCGTGGGCCGTGAGCTGGGGCCGACCGGCCTCGACGAATACCGGGAGCCCAAGCACGTCTGGCAGAACATCCAACCCCGGCCGCAGCACTGGTTCCGCGGCTGAACGCCGAAGAGAGGTCGACCATGGCCCCAGCACAGACCGAGGTGTCGCAGCGGCGCGACACGTCCGAGGATCCCCAGGACCGCACCCCCGTCATCTCCGTGCGCGGGCTGTGGAAGGTGTTCGGGCCGAAGGCCGACGAGGTGCCGGACTCCGCGGAGCTGTGCGGACTCACCCGCCGCGAGCTGATGGACCGCACCGGCTGCACCGCCGCCGTACGGGACGTGAGCTTCGAGGTGTCGCCCGGCGAGGTGTTCGTCGTCATGGGCCTGTCCGGTTCGGGCAAGTCCACCCTGGTGCGATGTCTCACCCGGCTGATCGAACCCACCGCGGGCGAGGTCGTCTTCGAGGGCGAGGACATCCGCGGCGCCGACCCCCGGCGGCTGCGCGAGATGCGGCGCAGCAAGTTCTCCATGGTCTTCCAGCACTTCGGCCTGCTGCCGCACCGCAAGGTCGTGGACAACGTGGCCTTCGGGCTGGAGATCCGTGGCATGAGCAAGGCCGAGCGTGTCCGACGGGCCCTGGAGACGGTGGAGTTGGTGGGCCTCGCCGGGTACGAGAACTCCTACCCCGACCAGCTCTCCGGCGGTATGCAGCAGCGCGTCGGCCTCGCCCGCGCCCTCGCCGGCGATCCCGACGTCCTCTTCTTCGACGAGCCGTTCTCGGCGCTCGATCCGCTGATCCGCCGTGACATGCAGAGCGAGGTCATCCGGCTGCACCACGAGGTCGGCAAGACCATGGTGTTCATCACCCACGACCTCTCCGAGGCGCTCAAACTGGGCGACCGCATCCTGATCATGCGGGACGGCAAGACGGTCCAGTGCGGCACCGGGGACGAACTGGTCGGTGCCCCCGCCGACGACTACGTACGGGACTTCGTGCGGGACGTGCCGCGCGGCGATGTCCTCACGCTGCGCTGGATCATGCGCCCCGCCCAGCCCGAAGACGCCCTCGACGGGCCCGAGTTGGGGCCGGACGTCGTCGTGCGCGAGGCCACCCGGGCGGTGCTGGCCGCCGAGAAGCCGGTCAAGGTCGTCGAGGGCGGCAAGCTGCTGGGCATCGTCGGCGACGAGGAGATCCTCTCCGTCGTCGCCGGTGACGAAGGCGGTGCGTGATGGCCGTCGCCGCCGACGCGACCGCGTCGGTCACCCCCCTGCGCGAGAAGGCCAGCCGCCCGATGGTGGTGGCCGCCGTCCTGGTCGGCTGGCTGGTGCTGTTCGCCGTGCTGCGCGGCCGGCAGACGCTCACTCTCGCGGCGGCCGACCTCACCGGACTGCACCGCTGGCTGAACGACGTCAACGACACCATCGGCGCCAACCGCAACTCCAACCCGCTCTTCCTGTACTTCTTCAACGAGATCCGGCTGGCCATCGACCAGCTGGTGACCTTCGTCCAGCAGCTGATCTCGCAGCCGGTCGGCGCCCGCCCGGTCCCGCAGATCGGCTGGCTCGGCGTCGTCGGCATCACCGGCTACGTCTCCTGGGCCGTGGGCAACTGGCGGGTCGCCCTGCTGGCTGTGGCCGGCTTCACCTTCTTCGGGCTGCAGGGGCTGTGGCAGGAGAGCATGGACACCCTGGCGCTGACCCTGTCGGCGGTCCTCGTGGCGCTGCTCATCGGCATCCCGCTCGGTGTGTGGGCAGGCCTGTCCGACCGGTTCAACCGGATCATGACGCCCTTCCTGGACTTCATGCAGACGATGCCGACCTTCGTCTATCTCGCCCCGCTGACCCTGATCTTCCTCATCGGCGGTGCCTCCGCCGTGATCACCACGGTGATCTACGCGGCACCGCCCGCCATCCGCATCACCGCGCACGCCATCCGCTCCGTGCCCGAGACCACCGTCGAGGCGGCGGACTCGCTCGGCACGACACGCGGGCAGCAACTGGTGAAGGTGCTGCTGCCGATGTCCCGGCGCACGGTCGTCATGGGCGTGAACCAGACCATCATGGCCGCCCTCGCCATGGTGACCATCGCCGCCCTGATCGACGCGCCCGGCCTCGGCAAGACCGTCGTCCAGGCCCTCCAGTCCCTCGACGTCGGCACCGCCTTCAACGCCGGGCTCGCCATCGTCGTCATGGCGATCGTGCTCGACCGGGTCACCACGGCCGCCGCCGCGCGCACCGAGACGGCCCGCCGCACCGACGCCCGGCTGCTCAGGTGGCGCCGTCCGCTGCTGGCGGCGGGCGCGATCGGAGTCGGCTTCGTGATCTACGTGTCCCACACCTACCTGTGGGCGGCACAGTTCCCGGGCAGTGGCGCCGTCGGCGGCCACATCGCGAGCGCGGCCGACACCACGACCGGCTGGCTGCAGAACCATGTGTCGGGACTGACCAACGGCCTGCGCAACGTGCTCACCAACGGACTGCTCAACCCCTTCCAGACGCTGCTCACCGACTCCCCGTGGTGGCTCGTCGGCATCGTCCTGGTCGCGCTGGCCCTGGTGCTCGGCGGACGGTGGGCCGCGGTGACGGCCGCCGGCTGCGTCGGGCTGCTGGTCGGCACGGGCGTGTGGTCGGACAGCATGACCACCCTCGCCTCGACGGCCGTGGCCACGGTGCTGGTGATGCTGCTCGGTGTCGTCTTCGGCGTGTGGATGGGGCGCAGTGCGCTCGTGGACCGTGTGGTACGGCCCACCCTGGACGCGGCACAGGTCATGCCGCCCTTCGTCTACCTCGTGCCGTTCCTGGCCCTCTTCGGCGCCACCCGGTTCACCGCGATCGTCGCGGCCGTGGTCTACGCGGCACCCGTCGCCGTCAAGATCATCGCGGACGGGGTGCGGAACGTCCCCGCGACGACCGTGGAGGCGGCCACCTCGGCCGGGTGCAACACGTGGCAGATCATCACCAAGGTCCAGCTGCCGATGGCCCGCAGCGCCCTGACGCTCGCGACCAACCAGGGGCTGATCTATGTGCTGTCGATGGTTGTGGTGGGCGGCCTGGTGGGGGCCGGCGCCCTCGGCTACGACGTCGTGGCCGGATTCTCGCAGGGACAGCTGTACGGCAAGGGGCTCGCGGCGGGACTGGCCATCGTCCTGCTCGGAGTCATGTTCGACCGGATCACTCAGGCCGCGGCGCGCCGCACCCGGGCATAAGGAGCACGACACCATGGCAAGACACTGGCGAGCCGGCGCGGCCGGCCTGGCCGTCCTCGGCCTCACCCTCACGGCCTGCTCGGGGGCGAAGGTCGGCGACAGCACCTCCGCGGGCGCGAAGTCCTCGGGCGGCAAGTGCGGCACCTTCAACCTGGCCGTCAACCCGTGGATCGGCTACGAGGCGGACGCGGCGGTCGTGGCGTACGTCGCGCAGCACGACCTGGGCTGCACCGTCACCAAGAAGGACCTGAAGGAGGAGATCGCCTGGCAGGGCTTCGGGACCGGCGAGGTGGACGCGGTCCTGGAGAACTGGGGCCACGACGATCTGAAGAAGAAGTACATCACGAGCCAGAAGACCGCCGTCGAGGCCGGCTCGACCGGCAACAAAGGCGTCATCGGCTGGTTCGTGCCGCCGTGGCTGGCCAAGGCGCACCCGGACATCCTCGACTGGAAGAACCTCGACAAGTACGCCGACGAGTTCAAGACGTCCGAGTCCGGCGGCAAGGGCCAACTGCTGGACGGCGACCCGTCGTACGTCACCAACGACGCGGCCCTGGTCAAGAACCTGAAGCTGAACTTCAAGGTGGTGTACGCGGGCAGTGAGACCGCGCTCATCCAGGCGTTCCGGACGGCCGAGAAGAACAAGCAGTGGATGATCGGCTACTTCTACGAGCCGCAGTGGTTCATGTCCGAGGTGCCCCTGGTCAAGGTCAACCTCCCGAAGTACACGACGGGCTGCGACACCGACGCGGCGAAGGTGGCCTGCGACTATCCCCTCTACGACCTGGACAAGATCGTCAGTGCGCAGTTCGCCAAGTCGGGCAGCCCGGCGTACGGCCTGGTGAAGAACTTCCACTGGACCAACGACGACCAGAACACCGTCGCCCGGTACATCGCGCAGGACAAGATGTCGGACGACGCGGCGGCCAAGAAGTGGGTCGACGCGAACCGCGACAAGGTCGATGCCTGGCTCAAGTAGCACGGGCGGGGAAGGGCCGAACGGACCAGCCCGGCAGGCGGTGCGCAGCCATGCGCGCCGCCTGCCGGGCGCTGTCGTGTTCCCGCCCGTGAGCAGGCCGTTTTCCGACGTCACCGGCCCCTTGACACCCCTCCTCGACGCCGGGCACATTGAGTTGCGCAGCCTGAATCGCGTTGCGCAGAAAGCAACTGAATCGGTCTCAAGTTCGGAGGTTGGGCGATGGCGGGACCCCGAGTGGTGATCATCGGAGCGGGCGTCGTGGGAGCGGCTCTGGCGGACGAGGTCTCCGCACGCGGCTGGACCGAAGTGACCGTGGTCGACCAGGGCCCCCTCCCGGCCACCGGGGGCTCCTCCTCGCACGCCCCCGGCCTGGTCTTCCAGACGAACCCCTCGAAGACGATGACGGAGCTGGCCCGCTACACCGTCGAGAAGTTCTGCTCCCTCGACGTCGACGGAAAGCCCTGCTTCCTCCAGGTCGGCGGCCTCGAAGTGGCGACCTGCCCCGAGCGCCTCGCCGAGCTGCACCGCCGGCACGGCTGGATCACCGCGTGGGGCATCGAGTCCCGCCTGCTGAGCCCGGACGAGTGCGTCGAGCAGCACCCGCTGGTCAACCGGGACCGGGTGCTCGGCGGCCTGCTCGTCCCCACCGACGGACTCGCCAAGGCCGTCCTCGCCGTCGAGGCGCAGATCCGCCGGGCCACCGAACGCGGCGTGCGCTTCCTCGCCCGCCACGAGGTCCTCGACATCCGGCAGAGCGCGGGCCGCGTCACCGGCGTCGTGACCGACCAGGGCGAGATCCCCGCCGACATCGTCGTGTGCTGCGCCGGCATCTGGGGCCCGAAGATCGCCCGCATGGCGGGGATGAACCTGCCGCTCACCCCGCTCGCCCACCAGCTCGCCTGGACCGGCCCGATACCGGCGCTGAAGGGCCAGACCGAGGAGGCGGTCCGCCCGATCCTGCGCCACCAGGACGCCGACCTCTACTACCGCGACCGCTTCGACGGCCTCGGCATCGGCTCCTACGGACACCGCCCCATGCCGGTCTGCGCCGACGACATCCTCTCCGTGGACGAGGCTGAACAGATGCCCTCGGTCCTGAAGTTCACCGAGGACGACTTCGCGGACGCCTGGACCGAGACGCAGTCCCTCCTCCCGGCGACCCGCGAGGCCAAGGTCGAGGAGGGCATCAACGGCCTGTTCTCCTTCACCACCGACGGCTACCCGCTGCTCGGCGAGTCCCCGGACGTCAAGGGCTTCTGGGTTGCCGAGGCGGTCTGGGTCACCCACTCCGCGGGCGTCGGCCGCGCCGTCGCCGAATGGCTGGTCGACGGCCACTGCTCCTCCTTCGACCTGCACGAGTGCGACGTCAACCGCTTCGAGCCGCACCAGCTCTCCCCGGAGTACGTCCTGGCCCGCGACTGCCAGAACTTCGTCGAGGTCTACGACATCCTCCACCCCCTCCAGCCGTCCGGGAAACCGCGCCCGATCCGCACCAGCCCCTTCCACGCCCGCCAGCAGGAGCACGGCGCCTTCTTCCTGGAGGCGAACGGCTGGGAGCGCCCGCAGTGGTACGAGGCCAACGCGGGCCTGGTGACGGGCCGTTCGATCCCCACCCCGGGCGACTGGGCCGCCCGCTACTGGTCGCCGATCGTCGGCGCCGAGGCCCAGGTCACCCGCGAGAGCGTCGCGATGTACGACATGACCGCCCTCAAGCGCCTGGAGGTCAGCGGCCCCGGCGCCGCCGACTTCCTGGAGGGCCTGGTCACCGGCAAGGTCGCCAAGTCCGTCGGCTCGGTGACGTACACGCTGCTGCTCGACCACGACGGCGGCATCCGCAGCGACATCACCGTCGCCCGCCTCGCCCCGGACCGTTTCCAGGTCGGCGCCAACGGCAACCTCGACCTCGACTGGTTCACCCGACACCTGCCCGCCGACGGCAGGGTCCAGGTCCGCGACATCACCGCCGGCACCTGCTGCATCGGCTTGTGGGGCCCGCTCGCCCGAGACGTCCTCCAGCCCCTCACCGACGCGGACTTCAGCAACGACGGCCTGAAGTACTTCCGCGCCAAGCACGCCTACATCGGCAGCGTCCCGGTGACCGCGATGCGCCTGTCGTACGTCGGCGAGCTGGGCTGGGAGCTGTACACCACCGCCGACCAGGGCCAGAAGCTGTGGGACACCCTGTGGGCGGCGGCCGAGCCGCTCGGCGGCGTCATCGCCGGCCGCGGCGCCTTCAACAGCCTCCGCCTGGAGAAGGGCTACCGCTCCTTCGGCACCGACATGACCTACGAGCACGACCCCTACGAGGCCGGCGTCGGCTTCGCCGTCAAGCTCGACAAGGGCGACTTCATCGGCAGGTCCGCGCTGCAACGCCGCAAGGCGGACGTACGACGCAGGCTGACCTGCCTCACCATCGACGACCCGCGCTCGGTCGTCATGGGCAAGGAACCGGTGTACGACGGCGAGCGCGCCGTCGGCTACGTCACCAGCGCCGCCTACGGCTACACCATCGGCAAGGGCATCGCCTACGCCTGGCTCCCGGCCGACCTCGCCGTCCCCGGCACCACGGTGCACATCGGCTACTTCGACCAGCGCGTCGAGGCGGTCGTGGCCGAGGAGCCGCTGTTCGATCCGACCATGTCCCGCCTTCGTGGCTGAGCGCTGGAAGGAGCACCGCGCGTGACCGCACAACTCCTCGACGGCAGGGCGACCGCCGCCGCCATACGTCACGAACTCACCGATCGCGTAGGCAAGTTGACTGCCCTCACGGGACGCGCCCCGGGCCTCGGCACCGTCCTCGTCGGCGACGACCCCGGCAGCCACGCCTACGTCGCAGGAAAGCACCGCGACTGCGCACAGGTGGGCATCGCCTCGCTGCGCCGCGACCTGCCCGCCGACGCCACCCAACGCCAGGTCGAGGACGTCGTCGACGAACTCAACGCCGATCCGGCCTGCACCGGCTACATCGTCCAGCTCCCGCTCCCGCGCCACCTGGACGCGAACGCCGTCCTCGCGCGCATGGACCCCGCCAAGGACGCCGACGGACTCCACCCGGTCAACCTCGGACGACTCGTCCTCGGCGTCGACGCCCCCCTGCCCTGCACCCCGCGCGGCATCGTGGAACTGCTGCGCCGCTACGAAGTCCCGCTGGCCGGAGCACGGGTCTGCGTGGTCGGACGCGGCATCACCGTCGGCCGGCCGATCGGGCTGCTGCTCACCCGCCGCTCCGAGAACGCCACCGTCACCCTCTGCCACACCGGAACCAAGGGCCTGGCCCGGCACGTACGCGAGGCAGACATCGTCGTCGCGGCGGCCGGCTCGCCGGGACTGATCACCAAGGACATGCTGCGCCCCGGCGCGGCCGTCCTGGACGTCGGCATCACCCGCACCGACCAGGGCCTGGTCGGTGACATCCACCCGGAGGCCGCCGAGGTCGCCGGACGGCTCGCGCCGATGCCCGGGGGAGTGGGACCCATGACCCGGGCGATGCTGCTCGCCAACGTCGTCGAGGCCGCCGAGAGGAACGCGAACCCCGCATGAACGCGCTGAACACCCCCCTGGCCGAGCTGGACCCCGAGGTCCACGACGCGCTCCGGGCCGAACTGCACCGCCAGCAGTCCACCCTGGAGATGATCGCCTCCGAGAACTTCGCGCCCACCGCCGTGATGGAGGCCCAGGGCTCCGTCGCGACCAACAAGTACGCCGAGGGCTACCCCGGCCGCCGCTACTACGGGGGCTGCGAACACGTCGACGTCACCGAGAAGTTGGCCATCGAACGCGTCAAGTCCCTCTTCGGCGCGGGCTTCGCCAACGTCCAGCCGCACTCCGGCGCCCAGGCCAACACCGCCGTGTTCTTCGCCCTGCTGAAGCCCGGCGACACGATCCTCGGCCTCGACCTCGCGCACGGCGGCCACCTCACCCACGGCATGCGCATCAACTACAGCGGCAAGATGCTCAACGTCGTGCCGTACCACGTCTCCGGGACGGACCACCTCGTGGACATGGACGAGGTGGAGCGGCTCGCCAAGGAACACCGGCCCAAGATGATCATCGCGGGCTGGTCGGCGTACCCGAGGCAGCTGGACTTCGCGGCGTTCCGCCGGATCGCCGACGAGGTCGGCGCCCTCCTCATGGTCGACATGGCGCACTTCGCCGGCCTGGTCGCCGCCGGACTGCACCCGAGCCCCGTCCCGCACGCCCACGTCGTCACCACCACCACGCACAAGACGCTCGGCGGACCCCGCGGCGGCGTCATCCTCACCAACGACGCTGACCTCGCCAAGAAGCTCAACTCGGCCGTGTTCCCCGGGATGCAGGGCGGCCCGCTGGAGCACGTCATCGCCGCGAAAGCGGTCTCGTTCAAGGTCGCCGCGTCGCCGGAGTTCGCCGAGCGCCAGGCCCGCACGCTCGCCGGCGCCCGCATCCTCGCCGAACGCCTGACCCGGTCCGACGCGGCGGCGGCCGGAGTGCGCGTGCTGACGGGCGGCACGGACGTCCACCTCGTCCTCGTGGACCTGCGCGACTCCGCACTCGACGGCAAGCGCGCCGAGGACCTCCTCCACGAGATCGGCATCACCGTCAACCGCAACGCCGTCCCCTTCGACCCGCGCCCGCCGATGGTCACCTCCGGGCTGCGCATCGGCACCCCGGCGCTCGCCACCCGGGGCTTCACCGAGGCGGACTTCACCGAGGTCGCCGACGTGATCGCCCTGGCCCTCCAGTCCGCGCCGGACGTGGCCGCACTGCGCGCCCGCACCGAGGCACTGGCCGCCAAGCACCCGCTCTACCCGCACCTCTCGCACGACGGAGACGCCCGATGAGCCCCCGCACCCCCGGCGCCGGCCTGCCCGACC
Source organism: Streptomyces sp. HUAS MG56 (assembly GCF_058673395.1). Classification (NCBI taxonomy): domain Bacteria; kingdom Bacillati; phylum Actinomycetota; class Actinomycetes; order Kitasatosporales; family Streptomycetaceae; genus Streptomyces; species Streptomyces sp. HUAS MG56. The sequence goes on along the minus strand of NZ_CM178722.1, from coordinate 1,539,530 downwards.
ACCCGGACTTCCTCTGGCGCACCCCCGAGCCCAAGCGGTCGTACGACGTGGTGATCGTGGGCGGCGGCGGACACGGCCTCGCCACCGCCCACTACCTGGCGAAGAACCACGGCATCACCGACGTCGCGGTCCTGGAGAAGGGCTGGCTCGCGGGCGGCAACATGGCCCGCAACACCACGATCATCCGCTCCAACTACCTGTGGGACGAGAGCGCGGGCATCTACGAACACGCGTTGAAGCTGTGGGAAGGGCTGGAGGAGGAGCTCGACTACCCGATCCTCTTCTCCCAGCGCGGTGTGCTGAACCTCGCCCACAGCCTCCAGGACGTCCGCGACAGCGTGCGCCGGGTCGAGGCCAACCGGCTGAACGGCGTCGACGCCGAATGGCTCGACGCCGAGCAGGTCAAAGAGGTCTGCCCGATCGTCAACACCTCGCCCGACGTGCGCTATCCGGTCCTCGGCGGCACGTACCAGCCCCGCGCCGGCATCGCCAAGCACGACTACGTGGCCTGGGGCTTCGCCCGCTCCGCGGACGCCGCCGGTATCGACATCATCCAGAACTGCGAGGTCACCGGCCTGGACGTGGTCGGCGGCCGGGTGGTCGGGGTGCGGACCACGCGGGGCCCGATCGCGGCGGGCAAGGTGGCCCTGTGCTCGGCCGGACACACCTCGGTCCTCGCCGCCATGGCGGGCATCGAACTCCCCCTCCAGAGCCACCCGTTGCAGGCCCTCGTCTCCGAACTGCTGGAGCCCGTGCACCCGACCGTGGTGATGTCCAACGCGGTCCACGTGTACGTCAGCCAGGCGCACAAGGGCGAGCTGGTGATGGGCGCGGGCATCGACGCGTACAACTCCTACACCCAGCGCGGCGCGTTCCACGTCATCGAGGAGCAGATGTCCGCCGCCCTGGAGCTCTTCCCGGTGTTCGCCCGCGCCCATGTGCTGCGCACCTGGGGCGGCATCGTCGACGTCAGCCCCGACGCCTCGCCCGTCGTCGGCCTCAGCCCGGTCGGCAACCTCTACCTCAACTGCGGCTGGGGAACGGGCGGTTTCAAGGCCACCCCCGGCGTCGGCTGGGTGTACGCCCACACCATCGCCCACGACTCACCGCACACGCTGAACGCCCCGTTCTCGCTCGACCGATTCACCACCGGCGCGCTCGTCGACGAGCACGGCGCCGCCGCCGTGGCCCACTAGGGAGGCCGACCATGCTGCTGATCTCCTGCCCGTGGTGCGGGCCCCGCGACGAGGCCGAGTTCCACTACGGCGGCCAGGCCCACGTCCCCTACCCCGAGGACCCGGCCGCCCTCGGCGACGAGGAGTGGGCGCGCTACCTCTTCTTCCGCGACAACCCCAAGGGCCCCTTCGCCGAACGCTGGAACCACGCGGCGGGCTGCCGCAAGTGGTTCAACGCGGTGCGGGACACGTCGACCAACGAGATCCTGGCGGTGTACCGGCCGGGGGAGGAGCGCCCGGAGCGGCTGGAGCCGCGCCCGGTGACCTCTCAGCCGGCCCCGGCCGTGCCAGCCCGTCCGGTCACCGAGGCCGTGGCCCCTGCTGAGCCGAGCCGGGCTGTCGGGGCGGCGCCCCCGGCACGGCTCGCGGGTCAACCCCGCCGCCTCGCCACCGGCGGCCGCATCGACCGCGCCACCGCCCTCTCCTTCACCTTCGACGGCACCGAGTACCAGGGCTACCGCGGCGACACCCTCGCCTCCGCCCTCCTCGCCAACGGCGTCATCACGGCGGCGACCAGCATCCGGCTCGGCCGCCCCCGCGGCATCTTCTCGGCCGGTGTCGAGGAACCCAACGCCGTCGTCCAGATCGAGGCCCCCTTCCCCGAGCCCATGCTCGCCGCCCCGGCCGTCGAGCTGTACGACGGCCTGGTCGCGAGCAGCCTGCCCGGCCAGGGACGCCTCGCCACCGAACCCGACCCCGCCCGATACGACGCCGTGCACGCACACTGCGACCTGCTGGTCGTCGGCGCCGGCCCGGCCGGTCTCGCGGCGGCCGCCGCGGCAGCCGACAGCGGCGCCCGCGTCATCCTCGCCGACGACCAGCCGGAACCCGGCGGCAGTCTGCTCGGCACCGGGGAGCACCTCGACTGGGTCGAGGCCACGCGGGCGCGGCTCGACTCCGCCCCCGAGGTGCGCGTCCTCGCCCGCACCACCGTCTTCGGCCACTACGACGACAACCACGTCCTCGCGGTCGAGCGCCGCACCAACCACCTGGGCGCCGACGCCCCGGCGAACGTCTCCCGCGAACGCGTCTGGCGGATCCGCGCCCGGCGCGTCGTCCTCGCCACCGGCGCCCACGAACGCTCCCTGGCCTTCGGCGACAACGACCGGCCCGGCGTGATGCTGGCCGCCTCGGCCCGGACGTATCTGCACCGGTACGCCGTCGTGCCGGGCCGGCACGCCGTCGTGTTCACCACCAACGACAGCGCCTACGCCGCCGCGCTCGACCTGGCGGCGGCCGGAGTGGACATCGCGGCGATCGTCGACACCCGGCCCGAGCCGGGCCAGTGGGCCGAGCGCGCCCGGTCCGCCGGGATCGAGGTGCTCGCCGGACACGCGGTCACCGGTACCGAGGGCGCGGACCGCCTCACCGCCGTCACCGTCGCCCCGTACGCCCAGGAGACCACCGGCCAGCGGGAGTTCGCCGTCGACCTCCTCCTGGTCTCGGCCGGCTGGAACCCGGTCGCGCACCTGTACAGCCAGGCGGGCGGCAAGCTCCGGTACGACGACGTGCTCGGCGCGTTCGTCCCCGACCACTGCCGTCAGGCGGTCGAGGTCACGGGCAGCGCGAACGGGACCTTCGACCTCGCGGCGGTCCTCGCGCAGGGCGCGGCGGCCGGCGCCCGCGCGGTCGGGGCGGAGGGCCACCGCGCCGGGGCGCCCGCCCTCCCGGCCGTCGCCACCGCGCCGTACACCCCGCCCATGCAGGTCTTCACCGTCCCCACCGCCACCGGCGCCCCCCGCTTCGTCGACCTCCAACGTGACGTCACGGTGGACGACCTGGCGCGGGCCACCGGGGCGGGCCTGCACTCGGTCGAGCACACCAAGCGCTACACCACGGCGGGTACGGCAAGCGACCAGGGCAGGACGGGCGGCGTCCTGGCGAGCGGGGTCGTCGCCGAACTCCTCGGCGTCGACATCTCGGCGCTCGGCCTGCCGACCTTCCGGCCGCCGTACACCCCGGTCTCCTTCGCCGCCCTCGCCGGCCGCGACCGCGGCGCGCTGCACGACCCGATCCGTACGACCGCCCTGCACGCCTGGCACGTCGAGCACGGCGCGCTGTTCGAGAACGTCGGCCAGTGGAAGCGGCCCTGGTACTACCCGCGAGACGGCGAGGAAATGGAGAGCGCCGTGCTGCGCGAGTGCCGCGCCGCCCGCGAGGGCGTGGCCTACATGGACGCCTCCACGCTCGGCAAGATCGACGTACAGGGCCCGGACGCCGCCCGCTTCCTCGACCTGCTCTACACCAACATGATGAGCACCCTGAAGACCGGCATGATCCGCTACGGCGTGATGTGCCGCCCGGACGGCATGGTCTTCGACGACGGCACCGTCATCCGGCTGGCCCAGGACCGCTTCCTCGTCACCACCACGACCGGCAACGCGGCGGCCGTCCTGGACTGGATGGAGGAGTGGCTCCAGACCGAGTGGCCCGACCTGAGGGTGCACTGCACGTCGGTGACCGAGCAGTGGGCCACCGTCGCCCTGGTCGGCCCCAGGTCCCGCGCGGTCCTCGGCTCACTCGCACCCCGACTGGCCGTATCCAACGACGACTTCCCCTTCATGGCCTGGCGCGACACGACCGTCGCCGGCATCGGGGCCCGGGTCTGCCGGATCAGCTTCTCCGGCGAACTCGCCTACGAGATCAACGTGTCGCCGTGGCACGCCCTCGCGCTGTGGGAGGCGCTGTACGAGGCGGGCGCCCCGTACGGGATCACCCCGTACGGCACCGAGACCATGCACGTCCTGCGCGCCGAGAAGGGCTACCCGATCGTCGGCCAGGACACGGACGGCACGGTCACCCCGCAGGACCTCGGCATGGGCTGGGCGGTGTCCAAGAAGAAGCGCGACTTCATCGGCAAGCGCTCCTACGCCCGCGCCGACACCGTCCGCCCCGACCGCAAACACCTGGTCGCCCTGCTCCCCGACGACGGCGGTGTCCTCCTCCCCGAAGGCACCCAACTGGTCGCCGAGAGCGAACTGCCCGCCCCGCCCGTGCCGATGCTCGGCCACGTCACCTCCAGCTACCGCAGCGCGGCGCTCGACCGGACCTTCGCGCTCGCCCTGCTCAAGGGCGGCCGGGACCGTATCGGCGAACGCCTCTACGCACCCGTCGGCGACCGGCTGTTCCCGGTGACCGTCGCCAGTCCCGTCCTCTACGACCCCGAGGGAGCCCGCCGCGATGGCTGACACCGCCCCGACCACCCGGCCGCGCAGCCCCCTTGCGCATGCCGCCGACCGCCTGGCGGACGTGACGCGCACGTCCGGAGGCGCGATCCGGCTGGCCGAACTGCCCTTCCTGGCCCAGGTGAACGTCCGTCTCGACGCCAAGGGCCCGGCGGCGGACGCCGTGGGGCTCGCGCTCGGGCTCCCACTGCCACTGGAACCCAACACGGCTGTCCGCGCAGGCGAGTTGACCGAGGTGTGGCTCGGCCCGGACGAATGGCTGGTCGTGGGACAGCCCGGGGCCCAGAAGGAGTTGGAGGGCAGGATCCGTGCGGCGGCCGGGGACGAACACGTGTCGGTGACCGACGTCTCCGCCCAGCGCACCACCCTCCTGGTCACCGGCCCCCGCGCCCGCGACCTGCTCTCCCACGGCTGTGCGCTCGACCTGCACCCGAGCGCCTTCGGCCCCGGCCGCTGCGCCCAGACCACCCTGGCCCGCGCCCAGGTCCTCCTCGTCGCCCGCGACGAGACCAGGGCGGGCTTCTGGGTCCTGGTGCGCTCCTCCTTCGCCGGCTATCTGACGGAGTGGCTGTTGGACGCGGCCGTCGAATACGGGTGAACGACTCCGCGCCGGCACCTCTGCGGGGCTCAGCCCAGGTACCCCATCCGGTGGCTGATCTCCTGCGCGCCCTTGAGCAGTGCCGGCGCGAGTTCGTGGAGTCGTTCCTCGGTGAAGCGGTACGCCGGCCCCGATGCGCTGAGGGCGGCGATGACCTCGCCGTCGCGGGAGCGGATCGGGGCCGCAATGGCGTGCAGGCCGATCTCCAGCTCCTCCAGCGTCACCGCGTAGCCGCGCTCGCGCGCCTCGGTGAGGTTCTTCTCCAGCGTCGTCCTCGCGGTCAGGGTGTGCGGCGTCAGCTTCCGCAGGCCGGCCGCCGCGAGCACCCGGGCGCGCGCCTCCGCCGGCAGATGGGCCAGCAGGATCTTGCCGCTCGACGTGGCGTGCACCGGGGTGAGCTGCCCGACCCAGTTGTGTGTGCCGACCGCGCCGGGGCCGCGCACCTGGTAGAGGTTGACCGCGTAGTGCTCCTGGAGGACGGCGATGTTGACGGTCTCGCCGATCTCCTCTATCAGCCGCTCGCACACGGCCCGGCCCTGCTGGGTGACGTCGAGACGGCCCGTGACCGCGCCCGCGAGGCGCACGATCCCGAAGCCCAGCCGGTACTTGCCCCGTTCGGCCGTCTGCTCGACCAGGCCGCGTGCCTCAAGTGCGCCGAGCAGGCGGAACGCGGTCGACTTGTGGACGTCGATCTCGGCGGCGACCTCGCTGACGCCCGCCTCGCCGCGCTGGGCGAGGATCTCCAGGACGCTCACGGCACGGTCGACGGACTGCACCCCGTTCACAGCGGGGCCTGTTGTTTCGCCATCTGCTGTGTAGTTGCTCATGACGCAACTATACGCATCGACGTCCCGGTGTCCCGCCCTTGAGACGAAGGCATACCACGGCACAGTGCTGTCCGCACTGCCCGCAGCGACCTCGGTCCGTGGTTGCGGTGTGCGCCGCCGCCCTTCCCGTCAGCGGAAGACGACCGTGCAGCGGCCGTTGACCAGTACGCGGCTCTCGCTGTGCCACTCGACGGCGCGGGCGAGCACCTGGGCCTCGACGTCACGGCCGAGGGCGACCAGTTCGTCCGGGGCGTGCCTGTGGTGCACACGGACGACGTCCTGCTCGATGATCGGGCCCTCGTCGAGGTCGGACGTGACGTAGTGCGCCGTGGCCCCGACGAGCTTGACGCCACGCTGGTGCGCCTGGACGTAGGGCTTGGCCCCCTTGAAGCTCGGCAGGAAGGAGTGGTGGATGTTGATGGCCCGGCCGTCGAGCTTCTTGCACAGGTCGTCGGAGAGGATCTGCATGTACCGGGCGAGGACCACGAGGTCGATGTCCAGTTCGTCGACGAGCCGGAGCAGCCGGGCCTCCGCCTCCGCCTTGGTCTGTGGCGTCACCGGGATGTGGTGGAAGGGGATGCCGTAGTTCCGGGCCAGCGGCTCGAAGTCGCGGTGGTTGGAGACGATCGCCGGGATCTCGATGTTGAGCGCGCCCGTGGAGGTGCGGAAGAGCAGGTCGTTCAGGCAGTGACCGAACTTCGAGACCATGACGAGCGTGCGGGTCGGGGTCGAGGCGTCGTGCAACTGCCATGTGATCCGGTACGCCTCGGCGACCGGCCCGAAACCGGTGCGCAGATCCTCCAGCGAGACGCCCGGATCCGAGACGTCGAAGTGCACCCGCATGTAGAAGCGGTCCTGGAGCCGGTCGTCGAACTGCTGGCTCTCCAGGATGTTGCCGGAGCGGGTGACGAGGAAGGAACTCACGGCGTGGACGAGACCGGCCCGGTCGGGGCACGAAAGAGTGAGGACGAACTCGCGGCCGGGCTGCGGTCGAGGGGACATGGCATCCTCCCTGGGTGCGCTATGCGCAACGAAGCGGGTGATACGCAACATGGTCCGGCGCGAGGGGTCGACTGGTCAAGAGTGCCGTTCTTATTGCGCATCAGGTTTCGTCATGTGCAACGGATGGATCTCGCGGTGTTCGACAGGGAGGTCCTCCTCCTGCGGTGCGGCCTCCTGTGCCGTACGCCCGCGCAGGGCCGCCACCACCAGTACGGCCGAGCACAGAGCCGCCGCACCGCACACCACGAACCCGATCGAGTAGCCGTGCCCCAGGGCGTCGAGGGCGTATGAACGGGCGGCACCCGGTGGGGTGTTGGCGGGGACGGAGTTCAGGGCGAGAGGGCCGCCCGCTGCGAGCACCTCGTGTGCCGCCGCCTTCGACTCCGGGTTCAGCGACGACGAGGCGCCCAGCGAGGACGTCACCCGGGACGCCGCCTGGCTCAGCGCGACCGCGCCGATGACCGCCGGGCCGAGGGTGAAGCCGAAGTCGCGCAGCAGGTTGGTCGCCGCGCTCGCCATGCCCGCGAGCGGGAGCGGCACCGTGTTGACGGCGGTCGCGGTGATCGACGACACCGTGAACGCGAAGCCGATGCCGACGAGCCCGAGCGGCAGGATCAGTGACGTCAGGGCCCGGTCGCCGACGTCGAGCCCCGCGGCCAGGAAGTCGCCCGCCGCGATCAGTGCCAGACCGGCGGTGAGCAGCGCCCGCGCGGGCAGCCGGTGCAGCAGTCGCGAGGTCAGCGGGGTGAGCAGCGGCGTGATGCCGTTGAGCAGCAGGAACGCGAAGGAGGCGCGCATCGGGCTCTGGTGCTGGACGGGGCCGAGCCGGATGCTGGTCGCGTACGCCGTGCCGAGGAAGCTGAACATGCCCACGACCGCGACCGCCGACGCGATGGCGAAGGAGCGGTTGCGGAACAGGTCCAGGCGCAGCAGCGGGGAGCGGGCCCGGCTCTCGGCGACCACGAACAGGCCCACGAACACCGCTGCGATCACGAACGCCACGACCACCGGAGCCGAGCCCCAGCCGTCGGCCGGCCCCTGGATGACGGCGTACAGCAGGGCGAACAGACCGACGCCGATGGCGATCTGGCCGCCGGCGTCCAGCGAACGTCCCTCCGGCGAGCGGGAGTTGGCCGCGAGCCACAGGCTCACCAGCGCGCTGACCGCGGCCAGCACGGCGACCACCACGAACGCCGAGCGCCATGAGCCGTAGGTGCCGGTGATCCCGCCGAGCAGCGGGGCGAGGAAGCCGCCCGCGGACAGGCTGGAGGCCCAGAGCGCGATGGAGCGGGCGCGCTCGGCGCCGGTGTGCGTACCGGCCGCGATCATGGCGAGCGAGGTGGGGAAGAGCGCGGCCGCACCGAGACCGGCCAGTGCCTGGCCCACCCACAGCTGATGGACGCCGGCGGCGCTCGCGGCGACGACCTCACCCGCGCACACCAGCGCGGCGCCGCCGACGAGGAGGCGTTTACGGCCGAAGAGGTCGCCGAGTACACCGAAGGTGAGTTCCAGGACGGCGACGGGGAGCAGGAACGCATCGGATATCCAGGTCAGTTGGGAGCCGACCGGGTGGAGGTGCTCCTGGAAGAGCCCGTTGAGGGTGGCGGGTATCGCGAGGCCGATCTGGGCGAGGCAGACCGCGAGACAGCCGGCGACGAGCGTGCCGACGGGCAGGGGCGCACGGGGGAGGGACGTACGGGGGAGGGGCGTGTGCGGGGCGGCGGATGCGTCGGACATGAGCGGGGTCCCAACGTCAGTGGCGGGCGGGGTGCACGGGCCGGTCGCGGCCGACCGTGAGCGGTGCGGGGCGGAACGGGAGGTACGCCGCCCCGTCCAGACCGAGTGCGGTGGCGGACCGCTGGAGCGCGGCCGGGCTCGCGGCGTCGTCCCAACGGCCGGTGGTGACGCGGTGTTCGAGGGCGTGCAGGGCGGCCACGGTCTCGGCGGTCGTGAACGTGCAGTGGCCCTGGCGCTCGACGTACGCCTGCCGCAGCAGCGCGTCGTCCCCGGCCGCGCGCACCCGGTCACCGAACCGCCGCTCCTGCTCGACCGGGACCAGGTTGTCGGCGATCGTGTGCACGTCCAGCAGCGGCACGCCGAGCCCCTGCCCGGCGGAGGAGCTGCGCTGTGCGGCACGGACCGCGGCGGGGTCCGCGGTGACCGAGGCGTCCCGGGTCAGGGCGGCGAGGTCGGCGCGCAGGTCGAGCCCGGCCGCCCGGTACAGCGCGCGGACCTGCGGCGCGTGCACGGATCCGGCGAGCAGGTTCGCGTAACTGACGCCCTGGTTCCAGGAGTTGTCGCCGCCGACGGTCCGCTCGACGGCATACCGGCCGCCCTCGACGAACGCCAGGATGCCCTGTGCGAACCACGCGTACTGCTGCCGCTCCTGGCCCGCCCAGTCGGTCGGCGCGGGCCGGTCCTGTCCGGGCGCCCAGGCGGGCAGGTTGAGGAAGGCCGCGGCCAGCGCGATCCGGGCCCGGCCCCGCGGGGTGGCCTGGGCGGCGGTAACGGCGTCGGTGAGCCTCTGGGCGGTGGCGGCCGCGGCGTCGGCGGACCCGAACCGGACGAGGCCGACGTCCTGCCCCGGCAGGAGCAGCCGGGCGATGGTGTACTCGGCGTCGAGCTGGTAGTTGTCGAGGTCCGTGCCGCCCGCGACCAGACCGCACAGCCCGAGCGCGCCGTCGACGCGGCCGGCGCCGTCGCGGGCGATCTGCGCGTTGACGAGCCCGCCCATGGACTGGCCGACGGCGAGGGTGCGGCGCGGGGTGCCGATCTTCGCGCTGACGGCGTCGAGCGTGCCGAACTGATCGCGTTCGGCGCTGTTCAGGGCCCACATCGAGCCGTGGGGGTCGTACGACGACCCGGCCAGCGCGTACCCCTCGGTGAGCAGTTCGGCGCGTACGGCGTCGGAGGGCGCGTCGTTGGCGACGACGGGGCCGAAGCCGTGGCTGAACAGCAGCAGCGTGCCGTTCCAGCGGGCGGGGACGTCCGCGACCCAGGCTGCGCCGTCGGAGAGCGTGCCGGTGAGGTGACCGGCGGTCCCCGTGTCCGCCCGGGCGGCGTGCGCGGGCGAGGTGGCGAGGGCCGCGGACGCGAGCGTGGCCAGCGCGGCGAGGGCCACCCGCAGGCGGGTCCGGGAGGCACGGGAACGGGGACGGGACGTGCGGGGAGGGGTGCTGGCGCGCATGGGTGGGCTCCTTCTGGGCGGCGGCGGAGCGGGTCCCGGACGGATGTCCAGATGCTCAGTGCACTGAACGAAGCGGGGTGTCAGGAATGTAGGGCGGATTTCTTGCGGCCGTCAATGCAATGCACAACATCACTTGAGGAAGGAGCGCACGACGGTGCGCGGCAAGTGCGCCCGACGGGAACGCCGCTACGCCACGGGAAGGGTCTCGATGAGCCGGCGCGCCGCGTCCCGGGCGGGCGCCTCCAGACGGGCGTGCACCGCACGGAACGTCTTCTCGGCCCGGGCCGCGGGCCAGTCGGCGGGCAGGTGCTGCACGGGCAGCCGGGGGTCGGCGCGGATGACCTGAAGCCATTCGGCGGTCAGCCGGAGGCGCAGCACGAGAGCCTCCTCGGCGGCCAGGTGCGCTCCGCCCGAGGCGTACGGTCGCCAGGCCTCGTCGAACTCCCGGTAGCAGGCGGCCAGTCGGGCCAGGTCCCAGGTCTCGTCGATCATCCCGGCGATGTCCGTGCCGGCGTCCGCGTTGGCACGGAAGACCTTGACGTGCGCGGCCAGGCCCAGCTCGCCGACGATCTCGGAGACGTCGACCTCGCCCGGCGCGATCCACAGCCCGCTGAACAGTGCGCCGAAGCCCGCCCAGGTCAACTGCGCGCGCAGATCGTGCCGTTGACGCTGCCACGACTCCGGCAGCGAGAACCCGAGCAGCGTCCAGGTCCCGTCCCAGTCCCGGTTCACCGCCCCCGTGTGCCAGATGCGCCGCTCCCCGTCACGCAGGACCGCCTCGGAACGGTCGGTGAGCCCGATGTACGTCCGCCGGCCCTGCCGCCGCCGGCTCAGCAGCCCGCGCCCGGCCATCCGGCTGAGCATGGACCGGGTGGCCTGCTCCCCGACACCGGCCCGGCGGAACACCTCGATGACACTCCCTGTGTACACGCACACCCCACGCCCCAGCACCTCGTCACCGAGGAAGCTGAGCAGCAGGGACTGGGGGCGGGGGACGGGACCGGTCACGTGGACACAGTACGAGACGGCCGCCGACCGGAGCAGCCGCTGGAGACTCCGGTACGTTCGGGCCATGACACACGAGACGGAAGTCCCGGTGGAACGGTGAGCGGATGGTGGACCTGTCCGGACGAGCGGACCCGCCGGGAGGTCGACGCGCGGGTGCCGGACGACCGCCGGTTCGCGGCGGTCACGACCGTCTGGGCAGCGCTGCGTCCGCTCGGACCGGGCGTGCACGAGGCGGAACAGGTGGTCCACGCGCGCTACGCGGCGCTCGGCGACCGTGTGCGGCCCGCCCCGCCCGATCCGCTCGACGTACCCTCACTCGCCGCTTGCGCCGCCGCCCATCGGGGCCGGGCCGCCGCGATCGAGGCGATCTGGGACGGCGACACCGTCCACGACTGGTTCGTCGTCCTGGTCGCGGTCCTGGAGGACCCGTCCGGGGAGGGTCCTCCCGCGACGGTCTACCGCCGCCGGGGCGGCCCTGCTCCGGGGACGGTCGCCGCGGACGCGGGCCGGGCCCTGGCGGACCACCTCGGCGTTCCGTTCCACTTCGCCTCCCCGGACGTCCCTGACGACGAGGCCCCTCGCCGGCGCGCGACCCCTCGCCCGTCCGAAGAGCCGTGAGCGCGACGCCGGTCAGCCGATGAGTGAGCGGAACCGCTCGATCGTACGGCGCCGCATCGTGAGGAAGGCGAGCCACGAGCCGTCGGCGTAGTGCAGCCGGAAGCGGGCCATGAGCTGGGTCCGGGGGCGGCGTTCGACCCGGACCACCCAGGCGCGGGGCACCTCCCAGACCGGGGTGCCGTCCAGGGGCCTGACGAGTCCGACTCGCTGGTCCGTGACGCGCAGCAGCAGGGCGCCTGAGGTGTCGGGCATCCCCGCGGCGATGCTGCCGGCCGCGCCGGACTGCGCACCGACGCTGTTGACGAACTGGTTCGCGATGACCCCGCCGACGTTCAGGCCGATGCCCTTGGCGCTCTTGGCGGGTACGACGCTGCCGTACCCCAAGAGCCGCTCACCGGGAGCCAGTTGATGGAGGGCGGAACGCTCTTGGAGGGCAGACATGCCCATGATCATAGGTGATCGGCGTCGAGGCCGGCGGAGAGCGCGGAAGACCGCCGGTCGGAGGTGTCGGTAGCGCGCTCCCATGTCAGAGCGCTCTCCTCCTGGGCGCTGAGAGACAACGCCCCGGACGAGAGCGGCCACCCGGTCCGCGGCCTACGCGGCGATGACGGCGACTCCGGTCCTGCCCCCGTCGACGTCCACCACCGTTCCGTGCACGAACGCCGCCTCGTCGCTCGCCAGCCAGACCGCGGCGTGCGCGATGGCGTCCGGCGTGCCGACCCCGCCGGCCGGGGTGCCCTTCATCATGATCTCGCCCGGATGGGGCTCGCCGCCCTCCGGCGCCGGAGGCTGGATCACACCCGGCGAGATCGCGTTGACCCGCACGCCGAGCGGGCCGAACTCCGCGGCCCACGCGCGCGTGAGCGTCTCCATGGCCCCCTTGGTGGAGCTGTAGAGCGCGCCCAGGGGAACGCCCAGGCGCGCGATCCAGGAGCCGAGGTTGATGATCACCCCGCCTCCGGACTCCGTCATGGCCGGGACCACCGCCGCGGTGAGGAAGAACGGCGCCTTGACGTTGATCGCGTAGACCCTGTCGAACGTCTTCTCGTCGGTGGCGGTCGTGCCGGGTGCCGGATAGACGCCGGCGTTGTTCACCAGGATGCCGATCCGCCCGCCCAAGGCCGCGCGGGCCCGTCCGGCCAGGTCCTGGGAGGCCTCCGCGCTGCCGTCGAGGTCCGCCGCCACGAAGTCGGCCCGGCCACCCGATGCGCGGATCCCCTCGACGACCTGTGCCCCGCGCTCCCGATTCCGCCCGGACACGACGACATGGGCCCCCTCGGCGGCGAGCGCTTCGGCGATCGCCTGCCCGATGTTGCTGGTCGACCCCGTCACCAGCGCCGTCCTGTTCCGCAGCCGTTCACCCATGACGCTCTCCCTTGTCTCGTACGGTCGTGTCCCGCACGGTCACCGGTTCTGTCCGGCGGGGCACTGCCCCGCGCTGTGCGGGCCACTGTGCGTCGTGGAAAATGGACCGGCAAGTCCAGACTGGGCGGGTCCGGCGGCAGTAAAGTGGACCCGATGGTCCAGTGAGGCGGAGAGGGAGGCCGTATGCCGGACGCGCTGACCGCGAAGGGGCGTGCCACGCGGGCCCGCATCGTCGAAGGGGCCGCCGAGGTGCTGCGCGAGCAGGGGGTCGCCGACACGACGCTCGACGACATCCGCGGCCGGACCGGTACGAGCAAGAGCCAGCTCTTCCACTACTTCCCCGAGGGCAAGGACCAACTGCTGCTGGCGGTGGCCCAGTTCGAGGCGGATCGCGTGCTGGCCGACCAGCAGCCGCACCTGGGGTGTCTGGACTCGTGGGAGTCCTGGCAGCAGTGGCGGGACGTGGTGGTGGAACGGTACGAGCTCCAGGGCGACCACTGCCCGTTGGGGTCGCTGTTCATACAGGTCGGGCGGTCCCGCCCCGGTGCGCGGGCGATCGTGACGGAGCTGATGCGCCAGTGGCAGCAGCAACTCGCCGACGGCATGCGCGCCCTCCGGGCGAACGGCCTGGTGTCGTCCGACCTCGACGTCGACCGGACGGCGGCCGCGCTGCTGGCCGGCGTCCAGGGAGGCGTGGCCATCATGATGTCCACGGGCGACTCGACCCACCTCAAGGCGGCCCTCGACACAGGCATCGCCCACCTGCGCGCGACGGCGGGGGAGCCGGAACGGACCTGACGGCCGCCGGCCACCGACGGCGTACCGGCGCGACATGAACCCCCACGGGCGGTGATCGCATCGAGGCGGTCGGGACCGTCCCGCAGTCCGGACGCGCCCCGACCGTGCCAACGGGCAGCAGACCCTGATCCGGGTGAACAGGCCCGAGCGGTGAGCCCGTTGTCGGCGTCGTCGTCGTAGGTGACCTGGCGGTCCAGGCCGTTCGGGCACACGAACGCGGACATGCATACGCAGGACGGGGCCGACCTCGGCCCGGATGTGATCCTCCCCACCCGCGCCCCGCTCTCGGACCTGGCCGCCAGGGTATCCGCTCCCGACTCATTCCTGACGGTATGTCAGATGTGACCTACCGAACCCCGCCGTGGATCTCTGTTCGGCGGTGTGCGCCGAGTCACGTATTTCGGGTACCACCTAAGTTGTCTGGATCACAGCGGAAATGTCCCTTTGGCGTCCATGCTCGATGCGGACATCGGCGCCCCAAGTGGAGCCCCTCGGCAACCTCTTGGGCGTGACGCCCAAAGTGACCCATGACACAGCACTCGTGACATTCCTCCTCCCCCGGGAAGGTGCCCCCTTATGGCCGCTTACCTCTGTCCTCCTGCCGTGATAAACGGCGAACACCCCGTGGAGACCAGCCAGATCGTGGCGGAAGTGCGCGAGCGGCACCCGCACGCCGCGTGGGCGCCGCGGATCGACGGCATCGCGGCCGGCACGGGCATCGAAACCCGCGGGTGGATGCTGCCGCTGGAGGCCGCCGTCGCGCCCGGCGACGGCGGTGGCCTGCGGGCTGTCGGCACCGGGGCGGCCCAGGAGGCGCTGGCACGCGACGGGTTCACCCAGCAGGACGTGGACCGCGCGATCGCCGCACTGGAGGCGATACCCGCGCCGCAGACCGTCCAGGAACGCACCGCGCCGGCCTGGGAGGCCGTGCAGTCCTACGGGGAGCGTGCGGCGCGCGGGGCCCTGCAGAGCGCCGGGCTGGACGCCGCGGACATCGACTGCCTGATCACCAGTCACTCCACCACCCCGGCGCTGCCGGGCCTGGACGTCGCCCTGGCCAACAAGCTCCCCCTCCGCAACGACGTGATGCTGCTGCCGGCCACGCAGTGGGCCTGTGTCGCGGGGACCCGCTCCCTGGCGCTGGCGGCGGACCTCGTGGCCGCCGACCCCGACCGGGTGGTCCTGGTCGTGATCGCGGAGGCGCTGAGCACGACCTACCAGCCCGCGGACGACACGCTCGAATCCCTGATCGTCCGGTTGCTGTTCGCGGACACCGCGGTCGCCGCGGTGGTCACGGGCCGTCCGAGGCGCGAGTCGACGCTGCGGCTGGACGCCGCCTGGCACCACACCCTGCCCGGCACCCACGACCTGCACCGACTGGAGACGCGGGCGGACGGCACCCACTTCGTGATGGACCGGCGCGGGCCGCGCGCCGTCCAGGAGACGGTCACCGCGATGTGGGAGTGGCTGCGCCTGCGTTACCGCGACGACCCCGACTCATGGCACCCCGACGTGCTCCTGGCGCACCCCGGCGGGACCCGGGTGCTGGAGTACATGGAGCAGACGATGCCCGACGCGTGGCCGTCGGGGCTGCTGGACTACAGCCGGGACAGCTACACCAGCGGCAACCGCGGAGGCGCCGCCGTGTTCGACATCATGCGGCGGGCGTACGACGCCGGGCAGAAGCCGGGCAGTCGCGCCGTCCTGTACGCGGCGGCACCGGGCCTGACCGCCACCGCCCTGGAAGGCGAGTGGCTGTAGCGCGACCCCGCAGCACCCGCACCGGCAGACAAGTGGTGCGCATCACATGCCGTACGCCGGTCACGCCACCCCACTCCCCGCCCCGCAGCCGCGTCACCTCGCGACTTCCGCCCAGACCACCTTGCCGGTGTCCGTCCACCGCACTCCCCACCGGCTGGTCAGCCTGTGCACGGTCTGCAGGCCGCGACCGCCGTCGTCGAGGAGGCCGCCCCGGCCCAGACGCGGCCTGCCGTTCCCGGTGTCGCCCACCTCGCACAGCAGGCCGTGACCGGCCCTGATCAGCCGTACCGTGATGGGACCGGTGGCGAAGCGCACCGCGTTCGTGACCAGCTCGCTGACCAGCAGCAGCACGTCGTCCCGGGTGTCGGCCCTGGTGCCCCATCGCCGCAGCAGCGCGGAGACCTGCGCGCGGGCACGGGCGGGCGCGTCGTCGCGGGCGGGCAGCCGCCAGGTCGCGGTGTCCCCCTTGCGGTAGCCGATCATCCGCGCGAGCAGCAGGGTCACGTCGTCGCGCTGGTGCGCGGGTGCCAGCGCGGAGACGACGTGCCGTGCGGCCTGCTGCAGGGCGTCCCAGGGGTGCACCGCGGACACGGCGTCCGCCAGCCTGGCGATGCCCTCGTCGATCGACACCGCCGGATCCTCCACCAGGCCGTCGGTGTAGAGCGCGAGCAGCGAGCCCGGGGGTGCGTCGAAGGCGTGCACGTCGAACGGCTCCCGCAGCGCGAACTCGGCGCCCAGGCCGGGGTGCGGGCGGACCACCAGCGGGACCGCGTGCCCGTCGGGGGAGACCAGGACCGGGGGCAGGTGGCCGGCGCTGGACAGCGCCAGGTCGTAGCTGACCGGGTCGTAGAGGGCGATGCAGCAGGTCGACCCGAGGGCGCTGTAGCCGGCCGCCAGCCCGGACTCCGTGTCGTCCAGCAGCGTCACGGTCTCGTCCAGGTGCTCCAGCACCTCGTCGGGCGCCAGCCCCGCGGACAGCAGCGCGCGGGCCTCCATGCTCAGCTGGCCCATGGTGGCCGCTGCGCCCAGGCCGTGCCCGACGACATCACCGACCACCAGCGCGGTACGGCCGTCCGGCAGCGGAAAGCTGTTCACCCAGTCGCCGCCGACGCCCGCGCTGTCGGGCGTGGCGGGCTGGTAGACGCTGGCGACCTCGATGGTGTCGCCACCGGTCCGCGGCAGCAGCCGGCGCTGCAACGCCAGCACCTGCGTATGCTCGCGCTGGTGCTGACGGGCCAGGTCGACGTGGTGGACGGTTCTGGCCACGAGTTCCTGCAGGTCGAACAGCTCGCTGTCGCGGAAGGGGCGGTCCGACCGCCGCCAGACCTCCGCCACGCCCAGCACGACGGGCGGCGCGCCGTCCAGGACCAGCGGTATGCACGCCACACCGGCCGACCGGTCACCGGGCACCAGGGCACGCATCACGCGCGAACTGCCGAGCACCCGCTCGACCGCCGCCCCGTCGGGGATGACGATGGCCTGCGGGGCGTCGGCCCGCCGTATGGCCTGCGCCAGCAGGCGACTCGCGTCGCCGGGAAGATCGTCGCCCGGAGTCACGTAGCCCTCGGGCCACGCCCGGTCCGGCACCAGGGCCGCCCGCCGTAGCCGGATGCGACCCTGCGCCCGCTCGGTGACGCCCTCGCCCGTCCACACGGCGAAGTCGAGGTCGACGGCGGCGACGTCTCCCCAGGCCAGCAGGGACTCCGCCAGCGACTGCGCGGTCTCGCCGATGTCCAGCGAGGTGCCGATCGCGGTCTCGGCGGCGTACAGGTGCAGCCTCCTGGCCATGGCGATCACGGAGACGGTCAGGCCTTCCTGGGGCGCCGCTGCGGGCAGGATGCTCAGCGAGACCACCAGCTCCGACCCGTCGCCGCGCCGCAGGCGCTGGATCCGGGCGACGTGCGCCTCTCCGGTCTCCAGGACCTGCCGCAACCGCCGTGTGACCGTCGGTACGTCCCCGGGAGGCAGGAGACCGACGAAAGGGCTCCCGGGCACGGCGTCCAGACCCGCGAACACGGGGGCGTCCAGATTGCAGCGGGTGATCCTCAGATCCTGGTCCAGGTTGACCGCGCCGAGAATCCGCTCCTGACCGCCGTCTGCCGTGTCGTCGGGTACGCGCCGCCTTGCGGTGCCGTCGCCCTGCGCGTCGGCAGGCCCTGCGGCCGCTGCCGCTCCGCCGCTCGGGATGTAGCGCCCCAGAGCGCTGCTGACCAGGTCGAACGGCGAAGAGGACGAGGCGGAGGGTGTGGAGTCCATGCGGCTCTCTCGGCAATCCCCGGCGCGGCGCCGGGGCCGTACTCGGACCCGTCCGACGGGGCCCGAGATCCCTGACGGCACACCTCATTGAATAACACCGGGGGTCTCTTCGCCCACATCAGCGGATCACGCCGTGACGGCGGACGGCGCGGAACGCCGCGGCCGGTGGGGCGTCAGCCGGTCGCGCTGCCCGCGACCCACTTGCTCCAGGGCATGTTCCAGTCGCTGAGCCCGTTGTCCGGGGCCAACGTGGTCTTGTCCGCGGAGTTCTTGACGATCACGACGTCACCGATCATCGAGTTGTCGAAGAACCACGCGGCCGGCTGCCTGCCGTCGCCGCCGCCCTTGACGTCCTTCAGGCCGACACAGCCGTGGCTGGTGTTGACCTTGCCGAAGATCGAGTCGGCACCCCAGTAGTTGCCGTGGATGAACGTGCCCGAGTCGGTCAGGCGCATGGCGTGCGGTACGTCCTTGATGTCGTACGCGGCCGTGCCGTCCTTCTTCGTGAGGCCGACGCTCGCACCGTTCATGTGGATCTGCCGGAACTTCTCCGAGATGACCATCTGACCGTTGTACGTCGGGTGCTCGGGGCTGCCGGACGAGATCGGGATGGTCTTGATCGTCTTGCCGTCCCGTACGACGGTCAGCTGCTTCGTCCTGGCGTCGACGGTGCTGATCTGGCTCCGGCCGATCGTGAACGTGACCGTCTTCCGGATGCCGTGGCTGGTGAGCTTGACGGTGACGGTGGAGCCGGGCTTCCAGTAGCTCTCGGGGCGGAAGTCCAGGCGGTTGTCGTTGAACCAGTGACCGACGACCCGCTGGCCGCTGCTGGAGCTGACCTGGATCTTCGACTCCACGGCGGCCTTGTCGCCGACGGCCTTGTCGAAGTCGACCGTCACCGGCATGCCCACGCCGACGGTCGAGCCGTTCTCGGGGGAGAGGTGCCCGATGAAGTCGTTGGCCGGGGAGACCGTGGTGATCGTGGCGTTCCCGGTGACGGGGCGGCCCTTGGCGTCCGCAGCCTCCGCCTCGACCTGATAGGTGGTGGCTCGCGCCAGCCGCCCGTTCGGCTTCCAGGACGTGCCGTCCGCGGACAGCGTGCCCGGGATCTCGGTGCCGGTCGCGACGGCGGTCATGGTCACCTTGGTGAGCTTGCCGTTGCTGACGGTGACGTTGACGGGACTGTCGATCCCGACGTTGTGGGCACCTTGACCGGGCGTGATCCTTATTCGGGCGGCGGAAACGTCCTGGGCGCCCGTCCGGTCTCCCTGGGCCTGCGTCTTCGGGGGCTGCCCGGTGCCGTTGCCGCTGGTGGCAGCGTTGCTGGTGCCGCCGAGAGCCGTGAGCGCGAGTACGCCGCCGAGCACGCCGGCCGTTCCTATCAGTCCGGTGCGTCGCTTACGTGCCGTGATCAAACGCTTCTCCCATGTCGCTGGTCGGTGCATCCCTGGAGCCGGTTGACCGTAGGGGTGCAACCGGCATTAAGGATCCACTCTTACGCGGTTATCCGCCCCAAAGGGAGTGAATTGTGGCGAATTCCACGTACGCGTGGGCGCCGTCGAGGGCGGCGGCCACGCCGGCGGCATGCGGCCTGCGGGCGTCTTCCGGGAGCGGAGCTCCGGACGGTTCGTCCGTCCTGCGGCGCAGAACCAGGCCTGTTCGGGAGGGAGTTGACGGGGTGGTCGACCGAACGAGGGGCCGGCGTCCCCGGGCGGGGAGCCGGCCCCCGTGGCGTAGACCGGGGCTCAGCCGAGGCCGAGCTTCGCCAGTGCCGTCGTCCAGTCGGTCATGATGGCGTCCTGCGCGTCGTTGAGGCTGACGGTGCCCGCGCAGACGGCCTTCTTGAGCTTGTTCTCGACCACGTCCTTGTCGGCCGAGGTCTTGTTGCCGTAGTGCGGCTCGGGCCACAGGTTCTGCTCGCTCTTCGGCGCGCCGCCGAGTTCGAGCGGGACGAAGTGGTCCTCTTCGTAGTCCGAGGTGCTGGTGTCCGCGTAGCCGTACTCCACGATTTGCTTCTTCTTCAGCGGGGTGGTGTAGGAACTCGGGGGACGCACCGTCGAGGTCCAGCCCGAGACGCAGATCGTGGAGTTGATGGTGCTCTGGGTGACGTCGGGGTTGAGGGCGCCGGGCTGGCACGTGGGGTCGGGGAGGGGGAGGTAGGCCTGGCTGCACGACTGCGCGTGCGCGCTTCCGGTGGTGACGATGAGTCCCGCCGCCGCGAGGGCGAGGGCTGACAGGGCGGTCACGAGGGGGCGTGCTGTTCGGGACATGTGGGGGGATCTCCCGGTGTGGTGCCCGGCATTTGTCCGGGCGGTCATGATCATGACAACACGGGGATCATCTATGCGGGTAGATGCTTTGCCGCCCAGGGAAATCCTTTGGTTGAAGATTTGTCTACGGCAGGGGGTGTCAAGGCCAAGTCCTGGCCGGAACTTGGTTGTTGACAAGGATGCCGCGCGTCACTCCGGGCCGTAGTAGAGCCGGAGGAACTCCTCCACCGCCGCGTCGACCCCCGCCCGGTCACCGGTGGCGAGCAGGTCGAGCAGCAGGCCGCGGACGGTGGCGAGGCCGAGCCGGGCGCGGTTGCGGGCCGAGGCGGGGTCGGCCCCGGCCGCCGTCTCGGCGGCCACCAGTGGCTCCAGCCAGTCGGACACGAGCCCGTCGAGGACCGGGACGGCCTCGGGGCGGCCGCGCAGCGCCTGCCCGCAGAGCTCGAAGAACAGCCGCTCCTGGCCGGCCAGCCCGGGGTCCGTCAACCGGTGCCACAGCCGGCGGGCGGCATCGGCGGGCGACAGGCCCGGCTCCAGGCGGAGTTGGGACAGCAGTTCGCGCTGGCGCCGCTCCGACGTCCGGACGATCTCGACGAGGAGCTGTTCCTTGGAGCCGAAGTAGTGGATCAGCATACGGTGGCTGACGCCGATCGCGGCGCCCAGGCGGCGCAGGCTCAGGTCCGCGATGCCGTGGGCCGCGACGTGGTCGACGGCCGCGTCCACCAGCCGGGCGCGCCGGTCCCCGTCCGTGCCGTGCGCTGTCCCGCCGTCCGGGACGGGGTCATCGGTCTTCGCCACGTCGCGAGTGTACCGAGTGGTACATGCCGGATGTACCGTGTGGTACATGAAGTCTGTCACCGTGTCGACCGACGTACCGCAGACGCCCGAGCAGGTCTACGACTTCCTCGATGTCATGGCTCACCACGAGCGCTTCACCGACCACTACCTGAGCGACTGGCGCTACAGCGGCCCGGCCCGCGGCATCGGATCGTGCGCCACGGTCACCGCCGCGCTGGGCGGCGCCAGGACCGACGTCACCATCGAGGTCGTCGAGGCCGACGCGCCCCGCCGCATCGTCGAACGCAACGTCAGCGCGGGCGGGCGGCGCCTGGCCCACGGCACCTACACCCTCGCACCGCTGCGCACCGGCGGGAGCCGTGTCGCGTTCACGTACGCCTGGGTCCGCGCCCCGCTCGCCGACCGCATGCTCGCACCCGTCGTCCGGGCCGTGATGCGGCGCGCCAACCGCACGGTCATGCGACGCCTCGCCGCCGAGCTGGCCCACCACACCTCCGCGTCCGGCTCCTGACACCGGGCCGTACGCGCCCGCCCGGCACCGTGCGCGGCCGAGCCCTCGCGGACGCGGGCATCGATCCGCGGACGACGCCGCACGGGCACCCGGAGCGGTGCCGTCCGCCCCTCACTCGCTCTGGGTGCGCCGTACGCACTCCGTGACCACGCCCCGCAGGCTGCCCGTGCGTTCCAGGAGCAGCCGCTGTTCGCAGGCGCCGTTGCCCCGGCCGAGCAGCCGGGCCACCGTGTGCTCGACGCGGGCCGCGTCGCCGTTCTCGGTGAGGACGTCGCCGATGTGGTCCAGCAGCGAGCGCACCACCTCCGCGGCGGGCCGGGGCCGCATGGTCGCCGGGTCGAGCAGGTCCTCGTCCAGGCCGGCGTGGGCGGCCTGCCAGGCGGCCAGCCGCAGCACGCTGACACTGTGGTCGAGCGGCGGTTCGCCCGCCCGCCAGTCGCGAGCCGCCGTCTCCACCAGGGCACGGCCCAGCGCGGCGACGAGCACGGCGGTCTCCGCGTGCAGACACACGTCCGGCACCCGGATCTCCACGGTGGGGTAGCGCGCGGACGGGCGCGCGTCGAAGTAGGCCATCGCCTCGTCGAGGATCACCCCGGTGGCCAGCATGTCCGACACCCGCCGGTGATAGCCCTCGGCGGACCCGAACAGCTCGGTCGGTCCCGCCGACGGCCAGCGGTTCCACAGACGGCTGCGGTAGGCCGCGTAGCCGGTGTCCCGGCCCTGGCAGTACGGCGAGTTGGCGCTGAGCGCGCACAGCACGGCGAGCCAGGGGCGCAGCCGGTCGACCACGGCCACGGCTTCCTCGTCGGACTGCACCGACACATGCACATGGCAGCCGCACACCAGCTGTTCCCGGGCGGTGACCCCGTACCGCTCGGCCATCCACCGGTAGCGCTCGTTCACACTGATCGTCGGGCTCACGGGCAACGGGGAGGTGGCCAGCGCGGCCACCGCGCAGCCGATCTCGCCCGCGTGCCGCGCCGCCTCCCGGCGGCAGTGCGTGATCTCGGCGCCGAGGGGCTCCATCTCCGCGTGCGGGTGCGTGGCGAACTCCAGCATCTGCCCGAACAGCTCTTTCTCGAACACCTCCTGTCCGGGGTCGTCCTCGGCCGCGTGGGCGAGGACGGCGGCCGACATGGCCTGCGGCTCCCCGCTGCGGGGGTCGACCAGAAGGAGCTCCTCCTCCACGCCTACCGTGCGCACCAGCATGCCGCCTTCCTGCTCGGTACGGCCCGGGGGTATCCGGCGCCCGGGGGCGACCGGCGCCCAGGGGCCGTCGCCACGCCGAAACCCGGATCTGCCCTCCGCATCCCGCCGCGGTCGTGCTGCGCCGCGAGAGCGGACGGCGACCGGGCCGACGGCCGGCGGGGCATGGCCGCCCCGGAGGTCGTCGGGCCCTTTGTACGCGAAATCCATCGTAATCACGTCCGGGAGCCGCTTCCTGGGCTACCGCGGGGGCGGCCTTCAGACGTGCGGTCCCGTCGTGTGCTCCAGAGCCTTGCGGGCGGCCAGACAGCCCGCGATCTTGAAGGCGAGTTCATGGGAGCCGAGCGTGTGGGTGCGGACCTGCCGCAGCACCACCCTGGCCGCGGTCAGGACCCCGTGCTCGGGCAGGCTCAACTGCTCTCGAATCCCCGCGGCGATCGCGGCGAAGAAGCGCGGCAGATCCTCGGCGGTCGCGTGGTCCACTGTCAGCCCCTTGGCCACCTGGAAGGCCAAGCCCTCCGCCGCGGGCTCGAAGTCCACCGTGATGTCCGCGAACTGCGGCGCACAGTTCTGCCGTTGGTGCAACACCCGCACGCCGCGGATCGGATACGGCGGGAACCGGAACGGCGCTGACGTCATGCGACGACGCTACCCCCGCACGCCCCGGTCGACGCGGTCCCGGAGGAGGCGGCGGTGGCCGTGGCGATGGCGGTGGCGTCCCGCCAGTCGGTCCTGGTGGCGATCGCCGTTCGCCACTGGCGCGGTTCGCGTGGGGCATGTCCACAACTCCCGTGACCCGCCCGGACGTTGACTCGACCGAGGCGACCTGTGCCCCCGTCCGCACGTCGACGCCGTTGGCGCGGTGTACGCCTGCCAGATACGCGCGCACCACGACCGGCCGGGTGCCGGTGTCCGGCCTCTCCCGCAGGGCCAGGGCGTCCGGGATCTGTGTGGACAGCGGCGGCCGGTCGCAGGGCAGGTGCCGCTCCTGTCCGACGAGGGCGGGGAGCCGTCGAGCCCCCCCCGTCCCGATGCGCCGCGTCCGGGTGCGGGCTCAGTACTTCATCGACACCGTCGGCGTTCCCTTCCGTACTCCGGCTCGGCTGGGCAGGTCGGCCGGGGCCTGTCGGTTCAGGCGTGCCGGCCCCAGTCCAGCCGGTCGGCGAGGCCTGCGGCGGCGAAGGCGGCCGCCAACTCCTCGCGGCCCTCGGTGAAGTGGGCCCAGCTGTCGTAGTGCGCGGGAACGACCCGGCGGGCGCCGAGGATCTGCGCGGCCTCGGCGGCCTGGGCGCTGTCGAGGACGATCAGCGCGCCGTCGAAGAGGACGGGGAAGCGCGGGGCTCCGGCGAAGAGGACGGCGGTGTCCACCGGGGCGAAGCGCCCGGCGATCTCCTTGACCGCGTCGAGGGAGGCGTTGTCGCCGCTGACGTAGACGGTGGGCAGGCCGGCTCCGCTGAGGACGAAGCCGACGACCTGGCCGGTGATCGGCTCGATCTCCTCGTGCGTCCCCGGTCCGTGGATCGCGGGTACGCCGGTCACGGTGATCGTGCCGCCGTCCGGGCGGTCCAACTCCACGGCCTCCCAGTCGGCCAGACCCTTGGCCGTGCCGCCGAGGCGCCGGCCGCCGTCCGGTGTCGTGAGGGTGAGCGGGATGTCGGCGAGCAGGGCGCGGCCGGAGTTGTCGAGGTTGTCGGCGTGCTCGTCGTGCGAGAGCAGGACCACGTCGATGGGGCCGAGGTCGGCGGGGGCGGCGGTGGAGGGGGTGGTCTTGGTCAGGACCGGGCGGCCGGGCCGGCCGTAGTCGCCGGGGCCGTCGAAGGTCGGGTCGGTCAGGAAGCGCAGGCCGCCGTACTCGAAGAGGACGGTCGGGCCGCCGAGGACGTGGACCGGGAAGGGGTGGGGGGCCGCGGGGAGCGTGGACGAGGGCATGATGGAGTCACCTCACGGATAGATTCCTATGAACCGTGAGGTGACCGTAGCTGCTTCTCACGGTTGGGCGCAAGCTGTACCATGAGGACCGTGAAGGAGTACGTCATGGAAGAACCGTCCCTGCCACCCGCACAAGGCGAGGAGGAGCACATCTCCCTGGCCCTCGCCAACAGCTCGATCACCCTGCCCGGCGGGCACACGGTCGATCTCCTGGCGACTCCGGCACAGGCGAATCACTGGCTGACGGCACGTGGTCTCGCACCGGTCGACGCCGGCATGCTGGAGATGTGCACGACCCAACTGCGGTCGCTGCGCGAACAGATCAGGTCGCTGCTCGCCTCCCGCACCGCGGGGCTGCCCGCCCTCCCCGCCGCCGTCACGGCCGTCAACGACGCGATGACCCGCGTCCCCACCGCCGCGCTGCTGCACTGGGACGACCAGAGGGGCCCCTACCGCGCCACACCGCATCCCACGACCGCGATCGTCGAGCACGCGCTGGCCGCCCTCGCCGCCGACGCCGCTGAACTGCTCACCGGCCCCGACGCCGATCGCCTCACCGCCTGCGGCTCGACCCCCTGCAATCGCTACCTGCTCCGCCACGGCCGACGCCACTGGTGCTCCACCCGCTGCGGCGACCGCGCCCGCGCCGCCCGCGCCTACGCCCGCCGCGCCCGGCCCGGGGTGGAATGAGGAGCCTGCGGGGCCGATGCCGTCGGCTCTCCGTGTCGGTGTGGACGGCCGTCCCGGCCGCCGCGGGGATCGGCGCCGGCGGAGTGGCGGTCCGGACGGCAGGTGGTCCCATGCGTGCCGTCGCGCCGCCGCACGGCAGGACGGCTTCGCCTGTGGTGGCGGCCTGGGGGAGGGCCTGGCCGAGGCCGGCGACGTTGCCGTGCCCGAAGATGCCCCACACGACGGGGATCAGGCGCTGTTCCTGGCCGCCGCGCTCGCTGTACTGGTTGGCCAGGAAACGGACCAGGGCCTGAGCGGTGGTGAGCCTGATCGCTTCCATTACGCGCTCTCCTCGGCGCCGAAAGGGAGCCGGTCGTCGCAGTTGCCGCCCGGGGTGAGGACCTCGCACGCCGGGAGCTGCGCGGCGTCGAAGGTGCCGGGCAGCCGAAGCGCTCGGCGGCCGGGGCGGGGCGGGGCGGCCCGTGACCGTCGTGACGGCCGACACCAGGTTGTCCGTCAAGGCCCACGGCGAAGGCGGACTCGCGCGTGCCGAGTGCCCCTGGCTGGAGCTGGGTCTCTACGGCTTGCTGTCCACCGATCCCGAGGTGGGCCGCGACGAGTTCGCTCGCCGCGGCACCGGAGGTTTGCCACTGGTGAATGGCTAGCGGGGCGCGATCTCCGTTCCGTTCGCGTCCCGGATGGTGATGGCCAGCATCGGGCAGATGTCGGCGGCTTCCAGAGCGCGCTCGTCGTGCTCGGTGAGGTGCTCGTGCACGGGATGTGCGTGGTCGTCGTCGAGGACGAACAGGTCCGGTGCGGTTCCGGCGCACATACCGGAGCCGATACAGCGGTCGGCGTCGATGCGCAACTCCCAGCTCATGGGCCGTCTCACCATCCCACCGGCATCACGCGGGGGCCGCGCACCAGCATCTCGGTCTTCCAGGTGATGTCGCCGGCGATGTGCAGCCGGGGGAAGCGGGCCACCAACGCGCCGATGGCTTCCTGGAGTTCGAGGCGGGCCAGGGGAGCCCCGAGGCAGTGGTGGACGCCGTGGCCGAAGCCCAGGTGGGCGTTGCCGCTCCGGGTGATGTCGAGCGTGCCCGCCGAGGTGAAGCGCAGCGCGTCGCGGTTGGCCGCGCCGACGGCGACCAGCACCGGCTCCCCGGCCCGCACCAGGGTGCCCCCCACCTCGACGTCCTCTTTGGCGTACCGAGGCTGACCGGCCCCGCTGCCCAGGGGCACGAAACGCAGCAGTTCCTCGACCGCGCCGGTGATCAGCTCCGGCTCGGCGCGGAGGAGGGACAGCGCCTCCGGATGGTCGAGCAACGTGACCACGAAGTTGGGGATCTGGGTGGCGGTGGTCTCATGGCCGGCGACGAGGATTCCGACGCACAGGTCGACGAGCTCCAGCTCGGACAGCCGGTCGTCGTGGTCGCGCGCCTCGATCAGTGCCGTCATCAGGTCGTCCCGGGGCTCCTTCCGGTGCGCGCCGATCAGCTGGGACATGTACGCGCGCAGCTCTTCGCGGTTGCGGTCGAACTCCTCGGCGGTCAGTGAACTGGTGGACAGCGCCGCGTCGCTCCACGCACGAAAGCGCGGCCGGTCCTCCTCCGGCACCCCGAGAAGCCGGCAGATCACCGCGACCGGAATGGGCAGGGCGTAGCGGTCGACCAGGTCGGCCGGCGGGCCCGCCGACTCCATCTCGTCCAGCAGAGTGGACGTCAACTCCTTGATCTGCGGCCGGAGTTTCTCCACCTGGCGGACGGTGAAGGCCTTGGCGACCAGCGACCGCAACCGGGTGTGGTCGGGCGGATCCATGCTGAGGATCCCGCTGTCCCGCTTGCCCTCGGAGGCGCGTGGCTCGTCGTGAACGAGTGCCAGAGCACGGCTGAAGCGCTGGTCGCCGAGGACGAGCCGGGCGTCCGCGTAGCGGGTGGCGAGCCAGGCCGGCTCGCCGTAGGGCAGCTGGACGCGTAACAGTCCCGGGGTGTCACGGGCCCGCTCGTACGCCTCCGACAGGGCCAGATCCTCGCTGGAGTTGAAGGGATAGGCGAGGGGTGCGTGGTCCGTTGCCGTCACTGCTGCCTCCCTGGTGTAATCACGTGCTTACAAAGCTAGGAGGTGCGCACCGGCCGGTCAACGACGCTAATCGGCCGTTACCCTGACGGCTCCTCGGCAGGCGCGAGCGGGCCCACGGCGGCAGAAGGAGCAGAGGGTGGACACCAGCGAGCAGACCCTTCACCAGGACCGGACCGGCGGTGGCCCGCCGCAACAGGTCTCCCCGCGACAGGACTCTCCGCAACAGGACTCTCTGCGAGAGGACAACCCGCACCGTCCGCGTGACGCCCGAGGGACCCGCACGCGCATCCTGCACGCGGCGGGCGCGGTCTTCGCGGAGCGTGGATACGAGGCGGCCACCGTCCGTGACATCGCCGGCCGCGCCGGCGTGAACCAGGCGCTCATATTCCGCTACTTCGGATCCAAGAAGGCGCTGCTCACCGAGGTGATGGCCCAGGGAGGCAAGGAGCAGGTGAGCGGCACGCCCCCGGACCGGCTGTTCGAGACCGCGCTGCGCGGTGTCCTCGCGGACGGCGGCAAACCCGGGTCGGACCGCCTGCTCGCCGTCTACCTTCGCTCCATCGGCAGCGCGGACGCCGCTCCTGACACCGTCCGCGCGCTGGGCGAGGAGTACGCCGCCGCGCTCGCCGCCCTCTCCACGGCCGACGACAGCAAGCTGCGCGCCCAGCTCGCCATGGCGTGGCTGCTCGGTATCGGTCTGATGCGGGTCGTGGTCGGCCAGGAACCGCTGGCCAGCGCCGAACCGGACAAGATCTGCGGGCATGTCCTCACGGCGCTCGACGGGCTCCTGCGCGACGGGACGGCGCCCGGGGGAGCGGGAGCGGAGCAACGATCCGACGAGCGGCCGTAGCGGGTGGCGGCCGTAGCCCGGTGGCGGACGCGCCGGTGTCGCGCCGCCGTCCGTCGTCCCGTTGCCGGCGCCGGTCCCCCGTCGCTGTTGCTGTCGTCGTCGCCGTCGGTGAGGGGCGAGGCGTGGTAGACCGTGAGGTGTCCGGGCCCCGCCGCGGCATCCGGCGGTCGCCCATGACCTGCGGGACCGGTGGTGCGCGTCCCGGCGTCCGCCCGGGTGAGGTGAGGTGAGGTGAGGTGAGGCGCGCGTGCGCTGTGCGACTCTGAACGTCCTGCACGGCCGGCGGCTCCGGAGCGACGGCCGCCCGGCACCGGCAGCGGACGACGTCCCCTGGTGGCCGCTCGCTGACGCCGTCGCCGCCCTCGACGCCGATGTGCTGGCCCTTCAGGAGGTCGACCGCTTTCAGGACAGGTCGGGCCGTGTCGACCAGGCCGCCGTTGCCGCCGATGCCATGGGCGCGCCCGACTGGCGCTACGCCTCCGCCCTCCACGGACGGCAAGTGCCCGGCCGGGGATGGGTGTTGGACCCCTCCCGGCCCGGGCCGAACCTGTACGGACCGCGCGACACGGACCAGGCGGACGCGGTTCCCTCGCACGGGGTCGCGTTGCTGTCCCGGCTCCCGGTACGGGAGTGGCGGGTCCTGAGACTGTCCCCGGCGCCATTGCGACTGCCGCTACGGGTCGCCGGGAACCCAGGATTCGCCCTGAGCCGGGATCAGCCGCGCGCCGCGGTGGCGGCCGTGCTCGACGGAGGGCAGGGCCCCTTCACGGCCGTGGCCCTGCACCTCTCCTTCGTCCCCGGCTGGAACATCGGCCAGTTGCTCCGCGTGCGCCGCTGGATCGCCGCACTGCCCCGACCGCAGCTGCTGCTCGGCGACTTCAACCTGACGGGCGCGCTGCCCAGGGCCGTGCTCAACGGGGCGACGCCGGGCCCGCGCCCGGGTCGGGGGCCGGCCGACCGCTGGCGGGATCTGGCCCGGGCCCCGACCTATCCCGCGCACCGTCCGATCGTGCAGCTCGACCATGTCCTCGCGAGGGGCGTCGTGGCGGACGCGGTGCGCTCGGAGAGTGCGCCGGTGCTCGGCATCTCGGACCACCGCCCCCTCGTGGTCGAGCTGTCGCCGTGAGGCCTCCGTCCGGCGGCGGCCCTCGACCGGGGCGGCTCGCGCGGCAGTGACGGCCGTACCTCAGGTCGTCGTGGCGGACTGCGTGCCGGGCCTGGTGAGCGCGCTTCCCACTCTGCGTCGGCAGGCCCGGTCCGTGGCGAAGCCGCTCGGATCCCCGACGCGTACGACGAGACCGTGGGCGCGGTGAACGGGAGGGCGCGGCAGAGTACGGCCGGGGCTGCCGGGGACCCGCGTCGCGCGGCCGAGATCACCGTGTGAACCGTACGGCGGGACCGGGGTCCAGGGCCACCTCCTGCTGGGCGTGGAGCCCTACCCCACAGAACTCCGCCGGAAGAACGTCCGTGACCGCGGCCCCGCCCGTGTGTCCCCGGCGGCCCCTGGTCGTGCGCGCAGTGGCTGACCGGACAGAGAGGTGGGGCACTCGGTGAAGATGATCCGGCACCCCGCCGGGCCCGGAGACCGGTGACGGCGCCGACGCGGCGCCCGGTGCCGGGACCGTTCATGCGGAAGTTGCTCACCCACACGCCCGTACGCCCGTCCGGCGTCGGTGGACCGGAGCGGTTCCGTGTCGCTCCGTGTGCGTGGTCCGGCCTGGGGGAGGTGGTCACCTCGGCGCAGGGGTGGCCCGCGACCTCGTGTTCCGGGACGTCGACTGCGGGTGCATGATCCCGACCGAGCCCATACCGTCGGAGGCACGGACCCGCAGGCCCCCCGAGGCCGCAGGGCGGTCGACGCAGGCCCGTTCGATGCGGGAGGGCACTGCGAGGCTGCCGCGCCAGTCAGGGAGACAGGCATGAGTCGAGCCGAGCGCAGGCCTCGCGGCATCGCCCGCGGGCAGGCGGGTCCGGAGCAGGACGGCGGAGCCCGGGGCGTGCGGATCAACGGGTCCGTCGGCGAACTGCCGTGCACCGTGCACCCCGATGGCGCCGAAAAGAGGCCGACTCGCGGGGCCCGCCCCGACGAGCGGCCGGCGCCGACGGGCCGGCCCGCAGCCCCCGACCACACCGGATCCGCGCCGCCGCCCTCAACACCCCCTGCCCCGTACGGACCGGCAACAGCGCCACCAGCACCCCCTCTCCCGGCCGAATCCGCCCGGCTGCCCTCGGCACCGTCTCTCCCGGACGGACCCGCATCGGTGCCCCCAGCACCCCCTCCCTCGGTCGGAGCCGCCACACGACCCGCGCACCGGTCCCGGCCCAACGCGTTCGGCCGGCCCGATCCGGCACCCGGTGCCGCCTGTCACCCGGCACCGCCCGACGGGGTCCCCGGACCCGGAGCGTGGACCCTACGGATGCGCATATCGGAGGGGGACCCGTGGTCGGTGATGGTGACGAGCTTCCTGCTCCTGGCCGGCCTCGGTGTGGTCGCGGTCGTCACCGCGGTCATCGTCTGGTTCCTGGTGGAAGCGATGGCCCCGGACGTCCTGCCGGAGCTCGGCACCGTCTTCGCCGTCTCGATCGGCGTCGTCGGCCTGGAAGTCGTCATGGGGACGTTCCTGGCGACCCTGGGCACCTTCATCTACAACCTGTCGGCGCAGTACAACGGCGGTGTCGAAGTGGCCGTGACCAACGACCTCGGGCCGACCCCGGCCACTGCCCGGGCCCTGCTGGTGGTGGCCAGGGCTCGGGTCCACGCTCGCCGTTGTCTGCTCGATCACGCCCCGATCTGGGCCTCTCACGTCGTACGACGCCCGCCGGTCAAGGAGGACTGAGCGGAGGTCAACGGCTACTCGGGCAGGCCCTCGGCGAAGAGGAGCCGTCGTTCGAGCGCGACCTGACGCAGCTTCAGCGCCTGCGCGTACTCGGGCGAGGCGTACCACTCCCTGGCCCGGTCCATATCGGGGAACTCGACGATCACGAGCCGCTGTTCGGAAGGCCAGGCCCCTTCGACGGCGTCCGGCAGCGCGCCGCGGACGACGTAGCGGCCCCCGTGACGAAGGATCGACGCCTCGGCCAACCGCCTGTACTCGTCCGCGAGTGCGGGGTTCAGGAACTTCACCTCGGAGATCACATAGGCAGCCATGCCGGTCATGCTGCCACGCGTGTCCTGTCCAGGAGTCGTGGCGGAGCGCCAGGACGCGTGGCGCAGCGTGGGTGCCGGAGTGCCGTCGACATCCGGTGGCCGACTCCTGGGGTGGTCACAGCGGGCCAGACCGGCCCAGTGGGCGCGATCGGCCGCCCGGACGCGTCAGCCCCCGCTCGCCGTCCGCCTGACTCGTGGGCGTGGAAACTCCTTTGGCGGGATGCGCCGAGTGGCCGACACTGAAGTCATGCTCGGATTCGTCAGGACCGACAATGCATCACTCGTCTCGTGCCTGGGTGATCCTCAGCGCACCGTCGCCGCGTATCACGCGTTGCTCCGACGTGGGGAGAGCGTACTGGGCGCCGTCCGTGCCGGCCTGCGGGACCGCAACCCGGCCGTGCGTGAGAGCTGCTGCCGCCTGCTCGACCACCTGGTGGACACCGAATCGATGGGCGAACTCATCGCCATGGCGGACGACCCCGACGCCCGTGTCAGGATCGCCGCGCTCCACGCTCTGGCCTGTGACCGGTGCAAGGGCGACACCTGCGCACCGGGTGCGGACCGAGTCCTCGAACCCGCACTGCACCACCTGGCCTCGGACCCCGACCCGCACGTCCGGGCGATGGCCGCCGAACTCGTCGGAAAGTTCGCCCACTTCGACGCGCGCGCCCTCGCCGCCCTGCGCGCGTCCCAGGCCGGTGACCCGAGCCCCGCGGTGCGTAAGAAGGCGGGTTGGTTCACACCCGGCGGCACCATCTACGAACGGACCCTGCCGTCCGCCGCCGGATGACGGGGACGAGGTCTTCTCGGCACATGACGGCCCCTGTCAGATGCCCGGCGAAAGGCGATGGAGCCCGTGTTCGCCGGTGAGGCGGTCGCGCGCACCTCCGCGCGGTCGGCCAGGTTCCCGGGTTTTCCGAGCCTGCGACATACGATGTCCGAATGACCAAAGTATTGCTGAACACCTCGGCCGGAGACATCACGCTGGAACTCGACGAGGCGAAGGCACCGAAGACGGTGGCCAACTTCGTCGAGTACGTCCGGTCCGGCCATTACGACGGAACGATTTTCCACCGGGTGATCCCCGGATTCATGATCCAGGGCGGCGGCTTCACCCCGGAGATGGAGCAGCGGCCGGCGCCGCAGCGCGTGGAGAACGAGGCCAAGAACGGCCTGCGCAACGACAAGTACACGGTGGCGATGGCCCGGACCTCGGATCCGCACTCGGCGAGCGCCCAGTTCTTCATCAACACCAACGGCAACGACTTCCTGAACTACCCGGGCCAGGACGGCTGGGGTTACGCGGTCTTCGGGAAGGTCGTGGCCGGCAACGAGGCCGTGGACGCGATCGAGGGAGTGTCCACCACGACCCGGGCCGGGCACCGCGATGTGCCGGCGGAGCCGGTCACCATCGTGTCCGCGCGGCTGGCCTGAACCCTGTGACGTGTGTCTGTGCGGCCCCGCACCGGGGCCGCACAGACACGGTCCGGCGGGGTGCCCACCGCTGCGACGGCTGAACGCGGCGCACGCTCCGGGCGGCAGCGGGCCTCGCCGGCTCCCGCGTCGCGCCGAATTTCGCGCGACAGGGCGCGAAAGCTCTGCAACGCTACGGGCCTGGGGCTGCGGATGCGGCTGTGGCCCGGACACCGACCATCCGTACGGGCACGTGATTGGTGAGCGATGGGTTTCACGCTTGAGGGACCGGCTCTGGACGGCACGCTCGTGCGTCTGGAGCCGCTGGAGCACCGCCACGCGGCGGACCTGGCCGTGGCGGTGGAGGACGACCGCAGCTCCTACCGGTTCACGTGGGTGCCCACGGCCGACGAGGTCGAGGGGTACATCGACGCCCAACTCGCCCGCGCCGCCGCCGGAAAGCTGGCCCCGTACGCACAGGTGGACCGGGCGTCGGGGCGGGCGATCGGGACCACGGCCTACTGGGACCCGCGGTTGTGGCCGACGAGCGGTGAACTGTACGCGATCGAGGTCGGGTTCACCTGGCTCGCGGGGTCGGCCCAGGGGACGGGCGTGAACACCGAGGCGAAGTACCTGTTGTTCCGGCACGCGTTCGAGAACTGGGGAGTGGCGCGGGTCGACCTGAAGACGGACGCGCGCAACGCGCGGTCGAGGGCCGCGATCGAGAGGGTGGGTGCCCAGTTCGAGGGTGTGCTGCGCAACTGGTCCCCGTCCTGGGTGGCGGGTGAGCAGGGTCGGCTCCGTGACTCCGCGATCTTCTCGATCACCGCGGAGGAGTGGCCGGACTGCCGCGCGCGGCTCGAACAGCGCGTGACGCGCGGCTCCCGGCGCGGGCGACCGGGGGTCGATCTGCCTTCCCCCGCCTGACCCGGCAGACGACCTCGGCGGCCGCGCCCAGAAGTATCAGAAGCAGGCGGGCACGCGGGGCACGTACGGAGCCCACGACCGGGGCGTCGACGACCGGGCTCCTCAGCCTCCGGGTTGCCCCCCGAGCGGCGTGTCGAGCACTCGCCCCCGGGGCTGGGCGAGGCGTCCGGCGGCGAGCGGGCTCCACGGGACGCCGCCCACCCACGGGTCGGCGAGCAGGCCGCACCTCGGCGAACTGCCAGGCCACATGGTCGAGGCGCCCAGGTGCGGGCCTTGCTGGTCAGCCGACCTGCGCATGGGCCATGCTGGCCCCTGCCAGCCCCCCGCTCATGCGCAGGAGTCGCCCCCATGTCCAAGCCCCGCTTCGCCGTCCTCGGTGCCGGCAGCATCGGCTGTCACCTCGGCGGTCACCTCGTCGCCGCCGGGCACGACGTGGCACTCGTGGGCCGGCCCGGCGCCATGGATGTGCTGCGCGAGCGCGGCCTCACCCTGAGCACCTCCGTACGGCCGCCCGTCCACCTCCCGCCGGACCGGCTGGTGTTGGCCACCGGCCCCGAGGCCGCAGCCGACGCCGACTACGTGCTGGTCACGGTGAAGACCGCCAGTACCGAGGCCGCCGCCGAGGACCTCGCCCCCCATCTCGCCCCGGGCGCCGTCGTGGTCAGCTTCCAGAACGGGCTGCACAACCCCGCCACCCTGCGCGCCGCGCTCCCCGGCCACACCGTGCTGGCCGGGATGGTGCCGTACAACGTGGTGCAGTCCGAGCCGGGCACCGTGCACCAGGGCATGCCGGGCCGCCTCATGACCGAGCCCGACGACACGCTCTTCGGCGCCTTCCGCGAGGCCGGCCTCGCGATCGAGGCCCGCACCGACATGTCCGAAGTGCAGCACGCCAAGCTGCTGTTGAACCTCAACAACGCGATCAACGCCCTGTCCGGGCTGCCGCTGCGCGACCAGCTCGGCCAACGCGCGTACCGCCGCTGCCTCGCCCTGTGCCAGCGCGAGGCCCTTGCCGCGTACCGCGCCGCCGGGGTCGCTCCGGCCCGCCTCGGCCCCACCGCGCCCGCCGTCACCCCGTACGTGCTGGGACTGCCCGACGCCCTCTTCCGCAGGGTCGCGGCGGCGTCCCTCCGGATCGACGCCCACGCCCGTTCCTCGATGTGGGAGGACCTCCAGCGCGGCCGGCGCACGGAGATCGACTCCTTGCAGGGCGAGATCGTCGCCCTCGCCGCCGCCCACGGACTGAGCGCCCCCGCGAACGCGCGGCTCAGGGCCCTGGTGCACGAGGCGGAGTCCGCACCGCGCACCTGGACGGGGCCGCAGCTGTACGCCGAGCTGCGTGCGGCGCGCTGATCCGCGCGGATACCGGCGAGCGGCGTCGGAGGCCAGGAACGCGACCGCGTCGGCGATGTCCGGGATCCGGCCGGTCCGGCCCGGGGCGGTCAGGCCGATGGTGCGCTCCGGGTTCGCCGGGTCGGTCGACGTCACGACGGCCTGCAACCGGGCGTTTCGTACCACGGTGGCCACGCACCAAGGGCCCCTCGCCGTGTACGTGGCCCACCTGGGGTCCGTGCGCGTGTTTCCCAGGAACGGCTTCTGGACGGCCGGCCGGGGTGGCAGCACGGACCAGCGGGTGAACACCGCGGGGGCCGGCCACGCGCAACGGGCCTGACCGGTACGGCTGCTGAAGGCCGCGGACGCCTCGCCGGTACGGCGTCCGCCGGGCACGGTCCGTGGGGTCACACGCCGAGGGTGTCCAGGATCGACTCCATGGCCAGGACCCCGCCGAGGCCGAGCACCGAGAGCACGGTCGTGTAGGTGGTGCGGGCCTTGATCGCGTCGATGACGGACAGGTTGAAGTACTCCTTGAACATCCAGAAGCCGGGGTCGTTGACGTGCGAGAAGGCGATCGAGCCGCAGGAGATGGCGAGCACCATGATCTCGGGGCGGACTCCGCTGCCGGCAAGCAGCGGCAGCGCCACGCCCGAGGCGGTGACGACGGCGACGGTGGCCGAGCCGAGGGCCACGCGGAGGATGGCCGCGATGAGCCAGGCGAGGATGATCGGCGACAGGGACCAGCTGCCGGTGGCGTTCTTGATGTAGTCCGAGATCCCGCCTTCCACGAGAACCTGCTTGAACGCGCCGCCCGCGCCGATCACGAGCAGGATCATCGCCATCGCCTGGGCGGCCGACCGGCACGACGCGCTGACCTCGTCCAGGCTGCGGCCGATCCGCGGGCCGAACGCCCACATCGCGACCGCCAGGGTGAGCAGCAGGGCGATGGGCGCCGATCCGATGAACGCGACGAAGTGCAGCACCGGCCCCGAACCGGAGCCGGCCAGTCCGGTCACGGCGGCTCCGGCGATGAGGACCACGGGCAGCAGGGCCACCGACAGCGACCAGCCCATGCCCGGCATCTCCTCCTCGGTGAAGACGCGGTCACTGACCAGGCCGGTGGGTATGGAGGGGTTCATCCTCCGGACGAACGGCAGGCGCGGCCACACCAGGGCGACCAGCGCACCGGCCGGCACGGCGATGAACAGGCCGTAGAACAGCGTCAGTCCGACCGAGGCGTGGAACGTCGCGGCCACCGAGGTCGGGCCGGGGTGCGGCGGCAGGAAGCTGTGCATGGTGGACAGGGCGATCGACATCGGCAGCCCGACCCACAGCAGGTTCGCCCGCGTGACCCGTACGAGAGTGAAGGCGACCGGCACGATGATGACGAAGGCGACCTCGTAGAACATGGTGATGCCGATCAGCATGGCCGACAGGATCATGGCGACCTGGACCCAGCGCGGTCCGCACAGGTCGAGCAGTCTGGCGGCGATCCGCTGGGCGGCGCCGGAGTCGCCCAGCACCCGCCCGACCATGGCGCCGAGCCCGATGGTGAGCATGGTGTCGCCGATCTGCCCGCCGATGCCCTCGGAGAGCACATCGGGGATCTTCTCCAGCGGGATGCCCCGGACCAGGCCCACGCCCACCGCCACGAGCAGCAGGGCGGCGAAGCCGTTGAGTCTGAGCTTCGTCATCAGGAAGAGCAGGATCAGTACGCCGACGGCAACGACAACAAGTGGCATGGGCCAGTTCCCCTTTGAACCGCGGTCGCCTGCATGAACCATGTCCTCGTACCGCCGAGGAAGCCGTCCATGTATGAGGATGGAGGCTATGGATGTGGACGACCAGGGTCAATGGGCTTGCAGAAACGGGATCTGACGCACTGTCCGTGCGCCCGATGTGTGCCCACCGGTAGGTTGGGGAACGGTCGGGCCACGGCCGGTGGATCACCGAGGGCGGAACTCCAAGAGAAGGAGCGGGTGTTGAGCGTCGTACTGCTGGCACTCGGGGGCACGATCTCGGTGCCGGGCCAGGCTCGGGGGACACGGCTGAGCGGCGCCGAGATCACCGCCGCCGTACCGGGCCTGGCGGAGCTGGGAGTCCCGCTGGAGGTTCGGGACGTACACGCCGTACCCAGCGGAAACCTCACCTTCGCGCAGGTCCTCGACGTCGTCGCCGTCGCCTCACGGGCCGTGGCCGAGGGCGCGGACGGCGTGGTCGTCACCCAGGGCACGGACACCCTGGAGGAGACGGCCTTCCTGGCCGACCTGGTGTGGCCGCACGACGCGCCGTTCGTACTGACCGGCGCGATGCGGCAGCCGGTCATGGCCGGAGCGGACGGCCCCGCCAACGTACTTGCCGCCGTACGCGTCGCCGCGGCCCGCGAGGCGCGCGGCGCGGGTGCGCTGGTCGTCCTCAACGACGAGGTGCACGCGGCGCGTTGGGTGCGCAAGACACACAGTACGAACCCCGCGAGCTTCGCCTCACCGAGCGCCGGCCCGCTCGGCCATGTCGTCGAGGGCCGGGTGCGGATGCTCCTCGCCCAGCCCCGGCACCCGCCGCTTCCGGTCGACGTCGACCGGAAGCGGCTGGAGACCGCCCGCGTCGCCCTGCACGTGGTCACCCTGGACGACGACGGCGCGCGGCTCGACGGGCTCGAAGCGACACATCGGGGCCTGGTGGTCGCCGGTTTCGGCGTCGGTCACGTGCCGGACGTGCTGGCACCACGGCTCGGCGCGCTCGCCGCACACCTGCCGGTCGTCCTGACCTCGCGCACCGGGAGCGGTTCGGTGCTGCGGCACACCTACGAGGCTCCCGGCTCGGAGACCGACCTGTGCCGGCGCGGGCTGATCGACGGCGGCTTCCTCGACCCGTACAAGGCCCGGGTGCTGCTCCGGCTGCTGCTGGCGGCCGGGGCCGGGCGCGACGAGATCGCCGAGGCCTTCGACCTGCGGGGCTGGGTCACCGTCCCGTTTCCGGCACACCCGGGCCGCGCAGGCTCTCGGCCGTCTGCACGACGGTGGTCTCGACGGGGCGGGGGCGCCAGCCGAGCTCCTCGCGGGCGCGGTCGTTGTGGATGACCGGCCGTGGCGGCTCGTCGCCCGGTGCCTCCTGCGTGGGTACGCGCGCGGCGAGCGGACCGAGCCGTCGGCGCAGGATCTCGGCGATCTCCAGGAAGCTCAGCGCCGGGCCGTCCGCGACGGCCAGGAACCGCTTGCCCGCGGCCTCGGGAGCGGCCATCGCGCGGATGTGCAGGTCGGCCAGGTCGCGGACGTCCACGATGCCGAACCGCTGGCGGGGTGCGACGCTCATCGTGCCGTCGAGCATCGCCTTGACCAACTGCGTCGACGAGCGCGGCTCCGTGGTGAGGGCGGGACCGAGGATGAACGTCGGGTTGACGACGACGAGTTCGGTGTCGCCGCCCTCCCGTTCCATCAGGTCCCACGCGGCCCGCTCGGCGATCGCCTTGGACCGGGGGTACGGCGCGAGCCCGGGGGT
Organism: Streptomyces sp. HUAS MG56; assembly: GCF_058673395.1. Lineage (NCBI taxonomy): Bacteria > Bacillati > Actinomycetota > Actinomycetes > Kitasatosporales > Streptomycetaceae > Streptomyces > Streptomyces sp. HUAS MG56. The sequence goes on along the minus strand of NZ_CM178722.1, from coordinate 1,501,057 downwards.
GTCGGGATCGGTCCAGTCCGCCTCGGTGAACTCGGCGCCGGCCTTCGGCGTGTAGCCCACCGCGGCGAACGACGAGGTCAGCACGGTGCGCCGGGCGCCCGCGTCGCGTGCGGCCCGCAACACCCGCAGCGTGCCGTCGCGGGCGGGGACGATCAGCTCGTCCGGATCCTCCGGCTGGACGGCCGGGATGGGGGAAGCGACGTGATGGACCTCCTCGCAGCCGGACACCGCGGCGTGCCAGCCGTCGTCGGACATCAGGTCCGCAGCGACGACCTCCAGACCGCCGTCGTCGGCGCCACCGCGACGCACCGCCGCGCGCAGCTCGGACTCCCGGGCCGTCGAACGCACCGTGGCCCGCACCGGGCGCCCGGCCCGCAGCAGCGCGGTGATCAGCTGCGTCCCCACGTAGCCGGCTCCGCCGGTGACCAGGACCCGGCTCATCGCAGCACCCCCAGGCTCTCGACCGCGGCCACGACACGGCGTGTCGACTCGGCCTCCGCGGCGGCGTCGCCGCGGTCGCGGGCGTCCCACATCGCCGCCTTCTCCCGCAGGTAGCGCAGCCGCGCCCGCTGGGCCGCGATCTCCGCCTCGATCCGTTCGGCGTGCCGCAGCAGCAGGTCACGCTGCTCGGCCGCCGCCTCCCGGCCACGCGCCCGGTTGCCCAGGTAGGTGCGCATGTCCTCGATGCTCACGCCGACCGCGCGCAGGCAGGACAGTGCCTCCAGCGTGTCGAGGTCCCGGCTGCTGTACCGGCGGTGCCCACTGCTCTCGTCGCGGTCGATCGGTCCGATGAGCCCGACATCTTCGTAATAGCGCAGTGTGGGCTCACTGAGCCCGCTATGGGTTGATACCTCATGAATCGTGAAGGTCGTCATGGCGTCAGCAGACCACACCTCAAGCGCTTGAGGTCAAGCGCCCGCGGACGGCGATCACCGGCGGACGTGCTCGGCGGCCAGCTCCCGCTGCATGAGGAAGGTGTCGATCCAGCGGCCGTGCTTGTGGCCGACCCGCACCAGGCGACCGGCGTCGGTGAAGCCGAAGCGGCGGTGCAGGGCGCGCGAGGCGTCGTTGCCGGTGTCGGCGATGACGGCGATCATCTGCCGCATCCCCGCCCGGGCGGACTCGGTGACGACCGCGTCGAGCAGGGCCGTGCCCAACCCTCGGCCGATGGCGTGGGGTGCGAGGTAGACGGTGTCCTCGACCGTGCTCCGGTACGCCGGTTTCGGGCGCCACGGAGCGGCGAGGGCGAAGCCCGCGACGGTGTCGTCCGACGCGGCGACGAGGAAGGGCAGCTTCCGGCCGGTCAGGTCGTCGAGCCGTTCCTCCCAGTGGGCGACGGTCGGCGGGGTCTCCTCGAAGGTGGCCACGGTGTGGCGGACGTAGTGCGTGTAGATGTCGGCAACGGCCTGGAGGTCGGCGGAGGTCGCCGGACGGACGACCACCTGGGGCGCTGTCATCTCGGGTACTCATCTCTCCATGGAGGAACGGCGGCGGACGCGGGCCGAGATTAGCGTGAGCATGCTGGCGTCGGTCGAGCGCGGGCAGAGGGCGGCCGCTCTCCATCCAGGGGTGGAGGTCGGCGGATCGTCTCCATCGACCCGTGGGTGGTGGTGATCGACAGCCCGTGCGGAGCACCCTTGAGCCATGGGATCGCTTCACTCGGCGCTCGCGCTGGTCATCGTCATCTGCTTCCTGATCTTCTACGCGGCCTGGATCGTGGGCGCCGTCTACTTCGGCGTGAAGAGCCACTCCGGTGTACGCGGCTGGTGGCGGGGACAGCGGCGCACGCTGCCCCGCCGGCTCCTCCTCATAGCAGGTGTCTACGTGTTCTCGGTCCTGGTCGGCCGCACCGGCGGCCTCTGGAGACAACTGCGGTACTGGCAGCCCGGGCTGGCCCTGCTGGGCGCCGCGCTCGCCGTCGCGTCCACAGCCCTGTTGCTGTGGGCCCGCTGGGTGCTGGGCACGATGTGGGCCAGCGTCCCGACGGTGCGGGAGCATCACGAACTCCGTACGGACGGCCCCTACGGGCTGGTCCGCCACCCCATCTACACCGGCCTGCTCGGCCTCGTCGTCGGCGGGATGCTGGCCCGTGGCTTCGGCGTCTGGGTCGCCTTCCTCATCGTCGCGGTGCCCTGGATGCTGCTGCGGGTCCGGGCCGAGGACCGGCTGATGGCCGGCCGGTTCGGTCCGGCCTACGAGGCCTACCGCGCCCGCGTCCCGGCGCTGATCCCCTGGACACGTCGTGCGCGGACGGATGTCGAGCACCGGGACGGCGTGAAGCCGTAGGCATGCGACGGCCGTGGGGATGCGGACAGGCGAGGGTGTGGTCGCGTCAGGTCATCAGTGGGCCAAGAGTGGTCTAAATAAAGGACGACTGGTTCGAATTCCGAACGGGATCATGGCGTACCGGCCAGCCGTTGATGAACCGAGCGTGGACGGCGGGGGCGGTGGCGGCGACCGTGCGTGACTTCGGACGCCCGCGCCGGGGCTTGGAGTGCGGGGATGGTGACGGCGCCTGCGTGTCCGTGGTGCCGGAGGTCAGGCCGGAATCCCTCCTTGTTGTGACGGGAGAGCCTCGCCATACTCGTCGGCGTTTGGCATGGGCACGACCGACGCTTGGGTTCGGAGCGTGCCCGTGGCTGTCGTTCCTCCGGCCCCGGCCCGTCGATCGGGCGGGGCAACCCCCACTGGAGGCCTCACATGGCGCAACGCCGAAACACCCGCACCGCCCGCGTGTTCACCGCAGCCGGCGTCCTCGTCCTCACGGCCGGCGCGGCCCTGCTCCCCGGCGCCGGCTCGGCCACGGCCGCTCCCGCCGCCGCGGCCACCCCGGCCGCGGCCCGCGCCGCGTCCGCCGCATCACTCGTCGCACGACTGGGCGACCGTGCGGCGGGTTCCTACTACGACGCCGCGGCCCACCAGTTCGTCGTCGGCATCACCGACCCGTCCGCGGCCGCCCAGGTCCGCGCGACCGGCGCCGTCCCCAGAACCGTCCGCTACTCCACCACCCAACTCCGTGGAGCACAGCGCACGCTGGCCCAGCGCGCCCGGATCGCGGGCACCGCCTGGGCGATCGACCCCCGCAAGGACAAGGTGGTCGTGACCGTCGACCCGACCGTCACCGGTGCCCAGCGTGCCCGGCTGAACTCCGTGGTGGACTCGCTCGGCGAGAAGGTCGTCGTACGCCGGACCGCCTCCGCCTTCAAGCCGTTCATCGCGGGCGGCGACGCCATCTGGGGCAGCGGTGTCCGCTGCTCCCTCGGATTCAACGTGACCGTGAACGGCGCGCCCTACTTCCTCACCGCCGGGCACTGCGGCAACGCATCCCAGACGTGGTCCGACTCCCAGGGCGGCGGGGAGGTCGGCCAGACCGTCGACTCGCAGTTCCCCGGTACCGACTACGCCCTGGTGCAGTACGACGACGCGAGCAGCGACCACGCGAGCGCCGTCGACCTCTACGACGGCAGCAGCCAGCAGATCACCCACGCCGCCGATGCGTACGTGGGTGAATCGGTCACGCGCAGCGGCAGCACCTCGGGGGTCCACAGCGGGTCCGTCACCGGGCTCGACGCGACCGTGAACTACCAGGAGGGCTCGGTCTCCGGGCTCATCGACACCAGCGTGTGCGCCGAGCCCGGCGACAGCGGCGGCGCGCTCTTCGACTCCGACGCGGCCGTCGGGCTGACCTCGGGCGGCAGCGGTGACTGCACGTCCGGCGGTGAGACCTTCTTCCAGCCGGTGCCGGCGGCGCTGAACGCGGAGGGAGCCACTCTTCCGTAACCGTCAACGGTCCGCGACGCCATGAGCGTCGCGCGAACGGAACGCCTCAACCGGCCCTCGTGCGGGGCCGGTTGAGGCATTTTCCCGATCAGGGCGCCGTCGCCGGCGCGGCTCCTCAGCGCTCGCGCCTCCCCCGGAAGACCCGGCGGACGAGGTGGACCAGCAGCCAGATGACCAGGACGACGAAGAGGATCACGAGGATCACGACGACCAGGAGGAAGATGCCGAGCTTCTTGAGGAAGCTCTTCTTCTTGGTCTTCGTCCTGCGGAGGGTCGCCGCCGCGTGATGTGTGGAAGTGGTGTGCCTTAGGCGGATGGTGGAGACGGTGCCCGCAAGCGCGGGTCCGGTGCGTACAGTGCCCGTGGCCGCCGCAGCTGTCGTAGGCGTTGCGGCCGTCGCGGCCTGCCGAGCGGTGGCCGGAGCGGCGGCGGCCGGTGTCGCCGCCAGGCCGAGGCCGAGCAGCAGCGTCAGAAGTACGGTGGCGACGGGGCCCTTTCGGCCCGGTCGGTGCGTGATGGTCATTCATGCCCTCCCCGTGAGCGGTGCGGATGGAGTTGCTGTCTTGCGCAACGCCGCAACTATTATCGCGGCGGACAGTGATTCTTCCTCTCTCGGGATCTGGACGGGGTACTCATGCGCTACCTGGTACGCGACCGCATGCTGGCTTTCCACGAGGAGGCCTGGGTCGAGACGGAACACCGGGAGAAGCTCTTCAAGGTCAACCGCAAACTGCTGCGGTTGCGCACCACGTTCGACTTCGTCGACACCGAGGGCGAGCAGGTGGCCCGCATCGTCAAGAAGGCACTCACCTTCCACCACACGATCCTCATCAAGCAGAACGGCGAGACCGTGGGCCGCATCAGCAAGCGGACCCTGCGGATCTTCAGGGACCGCTACAAGGTGACCCTGCGCGGCGGGCGCCGGCTGCGGATCGCGGGCAACCTCTGGGACCGCGAGTTCGACATCGCGGACGACAGCGGGACCCTGGCACACATCTCGCGCCGCTGGTTCACCGTCCGCGACGCCTACGCGGTCGACGTGATGAGCGAACCGGACTGGCTGCTGCTGATCATCCTCGCGGTGTGCGTGGACCACATCATCGAGGACCGCGAGGGGGAGCAGCTCACCAACCTCTGAGCCACACACATCACCGATCGCACACACATCACCGATCGCACACACATCACCGACCGCGCGCACCTCTTTGACGCTCGGACATCGACGCGCCGTTGTCACGGCGCCCGACCGGGGGAGAACAACCTCACCATGATGGGCCATTCGCACGCCGTGAGCGGCGCCCTGCTGTTCGCCGGCACTGCTCCCTACCTGCCGCCCGTGCTGCTGCACACGCATCTGTCGCCCCAGGAGATCCTCATGGGCACGGTGCTGTGCGCGGGCGCCGCGCTGCTGCCGGACCTGGACCACCACGACGGCACGATCGCGAACTTCCTCGGCCCGGTCTCCAAGATGCTGTGCCGGTTCGTCGCCTTCGTCTCCGGCGGCCATCGGCATGCCACCCACTCCCTGTTCTTCATCGCCTTCATGACCGCGGGCACCTGGGCCGGAATCGCCTTTCTGGGACGGCCGTTCACGCTCGTCATGTGCTTCTTCCTGTTGGCGCTGGCGGTGCGTGCACTCAATCTCTGCCCGCCCGGACACGGCTTCCATGCCTGGGGCACCAACGTGGCGCTGGCCGCGCTGGGCACCGCCGCCATCGACAAGTTCATCCCCTCCGCGCCGCTCTGGCTGCCCTACGCCATCGGCCTCGGCTGTCTGGCCCATCTCCTCGGCGACTCCATCACCAAGCAGGGCGCGCCATGGCTGTGGCCGCTCAGGACGCGCTACGAGATCGTGCTGATCAAGAGCAGCGGCAACAAGCTGGAGACCGAGATACTGACACCGCTGATGGGCGCCGGGACCATCGCCCTCCTCTGGTTCACGGTGCTGTCCCCGCACCCCCTGCACTGAGCCCGGCCGCCGGTGCCGACCGCCGGTGTCACGGCACTCACCGGCCGGTCGCCGAGCAGACCTGCCTTCGTTCGGTTCCCCGTCTGAAAGGCACACGATGTCCGATCGGAGTTTCGACACGGTGGTGATCGGCGCCGGCGTCATGGGCTGCTCGATCGCCCATGCCCTGGCCGCGGGTGGACGGCGTGTCCGTGTCGTGGAGCGGGGGCCGGCGGCCGGGAGCGGTTCCACCAGCGTCCTCGGCTGTCATCCGCTTCAACTACCCCACCTGGACGGGCGTCGCCGGCGCCTGGGAGTCCCGGCACGCCTGGGCGGACTGGAGCGGACACCTCGGCGGCCACGACGAGGCGGGCCAGGCCCGGTTCAGCAGGACCGGCGGTCTGCTCCTGGACTCGCCCGGCCAGGACCGCGCCACGGTGCACGAACTGTGCGACCGGGCCGGGGTGCCGTACGAGGACTGGGACGCCGCGACCATCCGCGAGCGTCTGCCCGTGCTGGACACCGGCCGCCACTGCCCGCCCAAGGCGATCACCGACGAGGCCTTCTTCGACGAGCCGACCGGTGACCTGAGCGGCTGCTGGACCCCCGACTGCGGCTTCGTGGACGACCCGCAACTCGCCGCCCACAACCTGATGGCCGCCGCCGTACGCCACGGAGCCGCCTTCCGGTTCCGTACGACGGTCACCGGCATCACGGCGCACGACCGGGTCACCGGCGTCGGCCTGGCCGACGGCACCCGGCTGTCGGCCCCCGTCGTGGTCAACGCGGCCGGACTGCACTCCGGCGCCGTCAACCAACTCGCCGGAGTCGGCGACGACTTCGCCGTCACCACCCGGCCGCTGCGCCAGGAGGTCCACGAGGTACGGGCCCCCGACGGCTACGGCCGCGGCGGCAGGCGGCTCCTCGTCGCCGATCCGGACCTCGGCACCTACGTCCGGACCACCCCGAGCGGCGGCCTCGTCGTCGGCGGGACCGAACCGCGGTGCGACCGCCGCACTGGCTCGACGATCCCGACGACTGTCCCCCGCAGCCGACCAGAGCGGTCTACGACGCCCAGTTCCACCGCGCCGCCCGCCGTATCCCCACCCTCACGGTGCCCCACACCCCACGGGGAGTCGCCGGTGTGTACGACGTCTCCGACGACTGGATCCCGATCTACGACAAGACCGCCCTGCCGGGCTACTACGTCGCGATCGGCACCAGCGGGAACCAGTTCAAGAACGCCCCCGTGGTCGGACTGTTCCTGACGGCGATCATCGACGCCTGCGAGAGCGGCCGGGACCACGACACCGAGCCCGTCCAGCTCACCCTGCCGCGCACCGGCCTCGCGGTGGACCTCGCGCACTACAGCCGCAGGCGCCGGATCAACCGGGACAGCAGCTTCAGCGTCATGGGGTGATGACTCCGCCCGCCTCCACGTGCAGGGCGTGGTGGGACGCATGGTGCTCAGACGAGGTCCACCCACGCTCGCCGCTGGGCCGAGCGCCCGATCGCGTCCAGCGTCACCGCGCTGGCCACGGCGTCGTTCAGGGTGGCGCCCACGGGGGTGCCCCCGGCGATGGAGCGCAGGAAGCGGTGGGCCTCGATCACCTTCAGATCGTCGTAGCCCATGCTGGTGGCCGCCCCCGGCTGGAACGCGCCGTACTCGCCGTGGCCGGGGCCGACGTACACGGTGCTCACCGGCTGGTCCTGGTAGCTCGTGCCGCGGCTGACGCCCAGCTCGCCCATGCGGCGGAAGTCCCAGAAGACGGCGCCCTTGCTGCCGTGCACCTCGAAGCCGTAGTTGTTCTGCTCGCCGACCGAGACCCGGCAGGCTTCGAGGACGCCCCGGGCGCCGGAGGCGAAGCGGAGCAGGCAGTTGACGTAGTCCTCGTTCTCGACCGGGCCGAGTTCGCCGCCGGTGGCGAGGCTGTGCCCGGCCGTGGCGCCGGTCGGGCGGGCCCGCTCCGGGACGAAGACCGCGGTGTCGGCGGTGAGCGAGGTGATCTCGCCCAGCAGATGGCGGGCCAGGTCGACGCCGTGCGAGGCGAGGTCGCCGAGCACCCCGCTGCCGCCACGCGCGCGCTCGTAGCGCCAGGTCAGAGCGCCCTGAGGGTGGGCGGCGTAGTCACTGAAGAGACGGATGCGGATGTGGGTGACCGTGCCGATCTCTCCGGCGGCGATCAGCTCGCGGGCGGCCTCGACGGCAGGCGCGTTGCGGTAGTTGAAGCCGACCGTGCCCTGCACCCCGGCCTTGGCCGCCGCGTCGGCCACGGCCCGGGCGTCCTCGGCGGTCAGTCCGACCGGCTTCTCGATCCAGATGTGCTTGCCGGCCTCGGCCATCGCGACACCGATCTCGCGGTGCAGGAAGTTGGGGGCGGTGATGCTGACCGCCCGGACCCGGGGGTCGGCGGCCACCGTGCGCCAGTCCCGGGTGGCGGAGGCGAAGCCGTGGAGCCCGGCCGCCTCCTGCGCCCGGCCTGGTACCTCGTCGGCGACGGCGACCAGTTCCGGCCGTAGGGACAGCTGGGGGAAGTGGTGGTGCACACGGGCGTACGCCTGCGTGTGCACCCGTCCCATCCAGCCGAATCCGACGACCGCGACGCCGAGCGTGTTCACCATGAGCGCCCTTCTTTGGACCGTTCCAGAACCTGCGCCACACCCTGAGTCCTGGCTCTCTCCCGTGTCAAGGGGTCTTTACAGGGCCCTCCGGGATATGGAACGGTCCAGACATGAGCACTCCGACCATCCGTGACGTCGCCGAGCGGGCCGGCGTGTCGAAGTCCCTGGTCTCGCTGGTGCTGCGCGGCTCGGCGGGGGTACGGCCGGAGAAACGCGAGGCCGTCCTGGCCGCCGTCGAAGCGCTCGGGTACCGGCCCAACGCGGCCGCGCGCAGCCTGAGCGAGCGGCGCACCCGCACGGTGGGAGTGCTGCTCAACGACCTGCGCAACCCCTGGTTCGTGGAACTGCTCGACGGCCTGAACGGGCGGTTGTACGACAGCGGGATGCACGTCCTGCTGGCCGACGGCCACCTCAACCGGCGGCTCGGCGAGGATCTCACCCGGACCTTCACCGAACTGCGCGTCGACGGCCTGATCGCCGTCGGCACGCTCCAGGACCCCGAGGCCCTGCGCACCGCCGCCGGCCGGATCCCCACGGTCGTCGCCGGCGCCCGGGAACCGGTGCTCCCCGGCGTGGACATCGTCGCCAACGACGACGAACAGGGCGCCCGCCTGGCCACCGAGCACCTCATAGGCCTCGGGCACCGGCACATCGCCCACATCGCCGGGCAGGGCGCGGTCGGCGAACTGCGCCGGCGCAGCTTCGAGGCGACCATGCGCGAGCACGGACTCGCCGGCACGGCGGTCGTGGAACAGGGCGACCTCACCGAGGAGGGCGGCTACCGGGCCGCCGTCCGGCTCCTGAGCCGCCCGCAGCGCCCGACCGCCGTCTTCGCCGTCAACGACATGACCTGTGTCGGCGCGCTCTCGGCCGCCGAGGAGAGCGGCCTGCGGGTCCCGCGGGACCTCTCCCTCGTCGGCTACGACAACACCTACCTGTCGCGCCTGCGCCATCTGTGGCTGACCACCGTGGACAACGCCAGCCACGACGTGGGCCGCCGCGCCGCGCAGCGGCTGCTCGACCGGATCGACGAGCCGGACCGCCCGGCCGAGGTCGACCTCGCGCCCCCGTCCCTCGAAGCGAGGGGCACGACCGCCCCACTACGCACCGCCACGTGACAGCCATCGCTGGTGTGGGTGGCCCGCAGATCCCGCGGGCACCGGCGCCGTCACGTCATGCGGCGGGCCTGGGGCAGGTGACGTCGTCGGCCGGTGGGCGGCCGGTCCCCAGATAGGCGTTCACCGTGGCATCCACGCACGGGCTGCCGAAGACGCCGTACACCGCGTGCTGGTCCGCCCCGCGCAGGGTGACCAGGCGGGAGCTGGGCCAGCCGCGGCGGACCGCTTCGGCACCCTGGTAGACGGTGCGCGGGTCACCGGTGGCGTTCACGAGCAGGGCCCGCAGGTCGCCGCGGATCGTCGTGGGGCGCTCGCGGGGCGGCGCCCAGAACGCGCACGGGTTGATGTCGTTCGCGACGGGAGCGAAGATCCGGTCGCGCGACCCGGCACGCGTCAGATCGCGCCAGTACGTCTCCGGGTCGTGCGGAGCGGCCACGTCGCCGCAGAGGATCGACGTCTGGGCGCTGCCGTACGTGGAGTCGTGCCCGGTCAGCAGGAAGTCCAGCGAATCCGCCAGCCAGGGGGACGGGGTGACGGTCCGGCCGTCGGCGGCCCGCCGCAGGTCCCGCACGGCCCGGGCGAGATCCCCGTAGGCCGTGGGGTTGTCCTGGGAGAGGCCGTTGAAGACGAGGACGGGGAGGACGTGCTCGTCCACCCGGTGGGCGCCGAGCCGCAGGGGCGTGCGGGCGGCGGCCGACCGGACCGCGTTCACGGTCGCCAGCACCGCCCTGCGGGTACGTCCCAGGCCGTAGGCCGCGTCGTGCGCGGCGGCCCAGGCGGCCCAGTCACCCAGGGCGTCGCGGTTGGCCTGCTCCGCGCTCAGCAACAGCCGCGGACCGTAGCGGGCGGGATCTATCACACCGTCCAGGACCACCCGGTCGGTCCGGTCCGGGAACATCGTCGCGTACACCTGGCCGAGGTAACTGCCGTACGAGTAGCCGAGATAGGAGATCCGCCGCTCGCCCAGGGCGGCACGGATCACGTCCATGTCCCGGGCGGTGTTCCGGGTGGTGGCATACGGGATCAGGCCGCCCGCGTGGGTACGGCAACGGCGGGCGAGGCCGGCCGAGAAGGCGACCATCCGGTCGAAGCCGGCGCGGCCGGTGCCCGCCCCGCGGAACATGCTGCCGGTGGGCCAGTGGCAGTCCAGCGGGGTGCTCCGGCCGACGAAGCGCGGGTCCACCCCCACCACGTCGTAGCGCTTGCCGACGTCCTTCATCGCCGCGCGCACCCACGGCGGATCACCGATGGTCTGTCCGCCCGGGCCGCCGCTGTTGAGCAGCAGCGCGCCGATGCGGTGGGCGGTGTCGGTGGCCCGGATCCGGGAGATCGCGACGGTGAGCGTACGGCCGTCGGGGCGGGCGTGGTCCAACGGCACGGTGACGTCGGCGCATTGGGCGCCGGCCTGCTCCAGTTCCTCGCCGGTGGTGTCGCCGGGGCCGAGCCGGCAGCTCTTCCAGTCGAGGCGCTGGTGGTCGTAGCGGGCGAGGGGATCGCCGGCGGACGCGGCGGTGGCGGACGGGGCGCTGCCCAGGGTGAGTGCGCCCGCGAGGCACAGGGCGGCGGCCGCGGCGCACCGCGCGGTGCGGCGGCGTGAGCGGCGACCGGCGCCGCGCGCGGTGGGGGCGGTCATGCGGGTGTCCTTACGGAGGGGGCCGGCTCGCAGAAGGCCTTGTCGACGACGTCGTGGAAGTCCTGTTCGGCCTGGAGCGTCGCCGGGATCCCGTTCAGGGCCACGGCGACGCTCCGGCCGCCGGGGCCGGCGGCGACCAGGGCACGGTGGCCGCCGGGCACGGTTCCCGCGTGACCCCACCAGGTACCGCCGCAGGACAGGGGCGAGGAGATCAGCCCGAGCCCGTAACGGGCGCCGGGCCAGAGCCGGTCGGGATCGGCGGCCACCGTCCGCCGCATGTCGGCGAGTTGGGCCGCCGGCAGCAGGCGCCCGCCGAGCAGGGCGGTGAGGAACCGGATCATGTCGGCGGGTGTGGACACCAGGGCCCCGCCGGCCCCGCCGAAGGTCATGTTCCAGCTCGTGCCGTCGGTGCGGCGGCCGTCGTCCGCGGTGAAGTAGCTGTGGGAGTGCGGCCCGTGGAGGCGGGGGTCGTCGCCGGGCCAGTACGTGTCGTGCAGCCCGAGTGGCGCGATGACGCGGCGGGTGATCTCCGACTCGGGGGAGTGGCCGGTGACCGCGCGCACGATCAGCCCGGCGACGAGGTAGTTGGTGGTCGCGTAGTGCCAGCTCTGCCGTGGCCGGGGCAACCGCAGCGCGTCGGCGACGAGTTCGCGCGGGGCGAAGTGGCGGTGTCGCAGCCGCTCGGGGTGGTCCCAGACGGGCGCGTCGAGGTAGTCGGGCAGCCCGCTGGTGTGCTGGAGGAGTTGGCGGACGGTGATCCGGCGGCCGTCGTACCCGTGTCCCCGGATCAGTCCGGGCAGGTACCGCTCGACAGGCGCCTCCAGGGACAGGCGCCGTTCGGCGGCGAGTCGGAGGACGACCGTCGCGGTGAAGGTCTTGGTGACGCTGCCGATGCGCAGTCGGTCGGTGGTGTTCATCGGTCGGCCGGAGCGCAGATCGGCCACTCCGTCCGTCACGGTCCAGCGGGCGCAGGGTGCGTCCGGGCCCGTGCTCTCGGCGAGGACCGCGGCACCGGCGATCCGGTCGTGCACGACCAGGTGGTGCAGGGACCGGCGCAGGGCGTCGTGCGTGCCGCACGGGCGGGACGCGCGGGCCGGCGGTGGCGCTTGGGCGGCTGCCGCGGGGGTGGCGACCAGCACGACGGCCGTCGCCGCGGCGGTGGCCGCGAGGCCGGTACGCCTGCGGAGTAATCGGCTCAGGAGGGGGATGGTCATGGGACAGCACGCTAGGCACCGGCCGGGACCCGATCACTCCGGCAGGCAGGAGGCTTCGGGGTGGGGACAGCACCAGAGCGTGCCGGGCATCACCCCCCACCCCGTCAGGAAGGGCTGGATCCGGTCACGTGCACCGGATCACCGCAACCCGGGGCCGCGGGTCGTCGTCGTAGGAGGAGAAGGTGCGGGAGAGGCTGGAGCCGGAATGAGGCGGTGCCCGAGCGATCGGGCCGGGCTGGGGGACACACGTGAAAAGAGCGTTCGTGGACGGGCGGGGAGCGGGACCGGTGGTGCGGAGCCGGCGCCGGGGGCGGGCCGCCGCTGCCGTGGCAGGCTGTACGGCCGTGCTGGCCGCCGGAGCGCTGCTGGGGGTGCCCGGCACCGCACAGGCGGCGGCCACCACGACGGTGCCGGGGACGGCGTCCCCCGCCGTGCACACCATGCCCCTCGCCGGTGCCGTGCCGTCCGCCCAGGACATGACCGTCCAGGTGTGGCTGAAGCCGGATCTGGCCGGTGCCGCCGCGTTCGCCGACGCGGTCGCCACACCGGGCAGCGCCGCGTTCCACCACTATCTCGGCCCTGACGCCTACACCGCCCGCTTCGGGCCGTCCGCCGCGCACGCCCGGGCGGTCGCGGCATGGCTGAGCACCAAGGGTCTGACGCGGGTGCACATCAGCGACGGCCGCGACTACGTCTCGGCGACCGGGACGGCGTCGGCGGTGCAGTCGGCGTTCCAGGTGCGGATCAACCGGTACCGGGCCGAGGACGCTCTCGGCGGGACCACGGTGATCCAGTCCAACGACCGCGACGTGTCGGTACCGGCCCCGCTCGCGCCCGACGTCCTCGGGGTGACCGGGATGAGCGGAGCCCGGCCGAACACCACCCGGACCGCTGCCGTGAGACAGACGCAGACGCAGACGGGGGCGCCCGAGGCACCGACGTGCTCCCGGTACTGGGCGCAGCACACGCACCCCGTCCACCCGGCCTACCAGGGACTGAGCACGGCATCGCTGCCTGTGTGCGGGTACTCCGCCCGTCAGATCCGCGCCGCCTACGGCGCGACCTGGACGGACACCGGCAAGGGCCAGACCGTGGCCCTGACCGAGGACGAGGCGCCGACCGCGATGTTCCGGACGCTGACGGAGTACGCGCGCACCAATCACCTGCCCGCGCCGAAACCCTCCCAGTTCCGGGAAGTCCGGTCCGGAAAGTCCTGCGGCACCTCCGCGCGGGGCGCGGCGCAGGCGACCGCGGTGAACGACGAGGCGGAGATGGACTCCGAGGCTGTGTACGCCATGGCGCCCGGAGCCGCCCAGCTGATGGTGGTCGGCGGCGGCTGCGACGAGGACCAGGCACTGCTCGACGCGGCCCTCTCCGTACTCACCGGCGACGGCAAGCACCCCAGCGCCTCCATCGTGTCCAACTCGTGGCAGATCCCCCTGGGCATGGTGCCAGAGAAGACCGTGCACGCGATCGACGTGCGGGCCGCGGCCCAGGGGGTCGGCATGTACTTCTCGTCCGGTGACACACCCGGGCTGACGGTGACCGACTCCGACCCGTACGCGGTGGCGGTCGGCGGCACCAGCCTCGGCATCGGGGCGGCGGACAACCGGGTCTTCGAGACCGGGTGGTCCAGCGACTACGGCTCCCTGGAGCACGGCAGGTGGAGCGACCTGGGCATCAGCGGGGGCGGCGGAGGCACCAGCCTCGTCTACGGCCTGCCCGCCTACCAGAAGGGTGTCGTTCCCGCGTCGATGTCGCGTGTCCGCGTCGGCAAGCGGGTCGCCACCGACCGGGCCGTCCCCGACATCGCGGCCGACGCCGATCTCGACACCGGGCTCCTGACCGGGTACACGGAGTCGGGGAGCGACGCGAAGCCGGGGCCGTACCGGACCATGGTGAACGCCGGCACCAGCCTGGCCTGTCCGCTGATCGCCGGCCTGATCGCCGACGCCCAGCAGGGCCGGAAGACGGCGTTCGGCTTCAGCAACCCGCTGATCTACCGGCTCGCCGGCACCCGCGCCTACCACGACGTCCTGCCGGTCGACTCCCGGACGCCGCAGCAGAACAGGGCTGCCTACCTCGCGGCGGACGGGTCCGGCGGCGCCCCGGGCGTCGACGTCTTCGGCTCCCAGGAACGCGCCTACACCCAGCAGGTCACCGCCAAGGGGTACGACACGATGACGGGCGTCGGCACACCGAACGGCGCCGCCTTCATCGCCGGGCTGCGCCGCGCCGCCCCCTGACCGGCCCGGACGACCGGTGACCTCGCCGACGTCCCAACTCCCGCGCCACGGCGCCGACATCGGGCAGTGGTCGGCCGGTTCCCCCGGCCGACCGCGCCGTATCCGCCATCGCGTCGCCTTCCGTGATCGCGCGATCACGGATGTGTGACAGTGGTGCTCCACGGCCCGGCAGCGGCGGGCGGCGAGGAGACGAGGAGTCGGAGTGGACACACGGCACCGTGGCCGGCCGGAGCATCCCGTACCGGCCGATGTGTGGATGCTGGTGCGGGAGCGGCCCATCGCGCTGCGGCGGTCCACGGCCGAACTGGCAGGGGCGTTCACCGCCGCCTTCGGACCCCGCTTCGTCCTCTGGCACACCGACGAGCTGCTCTTCGGCGTCCGGGACGGCAGGCTCGTCCTGCACACCCTGGGCGGCGTGGACCTGCCGGCTCCGGACGTGGTGTGCGTACGCCAGATGCCCGGCTCCATGCGGAGCGACCGGGAGACCACCCTGCTGCGCCATCTGGAGCGCATGGGCAGCACCCTCGTCAATCCGGCCGACGCCCAGCTGACGGCCCGTAACAAGGTGTGGCAGGTGCAGGAACTCGCCCTGGCCGGGGTGCCGGTGCCCGACACGCTCTCGTACGCCACCGCCCCCCTGGACGGCGTCGTACACAGCCGGAACCTGCGCACGCCGTGCGTGGTGAAGGCCGTCAGCGGTACCAAGGGCCGGCAGGTCTTCCTCGCCCGCGAGCAGGGCCTGCTGCGTGAGCTGTCCGGCAGCCTGGCGGACGGGACGCCGTTTCTGTTCCAGGAGTACGTGGCCGGCTCGCACGGCCGCGCCCTGCGTGTCGTCGTGGTCGACGGCGAGCCGGTGAGCGCCGTCCTGCACACCTCCCGGCACGGCGCCCTCGCCGCGAACATCGCCAAGGGCGGCTCCGCCACGCTGTGCGCCGGCCGCCACCCGCAGGCGGAGGAGCTGGCGGTGCGCGCGGCCGGCGCCCTGGGCCTGGACATCGCCGGGGTGGACCTGCTGTTCGCGGCCGACGGCACCTTCACGGTCTGCGAGGTGAACGCCGTCCCGGGCTGGCGCCCGGAGATGACCACGGTCACCCCGGCGATCGTGGCCTGCATCGCCCGCCGCCTGGCCATCCGCGGCTACGAGGCATCGCCCGCACCTCGTCCGGGCGAGCCCGGCCCGCCCACGAGGCCGGCCGAGCCCCGGGAGAAGCCTGCCGCGGCTCGGCCGAGCACCGGGGACTGACGCGGCAGCGCGGTGCCGGCCGGCCACCGGGAGCGAGACCTGGTTCGCCGCGGATGACTTCCCGCGGCGCGGCCGGGCCTCAGTCGGTCGGCACCAGCGCCTGAGCGACGGCCGTGATCGCCGGCGTGGGCGGGCCCGGCAGCCGCGCCAGGAGGATCCGGCGCACTTCACGGGGCGCGCCCTCGACGCGCAGCAGGGTCACCCCGGGCGGCAGCACCTCCGACATCCGGGACGGCACCGTCGTCACCCCGAAGCCGCCGGCGACCAGGTGAAGCTTGGCCAGCCAGTCACGCACGGCATGGCTGACACGCGGGCGGCCCGGCAGGCCCGGCCAGACGCCCAGCAGCGGTTCGGAGTTCGACGACGGGGTGGCGATCCAGGCGACGTCGACGAGTTCGTCGACGTGCACCGAGGTGCGGCCCGCGAACATCCCCGTCGTCCGGGCGGCCACGAGGAGTTCGGTGTCCTCCACCGTCTCGACGTGCAGGCGCGGCGACTCGCCGTCCGGGGGCCGGTGGGGCGGCCGGGACGTCAGCAGGGCGAGGTCGATCGAGCCGGCGCGCAGCGCGCGGACCAGGCGGGGTGTCGTGCCCTCGCGCGTCGTGACCGTGACCTGCGGATGGCCGGCCGCGAGCCGTGCGAGTGCGGCGGGCAGGAGCGCCGCGCCCGCGCTCAGGAACACGCCGAGCCGTACCCGTTCCCGCTGCGGTGCGGTCCCGGTCAGGTCGCGCTCGGCCGCGTCGAGGGAGTCCAGGATGGTACGGGCGTGCCGCAGCAGGGTCAGCCCCGCGGAGGTGAGCTGTACCCCGTCGGTGCGGCGCTCGAACAGGACGGCACCCGCGCCGCGTTCGAGGGACGCGGCCTGACGGGAGACCGCCGACTGGGTGTAGCCGAGGCGCGCGGCCGCCGCCGTGAAGCTGCCGGACTCCGCGATCTGCCGCAGAACGCGCAGGCCCGAACTGGAGAGGTCCATGCGTCCTACGCATACCACGGATGCCGGATCCTCGCTTCCCGAATGCCCCCCTGCCTTCCTAGCCTCGATGACGTCGCCCGAGGAACGACGGACAGACGACGAGACAGACGACGAAGAGAAACACGGAGGTCCACCCGTGCGCGCAGCAGTTCTGACGCAGTTCGGCGCCCCGCTCACGGTGCGGGAGCTGCCCGACCCCGAGGTGAGGGGCGGCGAGGTGGTGGTCGAGGTGGTCGCCGCCTGCGTGCTGCCGTACGCCGCCGAGGTGTTCAGCGGCGCCCGGAACTACCCCCTCGTCCCGCCGGTCGTACCCGGTACGGGCGGCGTGGGACGCATCGTCCACGTCGGCCCGGACGCCACCCGGCTCCGCGTCGGCGACCTGGTGTGGTGCGACCCGACGGTGCGCTCCCGGGACGACGCGCTGACGCCCGACATCACGCTCCAGGGCTGGAGCTCCCGGGGCGACGGCGGCGCACGCCTGGCGCGCCATCTGCACCACGGGTCGTTCGCCGAGCGCATGCGGGTACCGACGGAGAACGTCTTCCCCCTGCCGGAGCCGGCGCGCGACGACCCCGCACGCTGGGCCTCGCTCGGCGTGTACGTCATTCCGTACGGCGGGCTGCTGGCGGGCGGGCTCGAAGCCGGCGAGACGCTGCTCGTCAGCGGCGCGACCGGGAACCTCGGCAGCAGCGCGGTGGCGGTCGCGCTCGCGATGGGCGCGGGCCGCGTGATCGCCGCGGGCCGCAACCGGGCCGCCCTCGCCCTCCTCGCCGAGCGGTTCGGCACGCGCGTACGCCCGGTGGAGCTGACCGGACAGGAGGACCCGGACCGGGCGGCGATGGCGGCGGCGGCCGGCGGCCCGATCGACATGGTGCTCGATCTGCTGCCCCCGAGCGCGCCCGGCACGGCGGTGCGCACGGCGGCCATGAGCGTGCGCGAGTACGGCCGCGTCGTCCTGATGGGCGGCGTCGGCATGCTCGGCGGTGCCGACCTCGCGCTCCCGTACCCGTGGCTCATGCGCAGCTCGGTGACCGTGCGCGGCCAGTGGCTGGGCCCGCGCACGGCGAACGTCGGCATCATCCGGCTCCTCGCCTGCGGCACCCTGGACCTCGCCGGTGAAGAGGTCCGGGCCTTCCCGCTCGATGCCGTCAACGACGCCATCGCCCACGCCGCCGCGCACGCGGGCCCGTTCGACCGCACCGTCCTCACTCCGTCCGCCGAGGGTGACGGCCGACCACTCGCGCGCTCGTGACCTGGTCACGGGTATGGTCAACTCGCCGCAGAATTAGCCGAGTTGCCGCCACTTCACCGGGCGCCCGCAAGGGAGCGGCAGGCGTGGGCCGGCCGCAGACGACGTTCCGCGCCATCGAGGTCGGAGGGATGAACGACGCCGGGCTCGCGGTGTGGTTCACCTGCTGGAGACGTGTGACACCGTCGGAGAGGTGATCGGCAGGCTGCGGTCCGTCCCGATCTCCATCCCGCAGACCGTCACCGTCGTCGCCCCCTAACGTGCGGCGACGGTGTTCGTCGGGCCGGACATCCCACTGACCGAGGCGCCGGACGCCTGCGCCGCCCACCACCAGCCCTCCGAGGGCCGGGTGACCGACTACCGGCCCGGCGAGTCCCGGGCACACTCCCGCGCCGACTTCGCTCCCGGCTCGCGGACCGTGACGATCGGCCGGGCGGGCTGAGTACCGGGCGCAACCGCGCTCCGTGACACGGGGAGGAGCCGGGCGGCCGGACCGGGGGAGGGAGCGGAGCCTTCAGTAACCGCCCAGCAGGCCCCGTACCTTGCGCAGCGCCTCCGGACCGGCGGAGCTGTGCCAGCGTGCCGGGTCGGCGGGGCGGCGGCCCCACAGCAGCAGTACCCGGGCGGCCGCGTCGCTCTCGATCGTGGCGGGGCCCTCGGGGGCGGCGAGCCGGATGCTGCAGGAGCCCGCGTCGGCGCTCACCACGACGTCGTCCATGCCCGGCGTGCGAAGGCGTCCCTCGACCCGCCCCTCGGGCCCCGGTGCCAGCCCGGCCCGGCCACGCTCCAGCAGGGGACGGCCGACCGAGGTCACGCTGTGCTCCGTCATCCACGGCTCGTCGAGCGCCCGCACCGCCGCAGGGTCGTCACCGGTCAGGTCCCAGCGGTGCAGGATCAGTTCCTCACGCATGTGCTCGGCGAAGAAGGGGGCCTTCACGGTCCGCCCGGTCCACCGCACCTCGGTGTCCGGGGACAGCTCCTGCGCGGCGGCCGCCGTGACCTCGGTGAGTCGCTCGCAGCGGTTCAGGAACGTCGCCCAGAGGTCGGCGTCGGACAGTCGTCGATGGGGATCCTCGCGATCAAAACCCCGGGTCTCCACCGGGGTGCCGTCGAGGAAGGCCTGGAGGACCCGGGCCAGTTCCTCGGCATTCCCCGTCTGGTGGACCAGGACGTCCCGTACGGTCCACGCCTCGCACCACGTGCCGTCGTCGGGCCGCCTGGCCTGGACGGCCCGCACGAAGGGGACCAGCTCCGGCAGGGTCTCCTCGACCCGGGAGGGAATCACGCGCCATGGGTAGCCCGGCCGGGCGCCGCTCAAACCAACGCGTCCGCCCGCCCCGTCCGCGAGGTCGGTGTCGCGCGCCCGGGCCCGTCGCAGTCTCCAGCACCAGGGTGGCTTTCCGCCCCGTCGCGGTCTCTCGTGCCACGGCGGTTCCCCGCTCCCGTCGCGGGCTCCCGCGCCACGGCAGCTTTCCGTTCCCCTCCCGGCCTCCCACGGCACGGCGGTTCCCCGCTCCCGTGCGGCCCTCCTCCGCCCGGCCCATCCGACCCCGCACCAGCGAATTTCCCCGCACTAGGGGTTGTCCTGACAATCCCGTCGCCCTAGGGTCGCCTCGTACGGGGCAAGCGCTTTCTCCCTGGCGCTCGACGCGGCGCTCGAAGTGGTGCTCGACTCCGTCTGCCGAGCCCTCAGGAGCATTGCATGTCCCTCGCCGCACCCCGCCGCCGCGCCGCCGTCATCGGCACCGGCGCCATCGTCGCCGGCAGCCACCTTCCCGCACTCAGAGCCCATGCCGAGCGCGTCGAACTCGTCGCCGCCGTCGATGTGGACGAGGGCAGACTGGACGCCTTCCGGAAGGAGGCGGGGGCGCGGGTCGCCGGGTTCACCTCGACGCAGGCCATGCTCGACGCCGTACGCCCGGATCTGGTCCTCATCGGCACGCCGCCCGCGCTGCACCGCGAGCAGACCGTGGCCGCGCTCAAGTCGGGCGCCTGGGTGCTGTGCGAGAAGCCGCTGTGCCTGTCGCTCGCCGAGTACGACGACATCGCCGCCGCCGAGGAGGCCTCCGGCGCGTACGCCTCGGTGGTCTTCCAGCACCGCTACGGCTCCGGCGCCGTGCACGCCAGGGACCTGATCGCGCGGGGCGAGCTGGGCACCCCGCTGGTGGCGCACTGCCAGACCACCTGGCACCGGGACGCCGACTACTACGCCGTTCCGTGGCGCGGCCGGTGGGCGACCGAGGGCGGTGGGCCGACCATGGGGCACGGCATCCACCAGTACGACCTGCTGCTGCACCTGCTGGGGGAGTGGGAGGAGGTGCGGGCCATGGCGGGCCGGCTGGTCCACGACGTCGAGAGCGAGGACGTCTCCACCGCCCTCGTCCGGTTCCGCGGCGGCGCGCTCGCCACCGTCGTCAACAGCGTCCTGTCCCCGCACGAGGTCAGCCGCATCCGTATCGACTGCTCCGACGCCACCCTGCAACTGACCCACCTCTACGGGCACGGCAACACCGACTGGGTCTACACGCCCGCGCCGCACGTCGACCCCGGGCGCGTCGCGACCTGGCGGACCCCCGCGCAGGACGTGCCCAGCTCGCACCTCGCCCAACTCGGCGTGGTCCTCGACGCGTTCGACCGGGGCGAGCGGCCTCCGGGCAGCGGCCCCGACGCCCGCGCCACCCTGGAGTTCGCCGCTGCCCTGTACAAGGCGGCGTTCACCGGGCAGCCGGTACGGGCGGGCGAGATCGGTCCCGGTGACCCCTACTACGCGGCCATGCACGGCGACCACCCCGACTGGGCCCCCAAGGAGCGCGCATGACCATCCGAGTCAGCCACGTCCACGGCGAACACCTGGCGGTCCAAGCGGCGAACGGCACCGAGATCCTCCGCTACGTCTACCGCCCCGATCCGGACGCCTTCGAGGCCCGCAAGCCCTACGCCCACCCCGTGCGCACCCTCGCCGGGCACACCGTGACCGGCTACCGGCCGAACGACCACCGCTGGCACAAGGGCCTCCAGATGACGGCCAGTCATCTGTCCGGGCAGAATTTCTGGGGCGGCAACTGCTATGTCCACGGCGAGGGTTATCTGCGCCTGCCCGACCGGGTCGGGTCGATGCGCCACGACGGCTTCACCGGCCTCGGCGTCACCGACGAACGCCTCGACGTCACCCAGGAGTTGACCTGGATCGAGAACGGCGGCCGGGAGTGGGCGCGTGAGGTGCGCGGCCTCTCCGTGCACACGGTGGACGTGGAGGCCGGCGCCTGGACCCTGGACTGGTCCATCCGCCTCACCAACACCCGTGACGAACCCCTGCTGTTCGGCTCGCCCACCACCGCCGGCCGTGAGATGGCCGGCTACACCGGCCTCCAGTGGCGCGGTCCGCGCGACTTCACCGGCGGCGGCGTGTTCACGCCCGACTCCGAACCGGGCGTCGGCGCGGAGAAGGTGATGGGCAGTCAGGGGCCCTGGCTGGCGTTCAGCACCGAGCACGACGGGTCCGACGCGCACTCCACGCTCGTCTTCGCCCACGCCCCCGAGAACCTGGACGAGTCGTCCGCGATCCATGCCTCGCACTGGTTCGTACGCTCCGAACCGATCCCGACCGTCGCGTTCTCCTGGGCGTTCTTCGAGGAGTTCGCACTCCCGCCGGGGGAGAGCTTCGGCTACCGCTACCGGGTCGTCGTCGCCGACGGCGCCTGGGACCGCGACCGGGTGAGCCGCCACCTGGAAGGCCTGCCATGGTGAACGAGGCCGAGCCGGGGCCGTCCCGTCCGCTGCCCGGCGCCGTGGGCCTGTCCCACCTGAGCGCCTACGCGTGGCAGGCCGCCGACGGTGTCTGTGGCGGCAGCCCGCATCTGCACCTGGTGTGCACCGAGGCGTACGTCGTCACCGGGGGCCGGGGCGCGGTGCAGACCCTGAGCCCCGACGGCTACCGGGACATCCCGTTGGCGCCCGGCTCTCTCGCCTGGTTCACCCCCGGCACCGTGCACCGGATGGTGCAGGGCGGCGACCTGCGGATCACCGTGCTCATGCAGAACAGCGGCCTGCCCGAGGCCGGGGACGCCGTGTTCACCTTCCCGCCCGAGGTGCTCGCCGACCCCGAGCGGTACGCGGCCGCCGCCACCCTGCCGCCGGGCACCGGCCCGGAGACCGAGGCGGCCGCCCGGCGCCGCCGGGACCTCGCGGTCGAGGGCTACCTCGGTCTGCGTGAGGCACTGCTCGCCGGGGACAGCGGCCCGTACCGTGCCTTCCAGCAGGCCGCCGCCCGCCTGGTCCGGGCCCGGGTGCCCGCCTGGCGCGAGCTGTGGCGGGCCGGTGCCCTCGCCGCCGCCGAACGCACCGGCGCTCAGCTCGACGCCCTGGAGTCCGGCGAGCCGGCCTACCTCGCCGACGCGACCGCGTACCGGAGCGAGCCGAGCAGGCTGGGCGGCTTCGGGATGTGCGGGCGCCGCGACGAGTACGCGCTGCCGGGCACGACGCTGCCGTACGACGGCACGCCGACGGCCTAGAGGCCGAGCGGAACATCGGAGGGAGAGGCGACCTCGGCATGTCCGGACGCAGGGCACCGGCGTCGCCTGGGCGCCGCCACCGCTCGCGTTCCTCGCCCCGGGGCCGCCGGCCCTGGCGCTCACCGCCGTGGACGTACGGCTCGCGGGGCGCCGGGCATGAGCTGACGGGGGCGTCGCCATGTGCCGGTCGCACGCGTGCAGGGTACAGAGATGGATTTGGCCCCCGCTGGTCCGCCTGCCCGGGATCGGCGGACCAGCGCCTTTGCGGGCGCCGTCGCGGGGTAACCGGAACCTACGCTTCCAGCGGGCGTGACGGAAGACCTGTCCGTGTGTGGTCCAGGTCACATCGCCCGGTCGGCATGTCACACACGGGTCGGCCGGCCGGTCTGCCCTGGTGACGACGGAATTCCCGACACCGGAGGCGATCCCCATGGCCCGCATCTCGCTCGACCCGCCGCGCACCCTGCTGTACCGGATCAGCGAGTGGTACTCCAGGCGCACCTACGGCGCGGTCCTCGACCCCGTCCGCGCGATGGCCCACAACCGCAAGGTCATGCTGACCGACGCGCGGATGGAGATGTCGCTCGCCAAGTGGAACACGCTGGACCCCCGGCTGAAGCTGCTCGCCGTGATGGCCAGTTCGCACCTGATCGGCTGCTCCTGGTGCACCGACTTCGGCTACTGGGAGGCCCACAACGAGGGCATGCCGAGCGCGAAGCTGCACGCGGTACCCGTCTGGCGCGAACACCGTACGGCGTTCACCGAACTGGAGCTGGACGTCCTGGAGTACGCCGAGGCGATGACCGAGACGCAGCCGACCGTCACCGACGAACTGACGGCCCGACTGATCGAGCGGCTCGGCGAGCCCGCGTTCGTCGAGCTCACCGCGATCGTCGCCGTGGAGAACCTGCGCTCCCGGATGAACAGCGCCTTCGGCCTGACCGGCCAGGGCTTCTCGGATCGCTGCGCGGTACCGTCGCGTGGGTGAGCGCACTTGAACTCTTCGAGGAGCACCGGCCGGAGCTGTTCGGCATCGCCTACCGCATGCTGGGCAGCGCCGCCGACGCCGAGGACATCGTCCAGGACGCCTGGCTCAGATGGAGCACCGTCGATGCCGACACGATCGACCGTCCTCGTGCGTACCTGTGCCGGATCGTCACCAACCTCGCGATCAACCGGGCCCAGTCGGCCGCCGTCCGGCGCGAGTCGTACGTGGGCCCGTGGCTGCCGGAGCCGCTGGTGACCGCGCCGGACGCCAGCGGCGGCATCGAGCAGGCGGAGGCGATCTCGCTGGCGATGCTGGTGGTCCTGGAGACACTGTCGCCGCTGGAGCGCGCGGTGTTCGTCCTCAAGGAGGTCTTCGGCTTCGGCTATCCCGAGATCGCCGGGATGCTGGAGCGCACCGAGGCGTCCGTACGCCAGGTCGGCAGCCGGGCCCGCAGCCATGTGCAGGCCCGCCGGCCCCGCTACGACGCGCCCGCCGAGGTACGGCGCAAGGCCACCGACGAGTTCCTGGCCGCCTGCCTCGGCGGGGACCTCAACCGGATGATGACGATGCTCGCCCCCGACGTGACCGCCTGGACCGACGGCGGCGGAAAGATCCGCGCCGCGCTGCGCCCGATCTACGGCGCCGACAAGGTCGCCCGCTGGATCCTCGGCGTCCTCGCGAACCACATCCCGGACGTCGCCGTGCACGACGTGCTGGTCAACGGCCGTCCGGGCCGCCTCGTCACCTCCGGCGACCGTCCGGACTCGGTGGCCTGCCTCGACCTCGCCGAGGACGGCACCATCAGCGCCGTCCGGCTGATCCGCAACCCCGACAAGCTCACCCGCGTCCGTCCGGCCGACTGACGCACCGGTACCGACGGCACCGCCCACCGGCGGTTCCGCCGTACTACAACAGGCCGATGTTGGTGAGCGGCACGTTCCAGTCTTCGCTCTCGGCCTGGCCATGACCGTCCCGCGCCGCGGCCGGACCCGCGCACAGCATCAGTCCGGCGGCGACAACGGCCAGGACGGCGACGACACGACGCTTCACGGTTCCTCCTCGACGACGACTCCGTCCACCCTGCTCCGAGCCGGCCGCCCCACCCGCCCAGCCACGCCGCCGGGCCGGTGGATTCAGCCGCTCGGATTTATCATTCGTCCTCATGGCAAGCGTGTTGGACCTGAGCATCCTGGGCTTCCTCTACGAAGAGCCCCTGCACGGCTACGAGTTGCGGACCCGGATCGCGCGGCTCACCGGGCACGTGCGGGCGGTCAGCCACGGCACGCTGTACCCGGCGATCAAACGCATGGAGAAGGCGGGCCTGCTGCGGCGCGAGGCACAGCCGGGCGCGGCCGCCGCCCCGCGCCACGTACTGAGCCTGACCGACGACGGCAGGCAGGAACTGTTCCGCTGCCTGAGCAGCCCCGAGCAGCCCTTCATCACCGACGAGAACCGCTGGTTCGCCCTGCTCGGGTTCCTCAGGCACCTGCCCGACCGTCGGCAGCAGGCCGAGATCCTGCGCCGGCGGCAGGCGTTCCTCGGCGAACCCAGCAGCTTCTTCTACCGGGGCGACAAGCCCCTCTCGGCGGCCGAGGTCGACGACCCCTTCCGCCGGGGCGTCCTGCTCATCGCGCGCGCCACGTCCGAGGCCGAGACGGAGTGGCTGGAGCGGACGATCGCGGAACTGGAGCGCGCCGCCTGACCGGGAGTTCCCGCGCGTCGCACCGGCCGGGCCACTTCGGTGTCGCCCGCTCGGCGGTCGTGGTTCAGGAGTGGGCCTTGAGGAATTCGAGGAGGGCGGTGTTGACCTCGTTCGGGCGTTCCTGCTGTGTCCAGTGCCCGCAGCCGGGGAGCTTGATCGGGTCACGCCAGAGGTTGGGCATGAGGTGGGGGAGCTTCGCGATGAGTTCGGGCGTGCCGGGGAAGGCCGGGACGAGGTCGCGGTCGCCGTACATGTACAGCGCCGGCGGGGTGACCACGGCGTTCTGCCAGGCGGCGGTGAGCTCCCAGTTGCGGTCCAGGTTGCGGTACCAGTTGAGGGCTCCGGTGAAGCCTCCGGAGAAGCTCTCCGTGAGCGCGTCGAGGTCCTCCTCGGTGAACCACTCCGGCAGTACCTCCGGGTCGGGCAGCTTTTCGAGCCAGCCCTGGCCGTGCTCGATCAGCGGCTGCATGACCCTGCCGTCGGAGCGGGCGGAGCCGGAGGCGGAGTAGAAGAACTTGCGCAGCGTGGTGCGCACGTCCCGGGCGAACTCGGCGTCGGCGACCCCGGGCCGGTTGAAGTAGTTCCAGTAGAAGCGGCCGTCGAACCGCTTCTCCATGGCGGCCAGCGGCGGCTGCGCGCCCCGGAAGGGCGGCGGCACGCTGAGTCCGGCCACGCCCCGGACCATGTCGGGGCGCAGCAGCGCGGTGTGCCAGGCGACGGGGGCGCCCCAGTCGTGCCCGACGACGAACGCCTTGTCCTCGCCCAGGGCCTGGATCAGCGCGACGACGTCGCCGACCAGGTGGAGGATGGTGTAGGCGTCGACCTCGTCGGGGTGGTCGCTGCGTCCGTAACCACGCTGGTCGGGGGCGACCACGTGGTAGCCGGCGTCGGCCAGGGGGCCGAACTGGTGGTGCCAGGAGTGCCATGACTCCGGGAAGCCGTGCAGCAGGACGACCAGGGGGCCGCTGCCCTGCTCGGCGATGTGGAGGCGGATGCCGTTCACGTCGATCATGCGGTGCTCAACCATGGCACGAGCCTACGCTCGTCGTGATCTTCGGTCACCGCCGCCGGGCACGGAGGTCACCCGAGTTCTCAGCAGATACGGGGCAGCTGTTCCCCCAGGGGCATGTCCACCACGCGGGTGCCGCCCAGGCCCGTGGCCGAGACGACCATGCCCGGATGGTCGGGCACGCAGCGGCCGATGGCCACCGCCTCCCTGCCCAGCGGATGGGCCCTGAGCGCGGCCAGGCAGGAGTCCGCCCGGTCCGGGGGCACGAAGGCGACCAACTTGCCCTCGTTGGCGACGTACAGGGGGTCGAGGCCGAGCAGGGCGCAGGCGTTGGCGACCGTGTCCGGCACGGGGAGGGCGTCCTCCTCCAGGGCCACTCCGACGCCCGACGCGGCGGCGATCTCGTTGAGCGTCGTGGCGACGCCGCCGCGGGTGGGGTCGCGCAGCACATGGATGTCCGGACAGGCGGCGAGCAGGTTCGCGACCAGGTCGCCCAGCGCAGCGGTGTCGCTCTCGATCTCCACGCCGAACTCCAGGCCCTCACGGACGCTCATGACGGCCACCCCGTGCACCCCGATGGCGCCGCTGACCAGGACCACATCGCCCGGCCGGGCCCGGCGCGGGTGGATGTCGACGCCGTCGGGGATACGGCCGATGCCGGCGGTGTTGATGAACACGCCGTCCCCGTGACCGGCTTCGACCACCTTGGTGTCACCGGTGGCCACGGTCACCCCGGCCGCGCGCGCCGCCGCGCCGAACGCCTCGGCCACCCGTGCCACCACGGCCAGTTCGACGCCCTCCTCCAGGATGAACCCGCAGGACAGGAAGAGCGGCCGGGCCCCGGCCATGGCGAGGTCGTTGACCGTGCCGTTGACCGCCAGATCGCCGATGCTCCCGCCGGGGAAGAACAACGGCCGCACCACGAAGGAGTCGGTGGAGAAGGCGAGCCGTTCGCCGCAGGCGGGCAGCCGCGCGGAGTCGCCCAGTTCGGACAGCACGTCGTTGCCGAAGGCGGGCACGAAGAGGTGCTCGACCAACTCGGCCGACAGGGCGCCGCCGCCACCGTGGCCCATGACGATGCGGTCGTGGTCGCGCAGCGGAGCGGGGCAGGTCCAGCCGGAGAAGTCGGCCGGCGCGTACGTCGGACCGGTCGCGTCGAGTGCGTCAGCCAACGGAACTCGCCTCCTCCGTGGTCGGCACCTGGAGCCTGCGGTAGAGGTAGTAGGCCGCGCACGCGCCCTCGCTGGAGACCATGGTGGCGCCGAGCGGGTTGCGCGGGGTGCACTGCTTGCCGAAGGCGGCGCACTCGTGCGGCTTGATCAGCCCCTGGAGGACCTCGCCGCTGCGGCAGACCGTGGACTCCCGGGTGTCGATGTCGGCCACCGAGAAGCGGTGTTCGGCGTCGTAGTCCCGGTACCGGGAGGACAGCCGCCAGCCGCTCTGCGGGATCACACCGATGCCGCGCCAGGGCCGGTCGGTCACCTCGAAGACATCGGCGAGCATGGCCCTCGCGGCCGGGCTGCCCTCGGGCTGTACGGCGCGCGGGTAGGCGTTCTCGACGACGTGCCGGCCCGTCTCCAGCTGCCGTACCGCACGGCGGATCCCCTCCAGGATGTCGAGCGGTTCGAAGCCGGTCACCACGATGGGGACCTTGTGGCGTTCGGCGAGCTCGGGGTACTCGCCGGTGCCCATCACCGTGCAGACGTGACCGGCCGCGAGGAACGCCTGCACCCGGCAGTCGGGGGAGTTCATGATGGCGTCGATCGCGGGCGGCACCCGCACGTGCGAGACGAGCAGGCTGAAGTTGGTGATGCCGAGCTTCTTCGCCTGGTACACGGTCATGGCGTTGGGCGGTGCGGTGGTCTCGAACCCGATCCCGAAGAACACCACTTGGCGGTCCGGGTTGTCCTGGGCGAGGCGCAGCGCGTCCAGCGGGGAGTAGACGACCCGGACGTCGCCGCCCTCGCTCCGCACCTTGAAGAGGTCCCGTCCGCTGCCCGGCACGCGCAGCATGTCACCGAAGGAGCAGAAGATCACTTCGGGGCGGGAGGCGATCTCCAGCGCCTTGTCGATGATCTCCAGCGGGGTGACGCAGACGGGGCAGCCGGGGCCGTGGATGAGCTGGATCTCGTCCGGCAGCAACTGGTCGATGCCGTGCCGGATGATCGAGTGCGTCTGTCCGCCGCACACCTCCATCATCGACCAGGGCCGCGTGGTGAGCGCCCTGATGTCGTCGAAGAGGTGCCGGGCGAGCACCGGGTCGTTGAATTCGTCGAGGTACTTCATGGCCGGCCCTCCTCGTCGGCATCCTGTGCGGGTCCCGGTGGGGGCGTGGTGCCCGCGGGGCGCTCCGCACCGGCGTCGCGGGCAGCCTTCGCCCAGGCGTCGCCGAACTCCTCCTCCAGGACCCCGAGGTTCTCGAAGAGTTCCAGGGTCTGTTTCGCGGACTCCTCGTCCAGTCGTTGCAGCGCGAACCCCACGTGCACGATCGCGTAGTCGCCGACCTGCATCTCGGGCACGTACTCCAGGCACACGTCCTTGATCACGCCGCCGAAGTCGACCTTCGCCATGCGCGTCGCGTCCCGTTCCTCGATCTCCAGCACACGGCCGGGAACGGCCAGGCACATGATGAGCTCCTCACGTTCCGGTCCGGGCGGCGACGATCAACTGCCCCAGGGCAAGGCCGCCGTCGTTGGGGGGCACCTTGTGGTGTGCGAGGACGGCGAACCCGTCCCGTTCCAGTGCGCCGCGGCAGCCCGAGGCGAGCAGGGTGTTGCAGAACACCCCGCCGGACAGGGCCACCGTGCCGACTCCCGTACGCTGCCGGACCGCGCGGCACATGTCGAGGACGAGTGCGACGACGGCCTCGTGGAACCGGCGGGCTATCCGCCCCGCCGGGATCCCGGCGAGCACCTCCGCGGCCACGGCGGCCAGCACCGGTCCGGCATCGGCCACCAACGGGGCGCCGGGGGCGTCGGATTCGGGCCGCAGCGCGAACCGGTACGCCGGGCCGTCGCCCGCCGCGTCGCCGGGTTCTGCCAGCGCCGCGCACTCCAGCTCCATCGCGGCCTGCGCCTCGTAGGCGACCCGGTGGCAGACACCCGTCAGCGAGGACACCGCGTCGAACAGGCGGCCCATGCTGGACGTGGGAACGCAGTTGAAGCCGCGCGCCAACTGCCGCTCCAGCAGCGCTCGTTCGCCGGGCGTGGTGACGCGGACGCTCGGCAGCTCCGGGCTCCACGGCAGCCCCGCGGCCCACAGGTGGGACAGGGCCATCCGGTAGGGGTTGCGTACGGCCGCGTCGCCGCCGGGCAGTGGCACACGGCGCAGGTGGGCGAGGCGCCGGTACCCGTCGTAGTCGGCGAGCAGCACCTCGCCGCCCCAGACGGTGCCGTCGTCGCCGTAGCCGGTTCCGTCGAAGGCCACCCCGATCACCGGCGCGGAGCCGTCGAGGCCGTGCTCGGCCATGGCCGAGGCGATGTGCGCGTGGTGGTGCTGCACGCGGGCGACCGGCAGCCCGCGCTCGTGTCCCGCGCGCACGGCCCACTGGGCGGACCGGTAGCCGGGGTGCAGGTCGGCCACCAGCAGCCGGGGCGCGACGGAGGTCAGGTCCGCCAGGTGGGCCGTGGCGCGCTCGAACGCGGTCAGGGTGGCCAGGTCGTCCATGTCGCCGACGTGCGCGGACAGCCAGGCGTACCGGTCGTCGCCCACGCAGAAGGTGTTCTTCAGGTCGCCGCCGACGGCGAGCGCCGGCACGACCGGCGCGGGCAGGGCGACGGGGAAGGGGGCGTAGCCGCGGGAGCGGCGCACGGGCAGTTCCGCGCCGTCGCAGACACGGACCACGGAGTCGTCGCACGGCACGTGGATGGGCCGGTCGTGCAACAGCCAGGCGTCCGCCAGCCCCTCCAGCCGGCGCAGTGCGTCCGCGTCGTCGGTGACGATCGGCTCGCCGGCCCGGTTGCCGCTGGTCAGCACGAGCACGCGGGGTCCGGGCGGGTCGCCGGGCAGGCCCAGCAGCAGCCGGTGCAGCGGCGAGTACGGCAGCATCACCCCGAGGTCGGGGCTGCCGGGGGCGACGTCCGCGGTCACGTCGCCCGGTGCCGGTGCGCGGCGGCGCAGCAGGACGATCGGTTTGCGCGGGCCGAGCAGCAGGGCGCGTTCGGCGTTGCCGACGTGGGCGACGCGCTCGACCGTCGCCATGCCGTCGGCCAGGACGGCGAACGGCTTCGAGCCGCGGTTCTTGCGCTTGCGCAGGGTGCGTACGGCCAGCCGGTCCGACGCGTCGCAGGCCAGGTGGTAGCCGCCGATTCCCTTCACGGCGACGACGGCCCCGGCCGCCAGCATCCGGCGGGCCTCGGCGAGCGCCTCGCCGTCCCGGGCGACCCCGGGTGCGTCCGGCGCGCCGGGCAGGGTGTGGGCGGTGCCCGGCGCGTGCAGCAGGGCGAGCCGGGGACCGCAGCGCGGGCAGGCGATCGGCTGGGCGTGGAAGCGCCGGTCGGCGGGGTCGCCGTACTCGCGGGCGCAGTCCGGGCAGAGCGGGAAGCCGGCCATGGTCGTGGTGACCCGGTCGTACGGCAGCCCGGTGATGATCGTGAAGCGGGGACCGCAGTGGGTGCAGGTGATGAACGGGTGCCGGTGCCGGCGGTCGCCCGGGTCGGCGAGTTCGGACAGGCAGGCGTCGCAGGTCGCGGTGTCCGGCGAGACGAGGGTGCGCCCGGGGCCGCCGCCGGAGGGGCGGATGGCGAAGCCGGTGTCGTGGTCGAGGGGGACGGCGTGGTGCTCGACGGACTCGACCACGGCGAGCGGCGGTGCCCGGGTGCCGATCTCCGCGCAGAACGCCTCGACGGCGGCCACCGGCCCTTCGACCTCGGTGTCCACGCCGCCGGCGTCGTTGGCGACCCAGCCGGTGAGACCGTGCTCGGCCGCGAGCGCGTGGACGAACGGACGGAAGCCGACGCCCTGGACGACACCGCGCACGGTGACGTGCCGACGCGCGCGTGCCGTGGTCATGGCGCCGATCCCGGTACGGGCGCCGTGCTCGGCGCGTGTCGGTGCGGCAGGCCCTCGTGCTGCCGCGCGAGCACCGGCGTGTGCGGCGCCCGGCCGTCGGCGCAGGCCATGACATGGGCGAGCAGGCCGTCGACGCCGGCCCCGGTGCGGGCCGAGGTCTCGAAGACGGGGACGTGCGGGTTGACCTGCCGGAGCCCGGCGAGGAAACCGGCCCGGTCGAAGCCGACGGCGTCCGAGAGGTCGCCCTTGGTGACGACGACGACCTGCGCCAGCCCGAACGCGGCCGGATACTTCAGCGGCTTGTCCTCGCCCTCGGTGACCGACACCAGCACGATCCGCAGGCTCTCCCCGAGGTCGTAGGAGGCGGGGCAGACGAGGTTGCCGACGTTCTCCACGAACAGCAGCCGGGTGCCCTCGGGCAGCCAGGGCTCCAGCCGGGCCTGGAGCATCCCGGCCTCCAGATGGCACAGGCCGTCGGTGAGGATCTGCCGGACGGGGGCACGGGAGCGGGCCAGCCGCCGGGCGTCGTTCTCCGTGGCGAGGTCGGCGGTGACGGCCGCGACCCGTGTGCCCCGCGCGAGGGCACGGGTGAGCAGGAGCTCCAGCAGCTCGGTCTTGCCGCTGCCGGGACTGGACATCAGGTTGACGGCGATCGTGCCGTGCCGGTCGAGATAGCGGCGGAGCGCGGCGGCGTTCTCGTCGTTCCTCGCGAGCACGGCCCGGTGCAGCTCGACCGAGCGGCACATGGGCTACCTCCGGGTGGGGGAGCGCTCCTTGTCCGAGGCGGCAGGGGCGTCGGGGGCCGGTTCGGGGCCGGGGTCCGTGACCAGCCGGACGATCTCCAGCTCACGGCCGGAGAGCAGGACGAGCGGTCGGGCGCACGCCTCGCACCAGAGCACCGGGGGCATCCCGGTGGGCCCCTCACGGCCACAGCCGTCACAGCGGGCTCGTCCTTCAACAGTGTCGATCAGCAGCTCGGCGCCCGCCAGCGCGGTGCCCTCGGCGGCCACCGCGAAGGAGAACTCCAGCGCCTCGGGGACGACCGCGGCCAGCTCACCGATCCGCAGCGTCACCGACCGCACGACGTCCCCGCCCGCCAGCGGACGCACCTCGTCGACGACGGCCGTGGCGATCGACAGCTCGTGCATGTCCGTTCCCTCCTGACCTCCTGTTTCTCCCGCGCCCTGGCTCTCGGATGGGGCGCGTGAGGCGGATTGGCTAGGCTGAGAGAGCGATGAACCCGTACGAGGCCGAACGCCGCACGCTGCTCACGCCCGTTCTGCTGCTGTTGCTGGCCGAGCGCCGGGGACACGGCTACGAACTGGTGCGCAGACTGGTCGACATGGGCTGGCCGGACGCGGAGTCGGCACATGTCTACCGCGTGCTGCGGGGGCTGGAGACCGGCGGCGCGGTGACCTCGCACTGGGACGCCTCGGACCACGGACCGGCCCGGCGCGTGTACGCGCTGACCCATCAGGGCGCGATGGAACTGGCCCTGTGGTTCGTGCGACTGGGCGAGCTGCACGGCATCCTCCATGTCTTCCTGGAGCGCTACGTCCAGCTGGCGGATGCCACCGCCACCGCCTCCGGTGACGACCGGCCGTCGGCACCCCTGCCCACCGCTCACATGCGTCGCATACGCAAATAGCGGGTGATGTCCGCCAGGTTCCGCACCATCTCGTAGGCGAGCACCAGACCGACCGCGAGGCCCGTCCAGGCCAGACCCGGGTGTTCGTTCATGGGTCAACTCCTCGTCGCTGTGTGTGCCGCCCGTCGCGCCAGATCCGCGACGAGATCGGCGGCGCGGTGCACCGCTGCCGCCACCGGCGGGGTGAGCCCGATGCCGTCGCCCGCGTCGCCGGGCTCGCAGCCGACGACGTAGAGGTGGTCCGGCAGGGTGCCGCCCATGGCGGCGTGCAGGTTCCGTGTCAGCCGCAGTACGGCGGCCGGATCCATCGCGTGGCCGTCCAGCGGGCCGGGACCGCCGCCGGTCTCCGGGCCGTCGTCGTACTCCGCCGGCCGGCCCGCGTCGATCGTGTAGAGCGTGCCGGGAGGGCCGTCCCGGTGCACGGCGTCCACCAGGACGAGCGTGCCCCAGCCGTCCAGCAGCCGGTAGGCCAGGTGCAGCCCGCGGATGCCCACGTCCATCAGCTCCGTTCCCGGCGGCAGCGCCCCCGGGCCGCGGCGGGCCAGGTGCTGGACGGTCTCCACCCCGAACCCGTCGTCCCGCCGGAAGACATTGCCGATGCCGGCCACGAGCACGGCCGGGCGGCTCGGCGCGGGTGCCCTGGTCATGGTTCCTCCCCGGTGGCGGTGAGCGGCCTGACCTCGTCGGGCCGGAAGTACAGGAACCGGCCCTGGGCGCGGCGCAGATCGGTTCCGGGGTCGTCGGCCAGGACCACCGCGAGGTGCGTCTCGCCGTCCAGATCGGTCACCACGGCCTCGACGGTGGCGTGCCGCCCGCGCATGAAGGCGTCCTGTGCGTCCGTCCGGCGGGCTCCCGGGGCGAGCACGACGAGGCTGCCGGCGCCGACGAGGACGCCGTCGACGACCACCGACGCGACCGCCTCCGCGGCCTCCGGGTCCGCCTGCGGGTCCCACCAGGGGTGCCCGGTCCCGCCGGGCAGCTCCGGCCCGGGCTCGGGGGCGGGTTGCGCCGTGCCGTCGCGCAGCTCGCGGATCGTGCCGTGCAGCCGGTCGCGTACGGCCGGGGGCATGCTGTCGACGAGGTCGATGACCTCGGCGGCGCGCGGATCGGTCCCCCGCGCCTCGCGTTTCTCCCGGTCGGTGAGGGCCGCCGTGCGCAGGGAGAGGATCTCGTCGATCTCCGTGCCGTCGTAGAGCGGCCCCGCGCTCTCCTCGGCCAGCGAGGGATGGTCCTCCAGGATGATCGGCGCCGACAGGACGACGTCGTCCGTGTCGTCGGCGCCCGCCAGGACGGGCCAGGTGTGGTCGTTGTGGCACGCGGCGACCTCGGCGCGGGCCCACTCCGGCGGGTCGGTCATCGACAGGAAGTGACCGCCCGGCGCGGAGAGCAGCAGATGGGTGCCGATCATGGCGTGCGCGAGGGCGGCGGAGCGTCCGGTCTCGGCCGGGGGAACGGCCGTGGTGTTGCGCACCGCGAGGGTGAGCCGCAGGACCCGGTAGGGGCCGGGCAGTTCCTCCAGGACCGGGGCCAGGGTGCCGGTGACGCGCGCGGTCCGGCGCACGAGCCGGCCCACGGTCCGTCCGGCGGCGTCCGTCACCGGTTCCCGGCTCGTGGCGGCGGGCAGGTCGAACTCCACGTCCAGGTCCTCGCCCTCCGGGGGCGGCACACGGACGGGCAGATGGATACGGATGCGTTCCTCCTCGCCCTCGTCCCACGGCACGACGATGCGGTCCGGCAGCTCCAGTTCGGACACCTCGACGGCGCTGCCGTCGGCGGCGAGGCGCTGGACGGTGCGCCGCCGGACCCGCAGGAAGCGCAGCTCGACATCCACCTTCGGCGCGCCGCGCGGCTCCAGCAGGCACTCGGTCCGCAGCGCGCAGGTCTCGCCCGGCGCGGTCAGGGCGGGCGGGTACAGGACCCCGAACTGCCAGCGCAGCCGGTTCTTCGCCGCCGACGCGCGGTACGGGTAGAGCACATAGCCCTCGTAGAGCACCGCGTCGGCCACCGCGCGCGCGTGGGCGAGCGTGTCCTCGGTGTGCCGGGCACCGGTCACGGCGCTCGCCCCCCGTGCGCCTCGGCGGCCGTGAGAAGCTCGGTGAAGACCTGCTCCCAGGACGGCAGGGCATGCCGGGACCGGTAGCGGCGCAGCTCCTCCAGACAGTCGTTGCGTACGCGAATCCAGCCGGTGCCGGGAAAATACGCTTCGATCATGTCCCGCCAGACCTGCACCGGCATCCGGAACGTGGACTCCTTGTGCCAGGGGATGGGCTCGGCGCGGAATCCCTGGCGCCCGGTGAACACGGTGCCGGAATACAGCAGCAGGAGCGGTATCTCGCCCTTGGTGAGCGCCCGGAAGTACGACGCGGAGGCCACCTCCGTGTCGTAGGTGCAGGGCACGGGCATGTCGACCTCGGTCACCCCGGTGAAGGCCGGCACGGTGAGGGACACGTGCGCGAACTGGAGGGGTTTGAGCGTGGTGCTCCAGCGTCCCGGTTCGCCGAACAGGTCGGCGAGCATGTCGACCTCCTCCGGTTCGTAGGTGCGGTGGCCGGGCTCGATACGGATCTGGCAGCGCAGGGCGACGGCGTGCACCGGCTGATGGTCGCTCTCCTCGATCCGCAGTCCGAACAGCAGCGTGGGACCCGTGCCGTACGCCTCCGGCCGTACGCCCGTGCAGCTGAACTCAAGGTCGGTCATGGCGTGTCCCCGGGGCCGAGGGGGCGGGCGGCGGCCCGGACGCGCTCGAAGAACGCCGCGAGGTCGGCGCGTGCCTCGGAGCCGCCGTCGAACCCCTTCCAGTGCAGGCGCATCCGGCCGACCAGTTCGTAGCAGACGTCCACCGGGACCAGCGCGCACAGGCCGGGCCCGGAGCCGTCCGCCCGCTGGACGAGGAGGGCCTCGACGTCGGGTTCGAGCAGTGCGGTCAGCCGGGTGCGGCCGAGGACCTCGTCCCAGGTCCGCGGGTCGAGCTCGCTCTCGGTCGCACCCGCCGGGCTGGGGTAGAAGGCGCACAGCCGGTCCAGCGCGGAGTTGCGGAAGAAGAAGGCGAGCCCGACGGGTATCTGGAGCCGGGCGCGGTCCTGTTCGTCCAACTGGAAGGCGGGGTCGACCAGATAGCGGGCCGGTACGGCCCGGAACCGGCCGCCGCCCGCCCCGGGCCGGTCCAGCAGCAGATGGCAGGAGGGGCAGACGCACTTGAGGGAGCGCAGCCGGGTGTCGACCAGGTGCCGGTGCTCGGCGGGCAGCGGCTCGCCGCACAGCTCGCACCGTTCGCCCGGCGGCGGGGGCCGGCGGGCGAACTGCCGCAGGACGTCGGTGGTCATGGCACCGCCTCCGGACGCTCGGGCAGCGCGACGCGCACCGCGCCGTCCTCCTGCAACAGGGGGAGCGGGTCGAGGTGCCCGTCGGCTCCGACGCCCGCGTGCCGTACGTCGTAGTCGGTGCCGCAGCCGGCGCAGCGCAGCAGGTCTCCGACGAGCACGGCATCACCGAGCCGGGCACCGCACACCGGACAGTGGTCGCGGTAGGCGTACAGCCCGCCCGGCAGCCGCACGAGCAGCAGGCGGGCGTCGTCCACCTGCGCCGTGACCAGGGTCTCCTCCCTGCGCGGGAGCCGGTCGGCGACGACGGTGTGCCAGTGCGCGGGGCCGGGCGCCGCACCGTCGGCGGCGCGTGGGCCGGGCGCGTCGTCGGGCGGACGGGGCAGGATCTGCAGCAGCGGCGGTCCGGAGTCGGCGGTGGCGCCGGCGCTCTCGACGTCGATGCGGACGATCTCGGGGGCGAGCCGGGCGACGGCCTCCTCGATCGTCCAGCGCACGGTCTGGGCCGACGACGGACAGCCGTCGCAGCTGCCGCGCAGCCGCAGCCGGAGGACCGGCCCGTCGTCGGCCGCGACGTCGAGCCCGGTGACCTCGACGTCGCCCGCGTGCGAGCCGAGGTAGGGGCGGACCCGGTTCAGGGCCCGCTCGACCCGGGTCA
This sequence comes from Streptomyces sp. HUAS MG56, assembly GCF_058673395.1. Classification (NCBI taxonomy): domain Bacteria; kingdom Bacillati; phylum Actinomycetota; class Actinomycetes; order Kitasatosporales; family Streptomycetaceae; genus Streptomyces; species Streptomyces sp. HUAS MG56. Next base: position 1,464,185 of record NZ_CM178722.1, on the reverse strand, counting down.
GGGTGTCGTCCGGATGCAGGTCGTGGAGGATCAGCAGATCGGCGACGAGTTCGTCGGCGACGAGGACGGCGACCGGGTCCGCGCCGGGCGGGGCGTTGCGCAGCAGCCGCACCGCGCGGGTGAGCCCTTCGCCGTAGAACTCGACCAGTGTGCGCACCAGTTCATCGGCCCTGGCGCGGACCTCGGGGTCGGCCGTGCGTCCGAGTTCGTCGAGGAGGGCGGCGATCCTCCCGCCCACGTCCGGTCCGGCCATCGACGGGCCCTCCTCTCACGCGGGGTCAGGCCGGATCAGGCGGACAGCCCGCTCAGGCCGGTGGGCAGGTGCGTGTGCTCGACGGTCCGCCCGCCGCCGACGTACATGTGCACACCGCACGGCAGACAGGGGTCGAAGCTGCGCACGGCGCGCATGATGTCGATGCCCTTGAAGGTCTCCGGCGGGTTCTCCTCGAAGATCGGCGTGTTCTGCACCGCGTCCTCGTACGGACCCGGGGTGCCGTAGGTGTCGCGGACACTGGCGTTCCACGGGGTGGGCGGGTACGGGTGGTAGTTGGCGATCTTGCCGTCGCGGATGACCATGTGGTGGCTCAGCACTCCGCGGACGGCCTCGGTGAAGCCGCAGCCGATCGACTCGTCCGGCACGTCGAACTTCTCCCAGGTCTGGGTGTGCCCGGCCCGGACCTCGGCCATCGCCTGCTCGGCGAAGTGCAGTGCCGCGGCGGCCGCGTACGCCTGGAAGTAGGTGCGTGCGCGGTTGCGTTCGATGGCGTTGCTCCACTTCGGGATGTGCCACTCCAGGGTGGTCTCCGGCTTGGTCATGGTGCGCGGCAGACGGATCTGGACGCTGTCTCCGGTGGCCTTCACATATCCGATGTCGACCAGCCCGGACAGGGCCGTGGACCACAGCCGGGCGATGGGACCGCCACCGGTGTCCAGGGCGAGGTGGTGCGTGCCGTCGAACCAGCGCGGGGACATCACCCAGCTGTACTTGTCCTCGAAGTCGCGTTTCTGCGGGGCGGGGATGGTGTGCTGGTTCCAGGGGTGGCGTTCGTCGACCTCGTTGCCGAGCGGGTCGTACTCGACGAACTTCTCCATCCCGGCCCAGTCCTCGTAGTACGAGGAGCCCAGCAGGATGCGGATGCCGAGGTTGATGTCGACGAGGTCGTTGGTGATCAGCTTGCCGTCGACGATGACGCCCGGGGTGACGAACATGTGCCGGCCCCAGTCGGACATCCGGGCGTAGCTGAAGTCGCAGTGCTCCGGATCGTTCAGCGCGCCCCAGCAGCCCAGCAGCACCCGTCGCCGGCCGACGTCCTCGTACCCGGGCAGCGCCTCGTAGAAGAAGTCGAAGAGGTCGTCGTGCAGCGGGACGACGCGCTTCATGAACTCCACGTAGCGGGTGAGCCGGGTGAGGTAGTCCGTGAAGAGCTGCACCGTGGCGACGGTGCCGACGCCGCCCGGGTAGAGCGTGGAGGGATGCACATGGCGGCCCTCCATCAGACAGAACATCTCCCGTGTGTAGCGGCTGACTTGGAGCGCCTCGCGGTAGAACTCGCCCTCCAGCGGGTTCAGCGAGCGCATGATGTCGGCGATGGTGCGGTAGCCGTGCTCGGCGGCGTGCGGGGCCTCGGTGCGCTCGGCCAGTTCCAGCACGCCCGGGTTGGTCTCCCGGACCATCTTCTCGCAGTAGTCGACCCCGACCAGGTTCTCCTGGAAGATGTTGTGGTCGAACATGTACTCCGCGGCCTCGCCGAGGTTGATGATCCACTCGCCCAGGTGCGGGGGTACGACGCCGTACGCCATGTTCTGCGTGTACACCGAGCACGTGGCGTGGTTGTCGCCGCAGATGCCGCAGATGCGGCTGGTGATGAAGTGTGCGTCCCGCGGGTCCTTGCCGCGCATGAAGACGCTGTAGCCGCGGAAGACCGAGGAGGTGCTGTAGCACTCGGCGACCCGCTTGGCCTTGAAGTCGATCTTCGTGTGGATGCCCAGGCTGCCCACGATGCGGGTGATGGGGTCCCAGGACATCTCCACCAGGCTGCCACCGGCCGACTTGTCCTTCACCGTCGCCATGATGCCGCTCCGATTCCCGTCACCACGGCGCTCGGTAGCCCGTGGTGAGCTTCTCGCCCTTGGTCCGCCACTTCGGTTCCCGGTCCACGGTGTGCTCCGTGAAGTGCCGCAGCCGCCGTACGACCGAGCCGTAGACCGTGCTGGCCGTCGACGAGATGTGCGCCCCGGGCGGCTCGTCCATGAACGGCATGAACTTGTCCGGGAAGCCGGGCATCGTGCAGGCGATGCAGATGCCGCCGACGTTCGGGCAGCCGCCCACGCCGTTGATCCAGCCGCGCTTGGGCACGTTGCACTTCACCACCGGGCCCCAGCACCCCAGCTTCACGAGGCACTGCGGCGAGCCGTACTCCTCGGCGAACTGCCCCTGCTCGTAGTAGCCGGCCCGGTCGCAGCCCTCGTGCACGGTGGCGCTGAACAGCCAGGTCGGCCGCAGCTCCGCGTCCAGCGGGATCATGGGCGCGGCCCCGGCGGCCTGGTACAGCAGGTAGAGCAGTGTCTCGGAGGCGTTGTCCGGATGCACCGGGCAGCCCGGGACGCACACGATCGGGATGCCCGCCTGGGACTTCCAGTCCCAGCCGAGATAGTCGGGCACCCCCATGGCGCCGGTGGGGTTGCCCGCCATCGCGTGGATGCCGCCGTACGTCGCGCAGGTGCCCATGGCCACCACGGCGAGTGCCCTCGGGGTGAGCCGGTCGAGCCACTCGCTGGTGGTGATCGGCTGGCCGGTCTCCGGATCGTCGCCGAAGCCGCACCAGTAACCCTCGGGTTTGACCCGCTCGTTCGGGATGGACCCCTCCACGACCAGCACGAACGGGTCGATCTCGCCCCGCTCGCCCTTGAAGAACCAGTCGACGAAATTGTCCGCCCCCTGTGCCGGACCGCACTCGAAGTCGATCAACGGCCAGTGCACCGCCACCTTCGGCAGGCCGGGCAGTGCTCCGAGCGCGAGTTCCTCGATGCTCGGCTGGCTCGCGGCGGTCAGGGAGACCGAGTCCCCGTCGCAGCTCAGACCGGCGTTGATCCAGAGTATGTGTACGGTCGGTTCGTCCCGCTGATCAACAGAGGCGGCCGGATCGGCCACGGTGTCGGTCGAGGCATTCATGAACCCTCCTCGAATCCGCGCAGGGCAACGGGGTGGTCCGAAACAACCCCTTTTCGGTGTAGCACCGTCGGCAGCCCGCGGGTAAGTGCGATCCGGCCCTACCGGTACGGCCGCCCGATCCGGAGGGTCAGGGGACGAGGACGCGTGCGAGGAAGTCGCGGATGTGTCCGGTGATGGACTCCAGGTGGCTCTCCAGGGCGAAGTGCCCGGAGTCGAGCAGATGGATCTCGGCATCGGGCAGGTCCTGGCGGAACGCCTCCGCGCCCGCGGGGCCGACGATCTCGTCGCCTGCTCCCCAGACCGCCGGCAGTGGCACTCCGGAGTCGCGGAAGTACTGGTGGACCTGCGGGTAGAGGTCCAGGTTGGTGGGATAGTCGCGGAACAGCCCGAGCTGGATCTCGTCGTTGCCGGGGCGGTCCAGCAGTGCCTGGTCGTGGACCCGGTTGTCGGGGCTGACGAGGCTGGGGTCGGGGACGCCGTTGACGTACTGCCAGCGGTCGGCGAGCGCCGGGATCGGCCCGTGGAACATGTGCGAGCTGGTCGGGAAGCCGTGGAGGAGCACGACCACGGCGCAATGTAACCTGTCAAGGCTTCTTTTAGGGGTTAGGGTGGCCGGTGGGTGCGGCAGGTCTCAGGGTCGGCCGGGTGTCCGGTCGCGTCGCCAGTCGTACGCGGCGAGGGCCAGGGAGGCCGCCATGCCGACGAGGGCGGCGCCGATCGCGGTGAAGAGGGCGGTGGGGTAGTGGCCGCTCCTGCCGAGCGTGACGTAGAAGAGACCGGGCAGGGCGGCGGTGCCGACCGCGGCGCCGAGTCGCTGTCCGGTCTGCAGGGCGCCGCCGGCGGCACCGGCCATGTGCACGGGGACGTCCCGCAGGGTCATGGTGATGTTGGGGGAGACCACGAAACCGCTGCCGACGCCGCCGAGGAACAGCAGGGGAGCGGCGGCCCAGGGCGCGGTGCCGAGGGGCGCGTAGCGCAGCAGGAGCGCGGTGCCGCCCAGGCCGACGAGCACGCCCGTGAGGCCGCAGACGGTGAGCGTGCGGCCGAACCGCTCCACGAGCCGGCCGGCGATCACGGCGGCGCTCGCCGACCCGACGGCGAAGGGAGTGACGGCAAGGCCGGAGCGGAGCGGGGAGTAGCCCAGGCCGTGCTGGTAGAAGAGCGCGAAGACCAGCCAGACACCGCTGAATCCGATGAAGTACAGCGTGCCGACGCAGGCACCGATGGCGTAGCCGCGCACGGTGCTGAACAGGCGCGGGTCGAGCAGCGGCTGCGCGCCCCGGGCGACGAGCCGGCGCTGCCACTGCGTGAAGACCGCGAGGAGGACGACGCCGACGGGGAAGAGCCACCACAGCCGGCCGAGACCGCCCGAGTCGGCCTGGACCAGGGGATACATGAGCGCCAGGACACCGAGGCCGAGGAGCACGACCCCGGGCAGGTCCACACGGCCCCGCCGCCGGCCGCCCCCTCGGCCCGAGCGGAGGGCGCGGGGCAGCAGACGGCGGGCCAGGAGGACGGCGACGACGCCGATGGGGACATTGACGTAGAAGATCCAGCGCCAGCCCTGCGCACCGGAGGCCAGGGCGAGGATGGCGCCGCCGGTCAGCGGGCCGACGGCGGAGGAGATGCCGACGGTCGCGCCGAAGAAGCCGAAGGCACGGCCGCGTTCGGCGCCGCGGAACAGCTGCTGGATCAGCGCCGAGTTCTGCGGCGCCATGAACCCGGCCGCCAGCCCCTGCGCGAGCCGGGCCACGACCAGCAGCGTGATGTCGGGGGCCGCTCCACAGGCCGCGCTGAAAACCACGAAGCCGCTGAGGGCCAGCAGGAAGATACGGCGGCGGTCCAGCGCGTCGCCGAGCCGCCCGGCGGTGACGAGGGCGAGGGCGAAGCTGAGGGCGTAGCCGGAGACGACCCACTGCACCTGGGCGGCGGAGGCGTGCAGGTCACGCTGGATGGTGGGCAGCGCGACCGCCACGATGGTCACGTCCAGCAGGCTCATGAAGCCGGCGACCAGGGTGACCCACAGGGCCCGCCACCGCTGCGGGTCCGGCTGGTATCCGGGCTCCTGAGGTCCCGCCCGGCGGCCGCCCGCCGCCGGCATCGACGCCGTCACAAGGGCTCCTCTCCCCGGGTGCGCACCCGGACGGAGCACGTTCCCCACCAGCGCACAGGCACACACCACAGCCTGCAACCGGAACCCTCCCCGGAGCAGGTCCGGAGGCCATGGAGGGGCCCTGCCGGGTGCCCCGCCGGAGAGCCGTCACACCAGGGTCACGCCGGGTCGCCGGCCGGGCGCGGTGCGAAGAGGAACGTTTGAGTACGCCCGTGGCGGCCATCACCTCCCACGCGACACCACATCTCTGGTCCGCCCGGCCGACGTTCTGCTGAGATGTGGGGCATGAGCTTCTCCGCTGACGGCGGTACGCCGGTCACGCCCGGCCCTGCGGGCCCGGTCCGGCAGAACCCGCACCAACTGCCGCACCGCCCCGGTCACTGGTACGAGCTGCATGAGGTGGACCAGGGCGTCGTACGGATCACCGAACCGCATGCCGACAAGCTGCTGAGGGCCAACCTGTGGTGGCTGCGCGGAACCGACCGTGACATCGTCGTGGACGCCGGTCTCGGCGTGGCGGCCCTGCGCCGGGAGATTCCGGGGCTGTTCGAGCGGGACCCGCTGGTGATCCTCACCCACGCCCACCTGGACCACGTCGGCGGAGCCCACGAGTTCCGGGAGCGGGCCGCGCACGTCGCCGCCGCCGAGGTGCTGGCGAAAGGGGTCCCGGCGAGCCTGTACGGGGCCGAACTCTACGAGAAACTCGGCCTCGACACGGACGGCCAAGCCGTACCGGACCTCCTGATCGACGCGCTGCCGTACGCCGCGTACGACCCGAGGAGCTACGACCCCGGTCCGACGACGGTCACCCACCTGCTCCGGGGCGGAGACACCGTCGACGTGGGCGGCCGGACGCTGACCGTCCTCCACCTGCCCGGTCACACGCCCGGATGCATCGCGCTTCTCGAAGAACGCACCGGCGCGCTGTACTCCGGCGACGTGATCTACAACGGCGACCTCATCGACGACCTCCCCGAGTCGGACCGCTCGTGCTACCGGCGCAGCCTGCAACACCTCACCGACCTCGACGTCTCCGTCGTCCACCCGGGCCACGGCCGCAGCTTCGGGCCCGACCGGCTGCGCGAGCTGACGAAGGGATACCTGCGCGGAACGGAGGCGATCGGATGACCGACCGCTGTACGCCGCCGCGCGCGATGACGACGGTGCGGCCGTCCTGGCGCGCGCCCTGACCTCCGCCGACGTGGGGAATACGGCCGCAGGCCGGCTGGTTGCACCCCGGCATGCGACGCGATCACGAACCGCCCGCCGGCATCCATCCTCTGCTGGCCGGACGGTTCAGCCCCTACCGGTTCGACCCGTCGGCCGCCGTGGACGACGACTGCCTGGGGCTGCTGCTGGAAGCCGCGCGGTGGGCGCCGTCCGCCGGCAACTCCCAGCCCTGGGGTTTCTTCACGAGCCGGCCCGGTGAGCCGGAGCACGAGCGGGTGGTGCGTCACCTCGCGCCCAGCTCGGCCCGGTGGGCGACGGACGCGGGCCTGCTCGTCGTCACCCTGACGCACCGCCACGTCGACGAGACACAGCTGCTCTACTCCGAGTTCGCGGACTACGACCTCGGCCAGGCCATCGCCCACATGACCGTCCAGGCCCAGGCGATGGGGCTGGCGGCCCATCAGTTCCGCGCGTTCGACCTGGAAGGCCTCACCAAGGAACTGAGCCCGAACCCGGGATGGGCGATCGTCTCCATGATCGCGCTGGGGAAGGCGGCCGAAGCGCCGCCGGAGCTCCGCGTCCGGCGCAGCGTCGCAGATCTGCTGTCCGCTCCCTGGACTCCGTCGGAGTAAGCCCTGCCTGAGCAGCCCTGCTTGAGCAGCCGTGCCGGAGCAGTGCGGAGGAGCGCCGTCTCGCGCAACACCCGTAACGGTTCCGGGATGTTGGGAAAGCGGTTACCGAGGCGTAGCGAATGGACGTCCGGCACCCCTAGGCTCTGCGCGACCACCACCGAGCACTGCCAGAGGGGATTGGCATGCACATGATTAGCCGAAGAGTGCGGGCCCTGTTGTTGGCCGTCTCGGCTCTGCTGCTCGCCGCGACGACGATGCCGGCCGCGCACGCCGCCGACCTTGGCGGGGCGACGCTGGCCGAGGTGTCCGGCACCGGCATCCACAACACGTACAACGACAAGTCGGCGTACACCTACCTCGCCGACGCCCTGGACACCGGCACCTCCCTGGTGGAACTGGACACCTGGGCCAACGTGTTCACCGGCAAGTGGAACGTGAGCCACAGCAACCCGCTGGGCAGCGACAACAACTGTGTCAAGGCGAATACGGCGGCCGACCTCCACACGGGCGACCGCAACCAGAACCTGGACAGCTGCCTCGACGACATCCGGATCTGGCTGCAGGCCCACCCCGCAGGCCACCCGCTCATGGTCAAGATCGAGATGAAGAACGGGTTCGACAACACCCTCGGAATGAACCCGACCTCGTTCGACGCCTACGTCAAGGCACACCTCGGCAGTACCCTCTACACCCCCGCCGACCTGCTGACCAAGAGCGACGGCAGCCGCTACCCCGACCTCGACACGGCCGCCCGCGCGAACAACTGGGCCGCGAACGCCGCCCTGAGCGGCAAGGCGGTCGTCGAGATCATCCCGGGCACCTTCGAGCAGGCCGTCGACCCCGCCTCCACCTGGGTGGACGTCGTCTACGCCCAGCACCTCAAGGACCTGGCCGCCGCCGGGACCATCGACCGGGCCGCCGTCTTCCCCAGCGTGCTCGGCGCACAGGCGGTGGACCCGCGCACCCGCTACAGCGACAGCACCCTGCGCCCCTGGTTCGTGGTCTTCGACGCGGACGCGGCCGCCTGGGTCGGCGACGGCGACACCCAGTGGTACGACGCCAACCACTATCTGACGGTCGTCACCGACGCCTACGACGTGTCGCCCGCCCTCAGCTCGTCCGACCCCTCCCTGGCCGACGCCCAGGCCCGGGTGGCCGAACTCGCCGCCGACGGTGCCTCGTACATCTCCACCGACTGGATCACCGCCCCGGCGAACGGCGTGCTCGGCGAGGTGCTCACCCGTGGCTGACGCCCCGAACTCCCGCACGCTGCTGCGGGTCCTGGCGGCCGGTGCGACGGCACTCGCCTTCGCCCTGCCCGGCCAGCTCGCCCCGTCGGCAGGGGCCGCGACGGCCGTCTCCGACCCCGTGCCGCTGGTCAATCCCTACATCGGCACCGGCTCCAACAGCGACTTCAGCGCCGGGAACACCTTTCCCGGCGCCGACGTCCCGCACGGCATGATCCAGTGGTCCCCGGACACCACCTCGCGGCCCAAGGGCGGCGGTTACAACTACGCCGACTCCGCCGTCTCCGGCTTCAGCCTCACCCATGTCTCCGGCGTCGGCTGCGACGCGGCCGGGGATCTGCCCATCCTCCCCGTGGCCGGCTCGATCGGCTCCGACCCCGGCTCCACGACGGAGTCGTTCTCCCACGCGAACGAGACGGCGTCACCCGGCTCCTACTCCGTCTCCCTCGGCAACGGCACCGGCGTGGCTCTCACCACGACCACGCACGCGGGGATCGGCCGGTTCACCTTCCCCGCCTCCACCCAGGCCGGCCTGCTCCTCAAACTGAACGGCACGCAGACCCCGTACGCCTCCTCGACGCTGAACGTGACCGGCGACGGCACGGTGACCGGCTCGGTGACCAGCACCGGCTTCTGCGAGGCCGCCAATCCCTTCACGGTCTACTTCGCCCTCACCTTCGACCACCCCTTCGCCGCCGCCGGCTACAGCGGCGGCGAGTACCTCACCTTCGACACCACGAGCAGCCGGACGGTCGAGGCCCGGGTCGGCATCTCCTACACGTCGACGGCCGAGGCGGCCGCCAACCGGGACGCGGAGGTCACCGGCAAGAGCTTCGCCGACGTGAAGTCCGCCGCGACGACGGCGTGGCGCGACGAACTGTCGAAGATCACGGTGAGCGGCGGCACCGGCGACCAGCAGCACGTCTTCTACACCGCCCTCTACCACGCCTCCCTCTTCCCCAGCGTGGTCAGCGACGCCGACGGCTCCTACCGTGGCTACGACGGCGCCGTGCACACCGTGACCAGCGGCCACGCCGCCCAGTACACCGACTTCTCCAACTGGGACACCTACCGTTCGGGTGCCCAACTCACCGCGCTGCTCGACCCCAAGGCCGCCTCCGACATGGCGCAGTCGATCGTCAACGACTACCAGCAGGGCGGCACGCTCACCAAGTGGGGCATGAACACCGGTGAGACCCACATCATGGTCGGCGATCCGGCCGTGCCCGTGCTGGCCGACTACTACGCCTTCGGCGCACGCGACTTCGACACCGCCACGGCCCTGTCCGCCATGATCAAGGAACAGACCGCCGACACCGACGTCACCCCCGGTGTGACCTACCTGGACTCGTTCGGCTATCTGCCCACCAACTCGCTGTACGGCTGCTGCCACGAGTACGCCACCACCTCCACCCAACTGGAGTACGACACGGACGACTTCGCCCTGTCGGCGTTCGCGGGCGCACTCGGCGACAGCGCGAACCGGAAGAAGTTCCAGGACCGGGCACAGGACTGGCAGAACATCTTCAACACGTCGTCCGGCTACATCCAGCCACGGCACTCCAACGGCCGCTGGATGGACGGGTTCAACGCCAAGCTGATCACCGGTACGTCGAGCAACGACTTCGCCGAGGGCGACGCCTTCACCTACACCCCGATGATCCCCTTCAACATCGCCAAGCTGGCGTCCCTGGAGGGCGGCACCTCGTCCCTGGCGTCGTACCTGGACAGCGTGCTCAGCGGCTACCAGGGCCTGGGCAGTGTGATCGGCATCCAGTCCAACATGGGCAACGAGCCCAGCATCGGGCTGCCGTGGGAGTACGACTGGGTCGGCGAGCCGTACAAGACGCAGTCCACCGTGCGCGCCGTCCAGGACCAGCTGTGGACCGACGCCGCCGGCGGTGAGCCCGGCAACGACGACCTCGGCGAGATGAGCGCCTGGTACGTCTGGTCAGCGCTCGGTCTCTACCCGGAGACTCCGGGCACCGCCGACCTGGCCCTCGGCAGCCCTCTGTTCACCTCGGCCGTGGTCACGGCGGGCGGGCACACGCTGACCGTCAACGCCCCGGCGGCGTCGGACAGTTCGCCGTACGTCCAGGCCCTGACGCTCAACGGCAGTGCGTGGAACAAGGCCTACGTGCCGGCCTCCTCGCTCGGCTCGTCCGCCGAGCTGGACTTCACCCTCTCCTCGACCGCCGACACCGGGTGGGCGTCGGACCCCTCGGCCGCACCGCCCTCCTACGACGGCACCCCGGGCACCGGCGTGGCCCAGCCCGCCGGCCCGGTCACCGAGACGGCCACCGGCAAGTGCGTCGACGACGCCGGGGCCGGGACGTCGAACGGCACGGCCGTCCAGATCTACACCTGCAACGGCAGCGACGCCCAGACCTGGAAGGTCGTCCCCGACGGCACCCTCCAGGTGCTGAACGACTGCATGGACGTCACCGACGGCGCGACGACCTCCGGCGCGAAGATCCAACTCCACACCTGCAACGGCACCGAGGCCCAGCGATGGCAGTCCGACAGCACGGGCGAACTCGTCAACCCGGTCTCGGGGCTCTGTCTCACCGATGCGAGCAACGGAGCCACGAACAAGACCCGGTTGACCCTCGCCGCATGCACGGGGAGTACCGGCCAGCGCTGGACCCTGCCGTCCTCGTGAGGCGGGTTCTTCAGCGGTGTGCGGCGGACGTGGTGGTGTACGGCGACGCGGCGTGCTGGGCGGCGTACAGGAGCGCCGGTTCCATCTTCGGCCAGAAGTAGCTGTCCTGGCAGGAGAAGGGCGGTGTGAAGCCGTCGCAGCCGACACCGTCGCTGTCGCCGATCTCGATGGTGAAGCTGGCGAGGCCGAGCTTGTCGTACGTCCAGTCGTCGGTCCCGCCCGAGGCGTTGTAGAGGATCTCGCCCGCCTGTCCGTACTGGTAGCCGGTCAGCGAGGCCATGTGCGCGGCCAGCGCGCGCAGGGCGGTGTCGTTGCCGGTGTGCACGGTGGAGTCGTACTCCCAGGGGAACAGCACCATGCTCGCGTCGCTGTGCAGGGTGATCATCATGCCCTTGGCGTCCGACGGCGCCGGGGCGGTGTCGCCCGTGCCGGTGCGGACGGCGGGGAACAGTTCGCGGAAGAGGTTCTCCAGAGCGCCGTTCTCCACCTCGGAGTCGGCCGAGGGGCCGTCGTAGGTCTGGTCGCAGGGGGCGCTGGAGGTGCCGGAGGTGTTCCAGTGAGTGTCGGCGTTGCGGTTGAGGTCGACGCCGATCTGGCTGTAGGCGCTCACTCCGCACCGGGAGCCGTGCGCGTCGTCGGCGTTCTTGCGCTGGAGGACGGGGTTGTCGCCGCCCGCCGCGACCATGTCGACGCCGTCGGGGTTGGCGTCGGGCACCACCCACATCTCGGTGGTGTCCATCAACTTGGTGATCGCCGAGTCCTTGCCGTAGCCGCTGGTCAGTGCGTCGATCCAGCGCCACGACATCTCACCGGTCGTCAGTTCGCGGGCGTGGATCTGGCTCATCAGGAAGAAGCGCGGCTTGGCCGAGTTCGGGCTGAGCGCGCAGTCGCCCGCCTGGAGTTTGGTGATGCATATCGCCTTGAGATCGCGGCCGCCGCGTCCGTGCTGTTTGAGCCATGACTGACCGTACGTCACCACCTTGGCGAGATCGGGGTGTTGGGACGCGGTGCTGTCCAGGTGGGAGTACTGCGCGGTGACCGTGTGGTAGCCGCCGTCGAAGGTGTCGCCCGCGGCGGCACGCGTCATCGCGGTGCGGGAGGGGATCGCCTCGGTCAGCGTCGTGGCGATCGCGGGGGTGAAGCCGAGCCGCCGCAGTCCGGCCGCGGTGGAGGCGTCGCCGGAGACGAACAGGGTGCTGCCCTGCCGCTTCTCCAGAAGGTCGTATCCGGAGTCGGCGAGCCGCTCGGCGTCGGCGAGCGGATGGCGCGTGGGCACACGGTAGATGACGACCGTACGGTGCCCGCCGTGGGCACGGCCGGTGCTGGTGGCGCGGCCCGCTGTGGCGTGCGCGCCGGTGCCGGCCTGCGCCACCTGCGGCAGCAGGGCCGCGGCGACGACGACGGCACCGGCGGTCAGGCCCGCCAGGCGTTTGTATGCCATGGAGGTGACCTTTCGTGGGGGATGGTCATCCTCAATATGGCATGTCCATGGTGAGAGTGGTACGGGGTGCGCGGCACTGCCCCGGGTTGGCCTGATCGACCCCCCCGAACCGAGCGGCGGCGCCGACAGCCTCCCGGCAGGCTTCGGCTGGAGCGGCGGTCTGCTGCCGGAGACCGAGCCGACCAGCCTGCGGCAGGACACCCCGGCCGCACCAAACCGCTTCGCCCGCCAGCCCGTCGACCACCAGCTGATCGCCGCGCTCATCGAGGACGGGCGGGCCCGGCAGCTCGGCCGCCACCCGCACGTCCCGGAGGTCACCCCCCTCCTGACGGGGGAGTCGGCGGCAACCAATCCGCCGCGGCCGGCGACTTCACGGCATCAACGAGTCGGAGGCGGACGTGACTTCACGCAGACGCCGCACCGCACGCCGTACCGTCGTCGCCGCGGGCGCCGCCCCGGTCGCGGCGGCCGTCACCGTGCTCGCTCCCGGATCCTGCGCCGGTCGGACTCCGGCCGCCCGCGCGGCGGTGGCGTTCGACGGCGCGGTGGGCCACGGCGCGTCCGCCACCGGGGGAACGGGCGGGACCACCTGCCACGTGACCAACCTGAACGACTCCGACAGCGGTTCGTTCCGGGACGCGGTGAGCGCACCGCACCGCATCGTCGTCTTCGACGCGGGCGGACACATCACCCCGAACTCCGCGGTCTCCGTGGCCGACGACATCACCGTCGAGGGCGACACCGCGCCCGGCCAGGGCATAGGCCCGCGCGGCAGGGAGGTGTCCTTCTCCAACTCCTCGAACGACATCGTGCGTTACGTCCGCTTCAGGGAGGGCACGCTCGACCCGGCGAACGGCAAGGCGAGCCTCGCCCTCGCCAAGGCGAGCGACATCATCTTCGACCATGTGTCGGTCGAGTTCGCCAAGTGGGACGACGTCGACGCCGTCGGCGCCAAGAACATCACCGTGCAGAACCCGATCATCGCCGACCCGATCGGACAGCGGTTCGCCGCGCACACCGAGGGCGGACCGTTCACCTGGTACCACGACGTCTTCGCCGACGCGCACAACCGCAACCCGCTGGCCAAGGCCGACACACAGTTCGTGGGCAACGTCGTCTGCGACTACCAGGGCGGGTGCACGGCCTGGAACTCCGGCGGCACCGTCCAGCACGACGTGGCCGACAACGCCTTCATCGCGGGACCGGTCACCGGGACGCCCTCGAACGCCTACTACCAGATGGCCCACCAGCAGGTCTGGAACAGCGGCAACGTCCTGGACGGCGACGCCGACGGCAGGCTCGGCGGCACGGCGCTCGGCGTCGGCGGGGGCGCCACCGCCCGCTCGGCCCCCTGGTGATCGGCGACGTGACCTCGCACGGCACCCCCGGACGGCTGTGGTCGTCCCAGACCCGGACCGGCCTGGACAACGACGGGTACGGAACCATCACGGGGTAGGCCGCCTCTCTGTCACCGCGTACCGCTCCAGATGGCGGACCGCCTACCACCCTCCCGACGAGGTCGGTTAATGTGCACGATCAGTGACATAAGGGGGGACGGACCAGGCGGAGGACAGGGCTGTGTCGGACGAAGGGAGACTCGTCGCCGGACGTTACCGGCTGGTCGAGCGCATCGGCCGCGGTGGCATGGGCACGGTCTGGCGGGCCGAGGACGAGGTGCTCGCCCGGCAGGTCGCACTCAAGCAGCTCCACACACAGCCCCACCTCTCCGACGCCGAGGTCGCCACGCTGTACGAGCGGACCCGCCGGGAGGCGCGCAGCGCCGCCCGGATCGTGCATCCCAACGTGATCGTCGTCCATGACGTCGCCGAGGACGACGGGCGGCCCTGCATCGTCATGGAGTACGTCCCCGCGCCCACGCTCGGCGACGCCCTCAAGGACGGCCGGACCCTGCCCCCCGACGAGGCCGCCCGGATCGGCCTCGGCATGATCGCCGCCGTACGGGCCGCGCACACCGCGGGTGTCCTGCACCGCGACATCAAACCCGCGAACGTCCTGCTGGGCGCCGGGGGCCGCGTCGTCCTGACCGACTTCGGCATCGCCCGGACCGACGGGGCCTCGACGCTCACGCAGACCGGGGAGATGATCGGCTCCATCGACTTCATGGCCCCGGAGCGGATCCGCGGCCAGGATCCCGGCCCCGCCTCCGATCTGTGGTCGTTGGGCGCCACGCTGTACCAGGCGGTCGAGGGGCGCCCGCCGTACCGTCGCGACACCGCCATGGAGACCGCGTACGCCATCGCCACCGACCCGCTGGAGCCGATGCGGCAGGCCGGGCCGCTGACGACGCTCGTCGAGACCCTGCTGGCCAAGGACCCCGCGGACCGCCCCACCGCGGAGCAGACGGAACAGGCCCTGCGAGCCGTCGGGTCCGGCGCCTCGCCCACCGGCACCGCGCCGTCGGCCGGCCCGGCGGGCCTCCGGCCCGACGACACCCGGTCCGCGGTACGGACCTCCCCGGCGCGCCATGCGCCGCCCGAGCCGTCGGACGGGGACCGGCAGGACGCGGGGGACCCGCACGAACGCCGCCGGGGCCGCAGGCGCCCGCGGCGCGCACTGGTGCCGGCGGTCACCGCCCTGGTGGTCGCGTCCGCCGCCGCGGCGGCCTTCTACGTCCTCTCGCACGAGGGCGCGGACCAGGCGCACGCCCACCGCACCGGCGGCACCGCGGCCGGCACCCCGTCGGCCACGCCCTCGCCCGTCCCCGCCGGCTACCACCTGGTCCGCGACCAGCGGCTCGGCGTCTCCTTCCCCGTGCCGGACGGCTGGAAGCCGAAGAAGGGGCCGAGCGACGAGGTCACCTACGCCGACCCGAGCGGCCTGGCCGGCATCACGATCGGCATGGTGGACCCGGCCGGCTCGCACCCCGTCGAGCACTTCGCGGACATCGAGGCGAACACCAAGGTCAACTACGACACGTACCGCAGGCTGCGCATGCAGAAGACCACCTTCAAGGGCAAGCCGGCCGCGGTGTGGGAGTTCACCTTCCGCGGCCGTGCCCGCGTCTTCCGCGCCATCGACCTGGGATACGGCACGGTCGGCGGCCGGGAGTACGACATCTACGTGTCGGCCCCGGACGCCCGGTGGGACACGTACCGTCCCGTCTTCGACCACCTGCGGGACGGGTTCACCGACTGACCGGCGGCCCGGCGCGGACGGCTGCAGCGCCGCAGGAGTCGAAGGACGTCAGCCCAGTTGGCGGGCGACCGCGTCGCGTGCGGCGGGCGGCAGCAGGGGACCCACCCGGGTGAGCAGGCCGTACAGTCCGGAGCCGTGCTGCCTGGCCAGGTCCGCGTTGTGCGCCAGTACGTCGAGTTCGTTGGCGGCCGTGATGGTGAGAAACGCCCGGAGGGTTTCGGCCGGAGGCTGGTGCTCACGGCCTGTGAAGCGGTCCCGGAAGACGACCGCGTCGGTGCCGTCGAGGCGGGGGTACGTGGCGGCGCGGTCGCAGCTCGCGTAGAAGTAGACCAGTTCTTCGGCCTGTTGACCGATCAGCCCGAGAAGTGTGGCCCGGTCCGTGACGGGCAGCAGCTTCGGGCCGAAACCGTCCGTTCCGTACGTCGCATGGCACAGCCCCGCGGTCTGGACGACGCCGTCCGCTCCCCAGTCGGCCAGCATCCGGCGCACACGCGACAGGTGCTCCAGCAGCGTTCCTCCGGGATGCGGGACCAGCGCGGCTCGCCGGTCGCGCAGGAAGGCCTCGACCGCTTGCTGCTCACGTTCCGTCAGGTGGTGCCGCCGGGCTGATGCCATGGGGCCGAGCGTAACGCCGACGCACAGCGCCGAGCCCCGGCCGCGGGAGCGTTGCGGCCGGGGCACGCGTCGACCGTCGGAGGACGGTGCCGGCGTCAGACGACGGTGTCGAGCAGCAGGATGATGCCCAGTGAGGTCAGCGACAGCAGCGTGTGGGAGACGGTCCAGGTGCGGAGCGTGCCGCCCACGGACAGGCCGAAGTACTCCTT
Source organism: Streptomyces sp. HUAS MG56 (assembly GCF_058673395.1). NCBI lineage: Bacteria > Bacillati > Actinomycetota > Actinomycetes > Kitasatosporales > Streptomycetaceae > Streptomyces > Streptomyces sp. HUAS MG56. The sequence continues at coordinate 1,447,768 of NZ_CM178722.1, read as the reverse complement.
GAACATCCAGAACGAGGCGTCGTTGACGTGCCCGAGGAACGCGGCTCCGGAGCCGAGAGCCAGGGCGACCAGGGCCGCGTGCGGGGAGTCGAGGCCCTGCGCCAGCGGGCCGACGATGCCGGCCGCCGCCACGGTGGCCACCGTGCCGGAACCGGTCGCCGTGCGCATGAGGGCGGCCACCAGCCAGGCCAGCAGGAGCAGGGGGAGGTGCAGATGCTGGGCGGCCTGGCCGATCGCGGCGTTGATGCCGGAGTCCTGGAGCGCCGCGGAGTAGCCGCCGCCCGCCCCGACGATCACCAGGACACCGGCGACGGGCGGGAAGGAACGGGACAGCGTCTCCTGGACCTCGCGGCGCGAGGAGCCGACGGCCCAGCCGAAGGTGAACAGCGCCACCAGGATCGCCGCGAGCAGGGAGATCATCGGCGTGCCGAGGAACTCGACGGCGGTCAGGACAGCGCCGTGCGCCCAGTGGAAGGTGTCGCAACTCGCCTTGAGCATCATCAGCGCGATCGGCAGCAGGATGGTGCCGACCGTCACGGAGAACCGCGGCATGTGCCGCCGGCTCCGCGGCTCGCCCTCCTCGCGGGCGGCGTCCGTCGGTGCCTCGGGGCGGTCCGTCACGGCGACGCCCGTCGAGGCCGCCGATGCCGATGCCGACGCGGAGCCGCGGGCACCGGCCCGCACGTGCGAGCGGGCGTGATCGAGCGCGGCGGTGACGGCGGCGCTCGGCGGCGCGGCGGTGGTGAACGCCGCCAGCGCGGAGTCGGGGACACGGGCACTGACCCGCGGCCAGACGTACGCGGTGAACAGCGGCCCGACCACGATCGCGCAGGGGATCGCGACGATCAGGCCGTAGACGAGGGTGAGGCCGATGTCGGCGTGCACCGCGTTGACCGCCACGAGCACCCCGGGATGCGGAGGCACCAGCGCGTGCACGGTGGCCAGACCGGCCATGGCGGGGATGCCGACCCGCAGCACCGGATAGTCCGCGCGCCGGGCGATCTGGAGGACCAGCGGCACCAGCATGACGAAGCCGACCTCGAAGAACATCGGCAGGCCGACGATGCAGGCGATCGCCGTGACGGCCCAGGGCAGTCGTTTCGGCCCGGCGACCCGGGTGAGCGTCGCCACGATCTGGTCGATGCCGCCGGAATCGGCCATCAGCCGGCCGAGCACGGCTCCCAGGACGATGAGGATGCCGACCTTGCCCATGATGTTGCCGAGGCCGGTGGTGAAGGAATCCGCCGCCCTTTCGACGCCTGCCCCGGACAGTACCGAGACGGTGAGCGCACCCACCATCAGAGCCAGAAAGGCGTGCAGCTTCGCCCAGCTGATGAGGAGGACGACCACCGCGATGGAGATGCCGACCAGTGCGAGCAGCCAGGTGTCGTGGCCGGTCCAGGCCACGGCCGCCGGGGCCGTTTTCGCGGATTGTGATGCCAACGCTGCCATCATGCGCATTCAGCTTTCCCTAATTCCCGGGAACTCCCGTAATCGAATTTCCGGGCACCGTATGCGCAGGCGGCGCCACGTCACCAGAGGCGTAACCGTTGCGTTAATTGAGGGCGACGTAAATCTTTCCGTGCTTTCTGCTCGTATTGTGCACGCGGGTCCGCGGGGTGTTCTCCCGGATACCCTGGCGTCATGTTCCGCGGTCCCCGTATTGCCACGCAGGCGCTGCTCGCCCAGGTCCTGGCGCTCGTCGTCGTCCTCGGTGCCGGCTTCGCCCTGACGGTGGCCCTCCTGCGGGACTCCGCCGAGCAGCAGTACGAGCAGCGCGCCCTCGCGGTCGCCCGCAGCGTCGCCGAGAACCCGGTCGTGGCCCAGCGGATCGGCGCCCGCTCGGATCCCGGCGGCGAGGTGGAACACCTCGCGGAGGCGGTACGACGACGCACCGGCATGCTGTTCGTCGTCGTGACCGACCGGCGCGGCATCCGCTGGTCGCACCCGGACCCGTCCGAGGTCGGCAAGGTGGTCAGCACGCCGCCCACCGCGTTGAACGGCCGCGAGTCGGTGTCCGTCCAGCGCGGCACCCTCGGCACCTCCGCCCGCGCCAAGGTCCCGCTGCGCTCCGCCGACGGAGCCGTGGTCGGTGAGGTCAGCACCGGCGTCCGGGTCACGACGGCACTGGAGGCCGCCGTACCGCTGATCCGTGAGCAGGCCGCGTTCTCGGCCGGAGCCCTGCTCGTCGGCATCGGCGCGGCGGCCCTGCTGACCCGCCGCCTCAAGCGGCAGACCCTCGGCCTGGAACCGGCCGAACTCGCCGAGCTGCTGCGCGAACAGCAGGCCGTGCTGCACGGTGTGGGCGACGGCGTCCTCGCCGTGGATCCCGCGAACCGGATCACGGTGTGCAACGAGGAGGCGGCCCGGCTGCTCGACGGATCGGTACGGCCGGGCACCCCGCTCGGCGACGCCGTCCTTCCCGTGCCGGTGCGCCGGGCGCTGGCGGAGCGGCAGGAGCTGCGGCAGAGCGTGGCCGTGGTGGGCCGACGGCTGCTCGTGCTGAGCGCGCAGGCGGTCCGGCGCGGCGAGCAGGACCTCGGCCATGTGGTCACGCTGCGGGACCGGACCGAGGTGGACGAGCTGGAGCGTGAGCGGTCCGCGCTGCGCGCGCTCTCCGACGCCCTGCGCGCCCAGGCCCACGAGTACACGAACCGGCTGCACACCCTCTCCGGCATGCTCGCCACCGGCGGCGTCGAGGAGGCACAGGACTACCTGCGCGAACTGGCCGCCGCGCCGCTCGCCACCGAGGGCCGCGACGGCGCCCGGCTGGCCGACCCCTACCTGCGCGGACTGCTGGCGGCCAAGACGGCGACCGCCTCCGAACACGGTGTGGAACTGCGCCTGGACGCGGACTCCTATCTGCCCGGACGGCTCACCGAGCCGCTCGACGTGGTCAGTGTGGTCGGCAATCTGCTGGACAACGCCGTACGTGCGGCCGAGAGCGGACAGCGGCGTCCGGCCTGGGCGGAGCTGAGCGTGCTGGCCGAGGGCGATACCCTGCACGTGGCCGTGGCCGACAGCGGCGACGGGATCCGGCCCGAGGACGTCGACCGGCTGTTCAGCCGGGGGTTCACGACCCGGGACCCGCAGGAGCGGGCGGGGCACGGCATCGGGCTCACCCTGGCCCGCCAGCTCGCGACCAAGCACGGCGGCGAACTGCGCCTGGGACAGCCCGGCGGGGACGCACACGGCGCGGTCTTCCTGGCCCGCTTCCCCGCCGTGCTGGAGCGGCGGGCCGCGGCGGGCACGGAGGCCGAACACGCGCGAACACAAGGAGGCGAGCAGTGATCCGGGTCCTGGTCGTGGACGACGACTATCGCGTCGCCGAACTGCACGCCCGCTACGTGAACGCGGTCGACGGCTTCACGGTCGCCGGTACGGCCCATTCCGCGGCGAAGGCGGTGGAGTTGAGCCGCGCACTGCGGCCCGACCTCATTCTGCTCGACCTGTATCTGCCCGACCGGCTGGGCACCGAGGTGCTGCCCGCGCTGTCGGGCGACGTGATGATGGTGACGGCGGCCGCCGACGCCGCGCAGGTACGGGCGGCGCTGGGGTGCGGGGCCATGGGCTACCTGATCAAACCCTTCGACGAGCGCGAGCTGAGGAACCGTCTGGCCGCGTACGCCCGCTTCCACGCCCAACTCGCCACCGACCGCTCCCTCGCCCAGGACCAGGTGGACCGCGCGCTGCGCGCCCTGCACGGCACGGACCGCACCGTCCGTGCCCGGCCGCCGCGGGCCACCCCCACCGGAAAGCTCGTCGCGGACACCGTGGCCTCTCTCGACGGCCCGATCACCGCCAGCGCGCTCGCCGAACGCCTGGGCATCTCCCGCCCGACCGCCCAGCGCTACCTGGCCGATCTCGCCGCGGCCGGCACGATCCGCATCGAACTGCGGTACGGCGCCGCCGGCCGACCGGAGCACCTCTACTCGTGGAACGGCGACGGTTCGGAACCGGACCAGGACTGATCCCTGCGCAGCGCGGGGCTGTTCCGCCTGCGGGTTACTCGGGAGGGGTGGGTGTGTCGTGCGTCCGGTACATCGCCTGTACGTCCAGTTCCAGCTGGACCGTCGGGCCCACCACCGCGATCCCGCGGGCCAGCATGGTGCGCCAGTTCAGGGTGTAGTCCTCGCGGTGCAGCTCCGCCTTGGCCAGCGCGGCGCAGCGCAGTTCCTCGCCGTAACCGCCGTTCACCGTGCCGAGGTAGGTCGAGTCCAGCGACACCGAGCGGCTCACGCCGTGCATGGTCAGGGAGCCGTGCAGGGTCCACCTGCTGCCGCCCCGGTAGGCGAAGCGCGTGCTGGCGAAGTCGATGTGCGGGAAACGCGCGACGTCGAGGAAGTCGGCCGAGCGCAGGTGGTTGTCGCGGGTGTTGTTGCCCGTGGTGATGCTGGACGCGTCGATGCGGACGTGCACTCGGGAGCGGGTCATGTCCTGATCGATCTGGATGCCGCCGTCGAAGCGCTCGAAGCGGCCGTGGACGTGTGCCATGCCGACGTGCTTGGCGATGAAGCGGATGGCCGTGTGCGGTGGGTCGAAGAGCCAGGTGCCGGGCGACGGCAGCTCCAGGGCCTGTGCGGGCTGGAGCCACACGCGCTCGGTGGGCGCGGCCGCACCCGCCGCGATCGCCACCGTCTCGCGGTGCGGCCGCAGCCCTTCCGCGGCGATCAGCAGGCTGTACTGGCCCGGCGGCAGCGCCGCGAGGAAGAAGCCGTACGGGTCGGTGGTGCCGCGGGCCACGACGCGGTGTGTGTCCAGCGCGGTGACCGTGACGTCCGCGGCCGCCATGGGCGAACCCATGGGGTCGACGACCTCGCGGCCCACACCGCCCGCGCCGCTGGGGAGGGAGAGCGAAAGGCCCGCCGCCTCGGCCGGGGCGCCCTTGGGTCGCCGACGCCGGAGCAGTGCGAAGGCCATGATGTTCACCTTTCTCGACGCATGGCGCAGCCGCGCCCGCATACGGTCACACCCCCCGTTCGATCGTGAGACACACTGCGTCGGCACGGGTGTCTCAATACGAGACAGTCACGTCCCGTCCCTCGAACGCCGCGCGCAGCACCCCGAGGACGCCTTCCGCCGTGACCGTGCGTGGATTGGCGTACGGCAGGCCCGCCACCTGCTCGGCCGCCACCGCCAAGTCGCCTTCCTTCAAGCCGAGTTCGGCGAGGGAACGCGGCGCCCCCAGTCCCACCGACAGGTCGCGCAGGGCACGCGGCGAGTCATGGGTGTCCAGCGCCCGGTCGAGGGCGGCCATCGCCTGCGGCACCGCGGGCGCGTTGTGGGCGAGGGCGTACGGGAGCACCACCGTGTGTGTCTGTGCGTGCGGGAGTCCGAACGTGCCGCCCAGCACATGGCACAGCTTGTGGTGCAGGCCCATGGTGGTGGCGCCGAGGCACGCTCCGCAGAGCCACGCCGCGTACAGGGCCCGGCCGCGCGCGTCGAGCCCGGTGGGTTCGGCGGCCAGCTGCGGCAGCGCCTTGGCCATCGCGCGGACACCCTCCTGCGCCATGAGCGAGACCAGTGGCGAGGTGTCCGGGGCGTACAGCGCCTCGACGGCGTGGGCCAGGGCGTTGACACCGCTGGTCACGCTGAGCGGCACCGGCAGTGAGAGGGTGAGCTCGGGGTCGTAGACGACGCTGCGGGGCTGGACCACTGGGTCGCGGCCGGTGCGCTTGACGCCGTGTTCCGTCAGGCCCCAGACCGGGGTCATCTCCGAGCCCGCGTACGTGGACGGCACGGCGATCAGCGGCAGGCCCGTGCGCAGCGCGATCGCCTTGCCGAGGCCGATGGCCGAACCGCCGCCGACCGCGACGCACCCGTCGGCCCCGGCCGCCCGCGCCACCGCGACGGCCCGGTCGGCGACGTCGACGGGAACATGCATCCGTGCCTCGGCGTGCAGCCCCGCGCAGGTGTCGCCGAGCGCGTCCGCCACCGCCCTGGCGACGGTCTCGCCCCGGCTTCCGCAGACCACCAACAGCCGCCGCAGACCGAGGCGCTGGGCCTCGTCCGGGACCGCGGTCACGGATGCGCCGGGCCGGAAGACGACCCGCACGGGCCGGGTCTCGTACACGAAGTCGGCGGAGAACGTCATGACGCCCGCTCCAGGACGAGGTCGAAGCGCGCCTGCCGGAAGGGGTTCGGGACACCGAACTCCCGGGCCAGAGCCGGGTCGTCGATCCGCGCGAACTCCTGCACCAGGCTCTTCTTCACCGCGAACACGGCGTCGGAGTCCAGGTAGTCGCTGCCGGCCACGAAGATGTGCGTGGTGACGGGGGAGTGGCCGTCGGCCGTGGCGATGAAGTGGATGTGCGCGGGGCGGTAGGGGTGCCGGCCGGTGGCGTGCAACAGGGTGCCGACCGGGCCGTCCGTGGGGATCGGGTAGGGGGCCGGGACACAGGTGCGGAACCAGAACCGGCCCTCGGCGTCGGCCGTGAACAGTCCGCGGCCGTTGCCCGCGGGCTGGACGTCCGGCTGCTGCACGTCGTAGTAGCCCTCGGCGTCGGCCTGCCAGACGTCCAGGACGGCGCCGGGCAGCGGGGAGCCGTCCTGCGAGCGCACCCGGCCGCTGACGACGCACGGCTCGCCGCCGCCCACCAGGTCGATGTCGTCGCCGAGCCGACGGGCGGGCGACTCGGTCAGGTGGAAGGGGCCGAGCACGGTCGACTCGGTGGCGCCGGGGCCGCGGCCGTCGTTGACGGTCTCGACGAGCATGGACAGGCCGAGCACGTCCGACAGCAGGATGAACTCCTGCCGTGTGTCCGTGCAGGTCTGCCCGGTCGCCGTCAGGAATCCGACGGCCTTCTCCCACTCCTCCTGCGTGAGCCGGGTCTCGCGCACGAAGTCGTGCAGATGGCGGATGAGCCCGCCGAGCAACTCCCGCAGCCGGGGATCGGCAGTCGCGCGCAGACTGGCGAGGGCCTCCTCGGTGACGGCCTCCTCGGTGACGGCCTCTTCGATGACGGTCTTTTCCGCGCCGCTGGTCATACGAGCTCCTTGTCGTCTGCGGCATTGCGCGTTCCGCTGCCCACGGTGACCTGCCTTCCCGCCGTCGCGTGTGTTCAGCCGTGCCCAAGGATGCGCCGCAGCGCGTTCGTCAGCAGCGGCTCGGCGTCGGGTGCCGCCGACGGGTGCCGGAAAGCTACGAAACCGTCGGGACGTACCAGCAGGGCACCCGCGTCGGACACCTCGCTCAGCCGCGCCCAGTCGCCGTACGGGTCCTCGTACTCCTGGCCGGGGCCGATGACCACGGTGGCGATGTCGATCTCCTGCGCCTGCGCGGCCCGCACCCAGCCGTCGCCGCCGATGCCGGTCAGCAGGGTGAAACGGCCCCGGCCGACGGCGTCGAGCGTGGAGAGCCTGCGGGTGCCGGAGGTGATCCAGGCGTGCGGCAGCTTCGCGCCGGGGCGGGAGGAGGGCTGGTGGTGGAGCTCCGGGTCGCGGGCGAAGCCGGGGTCGGGGGTGCCGTCGGGCACGATGGCGTCGGAGTCGTACCGCTGGTTGAGGTCGACGCCGTGCGCGTTGAACTCGTAGACCTTGAGGGCGATCGCCTCGCGCAGCCGGGCGCGCTGCTTCTCGGCGGCCTCGGTGGCGTCCTTGCGGGCGGCGATGTTGGCCCGCAGTTGTTCGGGGGTCTGCGGGGAGAGTCCGTCGAGCGCCTCGAAGATGGGGGCGGTCTCGCCGATGGACTTGTTGGCGCGGGTGACGATCTGCCGGCCGATCGGGGCGCGTTCGGCGGTGTACGTGTCGAGGAGCCGGGCGTCGGCGGTCCCGTCGAGGACCATCTTCAGCTTCCAGGCCAGGTTGTACGAGTCCTGGATGGAGGTGTTGGAGCCGAGGCCGTTGGACGGCGGATGGCGGTGCGTGGCGTCACCGGCGCAGAAGACGCGGCCGTTCGCGTACGTCTGCGCGTACATCTCGTTGACCGTCCACGCGGAGGACGACCTGATCGTCACGGGGATGTCGTCGTCGCCGATCAGCCTGCGGACGACGGACTCGGCGTACTCGGTGGTCAGATCGGGGGCGCCCGCGGTGACGTCGTACCCCCACACGATCAGCCACTCGTTCCACGGCCGGACGCAGCGCACCAGCCCGGCGCCGATGCCGCCGACCGTCGCGCCCGGAGCGAGCACCCAGTAGAGGGTGGACGGACGGTGTGCGGTGTACCGGGCCAGGTCCGCGTCGAAGACGATGTTGATGCTGCCCGCGACGCCCATCCGGCCGCCCATCGGCAGGCCGGCGTCCGCGGCGACCTTCGAGCGGCCGCCGTCCGCGCCGATCAGGTATTTCGCGCGGATCTCGTACGTGTCCCCGCGCAGCCGGTCGTGGAGGGTGGCGGTGACGCCGCCCGTGTCCTGGGTGTGGGAGAGGTACTCGGTCTGGAAGCGCAGCCGGGTGCCGCGGGCGACGGCGGCGTCGACGAGCACCGGCTCCATGAGGTGCTGGGGCATGTCGCACATGCGGGTCGGGCTCGCGAGGTCGTGCGCGGCCTGGACGAGCGGGTCGTTGCCCCAGGAGCGCACCCGGCCGAGTTCCTCGCCGGCCAGGCTGGTGCAGAAGGTCGTGTCGCCCATCAGGTGCTGTGGGGTGGCCCGTGCGATGACGTCCTGTTCGACTCCGAGGTCGCGCAGCACCTCCATCGTGCGCTGGTTGGTGATGTGGGCGCGGGGCGTGTCGGCGAGGCTCGCGCAGCGGGTCACGACGAGGTTGGGCACGCCGTAGGTGCTCAGCGCGAGCGCGGCCGACGCGCCGGCGGGGCCACTGCCTACGATCAGGACGTCGGTCTCGACGACGGTGGGCACGGGTGCTCCTGAGGGGGAGAGCGGACTTCAGGCAGTCATGATCATGGTGCGGTGCGCCGGGGCACGGCTGTCTCATTTCGAGACAGCCCGGTCAACTCGCCTTCCCTGTACGGGTGGGGCCGACGGGGCGGACCGTAGTTGTTGTCGATTCAACTGACTCCGGTAGGGTGGAAGGCGTCGTGACCAGCACCCAACACACCCCTGCCGACCTCACGCTCACCCCGCTGCGCCAGGCCCGCGAGCGGTTCCTGACCGGGCGTCCCCTGCCGGACGGCGTGCCGGACGAGGTCGTCGCCGCTTGGCGGCGCGCCCGGTTCTTCGGGGTGCCGCACGACCTCCGGCAGCCGGCCGCCGGCCCCGTCCCGCCGCTGGAGTCGGCCCTGCTCGGCGTCGCCCGCCCCGTGCTGGAGCGGCTCGCACCCGCCCTGGGGACCGGCCGGGCGGTCCTGCTCCTCACCGACCACCGGTTGCGTGTGCTGTGGACGGGAGGCAGCGTCCCTGGGCTCGAACCCTGCTCCGACCTCTCGGAACAGGAGGTCGGCCACAACAGCGCGGCCCTCGCGGCGCGCACCCGGCGCCGGGCCGAGGTGCACGGTCCCGAGCACTTCCTGGACCGCTGGCAGGACCTGTCGGCGGTGAGCGTGCCGGTGCTCGCGCCGGACGGCGGGCATCTGGTCGGCACGGTGAGCGTCGTGACAGGGCTGTGCGGCGGGTGCCCGCCGCATCCGGGCGCCGCGCTCGCCGAGGCCGCCGCGAACGCCGTGGAAGCCGTGCTGCTCACCCGGTCGCGGACGGCCGAACGGGCCCTGCTCGACGCCTATCGCCGGGCGGCTCAGGGCCCGGACCTCGCGGTGGCGGTCCTCGACGGCCGCAACCGGCTGCTCAGTCCGGCCGCGGAGCGGCTGCTCTCGCCGCAGGCACTGGCCGCGCTGGAGCGCCGGGCCGTGTCCGTACGCGGGCACGACACGCCGGTCGACGTCGTCCGGCTGCCCGAGGGCGCGGGCTGCACCGCGCGGGTGACCCCCGTACGTCATGAGGGTGCCGTGATCGGGCTCGTGGCTCTGCTGCACCCGCTCGCCGACCCCGGCCGCCCCGCGCGACGCCGGTCCACGGCCCTGGCCGGTTCGTCGGTCGCCTGGCGGCACGCGGTGGCGCGTGCGCTCACCCTGGCGGGTTCCGCGGGGCCGTTGCTGTTGACGGGCGAGCGGGGCACGGGCAAGACGGTGCTGGCCCGTCAGCTGCCGGGAGGAAGCGCCGCGCGGGTCGTCGACGCAGCCGAGGACGAAGAACTCGGTTGCATACAGGTCGAGTTGGAGCGGGATCGGCCGGTACTGCTGCGGCACGCGGAGCGGCTCACACAGCCCGGTGTGGCCGCGCTCAACTCCCTGCTCGGCACACACCCGCACGCCCCGCTGCTGGTGACCTACACGCCTGGCGCGCCGCCCGGCCCCTGTCTCCAGCGGCTCCTGGACACGCTGGCCGCCCGCTCCGTGTCCCTGCCCGCGCTGCGTGAACGCCCCGAGGACATAGGGGAGTTGCTGTCGGCGCTGACGCCGCGGCCGCTGCCGGGACGGGCACCGCTGGCCTGGACGCTCGACGCGCTGCGCGCCCTGGAGCAGCACCCGTGGCCGGGGAACATCACCGAACTCGCCCATGTCGTACGGACGCTGGCGGAGCACCGACGCGTGTCCGGGCCGGTCCGGCGGGCCGAACTGCCGGACCCGGTGCGGGAAGGCCCCGCGGAGCGGCACCTCAGCGCGATCGAGCACGCCGAACGCACCGCGATCCTGGACGCGTTGCGCCGGCACGGCGGCAACAAGGCGCGCACGGCGGCCGCTCTGGGCATCGGCCGGGCGACGCTGTACCGCAAGCTGCGGGGCTATCAGGGCTGAACGGCCGGCGGCGATAAAGGAGATGCGGGTGTTCCAGCCTGCGGGGTACGTTCCTGCCTGTTCGAAGGGGGACCCGAAGTGGCGAAACTGAACCAGATCATCGCCGTCGAGAAGAGTGTCAAGAGCAAGTCGCTCCAGGACATCACCGCGGCACACCACAAGGTGCAGAAGCCGGCCCTGCTGGCCGGTATCTCGCGCACGTACCAGCCGAAGGACGAGGAGGGCGAGCAACTGCCGCCCGAGTCCACGCGCGTACAGGTGCAGGCCGAGGACGTGCTGCGGGAGATGTCCGCGTCGCTCACCCGGCTCTTCGACGTGACCGCCACCAAGGACTGGGCGAACTGCGCGGCCCGCGCGGACGTCGCGGTCGACGGCCGGACCATTCTCAGCGACGTCCCCGTCAGCTACCTCCTCTTCCTGGAGAAGCAGCTCACCGACCTGCACACGTTCGTCAGGAAGCTCCCCACCCTCGACGCCGCCGAGTCCTGGTCGCACGACCCCTCCACGGACTGGTGGAAGACGGACCCGGTGCGCACGATCCGCACCAAGAAGGTCCCGCGCAACCACGTCAAGGCAGAGGCCACCGAGAAGCACCCGGCGCAGGTCGAGGTGTACTACGAGGACGTGCCCATCGGGTACTGGACGACCGTGAAGTTCTCCGGAGCGCTCCCGGCTCGGCGGGTCAACGAACTGGTGGAGCGCGTGGAGAAGCTTCAGCAGGCGGTGAAGTTCGCCCGCGAGGAGGCCAACGGCGCCGAGGTCACCGACCAGCGGATCGGCGACGCGGTGTTCGGCTACCTGCTCGGCTGACGCCGGCCGACCAGGTGGCAATCCATGATCGCCCCCGCGTGCGAGCGCGGGGGTGCGCGACAGGCGCGGGCCGGATTGAGGACCGGTCCGCGCGATGAGCGCAAGCTGACACTGAAGTTCAGCCTGAAGAAGCGGTGCCGCAAAGGTCCCGCGGTCAATCTCAGACTCTCGCTCCAGTCTCAGCATCGCCGCCGATCGCCGGATCGACCGAGGCCGGACGAACGCCGTCGGATGCGAGTTCGACTCTCGCCTGCACCTCTCACGCGGTGCGGTAGTTCAAAGGAAGAACACGACGGCATGATGACTGATCCGTCCTCTTAAACGCCGCCGGCGTGCGCAATTGGGTGGCATCCCCAGGGGCCCGGGAGCTGGATACGACTCCCGGGCTCCGCCACGTTCATCGCCGCTGGAGGCGGGCCCGTCACGAGGCGCGGTGGCCGCGCACGTACACCCCGGCGCGCGCGGCGGCCTCGACCGCCGCGGCGGCCCGGTCGGCGGCGGCTTCGTCGAGCGGGCGGTCGGTGGTCAGCAGGCGGTAGTAGAGGGGCGCGGAGACGGCGCGGATCACCTCGTGGGGGTCGGTGCCCTCGGGTGCCTCACCCCGGTCGACGGCCTGCTGGACACAGGGAGCCCACTCGGCGACGCGGACGTCGTAGAAGCGGTGCAGGGCCTCGGCCGTTCTGGCCTCGCAGGTGGCGGCCGCGATGACGGCTTTGAACAGGGCTCCTTGGCGCGGGTCGGCCAAAGTGCGCTGCACGAGGCGGGCGTTGGCCGTGAGGTCGCCCAGCAGCGAGCCGGTCTCGGCGCGCGGCGACGACTGCTCGGCCATGTCGGTCAGCAGGTCGGCCACCAGGCCGGTGACGGTTCCCCAGCGGCGGTAGACGGTGGTCTTGCCCACGTCGGCACGCCGGGCGATCTCCGTGAGGTCCAGGTGGGCGAAGCCCTGCTCGGCCAGGGTGTCCCCGGCCGCCCGGAGCACCGCCGCCCGCACCCGCGCCGTACGTCCGCCGGGCCGGACCGTACCCGGCTCGGAGGACGTCGGATCGCCATCCATCGAATCCATAACGGGACCCCAGTTTCGTTAGTCGTCTTCGCGTGCTACGTTGGGGGCACATCCTAATGGAACTCGTGACCCATTAGTTGGACGGGTCGAGGAGAGTGGGGGAGCACCCATGGAATACAGGCGATTGGGCGCGTCCGGGCTGAAGGTCCCCGCGCTGAGCTTCGGCGCCGGCACCTTCGGCGGCAAGGGACCGGTGTTCGGCGCCTGGGGCACCACCGATGCCCGCGAGGCACGCCGGCTCGTGGACATCTGCCTGGATGCCGGGATCACGATGTTCGACACCGCCGACGTCTACTCCGGCGGCGCGTCCGAGGAAGTCCTGGGCGAGGCGATCAAGGGCCGCCGGGACCAGGTGCTCGTGTCCACCAAGACCAGCCTCCCGATGGGCGACGGGCCGGGCGACGCGGGCTCGTCCCGGTCGCGGCTGATCACCGCGTGCGAGGACGCGCTGCGCAGGCTCGGTACCGACCACATCGACCTGTTCCAGCTGCACGCCTTCGACGCCGGCACCCCGATCGAGGAGGTCCTGTCCACGCTCGACGACCTCGTCCGCGCGGGGAAGGTCCGCTACCTGGGAGTCTCCAACTTCTCCGGCTGGCAGACGATGAAGTCCCTCGCGGTCGCGGAGCGGTACGGCCGACCGCGCTACGTCGCGCAGCAGGTCTACTACTCCCTCGTCGGCCGCGACTACGAGTGGGAACTGATGCCCCTCGGACTCGACCAGGGCCTCGGAGCACTCGTGTGGAGCCCGCTCGGCTGGGGACGGCTGACCGGCAGGATCCGCCGCGGCCGACCGCTGCCCGCCGACAGCCGCCTGCACGACACCGCCGCCTACGGTCCGCCGGTCGACGACGAGCATCTCTACCGCGTGATCGACGCGCTCGACGAGATCGCGCAGGAGACCGGCAGGGCCGTCCCGCAGATCGCCATCAACTGGCTGCTGCGACGGCCGACCGTGTCCTCCGTCATCATCGGCGCCCGCAACGAGGAACAGCTCCGCCAGAACCTCGGCGCCGTCGGCTGGTCCCTGACGGCCGACCAGGTGGCACGACTCGACGCGGCGAGCGGCAAGCCGGCGCCGTATCCGTACTTCCCCTACGAACGCCAGGAGGGCTTCGCCAGGCTGAACCCGCCGCTGGACTTCACGCCTCCGGCCGACGCCTGACGCTCGGTGCTGCTGCCTGCGCGTTCAGATGTCTGCTGAGCGTGACACCAGCCAGCGCCCGTCGCGCATCAGCTCGCGTTCGCGGAGTTCGTTCGCCTCGCGCCATGCCTGGCCGGAGACCCCTTCGGCGCCGCAGCTGCCGCCCGGCGTCGCATCGACATCCTGGCTCCGGTACCGCGCACCCCGGCCCGTACGCACGAGTTGGCGGACGCCCTCGCGATGGCCGCCGGGAACGTCCTCGGCGTGGGGGAGCTCCGCCAGGCCCGCGGGTGGAGCAGGCAGCTCGCCGAGCATCCGCTGCTGGCCGAGGCCGGTCACCACGCCACGTCCTGGCTCCTGGTCACGGAGGCGCTCGCAGGCCAGGGCGACCAGGTGCTCACGGACAGCGCGACGTTCCTCGACGCGTGGGAACACAGCGGTCGGCAGCGGTCGTTCGTGCTCGGCCCCGCCGCCGCGTCGGTCGCCATGATCCACGGCCTGCGCGGCGACCACGACGCACGGGCGACCTGGCTCGCGATCGCGGACCGGGCGGGCCCCGTGCTGCACCACCGTCATGGCCACGGCGCGGTCTTCGACGCCCTGGTCCTGCTCCACCACGAGGACGCCGACGCGGCCCCGGAGCGGTTGGCACCGGAGCCGGAACAGTGTGGAAGTGGGTCTGCTGGGTCTGGCTGCACTGGTACGTCGCGCTCCGGGCGGAGGCGTCGGTACTCGCCGGGCACCCCGACGCCCGGGCCCGGGTCGACGCCGCCCGGAGCGTGGTCGCCGGCAACCCCGTCGCCACCGCCCAACTGGACCGGGCGCAGGCACTGCTGGACGACGACCTGACACGACAGCTCGCCGCCGCAAGGGCGTTCGACGCGGCGGGCTGCCGCTACCAATCGGCCCGCACCCTGCTGCTCGCCGGGAGCGGCCATGCCGCCGCCGGTACGGCGGCACTCGCCGACCTCGGCCTCGCACCCGTGGCCGTCGGATGACGCAGCTGCAGACACCCGGCACGTCGAGCGGCTCGGGCCGGGGCGCAGGCGGAGCCGACCCGGGCGATCTTGATGGCATAGTCCTCGTTGAGGACCGGGTAGAAGATCGGCTGCTCCGGCAGCCGGGCAGGCCAGGCACGCCAGCCCAGTTCGCACACCAGCGCCAGTTCCTTCGGGCCGGTGGGACGCCACAGGGTCGTCGTAGCTCGCTGGAAGGTCGCGGGTATCGCTCTTTGGATGTGACGGCCACCGGTGCGGCCGGCCGGGAACCCGACGGTGCCGGCAGACTCACCGCACCAGCCACACGGTTTCGGTGGCGTCGGTGGTGCGACAGGCTGGGGTGGGGGTGGCGGCACAATGACGCCGTGGATGCGACCCGCCAGATCATCGTCGCCTTGGATTGCGACAATCGCGCAACCGCCGACGCCGTCGTTGAGCGGCTGGGCGACGAATGCCGTTTCTACAAAGTCGGCCTGGAACTGCTCACCGCTGCCGGGCCGGACGTCATCAAGAGCCTTGTCGACCAGGGCAAGGAGGTCTTCCTGGACCTCAAGCTCTTCGAGATCCCGAACTCGGTTGCCGGCGCGGTTCGCGCCGCGGGGGCACTGGGCGTGTCCATGGTCACCGTGCACGGCATGGGCGGCAGCGGCATCGTGTCAGCCGCGGTCGAGGCCGCCCGAGACTTCCCTCAACTGCGCGTCCTCGCCCTGACCGTGGTCACGAGTATGACTGACACGGATCTTGTCGACATCGGCGTCAGAGACGGGGTGGACCAGCAGGTGCTCCGGCTGGCCCGTCTGGCGCAGAAGGCCGGCTGCCATGGCGTGATTGCCTCGCCGAGGGACGTCGCGGCCTTGCGCAGCACCCTGGGTCCCGATGCCCTGATCGTCACTCCGGGAGTCGCGCTGCCCGGCGAATCCCCGGCCGAGCACGCCCGCCCCGGGACACCGCATGCGGCGATTACCGCTGGGGCCTCGCATGTCGTCGTTGGCAGGACGGTCACCCGCGCTGTGGAACCGGCGGTCGCCTTCCGTCTCGTCCGGGCCAGTCTCACTCCGTGACGGCTGTGAGCGCACCGATCCGTCCTACCCGCAGGTCATCGAACGCGACCTCGGCTCGCTCTTCGACCTCGCCGACGTCAGCTGCGGCAACGCCACCATCGAGAACTACGCCTTCGCCAGGAGCGCTCGTACCTCGGCTGCCGAAGCCGGGCCTGCTTTGAGCGAGAGGAACCCGGCTGGGGCGGCGCCGGCCGCCAGGGAGCCGAACGACTCGCTGGGCAGCTCCGTGTACGGGGCGCCGTATGCGGGCGTGCCCGGCGCGAACAGCCTGCCCTGCGGGAGTGATCCCGCATCGACGGCGTCGTATCCGAGGGTGTCGAGCAGTGCGGTCGCGTGTCGCTTCGCCTCGGTGTTGTCTCCGGCGATGGGGAGCGCGGTGCGGTCCTCGGCCCCTGCCGGCCTGTTCAGGACGGCGAGGTGTGTGTGGTGGATGTTGTTGAACGCCTTGACGACATACGCCGATTCACCGAGGTACTGCTGGAGCAGCTCGCTGCTCGTGGTCGAGCCGTTGTCCAGGGCCTCGACCCTGCCGTCGCGCTGCGGAGAGTAGTTGCTGGTGTCGATGACCGTCTTGCTCGCCAGAGGCCGGCGCGGCAAGGAGCCGTACGCTGTGAACGGCACGCTCACGACCACCCAGTCGCCCGCCGCCGCGGCCTCCGCCGCGGTCGCCGCCCGAGCCCGGGGACCAAGTTCCGCGACCAGACCGGCCAGCGTCTCGGGGCCGCGCGAGTTGCTGAGCACGATGTCGAGTCCGCTGTGCACGGCCAGTCGCGCGAGTGTGGTGCCGACCCGTCCGCTGCCGATGAGTCCTAAAGTAGCCACGCCGAGCCAACCAGCAGGGATCCGCACGTATTCCGTCCGAGCCCTGCCGCCGGCGAACGCTCGAAGCGCATCCTTCGAGAGCCGAAGGGCAGCGGCTTCCAAGGTCATCGTGTGGCACGCCGACACGGAGTCTTCGGCTGGGGCCGGATGTCCGGCGACCAGCGGGCCGCGCTGTCGGCGGACCCGGACGAGGGGGGCGGGAGGCGGCGCGGTCGTGTGCGCGCTACGACGATCCGGCCTGGGCGGAGGATCGCGGGCCGCGCCGACCTCCGCCCCGCCGGGCGCCAGGCCCTGGTCGTCGACCCTCATCGGCGGGTGCACCCCGCTTCACCGAGCCGGATCGGGCTCGTCCGGACTGTGCGGTATCGACCGGGGCCAATGCGGGCAGCGGTGTTCGAGATGGCGAAGAGGCGCCGGGTCAGTCCGAGTCGCGTCCGGCGACAGTGACCAGTGCGAGAACCCCGTCGACGTCGATGTCGTCGGCGTCCCCCGGGGCGAACAGTGCGGCATCCAGGCGGTCGAGGCGTACGGGCTTGCGTCCGAGGGTGGCCGCACCTTGGAGTACCACTGCGAGCACGCACGTTCCGGCTGCCGGGCGCACCGCGACGCGGTCGCGCACGATCCGGACCCGCGCCGACGCATCGGCGCGCCGCACCATGACGTTGAAGTCGACGATCGGGCCGCCGAGCAGCTCGCAGCGCGTGTCGGAGTCACCGGCGAAGGCGAACGGCTCGTACGGGACGGCCACTACATGCCGGGCGCCGTCGACCGTCAGGGCCATACCGGGTCCGTCGACGACGGTGATGATCCTGTCCACGCCGTCGAAGACCGAGAACGGTCCGCTCTGCGCGACATCGGCAATGCTGACCCGCCAGACGAAATCGTCGGTCCGCGCTCCCTCCGGGCGGGCGGCGACCTCGGAGGTGACACCTCCGCCGTTCTTCCACGGCGCGGGAGTTCTGTCCTGCGCCCGCAGAACCTGCAGTGCCATGCGCTTTCCTTCCGGAGGGACGGCCGCGGAGCCCGTTCCTTCCGGCCCGGCGGCGGGCAAGACGAGAGGACCGCGCGGGTCGGGCTGCGAACCCGGACCGTCAGGCCCTCGACACCGCACTGTACGCGACGACCCCCGACGCCTCACAGGAGCTGGGACACAGGGGGGCGACCGGCGCGATCAGGTCGTCCGCCTCGCGGTGAAAGTCCTCCCGCCGCACGTGCCGGAGCAGTGGCCCTTCCGGATCACCCCAGGTCGAAGGTGTTGGGCAGACCCAGCCTGTAGCGCACCTCGTCGATCCGCTTGAGGGGCTCCATCTCCGGCGGTCGGTACAGCTCCCACACACGGCACCGCTCGGCGTCCGAACGGTCCGCGTCGAGCAGGGCGTTGACGGCTCGCCGTGCGGACTCGTTGGCCCCTTCCATGGTCGCGAGGTCGACATCGGTGCGGACGTAGTCGCCCGCGAGGAAGAAGTTCGGGATCGCCGTTCGCGCCGAGGGACGATGGTAGAGCGTGCCCGTCGGGTGGATGAGGAGCTGTTCGCGGTTGTGCGGGTCGGGGCCGCCCAGGCCCGTCACCGCCGGGTCCATGAACCAGCCGAGGCGGTCCTCGTCCCTGAGCGTGGTCTTGCCCGTGTCGTTCAGCCCGTCCTTCAGCTGCGCCCACAGTTCGGCCACGATCTCGTCCCGGGTGCACTCCTTGGCCGTCTTGCCGTACAGGATGCCGGGCTTGTCCCACTCCGAGATGATCGCGGAGAGGCAGTCGTGGGCCCGCCCGTCGCCGTAGTCGCGGGAGAAGTCCCGCACGTCCCAGAACTGCGCCTGGCCGACGGCTGTCACCGACCAGGGTGAGTCGAGGCAGTTGATGTGGCCGTGCACGACGGGAGTGGGCGTTCGCAGGTAGAACATCACGCCGGTCATCCAGTCCGTCTTCAGCGCGTCGCACCGACCGAGCTGCGGGTCGGCGGCGCGCAGAGGCCCGCCCCAGGTGGCGCGGGCGTGTTCGACGGGCATGGCGGAGACGTAGTGGTCGGCGGTGACCGTGCGCTCGTGGCCGCCGGCACGGGCCGCGACGCGGACGCCGGTCACCCGCCCGCCCTGGTACCCGACCTCCAGCACTTGCGTTCCGGTCACGAAGCCGACGCCGAGCGACCGCAGATGCGCCTCCCAGGGGTCGATCCAGGCCTCGCTGGTGGGAGCGTTCAGGACGCGGTCGATGTCGGCGTCACCGTCCATCCCGCGACCGAGCAGGCCCCACAGGATCAGGGCCTCGATGATGACGCGGCCGACGGTCCTGGTCGACGCCACCTCGGCGCGGGTGGCGACGAGGTTGCGGGTCTGCCCGATGCCGAGGAGAGTCTGGTACTCCCGGCTCATCTCTCCCGCGCGGATGAAGTCCCACCAGGCGACCTTCTCCCACTGGTCCTCGCGGCGCGCGTCGCAACTGGTGAGGTGGACGAGGAGACGGTCGGCGAAGTAGGCGACCTCGTGGGCGGGCAGGCGGGTGCCCACGTCCAGGACGGACAGGATCTGGTCGCGGATCCAGGACGCGGTGATGTCGCCGGGCGCCGGCGGGGTCGTGATCCGGCGCAGCGGGAAGTGCAGGTCGGGGCGGCCCGATCCGCGGGCGAACAACTCCTCGGTGGCGTTGCGGAGGTTGCCGTGGACTCCGGCGGCGTTGCCGGGGAAGGGGATGCGGCGCATCGTGTCCGGCAGGTTCCGGTAGAAGCCGGGGAAGAAGCGGAAGCCGTGTTCGCCGGGCAGCGGCTTGCGGCCGCCGGCGGCCGTGCCGGGGACGTCCATCGAGCGGGCCTTGCCGCCGAGGATGTCGTGGTACTCGTAGACGGTGACGGCGTATCCGCGTTCGGCGAGTTCGTGGGCGGCGCTGAGCCCGGAGACGCCGCCGCCGAGGACGGCGACGCTTCGGCGGGAGGGCGTGGCCGCGGCTGCTCGCGCTGCGGGTCGTAACGCGGTCGCACCGACAGCGCCCACCGCGCCGCCGGCGACCGTGAGGAAGCGTCTGCGGGAATGTCCGGCGGTCGGCTGGGGCTGCTGCGCGTGGTCGGTTGCCATGATTCCGGGAGGGTAGAGAGGCTTCCGGGAGCCCGGAAGCCCGTTTCCCGTCCTCCACAGCATCCTCACCATCACGGGGCAGCAGAAATGCCGGGTGTGTTCGTGGCCGTCGAGTGGACAACTCCTCTTCCTCGACCGAGGATTCAGCCGTCGGCGGCTTCGTCCTCGGGGCCGGCCGCGTCCCCGATGGCGACGCGCAGGTCGTGCATGCCTTGCAGGATGTCGATGAGGGCTTCTTCCGCCCCGCTCAGAGCGCGCCGGGTTCCCTCTGTGTCGCCGCGTTCCGCGTGCAGCTGGGCGCCGAGCGTGTACACCGCTGTCATTACGGCGGCGAAGGCGGCTTCCCGGCCGGGAGGCAGCTCCTCCGCCTCGGGCTGCGAGATCTGCACCGCGGTGCGCTGCAGCCGGTTCGTCACGACGTTGACCTCCAGACCGGGATCCGCTCCCAATTGGTCTCCCCAGCCGAGCAACGTCTCAAGGACGTCCTCGATCTCCTCTTCCTCGGTCAGCCGGGTCGCGGCGGTGATCTCAAGCTCCGTCTTCGCCAGAAGACTGCCAAGCAGCCGCAGGCGGTCATCTTCCTGTGGCCCCTCGGGCCGCTTCTCGGTATCTGCCGGCGGCTCAGCCCTCAGCGCAGCCAGCGCTGCATGGATCTGTTCGGTACTTGCCGGGCGCCCGTTCCTGATGCTCACGCATTCAGCTTCACCCAGCGAAGGCGCTTCCGCCTGCCCAGACACCGTCGAGCACAGAAGACTTCCACCACCCAGACCAGTGCCGGACCGACGTTCGCGGGCGTTGACGGACAGCAGTGCAGTGCAGTGCAGTGCGGCGCGGAGAAGGAGCGTCGGGGGCGATGTTGCGGGTGACGCGGGTGAACAGGGACGCGGTATGCACTCCGTGTCGACCTCGGCCTTCGCCCCGCGGTGCCGGTGGAACTGCTCGGCGATGCCCTCGGCGCGTACGGCGGTCCGGTCGTCCATCCGACCTGGGTGCTGGGTCCCGGACGGCGATGCCACGGTCCGCCGGCAGTGGGCGGATGCGGATCTCCCAGATCGCCCGGCCGATCATGGAGGGGCCCACCTTGTGGAGCGCGCCCGACGCCCGTGGGCGAGCCCAGTCCGCAGATGGACCTGTGTCACCAGGAGCCGGTCGGTGAAGACCAGTTCGTACAGAGGCCCGGCTCGCCCCAGCCCGGCCCCGCCTCCCGCCGGCGGTCGCCTTCGCGTCGCTCATGGCGCCCGGACGCACAGCCTGCCCGCCGACGCGGGGCGACGTCTGCGACCAACTCGCCCGGCCCATTAGGGTCGGGGGCATGACGACACACCTTGCCAGCAGTGCCTTCGACTCGCTCCGTCTCGACGCCGTGTCCGACCAGTCGGCGCTGCGCCAGGTCTACGAACTCCCCAGCGACGCGGCCGTGCGCAAGCAGATGACCCAACTCACAGACGAGACCCGGCGGTTGATCGGATGCTCATCGCTGGTCCTGGTCGCCAGCGCGGACGCCGAGGGCAACTGTGACGTCTCCCCGCGCGGCGGCCCCGCCGGGTTCGTCGCCGTCCTGGACGCACGGACGCTGGCGATACCGGACGCGACCGGCAACAAGCGTCTGGACACCCTGCAGAACGTCGTCGCCACCGGCCGGGCCGGGTTGTTGTTCGTCATCCCGGGGCGCACCACGACGCTCAGGGTGAACGGCCGGGCCTGCGTGTCCACGCGCCCGGATCTGCTGTCGCAGCTGACCGCCGTGGGCAAGCCGCCGGCCAGTGCGCTGGTGCTGGGGATCGAGGAGGTCTACCCGCACTGTCCCAAGTCGCTCCTGCGCAGCGGGGCCTGGAAGCCGGAGCAATGGTTGCCGGCGGACGCCCAGCCGACCTCGGCCGAGGTGACGCTGGCCCAGCTGCGGATGCCGGAGCTGACGATCGCTGACATCGAGCAGGCGGAGGCGGATTCGCTGAAGTACCGGTACGAGTAACGGCCGACCAGCGAGTGCCGAGCCACCATCCCGCCGAACCCTCAGACCAGCCCGCCCCAAGACCAATCGTGGTGCATCCCCTCAGGGCATGAGTGGCGAACTGCCGGCTTCGAACGCCCTCTCAGTAGCTGACTGGTCCGACGCAGATGTCAGGCTCGCAGAGGTCGTAACGTGTGTCGGGCAGACGAAGGCCGTTGATGTCCAGGACGCAGTCCTGGTCGAGGTCCACCTCGACGCCCGCGGGTGCGAGCGCTTGGCGTATGCGCTGTTGGAGGGGCTCGCTGAGGAAGTGATGGTGCAGGTCCAGCTTCCTGAGGTGGGTCAGCGGCCGGCCGTCGAGGAGTGCGGCCGCGCCGTCGTCGCTCAGGACGCCCATGGACAGGTCGAGCACCTCAAGCTGTCCGACCACCGGGGCGGATGCCACGGCGGCGGCGACCTCGTCCTGGATCTCGCTGTTGCGCAGGGCCAGGTGCCGTAGCCGGGGCAACCGGGCGCCGGACAGAATCGGCTCCAGGTCGGCCGCCGTACAGTCCGCGCCGTCGTCCGAGCTGCCCAGCCACAGTTCGAGGTGCTCCAGCGCGGGCAGTTCGCTCGCCCCGACACCGCGCACGACGTCGGCCGGCAGGCCGCTGCTCTCCACGACCAGCCTGCGCAGCGACTCGTGGCGCAGGGCGGGGAACTTCAGCCTCAAGGTTTCGCCCATGCCGGTGCCCTCTCCCGCGCGCACGCCGAACTCCTCCAGCGCGGGGAAGGCTGCCAGCAGCGGTGTGACGTCGGTCTGGCTGATCCGGGAGAGCTTGCACTCCTTGTCGGTGATGTCCCCGAGGAACAACGACCGCAGCGCGGGCAGCCGGTCGCGCACGGCCAGCAGCGCTTCGATGACCTCGGAGGGATCGGTGTCCTCCACGTCGTCCCAGATGCCGATGATCAGAGCACGGACCCGTGCGAGGTCGACTTCGGCGCAGAAGCGGGCGAATTCGTCCCCCCACGGCTCGCTGGTTGTCCACCGCTCGTGGCCGATCCGCCAGGCCACGGTGCCGGGCTCAGGCAGCCTTGCCGTCTCGCCGGGCAGGGGAAAGGTGAAAGCGGGGAGCCCATAGAGCTCCTCAAGGTGGTCGTCCTGGGTCTTCATGGGGGCTGCTCCTCGCGTGCGATGTGTCAATGTGGCGATGTGTCAAGGGGCGTAATCCGAGGCCGGGCGCGCGATCCGGTCCACGTCCACGTTCATGTCTGTGTCGGCGAAGAACTCCGGCCGGCTCAAGCCTCGTCGGCTTGGTTCAGTCCATGATCCCGTGCTCCAGCAGCCGGACGGTGACCGACGGGGAGGTGAGGGAGCCAGTTCCCAACAACCAGCCGCGCTGCTTGCGGACATTGGTGAGGCCCTCCTGGACGACCCGCTCCACGGACCTGGCCAACCGCGGGGGCCAGGCGGCGCTGTCCATGCCGTCCTCGGTGTTCGGCCGGGCGCGTTGCCCCGGGTGGAGAAGCGGTGGACGAGGTTCTCGATCGCTGCCCGGCACGGGCCTGGACGGCGACGGCGGTGACGTGGTGGGGCACGTGGTCGTGCGGGTCCCGGGCGAGGTCGAGCCGTTCGGACTGGCGCACCCACTCCGCGGCCGCCCTGCGTCTGCCGTCCTCGACGCGCGGACAGTCGCCCAACAGCGCGCAGGCCACAGGCCGCAGGCAGCAGAGGGAGCAGCCCGTCGAGCACGGGCAGATGCGACAGGGAAGGCGCCCGGCCCCGTCGGCGACGGCAAGGGCCAAACACCCCGATAAGACTGTCGGTGTCCGCCGACCTCCTCGCCGGTCAGGGCTGGGCGGGCAGGGTCGAGCAGGTGGAGGGGGCCGGCTTGCCGGAGAATCGGTCGGTCAGCCAGCCGATGGCGTCGCCCTGGTCGGTGAGAAGCGGGGCGAAGTGGTTGAGCAGGGCGCTGCCGACGTCGGGGAGTACGACGGGCTTGTACGTGATGTCGGCGCCCTTGCGGCACCAGTCGACGGCGAGTTGACGTGCCTGGGCGTGCGGGACGAGGTTGTCGCTGACGCCTGTCGCGATGCGGACGGGCCCGGACGGGTTCAGTGTGCCGATGCGCTGGTGGTCCAGGAACCGCTGAAGCGCGGGAGTGGCGGCGATGATGTCGCTGATGGACCGTCCGTCGGTCGTCCACGCGGTGCTCTTCGCGTACCCGTAGCCCAAGACGGCGTCCCCGACGCACATGGTCGACAGATCGGCGAGGGCGGCCTTGCCGGCGGTGTTGAGGTGTGCTTCGGCGATGGGCCTGAGCTGGGGATCGGACTGGAGGAAGCCGTTCAGGGACCAGCCCAGCGCACCGGCCAGCTCGCTGCCGTCGATGGCTTTGGTGACCGCGGTCAGATCCGCGGGCGGCGCGCCCGCGTAGGTGCCGGAGAGTGTGACGTCGGGGGCGTAGGAGGCCTGGAGTTCGGCGGCGGAGGCGGTGGCGCCGCCGCCCTGGCTGTAGCCGAACAGCCCCACCCGGGAGTCATGGGTGACGGTGGCCCCGGGCACCGAGCGGGCCGCGCGGACGGCGTCGAGTACCGCGTGCCCCTCGTCGACGCGGTTGACGTAGGTGTGCAGCCGGTCGGTCGCACCGAGACCGACGTAGTCCGTGACGACCACGGCGACGCCCTTCGCGAGGAGGCGGTAGATCGCCAGATCCTCGTAACCGACCGATGTCGTACGGCCGTTGAACGTCAGCGGGTGCTCCAGCCCCAGGGACGCGGCGCACTGGTCGCCCTGGCCCATGGTGCCGGGTGCCAGCGCGACCAGGGGCCGTGGTCCGCCGCCCTTCCAGGCGGCGGACGGTTCGATGTAGGCGCCGGTGACCGCCACCGGTTGCCCGCCCGAGTCGGTCGACCTGTACATCAGGCGGGTCGCGCGTCCGGGGAGCGGTCCGTCGAGGCCCGGCAGGCCGAGGGCGAGCGGGAGAGGCGCGGAGCGGACGAGGCTGCCGTTGGCCGCGGGCAATGCGGCGGGCGGGTTGTAGAAGGCGGGGATGGTGACGCCTCGGGAGACGACCTCGTCCGCCGCCGAGGCAGTGGTGTGCGAGAGGGCCTGGGCGCCGAGGCAGGCGGCAGCGGTGACCGCTGCCGCCAGGAGCCGTTTGCGTGGGGGCATGGCGAACCTCCTGTGATGCGGCCGGTAGAGAGGTGCACAGGTGAGCACGGCAGGTGAGCAGGGCCGTCCCACGGGCCGGCTCACGCCACTGGGGAGTGGTTCGCCAGAACCTTACGCACGAGTAAGTTACTCGTGGTAGCACTGCGTGGATTACGGTTCGGCAATGTGACTCGTCGTCTCATCGCGGGCGGTGGCGTCGCGAAGAGGCGTCCGCTGTCCGTGGAGGTGGCGGCGCAGGTAGTCGTGCCAGGTCTGTTCGAAGGTCCTGGTGAGGGCCGACTGCGGCGCGAACACGTCCCACGCGTGGCAGGCGTGGGCGTAGACATGCAGGTCGACCGGGACACCGGCGGCGATCAACCGCTGCGCGAAGTCGATGTTCTCGTCGCGGAAGACGTCGAACTGGGCGACGGCGATGAAGGTGTCCGGCAGGCCGGCCACGTCGGTGGCGCGGCCGGGCGCGGAGTACGGGTGCACGTCCGGGGCTCCCATCCGGTCACCCAGCACGGCGGCCCAGGCGTACAGGCTCTCCCTGCGATCACAGATGCCGAGGTCGACGATCTCGTGGCTGGACCGGGTCTCGTGGCGGTCGTCGAGCATCGGGTAGTTCAGCGACAGCAGCCGCGGACGGCGGTCACCGCGGTCGCGGACCATGAGCGCGGTGGCCGTGGCGGGCGCCCCGCCGCCGCTCGCGCCGGCGAGTCCGATCCGGTCCGGGTCGATTCCGTTCTCGGCGGCGTGCTCGGTGAGGTACGTGTACGCCAGGTAGCCGTCCTCGGCGGCGCCCGGCGCCGGGGTCTCCGGCGCCAGCCGGTAGTCGACCACGGCCAGCACGACGTCGAGCCGCAGGGCCATGGTCGCGCTGTACGCCCAGGCCGCGCGGTCGTGGGCGCTGCCGAGCACCTGCCCGCCGGCGTGGAAGTAGACCAGGGCCGGCCGGGGCTGGTCGGCGCCGCCGGGGTGGAACATCACCACGTCGAGCAGGCTCCCGTCCTCGCGCCGGATGCCGAGCGTCTCGATCTTGACACGCGGATCCGGAGCGGGCGCGGGGAACTGTGCGCCGGCCGCCCGCATCCGTTCGCGGAAAGCGGGGATGTCGGAAAAGTCGACCAGCGAGCCGTTCGGGCCCTTGGGCAGGGCGGCCAGTGCGGCTGCGAGCTCGGGGTCGATGTCGTAGTCCATCGTCTCTTTCCCTTCCCGAATCAGAACAAGGGGGGCTGGCCGCTGCCGGCGGTGATGCCGCCGTCGACGGGCAGGATGGTTCCGGTGATGAAGCGGGCGTCGTCGGAGGCGAGGAACGTGACCGCGCCGGCGATGTCGGCCGGGGTGCTGCAACCGGTCAGCGCCCGGCGCTGGTTGAACCGTTCGATCAGTCCTGCCGCCATGGGGTGATCGGCGTGTTCCGCACCGACCGTCAAGGCCGGGGCGACCGTGTTGACGCGGACGCCGAACTGACCGAGGTCGAAGGCGAGCCCGCGGGTCAAGTTCACGACCGCGCCCTTGGCGGCGTTGTAGGCGGTGAGCATCCGGTCGCCGCCCAGCCCGGACGTCGAGGCGATCTGCACGATGCTGCCACGGCTCCGCTTCAGGTACGGCAACGCCGCCTGCGCCCCGAAGAAGCAGCTGTCCACATCGGTACTCATGACCAGCCGCCAGTCGGCGAGCGTGGTCTCCTCGAACTCCTTGCCGAGCCCTACCCCGGCGTTGGACACCAGCACGTCGACGCCGCCGAACCGGGCCACGCCGGCGTCGACCATCGCCCGTACCTCCTGCTGTCTGGTGACGTCGGTGGCCACCGCCAGCGTCCGGTCCGACCCGAGTTCGGTCGCGAGCGCCTCCAACCGGTCCTTCCGGCGCGCCGCGAGCACGACGTTCGCACCCTCCGCGGCGAATCGCCGGGCAATGCCCACCCCGATCCCGGAACTCGCACCGGTGACGATCACCGTCTTGCCGTCGAAGCGTCGTTCCATGTGAGCGACCTCCAAGCATGCGTCAGTGACTGACTCAAAAACTGTCAGTGGCTGACGCTACGCCGAGTCAGTCACTGACGCAACGTGCTACGGTTGGCGCATGCCGAGAAGTGGGGAAGCGGTGCGTCAGCGGCTCCTGACGGCTGCTCTTGAGCTGTTCACCGAGCGCGGCTTCGACCAGACGCCGGTCGAGGCCATCGCCGCACGCGCCGGTGTCACCGAACGCACCTTCTTCCGCCACTTCGCCGACAAGCGCGAGATGTTCTTCGACCGCGAGGGCGAGTTCCGCGACCTGCTCGTCCAGGCCGTCGCCGACGTCCCGCCCGGTACGAAACCGCTGCCGACCCTGCGCGCCGCCTTCCACGAGTCGGTGCCCCTCCTCGAACGCAACCGCCCGGTCACCGAGCCCGGTGCCCGCCTCGTAGCCCAAACCCCGGCCCTCCAGGAACGCGCCCTGGCCAAGCGGGCCCTGTTGATCACCGCGCTGACCGACGCCCTGCGGGCCCGCGGCGTCGACGCCCGGATCGCGCCGCTGTGCGCCCAGGTCGGCATGGACACCTTCGCCATCGCCACCCACCGCTGGATGCAGGACCCCTCGGTCCCCCTCCACGACCAAATCGACCAGGCCTTCCGCGAATTGCGCCTCGCCGCCGCTGCCCTCAAGTAGCCACGACCCGCCTGTGCGTGGTGCATGGTCTCCCTCCCTCGGCTGAAACCGCGCTGAAGCCGCGCTGAAGCCGCGCTGAAACCGCGCTGAACCGCCTCGGCCGCACGCTCTGCGGCATGACGAAGGACCACGAACTCGCGATCGCGGCGCACGGGCTGCGCAAGTCCTACGGGGACAAGACCGTCCTCGACGGCATCGACCTCCGGGTGCCCGCCGGCACGATCTTCTCTCTCCTCGGGCCCAACGGCGCCGGCAAGACCACCGCCGTCAAGATCCTGTCCACCCTGGTCTCCGCCGACGGCGGCGAGGCGCGGATCGCCGGCCACGACCTCACCGCCGAGGCCCAGGCGGTGCGGGCCGCCATCGGGGTCACCGGCCAGTTCTCCGCCGTGGACGGCCTGATCACCGGCGAGGAGAACATGCGCCTGATGGCCGACCTGCACCACCTCGCCCCGCGCGAGGGACGGCGGGTCACGGCCGAACTGCTGGCGCGCTTCGACCTCACCGACGCCGCGAAGAAGCCCGCCGCCACCTACTCCGGCGGCATGAAGCGCCGCCTCGACATCGCCATGACCCTGGTCGGCGACCCCCGGATCATCTTCCTGGACGAGCCGACCACCGGCCTCGACCCCCGCTCCCGGCACACCATGTGGCAGATCATCCGCGAACTGGTCTCCGGCGGCACCACCGTCTTCCTCACCACCCAGTACCTGGAGGAGGCCGACCAACTCGCCGACCGCATCGCGGTGCTGAACGGCGGCAAGCTCGTCGCCGAGGGCACCGCCGAGGAACTCAAGCGCCTCGTCCCCGGCGGGCACGTACGGCTCCGCTTCACCGACCCGGTCGTCTACGAACAGGCGGCCACCGCACTGCGCGAGACCACCCGGGACGACGCGGCCCTCTCCGTCCAGATTCCCAGCGACGGAACCCAGCGCGAGCTGCGCGCCATCCTCGACTGGCTCGACAGCGCCGGCATCGAGGCCGACGAACTGTCCGTGCACACCCCGGACCTGGACGACGTGTTCTTCGCACTCACCGGAAACCCCCTCTCTTCCGCTACCAAGGAGATCGTTCGATGAGCGCCGCCGGCTACGCGTTCCGCGACAACCTGACCATGCTGCGCCGCAGCCTCCTGCACGCCCGCCGCTATCCCTCGCTCACCCTGAACGTCCTGCTGACCCCGGTCATGCTCCTGCTGCTGTTCGTCTACGTCTTCGGCAACGCGATGAGCGCCGGCATCACCGGAGGTCACGCGGACCGTGCCGAGTACGTCGCCTACCTCGTCCCCGGCGTTCTCCTCATGACCGTGGGCATGATCTCGCTCGGCACCGCGGTGTCCGTGGCCACCGACATGACCGAGGGCATCATGGCCCGGTTCCGCACCATGGCGATCTCCCGCCCCTCGGTGCTGGTCGGCCATGTGATCGGCAGCGTGATCCAGACGCTGCTGGCTCTGGTGCTGATCCTGGGTATCGCACTGGCCATCGGCTTCCGGCCCCACGCGACGCCGCTGGACTGGCTCGCGGCGGCCGGGCTGATGGCCCTGGTCAGCCTCGCGCTGACCTGGATCGCGGTCGGCATCGGCCTGGTGAGCCCCAACGCCGAAGGGGCCAGCAACCTCGGTATGCCGCTGACGCTGCTGCCGCTGCTGTCCAGCGCGTTCGTACCGGTGGGCACCATGCCGGAGGGCTTCCGCTGGTTCGCCGAGTACCAGCCGTTCTCGCCCGCCATCGAGACCCTGCGCGCGCTGCTGCTGGGCACCCACGTCGGCACCAGGAACGCGGTGCTCGCCGTCGCCTGGTCCCTGGGGCTGAGCCTGCTGGGCTACCTGTGGTCCAAGGCGCGGTTCAACCGTGAGCCGCGCCAGTGAGCTCGCGCAGCGCCGCGGCCCGCAACTCCTCCCGCCCCAGGGCGGCGTACACCGACCTCGCCTCGGTGTACGCCGCCCTGGCGGCGTTCTCGGCCGCCTGCCGGGACCGCGCCGAGGACAGGGTGGGGTAGTCGCGCATCACCGGCATCCGCTCCGCCAGTGCCACCAACCGTGCCGCCGCCGTGTCACCACGGGCCAGTCCGGCGTGACCGAGCGCCAGCAGAACCGTGCCGCACACCGTCAGTTCCACCATGTCCACGCTGCCGGGAGCGTCGGACAACAGCGCGAGCAGCCGTTCCCGCAGGCGGACGAACAGGTGGGCCACCGGCTCCAGCCGGGCGTGCTGCGCGTGCGCGGCGAGCGCGGCCGCCTGTATCTGGAGGCACCACTGATCCATGAAGGGATCACCGGGATGCAGCAGGCTGTATTCCCGCAATCCCTCCACCGCCTTGCGCCACAGGCCGAGTCCGACCTCGCTCAGTCCCCGGGCCAGTGCGACCTCGGCCCTGGCCGCCTGCAGTTCGGCGGTGAAGGACTGGGGGGACTCCAGCCGGCGGTCCCGGACGGCGAGGCCCAGCCAGTACTCCGCCTCGTCGACCTCCCCACGCTGCAGACAGGCGGACACCAGCCCGTGGCGGACGCCGATCGAGTCGGACCAGTCACCGACCGCGCCGAGCGCGTCCGCGGCCCGCAGATGGTCGTACGCCTCCGCGCCGCGCTCGGTCTTGAGACACAGCTCGCTGATCCGCCCATGGCTGAGCAACAGCATGAACGGATTGCCGAACGGCCCCAGCGCCACGAGCATGCGGCGCGCGCACTCAAGCGCACGCTCCGTCTCGTGCTCGGACTCCCACACATAGCTGGCGACGCCCGACGCGATGCCCGCCAGCATCGGCTCGTCGGCGTCGCACAGCTCCTGCAGCCGGGAGTACCGCGGCGGGTGCAGGTCCGGAACGGCGCACAGCACGACGGCCAGTGCCCGCAGCACGCTGTCCGGCGGACCGGGTGGCAGCCGGCGCAGGACGGCCAACTGCCGTGCGGCGTGCGGGCCGTAGCCCATGAAGAGCCCGGCCGTACACACCACCGCCGCGCTCCGGACAACCTCCACGTCCTCGGGATGCTCCGGCCCCGGACGGAAGCGGGACAGCGGCCCGCCCGTCTCGGCGGCGAGGGTGATGAACCGGGAGTAGTTGTTGCCGATGGACCACAAGGAGGCCAGCACGGCGGTGACGGCGGCGACGGCCGATCCGTCGGAACGGGCCAGGGCGTGCCGCAGCGCCAGCACGAGGTTGTCCTGCTCCGCACGGAAGCGGTCTACGCAGGACATCGCGTCGGCTCCGTACATCGCGTCGTGGTGCGCCCGGCCGAAGTCCCGGGCCCAGGAAAGGAATCGCCCGGTCACGGCCTCGTCCTCGCCCGCCTCCGCCCGCCGGGCGGCGCTGAACTCCCGCAGCGTCTCCAGCATGTGGAAGCGCACCCCGGAAGGGCTGTCACCCACCTTGATCAGGGACTGCCCGGCCAGCTGCTCCAGCGCGCCCCCGGCCTCCCCGAGGACATACTCCGCCGCGTCCACGGTGAAGCCTCCGGGGAAGACCGACAGCGCGCGCAGCGCCGTCCGGCCGTCGTTCTCCAGCAGGTTCCAGCTCCACTCGACCACGGCTTGCAGCGTGCGATGCCGCTCGGGCGCGTCCCGGGCGCCGCCGCGCAGCAGTGCGAAACGGTCCCGCAGCCGGCGGGAGATGTCGGCAACGGAGAGCACTCTCACCCGGGCCGCGGCGAGTTCCACGGCCAGCGGCAGCCCGTCCAGATGGCGGCAGATCTCGGCCACCTTGTCGGCGGGCAGCTCCACACCGGGCCGGGCCGCTCGCGCGCGCTGCTCGAAGAGCTCGAAGGACGTGGTCAGGGACAGCTCCGGCAGCGTGTACACGGACTCCGAGGACAGCCCCAGCGGCGCCCGGCTGGTCGCCAGCACCCGCAGCTCCTGCGAGCGTGACACCAGTGCCTGTACGAGACCGGCCGCGCCGGCGAGCACATGCTCGCAGTTGTCCAGCACCAGCAGGGCGGGGCGGGGGCCCAGCGCGGCGACGATGCCGCCCACCTCGTCCCCGCCGGTGAACTGCCGGCCCTCACCGGCGCCGACCGCCGAGGCCACCTCGCCGACCACGTCCTCGTCGGCGGTGACCCCGGCCAGGGCGACGAAGTGCACCAACGGCTGCTCGGCCGCCCGGCTCACCGCGTGGGAGAGCCGCGTCTTGCCCAGCCCGCCGGGGCCCGTGACGGTGACCACCCGGGCGTCGCGCAGCAGCCTGGCGACGGCGGCGACGTCGGCGTCCCGCCCCAGCAGCAGGTTCGGCTCGTGCGGCACACCGTGGCGCACGGGTGGTGCGTCCGCGTGCAGCAACTCCTGGTACACGGACCTGAGTCGGGGCCCGGGATCCGTGCCCAGCTCGTCGCGCAGCCCGCGTCGATAGGTGTCGTACCGGGTGAGCGCCGCGGCCCGGCCCGCCGTGGCCGCCTCGCAGCGCAGCAGCTCCGCCAACAGCTCCTCGTCGCGGGGCAGTTCGCCGACCAGTTCGGCCAGCGGTGCCGCGGCCTCCTCCGTGCGCCCCAGCCGGGCCAGCGCGAGCGCCCGGGACCGCACCAGTGCACGGAAGGCCCGGACCCGGTCGGCACGCAGCGCCGTCACGGGGTCGTGCCCTTCCTCGCCGTCCGCGGCGCTCGGACCGCCGTCCCACAGCGCCAGGCCTGCCTCGGCCCGCGTCAGGGCGCCCTCGTGATCTCCCGCCCGCGCCCGCTCGGCGCTCGCGCCCTCGTGCGCCAGCAGCGCCGAGCTGTCGACCTGTGCCTCGTCCAGCGCGAGCCGGTACCCCGTCGGCGTACTCACGATCAGTCCGGCACCCAGCTGTGCCCGAAGCCGCGACACCAGCACCTGCACCGCCTTGCCCGGCCGCCCCGGCAGTTCGTCCGGCCACAGCCCCTCCACCAGCCGGCCCGTGCTGCACCCGGTGCGCAGATCCCCGGCGAGCAACGCCAGCAGTCCGCGCAGCCGAGGCGCCGTGATCTCCTGTCCGCGACAGGCGACTCGGGGCAGCAGGGTCAACTCGATGGTCACGTGTGAAGGTTAGCCAGCAGGGCGCGGAGACGCACCTGGCGGGGCCGGGCCGGAGCCGGTGCGGGTCCGGTGCTCATCCCACGGACGTAAGTCTGCGGAGGCATGCGGGACCGGTGATGCGTTCGCCGGGTGGATGTGTTCACGTGTGCCGCCTGACAGCGTTCCCGTATGGACACGCACATGGACAGGCACATGAATGTGAATGCGAACATGAACAGGGACAGCCGTGGCGGACTGACGCGCCGCCGTCTGATGGGAGCGGCACTGGCGGCCGGCGCCGCGGTGCCGCTCGGCGTCGCGCGGCCCGCGTGGGCCGCCCGGACGGCTCCGGGCCCGGCGCGGCTCATCCTTCCCGTGCCCACGGGGCCGTACCCGGTGGGCACGGTGTCGCTGCACCTCGTGGACCCCACACGCCCGGATCCCGCGGCCGGCCCGGCCCGACACCGTGAGCTCATGGCCAGTGTCTGGTACCCCGCCCGGGATGTCCGGCGGTATCCGCGGGCACCCTGGATGGCCGCCGAGCCGCTGCGGGAGCTCCTGACGTCCGCGGGGTTCGCCGCGGACGCCGTGTCGGCACCGTTCACGGCCGGTCACGAGGGCGCCCCGGTGCGGCGAACGGGCGGCCGGCTGCCCGTCGTCGTGTTCTCGCACGGCGCCCACGACCACCGGTCCGACGCCACGGTCGTGGTGCAGGAGCTCGCCAGCCACGGGTACGTCGTGGTCACGGTGGACCATACGGGCGACGCGTTCAGCGAGTTCCCCGACGGCCGGGTCGTCGTCCCGCTGCGAGACCCCCAACACGCCCTGGGGCCGGGGGACTTCGCGCGGGACATCCGGTTCGTCCTCGACTGCGTCGAGGACCTCGACGCGGGGCGCAGTCCCGACGCTGAGCAGCGGCCGCTGCCGGCCGGGCTGTGCGGCGCCCTCGACCTGCACCGCATCGGCATGTTCGGCTGGTCGAAGGGCGGGACGGCGACCGCCCTCGTCATGATCGAGGACCGACGCGTCCGGGCCGGGCTGAGCTTCGACGGCCCGATGGAACCGACGGTCACCACGGACCTGGACCGGCCGTTCATGATGATGACGGCCGTGTTCACCCGGGCCGAGGATCCGAGTGCCGCCGAGTTCTGGTCGCATCTGCGGGGGTGGCGGCTCAATGTCCAGGCCGACGGCGCCGTCCACTCGTCGTACTGCGACAACCAGGTACTGATCCCGCAGCTGGCGAAGGTGGTCGGGATGAGCGACGAGGAGCTTCACGGCTGGATCGGCACGCTCGATCCGGCTCGGGCGCTGCGGATCCAGCAGGCGTACCCGCTCGCCTTCTTCGACCTGCATCTGCGGCACCGCCGGGGGCACCTGCTCGACGGGCCGTCCACGGCCTTCCCGGAGGTGAGGTTCATCCCCTGACATGTCGCCCTCGCCGGTGCGGGCGAGGCATTCGCTGCGGGAGCGGGTGCCGGAGCGCAGCAGGCCGAGGAGGGTCGTGCAGGCGCGTCAGGCCTCGACGACGACCGGGATTCCCCGGCCGAGGCGTCGTTGGCGTCGCTCGGCCGAGGACTCGCGTGCCGTGAGTGTGTCAGCGCACGTGGACGGTCCTGACCGGCGTGCTCATGTCCGCGTGGGGGTGGCCGCCACGCGGACCGTCCACGCCGTAGAGCACGCCACGGAACTGCACGACGCCGCGGCGCGTGACCTTGATCTTCGCGTCCACCTTGGCGTCGTTGCCCCCGATCTCCGTGATCCGGCCGCACGCGACGGTGTGCCACCCGCCGCGCGTCCCCGTGCGCTCCTGCGCACAGAGCTTGGCGAAGCGCACCGCGTCGCTTGCGCCGTGCCCGGTGACATGGACGGTGTGCCCGGCCCGGACCGTGCCGGGCGACGCGTTCAGAACGACGTCGCCCTTGGCGAACGCCGGTGTCACTGCCAGCACGGCGGCGGCCGCGCCGAGTGCGCCCACGGCGACAACCCTGGCTCCCTGACGGCGGAAGCCGGTTTTTCCGGCGGAGCCGATACCACGGTTCATCTTGCTGTCCTGCCCCTCATCTGGTCCCCATCCACGGCCGGGCCGCCGCCCATGTCCTGGGCCGGTGACTGCGCTTCGACCGCAGCCTGATACCCCGCAAGACGGAATTCCCTCGCACCGCGTTGCCTGCCGACCATGAACAGGATCAGTGTGATGCGGAGGGCCCGCCAGTCAGCGCGCGGCGTGGCGGGGTCGTGGACGACACGAATGCTCGTGTACGACACGAATGGGCTCGCCCGGCCGGCTGATCCCCGGCCGGCCTGCGCGTTCATCTCCCGGCCGGCCGCCGCGCTCGCAGCCGTGGCGCCCGCGAGGTTTGTCTGCGTGCCTCGACGGAGGCACTGGGCGTGCTCCTGTCGGCGCTGACCTCCCCCAGCCGCACGCCACCGCCGCCGATCGATCTCCAGCGGCGGCCGACGCCGCCGGAGCGGCTGAGAGGTGACGCCGTCCGAGGCGCGTGGTCGGTCCAACTCCTCGGTAGTGCACTGGAGATGGGCAGGCGCTCGCCGAAGGTGCCGACGGACGGGCCCGCCGCGATCAGGGTGGCGAAGGGCATGGGCAGGCCGAGGTGGTGGGGGACGGTGAGCGTGTCGAAGTTGTGGTGCGTCCCTGTGAGTGATATTCGGCCCCGGTCGGTTCGGCGGGCTGTGAGGCGGTCATCTCCTGAGGCGATCGATCCTTCTGACACAAAGGAGTGTGATGCGCGTGCGTACTGTTCTCGCTGCCGTCGTCCTTGCCGCCGCAGCGGCCTTCGGAGGCGCGACCCCCGCGGCAGCCCACAGCGGCTCCGCCCCGAGCACCACCGACGACGCCTCGGGCTTCCCGCTCCTGGAAACGCCGGTGAGCCTCATCTGCCACGTCGACGACGTGCTCGGCAACGCCCCCGCCTGCGACTGACAGGGGACCAGGAGACCTCGCCGGCTCGCGCACCGCCTACGTCGTGATGGGCGTCCTCACGGTCGTGCAGACGGAGGGCCCGGCCACGGCACCGAGGCCCCGGCTCGGGGGAGCCGGGGCCTCGGTGTCAGGTGTGCGGAGCGCGCAGTTCGTGCCGTCCGGGGGCTGTCAGGGATGCCGGCCGGGCCGGGTGGGGCTGGGCGACGTGCCGCCGTTGGTGCCGCTGGTCGTCCCGCCCGTCGTGCCACTCGTGGTCCCGTCGGTGGTGCCGCCGGTGGCGCCACCGAGCAGGCCGCCGTTGCCTGCGCCGCCGGTGGTGCCGCCGGTGCCGCCGGTGGTGGTGCCGGTGGTGTCCGTCGGGCTCGGGCTGACGCAGTTCTTCTTGTGGTGGCGGCAGGCCCCGTCGGAGGAGCCCGGTGTGCCCTGCTTGGTCGGCTTGGCCGAGGGCTTGGTCGCGGTCGGGGAGGGGGTGGCCGTCGGAGTGCCGAACTCGTTCGCGCCCTGGCCCAGTGTGGGTGCGGGCGGGAACTGCTGGACGGGTTGTCCCTGGAGGGCGTCGGTCATGTAGCCGGTCCACACCTCGGTGGGCATGTCGGCGCCGAAGACCTTGGAGAAGCCGCCGACGCCCTTCATCGACTGGAGGCCGGAGTTCTTCGGGTCCTCCTTGAACATGCTGACCGCCGTGACCATTTGCGGGGTGTAGCCGATGAACCAGGCGGACTTGTAGTCGTCGGTCGTACCGGTCTTGCCGGCCACCGGGCGGCCCAGCGCCTGGGCGTTGGTGCCGGTTCCGCTCTTCACGACACCTTGCAGGACGTTGGTGACGGTGTCGGCGGTCGAGGAGGGCATGGCGGTGATGCCCTTGGGCGCCTCGAAGCCGGGCAGCTGATGGCCGTTGGCGACGACCTTGGTCACCGAGTACGGCTCGTGCTGGACGCCGCTGGCGTCGAAGGTGGCGTACGCGTCGGCCATGCGGATCGCCGAGGGGGTGGAGGTGCCGATGTAGAAGCCCGGGGTGTCGTACTGAAGGCTCTTGCGCAGCAGACCCGCCTTGAGGGCCTCGCCCTCCACATTGTTGTAGCCGACGTACTCGCCGAGCTGGACGTAGGGGGTGTTGACCGACTGTTCCATCGCCTTGCGCAGTGTGATGTAACCCCACTTCGTGGGCACGTCGTTGCGCTGGTGCAGGAGGCCCGAGGGGTCGCTCGGGTCCGGCATCTCCTGGCCCTGCTGGTTCTTGATGGTGATGCCGTCGTCGCCGTTGAACTTGGAGTCCGGGGTGATCGGCGAGGCCGGCTGCCCCGGAGAGAGGACGGCGCCGTGGTCGAGGCCGGCGGCCAGGTCGAAGGGCTTGAAGGTGGAGCCGACCGGCACACCGGTGGCGTCGGCGTTGTTGGTCCAGTGGCCCTTGTTCCAGCCCGCACCGCCGTACAGGGCCACGACCGCGCCGCTGGACGGATCGACGGACGCCGCGCCGACCTGGACGTCCTTGTCGGCCGAGCGGTGCTTCGGGTCGAGGTGCTTGTTCTCCATCGCCGCCACGGACGCCGACAGCGCGTTCACCTTCTTCTTGTTGAAGGTGGTGTAGATCTGGTAGCCGCCGTTGCCCAACTGCTGGTCCGTGAGGGACGTATGGGCTTCGACGTACTTCTCGGCGGTCTGCACCAGATAGCCGGTCTGCCCGGACATCCCCGCCGACGGGGAGTAGGGCTTGGGTGTCGGGAATCCGGCGGCCAGGTACTGCTGTTCCTGCGCGGCGGTGATCTTGTTGATCTTGGCCATGCGGTCCAGCACGTACTTCCAGCGCCCGGTGGCCTGGGCCTTGGCCTGGGGGTCGGTGTCGGCGTGCATGAGCAGGCTCGGCTCGTTGACCGTGGCGGCGATGAAGGCACCCTGGCTGACGGTCAGTTGGGAGGCGTGCTCGTGGTAGTAGGTGCGCGCCGCGGCCTCGATGCCGTAGGCGTCACGGCCGTAGTAGCAGCTGTTGAGATAGCCCTGGAGGATCTGCTGCTTGGACAGCTGGCCACCGATCTTCAGGGAGATCATGATCTCCCTCAGCTTGCGGGTGACCGACTGGTCCTGGGTCAGGTAGGTGTTCTTCACGAACTGCTGGGTGATGGTGGACCCGGACTGCACCTCGCCGCCGGAGGCCATGTGGTACACGGCGCGGAGCATGCCCTGTGTGTCGATGCCGGGGTCGGTGTAGAAGGTGGCGTTCTCCGCGGCGAGGAAGTCCCACTGCACCGGCTTGGGAACCTGGGAGAGGTCGACGTTCTGGCGGTTGGTCGACCCCTGCGTCGTCATGATCGAGCCGTCCGACCAGTAGTACGTGTTGCTCTGCGCCTGTGTGCTGGGGTTCACACTGGGGATCGTCGTCGTGGCGTAGGCGTACCCGAACAGGCCCACCACGCAGCCCAGGAACAGCAGGAACGTGCCGGACACCAGCTTCCACGAGGGAAGCCACCGCCGAAAGCCCTGTCTGTGCGCTTGCGGGTAGTTGATGAAGCGGCGCCGGCCGGAACGCCCGGCCTGTGCACGCCGAGTACCCGCCGCGGCACGCCCTGTGTCCGTCGCACCGCCCGCCTCCGCCGGGCGACGTCGTCGTCCGCCGTCCCCCCGGGCAGCCCTGCGCGCCTCGGCCCGGCCGCCGTACGGCACGCCGTCCGAGCCGGACGGCCCGGTCCTCCCCGACGTCCGGCGCCGGTGTTCACTCATACTCGCCACTCCTCAGCCAGGCGTATGCCCCCACTGCTAGCAGCCGGCCCGTCCCGGCGCAGAGCCTGACGGGGGCTTGACCTGGGGTGGATTGCCGTTCCCGGCATCTCCTACAAGTTGTAAGACTAAGCGGTGCCCGGTGTGCGGGGACAACCGCCCCCGGGCAAAGTCCTGCGACGAGGGGAGATGGCCGTTCGGCGACCTATCCGCGGGGCCCGCCGTGCATGCCCTCGTGTCCATGTCCGTGCCCGTTTCCGCGCCTGTCACCGTGCACTTCTCCGTGCCTGTCCCCGTGCCCGTCGTCGTGTTCCTCTTCCTCGTGGTCCGGCGGGCCGCCCATCATGCGGAGCATCGCCGGACCACCGGTGCGCAGGAAGCGGACGAGCAGGGATGCGGCCAGCAGCAGGAAGGCGATGTTGAGCCAGGTGGTGTAGTTCCAGGTGATCCCTTCCTCGGGGATCCTGGCGTCGGCCTGGTCGGGGATGAGCCCGAGGCCGCCGAAGGCGAATTCCACGACATATCCGGCCACGGCGATCGCCGTGAAGAACGTGACCAGCAGGAAGACGGCCATCCGGGCGCCGTAGTACTTCCGGTAGATGTTCAGGATCGGCAGGATCAGCAGGTCGGCGTAGACGAAGGCGATGACGCCGCCGAAGCTGATGCCGCCCTTCCACAGCACCACGGCAAGCGGCACATTGCCGATGGAACAGACGAAGGTGGCGATTGCCACCAGCGGCCCGATCAGGGGCCCGATCAGCCTGGCCGCCAGTGGGTGGTCGGCCAGGAAGAACGTGCGCCAGAAGTCGTCCGGCACCCACGCCGCGATCGCCCCGGCGATCAGCAGCCCCGCCACCAGGTCGCGCAGGATCGCCGCCCATTCCATGACGAAGATGTGCGACACGGACGTCAGGCCGTCCCGGGAGAAGAGCCGCCGGGCGAATCCGCCCTCACCGCCCACGGACATGTCCATCGCCGCGTGCCCCTCCATGGAGCCCGCCAGTCCGCGCTCGGCCTGCTCCCGCGCCCGGCGCAGCAACCGCTCGCGCAGCAGGACCCGGAACAGCAGGGCGAGCACGACGATCATGATCGGGCCGCCGACGAACTCCGCGGCGGTGAACTGCCACCCCATCAGCAGGGCCAGGATCACACCCAGCTCGATCACCAGGTTGGTGGAGGCGATCTCGAAAGCCATGGCCGCGGTGAAGTCGGCGCCCTTGCGGAACAGCGACCGGGCGAGCGCGACAGCGGCGTAGGAACAGGACGAGGAGGCCGCGCCGAGGCCCGCGGACAGGGCGAGCGTACGGGGCCGGTCGTCGCCGAGGAGCCGTACGACCGTCTCGCGGCGCACCACCGCCTGGACGACCGCGGAGAGGGTGAAGCCGAGGATCAAGGCCCAGGTGATCTCCCAGGTCATCGACCCGGCAAGGGAGAGCGCGTGCCCGATCGCATGCATGGTGCCTGCCCTTCGCTGTCGACCGCCGCCGTCGGGACCGGAGTCTATACCCCCTCGGGGTATTTGAGGCCGGGCGTGTGCTGGTGCAGGGCGTTCGCGCCGTGGTCGGGCGAAGAAGGTGCGGTTCTGGCGCACGATGGTGTTGGCGGGCGATCGGTGGCGGGCGGTCGGTGGCAGCTGGTCAGGTTCCGGAGGGGTCGGGCTTCGGGCGCGGGCCGCCGAAGCCGTGTGCCGAGAGGTCGAACCAGTTTCCCTCCGGATCCATGGCCCGGTACTCGGCGAAGGGGCGGCCGGTGAAGCGTTCCGCGGGTTTCGGAGTGCCCGCCGCAACCAGTGCCTCGGACGTGGCTGCCGTGTCCTCGACGTGGAAGCCGAAGTGGTTCATTCCCACCGGGGTCTCGCCGTCGAGCTGGTGCTTGATCAGGGCGAGGGACAGATATCCGTCGGAGAGGAAGCAACTGCCGTCCGGATCACGGTGGAAGAGTTCCATCGCGAAGACCGAGGAGTAGAACTCGGCGAGCTTCTCCGGGTCGCGGGCCACGATGGCCAGGTGGCGGAGTTTGGGCCGCCCGATGGGTTCGTTCATGGCGGAATCCTTCGCGTCGAGGACGTGCTCGGTCGGGCGGGGTGCGGGGACCATGTTGTGGAACGCCCTGATCAGCCAGCGACGTTCCGGTGTCCGCTCCACGACGGCCAATGCGTGCGTGGAGGTGAGCGGTTCGCCGCTGCGGGCGGTGATGGTCGACTCCGCCTCGACCGTGGCCAGACCGGGGCGCAGGAAGCGGACGGACACGACCTGGGCGTCGAGGAGCGTTCCGGCGAACGGCCCCTGGAACAGGGCCTCGTGTCCCGCCTCGATGCCGCTGCGGCCGGCCGGCTTCTCGCCTCGTACGGTGGTGAAGTCGCAGTCCTCCGTGAAGCTCGCGGCGAAGAGCGCGGCGTCACCCGCCGCCCAGCCACGGGTCATCCGCGACCACAGGGCCCGGATCTCCTGAACGTCGTCCCCGGCACCGCCGTCCCGGGTGTGTTCGCGGGCGCCGTGCGAGCCCGGGGTGTGGGCTTCTTCGGGCTGATGCATCGTTCTCACACCTTCAGCAGGGCGCTCGTTCGGACGAGCAGGGCGAGTTCGGGGCAGCCGGTGTCCTCGGACCGGTGCGGGAAAGGCGGGGCCCAGGCTGCCAGGGAGTGGTAGTACGCGCCGCCGCGGTGCTCCAGGTAGCAGATGAGGTTGAGGGGCCATCCGG
This sequence comes from Streptomyces sp. HUAS MG56, assembly GCF_058673395.1. Taxonomy (NCBI): domain Bacteria; kingdom Bacillati; phylum Actinomycetota; class Actinomycetes; order Kitasatosporales; family Streptomycetaceae; genus Streptomyces; species Streptomyces sp. HUAS MG56. The sequence goes on along the minus strand of NZ_CM178722.1, from coordinate 1,407,061 downwards.
TCCGCCCGAAGAGATGGCGGTCCATGGGCGTCGGGCGCTCACTGAGCACCTGACCCCGTTCCGACGGCGGACCCAACCGGTGCCAGTCCGGGTGCATGTGGATGGAGCCGAGCAGATCCATCCCCAGGGCGTCGGCCTCGCGGGACGCGCGGAGGAGGTCGCGGGAGTCCATCCACCAGCCGCGGTGCTCGTTCTCGTAGGCCGGTCCGAACGTCGGCACGATCGTCTCGCGGAACTCCCGTCGGGCCGACGGATCGGTCGTGCGGGCGTTCCGGCCGAAGGTGATGCGCCGTACGTGGTACGTCGTCGTCTCCGCGTGGCCGAGCAGCAGGGCGAAACAGGGCAACGGGGCCTGGGCCGTGATGAGTTGATACTCGCCGACGGCGGCTGCGAGGAAGTCTGCGAGTGCCTGGTCGTCCAGCAGGACGGTGGGAGGAGCGGGGGCAGCGCCGAGATCGGCGGAGCCCTCGGGAGCGCTACATCGGGTGTTCGGTAACGCCGGTTCGGGTGTGTTCGCCGTTACGGACATGGGGGGTGGGTCTCCGTTGAGGTGGGGTGGGGAGGCCGGAGGAGGGGTGAAGGCGAGGGGGGAGCGGGTGACCGCGAGTTTACTTGAGAGTTCACAATCTTCGCCCCGGTCGGGGTGAAGCGTGGGGTATTCCCTATGCGACATAGGGGAGTTGGGAGTTCGCCACCATCCCCGAGGTCAGCAACTACTGGCGCTGAGCGGCCTCCCGGGCCTCGCCGCCTGTGTCCGACGCGGGGCCAGTGGGGATCGGCGGGGACGGGTGAGAGTCGGTAGGCGGGCCCGTGCGAGACGACGTGGCCGGCTGTGGGGGTGCGAAGTGGGTGCCCAGGCGGGGTTGGCGCGTTGCTTGCCGTTGCCGATGCCGGTGTCGACCAGGATGTGCAGCCCGTCGAGGGTGAAGGCGAAGCTGTGGCTGTCGATGTGCAGGATGCCGGAGTCGTCGGCGAAGTGGGGGCGCAGCCAGTCCTGCCCGGCGACGAGGTCCGGGGTCGCGTCGGGCAGTAGCCATGCTCCGGTCGTGGATGGGAGGGGGACCTCGTCGATGCGGTGGACGGTGACGCCGCCCACGGTCCAGGAGGGGGCGGTGGTCGGGTCGGTGGCCGGTGGAGTGCTCATGAACGGGCGCTTCCTTCGGTCTCGTCACGGAAGATCGTCGCGGGTCGGTGCGGCGTCCTCGCGCTGGAGCATGGGGTTTGCTTCAGGCCGCCGTAGATCGTCCGCCACCGCGCACGCCGCCGTGCGAGAGCTCGCCTCGGACGTGGGCCGGGCCGCCCCGAGGGGCGTCCCGCCGGCGACGGCACGGTCAACACCGGCGACCAGCACCCCGGCACCCCCTGGCTATGCTGCCGACGAAACGTTCAGCGAAGCGCTCAAACGGACAGCGGGTTGTGAGGGGGCCATCGGCATGCGCGAACCGGTCGATCTCAGGCGGCAGCGGATCCTCGCCGCGGTGCAGTCGCGCGGTGGGATCCGGGTCAGCGATCTCGCGGCGGAGCTCGCGGTGTCGGTGGTGACCGTACGGCGCGATGTGGAGGAGCTGGCCCGTGCGGGCAAGCTGCGCCGCGGCCATGGTGTGGCCCGCCCGGTGCTGCCCGAGACGGAGCGCCCGGCCGCCCCCGCGCCGCGTTCGGCGAACGGCGGTCCGGTCGCGGTCGTGGTGCCCGAGCGCCATGCGTATCTGTACGAGGCGTTGCACGGCGCCCGGACTGTGTTCGAGGAGGCCGGGACCCGTATCGCGCTGCACATCGCACCGGCTGCCCCGGGGGCCGAACAGCCGCTCGTGGAGCGCGCGTTGGCCGAGGGGGCGCGAGGCCTGCTGATCGCGCCGCGCTGGCGCAGCCGCACCACGGAGGAGGCGGATTACTCCTGGCTGTCGCGCCTGGACGTGCCCGTGGTGGTGATGGAACGCAGGCCGCGGCGCGGCAGCGCACTGCACGCCGTGGACACCGTCTGCACGGACCACTGGTACGGCATCCATCTCGCCGTCGGCCACCTCACGGAGCTGGGCCATCGGCGTATCGTGCTCGCCGCGCGCGACGACAGTCCGACGGCCCGCGCCATCCGTGCCGCGTTCACCGAGATCGCCGCCGACCACCCGGACGTCGACAAGTGGGCCGTGGCGCTCAGTTCGCCCGGCGCGGTGCCCGACCGGGCGGCGGCCACCACGGAGACACCGGTCGAACTCCCTTCAATTCTGGCCGAGTTGGGTGCGACGGCCGCCGTGCTGCACGGCGACGTGGACGCCTTGATGCTGGTGCAGTCGCTGCGCGACAACGGCGTGCGGGTTCCCGAGGACTGCTCCGTGATCGCGTACGACGACGTGGTCGCGGCGCTCGGCAGTACCCCGCTGACGGCGGTGTCCCCGCCGAAGGCGGACGTCGGTCGTGCGGCGGCGGAGCTGCTGCTGCGCCGGCTCGACCCGCGGGACCCCGAGGGGGCGAGCGCGCCCGTGCGGCGGCTGGAGTTGCTGCCGTCGCTGAAGGTCCGCGGCTCGACGCAGGCGCCGCGCACATCCGCGACCCCGGAGTCAACTGCCCTAGCGAAGTGAGCGTTTGACCGTTCTATTTTCCTCTGATTGATCTATTGACCAGGTTCATTCAGTCGCTCAGTATTCCCGTGACCCGAACACGCAGGATCCGCACGAGCCGCGGGAGGCGCCCATGCCTGGTCGACAGAGCCGTCGATCCGTGCTCGCCGCGATCACCGCGCTGCCGCTGACGGGCGCACTGAGCGCGTGCAGCGGAAACGACAGCGCGTCCCTCCGATCCGGGAGCAGCAGTAAGTCCGGCAGGAAAGGCGCGACCACCATCACGTTCTGGTCCGCCCTGCGCGGCAGCCAGCAGGTGGTGGACGCGTTCAACAAGACGCACGACGACATCCAGGTCGACTTCGAGCAGATCCCCTCCGGCACACAGGGCGGGTATCTGAAGCTGAGCAACGCGGCACGCGCGGGCAACGCCCCCGACGTCGCCACCATCGAGTACCCCCAGCTGCCGGGCTTCGCGATCGACGGGGTCGCCCGCGACATCACCTCGCTGGTCGGTGCAGGCCTGCGGGCGAAACTGCTGCCCCAGTCGCTGGGCCAGACGACCTTCGGGAAGCGCACGTACAGCGTGCCGCTCGACACCGAGCCCATGGTGCTGCACTACCGCAAGGATCTGTTCGACCAGCTCGGCCTCGATGTCCCCACCACCTGGGACGAGTTCGCCGACCTGGCCCGCACGGTGCGCCGCACGGGCGGCGGCCGCCGGATCGCCGTGTTCCCCACCGACGGCATGCCGCAGATGGCCGCCTGGTGCTGGCAGGCCGGGGCGCAGTGGTTCGACATCTCCCAGGGCGCCTGGAACGTGTCCATGACGGACGCCCCGACCCGGAAGGTCGCCGCGTACTGGCAGCGGCTCATCGACGAGGACCTCGTCCACTGCAACTCCACCACCGCCCGCCTCTACGACGCGCAGATCGGCAAAGGCCAGGTCCTGACCCGGCTCAGCGGCGCCTGGGACGCGGGCGCGCAGATGAAAGGGCATCCGGAGCAGAAGGGCCAGTGGCGTGTCGCGCCGCTGCCGCAGTGGACCCCGGACCAGCCGGCGCTCGGCACGCACGGCGGCTCGACGTTCGCCGTCACGAAGGACAGCAGGCACCCCGAGGCCGCCATGGAGTTCATCGAGTGGCAGGTCGCGCACCCCGACGCCCTCAGGGCCCGGCTGTCCAGCGGCGCGAGCAGCCAGTACCCGGCCGCGACCGGACTCGTGTCCGTGGGGCGTGCCGCGTTCGACCGCGCCTACTACGGCGGTCAGGACATCTACCGGCTGTTCGAGGAGGAGGCTTACAAGATCCGCGACGGCTGGGTGTGGGGCCCGCGCATGACCGCCACCGGCTACGTCATGCAGGACGCGTTCGCCCGGGCGGGAGCCGGCTCCGGCACGATCCTGTCCGCCATGCGCGCCGCACAAGACGGCACGATGCCCGATCTCAAGGCGCTGGGCCTCGCCACCACCCAGCACTCGACGTGACCGCCCGCACTCCGAGAGGCAGGTGACCCATGACCGCGACAGCCCGCGTCACGACGCCGCGGACCGCCCCGGCACAGCCGGCGGACGGCTCCCGGCGCACGGCACAGCGTGCGGCGAAGCGCCGTCGTAACGGCGCCGCGGGCGTCCTCATGACGCCGTTCTTCGTCCTCCTCACCCTCGTCTTCCTGCTCCCGGTCGGCACGGCGGTGTGGCTGAGCTTCTTCAGCGACGACCATCCGGGCCTCGGCTTCGGCCCGGCGCGCACCGTGTTCGTCGGCCTGCGCTCGTACTCCGTTGTGCTCACCGACCCGACGTTCCTGTCCGGGCTCGCCACGGTCGGGCTGTACTGCCTGATCTACATCCCGCTGATGGTGACCGGCTCCCTGGCGCTCGCCCTGCTGCTCGACTCCGGCGTCGTCCGGCTGCGCGCCTGGGCCCAGTTGGGCCTGTTCCTGCCGCACGCGGTGCCCGGCATCATCGCCGCCCTGATCTGGCTGTACCTGTACACACCCGGCATCAGCCCCGTCATCGAGGCGCTCGGCAAGGCCGACGTCACGGTGGACTTCCTCGGCCTGCACACCACGCTGCCGTCGATCGTGAACATCGCCCTGTGGAGCAACGTCGGCTACAACATGGTCGTCTTCTACGCGGCCCTCCAGGCGGTGCCCCGTGAAGTACTGGAGGCGTCCGTGGTCGACGGCGCGGGGCCGGTGCGCACCGCGCTCCAGGTCAAGGCACCGCTCGTACGCTCCTCGATCGTCATGGTCGCGATGTTCACGCTGATCTGGGCGCTGCAACTGTTCACCGAGCCGATGCTGCTCCACCAGTCCTCACAGATGATCAACACCCGGTTCTCGCCCAGCATGTACATCTACGACGCCGCCTTCAGCCGCAACAACTACTCGCTCGCGGCCGCCGCCTCCGTGATCCTCCTGGTCATCACCATCGCCCTCTCCTACGGGGTCACCCGCTGGACCAACCGCGTCGACTCGGCCGAGGTGAGCGCCCGATGAGCGCCACGGACCGGACCCTGACACGCCCGCGGATGCTGGGCCGGGCGACCGTCAACGTCGTCGTCGCGGTCTCCGTCCTGTACACCGTGCTGCCGGTGGTGTGGCTGCTGCTCGCCGCGACGAAGTCCCGCGACGCCCTGTTCAGCAGCAGCATCCTGTCGTTCCGCGACTTCTCCCTCGTCCGCAACATCGAGGACCTGTTCGCCATGGACGGCGGACTGTACGGCCGCTGGTACGGCAACAGCCTGCTGTACGCCGTCCTGGGCGGGGCGCTCGGCGCGCTGATCAGCGTCGCCTGCGGGTACGCCTTCGACAAGTACCACTTCCGGCACAAGGAGAAGCTCTTCGGGCTCGTGCTGGCCGCCGTCATGGTGCCGCAGACGGTGCTCGCGCTGCCGCTGTACCTCATCGCGTCCGAGACCGGTGTCGTGAACACCTTCTGGTCGGTGTTCATCCCGGTCCTGTTCAACCCCTTCGGCGTGTACCTGGGCCGCATCTTCGCCCAGGGCTATGTGCCCGACGAGATCCTGGAAGCCGCGCGGGTCGACGGCGCCGGCGAGCTGACGACCTGCATACGTGTGTCGCTGCGCATGCTGGGCCCCGGTCTGGTCACGGTCTTCCTGTTCCAGCTGACGGCGATCTGGAACAATTTCTTCCTGCCGATGGTGATGCTGTCCAACCAGAACCTGTATCCCGTGAGCCTGGGGCTGTACCAGTGGAACAGCCAGGCGTCCGTCTCGCCCGAGTACTACCCGGTGGTGATCATGGGCTCGCTCCTCGCCGTCCTTCCGCTCATCGTCGCGTTCGCCCTCCTCCAGCGCTTCTGGCGGTCCGGCCTGACAGTGGGGGCGGTCAAGTGACCAGGCCCCGCGCGGCGTTGGCCATGTCGCGCCAAGCGGCGGCCGCCGTCTTCCCCCCGCGGTCGCTGGCCGCGCTCGGGGACGTGTGCGACCTGGCGCCGCTGCCGGTCCTGGACGACCTGACGACCGTACGGGCGAAGGACGTCCTCGGCGATGTCGAGCTGCTCGTCACCGGCTGGGGATGCCCGGGCCTCGACGCGGACGTCCTCGCGGCGGCGCCCCGGCTCGCGTGCGTGGTGCACGCGGCCGGTTCGGTGCGCGGCCACATCACCGACGCCTGCTGGGAACGGGGCATCGAGGTGTCCTCGGCGGCCGCGGCCAACGCGCTGCCCGTCGCCGAGTACACACTCGCCATGATCCTGCTGCACGGAAAACACGTACTGGAACGCGCCCGCGACTTCCGGCGGACACGTGAGCGGGCCGACTGGCTGAGCACCTCGCACGAGGTCGGCAACTACCGTCGCACGGTGGGCATCCTCTCCGCCTCCCTCATCGGCCGGCGCGTCATCGAACTGCTGCGCCCCTTCGACCACGAAGTGCTGCTGCACGACCCGTACGTCACCGGGGCCGAGGCCGCCGAGCTGGGCGTCCGATGGGTGCCCCTGCCCGAACTCTTCGCCCGCAGCGACCTGTTGAGTGTCCACACCCCGCTGCTGCCCGCCACCCGCGGACTCGTCGGCCGCGAACTGCTGGACGCGATGCGGCCGGGAGCAGTGCTGATCAACACCTCGCGCGGCGCCGTCGTCGACCAGGACGCGCTCACCGACGTGGTGCGCGCGGGCCGCGTCCGGGCGGTGCTCGATGTGACGGACCCCGAGGTCCTGCCCGCCGACCACCCCCTGTGGGACTGCCCGAACGCACTGATCACGCCCCACCTCGCCGGCTCCCAGGGCAACGAATGGGAGCGGCTCGCCGACACGGCCGTCGGCGAGGTGGCCAGGTGGGCCGCGGGCGACGGCCTCGCCCACCCCGTACGACGCGAAAGGCTGGCCTTCCTCGCATGAGCATCCCGATCGAACTCCCGCCGGACGACCGGGAATCGAGCCCGTACACCGGCTATACCCGCGCCCACTGGGAGGCCGTCGCCGACGGGCTGCTCGGCGCCGCCTGGCGCTGGGCGACCCCCGGCGGCGCCCTGCTCGACCTGCCGGGCCGCCCCTCCAGGTCCGGCGTCCGCTCGGACGGCCTGGAGGGCTATGCCCGTACGTTCCTGGCGGCCGGCTTCCGGGTCGCGGGCGCCGGCGGCAAGGACCCGCACGGCTGGCTGGAGCGGTACGCGACCGGCCTCGCGTCCGGCACCCGCACACCCGGCCGGAACGACACCGAGTCATGGCCGCTGATCCTCGACCACCATGTACAGGGCCAGCCGATGGTCGAGTCGGCGTCGGTGGCGCTCGGCCTGTCACTGACCAGGCCGTGGCTGTGGGACCGGCTCGACGGCGACGTACAGGACCGGGCCGAGACGTGGCTGCGCGGCGCCGTCACGCACACCCCCGCGCCGAACAACTGGTACCTCTTCCCGTTCACGGTGGCGTCGTTCCTGGAGTCCGCAGGCCGCGGCGACGCCGCGACGGCGCGGGCCCGGGAGCGCGCGCTCGACCTGATGGAGACGTGGTACCGGGGCGACGGCTGGTACGCGGACGGCGACGGCCGGGCCTTCGACCACTACAACGGGTGGGCGCTGCACCTGTATCCGCTGCTCCACGCCCATCTGACGGGCGACACGGCGCTGTCGCAGCGGTTCGGGCCGCGGCTGCGCGAGCACCTGGAGGGCTTCTCGCTCCTCTTCGGCGCCGACGGGGCGCCGATCCACTTCGGGCGTTCGCTGACCTACCGGTTCGCGGCGTCGGCGGCGGTCGGCATGGGTGCCGTCACCGGCCACACCCCGCTGCCCCCGGGCACGTCTCGCCGCCTGATCAGCGGAAACCTGCGCTACTTCCTCGACCGGGGCGCGGTCACCGACGAAGGGCTCCTCAGCCTCGGCTGGCACGGCCCGCACACCGCCACGCTGCAAACCTACTCCGGACCCGCGTCGCCCTACTGGGCGTCGAAGGCCTTCGTCGCCCTGCTCGCGGCTGAGGACGACCCGCTGTGGACGGCGACCGAGGAGGCGGCCCCGAGCGACGGCCTCGACCGGGTGCTCGCGCTGCCCGCCCCCGGACTGCTCGTCCAGTCCACCAGGGCCGACGGCATCGTGCGTCTGCACAACCACGGCAGCGACCATGTCCGTCCGCACGAGGGTGAATCCGCCGCGGAGGACGACCCGTTGTACGGCCGCCAGGCGTACTCCACGCACACCGGCCCCACATCGCGGGCCAACGTCGCCGACAACCATGTGTCCGTGGAGGTCGGCGGCGTGGCAAGTGTGCGTCGGCGCATCCATCCACTGGGCGCGGGACAGGGCGACGGATGGGGCTGGGCGGCGTCCTGGCACCGGCCGGTGTTCCTGTCCGGACCGCCGATGGTGCCGGGCCTGCGCGTCGAGAGCGTGACCGTGGCACGCGGCCACCACGAACTGCGGATCCACCGGGTGACCGGGGCGCCCCACGGCGCACGGGTCACCCTCACCGGATGGGCCACGCGGGCGCTCCGCTCCGAGCTGACGGGGGTGCACGGCTGGGCGGGGGCGGACCAGGTACGCGCGCCCGAGGGCACGGCCTACGAGCCATGGGTGCGGATGCCCAGGCTCTCGGCGGAGGTCCAGGGAACGGCGGTGCTCGTCGCGCTGGCCGCCCTGGGAGCCGACGCCGGTGATGATGCCGAGGCCCCGCCGCTCGCCGCCGCCGTGGCCGAAGTGAGGTGGCTGGACGGCGAGTTGCGTGTGCGCTGGGCAGACGGCCCGCAGACCGTCGTGACCTTCGACCCGCTCCGGGTGCGGACGGTATAGGCTCCGCGCACGTCGTGCTTCCCCTCCAGGGGACGAAGGCGGCCACTGGCGGCGGTGCCGCCGTGGCTGGTGCCCATGTTCTGGATGCCGAGGGGCAGGCCGCTCTTCTGGTCGACGTTCTTGTACGGGCCGGAACCGGCCGCTCCTCCGCGCACCCACCTGGCCGGCGCCCGGGGAGCCGGAGGCGTCACCGCTGCCGTCCTCACGGTTGGCCCAGGCGTGGTAGGGCACTGCCGTCAGTTCGATCAGGTCGCCCTCGGCCGGGCGCTGAGTGGTCGCGGCGGTCTCGGTGGTCTCGGCGGGGGAGGAGCCCGGAGAGAGGTACGGGGTGTACGGCCGCCAGCCGGGGTCCGGGACATGGCGTCGGCGGCCCGCGGCCGTGATCGTCGTGACGCCTCCGAGCAGGTCGGGGCGCTGCTTGACGGCGAGGGGGCGGGTGGGGTCGAGAACGATGTCGTCCAGGCCGCCGCCGGGGTGGTCGGCCTGCTCCAGGCAGTGGACGAGGGGACCGCGCTCGATGGCCACGCACCCGCGTAACGGCGTCCATGCGCGGGTCGGCAGCGGTGAGGCGGGGATCGAGGACGAGTTCCAGGACCACCTGGTCGCCGGGAGCCCGGACGCGGTGCAGGCGCAGCCAGCCGTCGGTGACGGGGGCGTCCGTCCGGTCGTACGATTCGGTGCCGCAGCGCACATGGAACTCGCGGCGCCAGTGGGGGATGCGCAGGGACAGCGTCCGGGGGCGGTCGTCCGGGGTTTCCTCGACGGTGAGGACGATGGCGCCGATCCAGGGGTACTCGGTGGCGCAGCTGAGGGTGATGCCGTCGCCGGTGTAGGTACCGGTCTCGGTCCTGCTGTGCGACACCCGAGGCGACTCCATCCGCGAACAGCACCACCTGCGCAACCTCATGGACCGCCGCGTCGACGGCATCATCGTCGCCGGCCGCCGCACCGACCCGCGCCCGCCGCTGACGGGTATCACGGGCCTGGAGACGGTCCCCGTGGTCCACGCGCTCTCACCGTCCACGGACCCCGGCGACATGTCCGTGGTCACGGACGACAAGGGCGGCGCCGAGCTGGCCGCGGAGCACCGGCTGGCCACCGGCCGCACCCGCATCGCCCACATCACCGGTCCCGAGCACCACGCGGCCGCCCGCGACCGGGCCCGCCACACCGTGGCGCACCTCGAACAGGCGGGCCTGGCGCTGTCCACCGGCCGTGTCCACTTCGGCGAGTGGAGCGAGGCATGGGGCCGCCGCGCCGCCGACGCGGTGCTGCGTACGGCGCCCGACACGGACGCCTTCTTTTGAGATTCACGGGCATATGTCCCATTTGAACCCATATGCAAATAAAGCTTGATACGTCATTGTTTGGCCCGCTAGAGCGCTTCGCTCGATACAGGTGACTCAATTCACCTACGACGCGTCTTAGTGCTGTAAACGGCGCGTAAATCCCCCAATTCCCGCGCCCGCGCGCCGCGCGAATCCGACCGGACAACGACGTTGCTTAGTAAAGTAGGGAATTGTCGATTTATTCCCGGCGGGCTAACAATGTGCGCGCCGCAGTGCACCACTGGACGAAAAGTGGTGCAGCTTGCCGAGGGAACCGGCAACTGCGGGTCATGCAAATTCTGGAAGAGGACCGCTCCATGCCCCTTCATGCCCGCAAGCGCCCCACCCGGGCGCGCCGCCGTATCGCCGTCACCGTCGGCACCCTCGCCATGATCTCCGTCGCCGCCCTGGGCACAGCCCAGGCCGCCCCCGCCGCCTCTGCTGCGACGACCTACACCGTCCGGCCCGGCGACCACCTGGCCTCCATAGCCCGCGCCCAGCACGTGCCCGGCGGCTGGCTCGCCATCGCGACGGCCAACCACCTCGCGAGCCCCTACGCCCTCCAGCCGGGACAGGTCCTCACCCTGCCCGCCGGATCGACCCCCGCCGCTCAGCCGGCAACCACCACGAAGGCCGCGTCCCCGTCCCCCACGACGCCCGGCAGCCAGTCGTACACCAACAACCTGGACGGCTGGATCAAGCACGCGCTGGCGATCATGGCCCAGAACGGCATCCCCGGTAGCTACAACGGGATCTACCGCAACGTGATGCGGGAATCCTCCGGCAACCCCAACGCCATCAACCTCTGGGACTCCAACGCAGCCGCCGGTACGCCCTCCATCGGCCTGCTCCAGGTGATTCAGCCCACCTTCACCGCTTACCACGTGTCGGGCACCTCGACGAATATCTACGACCCCGTCGCCAACATCACCGCCGCGTGCAACTACGCCTTCCACCGCTACGGCTCCATCGACAACGTCAACGGTCCCTACTGACAGGGAATTACCGCTCCAAGTAACTCCCGAAGCTCGCGGTCACGGCGGCACTTGCCCGCCGTGACCGCGAGTTGCATCGTCAAAGCACCGACCAGTCCCCGTACGTGGCGACGGGCCGAACCTTCGCACAGTCCCTGGTCCTTAGGGGGGTTCATGCGCCGCGCCGTCGGGGCCGGCCGCGGTGAGGCGTTGGAGCGGGGGTCCTGGGCGTAGTTGATCTGGTCGGTGCACTTCACTCCGGGCGCCTTCTCACGTGGCTTCTCCCTCCCTTGGAGTTCCGCACGGCTGGGGGCGGTCAGCGGTGATCTGGTGGCGGTTGTGGAAGGTGATGCCTATGGGGGTGAGGGGGGCCGAGCGCGTCGGCGACGGCGATGACGCAGACCGGAGTTGCTGCGACGCGGGCCGGGCGGAGCGTCATCGTGTCGGTCCCCAGGATGACGGGATGTGGGCGGAGTTCGGGGGACGGGGGATTGGGGAGGGTGGGTCAGGGAGTCAGGACGACCTTGCCGGTGACGGTTCCGGACTCCGCCAGGCGCAGGGCCTCGGCAGCCCTGGCGAGCGGCAGTTGGGCGGCGATGGGGGCGGTGATGTCGCCGCGGCCCAGAGCGGAGAAGACCTCGGTGAGGTCGGCATGCAGCCGGGCGCGGAAGCGATCCTTGTGGAGCTTCTGGCCGGCCCAGATGTTGTAGAAGTGGGCGCGGCGGCCGTTGGGCAGGGTGTTCCAGAGCCAGGTACGGGCGAGGATCTTCAGGACGGGCCACTGCTTGGAGCCGCTGTCGTCACGGGTGGAGGCGCTGCCGTAGGAGACCAGGGTGCCGCCGGGGGCGAGCAGGTGCCAGGAGTCGATGACGCTGCGCCCGCCGACGTGATCGAAGACGGCGTCCACTCCGCCGGGGGCCAGCTCACGGACCCGGGCCGGCACGTTCGCCGTGCGGTAGTCGACCGGGGTGACGCCGAGGTCCCGTAGTGCGTCGTGGTGCCGGGCGGAGGCGGTGCCGATCACCTTCACACCGGCTGCGCGGGCGAGTTGGACCAGGATCAGGCCCACGCCGCCGCCGGCCCCGTGCACCAGGACTGTCTGCCCGGCGCGCACACGGGCCGTGCCGTGCAGCATCTGCCAGGCGGTGATGCCGTTGACCACGACGGTCTCGGCCTCGGTCGCGCTCAGACCGTCGGGGACCTCGACCGCGTCCTGCGCCTCGACGACCACGTGGCTGGCCCAGCCGCCGACCTTGACCAGCGCCGCCACGCGGCGCCCGGCCAGGGCCGGGTCGACTCCCTGGCCGGTCGACAGCACCCGGCCCACCAGGTCGTAGCCGGGCACGAACGGGAACGGGGGCTGGTCGTAGTACCGCCCGCGGCGCATCTGCTGCTCGGCGAAGGAGACCCCGGTCGCCTCCATGGCGATCACGATCTGTCCCGGGCCGGGCTCCGGGACGGCGGCGCCGCGGACTTGCAGTCCTTCCGGGTCCACGATGCCCGGCAGAACGACTTCGACGAAGGGGTGGTTGCTCACGACCACCCTCCCTTCTCTAGTGGCTGTCGCGTTCGTTAGAAGTTCTAACACGACCACTCGCGATGGTCAATCGCAACCGTGATACCTTCTAACAACGCCGCCCGCCGCCTGAGCCCGCGTCGGCGTCAGGGGCGGCGCAGGCCTCCGCAGAGGCTTCGCCCGCTCACCTGTGGGCACGGAGGAAGGCCGGGATGTCGGATCGGGTCGGGTAGTCGGGCAGCGGTGCGGCTTTGTTCTGGAGGAACGCGGTGATGACGGCTGCTGCTCGTTCGTCGTTGTCACCCAGGCCGTTCCACATGTGATGGCCGACGCCGGGCATGTACTGGGTGCGCCGCACGGCGGGGTCGTCGGCGAGGACGGTGGTCTCCCATTGGCGCACCTGGGAGGAGCACTCGGCGATCATCAGCATCGCGGGCGTCCGGGAGCGCCTCAGTTGCCGGGCGATGGAGGGGGAGTCCTTGACCGTCTGCTGGACACGGAGGCTGGCGGCGGCGCTGAAGGAGAAGTTCCGCGCGGTGTCCTCGACCGGGATGCGGTGCGCGTCGCGGGCGCAGTAGCCGGACGCGGTGTCGCTGCCGAGGTCGGCTGCGGTGAGGGCGTTGTCGCCCTCGGCCTGTCCCACCAGTCCGTTGTCCGGGCTGAGCAGTCCGAGCCGCATGAGGCCGAACGCGACGGCGTAGCGCGGGACGTGCGTCGAGCGCGGTCCGGTCATGGGCGGTGCGATGCCGCGCGCCGACGGCCGGCCCTTCTGCCCCGCGATCCGTGTGGTGGGACCGTCCATCGGGCCGGGTTCGGCGATGATCGCCCGGTGCAGGCGGGCGGCGACGGCCGGGTCGGCCAGCGCGCGGGTGAGCACGACGGCGCCTGAGGAGAATCCCAGCACATCGCTGCTGCCCAGCCGGTCGAGGAAGGCCCCGAGATCGCGGACGGACCGGTCGATCGAGTACTGGCCCATGGGCAGCGGCTCGCTCCGCCCGCCACCGGCCTGCTCGTAGGCGTACACGTCGTAGCCCTGCCCCGCCAGGCGCTGGAGGAAGTGGTGGTCGAGCACCGAGATGCCGCGCACCGGACCGCCGTTGAGATAGACGAGCGGGACGCGGTGCCGGGGCCCGTGGCCGGTGGGCGGGTAGTGGTAGACGGCGACCCGGCTGCCCGTGGACAGGCTCCAGTGCTCGGTGGTCACGAACGGCAGTGCGGGCGGGTGGCGGCGCGTCGTGGGGACGGTCGGGACGCACACCGACAGCGTCAGGGCGGCCGCGACGAGCACCGGCAGGAACGGCACGAGCCGCCCCCGCCAGGTCCGGCGGCGGCCTCGCCGCAACGCCGCGACGAGCGCGATCCCGAGGGTCGCGGACCATGCGGCGAACCCCGATCCCGCGCCGTCGGTGGCGACGATCAACGCCAGGAAGACGGCGACCAGCACGAGGACCGCGGCGGCAGCCGCCAGCAGGCGGCCGACGAGGCGGACGGTACGTATGACGGACGACGGCACGGCAATCCCCCAGGTTTCAAAACACCGTTTCAAAACGATGTTATCAGGGTGGGTACACTGCTCCCCGTGGGAAGGCCGAGAACGAACGACGCCGCCGTCAGAGAGCGGCTCGTGGCATGCGCGACCGAGATGTTCGCCACCCGTCCCCGCGAGTCGGTCACGGTCCGCGCGCTGGCCACCGCGGCCGGGACGTCGACGGCGGCGGTGTACACGCTGTTCGACGGCAAGGACGGGCTGGTCGGCGAGGTCCGCGACCGGGCGGTGGCCGGCCTGTTCCAGGACCTGTCGACGGCCCCGACCTCCGACGACGCACTCGACGACCTGCACGAGCTGGCCGCCGCATACCGTCGCTGGGGACGCGAGCACCGCCACCTGTACACGGTGTTGTTCGGCGGTGCGCAGTCCTTCGACCCGTCCGGCAGGGTCGGCGACCGCGACCCCGTACGACTGCTCGTCGCGGCGATCGACCGCGCCGTGGCGGACCACACCCTCGCGGGCGACACGACACTGATCGCCGTGTCGCTGTGGGTCGCCCTGCACGGAGTCGTGACCCTCGAACTCGCCGGCGCCCTCGACGACACCGCGGCCGAGACCGCGTTCGGGTCGACGATCGGCGCCGTACTGCGCGGCTGGGCAACTCCCGCCGCACCCACCGGCCTTCGCCGCGCCGGCACCGCGCCCTGACGCGGATGCCCGGTCCTGTACCTAGACCTGTTGTCCTGCCCGGACTCGGCAACCATGGCCGACGGCGACGCAGGTTTCATCCGCCGCGAAGTGCTCAGCGCGCGTGCGAACAGCACCCTTCTTGAGGCGCGGCACCGGCGACGGACTCCGTACGGCAGAAGCAGGACGCTTCGATCGGTACGTCCGCCATCGCGGCGGCGATCTTCAGCTGCTGCGCCACGATCTGGGCCTCGCCCGCCCTGCCGAGCCGCACGAGGCACTCGTGGAGGCCGTGCAACGCCCAGACGTTGCCCGGGTGTTGCTGTGCGCGTGGCAGGGTGTCGTCGAGTCCGAGATCGGCCCGGTAGACGGCTTCGGCCTCCGCCACCAGGCCCTGTTCGAGGAGCAGCGCGCCGTATGCGTGCCGGGTGGGCTGCATCCACCCCCACGGCTCGTCGTACGGAAGGCCGTCGTCCAGCTCGATCGACCGGCGCAGGGCGGCGAACGCGGCCTCGTGGCGCCCCTTGCGGTAGTCCAGCTCCCCGTCCAGCATGTGCGCGGCGATCGCCAGGATGTCCGCGCAGGTGTTGTTGAACAGCATCCGGGTCTCCGGGACCCGGGCGGCGGCCTCGCGGAAGAGCTCACGTTCCGCGTCGGCGTCGTCGGTCCGGTTCGACGCGGAGAGCGCGACACCGCGTGCGTACCGCAGCATCGCCGTGGTCACGCAGTACAAGCGCGCGTCGGCGGGCATCGGCAGGGCCAGGATGTCGTCCCAGCGCCCGAAGCGGATGAGCACGTGCACCCGCATCGCGAGGAAGCCCTCCAACCAGTCCGCCATCGGTGGGCTGTCCACGCGCAGCAGTTCCTCGGGCACGGCCGCTTCAAGCCGGTCCGCCGTTTCGAGCGCGTCCTGGAAGCGGCCGAGGAACATCGCGCCGTAGATCTTGAAGTGGTAGTTGTGGCAGCGGTACAGGGTGTAGAAGTTCATCGCCCCGGCCCTGGCATGGAACTTCTCGTCGGCTGCGATCGCCTCGGTGTTGTCGGAGATCACCCGGCGATAGTCGCCGCAGAGCACTTCCAGGTGCGAGGGCATGTGCTGGAGATGGCCCGCGTCCGGCACCAGACCGCGCAGCCGGTCGCCCACCGGCAGGGCCGCTTCGGGCGTCGGGGACATCTCCATCAGATGGATGTAGAGATGAAGGAGGCCCGGGTGCCGGGTGCCCGCCTCCGTGGCGATCGCCCGCTCCAGTACGGCCCTGGCCTCGACGGTGCGCGACCCCGGGGCCGGCGTGCCCGTGCGGATGTCCCACAGCCGCCAGGGCGTGAGGTTCATCAGGGCGTCGGCGTACAGGGTGGCCACGTCGAGGTCGTCGGCCGCCATCTGATGGACGGCCCGCATGCTGTCGGCGTAGCCCGTGTTCCACACGGAACAGTCCTCGACGTCCGGGGCCTGGGCCTGTGGATAGCGGGCACTCAGCGCACCGATGAGGGCTCGCTCGACCGGCTTGGCGCCGACGGCCTTCGCCTGTGCGCGCCGCACCGCGGCATGCGCACGCTCCACCGTCCGTCCCAGGTCCTGTGCGTCGAAGAACTCCCAGGGTTTGTTGTAGTTGGGGCCGAGCGCGTAGGCCAAACCCCACTCGGCCATGGCACAGTCGGGATCCGCCGCGACGGCGGCCTCGAAACAGCGGACGGCCTCTTCGTGATTGAAGGCATACGTCCAGTTCAGCCCGCGGTCGAACCACGTCTGTGCCTCGGGGGACGACGTCGTCACGCGCCGGCCGTGGCTGCCGAGGTCGTAGTAGCGCATACGAACTCCTCAAGGCTGACGGCCACCGTCCCGGTCGCGGGGAGGGTGCGACGGTGACCAGGGGAGACGACCCTATGCCGAACCCCGGGGCCCAGCAGCCCTGACTCACGACCCGGTGCCATGTAGTGAATTCACACCTGACTATTGATCGCTTCTTTGGTTTGCCGGTCTATCGTCTCAACAGATCATGATCGAATGTCAGCTGAGGTCGACACGGTGAAGCGAATGATGGGCCGGGGAAAGCGGTACAGGCCGGTGACGTGGACGCTCGCGGGAACAGCCGCGGCCGTCCTGGCGGCCGGCGGTTGCAGCACGAGCGGCGGCGGATCCGGTCATGCGCCGCTCCCCTCGGAAAGCGGCAGGCCAACGGGCGCCCCCGGCAACGCGTCCGGAGCTGCCGACACCGCGGCCGCGTGGCACAGGTGGGGCCTGAATCCGCTGCCGGCCGCGCCGCCGCCCCCGGCCGACAAGCCGGTGAAACTCGCCGCCACCGGAACCGTTCCGGTCCTCACGCATATACCGACCACGCAGAAGGTCGTGTTCATCACGGTCGACGACGGTCAGGAAAAGGACCCCAAGTTCATCGAGATGATGCGGGACCTGAACATCCCGATCACGATGTTCCTGATGAACGACGCCATCAAGTCGGACTACGCGTACTTCAAACCGCTTCAGGCGCTGGGCAACCACATCCAGAACCACACCCTGCACCATCCGGTCATGAGCACCGTCCCTCTGGCGCGCCAGAAGGAAGAGGTGTGCGGCGACCAGAAGATCCTCACCAAGGAGTACGGCACCGCGCCACTGCTGTTCCGCCCGCCCTACGGCGCGTACAACGAGAACACCAGGATCGCGGTGGGGGAGTGCGGACCCCGCGCGATCGTGTGGTGGCGGGAATCCATGCAGATCCGCAACATGCAGTACCAGGACGCACGCAAGAAGCTGCGCGCCGGTGACATCATCCTCGCGCACTTCCGCGGGCCCAGTGAACTCAAGGGGGCCACGATGACGCAGATGTTCACCAACCTGCTCAGGCGCATCCAGGAGCAGGGATTCGCAGTGGCACGCCTGGAGGACTACATCCAGCCACCGGCCGGATGAGCCCTGGTTCCCCCAGTTCGTAGGCGTCCGGCGTGGGCCGGGCGCAGACCGGGTCAGCCACCGCCGTTCGTGGCGGTGAGCTTTTCGACGACGGTCTCGTCCGGGCCGACGAGGCGCCCGTCGCCGGAGTGGATCTCCCAGGGGCTCAGCGGGCGTCCGTTCCGCCGGTCGAGGAGTCGCGAGTGAGCCTCCACGGAGTCGAAGCAGTGCGTCTCGCCCCACGGGCGCAGTGCCACGGTGGCGGGGAAGAGCGCCTGCCCCTTGTCCGTGAGTACGCGACGACGGGATGGCCAGGGGTGTCCGCCGTGGGGGCGGCGTTCAGTTGCGCCGCCCTGCTGCTGTGGGCGATGCCCCGGTGCGTCGGGAGCGGCGGGCGCGAGTGAGCAGGGCTCGGCGCCACGTCTGTCCAGTTGCGAACCGCGTGCGCAAACCATTCCGAGCAGCCCCGGGCTGATCCGAGGCCCCCTCGACCTGTCCCGTTCAAGGCGCCCCGGCGGCGGTCAGCCCGACAACTGGCCCTCGTGCAGAATCCGTTGGAACAGACGGTGGTCCCGCCACTCGCCGTTGATGTGCAGATAGCGTGGAGCCATGCCGATCGGCTCGAAACCGTTCTTCGCCAGCACCCGTTGCGAGGGGACGTTGTCGAGGAGCGTGGTGGCCTCGATGCGGTGCAGGCCGATGACGTCGCGGGCCGTGTGGCAGACGCTCGCCACCGCCGCGCCGGCCAGTCCCCGGCCCTGGCGGTCGGCGGCCACCCAGTACCCCAGGGACGCGCTGCGGAAGGGCCCGAAGACCAGGCTCGTGAGGGTGACCGTGCCGACGATCGTGCCGTCGCTCTCCAACACCCAGGGCACGAGGCGGCGTTCCGTGAACTCACTCAGACGCTCGGCCGTGCGCTCGGCCTGCCCCGCGACGGTGAAGAAGCTGTCCGGACGGCGAGGTTCCCAAGGAGCCAGATACTCCCGGTTCGCCACATACGCGGCGTGCAGCGCTTCCGCGTCGCTGACGGAAACAAGCCGCAACACCGCGCCGCCCGGCAGTACTTCAGGAGGAATGATCACCTCGGCACTCTAGTACCGCGATGTCACGTCGCTCCCTCTGCTCGGCTCCTGCGGCACCTCCATCCCGATCTCGGTGTACATCGGCCTGGCCGCCCTCATCACCGTGATCGCCGTCCTCGCCGCCCGCGAAGCCCGCGGCAGCGATCTCGCGGCCATCGAGGCGGACGGCACCACCGCTCAGCCCGCCTCGGAGCAGCCGACGGCGGCCTCCGCCTGAGCCGTGAGACGACGTGACCGAGCAGAGGGGCCGGGGCAAGGGGCCGTCCCAGGCCGCGGGATCCGGCCCCTCACCTGATCCGCCTGCTCGACCCCTTCACCCTTGCCGCGCGTCGACACGGGGGCTCCCGCGCGCTCCACCCGGTAATTCACGGGCGGTGTGTCCGGCGTGCGTCCTATCGTGTCCGCGGACGCCCGGGGCGGGGCGGGGTCGATGGGAGGGGCGGCGGAGTGCCGGACGCGTACCAGGTCATGCTCGATGCCGAGTTGAGCAAGGCGTTCGACGTGTGGTCCGGCTATCTGGACGCCGACACCGGCGAGGATCCCCAGGTCCGTGCCCGACTGCGCTCCACGTGGGAACGGGCTCGTGCGGCGGCCGCCGAAGGCGATCTCGTGTCCGCGCGTGCCGCGGTGACGGACCTGTACGACGAGGCCCGGGAAGCACGCCTTCCCTGGGCTCCCGCATTGCCCCGTCCCCGGGAGGCGGACGAGCAGGCGCGTGACTACGCCAAGGACGAGCTGCGTGAAGCCCTTCCCCCGCCCGTGCGCGACGCTCTCGGGATCATCGCGATCTCCCTCTCGGTCACGGCCCGCCGACTCCAGTCCCTCCCCGGGCTCGACTGCGGCACCCGTCAGGACATCCTCTACATCACGGCCCGCGCCAGGATGGCTCTCGACCTCGCCCACCCGAGAGCAGCCCGGCGTGAACTCGAACGCCTGAAGGTAATTGCGCGGCGCTGGAGCACCGAGCCCTGAAGGCCCGCGGGCTAGGACAGGGTGCTGATCCTGCTGCGGACCTTTTCCACGATCGTGGCCGGGAGCGTCGCGTAGCCCTGGAAGCTCAAGTCCTCCTGGCCCCTCCTACCGGAGACGTACGTCAGGAACGCCTTGGTGGCGGACCACGTCGCCGCCTTGTTGCCCTTGTCGCAGACGATCTCGTACGTGACCATGTCGATCGGATAGGCGCCGGCGGCCTTGGTCCCATAGTCCAGCTTCAGTACGAGGTCGTCGCCGGGGCCCGCGACGCTGGAGCCGGCGATCGCCTTGGACGCCGTGAGAACGCTGGCGTCGACCGGGGCCGGGGCTCCGGTGGCGATCGAGACCGTGGGAACGCCATGGGCCAGGGCATGCGACAGCTCGACGTAGCCGATCCCACCGGTGGTGTTCTTCACCTGTTCGGCGAGGCCCGAGGAACCCTTCGCGGACTGGCCGCCCTTGGCCATCCACACCTTGTCGTGCCCGTGCGGCCAGGCCCCCGGGGCGGCGGCGCTGAGGTAGGAGGTGAAGTTGTCCGTCGTACCGGACGAATCGGAACGGTGCGATGTCCGGATCGGTGTCGAGGGCAGTGTGGTGCCGGGGTTGAGCTTCGCGATCGCCGGATCGTTCCACTTCGTGATCCGCGAGTCGAAGACCTTGGCCAGGGTGGGTGCGTCCAGGACCAGTTTGCTGACGCCTGGCAGGTTGAAGCCGATCGCGATCGGGCCGCCGACCATCGGCAGGTGCACTGCCTGACCGCCGCCGGAGCACACACTCCTGGACTGGTCGACCTGTGCGGCGCTCAGCGCGGAGTCGGAACCCGCGAAGGCGGTTCTGCCCTTCAGGAAATCGGTCTGACCGGCACCGGAGCCGTTCCCTACATAGGTGATCTTGGTACCGGGACACGCCCGCATGTAGTTCTCGATCCAGAACTTCATCGCGAACTCCTGCGCGGTCGAGCCGGAAGCCGGCACCGCGGCCGCCCTGCCGCAGGCGATCCCGGTGGGGGCGGGCGAGGGCGCCGCGGACGGTGTACTGGCGGGCCGGGAACTGCCGGTGGAGCCGCACGCCGTCAGCAACAGGGCACCGCAGACCACCGCCGCTCCGACCGCCGGGCTGCGCGGCCCGCTCTTTGGCTGAAGCACTCTTCGGCTCTCCTTCTTGCGGACCGCCGGGGTCGGCCCGGTACGGGGGTGTGGCGCCGCGTGATCCCTGTGGCCTGCATGGGTAGCGACAGCTGTACTCACTATATGCAATCACATCACTACTTTTAGTGATGCATGCGGTGCTTGCGGGGTGGGTTGGGCATCTTGCTCTTGCAGGGTGAGGAGATGATCAGTCAGCCCTGCGATCGTCTGGTCGCGCCGCATCGGGAGAGCGCCGGGAAGTGTGTTGTCGGCCCGCTCTGGGTCCGGTGGATCGCCTCTCTCGCGGTAGCGCATAGTTTGGCATAGGACAAAATGTTAGGGTGCCCGCGGAGGTGATCACGTGCTGGTCAGCGGTACGACCGCGGCGGAGATCGCCGGCAGTGTGCGGGATCAGGTCGCGTCCGGCGAGCTGGCGCCACGGGCGGTGCTGCCGCCGGTGCGGGTGCTCGCCGCCGAGCTGGGAGTGAACCGGAACACGGTCGCCCTGGCATACCGGCGGCTCGTCGAAGCCGGGGTGGCGGAGACCCGGGGCCGTGGCGGCACGGTGATCGCCGAGGTGCCGCAGCTGGCCCGCGAGGGCGTCGGGGCCGACGGCGACTCCGTCGACCTGGCAAGCGGCAACCCCGATCCCGAACTGCTGCCGGACATCCTGGCCGCGGCCCGTGGCGGCCGCTACCGCCGGCCCCTGTACGGCATGCCCGCCGTCGACCCGGACCTGGCCGAGTGGGCCTCCAACGACTTCGCCGAAGATATCGAGCAGCCGTTCCGGACACTGGTGACGCACGGAGCGGTCGACGCCACCGAGCGGCTCCTGAACGCCCATCTCACCCGCGGCGACCTGGTGGCGATCGAGGACCCCTGCTTCCTGGCGAGCATCGGCACGCTGCGGCTGAACGGCTACCGGCCGGCCCCGGTCCGGGTCGACGGCGCGGGCATGCGTCCCGACGCCTTGCGGGCCGCCCTTGAGGACGGTGCCCGAGCGGTCGTCTGCACGCCGCGCGCCCACAATCCGACCGGTGCGAGCCTCACCGAGGAACGGGCGGCCGACCTGCGCGCGATCCTCGCGGACCACCCCCAGGTCCTGGTGATCGAGGACGACCACTTCTCGGCTGTCTCCGCGCGGCCGTACCAGCGGATCACGCCCCCGAGTACCGCGCGTTGGGCTCTGGTGCGGTCCGTGTCCAAGTTCCTCGGCCCGGACCTGCGGCTCGCCCTCGTCGCCGCCGACACGGAGAGCGCCCTGCGCCTGGAGGCGCGGTTGAGCGCCGGGACCACATGGGTCAGCCACCTCCTGCAGCACATCGCCCACGCGCTGCTGCTCGACCCCGGCGTCCATGAACTGCACGAACGGGCCCGCGAAGCCTACGCGCACCGCAGTGGTCTGCTCGTCCGGCGGCTGCGCGCTCACGGTGTCGAGGTGCCCTGCCGGCCCGACGGGCTGAACGTATGGGTCGAGCTCGACGTCGACAGCCGGTCAGCGGTCCAGGCCCTGGCGCAGCGGGGCTGGGCCGTACGACCCGGCGGCCTCTTCGTCCGTGAACCGTCCGCCCACCCGGAGGCGATCCGGGTCACCAGCTCCACCGTCACCGAGTCGCAGGCCGAGGCGTTCGCCGCCGAACTCGCCGCGGTCGTCGCCGACTTGCGCGCGGCGAACCGGCAACCGTGACCGGCCCTCCCCTCCGAAGGAGTCACCATGTTCCAGGGCCTCAGCGCCTTCCCCCTCACGCCCACCCGTGAGGACGGCATCGACGGCACGGCGTACGCCGCGCTCGTCGCCCGCCTCGCTGCCGCCGGAGTCGACTCCATCGGCGCGCTCGGCTCCACCGGCGGCTACGCCTACCTCACCCGGGAGCAGCGCGCTCACGCCGTGCGGATCGCGGTCGAGGCCGCCGACGGGGTCCCTGTCCTGGCCGGGATCGGCGCGCTGCGCACCTCACACGTGCTCGCGCTGGCCGAGGACGCTCAGCAGGCCGGGGTCTCCGCCGTGCTGCTCGCCCCGATGACGTACCAGCCGCTCACCGAGGACGAGGTGTTCGGTCTGTTCGAGGATGTCACCCGCGAGCTGTCGGTGCCCTTGTGCGTGTACGACAATCCCGGCACCACACATGTGCACTTCAGCGACGAACTGCACGGCCGGATCGCGCAGTTGCCGAACGTGGGATCGATCAAGATCCCCGGCGTGCCCGGGGACCCGGCACAGGCGAGGGCCCGTGTGGACGCCCTGCGGGCGCTGATCCCGGACACGGTCACCATCGGCGTGAGCGGCGACTGGCTGGCCGCGCTCGGTCTCAACGCCGGGTGCGACGCCTGGTACTCGGTCATCGGCGGCACGTTCCCGCAGACTGCCCTCGCCCTCACCCGTGCCGCCCGGAGCGGTGACGCGTCACGCGCGACGGACCTGTCCGACGCACTTGAGCCGCTGTGGGCGCTGTTCCGCCGCCACGGCAGCCTGCGCGTCATGTCCGCCGCCGCGTCCCACCTCGGGCTGACGGGGGAACCGAACCTGCCGCGCCCCTTGCGCGGCCTGGACGAGAGCGTGCGGCACGACGTGGTCACCGTGCTGAACACCCTCGGGCTCACCGCCTGAGCGGGCACCCCGCGCGCACCACGAATCGTCGGCACATCTCGTCGGCACATCACGACCGGAATGCCATCACGGGGCCGGTGGCAGGTGGACCGTCATGATCAGGTGGCAGGTCTCGGTGCCCGAGCCGCGGTAGGTGTGCGCGGTGTCGCCGTCGAACGTGGCAGTCCGGCCGGCCTCCAGGATGTGCTCGCTGCCGTCGACGACCAGGGTCATCACGCCTGAGGTGACACTGATCGTCTCCACGACCCCGGCCTGGTGGGGATGGCTCGGATACTCCTCGCCCGGCTCCAGCCGCCAGCGCCACACCTCGACCGGGGCCGGGCCCGAGGTCGTCAGCATGAGCCGGGCCTCGCCGCCCAGTTCGCCGGTCCACAGCGGGGCCACGTCGTCGACGGCCGCGATCCGGACCCTGCCCTCGTGCGGCCCCTGCATGAGGGCGGACACCGAGATGCCGAGGGTGTCGGCGAGCCGGACCAGGGTGGCCAGGTTGGGGTTGCCCTGTGCCTTCTCCAGGGCGACCAGGGCGCCCTTGCTGACCTGGGCGCGCCGGCCGAGTTCCTCCAGGGACAGGCCCGCGCGGACCCGGGCCGTCCGGACGTTGTGTGCGACCGTCCGCAGAGCGGCGCCTGTCTCGGCCACCTGATCACCATCCTCGTACGCTGGTCGGAGTGATGGACTACACGGTCGTTTTGTTGACACGCGTCGGTCGATTCGTTGTACCGTGTAGCCGTTCCATTGATAGTAAGGGATGTGCTGTGATCGCTCTGCTGCTGGCCCTGGGCAGCTCTCTCGCCTACGGATGCGCCGATTTCCTGGGCGGCCTGGGGGCCCGAAAGGCCCATGTGCTGCGCACCGTGATGGTCGCGGCGCCGGCCAGCCTCGCCGTGGAGCTGCTGCTGTGGCCGGTGCTCGGCGCCTCGTTCAGCGGCGCGGCCCTCGGCTGGGGTGCGGCGTCCGGGGTCGCCTCGGCGGCCGCGTTCGTCCTGCTCTACCGCACCCTGGCGATCGGCCCGATGAACGTGCTCTCGCCCGTCACCGCGCTGGTCTCCGCCGCACTGCCCGTGGGCGTCGGTCTGCTCCAGGGCGAGCACCTGAGCACCGCCAGACTGGTGGGTCTGCCGCTCGCGCTGGTCGCGGTGGTGCTGGTCAGCGCCGGACACGGCACGGGCCCGGTGCGTCCCTCGCGCACGGCGCTGCTGCTGGCCTTCGGCGCGGGCGCGGCCATCGCGCTCCAGCTGATCTGCCTGCACCAGGCACCCGCCGACAGCGGGGTGGCGCCGCTGATCATGGGCCGCGCGGTCTCCTCGGCCGTCACCCTGGCCGCTGCCGGTGCGCTGCGCCGCAGGCTCGGCGACGAGCGGCCCGCGTACGGGATGTCGGCCGCGGCGGGTGTGCTGGACTCCATGGCGAACCTGCTCTTCCTGCTCGCCGCCCGCAGCGGTGACCTCACCGTCGTCGCCGTGATCACCGCCCTCTACCCGGCAGGAACGGTCCTGCTCGCCCGCGGCGTCCTCGCCGAACGCATCCACCGCGGCCAACTGGTCGGTCTGGGCACCGCGTTCGCCGCGGTCAGTCTGCTGGCCCTCG
Organism: Streptomyces sp. HUAS MG56; assembly: GCF_058673395.1. NCBI lineage: Bacteria > Bacillati > Actinomycetota > Actinomycetes > Kitasatosporales > Streptomycetaceae > Streptomyces > Streptomyces sp. HUAS MG56. The sequence goes on along the minus strand of NZ_CM178722.1, from coordinate 1,382,000 downwards.
CCTGACCCCTGTACGTCCGCCCCCGTAGCCGTCCCCACGGAAGGCGACCGGAATGTTCATCGAGAGCTGTGACGCCGGTCCCGGTCTCGGCGAGGCCGAATGGCCCACCTGGATCGCCGACGACCATGACGCACCCAGCCCGGCGAGGCCGAGGCGGACCTGCTGCGCCGTGGACCAGCCTTCGTACGACCGGCCGCGCTCCGGCATTGTGCGGCCCACGCTCCGAAATCGCCGACGTACGCGCCAAGTTCACGTATGACGACCACCGGCCGGCCGAGCACCGCACTGCCGTCGCCGACCGCCCCACAGCGCGGGACCGCGGCCCTCGACGCGGCCACCGTGGGCCGACAACGCTGCGTCGGCGCGATCGTGCAGCCTGGACCGCGTCGGCCCCTGGAAGCCCTGCCCCCGCCCGGCCACCCACCCCACACACGAATCGGAACCCGCCCATGACCGTCTTCCGCATCGCCCCCGCCGTCGCCGACGCCTTCCCCGGCACCCTCATCGCGGTGGTCACCGCCACCGGCCTGCGCGGCCGTGAGCCCTGGCCGCACACCGTCACCGCCCTGGAGGAGCTGGAACAGCAGCTCGCCGACGGCAGTTGGACCCCCGCCGACGAGGCCGACCCCCGGATCGAGGCCTGGCACACCGCCTACCGAGCCTTCGGCACCAACCCGCGCCGCATCCGGCCCAGCGTCGACGCGCTCGGCCGCCGCATGGCGAAGAAGGGCGGTCTGCCGCGCATCAACCCGGCCGTCGACTCCTACAACGCCGTCTCCGTGCGCCACGGCCTGCCCTGCGGCGCCTTCGACCTCGACCACGTCACCGGTGCCGTCGACATCCGCCACGCCGACGGCACCGAGTCCTTCACCCCGCTCGGCGAGCCCGACACCGTCGAGACCCCGAAGCCGGGCGAGATCGTCTACGCGGACAGCGAGATCGTCCTGACCCGGCACTGGAACCACCGCGACGCCCACCGCACCCGCGTCACCGAGGACTCCACCCGCGTCGCCTTCGTCCTGGAGACCCTCCACGCCGACCGGGACGGCGACCTCCTCAAGGTCGCGGCCGACGAACTCCAGGGCCTCCTCGCCCCGCACGCCCGGCAGACGGCCGTGCACTACCTCAGCCCGCAACAGCCCCAGGCGACGGCCTGATTCCGTGGCGCCGTGCCGTGCCGCACTCCACGCTCGGCACGCCTCACTGAGTGGGATGCGGATTCAAGGGGGAAGGATTGATGCGCCCGGTGTTCGTCGTCCTGGACCCGTCAGGGAGAGGGAGAGAGGTCAGGCCATGCCCGACTCGCCGCAGATCGATGTCGTCCGCCGCTTCTACGACGCCAAGGGGGACCTCGCGGTGATCAGGTCGCTGGTCGCGCCCGACGCGCAGTGGGACGTGGTGGAGGGGTTCCCGAACGGCGGTGTGTACGACGGGCTGGACAGCATCGTCGACGACTTCTTCGGCTTCTTGTCCCTGTTCTCCAGCTTCCGGGCCGTCGCCGACGAGTTCCACGAGGCCGGCGACCGCGTCATCACACTCGGCCGCTACGTCGGCGTCACACACGGCGGACGGGACGTCACCTCGCGGTTCGCCCATTTCTTCACGCTGCGGGACGGCTTGATCGTGCGGCTTCAGCAGACCAACGACACCCTGCCCATCGCCCGCGCGCTGGAGGAATGACGGCACGCTGCCGGGTTGCCCGCACGGTCAGTGCGGGAAGGCGCGAGGGGGTCGCTGGCGGGGCAGTTCCTCGCGGAAGTCGGAGATGGCGGTGCTGATCTGGCGCATCAGGACCGTGTGTTCCAGGCGGTCGAGGTAGAGGTTCGCGTGTGCCAGGGCGGGCAGGTCGACGCAGAAGTACAGCCCCATGAGCGGGTTGACGAACAGTTCGCTGCCGCGGGTGCGTTCGGTGAACCGTACGTCGCCGAACTCTCCCCGTACGGCTGCGGCGACGGATCCGTGCACGATGCTGGGATGACTGGCATGGCAGTCCTGGGCGTGGGCGACCGCGTCGAGATAGGCGGCGCCCTCAAGGCTTTCGCGGGGCAGTGAGAACGCGCCCAGGTAGCCGCCCGAGCGGTCCAGGCGGGCCAGGTTCTCCAGCACGAGGGCATGGTTGACACCGTGGTAGGCGTCCACTCCGAAGCCCACGCACGCCACGAGCCGGTGCGCGACCTCGTCCAGCCCGGCGACCGCCGCGAGGCTGGCCATGTCCTCCTCCGGTGTGCCGAGCCCGTGTTCGTCCCCCCGCATCAGGATGTCGGTGCCGCCGTCCACCAGCACGACTGCGTCCACCCCGCCGAGGTGGTCCAGCAGTGCCCGGTAGGCGGCACGCAACGGCTGGACGCCCGTGAGGGGAAAGGCGTAGACGGTGTCGGGCAGTTCGCGCGTGCGCAGCCAGCGGGCGAGCGAGCGCTCGGGGAAGTAGTCGCCGCGCAGCGGGGTGTCCGGGCGCACGGCGGCGACGTCCTGTGCGACCCAGGAGTCGAGGTCCAGGCCGTACAGGTCGGAGAAGGACAGGCTGGCCAGGTGGACCTCCGCCCCGGCCGAACGCAGGGCGAGGGCCAGGGGCAGTCCGGCGTAGACGTCGAAGCCCCCGCCCGCACCGGCGACGAGGACCCGGCGCGCCGCGCGCAGGCGGGTGAAGAAGGCGGGCTCACGCAACGAGAACATCAGCAGAACCTAACAAGGCCGGTGCGCCACCCGGACAGCGGTCCGGTCAACGAGCGGCTCCGGTGCCGGACTTGGGACGAGCCGGAACCCGGTCTCCGCTCGCAGGGAGTGGCCGACGCCGCGAAACCAAGCGGCGGGCATGCAGCGGATCGCCGACGAGGCCCAGGTGCCTCGTCTCACCGTCCACCGCGGCTCCCCCTGCGGCGCAACGGCACATCAGGGCAGGAACGCGCCCGGCACGAGCCGGGCCGGTCACGACACCGTCCAGGGCCGCCTCCGTCATCGTCGACGGCCTCCGCCGCCCGCACAGGACTGAACGCCCCAGACGCGCCAGCGCAGGCACCCTGCACCTGGCGCCCCTCGTACTGGGCTCGGGCACGCCACTGCTCACCGGCGGAGTGCCGCGCTCGCCGGTGCGGCGTACGGTCACCTCGTCACCAGGGCACTTCCCCCGCGTCCTCGAAGAACCCGCCGGTCGGACCGTCGGCGGGCAGGGCCGCGAGCCGGATCGCGACCGCCGCGCCCTGTTCCGGGGTGCGCACACCGCGGAAACCGTTGAGGTCGGTCGCGCAGAAGCCGGGACAGGCGGCGTTGATCAGGATGTTCGTGTCCTTCAGTTCCTTGGCGTACTGGACGGTGACGGCGTTGAGGAAGGTCTTCGACGGCGCGTAAGCGACGGAGATCGGACCTGTTTCGGCGCCGGGAGTGGTCTGGCGGGTGAGGGAGCCGACGCTGCTGGACATGTTCACGATGCGCGGCGACGGCGAGCGGCGCAGCAACGGCAGCATCGCGTTGGTGACGCGGATGACTCCGATCACGTTGGTCTGCACGGCCGCCAGCACCGTCGAGGGGTCGACCGTGGTGGGCGTCTGTGGCGCGTTTCCCGTGATCCCGGCGTTGTTGACCAGCACGTCGAGGCGTCCGGCGCGGTCCTCGATCAGCCCGGCGGCGGCTGCCACGCTCGCGTCGTCGGTCACGTCGAGCGGTACGCCGAAGGCGTCGACGCCGGCCGCCAGCAGCTTCGCCACGGCGGCCTCGCGCCGCTCCTCGTCCCGGGCGCCGACTCCGACGCTCCAGCCGAGGGCGCCCAGACCGGCCGCGATCTCGTAGCCGATTCCCTTGTTCGCGCCGGTGACCAGCGCGATCGTCTGTTCGTTCATACGGCCGATCCTCTCCGGGCCTCGCCGGATCCGGCCAACACCGAATGGGTGGGCAGCGATACCTGACGGGTATCGACCCCGGTCGGGGGCCGGGTAGCATCGCGGTGTGGAGACACGGGAGCTGCGGTACTTCGTCGCCGTCGCCGAGGAGTTGCACTTCGGGAGGGCCGCGCAGCGGCTCGGCATCGCGCAGCCTCCGCTGTCGCGGGCGATCCATCAGCTCGAACGGCGTCTGGGGGCGTCGCTGCTGGAACGCACCAGCCGCACGGTCACCCTGACCGAGGCCGGGTCGGTGCTCCTGCGGGAGGCCCGGGCGGCGCTGGACGCGGTCGAGGCCGCCGAGCGTCGTACCCGCCGCGCCGCCCTCGCCGCGACCGGCCGGCCCGGCGTGGTCCTCGCCACGAAGGCCGGCGCCTCCAGCGAACTGCTGGCGAAACTGCTCGACGCCTACGCCGCCGAACCCGATGCGGTCACCGTGGACCTGCTCCTGTGCGGGATCGGCGAGCAGGAACGACTGCTGCGCGACGGCCGGGCCGACGTGGCCCTGCTGCACCTGCCGTTCGACACCGCAGCCGGCTTCGACATCGAGGAACTGCGTACGGAGGGGCAGGTCGTGGTCCTGCCGGCCGGGCATCCCCTCACCGGCCGGACCCATGTACGGATGGCCGAGGTCACCGCGCTGTCCGACCTGCCGCTGCCGCGCTGGCCGGGCCCCGACGGCGCGTACCCCGAGGGCCCGGGGCCGCGGGCCCGCGACCATGCGCAACTGCTCCAGCTGATCGCGCTCGGCCGCGCCTGCTGGATCGCGCCGGAGTCGTGCCGGGCGCAGCTGAGCGAGGATCTCGCCGCCGTGCCGGTGCTGGACGCGCCGGCGGTCACGACGGTGATCGCGTGGCCGCCCCACAGCCGCTCCCGAGCCGTCGCGGGCCTCGTCCGGGCTGCGACACGTCACTGAACGCCCGCCCGCACCTCCCCTCACGCACCCGCCGGCCGGATGCCGCGTCGCCGACGTGATTCAGCCGTGGCGCCCCAGTTCCCGCTGCGCCACCTCGCGGAAGCTGTTCGGCGGGCGTCCGGTGAGGCGCTGGACGGTGTCGGTGATCCGGTCCTCGGCTCCCTGGGCGATGGCGCGGTCCATGCCGGCCAGCATCGTGGCGAACTCCAGCGGCATCTGCGCGGCGAGGCGGTCGCGCAACTGCTCGTACGTCAGATGCCGGTGCGCCACGCGGCGGCCGCTGACCTCGGTGAGGATGGCGGCGATGTCGTCGTGGCCGAGGGTCTGCGGGCCGGTCAGGACGAGGTCGGCATGGAGCGCGCGGTCGTCGGTCAGGGCGTGTACGGCCACGGCGGCGATGTCGTCGGCGTCGACGAATCCGATCCGTCCGGTACCGGCCGCGGTCCGGATGACGCCGTCCTCGCGGATGCTGCGGGCGTGGGCGTGCGTGCCGGTGAAGTTCTGCATGAACCAGGAGGGCCGCAGCACCGCCCACTCGTCGAACAGGTCGGGCAGACGGCGGTGCACGGCTCCCACTCCCGGTCCCCCCTCGGGGATGGCCGACGAACTGAGCAGTACCGCACGTCGCAGACCGGCGGCCCGAGCCTCGCGGAGGAAGGGCAGCATGACCGCGGCCGGGTCCGGGTCGCCCGGGGGCGGGACGAGGTAGACGCGGTCGGTCTCCGCGAGGGCGGGACCGAAGGTGGCGGGGTCGTACCAGTCGAAGCGGACCGGCTCCGTGCCCGGGAGCCGGGTGGCCCGTCGGCTCCCCGCCCTGACGAGGTGGCCGGCGGCGGCCAGGGCGGCGGTCGTGCGCCGGCCGGTGGTGCCCGTGGCCCCGATGACCAGGGTGTGGCTCATCGCGCACCGTTCCCGGCGAAGTCCAGGCCGGGCTGCTGGACGGCGAGGGGGTTCCAGTAGTCCCGGTAGGAGGTGAACTGTCCCTCGCGGACGGTCACCACGGCGATGTAGGTCATGTCGAACGGCGCCCCTGTCTCGACCAGAAGGCCCAGGCCGCGCATCTCGGCCACGACGGTCCGCACGTCGGTGGTCCGGTGGATCCGCAGGTCGGGGAAGTCGTGCAGGTCGATGTGGTCGGGGTAGCCGCTCATGTAGGCGGCGATCGCCTCCCGGCCCTCCAGCCGTCGAGGCCAGCCCGGCGGCGCGAAGGGGAACCCCATCACGCCGTCCTCGGCCCACAGGGCGGTCCAGGCGTCAATGTCCTTGTCGAGGAGCAGCCGCAGGCTGTGACGGTACAGCTGTTCCGGCGAGCGGTGCGTGGGCATGGGTGCCTCCGTCCCATACGATCCGGACCCGCGGTCCGGTTTGGTGGACGCTACGATACGGACCACGGGTCCGGATCGCAAAGGAGGAACCACGTGACCGAGCGCCGACCGCGCAAGGACGCCCTGCGCAACCGTGCGGCCGTCTTCACCGCCGCCGACACGCTCTTCGCCCAGTGCCAGAGCCCCGACGGCGTCACCATGGCCGACATCGCGGCGGCGGCCGGGGTCGGCAAGGCCACCCTCTTCCGTGCCTTCGGTGATCGCACCGGGCTGATCCGCGCGCTCTACGAAGCGCGACTCGAACCGATCATGAACGCCGTCGCGGACGGCCCGCCGCCCTTGGGCCCCGCCGCCCCGCCACTGGAGCGCGTCCCGGCCCTGCTCGACGCCGTCCTGTGTCTGAAACTGGACAACCGTCACCTCGCACTCGCCCTGGAGCAGACCGGCGCGGACAACCCCTACGCCACCGCGCACTACGAGGGCTGGCACGCGCTGCTCCGGGACACGCTGGACCGCATTCCGGGCCTGGCCGACAGCGACTTCACCGCCCATGCCCTGCTCGCCGCCACCCGCGCCGACCTCGTCGCATACCTGACCGACGGCAAGGGCACGCCCCGCGAGGAACTGCGAGAGAAATTGGCGAAGTTCACCGCCTCCGTCCTCAACACCGGCTCCGGACAAGGGCCGGCCGCCGAACACTGACAACGCCCAGGACGGGTCGGCTTCCGAAGTCAGCCGTCCGGATCATGCCCGACGGAACGCACCCCTTCGAGCCCCGTCCGCGGGAAGAACGCGTAACCCCAGCGCGCCTCCCAAGTGTCCGACATCGACCAGGCCGAAGAACTCAGTGTGCCGCTCCGCCGAGCGGTGAACAGCGCTTTACGGCGCTGAGGGCGTCACCGGTTCTGCCGTCGGGCCGCCGTCGACGGGGATGCCCAGTCGGCCGGCCACGGTGGTGAGGGCGTCGCCCAGCGGAAGTGCGACCCGGGTGAGGGCGTGCCCGTCGCCCCGGGTCGGGTCCCGGTTGACGATCAGGACCGGTTTCCCGGCCTGGGCCGCCTGGCGGACGAACCGGAGTCCGGACATCACCGTCAGTGAGGAGCCCAGGACCAGCAGCGAGGTCGCCGCACGGACCAGCGCACGGCAGTGCTCCACCCGCTGCGGCGGAACGGCCTCGCCGAAGAACACCACGTCCGGCTTGAGGATGCCGCCGCACACCGAACAGGGCAGGACACGGAAGTCCCCGACCTGTTCGTCGCTGAGGTCGGCGTCGCCGTCCGGGTTGATCCCGGCGGCCACCGGCTCGAAGCCCGCGTTGGCCTCCTCCAGCCGCCTGGCGAGTTCGTGGCGCGGGCTGAGGGCGCCGCAGGAAAGGCAGACGACCCGGTCCAGACCTCCGTGGAGTTCCACGACGCCGTCGGTGCCGGCGGCCTGGTGCAGGCCGTCGACGTTCTGGGTGATCACACCCGCGAGCAGGCCGTGGCGCCCGAACGCGGCCACGGCCCGGTGCCCGGCGTTGGGACGGGCGCGACCGAAGGTGCGCCAGCCGAGGTGGCTGCGCGCCCAGTAACGGCGCCGCGCCCGGCCGCTGGTGGTGAATTCCTGGTACGTCATCGGGGTGTGCCGGCTCAGGCTCCCGCCCTCGCCCCGGTAATCGGGGATGCCCGACTCGGTGGAGATGCCCGCACCGCTGAGCACCAGCACACCGCCCGTGCGCAGCACATCGGCGACCGGCTTCAGATCCGTGGTGCCCGGCGGCAGGTCCTCGGTGGGGGTCCAGCTCAGAGTAGGGCGCATGCGCATACCGCCAGGGTACGAAACCGGCAGCCGTCCTCCGCTCGTACCGTGGCCGCGGGGCGGGTCTGCCCCACCTCGTGCCCGGGGGCCTGCCGGAGTGTCCGAGGCCGGCCGTGCATGATCCGCTGTTCGCACGTGAACCGTGTGAGAAGGGCGGAGAGTTGAAGGCTCGGATCGGATACGTCGCGTGGGTCGCGGGTGTAGCGCAGTTCTTCGTGGCCCACGTGATCGTCGAGTCGGCCTGGAGCAGGCCGTACAGTTGGGCGCGGAACAACATCAGCGACTTGGGCAACGTTCACTGCGCGCTGCAGTCGGCACCAGAACCACGCTATGTCTGCTCGCCCGAACACGGCGTGATGAACGCCTCGTTCGTGGCTCTGGGGACGCTCCTGGTCGTCGGTGCCGTCTGCGCCGGGACCGTGTGGGGCAGAGGCGCGACCGCGAGGGTGGGCCGGTCTCTGGTGGCCTGCGCCGGAGTGGGGTTCGCGGTGGCCGGGCTGGCGCCTGCGGACGTCCACGAGAACCAGCATGTCCTCGGTGCGCTGCTCATCATGGCCGCGGGCAACATCGGCCTTGTGCTGACGGGCGTCGGCCTGGCGGATGAAGCGCCGGGGCCGCTGCGCTGGGCGACCAGTCTGCTGGGAGCGACGGCGATCACGTCGTTCGGGCTCTTCCTCTCCCACCGCTACCTCGGACTCGGCATGGGAGGCATGGAGCGGGCCGCGGCGTTTCCCCTCCTGGCGTGGGCGCTGTTCATCGGTGTCCGCGGCCTGCTCCACCGGGCGACTCGCACGGAGCCGCACCATGACCCGGTGCGGGCCTGACGGCCGCTGGTCCAGCGTGCGTTGACATGCGCTGAGCCGTCGAACGGCGCTCTACGGTCTGCCGGCGCAGGGCTGGGGTGCGGTGTCGTCGCCGAGCCTGTCCAGGAAGCCGGCGAGGGTGTCGGTGACCTCGTCGAGGGTGCGGGCGGCGAAGAGGACGGGCTGGTAGCCGCCGACGTCGTAGGGGGTGGCGAGCATGGCGTCGATGTCCAGCCGGCGGATGCGGGATGCGTGCAGCCGGCGGATCTCTCCGTAGGAGGAGAGCAGGGCCGCGCCGTAGGCCTTGGGCGCTCCGTTCTCCTCCAGGACGCCGTACTCAAGCGTGAACCAGTACACGTCGCTGATCATCTGGAGGACGTCCTTGCGCTCGATGCGCTCCGCGGCTTGGCCGAACAGGCGGTAGATGTCGGCGAAGGCGGGGGAGGAGAGGTGGATCCCGTGCCCGAAGACGTCGTGGATGATGTCGGGCTCGGGGGTGAACAGCGGCACGGCCGGGTGGCGCACGAACTGGACGGCGTGGAAGTAGCCGGCCGCCATCGAACCCAGGAACCGTTTGTTCGCGACGACTCCTCCCGCGAGGGTGAAGTCGAAGCCGGTCAGCCGGCGTAGGTGGGAGCCGACCTCGGCGTGCTGCGGGATGTGGTCGGCAGGGATGGGAGCCTGGTCCCGGGCGCCGAGCGCGGCGCGGCAGGCATGCTCGTCCTGGGCGCCGAGCAGCGCCCGGTGCACGGTCCGCCAGGTCCGCTCCTCGCCCTCGCTGTAGTCGACCGTCGGGTAGGGGTCACCGACCCGGTGACCGCGGGCGGCCGCGGCGATCGTCCTGCGCCGCAGCAGGTACCCCGGATCGCTCAGCCCAGGGTGCTGGACAGCCACGCCCAGCCGGCCGTCGGCCGCTATGGGCGTGCGCACGGGAATACCGCTCACGCACCCGATCCTCCCATCGGGCAGAAGGGCACACATCTCGGCACGCGGTCGCCGGACAGGATGTGGCGCGATCAAGGCGGTGACCGACTCCGGGGCGCCCGCTCGTGCCCTCGGCGAAGGTTTTCGGCGGAGCGCTGTTACGGGGTGACCCGACCCGGCTCCGGCTCGGGGACAGCCGCTGGCGCGCGGCGGGGGAGCAGCAGCGGGGTCGCCAGCAGGAGCACGCCGGCCAGGCCGATGGCCGTACGCGGACCGAGCAGGCCGCCCAGCACACCCCAGACGGCCGTCAGGAGCGCGGCCGAGGCCTTGGTCGTCACCGTCCAGGCGGACAGTGTGCGGGTGACCCGGTCGGTCGCGGTGCGGTCGAGGCGGTAGGTGGCGTAGACGGGGTTGAAGACCCCGCAGCAGAAGATGAGCCCGAGTTCCACGCCCATCACCAGCAGCAGCCCGCCGGTGCCCGGCCCGAGGAAAGCCAGGCCGACGGGCCAGAGCGCGCGCAGCGCCCCGACCACGACCAGGGTCCGGTGCTGCCCGTACCGGGTGACGAGCGGTCGGGCCAGCCGCGAACCGAGCAGTCCGCCGATCGAGGGCGCGGCGAAGGCGAGGCCGTACTGCCACGGCGTGAACCCGAGTGGACCGAGCATCAGGACGGCCAGCAGTGGCTGGGTGGCCATCACCAGGCCGTTGAACAAGGCGGTGTTGAAGAACAGCGGGCGCAGTGCCGTGTCGGCGAGGATGTACCGCCAGCCGTCGAGCAGGTCCACGGCCCGCATGCGCGTGGCCTCCCGGCGCTCGGGCCGCGGCTCGTGGCCGCCCGTCGCGCGGATGCCCAGGGCCGAGAGCAGGTAGCTGACCGCGTCGGCCACCACCGTCGCCACCGGACCCAGGAGCCCGATCGCCGCGCCGCCCAGCGGGGGTCCGATGATCGTGGTCGTCCAGGCCGTGGACTCGAACCGGGCGTTGGCGACGAGCAGGTCCTCGGCCGGCAGCAGCGTCTTCAGGTACGCGCCGGACGCGGCGCGGAAGGTGATGTCCGCCGCCGCGACGACGACGGAGACCAGCAGGAGCTGAAGGAAGCCGAGCACGCGGAGCGCGTACGCGACAGGGATCGTCAGCAGCGCCGCGAACCGCACCAGGTCCATCGCGATCAGCACCGGCCGCTTGCGGCGGAACTCCACCCACGGACCGAGCGGCACAGCCACGGCCGCGCCCACCGCAGCCCCCACGGAGGAGAGCGCGGCGACCTCGGCGGGTCCGGCGTGCAGCACCCGGACGGCGATCAGCGGGAACGCGCCGAAGGCGAGCCACGTGCCGAGCGCGCTCGTCCCGTACGCTCCCCAGAGCCATCCGAACGGCCGCCCCAGCCGACGTCCCAGCAGATGCCCCAGTCGGTCCCCGCTCTTCATGTCCGATGCTCCTCGCCACTCACCCGCACAACCGATCCGCGACCGGAATCATCAAAGCGAGCGCCGTAGCCTGGGATCAAACAACCACGGGGCTCTCGGATACAACCAGGAGTTGTACCCATAGGCTGTCGACATGGACCTCGACACCGTCCGGACCTTCGTCGCCGCCGCCGACGCGGGGCAGTTCCAGGAAGCCGCCGCCGAGCTGGCGGTCACCCAGCAAGCCGTCTCCAAGCGCATCGCCGCGCTGGAGCGCACCCTCGGTGTGCGGCTGTTCACCCGCACCGCGCGCGGCGCCGAGCTCACCATCGACGGGCAGGCGTTCCTGCCCCACGCGCGCGAGCTGCTGCGCGTCGCCGAGCGTGCGGTCGCGTCCGTGCGCACCGGCCGCCGTCCCCTGCGCGTCGACATGATCTCCTCACGCGGCGCGGCGTCGGGCCTGATGCGCGGCTTCCACCACGCGCACCCCGAGATCGACCTCGACGTGCTGATGCTGCTCGACATCGAGACGGCCGTCGCCGCCATCCGATCCGGCGCGATCGACGCGTCCTTCCGCGCCGTCGCCGCACCCGGCCGGCCCCTTCCCGAGGACATCGAGTCCGTCCGGGTGCTCGACGAGCCGCTCCAGCTCATGACCGGCCCCGCCCACGCGCTGGCGGGCGCCCGCTCGGTGACGATGGCTCAGCTCGTCGGGCACCGGATCTGGATGCCCGGCATCGTCCCGGGCTCGGAATGGGCCGCCTACTACGACGACCTCGTCGCCGAGTTCGGCCTCACCATCGAGGCGACCGGCCCCAACTTCGGCTCCGACGCGCTCCTCGACACCGTCGCCGACACCCCGGCCCTGGCCACCTTCATGAGCGAGCAGACGCGCCTCGTCTGGCCCGCCGGGCACGGCCTGCGCCGGATCCCGGTGACCGACCCGACGCCCGTCTACCCGCACTCGCTCCTGTGGCACCGCGACAACCCCCACCCGGCCCTGGCCACGCTGCGCGCTCACCTCGCCGCCACGGCGTCCGGTCACGACGCGGCCGGGACCTGGACGCCGCACTGGGTGCTTCCGCGCTGAGCGTCGCCGCGTCCGGGCTCACCGCGGCCGGATGGGCTCGCCCGACAGCACCCGATCAGGCTCAGGTGGCGGAGGGACGACGGCCGCCTCGGCGGTCGGAGTTACGGCTTCTGGCTCCGGCGGCGCCACCCGTGGCTGCGCCGGGCGCCGTCCGCCGGCCGGATCCGCGCACAGCCTTGCCGGAGGCGGTGCCGGTTGCCCCATCGGTGGCTGCCTGGCGGGCGGAACCGCGGCCGCCGGCGCCACTGCCCGCGGCCCCACCGGAGCCCGCCCGGCGGGCCGAACCGCGCCGGGCGGTTGCGGAGGTGCCCTCGGAGGCCTTCGTCCCGGCCGCGGCCTGACGCTCGGAGCCCCGGCTCGCCGTGCTGTTGGCAGCACCCGTCGTGGGCTTGGCCCCGCCGCCGTTACGGCGTCGGCGGCCGGATCGCCTGCCGGGCTTGGTGCCGGTGCCGGTCTTCTGGTCCGGGCCGGACGCCGGCGGTGTCGCCTGCTGGGGGACCTCGATGGTGACGGCCACGCCGGAGGGCTCGCGGGCGCCGGTGATCGTGGCCAGTGCCGCGTCGCTGGAGGTGATGCGGGCCGTCCGGGGGCGGATGCCCGCGTCCGACATGAGCCGGGTGACGTCGTGCTTCTGCGTGGGCAGGACCAGCGTGACCACACTGCCGGAGCCGCCGGCGCGGGCCGTGCGACCCCCGCGGTGGAGGTAGTCCTTGTGGTCGGTGGGGGGATCGACGTTCACGACGAGGTCGAGGTCGTCGACATGTATGCCCCGGGCCGCGACGTTGGTCGCCACCAGGGCGGTGACCTGGCCGTTCTTGAACTGTTCCAGGGTGCGGTTGCGCTGCGGCTGGGAGCGGCCCCCGTGCAGTGCGGCCGCGCGGACGCCGACGGCCAGGAGCCGCTTGGCGAGCCGGTCGGCGGACCTCTTGGTGTCGAGGAAGAGGATGACCCGGCCGTCACGGGCCGCGATGCGCGTGGTGACGGCCTTCTTGTCGGTCTCGTCCTGGACGTGGAGCACGTGGTGCTCCATGGTGGTCACCGCTCCCGCGGAGGGGTCCACGGACTGGACCACCGGGTCGGTCAGGAACTGCCGCACCAGACGGTCGATGTTGCGGTCGAGCGTGGCCGAGAAGAGCAGGCGCTGTCCGTCGGGCCGCACGCGCTGCATCAGCCTGGTGATCTGCGGCAGGAAGCCCATGTCGGTCATCTGGTCGGCTTCGTCCAGCACCGTGATGCGCACCTGGTCGAGAACGCAGTCGCCGCGTTCCACGAGGTCGTTGAGTCTGCCGGGGGTCGCCACGAGGACCTCGGCGCCGCGGCGGAGCGTGCCGGCCTGCTTGGTGATGGACAGCCCGCCGACCACGGTGGCCAGTCGCAGGTTCACGGCCGTGGCGTAGGGGGTGAGCGCGTCCGTCACCTGCTGGGCGAGTTCACGGGTGGGCACCAGCACGAGGGCGAGGGGAGCCTTGGACTCCGCCCGCAGTCCCGCCGTGCGGGCGAGGAGCGCCAGCCCGAACGCGAGGGTCTTGCCGGAGCCGGTGCGTCCCCGTCCCAGCAGGTCACGACCGGCGAGCGAGTTCGGCAGTGTGGCGGCCTGGATGGGGAACGGGACGGTCACGCCCTGCGCGGTGAGGGTCTTCAGCAGCCCTGCGGGCATGTCCAGAGCGGCGAAGTCCTCGACGGCGGGAAGAGCGGGTGTGGTGCTTTCCGGCAGCCGGAATTCCCTCGGCGCGGACACGGCCGGTGAGGGTGACGAGGCGCGCCGGTTCGGCTTCTGGGGCCTGCGGGACATGCGGTGGTCTGCCTTCCTGGGAACAGCACAAACCGGGGTCCGCACCATGACGGTATGGACCCCGGTGAGCGGATACGCGTCCGGCGATCAGGCGGGGATGATGTTCTCCGCCTGCGGGCCCTTCTGGCCCTGCGTGACGTCGAAGGAGACCCGCTGGCCCTCCTGGAGCTCACGGAAGCCCTGGGTCGCGATGTTCGAGTAGTGCGCGAAGACGTCGGGGCCGCCGCCGTCCTGCTGGATGAAGCCGAAACCCTTTTCGGCGTTGAACCACTTCACGGTTCCCTGAGCCATGATCTTCTCCTTCTGTAGGCAGAGGCCCCATCCGGAGACGCCGGAAAAACAAATAATGCGCCTGAAGGAGAAACATTCCTGTCAGGCGCACATAGGTTCATGGGTACCACAACTGCAACTCCGGAACCCTAGCACAGCCCGGCATCAGCAGTCCTCCGTTCCGGGCGATCAGTCAGAGCAGCGCCGGGCGCCGCCACTCCTGCCCGAGAACATGGTGGTCGAGGAAGTTCAGCACCGTCTCGTACATGATCCGGATGTGGTTCGGCGCTTCGACGGTGTGGCCCTCGGTCGGGAAGTGCAGGAACCTGACCGGCACACCGAGCCGCACCAGATCGCTGTGCAGGCTCAGCGCCTGGCCCATCGACACGCGGTGATCCCGGCCTCCGTGGACGATCAGCATCGGCGTCTTCATCCTCGCCGCGTCGAGGTGGGTCGAATCGGCGTCGTACCGCTCGCGCCGAGTCCGCGGGTCGCCGAAGATCTTGCGGAAGTAGGCGTGCATGTCCGTGCCCGTCTGCAGCGCCTCCAGGTTCCACATCGCGGCGGCCGAGACGATCGCCTTGAAGCGGTCGGTGCCGGTCGCGGCCCGGTTGGCCAGGTAGCCGCCGTAGGACCAGCCGGCGAAGGCGGTCCGGGCCGCGTCGAGGTCGGCGCGTGCCAGTGCCGCGTCTGCCAGCGCGATGACGTCACGGTAGGGCCGACCGCCGTACTGGCCCCGGCCGCGTTCTTGCATCCGCTGCCCGTAGCCGGTGGACAGGGCCGGGTCCGGCAGGAGTACCGCGTAGCCGCGGGCAGCGAACGGCCAGGGGTTCCACGACGACGTCCAGGCACTCCAGGACGCCTGCGGCCCTCCGTGCGGGATGACGACCAAGGGGGCCGGTCGCTCGGCCGAGGCGTCTTCGGGCAGGACGAGCCAGGCGCGCAGCGGGAAGCCGTCGTCCCCCTGGGCGTGTACCTCGGTCAGGGTGCCGGGAAGCGAGCGGAGCTCGTCGGCGGCGTTGAGGAAGACGGGTTGCTGATCGGGCGTGGCGGCATCCAGGCGGACCACGCGGGGCGGGCTGTCGATCGCGCTGCGCAGCCCGTAGAGAGTGGCTCCGTCGGATGTCACGCAGAGCGAGGCGTAGGTGCCGGAGGAGGTCAGGCGGGTGATCGTGCCGTCCGCGTCGCGGCGGAAGACCGGGCAGTGCCCCCGCTCGTCTCCGGTGAACCACATCGTCGGGTCCCCGGGGACCGGCGAGAGGACCGCACGTCCCGGCCATGGCCAGTTGTCGAACTCCGGCAGCAGGTCGGTCTCTTCGCCGGACTCCAGGTCGAACGCGACGAGCGTGACGCGCCATTCGGTGTCGTAGGTCTCTTCCCGCTGACGCTGGCAGACCAGAGTCGAACCGTCGGGCGTGAACGCCAGGCGGTAGTACTGATGGCCGGGGCGTGAAAAGGTCCGGCGCCGCATGCCGGTCGCCGCGTCGGCGACGACCACGGTGTTGGTGTCGGGGTCGCGGCCGGTCGCGGCCCGTGTGTAGGCCACCAGCGACCCGTCCGGAGACATCGCGGTGTGGGCGGTGCCCGCCAGGCCCTGGCTCCCGGCGATCACCGCAGGCCCGTCGGAGCGCAGGACGAGCGTGTGCGGTTCGTCAGGTCCGAGGGCGGCACTCCAGGCGCCGGTCGCGGTCTCCTCGTAGAGGGCCGCGTCGACCATGGCACGCTCGCGCGCACGCCGAGCCGCGGCGTATGTCCCGGTGTCCGCCGTGCCAGGCAGCAGATCGGCGGTGAGAGCGATCGCGTCGGCATGTGCCGCGCAGGTGAACGCGGATATTCCCCCCGGGTGTCGGGCAATCCGTCTCGCCTCGCCGTTCTCGGGCATCGCCCACAGCGACACATCCTGACTGTCGGGCTCATCACCGGCGGGGTCCGTGCGAGCCCGGCCGGAGAGGAACAACAGCGTCCCATCAGCGGCGAACGCCGGAGCGAAGTCACCCTCTACGGACCGAGCCACGAGGCGGCTCTCGTCCTTGCCCGAGGGATCGACCTCCCAGAGCCTCGTCACGTGCCCGGTGCCCGCCTCGTCGACCGACTGCACGGAGGCGATCAAGCGTGTTCCATCGGGTGCCAGAACCAACCCGGTCAGGCGAGAACGCGCCGCCAACAGCTCATGGAACGTGGCAGCTTCATCAGGTTCGTAGAACATGGCGATCATCCTGCCCGCCGTACTCGATCTGCGGCAGGGCGCCGCCCACGGAGCCGGCTCCTGGGGAACCGCGTTCCCGCTCGTCCTCGCCGACGTCGGATGCGATGACACGCTGTGGCGTCCGGGCTCGACCTCGCCGGAGAGACCGTCGTCGGTGATGCGCGCTCGTCGGCGTCGGGCAGGCGATCCAGGCGGACCGGTGCCGGGTGTCAGCCGTTGGTCACTGCGGTGTCAGTGGGGGGTGCTGGTGTGGTCCGGTTGGGGCGCCCGCCGCCGGGGATGCCGGATGGGGCGGGTATGCGTACGAGATGAAGGGATGGATCATGCCCGCTGTGTACACCAGTGCGCTCGACTGGCCGCTGGCCCGTACGTGTCCGATGTCGCCGCCGCCTGCCCTCGGCGTGGTCCGTGACGGCCCGCCGGCGCGGGTCCGTCTGCCGGCAGGCGCCGGCGCGGAACAGCTGGTCTGGTTGATCACCCGCTACGAGGAGGTGAAGGCCGCGCTCAAGGACCCCCGGCTGAGCGCCGACGAGACCCGGCCCGGCTTTCCGTTGCGCATCCCCGTGCCCGCCGACGACCGGCCGAGCGGATTCCTGCGCATGGACGATCCGGAGCACGGTCGGCTGCGCAGGATGGTCGCCCCCGAGTTCACCGTGCGCCGGGTACGCGCGCTGCGCCCCCGCATCCAGGAGCTGACCGACCGGGCGGCCGACGCGCTGGCAGCCGGGCCGCAACCCGCGGACCTGGTAAGGGACTTCGCCGCAAAGGTGTCGGCCCTGGTCATCGCCCGGCTGATGGGGATTCCGGACGAGCACACCGCGTTCTTCCTGGAGCAGACCCAGATCCTGCTCACGGACGACGACCCGGCGCTCTCCCTCGCGGCGCACCACCGCATCGTCGGCTTCCTCGACGAGAACGCGCGCGCCAAGGAGCAGGATCCCGGTGACGACCTGGTCAGTCGTCTCGTCCGTGACCACGTGGCCACCGGCGAACTCGACCGTGCCGATCTCCTGGCCATCCTCAAGCTGCTGCTCATCGCCGGCCACGAGTCGACCGCCACGCAGATCGCGGTCAGCACCCTGAGCCTGCTGACCGATGACGCACTGCGCGCCGAGGTCCTGGCCGAAAGCGGGGCTCTGTTGCCGAAGTTCGTGGAGGAGTCGATGCGTTTCTGGTCGATCATCCAGGACGGCGTCGTGCGTCAGGCCACCGAGGACGTCCGGATCGGCGAGACGCTGGTCAGGGAGGGCGAGTCGGTGATGATCAGCCTTGTCGCCGCCAACCACGACGCCACCGTCTTCCCCGACCCCGAACGCCTCGACATCCACCGCGATGCCTCGGGCCATCTGCTGTGGGGCCATGGCGCCCACTTCTGCCTCGGCGCGTCGCTGGGCCGGCTGGAGGTGACACTCGCTCTCGACTCCCTCTTCGCCAGGCTGCCGACCCTCCGCCTGGCCTGCGAGGCGTCCCGGCTCCGTTTTCGCGAGAACCCCGTCTTCCACTGCCTCGCCGAACTGCCCGTCGCCTGGTGACCGACCGTGCGAAACGCTCCGAGGAGCGCTGCGCCGCGCCGTCCAACGGAGGGATGGCTCTCACCGCCGAGCCCGCTTCGGGCGCGGGAGGCACACCGGGACCAAGGCGTCCGTGGCAACCGAGCCCGACCATGGGCTTCGATCAGTCGTTCCACGTCCACGGCGCCGCCCAGCGACTGCGGCGTGGACGACATTCCGATCACTCTGCCTTCACCGCCCGGACGATCACGCTCGGCCGGTGTGAGCCGGGTGGGCCGGCGACCCGCTGCGACGGTCGTGCATGGTGAAGTCGCTCCGGACGGCCGTACCGGACTGCAACAGCTTCTGGTGAACGACCGGATTCCGCCCGGGGTATGAGGCCACGACGCTGATGTACCCCTCGGGCAGGCCGGTCACGGCGTACTGGCCCCGCACGTTCGTCGAGGTCCGCACCAACTGTCGGCCGCCGGCGTCCATGATGGTCACCACGGCGTGGCGGAGGGGCTGTTGCCCGTCGTCGCGCACGGTGCCTTCGAGCATCGGCAACTGCTCGCCGAAATGGTGCGGGTGGACCGGAAGCGCCGTGGGTGAGGGTGCCTCCACGGACGGGTCCTCCACCGGCGGCTCCGGAACGTCCTCCCGCCCGCTTTCCCCGGGCGGTCGTACGGCCGCGCGGTGGTGCCGCCATGCGTCGAGGCCCAACAGGGTCATGCCTGCCGCGATCCACGCGCACAGTACGAGGACCGGCCTGAGCACTCCCACGTCGTTGAAGTACAGGACCCCCCGCAGGGCGTCGACCGCGTTGCCCAGGGGCATGACGGCGTGCAGGCCCTGGAAGAACGCCGGCAGGAGCTGGACGGGGGCGACGCCACTGGAGGGGACGCTCAGCACGATGTACAGACCCAGGCCCGCGAGAGGGAAGAACTGCTTGGTGAAAGGCGCCATGCCGAGGGAGAACGTGGCCACCGCCGTGCTGAGCAGGAAGGCGATGCCCAGGGCCGAGGGCTCGTAGGGGAAGTAGCCCAGCCCTGCGCCGACGAAGAAGCCCACCACGCTGAAGAGGGCAGAGGCCGCCACGATCGCGAGCATCTTCTTGCGGCGGTTGAACGTCACTGCTCTCAGCAGGGTCGTGGCGAGTATGTAGCCGGGGACGTTCCAGGCGACTGCGAAGTACACCGGGGTCGTGCCGTTTTCGTCCTTGCTCACGGTGGGCGCCACGTCCGTGATCGTGAGCTTCTGGTGATGGCGCGCCGCGACCGTCGCGAACCCCTTGGCGAGCGCCTGCTCAAGTGCCGTGCCGTTGGCCTCGGCCACGTACAGCACGGCGTTTCTCCCCTGGGCCGCGTAGCCGGCCACGGCCGTACGGTCCAGCACCGCCCGGCGGGCCTCGCGGGCGTCCGCCGCGGCGGTGACGTCGAACCAACCAGGGTGCCGCTGTTGCAGCGAGGCGTCGACCTTGCGTTCCAGCGCGAGGTCCGCGATCACCACCTTCGCGTGGTGCGGCCGAGGCTCGTGGAAGGCCGTGGGGAAGCAGAACAGCAGGCCGAGGAAGAGCAGTGTCGGGATCATCAGGGCTTCCGCCAGTGTCCTGGCCGAGGACATGCCCCGCTGACGCTCGATCCGGTGTCTCACAGAACCACCCGATTAATGTACCGATCGGAACATCTATTCCTGCTGGACAATACATGTACCGGTCGGTACGGTCAAAGTCGTGGCCCGACCCGTCAACGCCGAAAAGCGCACCGAACTGCTGAAGCAGGTGGTGCACTACCTGCAGCACCACGGCCTCGCGCAGATGTCGCTGAGTCCGCTCGCCGAGTCGATCGGCACCACCAAGCGCATGCTTCTGTACTACTTCGGCAGCCGCGAGAACCTGCTGGCCCAGGCGTTGGCGGCCTGCCGTCCCGACGCCCGCGCGATGTTCGACGACGTCCAGGACGCCGCCGGCCTGCGCACGGCTGCCCAGGGCCTGTGGGAAGCGATGACCGTCGGAGAGCAGTCCCGGTCGATCCGTATGCTGCTGCAGCTGCTCAGCCTGGCCGCCACCGATCCGGAGCAGTACGGCAGCCTCGCCGCCGACAGCGTCGAGGTGATGGTCGGCCCCATCGCCGACGCGTATGCGCGGCTGGGTCATTCGCCGCAGCAGGCGCGGGCGGGGGCGACCCTGCTCGTCTCCGGCCTGCGGGGGCTGTGCCAGGACCGCCTGGTGACCCATGACGCCGCCCGTACGGACGCGGCCGCCCGCCGCCTCATCAGGGACGCGGTGACGTCGGACGGCTGAGGCGTGCTGCGGTCGGCCCGACCGCGTCGGGACTGGGGGATCTCCTCGATCCCCGGTCCGGGTCGGGCTGCGGCGGACGTGGGCCGCCGGGCCGCTCGTTTCAGGGTGTCGTCGGCTGCTCCGGCCCGGCGGGTCCGGTGTGCCGTGCACGGCCGCCCGGGACGTGGTTCAGGGCGCGGTGAACAGCGTCGGGAAGCGGGTGGCCAGCCATGGCCGGGAGCCCCAAGTGAGGACCTGTCCCCGGGCGATGGCGCGCCAGGGATTCAGCCGGCCCAGCGCGATGAGCAGGAAGGCGACGGGATCGAGCAGGATGGTGCAGTGCGGGCGCCGGAGTGGTGCCCCTGGTGTCACGGGCGTCACCTGCACGGCGCCGTCGGCCAGAGAGACGCCGAATGCCGCGCCGCCGCGCAGCAGGATCCGGTAACGGGCCGTGAGCCCGGCCGTGACCGCGGGGTTCGTGACACGAGGCATGGCCGAGAGCATGAACGGCATGCACAGGCCCACCCGTGTCCGGTCGACCATGTGCGGACGCTGCAGGGCGCGAGCCAGGTCGTAGCCGTGGCCGAGCATGTGCGTGAGCAGGTACGACGCGAGGACGGACCGGTCCATCAGCCCCATGGGCGTGGCCGGCGCCGGGCCGTCGGCCTCGTGGTGCGACAGCGCGTCCAGGAACGCCTCGGCCTGCTCCGTGATCATCGTCGCGAGAGGCTCCGCCCGGCGCTCCGTGAAGACGGCGAGGGACTCCGCGTTGGCCCTGGCGAGGCTCTCGGGCGTTCCGTCGCCGTAGGGGCGCTCCCGGCCGGCTGCGAGGTCGGCCATCAGCTCGTTGGCCATGGCCAGGTGGGCGGCCGCCTCGCCGACGGTCCACCGCGACCCCGGCACGGCACGCCCTGTGTCGCCCGCGCTCCGCACCAGCGTGGCGATCTCCTCGGCGGTGTCCCGGATCGCCCGTGCGAGCCCCTCGGGTATGGGCCACGAGCCGTCCGGCTGTCCCGTCGTGTGCACGTTGCCTGCTCCGCTCCCCACTTGCCCGGCACGCCCCACGTGCCTGTGGCGCTGGAACCCAACCAGACTCGGGGGCGCGCGGCAAGCCCCCGTGCGCCCGCGGATACGGCGTCAGGTCCGGGGTGACAGCAGGTCGTCCAGTTCGGCCGCGAAGAGGAGTGCCGGGTCGAAGCCCATTCCGGTGAAGTGGCCGGCGAGTTCCAGGGACAGCACGCCGTGCAGCCGGGTCCAGAAGGTGAGGGCCCGGTGGAGGGCCGTGGGCGGGGCGGGGTGGCCCTCGGCCCAGTGCCGGTTGCCCTCCAGGTGGGTGCTGAACGGTGTCGCGGGCCGGTCCTCGGCGAGCGCCGTGCATGCGTCGAGCAGGGTCGTCATGATCTGGTCGGCGAGGCCCGTCGTGTCCTCGGGGGCGTGGTAGCCGGGTACGGGGGTGCCGTAGATGAGGAAGTACCGCTGCGGGTCGGCCAGGGCCCAGTCGCGCAGGGCGTGCGCCAGCCCGGCCAGGTCGGCGCCGGTGTCGGAGGCCGCACGGAAGGTTTCGGCGAGGCTGCGGTACGCGTCCCGGACGAGTTCGGTGATCAGCTCGTCGCGGCCGGCGAAATAGCGGTAGAGCGCGGGCCCGCTCATGCCCATCTGCTTGGCGACCGCGTTGAGGGAGAGCGCGGGCACGCCCGCCGTGGCGATCTGCTCCCAGGCGCGTTCCTTGATCTCCGCCTGCACTTGGGCGCGATAGCGCTCCCGGGGCGTCTGCGCACCGGTGTCGCCCATGCCCTGCCACCCCGTTCCCGCACCATTGGCTACACATTGAAGGTTCCGTTAGAAGTTATCACGGAACGTCCTGGCCGGCCCTCCGCGACCGCCGGACCGGCCACACCGCACCGGACGGGCCGGTGCATCCGGCGGTTGTAGCGTGGCCTGGTGAGAAGCGACGCATATCGGGATGTGGGCGAGGCCGCGTGGTCGTGGGTGCTGGACCACGTGCGCGAGGACGAGGGCCCGTGGCTGGTGCAGGCGGTGGTGGAGGGCGGTCCTGAGGCCACGTCACCTGCCCAGGACCGCGACTCGCTGTACGCGGGGATCGCCGGCCTGGCCCCGGTGCTGGCCGAGATCGCGCAGTACCGGGAGCTGAGCGCGCGGGAAACGGCACTGGCGACCGGCATCGTGACCAGGCTGTCGGCCCAGGCCGGGCAGCGAACGGAACCCTCGCTGTACGACGGCCTCGCGGGCGACGCGACGGCGCTCAGACTGCTCGCCCCGGGCGAGGAAGCGGTGGCACTGCGGCGGCTGGCCGCCCTGGCGACCGGCGACGGATGGAAGACCACGCTCGACTTCGAGCCGGGCTCCGACGCGCCCCTCACCGACGTCGTCATGGGCACCGCGGGCGTGGTGATGACGGCGGTCTGGGCGAAGAGCGAGTTCACAGACGAGATCGCGACGACGGGAGGCGAGGCCCTGCTGCGGGCGGCGGACCGAACGGAGGCGGGCCTCGACTGGGGCATGACGCCGGGGGCGGCGTCGAGGGCGCCGAACTACTCGCACGGAACCGCCGGGGTCGCGGCCGCTCTGGCGGTCGCGGGCGCCGCCCTGGGCCGCGAGGACTTCGTCGAGGCAGCGGTGGCGGGCGCCCGGCACGTCCTCTCGGTGGGGTCGTTGAAGGACGCGGGCTTCGTCGTCCCGCACACGATCCCGCCGTCGCGCCGGGAGGTGGAACCGGTGACGTACACGTGGTGCCACGGCCCGGCGGGCACCTCGCACCTGTTCACCGCGCTGGCGCACGCAGGGGTCACGGAGGTGGCGGGCCACGACGTCGACGAACTGCGGCACCGCTGTATGACCTCGATCCTCACCTCGGGTCTGCCGGAACGCCTCCGTCCCGGCTTCTGGGACAACGACGGCCGCTGCTGCGGAACGGCGGGCGTCGGAGACGTCCTGCTGGACACGGCCCAGGACTGCCGGGCGCCGGAGAGGAGGCAGACCCTGCTGCGGGCAGCGCACAGGATGGGCGACGCGTTGGTCGGCCGGGTCATCAGGGATGACGCGGGCGCCCGTTGGCGCTTTCTGGAACACCGCGAGGACCCGCCGCTGCTGCCGCCCGGCACGACGTGGATGCAGGGCGCGGCAGGCATCGCGGCCTACCTTCTGCGCCTCGCCCGGTACGGCGAGACCGGCCCCGACGCCCCGGTCGTCGACCGCCCGGACCAGTGGTGGGCCGTGCCGGCACACCTGCGCACTACACGTGCGGGCGCAGGAGCGACCAGTCCCATTCGAGACAAGTAATCCATAACGATCTCGGCCCAGGCCTTGTGTGAGGCGTGGCGCCCTCTAGCCTCCGTGCATGGCTTTTCTTTCAAGTCGTCGCAGACGATCCCGCCTTGCTCCGGAACTCGACGACGAGGACCTGGGCAGGCTGATGAAGAACCTGCTGGCGACCGCGAGGACGAGCGCGATCGCGATGACCGACATGTGCGTGGCGCAGATGTCCCGTCTGCTGGAGCAGGCCCCGGACGACTGGGACCGCCGGGCGCACCGCATGGGCGTCCTGGCCGAGTTCCTGGCGGGATCGCGGCTGCCGCGGTCCTGGGCCACGCGCGAGCCGCGCAACGCGAACGCACTCGTGCTGTACGCATGGAGCGAGGTGGTCCACGCCCGCTCGCAGGGGAGGCTGGACGACGCGGCCGGCGTGGTCGACAGCTGTCTTCGGGCCGCCGAGCTCACCCCTCAGGACCCCACCCCGTGGGTGGTCCTCCTGACGGCGGCATGCCTGGAACGCTGGGAGCAGCAGCGGGTGTTCGGCGTGTGGAACGAGGTGCTCGCGCGCGACCGTTGGAACCGCGAGGCCTACCTCACCATGCTGCGCTATCTCACCCCGGAGCAAGCGGGGTCGCGCATGCAGGTCATGGAGTTCGTGGACGCCCTGGGCGCACGCATGCCCGCGAACGCTCCCTGCGCGGGTACGGAACTCACCGCCCAGGTCTTCCAGTACCACTCCGTCCTCGACCGGGGCGGCTTCGAGGCGCTGGTGGCGCGCAACCACTGGTCCCAGGCGACGGCCGCCCAGGCCCTCGACCGCGTGGCCCACACGTGGGTGCAGCCGGGATTCCTCCGTCACGCGCGGGCCCGTGCCGACCTCAATGTCCTTGCCTACACGCTGATGGCCGCCGACCGGCGCCACGAAGCCCGCGCGGCCTTCGAAGCGCTCGGCGGCATCGTCACCTCTTGGCCCTGGCAGGCCGGCGGCGACGCGCTGACCCAGTTCGAGGAGGCACAGCGCAGAGTGCCCCGCGACGGGTGATCCGACGTGTGGGCCTCATCTGCCCCAGATCCTCCGGTACGTCTCCCGGTAGCCCGGCGGGTCCCAGGTCGTGGCTCCGGCGCTGTCGGCGGCCGTCGCGACGTGGACGGGGGCGACGTAGCCGCTGGCAGGGCGGTGGGCGAAGGCGCGGTTGAACTCGTCGACGATCTGCCAGCCCTGCTGCGACAGCGGCTCAGGAACGGTGGCGGCCTGGTACTGGCCGCTGTTGATGCGCTGGAAGGCGGACGGGTCGCCGTCGCCCGCACCGATGTTGAACGGCGGGCCGGAGCCCTGCCTGCCGGCCGCGCGGAAGGCGGGGGCGGCGTCGGCGAAGTACAGGTCGTTGATGGCGACGGAGTGTGTCCACCTGTCCTGGTAGCGGGAGAGGAGGGTGGAGACCTCGCGCGGCGTGCGGCTGCTCGCGTCCGGGATCGGGATGTTCTCGTAGGCCAGCAGCCGCACGCCGGAACAGGTGGCGAGCTCCTTCCTGATCAGGTCGGACTTCTTCTTCGCGAACGGGATGGAGGCATCGGTGATGAGCACGACCCCGGCCCGGCCGTCGGAGTGCGCGATGATCCACTGCGCGCTGATGCCGGCGACGTCCTCGACCCGGGTGGTGACGTTGGTGAAGAGCTCGGGCCGCCGGCTGGGGCCGGGGGAGGCGAGCGCGTGCCAGCCGATGAGTGGGATGCCGGCCGCGTTGGCCTGAGCGACCTGCTGCGAGGTCGAGCCGGGATCGAAGCCGCCGATGACGATGCCCGAGGGCCTCAGCGTCACGGCCTCGCTCATGGCCGCCTGGATGCCGACGGGGCTGCCGCCCCCGTCGATGACCCGGACGTTCCAGCCGATGACGCGCACGGCATCCCGCACGCCGTCCGCGACGCCCGCGACTCCTGGGTTCGTCATGGTCTGCGCGACGTAGACGATCGTCCTGCCGGAGACCGCCGCGGGGCCGCCGGCCGGTCCGTTCCGGGCGGTGCCGGTCTTCTCCGCTCGGGCGACGGCGGCCTGGGCCCTGGCCTGGACCGCGGGGCAGCCGCTCGGGCCCGTGGTGGAGACGGCGGGGCCGTTCGACGAGCCGCGCTGGCAGCCGGCGAGGCCGGCGAAGGCGGCCAGCAGGGCGACGGCGACGGACCGGGCCGTGACGGCGCGGGGCAGGGCCTTGCGGTTGCTGTGCACAAGAGCTCCTCGCGGAGGGACGAGCGGCAGGGTGCGTCCGGGTTCCGGAGCCGGGGCCCTCGCGTGGATCATGGAGCGGTGCCCGGGGTTCCGCCGCCGGAGGCCTTCGACGGAGGCTGCGGCGTGCCGGCCGGCGCGCCGCGGGGCGCGTCGGCGCCGGTGCGCAGTCGGCGCGCGGAGTAGCCGGCCAGTCCCACGGCGAGCAGGAGAGTGCCGCCGTAGAACAGGGGAGTGGTCCAGAAGTCGCCGCCCATCTGTGCGATGCCGGTGAGGCCTACGGCGAGTACGGCCACGGCGACGACCGTGCCCAGGGCGTTGGGGCGGCCCGGTTTGATCGCGGTGGAGCCGAGGAGGGCGCCGGCGAAGGCGGGCAGCAGATAGTCGAGGCCGACGCTGGGATTGCCGATCTCCTGCTGAGCCGCCAGCAGCACACCGGCGCAGCCGACGATCAGCCCCGATGCCGTGAACGCGTAGACGGTGTACCTGCGGGTCGGGATGCCGACCAGCTCGGCGGCGCGCGGATTGGCACCGATGACGTACAGGCACCGGCCGAGCGGCAGCCGCTCCAGCACCACCCACAGGGCGACGGCGAGGCCGAGCACGTAGAACGCGGGCAGCGGCAGGCCGAGGAGCCGGGAGTCGTAGACGTCGGTGAAGGCCGCCGGCAGACCGCCCGGGCCCGGGACGATGCGGCCGCCGCCGGTGACCCAGCCGGTCACGGCGTACAGCATGCTGCCGGTTCCGAGGGTGGCGATGAACGAGTCGATCCGGCCGAACTCGACGACCACACCGTTGACAGCACCCACGACCGCGCCGCCGACGATCACCACGAGGCAGGCCCAGGGCCAGGGCCACGCGGCGTGGACGACGAGTTGCAGCACCATGACATGGGCCAGGCCGAGACCGTAGCCGAGCGAGAGATCGAACGAACCCGTGACGACGGGGACCATGGCGGCGAGCGCGAGGACCGCCGGGATCGACTGGCTGAACAGGATCGAGTCGACGGTGTCCCGGGTGGGAAACGTCTGCGGCAGCGTGAGGGAGAAGACCAGGAAGAGCAGCGCGGTGAGGACCAGGAGGCCGTAGGCGCTCACGAACTGCCAGGCCGGGCCCCGCCGGTGCGGCCGGGAGCGCGGCGCGAGGGAGGAGGGCGGGGCGGTCATGAGCCCGTGGTGGTTCCGTGGTCCGGAAGGGCCGAGGCCGCCCGGGTGAGTCCCGAGACCGTGAGGCCCGCACCGCTCAACTCGGTCGTCACGCACCCGCGGACGAACACCAGGGCGCGCCGGCACACGCCCGCCACCTCCTCGAAGTCGGACGAGACGAGCAGGACCGCGAGCCCGGCGGCCAGCGCCTCGTCGAGCAGCCGGTAGAGCGCGGCCTTGGCCCCGACGTCCACGCTCGCGGTCGGCTCCTCCAGGATCAGCAGGCGCAGGCCCGGCCGGAGCCACCGGCCGATCAGTACCTTCTGCTGGTTTCCGCCGGACAGGGTGGCGAGCGGGGCCTCGCTGTCGCGCGGACGCACCGCGAACCGCACGATCAGCTCCGCCGCCCGGGCGCGTTCACGGCGGGGACCGATCCAGCGCAGCGCGGGCAGGCCTCCCGCGCGGGGATTGGCCAGGAGGTTCTCGCGCACGGTCAGCCCCGCGGCGCAGCCTTCCCGCTGTCTGTCGCCGGGTACGAGGCCGACACCGCGAGCGACGGCGTCCGCGACCGTGCGGGGGCGGTAGGGCCTGCCGTCGAGGAGCACCCGGCCGCCGAGGAAGGGCCGGGCCCCGGCGAGCGCCCGGCCCAGGTCGCTGTGTCCGGCGCCCGAGAGGCCGACCAGGCCCAGGACCTCCCCGGCCCTCAGCCGCAGGGCGACCGCTCCCGTGCCGGCGGTCCGTGCGCCGTCGAGGGTCAGGACGACGGGGCCGCCGGCGGCGCCGGTGGCGGGGCGCGGACGGGGCGGTTCCGCGCCGACGATGTCGTGCACCAGACGGGCGGGGCTGTGGCCCGCCAGCGGGCCGTGGCCGACGAGCCGGCCGTCGCGCAGGACGGCGAAGGTGTCGGCGACCTTGTACACCTCGTCCAGGCGGTGGGTGACGTAGAGGACGCCGTGGCCCCGGTCGCGCAGGGCGTGCAGGACCTGGAAGAGCCGGGCGCAGTCCGCGGCGGGGAGACGGGCGGTCGGCTCGTCGAGGACGACGAGTCGCGCGCGGGCGGCCAGGGCCCGGCCGATGGCGACCAGTGAGCGTTCCGCGGGGCCGAGCCGGGCGATCGGCGTGTCGGGATCGAGGTGTCCGGCGACGGTTTCCAGGGCGTTGGCGCAGCGCTCCCGGGTCCGCTGCCAGGAGATCAGTCCTGCGCGGCGCGGATATCCGGTGGTCAGGGCGAAGTTCTCGGCGATCGTCATCCATTCCACGAGCCCGAGGTCCTGGTGGATGAAGGACATGCCGCTGGAGGCGGCGTGACTTCCGAGGGGATGCCCGGCCACCGTGATCCGGCCCGCGTCGGCCTGGTGGACGCCTGCCAGCACCTTGATGAGCGTGGACTTTCCGGCACCGTTGGGGCCGAGCAGGGCGAGGACGCTGCCGGCCCGGACGTCGAGGTCGACCCCGTCCAGTGCGAGGGTCCCGCCGAACCGTTTGACGAGCCCGCGGATACGGACCAGGGCGCCGTCCTCGACGTCCCTGACCGCGTACGCGGAGGTGTCGGGAGGGTCGGGCACGGACATCTCCGGGGGTCGGCAGGGCGATTTCTTCCCGACTTTCGCCGGTGATACTAGTGGAGAAAATCATGGCATTACGGATTTGTCGCCCGTTGCGCCCCCAACGGGCCAGCCGCGCCGACGACCTCAGGCGGCTCTACCTTCTTGATCGGGTTGATCGAGCCATTCGTAGGGTTGGGTCGCCCAGGGGTGCTGGGTGTGGCTATCAGGCGGCTGCCGTCTCGTGGCATACGACGCTTCGCCGCCCGGCACCCCACGACGACTCGGCCGCCGATTAGGAAGTGCGAACAAGTCGCTGTGTAGAGCAATGCCGGCGAGGTCGTCTGTGGTACGAGCAGAACGAATACGCACGTCAGGAGCATGATGAGCCGGATATGGGCGGGGATCGACAGCGGCAAGGGCCACCATCACGGCCTTGCTCTGGACGCGGACGGCAAGACGCTGTTGTCGCGGCGGGTCGCCAACGACGAGCCCGAGCTGCTGAAGCTGATCGGTGACATCCTGGACCTGGCTGGCGGCCGTGAGGTCACCTGGGCCATCGACATGACCGGCGGGGAACCCGCGCTGTTGCTGGCCCTGCTGGTCAGCCACGGCCAGGAGGTCCTCTACATGCCCGGCCGACTGGTGAACCGGGCCTCCGACGGCTACCGCGGCGAGGGCAAGACCGACGCCCGTGACGCCTACGTCATCGCCGACCAGGCCAGGATGCGCCGGGACCTGCGGCCCATCCGCCCTGGCGACGAGGCCGCCGTGGAACTCAAGCTGCTGACCGGACGCCGGTCCGACCTGGTCGAGGACCGCACCCGCGTCGTCAACCGCCTGCGCGGCACCCTGCTGAGCATGTTCCCGGCTTTGGAACGAGCCCTGGACGTGACCAACACCGGCCCGCTCAGGCTTCTGACGGGCTACCAGACGCCGCCCGCGATCCGCCGGGCCGGCGTCATGCGGCTGACGAAGTGGCTGGCCAACCGCAAAGTCCGCAACGCGAGAACCCTGGCCGAAGCAGCCGTTGAGGCCGCCGAGCGCCAGCACACCTCCATCCCGGGGGAGAAGATCATCGCGAAGCTGGTCCACACCCTGGCCGAGGAGGTGATGGCCCTCAACGAGCAGATCGCCGAGATGGACAAGCTCATCGAGGGCCGGTTTCGCGAGCACGAACTCGCCGACATCATCCTGAGCGTCCCCGGCATCGGCGCGACCCTCGGTGCCGAGTTCCTCGCAGCCGTCGGCGGCGACCTGGACGAGTTCGACTCTCCGGACGCTCTGGCAGCCTTCGCCGGCGTCGCCCCCGCCCCTCGCGACTCGGGCAAGGTCAGCGGCAACCTCCACCGGCCGATCACCTACCACCGAAGGCTCCAACGCGTCTTCTACACCTCCGCGCTGGTCAGCGTCCGCTACGACCCCAACTCGCGGAAGTTCTACGACCGCAAACGCGCCGAGGGCAAGAAGCATGTCCAGGCCGTGCTCGCCCTCGCCCGCCGACGCGTCAACGTCATCTGGGCCCTGATCCGTGACCGGCGGTGCTACCAAGTCACACCGCCGGTGACCGCAGCCGCTTGACAACAGCATTAGGAAGCGTCGAGCCCGCATTCGGCCCAGATGACCTTGCCCTGCCCGATGTAGCGCGTACCCCAGCTCTGGGACAGCTGGGCCACCAGGAACAGACCACGGCCGCCCTCGTCGGTCGTGGCCGCGCGGCGCAGATGCGGGGCGGTGTTGCTGGTGTCGGAGACCTCGCAGATCAGGGTGCGGTGGCGCAACAGGCGGACCCGGACGGGCCCGGAGCCGTGGCGGATGGCGTTCGTGACCAGCTCGCTCAGCACGAGCTCCGCGGCGAAGGAGGCCTCTTCCAGTCCCCAGTCGGCCAGCTGCCGCAGGGCCGAGGCGCGGACCTCGCTGACGAGAGCGGGGTCGGCGGGCAGCTCCCAGGTGGCGATCCGCTGCGGGTCCAGGGCGTGGGTACGGGCGACGAGCAGGGCGACGTCGTCATGGGGGTGGGCCGGCGCCACGGTGTCGAGGACCGCCTCGCAGATCTCCTCGGGTGTGCGTTCCGCGTGGGCGAGGGTGGCGCGCAGCTGGTCGAGGACCACGTCGACGTCGCGCTCCCGGTCCTCGATGAGTCCGTCGGTGTAGAGGACCAGGCCGCTGCCCTCGGGGAGGTCGATCTCGACGGCCTCGAAGGGCAGGCCGCCCAGCCCGAGCGGGGGCCCGGCGGGCAGGTCGGGGAAGGACACTGTGCCGTCGGGGCGGATCAGCGCGGGGGGAGGATGCCCGGCGCGGGCGATCGTGCACCGCTGTGTGGTCGGGTCGTAGACGGCGTACAGACAGGTCGCGCCGATGATGCCCGATTCGCCCGCGGCGGGCTCCTCCCGGTCGAGACGTCCCACCAGGTTGTCGAGTTGGGTGAGGACCTCGTCCGGGGGGAAGTCGAGCTCGGCGAAGCTGCGGGCGGCGGTGCGCAGCCGGCCCATGGTGGCGGCCGACAGCATGCCGTGGCCGACGACGTCGCCGACCAGGAGGCCGACCCGGGTGCCGGACAGCGGGATGACGTCGTACCAGTCCCCGCCCACGTCGGACTCCGCGGGCAGGTAGCGGTGCGCGACCTCGACGGCGTCCTGGTCGGGCAGGCTGTGCGGGAGCAGGCTGCGCTGGAGGGCCAGGACCATGGTGCGCTCGCGCGTGTAGCGCCGGGCGTTGTCGATGGACAGGGCGGCGCGGGTGGCGAGTTCCTGGGCCAGCGAACGGTCGTCGTCGCCGAAGGGAGCGGGGTCCCGCCCGCGGTAGAAGGCGGCCACGCCCAGGACGACACCGCGGGCGATCAGGGGGACCGCGATGAGGGAGTGAACGTGGGTCAGCAGCTCCTCGGTGCGCTCGGGGTCCTGGGCGAGCCAGCCCGCGGCGGCGTGCAGGTCCGGCTCCAGCACCGCCTTCCCGCTGGTCAGACAGCGCAGCTGCGGAGTGGTCGGACCGTAGTCGATGCGCTTGCCGACCGGGTGGAACGGCCGGTCGTCGCGGATGCCGTGGACCACCGTCCGGTACAGGCTGGTGAGGGGGTCGGCGGCCTCCTCGCCGCGCGGTACGGCCTCGGGCAGGTCGATCGTGACGTAGTCGGCCAGTCGCGGCACCGCTGTCTCGGCGAGCTCCTGGGCGGTGCGGAGGACGTCCAGCGTGGTGCCTACGCGCGTGCTCGCGTCGCTCAGCAGCTCCAGGCGGCGCCGGGCGGCGAGGGCGTAGCGCCCCACGTGCGGCTCTCCGACCAGCACGAGTCCTCGCGCCGGGGACGGGGAGCCGGGGCGGCCGCCTGCCGTCACGCCGGGCTCGCCCACCGAGGCGCCCTTGGCGCGCGCACGGGTCCGGCCGGGCGCGAGGCCGGGCACCGTGGTGAGGCGGGCGGCCCGGGACGAGGGGACGGCGGGGGCACCGGAAGCGGCGGCTTCGACAGGCAGGCGCCATGGCTGCCCGGCCGGCGGCGGGACGAGGAGCGGTTCCTGCGGTGCGGGTCCGGGCAGGACGGCCTCGGCGACGAAGCCTTCCACCCCGGTGGCGCTCGTCATCGGACGGCTCACCAGGGTGACCCGCCGGCCGTCGGACAGGCGGACACGGACCGCGGCCCGCTGCCCGCAGGAGATCAGCTCGGCGGCCCGTGCCATGAGGATCTCGCGGTCACGGGGACGCAGTGCGAGGGCCAAGTCTCCGACCCCGACGTTGTGGTGAGGGCCGGTGGCGGTTGCGGCGCCGGTGTCCAGGTACGCCCGCAGCAGGGCCCGCTCACGGTCGGAACTCTGCCCCAGCAGCCGCCTCTCGATGGCGTGGGCCGCCCTGCGTATCACGGTGGCCAGCGCCGGGTCCTCGGCACTCCGGGGATAGCCGAGGCACAGCACACCCTCGATGCGGCCGCTGAGCGGGTCGCGGACGGGAAGCGCACGGCAGGCGTTGCCCTGAGAGCGCTCGGCGAAGTGCTCGGCGCCGTAGACCTGGATGAGGCGGCGCTCCGCCAGCGCGAGACCGATTCCGTTGGTGCCGGCGTACTGCTCGGCGAACACGAATCCGGGCTCACGCTGGAACGCCGGGAGGCTTCTGGCCAGGGACGCTGATCCGAAGCGGCGCAGGAGGACCGTCCCGCTCGCATCCGCGACGGAGATGTTCATCGCGCTGTCGGCGAACCAGGACTGCAGCCGGTCGAGTACCGGCACGGCCGCGCGGACGATACGGGCTTCACGATCGAAGTCGGCCCGGAAGGGAGGACCGGACTGGTCGGGCGAGAGCCCCAGGGCCCGGCAGCGCTGCCACGAGTTCGAGATCGGGGTGCGCACGCAGTCTTCGACCGGCTCACCCTCAAGAAAACGCTCACGGGAACGGGCGGGCCCCGTGCCGTCTGTCGCACGCCCCATCAGTGTCGGTTTCCCACCTGGCAGAACCACGTGTCGCCTCACTCGAGCCTGCAAGAGTTCCTTTTCCAAACAATAGAGCCAATAGGGCATAGGCGAGAAACCGGACATCGGAGGCGGGTGGTCACAGGACGGCGACCGGATTGACGGGCGAGCCCGTCCCGCCCGGGACGTTCAGCGGCGCCACGACGAGCAGGAACTCATACCGCCCCGCCTCCGCCGTCGCGGCCGACAGGGCCTCCAGATCGAGGTTGTCCAGCAGCGGCACCCCCATCGCGGCCACGACCAGGGCGTGGACGGGCGAGTGCACGCCGTCGACGGGTGAGGGCCGTACGTCACTGTCGCCGTCACCGCCGAGCAGCGCGATGCCGCGATCGGCCAGCAGCGGTACCGCGTCCACGTGGAAGCCCGCGCTCGCCGAGGCGGAATCCCAGGCACCGAGGTCCCCACGGCGGCGGACGTGCCCGGAGCGCAGCAGCACCGCGTCGCCCTCGCCGATCCGCACACCGAGCGCCTCCTCCGCGGCGGCGACGTCCTTCGCGTGCACCGCCCGCCCCGGCTCCAGCCAGCGGATCCCCAGGACGGTGGGGAGATCGAGGAGGACTCCCCTCGTGACGAGGGGGCCGAGTGCCGACACCGCGCCGAATCGGGCACCTGCCGCGCCCACCACGTCCTCGGCCGCCCGGCCGCCGTACAGCCGCCCTCGATAGGCGACATGGCACAGGGCGTCGAGATGGGTGACGGCCTTGCCGTGGTAGTCGGCGGCGATGAAGTCCTTGTGGGTGGACGGTTCCGGGCGCTCCACGTCACCGAGATCGGTCATGTGGTGCAGCGCGGGCCTGGGGTTGTCCGGGCCGGGCACGGTGTTCCAGGGCAGCGCCAGCGGGACGACCTGCCCGGACCGCACGCTGGCCGTGGCCCGCCGCACGTGCTCCGCCGTCACCCGGTTCCAGGCGCCACGGTCGGCCGGGGCCCAACGGCCCCATGTGCGCACCGCCTCGAAGAGCGCGTCGAACTCCCGGCGGGAGACCGCGGGCCGGTCACCGGCACCGGCGGGCCCCGGATCCGGGTCGTCGGCGGAGTTCGGGCTCATCCGCACTCACCGTCCCCGGCTTCGACACGGCCCCGGCGACGGGGCATCGCTGCGCCGGCGGGACACCGTCGTGCGGCCCGCCGTCCCGGAATCCCAGCTTTGCACGACCCGCGCCGAACCGCCGGTTCACGCCTCCGCACGGCAGGCGCAGCCGCGGGGCGGCCCGTAGATCGAGGAGGAGCCGGTGAGGCGGGAAGGGAGCGCCACTGGTGGCATGGCAGGTTGATCACGCGGCCCTGTTCGCCGCCACACCGAGCCCCTGTCCGGTGCTCGGTCCGGACCTGGGCCGGAGGCCGAGGGGGTCCGACATCTCGGTGCTTCCCTGCACCGGACGCTTGCCACCGGCCGGGCCGACACGATGGCGCTCCAGAAGTACGACATCCCCGTCATGGGGCGGCCGGGGGTCTTCCAGGAGCGGACACACGCAGCCGTCTGATCACCAACGGCCCCGGTGCCCATGCCACGCCACCCCAGGACGGCACCGGCACGAGGCCTTTCCGGCGGAGTGTGCGGTGTGCGGCGAGCGGCGCCCGGTGCCTTCGCGCAGGCTCCGGGCGCCGTCGGGGCGTCAGCTGTCGTCGCCCGTCATGCCGTCGATCATCTCGGCCAGGACGGTCCGCCGGTCCTCTCCCGGCCGTGCCCGGAGGACACGGGCCAGGCGCGCGCTGTCGTAGTGCCAGTGGTGGTCGAGGTCCTGCGCGACTTCGCCGGACTCACGGACGTCGGGCCGTGAGCCGAGCAGTTCACCGAGGTCGTGCGCCAGGTCGTGCCAGGACACGTGACCGCTGCAGGCGTTGGCGACGCCGTGGACGGGGCGGTCCAGGCACTCGGCCACCGCGCGGGCCAGGGCTGCCGCGTGCACCCAGGCCACCCCGTACCAGGGGTGGCCGCCGGTGCCCGGACGCGGCAGTTCGATCGCGCCGCCGCGGTGGGCTGCCTGGTAGAGCCCGCCGATGGCGCCCCAGCGCAACTGTTCGCGCAGCCTTTCGTGCGCGCCCCAGACGATCGGTGAGCGCACGGCGCTCGCGCCCCCGCGCCCCTCGGTGCCCGCGGCGCGCAACAGCATGGCCTCGCAGTCGAGTTTGCCCTTGCCGTACGGGCTGACGGGCTCGCACATGGGGGACTCCTCGGCGACCCGGTCGGTACGGGGATGACCGTAGGCGTCCACGCTGCTGACGAAGACGAAGGGGCCCCGTCGCCAGGCGCCGACCATCGTCTCCATGGCCGCCAGGTCGACCTCGGGGCGGGTGAAGGTGCTGGCCGCGTGGACGATCGCGTCCGCGTTCGCGACGGCGTCGCGCAGTCCGGCCAGGTCGGAGAGGTCGCCCTCGACGACGTCGACTCCCTCGGCGGCGATCAGATGGGCGGACTCGGGCCGGGCGAGGGCCAGCACGGGGCGGCCCCGGGCGGCCAGTTCGCGCAGGACGAACGCGCCCACGCCACCCGTCGCGCCGGTGACCAGAACGGTCCCGGCGCGCACCTTCCGGGACCGGTCCGGCCTGCCCACGGCCTTGGCGGCGGCCTGCTGTGCCGCGCGTTCGTCGAGGAGCGCGGTCAGTGCCCGGGGGGTACGGGCCTGGAGCACATCGAGACCGGTCAGGGGCAGTCCGAGCTCGGTGCGCAGTCGTTCGGCGAGCTGCACGGCGACCAAGGAGTGACCGCCGAGGGCGAAGAAGTCGTCGTCGGGCGTGGGGACGGGACCGAGCAGTTCGGTGAAGGCCCCGGTGACGGCTTCGGCCCGGGCACCGGACGGCGGGTTCGGCGCGGGTGTCCCGGGCAGCCGGGCGCCGTCGAGCTCTCCGGAGACCGTGCGCGGCAGCGCGTCGAGCAGCGTGACCGTGGCCGGTACGGACTCCGGCGCCAGCGTCCGCCGCAGCAGACCGAGCAGTTCCTGGCCGGACGGACCGACGCTGTCGCGCAGGACGGCATAGGCCACCGGCGGCCCCTGGGCGGGCTGGATCACCGTCGCGTCGGCGACCTGCGGCTGAGCGCGCAGGGCCCGTGCCGCCGGGTGGCCGGCGCCGTCCGCGCCGTCCGCGTCGGCGCCGTCACCGGCCGGCGTCGACCGGGCCTCGGCAACGGGGCCCAGCAGCTTGCTCAGCGCACGTTCCGGGGCGGTCGTCGCGGCGTCGAGGAGCGCCGCGTAGTGCCGCGCGGTCGCCTCCGCGACGGTGTCGTCCAGCGCGTCGCCGTCGTACTGGACGAGCGCCACGGGACGTGCGGCATCGCCCAGCCCCAGTGCGTAGGACAGGGTGAACTTCGCGCCGTCGGTGCTGACATCGACGTACTCGGCCGACGTGCCGGGCAGCCGGAGCACCGTCGGCTCGCCGAGCACATCGGCGGTGACGCCGACCAGCGCGGTGCCGTCGCCGCCGCGCGCCGTGGCGCCGAGGCGTTCGAGCACGAGGTCGAAGGGGATGTGCCGGTGGCGCTGGGCCTCCAGAAGCGCGTCGCACACCCGTCGCAGCAACTGGGCGAAGGACGGGTCGCCGGAGGCGTCGACCCGTACGGGCAGGGTGTTGACGCACAGACCGACCAGGCCGCGCATCGCGGTTCCGCTGCGATGGGTGCCCGCCACGCCGATGACCAGGTCGTCGTCGCCGGTGAGCCGGTGCAGGGCGGCGAAGGCCGCGGTGAGCGACACCGTGAACAGCGTGGCGCCCCGCTCGGCACCCAGCCTGCGCAGGGCGTCGGGCAGCGCGGACCCGAGCGGCACGCTGTGCACGGCCGCCGGCCGGCTGCCGGTGCACGCCGCGACGGTCGTCGGCCGGGGCAGCCGGGGCGGGGTGGCGTGGGCCAACAGGCCGCTCCAGCGGTCCAGTTCCGCGGCGAGGCCGGGGATCCCGTCGTGCTCGCGGCGCGCGTGGTCGGCGTACTGCGGTGGCGTCGTCAGGGTGTGCCCGCCGAGTGCGTCGGTGGCCGCCGCGTAGAGCGTGCCGAGTTCGGCGGCCACGGTCTCCAACGACCCGCCGTCGATCGCGATGTGATGGAACGTCAACAGGACGGTGTGGTCCAGCGGTCCGTGGCGCAGAACCAGTGCGCGTACGGCCTGCCCGGCCGCGAGGTCGAACGGCCGGGCGGCCTCCCGCCGCAGCAGCGCCGGGGTGTGCGCCGCGTCGGTGTCGACCACGGGCACGGGGACCGTGCGCGGTGCCCCGAGCACCACTTGGCAGGGCTCGCCCGCATGCTCCGCGTAGCGGGTGCGCAGGATCCCGTGCCGGGCCACCAGCGCGCTGAGCGCGGTCTCGAACACGGCCGGGTCGAACGGGCCGCGCACCCGGGTGGCGAACGGCACGTGGTACGAGGCACCCGCGCCGCCGAGCCGTTCCGTCAGCCACATGCGACGCTGGGCGCGGGAGAGGGGGACGGGGTCGCCCGCCGAGGCGGTGCCGCGAGTGTCCTTCGGCGTGCGGGCGGCGTCGCCTGGGGCGGCGCCGGCGTCGGTGGCCGGGGTGCGCTGTGCCGCTCCGGCGCGGGCCCGGCGCAGCAACTCCCGCTGGAGCTGCTGCTGTTGCATCCGTGACGTGGAGTCGGCGTCAGTGGGCATCGCTGTGCTCCGGGCTCTCGGGGTGGAGGTCGCTGTGGGCGGCCAGCAGGGCGCGTTCGACCAGGTCGGCCTGTGCGGCGACGGTCGGGGCGGCGAAGAAGTCGGCGAGGGAGAGATCGACGCCGAGTTCCTCGCGCAGGTCGTCGGTGACGGCGAGGGCGAGCAGCGAGTGGCCGCCGAG
The DNA here is from genome assembly GCF_058673395.1 of Streptomyces sp. HUAS MG56. Lineage (NCBI taxonomy): Bacteria > Bacillati > Actinomycetota > Actinomycetes > Kitasatosporales > Streptomycetaceae > Streptomyces > Streptomyces sp. HUAS MG56. The sequence goes on along the minus strand of NZ_CM178722.1, from coordinate 1,344,418 downwards.
GGCGATGAACTCGGCGTCGGCGCGAGTGACTTCGCTGCCCAGTGCCCGGCTCCAGACCTCGGCGACGGCCTGTTCCAGCGGGGTCAGGGCGGCCGCCGGGCTGTCGGCGGGGTCGTCGCCGGACGGCAGGGCGCGTTCGGTCAGCGCACGCCGGTCGACCTTGCCGGCCGGCGTGAGGGGAAGCCGCTCCACCACGGTGACCGCGTCGGGCACCAGGTGCGCGGGCAGGAGACCGGCGAGCCGCTCGCGCAGGGCTTCGGCACGGGGCACGGGCCCCGGCGCCGCGACGACGAACCCGACGAGGCGCGCCTCGAACGTCCCGGCGCGGTCGACGGCGACGGCGGCGTCGTCGACCTCCGGCTGCCGGCGCAGGGCGTGTTCGATCTCCGCGGGTTCGATGCGGAAGCCGCGGACCTTGACCTGGTCGTCGTTGCGACCGTGGAACTCCAGGATGCCGTCCGGGCGGAAGGACGCGATGTCGCCCGTACGGTAGAGCCGGCCTGCGACGGGGTCGTCCACGAACCGCTCTGCGGTGAGCTCCGGCAGACCCGTGTAGCCGTGGGCGAGCCTGCTGCCGCCGATCCACAGCTCGCCCCTCTCGCCGACCGGGACCGGGCGGCCGTCGGCGTCCAGGACGTGCGCGGTGGCCCCGGCGATCGGCCTGCCGATCGGCGGCGGAGCGTCGCAGTCGCGCTCGGTGACCCGGTGGGCGGTGGCGAAGGTGGTCGTCTCCGTCGGCCCGTAGCCGTTGACGAGCTCCAGCCAGGGGAACGTGGTGAGCACCTCACGGGCCGGCGCGGCGGCCAGGGCCTCGCCGCCCACGACGACCGAGCGGAGCTGGGCGAAGACGCGGGAGCGACGGGCGGCGAGCTGGTGGAAGAGGGCCGTGGTGAAGAACGCCACCGTCACGCCGTGGCGCTCGACGTGCCGGGCCAGGTCCTCCAGAGAGGGCCGCTGCACCGTGCAGACGACGACCGCGGCGCCGTTGGCGAGCGCGCCCCAGACCTCGAAGGTCGAGGCGTCGAAGGTCATGGGCGAGTGGAACAGGACGCGGTCGCGGGCGGTGAGGGTCACGTAGTCCGGCGCGGTCACCAGCTCGGCGACGGCACCGTGCGGGACGGCGACGCCCTTGGGACGACCGGTGGAACCGGATGTGAACATGATGAACGCCGCGCCGTCCGGATCGGACTCGTCCAGCGGCCCGCCGTCCGGCAGCGGCTCCTCGGGCAGGGCCAGGACGGGCCCGGTGAGCGCGGCCGCCTCCAGCAGCTTCGCGTCGCCGACGGTGAGCGTCACCCCCGCGTCGGAGATCATCGCCTCGGTGCGCGGCCGGGGCTGGGCCGGATCCAGCGGCACGCACACGGCGCCGGCCAGCCACAGCGCGAGCTGCGCCACGACCGTGCGGGCCGACCGGTTCGTCAGCAGCGCCACCCGGTCGCCGCGGACCACCTTGTTCTCCCTCAGGCGTGCGGCCAGGGCGCGGCCGGACCGGAGGAGACCTCCGTAGGTGAGGGTGGTGTCGCCGTCCACGACGGCCAGGGCGTGCGGGGCGAGTTCGGCGTGCCGGACGACGAGCGCCGGGAGGGCCGTCGCCGCGGGCGGGTGAGACGGGGTGCGGACGGGCTTCGGGCTGAGAAGTGTCATGTCAGGCTCCTGCCGGTTGCGGGGTCCGGCGCTGGTCCAGGAGGGCGGCGAAGGCGCGCAGGTCGGTGCTGCGCAGCAGGTCCCGAGCGCGCGGGCGTACTCCGGTGGCGTGCTCGACGGCCACGAGCAGCCGCGCGGCGACGACGGAGGTGCCGCCGGCGTCGGTGAAGTTGTCGTCGAGGCCGGTCCCGGGGCGGCCGAGGAGGTCACGTACGGCCGTCAGGACGAGCCGTTCGGTCGGTGAGGCGTCGGCGAGGTCGTCCTGGGCGGCGGCCGCCACGGGAGCGGAGCTCTGGGCCGCCAGGGCGATCCGGTCGACCTTGCCGTTGGCGTCGAGGGGGTAGCGGTCGACGATCCGGACGGCGGCGGGAACGGCCTGCTCGGGAAGCCAGGCGCGCACCGCGGCGAGCAGCTCGCCGGCGGCGGGTTCGGTGCCGTCCGCGGGCCGGACATGGGCGACCAGGCGGGCGTGCCCGGAGCTGTCGCGCAGCACGGTGACGACGGCACCGCGCACCCGGGGATCCTGCTCGAACGCGGCCTCCACCTCGGCCGGTTCGATCCGAACCCCACTGATCTTGACCTGGTCGTCGAGCCGCCCCAGGAACTCCAGGCAGCCGTCGGCGTTCATCCGTACCCGGTCGCCGGTGCGGTAGAGACGGTCGACCGCGGGCCGCGCCAGTTCCTCCGGCGGGGCCGTGAACCGGTGCGCGGTGAGCTCGGGGTCGAGGTAGCCGAGCGCCAGGCAGTGGCCGCCGATCCGCAGCTCGCCGTCCCGCCCGCGGGCGACCGGCCTGCCGTCGTGGTCCGTGACGACGACGGTGACACCGGGCAGCGGGGTGCCGATGGGCGGCGGGGCCTGCTCGCCCGCCGTCGCGTCGGTGCCCCGCATGGCGTGGGCGGTGGTGACCACGGTGGCTTCCGCGGGGCCGTAGGCGTTGTGGACGGTCGCGGTGACGTCGGGGCCGGGGTGGCGGCGCATGCGGTCGCCGCCCACGACGAGGTGGCGCAGCTTCAGGCCCGTGGGCCATGGCCGGTCCAGGAGCGGTTCCACGGTGGGGGTGGCCGCCACCGAGACCGTGACCTGGGCGTCCCGCCACCAGTCGGTCAGCACCTGCGCGTCCCAGCGGGTGTCGTCGGGGGCCGGGACGAGGGCGGCACCGGAGGTCAGCGCGGCCCACAGCTCCAGCAGGTGCGGGTCGAACGCGACACCGATGAGCAGCGACTGACGGTCGCCCGGTGCCAGTCCGGTCTCGGCCCGGTACCAGTCGAGGGCGACGGACAGCGAGGCCTCGGCCACGGCGACCGCCTTGGGTCGGCCGGTGGATCCGGAGGTGAGGACGGCGTACAACGCGCCCTCCGGCGCGCGCCGCGCACCACGGCCGCCGCTCGCGGCGAAGGCCGCCACCACGGTGGCGGGGGCGTTCACGCCGTCGGTGGGCAGGGGGAGCGGGCACCGCTCCCCGGTCCGGTGGCCTTCGGGCAGGACGCCGGGGTCGCCGACGAGGCAGACGACGTCGAGGTCCTCGGTGACCGCCTGGGTGCGCCGCTCGCCGGGGCGAGGGCCGAGCGGCAGGTACACGGCGCCGAGCCGGGCGAGCGCGACCGCGGTCACCACGAGGGCGGTGGAGCGGTCGAGGCAGACGCCCACCAGGTCCCCGGGGCGAACGCGGTCGCGCAGGGCGGCGGCCACGTCCGTGGCGGCGGTGTCGAGTTCCTGGTACGTCCAGGTCCGGGCGCCGTCGATCACGGCCGCCGTGTGCGGCGCGCGCAGGGTCCACTCCTCGAAGCGGGCGAGCACGCGGGTCGGTTCGCCGGAGGGGCCGTGGGCGATGCTGAGCGTGGTGCCGGTGCCGGTGCCGGTGCCGGTGCCGGTGCCGGTGCCGGGTGCCGTGGACCTGGCACCGGGGTCGGGCGGGGTGTGGTTCATCATGACTCCGAGGAACGTTCGGCGACGGCCGCGAGGGCGTCGGCCTGGTCGGCGAGTACGGGGTTGCCGAAGAGCAGCTTCAGCGGCGGGCGGGTGCCCAGCCGGGGCTCCAGCCAGGCCGCGAGCTCGGCGGCGAGCAGGGAATGTCCCCCGCTGCGGAAGAAGTGGGAACCAGCGTCGAAGCGGCCGTGGCCGAGGACCTCGCGCCAGCCCTCCGTGAGCAGGGCCGTCATCGGATCGTCGGACACGGCGGCCGCCGGCCCGTGCGCGGACCCGGCGTCGGCCTCGGACCCGGAGTGGGTCCCGGACCCGGCCTGGACTCCGGACTCGGCGGCGGTCACGGGGTCGAGCGCGGCCGCACGACGGGCCAGGGCCGTACGGTCGGGCTTGCCGCCGGAGAGCGTCGGCATGGAGTCCAGCACGGCCCACCGGGCGGGCACGAGAGGGCCGGGCAGCCGGCGGCTCAGCTCGGCGTGGAGCGCCTTCTCGTCGAAGTCCGCGCGCTCGGCGCCGTCTTCGAGGAAGCCGACGAGGCGGGGCCCGCCGGGGCTCTCACGGTCCAGCACGACGGCGCACGACCGGCCGCCGAGCGCAGCGGACGCCGCCGCCTCGATCTCCTCCAGCTCGATGCGGTGACCGCGCAGCTTGACCTGGTTGTCACGCCGTCCCAGGAAGTACAGCAGACCGTCCGAACCGCGGTAGCCGAGGTCCCCGGTGAGGTAGACGCGCTCCCCGCCGAGAGCGTCGACCGCGACGAACCGGGCAGCCGTCGCCTCCGCGTTGCCCGCGTACCCTTCGGCGAGACCGGGCCCGGCGATGGCGAGTTCACCGACGGCACCGGACGGCAGCGGGCGGTGGTGGTCGTCCAGTACATGGACGCGCTCGCCCGGCAGTTCGGTGCCGAGCGGAACCTCGGCGCCCTCGGCGAGCGCCGCACGGGAGACCTCGTGCACGGTGGAGCTGATGGCCGCCTCCGTGACGCCGTACACGTTGAGGACGGTGGCGTCGGTGTCGGCGAGGATGCCGCGCAGTGCCGGCGCGGGAAGGCGTTCGCCGCCGAGGACCAGGAGCCTCGGTGCCCAGCTCTCGTCGCGCAGTGCGGGGCGCAGGTCCTCGCGGGTGGCGAGGAAGTAGCTGGTGGGCAGGTTGGCGACGGTGACCCGGGCGGATGCCAGCAGGTCGGCGAGTTCCGCACCGGTGGGCACCTCGTGCTCGGGCAGGACCAGACACGCACCGGCGTGCAGGGCCGGCAGCACCTCCTCCAGCGCCACGTCGAAGGACGGCTGGGCGAACATCAGGACCCGGTCGGAGGCCGTGAGGCCGAACCGGTCCGCGGTCGCGGTCAGATGGTGCTCCAGCGCCGCGCGGCCGACGGCGACCGGCTTCGGTGTTCCGGTGGAGCCGGAGGTGTGGATGACGTAGGTGGTGCCGGGCAGCACACCGGCCTCGTGGGCGCGGGGCAGCACCGGTGCGTCGATCCGGGCGGTCGGCAGCGTGTCCGGCAGGGCCGGGGTGGTCTCGCCGGTGAGGACCAGCGCCGGGGCGAGCCGCTCCAGCAGCAGTCCGAGCCGGCCGGGCGGGTCGGACGGGGACAGCGGGCAGTACACGGCGCCGGTCCGCAGGCATGCCAGCAGGGCGACGACCGAGTCGGCCCCGCGGGGCAGGACCACGGCCACCGGCCGGCCGGGCGTCACACCCGCGGCGCGCAGACGCTCCGCGAGGGAGCCGACGCGCTCGTCCAGCTCGCCGTAGGTGAGACGGCGCGCGCCGCACAACAGGGCGGGCAGAGAAGGGTGTTGAGCGGCCACGGGATCGAGCAGATCGCGGTCGGCGGCGACCGGGACGGGCCGGGCGGCGGGCTCCACGACGGCGGGAGCGAGCGCGGCCAGCGGCGCCTCGGGGGTGTCGAGGTAGGCGCGCAGCAGGTCCAGGAACCGACCGGAGAGCAGCCGGGCGACGTCCTCGCCGAAGAGGTCGGCGTCGTAGTCCCAGACCAGGGTCATCCCGGGCGCGCCATGACGCGGGGTCACACCGCGCCGGTCGTCCGGCAGCAGCACCACGTCGAGGTCGAAGCGGGTGGTGCCGGTGTTGAACCCCTCGAAGAGGGTGATGTCGAGGCCGGGTACGTCGATCTCGGGCAGCGGTGCGTCGTGGGCGCTGAACATGACGGAGAACAGCGGATTGTCCGCGCCCGAGGTGTGCATGCCGAGCGCCCGGGTCAGCTCCTGGACCGGCACGTCCTGGTGCGGCAGGGCACGGATGAGGGTGTCCGTGACGTCGTCCATGGTGTCCTGGGCGGGAGCGGCGCCGTCCAGGACGAGCGGCAGCGGGATGGTGTTCACGAACATGCCGACGGCGTCCTCGTAGCCGAGGGGGCGGTTGCCGACGGCGGTGCCGATGACCATCCGGGAGCGGCCGCTGTGCCGGCGCAGAAGCTCCGCGAACAGACCGAGCAGCGTGGCGAACGGGGTGAGACCGCGGGAACGGGCGTGCCCGCGCAGCCGCTCGGCGAGATCGGCGCCGATCGTCTGCCGCAGTTGCCCGCCGTGGTGCCGGCGGCGGGCGCCGGGGCGGGCGAGGCCGGGCAGTGGCAGGTCGTGGGGCTGGTCGCGCAGCTCGTCGCGCCAGAAGGCGAGGGACTCGGGCGCGAGGGCGGCCTCGGCCCGGGAGCGGACGTGGTCCGCGTACGACGGGGCGGGCGGAAGCTCCAGCGTCTCGCCGAGGACATGGGCGCGGTAGACGCGGAAGACGTCGCCGAGCAGGGTCGCGAAGGAGTGCCCGTCGTGGATCAGATGGTGCTCCACGTGGACCAGCCGGTGATGACGCGCGGCGAGCCGCACGAGCGTCCAGCGGATCAGCGGTGCCTCGAAGGTGTCGAGCGGCGACTCGGCCTCGGTGCGCAGCAGCCGCGCGAACTCGGCCTCGGGGTCGGCCTCCTCGCCGAGGTCGACGGTGCGCAGCCGCGGCAGGCACCGCGGCGCGACCCGCTGGCCCGGTACGGATCCCGTGGCGGCGACGAGTTCGAGCCGCAGGCCGTCGTGGCGGGCCAGGGTGGCGGCGAGACCCCGGCGCAGCGCCTCGGTGTCGAGGGTGCCCCACAGGTCGAGTGATGCGGTGAAGTTGTAGGCGCGACTGCCGGGCTGCAGCTGTTCGTGCAGCCAGACGATCTCCTGCGACGAGGAGAGCGGAAGCATGGGCGATCCCTGAGGTCGTCGGGTCGGTGTCCGGCGCCGGTCACGGTCGTGGCCGGCGGTGGTCGTGCGGGCGGCTCCGCGGATCGCGCGGTGCCGTGTCAGAGGGGGTGGTGCGTGAGAGTGCTTCGGGTTGCGCGCATCCGGTGCGTGCGATGCGTTCCGCGCGGCGAGTGCGTTCCGGTGTGCCGGGTGCGCTGGTGGCGCAGGGAGGGGTGCACGAACGGCGCCTGCCCCACCGAACTGCCCACCGACCTGCCTGCCGAACTGCCCAGCGGTTCGGCCGCGTTCGGGTGCAGGCGGTCAGCGCACGGTCCGCTCCGCGGGGCGCAGCGCCTCGGTGAGCGCGTCGAGCGCCCGGTGTGCGGTGTCGTCGTCGAGGACGGCGCGGTCCCACACCATCCGCAGCCGGATCTCCGCTCCCTGGGTGACGGAGACGGCGAAGGGAGCGCGGACCGGTCTGCCGTCGACGTGGATCTCCCGTCCCTCGACACCGGCCAGTCTGAGCGGCGGCCGGCGGCTGTCGTCGTCCACGGTCAGCAGTCCGTCGAGAGCACCGGTCCAGCCCGAGCCGGCCGCCCGCACCGCGGCCACGACCACGTCGAACGGGACGTCGGCCCGGTCGAGGTCGTCCCACCAGGCGTCGGCCGTCGCCCCCGCTGCGGGCTCGTCCCGGGTGTCGGCGGGGAAGACGACGGTGTTGAGGAAGCAGCCGACGACCGGGTCCGCACCGGCGGGGCGGCCGCCCCACGGGTAGCCGAGCGGGACGACGTGGCCCGGCCCGTACAGCGCGCGGGCCGCCGAGCGGCAGGCGTCGAGCAGCGCGGGGAAGGGTACGCCGTGGTCGGGCGCGGGCAGCCGGGCCTGGGCTGCACCGCTCGGGAGCGCGCCGTCGGGTACGCGGGCGGTGCGGGCCGCAGGGGCCTGGGCGCGCAGGGCGTGCAGCCGGTCCGCCCAGTACGCGGTCGCCTCGGGTGTCTCCGCCCGTTCCTCGGCGGCGAGTTGGAGAAGGACGGCTTCCCGGTAGGCGGCGCGTTCGGCTTCTGTCCGCTCGCGTTCCCCGGCTGGCGGACGGGGCCCGGTGGCGTCCTCGGCGTACGCGGCGCCGAGTTCCTCGACGATCCGCGCCAGCGAGCGGCCGTCGCAGACCGCGTGGTCCAGGACGACGGCGACGATGTCCTCCTCGCGATCCGTGTCGCGTACCAGGAAGAGCCTCAGTGGTGGGCCGTCCGGATCCCAGTCGGCCAGCGCACGGCGCAGTGTGTCCGCGGGCCGTTCGCCCGGAGCGGGAGTCGGCCGGGTCACGTGGACGTCCGGGTCCCCGACGCGCAGCACGGGGGTCCCGCGGACGACGGCCGGCCGCGAGCGCAGCACGGTGTGCCGCGCGGCGAGCCGGCGGGCCGCTGTCCGCAGACGCTCGGGGTCGACGGCTCCGTACGGGAAGGCGAAGAACATCGGCACCACGTCGGGGCGTCCCGACGGGTCCAGCGAACGCACCAGTACGAAGCGGCGCTGTGCCCCGGTGACCGGCAGCAGGGCGTCGGACCGGTCGTCGGCGGTGAGACGCCGGAAGCGGGCCAGGTACTGGCCGGTGATGCTGAGCACTTGGTCCTCTCAGTCGTGGCCGCGGTGGCGCGGCACGGGGCGGTGGCGGGTACGGACGATGTGCGGCCTGCCGCACGGGTACGGCGGTGGCCGGTGGGCGGTGCTCGCGCGGAGCTGTTCCGGCGGTGCCGCTCGGGTCGGGCGGTCAGTGGGTGGGCGCGGGAGCGGACTGTTCGGCACCGTCCGCGGTGGTGGTCTCCTGCGGGCTCCCGGGGGCCGCGCCCGCCTGGGGGTCGCCGGGTCCGGGCAGGTCCCGCATCCGGCGCAGCGGGGAGAGCAGCAGCGGCAGCGGTACGGCGAGGAAGCCGGCGGCGCACCAGGCGAGCGCCGTACGCGACCCGAAGGACCCGGCGAGAGCGCCGCCGAGGAGCGCGCCGAGCGGCAGGGTGCCCCACATGAGGAAGCGCAGCGTGGCGTTCATCCGGCCGAGCAGCCGCGGCGGGCACAGCCCTTGACGGAAGCTCACCTGGGCGACGTTGTAGACGACGGCGCCGAAGGAGACGACCGTCGATCCGGTGGCGAAGAGGACCGCGCCGAGGACTCCGTGGCCGGACAGCGGCCAGAGCACGGCGAACGGGCCGGTCACGATGACGGACAGGAGGATGACCCGGGCCTGGCCCAGCCGGGCGGCGAGGCGCCCGGCGCACAGGGCGCCCAGGAGTCCGCCGACGGCCGATCCGGAGAGCACCAGCCCGAGCGCGCCCGGCTTCAGCCCGACGACGCGGACGAGATGCACGGTCTGTGTCGCCATGAGGACGGCCGTGCAGAGGTTGGCGAGGGCGGTGGTGAGGGCGATGACGCGGAGGAGCGGGTGGCCGACGACGAACCGGACGCCTTCGCCGATCTCCTTGCGCAGCGACCCGCCGGCCGCCGCCGCGGGCGTTTCCTCGGGCTGCTCGACGCGCAGCAGGAACAGGGCGGAGAGCAGGTAGCCGATGGCGTCGGCGATGACGGCGAGGTGTGCTCCGGCGAGCTGCACCAGTCCGCCGCCGACACCGGGGCCCGTCACCTGGGCGGTGGACCGGACCGTCTCCAGAGCGCCGTTGCCGGCCACGAGCTGCTCGCGGGGGAGGATCTGCGGCAGGTAGCTCTGGTGGGCGACGTCGAAGAACACGGTCGCCACGCCGGTGACGAGCGCGACGGCGTAGAGCTGGGCCATCGTCAGGACGTGGGCGAGCGCGGCGGCGGGGACGGTCGCCATCGCCGCGGCGCGCACCAGGTCCGCGCGGATCATCAGGGGGCGCTTGCGCATGCGGTCCGTCAGTGCTCCGGCGGGGAGCCCGACGAGCAGGAAGGCGGCGGTCTCCGCGGCGGTCAGCAGGCCCACCTGGAAGGCGGACGCGTGCAGTTCGAGGACGGCCACGAGGGGGAGGGCCACCAGCGTGACCTGGGCGCCGAGCTGTCCGGTGGCAGCTCCCGCGAGCAGCAGCCGGAAGTCGCGTATGCGCATCGGGCCACCGGTGGCGGCTCGGGATGTGACGGACATGTGAGCGACATTCACCGAAACTGCGATCCGGAGTCAAAGGATCGCGGTCAGTTTCGGTCGATTCTTGCGTCTGTTTGGCGCCAAGGTAGGAAAAGTTTCACATAAACGAGGTTCCTCCCGCATGAATTACCGTCACCGGCCAAGCCGCACGGGTTCGGTGAGGGCGGGCGACGACGCGGATGCGAGGGGCGCCTCAAGTGGCACCCCTCACATGGAGTGGTCAGTTCATTCCTGACCGAAAATGCACATGCGTGATCACGACCGTGCGGAACCTCTCGTTCCGTCGGCTATGCGATTCTCGACCGCAGGTGTTGCTCCGTCAGCCGTTCAGCACCGTGCGTTCTCCCATCACCACGACAGGGTGGAGCGTGGGGTCGAGGGTGTGCAGCAGGTACTCCATCGACGACTTGGACTGGCTTATGCACGCCGATGTGCCGCTGCCGTGGTCCATGTGCAGCCAGATGCCGCCGCCTTCCGACTGCCCCTCCGGCCGGGCCGGGTCGTTGGGCGGGGTGCCCTTGACGCGGTTGTAGTCGATGGCGATGACGTAGTCGAAGTCGTGCCAATACGACCTCTTCCAGGACCGGGGCGCCTGGAAGCCCGCGGAGCGGGTGTACGGCAGCTTGGCCCAGGGCGCGGCGAGCACACCGCCCGCGTCACTCAGCGTGAACACTCCCACGGGGCTGCGCAGATCACCCTCGTGGTGATGCGTCGTCCAGCCCTTCCGCCCGTTGTGCGCCGGCCAGGACCGCTCCTGCCGCCACCCGGAGCCGTGTTCGGTGAAGACCGCCACGGTGGAGTCGGGGGAGTTCTCGCCCGCCCCGAACACGGCCACGACCTGACGCGAGTCGGCCGGCACCTGTTTCCACCACCGATCCCCGATGCCGGGTACGCGCCTCAGGGCCGCCTTTCGAGGGCGGGCGGCGTCCGCCTGGACACGCACGGCGGCGCTCCGATGACCCCCGGCGCCGCACGCAGCGAGGGACAGCACCAACAAGACACCACAGCTTGCGACGGCGGCTGCCCGCACGTGACCTCTGCTTCGCATGCGCCTCATGATCGCAGGTTGCTTCGAACGGCTGTGCACAGCTTGGTCATACGCCGCTCGGTGGCCACGACGCGCGGTCGTAGACCGCAACTCCCACCGATGCCGGAGGGTTCGCCGCCGATGGCGGCTGTCGATACGGCCGTGGGCCGCACCCGAGGCCGTTGCCACCGGCCGGGACACGGGCTGACGATGTGCGCTGTCGTGCCGTGCCGCCGGCGCCGGCCTCCCCGGCGGTTGATGGCCTTTCTGGACTACTTCGCGTGCGCCGTCGCGGCGCTCGGCTTTCTGGCCACCCGCAGCTCCGCACCGAGTGCCGGCGCGCCCGGACAGCCCCGGCACGCCGCGAGACCGGGGTCCTGGTCGCCACGCCTGGCCCAGCCAGGGAGCAGCGAGTGAAACACGCCCTGTTGAGGCCGCCCGAGGCGCGCTGGCTGAACTCTGCGCGGCTGAGCGCACACCTGGACCTCGCCGCCCACACCCGTGTCCACCCGCCACTGGCCGAACCGGACCGGGACGCTCTGCTCACCCTGGCCGAAGCCCTCGCCCCGTCCGGCCGCGGCGGCGCCGGCTTCCCGTTCGCCCGCACGGCCCAGGTCGTGCTCGCCACCGCCGACCGCACCGGCGCGCCGCCGGTCATCGTGGTGAACGGCGCCGAGGGCGAACCGGCCGGCGCCACGGACAAGACGCCGCTCGGCGGCGCTCCGCACCTGGTACCGGACGGCGCCTGCCTGGCCGCGACTGCGTTCGGTGTCGAGGAGATCGTGATCGGAGTCGCCGCGGGCAGCCCCGGCGAGAGAGCGGTCCCGGCCGCCCTCGTCGAGCGTGAACTTCCGTGCCCGACCCGGACCGTATGCCTGCCCGAGCGCTTCGATTCCGGCGAATCGGGGGCCCTGATCCGGGGCATCAACGGTCTGCCGGTGGTTCCGGCGCCGCTGAAGACCCGCGCGGCCGACGGCGGACCGCGCGGGGTGCGCCGCCGTCCGGCGCTGCTCGCCAACGCGGAGATCCGGGCCCGACTCGCCGTCGCGGCCCGGCGCGGACCTGCTCACCGTCGACCGGCCCAGGACGAGGAACTCGCGCCGGTCCGCACCTTCACGACCGAGCTGCTGCGCCGGCCCGACACCAACAGGTACATCTCGGGCATGGTGTCCGGTGGCTGGGCTGAGCTTCGCACACCGGGGCCGGGGCCTGCGCGGGGAGCCGCGTCGTTGACCGGGAGCTTGTACGGTCCCGCATGGCGGCACACCGAGGGCGACGGACGTTGTCGCCGTCACTGTCGCTGTCACCCGTCTTCGATCCGCGGCATCCGGAATCCGGGCGGGCGGACGGCTGAGTACGTTGCTCAACCCCCGCTGGCCACCCGCCAGTTGTGGGCGATCACCACTTCTGCCCCGCCGAGGCGCAGGGCGCCTACGGCACCGCTACAGACGCACGCCGGCCTTCATCGGCGTCCGCGGGGCTACGTGTGGTCGGGGATGCTGGTGCGGAAGACGGGCCAGCAGACTTCGGTCCGCCACTGAGTGCTGTCGGGGGTGTGGCGCCGGCTGTGCAGGTAGTACTCGCGCATCGGGCCCTGGACGGCGAGTGCGTGACGTGCGACGTACGCGGCCAGGGTGCCGTAGGCGCGGTCGACTTCCGAGGGCGGCCCGCAGTGCTCGATCACGGCGAGTTCGGCCGGTGGCACGAGCAGAGGTTGGACCCTTCCGACCGGGCGGAGGGGGCCGTCGCAGGGCACGAAGACGGTCGCCTCTCCCCGGTGCAGGGTGAACAGTTCGTCCCCGTACACGCCGCCGGCGTGCCCGGTCTCCCGCAGCCCCTGGCTCGCTACCGTCGCGAACAGTTCGCCGAGGGCGCCCTGGAACCAGGCTGCCATGTCCTGGCCCTCGACCGTCGCAGTGATAGCCGCGGCCTGGACGGCGCCGACGCTGCGCAGCTCGATACCGGGGAAGTCGGCGGAGGCGGGCGCCGACAGGAGGTCGCGCAGTGCCGCCACGGCGCGCTGGGTGCGGCCCAGTTCCTCCTCCAGCCGGTGAAGGTGCGCGCTGATGTGCCGATTGCGGGTGGGAACGTCTGAGGCGGCCAGGACCGTTCTGATCTCCTCCAGAGGCATCCCGAGGTCGCGGAAACGGCGCACGATCTGGGCCGTGGGGATCTGCTCGGCCGAGTAGCGCCGGTATCCGCTCCTCGGATCCACATCGGCTGGTTCGAGCAGCCCGAGCTCGTGGTAGTGGCGCAGGGTTTTGACGGTCATGTGGGTGGCTCGGGAGAAGTCCCCGATCGACAGGTGGCTCGTCACCCGTCGATTGTGCGGCCTCCCGTAGGGGGAGAGTCCGGCGGAGCCCTTGCCTTGACTCTCCCGCGACGGCCGCCGGAAGCCTGCTGCCCACGGCCGGAACCGGGCCGCCGATCACACCGAGCAAGGGAGCGGACCTCCATGTCACACATCACCACCGCCGTCGATGTCGACGAGGTCGTCGGTCGCTACGTCGCCGTCTGGAGCGAGGCGGACGCCGCCGCACGCCGGCGCGCTGTCGCCGAGCTGTGGGCCGCGGACGGCGTCGAGTTCGTCGAGGGCACCCAGTTCCGCGGCCACGACGCACTGGTCGACCGGGTCGCGGAGGCGTACGGGCTGTTCGTCGCGTCCGGCACCTATCACGTCACGCACGACGACCACGTCACTGTTCACGACGACATCGTCATGCTCACCGTCCAGCTGACGTACGCCTCGGGCCCCCAGGTGGGCCAAGTGGCCTGGGCCGCCCGGGTCTTCCTCGCCCTCGACGACGACGGCAGGATCCTTCAGGACTACCACCTGACCGTCCAGCCACTGCCCGAGGCATAGGGCCTGGCCGGTCCGCCCCGCGTGGTCGTCTCGGAACGGGATGCGGGAAGAGAGCGGGCCCAGCCCCGCCTCGTCCGGTTCCCGTGTTCGTTTTCCCTGGGGCCACGGTCAATATCGTCTTAACATCCGTCAGATGAAGGCTCATGGAATATTCAAGAATCGCCTGAGGCCCGCTGTGGCCGCCGCCGTGCATGCGGCGGCGGCCCTGCTGCTTGTTCTGGCGGGCACCGCTCAGGCCGCACCCGGCGACAACCCCGGGGCACTGACGACGATCACCTCCTCCTCGGAGCTGTCCAAGCTCCAACTGGTCGAGCACCGCGTCCCTACGGCTTCTCTCGACAACCTGGCGAGCGAGATGGGCACGTCCCGCGGGGTCGACCAGGTGCTCGCCAGTGCCAACCATCCGATGCGGAACGCGGCGGACTGCCACAGCACCGAGACCGCCGCCCTGCCGGTGAAACCGACCGCTGAGTCCGCCTACTGCTGGGACACCGGTGACGCGGTGACGCAGGACTGGCTGCCGCAGTCCGTGACCTCTTCCGGGGACGCGGACAACGACGGTATGTGGGGCACCAACAAGGTCATCCTGGCCGGGTGGGGGCAGAACGGCGCCACGACCAGCGACCACATGGGCCGTATCGCCTTCATCGACGCCAACGATCCGGGCAACTTCAAGTACCGCTGGGTGCTGCCGGTCATCCCGCTCAACGGCGGTACCGACTACCGCGCGCTCAAGTCCCACCTCGGCGGCATGGTCTGGTACCAGGACAAGCTGATCGTCACGTCGTGGGAGGGGGACGCCGACAACAACGTGATGTACGTCTTCGACATGAAGCGGATCCTCCAGGCCACCGTCAACAGCTCCGCGATCGGCAAGGTGAGCGGCGGCTGGTCGGCGGACGGCTATCAGTACGTGATGCCGGCCATCGGCTCCTACAGCCTCGCCGGCGGGGCCTGCAACGCGGACAACGACGACTCCCGGCCGTGCTTCGGCTCCATCTCGCTGGACCGCAGCAGTGTGCCGGACAGCCTGGTCGCCACCGAGTGGTTCTCCTCCGGAGGTACCCAGCCCGCCCGCATCTGGCGGTACGACTTCAGCTCCGAGCCCGGCTACCTCGCCACGGACAGCAGCGGCCACGTGAACGCCTCGGCGGCGTACGAGACGAAGGCCGTCGGGCTGCAGGGAGTGCTGTCGCACAGCGCCACCAGCGGCGGCACACCGAACTTCTATGTCGACGATGCGCGCGGCGGCGTCGGCCAGCACGGCATCCTGTGGCGGCAGAACACCAGCGGGGCCAAGGGGGCCGCCAACTGCGGGCAGGACATCACGTACGCCTGCTGGGGCCAGCACACCGAGAGCATGTCCTACTGGTGGAGTACGGGCCGGATGTGGACGCTCACCGAATGGGCGGCCGACAGCGCGGGGCACTGGACGGGAACCGATACCGCGATTCCGCAACGGGTCCTGTACTCCGTGCCGTTGTCCTCGGTAGACAGCTCACTCGGCTGACCGAGCCGTGTGCCCCGGCACATCGGGTCCCGCCCCGCCTCACCCGAGTGCTTCGTGGCCGCGCCGCGACCACGTTCGAGGTTGCCGACGTCGGGCGGGGCGGTGGCACCAGCGCACCGCCCCGCGTCGGATGGGAAAGCCGTGCCGGTCCGGTCCTTCGCGGCGGCCGATCGTCTCCTTCCTACTCGCCGCGCGCGGCGAGCCGTTCGGCGATCTCGTTCTTGACCGTCTCGTGCAGTTCATGTGCCGTGAAGCCGAGGCCGCGCAGGATCCGCGCGGCCGGGCTCTCCTCGACGCGGATCAGGCCCAGCAGCGTGTGTTCCGTGCCGACCCAGTCGTGGCCGAGGTCGGCCGACGCGCGGCGTGCCTGGACGATGGCCTCCTTGCTCTCCGGCCGGAAGGCGATGTGACCCCGCAGTGCCTTCTCCCCGGCCGGCGGCATCGCTTCCTCGATCGCGTCGCGGATGCGTTGCTCCGACCCGGTCTTCGCCACCAGCACCTCATACGCCAGGCCCCGCGGTTCGCCGAGCAGGCCGAGGAGCATGTGTTCGGTGCCGATGAAGTCGTGCTTGTGCGTTCGGGCGGCCTCCTGTGCCAGCACGATGCCGTGCCGGTTCAGGTTGGTGAACCGCTCGAACGCGGCGGGCGTGTGGCGTTGCTGGGCGGCCTGTTTGGACACGCCGATGGCGTCGCCGATCTCGGTCCATGACGCGCCGGTCTGCTTTGCCTTGCTGACGTAGTGGTCGATGAGCTGGTCACCGAGGTCGGACAGCGTCTGGGCGCGAAGTCGCGCCTCGCTGATGCGGGCCAGTTCGTTGGCGTCGGGGAGTTCCTCGTCGAGCCGGGCGATCAGGTCGGCGAGGCTGATGTCGAGTGGGCTCATGCGTCAATTTTAAGTTGACGATCGGTCGCCGTCAACTTGTAATTGACGATCGATGCGGCGCTCCGCTGGCCGTCCCGCTGACCAGGGTGCGCTACGGGATGCGAGCCGAGCTCCACCGTGAGTGTCCCGGGCGGACGGTGCCGGGCTGTGCCGGACGGGTCCCGCCCCGCCAGGCTGATCGGCACCGCTGCGTGTCCCTTGGCTGTCGTGATCGTTGCCGGGGTATGCGAAAGATCATCACGACCGCAGCGCTCGCCTTGGCCGCCATCGCCGTGGCTGCTCCAGCTCATGCCGACAGCGGCGACGGTGGCAACGGCAGCGTCGCCACTGCGCCGACCGGGGATATGGACCGTACGCTTCTGTGCGCACTCACTTCGATCACCGGAGTGGGCAGGGGCACTCATTTCTCCGACTGCGTGAACGGCGGCCCAGCGCAGCCGTAGCGCGGTCCGCAACGCATCCATGGAGCGGATCGGTACGACGGAGAGGTGCCCCAGCCCCGATGGGGCACCTCGACCGCGCCGACGGTGGCGACGCGGCGCAGAAGAGTCATCGGTGGTGCGCGACCGCCGTCTCAACGGCGGACCAAGCATCACGGGACCGCAAGTGTCCTTGGGCAGCGAAGCCTGCTGAAGAGGGGCCGGATACCGATGGGGCCCTGAGCCGCGTGAGCTCGATCGATCACCGGCTCCGACCCATGACACCTGGGACGGCGGCCGGACGAATCCGGCGACCGTCACGACACACAGGCCAACCGGGTCGAAGCCCGTGGCGAAGCCGTGGTCGGGTGAGAGGGTCGCCCCGGACTCCTCGACCTCCTGCGCGCCGACGAGAACCTGCTGCGCACCGGCCGGCCGACGTACCTCAACGGCCATGCAGAGGTGCACTTTGCGGCTGAACCAGGACAACTCGACGGGATCGGCCCCGCCCGCAACGACAACAACCAGATCCGCCTGACACCGTCCAACAGCCAGGTGCCCGCGTCGCCCATGGTCAACTTGGGGTTGTCCGTCCGGATCGAGGCCCGGCCGGGACACGAGGAAGAGGTTCAGGCCGCCATCACCGCGGCGCTCACGGACGTCGAGGAGCAACCGGGCACCGCAGCACCTGGAGGCAGGCCGTGCCCGCCTGGCCCGGCTCCAGGAGTTGTTCGCGCACCCGCCGACGATCGAGTACGCCGATGTCCTCGCAGCCAAGATCCCCGGTACTGCCTGCTGGTCGGACTTACCATGACGACGTTGACATGGGGGGACCGCGGTCCACCGCAGGGAGGGAACGGGAGCCGATGAGCCTTCGTCAGTTCGAGTACGCCCTGGCCGTCGCCGCGGAGGGCTCGGTGACGGCGGCGGCGGAGCTGCTGCACGTCGCCCAACCGTCGATGTCCCAGCAGATCCGTAACCTGGAGCGGGAACTCGGCGTGGAACTGTTCGCCCGCACCCCGACCGGACTGGTGCCCACCGTGGTCGGCCGCGCCTTTCTGCGGGAGGCGGAGGTCGCGGTCAGCGCGGCACGGCGGGCGAGGGCGACGGCGCGGGCCGGTGCCGATGAACTGGTGGGCGAGCTGGTGGTCGCGGCGCAGTTGGGCTTCGGCACGCGGCAGCTGCCGGGCGCGCTGGGCGCGCTGCGCCGCCGCTTCCCACGGCTGGAGGTCACCGTCTTCGAGGAGCCGAGCTCCGCCGAGCTGGAACGGCTGTGCCGCCGGGGTGTGCTGGACCTCGCCCTGATGGCGGCGTGCGAGCGGAGCCCCGCCGACGCCCACCACCTCGGCGACGAGGAGTTCGTCGTGGTGCTGGGCGCCGGGCACCGGCAGCTCGCCGCGGACCGGGTGGATCTGCGCGAGCTGGAGGGGGAGCCGTGGGTGAGGTTCGACCGTGACAGCGCGCTCGACGGCGTGCTGCTGAACGTGCTGCGGGAGAACGATCTGACCCCGACCACGGTCGCCCGCGTGTCCCAGACCGCGACGGCCGTGCGCTGGGCCGCCCACGGGCTGGGGGTGACGCTCGTCCCGGCCTCCGCGGTCCCCCATGGTCACGAGCACCTCGTGCGCCCGGTGTTCCCCGTCGTGTCCCAGCCCGTCATCGCCGTGCTCCGGGCCGGCGCGGGCCCGGCGGAGACGGCCCTGCTCGAATTCCTGCGTCAGGAGATGTGGTCCGATTCCGATTTCTTCTCACCGGTGCCCTGACGGCCTGGTGGAGGGAAGCGGGTGCCGCTGAATTCCTTTTGCCGCACAATGTGCCCCGGAATTACGTCGGCGTCAACCCCTGGGGAATTCTCCGCCGTCCACGACGAGATTGCTCCCGGTCAGCCAGCTCGCCCGGTCGGACACGAGGAACAGCACCGCGTGGGCGATGTCGTCCGGTTGGCCGTCACGCCCCAGCGGCACGGTGGTGGTGTTCTGGACCAGTGTCGGGTCCAGGCGCGCCCACTGCTCCCGCGTTGCTTCGCCGCCTGGGGTTACGACCTTGCCAGGAGTCACTGTGTTGACCCGGATCCCGAACGGGGCCAGTTCCGAGGCCAGCCCCCGGCTGTAGTTCTCCAGCGCCGCCTTCGCCGCCGTGTAGTGCAGGAACGGGCCTACCGGGGTGGGGACCACGGCCGAGGAGACGTGCACGATCGTCCCCGAACGCCGTTCCCGCATCCCCGGTACCAGCAGCGAGTCCAGCCGAACCGATGCCAGGTAGTTGAAGTCCAGCGCGTCCTGCCATTCCTCGTCGGGAATGGCCGAAGCATCCTTGTACGGTCGCGCCCCACCGGCGTTGTGGACCAGGACGTCCACCCCGCCGAGCACTTCCTGCGCGGCCGCGGCGAGCGTCTCCAATCCAGCACGTGTCCGGACGTCGGCCGGCACCAGGGTGGCCCCCTCCGGCACTGCGCTCGTCGCCGACCTGGCGGTCGTGAGCACCTCGGCACCCGCGTCCAGGAGTTGGCGCACGACGGCCGCTCCGATTCCGCGAGAACCACCCGTGACGAGGGCTCGCTTTCCCTTGAGCTCTCGCGTTCCCGATCCGTTATCGATCGTGGTCATGCCATTGGTCCTCTCGATCGCGTAATTGTCCGCCCGACAGAAAAGATTCGACGTGCGCAGCGCGTGAATCTTCGAAAGAATCGCGCCTGTCGCCGCGTCGAGCTGCTTCACGGTACGTACGGAAAAGAGCGAGAGGCAAAGACGAAATGCCAGCAGGGGGCATAGGCAATTCCTATGGCGCCCGGCGAGAACCTGTCCAAGGCCAGCGGCCGGCCAACCGGCCCCACGCGAAGATCCGGTCCGCGCCGCGACCGACGGTAGGCAGCGTGACGGTACGGGCGGAGCGCCGGCCGATGGGGACGGCGACGCAGGACAGCAGGCCGTCGTAGGCCGCCACACGGGAGAGCGCCGAGCGTGCTTGAGGCAGCAGGGTGTCGGAGCGTGAGCCGTTGGACCAACGCGCTCGTCACCAGCTTGGAGGCAGTCCCGTAGCCCGCGCGCCGACCCACGGTCAGAGGCCCGTCAGAGTTTGGTACCGAAGTCCTGGGTCCACAGCGGGCCGCCGGAGGCCTGGTTGACGCCCACGCCTATTTCCTTGAAGGCGCAGTTGAGGATGTTGGCCCGATGGCCGGGGCTGTTCATCCACGCGTCCATCACGGCCTGCGGGCTCGACTGGCCCTTGGCGATGTTCTCGCCGTATGTCGACCACTGGTAGCCCGCCGCGGTGATGCGCTGTCCGGGGTCGGTGCCGTCCGGGCTGACGTGGTCGAAGTAGTTGCGGGCGGCCATGTCGTCGGAGTGGCCCTGAGCGGCCCTGTCCAGGTCCGCGTTCTCGCTGACCGGCGAGCATCCGGCGGTCGCTCGCTGCTGGTTCACCAGCGTGATGACCTGGGCGACCTGTCCGGAGGCCGTCGGCGGTGCCTGCGGTGCGGTGGGAGCGCTGGTGGTGACGGTCGACCGGGGAGCGGGTGTGTCGGTTGTCCGGACGGGTCGGGGGCTCTTCTTGGCGGGACTCTTCTTCTTCGTGTGGGTCGGGGAGGGCGACGGGGACGCCGAGGGCGAGGACGAGGCCAGTGCTGCGCTGGGTTTCGCGGCGTCGACGGCCGGGTCGTCGGAGGAGCGTTCGGCGGCGGTGGTGTGCGGTGCGGGGTTCGAGCCTGCATACCAGATGCAGGCGCCCGCCAAGCCCGCCACCGCGACGGCTGTGCCGGCGGCCCGCCGTCGTATGCGTCGGCGCCGCCGGGCTTTGCTGCGGGACTCCTGCCGGCCGGGCTCCGCACGGTGCCCGGCCCCACCCGGGCCTTCGCCGGAGGCGGAGGCCGGTGCGGCGCCGCTCGGGCCGAAGCCCGGCCGGGCAGCCGAGTGGCCGCCGCCTGCGTACGGCTCGGCAGAGGAAGGGACGCCGTACCCGGCGCCGCCGTCGGCCGGGGAGGGGCCGGGCTGCGCCGGGAACGGGGTGGTTGCCGCGACCGGGGCCGTGGCGACGGCCGAGCGGGTGGCGGCGAGCAGCGCCGACGACGCCGCGACCAGGGCCAGCCCGGCCAGCAGACCCTCGGCGGGCAGCAGGCCCTGCCACAGACCGCCGCAGCGCGTGCAGTCCCGGGCGTGGCGCGCTATTCGTTTGCGCCACAGTGCCGAGGGCAGTCCGTCCCAGGTGGCCAGCAGGGCGCGCTGGTCCTCGCACGGCGGGCGCGTGTCGAGTGCCCGTACCACCACACGGGCCGCTTCGAGGCGTGCCTTCATCCGCTGTACGCGGACAGCGGTGTGCTGGGGTGACAGTTCCAGGGCTGTGGCGACCTCGGCGCGGGTCAGTTCACCGGCACACTCCAGCCACCACAGCGCCAGCACTTCCTGATCGTCGGGCTCCAGCCAGCGGGTCGCGCGGGCGGTTTCCTGCCGTTGCCCGGACAGCTGGAGCCGCATGATGGTCAGGTCCACGAAGTCGGCGCCCGGGTCCGCGAGTTCGCCGGCTTCCTCGACGTCGGCGGGGGCGAAATGCCGGTTGTGCCGGTATGCCCGCACGCGGTTCATGGCGATGGCCACGAGCCAGGAGCGGAAGCTCTCGGGGGTGCGCAGGTCACCGAGCGCGTCGAGGGCGCGGAGCATGGTCTCCTGGACCACGTCGTCGACGTCGATGGAGCCGTTCAGCGCCCGGCCCACGATGTTGTAGACCAGCGGGAGATATGCGCTGACCAGGGCGTCCTGGGCCGCCGGATCTCCCGCTCGGGCGGCGTTCACCAGTGCCGCCGTCTCCTCCGTGCGCTGTGTACTCATCAAAACTTCCCTGTTCTCGACGCCGAACGGTGCTGTCCGATATCTGGGAGACCGCTGGGTGCGGCGCCGATAACGGTTACTCGGAGAATTGCTCGACTTCTTCGGTGCGTGGTCTGCCGCGAAGGCTCACAGCATCGACACACCGTCCGCAATGGAGGAGGTCACACCGAGCTCCAAAAGAGCGGTGCCATGTGCGTCCGTCGTCTTGCAGGGTTCGGGCAGGACGCGCTCGACCGATGAGGTCGCCTGCCCCCCTCGGCCGTATCCGGCAGGGCGCGGCGGCCGACTGCGGCCGAGGTCCCGCTGTCCGAGCCACGCTCGGGCGTGGCCGTGGACCACCGGGCGGACACCTCGCTGCACGGCCGGCTATGTGCCCCGCCTGACCGGGCACCCGTCCGACCCTGCCCCCGCCCTCGCCGCCACCACTGCCCTCGCCACCGGCACTGGCGAAGTGGGGGAGTGGCGGGGCAGGGCGCTCGCGCTCACCGTGCGGCGTCCTGTGGCCTCCGCGCGTGTGCACCACATCGGGCTTCGGCGAGTGAACGGGCTGTGCTGTGGGGTGTGAGGGGGACCCTCCGTGTTCCGGTCCGTCGTACGGAGCGCGCTCCGGTTCGTCGGGTGGCGTGCAGGGTGTGGCGGGTGGTGGTGCGCAGGTGGGTCAGGGTGTCGGGATAGGCATCCAGGGTGTAGTCGACGTCGAGCGCACCGGGCCGGCGGCGGCCGGACAGCCACTGACCCACCGGCCGGTGCACAGCGGCGTCGGCACTGGTGCGTAGGCCGTTCCGTGGGCCGGGGATGTCAGACCATGAGCAGGAGTCGTGTGTTCGGGACGAGCTTTCGGTTCACGCTGGTGCTCTGCACGAATATGGTGAAGTCGTCGTTGTGGTCCGGCTTGACGCGAACTTCCTCGCCCGGCAGGCCGAGCAGAGCCCGGGCCGCGGGCCCCGTGTAGACCCGGTCCGTCTTCTTCTCCAGTACCGCGATCTGCTTTCGTGCCTGGACCTTTTCCGACTTGCTCAGTTGGTAGAACGCACCGCCGGTGCGGTATGTGTGCCCGCAGGCGATGACCCAGTCCCGGATCGCCGCGTCGCGAGTCACAGCTATCAGCTGGTACTGCGACGGATTCACCGGGGTGAGGCCGGCCGCCTTGATGGTGTCCTTGTTGACCGCCTCGGCACCCGTGGAGAACACCGCCCGCGATCCCCGGATGCCCCGGGTGCGCCCCACCATGAACTTCTCGGTGGCCTCCTGGATGACCTGCCCGGCCTCCTCCAGACCCTGTGTGCTCGTGGCGTCCCAGACGGCGATGTTGTCCTTCGGGAAACCGCACTGCATGGCCTCGCGCTTGCCCATCTGGTCCGGCACGAGGACGGCCAGCGTCCAGTTGTCCGCCTGAGTCGCCATCATCTTGGCCACGGCATCGACCAGTTCACGTGGGTCCGTGGCAGGGGCACCGGGGCAGCGATGACTTGCGTTCTCCTGCCCGTCGGTGAGCACGAACGTCAAGAAGCTGTGGTCGCCGTACAGTTGAGCCGTCTGCGCGAGCTCCCGCTGTGACTTCAGTGCGGCCGCCAGCAGCGCAGTCATGCCACCGACCCGGTACAACTGCTTCAGTGACGGCATCCTCAGCACGTCCTTGTCGTAGATGACGCACTCCACCTTGTCCGCGAAGACGTACACGGTGACGCGAGTCTCCTGGTCCAGCTCCCTCGACCGGCGGGCAAGATAGGCAATCTGCTGGTCTGCGACCTCGACGACCTTGCGACTCAGATGCGACATGGACGAACTGGCGTCCAGCACAAGAGCAACGTGATTGATGTAGTTCTGACTTCCGGACAAGACAGCTCCCCCTCGTTCCGACTCGATGCTTCCACCGTCTCACGCACCACTGACAATCGATCTTGACTCCCAACGTGGACCCTGGTGCGTGTCAGCTCGCCCTGCGCCCCGCCCCGCACCGACCCGCTCAGCTCCGCCCGTCGCGCTTGCCTGCGCCGTCAGCCACCCTGGTGCTGGAAGGCGCGGCGATAGGCCGTGGGCGTGGTGCCGACAGTGTCACGGAATCGGGCGCGCATGTTGGCGCCGCTGCCGAGGCCGCACCGGGTGGCGATCTGTTCCACCTGGAGGTCGGTGGTCTCCAGGAGTTCTCGCGCGCGGTTGATGCGGGCGGTAAGGAGCCATTGGTGGGGGCTTACACCTGTTTCCTGGCGCCATAGGCGGGTCAGGCTGCGCAAGGAGACGCCGGCGTGGTCGGCGAGGCGGGGGATGCTGAGGTCTTCGTCGAGGCGGCGCAGGGCCCATGTCCGGGTTTCGGTGAGCGTGGTGGCCTGGGGGGTGGGGAGGCTCCTCGCGATGTACTGGGCCTGTCCGCCGTCGCGGTGCGGGGCGGCGACGATCTCCCTGGCGATGTCGTTCGCGACGGCTGCGCCGAGGTCCTTGCGGACCATGTGCAGACACAGGTCGATGCCGGCCGTGACGCCCGCGGAGGTCAGGACGGTGCCGTTGTCGATGTAGAGGACGTTGCGGTCGACGCGCAGCTGAGGGTAGAGCTCTTCGAGGGCATCCGCGCTCGCCCAGTGCGTGGTGACGGTACGGCCGTCCAGCAGTCCGGCCGAGGCGACGGCGAAGGCGCCGGTGCAGATGGAGGCGATGCGTATCCCGGCGCGGCCCGCGAGCTTGAGAGCGGCCCTCACCCGTGGGTGCGGAGGGCGCCGGAAGTCCTCGAAGCCCGGGACGATGATCGTGTCCGCATCGGCGAGCGCTTCGAGTCCCGCGGTCAGTCCGAGGGTGAAACCGGCGCTGGTGCTCACGGCCTCCTGGGTGTCCCCGCACACGGTCAGCTCGTAAGGGGTGTTCGGACGGGTGTTGAAGATCTGCGTGGGGATCCCCAGATCCATGGGCAGCACGCCGTCCACCGCCAGGACCATGACCTGGTGCCTGTTCATGGCCGTAATATTACGGCCGTCTCCTGTCCCAGAGGGGGCGAGCCAGTCGCCCTTCCCGGACCAAGGGGCGTCACGTGGGTAAATCTCCTGTTCAGACCCGGATCATCCGCCCGAAGAGCAGTGGCCCATCTGCACCATGCATTGGCCCCATTCATGGCCCAAAAAATGCGCATGCGGGCAGATGAGCCGTGGCGTGGATGGGAGGCTCCGGAGCAGGATCGAAACGCGAACGCGGGGCAACCGGCTCCACACACCAGTGGACCGGCCCGAGAGTCCCGGCCGTGGACGAGGAGTTGACTGTGACTTCGCAGAATGTGGTGGGCCGCTTCTTCGACGTGCGGGGTGGACAGGTGTACGCCCACGTCCGCGAGGGTGACGGCCCGGCTCTGATCTTCCTCCACTACTGGGGAGGATCGCGGCGCACCTGGATCCCGGTGCTGCAGCGTCTGGACCCCGGGCAGGGCTTCGTGGCCTACGACCACCGCGGATGGGGCGACTCCACGAGCGTGCCGGGACCTTACGACCTGGAGCAGCTCGCGGACGACGCGCAGCGGGTCATCGACGTGCTCGGAGACTCCCGCCATGTGCTCGTCGGGCACTCTATGGGCGGCAAGGTGGCCCAGATGCTGGCCGCACGCAAGCCCGCGGGCCTGACGGGAGTCGTCCTCGTGGCGCCCGCGCCGCCCGCACCGGTCGGAGTGACCGCGCACATGCAGGAGACGATTGCCCACGCCTACGACAACGAGGAGGCGGTTCTTCAGAGCATCGACCTGATGCTGACCCACGGCGGGCTGACTCCCGAGCTGCGCCGGCAGGTGGTCGAGGACAGTCTGCGCGGAGGCGACCAGGCCCGTCTCGCCTGGCCGCGCCAGGGCCTGGTCCAGGACGTGTCGGCCGGTGTCTCGGCCATCGAGGTGCCGGTACTGGTTCTCGCAGGCAGCCACGACAAGGTCGAGCCCCCGACCGTGCTTGCCGACCACCTGCTGCCGCTGATCCCGACCGCCTCACTGACTGTCCTGAGGGGCACCGGCCACCTCTCGCCCCTTGAGGTGCCCGACCAAGTGGCCGCGCACATTGATGCGTTCGTCGCTCAGCTGTAGACAGAGCACGGCACTTCAGCCGCGCATCACCCTCCCGCGGGGTGACCGGACACCGCTCCATGGGCCGTACAGCCGCCCCTGTTCCCCGCCCGCATCCACCGATCAAGGCGCCACCCGGCGACCGTACCGATCTACCCCGTGCCCGGGCACCTGACGAGAGAGACACATCGCGATCACCGATGCACACCTGTCCGCCTTCGAGCGGCCCGACCTCCGAGTTGCTGTTCGTCGCCTGCGTCCTGCACGGCATCGGACTGGCCAGGGCCGTGACCCACGCGTCCAGATCACGATCGACCCTGGGGCTACGAGGCCGGTGTGTTCCTCAGGAGGTGGTCGAACCCGAGCGGGGGGCGTCCGAGGAGTTCGGTGATGTCGTTCGTGGCGCGGTCGTAGCGGTTTTCGCGGTGGAGCCGGGCCATGGTGGCGATGTGCTCGAAGACGTGGGGCGGCAGGTCTGCCTTCTTCAGGTCGTCTTCCAGCCATTCCTCGTACGGCACGTCGACATAGGTCACGGGGCGGCCCAGGGCTGTGGAGAGTTCGGCGGCGATGGCATTCATGTCACGGGACTGTGCGCCGGTCAGCTCGTAGACCCGGCGGGATGGCGAGGTCGGGGCGAGCAGGAGATGTGCGATCACCTCCGCCACGTCGGCCGCGGCGACCGGAGAGGTCCGGGCGGAGCCGAACGGGAGGCGAATCGTACTGTCACGCTGGACCGAGGCGGCTGCGACCCGGGCGAACAGCGGGTTCTCCATGAAGACCGTGGGCCGCACATGTACGACCGGTGCCCCAGACCAGTCGAGGACGTGCTCGGACAGCCAGTGCAGTCGCTGCTGCCGGGATTCGGTGGTGCTGGTGAGGCTCATCTGCGACACCGTCATCTGCGACATGCTCACCAGCAGATCGAGGCCGTCACCCTCCTGGATGGCCGCCGCAACTGTCGTGGCGGCCTCCAGGTATACGGGGGACACGCTCATCCCGAAGTAGGCGCGGCGGCAGCCCGAGAGTGCGTCGACGACGTCGGCGCCGTGCGTGAGGTCGCCGACCACCACCTCCACGCCGTCCAGGGCCCGCAGCACCGCGGCCCGTTCGTCGTCGTGATGCACCAGAGCCCTCACCGGCATACCGTTCGCTCGCACATGATCGAGGACCATGTTTCCGACTCCGCCGACTGTGCCACCGACGCCGGTGACAAGGATGGGTCCTGCGCCCATGTCGATCGCCTCCTGTAGTTCGGACCGGGGTGTCCGGTTGCTCGGGAATGTCCGGCCTCGGGTTGTGTCGGTCGTCCGCGCATCCGCCGACCGACGTCTGGGTGATGTTTGTCCGCAAGTCCTCCTGCCGTACCGGATTCCCAAGGCGGGGAGACTGCTGAAGGGCTTGTGGACATGGGCTCACCTGACGTTCTGATGGCTGGTCATGAGCCGGGGACAATCACCATCCGGAAGCGCGCCTTGCCGGTCGGCGTCTTCCGGTAGTCGGTGTCCACGCCGTCCAGTGGCACGGTCTCGGTCACAGGCCGGATGCCGTGCAGGGCGCTGAAGGACATTGCCCTTCCTCGACGTCCGATGCGGTGCCGGCCGGGTGGCGGTGCAGGATGGAGGTGCCGGTGAGCGGTTGGGACGGGGGTGACGCCCAAGAGGATGGTGTCGGCTCCGATGACCACGAGTTCCCCGCAGGGGAGGCGGGCCGGGCACTGTGGCGGTGATGGCTTCGGAGTTGCCGGCGGTGGCGAGGACGCCCCGGCGCGAACGAGGGACTGGAGGGACCTGGCGACCGGGGTGCCGTAGGCACTGTTGACGTAGTGGTGAGCGCCGAGTTGCCGGGCGAAGTCGGCCTTCTCCGCGCCCCGCGCGATCATCACGGTCCCTAAGCCCGTCGCCGCCGCGAACTGCACTCCGAGATGGCCGAGGTCGCCGAGGCCGAGAACCGCGACCAAGTCGCGGGGCCGAGCGGAGCTGTTCCGCAGGCCGTTGACGACGGTGACGCCTGCGCAGGCCACAAACGGTTGTCGTGCATGTAAAGATCTTTGGAGTGGCACTCGGTGTGGGCACTCGCCAACGCCATGGCCGCATCCCAATTCCGGAGCCGTTCCGCTGCCCGGACCCGCTCGAACACTCCACAGCAAAGGTGGCGGAACCTGTGGATTCGGGACATGGTTCGCTCGACCACCCGGGCGATGGGTCCAGGCGGTCGGAGTTGTCGACTGGTGCATGGGCCCACGCTGCATTGGCATCGGCGTCCACTACCTGTCCGGCCATCTCCGCTCGGCGGCTCGGCCTCGGCCTCACCGTCCACCGTGCGCGGCAGCTCACTCTGGAGATGATGGATCGGGCCGACATCATCCTCACGATGGACGTCGCGGCGCTCGACGTCCTCCGCGAAGTCTGCGGCGAGAGTAATCGGCCCAAGCTCGCCCAGGACCTCGGTGACCGAGACATCCCGGACCCTGATAGGCAAAGACCAGGCAATGCTCAACGTGTGTGCCGTCCTCGTCGAGCCGGGAAGGGATCTGCATGTCCGCCGGCCTCACCGGTGAGCGGCTGACTCGCGACGGACGGAATCTCGTCCACGCGCCTGTCCAATATGTCCGGACGGCCGTATGCGGGGGCCGCTCCGACACGCCCCGCCGAACGCGGGGGTCGGCCAGGAGCGGACCTACCGATTCCGGCAGTCGGGCCGACGACACCTTGCTGGTGGGGGCGACCGCCGCTTCGCTCCGCTTCAGGTGCCGAGCGTTGTGCGTCTGCCCGTTCCCGGCCGGCGACGCCAGCGACACAAAAAAGGTGGGTTTGCCTAGTTCGGTCAGTTTCGCCTGTGTCCCCGCCCCACTCCTCGACATCACCCCGGGCTGCACCGGTGGATGACGTCCGCGTCCGGGACGGCCACATCCCCGCCGGTCGCCAGCACCACGTCGGGCTGGAGCCGGTCGGTCGCCCGACGAGCTCGGAGTGGGCCGAGCGGCACCCGGGCCATGTCCGTCACGGCGGCTGGCGACGCCAACTTCGTATGTCCGCCGGTCCCGCCCCTCCGCCCGTGACGACGAGGCGGAGAGAGGCGCGGTCCACTGCCACCTCGTCCGCGGTGCGAGCGGGCGCCCGGACAGGCCGCACAGCGGCACCGGATCGGTCAGGGCGTGCACTGTCACTGTCCGGCGCCGGCAGCGGGACCGGGGAGACGCATGGACGGCCCGAGTGACGGAGCGTGGGGTGGGCTCCCAGCAGTGGGACGATCCTGGTGGCGCGCCTTGCAGGTCTCTGAGGAGCGCGGCGTGCCGCGCTTGGGGACAGGGGGGCCTACAGTTTGGTCATCTTGGCGTACGGGCTCAGGATCCGCACTTGTTCTGAGCCGAAGTCCACAAGTACCGCGATTCCCTCCTCGATGCTGATGACCCGGCCGAGGCCGTACACGTCGTGTGTGACCTGGTCGCCTTCGGTGAAGTGCTTGGGGGCTGGTGTGACGGGGGCCTTGAAGGGGCTGGTGGGCAAGTGTCGCTTCGGTGCAGCAGGCTTTGTCATTGCCCCTAGTATGCGCCTACCGCCCGCGCTGGTGGCTGTCTCGCTCATCGTTCGGCTCCACTCCGGCAGGAGTGGGGCCTGCTCGTCGGTCGGCAGACGGGCGGTGTCGGGCGGTTCGGCTTCACTATCAGGCCGTACGACCCGTACCCTTCGTGGTGTCTACGGCGTCAGATAGCGGGCGCCAAAATCTGGAGGCAATACCTCGTGCTGATTGCTCAGCGTCCTTCGTTGACCGAAGAGGTCGTCGACGAGTTCCGCTCCCGGTTCGTGATCGAGCCGCTGGAGCCGGGCTTCGGCTACACCCTCGGCAACTCCCTGCGCCGTACCCTCCTGTCGTCGATCCCCGGCGCTGCTGTCACCAGCATCCGCGTCGACGGTGTCCTGCACGAGTTCACCACCGTGCCGGGCGTCAAGGAGGACGTCACCGACCTGATCCTCAACATCAAGCAGCTGGTCGTCTCCTCGGAGCACGACGAGCCGGTCGTGATGTACCTGCGCAAGCAGGGTCCGGGTCTGGTCACCGCCGCCGACATCGCGCCTCCGGCCGGTGTCGAGGTGCACAACCCCGACCTCGTCCTCGCCACGCTCAACGGCAAGGGCAAGCTGGAGATGGAGCTGACCGTCGAGCGCGGTCGCGGCTACGTCTCGGCCGTGCAGAACAAGCAGGTGGGCCAGGAGATCGGCCGTATCCCGGTCGACTCGATCTACTCGCCGGTTCTGAAGGTCACGTACAAGGTCGAGGCCACGCGTGTCGAGCAGCGGACCGACTTCGACAAGCTGATCGTCGACGTCGAGACGAAGCAGGCCATGCGTCCGCGTGACGCCATGGCGTCGGCCGGCAAGACCCTGGTCGAGCTGTTCGGTCTCGCCCGCGAGCTGAACATCGACGCCGAGGGCATCGACATGGGCCCGTCCCCCACGGACGCCGCCCTGGCCGCCGACCTCGCGCTGCCGATCGAGGAGCTGGAGCTCACGGTCCGCTCCTACAACTGCCTCAAGCGTGAGGGCGTCCACTCGGTGGGTGAGCTCATGGCGCGCTCCGAGGCCGACCTCCTCGACATCCGCAACTTCGGTGCGAAGTCGATCGACGAGGTCAAGGCGAAGCTGGCCGGCATGGGCCTGGCCCTCAAGGACAGCCCGCCCGGATTCGACCCGACCGCCGCCGCGGACGCGTTCGGCGCGGACGACAACGGGGGCACGGGTTTCATGGAGACCGAGCAGTACTGATTGCTGCGCCGGGTCGCGGCCGAATCCAACCCCGCCCGGCCGTAGCAGCTGTACTCCTTCCGGGTACTTGATGGTCTCGGGTACCAGCACGGAAGGCAGTGGTAGCCCTTCACGCGGCGCTGTATGCCGGAAGTGAGGGCGGTCACGGCAGGTACGGAAGGGCGTGGGGCTTCGGCTGGGTACGTGGCCGGAGCCCCACGCTCCGTTCCGGCGGGGGTGGTTACGCCTCCCAGCCGGCTGCCGCCCGCCATGGGACTCGCCCCGGCTACCGGCCCCTCCGGAGCGTGCGTTCGCGGTGTGCGTCCGTCGCGGAGAGTGGGGCAAGCAGTTCGTGCGAGCTATGTCGCTCTCCGGGCTCGCCACTGTGGCCGACCGGGCCTCGTGGGCTTGCTACGACGGAAAGAAAGCCTGACTGCTGTTCCATCGCTGTATCGCTGCATCGCCGCGAGGCTCGCGTGATCACGAAGTGCTGCCAACGCTCTTCGTCGTGTGGATCGTGCTGGAGCATGTGTGGTTCTGGTCGTGTACGGGGGCGGCGGAGTCATCGGGAGGCCGCGGTTGATGCTGCCGTGAGTCTGTCCACGGCCGTGGCGACTTCCTCGGGACTGGAGATCATCGTCAGGTGCCGGGCGCCCGGGATGAGCGTTGCAGGCGGTGCGCCGATGCGCCGGGCGGTCTCCTGAGGCGTCTGCCGGGTGAACACGTCGTCCTGGGCGCCGAACACCACCGACTTGGGCAGGCGCACGTCGGCGAGCCGGGCCACCTGATCCGCGGGCAGACCGGGCACACCGGCGGCCAGCATGCTCCACAGCGCGTTCTCCGCGCCCGGTACGCGAAGCGGGCGTCGCCACTGATCGAGGCCGGCCGCGTCCAAGCGTGGACAGGCGGGCCCGCACTGTGCGTCGTACACGCTACGGATCACCGTGTCGATGCCGAGCCCGATCCGCAGCAGGCTGGTGCGGTACGGGTCGATCAGCACGTACTTGAAGGCCGGCGGCGGCCCGGCACCCGTGTCGAGGGCGTCACCGTCGAGAAGCATCACACCGCCCAGCCGGCCAGGAGCCCGCAACGCTGCCTCGGTGACCACGGCGGCTCCGCTGGAGTGCCCCACCAACAGCGGGCGCTCGCCCGGACCGCCGAGGTGCATGGCGTCCAGGAAGCCCATGAGCTGCCGGGTGAAGTGGTCGACGGTGTAGGGGCCGCGGCGCTCGCTGTATCCGTCGCCGGTCAGGTCGAGCGCGTACACCCGGTGGTTGCGGGCGAGCAGAGGGGCAAGGCGCGACCAGGTGTCGACGGATTCGAAGGCGCCGTGCACCAGGACAACGGGTGGGCCCCCCGTGCCCCAGGTCTGGTAGCGCGTGCGGATGTCGGCGGCCTGCACGTACCTGAGTCCCCGCGGCGGCGCGTCGCGTCCGGCCGTGACGCCGTTGTAGACGAACGAGGCCGCCGTGACGACGACGAGTACGACGGCACTGCCCAACGCGGCGCGCCGCAGCCACCGCCGCAGCCGGGCACGGCGTGGCCGGAGCGCGCGACTGGCAGGGACTGGCGTTGGAGCGGATGACGGTTGGGTGCCCCCGTCTCCGTCGCCACCCGGGGCGCCGTCTCCGGCTCGGCAAAGATCAGCTGTCACAGCGCAAGCATCGCCCACGGCACACTCGCGGTCATCCTGCGGGAGGAGCCTCTGTGACTACTCCTCTGGGCGTAGGGGAGTACTGGGCGCATGGGAGGGCCGGGGTGTTCTGGGCGGTGGCCGACGTGGCTGCTGGCCGGGATGCGGGGGCGGGCGAGACTCTTCGGGTGAATTATGTGAGTGATGGTTGTCTGGTTGGTGGTTCGTTATTTGTTGGGTGGTCCGTAAACCATATATTCATTCCAGCGTTTGCTGTGGCGGCGCTGGTACGCAGAGTTTGTTGATGTTTTTGCTGGCTGCGATGTCGGGAGGAACTGTCGTGCGAGTGGCTCGGTCTGTTTTCGCTGCTGCGACGGTGGCGGTTTCTGCCTCTGTCATTGGGTTGCCGTTGTTCTTCACGGATTGGGTGTCGCGGGGTTCGGGGGTCGGGCAGGTTCGTATGGTCGGTGCGGTGGGGGCTTCGTGGGGTGAGGGTGGGGCGTCGGGGTTGCCGTTTGCGGATCCGGGCTGGGAGGGGGCGGGTTGGTCGTGTCGTCGGTATGAGGGTCCGTATTGCGGTTGGGTGAGGGCGTATTGGGGTGGGTGTGACAGGGAGTGGGGTCTGAGTTTCGGGGTGAAGGATCCCGCTGTGTTGTGTCCTCTTGATCCTCGTCCGACTTCTTCTGGTGCGGCGAGTTCTTCGGGTTCGCCGAGTCCCTCTGGTTCGCCGGGTTCTTCGGGTGGTTCGGGTTCTTCGGGTGGGTCGGTTGCGGGTGGGGGTGGTGGTTCTTCTGCGGGGCTGGGCAGCTTAGAGGGCCGCGGCCGTGGGGCTGTGTCGGGTCGTTCGGCCGCTTCGGGCGGTCTCGGCGCTCTGCGGCATCGCCGTGGGGGGCGGTTGGTTCAGGCGGGCTCTGCGGGGAGGCCTGCGGTGGGCGGTGGTGCCGGTGGTCGCGCGCGTTCACCGGAGGTGCGGCAGGGGGAGGCGGGCGTGCCGTCTCCTGGTGCCAGCCTGCATGCCAGGGCCGGTGCAGCGGCGGCGGAGGACGGTGGCCGGGCCGAGTGCGCAACGGGTCTTGCCCGGGCTGCATGCACGGCGGGTCTTGTGCAGGCGGTCCATGCGGCCGTGAAGGGTTATGTGTCAGTATGTCCAGCGGTCGGGTGGACTGCCGGAGGTGGTGATTGTGCGGGTGCGGGTGCGGGTGCGGGTGCGGTGCCGTCCGGGCGTGGCCGGTCCGACTCTCTTTTCGGGGGTGTGCCGCTCGGCGGCTGGGAACACTGGATTGCCGGCATCTCGGGTTCCTGACGTGGTGTGGGGTCGGGGACCGGGGGTGCTGCCGTCTTTTGGGTCGGGTGTCAGTCGTCGGAGCGGTGTCGGCGGTGCCAGGCGGTGGCGAGCATGCCGAGGAGCATGAGCAGTCCGCCTGCTGCGATGAGGATGTGCTGGGTGCTCAGGAGGCCGGTGCTCCAGCGGGCGGCCGTGTCCGCGGGGGCGTCTTTGCGGGGTGAGGGAAAGGTGGAGGGGCTGGTGCCGCCGTGCGGACCGGCGCGGTCTTCGCTGTCGTCGTCGTGGTTGTGGTCGTTGCAGTGGGCTTCGGGGAAGGGGAAGGCGCGTTTGTGGTTGTCGTAGGTTTTCACGACGAAGAGGGGGTGGATTCGGAAGAAGTCGCGGATGGCGAATTCGTACTGTCCGGAGGTCTGGGTGGGGTAGTTCACGCTCAGGAAGGTGGAGACGGTGAAGGTCGACCAGGGCTGTTCCGGTGACCAGGGTGTGGATTTCGGGGTGCCCTGCAGGACGAGGGCTTCGGGTCCGCGGTGGCCGTTGGTGAGGAACGCTCTGATGGTCGGTTCGATGAGGACGACGCGGCGGTGGCTGCGGCAGTCGCGCCAGGGGTTGTGGTGGTCGTGGTCGCGGTCCCCTTCGTGCAGCCGGACAGAGGCGGGGGTGTGCCGTGCGGTCGCGGTCGCGGGCGCGGTGGCGTGGGCCGGTGGGGATGCGAGGGCGATGGCTGCGCTGGCCAGTGGTGCTGCGACCCAGGGGCGATGGTTCATCCGGTGACCTCCGTGAGTGGCGGGCGCGGGCAGCCTCCTGCCGGCCGGGATATCCGAATCCTGGTAGAAACTATGAGAAATCAGCTCGTCATATCGTTAACGTCCACGGGTGCCGTACTACTTGTCACTCCACCGCAGCAGTCCCGTGGGGAGCCGAACCGCGGGCGGTCTTCTCCCGTCTGGCGGAGGCTGGTGGCGAGGGCGTTTGGGGCGGGGCGATCGAGCTCTCGGCGCCGTACCGAAGGCGCCGGTGGGCTTGTGGTTCATGAGCGCAATCAGGCAGGCCGGTGCGCTGCACCATGCGCTCGTCCGGCGCCCTCCCCAGCTGGGCCCTCAGGATTCGGCGGACCTGCGCGGCCGTGCGATCTGCGTGCTCCTTCTCCAGCGTCATAGGGTTCGAGGCCGACCGACCCGACGAGTTGTGGGTCGCTCCCTTCCCTGGTCCCCGTTCCTCGCCGACGGACCTGGCGGAAGCCTTCCGCTGCTCCTACGTCGACGAGGCCATGGCCCGAGCTGTTTCAGCGAGGTGGGCGGCGGCTGGGTACCTGTTTTGGACCGAGGCGTCTGAAGGGGAACCAGAGATCGCGGTGAGTGCGTCACGTGATCGTGACGACTTCTCGGACGTGCTTGCGCACTGCGAGCCCTAGCGACGCGGAGAGGATCACTGACCTGCACACTCTGGCTCGAACGGCGTACTACCAGGCAGGTGGACTGTCAGCCATGGAGCTCGCTCCCCCCGAAGCGCTCTCCAGCCGCCAGGAGAGCTGGATGCGTGCGATCCAGTCCAACGACCGGACTGTGGTGTGCGCGGAGCGAGAGAGCGAGTTGGTGGGCGTTTTGGCGATGGGCCCTCCCTACGAAGCTGATGTCGATGCCGCGTCTACGGGCCAGCTCTACCAGATTCACGTCCGCCCCGGCCTTTGGGGACACGGCATCGGCAGCCACCTGCACGCGGCATTCGTGCAATTTCTTCGCGATGCATCACTGGCCACGGGTGTATTGGAGGTATGGGAACGCAACAGCCGAGCCCAGGCCTTCTACACCCGGCACGGATGGAGGCGGGATGGACATCATCGGCCTGGTCCGGGTAACGCGCGCTACGTTCGCATGTGTCTCGGCCTGGGTCTCGAAGCACAACCGGGTCGAAGTGGTCAACTCGCTGCAGAGTCCCGGGCCAGAAGGGGGTACTGATCCACCGGCACCTCGCCGAAGAGAACGAAGTTCGTGTGCTGCTGTTCTCAGCGTGTGGTCGGTTGGCGGAATCGGCGGTAGTGCGTTCCTCCGCTGATCAGGGCTGTGATGCTTACGGCGGCGGCTGTCCAGATGCCGTCGGCGCCGGTCTCCGCGAGTGAACTTTCCGTCCGCTACTGCGCGAGCGCATGCGGCGTGCCGCGCGCGGTGTGTGGTGTGAGCTGCTTGTGCGGCGCCGGAGGGGTCGGCCGCGTCGGCGTACGGAGCGGGCCGGCGGTGTGTGCGGGTGGGTTCGCTGGGCTGGCTGCTGGGGGAGTTCAGGGTAGGGCGCCCGATCGTGACGGGTCCGCCGGATGCATTGTCGTGGTGCCCGGGATGGCCCTTACCGGGTGTCCAGGCTTCCGGTGCGCGGCCAGCCGGCAATGGCTGACGTGGTCGGCGGGTGCTCCGAGGAGGTGCGTGGCCCCCGTTTCAGGGGCGGGCTCCTGGCGTAAGCGCTCGCGCCTGTTCCCACTGTTCGGGGGGTGCGGTGGAGGCACGGAGGGCAGCGGGGCGGCGGGGGCGGAAGATGCCTGGGCGGGCGGGCTGGCTGGTGGTGGGGGGAAGGGTGCGGGCCCGGGCACCAGGGAGTGATGCCTGGTGTCCGGGCCCGTTGGCGCGCGTGTGGCGCGTGGGTTGTCGGATAGCGGTTGGGGGGGGTGGGGTTTCCCGGCTCGATTGCGGCGGGCCGGGGCCCCGTGTGTGCTGTCGTATTGCGGTCAGTCGTTCCAGCCGCCCTCGCCGCCGCCCTCGCCGCCGCGGTCGCCGCCGCGGTCCCCGCCCCGGCCGCCCTCGTCCCAGCCGCCTTCGTGGTCGCAGACCACGCGGAAGCTGGCCACGACGCCGTCCTTGACGTGGACGCCGTCCTTGACGTGGAGGTCGTCGACGCCGAAGCTCGTGCTGTGGGCGCCGACGGTGGCGATGGGGGCGCCGTTGTCGCAGACGGCCCCGCGGAAGACCTCGACGCGCTTGTGGCTGTCGTTGCGGACGTTGAGGGTCTTGGCGCCCAGGCCGCTGATCACGGTGATGCAGTCGCCGGGGCGGGCGGAGTAGGACCGCTCGTTGACGAAGATGCGGCCCTCTTCGTGGCGCCGGCCCTCTTCGCGGCGGCCGCCGCCGCCTTCGTTGCCCTTGCCTTCGTTGCCCTTGCCTTCGTTGTTGTTGTTGCTGTTGTTGTTGTTCTTGCCCTGTCCGGAGTCGCCGCTGAAGGGTGCCTGCGGGGCGGCGACGGCCGCGGGGGCTGCCTGGGGGGCCGGGGCGGAGGCCGCCGAGGCGTAGGTGATGCCGGTGACGGCGAGTGCCGCGGCGGCTCCGGCTGTGGCGGTCACCATGGTGGAACGAGCGAGCTTCATGTCGCTTCTCCTGTCTGTTATCTCCGAGATGTCGGCTCGTCAGCCGACTGCGATCAAACGTACTCATGGCTGTCGTATCGGTCATTTCGGAATGTCGATGGGAGGGGGCCGATCGGGGTATATGCGGCTGCTTCCGCCGCTCGGCCGGGATGTGAAGTGACCGGAGAAAAAGGCGTATTGAATGACGATTAGCCCTTCCGAATGATCTGCTGACGCTTGCTCACCCCATATCGACCGCGTGTCGCTGCGAAATGCCTGAGTTGGTCCGTGCTAGAGGACCGGCTGTGCCGAAGTCTGCTCGTCGTTCTACCCGGCAGGACACGGCACGGCGGCGGCGAATCAGCGCTCTTCGGGCCCGGTGTTGTCGGCTGGCAGCAGGAAGCAAGCCGTGGCGGCCGGGTACGGGACCCTGCGGTGGGCTTGGAGGCAGAGGTCTTCGGGTGGCGGAGCTGCTCTTGCCGGCCGTCGGAAGTCGGTGCAGGGCGGGGGTGCGGGGTGCACGGGGCGAGCACCTGGCCTTGCTGAACGGCTGCATGCGGTCGGCGGGTTCCTCGGCGGCCGTGATGTTCGGGATGGCCGCCTCCTCCTGAGCGCGCCAGGGCACCCAGCCGTCGAGCAGGCGCGGCCGCCCTCGCAGGACGCGCACCGCCGACGCGGACCTGCGCGGAGTCGCTCAGGCGGTGAGGACCTTCCAGGCCGCCCCTCGATGGGTGCTCCATTGCCGACGATGGTGACGATGTGCCGGCCCGTTTCCGGCGCGTGCTGTCCGGCCTTGGCCATGCCGTCGGCGTACGACAGGACCGCCGATGCGGGGGAGTGTGCGATGTGGTCGTGCGTGGACTCCTCCCGGCTGAGGTATCCGGAGAGCCCGCCGCGTTGCCGCAGCCCGGAGAACTCACCGGCCCGCCCGGTGGCGACCTTGTGGACGTGTGTGTGGTGCCGGACATGCCATGGCAGTCGGTCGCGCGAGGAGTCGAGGAGCCGGTGCAGTGCCAGGGGCAGTTCCGCGGTGCCGAGGTTGGGTCCCGGATGGGCGCCTGCGGCCGCGACATGGCGGATCAGGAAGTCGCGGATCTCCCCAGCGCGCCGGATCGGCTGCGCATGGCGCGGTTTCTTCAGGTCAGAGGGCTGGTTGACGCGTGCCGGCAGGCTCATGACGCTCCTCCGCGATGCTGCCGTGCTGTCGGCGGATACTCAGGGCAGCCGATGCTTGCTGGAAGAGTCGCTGCTCACCGGGAGACCGATGCCCCGAGGGCTCTCTGCTCCAGGGCGTGCCGGAGGGCGGAGCCGACCGCGGGGCGGGTGCCTCCGGCCGGCTGACGCATGCCACCGGGCGTCCTGCCGACCGGTGCAGACGTGGCGTGACGAGGGACCACGCACCTTCGCTCTCTGGCTCCTCCTGCACCCATCGCACGTGCGCGGCCGCAGGGAAGTGGGCGAGTTCCGCCGCGAGCTCTGCCTCGGCGAACGGGCAGAGGCGCTCCAGCCGGACGATGTCCGTGTCCGTCGGGCCGGAATGTCTTGGCGGTGGGCGTCGGGGTCGTGGGGGGACCTTGCCCGTGCACAGCAGCACGCGTTCGACCTGGACGGGGTCCACCGTGGCGTCCGGCAGGACCGGACGGAAGGAGCACTGGGCGCACTCGGCCAGGGTGGAGGTGGCCGCCTTCGACCGCGGCATCGACTTGGGGGTGAAGACCACCAGCGGCCTTCGGCCGCCCAGAGTCTGCTGCCTGACCGGATGGAAGTAGTCGCCCGGCAGAGAGGGGCGGGCCCACGGTCGTGTTGCCCTGCGCGCACAGTTGCTGGCGGTCTTTCGGCATGACCGCGACGACACCTACGTGCCGTGCCGGTGGCAGACCTCGGCGAAGGACGCCGCCGGTCTTGGGCGTCCCTGTCCGTGTGAAACACAACGCCGTCGACTCGGCGGCCGCGGGTGCGGACCGCCATGTCGATCGTGCCGGTGACGAGTTGGGTGCGCATCCGGTCGGTGATGGACCAGCCGGTCGCGTGGAGCGGGCGGATGTCGATGACTGCGGCCGGATGCAGCCACCCGGCTGCCCCTTATCAGGCAGGCCCTGAGGGGAACGCCCTGGCGCTGCACTCGCCAGGGCGTCCGTATGGGTTACGGCTTCGGGAGGGCGCAGGTCGGCAGGGTGAGGTCTATCTGGTTGCCGGAGCCCACGCAGGGGGCGATGAGGTAGGTCTCCTCGGCGTAGCCGATGCCCTGGTGGATGGTGACGTTGCCGTTCTGGTCCACCTCACAGGGGTTGTCCAGTGTGCACTGCTCGCCGTTCTCATTGGTGGTGTTGTTGACCGCCACCACCTGGCCGGTCGAGGTGTCTATGACCGGTGAGCCCGAAGTACCGCCGATCACATGGCAGCCGGAGGTGTACCGGACGGAGTCCTTCCAGGTCCAGTCGGCCTCCCTCACCTCGTGGGCGAAGCCGTCTATCGCGCAGGAGTAGGTGGACTGCCAGTACCCGGAGACCACCTCGATGTTGTGCCCCTGCACCGGGTGCGTGGTGGCCAGCGGCAACGCGTCGATCTGGTACTGCTGGCGGATCTGGGCGTAGGTGCTGCTCAGTTGGTACAGCGTTATGTCGGTGTCGGTCATCGTCGCGTACAGCACCTTGGTGGCCTGCAACGTGCCGACCTGGTTCGCGTCGGCGTCCAGCAGCGTGAACGTACGGCTGGACGGCTGGTCGGTGATGACCTGCCCCGCGGCGGGCATTCCGCTCTCCAGGCAGTGCCCGTTGGTCATGACCATCGCCGGGTCGTCATCCGCCGCGGCGGGGGAGCGTACGACGGATCCGGAGCAGTCGTCCAATGCCACGGTCCCGGCGAAGCTGACCTGTGCGTCCGCGGGCCTTGTCGCGGCCTCGACCGGTGCGGCGGTCACGCCGAGCAACGTGATGACGGCGAGACTTCCTGCCGATAGAGCGGCGATGAGAGAAGGTCTGTTCATGTGGGGGGATCCTCTCCGTACCGGAGTGTTTCCGGATTTGGCATGCGCATTGTCGGATGGCGGGGTCGAGAAGAGAACCCCTCGGGCAGTGGACAGGGGCCCGCCGGGTGCGGAGCGAAGCGTGGCGTGCATGCCTGACCCGGCCGAGCGCGTCGGCGGGGACGCCGGATACGGGACGGCGTACTGGGCGGACATGTCGGACGACGCCCGCGAGCCGTGCGGCCAGTACGGCTGCAAGTACGACGAACTGGTCCTGGACGGGGGTGCGGAGACCGACGTGTGCGATGGCGTGGTGCCCGTCCCCCCTCCCTGCGGAGCGGACGCGCTGGACGAGGAGGCCGGGTCGTCGAATCGGACGACCTCGGCGACTGCGAGACGCCGCGGGAGCCGAGCAGGAAATGTGGGGCGGGGCATGATCGGCGCCCCTTGGCGTCGTGCCGATTCGGTAGTCATCCGCAGGCCGCGGCACCTCGGACATGGAGAAACGGGTGACGCGCAACCGCCCCTGCTGTTCGACCTCTCGCTGGACCGTCAGACGTTCCGCGTTGAGGCTGATCCTGCTGCGCACGTTCTGAACGAGGCGCCCGTAGGCATGTCGGCATGAGGGCCCAACGGGCGTGGGAATTCGCCATGTTGGGGTGCCCCGGTGCCCGGCGTGAGCGTTCAGCTCGGTTCTTCCCCGAGCCTCCCGCACAACAGATCCGTCACGAGCTCCCGCGCCTGCGCGAACCCGCTTGCCAGCAAGGGCTCCCGTTCTGGGGCCGGCTGCCGCACCTGTTGTCGTCGTTCGTCTCCCGCACGCTTGTGGGCGAGCGTGCGCTGGTGCTCCGGTACCAACCGGACAGAGATATTCGATCAACTGCTCAACTCGTCAAAGGGGCACGCCATAGGCTGCTGCCCCACACGAGGGTCAGTCGAAGGGGGCGTCGTGCCACGGTCCGACACGGCGGTCAGGGCGCGTACCCGCCTGTTGTTGATGTACAACCTCACACCTCAGGTACGGGTGCCCGACGAGATGCTCCGCCCGCTGACCGAGGCGTTCGACCTCGGCCGGTTCGCCGCCCACGTCGAGGCCGCTGGGTTGTTGCTGCCCCGGCTGGTGCTGCACGAGCGCGTACCCGAGATCACGCTGCCGCCGAGCGCGGTCCGGGTCGACGGTGCGGCGATCACCCTGGCCGTCACGCCTCGCCGGGACCCGCTGCTCTTCGTGGACGTCGAGATCGAGGACGGCGCGGACGGCTCGGACGCAATCGCCGAGACCCTCTACGCCACCTGGCAGGACCGCTCCGCGACGCGCGTCGGCGGGGCGCCGCTGACCGAGTGGCTCGACGGGCGCCTGCGCGCGTACGGCGTCACGGACCTGCCCGCCGACCAGCCGCCGCTGGAGTTCGGCCGGAACGTCCACCAGAGCGTCTTCCCTGGTGCGGAGCTCGCGCGACGGCTGCTCGCCGAGCACGTACCCGGCGACGCGGTCGGCCCGGACGTGGTGACGATCGTGCTCCGCGGCACCATGGACGGCGGCACCGGCGCCACGCTGGGCATACGTCGGCCCGAGATGCTGAACAACCCGGGCCAGACCATGGTCGCGCACGGCAGGGGCGTGTCAGCGATCGTCGGCTACGCGCCGCCGGTGGAGAACGCCTTCGGGTTGGCCGCGGCCGGCATCCTCAACGCGGTCGCGGCGGTGCACCGCATCCGGCGGCAGGCGTTCGAGGCTCTGGAGCTCGACCGGGTCGCGGTGGTCGAGACGGCGGACGATGCCCGCACTCTGGTCGCACGGCTCTCGCGTCGGCTCAGCGACCTCCAGCTCGACCTGAGCTTCAGCGTCGAGGCGTACGCCGATACGACTTTCATCCCGGAGCTGCTGGTCGAAGGCTTCCACTCGTCGCTGCGCGGCGTCGCGGCGCTCGCGGACGCGCTGGCCAACACGTCGCGCATCGTCGAGCGAGTGGACGCGGTGCTCGCGACGCGCCGCGTCGATCTGGAGACGGCGTCCCAGCGGTACGCCGAGCGCCGCGACCGGGTGCTGGCCGCGGCGCTCGCCGCCGGCTCGGTCATCGCGCTCCCGCCTGCACTGCTGCTCGCGTTCTTCGGTGTCAACAGCAGCGACGTGGACCCGCGCCGGTCGATCCTGGACGTCCACCACTACGGTGTCGCATACGCGCTCGCCTGGTTGCCGTTCCTGCTGCTGATGGGGGCCGGCCTGGTCGCACGCCGCCGCATATCGCTGCGTCTGTCCGACCCGGACGCCGACATTCCGGCTGTCGATCCCGACCGGCGCCGAACCCGGCGCACCTGGCTCGGACGATCGCGGCGACGCGGTCGGTGACGCCGAGCTTCGCGGACACCGCGGACACGGCGGACATGTCGCTGCGCAGGGTCTTGCCGGAGATGTCTGGCTCACCGGCCGGTCACCACCACGCGGGCGAACAGGGGCACCGTTCGAAGGTGGACGCGGTGTCGGGGCTGCGTGTCCGAGGTGTGGTCCGTGGCGGCGGAGTGCTGCGGCGCCTTGAGCGGCGCGTGTGTCCCGGTGTGGGGCAGCGCGGGGCGGGCGCGGCTCGTAACGGCTCCGATCTCACCCGTTCGGCGGTGGGGAAACGCCGGGAGGCAAGCCACTGGCGAGGGCGCGGGTAAACGTGCCCGCGGGCCGCCCGCGGTGCAGAAACCCCAGGTGGATCGGTCAGTGAGTGAAACGACGCCGCCCGGGCGCCAGGGTGTGACGCCTGGTGTACGGGCCTGGTGGTGTGTGCATGGCGTGTGGGTTGTCGGACAATGGTGGGGATGGGGTCCCCGGCCCGATTGCGGCAGGCCGGGGCCCCATATTGCGCGGTCGGTCTCGGATCAGTCGTTCCAGCCGCCCTCGCCGCCGCCCTCGCCGCCGCGGTCCCCGCCCCGGCCGCCCTCGTCCCAGCCGCCTTCGTGGTCGCAGACCACGCGGAAGCTGGCCACGACGCCGTCCTTGACGTGGACGCCGTCCTTGACGTGGAGGTCGTCGACGCCGAAGCTCGTGCTGTGGGCGCCGACGGTGGCGATGGGGGCGCCGTTGTCGCAGACGGCCCCGCGGAAGACCTCGACGCGCTTGTGGCTGTCGTTGCGGACGTTGAGGGTCTTGGCGCCCAGGCCGCTGATCACGGTGATGCAGTCGCCGGGGCGGGCGGAGTAGGACCGCTCGTTGACGAAGATGCGGCCCTCTTCGTGGCGCCGGCCCTCTTCGCGGCGGCCGCCGCCGCCTTCGTTGCCCTTGCCTTCGTTGCCCTTGCCTTCGTTGTTGTTGTTGCTGTTGTTGTTGTTCTTGCCCTGTCCGGAGTCGCCGCTGAAGGGTGCCTGCGGGGCGGCGACGGCCGCGGGGGCTGCCTGGGGGGCCGGGGCGGAGGCCGCCGAGGCGTAGGTGATGCCGGTGACGGCGAGTGCCGCGGCGGCTCCGGCTGTGGCGGTCACCATGGTGGAACGAGCGAGCTTCATGTCGCTTCTCCTGTCTGTTCTCACGGAGATGTCGGCTCGTCAGCCGACTGCGACTAAACGTACTCATGGCTGTCATATCAGTCATATCGGGAGTGTGTGGCAGAGGGCCGATCGGGGTATCTGCAGCCCTGTCTGCCCCTCCGTCGGGATGTCAAGTGACCAGAGAGGAAAGGCAGATTGAATGACTATTAGTCCTTCCGGTTGATCTGCTGACGCTTGCTCACCCCAGGCCCCCCGCGTGTCGCTCTGAAATCCGTGCGTTGAACCGTGTTAATGGAACGGCTGGCCGAAGATGGCCCGGCAGGAGTCGCGCAGTGGCGACGAGTCAGCTGTCGCGCGACGCCGACCGCGGGCCCGCGCCCTGATGGAGTTCACCCGGCATCGAGGCGCTGCACTCCGGCCTGACCGGTCCCGGTGTGACGGAGCGGTGCAGTTGGCGAGTGAGCGGTGCGGTTGGCGGGTCCTAGAGGACCTCAGAGGCGGCGACTCGCGGCCGGCGAGATCGCAGCCAGATTCGCGATCAGCGCGCCATCCATGAGGGATCATGAGGCTGCCGCGGCTGTCCAGCGTCGTGGAACACCGGCTTCTGGTGAACTGTCGAGTCGCACCGGTTGCCGCGGCACGCTGCTTCCGGCGAGGTGTTGGCTCAACGCCTGAGCCGGAGGACGCCTCTTCCCCCGGCGAACACGGTCGCACGTCGCCCTGGCGGCAGAGGACGGCGGCACCCGAATGGATGTCACCGTCGAGCTGTCCGCACGACCTGCGAGGCAGCGAGCTCTTCGTCGATGATGCCGAGGCTTCCCGTTTCTTCCGCAGCGGGGTGATGGGCTACTCGGCCACCAGCTCTGGCCGTCGCCTGGACGGCATGGAACGGCTGACCAACGCCACCTGGATCGGATGCCCCCTCAGGCCGTGCCGTAGGGGCATCCTGTCGGCACTCCTGTGGTCCGGTGTACGAAGGCCGGCCGCAGGTCGGGATCCTCGGGGTCGTAGTAGTGGTGGAACACCGCGGTCGCGCCTCCGGACAGGGGCGGGACGATCCAGCTCCAGTCGGTCGGTACCGGGCGCCCGTGCCGCCTCTCGCGGTCCACGTGGGCGAGGAACCGCCGCGACTCCGTGTGGTGGTCGGCCATGCTCACCCCCGCCTGCTCGTAGGAATGCAGGACGGCCAGGTTGAGCTCGACCAGGGCGCGGTCGCGCCACAGGGTGCGCTCGTTGCGGGTGTCGAGGCCGAACAGTTCGGCGACGGCGGGCAGCAGGTTGTATCGGTCGGTGTCGGCGAGGTTGCGCGAGCCGATCTCCGTGCCCATGTACCAGCCGTTGAAGGGCGCGGCCGGGTACGTGACCCCGCCGATCTCCAGCGACATGTCGCTGACGGCCGGTACCGAGTACCAGCGCAGACCGAGGTCGGCGAATCCGGGATGGTACGGATGCGTCAACGGCACCTCCAGCACGGCGTCCTCGGGCACCTCGTAGAACTCCGGGGCCAGGCCGGAAGCGGGCTGGACCAGCAGCGGCAGCACCTCGAAGGGGGTTTCGCCGCCCTTCCAGCCCAAGTCCCTGGCCAGCGCCACCCGGTGGGCACTGCGAGGGTCGTCCGCGTAGCGCACCAACTGCTCACCCAGCAGCCTGGCGGCGGGACGGCCGGGGCGATCGGGGGCGAAGACGCTGATGACCGGCCGGATACGGCCTCCGTTGGTCGCGATCCGCAGATGCTCGAAGCACTCACTGGCGATGTCGTCGGGATGCGTGACGTGCCGCAGGTCCCGCACGATCAGGTTGTTCCAGTAGAGCCGGCCTATGCAGCGCGCCGCGTTGCGCCAGGCCACCCGCGCGCCGAACGCCACCTCCGCCGGAGTGTGTTCGTACGTGCCGAAGCGGTCCACCTGCGCCGTGACCTCCGCGAGCCGTCGGCGCGGATCGCCGTCGCCCGGGTTCTCGGCGGCGTACTGGCGGATGAACACCTCGGCGGCCGCCAGAACGGCCTCCTGCGCCGGTGGGCGGCGCCGAGCTGAATAGGGCGAAGGGGGGAGCTGCACTGGATTGTCTCCTGCTCGGGGTCTGGCACTCATACCGGTCCGGCGGGCGGGCGCGGCAAGCGGGTGGCAGCACGGCCGGGGCCGGGTCG
This sequence comes from Streptomyces sp. HUAS MG56, assembly GCF_058673395.1. Lineage (NCBI taxonomy): Bacteria > Bacillati > Actinomycetota > Actinomycetes > Kitasatosporales > Streptomycetaceae > Streptomyces > Streptomyces sp. HUAS MG56. Next base: position 1,299,455 of record NZ_CM178722.1, on the reverse strand, counting down.
GCCGGATCGGACCGGGCGCTCAGTCCTCGGGCGGTTCCCGCAACTGCCGGGGCAGCAACGAGGCCTCAAGCGCGGGCACGTCGAAGGGGTCGAAATGGATCCGCTCCGGCGGGATGCCCTGCCGGGCCAGGGTGGCTCTGGCCTGCGTGACCATGTCCACCGGCCCGGAGAGGAACGCCTCGTGCCGGTACCACGGCCCGAACTCCTTCAGCACCCGAGGCAAGGTGCCCTCCAGCCCCGCAATACGCTCGTGCGACACCGCGGCCCGCACCGAGAGCCAGTGGTGCCGCTGGGACATCCTGAGCATGTCGTCCAGGCCGTAGAGCTCCTCAGCGGTCCGCGCGCCGACGAAGACGTCGACGTAGCGCTCTGTCCCGGTGCGGGCCGCGTCCTCGACCAGGGCCTTGATGGGGGCCATACCCGTCCCGCCGGCCACGCACACCAGGTCCCGCTCGGTGCGCGGGTCGAGCGTCATATCACCCTGAGTGGGTCCGAGCCGCACCACGTCACCGGGCTTGGCGCTGTAGACCAGGCCCTGACTGACCTGGCCCTGGGCGATCGCACGCACGTGGAAGGTCACGGTGTTGTCCGGTCGCGGTGCGTGCGCGGGCGAGTAGTAGCGCCACGCCTTGGGGTGCCAGGGCGTCTCCACGCTCGCGTACTGGCCTGCCGTGTACGGGTAGGGCGCGTCGGGCCGCACGGTGATCTCCGCGATGCCATGGCCGCGGTGCAGGTGGTGGATGATCTCCGCCTCCCACACCGCGGGCGCCGTGCGGGCGTCCTCCCTCGCGGCGTGCATCATCACCTGCGCGACGACGTCGTATCCGTGCGTCCATGCGGCGGCCAGCTCCGGGCTCCACGCCGGGCCGGCGTAGCGGGCCAGGGAGGTGAGCAGGCACTCGCCCACCGCGGGGTAGTGGCCGTCGAGCGCCCCGAACTTGCGGTGGTCGCGGCCCAGCCTGCCGCAGAACCGGATCAGGTTCTCCGGGTCGTCGACGAGGTCGACGATCTGCAGCAGGCCGCGCAGCAGCCGGTCGCGCTGGACGTCCAGATTGTCGGGGAAGAGCCCGCGCACCTCGGGGTGGCGTGCGAACAGAATGGCGTAGAAATACACCGTCATGTCCGCTGCGTACGGACCGACCACGGCCACGCTCGCGCGCATCAGGGCGATTTCCTCCGCGGTCAGCGGCACGAGGTCGGGCAGCGGACTCGGCGTCGGGGGTGAAGGAGTGGACGGAGGCTCTGCTGATTCCGGTGACTGCGCCGCGGCATCCGCTGCGTCACGGCGTTCTCGCGACGCACGGGAGAATATCACCGGGCGCCTCCCGCTTCATATTGAATCGTCATCACCATGAGGGAAATTCAGTTTCAGGGCAGTGGGGAGCGGGGACCGCCGCTACCAGCGCAATCGGTCGCGGCTGCCGGGGACAGGCCGATGGCCGGCACAGGGTTGCGCTGTGCCGGATGCCCACCCAGCACCCAGAAAGGGTCCGCCATTCGGCTGTGACGCCGTCACGATACGACGCCACGGATCAACTCGGCCGCGCGCGGGCGACTTGGGAACGGACGGGGCGGAACTCCCTGGGGCGTCCTGCCGTTCGGTGGTGATCGGCAGGAACGCATTCACCCTAATGCACAATCTTCACCCGTCAACCGGAGGATAGGCACGACCTCGCCGCCACTCGCGTGCCTTCGCCCCGCAAGCTTGCCTGTAACGCGCGCGTTCGGCGCCGAGCAGGGGGAATTGATGCGGAATCGACCGGAGGAAGCGTGTGGAACCGGCCGGAAACAGACCTCCGGCGCGGCGGACGGGCAACTCCCGGTAATCCTTTCCCATTTCTGCTGGTGAGGCGTCGAGCTCGCCCCGAATTGCCACGTGAAACCAGTCGGGTTCGGTCGCTGCTGCGGATTCACAAGGCATGGCTCATGACAGCGTAATACCAGGTGAATTCAACAAGCTGAACATGATCTCTGTCGGTAAATCCGGATATCCGGGGCACTTCGTCGGGCTTCGCGAGGCTCGATCACGAGCTCGATCGCGAGCTCGACCGGGTGGTGCGGCGTCGGCTGGGGCAGGGCGCGGCGTGGGTGGGGAGCGCGCAGACGAGGGGCCGGAGCCGTTCGTAGACTGATCGTGGGGTCTCGCCGGTTGAGCTCTGCGGTGATGGGAATGCGGCGAGGTGAAACGGGCGCGGGGAACCACGCCTCCGCCCTGTGTACACGCACCCGCGCACCAAGCTGATCATCCACCTCCTTGAGCGCGAAGATAGGCCCATGGAATACATCGTCGCCGCGGGAGGGGTACTGGTCCTGGCGCTGGTCCTGACCAGCATCCTGCGCACGCTCGTGGTACCCCGAGGCCTCTACTCCGCGCTGGTGTTCCGCCTGTGGTGGACACTGCGCAGACTTCTGCGGCTCAAAGCCCTCCGCGGCGGCTACGACGCGATCGACCGCGCCCAGACCTGGCTCGCCCCGCTGATGCTCATCGGCATGCTCGCCAGCTGGCTCGCCGGTGCGCTCCTCGGCTTCGGCCTCCTGCTGTACTCGCTGTCCCCGCTGTCCTGGACCACCGCGTTCCGGGAGGCCGGGTCCAGCCTGTTCACGCTCGGTTTCGCCAGTGGAGCAAGGCTGAAACTGTCGGTGCTCGACTTCGTCGCCGCAGCCACCGGCCCCGTTCTGATCGCCCTGCAGATCGCCTACCTGCCCACCCTCTACGCCGCCTACAACCGTCGCGAATTGGAGGTCACCCTGCTCCAGGCACGGGCCGGCGAGCCCGCCTGGGGGCCGGAGATCCTCGCCCGGCAGTGGCTGGTCGACACCGAGACCGCCCTGCCGGCGCTGTACCGGGCCTGGGAGCGGCTCGCCGCGGACATGGGCGAGAGCCACTCCACGTACCCCATCTTGCTGACCTTCCGGTCGCCGCGTCCGCACCGCAGCTGGCTGGTCGGGCTTGTCGCGGTGATGGACGCGGCGGCGATGCAGCTGGCGCTGGACCCCCGGCTCGCCCCGCCGGAGGCCCGGCTGGTGCTGCGGGCCGGCTTCACCGCTCTGCGTGACATCGCCCGCGCGCTGCGCATCCCTTTCGACATCGACCCGTCGCCGGATGCGACGATCCGGCTCACCTTCGCCGAGTTCGACGCGGCCGTGGACATGCTGGAGTCGGCCGGCTTCCGGGCCGAACGCCCGCCGAAGGAGGCGTGGCCGCACTTTCAGGGCTGGCGGGTCAACTACGAGGCGATCGCCTATGAGCTGTGCCGCCGCTGCGACGCCGTACCCGCGTTGTGGACCGGCCCCCGCGACTTTCCCGGCGGCCCGATCCCGCCCGCGCGCCCGGCGGACCGACGGCCTCGCGGCCTGGCGTAGGACGGCCGGGACCGCCCCTCGCCCACCGGCGGTCCCCGGCCTGTGGCGGGAGGTTCCCAATGGCGGACTGAAGCACCCACTGGCTTCCCCATGGAGAGGCCAGTCCGTGAGACATGGCTGCTAAACTCCTTTGGGAGGGTTCGTGATCTCTCCCAGGTTGGCCCGCGTGATGAGCGAGGTGCCCTACCAGTCACGTCCCGCAGGTTCTGGGTTCACGTGCCCGCCCAGTACGACCCCGCACAGCCGGCGTCGCTGATGGTGTTCCAGGACGGATGGTGGTACCTGGACCCCCAAGGAGAGGTCCGTGGCGCGATCGTCCTGGACAACCTCGTCCATCGCGGCGACATCCCGGTCACCATCGGGGTGTTCGTCGACCCCGGCGTCTTCCCCGACGCCGAGGACCCGAAGAATCGCAACACCGAGTACGACGCGTTCGACGACCGGTACGTCAGTTTCCTCCTGGACGAGATCATCCCCGAGGTCACGCGGCGGTACACGATCGCAGAGGACCCTGATCGGTGGGGCATCTGCGGTGGCAGCAGCGGCGGCAACTGCGCCTTTACGGCAGCGTGGCTGCGCCCGGACACGTTCCGCCGTGTCATCGGGTGCCTGTCCAGCTTCACGCAGATGCCAGGCGGCAACCCGTACCCCGAACTGATCCCCGGCGTTCCCCGCAAGCCACTGCGCGTCTTCCTGCAGGCGGGCCATCGTGATCTGCGCTGGAACGAGCCCGAAGCGAACTGGCTCGCCGACAACTTGCGTGTCGCGGCCGCGCTCGCGGAAGCCGGTTACGACTTCCGCCTAGTCCTGGGCGACGGCGGCCACAGCCCCAACCACGGTGGGGTCCTGCTCCCTGATGCCTTGCGCTGGTTGTGACGGTCGGGTGATCCCCCGGACTAGCCGGTCGGCTGGTCCGGGGCTGCGTCGTAGCGGCGCCGGTCTCGGATCTGGGCCCAAGGCTTCGATGACCCGGTCGATCCCGCGAGCTTGTCGTTCAGGATCCGGACCTCCTGGGCGAGTGTCCGAACGAGCCGGGCGATCACAGCCTCACCTGGGGCGGTTGGTGGACCGGGTGCGGTCACGGACGAGATCGTCGCGGCGGTTCGTCAGGAGCCGGAGCTCGATGACGGCCACGTCGCCGGGCGGCCATGTCCACGGCACCGTGGTTCAGCGGTACGAAGCCGCCCCAGTCGGGATCGATCTGCCAGACATCACCGGCGGGCCCTTCAGGATCAGCCGGATGAAGTTGCCGCAGCCCTGCTCGGCCGGCATGAGCGTGCCCCGGGTCATGGCCGGTACTCCGTCGGCAGATCGATGCCGGTCTCAGTGGCGGCTGTGATGCTGACGACGAAGACGTCGGGAGTGCCACGCCCTTTTACCGGAGTTGGCCTCGGAAGATGGCGATCTGCGTTTGCGGTAGGAAAATTGGAGTAGGAAAACAAGACATCGTGGTGGCGTGAAAGTAAACGGCGGTGGGCCGTTGGGGGATTCCGGGGGCGTGGGCATCCTTGCTGGACAGGGCAGTGGGCGGTGTTTCCCGGGCTTCGGCCCGTCGGTGCTCTCCCGGAGTTTGTCGAGGGTGTTCCCGTTCCGGGACCGGTCGGTGAAATGGATCACAGACGTGCGGCGGCGGCGCTCACTAAGATCACGATTGTCGAACGTTCGGCTCCGGTTCCCTGGCCTCTTCGGTCCCCATGAGACGCCACGCAACTTGAGCCATGTGTTCAAGCGTCGACATCCCTGCACTGCCTGAACGTAAGGAAAAGTGTGTCCGGTATTGCCGGTTGGCTCGATCGACGCCGGGATTTAAGGTCTTTCGGCTTGACGGTCGAGCAGATGGCTTCCGATCTCGTCGTCCGTGGCCGCGCAGGCGGCACAGTATGGCAGGAACGACAAGTCGCCCTGATCCAGAGGGACTCGGCGCAGGCCCCGCAGCCACCGCGGTCCCCGCAGTCCTGGCGGGCCGCGGTCGTCACCGATGACCTCGGTGACACCCTCGCCGTCGCGGTGTGCGACGGACATGTGCTGCCCCCCAGCGACCTCGATTCCCCGACGACCGGTTCGGACATGCCGGTCACCGGTGGCAGCGCAGCGGCGCGGGCCGTGCTCAAGGCCTACCTGCGGTGGGGCCGTTCCGCCCCGGCTCATCTGGACGGGACGTTCGCCTTCGCCGTCTGGGACGTCCGCACCGGAGAACTGCTCCTCGGCCGCGACCGGTTGGGTGTGAAGCCCCTGAGCTACGCGCTCACCCCCGAAGGGGTCGTGTTCGCCTCCGACGTGGCCACCGTCGTGCGCCATCCGATGGTGCGGGCCGAGCTCGACGGGGCTGGACTGGGCGCCGTCCTCACGCAGTTGCGCAGCCCCGGTCTGGGCGTACTGCGCAGTGTGCGCGAGGTGCGGGCCGGTCATACCCTCTGCATCGCGGCGGAGGGCCGTACCGAGGAGCCGTACTGGCGCCTGGAGGCCCGCCCCCACGAACTCGGCCTCGACAGCACCGTGAAGCACCTCAGGGATCTGCTGGAGGACGCGGTGGCCAGGGCCGAGCCCGGCGAGAGAGCAGCCGTGCTGCTGTCGGGCGGGCTCGACTCCAGCGTGCTGACGGGTCTTGTCGCCTCCGGCGGCCGCAGCGCGCCGCAGACCTTCACCGTCCTGTTCGGCGACACGTCCGCACCCGTCCCGGACCGGCCGTACGCCGAGGAGGTGGTCCGGCTGTGGGGCTGCGACCACCGGGAAGTCGCGGTCCGGCCCGATGAGTTGCTGGACCCGGTGACCTTGGCGGAGGTGCTCGCCGCGAAGGATCAGCCGACACCGTTCGGCGACAAGAACATCACCCCCTATCTCTTCAGCGGGCACGTGGCGCGGCATGCGCGGGTCGTGCTCAGCGGGGAGGGCGCGGACGCGCTGTTCGGGGGCCTGGGCGGTGCCATCGACGAGGGCCGGGTCCTCACCTCCTTCCCGTGGATCGAGCGGTCGCGGCGGTTCGGGATGCCGTACGGCATCGGCACCGGGCTCTTCGACCGAGCGCTCCTGGAGGACGTCGACGTCGACGGTCATGTCGACCGCATGTTCCGTGAAGCACTCGACGAGGTTCCCCATCTGCCGGGCGCGGCTCCGGTCGACCGGCTCGCGCGTCAGGTGGACTACCTCACCGTCACCCGGCTGCTGGAGCAGACGGTGCTCCACTCCGAGCGGCTGAGCACCGCGGCCGGCCTGGAGGTGCGGTTCCCCTTCACCGACCACCGCCTGCTCTCCGTACTGTTCAACGTGCCGGCGGCGATGAAGTCCTTCGACGGCAGGGAGAAGAGCCTGCTGCGCACGCTGGGACGGGACGTGGTCCCGCCGTCGGTGCTCACCCGGGCCAAGGTCCCCTACCCGATCACCTACGACCCCCACTACAAGGCCGGACTGGTCGGCAGGCTGCGGGACCTCCTCGACGACACCACCGCGCCCGCACGTCCGCTCGTCGACCTGCCGGCGATCCGTCGTACGACCGAGGACCCGGCACTGCTCGACCGCGGAGGCTGGCTGGGCCGCGCCGATGCCGAGATGGTGCTCCAACTCGACGACTGGATGCGGCGCTTGAACGTACGGACGCGGGTGTAGCTGGCCGTAGAGGACAGTCGGCGGGCGTCCTGAGCGCCCACGCCCGGCCCCCTTCCTGCCGGAAGTCCCTCCTGCCCGAACCTCTCTTCCCCGAACCCTTCATTCTTCTCCACCTCTCACCGCCACGCTCGCCCACCCCTGCTCACACACAGGGTGACTTGGCATGCCCCAATCACGGGCACCGACCTCGATGTGAGGACCTCCTTTGGCAAGTTCACCGTCAAGGACTACACGGAACGCGACCAGCGACCCGGACCGTGTCAGCTTCCTGGAGGAGCTGTACCAGGGACGATTCCGCTGGGACCTCATCCGGGACTTCCCGGTGCAGGACCCGGCCGACGCGCGGACCGGCGACCGGATGACCGAGGAACTGGACGCCCTGCTGCGCGAGCGCGTCGACGCCGACGACGTGGACGCGCTCGCCGCTCTGCCCGAGGGCCTGCTTGACGAACTGGGCGGTCGCGGCTACTTCGCCCTCCAAGCGGACACGTCCCTGGGCGGACACGCACTCTCGCACTACAACACCTTCCGCATGGTGTCGGCGGCCGCGGCGCACTGCACCCCGGTGGCGCTCTCCCTCGCCATCGAGAACGCGCTCGGCGCCGGGGCCTTCCTGTCCGTCGTCCCGGACGGGCCGCTGCGCGAGCTGCTCGGCGACGTGGTGTGCCGCGGCGCCCGGTCCGCCAGTGCCGACAGCGAGCCCCAGGGCGCGGCGAACCAGCGCCGCTTCACCACCGCGACCCGCATCGACGGCACCGACGACTACCTCCTCAACGGGCGCAAGGTCTTCGTCGGACACGCACCCGTCGCCGAGCTGGTCAGCGTCTCGGCCACCGTCCACGAGGACGGGGCCGACCGGGTGCGGATGTTCTTCGTCCGCACCGACAGCCCCGGCGTGACCAGCGGAGACTGGCACACCTACATGGGCATCAAGGGATTTCCCAACGGCTGGCTGGAGTTCCGGGACGTACGGGTCACCGGCGGGCACATGCTGGTCGAGCGTGACGCCGGGCATGTCGTGCGGACGACGCCCGCGACCGCACGCCTGGTCGGCCGGGGCCGGATGCACCTGATCGCGGCGCCCGCGCTGGCCGTCGCCCGGCTGTCCGTGGGGTGGATGCGGGACTTCGCGTCCCGCCGTGTCATCGACGGGCGGTCGCTGTCGGAGTACGACGAGGTGCGGCGCCGGCTGGCCGACAGCCTGGCCGAGACGTTCGCGATCGAGACCATGGCCCAGTGGTGCCTGCTCCCGGACGACCAGGACAGAAACCTCAACCTGCGGTTCGAGCAGAACGCCGTCAAGAACGCGGCCTCACTGCTGGCCTGGGACATCGCCGAGCGCGCCATGTCCCTGCTGGCGGCCGAGGGCTACGAGACGGCGGCGAGCAAGCGACTGCGTGGCGCTCCGCCCGTGCCCGTCGAGCGGTACCTGCGCGATCTGCGCAATCTCCGGATCTCGGGCGGTGTCGACTTCCAGATCGACAACTGGATCGGACGGCTGTCGATCCTGTCGTACTACTACCCGGAACCGGAACACGCCGAGGAACTCCTACGGGACGGCGCGGTGCCCCTGGACACCACGGGCACGGTCCTCACGCCCCGCAATCTGGACCACCTGCACTGGGCGGCCGACCGGACCCGGGACTTCGGGCGCACCTGCCTCGAACTCGCCCGGCGCCACCCCGACCGGGAGGAACTCGCCGCCCAGGAAAGGACGTTGATCCTCCTGGCCGGCACCGCCAGGGAACTGCTCGGCATGTCACTGACCCTGGCCCGCGCCTCCACCCTGTCGGCGTCCGGGGACGACGGCGCCCAGCCGCTGGCCGACATCTTCTGCACCGCGGCCAGGCAGCGGATCGACGATCTGCACCGCCGGCTCCAGTGCCCGCCCGCCCCCGACGTCACCGCGGTCACCACCGCCTGGATGTCCGGAGCCGGATTCGGCTTCCTCACCCCCGACGGCACACCCCGCCCGTCGCACGCTGACCGCACCGAAGAGAGCGCCATATGAACACCCCCGCGCAGTGCGTCCCGCTGTCCGTCGGCCAGGAGGCGATGTGGGTCGCCTGGAAGCTGGACCCCGGGCAGTGGAGCCACATCATCCCCACCCCCTTCCGGGTGCGCGGCACCCTGGACCTCGAACGGCTGCGCCTGGCGGTCGCCGAGGTCGGCGAGGCCTTCCCGCAGCTGCGGGCCCGGGTGCGCACCGGACAGGAGGGATCCGTCCTCGACTGGTCGGACGCACCCGAGATCCCCGTCCGCCGCAGCCGCACCGAACTCGGCCAGGACGCCGCGATCCGCCAGGCCTGGCAGACCCCGTTCGACCTGCGCACCGGACCGCTCGCGCGCGTCGACCTCATCGACGGCCCGGACTACACGGTCCTGCTGATCGCCGTGCACCACCTGGTGTACGACGGCGCCTCCATCCTGCTGCTCCTGGACGCCCTGCGCACCGCCTACCAGGGCGACCCGCTGCCCCGCGAGGACCACGCCCCGGCGCTCGCCGCGTTCGCCGCGCACTCGCGCGAACTGGCCGACGGCCCGTCCGGCGAGGCCCACCGCCTCCACTGGAAGGCGGAACTGGGCGACTTCGGCGGCGACTTCGCGCTGCCGGCCGGCTCGGAGGAGCCGCGGTACACCGTCATCAGCGAGAAGCTGCCGGCCGACCTGGCCGCCGCCCTGCGCACCCGCGCCACCGAGGAAGGCATGTCCTTCGCCACCGTGCTCATGGGCGCCTACTTCGCGCTGCTGAGGCGGCACAGCGGCGCGTCGGACGTGCTGTCGTTCCTGCCGTACCACGGCCGCTGCCTGCCCGAACTGACCGGGCGGGTGGGCTACTTCGTCAACGCGCTGCCCGTGCGGGTACCGGTGCGCGACGACGACACCTACACCGACCTGCTCGGCCGTGTCCGCGCGCGGGTCAAGGAGAGCCTGGCGCACGGCGATCTGCCGCTGCCCGCCATCATGCGGTCCGCGGGACTCACCGGCCCCGACGCCCAACGGCGCACCCATCAGACGGTGTTCCAGTACTGGCACGCCGGACTGCGCGACGGCGTCGACGTCCACGACGTGCGGCTGCGTCACGACGGCGCAGAGGCACGGCTGAGCCTGCTGGACATGGAGAGCACCGCCGGCTTCCGCCTCGCCCTCATGGTCCGCGAGGACAGCTGTGGCACGCACCTGCTGTGGAAGGACCCGGCGGGCTCGCTGGGCGCCTCGGTGGTGCGCGCCATGGCCGACGACTATCTGGCCGTGCTGCGCGCGATGGCGGACAACCCGCGGGCCGGGATCGGCGGCGTGGCGGCAGCGGTGGCCGCCGACGCGGGAGGCACCGCACACGACGGAACCGCACACGACGGCGGCGACAGCGACCACTCGCCGGCCGCCACCGGCGTCGAGGACGACGCCCGTCTGACGGTGATGGCCGAGGTCTGGCAGTCCGTGCTCGGCACCGGGGCCGTCGCGCCCGGTGACTCGTTCTTCGAGCTGGGCGGCCACTCCCTGCTCGCCGAGATGCTCGTCGGCGCGGTGCGCGAACGGTTCCCGGCCGCCACCGCGACCATCCGGCTGCTCTTCGACCACCCGCGGCTGGCGGAGTTCACCGCCCACGCGCTGCCCTCACCGGCTCCCGCCGACACCCGCCGTTCGGCCGAGGACCCGTCCGACCAGCCCACTGCGGCCGTCACGGCCACGCCCGCCGCCGGGGAAGCCACCGCCGGCCCGGAGACCTCCGCCGCCGGGGACCCGGTCCAGGGCGTCGGAGACGTCTTCCCGGCCTCCAGCTTCCAGCGCCGTATCTGGCTGGCCCAGCGCGTGGGCGGTGACCAGGCCGCCTACAACGTGCCGCTCGCCTGGCGTGTGGAACACCCGCTGGACGCCGTCGGCGTCGGCCGGGCCCTGGCCGCGACGATCGAGCGCCACGAGATCCTGCGCACCGCGTTCCACGAGGTCGACGGCGATCTCATGCAGACCGTGCGCGCTCCGTGGGCTCCCCGAGTCGAGCGGGTCGACCTCGGTGACCGGCCGGACCCCGAGGCCGCGCTGCAGGACTGGATCCGCACCGCGGCCCACGAGCCCTTCGACCTGGCCTCGGGACGGCTGCTGACCGCCGCGCTGATCGAACTCGGGCCGGCCGGCCAAGTGCTCTTCGTGTGCCTGCACCACCTGCTGTGGGACGGCGAGTGCGAGGACATCCTGCTCAGGGAGCTGGACACCCACTACATCGAGGCGAGCGACCCCGAGGCATCCCGCACCGACGGGGACACCCCGGTCGCGGCCGCCGGGGACGTACACCCGACCTCCGCGCACCAGGAACGCATGTGGTTCGTGGACCGCTTCGAGAACGGCCATCTCTACCCGGGCGCGCCCACCTATCACAACCTCCCGCTCTTCCTGCGCCTGGAGAAGCTGCCGGACCGCGCCGAACTGGCGGACCGGGTCGCGGCCGTCGTACGCGCCCATGAGGCACTGCGTACGGAACTGGTCGAGCTGGACGGCCGGGTCGTGCAGCGGGTGCGGCCCGACGCCACCGTCGTGCCCGAGTGGCTGCGGGCCGCGCCCGGTGCCGGGGCCGGGGCCGGGGTCGGCGTCGACGTCCCGGACGTCCTGACGGAATGGGCACGCACGCCGTTCGACCTGTCCGCGGGTCCGCTCCTGCGGATCGCGGTCCGGCCCGACGAGGGTTCCTCCGGAGGCTGGGTCGCCCTGTGCGGGCACCAGGCCGTGATCGACCGGGTGTCCCTGGAGACGGTGGCCGGGCAGATCCTGGCCGGGCCGGACGCGCGGGCCCCGCGGCCGACCGGCTACCAGGCGTGGCGCGACGCCGACGACGAGGACACCCGCCGGGCACATCTCGCCGCCCGCGCCGCCGTACTACAGCCGCCCGCCGACCCGCTGCGCCTGCCGGAGCGCCGTACCCGTGACGCCGTCCACGTCTACGAGGAGCGGTCGGTGGCGTTCACCGTGCCCGCCGACGTCGCGCTGGGCCGGGTCGCCGAGCGGCTCGGGGCGCAGGTGGCGGACGTCGCCCTCGCCGCCTTCGCTGCCGTGCTCCAGTGGTACTCCGGCCAGGAGGACATGGTGCTCGGACTGTCCCACGCCGGGCGGCGGGAGCAGGACCGGCATGTCGTCGGACCGCTGAGCAACCTCCTGCCGGTGCGCCTGCGCCCGCAGGCGGACCTCTCGTTCGCCGGACTCGTCGAACGCACCGCGGCCGAGACGGCCCACGCCCGTGCCCATGACCGGGCTCCGTTCGACGAGCTGGTCCGCCTGGTCGACCCGTCGAAGGACATGAGCCGTACGGCACTCTTCGACGTCCTGTACAGCTACCTCCCCGCCGCGGCGGCGCTGCCCGCCCCGGAGGGCACCACGGCACGCCTGGTGGACGCCGCCGGGGGACGCGGCAAGTACGACCTGCACCTGTGCCTGCGGCCGGACGGCGACCACGGCCACCGCGCCCATCTCGTGTACAACGGCCGCTACTTCGACCACGACCAGATCACCGCGATGGCCGCCCACTACGTCACGGCACTGCGCGTGCTGAGCGAGCGGCCCGACTCCGGCGTGGCCGACATCGACCTCCTGTCCGAGGCGGAGCGCCACACCCAGCTGCGGGTGTGGAACGCCACCGAGGCCCACTACGACGAGACCCCCGCCCACGACCTCATCCGGCGCCGCGCCGAGGCCAGGCCCGCGGACGTGGCACTGACCGACGGCGCGCACTCGGTCGCCTACGGCGCGCTGCTCACCGACGCACAGGCGGTCGCCCGCGGCCTGCTCGCCGCGGGCGTACGACAGGGAGAACTGGTCGCCCTGCTGTTCCCGAGGGGCGCCGACCAGGTGCGTGCGGTCCTGGGCACCCTGCTGGCCGGGGCCGCCTACCTGCCCATCGACCCCGCCATCCCGGACGAGCGCCGGGAGTTCATCCTCTCGGACTCGGGCGTGCGGCTCGCGCTCGCCCCGTCGCACGCGGCGGACGGACACGGCTTCGACGGGCAGGTGCTCGCCCTGGACGAACTGCTCGATCCGGCGCACCGGGACGACGACGCGACACCGCTGCCGTCGGTCCCCCTAGACTCGCCCGCCTACTGCATCTACACCTCGGGCACCACCGGCCGGCCCAAGGGGGTCGTCCTCACCCACCGCAACCTGGTGCGCCTGCTCGTCAACGACCGGCTTCCGTTCAGCTTCGGGCCGCAGGACGTGTGGACGATGTTCCACTCCTACGCCTTCGACTTCTCGGTGTGGGAGCTGTTCGGCGGCCTGGTGCACGGCGGCCGGGTCGTGCTCGTCTCCGAGGACGAGACCCGGGACCCCGGGCTCTTCTTCGACCTGCTCCAGCGCGAACGCGTCACCGTGCTCAACCAGACGCCGAGCGCCTTCCGCAGGCTGCTCGGCCTGCGGCCCTCGGCACCGGGCGGACTCGCCGCGCTGCGCTATGTGATCTTCGGCGGTGAGGCGCTGCGACCGGCGATGCTGACCGAGTGGTCCGAGCGGTTCCCGCACGTGCGGCTGGTCAACATGTACGGCATCACGGAGACCACCGTGCACGCGAGCGTGCGTACCGTCTCCCGTGGCGACATGGAGACGGACACGAGCGTCGTGGGCACGCCGATACCGACCACGCGGCTGTATCTCCTGGACCGGCACACCGGCCGCCGGCTGCTGCCCGTCGGCACGGTCGGTGAGATCTACGTCGGCGGCGACGGTGTCGCGGGCGGCTATCTGGGCCGGCCGGAACTGACCGCCGAGCGCTTCGTGCCCTCGCCGTTCGATGACGGCACCCTGTTCCGCAGCGGAGACCTCGCCGCCCAACTGCCCGACGGCAGCCTGCGTTTCATCGGACGCGCCGACTCCCAGGTCCAGCTGCGGGGTTACCGCATCGAGCCGGGCGAGGTGCAGACATGCCTGTGCGAGCACCCGGACGTCTCCGACGCCGTCGTGTTCGCGGAGGACGACCGGCTGATCGCCGTGGTGCAGAGCGAACAGGGGCTGGGCGCGGGGGAGTTGCGCGGCCATCTGGCACGCCGACTGCCCTCGTACATGCTGCCCTCGCTGTTCCACGTGGTGGCGAGCATCCCGCTCACCGTCAACGGCAAGGTCGACGTGGCGTCGCTGCGGGCGCAGACCGCCGCCCTCGCCGCTCCCGCCCGGCGCGAGCCGCGTGCCGGTACCCCGGCCGTGCTGGCGGCCGTGTGGCGCGAGCTGCTCGAAGTGCCGACGGTGAGCGAGGACGACTCGTTCTTCGGGCTGGGCGGGCACTCCATGCTCGCGGTGCGTCTCATCGGCGAGATCGCCGAGCGGTTCGGCGCGGACCTGCCGATCAAGACGCTGTTCGAGACGCCGCGCCTGGGAGACCTGGCGGACCTGATCGACCGGGCCTCGGGCCGGTCGTCCGCCGACGCCGCCCCGCCCACGCCCGGTGCCACGCCCACTGTGGCACCGGAGGCGACGGCCTCGGCGACTGCCGGTCCCGGAGACCGCTCGGCGGCACCCGGCACGGAGCCCGCATCGCCCGCGAGCGCCTTCCAGCGGCGCATGTGGCTGGCGGAACAGACCGGCCAGGGCTCGCCCGCCAACGTCTTCCTCGGCTGGACCGTCGAAGGCCGGCTGGACCCGGCGGTCCTGGAGGACGCGCTCGCCCGCCTCGTCGCCGGGCACGAGATCCTCCGGACCGCGTTCCGCGCACAGGGCGGCACCGTGCGCCAGGTGGTCCAGGCGCCCTGGCGGCCCAGGATCGAGATGTGCGAGCCCACCGGTGCGGAGGGCCCCGAGGAGACGGCCACGCGCTGGCTCGACGGCGCCGCCGGCCGCCAATTCGACCTGGCCTCGGGCCGGTTGCTGCGAGCGGCCGTCGCCGACTGCGGGCCGCGCGGCCAGGCGTTCATGCTCTGCCTGCACCACCTCGTCGTGGACGGCGAGTCCGTGCCCGTCCTGCTGCGCGAGCTCGAACGCTGCTACCGCGACAGCCTCGCCGGGCTGCCGTCGGAGCCGCCCGCACTCCAGTACCGGGAGCACACCGCCGCCGCCGAGCGCTCCGGAGACCCGCACCGCGCCGCCGACCTGGACTTCTGGGCGGACCGGCTGGCCGGCTGGCCGGCCCGGCTGGACCTGCCCGCGCCGGTGCGGACCGAGGCCGACGGAGCAGTCCGCCTCGCACTCCCCGAAGGGCTGCTGGGCCGACTGCGACCGGTGATGGACGAGCACGGAGCGACCTGGTTCATGCTCATGGCGGCGGCGCTCGCCACCGGCCTGCACCGATGGAGCGGCCTGCCGAGGGTGACCTTCGGCGTTCCCGCGAGCACCCGTGACCGCGGCTCCGCCGACCTGCTCGGCCCCTGCCTCAACCACGTCGTCCTGCGCTCCTCGACAGCGGGCGACGCCCCCGCTCGCGAGACGCTGCGCGCGATGCGCACAGAAGTGCTGGACGCCTTCGAGCACGCCCGCACGCCCTTCGACGACGTACTGGCCCGCCTGCGCCCCGAACCGGCAGCGGACCGGCCGCCGTACGGCGACGTCGTGCTCAACATGAACCTGCGCGGCGACCGGCGCGCCGTGCTGGGCGGCGCCGTACTGCGCCCGGTGTTCGCCGAGTCGCTGTGGTCCCACGAGGCCAAGTTCGGCATCACACTGACCGTGGCCGAACAGGACGGCGAACTGGACGCCGTGCTCTCCCACCGGGGCGACCGCGTGTCCGCCGCCGACGCGGCCCGCCTCGCGGACTCCGTCGCCGCGTTCCTCGTGGAACTCGCCGACGGCCGACGGCCCGCCCAGTACCGGGACTTCGTCCACGCCCAGGAGACGGCCCGCGCCGGCGCCCGGCACGAGACGGATCTCGCGTACTGGAGCGAACACCTCGACGGGGCACCCGCGTACGTGGAACTGCCCGCGCCCGAGGAACCCGCACCGCACGGGGTGGTGGACATACCGATGCCCGCGGGTGTGGGCGAGCGGCTGCGCGCCCTCCACGAGCGGCACGGCATCTCCCCGTTCATGGCGGCGGCGACGGCACTGGGCATCCTGCTGCGCCACCGCACCGGTACGGACGACGTGGTGATCAGCAGCCCGATGACCAACCGCGGTTCGGGCGGCCTCGCGGACGTCTTCGGGCCGTGCCTGAACACCGTGGCGCTGCGCTCCCGGCTGCGGCAGGACGCGACCGTGCGCGAGGCGCTGGAAGCGATGCGGGACACGACGCTGGACGCCTTCGCGCACCGCGAGGTGGCCTTCGAGGACGTCGTCGACCGGATCAACCCGCCCCGCAGGCCGGGCCGTACCCCCTACTGCGACGTCTCGCTGGCGTTCAGCACGGCCGCGGTGCGCCCGCCGACGCTCGGCGGACGCGCCCTGCGCGCGGTCGAACTCGACGGCGGCGACGCGGCGTACACCGGAAAGCTCGGGCTGACCGTCGCGCTCGTCCTCGACGGCAGCGAACTGCGCGGCCGCATGGCCTACCACGGCGGCCTCGTCCGGCGCGACGACGTGGCACAGATGGCCGACACCCTGGCCACGCTGCTGGCCCAACTGCCCGAGAACCTGGACGCCCCGGTCACCGGGCTGGAGCTGATCCCGCACGAGCAGCTCGACCGGATACGCACATGGGAGCACGGCCCGCTGCCGGGTCCCGCGACCACCGTCCCCGAACTGGTGCTGGAGCAGGCGCGCGTGCGGCCCGACGCGACGGCGATCGACAGCAGCCGGGGTGCGCTCCGCTACGCCGGGCTGGTGGCCCGCGCCCGCTCGCTGGCCGGGACACTGCGCCCGCACCTCCCGGCCGACGAGCCCACGGTCGGGCTGCTCCTGGAGCGCGGCGAGGACTTCGTCGTCGGCATGCTCGCCACCTGGTTCGCCGGGGCCGCGTTCTGCCCGCTCGACCCGTCCTGGCCGGCCGCCCGGCAGGAGTTCGTCCTCGGCGACGTCCGCGCCGACGTGCTGCTGACCCGAGCTGGGATCACGCTGCCGTCGACCGGCCGGGCCACGGTCGTCGACGTCACGGACGTGACACCGGCCGAGGCGGCCGAGAACGGTGCCGAGGCTCTTCCCGCATGGTCTCCGCAGGCCACGGCCTACGTCATCTACACCTCCGGCACCACCGGAACCCCCAAGGGCGTCGTGGTCCGCCACGGCGGCCTCGCCAACCTCGTACGGTCGGTGGGCAGCACGCAGGACATCGGCCCCGGGGACCGCTGCACCCACCTGCTGAGCGTCAGCTTCGACTCCTCGCAGATGGAGGTGTGGCAGGCCCTCGCCCATGGCGCCTGCCTGGTCCCGCACGAGGAACCCGTCGCCGCGTCCACGCTCGGTGAGTGGCTGGACCGCAAGGGCGCGACCGTGGCGTTCAGCGCCACCGCGCTGGCCGAGGCCATGTGGAGCACCGGCACCGCCCTTCCGCGCGGGCTGCGCTGGCTGGGCATCGGCGGCGCGGCGCTCTCCCAGCGTCCGCCGGCCGGGCTGCCCTACCGGCTGCTCAACTCCTACGGCCCCACCGAGAACACCGTCGCCGCCTCGGAGCACATCGTCGACGGCTCCGGCACCGCGCCGCTGAACTGCATCGGGCGGCCCATCGCCGGCGTGCGGATGCTCGTCCTCGACGCGGCCGGCCGACGCTGCCCGCTCGGCACCACCGGCGAGATCCACCTGGCCGGTCACAGCCTCGCCGTCGGGTACCTGCGGCGTCCGGAACTGACGGCGGACCGCTTCCGCACGATCGAACTGGACGGCGCGCCGCTGCGGGTCTACCGCACCGGCGACCTCGGCCGCCGCCTGAGCGACGGCACCGTGGAGTACCTGGGCCGGGCGGACCGGCAGCTCAAGCTCCGTGGTTACCGCATCGAGCCGGGCGAGATCGAGCACTTCCTGCTGCGCCGGCCCGAAGTGGCCCAGGCCGCCGTGACCGGCGACCCGCAGCGCACCCCGGCCCTCGTCGCCTATGTGACCCCGCAGGGTGCGCACCGCCCCGACAGCGCCGAACTCCTGCGCCGCGCACGGGCGGAGCTGCCCGCCTTCATGGTGCCGGAGGCCGTCGTCGTACTGCCTGCCCTGCCACTGACCACCAGCGGCAAGGTCGACCACGCCGCGCTGCCCAGGCCCGAGCGCACCGACCTGGTCGGGGCGGCCGGTCACGTCGCACCGGGCAACGACACCGAACGGCGTGTGGCCGCCCTCTGGTCGGAGGTCCTGGGGCTCGCCGCGGTCTCGGTCCACGACAACTTCTTCGACCTCGGCGGCAACTCCCTGGCCCTGGCCAAGCTGCACAGCAGGGTCGTCGCCGCCTTCGCCCGGGAGCTGCCCATCACCGCCCTGTTCGAGCACCCGACCGTCGCCGCGCTGGCGAAGGCACTCGACTCGGCGCGTCGGTCCGGCGAGTCCACCGACGGCATCGCCGAGCCCAGGCGTCCGCAGCGCTCCGGCAGGCAGAACCGGCGCGGCCGGCGCCGTCCCGGTACGAAGGAAGGTGCGTGATCATGACGAACGGGACCACACCGGCCTCCCCGGTCACACCCGCGCCCGGCATCCGGCAGCACCGGACCCTGCGCGTGCTCCTCGTCGCCGAGACCATCTCGATGCTCGGCACCCAGCTCAGCGCGGTCGCCATGCCGTGGCTCGTGCTGCAACTCACCGGATCCGCAGGTGACATGGGGCTGGTCATGGCGGCGCAGCTGGCCGCCATTGCGGTGTTCGGCTTCTTCGGAGCCTCCTGGACCGGACGCCTCGGGCCGCGCACGGTCATGCTCGTCGGGGACACCGTCCGCGGCCCGCTGGTGGCACTGCTGCCGGTGCTGTACTTCCTCGACTGCCTGAACACGGCCACGTTCGTGGTGGTGATGTTCGCGATCGGCGCGTTCTACGCCCCGTACGCAGCGAGCCAACAGGCCATCCTGCCGGGCGTCGTCGGTGAGGACGAGCAACTGCTCGGCCGGGCCAACGCCGCCCTGCAGAGCGCGACCCGGCTCAGCGTGCTGCTGGGCCCCGTGCTCGGCGGCGTCCTCATCTCCCTGCTCGGCGCGCCCACGGTGCTGATCGTGGACGCGGTGTCCTTCGCCTGCTCGGCCGTACTGCTGCGACTGTGCCTGCCGCAGACGCCCACGACCGGGAAGGGCACGGGGCGTCGTTCGCCCGCGGCCGGGTTCCGGCTGCTGATGCGGGACCGGCTGCTGGGCAACTGGTCGGTGGCGCTGGCACTCGGGGAGATGGCCTGGCAGGCGCTGTTCGCGCTGCTGCCGGTGATCGCCGTGACGCGGGAGCACGGCTCCTCCGTCGTGGCGGGCGCTCTGCTGACCGCCTTCGGCGGCGGCGCGCTCGCGGGCACCCTGCTGGCCGGACGGCTGCTGCGCCGGGTGCCCGCCAGGACCCTCGCACTGACCGGTCGCGTGGCGCTGGGCGCCGGCTTCCTCGCACTGCCGCTGCCGTTCGGTGTGCCGGGCCTGTTCTGCCTGCTGGTGTGCGTCGGCTTCCTCAACGGCGTGTCCTCCGCGCCGGTCGCCACCGTCCGGGTGCTGCGCATCCCGGAGGAGCACCGCCCCGAGGCACTCACGGTCGCCACCGCGCTGGCCCTGATCGGCGGCACTGCGGGCTGGGTGCTGTCCGGCACGCTCGCCCAGAAGGCCGGACTGACCCCCGCCTTCTGGGGGCTGGCCGCCCTGCAGCTCACGGCCGCCGCCCTGTTCGTCTTCGGCGCCCTGGGCACCGCGTCCCCGCCCACCGCGCCCTCGACCGATGACCCCGCCGAGGTCACCCGCACCGACCCCGCGAAGGACTCCCGATGACGTACGACCAGCAAGAAGACCAGGAAGACCAGGAAGGCCAGGAACACCTCGTCGCCGTGGTGGGCATGGCGGGCCGGTTCCCCGGCGCCCCGGACGTGGAGCGCTTCTGGGAGAACCTGTGCGCCGCCCGCGAGACGATCTCCGTCCTGCCCGACCGCGCCGACCCGGCACACCCCGACTACGTACCGGCCTACGGCGTGCTCGACGGGGTGGGCGAGTTCGACGCCGCCTACTTCGGGCTGTCGGCGCACGACGCCCTCATCACCGACCCGCAGCAGCGGCTGCTCCTGGAGTGCGCCCATGAAGCACTCGAACGGGCCGGGCACGGCGGCGAGGACCGACCCGTGACGGGCGTCTTCGTCGGAGCCGGGAACAACGGGTACGCCGAGGCGGTCCGCGCCCGCATCGACGAGTTGCCCTTCCTCGACGAATGGCGGCTGCGGCAGGCCACCGCGCCCGACTTCGTCAGCACCCGCATCGCCTACCACCTGGACCTGACCGGGCCGGCCCTGACCGTGCAGACGGCCTGCTCGACCTCCCTGGTGGCGGTGCACCTGGCGGTGCAGGCGCTGCTGAACGGCGAATGCGACCTCGCGCTCGCCGGCGGCGCGAGCGTCGTCCCGCACCTGCCCCGCATGCGCTACACCCCGGGCGGCATCGTCGCGGCCGACGGCCACTGCCGCGCGTTCGACGCCGACAGCGACGGCACGGTCGGTGCCAGCGCGGTGGGCGTGGTCGTCCTGCGGCCGCTGTCGGACGCGCTGGCGGACGGCGACCACGTGCACGCGGTGATCCGGGGTTCCGCGGTGAACAACGACGGCCGGCACAAGGCGGGCTTCACCGCGCCGAGCGTGGTGGGCCAGGCCGAGGTGATCCGTCTCGCCCACGAGGCCGCCGGCGTCGATCCGGACGAGGTGGGCTATGTGGAGGCGCACGGCACGGGCACCGCGCTCGGCGACCCGATCGAAGTGGCCGCGCTCAGCCGGGCCTTCGGGCCCGGAACCGGCCGTGGTGGCGGCCCCTGCCTGCTCGGTTCGGTGAAGACGAACATCGGTCATGCCGACTCCGCGGCGGGCGTGGTGGGCTTCATCAAGGCGGTCCTCAGCGTGGAGCACGGCGTCGTCCCGGCCACGCTGCACTACCGAAAGCCGAACCCGGCCATCGACTTCGCCTCGTCCGCCTTCGAGGTGAGCGGCAGCACGCGCGCGTGGCCGACGGACGGCCCGCGGATCGCCGGAGTCAACGCGCTCGGTGTCGGCGGCACCAACGCACACGTGGTGCTGGAACAGGCGCCACCGCCCGCGGCCTCCACACCCGTCCGCCGCAGGCAACTGCTGGTGGTCTCCGGCCGGACCCCGCAGGCCGCCGACACCGCGGCGAGCCGCCTGGCCGACCACCTGGAAGCGCACCCGACGACGCCTCTGGCCGACGCGGCATGGACCCTGCAGTCCGGCCGCGCCCACCACGCCCACCGCAGGTTCGTGGTCGCGGGCGACACGCGGGAAGCGGTGAACGCCCTGCGCGGCCGGGCGGCGGCGACGGGCGTCGGCGCGCCGTCCGACGTCGAACAGGTCTTCCTGTTCCCCGGCCAGGGCGGTCAACACGTCGGCATGACCGCGGAGTTGTACGACACCGAGCCCGAGTTCCGGCGACACCTGGACGAGGTGGCCGAGGCGGTCACGGGTCCGCTCGGACTGGACCTGCGGGAGGTCCTCTATCCCGGCACGCAGGCGGAGCGGCCGTCCGCCGCCGAGCGGCTGGCGACCATCGGCGTCGGCCAGCCGGCGGTGTTCGCGGTGCAGTACGCCACCGCACGGCTGCTGATGTCGTGGGGTCTGCGGCCGAGCGCCGTCACCGGGCACAGTCTCGGCGCGTACGCCGCGGCCTGCGTCGCCGGAGTGTTCTCACCGGTCGACGCGGCCCGGCTGGTGGCCGAGCGCGGCCGGCTCCTCGCCACCGTGCCCGCAGGCGCGATGGCGGCCGTACGCCTGCCCGAGGCCGAGGTCCAGCCGATGCTCCCGGCCGATGTCACGATCGGCGCGGTGAACGGCCCGGGCCAGTGCACCGTCACCGGACCGGCCGCGTCCATCGCCCGTTTCGCGGAGGAACTGACCGGCCGGGGGATCGAGGCGCGGGTCCTGCGGATCGCCACTGCGGGCCACTCGCCGCTCGTCGACCCGATCGCGCACCGCTTCGCCGAGGCGGTCGAGGCACTGCCCCGCGAGCGGCCGGCCCTGCCGGTGCTCTCGGACACCACCGGCTCCTGGGCGGATCCCGAGGAGATCCGCACCGCCGCCCACTGGGTACGGCACCTGCGCCGGCCCGTGCGGTTCGGCGAGGTGCTGGACACCCTCTTCGGCACCCCGGACCGCGTCCTCGTCGACGTCGGCCCGGGTCGCACCCTGGCCACGCTGGCCCGCCAGCACGAGCGCTACGACAGCAAGCAGGCCGTCGTCCACGTCGCCCCGCACCCGGCGGAGGAGACGTCGGAGACGGCGACGCTCCTGTCCGGCGTGGGGGAGTTGTGGGTCCGCGGCGCCCGGCCGGACTTCCCGGCTCTGCACGGCGCCCAGCCACGCCGCCGGGTACCGCTGCCGACCTACCCGTTCGAGCGCCGGAACCACCTGGTGCCGGCACCGCCCGAGCCCGGTACGCCCGCGGTGCCGTCCGAACCCCACGGCCGTCCGGTGCCGCCGCCCGCACCCACCGCGCCGCAGGTGGCCGAGGCACCGCGGACGGAGACCGAGGCGGCGACAGCGGCCGGCCGGCCGTCGGAGCACCCGAGCGTGCTGGACGCCGTACTCGGCGCCTTCACACAGGCGCTCGGCCATCCCGACATCGACCCGCACGAGGGTCTCTTCGACCTCGGCGGTGACTCACTGACCGCGACGAAGCTCGCCGCCTGGGCCGCCGCCTCGTTCCACGTCACCCTCAACGCCGGGGACGTCCTTCGCTCCCAGACCCCGTCGGCGATCGCCGCGCTGCTCCAGGAGCGCGGTGCGGCATCCGATTCCGCCAAGGAGACTTCCGCCTCATGACCGCCACCCCGCCGCTGGGTACGGCCACCCGCCGCAGCCCCTGGCTGACCGGCCGCCCCCTGGCCCAGCCCCCCGAGCGCCACCTGTACTGCTTCCCCCACTCCGGCGGGTTCCCCGGCGAGTTCGTCCGCTGGGGCCAGCAGTTGCCCGGCACCCAGGTGTACGGAGTCTGCCTCCCGGGACGCGGCAGCCGCGCCGCCGAACCACCGCTGACCGACCTGGGCACGGTGGTACGCGAGCTGCTCGACGCCACGCAGTTCACACCGCCCTACGATCTCTTCGGGCACAGTCTCGGCGCGCTGGTCGCCTACGAAGTGACACGGGAACTGATCGCCCGGGGCCGCCCGCTGCCCGAACGGCTCATCGTGTCGGCGTGCCCCGCACCACACCGACCGCGTCACGCGGCACGGGTGTCCGACAAGACGGACGCCGAGCTGGTCGCGGCCCTCGACGAACGCTACGGCGGCATCCCGCCGCAGATCGCCGCGGACGCCGACCTCATGGCCCTGCTCCTCCCGGTGTTCCGCGCGGACCTCACCCTGCTCGACAACTATCGTCACCAGGCGGGCGAGCCGCTCCCGGTGCCCCTCGACGTGCTCGGCGGGGACACGGACGTCGTCACCGGCGAAGCCCTCACGCAGTGGAAGGAGCACAGCACCGAGTCCGTGACGGTGCGCCGGTTCCCCGGCGGTCACTTCTACTTCCGCGACGATCCGGCACCGCTCCTGAGCGTGCTCGCCCGCCGGACCTGACCGCCGGCCGCTTTCGCTCAGGGACGCCACGGCGAGCGGTGGCCGAACGACCTTCGGTCCGGGTGCGGGGCCAGGGACAGCCGCATCAGATGGATCAGTCGTGCTCGATGCGCCGGCTCCGACACGGCCTCGTTCCCGCTGAAGCGCGGCTGTTCCCGCCCCGGCAGCGGACGGATGACGTCGTCCGGCGCGGACGGACCGGCGTCCCCGGGGACGCCGGCCACCGGGAGAGGCGGTGCCTCGAACCAGATGCCGTGGATTTCGCGATGCGGATGGTTCGAGTGGGCGAGAGCGAACTGCCTGAGCGGCGCGACCATCGGCTGCGTCACCGCGGTATGTCGGTTACGTTGATAAAGCACCTGGTCACAGGGGGACCACAAGATGTAACTCACCGGGGACGCTCCATGACCGGCCTGATCGTCGTCCTGCTGCTGGTGGTCCTGGCCACCGCCGTGGCGACAGGTGCCCGGCGCTGGAGCCTGCCCGCCCCCTCGCTCCTCGTGGTCGCGGGCCTGGTCGTGGGACTGATGCCCTGGGTTCCCGAGGTCCGCCTGCCGCCTCACGTGATCAACGTGCTGGTGCTGCCACCGCTGCTCTACGCCTCGGCCGGGGAGATCTCCGTCCGCGACCTGCGTACCGTGTGGCGGCCCGTGACCGGCCTGGTCTTCGGCCTGGTCCTCGTCTCGGCCGTCGCCGTCGGGTACGTGGCTCATGCGATCACCCCGCTCACCGCCGCGACCGCGTTCATCCTCGGCTCCGTCCTGGCCAGCACCGACCCCGTGGCCGTGACCGCGCTCGGCCGGCGCCTGTCTCTCCCACCGCGTGTGCAGGCCATGGTGCAGGCGGAAAGCCTGTTCAACGACGCCACCTCCCTGGTCCTGTACAAGGTCGCCGTGGCCACCGCGGTGTCCGGCAGCGCCATCAGCGTGCCCGGGACCGCCCTGCAGTTCCTGATCCTGGCAGGCGGAGGAGCCCTCATCGGGGCGGCGCTCGCCGCAGTGGTGGCCCTGATCCGCAGACGGACCGACGACCCCATGCTGGAGACCGTCATCGCATTGGTCAGCCCTTACGCCTCCTACGTCATCGCGGAGCAGTCGCACACGTCCGGCGTGACCGCCGTCATCGTGTCGGGGGTCGTCCTCGGCAGCACGCGCCACAAGCTCGGCGACGCCTCCGTCCGCCTCCAGGTCCGCGCCGTCTACGACACCGTGACCTTCCTGCTGGAGAGCGTCGTCTTCGCTCTGATCGGCCTTGAGCTCCCCTCGGCCGTCCGTCATCTCGCGCGCGACGAGCACGGCTGGCCGCTGTGGGTGCCGGTGATCGCCTTCACCCTGCTGGCGATCCGCCTGCTGTGGATCTTCCCGCTGTCCGCCCTGATCCACCACCGGCACGGGCAGGGCGACAACCGCCTGTCGTGGCGGGTCCCGGCCGTCCTGTCCTGGGCGGGCACCCGAGGCGTCATGCCGCTGGCAGCCGCGCTGTCCATCCCGCTGGCCACGCACACGGGGGCGCCGCTGCCGCACCGGGCGCTCATCCTCACGCTCACCACGGGGACCGTCGCGGTCACTCTCGTCTTCCAGGGCTTCACCCTGGCCCCCGTCGTCCGCCGCTCCGGCATCGCGCTGGAACCCGAGCACACCGCCCGCGAGGAGGCCCGGACCCGCCGGCACATCGCCCGCGCCGCTCTCGACGAGCTCAAACTGCTCGGCGATCCGGAACACCTCGCCGATCTGGGCACCGCCGCACAGGGCGCGCTCAAACAGGCCCGTCGTCATCTGGAAGCCCGCATCCACCAGGTCGAAGACGCCCACTACAGCGACCCGGACGCCCGCCCCGCCGACGCCTACCGCGAGATACGCCGCACACTCATCGCCATCGAGGCGGCCGAACTCCAGCGCCTCTACCAAGCGAACAAGATCAGCCACGACACCCGGCGCCGGATCCAGTACGAACTCGACCTCGAAGAAGCCAGCCTCCGCCCCCGCGACTGACTGCCGGCTTCAGCAGCCCCCTCATACGTTGGTGCGGAACCGGACAAGACCTCGGCAGCGGCCACGGCGTCGTACAGGGCGCGGAACAGGATCTGATCACGGCCCCTGCGCGTCACGCGCTAAAGATCCGCCGACGTGTTGGCGGAACCGACGCGGTCGGCCCTGGCGACGGCTGCTGCGGCGGCTCGCTCGATCTTCGCGCAGTGGGCTTCCCAGAAGGCCGGATCGTCCTGCGGGAGCGCGTATTCAGCTGTCGTCCCTGTCGAGTTGTCGAGCTGCTCGCGCAGGATGTCGGCGTGTCCGGCGTGCCGGCTGGTCTCGGTGAGCATGTGGACCAGGACGTTGAACAGCTTCACGTCGGGGCGTGGCCACCAGGGCACGTGGCCGGGGGAGTCGATGGCGAGGGCCGTGATCGTCGCGTCCGCGTGCTCCCATACACGACGGTAGCGATCGATGATCTCCTCACGCGTCTCGTGCTCGGTCGCCCACATGTCGGCGCCGCGTTCCCCGGCGTCGTCCCACCGGGGCAGCGGTTCGGCGAACGGCCGGTCGAAGACTTCGCCGAAGTACCTGGACTCCCAGACCGACAGGTGCTTGACCAGGCCGAGAAGGTTGGTACCCGTGGAGGTCAAGGGGCGGCGGACGTCGTACTCGCCGAGCCCGTCGAGCTTCCAGAGCATCGCTTCGCGCAACACTCGGAGTTCGCCGTGGAGGTAGTCCTTCATCAATGCATCGATCACGGAGCACGAGCCTGCCATGCGGCCCCGACGGGCTCAAGGCGTCCACTCCCGGGGCAGATGCAACTGCCGGTCCGGCGGACACGATGCCGTGTCGGTGGCGGCATGGACACTGTCCGCGACCTGGCAGTTCGCCCGCTTCCCCACAGCCGCGCAGCCCCGCAGTACTGGGGGCCACCCCGGCATCGCCGCGGACAAGCTGCGATGCACGTTCGCCGCGGCCGGCTGGCAGGTCATCGTCCTCAAGAACGCCACCCGCCGCAGGAGTTGTTCGCGCGACCGGACGGGGAGGCACTGCGTGCGAAGCCACGCCGACCTCGGTGTGAGCAGCCATGCCTCCGACGACACGCGCGACGCCTTGTTGTCCGGCACCGTCATGACCAGGTGCCGGTCGCGATGACGCGCCGGCCGCCGGTTCCGAGCTGCTGTCGGGGGAGACCGGAGGAGGCCTGCACGGCCGTGCTGGAGGGGATACTTCCGTCGGCCCGTGGCCTCGGGCAAGTCGGGCGAGAGGCGTCGCGGGAGGGCCGCGCGTCGTGCCGCGCCCGCAGACGGCGGAAGTCCTCGTCCGCCTTCAGCTCGGCGACGAACCGCGCGGTCCCGGTCTCACGCGGGTCGGCATCCTCGTGCAGGGCCGCGTCGCGGTCTGCGCGGCGATCTCCGGTCATTCCGGGAGCAGTTGACGGACCTCAGAGGAAAGGAACATGTCCCGGGCCAGGTCGTGCCCGGGTTCATACATCGGGGCAAGTGCGCGGGCCCGCTTGTTCGCGGCCAGCACGTCGAACCGCCGGTTGCGCACGTACGCCGAGCCGTCCACCCACGTGTCGAGCAGTTGGTGCACGTCCGGGGCGACCTCGGTCTCCGAACGCCGTACGGGATCCAGGGCGGCGAGCGCGCTCATGCATGCCGAGGCGTCGGCGTCCAGCTCCAGCGATTGCCCGAGCGCGTCCCCGGTACCTGCGGTGAGGGATGCCGGTCGACGCCCTGTGCCAGCCGGGTCGTCCCGGCGCCGACCGGAGGCGGGCAGCTCCGCGGTCGTCGACGAAGAAGTCACCCAGGAGATGGGTGACGCGGTGTTTCCGCACCGTGTGGATGATCCCCTCACACATCAGCGCCGGCCCTGTCTCGCAATGCCTTGCCCCTGGCCGGGTCTCTCGCATAGGCGATGTCACGCAGGCGCAGTCACTGGGGCTCCTTGCCTTGGCTCTCGCTCGCGCCTTGTCGGTCGCGCGGAGGGCGGGGACGGTGCCCCGCCGGGGACCGACGTGTGTGCCGTGCGGCGTCAGGCCGCGTCGTACTGCTGGGTGGGCGCGCTGGTGGTGTCGGTGAGGTGGGCGCGGGTGGCGCGGGTGCCCTTGGCGAGGAGGGCGGTGGTGCGGGCGACCAGCATGCCGATGGCCAGGAAGATCAGCGCGTCGGTGAGGGCGTCGCCGGTGATGCGGTGCGTGAGCATCCAGCGGCCGAGCTGGGCGGGGAAGATGTGCACGGAGGCGTACGCGAACAGCAGCCGGGCGCCGATGACGACGGTCCACAGCGCGGCGTAGGGGGCGCGGCCGGTGGAGAAGGGGGCCTTGTGGTCTTCGTCGTAGCGGACCTTGAGCAGCGCGGCGGCGAGCAGACCGAGCAGCAGGCCGGCGGCCAGGCCGATGATCTCCAGGGTGAGGCCGTTGCCGTGGGTGGCGATGTTCTTGGCGAAGATCGGCACGACCGCCGCGGCGAGCAGGATCGGGCGGGCGAGGCGGAGCCAGGCGATCTTCTTGTAGCCGAGGTCGGCGTGGAGCACGGTGGTCAGGACGGCGAGGTTGACGATCCAGACGCTGGCGTTCATGGCGGGTCCTTCGCGGTGTGGTGGTGCCGGGGACGGGCTGACGTCCTCGAAGCTACGAGCGGGGGCGGGGTCGGTTCGTCGGTCTGTGGGTGGGTGCCGGGTGGAGTCCGGGTTGATGCCGCTGAGCTGCGTGAATGCCCTCTCGGTTGGGTGGTGGCGCATACGCGAGCGCCCCTGGGAGCGGATCCCGGGGGCGCTGGGTGTGGTGGTCCGAGGGCGGTCGCTCAACCACGGGAGGTGAGGCGCTTGACGAGACGGACGACGAGGCCGATCAGCATGGCGTTTCTCCCTTCACAGCATGGAAAGTCCGGGACGGGTACGGGCGGAGCGGAGCGGGGATCAGCCGCGGCGCTTGAGTGCCTTGACGAGACGGACGAGGAGACCGATCAGCATTGCTGAACTCGCTTTCGGTGGGCGTTGTTTGGGGTGCCTGACTGGTTTCCACGCTAGGTACGCGGCCGGGGCGGTCGCGTCAGCGTGATGGTGGAGCGCGGGTGGAGACCGGGTTGACGCCGCCGGTGGTCGCCGGGTGCGTGGACGGCAGGCGCCACCGTCTTTTCCCCGTGCCGGGTGGTGCCCCTGCGGCCCGGCACCAGCACTGATGGCATTGATGCGGGGCGCGGTAGGGTCCGTTTATCGCGTCAGGCCCAACCCGAGCTGTCCGGCCCGGCCGGCGCTCGCCTGCTTGTTCCGGGAGTCCGCATGCCCGCCGCCGTCCCCGCGCTTCGCGACCGGCCTGCCTATCTGTGGGGCATCCGCGTCATGCGGCTCGCCGGTCTGGCGGCCCTGCTCGCCGCCACCGCGCACGCTCATCCACCCGCCGGCTGGCACGGCCGGGGACTGGCGATCTCCTGCGCGCTGGGAGTGACGGCGGGCGGGTGGCTGCTGTGGATCGCCGCGGAGCACCGGCAGCGACTGCTGACCACGGCGCTCGCCGCGACGGCGCTGGGCGGGGGTGCCCTGGGCGGACTGTCCCCGCACTCGCCCGGCATCGCCGCGGCGCCCGTGGGGGCGATGGTCGCGGCGGCGGCCCTGGCCCCCGAGACATCCATCGCGATCGCCGTGGCCGCGTCACTCGCCCTCGCCGTGACCACCATCGTGGTCGGCGGGGGTACGGCGGTGATGCTCGGCTACCTGGTGCTCATCGGTGCCGGTCTGGGGACGGGCTTCATCCGTCTCGGCTACGTCGAGCGCGCCGACCAGGCCGAAGCCCTGCTGGAACAGACCCGCCGCGCCCAACAGGCCGAGGCCCAGGCCGCCGTCCTGCACGAGCGCACCCGGATCGCCCGCGAGATCCACGACATCCTCGCCCACTCCCTCGGCGCCCTGTCCATGCAACTCGAAGCCGCGCAGGCACTGCTGCAGAAAAGCCCGGCAACCAGCGAGGACCCCGCCCTGGGCAAGGCCCTCGGATGTGTCGGCCGGGCCGGCGACCTCGCCCGCGCGGGGCTGACCGAGACCCGCCGCGCCGTCCATGCCCTGCGCGAGGACAGCGCACTCCTGCCTGAGCTACTGGCCCGCCTGACCACCGGGCCCGAGCAGGACGGCACCGCCCCGGCCGTCCGCCTCCAGGTCCAGGGCACTGTCCGCCGACTGGAGCCGGACGCCACCCTCGCAGTGCTGCGCACCGCACAGGAGGCGGTCACCAACGCGGCCAAACACGCCCCCGGCCAGCCCGTCACGCTCACCCTCGTCTATGCCGAGGACCACACCACGCTCACCGCCGCCAACCCACTGCCCGACGCCGCCGCTCCCCGGCCCCTCGGCGCCAGCGGAGCCGGCTACGGACTGACCGGGCTGCGCGAGCGCGCCCTGCTGGCAGGCGGCACCCTTCACACCGAAGTCATGGACAACACCTGGCGGGTGTGCGTCACAATTCCCAGGTGACCGGTACCACCTCGCCCATTCGAGTCCTCGTCGTCGACGACCAGGCCGCCGTCCGGGAAGGACTGGCGCTGCTGCTGGACACCCTCCCGGGTGTCGAGGTCGTCGGCCAGGCCGAGGACGGCAACGCCGCCGCCGCGCTCGCCCGCGACCTCCAGCCGGACGTGGTGCTCATGGACCTCAACATGCCGCACTGCGACGGCATCGAAGCCACCACCCGCATCCTCGCCGACCGTCCGGACATCCGCGTCGTGGTGCTGACCACCTACGAGGACGACACCTCCATCCTCGGCGCCCTCCAGGCCGGCGCCCTCGGCTACCTGACCAAGGCCGCCACCCGCGCCGACATCGGAACGTGCCGTCAAGGCCGCCGCAGCGGGTCAGGCCGTCCTCGACCCCGCTGTACAGCGCACCCTGCTCGCCGCCGCCACCGGCACACCCGCCCCGGCCACACCCGCCGACTCCGCCCCGGACGATCTCACCGCCCGCGAGGCGGACGTACTGCGCCTGATCGCCGAAGGCCGCTCCAACCGGGAGATCGCCCGCCAACTCGTCGTCAGCGAAGCCACCGTCAAGACCCACATCAACCGCATCTTCACCAAGACCGGAAGCCGCGACCGCGCCCAGGCCATCCGCTACGCCTACACCCACGGCTACGCCGAGCCCGGAACGAGCACGTGACCACCCACCCGACGACACCACCGACGACACCCCCGACGCCGACCCGCTCCGGGCTCCCACGCTGGGTCGGACCGCTCTATCTGGCCCTGAGCGCGATCCTTCTGCCCTGGATCGTCTACCTCTCCCTCTCCCTGCCGGGACGCCAGCTCTCCGAGCACTACCGCATGGCCTGGGTCGGCTTCGACGTCTTCCTCCTCGGCCAGCTCGCCCGTACCGGTGCCTACGCCCTGCGTCCCCGCCGGCGCGACCGCGTCCCTCCGCACGCCGCTGCCAGCGCCGCCATGCTCTGCGTCGACGCATGGTTCGACGTCACCACCAGCACCTCGCACGACCTGCCGCTCTCCCTCCTCCTCGCCGCGGCCGTCGAACTCCCCCTCGCCGGCCTGTGCTGGTGGCTCGCCAGCCGCCCCCGCACCTGAGCACCCAGTCCAGCGTCCTGCCTCTACGCGCATCGCCGCACAGTGCAGGCACAGCCGCCGATCACGCACTGGGATATTCGCGGCCAAGTGACTGCCCGTCAGGTGGCCGCGAGCGGCGAGCGTGAGGCGGCCGACGGCGCGAGGCCGCGGCGCTCGGGCGGAATCGCGGTCGCGGGCGAGGACAGTACCTGTCGCTGCCCGAGGAGTTCGTCGTGCTCTCGTACCGGAGTTCCGGCACGGTGCACGAGGTCCGGCGGACGGAGACGGGCTGTGCGGTGGCCGAGCTCGGTGAACTCGGCTCCCACACGGCCCCCCACTGCACCGTGACGCTCTTGTCGAGCATGGTCTGCCGAGCCCCGGACACGACACGATTCTCAGGAGGCCGAGCCACCACCCGAACTCACGCGTCGGCGCTGCTCTGATGGGCCACCTGCGGGCCGTCTGCCACGGCGAGAGCCCGCCGGATGCGCACACGCTGTTGCTGCTCGACCTCGTGAAGGCGCCCAGTCGAGTGAACGGAACGATCCGCGGTTGACCGATCGGGAGTTCATCGGCCCGGCTTGCCGTGGGCTCCCGCCGGCCGGGAGGCGGGCGGCGGTGGCGTGAAGAGTGCCCGGACGGTTTCGGCGGCCAGTTCGCGCAGCCAGGTGTGGGCGCGGTCGTCGTCGTAGCGCTGGTGCCACAGCAGGTACAGCGGGACGTCGGGCAGTTGGAGCGGCAGCGGCAGGGTGATCAGGCCGAGCTGCTCCCGTGCCGTGCGGGTGACCGCCTCGGGAAGGGTGACCATCAGGTCTGTGTCGAGAGCGAGTTGCAGTGCGAGGGCGGCGGTGGGCCCGGCGGCGACGACGTGGCGTTCGTGGCCGAGCGTGGTCAGGGCGTCGTCGATCGGGTCGCGCAGGCGTCCGCGGCGCGAGACGGTGAGGTGTTCGGCGGCCGCGTAGCGCTCGACGCTCAGCGGGCCTTCGGTGAGCGGATGTCCGGGACGGACGGCGACGACCAGGTGGTCCCGGCCGACGAGGCGGTGGCGGATGTCGGGGAGCGTCGGCCGGCTGGAGCTCGATTCGAGGTCGACCTCGCCCCGGCGCAGCTCGGGGGTGTCTGTGCCGGGCTCGGCGGGCAGGCGCAGCTGGACGCCGGGGGCCTGGTGGTGGACGGCGGTGATCAGGGCGCTTGCGCAGGCGGCGGTGAGGGCGTCGTGCCAGCGCACCGTGAACACCCGCTCCAGAGCCGACAGATCGAGTTCCGCTTGCTCGGCCAGAAGGTGGTGGGCTTGCTGGACGAGGGCGTGGACTTGGGCTCGCATGGCCAGTGCGCGGGTGGTGGGGACCATGCTGCGGCCGGTGCGGACCAGGATCTGGTCACCGGTGGCCTTGCGGATGCGGCCCAGGGAGCGGCTCATCGCCGGTGCGGTGACATGGAGGCGGGCCGCTGCCCCGGCGACACTGCCCTCCTCCAGCAGCGCGTCCAGGGCCGTGAGCAGGTTCAGATCCAGTTGCATGAGAGTAACTCTACGAGTGAAAAGCATGCACTTGTTGTTAATCATCGGGCCGCCTACCTTCGAAGTGCGGTCGCGGGCCAAGCCGCCCCGCATCGACCGAACCCCAGGGAGCCCGTCATGAGCACAGCCGTGCCGTTCGACGCCGACGCGCCGCTCATGTCCGACGTGACCGCCGCGGTGAAGACCGCCGGCCGCACGCTGCGCGACCGCTACACCACGCACGCCCGAGGCGTGAGTCTGAACGAGGTCGTCGACGAGATCCACGCCAACGACGACGCAGTGCTCGACGTGCTGCGCGAACCGCTCCTGCGGGCCCGGCGAGGATCGCACTGGGCCGACGACGAACTGGCCGGAGGCGCGCTCCCGCCCGGGGAATGGTGGGTCGTCGACCCGGCCGAGGGCAACGTCAACCACGTCCACGGCATGCCGGACTGGGCCGTCACGGCCACTCTGGTCCGCGACAATCAGCCGGTCCTCACCGTCGTCCACCTGCCGCTGACCGGCGACACCTACACCGCCGTCGCGGGCCACGGCGCCCAGCTCAACGACCGGCCCCTCAAGGTGTTCGCCAAGACCGAGTTGGCCGCCGCACTCGTGGGCACCGGCCAGGCCAAGCCCGGCGAGGACATGGACACCTTCCGCCGCATCGGCGAGTCGGTCACCGCCATGCTCGTCAACGGCCTTGTCGTACGGGTGTCCGTGCCCGCCACGATGCAGCTCATCCACGTCGCCGCCGGACGCATGGACGCCTTCTGGCAGTTCTCCGACGTCCGCTCCGGCCTGGTCGCCGGCGCCCTGCTGGTCCTGGAGGCCGGAGGCACCGTCACCGACCTGGCGGGCGAACCCTGGAGCACCGGCAGCCGCGACTTCCTGGCCGCCGCCCCCGGCATCCACACCCCCGCCCTCACGGTTCTCAAGCCGATCGCCTGACCGCGCAGCGGCCTGTATCCCTCCGTTCGTGCCACCCGACACCGCAAGGAGCATCGCCTCATGACCAGCATCGGCATCCTGGGCGCCGGCCGCGTCGGCGCCAACCTCGCCGGCAAACTCGCCGCGACCGGACACCACGTCGTGCTCGGCCGCCGGAGCCCGAAGGAGGAGACCGCACAGCCCGCCGAAGACGCGGGCCCCCGCGTCTCCTTCGCCGACCAGCGCACCGCCGTCCGCACCGCGGACGTCGTCATCAACGCGACACCCGGCGACAGCACCCTGGACCGTCTCACCGACCTGCGAGCCGAACTCGCCGGAAAGATCCTCGTCGACGTCTCCAACGCCACCCGCGACGCCGACGACGGCCTGCCCGGCGACCTCGTCTACCCCGGCAGCAGCCTCGCCGAGCAACTCCAGGCCGCCCTGCCCGACACCCGCGTGGTCAAGACCCTCAACACCATGCTGTTCATGGTCATGACCGCCCCCGAAACCCTGGCCACCCCGCCGACCGTCTACGTCTCGGGCGACGACGAGGACGCGAAGAAGACCGTCACCGGTCTGCTCGGCGACCTCGGCTGGCAGAGCACATGGATCGAGGACCTCGGCGGCATCACCACGGCCCGCGCCACCGAGGCCATGGTCCTGGTGGTGCCCCACGTCCTGCGCCGGCACGGCTTTGCGCCCTTCGCCGTCTCCCTCACCCGCTGACCTCACCGGGGCCAGGCGGGAAACCGTCCGCGACGTCGTTCGCGCCGCAGACCCAACTCGCCTTCCGCGCCGCAGCCCTGGGCCCCGCCGCCTGCACGCACATGTCGTACGACAACGGCGGTGTTCCGCGCGGGCGAGGTTTCAGCCGCTCCATCGGTCCGCTGGGCAGTTTCGCTGTGGCCGCGAACGTCCAGACCAGGAAGGTGGCGAGCACAGGCGCGGCCGCGGGGTGAACCGCGGCCGCGCCGAAGCCGGTTCGCGCGACTGCGGCAGGGGCGAGCAGGAACAGGAACACCGCCCACACGACTTCCGCCAGGAACGCGAGGGACAGCCTGGTACCCGCAGAGCCGCCCGGCCGGGAGGGATCGGCCACGCTCCAGCAATCGAGCCAGTACGACGATGAGCAGCAACGTGCCGACGAACAAGCCGAGTTGACGCAATGGAGCACGCAGGGCGGCCCACATCGTGGGGTGGCGGCCGGGAGACGCACTCCAGACGAAGACCGTGAAGACGACCGGCGCGCTGACGATGAGCAGCCACGGTGTGGACAGGAGCGCGCCCCAGCGGTCCGTGATCGAGTCGCGTATGTCCTGCGCCGAGCCGAGGGCCACGACATCCGCGAGTGACACCGCGATCGCCGCGTAGGTTCGGAGCCTCTCGACGCGCTACACGTCCGGATCGCGCACCGAGTCGGAACCAGCGCCACGGAGGAACAGGCGCCAGGCGGCGCGGCGGGCGCTGCGGGCGAGGCGGTACAGCCCCATCACGGGAGTCAGCAACAGCAGAACCGGTGACAGCAGAAGCAGTACGCCGCCGGGCAGACGGCCGAGGAGCCCGAGCAGCGCGGGCCAGTCCCGGAACTGTTCCGGGCCGCCGGGGCCGGGGGACGGAGGAACGGGCACCCCGTTCTGCGCCCGGGCCGGAAGTGGGCCACTTCCCGGTCGGATGGAGATCAAATTCTGCACACCTCGACCTCGGGCACCGCTATGCCTTCAACGCGTCACCGGCAAGACGCGCGTGCCCTGCGAAGCGGTTCCCGCATGATCGGCCACCACCGCGTCCGGCGACCTGCGCTTGCGTTTGACGGCTCGGATGATCTGGCGGAGGTCGGCCGCTGTGAGGTTTCCCAGATGCCGTTTCACGAGCGACCGCGCCTGGTTGCGGGTTACAGGAGCTGGGCGCCGTCGCGGTGGTGCGGGCCGCGGGGCCCGTAGTCGACGTCGGCTCCGTGGTTGCTGCTGGCAGCGATCGGGGCGGGGATGTCGTGGGGGTCCATGACCGACTCGATGAAGATCATCTTGTCGTTGGGTGCGCTCATGGCTTTGCGCAGGTCGTCGGGGGTCTTCACGACGAAGGAGCGCGCCGTGGTGTCCGGGCACAGCACCTTGGGCAGTTCCGCGTACGCCCAGGCGGCGATGTCGTTGTAGCGCTCGTCCCGACCGAGGTAGCCGCGCTCGATGGTGTATCCGCCGTTGTTGATCAGCAGAACCACGGGCTTGTGGTCGTGTCGCATGATGGTCGACAGCTCCTGCGCGGCCTCCTGGAAGGAGCCGTCGCCCACGAACAGCAGGTGGCGGCGCTGCGGCGCAGCGGTCAGCGTGCCGAGCAGCGCCCCGACCGAGAAGCCGATGGAACCCCAGTTGACCGAGCCGACGAACGTGCAGCTCTCCGGCAGTTCGACGCCGAACAGCGCGTACGAGGTGCCGTTGTCGACCAGGAGTACGTCGCCGGGCTTGACGTACTCCTGCACCGCCTTCCAGTACGCCGTCTGGGTGAGCTTCGCGGAGCCGTCTGCCGCAGGCGGCTTCGGCGCCGCGGGCTTGCGGACGGTGCGCTCGGCGACCGGCGAGACGGCGTCGATGACACCGCGCAGAACGTCCTTGAGGTTCACCGCCTGGAAGTTCGCGACCCCGACGTCGGCCGAGTGGCTGCGCAGGTGGATGGACTCGGCGGGCAGCTTGGCCGAGAAGTCGCCGGTGGTCACCTCGATCGGCCGATAGCCGATGGTCAGCAGGCGCTCGCTGCCCTCGACCGCCTCGATCGTCTCCGGCGCGCTCGCCCTGCCGTTGTAAATGCCCACGTAGTTGGGCAAGGTCTCGTTGATCACCGCCTTGGCAGTGCTGCACGCCGCGATCGGCAGCCTCAGCTTCTCGGCCAGCTCCGTCACCTCCGCCGCGACGCCGAACCGGTCGACGTCCAGGTCCACGAGCATCGCCGCCGACTTCGCCCCGGACAGGAAGCTCGCGACCGCGGCGACACAGGAGCGCAGCCGCTCGGGATCGCTCGGCGGCTGCTCAAGTACCAGCGGTTCGGTCGGGACCTCGATCTCCAGGTAGGCGATGTCGGAGGGCACCTCCATGTAGACCGGGAGCTTCTCCCGCCACGCGGTCGAGATCAACCGGTCGATCTCCATCGCCGCATTGCGCGGCGTCAGCCTGACCTGGGCCGCCGTAACCTGCGAGAAGGCGCTGAGGAAACGGTCCCAGGTGCCGTCGGCCATCGTGTGGTGCATGCCCAGATTCCGCTCGATCGACCTGAGCGGGATCGATCCGCAGACGGCGACGACCGGGACGTGCTCGGCGTAGCATCCGGCGACCCCGTTGATCGCGCTCATCGCGCCCACGGCGTTGGTGACCAGGAACGCGCCCATGCCCTTGAGCCGCGCGTATCCGTCAGCCGCGTAGGACGCGTTGAGCTCGTTGCAGTTGCCGACCCACTCCATCGCGCCGCCATCGTGCATCTGCTGGAGCAGTTCGAGGTTGTAGTCACCCGGGACGCCGAACACGTGGCCGATCCCGGCCTCCGCCATGCGGCGGAGCAGGAAGTCGCCGATCGTCATCCGTTTGGTCTGGGACGAAGGCATCGCAGTGGTCTCCTGATCGAAAAGGTCATGATGGGGCTGGCCACACCCCCCTGGCTCGGATCAGCGGGTACTACTCCGTGACATGTCCTTCAGACAGCCGGCCGACGGCTTTCCCATACTCCCCGCCGTGCCGGACCGACGCGCGCGGACCAATCCGGCCGAGTGAACCGGCTCGTGCGGTCGCACAACACCGTCCAGGCTCATCTGGCCATCTGGTCAGCTTTCGAGGGTGAGGCCGGTGCCGGCGAGGCGAACGTCGATCAGGTGCGGCCGCTGTGACCCGGATCCTGCTTCACGAGCGACCACACTCTGTCCTGCGGACTCAAGGCAGGTGCGTGGCTGGAGAGTTGGAGGACGGTGAGCCAGTCGACGTGCGTGCCGAAGAACGTGCACAGCGGATCAGCCGGGTGCAGGCGCAGGTTGTCCCAGACCAGCACGATCGAGCCACCCAGCTGGATGTGCTCCCGTACCAGCAGATCGCGCGGGTCCCGCCAGCCGATCCCTTTCGGCGGCTCTGACGCCTCCCGGTACTCGCGGACCGGACAGAACAACCGGGACCATTCCCTCGCTTTGGAGCACGTCGTCCGGCCATGGACACCCGACCTGGGCCCCGGCCGCGCCCCCGCACCACCGGCGTACAGCCTCCGCGACCCCAGCTCCTCGCACGCGGCGGGATCATCGACTGCCCGGCCTGATCCTCGAAGACCACCCGGGCGTCGCGCTCCGCCGCGATGATCTCACCCGCGGCCACACCTCCTGCTCCCACACCTCCACCCCTCCCTTGTCGCGCTCGATCGCCCGCCGGGCCGGCTGCTGCCACGACCAACCGCTGCTGCCGCAGCAGCCGCCGGGTGCCCTCCACCGTGTAAGAGACGTGCAACGACCGGCCGATCACCGTCTTGATCCGCGCGAGCGTCCACCACTGATCCGCCCACCCGTGTACCAGCGGCCAGCGCTTCAACTCCTGCTCGAACCGGGCCATCTGCGTCCCGCTCAGCCGCGGCCTACCCGAGTAGCCTTGCGCGGCGCCCCCGGCCGCGCTGCCCTGACGGCACGCACGAGGACTGAGTGTGACGACTATGCGATGCTCGGGCGCCAGGTGTCCGAGCTCAGCCATTCGGCGGAACCTGGGAGTGGCCAGACTGGTGCGCGGGAGCGCTCCAGCTGGCGAGGAGCCTCAGGCGGTCTGCGGAGGGGGAGCCCGGTTCGGCGGTGTAGATGCCGAGGGTCTGGTCGGGGTCGTCGGTGGCGGTGAAGGACTCGTAGCCCAGGACGAGGTCGCCGACGAGGGCGTGGTGGTAGTGCTTGGTGCCGTGAGTGCGCTGGAAGACGTCGTGATCGGCCCACCAGCGGCGGAAGTCGGGGTCGCGGAGGGAGAGTTCACCGACGAGGTCGGCCAGGGCGGGATCGTGAGGGTAGCGTCCGGCGTACAGGCGCAGGGACGCCACCGCTCCGCGGGCGCCGTCCTCCCAGTCGGCGTGGAGCGTGCGCACCTGCTCGTCGAGGAAGATGAGCCGGGCCATGTTGCGTCCGCGTGCGGGCAGTGTCTCGAAGTCGGTATAGAGGGCGCGGGCGAGGTGGTTGCTGGCCAGCACGTCCAGACGCCGCCCCAGGACCAGGACCGGGACGTCCGTGAGCGTGTCCACCAGCAGCCGCAGGCCGGGACGGACACGCTGCGGCGGCAGCGGGCGCGGACGGGAACGGGACGGGCGCGCGATCCGGAAGAGGTGCGCGCGCTCAAGATCGTTCAGTCGAAGGGCGCGCGCGATAGCGGCGAGGACCGCCTCCGAGACGCCGGCGTGGCGCCCGCGCTCAAGGCGGATGTAGTAGTCCACGCTTACGCCGGCGAGCTGGGCGACCTCCTCGCGCCGCAGTCCGGGCACCCGCCGGGTGCCGGGATGCGGCGGCAGGCCCGCCTCCTCGGGGGTGATCTTCGCACGGCGTGAGCGAAGGAATTCCCGTAGCTCCGCATTCAGCTCCTGACCCATGGCACCACGGTAGATCCGGCAGACCCCGGCGCGGAGCCGCGAGGGGGGCCCTGCTGGACCCCTGGTCGGATCAGGCTTCTCACCTCGGCCGACGGCCGTGTTTGGCTGGCAGCACAGCACCACAAATCCAGGAGGCGATCTGCGATGAAGCGCAGGATTCTCGGCGGCACCGGCATGTCGGTGAGTGAGTACGCACTCGGCGCGATGATGTTCGGCGCCATGGGCAACACCGACCACGACATGTGCATCGGCATGATCCACACCGCGCTCGACGCCGGCATCAACCTCATCGACACCGCGGATGTCTACTCCGGCGGGGAGTCGGAGGTGATCGTGGGCAAGGCGCTCAAGGGCCGCCGCGAAGAGGTCGTGCTGGCCACCAAGTTCGGGCTGCCCATGGGAGACGACGCCAACCGGCGCGGCGGCTCGGCCCGCTGGATCCGGCGCGCGGTCGAGGACAGCCTGCGCCGACTGGACACCGACCACATCGACCTCTACCAGATGCACCGCCCGGACCCCGACACCGACATCGACGAAACCCTCGCCACCCTGTCGGACCTGGTCCGTGCGGGGAAGGTCCGGGCCATCGGCGGCTCCTTCTTCGCGCCCGAGGAAACCGTGGAGGCCCAGTGGACGGCCCAGCGCCGCGGCCACCACCGCTTGCGCACCGAGCAGTCCCCGTACTCCATCCTCACCCGCGGCATCGAGAGCCGCGTGCTGCCCACCGCCCAGCGGCACGGCATGGGTGTGCTGACCTTCGGCCCGCTCAACTCCGGCTGGCTCTCCGGCCGCACCGACCCCACCACGGGGCACCGCAACGCAGGGCTCGGGGCGAAGATGTTCGACCTCTCCCAGCCCGGCGTGCAGGCCAAGGCAGACGCCGTCCAGAAGCTCACCGCACTGGCCGCCGAAGCCGAACTGCCGCTCGCCCACCTCGCCGTCGCCTTCGTCCGCTCCCACCCCGCGGTCACTTCCGTACTGATCGGCCCCCGCCGCCCCGAGCAACTCGCCGATCTCCTCACCGGCGCCGACGTGGAACTCGGCGACGACATCCTCGACCAGATCGACGACATCGTTCCGCCCGGCGTCGACGTGAACCCGGACGACTTCTACATCGACCCCACCCCGCCCATCACCGACAAGCGGCTGCGCCGCCGATGACGCAGGGCAGTGCGACTGCTGACGACATGCACCTCGTTGTACCACCGGCCCTGACCAGCAGACACGCCCTTTCCAGAGGAGCCCAGTCGCCTGATCGGTCCCGCCATGACGTCCTGTGCCGGGCAGTCCGCCTATGCAGCGCGCCCGCATGGCGCAGCCTGGCCCGGGCCTTGACCGGCTGCGGGACGTCAGCGCGCAGATCAGGAATGGTTGACCGTTTCAACTGCCCTTCCCGGTTGTCGAACCAGAGGTCGCTGTCCATGGCCAGCTCCCGGATCATCCGCTTGACCAGGGGCAGCGCCGCTCACAGCCGCTTGTTGTAGCTCGACTGTTGAGGGAGGTAGGGGACCATGCCGGTCAGGTGCTTGCGGGCGAAGCACAGCCAGCGCGCCTCGGAGCGGTGGCCGAGCAGGGCTTGCGCCACGGCAAGGCGGACGAGCCCGGAGTCGGTCAGCAGCGGCGGCCGTCCCGTCCACCGAGTCCCTCCGATCTCGTCGTCGAATTCCACCTCCAACGCGGTCAAGAGCCGCCTGCGATGCCAACGCCGCGAAAATGTTCGGCCGCTGCGAAGAACGCACTGGCATCACCCCGTTCATGAACCTGGTCACCCAGGTCATGAGCACCGAACCCGATGCCAGCGCCAAGCGCGTCTTCTGGATCGTCGACAACGGCTCCTCCCATTGAGGTAACACGGCTCCGACCGGCTGGCTGCAGCGTTCCCGAACACGGTCATGGACCACACCCCCGTGCACGCCCTGGCTGAACCAAATCGAGATCTACCGGGCTCGACCGCCACACCGTCGGTCACCACGAAGAATCCTCCGGCGCACTGGCAGCGTGATCAACCCCCGAAGGACTTCCAGAGCCGACCACTGTGGGGCGTGTCTGAAAGATCGTGTAAGTCCGTGATGTGACAGGCTGGTCAGGGCTCTGACCTGGGGCCTTTGGCCAGCCGGGACGGACGGACATGAACGACAACGAGATCCCGGCCGTCGAACCGGCCGAGGACAAGCTCGTGGATGAGGTCGTCGAGCGGCTGCTGGACCGCGCCGACGCCTCGGGCGCAGCCCTGCTGGGTGACGGCGGGCTGCTGACAGAGGTGACCCGGGCCGTGCTGGAGCGGGCCCTGGACGCGGAGATGACCGATCACCTCGGATACGAGAAGCACGATCCCGCGGGCCGCGGCTCGGGCAACAGCCGCAACGGCACATCGCTGAAGACGGTGCTGACCGATGCCGGCGCGGTCACGCTGGCCGTTCCGAGGGATCGTGACGGGTCCTTCGCGCCTCAGCTGGTACCCAAGCACGCCAGGCGACTTGCGGGCTTCAACGAGCAGGTCCTGTCGCTGTATGCCCGCGGCATGTCGGTGCGCGACATCCGCTCGCACCTGGCCGGCCTGTACGGCGTCCAGGTCTCACCGGACCTGGTCAGCAAGGTCACCGACGCCGTCACCGACGAGCTCGACGCATGGCAGAACAGACCGCTGGACGCCGTCTGGCCGATCATCTACATCGACGCGCTGTGGGTGAAGATCCGCTCCGGGTCCGTGGCCTCCCGGCCGGTCTACCTGGCCGTCGGGGTGGACATGGACGGCTGCAAGGACGTGCTCGGCCTGTGGGCCGGCGACGAGGGCGAAGGCGCCACGACCTGGATGACCGTGTTGTCCGAGCTCCGCAACCGCGGCGTCGAGGACGTGTGCATCGTGGCCTGCGACGGGCTGAAGGGCCTGCCCGACGCGGTCACCGCGACCTGGCCCAAAGCCACCGTCCAGACATGTGTGATCCACTTGATCCGTGCCTCGCTGAGGTTCGCCTCCAAGCAGCACCACACCAAGCTCGTCTCGGAGCTGAAGGCCATCTATGCCGCCCCGACCGAGCAGGCGGCCGAGCAGGCCCTCGCCGACTTCGCCGCGGGCGAGCTGGGCCAGAGGTATCCCGCGATCGTGAGGACCTGGCAGGCCGCGTGGAGCGAATTCACCCCCTACCTCGCCTTCCCGCCGGAGATAAGGAAGGTCGTCTACTCGACGAACCTGATCGAATCGATCAACGCACGGCTGCGGAAGGCCACCCGCAACCGCGGCCACTTCCCCTCGGAACAAGCCGCGCTGAAGGTGCTCTACCTCGCCGTCCGCGAGCAGATCACCCCCAGAGCACGCGATGTCAACCACGTCGCGGCACACTGGAAGAAGGCACTGAACCAGTTCTCACTCTTCTTCGAGGACCGGCTCAACACCAAGTGAAATCCGAGGACTTACACAAAGTTCCGTACGCGTCCCCACTGTGAAGCAGTTCTGCCGGTCGGCCTCACCGGCGGTGGCGATCACCGGCCGGGAGGTGGCTTGGCCGTCTTCGTGCCCCGCCCGGTCCGGCGACTTCCCCCGGTACGGCGTCAGCCCAGCGGGTCGGTCGTGTCGCGGAGCATGGTGAGGACGGGGGCGTACATGCGCGTCTTGATGGTTCCGAGGCTGTCGCCGGCCTTGCTCGCGTGAGCCTCGGCGAGTTCGAGGGCGGCGGTGCGCAGGGCGTCCTCGTCCACGGCCTGATCGACGATTCCGGCGGCGGCTGCTTCCTGGGCGCCGAAACGACGGGCGGAGACCATGGCGTGCTGGGCCGTCTGCGGGGTCAGCCGGGACTGGATGAGGGCGGACATGCCCGGAGTGAAGGGGATGTTGATCTCTGCCTCGGGCAGGCACCAGAAGCCCCGGTCGGCGCGCATGAGACGGAAGTCGTGGGCCAGGGAGAGCATCGCTCCGGCGGCGAACGTGTGTCCCTGCAGTGCGGCAACGCTGATCAGCGGGAGGGACAGGAACCTCGCGAACAGACCGTGGACCGAATTGACGTAGTCCACGCGCTCGTCGCTGTGTGCGGCGAGCCACTCGAGATCCAGACCGTTGGAGTAGAACTTCCCTGTCGCAGCGGTCACCAGGGCGCGGGGACCTTCCGACTTCTCCACCTCGTCGAGAGCTGCGTCGACCGAGGCGATCCAGTCGGGGTGGAAGCGGTTCTCCCCGTCACCGAGGTCGAGAACGAAGACGGCGTCGTGGCGGTCGAGGGTTGGCATGAGGGCTCCTTGGGGACGTTTCGGTGGGGCAGGGCACATGGGTCGGGTGGAGTTGGGTTCTGCTGGGCCGCACGCCGGTGCCGCAGGCTGGCACCTGCCGGTGGACCGGGCCGGTGGGCGCTGGAGGAACGAGGCGATGCCTCCGGCATGCGTCTCTCCGCCGCCGGAGCGGAGGTCAGCTGAGAAGCGTTCGCCGGGCCCGGTGACGCAGGGTGGCTGCGGCCAGCAGGACCAGCGCCGAGGTCGCACCGGTGAGGAGGATGGCGGTGAAGGCCGGCACTCCGGGGAGCTCGGACGCGTGGATCCAGCGGATGGTGAAGTTGGTGGATGCCGCCACCGGGAAGCTGAAGATCCACAGGCCCGGATGGAACGCGGGCTGGCGCAGCTCGGGCAGGAGGAAGACGACGAGGAGGACGGTGAAGAGCAGGGTTCCGGCGAAGCCGTAGCCGACGGTGTCGAAGACGCCCTTGTGAGCGGCGGTCCAGGCGATTCCGCCGGTCGCCGGTGGGATGGTCAGGACGGTGAGGGCCGGGCGGGCGGGCCCGGGCAGGGGGCCACCGGTGACGAGGCTGCCGAGGATGACGGTGCCGAAGGCGAGCCAGTACAGCAGCCCCACCGCGAAGGCGGCGTCGGCGACGCCGGGCAGCCTGAGCGTGGAGGCGACGGCACTCGCCACGAAGGGTGCGGAGGAGAGGGGCAGCAGATAGCCCGGGTGCAGGGCGGTGGTGCTCAGGGCACCTGTGAGCCAGTGGGCCAGAAGGCGTGCGGCGAGCAGGGCGGCCACGGTGAGGAATATCGCGTAGACCCAGCGTGCCCCCGTGAGCCCGAAACGGGAGAAGTGGCCCGCGATCAGCATGCCGATGAGGGGGACGTATGCGAGGGCGAAGCCGTCGCCGGGATGACGCATGTCGTG
Source organism: Streptomyces sp. HUAS MG56 (assembly GCF_058673395.1). Lineage (NCBI taxonomy): Bacteria > Bacillati > Actinomycetota > Actinomycetes > Kitasatosporales > Streptomycetaceae > Streptomyces > Streptomyces sp. HUAS MG56. The sequence goes on along the minus strand of NZ_CM178722.1, from coordinate 1,255,274 downwards.
GCGCAGGTTGCGCCACCGGGTCCCGCCATGGCGCAGGTACTGGGCCAGCAGCACCAACCAGACGAGGCCGCTGACGGTGAACAGCGCGTCGCTGACCTGTAGAGCGGACGGAAAAGTGGTTACCGCTGCCTGCCAGGCCCCGCCGAGGCCGGCGGCGCCGAGGGAGACGGACAGCAGCCTGATCCGTGCGGCGCGGGTCGCTTGGGAACCGTAGGCGTCGGAGACGATGTCGGCGGCTGGACGCGCGGGCCCGCTGCCGCGCGGGGCCGTGCTGGTGTGCTCTGTCGTGTCGACCATGTCGGTCATGGGGGAACCTCAGGGGGATTGCCAGGGGCGCGGGCCCGGACTCGCCGGCCCGGCGGCGCAGGTCGTGGCGTGGTCAGGCGTCCATGTTCAGGACGACGCGGAAGCGTGCCTTGCCCGAGAGCATCCGTTCGTAGGCGTCCAAGGCCCGGGTGAAGGGCATGGTCTCGGTGGCGGGGCGGATGCCGTGGGCGAGGCTGAAGGCGAGGTTGTCCTCGTTCTGGATCGACGATCCGGTCAGGCTGCCGACGATGCGGCGGGTGCCGAAGATCAGGTCGGCTGTGGCGACCGTCAGCGGGTCGGGGGCGGCGCCGACGACCACCAGCGTGCCGCCCGGGGCCAGCCCGCGGACCAGGGGGTTCATGGACGTACCGCTGGATGCCGTGGCGACGATGACCGAGGCGCCGCCCAGGTCGGCCAGTGCCGTGCCGGGGTCGGTGCCGGTGCTGTCGATGTACTCGTGGGCGCCCAGTTCCCTGGCGAGCTTTTCCTTCTCCTGACCGCGGGCGACGGCGGCCACACGGTGTCCGAGGCTGCGGGCGTACTGCAGGGCCAGGTGACCCAGTCCGCCGATCCCCTGCACGGCGACCAGGGCGCCCGCGGGGGTGGGGGCCTGCTGGAGCGCGGTGAGGGTGGTCAGTCCGGCGCACAGCAGCGGGGCCGCCTCGATGGCCGGCATGCCGTCGGGGACGCGGACCAGTCCGCTCGCGCGGGCGTACGTCACCTCCGCGTATCCGCCGTCGACGGTCGTGCCGGTCTGTTCCTGGTTGCGGCAGTTGACGAAGTCGCCGCGGCGGCACGGTTCGCACTCCCAGCAGTTCCCGTTCAGGAAGCCCACGCCGACGCGGTCGCCTGGCCGCCAGGCCGTGACGCCCGCGCCCACGGCATCGATCACGCCGACGATCTCGTGGCCGGGGACGACGGGGCGTGAGGGGTCGGGGCGCAGTCCTTCCACGGCCAGTACGTCGGAGTGGCAGACACCGCATGCCTCCACCCTGAGGCGGACGTGTCCGGGCTCCGGTTCGACCAACTCGCGCTCGACGAGCCGGAGCTGGTGGACACCGGTCGCCTCGAATGCTCGGTAGGCGGACATGACGTTTCTCCTCGGTGCTGCCTCTGCCGACACAGGGAGGGCGGGGCTGGGGGCGGGAACCGGCATCCAATATGACCGGTCGCTTCAATATGACCGGTCGCTTTAAAATTAGTCAAGCAGGTCCGAGGACAGAGCCGGGCCACGATGCCGTCGTGGGCGGGAGTCACTCCCCGCGGCCTGGGTTTGACCTGCGGTAAGGCGACCGGACATATTGAACCCGAGGTGGTGGTGAGGATGGCACGCGCGTCCAAGCGCGAGGAGATCGCGCAGGCAGCCCTGGAGCAGTTCCGCACACGGGGCTTCAATGCCACCGGCATCAGCGACATCACGTCGGCTGCCGGGGCTCCCAAGGGCTCGTTCTACAACCACTTCGCCAGCAAGGAGGAGAGTGCTCTCGAAGCACTGAGCCGCTACGCCGCCGAGTTGCGGTTCGACCTGCTCGACACGCCCGGACGCCCCGCGCTGGAGCGGCTGCGGGCGCACTTCGAGTTCCTGGGCGCGGACACGGTCGCCAGCGGCTTCGCCCGCGGATGCCTGGTGGGCAACCTCGGCGCCGAGGTGGCGGACCACTCCGCGGAGATCCGCTCCGCCGTCCAGGGCGGCTTCCAGCGGTGGGCCGCGCACATCCGGCGGGTGCTCACCGAAGCCCACGAGGCAGGTGAGCTGGACGCCGCTCTCGACGTCGAGGAGGCCGCGCTGTTCATCCTCAGCGCCTGGGAGGGCACGCTGATCGCGGCGCGGGCCGACAAGTCCTCCGCTCCCTTCGACGCCTTCTTCCACATGGTCTTCGGCGTCCTCCTGCGGTGATCACGACCGGCCGCTCCGTACACGACTCGTCGCCACAGCGGCCTATGGGCGCTGTTGCGGGAGGCATTGCTCGGTCCAGACCGTCTTCGCGTCGTTGGTGTAGCGGATGCCCCAGTTGTGTGCGAGCTGGGCGCAGATGAACAGGCCGCGGCCGCCCTCGTCGACCGACCGTGCGTGGCGCAGCCGCGGGGCGGAGGTGCCGCGGTCCTGGACCTCACAGGTGAGGGCGCGGTCGTGGATGAGGCGCAGCAGTACGGGTGGGTCGCCGTACCGAAGGGCATTGGTGACCAGCTCGCTGACGATTTCCTGTGTGTCGTAGGCGGTGTCCTCGTCCAGGCCCCAGGCCGCGAGTTGGTGCCGGGCGTGCCGCCGTGCGAGGGCAGGGGCGGTGGGCTCCGCGTCCAGCGCCCAGGTGGCTACGCGGTCGGCGGGGAAGGGGCGGGTGCGGGCGAGGAGGAGGACGGCGTCGCCGGGCAGGGTGTCGGCGCGCAGCCGGTACAGGACGTCGTCGCACAGGTCCTGGAGGGGCCGATCGGTGTCGGCGAGCATGCGCCGGAGCGACTGCGGTTCGCTTGTGCCGTCCTCGCCCCGTACGGCGGACAGGAGCGAGGCCGTGTAGAGGGCGAGCACGTCTCCGTCGGCCAGGGCGACGGTGGTGGTGGCGTACGGGGGCCCTTCTCCGACGCCGAGGGCACCACCGTTGGCCGGCTCGACCACTTGGGTGCTGGGACCGGGGCCGACGATGACGGGCGGCGGGTGTCCGGCGGAGGCTATGGCGCACGTGTGAGTGAACGGATCGTAGAGCACGCACAGGCAGGTCGCGCTGAGGGGCTGCGTGCGCAGGGGATCGCCCCGTGGCAGCGCCCTGCGCTCGCGCACGAGACGCGCCGTGGCGTCGTCGAGCCGGGCGAGGAGCTCGTCGGGTTCGAGGTCCAGTGCGGCGAGCGAGGCCATGGCGGTCCGCAGTTGCCCCATCGTGACGGCGGTGTGGATGCCGTGCCCTGCGACCTCCCCGACCACCAGGAGCGTTCGGGCGCCGGGCAGGGCGCAGGCGTTCGACCAGCCGCCCGCACCCCGTTCGTCGGTCACATGCAGGTTGGCGGTCTCGATCGCGGTCTGCGACGGAGGTGCGGGAGGCAGCAGATGGCGCTCCAGTGCCGCCGCGATGGTGTGCTCGCGGGTGTAGCGGCGGGCGTTGTCGATACCCAGGGCGGTGTGTGTGGCCAGTTCCAGTGTGAGGGCGAGTTCTTTCTCGTCGAAACCGTCGGATCGCTTGGTGCGATAGAGGCTCAGCAGCCCGAGCACCTTTCCACGCAGTGTCAGTGGTGCGACGAGCAGGGCGTGCGCGCCGGATGCGCGAATTGCCTCGGCCCGCGCCGGATCGGCCGCCAGCCAGGGCGTGTCGGGGCCCAGGGCAATCGTGCGGGGCCTGAGGTCGGCCAGGGCCTGCGCGTACGGGGTCGGAAACGGCAGCGCGCGGACGTCTCCCACCGGATGCGCCCTGGCCTGCCGGTCACCGCCGCTGTTCCCGAAGGCGGCCCGGCGTAGCGGCACATCCCGTCCCAGAGGACTCAGCGGTGGCTCCTCTCCCCGCACCACAGGCTCCACCACTTCCACCACGGCGACATCGGCGAACCCAGGAACCAGAGCGTCGACCAGCCCCTGGCAGGTGGCCACCACATCCAGGGTCTGTCCCACCCGCTCCCGGACGGCATACAGGGCCTGGACTCCGCGGTGTGCCTTCTCCTGACCGGTCACGTCGTGTGCCACGACCACCGCCCCCGGTGCATCGTGCAGGGGCAGCACCGAGACGGTGTGCGTGTGCTGGGGCACGCTCTTCGGTTCAGCCCGCATCACGTGGTCCGTCATCGACGTACCGTCCGTCATGGCCTGGCGCAGGATGTGCGCCAGTTCGCCGGGGGATGAAAGGGGCCACACATCGGGCAGGGGGCGTCCTTGGATCTGCCGTGCGCTCGCGCCGGACAGGGCCTGCGCGGGAGCGTTCGCCGACACGACGTGCAGCTCTTCGTCCACCACGAACAGAGCCCCTGCCATGTGGGTGGACACCGCATCGAGCACCGCGCTCTCGATGCCGGGAGCCATCCCGTCCGCAGGTAGGAGGAAGATCCTCCACGTCACCGAACCGTCCTCGCTCAGCACCGGCTGCACGCGCAGGCCACCGTCGGCGACTCCCGCTGCGCCATCACGCAGGGCGTCGTGCCCGCCGCGCTCCGCGGCATCACCGCCCGGTGCGGCGACAGGGCTGACCAGGTCGGTCACCGGCCGCCCGATCACCTCGCCCGCCGGGTGCCCCAGCAACTCCTCCGCCTGGTGGCTCCACTGCACGACCACGCCTTTACCGTCCACGATCATCAGCGGCGTCTCACCGGCCACGGCAACCACCTCCGTCTTCCAGCTTGCCCGGTGGCCAAGGGCTGCGCCGCCGCAGATCGACTCCCAGCTGCGGCTCTGCACGAAGGGCGCTTCGAGAGAACCGTTACGACCGCCACCGCCGGACCGCATCGAAGCGCGGGCGCCGACGACACGGGGCTGACCGGCGGATCCTCGCGGCCCACGCCGGTTCCGGCTTGGCTTACGGCGTCCCCAGGATCAGCGCCCGGGTGCGTGACGCCGATGAACCAGTGAACGATGAGAGAGCCGCTCGGCTGATGAGGTCACCGCGGATCGCCCGGCCGCGGCGGAGGCTGCGTCGCCGACGCCGGGCCGCCCCAGCATCGTCAGCCGTGGCGACATGGTCGTCATCAACGACATGAGGTCCGGTCTCATGGGCTGGGTGTCATGCGCAGTTCGACCCAGACGAGTTTGCCGGCGGGTGGCCGGTCCTGGCCATCGGCCTTGAACGCATCGGCGTCAAGATCGCACATACTCTGGGTGCCGACGTCACTGGTTTCAGCCACAGCGAGAACAAGCGGGAGGGCGCCGAGCGGCTCGGCGCGGACCACTTCCACTCCACCGACGACTTTGGTCGGCTCCATGATGGGCGGCAGCCGGGAGGCCCAGGAGATTCTCGACTTCTGCGCGGCCCACGCGCTCGACTCAGGCATCGAGTTGGTCAGTGCAGCGGAGATCAGCGAGGCCTTTAACAGGGGGGTGGAGAACGATGTCCGCTACCGCTCCGTGATCGACGCCTCGGCCGTCTGAAGCGGCTTTAGGTTGTACGGCGTGGGGCGAGCGTGCCATCCGCAGGCCGCACCAGCTCGGCGTGCCGTGTCGGTGGGCAGCGGCGGGTCCTGTTCGGAGCCCGCCGCTGCGCCGTGCCCGGCGTGAGGGCCGCTCCCATCCACGCCCTGTCCTGTGACGCCGGTTCACGGCGTGGGCCGAGCTACGCCGTGGGTGTTGTGAGGGATTTGGGGGGACAGGTCGGGTGGAAGCAGGGGAGGTGTTGTCACAGGCAGCCGGTCAGCTGTCGCGATCCGGCCGTGGTCCTGTTGACGGCCCGCCTGACAGCCCTTCACCGCGCCGTCGGTCAGCCCATGCTCTTGGCGCCGTCCAGGGACTCGCGGATGATGTCGGCGTGGCCGGCGTGCTGAGCGGTCTCGGCGATGATGTGCATCAGCACCCGGCGGGCCGACCACTGCGCGCCGGGCTCGAACCACGGGGCTTTCGGCAACGGCTGCGCGGTCTCCAGGTCGGGCAGAGTGGCGACCAGGTCGTCTGTCCGGCGGGCCACCTCGGCGTAGTCGGCCAGCACACCAGCCAGCGTCTCACCGGGCAGCAGCCGGAACTCGTCGGCCCGCCGGGCCCAGTCGGCCTCGGTCATGGCCGTGAAGTCTCCCAAAGCCGACGGGCCGTTGAGGATGAACTCTCCCCAGTTCCGCTCGACCGCGGCGACGTGCTTGATCAAGCCGCCCAGGCAGAGCTCGCTGGCGGTGGTCCGCAGCCCCGCCTGCTCATCGGTGAGGTCACGGGTGGTGAAGCGCAGGTAGTGCCGGTGCTTGGCCAGCATCTCCAGCAATTCGGCGCGCTCACCGGTGACGGCCGGCTCCCCAGCCAGGTCGCGGGTGGTCAGCTCGTTGGAGGTCATGGTCTCCGCCTTCCGGTGTTCCTGTTCCGTCGGTCAAGGACCACACTAGGAGCCATTGCGGTCAGATGCTGTCCTAAATTGCCAGTTTGCCAGTTGCCAAGGACAAAGGACGGACCGCAGTGACGACCAACTCTCGGCACTCGTACTGCCGCAGGCTGCCGCCCGGGCCGAGAAGACAGCTCATCTGGTTGGTCGGCGGCAGGGAACGAGCATCGAGCGATGCCGGGCGACGGACTGTACCGGCCTATCGGCACCGCATTCTGCATGTCGAAACACGGCCCGCCGCCATCACGCTCTGGTGGGACTGGTGTGATCAATGTCGATGAGAAGCGATGTCACTGCATCGCGAACTCGTCGGCCGGCCGACGTGGCTTTGTAGGGCCCGGCCCCGTTGGCGGAGGTGGGGCTCGGGTCGGTGGGGTGATCGGTCCGCGAGTCTTGATCGCCGCAGGGCGCCGGGAGTGAGGTCGAGACCGAGTTGCGCAGGGAACGTCCGGCAGCGCAGCTCGCTCACCGGTCAGGCCCGCTGCTGCCTGAGTGCGCCGACCGCCGAGCCATCAGGCACGAACGGCACCTGCGCGTTGCCCTGGACACCTGCACGGACCGCGACCGTCGACTCAGCCCCGCCCCGCCTGTACCCGCATCAGCGGCCTCCTCACTCCGTGGCGGCAGGAAAGACAGCCCGGGAGACCCCGCTGCCCGGGATGTCACTCTGTCGCGACCCGGGCGACTTACGTGTGCTGGGCGGTGTCAGTGCCGTAGTTCCCCGGTGTCCGCATGGTGCGGCTCTGCTGTCCGCTCTTCCCACTGCGCAGTGGTGCGCGGTTCATTCGGCCGCAGGCCCGCTGCGGCGATCTCCGCGCGCGCCCGCGCCGCGAGGCCTTCTGCGCCGCACCGCTCCGCCACATCAGCACCCTCGAAGAGGAGTTCCGCCGCTCGCTCGGCACGGCCGCAGCGTCTGAGGGCGATGGCGAAGTCAACCAGTGCCTCGGCGTACAGGTACTGGTTCGGGGACTTGCTGAGCGTCTCCACCGCGCGCGCCAGCAGCACGAGGGCGTCCCCGTCCTCGGACACCGCCGCGCTGAAGCGCAACGCCTCACCTTTGGCGGTGGGCGTGCCGTAACGCTCCGCTCGGCGCAGTGACTGCGCTGCGAGAGCGCGGGCGCTCGTGGGCTCGTCCGGGGCGAGGGCGAGGGCGAGGTGTCCCGCCCAGGGACACCAGGTCGGATTGAGTATGCCCTTGGCCTCCAGTCGTTCCCCAGCGGCGGTGAGTTGGGCGATGGCTTCCTCACGACGGCCACGGGCGAGCAGCAGGCGCCCGTACAGCGCCTGGGGGTCCGGGAAGACCACCGCGTTGGGGTAAGGGGGCGCGAAGTCGTGCATCTCGGCGACGCTCAGCGCTTCCTCGCTGTGGCCGCGGGCCAGCAGGACGTCGAGCAGCAGACCGACCGCGTACCACTTGGCGGGCAACCTGGGGCCGACGCGGTCGGCCAGCCGGACCGCCTCACGCGCGCAGCGCTCGGCCTCGGCGAGCATTCCGCGCCGGAAGTGGACCAGGCCGAGGAGGTTGAAGCCGAAAGAGAGGTGAGCTCCGCTCCAACCGACCTGCTGGCATTCGGCGATGGCGGAGCTGAACAGTTCCTCCGCACGGTCGCACTGGTCGGCGTACATGTATCCGAGCGCGGTGATGCTGGGCAGTTCGAAGCCCCAGTCGGGGTCGGTGTAGCTGAGCCCCACGGCGCGTGTGGCGACGGCCAGCGCGCGTTCGGCCGGCTCACCGCGCAGCGTGGCGTCCCAGGTACGCAGGCACAACAAGGCCTTCTCTCCGACGTTCTGCCCGGACAGATGCTCGGCGAGCCGCGCGAGTCGACGGGAACGTACAGGCGCCTGTACCTCCTGCGCGTCGAAGACCCGCCACAGGTGGTGCGCGGCCTGCAGGCGCAGCCGCGCCCCGTACGACCGTGTGTGGGCGGCCTCGGCCCCCACCACAGCGGCTGCCTCGCCGAGCTGGTCGTTGTGGGCGAGGGCCTGGGCCAATCGGAAAGTGGCGTCCTCTCTGAGCGCGGGGTCGAGGTCGGGAAGCTCCAAGGCCGCAGAGAGGTGGTTGACCGTGGTGGCCGGGGAGGTGAGCAGAGCAGAGCAGCCGAGCTCGTAGAGCACCGCCGCGCGCTCCTCGGCCGGGGGCGGTTCGCGCAGCGCACGCTCCAGGCAGCGATGAGCGGCGTCCGGGGCGCCTTGGCGAAGGTTCTCCCGCGCGGCCGCGCGCAGTTGCTCGACGGTCTGTGGGTCGTTGCCCGGATGGGTCTCCAGCAGGTGCCGGGCGGCGACAGTGATGTTCAGGCCCGCGTCGATCACCGCACAGGCGGCCTGCCCGTGAATGGCGGTGCGCATCGCCGAAGGAATGGCCCGGTACACGGCAGTGGCGATGAGGGGGTGGACGAACTCAAGCGTCCTGGTGCCGGTCAGGATACGAGCGACGCGCAGTGTGTCCGTGGCGTCCTGAGCCTCGGCCGGTGGCAGCCCGGCCACCGAAGCCACCAGTTCGGGGGAGATCTCGGTACCGAGTACCGCTGCCGCCCAGGCAAGCCGCACGGCCCGGTTGCCGAGCTTCTCCAGTCGCTTGACCAGTCCGGTGCCGCGGGAGGACGCACCAAGGACTCGCAGCAGATGGGCCGACTCCTCGGAGGGGGTGAGACCTCGGTCCTGGACCTTGGCGACGAGTTCGACGGTCTCGTAGGGGTTACCGCCGGTGACGGCCCAGCACTCGCGGCAGAACGGATCGTCCGCCTCCGGCCCGAGTGCGCCGCGCACCAGCTTTGCGACCGACTCCGGGCTGAGGGCGCGCACGGTGATCGGATGCGAGCCGCGGCCGCCGACCAGTTCACGGAACGCCTCGGCCTCGGCGGGCAGTTCGTCCGGGCGGTACCCCAGGACGATCAGGACGGGAAGTTCCTGCACTCGCACGGCGAACGTGGCCAGCCAGGTGAGGGACTCCGCATCACCCCAGTGAGCATCGTCGACGACCATGACGATCGGCGCCCTGCGCACGGCGAGTTGGGTGAGCACCCAGTCCAGCCCGTCCCGGACGCCCTGTGGATCCGGCACGGCGCTACCGGCCTGCTGCGCGAAGAGGCCGACGGCCGGCCCCGCGATCTCGTACCAGCCCCCGAAGATCTCGCGACGCTCGGCCTCGGCGCAGGACGCCAGGACAGGCTGCAACAACTGCCGGACGACGTGGAAGGGAACCGTAAGCTCCTGCTCGCTGCCGCGCGCGGACAGGACCGTGCACCCGTGGGCGGCGGCCATGCCTCGGATCTCCGCCAGCAAAGTCGTCTTGCCCAGCCCCGCGGCGCCGCTCAAGAACAGCAGCCCGCCACCTGAACCACCGCCGTCCGCCGAGCGGTTGCACAGCGCCTCAACTGCCGCCCGCGCGGCGGCCACTTCAACGTCACGCTCGTACAGGGGCGTTACCGCCCGGCTGGGGCCTGCCGAACCAACTCGCCTCTCGCTGCGCTCCTGCTCCGGCACGCTATTCCCCTCGCTCCCCAGCCTGTTGGCCAGCCTAGCGAAGTGGGGCGCTCCGTGGCCGAAATGTGCAGGAATCGTGTCGATGGCCTTCCCGGCGGGGAGGAGAAGTGGTATGCCGTGTGCCGCCGCAGGGGGGTACCGGTCGAGTCGCGATCCCGACGCGCCGCCTGCTCGGTGACCACACAAGCCCGCGGCAGGACGGGGCGGTTCGGGTCTTCAACCGCGCGGACAAGCTGCCGATGCGACGTGCTCGGGCCTGTGCTCGTAGCGGCGATGGCGACGCCGGCGTTCGATGAGCCGCGCGATGGCGCGTTCGACGATCCGGCGATGAAGGTCCCGGCGCGTCTGACGGGAACTTTCACCGCCTCTCCTCCGTTCGCCCGCGACTCCCCAGGCATAGTGGGGTGTCGCACGTGAGAGGCCTCCAAAAACATGAGTCCTTCCTCTCGTGCGCGCAGCGCGTGACCGCGCTCAGTATCGGCCTGCGTGGACACGGCCGAGCAAGTACACGTTCCAACGGGGGATATCGCACCATGCGTTCCATATCTGTGCCCTTCGCACGTCGACGCGGACGGCAGCGCACCGTTCTCGCCACCACCGGGCTCGCCGCGGCCCTCGCACTCACCGCGACCGCCTGCGGCGGCTCCGGTTCGCACACGGCGAACGGCGGCGCAGGTGCCACCGCTTCCCAGTCGGCCGACGGCGCCGACGGCAAGGTCCAGGTTCCGGCCGGCCTCGCGAACAAGCTGAAGGAGCACGGGATCGACGTCTCCCAGTGGGAGAGCGGCGGCTGGAAGAACTGGGACAAGTCCAAGTGGCTCAGGGACGCCAAGGACTTCGTCAACCCGGTGATCAAGGGACTGTGGAAGCCGGACCGGATGCAGTCGGCGCAGGAGGCCAACAAGACGGTCTCCACCCAGGACGCCTCCGCCGGGCAGGGCACGAGCGATCAGCCCCCGCGGCCCGTGCAGGCCCTGCCCGAGAAGACCCCGTACCACCAGTACTCCGCCCCGGTCGGCAAGGTCTTCTTCGACTCGCCCCGTGGCCCGATGGTCTGCTCCGGCACGGTCATCAAGGACGTCAACCACCCCGGCAGGTCCAACCTCGTGTGGACCGCCGGCCACTGCGTGCACGCCGGGCGCGACGGCGGCTGGTACCGCAACATCGCCTTCGTGCCGTCGTACAACGACGACGGCGACTCCGCGGCGCAGATGCGCACCGCCGGCGCCGCCGAGGCCGCTCCGTACGGCACCTGGTGGGCGGACTGGGTCTCGACCTCGAACGAATGGATCCAGCGAGGCGCCGAGGTGGGCAACGACGGGTCCCCGTACGACTACTCCGTCCTGCACGTGAAGCCGGAGAACGGCAGCGGCAAGTCGCTGGAGGAGACCGTCGGCGCGGCGCTCGACGTGGACTTCTCCGCGCCCTCGGCGAACCAGGTCGCCGAGATGGGCGCCTGGGGATACCCGGCGGCACCGCCGTACAACGGCCTGAAGATGTTCAAGTGCCTCGATCGGCCCGGCCGGCTCTCCATGGGCCCGGCGCTGCCGGACATGTACCGCATCGGCTGCACCATGACCGGCGGTTCGTCGGGCGGTGGCTGGTTCCGGGTGGTGAACGGCAAGACCGTGCTGGTGTCGAACACTTCGATCGGCCCGGCCGACCACTCCTGGCTCGCGGGCCCGCCGTTGGGCCAGGAGGCGAAGGCGGTGTACGAGAGCATGAGCCGGAAGTACGGCGGACAGTGACACACGCGTGACGAAGGGCCGCTCCTGTCGACAGGGGCGGCCCTTCGCGTTGGCCGTCAGAGCCCGTGTGAGCCCGCCGGGTCTGCGCAGGCCGTCGGTGTCCGCCGGTGTCCGCCGGAGTGTCGGGGCGCGGCCCCCGACCACTGCCGGGGCGTGCCACAAGGTCGGCCCCGGATCACAGAGATCCCACAAGAACGGCCCCTACGGTGCCTCGGCGGAAGTCGGCAACGAGGGGGGAACACCATGGATCGCTCACGTCATCTGGGCGGACGCTACCGTCTGGAAGAGGTCCTGGGGCACGGGGGGATGGCCGAAGTATGGCTGGCATACGATGTGTTGCTGTTCCGCCAGGTCGCCGTGAAGACGCTCCGGCCGGAACTGGCGGCCGATGCCGAACACTGGGCGCGTTTCCGCCGTGAGGTCGTCTCGGCGGCGCTGTTGGGCCACCCGTCCGTCGTCGCCGTGTACGACGCGGGCGAGGACACGATCGACGGTCACCTCGTCCCGTACCTCGTGATGGAGTACGTCAAGGGCGCCACACTGCTCCAACTCGTGCGCGAGGAACCGGTCGTCGGGCCCGAGTACGCGCTGGAACTCACCGCCGGCGTGCTGGAGGCGCTCGATCACGCCCACCGTCACGGCATCGTCCACCGGGACATCAAACCGGCGAACGTCATGCTCGGCGACGAGGGCACCGTGAAGGTGACGGATTTCGGTATCGCCCGCTCCGTGGATCGGGCGGGTACGACCCTCACCCGTACGTCGGTGGTGGTGGGCACGGCCGAGTATCTCTCACCGGAGCAGGCCCGGGGCGAGCAGGTGGACGTCCGTACCGACCTGTACTCGACCGGCTGCCTGCTGTACGAACTGCTCACCCGCCGACCCCCGTTCACCGGTGACAGCCCGCTGGCGGTGGCCATGAAGCACCTCTCGGAACCGCCGGTGCCTCCCTCCGTCCACGTCCCGCAGTTGCCCGCCGCCTACGACACCCTGGTCCTGCGCGCGCTGGCCAAGGACCGTGCGGACCGGTACCAGACCGCCGAAGAGATGCGCGACGCCATCGGGAAGGTACTCACAGAACGTGCCACGCCGGTCACGTCGGCTCCGCTGGCCCCGCCCGCTCCGCCTGCGACGCTTCGGCACACCCAGCCACAGCCGCCCCGGGATCCCCGGAAGGACCGCCCCGTGCGCCGACTGCGCATCCGCCGGCCACTCCAGGCGATGGCGGTGCTGCTGGGAGCCGCCGTGTGCACCTACGTGATCATCGGATCCCACGCCCCCGCTCGTCCCCGGATCGCGGCACCCTCGCTGATCGGTGACACGATGGCCGAAGCCCGATCGAGCGCCCAGGCAGTCGGCGTACGCGTCCAGCCCGTCCGACACCGGGCGTGCCCTCACCCCGGCACGCCCGTCGGCCGCGTGTGTGAACAGACACCCTCGCCCGGCAGCCAGGTCTCACGTCACGCCATCCTGCGGATCACCCTGTCTCCCGGCACACCTCAACAGAGGTAGACCTGTCTTGCGGCTGCCCTGCTCAGGCCGCCGAATCCGCGGTGCGGGTCGCGGAGTGCCGGGCCGTCGTGCGTCCAAGCCGAACGCCAACGAATACGACCGGAGGCGACCGAACGCGACCGACCCCGGGGCCATCGCGCGGTACGGAGAGCCGGGGGAGCGGTGGATGTGATGGAGAGCTGGGATCGGGCGGCGGCCCAAGTACCCCGGGAACGAGACCACTTGGCGGCAAGGCGTGGACGCTGATGCCGATGGGCGCGAAGTCCGGGCGCCCGTCGGCACGGGTCCGGCCGCGGCTCACCCCCGTGCGCCAGACCGGGGATGAGCCTGAGGCACGGGGGTCCGGGGATCCGGCCCGGGAAGCCCACTCAGCCGACGCGGCGCGAGCGGCGCAGGCGGCGGAGGCCGAAGCAGGTGCCGAGCAAGGCGGCGACAGCCGCAGTGGCGGTGCCCGCGGTGACGGCTGCTCCGGCAGCCGCCGTAGGGGCGGCGGACACGCGCGGGGGCGCGGCCGTACCGCCGTAACCGCCGCCCTTGCCCGCCCGGTCGTAGGCGGACCCCGGGAGCTTGTCGCCGTATTTCGCGTGGACCAGGTGCTGGTAGGCGGCGAGTATCATGCCGCCGTTGCCCACGGCGCGCCGTGCGTCGGGGTCGAGCGGCAGCACACGGCCGTCGCGCACCATGTACCACGCGTCGATCTGCGGTTCCTCGAAGACGGTTCCGATGCCGTGCGCCTCGCTGACGTAGTCGGTCTCGTCGCCGCCGGTCGCGATGTTGACGACCTTCCAGCCCTTCGCCGTCCGTGCGGTCCACACCGAGGCGACCTGGCCGTCCGCGGAGACCGCCTTGGTCGCGACGAACTGCCGGTCGGCCACGGGGGCGCCCGGGCGCCCCGCGACGAACCCCGGGTCGAGGAAGGAGACGGTGACCGACGGCCCGACGAGGTGCGGCCGGGCCGCGCGCTGTGCGGTCGCGCCGTCGCGGGCGAAGAAGCGAGAGAGGGTGAGGAGGGTGGCCGGGGTCGACGCCGCATCATGTGCCTGAGTGGTGTCGGCGGCGGTGAAGGGCGCGGGGAGGGTGCCGGCGGTCGCCGCGTGGGCGGTGGCGGGGGCGAGAGCGCCGAGGGTCGCGGTGACGGCGAGCGCCATGACCGCCGCGCTCTTGCGGACGGGCTTACGGCCGGCGGGCGCGTGCCCGTTCGGCGTGCGGTGCATCGACGACCTCGGGGTTGGTGACGTCTGGGTCGGTGACGTGCGGATCGGCGTCATCGGGGTCACGCTCCGATCCCGTAGAGCGAGTGGGTCCACGTGAACGTGTTGTTGCTCACGTAGTAGTCGTAATCCCCCCAGTTGTAACGGTAGTTGGAGGGCCACGGGTCGCCCCAGTAGACCTGGTTGGTGGAGGTGTCGTAGCCGTACAGCACATGCATGTGCCCGCCCCCGGAGTTCCACTCGATGCGCGTCTCGACCGGGCGATCGGCGCTGATCTCCGTCTGCACGGTGCTGTAGCGCAGGTAGCCGCTCACGTATCTGCCCGGGTTGATACCCATCCAGTCGAGGGCGTTCTGCACGTCGTCCAACGCGGCCTGCCAGTTGCCGCAGGCGCTGCCCTGGGGCCGGTTGAAGGCGGCGTCACAGAACTGGTTCTGGGTGTAGTTGCGCCCGAACCACGAGGCGATGGTGTCGCCGCTCGCCGCCCAGCACCAGTTGCTGTTCTCCTGGGCCTGCATGGTGATGTTGAGCCGCTTGGCGGCGGGAACGGCGGGGTGAGCCGCGGCCCGAGGAGCGGCGTGCGGGGCGGCGTCAGAGGCGGAGCGCGGAGCGGCGTGAGCGGTTGCCGTGGGCACGAGGGCGGCCGCCAGGAAGGCGACGGCCGCGAGGGCCGTTGACGCCAGCCGTCTGCGACCCCGGGTGGTGATGGACATGGCGTTCCTCCCAGTCAGGGTGGGGGTGGAGGAGCGCGTCCGGACGCTGCGACAGCAGCATCGATCTCTTGTCGGGTTTCGGTCAATGACGTTATCCACAGGGCTGGCGGCGAAGTGAACACCACCCGTACGGTTGTGAACGCCACAGCAGGTACCAGCAGGTGGCAGCGCGCGTCACGCCCTGTTCCAGGACGGGGAAGTGAACGTTCATAGATGAACGATCCGAGGGGGGTGGGGGGGAGGCCCAAGTGACAGCACACAGCACCGATCGCCGCACCACCCCACGCTCCGCCGCCGGTCCAGCCCCCGGCTCGTCCCGCCGCCCCACCCCCGAGGCCGAACTCGCCGAAGTCCTGCGCACCGGCCCGTTCTCCGCCGCGCTGCGGGCCGCGCTCGCCGCGCGCGGGCTGGCTCTGCATCGCGTGCAGCACCGGCTCGCCCAGCGCGGCATACGTGTCGGTGTGACCAGCCTCAGTTACTGGCAGCGCGGGGTGCGGCGGCCCGAGCGGCCCGAGTCGCTTCGTGCCGTCACCGCGCTGGAGGAGGTCCTGGAGCTTCCGCCGCAGGCCCTCACCCGTCTGATAGGCCCACGTGCCACCAGCGGCCGTCCCCCGGCGGCCCGCCCGTATCGCACCCTGCTCGAACCGGCCGCCGCGCTCGAATCGCTGCTGGCGAGTCTGGCGGCACCGGCGGACGGCGGGCTGCACACCGTCATCCACTACGAGCACGTTCACATCGGTGCCCATCGAGAGCTCACCGCACGCGACTCCCAACACGTCGTACGGGCCCACCGCGATGGCGTCGACCGCTATGTCGCCATCCATCACGGCGACCCTGGCTGCGACACGGAACGAGTACGGGTACGAGGTCTCGGCAACTGCCGGGTCGGGCGGATCCGACGTCACGGCGCTTCGGGAGTGATCGTCGTAGAACTGCTCTTCGACGGGCGGTTGAGAGCCGGCGAGACCGCCGTCCTGGGGTACCGCTTCGAGGACGGAACCGGCGCGCCCAGCCATGAGTACGTTCGTGGCTTCACCTACGGCGGCGGCCAGTACGTCCTCCAGATCGGCTTCGACCGCACCGCCCTGCCCGTCCACTGCCGCCGCTTCTCCCGCCCCTCCGCGACCGCCCCTCGCGAGGCGGTCGCCGATCTGACACTGAACGCCCATGGCTCCGTCCACCTCGTGGAGCAGCAGATACGGCCGGGCGTCCTCGGCATCACGTGGGAATGGGACTAGGAGTTGTCCGCGCGATCACGCTGGAACTCGCATGACTGCGGACGCAACGGCAGCCGTGACCATGGTGGGTTGGCGGACCGAGGGCTCTCCTCCGCGGCGGCTGGACGAATGGTGCGGGTGCGGGGGGCAGGAGTGGCAGAGGCCGTCATCGGATGAATTTTTTTCGCGGAACGATCGAAAACCGGCCTATTCGAATGCGGAAACGACTGCTGATCGGGCACGCGTACCGGTTCCAGCTCACCCCGGTGCTGTGAGGGCCGTTCCTGACCCCCCGTTGGTCGGCCCCCGTGTGTCCGGCAGGTGGGCGGTGATTGACCGCGGTGCGGGTGACTGCTGCAATGACGGCATGTTCTCCGCGACGTTCCTGGTGATCAGGGCGCACATCGATTTCGGTCGCGTGTGGTCCGCCGCGTGTTGTTGACCGCGCGCCCCACCCACCGGAATCCCTCCCTACCGTCCCGGAGTTCTCCATGCCCGACCGCACCCCCGGTGTGCCCGTCCGCGTCGACCCGCGTGGGCCGCGCTTCGCCGCCGTTCTCACCACCCTCGTTCTGCTTCTGGTCCTGGTCACCGGCAGCGGCGTGCTGCTCGCGGCGCAGGGCGCCGTCTTCGCTCTCGGTGCGGTTCTGGGATTGCGCTGGTCCCCGTACGGCTGGCTCTACCGTCGGTTGGTGCGTCCCCGTCTCGGGCCGCCGCAGGAGCTTGAGGACGAGCGGCCGCCGCGGTTCGCGCAGGCCGTCGGCCTGGGCTTCGCGGTCGTCGGCGCGGCGGGTTACCTGTCCGGTGCCACCTGGCTCGGCATCGCAGCGAGCGCGGCGGCGCTCGCGGCAGCCTTCCTGAACGCAGCCTTCGGCTACTGCCTGGGCTGCGAGCTCTACCTGCTCGCGGTCCGCAGCCGGGCCCGTCTGAGCCAGGGGTGAGGCGGCCGTGAGCGATCCGACCGGGCTGATCGTGGCCGCCGTCGTGCTGGTGGCCGCGACCGTCTTCGGGCTGGTCCGCGTCCGTCGCGACGGCAGGCTGCGCGACGGTGGCCGGGGCGACGCGCTGCGTTTGTCCTCCGGTGAGCTGGGTGCGGCGCTCGGCGAGAGGGCGACGCTGGTGCAGTTCTCGACAGCCCTGTGCGCGACCTGCCCCGGCACCCGGCGACTGCTGGTCGGCGTGGCCGCCGAGACGCCCGGCGTGCGCCTGGTGGAGATCGACGCCGAGGCGCGGCTCGACCTGGTGCGTCGCGTCGAGGTGATGCGCACGCCTACGGTGCTGGTCCTCGACCGCGCTGGTCGCGTCGTGCGCCGCGCCTCCGGGGCGCCGACCCGGGCCGATGTGGTGTCGGCGGTGGAGTTGGCTACGGCGGACTGATCGCCGAGTCCGGCGGGTCCGGGCTGTGATGAGGGCTTGGGTGGCCGGGTCGTGTTCGAGGCCGAGGTCGCTGAGGCGTCTTGCGGGGCGGGGATTGCAGGCGTGCCGGGCGGCGTCGTTGGGTCCGCAGGCCCGGTAGAGGCGGATGGCGTGCTGGGCGGGGCGTTCGTGGTCGGGGTGGATGGTGCCCAGGTGTTCCAGCAGCGCCAGGACGGTGTCCCGCTCGCGTGGTGTGGCCTCGGAGTCCTCGGCCTTGCGGGTCAGACAGAACGGGGCAGGCGGAGCCCGGCGTCGGTGGCCCTCATGGCGAGGTGCTCGCGTACTGTGTCGACCCAAGGCAGTCGCCGCTCTGGGCGAAAGGGCCGCTGCCGCAGGGCCTGCGATCCTGGAAAGAGCGGACCCTCAGCAGTACCCGCCCCGCCGGAGCGGATCGGCGAGGCCACCGACGCCGACCTGCCTGGTATCAGCAGTTTCGCGGCCGGGCCTGAACAACGACTCCGATGCGGTGACTGCCGGGCTGACCAGTGACTGGAATTCCGGCCCGGTCGAAGGAGCAGTCAACCGGATCGAGACGATCAGACGGTAGATGCTCAGACGACAGATGTTCGGCCGCGTCGGCTTCGGCCTCCTGCACAAGCGGGTCATGCTCTGCTCATGAGGGCTTCCGTCAGAGCTGCCAAGGCGCCGGTCGCAGACCCCGGGGGCGGGTCAGTCACCGCGGGAAGGACGCGGATGCTCCATGCGGGAGAGCCAGTTCGTGAGCAGAGCCTCCAGTGACTCGGCCTCGGTGGGCGTCAGTAGATCCAGCAGGTGGCGTTCGTTGCGCATGTGGTCGGTGAACGCGCGGTCGATCAGTTCACGTCCGGGTTTCGTGAGGGCGACGATCCGGCCGCGCTGATCGTCGTCGGCGCGGCGGCGGGTGACGAGTCCGGCTCGCTCCAGGCGGTCGATCCGCTTCGTCATCGCGCCGGTGGTGACCATGGTGTGCGCGGCGAGCTCACCGGGTGCCCGCTCGTATGGGTCCCCGGCGCGGCGCAGCGCGCACAGCACGTCGAACTCTCCCTCGCTGAGGCCGTAGTGGCCGTACACGAGGCAGAGTTCCTCCGTGAGTCGGTCGGCCAGGCGGTGCAGCCGTCCGATCACTCCCTGCGGGGTGATGTCGACGTCGGGGCGCTCGCGGCGCCAGTCCGCCTGGATGCGGGCCACGCGGTCCATCGGTTCGCCGTGCTCCATGCACCCCATGATAACTTCCCGGGAAGTTATATTAGCTTCCATGGAAGCTAATATGCGCTGGGCAGCACTGACCGCGGTCGCACCGGTGGCCTGGGGAACCAACTACTTCGTCACGCACGAGTTCCTGCCGGCCGACCGCCCGCTCTACGGGGCTGCCCTGCGGGCGCTGCCCGCCGGCCTTGTCCTGCTCGCCCTGCGCAGACAGCGGCCGCGCGGCGCGTGGTGGTGGCGGTCCGCGGTGCTCGGGCTGCTCAACATGAGCGTGTTCTTCGTCCTCGTTTACGCCGCCTCCCAACTGCTTCCGACAAGCGTCGCCTCGACCGTCATGGCGGTGTCCCCGCTGACGATGATGCTCATAGCCTGGCCCCTGGTGTCCGAACGTCCCCGGACCGCCCACCTGGCCTGCGCCGCGATCGGACTCGCCGGGGTCTGCCTCATGCTGCTCACCGGGACGGAGGGGGTGAGCGTGCCGGGCGTCCTCGCCTCGACCGCCGCCATGCTGGTGTCGTCCTTCGGGCACATCCTGGCCAAACGGTGGAGTGCCGGTGTCGATGTGCTCGCCTCGACCGCCTGGCAGCTAACCGCCGGCGGTCTGTTCCTGCTCCCGGTCGCCGCCGCAGTGGAAGGCCCTCCACCCGCGCTCTCGACGCCGACTCTCCTCGCGTTCGGCTACGTCGCCCTCGTCGCCACCGCGCTGGCCTTCACCGCCTGGTTCACCGGACTGCGGTACCTGCCGGCAGGAACCGTCGGACTGATCGGACTGCTCAACCCTGTCACCGGCGTCCTGCTCGGCACAGCTGTCGCCGGAGAGACGCTGACTGTTCAGCAACTGTGCGGACTGGTCCTGGTCCTGGCCGGAGTTGTCCTCGGTCAATCCAAGCGCGCGGGCCGACGCGACAGAAGTCAGGTACCTCCCCATTCGGTAGCCGACGAGCGTCCCGTGCAAGCACCCTCTACGCGCAATGCCCCGTGACGATCAGAAATGCGGGTAGAAGCGCGGGCAGAGCCCGGGCAGGGATACGCGCGAGGACGAGCGAACTTCCGCCGTCTCACCACACATCGCTGATATCACGGGTAGCGATCGACTGATCGCCTCACGGAACCTGTGCGTTTGGCCCCACCACTGGACGACGCCATACGCTCCCCGCTGCGGGAAGCTCTGCACTGTGACCCGGGGGCTTTCCCGCGGGGAACCCGGACCGCCTGCGGTGGGTGCGGAAGTTGGCGGCATCATCGCCGGCGGCTTCCGCGGCCAGCAGAACCCCTTCGGCCGGGTCCCGCCTATGGGCCCTGATTACGGGGAGCAGGTCGGTCAATGCCCGCCGAATGTCGGGGAGTTTGAGTCTGCGGGTCAGTTCCATCGCCCCGGCGAGGGGGTCGCCGTGCGAGCCGGGGACGTTACGAAGAGCGGTGGCCGTCGCTAGTCCCCTCTCCTTCAGGGGCGACGGCGCAGCGGGGCGAGGCGGATGTGCCCGGCTGCAGGCTGTGGCCCCTGGAGGGGCGGGTCGGCTCGGGAACGCGGCGTCCGATGTGGTGGTCGAGGATGGAGATGAGGTCGTTCTCGGTGAGCCGGCGGGCCGGCGCCGCGGTGCCCAGGGCCTGGTCAGCCTCGGCGGCGCCGTGGAGTTTGGCGAGTTGGTCGGCCTCGGCCATCTCCGGCCGCATTCTGCGGGCGCCGGCCGCTGGGGGCTCCACTAGGACGCGGCCTCGGTTCGAGCCGCAAGAAGGCGGCCTCTTCGGCGCTGCTGGCTTTCGGGGGGGCGGTCGCCTTCCCTGTCCTCGCGGGGCGGGCAGGGCTCGTCCTTGACCGACGGGACGCCCGGGGCGGATCGCTGGTGACGGGCGGCCTCGACGGCGGCGGTCTCGGTGACCGTGGTGACGACGACCTCGTCGCCGTGGAAGCGGGCCCAGACGGTCTGCCCGGCCAGCCGGCGCGGAACCGAATACCGAACCGAATCGATGGAGAGTGTCGCGCCGTTGGCGACTTCGACGTCGTCCCAAGGGCCGCGGCCAACGGATTCTCGGGCAGCGCGTGCTGTTCCTCGGCGCGGGCCTCGGCGGTCCGTCCGGCGCCGGATGGCCCGGCGGATCTGCATCGCTGCCGTGCGGGAGACTTCCCGGCCCATCTGGGAGGCAAGCAGCGACGCGGATGTCCTCCGGCAGTTCCTCAACGACAACGGAATCCGTGGAGTCGAAGCCGTGTTCGTCACCACGGGCCTGTTGAGCTGCGACCTTGCCGAAGCTCAGCGAGCCTTCTTCAGCGTTCCGTGGCGCGACGCCGAACGCCGGTTCCACAGCGACGCCTTGGGCCTGCTCGCCGAGGACGCCGCTGACGGCACCTGAGAGCAGGCGGAGGCCTGACCACCGTCGCCGGCCCGTGGGGACGGTCAGGACAGTTGCCATGGGTGGAGCTTGTCCGGGTTGCGTACTGCCCATATGCGCGTGATCCGGTCGTCGTCGGAGACCTCGAACGCGAACACCGTCTCGATCCGGCCCTCGGACTCGACCACCAGGCCCGGCAGCCCGTTGACCGTGCGCTCAAGGATCGTGCGGGGCGGCGCGAACCGGGCGATCGTGCGGTAGAGGTGGGCGATCTGTTCCGCGCCCTCGATCGGCAGCAGGTGGGCGATGGCGCGGCCACCGCCGTCGGAGATCGCGGTGGCGCCCGGGTCGAGCAGGCCGAGCAGGGCCTCGATGTCCTGCGCCTCCCAGGCCGCCCTGAACTGCCGGACGACGCTCGCCTGCCGGGCCGCGTTCGGGCTCGCCCCGGCCCGCGCGGCGGCGATGCGACGGCGGGCCGAGGACGCCAGCTGACGACACGCCGCCGGGCTGCGGCCGACGATCCCGGCCACCTCGGCGAACGGGTAGCGGAAGACGTCGTGCAGCACGAACGAGACGCGCTCGGCCGGAGTCATCGACTCGAACACGACCAGGAAGGCCATGGTCACCGACTCGTCGAGGGTGATCCGGTCGGCCGGGTCCACGACGGCGCCGCCCGCCGCCCCGGCGATCCACTCGGCCGGGTCGGGCAGCGGCTCCGGGACCCATTCGCCGACGTAGGTCTCCCGCCGGGCGCGCGCAGAGCCGAGCAGGGTCAGGCAGATGCGGCTGGCCACCTTCGTCAGCCAGGCACCCGGCGACTCGATGGCCTCCTGCTGCGCCCGGGACATCGCGTACCAGCGGGTGTAGGTCTCCTGGACGACGTCCTCCGCGTCGGCCAGGGAACCGAGCAGCCGGTAGGAGAGATTGAGCAGCTGTCGCCGCTCGCTCATGATCGTGCTCAGACCCGGGTCCTGCTGCTCGTCTGTCTGCCGCTGTGTGTGTTCCGACGGGGTGGTCATACGCTCTCCGGCTCCCTTGTTCACGGTCCCTCTCCATTACGACGAATCAGAGCGGCGGAATGTGAGGTCGGCGGTGCGCCTCACATTCGGCGGGGCTGCGTGGTCGGACTGGTGAAGAGGAGCACACCGTCCACAGGACACGACGAGACAGGACGCTGAGCATGAACGACTTCCAGGAGATCGCCGACCGCGTCGAGATCGAGGCGCTGCGCGGGGAGTTCACCGACGCCGCGATGATGCGCGACCGTGCCCGCCTCGCCGCGCTGTTCACCCCCGACGGCGTTCTGCGCATGCCCAACGTCCCGGTCGAGCTCATCGGCCGGGAGGAGATCCGGACCGGAGGCGAACGCCTGCAGAGTCAGTGGGACTTCTTCGTGCAGAACAGCCACCCGGGCACGATCCGGATCGACGGCGACACCGCCACCGGTCGCACCTATATGCAGGAGATCGCGCGCGTGCTCGACGGCCGCTCGGGCCTGAACTTCGCCATTTACCACGACACCTACCGGCGTACACCGGAGGGTTGGAAGTTCACCGAGCGGGTCTACGAGGTCAGGTACGTCGACACCACCCCGCTCCGGGGTTCGGCGCCCGGCCCCGACGCTCAGGGGCATGGGTCCGGTAAGCCCGAGGACGCAGGCCGGGCGCCGGGCACGATTGAGGCGGACGCGTCGGCCACGGGTGCGGCCGACGACTTCGGCGCACCGGCGTCCGTCGAGCGGCTGGACCGGGCGGTCGCGGCGCTGCGGGCGAACGGCTTTACCGCCGAACTGCTCGACGACGCCGCGGCGGCCCGCGCCCGCGTCAGGGATCTGATACCGGAGGGCGCGGGCGTGTTCACCGGGGCCAGCGAGACCCTTCGGCTCTCCGGTATCGCGCGGGACATCGAGACGGGCGACCGCTACCAGGCCATCCGGCCGCGCGTGCTGACGATGGACCGCGCCACCGAGTTCGACCAGATCCGCAGGCTGGTGGCCACCCCCGACGTCTTCGTCGCCAGCGTCGCGGCCGTCACTGAGACCGGCTCGCTCGTCATCGCCTCGGGCAGCGGCAGCCAGCTGCCCGCCTCCGCCGGCGGCGCCGCAAGGGCGATCTGGGTCGTCGGGGCGCAGAAGGTGGTGCCCGACCTGAACAGCGCTCTGCGCCGGGTCGAGGAGCACGCCCTTCCGCTGGAGACCGCGCGCGCCCAGGCCGTCTACGGGCAGCCGAGCGCGGTCAACCGTCTCCTCGTCCTCAACGCGGAGCCGCAGCCCGGGCGCGGCACCGTCCTGCTGTTGCGCGAAGCCATCGGATTCTGAACCACCAGGAGTCGTCCAAGGGCTGCTCCCCGCAAGGCGTGCCTCCACTGGCTGTGGCGGAGCGTAGGTGCACACGTCGGTGGCCGGCTGAACGGCGACGACGGACGATCGCGAGGGCACGGCCCTGCTCACGCAGCAGGGTTCCGAAACTTTGCTGTGCTCAGCGGGCGCGGCGCCGTGCTGACGACGAATCGATGCCCGGCCCGGCCCGGCCTGGCCACGCCGGGCCGGGCCGGAAAGTCGGCTACCCGCCGCGGGTGCGCCTCCCGGCCGTACCCCTCGGCTGACCGGCCTTGCTCTTTGTCCAGGAGTTCGTGCGGATCCGCATCCGTCTCAACTCGTGGACGCGGCAAGGCCGGAGCCCGTGACCGGGCGATGGTCACGGGCTCCGGTGGGCTCGTTGGCGGCTGTTGTGTCAGTGCGGGGCCTCCTGGACGGCCCCGCCGACCGCGACGGGCAGACCCGGACGACTGTGCCCGTCCGTGCCGTCCGTCTGCTGATATGCCGCCAGTCGTTCGCCCTCGATGTCGAGGTCGGGCAGCAGCCGGTCCAGCCATTTCGGCAGCCACCAGCCGGCCCGTCCGACGAGGGCGAGGACCGCGGGGACAAGCGTCATGCGGACCAGGAAGGCGTCGATGAAGACGCCGACGGCGAGGGCGAAGGCGATCGGCTTGAGCATGGTGCTGCCGCCGGGGATGAAGCTCGCGAACACCGCGAACATGATCAGGGCTGCGGCGGTGACCACGCGGGAGGCGTGGCGCGAGCCGGCCAGGACGGCCTCCCTCGGTGCGGCGCCGTGGACGTGTGCCTCGCGCATGCGGCTGACCATGAACACCTCGTAGTCCATGGCGAGTCCGAACAGGACGGCCATCACCAGGATGGGCAGGATGCTGACCACCGGCCCGGTCTCGGCGACGCCGAGCGCGCTCGCGAGCCAGCCCCACTGGAAGACGGCCACGACCGCGCCGAAGGTGGCGGCCACCGAGAGCAGGAAGCCCAGGCTGGCTTTCAACGGGACGATCACCGAGCGGAAGACCAGCAGCAACAGCAGCAGCGACAGGCCGACGACGACGAGCGCGAAGGGGATCAGCGAGCTCGCCAGCCGGTCGGAGACGTCGATGTTCACGGCGGTCGTACCCGTCACCGAAACCTTGGCCCCCGTCTGCTGCTGCCAGGTGGGTGCCTCGTCGCGGATGTGCAGTACGAGGTTCTTCGTCTTCTCGTCCGAGGGCCCGGTCTTCGGCACCACCTGGATGACGGCCGCGTTCCCATGGTCGATGACCTGCGGCTCGCCGACCGCCGCGACGCCGTCGGCGGACTTCAGATCCTTCACGAGCGCGGCGGTGGCCGCTTGCGGGTTCGTGGCACGAGAGGTGTCGGCGTGGACGAGCAGCGGCCCGTTGAACCCGGGCCCGAACTTCTCGGAGACAGTGTCGTACGCCTGCCGCTGGCTGCTGCCCGCCGGGGCGGAACCGTTGTCGGGCAGGGCCAGTTGGAGGCTGTGGGCCGGGATTGCGACCGCGAGCAGGCCGATCAGGACGGCGAGCAGCGTGAGCAACGGGCGGCGGATGGCGATCCTGCCCCAGCGTTCGCCCATCGTCCTGCGCCCGCCGTGTTCGCCTGCGTGCCCGCTGCCGTGTTCGCCTCCGTGTCGGCCGTCGTGTCCGTCGTCTCCGTCGTGTGCGCCTCCGTGGGCGGCCTGCTCTCGGCGGGTGGCGCGCGAGCCCGGTTTCGGCCGCAGCCGTTCACCGGCGAAGCCCATCAGCGCGGGCAGCAGAGTGGTGGAGACGCCGACGGCGATCAGTACGGCTGCCGCGCCGCCGACGCCCATGACGGTGAGGAACGGGATGCCGACGACGGCCAGCCCGCACAGCGCGATGATCACCGTCAGTCCGGCGAAGACGACCGCGCTGCCCGCCGTGGCGGTGGCCCGGGCGGCGGACTCCTCGGTGTCCATGCCGGTGGCGAGTTGGGAGCGGTGACGGGAGAGGATGAACAGGGCGTAGTCGATACCGACCGCGAGTCCCAGCATCGAGGCCAGGGACGGGGCGGTGCTGGAGATGGTCGGCACGCCGGTGAGCGCGGACAGGCCCAGCAGGGTGACGGCGACGCCCGTGATCGCCGTCAGCAGCGGCAGGCCGGCCGCGAACAGCGAGCCGAAAGTGATCGTGAGGATGACGAGGGCGACGGCCACGCCCATCAGTTCCTTGGTGTGGCCGGTGCTCTTGCTGCTGCCGTACGCGGATCCGCCGACCTCGACCGTGAGCCCGGCGTCCTTTGCGGGCCGGGTGGTCTTCTCCAGCGAGGTGAGGCTGTCGTCGTGCAGGTCGGCGCGGCTGACCTGGTAGCGGACCTGGCCGAGTGCGGTGGTGCGGTCCGGCGATATGACCTTGCTCCGCACGGGGTCCGTCACGCCGACGACCTGGGGAGCCTTGTCGGCCTTCGCCATGGTGGCACTGACCGCCTCGGCGTACTGCGGCTCGGTGATCTCGTGGCCCTCGGGGGCGACGAAGACGAGCTGGGCGCTGGTCCCGGCCGCCGAGGGCAGCTCCTTCTTGAGGGTGTCCATGGCGGTCTGGGCCGGTGAGCCCGGGACGGTGAACTCGTCGTTGGTCGTGCCGCCGAATGTGATCACGCAGGTGACGACCGCGGTCAGTATCAGCAGCCAGGCGGCCAGCACCGCCCGGCGATGCCGGAACGCACCGCGGCCGAGCCGGTAGAGGAGGGAAGCCATCGAAAAGGTGCTCCTTGAGGGTGACTTGCCGGGGTGAGCGGCACGTTGGAGCCCGCGTACGGGGCCGGGCAGCGCGGGGTCAGGTGCGGAACGCGGCAGGGCCGCCGCTCAGGACGAGGCGGAGGCCGCTGTCGGTGACCGTGAGCCGACGGGGCCGCAGCTTCAGCGGAAGGTCGGTCGGGGAGACAGTGCGGGTGCCCCCGGCCGGGATCTCGTTCGCCAGGTCATCGGGGAGGGGGTGGTTGCCGGTGAACGTGGGCCGGCCGGATGTGACGCGGATCGTCCGGCCGGTCGGCCAGGACAGGAGTGACGGGGACGGTCAGGGCGCCGGCAGGGCCGATGCGCGCGATCAGCCGTCGGTTCGCGGGATCGGGGACCACCACGCTGTCCGGACGGCTCCCGCCGGCGCCGGCCAGGGACGCGGGGTCGACGTCGACGATCACGCTGGACGATCCGACCGCGCCTCCCTCCCCGCTCCGGCGCACCTGATGCAGGTGGGCATCGACGGCGAGGCCGATCACGTGCCGGGCGGACACCACGTCCGCCGTCAGCTCGACGTCCGGGAAGGTGCCCCGCGCCAGCTGCCACAGCGCGGGCATGTCGCCCAGCCCGACGTCCGGGGTGGTGCCCAGGCGAGTGCCGGCCACAGTCGCGATCCGTTCGGCGATCCGGTGCCGGACCAGCGCTTCCGCCGTGTCGGCGACCGCGGTCAGGGGGGAGGACGGCGGCCGGGACGAGCGCCGTACGCCGCCCCGGGCACAGCCTGGAGGCCACCCGGCCAGAAAGTGTCATGACTGACACGATACACAAACTGTCATGACTGACACTTTCCATGGATGCGGCAGGCAGCCGGGCCCGGGGAATGGCGCGTCAGGATGAACGCGTGGTGCAGGAGGGGGCCGTACGGAACATGCGGGACGCGCAGGACCCGCAGGACGTGCACGACCTGCAAGGCGGGCCTGGTCTTCGCCGAGGTCCTCGACTTCATACGCTGCTCAAGCAGGAGATCGCCCGCCGCCCGGCGGGCGAGCCCTCGCAACACCGCCGTACTGGGCGGACCGCTCGCCGCCGCCGGGCGCCTCGACGGCGGCCTCGGCATCACACGTGTCATATGCCGCTCACGCCCACGTGGACCGCACGCTTCACCATCCGGCGCGTTCAAGATCCGCTGGTTCTACGACGGAACGCCCCGACCCGTGGAACGGCGCGACTTCGCCGCCCCGCTGGCAGCCGCCGTGGCGGTTCCCGCGGCCCTCGGCACCTCGTCTTCGGCCCAGGCGCGGGCGCCGTACCTGTACGACGTCGGTTTCGTCCGGCATCCGGAGACGGCGGAGCCGGCCCGGTTCGCTGCGGTCGGGCGTGCCGTCTGCGGAACCGTACGCGTGCCAGCTCTCCAACCGGATTGAGTCGCTGTCACGAAGGAGCCGTGTCTACCAGCGCACCGGCAGTTCGCGCAGGCTCCGCATGAGGCTGTTGCGCCACTGCGGTGTGCCGTCACCGTCGAAGGCCAGGCGGGGGCAGCGGTCCAGCAGGATGCGTAGGGCCAGGGATGCCTCCAGGCGGGCCAGCGGGGCGCCCAGGCAGTGGTGCAGGCCGTACCCGAAGGCGAGGTGGGCGCGGGTCGCGGCCGGATCGCGGTGGATGTCGAACCGTTCGGGGGCGGGGAAGCGCGCGGGGTCGCGGTTCGCGGCGGCGATGGAGAGGACGACACGGGCGCCCGCCGGTATCCGGGCGCCGCCGAGGGTGATCGGTTCGGCGGTGTAGCGGTAGGTGCCCGCCGGCACCGGCGACTCGAAGCGGAGCGTCTCCTCCACGGCGCCCTGCAGCAACTCGGGGTCGGCGCGGAGGGCGGCAAGCTGCCCGGGATGGCCGAGGAGCAGGTGGACGGCGTTGGCGATGAGGTTGACGGTGGTCTCGTGCCCTGCGACGAGCAGGAGGAAGGCCATGCCGAGCAGTTCCTCCGGGGTGAGCCGGTCGGCGCCGTCCCCGTCGTGGGTGCGGACGAGGGCGTGCAGCAGGTCGCTCTCCGCCGCGTCCCGCAGCCGCCGTTTCTCTTCCGCCAGCCCGGCGAGATACGCGGCCATCTCCTGCGCGGCGCGGGTGGACTGCTCCGCATCGTCGAGGGCGACGACCTTCGTGGACCACGCCCGGAAGGCAGCCCGGTCCAGGTCTGGCACGCCGAGCAGCTCGCAGATGATGGTGAGGGGCAGTGGATAGGCGAATGCAGCCACAAGGTCGGCACGACCGTCGGCGACCACGGCGTCCAGGAGCGCACCGGCCGCCTCCTGGACGCGGGGTCGCAGTGCCTGGACGCGGCGGGCGGTGAACTCGCGGGCCACCAGCGTCCGTAGGCGGGTGTGATCGGGCGGATCGGCCTGGAGCATGTTGCGGCCCACGGAGTACAGCCCGTCGTCCTCGAAGTCGGCAGAGTGCCGTACGTCAGTGCGCAGCCTGGGGTCGACGAACGCCGCGCGCACTTCCTCGTGCCCGACCACCAGCCACGCCTCGTCCCCGGTGGGGAAGCGCACGTGGTGGACAGGCCCGCGGGAGCGCAACGCGGTGAAGGCGGAGTACGGGTCAGCGGTGAAGTCGTCGGTGAGGTCGGCGAGTCGGACGGTGGCGTGCTGTGTGCGCATCGGCGGCTCCCGGGACTGAAGTGGGGACTACTCCCCGATTAGATGTTGGGAGTGACCCTAGCATGAACCGGGGAATTGTCCCCGGTTCCGTTCCGTCCCTTGGCTGGGGATGCCGACCCCTTGAATTGAACGCGTTCAAAACATGTGGCAGGCTCGCTCCGAGTTTGCGCTGGAAGGTCGCGACGGTCTGCAGCTTGCTGTGTGCACGCGGCTGACACTCTCAAGCGGATGGATGGGGGTATGGATTCAACGCACGAGGTCCTGGCCGAAGCTGACCATGGCGGGCAGTCGGCACCACGGCCAGGTGGCAGGATGCGCCACCCGGCCCATCGACTCAACAGGCCCTTCGGCCTGGTGGCTGCAGTTCTCGGGTGCCTGATTCTCGCGTGCACTTCGTGCGCCGGCGCCGGCGGCGAAGCAGCCGTGATCCAGCAGGCCGAGCTGGTCGGGGATTGGAGTAGTGCGGCCGGCGCCAGAATGCACGTGTCGGCCGACCACAGCCTGACAGTGAGTGGCATCAACCACGCCGTGCCTGACTACAGTTGTTCTACGAACATCACGGTCGGCAGGTGGCGGTTCTGGGTGCAGGACGGCTCGCCGCAGAGCTTGACAGCCTCGGACTCGGCGACCGAGGGGGAGTCCTTCACGGTGTCGGCGAACACCGGCGATTCGACCAGATGGTGCGACCTCGAAGCACGGGTCCAGCGTGATGGCCGAGGGTTCAGCATCTGTCTCGTCCTGGACCTTGACCAGACATGCACTGTTGAAGAGCTCCTGCGCAAGGACTCGACACAACCCCTCCAAGGCTGCCCGGCCACCGACCCTCCTCCCACCTCTTCGTCCACCGCAGCGCCGCCTGCGCGCAGAACCTCCCACCCGGCGTCGTAGAACGCCTGGCACGCGACGAGGGCTGGGTCGTGCGCCTGTCCCTTACCGAGGACTGCGCACAGACACCTGCCGAGGTTCTGCTCGACATGTGCCGGACGTGGGACGGCTATTCGGCCGCCTGCTTCCCGGAACGCCCCCACTTGCCTTGCCAGAACACCCTGCAGTACACCGACGACGCCGACCCCTCTATGCGCCGACTCGCCCTCGAAGACCCCGCTGCCACGGCGGACCTGGTCGAGAGGTTCAGCCGTGACCCCGACCGCGGTGCGCGCTGGCGGGCCCTACGCGACCCCCGCCTCACTGCACCACGCCACCGCCACCGCCACCGCCACGGCCGCAGTCGCTGACCCGCCCGTCCCGGAGCACGTGATGCACCACCTCCTGGACCGGCAGCCACCAGGCACGACCTGATCAGCTGGGTGTCGGTCAGCAGGGCGGCGGCGATGTGCGTGCCTCGACGCGGTCCCTCCGCAGCTTCCACCGTCGCCGCCGCGATGGGCGGGCCCGCCAGTGCATTCCTCCACGCGATGAAACCAGTGGCCGGCATGGGCTGGAATTGGCACGATGTCCGGCAATGGCCTCCCACTCGTACTCCTTCAACAGTCTTCCGGTCGATCCCATCGCCACCGCCCGCGACGCCTTGAACGGCCTGGCCGTCGGCGACGCCTTCGGAGCCCAGTTCTTCGTCCCCGACAACCTCCCCGCTCTGCGTGCCCAGCAACTGCCCGAAGCGCCCTGGCCATGGACCGACGACACGGAGATGGCCTGCTCCGTCCACCAACTCCTCATGCGACGAGGCGCGGTGGACCAGGATGAACTCGCCCGCTCCTTCGCCGAACGGCACGACTTCGACCGCGGCTACGGTCCTGCGATGAACCGCCTGCTGCGCCTGGTCCGCCAGGGCGGCGACTGGCGTGAACTCGCGGCCGGACTGTTCGACGGTCAGGGCTCCTGGGGCAACGGGGCCGCGATGCGCGTCGCCCCTCTCGGCGCCCGCTACCCAGGCGACCCGGAACACGCAGCCCGGCAGGCTGCCATGTCCGCCGAGGTGACCCACACCCACCCCGAGGCCATCGCCGGGGCCGTCGCGGTCGCCGTCGCCGCCAGCCACGCCGCGGACCGCCGCAGCGAACCCGTGACCGGCCCGGACCTGCTCGCCACCGTTTTGGACCTTGTCCCGCCCAGCCGGGTACGCGACGGCATCGTCGAGGCCCGTACGCTCCTGGACCAGCCACACGTCGAACTCGCCGCCCATCATCTCGGCAACGGCCGCCAGGTCAGCGCCGTCGATACGGTCCCCTTCACCCTCTGGTGCGCCGCCCGCAGTCTGACCGATTACGCGACTGCCCTGTGGACCACTGCAACGGCCGGCGGAGACGTCGACACCACCTGCGCGATCGTCGGCGGCATCGTCGCCTCCCGCGTCGGCACCGAAGGCATCCCCGCCCCCTGGCGCAACAGCACAGAGACCCTGCCCGCTTGGCTGCACGGACGCCAGTCCTGGAACGCCGCCCACACCGCCACCGTGGCCGACCGCCACCCCTGCCCCTGCTGCGGCGACCTCGTCCACGACGAACCGCGCGGCTCGAGCGACATCTGCCCGGTGTGCTTCTGGGAGGACGACCTCTCACAACTGCGCTGGCCGACCACGACCGGTGCCAACCGCGTCTCACTGATCGAAGCGCAGCGCAACGTGCAGCGCTTCGGGGCCTGCGACCAGCGCGGCCTGCGTTTCACCCGCCGCCCACTCCCCGACGAACCACTCGACCCCCTCTGGCGACCGATCGACCCGCAGCAGGACTCGTTCGAGGACCCCCACGACCCCGTACCCTGGCCCGACTACCAGCCGGACCTCTACTGGTGGCGGCCGACGTTCTGGCGGCGCGAACCCAGATGACCGGCAGGCAGGTCGGCCGTCCCGCAAGCTACTGCTCACTGTGGCCCGACCCACCGAAGCTCTTGTCCACTGGCGGGATGCCGCCCCCTCAGGGCCGCGGCTGCCATCGTTCCCAGGAACCCAGGCAGCCCCGGGAGGCGGTCGGCAACCGGTGACCGTCCCGCCGCACGACACGCTCCGGCCCTGTCCGAGAATGATCGTTGACACGGTTGTGACGGTCGGACGGGGGATGAGATGACGACGGGTACGAAGCGGGGCGGGAGGAAGCGGGCGGGGGATCCGGAATATCCCCGCCGCCCGGTGCTGACCGCTTTGTTGGTTCCGGTGGCCGCGCTACTGCCGCTTGTCGGTGGGGTATTGGGGCCGCTGCGCTGGATGCTGGTGCCCTCGATCGTGTTGTGTCTGGGCGGCGTGGTCTGGCTGCTGGTCGCGGTGATGTCGTTGTCTCCTTCCGCCGTGCTGCGGCGGGTGGCCCTGGCGCTGATGTTCGCGCCGATGATCGCCACACCGTTGTGCGCTATGCAGGCGTCCCAGGCCCTGGTCCTGCAGGCACGAGGCGTGTCGGAGTCGGCCGTGATCACACGGATCGAGGTCCACCACGGGAAATCGACCACCTATGACTGCACGCTCCGCTACGACGGTTCCGCCACACCGACCGCCGATGCCATCTCATGCGGTGCAGACGACCGGGTCGGCGAACGCGTACAGGTGGTGCGGGATCCCGGGGGGCTGGTCGATCCGGAATTCGACTGGCGGGTGCGTGCCGCCCGGGCCGATGTCGTGTTTGCCGCCGCGTCGGAGATCGCCTTGATGGTCGTCTCCGTCTTGGCCGTCGCAGTCGGCGCGGTCATCCACATCGTCGGCCTCCGGCGTGCGGGCACAAGCTGCCCAGTCGGCACGGACCTCAGACCCTCCAGCTGAGGCGCTCGCAGGCCCGGTGAAGTCTCGGCCAGAGGCCGTAAGGCGTAAGAGCCCAGTCGCTTTTGGACGCTGCTCTGGACCGAGAACACCGCTACCCAGCTGGCCCAGGGCAGGCCGTAGCGTGACGGCCGGGAACGGCAGGCTAGCTCGCCGGCCCGCCGTGGACGGGGCCATGCTCGGGGTACGACTGCAGACTCGACCACGGCGCGCCGCCGGTACTTCCGGTCAGCTGGGGTCAGTTGCGCTCTCGGTGAGGCCCAGCAGTTCCGCCGTTGCCGCGGTGCGGTGACCGAGGGCGTCGCGCAGGATGAGGGCCGGGTCGGGGTTCTGGTCGGGCAGGCAGTCGAAGAGGAAGTCGGAGTAGGCCTGCAACCACAGGGACTCGCCCAGACGGGAGGGCCCCGGACGAGAGGCCGCCGACGGCTCAGCCGGCACCGGACGGCGACGAATGGTGCGCAGGGCGTTGAGGCAGCGGTTTGTGGCGATGCGGTGCAGCCACGTCCGGACCGAGGAACCGGCCTCGAAGCCGTCCAGGCCGATCCGGGCAGCCAGGAGGAGGTCGCGGCGCTGCGCCTCTACACCGGTGACCGGTGCCAACCGCGGCATCGGACGCGCACTGGTCGAGGCGGTCCTGCGCGGGAAGGCGCGACGCGTCTACGCCGCGACGCGGCAGCCCAGCCTGGTCGGTCACATCCAGCGGCACAGGCCGCACAGATCGAAGCGGTCGCGGAGCAGATCGAGGATCTGGACGTGCTCGTCAACAACGCGGGACTGGCGATCTTCGACGATTTCGGGGACCGTCAGGTGCTGTCACAGCACCTGACGGTCAACTCCTTCGGGCCGGAAGCCGTCACGCAGGCGTTCACGCCTCACCTGCCGCACCTGCGACGGTCGCGCGGGGCCATGGTCAACGTGCTGTCGCTGGCGACGCTCGCGTCGGTGCCGGGATGGCGGGGTACTCGGCTTCCGCGGCCGCGGCGCTCGCGCTCACCCAGACGCTGCGCCTCCAGCTCGCCGCTCAGGGCGTACTGCTCGAACGCGGGAACGCCGCGCTGCCGACCGACCTGCGATGAGCCCGACGGCACCCACAACGGGCCGCGCGCCGACAACGGCCGACCCGCAGTGCAGACCCGTCTTCGCAAGGCTCATAAGGTCCGACACTGCCGCCAGGTCGAGGTCGCCGACACCACGCACGCCCAGGCCGCCCTGCAGAGATCTGTCTCCCTGGCACGCGAGCGGCCCCCGATCGATCTGGGAGCCCGCGTGGCCTCCATCTCTGCCTGCTGTTCAGGCCCGACGTAGTGCGGAGCGGCCCGCGTAGCGTGCCGATTCGCCCAACTCCTCCTCGATCCGGATCAGTTGGTTGTATTTCGCCGTGCGGTCGGAGCGGGAGAGCGAGCCGGTCTTGATCTGACCGCAGCCGGTGGCCACCGCCAGATCCGCGATGGTGGTGTCCTCCGTCTCGCCCGAGCGGTGGGACATGACAGCCGTCCAGCCCGCCTGGTGGGCCGTGGCCACGGCGGCCAGCGCCTCGGTCAGGGTCCCGATCTGATTGACCTTGACCAGGACCGAGTTGCCGACGCCGGTGCGGATACCCTCGCGCAGCAGCGTCTCGTTGGTGCAGAACACGTCGTCGCCGGTGAGCTGGCAGCGGTCGCCGACGCGGGCGGTCAGCTCGCGCCAGCCCTCCAGGTCGTTCTCCGCCATCGGGTCCTCGATGGAGACGACCGGGTAGGCGTCGATGAGCTTGGTCAGGTAGTCGGCGTGCTCGGAGGGGGTGCGGCGGACCCCCTCGCCCGCGTAGTCGTACACCCCGTCGCGGAAGAACTCCGACGACGCCGGGTCCATGACCAGGCCGATGTCCGTGCCGGGGCGGTAGCCGGTGCGCTCGATGGCGGTCATCACGAAGTCGAGCGCCTCCTCGGCGGTACGCAGCGCGGGCGCGAACCCACCCTCGTCGCCGACGCCCGTGGAGTGCCCGGCTGCCAGCAGATCGCGGCGCAGGGTGTGGAAGACCTCGCTGCCCATGCGTACCGCTTCGGCGAAGGTGTCCGCGCCCACGGGCGCGATCATGAACTCCTGGAAATCCAGCGGATTGTCGGCGTGGGCGCCGCCGTTGACGATGTTCATCATCGGCAGCGGCAGGAGGTGGGCGTCGGCGCCGCCGAGGTAGCGGTAGAGGGGCTGGCGGTGGGCCGCGGCGGCGGCCTTGGCGGCGGCGAGGGAGACGCCGAGGATCGCGTTGGCGCCGAGCCGGGACTTCGTGGCGGTGCCGTCGAGGGCGACCAGCGCGGCGTCGAGGCCCGCTTGGTCCGCCGCGTCCCGGCCGCGCACGGACGCCGTGATCTCCCCGTTGACGTGGGCCACCGCGTTGTCGACGCCCTTGCCGTGCCAACGCGCGGAGTCTCCGTCGCGTAGTTCGACGGCCTCCCGGGCCCCGGTGGAGGCGCCGGAGGGGACAGCCGCGCGCCCCAGGGACCCGTCCGCCAGAACGACGTCGACCTCGACCGTGGGGTTGCCCCGGCTGTCGATGATCCGGCGGGCGGTGACGCTCTCGATGCCGGCGTCCACGGTTCCGACTGCCTTTGCGGACATGGGATGTCCTTCCCGTTGTGGTGTGCCGTGGCCCCGGCTGCGACGACGCTGGCGCTGAGCCCGACAACGGCAAACTGTACAGCAATGCTGCTCAGTTTTGCTGTACAGCATTGCTGTGCAGGTCAGGTGCGCAGCCTCGCTGACCAACGGGGTAAAGTGCCCTATGCCCACCTCGGAAGCCGCCGCCATCGCCGTCGAACTGCGCACAGCGATGGGCAAGCTCACCCGACGCGTCAAACACGAGGACCGCATCCCGCTGGGCCAGGCCGCCGTGCTCGGTGCACTCGACCGCAACGGCGCCATGACCACCAGCGACCTCGCCGCCGATCAGCGCGTACGCCCCCAGTCGATGGCCCGGGCGGTGGGGCTTCTCATGGAACAGAACCTGATCACGCGCCGCGCGCACCCCACCGACGGCCGCAAGTCCCTGGTCGAACTGTCGGACGCGGGCCGGGCCGCGCTCGAAGCGGAGCGCGGCCGCCGGGCCGGGTGGCTCGCGCAGGCCATCGAGGCCGAACTCACGGAAGAGGAGCGGGCGTTGCTGGCACGGAGCGCCGCCCTGCTGGAGCGGCTCGCCACGCGCTAGTACCCCGCCAGGCAACGTTCGCTCCGTCGCGACGCCCGGCACGCGCCCCGAACTCTCGGCTTCGAAGCGAACAGGGACGTACCCCCCTTCACCGCACCTGCCGAAGGCCCAAGTGCGCCCACCACGACGACTTCCGCTTCCGGCTCGCCACGTACGTGGCCGACGTCGACATCTCCGCCACGGCCGGGCGTGGTCACCGCGACAGCGGGGCGGGGTAGGGGTACAGGTGTCGGCGGCCGTGTGCCGCGGCGCGCCACAGCAGTGCCGCCGTAGTCATCGAGGGGCATCGCCGCGACTTCGTCGTCGAAGTGGAGGGACGGGTGGTCAGGCGGGCCAGCCGGTCGAGTTGGGCAAGTTCTCGGTCTCCCAGCGTTACCTCAGCCCCCACGAACTCCGTAGCGATTGAGGCGTCCTGGCGGCGCTGATCATCCTGCGTCATTCGGGACGAACACACCTGGCTCGCCGCGTTCATGTCCGAGGCTTGGGACAACCACCCTGACGAGTACGCGGCAGGTGTCGCCGACTCGATCAACAAGGTCTTCAACCCCGTCAAGGACTTCCATGCCGCGGCCGATGTCCTTCATGTAGACGCCGATGCCGCCTGGATGCTGCCGATTTACGGAGGCCGCCGCCTCGTGGCACATCTCAGATCGCTGGGCTGGATGCCGTACGCGCTCCGACCGTCATGAGGCAGGTCCAGGAAGGTCTGATCCTGTCCGCTGGGCGTCGGCGGCGGGAGCTTCAGGATCAGGCGGCTCTACCTTCTTGATCGGGTTGATCGAGCCATTCGTAGGGTTGGGTCGCCCAGGGGTGCTGGGTGTGGCTATCAGGCGGCTGCCGTCTCGTGGCATACGACGCTTCGCCGCCCGGCACCCCACGACGACTCGGCCGCCGATTAGGAAGTGCGAACAAGTCGCTGTGTAGAGCAATGCCGGCGAGGTCGTCTGTGGTACGAGCAGAACGAATACGCACGTCAGGAGCATGATGAGCCGGATATGGGCGGGGATCGACAGCGGCAAGGGCCACCATCACGGCCTTGCTCTGGACGCGGACGGCAAGACGCTGTTGTCGCGGCGGGTCGCCAACGACGAGCCCGAGCTGCTGAAGCTGATCGGTGACATCCTGGACCTGGCTGGCGGCCGTGAGGTCACCTGGGCCATCGACATGACCGGCGGGGAACCCGCGCTGTTGCTGGCCCTGCTGGTCAGCCACGGCCAGGAGGTCCTCTACATGCCCGGCCGACTGGTGAACCGGGCCTCCGACGGCTACCGCGGCGAGGGCAAGACCGACGCCCGTGACGCCTACGTCATCGCCGACCAGGCCAGGATGCGCCGGGACCTGCGGCCCATCCGCCCTGGCGACGAGGCCGCCGTGGAACTCAAGCTGCTGACCGGACGCCGGTCCGACCTGGTCGAGGACCGCACCCGCGTCGTCAACCGCCTGCGCGGCACCCTGCTGAGCATGTTCCCGGCTTTGGAACGAGCCCTGGACGTGACCAACACCGGCCCGCTCAGGCTTCTGACGGGCTACCAGACGCCGCCCGCGATCCGCCGGGCCGGCGTCATGCGGCTGACGAAGTGGCTGGCCAACCGCAAAGTCCGCAACGCGAGAACCCTGGCCGAAGCAGCCGTTGAGGCCGCCGAGCGCCAGCACACCTCCATCCCGGGGGAGAAGATCATCGCGAAGCTGGTCCACACCCTGGCCGAGGAGGTGATGGCCCTCAACGAGCAGATCGCCGAGATGGACAAGCTCATCGAGGGCCGGTTTCGCGAGCACGAACTCGCCGACATCATCCTGAGCGTCCCCGGCATCGGCGCGACCCTCGGTGCCGAGTTCCTCGCAGCCGTCGGCGGCGACCTGGACGAGTTCGACTCTCCGGACGCTCTGGCAGCCTTCGCCGGCGTCGCCCCCGCCCCTCGCGACTCGGGCAAGGTCAGCGGCAACCTCCACCGGCCGATCACCTACCACCGAAGGCTCCAACGCGTCTTCTACACCTCCGCGCTGGTCAGCGTCCGCTACGACCCCAACTCGCGGAAGTTCTACGACCGCAAACGCGCCGAGGGCAAGAAGCATGTCCAGGCCGTGCTCGCCCTCGCCCGCCGACGCGTCAACGTCATCTGGGCCCTGATCCGTGACCGGCGGTGCTACCAAGTCACACCGCCGGTGACCGCAGCCGCTTGACAACAGCATTAGGAAGCGGCGTGGTGAAGTTCGGGGAACCCGCGGCGGCAGCCTTGCGGACGGCTGCCCAGCCGCTACTTCGATGACTTTTCCGCCGCTCCGGCCAGGCGGTTCAGTGTGACGCCGGTCGCGATTCCCTGGGCAATGCGGCCGAAGACGGCGGCTGGATGGGGGCCCCACTGACCGGAAGGCCGGCGAGGGCTCCGAGGTGTGGATCAGGCGCGGCACCGCAGCAGGGTGAGCGGCGGGTTGGCATAGAAGTCCTGCCAGAAGTCACTTCCGAACTTCTCGATCCCGGCCGGTGAGATGGGCAGCGAAATCCATGTGACCTCAGTGAATCCCGCCTCTGTCAGGCACCGCTCGTATGTCTCGCGCTTCGGAGGAGTCGCATCGAAGGAGACCTCTTGACCCGGCAGCAGGGCGGTAATCCTTGTCGGGATACCGTGCTCCGAATCTCCTTCCCTGGCTTCGCAGCGAAATCCGTACTTGTCCAGCGGCGGACCGTCGAAACGGTATTCGGGGTTCTGCGCGAACAGCACGAACGGTGCCCCCGGCTTCACGCTGGCATGGATCGTGCGACACATTTTTTCGACAGCCGTCATGTCGTCGGCGTAGTTGAAAAGCTGTACCGCTACCGCGATGTCGAACGGCTCCTCGGGCTCGGCCAGCTCGGCGACGTCGCCGACGGCATATCGCACACCCAGCGGCTGAGCCTGCTCGATCTTCTCGCCGACCGCGATCATCTCGCCGGAGATGTCGATACAGAAGACATCGGCCGCACCGCGCCGCTTGAACTCGCGGGCGTAGAATCCAGTTCCCCCACCGAAATCGATGACACTCTTGCCGGTGACGTCGCCGACTTCGGCGAGGACGCCAGGAACTTCCCCGTACTGGATGATCGGCAGCGCCTTGAAGCCCTCGAAGGATTCGCCGATCCGGTCGTACTGCTCACGTGCGTTGGCCATGCGTCATTCCCCCTGCGTGTGCGTGTGGTTGTCCGCCTGTTCGGCAGTCTCTACGGGGTCGGCCGTCGCGTCGTATTGGCGTAAACTACAAATATTCCGTCAGTTGACCGGATCCATATACGACGAGGCCCCCGCCGACCGTGGCTTGAGTTCTGGTAATCGTCGGGAGTGGCACTGGGCCCCCGAGCAAAGCCTTCACGCTCTGCGTAGACGGTTTTCGACCGGTCGGAGATGCGCGTGGTCCACGAGACGACCTACAAGGCCCTCTACGTCGAGGGCCGTGGAGAGCTCCGCCGCGAACTGACCAAGGTACTTCGAACCGGCCGGGCCATGCGCCGGCCGCGCCGGCAGTCCGACAAGCGCCGGCCCAGCGCCATCAAGGGCATGGTGATGATCAGCGACCGGCCCGCAGAGGCCTCCGATCGAGCGGTCCTCGGGCACTGGACAGGCGACCTCATCATCGGCAAGGACGGCAAGTCCGCGAACGCCACCCTCGTCGAGCGGGTCACCCGCCACGTGATGCTCGCCCACCTGCCCGCAGGCCACATCCCGGTCTACTTCTG
Organism: Streptomyces sp. HUAS MG56; assembly: GCF_058673395.1. Lineage (NCBI taxonomy): Bacteria > Bacillati > Actinomycetota > Actinomycetes > Kitasatosporales > Streptomycetaceae > Streptomyces > Streptomyces sp. HUAS MG56. The sequence goes on along the minus strand of NZ_CM178722.1, from coordinate 1,215,882 downwards.
CAACCCAGCCAGCCCCCGGCAGCGGGGACCGAACGAGAACGCCAACCGGCTGCTGCGGCAGTACTTCCCCAACGGCACCGAGCTGACCGTCCACAGCCGCGAGCGGCTGGACGGCGTCGCCGCCAAGCCCCTGGCCGCAGCCAGTTGATCACCCGTGCTGCCACGACTCCTGGAATTCGCCTAGAGGCTGACGGGGGCTTCGACAGGTGCTCAGATCGTTCCCGTCAGCTCTGGTGCCAGCGGTACTTGTCCTGCGGACAGATGTACGCCCTCACCGCCGCGTTGATCATCCGTGCCTGGTCCGTTGTCACGGGGTTGTGCGGGGAGGCGAAACGCCGCTTGGCTGCCGCGATCTCGTCTCGGCCGCCCAGACTCGCGCAGTGCTCACGTCCCCACTGGATCACCTGCTCCGGAGTGGTTCCCAGGAACGCGGGACGTGCTCCCAACATGGCGCTTATGTATCTCTCTCGTACCTCGCCGGTCGGCTCCGGCGGCAGCACGGCACGAGCCGGTGTCGGGGCGAACGGCGGCGCGGACGCGGTGGTCGACGGCTTCCCCATGGTGGGGTCCTTGCCGTGATAGGCGGACGATGGCAACGACGTGTCTCCTTTTCCCGTGCGGCACGCGGAGAGGAGCAGCATGGCGGCTGCGGCTGCCGCCATGGTGATCACTTTCGCTGTGCCGATGGTCATGATGTCCTTCACGCGGGGACGCAGGCCCGGCCCTTCCGGGTAGCTGTAGCGTCTCCCGTTCCTTCGAACGGAGGCCGAGCAGCCCGGGAACGGCCGGACGGCACGATCATTGCTCGGCGGGATCCTCCCACCATCCGCTGATCCGGTACGGCCAGTTCTGGTGAACGACGCTGAGTCTCTGACCTCACTTCTCGCTGTGGTCGTCCACCCGTCCAGTCGGTGATCGGTGTCGTCCATCGGCCGGTACAGGGCCATCCACACCGCGACCGGACATACGGGCTGATGAGGATTCCTGAAATTGGATCTGCCCGCAGAATGTGCTGTTTCCCGGGATCGATGTGCGGGTGGGGCGGGTGAACGGCTCCTCCAGCGTCCTGGTGGTGGATGCGGTGTGGCCGGCTCGTCCGGGCCGGTGCCTCGACTGCGGCGAGCAGGCGAGGCGCGTGCACAGCACGTACCAACACACCCTGAACGAGCGGCCTTTGGACTTTCGCCAGGTCATCGTCCGGCCGCGGGTGCGCCGGCACTTCTGCGACCGGAAGAGCTGGTCCCGCAAGACGTTCGTCGAGCAGGTGCCGGGCCTGTCCGAGCGACGCCGCCGCTCCAGCACCGGGCTGACGGGCTGACTGCGGTCGGATCACGATCGAGCTCGGCGGACGCCCGGCCACCTGGCTGTGCCGACGTCTGCGGATGACCGCGGGCCGGACCCGGCTGCTCAGGCTGCTGAAGGCGGCGACGGTACCGGACCGCGCCCCGCGGGTGCTGTGAGTGGACGAGTTCGCCTTCTGCAAGGGCCGCACTTACAGCACCGTGCTCGTCCACGTCGAGGCCGGCCGCGTCGTGGACCAGCGCGGACAGCTCCTCGAACGTCTCCGCCCTCGCACGTGGGGCATGCCCAATTCCGGAGTTCACCGAGCCTGTCGGCGTTTGGGACGCTCAGCGTCGACGTGGGATGCGCAGCGTCTGTATGAGCTGGGCGAGTTCCTCCCGGAAGAGCTTCTCCGGGCTGGTGGTCTGGGTGTGCATGTGGCCGTAGACCTCCAGTGACACCAGTCCATGCAGGTGCCCCCAGATGCGCAGGGCGAGGGCGACGGCTGCGGGCGGCAAGTCCGGGAAGGCCGGACGCACCTTTTCGAGGAGCCCAGGGTCGAAGTCGGACCAGTCGAAGGCGCTGTCCTGGTAGAGGTGCCGGGCGTGGGGCCAGGCGGCTGCCGCGAGGGCGGTGAGCCCGGTGCAGACCCGGCGAGCGGCATCCGGGGCGGGGCCTCCCTCGGGGGCCTGGTAGCCGGGCACGGGGTCACCGTAGATGAGGCGGAACCCCTGGGGGTTGACCAGGGCCCAGGTCCGGAAGGCGTTGGCCCACGCCTCGATCCGGATGGCTGGATCGGCGGAGGGCGTGGTTTCCCAGGCCGTGTCCACAGCGTCGGCCAAGGCGGTGTACACGTCGTTGATCAGCGTGGTGACCAGGTCGTCCCTGGTCGGGAAGTACCCGTAGATGGCGTTGGCGGTCATGCCCATCTCGCGGGCGATGGCCCGCAGGGTGATGGCGTCCGGCCCGCCCTTGGCCATCAACGCCAGTGCCACCTCCTTGATTTCGGCCGTGGTCTCGGCCCGGAGCCGCTCGCGTCTTCCCCTGCTTCCCGTGGCTGTCACAACCGGCACTCTACAGCGTCGACTTACTGAGCCTTGTAACTTAACTTCACGCCGTATAGTTTCTGCACGGCGTCACCAACAGTGGCGTCCTACTTCTGCATGCACAGGGGAGAACATGCACATCGGAGCCACGGGGACCATCGGCAGCCGGGTCGTCACCGAGGCCCTCGACCGAGGCCACAACGTCAAGGCGTTCAGTCGGGACGCCGTTCAGGCGCAGCGCGAGGAGCGTCGGGACAACATCACCTGGACGAGCGTCGACGTCCTGGACCCGAAGAGCATCGCGGGCATCCTGCCCGGCCTCGACGTCCTGATCAGCGGATTTCAGCCGGGTAATGCCGCCAAGGACTTCGCGGACACCGTCCGGCGCTCGATCGCCGACCCGACCGTCTATGCGACGGCGGCGCGGGCTCTGCTGAAGGCTCTGGAGAGCCGCCCACAGACCCGGCTCATCGTGATCGGCGGCGCCGGCAGCCTCGAAATCGAACCGGGAGTGGTGCGCGCAGACTCCGACGAACTGCTGCACGCCGCCCTCGACCAGCTTGGGTTGCCCCGCGAATACGCCGCAGCGGTACGCGGTCACCGCCACGCCCTGGCCGTCCTGCGGACCTCGAACCGGCTGTGGACCTACTTCAGCCCCGCGGAGGAGATCGGCCCCGGCGAGCGCACCGGCCGCTTCCGGATCGGCGGCGACCAGCCGGTCCTGGACGCCGACGGCCGCAGCCGCATCTCGGTGGAGGACGCGGCCATCGCCTTGATCGATGAGGCGGAGCTGCCGCGCTTCGTGCAGCGCCGCTTCACCATCGGCTACTGACAGCCACAGCCCACGCCCCCGTGGGGGACCTCATGAACTCCCCCACGGGCGCGGCAGATCCGCACTTGGGCGTAGCCATCACGCGACCGCGCCCAGAGCCCTGAAAGGTTCGGACCACCACCGCGCACGGCCTGCATGCCGGCGGCGCCGGTCCTGCACGAGAAGCCGATCCGAGACGTCCCCACCGGAGGTGCCGTGTAGGAGGAGCCACAGCCACCCACCGGCACGTCCATCTCCGAGCCGTCTCCGTAGTAGTGCAGAGAGCCCCGCTGGACGCACCCACTGCTCACCGGGCCGAATCCGACCATCGCTCCCGCAGGCCAGGCGTGCGGACTGGCAATGTTGTAGGTGACGTCGTAGTTGACGGCCACCACATCCTGGTTACCTCCGGAACGCCCCGTCGCACTGCCAGTGCGCCATAACGTGGTGGTACTCGCTGTCGCCGGGGCGCGGGTCCCGTGCTTGAGGGCCGGGCAGCAGGGTCGACGGTGGGTCCCACGAGCACCATCCCGACGACGCGGTCCGGATGCCGCACGGCGGCATCCACCGCCACCTGGCAGCCGAAGGATCCGCCGCGGAGCACCACGTGGTCCAGGTCGACGGCGGTCAGCCACTCCACGAGCAGGTCGGCCAGCGCCCGCAATACCAGCGGGTGCCGGGGTCCGGCGCTGGCGCCGAACCCGGGAAGGTCGACGGTCCACGTGTCGTGACGATGACCGAGGATCTCGGTGAACGGCCGGAACTCCCGGCTGGAGACTCCGGCACCGTGGACGCACACCACCGACGGTGTCCGGCCCGCGATCCGTCAGGCCACGATCGGTCGGCCACCCACCGCCACCGTGATCCGTTGCATGATCGATCCCTACCCGGAGTCCGGAACGACGATCAGGACACCGCCCCTCGTGTCCGCGCGAGGCGCCGGTTCGGCTGGACCCGACGGCAGCACCGGGCAACCGGATCAGCATGACCTGGGGATTTGTGCTCGTCGACGTAGATCTCGATCGTGACGCTCATGCGTCTTGAGTACGTGGCGGTGAACTCCGGCTCGACCATGGTGGATCCGGGTCCGCCCGCGAGGGCTTCGGGCAGGCCGTGTGGTGGAGCAGGGTCGCTGCCCTGGCGTACGCGCACGAGGACACCAAGGCAGAGTCGCACGCTCGGCGGGTGAGCCGGGTGAGCCGGGTGAGCCGGGTGAGCCGGCCGGGGCGAAGGCGGCGAGGGCGCGGTCGGCCGGTCAGGCTCCGATCTCGTCCGGCCCTACCGCCGTGCCCTGAACCAGCGGCAGGGCAGATGACCGGTACTCGCGCCGACCACCGTGCTGCTGCCAGCGACGCCTACGGTCCGGACAGGAGAAGGTGATCGGCATCCCCAACGATGTCGTCGCCACCGAGGTGGTGTGCCGGCTGCGCTGCATCCGCCATGCCAGCGCGCGCTGCGAGTCACCCAACTGCAACCTCCTCGCCGAGCGGATCGTGATCGCCGGTTATCAGGAGCTCATATCTGGAGCTCACCTGGTGGATCCGGTGGATGGAGACCACAACCCCACCACCCGGCGCATGATGGAGTCCATCCCGGGACAGGCAGAGGAACACGCCTACGACCTCGCCAACCTGCTGGAGACCGACACCCGGCTCACTCGCCCGACGTCCAGGCCTGTGGCCCACCGCCGCGCCACTCGATCAGGTCCGAGTCGTCGACCGTCGTGTCGGTCTCCGGGAGGCCCTCCCGGCGCAGAAACTCCACCACATCGAGCAGGTGGTACGCGGTACCGACGAACTCGCCATGGATCGTGACCTGCCGGCCGCCGTCGGGGCCCGGCGGCTGGACAGTCACAGGCGCGCCTTCCATGCCCACCGGGTTCCCCGTCGCCGAGGCACTCATGCCGGCCCGCGCCCGTCGAACACTGTCCGTGACCGGGTATGAGAGGCGTGGGCGTCCGTCCCGCTGACCCGACTGGGCGGCGGCGTGCGAGGGCGCCGCTCACCCGGGGCTACCGCTGGGAATCGCGAGCTCACGGCCACGGTAGAAGCCTTCCCGCTCCTCCACGACGTACGGGGCCATGGCGGCACGCCGCTGCGTCTCCGGTTCGGACGTCCGCCAGGCGTCGCACGTCTCCTGGGACTCCCAGAAGGACACGCCGGTGATCTCCTGTCCGTCCTCGGACCAGTACGCGAAAGCACGGCGCATACCCCGTGGACGGGTGGCCGGCCGCCACGCCCTCTCGAAGTCATCGAGGGTGCCCGGCCGAATGCGACGCGTGGTCACCCAGACGAAGTTTTCCGCCACCCCGGCCTCCTCCGCTACGTCGGCCCGGCTTGCCGGCGCCCATGTGACCACCGTAGGTCCGCGGCACCGATGGCGCCTGCGCGGCGATGTCACGTGCTCCCGAGAATCCGGCACGGAAGGCGGAACATGATGGATGTATATCCCCGTTCCGGGAGGAGAGGTGCGGAATGACCGAGTCCTGCCCTGGTGGTGCCGAGGGCGTGGCGGGCGGCAAGTCACGGTTCGACGACATCTACGACCGTCCGGACCCCCGCGCGTACTTCCGGCGGCTGGCCCCGCTTGAGTACGAGATCCCGCATCACGCCCAGCCCGTCTTCCGGCAGGTGGCGGCCGACCGGGCCGCGCTCGCCGATGGCCACCGGGGCAGGCCGGCGATGCTGGACGTGTGCTGCTCGTACGGGATCAACGCCGCACTGGTGAACCACGACGTCACGCTGGCGGAGATGTACGAGCGGTACACCGCTCCGGGGCGCCGGACGATGCCCACGGCGGAACTCGCGGCGCAGGACAAGGAGTTCTATGCCGAGCGGCGTCGACCGGACGCCGTACCCGTGTTCGGCCTGGACGTTGCGGCACCCGCCGTGCGGTACGCGTGTGAGGTGGGCTTGCTGGACGCCGGCTTCACCGACGACCTGGAGCAGGGCCCGCCGGGGGCCGGCCTGAGCGGCGCGCTCGCCGAGGTCGGCCTCATCACGCTGACCGGCGGCGGCAGTTATGTCACCGCCCGGACGTTCACGGCACTGCTGGGCGGCGTCCGAAGGCCGGTGTGGGTCAGCGCGTTCGTCCTGCGGACGGTGTCGTACCACCCGATCGTCCGGGCACTGGCCGCACACGGTCTGAGTACTACCGTCGACGTCACCCGCACCTATCCGCAGCGTCTCTTCACCGACGAGCGGGAACAGCGGTATGCGATCGAGGCGGTACGGGCACTCGGAGGCGATCCCGCAGGGTGCGAGGAGGACGGTCGTTTCCACAGCCTGCACTACGAGTCCCGGCCCGATACGGGGTGACACCCACGCGGCCGGGCAAGGACTCACCGTGCGCAGCCGACGTCCAGTACCTCGACCACGTCGCCGTGCACGGTGTAGACGAGCCAGCACCACTCGCCGAACGCCGCTGCCAGGTCCGGCGCCCGGGTCTCCGCGCCCTCGGCGACCGCGTCGATGAGCGCGATGATCTCCTCGTGCGTCTCGTCCGGCATGTCGAAGAGCACGTTGGCGGCGGGTTGGATCAGTTCGATTCGCATGACACCCCCGCGGACGGGCAAGCAGGGCACCAGGTGAAGCGGCGTACACCTCCGCTCGGCTCGATGACCGGGCAGAACCCGGGGAAAGTTCCTCATGACCACCATAAATCCACTGCATCGGCGTCAGCGCACGGCAGTGCGCGCTGCCCGCCCCGGCGCCTGCACGCGTCTACGAGACGGCCGCCCGCGCGAGCGGTTACCACGCCGATGTGTCCACGCTGGACATCAAGGAGTGGTAGGAGATTCCTGGGGTCGGCGAGTCGATCGCGGAGAAGGTCGAGGAGTGCGTCCGCTCCGGCAGTGTGTCGGCGGTTGACGGGATATGCGCGCAGATCCCGGCCGGCGTCCGGCGACTTATGGCGACCCCCGCGCTCGGCCCGAAGAAGCCCCTGGCCCTCAACGAAGAGCCTAAGCCGGGTCACTGCGCCGCGTGCGGCAGGACCTCCACCAGCTGTGCCCCCCCCGCCTCGGCCGGGCGCCCTGCCCCTTTTTCGGCGCCGATATTTCACGCAGACACGCAGGTAATCCAAATCTCAACATGTGGGCGCTCCTGTCCGTTAGGTAATTCGCTGAATAGCATTCCGCTAATCAAAGGAGTTGCAATGGGTGAACACGTTCACGTCCGCGTGTGGGACGGCCTGAGTGTGAGCGATGGCGGCGAATCGATCGAGTTCTCGCACTGCCGGTGTGGCGCCACCTGGTCCACGACCCACCGGGTGGACGAAGGAGCCCCAGAGGAGTAGGCGGGTACTCGCCGGAGGCGAAGGTGCCTCCGGCGAGTACGGTGCGCGGGCGGCCGTCGGAGAGGCGGTGGCGGACCTGGTAGGTCTCGCCCTTGGTGGTGTTGTGCAGGCCGGTCTGCCGTAGCCCGTCGCCGGTGTCGATGCGGTCGTAGTCGCCGGGCCTGTCGTCGGCGGCCAGGTCGGCGGCGCGCAGGGGGCCGCCGCACTGGAGGAGGGCCGGACCGGTCAGCTCGTCGGGCAGCGGGTCGAAGTCGGGGAGCCCGGAGATGTCGGGGCCGCGTTCCAGCTCGCTCCGGGCCGCCTCCCCAGACGGCAGCGGGGGCTCCGGCACGGCGCGGTTGACGGAGGCGAGCTCGGGCAGCCGCAGATCCGGGTACGGCGCGCCTTCCCGGCTGCCGATGCGCGGGGGTCGGTGATCGTGCCGGTGAGGGCGGAGACGGCGGCCGTCTCCGGGGAGGAGAGCCAGACCGCGCCATCGTCGGTGCCGGAGCGGCCGAGCCAGCCTGCCTGGTGGATATGCGCTCTGGCGGCGATCAGGTCGAAGGTGGCACCCGTCCTGGCGAGGTCGGCGAGGAACTCGCGGGAAGTGGGTTGACGTCGAAGCTCACGGCCGGTCGGTCCGGCGGCCGACGACGATGACGGCGGCCACGGCGAAGTCGCACAGGCTGAGGTTGGCGGAGAAGCCGATGACGGCCTGCCTGATGGGCTCGCCCCCGGCGAGATCGACCTCGCCATGCTCGAACCGCTCATCGCCCGTCCCACCTCGCCCGGCAGCGTCGTACCGGTGCGTCCGGTTCGCGGAAACCGGCCTCGCGGTCCTCGGCGCGCAGGAAGTCGCGCACCGCCGCGTCAGAGGGGAAGACGGAGGTGGTGGCGCCCGGCTCGGCGCCCTGTTGGCGATGACGTGCCGGTCCATCGAGGACAGGCAGTAGACCCGACCGCTCCAGCACACGGAGGTCCAACAAGACCGGGATGACCCACTCACAATCCGGTCCGGGGCAGTCTGGCAAGAGCGTGTCGTACCGGTGAGCGGATGCGACACGCTCATGGGTTCAGCCCAGCAGAAGGGTGACAGCGCCGACCCGGCAGTTGTTCCAGGCGATGCCTGCCCGTGCGCCATGGGTGGCGGTGACCACCCAGGGGGAGACGAGAAGCCAGACGCCGAAGGGTGCAATGGTCCATGCCAGGCGGAACATCCGTTCGTGGACGACCCAGGGCGAAATCGCGGCATATACGCCAGCCAGGAGGCTCAGACCCTCAAGGTCGATCGCCCTGCCCGAGGAAGCCGTGCGTTCGAGTCGCTCCCGCATCTCTGCAATCTCGGGGTGCTGTCGCCTCCTCTCCATAAGGGGCTTTATGTATATACCTTTTGTGGAGAATGAGCCGCGCTCAGGAAGGGGAAATGCCGGGTCGATGGTCGACCCGGACGGAGGTGGTCATGCGAGGAAGGACGTCCCGCCGGGCGCGCGCAGCACTACCGGCCGCTGTTCGTGCCCAGCGTGATCTGACCCATCCCGCGTTCCGCCGCCACCGCCCATTCCGATTCACCGGATACGGGGAGGGGCTGCCGGCACGGCGTTGATGTGTCGATGTTCGGCGCGGCCCGGGCGATGGCCCTGGCCGTTGCCGCGGCTTCCTCGTCGTCCCGTGCGGACACCGCGAGAAGGCGGAAGGGGGCGGGAGGCCGGAGTTCGACGCATACCGCGGGTCTGTCCCGTCCCACTGCTGCGAAGTCCTTCCCGGCCTGATGACAGCGCGCACCGATGGACAGGGTGCCGGCCATGCAGATGCCGCGCTCGTGCACCCCGCGCAGGGCTCGCCACCAGTCAGGCTCGACGGTCACCCGGCACACGGCCGCCAGCGGCACACGAACGTCGCCACGACGGGCGGCCGCCTTTTCCCACCACGCCAGATGTACGACCACTTGATCTTCTGTGACGAGCATCTCCGCCATGGTTGAGCGCCTCCTCACCCCGTGGGATCTGGGGCCGTGGCTGTCGTCCCGCCACAGGGGACGTCGGCCTCGGAACCTCGTCCCGGGCCCCTTGCCCCACGGGTGCGGGTGGTCCGCCTTGCAGCCTTGGTGCGCCTGTCCGCGGAGAGCGCTTGCGGTGCGGGCGCTCGGTATGGCTGGACCGGGTGGCGCAGCGGCGGGGGCTGCTCGGCCCAGACGGTCTTCCCGGTGGGCGTGTGCCGGGTGCCCCAGCGCTCGGCGACCTGACCCACCAGGAACAGGCCGCGACCGCCCTCGTCCAGAGCACGGGCCCGGCGCAGGTGCGGGGTCGTACTGCTGGCGTCGGAGACCTCGCAGATCAGGGCGGTGTCGTGGATGAGCCGCAGCTGGATCGGGGGCTGGGCGTGGCGGATGGCGTTGGTGACCAGTTCGCTGACGATCAGTTCGGTGCTGTCGGCGGCGTCCCGGAGTCCCCAGACCGAGAGCTGGCGTGCGGCCCGTCGGCGTGCGGTGGCGACGACGGATGGATCGGCGGGGAGGTTCCAGGAGGCCACATGGGAGGCGCCCATGATGTGGGTGCGTGCGACGAGCAGGGCGGCGTCGTCGTCCGGGGTGCCGGGCAGGAGTGTTTCGACGATACGGTCGCATGCCGCCTCGGGCGAGGGAGCGGCTCGGCTCAGGGTGTCGAGCAGGGTCCGCTGTCCGGAGCCGATGTCGCGGTGGCGGGTTCGGACCAGTCCGTCGGTGTACAGAACGATCAGGCTGTCTTCGGGCAGCCGGCTGTCGGTGGCTTCGAACGGCAGCCCGCCCACGCCGAGCGGCGGTCCGGGGACCACGTTGAGGAAGCGCACCGCGCCGTGGGGGGTGACGAGGGCCGGCGCGAGGTGGCCCGCGCTGGCCATGGTGCAGTGGCCGGAGATGGGGTCGTAGACGGCGTAGAGGCAGGTCGCGCCCACTTCGCCGACCGATTCGATGCCCTCTTCGATCTCTTCGAGGATGAGGTCGTCGAGCTGGGTCAGCAGTTCGTCAGGGGTGAGATCGACGTCGGCGAGGGTACGTACCGCCGTGCGCAGTCGGCCCATCGCGGCGGAGGCGTGGATGCCGTGGCCGACGACGTCGCCGACGACCAGGGCCACGCGGGCGCCCGAGAGAGGGATGACGTCGAACCAGTCGCCGCCCACACCGGCCTGCGCGTCGGCCGGCAGATAGCGGGTTCCGGTCTCCACGGCCAGCCGCGTCGGGCGGTGGTGCGAGAGCAGACTGCGTTGCAGCACCAGGTCGGCGCCGTCGGCCTCCTGCGGAACGTCGGCCTGGAGGAACCACTGCACGTGCTGCTCGGCGTCCATGAGCGGACAGGCCCGCAGGTCGGCTTCCACCTGGCGGCCCCCTCGGTCGCGCAGCGCGACCCGCCCCGTCCACGCCTGCCTCTGTGCAGCCCTCCGCCGGGCCGCGTCGGGAAGACCGGAGCCCAGGAGACCGGCCGCCGGGCGCCCGACGATCTCGCCCGGCGTGTATCCGAGCAGCAGCCGGGCACCACGGCTCCACGCGGTCACGACGCCCTGCGCGTCGATGGCCGCGACGGCTGCGTCCGCCACGTGCGGAGTGACATACGTGCGCATCGTTCTCAGTCCCGTATGTGTCCCGGCGGGTCGGCGAACGCGCCGCACACCGCCGCGTCACGACGGCCAAGAGCCAACATTCAACTAATGGAACACCGACAGGCGGATGAGCATTCCGCTGACGGGTGCCGTCCGCCAGCGCCGTCCGGGTCGATGCCGTCGGCCTCAGCGATGCGCGAAGAGGCGTTCGTTCCTGCCCGCCCGGTGACCATGCAGGACCGGCCGCTCACGGTGTGTTGCGACTCCACCTCGCCGTACACGGAATCGCGGGAGCACGTGCAGCGTGTCCTGGCGCGTAGCGAGCCGGCGTTCACGGGGCGTCTCGGTGTTGCGGTCGATGAGGACGGTCCGAACCGGCAGTCAACGGCGGTTGATTCGCCCGGCCGGGCGGAGACGCGCACCATGGAAAGTGACCCACATAGCCCCACCTCGCGGAGGTGAACCGCGATGACGCTGCCCGTACGACACCGGCCCGGCAGCTTGCTGGAGCGGCGGCTTCCAGGCTTCGGATGGGGTGAACCCATCGCTGCCGAGTTCGACGAGCTGTTCCAGCGGATGAACCAGCTGCTGGAAAGCACATCCGCCCCAGGCGAGCCGGCCTGGTCCCCTGCGGCCGACATGCGGGAGACCGACGACGCCTATGTGATCGAGGCCGACCTGCCCGGGATCAAGCGGGACGACATCGACATCGAGATGAGCGAGCGGGAACTGCGCATCACCGGGGAGTGCAAGGAGCGGGAGCGCGAAGGCGTCCTGCGCCGCAGCACCCGCCGCACCGGCCGTTTCGAGTACCAGGCCCTCCTGCCCGCAGATGTCAGGTCGGAGGAGGTGAGCGCGACCCTGCACGAAGGTGTGTTGACCGTCACCGTGCCCAAGTCGCAGGCCACCAAGCCGCGGCACATCGAGATCACCGAGTCCTGACCCCTGCTCGGTGCGTGCTGCGAAGCCGTCGCACGGCAGAGTTCATCCTGCCCGAGCAGCTCTGCCGTCCGACGGTGATCTGCCGGGACAGCGAGGTGCGGACACGAAGATGTCGGTGCCCCACGTCACGACCGTCGCCGCGGCACTTCGCGCCTGCCGGTCCGCATGGGCCGCTCTGGCGCCGGATCCGGCGAGCTCGCCCACCTCTCGTCGGCTTGACGACGACGAACCGGGCCGGGCGGGAAACCACTGCCTCCCGCTGAGCCGATGCAGGCCCCCTGTATGCGCCACGTCTCGGGGCCGCAGCGCATTTCGGTGTCGAGCACGATCAGGCCGAGGGGCGGGATCAGGCCGAGGGGCGTGGCGTGCACGAGGCGTTCCACGGCCGTCGGATCTGCGGCACGTACCGCCGCGTCGCCTGATCACCGAGCAGGCCGAGTCCTGACCGACGATCTCCCGCCCGCCCCGGATAGCCGTCAGAGACCGTGCCCCCTCAGGTGTCGACACTGGCCGCAAGGTCGCCTGGACAAGGGCCCTATCGGGTTGGTTGACGGGGAGGCGAGCAGCGCTGGGCAGGTCGGTAAGTGCGGTGATCTGGCCGGTGATACGGCGCAAGCCGGCGGCGTTGCCACGGGTGGGTCAGGGGCCTGGTCCGGCAGGGCGAAGATGCCGTCGAAGTGGACCAGCGCGGGTGGGAGGTGCGGACGTCTATGGCCGGACAGCGACTTGGAGCCGTCGGAGGAGTTCCTCGATTCCCGGTACCAGCCGGGGGCCCAGGACGGCGACGCCCATCGCGGTGGCCACTCCGGCCCAGGCCACCGGACCGAGCGGTGTGCAGCCGAAGAACTGGCTGATCAGTGGCGTCTCGACAAGGGCGACCAACACCGCTGCCGAACCGAGGGCTGTCATCAGCACCAGCGGGCTGTGCCGCCGGCCGGTCACGGTCTGGGTGAGCTGGGCTCCGACCACCCCACACAGCGCCATCGTGCTGGTCCGTCGCGCGGAGCCGGGCGTGATCGTGCCGATCAGCCAGGCGGTGCTCGCGCCCAGCGTGGTGACGATGCCCCGTTCGCGAATCTGACGTGTCAGCGGATCGCCGAGAGCCGCGACGCCGACCGGGACGCTGTCCGCCAACGCCGATTCACCGTCGGGGTTGTCCTCGGAGGTCTCGTCGCGTGGTGTGACCGAGACCGCCATCGCCGGGAACATGTCGGTGAGCAGGTTGACCAGCAGGATCTGCCGCGTGGACAGCGGTGAGGCGCCGGAGAGCAGGGTCCCGAGCACCGAGAAAGTGATCTCACCCGCGTTGCCGCCGATCAGCACGCTGATCGCATCCGCGACGCTGCGCCACAGGGCTCGGCCCTCGGCGACGGCGGCGACGAGCATGGACAGGTCATCGCTGGTGATCACCAGGTCCGCCGCGTTCCGGGCCGCGGCCGAGCCGCGGACCGCGATGCCGATGCCGATGTCGGAGGCGCGGATGGCGGCGGCGTCGTTGGCACCGTCGCCGACCATGGCGACCACTCGCCCGGCCGCCTGCAGCGCCTCGATCACCTGCAGCTTCTGCTCCGGTGCGACGCGGGCCACCACGTCGCAGTCGCCCAGCAGGCGCGCCCGTCCGGCGCGGTCCTGTTCGGCGAGTTGGCCGCCCGTGATCACCGATACGTCGTCGGGCCAGCCGAGTTGGACGGCGACCGCACGAGCCGTCTGCGGGTGGTCGCCGGTGAGCATGACGGGCCGCACACCGGCGTCGCGGAGATCGGAAACCAGCGGCGCGGAGCTGGGACGAGGGGTGTCGGCCAGAGCGACGTAGCCGAGGAGTTCCAGGTCCGCGAGAGGGCGATCGAGCGCCTCGGCAGGTTCTTCGGCGTCCGTCAGCGGGCGGCTGGCGACCGTCAGTATCCGCAAGCCGTCCGCGGCCAGGGACTTCGCGAGGTCGTCGGTGCTGTCTGTGCAGGCAGGCAGTACGACCTCGGGGGCGCCCTTCACCAGCAGCACGCGGGAATCGTCCGCGGTGGCGCCGACTGCGGCGGCGTAGCCCCGGCTGGCCTCGAAGGGCTGGATCGCGAGGGGCTTGCGCCGTGAGCCGGCCGGGGCGGCGGCGAGGATGGCCTCGTCCGTGGAGTGCGCGTGGATACCCGCCTCGTGGTCGGGGGTGCGGCAGGTCAGCGCCGCCGACTGCAACAGGGGCGCCGCCTCGGTGGCGTCGGCCGGGTGCTGGTCGCCGTCCGCCGTGGCGACGCGCACCACGTGCAGGCGGTTCTGGGTGAGGGTGCCGGTCTTGTCGAAGCAGATGGTGTCCATGCGACCGAGGGCCTCAAGGGCGCGTGGGGTGCGCACCAGTACACCGATCCGGCTGAGCCGACGGGTTGCCGCCAGTTGTGCGACGGTCGCCACGAGCGGCAGCCCCTCGGGAACGGCGGCCACCGCGACGGCCAGTCCACCGCGGACCGCCTCGCGCACCGGTCGGCCGCGCAGCAGCGACAGCCCCGTCACGGCCGTTCCGCCCAGCAGCGTGAACGGCAGCATCCTGCCGGTCAGTTCGTGCAGCCGGGCCTGGACGCCGGGCGCCGGCCGAGCGTGTGAGGCGAGGCGGGCCGCACGCCCGGCCTCGGTCTGGTCGTCGGTGCCCACCACGACGGCACGGCCATGGCCGGCGGCCACGGTGGTGCCGGCGAAGACCATGCAGTGACGGTCGGCCACCGGAGCCTGCGGTGTGGCGTCCACCTGCTTGGCCGTCGGCAACGACTCGCCTGTCAGCGAGGACTCGTCCACCTCCAGGTCCTCGGCCTCGATCAGCCGTCCGTCGGCCGGTACGACGTCTCCGGTGTACAGCTCGACCAGCTCGCCCGGCGCGAGGCGGCGCGCGTCCACGGACCGGGTCTTCCCGCTCTCCACGTCGACGATGCGACGGGCCTCCTGACGCTGCCCCAGCTTGAGGCCGGCCAGCGCGTGCTCGGCGCGCAGCCTTTGGAGCCCTCCCACCAGGGCGTTGACCCCCAGCGCGCCGGCCACCAGCAGCCCGTCCACCATCGCCCCCAGGAGAGCCGACGCGGTCGCGCCGACCAGCAGCAGGGGAGTGAGCGGGTCGTGCAGTTCGGCGCGGACGGCGCCGACCAGACGGAACGTCAGGCGAGCGGGGGCGAGCACGGGAAGCCTGGCGGCCCTGCCGGCGGACTCCCGGAAACCCGCGAGCATGCTCGGCTCCACCGTCCGGGCGCCGGTCCGCAGCCGCGCCAGCACCTCCTGGGGCTGTAGCGCGTGCCAGGGGACTCGGGGCGGCGGGTGCGGCGCATGGTGGGCACTCGCCTGGAGCGCTGCGCGCCAGCCCGATGCGAGGGAGGCGGCTGCGGCGGCGTTCACCGGACCGATCCGCAGGCCCAGCGGGAGGGTGACGCGTTTCGAGCGGGCGCCCCGGGTCACCACCAGCAGACCGGCCAGCGCGGCGCCCGCCTCGGCGAAGAGCTTGGAGTGCTCGCTGACGGTCCGCGCGGCGGGGATGGCTGCCAGCAAGCGCCACGCGCCTTCCAGCCCGTGCAGCAGCAGGACGTCCGCGCCCCACACCACCGCGCTGCGGGCGTCGGTGAGGGAGACGGCGATGTCGCTGCGCAGCAGACCCGCGAGCACGTCACGGCTCTCGGGGTTCAGTTCTTCCTCGGTCTTGGCCCGGACGCAGGGAACGTGGGCCACCGTGAGCACGACGCGGCCCTCGCCCTGAAGCTGCTCCACCGCGTCGGCCAACGGCACGTCCAGGCCGACGAGTTGGTCCACGAGCGCGTCGAAGTCACCGAGTGATCCGTCGTCCCGCACCACCACGTGGAGACCGGCCCGGCGGGCCGCGTCCAACGCGGCCTCGGCCAGTGGGTCGATCTCCCAGCCGACCAGCACGGTACCGATGTCACGGCCCCGCTCCGAAGCGATCATCAACCCGGTGTCCGACTCTCCCTGGTCGGGCACCGGGCGCAGTGCGAGCCTGTGCTCCTCGTCGGGCCGCAGGGCGGCCGCCGCGGCCTGCCACAGATGGTCGTGGTCCCATTCGGGCACGTTGGGGTGGACGTCCAGGACCGTCCGCCGGGTGCTTCGCAGCGCCTCGGGATGGAGGACCACCGTGTCGACGAGCTCCAGCTGCCTCAGCCGGTCCAGGCTCCGGACGAGCACGCCCTCGCAGGCCAGCTCGGTGCACAGGGCCGCGGCGAAAGCGGCTGGTCCGTAGCGCGCGGCTTTGGGGTTCCCGGCCAGCAGCGCCTCGGCGCTCTCGTGGACATCGCGGGTGAAGAGGAGGGCTCCGGCCGCGCCGAGGAGGGCTCCGGTGACAGCATGGTCCCGGTACTCCTCGCCCGGGTACCGGTGAAGCGGCGGGCGGGCGACCTCGCGGCCGGCCAGGCTCAGCCGTTCCGGCGCGCAGACGGTGTCGTGCGCGGCGTCGAACGCGGCGGCCCGCGCCACCGCCTCGGCCAGCTGACCCGCCCGCAGTGCGGCGTCCAGCGCGAGGGCGGTCGGCGACTGCCCGATCCCGTTGGCGGCCGCGTTGACGGCGGCCAGGACCAGATCCGTGGCCGAACGGCCCAGACGGCGTCGCAGCACGGTCCGCATCCGCGGGTCCTCACGCAGCAGTGCCACCCCGGCGGTCAGCAGGCGCGGCCCCTGCTTCAGGCGGACAGTCCGCGCCGCGACCGCGGTGCTGATCCCGACCGCGTCGCAGAACAGCGCGAGCGCCCCGGAACGTATGCCTCCTGTATGGCCCGGATGCGCGGGCTCCAGGACATCCTCCTCCGGCCGCTCCAGCTTCTGCCGGCCGGCCAGTTCCGTCGCCCTGTCCACCACACGGTCGGTGACGGCGTCCTGCGTCGTCTGTATCACCAGCCGCGCCAGCCCGCCGTCCCAATAGGCGGCCAGCACATCCGGATGTTTCGCCAGACCGGCTGCCACGCGCCTGGCAGCCGCCTCCATACTGCGCACGGTGGCGCCCGGACGTGGGCGCAACGGGAGCTGCACACGGGTGCCGGCACGCCAGTATCCCTGGCCGGGAGCCATGGCGTTCAGGCCGACCCGGCCGACCCGCACAGCGCTCTCGGACACCGTCACTGCACCGCGTTCGGTGGCACGTACCCCCGCTTCTGCCGCGGAGGCCGCCAGCCGGACAGCAGCACGCGTGCTCGGGAGGACGCGGCGAGCGACCTGCGCCGGCGCCCGCACCGAGAGGCTCAGCCCTGCGGCTGGAAACCGGCTCAAAGCGCTCAGGATCATCTCTCACCTCGCGGAACCGCTGGAGTCACCGACCGGCAGACCGGCCCGAGGCCTTCTTGGGAGGGCGCTTACCGGCCGCGCGGCCACCGGCCTGCGACCTGCGACTTCCCTCGGCACGCCCCGGGCGGGACTGTGTCAGCCAGACCACCGCGGCGCCAGCGGCCGCCAACGGCCACTCGACCACTCCAGCGGCACCCATCAGTCCGGCGCCCGCGTACGCCGCCATGCGTCGTGATCGGGGGGAGACGACGCCCACCGTGTCAAGGACGGTGTCGAACGCGTCCTTGACCGCGGTCGCGCCTGGTAGACGGCTCACTGTCGTCGTGACGGTGTCGACGGGATGGAGCAGCTTCTCTGTCGCCGCGGACGATGACGCTCGCGCATTCTCGGTCATGTCCGTCTCATCTCCTACGGAGCCCGTCCGCGATGCGGATCGGGTCGGTGGCGGGTGTCCGGTACCGGGTACCTGGTACGCGGAGCCTTACACGGAGAACGGCGGTCGGCCGTCTCATGAGCTGTCGGACGCGGGGGTTTAGTGTCCCGGTTCGCGGGAACGGGACGAATATGGTGTTTCGGACAGGAGGCACATCCGTGGGTCGCGACGTTCTTCGTCGCCCGGATGGAGTCGTCCGAAGCGCGATCGCCATTCCACGGTGAACGGTCGTTCGTTCCGTAGGAGAGTGGCGAGACATCATGCCAAGTCGTACGACTGCGCCGCATCGTGTGCACGACGACGCCCCGGATACCGAGCAGGCGTTTCTCCTGCTCGCCGATCTGCCTTCTGGCCGCAGACACGACACACTCCGTGAGGAGCTGGTCGAGGCGTGGCTGCCGATGGCCGAAAGAATCGCCGGCCGGTTCCGCGGCCGTGGGGAGAGCTACGAGGACTTGTGCCAGGTCGCCGCGCTCGGACTGGTCAAGGCCGTGGACCGTTTCGACCCCGGGCGGGGCCACGCCTTCGAGAGCTATGCCGTCCCGACGGTGACGGGAGAGATCAAGCGGCACTTCCGCGACCACATGTGGTCGCTGCATGTGCCGCGACGGGTCCAGGACCTGCGCAACCGGGTCCGCACCGCCTGCCGGGACCTGTCCCGTGGAGTGGCGGACGGCTTGCCGAGCGTCGGCGAGATCGCCGAGCAGGCGCATCTGAGCAAGGAGGACGTCAGGGCCGGACTGGACGCGCTCGGGAGCTTCAGCGCGCTGTCCCTCGACGCCGACGTCTCTCAGGGGCAGGACGGTTACTGTCTCGGCGACACGCTGGGCGCATGCGATCCGGCGCTGGACACCGTCGTGGACCGCGAGGCCGTCAAGCCCCGCCTGGAGGCCCTGCCCGAGCGCGAGCGCGCCATCCTCTACATGAGGTTCTTCAAGGACATGACCCAGAGCAGCATCGCCGAGCAGTTGGGGATCTCCCAGATGCACGTCTCGCGCCTGATCAGCCGCTGCTGCCATGACCTGCGCGACGCCGTCCTGGAGGACGCCGCGTAGGGCTTGTCGATTCGATCGAGACGCCTCATCGGGAATCAAGGAGCCACGTGCCCCGGCGCCGGGGGCCGTGCCAGGCCGACCGGGTGACCGTGGCCGTCGCGAGTGCGCTGACGGAGACCGCGGCGTGATGGCGTGAGGCCCAAGGATTGCACAGCGTGCGATGCGGACTGGTCCTCGAAGCGCCCGTGGGTGCCGAAGTCCCTCCCGCCCGCGCCATCCAGCGGCTGGGTACCACGGCGTTGGCGGCCAGCGTGCCGCACGCAGTACTTCCGCCGCCCCAGTACTCTCGGCGGCGCGGGTGGTTCGCCGCGTGCACCACGGCACGCGCGGCGAGTTCGGGCTGGTATATCGGGGGAACCGGTTGCAGGCGGCGCGCCACGAGCGCGACGCGGTCTCCTCGTGCGGCGAAGGCATGGGCTGAGGTCCTGACCGCGCCTCCGCTGGCGCCGGTGATCACCACGACCCGCGGGCTGTGCCGGTACGGAACCCGACCGTTGCCGGGTGATCCGTGCTCCGTCCCGCTCGCGTATCGCCCGGTGCGGTGCGGTCGGCAGGTGCTCGGGACGTCGACGCTCTCGCCTGTAGACCCGGTGCGCTCAGCCGTGCTGGAAGGCCGATGACGCGGCCATGAGACGTTCGGCCCGCATCGCGGCGTCGGCGACATCGTGTTGCCCCGTGAGCACGCACAGTGTGTAGGCGGCGTCGTCGAGCTGGCGGCGGCGCAGCGGGCTCGACGGCTCGCTGAGCAGGGCGGCCTGCGCGTCCCGGTAGGAGCGCAGCGCAGCGGCGACGGTTCTGACGTGGGGCGTCAGCATCATGGTGTCCCTTCGCCGGACCAGGCCGTTCGGACCTGGTTCCGCTGAGGCGACCGGAGCGGCGCGGCGTGCCCTCCGGTCCGGCAGTGCCGGTGCCGTGCGCCTCGGCGATCGTGCAGGTCTTCCGGATGCGTTCCATGGTGCGCGTCCTCACGCGAACGGGCGACTCGGCCTTGTCCCGCACGGCCTCCCACACGTCATGCGAGGTCGTCGAGGCGGTGTCGCGCCCTGTCGAGGGAGCGACGACAGCGGCTCAGGTCCCGCCACGGGTTCCCGTGCTTCTCCAGGCGCCCGGGAAGGGTGCGCAGGGTCCAGCGCCGCGGGCCCAGCTCCGGGTCGTCGAGTTCCGTCCACTCCAGCGGGGTGGCGACCGGGGCGTGGGGACGGGCGCGTACCGCGTAGGGGGCGACCGAGGTCTGGGCGTAGGCGTTGCGTTGGGTGTCCAGGTAGAGGCGGCCCCGGCGCTTGTTCTTGCGTGCCTCCGTCGTCAGCCGGTCGCTGTGCCGTGCCGCGAGCAGGTCGGCGACGCGCCGGGCGAAGTGCCTGGCCGTGTCGAAGTCCGTGTGCCGGTCGAGCGGTACCAGGAGGTGCAGGCCACGGGATCCCGTCGTCATCAGCGCGGGCCGCAGCCCCAGCTCGGTGAGCAGGTCGCCCAGCCGGCGCGCGCCCCACCGGACGTTCTCGAAGCCGTCGCTCGCACCGTCGGGTGGGTCGAGGTCGAAGACCAGCCGGTCGGGGCAGTCCAGGCAGTCCGCCGGGCTCAGCCAGGGATGCGGGGTGATGCACGCCTGGTTGGCGAGGTAGACGAGGGTGGCGGTGTCGTCACAGACGGCCATGGTGAGACTGCCGCCCTCTTTCGGCACCCGCACCGTGCGGATCCAGTCGGGGAAGTAGTCGGGAACGTCCTTGTGGTAGAAGGACTTTCCCCCGTAGCCGTCCGGATGGCGTTCCATCACCAGCGGCCGGCCCCTGAGATGGGTGAGCATCGGGCGCGCCACGGTCCGGTAGTAGTCGATCAGCTCGGCCTTCGTGATCCCGTCGTCCGGGAACAGTTCCTTGTCCGGGTTCGACAGCGGCACGACGCGGCCGCCGACCCGCATCTCGTCCTGGGTCCTCGTCCGGGTGCTCATGCGTTCCACCTCGATTCGCCCCTGCGCCGTACCCGCACCACGGCCGGCACGGCGGTGGACAGGTTCGTCACCGGGGCGGAGACGGGCATCGGGAGCCACCCCTTTCCGCCGTAGGAACTCCCGGCCGTCCGAGTGCCCGCCGCACGGGATCCCAAGCAGGCGAAGCGTTGCCTCCGGTCACGGGCCGGTGGTGCAGCCGGTGCACTACAAGGTCATGGCGACCAGCAGCACCGCCACCCCGACGGCCAGCCAGGCCACGTAGTCACCGAGGTGCCCCGAGTGCAGCCGTCGCAGCGGTACGACGACGCGCTGTCCCACCCCTTCGCAGACGGCCGCGGCGCGCCGCACGAGCGGTGACCGGAGCGTGGGACCCCAGACTGCGGCCGCGGCGAAGAGTACGGCCAGGGCCGTCGAGGCGAGCGCGAGAAGCACGCCCTCGGCGCTCCACCCGGCGTCCGGGACCGGCGAGGACGGTGCGACGGTGTGGCCGAGGACGGCGGCGGCGTACGCGGTGCGGTCGGTGAACTGACGCGCCGCGCGGGCGAGGGCGACGCCGCATCCCGGGAGCAGCCCGACGGCGAGCGAGGCGGCGAGCAGTACGGCCGGCACGGCGAGCATCGGGACGGGGACGCGGCGCTGCGGATCGCGGATCTCCGGTTCCTCACCGTCGCCGGTCGTCTGCGGACCGGCGTACCGTTCACGGGGCGGAGGCCCGGCACCGCCGAAGATCCGGGCACCGGCCCGCATCACGGCCCCGCCCGTGAGAGCCGACACGAACACGAACACCGCGGGAAACCAGGGGAACTGATCCTCCCCGGCGTGTTCGGCGACGGCCTTGCCGAGAGCCGTGCCGAACGGCGGCAGGCCCGCCAGCCCGAGACCGCCCAGGGCGAACAGCGCGCCGACGAGCGGGAGATCGCGGCCGCGCCGGTACAGCCTGTGCTCGTCGACGGAGCCGTGCCGGTCGAGCAGGACACCGGTCGTCGCGAACAGGGCCGCCTTCACTCCGGCGTGGGCGGCGACGTACAGGGCCACCCCGGCCGTTGCGGCGGGGGTGAGCAGCGCCGTACCGGCGAGGAAGAGGCCGACGTGCCCGACGGTGGAGAAGGCGAGCAGACGCTTGAGATGCCGCTGCTGCCAGCACATCACCGCGCCCACCAGCGCCGTCAACACCCCGGCTGCCACGAAGACGGCGCGCAGATGCGGCTGCGCGATGCCGTGCGGCCCGGAGAACACGACCCAGTAGACGCGTGCGACGCCGTAGACCCCTAGTTCCACCATGACGCCCGAGAACAGCATGCACACCGGGGTAGGCGCGACGGAGTGGGCGTCCGGGAGCCAGAAGTGCAGGGGCACCACCGCAGCCTTGACCAGCAGTCCGGTGACGATCAGCACGAAGGCCACGGACAGCAGGACGTCGGCACGGTGCCGGGCCAGCTGCACGCCGATCTGCGCGAACCCCAGCTCACCGGTGCGGGCGTACACGAGGCCGATGCCGAGCAACGAGCAGTAGGCGCCGAGGGAGTTGACGACACCGAAGACCAGGGCGCCCTGCACCGGCCGTGGATCCTCGATGCGATAGCCCGTGAGCGCGTAGGCGACCGCCCCATCAGCTCGAAGAAGACGAACGCGTCGAACAGATCGCCGGTCAGCGCGAACCCGACCATCCCCGCCTCGAACAGCAGCAGGAGAGCCGGGAAGGTGCCCGCGTGCGCCACGGGCGGCTCGTCGAAGTAGCGCCAGGAGTAGACGACGACCGCGAGGACGAGCACGGCGGTCAGCAGGGCGAGACCGACACCGATCCGGTCGCCGACGAGCACGATGCCGACGCTCTCGCCGTGCACCGGGGACCAGCCGCCCAGCCACGAGACGCTGCGCCCGTCACCGGTGCGCAGCCACAGCCAGGTGAGACAGCCGGCCTCCAGCACCGCCCAGGCCGTGACCAGCGCGTCGATGGCCGGACGCGGCAGCCGTCGTCCCACGACCACGAGGGCGACGGCACCCAGCAGCGGTACGGCGACGGCGAGCGGCAGCAGATCGGCGGTTCGCGGCATGCCCGGCCCCGTCAGCCCTTCAGCCCTGTCAGGGAGTCCGGGTCGATCGTGCCGTGCCGCTTGCGGATCTGCATGGCGAGCGCCAGCAGCAGCGCGGTGACCGTGGCGCCCACGACGACGTCGGTCAGCGCGAGCGCCTGCACGACCGGATCGACGGTGCGGGTGCGCAGGGGAGTGTCGGTGAAGTACGGCGCGATGCCGCCGCGCCGGTATCCGACGGTGAGCAGCAGCACGTACGTCGACGACTGCGCCACGGCGAGACAGCCGACCGCGTGGATGATGTCGCGACTGGTGACCATGCCGTACACGCCGGCCAGGAAGATCCAGCCGGCTGTGAGGAAGGGCAGGACCGTCATGTGCCGCTCCCCGGGCCTGAGTTGTCCGCCGACTTCACCTCGACGGCCTGGTCGAGGAAGTTGGCGAGCAGGACGATGATGCCCGAACCGACCTCGACGCCGACCGCCGCGTTCAGCAGCGGCACCAGGCCGCCCGAGGAGAGCTGTCCGAAGGTGCCGAGCGGCAGCACGTTCTGGAGGTAGGCGCCGCCCGCCACCAGCCCGGCCAGACCCAGCGCCGCGAAGGCACCCGCGCCGAACGCGTCGGCCACGTCGAGCACGGCCAGCGGACGGATCCGTTTCAGCACGCGGTAGTCCGCGGCCACATATGCCATGTGCAGCCCGGTGGCGAGAATGACACCGCCCTGGAAGCCGCCGCCCGGCGACAACTGGCCGTGCGCCACGATGTACACGCCGGTCAGCAGCGTGAGCGGCACCATCACCAGGCCCAGCAGCCGGGTACTGGGCAGGACCCGGCCCGCGCGTGGCCGGCCGATCCGCTCGTCGCGTGCGTGGCGCAGGAGCACGATGGTCCCGAGCACCGAGGCGAACAGGATCGACTCCTCCCCGAGGGTGTCCAGGGCACGCTGGTCGAAATTGACCGACGAGACCACGTTGGCGGTGCGCTGCCGCAGGGACGCGGCCACCGCGCGGGTGGCGTAGGGGTGCACCGCCGTCCCGAAGTGCGGCAGTCCGGTGCAGGCGAGCGTGTACACGACGGCGAACACGACGGCCGCGGCCCAGAACAGCCGGACACGTGCGCTACGACTCATCGCCGCCCTCGGGCCCACGGCCGCCCTGCTCGTGGCGGGCTGCCGTGTCGCGGCGCACCTTGCGGACCGTCAGCAGGATCAGCAGCGGGGTGACCGCCGTACCGACGCCCAGCTGGGAGAGGGCCACGTCGGGCGCCTGGAGCAGGGTGAACAGGACGGTGAGACACAGGCCGAGGACAGCCAGCAGGACGGCCTGCCGCACCGGGTCGCGGGCGAGCGCCGCGGCGGTGGCGCTCGCCGCCACCAGCAGCAGTGCGACGGCGATCAGATATTCCTGGGCGGTGGCGGTGCTCACTCCGGGGAGTCCCTTCGCAGCAGATGGTCGTGCTGGGCCGTCGCCCTGCCGATCGCCATCGCGGTGACCGCCCCGCCGAGCACCACGATCACCGCGATGAGGAGCAGCTTCACGGCGGCGCGCCCGGGCCCGGTCTCGACGGCCAGGGCGAGTACGACGAGCGGTCCGCCGACGGTGGAGGCGGGGG
The DNA here is from genome assembly GCF_058673395.1 of Streptomyces sp. HUAS MG56. NCBI lineage: Bacteria > Bacillati > Actinomycetota > Actinomycetes > Kitasatosporales > Streptomycetaceae > Streptomyces > Streptomyces sp. HUAS MG56. Next base: position 1,191,630 of record NZ_CM178722.1, on the reverse strand, counting down.
TGAGGGCATGCAGCCGCTGATACGGCCGGGGTAGCGCCACCAGGCCAACGGTGGAGAGGAGGAGCACGCCCGTCCCGGCGACGAGCAGGACGAGCGCGCATACATGACGAGCCGTCATCTCATGTCTTCCCGTGGGTCTGACGCGTGTCGGGGGCCTCGATCGACCGGCCGCCGAGGAACCGGGCGAAGACCAGCGTTCCGGCGGGCCCGAGCACGGCCAGGACGAGACCGAGGTCGGTGAAGGAACTGCGGCCGAATCCCTGGGCCGTCAGCAACAGGACGGAGGTGACGACGGTGGTCGCGAGATTGAGCCCCGCGAGCCGCTCGACCGCCGAACCCCGGCCGGCGGCCCACACGCACGGCGGCATTCCCAGAGTCAGCAGGACCGCCGTCGCGAGCAGCCAGGCGTTCACCGCCGCCGCCCCTCGGTGAGTACGTCTTCCAGCCGCGTACGGTCTTCGGTGAGGAAGTGAACGACGGCGCGTTGCCCGCCTTGCATCTCCTGCCCTTGGACGTCGACGACGTACGCGCCAGGTGTGGCCGACAGCACGGCGCACGCCCACGCGGCGCCCGTGCCGGACCGTAGCGACAGCGTCTTCAGGCTTCCCTCCGGCGAACGGCCGCGCACGGCACGCGCGGTGACCCCGCACAGCCGCCCCAGGTCGCCGAGAACCGCACCGGGCCACATCAGAGCAGCCGATGCCCACCTCCGGGCTCCGCCGAGCCCGGCCCCCGACGCCGTGCGCACGGCGCGTGCCGCGACCGCCGCGATGGCCGCTCCCCCCGCGGCCACGAGGAGTTCGAGGGCCGTGACGGGGGTGATGAACATGAGGTCGACGGCGACCAGCACCGCCCACCACACCAGTACCTCGCCGGTGGCCGGCCACGTCTGCCGCATCGCCCCTCCTCACGCGGGTGTGCCGTCGCGGACCAGCAACGTGTACCGCGCACGGCGATTCCCATGCTCCACGCACGCCGGTGAGCGCGATCCGTCAGGCCGAGCATCACCGTGATGGAGCACCACCGTGCGTGATCACACCTGCGCAGTTCGAACCGTGCGCAGGTGACGCCGACCACCGTTCTCGCGTGACAGCGATCCGCCGCTGACGGGATCGTCGAGCGGGATACGAGCTGCGGATGTGGAGGTAGGCGTGGCCGAAGTCCTTGTGCGGGGCGACGGCCAGTGGCCTGACCCGGTGGCAGAGTCTCCAGCTGTCGGTGGGCGTGCGGTGGCGCCGGGGCAGGGTTCCGGCTGGAAGGGGCGGCTGACCTGGCGATCGCCTCCGACGTCATCGCCTGCCTCGGCCCCGCCACCCGCCGCGCCGCCCGGCAGGCCATCACCCGGGAACCGCCTGTGGTCCACCAGTGATGGCGCCGGCCGCCGATGGCGTGACCGACAGAGCCGAGGAGGTACAGGAGGCATCCGATCATGCGCAGGCGGTTGAAGAACGAGCGGTAGTGGCGCTCTGCGCCCGCACCACCTGGCGGGGCGAGGTCCTCCGTGGACAGACCGCGGTCAGGCCGGGGCGTGGCGGGCCTGGCCGCCGTCGGAGAGAAGTTCGTCGAACAGCGCCCGGTAGTGGACCATGGCGCTGCGCAGCTGTTCGGTGGTGGCCTTGTGGCCCTCGCTGAGCATGTCGATCTCGTGGGCGGCCCTGTAGTGCTCAAGGGTGCGGCCGTGCTCCACGGAAAGATCCTTGAGCTGCTGCTCGTAGTCTTCGGTGGGGTAGCCGCGTTCCTGCATGACGGAGGTCACCAGCTGGTCCGCGTCGTGCACGGCGTCCTCGGGCCGGTCCACGAACTCGTGCTGCACGTGGTCCCAGTCCCGTGAGTATCGCTCGCGGAGACGGTCGGGCAGGGGCTTGATGTCGAGTCTGTCGTGTCGCTTCTCACGTGCGCTGAGCTCGCGCTCGGCAGCAAGTCTGCTGTCGGCCTCGTCGACCGTCCGTTCGTACTCGGGACCATAGCGCTCACGCAGGGCCCGGTGCCGTGTGAAGAGAGCCAGGCCTACAGCGATCAGCACGACGACGACCGCGACGGGAATGACGATTGCCAGAAGTGTGCCGGTGGACATCGAGCCGACCTCCTTCCGAAATCCTCGCTATCTGCTACCTGCCGTGTTCCCGATCTGCGGGAATTACGCCTCTTCGAGAAAGAGGTCTGCCGACGCCGAGAGCGCCGTCGTCGGCATCCACGGTGCCGTCGAAGAGGAGCCGCTCGAACGCCCATGCGCACGCGCCGCCGCATCGGGTGACATCGGCCGAGCGAGCGGGCGATGTCGGCGTACCCGACGTCGGGGATCGACTGGGGGGCAGGAACTGCGGGACGCCCTCCATCGCGCGCATCTCCCAGGTCACCTGGTTGAGGTCCCGGTTGTTGAAGACAGCGACGATCAGTCGCGGATCCGCCCAGTCCCGCCAGTCCTTGGCGATGGTGATCAGCTCCGCCATGCCGTTCATGTGCATCGCCCCGTCACCGACCAGGGCGATCGTCGGCCGGTCGCCGTGCGCGAACTTCGCACCGATGGCGTACGGCACGCCCGGCCCCGTGGTGGCCAGCGTCCCCGAGAGCGAGCCACGCATCGCGCCGCGCAGCTTCAGGTGCCGGGCGCACCAGTCGGCGGCGGAGCGGAGCCGGAGTCGGAGGACAGGATGACGTCGTCAGGGAGCAGTCCGCACAGCGCGTGGGCGGCGTCGCCGACGACGTTGACCTCGAACGGGTACCGCGGCCCCACCATGTGCGGGTCGATGTCGATCCGCACGGCCCGTGTCTGGCCCCTCGGTGCGTCGAAGGGCGTCTGTCCATGTCATGCCCTGCCGCCTGTGTCGCCGGAGGTAGCCCGGCCGGAGGGGGCTCTGGCGAGCGGCTCCTGCCGCCGGCAGGGGGCTTCCTCGGGATCGTTGGGCCCGCGAAGCCGGTCCTGCCGGGCGGGAGCTCGGTGCAGGACGACGCCGACAGACCGCGTAGACGTAAAGATGCCGCCCACGCTGGTCGGTCACGGACGGGGCAGCGCCGCCCCCGCGCATCGGCTCGCGCACCCGACCGACCGGGGGGCGAGCACGCTTCCAGGAGACCGGTCGTTGTTTCCACCGATCCGATCCCCGTGATGTCCGCCTGCGCTCGACGGCTCCTTGGCGCCTACCCGCCGCCCGCGGGCGCGCTCAGCCACGCGCCGGCCGGGGCCCAGGCCCGCCAGACTGCCGCGCTTGCCGCCCGTTTGCGGTACCTCACCGGCACTGACGTGCAACTGCTCCGCCTGTGCGGCCAGGCGGAGCCGACCAGCTGGACGCGCGCACGGGACACGATCCGCACGACAACGCCACGACCGGACACGCACGCCAGGCCCTGGCCGCGACCGAGCACCGGACCGAGACCAGCGGTCTGCGGCGGCTCGTGTGCCCGGAGCGTCCACGACAGCGAAGCCACCGTGCGTTGCGCCCCCGACCTGGTCGAATCCGTCGCCGCCGCCCTGCACCGACCCCAGCTGCTGGAGCTGTCACAGGGACCGGGTGCCGGTCGCCGGAGGGTCGGACCTCTTGTCGTCTTTCGCCTTGTCGCCCTCGGCCTTGGCCCGTACGTCCCGTGGGGTCGGGGTCACGATGCTCCGTTCCTCCGCGGACCGCTCTCGCGTCTTGTCGTCGGGCTGGGTGCCGCCCCTGCGGTTGCGGTTGGCATTCATGGCAACGTCCTCTCCTCTGTTCCACGCGGCGGGTCCGTGTCCATGCCGCGAGTACCCGGGTACTCGGAATCCGTAACGGCTCGCGCAGGGCGCACGGCTCAGGACCAGGAGGAGAAGGGGCGACAGGCCATGGCCGGAACGACTGCCGGGGCACCCGGCCGCGATCATGACGCGACGCCCTACCTCCCGGGACGGCGCGCGGGGCTGCCCGGGCTGCGGAAGGCGGCCGCGCAGTGCCGGGGCTGTCCGCTGTACCAGGACGCGACCCAGACCGTGTTCGGCGAGGGCGACACGACGGCACGGGTCCTGCTCATCGGCGAGCAGCCCGGGGACCAGGAGGACCGTCAGGGCCGGCCGTTCGTCGGCCCCGCGGGCAAGGTGCTGAGACGTGCCCTCGCGGACGCGGGCATCGATCCGGAGCGGGTGTACGTCACCAACGCGGTCAAACACTTCAAGTTCACGCGCTCCGAGGGCCGCAAACGCAGGATCCACAAGGCCCCGACACTCCGCGAGATGACCGCCTGCCGACCCTGGCTCAGGGCCGAGCTGAGAGTCGTGGCACCGGAGGTGGTCGTCGCGCTCGGCGGCACGGCGGGCAAAGCCTTGCTCGGCTCGGGATTCCGGGTGACCGAGCAACGCGGCGCCCTGCTGCCCTGGCCCGGCCTCGCCGGGAGCGACGGCGAAGGCGATGGTACGGGCGACGCCGAGCAGGGGATCAGCGGGCTGGTGGCGACGATCCATCCGTCCGCCGTGCTGCGCGCCGACGACGTCGACCGCACGCGGATCTACGACGGCCTCGTCGACGATCTGCGCATCGTGGCCCGCCTCATGGCCGACGGCGACGAACCCGACCGGCGAGCCCAGGGCCGTACCAGGAGTTAGCCATGCCGGAGTTGCCCGACGTCGAGGGTTTCCGCCACGTGCTGGACGGCTGTGGCATTGGCCGGTGCGTCCGGTGTGTCGACGTGCGCGACACAGGTGTACTGCGCGGGGTCGGTGTGCGACGCCTGCGGCGGGAGGTGGAGGGGCGGCGGCTCGGCTGGCCGTGGCGGCACGGGAAGTTGCTGATCGTCCCGGTCGGGGACGGCCCGGCCCTCGTCTGGCACTTCGGCATGACCGGTGAACTGGTGCGCGCCCGTGCCGACGATCCGCCTGCCGCCCATGACCGGGTCGTCCTGGCCCTGGACGACGACCGGCAGGTCCGCTACCGCGACCAGCGCAAGCTCCAGGGCATTCGGCTTGCCCCGAACCAGCGGGCGCTGCGACGGATGCTGGAACTCCTCGGCCCCGATGCCCTTGAGATGACCCGCGCCGACTTCCTGGACCTGCTCGTCGCGCGGCGGGGCGCCGTCAAAGGCGTGCTCATGGACCAGTCCCTCATCGCGGGGCTCGGCAACCTGCTCAGCGACGAGATCCTGTGGCGCGCCCGCGTGGCACCCCGGCGCCCTGCACGAGCGCTCGACTCCGCCGAGGCGCGCCGTGTGTTCACGGCGATGCGCGGCGTACTCGCCACCGCCACACGGGCCGGCCGCGTACCACGGCGTCGAACCTGGCTCACCGGCCACCGCGACGACGGCGAGCCGGAGTGCCCCCGCTGCGGACGACGGCTGCGCTGACACCGTGTCGCCGGCCGACGCAGCGTCTGGTGCGCACACTGCCAGCACTGATCGGGCCGTCGCACCAGCCGGAGGGCTCCTCGGGCACGGGACGGTCCGGATGGACCCCGGTGTGCCGTGGGTCGAGGCCGAGCCGCACGCGTCTCTCTCCCTTTTCGGCCGTCACCCGGCGGCTCACCCGGATCAGGGGTGCCGTCCTCGTAGTACCCGCCCCACACACGCCACCGGTCGGCCGGGTTCGACGCCGAAGTATCCGCCATCTCCGATCAGGATCCACTACGGCGCCGCGTTCGCCGTCGGCGAGGACCGCGTACTCCCGCAGCACCCATACGGCCGTAGGCCGACGGAAGGGCACGGTGTACCGACGGACGGGGCCGGGCGCTCGGCGTGTTCCCCCGTCCTCCGTGGATGGGACGGCCGCGCCGGGGAACTCGTCCTCCAGTGCGGACTCCGGCACGAAGTGAAGAGGCCGTCACGGAAGGCGGAGGAGAGGCGTCATGCCATCCGGATCGAGTGCCAAGAGGGAACGGCAGTACGAGCACATCAAGAAGAGCGCCGAGGACCGTGGTGAGTCGACGCGGCGGGCCAAGGAGATCGCCGCGCGTACGGTCAACAAGGAGCGGGCGAGGTCGGGCGAGTCGAAGACCGCGAGCAAGGTCTCGACCCGTGACCCGAAATCGGCGTCCCAGCGCGGCGGGCAGCGCTCGCACAGCGGTGCGGAAGGTCCCACGAAGGACCAGCTCTACGAGGAGGCGAGGAAGCGCCACATCCACGGTCGCTCCTCGATGACCAAGAGGCAGTTGGAGAACGCCCTCGGCCGTTGACGACTGATGTACGAGGAACGGCGAGATGCCCAGGTCCGTCCGACCGGGCTCCGTGACGGGGAGGTGGGAGCATGCCGTCCGGTTCCGTCGCGAGCCCCTCGGGCGGCGGCGATCCTTCGGGTCTGGAGGAATGGCTGCGTGGCATCGAGGTGCTCGCCAGCGCGGCCAAAGGCGTCGACACCCAGCAGGTCCCGGAGGTTCTGTGCCGGGCCTGTGTCCGTCTGCTGCCGGTCAGCGGTGCCTCGGTGTCGATCTCCGGTGGCCCCACGGCACGAGCCATGTGGTGTGCCAGCGACCGTGTGGCGGCCCGGCTGGCGGAGGCGCAGTACACCCTGGGTGAGGGGCCATGTCAGACTGCGCTCGGTGCGGTCGGCCCGGTGCTGGCCGTGGACCTCGCCGAAGAGCCGGGCAGCGGGCGGTGGCCCGTCTTCGCCCACGAGGCCGTCGGGCTGGGGGTCCGCGCGGTGTTCTCCCTGCCGCTGGGCACGGACGAGGCGGCGATCGGGACCCTCGACATGTACCGTGACCAGCCCGGAGGACTGTCGGCGAGCGAACTGGCCATCGCGCTGTGGGCGCGGGACGCGATCACGCTCGCCCTCATGAAGCTGCTTCCCCACCCCGGCTCCGAACAGGTGCCGGGAGACGAGGGAGCGCCATGGATGAGGGCTTCGCAGGCCGAGCACAGCGAGGTGTATCAGGCCATGGGCATCGTGATGGTGCAACTCGGTGCGGATCCCGAGGAGGCTCTCGACCGGATGCGGGCGCGCGCCTTCGCCCAGGGGCGTACGGTCACGGAGGTGGCTCGCGACGTGGTCGCCCGGAGGTCCGGCTTCCGGCCGGAGTGACGGCCTGAACGTCGCCGGGCGAGGGTGCGTCGGAGACCGCCGCGCCGTGTCCGTGACACCGGGTGGAGCGTCTGACGTGCATCGTGCTCACGAAGGTCCGGATCCTTGGGACACGGGGCGTCGAGCCCGGCCCCTGCGGGTGCGGTGCCGTGACGGGCTGTCGGTGGTACGTGTCCGTGCCACGGCTGCCGTGAGTTGCCGTTGGACCTGGTCCGGCAGGGGTGCTCCCTGCACGGTGGTGACGACGTCCCTGGCCAGGCGGTGCAGCTTGATGTTGGTGTTCTGGGATGCCGCGACCAGTACATCCCATGCCGCGTCGGGGTCCAGGCCGAAGGATGCCATGAGGATGCCGCGGGCCAGGTCGATCTCGGGGCGGGTGCGCATGGCGCGCCGGAGCTGGATGACCTCGGTCTGCAGGAGACCTTCGTCGGTGTCCTCGCAGGGCGCCCCGGGGTTCCGGGCGGGGGAGAAGAGGCCGTGGGTGTCGGTGTAGGAGAGCAGACGTTGAACGGCGGGACTGGCAGCGGTCACGGTGACCGTCTTGCCCGCCGCGATCGCGTCGCGGCGTACGGCCAGGAGCACGTTGAGTGCGGAGCAGTCCGCGAGGTCCAGTTCTTCGAGGTCCAGGTCCACGCCCTCTTCGGAACGTGCGAGGGCATCGTCCAGGGCGCGGCGGAGGCTCTGGCTGTTGTCGAGGCAGAACTCTCCGGTGACGGTGACGGTCACACGGATGTCGCTCGGCCCCGCGTGCGCCAGCAGGCTTCTGATCGTCGGCGGCCTGCGGCCGGCATCATCGTCGGCAGCTGTCGTGTCCCAGGCCGGTAGCGGCATGCTCGCCTCCTCCGGTTTGCCGGTTGTCTCTCTTCAGGCTCACTCGGCCCCCGTGACCCGTCAAGCCCTGCACGAATCAAAGTTCGTGTTTTGGATAGCGCGAACAAGCGGTCGTAGCATGGTGACCATGACGGAAGTCCACGGAGTGCCCGAGCCGCACAATGGGTGGACGTTCCTGACCAACCATGCGCGCGTGCTGGCCAGCATCGCCGACAACCGCAACGCGCGCGTCCGCGACATCGCCGCGCGTTGCCGGCTCACGGAACGCGCCGTGCAGAAGATCATCGCGGACCTGGAGCAGGCCGGGTACCTCTCCCACACCCGCAACGGCCGGACCAATCAGTACAGCATCGACCCGGGCAAGGTCCTGCGCCATCCGGCCGAGGCCGGCCTGACGGTGGCATCCCTGCTGTCGATACTGCTCAGGGACGAGGCCGACCGCCAAGGCAGCGACGACAACATCAACGTCCGGCACGGGTCGTGAGCGGCCCGCCCCCGTTGCTCGTGATCCATTCGACAACGGCGTGATCCTTGAATCCGCTACTGCGATAGCACCGACTCCTGCGTTGACACATCGACACATCGACATGGGTGCCGGATCGAGCGGGATCCAGGAGTCGTTGCCGTGGCCGCCCCGGATCATGTGCTTGACCAGCGGAAGAGCCCGCCCGCAGACGCTTGTTGTACCCCGATCGATGGGGCGGGCGGGGGAACGGGTCGCTCAGCCGCTTGCGGGCGAAGCGCAGCCATCGGGCCACGGAATGGTGGCCGAGCACGGCCTGGGGCGGACTTTACAGCCATCGCGTTCCTCCGCTCTCGTCGTCGATCTTCACGTGGAGTGCGGTCAGGAGGGTCTTCAAGTCGGGCGCCGCAAACGGATCTTGGGGACCCTCGCCGCGTCCACACACCCGAACTACCGGCCCATCGCTCGTAAGAGCTCAGCCGCGCATTGACCGAACGGAGCCAGACCGCCATGCCGGACACAACCTCCGCCAGTCCCGGTCCTCGTGAGTTCTTGGCGCGCTACCAGCGGGCGATGCTGGACAAGTCCGCGGATGACCTGGCTGATCTGTATGCGGTCGACGCCGTCCACGAATTCCCGTTCCTCTTCCTCCCGGCATGCCGCCGCGTCACGAGGGACGCGAAGAGGTCCGCGCCGGCTACCGAGCGGCCTGGAGCGCAAGCCCGGCGCAACCGCAAGAGATCCGCGATGTCGTCGTGCATGACAGCACTGACCCCGAGGTGATCACCGTCGAGCGAGTCGTCACCGGGACCGTGACCACAACTGGCCAGCCCTTCAGCCTCCCCGGCCTCCTCGCGATCCGAGTCCGCGATGGCCAGATCGTGCACGTCCGCGACTACATGGACGGGCTCGGCGTGGCCCACGCCATGAACCGACTGGCCGCCGTGGTTGCCAGCCTCAGTGACCGCCACTGAAGCCCTGGCTTCGGACTCATTCGTACCAGGAAAAGCAGGCGAGTTGGGCGTATGCGCTGAGATGCCCGCTCGCGTACGCGAGGGAGAAAAACCCGCCTGGGCGGGGCACTGCGGCACTGCTTGCGTCGGCATGGCCATGGTCGGGCTCGTGGATAGGGAGCCACGCGGGTGCGGAAGGGCTGTGGTGGAGCAGGTCGGCCAGCGGCGCCGCGAGGACGGGGACGTCCCGCAGGAAGGCGTCAGTGGCCTGGCAGCCGCGCGCAGGGCGCTGATCCGGTTTTCGGCGATGGCAGGTCCGGTGCCGTCTACGGACACCAGCGTGCCCATGGTCGCGGCGCCGTGCCGGGCGTTCGCCCAGGTGGTCCGGTGGAAGGGGAGGGCGCCCCAGACCACGACCGGTGCGGCCAGGCTCAGCGACAGCCACTGCCAGTTGTCGAACTGCAGACCCGGCACCATCGCCATCAGGACCACGGGCACGGTGAGCACCAGCGACACGAACAGCCGCTGCCGCAGTGACAGCAGCTCGCCGTCGACCGGGGGAGCGACCTCGCCCGTGCCCTCGTCGGCCGCGACGGGTGCGGGCGGCTCCTCCGCAGTGTGGCCGGTCTTCTCCACCGTGGCGATCAGATCGGTGACGTCGACGCCTTCTCCGTAAGCGACCTTGGCCTTCTCGGTGGCGAAGTGGACGGTCGCGGTGACGCCGTCCATGCGGTGGAGCTTCTTCTCGATGCGGGCCGCGCAGGAGGCGCAGGTCCTGCCGCCGATCGAGAGCTCGACCTCGGAGGCGGGGGCAGGTGTCGTACTGGGGACTGGTCTTCCCGGGAGCCATGCTGGTCATAGGCGTATCTCGTGGAGGATGCCGGAGCGTGCGGCGTCCGTATCGGCGGAGCGGCACGTACCGGCGCGGGAGGGATTCGGGTATCCGGCCTCGTCGACGGCGGCCCGGACAGCCTCCTCGTCGAGGGGCGCTGCGCTTCTTCCTCCCGGGTGTGGATGCGCGCGACCTGGCTCGACGGGTGGCAGCAGGGCAGGTGCCGCGTGACACGCCAGGGGCGGCGGCGCAGGTCACCCTCCTCGAAGGTGTGCACCTGTGTTTTGGCTGCCCAGAACGCCGAAGCGGTCTGGGTGGCGGGCCCGGTGATGGTGTGAGGCGTTGCACACGTCTGCAGGTCGACGAGCGGTGCGTACCCCCTGGGGGTAATATTCGGACCTGGTGATCGATCCGCACGGCACAGGTGGAGTTCATGGTGGTACGGGCGGTACGCGGCGGCAGCGGTGCCGTCCGCTGGGCGTACGGGGTGTTGCTCACCCTGTGCGTCGCGCTGGCCGTGCTGGTGCACCACGACACGTCTGTGATGAGCGCCTCGCCGTCCATGCCCGGCTCCGTGCATGCCGCACACGCCATGTCTGACGATGCGGCACCGTCCGCCTCGGGCACCTCCCCGCACAACGCCGACGACAACGGCTGCGCCATGCCCGGGATGCAGCACTGCGGTGCAGCGGGCATCGGCTCGGTACACCTCGTGCTGCCCGGCCGGAGCACGACCGACGTGATCACGCCATCAGGCCCCGCCGGCGAAGGGCGCGCACCGGCCGCTGCGGTCGGCCGGGCCCCACCCGATCTGTCCGTCCTCTCGCAACTGCGCATCTAGGCCGCGCCGGACGGCGCGCGATGTGCCGTCCCTCCGCGACCACATCGGCAGTTACGACACAGAGGACGACAACCCATGAACAGCATCAACCGCCGCTCCGTTCTGCTCGCCGGACTGGGAGTCGCCGGCGTCGGCGCGCTGGCCGCATGCAGCGGCAGCGCCAGCGGCAGCTCCGGCTCCGCAGGCGGCAACGCCCTGGTGAGCCCGACCGCCTCGGCCGTCGCCGCCGCCGAGATGAAGCGCAGGGGCACCGGACGGCAGCGGAAGCTCACCCTGACTGCGGCTCCCGCCATGATCGACCTGGGCGGCGGCGTCATGCCCAGGACCTGGGCCTTCGACGGCCGCACCCCGGGCAAGGAGGTCCGGCTCTCGGTCGGCGACACCCTGGTGGCAGAGCTGTCCAACCAACTCCCGAACAAGACCACCACCTCCATCCACTGGCACGGCATCGCCCTGCGCAACGACATGGACGGCGTGCCCCCGGCCACCCAGACGGCCGTCCGGGCGGGCTCCACCTTCACCTACAGGTTCATCGCCGACGCCCCCGGCACGTACTTCTTCCACCCGCACGTGGGTGTCCAGCTCGACCGCGGCCTGTACGCCCCGCTGATCGTCGAGGACCCCAAGGAGCCCCTCGCCTACGACGACGAGTGGGTCGTACTCCTCGACGACTGGGTCGACGGCGTCACCGGGACCCCCGACGAGGTCTTCGCCGACCTCAAGCGGGGCATGGGTGACATGGGCGGCATGGACATGAGCGGAATGGACATGGGCAGCAGCCCGAGCCCCAGCAGTTCGAGCGACAGCATGGGGAACATGGGGGACATGGGCGGGATGAGCATGGGTGATTCCGCCTCCCCGTCGGCTTCGGCCTCCTCCGGTGGCATGTCGCAGAGGTTCATGCTCATGGGCGCCACCAGCAAGCTGCTCGGCGGCGACGCGGGTGACGTGAAGTACCCGCACCACCTGGTCAACGGCCGGGTGGCGGCCGACCCGGACGTCTACACGGGCAAGCCCGGCAAGAGGGTCCGGCTGCGGATCATCAACGCGGGCTCGGACACCGCCTACCGGGTGGCTCTCGGCGGGCACAAGCTGACCATCACGCACACCGACGGCTTCCCCGTCGAGCACCAGGAGGTGGACGCCCTCCTGGTCGGCATGGGCGAGCGCTACGACGTGCTGGTCACCCTCGGCGACGGCGTCTTCCCGCTCGTCGCCCTGGCCGAGGGCAAGAACGCGAACGGCCTCGCACTGGTGCGCACGGGCTCGGGGAGCATCCCGAAGGCGACCGTCCGCCCGAAGGAACTCGACGGCATGATCATGACGGCCTCCCAGTTCCGGGCCGCCGACGGCGTGCGGCTGAAGTCGGCGAAGACCGACATCACGCACCAGATCAAGCTGACCGGCACCATGATGAAGTACAACTGGGCCATCAACGGCACGCCGTTCGACATGAACCGTCCCGAGGCGCACCCCATCGTCATCGAGGAGGGTCAGCGCGTGCGGCTCGACTTCGTCAACACCACGGACATGTGGCACCCGATGCACCTGCACGGCCACACCTACCAGATCGGTGACTCCGGGCCGCGCAAGGACACCGCGATCGTGCTGCCCAAGAAGACGGTGTCGGTCTTCCTCGACGCCGACAACCCGGGCCAGTGGATGCTGCACTGCCACAACGCATACCACGGCGAGGCCGGGATGATGGCGAACGTGGCCTATCGCGCCTGACGTTCTGTGCGGCGGGTTCCGGGGCGGGCTCGTGCGGCGGCCTTGAGCCCGCCCCGGACGGGTCGGCCCCGACCCCGATCAGCCCGGCGTCGCGCCGTCGGCATGGGCCGCCCGGTCCGAGGTCGCATCGAGGGCGGCACCGCGTCGAAGGCACCCGCGGGTGCCGCCCTCTCGATCACCCGGGGATCAGCTGACGTTGACCGCCGACCAGGTCGCGGCCACCGCGTTGTACTCCGTGCTGCCGGAGTCGTAGAGGTCGGCTGCTGCCGAGAGGGTGTCCGAGCGGGCGTCCGAGGAGGCGGTGGTCGAGGTCAAGTACTCGGTCAGCGCTACGTCGGCGAGTCGTAGCTGATCCCGTTGATCGTCTTGCTGCCGCTGCCCTCGGACAGCAGGTAGAAGAAGTGGTTCGCCACACCGGACGAGTAGTGCACGTCCAGGTTGGCGGCGTCGGAGGACCAGGAGTCGGCGGAGTCGCCGTCCTTGCTGGGCTTGTCCATGTAGCGCAGCGGGGTGCCGCCGCCGTAGGTCATGCAGAAGCAGCTGTCGTCCCAGAGCGCGTTCGCGTAGTCGTTGTCGTAGTGGACGCGAGAGTAGGAGTCGACGCCGTCGTTCTTGATGCCGCTGCGGCCGAAGGTGTTCATGTAGAAGTTCCAGGTCTCCGGTGCGCCGTAGGCCGCGTCGTCGGCGGCGGACTGGTCGGTGGAGGAACTGGAGGCCGGCGTAGGCGCGCCCGTAGCGGGTGTGGACGGTGCCTCGGTGTCCTTGACGACGTCCTTGACGATCAGCTTCTCCTTGCCGGGGTCTGTGCCGAGGCAGTGATGGTCAGGCTGGTGGCGAGGAGGGCTCCTGCTGCGACCGCGGTGGCGATGGCCGGAGTGGTGCGCTGGTGGCGCACGTAACGGGGAGTCACACAAGCTCCCAGGGGGGCGTTGACTCGACAAATCAACTGGGCTTGACCGCCGTCCCCCATCCGGCGAGTTGGGGTGTGGCTGCGCTCTCGCACGTCTCGGCCCCGCACCACTTCGTGTGCGTCTCCTCGCCTCAAGTCGGCACCTGTGCCATGCAGGTGGAGGGTGGGACGGATTCCCCTGCCCGCCCCACGGAACGGCACTTCGCTGACCAGCCGTCGGCTGCCGCCGACGTGACCGTTGCTGCCGAACGACTCTGGCTCCGTTTCTGTCTCGCCAGGCGGTGCCTATGCGAGGAGCACAGCAGCCAGTTCACGCCAGGCGCTACGCGCGAACGTGCCCCGCGAGTCGGTGGCGATCTGCACGGCGATGTGGTCGGCGCCGGCCTTGCGTCGTTCTGCGAGGCCGGCCGCGATGTCCTCCGGCCTTCCCCAGAGAAAGAGGGCGTCGACGAGGCGGTCGCTTCCTCCGTCGGCCAGGTCCTCCTCTGTGAACCCGGACCGCAGCCACGCGGACCGATAGTTGGCCAAGGGCATGTACGGGGCGAGCGCGTCCCGCGCGCGGGCGCGTGCCGCTGCCGGGTCGTCGTGCGGGATGACGGTCTGCTCCAAGGCGAGCAGTGGCCCCTGCCCCAGCAGTTCCCTGGTCCGGACCACGTGCTCGGTGTCGACCAGGTACGGGTGGACGCCGAGGGACCGACGGGCCGCCAGTCGGGTCATCCGGGGCCCGTGTGCCCCGACCAGCCGTGCGGTGGCCGGCAGCGCCATGGCTGTCGAATCGAGTCCGTCCAGGTAGTCGGCCATCGCGGTGTAGGGCCGCCGGTATGTGTCGACTATTTCGCCGTGGCTGACGCCCAGACCGACCACCAACCGGTCTCGATCACCTGCTGGAAGTGCGTGGTAGGCACAGGCCAGACGACGCGCGGGCTGGGCCCAGATGGAAACACAGGCGGTGGCCACGGTGACCTGACGCGTCGCGTTCAGCACCCCGGCCGCGCGGAGCAGGTCACCCCGCGGATTGCCGCCGGGCTCACCGCCGAGCCACAGGGCCCCGTACCCGAGTTCCTCGGCCTCCGCCGCGGCGTCGGAGGCCTCGCCGCGGTCGCCGTGGGTGAACGCCAAGCTCCAGATCCCGAACGTCCCCAGTTCCATAGGCTTCCTCCTGATATCGGGTGCCGCCCTTCTTATCCGGGCGGCCACCTCCACCGCCAGAGCGCCAACGGGGGAGGCGCGCTCGGACTCGTTCAAATGAGCCACGCAAAAACGCGGCCAGTGAGGAAGCGGACTCCCCGGCCGTGGGGCTCACATCCGCCTGGTTCCGGACAGCCAGCGCCAGGGGCCCTCGCTCCGGCCGGACTGAAGGGCGCGCGCCGGTCGGACGAGCCTCGCGCATGACCCGTCGGACACGGTCCAGGAGTCTCGCGTCATGAGAGATCGCTGCCGGCGAAGGAGAGACTGGAGCTCTCATTCGTCAGCGGGAAGTCCGGCACGATCGTGTCAGCCGACGCGACCACGGCCGCGCGGTCGGCGGCCAGGTCGCGCACGACGGACAGACAGGACGCGGCCCGTACGTGAAGGCGAACGGTGCAGCGTTCGTCCCCCCACCCGCGGCGGCGCAGCACGTACTCGGCGCGCGCGGTCCGCAGCAGGACAGTCACGCCCTGAGTGGCCGCGCCCATCGCCAGGCCGACCGTGCAGGCAGGCCAGAAAGTCACTGTCGGCAACGAAGACTCCGCCGCGCACACCGTCACCGCGACGCAGGGCAACGCGTTCGATGCCGAACGGATCGCAGGCGGTAGGCCCGGCAGCTTCACGGCGCCGTCGTGGAAGGGCGCCTTCGGCCGGGATTCGAGCGTGCCGCTGGACATCCCGCGACGGCGGCCCTTGAGCACTGCGGCCCGGAGGATCGCGACGACGTCGGTCCAGGCCGCAATGTCGAATGTCGCCCGCGGAGCCGGGGTCGTTGGCCAGGGCCTGCCGGAGGGGCATCCGCCGACCGCGCGACCTTTGAGCTCGTCCTGTCGTGATTGCTCATCATGCCGGGCATCGCGGAGGCGTGCCCCTCGGCCAGGTCGGCCATGGCGATGGCCTGGCGATGGTGGGGGATCGGGGATCGGGGATCATCCCCGCCGCAGGCGGCCGGCAGAAGCGGCGTCACCGCTGCGGCAGCGGTCACCGTGATGGGACGGAGCAGGGGCGTGACACGCTCATGGCTCGGGAACTCCTGGAGGTGCCGAAGGGGCCTTGGGTGTGCCGGTACGTCGCCGGTGAACAGTGCAGCGGCACGCCACGCCGCAGGGACAGTCTTCAGACCGCGGGCGCCGGAGGTTCCCGGCCGCTCCCACGGCGCGCCAGGGGCTTCATGTTCCTCAGTCGTGTGGGGTGTAGGTTCCGGCGCCCCGCCCGGCCGCTACGCGGCTGCCCGAATATGACCCAGGGTGCCTGGTCCATTACGCTGTGCATGTGATCGGGCTGTGGATCAGGGTGAGGGCCGGCGGGCGTTCGGGCCATGTCGGTCTGCTGCTCGGTCTCGTCGTGATCATCGTCGTCCACCTCTCGGGCACGGTGCACGGTGCTTCCTTCGAGGGGCCGCACCTGGACGCCGTCGAGGCTGTGGGCGCGCACCACGGCGCATCAGACGCCCCGACCCCGGAGCACGACCACAAGGCCGGCGGGCACATTGATCACGCCGCGGACCGGCCGCGCTCCGTCTCCGCCGACGACATCGTCCTCGAACCCGGCGCTGGCGGGCTCGCCCTGATCCCGGTCGGCGCAACAGGCCCCTTCGGCACAGGCGCCACCGCTCCAGGCGATCCGCCAGGCGGCAAGGGCTGCCCCGACGGCCGGTACACCCTCGCGCTCCACTGCATCTGGCGGCAATAGGCACCGCCCGCACGCTCCGACCCCGGCTCACGCGCCGGCCCGAGGCGTGCCCGCGTGCCCACCGAACCGTCAATCACCGCCCCTGCCTTCGCGCAGGGCGCGAAGGAGCCGTACGCCCATGCATCTCTCCCTGCTCGAACAACTGGAACCGCCCGAACCCCTCGGCGCCCACGCGCCGCTGCCCCTGATCGCCCGCCGGCCGGCCCAACTCGTCGGCAACACCCCGGTCCTGTGGATCGACCAGCCCTTCGCCCCGCCCGGCCGAGGCTTCTACGCCAAGCTGGAGGGCACCAACCCCGGCGGCATCAAGGACCGCCCCGGACTGCACATGGTCCGCGAGGCCCGGCGGCGCGGCGACCTCACCCCCGGCGCGCCGATCGTCGAGTCCTCCAGCGGCACCCTCGGCCTGGGGCTGGCCCTGGCCGGACTGACCTACGGCCACCCCGTCACCGTCGTCACCGACCCCGGCATGGAACCCGCCATGGTCCGCCTGCTCACCGCCCTCGGCGCGCACGTCGACCGGGTCGCCGCCCCGCATCCGGAGGGCGGCTGGCAGGAGTCCCGCCGCGAGCGCGTCGCCGAGCTGCTCGCCCGCACGCCGGGTGCGTACTGCCCGGACCAGTACCACAACCCCGACAACGTCGCGGCCTACCGCCCGCTGGCCGCCGAGCTGATCGCCCAACTGGGACGCATCGACGTCCTGGTGGCCGCCGTCGGCACCGGAGGCCACTCCGCCGGCACCGCGTCCGTCCTGCGCGAATCCTTCCCCGGCCTGATCCTCATCGGGGTGGACTCGGTCGGCTCGACGATCTTCGGCCAGCCCGCCGCGCCGCGGCTGATGCGCGGCCTGGGCTCCAGCATCCACCCCGAGAACGTCGACTACGACGCCTTCGCCGAGGTCCACTGGGTCGCCCCGGCCGAAGCGGTCTGGGCCTGCCGCCAACTGGCCCGCCGCCACTACGCCTCCGGCGGCTGGAGCGTCGGCGCGGTCGCCCTGGTCGCCGGGTGGGCCGCGCGGACGTATCCGCCGGGCACCCGGATCGCCGCGATCTTCCCGGACGGTCCGTACCGCTACCTGGAGACCGTCTACAACGACGCCTGGTGCCGCGAGCACCGGCTCTTCAGCGAGGAACAGCCATGGGAGCCCGACGAGATCGCCGCCCAGGACGCCTGCGTGGTGACCGGCTGGACACGGTGCAGCCAGGTCCGCGACCCGCTGGGGCGCGAGCGGGTGAAGGCGGTGGTCGTCCGATGAAGGGGTTGCGGGCGCAGGTGGCCTCCTTCGACCGCCCGGCACAGCTGTTGATGGTGAACCAGTTCGCCATCAACCTGGGCTTCTACATGCTGATGCCCTACCTCGCCGACCACCTCGCCCACGGTCTCGGCCTCGCCGCCTGGACAGTGGGACTGGTGCTCGGCATCCGCAATCTCTCCCAGCAGGGCATGTTCCTCGTCGGCGGCACCCTCGCCGACCGCTACGGCTGTAAGCCGCTGATCCTCACCGGGTGCGTCCTGCGGACGGTGGCCTTCGGCCTGCTCGCGGTGGCGGGGACTCTGCCGGCGCTGATCGTCGCGTCGGCACTGACCGGCCTGGCGGGCGCGCTGTTCAACCCGGCGGTCCGCGCCTACCTGGCCGCCGACGTGGGACAGGAACGACGCGTCGAGGCCTTCGCCGCCTTCAACGTCTTCTACCAGGCGGGCGTCCTCATCGGCCCGCTCGCCGGACTCGCCCTGCTGACCTGGGACTTCGGGGCGGTGTGCGCTGTCGCCGCACTGATCTTCGGCGCCCTGGCCGTTCTCCAGACCCGCGCTCTTCCGCCTCGCCCGCCGCAGGAACGCGGCACTGAGCCGGCCTGGCGCGCGGTGGCCGCCGACTGGCGCACCATCGCCGCCAACCGGCCGTTCCTCCTCTTCGCCGCCGCGATGGCCGGCTCGTACGTCCTGGCCTTCCAGGTCTACCTCGCCCTCCCGCTGCGTGCCCGTGAACTCTTCGGTGACCGCACCGGGGTCGTGACAGGTGCCGTCTTCGCCGTCTCGGCGCTCGCCGCGCTGTCGGGACAGCTGAAACTGACGGCGTGGGCGAAGAAGACGCTGTCCGGTCCGCGGGCCATCGCCTACGGGCTGGTGGTGATGGGGGCGGCGTTCCTGCCGCTGCTGCCGGGACCGTACGGCGGAGTTCTCGGCACGGCGTGCGGCGTCGTCGGCCTCACCTTGTGCGCGGCTCTGCTCGCCTGGGGCGGGGCGCTTCTCTACCCGTTCGAGATGGACACCGTCGTCCGGCTCTCCGGGGACCGGCTCGTGGCGACGCACTACGGCGCCTACAACACTGCTTCCGGCATCGCGATCTCGCTTGGCAACCTGGCCGTCGGGGCGCTCTTCGACACCGGCGTGCGCTGGCTGCCGTGGACCGTGCTGGCGGCCACCGGGTTCGTGTGCGCGGGACTGGTGGCTCGGCTGCACCGTGCCGGGTACCTCGCGGTGCCCAGCCCGGTTCCGGTGCCGGGGTGACGCGGTAGGCGGTCAGGGGTGGGCCGCGTGCAGCGGGTCGGGCCGGTAGTGGTGGCTGTGCCGCCAGCCGGTTCCGACCCGTGTGGCACCGGCGAGGTGTGGGTGGTCGCCGTCGAGGCCGGCGTGGTCGTGCTCGACGACGACCACCGTCTCCCGCTGCGACCGCGACTGTGCCGACGGCGACCTCCACAGCCGCAGGGCCAGCAGGGAGGCGGCCAGCGCGATCACGCCCAGCGCGCCCACGGCCGACTCCAGTCCGGCCTCCGCCCCCACCCACCCTGCCAGCGGGTACGTCAGCAGCCAGCAACTGTGCGACAGCGAGAACTGCGCGGCGAAGGCCGCCGTACGCTCCTCGGCCGACGCCGCGTTGCGGATCAGCCGCCCGGTGGGGGTCAGCACCATCGAGCAGGCGGCACCGAAGGCCGCCCACACCACCAGCAGCGCGGGCCAGCGCCAACTCCCGCCGTGCGCGGCCGTGATCGCGCCGAGCCCGGCGAAGACCACGCCGAGCAGCAGGGCGCCGCGCAGCATCACCGTCCGGTCGGAAACCTTCTCCAGCACGCGCGGCAGGAGGAGGGCCACGATCATCGAGCCGCCGCCGTACGCGCCGAGCGCGAGGGCCACCATTCCCGCCGGCAGGCCCAGGAAGTCGCGGACGTAGACGACGGAGTTGACGGTCACCATCGCACTCGCGGCGGCGACCGCGAGATTCAGGGCGAGCAGGGCGCGCAGTTGCGGGAGGGTGAAGAAGAGGCGGCTGCCCGCGGTGGCCTTCGCGTACGCGCCGCCGGCGCGCGGCGCGGACGTGGCCGACGTGGTCGAGGGCTTGGGCAGGACCGCCGAGACCACGAGCGCGGCCGAGGCGAGGAAGCCCAGCATGGTGCCGGTGAACAGCCAGTTGTAGGTGATCACGGACAGCAGGGCCGCCGCCAGCGCGGGGGAGAACAGGCTCTCCAGGTCGTAGGCGAGCCGTGACATCGACAGGGCCTGCGTGTAGTCACGCTCGTCCGGCAGGACGTCCGGGATGATGCCCTGGAAGGTCGGGGTGAAGGCGGCCGAGGCGGACTGGAGCAGGAAGACGAGGACGTAGACCTGCCAGACCTGGCCCACGAACGGCAGGAAGAGCGCGACCGCGGCCCTGGTCAGGTCGGCGGTGACCATGACCGCCCGGCGCGGGATCCGGTCGGCGACCGCGCCGATCGCCGGGGCGATCAGGACGTAGGCCACCATTTTGATCGCGAGCGCGGTGCCGAGCACCGAACCGGCGTCGGCCCCCGCGATGTCGTACGCGAGCAGCCCGAGGGCCACCGTGGCCAGGCCGGTGCCGACGAGGGCGATGACCTGGGCGGCGAAGAGGTGGCGGTAGGTGCGGTTGCGCAGGACGGCGAGCATGGGGCGGCTCCCGGGCGTGACGGGTCGACAGCACGACGGCATGCCGATCGGCTCGGCATCGAGTGTAGCTGTCATGTGCGCATCTGCGCACATGACAGCTGGATGTCACCGTTCCCTGCCCGTATCCGCTCCGTCGCCGGCTGGCTCTAGGCTGGCCTCATGCCCCAACGCGACGCTGTCCCAACTGCACCCTCGACGCATCTGCGTGCTCCGGACAGCGCCCGGCTGGCCGAGGCGACCGAGGTCTTCGCCCTGCTCTCGGACTCGACCCGGCTGCATCTGCTGTGGCTGCTCGCACAGGAGGAGGCGGACGTCGGTTCGCTCGCCGAGCGGTGTGACGCGTCCCGGACGGCGGTCAGCCAGCACCTGGCGAAGCTCCGGCTGGCCGGACTGGTGGAGACGCGGCGCGAGGGCCGGCACATCCACTACAGCCTCCGCGACGGACATCTGCGGCGCCTGGTCATGGAGGCACTCAGCCACGCGGACCACCGGGTCAGCGGGACGGCCCCGCACGACTGACCGGGCAGCCGTCCTGCCGGATCCACCCTTCGGTGGTGAAGGTCTGCCAGGCTCAGTCGCCTTCGAGGGCCGGGGTGTTGATCTGGTTCGCACGGCGGCAGTTGAAGGCGGCGGTGTTGTCGGCCGCGAGGCTCGCCGTGTTGCCCCCGCCGTACTCCTCCAGGCTTCATCCGCCGGATGGGCGCTCCCGGTCAACGTGCGGCTTACGGCGGCCCGTCGACCGAGCCGGTCAGAGGCTCGGCACGGCCGCTTCTTCCCGCCTCGGCTCGGTGACGGCGCCGGCGGCGTCGCTCATGCCCAGGCGGAGGTGCTCAATGTGGTAGACGGCCTGGTCGAGGAGTTCCGCGACGTGGTTGTCGTAGAGGGAGTAGACCACGGAGCGGCCCTTGCGGGTGCCGACCACCAGGCCGAGGTTGCGCAGCAGGCGCAGCTGGTGCGAGCAGGCGGACTGCTCCATGCCGACCTCGGCGGCCAGTTCGGTCGCGGGCAGGGGGCCCTCGCGCAGGCGGGCGAGGATGAGCAGCCGTGAGGGGGTCGCCAGCGCCTGGAGGGTGGTGGCGACCTTGGCGGCGCTGGCGGCGTCCAGGCGCTGGCGCGGAACGCCTTCTGCTGACGGTGCGGCTCCATGACCCATGGGCCCATGGTAGCGGCACCTTCCATGAACACATGAATGTCTCTTCATTCGTTCCTGCTACGGTGGTGGAATCGGACAGCGCTCCGCCCCGCTACTGATGAAGGACCCCACGTCGATGTCATCCACGCTCACCCGCCCGGCGCCGCCCGGCGTCGCCCGTGACGCGGTGGCGCCCCGCCGCCGCACCCGGATCCTCGCCCTGCCCGAGGCCCGCTGGGCCGCGGCCGCGCTGGTGCTGTTCCTGCTCGCGCTGCCGCTGTACCTGGCCGGGGCGCCGGCCTGGGCGTCGGGCCCGCTGTTCGCCGCCGTCTATGTGACCGGCGGCTGGGAGCCGGGCTGGGCCGGACTCCAGGCACTGCGCGAGAAGACCCTGGACGTGGATCTGCTCATGGTCGTCGCCGCGCTCGGGGCGGCGGCGATCGGACAGGTCCTGGACGGCGCGCTGCTGATCGTCATCTTCGCCACCTCCGGCGCGCTGGAAGCCGTCGCCACCGCCCGTACCGCCGACTCCGTGCGCGGTCTGCTCGACCTGGCCCCCGCGACGGCCACCCGACTGACGGACGACGGCGGGGAGGAGACGGTGCCCACCGAGCAGCTGCGCGTGGGGGACACGGTCCTGGTGCGGCCCGGCGAGCGGATCGGCGCCGACGGCCGCGTACTGGACGGGGCCGGCGAAGTCGATCAGGCGACCATCACCGGCGAGCCGCTGCCGGTGGCGAAGGAGGCCGGGGACGAGGTGTTCGCCGGCACTCTGAACGGCACCGGGGCACTGCGGGTGAAGGTCGAGCGCGACCCTGCCGATTCGGTGATCGCCCGCATCGTGGCGATGGTCGAGGAAGCCTCCGAGACCAAGGCCCCCACCCAGCTGTTCATCGAGGAGGTCGAGCAGCGGTACTCGATCGGGATGGTCGCCGCCACCGTCGCGCTGTTCGTCCTGCCCCTGCTCTTCGGCGCGGCGTTGCAGTCGACGCTGCTGCGGGCGATGACGTTCATGATCGTCGCCTCGCCGTGCGCGGTGGTGCTGGCCACCATGCCGCCGCTGCTGTCCGCGATCGCCAACGCGGGCCGCCACGGCGTGCTGGTGAAGTCGGCCGTGGTCATGGAACGTCTCGGTCAAGTGGACGCGGTCGCCCTGGACAAGACCGGCACGCTGACCGAGGGCACCCCGCGGGTCACCGACATCCGCCCGCTGACCGGCTCCGGTCCGGGCGAGGACGAGCTGCTGCGGCTGGCGGCGGCGGCCGAGCACCCCAGCGAGCACCCGCTGGCCCGCGCGATCGTGGACGCCGCCCGCAGCCGCGAGCTGGACATTCCCGTGGTGGAGGGCTTCGCCTCCGCGCCGGGTACGGGCGTCACCGCGACCGTCGCGGGCCGGAAGATCGCGGTCGGCAGCCCGGCCCGGCTCCTGGACGGCGGCACGCACCCTGCCGTCGCGGTCGTGGCCGGCCTGGAGGAGGAGGGCCGCACCGCCGTGCTGGTCACGGCCGACGGCACCCCGGTGGGCGTGCTGGGCATCGCCGACCGGCTGCGCGAGGAGGCCGCGGGCACCGTCGCCGCGCTGGGCGAGCTGACCGGCACCGCCCCGCTGCTCGTCACTGGTGACAACCCGCGTGCGGCGGCCCGGCTCGCCGCCGAGGCCGGCATCACCGACGTCCGCGCGGGACTGCTTCCGCAGGACAAGGTCACCGCCGTGCAGGAGATGGAGCAGGCGGGCCTGAAGGTCATGGTGGTCGGTGACGGCGTCAACGACGCCCCCGCGCTCGCCGCCGCGCACACCGGCATCGCGATGGGCCGGGCCGGATCCGACCTCGCCCTGGAGACCGCCGACGCGGTCGTCGTCCGCGACGAGCTGGCGACCATCCCCACCGTGATCGCGCTCTCCCGCCGGGCCCGCCGCCTGGTGGTGCAGAACCTGGTGATCGCCGGTGTGTTCATCACCGGCCTGGTCGTCTGGGACCTGGCCGGCACCCTGCCGCTGCCGCTCGGTGTCGCCGGGCACGAGGGCTCCACCGTCATCGTCGGCCTGAACGGCCTGCGCCTGCTGGCCGACGGAGCCTGGCGCCGCGCCCGCAACGGGACCGGCCGGTGAGCCGCCGTACGACCGGCCCCACCACGGCGGGCGCGGCCCGCTGCACGGTCACCGTGTGCCGGGGCTGCTGCTGCGGCACCGCGAAGATCCCCGGCCTGGACCACGCCGGTCAGCTCGCCCAGTTGCGACAGGCGCTCCCCGACAGCGCCCAGGTGAGAGTGACCAGCTGTCTTGACGCCTGCGAACACGGCAACGTCATCGTCGTCCAGCCCTCCGCCACAGGCCGGGCCGCCGGCGGTCGGCCGGTGTGGCTGGGCCTCGTCAACGACACCGACGCCGCCGACGACATCGCCGCATGGATCGCCGCCGGCGGCCCCGGCCTTGCCGACCCGCCCGGCGTGCTCGACCTGTACGAGTTCACCCCCTCCCGCCGCATCCGCCGGGCCGTCGAGGGCTGACCCGACCCGCCAGCGGCCCAGGTGACAAGAAGACACGGACGGGCATCAGCAGCCCGGCCAACGGCAGGACGATGAAGACCACTTGGTGGACGTGGTCCTTGCCCGGCGGCAGTCCTCCCACCAAGTGCGCGATCCAGAAGGCCGGACAGAACCACGTTCAGCAACGGGTACCCGGGCAGCGGCCTGGTCCGGCTGGAGTTCGAGTTCGGACCAGCCAGGTTGTGGAACACCGCCTACGGCATGAAGCCTGCCGGCACGCGACCCGGTAGCGCGGCAGCCACTCCGGACCAGTCGGTACGGATCGCCGACCGCTGGCTGAGCGGCCGCCGAAGCGGACTGCGCGCCGCCGAGCCCGAGCTCACGACGGTGTCACGAGGCGGTGAGTCCGCCCGTGCAGGCCGCGCCCGGCTCGGGGGTCTGCGGGCCTTGGACGTACTTGGTGAGGAACTGGTCGACCCTCGGGTCGGCGGCTGTGTTGACGCTGAGCTGGTGGCCCCAGGCCGACAGCGTGATCGTCCCGGACTGAGTGCTGTCCGGGCTCATGAGCGTGTACGGGGTTTTGGTGATCCGGTCGGCGAGGGTCTTGACGTCCGCCTGCGTGGCCTTGCCGTTGTACGTCACCCAGACCGCACCGTGTTCGAGGGAGTGGACGGCGTTCTCGTTCGGGACGGCCTTCGTGTAGACGTTGCCGTTGCAGGTCATCCACACCGGGTTGTGGTCACCGCCGACGGGCGGGTTCATGGGGTAGGCGACCTTGCCCTGGACGTGGTTGCGGCCCAGCTTGCCGGCGTCCCAGGTCTTCTCGCCGGATATCGGCTTCGCGGCTGTGACGGCCTTCTGCTCCTTCTTCTGGTTGGCGTTGTTGATGGCGTACGTGCCCCAGCCGATCACCCCGGCGACGATGACCGTGCTGATCGTGACGGTGATGATGCGATTGCGGCGCTCGCGGGACTTCTCGGCGCGGCGCATCGCCTCGACGCGGGCCTTGCGGTCGGCAGCCTGCTTCTTGCTGTTCTTGCTCATGACTGTGTGTTCCTCGTCCCCGCCGCGTGGTGTCGTCGGGCGGTGGTGGGTGCAGGAGGGAGATGGACGGACGCCGGCGGCCGCATGCGTCAGCGGCCGGCACGGTGGCGTCGTCTATGTCCGTTGCACCTGGAGGACGTGGAGATCCGGGGCGCCGCGCGTGGGCGTGAGGCCGAGGGCGCAGGCGAGGGTGGCCGGGCCGGGGAGACTCGGGTTGCGCGGCAGGACCGCCGGTACCGGCTGCGCTGTCGCGGGGAGCACCGCGCGGGCGGCTTGAGTGTCCTGAGCGCAGCACATGTCACCGGTCGGGCAGTGGCCCGGGTGCGTCACGCGCAGCGCGTGGTGCTCGGCCGGGCCCTCCGGCGACGTCCGGACGGCAGACATCGCGGTCATGTGCGCGGGGGCATGGTCGCCGGCAGAACGCGCCACTGAGCCCAGGCACATCACCAGCGCCATGAGCAGCACGGCCAGGGCAGGGCACAGCGCCGCAGCCGGCGTGCTCCGCCACGCGCTGCGGGGCCTGCACTGGGGGCGACCGCTCATCGTGACGATGCTAAGCGGTTCCGTGAACACCCTTCCGGGCGGGTTCCGGCATTGCGTGCTGATGCCCGAGGGGAACCGTTCGTGACCGGGCCGCCCGCCGCACTTCTTCTTCGGCGATCCGGTACCGGGCCCACTCCAGCAGCTTCCGATCCCCTCCGTCGGCACGGGAGTTGGCGCCTGGGCAGCCATAGCGGACTGCCCACCGCTGTGCTGTCGTACGACGGTGACGATCTGCACGACGCGGGTGGGTAGGGCCGGGGCCGCTGGCCTGCGAGGTGGTGGTGGCCGAGGCAGTGGGCTCGCCGACAACGGAGCTGGAGCTGGAGCGGGTGGCCGGGTCGTCGGCCCGCACGGCGGCTGCCGGAGCGCCGATCATCCACTGCAACCTCCACAGAGACCCACTCGCTGTCACGCTTCGGTAACCGTTCGCGTGGGCGGTGGTGATGAGGCTGCCATGGGGTCTCTATGAACAAGCTATGTGATGGTCAAAAACGCGCCGTCAAATCGTGACACAGCAAGGCATTTAAGGGCGTGAGGGTGGCTGGATAGCTACTGGTCGGTGCTCGGTGCATGTGTTTTCAGGCAAGGCTTACCTAAGTACGGTGAGCCTTGCTTTGTTGATGGCGGGTGTGTGCCGTGGGGGCGGCGTCGGCGGCCCGTCCGTGTCTTGCTTCGGAGGTCCCATGTCTCGTGTCGTCCTGCGGTCCGCGTGCCGGTCCGCCGTGCTGGCGACGGCAGTGTCGCTGTCGGTCCTGGCGCTGGCGGGGTGCAGCGGTTCGAACGATTCGGGAAGCTCGGCCACGTCGTCGTCGGGTGGTTCGCTGAAGGGGCAGACGATCACCGTCTACAGCGGTCAGCACGAGCAGACGGTCAGTGCGCTGGTGAAGGACTTCCAGGCGCGGACCGGCATCAGGGCCAACGTCCGCTCCGGTGACGAGGCCGAGTTGGCCAACCAGATCCTCACCGAGGGACCGGCATCCCCGGCGGACGTGTTCTTCGCGGAGAACCCGCCCGCGCTCACCACCCTGGAGAACAAGGGCCTGCTGGCGAAGGCGGACGCCGCCGGCCTCGCGGCGGTGCCGTCGGCCGACAGCTCGGCCCAGGGCGACTGGGTGGGCGTCTCCGCCCGCGAGGCCGCGTTCGTCTACGACACCAGCAAGGTCAAGGCTGCCCAAGTGCCCGTCGGAGTCAAGGACTTGGCGGGCCCCGCCTGGAAGGGGAAGCTCGGCATCGCGCCGAGCGAGACGGACTTCACTCCTATCGTCACCAGGATGATCAGGACAGCGGGCGAGGCCGGCGCGAAGAGCTGGCTGGAGGGGCTGAAGGCCAACAGCAAGGTCTACGGCAGCAACGAGGACCTGGTCGCCGCCGTGAACCGGGGCGAGGTCGAGGGCGGCGTCATCGACCACTACTACTGGTACCGGCTGCGCGACGAACTCGGCGCCACCCACGTCCACAGCGCACTGGGCTACTTCAAGCAGGGCGACCCCGGCGCGCTGGTCGACGTCTCCGGCGCGGCCGTCCTCTCCCACGGCAAGCACCAGGCCGCCGCCCAGGCGTTCCTCGCCTACTTGACCAGCAAGCCCGCCCAGCAGATCATCGCCACCTCCGAGAGCTACGAGTACCCGCTCGCCGCAGGGGTGAAGAACACCAAGGTGAGCCGGGCGCTGACGGCCTCCGGACCGGTCACCCGGGCCGCTGACCTCGGCGACGGCAAGGACGCCCTGGAACTCCTGCAGTCCGTCGGCCTGCTGTGAGGGCTCTTCGTACGATGCCGGGTCCGCTGCCGCTGGTGGCGGGCCTGGTCGCGCTGCTGGTCGCCTCACCGCTGGTGTTCGTCGGGCTCCAGGCCGCGCAGGCCGGCGGGGACACCGCGCACCGCCTGCTGGTCCGGCCCGTGGTGGGCACGCTGCTGTGGCACACCGTCGCCCTCACGACGGTCGTCACCGCAGGCGCGCTCGTGCTCGGCTTCGCCGCCGCCTACCTGGTGGAACGCACCGACCTGCCCGGACGCCGGGCGTGGAGCGTGGCGCTGGCGATGCCACTCGCCGTGCCGGAGTTCGTCCACGGTTACTCGTGGGTCTCGCTGTTCCCGCAGGTGCAGGGGTACTGGGGTGCGGTGCTGGTGATGACGTCCTCGCTGTATCCGCTGGTGTTCCTGCCGGTGGCCGCCACGCTGCGGCACGCCGACGCCTCCGCCGAGGAGGTTGCGCGCAGCCTGGGGCGCGGCCGGCTCGCGACCCTGTGGCGGGTCACACTGCCGCTCACCCGCCCCGCCCTGGCGGGCGGTGCGCTGCTCGTCTCCCTCTATCTCCTGGGCGAGTACGGGGCGTTCGCGATGCTGCGCTACACCACGTTCGCCACCGCGATCTACAACGAGTACCAGACCAGCTTCGACATGGCCTCCGCCAGCCTGCTCACGCTCGCCCTGGTCGGCCTCGCCCTCCTCCTGGTCGCTCTCGACGCGCGCGCCGCGCGGCGCGGCCGGGTGGTGCGCGAGGGCGCCACCGGACGGGACTGCGCCCCCGTGCCCCTGGGCCGGTGGAAGCCGGTCGCCACAGGCGCGTTGGCCGCGGTGGTGGGGGTGACGCTCGGCGTGCCGGTCTTCGCGCTCGTCCACTGGCTGCTGCGCGGCAGTTCCACCACCCTGCCGTCCGCCTCCATCGTCACCGAGACCGTGACGACGCTGGGGTACTCCCTGACGGCGGCTGCTGTCGCCACGGCCGCAGCGGTGCCGGTGGCGCTCTACTCCTGGCGCCGCCCCACCCGCCTGGCCCGTACCGTGGAGCGCGCCGCCTATCTGACCAGGGCACTGCCCGGCATCGCCGTCGCCCTGTCGGTGGTGTACTTCGCGATCCGCTACGCCCAACCCCTCTACCAGCAGCCGTCGTTGCTGGTAGCCGGGTATGTGGTGCTGTTCTTCCCGCTCGCCCTGACCTCCGTGCGGGCCTCCCTGGCCCATGTGCCGCACGGAGTGGAGGACGTCGCCCGCTCACTGGGCGTCCGCAGGATCCTCGTCCTGGGCAGGATCACCCTCCCGCTGATCCTGCCCGGACTCGGCGCGGCCTTCGCGATGGTCACCCTCACCGCGAGCACCGAACTCACCGCCACACTGCTGCTGCGCCCCACCGGCACCGAGACCCTCGCCACCCAGTTCTGGATCTACACCACCGGCCTCTCCTACGGGGCGGCGGCGCCGTACGCCGCGGTGATGGTCGCGCTGTCCGTGCCCGCAGTCCTGATCCTGACCCGCCGCACCTTCCGCACGCCCTCAACCGCCCCTGAGGAGAACTGAGATGACCGGCCAGCCGGGCCTCTTGATCGAAAACCTGGAGGCGGCACACAGCCGCAGCCCGGTGCTCACGGGACTCGACCTCACCGTCGAGGACGGAGCCCTCGCCTGTGTCCTCGGCCCCTCCGGCTGCGGCAAGAGCACCTTGCTCCGCATCGTCGCCGGCTTCCATCCCGCGACCCGGGGCACGGTCACCCTGCATGGCCGCGTCCTGGACGACGGCCGCACCAGGGTCCCCGCCGAGCGCCGACGCATCGGGTACGTGCCGCAGGACGGGGCGCTCTTCCCGCACCTGACCGTCGCCGCCAACATCGGCTTCGGCCTTCCCCGCGCGGGCCGCCGCGAGCGGGTGGGGGACATGCTCGACCTCGTCGGGCTGGACGGCCTCGCCGACCGCCACCCGCACCAGCTCTCCGGCGGCCAGCAGCAACGCGTCGCCCTCGCCCGCGCGCTCGCCCCCGCGCCCCAACTACTCCTGCTCGACGAACCGTTCGCCGCGCTGGACGCCGCACTGCGTACCGAACTGCGCACGGAGGTCGCCGCCACCCTACGGCGCGCGGGCGCCACCGCGATCCTGGTCACCCACGACGTGGACGAGGCACTCGCCTTCGCCGACACCATCGCCGTGATGCGCGACGGCCGCATCGTGCAGGCCGACACCCCCCACACCCTCTACCACCACCCGGCCGACGCGGACATCGCCCGAGCCCTGGGCGAGGCCAACCTGCTGCCCGCCAAACCCGCTGACGGATACGCCACCACCGAGTTCGGCCCGCTGTCCCTCACCATCGACACCGAGCGGGGAGACGGTGTCGTCATGCTCCGCCCCCACCAACTCCGGATGACTTCCGAACCCGGCCCGCACACCGTCCGGGCCCGAGTCGCCGCCTGCCTGTTCCGGGGCCACGACCACCGCGTCGAACTCGCCCCGAACTCCGGCCGGGGCCTGCCCGAACGCCTCGTCCTCTACACGGACGCCCTGCCACCGGCAGTCGGCAGCCAGGTCCACGTCTGTGCGCAAGGCCCCGCCCACCCCCTCCGTGTCGAAGAGCGATTGGCGTAGACGGTGCCCACAGGCTCGTGCCGGAGGTACCGCCTGGTGGAGGCGCACGGCTGCGGTGGGGCGGGACGCCGTTGACGCCTTTGGTACGGCAGACGCTTGAAGCTGCCGAGCCATGGCTTGTCGCGCCGACGCCAGCGCACGCGACGCGGCTGTGCAGGCTTCGCCTCAGGCTGT
Organism: Streptomyces sp. HUAS MG56; assembly: GCF_058673395.1. Lineage (NCBI taxonomy): Bacteria > Bacillati > Actinomycetota > Actinomycetes > Kitasatosporales > Streptomycetaceae > Streptomyces > Streptomyces sp. HUAS MG56. The sequence continues at coordinate 1,161,590 of NZ_CM178722.1, read as the reverse complement.
CGGGTCCCAGAGCCCGGCGGCCTTGCCGCGGGCGAGATGCTCGGCGTAGACGTCGACTTTCCAGGCGATGACGGATCGGCACTCCTCCAGCGCCTGGATCTGTGCGTCGACGCGCTGTCGATGGGCGTCGAGCAGCCGCAAGCGTTCTGCCTCGTTGCCCGGACCTTCCCGTACCAGTTCGGCGAAGTGCTTGAGGTCGGCGAGGGGCATACCGGATTCGCGGAGCTTGACGCAGACCAGCAGCCAGTCGACATCGAAGGATGTGTAGCGCCGCCTGCCGCCCGACGTACGCCGGACCGGCCCGACCAGCAGACCCTCGCGCTCGTAGAAGCGCAGGGCGTGCACGCTCAGTCCGGTTCGTTCGGCCACCTCGCCGATGCTCAGCGGCTGCGAGGCGGCTTCGGTGGTCGTCATACCGCTCACTCCAGGACTTGATCTAGACCTTGCTCTAGATCGTAGCGTCGGGGTCATGACCATCACTGATCAGCAGCCGCTCGGCTCGCCTTTCTCCGCTGCCACCCCCGCCGAGGACATCATGGCCGGCCGCGACCTTTCCGGCATGACCGCTGTGGTGACCGGGGGCTACGCCGGGCTCGGCCTGGAGACCACCCGGGCTCTGACGGCCGCCGGAGCCCGGGTCATCGTTCCGGCCCGCCGCCCCCACATCGCCCGTGCCGCCCTTCAGGAGGCGAGGGACTGCGAGGTCATCCCCATGGACCTGGCCGACCTCGGCAGCGTCCGCTCGGCCGCCGCGCACATCAGCGGCTGCCTCGACCAACTCGACCTCCTGATGGCCGTCGCGGGCGTCATGGCCACCCCGGAGCAGCGCGTCGGGCCCGGCTGGGAAGGCCAGCTCACCGCCAACCACTTCGGGCACTTCACGCTCGCCTGCGAGCTCTACCCGCTCCTGGCCGCCGCAGGCGGCGCACGCGTCGTCGTCAACAGCTCCGCCGGACACACCCTGAGCGCCATCCGCCGGCACGACCCGCACTTCCGCACCGGCTACGACAAGTGGCTGGCCTACGGCCAGTCCAACACCGCGAACGCGTTGTTCGCCGTGCACCTCGACACCCTCGGGCGGGGCGACGGCGTCCGCGCGTTCGCACTCCACCCAGGCAAGATCATCACTGGTCTCCAGCGCCAGATGTCTCTTCAGGAACAGATCGACCGCGGCTGGGTGGACGAGCACGGCAACGTGATCGGCGCCGACTTCAAGACCCCCTCCCAGGGCGCCGCCACCGGCCTGTGGGCCGCCACATCCCTGCTCCTCGACAGCCGCGGCGGGCTCTATCTGGAGGACTGCGACGTCGCCCGCGTCTCCGCTCCCGACCAGCCCATGGACGGCGGCGGCGTCCGCGCGTACGCCGTCGACCCCGACGAGGCCGCCCGGCTCTGGGACCTGTCCGTCGCCGCGACCGGCGCCACCCCGATCCTCCGATGAACCCGCGCCCTGCATCGCCGCGCTGTCTTCCGCTGCGGCGCTCAGGGCGGTACGGGCCGCTGGGACGGGCGTCGCCTGGAACAGGGTGGTGCCCGCTGCCCGACTGGCCTCGTGCGAGCCCGAGCTACACCTATCGCCTTCAGCTGACGTCAGGGGCCTGGCGGCGCCCGACGTACCGTCGTCTGTGCGGCACGACCGACTGCATCGCCCCCCCGGCGCCTAGCGGACACGGGCATCGGCAACACGCCGGGCTTCACCGCATCCTGAAGCGGTGACTTCGTCATCCACCTCCACCGCGTCGTCACCGACAACGGCGCCTGCTGCTGCTCATGCGACTTCTCCGACACCATCGGAGGCCAAACTCGGCACCAGAAGACCAAGCCCTGCACACCTCGCCACAACGGAAAGGTCGAGCGGTGCCTGCGGTTCCTGGTGCGGTCTGGAACATCCACTACAACGGCCGGCCGCACAGTGGAGCGGGCGGCCGGGCACGCGATGAGGCGGACCGGCTGACCCGTTCCTGGCAGCGGGCCACCTGGCCGGGGTCGGTGACGAGGCGGCAGTGGCCGGTGGTCACGACGTTCCAGCTGGTGCGGCTGGCACGGTCGATGCCGTCGAGGACATGGTTGACCGGTCGGGCGGAGGGCAGCGCGTGCCGGGTGAAGATGATCCGCCCCATAGGCACGCTGCCGAGCAGACACGGAGCCTCGGTTCGGTGTCCGCGGGCCTTGGCGAAACGGCGGGCGGCCTCGTCCCTCACAGCACGGTCGACAGGGAGCGCGGAGTGGTGCCGATCGCGGTCCGCCCGGTGGTGGAAAGACGGGACCGAGATGCCATCGAGGGCGTGTCCTTCGTGTACGGCGGTACCTGTTCGCCGCACCGGGCCTGAGGCCTGGGCCACTGTCAGGTCTGACGGCATCCATGGAAAGCGACTCGAAACATGGTGTTCAAGGGCCGTTCGGCCCTTGTCGACCGCTGCACGTACTGACTTCACTGATCCCGCGGTCCCGCCTGTGGTGCCGCGTATCGCGAGGACGGAAGAGAGAACGCCGTACGGCGGGGGAGGCGGGCGCGGAGATGATCGCGGCGGTGGGGCACGGCGACCTGACGTCGGGCACGCTGGAGCTGACGGAGGCCGAACTGCGGGCGGCACTGGAGCGGTTCCCCGCACAGAGGGCAGGGCTGGTGCGGGCGGGGTCCGGTGTGCCGGTGGCGTTCGCGCGGGCGGTGCGGGCGGCGGGGCGGGAGCTGGTCGTGGTGATCCCCACGCAGGGGATGGTGCCCGTGTTGCTGCCGGAGCGGGACCGGGTGGCGGTGGGGGAGCTGGTGTCGCTCGCCGGGCAGGTGCGTCTGGTGGCGTACGACCTGGCCGACCGGGACGCGTGCATGGGAGCGGACGAGCGGATGATCGCCGAATGCCGGCAGTTGCTGGCCGTGCGGGACGGCTCGCCCTCCAACGGCCGTGACGCCACCGCGCACCTGGTGGCCTACGCCCGGGCCCGCGGCATTCCGGTGGAGGTCGTGTGGCCGGAGGGGGCCGCTCGCGAGGCGATACCGGGCGGACCGGCGCGGGACGCCGGACGCCGTTCACGCGGCAGCAGCCACCTCTCGACCACCATGGGCCTGGCGCCCACTGCGACCACCGGCAAGGCGGATCAACCTCGATGACCGGCACCACCCCTACCGCACACCGTCTGACCAGGAAATACGGACGACGAGGAGAGCTCACACCGGACGGCGCCACCAACGCCTCGCGCGTCCTCGCCTGGCTGCTGATCGTATCCGGGGCGCTTGGCATCCTCGCCTCCTTCGTGATCACCCTCGACAAGTTCCGGCTCCTGAAGGACCCGCACTTCTCGCCCTCGTGCAACCTCAGCCCGGTGCTCTCCTGCACGAACGTCATGAAGAGCGCCCAGGCGTCCGTGTTCGGATTCCCCAACCCGATGCTCGGACTGCTCACTTACCCGGTGGTGGTCGCCGTCGGATTCGCGCTGCTCGCCGGCGCCCGTTTCCGGCGCTGGTTCTGGCTCGGGCTGAACGCGGGCACGTTGCTCGGTGCGGCTTTCTGCATGTGGCTGATGACGCAGGCGCTGTACGAGATCGGGGCGCTGTGTCTGTGGTGCTGCTTGGCGTGGGCGACCACGATCGCGATGTTCTGGTACACCACCGCGCACAACCTCCGGCACGGGATCATCCGCGCACCGCGCGCCGTGGTGGCTGGGGTGCTGGAGTTCCACTGGGTGGTGCCGGTCACCTGGTACCTGGCCATCGCGATGCTGATCGTCACCCGCTGGTGGAACTACTGGCAGACGCTGCTCTGAGCATGTCCGTCGCCGTTCGGCCGGTTTCAACGGGCAGTGCGAGCAGAGAAGTTCATGCGCTCGGCGCGCAGGCACACCACCCGGTCCTTCGCCTGCCGGGTGGCGATGCCGACCGGCAGCGGACTCGGGGGGCGTCGGTCTCCTCGGTGTCCGGGGCGGCGGGCACGAGGCCGTACGTGAACGGATCTTGCACACGATCAGATATGCACCGCCGGGCGGCGCGACTCGCGGGCCAAGGCCCCAGTGCACCCGAAGAACCGTTCCCGCAGAGCCGTGCTTGATGATTCGAACGTGCCCCCATGCCGCTGGATGAATTCGGTTGCGGAGGACCGGTGAGCCCGGTGAGCTAAGCCCATGGACGGGGCCGCGGAGCAGGCGCAACAGTCGAGGGCCGAACGAGTCCATGTGGTCACGCCGCAGTCGGCTCCATGGCAGAGGGCGGCGGTGCTCGTAGCCCTCATGCTGGCCGCCTTGACCTTCAACACGGCGGAGAACCTGCCGATCGGCCTCCTGGAGCTCATCTCCGAAAGCCTGCGGGTGTCAGTGTCAGCAGTCGGTCTCCTGGTCACCGGTTACGGCGTGACGGTGGCCGTGGCGTCCGTGCCGCTCGCCCACGTCACGCGGACCGTGCCCCGGCGTCATGTGCTCACCGGTCTGCTGGCCGCGCTCGTCGTGTCCAGTCTGGTCGCGGCTCTGGCCGCCTCCTACTGGCTTCTCCTCGTGGCACGGCTGCTGACCGCGCTCGCTCAGGCGCTGTTCTGGGCCGTGATGGGTCCCGTCGCGGTGGGCCTGTTCGCGCCCGAGATCCGCGGGCGTGTGGTCGGGGCGCTGTCCGTCGCCGGTTCGCTCGCCCTCGTTGTCGGTGTTCCCGCCGGGACCTGGCTGGGCCGGCAGAGCGACTGGCGGGTGCCCCTCGCCACGCCGGCGGCTCTGGGGCTCGTCTCACTCGTGACGATCGCCGTCCTGCTGCCGACCTCGCGTCCGGAGGAAGAGCCCGCCGCCTACGGAACCGGTCCCGACGTCCGTCGGTTCGGGACCGTACTGGCGGCCGGGGCCCTGTCCGCCACCGGGGCGTTCGCGGGATACACCTACATCGTGAAGTTCCTGCACGACGTGAGCGGGTTCCCACCGAACACGGTCAGCGTCCTGTTCGTGGCTTTCGGCCTTGCGTGTCTGGCCGGGGTGAGCATCACCGGGACACTGCTGGACCGCTTTCCGCGCGCCGCGCTGACCACCGCCGTAGCCACGCAAGCGGTGGGCATGCTCGGCCTGTACGCGGCCGGCACCGAACCCGTGGCGGCGGTGGTGTTCCTGGTACTGACGGGCGGCGCACTCGGGCCGGTGTTCATGACCACCCAGAACGAGATGCTGCACTGCGCACCGGGCCGCACGGACATCGCACTCGCAGCGAACTCCGGTGCATACAACGCAGGCATCGCGGCAGGCGCCGCGCTCGGGGGACTGGTCCTTCCGCTCGCTGACGTGCGGGGCACCTTCCTCGCGGGCGGCCTGGTGACCGTCGGCGCCTGCACGGTGCTACTCGGTGGGCGGCTGCTGCCCGGGAGCGTCGAGGAATGATGCGGGGCCCCAACGGCAGTGCACGCATGACCATGCCCTCGCCGCCGTCCACGCCGTCGAGACCGCCTGGCGCGTTGATCACCTGCATGGTCTGGTCCGGGGCCAGTTCGAGGGTGGTGGCGAGCAGGGTGCGGCAGAAGATCATGTGCAGGTTCTCGTCGTCGGCGGCCTGCGCCAGCATCCAGTCGCAGACCAGGCCGCCGGAGGAGCGGGCGGCGTTGCGGTGGTAGATCCGCGTGGCCAGTTCCTGGAAGGCGTCGTAGGCCACCGTGTGCGGCGGCGAGTGCCGGTTGTCGGAGACGAGGCCGCCGCCCATGTGGGCCATGCGCGCGCGTTCCGGCGCCACCGGGTCCACACCGTCCCGTGTCGCCGAAGTGTGAGCACGCGCCCAAAGAAGCTGAGCGGGGCGAGTGATCGCTTCAACTTCGAGTAACCGTGATCTCATGGGCGTTGAGCACTTCGACGAGGCGCTCGGGCTCATCAGGTGTGATGACGGGCTTCACACGTCGGCCGAGGTCGACGATCAGCGCCACGCGCTTCCGTGGGCGGGAAGTGTCGAGGTTGAAGTAGTGGACGAAGTCCCCCGAACCCCAGAGGCGCCAGCTTCCCGTGCGGAGATCGAGCGGGATCCACTGCACCCCGCGGATTTGCGAGTAAGGGATCCGCTTGGCTGAGCCCCACGGGAAGTAGTAGCGGCGGATGATGAGCTCGCTGTCGGTGCAGGCCAGCAAACCGTCGTCGTACATGATGTGCAGCTTAGGTGGTCCCCACGACCTCCCCGATGATGAAGCGTCAGCCGGGCTGGAAGCCGCACTCGTGGCAGCGCGGGGTTGACGGTCTCGACGCCGTCGTAGAACTCACCGACGGCGTGGTCCCCTGTCGTACGCGATCGGGTCCGCGCCCGCCCCACCCTGCACGGCACGCTCGCCACCGCCGAAGGGCCCGGTCTGAGCCTTCGCCCCTCGTCCGGGCCGTCCTCGCCGAGAGCAGCCTCGCCCACGACATCACCCCGATGAGATGTCCCTCGCCGCCCCCGATCCGCTGGCCGTGCACGAGGCGGAGATGCTCACCCACCTCGACACTGCCCACGCCGACGCGCCCGCCCGCCCGAACCGGCTCGTCGAGCCCCGCCTGCCGATCGGCGTGGTCTGCGTGCGGCCTGCACGGCACCGGTACGGACTCGTCCTGCGCTCGAACATGCGGCGTGTGATACCACCACGAAGCGGATATCGGAATTGCTAAATTTCGCAATTGATTAGATGCTGTCTTCGTTGTGCTCGCAGGTAGCCGCGGGCACAGCTTCTGTCTGTCTCGCCCCCCGGTGGGGCTGTGCGAGGGAAGCTGAGGGGTCGTGTCGGTTCCGCTGTACCAGGCGAAGGCCGAGTTCTTCCGGATGCTGGGGCATCCCGTACGGATCCGGGTGCTGGAGCTGCTGCAGGAGGGGCCGATGCCGGTGCGGGAGCTGCTGGCCGCCATCGAGGTGGAGCCCTCCAGCCTGTCCCAGCAGCTGGCGGTGCTGCGCCGCTCCGGGATCGTGGCGTCCACCCGCGAGGGCTCGACCGTCGTCTACGAGCTGGCCGGCGGTGACGTCGCCGATCTGATGAAGGCCGCGCGGCGCATCCTGACCGAGATGCTCGCCGGGCGGAACGAGCTGCTGGCCGAGCTGCGGGAAGCCGAGGTCGCGGCCCGATGAGCACAACGTTCACGCGGGCTGTGCGCACCCGGATCACCTCGCTGCTGCCGTCCCGCGCCGATCTGGCGCAGATACGCCGTGATCCGCGCCGGGACCTGCTCGCCGGGCTCACCGTGGCCATCGTCGCGCTGCCCCTCGCCCTCGGCTTCGGGGTGTCGTCCGGGCTCGGCGCCGAGGCGGGCCTGGCGACCGCGGTGGTCGCGGGCGCACTGGCCGCCGTGTTCGGCGGGTCGAATCTCCAGGTCTCCGGGCCGACCGGCGCCATGACCGTCGTCCTCGTACCGATCGTCGCGCAGTACGGGCCCACCGCCGTGCTCACGGTGGGGCTGATGGCCGGTGCCATGCTCGTGGTCCTCGCCGTGCTCAGAGCCGGGCGTTATATGCAGTACGTACCCGCGCCCGTGATCGAGGGCTTCACGCTGGGCATCGCCGGGGTGATCGGGCTCCAGCAGGTGCCGAACGCGCTCGGTGTGCCCAAGCCCAAGGGTGACAAGGTGCTCGTGGTCACCTGGCACGCGGTCGAGGAGTTCGTGAAGGCGCCGAACTGGACGGCTGTCGGGCTCGCGGTCGCGGTGGTCGTGTTCATGCTGGCCGGGGCGCGGTGGCGGCCGACCGTGCCGTTCTCCATCATCGCCGTGATCGCCGCCACCGTCGTGGTGCAGGCCGCCGGGCTGGACGCGAAGCCGATCGGCGACCTGCCCTCGGGGCTGCCCGCGCCCTCCCTGTCGTTCCTCGACCTCGGTTCGCTCGGCTCGTTGCTGGCTCCGGCCGTGGCGGTGGCCGCCCTGGCGGCGTTGGAGTCGCTGATGTCCGCGGCCGCCGCCGACGCGATGACCGTGGGACAGCGGCACGACCCGGACCGCGAGCTGCTCGGCCAAGGGCTGGCCAACATCGCCGCCCCGCTGTTCGGCGGCGTCCCGGCCACCGGCGCGATAGCGCGCACGGCAGTCAACGTCCGCACCGGCGCCGGCTCCCGGCTGGCCGCCCTCGTCCACGCCGCGGTCCTCGCGGTGATCGTCTTCGCCGCGGCGCCCCTGGTGTCGAAGATCCCGCTGGCCGCGCTGGCGGGCGTGCTGCTGGCAACCGCGATCCGCATGGTCGAGGTCGGCTCGCTGAAGGCCATGGCGAGGGCGACGCGGTCCGACGCCGTGATACTCGTCCTCACCGCGGCCGCCACCCTCGCCCTCGACCTCGTCTACGCCGTCATCATCGGTCTGGTCGTCGCCGGTGCCCTGGCGCTGCGGGCGGTGGCCAAGCAGGCCCGCTTCGACCAGGTGCCGCTCGACCACGGCGACCACAGTGCCGAGGAGCACGCGCTGCTTGCCGAGCACATCGTGGCGTACCGGATCGACGGGCCGCTGTTCTTCGCCGCCGCGCACCGCTTCCTGCTGGAGCTGACCGAGGTGGCCGACGTACGGGTGGTCGTCCTGCGCCTGTCACGGGTCTCCACGATGGACGCCACCGGCGCTCTCGTTCTCAAGGACGCGGTGGAGAAGCTGAGCCGACGCGGCATCCTCGTCCTGGCCTCCGGGATACGGCCCGGTCAGCGGCGGGTTCTCGACTCTGTCGGCGCGCTCGGCCTGTTGCGGCACGAGGGCCGCGACTACGCCACCACGCCCGAGGCGATCGCCGCCGCCCGCGACCACCTGGAGATGGCCGGAGTCCTGCCCGCCGTCCCGGCCCGGCAGACGAGCCCGAAGAGCACACCCGCCAGCGAGGAACCCATCCGATGAGCCCACCCTCTCCTGTCCCACGCATGGTCGAGGTCTCCGGCGCGGAGGCGCTGTGGCTGCTGGAAGCCACGCAGCTGGGGCGCCTGGTGTTCGTCCAGCGTGAGACGGCCGTCGTACGGCCCGCCCGGCACGTGTGGGAGTACGGCCGGCTGATCGCCCGCACCCCCGTCCAGGCGGCCGCCGTGCCGCTGACCGCGACCTACCAGGCCGACGACATCCAGGCCGCGACCGGCACCGGCTGGACGGTGACCGCGACCGGGCCGGCCGAAGCGATCACCGACCCTGACGAGGCCGCCCATTACCGGCGCACGCTCGCGGGCTGGACGCACGGCCCCCACGACACGCTCGTGCGCATCCACCCGCAGACGGTCACCGGTTTCCGCCTCCTGAGGGGGGCGGGAACACGATGACCACGCAGCTGGAGGCGTTGCCGCACCGCCACGTGCTCACTCTGCCGACCGAGCCGGCTGCCGTCCGCGTCGCCCGGCAGACCGCCGAAGACGTGATGGTGGAGTGGGGCATCGGCCTGCGGCACCCCGCCGTGGACCCGGCGCTGCTGATCCTGAGCGAGCTGGTCACCAACAGTGTGCGGCACGCCGCCGTTCTGTCCCCGCAGCTCGCCGTGTTCTACGCCGCGGGCCGGGACTGCTTCGCCTTCGCCGTCCACGACCGTCACCCCTACCAGCCGCCGTTGTACGCGTCGGTCACCGGCACCGGTGCCGGGGGACTTGGCACCGTGATGGAACTCGTCCTCGGCCTGGGCGGCACCGCCATCGTGCGCCCGGACGCCGACGGCCAGGGCAAGAGCGTCTGGATCACCCTGCCCCTGTGACCCGGCCCCACCTTCGCTCAGCCGCACCCCAGCCCCGCAAACCCCCGGCAGCACAAGGAAGTTCCCCCGCATGACCATCGACTGGCGCTACACCATCGAGCAGGATCTCGGCATCCTCTCCGTCGCCGGATACCTCGGCCCCGAGGCGGTACGCCGCTTCTCCGGCGCGATCGGCTGGGTCGAGGCCCGCGGCAGCGGTCCGGTCGTCCTCGACCTGGCCGAGCTGCGCGGCTGGTCCGCCGAGGGCCAGCTGGCCATCACCGAGGCCGCCCGCCGCCTCGCCGGCTCCGGCCGGATCCTGGAGCTGGCCGCCATCCCGGCCGACGGCTCCCTGGTCCCGGGCGCCGACTGCCCGGACATCCCGGTCCACTGCGACCTGACCGCGGCCCTCGCCGCCCACGGCCGGGTCCCGTCGGGACCCGACGAGGCGCAGCAGGAGTGGCGCACCGACGGCTGGTCCGCGTCCGCCTGACCCTGCCTGCCCCCGCCTCATCTTTGCATCGACTCATCGAGAGAAAGACACTGGTCCCATGAGCGACACTCTTCCCCCTTGCCCCGAATGCTCCGGTACGTACACCTACGAGATGGGCGCGCTCCTCGTCTGTCCCGAGTGCGGTCACGAGTGGTCGGCGTCCGACGACGCGTCCGGTGAAACCGGCGGGGACAAGGTGATCAAGGACTCGGTCGGCAACGTGCTGGCCGACGGCGACACCGTCACCGTGGTCAAGACCCTCAAGGTCAAGGGAAGTCCGACGGGTATCAAGGCGGGCACCAAGGTGCGCGGCATCCGGCTCATCGAGGACGGCGTGGACGGCCACGACATCGACTGCAAGATCGACGGGTTCGGTGCCATGCAGCTGAAGTCCAGCGTCGTCAAAAAGGTCTGAACCCGCGCGCCGGCAGGGCTGGGGGCACCGCCGGTCAGCCGCGGGTGATGTCCCGTGCCTGGGGCACGCTGTGCGGAGCCGACTGTCCGTGACGGCCGCCGAAGGACAGCCTGAGCATGCGGCCCTCGCCGCAGCGCGGGCAGGTTCCGTCCGAGTCGACAGCGGTCGGTCGGCACTTCAGACGGCAGGCCGGGCACTTGAGCCATACAACGCCACTGCCGCGCAACGGTGTGATCTTCACACGAGCCTCCCTCGTCCGAGCTGTGGAATTGCTAATGTTAGCAATTGCCTAGTCCGTCACCACTGAATATGGGCGACCCGGTTCCTCGGTGCGGGTTCGGTTGTGCCGGTGCCAGGCGCGAGGATGGGTCGCATGTTCTTGACGAGTGGGTGGATGCGATGCCGAGTGCACCGGCTGGTGGGGCCGTGCCGTGCTGGACGGGGGGCGGCACGGTGAGTGCGCCGCTGTACCAGCTGAAGGCCGAGTTCTTCAAAACGCTCGGCCACCCGGTCCGCATCCGCGTCCTGGAGCTGCTGAGCGAGCGCGAGCACGCGGTCGCGGAGATGCTGCCCGAGGTGAAGGTCGAGCCCTCGCACCTGTCCCAGCAGCTGGCCGTGCTGCGCCGGGCGAACCTGGTGCGCACCCGCAAGGAGGGATCGAACGTGTACTACTCCCTCGCCAGCCCGGAGGTGGCGGAACTGATGCGGGTGGCACGCTCGATCCTGTCCGGCGTGCTTGCGGGACAGGCGGAACTGCTCGCTGACTTGCAAGCGGCCCAGCCGGAAGGGAAACCGCCGTCGTAGTGACGGCCCATCGGACGGTGATCGTCTCCCGGGAGTTGGACAGCCTCGCGGAACCGGGAGACGGTCGCCTCGCGGCCCCCAAGGTGACGCTCGCGGCCCAGCCGCCACTGGCTTGACCCGGGGCCAGGGTGCTGTCGGGGCGAGTTCGACACGGGTGGCGATGGTGCCGCGCAGCCCTCGACCAGGCCCCATGCCGGTGCCGGGGCCCGCCCTCTCCTCGGCATGTCCGTTCCATGCCAAGCTGGAGTGCCAGGGGTGGCAGGGGGAGCTGACCTGAAGGCAGGACGCCGCAGAGCAGTCGTACTCCTCGGGACGATGGGACGTCTGCCGCGGCACTGGTCGGGCTGTACGTGCTGACGGGGTTATGGCTGACCCCGACGCCGCCGACCGGTGGGCAGTAGCCATCGCCTTCGCCGTCGCGGCCTCCGGGGTGGTGGACAAGGCGCTTGCGCCGTGGGCCGCCCACGGCACGTCCGCGGCCACGCCCCCGGACGGGGATCCCCCTGATCCTCCGCTTCGACCTGCGCACAGGTACGGTCAGCGGCTCGGAGGCCGTCTGGAGCGCCGGCACGGACGCCGGAGGCGACGGCAACGGAGCCTTCGAACTCCAGCCGCTCACCGACGCCTATGTCGTCCCCGCCAAGGCCGCCCCGAGCGCCGGACGATGCGCCGCCAAAGCCACTCACCACCCTGCGGGCGGGTGGTTGCACTTCCGCCATGCCCCACCGGGCAGCACCTTCTGCCTGCGCGACACGACGAACGGTGACATCGCGGTGATCACCGTCACCGACGTCGACCACGGCAACTACGCAACCACGGACGACATCACCTACTACCGACACCGCAGTTGACCGACCGTTTCCGCCTGCCGCACCAGTGGTCGCGTCGGCGGCAGGGCGTCGCCGCGAGGCGAAACTTGTCCTCGGGCGGTCCGAGGCGCGAGCCGGACCCGATCGCGGGCGGGCCTGCGCACGTCGCGCCGCGTGTCAGGGACCGGCAACTCCCACCAGCCGGTAGCCACTGACGATTTCCGGCTGAATCCGCACCACGTGCCCCATCTCCGCGTCGACCCAGGGCATGAGCAGACTCCGGTACCGGGCCAGTGCCCCGGGATCCAGGATGCGGGTGGCCGTGCCGGTGATCACGACACTCCACCCGGTCCGTGTGGCCGCGTCGATCTCGTCGGCCTCGTACGCCACGACCTCGGACTGCAGCGCGCGCCCCAGCAGCGCGGAGCCGCCGTGCGTGCGGACGATGATGGCGCCCGCGTCCACGAGGTGGTTGACGGGTCGGATCGCGGGCAGCGCCTGATCGGTGAAGGCCACCCGGCCCAACTGCACGGTGCCCAGAAGCTTCAGGGCCTCGTCGCGGCTCAACTCGACCATGCGGGCAGGTGAACCGGGTCCGGAGGGTTTCGGGGTCGTCACGTCCGGTCCCCGCCCGGTGTCATGCGGCCGGCTCCTTCGGGCCACAGGACCTCGACATCCATGCCGCTGCTGCGGGCGAAGGCCACAAGATGGGCCGTCGCGTCCCGGCCGTCGGACGGGGAGCCGTCCCAGACCGCCAACAGCCGGGCGCACGAGCGCAGCAGGCTCTCGTCCGCTCTCACACAGGCACTGCGGTCGGACGGGTCGTAGTCCAGCAGCCGCACCTGCTCCGAGAGCAACAGCAGTTCTCCGGCCGCTCTGCGATCCAACGACTCCAGCACATCGGGCACGCCGTTCCTGGAGGGCAGGACGGTCACCAGCGCAAGTCCCGCGGCGCGGGCAGCCCTTCCGAACGCCACCGGCAGTCCTTGCCCGGCACGCACCAGCCCTCCCCTACCTGCCCGCGCGAACTCCGCCAGACGCCGGCGCAGCTCCTCCTCCAGCAACGCCAGCGTGGGCGCGGTGAGGTCGGGGTGTCCCACAACAGCGATCACCTCAGGCAGTCCTTTCTCCGCGCCTTCCACAGGCGGTGGGTTGCTGCCCCGAGGAGCGGTCATTCGAGAGAGACGGGGACATGGTGCGGCCGTCCGCCCCGACAGCCGATCTTCCTTGGCCGGATGGAGCCGGGCCATGGGCCGGCCGGGCCGATTTCAGGGCCGGTCGGCCCTTGTCGCGGGTGCGCGCGCCCTCGCATCGGGTCACTTGTGTGCGTGTCCGGCCAGGTTGAAGAGCAGCATCACCCATCCAGCGATGATGTGCGTGCCGAGAATGTAGAAGCCCGATGCCACTGACGTCCACGTGCCTACGACGGCATGTTGAACCGCACGAGGACGGCTTTGCCCTCATGGTCGACGGCGGGCTCCGCGCTGACGTCGCCGTCGTGGTCGGCGGCCAGCTCGGCCACCATCCGCAGCCCCGCGCCCATGCCCTCGTCGCTGAGATCCGGCAGCCTCGGCTCGGCGTCTGCGACGCTGACGACCAGCTGCCCGGCCGCGACCGTTATCCCCACGTCCATCACCGGCGAGCGAGGGGCGTGCCGCAGCACGTTGGCGACCAGCTCACTGGTGACCAACAGCACCGCGTCCGCGAATGCCGAGCCCGGTGCGACGCCGGCCGCAGGAAGGTGCTCAGTCACCGCTTCCCTCGCTCGCCTCACCGCCTCGGGCCCCAACGTGAAGGAGGCGATGTACCGTTGCACCACGGGCGGCACATGCTCGATGGCCGCAGCCGGCCGCCTGCCGCGCCGCCACGGCACCCGGAACCCGCCGTTGCCGGTCAACGCGTCGCCTCCGCCACGCGCAGTTCGTCCAGCAGGTCCTGCCGACCGGTCAGCAGGGTGGCCAGGATCCGCCGCGCGGCGGCGAGCAGCTCGGCCACATCACCCCCGGCCAGCTCGTACACCACCGTCGAACCGGTACGCGTCGCGGTCACGATGCCCGAACGGCGCAGAACGGCCAGCTGCTGTGACAGGCTCGACGGCTCGACCTCGATCGCGGCGAGGAGCTCGCGCACCGGCCTCGGGCCGTCCTGCAGCAGTTCGAGCACGCGGATGCGCACCGGGTGGCCGAGCATTCGGAAGAACTCGGCCTTCGCCTCATACAGCGGAACCGGCATCCCGATCATCCCTCCTCGACCCCCGTCTCCTCGACGTCCACCCCGTGCTGTCGCGCCAGCCGCACCGCGTCGTCCAGCTCGTCCTTGGCCACCGCGACGTCGTACGCGTCCCCCGCACTCACGGCAGCCGCCAGAGCGGACCGCGCCGCGCGTACCCGCGCCAGCAGCGCCTCGGCGACTTCGTTCACTACGACCTCCGGACGGTGGATCATCTAGGAACCACGGCAACTAACCAATTGAAGAACTCTTCAATTCGATTGTAGAGGGAGGGAACACCGCGACGGACACTGCGGGGACCGGCCGTCGGCCACGGAAGGTCATCCAACGGCCAGGAGCTGCGCGCAGAGGCAGAACTCACCCGACTGAGAGGCGACCTTGAACAGCGAGTCGCGCTTGAGTAAAAGGACGCCATGCGGCCCTCCTCGACCAGTCGCCTGTTTCGGCCCCGGCGGCGGCATCGCGGACACCGCGGGGACACCCAGCGGCGGCGGCCAGTGGGGCGATCGGCTCGCCGCACGAGAGTGTGACGACCAGTACGACCGCGACCGCGGCCGCGCCGACGAGGTTCACCGCCGCGTGGCCGAAGGCGCAAGGAGGAGGCCGGCCTCGCTGCCGTCGGCGCGGCGGTGGCGGGCGAGGGTCTTGAGGAAGCCGGGTCCGGCGGCGAACGAGGACGAGGCGGCGGAGAGCAGCAGCGCGAAGATCGCCCGGCCGAGGTGGCCACACCAGGTCAGGGCGGCGGCCGGTGCGTGAGTGCGAGCGCGAGGGGGATACGCGGCGGGGGTAGCGGGCGACCAGGTGGTGGCAGTTGACGATGACCAGCGCGATCAGCGCGACGACCAGAGCCACGGCGGGCGGCAGCCATGGGCTGGGCGCTGGGAAGCACAGGCATGAGGCTGTTTTCGTCGGCCGGGAACACGCGGGGGCCCACCGCCACCGCCGCCGCGCACACAGCTACATGGCTGTCCAACAGGCGTCGCAGCCCGGTCGCTCGGTCGCTCGGTCGCCCGGTGGCCCGGTGGCCCGGTGGCCCGGTGGCTCAGTAGCGCTGGGCCTTGGCGAGGCTGGGCGTCAGCCGGGACTCAGCGGATTGCCGGCTGAAGACGATCGGCTGGTCCTTCTTGCCGGGCTGGAGGTTCTCCGATCCCGTGAAGCGGGTCTCGACCACCTGTCCGGCCTGGTTCTTGAAGTCGATCTGGACGGCGTAGGACGCCTTGTGGCCGGTCTTGTTCGTGATGGTGACGAGGGCGGCGGCAACGCCTCCGGTCTGCGCCTTGGGCATCCCCGTCACGCCGACTTCGGACACCGCGTTGCCGCGCCCCTTCACGCCTTTGAGTTCCTTCTCGGCCGCCGCGGTCCGGCGAGCGGTCTCCGCCGACACCGACGCCTCGAACTCCGAGGCACGCGCGGACGCCGACGAAGCCGCGGCGGACGCGGAGGCCCGGGCGGAGGAGATGGCGGCAGACGCGGACGACGCCAGCGCGGACGGCATCGTCCCGGAGAACGACGCCGTGTTCGGCGAGGTCGGCGTTCCGGGAGTGGAGGAGCCGCCGGAGGAACCGCTGTTGCCGCACGACGTCAGCGCACCGGCTACTGCGGCACAGGCCAGCGCGATGGCGGCCCGGCGCAGGAGGCACCGTCCACGGGGTGGTACAACGCGATCATGGGAAGGCATGAGGTCTTCCTTCGGCCCGGGGTTGCTTGATCTCATCGTCGGCACCCGGCACGTGGCGCGCGACTCGGCCTGGACCTGATAGGTGACGCACTGGCGGTCGTACGAGCTCGAACGGTACGAAGCGGACGGTGCCGGCCTGGCATCTGGTGCGCCTCCCCGCCGCCGGAAGACGCGGGGCATGGCTGTTCGCCCTGGGGCGCGGGCCGCGGTCGTGAGAGCCCGTACTACAGCCGTCGGGCCAGCAGGGATGCGGCCAGGTCGGCAAGAGTGTCGGGGCCCGGCGTCGCGTCGAGCTCGGCTCCTCGCTCGTCCGGTGCGAGGGGTTCGAGTGTGGCGAGCTGCGAATCGAGGAGCGAGCCCGGCATGAAGTGGCCGGTGCGCCACCCGAGCCGGTTCACCAGCAGCTCGCGGTCGGCTGTCAGGTGCAGGAACAATGCTCCCGGGCAGGCTGCTCGCAGGATGTCCCGGTAGCGTCGCCTGAGTGCGGATCATGCGACCACCGCACCGGTGCCGGCCAGGTCACGCTCGTGCAGCCAGCGGCCGACGGACTCCAGCCAGGGGCGGCGGTCGGCGTCGTCGAGCGGTGTGCCGGCCGATATCTTGGGGATGTCGGCCGGGGAATGGAAGTCGTCGCCGTCCGCGAAGGGCATGCCCAGCCGCCGCGCCAGCAGACGGGCCACCGTGGTCTTGCCGATCCCTGCGGCGCCCGTCACCACGACGCACGGAGAACGGCGTTCAGTGGGGTTCATCATCCGGTAGCGCTTCTGGGTGCAGCAGGTCGCTGCGCCGTCGTTGTGCGCCCTCGTGCGGCCGGGGAGGCGGGCCGTCGGAGCCGGCCGGATACTCCTCCGGCGGGACGCGGGTGCTCTCCCATGCGTTCAGGACGGGCGCCGGGACCCGCCATGCCTCCTCGGCCGCGTGGCCACGGATGGACAGGCCGGATCGCCCTTCATGACGTCCAGCAGAAGCCGGCCGTAGGCGGGGAGGTGAGGCGGTTCCATCCGTGCGGTCAGCGAGAGCTGGGTGAGGGCCTGGGCGTGCGCGCCGATGCCCGTCACATCGAGGGTCATCCCTTCCGGCTCCAGTCCGAAGCGCAACACGTTGGGCAGGGCCTCTCCCTCCTGGCCGAAGGGCAGGTGGGGTCGAACAGGGCGTCGCCCCGGCCTGCTTCGGACCAGTCGATGAATGCCCGTGATCTCGTCGCCGTCGGTGAATACGTGAGCGATCTGCAGGTCGCCGTGGGTGAACACCGAAGGCCGTGGCCGGAGCGCGGCCTCGGCGATCCGGCGGTTGCGGGTGACCAGGCGGGCGGGCGGGACGTTGTTGGTCACGAGCCACTCGCACTCGCTGTCGAGGTCGGCCGTGATCGCGTCGAGGCTCCGGCCGGCTCGGCCGGGCCAGGGCGGCAATGGTGCGTCGTGCAATTTCCGGATGGCGGCACGCGCCGCGGCCCATGCCGTCGGGGTGCGGTGGACGGTTCGCCGAGGCGGTCGAGCGCCGTCCCCGGGACTGCGGCAATGGCGAGCACGGGCGGTTTGAGTCACAGGACTTCGGGCGTCGGGACCGGTGCCAGGGCCGTGGCCTCGATCTCGATGTCGATGCGTGCCTGGTCAGGGTCCACTTTCAGGAACGTGTCGCCGACGCGCAGCGTCGCGCGCTCGGAATGGGCGACGACGACCTTGACCTCTTCCATGGCGACCAGTATCCCGGCGTGACCGTCGGCGTCGCCGGGTTTATCCCGTGCTATTGAGCGGTTGACCGCGTCCCACTACCCGCTGGCCCCGTGCCCGACACCGACCGCCGACCAGGCCAAGTCCACCATCCTTGTTAGGACCCTTCAGAGCGCTGAGATCGGAGAACAGCCGATACCGACACCGACCAGCATGGGCGTCATGCCCGTGCAGCCATCGGCGCTGGCAGGAACGGCAAGGATTCCGAGGAACGCGACGGCTCCGAGGACGGTAGCGGCAATACGGCGCATGAATTCTGTTCTTTCCAGTCAGGTGGACATGTCCTGATCTTGCTTCCCGTAGCCCCGCGCCGACATGCCATGTGCCACTCGTGTGGGCCTGCGATATCGACCCTTGCCCTCCTATTCGGAGGCCTCCCAGGTCACGTCTGCTGGAGGTGTATCGGTGGTCAGGGAAAATACCGACCACGTGGGTGCGGCGGCGCATCTCCTTGTTCCATTTCTCCTGCGGGTTGTTCGATCAAACCTGACCTGCCGCCAGATCTCACGCGGGAATGCGGTGACGGTCAGCAGGGCGTGCTGAGCCGTGTCCAGGTGATCGGTCGGCGCAGCCCGCGGCGGTGGCGACATCGATGTCGAGCATCTGAGTCTGCGCGGACGCGTCGCCCTCGCTGTCTTGTCGAGCTTGTTCGGCTGACCGGATGCATAGGTCGATGAGAACACGTGGTCATGGCGTCGTGCCGCTGCTGGGCGACCCCGGCAGCGGCACGACATGGCCTGTCGGCGCCGCCGCACGCGTCGCGCACAGCTGCGGTTTGTGGGTACTGAGGGGCCGGTGCTCCATTGCGCAGGCGGACGTGCCGCTTCATCCCTTTCTCCAGTCGCTCAACGCGTGGGTGGTCTCCGCTGATCGTGGCCGTGGCCGAAAGCGCGTCGATAGGATGCGAGTACTGGAGCGTCTCCTGGTCCAGCAGGCCTGGTCGAGACGACAGATTCCGTCCTGGGAATGGCTTTTCGAACAGCGCCGTGCATTGGCCGAGTGCCTGGCCCTCGCACCGGTCGGCCGTCTACTGGTGCTCGACGACATGCAGTGGGCGGACCCGTGGGCGATAAGGTTTCTCGAAATCCTGATCCGCTGGCCGGTGGGGGAGCGGCTTGCACTGGGCGGTCGCGCACAGGCCTCGGCAGAGACCGGTGGCGCCGCGGGCGGCGTTGCAGGAGGGCATCGACGTAGGCTTCACCGAGCAGGTGCAGCTCGACCCGCGCACTGTTTCCCAGAGCCGAGTCTTGGTGGATGAGGACCTGGCTTACCCCGAGTTGACCCACCTGCACAGAGAGGTTGACGGTCTTCCGCTCTAGACGATCAAGTCCGATGTGTTCGATCGCCTGCGACAGCCAACTGAAGGACAGGTGTACTGGGGCTCGAACTAAATCACGGGAACTTCCGGCACGAACACCGCGTTTCTCCGAATGCTTGCTATGTGGGGCGCCGCGCTTCCGGCGCTGGCCTGTCTCCTGTTCGTCTGCGGTGTGGCCGAGTTGATGATGCGGCGATTCGAGCGGCGCAGCGTCCTTCACCGCGGCCGCGGTCCTGAGCACCGCCCCTTGAACGGCAGGCCCGCATCATCCTCCCGCCCGCCCGCGAGGCCGTTCACCGGCCGCGCGGGGGTGCGCAGCAACCCTGAGGAGCACCATGGCAAGGTCCTCTGCCCGACAACTGTGCATGAAGATCGGCAGAGCAGGACAACGGCGGGGGTGTGGGGTGTATCGCGTGCGCCTGGGTGGTCGCTTTCGCCGCCCACTTCATTTCTACTGGGCGCTGGGCGGCAACTGGGGTCTGAGCGTCTCGGCGGGGCCCCTGGCCGAGGAACGGCGTGGTTCGTGGCGGTGGGCTTGTGGGGTGTAGGGGATGCTGTGGCTTGTCGGCGGGGTGCTGGGATGGCTTCTCGCCCGGCCGTGGCCCCATTGCCTGGCCGGACGAGTGGTCAAGGCTCTGGGCTGGTCTGTTTGCGCTGTACTGCTGGTGCCGCGGCGTCGCGGTCGAGATGCTGTTGATAGCAGGCCAGGAGGCAGACGTAAGCCCGGAGCAGCGGCTGGGGACGCTGGTGCTGTGGAATCCTTGGTTCCTGGTCGGCGGTCTCGTCTTCGGCCTGTCCGCTCGGGAGTTCGGAAGAGCGGACGGTTCGAGTAGCGGACGCAAATGGGGCGGCGTCGACGTGGGCGGCACCACCGCTCACCCCGCCTGGGTGGTCGTCCGGAGCCCCGCACCACGGTCGCCGTGAGGTTCCTCCGTGTCCCGGCGGATCTCACAGTACGAGTGGGGCCCGGACCAGAAGTGCGCCGGCTTCTTGCAGCTCGCGCTCCCCGGCACCCGCATCCTCGCATCCACACGCTGCGCTGGTCGCGCTGTCGCCGACCACGCCAGGCCGTGGACTGTCACCGCCACTATCGTCGTCGTAGGTGCTCGTTCGAGGGGCGGGCGGAGGTAGTGCGCTCACCGCCTCGCCTCCAGGGCTCAGGCGCGGAAACCTTGGACCATCCGATCGTCGGCCGACTCACCCTCGACTCGTCCTTCCCCACCCTCCACCGAAGACCCCGACCAGCAGCTCATCACCCTGACCGCCGAGCCGGCACACCCAGCCACGACCATCTGCGGACCGCCAGTGCCGTCACCGCACAGGTTCGCCAGGTCGTTCGGAGCAATCATGCGGCGTGCGGTCGGTCCGGGTCTGGCAGCCGCTGGTGACGGGCATCGCGGATGGTGCTCGGCCAGACTGAGTCTTATGAACGCTGACGTGCAGACGTACATTGATGAGATCGCGTCCGAGCACCGCCCACTGTTCGACCGGGTGCATCGGCTGATTGTGGAGGCGTTCCCCGAGGCGAGCGTCGCGCTGTCGTACGGGTTGCCGACCTATCGGGTCGGCAACCGAAAACTGCATGTCGGGGCATGGCAGCACGGGGTCTCACTCTACGGGTGGGACAAGGATCGGGCAGCAGGCTTCACCTCCCGGCACCCGGGTCTCGTCAGTGGGAAGGGAACGATCCGGTTGCGCTCCGAAGAAGCGGCGGATGTCACTGACGATGAGCTGATCGGTCTCATCCGCGCTTCGCTGGAAGTCTGACATCCCGCAAGGCCGCGTGCGCCGGGCCGCTCAGGCTGCGACTTTGAGGGGGCGTCCCCGCCCCAGCGGATGCCCTTCTCACTCCCCACGCGGGCGCGCTCGCGACGCTGGGCGGCCCGTTCGTCCAGGGCGAGTTGGTCGGTGTGAAGCGGAGCTTGACTTGTTCCTTGCCGCCCGCCGACAGAGCTTGCTGCTCTCGCGGGCGGAGAGGCTGTGGGCGGCGCGTGTTCCGGTTCTTGTGTCAGTGATCGTGGCAGGCAGAGCGGATGCTTGGCCGACTTGTTCTGGATGAGTAAATCGACGGCTTGCGATGTGTGCCGTCCACTTCGGGGAGGCGCATGTCCATGGGGACGACCAGCAGCTGCTACAGCTGCTCGGCCAGATCGAACAGCAGCGTGGGGCGTTCGTTGCCGTTCCTGGCCCGCTGATAAAGCCGGCGGGCGAGCGAACCACTGGTCCAACTCGAACTCGAACTAGACCTTGGTGTACCCGCACTCTCACGGATCTGCTGCTCCTGGTGGTCCCAGCGGATCACAGCTGTGCCGTACCCCGCGAACGCACGCGGCTCCAGCCCGAGTTGCTCGGCAACACCGGCGACGACCACGGCAGGGACCTCTCCAGGGTTGTTCAGCAAGGTACCCAGAGAGCGGAGATGGTGCCGAGCTCGACGGCTCAGAGCCGGTGGGCACCGACGGAGCGGTTCGGTGTCAGCCGACAGCCCGGAGACGTTCCAGTGGTTTGCCAACCCCTGCGGTGTGCGCGTACGGCGACAGCTCCGGATCAAGGCCGCGGGCCATCGTCGCGGACCTGGGCGCGTCGATCCGGCTGGCCACCCCGCGAAGGCAGGCCGACCGCCGGAGCCGACCGCTCTGGTTGTCGTCCACCTGGTCTCCCGCTATTGAGGCGCGATCGTCTTGAGCCAGTCGTCGACGGTGACGACATCCGCCCACTGCGGGAACAGTCGCTCGATGAGGATCCGGTGCATCTCCGGGTCGGTGTCCAGGCAGGCGTCGGAGAGGACGGTGAGGCCGAAGTCCAAGTCGTTCGCCTGGCACAGGGTATGCAGCACCACAGCGCTGGTGGCGATGCCGGTGAGCACGAGATTGTCGATACCGCGTGCCCTCAGCACCACGTCGAGATCGCTGCCCGAGAACGCACTTGCCCGCCTCTTGGTGACCACCACGTCGCCCGGCAGGGGCGCCACCTCGGGGTGGATCTCGGTGCCTGGGGCGCCCTCGATGTAGAGGCGGGCCCGTGCGATGGCAGAGAGAGCCCTGTTGCGCGTGCCGACTTCCGGGAAGCCCGGACGTAACGCGATGACTACGTAGATCACGGGGATGTTCGACTCCCGGGCCCCGTCGATCGCCCTGCGCAGGCGTGGCAGGTATCCGGAGTCGTCGTCGGCGATGTCCACGATGGCTCGTTGGACGTCCATCACGAGAAGGGCGGTGCTCATGTTGTCTCCAGGAGCGAAGTCAGTTCGACGTTGAAACGGGTTGGGTTCTTCTGGTCGGATCCTGCGCGGCCGGCAATTGGCGGTGGTGCCCGTCGGGCGAGACGAGGCGGGCAGAGGCGCTCAGCCGACAGTTCGTGCGACGCGTAGTTATCGACGGCTCCCTGCATGGTATGAGGGGAGAGCCTCGCCGGTCCGGCAGACCGTCGATCGCCGCTCGTATGCATCGGACCTGATGGACGGTGCGGCCGTCAGTCGGCGAGTGCGGCGTTGACGAGTGCCTTGATGTACGGGAGGTCGTTGCCGGTCCCCGTCGGGTTGAGGGAGTACACCAGGCGGTGTCGGAGGTCGCGGGTGGCGAAGAATCCGTTGTCCCAGCCGGGGCGGGAACCGGTTTTGCCCCACGCGTACTCGCCGTTCGGGAGCTGGTAGCGCATGAGTCCGCCGATGCTGTAGCAGGCTGCAGGGCCGGAACAGTTCGTGTTGTCGGTGGCGTTGTTCGCATGCGGCACCTCGAACACCAGCTTCTGCTGGGCGGGCGGGAGCAGGCGGCCCCGGAACAGCGCGGTGGTGAAGCGGTCCAGGTCGGCGGCGGTGGAGATCATGCCTCCCTCGGCCCACGGGTAGGGGCTCTGCTCGGTCACGTCCTGCCCGTCGACGTACACCTCCGCGTGGGGCGAGGGGATCGTCGGGTCGTCGGCGGCGGGCAGGCTGGTGTGGCGCAGGTGCAGCGGCCGGATGATCCTGTGCTCCAGTTCGGCGGTGAAGGAGTGGCCGGTGACCTTCTCGACGATCAGGCCGAGGACGAAGGAATTGAGCCCGTTGTACTGCTGCTCGGAGCCAGGTGTGGGCGGCGTGCCGGTGGCTGCGGCGAACGAGTCGCGCAGGAAGTCCTCGGGCGTCACGGACTTCAGCTGCCATCCGGGTCCGTCGGCCGGGCCGGGGGTCGGTGCGGGTTTGGGCAGGCCGCTCGTGTGGTCGAGGAGATGGCGCACGGTGACGCGTTCGTACGCCTCGGGCAGCACCTCGGGGACATATCGCCGCGCCGGTGTGTCCAGGCCGATCCGGTGCTCGGCGACGAGTTGGAGAACCACCGTGTTGGTGAACGCTTTGGTGACACTGCCGATCCGGACGTACGCGTCAGTAGTCACCGGGCCGGCAGCGGCACCCGCGCCGTCCCGTCTGACCAGTGCGCCCGCGACGACACCGTCGGGCAGGTGGTCGAGGATGTCCTGGACGGTGGGGTTCGCGGACGCCGGGGCGCTGGAAGCCGGCGGGGCTGCCGCCGAGGGCAGGGCCGCACCGGCGGTGAGCGCGGTGGCCAGGGCGAGGGTGGTGGCGGCGAGGCGGGTGCGCATCGAGGTTTCTCCGGAACGGCGCCGATGGGAGTTGCTGACAACGTCAACTCTGCTGCCAGTCAGGGACGTTGCCCATCAGTGATCACCCTGATCGCAACCCCGACCTCTCCCTGAGAGACGCGGCTTGGTGCTGCCGCCACATTGGAAGTCCGGCGACATCTCGATCGCGCCGGACGTGCTCAGCCCGTGCTGGTCCAGCTGCTCGATGCGTCCGGCGTCGAGGTCCGGCTCACGTGCTGTCGTCGCCGTTGGCGAGGATGGTGTGGGCGGCTCCCAGGAGCCGTGCGCAGCGTCGGGTCATGGCCTCGGGTGACTGTTCGGGGTGGTTGATCCACCAGCGGACCAGGGCGGTGCACAGGCCGCGCCATGCGTGCTT
Organism: Streptomyces sp. HUAS MG56; assembly: GCF_058673395.1. Lineage (NCBI taxonomy): Bacteria > Bacillati > Actinomycetota > Actinomycetes > Kitasatosporales > Streptomycetaceae > Streptomyces > Streptomyces sp. HUAS MG56. The sequence goes on along the minus strand of NZ_CM178722.1, from coordinate 1,137,583 downwards.
GAGGGCGTCGGCGTCGAGCGGGTCGCTGGCTCCGGCGGTGTGCAGGAGGTCGGCGGTGCCGGTCGCGGCGAGGTCGTCGATGGCGTCGCGGAAGTAGGCCGCGCGACGGGCGGCGTCGCTGTCGGGTGGCAGCGAGGGGTCGTAGAGGACGAACCACGCCTCGCGCTGTCCGTCGAGTGCGGTGAACAGGGCGTTCAGTACGCGCAGGGGCGTGGGTGGTGCGCCGGTGTCGTGTTCGGCCATCGCGGCGCGGATGGCGCCCAGCAGTTGGTCGCCGACCGGGTTGAGGCAGGCGAGGTAGAGGTCCTGCTTGCTGCCGAAGTACTGGTGCAGGAGCGGTTTGGTGACGCCGACGCGGGTGGCGATGGCGGCCACCGTGGTGGCGTCGTAGCCGTGGCGGCCGAACTCCTCGGTGGCCGCGGCCAGGACCTGTCGTTCGCGCGCGGCCCTCGGTACGCCCTTGGTGCCGGCCCTGGAGGAGAGCGTTGTCATGCAACCAGATCTTACCTTAGGGTAATTTACCGACGGGTAAATTCCTTGGACCCCGCTGGAGCGCACGCATGTCTGCCACCGCGACCGACCCCCGTACCTCCCGCGCCCGCTCCTGGTGGGGCTGGGGCTACGCCGACGCCCACCCCGTCGACGCCGAATGCGCCGCGCTGGGGGCCCTGCTGCCGGGCACCCTGGCCCGCCCGCTGCCGATCCCCCACATCGCGGACCTGCCCATCGGCCGTCCCGCCGCGACGCCCCCGCCCTCCCTGGCGCACCTGGTCACCGCCGACCCGCAGGCGCGCGCCGCCCACGCCATGGGCAAGGCCTACCGCGACGTCATCCGGGCCCTGCGCGGCCGGCCCGGCCGGATCCCCGACCTCGTCGCTCACCCGACCGGCGACCAGGACGTGGCCGACCTGCTCGACTGGGCCGGCGAGCACGGCGTGGCCGTCATCCCCTTCGGAGGCGGCTCCTCGGTCGTCGGCGGCGTCGAGTACCGAGGCGACACCCACCGCGCCGTGCTGTCACTCGACCTGACCTCGATGGACCGCGTCCTGGAGATCGACACCACCAGCCGCTCAGCCCGTATCCAGGCCGGAACCCTCGGCCCCGTACTGGAAGACCAACTGCGGCCCCACGGCCTGACCCTGCGCCACTTCCCGCAGAGCTTCGAGTTCTCCACCCTCGGCGGCTGGATCGCCACCCGGGCCGGCGGCCACTACGCCACCGGCCACACCCACATCGACGACTTCGTCCAGTCCCTGCGCGTGGTCACGCCCGCGGGAGCCGGCACGTCCTGGCGCCTGCCCGCATCCGGCGCCGGACCGTCGCCCGACCGGTTCTTCATCGGATCCGAAGGCACGCTCGGCGTCATCACCGAGGCGTGGATGCGCCTGCGGGAACGCCCGCGCCACAAAGCCTCCGCGTCCGTGGCCTTCACCGACTTCCACCGCGCGCTGGACGCCGTGCGGGCCATCGCCCAGTCCGACCTCGCCCCGGCCAACTGCCGCCTGCTCGACCCCGGCGAGGCGCTGCTGTCCGGTGCCTCCCACGACGGCTCCGCCGTCCTGGTCCTGGGCTTCGAGTCCGCGACCTCTCCCGTCGACGACCGCCTCGCGGCCGCCGTGGACCTGGCCCGCACCCACGGTGGCCGGGGCGAGACGGCTGCGGCGGACGGCGACGCCCCGGCCGACGCGGCCGTGGGCGCGTGGCGTTCGGCGTTCCTGCGCATGCCCTACCTGCGCGACGGACTGGCCCGCATGGGCGCCGTCGTCGAGACCTTCGAGACCGCCGCCACCTGGGACACGATCCCCGTCCTGATCGACGCCGTCCGCACCGAGGTCGGCGCCGCCGCCTCGAAGGCCACCGGACACCCCGCCACCATCAACTGCCGCCTCACCCACGTCTACCCGGACGGCGCCGCCCCCTACTTCACCGTGGCCGTCGCCGGCCGGCCCGGTGGCGAGGTCGAGATCTGGGACGACATCAAGGCCATCGCGGCCGACGTCCTGCACCGCCACCACGCCACCATCACCCACCACCACGCCGTCGGCCGCGACCACCGCCCCGGCTACGACCTCCAGCGCCCGGAGCCCTTCGCGCTGGCGCTGCGTGCCGCCAAGGACGCCCTGGACCCCCACCGCATCCTCAACCCCGGCGTCCTGCTCGACTGAAAGAGCGGCGGTGATCGGGCGAGGGGGGGCAGCAACTGCTGCAACGACCTTCCCACGCAGGTCCTCCGGCGGCGAAACACGGGTGAACCACGGCATCTCCACTTGGCCGACCGGACGGCCGCAGCACCGATTCGCCGGTGACCCGGCCGGGTAACTCACCGCCCTGTTGGTCGTGCTGCTGCCGGTCCTGGCCGGTCCGCTCCTCGTCGGTGCGCGGATACGTGGCCTACCGGCGGCCCGTGGTCAGCCAACCGCTCACGGCCACTCTGGCCGGTGCCGCGGTCCTGGTCGCCGTGAGAGGAGGGACTTTCTTGCGCCACCCTCTTGCGTGGTGTCATGTACGGGTCCAGACTCCGGCTTGCAAACACGCGTGCACCTTGCGCGAACGTCCTTCACCCCCACCACCGGGCGTCCCCGGCTGCTTGAAGGGATGTTCAGTGCCACGCTTCACACTTGACCAAAGACGCCGCTGCGCCGCTGTCACCGGGAGTGCGGCCGCGATCAGCGTAGCGACCTGGAGCGGCGAGACGGATCGAGCGAAGCCGATGGTGCCGGCCGGGAGCGCGGTGAAGGGGATCAGCCACCGGACATGAGAGCGCCGCTTGCGGCGCGTCCTCCACGCGGATCGGGGCCGCTGTCGCGGCTGCGCGTCGCGGACCGGGAGTGACGCGCAGCCGCCGGCCGGTGCCACGAAGGCCGCGCGGAAGGTCCTGGCACCACCCGCGCCACGTCGCGCTCTCACCGGATTCGGCTCTGTCGTGCGGCAGCGGTCGCACCGGGAATCACACCGTCCTGCATCACCAGCATCTGGCACACCCGTTCACACAGTTATGAGGAGCAGTATGTCCAGATCCAGACCGGCAAGAGGAAGAAGACCCCTGCTGATCGGCGTCATGGCCGCGACCATGACGTTCGCCACCCCGGCCTTCGCCACTCCCTCGTTCGCAGCCGCCGCTGCCGCGGCGCCCCACACCGCTGCCCCCGCCCTTGCCCAGGTAAGCAGCGATCCGTACACCGACTCGCAGGCCCAGCACGCCACCGAGGTGGAGCCGGACACCTACAGCTTCGGCAGCACCGTCGTCGCCGCCTTCCAGGTCGGGCGCGTCTCGGGCGGCGGGGCGTCCAACATCGGATGGGCGACCTCCACCGACAGCGGACAGACGTGGACGCACGGCTTCCTGCCCAGCTCCACCACGAACACCGGCGGCACGTACTCCGCCGCCAGCGACGCCTCCGTGGCCTACGACGCCAAGGACGGAGTGTGGATGGTCTCGTGGCTGGGCATCGGCTCCGGAAACAACGTCGATGTGGAGCTGAGCCGTTCCACGGACGGCGGCCACACCTGGAGCGCCCCGGTCACCGTCTCCACCGGCACCTTCGACGACAAGAACTGGACGGTCTGCGACAACCACTCCGCCAGCCCGTACTACGGCCACTGCTACACCGAGTACGACGACGCCAACGCCGGCGACGCCGAGCACATGAAGACCTCGACCGACGGCGGTGCGACCTGGGGCGCGCAGCAGAGCCCCGCCGACAGCCCGAGCGGACTCGGCGGGCAGCCGGTCGTGCAGCCCAACGGAACCGTCGTCGTACCGTTCTCCTCCGCCACCGAGGACAGCGAGCGCGCCTTCATCTCCACCAACGGCGGCAGCAGTTGGGGCTCCAGCGTGCAGATCGCCACCGTGTCGCACCACCCGGTGGCCGGCCTGGAGGACGCCGCCGCCGACATGTCGCGGCTGGACACGCTGCGCGAGGGACCGCTGCCGTCCGCCGAGATCGACGCCTCCGGCCGGGTCTACGCGGTCTGGTCCGACTGCCGCTTCCGCACCAGCTGCACCAGCAACGACATCATCATGTCGACCTCGACGAACGGCACCTCGTGGAGCTCGCCGGCCCGCGTGCCGATCGACGCGGCCAACAGCTCCGCCGACCATTTCGTGCCCGGTATCGGTGTGGACCCCAGCAGTTCCGGCACCAGCGCCCGCATCGCGCTGACGTACTACTACTACCCGGACGCCTCCTGCACGGACACCACCTGCCAGCTCGACGCCGGCTACGTCTCCTCCGCCGACGGTGGCGCCACCTGGACGACACCGACCCAGCTCGCCGGCCCCATGACGCTGGCCTGGCTGCCGAACACCACGCAGGGCAGGATGTTCGGCGACTACATATCCACGTCCGTCCTGTCCGGGGGCAACGCCGTCACCGTCATCCCCGTCGCCCATGCCCCCAGCGGCACCACCTTCGACGTGGCGATGTACGCACCGACCGGCGGCCTGCCGATCGGCAGCGGCCAGCCTGGCGGCAACACCGTCACCGTCACCAACCCCGGTGACCGGACCGGTACCGTCGGCACCGCGGCGAGCCTGCAGATCGCGGCGACCGACTCCTCCTCGTCCGCCAAGCTCACCTACAGCGCGACCGGCCTGCCGCCCGGCCTGACCATCGCCTCCACCAGCGGCCTGATCTCCGGCACACCCACCACCGCCGGCACGTACCACGTGACCGCCACCGCGACCGACGACACGAACGCCACCGCCTCCACCACCTTCACCTGGACCGTCAACCCGGCCGGCGGCGGAACCTGCACCACCACCGGCCAGAAGCTCGGCAACCCGGGCTTCGAGTCCGGCACCACAGTGTGGTCCGCCAGCTCCGGTGTCATCGGCCAGTACGGCTCACAGGGAGAGGCCCCGCACAGTGGTACGTGGGACGCCTGGCTGGACGGCTACGGCAGCTCCCACACCGACACTCTCTCGCAGTCCGTGACCATCCCCTCCGGCTGCAAGGCCACCCTCAGCTTCTACCTGCACATCGACACCGCCGAGACGACGACCTCGACCGCGTACGACACACTCACCGTCAAGGCGGGCGGCACCACTGTGGCGACCTACTCCAACCTCAACGCCGCTACCGGCTACAGCCAGAAGACCTTCGACCTCTCCTCCCTCGCCGGGCAAACCGTCACCCTCACCTTCACCGGCACCGAAGACAGTTCCGCCCAGACTTCATTCGTCCTCGACGACAGCGCCCTGACACTCAGCTGACCCGGCCAACTCCCCCCCCCGTCCGGGGAGGACTGGCTGCGCGGCAGCGGCAATGAGCGTCAGCGCGGCCGTGGTCTGTGCCGCTCGCGGTGTGCTGTACGCCGACACGTCCTCCTACCGGCCTTCGTCCTGTGCTGACATCCGTTTTGGCATGTCAGCACAGGCGCGAGCCGTCTTGCTGCCGCGAACAGGGCTCGTGTCCGTCAGCGTTGACTGCCGAGGAAGTCGGCCGGCGTCGTGCCGTGCGAACCCGCCGACGCGGTCCTGACGGCGGCGAGGACGGTACAACGGCGGCTGCGCCATCTTCCGCCCCGGGTAGGGTACTTCCTGTTCGCCATGTGCCTGTTCCCTGAGGTCGGCTACCGGCCGGTCCGTGACGAGTTGACGGCTGGTCCGGCCCGTACGGCACTGTGTCGTTCGACGGCTCGCAGAGGGTTCCCGACAGCGGACGCACCCAGACCTGGCTGGGGCGGACATCTCATCACGGCTGCCTCACACCGGAGTCGATGATGCTGGTCCAGACCGGCCGTGCGTCGCGCCTGCTGCACGTGCTGGGGCCGGGCATGCTGCCAGGGGAAGACATCTACGGACGTTGACGGTCGCCGCACCGACCTGGTCTGTGCCCGCACCCGTCAGGTCAACCGCCTGCGGGCTCAGCGATGAGAGGTCTCTCCCGCTCTGCAGCGCGCGCTGACCCTGACGAATCAGGGGCGCCGGTCACGCTGCTGACTGCCTGTCAGATGCCTGCTGCGAGCTGGCGGGCGGTCGAGGGTGCTCCGGCGGCTGAGGCTCAGCACACAGCACTGACCGGCGAGAAAATCACGGTTCCCCACCCCCATCGAAGATCCGTATGGATACCTTCACGGGCACCCGGCCCCGCGTCACCACTGCGACAAAGCCAGCATGGCTCCGATCCGCGTCAGCGACGTGATCGGACCGCGAGCTTGGCGGCAGTCACGCACATATGCCGAACCGGCGGGCTCGATGGGGATGCGGTACGAGTTGATCGTGCCGCTCGTGGTCTCGTCCCGCGAGTACAGCGCACTGGGGATCCTTCGAGCTGATCGGGACCTCACCGACTCCGACCGGGAAACGGCTGCTCGATTGCAACCGGTGCTGATCGGCTTGCACACCCTGGCCGCCCGAGTCGTACGTCCGACGCCACCCGACTCCTTCGCCGGACAGCTCACCCTGCCCAAGCGTTGCCTGCGCGTGAACGCGAGGTTCTGCGGTTCCTGTGTCGCGGATTGACCACGCGTGCCGTCGCTCATCGGCTCATGACCGCGCCGGTACGGTTCTCGCCGCCCATAGGCTAGGTCTGCTAGGTGACGACTGGGGTGAGTAAGAACTCCTGACGAAATGATCTCCGAGGCGGTTGGGACACTTCGGGGCCATTGATGCTGCGCCGTTAGTTGAAGGGGCCCGGCGCGCACGCTCCTTGCCTGACACCCCCGGTTCAACGCCGTCAAGTGGGACTACAGCGGGCGAGGCGATGGTCGTGGAAGCGGAGGTTGGAGCGGGGGGCCCTGAGCTGCTCGTCAACAGTGCGGCTGTGGTGGCGAGTTGGCGGATGCGCTGCTTGGAGATCTCGGCGTGGGCGGCCTTGGGTCCTTACTCGGCGCTCGCTGGACTCGCCGGTGTGGGGAGGCGTGTGTCGGTGCGCCCCCGGGCCCCGGAGGCCAGTGTGGCGCAGAGGCCGGGGGCATCTGCTCAGCTGCTGCTCGTGCCTGTAGCGGGATTCATCCCTGGCAGACGCCACGTGCGTAGTCGAACGTGGCCGTCGCCTGCGAGTACTGCCACTGCGGCGCGAGCAGGTTCGCCTTGAGCTGGGTCGCGGCGTCGGGGCTCTCCACCACATAGCCGAAGTCCTGGAGCCAGGACGGGTAGAGGTTTTTCGAGCCGATGTAGAAGGCCGAGTCGTCGACCGACACCAGCTTGTGGTGTTGGGCGTAAGGGTGGCCGTCGGCCCACTTGGCGCTGTCCGAGCTGCGGAAGGTGGCCAGTTGGAGGGTGGAGCACATCGTCGTGCGGGCGGTGTTCTTGTCGCCGGTGAGCAGGGCGAGGCGGTCGCGCAGGGTGTCGCTGATCTCCGAGAGGGACCTGATCTGTGAATAGCCGCCGCTGCCGACCGCGCCCCGGTTGGCGGGGTCGCTGACCACGATGCGCACCTTCACGCCCGCGGCCATCTTCGCGGCGAGGGCGTCGTAGAGCCTGATGTCGTAGCGCGGCAGCGGCGGGCAGGTGGCGTTGAGGTCCTGCTGGGAGATCTCGATGTGGTCGCGGGCGCTCGCGAGGAGGGCGCGCAGGGCGCTCTCCTCGGGGTTGACGGTGTCGTAGTCGCGGTCGGCGTTGGTGTTGTCGTGCAGCCCGACGACACACTTGGTGTCCGCGGCGGTGGGCAGGGTCGGGCTGAACCTCGACGCCGGGTCGCTGTTCTTGATGCCGACGCCGAGGCCGCCGGCGGCGATCACGGGGACGTCCCCGCTGGGGCTCGGGGTGCCGGTGTCCCCGGCCAGCGACGGTATGCAGCCCGCACCGTTCGACGAGGCGAACCAGACGCTGGCGATGTTCGACTTGTTCGCGCATGTCCAGGACCACAGCGTGTCCAGGTACTTGCCCGCGGACTTCGCGGCGGGCCCGGTCAGCGCGAGGTCGACGTCCGTCACCGGGTGGGCGGTGTCGAGGTAGTCGTTCTTCCAGCCGTTGATGCCGCCGGTGACGACGGACTGGTTGTCGACGACGAGCAGCTTGGAGTGGTTCCAGGAGAACGCGGTCTTCGAGGTGGTCATCGATGCCACGTTCAGCGTGATGTCCTCGGCCGCCTTGCCCAGCTTGGCGGTCAGTTCGTCGCGGTATTTGGCCGGCATCACATTGAGGTGGTAGATCGGCGCGGCGCCGACGAGGATGCGGACCTTCAGCTTGTTGCCCGCGGCGGCCGATGCCTTGAGGCCGTCGACGATCGCGTCCTGAAAGGCCCCGTCAGGGAACGGTGCGAGGGAGGATATGTCGACGGTGTGCGTGGCCTTGGAGATGTTCTCGGTCATCTTGGCGAGCAGCCGCTTGGTGCCGGGACGATTGGCGCACTTGTCGTCGCCCCAGCAGCCGGCGGTCTGGAGCAGCCAGTCCGAGGGGTCGGCCGTCGAGGAGTCGAACCGGTTGCCCGCGGTGCGCTCCCAGACACTGCCTTCGAGGCCGGGCGAGACCTCGCGCAGCGCCTGCTCCACCGCGTCGAGGTGCGGGGTGGTCGATGGACCGGGGGAGTCCGCGAGGGCCGGAGCGGCGGGCAGCCCCGCGAGGACCAGAGAACAGGCAACGACGCGGCCCGTGAGACGGAAGCGACGGCGAAGCTGACGGCGGTGAGCCAATTCTTTTCGCATTCTGGCAGGCGCCAAGGGGCGCAACTTCAAGATCAACTTCTGGAGACTACCAACGACGTGAAGACCGCCAGACCGCTCGGCGGCACCGTTGGCCGGACATCGACGTGTCCAACCCCACCCTGCGGTTCCCCGCCGCCCGCCTGCAGGCCCGCCGCCGCGACCGCGGAACGCGTTGGCGCGCTTGAGCGCGGGCCGTCAGGCCCTGCTCGACCGGATCCCCGCTGACCGGCCCGGGTCAGCGTGTGCCCTGACCCGGGCCGGACGGCTCAGTGTGTGCTGACCTTGACCGTGCTTGTGACCTGAGCGGGTTCGGTGCGCGCGTCACCGCCGAAGACCGCGGTGAAGGTCGTGTTCCTGGTGACCTTGCAGGTGATGACGAGCTTGCCGTCACGATCCACCGTGGCCGCCTTCACCAACTCCTTCGCACCGCCCGCCGGTTGCGCGTATACCGAGACCTTGCGCTCCTTCCACGTCTTGCCGAGCTTGGCGGTCAGTGTGGCGTTCTTCCCCGACGTGACGGTCTTGCCGTTCCCGTCCAGGGTCAGCGTCGTCTTGTTGCGCGGGACCGCGACCGTGGCCGTGACGGTCGCGGGGGCATGCGTGTCGTCGCCGGGGTAGTGGAGGGAGTAGGTGACCGTGCCGCCCGCTTCCGGGGTGTCCTCGATCTCGAACTCGCGGTCGCGCGACAGCCACACCGTGCGGGTGCCGAGCGACTTGCCCATGGGTGAGGCGAGGTCGGTCCGCGTCACCTCGATCGGCAGGGAGTCGGGAAGCGAGGGCAGGACGAGGTCGAACTTGCCGGTCAGGGTCAGCTTCCTGTCCAGCGGGGCCTTCGCGGGCGCACTGACGCTCAGCATGGTCACCGTCTTGGTGGCGTCGTCGAACGATCGCAGAACGAGGTTCTTCCCGCCCGCGCCGTCGCTGGTGAGGACGAACAGCTTGCTGCCGTCGGGAGCCCAGGCCAGGCCGTGCGGCTGCACGGAGTTGTAGTCGCCGGTGCTGATGGAGCGGATCGCGCGGTTGTCTCCCGGCCGGTAGACGTATGTGTCAACGCCCTTGCCGTAACGGACGCCCACGGCCAGGGCGCCGTTCGGCGCGTACTGGACGGCGTTCGGTTCGCCCTGGATGTCGAGGGTTCTGGTGTCCTTGCCGCCCGAGAGGTCGGAGCGGAGGTTCGTCACGAAGTCGTCGGTGCCGTCCGCGGTGACGATCTCCTTTCCGTCCGGCGAGACGGCGAGGTCTTCCTGGCCGCCGAGGCTGTCGGGCATGATCTGCTTGCGGTAGGCGCGCTTCTGCGCCGTGCCGGAGGAGACGTCGTAGACGGCGAGTTCCTCCGGGGAGCGGTCCTTGTTCCCCGCGACGAGGACTCCCTGAGCGGTGGTCAGCTGCGGTGCCGACTCCCAGGGCACCCCGCCCGACTGGTTCAGCGTGACGACCGGCTTGACGCCGGAGAGGTCGAGAGAGCCGATGTTGCCACCGCCCTGGGCGTACGCGCCGTAGCTGAACCAGAGCTTGCCGCCGGCGAAGGCCAGGTCCAGCGGGGCGGTGTGCGCGCCGGTGGCGTAGCGGGCGGTCTCCTTGAGCGTGACCGTGTCGACGGCGGAGATTGCGTCGGCATCGGGCAGGGCTATGTAGAGCGTCGACGAGTCCTCGCTCAGCGCCATTCCGGTGCCGCTGGTCTCGCCGGTGATTCGGCCCACGGCCTTGCCCGTGTAGTCGGCGACCACGACGGAGTTGGTCTTCGGGTCGCTGATGAAGACGGAGTGGTGGACACCGTCCACCACCATCTCGCCCCGCGGCCAGTCCGCCGAGATCGGCAGAGTCGTACGGCTGTCCGCGGCGGCGGTCTCAGCGCTGGCCCCGGCGAGGCATACGGAACCGAGCAGGATGGCGAGCCCCGCCGTACCTGTGGTGGCGGCTCGAGAATTGGCATGACGAACACGCATGGTCTTGCGTTCCCCGTTCACAATGTGCCCGGCCGGTTCTGCAATGGCCGGTATCGGTCGTTGACGAGGATATGTCATGTCTGGCGCACGGGCGCGACCCGTTCCCCGCGCTCATGGGCCATTTCTGCCTGGTCGGGGATGCTGCTTGGCCTCACTCGGCGCGCCGTCCGACGCGGAGGACGCTCAGATAGCGGCGTGATGCTCGGTCGTCCATCCGCGTGCGGATGCGCTCGGCGATGGCGTCGAGCAGGGGCTCACGGACGTCCCGTTCGAGCCTCCGGTACAGCGACGTCGAGCGAAGGAGATCGGCGAAGCCGTCCCCGTTGAACCACTGAACGGTCGGGTACCAGCGCACGATCGTCGGACCGAACAGTCCTCCGGGGTCGTCGACCAGGCCCCAACCCTCGTTGGTGGTGCGCACGTCGTCCTCCAGCGGTGGATGACCCCAGCCGGGGTTCCCGGGGCAGAACCGCTCGTGGAGATCGGCGGTCTCGGCGTAGACCTCCGGCTCTCCCGGCTTGCGGACAACGACGTTGCCGAGCAGCGCCATCCAGCCTCCGGGATGGAGCACGTCGTACGCTCGCCGCCAGCCGATCGACAGGTCGACCCAGTGCCACGACGACGCAGCCACGAGGGCGTCGAAGCGTCGGCCGCGGTCGTCCCACTCCTCAAACGTCGACGTCTCGACTTCGACGTTGCGGAAGGTGGCGATCCGCTGGCGGGTGAGTGCGGCCATGGCTGCCCCGGGTTCGACGGCGGTCACCGAGCAGCCGAGCGCTGCCAGTGAGCGCGTCGCCTGACCGGTACCACAGCCCACTTCCAGCACCGACGACCTCTCGTCCACGTTGGTGATGGCGCCAAGGTCCGCGAACAGTTCCTCGGGGTATCCCGGGCGGACCCGGTCGTAGAGCTCCGGCACCTCGTTGAACACTCGGCCGAGGCCGTGTCGATTCGGGGGGCACCTTCGGATCGTCGGTCACGAACGCACAAACTATGGGGCCGGTCCATGGAGACGCCACTGGTTTCCCGGCAGCCGCTGGCGTGCCGGAGGCGTGTGGTGGAGCCGGTTCGCCCGACACCGACGCCGTCCAGGCCTGTGGCCATGACGGTGCGGGCGCCGGCGCGGTGTCCTGTGAGGGAGCTGTACGCGACGTTGCTGTAGTTGATGACGACTGAGCTGGCCGTCAAAGGTGAGGGCGGGCAGGCCACCACAGACGTTGGGAAAGTTCCCCGGTGGCGCTGGGTGCGGCGGGCGCCGGTGGCTGGTCCGGGCGCCCGCGGGAAGGGTATCGGCTCTGGTCGGGCGGGTCAGGGGAGGGCAGGCACCGGCATGGGGGTGGTCGGGTTGGCGGGTGGGGTGAGGCGGTCGGCTCCCTCTGGTACGGGGACGGCGTTGAAGACGGCGTCCTGCTGGGCCTGGAGTTCCTTCTTGCGCGCCGGGGGAGTGGAGGGCAGGCGCTGTTCTTCGTAGAGCAGGTGGGTGACTTCCTGGGCGTGCTTGCTCTCGGGGGTGTGGAACTGGATCTCGAAGAGCTGGCCCGAGCGCGGGGCGCGCCAGCCGGTGTTGAGGCCCTTGTAGCCGCTGGTACGGCCCCAGGTGTTGGACCACTTGGTGCTGTGGTTGCCCCAGGCCGTGAGGAGGGTGGAGGCGCGGGTGACGCCGGTGGTGTAGGTGGTGTCGGGCAACTGGAGGGTGTAGCGGACGGCATCGGTGAGCCGGGCCAGGACGGTGTCCACGTTCTGCCCGGGGTCGTCCTTGAGGGAGGTGGCGACCTTCCGCTTGAGCGAGTCCGCGGACTTCAGCCGGTGGTCGAAGCCGACCAGTACTGCGCCGGAGACCAGGGCCGCGGTGCGCACGTCCGTGCTGATGGACTGCTCGGCCTGGCGGGCGTGGTTGAGGTAGGCGTCGACCTTCGCGTTGTCGGTGCTGTTCAGTGTGAGCCCGCCGGCTCCTTTCCAGCCGTCGTCGGCCGCGACCGCAGGGCCGGTAGTGAGGGTGAGGGCCGTGGTGAGCGTGGCCGCCAGCAGGCCCTTGCTGAGAGAGGAGGTGGTGGTGACCGTCATAGAGTGTCCGCCTTCACGCCGGTGGGATGCGTTGTGTCAGGCACAACCGCCGGGACAGGGGGCGGGTTACTGGCGCAGGTGCGGTGGTGCGGCTCCGCGACCGGTCTTGTCCGTGCGTGCGTCGGCGCCGCCTTCGTCACAGCCAGGCGACTGACATAGCGGTCCCGAGGGCACGGGCCCGGACGGCGATATCTCTCGGGTGTGGCTCGGGTGTGGCTCTTCCGTAGTGAGATCGCCGGTCAGGCCGTGAGCTCGTGGTCGCGCTGGTCAGTGGCCGCGCGGATGCGTTCGATCTCCCGGGCGGTGCGGAAGGGCCCAGTACTCCTCGCAGTGGTTGTTGCTGATGAGGTGCCGGCAGGCTCCTTCAATCACCCCGCTGGCGATCGGCCAGCCCTTCGCCAAGGCCTGTGGCGGGGTCCGTGGCGGTGTGGAAGCAGCGGGCAGCGGCCCACAGCTTGTCGATCGCGTGGACGGTGTCGAGGACGATGCCGACCTTCACGTTCCGCCGCCGCGCCGCGTCCTGGATCAGCTGCAGCTGGTGGGCGGGCGCCGTCCACCAGCACGATCCAGGGCCGCAGGTGCTGCGGGTCGCGGGCCTGTGCCTGGTCGAACGCGGCCGCGATGGCCTCGGCGGGGTCGTGGGCGAGCGAGCCGTCAGCCACTTGTTGCGGGCCACCGGGCCCGGTCGAGGGGTGTGGCGGCCACTGCGGCCGCCGGGCGGGGCGATCACGTCGTGGACCCGGCGGCGGGCCGGGTGGGCGTCGTAGACCATGGTGAGGGTGGTCATCCGCTTGCGGTTGTTCCTATCGCCAGGAGCGTGCCAAGCGCCGTGAGTTCGTGTCGGACCGCGCGGCCGTTGCGGGCGGTACCGATCAGTCGTGCTTCGCGGAGAGCGGCCGCGTGCGTGGAGGGCGCACCGGGGCTGATACCCAGCTGGCCGGCCAGCTCGCTGGTGCTGAGCGGATGGGTGAGGAGACGCAGTGTGTGTGCCCGGGTACTGCCAAGGACCGGGGCTGGCGCGTCTTCGTCTGATGCAGCGGGCAGGATCGGCATGCCCGGACCGGCTGGGTAGACCACCAATATCGGGTGCTCCTCGTTGTCGGCGACCAACGGCGCCACGGTCCAGTGGAAGGTGGGCAGCAGCAACAGGCCTCGGCCGCCCGCCATCACATGTCGGCGGTAGGGCGCGGGCAGCTCCCAGCAGCCGTTGACAACTCGGGAACCGGGGCACAACGCGGTCAGCGCGTCGGCCACTCCGTGCTCGGCCGTAGTGAGGGCGTAGCGAGCGAACTCGGTCTGGTGGGAGGCGGATATCCGGGGCCAGGTCGCGCCGAGCACCGCGTTGTGGGCGTCGTGCAGACCCTGGCACGCCAGTTCCCGGGAGGTGGCGTCTCCCCGGACCAGGTCCCTCAGCCACGGTGGCAAGGTGCCCCGCCGTTGTGCCCAGACCTGTTCGACGCCGGCTCGCAACCGGGAGGTAGGAGTGGCCCGCACCGCGTCCAGGCCGGTCGGCAGACCGGCACTCAGCGGGTCCAGGAACGCGGGGCCTCGGTACGCGGACACCAGGTCCCGAAGCGGACGGGTGGTAGTGGGCAGTCGCTGGCGTAACCGGCGGCGCCAGCGTCCGAACAACTGCTCCGAGTGCGGGCGCCGCAGAGCACGTCCTCGCGCAGCCAGCGGCGCACCGAGGACGGGGAGACGGTGTCGGTGAACCCGTGTGCGGCCAGCTCGGCGGCCAGCTCCGGGCAGGACCGGCGCGAAAGAGGCACACCCGTCTCGGCTGGTGACTGGCAGGCCAGAGCCTTGGTCTCGGCGATCTGTACGGGGGTGAAGCGGGCCGGGCGCCCTGAGCGTCTACGGTCGGCCAGGGCCGACAGGCCGCCGTGGGCGAACCAGCCGCGCCAGGCACGAACCGTGTCCGGGTGCAGGCCGGTCTCGTGTGCGATGCGTGCATTGGAGCGCCCCCGTGCCGCGTGCAGGACGATCTGCGCACGGCACCGCAGCTGGTGCTCGGTCTTGTGGCCATAGGCCATCTTCTTCAGTCGCTTGCGCTCGGCGGTGGTCAGGACGATCGGGCAGGCCCGCGCAACGGGCATGACAGGCAGGCCGATCGGGAGACGCGGAACACGACGGGTCGCAGCCCGCCGGGCCTGCGCCAATATCCAACAGAACTCAGCCTTCCGTGACCGCCGGCTCGATCAGGGACAGCGTCTGGTTGTCCGCGTCCACGTCTGCGCGGATGCCGAGAGGCAGCGGCAGGTTCGGCGAGGTGTGACCGAAGTCGACCTGCGCGAGAACCGGGATGTCACGTCCAGCCAGGACATCGAGTACCACGTCGCGTAGACCTGCGCGCTCTCCGCCGCCCTCGTGTGGCGTGACCTCGGTCGGGATGCCGACCACCATGCCCGCGATCCGGTCCAGCACACCGGACAGCCGCAAGGTATGCAGGTCGTTCCAGATCCGCGAGACCGGCCGCTGCAGCTCCTCCCAGAACAACACGGCGCCGTCGAACCGTTCGGCGGCCGGCGCGAACGGTGTCGCCTGCAGCAGGACCAGGCGGTTCAGCAAACCGCCGAACAGTGGTCCCTGCGCGCGGCCCGGCCGCCAGGTTTCCCAAGCCCCCATCGCGGGCAGCACGCCCGGCGCCTCGGCCTTGGTGAGCACACGGGTGTAGAGGTCGACGAGCTCGGAGCGACGGGCCTCGTCGCCCAGCGTGTACCAATCGCTGCCGAAACCGTGGGTGGCGATGTCGGCGTGGAAGCCGACGAGGCCGGTCTTGGCGTACAACGCCATGTGCAGCAGCGAGATATCGCTGTAGCCGAGGATCGGTTTCGGGTCGGCCCGGATCGCGTCCAGATCGATCAAATCAAGATAGCCGATGGTCGTCTGTCCACCGGTATGCGCGATGATGGCCCGCACTTCCGGGTCCCGGAGCAGACCATTGAGTTCGTCGGCCTGCTCCGCCGGAGTGCCCGACGCCCACCAGCGACTCCGCGCCGGGTTGACCATCGGGCTGACCCGCACGCGGAAACCCATCCGCTCAAGTATCGCCACACCGCGGGCGAGCAGTGGTTCCTCACCGGGTTCAAGCTGGCCCGAGGGTGCGGTAACGACCACGAGGTCGCCGGAACGTAGCGCGCGGGGCCGAAGGATCGCAGGCATGGGGTCTTCTCCTTGTTGATCAACAACGGCGAGGAACAAGGCCCGTGCCGCCGATATTCCGCCTCCCCCGACGTGATCAAGCCGAGCCCCGAAACCCCGGCTGGGCCCACCGATCGCCTCCACGCGGACAAGTCAGGAAGGGCGAGTGCCGATGACGTGTTCGTCGGCACCCCGAGGACTCCTTCGACTGCGCCTGCCAGCCCCACTTCGCCGCCCCAGACCACTAACGGATCGATGCGGAATCGGGCCCCGATGTCAACCCCGAAGGATTTCCGAAGCCGACCACTTAGGCACCCTTGCTACGACATGCGCAACGCCAATGGGGCGGCCCCGCCCGATCACCGATCAGGCGGGGCCGTATCCGCGTCAGTGCCCGGGCACGGGACAGGCCTGGATGGCCCTTGGAGTGCGGGCGCGGCCGGTGCGCTCGGGGCCGGGGAGGCCGGTGACCTTGAGCGGGGCCGTCATCGCGGTGACGTCGTGCGCGGTGGCGACCGGCAGGTCGGCGTCGTGGAAGAGGCGGAACATCGCCTCGACGTTCACCAGCAGACGGCAGGCCCACGCGCGGGAGCGCAGCGCCTGGTGCTCATGCGCGCTGAGCGCGGACAGGGTCCGCGGGCGCGGGGAAGTACGCCATGATCACCCCTCTACGGTCAGCCGCACAGGATGTGGCTGATCTCGTAGGGGGTCTGCTCGGCCAGGCCCAGCAGCGACTCCAGCAGGCCGTCCCACAGTTCATCGACTCATCGACCTTCGGCGATCCTGCTTCGTGCGCGTTGTTGGGGTCTGCCGAAGTCGTCGAGGCGTGGGTGGAGGCGGCTCTGCAGCACTCCCGAAGTCCGTCACGAAGCTGTGTCCGAAGCGGCTCCCGATCCGGTTGGCGAGATCGACACGGGGCAGGTCGTGAAGCGGCTACGGGAACTGCACGGGCGGGGCGGTGACCCGGTCTCCGGCGGTCCGCCGCTCGCCACCGACGGCCGGGTCTACGGGGTCGTCCTCGCCCGGTCGGAATCCGATGTCTCCGCCGGATACGGGCTCACCGCACGGCAGGTCGCGGCGGACGCCGCACGGGCCGCATCCACCACGGTTCCAGTCGGCACCGGCAATCGGGGCCGCGCGTTGACGGGTGGCAACGTGGTCGCTCGCTCGCAGCCATTCACGGAGTGGTGTCACAAGATGACGCGCTACGTTCATCATGTTGTCACCTTCGTGCGGGCCGACACCGGCAGTGTGACCCGTGCAAGGCGGTTGACGGAGAGGCGCTGGAACGTGACGGTGTGGTGGCGTGAAACGGTGACCGGGTGTCGCTCAAGGACATGGGTGCCGGTGCTGGCCTGGGCGGTGACGCGAGCCGTACTGCTGCTGACGCTCTTCGGCGCCCTGCGCTTCCCTGGTGACGATGTCCGCCCCGACGTGGTCATCATCTACCACGGCTGGTACGAACGGCTGCTGACCGGCAGCTTTCCGATCGGCGACGTCACCTGGCAGTACCCGCCCGCCGCGGCGGCGGTCTTCCTCGCCCCGGCACTGCTGCCGTTCCTGACGTACTCGCATGCCTTCTACCTGCTCGCCTGCGCCGCCGACGCGACGGTCCTGGTGATGCTGTTGCGGGCCGGGCGGGCCCACGGCCGGGGCCTGGCCGGCGCCTGGCTGTGGGTCGCCGGGGTCGCCGTACTCGGCCCGCTGGCGCTGGCCCGCTACGACGTGATGGTCACCGCCCTCGCGGTCGCCGCCCTGCTTGCCGCCGCACGGCACCCTCGGGTGGCGGGCGCGCTGGCCGGGATCGGCGCGCTGGTCAAGGTCTGGCCGGTGCTCCTGCTCGCCGGTGCGCGGCCGGGCCGCACGACCCGCCGTTCCTGGGGGGCGGCGCTGGTCACCACTGTCGGCGTCAGCGCCGCGTTCCTGGCGTTCACCCGGGGACCGTTCGCGTTCGTCACCGAGCAGCGTCAGCGCGGCGTCGAGATCGAGTCGTTGGGCGCCCTGCCGTTTCATGTCCTGCGCTGGCTCGGTATGTGGCACGGCACCTCCCGGCTGCACTACGGGTCGTTCGAGTTCCTCGGCCCGTATGTGCCCGCTGCGGCCCGGATCGCACTGGCCGGCGCGGTGCTGGCCTTCTGCTGGCTGGTCTGGTGGCGGGTCCGCGCCCGCACTTTCAGCGACGCCGTGCTCTACGACGCGGCGTTCGCCGCGGTGCTGGTCTTCGTCACCACCAGCCGGGTGATCAGCCCGCAGTACCTGATCTGGCTGCTCGGCCTCGGCGCGGTCTGCCTGACCGGCCGCTCCACCGTCCAGCGCCGGCCGGTGCTGCTCATCCTGGCCGCGTGCTTCTTCACGGTGCTCGAATTCCCCGTCGGCTTCGGCCAGGTCGTGCGCAGCGATCTGCCGGGCATAGTCGTACTGCTGATCCGCGACGGGCTGCTGCTGGTGGCGACGGTCTCGGCCTGCCGCCGGCTCTGGCGCAGTACGGCCTCGCAGCCGGAGGCGACGCCTGACGACGTGCCGTCCCCGGACACGGACTACGCGGCGGCACCTACGGGTTGAGCCTCCCAGGGCCAGGCGCGTCGGCCCTCGCCCCAATGGATCCATGCCTCGGGTTCGGCACGCACATGGCGGTTCACGGTCCTGGACAGCTCCGTCTCCATGGTTCTTCGACCAGGCCGTTTACGGGCACGGCGAAGCTGGTCACACAGGTGACCGGGACGACGTTGCGCGGCGCCTTGAACTTCGCTCGCCGAAGACCGGCATTCAAGCGATCCGGCCAAAGAGCGTGCTGCTCCGCGCACTTGCCGAGACCACAGGGCCCCGTGCAGCACCTGCCGTCCCACGGTGAGGATCGAAAGCGCGCGAGAGGACCGTCTTCCTGTGGCAACGCGGGGGCCGGAGCGGGGGCTTGATGCCACGAAGCCAGAGTCGGGTGAGGATGGTGAGGACACGGACGCGTACTCGGCGTGGTGGCGCTGTGTGCGGCCGCCAGGCTGATCTGGGGCGATGTGCCGAATGACCGGCTGACCGCGCGACGAACCATCGGCAGGCCGACCGGCGATCCCCTCCATGGCGGATTGTGGAGGGCCGCGCGCAACACCCAGAGGGGGAGTTCGACGCCGACAGCGGCGGGATGGGCCAGGGATTGCAGGTGCTCGCACCGGTGACCCTTGGCAAGGGCATCACCTTCGACAACAAGGTCATGACGGTCTCTGTCGAGTGTCCGGCTGGTTCACCTCGGCAGGCCGTGGGGAAGACCGGTACCCCGGGGCGCAGAACCCAGATCCCGGACCGCAAGAGCGCCTTCGGCACAGGCATGGGCTCAGCAATGCCCGGCCCTGTCCGGCGCCCCAACGGCCCGCAGATGTGGCCCAACCAGGAACCCGGCATCACCCAGGTGCGATTCGGCGACCGCCTGGAGCAGTTGCGGCAGGTAGTCGACCTGCTGGACGGACACGCGCGATCCGTCGGCCGCGGCTTCACCACGACGGGGCCGGAAGCAGCGAGTTGCTGCACCCGCTGAGGCCGTTCCTACGGGCCACAGCGCGCACTCGGCAGCCGGAAGCCCCGCCACTGCGAGCACTGCCTGGGCGCGTCCCTTGTGTCAGGCAGCCGCGCACGCGGCGAAGCGGGTGCCCTCTCCGCCCTGGCCACTGCCCCGGGCCGCCCGCCGAGGGACGGGCTGTGACACAGGGCTCCTGTGACTCCGCGCACTCTCTCTTGACCGGAAAGGGAGTATTTATCTAATTTCCCACGGCATGACCCCCCAAGACCCGACCCCCGAGATACCGCACCGGAACGAGCCAGCTCGGACGCCGGACGGCACCGCGCCGCCCGCGCTCGTCGGCTTCGACCTCGACTTCACCGCGCACGAGATCGAACGGCGCGCCCAGGTCCTCGCCGCCCTCGGCCCGGACTGGGACCCCATCGAGGCGCTTCGCGGTGAGGAGCAGGCATACGACCTGCTGTACTCCGGTCTGGACGGTGAGCAGCAGCGCCTGTACGACGACCTGGTCACGGCGGGGGTGCTGCCGCGGCGCGCGGGCAGCGACGGGCGTGGCGGCAGCGACAGGTGTGACGGCAGCGACGGCAGCGACGGCGATGACCGTGCTGCCACTTGATCCACAGGCGGATCCCGGCCGCCGCGCGTGGGCGGCCTGCCCGAACTGCGCCGACGAGCGCGGCTGCGAGCCCTGCGCGGCGCGCCGCAGCTGCGCCGCACACTGGCGCTATCTACTGTCGAGCACCGGCAGCCTGCTCTGCCTCCAGTGCCCGGCCTGCGCCCACGTCTGGGTGCACGACAGCGGCTTCGGCGCGACCCGCTCCCCGCTCTAGGGGTGTCGTCACATCGGGGCGGGCGGGCTCTCGCTGAGTAGCCGTGAACCGTCCGGTCTTCAGCGGGAGTTCATAGGTTTCGCCTCGCAGCCGTCTGCCTCCTGGCCCGCCCCTCGCCTCGCGTCTTCTGCCCCACATCCACCGGCAGCCGTCATGGTCCGCGGAAACCGTGATCCGCAGCTTCGAGTCATCGGCTCGAAGAGATCGCGAGAGGACGGACATGAGGCTGCGCGGCCGCGAACGACAGGAGACGGACGACCGGCCCGAGGCTCAGGGCACACTCGGTCTCGCCGTTCGAACTGCGCGGCGTCCGGCGGCGGTACGGCTGCGGCACCGGCGCCGCGCACGCCCCGCCACACGGCACGTTCACCGCGGTCACAGGCCTGTGAGGCGCCAGCCAGTCCACGCTCTTGTAGTACGCCGCCGGCCTCGACCGGCCGCGGGGGCGAGTTCGGCACGGGTCCGGTCCACGAGACCAGGGAGTACGCGACGGACAGGTGGCCACGCGCATCCGCAAGGTCTTCCGGCTCGCAGGCCTGCTTCCCGCCTACCGGCTCTACGCGACCGTGGAGGAGGCGACGTGAGGCGAGCCAGCCCTGTGACACGGCCCCGGAAAGGACGACACCAAGAGAGATCGTCCCCGTACCCTCGGCACGACGTGCAGACCGGCCGGCGAGGTCAGTCGGCGAGCAGGGTGTCGAGCCAGTCGAAGGTGCGCTGGTGGAACAGGGAGAGCGCACCCTCGTGGCAGTGCTCGCCGGCGCCTTCGTCCTCACGGAAGAGGATCAGTTCCTTCGGGCAGGTCAGCTCGCCGAGCAGACGCTGCGGCTGCCCCTTGAAGAACTGGTCGTTCTCGGCGTCGAGGACGAGTGTCGGGCAGGTGATGCGGTCGGCGATTCCCGCCAGGGTGTACGCCTCGGTTGCCTTGACCAACTCGTCGAAGTCGGACACACCGAAGGTCCACCGGCCGTTGCGCACCACCCATCGCACCATGGTGTTCTGCGCCATCAGCGCCTCTATGCCGCCGGGCATCGAAGCGGCTCGGCCGGCCGTCGCGGCGGCGACTTCGTGGAAGTCGTCGACGCCGTCGTGCAGCACGCACGCGGCGAGGCGGTGCTCGAAGGCGGCCGCCCTCGCGGCGAGGTAACCGCCGAGGCTCGTGCCGACCAGCACGAGTCGTTCGGCGTCCGCCTCGGGCACGGTGAGCGCGAAGTCGACGACCGGGGTGACCACGGCCTCCCAGTCCGGCCGGAAGTGCAGGCCCTGGTCGCGGACGGTGCTGCCCTGGCCGGGGCCGTCGAACGCGATGACGTTGTAGCCGCGCCGCAGCGCACCCGCGGCCAGCGCCAGGTAGTCCTCCTCAAGGGTGGAGTCGTACCCCCCGTGGTAGAGCACGGTCGGGCGCGGGATGCCGGAGTCGTCGACGAGGAACAGGTAGCCGGGAAGCGTGGTGTTCTCGTACGGGATGCGCAGGGCGCGGGCTGGTGTGTCGAGCAGGGCGGCCGCGTCGGCGAACGTCTGCTGGGAAGCCTTGGCGAGCCGCGCCGATTCGGCGTCGGCGGCGGGATCCTCGCGGCGGTAGAAGTCGGCGGTCCGGTAGTAGTTGGAGGCGCGCAGCAGTGCCTCCCGGGCGCTGACTCGGTGACCGGCGGCCAGCGCGTCCCGGCCGATGCGCTCGATGCGCGCCGCCGTCGCGGCCCACTGGGCCGACCAGGCCTCCTCGTCTCCCTCTGGGATCTGCCGGCAGGTAACCAGGACCTCTCCCAGATCGGCGCCGCCATAGGCGGCGTAGCCTGCGGCACGCAGTGCCTCGAAGGAGAAGGACTCGTCGTCGTAGAGGAACTTCATCATCGGCCCCCTTCCACGAATGGAACGGAACGGGAGCGTTCCGTCTTGTCCGAAGAGTAGCACACGGAACGGGACCGTTCCGTTCGCTATGCTGGGGAGCATGTCAGTGCAGCAGAAGAAGGGCCGGCCGGTGACCGGCGGGGCGGTCCTGCGACAGCGCGTGACCGAGGCGGTCACCGAGGCAGCCTTCCTCGAACTCGCCGAGGCCGGGTATGCGCGGATGTCGATGGAGTCAGTGGCCCGTCGCGCCGGCGTGGGCAAGGCCGCGCTCTACCGGCGCTGGCCCTCGAAGCAGGCGATGGTCACCGAGTTGATCCGTAGCAAGGTCACCGACACGCTCCCGCCCACACCGGCCACCGGAGCCCTGCACACCGACCTGCGCGAGCTGCTCGCCACCTTCCGCAGCCAGCTGGCCAATCCGCTGCTTGCCCGGATCGCGGCCGGACTGCTCGCCGAGGCCAGTCACGACGACGCCCTGACGGAGGCGCTCTACACCGGAGTGACCGCACCGCGGCGGGCGGCGGCGCGCACGGTACTGCAGGGCGCGATCGACCGCGGCGAACTCCCCCCGGGACTGGATCTGGATCTCGGCACCGACCTACTGATCGCACCGCTCGCATTCCGCATCCTGGTCATACAGGGCCGCAGCGACGATGAGTACCTGGAAACGCTGACCAACGCGATCGAGGCGGCGTTGAAAGCGGCCGTCCGCTGACAACGCCGTCTCGGTTGGGGCGGAATCAAGTGGCGGCCGGAAACGTGAAAGTATCAACGGCCGCCCCTTCAGCACCTCGGAGTTCCTCGCCCGCCCGCGCCCACCGACGCTGGGCTCGAAGGAAACGGTTGACGTCCGTCCGTACGATGCCGTGGACGTCCTGGTCCGCTTCCGCGGCTACCGCGGCCGGTACATGCTGCACTGCCGCAGCCTGGAGCACGAGGGCATGGCGATGATGGCCAACTTCCAGGTGGTGTGAGGAATCTACGCAGCGCCGAGCGCCCTGCGGTCATACTCCTCGCTCGGTGTTCACGGGCTGGCGGCCGTCGGGGCTGGTGTCCCCGCCACCGCCGGTGCTCGTGCAGGCCGGAGAGTCCTCCGAGTGTCGAACCGGCGTATCCGGACGGGGCTGGATACTTGCCCCCGCAGCGCTCGCCCCGGCAGGACGCGGGGGCGAAAGGGATTGTCGACGGCGGTGTGGTGGCCGGGGCAGCGGCTGGCGCCGGCCGGGCGGCGTCAGAAGGGGGCGGCCCGCTCAGATTCGGGCAACTGCTGCCAACGGCGTATGTCATCCCCGTCCCTGGTCCGTCTACCCCTCCCCGTTGGGCGGGGAAAGGCATCCGTGCGGTCACCAGGGACAAACCTGGCATTGGATGCTTCACCCGTCTGAAAGTGGCGTGCCGATGGTCGTTGCGCGAGGGAAGAAGACGCGGAGGGGCATGAGCAGTCCGGCCAGCGACAGAATGATGAAGACTACTTGGTGCACATGGTCCTTGCCGGGCGGCAGCCCGCCCACCAGGTGCGCGATCCAGACGACCGGATAGAACCACTGCACGTACCAGGCCCACCGCTCCCCGCGGCGGAACGGTACGAGAGTGATCAGCAGACCGAACAGGCCCATACCGGTTGCGGCCACTCCGTCGGCGCGCATGAGCTGTTCGTTGCCGGACCCAGGAGCCACAGCGGCGACAACGCCGAAGGCCAGGATGCCGACACCCACGATCGCGAGGCAGATCCACGCTGCCTTCAGACGCACGCTTTCGTGCCGCATACGGGATCTGTACCCGCTTCGAGGGGCGCGGCACGCCTTTCTCCTCGTCGTTCGTGGACACTTGCAAGTCCAGGCGGCAGCGATCAGCGGCCTGGTGGGCCATTTGCGGCAGCCGGTGCGTGACGTGTGCCGTGTCCACATCCGGGCGGCAGACGTCCGTCCGGGGTGAGCGGCGTGATGACCGGCGCCGCAGCGCGCATACTCGTCGCGTCCCCAACTCCCGTCTCCAGAGCCGATACGACCATGTCCTTGTTCAGCAAGCGCCGTGGGCCCGGCATGCTGCCCGTCACGGCCAGATCAAGGTCGACGGGCAGGCGATGCCCACCCGCCGGGGGAGCGGCAGCCGCCGGGCCCTGCACCGGAGTTCACGCACCTGTACGGCCGTACTGGGCGGGCGCACCTGCGACCTGCGGCCCACCAGCCTTCGCCAGGCCCGGATCCTGACGCAGCACCCCGAAACCGACCGCCAGCGAGGCGTGGTGGCGGAGTCGGCCGTGGGCGTCGTATGCGGGCGGCGTTCGACATGGGAGGCGGGGGCGAGGGTGAAGCCGATGACCGTGCCGCCGTGGGTGACGGTGACGGCGTGCGCGATGGCCAGGCTCAGCCCGGAGCCGGGCAGGCTGCGTGCGCCGTCGGCGCGGTAGAAACGGTCGAAGACGCGGGGCAGGTCGGCTTCGGCGATGCCCGGTCCGCGGTCGACCCCACGCGCTTACCGGTCGGGACAGGCCCGTACGACGGCGTCGTCGGCCTCGATGCGGATCTCCCGGCCGGTGCGGCGCCGGGCGAGGGCGGCCGCGTCTTCGGCCAGGGCGCCCAGGGTGTCGGTCTATACGGTCCAGAAGAGCCACGTTCGTCTGCAACGAGGTGAGCGGGGTGCGCAGTTCGTGCCCGGCGTCCTGCACAAGGCGCCGCTGCACCTCCTCGGAGACGGCGACCGTGAAGCCTCCGTGACGAGGGGGCGGCCCTCGTGGCCAGGACCGGAAGGACCTCGTTCGACGAGAGACGTGGAAACCCCGTACGGATGCTCCCGACAGCACGGGCCAGGCACCGGACTCCGGTGGCGAAAAATCACGCCGCAGCGGAACTCGGCTGACGACTTCATCGTTCGCGATGTCGTCGTGCGCTGGGCGTGAGGGCCGCCGACGGGGGCATCCACTACGGGGACGACGGACAGAAACAGTGGTGATCCGGGGGTCTCCCTGACGGGAAGTCATTCAGGGATTGGTGGCTAGATTGGTGGCCGTGCTGGCTGTCCGGAGGGTACGGGCCAGGGAGACGGCGTGGCCGACCGCCCAGAGGTGGAGGTAGAAGAGGCGGGGGTTGTCGCGCAGAGCGTGATTGTGCAGTTCGACGACCTTGATGCCGCCGTGCCGCAGCGCTCTGATGACCGGCTGGACCTCGTTGGCGGTGATGACGAAGTCCCCGCTGACCGCGGCAGAGCCGCTCCCCACGGAGTGCAAGGCGAAGGACGTCGTCACACCCATGGCCGGCGGCACCACGAAGGTGTCGTCGCTGATGGTCTCCCTGCGGGCGAAGGAGAACCGGTAGCCGTCCTCGCTCACGCCCTTCGCGCCGATCGCGGCGTCGATCGCGGCGGTGTCGAGACCGGCCGGAGGGGTCCTGTCGGGCTCCCGGGGCCCGGGGGTGGCGGTGGCGTCCAGGCAGGCTCGCATGGCGAAGGCCAGGACCGCCGGGTCGGTGGAGAGTCCCCGGACGTGCGTCCACCAAAGGGTGGGCCGGTGGGCGAGCAGATGTTTGTGGATCGCGCACTGTTCCAGGTCGTGGGCCTGGATGACGTCGGTCACCCGTTGCAGCTCGGCCTCGGTGGCGACCACATCGCCCATGAGCATCGTTCGGCCGTCGGGGTAGCGGGCGAACGCCGCGTACGACGCCTCCACCAGGCCGCTGACCCCGTACGAGGACAGGTTCAGGTCGTAGCGAGGAAACGTGGCGCGGTATACGACGCCGTCCGCGCCCAACTGCCCAGCCCCGTCCAGTTCCTTGGCCACAGGCTGCCAGCCAGCCGGGCGTGTCACCACGGGGTGCTGCAGCACCCCGGGGACTTCACCGCGCGTGCCCCCGGCGCGGGTCAGAGCGTGTGCCACGGGGGCCTCGGTCAGGGCGGAGGCCAGCGCGCTGCCCGTGAGGAGAAAGCCACGGCGCGATGTCTGAAGAGTGCTGCTGCAGTCTGGCTTCATGTGTCGTCCCCTGGTACCCCGGCTGATTGTTCGGGCCAGACCGGGATAGCGGTTTTCGCCGCTCAGGTGCGGGCGACACGACCGAGTTTCGCCTGGTCGTGGGAGGTCGGGGTACGGCGTTCTGCGCCCTTGTCAGTGAGCTGCCCTCGCCCGGATCGGCAACCAACACTCTCGCGCGCGGGGGCGGACCGCGTGGAACAGCTGCCGACCCACTACGGCTACACGGAGGCGTTGGTGCCCGTGCGAACCTTCCCGCTGCGGCAAGCGATCGGCGGCCTGGCCTGGTCGCAGTCGCTTGTACTCGGTGGCTACTGGCTGCGCGACTCCGTACGCCATCCCGCCGGTTGCACAGGCGAGGAACTCGCCGACCTGGCAGTTCGCCGTCCGCCCGGCGGTGCCGGAGTACTGCCGCCGCGCCCCTGCCGACCGCGTCCGCACTTTCATGAAGCCCGTCTCGTCCACCGCGCACCCCGCCCGCGAAGTCCGCCTTGCCCCCTCCGGGTCGTGTTGGACCCGCAAGCTGTCGATGCGCCGCCCCATGTTCCCGAACAGGGGTCCGAGGCTTCGGAGAGGAGCACGACCCCGTCCCTCGATCTGGGTGGTGACGTGGTGGTGACTGGAGGCCGATGGAGGTTTGGGCTTCGAGCTGTGCTCGTTCATCGGAGTCAGGAGGTGGGTGCAAGCGCCTCCCAGCCCGCGTCGACAAGGAGCCGGGCACCGGTCGCGGCCAGGACCTCCTGTACGCGGATGCCCGGAGCGGTTTCCACCAGGCGCAGTCCCTCGGGGGCGACGTCGATGACGGCCAGGTCGGTGATGATCCGGTTCACCACACGGCGGCCCGTGGCGGGAAGGCTCAACTCCTCGACGATCTTCGGGCGGCCGTCCCTGGCGACGTGCTCCATCACGACCACCAGCCGGCGGGCGCCGTGGACCAGGTCCATCGCACCGCCCATGCCCTTGACCATCTTGCCGGGGATCATCCAGTTGGCCAGGTCGCCGTGCGCCGACACCTGCATGGCACCGAGTACGGAGACGTCGATCCGGCCGGCCCGGATCATGCCGAAGGAGAGGGCCGAATCGAAGTAGGAGGTGCCGGCGACGGTGGTCACCGTCTCCTTCCCGGCATTGATCAGATCGGGGTGCTCCTCGCCGTCGTACGGGTAGGGGCCCACGCCCAGAATGCCGTTCTCCGAGTGCAGTACCACGTGCACCCCGTCCGGCAGGTGATTGGGGATCAGGGTGGGCAGGCCGATGCCCAGGTTGACGTACTGGCCGTCGCGCAGCTCCCGGGCGGCGCGGGCGGCGAGCTGGTTGCGGTCGAGCGGCATGGTCACTTCTCCTCGGAGTGGGTGCGCGGAACGGCTGCCTGGGCGCCGATGTGTGCCGGGCGCACGGTGCGGCGCTCGATGCGCTTGTGCAGACAGTCGTCGACGGCGACCACACGGTCCACGTACACGCCGGGCAGATGGACGGCGTCCGGTGGCAGTTCGCCGGCGTCGACGATGCGCTCGGCCTCCACCACGGTCATGTGCCCCGCCATCGCGCACAGCGGATTGAAGTTGCGCGCCGCCGCATGGAAGACGCAGTTGCCGTGCCGGTCGGCGACCGCGGCCCGGACCAGGGCGAAGTCGGCGGTGATGGCTTCCTCCAGCAGGTAGCGGCGGCCGTTGAACTCCCGTGTCTCCTTGGGCGGGGAGGCCACCGCGACACCGCCGTCGCGGGTGTGGCGCCACGGCAGGCCGCCCTCCTCGACCTGGGTGCCCACCCCGGCCGGGGTGTAGAACGCGGGGATGCCGGTGCCCCCTGCCCGCAGTCGCTCGGCGAGAGTGCCTTGCGGCGTCAGTTCCACCTCCAGTTCGCCGGCCAGGTACTGGCGGGCGAACTCCTTGTTCTCGCCCACGTAGGAGGAGGTCATCCGGGCGATCCGGCCGGCCCGCAGCAGCAGTCCCAGCCCCCAGTCGTCCACACCGCAGTTGTTGGACACGACCCGCAGGCCGGACGCGCTCGTCTCGGCCAGCGCGGCGATCAGCGTCGACGGGATGCCGCACAGGCCGAACCCGCCGACCGCGAGTGTCGCGCCGTCAGGGATGTCCGCCACTGCCTGCGCGGCCGCGGCCACCACTTTGTCCATGCCGTGTCCCTTCCCCACCGGGTTCGTTCGGTGGATCTCACCCTCGCGGTACCGGCCCCCACCGACCATGTGTGCCGATGCCACGACTGGGCCCGGAAGAGCGGTGATTGACCACATGCCGCCCGTCGTGCGGCGCTCCTATCGTTCCGGCAATCACGCACCGCGCCCACTGTCAGGAGCCGATCGCCATGCGTTCCAGCCTCACGGACACCTTCCGAAGCAGATCCGTTCGCGCACTCACCCTGTTCGCGGTCGGCGCCCTGGTCGTGGGCTGCTCCTCGGCCGGCACCGCCGGCACGGCGGCCGCCGGCGCGGGCGGCAGGGCCGCCCCCGTGAAGGTAGGGCTGGTGTACTCGCGCAGCGGACTCCTCGCCGCCTACGGCAAGCAGTACGAGCAGGGCTTCAAGGCGGGTCTGGAATACGCCACGCACGGGACGGACAAGGCCGCCGGCCATCCGGTCGAGGTCACCGAACAGGACGACGCGGGCGACCCGGCGAAGGCCGTCGCCGCGGCCAAGACCCTCGTCGGCAAGGGCTGCAAGATCCTCGCCGGCACCACCGACTCCGGTGTGGCACTGCAGATGGCGCCGCTGGCCGCGCAGAACAAGGTGCTGTACGTCAGCGGTCCCGCCGCCACCGACGCGGTCACCGGCGTCAACGCCTACACCTTCCGCTCGGGCCGGCAGTCCTATCAGGACATCCTCGCCGCCGGAACACTCCTCGGCGACGCCAAGGGCAGCAAGGTCACGGTACTGGCCCAGAACTCCGCGTTCGGACAGGCCAACGTGGCCGCCGTGAAGTCGGTCCTCGGCAAGGAGGGCGCGCACGTCGGCTCCGTGTTGGCCCCGCCGAGCGCCACCGATCTCACGCCCTTCGCCCGGCAGACCAGGGCCGGCAAGCCGGACCTGGTGTTCGTCGCCTGGGCGGGCGCCACGGCCCCCGCTCTGTGGACCGCGCTGAACCAGCAGGGCGTGCTGGACGCCAGCAAGGTCGTCACCGGACTCGCCGGCACCGCCTCGTACCCGGTCTTCGGACCGGCCGGCTCCAAGGTCGCCTTCCTCGCGCACTACTTTCCCGGCGCCGGGGGCGGCAACCCGGTGGAGAAGGCCATGCTCGACGGCATCACCAAAGCCGGCGGAACCCCCGACCTGTTCAGCCCCGACGGATTCACCGCCGCCCAGATGATCGTGCACGCGGTCGAGTCCGGCAGCGCCACCGACACCGCGGCCATGGCCAGGGCGCTACAGGGCTGGAGCTTCGACGGACCCAAGGGCAAGGAGCAGATCCGCGCTGCGGACCACGCCCTGCTGCAGCCCATGTTCACGGCCCGGCTCAGGGGCACCGGCAGCACCGCCCGGCCCGAGCTGATCGGCAGCATCCCGATGACAGCGGTCGCACCACCGGCCGCGCGGACGGCGGGCTGAGACGATGTCCTCCTCGAACACGACGTCACCGGGCGCCGCGCGGGTTCCGGGCGCCGGGGAGGCCCCTGCCTTCCCGGCCCCCGTGCTCCGGCTGCGCGACATCGGCTGGACGGTCGGCGGTGCGACCCTCGTCGACTCCGTCTCCTTCGACGTCCGCGAAGGCGAGCTCCTCGCCTTCATCGGCCCCAACGGCGCGGGCAAGACCTCCCTGTTCAACCTGGTCAGCGGACTCAGTCCGGTCTCCCGGGGCACGATCGAACTGGACGGCCGCGATGTCACCGGGGAAGCCGCCTACGCCCGGGCCCGGCGCGGCCTCGGGCGCACCTTCCAGACCTCCAGCCTGTGGCCGGGCATGACGGTCGCCGACCACGTGGCGCTCGCGGCCCAGGCTGCCGACGGCGGCTCGTACCGGGTCTGGCGCCGTGCCGACACCTACCCGGAGCGGGTCGACCGGGTGCTGGCCCGCACACAGCTCGCGCACCGCGTTGACACCTGTGCCGACGCCCTCTCGCACGGCGAGAAACGCAAACTCGAACTCGCCGTCCTGCTCGTCGGCGAGCCCCGGCTGATCCTGCTGGACGAGCCGATGGCGGGCGTGAGCGCCGAGGAGGTGCCCGCGCTGACCGACCTCATCCGGTCCCTGCACAAGGAGGAGGGGCGCACCGTGCTCATGGTCGAGCACCACATGGACGTGCTGCTGGACCTGGCCGACCGGCTGGCCGTGATGCATCACGGCACACTGCTGGCGCTGGACACCCCGCAGGCCGTGATGGCCGACCCCGCCGTACAACAGGCCTACCTCGGGGAGGAGTTGTGAACCCCGCTCCGGTGCCCCTGCTGACCGTACGCGATCTGCGGGTCGTGATCGGGGGCAAACACATCCTGCACGGCGTCGACCTGCAGGTGGCGGCCTCGGGCACCACCGCGCTGCTGGGCCGCAACGGAGCGGGCAAGACGACCACCGTACGCGGCATCCTCGGCCTGGTCCCTCGAACCGGCAGCGTCCTGCTGGCCGGTGAGGAGACGGTGCGCCTGGCCACCCACGCCCTGGTGCGCCGAGGGATCGGCTACGCCCCCGAGGACCGCGGTGTCTTCGCCGCTCTCAGCGTGGCGGAGAACCTGCGGCTGGCCGAGCGGCCCGGCGCCGGTGAACCGGCCTACGACCTGGTGCACGAGCTCTTCCCGGAGCTGAGACGACGCGCCCGGCAGGCCGCCGGAACCCTGTCCGGCGGCCAGCAGCAGATGCTCGCCATCGCCCGGACCCTGCTCAACGGCAACCGGCTGATCATCGCTGACGAGCCCACCAAGGGCCTGGCGCCCAAGGTGGTCACCGAGGTCGCCCAGGCGCTGGAGCGTGCCGCCGAGGCGGTACCCGTCCTGCTCGTGGAGCAGAACCTCGCCGTGGTGCGCCGTATCGCCCGCCACTGTGCCGTCCTCGCGGACGGCCGCACAGCGCACCGGGGCCCCGCCGCCGACCTGCTCGCCGACGCGGTGGCGGCACGCCGGCTGCTCGGCGTCGGCAGCGCCGGCCACGGCAGTCCCGCGAAGGGTTCCGCGGACCCGTCCGTTCGCACCGCGGCGCGCCCCGCCGCCCGGACCACGGAGGCGGACGCCTGATGGCCACCGTCGTGCTGCTCACCTTCACCGGACTCGGCCTGGGCGCCCTGTACTTCCTGGTCGCCGCAGGCCTTTCGCTGATCTTCGGACTGATGGACGTGCTCAACTTCGCCCATGGCGCGCTGCTGTCCGTGGGCGCCTACGGTGCCTGGTGGGCCGCCTCCGGCCACCTGCCCGGAGCCGGCCCCGGAGTCGCCGGATTCGCCCTCGCCGTCGTCTTCGGCACCGCGGTGGGCACGGTCGCCGCCGTGCTGCTCGAACTCGCCGTGATCCGCCCGCTCTACACCCGTCCTCGCGAGCAGATCCTCGCCACGGTGGGCGTGGGTCTGGCCGTGCCGGCGCTGCTGGCCGCGATCTGGGGGTCCGACGCCAGGCCCTTCCCCGGGCCGAAGGCACTGTCCGGAACGTTCGGGCTGCTGGGCGCCGAAGTGCCGCTCGACCGCCCGGTGTTGATCGGCGCGGCCCTGGTGGTACTGACCGCGCTCAAACTGTTCCTGAGCCGCACCCGGCACGGACTGGTCGTGCGCGCGGGGGTGGAGGACCGGGCGATGGTCACGGCGCTCGGCATCGACGTGCGCAGGGCCTTCACCCTGGTCTTCGCCATCGGCGGCGCGGCAGCGGCCCTCGGCGGTGCCGTCGGCGGCCTCTACTTCGGCTCCGTGGACCCCCAACAGGGCACCTCGCTGCTCATCTTCGCCTTCGTGGTCGTCGTGACGGGCGGCATGGGCTCGCTCACCGGCACCGCGCTGGCCTCGGTGGCCGTCGGCCTCGTCCAGCAGTTCGCCAACTACTACACCACCGCCGGGCTCGGCGACCTCGCTGTCGTCGTCCTGCTCGCCGCCCTGCTGCTCGTCCGGCCGCGGGGGCTCACCGGGAGGCTCGCATGACCACCGCCACCCAGCCGCGTGGCCGGGCCCGCACGGCGAACCACCGCGTCGCCACCCGCTCCGAGCGGCTGCGGCGAGCCACCCGCTGGTGGCCCGCCCCGCTGCTGGTGGTGCTCTTCACGTTGCCCTACAGCGCGTTGCCGTTGCCGGGCCTGCTGGACGGCCCGATCGGCAGTCCCGGCAACCTGCAATTGCTCGCCCTGTGCCTGCTGTTCGGGGGCCTGGCCACCGGCTACGACCTGCTGCTCGGCCGTACGGGTCTGCTGTCCTTCGGGCACGCCCTCTACTTCGCCGCGGGCACGTACGTCACCAACACCGTGATGCTCGAAGCGGGTCTGCCGTTCGCCGCGTCCGCGCTGTCGGGACTGCTGGCGGGCACGGCGCTGTCCGCGCTGCTGGGCGCCGTGAGCCTGCGAGTCAGCGGCATCGGGTTCTCCATGGTGACCCTGGCCTTCGCGCAGGCCGCGTCGATCCTCGTGCAACGCGATCCCGGAGGCGTCACCGGCGGTGAGGAAGGCAGGGCCGCGCCCGCGGACAGGCTGCCGGCCTCGCTGGTCGGCATCGAGCACACGGCCAACCTGTACTGGATGGCCCTGGCCTACCTCGTGGTCGTCCTGGTCGTCGTGCAGTGGGCGGTCCGCTCGCCCACCGGCCGGGTCTGGGAGGGCATCAAGGAGAACGAGCGCCGGGTGGAGGTGCTGGGGCTGCGCCCGTACGGTTTCAAACTGGTCGCCTTCGTCCTGGCCGGCACCCTGGCCGCGCTCGGCGGCATCGTGTACCTGCTGCTGACCGGCGGCGCCACGCCGCAGACGACCACCTCCGACTTCACGCTGTCCCTGCTGGTGATGGTGGTGCTGGGCGGCTCGGGGACCCGGTGGGGACCGATGATCGGTGGCATCCTCTACACCTGGGCCGATCACCGGCTCGGCGACCTGGCCGGCTCGGGTGCGGTCACCTCTCTGCCCTCCGTGGTCCGTGTGCCGCTCTCGCAGCCGCTGTTCCTGCTCGGCGCCCTGTTCGTCGCGGTGATCTACCTGCTGCCCGGCGGCGTGGCCCGGCTCCCGGCCCGGCTGCGCACCGCCCGTACGTCCCACGCCGCCGCCGACCACGAGGAGGTCCTCCAGCCATGAGCCGCACTCCACGGAACGAGCCAACGGCCCATCAGGGTGGCGCTGTCCCCGGGCACGAGGAGTTCCAGGTGCCGGTGGCCGGCGGGGAGTTGGCCGTGTCGCGCTGGCCGGCCGACGACCCGGGCGCGCCGGTGGTCCTGGCGCTGCACGGCATCACCGCCAACGGCCTGAGCTGGGCGCGCGTCGCCCACCACCTGGCCGGCCGGGTCACCCTGGTGGCGCCGGACCTGCGCGGCCGGGGCCGCAGCGGGTCACTGCCCGGCCCGTACGGCATCGCGGCCCACGCCGACGACATGGCCGCCGTGGTGGAGGCGCTGGGCGTGGCGCGGGTGGTGCTGACCGGCCACTCCATGGGGGCCTTCACCGCGGCCCTGACCGCGGTGCGCCATCCGGACCTGCTGACAGGCCTGTTGCTGGTGGACGGCGGCGTGGGCTTCCCCGTCCCCCCCCGGCCTGGATCCCGACGAACTGATCACTTCGGTGATCGGCCCGGCCATGCGGCGGCTGTCGATGACGTTCCCGGACCGGGAGGCCTACCGCACGTTCTGGCGGCGGCATCCGGCCTTCGCCGGCTCCTGGTCGCCGTGGGTGGACGCCTACGTCCAGCGCGACCTCGTGGGGGAGGAGCCCGAACTGCGCTCGTCCTGCAGCCTGGAGGCGGTCCGCACCGACGGCGTGGACCAACTGCGCGAGGAAGTGTCGGGTGCGGTGCACCGGCTGCCCCGCCCGGCCGTGCTGCTGTGGGCCGAACGCGGTCTGATGGACGAGCCGCAGGGCCTGTACGACGAGCAGCGGCTCGCCTCCGCGGGCCTTGCCCCCCGCCTGGTGCGCACACAGCTCGTGCCCGGCACCAACCACTACACGATCATCGTCGGCGACGAGGGCGCCCAGGCCGTGGCACGGCATCTGCTGGCCGCGGCCGGCGTGGCGGGAGCCGGCGGCCGGGACGGCACACCGTAACGGCGATCGCGCCGGCTCCCGTCCGGGCGTCAGGTGCCCGACAGCAGGTGCAGGCGCAGGGCGAGTTGGAGTTCCAGGGCCTGTTCGGGGGTGTTCCAGTCGGGTCCGAGCAGCGCCTGGATGCGGTCCAGGCGCTGCACGACGGTGTTCACATGGACGTGCAGCTCCTCCTTCGCCCGGGTCAGGCTCCCGCCGCAACCGAAGTAGGCGTGCAGGGTGCGGACCAGTTGGGTGCCGCGCTGGGCGTCGTACTCCAGCAGCGGCCCCAGGGTCGCGGCGATGAAGCCGTCCACATCGTGGTGGTCGCCCAACAGCACGCCGAGGAAGCCGAGTTCGTCGGCGCTCGCCCCGGTCCCGGCGCGGCCGAGCACGTGCAGGGCGCGCAGGCAGCGGGTGCCCTCGGCGTGTGCGTCGGCGATGGCCCGCGGCCCGGTGGCCGGCCCGGCGCCGGCCACCGTGACCGGCGTGCCGGCCAGCTGGCCGAGCTGCCCGGCGGCGACGCGGGCCGCCTCACCCGGACCGGTGCCGTCGTACGGCAGTAGCAGTACCACGGTGTTCTCGTGTTCCGCGCTGACGCCGCTGCCCCCGAACAGGCAGCGTGCGGCGGCGTCGGCGAGCCGCTCCCGAGCCGCGGCACCGGACCGGGCGACGAGCAGGACGTGGGGTCGGTCGAGGTCGATGCCCAGGCGACGGCCGCGGGCCACCAGCCCGGCCGGGTCGCGGTCGGGTGCGGTGAGAAGATCGGTGAGCAGGTCGCCGCGGACGCGGTTCTCTGTCTCCGCGACCGAACGCCTCAACAGGAGCAGCAGTGAGGTCACGACGCTGCTGCGCTCGAACAGGCGCCGGTCGGGGCCGTCGAGCTCCGGCCGCCCGTACAGAACCATGCAGCCCAGCAGTTCCTGCCCGGCCAGCACCGCGCAGACCCAGCGCCCGTCGCGGAACACGGCATGGGCGGCCGCGCGCGAGCTCTCCGCGGCCGTGACCAGCGCGGCCGCCTCGGCGTCACCTGCGTCGCCCGTGCCCCGGGTGAAGGCTCCACCGTCCCCGGTGACTGTGGTGAGCGGCCACCCGGAGCCGTCGTGGACCGCGACGTCCCCCTTCAGCAGACCGGCCACGGCGGCGGCCACATCCGGGACGTCACCGCCGCGCAGCACCAGATCGGTGAGCCGGTCATGGGACTCCTCGGCACGCTGCATGGCGGCTGAGTGCTCCCGGATCACGGCGTTCGCCTCGGCCAGCTCGGCCAGCGCGACGCGGGTGTCGGCCATGGCTTTCGCGGTGTCGATGGCGATGGCGGCATGGTCGGCGAGCGAGCACAGCAGGGCGACCTCGTCCGGGGCGAAGGCGCGCGGCGTGCGGTCCGCGGCGAAGAGTGCACCGATGACCTGGCCGCCGCTCCCCGACCCCAGCAGCAGCGGCACGCCGAGGATCGCGACCAGGCCCTCGTCCAGAACCCCGGCGTCGATGCTGCCGGTGTGGAGGAAGCGGTCGTCGGTGCGGTAGTCCGGGGACGCGTAGGGGCGCGCGGTCTGCGCGACCAGACCGCCGAGGCCTTCCCCCAGCTGGAGGCGCAGGTTCTGGAACAACTCCGACACCGAGCCGTCGGTGACCCGCATGTAGGTGTCCCCGGCCTCCTCGTCGGGCAGCGTGAGGTAGGCCGTGTCGGTGCCCAGGAGCATTCTGGCCCGCCGGACGATGGAGCGCAGCACGGCGTCCAGGTCGCGCAGGGCCGCCAGATCGCCGGCGGTGTCGAAGAGCGCGGTCAGCTCCGCCTCCCGGCGCCGGTGCTGCGTGAGCGCGCCTTGTACGCGCAGCGCCGCTTCGGTGGCCTGTTCGACCTCCGCGAGGTCCGGGGCGGAGGCACCGCTGCGTCGCGCCTCTACGGCGACGGCGCCGATCTCTTCGGCAGGGGCGCCTGCGGCGAGGAGTTCGAGCAGCCGGCGCAGGTGACGGGCGGCGGAGGTGGGCTGGTGCGGCATGGGCGGGCAACCGTTGCGAAGTCGGGGACAGGGAAGTCGGCGTACGGCCGAGGAGGGCCGGAGCCATCCCCGACCGGGAAGACCCTGACCCTCCGGCCGGGCAGTGGTACCGGCCCGTCAGGCGGACGCGGCCCGCTGCTGGTCCGGGGCCGGCCGCGCCGCGGAGCCCTCCGGCTCGATCGCGGCCAGGTCTCTGCCACGGGTCTCGCGCGCGGCGACGACCGCGATCACGGTGATGAGGGCGGCCAGGCCGACGTACACCGAGATCGGCGTGGAGGTGCCGTAGGAGCCGAGCAGGGCGGTGGCGATCAGCGGGGCCGGGGCCCCGGCCGCCACCGAGGAGAGCTGGGCGCCGATGGAGGCGCCGGTGTACCGCATCCGCGTGGCGAACAGCTCGGAGAAGAACGCCGCCTGGGGTGCGTACATGGCGCTGTGGAAGATGAGGCCGACGGTGACGGCCACGACCAGCGCGGGGAACGACCTGGTGTCCAGCAGGGCGAAGAAGGCCCACGACCACAGGCCCACGCCGACCGCGCCCACCAGGTACACCGGCTTCCGGCCGATGCGGTCGGAGAGGGCGCCGAACAGCGGGATCAGGCAGAACTGCACGGCCGAACCGATCAGTACGGCGTTCAGCGACGTCTGCTTGTCGATCTTGAGGTGCTCGACGCAGTAGGTGAGGACGAAGGCGGTGATCACGTAGTAGGAGATGTTCTCGGCCATCCGGGCGCCCATCGCGACCAGGATGTCCCGCCAGTGGTTGCGCACGACCGCGACGAACGGCGGCTGCTCGGCCCGCTGTTCCGCCTTGCGCCGCTCGGCCTTGGCCAGCGCCTCCTTGAACAGCGGGGACTCGTCGACGGACAGCCGGATCCACAGACCGATCATGACGAGCACGGCGGAGAGCAGGAACGGCACCCGCCAGCCCCAGGAGGTGAACGCGTCGTCGCTGAGCACGGTGGTCATCAGGGAGAGCACTCCGACGGCGAGCAGGTTGCCGGCCGGTGCGCCGCCCTGCGGCCAGGACGCCCAGAAGCCGCGTCGCTTCGCATCACCGTGTTCGGAGACCAGCAGCACCGCCCCGCCCCACTCGCCGCCGAGGGCGAAGCCCTGGACCAGGCGCAGGGTGGTCAGCAGCAGGGGAGCCGCGACACCGATCGTGTCGTAGCCGGGGACGCAGCCGATCAGGGCGGTGGAAAGGCCCATCATCAGCAGGCTGATCACCAGGAGCTTCTTGCGGCCGAGGCGGTCGCCGTAGTGCCCGAACACCACGGCGCCGATCGGGCGGGCGGCGAAACCGATGGCATAGGTGAGGAAGGACAGCAGGGTGCCGGTCAGCGGGTCCGACTCGGGGAAGAACACGTGGCCGAAGACCAGGGCGGCGGCCGAGCCGTAGAGGAAGTAGTCGTACCACTCGATGGTGGTGCCGATGAGGCTGGCCACGACGATCTTGCGCAGGCCTCCCGGTCTTGCGGAGGAGTCCGGGTCGGTCACGGCGTTGTGAGCGCTGGGCATGGGTGTCACCGTTTCGGAAGGAGAGGGGAGCGGACCTCCGGATCCGGCCGACGCTGGGGGACGAAAGGAGCAGGTCCGGGGGAGTTCGAGGGTGGGTGCGCCGGGGGCAGTGGCGCGCGGGTGCCGTCCCGGCCGACCTCAGCCGGTCGGAACCGGCATGGGCGGGCAGGACGACGGGCGGTCGACGGGCGGTCAGTGCGCCGTCCAGCCGCCGTCCAGGGGGATCGAGCCGCCGGTGAGGTAGCCGGTGCGTTCGGTGCACAGCCACAAGGCCGCCTCGGCGACCTCGGCCGGCGCGATCAGGCGCTTGATCGCGGTGCGTTCCAGGAACACCTGGTCCATCACCTGCGCCGCCGGGATGCCATGGGCGAGAGCCTGGTTCGCGATCTGCTCCTCGACCAGCGGCGTGCGGACGTAGCCGGGATTGATGCAGTTGCTGGTCACGCCGTGCGAGGCACCCTCCAGGGCGACCACCTTGCTCAGGCCCTCCAGTGCGTGCTTCGCCGCTACGTACGCCGACTTGTAGGCGCTGGCCCGCAGGCCGTGCACCGAGGAGATGTTGACGACGCGGCCCCACTGCCGCGCGTACATGTGGGGCAGGGTACGGCGCAGGATGCGGAACGGCGCCTCCACCATGACCCGCTGGATCAGGGTGAACCGCTCCGGCGGGAACTCGTGCACCGGCGCGACGTGCTGCAGACCCGCGTTGTTGACCACGATGTCGGCGTCGTCCGGCAACGCGTCGACGGCGTCGGCCTCGGAGAGGTCTGCCACGACTGCGATGCCGCCTATCGTCTCGGCCACCTCCTTGGCGGCCTCGGCAGCCCGGTCCACCACGTAGACCTCGGCACCGGCCGCGGCGAAGCCCTCGGCGCAGGCCCGGCCGATCCCGCTGGCGGCACCGGTGACCAGAACCTTGCGGCCGGTGAGGAATCGGGTCGAGGCCAGACCGGACGAGGTGACGTCACCGGCCTCGGAATGCTGGGTCGAGCCCTCGGCGGAGCTCTTGGCGCTGTCCATGGCCGAACACGGTAGGTAGGAACCATGAGGTGAGACACGTGGGTCGCCACCATATTTCCGAAGCATGAGATGGGTTCGGCCACCATGGGCGGGTGCTCGGTGCTCGGTGCTCGGTGCTCGGTGGTGGGTGGTGACCCGGCGGCCCCCGAACGCCAGAACACCCGATAAGCACGGGTGTACCGGCCCGTGCGGCCCGTCGCATGTCACAGCGCCATCGCCGACACCATGGGTGCGCGAGCCACGCCGGGCGCCGCAGTCCTGGCTGTTCCTCACATGTCGAGGTTGGGTCGGCCGGTCGTACGGTCCGCTTTCAGTTAGCCGGTACCACAGCGGGCCGGTGCGGCCCGGTGTCGCACCGACCGGTCACAGGGACGTGCGCGGGGCGGCGCCGGGCGGGGTGGGACTGCCGGGCGGCGCGCCGCGTCCGCGCTCCCCTCCCTCTCTCCCCACCACTCATCGGAGTCGCACCATGCTTCACTCCACCTGGCGCAGAGTCTTCCGACGCGGCGCAATGGCCGCCGCATTCGGCGTTTTTGCCGCGGGCCTGACCGTCGTCGCCCCGCTCGCCTCGAATGCGGCGGCCGCCGGCACCCTCCAGCAGGTCACCGACTTCGGCTCGAACCCCGGCAATCTGGCGATGTACGAGTACGCGCCGGCGAACCTTCCCACGAACGCCCCGCTGGTCGTGGCTCTGCACGGGTGCACCCAGTCGGCGAGCGACTACCACACGCACTCCGGCTGGCAGAAGTTCGCCGACGAGTGGGGCTTCGCCGTGGTCTACCCGCAGACCAGCGCTGCCAACAACAGCCTGTCCTGCTTCAGTTGGTTCGACTCCACGAAGGACACCCGCGGTAGCGGCGAGGCGGCCTCGGTCAAGCAGATGGTCGACACGGCCGTGACGCAGTACGGTTCGGACCGTGGTCGCATCTTCGTCACCGGCCTGTCCGCCGGTGGCGGCATGACCGCGGATCTGCTCGCTGACTATCCGGATGTGTTCGCCGGCGGCTCCGTCGACTCGGGCATCCCCGCGCAGTGTGCCACCACCCAGACGGCCGCCTCCGGCTGCCAGTACAGCAACCAGAACCTCACCCCGAAGCAGTGGGGCGACAAGGCTCGCAACTCCTACCCCGGGTACTCGGGCCCATGGCCGCGGGTCGCCATCTGGCAGGGATCCTCCGACACCACCGTCGCCCCGGTCAACGGCACCGAACTGCGCGACCAGTGGACCGACGTCTGGGGCATCGGCCAGACGGCCTCCAGCACCCAGAACCTGACCGGCGGCACCACCGAGAGCATCTACAACGACCCCGCCGGCAAGCCGGCCGTGGCGCTCTTCTCGGTCTCCGGCATGGCGCACGGCCTCGCCGTCAACCCCGGTTCGGGCGCCGACCAGTGCGGTACCACAGGCACGTACTACCTCAACTCCATCTGCTCCAGCTACTACACCGCGAAGTTCTGGGGCCTGGACGGAAGCGGCGGTCAGGGCGGCACCGGTTCGCTGCCCGCCCCGTCCGGCCTCACGGTGACCGGCACCACCGACACGGGTGCCTCGCTGTCATGGAACTCCGTCAGCGGCGCCGCCTCGTACAACGTCTACCGCGACGGCACGAAGGTCGGCTCCGCGACGGGCACCACGTACACCGACACCGGACTGTCCGCCGGCACCACCTACGGCTACACCGTCGCCGCGGTCGACTCCTCCGGCGCCGTCGGCGCGTCGTCCGTTTCGGTCACGGCGACGACGACAGGCTCCGCACCCC
The DNA here is from genome assembly GCF_058673395.1 of Streptomyces sp. HUAS MG56. Classification (NCBI taxonomy): domain Bacteria; kingdom Bacillati; phylum Actinomycetota; class Actinomycetes; order Kitasatosporales; family Streptomycetaceae; genus Streptomyces; species Streptomyces sp. HUAS MG56. The sequence continues at coordinate 1,097,267 of NZ_CM178722.1, read as the reverse complement.
AGTGCTACACCGACAACAACTACAACCAGGTGGCGGCCGGCCGCGCCCACCAGAGCGGCGGATACACCTACGCCAACGGCTCTGACCAGAACATGGGCCTGTACAACGTCGCCGTCACCCACACACTGAAGGAGACCTCCCCGGGCTACTTCGTCATCGCCGACTCCGGCTGCTGAACCGGCAAGGGCCGCCACGCCTGCGCCGGCTGGTCAGAACAGCCGGCGCAGGCGGCGGACTGGCCGGTGAGAGCAGCCTCGCGGAAGACGCGCGCCACCAGCCTTCCTGGAGGTTGCGTCTGCAGGCGCCGACGGGGATGAAGCCGATGGGGATGAAGACGTGCCGGATCCCGGGATGGTCCCCAAGCCATGTGCGGGTGGACACGCTGTGGTGCGAGGACAGGTTGTGGGTGACGACGTTTCATGTCTGCCGCGTGCCCGCGGGGCCCCGTGGACCAGGCCTTCTCCGGCCCGCGGTCGTGGTCGACCTCGGACTTGATGTGCTGGCCGTCCGGCGATCAGCCCGGCCCGGCGGGAAGGCGCGGGGGAGCACCGGTCCGGGCTCGTCGGCGCAGACGATCCGAGGACTGAGCCGCTTGAGGTACTCGATGACCGGCAGCCCCAGGCCCAACCGGCGCGAGACCAAAGGCCGGTCTTCAGCAGGGCCGACACGGGCCACCTCCTCCTCGACGGCGGCGACGAGCAGCGGGCGGTCGGGCCGCATCCGGCCCAGCAGCCGCGTGGACGCAAGGGGCGGCGGCGGTGTCGATCGCCGTGCCGTCCAGGCTTCGGCACGTGCGGTGGACCCACGGCGCCGTGCGCACCCTCTGCCGGGGCGCGGCAGCGGCACGGGATGCCGTGCGCGCTCGAAGCAGTCTCGCCTCGGCCAGGAGTGACCAGGTCGAGGGGGTGGCCTGGCAACTCGCTAAAGTGATATCACTTTGAATGTGGCCGTGGACCGAAACAGTGCTGGAGCACGGACCCAGGCGCCCCCCTCCGGGCCCGCGATCGTCGTCGACGGGTTGACCAAGCGCTTCGGCGAACGCACCGCGTTCGCCGACGTGACCTTCTCCGTCGACTACGGCGAGGTGTTCGGCTTCCTCGGGCCGAACGGGGCCGGGAAGACCACCACCGTCAGGACGCTTGGCACCCTGCTCGCCCCTACCGCCGGCTCCGCGACAGTCGCGGGCCTGGCGCTGAACGCCGCCAACGGCGTCGAGATCCGCCGCCGGATCGCCGTCATGCCCGAGTCACCGGGCCTGTATCTGCGCCTCAGCGTCACTGAGAACCTCGACTTCTTCGCAGGCCTGTACGAGCTCGACAACCGGCGTACCCGCATCGAGCACGCCCTGCGGGCCGTCAACCTGCTCGACCGTGCGGACGACCCGTGCCGCTCACTCTCCAAGGGCCTGCGCCAGCGCGTCGGCCTGGCCCGCGCCCTGCTGAGCGACCCTCAGATCCTCTTCCTGGACGAGCCGACCTCCGGCCTGGACCCGCTGGCCGCCCGCGATGTCCACGAGCTCATCGACGGCCTGCGACGCCGCGGCGTCACCATCTTCCTCACCACGCACCGCCTCGCCGAGGCCGAGGCCCTGTGCGATCGCGTCGGCATCATGAACACCACCCTGCGCACCATCGGCCGGCCCGACGAGCTGCGCGAGCGCCTGTTCGCCAAGACCCTCCAGGTCTCGACCCGGGCGCCGCTCGCCGAGCCTCAGCGCGTCTTCGCCGACCTGCCCGGGGTGGAGGACTGGCACCCGAGCACGTGCGACGAGAATGGCGTCGGCTACGTGCTGGCCGTCACCGATCCGGATCTGGCCGCGCCTGCCGTAGCCCGCGCCGTGGTCGCCGAGGGCGCGGACCTGCTCACACTGAGCCCCTCGCGGCACTCGCTGGAGGACGTCTACCTCCAGCTCATCGACGAGGACGTGGAGGCGCAGGCGCGATGACGAACCCGACAACACTCCGGCCCACCGGCCGGCCCACGAGCCGACCGAGCTGGACCCGCATCCGAGCCCTGGTGCGCAAGGAGCTGAACGACTACCGGCGCAACCATTTCATCACCACCACGATGGCCGTGATGCCGCTGCTGTTCATGATCGAACCAGTGATCACCGTGTTCAAGCTGCCCGCGAACGCTCCGGCGTCCAAGCTGGACGCCCTGGTCGGCGTCTCGTCACTGGAACTGATGTTGATCCCGGCCCTCGTGCCGGCGGTGGTCGCCTCCTACGCGGTGGTCGGCGAACGCGAACAGGGCACGCTCGAACCGGTGCTGACCACCCCGATCCGCCCGGCCGAGTTCCTGCTCGGCAAGGCGCTGGCGGCCTTCCTGCCAGCGCTTGTGATCGCGTACGCGATGTACGGGCTCTTCCTCGCCGCCGTCGGAACGTTCGCGCACCCGAACGTCGTGCACGACGTCTTCCAGGCCCCCAGGATCCTCGCGCAGCTCCTGTTCAACCCGCTGCTCGCGCTCTGGTCGATCTGGGCCGCCATCGCCATCTCCACCCGCGCCGGCGACGTCCGCGTCGCCCAGCAACTCAGCTCGCTCGCCAGCCTGCCACCGCTCTCGGTGACCGCGCTGATCGGCTTCAACGTCATCCAGCCCAGCGTCGGCGTAGCGGTGAGCCTCGGAGCCGCCCTGTTCCTCATCGACGCGCTCGCCTGGCGGCTGGTGTCCACCCTGTTCCACAGCGAACGCCTCGTCACCGGCGCCAAGGCCTGAGGCCGACCTCCACATGCCTTCGCCCGGCATCTTCACCGAGCCCACGAAGCGCCTGGCCACATCCGTACCGTCGGCGAACTCCAGGAGCACCCGCCACCGGTCTATCGCCCATGGGCCTGACTCTGATTCAGGAGGTCCCGTTCGTGCGTGTGGTTGTGTGCAAGGAGGCGGGGTACGGGTTCGACCCGATCCGGGGGGTGCTCCGGCGTCGAGGTGAGGACCGCAGAGACGAACGGCCACCGGCTGACCTTCGAGGTGTCGAAGCTCGAAGGAGATCAACACGATGACCGCACCTGACATCCCCAAGATCCGGCAGGGCAGTTACTTCCCGCACCGGCTCCTCGCACGCCGTCGCCGGGCTGAGCAGGTTCTCGCCTCGGTGGTCGCGACTGCCTGTCTGTTGGGTGTCTCCACCCGTCGGGTCGAGAGGCTCGTCGAGTCTCTCGGTGTGACTCAGCTGGCATCGACGTCGCCACCTGCGAGGACGGTGCTGCCGGGGCTCGCCTTCCTGCTCTCGCGCATCGCCCGCAGTCGCCGTCGGCGAGCCCCTGATGGTGCTGGAGATCGAGTCGCGCAGCGCCTCGCTCGTCGCCCTGAGCAGCTGTGGACCGGGTGCGTTCGGCAGCCTGCTCCCTCTGGCACTTGGATTGCGTCTGTTTTGCGGATGTCAAGAAACGCCCTTGCGGTCAAGTAGCCACATCGACAACGTCGTTGATGGTAGGAACTCCTCCGTGACCGAACGGAGGCCGTACCCGAGCGACCTGTCCGACACCCGGTGGGCGTTGACCGGGCCTGTGGGTGCCGCTAATCCGGTCACCAATGCTGAGCTGGGGCTTTCCCTGCCATGTGATTGCCTCGCGCACGTGTACGGCAACGTGGCCGACCGGCACGCGCGGCAGCGCCGGTACCGGACATGACCGACAGGGAGTGGACGGCGATCCGGCCCACAGCGCCGCCTCTCAGCCTGCGTCCGTGGACCGAGCGGCTCGACCGCTACACTGCCTGCGCTGGTCGAACTGATGATCCAAGGGTTGGGGCTGTGAATCTAAAGGCTGGACGCGTTGTGTGCGCAGCGGCTCTCTCGCTGGGCATCATTCCGGTGTCGGCGTGCAGCAGCGCCGGCGGGACGGCCCAGGCACCCCGCACGCCTTTCCCAACTGCCGCAAGGCGGTCCACACAGTCGAGTTCCGACCCCACCCATTCACCAGTCGGCTCCACTTCGCCTTCGGCGGCAAGTGGGACTCCAATGACGGAGAGTCAGCTAAAGGCTGCCGTGATAGCCGCCGCAGACGTTCCGGGTCTGCAAGCCGACACAGCACATGACAGCACCGGGATCATGACCCGAAGGCTCACGGCGAGCTCCGGAGGGCCGGTCTGCACGGAATTCCTGAACGCTTCCAACGCGTCCGCGGACTCCTACCATCCCTCTTCCGAGCTGGGTAGGGCCTTCACTGCCCACACCACCGCCGGAACGATGAAGATCAGGGTCTCTTTGGTGGGCCATGCCTCGTCGGCCGATGCACAGCAGGTCATCAACGACACTCGTAGCTCTGCCAAGGGATGCTCCCATCTTACGGACGAGGGTGGGAAGCAGCGCATGAACCTGGCTCCCCTGCCGCTGCCGGTAATGGGCGACGATTCCACCGTTACCCGCATCGGTATGATCTCCGGCAGCCTGAGCGAATGCGTGACCGTTGGCCTGGTGCGAGTTGGCACGGTATCGCTCACCATCACGGTGTTCGCACATGACGGGTACTACCCCCATATGCTCCAAGAGGTGGCGAAAGCATCCGTGAGCAAGCTTCAAAATGCACAACCCTAGATCGCAGTCTCCCATCCCGATGCGGGCCTGACCTTGCGACGTCAGGGAAGGCCCGAGCGGTGTAAGAAGCCTGGCGCCGTACTGATCTTGGGGTTTGTCGATCGAACGGGAGTCCCGATTGGGTGGTCGCGGTGCGCTCAGCGCATACGAGCAAGGGGCTTACCGGTTCGGAAACGCCACCGACAACATCTCCCGGCATCCGAGCTATCCGACGGACCTGACGTACGCGGAAGCGGGCGGGAAGGGCAGCCGGAGGCGTACGGCCACCGGGCATTGCTCGATACGATCCGCAACCGGGTCGACAATGGCGTCAAGTGGCAAGTTATTAGAATTCGAGATAACGATCGGGCAGGGTGGTGGACGGAGGTATGAGTCGCCCTTGCCGGGAGGATTCGTCAATGCCGTCGTCCGTGTCGGGGGCACGGTGCGTCGTCCAGCCTCTCCTCGCACGAACTTCGTGGGTGATCTGCTGAGGTCGCTCGAAGCCGGTGGCTGGTGTGGAGCTCCGCGGTATCTCGGTGTGGACGAGAAGGGCCGCGAGGTGCTCAGTTACCTCGATGGCCATGTCGCTCGGAGTCGCGACAGCCTGCTGCTGTGGCGTCGTACGAGAGTCTGGTGGCGGTCGCCCGGCTCGTGCGCGAGTTCCGACGGCCGGCACCGGTCATGCGGCTCGCTTCGGCCAGCGGCGTTCATCGACTGGGACTTTGTGGCGCCGGGCGCCCGGATCCATGACATAGCTCATGCCTGCTGGCAGTACCTCGGTCCGGGCCCTGCCGTGGCTGACGTCGGGGAGACAGCCCGGCGCATGAGACTCATCGCTGACAGCTACGAGTTGTCAGCCTCGGCTACCGCAGTCCCGCCGACTACGAGGCAGTCTTGGCGGCCGGACCACGACAACGATGGTGTCCGTCAAAGCATTCCAAGAGTCAGCGATCCGGGCCCCGCCCCGGTGGATAGAACAGTTTCCTAGCTGATGAAGCGCTTGTTGGCGGCCTTGGCAGCAGCGGAGACCAGGCCATCGCGGTTGTGGGGGGTGTTGATGGTGAGAGCCATCAGGTTGGCGCCGTAGCGGACGATGAGTACCGGGTCGGCAATGGTGCCATCCCCGCCGGAGAGAAGTTCTGCGCTTTGATCCCCGTAGCGGGGAGCAGGCAACCGGGTCAGCGTGAATGTCGCTGCGGGCGTCGGTGAGGTGATGGTGCCGGCAGGACAGGCAGCCGCGTCGCGCAGCAGGTTGTTGGCGGCCTGTTCGGCCCGGGCCGGGCTGGAGAAGGAACCCACCCATTCGTCCAGGCCTGCCCCGGTCATGGGATTTCCCAGAGTGCGGAAGGCGAACTGCTTCGCCGAGAGCCTGCCAACCCGCGGATTCGCTGCGAAGGAGGCCATGGCGTCGGTGCAAGCGACCGATCCAGGCTTGAGCGTACGGAAGCCTGGCGGCTGGTCCACTCCTGTCTGAAGGGTGCCGAAGGTCTTGTAGCCGACGCCGAGTTCGTCGGGAGTGAGTAGCCGTTGGATGAGCTGGGCCGTGGTCAACGCGGGCATGCCGGAGGTCGTAGGCGGGGCGGCGCGGTCCGTGGAGGCCGGCTGGGTGCCGGCGCCAGAATGGCCTGTGCTGCTCGTGGCGTTGGGACTGCAGCCGACGACCAGCAGGATGCTGAGCATCCCGGCCATGGCACCGGTCATCAGGGAGGGTCTCGCTGGAGGGGTGAACACCCGCCTATCCAATCCGGTCCGCGGTGCCATTACCAGGGACGATGTTGTGTGACCTCAGCGGTCCCGTACACCGGCACACGGGGGCGTACACACAGACTTCGTCAGCGGTGTACGGATGAACGAGGGCAGTTAGTGCTGTGCGGGTCTGGTTTCGTCCAGCGCTGTTGCCTGTCCCTGGAGGGCCTGTATCAGTGTCCTGACCTGGGCGTGGTTGCGGCGGAGGAGCGTGGCTACGCCGACGTGCCGGGTCGGAGTCGGCGGTGCGATCGGGACGGTGCGCAGTCCTGCCACGTGCGGGGTGTGTGCGATGGAGGGGATCAGCGAGATTCCCGTGCCCGCAGCGACGAGCGAGCGGGCGAAGAAGTAGTCGGTTGTGGTGCCGCGCACCTCCGGGGTGAATCCGGCACGCTCAGCGTAGCGGCGCAGGTACGTCTCGGTCTTGCGGCAGCCGAGTACCCAGGGTTCGGCGGCCAGTTCGGCGATGTCGATCGCCTCGCGGTCGGCCAGGGGATGGGCGTCGGGCAGGACGACGTACAGGGGGTCTTCCATGAGCGCAGTCCACGCCAGGCTGGAACTCGGGCCCCGCCGGCCGGGCAGCGGGCCGTCGAAGTGGTAGGCGAGGGCGAGGTCTACGGCGCCCTGGCGGACCAGCGGCAGGCTGTCTTCGGGCTCGCTCTCCCTGACGTGCACCACGGTCTCGGGATGGGCGGCGGTGAGGCGGGCGAGTGCACCGGGCAGCAGGAGCCTGCCGCCGCTGGTGAACGTGGCGATGGTGAGCTGAGTGCGGCCGCTGCCGAGCCGGTCGACCTGCTGTTTGGCGTGTTCGAGTTCCGCGGCGACCGACTCGGCGGCCCCGACCATGATCCGGCCGGCCGGGGTGAGAGTGACGCCGCGTGTGCTGCGCACCACGATCTGGGCGCCGAGGCTGCGCTCCAGTGCAGCGACGTGCTGGGACACGGCTGAGGGAGTGAGGTGGAGGACTGCCGCCGCCCGGTTGAAGCTGCCCACCTCCGCCACCGCTCGCAGGACACGCAGCCGCTGTACATCGATCAACAGTATTCCTTAATACGTTTCCAGTAAGCAGGCACTTCTGCTGATGACGGTAGATGTCCAGGATGGGGGCATGCAAAAGATCAGCGTCATCGGCGGAAGCCGCTACTTCGGAAAGCTCCTGGTCGAGCGCCTGCTGGCCGGTGGCCACCAGGTCACGGTGATCAATCGGGGCTCCACCTCGCCGCCTGCCGGAGTCGAGCACCTCGTCGTCGATCGCAACGACGAGGCCGCCCTGATCGCTGCGCTCGGCTCCCGCACCTTCGACGTGGTCGTGGACCAGGTCTGCTACACCCCGGTGCAGGCCGCGATCGCCGCCCGCGCCTTCAGCGGCCGCACCCGGCGCTACGTCATGACCTCCACCATCGAGGTCTACGACCCGGCGACCGCCGCACTGCGGACCGTCCCGCCCGGCACTCCGGTGCCGGAGGAAGTCGTCGACGCATCCACGTGGCGGGTGGCCATGGACCTCCCGTGGTACGACGCGGCGTACCTACAGGCGCACTACGCCGAAGGCAAGCGCCAGGCGGAAGCCGTCTTCGCCCGACATCACAGGTTCGATTTCACCGCCGTGCGCAGCGCCCACGTACTCGGTGGCGGTGCGGCGGAGTTCACCGGCCGGCTGGCGCACTACGTCGAACACGTCACCCGGGGCACGCAGATCACCGTGCACGCCGAAGTGCTGCCCACGGTCTTCATCCACTACGAGGAGCTGGCGGACCTGCTGCTGTGGGCGGCCACGCTCACCGACGTCACCGGCCCGATCAACGCCTGCTCAGACGGTCCACTCGACGTCTACGACCTGGGTGCCGTCATCGCCGCACAGGCCGGCAGGAAGGCCGTGTACCGGAGCGCCACCGCGGGCGAGCCGGCCTCGCCGTTCTCCTTCGACCGCCACTACGCCATGAGCAACGCCCGCGCCAAAGAACTGGGTTTCTCCTTTTCCCACACCACCGACTGGCTCCCCGGTGCCGTTGCCGAAGCCCTCGGCACATCCGCCGCTCCCGCCGCCTGAGGAACAGACACACCATGCAGTACCGCACCATCGCAGACACCACCGTCAGCGCCATCGGCCTTGGCGCCATGCCGCTGTCCATCGAGCACCGTCCGGACGAACAGCAGGCCATCGCCACCATCCACGCCGCCCTGGACGCCGGGGTCACGCTCATCGACACCGCCGACAGCTACCATTGGCACGCTGGCGAAGCCGGCCACAACGAGCTCCTCATCGCGCGCGCCCTGGCGCGCTACAGCGGCGACACCTCTCGCCTCCTCGTCGCCACCAAGGGCGGCCGCGGGCGCCCCGGCGACGGCAGCTGGACCGTCACCGCCACCCCTGCCCACCTCAAACGCGCCGCCGAAGCTTCCCTGAAGCGCCTGGGCGTCGAGGCCATCGGCCTGTACCAGCTGCACAAGCCGGACCCGGCCGTGCCCTGGGCGGAGTCCGTGGGCGCGCTGCGCGAGCTGCTCGACACCGGCACCATCCGCGCCGCCGGGATCTCCAACGTGACCACCGCCCAGATCCGCGAGGCGCACGCGATCCTCGGCGACGGCCTTGTCTCCGTACAGAACCAGTACTCTCCCGCAGTCCGCGGCAGCGCGCCCGAGCTGCGGCTGAGTACGCAGCTCGGGCTGGCCTTCCTGCCCTGGAGCCCGCTGGGTGGCATCTCCCGAAGCTCCCTCGACGAACCCTCCGGCCCTACTGCTGCGAGCACCGCCTTCCACCGCATCGCGGCCGAGCGCGGCGTCAGCCCCCAGCAAATCGCCCTGGCCTGGCTGCTGACCCGCTCCCCGGCGGTGATCCCGGTGCCGGGCGCCAGCCGCCCGGCATCGATCCAGGACTCTGCCAAGGCGGCCGATCTTGAGCTGAGCGAGGCGGAGCAGGTGCAGCTGGAAGAAGCACTGCCCGACTGAGTGCCGCCACTTGTCGGCCGGTTGACGGATGAACCCGACGCCCGACCACCACAGGTGACCACCGTCGAACCCCGTGCCGGCCGCGTACGCCGACTGCGCCACTACCTGGACGCGCCGTTCTCCGCCTGCCGGAAGGAGTTGGAAGTGCTCCACGTCGTAGTGCTCGCCGTTGTCCTGCCACTGCCGGAGCTGGAAGGTGACGGTTCGCTCTCCGCATCGGCGCAGTCGTTGACCCAGTGGACTTGCGGAGGCGCCGATGTACGACGGCGCCTCGGACTCCATGAGCACCCCTGCCCGCGACGACCTCAGCAAGATCATCACACGCCGTACCCACAACTCGACGACACCCGGCGTCTGCCTGTAGAAGCCCAGCAACTGCCTTTCCCCGAAGGCTGGTTCGAGGCGGCCGTGGTGTGCCTGGCTCCCTGCTGCGCAGCCGATCCACACGCGCGCCATGCCAGGCACCCCCATATCCTAGGGACCGCCGTACCCGCCCCCCGGAGGTATTCGATGACCAGCTCAGACACACCGGACCAGCCCGTCCCGCAGACCGACACGGCCGCAGCCCTGATGAAACGACTGGCCGAACAGCTCGGTAGCCGGGCCTCGGTGTCAGCCGTCTTCGGTGAACCCGTCACCAGCGACGGAATCACCGTCATTCCGGTCGCCGAAGTCGGTTTCGGATTCGCCGGGGGCACGGGCCCCGAAGCCGGAGCCGCCAACGCCGGCGCAGGAGGGGGCGGAGGCGGCGCCCGCCCCCGTGGCTACATCGAGATCAAAGACGGCATCGCCACCTACAAACCCCTCCGAGCCTCCTGGGCGAGTGTCGCCGTACCGCTGGCCGCCCTCCTGGCAGGAACCGTCGTCCCCCTGCTCGTTCGCCGCCTCGCCAAGCGCTGCTCTCGCTGAACAACTGCAACGACGAACCAGACATCAACTCACGTACTGCCCTCTCAGCCACTCCCGGCGAGATGTGCGAGGTGCGGGATGCCGTCGTGGCGAGTGCATGGTCGCTGCGCCCGTCGACTGGGCGACGCCCCGTTGTGCGTCGTGTTCGTCGTGACCGAGTTGGCGGTGCGCCGGTTCGAGTGGCTCAACTCCCTGTCCCGGTAGTGACGTTCGCCGAGCAGATTCCCGGACTGACCAGCCCCTATGACCGTTGCATTTCGCTGCTGGGAGGCGGGTGGCAACGGTCCGTGCCGATCGGGAGTGTGCAAGGTTCCGGGAGGGTCACGTGACCAGCCCCGCATTGCGGAGTGCCGGCGATGCCACCGCTCTCCACGGCGCAGGCCCGCCGGGTGACGGCCGGGCTACCGGGGGCGACGGGCGACGTCAGACGCTCCGTGGCGGTCCTCGCCGCCCAGGTCCGCGACGCGCACACCGCCCGGGTGCGGCTCCGGCTCGGCCATATCACCTTCCCTGTTGGATCTGCGTGTTGAAGCGGATCGACCAAGGGGGGTGCCTGGGTGCCGCAGGTCCGGAGCGGGGCGTAGGAACGGTCGCGCATGAGCCAACTACCCCCTTCGCCTTCAGGTGACGTCAAAGGTCAGGCGGAGCCCCGCGCACCGCCGGCGGACATCTGGCCAAGTAGGCAGAGGCAACAGCGTCGGTCACGGAACGCATCTTCGATGGCTGCTCCTCTGTGCGGCATGGCCGACTGCGCGCCAGATGCCCTCCGCCCTTTCAGCACACAGCCACGCTGTCGAGCCCGTGCGGCGGCCGGGCCGGGCTCCTTCTCATTCGGGTAAGGATGACGTCCGGGCTCGTCGGCCGTGCCTCTTCAACACCCCTGCTGAACAGGCGAGATGGACACACGCGAGGGGCTGTCCAGGAACGCCTGGGTTAGCTCACATTTACTGGAACATTACATTCCGTGCATGGGTGAATACGGAACATTCCGGCTCGTTCGCCTCTCCTCGTGGGCCTCGACGAAAGGGCACAGGCATGTCTTCGGCCATGCGCAAGACGACGAAAACTCCGGTGGTACGGCGGCTGGTCTCCGCTGCCGTCGCACTGGGCAGCTGCCTGGCGCTCGCCGGCCCGGCGGGAAGCGCCGGCGCGGCGCCCGCCGACCCCGTACCGACCGTCTTTTTGGGCGACTCGTACACCGCCAACTACGGCATCGCCCCCTTCAACCAGGACGGCGACAGAACCCTCTGTTTCCAGGCGAAGGAGAACTGTCCCACCGTCGCCTCGCGGACAAGGGCATCCTGCTCAAGGTCCAGTCGGATGCCTCCTGCGGAGGCGCACTCATCCATCACTTCTGGCAGGAGCAGCAGCTGCCGCTCACCGGTCACAGGCTCCCGCCAGCCGGCCGCCAGGTGCCGTGAGTTCTTCGAGTCCGATGACGGAAAGGAGTGGCTGGACGGTCAGTTCGAGCGGGTCGGATGGGATCTGGAGGAACTGCTCGAACGCATCCGGTATTTCTCCCCCGACGCGAAGCCCGTCCTGGTCGGCTACCCCAGGCTCGTGCCAGCGGACAGCGCGAAGTGCCTGGCGCCGGCGCCCGGTCAAGCGGAGCTGCCGCTCGCCGACATCCCGCGGGACGCCATGCCATTCCTGGACCAGATCCAGAAGAGGCTGGACGACACGATGAAGAAGGCCGTCGCGGACGCCGGAGCCGACTTCGTCGATCTCTATGCCCATACCGGCAGCAACACGGCGTGCGACGGCGCCAACCGGGGCATCGGCGGCCTGCTGGAGAACTCCCAGATCGGTGGCGACGGCCAGTGGCTCCCCTGGTACGCGCACCCCAATGAGAGGGGCCGCGACATCCAGGCCAAGCAGGTGGCCGACAAGATCGAGCAGATCCTCAACCGGTAAAGAGGCACGCGACCCCTCCGCTGCGTTCGACGGTGTTGCGCTGCTTGTGTGCTTTGGCGCCGGCGCCAGCGCCGGGCGGCAGGCCCGAGGAAGGTTGACCGGGCCGCGCTTGCGCGTGGCGGATCGATCAGGTCGGAGAAGAGATCGATGACATATGGACTGTCGAGGTGGGAGCTGTGACGCAGATCGACAGGAGGACCGTATTGCGACAGGCAGGCGTTGCTGCCGGGCTTGCGGCCGTGGGAACCGTGTCCGCGGGTGCGGTCCCCGCCGCTGGGACGCCGCTGCGCTCAGGCGTGTCGGCTCCCGCGTACCCCACACCTCACGAAGCGCTGACCCTGCTCAAGGAGGGCAATGACCGGTTCGTCGCCGGTGAGATGACCCACCCCAACCAGGATCCGGCGCGTCGCAAAGAAGTGGCCGCCGGACAGGAGCCGTTCGCGGTGGTCTTCAGCTGTATCGATTCCCGTGTGCCGCCGGAGATCGTCTTCGACCGGGGCCTGGGCGACCTGTTCGTCATCCGCACCGGGGCGCAGGACTACGACTGCCTGATCGAAGGCAGCGTCGAGTACGGCCCCGTACTCGACCACACGCCCCTTCTCGTGGTGATGGGCCACCAGCGCTGTGGCGCGGTGACGGCCGCCGTCAACGCCCTGGAGTCCGGCACAACCCCTGCACCGAACCTCGACGCCGTCGTGCAGTCGCTCAGCCTCGCCTACGCCGTGGCCAAGAAGACCGGCGCCGACGATCTCGTCGAAGCCACAGTACGTGCGCAGATCCGGCTCACAGCCCGTGCACTGCGCCGCGACCCGGCTCTGAGACCCAACATCGCCCGGGGCATGTTGACGGTCGTAGGCGCCTACTACTCCCTCGAAACCGGTGAGGTCAGCTGGCAGCCCTGAGCTCTTCACGGCATTCGTGTCGGGCTCGACGGCAGTCAGCGGCGTCGAGTAGAGCTTTCCGGCCTGCGTGCCAGACCGTGCGCGCGTAGAGCACCAGATGCAGCAGCGAGTTGTCTCTGTAGCCGAGGATCGACCACGGTCTGGCCGCCGTCGTGCGCGATGATCGCGCGCATCTCAGGATCACGCAGCATGGCATTGAACTCCCTGGCGGTCTGCGTCGGCGTAGCCGCGCTCCACCAAAGGTGCCGCCTGCTGCGAGGGGCGGTGCCTGACGCACGCGGAATCCCATCAGACCTTGAGCACGGCGACCGCCTGCGACCGCCCGGCCTGGTCAACGGCCTGCGCCGGGACGGGCACACCGTCGTGGTGGGCCTGTCCGGCTCCAGGAACACTGGCCAAGACGAGGGGCGGACCTCCGGAGTGGAAGCGTGACAAAAGGGACAGGTGTGGTCGGGGCGGCTTCGATCTCCTCCACACCCGTACCCTGCACAGGTAGCCGGGTTTCGGGATGGCCCGCACCGGTGGTGTGATCCCGCCCTGGCGTGCCGCGCCCCATGGAAGATCACCGCTGCTCTGATCCGGAGAGGCTGTACCGGGGGAGAGAGCAGCCAGTCCTCGGGCGACGAGTCGTTCGGGGAGAGCTGTTCGAGTACCTCGGCGGCCGCCGGACGGATGTCCGGGTCATGGTTGAGGTACCGGGTGATGATGCCGACGAAGCGGGACGGCAACCGGCTGAGGGCGGTTTCCAGGGAGTCGCCGTCCGTGAGCGGCCTGGCTCGGGCGGCGTGGCACAGCACCATGCCGAAGGCGTAGAGGTCCGTGGCATGTGTGATCGATGCGCCGGTGAGCTGTTTCGGGGCGAGGAAACCCTGTGTGCCGACGACGTGGTTGGTACGGGTGAGTGCGGTGCTGTCGAGGGCTCGGGCGATGCCGAAGTCGATGACGCGAGGACCTGTGCTGGAGATGATGGTGTTGCTGGGTCTGAGGTCGCGGTGGATGATGCCGCAGGCATGGGTGCGCTTGAGGGCGTCGGCGACGCCGACGGCGAGGGTGTGCAGGGTTCTTGTGGGCAGGGCGCCCTGTTGTCTGAGAACGTCGTGCAGTGACGGGCCGGGGATGTACTCGGTGGCCGGCCAGGGCGGATCGCCGTGGGCGTCGGCAATCGACCACGGGCGCGGTGTGGAATCCGCCGACAAGGCGATCGGCCTCGATCTCGCGAGTGAACCGTTCCCGGAATGTAGGGTCCGCAGCGAACTCCGGCCGGATGACTTTGACCGCGACCATGCGCTGCCCGGGGGACCGGCGGAGATAGACGGTCCCCATCCCCCCTTGGCCCAGCAGAGCCGTCATCCGCCACCTGAGCCGTGGCGCGCGGTGGGCCAGGCTCCGCGCGAGCGGCCTGCCAAGGCGCCCGGACTGCAAGCCCTTGGCGGCCTGCCGAGCGAGGAACAGAAGAGAAGGGGTGTACCCCGGTCACCCGACCGGGGCACACCCTGCGCACGAGAGGTGCGGCCTCTCAGGACTCCTGCCGCGGCTCCGGTTCGTCCAGAACGATCCCCCAGGAGTCGTCGGCGCCGATCCGCACGGTGAGTTCCTGCGTGCGGCGCGGCCCGGTGAAGTGGAGGACCACGTCCTGGCGCACGGAGCCCTCGTCGAGGAAGTCGGCGGTCACCTCGGACCGGGCCGCCTTGCCGTAGGCCTTGATCCAGGCCTTGGCCGCCGGACCCACGTCGCCGGGTTCGGTGTGCAGGGCGGCGAGGCCGTCGGCGTCTCCGTCGGCGAGGCGCCAGACGACCTTCTGGACGGTTTCGAGGCTGCCGGTGCTGGGGCGGCCCATGACGCGCAGGGGACGGTGGTTGGTGTAGTCCGTCTGGTAGTCCAGGTGGCCGTCGTCGGAGCAGGCGGTCAGGGCGGCACCCAGGGCGAGGGCGAGGGCGAGGGCGACAGCCCGGATATGGCTCGGTTTCACGGTCAGTTCCTCGCCTTCGGGCGCAAGATGATCACGCGCTCGATGTAGTTGGCCTTGTGGCGGTAGCGGGCGATGGCGGCGCTCAGCGTGGTCTTGCTCACGCCGCCGTGCTGGCGCAGTTGGATCTCACGGCCGTTGTTGCCGACGACGATCGCGGCATGGTTGTACACCTTCTCCTTCTTCCACTTGAACATGACGATGTCGCCGGGCCGGGCGCCCTTCTGCGACACCGACGGCGCGCCCCTGTACTTGGTCATGTGCCGGCGGAAGTTCTCGGCGCCCGACCAGGTGTAGCTCTTGTTCTTGATCGTGCCGAACAGGTAGTACTGCTGCCACCAGGCGCGGTCGTGCTTGCGGCCGCCGGAGCGGGTCTTCATCTTGCCGCCGTGGTAGAGGGCCTTGGACACGAAGTTGGTGCAGTCCTGCCCGTACTCCCACTTGGTGTTGATGTTCTTCGAGGCCCACGCGGCGGTCCCGGAGCCGGACACCGCCGCGTCACGCAGGGCCACGGGGGACGCGGCGGACCGCTCCTCGACCGGGAAGCCGTCGGCGTCCAAGGCGATGGGTTCGTCCGGGACCTCGTCGGCGCTCTGGGCGTCGGGCGGGGCCACGTCCAAGCCGTTCCAGGCAGAGGGTGCCTCGGTCAGCACGGTCTCGGCGGCCGGGGCGTCGGTCGCCAGGTGCAGGATGGGGGCGCCACCGTTGCTGCTGAACGTGAACCGCTGCTCCTGGAGCCCCTCGTCCGGCTCGGCGGCACCATCCTGCTTCAGCTGGGCCGACTCGGCGACCGCCGCCCGCAGAAAGACGGTTCCGTCGGCGTCCGTGCCGACCAGGACGTCGGAAAGCCTCGCCGAGGCGTCGGTGTAGGTACGGCCATGCCGGGCAAGGAGCTCGCGGGATTCGACCAGGGCGGGCGCCTGGGCGTTCAGCAGGTCCGCGAAGGACGCCCCGCGGGAGCCGGCGGCGAGTGCCGCGGCGGCGGTCGCGTGCCGGCCGGTGAGGATGCCGGCGCGAGCGTCAAGGTACTGCTGGACGATCTCCCGGTAGGAGGTGGCGCCGCCGGGGACGCCCGCTGTGGTCACCGGCTCGGCGGTGGCTTCGGGGCTGGTGCCGTGCCCGGTGCGGGCCTGGACGGAGACGCGGTAGGTGGTCTTGTCCGCGAGACCGGTGACGACGGCCCGGGGGGCGGTCGTGGTCACGCGGGCGGCCTCGGTGCCGTCCTGCCTGCGGACAACGACGGTGTACTCGGGCCCGTCACCGGCCGACCCGTCGTCCTGCGGCGGGTTCCAGGTGGCCAGCAGTCCACCGTCACCGGACGTGGCGCGGACGTCCTGCGGGCGGCCCGGGGCGGCCGAGGGGACGTAGTCGATCACCAGGCGGGGCCGCTGGGCGGCGTCCTGGGCCCGGGAGGAGTGGTACGCGACGGTCTCCCGTTCACCGGAGGGCAGCCGCAGCGCGAGGCCCTCGCCGCTCTCCTGCTCCAGCCAGGACTGGACGACCGGGGCGAGGTCCTGGTCGCCGGGCCGGGCGGCGTCGGCGAAGGGAGCCTCGTCGAGGAGGCCCGGGAGGTCCTTGCCGTGCTGCGGAGAAGACCAGGCGTCGAGCAACTCATAGATTTCGACCGGCCGTTCGGCGCCGCTCACGGGCGTGAGTTCGAGCCGGGCCCGGGCGATCCGCGCACCGGCAGGCACCTTGGTGAGGTCCGGTTTGATCCAGCCGATGTGGTCGGCGTCCAGTACAAGTCGGCCGTCCCGCGTGGCGGGAGCGTCCTCGTGCACAGGGGCGGTGGCGTCGTCCAGCGACGGGCCGGTCAGCGTCAGCGACTTGGTATCGGGGGCTTTCGGGCCGGGCTTGTCGGACGCGGTGAACTCCTGCTCGTACGACCAGGCCGAGCAGCCGGCGTCGGTGCAGGCGCGCATTGCCCAGAGGTACGTCGTTCCGGATCGCAGCGCGCCTGCCGGGACCGGGGCGGCGGCGCGCCGGCCGCTGTCCACCCAGGCGTCGGGCACATGCACGCCGTCGAGTGGCTTGCCGTCCTCGTCGCGCAGGGAGAACTCTGCGCGGACACGGCCCTGTTCGGGGCTGGAAGCGACACCGGACAGCAGCGGGGTGCGGGTGTCAGTCGCACCCTGCTCCAGCGCCTGCGGCATGTCGGGCAGCCCGCCGGGCCGGCGGCCGGTCTGCACGGTGAAGGTGGTCCACTGCGACCAGGCGGTGTTGTAGTGGCTGCCGTCGTAGGGGCTCGTGCGGAAGCGGTAGGTGGTGCCGTCCCTCAGCAGCCCGTCGGGCAGGGTGACGGCGGCGGGGCGGCCGGAGTCGACATAGGGCGAGACGAGATGGTTCCCGACGCGCTTGCCGGTGGCGACCTCGACGATCTCGAAGGTGCCGTTGACCCGGTCGCCGTCCTTGTCGGAGAAGGTGTCACGCAGCGTCGGGGTCGTGGTGTCGACCTGCCAGGTGGCAGAGGCGTCCTTGACGAACGGCGGCCCGGCCTGCCGGTTGTTGCCGCTGCGCGGACGGAAGTTGTACGTCACGGACAGCTTCGGCGGGTTCGCGGTGGCGTTGGCCGAGTTGACGCGCTTCCAGGGGGCGACGGCAGACTCGTCGGCGGCCCGCAGGCCCATCGTGGCCTTGGGGGCCCTGGCGGAGGCCCAGGTCTGCACGAGACCGGTCACGTCGGCACCGATCCAGCCACCGGCACCGCAGGCCGGGTTGCCCTTGGTCTCGGTGGAGGTGGCGTACTTGTTCTGCATCGCGGGCTGGCTGGTCCAGCGGCTGGCGGTGGTCGCCGCGTCGGCCGACCAGACCTCCCAGGCCTGCGGCTTGCAGTCGGTGTTGGCCGAGTGGAAGTTCCACAGGCTCAGCTTGGCGTTGCTGACCAGGGCGTCCGCGACGGGGGCGGTGCCCCAGGTGATGAACGAACGGGCCGTACGGGGCGTTCCGTTGGCGTTCTTGGTCCCGGGATTGCCGAAGTCCAGCTCGGTGTCGGTGGACCAGTCGCGGGTCTCGCCCTGTTGGACGTAGGTGTCGAAGACGTTGCTCAGCGCCGAGGTGGACGGGTCCACGGTCACCGGGTAACGGGTCTTTGGGTCGGCGAGGAAGCCGGCGTCGGGCGTCACCACGAGATCGAAGGAGTCGTCACCCTTCTCCACGACATCCATGTCCACCGGCACCCTGCGGGTGTGCTCGCCCGACCGCTCGTCCACGGTCGCGTCCCACATCACCGGGGCCGGCATGACGGCACGCTCCTGGCCGGTGCGGCGGTCGGTGAACAGCACGCTGCCGTCGGTCTGCTGCTTGAGTTTCAGTCCCTCGGCCCGCAGCGGCAGGGTGTACCGGTAGGCACCCTCGCCGTCGAGCTGCCGGGGCCGCTTCTTGATCTCGACGTACTGCTCGAAACCGGTCCGGGTCGCCTCCACGACCACGTCGGCACCGGGCACGGCTTCGACGTACTCGGCCCGGTTGCCGTCCAGCAGGGGCTTGGGCAGCCCGCCCTTCCATTGGAGGGTGACCTGCTGCTCGCCCTCCCCGAGAGTGACCAGGTCACGGGGCTTGGCGGTACGGGTCCCGGCGAGCGAGTCGGCCGGCTCGCCACCCGGGCCGCCCAGGGTCAGCTCGGCGGGGTGCGCCTTGGGGGCGACGGAGCCGTCCGGCCGGACGGCCAGGTCGGTGTCCACGGCCACCCAGCGACCGTCCCGCTCGAACCGGACCGGACCGGCGGTTAGTTCCGTGGTCAGCGAACCGTCCGCGTGCACCCAGGTGGTGGAGGTCTCGGTCCGCTCGGACAACGCCTCGACGCGATCGCCGCCACGGCGGGCAGCGGCGAGGGCGGAGGGAACGTCGGGGGCCGTCGTGGCGTCCGGTACCGGACCGCTCTGCTGCGACGGCGCAGCGGCGTACGCCGGTGTCGCCGGCACCAGGACGGAGAGAAGAACCAGGCCGGCGACACCGGCCTTTGGTATGCGCATGTGCTTGTCAATTCTCTGGCCAATAGAAAGTAATGCAACCGTAAAGTCTAGGGTCTGGGGCGATCCTCAGGCGCAGGCCAATGACCGTTTCGTTGCCATGTATCCATAGATCTGACCTGCCGTCCCACAGGTGACATTGATCATCGATCATGCTGGAACGCTGAGCTTCGAGAATCCGTCCCTCTCCGGTCAGTCCCTCCCGGCCGAACCGCGCACCCCCTTCTCTCCGCGACCCGCTTGACATCCGGCAGGGCCTGGGAGCGCGGGATCGACGAATGACTCCGACGTCGACTCCACCGCCATCGCCGTCATGACTCTCGCCAAGGCGGACCGTGACGCCTTGGACGCGGGCCAGATGGGAGCCGTCAGACAGCCGGTCCGTCGTCGGCAGACGCCGGCCGGTTGGAGGTGAGGCGAACGCGGCGGCGTCAAGGGCCATGCCCGCTACGTCCCCTGACCACCGCCACCCGCACGCACGGGAAAGTACCGCCATGAAACCGGAAGAGATCGCGGAACTGCGCACCATGTTCGTCTTCACCCCTCCTCAGGGCCAGAGCTGGGCACTGACCTTCGAGGGGCTGGAAGCACGGCTGCGCGAGCGCAATCCGGACACCTTCATCCGCCTTGACGACGGGGGAGACGAACCGGTCCGCGGGGCATCGATTATCTTCGGGATCACTCTCAAGGACGAGGACCTGGAAGGCCTGGCCAGCCTGGAAACCGAGGGCGCGTCCGTACTGGACTGCTTGCCCACGTCGCGAAGGACCTGAGCATCCACGAAGAGGCCCTGCGGGGCTGGGTCCGCCAGGCCGAGGCCGACCGCGGCGGGCGCGATGAGCGGCTGACCAGCGCCGAGTAGGACGAGCTCAGTCAAGTCCGCGAGGAAGTAGCGGAGTTGAGGCGGGAGAACGAGATCCTCAAAGCCGCCTCGGTGTCTTTTGCCCAGAAGATCGCCCGTCCCCGGACGAGGCCGAGCAGGTGATGGACCACCTGCGTGACAAAGGTCTCGGGGCCGATCTCGTCTGCCGGGTGTTTCAGCTGTTGCCGTCGACGTACTTCGCCCGCAAGAAGCGGCCGAAGTCGGCCCGTCGGCTCCGTGACGAACAGCTGATGCCGCTGACCGAGGGGATCCACACGTAGTCGGGCGGCACCTATGGCGCCCGCAGGATCACCCGCGCACGAGAGATGGCCCTGCGGAGACGGCGGATCAAGAAGGGCTCCGGCCTCGTTCGTCACAGCGACCGCGGGTCGCAATACGTATCCCTTCGCTACACCGACCGGATCGCCCACATCGGCGCCTCCGCGTCCGTCGGCTCCGTCGCGGACTCGTTCGTCAACGCGCCGGCCGAGGCGCTGAACGGCACCTTCAAGGCCGAGCTGATCGAAATGCAGGGCCCCTGGACCGGCTTCGGCATTTTCCGCGCACGACGACTGGGTGATGCTCGGCGCTGGTGGCTGCGGAGCCGCGGCAGTGCGCGTGGAGGCGACTCGGGTGTGCTTCGACGTGCCGATAGCTGATGATCGTTTGGCGAGGCTTGCCTGGCGCAACCGTCGAGGCCGGACCCGCTGTTTGAAGCACGTGGTCGACGGCCGCCTCAAGCGCTCGGTCGGCCTCCAGTGCTTCTAGCGGCTGACCACCGAGTCGGCCGACGCGTCGGCGGAGGTCGTCAGCAACAACATCCCTTCACCCTGAGGGCTGCCACTGTTGGGCGGGAGGCCCGAGAAGCCCTCGTCATTCCGATCTTGAAGTGTGGCAGTCGCACGAGGTTCTCATTCAGGCGCGCGTCGCCGCGTGTGGGACGGGCCACGCCGACGGCTCAGCGTGCGGCGCGCCCAGGACGGAGCTCATCAGGGTCGACCGTCGTCAGCGCCACGGTCAGTGGCACGCCGGTGCGGGCCGCGGCGGCCAGCCGCTCGCGTACCTCGCGCGGCGTTCGAGGCCGCCAGCCGGGCCCGTCACAGCAGCCAGAGTGGAACGTGACACCCGCATTCAGCAGGGCGGTCAACGTCCGCCACCCAGCGGAGTCGCTCCGCCTCGGCACAGCGAGGTCCTGGCCCGCGTCGATCAACTCTCCACCGCAGCGCGGGCATCGGCTTGCCCACGTGCCGCGCTTCTTGAACGAAGAGCGACAGGGAAGGCACACGTAATGCCGGTTAGGGGTCCCTCCGCGAAAGCACATCGCATCAGTATGGCAAGGCCACTTCGCCTGTCCCAGCGATTATCGATGCGAAAGAGTCGGTATTCTGACTTACCGTCAGGGTGGCTGCCCCTGCCTCAACGACCGCTGTCGTTTGCGTTGCGGTCCCACGCAACGTGGTGTGACCAGGCCATGCCCAGCTGCTCCCACTGTTGGATGCGTTCGGCGTCGAGGCGTTCGCGGGCGTAGACGACGGCGGCTTCCACGCTGCGTCGCCGATACCTGCTCCCCTGCCTGTCGATGGACAGGCGCGACAGCGCCTCTCTCTCGACCCCCAAGTCGCCCTCCAGGCAGGATAATTGAGGATGTTTTCCGGTGGGATCGCGTTTTTCGGGTGATCCTGGGATCGGTTCGACCGAGGAGGAACTTTGCGTCAGACGATCATTGCCGTACTCACGACGGCCGCCCTGGCCGTCGCCGTCGCCCCTGCGGCGGCCGCCGGACCCGCCGCACGTCCGTCCCTGGAACCGCTGACCAGGCTGTCCGCCGAGCGGGTCCTCATCGCCGACCAGGTGGCCGCCGCCAAGTACCGCACGGGGCAGCCCATCGACGATTCCGCCCGCGAGCAGCAGGTACTCGACGATGTGGCCGCCCAGGCCAAGGCGCTCGGCACCGACCCGGATGAGGTGGTAGCCGTATTCAGGGACCAGATCGAGGCGAGCAAGATCGTCCAACGCGGGCTGTTCCACACCTGGGACGCGGATCCGTCGAAGGCGCCGACCAGCAGCCCCGATCTGTCAGTGATTCGCGCCGAGATCAACCGCGTCAGCGGCGAGCTCGTTCAGGCCATCGCGGACACCGAGGCGCCCCGTACCGGCCCCCGGTGCGGAGGTCGGCTGCTGGCCGCGTACCGCAACACCGACCGTACGATGCGGCTGGACGTGCTCCACTCGATCGCGCTCGGACGTTCCCTGCCGCACGTGTGCGAGGCAAAATAGCTCCCTCACCAGTGCCGTCGGCGCGCCGGGGGAGCGGTCAATCGCGCAACGTCTGACCACGATTGAACGGGTGATGTTCGCTTTCACCCGTGCGCAGGGCGTCGATCCTGCTTCGCAGCAGGGCATCTGCGTCTGCGCCCTCTGCCCGCACCGCACCGCCCGGATCCGCCCCCTCCCCGGGGCGGGCGCCCGTGCCTCGTCCGTGACCCCTGGCAGACGGTCTGGTCGCTCTCCCCGACGCGGTGGACGGGTCCGGCGCTCGCCGCCGTGTGATCGAGAAAGATGGCGAGACCGCGGCGCCGTACGCTCCGCATCCGGCCTCCCTGGCCCTGGAGCGCTGGGGTCTGGCCGGTGGATCAGGACTTCGGTGGCATCCAGGGAGTGAGGTCGTCGCGCCAGTCCTCGAAGTGTTCGAGGGCGACGCTCAGATGGGAGTTCGCTCGATACAGGGTGCCGACGATGTGGTGCGGGTCGACGGTCGGGAGCAGGGACTCGCCGTCCTCCTCGGAGGCGGCGACGGCTTCGGCCTCCCGGTCGGTGAGGTGGTCGTAAGGGTAGGTCACGGCCGGGCACGACCGGTCCGGGCTGGGGCAGGGAGTGTCGGGCGGCCACACCCAGACCGCGCCGTGGTGCCGTACGAGGACTTCGCCCACGTACCAGCCGACCGCGCGCAGGAACGGCCCCCGTCGGTCCTCGTACTGCTCCTCCCAGGTGGCGTAGCGGTCGAGGACGAGGTGTTCGAGGCGGGGGAGGGAGTCGGGGGAGAAGTCCCAGGATCCGCCTGCCTGTTCGGCGAGGGCGGTGAAGTCGGCGCGGGCGGCGTCCAGCCAGGCGTTCAGATGTGGGTTGTCCTGGTAGGAGGGGTCGTCGATGGGGCGCATGCCCGGCACTCTACGGCTACCGGGGTGCGCCCGGTTGTGTCGATCCTGTGTGCGCGGCGAGTTGACGAGGGCGTGTCAATGGTCTCGTCCGTAGGGTGAGGCTTCCGGCGGCGCCACAGATGTCACGGGGGCCCCGTGGCGCCGTATGCGAACCGAGTGGTCTGGGCTCCCACTGGAGAAGCCTCGTGACTCAACTGATACCTGCGCCCCGTCGGCGCGTGTGGCTGCGGGCCGCGCTGACCCTGGCCGCAGCTGGCGTGCTGACCCTGACCGGGCTGCCCGGCCTGCCGGGCGATGCCGCGTACGCGGCCAAGGGCAAGCGCTGCGACAGCCTTGCCGACGTCACCGCGACGAATCCGGGTACGAACGATCTGCCGTGGGATCACAACATCCAGGTCCGCGCCCCGGGTGACGTGGACACCTACACGTACAACGCCCCGCGGCAGACCTTGGACGGTCTGACGCTGCCGGGGGACGCGGAGAACCCGACTCCGGATCAGATCAAGGAGCGGGACGCGTTCCTCGACAAGTTCGACAAGAAGTACACCCAGTATCCGGAGAACAGCGAGGAGCGGGCGTTCGCCCGCTACAAGCAGTATCTCCAGGACAATCAGGGCAAGACGCCGAAGTACTCGACGTTCGCGAAGTGGCTGTCGGACGGCTACATCCTGCCGAACAACAACAACAGACGCGGCGCTGCCTACGAGACGAAGGTGATCAACGATCTCGGCCTGGTCGGCGAGGACTGGCTCTGCCAGGAGGAGATCGAGATCAAGGACAAGGACGGCAACCCCGTCATGGTCAAGGACCCCAAGACCGGCCGGATGAAGCCGCTGGTCCGCAAGTTCGACGCCGTGAACTACAAGAAGGGCGAGTTCCTGGAGTTCAAGGCCGGTCCGGGCCGCGACACCGGGCAGGACCTCGCGAATCAGAAGTTCCTGGAGGACCCCCGCTTCAGCGAGGGGAAGATCGCATATGTCAACGGGGAGTCCAAGGACTCCGCCACCACCAAGTACGTCACCAGGATGGCCGACGAGTACAAGGACGCGAGCGGCCAGCCCCGCATGCGGGCGTACGAGCACCTGTCCGACGACGTCCCGGAATACAAGTCCGTCAACTACCGCAACGTGTCCGGCTCCACGCTGGAGGATCCCGACTTCGCGGTGAACGGCAACAACCGGGCCGCCGGCGGAGCCTCACGTGTCATCGACCAGTCACCGCCCACCCCGCTCGACATGGAGAGGCAGCTCCAGCGCATCGGGAGGAACGGCGCGACCAACTTCGGTGTCCGCGGGCCGGGCGGCATCGACTTCTCCACCCTCGACCTCGCCTATGTCGGAAAGCCCGTCAAGGGCAAGGGCCTGCCGTACGCGTTCTCCGCGGACAAGATCCAGGACGAGAGCAAGGACTACGGCTGGGGCGGCAAGGCCAAGGCCTCCCTGATCTCCGACAGTTTCTTCACCTGGCTGGCGCTCACACCGGACAAGTTCTGGGTCAACCTCAACCCGGACCAGCCCGACAAGATCATGAACCCGGTGTTCGGGAAGACCGACGCGGGACGCGTGCTGCTCCAGGCCGACCTCCAGCTCAAGCACGACTACGCCAAGGACATGGATCCCCGTCAGGGCGTCGGCAAGACGTTCTGGGACGCCATGAAGGTCGCCAACGTCCCCTGCTCGCCGTCGATCCGCCTGTGGATCGAACCGAAGACCGCCAAGGTCCGCGCCGACGACAACGGCCTCTACATCCTCGACGCCCCCCTCAAGGTGAGCGTCGCCCACCTCGTCGTCAAGCACCCCAACCCCAACGGCAAGTGCGACCTGACCGACGCCCAGGAGAAGACCGGCGAGGCCCTGGTCCGGCAGTACGTCATCCCCGACGTGGAGCAGAAGGTCAGCTCCACTGCCGACTTCGCCGACCTGCGCCGCGTCTACAGCGCTCGCGTGGCCGCGGAGTACGTACGCCAGCAGGACGCGCAGAGCCCGTCGGACTACCACTCCGTCATCAACAGCGGCAACATCGGCGCGTGGCCGCTGCGCGCCCCCAACCAGCACTGGACGCCGAAGCAGACGTGGGACGACTACATGACGTCCTACACCAAGGGGGACTACTCCTACCCGTGCGAGTACGCAGGCCAGCAGAAGGTGTGCGTCATGGGCGGCGTCGACTTCTCCAAGGCGCCCAAACGGAACATCACCTCGGTCGAGTTCCGCGTACAGCACCCGTACCTGCCCAAGTCGGCCAGGACAGCCGCCAAGACGCAGCCCGATGACGCCGACAACCCGAAGCTGACCCTCCTCGGCGGCGACGGCCAGTCCACCGGCAGCGGCGGCGGCACGCCGACGCCCACTCCCACCGGTACTCCGACCAGCACGCCCACCCACCAGCCGACCACGCCCCCGGCCAGCCACACCCCGGCCCCGGGACACTCGACGCCGGCGGCCGGGCACACGCCGCCCGCCACCCCGCCTGGCGATGACAACAATGGCGGCGGCCTCGCGCACACCGGCACCCAGGTCCTCGGCATCGCCGGCATCGCCGCGATGCTCGTCGCGGCAGGAGCCGCTCTGGTCTGGTTCAGGCGCCGACACGGCACGCACCGCTGACGGCACAGACGGCACCAGCGAATCGTCGCGGCTCCCGCACCCGCCTTCCGGGCGTGGGAGCCGCGTCGTCATCCCGCGCTGGCGGCCCGACGCCACATCGCCGTTCTCTCACCGAGCAGGCCCCGGAGGCGAGGCGAGC
This sequence comes from Streptomyces sp. HUAS MG56, assembly GCF_058673395.1. Classification (NCBI taxonomy): domain Bacteria; kingdom Bacillati; phylum Actinomycetota; class Actinomycetes; order Kitasatosporales; family Streptomycetaceae; genus Streptomyces; species Streptomyces sp. HUAS MG56. The sequence continues at coordinate 1,071,626 of NZ_CM178722.1, read as the reverse complement.
CGGTGCGGACGGCGCGGGCGGGCGAGGAGCGGAGCCGCCTTCCCCGGAGCGGTCGTGCCGTTCCGGGGAAGGCGGTCGATCGGCGTTCGGTGCTGTTGCGTGGGTCAGCGGACGACGTGGACGGTCACTGGCGTGGAGGTGCGATCCGTCGTCGCGTGCTGGTGGTGCTTGTCGGTCGAGTACAGCACGGAACGGAACTGCAGCTCGCCCGTGTGCGGGGCCTTGACGTTCGCGCGCGCGTCGCCGTTGAAGCTTCGTGTGACGGCGTGCCAGTGGCCCCAGTGGCCGGGTTTGCCGGACCGCTCCTGTATGACGAGCGTGGTGTACCGCTCGGCGTCGTCATCACCCTGGCCGCGTACCTTCACCACGTGGCCGGCGTGCACGGTGTGAGGAGTGGCCTGAATCGAGATGTCGCCCTTCGCGAACGCCGGGGATGCCGCCAGTGCAGCCGAGGCCACACCCAGCGCGCCGACCGCCGCGAGACGCTTCATGCCAAGCTTCATGCTCGGGTCTCCTTTGATATCTTTGCTCCCTTTGCGTCAACTGGGCTTTATTAATCCCTAATTGACGCTCTTTCATCGGAGAAGAGTGGTTGCCGTGCCAAGAAGTTGGCCCCCGATTGTCACTGCCTCGTAACTGCAGTGGGCCGACCACCCACGCTGCCTCACCGTGTACGGACCAAGGCGAGCTGCCTGACAGCCAACCTGGGCGTCGACATAACTGATCGACACGCTGATCTTGACCGGGTTGGCTGGGTGGCATGCCAGAGCTGCGAACCGATCGTCTTCTGCTCCGCCGGTGGCGGGAGTCCGACCTCGAACCGTGGGCGGCCATGAACGCCGATCCCGAAGTCCGAGAACACCTGGGGGCACTGCTGACGCGGGAGCAATGCGATGCCTCGGTGGCACTCATGCAGGCCGAGTTCGACGAGCGTGGCTTTGGGTGGTGGGCGCTCGAAGCACGGGAGACCGGTGAGTTCATCGGCCGTGCCGGCCTGGACGAGGTGGGCGGGGACATGCCGTTCGCGGGAGTGGATGTCGGTTGGCGGTTGATGCGTTCGGCGTGGGGTCACGGTTACGCCACCGAGGCCGCCCTGGCCTGCCTGGCTTTCGGCTTCGAGGCCCTCGGGCTGCCGGAAGTGGTGGCGTCGACGACCGTCCACAACCTCCGTTCCCAGGCAGTGATGCGCCGGATCGGCATGACCCGGGATCCGGCCGACGACTTCGAGGATCCGAGCGTGCCCGAGGGGCCGCTTCGCCAGTGTGTCCTGTACCGGATCCGCTCGTGCCCTCGCGAAGTGATGTAGTCACCGGCCGAGCTGATTCGGTTCTGGCGGGAGAAGCCGCCGGTCGCAAACCTGCCACTCGCCGTGGTGCTCGGCCAGGACTGCGGCTGCGACGCGGTCCGGGGCCGCAGGGTTGGGAAGATCTGCCCAAGTGGGCCGGCGGGGAGTCCGCGAACGCGCTGCTATCCGTCGAATCCTCCAGCAGCAGCGTCCTAACCTGTGGGAACTCGCGTCCGAGCATGTCGGTGACCACGTCCAGCTGGGTGCGGACGGCCTCTGCCGTGGTCTGCGCGCAGATCGTGCGGATATCACCAGCTGGACATCCTCCAGGGCACGGGCCCGTAAGGAGCGCAGGAACTTACCCAGAACGGCCGCGACTGGCTGTCACCAACCATCAGCCCGAGGATCGGTGGCCGGTTGCGGAGATTCCCGTGGCGATGACCACGGCCTGGGACACGATCCGATGGTGCACCCTGGCCTTGCAGTAGGCGGCATCCAGGCAGACGTAGGGGAAGACGGTGTGGTCCAGGCTAGGGAAGAACGGCCCGGCCGCACCTTCGGGATCTTCAGATCGAGGTCACCGGCCTGGGTGGTCAGCCCCCGCTCCCGGTGGCCGTTGCGTCAGGTCGTGCACCTCTCGGAGTGCTCGCCCCGGGCGGCACCGACGACGTCCGTGGCCTCGGCCTCGATGAGCTCCCGCCGAATGCTCTCGCACAGCACCCTGATCGTCTCGACTACGTCAGCCGTACGTAGTGACTCCGGCATCCGCATCAGATCGGTTTGGGACAAGGCCATCGCGGGCTCCTCCGGTCGAACTGCCCATTCACCAGGTCGACTTACGCGATGGCTTGCATCTGGTCAGGGAGCAGTCACGGACAGAAGGTGCACACCCTGGGCAGATACCAGCGCGTTCACGTCGAACGACCGGCTACAGTTCCTGCCCGGCTGGGTGAGAGAGCTCGAAGACCTCCCGCGACCCTGACTACGCCGCCAAGAAGGCCAGGCTGGAGCACCTCTACGCCGTCGCCGACGGCGAGGTCATGAGCCCGACCGGGAACCCCGCCCCCGCCGGCGGGCGACCTGCGCCCGCCCGCACGGTTTCCGCCACCTCTTCGCCGCGAATGACCCCGCACCTGACCGCGAAGAAGCACACCCGCGTCGGCATCCTGGTGAACGGCGTGAAGTCCACCAGCTCTGGCTCCGGCGTCACGTCCACCTTCGTGGGCCTCGACTCCGGCCATCCGCTGGGCCTGACCCTGGAGAACGTCAGCCTGGACGTCACGGCGTTCACGGCCTCGTACCCGAACATCGGCCTGTACAACAGTGACATCACACCTTCCGGCAACGGCGTGACCACCGGCTCGGTGAACGGCAGCGGTTCCGTACCGTGCTGCACGTTCCCCTCCTTGCCGAGCCTGTAGCCTGCGCCCCGGATCACCGCACCGCTCGACGGGGTACGCCGTGACATCGCACGTACCCCGTTCCGCGATCCGTCGGTCACCGGTCTCCCGGCAGCAGATGCTGGTCGACCTGCGTGAACGACCAGGATCCGGACCGGCGGCGGAAAACCCACACGAGGTCGAAGCGGTCCGGCCAGGTGGCCGGCGTTCCTGGTGCGTCCGCCGCGCCCAGCCCTGCTACGACGGCGGGGATCCGGCTGTGCTCCCAGCAGATCAGTACGGGGCCCGGCGCGGTCAGCGCGGCCTGCGCGAGCCGGCGCTCGGACCCTTCGGCGAAGTCGGTGTCGACGGTCAGCCCGAGGTCCTTGGCCAGCGGGGTCACGGTCTGGCGCATGCGATGGGCGCCCGCGTTCGGGCCCTGGTCGGCGGCGGCGAACACCGTTGCCGGTCGTGCCAGTCCCGCCCTGGGCGGCGAGAACAGCTTCGGGAGCGCGTGTGCCCGCTCCCAGCCCCGGGCCGTCAGCGACTTGCTGTCCGGTCGCCCCGAGTCGTCCATCCCGCTCAACCCGGAGGTGGGCTTTTCGCCGTGCCGGATCACCATCACCACGGTCCCGTCAGCGGCATGCACCGTGGGTGAACCGGCCGCTTCGGGTTTCTTGTGCGAGTCGCCGCATCCGACGCCGAATTGGGCGACCGACACGAGGGCCGCGCCCAGCAGCAGACGACGAGCCACAGGGGCGGAGGACAGCGAGGGGGGTTCACCGACTGCACGCACGGGCCGACCTTACGCCGACGACGGCGCGGTTTGCTCGCGCATACGAGGAGATTGCGAGGAGTTGGCGGGCTGTTGGCCTGTGCCGACAGCCCGACGGCCGGGCTCCACGGTGCCGACGACGAACGCACTGGCCGGGACCGCGTACGTGAACAACGTGTTGTTGCCGCGACAGGTGCCGATCGGCAGGCTTCGAGAACTCGGCTCGCCGGAGGCGCCGCGCGCAGGAGGTCCAGTCCAGGACGAGGCGATGTTCTGACCCGCGGTGACGGTGTCGGCCGTCACGCCCACGGCCCGTGCGGCGACGGCCAGTTCGTCCTGGAAGAGGGTCTGGGTGTACGTACCCGGCCTCAGCACCAGGCTGCTGAAGTTGCCCGTCGACGCGTCCGGCGTGCACCAGTACTGCGCCGTGATGTCGGCGAGGCCGACCAGGGTGGTGGAACGGCTCGTGGCGCCGGATGTCTCGCCACTCGCCGGTGGTCGGGGCGCCATACGGGTGCGGAGGGGCCTGTGGTGGAGCAGGTCGGCCGGTGACGTCGGCGTCCCGGCTCTCGTCGCAGCTGGCTCCTTCGGCGCAAACCTTCCTGGTTCGCTGTGCACTGCGGCACCGGAACCCCCGCTTCACTGTGCAACCAGACACTCCACATGAAGCGTTGCCGACCCTAGATTCGCGATGGAGCGCAAACAGGCAAACCGATGTGCGGACGAAAACCGGAAATCGTCCGCGGCCCCTCACCAGGGCCTCCACTCACACAGGGGGAACTTCACGCATGCCCAAACTCGGGAAGTCCAAGCGCGCGATCGCCATGGCCGCAGCAACCGTCGCTCTCGCCGCCGGCACTGCTCTCGGCGCCGGCGGGACCGCCAACGCCGCCGTGAGCGGCCCGGATCCGTCGACCACTGACTGGTTCAAGCTCTATCTGCAAAACGACTCGGGCGGTCGCACGTTCCTGGTCTGCAACGAGCAGTCCGGCCCCAACACGGTCGGCGTCCAGGTCATCGACTCCGGCTGGAACAACCTGAAGTTGCAGGACGTCAACACCGGGGCGACGTTCTACAAGGCGAACATCTACTTCAACCGCGGCGCCTGTAAGGAGTACAACGTCATCGGCAGTGATGGCAGCACGATCCTGGGGCTCATCACGACGCCCAACATCTACGACACGGGCTGGGTGACTTTCAACTGACCTCACCGGCGCGTGTGACCTCGCGGTGAACGATGCCCTCTCTGGCAGGTCCCGGGGAGGGCATCCTCATGCGCCGCCGTCCCACACCCAGCAGGTGGCGCGCCGAGCCGCGCAGCTCTGGGTGCTCGCCGGCGACCCCGGTCAGAGGATGAGAGGCGTTGCGGCATTGCTGCTCATGGCAGGAGGCTGTCCGGGTGGTTTCTCTGCCGTCGCGCGAAGAGTCGACCGTCCGTTGCGTTTCTCCCATCGGTGGTCGCATCCCGGCACGGGGACCCCGCCCAAGCTCCCAGGGCCCGTCTTCGTCCACTCCCGACACCTCGCACTCCCCAGGGCCGACTCCGGAGGCGGCAAGCGCGCCCCTGAACGGGGCCGAGCACCGCACGCGGGCGAGGACCCCGGCTGCGCCCTTCTCGGTATCGCCCTGGACGCTCTCAGCCGCCTGGGTGCCATGGACGTGATCCTGTTCGTGGACGACAACGCCCGCCCGCCTGGCGACGATCGAGCGAGGGCGAACTCGGCTGTGAGCTGGGCAGGGTCCCGAAGTGGCAGTCCGGTTTGGAGACCAGGGCTGAACACCGGGCAGGTACCCCGTGCGTGCGCTTCCAGCGGAGCTCCTCTGGCGATGGCGGTGACGGTCGCATCGCATCGTGTAAGGGCGTCGGGACAGCGCTGTTGCGACGTGTCGAGGTCCAACACCGCGCCCCGCCAAGGCTCCCAGGGCTGCTCCGGTTGGCGATGCGGGGATGGTCCCGTGGATTTCGTGTAAACGTGAACAGTACTTTCGCTCGGGCCGGTCTAGGTCGGGCAAAGGGATCTACCCGCATAGAGGGATTCGCTGATGTCATGCACGCGTCCGCCCGGAATCCCTGCCGGGCATCCCCACCGGGAGATCCCCCATGTCCCCCCTGCCCCACATATCGCGCCCTCTGGTGACCACTCTGTCGGCCTTCGCGCTTGCCGCCGCGGGCCTGACGGCCACCATGGGCACCGCCCACGCGGCCAGCTGCAGCCAGTCCTATCTCCCCCTGCCCGACTCCAGTTGCACGCCGGGCGCCCTCAACCCGGACGTGACGCAGGACACCATCGACTCGACCATCTGCGTCTCGGGCTGGACCTCGACCGTCCGGCCCCCGAGTTCGTACACCACCGCGCTGAAGAAGCAGCAGATCGTGGAGTACGGCTACGCGGACACCAGCCTCTCCGACTACGAGGAGGACCACTTCGTCCCGCTCGAACTCGGCGGCAGCCCGACCAGTGAGCAGAACCTGTGGCCCGAGCCCCGCTACGACACGGGCACCGGGTACGTCTCGGCGAACAAGGACACCGTCGAGAACAAGCTCAAGACGGCCGTCTGCGACGGTCAGGTGAACCTCTCCGACGCGCAGAACGCCATCATGACCGACTGGACGACCGCTCTGTCCAACCTCGGCCTGAGCTGACCTCGGACCGGAAAGCGGCGGGGCCCTCCGTGCGGGAGGGCCCTGCCGGCGCCGGTCCGTTGTGCAGAACCCCGCGCTACTGCGTGGCCGGGGCCACCAGTCCAGGCCGAGGCCGGCCACGCGCTGCGCCGACGGTGGCGGTGAGAAGGCCGGGGCGTGCCGCCTCAGCGGTCCTTCCTGCTCCCCGGCGACATCATCCGCCGGCAGTCGGTGTCGAGGCCGTTGCTCAGCCCGACTGGTCATCCATCGGCCACACCCTGCCCGCCGTCCGGTGTGGCGCACCGCCCGTGTGTGGGGAGGCATCTGACGGCCCGTAGCAGGCGACAGCATGCGCGGCCACGTGGCCCTGGGGCCGGGCCCGCGCACCTGTGCGCCCGGGCCCCGGCGAGTAAAGCGGTCCACGGGTCGTGGAGCATCTGCGCAGCTGCCGCTCGTCCGTGAGGGGATCGTCATGAGTTCGCTTGGTCGGGCTGTCCTGTAAGTTGCCTCTGTCTTCCAACGGCGCGGCTCGGCATGGCAGTTGCTCTGCGGCGTACTGCGCCGCACGACCCGTTTCTCCCTGTCCCGCACTCGTGCCGCACGCCATCTCGGTCTGTTCCTCGCCGCGGAGTTCACATGCGCTCCCTGACCATCCGGCTCCGGCCCGCGTGCCCTCACCATCACAGCTGGCGACACTGTCCGCTGGGCCAACCAGGACCAGGCTCCCACGACGTGAAAGCCACCTCCGGCCCGGAGTCGATCCACGCGCCGATGCTGAGCAAGGGCGGCAGCTGGAGCCATACCTTCACCAGGGCCGACGGAGTCGCCTCCGCGTCCCGCCCGCTCGGGCCCGATCCCTCCTCCTCACCGGAGTCGTCGTCGGGGTCGCCGTGCTCTGCCTGGTCCTGGTCGGATCACGCGCTGGGCCGTAGGGTCACCGGAGTCGGCGAGGTGATCGACCTTCTGGTGGGCCTCGGTCACCGCACGATCGCGTGTGTCATCGCCATCGGCATGCTCACCGCCCTGCGGGGAGGCGGGGGGTCCGGTTCCCCACGATGTCTCCGTCGTCGGCCATGACGACGACACCCTGTCCCGGCTGACCTGCTTCGATCTGACCACGGTCAGCCAGAGCACCGAGGAACAGGCCCGTCAGGCAGAGTCCTGGCCGTCGTCGAACGCTTCGACCAGGGCCGTAACGAGCCACGCGGGATCGTCCTCGTTCCCTCCCGCGTCGTTCGCGCGATCACCGCGCGGCCACGCTGATCGTGCCGAACGACTGCCGTCGGCCCAGACCAAACACCGAACCGCCGAGCACGTCTTCGCCTCGGCCCCCGCCCAGCACATCCCCGGAACCGCCGCGTCATGGAACTCCGCCGGCTGGTGGCCGAAGGTGGTCCCTGTGAAGCCACGGCTTCTGAGCGGCGTGTTTGGATGTGTTGGTGATCATTAACGCACAGGAAACTTCCGAGCCGCGGACGTACGTGGACCGGATTCTGGAGCACTGGTGCAAGGACGAGGACACCGAGGCGCTCGTCCAGGGGGCGCAGCGGCTGACCAGGGGGGAGGCTCGGCGGCGGCTGTTCAGGTTGGGGCATGCGCTGCGCGGGCAGGGGCTCGCGCCCGGCGACGGAGTGGGGCTGTTCCTGGCCAATCGCGTGGACTCCGTCCTGGTGCAGCTCGCCGTTCATCTCATCGGCTGCCGCGTGGTGTTCCTGCCGCCCGAGCCAGGGCCGGGCGAGCTCGCCGCGCTGGTCGAGCAGTCCCGGGCGTGCGCCGTGGTCACCGACCCGCTCTTCGCGCAACGGGCCGCCGATGCGGCCGGTCGCAGTGTCCATGCCCCTGTACTGCTGAGCCTCGGGCCCAGTGAGCAGCGGTGCACGGACCTGCTGGCCCTGGCGGCAGAGTGCCCGGCCGTGCGCCCAGACGGCGTGCCCGCCCCGGGAGCGGACGAAGCCGTCACCGTCCTCTACACCGGCGGAACTCTGGGCCGTCCCAAGCTCGCCGCACACAGCCACCGGCTTTACGACGCGCTGGTGGACCTGCTGGAAGACGCTCCGCAGAACTCCCGCCCCGCGGTCTTCCCGGCCATGGACCAGGGCACGGACAGGGTGCTCGCCTCCACACTGCTCACGCACGGCAGCGGCCACCTCACCTCGGTCCAGGCTCTGGTGACGGGGTGCACCCTCGTCGTGCTGCCCGAGTTCGAAGCGGGCGCGGCGTTGACGGTGCTGCGCGAGGAGCGGATCACCGCCACCATGTTCGTACCGCCCATGCTGTACGCGGTTCTCGACCACCCGGCGTGCGAGCCGAACGCTCTGCCTGCGCTGCGGCGGATCGTCGTCGGCGGCGCGGCCACGTCGCCCAGCCGGCTGCAGCAGGCGGTCGAGGTGTTCGGGCCCGTGCTCAGCCAGGGCTACGGGCAGTCGGAGGCGCTCGGGATCACCGTGTTCGGTGCGGAGGATCTCGCCTCGGAGGGAGCCCGCCGCCCCGAGCTCTGGCGCAGCTGCGGTCGCGTGATATCCGGCGTCGAGATCGAGATCCGTGGGGAAGACAGCGCGGCGGCACTGCCCGTCAGGCAGGTCGGCGAGGTGTGCGTCCGTGGCGAGACGGTGATGCTCGGCTACTACGAGGACCCGGAGCGCACCGCGGCGGCGCTGCACGACGGCTGGCTGCGCACCGGGGACATGGGCTATCTCGACGCCGAGGGGTACCTCTATCTCGTCGACCGGGCCAAGGACATCATCGTCACCGGCAGCACGAGCGACAACGTCTACTCCAGGGTCCTGGAGGATTTCCTGCTCACGCTGCCCGGTGTGCGCAACGCGGCGGCGCTGGGTGTGCCGGACGAGGAGTACGGGGAGGTCGTCCAGATCTTCCTGGCCACGGCCGAGGGCGCTGACGTCGACCCGGAGGCGGTCGGCGCGGCGGTGACCGCAGAGTTGGGCGCGTTGTACACGCCCAGGAAGACAGTGCTGCTGGACCACCTGCCGACGACCAGGGTCGGCAAGGTGGACAAGAAGGCGCTGCGCGCCGCGTGGGCCAGCGGGGTCTTGGACATGCCGTAGGTTCCGTCGCTGTGGAGGCACGTCGGCCGATGCGACGTCAAGTGCGCCCGGAGGACACGATTGTCGTGGCCCACCTCTACCGGCCGCCCTTTCCCCTGTGGAAAGGCCGAAGAAGTGCGGAACGGTGAGGTGGTTCGGCCCGGATTCCGCGAGTCGCGATGAGTCCTGTGGCGTCCGGCGGTCCTACTGTCGAACCCGTCACCGAGGAGGGCTTCTGATGCGCAGCGTGACCTGTTCGATGAACGTCTCGCTCGACGGTTACATCGTCGGGCCGGACGGCGACTTCGACTGGACGGCGCCCGACGAGGACGTCTTTCGCTTCTGGATCGACGAAATCCGAGAGGTCGGCGTCCACCTGTTGGGACGACGGCTGTACGAGACCATGCTGTACTGGGAGACCGCCGATCAGGATCCATCGCTCGACGACTCCATGCTTGAGTGGGCCGCACTCTGGAAGCCGCTCCCGAAGGTGGTGTTCTCCACCACGCTGTCCGCGGTGCAGGGCCGTGCCCGCCTGGCTTCCGGTGGTCTGGCGGAGGAGATCGAGCGGTTGCGAGCCGAGCCGGGGGAGGGCGACATCGCGATCGGGGGCGCGACCCTCGCCGCGGAGGCGGCCGCGTTGGGTCTGATCGACGAGTACCGGGCCATGGTCCACCCGGTGCTGGTTGGCGGTGGCATTCCGTTCTTCCCCCGGCACAAGCGCCGGGTGGATCTCGAACTCGTCGAGACCCGCACCTTCAGCTCAAGAGTCGTCTACCTCCGCTACCGGGTGGCGCGCTAGCGTACGCCAACGTTCTTTCAGCTCCGCCGCGGTGCGCTCGCCGAGCGCTCGGACGTCTCTGATCAGCGCGTTTTGCATGCGTGTGGCGACGTGGAGGGTCTGCTCGGAGCGGCCGAGGCGGCGGCGGACGGGGACATGGATGCCGATGCCGGCGCTGATGTAGCCCTTGTCCGCGGGACCCCGTGCGACCGCGGAGCCCCACACAGGGTCGCCATCCGGCGCGGACAGGAACTGCACGTTGCCGCCGAACGCCTTGTGCTCCTGGCTGAACCACCCGTCATTGCCGTTCTCGGGCGCTCCGGCGCCGTGGAGGGCGGCGTAGGCACGCGCGACGGCCAGGCTGTCACCGGCCCGGGCGCCGCCGGGTCGTGCGGAGAATCGCTCCGCTTCGCCCTTGGCGAGGCCGAGTTGGTCGAGCAGAGACTGTTGACCCTGCTGCAGCTGGCGGGTAATGGGTGATGTGGTGACGCAGCCACCGCCGGCGGCAGCTCGCTAGGCCGTGCAGGTTGTCGTCAGTGCGCAACTGGGCCGCGCTCAAGCACGTGGGTACGGGCCCCGTACCAACCGCGCTGCCGGTCGATCGGCCAGGGCGGGTTCCACACTGTCAACGGTCAAACAATGTGGCGGCGTCAACAATTATGTGGCGGTGTCGTTGTGGCACGGCGCGCATACGGGGCGGGATCCACCCTCAGCCGCCCACCGTCGGGCCGGTGTGCTTGCGGGCAGTGGCTCGGACGTGGGCGATGACGGGTGAGGTGGCGAAGACGTCGCCGAGTTGCGCGAGCCAGTCGGCCTCGGCCTCCAAGGGCTGATGGAGTGCATCCGTGCCGCTGGCATCGGCGTCGCGAGGAGTTGGGAGGGCACCGACGGCCGCGCGTTCGAGGGCGCCGGCCAGGGACGCGGCTTCGGCGATGAGTGAGACCTGCTCTGCGGCCGGGGGGAACCGACGGGTGGCCTCGGCAAGCCAGTCGACGGTGCGCGGATCCGTGTAGTGCCGGAGGATCATACGGGCATCCTGGATCTCGATGACTCTCCGGTAGAGCGCGAAGTGCACCTGGGACGGCCCGAACTGCCCTCGCGGCGCAATGAGCGTGATCTCGGGCAGCACGGCGTGCATTTCGCCCCATAACGGGGTGAGCGCACGGTAGCGGCGACAGGCGCCGAACCAACCACGCACGGCGGTGGAGATCGGTGCCCACAACGTGGTGCCGACCCCGGCCGCGAGCAGCCCTATGCACAACCCGCCCAGCACGGCGGACAAGGTGTCGTCCCCGCTGTCCTGGGCGCTGGTCATCGCCTCGCGGATCATGTCGTCGACTCCCCAGGCGTCCCACGCCAGACCGGCCAGGGCGCCGAGGGTGAACAGGCGCATCGCGGTGCGCAGGAGGCCGGGTCCGGCCAGGCGGGCACGCCGGGCCAGCGGGCGGACCAACGCAGCCAGACAGTAGCCGAGGTACAGCGTGATGATCGCGTCGTACCCGACGAGGTACCACCGGTGCGACGGGTTGGTGACCAGATCGCCGCTGACCAGCCGCGGACGAGCGAGGAGTTCCAGTGCGAGTGAGGTCAGCAGGGCCCCTGCCGTGAGGACCAGCTCCCGGCGGACCGCACATCGGGGCGGCTCCGCGGCGTACAGGGCGAGGGCGAGCAGCCGGAACGCACACGCCGCGCACACATACAGGCCGGCGCCCAGCAGCACCGGCAGCAGGACCAGCCGTAGGCGCGCGGCACTCTCGATGGTCAGGGGATCGAGCAGGCTCAGCTTGGCGCCCAGTGCCGCCGCCGCGAGAGAGCCGTACCGGGTAGCGGCCGAGAGGCCCTTCCAGCGGACGCGGCGGAGATAGCAGGCGCTGAGTACGAAGACCGCGGAGATCAGGTAGAGGCCGATGTCAGTCACGGCCGTCCTGGTCCGGTGCCGGAGCGAAGAAGACGTCGAGGCTCAGGAACCGCTCGCGGTGTAGTGACGCCATGTCGGCTCGGGCCGCCCTGCTCATGATCAGCGACGCCAGCAGTTCGGCCTCCCGCTCCTGCGGTTCGTCGTAGCCGGTGCGTCCGAGCACCCGCCGTACCAGGTCGGAGGACAGGTGCGGCAGGAGTGTCTGGGATGTGACCGGGGAGAGCGGTGTGGTGCCCGCGTGGTCGAACAGCAGGTGGGCGGCCTCGTGGACGAGGATGTGCTGTCGGTGCAGGGGGCTGGTGTCGGCTGTGTAGAGGATGTAGTCGGTGCCGCTGGTGGACACCAGCAGGCCGCAGGGAAGGTCGGGGCGGGAGGCCACCGGCACCAGCTCGATGGCTCGTCCGCGCCTGCGGCCGAGCCGGGCGAGTAACTCCGCGGCGTCGAACGGCTCGGGTAATTCGAGCTGTTCGGCCATCTGTCTGCATCGCCGCACCGTGGGCCCGAAATCGCCTCGACGCACCGCTGTCCCCACCTCACTCGTCGAACCCTGTACCGGTCGGCCGGAGCCCTTGCCGCGCTGTCAGGACGTCGGCCTGTTGCGGGCCGCGTCCCGTCGTGCGATGACGTCGATCAACTCGCTCACCGTGTCCAGCCCCTCTGGTGAGAGGTTGACCGCGCGCAGGGCCACGCTGCGCACACCGGCATCGCGCATCGCGCCGAGCAGTGCCAGTTCCCTGGCGATCTCCGCGCCCTCCTGCTCGTCGAAGAAATAGGCGGGCGGGACCTGGAAGAACTGCGCGAGCGCCTCCAGATGGCGCTTGGTGGGGTTGTCGCGGCGACCGGTGCGCAGTTGCCACAGGTAGGTCGTGGAGAAGGACTCGCCCGTCGCCTCGCGACAGGCACTCGCCACCTCCTCGTTGCTGTACTGCTCACGGTCGGGCCGGCGTACCGTCTCGAACAGCGCCTCGATCTTGGCCGCAAGCCCGGACGGCTCGGTCAGCTCTCCCTTCCGGGCCGAGTCCACTACGTCACACCTTCTTCGCCTTGTGCGGGGTTGAGCCTGAATGAACGACGGATGCCTTGCTCCGCAACGATAGCTAATGGCGGCGGCAGCCTCCAGACGCACGCGGCCTGCCTCGTGGGCACCCGGATCAGGGGCCCACGAGGCAGGAGACCGGCTGCGTTCCCCGGTGAGTTGACCTGGCCGGTTGTGCGCCCCCCCTCCGACCGCACACCCGTGGCCTTGAGGTCACGCCGAGGCTACGACGGTCAGAGGTTGGGGTTGATGGGTGTGTTGCTGTCGGAGTGGTGCCAGTCAAACTGCTGGTTGATGTTGGGGGACGGGCCCTTTCCTGCGCCCATGAGGTGGTACGAACCGCGCGGTCCAGGCATGCCGGTGGAGTTCAGGCAGGCGTTGGCGCCATTGCACACGCTGCGGTTGCTGTCGAACGTCCAACGCTGGTGTGCATCACTGGAGTTGCATGGGACGGCGATGGTGTCAGGTCCGTCGGAAGGCCCGTTCGCGACGTGACCCCACAGGCACTGACCGTCATTGGTGCTGTGGATCAGGCCGTTCTGGTCGACGAACCAGAACTGGTTCCAGGAGCCGTCACACGGTTTGAGTACGACCGGACGGCCTTGGCCGTTGATCTGCCGGTACTCGTCCATGCAGAAGTAAGTCCCGTTGTTGGAGGGCGGCTTGTAGAGCGCGGCGAGGAACCCGTAGGCGTAGGGCTGGGGGTTGACCGGGTCCGCCTGTGCGGACACGGAGCACAGGGTCAATCCCAGGCCGAGCGCGATCGCCAGGGCCGAGACCATCTTCCATATGTGCCTCACAGGTTTGATTTCCCTTCTGTCGAGCGTCAGCGAAGCCTGCTCCGTCATGTTGGCGATGTGAGCAGTGGGGTCGGGAGCATTCCGAACGTTCCCGAACGAGTACGGGCAGCAGATGTGTATGAAAAAGGCCGTGACCATTCATCTGAGTTGACGCTCGCCGGTGGGGTGACGACACTTCGTGACTGACACCGAAGTCGGTTCGACGCAACGGAGGTTGGATGTGGCGACGTCACAGGTGACTGCGGTGGCATCGCGCAGATGCCAGGCAACCGCAACAAGCCCCTGGGCGATACCGGACCTCGCAGGCGTATGCACCCTGGATGCACTGGCCGAGCGGCTGACGCTGCTCAGGCAGGACGCCGGAAACCCCTCCTACACGACGATCACCCGGCGGATCAGTGCAGCCAGAGCCGCCCGCGGCGTGCCGGCGGAAGAGCGTGCCCCGGGCCGTATCACGGTGTACGACTGCTTCCGGACAGGGCGCCGGCGTATGGACGTGGAGTTGTTGTCGGACATCGTGCAGGCGCTGGGTGCAGACCCCGGCCCGTGGCGCCGCGCCCACCGCGCGGCATCCGGCCCCGCTCTCCCTCTTCCCTCCGCGGTGCGACGCCGATGAAGAACCGACTGGACCCGACAAGGGGGACGTACCTCCCCGTTGAGGAAGCCGGGGGAGTGGGTTGGGCGGGGTGGTTGGGGTCTGGGCTACGGCCGTCTGGGTCCCTCAACCGCCGTTAGGCCCGCCCCCCGCCCCGCCGTCGCCGCGGCGGGGCGGCAGCCTTGGCACTACCGTCCCCGACTTCCCAAGACGGCAACGCGCCTGCCAGATACCCGTAGGCACCCCGACCCAGCCGGCGAGCTGCTTCTTGGCCGTCTCGTCGCGCAGCCCTCCAGTGAAGGCGCGTACCGCGGCTTTGGCGGATGCGGTTGGCCCAGGGCGCACGCACACCATCCCCGACGCCTTCGCGACCTCGATCGCCGTGGATCGTTCCACCAAGTCCTCGGCTCTGCCGAGTTCTTCCGCCGGGCTCAGGACACTGAGGTAGCCGCCCGGGGCGGGGCCGCGGCCGTCTCCGGTCGACTCGTGCGGCCGTTCGGCTGCCGGGTCTTGCGGCCGCTCCCTACGGCTGCCAGGCCAGTCCGATGTAGTCGCCTGGGATCTTCGCCGTGCGGGCGACGATTCCCGGAACGGCCGGGTCCATGGTGTCGATGAATTCTTCCCCGGGCTTCTCCGAGCCCCAGGCGGCACCGATGGCCGAGCCGATGCGTTCCACGAACGCGACTTTCCTGCCGTCCGGCGAGAAGACCGGGTCCCCGTAACCAGGAAGGACACCGTTGCCCGCGCGCGGTACCGCCGTCAACTGCTGCCATTGGCGCGCCGCCAGGTCGTACTCGATGAATCCCCCGTCATTTCCTCCGTCAGTGGAAGCGGTGGCCAGCAGCCGACCGCTCTCCGGCGACCAGCTCAACTGGCCGGTGAACGTTGGGAAGTGGGAGCCGTGGCGGCCTGCGTAGTCCGGCAACTGCGTCGCCGCTGCCGAGCCCTTCTTCACCCAGATGGTGTTGTCGCCGATGAAGGCGAGCGTTTTGCCGTCGGGGGAGAACTGCGGAGTGCCGCTGATCGCAACGGAATTGGAGACGCCGAGGTTGAGCCGGGTGAGGTGGCTGCCGTCGAGACGGGCGCTGTAAACGGTGGGAGTGCCGTCGACGTAGCTCATGAGCGAGAAGATGAGCGTTCCGCCGGGGCCGAAGGACGGGGCACCTGTGAGGTAGTGCTGGGCGTCCGGTGAGCGGTAGACGAGGCGTTCGCCGGTGCCGTCCCGGCGCAGGGTGTGGAGTTCATAGGGGGCGACCTGGCGCTGGATCCGCGCCGTCTTCGTCACTGCGATCAGCTTTCCGTCCGGCGAGACGGCGGGGAAGCACACATTACCCATCGCGGCGGAGGTCAGCCGTCGGTTGGCGCCGGTGACGGGATCGATCGAGACGAGATAGGACGTCCCGGCCGGTGCCTGCTGCGTCCGGCAAGTGATCAGTGCACCATGGCCGGACGGCCTTCCGGAGGCCGGTGCCGCGGAAGCGGCTGCCGTGGTGCAGGCCATGATTGCCGCGAGGAAGATCGCCGCTGGTCTTCTGCGTAACCTCAAGCGCATATGAACCCCCTGGTGGGAACCCCGGCTCGGCGGGAGAACACGGTGGCTCCCCACCGCCGTCCCGCGATTTCCCGGAAGCATAGGCAGCCCGAAGCTGCTCAAAGTCCGCTCGTGGCGAGCGGAAATCCCTATCTACGTTCCATTCGGGATCCAGGGCGGCCGAGGGCGCGTACCCGGCCTACGCCTGGCATTCGGGTGGGCGGCACGGTCCCGGACAGCTCATCGTGCCGCGCGCCCGGGGCGCACGGCGGCGACTGGCACCGACCGCCGCCTCCCGTAACCCTGCCGCGGGCTCCGCGCGCATATGTCCGTCCTGCATGCCTCACCGCGATGCGCTGGAGTCAGCGCTGCCTCGTTGGGGAGTGGGGCATTTGTTTCCTGCCCACCCATCACGCAGAGGCCGCGCCGACGCAGAACTCGTTGGCCTCGGGATCGGCCATCACGACATGGTGCCTGGGACCTTTCCAGGACGGTTCCGCCCACTCGCACCGGGCGCTCGGACTCCGCCTTGATCCGTGCCCATCGCTCGTCAGACCTGCCGCGCAGGTCGAACTGCGCGAACCGCTCCGCACGTGTCTCGAAGGGAGCAGGGGGTGGTTCGTCGACAGAGCCCAGGGCTGTCTCCCAGAAGACGGCAAGAACCTGCACGTCCGCACCATCGAGCGTCAGGTCGATTCTTGTTGCCTTGGAGGGGCCTTACTGCGTACCTCTGACAGCCCAGGAATGACAGAAGCCGCGGGTATCAGCAATGCGCCGACTTCGATCACGCCATCGAGGGCTCTTTGCCTCGCGGCCGAGCCTGCTGGGGCAGCACACCGACTGGTCGAGCACGGCCACCTCGTCGGCGCCGGTGCAGGGAGTGCCGGGCCACAGTGGTTCCCAGATCACCTGGGTGGCGGGGTTGGACGGGCCGCCGACCGCGGCAGGCGGAACAGGAGGGCGTCGATGAAGACGCCGATGGCGAGGGCGATCGGTTTGAGCATGGTGCTGCCGCCGGGGACGGAGCCGCGAGCACCGCGCATACGAGCAGCAACAGCAGCAACAGGCCGATCCAGGTCTATAGGTCAATGGCGAACAGGGATGCGGCGTTGCCAGAGGAGAACTGTTGGCGTTCTGCGTCGGAGGAGAAGTTACCTAGAAACAACCGAATCTCCTCCTTGGTCGGTCGTTGGAAGGGGTAGTCGGTCGCGAAAATCAATCGGTCGACTGAGGTCACCGACAGAGCATGCTGCAGATGTGCGGGGTTGAGCATGCCGGAGGCGGTGATGTGGAAATTCGATCGGATGTAGTCGGATACGGAGCGCTGCAGGCCGGCGGTCCGGGAGATGCTGTCGGCCCGATCCAGCCAGAAGAGCAACCCCTCTCCCCAATGGCCGAGCACCACCTGAAGGCCGGGATGCCGGTCGAAAGTACCTCGGAGGATCAGCCGCAACGCTGCTGTTGCGGTGTCCATGTGCCATCCCCAGCCGAAAGTGGCCAGGGCGAGTTCCGTCTTGGGGTCGAATCCGCGATATGAGGCATCGCGGACAGCGCTCGACGGCAGTTGGGGGTGAATGAACACGGGCTGACCGAGTTCCGATGCCGCGCCGAAGAAATCGTCATAGACGGGATCGTCGAGAAACAGATCTCCTGATCGGCCGTGCACCATGGTTCCGACGTGCCCCATACCCGCGGCTCGTTCGAGCTCGGCGGGAACGTCCTTCGGTGAGGACATGGGCAGGGTGGACATCGAGCGAAAACGGGCAGGGTTTCGGGCGACGGCCGCCGCGGCCACGTCGTTCGCCGCGCGACTCAGCGCCAGGGCTTCCTCGGGTGGCAGCGACTGCGTTCCGGGCGGAGTCAGGGCGAGGATCGACAAGTCGATGCCCTGCGCGTCCATCGACGCGATGCGGCCCGCCGCCAGGTCCTCCAAGCACTCCTGGTTGTCGTCCATCTCCCCGAGAACGAGACTTTCATCCGGGTGGGGTAGGGCGTGGAGAGCAGCCGTCAGATCCGGCATGCCCCAGTGTTCTTCGATGGCGATGATCGGCACGATCTCCTCCGTGAGGCCGTTCCAATCCGGCGAATGGCTGCCGGTGAGTGCTGGGGTGGATCGCAGGGTTCACCAAGGGACGGTCCGGCCGAAGCGGTCCAGATACGCCAGACCGGGCGTGCCCAGTCGGGAGAGCAGGACGTCCACCAGCAAGGGGACGGTCTCCTCGATGGTGAACGGTGCATCCGGACCACCCAGGGCGGTGCGTATCCAGCCAGGCGCCATGAGTACGAAGGCGCGCTGTGTCTCGCGTTGCCGGGCCGCGAAGCTCCGCAGGAACATGTTCAGGGCTGCTTTGCTCCCTCGGTAGACCTCGCGGCCTCCGGTCGTGTTGTTCGTGATGCTGCCCTGTCCGGAGGACATCGCGCCGATGAGTCCTGCCGGTGACACCAGATCTTCGAGGGCTTCGATGACGCGCATCGGACTGAGCGCGTTGGTGACCATCACGTGGATGAAGTCGGCTGTCGCGACCGAGCCGATGGGCGTCTGCTCGTTGTTGGTGGTGCCCGCATTGACGAAGAGCACGTCGAGTCGGTGGTGCGCCAGACGTTCGTGCAGCGAGGTCAGGTGGCCGGGGTCGTTGATGTCGAGGTGCTCGATGGTCAACCGTCCGTCAGCGTGATCCGAGAGATCGTGCAGCGGCGTTCGGGCAGTGGTGTCGCGAACGGTGCCGACGACGTTCCAGCCCCTGTCGAGGAACTCCGCCGCCATCGCGTGGCCGAGGCCGCGTGAGGCCCCGATGATGAGAGCGGTGGGTGGACGTTGTTCGGTTCCAGTCGATGACATCCAGCGTCATCTCCGTTCTTCGAGAGTTGCTGTACTCCGCTCGGGCATCGTCGATGCCGCGGGATCGGTATAGGGCGCTGCCCGTTGCTGTGGCTGGCGCCTCAACCCGTGCGCTTCAAGTGTTCCGTCCGCACGGCATCGCAGGCGAGTCATGAATGCTCGTTTGTACGATTGCTGATATGGCAAGGGCACTCGTGACGGAATCCGCTTCAGTACAGCCTGACGATGTACGAATCATCCGGGCGCTGCAGATCGCTCCGCGGGCTTCGTTCGCCGCGATAGCGACCGCCCTCGGCCTGACCGAGGGCACGGTCAACCGTCGGTATCGCCGCCTGCGCGCGGACGGCGTCATCCGCGTGGCCGGCGTGGTCAACCCGGGTGCCTTGGGGCAGAGCAGGTGGCTGGTGCGACTGCGCTGTCGCCCTGGCAGTGGCGCGGCGATCGCCGACGCGCTCGCCAAGCGTGACGACGTCAACTGGGTAGCCCTGAGCGCGGCGGGCTGCGAGATCACCTGCGCTACGCAATCCCGGACGCGGGAACAACGCGACGACCTCCTGGGGCAGCGGCTTCCCCGCACTGCAGCGGTGATCGACATCAACGCCTTCGCCATGCTCCGCCAGTTCCTCGGAGGCCGCGGCCACTACTGGTCCGCCCTGCAGGGCACACTGTCCCCGAAAGAGGAAGCGGCGCTGGGGAGCAGCGGGCCCCCTTTCATCGAGTCTCCAGTCGTCACTCGCGAGCCACCGAGCCTTACCCCCGAGGACGAGAAGATGCTCGATGCGCTCGCTGCAGATGGCCGCGCCAGTCTCGTAGATCTCGCCACAGCCGCCGACCTCACTCCGGGACGCGTCTCGCGACGTCTTGACATTCTGATCCAGCACGGCGTCGCCCACATCGACGTCGAGATCGCCGCAGCAGCCTTGGGCTATCACGCTCGCGCGAACCTCTGGCTTCGCGTGCACCCGTCGTCCGTGAAGAGCGCGGGCCGCACACTCGCGCAGGAACCCCAGATCGCCTTCGTCGCAGCCATCTCCGGGCCCTGGAACATACACGCTGTCGCACACTGCCGGGACCTCGACGAACTGTTCGAGTTCACTTCGGATCGCATTGGGTCCCTGACCGGACTGCAGAGCATGGAGGTCTCACCCGTCCTGAAGCATGTCAAGCAGGCCGGCACTCGGCTCTCCGACGATCGCCTCGTCGAGCCATCCAGCGCTCGCGCGCGACGCTGAGAGGCTGGTCCCATGATGATGCCGTGGGCGCGGGCGGTGGTCAGGTCGTGGGTGTGTCCGGGTGTCGCGCGCGAGAAACACGGGGGCGGGACGTCCGGGACTGCGACGACCTGCACGTCCATGCCGTACCACTCGATGTTTCATCGAGTGGTACGGCTCACCGGCCTTGATGCGGTCAGCGAGTAGCCGTAGTTCTGGCCCGCCTGCGCGTACGTGGCGACGCCGCCCGCGTTTCAGGGCCCAGGCGAGAGGGCGCATGGTTGGGCAGGCGTCGATTCGGCAGTCTCGTGCGCTGTAGGGCGCGAGGGCGTCCGTGAGGCCCTCGTCGGCCCACATCTGCGGACTGATGGCGTTCCGCCGAGCCGACGGGACACGATCACATGCACTTCGAGAGGCAGTTCCGTCCGCCTGGGGGATGGCGATCCCGCTCCGGCTGCCGCCCAGTCCACCGGCAGCCCTGCGGCTTTCCGCGCGTGCCGGTACGTCAGTGCCCACCCCCAGGGCTGCCTTGAGGCAACGGTGGGGTGGCGGATTCAGGGGGCTGTGAGCGTGTCGAGTTGTGCTGCGAGGTCGGGGTGAGGGGCCGTCAGGTAAGGGCGGGTGGCGTTGAGGGGGTGGATGAGGTCGGCGGGGTCGTCGCGGGCGAGGGCTTCGTGGAGCTGGCTGAGCGGGAGGCGGGCCGCCGGGGGCAGGTCGGTGAGGGCGGTGATCTGGCCGGCGATGCTGCGTAGGTCGGCTGCGTTGCGGCGGGCCCAGGCGGCGGTGGTGCGTTCGGCGGCGCGGCGTTCGCGGGCGGCCTGGACGCGTTGTTCGCCGGTGGTTCCTGCGGGTCCGGGCCGACCCCGCAGGTAACGGCGTTCGGCGGCCTGGCGGCTGGCGACGCCGAGGGGGTGGGCAAGGTCGGCCCAGCTGGCACCCGCGTGGCGGGCGGTTTCGATCAGGCCGTTTTCCCACCCCGCGAGCTGCTCGCGGACCTGGCGCAGCAGCAGCAGCGAGGCCAGGGCCTGCTCCGGGCCGACGTCGTGGGTCTCGGCAGTCCCGGGGACCTCATGCCGGGCGGCATGCAGAGCGTCGTCTATGGCGTGCAGGGCTGCCGCGGCGGCGAGGAACGACGCCGGGCTCGGCGTGTCGGCGCTGGATGGTGCCGGCTGGTCGGCCGGGGTCATAGGCACCTCCCTCATGTCGTCCATCGGACGACAACAGGTTTGTCATCCATTGGATGACATGTTACAACGGTTTCAGTGAGGCGCATTGGCAGCAACTGCCCGAACCTGCTGGAGGTGTTTTCCGATGTTGATGCGCACTGACCCCTTCCGTGAGCTGGACCGGCTGGCCCAGCAGCTGATGGGACCGGGCACCTGGTCCAGGCCGTCCCCGATGCCGATGGACGCGTACCGCGAGGGCGACCAGTACGTGGTGGCCTTCGACATCCCCGGCGTCAGCGCGGACGCGATCGACATCGACGTCGAGCGCAACATGCTGACCGTCAAGGCTGAGCGCCGGCCGGCGACGAAGTCCGGCGACGTGCAGATGGAACTGTCGGAACGGCCGCTTGGCGTCTTCTCCCGCCAGATCATGCTGGCCGACACGCTGGACACCGAGAACATCACGGCCGACTACGACGCAGGCGTGCTCACCCTGCGTATCCCGATCGCCGAGCGCGCCAAGCCCCGCAAGATCGCCATCGGCGTCGGATCGGGCCGCAAGGAGATCTCCGGCTGAGCCGGACCCGATGAGGGCTGACCAGCGGCGGAGGACGGGTATCTGATCCCCCCTCGCCCGTCCTCCGCACCCCCCGGGAACCGAGGAAGGGGGCGGCCGACGTGCCTGCGCGACGCGAAGCGTTTCTCGACCATGTGAAGGAACGCGGTACGCGGTGAATACGGCACCGCGCAGGAAGCCGACCACGCGGCCCGCGTGGCGCTCGCCCTGCTGGGCGGGCGCACACCTGGTCGGCGAGGTACGCGCTGACTGGCGACGCGTCTGCCGGAGGACTTCGCCCTGGTCCTGCTCAACCCGCTGCAGAGCGCCGAGCCGCTCTCACCTGAGCGGTTCGTGCGCGGCGGCCTGGATCGAGGGCGCGACCGAGTAGCCGCGCGGCCTGGGAGGTCGGCGCCGTCCTGTCCATGGTCGCCGACGCCGCCAGTGAGGCCTCCTCCAGGAGATCCTGCTCCAGCTCACCGCAGGCTACGACCTCCTCTTCGGCCACCCCAGTCCACCTGACACCCACCCCCGGTGACCGCACACCGGCCACCACGACCTGGTGACAGAAAGGCAACCACCGCAGTCATGTCCGACCACAGCGCACCGCGCCAGCACTCCTACGGGAGGGCGTACGAGCACATGCTGGAAAAGGTCCGCTACGAAGGCGCCTACCCCACCCGCGACAAGGCCGAGGAAGCCGTCCGCCTCGTCCTTTCGGGTCTGGGACGCCAGCTGACCGGCGACGAACGCGTCGAACTGGCCGCCCGCCTCCCCTTCGAAGCCGCACGCATCCTCACCGCCCAGATCCCCGACACCCAACCGCTGGGCGGCTGGGCCTTCGTCAAGGACCTCGCCGCCCGCACCGGCGCCTCCCTGGCCACCACCCGCTGGGACACCGGATCCGTCTTCTCCGCCGTCGCCGCCTACGCCGGCCCCGACCTGCTGACCCGCATCCTGCAACAGCTTCCCTCCGGCTACGCGCTGCTGTTCGGCCGCGCCGAACTCACCCCCGTCGCGTAGGTGGCCCCGTGCAGGGCGTGTACGGAACTTTGTGTAAGTCCTGGGCCATCACTTGGTGTTGAGCCGGTCCTCGAAGAAGAGTGAGAACTGGTTCAGTGCCTTCTTCCAGTGTGCCGCGACGTGGTTGACATCGCGCGCTCTGGGGGTGATCTGCTCGCGGACGGCGAGGTAGAGCACCTTCAACGCGGCCTGTTCCGAGGGGAAGTGCCCACGATTGCGAGTGGCTTTCCGCAGCCGTGCGTTGATCGACTCGATCAGGTTGGTCGAGTAGACGACCTTCCTTATCTCCGGCGGGAAGGCGAGGTAGGGGGTGAATTCGCTCCACGCGGCGTGCCAGGTCCGCACGATCGCGGGATACCGCTGGCCCAGCTCGCCTGCGGCGAAGTCGGCGAGGGCCTGCTCGGCGGTCTGCTCGGTGGGGGCGGTGTAGATGGCCTTCAACTCCGTGACCAGCCTGGTGTGGTGCTGCTTGGAGGCGAACCTCAGCGAGGCGCGGATCAAGTGGATCACACATGTCTGAACGGTGGCCTTGGGCCAGGTCGCGGTGACCGCGTCGGGCAGGCCTTTCAGTCCGTCGCAGGCGACGATGCACACGTCCTCGACCCCGCGGTTGCGGAGCTCGGACAGCACGGTCATCCAGGTCGTGGCGCCTTCGCCCTCGTCGCCGACCCACAGGCCGAGCACGTCCTTGCAGCCGTCCATGTCCACCCCGACGGCGAGATAGACCGGTCGGGAGGACACGGACCCGGAGCGGATCTTCACCCACAGCGCGTCGATGTAGATGATCGGCCAGACGGCGTCCAGCGGTCTGTTCTGCCATGCGTCGAGCTCGTCGGTGACGGCCTCGGTGACTTTGCTGATCAGGTCCGGTGAGACCTGGACGCCGTACATGCCGGCCAGGTGCGAGCGGATGTCGCGCACCGACATGCCGCGCGCATACAGGGACAGGACCCGCTCGTTGAACCCTGCAAGTCGCCTGGCGTGCTTGGGCACCAGCTGCGGTTCGAAGGACC
Organism: Streptomyces sp. HUAS MG56; assembly: GCF_058673395.1. Classification (NCBI taxonomy): domain Bacteria; kingdom Bacillati; phylum Actinomycetota; class Actinomycetes; order Kitasatosporales; family Streptomycetaceae; genus Streptomyces; species Streptomyces sp. HUAS MG56. The sequence goes on along the minus strand of NZ_CM178722.1, from coordinate 1,048,051 downwards.
CGTCACGGTCCCTGGGAACGGCCAGCGTGACCGCCCCGGCATCGGTCAGCACCGTCTTCAGAGATGTTCCGTTGCGGCTGTTGCCCGAGCCGCGGCCCGCGGGATCGTGCTTCTCGTATCCGAGGTGGTCGGTCATCTCCGCGTCGAGGGCCCGTTCCAGCACGGCCCGGGTCACCGCCGTCAGCAGGCCGCCTTCGCCCAGCAGGGCAGCACCCGAGGCGTCGGCGCGGTCCAGCAGGCGCTCGACGACCTCATCGACGAGCTTGTCCTCGACCGGTTCGACGGCCGGGATCTCGTTGTCGTTCATGTCCGTCCGTCCCGGCTGGCCGAAGGCCCAGGTCAGAGCCCTGACCAGCCTGTCACATCACGGACTTACACGATCTTTCAGACACGCTCCCCGTGCACGCTCGGGCACGCTTGGCCAGGCGCTTCAGTGCGAGCTCGTCGGCAGCGGCAGGGGTGGTCGATCGGCGCCGGGTCGGCTGGTAACCAGGCGCCGTATCAGCTCGGTGGCGGTCAGCGAGTGCAGTGCTTCGCGGACCGCAGCGGGCGCGGTGATAATCAGCGATTTGATCTGCTTGATGGTCTGGGTGCGGGCCTTGATGGCGCTGGCACGTACGACGCGCAGTGCGCGGATCGCCTCGACCGTGCCGGGGTCGGATTTGCCCGCGGCTCGACGAACTCGACGATCGGGTCGGTCCCTCAAACACGGTGATCTGGTTGGCACGCAGGTACGGGGCGAGTTCGGCGCCGAAGGATCCGGTGCCCTTCATACGCACCGTCAGTGCGTGGCCGTGCGACCGCAGCCATGCCAGCAGGCTTCGATAGCCTTCAGGTGTCGCAGGAAACGCCTCGGTGGCCAGGTACCGGCCGATGGTGTCGATGACGGCGGCCTGGTGGACGTCGGTGTGGGCTCGCGCGCACCGGCTCGGCGGACGGACACGACTGTGATGGGACCGCCTCGGTCAAGCTCGTGAGGTCACGATCGCCGAGTCGGCACGCGCAATGGCACCGCTCGTCATAGTCCCGTTCCGCACTTTGACGTGGCTGGTCCTGCTGGCGAGCTGACCTGCGGCAACGGGTGGAATCGCTTGATGCGGAGCCGAGTCGGTCCGCACCTGGTCCGGCTCTTGGTTTGGTGTCGGCGGAGGCGATTACTGCGGCACCACATGGCACATGTCGTAGAGACCGTCCACGGGCGTCCAGTTGGTCCTAGGTGAGCGCGTAAGTTCAGGTCAGGGCCTTGTGACGTGAGGGCGTCCGTGGGGTTGGTGACACGCCTGTGATCGCTCGTGACACGTGAGGACCCCCGTCGGCTTGCGTCGACGGGGGTCCAGGGTAGACGGGGATCTGATACGACGACGCTCAGCCAGGCTTGCTCCGGGGGGCGTCGTCGTGCAGTTGGTCAAGACGGATTGAGGCTTGCGAGGGAGGCCCCGTTGTACTCCGGCGCGCCGATCTCAAGTACGCGGAGGAGCGAGGCGGTGACGACGAGGGCGGTGTGCCTATCGGCAGGACGGGGCATGGGAATCCCCACAGCGAACACGGTCGTGGCTCTTCGATCGCGACAAGCCGAACGCCTGGCTCGCGCACGCGCTCGTCGGGGTGTTCAGCGACCGGGTTCCCGCCGGAACGCCTGGTCGATGTTGTCCTCGACCCACGAGCGGAGCGCGTTGAGAGGGAGCGCGGCGCTCTGGCCGAGGGGGGTGAGGGTGTACTCGACGTGCAGGGGGACGGCGGGGTAGATCGTGCGGTCGAGGATGCCGAAGTCCTCCAGGCGGCGCAGCGTCTGGGTGAGCACCTTGGGGCTGACGCCCTGGAGCCTGCGCTGGAGCTCACCGAAGCGCTGCGGCCCGTCCTCTAGGGCACCGATGGCCAGCGCGGACCACTTGTTGGCGAGCAGGTCGAGCAAGGCGCGACACGGGCACTGTGCGGCGTAGACGTCGTGGTGGGCGTGCTGGCCGCTGGGGCAGGTGGTCGTCATGCTTCCCTCTCCTCACCAGGTCACTTCCCAATGGGAAGTACTGGACCTTGAAGGTAACTATATCCGCGGGGATAGCGTCGTCGACGTCCACGGGAGGGCCGCAAAGGCCTTCCACAGAGTGCCCTTTTCAGGAGATGACGCATGTCCGCAGACACGATGCGCGCGGTGGTCCAGGACGGTTTCGGCGGTCCGGAGGTGCTGCGGATCCAGCAGGTGCCGCGCCCGGTGCCGCTGCCCACCGAGGTGCTGGTGCGGGTGCACGCCGCCGGGATCAACCCGGTGGACTGGAAGACCCGGGGTGGCACCGGCATGGCCGGAGTGCTGGGTGAGCCGCCGTTCACCCTGGGCTGGGATGTGTCCGGGGTGGTGGAGGAGGTCGGCTTCGGTGTGACCACGTTGAAGGCCGGCGACGAGGTGTACGGCATGCCGTGGTTCCCGCGCGTCGCGAACGCCTACGCCGAGTACGTGACCGCCCCGGCCCGCCAGTTCTCCCGCAAGCCCGCCACCCTCGACCACGTGCACGCCGCCGCCGTACCGCTCGCGGCGCTGACCGCCTGGCAGGCCGTGGTCGACACCGCCCACGTGCGGGCCGGCCAGCGCGTCCTCGTCACCGCCGCCGCCGGCGGGGTCGGCCACTTCGCGGTCCAGTTCGCCCGGCACCTGGGCGCCCACGTGATCGCCACCGCCGGCGCCGCCCGCCACCCCTGGCTCAAGGAACTCGGCGCCACCGAGACCATCGACTACACCACCGCCCGCTTCGAGGACGCCACCGCCGACGTCGACGTCGTCATCGACCTGGTGGGCGACGCCCACGACCGGACCAGCACCCGCTCGCTGAAGGTCCTGCGCCCCGGCGGTCTGCTGGTCGCGATCCCGGCCGGCGTCTCCCCGGAGCTGGCCGAGGCCGCTGCGGCGGCCGGTGTGCGGGTGACTCCCTTCCTGGTCGAGCCGGACGGTGCCGCGCTGACGACGATCGCCGACCTGATCGATGCGGGCCATGTGGCCGTCGAGGTGGAGGACACCTTTCCGCTGGAGCAGGCCGGTGCGGCCCACGCCCGTGGCGAGGCCGGCCGCACCCGCGGCAAGCTCGTCCTCACTGTCACCAACTGACCATCCCCGCAGGCAGTTTGGAGTATCAGCATGTACTACGAGATCCGCCGCTACCAGGCGCAGCCCGGACGCCGCGAGGAATGGGTGCGCTACATGGAGGACGTGGTCATCCCGTTCCAGACCTCGCTGGGCATGGACGTGACCGCCTCCTTCGTCGACGACCAGGACCAGGACGGCTACGTGTGGATCCGCCGGTTCGAGGACGAGGCCCAGAGCGAAGCCCTGTACGCGGCGGTCTACGACCACGACCGGTGGAAGGGCGAGATCGGACCGGTCGTGTACGGCCTGCTGATTCCGGAGAAGACCGTCGTCACCCGCGTGGTCCCCACCCCCGCCTCACCATTGCGCTGACCCCGCCGCGAAGGCACCGACCGCCACTGCCCCACCTCACGACACAGCCACAAAGGGAACCGTTCATGAACACCGATACGCTCGAAAAGTCCAGCCCCGCCTCCTCGATCACCCAGGCCGCCGCCGGCGCACTTGTCGCGGCGGTGCACGTGGCTGCCGCCCGGATCGGCTTCACGGCTGCCGTAGCCGTCACCGACCCGGGCGGGCACCTCAAGGCGTTCGACCGCGCCGACGGCGTGCCCTTCCTCGCCGCCGAGGTGGCCGTCGACAAAGCCTGGACCGCGGCCTCCTTCCACACTCCCACCCACGTGTGGAACGACTACCTCGCTGAGCCGCGGGTCGCGCCGCTGGCCGGCCACCCGCGCCTGATGGCGGTCGGCGGCGGCTACCCGATCACCGACAACGGTCGGTGCGTGGGAGGTCTCGGAATCTCCGGCGGCACCTATGAGCAGGACCAGCAGGCCGCCGTGGAAGCCCTGGCCGCCCTCGGGTTCGAGCTGCCCGCCCGCTGACCCCACGGTCTACTCGTCTCCGAGGTCATCCCGCTGCGGGCGGTCACCTTGGTTCTGCCGACCGGCGCCGGATTGCGGTTCGGCATGCCGGTCAGCCGGCGGACGAACCGCTTCTGGACCGGTTCCGCAGCGAACAAGCTCAGCGGCGGGATCCGGGCCCGGGGGATTGCCGCGTCGAAAGCCCGATGGGTACGGCGTGCGCCCCCTGTTCCTGAACTATGGACGCCGACGCCGACCGTGACCGGCTTCCGTTGCGCGGGAAGAGAATGAGCCTCTGGTGTTCAAGGAGATCCTCGACGGTTCGTCAGAGGGTGGGGAGAATCCCTCCGTCGACCGAAATGGTGATGCCGGTGAGGTAGGAGGCGCGGGGGGAAGCGAGGAAGGCGATCAGCTCTGCGGCTTCTTCGGGGCGTCCGGGGCGGCCGAGCGGGGCGGCGAGGCGCTGGTGGAACTCCTCGCGGATGGTGTCCAGGTCGCGGCCGGTGCGTTCTGCCGCCTGCCGCAGGCTTGCTTCCACGGCGTCGGTCTCGATGACTCCGGGCATGACCGCGGTGACGCGCACGCCGTGTGGGCCGCAGGCGAGTGCGAGGCTCTTGCTGTAAGCGTTGAGGGCGGCCTTGGCGGCGGCGTACGGAGCGCCGTTGGGCTGAGGGTAGCGGGCGGCGTTCGACGACACGTGGACGACTGCCCCATGGCCTTGTGCGGTCATGTGCGGGACGAGGACGCGGTCGAGACGGACGGCGGACAGCAGGTTGGCCCCGAGGTTGGCCAGCCAGTCCTCGTCGGTCGCAGCGAGGACGCCGTCCGGTACGTGGGTGTTGCGTCCGGCGTTGTCGACGAGCACGTCGACGCCGCCCAGCAGGTCGAGCGCTGCGGCTGCCGCCTGCTCGGCTCCGTCGGGGGTGTCGAGATCGGCGGTCACCACGTGCACTCGGGCGGGGACTTCTGCTCGGTTGCGGGCGATGGCGACCACGTGCGCTCCGGCCGTGACCAGACGGCGCACGGTGGCTGCGCCGATCCCGCGGGTTCCTCCGGTGACGACGGCGCGTGCGCCGTGCAGGCCCAGATCCGCGCTCGGATCGGGGTACAGGGTCGGACGGGTGGCAGACATGGCGCTCCTCGGGCGAACAGTGGCGTACGGAGGCGGAGGGACTTGCGGTCCCTCAATCGTTCACATGCATAATTCATTGAGGAACTTACACGATTGTGTGATGTAAAGTGAAAGGGTGACTTCGGCTACCTCCATCACCTCCGGCCCGGTGCTGCTCGGCGAGCACCGCAACAGCCCCGGCCTCATGCTCGCCCTTCTGGGGCACGAGGCCATGCGTCGCCTGAGGGATGCGCACACCGCCCATGGCCTCGCGCCGCGGCAGTTCCACATCCTCGGGCTGCTCCACGATCGCGGCCCGCTGGCGCAGACCGACCTGGCCGCCGAGACGGATACCGCGGCCAGCGTGCTCGTCACGCAGCTCAACCCTCTGGAGGCCGAGGGGCTGGTGACGCGCACGCGTGACCCTCGCGATCGGCGCCGCCACCTGGTCGTGCTGACGGAGGCGGGACAGCAGCGGCTGCGGGACGCGGCAGCCGCGCAGCAGGAGGTGGAAGACGACCTGTTCCGCTCGCTGACTGACACCCAGCGCTCGCGGCTGACACAACTCCTTGTCCTGGTGCGCGACGACCTGACCGACGGCAACGAGCGCTGCGGCACCCCGACCTCCCTCGACAGGAAGACGCCGTGATGCCGTGAATGGGCTGGACCAGGCGCCGAAGCGTCCTCCGGCCCGGACGGCGACGGGCGCCCTGCTCGGTCGCTCCACACGCGGGTCCGCCTCGCGCGACAGCTTCCGCTCAGGCTCCGTTCGCCTCCGCCTGTCTGCGCGTCGAGAGGGCGGAGACGCGGTCCATTCCGCGGTCAGTCCAACCGGCGCCCTCTGCCTCGGCGGCTACAACGTGAGGGCGAAGCTGCCCAGCAAGGTCAGGGACTGTCGGCGGCGGTGCCGGGCTCGGCTCGGTAGACGACAAGGTGCTGGCCGGGGCGCTGTTGACGGAGAAGGTCTCGAAGCCCAGAGTGAGGTCGCCGATCAGCGGGTGGCGAAAACGCTTGGTCGAGGCCGTCTTGGCCCGTACCTCGTGGCGTGCCCACATGCGGGCGAAGTCGGGACTTCGCCCGCAAGTTCACCTACCAGCTCCTGCAGTCGCTGATCGTCCGGGTCGGGGTTGGCGGACCGCAGCGCAGCCACGCACCCCTGCGCGACGTCGGCCCAGTCACAGTAGAAGCCCTGGGCGGCCGGGTTGAGGAACATCGCTGTGATCAGACTGGTCTCGCTGTCGAGCCAGGTAAACGCAGCTGGTGTCTTTGCTGGACGCCTGGGTCGACACGCCGGCCCTGGTCTACGGCAGGTACATTGACCTGCCCGCGCTGTGGCGGATCGACCAGCGTACGCAGGTAGGCGGATTCCTCGCCCTTCAGCAACAGGGCTGCCGCCAAGGCCCGCAGGACCTGGGACGACGGATTGCGTTCGTGTCCTTGTTCCAGCCGCACGTGGTAGTCCGTGCTCACCCCGGCGAGCAGCGCGATCTCCTCGCGTCGCAGACCGGGAGTACGGCGCGTCCCCGCGGGCATCCCGTGGTCCTCGGGGCGCACCAGTGCGCGCCGGGACCGCAGGAACTCACTCAGCGGCTTCGCCTGCATGTCGACCAACGTACGAGCCCGCACCGCGAAGAGGGTGGCCCTGAGGCACCCACCCGGATGGCCAGATCAACAGATGTCGGAGGCCGAGCCGGCGCACAACGCCGGTCTCGGCGTCAGCCGAGTCCAGCCGCCGCCGGCGGGACTACGTCATGAACGGCTGATCCGCCGCGCGTGCGGGGCTGAAATGTGCCACGCCTCTTCGGAGATCAGTGTGCGGGTGAGTGTGCCGTGGGCCGGACGGGCGGGTGTCAGGTGGTGATGGTGGCGACGGGGTCGAGGCCGTAGGTGTGGGCGTAGCCGTTCTCGGTGCCGACGAGCAGGTCGACGACCTCGAAGTAGCGGTCCCAGAACGGGGTCTCGCGCAACGCGTCGACGAGGAGCTGGTAGGCGTGGTGGTCGTCTGCCTCCCAGACCCAGACGTCGGTGACGCGCGCGGAGTAGAACTCCGTGTCGTAGAAGCGTGACCGAACACCGGTGGTCTTGGCCTTGATTGCGGGGAGGACCTGGGTGGTGAAGGCGTCCACACGTTCCTGGACGGTCAGGGCGAGCCACTCGGGTGTGGTCTTGACGAGCATGAACGCGGTGACCGGCGGTTCGGTCTTCTCAGTGGACATGATGAGTGCCTCCGGGGTGGCAGGGGGTCTCGGTACGGTGGGCGCCATGTGCTGCGGCGACGGCTGTTGGGCCTTCAGGAGAGGACGGCGGGCTTGAGGGTCCGGGCGCACCACTGCTCGAAGGTGGTGGGGGAGGCGGTGTCCGGGGTGCGGGCGACGCCAGCGTCGAGGCCGTCGTCCTTGGCCCGCTTCATGTCGGTGATGCCCCGGACGAATGCCTCGTTGAGGCCGTAGCCGACGAGGGTGGTGTGCAGATCGTCGAGCGGCTGGCGTTCGTAGCGCACGGGGCGGCCGAGCTGCTCGGTCATGATGCGGGCCAGGTCGTTGGGGGACAGGTCCTGCGGCCCGAGGACCGGGACGCTGTCGGTGCCGGTCCAGGAGCGGTCCAGCAGCAGGCCGGCGGCCACGGCGGCGATGTCGGCGACGGCCACGAGGGGCGCCTTGCGGTCGGCGTCGACGGTGTCGGCGAAGACGCCCTTCTCGCGGATCGAGTCGGCCTCCTCCAGGAGGTTCTCGAAGAAGGACGGGTTGGCCAGGGCCCGGTAGGCGACGCCTGTGCCCGCGATCAGGTCGTCCATGGCAAGGGAGGCGGTGACGAGCCCGGCGTGGTCGGCGACCGGGGTACCGCGGCCGAGCGCGGAGACGCCGACCACATGTCCGACGCCGTGGGAGGCGAGTGCCTTGGCGGCGGGGCGGGTGAAGCCGCAGTAGGCGTCCTCCGGGGTCAGGGAGGCGTCCGGGGGGACGAGCCAGAAGACCGCGTCCGCGCCTTCGAAGGCCCGGTCGACGACCTGGGCGTCGCCGTGCGAGCCGGTGATCACTTCGACGTGTTCGCGTACCGCGTCGGGGAGCCGGGCGGGGTCACGCACGACCACGCGCAGTTCCTCGCCGGCGGCGGGGGCGGACTCAAGGACCAGCGGAAGCAGGTGGCGGCTGATGTTCCCGGTGGGGCCAGTGATGACGATCATGAAGACCTCGTGGATGGTGTCGGGTCGGTACGCCCCTCATCCTGCGGAGATCAAGGGTGTTGCCACAATGGGAACTTCAGCATGGAATCATTGCCTGAAACGGAATTACGCTGGTGAACAACCCTGACCCGGTTATCGATGCCCAACTCGCCGTCGCATTGGACGCTTTGCTGTCCGAGCAGAGCGTCACCCGCGCCGCCGCCCGCCTGCACACCTCCCCCGCCGCCATGAGCCGCACCCTTGCCCGTCTCCGCCGCGTCCTCCAAGACCCGCTCCTGGTGCGGGCCGGACAGAGCATGGTCCCCACCCCGCGCGCCCAGGCCCTGCGCGACGAAGCCGCCGCAGTGGTGCGCCGCCTCGGAGCACTGCTCACCCCCGGCACTGGCATCGACCCTGCCGCCCTGCACACCACCTTCTCCCTCCAGAGCGCCGACCTGGTCGGCGCGGTACTGGCCCCCGGACTGCTGCAGCTGGCCCGGCAGGAGGCGCCGGGGGTTTCCCTGCGGTTCCGGGCCGAGGAGTTGGAGGCCGGACCGGCACTGCGCGACGGCCGCATCGACCTGGAAGTCGGATCCATCGACCACGTCGACCCTGAAACCCAGGTCGAGGAACTGCTCACCCTCCGGATGGTGGCGGCTGTCCGGCCCGGCCACCCCCTCACCGAAGGAACCCTGACCCCGGCTCGGTTCGCCGCTGCCGAACACGTCGCGGTCAGCCGCCGCGGCCGGTTCACCGGCCCCCTCGACACCGCCTTGTCCGAGCGCAACCTCAGTCGGCGGGTCAGTGCCGTCCTCCCCAGCCACTTGGCCGCGATGACCCTCGCCGCCCGCAGCGATGTCATCTGCCTCGTCCCTGCCGCGCTCCCCGGCGCCGCACCCTCGCCCCTCACCGATGCCGCCACGGCCCTTGGCCTGCACCTCCTCGACATCCCCCTGCCACTGCCGCCCCTGACCATCGGCATGGCCTGGCACCCCCGCCATGCCGCCGACGGAGCCCACCACTGGCTCCGCAACGCCGTCCGCCGCACCGTTCGCGCACCCGGGAACTCGCCCCCCTGACGTGCCTAAAGCCCCCCTTGGCTGCGGGCGGCCGCGACCGGGCAGCAGCAAAGACCCTGGCGAGGCCGTCGGCGTCATCACACCGGCACGAGCAGAAGATTGCCCGGCCGATACGCCGCACACTCGAGCCACCGGCCACCATGGTCGGTACGACAACGGCATCCTTTCCGGCACGGTGACCCAAAGCCGGCTGGGCAGGGACGCCGGCCTTTCGTGGCCCGAGCGGCACATGCCGGCCCGGGGCCGCGGGGCCGGGCAGTGGATCGTGCCCCAGTCGCTGCGGGAGACCAGCGCCGTTCGCGCATCCGGACGGGCGGCAGCGGCGGCTGATGACCGGGGCCGAGGCCCGGATCCCTGGGCACACGGCCGCGGCTCTGGGGCTGGACGAAGACGGGATCCTCGCAGAGGGAGTCTGGTGGGTTCACCGGCTTCCGGCCGCCTGGTCCGTGCTTTCTCAGCCACCGTCGACCTGTGGCTGGTGTGGTGGGGAGCTGGCACAGCGGGTGCGGACGTCACCGGATGCGGTGGGTGGCTGATCATGCGGGAACCGTGTCGTGCGGCCCCCGCGTCTTGCCGGGGGATGCGTTGAAGACGTAGGGGTGTCCGTGGGCGAGGTGTGCGGAATTGGTCTCCATCCGACCGGGAAGTGGTCCACTGCCGTACTGGCCGCCGAGCGGGGTGCCCGTGCCCCCTTCCCCTGATCCGGCCGGCCCGGCACAGTTCCGGGACTGGCTCTCGCTGTTCGGACTCCTCGGCCGCCTGCCCGGCGGCGTGGTGCTCGTGCTGTCGCCGTTTCTGCTGCTGTTCTCTCCCTTGATGGGGCTGTACTGCCTCGCACGCAGCGCCCGCAGTGTCGCCTGGCGCCTCTTCCTTCGTGGCCCAGGCTCCGTCCCCGTGCGCGATCCGGACGTGGCACGCGTCAAGAGGCTCCGCACGTGCGCGGCGATCGGGGTGTCACTCGCGGATGTCGTGGCCTTCGGCTCCGTGCGGGACATAGGCGAGTCGCTCTCGGATCGCTGGAGCGCGCTCCTCACCACACCGTGGCTGCTCGTCGTGAGTGCGCCGGTCGTCTTCATGGCCTTCGTCTGGTGTGCGCCTTCCAGCCGCCGCCGGACGATGTGGGCTGCACTGCGTGGATCGTTGCGCCAACTCGGCTTGTTCGTCAGCACGTTGTTGCTCATCGTCGTACTGGTCGTTTGCTGGAGCGTGGCCGATCCGTCGCGGCTGGGCGGCTCTGCGGGTACGTGGCTGTCCCTCGCGTTCCTGGCGGGAGTCATGTGGTCGGTGTTCTTGTTCCTGTTCGCCTCGGCCGCCGTCGCACGAACCGGCTTCGGCGCGGCCGCGGTTCACCCCGCGGCCCCGCCTGTGCTGGCCACCTTCCTGGTCTGGACGTTCGCGGCCACAGCGAAACTGCCCAGCGGACCGACGCCGATCGCCTATGCGCTGTTCATCGGCGGTCCGGCCACGGTGACGGCGATCGCATGGTGGGAGATCCACCGATTGCGCACCCGGTTCGGGGTGAGACTGAGGGGCGGCTGAAGCCTCGCCTGAGCAGAACGTCGCCGGAGGGTGAGGACAACTCCGGCCGTCCTCGTCGGTCACCTTCAACTCGCCCAACTGCCCCATTGCCACCGTCTGGCAACGTGGCATACGGGCCGGGCTGGGGCGTGTCCATGGCGTGGACGCGGAGCAGGAACGCGACTGTTTCGGTTCCGGTTGTGGGGTGATCTGGGGTTCGGGTTCGGTTGGCCTGGTGGTGAAGAGCCCGGACTCCAGACCAGGCACGCCTCCAGCCTTCGGCCGGAAGGTGCGCCGCCTTGCGATGCACGCATGGATGGCGTGCCCCCGCTGGGGCTGGAGGAGTCGCGCTGATCCGGCCTGGTCCGTGAGAGAAGGGCGCCGAGTGGGTCCGGCGGGTGGGCTCACCGAGCGCGCTCAGCGGCACAGGGTGCGCATGGCGGTGAGGCAGTCCGCGGCCCGGCGCTGCGGGTCGGTGTCGGTGCTGGCCCAGGTGATCCGGGCGTCCGGTCGGATCAGAACCGCGGTGACGTTCCGCCAGATCGGGTCCGTCGCTGCGGTGTTGACGGTGACTGCCCGCTGTTCCAGACCGTCTGCGGTACACGGCGTCCGCGTCCCGCCGAGGTCCAGTAGCAGCGGCCGGCCGTGGTGCATCAACGGGTGGGCCGTGGGTGCGTCGGCCGTGTCCAGGGCGAGGCCGGCCAGTCGAGTGCCGTCCAGCGGGTGTGCGCCGGGTGCGGTGTCGGCGGGGAGCGGGTCGTCGAAGCCGGCGATCCGGCGGGCCCACTGGCGGTTGGTCTGCGGTTCGGCCAGCGCGGTGGACCAGACCTCGCGCAGCGCGATCTGCTCCGGGCTCGCCGCGGCGAACAGGGCGAGCTGGGCACGGGTGTTGTCGATGACGGCGCGGGCGGCCGGCCGGCGTTCCGTGTCGTAGCTGTCGAGCAGTCCGTCGGGCGCCCGGCCCTGGAGGGTGGCGGCCAGTTTCCAGCCCAGGTTGGTGGCGTCCTGGATGCCGAGGTTCATGCCCTGGCCACCGGCCGGGAAGAACATGTGCGCCGCGTCCCCGGCCACCAGCACCCGTCCGGCCCGGTACCGCGCGGCCTGGCGGGTGGCGTTGCCGTAGCGCGACAGCCAGCGGGGGTTGCGGATGCCCAGATCCCGTCCCAGTAGCGTGCGGGTCTGCTCGCGCACCTCCGCCAGGGTCAGCGGTTCGCCGGTGCCATGGTGCATGGTGGCCGTGGAGAGGCCCGCCAGCCGGTGGACGCCGTCGCCGATCGGGGCCGCCAGGAACGAACCGGCCGGCCTGGTGGCGGCGAGCGGCGCGCTGGGCGGGTCGTCGAGTTCGACGTCGGCGAGCCATCCGGTCAGCGTGGTGTCCTGCCCGGGGAAGTCGATGCCGGCCGCTTGGCGCACCGCGCTGCGCGTGCCGTCGCAGCCCACCACCCAGCGGGCCCGCACGGTCCGGTGGGTGCCGCGGGCCCGAATCACCGCCTCGACGGCGTCCGGGCCCTGGGTGAGCGAGACGACCTCCTCTCCGCGCAGCACCCGGGCGCCCACGGCAACCGCGTGCTCCTCCAGGAGCTGTTCGGTGACGGACTGACCGAGCGCCAGCATGAACGGGTGCGCCGCTCCGACTGTGGAGAAGTCCAGCCGGGTGGTCGCCGCACCGAAGTGGCCGGTCGGCACCGGGGTACCGCGTTCGATGAACCGCTCCGCGAGTCCGCGGGTGGCGAAGGTGTCCAGCGTGCCGGCCTGCATGCCGACCGCGCGCGACCGTCCGTCCGGTGCCGCCCGGCGTTCCACGACGGTCACCTCCACCCCGTGCAGGCGCAACTCCGCGGCCAGCCAGAGCCCCACCGGGCCGGCCCCGGCGATGAGCACATCGATCATGACAACCACTTTCCCCTCACTCTTGTCCAATGGATAAGAATGAGAGTGCCCTAGAATTGTCCACTGGACAACAGGGGTGCGGAAGCCGACCGGAGAGGCGCATCGGATGGGCACGACACGGGGCGAGATCGTCGCCGCCACGCTGGCGGTCCTCGACGAGCACGGGCTGGACGGGGTGACCATGCGCGCCGTCGGGGCCCGGCTCGGCGTGCAGCACAACACCGTCCGCTGGCACGCCTCCAGCAAGGGCCGCCTGCTCGAACTGGCCTCCGACGAACTCCTCGCGCACTGTCTCGACGAGCCGCTGCCCGAGGCATTCCCCGACCGGCTCAGGGAACTGAGCCGCCGCTGCCGCGCGGCGCTGCTCTCCCACCGCGACGCCGCCAGGATGGTCGCGGGCGTTTTCGCGGCCGAGCCCCGCACGCTGCGCTTCGCAGACAGCGTGATCGCGACCCTGCTGGCGGCCGGCCACTCGCCGCGCACGGCCGCGTGGACCCACTGGTCGATCTTCTACCTGACCCTGGGCCTCGCCCAGGAACAGCAGGCCGCCCAGGAAACCGCACCGGCCCTCCTGCCGGACCAGGTCCCGGCCGACACCTACCCGGCCCTGGCCGCGGTCCTGCCGTACATCGGCCCTGACAACTTCGACCAGCGCTTCGAATTCGCCCTCGACCTGATCATCGCCGGCCTTCCCCGGGGCGAGGGGCCAGTCGGCTGGCGGTCGTGAAGAGGAGTTCCGCTGGACGGACGTCCGGCGGGTCTCGGTCAGCTCCAGCAGTCCCGCACAGGGCGGGGTACGGCGCCGTTTGCACGCCAGCCGGAGCGCGTAGCCGGTGGGCGCGCCCGGGTGTGCGACGGTGGAGTGTCCAGGCCCCACGAGCCGAGCGTGAAAAAACACGACCACAGTGAGTGCAGCGTGGCCATCCTGTGCGCCTGCCGGGCCGGTGGCTGCGGTCCCACCCGGATCGATGGAGCTCGTTCGACGCCGGGGTGCTGGTCGAACTGGAGGCCACCGGCACCTTCGGGGCCAGGCTCGCCCGCCACTCGCGCGAGTGGGGCGTGACGCCGCCGGAGCCCGTCACGGGACGGAATGAGTGTCTGGATGCCGCAGGCGATCAGTCCAGCACCGGGCTGACGAGGCGTTGGGCCGCTCACGTGGGGTTCACCACCAAGATCCACCTGACGAGTGACGGTGGATGCCGCCCGCTGTCCATACTGATCACCCCTCCACACCGCGGCGCCGAGGAAGAGCACGCTTCCGGTAAGCAGGCTGATGACCGTAGGCCGGAGGTGCTTCCGGGTGAACACCCTTGCGTTCTCGGGGTGTTCGGGCGGATAGACGACCGGCACCTGGGTTCCAAGCTCCATCCCCATCCTCGTCCCCGTCGCCACGGGTGTGAATCTGACGGGTCGCCCCTGCCGGTCGGTGAACTCGATGACGGGTGTCGAATAATCGTCCGACGGCGCCAGATACTGGTCCACCACCAACCCCTCGGCGTGTACGCCGTACCGACGCAGCCGCGCTTGCAGCCGCGCCTCCCGCACACCGCCCCACAGACACAGCAGGCCCGCCAACACGGCCAGCGCGAAACCGGTCACTTCACCTGTTGTCATCTGTCCCCTGCTCTCCCTCGCCCAGCTCCACCCGGCACGGGCCGCGCACCAGGATGACGCGGTACCCGGCCCGATGGTTCACGAAGGTGCGCGGGTACACCGGCTCCTCGGGCTTACGTCGTCATGGCAGGGGTGTGCCCACGAAGGGCCGGTAGCCGCCTTCGCCGTCGGGCACGCGACTGCTGTCCCTGGTTCTCCTTCGCTGACTGCGTCCGGGTGGGCCGCTGGCACATCTCGAATTGCCGGCTGAGCAGTCAGCGCCTGGGTCACAATGCCCCCATGACCGACGACCAGTCCCGGAATCCCGCTCGTCCACTGCTGCGACGCCCTCAGGACGGTGAGCTCATAGACGTTGCCGGTGTCGCTCACTTCTTCCGGCTCACCGGCAAGCACACGGGCGGACGCTTCGCCTTCGAGGAGTTCGCTCTGGCCCCCGGAGTAGTTGGCGCCAGACCGCACGTTCACGATGGACACGACGAGTACTTCTATGTCCTCGAAGGGGAGTTGACCCTCCACACCGGGGACGGCGAGGTAGCGGTTGGCTCCGGGCACCTGCTCGCCGCGACCCGCGGCACCCCGCATGGCTTCCGCAATGCGGGCTCGACTCCGGTACGCGCCCTGTGCCTGTACACCCCTGCCGGCTACGAAAACTACTTCCGTGACGTCCACGCCGCGGTGAGTTCCGGGGCCGAGGTGACTGATGAGCTGCTGGCAGAATTTCGCAGCCGCTACCGGACCAGTTCCTACTAGCGTGCCGGAGCGAGGTGCGGGTCCCTCGCCGTGTCGCCTCCGCTCTCGGCAGGCTCCGCGCCGCCTCTGCTTGGCTGATGGCTTTGGTGATCACAGGTGCTCCACGGACGGCTTCGGCGGTCGTGGCAGTCGGGCAGCGGGACGAGGCGGGCGTAGCGACTGATGCGGTCGACCGGTGTGGCGCTCGCGGACCGGAGGCAACTGGCGCACAGACCTCACCCACCGGCCCGAGCACCGCGGCGGTGGGACCATCGCAGCTGAGGCGCACACCGATCCCTATGCCGACGGCATGATCGATGTGCCGATTTCAGCGCTGGAAGTCGCGGTGGTCGAATCAGGTCCCATGGATCCGACGCCGCTTGCGCCACATCCAGTACCGCGGCGACCTCGTAGACGGCTGCCTCGCTGAAACGAGCCTGATCATCAGCACATGACCACCACGAGAACGCGTTCAACCTCGTAGGCCCAACGATTGGGATGGGGCAACACGCCTGGCCAGCACGCAAGAATAGGTACCGAGCACGCAATATGGTGCAATGCGGCATATTTAATCTCGCTGTAGGAGGAAATGCCATGGCGGGCAAGCCCAGCATTGTCTTCGCCCATGGACTCTGGGCGGATGGGTCGTGCTTCAACAAGCTCATCCCCACGCTCCAGGCTGAAGGGCACGAGGTGTTCGCCTCACAGCACGGCCTCGACTCGCTCGAAAGCGACGTCGCGTGTGTCAACTTCACGCTCAACCACGTCCCCGGCCCGATCGTGCTGGTCGGTCACTCCTACGGCGGGACCCTGATCACCAAAGCGGGCACCCACGACCGCGTCCGCGCTCTGGTGTACATCGCCGCGCTCGCCCCGGACGAGGACGAGACGTCGCAGGAACAGCAGGACAAATTCCCCCGCACGCCCATCTTCGAGCACGTCGACGTCGCTGACGGCCGCGTGTGGCTCAAGCCTTCAGGCGTCCCGCACTTCTGCGGCGACCTCCCGGAAGCGGAGCAGAAGCTCGTCCTGGCGACGGGCGCTGTGCCAGTGGCGGACCTGTTCAACCAGCAGGTTCCCGGCACCGCCTGGCGGACGAAGCCAAGCTGGTACATCGTCGCCAACAGCGACCGCACCGTGCACCCCGACCTGGAGCGGTCCACCGCCGAGCGCATGGGCGCCACAATCCGCCCCGTGGACAGCAGTCACGTTCCCATGCTCTCGCATCCCGACTTCGTCCTCGATGTGATCCGTGAGGCCGCGAAGTCCCTCGACGCCTAGGCCAAGCCAAGGAGGCGGCCCGGACCGACCGGGCCGCCTCCTTGCTGCGACTCGCCGGCTTGCTCGACCTGCCGGGCCTGCCCGAGGACACCCGGATCGGCGTCCGCCGCGGGCGCCCGCATCCCGTCGCCCAGGCGTCCCTGTTCGATCTCGACGGGCAGTTCGGGAGGCAGTATCCGTGCCGGATGCCAATGTGACGGTAGGCGGTGGAGGTGCCAATCCGAACCCGGCCGCGAGCTGGGCGCAGGTCCGCCCGTTGTACAGATGGGCGAGTGTGGGCAGGGGCTTGGCGGCCGACACCCAGCCGGCGCTCCTCGAATCCGGCTACTGCAGTGCCGGACGACGCTCCCCGCGTCCGTGCCCGGATCGTAGTCGCCGTCCGCCCGGGCCGCCGCTCACCGAAGGTCCGCTGAGCATAAAGAGAAGGCCCGGCGCGCTGCAGGCGTGTCTGTGTCAGCTGGTGTTCAGCGTCGAGATGATCGTGTTGCGGAGCCAGCGATGTGCGGCGTCGTCGTCCAGGCGGGGATGCCAGGACATCGCGTAGCTCATCGGGCTGATCTCCTCCGGTGCCGGGATGACCGTGGTGACACCCGGAGCCGCGTGCTGGATGGCGAAACTCGTCGGCAGCGTCGCCACCAGCGAGGTACCCGGGACCGAGCCGGCGGCCGCTGCGTGGTAGGGCACGGTCACGCTCGCCCGCCTCGGCCTGGCCTTCGCCCTGTGGCGGCCCGCAGGCCGACTCCTGCGCCGACAAGGTGTCCCGTCAGCCGGCCTCGCCCAGCCATAGGGGCAGTGACACGTGCGGACCGCTGTCGGCATGCTTCGGCGGGTGTCCTGCGTAGACGTAGACCTGATAGGGCGACGCCCCGCCCGCTCCGGCGGGGCATCGTCGTGCCGCAGGGCGATCCAGGTCAGAGGCGCCAATATCGTGGAGATCCATAACGGCTCCTCGAACTTGACCGTGGCCTCACAGTCTTGATGAATGGGCGACGGCTGAAACCTCGTGCGATGCCGCGCATCGGCCGCTGGTGAGACGCTGCTGTTCGCGTCAGATTGTGCCCGGCGGAGGTTGGGGCAGTGGGTGGGCTCCTTCGGGGCGCAGGCCGTCGAAGATGATCGCGAGGTATCGCTGCCACAGGTCTGGTGAGGCGTCCGGGACGGAGCTGGTCACGTAGTTGGGCGCGCACATCAGCAGGGTGACGTCGGTACCGGTGACGTCGGGCCGGATGGCGCCGTCTGCACGGGCCCGGTCGACCAGGGTGTCGATGGTCTGGAACATGGCCGTGCGCGCGTGGCCGACTTCGGGGCGGGTGTCGCCGGCCTCCTGCAGGAACGACAGGTCGCGTTGTTGCCGCCGGTGTGCGGCGGCGGCGAGGAACTCCAGCAACGCGCCGCCGGGGTCGTCGGAGTCCAGCAGGCGTTCGCCGATGGCGGTGAGGGCTTGGATGCGGTCCAGCACGATGGCGGCGATCAGGTCGTCTTTGGTCGGGAAGTGGCGGAAGACAGTGCCTTTCCCGATCCCGGCCCGGCGGGCGATATCGGCGACCGAGGCGTCCAGTCCGTGCTCGGCGAACTCGTCGGCCGCCGCCGCCAGCAGCAGTGCGCGGTTGCGGGCGGCGTCGGCGCGTAGCGGGCGGGACGTGGTCATGGTCGCAGCCTAACAAGTTGACCGCCCGGTCCGGTTATCGCTAGCGTCTTCCGCCGGGGCAGAACATGACCGCCCGGTCCGCTTTTCTGGAGGGGCTTTGAACAACCACCGATCGATGAAAGCCGTCGTCGCGACCGCCTACGGACCGCCGGAGCAGTACACGGTGGCCGAGGTCCCCATTCCTCGACCCGGCCCAGGACAGATCCAGGTACGGATCGCCGCCGCGGCGATCAATCCGGCCGACGTCCGACTGCCCAGCGGCGAGTTCGGCGACGCCGTGCGGCTGGAGTTCCCGCACATCCCCGGCAACGACTTCGCTGGAACCGTCACCGAAGTCGGCGACGACGTCACCGCCTACCGAGTCGGTGATGAGGTGTTCGGCCTGGCCGTGCCTCGGGCGTTGCGCGCGATGGCCGGCAAGCGCCCGTCGGTGGGCACCGGCACGCTGGCCGAGTACGCCGTCATCGAGGCGGACACCCCGCTTGTCGCGCACCGCCCGGCCGAGTTGCCGGCCGAGGACGCGGCGGCGCTGGCCACCGCGGGCCTGACCGCGCGGGCGATCGCGACGACCGCGAACATCCGACAGGGCGAGCACGTGTTGGTTGTCGGGGCGACCGGCGGCGTCGGCACCGCGTTGATTCCGCTGCTGGCCGCGGCGAAGGCCCACGTGACCGCCACAGCGACCGACGCCGACGCCGACGTACTGCGCGAGCTCGGTGCAGCCGAGATCATCGGCTATCAGCCGGCGGACTACCCCGCCGGCATCGACGTCGCTGTCAACGTGGTCCTGCCGGGCGACCGCCTGACCGGCCTTGCCGCGGCGCTGCGTCCCGGCGGCCGGCTCCTCACTATCACCTACCCGGTGCCGACGCCGGAGCTGATCGGCCGTGACGATGTCGAGATGCACTTTGTCCTCGACATGGACGGCGACCTCGGCGGCATGCGTGAAGTCGGCGACGCAGCCGTGCGTGGAGAACTGCGTGCCACGATCGGACACCGGTACCGGCTCGACCGCGGCCCGCAGGCATGCGCTGACTTCCTCCGCGTGCACACCACGGGCAAGCTCGTCGTCACGAGGTAACCGTGTATCCCGTCGGCACGAAGGACGTCCCATCGGCGCCTCGCAGGCCACGAGCAGGCGAAGCGCCGATGGGCGAACCCTCAACGTCCGGATGCTGACACTGGTCACGGCCTGCCGGGACGCGTGGCATTGCCCGGGATGCGGGCAGCGCGCAAGTAGATCGTCAGGGCTGGTGACCACTACTCCGCGGGACCTGCCGCTGGCGGGGAGGCTGACACTACTGCGATGGACGAAACGCCGGTGGGAGTGCCGTAACCCTGCATGTGACCGTCGGTCGTTCACCGAATCGCTGCCGGCGATCCCCGCGCGCTCCCGCCTGACCAGCAGGCTGCGGGCCTCGGCAGGGGCAGCGGTCGCCGACGCCGGCCGGCCGGTCCTGCAGTCGGCCCGGGACCACGAGTTGTCATGGCCGGTCGTGAACGCGGCGTTCGTCGCACACGCACAGGCGGTGCTTCCGCGGGCGACACCGAGCGTCAAGCACCTGGGGATCGATGAGACCCGACGCGGCAGGGCGAAATTCCGCCGTGTCCCCGGGCCCGGTGGTGCCGAGGTCTGGGAGGTGGTGCCGGACCGACGGCATGTCGGGTTCTGTGACCTGACCGCTGGCGCCGGGCTGCTCGGGCAGGTCGAGGGCCGCACCGCCGCGTCGGCATCGGAGTGGATCGAGGCACAAGCCGCCGAGTGGCGGGCCGGGGTGAAGGCCGTCGCCATCGACATGTGCACCGTCTTCAAAGCCGCCGTCACCACATCCCTGCCGCACGCAGTGCTGGTCGTGGACCGGTTCCACATCGTGCAACTGGCGAACAACGCGGTCATCGAGGTCCGCCGCCGCGTCACCCTGACCCAGCGCGGCAGGCGCGGGCGCAAGGGCAACCGGGAGTGGCAGCTGCGTAACCGGCTGACCCGGGCGGCCTCCCGGATACACGCCGACCACCTCGATCCAAGGTCGACGACCTCAAGGCGCTGCCGAAGAACATCGGCGAACCGATCCTGGCGGCCTGGAAGGTGAAGGAGGATCTGCGCGACCTGCTGGAACTGCACGGCACCAACCCCACCCGACAGCAGATCGGCCAGCTGCTCACACAGTTCTACGAGTCTGCCGCCGCCAGCGGCCTTACGGAAATGGAGCACCTGGCCACCACCGTCACCACGTGGTGGCCGCAGATCCTGTCTGGGATCACCACGGGGATCACGAATGCCGCCTCTGAAGGCATCAACCGCACAATCAAGACCGACGCCCGCTGCGCCTACGGCTACCGCAACCCCGCCAACCAGCGACTCCGCGGCCATTGCACCACCATCCGACGCGCACGAGGGCACCTCACGGCTCACCCCAGCGGACCCCACGGCCGACCCCGAAAGCACTCAAACCCTTGATGCCACGGTCAAGCTCGATGAGCCGGATGGGCATAGTTCTGTGGATGGGCAGTGCACTCACTGTGCGGTCCGACACCGGAAGCATCCCCTCACCGTGCAAAGAGATCCTTCCGCCCCACCCCCTCACGGTCATACCTTCGGACCACGGAGCCGCAGGCGGGGGTGTACGGATTCGTACGGGAAACGAGACTCCACACAGCCACACTGAGCAACCTGGTTGAGCCTCCGCACAAGGCGGGGTCAACCGGCCATGCCTGGCAGTGATCACACACAGGGGGATTCATGAAGCTCAGGATTCGACTCGCGGCCGGCGCCGCAGCTCTGGCAGTGTCCACGTTCGGACTGGTTGGGCTCGGCGCGACGACTGCTCACGCGGTTGACAGCTACTACTGCGGCGACGGTGTGAAGCTCGGCAACGGCACGGTGGTGGAGGAATGCCTCCACCTCGGTGGCAACGGGTACTGGCAGCCCTACGTGTTCGTTGGCGCTTTCACGAACGTGATTTCGGGGTCCCAGTGGATCAACTCGAACGGGCAACATGGTGATATCACCAACATCGCCACCGGGCAGTACTGGGCCGGCAACATCTGGGGAAAATCCACCAACTGGCGGTCTAGCTGCTACGTCCAGGCTCAGGTGAGCATCGACTTTCCTGGCGAGGCATACAACCTGTTCTCGCCGTCGGAGTACGTGTGCTGATAAGCCGGGACACCCAGCGAGCGACCTGAGAAGCGCGAAGCTCCGGTGCCGTAGTGGGCGGCCGGGCCACTCCGCCAGGTCGTGTCTCCCAACTCCTGCGGGGCACGGGGGCTTCGCCGATGCTCGTAGACTCGTGACGTGGCATTCATGAGCACCCCGCACTGCTGCTTCCTGTGATCGGAAGGCGTTGACGGCGATGTCGGACGGCGTCGCCCTCCTTGGTGTGCCTGCTGCGTGAACCACGGTTCCAGCGCTGCCCGTTCCTTCCTGAGGCAGTGACGCTCTGAGCGCGCGTGCAGGCACGATCCCCTGCCTTCACCCCTTGCCAGGAGTGCCTCGTGCCCGTGTCGCTTTCCCCTGCCCTTGAACTGTCCCTCGACCTGCTGCGTTGCCCGACGTGCCGCACGAGTTACCTGCACCCCGACCGCGGCGCACTGCGTTGCCAGGTGGGCCATACCTTCGACGTCGCCCGCCATGGCTACGCCAGCCTGCTGACGGGCACCCGCGGCATCAGCGGCGACGACGCGGCCATGGTCCAGGCCCGGGACCGGTTCCTGTCCACCGGCGCCTACGCGCCCATCCGCGAAGTCGGGGCCCGCCTGGTGGCCGGCGCCGTGTCTGAGCAGGCCACGGTTGTGGACGTGGGATGCGGCACGGGCTACTACCTGGCCGGCGTACTCGACCAGTTGCCCGGTGCCCGTGGTCTGGGACTGGACACGTCGGTGCGCGCGCTGCGCTCGGCGGCCCGTGCCCACGACCGAGCCGCTGCGGTGGCCTGGGACGTCTACCGTCCCTTCCCGCTGGCCGACGGGGTGGCCGACATCGTGCTGGACGTGTTCGCCCCGCGCAACCCGACCGAGTTCCACCGCGTGCTGCGCCCGACCGGGCGGCTGATCGTGATCCGTCCCAGCGATCGGCATCTGGCCGAGCTGCGCGACCGGTTGCCTGGGATGGTCGCCATCGACCCCGCCAAGGAGCAGCGCCCGCACCGGGCGCTGGGCCCGTTCTTCGATGCCGTCGTCACCGAACAGGTGGAGTACCCCGCGACCCTGTCCAGGCTGGATGTCCTGGACCTGGTGGCGATGACGCCGAGCGCACGCCACGTGAGTCGTGCTGACCTGAACCATGACGGCCTCCTGCCCGACCAGGTCACCGTCTCCGTACTGGCCACCGCCTATCAGCCTCGGTGACCACGAGCGGGCGCGTGCGCCTGCTGACCGACCAGCAGTGGGCACGCCTGACGCCCTGCCTTCCCCGCAACGCCGGAAAGACAGGGCGTCCGTTCGCCGACCACCGTCGCATCATCGAAGGGGTCTTCTACCGGTACCGCCGCACCGGAATCCCCTGGAGAGATCTGCCCCGCGAAGCATTCGGTCCCTGGCAGACGGTAGGGAAGCGCCATCGCAGGTGGGCGGCTGACGGCACCTGGGACACGGTTCTGGCCCAGCTGACCGCCCAGGCGGATTCGACCGACGGAATCGACTGGACCGTCTCGGTCGACTCGACAATCAACCGGGCTCACCAACACGCCACGAACACGGCACGGCCGGAGAACACCGGCGCAGCCACGAGGAGGTGGGCTGGGGGACCTCTTCCGTGTCAGAGCAGCACGAGCGGCGAAGCCTCCAACGTAGGCGCAGGCCGATACACGTCCAGACGCTGTCCACTGGCTCCATACACAAGCCCGGTCACCACCGCGACATCCACGGTCCACACTGCCGGCCTTGTTCTGCATGACGTTGTGGCGCATCGCGCGCCCGGCCATGCTGGTCGAGTTCGTCATGGCGTCCGGCCCGGCGAGGAGTGCGTCTGCTGCGGCGCCGCAGCACGGCGTGCACGATGTGGTCGGTGATCACCGGGCGCCGCGTGCTTGGCCGTGTCAAGTCCGTCGAGCGTGGACTGCCGGGCGGACGAGAAGAACACGACTCCAGCCCGTTCAGCCCGCGAGGCGTCGACGGCGGGCCCGCTGCCGGCAAGTAGCCCCGCAGTAACGTACCGGGCGACCGGTGGGCCGGACCGTGAGCGTAGCCCCGCATTCCTCACAGAACACGACGGTTTCCCGGCGGACACCGAGGCCATCACGAAAGCCTTGTCGTTCCGTGACGATGGCGGAAGGGCGCAGACCATCCAGGGTCAGCTGGACGAGTCTGAGGCCGGCCGACCGATCGCGGCGGGCAGCGAGCATCGAGGCGCATCCGACGGTGAGTGAGACGACATCGTCGGGGACGATGTCAGCGCGGACACCGCCGGCCCGCTGCGCCGCGTGGAGTAGCGCGGTCAGGACCTGGCGGAATCGCAGCACGAACGCCGTGAGCATCGGGCGTGGCCAACTCGCGTCGGCGGCCACGACATCGCATATATGCCCGCGCTTGTGGGACTTCTCGACGACGTCCATCAGGAACCCGAAGAACGCCTCGGTGGGCGCGAATCGGGCCATCCGTCGCTCGCCCGAGGCGACCAGTTCGTCCAGGTGCTGGACGAACACCGCCTCAAGGAGAGCCTGTTTATTCGGAAAGTGCCGGTACACGGTGCCGGCGCCGACACCGGCCCGGCGCGCGATCTCGCCGAGCGGGACGTCGAGTCCCTGCTCGGCGAATGCCTCACCAGCGGCGGACAGCACCTTGGCCCGGTTGCGGCGGGCATCGGCCCGGTCGCCACCGCTGATCACTGTAGTCATGTCACGAAACCCCTTGTGCGCCCGACCCAACCGGGTTGAAGTATTCCAGATATCCCCGGGTTCACCACCCTGTCCATAGCAACCGGCCCCCGGGGAAAGGAGAGGACGACATGGCCGCCGAACCAATCCATTCCGTCACCGGCCCGACCCAGGGCCGAGCGGCCGGTGGCCTCGCCGACGGCCCTGTCGCTGTGACCGGCGCGACCGGCAAGCAGGGTGGCGCGACGGCGCGACGGCTGCTGGCCAGCGGCCGACCGGTGCGCGCGCTGGTGCGGGACAAGACCGCGCCCGCCGCCGCAGCACTCGCGGACGCAGGAGCCGAGTTGGCCCTCGCAGACTTCGACGAGCCGTCAGGCCTGGCGCCGGCACTTGATGGCACCACCGCTCTGTTCGCCGTGCCGCCGGTTGTCTACGGGCCAGCCGGCAGCAACCCAGAACTGGAGTTCACGCGCGGCCGGGCCCTGGCCGACGCAGCAGCTGCCGCAGGTGTCCGCCACGTGGTGTTCACCGGTGTCGCCTCGACCTCGGGAGACGCGTTCGCGGCCCCGGGAAAGCGGCGCATCGAGCAGTACCTGCGCGAACAGATCCCACTCGTGACCGTGCTGCGCCCGGTACGGTTCATGACGAACTACCTCGGGGAGTCCGGCATCGGCCTCGACGGGTTCGTTGACGGCGTCCATCGGCACCTCTTTCCGCCGAACGAGCCTGTCCAGATCATCGCCCTCGAAGACATTGCCGAGTTCGCCGCTCTGGCCTTCGAGCAACCGGACCGGTTCGCTGGACGGACTCTGGAGTTGGCCGGTGACAACCCGACCCCGGCTGAGGCCGTCGCCGCGATCAGTGCTGCCACCGGAGTCGCGGTGCACTACGAGCAGCTCACCCACGACGAGGCCGCCGCGCTGAACCCGGGGATCGCCGAGACCCGGCAACGGTGGATCTCTGGCCAACGCTGGCACGCCGACATCGAGGCTCTGAGGGTCATCCATCCCGGACTGCGCACCCTGGCGGACTGGCTCTCCGAGGGCGGCGCCGCCGCACTGCGCATCCGGTTGCTCGGCACCCCGTAGCAGCAGGCTGCGCCTGGCCGCCCGGGTGATCCTTCAGGCATCCGATTGCTTCCGGCGACCTGGTTGCCCACCGCCTGGAACAGCGCCCCGTCCCTCGGGGTGCATCCAGGCCCCGTGACACGCCAGGCCAGGTGCCCCAGAGGGGGCCGTCGGCTGATGTCTCACTCGTCCTCGGGCGCCTCGGGGTCGCGCAGGGGGCGTAGTCCTACGGGCAGATGGGGGAGTTTGAACGAGTACCGGCCGTGCATGTCGATGTGGTGCCGTACGAAGGGAGAGAGACGGGCCACGCCCCTGTCGCGGACGTCGGAGCCGTCCGCACGCAGTTGGTTCACCGCGGTGTCCGTGTACCGGGTGTTGAACAGGATCAGGGCGTTGAGGACCAGGCCGAGTGCCAGCCCCCTCCACCAAGGACCGCCGACACGAAGAGACGGTTTCGCCTTCCTGTACGAGCGCATGCGGGCCGGGGGCGTCGGCCCCGTCCTCACCCTCACCCACGGCGCCCGCGTCGCCGGGGCGATCGGCCCCATGCAGACCATGATCGACGCGACCGGACGGGGTGGAGCAGCCGGCGGCGGGCGCTGCGGGTACGTCGGGTGGAACGCCAGCAGCCGGATGAGGCCAGCCGTGGCAAACCACGCCAACTGCATGAGCGGGCACCGGGGGACGGTGGTACAGGAGAAACCCGCCTCGGTGGCCGCCTGTATGGCGCCGCAAGAAGGCAGGTAACGGGGGTGATGGCGGTGTCGGCTCCGGAACTCACGACGCGTTCGGCAGTGCAAGGTCGACGATGCTGGGCATCACGATGGCGTACATGCCTTCGGCCTCTTGCGCAGCAGAGTGCCGAAGACGACTCCGAGCTACGCCGTAGGTCATGTCGGCGCAGAAGAGTGCCGCGGCGAGCAGAACTGGCTGGCGGGGTGTCCAGGTCAGGCAGGTGATCGCGCCATCTGGCGCTTGTGGCCGGGTATGCGGCCGAGCCGTCGGACGAGCCGACGCGGCATGGCAGGTGAGGCCGTTCAGCGCGGGGTGCGGGGGTGCGGCGATCGGGGTTGGTCGCGGCGCGGGCGCGGGAGGTCGGATGGCAGGCTGTTGACGGGCGGGAGGGTGTTGCGGGTGCGGTGATGGAAAGTGAGGAGACTGACCAGAGCGGCTGCGGTGAACCACAGGAGTTGGACGCCGAGGTAGGCGGGGGTGGCGATGGTGGAGAAACCGGCGGCTGTGGCGGTCTGCATGGCGCCGTAGGAGGGCAGCAGGCGGATGAAGGGGCTGTTGGCTCCTGAGCTGGCCATGGGGTTCTGCAGAGCCACGTCGACGACACTGGTCATGATCATCAGGAACATGCCCTCTACTTCGCGCCGTAGCAGGGAACCGTAGACGACTCCGAGAGCACCGTAGGTGAGGGCGGCTCCGAAGAGGGCAGCGGCGAGTTGGACGGGTTGTTTGGGGGACCACGCGGCACAGATGACGGCGGTGGCGTAGGTGGCGACGGCTGCGGAGGCAAGGGGCAGGGAGGTCGTCTTGGCGAGGACCAGGTGAGTGCGCGGGTAGCCCGCCAGGGCCAGGCGCCGGTCGAAGCGGCCGCTGTTGAAGGTGGCCGCGAACATCATGAAGCCGGTGATCAGCGTGACGGCGTTGAGAGCGCCGGTGATCTGGGTGAGCAGGTTGCCGGCCGGGGCGAGCCGCTCGCCTGTGGCATTCAGTTGGAATGGGACGAGTTTGTCAGGGATGACGAGGTAGGCGAGGGTGACCCAGACGGGGATGTACAGGGCGACCAGGAGCATGGCGAAGGTGTTGCGGGCGTGTTCGATCAGGTCGTACCGGGTGGCGGTGGTGTAAAGAGCGAGGTGCCGTTTCACGCCGCCACCGCCGTGCCGCGGGTGAGGGTGCCGTTGTCCAAGTGCCAGAGTTCATCGAGGCGTTCGATGTCGTAGGCCAGGTGGGACACGACCAGGACGGAGCGGCCGGCGCTGCGCAGGCGGCTCGCGAGGCCCCAGAACTGCTGGTACGTGTCCCAGTCGAAGCCCTGGTAGGGCTCGTCCAGCAGCAGGACCTGCGGGTCGTGCATGAGAGCGAGGGTCAGGTTGAGTTTCTGCCGGGTGCCGCCGCTGAGGTCGCCGGAGCGTTCGTCGGCGTACTCGGCGAACCCCAGTGTTTCCATGATCGCCTCGGCATGGTGCAGGTCGGGCAGGCCGAAGGCGGCCTGGAAGAACTTCAGGTGTTGGTGGACGGTCAGGGCGTCATTGAGGACCACGTCCTGCGGGCAGTAGCCGAAGCGGCCCTGATGGCGGACCGTTCCCCGGTCCGGGCGCAGTTCGCCGGAGAGGATTTTCAGCAGGGTGGACTTGCCTGCCCCGTTCTCCCCGACGATTCCGACCACGGCACCGGGACCCAGGTCCAGGTGGATTCCTCGCAACACTTTCCGCTGACCGTACGCATGGTGCAGATCTTTGACCTCCATCACTCGGTCACCGGGTACGGTCGACGACCGTCGTGGTCAGTTCTTCCAGTCTGTGCCGGGCAGCCGAGGGAGGAAGCTGGGCCAGTGCGTCCCGCGCGTTCGCGGCATGCGTCAGGGCCATGTCGGTGGCCTGGTCGAGAGCACCGCTGCGGATGAGGACCTCGGACAGCCGCTGGTGAGCGGTGACGGCATCAGTCTCTTCGACGAACAGGTCGTGGAGCGTGTCCCGGTCGGCGCCGTCGGCGGCGTCCCGCGCGAGCAGGACCGGGACGGTGGGCTGCCGGTTGGCCACATCGCTGAGCGCGCCGGGGTTCTCGGTGCCGTGCGTTCCGGCTGCGTAGGGAAGGAGATCGTCGCGGATCTGGAAGGCCACGCCGAGTTCCTCGCCGTAGGTGCGCAGTGCCGCCTCGTGGTCGGCCGGGGCGTCGGCGAGGATCGCGCCGGCCTGGCATGCGGCACTGGTCAGCGCTCCGGTCTTGCCCCGGATGATCTCCAGCACGGTCGCCAGTACACAGGTGAGATCTCCGCGGACAAGAGCCTCCTGGGCGATGGCAGCAGCCGTGTGCTTGAGCGCGTCCGCCGCGACGCGCCCCGCCCGCAGGACGCGGTCGGCGGGCAATCCTGCTTCGGTGCCGGCGAGCATCGCCACGTACGCGGTGGAAGCCAGCCCGTCACCGGCCATCAGCGCCATGCTGATACCGAAGTGCTCCGCAGCCGAAGCTCGTGCGCGGCGGACGGGAGCCTGGTCGATGACGTCGTCATGCATCAAGGTCGCCACATGCAGGCATTCCAGACCGGCGGCAAACGACAACGTCTTGTCCACCGTGCCCCCTGATGCGGCCGCGGACCACACGCACAGCCTGGGGCGCAGCAGTTTGCCCGACGGAAACAGCGCGTCCAGGCACGCGACGCTCATCAGGTTTTCCCCGGCGCCCACCCAACGCCGGATCTCCTGCTCCACCAACTGGTTGACGGTCCGGTCATCCAACTCGCTGCCTGCCGTTCCGGTTGTGTCCGACACTTTGGTCGTCATGGGTTCCTCCCCCAGTTCTCACTCAACGTAGTCAGGCTCCCGCCTCAGCCCGCCAGGGCGGCACGCCACAGGCCCAGCCCCGCCTGAACCATCGGTCCTGTCGGTGGAACGGCGACGCACCGCAGGATGGAGGGACCCGCCGCGAGGACGGCGGAGCACAGCGCACGGGTGAGGGTGTCGAACGCAGGCGCGTACCGGTGCAGCCATGGGTGCTGCCGTGTGCTGTCCAACAAGGCCGGCAAGCCACTGGTGATGCGTGCCACTTCGAACGCGATCAGCTCCCTGGTGGCCGCCGTCCATCGCCCGGCCTCCAGATCCTCCCTGCGCACGCCGAACCGGTCGAGGTCCTCAAGCGGCAGATACAGCTGTCCCTCGCGCAGGTCCTCCGACAGATCGGCCAGACAATCCACCATCTGGAACGCGTCGCCGTAGCCGCGCACGATGCCCTCGCCGACCTGTCCGGCCTCGCCGAGCGCATCCCATGTCGACATGATCAAAACAGCGGAAGCCCCGCTGCTGCCGGTCGCCCAGGTCTGCCAGTCCTCGTAGGTGGCGAACTCGGTCGCCTCCCAGCTGCGGCGGAGCGCGGCAAAGCACTCTTCCATCAGGGCCCGGGGCGGGCTGTCGAAAACAGTGCTGCACGCGTGAGCCGCCGCGTGCAGGACCGGATCCGAACTGCCCCCGGATTCCAGAGCGGCGTACCAGGCGTCAATCCACTCGTCCAGACGCCGAAGGCGCGCCTCGGGTGGCCCTGTGTCCACCCGGTCGTCAGCTTCGAGGATCACCATGGTCATGGCGGCGGCGTGGGCGCGTCTCTCGGGTGGCGCCGCGAGGGTGCCTACCCAGCCCACACCGCCACGTTCCCGCAAAGCGGCGCGGGCACAGACGGTGTAACACTCCCGCAGCACCGGATCCTTGATTCCTGCTGCGTCCAGCCAGCGTCGTACCAGCACGGCACCCCCACTCGACTCCCCGGCCAAACCGGACTCTCACAGGTCCGCCTGGGCTGACGCAGGCGAGCCGAGGAGGCTCAACTCAATGAGGTGAACTGATCCGCCCCCAAGGGTGTCTGGCTGTTGCGGCATTGACCGTGAGTGCGTGACGCTGACACGAAAAATAGAGTGTGTGCGGGTCAGGCTGTGGGGACGGAGTCGAAGGCGGACGGTGAGACCGAGGCGGTTGGCTTCCTTGGTCATGCGTCGGATGGCGCGTTCGGGGTCGCGTCGGGTGAAGTAGTCGGCTCCCAGGTCCTGGTCGGTGGTCTTGTTGCGGAGGATGTGCCAGATCGCGATGGCGGTCTTGTGTATCACGGCGACCTGGGCCCGCCGCCGGCCACGCCAGGTGGCGACGCGCCGGTAGTAGGCGCTGAGGTAGCAGTCCTTGTTCCGGATCGCCGCCATCGCGGCAACGCCCAGTACGCGCTTGTGGTTGCTGCCCTGCCGGGTGCGGCCGGACTTGTTGACACCGGCAGATTCGTTCATCCCCGGACAGACCTCGATCCAGCAGGCGAGGTGCCCGGCGGTGGCGAACTGCGCCATGTCACCGCCGGTCTCGGCGATGACGATCTGGGCGGCTGCGGGGCTGATGCCGGGATGGTGTCGAGGTCGGCCACGTTCTGATCGTGCCCTAGGCGGGCGAGGAGCGCGGTGATCCGGGCGTCAATCCGGTCGGCCGCGGAAGTGAGGCGGTCGGTCTTCTCCAGGTAGTGGCGGCACATGAACGCGTGGTGGTCGGTGACCTGTCCGTACAGGGCATCGATCAGCGCCGGGACCTTGCTGCGGCCCCGGCGGACGGCGAGTTCGGCGAGTGTCCCGGGATCGCGCTCACCGTTGATGAGCGTGCCCAGAATGGCCCGGCCGTCGGCTCCGGTGATGTCGGAGAGCACCGAGGAAAGCTTCATCCCGTGTCCTCCAGTTCCTTCTCCAGGCGCTGGGCCTCCTGCCCGCAGGTGGTGACCAGTTCGGTGCAGCGGCGGGTCAGGCCGCGCAGCTCGCGGATCTCCCGCTCGGGCACGAAGGAGCCCATGACCATGCCCGAGGCGCCGGCCCGGCCAGCAACGCGGCATCGCTGGGATCGCTCATGTGCCCTCGGATGCCCTTGAGGCGGGCCGGGTTCACCAGCATCAGGACAAGGTCAAGGTGCGCGGACCGGTGGACCGTCCGTGCACCAGACCGGACGCGGTGGCTGCCGATAAGGCGTAGCCCTCGCGGGCGAACCGTGCACACCTGCGCAGACGCGAGATCAAAGCGGTCATCCAGGAGAAGGCCGATCAGGCTGCGAATCGCAAGAAGTGCGTCCGGGATGGCTGTCGACTGGTGGTCCATGGCGCCGAGCAGTACAAGGAGCGCAACACGGCGGAACGCTGCATCAACAAGATGGCGGGTCCTGGCCAGGCGGTACGACAAGACGCCCGCGAGCTGCACGGCGGGGCACCAACTACGTGGATCCATCATCTGGATGCACAGCCTCAACCCGGGGCCGTGGTCGCGGCGCCTGGCTGGCAAGCCGGACGCCGCCACCGCGCACGTCAGACCGGCGAGGTAATCGGTCGGCCGAGGTGCCGGGCGAAGAACCGGACCGCGCTGTCGGCCTCGAACCGGGGCAATTCCTTGTGCTTGCCCGAGTTCACGTGCAACGACTTCTCCTTCGAGGCGAAGGCGTCGAACAGCGCGAGACCCTCCTGTCGCGAGATGTGCTCGTCGTCCCACTGCATGTCGAACTCGATCGGGATGGTGATCTGCTTCGCCTTCTCGGCCAGGACGTCGGGCCAGTGCTGACCGAAGACCGCGGCCGTGATCCTGGGTTCGATCGCCACGAACGGTATGCCAATCGCGGTGCCCATGTTGATGCCCCAGAAGCCGACCTGTCCGTTGGGGCCGATCTCCGGGAGTTCCTGGAGGGCGTCCAGGGTCGCCTGGTACTCGGGTACGGCGAGCTCCGCCAGGTGGTCGTTGTAGCGCACGACGATCGGGCCTTCCGGTTCGCCCGCCGCCCTCGCCCGGAACAGCTCGGCGACTTCCGCCTCGTCGTGTGCCGTGCGCGGCCGGTCGCCGTGACCGGGCGCGTCGATGACGGCGACGTGGAAGCCACAGCCGGTCACGAGGAGTCGGGCGCGGCCGGACATCGCCGGGTGCTTCTTGTGGTTGCCGCCGCCGTGGGCCATCAGAACCAGGGGCGCGCGATCGGCCGCATCGGAGGTCGGCGACCAGAGGACGCCGGGGACGTCGCCCACGGTGAAGTCGCGTTCGAGCATGCCGTTCGACGGCAACTCGGCGGTGAACTGCAGAGAGTGCATAGGTGTTGCCCTTCGGGAGTGCTTGTTGGCGAGGCGCTCCCGGCGACACCTACGTCAGTCGCCGACCGTGACGGTAAGGGAGAGCACCCACGTCGATACAGCGTTCATGGGTCTCACCTCCTGGGGCGGTGTCACGGGCGACTGAAAGCTACCAGCCCGATGATCATCTCTTCAACCCTTTTCCCGCTGGGTCATCAGGACTCCAGACACGCCCTGATCGGCTGGCTCCACCGCACCCGTGGTGTTCGGGAAGATTGCTCCGCCCCCGCGCTGCGAGGACACTCCGATCATTGGCTCCGTATGGCCTCCCGCGCCCAGTCGGCCTTGGTCTGGGCGAAGCAAGGCCGAGGGAGGCCCGCCAGAAGCTGTCTGACATGTCCAGTGCGGTATCGGCGGCGTCTGTGAGGGTGATGTGGGGCGCGGTCTAGGACGCGCCGTCGCCGGCTGTCTCGCTGCGGTGGGACTGGAGGCGTTCGGCTGCTTGTTCGCTCCATGCCCGGATGACTGATGTCTGCTCGGGGGTCAGTGAGTCGAGGAAGTGGCGGCGGATGTTGCCGCCGTGCACGAGGATGGCGTTCTGGGCGGCGCGGCGGCCCTCGGTGGTCAGTCCGATCCCCGCACGGCGACCATCGGCCCCGTACCGGGTGCGATTGACGAAGCCGCGTTTTTCCATGCGCGTCAGCTGATGTGAGACGCGGCTCTTGTCCCAGTCGAGCGCCTCGGAGAGCTCGCCTACACGCATCTCGCGGCCGGCCGCCTGCCACAGTGTCACCAGCACGCTGAACTCGGCCTTCGAGATGTCGCAGTCACGCTGCAGACCACGCTCCAGCTCCCTGGTGAGCAGGCGCTGCGCCCGCATCCAGGTATCCCAGAACTCCCACTCCTCGGGTTCCAGCGGTCGAGTCTCCTTCATACCGCCGAGGATACCGCGACCAGCAGAGTTGTCACATCAACACTCTCCAATCTAGAGTTGACGTATCAACTCTTCCGGAAGGGGAGACCATGACACTTCGCATCGCACTCATCCTCGGAAGCACCCGCCCCGGACGTCGCGGCGACCAGATCGCCGCCTGGGCACTGGAGACCGCCCGTGCCCACGGCGGCGCCGACTACGAACTCATCGACCTCGCTGACCACAACCTCGGCAACCTCGACGAGCCCGGCAACCCGAACCTCCAGGAGTACCAGCACGACCACACCCGCACCTGGGGCGCCCTCATCGACAGCTTCGACGGCTACGTGTTCCTCGTCCCCGAGTACAACCACTCCTATCCCGGAGCCCTGAAGAACGCCCTGGACTACGTCTACCGGGAGTGGAACGACAAGGCCGCAGGCATCATCAGCTACGGGGGCTGGGTCGCCGGGGCCCGAGCCGCCGAAGCGCTGCGGCTCGTCCTCGCCGAACTCCAGGTGGCCACGGTCCGCGCCCAGCCCACCATCTCGACACACCCCTCGTTCCACACCGGCACCTTCGCGCCCCAGGAGGGCCTCGACACTGCCCTGGGCGGCATGCTCGATCAGGTGATCGCCTGGTCCGGCGCGCTGCGCGGGGTGCGCCAGGCCAAGACACAGACGGCTGCGGCTGCATGAGGCCAAGTTCGTGGCCGATCACGTGGCAGGACGTGGCGAGCTGACGGACGCTGTACGGCAGGCGCAGCCCCTGCCGCCGGGCGCCGACGGACCCGGCCGTCGGCGGCGCAACCTGCCGGAACACTACGGGCCATGGCCGACGGTCCAGACCCGGCCGCCGACCTGGTCAAGGTCCCGGCGGCGGACTCCACCAAGGCCGCGCTCCGGGCCGGGTCCGTGGTGAACTTCGGCAGCGGGCTTCATGAGCGGCTCAGTTGGCGAGTCCCGCCAGATGGAGGGAGCGCTGGTAGGCGAGGGCGCACTGCCAGGGGGAAGCCGGTGGCGGGAGTGTCCTTCGCCCTGGTCTCTGGCGTGGTCAGCGACTCGCGTCGGTGTGGGCGAGCATGACGATGTCGTCCTCGTGGAGGCTGCCGGCGACCACCGTTCCGCGATGCTCGGCGACGCTGGTTACGAAGCCGTAGTCGACTTCGTCCGTGCGTAGGTCGTGGACGAGGCGGCCGGAGAGGTCGAAGGCCATGACCCAGGCGAGGGGGGTGGGCTTGGGGCGTACAGCCTCGGGCAGGTTCCACAGCAGGATCCGCAGGAATCCCGGCCGGGGGAGCAGCTTGTCGAGGAGTGCGTTGCGGGGCGCGGCGATCGCCACCCACACGAGTCCGTCGCTGCCCAGACTCATGTTGTCGGGCGTGCCGGCGAGGTTCTCGGCGAATGGTTCGACGGTGTCGGCCTTCGGGCCGGTGAGCCAGTAGCGGCTCACCCGATAGCCGGCGGTCTCGGCCACGAGCAGG
This sequence comes from Streptomyces sp. HUAS MG56, assembly GCF_058673395.1. Lineage (NCBI taxonomy): Bacteria > Bacillati > Actinomycetota > Actinomycetes > Kitasatosporales > Streptomycetaceae > Streptomyces > Streptomyces sp. HUAS MG56. The sequence continues at coordinate 1,014,020 of NZ_CM178722.1, read as the reverse complement.
TAGGACTCGTCCGGGGCGAGCACGAGGCCGTTGGCGAACTTGAGACTGTCGCGCAGAACAGTGACGGTGTTGTCGGGGTCGCGTCGGACGAGCATGCCTGTGCAGGAGTGTTCGACGATGTCGCCGAGATGGTGTTCAAGGTCCCAGCGACGGGTGGAGACGGTGAACCAGACGGTTCCGTCCCGGCTTTCGACCACATTGCTGGCGAAGGTGAGCGGCTTACCGGCGACGGTGTCGACGAGGACGTCGACCGATCCGTCGGCCCCCATGCGCAGCAGTCCGCGGTCGTGGTCGCAGACCAGGACGCTGCCGTCGCCGGACAGTTGGAGTCCCAGAGGCCGGCCGCCGGTGTTGCCCAGCACGGTGCGTGCGCCGCTGGCGAGGTTGAGGCGAATGACGCTGCCGTCGCCGAGACCGGCGAGTACGCGGCCCTGCCGGTCGAAGATCACGTCTTCGGGACCGTGGCCGCCGCTCGCGAGTCGGCGGGCGATGGAGAAGCGGCCCGTGACAGGGCTGCGCCCTGCGTCGTCAGGGGCCGGGGGCGGGGTCCAGCGGCGAGGCGAGATGAGGCGGCGGGTCACAGTCACGGCGCCAGTATGGGCCAGCGTTCGCAGGTGCTGGCAGATTACAGGAAACCGCCGGAACGCACCTGGGGAAATCGGGCCAACGGCGCCTACGGTTACCCGGGAACCCTCGACGGGCCGATTCTCGCAAGATGCCTGGCCGCTTGGCCGAGCTGACTGCTCACGGGACCGGGGTAGGGGGTTCAGCCGGTAACAGCCGCGACAGCCTTGACTACTGGGGCGTCTCCGCCTACCAGCTCCAGCGTCCGCTCGACCGCTCCGGCTCATCGAGCAGGTGCTGCTCGACATCACCGGTTGGACGCCGGGCGAGATCGACACCTACGTCTTCCACGGACCGAGCTTGGGCAGTTCGGTCCCGGCGGCCGGGCGCTGTACGACCCGCGCCCGGGCAACCCGGCCTGCTGGGACCGGGATGGCGACATCCCCTGATCGCCCTCTCCTCGGCCGGGCGAAGACACCATACGGGCCGAACTTCCCCTGGACGCCGGGTCGTAGTGCCGTGCATGGACCCGATCCACGACATGCATGTGAGCGAGCCGGGCCCGGTCGTCGTCGACTTCCTGTTGACTGAACTAAAAATGTCGGGGATTTCGATCACGGAGGACTGGATGAGCGTTGTAGAGGCCTACCTGGGCGCCGCGGGGCAGGGGGTAGCACTGTTGGAGGCGCCGGAGGTTGCCACGGCGTGGGAGCAGCCCAGTGCGTTGGCCAAGATGACGGTCGGCGGCTTGGCCGGACATCTCGCCTATCAGATCTTAAGTGTCAGTTCTGCCCTGCAAGTCGGCGCCAACTCGGCCCTGCAGGAGGCCCCTGCCCAAGAGGTGCCGATCCCCCTGCTGGAACATTACGCCCGAGCTGCCTGGATCGATACGCCTCTCGACGGGGAGGTCAACGCCGGCATCCGGGCGAAGGGGGAGGGAATCGCGTCCCAGGGGTCGTTGTGGTTGGCAGAGCTTGCCCGTACCTCGTTCGTAGAGCAGCGGACCAAGCTCGCGGAGTGTGCAGGCGACCAGCCCGTGTTCATGCCGCAGACGGGATGGGCATTGCGTCTCGATGATTTTCTGGTCACCCGGATGTTGGAGCTCGCCGTGCATATGGACGATCTCGCTGTCAGCGTGGGGCTGGCCGTCCAAGAGCTCCCGGAGGAAGCTTTCGATCTGGTGCTTGTGCTGTTGGCTCGTCTCGCTGCCCGGCGGCATGGCCAAGCCGCGTTGCTGAGAGCATTGGCCCGATTGGAGCGAGCGCCCGCGGCGATCAACGCGATATGACTCGCCGCAGGCGATCAGCTTGGACGATCAGCCCGCTTGCTGATCACTTCGTAGTCCATCGGAGTCGCGGCCGCCAACGACGTAACCGCTCGCGTTCCAGCAGCTGCTCGCCGATCGGCGGCGACATCTTCCGCACAGCACACTACCCACGACGAGGGCGAGCCCGGCGTACGGCTGCGTTGCTACCTGGACCTGCGCCAGCCGATGAGCCCGGCCACATCCGGTAGAGCCGCACCACCCGTGGGGCGGTGTCCCTGCCGCCCCACGGGCTCTGCGCTGTCCTTACGCGCTGAACACCCATCCGCGTTCACCCGTACCTCGTGCCGTAGACCCGCCACACCCGGCCCACCGCGTAACCGCCTGGATACGGAGCCCTCACGTGCCCTGCGACAGGCACTATGGTGCTGACGTGTGCATCTGGGCCGAAGGCGTCCACGACAATATCGGCGCGCCCGGCATCACCAATTCGTGCTACCGCTATGGCACTTACAACCTGTCGAACCAGGTCAACCGGCATTGGGTAACGGGAGACCGGGACCGACTGGGCGTAGTGGTCAAAGGCGGCCGCAGCGTCCTGTGTGGCGCACTGACCACCGGCGCCACCAGAGCCGGTGCCTGGGACACCAGGATGTCTGAGGGATTGCGTGCCGGCTGCGTCCGGTACGGAACCTGGCCGCGCACGTACCACGGGCGCCGGGGAATGTGGTGTGACGTCCCCGGGGCCCGCCACATGGGGATTGCGCTGCTCAACGACGGTGCGACCTGGGCGTCGACGGGTGCCGGCGGCGGCTGCTCCCGCAGGGCCTGGGCGACGTTGCGGGGCGACGGGGCGCTTCCGACGTAGCCCCCCGGGTCGCCGGACTCCACACCGCCCCGGACCAGATCTTCCCGTCCTCATCGAGGGGTTCTTCGTCTTCGCGTTCCTCGCCCGGCCCGGCGACAGAGTCGCCCACGGCCCTGCGCACCGGCCGTGCCGGGGGGCGACCCGGAGCAGGTCCCAGCCGGGGGACTACGTATCCAGGTGCTGGTGACGTCGGCCCTGGCGGGGACGGCCCTCAGGCTTTCGGCTGCGTGAAGCGGATGCTGTTGCCGAAGGGGTCGCGCAGGGCGCAGTCGATTCCGTACGGACGCTCGGTGGGTTCCTCGGTGAACTCCACGCCCCGGTCGCGCAGCGTCTCGTACGTCTTGCGGCAGTCGTCGGTGCTGAAGATGAGCGAGCCGCCCATTGCGCCCTTGGTGATCAGCTCGCGGACCTGCTGCGCCGTCTCCTCGGACAGCGCCGGAGGGCCCGGTCGCTCCAGCAGGATCTGGCGGTCGGGGTGAGCGGGGATGCTGACCGTCAGCCAGCGCATGAAGCCCAGGTCGACGTCGGCGTTGACCTCCAGGCCGAGCTTGCCGACATAGAAGTCGAGGGCCTCGTTCTGGTCGAGGACGTAGATCTGCGAGTGTGTGATGGCGTTGAACATGTGCATCACGCTAGTGGGCGAGCCGGACGAAAACTTATCCAAAACTGCTCAGTCGACGGACGGTGCCCGTAACGCGGACGGTCAGGCGCGCGGCCGCAGCCACGCCATCGTGAAGCACGTCGGTACGTCCGTGGCCGCCACTTGTCTGCGGTACGCCCGCGGTGACAGGCCGACGACGGTGCGGAAGGTGCGGCTGAAGGTTCCCGGGCTGGTGAAGCCGACCGCGAAGCAGATGTCCGTCACGCTGCGGTCGGTCTCCCGCAGCAGGGACATCGCACGCTCCACCCTGCGACGCTGCAGGTAGCGGTGGGGCGTCTCGCCGAACGTGGCCCGGAAGGTGCGCGTGAAGTGCGCCTCGGACACATGGGCGATCCGGGCCAGGGCCGGTACGTCCAGTTGCTGCGCGTAGAGGCGGTCCATCACGTCCCGTGCCCGCAGCATGCGGCGATTGGTCGATTCCACGGTGCGACTCACGGCGCCATCACACCACGCCTCTCCGTCGTCTGTCATCGACGCCGGCCGGCACCCGCCGGTCCAGGTCCATCAAGGCCGCCGCGGAGGCACCGCCGGGGGAGTGGCCGAAGACACCGAACCGGCCGAGAGCCAAGAGCCCGCGCAGGCCGCGCGGGAGCGGCCGCCGTTCGGCGTCGGGGTTGTGCCGCCCCTGTCCAGGACGGCCACTTGGTCCAGCACACAGCGCAGGCCGGCGACGCGCACCGCGACGGCGTCCGCGCTCGGGGCGGAGCGGGTGAGCACCATTCGGCCGTCAGGGAACTCCACCTCGCCCGAGTCATAGGGATGGTCGACCGCGACCACGACGTAGCCCCAGGGACGCCAGTTCCTCGACGAGCAGCGTGTTGAACGTGCGATCCGACTGACAGCCCGGCGAGTGGAGCAACACCGGCCGGCGGCCCTGCCGGACCGGCGCGCGGTCCGCGCTGTGGGTCTGCGGGAGCGCGTAATCGTCCACCGCGCCTCCGAAGCGGGCCTTCAGGGCCCGCTCGGCGCCCGTCGGCAGCCATGGCAACAGCGCGCGGTCACGCACGTCGGCGGCCGGACAGGTCACGGTCACCATCACCTCGCGCGTCCGCCCCGACCAAGGGTCGGACCGAGACGGGTCCACCAGATGCAGTTCTACCGCGCCCACCGGCAGGGGACCGGTCGGCCCTGCCAGCCGGATGGGGATGAGACCGGCTGCCAACGCAGGCGTGGACACCGACAGGGGAACGGCGGCTGAGGCGGCCACTGCGAGGCCACCGGCTCTCGCCGAGTCAGCCCAGCAGCGGTAGCGGGCGGTGAACGCACCCCACCTCGCCGCCCTGGTTCATGCCGGAGTCCGCTTCGAGCGCGGCCACCCCGTCGAACGCTCCGAGGGCCACGCGGCCTGAACGACCGCAATTGATCCACGGGGCATGACTCCTGCCCCTCAGCCGGGCATCAGGCCGGGCGCGTCGGGCCGATGAGTTTGCCGGTTGCCTGAAGTCTTCCTCGTGATAGCCCGCCCCGTCGGCGGATCAGGAAACGCCGGGTCCCGGTGTCATGGAGGAGAGAGGGAGGCCAGGATGAACAATCCGATTCGGCTGTACATGTCGATGTCGCTCGACGGCTATATCGCCGGCCCGGACGATCGGCCGGGGCAGGAGCTCGGACGCGACGGGGGACGGCTCTTCAACTGGCTCGACGACCGGGAGTCCGACGGTCCGAGCGGCCGGGTCTACCGCGAGGCGCGGGCGACCGGCGCGGTGATCTCTGGCCGTCGGACCTTCGAACTCGCCGGGCGCTGGCAGGGCGATCACCACGACGGCGTGCCGATCTTCGTCCTCACCCACCAGGTGGATGACGGGAACGTGCCACCCGACCACGCGCTTTTCGTCACCGATGTCGAGGACTGCGCCCGTCAGGCTCGCTCAGCCGCAGGGGACCGGCCGGCTATGGTCCATGGGGCGGGGGCGGCCCAAGCACTCCTCCGCGCCGGGCAGGTGGACGAGATGGAGATCCACCTGGTGCCGGTCCTCCTCGGGGACGGTCGACGGCTGTTCGACCACCTGGGTACCGATCACATCGAACTCGACCTCGTCCGACGGCTTGAGGATCGAGACGTTACGCATCTCCGCTACCGGGTGTATCGACCCGAGGAGGTCGCGTGAAGACGCTCTTCGTCTCCTACCGCGTCACCGACCTGGACCGCTCGCTCGGTTTCTACACCGCCTTGGGCTACGTCGAACTGGGCAGGATCGAGGGCGGCGACGGGGCCCGCCTCGTGATCCTCAAGTTCCCCGACGAACCGGTGGCCTCGCTCGAACTGGTCCATCGCCCCGGCGACGGACCGGTCGACGTGGGCAGCGGTTTCGACCACCTCGCGATCCAGGTGGAAACGCTGGCCACCACCCTGGAGACGCTGACCGAAGCCGGCCTGGAGCCGGAGCATGTCCAGTATCCGGGCGGTCCTCACGGCCCGAAGACGTCGTGGCTCACGGACCCGGATGGTTACCGGATCGAGTTGGTGGAGTGGCCGTCCGGACATCCCGACGGCATCACCGCAGCAGACTTCTCCTGAGGGGGGCACGGTGACCGGAGTGACGAAGCCTCCCTCGGCGCGGCCGCGGCACAACGCGGGGCAGCATTGCCGTCCCATCCACAGGTCTTGACGATTACTCGGTCCGTATCCACGACACGCCATCAACCGCACTTGAGGAGAGCACTATGACGGCTGTCTACACCTGGGACGTCTTTTCCACCCTCGACGGCTACGGCTCCTACGGCCCCGACGGCGACTGGGGCGGCTACTGGGGAAAACAGGGCCCTGAGTTCCTTGACAACCGCCTTGCCGTGATCAGCAAAGAGCAGCGGATGGTTCTCGGGGCCAACACCTTTCGGCAGTTCGTGGAGCTGCTGGGCCCGATCCCAGAGGCCGACCTCGATCCGGTGAACTCCCGGATGCGAAGCATGCCGACAACGGTGGTGTCGACGACGCTCACAGGACCCTTCGCAGGGCCGGACGTGACCGTCGTGGCTGGCGACGCCGTCGACGTCGTCGCCCGGCTCAAGGAGGAGTCCGAGGTGCCGTTGCGCTCGCACGGCAGCCTGTCGTTGAACCGGGCGCTGATGGCCGCAGGGCTCGTCGACCGCGTTCAGGTGACGATCTTCCCTGTGATCAGCGGTCAGACCGGGACCGACCTGATCTTCGAGGGCGCGGCCGACTTCGACCTTGAGCTGATCGAGAGCCGGATGTTCGACGGCCGCACCCAAGAGCTCATCTACCGGCCCACCCTGCACTGTTCAGCACAGCCGTGCACTGCACCAGGTCCAGCAGCCGAACCTGACCCGGAAACTCCCCCGCGAGCCGACATGCCGCACCTGACATGAACTTGAACACGCCCTGGGCCGCCGGTGCCCCGTCGCGGTGGCTGTCTGCCTGGACACGCACCTCGGAGCACTCGGCCGTGCTCCCGCTCGGGCAACGACGGGGTTCTTCTCCAGCGGCACAGCACGTAGGCCACGGCGCGCCCCCTCGCTGAAACGGCCCGGCCGGCGCTGCTGGATAGGCTCGGGGCGTGGAGCCGATCAGCATGCAGCCGAACCACGCGCTCGCCGCAGAAGCCCGGGGCGGGCTGTCGCCCCGGGCGGCCCGGGCGTTGTGGTGGGGATCGGGAGGTCTGGTGCTCGGCGTGCTGGGCACCTCGGTGCTCGTCGCCGGTGCGGAGCACGGCCGGCGCCTGCCGGTGACCGTGATCCTGGTCCTCGCGCAGGTATGTGCCCTGCGGTGGCAGACACGCGCGCCCATGGCCGTACTGGCCGTCAACGCGCTGACGGGGCTTGCGGTGTGGGCTCTGCTGCCCGCGGTGTCCTTGTCGGGGGCGCTGCTTGCCGCGCAGGTCACGTTGTGCGTGCTGTCGGCCACCAGGCCGCGGCGGGTGTCGGTGTGGGCGCTGGCGGTGATGTGCCTGCCGGCGCCGTTGGCGCTGGGGGCGGCCGGCGCCGCGGGGCCGTCGGTCTATCTGCTGGCGGTGGTTCTGGCGTGGACAGCGGGGCAGTGGCGCAGGGCACAGCAGGACCGGATGCGGGCGGAGGCGCGCCGGGCTGTGGTCGAGGAGCGGGCGCGGATCGCGCGCGAGGTGCACGACGTCGTGGCGCACACCCTCTCCGTTATGGTCATTCAGGCGGGCGCCGCCGACGACGTGTTCGTCCAGCGGCCCGAACAGGCGCGTGAGGCGCTGCGGGCCATCGAAACGGGTGCCCGCTCGGCACTGGGCGAACTGCGCTTGCTGCTGCGGGCCTTCCATTCCGACGAGGGGGCGGGCGCGGCTGGGGATGAGTTGGGGCAGCAGCCCTCGCTCGCGCGTCTGCAGGAGCTGGCCGACAGCGTGCGTACGACCGGGATCACCGTGCACGTGCACTGCGAGGGCGCAACCGACACCCTGCCGGCCACGGTGGACCTGGCGGCATACCGGATCGTCCAGGAGGCCCTCACCAACACCGTGCGCCATGCGGCCGGTGCCGACGAAGTGAGCGTGCGAGTGAAGGCCGAAGGGGAGTGCGTGAAGGTCACTGTGGTCGACAACGGCCGTACCCGGCAAGGCGGTCCGGCCACGGTGGGAGCGGGTCGCGGGCTGGTGGGGATGAAGGAGCGTGCCCGGCTCGTGGGCGGCAGCCTGCGTGCCGGGCCGTTGCCCGAAGGAGGCTTCGAGGTGACGGCGCAGTTGCCCGTGCGGGACGGGTCATGACGCTGCGCGTGGTGGTGGCCGACGACCAGGCGTTGGTCCGCACCGGGTTCCGCATGATCATCGATGCCCGGGACGACCTTGAGGTGGTCGGTGAGGCGTCCGACGGCCAGGAGGCGGTACGGCTGACCCGGGAGCTGGTACCCGACGTGGTGCTGATGGACGTACGCATGCCGGTCGTGGACGGCATCGAGGCGACCCGGCAGATCGCGCTGTACGGCAGCCCGGCCAAGGTGCTCGTGCTGACCACGTGGGACGTGGACGCGCACGTCGTCGCCGCTCTGCGGGCCGGAGCGAGCGGCTTCCTGCTCAAGGACATCCGACCCACCGAGCTCGTCGACGCGATCCGCCTCACCGCGCGCGGCGACGCGCTGCTGGCGCCCGCCGTGCTCAGCCGCGTCCTCGACCGGTTCCTGCGCACCATGCCCGACCCGGCACCGCCGCCCTCCCTGCAGGACCTCTCCGGTCGCGAACGGGAGGTGCTCACCCTGATCGGCCAGGCCCTGTCCAACGCCGAGATCGCCGAACGGCTGCACTTGTCGGAGGCCACGGTCAAGAACCACGTCACCGCGGTGCTGCGCAAACTGGGCCTGCGCGACCGCGTCCAGGCCGTCGTCGCCGCCTACGACCACGGCCTCGTGCAGCCGCGCCGCCCCTGACACCTGCCTCCTCCTCAAGGAGGAGACAGGGCCACGATCCTCCTGTGTTCCCAGTGCCGGACCGCTCCCACGGACGATCCACGGGCGGGGCGGCCGGCCGTAGCGTCGACGTGTGATCGACGACCTGCCTTGCCTCATGTATCTGCTCGCCTACGACGACGCGGCCGAAGGCTCCTACGACCGCCCCCGGACCCAGTTGCTGCTCCGGGCCGCCGCCCTCGTCGACCTCGCCCTGCGCGGCCGGCTGCGGGAGGACGACGGCACGGTCACCGTCTTCGGCACCCGACCGACCGGCGCCCCCGCCCTGGACGGCGTGCTGCACGACGCGGCCGGCGGCCACGGCTGGAAGCACCTCGCGCGCACCCACCGCAAGCGGACCCTGACGGAGGTGGAGGACCACCTCACGGCGGCCGGAGTCCTCACCGTGAAGGAACCCCGCACCCCCTTCGGCACCCGGCGGCTGACCCTGACCGACCGCGCCGTGCCCGCCGCCCTGCACGCCCGCATGTCCGTGGCGCTGCGCGGGGACGAGCCCGTGCAGAGCCTCCCCGCCGCCGACACCGCGCTGCTGGCGCTGGCCGCGGCGGCCGGCGTCCACTCGGTCGTCTCCCGGCAGGACCGCAAGACCTACCGGGCCCGAATCGATGCCTGCACGACAGCTCTCGCCGCCCTGGCGCCCGGCCTGGAGAAAGCGGTACGCGACCTGCCGACGACCATGATCGCCGCCCAGGGCGGCATGGGCGGCAGCTGACCGAACGAAACGGGGAGACGATGACCATGCGCCGCGTCCTGACCGCCCTATGCTGTGGCCTGACCGCCGTCCTCGCGACGGCCTGGTCCGCACAACCGCCGACGCAGTCCGGCCGGCCCGATGCCGCCGCCACGACGGTCCGCACCCACGACGGCCTCGTGCGGGGCGCCGCTCACGACGGCTACCGCACCTTCGAGGGCATCCCCTACGCCGCACCCACGATCGGCAGGCTCCGCTGGGCACCGCCCCACCATGCCGCCCCCTGGTACGGGGTCCGGGACGCGACCCGTCCCTCGAACGCCTGCCCGCAGCCGGCCGGTGAGGTGCCCGGCGGCAGCACGGACGAGGACTGCCTCCGCCTGAACGTCACCACGCCCGACGGCGCGCGACCGGCACACCCCCGTCCGGTGATCGTGTGGCTGCACGGCGGCGGCTTCACCACCGGAGCGGGCGCCTCCTACGACGCCCACCGCATGGCCACCCGTGGCGGTGTCGTGGTCGTCACCGTCAACTACCGCCTCGGAGCACTCGGTTTCCTCGCCCACAGCGCACTGCCCGGCTCCGGCACCTTCGGCCTGGCCGACCAGCAGGCGGCGCTGCGCTGGGTCCGCGCCGAGATCGGCGCCTTCGGAGGCGACGCGCACAACGTCACACTGGCCGGCGAGTCGGCCGGCGGCTACAGCGTCTGCGCCCAACTCGCCTCACCCGCCGCCGCGGGCCTCTTCGACCGGGCGATCATCGAGAGCGGCCCGTGCACCGGCCGCGTCGGCCGACCCTTCGCCCCGTCCTCCGTCCCGCTGTCCACGGCGCGTACCGCGGGCGCGGACCTCACGGCGAAGGTCGGCTGCAACACTGCCCACGACGTCATGCACTGCCTGCGGCGCGTGCCCGTCGCCCGCCTGCTCAAAGCCCAGACCACCGACCAGCAGCCCGCATACGCCACGTCTCTGCTGCCCCGTGACCCCGCGGCGGCCATCGCCGCCGGTCGCTTTCACCACGTGCCCGTACTCCTCGGCAACAACCACGACGAGGGCAACAGCTGGGCCGCCGGGATCATCCGGGCCGGCCACCCCGTCACCCCGGACACCTGGCCCGATGTCGCAGCCACCTTCTTCCCCGCCGCGGGGGAAGCGAAGGCGATCGTCCGCGTATACCCGGTGCACCCCACCGACGGCGGCCCGGTCTTCGGCGCGGTCATCGGCGACTCCGACTTCGCCTGTCCCACCGCGCGCACGGACTCCCTCCTCGCCACCCAGGTGCCCGTCTGGCGCTACGAGTTCGCCGACCAGCATGCCCCGCCGCTCACTCCCGGCACGCCACCGTTCCCGCTCGGCGCACCACACGCGAGCGAACTGCCGTACCTGTTCGACCTCGGCGGCCGCCCCCGCAGCCTGACCGCGGCGCAGCACCGCCTGGCCAACACCATGATCGACTACTGGACCCGCTTCGCCCGAACCGCCGACCCCAACGGCCCGTTCTCACCGCGCTGGTCCCGCCAGACGACACTGTCCCTGGCACCCGACCACATCGTCCCCACACGCACCACCCAGACCCGCCACCATTGCACGTTCTGGAACGCCCTCGGGTGACCACCGGGACAACCACTGTCGAGGACCTCACCCAACCGCACAACTGGCCCGCGACCCACCACAAACCCGCCCTCACCGGCCACCACACCGGCCACCCCGCCCAGACCCGTTCGCCGACTCACCAGCGATGACTGTGCCTGGCGAGCGCCCACCGGGTCCGAACAGGGCTACGTGCCGACCTTAAGGAAATGAGGCAGCGCGACATGCGCAAACTCAGCCGCATCACCAGCACCGCCGCAACGCTCATGGTGGCTACGGGCCTGACCCTTGCCATCGGAGCCGGAACCGCGCAGGCCGACAGCTACACCCAGTACGTGAATGGCTATACAGGTCTGTGCCTGGACGACAGCAACTCGTACAACTGGCGCGCTTTCCCGTGCAATTACGACTCGTGGGAGGCTGGCTACCAGAAGATCTACCACCACGAATTCAACGACGGCACTGAGCGCCTGATGGGCCAAGCCACCGGCCTGTGCCTGCGTCACTTCGGGGGCGGACGGGTCGGCCACGCCGGATGCGACACCTCGCAGGCGGAGAGCTGGTACCACACCTACGACAATGGACTAAGGCTCAAGAACCAGGCCACGGGTTGGTGTCTGGACGACAGTCCTGAGGCGCACCTGCGCACTTTCCCGTGCAATGGCTTGTCCTACCAGGCGTGGTAGCCGCACGCGGCTGAGGCCGACGCGCGGTTGAAGGAGGACCGGCCCGGCATTCGCCGAGTACCGGTGGTGACGGCCGGCAAGGGTCGGCCGCGAACGGAGGGACACCACTATGCGCAGGATCACGCGCGGCGCCGCCGCGCTCGCGCTCGCCACGGCCGCGATAGCGACAGCCGGCACCGGCTCCGCACACGCGAGCGACAGGACCGTCTACGGCTGTCCGGGCGGGGCGGTGTGCATCTACCCCGAAGGGGCAGACATCCACACGAGCTCGCCGGCGCACATCTTCTACAGCTATGGCGCCCACAATCTGAGCAACCAGTTCGGCAACCACTACGTGCTCAACAACCAGTACGGCAGCGCAAACGCCACCGCCCAGTTGTGCAACGGCTACAACGGCGTGGACTGCGTGGTCACTGTCGGGCTGAACGAGTTCGGAGTCTTCAACCTGACGCCGATCAACTCGATCGTCCTGAACCAGCCGTAGCCGGCCGTTGGCTGGTGTTCGACGGGATCGACGATCTGACCGTCGAGGCGGTGACGGCCGTTTTCGGCACGGTCGATGTGGTGGCAAGAGGCCGGGCGGCTGCGGCCCGCTGCCCGGACTGCAATGGCTTCTCGAACCGGGTGCACGACTCCTGCCTGCGCAGACTCAGAGATCTCCCGATCGGTGAGTTCCGGGTCGTGATCCTTTTGACTGTCCGGCGGTTCGTCCGTGGCTCGGCGGACTGCCCGCGCCGGACGTTCGCCGAGCCGTTCGCGCAGTTCACGACCCCGTGCGCACGCTCCACCAGCCGTCTCAAGCGCGCCCTGGAACGCATCGGGCCGGCACTGGCCGGACGAGCCGGCTCCCGGCTGGCTGTCCAACTCAGTTTCGACGCTGGGAGGATGACCTTGCTGCGCCGGGTCATGGCGTTTCCGGATCGCTGTCCAGCACGCCGCCCGTGCTGGGTGTGGACGATTTCGCCACCCGGCGCGGACAGTCGTACGCCACTGTGATCACGGACGGCGAACGCCACCACCCGATCGACGTCCTGCTCGGACGTGAAGCGGGACCGCTCGCGGCCTGGCTCACCGCGCATCCCGGCGTGGAGATCGTCTGCCGGGACCGGGCAGGCGCCTACGCGGAAGGGGTCCGGCGCGGTGCCCCTGACGCTCTCCAGGCCGCCGACCGGTTCCATCTGTGGCGGGGACTCGGCCGGGCCGTGGAGACTTGCGTGGGAACGGCGGTTAGCCGAAGGCTGCACGAGCGTCATCCAGCTGCACCGTGTACTGCTGGCCGAGAACGCCCCCGTCACCTATCAGATGGTCCGTGCCCACATGGCCGGCCTGCGTGCCTCTCCGACTCAGGCACCGCCGCCACCACCGACAGTGCGGCAGGTGACGGGCTGGCTCACCCGCCGTCCCATGGCCCTGGGCGAAGAGGATCGTGCCGGCCTCAAGGAGGTTCTGGCCCGCTGCCCCGAACTGGACACCGCCGCCGGACACATCCGTGAATTCGGCGAGATCCTCACCGACCGCCGCGGCGCCATGCTCCCCCACCTGGATCGACGCTGTTGACGCCAGCCAACTCCCCGGCCTCACCGGCTCCGCACTCCACTTGCTTCGAGACATCGACGCCGTCACCGCCGGACTCACCCTCACATGGAGCTCCGGCGGCATCGAGGGCGCCGTGAACCGCATCAAGAAGATCAAGAGGCAGCTCTATGGGCGTGCCGGATTCGAAGTGCTCCGCAAGATGATCCTGCTTCAGTGAGGCTCCGCGGCCGCTCCCCAAGATCTGTGCCAGAACCCGGAATTCACCGACATCGAGGCGCTGGACTTCGACCTGTAGACCCCAGGAGGATGAGGACCAGGAAGCGCAGCGGTGACTCAGCACTTCACCTGGCGAGTGAGCAGTTCACTTGGCGGGGCTGAGCCCTCCAGTCGGCGAGCTGAGCATTGCGGCTGCTGAGCGAGTCGATCTCTGTTTGACGACGGTGAGGATGTCGTTGCAGAGCGGGCGCATAGGATCGCCGGCATGGCACTGCGACCCGTCATGGTGAACATAAAGGCTCTTGATCACTCGGCAGTCGGCCGGTTCTGGGCGGAGGCGCTCGGCTGGAGTGCCTACAGCCCCGGCGTGACCACCTACGTCGGACCCGCCGGCGGCCTCGTCTGGCCGGACCCCGTCTTCGTCGGCATCGACGTCGTCCCCGTCCCGGAACCCAGGACATCGGCAAAGAACCGCGTACACCTCGATCTCGCCACCGCCTCTGCGGCCCATCAGGCGGAGTTGGTCGCGCGTCTGAAGTCTCTCGGTGCGACGCCCGCCGACGTGGGCCAGGGTGTGGTGCCGTGGACGGTTCTCGCCGACCCCGAGGGCAACGAGTTCTGTGTGCTGGAGCCTCGGGAGATCTACCGGGACACCGGGCCGATCGCCGCGGTTGTGGTCGACTGCGCGGATCCGCGGGCCATGGCCCGGTTCTGGGACGAGGCGACGGACTGGACCCTGCACGAGGTGAGCGACGATCAGGCGGTGTTGCGCTCCGCCAAGGGCGTCGGCCCGTATCTCGAATTCCTGCGCACGCCCGACGTGAAGACCGTTCCGGACCGCGTCCATCTCGACCTGCTGCCGTACCCCGGTGACGACAAAGCAGCGGAGGTGGCCCGGCTGCGGGCCCTCGGCGCCACTGACCTCGACCTCGGCCAGGGCGACGTCCCTTGGACGTGCCTGGCCGACCCGGAGGGCCACGAGTTCTGCGTCCTCGCCCTGTCCTGACGCGGAGCCTTAGCGACTCCCCGACGCGTGAGCCTTGTGTGCTCATGAGCCCTGACCCGGGGTGGGTTGGGCTGCCGCGTATCGGTCGATTCGGGCGGCGAGAGCTGTGCCTGTTTGCGATCCTCGGAGCGCGTATGAGCGGTGCCTCCAGCGTCGGTGTCGGACCACGTGGCTGCCTTGTCCGCGTCAGGATGGTGCCGGAAAGGCGCGGCCCGGCTATGCGGCTTGGGTGAGTTCGGCATGGCCGAACAGCAGCGCGTAGCCGGAGGGGAGCTGTTGCAGGATGCGGGTGATGAGGTCGGGTCCGGCGTAGGCGGCGACGGCGGAGAAGACGGATCCGGTGTCCCAGCGGGTGGTGGCCAGGGAGGCGCCGGTGCGGGCTGGGGGCGGCCGAAGAGGAGGTCGTAGCCCGCGGGGAGCTGGAGCAGGATCTGTTTGAGGAGGTCGTCGCCGGTGGCGTCGGTGACTGTGGACAGGACGGCGCTGACATCCCAGGCCGAGGCCCGCGACCCGCAGCTCCGCCGATGCTGGGTGGTCCTGGCCGACGGCGCCACCCACCAGCTGGGGCTGATCCGGGCCTGGACTGCCCGCCGCAGGATCGAGATCCATATCGTCCTCGACATCGTGCACGTGCTCGAAGAGAAGGTATGGGCGGCCGCGCGGTGTTTCCACACCGCCACCGATCCCGACGCCGAGGACTGGTTGGGCACCGAAGCCACCCGGATCCTGGCCGGTGACGCCCCATCAGCCGTCGCAGCCATCCGCACCGAGGCCGACCGCACGGGCCTGTCCCCAGATCAGCGGGCCGCAGCGGACAAAGCCTGCCGCAACCTGGAGAACAATGCCGCCTTCGTCCACTACGGCCAGGCCCTCGACGCCGGCTGGCCGATCGCCAGCGGCATCGTCGAAGGAGCAGCCCGCCACTTGACGGACCGCCTCGACATCACCGGCAGCCGATGGAGCGTCTGCGGAGCCGAAGCCGTCCTCACCCTCCGCGCCGTCATCAGCAACGGCGACTTCCCGGCCTACTGGACCTACCACACCCAGAGAGAACGCGAACGCCGCTATCACCCACCCGACGAGCACAACGGCGAACTCCAGCCCTGACCAACGATCTCACCACAGAAGAGCCGCACCCATCCGCAATCCGCCGCACAGCGGCGCCATGAATACCTTTTCAAGATCTCGATGGTCTGCAGACGTGACGGAACGGTGCGCTTCATCGGAGTGTGACCGCTGGGCGGTCAAGATCGACGCGGCAAGCCCTGGCCCGGCATCCCGAGCCGGGTGCTGAAGCCCCCGGCCGGGGGCAGGCCGTGCGCCAACCTGTCCTGCGGTAGTCCTGGGCGATGACGGTGGAGCGAGGAGCGTTCAGGTGGGCGTGTGGTGCCCGTTCTGATGACGTGGCGATGGGTTCTCGCGGAAAGCGCCCGGCGTCACGCCCGTCCGCAGCCGGAAGAACTTCGTGAAGTCGCTGGCGTCGGTGAACCCGAGCCGGTCCGCGACCTCCTTGGCAGCGAGTCCGCTGTGCCACAGCAGCCGCTTCGCCTCGAGCAGCACCCGGTCGTCGATGTACTGCTTGGCCGTACGTCCCGTCGCGGCGAGCGTCGCACGGGTCAGCGTGCGCGGGCTGTAGCCGAGCGCCGCTGCGTAGTCCTCCACGCGTCGGGTCACCGCATGGTCCCGCTCCACGGCCGAGTGGAAACGGCGGAAAGTCTCTGACGCGGAGGTCGGCCGGGGCGCCGGGCCGCGCGCCTGTGCGAACCGCACCACGAGGACGGACAGCAGCGCGCGCAACACCTCGGTGTGTGCCTGAAGGGGAAGCGAGGCCATCGCACGGTACTCGTACGAGAGATGGTCGAGCGCCCGCCGCAGGCCCTCCGCCGCCGCGCTGTCCGGCGTCGTCGGACGCTGCTCGTAGGGCGGGTCCATGTGCGCCGCCGACACCGTGGCCGACGGCAGGAAGCCAGGCTGGAACAGCACCACCACCCCGTCCGCCGCCACCAGGTCGGGGCCGAACCGCTGCACCTGCCCCGGCCGGATCCACAGCCACGACCCGGGCCGCAGCTCGTGCTCGACGAAGTCCACCCACATCCGCAGCGGCCGCGAGCGGGCGCCGATCAGCTGGTGGAAGGCGGGTCGCAGCGGCACGTACGGGTCGTTGCCATGGCGGCGCGAGCGCTCGTACAGATCGGAGAGCTCCATCACCTCGACCCCGGCCGCGGCGCCCACGGTCGGGGTGTAGGCCAGCTCCTTGACCTCAGACTGTCCGTTTTTCCCCATCGTGAGTCCCGAGGGTACCGCCGCCCGCCCAGAACCGCCTCCTAGCGTGGAAGCACAGGTCAGCGAGGCGTGAGGAGTGGTCTTGTGCGGTTGGTCGTGGGAATGACCGGGGCGACGGGAGCCCCGTTGGGTGTCCGGCTCCTGGAGCACTTGCGGGAGCTGCCGGACGTGGAGACGCATCTGGTGCTGTCCCGGTGGGCGCGCACCACCATCGAGCTGGAGACGGGCCTGTCCGTGGCCGACGTGTCCGCGCTCGCCGATGTCACGCACCATCCCGAGGACCAGGGCGCCACCATCTCCTCCGGTTCGTTCCGCACCGACGGCATGGTGATCGTGCCGTGCTCCATGAAGACCCTCGCCGGGATCAGGACCGGCTATGCCGAGGGGCTCGTGGCCCGCGCCGCCGACGTCGTCCTGAAGGAGCGCCGCAAGCTCGTCCTCGTCCCGCGCGAGACACCGCTGAGCGAGATCCACCTCCGGAACATGCTCGAACTTGCCCGCATGGGGGTGCACGTGGTGCCGCCCATGCCCGCCTTCTACAACAACCCGCGGACCGTCGACGACATCGTCGACCACATCACGGCCCGCATCCTCGACCAGTTCGACCTGCCCGCGCCGGCCGCCAAGCGCTGGGCCGGGATGCGCGCGGCGCGCACGGCCTCCCGATCGTCGGCTGACGCCGCCTGAAATTTCTTAACCCACAAAGGAGTTCCCTATGGCCTACGACGATCTGCGCAGTTTCCTGGACACGTTGGAGAAGGAGGAGCAGCTGCTGCGCATCACCGACGAGGTGCTGCCCGAGCCGGATCTCGCGGCCGCCGCCAACGCGACGGGCCGCATCGGCGAGAACGCCCCCGCCCTCTACTTCGACAACGTCAAGGGCTTCACCGACGCCCGCATCGCCCTCAACGTCCACGGTTCCTGGGCCAACCACGCGCTCGCCCTCGGACTGCCGCGGAACACCCCGGTCAAGGAGCAGGTCGAGGAGTTCGCCCGCCGTTGGGACGCCTTCCCCGTCGCGCCCGAGCGCCGCGAGGACGCGCCCTGGCGTGAGAACACCCGGGAGGGTGAGGACGTCGACCTGTTCTCTGTGCTGCCGCTGTTCCGCCTCAACGACGGAGACGGTGGCTTCTATCTCGACAAGGCCGCCGTCGTCTCCCGCGACCCCGAGGACCCGGACGACTTCGGGAAGCAGAACGTCGGCACCTACCGGATCCAGGTCATCGGCCGGGACCGGCTCGCCTTCCAGCCCGTCCCGATGCACGACGTCGCCCAGCACCTCCGCAAGGCCGAGGAGAGGGGCGAGGACCTGCCCATCGCCATCACCCTCGGCAACGACCCGGTGATGGCGATCGTGGCCGGGATGCCGATGGCGTACGACCAGAGCGAGTACGAAATGGCCGGCGCCCTGCGCGGCGCGCCCGCACCGATCGCCACCGCGCCGCTCACCGGCTTCGACGTGCCCTGGGGGAGCGAGGTCGTCATCGAGGGCGTCATCGAGTCCCGCAAGCGTCAGATCGAGGGCCCCTTCGGCGAGTTCACGGGCCACTACTCGGGCGGCCGCCGCATGCCCGTCATCCGCGTGGACCGCGTCTCGTACCGCACGAACCCGGTCTTCGAGTCCCTCTACCTCGGCATGCCGTGGACCGAGTGCGACTACCTCGTCGGCCCCAACACGTGCGTGCCGCTGCTCAAGCAGCTGCGCGTCGAGTTCCCCGAGGTGCAGGCCGTCAACGCCATGTACACGCACGGCCTGATGGTCATCATCTCCACGGCCAAGCGGTACGGCGGCTTCGCCAAGGCCGTCGGCATGCGCGCCATGACGACGCCGCACGGACTCGGCTATGTGGCCCAGGTGATCCTCGTCGACGAGGACGTCGACCCGTTCAACCTGCCGCAGGTCATGTGGGCCATGTCCGCCAAGGTCAACCCGAAGGACGACGTCGTCGTCATCCCCAACCTGTCCGTCCTGGAACTCGCGCCCGCCGCGCAGCCCGTCGGCATCACCAGCAAGATGATCATCGATGCGACGACGCCGGTCGCCCCGGACGTCCGCGGCAACTTCTCCACCCCGGCCAAGGACCTGCCCGAGACCGCCGAATGGACGATCCGCCTGCAGCACCTCATCGCCGACCGCCACTGACGCCTGTCACTCCTCCCCTCCCCCCTGAAAGGACAACTCCCGTGAACGACGAGCACCTTGAGTGCCCCCGTTGCGCTTTCGGCACGATCACCCAGCTCGCCGCGTCCCCCGTCCCCGGTGTGTGGGACGTGCTGCAGTGCGCGCGCTGCCTCTATACCTGGCGCACCATCGAACCCGCCCGCCGCACGCGCCGCGACACCTACCCCGAGGCGTTCAAGCTGACGGAGGCTGACATCGAGAACGCGATCGAGGTGCCCGCCGTCCCCCCTCTCATTGGCCGCAGTTGATGACGTGGCCGACACACAACGAGGTCATCCGGTTTGGGTGCGGCTCTTCTGCAGTGAGCTGGTGATGCTGTGCGCCGTTGCCGCTCGTGGTCGGACGGCGGAACGCCGTGTCCCAGGACGTGGTCTTGGAGGCGGCGATGCTGTCGTGGCTGGAGGAACTCGATCGGCGGGAGACTGCCTCACAGGAGGAGATCGCCGAACTGCGGGTCAGATCGAGGAGTTGACCAGGCGTCTCGGTCAGCGGGAGGACGGGTTGTCCCGGCTGCAGATCACGCGGGAGACGATGACCGGGATCCTGTCCGGCAACGAGACGGTCTCGGTTGCCGGGGCGGTAGCGGACGCGGGCGAGGCGGAGATGGAGGAGCACCGGTTGCCGTCGGGATCGCCGGTCGGTGTGCGTCTGGTGCCGCACTGGACGCCCGAGCCGGCCGTGGGGGTGCTGCCGGATTCGTACCGGGACATCATCGAGGTCCTCCAGGACGCGGTGCATCCGATGCGGGCGCATCGATCTGGCAGGTGGCGACCCCGCTGCTGAACGCCGCGGTGTGTGCTACTTCATCTTCGGCATGCTGACGGGCACAAGGCCCGCCAGCTTCCCTACGCGGTCGGCTGGGCGCTGCTCTTCGGCGTCGGCGGGTGCATCTACTTCTGGAAGGCAGAGGGGCGGCACGACCGTGGCTGAGCAGATCACCGAATTGGTTCCCGCTGCGAGACGCTACGGGCCCGTGGCGTGCTCGGCACGAGCCCGGCGCCGTCGGCACCACGGCGGACCCTCGGTACCCGCGGCCGTGCCTCCCTGTGACGCGGCGGGTGCTCGCACACAGCGGGGCCTTCGGCAACGGCGGAGTGGATCCAGCGCTCCCGTCCGGGGCTCTTCACTCGGCAGACAGCTGGGGGCGGGCAAGCAGGTGCCGTAACCTGTGGTGATGAACCAGGCGTTGGACGAGGGACCGTTCTTTCACGGCACGAAGGCCGAGCTGCGGGTCGGAGATCATCTCACCGCCGGATTCCGTTCCAACTACCGGCCCGAAATCGTGATGAACCACATCTACTTCACCGCGTTGCGCGACGGCGCGGGACTCGCCGCCGAACTTGCCGCCGGTGACGGAGCCCCGCGGGTGTATGTCGTCGAACCGACCGGAGAGTTCGAAAACGATCCAAACGTCACCGACAAGAAGTTCCCTGGAAATCCCACTCGCTCCTATCGCAGCAGAGAACCGCTCCGGATCGTCGGGGAGGCCACCGACTGGACGCGACAGACACCCGAAGCTCTCCAGATGTGGCGAGACCGGCTGGCCGCAATCCGTCTTGATGGCCGCGCCGAAATCATCAACTAAGAGGATGTCTCACGTGGCGATGTCTCGTCACGAACTGCTCGCTTGTGGGCACACTCGTGCAACTGCGCCGATGGAGCCCCGAGTTCTCGCTGCCCCGGCCGTCAAGTAGCTTCTTGACTCTCACACCGTGTCAGGCGGTCAGCTCGGAGACATCATGTTCACCATCGGAGACTTCGCCCGACATGGCCGCGTCTCGGTCCGGATGCTGCGTCACTACGACGCGACCGGACTGCTGCGCCCGGCTCACGTCGACCCCGCCAGCGGCTATCGCTACTACACCGCTACCCAGCTCGCCCGCCTCAACCGGATCATCGCGCTCAAGGACCTCGGATTCACTCTCCAGCAGGTCCAGGACATCGTGGACGAGAAGGTCGGCCTCAAGGAACTGCGCGGCATGCTGCGGCTGCGGCGGGCCGAACTGGAGACCGCAATGGCTGCCGCAGGAGCACGGCTGATCCAGGTCGAGGCGAGGCTCCGAGCGATCGAGAATGAGGGGCACATGCCCACGAACGACGTCGTCATCAAGAGCGTCCCTTCCGTCCGGGTGGCGCAGCTGACCGCAACGGCCGCGAGCTTCGAGCCCGAGGACATCGGCCCGGTCATCGGGCCGCTCTACGACGAGCTGTTCCGGTGCCTGGGCTCAGCGGGTATCACTCCCACGGGCCCCGGCATCGCGTACTACGAGGACGCCCCGGAGGGCGGAGGCAGGATCAGCGTCCACGCCGCCGTCCAGGTCTCCGTCCCTCTCCAGGACGGTACCTTCCGGATCCTCGACCTGCCGTCCCTCGACCAGGCAGCGACCATCGTGCACCACGGTTCGATGGACGCCGTGCTCCCCACCGCCCAGGCCCTGGCCCGCTGGATCGACGCCAACGACTACCAGTCGACCGGATACCCCCGCGAGATCAACCTGGAGTGCCCGGAAAATCGTGACGACTGGGTGACGGAACTGCAGGCACCGGTGACCCCGGCCTGATCAATCGCGCCCCAGCCTGGCCGGATTACGTTCGGGCAGCGGGAGACCGCTAAGGCCTCCCGCTGCCCGACTTCAGTCTTGAGAGCTTCTTGTAGCAGTTCAGGGCGGCAGCGAGGCCGAGAAGGGCGAGGAAGTGTGAGCCGGTTCGCTCGTATCGGACGGTGAGGCGGCGGTAGCCGAACAACCAGGCGATCGACTTCGGCCCGGTGAGGGTGCCCCCCCTTTTCGTCCGGGCCGAGGCGGCGTCAATGATCGCCGAGGTCAAGTCGACTTCGTCCTTGGCGCCGAGTTCGTCCAGCACCGCCCGGTGAAGCCGGCGCCACAGGCCCGCCTCGGTTCACGCAGTGAACCGGCGATGCACCGTCGCGGGAGACGTACCGAACGTCGGCGGCAGATGCCGCCAGGCACAACCGCTGGTCAGCACGTACACCACGGCAGTGAACGCGGCCCGCTCATCACACGGAGCGGTCCCACCATCCGGCGGACGAGCAGTGAACGACGGCAGCAACGGGGCGAGCAGCTCCCAGAGTTCGTCAGGAACCAGACGCTGCGACAGATCAGCACCCACGACCTGCATCATGCCGCACAGACTTCACACCACGTGAGACAGCCACTATGTCGACTGCATGCCGGGTGGCCACTGGGATCACTCAGACGGAGCAATGTGTACATGTCCCGTCACGTTGCGCCGTCAGCGGTACGAGTGTTCCATGGCAGAGGAGCGAACCGGCGTGAGAGCCCGGCCATGAAGGTCCTCGACCACGGAGATCAGACACATCCGACTGCCGGCCCCTCCCTCGGCGTCACGCCCTCCGTGGCCTGCCCGCGCCCTCCTCGAACAAGGAGATTCACCGATGGAAATGCGCGGACCCATGCATAGCCGTCGTCAATTCCTCGGAGCCGCAGCCGCAACCGCTGTGACAGCCCAGTTCGCCATGGGGGACACTGCGCAGGCACAGTCGGAATCGCGAGAACATATGGCTCATCCCGGGGTCGATCCTGCGAAACGGACGTCCTTTGGCCCGGTGAAGCAGATCCACGCCGGGGAACTCGACGTGGGGTACGTCGAAGCCGGACCGGCGAATGGGCAGGCGGTCCTGCTCATGCACGGCTGGCCCTACGACATTCACAGCTACGAGGCGGTCACGCCGTTGCTCGCGGCCAAGGGGTACAGGGTGATCGTCCCCTATCTGCGCGGCCATGGCACCACGCGATTCCTGTCGAGCAAAACGCCCAGGAACGCACAACAGTCGGCGTTCGCCGTCGACATCGTCGCGCTGATGGACGCCCTGAAGATCGACAAGGCCGTTCTCGCCGGGTACGACTGGGGATCGCGGACGGGCGACATCATTGCGGCCCTCTGGCCGGAGCGCTGCAAAGCGCTGATCTCGGTGACCGGCTACCTCGTTGTGAATGTCGAGGCCAACAAGACGCCGACGCCGCCGAAGAGCGAATGGGCCTGGTGGTATCAGTACTACTTCTCTACCGAAAGAGGCGTACTCGGCCTCCAGGAGTACCGGCGCGATCTGGCCAAACTGGTCTGGAAGTTCAACTCCCCGACCTGGAACTTCGACGAGGCGACCTTCGATCGGACGGCAGCGGCATTCGGCAACCCCGATTACGTCAGTATCGTGATCGACAACTACCGCTGGCGCCTTGGGCTCGCGAAGGGTCAGCCGCGGTATGACGAGCTGGAAAAGCGTCTGGCCGCGGCGCCGGTCATCAAGGTGCCGACGATCACCATCGACGGAGCGCACGATCCGTTCACCCCTCCGGGGAACGGGTCCGCGTATCGCAAGAAGTTCGCGGGCAAGTACGCGCACCGGACCCTGGACGTAGGGCACAACGTTCCGCAGGAGGACCCGCAGGGGTTCGCGGCGGCTGTCGTGGAGGTCGACGGGTTCTGACCGGTGCGGCGCCGCGAGGGACCTACCAGGTCTGCTCGGAAGCGCGGACGAGGACTTCGTTGACGGACACCCTGCGGTCACGCGTGACGACGAAGGCGACCGTGTCCGCGACGTCCTCGGGGCGCAGCATCTCCATCCCGGCCAGCTGCCGGCCCAACGACGCTCTGATCTCGTCCCGCGAGTGCGTGACGAACTCGGTGTCCACCGTCCCGGGTTCGATCACGCTCACGCGCAGTCGCTGCCGCATGACCTCCTGGCGCAGGGCTTCGGTGAACCCGTTCACACCGAACTTGGTCATGCTGTAGACCGCCGTGCCCGGCCGTGCCACGCGTCCCGCGGTGGAGCTGATGTTGACCAGGTCCGCGACCCGGCGGGGCGAGTCCTCCGCCGCGCTCAGCAGGTGGGGCAGCGCCGCGTGGGTGACATGGAGCAGGGCCTGGAGGTTCACCCTCACCATGCGTTCCCATTCCTGGGCGGGCGCGTTCAGGACCGGTCCGGCCATGCCCACGCCAGCGTTGTTGACGAGGACGTCCAGGCGGCCGAGTTCGACCACCACACGTTCCACGGCGGCCGTCGCCTCTTCCGGGTCCGTGATGTCGGCATCCACCACGAGGGCCGCCCCGCCCTCGGCGCGTATCTTCCCGGCCAGCTCCTTGAGCCGGTCACGGCGCCGGGCGACCAGGGCGACGGCGGCGCCCTCCGCGGCGAGGCTCAGGGCGGTTGCCTCGCCGATGCCGCTGCTGGCGCCGGTCACCAGGGCAACGGTGTTCTGCAGACGTGCGGCCATGACTGTCTCCTTGATCTGGATCGAGATCGAAACCGGGGGGGAATGCGTGGCGGCGGCGATGCGGTGGTGGCCGACCGGCGCCCGTTGCGGGCCCGCGGCTGCTGGTGCTGGACGGTGCCGTCAGGCGGCCGTGGAGACGGTCGTGAGCATGTCGAGGGAGACCTGCCACAGACGGGCCGCGTTGTGGGGGTCCACCGCGTGGGCGGCGACTCCCCGGCGCACACCAGGCCGGTGCGGGCCGGCCTCGTTGCAGTCCTCGAAGTACCGGCCGGTCACACCCTCGGCCAAGGGAGAGGCGGCGAGCAGCACCGAGGTCGCGGCACCCTGCTCGATGTTCTTCCAGGACACGTCGGTGCTGGTGGGGTCGAACGAGGCCGGGCTGTTGGAGATGTCCCCGATGTGTCGGCCGAGCCGGGTGCTGGTGATGCGGCCCGGGTTGAGGGCGTTGACGGCGATGAGGTCGGTCGCCCAGCGGCGGCCCGCCTCGACGGCGAACAGGACATTGGCGGTCTTGGACTGGCTGTAGGCAGCCCATGGGTCGTAGGGGCGCTGCTCGAAGTTGATGTCGTCGAAGATCACGCCGCCGTTGACGTGGCCGACCGAGCTGACGGCGACCACGCGTGCACCGTGGGCTGCTGTCAGGGCGCTGTGCAGGCCGGTGGCGAGGGCGAAGTGGCCGAGGTGGTTGGTGGCGAACTGCATTTCCCAGCCTTCTTTCGTCCGCTCCAGCGGCGAGGCCATCACGCCGGCGTTGAGGACCAGGATGTGCAGGGGCCCCCGCCACGCCGCCACAAAGGCGTGCACCGATTTCTGATCGGCGAGGTCGAGCGGCGCGGCGTCGACCGTTCCCGGACCCGTTGCCGGTGCGATCTCCTTCGCGACCCGCACGCCGGCGGCCAGGTCGCGGACGCCGATGGTCACCTCGGCGCCGGCGGCGGCCAGGACCCGGGCGGTTTCACGTCCGATGCCGGAAGCGCCCCCGGTGACGATGGCGCGCCGGCCGCTCAGGCCGATGCCTGCGAGTACCTCGGCGGCGGTGGTCTGCGCTCCGAACGGGGTCGTGAGGAGGTTGTCGGTCATGGGTTCTCCAGGAAGGCGACGGGAACGGGAGGCGAGTGCGCGTCCGATGGCGCGCGGCCAGGGGGTGTCGTACCCTCATATCCGGAACTGGTTCCGGTTACGCCATCGAGAGTAAGCGGAACCGGTTCCGGTTGCAAGTGTGACGAGGAAGGGAGTCGGCGGTGACCGGTATCGAGGGGGGCTCGGCGCGGCCCGGCAGGCCGTTGCGCGCCGACGCGCAACGCAATGAGGACCGACTGCTGGAGGCGGCAGCGGACGCCTTCGCCCGTGAGGGAGCGGGCGCCTCGGTCAAGGACATCGCCCGTGCGGCAGGTGTCGGCGTCGGCACCCTCTACCGCCGGTTCCCCTCCAAAGAACTGCTGATCGAGGCGATCTACCGGCAAGAAGTACAGCGCCTGTGCGAGGCGGCACAGCACCTCACCGCCACACAGCCACCGGTGGACGCGCTGCGGACCTGGATGGAGCGCTTCATCGACTTCATGGCCGCCAAGCAGGGCATGGCCGACGCGCTGGCCGTGGTCCTCACCGACGAGAGCGAGAAGGTACACACCCGGTCACTGCTCGCCGACGCCATCGCCCACCTGCTCGGCGCCGCGGAGGGGCAGTCGGTGGCACGGCCGGGGGTCGAGGCGCAGGACGTGCTGATGGCCCTCGGCGGAATCAGTCTCATGGCCGCCAGCGAGGAACGACGCGACCTGGCCACCAGACTCATCGACCTGCTCCTGCACGGCGTCGTGACGAGCTGACGCGATCCGCGCGACTGCCGCCCCGCAGAGTCCCTCGACGCCGCGATGGCCATGACGCCGGGCGGACCAGTGGGCAGTCGGCGTGGGCGCACCCCTGAACGCGGGAAGCGACCTGGGCGGCCTCGGTGGCGTCGAGGCTGGGTGGTCCGACGAGTCCACTCACCGCAGCCACCGAGCAGGAGCTGCGGCAGGCCGTACCGACACGGCTCGCCGCGGCCTTGGGCGGTACCGGTGCCTTGCCGGTGTCGGTCGGCGAAGGGCGACTGCGCGTCTGCTTCGACGGCGGGGTCCCGCTGCGGCGGGCCGACGCCGCGCACGGCACGTCGGTGCGCTGAGCACCCTCTCGGAGGCCCTCCGCACCGGCAAGGCGCAGCACCTTCCGCATCGGCAGGAATACATCCGCCGCCCGCGTCAGGACGTCACTGTGTCCCCGGTACGGCCATGACCTCGCCATGCCGGTCTTTCCCCTCGGCCCGGTCGGAGACCGCAGCGCGACAGCGCGCCGGCGGATGGTCACCGCCGTTGTCGTCGAGGGCCCGGGCCCGTCGCTCGACGGGCCCGGGCCGGACGGCCCGCCGCCCAGGCCTTGCGCGGCGGGCTGGACGCCGAGGCGACCGCGGACCGGGTACTCGATGCCGCGTCCGCGGCCACGACGATGTGACGGTGCTGGTCGTGGGACGCGCCGAAGCGTGAAGTCGCGCACCCCGTCGGCGAGTCGTTAGCCTGAGTTCATACTCTGGCACCGATGAGGTCCCCACCGATGTGTGGGGCGGGCCCGCCGGGCCGCGCGCGTCGGCGAGTGACCGTCCCGTGGGGACGCCGGGCTCATACCTCCATATTCCGCCGGGCCCCGGGGCCGGTCCGACCGTCGCAGGTTCCGATCAGGATTGCACTCCGCATAGAGCGTGTCCGCGCAGTCACCCCGGGCAGAGCCGACTCGGCTTTCGCACAGAGGGAGATCGTCATGACCGACAGCCACGCGCGGACCCCGGCCATCCCCGGCGTCCTCGTCGATCCACTGCGTAACCGCGGCGTGGCCTTCACACCTGAGGAACGGGAGGCCCTCGGCCTCACGGGGCGCCTGCCCTCCGCAGTGCTCACGCTCGACCGGCAGGCTCAGCGTGCCTACCAGCAGATGCAGGCTCAGAGCAGCGACCTCGCCAAGAACGTGTACCTGGAACAGCTGCACGACCGCAATGAAACCCTGTACTTCAAGGTACTCACCGAACACCTCGCCGAACTTCTGCCGATCGTCTACGACCCCACCGTGGGCGAAGCGATCGAAAAGTACTCCCACGAGTACCGACGCCCGCGCGGCATCTTCCTGTCCGTCGACCGGCCCGACGACATCGAGAAGGCCTTCGCCACGCTTCAACTCGGGCCCGAGGACGTCGACCTGATCGTGTGCACCGACGCGGAGGAGATCCTGGGCATCGGGGACTGGGGTGTGAACGGGATCCAGATATCGGTCGGGAAGCTCGCGGTCTACACCGCGGCCGCGGGCATCGACCCGAGCCGTGTCGTTCCCGTGTCGCTGGACGTGGGTACGGACCGGGCATCGCTCCAGGAGGACCCGCTGTACCTGGGCAACCGGCATCCCCGCGTCCGTGGCGCCGACTACGACTCGTTCATCGAGAAGTACCTGGAGACGGCGTCGTCCGCGTTCCCCGACGCGCTCCTGCACTTCGAGGACTTCGGTCCCAGCAACGCACGGCGGATCCTGGAGCAGTACGGCGGCCGCTACCGGATCTTCAACGACGACATGCAGGGCACCGGAGCCATCACACTGGCCGCGGCCCTGTCCGCTGTCAAGGTCAGCGGTGTGCGGATGCGTGACCAGAAACTGGTCGTCTTCGGCGCCGGGACCGCCGGCGTGGGCATCGCCGACCAACTGCGCGACACGATGATCCGCGACGGCGCGGACGCGGAGCGCGCCGCCGCACAGGTGTGGCTCGTCGACAAACAGGGACTGCTCATCCGGGACATGACCGACCTGCGCGACTTCCAGCAGACCTACGCGCGTGATCCGGCCGAGATCGCGGACTGGGAGCGGAGCGATGGTCAGGTCTCACTGCTGGAAACGGTGCGCAGGGTCGAGCCGACCATACTGCTGGGCACCTCCACCGCGCATGGCGCGTTCACGCGTGAGGTCGTCGAGGCCATGTCCGAGGGCACCGAGCGGCCGATCATCTTCCCGATCTCCAACCCCACCTCCCGGATCGAGGCCATGCCCGCCGACGTCATCGCCTGGTCCAGGGGGAAGGCGCTCGTCGCGACCGGCATCCCCGTCGAGCCCGTCGAATACGACGGCGTGACCTACCAGATCGGGCAGGCCAACAACGCACTGCTGTACCCCGGCCTGGGCCTGGGCACGATCGTCTCCGGTGCGTCCCAGGTGACCGCGGGCATGCTGCTCGCGGCCGCGCAGGCCGTCGCCGACCAGGTCGACCCCTCGGGGCCGGGCGCCTCCCTGCTGCCGCCCGTAGACGACCTGCGGGAGTCGTCCGCGATCACCGCGACCGCGGTGGTCGCGGCGGCCCTCGACGACGGCGTGGCCACCTCCAAACCGGTCGACATCGCAGAGGCTGTCCGCCGGGCCATGTGGCAGCCGGTCTACACGGACGGAGCAGCAGCATGAACAGGCGACACTCCGGCGCCGGCCGCTCAGGGTCGGCCGCGCGGGACGAAGGCCCGGAGATCCTCGACATCCCCATCGGCCTGCACGCGACCGGCACCCGGCGGGAGACCGACTCCATGGGAGCCATCGATGTCCCCGCGGACCGCTACTGGGGCGCCCAGACACAACGGTCCCTGATCCACTTCTCCATCGGGGACGACCGGATGCCCAAGGCGGTCTACCACGCCTACGGCTACGTCAAGAAGGCCGCCGCCGCCGTCAACGGGCGCGCCGGGCGGCTCCCGGCCTGGCAGGCCGACCTGATCCAGCGGGTGGCCGACGAAGTCATCGCGGGCGACCTGGACGACCACTTCCCGCTGTACGTGTGGCAGACCGGGTCCGGTACGCAGTCCAACATGAACACCAACGAGGTGATCAGCAACCGCGCAATCCAACTGGCCGGCGGGGAACTGGGCAGCAAGTCCCCGGTCCACCCCAACGACCACGTCAACATGGGACAGTCGTCCAACGACACCTTCCCCACCGCCATGCACATCGCCGCGGTCAAGGAGATCCACGAGCACCTGCTGCCCAGTGTGCAGGCGCTGCAGCGTGCCATCGAGACGAAGGCACGGCAGTGGCACGACGTTGTGAAGATCGGCCGCACGCACCTGGAGGACGCCGTCCCTCTCACCGTGGGGCAGGAATGGTCCGGCTACGCCCACCAATTGCAACAAGCCATCGGCCGCGTCACCAGCGCCGCCGAGGGCCTGTACGAGCTTGCGATGGGCGGCACCGCGGTGGGCACGGGGCTCAACGCCCCGCCCGGATTCGGCGAGCAGGTGGCAGCCGACATCGCGGACGCGACCGGTTACCCGTTCACCACCGCGCAGAACAAGTTCGCCGCCCAGGGCGGTCTGGACGCCATGGCCGGCGCCTCCGCCGGGCTGCGGGCGCTGGCCGTGCCGCTGATGAAGATCGCCAACGACATCCGCTGGCTGGCCTCAGGCCCCCGCTGCGGCCTCGACGAACTCATCCTCCCGGCGAACGAGCCCGGTTCCTCGATCATGCCGGGCAAGGTCAACCCGACCCAGTGCGAGGCGATGGTCATGGTCTGCATCCAGGTGCTTTCCGAGGACGAGGCCATCGCCTTCGCCGGTACACAGGGCAACTTCGAACTCAACGCCATGCGCCCGGTCATCATCAACAACTTCCTGCACGCGGCGACCATCCTCGCCGACGCCTGCACCAAGATGCGCAAGTACTGCATCGAGGGCGCCGAGCTCAACCGCGACCAGATCGACCGTTACGTCGACCGGTCCCTGATGCTGGTCACGGCCCTCTCTCCCGTGATCGGTTACGACAAGGCCTCCGCGATCGCCCACAAGGCCGACGACGAGGACACCACCCTGCGTTCCGCCGCACTGGCTTCCGGTTACATCAGCGCCGAGGACTTCGACCGCATCGTCCGGCCCGCCGCCATGGTCGGTCAGGCGTAGAACAACACGGGGCGGGGCCGCCTGCACGTGGAGGCGCCCCGGTCGACGACACCTACCGACGGCAGCTCGGCAGCCCAGCCGCACAGCAGACCCTCGCGCGCTACCTGGACAACCTGGAAGGCACGCGGGAGGAAAGCCCGCTCCGGGCAGCTCAACGTGCTGGGTAACTGCGGAGCACGGCGCCGACGACGACCGCCACTGTGGAGGCGGCGGGGCCCATGGTGGTTGCAGCATGCACCGGTGCGCACCCGTAGCCGCTCCAGCGGTGGTGAGCCGCGCTCAAGGGGCACACGATGGAGGGAGCGGCGGATCGCAAGCCCTTCGGTGATCACATGGTGGGACTGGTCGTCGTCGTGTAGTGCCTCCGCTGACCGCGTCGACTCTCTCGCCGGCGCTTGGCCAGTGGAAGATCACTGGCATGGCCGATCACTGCGGTCTGCACTCGGCGTTTGTCCAGGGCCATGCAACCGCCAGCCGTACTGGAGCCGAGATCCGCCTCCGGTCGGCGCCCTGCCACACTGCCGGGCGCCCAGCTGACTGACGGTATCTCACGCCACTGACAAACGCGGGAGGGCTGAGGCGTTGGGACCCACTGGGTTCGGCGCGCCGCTGCGCAGACAGTTACCTCAAGGGGAAGTCCGAAGCGCCGCCCAGACGCTGTGGCTCACGACGACGTCACCAAACCATGGAGACTTCCTCTCAGCTTCCTGCCACGGGCGACTCATCCGAGATCGATACCTTCTTCCGCCATCACCTCGCATCCGCCGGAGTCGAGTGACCAGGTCGGTAGATCGACGCGGTCACGGGCCATGGTGGAAGGCGAAGACGGTCTCCAGGGGTGGGACGAGCGAGGCGATTCCAGCGGCGTTGCTCCCGCGCCCGCGGCCACGTCGAGGAATCGCCCGTGTATGACGTGACGATCCGGCGCACGCAGTACTGCTGCGAGCCTTTGCGGGCGAGCGCTGACGTAGCGGACGCCTCTTCGACCTGCAGTGCGTCCGCGGCGCCGGCCTTCGCGGGCCGAGGCGGTGTCAGGTCAGGTAGTCGGCGACGAGGGCGGCGAACTCGTCGGGAGTGGCGAGGCGGAAGCCTGCGGATCCCAACCGGGATTCGACGGCCCCGCCGCCCAACCCGATGACCCCGGTCACGTACGCCCGCCTGATCCACCAGATGTTCAGCCTCGTCGGCTACGCCATCGACAGTGACAACGTCGACTTGGCGGAACACCTCGACCTCGTCGACGCGATCCGCGAGCTCTACACCCGAGCCGGCACCGCTGCCCCCCGCCCCCGAGGACTACTGACCGCAACCGCGGAGCGATCACCCGGTGCAGCCACCACGTCCTGCTGCCGTGCAACCTCTAGCTTCCAACCATGCCCGTTGCATTGCGGCCGGGCTTCCTGACGGGGACCCGGGCAAGGCCGGGGTGCCCGTGCCTGGCATAGGCTTCTTGAGACCATCAAGATCGCGTCCGTGAATACGGACCGGTCCCATCCCAAGGAGGTTCCTTGCCCATCGTCGTTGCCACCCTCCGGACCAAGCCCGGCCGCCGGGAGGACGTGCTCGTGGCATTCCGCCGGCACGCTGCCGCCGTGCACGCTGAGCCCGGCTGCCTGCTCTACGCCGCCCATGCCGGCGAGGACCGCGTCACTGTCGTGGAGAACTGGGCCGATCAGGCCGCTCTCGACGCCCACTCGGCCGGGCCGGTGCTGGCCGCGCTGGGCGGGGAGATCGCGGACGCGCTGGCCGGCCCCATGGACGTCGCGGTGCTGGAACCGGTTCCCGCTGGTGAGCCGGAAAAGGGTCAGCTGCCGAACACCTGAGCCGGGCCGGGTCACCAGCACGGGTCGGCCGTCAGCGGCCGCCGCCCAGCCGCCCGCGCTGGCCCGGTCCCGACAGAATCGCCTGGATACGGGGCTGTCAGGGGCGCTGGGAAGAGACGACCGAGCTGGCCCGCGCAGTCGTTGAGTAGGTCGACAGCATTCATGACGAAGCCCGCCCTTTCGTCGTAGCCGCCCGCCACCTGTTCGCCGAGTGCCTGCTGCACACCGGCAACCTGACAGCCGCCGAAGACCAGGCCACACGCGTGCGGCAGATGCGTACCGTGAGGCTTGGCGCCGACCACCCCTGCACGATCGTCATCAGCTGTGGCCTTGCCCGGATCCTCGCGGCCGCTGGCCGACTGGAGGACGCCAGCCTCTCGCCGCCCAGGTCCTTCCCGCGGCCGTGCGTGTCCTGGGTGAGCACAACGTTCACACCAGACGGCTCCGCGAACTGGCCGCGTGACTGCTGCCCGTCGCCTGGTGGGGCAGTCCGGGGTCGGCGGGCTGGAACTCCGACTGCTCGGACGGTGGCTTCAAGCTGGACGGCGGCTGCGGCGTCGAGGGCAGTGATGGCCTCGGCCCACCACTGCACTGAGCCGGCTCGGCATCAGCTGACACGGCACGATTGCAGGCGCTGTCAAGCGTGTCGGAGGGCAGCGAGGCCGTGGCGGGACGGGTCATGGCGTCCGGCCCGTCGCTACGGGGGAGAGCTGCGGGCCGGACGCTTCACGATGACACACGCCCCCTGCCACCCGGAAGAATCGAGGTCGACTTCCTGCCGCGCGGCGTCAGGTGGGGTAGTCGGCGACGAGGACAGAGAACTCGCCGGGGTGGCGAGGCGGATGCCGAGGTCTTCGGCGTCGGCGCGTTGGGAGCCTGCGTTGTCACCGGCGACCACCGGGGTGGTCTTCTTGGTCACGCTGGACGTAGGCGCCTCGGTCTGAACACCAAGGAGGGATCATGGCTGTCACGATGACGCTGGCCGCACGCACAGGAGCGGCCTTCCAGGTACCGCGGGGCGGAACACTGCGTGTGATCAACACGTACGGGAGCCAGGTGGTCGACACCTGGGCCATAGCAAGGCAGGAACCGCAGCACGGGCTGTCGATGGCGCACACCCGCGCCGTGCTCGGCCGCCTGGTGGTGAAGGCCGGTGACGAGCTGGTCGACGACCGGCGCAGGCCCGTCCTGCACATCGCCGAGGACACCTCGCCGGGCGTGCACGACACCTTGATCCCGGCCTGTGACCCCGTCCGGTACCGGCAACTGGGACACACAGGTCACCACGACAACTGCAGCGACAACTACCACCGAGCCCTCGCCGACTCCGGCCTCCCGGACCTCCTGATCCCGGTGCCCGTTCCACTGAATTTATTCATGAATGTGCCCGTCAACTCGGACGGCGACATCGTGTTCAGCGCGCCGGTCAGCCGTCCGGGCGACTCGGTGCTCCTGCGGGCGCTCACGGATGTGGTGGTCGTGCTGTCCGCCTGTCCGCAGGACATCCTCCCGGTCAACGGCGTTCTCCAGCAGCCGAGGGACGTGGAGGTCCGGATCACGGACGCGCCGGGCAAGCACACAGAAGAGCAGTCATGAACCGGGAAACGGGCTCGGACGCCGCTGCCACGCGTCGCCGGACGGCGGGGCCGCCTCCACACCCGTGGCGCGACAGGTCCTGACGTCCGGCCCGTAGCCACGGTGCCTGAATCAGGCTGCGGCTCGCGTGCATTGAGCTCCTTGCCGCGCATCGTGACGTAGTCGGTGAGCCGATCCTCCAGGCGTGACGGCACCTGCCCCACGAGCTCGATCCCATCCAGGGTGACCTACGGGCCACGCAGAGCGTTGACCGCGACACCCGCCAGGCCGATCGGCTCGTCGTAGTACGCAGTGACCGCCGGCCCGGAGAACCTGGCATCAGAGGCCGTGGTCCTACCGGATGTGATCACTGAGTTTCCGCTGTTCAGGCATGGTTCCGGTGTCGTCGTGGGAGCGTTTGGGCGATCAGTTCGTCCTCGACGATGCGGAGGTGGCCGGTGGCGTCGGTGATGGGTTTGCTGGAGGGAGCGGGAGGCCGCTGCCCGGGTGCTGGTGGAGGAGCTTCAGGCGGAGGCGGACCGGATCCTGTCCGAACTCGCTGGAGCCGAGGCGGTGTTGGAGCGCCGGGTGATCGCTCGGGTGGAGCTGGCCGAGGCCCTGGGGGGATGCGACGAATGCGGCCGTGCAGGAGGCGCCGGAGCCGGTGCCGGCGGTCAAAGTGGTGAAGGTCCCGGTCGCGGGGTCGATCGTGCCGCGCTTCGGGGAGGGAAGGACGGTGGAAGCGCTCGTGCCGGACTATCGGCGGATCGTGGAGCTGGTGGAGTCCGGTCCGGAAGCCGGTGAGGGGATGTCGGCGAAGGAGATCGCGTTCAGGCTGGGGCTGGAGTTGGTGCTGGCGAAGACCGAGGGGGTGCGGTCCAAGGCGAGGCGCCTGGCCGAACGGGGCTGGCTGGCCGTGTCGCCGTCCGGCCGGTTCACGCCGCGCCGGCCCACCGTGACTGTTCCTGCCGCCGTCGGGAAGCCCGGCGGCGAGGCGACGGCTCATGAGCATGGCCTGCGAGAAGTAGATGAACGCCGCGGTGCTGGCGGGGAGTGTCTCAAAGTCCCGCACCAGGCGGCGCGGGCGCATCAGCCACCCCAGCGTGCGCTCTACTACCCACCTTCTCGGCAGCACCACGAGCCCCTTCATGTCATCGCTGCGTTTGACGATCTGAAGTGTGAGCTGGAGTTTCTCCTAAGTCCACGTGACCAGGCGGCAGGCATAGCCGCCGTCGGCCCACACCGGCGTGATCTTGTGGAACCGTGCCCGCAGGCGGGACAGCATGACGCGGGCGGCCTGGCGGTCGGTGACGTCGACGGCACACACCAGCACCACCAGCAGCAGGCCCAGGCAGTCCGTGATGACGTGCCGGCGTCTTCCGTTGATCTCCTTGCCGCCGTCATAGCCGCGCGTGACGGCGGACACCGAGGCGGCGCCCTTGACCGATTGCGAGTCGATGACCGCCGCGGTCGGCTCTGCCTCGCGGCCCTCGGCCTCACGGACCCAGCCGCGCAGCCGGTCGTGGAACTCCTTGACCAGGCCGTGCTCCCGCCACCTGTGGAAAAAGGCATACACCCGGTCCCAGGCAGGGAAGTCGGCAGGCATAGCACGCCACTTGATGTCGTTGTCGGTGACGTACCGGATCGCATCCAGCATCACGCGGTGACAGTAGCCCTCCGGCTGCCCGCCCCGGCCCTCCAGCCAGGCCGGTACCGGCATCGCGTCCCGCACCACTGCCCACTCCGCGTCCGTCATGTCCGACGGATACACCGGCACCCTCTCCGGGCGGTCGGCCGCGTTCCCGAACCTGTGCGCGAGACAATCGCACGACCATTGGTACCCCTCTCGGTCTGAAGCGATGCTGCGCGTGACGTCAGTCGTTGCAGGTGGCGGTGGTGGTGGCGGGCGTCGGACGACCGCAGAGCCCATGCCAGCAGCATGCCGGTGGACAGTGCTGTCACGTGGCCGACGGGAGTGACCCCCAGCGTGGTCAGGCCGCTCGTGATGTGCGGTGCGCGCACCGCGAGCGCGGCGAGCGCGGTCCATCGGTGCCACCGCCGGGCTCCCGCTGCCACCACGGCGGCCAGGGCCGAGACGATCACGTAGGACGGGCCGACGTCCAGCGTCGCACGCAGCGCCGGGTCGGCTCGGCCCGCCGCGATCCGCGCTGCCAGCAGCCCTTCGCTCACCAGCGTGCCGAGGACTTGGCCTGCCGCGATCAGCGCGACCGCCCGTATGTTGCCGAACCGGATGACGAGAAACGCCAGCATGGCCCCGGCCAGGGCGATGCCGCGCAGACAGGCCCAGGAATCGGCACCGAACAGGAAGGCGGAGGCGACGAGCGCCTCCACAGGATGATCACCCATATTGGCCAGGTTGGTCGACGCCCAGGCGTTCACCGCGTGATCACCGCCGTACGTCAGGGACGACGCGGCGGCGAGCAGGGCGAAGCCCCAGGGCACAGGGGAAAGCCAGCGGCGGGCGGGAGTCTGGGAGAGATCCATGTGGCCGACCTTGGCAGAGGGTGCCCGTGCCGCGGATCTGGCCACGGAATGACCGGCTGATCTCTGTCTCTGGACAGAGGCGGATGATCGCCCTCCTGGCTAGGGTCGGATGCGTGCGAGGCATGATGGTGAGACATGACGTGGCGTCCTTCGCCAGGAGACTGAGCCCGACTCAGCTGATCGGGCTGGATGTGCTTTTGGCCATGGCCCTGATGGCGTGGAATGTCTTGTGGTGGACGTTTGGCGCGCACCGCACGGGCTGGCCGGCATGGCAGGCCGTGCTGACGTGCTCGTTGTTCTTGGCCGTCGCCGTCCGCCGGCTGCTGCCACTGCCGGCTCTGGCGGTGGCGTCGGTGGTGATGGCCACCGAGGCCGCGGTCGGCTTGTCGGGGATCGTGGCGACTGCCTTGGTGGTGTACGAGGTGGCGGCCACCCGGCCCGCGCGTGTCGCGGCGTCCGCGGGCGCGGTGGCAGGCGCCGTACAACTCGCCTTGTTGACCCCTCTGCAGGACGTAACAGGGCATTCCTGGGGGTTGCCGGGGCTGATCCAACTCCTCATCATCCAGGCCGCCGCCTGGGCGATCGGATGGTCCACCAGACGGGGCCGCGCCTATTCCCAGGGCCTGGTCGAGCAGGCCGAGGAGCGGGCACAGCTCCTCCTCGTCGAGGAACGCATACGCATCGCCCGGGAGTTGCACGACGTCGTCGCGCACAGCCTGAGCGTCATCGCGGTGCAGGCGGGCGTCGGCCACCACGTGATCGGCAGCCGACCCGACGAGGCCGCGAAATCCCTCTCCGCGATCGAGACCACCAGCAGGGCCGCGCTGGGGGAACTGCGCTCCCTACTGGGTGTCCTGCGCGACGACGACGGCGCCGAATGGCTGCCCGGCGGCCTCGACGACCTGAACACACTCGTCGAACAGACCCGACGGGCAGGCGTGCAGGTCGACTTGACGACCAGCGGTCACCCGCACGATCTGCCCCGAGGTGTGGACCGCGCCGCCTACCGCATCGTGCAGGAAGCCCTGACCAACGTCGTCAAGCATGCCCGCACCAGCCATGCCCGGGCGACGGTCGCCCACGCGCCGGGCGAGGTCGCTCTCACGGTCGTCGACGCCGGAGCCGGCCGCACGACCACCCCGGTCACCGAGGGCCACGGCCTGACCGGCATGAAGGAACGCGCCACCCTTTACGGCGGCGAGTTTCACGCGGGCCCGCTCTCCCCGCACGGCTTTCGCGTCACCGCCCGGCTGCCGTACGCCACGGACGCGCGAGCAGCCCAGTTCCCCGTGGGCGCCGACCTGGAGGGCGCATGACGGTGCGGGTCGTCGTGGTGGACGACGAGACGCTGGTGCGTGCCGGGTTCCGGGTGCTGATCGAGTCGGAAAACGATCTCCAGGTCGTCGGCGAGGCGGCCGACGGGACCGAGGCGGTCAGGGTGATCCGCGAACTGCGCCCCGACGTCGCTCTGATGGACATCCGGATGCCCGGGCTCAATGGCATCGAGGCCATCCGCGCGCTGCTCGGCGGCCCGTCTCCGGTGCCCGTCCACGTCCTGGTGCTCACCACCTTCGACCTGGACGAGTACGTCTTCGAGGCGCTCCGCGCAGGCGCCGCGGGCTTCCTCCTCAAGGACACTCCACCCGCACGCCTGATCGACGCCGTGCGAGTGATCGCCACCGGGGAGTCGCTGCTGTCACCCGGCGTCACCCGCAAGCTCATCGAGACCTACGTCCGCCGCCCCGGCTACCCCGGCCCGGTCACCCGCACCTTGGACGGGGTGACCGGCCGCGAGCGTGACGTGCTGGGCTTGATCGCACGTGGCCTGTCCAACAATGAAATCGCAGCCGAGCTGTATCTGACTGTGGGCACGGTCAAGACCCACGTCAGCCATTTGCTGACGAAGCTGGGGGCCAGGGACCGGGCCCAACTCGTCATCGCCGCCTACGAAAGCGGACTGGCAGGGCCCGCACGTTGTTGAACCAGGACGAGCAGGAACCGGTTGTGGGGCAGGAGGTTCACGCCTCGGCCGGTGCGATCCACGCGGGGCACGACACAGCCCAGCCACCCGCGGATGGGTCAACCGGCTTGACGCCCGTCCCGGCGAGCCGCACGTACCCGGGCCCTCCACCTTGATCGTGGACACCTCGACACCGGATCTTGAGTCCAGGGAGAGGAGTTCCAGGTGGGGACCTACAACCACTCGGCGGAGTTCCGGGCCGACGCGGTGGCGTTGACCCGTTCGTCGGGCCGGCCTGTGTCAGGCATCGCGGCCGAGCTCGGCGTTGACCACGAGACGCTGCGGCCCTGCGCAAGCAGGTCCGGCGGATACACAACTCCGCATCGTGGCCAGTGCTGCTCCCACTGCTCCTTGGTGATCTCGTACCGTACGCCTCCCTGCTCGGAGCTCTCGATCATCTCCATGCCGCAGGGAGTGGGGACGGTGTCCGCGAGCGTCAGCTTCTCCATGAAGTTGTGCGAACCGTGGTTCACCGACATCGTCCCAGCCCAGACCATGCGCACACCGAGTTCTGTGAACGCCTTGCCCAACAAGTTCCGCGAGCCCTCGATGGGAAGACCCACTCCTTGCCGGTGATTGCCGCCGACGGCCGGATCCCCTTGGCGCAGCCGCCCTTGCGGCAGATCGTCGACGCGGGATGGCCTTGCACGGCGGTGACCGGCCCGACCGCCTCACCGGCTTGAGACGGGCGCGTCGATCGCGGCGCCCGCGAATCGCGCGGCGGCGCAGGCCTCGACCGAGCGGGTGTCTCGCGGCGTGCCAGGCAGAGACGTACTGGGCCCGTCCACAGGCGGCTTCTAGCATCGGCGGCATGCTGGGGCTTCCTGCGCGCATCCGCGCCTGCCTGTTTGACCTGGACGGGGTGCTCACCCAGACCGCGAAGGTGCACGCGGCGTCCTGGAAGGAGATGTTCGACGCGTATCTCCGCGAGCGCGCGACGCGCGAGGGCAACACGTTCGTGCCGTTCGACGCGGTCGGTGACTACGACGAGTATGTGGACGGGCGACCTCGTGAGGACGGCGTGCGCACGTTCCTCGCCGCACGCGGGGTGCACCTGCCCGAGGGATCGCCAGGCGACCCGCCGGAGGCGGAGACGGTGTCCGGCCTGGGCAACCGGAAGAACGAGCTGGTCCTGCGGCGGATCCGCGAGGAGGGGGTGGAACCCTACGACGGCTCGGTCCGGTTCGTGCACGCGGTGCGGGCGGCAGGACTGCGCTGCGCGGTGGTGTCGTCGAGCGCGAACGCCCGGGACATCCTGCGAGCGGCGGGCATCGAGGGGCTGTTCGACGAGCGGATCGACGGAGTGGTCACGCGCGAGCGCCGGCTGCGGGGCAAGCCCGCCCCGGACACCTACCTGGAGGCGGCCCGAGGGCTCAGCACGGATCCGGGGGAGGCCGCGGTGTTCGAGGACGCTCTCGCGGGCGTCGAGGCCGGGCGGGCGGGACGCTTCGGTGTGGTCGTGGGCGTCGACCGGGTGGGTCAGGCGGAGCAACTACAGGCGCACGGCGCCGATCTGGTGGTCCGTGACCTGGCCGACCTTCTGGAGGAGCGGTGATCACCCATCCCAGTTTCATGGTCGAGCCGTGGGCGCTGCGTGAGACCGAGCTGAACCTGGATGTGCTCGCCCAGAGCGAGTCCGTCTTCGCCCTCTCCAACGGGCACGTCGGGTGGCGCGGC
Source organism: Streptomyces sp. HUAS MG56 (assembly GCF_058673395.1). Taxonomy (NCBI): domain Bacteria; kingdom Bacillati; phylum Actinomycetota; class Actinomycetes; order Kitasatosporales; family Streptomycetaceae; genus Streptomyces; species Streptomyces sp. HUAS MG56. Next base: position 974,297 of record NZ_CM178722.1, on the reverse strand, counting down.
AATCTTGACGAGGGAGAGCCGCACGGACTGCCCGGCGCGTACCTCAACGGCGTCCACGAACAGCATCCGCTGCCTTATGCCGAAGCCGGCTACGGATATCCCGAGTCCGGCCAGACGATGATCAACGTCACCGACGGCAAGGTCATCCGGTTGTTCGTCGACGATCACCCGTACGATCTGCGCTACGGTCGGCTGGTCGCGCACGAGCGGGTCCTCGACTTCCGCTCCGGCATCCTCAGCCGCACCGCGCGGTGGACGTCGCCCGGCGGTCGTACGGTGCGCATTTCCTCGCGTCGGCTCGTGTCCTTCACCCAGCGCGCGGTGGCCGCGGTGGTGTACGAGGTGGAACCGGTCGATGGCCCGGCCACGGTGGCCGTGCAGTCCGAGCTCGTCGCCAACGCCCAGTTGCCGCGTTTCGAGGGCGATCCTCGCGTGGCCGCGGCGATCGAGTCACCGCTGCTGGCCGAGGAGCAGTTCGCCGAGGACACTCGACTGCGGCTGGTGCACCGTACCGACCGCAGTGCGCTGCGGGTGGGGGCAGCGGCCGACCATCTCGTCGAAGGACCGCAGATCACCCGCTGGACGGCGCAGTGCGAGCCGAACGTCAGCCGGCTGACGGTGACCGCGGACCTGGTGCCTGGGCAACCGCTCCGACTGGTGAAGTTCGTGGCCTATGGCTGGTCGGGGGAGCGTTCGCTGCCGGCCGTACACGATCAGGTGGACGCCGCGGTGGCGGCCGCGGTCAGCACCGGCTGGGACGGTCTGGCCATGGCGCAGCGGGCGTATCTGGATCGCTTCTGGGCGTGCGCGGACGTCGAGGTCGAGGGCAGCGCGCGCATCCAGCAGGCGGTGCGGTTCGCCCTCTTCCATGTGCTCCAGGCGGCGGCCCGTAATGAGAACCGCGCGATCCCCGCCAAGGGCCTGACCGGAACCGGGTACGACGGGCACTGTTTCTGGGACACCGAGTCGTATGTGCTTCCGGTGCTGACGTTCACCGCTCCGGGAACCGTCGCATCGGCGCTGAGGGCGCGTCACCGGATGCTGCCAGCGGCGCGGGAACGCGCACGCCAGCTGGGGCTTGCGGGAGCGGCGTTCCCCTGGCGCACGATCGACGGTGCCGAGTGTTCCGCCTACTGGCCGGCCGGTACGGCCGCCTTCCACATCAATGCGGCCATCGCGATGAGCGCCGACCGGTACGTCATGGCGACGGGGGACGAGGACTTCGAGCGCGGTGAGGGGCTCGACCTCCTCGTGGACACCGCTCGGCTGTGGCGCTCGCTCGGGCACCACGACGCGGAAGGCGTCTTCCACATCGACGGCGTCACCGGCCCCGACGAGTACAGCGCGATCGCCCGCGACAACCTGTACACCAACCTGATGGCCCGGCAGAACCTGATCTCGGCCGCGAACGCTGCCGCGCGTCATCCGGAACGCGCCGCAGAGCTGGGCGTCGACGACGAGGAGACCGCGGCGTGGCGGGACGCCGCGTCCCGCATGGCGGTGCCGTACAACGAAGCGCTCGGCGTTCACGAGCAGTCGGCCGGTTTCACGAGTTTTCAGCGCTGGGACTTCGAGGCGACGCCGCCCGAGAACTACCCGCTCCTGCTGCACTACCCCTACTTCGACCTGTATCGCAAGCAGGTGGTGAAGCAGGCCGACGTGGTGCTGGCGATGATGGAGTGCCCCGATACCTTCTCCGACGAGCAGAAGGCACGCAACTTCGCCTACTACGACGCGCTGACCGTCCGTGACTCCTCCTTGTCGGCGTGTTTCCAGGCGGTGCTCGCCGCCGAGACCGGCCATCTGCGCCTGGCCCACGCCTACCTCAGCGAAGCCGCGCTGATGGACCTGGACGACCTGGAGCACAACACCCGTGACGGGCTCCACATCGCCTCCCTCGCCGGGACCTGGATCGCGCTGGTCGGCGGGTTCGGAGGCTTGCGCCGGTACGTCGGCGACGAAGGGAGCCAGGACCAGCTGGCGTTCGCGCCCCGCCTGCCGGAGGCGCTGTCCAGGGTGGCGTTCACGCTGCTGGTACGCGGACGCAGGCTGAAGGTGGACATCGGTCCGTCCCTTGTTCGCTACCGCCTGGTGGACGGCGAACCGCTGGTTGTGCTGCATCACGGCGAGCCCACGACCCTGACCGCCGACGCTCCGGTGGACCGCCGGATGCCGCCTGCGCCCATGCTCCCCGAGCCGCAACAGCCGCCGGGCCGGCGCCCAGTGGGCCTGCCGGCCGAGGACGAGGAACAGCCGACGACACAGGACTACCGGTAGTCCGTCAGATCCGGCAGTGGTGGGTGGTCCGTGGGTTGATGTCCGTTTCGAAGTGAGGCTTGGGGCAAGGGTGCTGGCCGCGGTGCCGGCTACTGTTGCCGGGTAAAGCAGCTGGTGTCGGCTTCGGTGAGGATGCCGCGTTTGGCCAGGCGCTTCAGCTTGGCCTGGGTGCCTTCGACGTTCTTCGGCAGCAGTTCATGGCCGAGGGCCTGGCAGACGTCCTTGGCCCGCAGGGGGCCGGTCGCCTCGTTGAAGGCGGTCGGGATGCGCGGGTAGTCCGGGTGCTCGGGCGGTTCGAGCGGGGATGCGGGGAGCCGGTCGGCGAAGCCGGCGACGGTCCTGCGGGTGATCGCGAGGCGCCTGAGACGTGTCTCGGGCTGCCGTAGCCGGGTCCGCAGGTCGTCGATTCGCGTGCGCAGGTCGTCGGCCAGGGCCCGGCGGCGTCGGCGGCGGTGGACCTCGAGACGGCCGCCAGCCGCCGTAGAAAAGGCGGTGATCCCGGTGACCGCGTCCACGACCGCACGGAACCCAAGGCTGTCCACAGGACCGCACCGGGGTCCGACCACCGGCTTCTTCGCGGCGTCGTCAGAGGGCTGGCCGGTGGTTGCACTGGGCCGTCTCTTGTGCTGCGTCAGCCCAGAAGCCCGGCAAGCACGGCCGTCGCCGCGTTCAGCAACTCCTCGGCAGCGGGGCCGCCCGCGGTGGTACGGGCGAGCAGGCCCTCACGTGCGGCCAGGACCACCTGAGCGGCCTGCTCGGCGGAAACGCCGGGGGGTACCAGCTCTGGCAGGACCCGGTGCAGCAGTGTCGCCACCGCCGCCGTCACCGTGCGGTCGTGCGCGGCGACCCGGTCGGCGAGTTCGGATGTTCGGGCGGCCAGCAGGCGGAACTCCAGGAAGAGCAGCATCCACCCGGCTTCGGCGGCCTCGACCCGCAGCAGTGCCTCGACCAGCCGACGTGCCCGTTCCTCGGGGCCCAACGCTTCGGCCGCTGCGGTCAGGTGTTCCAGCTCGCTCATTCGCTTGGCCGCTTGCTCGTCGAAGAGCGCCAGCAGCAGGTCCTCCTTGGTGGCGAAGTTCGAGTAGAAGGCCCCGCGGGTGTAGCCGGCGGCGGTGCAGATGTCCTCGATGCTCGTCCGTGCGTATCCCACGGACAGGAACAGTTCGCCCGCCGCCGACAGGAGGCGGGCTCTGGTGTGGACGCGGCGGCGTGGGGGCCGGGGCGTGGAAGGTCCGGCCGGAGAGGAGTTCACAACATCACGATACATGGTGTATTCAATACGTGTCGTATTGAAACGGGGAGAGGACCACAGCCATGAACCGACTGCTCATCACCGACGCCCACCTACTCCATCCCGAGACCGGCAGCCGTACCGACCCGGGCTGGATCGAGGTCGCCGACGGCCGGATCGCTGCCACCGGCACCGGCCGCCCGCCCGGCGCCGGACAGGACGTGCGGGTCCTCGGTGCGGCCGGCGCCACCGTGATGCCCGGCCTGATCGACGCCCACGTCCACCTGCTGGTCACCTCCCTCGACCTGGCCGCCATCGCCTCCTGGACCCCCGGCTACCTGACCGTCCGGGCCCTCGCGGAGGCGGAACGGATGCTGCGCCGCGGCTTCACCACCGTCCGGGACGTCGGCGGCGCCGATCACGGCATGGCCCAAGCCCTGGCCGAAGGGCTGGCACTCGGCCCGCGACTCGTCCACGGAGGGAAGGCGCTCTCCCAGACCGGCGGCCACGGCGACCTGCGCCCGCTCGGAGACGACTCGGTGCCCTGCTGCGAGAGCCGTCCCCACTTCGCCCGGATCGCGGACGGAGCCGACGCCGTACGCGCGGCGGCCCGGGATGAGTTCCGTAAGGGCGCCGCCCATCTGAAGGTGCTGCTCTCCGGCGGGGTGGCCTCGCCGCACGACGAGATCGCGGCCGTCCAGTACAGCGAGGAGGAAATAAGCGCCGCCGTTCAGGAGGCGGAGAACCACAACCGGTACGTCACCGCGCACGCCTACCACCCACGCGCCATCGATCGCGCCCTGCGGGCCGGCGTACGTTGCGTCGAACACGGCAACCTGATCGACGACGCGACCATCCAACTACTCCTGGAGCGGGACGCCTTCCTGGTGCCGACCCTGGTCGCCTACGAGCAGACCGCGAAACTCAGCCGGCAGTCCGGCCTGCCGGAGTCGTCCTACCGCAAGCTCACCGAGGTCCGCGACCAGGGGCTGGCCGCCCTGGAGAACGCCCACCGCGCGGGCGTCAACCTGGTCTACGGCAGTGACCTGCTCGGACCGCTGCACTCAGCGCAGTTGGAGGAGTTCACCCTGCGCGCCGAGGTCCAGCCCGCTGCGGATGTCATCCGCTCTGCCACCAGCACGGCGGCCCGCCTGCTGCGGATGGACGGTGAGATCGGCACCCTCGCTCCGGGCGCGCACGCCGACCTGCTCGTCGTGGACGGCGACCCGCTCGCGGACCTGACCGTCCTCACCCGTCCCGAGCGGCACCTTCGGCACGTGATCAAAGCCGGTTCCCCCCTCTGAGAGGGCCTCTTGAGCGAGGCGGCGCATGAGGTTCTCCTGCGGGATCGTCATGCCATGGCGATGGCATGACGCGGACTTTGAGACGTCATCTCATTCTCAAAGACGGGCTGGGAAAGACAGCCAGCCTGGTGACGTGATCATTTGGCCAGAGGGAGAACCATCGCAGCAGACAAGGATCTTCATCCGGCTGACATCACCAGAGAGGAATTGTCATTCCTGAAGGGGCGGGTTCTGTCAACGGTGGTGTTTTTGCTGGTTGTTGGCGGTATCGGGCAGGGCCGACCGACTCGTGGCCGGGGTGTGGTCCCGAGGTAGGTGTGAGCATGCGGTTGTGGGTGTCGCTGTTCTCCAGTCCGCGATGCGGGAGGGCAGGGCCGTACTCGGCTGCCGGTCATTCCTTCGCGGCGCTGGGCCGCATGGAGCGATACGACGTGGGGCAGGCGGGGCCAATCAAATCCACGGCCGCGCCGTTGAGGGGGCCAGACAATTGCCCGGCCGCGCGCCTGCCGCCACCGAGCTGCTCACGCCGTCTGGCGGGCCAGGGCGCGGATGTGTCCGTCGCGCAGCCCGTAGTAGACCAGCGTAAGCAGTTTTCGGGCCGCGGCGACCTTCGCGATGTTCCTGCCGCGGCGGGCCTCGATCCGTGCCCGGTCTTCGGCGATCTTGGGTGTGGTGGCGCGTTGGATGGCCTCCACGACGGCCCAGCGCACGAGCTTGCTGCCCTGCTTGGTGACGTGCCCGCGGCGCACGACGGTGTCGGATTCGTAGTGGCGCGGGGTCAGTCCGGCCCAGGAGCACAACCGGTCGGCGGAGGGGAACCGGTGCACGTCGCCGATTTCGGCGACCAGTACTGCGGCCAGGACCGGTCCGATGCCGGGCAGCCCCCGGATGGCCCCACAGCCGGCATGGCCGCGAAGCCGCTCGGCGATCCGGGTGTTGAAGACGGCTTCCTCGGCGTCGAGGATGTCGATCAGCTTCAGCAGGGAGACCACGCGCTGGGTGTAGGCACCGGACAGCGTGGTCTGCCCCAACTGGCGGCGGCCGTCGGTGCCGAACAAGTCGGAGACGGCGATGAGGACCCCGGCCTTCGCAAGCACCGCGTGGACCTGGGCCTTCAGCCCACTGCGCAGGGCCACCAGTTTGGCCCGGTAGCGGACCAGTTCACGCAACTCCCGCAGGTCGGGCGGGGCGATCCAGGACTCCGGAAGACGCCCCATGCGCAGCAGGTCGGCAAGGTCCGAGGCGTCCTTGATGTCGTTCTTGACGCGCCGGTAGGCGAAGCCCTTCACGCCCAGCGGGTGGGCCAGGTGGACCTCGGCCCCGGCAGCCTGAAGCACGTCAACTGCCCAGTACCAGCCATAGGTAGCTTCCACGACCACGTCCGGGCGACTGCCGGCCTGCTCGATCTGCAGGCCCAGCGCGACCGGGTCGTTTGCGATACGCACTGCGCTCAGCTGCGTGCCGTCCACGGTCTGACGCACGATCACGGAGCGCCGGCGATGCAGGTCGATGCCGACATACTGGTGTCCGTCGTACTCGCTCATCAGGGGCCTCCTTAGCCATGACGAACGTGAACACCGGGTATGTACCCGGCCCCCCGAGGGCGGAGGCCCCGCCCCTTCATCGCATCAAAACCTGTGGACGGGGAAGATCAGACGCTGACGGGCTGCCGTGGTCTGCGAGCTATGTCGAGGGCCCACGCGACTCAGGGCTGCTGGGCCGTTCCTAACCCAACGCGAGCCAGGTGACACCCAGCCTGGCGATCCGGGAGGACTCCTCCGGCCGCAGCGGCTCACGCCCAGTGAGTTTGCGAAGCAAACGGGCACGGCTCCAACCCAGCTCGGTCACCCCGCTCGTGTCCGGTCCGGCGAGAAGTTCCAGCAGCAGGTCTCCGGCCGGCGGCGTCAGCCATGTCTCACGCCCGAGTGCATCCGCCAAGTCGATCCCGTGCACGGAGACTTCGAAGACGCGCGTCAGCATGAAGTCGGCGAGCAACATGGCGTCGTCGTGTCGTGTCCGCACCACTCGGTGCTCCGGCTCCTTCCGGCACAACTCTTCCGCCTTCCGCCAGGTTTGGGTGAAGTCGGCGACGAGCTCGGCCCCTGAACGATGACGAGCGGCTCGGTCTCGTCCAAGCTCGATTCGGGCCGCGTTGGTCGCGGTGCTGAAGCGGCGGTCCGGCCTGTAGTACTCGGTCGCGGAAACTTCTGGGACCTCGGGAGCCTGGCCGTCGATCATGTCGGGCACCCAGTCCAGGACGACGCAGACATGGCCCAGCAGTTCATGGGCGGACCACGGTGAACACCGTGTCGGGCGGTCCCACGCCACTTCCGGCAGCCCCGCGAGTCCCCGGCCGAGCGCCTCGGCCTCTGTCTCGAACGCGTCCAACACTCGGGAGAGGTCCATGATCATCAGGCTACCAGCGGGCCCCGTACCGGTCTGTGGTCAGGCTGCAGCCGCAGTTTCCGGGCGTTCGACCAGGGGGCCGTTCTCGAAGCTGGCGCCGGCGCGGGCCAAGCCGTCTCAGTGAGGTCAGCTCTCTGGGGATGTCGGAGAGCTGACGATCGTCGAAGGGCGTAGCTCATTCTGCTGCCCTTGACCGAACCGGTACCCGATGACGGCTCCGGCGATCCCTGTGACTGGGGTGACATAGAAGCTGAAGTCCTGCGCAGCGACTCCAGCGATCATGGGGGGGGGGCTGGCAGGCATAGGGGCTTGAGTCTCCAGCAGGGGGAGACGTAAAGGTGGGGGCATGGATGGCGTCACGCTCTACTCGATCGGCGAGCTCGCTCAACGGACCGGTCTCACGGTCAAGACCATTCGGTTCTACTCCGATCGCGGAATCGTGGCGCCGACGGACCGCAGCCCGGCCGGCTACCGCCTCTACAACATCGACGCTGTCGCACGCCTGAACCTCGTGCGGACCTTGCGCGAGCTGGGACTGGACCTTCCCACCATCCGCAAGGTCGTGGACCGCGAGCTCTCGCTTCCCGAGGTCGCCGCGGCGCACGCCGAAGCACTGGCAGTGCAGATCCGCGTCCTGCGCCTGCGACGCGCGGTGCTGACGGCGGTGGCCGAGCGCGGGTCCACACCTGAGGAGACGGAACTCATGCACCGGCTGGCCCAGCTCTCCGAGGACGAACGCCGACGTCTGATCGGCGATTTCCTCGACGTCGTCTTCGGAGGTCTTGACGCCACCCCCGCATTCGCGGGGGTCATGCGCTCGATGACCCCCGAGCTGCCCGACAACCCGGAGGCGGAGCAGGTCCAGGCGTGGGTGGAGTTGGCCGAAATATCCCTGGACCCGGATTTCCGCGCCAGCGTGCGGCGGATGGCCGAGGACCAGGCAGCCGAGCAGGCCCGAAGCGACACGATGGGCCCGCGCCGCGACATTGCCGCAGCCGTCCGTGACCAGGTCGGCCCGGCCCTGGCCGCTGGCATTGACCCGGCCTCGCCCCAGGCCGATCCGATCGTCGCGGCGTTCACGGCGCACTACGCGCACCTCCTCGGCCGCCCCGACGACGTCGAGCTTCGCCGTCGGCTGGCGACTCGGCTGGAGAGCGTGAACGACCCCCGCAGGGAGCGGTACCTCCAGCTGCTTGCAGTGGTCAACAGCTGGCCGGCCCCGGAGAGTCTGGCCCCAGTGTTCGACTGGTCCGTTCAGGCTCTGCGCGTCCGGACACAGCAATGACGGTGCGGTCGCAAGGCGACATGGGCCGGACGCGGCTGGCGTCGGGTGAAAACATCGCCGCGCATGATCGGTTGGTGAATACTCCCGTCGTACTTCAGATGGCCGCGACGTCCCCCTCTCCCGCTCTCGTCCTTCGCGCCTGGCGCATGGAGGACGTTGCCGCATTGGTCGAGGTGAGCCGGGATCCCGCATTGCGCCAGTGGGCGAGCTCTGTCGTGGACAGTGATGCTGACGGGAGTGGGTGCGGGCCCAGCAGCGAAGCTGGGCAGCGGGGGACCGGTTCAGTTTCGCCGTCCTTGAGGTACAACCCGGTTCAGTTCGCGAACAGTTGGTGGGCAACGTGGTCCTCAAGGAAGTCACCCCCCGCAAACCGGCGGCCGAGGTGGGCTACTGGACCGCAGCGCACGCTGGCGGGCGGGGAGTAGCCCCCCGCGCTCTTGAGGCACTCACCGGCTGGGCCTTCGACACCTTCGAAGTCGACAGACTGGAGCGCCTCGAACTCCTGCACCAGGTGGACAACCTGGCATCGTGCCGGGTTGCGCAGAAGAGCCGGTACGACTTTGACAGCGTCCTGCCCGCAGCGCCACCCTCCTTCCCCCCCGCGATGGCCACCTGCACATACGGCGCACGGAAATGCCGGGGACTGAGCAGTCCGGATCAGGGAACGAACCGGTGCACGTGCCGAGTTGATCCCTCATGCTGTGAGCTGGAAATGTCGCGGGTGCCAGCTCATCGAGCCCCTTTCAACCTGGTGGGGCAGGCCGCCGGTTGGGCGGGTCTGCGATGTGGTGAAGCTCCTGGTAGACGGTGTCACGACCAAGATCCACTGTCCCCACCAGGAGCTTCACGTGCTTGCCCATCCGTCGGTAATCGATCTGTCCACCGCGCACCTGCCGCATCTGACGCGTCAACTGACCGGACACCGGAGGGAGATGGGTACGCGCCGGCAGCGGCTGCCGGCGGGCGTCAGGCCCTGCCTGCCCTGGCGCACCTGCGGTGCGGTGACACCTATGCCCAGCTCACCGATGGCTTCGGCATCGGGATCGCTACCGTGTACCGCTGTGTCCGGGAAGTCGTCGAGCTACAGGTCGCGCTCGCACCGACGGGCGTGCGTTTTCGACGCGTTGCCCGTGAGCATGGCAATTTCTTGGGGGTGAGAAGCATTTCGGACCGTCTACGGCTGTTTCGCATCTTGTGCCAGTGCTGTGACCGGGATGGTTCACCGTGGTCGGGAGACGGCCCACGGGACGAGCGCGGTCCGCGAGGCGAGTGGTATTACTGGTGCATGCAGGAAGAGACCGCGCGGTCCGCGATCGACACGTTCATCTCCGCGTTCAACGCCACGGACGACAGCTATGTGACTGCGCTGCTCTCCCAGGCCCTAACCTCGGACGTGGTCTTCTGGGGACCGTTGGGCCGCAGTGAGGGGATCGAGGCGGTCGAGCGGTTCGTGCTGGACATCCGGCGCCACCCCGCGGGGACCGGCACGATGGTGCGCTGTTCGGCGGTGGACATGCCGGACGAGTGGGCCCGGTACCAGTGGGTCTTCACGACGCCGGATGGAGGCCCCCGCCTGGCGGGAACGGACGTCGTCCATCTGCGGCGGAGCCTCATCGACCAGGTCATCGTCTTCGCGGGGGAGATCGAGCCGTCCGCCTCCTGAGCCGTTCTCATCTGGCGCCGTCCTTCTCCTGAACCGGCCCCGTTCGGGGCTCCGTGTCTGCCCAGCCGAGATCATCTTCACAACGCTTCGGTCGTCCGCGCTTGGCCACGAGCGGACCGATGATGCACTGTGGCTGTGTAAGTTCGCGGTTGGTCAGGCTGCGGTGTTGAGGGGGCGTCCGCCCCAACGGATGTCCTTCTCGCTTCGGATGCGGGCGCGTTCCTTGCGTTCGGCGGCCAGGACGGCGCGCTGGCGGGCGTTGGCGTTGCGTCAGCGTAGATAGGCGTGCAAGGCTCGTCTCTGCACCGTGTGGTTGGGGTGGTTGGGGTTGGCGATGGTGAACTGCCTCAGCGGTCCGAAGTGGGCCTCGATGGGGTTGGCCCGAGAGGCGTAGGTCGGGGTGAAGCACAGCTCGACCTTGTGCTTTGTAGCCCACCGGCGGATGTCGGTGCCTTTGTGGGCGGACAGGTTGTCCAGGATCACGTAGATGGGGGCGCCGTCGGGCCGGGCGGCGCGGATCGACTTGAGCGCGGCCAGCGTGAGTGGGCCGAACTCGTCGAACGCGAAGACCCGGTCGGGGAAACGGTCCAGGACGTGCTCGATGCGGTCCAGCTTCGCCTCTCGGTCGGGGTCGGTGGATTCCTTCCAGACATCCGATGCAGTTGATCTGTCAAGGGCTGAGGTCCGGGACAGGGTGTCAGTGGGGCGTGGCAGCATCCGCCACATGACGAGCACAGATGCGGACCGCGGCCTGGACATCTTCCGAGACGGGGACTTTCCCTTCTACACACTGACCTTTGCGCGAGATCTGCCCCCGGAGGAGCTGCTGACCCGCATGAGGGTGGACCTGACGACCCTGACGCTTCGCGACGGCACAGACCTGGCGGATGACTTCGGCGACGATCTCTTTGACGATGATGAACCAGTCGTCACCACCGGTATCGACGGCTCCTGGACGTGGGCGTGGGAACAGGGCGGCACGCACGGACTCGATGAGCGGATCTTGAGCGCCGTCTCCGCCGGGACCGAAGCCGTCGCGCTGCACTACAACGAGAAGCCGATGCACTGGTTCAAGTACGCGGTGGGCGGCGAGATCATCGTCGACTTCCACACCCTCCAGGCGATCGAGCCGGCTGGGCACGAGCCGGCAAGGCTCGACGAGGTCATGAGGCCCCTCGGGCTCGTTCCTGGACAGGCTGCGCCTCTTCACAGCGTCTTGGGACTGGTGGAGAACGCTTTTGGCATCCGCTTGACGAAGCCTGGAGAGGTTGACGACGAGCGTTGGAGTGGCAGGCTGCGTCCTCTGCCGAACTGAACGTCTCAAGCGGCTGCGTTCAGAGCAGGGAGTTGAGGCGGTGGGAAAGCTGTGGCCTCCTCGTAGCGGGTGCGTGTGGCGAGGCAGTGATGGAGACAGCCGAGCATGCGGTTGAACAGGTGGCGTTGGGCGGCGCTGTGCAGGTCTCCAGCCTGGCGGCGCCGGTCGTAGTGAGCCCGCGCACCTGGTGAGGCTGACAGGGCGGAGAAGGTCCAGAGGTGGCCGGCGGCGGCGAGTCGCTGGTTCTTGACCCGGCGGGCCATGACGACGAAGCTTCTGCCGGACGCCCGGGTCACCGGTGCGGCCCCAGCGAAGGCCCTGAGCCCCTTCGCGTCGACGAAGCGGGATCGGTCGTCTCCGATCTCAGCGAGCACCCGGGCGCCGATGAGCGAACCGAGCCCTGGCAAGCCGGTGATGATCTCGGCATCCGGGTGTGCATCAAAAGATTCCACCGCCGCCGCGGTGAGGTCATCGACGCTGGCGCAGGCAGCATGGAGTTGTCGCAGCAGGGCGAGGGTCTGACGGCCCATCGCCTGCTCGACGAGGGGAAGCTGCCGCATCTGTGGGAGACGCCGTGGGTGGCCAGGAGGTCGAGGAGCTGCTGGAGGCCGGCAGCGTCATCGGTGATCCGGGCCCGGGCTAACAGGGCTCCGTCATGGTCGACCAGGGCGACGTCGTGGTGGTCGCTGGCCCAGTCGATTCCGCAGAATACGCGCATCGTGTGGTTCGGTTTCTTTCGCTCGAAGGTGTTGCCGCTGGTCGCAGCCACGAGGGGGCGCGTCTCTCTGATGGAAGGGCTCATGGCCCTGCATTCGATCAGCCGTTCGTGACCCCAGCTGCCCGCAGGGCCCTCGGTCCGCTCCAGAGCCCGGCGGCTCCAGGCTTGTTGAGGGGTGACCCCTGCGAACGGCTCGGACCACGGATATCAACGATCCGATCATCGGACTGGATGCGGTGCACACGTTGCGGTGGCAGCGGACGGAACCGGGGCGGCTCTTGTCCGAGGGATCGAGTCCCGGGGGTGTGTGGACGACTACCCCGGCACCGACCGCCACCACCGCAGCGATCAGGCGGGAGCGGCCGGACCAGTCTGGAAGAAGAGCTCACTGGGCCCTGGTCTTGGTGTCTGATCTCTTCGGATTGGTGTCGGCTGGTGGGTGAGTTTGAGTCCGGTGCTGGCCAGGCAGCCGTCGATCGGGTTGGGGCGGAGCTGGATGTCACGCAGACCCCGGCGGAGGGTGCGTTCGAGGTGGTCGTCGTCGGTGAAGGCGGTATTGGCCATAGGTCCGCGCCGTAGCAGCGACCAGACGCCCTCGACCGGGTTCAAGTCCGGTGCGTATGAGGGCAATTGGATGATGGTGAGCCAGTCGTGTGGGGCCGCGTAATCGCGCATTCCGGCTGCCCGGTGGGTGTTGAGATTGTCCCAGATGACGACGATCGGGGCCTGGAGCTGGATGTGGGCGCGGACGACCAGGTCGCGGTAGTCGCTCCAGGCGCAGCTGTCGCGTCCCTTGCCCTTGTGCTTGCGGTGACGGCGCGGCCGATAGATCAGACGGGAGGCCTCGCCCGGCCGGTAGCAGCACATCACGGCGATCGACCAGCGGCGCCAGGACCGGCCCCGTACCCGCACCACCGGCGTGTGCCCACGCCGGCCCCAGGTGCGGGCCCGTGGCGGCGTCATCGAGAACCCGGCCTCGTCCTCGAAGACGACGTACGCGCCCAGCGCCGCCGCAGTCATTCCGCCTGCGGCCACACATCCTTCTTCCACAGGCCCACCGCCTGCTCGTCGCGCTCCAGAGCCCGGCGGGCCGGACACTGCCACGACCAGCCGTGCCGGTGCAGCAGCCGCCACACCGCCGCCGATGAGCAGTCCAGCCGGAACTTCCGGGCGATCAACTCTCTGATCCGGGCGAGGGTCCAACGCCGGTCCTCCCAGCCATGCACAGCCGGTCCCCGCGCCAGTTCCTTCTCCAACTCGGCGAACTCGTCGTCGGACAGCTTGGGCAGTTTCGGTGGCCCCGCGGAGGCGAGCGCAGCCATCCCGCCCTCCCGCCAGGCGCGCCGCCAGCGTTCCACCGACCGCTCACTCACCCGCAGATCCCTCGCGATCACCGCGGTCCTCTCACCGCGACCGAACCGCTCACCCGCCTCGTACCGGATCCGCTCGCGAAACCGCCGCCGCTCCGCGGTCAGCCCACCACCCTGCGCGTACCGCATACCACCGGCCTACCGCAGGCATCACCACACGTCACCACCCCCGACACCAATCCGAAGAGAGCAGAACGGAGTCCTACTGCAGCATCGCTTGGTGAGAATCCCTCTCATGTTGGCCGCCGTCGGAACCAGTCGCGGTGGCTGACGGTCTCTTCCCGGGAAGGGCGGGCACATCGCCCTTGAGTGCCCGATCGCGGGTGGCAAGCGTCGATCAAAAGCGTATGAGAGCAGGGAAATGAGGGCTGTGGAGACGTTGAGGCGGCGGCTGCCTGGCACCGTCGTATACGTGACGGCCCTGCTGCTCACCGCGTGGTGGCTGAAGGGACAACCGGCAGCGGAACGGGCCCGCTTCATGCGCCACAACAGCAGCAACGTGCACCACCTGGATGTCGGCAAGTGGTGGACCTTGTTCACGAGTGGGCTGGTGGTCGACGGTGTACCGGCCCTGGTCGGTATCGCCGCGGTGGCCGGGGTGCTGGGATGCGCCGAGTGGCGCTGGGGGACACTGCGCGCGTGCGGAGTCTTCGTCTTCGGTCACCTCACCGCGACCCTGCTCACCGAGGGCGCCCTGTGGCTGATGCACGTCGCCCATCTGCCGGGCGTGCCCACCCGGGCCCGTGACGTGGGCATCAGTTACGGACTGGTGACGACCGCCGCCTGCCTGTTCGCCCTCGCCGCCGGCCGGCTGCGCCGCTATGGCCTGCCTCTGCTCGCCGCGGCGCTGACGGCCGCGCTGCTGTACGACCAGGAGCTCGCGGACGTCGGCCACCTGGCCTCCCTCGCACTGGGCTCCCTCGCCGCCCGCACGGCGTGGCTGCGCGCCCCGTCCGGCCCCCCAGTACGCACGATGCCCGTCGCGCGCGATCCCGTCGGCGCCGCATTCCCGAGCGGGAGTGCCCCGGTGAGGAACGACGGCGTTGGTGCGCGGGGTACGCCAGGAGCAGTCCCGAACGGCGGGCGTTGAGTGGTTCGCTGTCCCAGGCCGACAGGCCCGGGTGCGGGAGCTGGAAAGGTGGTTCGGAAGGCTTGCGCCCGTGGTTCTCCGCCCTGCACCCGGTGCTGGACTCGATCAGCGCGACGGCCTCGGGGTGGGGTATCGGCCAGGAATTCTGGGACTCTGACACGCGGTCTGTGTGCTCCAGACGGTGGATTGAAGGCCCAGCCGGAAACCCCGGGCCCCCGGCTCAACTCCCGGCCACGAGGCCGCCCATGGGCACGAACTGGAAACAGCCCCATGGTCGGGGCTGTGGTCGGTCCCACGCCCCCGAGCACGTCTGTGCCGGGGCGAGCGAGGCCATGGCAGGCCGCAGTGGCGGGCCGTCGGCCCTGGGAGCTGTGGGGAAAGAGGCGATGGCCGGTCCGCAGCAGCCTGTAGCTGCTGCGGGACGCGGTGGCGAACGGGTCATGTCGGCCATCGTGAGGCGTCTGGCCCGCCGGGAGTTCGTCAATCCCTCAGACCAGCAGCCGCGGCCCCGCCTCCGAATCCGTCACCTTCAGAGGTCAGGGTGACCACGCAGGACGCGTCCCCTGCAGATACGGACTGCTATTTCTACGCGTGGAAGCCCAGCCACAGCAGCTCCAGGATGACGGGTACCGGGGGCATCGAGTCGTGCTCAGGCGGGCCCGTGGCCTGTACCAGCGAGGTGGACCTTGAGTACGACGACGACTTCTCGAGCATGTGGCTGACGGCAGGGACCGCGCGTCAGTCCCTGTGTGCGCCACCGCTGCGGTCGTCGACCGCGTCGGCAAGCTGCGTGAACCGCCCCGGTGACCCCAACCGTGCCCGGCGTACCACTACGTACGGGACTCTCGTGAGCTCGGGCGGCTCCGCGGGCGGCGGCATGGTGAACAGCCTCGTTCTGTACGTGCCCTGCGGGCAGTGGGAAGTTGGAGGGCCTGGTTGTCGTCGGGTTGGTCCCCGGCTCCAGGCCTTCCACTCGCCGTAGAGAGGATCGACTGTGACCTCGGACCACGACATGCTGTGGAGTCGTTGCGCGCTGCTGGGCCGTGTCCTGCTGCCGCTGGTGGACCAGGAGCCTTGGCGTCAGTCTCGTCGCCACGAAAACCTGCGGGTCTGGGGCATCGACACGGCGGCAGGCGCGCGAATGATCGAGGTCTTCGCGGCCCTGGCCGCCCACGCCGTCGCGGTCGACGCTTCCGTGTCTGCCGCGGAATTCGACGCTCTACCTGACCGAATGGCGCATGACCATCGCCCGCGGCCACCTCCGCGCCGACGATCTCAGCCTGGCCCAGATCGCCGACGCCGTCGGCTACGGTTCGCCGTTCGCCTTCGCCGCCGCCTTCCGCCGTCACCACGGAGAACCGCCCGGAATCTGGCAGCAGAGGGAACGAGCGGGCGCAGACACGCGAGTGCTGACCACGCACCCCGGCCTGTGAGCGGTGCTCGGCTCCGGCGGCCGGGTAGCGGGTCCGGCCGTCCTGCCGCAAGACCCGGGCTGACGTCAGAACAGTGGCCTGTGACAGCGGATCTACGCGGCAGTGGACAGCACCCTGGCGCGACCCGTGTTCGATGTTCACGAGCAGCGACAGCACCGTCTGACCCGAGTTCCGGGTCTCGTCGTGTCAGTTACCTGCTTGCCGGGTCGCGGTGGTCAGCCCGGGTGTGACGAGTGCGAGCCAGCGGGCGCGGGCCGTGGGTGGCTGGTCGGTGGGTGCGGTGGAGAACAGCAGGTAGATGTCGCTGACGGTGACGTCGGGGTGGATGTCGCCGTCGGCCTGGCCGGCGCCGATGAGGGCGGCGACAGCGGCACCGGCGCGGTCCTCGTCCGCGCGGTCACCCGGCTCCGCGCCCAGGGTCTGGGCGGCGGCCTTGACGGCGCGGTCGGTCACGGACGCTTCGACGACGCGGCCGAGGAACGCGGTCAGCTCGTCCACGGCGTGGGCACCGGCCTCGACGCGGCCGAGTGCGGTCTCGGCGTCGTCGGCGACGCGGGCGACGCATGCGGCGACGACCGCTGCGACCAGGTCTGTCTTGGTGGGGAAGTGCCGGTACAGGGTGCCCACGGCCACGCCCGCCGCGGCGGCGATCTCGTCCATGCCCACCTCGGGGCCGTGCGCGGTGATCTGCTCGCCGGCGGCGGCCAGGATCTTCTTCCGGTTGCGGACCGCGTCGGCGCGCGGCGCCCTGGCTGGAGTCACAGGGGTGCCTGCCCTTCCACTTGCATCAATCTGAACCTGGGTTCAGTATAGATGGTGAACCATAGTTCATCTTATGTGTGAGGACTCCGCCATGCCCGCCAAGACCGCCCTCGTCACCGGTGCCTCCTCCGGCATCGGCGAGGCCACCGCCCTCAAGCTCCACGAGCTCGGCTACACCGTCTACGGGGCCGCCCGCCGCACCGACCGGCTGCAGAAGCTGGCTGACAGCGGCATCCGCCCGCTGGCGATGGACGTCACCGACGACGACTCCATGCGCGCCGGCATCGAGAAGATCACCGCCGAGACCGGCCGGATCGACGTGCTGGTCAACAACGCCGGTTACGGTTCCTACGGCGCTCTCGAAGACGTCCCCCTGGACGAGGCCCGCTACCAGTTCGAGGTCAACGTCTTCGGCGCGATCCGCCTGACCCAGCTCGTTCTGCCCCGCATGCGCGCCCAGCGATCCGGCACCGTCGTCAACGTCACTTCGATGGGCGGCAAGATCTACACCCCGCTCGGCGGCTGGTACCACGGCACCAAGTTCGCCCTGGAGGCCCTCAGCGACTGCCTGCGGCTGGAGGCCAAGCCTTTCGGCATCGACGTCGTCGTGATCGAACCCGGCGGCATCGCCACCGAATGGGGCTCCATCGCCGCCGACAAGCTGGAGAAGTCCTCCACCGACGGTGCCTACGCCGCGCAGGCCGCCGCCGTGGCCACCTCCCTGCGCTCCGAGGCCAACGCCAACCGCAACTCCCCGCCCAGCGTCATCGCCGACGCCATCGGCAAAGCCGTCACCACCCGCCGCCCCAAGACCCGCTACGCCACCGGCTTCGGCGCCCGCCCCCTCATCACCCTGCGCCGCGTTCTGCCCGACCGCGTCTTCGACACCGCCATCTCCCGCGCTGTCGGCATGCCCCGCTGAACCGTCCGGGAGACCCCTGCAAGGCGCGGGGTGCTGACGAAGCCCGTGAACAAGGCCATCACCACGTGCCTTCGGTGCTGGTCTGCATCCTGCGTAACGCTGACCGGGGTGACGGACGAATTGCAGTGCCTGGCCGAGGATTTGACCGCGGACTACCTGCACGGCCGGTGGCGGCCGGAGGCGACCGAACAACACCGCGCCCGGATCCTGTCCACGCACGCGGCCACCGACGGGGGACTGGACGGCCTGGCGGCCGGCGGTGTCCTGGCGACGCCGTCCATCGAGCCGATGCTGCGCCCGCGACTCCTGGCGGCCGGCCTTGGTGCTCCGGGCCTACCCGGACGGCAGCGTGGAGGCCCAGGCCCTCGTGCGGGACCTGCTGGGCGCGATCACCGTCGGCGGCTTCCCGTTGCTGCCGCCTAGCCCCCTGCGCTACATCAAGGCCCCCGCGTGCTACGACGGCAAGGCCACCTCGCTGTTCCTGGCGGCGGCATCACCGGATGCCCCAACTGGCAGATGCGCGCCGTGCTTCAGCTGGATGTGATCGCCTCCGCGGCCACGCAGCCACGCCCGGGCCGTAGTCCGTCCGCGCAAGCTCGGCCTTCCTCCCGGAACGGGACCGGCAAGGGCCCTGCTACACCTGGCTGCACGTGTTGAGGCCCCGCTCCTGGCGCAGGCTCTGGGCATCACCGCGAGTACCGCCGTCCGCTGGAGGGTCCGCTGTGAAAGTGGATCAAGGTTGTGGATGATCACCGGCCGCGGGACGAGGTGGTCTGACGAATGACCGGTCCAGCACTCCTGTGTTTCGCGTGAGCTACCGCGACGTGCGGTGTGGGGATCAATGCGCTGGTGTCTGTCCGCTGTGATGCCCGTGGCGCGCTGCCTGAGCCGATCGGGCCGGCTTGGGGTCATCGCCCGTCACAAGATAAGCCCGGCGTGCAGGTCGTCTGCGAAGCCGGCCGTGTCCGTGAGTCCGAAGGCCACGCGCTGGAGCAGGAATCCGTGCAGCAGTGCCATCACCACGCGGGCTCCGCGGTCCGGGTCCATGGTGGCGGCCACCGCGCCCGCGGCCCGGCCGCGGCGCAGCGCGTCGGCGATGCTGGCGCGGACCTTCTCGAAGCCCTCGGTGGCCGGGCCACGCACCTCGTCGTTGCGCAGCATCTCCGACCACGCCTGCACGGCGCAGCGCAGCAGCTCGTCGACTGCGACCGTGTGCCCCGCCGCGTCCTGCACTGTCTGGCCGCTGATCGTGTCGAGCGCGGCGGCCACCAGTTCCGTGACGGCTGGGGCGTCTGTGCTCTCGGCCAGCCGCTCAACCGGTTCGAAGATCAGCCGGAACGCGTCGCCCGCAATAGCGAGGATGATCTCCTCCTTGCTCGTGAAGTAGCGGTAGGGCGCGCCGGCCGAGACGCCCGCCTCCGCGGCGATGTCCGGCATTGAGGTCTGGTGGAACCCGTCGCGGGAGAAGCAGCGGCGAGCCGCCGCGACGATCTCGGCGCGCTTGGCCTCGCGGCGCTCGGCTGTGATGCGCGGCATGGCGGTCCCTCTCATCGTGAATGAGCATTCATCTTGACGGCTCGACTATTCCGGGACCACCATAAAAGGTGAACGATCATTTACGGAAGCTGGCCTTCCCGTGTACTCCCCGAGAGGAGATCCACTGATGAGCACGCAGCTGAACATCGGCGTCTACGCCTACGAGCACACGGAGGCACTGTTCGACGGCCGGGTCGTGGTCGACGGGGTGGACGCGGTGTTCGAGACGGCGCCGCTCGTGTCGGACATCTTCCGTCGCGCCGTCGAGGGGTACTACGACCTTGCCGAGTTCGGTCTCACCTACTTCCTGCGCACCTTCGACCTCGACGATGCGCCGTTCCTGGCGCTGCCGATCCTGCCCAATCGCAACTTCCGCCACTCGGCGATCTTCGTGAACACCGCCAGCGGGGTTGAGAAGCCGCAGGACCTCGTCGGCAGGACCGTCGGCGAGTTCGGGCTCTACGGCCACGACGCCGGGATCTGGCCGAAGGGCATCCTGGCTGACGAGTACGGCGTGACCCCGGCCCAGTGCCGCTGGGTCATCGGCGGCACCAACCACCCCCTCCCCGCCTTCGACTGGGTCCCGCAGCCCGTCCCGGACGGCGTCGACGTGCGCCACGCGGAGGACGGCCAGACCCTGGGTGCCATGCTCGAATCCGGTGAGATCGACGCACTAATCTCCGTCGACGTGCCGAAGGCGGTGCTGGACGGCTCGCCGAAGGTCGCCCGTCTGTTTCCCGACTACGAGGCTGTGGAGCGCGACTACTACCGCCGTACCGGGATCTTCCCGCCGATGCACATCGTCGCGATCCGCAGGGAACTGGCACAGCGGCAGGGCCTCACGCGAGTCGTCTACGATGCCTTCACGGAAGCCAAGGAACTCGCCGAGCGGAAGTACCTCGACGACGCCGCGAAGCAGCACATGCGCGTCATCACGCCGTGGTTCAGCGCGCTGTTCGAGGAGAACCGTCGGCTGCTCGGCGACGACTGGTGGCCCTACGGGATCGACGCGAACCGCAAGGCCATCGACACGTTCTTGCGCTACCACCACGAGCAGGGCCTGTCGAAGCGCCGGCTGACGTGCGAGGACATCTTCGTGCCGGAACTCCTCGACACCTGAGTCGAGCGGCAACGACGCTTCGGGTTGGGGCTGCCTGGCATGATGATCCCCGGACAGTTCCGCATCCGGCCGATCCGGGCCACAAGCCGGGCTCGGGGGTGAACAACCTGAAGGACCCGGTGGTGACGAAGCTGCACACCGCGGTCTGCTCGGGCAAGGTCACCCTGAAGGCTGCGCAGAACGCCATCGTGACCGACTGGACCACCGCGCTGAGCAGGCTCGGCCTGGCCGCCTGACGGACCGGCACGCCGGGCAGCGGTGTTGAACTGAACGGCCGGGAAGGGGTCTACGGGGCTGAGCCGACGCGGCTCGGGCCCGTCACCCGAAGCTACCGGGCGTCCTTCGCGCGCTGATCCTGGGCCTGGGGTCAGGAGCGGGGTGGCCGGCAGGCGAGGGCGACGATGAACCGTCGCGCGAGGCTGCGCCCGTGGCCCAGCGGGGTCGAGCCGGGTTCGGCGGCGAAGGCCTTGACGAGCCGCCCGAGGAACGAGCCGGCTCGGATCATCAAAAATCCCTTGGCGTGGGTGGACGTCGGCCGTCGAGACGCTTGAGGCGGCACGCCCCCGTATTGAGGCGGTGCGCGCCTACGTCAAGGAGCACGGCCAGCTGCCGCCCGAGTACGAGGACGCGCCGGACATGACCGACGCCATCGTGGTTGACGCGCGGGGCCGGCGGGGCGCCGCGTGACCTACCGGCTCCACGCCCCCGCCGACCAGTACGACGTCTACAAGAATCTTTCGGACGAGGCACGCCGTGACATCGCGGTGTGCCTCGTCGACGCCGTCCATGACCGCATCGGGGCCAGCGAGCCCGTGTTCGGTGAGGTCTTTGAGGAGGTCGGCTGCTTGGGCGCCGGTGGTGGTGCGGGGGTTGAGGCGGCGGATTTCGTCCATGAGGACGAGTTGGACGCCGGTGGTGTTGTGGGTGTGGCAGACGGCGTCGGTGATCTGAGCCTGGGTCATGCGGGTGGTGGTGGGGATGCCGAGGTAGCGGGCGAATTCGGCGGTGAGGGTTTTCGCGGTGGCGCCGGGCGGGACGAGGACGTAGACGACCGGGACCTGAGGGTGTTGGCGGCCGGGTGCGGGCGGGTTGCGGTGGTGTAGGACAGGTGACAGGCGCGTGCGACGTGGAGCAGGGCGGTGGTTTTCCCTGAGGATGCGGGCTCGGTGACGATCAGTGAGGGCCTTGCGGTGGTGGTCTGGTGGCGGCCGAGGATCATCAGGGTGCGGGCCTGGGTGGCGAGGGTAACGCCAGAGGATGCACGCCCCGAGCAGACACTCGCGTGTTCCGTGACCCTGCCCAACCGGCGACCGGTCAGCCAGCCTTCAACAGCAGGTCGGTGAGTGCGTCCGGCACGGTGACCATGCAGTCATGGCCGCTTTGCAGCTCCCACACCTGCGACGCCGCGCCGCCCGGCTGCACCGCCGGCACCGGGCGGCGCGTGACGTCCCCCGGTGCGCTGCCGACACAGTGGATGTGCGTCCGGGAAATCGCGTCCACGGCCGGGTTGTCCAGCCGGACCGGCTGCAGGAAGCAGCGCACCGACTCGTCCGACAGCATCGTGCGCAGCCACGCCGTGTCCGCCGGGTCGGTCACCCCGAACAGACCCATGGGCGCGGGCATTTCCGGCACGGGCGGGATGCGCCAGGGGGCGTCGGAGGCAGCGGCCGCGTCGATCAGTCGCTGGGTCTTCTCCGGTATGACGTCCAGCGCGCTCTCACCGTCAGTCGGGACCATCGCGTCGACGTAGACCAGATGCGCGATCCGGTCCGGGACCTCGCCGGCCACGCCGGAGATGACCATTCCGGCGTAACTGTGGCCGACCAGCACCACGTTGGTGAGGTCCCGCTCGCCGAGGAGAGCGACGACGTCTGCGATGTGGGTGTCCAGGCCGACGTCCGGAGTGAGCAGGTGTTCCTTCTCGCCGTGGCCGGTCAGCGAAGGGGCGAACACCCGATGCCCGGACCGGGTCAGCAAGGGAACCACCCGGTCCCAGACGCGCCCGCTGTGCCAGGCACCATGGACAAGAACATAGGTTTTCGTGTGCGACGTACTCATGCGGAAAGACGCTACTGAGCCGATAGGTACCTCCTGGTAACCTTCGGCCATGCACGACTCAGCCGGAAGCGTCTTCCTGGCCGACTGCCCAGCCCGTCTCGCCATCGACATCATCACCGACAAATAAGCCGTCATCATCCTGTTCGCCTTCAGCCGCAGGCCCCGCCGGCACGGTGAACTCGTCGACCTCGTCGGTGGCATCTCCCGCAAGGTACTCACCCAGACACTGCGCAGACTTCAGAGCTACGGCCTGGTCGAACGCCATGCCTATGCCGAGGCACCCCCACGGGTCGAATACAGCCTCACCGACCTCGGTCAAACCCTCACCGAACCCATCGCCGCTCTGACCGACTGGGCGAAGACGTACGGCGCCGCCGTCGCCGACTTCCAGGAAGCGGCGCAGCAGGACACCACCGCCTCCGGCACCTGACCCGTGACTGCCACCGGACAGGTGATCAAGAAGGGCACTGTCTACGCGGTCTGTGAGCCGAGCAGACAGTCCGGATCGCAGCCTGCCACTACACCGCCCGCGACCCACGACGGCCCCTGACAGCCCTTGGAATCCCCTGACCAACTGGACGAATCGACAACACGCAAAGACCCTGACCCGGAACCCGCCGTAACATTCTGGCGGGGCCAGCGGCGAATCCAGACGCACCGGTCGCCGCTGGATGCCCACGTGGCAACCCGAAGCATCCAGCCCGAGACCGCGGCTGCGGTTGCGCGGGACGCGCCGACGTTGGAGCCGAGCCCATCGCGCGGGCTCCCGATCAGCCCCTGATCCGCAGCACGGGAAACGGCACCGGGGCGACGTCGATCTCTTCCATGCACCCGGCGTACATCCGGTAGCGGCGCCTGGCCTCGCCATGGCGGCCCGCAGCCGCCAGCAGCCGGACCAGGGCGAGATGGGTGTCCTCGTCGTACGGATCACGTTCCAGCAGACGGAGCCTGTAGTGGATCTCGGCGTAGGCGTCGCGGTTCTCGGCGGCCGCCGCGGCGAGCCTGGCCAGCAATTCCGCATGGGCGGCCTGGGCCTCCTCCCGCAGGGCCGTCGCCCACTGCGCGTACGGTTCGTCCGCCAGGACGTCTCCGCGGTACAGGCCCTCGGCGGCGGCCAGCGCCGCGAAGGCGTGCTCGGTTGACCGCCCGGCGACGCCCAGCGCATGGCGTGCCGCGGCCAGGAACTCCTGCACGTCCACGTGCAGCCGGGCCAGGCCCACCACATAGTTGTCCGCGACGATGAAGTGGTCCTGGGCCATACGGCGCTGCGGATCGAGGACCAGACGCAGGACGGACAGCGCCACCGACAGCCGGTTGGCGCACCGGGCGGGATCCTGCTCGGGCCACAGCTCCTCCATCAGCAGTTCACGCGGTGTGGGCAGGCCGCGCCTGGCCACCAGGAGCTTGAGGAGGTCCCGTGCCTTCTTCGACTGCCACTGCTCGGCCCCGACCGGGCAGCCGTCCCGCAGGACCTGGAAGCCGCCCAGCACCCGCACCGTCACGGACGGGCACTGACTCGCCGCCGCCCGGTTGAGCAGCCCCGCCGCATCGCCGGCCCCAGCCCCCACCCCGAACTGGCCCAGCCGGGCGGTGGCCTCGCGCACCCGCGTCGCGCCGGCATCCTTGAGCCGCGCCCGTGCCACGGCGACCCTGGCCACCGCCAACGGACGCTGCGCGGTGGCCCACATCTCCTCGGCGTCCCCCAACAGCGCCTGCCGCGTGGCGGGATCGACGGCACACATCGCCTCCAGCTCCAGCAACTCGGCGAACACCGCCCGGCTCCCCTGCGCACCGGGCTCGCCTGCTGCCTGCCGGGCCGACTCCTCGGCCGCCTCACAGCGCCCGGCCGTCAGCGCGATCCAGCCGCCCGCCAGCAGGGCGCGGATCCGCGGCGGACCGGCGCACCCCAGGGCCGCCCGGGACGCCAGAACCGCTGCCGAGTGAGGCTCGCTGCCGCCGCGGGACAGAGCGAGCCCGGTCAGCGCCGCGGACAGCGTCTGGCGGTCGCCGGACCGTTCGGCGAGGACCACTGCTTCCTGGTAGGCGGCCCTGGCCGGCCCCAGCTCACCACGCTCCCGGTGGACATCGCCGACACCGAGCAGCGCCGGCGCCCCCAGCGCGAGGCCCGCGCCGTCTCCCAGTCGGTGATAGTCCATCAGCACATCGGTGAACTCGGCGGCGGACCGGTCCAGTTCACCCAACACCAGCAGTGCGGCGGCCCGCCGGCACCGCGCCGAAAGCAACAGGGCCACCGCCAGTACGGCATCCTGACCGGCCGTACCCAGCGCACTGTCCAGTTCGGCGAGGACCTCACGCGGCTCCCCCTGCTCGATCCGCTGCTGCGCCGTACCCACCACCGACAGCAGCCGCAGCAGTGGATCGCCCGCCGTACGGGCGGCCTGCAGCGCGCACTGCCGGTGATGCTCGGCGGCCGCACACCGGCCGTCCGTGGCCGCCACGGCCGAAGCCGTAGTGCGAGCCACCACCACGGCGTACGGATCACTGCAGTGCTCCAGCGCGCCCACGGTGCGCCTGACGAGGTCCTGGGCCTGCCTCAGCGCGCCCCGCGCGCAGTGGGCGGCGGCGGCCCAGGCCGCCGCCGCGATCTCCTCGGGTGTGTTCAACCCGGCCGAGGCCAGGCGCCGGTGGGCGGCCACGGCCCGTTGCGGTTCGCCCAGCAGCTGGAACAGCGCGACCAACCGACCGTCCTCGCCGGACTGCTCGCGCAACAGGTGTGCGACCGTCGTACATCGCGCCTTTTCGCGCTCAGGTAACCGGTGACACGGTGCCGTCTGTGTGGTGGTCATACCCGCCCCCTCGCCGCCCGCTGCGCGGCGCCAGCCACGCTCACCGCGACCCGGCCCCCCCGGATCGCCCAGCGAGAAGTGTGCCCTTCGCCGCCCGGACGGCGAAGGCGGGCGCCCTCTCTTCTGGTATGGAGGTTGTCCGCCACCACAGTAGGAGGCATGCGTCCTGTACAGCGCAAAACGGTCAAGGAACACTTGCGCCATGGCGGTTGAGGACGCACGGGGCATGCGTGTCCTGGCGATCTGCGGTGGACTGGGGCTGCTCTACGCGGTCGGGCTCGGGGCCTTGCTCTCGGCCACGCGGACGCTGCCCTGGGCTCTGGGCGCGGTATCGCCGTGCTATCTGGCGGGGCTTGCACTGTGCTGGAAGGCCCCGGCCCATCCGGTCGCGCGGCGGGCGCTGGCGACCGGATCGTGGGCTGCCCTCGGGCTGGTCGTGCGCTTCACCGTGGCTGCCCTGGGCTCCGTCGCCGGCTGGGTCCCGGGACCGGCCGCCAGCTGGCCGTTGCTACTGCTGGCCCGCACCATCGACGTGATCGCGGCCGTCATGACCGCCCGGCTGCTCGCCCTGCTGCCGGACGGACGCGAGCACCGCGCCCGCGAACGCATCACGCTGCGGCTGCTGTGGCTGCTGCTCGCAGCTCCGCTCGTACTCATGGCGGTGCCGATGCCGCAGTGGCTGGAGCTGCGGCTGCTCGTCCAGCCGGAGGCATGGATGCCCGCAATCGGAGCGGGGCTGCTGCTGGCACGCTCGCTGCCGGGAACCAAGCGCCCCGACACCCGGAACACCGGCCGGTGGCCCGCGGTCGTAGCAGCGGCCTTCGCTCTGTTCGCTGCTCGCGGCTCCATGCGGCTTGTGCGGATGTGGCAGGGAGACAGCGGGCCGGCCTACTTCGTCGGCTGCACCCTGGGCGCGCTGCCCTATGTCCTGATCTCGGCGGGTCTGGTGTACGCGGCGTTCCGGCACCGGCTGCCGGGGCTGGACTTCACCGCCCGGCGCTCCACCGTCTACGGCCTGCTCTGGGTCATCATCGGCGGATGGTACCTGGGCATGGTCACCGCCCTGGGGCTCACCGCGAGCCAGTACCTTCCCATCAGCGCCGCCGTCCTGGTGGCCGTCGCCGCGACGATGCTGTTCCAGCCGCTTCGCCAGCAGCTCAACCAGGTGGCCGCACGGCGCGTGTTCGGGGTGCGACGCTCCAACTTCGAACTTCTGGTGCAGTTCGGCACGACCCTTGAGCACGCCTACGACCTGACGCTGCTGGCACCGCAGCTCGCTGTCAGCCTGCAGGAGTGGCTGGTCCTGCGCTGGGTGAACGTCGAGCTGGGCACCGCCGATCCGGGCCGGCTTCCCTCCGCCCGGGGCACCGCGGGCACGATGCCGGACGGCACGGACGCCTCACCCACCAGGGTACGGCTGTGTTACGGCGACGACGTCCTCGGCTTCATCGAGTACGGGCCCAAGGCCCAGGGCCGGTTCACCCCCGAGGACCGAGACCTGGTCGAGACCCTGGCCCGGCAGGCGGCACTGGCGGTACACAACGCACGCCTCAATGCCGAACTCTCCATCCGCATCGAGGAAGTGCAGCGCCAGGCCAGCGAACTCAACGCGTCCCGCACGCGCATCGTTCAGGCGCAGGACACCGAAAGACGCAGGATCGAGCGCCAGCTCCATGACGGCATACAGCAGGAACTCGTCGCGCTCGTAGCCAAGTTACGACTCGCCCGCAACCAGCTGTGCCGCAACGGCGACACGGTGCACACCACCCTCACCGAACTCCAGGACGACGCCTGCCGGGTCATCGACGGACTGCGCGAGCTCGCCCACGGCATCCATCCGCCCGTCCTGACCGACCAGGGCCTGGCGGCGGCCGTGATGTCCCGGGCCCGCAGACTGCCGATCCCGGTGACCGTCGAGATCGAACCCTCCGTGCGCGCGGCACGCTTCACACCCGACATCGAGGAGGCGGCGTTCTTCGTGGTGTCGGAAGCACTCACCAACGTCCTCAAACACGCCCGGGCAGCCGGTGTGACCGTACGCATCGGCCGCGCCGGCGGATCACTGCTGCTGGACGTCAGCGACGACGGGGTCGGGCTGTGCTCGACCACCGGGCTCGGCTCCGGACTGACCGGCATGCGCGACCGGATCGAGGCCGTCGGCGGCGAACTGTCCATCATCAGCCGGCCCGGCAACGGCACCACACTGCACGCGCGCATCACCGAGACGCGACGGGAGACCGCAGATGTCTGAACCAACGTCCACCAGGATGCGGGTCGTCATCGCCGAGGACCACTACCTGGTGCGCGAGGGCACTCGCCGTCTGCTGGAGGACACCGGCGAGGTGGTCGTCGTCGCTGCCGTCGGCACCGCGGAAGAACTGCTGGACGCGGTCCAGCGGCTGCGTCCCGACGCCGTGATCGCCGACATCCGGATGCCGCCCGACCACCACACCGAAGGCATCACCGCCGCGCACGCCATCCGCGCCGGCCACCCCGGCATAGGCGTGGTCGTGCTCTCCCAGCACGCCAACGAGCAGTACGCCTTCGCCCTGTTCCAGCACGGCACCGACGGATTGGCCTACCTGCTCAAGGAACGCATCGGCGAGCTTGAGGAACTGCTACGGGCCCTGCGGGAGGTCGCCGCCGGACGTTCCGTGATCGACCCGCGCATCGTGGAGGTTCTGGTGGGCAGCCTCACTCGCACCACCGATGCGCCGCTGTCCCAGCTGACCCGCCGAGAACTCGACGTGCTGCGGCACATGGCGCAGGGCAAGAACAACCGGTCCATCGCCGAATCCCTGTCGCTGTCGGAATCCACCATCGAAAAGCACGTCAACTCCACCTTCGCCAAGCTGGGCCTCGCCGAGGAGACCCAGCTGCACCGCCGCGTCACCGCGGTCCTCACCTATCTGCGCTCGGGCCCGGAACCGGGACCCTGACCCTGCGCCCGCGCGCCCGCGCACACATCCCCGACGTCCACCCGCTGCCCCCGGCCGACGGTGACCGCCTTGCCCCCCACCCGGTGCCCGCCCGGATCCTCACAGGTCAGGGTGTACGCCTCGGTGGAGCCATGGACAGTGGGCAGCGGCGAGCGGAAGTCGACCCGGCCCTTCCAGGGGTCCGCAACACGCGGGTCGGCCTGCTGGAAGTCGACCACCACGGCGGTGTACCGGCCCGGCGGCGGGTCGAACAGGACGACCTGCTGGGAGTCGGTGTCGCCGATGATCGACTCGCTCACCGTTCTGCCTGCCGCGTCCAGAACGTACAGATCCCATTCGGTGCTCCGCGACCGCCAGTTGACCGACACCGTCATACGCCCGTTGTCGGCCCGCGGCGGACCCTCGACGGTGAACGGGACACGGTCCGCCACCGGGTCCGTGGGGTAGTCGGTGTTCACCGGCGGCAGGACGGGCGGGTGGCCGAGGACGACCGGCGGCTGGACGGGGGCCTCGGGGTCTCGTCCGTAGCGCCCCGCCACGTAGGGCCGGGTGGAGGGGTTGACCGACCAGGCGAACCCGCCGCCCGGGGCGAGCAGCGTCGAATCGAGCGTGTCGGCCACCTCTAGCGGCGGCCCCTGCGATCCGTCCGCCCGCCGCACCGGCGAGGTCGGCGTCCGAAACGACTTGTGCAGCCGCAGCCGGTATCCGCGCGGTGCGGTCCCCACGACCGTGGCATGCGCCGCCGGGTCCGCGGTGTCGGCGAGCATCTCCAGCAGCGCCGCCCGGTTGCCGCCCTTGCCCGCCCCGGCCGCCGGAGCCAGACCCGCGTACTCGGCCACCACGCCGTCCGCGTAGGGAGGATGGGCGGTGCGCGGGCCGATCTCCAGGGTCAGGCCGAATCCCCCGGTGGCCCAGTACGACCAGTCCTCCGTCATCCCGGTCGCCTCGTACAACTCCCGTGCCGGTTCGCTGTGGTAGCCGTTGTGGGCGGCGAGCCGGTCGCCCAGGGCCCGGTAGGCCGGTTCGTCCAGCGGCGGCTGGGTGTCGTTGGCACCCGGCGGGCGCACCACGAGGTCCCCATAGGTGTGCAGACTCACCAGGTCGGTGACCTGCCGGGCGGAGACCAGAGAGCGCACATTTCGGGTCTCGGGCTCGGAGAAGGGCGCCGGCCCGCGGTAGTGGTCGTCGTCCCACAGCGGTGAGGCCCCGGCACCGCCCCAGAAGCCCGCGTAATTGCGGTTGAGGTCCACACCGCGCAACCGCCCGGCCGCGTTCGCCGCGCACGGTCCCGTCCGGTCCTGCGCCGGCGCGCCCCCGGCGGCGCAGTTCTTGCGCTTGTCCTCGTAGTCGAAACGGGAGAAGTCCCCCTTGGGCGCCGCCGTGCGGGAGACGGCGAAACCGTCGGGGTTGACGACCGGCACGATGACGCTGCGGGTCCTGCGCACCAGCGCACGGATCCGGGGATCGGTGCGGTAGCCGAGCGTCAGCTCGTACGCCCACTCCATCGCGATCTCCCCGCTGGGCCACTCCGAGGCATGGTGCAGACCGAGGGTCAGCATCACCGGCTTGCCGTCCTCTTTCCGGACCGGGTCAGTGGCGATCTCCACCCCGGACACCTCCCGCCCCTCGGCGGTCAGGTAGGGCAGCGTGACGGAGGTGACCAGCGACGGATGGGTACGGGCGAGGTCCTTCAACTCGTACTCGTACTCGTACAGTTGCCGATACGTGCTACGGCCGGAAGGCAGCGTGGAACGCGCCGCGGCGGCGGCAGGGCGACGGGTGGGAGCAAAGGATCCCTGCCCGGGCACGACATCAGCACGCAGGGACACCGTCCCGGCCCGGCCGGCATAGCGGCAGCCCTGCACGACCAGTCGCTGCCCCCGCACAACGGTTCCCTCGGCCAACTCCCGGCTGTGCGGCCCGGACGAGGCATCGACGAGGGCTCCGCCGGCCTTGTCGAACACGGCCACGTCCCAGTCCCCGGGCGCGCCGCCCCGGGGTGCCAGCCGCACCCGCAGCACACCGGTGGCCGGCGAGGTGACCTCGCGCACCGACACACCCGCAGTACCCGGACGGAGCAGGGCCGAGTAACAGGGCCGCGGCACGGCCCGGCCGGCGGAGAGTACGGCCCTGCCGACGGGGAAGGCGCGTGCCGCCGTCCCTGGCGGTGCCGGTACCGGAGCCAGGGCCGGTGCCGGCAGAGCGGCCAGGACGACGGCCCCCACCGGGACGACGGCAAGTACCGGCCACAGCGCT
Source organism: Streptomyces sp. HUAS MG56 (assembly GCF_058673395.1). NCBI lineage: Bacteria > Bacillati > Actinomycetota > Actinomycetes > Kitasatosporales > Streptomycetaceae > Streptomyces > Streptomyces sp. HUAS MG56. Next base: position 943,805 of record NZ_CM178722.1, on the reverse strand, counting down.
CTGCAGCGGCCCCGCAGTGTGCGCATGATCTGCCCTTCCCTCCAGCCCGGTCAGCCGGACCGGTCGTATCGGCCATGTCGGTGGTGTCCGCGATGTCACTCGTGCCGGTCGTGCCGGTCGGTCACCGCCCCCGCCGGGGCGGGGGCGGTGACCTGGTGGGCGGTCGCAGCCGTCAGAAGGTGCTGCAGCACGAGCACCGCGTCGGCTCGGGCCAGGCGCCGCTCTCGGGCTCCTCCTGCTCCAGAACCTGCAGGGCGTTCACGTCGAACTCCATTACCATTCACCTCCTTTCGTCATCGCGCATCATCAGCCGGTACCGGGGGCGGCCTGCGCCACCCGCGCACCGGAGTCCTCACTGCAGGCCTCATCGAGGCCTTCGGGTCTCGCCGCCGTCAGCGAGAGCGGCAGCCACATCCGCGGGCCGCCGTGCGTGAGCCGTGACAAGAAGGCGACCACTCCGGAGAGCCCGGTGTTGAAGTCGGCCCACACGGCCGTGCCGGTGTCGTCGGGGACGACCATGCGCCCGTCCCGCACGACATGGCGGGCATGGATGCCCAGCGCGAGTTCCGCGGCCCAGTCCCGGTACCTGTCCTCGCCGGTGGCCTGGGCGAGATCGAGCAGGAACTCGCCGTCCCCGGCGAGACCGTGGCACTGGGTGGGCCCTTCGTGCCAGCGGGTACGGCGCACGGCCACGGCCGCCTGCCGGGCCGCCCCCAGCAGCTCCTCCTCGCCGGTCTCCTGCCAGGCGCGCACCAGGAACGTGCCCGCTCCCGAGGAGCCGCTGCACCAGTGCGTCTTGCGCGGGCTGCCCGGCTCCCCGGTCCGCCAGTACGCGCCCTCCTCCTCCATTTCGGCGACGGCGAGCAGCGTCCGGGCGGCCTCGACGGCCAGTTCTGCGTGCGCGGCCGTACCGGTGGCTCGTGCGGCCGCCAGGAGAAAGGCACCCACCCCCGCCACACCGTGCGCGAACCCGTAATGGGCGAGGTCGTCGGAGGCCGCCAGCACCTCCCTGGGAATCGGCCACAGCAGCAGACCGTCCCTGCGCACCGCCATGTCGCTCAGCGCCTCGGCCGCCTGCCGCGCCCGTTCCAGGAACCGCGGCTCCCCGGTGGCCTCCCAGAACCGCAGCTGGGTCAGCCCGGCCCCGGCCACACCATGGCAGACATCGGGCACCGGCCCCTCCACCGGCACCCCGCCCGCCAGCGCTTTTGCATGGTCCAGCAGCGCGGCGTCCCCCAGCAGCCCGGCCGCGTCCAGCAGCGCCCAGGCGGTGCCCGACCGACCGTAGTACAGCCCCGGCAGGCACCGGGGCTCACGGCCCACCCGCCCGCTGATCCAGTGCGCCGCGCCACGCACCGCCTCATGCACCGCAGGCTGTGGTTCGAGCTGGTGGACCCGGACCAGTACACCGAGCACCCCGGCGGCGCCGTGCTGGACGTTGAACGGGTCCGCCACAGCCCCGGCCGGGCCGGACCGCCACAGTCGGTCGGAGCGCTCCGGAGTCATCGTGGTGATGAGGTGGTCAAGACCGTCCGTCACGAGCTGCTTGAGTTCGCCCTCCCCGAGACGCCGGCACGCCGGGTCCGGGGCCGGACGGGAGCGTACCGGTCCGGTCTGATCCTTTTGCAGCCGGTTCAGCACTTGGTCCAGGGCCGGCCGGGCTGCGGGATCGTCGTCGAGCAACGCCCGTACGAGCGGCGCGAGTCGGCGTGCGGCCGGGTTGTCGGCCGACAGCCGCCCCAGCCAGGAGACCAGCCGTTCCCTTTGCGCACCGGCCCCGCCGTCGCCGGAAGCCAGGAGCGGATCGACACCGGTTGCCAGATAGAACAGGGTCGCGCCGAGGCTGTACAGATCGGACTCGGTGCGGGGCGCGGCACTGATGCGCTCCGCGTTCACCTGCTCGGCCGCCGCGTAGCCGGGCGTGTGGACACGCTGGACGGGCTCCCCGGGACGGGCGAGCGTCTCCAGGTCGATCAGCCGCAAGGTGCCGTCACCGGCCACCATCACGTTGTTCGGATTGAAGTCCCGTAGCACCCAGCCCTTGTGGTGCACCGCCCGCATGAGTTCCGTCAGACGGCAGGCCAAGGACATCGTCTCGTCCGGGTCCGGCCCCCACGTGCCACCGTCGTCGAACACCATGTGGTCCAGCACCCAACGGCGCAGCGTGGCACCCACGATGGCCTCCTGCACCAGGAACAGATCACCCTGCTGCTCGAACACGGCGACCGGGCGCGCGGTGAAGCCGCTGCCGGCGAATTCGTCCAGCATCGCCGCCTCATGGCGCCGCAGACTGTGTGCGTCGCCCCCAGCCGTCGTGGCCGCCGCATGACGGCGCGCCTGCTTGACGATGACCGCCTCCCCGGTGCCCTGGTCGACCGCCCGGTAGACTCCGCCCGCGAAGGTATGCCGGATCACACTCCTGACCAGGAACCGTCCGTGCAGCAACACCGGTGCCGGCGTGGGCGGTTCGCAGGAGCGGCCGGGTGCGAACGGATCGCGCGGAGCCCACGGCGGCGGCGCGAACCACGCCCGGCGGCTGTCATCCACCAGCGCCCCGTCCGGGGCGATGAGCATCGCGGCACGCATCCCGTCCCCGTTCAGCGCGCTCACCCCGCTGAAGACCCCGTAGCGGTAGTGCACCAGGCTGTGCGGGAAACACGCTCGGTCGGACAGAATGCCGGGCCCGGGCAGGCCCAGGGTCGCCCGGTGCAGCTCACCGGCCACATCCCGCAACCAGTCCTCGTCCCCCTCCGGGTAGACGGTGAGGAACTTACCTCCTCCGCCCCGTTCGTAGTGCCGTGACACCAGTTCGCCCACTCGGTCGACAGTGCCGGCGAACTTGAACCTGCAGTTTCGCCGCACCAGGACCTCAGCCGCACGGCACAGCACCAAAGGAGCCGACAAGGGCGTAGCCGAAAGGTGCAGCTTCCAGCCCTGTACCTGCTGCGCCTCACGCGGCGGAGACACGTAACACCAGAAGTCCCCGGCCCTCACACGCCAACCGCCCACAGGCCCTGATCCATCGTCCCCGGCGCGCGAGAGCACGGCCGTGACGATGTCGCACAGCATCGTGTCGGCGTCCATGTCAACGGCCTCCGTTCACTTCGACAGGCGCGGCGGGCAGATCGGGACGTCGGGCGAACCGGGTTCGGTCGGCGTCCGTTCCGAAACGGTGGTCCATGAGCCGTACCGCCTCGGCCCAGTCGGCCATGGTGCGCACCGCGGACAGTGTGCGGGCCACGAACGGGTCGTCCCATCTCTCCAGCGCCCGCCGCCACAGCACGTCCACCGGCTCGTCGAGAAGACTTCCCACCGTCCCCTCGTACACGGGCATGGCCCGCACCTGCCCGTCCGGCTCCACCTGGATGACCTGGAAACCCAGCCCGCGCGCCACCTGGTCCGGAGCCATCCGCAGCTCCAGGTTGTCCGAGGTGAGCACCAGGACTCCCGGCGGCGCAAGAGCGGCAAGCCGCGCCCGCTCCTCCTCACTGCCGAGCCGGCGAACCTGCTCGTCATCCGGCAGCTCCCGCTCCACAAACCCCGGGCGGCTGGCGAGTCCGGCGGGAATCACCGCCTGGAAGGACAAGATGCGCAGTTCCGCAAAGCGCGGCGCGATCCGGGTGCAGAACTCCTCAAGCCGGTCCGCGTTGCTGCGCACCACAACACAGTCCGTTCCGAACTGCAGGGGCTTCAGGCCTTGTTGACGGCGCTCGCGGGACACCTCGTCCAGCAGCCCGAGCGTGCGCAGGGCCCGGTCGAACGATCCCGCCCGGCCCCGGATCCGGTCGTGTACCTGCGCGTTCGGCCCGTCGAGACTGACCACGAAGCGATGGCACACCTCTGCAAGCCGTTCCACCATCGCCCGGGTGACCGACCAACCCCCCGTGTAGAGGACCACCTTGGCACCGCCACCGGTGAGCCGCCGGGCGACCTCGTCCAGCCACGGCACCGCCAGCGGTTCACCCCCGCCCAGCGACACCACACCCGGGCCCAGCGCCACGATCGCATCGGTGATCCGCAGCATCCGGTCCCGGTCCGCCTGCCGAGCGGGGCGCCGACCCGACTCGGAATAACAGTGCGTACACCGCAGCGGGCACGCATAGGTGATGTCCCAGATGACATCCCTGGGACCATCACCACTCTGAGCTGTTCGCCCCATCGCCGCCTCCGGCCGTCCTGTTCCTGCCCTGGCAACCATCCTGGCCGGTGCTCTGTCGGTGGCCTTAGTCCCGCCTTGCGGTCACCGGCTGCCGCCCCCAGGAGGCTGCAGATACAGGTCGCTACGGCGCCCCGCCGGGAGTGCGGGCCACTGCCCAGCGCACGCCGCTCGACGCCACCCCACGGGATCAGGCGACACTGGATCCCGCCGGGCGGCCGTCCACGCCACCCTGGCCGGCAACCCGCTCCCGTCCCGGACGGCGATCCGGCCGCCGACCACCTGGGCCTTCGGAGGCGTGCACGCTCCGTCGCGCCCCCACGCACAGGAGCCCTGCGCCCCGGCACCCGCTCGCCGGAACCGCCCAGCTGGGCGACTTTCTTCAGGGCGCGGTCCAGGCGCGCTGCCACTCCACCGGCCAGGTGGGGCACCAGGGAGGGTCGATGTCCTCCAGCTGCTCGTGCTGCGAATGCTCGGTGTTGTGGCGGTGGGTTGGTCGACAACGGGGTCTGACGTGGTGGATGCCTTGTTGGCCAGCATGTTTGTGGGCGGAGGTGTTGGAGTTCGGCTGTCATGGGGTGACTACTGATCTCATCGGATTGGTGTCGGGGGTGGTGACGTGTGAGTGGTGCATCGTGAAGCTTGCAGGTCAAGTGGGGTAGTGTGCGTGGGCTCCGGGGTGCTCATGCTGGTCAGGGGCGGATGACTGTCGGCAAGGTCATCGGTCAGCGGGCGACTTCGCGGTTCGTCAGCACCAGCAGGGCCCTCACCAGGGCGGTCGCCCACTTCGGGTCGGTGCGGACCTTGCCGAGCACGCGTCAATTGACCAGCGGAAACATCAGAGAAATGCGACTTTGCAAGAGCCCTGTAGGCAAGCCAGGCGCAACAGCACGATCGATCATGTTGCCGCGACCATCGACGGCCGCGCCAGAGCGCCGACTCAAGCGACTGCCATCAAGATCCCGCACTCCCCGGACACCAGCTCCCACCAGGGCGGATGAGGATTTCGGCAAGGGCAAGGTCGAACTGATCGTGTTCAGCACGAAGGCTTGGTGCGATTAGTTCGCATAGGGGTGAATTGCTGTCTTTGTCAAGCGGCCATACGGTTGATTCATGGCTATTGCTACTACGAGTCCTGTGACGGGTGAGGTCCTCGAGAGGTTCGACGAACTGTCTCCTGAGGAACTGGAGGGCAAGCTCGCTCGGGCGGCGGCAGCGGCCGCGTCGTACCGGTTGACGAGTGTCGAGGAGCGGGCGGGGTGGCTGCAGCATGCGGCCGAACGCTTGGAGAAGGAGATCGAGAGCGTCAGCCGGATGATCACCACGGAGATGGGCAAGACCTTCCGTGCGGCGGAGGAGGAAGTGGTCAAGTGCGTGCACGGGCTGCGTTTCTACGCCGCCGAGGGCCCCGCGTATTTGCGGGACTTGGAAGGCGACGGCGCACGTGTGGGCGCGAAGCGGACGTTCGTGACGTATCAGCCGATCGGTGTGGTGCTCGCGGTTATGCCGTGGAATCTGCCATTGTGGCAGGCCATGCGGTTCGCCGCGCCTGCCCTTATGGCGGGGAACGTGGGCCTGCTCAAGCACGCCTCGAACGTCCCGCAGTGCGCCTTGTACCTGGAAGAGCTCTTCCGCGACGCCGGTTTCCCGGACGACGTGTTCCAGACTCTGCTGATTTCCGCGGGGAGGGTGGAGCAGGTGCTGCGCGACCCGCGGGTGGCGGCCGCGACGCTGACGGGCAGCGAGCCGGCGGGCCGGTCGGTGGCCACCATCGCGGGCAACGAGATCAAGAAGGTAGTTCTCGAACTCGGCGGGTCGGACCCGTTCATCGTCATGCCCTCCACCAACCTGGAGAGGGCCACCGATGTCGGGGTCAAGGCACGGTGCCTGAACAACGGACAGTCCTGCATCAACGGCAAGCGGTTCTACGTGCACCAGGACATCGGTGACACGTTCATCGAGATGTTCGTGGCGAAGATGGGCGCGCTGGTGGTGGGTGATCCGATGGACGAGGGCACCGATGTCGGTCCGCTGGCCACCGAGTCCGGGCGGCGGGATGTGGAGGCCTACGTCGACGACGCCGTCGGCAAGGGCGCGACGGTGCTGCTGGGCGGCGAACGCCCTGACGGTCCGGGCTGGTTCTACCCGCCCACCGTGCTGACCGGCATCACACCGCAGATGCGGATGTACCACGAGGAGGTCTTCGGCCCCGTGGCGCAGGTATGGACCGTGTCCTCCCTGGAGGAGGCCCTGCGGGAGGCCAACGGCCACCCCTACGGACTCGGTTCGAACCTGTGGAGCGAGGACGAGGCCGAACGCGAACTGTTCGTCCGCGACGTCCAGTCAGGCATGGCCTTCATCAACGGCAACACGACCAGCTACCCCGAGATCCCCTTCGGCGGCGTCAAACGCAGCGGCTACGGACGCGAACTGTCCGACCTCGGCATGCGCGAGTTCATGAACGCCAAAACCGTCTGGATCGGCCAGGACGCCTAAGACACCCGGTCCCGGGCGGCAGTCGACCCACCGACATGCGTGCCGACCCTCGCGGCGCGCGGCCCGCCGAGCACCTGGAGGTACGACGATGAGCGCAGCGGACCGGACCCAGTCGTCCGCGCCCGAAAGGCCCGTGGTCGCGATGCTCGGCACAGGCACCGTGGGAGAGACCATGGCACGCAACATCGCAGCGGCGGGGCTGGGACTGCGCGTATGGAACCGCGACCGTGCCACCGCCGAACCACTGGCCGACGTCGGCGCCACGGTGTGCGACACACCGGCCGAGGCCTGCCAAGGCGCCGACGTCGTCCTGACCGCGCTCGCCAACGAAGAGGTGGTCGCCGATGTCATGGACCAGGCCCGCCACGGACTGCGAGACGACACGGTTCGGATGCAGACGTGCACAGTCTCATCCTGACCGCACCGCCCCTTCGAGCGAGACGAGGGAGGAACGATGACCCGTGCCGGCCTCGCCGCCGCGCGTTCGGGCACCACGCAACTCGCGGAGATCATCCCCCAGGTGAACGACGAGCAATGGGAGCTGCCGTCCGCCTGTGACGGCTGGCGCGTCATCGACGTGGTGGCCCACCTCGCCGCCCTCGCCTCCGAGGCGGTGGACCCACCGCCGCCCGACCCTTCCCTGCCGAAGAACCGCGAGCGGTATCACGACCTGCGCGTCGACCAACGCCGCGGCTGGAGCCATGCCGAAGTCCTCGACGAGTGGCGCCGCAGCACCCCCCGGCAACTGGACCTCCTGGAAGCGGCGCAGGAACCGCCCTCGGCCGACGAGCCCGTCGAGGTGGCCGGGCTCGGGACGTATCCACGCCACCTCCTGGCGAACACCATGGCGTTCAACGTCTTCTGCCACCTGTACAACGACATGCTCGCCCCGGACGGCCCGCTCCCGTTCAGGCTGCCGGAACCGACTGACGATCTGGTCGCCCCCGCCGTCGACTTCATGCTGGCCGGCCTCCCTCAGATGCAGGGGCCCGAACTCACTGCCACCGTCGGCCGCCCCCTCGTCCTGGAACTGACCGGCCCGGGCGCCACCACCGTCACCATCCACCCCGCGACCGCGCCGGACGGACAGCTGACCGTGGCACCCGGTACGGACGACGCCACCACCCGGATCCACAGCACGGCACTCGACTTCATCGCGTGGGCCACCACCCGCAAACCCTGGCGCGACCACTGCAGCATCACAGGCGACGCAACCGCCGCCACGCCGTTCCTCGACTTCCTCAACATCATTTAGCCCCCCACGGCAATGTCTTTTGGAGGAGCGCCCAATGGCCAAGATCCTTTGCGTGCTGACCGGCGCGAGCTACTGGACACTGAAGGACGGGCACCGGCACCCCACCGGGTACTGGGCCGAGGAGTTCACGGCTCCGTACAGCGTGTTCACCGACGCCGGACACGAGGTCACCGTGGCAACCCCGGGCGGGGTCGTCCCCGTCGTTGACACAATGAGCCTGGAACCCCGCATGGCGGGCGGCGAGGAGAACGCCCTCCGGGAGGAGGCCGTCATCGAGTCAGCGGATGAACTGCGGCATCCCATCTCCCTCGAGGAGGTGCGTCTGGAGGACTACGATGCGGTCTACTACCCCGGCGGTCACGGCCCGATGGAAGACCTCTCGGTCGACCCCGAGTCCGCGTCACTGCTGCGAAAGGCACTCGATTCCGGAAATCCACTCGGCATCGTCTGTCATGCTCCGGCCGCTCTCCTCGCGACCCGTGACGCACACGGTGACACGCCGTTCGCGAACTACCGTGTGACGGGCTTCTGCAACGAAGAGGAGGAGGGCGTCGGTTTCGCCGACAAGGCCAAGTGGCTGCTGGAGGACGAATTGAAGAATCTGCCCACACAGTATTCGCGGGGCCCCGCCTGGGAGCCCTACATGGTCGTGGACCGCAACCTCTTCACCGGGCAGAACCCGGCTTCCTCGGGTCCCCTCGCCAAGGAGCTGGTCAAAGCTCTCTCCTGACCAGTGTTCTGCGGCTGCACTTGTCCGCGGCCGAGGGGCATGCACCGCGGCCTCTTTGAGGGTCTGGTTGTTGGCGAGCGCGGACTCGGGGATGTGCGCGGCGTTCTGGTAGCCGATCACGGGACTCAGTGCCGTGACCAGCATGAGGCTCTCGTTTACGTATTGGGCGATTTTTGTTCGGTTCAGTTCGGTGCCGTCGACGGAGAATGTCCGGAACTTCTCCATCCCGTCGGCAAGGATGCGTGCGGAGTGCAGGAAGTTCCAGATGATCACTGGGCGCATCGCGTTCAGCTCGAAGTTGCCCTGGCTTCCGTCAGCGATCTGCGCCTCGACGTCACGGCTGAAGTTCTTCGGCGCGTTCAGGCCTGTTCCGACGGCGGTTCCACCCAGGGCCAGCTTGAGCAGCCCGTTGCGGCTGTGCTCGAATTCCTCGACGCAGGCGCCTAGTTGGGCGGCATAACCTGACCACTCCTGTCCCACGGTAAGCGGTACGGCGTCTTCGAGGTGCGTGCGGCCGATCTTCACGACCGAGTTCCACTCTCTGGCCTTTGCCTCAAGGACCGCCGCAAGGCCTCGGGCCTGAGGCAGGAGGTGGTCATCGATTTCCTGCACCGCAGCGATGTGCATCGCGGACGGGAAGCTGTCGTTGCTGGGCTGACCCATGTTGACGTCGTCGTTCGGGTCCACCGGCTTCTGGCTCCCGAGCCTGCCACCGAGCAACTGCGAGGCACGGTTGGAGATGACTTCGTTGACGTTCATGTTGCTTTGAGTGCCCGAGCCCGTCTGCCAGACGAAGAGGGGAAAGTGCTCGTCGAGCTCTCCCGCGATGACTTCCTCCGCGGCCCGCGCAATTGCCTGTTTCTTCCATTCGGGCAGCCGGTTGGCGGCGGCGTTCACAAGCGCTGCCGCCTTCTTCACGTACCGTAGGCGTGGTAGACCTCCTTGGGCATCTGGTCGCCACCGATGCAGAAGTGGATCAGCGGCCGTTGCGTCTGCGCACCCCAGTAGCGATCTGCCGGCACCTCGACGGTGCCCATGCTGTCAAAGTCTTCGCGTTGTCCATCGGGTGGGATGCCGATCGGCACATCCTGCATGTCGGGGCCGACTGGTCGCCGTGGCTCACTGCACGTGCGCCGCATCGCTCGTGGGATAGACCGGCTGCCACATCGCGTCCTGGACCGCTTGAATGAGGTTTTCATGCGTCTTCGTCGCGACTCGATCTTTTGCCGCGGCGCGGGCGACGGCGACGGCGACTGTGGCCGAGGACGCTCTCAGGTTCGCGACCGGCGGCAGGAGTGACGCCCCCGGCCGGGACACATCGACCTGGCCGGCCACCGCTTCGGCAGCGGCGAGCAGCATCCCGTCGGTCACATGACGGGCGCCCGAAATGATCGTGCCGAGGCCGAGTCCGGGATAAAGGAGTGCGTTGTTGGCCTGTCCGATCTCGTAGGAGACGCCTTTGTAGTCCACCGGTCCGACCGGGATGCCGACCGCCATCAGTGCTCTGCCCTCGGACCAGACGATCGCGTCAGAAGGCATGACCTCGATGCGACTCGTCGGATTTGACAGCGGCAGGAGGATCGGGCGGTCCACTCCCTCGGCCAGGGCGCGCACGACGTCTTCAGTGAAGGCGTCATGGACGGTCGACGTGCCGATCAGGATGGTGGGTTTGACATGCTTGATGGTGGTCAGCAGGTCGATCTCACCGTCTGCCCACGCGCTCACCTCGGACTTCGGCCTGGCGTACGCCCGCTGGTAGTCCGGCAGGTCTGCCATGTCGTCGGTCACGAGGCCATGGATGTCGATGAGCCAGATGTTGCTCTTGGCCTGTGCGGGTGTGGCACCGTCACGCAGCATCGCTGCATGGATCTGGTCGGCCATGCCGGTGCCGGCGGTTCCCGCTCCGAAGACCACCAGTCGTTGCTCGGACCAGCGTCCACCTGTGACCTTCAGGGCAGAGAACACCGACGCCATGACGATCGCCCCAGTGCCCTGCATGTCGTCATTGAAGATCCGGTACTTGTTCGCGTTCTCCACCAGGATCCGCCGGGCGTTCGACGGCCCGAAGTCCTCGAAGTGCAGCAGGGCATTCGGGAACAACTCGGACACGGTCTGGAGATAGAGGGCGATGAAGTCGTCATACCGTTTACCGGTGACCCGCGCATGCCGGTTGCCCAAGTAGGGCGGGCTGTTGAGCAGTTGCTCGTTGTCTGTCCCGACATCGAGGTTCACGGCGATGACCCGGTTCGGGTCGATGCCCGCTGCGGCCGTGTAAACGGCGAGCTTGCCGATGGAAATATCGGTCCCGTTGACACCCCAGTCTCCGATTCCCAGAATTTCCTGCGCATCGGAGACAACGATCAGATCGACGTCGTCTGCGCCAAGGCCGAGCGACTCGAATGATGCTTTCACGTCCTCGGGACGGTCGATTGACAGGTATACCGCGCGCGAGTCGCGGTAGTCCACGGACCATTGCTGGATCGCGTCACCCACGGTCGGGTCGTACACCACGGGCAGCAGCTCGTCGAGGTGGTCGGCCAGCAGCTTGAAGTACAGAACCTGGTTCCGGTCGTGGATCTCGTTGAGGTAGATGTACTTCTGCAGATCGGACGATTTCTGCTTGAGCTGTGCGTAAGCCCGGTTGGCCTGTACATCGAGGGTCTCGACGGCCGCCGGCAGCCGCCCGGTGATCCCGAGCTTCGCCCGCTCCTCCAGTGTGTATGCGGTGCCGCGGTTTCGGTTGCGATCCTGCAGGACAGTCAGTTTGACAGACATGGATGCCCCTTCGGCAGGTTTCGGGCCTTGGCTCTTTGCGCTGCCCCGGGCATGGCTCCCTTGGGTACAGGGAGCCCGCTACTGTCTTCGCCCTTACGTGCAGCGCCTCTTGCTGGGTGAGAGAGCCTCTGAGAAGACGCTCGCGGCCACCCGGAAGGGGATCAGGTTGAGACGAGAGTCTCCGGCTGCATCTCGTAGGAATGCTGGATGGCCTGGTGCCGGGTCCCGAGGCCGTCCGTGACCTTGCGCTCCCAGGGAACCTGCTGGAGGTGCTTGGTCTCCTCGATCATCGACGTGGGCTCCAGGTTGCGGAAATTGTCGACTTCTCCGGCAGCGACAGCGGTCAGCGTCGCGAAGACCGCTTCGGGATCGAACTGTGCTCGGGGGAAGGCGAGCTTGGAGTAGTCAAAGAGCCGCTGCGAGGGGTCGTCCTCCCAGCTCTCCCAGGTCTGGAACATCCGGTCGTTGAAGCCGGTCAGGAACGGCCCCGGGTTGACCGTGGCGACTTCGATGTTGTGCTCCTGCAGCTCGTAGGCCATGGTTTCGGCGATCGCCTCGACTGCGTGCTTGGACGCGGAGTAGATGCCGGTGAAGGGGTTGACGTTCAGGCCCTCTCGCGACGAGACCCATACGATCCTGCCGGAACCGCGCTTGACCATCTGCTTGGCGATCCCTTGAGTGAGGAGCAACGGGCCGGTGACGTTGACCTCGAACTGGTGCCGGATGTTCGCTGCGGGAATGTCAACTGTCGAACCGCCTTCGCCGACTCCCGCGTTGTTCACCAGGATCTCCACACCCCAGTCGAGAGCCTTGTGGCGATCACCATCGTTGGTGACATCGAGCTTCTCGACGTGCAGGCTCACCCCTCGCTCAGCCGCCTGCCGCTTCATCGTCTGGACCTGGGCGTAGATCTCCACCGCGGCGATCACATCGAAGCCCTTTTTCGCCAAGCGCATGGCGGCTTCATGTCCGAAGCCGGTACCTGCTCCGGTGATGAGAACCTTTTTCAGCGCACGATTCGCCATGTGGACCTTCCCTTCGATATTCTTTCTGCCCAACCATCGCATCCGGAACGCCGTATTTATTTCACGCATAGTCAGTCATGGGACGCGACACACTGGCTTCGCGGAAATGCGTTCCCTTCACGGCGGCAGACCTGACCGCGGAACTCGGGACCGCATGGAGACTGCGGTCCGCTCTCGATGCCACGCTGCCACACATTTCGTCGACCCGCGATCCGACCACGGCCCGGCTGGACTGGGGTAATTGCCTGACCGCCACGGTGGCGAAGCCTTCAGAGGCTTTGAGGAAGCGGGTGCCAGGCTCGCAGTCACAGCGGGAAACCAGCCTCAGTGATCGAATGGTCAACGCTGGCGCCGGTCATCTGTCAGGGGAATCGCTGGCCGTCCCGGAACCGTTCGAGTGAACCTTCCGTCCTGGGCGTTGCCCTGCTGCAGAGTGGTCGTCGTCTGCTTATCAGTGTCGGCCGGTATCTGTCGGATCTGACCGATGAGCAATGGGCGCTGCTGGAGCCCGCTGCAGCATGAGGAGTCAGTCGGCCTGGCTCGTGGCTGATCGATCCGGATGAGGGCTGCGGCCCCTGCCTGTCCACTTGCCGATCTGAGCCACGATGACCAGCGTGACCATGCCTGCGGCTACCCCGATGGCGGTGTCCGCCAAACGTAGCAGCGGCTGTTTCCAGGCGCCGTGCGGGTTCAGTCCTGCGACGACCATGACGACAGTGGTGGTGATGGCTGCGGTCGCCTCGTCGCCGGGGCGTCCGAGTAGACCGGGCGCCAGCACGCTCAAGCCCACGAGCAGAGCGAGGCCCCACGCTTGGAAAGGCAAGAACGCGAGGTAAACCAGGCAGAGTGCAAAGCTGATGAGCGTTGCCGACATGCGAGCGATCGCTGCTGTTGTACTCTTCCTTTTGCATTCCCGAATCACGAAAATGGTAGAAATTGCAGCCCACATGCCGCCGAGTTGCCCTTCCTCGTATGGCTGATGAGTGCCAGACCAAATTCTCGTGGCCGCCCAGTAACTCAGCAGGCTGGCCAGACCGACCTCGATCGAGTACCTCAGCAGCTTCCCGGTCCCTCTCTTTGATGAACTCGCTGTCACCACCATTCTGCGACCCCCGTTTCAGGATGTGCATCCCACCGGGCCCGGTGGGATGCACAGCGTGGTGGGACCTTGTGCCGACACACTCATGCGTGTTCGTTTAGTGGTGGCTGGTGTCGTTGGCGGCGTCGAGGATGAGATCGGTGACGGCTTGGGGGTGGGAGATCAGGGAGACATGCGAGGAATTGATCTCGACTGTTTTGCGTGCGTGTGCGCGTTTGGCCTCGTAGCGTTCGAGGCTGGGGTTTATGGCCCGGTCCTGATTGCCGACGAGTACGTAGACAGGCTTGTCGCGCCACGCTGCTTCGGTGAGCTTGTCTGTGAAGGCCGAGAGTGCGATCGGGCGTTGTGTGGATGCCATGACGGAAGCCTGCTGCTGGGAGAGGTCCTGGGCGAAGGTGGCGTGGAGTTTGGCGGGCTGGATGTAGACGTCGGTGCCCGTGGTGCCGTCGCCGTTGCGGAATGGGACCTTCTGCAGTGCCTTGGTGAGTGGGGCTGCCGGGTACTTGCCGGAGAGGCTGGCGAAGGACTCTCCCTTGTCCGGCATGATCGCGTTGATATACACGAGTGCCTTGACGTTGTCGATGCCGGCGGCAGCCTGTGAGATCACTTCGCCGGCGTAGGAGTGTCCGACGAGGACGATCGGCCCCTTGACGGTCTTCAGGAGGCTGTTCAGGTATGTCGAGTCCTGGGGTATACCGCGGAGCGTGTTGGGTGGGGCGACGACCTGGTAGCCGTCCTGTTGCAGGCGCTGCACCACCCCGTTCCAGCTGGACCCGTCGGCGAATGCTCCGTGTACGAGCACCACGGTTGGCTTCTGGCTTGCAGGGGTCGCGCCGGGATCGTCGGCTGCGTGGGTCGGTATCACGGTCAGGGCGGAGAGGACCGCGACTCCAAGGGCGAGGCGACCCTTGCCCGATATCAGGATTCCGGAGACGGTCATGTGCTTCCACTCCTTCGACGTACAAGGTGAAGCTGGCCTATTCGTCGAGTGAGAACTGGGAGGATCGTGCGGAAGGGTCGAGCCATCGCCGCCGCGATTCCCGTGTGCGGTCGGCGACGCGAATGGGGAGGGGGCGTCCGACGCTGGAAGTCGTGACGGACCGCGTTCTGCCGTATACCGCGGATCACTATCTTCGCGCGTTTCTGCTTGTCGCGCATCTGATGCCGTGCTCGCTGATCGGCAACGGGTGTGGTGGCCGCTTGACAGGCCGCCGCTGGATTGGACCGCGCGGTTCTCGCCGAGCTGGAAGGTACGCCTACCGATGGCGCGACGTGGCGAGGGATCAGAGAGGGTATTACTGATCTCGGTTCGTTAAGGTGATCTTTGCTGAACATCCTGATGTGGGTGTCGTGTTGCCGGTATTCCGTGGTGCGTGAGAGATGTGGATGGGGGCGGGCTGGCCTGCAGCACGGCTGCGCCGGGAAGTCGCCGGGCTCCATTGGCAGTTCGCCGTCGGCTTCCAGGTGCCGGCGGGCGAGGTGGAAGGCGCGCTGCCATTCCACGGCAAGGCCGGACACCACGACGGGTCGATCTCCTCCAGCTGCTCACGCCGCCCTTCCGGCATCGCTCCGGCCGCGGGGCCCCGCCGGCAGGCCCTGGGCACGCCGTTGCTCGATCTCGGCAGCTTTCCGGGCGGCGGCCCGCTGGTTCTTCAGCCAGATCCCCACCCTGTACCCCTGGTGGGTGGCGTCCAGTGGTGCCAGGAGGTGTCCGTTCTCCTTGGCCCAGCCGCGTGGGGCGGCGAGTCCTTCCTCCCACGCGACGTCGTAGTGCGACCAGACCATGCCGAGCTTGTCCAGCTGCTCGACGCGGTCGGTGTCCGTGTTGCCGCGGGTGTAGAAGCGGCGGGCGTCGGCGAACCACTGCCCGAGCGGGAACCTGGTGAGTGAGGCCGGCCATCCCTCGCTCTGCGCCTTACCGTCGTGCTCCTGGCCGCCGGGGTCGGGCACGCGGTAGGTGAAAGGCACCTTCAGGTCGCCGTGGAGCCGGCTGTAGATGATGGCGGCTTCCGCGCCGCGCCGCCAGTGCTCGTGTTCGGGGTTGAGGACCCCGAGGTTGATGAAGGCGGCCAGCGCGGCGGGGTCGCGCGGGGTGGTGAGCTTCAGCAGGGCCCGCGCCGGCACGGACAGCGTCAGGCCGTCAGTCTCACCCTCAATCCCTTCACCGCCCGGGCCCGCGGAGCGGCTCTGGACGCCCCGGGAGCGGCTTGGGGCCTGCGGCCGGGCCAACGCTTCCACGACCCGGGCGTCATGCGCCCGCAGCGCTTCCAGCAGCTTGGCCAGGCCGCCGAAGACTCGGGAGGTGAGCATGTTGTCCGCGCTCTCCCCGGGCCCGAGCAGGACCGGCACGACCAGCGAGGCGAGCTTGCCCTCGCCGGGCTGCATCCGCAGCGCGCGCCCGACGGCCTGGACGAGGTCGGGCCTGGAACCGCGCACGTCGGCGAAGTAGACGGAGTCGCAGCTCTTGGTGCCGACGCCCTCGCCCAGCACGTTCACCGACCCGAGGAAGCTCTTCTCCACGACGGCGCCGTCCGTGGCGATCTGGTCGGCGAACTCGGTCAGGTGACGCTTGGCGGGGGGGTGTTGGTGTACGGGGTGGTGGCTGACCTGGGGTGTTGTGGGTTTTCTACGAGGTTGGGTGATCGGTTCCAGCGGGGAGGTCGGGATGTGCGAGCTGGGGCTGTGTGTTGCGTGTTGAGCGTGGTTGGGTTTGTTGCATGAAATGACGGTGCGTCCAGACTGCGAGTCCGGCAGCCGTATCAGATTCCTTACGCGCGCGAGGCCTGCGATAGTGCGTGCACGGTTACGCCCACGATAGCCAGGAGCTGCGCCGGGCTTGCCCCGGCCCTGCTCATGACGGCGAGCGACTGGTTCACAGCCGCCGCGTGTTCAGCGAAGGCCTCGGCGTCCTGGTCGGTCAGTCGTCCGGCCTTCAGTGCGGCGCGCAGGCGAAGGCGCTGGAAGCCGAGCGCCCGCTTGGCGTGCGCTGCGACGGCTGGGCTCAGCACTGGAATTGCCATGGCTGACTGGGCGATCAGGCATCCGTCGGGCAGTTCGGGATCGGCAATGCGCTCAAGGGTGACGTCGAAGAACGCACGAACAGCGGCAACGGGTTCCGAGGCTGCACACGATAGGGCGGCGTCGTACTTCTCGCCATAGCGCGCGGCGTAGAGATCCAGGCAGCGTAGGAAGAGCGTGTCCTTGTCGCCGAGGGAGGAGTAGATGGAACTGCGGTTCAGGCCGGTTGCCCGGGACAAATCGTCCAATGAAGTGTCGGCGTAGCCGTCGCGCCAGAACTGGATCATCGCGGCGTCGAGCGCCGTGTCCATGTCGAACTGCTTCTTGCCTGCCACGCGGCACTTCCTTGGCGATGCGTCGATGGTTCGGGCTCTGTTGCGTACCATTCTATCTTGAACTAATCAGTTCAACATGTGTTAGCTTTCAAGCGTGGTCATGGCCACGCACACCGCGCGCACTTCGCAACCGAGCGAGCAACACCACGTGGCCAAGTCGCCGCCGTCAGCCACACCGTCCCAACCCGCACCTGACACCGATGGAGGATCCCCGTGACCGGCCCGGCAACCAGCACTCCGCATGTGTCCGAAAGCAACCCCGTCCCCGACCTACCCCTGCAGCATCTGCCCGGATTCACTCACCGCTGGGTCGACGCGGACGGCGTCCGCCTTCATGCCGTCGAAGGCGGACGGCCGAGCGGCCCGGCCGTCGTCCTGCTCGCCGGATTCCCGCAAACCTGGTGGGCCTGGCGCAAGGTGATGCCCGGCCTCACCCACCGGTTCCACGTCATCGCGATCGACCTGCCGGGTCAGGGCCACTCCGAGCGTCCGCAGCGCAGCTACGACACGCACGCGGTCGCCGCGCACGTCCACACCGCCGTGAAGGCTCTCGGGGTGTCGTCTTACTCCCTGGCCGCCCACGACATCGGCGCCTGGGTCGCTTTCTCCCTCGCCCTCAACTTCGAGAGCCACCTGCGCGGGGTCGCTCTGCTCGACGCCGGAATTCCCGGTATCACTCTCCCGGAGGCGATTCCCACCCACCCGGATCGAGCCTGGAAAACCTGGCATTTCGCGTTCCACATCGTGCCCGATCTGCCCGAGACGCTGCTTGCCGGCCGTGAACGCGAGTACGTCAGCTGGTTCCTGAAGGCGAAGGCCCTGTCTCCCGACACGTTCCACGACGCCGAGCTCGACCACTACGCGGCGGCCGTCGCCGTCGACGGCGGCCTGCGCGCTTCCCTCGCGTACTACCGAGACGCCGCGGAGTCGGCGCGCAAGAACCGCGAGGCGCTCAAGCGGCGGCACCTGACCGTGCCCGTCCTCGGAATCTCCAGCAGCCACGGCTCCGTTCCGGACATGGCCGCCTCCATCAGCCCGTGGGCCGACAACACCACCCGAATCGTCGTGCCCGACGCTGGACACTTCATCCCCGACGAGCAGCCCGAAGCTGTCGCTACCGCGATAGCAGACTTCATCGCTGACGGCGACTGACGCCCGTCGAACCAACCCGACTACGCCGCTCAAGACCGCGCGATACTCAGACCACGAAGTCCGACCGCCGTACACTCCTTCGCCGCGCGCCGGGGACGGCAGCACGCGGATGAGGACCACGTCGAAGATTCGCACTGCCGTAAACGCCGGTGGAGGGCCGCCGAGTCGATGGCCTCACGCAGGCGCCACGGCAGGGGCCGTAGGCTCAGTACTCCCGTCGCGAGGGGGGGGCGTGCGCCTGTGTGCCCGGGCCCTGGGGAGCAGGCGGGTGCAGGGGTGGGGGAGCACGCTCAGCTGCTGCTGTTCGTCCGTGAAGGGCGTCATGAGTTTGCCCGAGGCCGCAGGTGTCAGGCGAGCGTCACTTCCACCGGCAGCCTCTTGATGCCGTTGACGAAATTGGAGCGGACGCGCGGGACGTCCCCGGCCAGCCTGAGGTCGGCGATCCTCGGGATCAGCTCCTCGAACATGATCCGGATCTCGGTGCGGGCGAGCAGGTTGCCCAGGCACAGGTGCGGGCTGCCCTTGCCGAAGGTGGCGGGGTCGTTGTTCTCGCGGGCCACGTCGAAGTCGTACGGGTTGCCGAATGCCTCCTCGTCTCGGTTGCCGGAGGCGTACCACATGACGACCTTGTCACCCTCCCTGATCCGCTTGCCGCCCAGCTCGACGTCCCGGGTCGCGGTACGGCGGAAGTGGTAGACGGGGGAGGCCCAGCGCAGGAACTCCTCGACGGCCGTGGGGATCAGGGACGGATCCTCCTGGAGGCGGGCGAGCTGCTCGGGGTGCTGGAGCAGGGCCAGCATGGAGTGGGTGATGGTGTGCCGGGTCGTCTCGTTGCCGGCCACCACCAGGAGCAGGAAGTAGTTGTCGAAGTCCTGCGCGGAGAGTGGGACGCCGTCGCGCGGGGTGGTGTTGACGAGCTTCGACACCAGGTCGGTCCCGTCCTTGCCGCGCCGCTGCCGGGCCAACTCGCGCCCGTACTGGAAGACTTCGAGCGAGGCGGGGGAACGGAACGGCAGGTCGCGGTACTTCTCGCTCTCCGCGCTGTGCAGCAGGACGTCCGCGTAGTCGGGGTCGGTGTTGCCGATGATGCGGTTGCCCCACTCGATGAGCTGCTGGTTGTCCTCCGGCGGCACGTCCAGCAGGCGGGCCAGCACGTTGATGGGGAAGTCGGCGGAGACGTCCGCGACGAAGTCGAAGCTGCCCTTGGCGAGCGCCGCGTCCAGGGTCTTCGCCGTCAGGCCGCGCAGGAAGTCGGAGTGGCTGTTGATCACGCTCGCGCCGAACTGCCGCTGGATCAGGCTGCGCAGCGCCCGGTGCCGTACGCCGTCCAGCTCCAGGATGGAGGCCCGCTTCTTGATCTGGTCGTCGTCGACCTCTTCGAGGTTGACGAACCGGGTCGAGGTGAACGTCTCCGCGTCCCGGTCGACCCGGGTGATGTCGGCGTGCCGGGTGACCGCCCAGAAACCGGAGTTGGGCGCCTCCTCCGGCTGCCAGTGCACGGGGTCCTCGTGGCGCAGGGTGTGGAACATCCGCCACGGGGTGATGCCGTCGGTGAAATTGTCGAGGTCGACGAGGTCGACATCTGCCAGGGGCAGTGGCTCGCTCGCGGCGGCGGTCGTGATCTCGGTGGTCATCGGTGGCTCCTAGGGGTCACAGGTGGTAGGCGTACTCGGTGAACTCCCAGTCGGTGACGAACCGTTGGAAGCGCTCGACCTCGTTGCGCTTGTAGGTGAGGAAGGACGTGGTGAAGTCCTTGCCGAGGATCTCGGCCAGGGCGGTGTCCGCCTCCAGCGCGTCCAGGGCGGCGGACAGGGTCGTCGGCAGCAGTGCCGACCTGGCGGTGTCGTAGCCGTAGCCCTCCAGCGGGGCGGGGGGCTCCTCGTCGGCCAGGACGCCCAGCAGAGCGGCGGCGACGGTGCCGGCGATCGCGAGGTACGGGTTGGCACTGGCGTCGCCCAGCCGCAGCTCCAGGCGGGCGCCGCTGCCGCGCTCCGGCGGGATGCGGACCATGGCGCTGCGGTTGTCCAGCCCCCAGTCGATCAGCCAGGGGGCGAGGGTGTCCGGGCCGAAGCGCTTGTACGAGTTCACCGTCGGGTTGAGCAGCGCCGCGAGCGCCGGGGCATGGGCGAGGACACCGGCCACGGCGTGGCGGGCGGTGGCGGACAGGCCGTACGCCCCGGAGGGGTTATCGAAGGCGTTGCGGCCGTCGCTGTCGTCGCAGGACAGGTGCAGGTGGAAACCGGAGCCGCCGGCGTCGTTGAACGGTTTGGCCACGCCCCTGGCGACGCCCCACACCCCGCGTGCCGCGGCCTGCTTCGGCGGCACGAAGCCCATCAACACCATCGAGGGCTGGCTGCGTTGCGAGACGACCGCCATCCTCGGCATCCGGCAGCCGGCCTACGCAATGCTCACCCACGCTGCGACGGGCCTACCCCTCCCCGACGACGTCGGCATGGCCCCCGCCCACTATGGCGTCCATGTCGACGCCCGCCGCAGCGACGGCACCGTCTCCATGCTGCTCCGCCTCGGCCCCTACCCCCAGACCTGGCTCGCCTCCCGCGACGCCGACCGCCTCACCACCGAACTGGCGGGCCTGGCGACCACCGTTATCCCCGGCGGCTGCACGGTCACCGCGAAAGCCGCGCCGTTCGACCTCGGCGACCACGCGAGCTACATCGACCCGCACGGCGCCGACATTGCCACGCTCCTGGCCGACGCCGTCGTGAGGGTGAGCGCATGACCACCACGGCGTACGAGATCGAGACCCACGAAGCCGAGGATGGCACCACGCATCCGGTGGTCTGGGCACCACCTGACGAACCTCGCGCCGTCCCGATCACCGCCATCCGGCACTCAGCCGCCCGGTGACCGCCGGCGGCATCCCCAATCCCGACCAGGACCAGGACTCGGCATCCGTGACCTGGGCGGACTGACACACGACACGGAGCACAACAGAGGAACTGGCGCTGGGACCGGCTGTGCATTGGTGGGAGGACCGGCGTTGGACCCTGGCCCGGATCAGAGCGTTGATCGCCTGGAAGTTCTCATTGGATTGCTCGTCGGCGGCGGTGTGGTGGCTGCTGCACCGGCACGGCTGGTCGTGGCAGTGTCCGGCCCGCCGGGCTCTGGAGCGCGACGAGCAGGCGGTGGGCCTGTGGAAGAAGGATGTGTGGCCGCAGGCGGAATGACTGCGGCGGCGCTGGGCGCGTACGTCGTCTTCGAGGACGAAGCCGGGTTCTCGATGACGCCGCCACGGGCCCGCACCTGGGGCCGGCGTGGGCACACGCCGGTGGTGCGGGTACGGGGCCGGTCCTGGCGCCGCTGGTCGATCGCCGTGATGTGCTGCTACCGGCCGGGCGAGGCCTCCCGTCTGATCTATCGGCCGCGCCGTCACCGCAAGCACAAGGGCAAGGGACGCGACAGCTTCGCCTGGAGCGACTACCGCGACCTGGTCGTCCGCGCCCACATCCAGCTCCGCCCCGACCTGATCGACGGCTGCCTGGCCGGCACCGGACTCAAACTCACCCACCAGCCGACAACAATCCGAAGAGATCAGTAGGCGTGTCATTGTGGGGTTGTCCGGCCCGTCGCTTCCCCCGTAGCGGCGGGCCGGGCCTCCACGCTTGTGCCCCGGCCGCGGTTCAGCCGGATGATCCAGCCACTCCGGCGGGCCGCCAGGCGGACATGTGCGTGTAGTGCTGGACCAGCGTTGCCCGGGTCCAGGCGCCGTTGGCGTAGCGCATGGTGTGGAACAGCGTGCCGCGGTCATCGTCGGAGGCGAAAACGAGCTGGAGGTTTCCTGCCACGTTGACGGCGGTGACCTCGTTCAGCACGGTGCCGATGAAACCAGCGTGGTTGAAGTCCACCCGCGTATTGATGTCGTCCCAGGTGTTCCAGTGCCCGTTCGGGCTGCGGATGGTGTGGTACTGCGCGACCTGCCCGTTGGTCAGCACGACCATCTGCAGGCTGCTGCCGAATCCGGCCATGGCCACCCGGATCGGCATGCCCCAGTGGCGGGGAGTACCGGTCCAGGACAGCACGTTGCTCCACGGCGTCCACCTGCCGTTCGCGCCGAGCGCGGTGTGTAGAACGGTGCGGTGGATCTGGTCCACCGCGGCCACCTGCAGCCCTCCGCCGACCGATGCGGCCGACAGGCTCTCGAACCAGTCGTTGCGGTAGGCGCCGCCCGGCGCCACCTGGTCGGGAGCGGTCCAGGTGCCGTTGGCCTGCTCCATGGTGTGCATCAGGCGGCCGTTGGTGTCGATGTACACCAGGTGCACGTGGGTTCCTACGACGGCTGCCGCGAGGTAGTTCCGCGTCGGCTTGGAGGTCACCGGCACCGGTGCCAGGCCGTGCATCGGGGTGGGGGCAGGCCAACTGCCGTCCGGGTTCTGGGTGGTCTCCTCCAACGTGACGTCCCGGCCGGTGGGCTGCTCGATGAACAGACGCAGTCGGCCTTTTTGTACCACGTCGGTGAAGTCGTAGAAGGACCAGCTCTTGAACAGCTGCTTGGTCGGGGCCCACTTGCCGTTGGCGTATCGGGCGGTCTGCAGGACCTCCCAGTTGGCGCCCTGCACAAGCAGGTTGAGCCCGCCCTTGCCGGCCATGGCCGCCGGGTGGGCTGGGGAGGCAGCACCGACCGAGGCGGCGGCCGCTGCCTGTGCAGCAGCGGGTGCTGCCAGGGGAGTGAGGCTGATCGCGGCGGCGAGGCAGAGCCGCGCCATCCACCGAAGGTATGGCTTCAAGGAACCCTCTGATGTGTAGGAGACAGACGGGGATCCTAGAGGATCTGTGAAGACCCGAACGGCCGTGCGCCCGACGGATCCTGTCGTGGCCCCGCGACCGCAATGCGGCGGCGCAGATGCGGTGGTGCTTGGCCAGCGGGGCTGGCCCTGCGCCGACAGCCAACGGCACCAGTCCCGAGGCATGAGGCGGCGGGGCGGGGCGTACAGACCAATCAGCCCCGTCGTACGGCGGGGCTGATTGGGGGCAGCCCGGAGAACGACCGGTCGCCTTTGCGTGTTCTTCCTGTCCGCTGTCAGTCGCCGGTGCTGTGGGCCATGCCGTCGTCCAGGACGATACGGATGGTTTCGCCCTGGCCGGTGACGTCATCGAGCTCGGCCTTGATGCGGTTGTAGGAGGTCGTCGCCAGGGCCCAGTCGCCTTCCAGCGGGGTGGCGGCGGAGCGGGTGTTCCATAGCTCGATCAGCAGGGCGATGAGGGAGCGTCCGCACAGGACGGTCTGGATGCGGCCTTCCTTGATGTCTTCCACTGCGGGCGGAGTGCGAAAGTGTCCGTGGTCGACGGCGAGCGCGGCTAGCCACTCCCAGGTGTCGCGGTGCACCACGAGTTCGGCGGAGGCGACGTCGGCGGCCTTCAGTAACAGGAGGCCGTGGGCCCCGCGCGGGTCCTCGGTCCCAGTGCCGGGGGCTTGTGGCCCGGCAGGCGAGGTCTGTGTTGGGGCGTGCGTGCCGCGGTAGGCGGCCTCGATTGCTTGCTTGAGGACGTGGTCCTGGCCGTCGTTGCCGGACGGGGCTGTGGTTGCTGATCGGCGGTCGTCATGGTCTCCCCCTGCTCAGGAGGTGTCCGCCAGCAGGATCGGTGGCCAGGCCCACGCTGAGGTGGTGCAGGCCGCCGTACTCGCCCATCGCGACGGACCGCACGTGGGCCGAGTTACCGTCGACGCCCGGCAGCCGGTCCCGACTGTGCAGCTGGGAGGCCTGCGTGCTGCATGCCCCTCCCTGGGCCGCAGAGGGCGTTGTGGCCGGCAGCCCAGCACGTTGGACGTCGTATCGACGGTCATGTGACGCATGCCTGTGCGCCAGGCTCCTGCCACAGTGAAGGACATGAGGCCGCCTGTGCGGCGTGTCCTGATCCTGGGAATGGCTGCAGGCTTTGCCCACCGTCACACCGATTCTCGACAGGGCCGCCGAAGTGGGGGCGGACCTCGGCCGCACCAAGGTGTGCGGGTCCCGCTGCCTTCCCGGCCGCGATTCGAGCCAACCGGAGAAACTCGCATGACCACGATTTCCTGGCAGATTCAGGTCGTCTCCCCGCTGTCTCTGGGGAATGAGGAATTCGTCCATCTGGCACTGACTGTCGCCGATTCGGTGCTGATCACCCGAGATGGGGACGAGATCCTTTTGAAGGCCGGTGACCTCGTTTTCTGTGATCCAGGCCGGCCTCGCTCCCCGCGGTTCGCCGATGACGGCCAGGTGACTGTCTTCCGTCTGCCCCACCGCTGTCTGGAGCTGTCGGAAGCGGATCGGGATCGCCTCGCGGGGATGATATCGAGTGGCGGTGACGGTCTGGGTGCTCTGGTGTCGGGCTTTCTGGCCGGGCTGGTCACCGGGGCGCAGTGCCACAGGCCGCAGGTCCTCCACCAGCTCACCCGCACAGCCGTGGACCTGCTCGTCCTGCTTGTCATGGAACTTCTCCCGACGGAGCGAGAAGACCTATCCGGTACAACAGCTAGCCGTAGCGAGATGCTCGCGCGGGTCCAGAACTACATCCAGACTCACCTGGCGGATCCGGACCTCTCACCTCAATCGATCGCCCGCGCCAACCACATATCGGTCCGCTACCTGCACAGGATTTTCCAGTACGACGGCACCACGGTGAGTCAGTGGTTGCGGCAGCGCCGGTTGGAATCCTGCAGGCGCGACCTGGCCCGAACAGCGAACCGAAGGATCACCGTGTCGGCAGTGGCAAACCGTTGGGGCTTTACCAGCGCGTCGCACTTCAGCCGCGTTTTCCGGGACGAATACGGTATGAGTCCCAGCGAATGGCAGGACCTGTCGTGATCGTGAGCGGCCGCGACGGGCGCACGGAGAGGTGTCGAATTCCCGCACTCTCGACCCTCTTTGCATGGCCTCGCAAGCGAGTGTGCGCTGCGGGAGGAGTGGTGTGCGCTCCTGGCACGGTACCCCGCGCCCGGCGGCATAGCGTGGCAGAAAGTGCTCCCGGACGCACTTCCTGAGGGCCCGGCGCCGCGATACCGGAGCCACCGACATCTCACGTAGGAGAACCCACATGCCTGGTGCCGTCGAGCCCATCCAGCCGGTACTCGAAACGGCGGCAGCGGCCTTAGCGGAAGCCACCGCCCATCCCCCCTACCCGTTCGAGCTGCCTCTGGCGGAAGGACGCAGGGCCGTCGAGGAGATGCAGGGCTGCGGGGTCGCGAAGGCCGTGATCGAGGAGGAGTGGATCACCCTGCCGGGCGGTCCGACCGGCAGTGTCCGTGTGCGAATCGTGAAGCCCACCCGCGCCGAGGGCGCCCTTCCCGTGATCCTCTGCCTGCATGGTGCGGGACGGGTGTTCGGCGGTGGCCGGACGCACGACCTTCTGTTCCGCGAACTGGCCGTCGGTGTCGAGGCGGCCGTGGTGTTCCCCGAGTACGCCCTCTCGCTGACATTAATGGCCAACGAGCGCGGTGATGTGCCGCTGGTGTACCAGCTGCTGTTCTCCCCGGTGACCGACGCTGCCTTCGACACCGACTCCTACCACCGATTCGCCACCGGCTACTTCCTTCGCCGCGACGGCATGCGGTGGTTGTGGGACCAGTACACAATCGATGAGGCCGGGCGCGCCCGGATCACCGTCTCTCCGCTGCGGGCCTCCACCGAGCAACTCACCGGGCTGCCTGCGGCCCTGATCATCACCGCCGAGGCCGATGTCCTGCGTGACGAGGGCGAGGCCTACGCGGGCAACCTCCGCGCGGCCGGTGTCCCGGTCGTCTCCGTACGATTCTCGGGCGCCATCAACGACCTCGTGGTGTCGACGCCCTGCGTGGGACCTGCGCGGCCGAGGCGGCCAACACGCTGTCCGCCGACACCCTGCGCGCCGCTCTTTGCAGCATCTGACGGTCGCCGGTGCGCGCCCGCGAGGATGGGTGACGAGTCCCGCAGCGTTGTCGGCGCGTGGTCGAGAGGCGCACCCGGGGTCCCGGCAGACGGGGAGGGGAGGGCTATTCGCCTTCGAGGTCGGCCAGGTGCAGCTGGCCGCGGGAGGTGACGTCGAGCTTCTGGAAGATGCGGCGAAGATGCTGGCCCACCGTGCGGTGGGAGATGAACAGGCGGGTCCCGATCTCGCGGTTGGTTATACCGGTCGCCGCCATCCTGGCGATCTGCAGTTCCTGCGGGGTGAGGCTGTCCGCTGTGGACGGGGTGGCCCTGCGGACGGCTTCGCCCGCCGCGCGCAGTTCGGACCGCGCGTCCTGGGCGAACACGGTGGCGCCCAGCGCGTCGAAGCTCTCCACGGCCGCTCGCAGGGGCCGGCGGGCCTCCAGGATGCGGCGCTGGCGGCGCAGCCACCGCCCGTAGGACAGCTGCAACTGTGCGCGGTGGAAAGGCCAGTTGACCAGCAGCCTGTCGTCGAGGGCCCGCAGGTAGCAAGCCTCCGCCTGGTCGGGGGCGACGACCAGGGGTTGGGTGCAGGTGGCCATGACCTTCAAGAGCGTGGCGGTCGTCTTCTCGGCCAGCGCACTGAGGCGGGCGTGATGGTGCGCCGCCTCGTCGGTGCGGTCGGTGCGGACCGCGGCCTCGATGAGGTCCGCGGTGCCAAAGAAGCCCAGGACCGGGTGGTAGGTGATGTCGGCCGGATCCAGCACCCGCGTCAACTGCTCGTAGGCGTCGTTGTACTGCTTGTTGACCATGGCGTGGCGCCCCTTGGCGAACTGGGCGAAACCGAGCATCGAGTGCGCTCCGGCGGAGAGTAGTTCCGCCTCGGCCGTCCGGATGAGCTCGTCCGCGGTGTCGGACTCCCCGCGTTCGCTCGCCAGGGTGGCCAGGACCAGGTCGGCGGCGCACGCCCACAGGGGTCGGCCGGTGTCGCGGGAGAGCCGCCGGGACTCGTCCGCCGTAGTGTGCGCCACCCGGTGCTTGCCGAGGTGGAGCGCAGCCCACGCCTGACACACCAGGGCTTCGCCGAGCAGTCCCAGGCGTCCCTGCCGGCGCAGGCCGTCGACGGCGGCACCATGGTAGGGCCAGGACAGGTCGAGCGCCCAGATCCCGGTGAGCGAGGAGCCCAGGGCATGCTGTTCGACCGGGTCGTCCACGACCCCCGGAGCGATCCGGGCGGTCGTGTCGATGATCCGGGCCGCTTCACCGACGGGGTCGCCCAAGGCGGCGACGGACAGGGCCATCGGGTCGCTGTCGTGCCGCTGCAGCCGCCGCGCCGCCTGGACGAAGAGGTCGCGGGTCTCCTGCGTCGGGTTGTCGTGCCAGCACCTGATGGACAGGGGCCACAGCGCGTTGAGCGCGAGTGCGGCGCCTGCGGTGTCGGCACCGGCCAGCCGGTCCGCCACGTCGGCGAACGCCCTCACCCGCTCGGTACTGAGCCAGCTCTCGTGGTTCAGCACCTCGCTCCACAGGATCAGGCGCAGCCTCTCCTCGGTCCGCAGTTCCGCCGACTGTGCCTCGGCAAGCTGCTGGTGTGCCGTGGCAGCCTCGCCGAGTTCGAAGTTGATCTCCGCGGACCGCAACAGGAGCCGGCCCCTGTGCGTCTGGGGGAGACTACGGAGTGCCGCCCGCCGCAGCGCCTCGGCCGCGGCACGCGGGGCACCTCGGGCCAGTGCCCTGAGGGCGGCTTGTTCGAGGTCGAGCGCCACGTCGTCGTCCACCCCGGGGGTCGCGGCCGCACGGTGCCAAGCCCTGCGTTCGGGCTGTCCGGCCAGTGTCTTCGCCAGTGCCGCGTGTGTGCTCAGCCGACGGGAGGGGCTGGCGGCGTGGTAGATGGCTGAGCGGACCAGAGGGTGGCGGAAGTGCACGTCGTGTCTGCGGATCTCGACCAGCCCTGCGTCGACGGCAGGCTCCAGGGCGGCGACCGATAGGTCGCCGCCGACCAGGACCTTCGCGGTCTCGATGATCTCGGCGAGGTCACCGACGTCGTCGGCGGCGGCGACCAACAGAACGGTCTGGGTGAGCTCGGGCAGGTCCGAGGCACGCGAGAGGAAAGACCGCTCCAGGCGGCGGGTGGTCGGCATCAAGGGCAGCAGCGACGGTGGGACGCTGCCGTCCCCGCGCAGCGCCGTCGGTAGTTCGACCAGTGCCAGCGGATTGCCGGCGGCCTCGGCCAGGATCCGTTGGCGCACCGAAGGGTCGAGCCCGGGTGTGCGTGCCTGGAGGAGCGCCGCCGCCGCGCCGTCATCGAGCCGCTGGAGCTGCATATCGGCAAGGCCAGCATCGTTCAGCACACCCTCGTGGCCCTCACGGACGGCCATGAGCAGGCCGACCCGCTCCCCTTCAAGGCGTCGGGCGACGAAGGCGAGCACCTCGCTGCTCGCCCGGTCGATCCACTGCACGTCGTCGATCAGCAGGGCGACGGGGGCTTCGTCCGCCAGGCTGCTGATCAGCTCCAGCGAGGCCAGCCCGACGGAGAACATCCCGGGCGCGGCGCTGTCGTTCATGCCGAAGGCCGCGTACAGGGCTTGCCGCTGGGGCTCCAGGAGGGACGGAGCGTGGTCGGACAGGACCGGAGCGAGCAGCTGGTGGAGCCCGGCGTAGGGAACGGAGGCTTCGGACTGCACGCCGAGCGCCGACAAGGCCCGGCCGCCACGTTGGAGGGCGACTTCCCTGACGGCACCGAGGAGGGCGGTCTTCCCGATACCGGCCTCGCCGCGCAGCAGCAGGGCGTCACCCGCCCCATCGAAGCATCGCGAGAGAAAGTCGGACAGGAACCGCAGTTCACCATCACGCCCGTACAACCTGTCTCCGTCCAAAGTCGCCACCGCGAGAACGTCGGCCGCTCGGGCGCGGATGACATCACTCCAGGGCGGCCTGGGCCTCCGGCACACCTTCGCTTGGCTGAGAACACCCCTCGCTTTACGTCTTGACGGTAACATGACCCCAGGTCAAGGTAGGGATCCCTCGTCGTCGCTGACCGGGCACGGATGGCACGCACCGCGGAAGCGACATGGCCGCTACTGTGGGTCATCACGTCCGCGGTGCGGTTCGAGGCGAGAGGTCAAGGAACAAGCTCAGGCTGAGGATCCACTGTCGACGACCAAGTCGGTGCCGACCACCGCGCCGGCCGCGGTCGAGGCGAGGTAGAGCACCGCGGCGGCAACTTCTTCGGCCTCCGCGACCCGGCCGAGCGGGTTTTCTGTCTTCACTCGCTCGGCGCGGTCCGCCTCGGTCTCGCCGGGCCGCAGCGACATGGGAGCGGCGGAGGCGCCGGGGCTGACCGCGTTGATGCGGATGCCCTGGTGGATGTGGTCGAGAGCGGCGGCGCGGGTCAGCGCGGAGACTGCTGCCTTCGAGGTGATGTACGCGGCGGCATTCGGGATCCGCAGGTGTGCGCCCAGGTTGGAGGAGATGTTGACGATGGCGCCGCCGCCGTTCTCCTTCATGTGCGCGATCTCGTGCTTCATGGCCAGCCAGACGCCGGTGACATTGGTCCGCAGCACCGCGTCCCAGTCCTCCTCGCCCACCTCGCCGACGGGTACGGTGCCGCGGAGTATCCCGGCGTTGTTGACCGCGATGTCGAGTCCGCCGAAGCGGATGGCGCTCTCGCGTACGAGGTTGTGGACTTGGCTGGAGTCGGTGACGTCGGCGGTGATGGCGGCGGCGGTGCCGCCGGCGGCCTCGATGAGGCCGACCGTCTCGTCCAGGGAGGCAGCGGTGCGTCCCGCGGCGACCACGGATGCACCCTCGGCGGCGAAGGCGAGCGCGATCGCGCGGCCGAGACCGGAGCCTGCGCCGGTGACAAGGACGGTCTTGCCGGTGAAGCGGTTCAATTCGGTGACTCCCATGAGTGATGGATTACTTGGTGCGGTGGTTCAGGAGGGCGACGACAGCGAGGGCGGTCCCCGTCAGGGCCAGGGACCAGGCATCGCTGCCGAGCGTGAGCAGGAGGGCGAACAGGACGGTGGGGCCGAACTCCATCGCGGTGTTCAGCACGCCGCCCAGGAGTCCGATTTGCTGCTGCGGCACGCCTGCGGTGGCGAGCACGGCGGCTCCCGCGAAGGAGGCCGCGGCGCCGGCCGCCAGTAGCACAAGGCCCGGCAGGAGCCCATAGGCGTACGAGGCGTGAGCGTCGATCCCGGTGATCGCGAGGACGGCGAGCCCGCCCCCGCCGGTGCCGAGCCCGGCGGTCGTGACGGATCGGGCCCCGTACCGCGCGATGAGCGGTCGTGCCGCACGGCCTGAGGCGATCAGCGCAACGGCGAACGGTACGAACGCCGCCGAGGTTCGCAGCGGCGACCAGCCGCGCGTCTGCTGGAGGTGGAGCGAGAGCACCACAAAGGTCATTGAGGTTCCGCAAGCGCTCAGTGCGATGGCCGCGAGGGCGAGGGCCCGCCGCCGGTCGAGCAAAAAGCGGGGTGGCAGCAGCGGGTCGCGGGCGCGTCGCTCGGCGCACCAGAACGCGGCAAGCAGCACGGCTCCGGCGAGAAGCGGCACGAGTACGCCGACCGACGACCAAGGTTGGGCGTCGCTGACGACGAGCCCGTAACTGGCGAGGGTGATCCCGGCGGTGGCGAGCAGAGCTCCCGGCAGATCGAGAGTCCTGCCCCGGTTCGGCGTGGTGTCCGGCAGCAGCCGGGGCGTGAGGGCGAGGGCTGCGCCCGCCACCAGGACCGGTACGGCGAACGTCCAACGCCAGGACAGCAGCCCTGAGATGAGACCGGAGAGCAGATTACCCGCGGTCGCGCCGAGTACCGAGAGCCCGCCCCACGTGGCCATCGCTCTGACATAGGCGGTAGGGGAGGGGAAGGCGGCGCGCAGCACGGCCATGGCGGCGGGCGCGATCAAAGCCGCCCCCGCGCCCTGCGCGAAGCGCGCTGCGAGCAGCGTCCCGATGCCGGGGGCGAGCGCGGCGGTGGCCGAGGCGACGGTGAAGAGGACAAGGCCGGCAGTGAGGGCGCGCCGCCCGCCGTAGCGGTCGGCGAGGCGTCCGCCGAAGAGCAGCAGTCCGGTGAAGGTCAGTCCATAGGCGGTGCCGAGAAGGAACAAGTCGGCGCGTTGCAGGTCGAATTCGCGCCCGATGAGGGGCAGCGGCACGGCGATCGCGGCAAGCGTGAAGATCAGTGTGGTCTGGACACTGCCGAGGAGGACGAAGGCGGATCGGTGGTGCATGGTGGCGACGCGGGCGGCC
This sequence comes from Streptomyces sp. HUAS MG56, assembly GCF_058673395.1. Classification (NCBI taxonomy): domain Bacteria; kingdom Bacillati; phylum Actinomycetota; class Actinomycetes; order Kitasatosporales; family Streptomycetaceae; genus Streptomyces; species Streptomyces sp. HUAS MG56. The sequence goes on along the minus strand of NZ_CM178722.1, from coordinate 912,672 downwards.
TCCGTGGCGGTCATGTCCCCCCTAAATTCTTGACCGATCGGTTTGTTATTTGGGCATGCTGAAGGAAGTCCCGGTGACCGCATGAGTGTGATTCAGTCCAGCAGGGCCAGAGCCTGCTCGGCCGCGTCCCGCACTCGGGCGGGATCGTTCGATGCCTTGCCGACGATCCGCATGCCCTGCAGCAGGACGAAAATCATGCGGGCCAGCGCGCGCGGATCACGTTCCTTGGGTAGCTCGCCCTGAGCCTGGGCCCGGACGAGCGCGGAGTGCAGCGGGGTCTCGACGTGCTCCCAGCTGATCTCGACCCGGCGGGCCGCCGCGGGGTCGTGCGGGGCCAGTTCGGCTGCGGTATTGGTGACGAAGCAGCCGTTCAGCCGCCTCTCCGGAGAGGAGGCCTCCGCGGCGAAGCGGCGCACCATCGCCCGCACCGCCGGCAGTGCGGGGCCCGGCTGGGACAACTCGGCAAGAAGAAGTGGATCGCGCGTCTCGGCGTAGCGGTCCATGGCCTTCAGATACAGCTCGTGCTTGCTACCGAAGGTCGCGTAGATGCTGGCGCGGCCGATGCCGAGGTGCTCGACCAGGTCCGCCATCGACGTCGCTTCGTAGCCGCGCCGCCAAAACAGCTCAAGGGCCGACTGCAGCGCGGCATCTGGATCGAATTCCTTGGTTCTGCCCACACCGAAGACCATAGAGCTATCTAGAACGATCGGTCAATAACTGCGCGCCGTGGCCTGTCGTGAGGGCCCCACCACGATCACGCCTCCGCTTCCTCAGCCCGCTCCCAGGCTGCCATCACGTCTTCGCCGTGTTCCAAGGCCCAGGCGCCGAATGCCTCGATGGGCTCCAGCAGCGTTCGTCCCAACCCGGCGAGGGTGTACTCCACGTGCGGCGGCGACCCTGCGTACGTCTGGCGCTTCACCAACCCGCTGAACTGGAGCCGGCGCAGCGTCTGCGTAAGGACTTTGGGGCTGATCCCGCCGATCCGTTCGCGCAGTTCACCGGGTCGCGCGGGACCATCGCGCAGCGTCCACACCACCACCGCGTTCCAGGTGCTGGCCAGCAGATCGAATGCGAGGCGGGCACGGCAGTCGGCGATGTGGCCCTGATCAGTGATCACTTACCATCTGGTGCCCGAGCGGCTTCCTAATGTCGTCCCCATTCCGACTTGCGGGATCACCACGAGGAGGCTGGGCTGATGAGAATCGGGATTGCCGGTGCGGGCAACATGGCGCGGGTGCTGGGTGCACGGTGGTCGCAGGCGGGGCACGACGTGCTGGTGGGTGGGCGAGACGCCGGCCGCGCCGCGGCCCTGGCCGACCAGATCGGCGCTCGGGCGGGGACTCTGCGGGAGGCGACTCAACACGGCCGGGACGCGGTACTGCTGGCCGTGCCGTACTCGGTGGCGATCAGGGTGGCATCCGAGCTGGCCAACACCGTACGAGGCCGGACGCTGATCGACTGCACCAACCCGCCGGCGCAGGGCTTCGCCCTTGAGACCTGGGGCGGCCATCGGCGGCTGAGCGCCTCGCGGCTGCGGCGCCCGGTGCGTCCGTGGTCAAGGATTCAATCTCTGTCATGAGAGCGTGTGGCGTTTGACCCCGCCGGTCTTCCGCGGACGCCCTCTCGCGGTGCCGCTCTGCGGTGACGATGCACTGGCCCTCGAAACAGTACGGCTCCTTGTCCGCGACCTCGGCTGTGTCCCGGTCAACGGAGGGGGACTCGGCCGGGCGGGTCTGCTGGAGGCGACGGCCGCGCTCCTGATAGGCCTGTGGGTGGGCGAAGGGGCGGATGCTCAGGCGATCGCGCCCCCGCTGGAGTACACGGGGGTTGATCTCGCCTGATTCGCGATCCGGTGTCAGAGCGGCACGGGAACGGGAACGGCCACTGCGTGATCATCAAGGGCTGTGTGGACTCATGATGATCGCGTGGTGGCCGCAGGCCACAGCACAGACGCCGCCCGATGGCGGCCGATGCGGCTTGGTGCGTCAGTCAGTGGGTGTGACGCGCTCTGCCGCCTCGCGGGCGTCCGGTTTCGGTTGACGGCTGCCATGACAAGCTCCCCACTACGGGGAGAACGACATGGCTGTCGGTTTCGACCCGCCAGGCTGCCAGGCCGAAGACGACCGCGTAGGCCGCGAGTACGCCGAGGACGGTTCTTCTGCCGGGCATGGACGGTCTACTACGCATCCGGCCATCTCGACAGGCCCAGGCCATAGCCGTCGTGGCGGAGTTCACGCCTCCGGAGTGCGCAAGGCCCCGCCGAAGCCGAAGCTTCGACGGGGCCAGGGGGAAGGTCAGACGCGGGACCAGATCTGCCGGACCGGTTGGCCCAAGGCGTCACCGACCCTGGCCAGTTCCTCTTCAGTCAGCATGTCTCTGTTGGGACTCCACACCGCGATCCCGAACCGAGCAAATCCACACCGAACGTTATATATGAGGTCATTTAGTGTGGTATTGGTGTCACAGCAAGGAGTCGGCACGGCAAGGCTTGAGGCGCTGCCGTCCTGGTACGCCTCGTGCATCCTGGCGCTCCACCATCCCTGGAAGTCGAGCCGCGTTCCGCATCGAGGGCACGACACGCACTCCAGGCCAGCACCATCCATGAACTGTGGAACATCACTCTGATCCATTTCGATGGGTCCAAGCGGGTCAGGGCACAGCTCTTCGACAAGCGTGACCGCACGGCTGATCGCCCCTTGATCGGGCCGCCAGTACGGGTCAGACGGAATGATGTGGGGGACGGCTTTACTTAACGGGGCTCTCGCTTCACGCAGAGGTTCTGGAAGACACTACCTGGCAACGAGGAGTCCCTCCATTGGGGGTTCTGGGGCGTACGGGCGGGCTCTTGGGACCGGGAGCCGCGTCTACCGAGGTGCGTCGGGATACGCGGCGGTCGCGCGGATCTCGACGAGGAGTCCGGGGCTGGCGAGGCCGCTGACCCCGATGATCGTCCAGGTCGGGTATGGCGCTTTGACGAGGCGCTGTTTGGCCTCGATGAAGCCGGGCAGGTGCTGGCGAATGTCGACGTGGTAGCTGGTGACGTCGACGAGGGCGGAGGTGTCGAGGTTCTCCAGCCGAAGGATCTCTTCGATCTTCAAGATGGCGGTCTCGGTCTGCTCTTCGATGGTGTTCGGGATGGTTCCGTCGGCGCGGCGACCGATCGTTCCGGCGATGAACAATAGGCCGTGCGCGCGGACCGCGGCGGAATAGCCGAAGCTTGCGAAAGCGCTGGTGGTTTGCCCGAAGACCGGGTTGTCCTCAGGGACCTCGACGGTGTGGACGGTCATTGTGGTGCTTCCTTTTCCTTGTCGGCGGGGTCGTGGAGTCCGTGGAGTCAGTTGCCCCAGCGGGACGAACGGCAGGCGTGTTCCAGTCGGGTCCGGCCGAAGGTCTCGCGTTCGCGGAGGAATTCGCCGGGGATCGCGTAGCGGGGTGCGTTCTTCGGGTTTGTCGCGGCCTGCGCGACGATCGCGTCGGTGAGTGAGCGGACCATGTCCAGCCGTGGATAGGCGGCGTGCACGGCGTCTGCCTGCTCGTCGGTGACGGCGTCGACGTGGTCGGCGCCCAGTGGGCCGCCGAAGTCGAGGGCGACGCCTTCGCGGACGAGTACGCACAGCGTGCCGCGGCGTTCCGCGATGCCCGGGGAGGTGTGCAGGGCAATGGCTTGCCAGACCTGGTCGGCGTCGGCTGCGGGCACTCCGTGGTCGATCAGGAATGCGGCGGCCCGGTCGGCGCCTTCGACCTCGAACCGCTGGCTGTGCGGGCCGTCCGAGGCCACGCCGAGGTCGTGCATCGCGCACGCGGCGAACAACAGGTCGTCGTGGTAGTCGTGGCCGACGGTCAGGCCGAGGCGGCCGGCAACCAGCCGGGCGAACAGGTAGCTGCGGATGCTGTGGTTGAAGACGGACGGCGATTCCACCGGTCGGATGAGGTTCATGACGGCGTCGGCAAGCGGTGTGCCGGGCAGCGTGATCGGGTCGGCGGTCGCCTCGTGAGTACGTCCGGTCATGTCTTCAGCCTGGCCGCGACCGCCCTGACCTGGTGAGAGGCAAAATTTCCTAACTTCGTTAGAATCTTGCCATGACAGTGCATCGAGTCGCGGTCCTGGCGCTGGATGGGGTCACCCCACTCGACCTGGCGATCCCGACTCAGATCTTCACCACCCGGCCGGAAACCCGCTACGAGATGACCCTGTGTGCACTGGAGGCGAAGGTGGCCACCACTGCGGGCTTCGCACTGGTCGCAGACGGGGGCCTGGAACAGGTGCGCACCGCCGACACTCTGATCGTGCCGGGATTCGAACCGATCCTCCCGTTGCCGGACGCCGTGCTCGATGCACTGAGCGAAGCTCGCGACCGAGGCAAGCGTGTGGTGTCGATCTGCACGGGCGCGTTCGCGCTGGCCGCGGCAGGCGTACTGGACGGGCTGCACGCCACGACCCACTGGAAGCACATCGACGAGTTCGAGCGGGGCTTCCCGGCTGTCACGGTCGACCGCGACGTGCTCTACGTCGACGAGGGCGACGTGCTCACCTCGGCCGGGGTGTGCTGCGGCATCGACCTGTGCCTGCATATCGTGCGCCGCGACCTGGGAGCCGAGGTGGCCAACCAGATCGCCCGCGGTCTGGTCGCCGCCCCCCACCGAGACGGTGGGCAGGCCCAGTACGTGCCGGCTCCCGTCGCGGTGGCCGGTCAGGCGTCGCTGTCCGGTACCCGTGGATGGGCCCTGCACCGGCTCGGCGAGCCACTCACCCTGCGCGTGCTTGCCCGGCACGCGGGCCTCTCGCAGCGCACCTTCATGCGCCGGTTCAGCGAGGAGACGGGCACGACCCCGTTGCAGTGGCTGCTCAACGCCCGGCTCGGCAGGGCGCGGGAACTGCTGGAAACCACGGACCGCTCAGTGGAACAGGTGGCGCGTGACTGCGGGCTGGGCACGGCAGCCAACCTGCGGCTGCACTTCCGGCGCGCACTGGACACCACCCCCACTGCCTACCGCCGCACCTTCACACGCTCGACGTCGGCAGCAGTCCCGCGCTCGGACTGAGAATGGCCACCACGACACCGAAGGGTTTCGGAGACGGGTCGCTGCCGCCAAGCTTGACCTGGCCGGCTACTGCCCGCTGCGGCCTTGCCGCCCCGACCAGGCCAAAGACCCCCGCGACCCACCCACCCTGCTCGTGATGTTCGGCGTTGGGGGTTTCAGTGGTTCGGTGTTTCGTTTTCAGTGTGTCTGGCCTGGTGGTTTGTTGGGGGCGCTGAAAGTGAGGCGCTGTTTTGGTGCTGAAAGTTGTTGCTGAGTCTTGGTAAAGGGTGGGGGCTGAGTGTGTAGGGCTCGGGCTGGGCTGGGTTCTTCGGTGTTTGGGTGGGGGTGTCGTGGTGTGGCCGGGACCAGCTCTACCCTGCTGAGCTCCCAGAACGAGCTCCTGCGCTGCTCAACACCATCAGCACGACGGCCGGTTGATGGGCTACGCCACAGGGGGATCGCGCCCCTCAGGAAGTCATTGGCCCGTGACCAGCCGACACAGAGGATCAAGCGATGCTTGTTTGCGTCGGGGCTCACGCTCGCCCGAGTTCAAGGCGGACGCCGTCGCGCCGTACCTGTCGGACCCGAGCCATACGTTCGAGGGCATCGGCAAGGACCTGGGCGTCAGCCGGGAGACGCTTCGCAACTGGGTGCTGGCCGAGCGGGCCCGCCGTGGTGAGCGCGGCACGACGAGCACCAAGACGAAGGACGTCTCGGTGCGCGAGGCCACGCAGCAGGAACTGGAGGCCGAGATAGCGGCCTTGCGCGCGGAGCTGAAGACCGTGCGCAAGGAGAACCAGAAACTGGCCACCGAACGGGACATCCTGCGCAAGGCGACGAAGTTCTTCGCCACCGAGATGAACTGGTGAACCGCTTCACGTTCATCGAGGACCACCACCACGCCTGGGGCGTGAAGCGGTTGTGTCACGTGCTGGAGGCCGCCGGCTCCAGCTTCTACACATGGCGGGCCGGCCGCCAGGCCCGCGCCGCGCGTGAGCGGGCGGACGCCGCGCTCGCCGAGCGGATCAGGACCGTGCACGCCGAGCGGGACGGCACGTACGGCCGGCCCCGGATCACCGCCGAGCTTCGCGACGGGGGCGAGTGCGTGAACCACAAGCGTGTCGGACGGGTCATGCGCAAGTACGGTATCGCCGGGCTGCGGCTGCGCAAGCGCCAGGTCACCACCGTGCCCGAACCGTCCGCCGCACCCGTGCCGGACCTGTTCCGGCGCGACTTCACGGGCACGGCGCCGAACACCAAGTTCGGAGCGCGCTGTGCGAAGACTGCCGCCACCTCGTCGTGGCGCCAGAACCGCTTGCGGCCCTCGGTGTGTGCGACTGCGGGGAAGCCGCTGTCCGGGTTGTTGCTCCAGTCGCTGATCCGGGGCTTGCTCGTGCCGAACTCTGACACGATCTGCGCGGTGTCCACGAGCCGCTCGGCGGGAGAGATCTGAGCCCCTTCAGGAAGGATCGGCAAGCCGGTGCCGCCGCCCCGGACGGCGCGACATGTTCGATCATGCCAACGAGGTGATTCGCTGCCCAGCCCGACGCCAAACCGGCCTACGTCCGTTCCTCGCCCAGCAGACACACCCCGAAGCGCGCGGCACGCTCACCCAGCTCCGTGTAGGCCATGGCGGCCGGCGGGGCGTCCCAGGTCGCGAAAGCGAGAGCGGAGACCGCCTCGCCGCGCGTCATCTCCTGTTCCCACGGCGCGCCCGCAGCAGCGCACCGCTCGGCGAGCTGGGCGTCGGACATGCTCAAGCTCTCCCGGTCTACGCCGGCCTGGACCTCGGCGACGACCGCGCACCAGGCGCGGTGGCCCGCAGGCAGCAAGTCGTGCAGCGCTTCCGCATCGGTCACGCGCTGAGCCTGGGAGGCGAGGTCGAGCAGCAGGGCGGTGGGGTTCGCCTCCATGGTCATCTCCTCCAACCACTGTAAGGGGGCGCCCGCTGCCCGAGGCGCGCAGCGAGCGGTGGTCATCGGCTGTGAACGGTGCAGCCGTCGGACAGTGCGGCCGCCGTGGCGGGCCAGTTCGGGCTTCTTGCGGGGATCCTTCTTCAGCGCCGCCCGCACCTGCGTTGCGAGGGCGGTGAACTCCGGACCGTCGTCCGGGCAGACGACGCCGGGGTCGGCCGCGCCGCACTGCGTGGCGTGCCGGATCGGATCGGCGATGCGTCAGTCCGCGCGGAAGCTGTCGCCTCACACAGTCATTGACGCATGCCGATATAGGCATATGATGGCGTCATGGCACGAGCGGCGACGACCTCGGACGCGTTCAACGCGATCGCCGAGCCGCAGCGGCGGGAGATCCTGTTGCTGCTGCGGGGCGGCGAGCGGCCCGTGACCGAGCTGGCGCGGGACCTGGGGATGAGCCAGCCGCAGGCGTCCAAGCACCTGCGGGTGCTCCGCGAGGTCGGGCTGGTGCGGGTCCGCGGGGCGGGCAAGCAGCGGCTGTACGGCCTGGACGCCCGCGGGCTGCGGCCGGTCCACGAGTGGGTGGGCGGTTTCGAACGGTTCTGGAACGAGACCTTCGACCGGCTGGACGAGTACGTGCGAGATCTGAAACAAGCACGGCAGGAGGAACCACCGGATGACGACGACCAGTAGCGGCGGCGAGCCCGACCCCACGACCGCGGACCGCGAGATCGTGGTCTCCCGGGCCATCGGTGCCCCACGGGAGCTGGTGTTCGAGGCGTTCACGCAGGTCCGGCATCTGTCGCGGTGGTGGGGGCCGGAAGGGTTCACCACCACGACGCGGTCCTTCGATTTCCGCATCGGCGGGGTCTGGGATTTCGTGATGCACGGGCCGGACGGGACGGATTACCAGGAGTGGATCACCTGGACCGAGATCGTCCCGCGGGAGCGGATCGTGATGGTGCACGGCGAGTCCCGCGACGACCCCAACGCCTTCGAGTCGGTCCTGACCTTCGAGCCGGCCGGTGAGGAGACCCGGATCGTGATGCGCGCGGTGTTCCCCACCAAGGAGCTGCGCGACGAGGCGGTGGAGAAGTACCACGCGATCGAGGGCGGCGAGCAGACGCTGCGGAACCTGGCGGCCTACGTCGCCGAACTCACCCGGAACGAGACCACACCGAAGGGAGCGGAGGGCTGATGGCAGGGAAGGTGTTCTTCAGCGTGACGATGTCGCTCGACGGCTTCATGGCGCCGGAGGCCGTGCCTGTCGAGGACGTCTTCTCGCCCGAAGGCCAGAACGACCCGAGGGTCCAGCGCTGGATGGCGAAGTGGTCGGAGCTGCAGGCGTGGCTGTTCCCGCAGCGGTGGTTCCGGGAGAGCCTCAAGCTCGGCGAGGGCGGCGAGGAAGGACTCGACAACGACATCGCCCGGGCGACGTACGAGCGCACCGGCGCGAGCGTCATGGGTAAGCGCATGTTCGACGCCGGCGAGCTGGCATGGCCGGAGGAGGCTCCGTTCCACACCCCGGTGTTCGTCGTCACTCACACCAGGCGTGACCCGTGGGAGCGGCCGGGCGGCACGACCTTCCACTTCGTCAACGACGGCATCGCCAGTGCACTGGACCAGGCCCGCGAGGCCGCCGGCGACCGGGACGTCCGCATCGCCGGCGGCGCAGAGACGATCCAGGAGTACCTGGACAGCGGTCTGATCGACGAATTCTCGATCACCCTCGCGCCCGTCCTGTTCGGCACCGGCATCCGCCTGTTCGACCGCGTGGACCCGGCCCGCCTCGCCCTCGACCAGAGCCGCACGAACGCATCGTCCCGGGTGACCCACCTGACCTACACCGTCAAGAAGCGATAGCTCGCGCTCCCGCAGGGTTGAGGTGCCGGCGTGCCGCTCGACGTGCCGCGGGTGTGGCCACGCTGACTGCCCGGCTGTGAGGATCGCACGGGCGCGCTCGCGGGGATGGAGGTGAGCAGATGGGTGTGGTCGTGCGGTGGGCGCGGTCCAGGCCGCGCGGCCGGACGGCGAGTGAGGCGGTGACTGCGTGACGGGCCTCGGCGGCTGCGGGTGGCGAGGGCCTTCGTTCGGCGAAGAGCCTGCGCGGTGGCGTTCGGGTTGCCCGTCACGGCCACGGCGCGGGCGGTCAGCGGGGGCAGCTGCTCGTGCCCGCGCACCCACAGTCCAAGGGGGGCAGTCGGCACCGAGGTCGGACAGGGAGGCGGGTCGCACCTCGTCCGACGGGATGACGAACCGGCACGTCGGCTGCGAGTTGGCGAGTCCCTCGCGCGGCTTGTGCCGGGCCAGGCGGCCGGTGGCGTCGTGGCGGACGCCGTACAGCCAGACGCGCTGGGGGAGTGGTGGGCGAGACGGGTGGCGACCTGACGGGGGAAAGTGGACGGTGAGCGCGGCGCGGGCGGCGCGCTCGGACTGGGCGGTGCTGGCCATGGTGTACCTCCGTGAAAGGGGCGGCGGGCATGCTGCTGCCGCGAGGGGCGGCGCGGGATCGAGGGGGAGAGAGCAGTCAGCGGGCGGCGCGGCTGGGCGCGGTGACGGCGTCCCAGGAGCTGCGCGCCTGCGACTGCCACCAGTCGGCGGCCGGTTGGGCGGCGGGAGCTGCGGCCGCGCGGGCGGGCCGGGCGTGGTGAGCGGGTTCGGGTGCGGCGCTCGCACGTGTTGCTGGGGCGGGGGCGCGGCCGGCGAGGACGGCGGGCAGGGCGTCGTCGATGGAGGCGACGTGGTGGGCGAGGTCTGCGCCGACCTGGGCTGCGTCGAGGCATGTTGTCGCGCAGTGCCAGGTTTCCGGTGGCGATCACGTGGACGGAGTCGGTGAGGCACTCGGCGACGTGCCGGGCGAGAGGTCCGGTGACGGTGCAGATGACCGGGACGGGCTGGCCGTCGTGCCACTGGCCTCGGGTGCGGTCGTACTCGCGGCGGACCTGCACGACGGTGAACCGGGCGGCGGGGGTGCCGCGTTCGGTGTGGCGCAGCTGCACGGTTCCGAAGACGCGGCCGCGGATGACGGCAGGGTCGCCGTGCGGCATTACGGCGACCGAGTCCACCAGCCGCACCAGCCGGGGCGGTTGATGGTCGGCGGGCTCACCGGGGTGGCTGCACATGTCCTGGATCGCGGGTCGGCCTCCTGGCGGGTGGGTTCCGCCCTTTCTCACCCGTTCGGGGCGGTGGAAGCGCCGGGAGGGAAACGGGTGGCGTGGGCGCGGTCAGATGTGCCGCGGGAAGCGTTCGGGGCGGAAATCTCCAGGTGGATCGACCAACAGGGGAAAGAGCGTCGGCCCGGGGGCCAGGGGCGAACGCCTGGTTTCCGGGCCGGTGGTGCGTGTGTGGCATGTAGGTTGTCGGACAATGGGGTGGGAGTACCCCGGCCCGATTGCGGCGGGCCGGGGCCCCGTATTGGGCTGCTCGGCTTCGGGGTCAGTCCCAGCCGCCCTCGCCGCCCCGGCCGCCTTCGTCGCCCCGGCCGCCTTCGTCGCCCCGGCCGCCCTCACCGCGGTCGTCGTGGTCGCAGACCACGCGGAAGCTGGCGACGACTCCGTTCTTGACCTTCACGCCGTCCTCCGTCTTCTCGTGGTGCTCGCCGTTCTCGTCGTGCTTGCCGTTCTCGTCGTGCTCGCCGTTCTCGTGGTGCTCGCGCTCCTCGCAGTTCTCGTTCTCGTCCCCGTTCTTCTTCTCGTCCTCGTCCTTGATCCTCGGGCAGACGCCGTCGGAGGAGCTCCAGGGGCCGACGGTGGCGATGGGGGCGCCGTTGTCGCAGACGGCTCCGCGGAAGACCTCGAGACGCTTGTGGCTCTCGTTGCGGATGTTGAGGGTCTTGGCGCCCAGGCCGCTGACGACGGTGATGCAGTCGCCGGGGTGGGCGGAGTAGGACCGCTCGTTGATCTCGATCCGGCCTCTGTCCTCGTGGCGCCGGCCTTCCTCGCGCCGGCCTTCGTTGCCCCTTCCTTCGTTGCCCTTGCCCTGTCCTTCGTTGTTGTTGGCCTTGTTCTGTCCGGAGTCGCCGCCGAAGGGCGCTGCCGAGGCGGCGGCCGGGACCGCCTGGGGTGCCGGGGCGGAGGCCGCCGAGGCGTAGGTGATGCCGGTCACGGCGAGCGCCGCGGCGGCTGAGACACCTGCGGTCACCATGGTGGAACGAGCGAGCTTCATGTCGCCTCTCCTGTCTGGATATCTCGGAGACGTCGGCTCGTCAGCCGACTGCGACCAAACGTACTCACAGCTGTCATATCGGGTCATGTTGAAAGCTGTGCGATGGGGGCCGACCGGGGTATATACGGCCTTGCCTGGTGCCCTGTCAGAATGTGAAGCAACTCGAAGACCAGGCAGATTGAATGACCATTAGCCCTCCCGGATGAACTGCTGACGCCTGCTCACCCTCTGCCGGCTGCGTGTCGCTACGCAAGCCATGACTGATCCGTGTTAAGGGAGCGGCTGCGCCAAAGCCTGCTCGCCGTACAGCCCGGCACGAGACCCCAGCATCGCGGTGAGCCGACTGGCTACGTACGTCATAAGCGGCTGGGCGCCGGCCGGTGATGGAGATTGCCGAGGTGCCGCACGAGCTGATCCGCTGGACCTCCCGGCGCAATGACCAGATCGCCGCCTGCCTCTCCGAGCTGGAGCGCGAGTAGGTCACCGCCGTCGACGACGACGGCGAGCCGCGGTTCCTGCCCGTGGTCTCCGAGCGGGCCCGCGCCAAGCTGAACCAGATCACCGCCCGCAAGACCCACCCGCCGAAGCAGAAGGCCCGGCCGCTCGCGCAGCTGCGCGCGTGGTGGAAGGTGAGCGCGATCCTCACCTCCGGGGTGGCCGTCGACGTCATCAACTCCCTCCTCAAGTACGCCCGTGCTGCGGCTGCGGAGATCCGGTCCCGGGTCGCCGCCGTGGTCGACGTCGCCCAGGCGGCCGTCGACGTCACCGCGACGGTGTTCGTGATGAACGACGGCGGCCGGTTTCACCGTCGGCCCCTGCGCGCCGAAGCCCGCCGCCACCTCGCCCTTGTTCTGCGCGGCCGACGCCGCGACCCCGGCCTGCACGACCAGATCGTGGCCGCCGCTCTCTTCACCCACTGCCTGGATGTCAGCGAGCCGAAGACCGTGCGTGGCCTGGAGTCCGGCTACCGCCTCCACGCCGCACGGTGGGCGCTGTCCGACCTCCCTGCCCGGCGCCGCCCACCAGCCCCTCGCGCACGACCCGGACCGGCAGCCCCCAGCGGATCCCAGCGCGCCAGTTGCGCCCCGGACCCCGGACCAGACAGCGGGGGAGTGGCAGATCCCCCGCCTCCCGCTGAGCTACGACCGGGCTGTCCTCGCCGGCGCGGTGGACCGCGAGAAGCTGCGCACCACCATCGACGTCGGCGTGCGGGGCCGGGAGGACGACGTCGTCGCGCACCAGCAGGCGGCGATGCCCGAGCAGCTGCTCGCGCCCCCGGCCGCCGCCCCGGGCACGGCGACCCGGAGCCGGAGGCCGGCCGACAGGAAGCGGTCGACATGACGGCGCTGCGGGCCCTGCGGGAGTCCCGCACCGACGTGGAAGCCCTCGATCCCACGGCCGAGCGACTGCGCCACCTCCGGGACGCGTTCACCAAGGCGGCCGACGACTCCCGCGCCCGCAAGAGCCGCTATGCCGACCGGGACGATGCTGACGAACCGCACCCGGTGCGCGAGGACGACCAGCAGGCGCACTGTCCTCAGCAGCCCGGACCGCACCGTGGCCGGGAGGTCGGCCACTGAGTACATCCGGTACCGCATCTACCGCCGCGCTGGGCCGTCAACAGCGCGGCACGGCGGTGCGACTGGGGTTTGCGCATGGTTGTTCGGAACCCACTCCGAGAAAGATCCGCATCCGGCGCGTGTGTGCCAACTGCCAACGAGGGACGGGGCTCATGGACGAATTCTGCGTGGCCCCCGGGCCGTAAAGACCTGCACCGGCTGATCGTTCCCGGCGAGAACTTCGCTCGCAAGCGCCTGTACGTGCCGTACCGCCTGCTGTCTGAGCAGCCAGGCCTGCACCCGGTCCAGCCGCAATGGATGCACCTCACCGTGCTGCACGCCGGACCGCAGGACAGCGCCAGCGCCAGGGAGGTCGACCAGATCACCCGGGAGGTGCCCCGGCGGGCCGCCGACACCGACCCGTTCGAGGTGCGACTGTCCCGCCCGGACACCGGCGCCCTGGCGATCGAGAGCAAGGGCTATCCCGGCTGGCCTCACCGGCAGTTGTGGGAGATGACCTGGCAGGCGCACCAGACGGTCGTAGGCGATCGGTGGCCGCGCATCCCGACGGCCTCGTATCCCCATCTCTCCCACGCCTACGCTGGCCTCTCACGCTCGTGGCCGAATGGCATGACCGTCATGAGATCGTGTGGGACGTTCTCGCCGAAGTGCCCCTCGGCACGCGGCCTTAGGACATGGCGCCCGGCTGCACCGCGGCGACCTTGACCCACATCTCCGCCCGAGCGATCGCCTGCTCGGCGTCCAGCCGCTGGTTCTTGAGGTGATCCAGAAGCCACCGCTGCCACTCGCTCAGCTCGCCAGGAGCAGAGTTGCTGAGAGATTTCGCAGCCTCCCATTCCGCCCAGGTGTGTTCCGGACTCCCGGCGACACGTGCCCAGTTGTAGGCCTGAAGCGACGCGTTTGTGCGCCGATCTCCGGACTGGTCCATCAGTAATCCCCTTGGTCCGGCAGGCGGTTCGGTGTCCAGCCCCTACCCACAGCCGAGGCCGCGCCACGGTTTGCCCGGGCGCTGTGAGAGCTTCGCCGTGGCCGACCGCTCTGTCGGCGCTCGCCGGTGACAGCTGGTCCGGCACACGTAACTGCAACCACGGCGTGGCGTTGGACAGATCACAAAGAGGATGACCGTCTCATCGAACAGGAGCATCACAGTGATCATGAAGGCTCTGGCCGGCGCGGCTTTCGCGATTGCCGCAACGACGGCCGTGGCTGTACCCGCATCGGCGACGGACTTCGGAGGACCCAACGGCGGCACCGGCGCCACGGACTTCGGAACCCGCAACGGCAACACCACCATCGCGGGCGAAGCAGGCGGCATCGGCAACACCTATGGTGCTCCGTTCGCCAATGTCGACCTCCGCTGTGCGGTGCCCCTACCGGAAGGTGAGGGCATCGGGGGGCACCTGCTCGGCGGGCCCAAGCCCGCGTGCAACCTCGCGCCCGTCGACCAGTACCAGGCACCGCAGAAGCTGCTCTGACAGCAGCCCCGAGAGGTAGCGCTCCCGCGCCGGCTCCGCGGATCCCGACCACGAACCCCTACCCCCCCCGACCAGGACACCGACCACGCCGACCGCGAGCCCGACGTCTTCGGCCCCGGTCCGTCGTAGGAACTCGGCGATGTCGAGCAATGCTGCACGCCATCCCCATGAACCGGCTGCCGACGTGTACCCGCCGACCGCCATCTTCGGTCGGCGGGTACACGACGACCTTCGGCGTCCCGGTCACTCATCCAGGGTGGGCGGCCGCCGGGAGCGCGCACGCGGGACGCCGGAGCCGTTCGTAGGCTGGTTGCAGGATCTCGCCGCGTCCGACATGTCGATCTTTTGCGACCTGGGCTTTCTTGGTTGTCTCACGGCCGTGTCACCATGATCAGTCTCAAGTCCGTGGCATTTCCTCGTCCGACACCGGGCAGGTCAGCGGTCGTCCAGCCCACCACCGCTGTTGGCCCATTCCAGGGCGCTCAGGGGCGCACGCGAATGACGGTCTTGCCCTTGCGCCGCTCGGTCGGGTTGAGCGCAGGGACGGCGTCGTCGAGGGTCGCGATGGTTCCGATGTGCGTGCGAAGGCGCCCGTCCCGCACCCGGTCGACGATCTCCACCAGCTGACTCGGAACGGATTCGACGACGAAGTCGACCGCCAAGCCGTCGACAGGGCGAGCCTCAACAGGCCCGACCACCGACACCAGCGTCCCGCCAGGCCGGATGATTCTCGCCGAGCGCCTTTGGATGTCAGCGCCGATGACATCGAAGACCACGTCGACCCCGCCGATGTCGTCGAGATCCTCGGTGGCGAGGTCGAGGAACTCGTTCGCGCCGAAGTCGAGCGCCGCCTGGCGGTCCGCTGCCCGCCCGGTCCCGATGACGTAGGCGCCGAACTCCCGGGCGAGCTGCGTAACCACGGACCCGACTGCGCCGGCGGCGCCGTGTGCGAGGACGCTCTGCCCCGCCTGAAGACGACTGTGCTGGAACAGACCTTGCCACGCGGTCAGGCCGGAGATCGGCAGGCTCGCACCCACCGTGAAGTCGACGTTCCCCGGCAGCGGCGCCAGGTTGCGTGCCTCCACGGCCGCGTACTCGGCCAGGGTTCCATCGCGGTGCCAGTCCGTGATCCCGAACACCCGCTGTCCCAGCGAGAGCCCCGTCGTGCCGTAGCCGAGGGAGGTGACCACTCCGGCGAACTCGTGGCCGATGATCGCCTGGGCTCGATCGCGACCGGCGCGATCGACCCACGTCGAGGGCCACTCCCACTCCGCGGGGACGAAGCCCGACGCACGGACTTCAACGACGACGTCGTTGATCGCCGGCGTCGGCTCAGGCCGCTCCGCGAGTGTGATTCCGGCTGCTTCCGCGGCCGGATCCGTCGCGACGATTGCCTTCACGGGTACCTCCGTATATCTCGTGCTCGCCGTCTCTGTGCGCCGCCCAAGCCATGGAGTGGGCTGGTTAACCCACAGAGGAACGGCAACAAGATCCGTCACCGGACGGATGGACGACTGAAACGCGTCGAGTCCAACCGGAGCTCGACGAGCACCACACACCCAGGGCACGCAACACCCACCCACGCGCTAGTCTCACGGCGATGTCGTATACGACATCGGTACGACACGGCTCGTGCGATGACGACATCAGCCGTAAGACCCAACAGGTTCGTGTGGGATCGCAGATGCCACGTCATGGCGCGACGCTGTGAGCTGAGGCATTTCGGTTTGTCTCACGGTGGTGGACGCCGTTGCTGTCTCAGGACTGTGTCCATTTCCCCAGGCCGGTCCTTACTCCGCTACCAGTGCACTGGGAGTGCGGTCATGCGCTGCAGGACGGTGCCGGGCTGGAATCCCGCCGTGGCGGTGGCCGGGTCCAGGTGCAGGTTCGGGAACCGGGTGAGCAAGGAGCGGAAGGCGATGTGCAGTTCGGTGCGGGCGAGGTGCTGGCCGAGGCATTGGTGGGGGCCGGTGCCGAAGGCGAGGTGGCGGGGGGATGCCTGCTTGGTGTCGATGATGTGTGGTGCGGGGTAGTGGGCGGGGTCGTGGCTGGCGAGGGAGAGCGAGACGACGATGCCGTCGCCGGCGCGGATGGCGTGGCCCTCGATGGTGATGTCGGCTGTGGCGACGCGCATGACGATGTCGAATACGCACACCAGTCGCAGCAGTTCCTCGATCACCGCGGGCAGGGACTCGGCCCCAGCCCGCAGCTGGTTCACGCAGTTGGGGTGCTGGAGCAGGGTGTACGTCCCGATCGTGATCACGTTGGCGGTGGTCTCGTGGCCGGCGGTCAGCAGGATCACGGCCATCCGTACGAGCGTGAACCGGTCCAGGCCGCCATCGGTGCGCGCGTGTTCCAGGAGGACATCGAGCAGGCCCTCGCCGTGTCGGGTCTCCTTGGAAGTGAGGAGGGCATCGAGGTGGTCCATCAGCTCGCTGCGTGCGGTGAGAGCCTGGTCAGGGGTTCCGGTGAAGAGCAGGTGCAGCCGGGATTCGAAGAAGTCGCGGTCGCCGGCGGGGACTCCGAGCAGTTGGCAGGCGACCTTGGAGGACAGCGGAGCAGCGAAGGCAGAGACGAGGTCCGCGGGAGGGCCTTGTTCCTCGATCGCGTCGAGGAGGGTGTCAGTGATCTGCTGGATGTGCGGGCGTAGGGCAGCGGCGCTTCTGGCTGTGAAGGCGGGGACCAGTGGGCGACGCTGGCGGGCATGCTCGGGCCCGTCTACGCCCAGCAGCGGGGTGGGGATGTGCCGCAACGCCTCGAAGCGCGCGCCGGGCGAGGGGAAGTCGGGGTGCTGGCGGTCAGCGGACACCTCCCGGTGACTGAGCAGTCGGCGCGCTGCGTCGTGGCCGGTCACAAGCCACACGGTGCGCCCGTCATAGAGCTGCACGCGTGACAGCGGTTCTTGGGCGGTCAGCGGGAGGTAGGCGTCGGCGGGCTGGTACGGGCACGTGCGGTCTTGCGGGAAGGTGGGCACGCCAGAGTTCGCCACGTTCGCCTCTCTCTTCACGACAGCGGGGACGTTCGGGCAGAAGGTCGGCGCGTCCATGGTCTCCAGCACAAATGGCAGAGCATCCCGCACGAACAGGCCAAACCTGCTGATCAGTTCCGAGTTCCTCCAGCCACTGCCCTCGCCTCCCGGGGGCAGCTGTTCGAAGGCCAGAAGCCCGCCGTGGGCGCGACGAGGAGCGAGCTACCGACACTCGGAAGGGTGAATACGCTGACCAGGGAGTCTCAGCATCGCTGCACGTATGCAGCCGGGATGCAGCCGGGCTTGAGATTGTGAAGCCGGATCTGAGATCCCACAATGACTGTAGGTTCTCGTCGCCTGTGGAACAGGCTGTGCTTGTTGACCAGCGGTTCTTCCGCTATTGCAGGCCGATGGCATAGCCTCTCAGTCTCACGGACGTGGCATTTCCTCACGGTCTGGGATGACTGTGAATGACACTGGTGCTCCCGCCCACATGAGATGTTGCACCATCGGTGCCGCTCGTTGCGCTGGCGGCTGTTTCGGTCAGGCTGAAGTGGTGGGTGTCAGGCCGGTGGGGACCTGCCACTGGTAGCGGCGGCCCTTGTTGGTCAGGCGCAGGCCCTGCTTGAAGACGGCCAGGCCGAGTTCGTTGGACGCCTTGGCGAGGAGGGGCACGGTGTCGCCGGCCTTTCCGTAGCCCATGCTCAGCGGGGACTGGGCGGCGAGGGCGAGCTTGGTGTGGTCGGCCGGCGGGACTGAGACGATGTCCGCGGTCCGGTCTCCGGCGAGGTGGCGCATCAAGGTGGGGCCCACCCCCGCGAACAGCGGGGTTGGCAGGACCTCGCGGATGTAGTCCAGGACGCCCTTCGTCAGGACGGTTCCGGCCTCGGAGGGCCGTTGCTGTCGGCGCAGGACGGCGTCCACCAGGGCAGCACCGTCGTCGAAGGTGGACGGGTTGACCTTCTCGGCGACGCCGAGGACGTAGCCGATGATCCGCCAGATGTGGAAGAAGGCGTCCCTGTCTTGGGCGGGAAGCTCGACGCCGAGCCGGGCCAGCCCGCGGGGGATGATGACGGAGAAGCTCATCAAGGTGGCAGCCAGGTCTTCCTGGTTGACGGGCACGCCCCAGGAGGTGTCCCAGTCCTCCTTGCGCGACAGGTGGTACCGCATCGTGGCGTGCAGCAGCCGGATCTTCTGGGCCGTGCGCACCCCGCGTGCACCGGGCCCGAGGCCGCCGGTCTCCAGGACGTCGACGACGAACTGGGCGGTCTCCATCAGCCGGCGGAACACACCCTGGGTCAGGCGGGTGGAGCTGTAGAGGACCTGTGCCCCGTCGCCGCAGCTGTAGCACAGGGGCAGGGAGCCGCACAGCAGCGTGGTGGTGATGTGTCCCTGGTAGCGGCCGAGCAGGCCCTGGCCACGTGCCGTCAGCCGCGTGTCTGCCCACTCGGGCAGGACCGCGCTGCGGGTGAAGTACTCCTGCAGCTTCGGCGGCAGGCCGTCCGGGACGGCCTCACTGTTGCCCTCCAGCGCGAGGAGGGCCTCGCGGACCTGCTCCTGCCGGCCGAGCTCGTAGATCTCTTCGATCGCGGCGTCGGCCAGGGGGTCGCCGGCCTTCCGCAGGGGGTCCAGCAGCTCATCGGTCCACTTCATTGCGGGCACGCGCATCTCCATTGCAACATCACTGCAAGCGGGTGGTGTGTGGGAGTTAGTCCGCCCGCCTTGCTGTGGCTCCGGAGTCCGGCGTGCAGACCGCTCGATCACCTTCCTAGTGGCCTGCGTTCCGCCGTCACCGCCCCAATCACCCGAACAGACCAGGCTGAATCGATCCGTCGTCCCTCTAGTGGGGCCTGTGCCTTTCAGCGGCGTGACGCGCAGCGTGCGAGCGGCTCTGCCCGACGGGGCCGCGCCTCGCTACGACTTGATTACGGCTCCGGCCGGCCGCCGGGATAGCTTCTGGCGAATCCCCGCGGCTTCGGGACGCAGACCCGTCCCCATCGCCTGATTGAGGCCAAGCGCCGCTACGGCCCCACCGACCTCCCCCTTCACGCAGTCCGTCGCCGCGGGCGCCAACCAGGCTGGCCTTAACAGATGTTTCCGACAAGGTTGTCCCAGTTGTCTTCACAGAGCCGTGAAGCTCATGACGAGGGCGTCCCGGTACCCGCCGGTGGGGCCGGCCGAGGTGACGCCGGACGCGCCGTGCAGGGTCCGGCGGTCGTAGAGGAAGAGGAAGCCGCCGGGGCGGAGAGCAGGGCGCCGTGGGTCGGCGCCCCGTTCCCGGCTGCGTAGCTGGCTCTCCGGCTCATCCGAATGCCTGTTTCGCCCCGGAAAGGCGGCATGGATCGTGTGTGACCGCCCGACAACAATGTGCGCCATGAGACGCATAGACGCTGCGAGCCACCGGTGACGAACTCCCGCCCACGCATAGCCCTCGTACTGTTCGGCGCGATACGCCAGCACGGCGGCATCGGCACCAGCGTGCTGCGGCTCGCCCGCGGCCTGTCCGCCGACGGCCGGTTCGATGTGGACGTCGTGGGGCTGCGACCCGCTCCAGACGCGCAAAGCAGCGACTCGCTGACCGGACCCTCGTTCGACAGGGATCCAGGGATCGGCTTCTTCGAACTGCTCCCGGATGACGTGGCGGCGCCGCGGCCGGATCGCGAACTGGTCGTCCAGCAGGCCCTGGTCGCGCTGGCACGCCGCCGCCGGTACACCCTGCTGCACGGTTTCTCCGCCGCCTCGGCGGGCTTCTACGCGACCTTGGCCGCAGCCGAATGCGGCATACCGTCCGTGGTGGGCGTGCGCGGCAACGAGGTCTACGGCCAGGTCTTCGAGCACGCCCGGCTGCCGAGGCTCCTGTGGGCCATGGCCCACGCCACCCACGTCATCGCCGTCAGCGAGGTCGCCGCCCGCAGAGCCGACATGCTCACCGGCTGTGGGCCGCGCACCACGGTCGTCCTCAACACCATCGACCCGGCCGTCTACCGGTCCGGCACGGTCCGGGTGCCGGGATCGCCGGTCATCGGCACGCTCGGACGGCTCACGGCCGGCTCAAAGGGCGTCGATCTTCATGACGGTCTCCTCTCTCAGCCGAAGTGGCGGATGCGGGCCGCGGTCGCGGGGGCGTAGGGCAGCCAGTCGCCGGTCGCTCCGGTGGTGACGAACTCGGCGACGGCGGTCGCGAATTCGAGGCCCAGGGCGCGCTGGGCCTCGCCGGCGCCGACGAGGATCGGGCTTCCGAGGTAGGCGTCGAAGGTGTTGAAGAGGAAAGGCAGTTCGGCGCAGTGGGTGGCGCCCAGGCCGTAGGGGTCCTCGGCGGGGGCGTGGTCGAACTGGTAGACGTAGGTGGTGTTGCCGCCGGCCGCGTGGTGGTCGGCGATCTGAAGCGAGCCGTCGCGGAAGAGGCCGTCGGTCTGCACCGAGGTGAAGATCTGCGACGGTGTCGCCTGCGGGAGGCGGTCGGCGTGCTGCTGGTAGACGTCCCTGGCGGCCTGCCGGCCGACCTGGGCGGTGAGGATGTCCAGGGCGGTGTCGGTGGTGAGGTTCTGGATGCGGGGGTCGAAGGCGAAGAAGGCCGTCGCCTCGTCGCGGGTGGTGCCGATCAGCAGCGGCTTGCCCTCCAGCGCGCCGTCGGTGAGCGCCTGCTGCGGGGCGCGGGGCACGCCGGGGGCGCCGAGGACCGGGTACATCGGCGGAGCCGCGTTGCCCGGAGCCGCGAGCCGGCCGGACAGGCGGCCGTAGGCGTCCAGCAACTGCTCGGCCGGCAGTGCACGTAGGGCCTTGGCAGTGTCCGTGCCGTTCGGGATGTCCAGCAGGCGCAGGTAGGCGTCGGCGTTCTCGGTGGCCTGGTGCGGATCCTGCGGGTTCAGGCCGAAGGGACCGCTCTGCAGCAGCACCCGGGTGATGGACCCGTTCGTCGCGGGGTCGAGCGCGAGCGACAGGGCCGAGTACGCTCCGGCGGACTGCCCGCCGACGGTGACCGTACGCGGGTCACCGCCGAAGGCGACGATGTTGTTCTGCACCCAGCGCAGCACGGCGGCCTGGTCCTGGGGACCGAGGTTGGCCGCGCCGATCTCGGGCAGGTAGAGGTAACCCAGCGGCCCCACCCGGTAGTTGGCGGTGACCACCACGATGTCACCCAGCGCGGCGAGGCGGCCGCCGTCGTACCAGTCCCAGCCGCCGGACCCACTGGTGAAGCCGCCGCCGTGCCACCAGAGAAGGACGGGCCGGGCGGCGCGATCCTCCAGCGCCCGGCGCGGAGTGAAGACGTTCACGGTCAGGCTGCCGTCCTCGTTCCAGTCCGGCACTCGCTGCCCCTGCACCTTCTCCAGCCGGGAGGCCGCCTGCGGAACGGACGGGCCTGCCGCGGCAGCGTCCCGCACCTCCGTCCAGCCGGGGTGCGGCTGCGGCGCGGCGAACCGCAGCGCGCCGACCGGCGACGCGGCGTACGGGATGCCCCGGAAGGACACCGCCTCGCCCTCCGCGATCCCCCTGACCTTGCCCCGGTCGGTGCCCACCACCGTGTGCTCGATGCCGGTCATCGTGCTCACCTGCTCTCTCTCGTCTCGGCTGCTCTGAGACGGTTCTAAGCCGAGGCGAGAATCTGAGCCATGAAAGGCCGCAGAAATTGAGGAAGTGAGACGTATGATCTTAAATCGTGGAGAAAGTGCGCCAACAGTTGAATGAAACGGACAGCCGGATCGCCGCCGCGATGCTGGCCGCACCCCGTGCCTCCTGGCGTACGGTCGGCCGGGTCCTGGGCATCTCGGAGCGCACCGTCGTACGGCGAGCGGCACCGTTGTTCGGCGACGGCACGCTGCGGGCCACGGCCGTACGCAACCCGGTCCACTTCCCCGAGCTGATCCCACTGGCCCTGCGCATCCGGTGCAAGCCCAACCGGATCAGTGCTGTCGCCGCCACCCTCGCCCGCCGTCCTGACACCATCTGGGTGGACGTTCTCGGCGGCGGCGACGAGATCTGCACCATCCTGTTTCTGGACGGACCGGACGCCCGCAACAACCTGCTGCTGCGGGACCTGCCCGCCACCCCCGCGGTCCAGTCCTGGACCTCGCACGTGCTGCTCCGCGTCTTCCCGGCCGCCTTCGACTGGAGCGGCGGCCTGCTGACGCAGACCGAACTGACCAGCCTGCGGCCGGACATGCCCGCGGCACCCAGCCGGCCTGTCCTCCAGTCCCTCGACCACCAGCTGATCACCGCACTGATCGAGGACGGCCGAGCCTCCTACACCGACCTCGCGCGCCGCGCCGACACCACCGCCCTCACCGCCCGTCGCCGGGTAGAGGCACTGGTGGGCGGCCAGGTCCTCAGGCTCGCGACCGAGGTCGACCTGGCCCGGCTGGGGATCCGCACCGAAGCCCTCCTGTGGATCACCGTCGCACCCGGCGGCCTGGAGGAGACAGGACGACAGCTCAGCCGCCACCCGCAGGTCCGCTTCGCCTCCGCCACCACCGGGTTGGCCAACCTCCTCGTGGCCGTCGCGGCAGCCGACCTCAACGCGCTCTACCACTTTCTCAGCGAGACCATCGGAGCCCTCACACACGCCACCACCCTTGAAGTCACCCCCATCCTGACCGGGGTCAAGAGGACCGGCCTGGTCCGCCCCGGCAGCCTCTGAGGCGATCACAGTGCCGGTCAGGCGGGCCCTCAATGCGGGCTACAGCGGACTGGGATGACGCCATCGCCCTTTCGGGCAAGGCGATTCGCACCGTGCAGCAGGAGTATGACCAGGGTGAGCCGCTGGCTGTGCGGGCCGGGGCTTCCGGGACACCAAGTTCTGGGACATGGTGGACCACATTAGAAATGCGGGAGACGGAGCCTTTTTCACCTATCAGTCCGTCAAATACATGACCATGACCACCAAAGAGGACAAGTACCGTGTTTGCGGTCCTCCCTGTATCTCGGTGCACCACGTGACCGGGGAATGCCGGTTCTTCAGCGTTCAGGAACTCAGGGCCGTTGGGGATCCCTTCAACTGGTGGCAGGAGGCCCGGGGCTTCCACCTTGGTCGTGGAGATCGGTTGTCATGCAGTGATGGTCTGTGCAGTTGATCCCTGTTCGAAGGCGACCGGCGACAGCTTTCGTGGACCGACGGCCTGGACGAGGTCGGGCATGGAGCCGCGCACGTCGGCGAAGTAGACGCTGTCGCAGTGCTTGGTGTCGACGCCCCCACCGGACGCTTGCACCGAGCCGAGGAAGCTCTTCTCCACGA
This sequence comes from Streptomyces sp. HUAS MG56, assembly GCF_058673395.1. Lineage (NCBI taxonomy): Bacteria > Bacillati > Actinomycetota > Actinomycetes > Kitasatosporales > Streptomycetaceae > Streptomyces > Streptomyces sp. HUAS MG56. Next base: position 889,321 of record NZ_CM178722.1, on the reverse strand, counting down.
CCGTGCCGTCCGCCGCGATCTGCTCGGCGAACTCGGCGAGGACCTGCCGCCGGCGGGTGGGTTTGTGCTCGCCGCACAACCAGCCGGCCCAGACCTGACGCGGGCGCATGAGGCCCCCTCGGTAGTGCGGTTGCGTGCGGCCAGAGCGGCAGTCGATCACGGAGCGCGGGCAGTTGTTGTCGGAACGTGACTGCCGCAGGCTCGAAAACGCACGACGCCCCGCCGTCCGGACCGCGCAGGTCTGGAGGCGGGGCGAGACGGGCGAGCCCCGGCTGGTTGATGCACTGGCCGGGGCTCGCCGTGGCGTTGCTAGGCGGGAGTGACGTTCTCCGCCTGCGGGCCCTTCGGGCCCTGGGTCACGTCGAAGTTCACCAGCTGGTTCTCTTCGAGGGACCGGAAACCGCCAGCGTTGATGGCGGAGTAGTGGACGAAGACGTCGGGACCGCCGCCGTCCTGGGCGATGAAGCCGAAGCCCTTTTCCGCGTTGAACCACTTCACCGTGCCAGTAGCCATGTGCCTGTCTCCTTTGTGGGGACTTGTATCGGGCCCCGCACCATGCGGGACCCGGAGGTGATCGCCCTGGTCCGGAGAGGCGTTGAACAGCAAAAACGCCCGCGATGGCGATCACGGGCGAACGGGACTTCGGAACCACGACTGCTGATCACAACGCTACACCGGCGGGTGCCGCTCGGCCACAAAGACCCACGACAGCAACGCGCCTCCGTGGGTCGACCGGGCGCCTCTGGCAGCCGTCTCCCGAGTGCGCCTCACCTGCGACCGGGTGAGGCTGAGGCTATGGCTGAGCCTCGCGTGATCGTATTCCCGCCTGGTGAGGGCGGCGGCCGACAGATCCGAATCGACAGCGAGACGCGGGGAACCGCGTTCGGCCTGCACGACCTCAGCGTGTTCCTGGAGCGTGCCGGCCTGGAAGGGTTGGACGTGGTGGACCTGATGAACTCGCCGCTGATCGAGTGGCGGGGCGGCGGGCCGGAGGTGTGGCCGGCGGTGAAGTGACGCACGATGCCCCGTCCTGGTCCGGTCCGATGAGGCGATGTGCCTGACCCACCTGTCGCCTGGGTGGGCAGCGGCATGCGGGGTGACGGTGTCGGTGGTGAACCGGCGCGCGCTGCTTCCTCGCTGGGCGCGAACACGCGCGCCGGCCGCGCTCGGGTCCCGGGGTCCGTTTCCGATCTGACTTGCCTCTCAGGAAAGTGGGCGCTACTTTCCTCATAGGAAAGTAATCACGTTGAGGGGGCACATCATGAACACGCTCAGTCCCGCCGAGGCCCGGGAAGCGCTGGCCCGCGTCCGCTCGGCCCGCGTCAACGCCGCCGAGTCGCTCCGGACGCCCTGGTGGCTGTGGACCGTCCTCGGCGTCGTCATGGCCCTGGTCTTCGCCGCCAACGACTTCGGTTCTGCTGCCCAGGAGGTCTCCGCTCTCGGTTTCGGCGCCCTCGCCGTCGCCTGGGTCGTCGCCGGCCGGCGCAGCCCCCGCGTCGCTGCTGTCTCCGGCGCCCTGCACCGCAGCGCAGCGCCCCGGAACGCCTGGCTGCCCGTTGTGCTGATAGGCCTCGTCCTCGGTATCGCCCAGCACTTCGCCGGCCCCGCCGTGCACCGCATGCTGACCGGCCCCGGCATGCCGGCCTGGATCCGCGAGCACCCGTACACCGCCGCAGCGCTGCCGTACGCCGTCCTCATGGTCGCTGTGGGCCTGCTGATCAACGTGGTGGTACGGCGGATGGCCCGTCACACGGCGGCCGCGTGAGCATGATGGGCCACGCCGCCGGCACCGCGCCCGATGCCGTTCCCCCCGGACTGGAGCAACTGCTCCTGGACCCGACCAGGTTGACGATCCTCTCCCTGGTGTCCGCCACCAACTGGTGCGAGTTCGCCTTCGTCCGCGACCACGCCAGGCTGAGCGACTCGGCGTTGTCCAAGCAGCTCACCACGCTCGGTGGCGCCGAACTCGTCGAGATCCGCAAGGGGTACACCGGCCAGCGGCGCCGCACCTGGGTGCGGGCCACCGCCGCCGGCCGCGAACGGCTGCGGGCGCATCTGGCCGCGCTCCAGCAGATCGCAGACCGTGCAGAGCAGGCCGCTGCGGCCCACCCCGACGCCGAGGACGAGGTTGGCGGCGACGCACAGTAGCTGTGGGCAGACGGAGGACCGGCGAGTTGCCTCCCCGCGCTGAAGCACGGAGAGGCGGAGGCCGCCGCCGTGGCCTTCGTCGCCTCAGCGGACAGCAGCTTCATGCTCGGCACCACCCTGCACGTCAACGGCGGCGAGAACCAGTTCTGACCCCGCCACACCGACTCCCGCCCCGCCCGGGCGAGTCGCCACCTGCGGCATCCTGCTGGCCGGCACGAGCACCCGCGCAGCACGCCCGGACTGGACGCGGTCTCAACGACGTTAGTCGTCTGTACGACGGTGACCTGGGTGGACTGAGTTGGATGAGACAGGTCGACTCGGTACGTTGAGACGAAAGGCCGGAGCCGGCCCGTGGGACCTCGCTCAAGCGGGGCCCTACGTCGGGATCAGACGGTGAGGACGAGCTTGCCCTGGAGGTGACCTGCGTCGAGCAGCCGGTGCGCGTCGGCGACGCGCTCGAACGGGAACGTCTCCTGCACGTGGACCCGGAGCCTGCCCTGTTCGACGAGTTCGGTGAGTCCTCGCAGGGCGACCGGATCGGGGTCGACCGCGATGCCGCTGAAGCGCATGCCGGCCGCCTCGTACCTGGCGGCGAGCTCCGCATCCTCCTCGGCGACCGCCGTCACCAGGTGACCGCCTGGGCGGAGCACGGTGAGCGACCGTGCGGCGGATTCGCCGCCGATCGTGTCGAGCACGACGTCGACGTCGCGGACCGCCTCGGTGAAGTCGACCGCCGTGTAGTCGATCACCTCGTCGGCGCCGAACCCCTCGACGAACTTCCGCTTGCTCGTGCTGGCGGTCGCGATCACGTGCGCGCCGAGCGCTTTCGCGATCTGGACGGCGACGTGGCCGACCCCGCCGCCACCGCCGTGGACCAGGACGCGGTCGCCCTCCTTCACGCCGCCGAGGTCGACGAGGCCCTGCCACGCCGTCAGCCCGACGACCGGCAGCGCCGACGCCTCGACGTGCGAGAGCGACGCCGGCTTGCGCGCCAGGTGCAACGCCGGCGCCGACACGACCTCGGCGTACGCGCTCGCCGCCCGGGGGAACAGCGGCATCCCGAACACCTCGTCGCCGGGCCTGAACCGCCACGTCCCCGATGCCTGTACGACCTCGCCGCTGATGTCCCAGCCGAGGACGAACGGCGGCCGGCCGATCAGCGGGAACTCGCCGGCGCGCAGACGCGCCTCCAGCGGGTTCAGCCCGATCGCCTTGACGCGGACGAGAACCTCGGTCGGGAGGGGCTGGGGCTCGGGCACGTCCACGATGGTGAGCACCTCGGGACCGCCGAGCGTCTCCTGGGTAATGACTCGCATGACTCTCCTGGCTTTTTTGGAGGGGAGCAGAGAACCCAGGCTATGAATTTGATAGGAACCAGCAGGTACCTTTGGCGCCATGAGCGGTTTCGGTCCCGGTGATCCCTTCCTCGCCGACTGTCCGGCGCGTCTGGCGGTCGAACTCATCGCCGACAAGTGGACGGTGGTCGTGCTCTACGGCCTCAGCAAGGGCCCGGTGCGCCATGGCGAGCTGATCGAGCTGATCGGCGGTGTCTCCCGCAAGATGCTCACCCAGACGCTCCGACGGCTCCAGGCGCACGGACTCGTCCGCCGCCACGCCTACGCCGAGGTGCCGCCCCGCGTCGAATACGAGCTCACCCCGCTCGGGGCAACGCTGATCGATCCGATCCACATGCTGACCGAATGGGCGAGGGCGAACGGCGACGCAGTGCTCGATGCGCTCGACGCCGATCCCGAGCCGGTCGCCCACAGCAACTGAGGCCCCTGCTAAGGCACTGAGTATCCTCTCAGCCCCTACTCGGTATCCGCCCGGCCGCGCCCGGTCTGCAGGCTCTCGGTGCGTTGGACGATCTGCCACATCGGGGTGGCGGTCCTGGTCACGACCACGAGCGTCTCACCCCAGGCGCGGTACACGAGGTCAAGCAGCGGGCGGTCGCCCCGTCCAGCCGCACCCTGTTTGTGCCGCATCATGGCCCCGAAGGCCTGGTCTGCCGCCCGAAGATCTCATACGCCTGATCCTCCGTGCACCGCGCGTTCAGACAGTAGTCGGCCCACTTCGCCACCTGCTCGAAGGAGGAGTCCGCGGCGATGCGGGCCGTGGCGGAGGGAACGTCCAGGAGGGTGCGGCGTAGCTGGACGTCCGGGCCGAGCAGGGCCCAGTGGGCGCCGGGTCTGCCGTACGGCATGCCGATGCTGCCGGGGTTCACGACGAGGCGGCCGGCCGCGAGGCGAGTGAAGGGCATGTGAGTGTGTCCGCAGACGACAGTGGTGACCTCGGGGCCGACGTCGGCGAACGCCTGCGCCCACTGCTCAAGGGGACTGTCGACCAGGAGCACCTCCTCGTCGTCGCGTGGGGTGGCATGGCAGAACAGCACCGTACCGAGCCCCTCGACCGGGAGGGTGAGTGAGGTCGGCAGCCCTTCGAGGAAGTCGACCTGGTCCTCGCGCAGACCACGGGCGGCCGAGGGGCCGATGGGGTCGGGGATGGAGTCCCGCAGCCCGCGCCGGTACTCGACCAGTTCACGGTCGGCGTTGCCCCGGATCCAGGCCACTCGGTCGCCGAGGCCCCTCAGCAGGTCCAGAACCGCGGTGGGCTGCGGTCCGCACGCGATGTCACCCGTGAGGACGATCAGGTCCGCGTCGGTGACATCGGGTTCCGCGAGGACCGTCTCCACGGCCGGCAGCACACCGTGGATGTCGGAGAGGACCGCTACACGCTTCACCATGGCCTCAAGTATCCCGGCTGCACGTCGACTTGGTGACTTGGCATGGCTCGGATCAGGTCAGGGCCGACGCGCGCCGGCAGGCCGAGCAGAAGGCCCGCCAGCAGGAGTACAAGGAGCAGCTGCGCCGCGAGGCCGAACAGCAGAAGGCCGAGCGGGAAGCGCGCCGTCCCGCGTGTGCCGGCTGCGGCACGAAGTTCACCGACGGACGGTGGGAGGCCGCGGAGAACTGTCCGAAGCAGGTAGGGCGGTGGCACCCCACGCTGTGCGGCGAGTGCGAGGAGCGGGTTGTCGAGGCGGAGCAACAAGCCGAGCGAGAGGACCAGGCGGTGCCCAAGCAGAAGGACGGCGGCTGGCTGTCGCGCTTCCGTACCTGACCGGGCGAGCCTCCACTGTCAGTGTTGGCTGCAAGGCTGGACGGATGCACCGTGAAGACGAGCAACCCCTACGGGGCCGGGTCTACGGCGCCGATCACGACCATCCGGGCCCGGTGCCGGGCCAGCGCTACGCCGAACTGGTGGGGCCGCTGGAAGCATTACTGCTCGACATCACCGGCTGACGGCCGGACAGGGCTTCGGCGTAGTCGGGTGACATCCGGTTCGTGACGGTGCGTCGGGTTGGGGCACACGCTTGACGTCCGCCGGGCAGCACCCGTTCGCGGCCTCCTCCCTGACGGACGTCACCATGGCTGCGGCCTGGTACACCATCCCCTCCTGGGGCATCGTTGCCGAGTCCGACAACGTCCATCCCGCCGGCCCTGGTGCGCTGGGAGTACGCGCGCCCACTCCCACGTCGTCCAGGTCTCGGGCGCCTCCCACGTCGGGATGATCAGCCACCCGGCCCTGGTCGCCGACGTCAGCGAGGACGCGGCCCAGGCCACCTCCTGACCGCCCCGCAGACAAAGCGGCGTTGCCGGGACTTCCGTCCCGGCAACGCCGTCTCGGCGTGCGTCAGCCCCAGAACTCGGCGAGTTGACGGGCCAGGGGCAGGCCCTGGTTATAACCGGCCCGAGCGGCGGGCTGACGGGTCGACAGATCCATCAGGTTGGTGCCGAAGTAGACGTTGCGGGACTCGTCGTCCGGCAGGATGCATTCAACCCTGCTGCCGCCTGCACGGAGTTCCCCCGCCTGCGCGTCGAGCTGCATGCCCCACTCCAGCGGGTGCCGTGTCCTGCCGCCCAGGGGCGACAGCACCAGCACCCGCCCGTATCCGGCCGCGAGATCAGCGTTCTCGTTGCGCCGGTAGCCGCCGTCGATATACCGGTTGTCGCCGATGGCGTAGGGAGGGACACCGAAGCCGTTGGCACAGCTGGCGGCGACGGCGTCCGCCAGGTCGACGCCACTGTGGCGGTCGAACAGGACCGGCTCACCGGTGTGGGCGTCGACAGCCACGATCCCCACCGTTCGCTCCGGCCAGGCCTGGCTGGGCAGCCGACCCGCGACGGTGGCCCGCCACCGGGCCTGCGCGGAGCCGTCCGACGCCGCATCCGCTTCGAGCGCCGCCGCACCCATCCGGCGGCGCATGTCGGCCGCATCCTCGGCGGCGCCGATGATGGCGGCTGTCCGCTCCATGTGGCCTGCGGCCGGCCCGATCGGAGGACGCCCACCGCCGGATCCGGCCGGACCGGGCCGGTGCTGGGGCGCAGTGGCCAGGACGGCGCAGAGTAGCTCGGTCGGAGACACAGCCGTCACCTGGGCGGCGGCCGTCGATCCGGCCGAAGTCCCGATGATCAGATCAGCCTGGGTCACATCCAACCCGGCCTCGAACAGACCGGCGATCACGCCGATCAACCACGCATTGCCTGCCGCCCCGCCACCACCGAGGACTACCGCCCGCTCACCAGCGGCACGCACCCGCACGGTGGCGTCGATCGTCGAAGTGGGGGGCATGTTTGAGGAAGAATCAATGTGCATGGGAGTCGCCTTTCGCGAATTGCCTGGCGAGCACTCCCGGTGGCGACTACCTAAGCCGCGCGATCGTGGGCTGCAGGGGAGCACCCAATTACGGACACTGCGGTCATGGTGCTCACCTCCTGCTGCTAGATCACGATCGGAACGACGGTAACACGCCGAAGAAGCGGCGTGCAATCGACACCACCACACCGGCCCAGGACTTCAGCGTAGGTCAGATGACGTCCGGTTTGTGATCATCTGAGGCCGAGGAGTGCAAGTGGGCGGCGGGGGTCGCGGGCGTTGCGCCGAAGGCCGGCGGCGACGCTGACGGCCCCGGCGAGTTTCAGGGCACCGATGGCGAGGTTGCGGCAGGTGGCCATGGCGCGGGGTGCGTTGCCGGTCCGCAGCTGGGAGGCGTCCTCGGCGAAGGTGGTGTCACGGACGTGGTGCAGAGCCTCGACCTGCCAGTGTTCCTTGACCAGTTGCGCGAGCCGGGCGGGCGAGGCCTGCTCGGCCGAGAGACTGGTGACCGCGTAGACGGTCTTGACCGTGGTCCTGCCGGTCTTGCGGTCGGTGCGCCGCCTCTTGATCTGGATGGCCTGCTGAGCTCCGGGGAACAGCGGGTTGTTCACGGTGCAGACCTTGATCCGGCGGATCTCCGAGCGGCCGTGGCCGACGCCGTGAGTCCGCCCCTGCAGCGGGATGTCCTTCCAGGGAAGGGACTTGAGCTGCTTGCGGAGCTCCCTCGTGTTGCCCTTGACGATCACGATGTAGTGGGCCTGCCGCCCAAGCAGATAGGCGGCATGCTCGCGCTGGGTGCGCAGGGCGTCGGCGGTGACGACCATGCCGGCCAGGTCGGCGACGGTCTCCAGCGGTGGCCGAAAGCGGGTGATCTCGATGGTCTTGTCGCCGACGTCGAGCCGGGCCAGGACCAGGCCGGTGGTGTGTTCTAGGGCGACGAGCAGATGAATCTTCCGCCCGCCCGCTTTCGCGGCGCCCCGCAGGCTCTTGCCGTCCACGGCCAGCGCGCGCAGTCCGGACGGCTTTGGGCGACGGTCCGCGAGCCAATGCGCAACCGCCCGGTGCAGGGCGTCGCCGTCGATTCGGGCCAGCAGCCGGCGCACAGCGGACTCCGAGGGCAGTTGCCGCGCGGGCAGCACCGGGTCGGGGCGGACGTCGAGCTGCCCGAGCACGTGAGCTGGCGTGTCGGCGATCCACTCGCCCGCTGTCAGCAGCGAGGTCGCCCCGGCCAGCACCGCGCATGCGGTCAGAGCCAGGACGACGGCCGGGCCGTGCCGTACACCGCGCGGATCGCGCGGGTCCGGCACCTCGGCCAGCCGTTCCAACGGGCCCAAAACCTCCCCAGAGCCGGCCTGCTGCTGATCACGGAGCCCGGCCAAGAACAGGTGGGATCGGAGCTGTTACGCGGGCAGGCACGGTCTTCCAGTTGGATCACGGGGCGTCGACAGCTCCATGATCTTGGAGACCGTGCCTGCTTCCGTTCCCGATCTGCCCCCACCCGACACACCGCCACGAACCGGACGTCACCCGACTACGCCGAAGCCCTGCAACCAGGTCCCCCAGCACGGCAGCACCTACGAGCAGCCGCCGCTGCCGTACTCCATGGGCGGCGGTGAGACCTGGTCCCATGCCAAGCTGCTGGCCTCGGGGGAGTACACCGGCGACGGCAAGGGCGACCTGATCGTGGTCTGGACCGACGGCGAGGTCACCCTGTACACCGGTGATGGCAACGGCGGCTTCACCGGCGAGCGCCAACTGGCTGCACGCCACGGCATCTTCCAGAACGCCAAGTCCATCACCGGCGGGGACTTCGTCGGCGGCAACGGTTCGGACCTGCTGGTGGTGTTCGACTCCGGCGAGGTCAGGCTCTTCCCCGACGTCGGCACCAAGGGTCTGGACGGCGGGATCAAACTGGCCGACACCGGTTCCATCTGGAGCCATGCCGATCAGATCACCGGGGGCAGCTTCGGCACCGCGACGTACGTCAGCGACCTGCTGGTGCGCTGGAGCGACGGCGAAGTCACCGACTGCACCGCCGTCAGCGACAAGGGTTTCGGCACCGAACACCAGCTGGAGAAGCCGAAGAGTGCCTGGAAGGACGCCACTTTGGTGACTGCGGGTGACTTCACCGGCGGCAACAACTGGGACACCCTGGTGCGCTGGTCCGACGGACATGTCTCCCAGTTCCAGGATACCGGCCCCGGCGGCACCGGCATGGAGATCCAGATGGCTCCGGCCGGCAGCATCTGGTCCCGCGACTCGGTGATGACGGCGGGCAGCTACGACTCCAACGGCTGGCCGGACGACCTGCTCGTCCGCTGATCCGACGGCGAGACCACCATGTACACACACCGGAGCCACCTTCGGCACCGAACACATGCTCGTCCCCCCGAAGTAACCGCCCCACCACCTGCCCCACACCGCGGGCGGATCCGGGTGACCGAACCCACCGCGCCACCCGGATCCCCTGCAGGTCCACCCCCGCCGCTCGTTCCTACCGGCCTACGTCCAGCGCATCCCGATCGCGGACAGCTGCTCGTGTCCAGGAGCGGTGTTTTTGATCAAAGGCAGGTGTTCTGGCCTGGGCTGATCAGTTTGGTGTGCTGCTGGACTACTAAGCGACCGCCGTCCTTTGCGCAGTGCGCGTCGAGTCCTGGAGATGCTCACAGATCCTCTCCGTGGACCGCCGGGACGTATGACGAACCCGAGCTGAGGGGGTGGGGCCAGGCCCCCTGGAAGCACGGATGCTGACCGGATGGGAGGGCCGATGGAGATCAGCGAGGCTCTGGCCATGACGAAGAGCATCCGCAACGCCTCACTCCTCGCCGCCACCGCCGTCCTCCTTGTCCTGACCGCTCCGGTCAGGGCCTCAGCCAGTGTCGACGGCCCGCTGCACTGGGCCAGGTGTGAGGGCACTGGCCTTGACCCCCGACAGGAGTGCGCGACCCTCGCAGTGCCGATGGACTACGCCGACCCGAACGGTCCGAAGATCGACCTGGCGCTCTCGCGTATCCGCAGCGAGAAGCCGTCGGCGCGCCGAGGCGCCCTGCTGCTCATCCCCGGCGGGCCGGGCGGCGACAGCCTCGACGAACCGTCCAGCAAGGGGCAGAAGCTTCCTCAGGCCGTGCGGGACCAGTACGACCTGATCGGGTTCGCGCCGCGCGGCAACGCGCCCTCCACCGCGGTTGACTGCGGGGTCGACCACGGCGACCTCGCCCTGACGGCGCTGCGGCCCTGGCCCGACGCCGACGGATCGGTCACCGGGAACATGGCCACCGCCCGGCGCATGGCGGACGCGTGCGCCCGCAACGGCGGCGCGTTGATACGACACATCAGCACGGTAGACAACGCCCGTGACGTCGACCGTATCCGGGCCGCACTGGGCGAGCGCCGTCTGTCGGCGTGGGGCGTCTCGTACGGGACATACGTCGGCGCGGTCTACGCCCAACTGTTCCCGCAGCGCACCAACCGCGTCGTCCTCGACAGCAACGGCAACCCCGACCCGGTCAGGGCGGAGCGCGCCTGGCTCGCCGCGTTCGAGGTGGGCGCCGAGGACAACTTCCCCGTGTTCGCCAAGTGGGCGTCCGCGCCACGCAATCCGTACCGGCTGGCCGGCACGGCTGCCGAGGTGCGCCCGCTCTTCCTCCGCCTCGCCGCCCGCCTGGACCGCGCCCCGATCCCCTGGCCCGGCGCCAACCCGGCCGAGCTGAACGGCAACGTCCTGCGCCAGACCATGCTGAACAGCTTCTACGACCCCGACGACTACCCCGGTCTGGCTCAGCTGATCCTGGCTGCGCGCGAGGGCACGGTCCCGCCCGCACCACAGTCGCCCCCGGACACCGTGCTGCAGAACCTCACCGGCGTGGCCGCCGCCACCATCTGCAACGACGTCGCCTGGGACCGGTCAACCACTCTTTACCAGAAGGCCGTTGACGAGAGCCGCGCCAAGTCCCCCCTGACCGCGGGCATGCCTCGCAACGCAATGGTCTGCGCCGCCTGGCCGTGGCGGCCGGAACATGCGCCGGTGCGGATCACCGACCGCGGACCGGTCGGCCGGATCATGCTTGTCCAGAACGAGCGCGATGTGGCGACCCCACTGAGCGGCGCCCTCAAGCTCCGTACCGCCCTGGGCCGCCGCGCCGTCATGGTCACCGTCAACTCCACCGGTCACGAGGCCTACCTGGCCAACGGCAACGCCTGCGGAGACGAGACGGTGTCGCGGTTCCTGGCCACCGGCCGGCAGCCCGGGGCGGACGTCTACTGCGAGTGAGCGCACGCTGCCGCAGCGCCGAGTCCGCCTTCCCCGCCGCCGGAGCGCTCTGCGCGCTGTCCCGGCCGCTCCTGCTGACGGTACGGATGCGGTCCCTCGGGTCGGGGGACGCGGAGCGGCCGGGGCCCGGCATCGCGCGGCGGCACCTGCTCGACGGGTTGCGCTACATCCGGCGCCACCAACTCATCGGCTCGCTCGTCGCCGCCGACGCCATCTGCGAACTCGGGCTCATCGGCATCCTCGACGTTGGCATGGTGCTCCTCAACGCCGAGCGCGGCCGAGGCTCTTCCCGCTTCGGCTGGATCGTCGCAGCTTCAGCGCAGGAGCAGCGGCCGGCGCCGCGCTGCTCGCGATCGCCGGTCGGCTGCACCCGTGCCAGAACCGGCGCACCTGCAACGAGATCACCAATCGCAGGCTCACCACCGGGCGTTCAGCCAGCCGGCGTGTCTAGCGAGAGTGGATGCGACGCCCTGGACAACCACAGTCCGGACAAGATGGCGTCCAGCCGCAGGCCGACGCCTCGACGACCACCCCCTCTGCGGCGACACAGACCGCCGTGACACGCACATCGATCCCGGGAAACAGCACATCCTCGACCCCCACAACCCTCATATCTGGGCAATCCCCACGAGAAACGTTCCCGCACTCGGGCCATGACCTGGGGATTCACGGCATCGCGGCCAGAACCACTAGCGTGATCGTCCACACGGGACTGACACTGCCTGCCGGTGATGACCGCTTCGGGTACGACCGTGCGCGACTGAGTGTGCTGGTCGGCTGGTTGACCCCGAGGCGTGGGCCCGAATGCTGTGGACGGTGCGGCCGAACCGGTGGCATCGTCAGCGATCGTGACTGAGCACGGTTTCCTGGCGTTGACGCCGCAGTACACCACGACTTCCGAACTGCTCTCGACGTCGGCGTATCGGCGGGGGATGGATGTAGAAGTACTTCCTGCCCACGGTGGTGCGGGCACAGCCACGGAGAGGCGTGGTGGTCACTACTATGGCGGCCCCGCTTTTGCGGCACGCGTCGTGGATGCCCTTGACGTCGCGCTCTTGGAGCCGTCTGACGACTGGCTGGCCACACTGCCCTACGAGTACACGGGACGGCGGATCGCCATGGCGACGCTGGGCGAGGCGCGCAGTCTGTCCCGGCCGGCGTTCGTCAAGCCACCCAGTGACAAAAGCTTCCCGGCCGCCGTCTACGCCAGCGGGAGTTGCCTCCCGACGGGGCCTGAGCTGTCACTGGACGTGCCGGTACAGATCAGCGACGTGGTGACCTGGGCAGCGGAGTTTCGCCTGTACCTCCTGGACGGCGAGGTCCGCACGGGTTCGCAGTACGCCACCTTCGGCCGTCTCGAGACCGAGCGGTTGGACGGGCACCGGTATGAGGACGCTGTCCTGGAGTTCGCGGACGATCTCCTGGCCACGAGCGGCGGTGGCCTGCCCAGCGCGGTGGTGCTGGACATCGGACTCCTGGCCACACCTGAGCACGGCGCCGCCGACCGGTGGGCGGTGGTCGAGGCGAACATGGCATGGTTCAGCAATTGCTATGCCGCGGATCCTGACCGGGTCCTGGACGTCGTCCTGCGCTCAGCCGGTCCGCGGACACAGATAGCTGAGCGAGACCGCCCGTTCTGCCAGAACATCGAGGACGCTCACCTGGCCGGCTGAAATGCCGGCAATGCGGCGTCAACTGCTTGCGGCATACCTGCAGCGGGCGGCGCACGGTCCGCCGCTTCCTCGCAGCGCCCTCGATGAGCAGAACTCGCCACTCGCGGCCTACGGGGCTTTCCTGGGAACTGGTGGCGGGCGCGCTTGAGGTATTCCGTTGTGCTGCGGTGGAACTGCTCGGCGGGTACGAGGGCCGTGATGAGGGCCTTCTGGTCGTCTGGACCGGTACCGTGCCAGGCGAGGTGGCGTCTTCCGCCGCCCGGTTGGGGTTCGTGACGCGGCAGGGCTCCTGGTCGTTCGGTTGATGATCTCACTCATCAACACCCGGACGCAGGAGCCCTGTTGGTCTCGCGTTGGTCAGATACTTACCCGGAAAGCGTCAGGTCCCTGACAATGGCGACCTGGAGCGGGAGCATCGCAGCGTCACTCACACGTCACCGCCGAGATCCACCGGATGCTCCTTATGGAGTGCGGCCTTGGCTCCGCGACCGGAGCTGACCAGGGCTGCTGTGGAAGCGGCAATGGTGACGGCGAGTATGGGCATCGTAACCAGATGGGCTGCGTAAACGGTATTCATGGTCAATGCTGCGGCGCAGGCGATGGCTGTCGTCGTCACGGCGAGTGCCACGGCAACCCCGGACAGGGCAAGCAGCCGCAGGACCTTGACAGATGGCCGGCACCGGGTGACGACGACGGCCGGTGTCACCGCCATGGTGATGAGGAACGCTGCCGGCCCAAGTACCGCCAAGGCCCCGATCAGATAGGAGATCCGGTCGATCGGGTCGATGGAGGCGAACGCCAGGAGCAGCGGCGCGATCAGCCATGTGGGCAGCGTCGGGAGAAGAACCACCAGAGGGCGCCACGCGGTCCGGTTGCCGGTTCTGGAGGTTTCCGCAAGCAGGGCGAGACCGCCGACCAACAGGATGAGCCCAGCGCCGTACATGGCGTACTGCGCAACGTCGAGCAGTCGCCACACCAGGTCCGGAGCCAGCCCGGGTTCCTCGGACAGGACGAAGTGCAGCATCGGCAGGGCATACAGTGCGGCACACCAGGTGACCCAGGTGGTGGCGACGCTTGCCTGCATGCGGCGGCGGCGCCGTTCGGCGGACTCTTCGGGCATCGCCGGGTGAAGCCATGCCCGCAGCGCGCCGACAAGGAGGTCCGCGACGGCGCGAGGGCCGGCGCCGGTGTCCTCGACCAGTGCTTCTAGTTCGCGACCGTAGCGCTCCCGGAACGAGGGAGGGTATGCCCGCAAGGCCACCCGGGCCGCCATGTTGATCACGCGTTTGCCACCCCCAGCCGGGTCAGTCCGGTGCGTGCGAAGCGGGCCATCGCCCGGAGCCTGTCGTCGAGCACGGTCTGGCCTTCCGCGGTGATGCGGTAGGGCCGCCGGCGCTCGTCCTCGTCCAGCGGCGCGACCAGGCCGCCTTCCTCCAGCCGCGCGATGGCGGCATACAGCGTGCCCGGCCCCAACCTGATGGACGTCTGCTCCTCGACATCCTTGGTGATCGCGTAGCCGTGCTTGGGGCCGTCGGCCAGGCTGGCCAGGATCAGCAACGCGGGTTCGGCCCATCCGACGCGGTCCCGTTGACGCGGCATCAGGCACCTCCTTCATCCCTAGCGGCTACTACGTTATACGATACTGCGTCGTACGTAGTATTAGTCGAATCCGGCAAGACCCGGGCGCGATGAATCTCGCTACCCCCCGCCCACCGTGGAGGCCGCGCTGACCAGCGGCAGATCCACCTGGCCCCCCGGCGTGCCGCCTCAGTGAAACCCTTCTCGTCCTGAGACTCGGGGCTGATGGCGCAGGCCTGGTGGGGGTACGTGACGTGGCAGGGCTCCTGGTCGTTCGGCTGGTGATCTCACTCATCAACGCCCGGATGCAGGAGCCCGGTTGGTCCCGCATCGAGCCATGCTCGACATCCCGCATGAGGTAGTCGAGTACGTCTCCTGACTCATCTACGCCCGAAGGCGTGAACTGCGCTCGCGCTGGCGGCGACTGAGCTGCTTCCAGCAGGCCGCCCTCGTGCTGGTGCACCTGCTCTGCCCGGGCGGATCCACGACCTCACGGCCGCTCGCGCTAACGGAGTGATCCAAGCGTGCCTGACCAGGCAGATCCTGGTGCTCGCCGACCGCGCGAACCGCGGGGCCGGCGCAAAGGTCCGCACCCCCTACTATGGCCGCGACCTACCCGAGAAGTACGCCCAGTTCAACGGGGACCACGCCCAGCTGCGGGCACCCGGCGAGCGAGTCTTCGCGCGTTCAAAGCGATGGTGGATCTTCCGCAAGGCCCGCTGCAGCCCGAACCGGATCAACCGGACCGTCGCCGCCGTTCACACCATCGAGACCGCCCGGCGATCAGGATGAGAAAGCTTCAGTGCCTGCGACGTCTCGTCGGGACCCATACCGAACGCCGGCGGCCCCACACCCACGAACGGATCCAGAGTCCATTGCTGCCGTTCGTCGTCCGCCAGCACATGCCACCACTCGAACATGACCACGGAGACTACGGCAGCGCCACGGACCCAGGGCCACCGGCCGCAAGTCCCGCCGGACGGGCTCTGGTCAAGGGCGGTCTTCAGGCGGCGCCAGGCTTCGACGACCCAGCGGTGGACGCCGAGTCCTGAGCCGTGATCGGTACCCCGGCGGGCGATGACCGGGCGGATGCCCAGTCCGCGCAGGTCGCGGCGGTGGATGTCGTAGTCATAGCCGCGGTCGGCGTACAGCGCGCCGGGGCGTCGGCGGGGGCGCCCGCGGTTGCCCTTGACCGGTGGTACGGCGTTGACCAGGGGCATGAGCTGGGTGACGGCATGGCGGTTGCCGCCGGTCAGGGTGGCGGCGAGCGGGATGCCGTGCGCCTCGGTGATCACGTGGTGCTCGCTGCCGGTCCTGCCGCGGTCCACCGGAGACGGCCCGGTCTTTCGCGCCGCCCTTCATCGCCCGCAGGTGCGAGCCGTCCACTGCGGCCCGGGAGAAGTCCGGTTTGCCGGCCGGCCGTAACTCGGCGAGCAGTAACTCGTGCAAGGCCTGCCATACCCCGGCCTCATGCCAGTCCCGCAGCCTGCGCCAGCACGTACTCCCTGAGCCGTGTCCCAGCTCCTGCGGAAGGAACTTCCAGGGGCCCCGTGTACAGGACGAAAAGGATCCCGCTGGGCACCCGCCGGTCATCCAGCCGCTTGCGCCACGGATACCGGGCATGCCGCTCTACCACAGGCGACAGCGAGGTCCATCGGGGTCACCAGGCCAGGGGGGAGGCGCCGAGCGGCTCGGCGGAACGGTCGAGGTGCGGGCGCAGGGTCGAGTACGCGATGCGCGTGGGCAGGTAGCTGACTTCGCCGAACGGCCCGTGAACGGTGGCCAGTTCACCGGTGGCGCGCATCAGGTCGGGGGCGGGCAACGCGGCGACGTCGGCCCGTGGGAACAGTCCGAGGTCCTGCACCCACATGCAGACCTTGGCCAGGTCGACGTGCACCCGCCAGCTGCCGCCCTCGCTCGCCCGGCGGCGCAGCGCCTCGATCACCCCGGCCGCGCCGAGGATCGCCGCGAGGTAGTCGTTGAGGAGGTAGGTCGGCGGCAGCCGCGGACCGTCGAAGGAGCCCTCCTCGGCGGAGAACCCGCTGGCCGCACAGGCGAGTTGGTCGAAGCCGCCGCGCCGCGACCAGGGGCCGGTCATGCCCCAGCCGTGGTAGTCCAGCAACACCAGACCGGGCCGCTGCTCGAACAGGGCCTGGGGTCCGAAGCCCTTGGTGTCCAGGTTGAGGTAGTTGCTGACATACACGTCCGCCTCGGCGAGCACCCGCCGGAAGGCCGCGGCCTGCACGGGGTCGAGCAGGTCACAGAAGGCGGCGCGCTTGCCGATGCCGGTCTCGATGATCATCCCGTTGGGGTCGGGGTGCGTGGGCGAGGAGACGTGCAGTACGTCGGCGCCCAGCTCGGCGGAGATCCGCGAGGCCATCGGGCCCGCGATGACGTGCGAGTTGTCCAGCACTCGCAGCCCGGTCAGCGGCAGGGCCGGCGGCAGCTCCCCGGCGGCCGGGAAGGGCTCGGGCGCGCTCTCACCCGCCTTGTCCAGGTGGATCAGCGGCTGGCCGTCCAGCAGTTGCCCCTGCGGGTGGGCTCGCCACTCCTGCTGCGTGCGTACGGCGACCGCGGTGCCGCCGCGCGAGCAGATCGCCTCCTCAAGCTCGAAAGCGTCCCAGTGGGCGATCGCGTCCGCCATGCGCTGCCGGTCGGGCGGGCAGTCCAGCACCTCGCAGGCGATGTCGCGCAACTCCGGGTAGGAGAGCAGCACATAGATGTAGCGGCCGTCGCCGGCGCGGTAGAAGTCGCTGTTTCCCAACAGGTTGGGGTCCTCGCCCAGCTCGCTCACGGGCACGCCGCTCACCCGCGTGAGGAAGACCGCCATCAGCTGGTGGATCGCGGACTCGGCGGAGACCGTCACGTCCTGGGCGTCCCCGCCCCTCTCCCGCCACAGCGCCGATGCCTCGGTGCCGAGCGCCGCGAGAGCGGCGGCGCAGGCTTCGCCGATGCGGTGCACGGAGGGGGTCAGCGGGTCGGCGCCGGTGATGGTCACCTTCCCGCCGGCCTCCTCACCGGTGATGCCGAGCTGGTGGTAGAGGCCCTGCAGTGCGTCGTAGGAGGTCGTGGTCTCGGTCGCGCTCTCGGTCATGGCCCTCGTCCTTCCGTAGTGGCCGGGTTGGTATTTCCATGACAGCAGCGGGAATTTGCGGGCGTCCAATACCAATGGCAGCGGGCGGCGATATGTGATGCCCTATATAGCCGGTCTGACCTGCTGTCATATCCGGTTCCCTATCGGCTTCCCGGTCAGTCGGTATTGGACGCGACCTGAGGTGCGGGATTTTCCTCGAAGGCGTCGCAACGGCCGAAATGACTACCGTGAAAGGAATGCTATGAATGGAATGCTCTCCGGGGTCCGCGTCGTCGAACTGGGCAGCGTGATCATGGTTCCGTACGCCGGCCAGCAGCTCGGCGACCTGGGCGCGGACATCATCAAGGTCGAGCCCCCCGGCGGAGACATGACCCGCCACTACCCACCGGCCCGCCACCCCGGAATGGGCGGCGCCGGCCTCAATCTCAACCGCAACAAGCGCAGTGCGGTCATCGACCTCAAGGCGCCGAACGGCCGCGACGCGCTGGTCGCCCTGATCCGTACGGCGGACGTGTTCCTCACCAACGTCCGCCCGCAGGCCCTGGCCCGGCTCCGGCTCGGGTACGAGGAGCTGCGGGCCGTTAACCCCCACTTGGTGTACGTCAACGCGCAGGGCTTCCGCGCGGACTCCGCGCTCGGCACCCACGCCGCGTACGACGACATCATCCAGGCGGTCTCCGGGCTGGTGTGGCTCAACCAGCGGGCGGGCGGCGAACCGCGGTTCGTGCCCAGCCTGATCGCCGACAAGATCTGCGGACTGCAGATCAGCCAGTCCGTACTCGCCGCCCTGCTGCACCGCGAGCGCGGCGGCAGCGGTCAGCACATCGAGGTGCCGATGGCCGACACCATGCTCGCGTTCAATCTGGTCGAGCACCTGGCCGGGGCGGTCATGGAAGGCGAGTTCGGCGCGCCGCGCTCGCTCAGCCGCACCCGGCGGGCGCAGCGTACAGCGGACGGCTGGATGTGCATCCTGCCGCACAGCGACCGCAACTGGCGGGACTTCTGCACCTTCGCCGGCCGCCCCGAGTTCGCCGCCGATCCGCGGTTCGCCGACCGCGCGCTGCGGGCCCGCAACGCCGACGAGATGTACCCGGTGCTGGACGAGATGACGGTGACTCGCACCTCCGCCGAATGGCAGGAGTTCTGCGACAGTGCCGGCGTCCCGGCCTCGCCCGTGCACAGCCTGGAGTCGGCTGTCGCCACCGCCTACGCCCGCGAGGGCGGCCTGCTGGCCGAGGCCGAGCACCCTACCGAAGGCAGGTACCGCTCGATCGCCCGTCCGGTGCGCTACTCCGCCGACCCTGCACCGACCGTGCGCCCCTGCCCCGCCCTCGGCGAGCACACCGACGAAGTGCTCCGCGAGGCCGGTTTCGACCCCGCCCTGCTGAACAAGGAGTAGTTCCATGACCACGACCACCGACACCCTGCAACTGCGCCGGGAGGTGCGGGACTTCCTCGCCGAGGAGCGCGCCCGCGGCACCGTGCTCGGCCGCCCCGACTCCTGGCTGACCGGCTGGGACCCGGAGTTCAGCCGCCGGCTCGCCGGACGCGGCTGGGTCGGCATGGCGCTGCCGCCCGAGTACGGGGGCGGCGGGCGCGGATTCGCCGCCCGCGTCGTCGTGATCGAGGAGTTGCTCGCCGCTGGGGCTCCCGTCTCCGCGCACTGGGTCGCCGACCGCCAGGCCGGACCCTCGATCCTGACCCACGGCACCGAGGAGCAGAAGCAGCGGTTCCTGCCCGCCATCGCCGCCGGGCGCTGCTTCTTCTCCATCGGCATGAGCGAGCAGGAGGCCGGCTCCGACCTGGCCAATGTGCAGACCCGCGCCGAGCGCGTGCCGGGCGGCTGGCGGCTGACGGGTACGAAGAAATGGACCGGCGGCGCGCACGTCAACGACTACGCGATCGTGCTGGCCCGTACCAGTGAGCACGAGGACCGGCACCAGGGGCTCGGCCAGTTCATCGTGGACCTGCGCGCCCCCGGCGTACGCACCGAGCCGATCCACCTGCTCACCGGCGAGCACACCTTCAACTGGTTCCACCTCGACGGCGTCGAGGTCCCCGACGGCATGCTGCTCGGCCAGGAGGGCGACGGCTGGAAACAGGTCACCGGCGAGCTGGCCTTCGAACGCAGCGGGCCCGAGCGTTACCTCTCCACCTTCCCGCTGCTGATCTCGCTGACCCGTGAACTGCGCCGGGGCGCAGCTACCCCCGACCAGCAGGCCCGGCTCGGCGCCCTGCTCGCCCGGGTCTTCGCGGTACGGCAGCTCTCGCTGGGCGTCGCCGACGCGCTGGACGCGGGCCGCCCGGCCGACGTGCAGGCCGCGCTGGTCAAGGACCTGGGCACGCGCCTGGAGGGCGAACTCGTCCACGAGGTACGGCGCATCCTGCCTGTCACTGCCGATACCGGGGCCACACCCGGGTCGTACCCCCACCACCTCGCCTACGCGCTGCTGCACAGCCCCGGCTACACCCTGCGCGGCGGCACCAACGAGATTCTTCGCGGCATCATCACCCGCGGTCTGGAGCAGCAGTCATGACCACCACCCTTGCCACCCGCGTCACCGCCCTGCGTGAGGCGGGCCGCCTCGCTGAGCCCGGCCCGTTCGGCGAGGCCGTGCTCGGGCACCTCGAACTCACGCTCCCTGAGGCCTCGCTGACTGTCGCGCTAGCCGACGGCCTCACCCTCGCGTACGCCCACCCTGCCGTCACCCGGGTCGGCCCGGCCGGCACCTCGGGCGAGGACGCCGCCCTGCGCGTCTCGGGCACGCTGCCCCGGGTGCCGTACGGCGCCACGTCCACCGTCATCGTACTGACCGAGGGTCCGGGCGGGCCCGTACTGTTCCCGGTCGACCCGGCCCGTACCACCGTCGTCCCCGGCACCAACCTCGCCGGCGAGCCCCGCGACACCCTCCACCTGCACGACTACGCGGTGTCCGCCGCCGACGTCCGCCCCCTCGCCCCGGGCGAGCTCGCCGAGGCCGGACTCCGCGCCGCTCTCGCCCGCGCCGCGCTGATCGCGGGCGCCGCCGAGCGCTGCGTCGAGCTGACCGTCCGGCACACCACCACCCGCACCCAGTTCGGCCGCCCGCTCAGCCGCTTCCAGGCCGTCAAGCAGGAGGAGGCTCGCCTGATCGAGGAGTCCGCACTGATCCGCGCCGCGGTGGACGCCGCCGCCCGCGAGCTGTCGCTGGTCGGCGTGGCTGCCGCCAAGGCGCAGGCCTCCGCCTCGGTCGCCGAGATCGCCCGCATCGCCCACCAGCTGCACGGCGCCATCGGCTTCACCGAACTCGGCGAACTACGGTTCGCCACCACCCGGTTGTGGTCCTGGCGCGACGAGGAGGGCGACGAGTCGTACTGGGCCACCCGGCTGGGCCGCGAGGCGCTCGCCGCGGACGACGTCTGGGCGCTGCTCGCCGTCTGACCCGCACGTCACCCGGACCCCGGCCGACCGGGCCGGGGTCCGTACTTCCGCCGCCTGCCTACCCACCACCCGATCTACGCTCACCTCATGGATCTCACGCCCCGCCTGCTGGAACAGTTCACCGTACTGGCCGAGGAGAAGCACTTCGGCCGCGCGGCAAGCCGTTTGATGATGAGTCAGCCCCCGCTCAGTCAGGCGGTCCAGCGCCTGGAGAGGATCATCGGCACCCGTCTGCTCGACCGGAGCAGTCAGGGCGTCAGCCTCACCCCCGCCGGTGAGGCCTTCGCGGCCGACGCCCGACGGATACTGGAGGCGCAGGAGTCCGCCCTCGCCCGCGCCCGCCGGATCGCCTCCGGCGAGGAGGGCGAGCTGCGCGTCGGCTTCGTCAACGGCCTTGGCCACTGGCACCTGCCGCGCCTGCTCGCCGACGCCGCCGAGCAACTGCCGGGCCTGCGCCTGCACCTGCGGCAGGGATCCACCGCCGCGCTGATCGAGCTCGTCCGCAGCGGCACCGTGGACCTCGCGCTGGTACGCCAGCCCACGTTCGACGACGACTTGACCGTCCACCGGCTCACCGAGGAACGCCTCGCCGCCGCCCTGCCCGCAGCTCACCATCTCGCCGCGGCCAACCGCCTCTCCCTCGCCGACCTGCGCGAGGAGTCCTTCGCCCTCGCCGGCGACGGGCCACTCCTGCAACTGGCCCAGCGCGTGCTACTGGCCTGCGACCGCGCGGGCTTCGTCCCCACCGTCCGTGCGCACGCCGACGACCTGCCGGGCCTGCTCAGCTACGCCGCCTCCGGCCTGTGCGTCACCCTCGCCCCCGAGCACACCGCCGCGCTCTCCTTCCCGGGCGTGCGCTTCCTCCCGCTCACTGACGAGGCTCCCGAACTCACCACCACCATCGCGGCCCTGCACCGGCCCGGCGCCGACCCGGCCGTACGCTCGCTGCTGGCCCTCGCAGCCGCCTCGCTCGCAGGTTAGCCGCTGGCTCACGCAAATCGGGGCATGGTTCACTCTGCGGTCGTGACGAGGGGGCAGAAGCGTTGTGAGGTTTCTCCAAGGCCGGTAGTTTCTCACGCCCTTTCTGCGAACAAAGATGTCGCCGGAGCACAGCCCACGCGCCGGCTCAGATCGCGAAGGCCCTTCGTGCTGGGTGCATGCCGGAGGCCGGGGAACGCCCAGGTCATCTTGTCCCAGACCCGGCGGTATCCGACCTCGGGGAACAGACACATCGCGAGCAGGAAGCGCACGCCAACCCCCGAGGGAAGATTCCGCAGCCGCTGCTGGACCGTACCAGCTGCTCCGCCGGGCCATGGTGGAGGCAGCCGAATCACGCTTTCCTGGTTTGCGCGCAGGAGGTCACCGAGCAGGACATCGGGGCGATCGTCCGCAGGGTCCTGTCCGCGTTGGCGCCTCAACGCCGTCCCCGCGTCAGCACCCGCACGGTGAAGTCGCCCATCTCCCGCTATGGCGAACGAAAAAGCACGGCCACTGCGCTCGCATTCCCGGTCGCCTCCAGCGCCACCTGGTCGTCCGGACGCAGCTGTGCGGCGAACTCCCGCAGCGCCTCCGTCCGGCACCCCACCCGGCCCCAGTCCGTGACGCGTCCGTCCTCGACCATCGCGACCTGAGCGAAGTCGCGGTGAATATCCAACCCGATGAACCGTCCCATCATCCGTCTCCATGTCTCGACATGAACCCGGTACGGGGATCAGCTGGGCGAAACGACACCTACGGAATCGCGCTCACGACGCAGCCAGACAAGTCGCAGGGGCGGCCATCTACTAAGGCGGGCTCACAGCCCGTCGTTCAAGATCGGCCTGCCCATGCTGATTCCCCGGGCGCCCCTTGTCCTGACGGTCGCACCGTACAACCGGGCCGAAGTCCGGTCACCAGGACGCAGACAGCGGCGCCCACAGATTTCATACCTGGTACGAATCCCATCGAGTCCACGTTCGCCACCGTCCGTCTGCGCACGAAGGTCACCGAGGGCGTCGGCAGCGCGGTCGCCGCCCTTCGCCATGGTCTCCAAACTCGTTGAGTCCGCTCAGCAGCGGTGGCGAGCGGTGAACGCACCCCACCTCGTCGCCCTCGTCCGCGCCGGAGCCCGGTTCGAACGCGGACACCTCGTCGAGCGCCGCAAGGCTCACGCAGCCTGACTCACCGGGTGCTGCGGTCAGTGCGCCGAGCCCGGAGTTCCAACGATCAGTGACAGATCGCCCAGATGCGCGAGCAGCACATCCATGCATGCCCGCGGGTTCAGGATCTCGGGGTGCAGGACGGCGCTGAGGCTGAGCCCGTCCAGGAGCGCCGTGAGCCGCTCGGACTCAAGGTCGAGGTCGAGGCCAGGGCGCAGGGTGCCCGCTGCGTCCAGCCGGGTGAGCACGCGGCGCATCAGCCATCTCGTGCCTTCGGCGGCTTGGCGTGACAGGTCGCCGAAGGCCGGGTTGGTGCGGGCAGCGGTGTTGAAGTCCAGGAAGACGGTGACCTCGGCGCGGCGTTGCTCGTCGAGCGGCAGTAGCTCGGCCAGGAACCCGGCTGCGAGCTGGAGTTGTTCGGGGCGGGGGTGGCCTTCCAGGTCTCCGATTCGCTCGACGTGTTCGAGCAGACGACTGCTGGCCCGGTCGAGCATCGACTGCATCGCGAAGCGCATCAGGTCCTGCTGGCTGGCGAAGTAGTGGCGCAGGGAGCCGATGTTGAGCTGGGCTTCGTCGGCGACGGCTCGCAGCGAGGTGCGATGCAGACCTTCACGGACGACGACTCGGAACAGCGCGTCGACGACGAGGCGACGGCGAGCGTCCGGGTCTACGTGCTTGGGCATGCAGCCTTTCTATCACGGCTGTGATACAACGGTTGTATCACAGCCGTGATACAACGGGTGGAGGCTTCTTCGTGGAGACGTATCTCAATCTCATGCTCATCAGGTTCGGCGTGGTCGTGGGCGGTCTGGTGGTGCTGGCGCTGCTGGTCTTCGCCATCGCTGTGACTCTCAAGCGCAAGGGCAGACTCGACGAGGTACGACAGTATGCAGACCCCGTAGTGAAGGCCGGCCTGCGTGCTGCTGCCCGACGGCTTGAGGGCGGGAAGAACGGGGCGTCCTGGTCGCGGCGACAGGATGGCCGACGATGAACAGCCTCGGAGCGGAGTCGTCGGAACTCCTTCACCACCTGCTGCTGGACCGCGCGATCAAGGTCGTCATCGTGGTCGCAGCCCTGGGCATTCTGGCGCTTGGGATGACGGTGATCTGGCGGAGGGCCGGGCGTTCAAAGAAGCGGCTCGACTGACCGACGACACCAACCGATCCACAGCTATGGACTATTCCTCCAGCAGGCGGCGGTGATCCGCCAGTTGAGTTCGCCGCCGGTGCGGTCCTGAAGCCCTTCGGGCAGGTCGTCCATGCCGTCCTGGAGGATGGGTGCAGCTCTTCTGCAGGGGAGCTGTGACCTGCGTGGATTGGGCTCGTGCGAACACTGGGCGGTGCTCCCACGACCGAACGGGTCATGGGAGCAGCACCGCGCGAAATCCCCGGTTATGTCGGCTACTCCCGTGGTTGAGCACCCTGTTTCCGGAGAGAGGGTGCCGACAGCGGGCGCACAGTCTCAGATTTTCTCCCCGTAGTGGACCGCGCCCTGCCAGTCCACGACCACGACCGGCTCGTCGCTGACCACCCAGGCGTCGTGGCCGGAGGGCAGCACGGTGAGGTCACCCGGCTTCGCGTCGAACTCGGTCCCGTCGGCCATGCGGATGCGGATCGTCCCGGACAGGTGGTACTGGAAGTGCGGAGCCTCGCACCACTCCGTGCCGGCCAGGGGTTTGACGTCCTTCGACCAGCGCCAGCCCGGCTCCAGCACCAAGCGGCCGACCGCACCGCCGCCCACGTTGATGATCTCCGCACGACCGTTGGGGAAGGTGCGGACCTCGTCCGGGGCCGAGAAATCCAGGTGCTCGGGCCGCGCCGGCGCAGTCGCCTCCTGCGTCTCCGCACCCTGGGTCTCCTCGTCCCATGCCTGCAAGCTCGTCTGCGTGGTGATCCGCCCGTGCCGCAGGTCCAGCATCGAGGTCGACAGAACCTTCGTACCGTCCGGGTACCGGCACTGCTCCAGGTACGCCGCGTGGCTACCATCGGCGGAGACCACGACCTGCCCCAGGCGATGCTCCATGTCCCGGCTGCACACGTCCTCGAGGAACTCGCCGATTGCGGCCGTGCCGGCGATCTCATGCGGGTGACTCGGCTGGTCGCGATGATCCACCATGGTCACCCGCGCATCCTCCGCGTACAGGCCCCGCAGGGCCGAGGCGTCACGATCCTCAATCCCGCGGCGCAGCGTTTCGATGTCGAACATCGGACTGCTTTGCGTAGTACTCATTCGCTGCCACCTCTGATTCCGGCAGTCCTTCCGATCTCAGGCGTCGGCGGCTCTCGGGCGTCTCCGGCGGCCGATCCCTCGCCTTGGTGTTTCTCCTTACGACGCTCCTCCTGCCGACAAGACGCCGCAACCAGGCCTGTGCTCGCCCTCTCAGACTGGGGGTCGGTCCCTGACAACAGGGCCAGGGCCGCCTGCCGGCAGGAAGGGCGGCGCTCGGGTGGAGCTGGCCAAGACGGTCGAGGTGGTGCTGCTCGGTCTGGGGGACGGCGTCACTCGGGTCCAGCGCAAGCAGTACACGGCCTACCGGCGGCTGCGGAACTCAGCCCGTGTGTCTGCGCGCTGCAGCAGACCAAGCGGCGCACGCCGGGGCGGGCAGGTGCCACCGAGGGCCTGCGACGCACCGCCGTCATCGGCAGCGGCGGGGCGGGCCTCACCGCCGCGTACATCCCGGCCCCGATCCGCGAAGAGATCGGCATCACGCACCGCACGTGGCTGGAACCGATCCGCAGCCGGCTCCTTGCCAGAGGCCTGACCCTCGACGAACTCGTCTCCCGCTCCGGCTACTTCAAGACACGCCTGTCGGAACTCCTGCGTGGCAAGGGCTACTACCCCGGCTGGGAGATCACCTACAGCGTGGTGAAAGCCCTGGACTTACCACCGTGGCCGCTGCGCCGGCTGTGGACCGTGGCCGCCCGTGAGGCGGAGAAGATCACGATCTGGATCGAGAACGGCATCCGCGCCGTGCAGCCGCTGGGCCCTGAGCGGCCGCCCGTCGCCCACCGCGGCTTTACCCAGGCCATGCGCCCTCCCTACAGCGCCTACGCCCGGGCCTTCCTCCAGACCGAGGACCGCACCCGCCGCGCGGTCGGGGAGACCTTCGATCTCCTGTGGCTCACCTGGGACGCCGCGACCGCAAGCCCCTACACCCCGCGTCACGCCTGGCAGATGCTCCGCTCGCGGTCATGGCACGGGCGGACCAGAGGGACGGGCACCCCGATCTGAGGCACGCGGCGTTCTACACCACCGCCCAGGCCGGCATCACCGACCTGACCGAGCGCATAGCCCATATCGACACGATGGCCCGCTTCTTCGACGCGGTTGCCCGGCTGCCCCAGGACCAGATGGACGTCATCGTCCTGCGCCACCTGTGCGAGGTCCACCCCGACGCCGTGCCCGGCATCGTCGGGCTGACGCCCGCCATGACCCACAGCCTGGACCGCCACGCCCGAGGGCTCCTGAAAAGCCTCCGCCTCCTCGCCGACACCCTGGAGTGATCACCCCGGCCATGAGCATCATCGACGACCTTCTCGCCCAGTGCCGGCTGCTGCCCGATCCGCAAATCCCTTCCGACGTCGTCCCGTACGGCGTGCGTTGTTACCCGACAGTGTTCTCACGTCCGCGGCGTGGGCACTGAGAGCCTGGCACGCCAGGTCTTCGGCGGCGTGCTCCAGGTGGCGCGGTGGCGTCTGGTTGGGATAGTCCCAGACGGCCGGGTGGCGCCGGCCGGGAGGCGGAATGCAGTAGCGGTGGCCCAGGTCGCTGGTGAGCGCGGCCCGGGCGGCGGGCGACAGGAGGTTCTCGCTCGCCACGAGGTTGGCCGTGGTGAGCGGGCGCTGCTCATGGAAGTCGATGAGCTGAAGGATCTGCTGGATCGGAACAGGGCGCGTCTTGGGCATGCTGTCGGCCTCTCAGTGCGATTCCCGGGTGGGTACCACCGTCCATCGACGGTGTTGACACAGTTCCGGCCGCGGGCTCACGACGCCCGGCCACAGATGCTCGTGCGACTGTCGGCGCGAAGAGGGGACGCGGCGGCACGGACTACGGATACTCGGACCGGATCTGCGTGGAGAGCAGGGAATGCGACGTGCGGCTG
Source organism: Streptomyces sp. HUAS MG56 (assembly GCF_058673395.1). NCBI lineage: Bacteria > Bacillati > Actinomycetota > Actinomycetes > Kitasatosporales > Streptomycetaceae > Streptomyces > Streptomyces sp. HUAS MG56. Next base: position 862,244 of record NZ_CM178722.1, on the reverse strand, counting down.
ATTCAGCGCCGGGCCGGAGCGGCTTACTACCCGGAGCGGTTGCTCGGCGCGAGGATCATCAGCACGGTCGGCCGCGGGCGCGGGCGCCTGCTGTACGTGACGGACGTTCCTGTCGCCGACGCCGAGGAGCAGGTCGGCTACTACCTTTTGCTCACCGGCGTCCGCCCGGCGGCGATGCGGAGGGTTGAGCTGGCGAGTGTTGAGGACCCGTCTTGGCGATGGCTCAGCCACAAACTCCTGGACCCCGCGCGTGCGCAGGAACGATCGAGTGGAGCACCACGGACGGCTACAGGCTGCGCAGCGTCGTCAACCTGACCATCGACCGCACCGTCCTCAACGACGCGACCGTGTCCGGCTACGTGACCGAGGGCTTGTTCTAGGGGCACGGCTTCAGCGGTACGTTCTCGACGAGTCTGTTCGGTGGTGCGGGCAAGTGCACCATCGGCGCCCCGTTCGGCGGTGTGAAGGAGGCCGCGTTCACCGGCGAGTACAGCATCGACTGACGCTGCTGCAGTCGGCGTGAGCCGCCGCGACGACTTCGGTGGAACGCCTGGCCCTTTTCGAGCTCGGCGAGTGCCCGGCAGATGCTGGCCAAGGTAGAGATCTGGTCCTTGCGTTTGCCGGTCGGGAATCGGCCCGGGAGCCGCGCCGCCGAGCGCTGGGAGGAGTTCTCGGTGCTGTCCGTCGTGGTCGGCGTGGTGGAGGTCGGTCCTGTTCACCCGCCCATGCGTGCGGATCATGTCAGCCCAGCCTTCGTCCCCAGGTTGCGGCGCAGCGCGTTCTTGTCTGTCTTGCCGGTGGGCGTCAGCGGCATCGCGGCCAGCCATCGCACTATCGCCGGTCTGTGGGCCGGGGCAAGGGCATCCACCACCATCTGGCACGCCTCGGCCGCCGTCTCCTGACGGGGTGAGTGGCCCGGTGAGGGGACGAGGAACGCGACGATCTCTTCGCCGGTCGTCGGGCTGTCACGGCCGACGACGGCAGCCTCGGCTACGGCCGGGTGACGGGTGAGGGCGGCCTCGATGGGGCCGCTGTAGATGTTGCGGCCCTCCACGATGATCATGTCCTTGAGACGGTCGACGATGTGCAGGTAGCCGTCGGCGTCCAGGCGGCCGATGTCACCGGTGCGCAGCCAGCCGTCGTCGAAGACCTCGGCGTCGAGGTCGGGGCGGTTCCAGTAGCCGGCCATCATCGCCGGGGACTGGACCCACACCTCCCCGGCCCGGCTGGCCGGCAGCGGCTTGCGTTCGTGGTCGCGGATCGTGACGTCGACGCCGGGCAGGGGACGACCAGCCGAGGCGAGCAGGCTCGGTTTCCCGTCCAGGGCGGCGGCATGGTCGTCGGGCGTCAGCCGGGCGATCACGCCGGTCTCGTTCGTGCCGTAGCCCTGGCGGAACGCGGCGGTGGGAAAACGGCCGAGAGCTTCGGCGAGCCGTTCCGGGTGGATCCGGGAGTTGCCGTAGCTGATCGACACCAGCTCACGGATGCCCTCCCTGGTGTCGGGGTGCTCGAGCAGCCGGTAGATCTGGGTTGGAGTGAGGTAGGTCGCGGCGACCTCGGCACGGCGGCACGCGGCGGCGAACTCCTCGGGCGAGAACTCCGGCATGATCTCCACTCGCCGCCCCGACAGGAGGTGCTCCAGGCAGCGTCCGCCGGCGCGTTGCGCCAGCGAGGTCGCCGAGACGAACACCAGCTCGGCAAGGCCGCTGTCCTTGCGGGCCCACGCGGTCCGCGCACCCAGGGCGCTAAACCGGGACGCCACACCCTTGGGCAGGCCGGTGGTGCCGCTGGTGTACATGACCCGGGCGATGTCGTCGTCTTCCGCGTGCACAGGCATGGGGTCCGCGCTCTGGGAGTCGGCCCGCTCCAGCAGTTCCGTCAAAGGGAGGGTGGGCGTTTTGACGGCGGGGACCGGGCCGTCGTGCACCACCAGTGCCGGATTGCAGTCGCGCAGGATGTGGGCCAGGGCGTGGGTGTCGGGGGCAATCACCACCGTGGTGATCCGAGCCCCCAGGACGTGGGCGGCCAGGCGAACCAGCAGCGCCTCCGGCCGGTTGCCGCTCACGCACGCGATGCCCGTCCCGCGCCGGACGCCGAGGTCGTGCGTGGCCCGGGCGAGCCGGTAGGCCGTGTCCCTGACCATGCCGAAGGACAGCTCTGTCCCCTGGAAGACGATGGCAGGCCGGTCCGCGTACCGGTCGAACGCCTCAAACAGGCTGGTGACGTACTGGGCGGGCAACCGCGCCACCTCCCGAGTCCAGGGGGACAGACTGTCCACCAGCTTCACACATCGGAAAGAACCGCCCGGGGATCTGTAGAGGACTTCAGGCGGCAGACATCGGTCGGAGAACCAACACCCCGACAACGACGGACCTTGCCCGCACCGCGGGCGCCGTAGCTCGTGACCCTGGTCTGAACGATACCGGTCCGGATGGAGTTGGCGTCCTTGCGAATGTCGGTGGCAGCCACCGCCGCCCTCGAACGCCACGCCCCCGCCAGTGACCAGCCGGGCCCGTCGCCACCACCTGCCACGAACTCCTATGCCTGCCCGGGCTTTTGGGACGATAGAACTGGTTCCTCTCGTACACCTTTTGTGCCGCTGGTAGGGCCCGCATCGTCTGGCAGCACCTATGCATCCGATCGCTGCAGGGCCGCTCCCCGCCGTCACCGGCGTCTCTGGGACCGGACTGCCAACCAGCTTCTGCCCGGCTGCTGTGACAGCCGAAGCGGCGGTGCCCTTCCATCCCCGCTCGTGCGAGGCGATCGCAATCCAGCGCCCAGGCGAGGCGGTCATCGTTGAACAGGCCGGGCTCACCACCGAAAGGCTGCGCGCTTCGCGCTGTCGCGAGCCATGTCACTGTGATTCACCTCTCGCGCCCATGTGAAATCGATCGGATTTCCTTTGGTATTGAATGAAAACCGATCGGTTTACGGCCGTGGTCGGTGTGAGGCCAGGGAAATCTTGATTTCGCATCATAACCAGACAAGGAAACAGGCCCTGTAATCGGAATAGATATCAATGGTGCACTTCCGGGGCGGGATGGACCACTGGGATCCGGCCGTCACCGACGGGCTGGCCGCGAACCGCGAAGTGATCCTGTTCGACTACGCGGGAGTAGCCGGGTCCAGTGGCGAGGTGCCGGAGACGTTCGAGGCTTTCGGTGATGACAGTGCGGCAGTCATCCGGGCGCTGGGCATTTCGCGGGCCGACGTTCTCGGTTTCTCCATCGGCGCCTACATCGCCCAGACCCTGACGCTGCGCCACCCCAACTCGTGCGCCGGCTCGTGCTGGTTGGCACGGGACCGCGGGCAGGTGAATTCGAGGGCCAGGACCCAAAGATCTATGAGGTGGGCGGGCACGATCCGGAGATCACCGACGATGGTTTCCTGTTCCTGTTCTTCGAGCCGTCTGAGACCAGCCAGCAGGCCGGCAGGGACTTCTTGGCGCGGCGCCACCAGCGCACCGCCGACGTCGTCCCGCGGAGCTCGATGCAGGTTGCCAAAGCCCAGGTCGGGGCCATGGCCAAATGGCGCGAGCAGGTTGGTGAGCGGTGGAGCGAGCTGAAGACCATCCAGCAGCCCACCCTGGTCGTCAACGGCAGCCACGACATCATGGTGCCGACGATCAACTCCTACATCCTGCAGCAGCAGATTCCGAACGCGCAGCTGATCATCTACCCCGACTCCGGGCACGGCGCGCTGTTCCAGTACCCCGAGCTGCTCGGGAACCACGTGTCCCGGTTCCTGGACAGCGAACGCGCCTTCGACTGACCGGCACGGCCGCCAGTTGTGGCGCCGGAGAACGGTCATGAGCCGGTCGGCCGGTGAGCGAGGCGGGCCCGGTCATGCTCGCGTCCTACGGGCGCTCCGGCGCGCCCCGCCGCGACCGGGCAGCCGTCCGCGAGTAGCGCGGGAAGGGCCCAGACGCCCGCCCCTGTGGGCTGCCCAGAGGCTGGGCGGTGCGGCCGATCTCTGCCGGTGCCCTGTCTCGCGCCCGCGAGCCAGTAGAGGCACAGCCATGGGGGCGTTCCCGATGCCAGGGTCCGCCCCCACACACTTCCTCAGTGCCGCTCAGGGCCAACCGGCTCGTTGGCTGCGCAGGCGTCGTCCGGGGCTTCCACTGTGTGGCTCTGGGCGATCAGTGTCTGGCAGTGGCCCGCCCGGCGGCCTGGACGGCCTTGCCGACGGCCTGCTCGGCCTTGGCACGGCCTTCTGTTCGGCGGCCAGGCGGCTCACCCATGCCCGCTGCCGGTTTCAGGCAATGGCTGTGCGATGAAGAACGGGGCTCCACCTTTGCGGGCCCAGCGCGAACCCGGTGCGGCCGATGGATGGAGGGCCCCTGGCCATGCCATGCCGACCGCGAGCTCTACCGGCCTAACAACCTTCTGTACACGGACAGGCTTATCTATGGTTGAACGCACCCCCTGGCTCGCGCGACGGCCGAGACCACAGTGGCCCGGGCACTTACCGATTGGCGTACAGCTCGTCAAGTCCCCCCGAGAGCGCGGCGCGTACCCGGCGGGTGACCTCGTCAACCAGCACTTCGGGTTCATCACTGAGCAGCCCCGTCATGGTGGCCTCGGCCACGTCGTCCGCGAGGATTTTCGGGGAGTCGACGTCCGCGGCCAAGTCGGTGTCGACATAGCCGGCATACACGCCGACCACGAGCGTGCCCTGCTCCCGCAGCGCCAACCGGAAGGCGTTCGTCAGTGACCATTGAGCGGACTTGGAGGCCGCGTAGCTCGGAAACTGCCGATTGGCCACCCACGACGCCACGGAGAGCATGTTCACCAGTGCTCCCCCGCCATTGGCGGCCAGCACGGGCGCGAACGCACGCGAGACAGCCCAGGTGCCGAAGTAGTTGACCTCCATCTCGCGCCTGGCACCGTCCAATGAGCCCTCCAGGAGCGACGGGCCACCGGTGACCCCGGCGTTGTTGATGACAATGCTGACATCATCGGCGGCACGTGCGGCTGCGGCGACCTGCTCCTCGTCGGTAACGTCCAGTCGCAGCGGCGTGAGGCCGGAGGCCAGGGCTGCGTTCGGGTCCCGGACGCCGGCGTAGACCTTTGCTGCGCCCTGCGCGAGGAGAGCCTCCGTGAATGCCATTCCGATGCCACGGTTGGCTCCGGTGACAAGGGCTACCGAACCGTTGATGTCCATGATCATCACTTCCGTCAGCGAACGCGGAGGCTCTCTTCTCCAAGGTTAGTACTCCAGCCGAACCTCGGTATTTATCCTGGTCAACGGCCTGGCGGTGACTAGTGCTGCGTTCCTCGAAGGGTGTACAGATAGCGGCGGCGCAAGCGCCTGGTGGGTGGTGCAGGTCTGCCCCAGATCCAGGTTCGGGCACGGGCGTTGAGCTGGGCTGTGGCCACTTCGGTGGCGTGGGTGATGTGGTCGCGGTCGCCGAAGGAGCGGCCGGCCAGGGCGGTCTTGCGGAAGGTGCGCCACCAGCCCTCTTGGAGGTTGAGCCAGCAGGCACCGACCGGGATGAACACGTGCCTGATGCGAGGATGGTCCTCGAGCCAGGTCCGGGTGGACACGCTGTTGTGCGAGGACAGATTGGCGGTGATCACATAGATGTCCCCGGCAGGGTTGGCGTCTTCTACCAGCTGAAGGAACTGCTGGTACGACACGCTGTTGCGGGAGGTGGCGGTCATCGTGAGTTCCTGGCCGTTGCGGATGCGTAAGGCGCCGTAGACCCAGGTTTTCTCCGGTCCGCGGGAGTAGTCGATCTCGTTCTTGATGCGGTGTCCGTCCGGTGACCAGCCCGGTGCCGGCGGGAAGGTGCGGGGGATCTCCGGGCCGTGCTCGTCGGCGCAGACGACCGTCGCGCCGTCGGGCGGGCTGGTGTAGAGCTCGGCGATCCGCGTCCTTTTCCCTCGAAGTCCATATCTCTCGAGCGGGTCCACGAGCGTGCATCGCCAGCGCACGCCCTCGGCCAGCAGGATCCGGCGCACCTGGGAGCGGCTGACCTCGATGCCCAGATCCCGGGCCGCAGCAGCCGGTGTGTCCAAGGTCCACTCCGAAGGCCCCGACTCGTCCGTGGCCCACGTCTCGTTCGACGGCTCCGTCGAGCGGACCGCGCACATCATCGCCGACATTCAAGCTGTGGGAGGCCGACTACGCCAGGTGCGGCTCCTGCACGCCCGGCTCCAACTGCCACTGACCCACTACGGCGTTGAGGACAAGACCCAGACTGGCGAGGTGGTCTTCCCGGCCCTCGCGGTACGCATGGCGGATCTGGCTCTCCAGTACCTCAACTACTCACACCCGGAGACCGCGACCAAACCGTTGATGCCGCCGTGTCCAGTCCGTGAGCAGCGCTGAGCTGCGGCTTCTCCAGCTGCTCGATGCGCCCAGTGTCGAGGCGGTCGCGGGCGTGGAGCCGGCGAGTGTCGGCGATCCACTGCCCGAGTGGGAAGCCGACGAGCGAGGTCGGCCACACCTCCTGTAGCTCCTCGCCCTCGCTCTTGGCTTCCCACTCCTGCTCGTTGGGGACGCGGAACGTGAACGGGACCTTCAGGTCGCCGTGCTCGCGGGTGTAGAAGACGGCGGCTTCCACGCCGCGCCGCCAGTGCTCCTTTTCGGGGTTGAGGACGCGGAGGTTGATGAAGGCGGCGAGGGCGGTCCCGGCCGTGCCGGTCGAATGGTGGCTGCCCGGCTCTGGTGAGGGAGCGGGGCCGGGCCCGCCGCTACGGCCGAAGAACGTCAGTCGGTGTATGCCTGGAACACCTTGAGCGTGTCCTCATAGAGATGGAGCTGGACAATCCGGTCGCTCTCGACGCGGAAGTGCATGGCGACAGGCATGTCGTAGGTCCGGCCGGTGCTCTTGGCCACGCGCGTGAACCGCCGCAGCATGACCGCGTGTTCGCCGTCGATCAGCAGCGCGTCCACCTGGTCCACGTTCCTCTCCGGGATGATGTTGTTGCCGAGGGTCCTGAGGTAATCGGCCACCTCCGCACCCTTGGAACGATGCCCGGTCCAGGGCAGGGACGGCGAACCGGGGACGTACCAGTCGATGTCGTCCGCGAAGACCGGTACCACGGCGTCCGGGTCCCCGGCGCCCAGCAGCCCGAAGAACCGCTCCACCACCTCGCGTGTTGTCATGATCGAGAACCTTCCGTGAGCGAGGTGTGTCGAACTTCCCAGGGCGGCAGCTCAGTTGGTGCCGAGCGCCGTGCGGAGGGTGTGGACGGCCTGCTCGATCGCTGCCGTCGAAGCCTGCGTGGGCCGGACGGGATTGAGCATCATGAAATCGTGGATGATGCCGTTGTAGCGGACGCTCGTCGTGGGCACACCGGCCTGGCTCAGGCGACGCGCATAGGCTTTGCCCTCGTCACGCAGGACGTCGTTCTCGTCCACGATGACCAGAGCCGGCGGCAGTCCGGACAACTCCTCCTCGGCGGCCCGCAGGGGGGGACGCGGTCGTTTCGGCACGCTGCCCCGGGGCGGTCGTGTAGGCGTCCCAGAACCAGGCCATGGCCTTGGCGGTCAGGAACGGACCGTCGGCGAACTCCCGGTAGCTCGCGGTGTCCTGAGCTGCATCCGTGACCGGGTAGTACAGCGACTGGTGCACGAAACGGACATCACCACGCCGCTTGGCCAGGATCGCCAACGCGGCGGCGATGTTGCCCCCGACGGAATCCCCGGCGACCGCCAGACGGGACACGTCCAGGCCCTCGGCCGCGCCGTTCGTGGTCAGCCACCGCGCGGTCGCATAGGCCTGCTCGATCGCCACCGGGTAGTGGGCTTCGGGAGAGCGGTCGTACTCGACGAAGGCAACCGCCGTCCGCGCGCCTACGGCCAGTTCCCGCACCAGCCTGTCGTGGGTTCCCGCGTTGCCCAGAATCCACCCTCCGCCGTGTACATAGAGGGTGACAGGCAGTGGAGCCGCCGCGTTCCGGGGTTTCACGACACGGACCCCGACGTCACCCACCTCCGCCGGAACGGTGATCCACTTTTCCTCGATGTCGAGCAATTCGACGGGTGCTGCCTGGATGTCGTCCAGTACTTTGCGGGCACCTTCCGGGCCCAGTTGATAGAGGAACGGCGGCTGCGACGATGCGTCCGCTATCGCTTGAGCGGCCGGCTCCAGGACAGGAGCACTCATGCCGATCACTTCCTCCGTGCGGATCACAATGGGCCGCGAATACCGACATCGGCGGCCATGCGTCCCACGCATTCCAGGCTGCGCCCCGTCCAGGAAGACCGCCAGCGCGGAGGTGGCTGCCGTCGGCGGCCAGGTCTAGTGTGAAATTGGACAATTCGACCGACGGGGCAGAGAAGTTGAATTCAGGATTCAGCATGTCTCCCCGGCGTTGCATCCAGATGTACCAACAAGTAGTTCATCGTCGCTAAGGGTGACCACCGGAGGCCATCGTGCTCTCTACGCATCACCGGACCGCGACCGTCGACGCACAGCAGGTGTTCTATCGTGAGGCGGGCCCCGAGGAAGCCCCGACAGTTCTGCTTCTGCATGGATTCCCCAGCAGGACACACATGTTTCAACACCTCATTCCCGGCCTCGCCGACCGCTGTCACGTGATCGCCACCGATCATGTCGGATACGGGCCGTCGTCCATGCCCCAGGCCGGTGAGTCCACCTACACATTTGTTCATCTGGCCGCCATCACTGCGGGATTGTCGGAGAAACTGGGGATCAGCCGTTTCTCGGTCTATGTACATGACTACGGCGCGCCCATCGGCTGGTGCCTTGCCCTGAATCCCGCGTTCGAGGTGACCGCCATCATCTCCCAGAGCGGCAACGCCTACATGGAGAGCTTCGCCAAACGCTTCTGGGACGATCTGCTCTCGTACGCGACATCACCCGGTCCCGGTCCCGACACCGAACCCGGCGCGCGGGCGAAGTTCAGCGCCGAGACCACGCGCTGGCAGTACGAGAACGGGGCCGAGGACCCGAGCCCGGTCAGCCCGGACAACTGGCTGCACGACCAGACCTGCTGGACAGGCCGGGCAACGACCAGGTGCAGCTGGCGCTCTTCCGGGACTACCCGACGAACATCGAGGGTGAATCGCAGCTCCACGAGTACTTCCGCGCCAGCCAGGTGCCACTGCCGGCCGTCTGGGGTGAGCGCGACGAGATCTTCGGGCCGGACGGTGCTCACGCCTTCTCGCGCGATCTGCCCGATGCCGAAGTCCATCTGCTCCCAGCCGGTCATTTCGCCCTGGAAACGCACCTGGACGCCATAAGCGGTTACATCCACGGATTCCTCGGCCGTGTGACCGGCTGAGGGTCGACGAGGAGGGCGAGCGGTGGCCACCTTGATCTCAGTCAACGTGGGGATGCCGAAGGACGTCTCCTGGCACGGCAGGACCGTGTACACCGGGGTGCACAAGCAGCCCGTGTCCGGGCCGCGGATGGTGCGGCGGCTGAACATCGACGGTGACGGTCAGGGTGACCTCGGCGGACACGGCGGGGAAATGCGGGCCGTGCTGGTCTACCAACTCGACTCGTACCGCTACTGGTCCCAGGAACTGGGCCGGGACGACCTGACGCCGGGCATCTTCGGGGAGAACTTCACGGTCGACGGGCTCCCCGACGACGAGGTGTGCATCGGCGACCGGTACCGGGTCGGCCAAGCCCTTCTGGAGGTCTCGCAACCGCGGGTGACCTGCTACCGGGTCGGCATGCGCCTGAAGGAACCGCGCATGGCGGCGCTGCTGGTGGCCCACCATCGGCCCGGCTTCTACCTGCGTGTCATCGAAGAGGGCGAGGTAGAGGCCGGGCAGCAGATCGTCAAGGTCTCCACCGGCCCGGAAGCCATGAGCGTCGAAGAGATCGACTCCGTCCTCTACCTCTCCGGGCACACCCCCGACCAGGTGCGCCGTGCCCTGCGCATACCGGCTCTCAGTCCGGGCTGGCAGGGCTCGATGCGCGACCTGCTCGAACAGGCCGACAAGGGCGCGACCACGTCGTCCGGCAGCGCCGGCCTCACCGCCGCGGCCGGCGTCCCGCCCCCGGCGTGGCGCGGCTTCCGTCCTCTGACGGTCACGGACGTCCACCCCGAGAGTGACAACGTGATCTCCCTGAGTCTGGCCGCGGCTGACGGCTCCGCCCTGCCCGCAGCGCTGCCGGGACAGTTCCTGACCGTGAAGATGCGCACGGCCGAAGACGGGACTTCCCTGATCCGCAGCTACTCGCTGTCGGGCAGACCCGGCACGGGTACGTACCGGATCAGTGTGAAGGTGGAACCACACGGCCTGGCGAGCACCTATGTGCGCACGCACGTCCGGGCCGGCGACAGCCTGGAGTTCGCCGCACCGCGCGGCACCTTCTGCCTGCCCAGTGGTGACACGCCGGTCGTGCTGGTGTCTGCCGGCATCGGGGCGACTCCCGTGCTGGCCATGCTGCACTCACTGGCGGACACCTCCTCCCGCAGACAGGTGTGGTGGCTGCATGCCGCCCGCAACGGCCGTGAGCATTCCTTCGCCCAGGAGGTGCGTGACCTGGTGGGACTCCTGGCCGACGCACGGTCCGTCGTCTACTACAGCAGGCCCGACCCCGCCGACGAGCGCGGCAAGGACTACTCGGAAGCAGGCCGCATCTCCGGGGAGCGGATCCTCGGTCTGGGCCTGCCCACCGATGCCGACGCCTACATCTGCGGGCCGGCGGCCTTCATGGACGGCATGACCGACGCGCTGGTCAAGGCCGGCTTGCGGCCGTCCCGCGTGCACACCGAGAACTTCAGCGGCGGCCCCTCCCTCACTCCGGGGATCAAGGGCACGTCCGCGGCGAGGGCGCCGCACCGGCCCGAAGGCGCCCCGGGCACCGGTCCCTCCGTCTCCTTCGCCCGCAGCGGACTGACCGTCCCGTGGAACGACGACCAGAACTCCCTGCTGGAACTCGCGGAAGCATGCGACGTCCCGGTCCAGTGGTCGTGCCGCACGGGCGTCTGCCACACCTGTGAGCTCGCCATGATGTCCGGGTCCGTGGACTACTTCCCGGACCCGGTCGAGCCGCCGGGCGAGGGGAACATCCTCATCTGCTGCAGCAGACCCGCGCAGGACGTCGTCCTGGATCTCTGACACCTGCCCGCCCGGCGGGCGGGCCTTCTCGGCGGAAGGACGAACGGATGGTTCCCAGGACAGCAGCGGTGGATCCGGATCGGTCGGAGTGGGACGTGATCGTCCTCGGCGGTGCCGCGGCGGGCGAGAACGCCGCACAGTACGCGAGCCAGTTCTCCGGCCTGTCCTCGGTGCTCGTGGAGGACCGCCTGGTCGGCGGCGAGTGCTCGTACTGGGCGTGCATGCCCAGCAAGGCCCTGCTCCGGCCGGTCGAGGTGGTCGACGCCGCTGCCCATCTGCCCGGCGTCTCCGCACGGCTGGATCCGGCCGGGGTGTTCGCCCGACGAGACCGCGTGATCAACGGACTGGACGACACCTCCCAGGTGACATGGGCTCTGGACACCGGGATCGACGTGGTGCGCGGCTATGGACGACTGGCCGGTGAGCGCGTGGTCGTGGTGAGCCGGCCCGACGGTTCGACCAGGACGCTGACCGCCCGGCACGCTGTGGTCCTCGACACCGGTTCCTGCCCGGCCGTCCCGGATGTGCCGGGCCTGCGCGCCGCGCTTCCGTGGACCTCTCGCGATGTGACCACGATGAGTGAGGTGCCGCGCCGGGTGGTCATACTCGGTGGTGGTGTGGTGGCCTGCGAGGCGGCCACCTGGCTGCACGGCCTGGGGGCCGAGGTCACGGTCGTCCATCGCGGCGAGCGGCTGCTGGCCCGCAACGAGCCGTTCGCCGGGGCGCTCGTGGCCGAGGAACTGCGGGGCTCGGGGGTCCGTCTGTGCCCCGGGCAGAGCCTGTCCCAGGTGAAGCGGTCGGACACCCGTGACACGGGCGAGGGGCGGGTGCACGGCGGTGAGCTGAGCGTGGCGCTGGACGACGGGACGGTCATCGTGGCGGACGAGGTCGTCGTCGCCGCCGGGCGCACCCCGAACACCGACGACATCGGCCTGGAAACCGTCGGGCTGCCTCCGGGCGGCTTCCTCGACGTCGACGACCAGCAGTGCGTACGGGCGGCGGACGGCAGCTGGCTCTATGCCATCGGGGATGTGTGCGGTCGCGTGCTCCTCACACACATGGGCAAGTACCAGGCGCGGATCGCCGGGGACGCCATCGCGGCCCGCGCCGCCGGCCGCGCCGACCTGCCGTCCGCCGCGGCCGGACACGTCGGGGCACCGCAGGTCGTCTTCACCACGCCGGAGGTCGGCAGCGCCGGTGCCACCGAGCAGCAGGCGCGCGAGGCGGGCCTGGACGTGGAGACCGTGGAGTACGACCTCGCCGCGCTGGCCGGCACGTACGTCATGCGCTCGGACTACCGTGGACGGGCCAAGCTCGTAGTCGACCGCGGTGACGACGTGGTGGTGGGGGCCACGTTCGTCGGCGCGGGCATCGCCGAGCTCGTGCATTCGGCGACCACAGCCATCGTGGGGCGCGTCCCCGTGCCCACCCTCTGGCACGTCGTGCCGAGCTACCCCACCGCGAGTGAGATCTGGCTCCGCCTCCTGGAGACGCTGCGCGGGCAGCGCCACACCGCTGGCTCGGACCGGCGCCACAGCCCATAGGACTGCTTCCCGGTCGACAGAACCTCAGAAGATCCTCGGCGGATACGAGGCCCCCGGCTCGCGGAGGGCGACGTCGCCGTCCTGGCGGCCCGCCCCCGTGCCCGCCGACCGGCGAGGGAACGGGTGACGGCCGCGCGGCGGTTGTCGACGGTGATGAAGTGCCGGCACACATGCCGGAGGCAGCCTCGATCCCTCCGTGCTCACCGGTCGCCACGATGGCACGGATGCCCATGTCGGTGCCCAGCGCGAACAGGGCCAGCAGCAGGCGCCGCTGGAGGGTGGCGCGGTCGATGTGCTCGTACGCGGCGAGCGAGGCGCCCCATAGGGTGATCTCATGTTCGATCGTTTGGAGATCCGGGTGTTGCCGCCGCGAGCCCGGTTCGCTGCCCAGTTGAGGTTCTGGGTCAACGGCGAGGACGTGATCGAAGGGGCGGTCCACGCGGGCGGCCGTGGGCCGTTCGCGGCTGACGTGCTGCCTGCTGGCCGGCCCAGCCTTCTGCGGGCGACCAGCGAGGCACGCCGTCTGGAGCTGGGGGAACCGGAGTGCACCGGCGGTTGCTGCGGTTTCCTGTCCGTCGTCGTGCAACGGTTCGGGGACATCGTGCAGTGGTCGTACTGGGAGGTTCCGCACGCCCCCGCCTCCCCGCCGCCGGAGTTTCACTTTGACGCCGGCCAGTACGACGCCGAAGTGGCACGTGCTGAGGCAGACCGGTGGTGGCAGGCCCACACGTAGTCCAGCACGACGCGCCCCTGCCTGGCTGCGGGCTCTTACCGTCGCTGAGTCCTTGGATTAGGGGGAACGCCCCCAGCCAGCCCGGTGCTGTCGGAAACTCGTGAACATTCGGACCAGGCCGCGGCGGCCGTTCCGCAGGCCGATGTAGCTGTTGGGGTGTGCGTTGTCCCTCCGTTTCCGTTCCGGTGAGCAAGTCCCGTCTCTGCCCGCGTAGATCGCGCGGGCGAGCAACCCGGACGGTACGACGGCGATGTGGGTGCGGGACCGGCTGGACGGGCTGTGGGACGACGAGGACTTCGCCGGCTGGTACCCGCGCGACGGCCGTCCGGGTCTGTCGCCCGCCCAGCTGGCCACCGTTTGCGTGCTGCAGTCCGTGCTGGGGCTGTCGGTCGCTGTTCATGGGGTCCGCAGGGACTGGGGGTGCGGCTGGTGCCCGGCAGGCCTGTGTCACTCGCCCGGGCGGATCCACGTCCGAGCGAGTTCCGTGACCCAAGTGGCCGCCTCGTCGGGAGTTGGCGGGGGCGCGCCGACGACGACGAGTTCGGTGACGCCTGCCGCGGCGAGCTCCGGGAGATGCTCCGGGGTGCTGTCGCTCGGTGCGACGGCGACCGTGAGCTCGTCAAGAGTGCGACCGTGGAGGGCGCACTCGTCGGCGAGCACGGCGATGCGTGCCGGGATGTCGGCCATTGGAAGGTTGAAGCCGTACCAGCCGTCGGCGAGCGTGACCGCGCGGCGCAGTGCACTATCGCTGTTGCCGCCGATCACCACCGGGAGTCGGCCGCCGCGCAGCGGCTTGGGGTTGACCCGGATCGCGTCGAATCGGGTGAACTCTCCGGCGAAGGAGGCAGGGTCCTCGGCCCAGAGAGTACGCATCGCGGCGAGGTACTCGTCGGTGCGCCGCCCGCGTCCGGCGAAGGGGATGCCAAGGGCGGTGAACTCCTCGGCCGACCAGCCGGCCCCGACACCGAGGCTGAACCGCCCGGCGGAGAGTACGTCGAGTGTGGCGGCCTGTTTGGCGACCACGACCGGGTTGTGCTCGGGCAGCAGGAGTACGCCGGTGGCGAGCTCGATCCGGCTGGTGACCGCCGCCGCGAAGCTCAGGGTGAGCAGGGGGTCCAGCCAGTCTGCGTCCGGGGGTACGGCGATCCGGCCGTCTGCGGAGTAGGGATAACGGGAGGCGGGCGCGTCAACGAGCACCACGTGCTCACCACACCACAGCCTCGCGAAGCGGTGCGTCTCCGCAGCCGTGGCCACGGCCCGGATCACCTCTGGACGGGCACCGTCGCCGATACCGAGCGCGTGCAGCCCTACCCGCATTGTCCACCTCCCGACCCCTCACCCTAGGCACGAGAGCGCGGATGCGATCGACGTGGCGCGCCGCGCGCGGAGGGCGGGGCACGCGGCCGACGAGCGAGCCACTACCCAGCTGGGCTGCCGACCTCCGCGTCACCACCGACTTCCAGGCCGCCCGCCGCCACTGCTACGGCACCACCGCCGCCGAACCCCCACCCGCCAGTGCGTCCGCCCGGCCCGCCAACCGGTGGCTCACCCTGCCCGCCCTGGACCGCCTCGCCTCTTACGACAGCGCCGCCCCCTGCGCTGCCCCGTGCACGCCGCCGCCGATCGTCTGGCGACACTGTCCGTCGGCCGGGCGTATGGATGTCGGGGGCCCAGGCGGCTCCCCACGGCCGGAACACCTGCCCGCCCGATCGGCCCCCGGACCGGAGGTCAGTCCGTCCGCCGACGCGGCGCGGGGGAGCCACTGCCGCCGGGCGCCGGCCGGCGGGACCGGCCCGACCGATGTCGCGCCCACCGGACGCGGAGCGGCCCGGCACCGTGTAGCCGGTGCCGGGCCGCCCATGTGTTTCGCGCTTCAGCCCTGGCGGGCCTTGAAGCGCGGGTCCTTCTTGTTGATCACGTATGTCACGCCGTGCCGGCGGACCACCTGGGCGCCGGGCTTGTTCTTGAGCGAGCGCAACGACTTGCGTACCTTCATGGCCGTCTCCTTTCCGTGCGATCGAACCGGGGGCGTCGTCGACGGCACTGCCGTCAACGGCCGGCCCGAGTGGTGCCTGCGTAGCGCCGCTCGAACCGCTGGACCCGTCCCGCTGTGTCGACGACGCGGGAGGTGCCGGTGTAGAAGGGGTGGCTCGCCGACGAGATCTCGACGTCGACGACGGGATAGGTGTTGCCGTCCTTCCACTGGAGCGTGTGCTGCGCAGCGGCGGTGGAGGGGACGAGCAGTTCGAAGCCGGCTGCGCGGTCGCGGAAGAGGACGGGGCGGGAAACGGGGTGGATGCCATGCCTCATGACAGTGTCCTTCCTGGGTGCCCCTGTCGCCCGGGGCGCCGGGCGACAGGGGCGGGGGTCAGCGTTCTTCGCGGAAGAGGACGTGGGCGCCGGCCTTCGGGTCGTACTTGCGCAGGACCAGCCGGTCGGGGTCGTTCTGGCGGTTCTTGCGGGTCACGTAGGTGACGCCGGTGCCGGCAGTCGACCTCAGCTTCACGACGGGCCGCGTGGTGCTGCGTGCCATGAGGTGCCCCTTTCACGTGCACCCGAGTCGGTTGACTCGGGCATGTCAGGCAAGATGTACAACGGCATCCGCCGGTCCCGCATTCCCGGCGCCGGCGGACCTCAGCGCGTGACGAGCGCCGCCCTGTCCCGGGCGGCCCGCACCCGTGGGGTGCTCGGCACCCACAGGCGACGAGCCCGGCATCGCGGCGGCCCCTCGGTGCCGGCGGCCACGCTGATGAGGACTCCCTGCACGGCCCTGCCTGACACACCTTCACAGCGGGCGCAGCTGACGACGGTCACGCTTGCGGGAGCCGTCCCTGTCGAACGCGTTCGAGTAGCGCGCCCCGCGGTCCTTGCGCATCTGCGCGCCTCGGGGTGATCGGTAGAAGGGCGTCTGGCTGGGGCTGTCGATCCGGAAGTACCGGTGGCCGTCAGTGGGGTTGGAGGTTATTGGCTAGGTGGTCTTGGAGTTCTTGGCGGCGGAGCTGGTAGGCGGTGCCGGAGATTCTGAGTAGGCCTGCGTGGCAGGCCCAGGTGAGGAAGTGGTCGAGGCGCCATGGCAGGCGTTGGCGGGTGCATAGCAAGGTGGCGACATGTCGGCGCCAGGCACCCGCCCAGCGCGCCCTCCCACGTCGCCGCAGGCGCCGCAGCGATGATTCGTACCGAGCCGCCGGACCGATTCGAGACCTTTGAACGAGTCAAGAAGGCGGCGGCTGTCATTGCAATGGCAGGCGGGTTCTTCGTCCCCCACACCCTTGGGCCTGTTGGCGCCCTGGCCTCCACCGTGGCACATGGCATCGGGCTCATCTGATCAACTCGCCCGCCGCGCGCAGCCCGCACGATCTGGCCCCGTTCGGCGCTGCTCTCGTCGCCGGTACGCTCCGGTAGCTGAGCGAGCCGTGTCAGGGCTTCCGTGTTACCGGCGTCGGTGGATTGCCGGGCCAGGGCTTCGGCGCGCGGGCCGGGCCGGCGGCGGCCCCGTCATGAGGTGCCGGCGTTCCTGCTGGGTCTGCCTGCCGGCGTCACGTCCCTTTCATTCCCCAGGTGTGCTCCGTGGTGCTGCTCGGCGTTCCCGGCGTCCCCTCATAGTGTTCATCTTCAGATCATTGCAACGAACTGGAGTGAGGGGTGTTGCGTTAACTCTTAATCCGTTGCAACGATGTTGCGGCATCTACCTGCGGAGTTAAGAAATAGGCGCAACGATGCTGTTGCTAGATATATGAATGCAACGTAGCGTTTCTGTCATCGGAAACGACGAGCCAAGGAGTGTACGATGCAGAAGAACCAGAGCACGATGCAGAAGTTCGACACCCCCGCCCCGGTCTCCGCCGTCCTGGACATCCCCGCCGGACGCGTCCGGTTCATCGCCGCGGACCGCGCCGACACCACCGTCGAGGTCCTGCCCGCCGACCCCTCCAAGAGGCGCGACGTCCAGGCCGCCGAGCAGACCACCGTCGACTGCGCCGACGGCGTCCTGCGGATCCGCACCTGCGAGCCCAGGAACCAGCTCTTCGGCCCCTCCGGCTCCGTCGAGGTCACCGTCCAACTGCCCGCCGGTTCCCGCATCGAGGCCAGGACCGCCGGCGCCGAACTGCGGACCGCCGGCCGCCTCGGCGACGTCGCTTTCGAAGGCGCGTACCGTCAGATCGAGATCGACGAGGCCGCGAGCGTGCGCCTCATCGCGGTCGACGGCGACGTCGAGATCGGCCGGCTGGGCGGCCCCGCGGAGATCAGCACCGCGAGGGGCGACATCCGGATCACCGAGGCCATGGGCGGCACGGTCGTGCTCAGCACGCAGTCCGGCGACATCACGGTCGGCGCGGCCGCCGGCGTCTCGGCCTCCCTGGACGCCGGCACCGGCCACGGCCGCATCAGCAACGCCCTGAAGAACGACGGCAGCGCCGATCTCGACATCCGTGCCACCACCTCCAACGGCGACATCGCCACCCACAGCCTCTGACCCACTTGCGCCGAAGCGGCACCCCCAACACCAACCTGGCCACCAAAGCGACCGCGAACGCGCGAACGCCAAGGACGCCACGCCGGGGCGGACATGCCGCAGACGAACGCAGCGCGGCCACCGTCCCGGGAAACACCTGGCAGCAGCCACACCTCACCGCGCCACCACACGCACCCACACACCCCGCAAGGAGCACACAGTCATGTCCCTCAACCTCACCGACCAGCGCAGCGGCTTCTCGGAAACCGGGCTGCGCAGGATCCGCGACGTGTTGGCACGGCACGTCGGGTCCGGAAGGATTCCCGGACTGGTCGCGCTGTTCAGCCGGGGCGACGAGACGCACGTCGAGGCGGTCGGGACGATGCGTCATGACGGTGGTGCGCCGATGCGCCGGGACACGATCTTCCGGATGGCATCGACGTCCAAGCCGGTCACGATGGCGGCGGCGATGGTCCTGCTGGACGAGTGCCGGCTGCGGCTGGACGACCCGGTGGAGCCATGGCTGCCGGAACTCGCCGACCGGCGGGTGCTGAAGCGGATCGACGGCCCGCTGGACGACACCGTGCCGGCACGGCGCCCGATCACCGTACGGGACCTGCTGACCTCCACCTTCGGGCTCGGCATGGACCTGACGGCACTGGGCACCCCGATCATGGACGCGGTCTTCGAGCGGGGCGTCTTCAGCCAGAGCGCGACAGGGCTCGGCACGCCGGACGAGTGGATGGGCCGACTGGGCACGCTGCCGCTGATGCACCAGCCCGGAGAGCACTGGCAGTACCAGATCAGCAACGATGTGCTCGGCGTGCTCGTCGCCCGGGTCACCGGGCAGTCGTTCGAGTCGTTCCTGGGTGAGCGGATCTTCGGCCCGCTGGGGATGAAGGACACCGGTTTCCACGTGCCTGCCGGCCAGATCGACCGACTGCCGCCCTGCTACACGCCGGACCCGCAGACAGGGGAGTTCACCGTGTGGGACGAGGCGGCGGGCGGGCAGTACAGCGCTCCCGCAAAGTTCCAATCGGGCGGCGGCGGCCTTGTCTCCACCGTCGACGACTACCACGTCTACTTCAGGATGCTGCTGAACCACGGGACGCACGGCGGCGAACGCATCCTGTCCCGGCCGGCCGTGGAACTCATGACCACCAACTGCCTCACCCCCGACCAGCAGGCCGCCCGCAGCGACCTGGCCCGCAACAACGTCCACATCTCCTTCGGCCAGGGACAGCACGGCGGCTGGGGCTACGGCATGGCGGTTCGCACCTACCGCGGCGACTACGCGCCCATCGGCCAGTTCGGCTGGGACGGCGGCACCGGCACCACCGCCTACGCCGACCCGCGCAACGGACTCGTCGGCGTCCTCCTCACCCAGGTCGGACTCTCCCTCCCGGCCCCGGCACAGCTCATCCACGACTTCTGGACCACCCTCTACCAGGCAATCGACGACTGACACCGAAGCCCACGCCCCGGCGCGCCCGCCTCTGACACGCGGCAGCCGGCAGCCAGGCCCTGACGCCGAACCGCCGACGTTCTCATAAGGCTTGGCCGTGGCCCTGTCCCAGCGCCCGTGCCTGAAGGAGCTTCGCGTGTGCACACGATCGTCATGGAAGGGCGGTTGCCCTGCGAGTGCGACGGAGCTGGCCTCCATAGGGGGCACAGGAGACAGCCGTCCTCGCGGTTCCGTGGCCATCACGCGCCCACGCGGCCTTCCCTGGGGGCATCCAGGTCATCCGGGCAGCTGTCCCTTGACGAGGGCGGCGGGGAAGGCCTGGTGGAGTACTTGGTCGCGCGGGAAGGAGAGCTGGAAGACCTGCTCGCTGCAGAGCTGGAAGACGTGGGCTCCGTTTCGGTCGAGGCCGTTGGTGTAGCCGGGGCTCATCTGGCCTGGCCAGTGTCGGGCGGCCAGGGCAAAGGAAAGGTCTACGTGAACTCGCCGAGCAACTGCCGGGTCACGGTCCCAGCGAGCAGTTCGACCGGTTCCATGGGGCTGTGCCGCGCGCCGGGGTCACGCAGTGCCCGGCACAGGGGATGTCCTCGCGGGCCAGCCAGGTAATGCCGTCGTCGGCCACTGTTCGTCTCCTCATGCGGGAAGGAAGCGCCGTTCCCGTCGTCCGGACGGCGTGGCGAGAAGTCGACGTTGATGTCGGCTGCAGGAGTAGGCTCAGTGCGCCTCAACGCTTCCTGCCCCGGCACCGGCAAGGTGATCCGTTCTCCTCGGCGCGGTGTTCGCCGGAGATGTGACATGACGGCAGGCCGCCTGGTGCGCAAGAGACCGGGCGATGGTGTGAAGCGGCGTCGATCCGCCGGCGCCGGTGCTCGGACAGACAGCGCAGCCGTCCCTCGGTTTGCTCTCGGCCTGCGTCATCTCCGTGTTCGCGGTCACGGCGAGTACCGGGCGTACGACGTGCAGCTTCCGTCGTGGAAGTAATCGAACGGGCACGGGAGCAGCCGAAATCACTCTGGAGCTGGGGCCATCGGACCGGCTGGCCGGACCCAGCCGTGAGAGGCCGGCTCACGACACACGGATGGTGAGGTCAGATGACCGAAGTCGTACGGAAAGATCGGTCCGGGAGCGCAAAGGGGAACCGTACGGAATTACGGTCGATACTCGGGTTCAGCCTCCCGATGTCGGTCGCCAACTACGTGCAGCAGTCGTACCTGTTGGCCGACAGCATTATTGTCGGGCACTACGTGGGTGTCGGCGGACTGGCCGCGGTTGGCGCCGCTCAGCCGATCTTCTACCTGGTCAACGCCGTGTTCCTGGGGCTGGTGAGCGGTTTCGCCATACGGTTCGCGCGCATGACCGGCTCCGGCCGCGCCGAGCACCGGCAGGACGCGGTCATCGGCCTCGCGGCCTTCACTGTCCTTTGGGCCGGCCTGTGCGTTGCCTTGGTGTTCTGTGCCACCGGTTCTTTCCTGAACGCCATGGGGATCCACGGCACAGTGGCCCACGCCGCCACGACCTATCTGCGGACACTGTCCTTCGGGTTCGT
This sequence comes from Streptomyces sp. HUAS MG56, assembly GCF_058673395.1. NCBI lineage: Bacteria > Bacillati > Actinomycetota > Actinomycetes > Kitasatosporales > Streptomycetaceae > Streptomyces > Streptomyces sp. HUAS MG56. Next base: position 841,454 of record NZ_CM178722.1, on the reverse strand, counting down.
CGGTGTGTTCGGGATCGGCGCGTTGGGCGGCTTCCTTCGGGGACTCGGCGACTCCCGCACGGTCATGTACATCACGGTGTCCAGCAGTCTGGTCAATATCGTGCTCTCCTGGAGTTTCGTGGCGCTGCTGGGACTTGGGGTGCGTGGAGCGGCCCTGGGCACTGTGGCGGCGAGCTCCGTGGCCTTCCTGGCGGGAGTCGTGCTTGTGGCCCGCCGGCACCGGATCCACCGCTACCGCAGCACCCTGCCCTCACTGGCCTGGCAGGCCGCCTCGTCTCTGCGGCTGGGCTTCCCCGTAGGCATCCAGCACGTCATGCTCTCCCTTGGCACTATGGTCCTGACGTCACTGATTGCCCCGTTCGGGACCGCCGCGATCGCCGCGTTCAGCATCGCCGCCCGGCTGGAGGCCCTCGCCGGCCGGTTCTACCTGGACCTGTCCGGCGCCGTGACGGTCTTCGTCGCCCAGCACACGGCAGCCGGGGACGCCCAGCGGGCGCGCCGAGTGCTGCTCCAGGCGTTGCGGGTCTGCCTGTGGGGGACCGTGACGGAATCCGTCCTGGTCATCCTCGTCCGGCAGGACATCGCCGCAGCGTTCACCACCGCAGGGTCGGTTCGCGGGATCGTCGCCTCCTACATCCTCATGGCGTACCCGTTCTTCCTCCTGTACACGGCGATGGCGGTCACTCACGGCTTCCTGAACGGCATCGGCCGTACCGTCTTCCCTCTGGTGTGCACGATGCTGTCGTTCCTCGTCGTCCGCGTCCCCACGGCCTCCCTGCTGAAGGGCCCCCTGGGGCTGGACGGCATCATCTGGGCGGTGCCCATCGGCTGGCTCGTCGGCCTGGCGTACACCACGTTCGCGGTACGCCGGTACATCCAGGATGCCGAGCGGTTCATCCCCCTGCCGACATCTGCCGGATGAGGCGCACGTGCCCACCACGACCTGCCCCCCCGCGATCTCGGGCCTGGGGTCTGTCGTGCCGCGCACACCTGGACGTCCGCTCTGCCTCCTCATCGATAGCTGGGCCCCGGAGGTCCCACCATCACGCTGTACGGCGAGCCGCAGGGGGACGTCTATCGCGTTCTGCACGCAGGCAGGTTCGGCGACGAGTTCCTGCTTCCGGAGCCGTTCGACCTGAAGCTCGACACTGGCGAGTTCGTCGTCGACTGGCCCTCATCCCAACACCGCCGCCACCCCCACCAACACCGGCACCGACACCACCGTCGACAGCAGGATGGACTCTCTCGCCAGGGACTCGGCCACCCGGTACCGGCTCGCGTACGTGAACAGGTTCTGCGCGGCCGGCAGAGCCGAGGTCACCACCACGTCCAGCAGCGGGGCGCCGTGCAGGCCGAAGACGCCCCACGCCAGTACCCACGCCACGGCTGGTTGGCCCAGGGACTTCAACGCCACCGACAGCAGGACCAGTTGGCGGTCTCGCCCCCGGCCAGGGGCCGCGCTGCCGTGCAACGACATGCCGAAGGTGAGCAACGCCGCCGGGACGGACATGTTGCCGATCAGGGTCAGCGGATTCATCACCGGGCCCGGTACGTGCCAGCCTGCCGCCGACACCACCACCCCCGACAGCGAGCCGATCGCTATCGGGTTGCGGAGCGGGGTCAGCAGGCGCTGCCACAGCCCACCCTTCTCGCCCATGCCCGACAGGTCCAGGATCGTCAGCGCCAGCGGAGTCACCAGGACCACCTGGAACAACAACACAGGCGCCACCAGGCTCGCGTCGCCCAGGACGTACGCCGCGATCGGGATGCCGAGGTTGCCCGAGTTGACGTAGCCGGAGCACAGGGCGCCGATCGTCGTACGGCCCGCGTCCCAGCCGCGTAGCATGCCGATCGCCGCGAAGAAGCCGGCCACCGCGGCCGTGCTCAGCGCAGTCACCAGCAGGCGCGAGGAGAAGAGGACCGACAGGTCGGCCTTCGCCAGCGTCGTGAACAGGAGCGCGGGGCCCGCCACCGTGAAGGCCAGCCGGGTGAGGACCTCGATGCCCTGGTCACCGAGGGTGCCGCGGCGGCCGAGGCCGTAGCCCACCGCGATGACGATCGCGATCACCGCGAAACCGCTCAGCACCCCCTCCACAGGGCCAACCCTCTACGGAACAAGGTGTCCCGGTCAATGTGATCTACATCGGTCTCGCGGGGTACGCGATGAGTTCCTGCACTGGCCCGACGACGTCCTTGAGCAGTTCCTCTTCGATCACGGGGACAACGGCGCTTTCGTGTACGACTACGACAGCATCGACCTGCTTGAGGTCAAGCGGCGGCTTGAGACGATCCCGGCCGCGGACTTCATCGGGATGCCGACCGGAGCGTCCGATGCCGACTGCATCGAGAGCTACGCCGAGAACCCGGTGCACTGGGTCAAGGCTCGCCGCCCCGAGGTGGGTCGGCACTGGGAAGAGCACGGGACATGGCTGCGCCCGCCGATCCTGATCGCCCGACGCCTCCTGGACCCATCAGACAGCGGGCTGCAGGTCGTAGAGGGCAGGACACATGTTGGTGTCCTGCGCGGCCGCCTGCGCGAGGGGCTGCACGTCGCGTCCTGCCACCAAGCCTGGGTCGGGCGCGCATGACAACGCTTCGCGCACCACAGTGCGTACGCTGCGAGCGTTTGACCGTTTTTTCGAGGAGACGCTGCGGATGACTGAGAACCCGTCTGTGCCCGGACCGCGCCGGGACCTGGCGATGCACAACGATTGGTGGGCTTCGGGCTGGGACCACGTCTTGCCCCGCCAGGACTTCCCGCTGACGATGCTGATCGGGACCGCGAGTTAGCCCGGTTTCACCGGCTCCCTGGACGACCTCCTCCAGGAGATCTTCGAAGGCCACTGGGACATGATCGGCGGCGATCTCGACGGCGTGCTCACGTTCTCGTGGCCCGACGAGGAGTGGGACTACGAGGAGGCGCCGGAGGGGCGCGAAGCGAACGAGGCACATCGCTGGGAAAAGTTCGGCGTCATGCTTACGGCCGCCGGCTACCCGGTGTCCAAGACCGTGCGGGACCTGTCCGAGCTCTACCTGACGTGGGGCCTGGCGCACTGCGAGGAGACACCGGACGGCCCCCGGTGGTCGATGCCCGCCGCGCGGCCCGGAGTTGAGCAAGGGGAAGTCGCAGTTCGACGCGAGCGACCGGGCGTTCCTGGCTGCGCTGTTGCACCCGCTCTCGCCGAACGCGCTGAGCAGGGTGCGGCTGCTGGTGCGGCCCGACACGGTGCTGCGATGGCATCGCGACCTCGTCGCACGCCGCCACACGGCTCGCTCCCGGAAAAAGCGCCCGGCCGGCCCCAGACCGTCCACTCGATCCGCGCCTTGGCCCTGCACCTGGTGCGCGAAATCCCCGGGTGGGGCTACAGGAGAGTGCGCGGTGAGCTGCTCGTGCTGGGGATCAAGGTTGATGCTTCAACGCTGTCCGGGTGCCGGCATCCAGCCCTATGGGGGGAAGCCGGAGCCCGGGGGAGTGCTGGCACCACCCCGAAGACGGACACCAGCATGATTGTTCGAGCACCGTCCGGGCTCGAACATCGAATCAGGCGCCGTGCGGCCGGGCGCGGCAGTGAGAGGATTCGATGTCCAGATTCTTGAAGTTCACGTCCTCGGTGTGCGGGTCCCGCGCGGTGTGGTGGCCGGCGGTCTCCGTCTCGGGTGTGGTGACCGCGGCCGTCGCGGCGGTGGTGGCGCCAGCCGCGGCACAGGCCGGGCCGGCCATCGGGCCGCCGTCCGCTGCGGCCCACTATGCCGGCCAGCGACTCGACTGGCAGCCGTGCGCCCAGGCCCCGACGCTGGAGTGCGCGAAGATGACCGTTCCCCGCGACTGGCACCACCCGGGCGTCGGCGCGGACCTCACCATCGAGGTGTCCCGGCACCGGGCGGCCGGTTCCGCGAAGCGGCACGGGGTGCTGATGATGGCCGCCGGCGGACCGGGCGCGTCGGGGCTGAACCGGCCCGCGGGGTTTGTGAAGGCGTCGCCCACGGTCGGCGCCGCGTATGACGTGGTCAGCTTCGACCAGCGCGGCGTCGGCAGCAGCTCGCACGCCACGTGCCAGACCGACGCCGAGTTCCAGGACTTCTACGCCGGCGACTTCCGCGACCGCTTCCCCGCCGCGGTCCAGGGCGTCGTGAACCGTTCCCGGCAGTTCGCGAAGGACTGCCAGGAACGCAGCGGCGATCTGGTCAAGTACCTCAATACGGACCAGGCCGTGCACGACATGGACCTGTTCCGTGCGCTGCTCGGCGTGCAGAAGATCTCGTACTACGGCCCCTCGTATGCCACCTGGCTCGGTGCGTATTACGCGACGGAGTTCCCGCAGCACGTCGAGCGCGCCGTGCTGGACAGCAATGAGCCGTTCGGCGCGACCTGGCAGCAGGCCGAGCTGGGGCAGCCGATGAGCTTCCAGCGCCGCTTCGAGCAGGACTTCCTGCCCTGGATTGCGAAGTACGACTCCGTCTACCACTACGGGGGTACGGCGGCCGAGGCGAAAGCCACGTGGGAGGCACGCCGCGCCGCGCTGCACGACCACCCCATCACCATCGGCCCGCTGACGATCGGCCCCAACCAGCTCGACAACGCCACGCTCCAGGGCATGTACAACGCCGACCTGCAGTGGCGCTCTCTGGCATCCGTACTGGCCGCCCTGGAGCACTGGGACACGGCGACTCCGGCCGAGCGGCAGTTGGTCGAGAAGACTTTCGCGAGCTACCTTTCTCCCGGTTTCGCCGCTGCCTTCTTCCCGGTCACCTGCAACGACACCCCTTGGAACCGCGACCTCAACTACTGGCTGCGGCAGAGCGCCACGGACACCAAGAAGTATCCGCTGGTGGGAGCCCGGGAACTCGCGTACGCGGCGACGTGCGCTTCCTGGCCGAAGTCGGACGCGCCGCACGTCAAGGTCACCGGCAAGGGGCTGCCGCCCACCCTCGTGCTCAACTCCGTGCACGACCCGGCCACGTACTACGAGGGCGCGCTGCAGGCGCACAAGGCGCTGAATGGCTCACGGCTGGGCACGGTCACCGGAGGCGGCGACCACGGCCAGTACCAGAATGGCAACGCGTGCGTGGACTCGGTCGTCGACGCCTATCTGCTCAAGGGGAGGATCCCCGCGCACGACATGATGTGCCCTTCTAAGCCCCTTCCGACACCAACGGGTTGATCGTGTACGGGCAGGTCGGTTGCGTCCGCTGGGACCTCGGGCCGACACCGTCCGCCCGGCCCAGGCACAGAGGGCTGTACGCCGGGGACGGTTTGACCGGCGCGCTCACCGACAGGGTCCTGGGCATCCGCCGGGCCCCGGCCGCCTTCAACCCAGCCCCGGCAGCCCTGGACCTGTCCCGCCCGCGACCTGCGGGCATCGTCGGACAGGGCGGCGCCATCGGCCGTCACCTCCGCGATCCGAAAGCACGCATCAGATATGCCCCTCCTTGGTGATCAACGCGCAAGCGCAAGCGGAGCTACAGGCACCCGACCGCACGGCGTAATGACAAATTCACGCCACGTCACCGGCCTTACTCGCACTCACCTCGCCACCTCCTTCCTCTGTGCGCGGGCCAGGCAGGGATGCCGGGCACCGGGATAACCGCCGGTGGCGCCGGCGCCGACAACCAGAATCTTCATGAGGAGGAACCCTTCTTGGCAGGGGGAGTGGGAGGCGGTGGGGAGCACGCAGCGCGGGCGGGCCAGCGCGTGGATGACCAAGTCGGCGTCCTCGCCGGGCGGTTCGGGCCGATCGCCGGTGATTGCTCGTGCGGTGGGCGGCACCGACTCCGCCCACCGCACGCCTCCCTCCCAGCCCCCACGTGAACCGCTGGGGCTGGGAGGGAAACCTACGCAGCACGCTGTCCGGCAGAGATCTGAAGCACGCGTCTGCATGCACATCAAGCGCGGCTGACGAGCACCGCCTGGAGGGCATGGGGAGCGGCCTGCACTTCGGCGCCTCGGCTGGCCGTGGCCGGTCTGGGTGCTGTGTCGCGGAGGAGAAGGGCGTCTTGGCATCGTGTGGCCCGGACAGTCACCGCGCGCCTCGCCCTTCCGGCCGGCTCGCGCTGCCTCACGCGCCGAGGGCGCCTCGGTGCCGTCGCGGGCTCATCCGGGCGTCGGACCGGTCTTCTCGGGGTGGCGGCGGAGCATTTCGTGGTAGGTCTGGCCGCCGCTCATCCCCAGCGCTCGGGCGATGGGACGCTTGGTCAGGGCGGTGGCGATCAGGTCGCCGATGCGGGGGGAGACGGCCTCGCCGAGCAGCAGCATGCCAGCCATGCCGGGCAGGACGACACGCCGCCTTCCGTGCCGGGCCGCGGCCACCACGGCGCGTCCCACATCGTCGGGTGACAGCGGGCTCATGTGCCGGAAGGGGGGCGGCATTTCGTCCTCCTTGGCCTCCCGCAGCAGATCGGTGGCGGTGAGGGCGGGGTGGATGACCGAGACTTGGATGCCGGAGCCGGCCACCTCCTGGCGCAGGCTGTCGGAGAACGCGGAGACCGCGTGAAGAGGCGATCCCGCAGTCGACAGGTGCGGGGTCACTCGTGCTGGGCACCATCGCTGTCGCGCTGATCGGCTTTCCTCTGCTTCCGGCGTCCGTTCCGAACCAACTCCGCTTCCCCCCTCTCTTGTTCATCCTGCCCTGGGGATCTGGGCGGTTGTCTCCGGGGGCATCGCCCTACGAGGCATGCGCGGCGGCGAGGGAGTCAGTCGCATCCGGGCGCGGGCCGGGATCACCCTCGGCACGGTGGCCATCGTGACGGCAATGACCGTCATCGTTCGGGCGTGCTGGGCGCTGCGCCACATCTAGCAGTGCCCATGACGCCCCCAGCGGGAGAACGCACCTCACGTTTTCCGGTCCCACCCGGGGGCCGTCAGGGTCCCGGCCCTGACGGCGGACGAAGCCCCCTGCCAGGGGGTTCGCCGTGTCGGCTGACAGCCGGCTCCGTGTGCGTGCGTGTGGGAACCGGTGGCTACGGCCTCTGTTAGGCGTGGCGGTCGCCTCGCCGCGCGCCTGCTGCGTCAGCTGCAGCCATCATCGTGGCCGGCGTTCATTGATGGAGGCCGAACGGGCCGGTCCTCCGGCTTGACTTCGAGCGCGCTCCAAGTCCTAGTTTCGGAGGCGTTCGTCAGTGCTCAAGGTACCGCCCGGTCCGCCGGGCAGGAGGAGTATCCGCGCATGATCACCCGAACCACGCTCGGCTCGCCCGGTCTCACCGCCAGCGCGATGGGCCTGGGGTGCATGGGGATGAGCGAGAGCTATGGCGCCGCCGACTGGGACGGCGGCCTGGCCACCATCGACCGGGCCCTGGAGCTGGGCATCACGTTCCTGGACACCGCCGACGCCTACGGCACCGGGCACAACGAGGTGCTGGTGGGCCGGGCCATCCACGGGCGCCGGGACCAGGTGCAGCTGGCCACCAAGTTCGGCATCGACCGCAGTGCCGGCGACCGGGCACGCCGCATCCGCGGTGCCCGGGACTACGTGCTGCGCTCCTGCGACGCCTCGCTGCTGCGGCTGGGCGTCGAGGTGATCGACCTGTACTACGCCCACCGCCCGCCTCAGGACGTGGAGATCGAGGAGACCGTCGGGGCGATGGCCGAGCTGGTCGAGGCGGGCAAGGTCCGCCATCTCGGCCTGTCCGAGGTCGACGGTGAGCTGCTGCGCCGGGCGCACGCGGTGCACCCGATCACCGCGGTGCAGAGCGAGTACTCGCTGTGGACCCGCGACGTCGAGGCGGTCACCCCGGTGATGGCCGAGCTGGGGGTCGGGCTGGTGCCGTACTCGCCGCTGGGGCGGGGGTTCCTGACCGGCACCCTGGACCGCTCCACACTGGGCGAGAAGGACTTCGGGCGCACCAACCCCCGCTTCGACGGCGAGGCGGGCGAGGCCAACGAGAAGATCGCGCAGACCGTGCGCGAGGTGGCCGACCGGCTGGGTGCCACCCCGGCCCAGGTGGCGCTGGCCTGGGTGTACGCCCAGGCCGAGCGGCTCGGGGTGGCGGTGGCGACCATTCCGGGCACCCGCAGCCCGGCCCGGCTGGAGCAGAACGCGGCTGCGCTGGAGCTCACCCTGGACGCCGAGGCGCTGGCCGCGCTGGACCCGCTGAGCGACCAGGTGATGGGCGAGCGCTACACCCCCGCGCACACCGCTGAGGTCGCTCGGGGTTAGCTGGTGGGCTCGACGCGCACGACGTCCAGCTCGACGAGTAACGATCAGTGAGCAGGTGGCGGTAGCCGGGGGCGGCAAGACGGCCGTGTCGTGGGCCAGGCAGTGCGCGCAGCCGCGTTTGCGAAATCATCGCAGCACCAGACCAGCACCAGCACCGTTTGGCGGAAGCGACCGGGCGCGCGAGCCCTTCGGGGGGCGACGCGGTGGCACGTCCCGGTCACCCGTCTGTCAGTGCGTGTGGGACGGTGCCGGAATCGCGTCGGGGTGCGCGCAGCCACTCGACGCGGTCGCGGCTGACGTCGTCAGCCGGGGTGCAGTCGTTGATGTAGGTCTCCGGTGTGGCGGTGACGGCGAGCGTGGTGCACCGGTACACCACCTGGCCGACCGCCGGGTTGGCGTACACCCGGAACTCTCTGGTCGCCGGCAGGGCGACTTCCTGGGCGGCCCACAGCACGGCGAACTCCGGGCTCGCCGCCGACCGCCTGCGGACCAGGTCCGTCCAGGCGGGTCCCTTCAGGTGCCGCGCGTACGCGGCACGGAACGTCGCCACCAGCGCCGGCAGTTCGGTTTCCCTGTTCTCCATCGTGTTGCAGCAGGGGGGACGAGGAACACCTCGCAGAGCAGGTTGAGTTCGCCCCGTTCGATGACGCGCGGCCGAGGGCGATCGTCGGCAACAACCGTCGCGATGGGGCCATGACGGATGACAGCCGCCACGTCTGCCGGCGGGGTCCAGTCGCAGTCCGGGGGTGCCGGGCTGCGCTGGCATGGTCATCGCACGTCGACGTAGTCCGTGACCAGGGGGCTCTTGAGGTATTGGCCGCCTATGTTGCGGTTCAGGGCAACTGCCCAGGTGCCGTCCTGGGTGTCGTTTTGGGTGATGTTGCGGATCCGGCCCTTGGAGTCGGTGCTCAGGTCACTGATGTAGCGGTAGGTGGAGGCACCGCGAGGCCGGAAGTACAGGGCGGGGTTGGCGTCGGCGAGCGGCTTCCAGGTGGTACCCGTGTAGTACTGGAGTGTGCCATTGAGGTGGATGAGGCCGTTCCTGCTGACCGGTTCGGGGGTGACGTCGAACCCGGTGATCCGTGTGGGGTAGCGGCGTAGGCGGACGGGCTTGGTGGTGCTGCTCGCGAGGTCGGGGTTGCCGTTGAAGCGGGCACGCCAGTAGGCGTTGTTCTGCGCGGTGAATGACGCGCCGAAGACTTCCTGGAAGTTGGGCTTGTTGTAACGGATCTTCACCGGGATTGTGGAGGCGGACTTCCAGCCGGTCTTGCCGTCCTTGGAGTATTCGATGGTGACGGCGGTGTTGGACGGCCAGTGGGCACGGGGATCGCTGTACTCGATGTCTCCCGAGACGTGTAGTCGGGAGTTCTCGTCGAGCGTGGCGTCCATGGTGAGGTCAGTCGTGTATGCCACGTGGAGGCTGAAAGGCTCAGTGGCAGGCTGCAAGAACGGCGTGTCGCCGAGGACGAGTTGGCCGGTCGGCAACGGATTGTCCGAGGGGACGCGCAGGCTGTAGAACCCCTTGTCGTCCGTGGTGGTCGTCCCCCCGAACCCCTGCGAGGAGCCGGTACCTATGAGGCTGAGTGACGTGTGCGGCAGCGGCTGCCAGCCGTCGGCCGTCTGGATCTCCGCGTGCCCGGTGACCGTGCCCGTCGTTCCCTCGCGCAGGTTGAGGGCCTGTGTGCTCGCCGTGAACCGGGTCGGTGCCTGCACGGGGTTCATGGGCTGCTGGGGCGAGCGCAGGAGGATCGCCCCGGGGTAGGCGCTGGAGTCTTGTGGCCATGCCGTCATGTCGGCCCAGTACACGGTGGGGACGAACGAGAAGGTGAGGCGCCCGTCGGCGCCGGTCTGCGTGTTGAACCTGTTGTATGGGGAGGTGCCCTGGCAGGTGATGACGACCGGCGCGTTGGCGACCGGAACCCGTGTGCCGGGCGTCCGCGGGTCCTCGGCAACTTCGGTACCGCTGACGGTCACTTTTTGATGGAAGTAGTCCGGCTTGGTCGGCGTCACCGCAAGGTCCGGGACAGTGAGAATGGTCTGGTACTGCAGTGTCGAGCGTGAGGCGACGCCGGTGACCGTGGCGCCGGAGGAGTCCTCCATATCGACGGTGATCCGGTACTCGCCGAGGTCCGCGAGGTGCACCGGGGCCCGCCAGACTCCAGAGCGGCCGTCCGTGCCGGACTGCTGGGTGAAGTCGTCAGTGGATCCGGCCTCGGGCGCGCCGTTCGGGCTGCCGACGGGGGTGAAGTGGGCGGTGATATGGGTGATCGCATTGTCCGAGTGCGCGGTGATGAAGACCATTCCGGGATAGTCGTACCAGGAGTCCGCGTTATCCAGGACGGGTCCAGTCCCTGGAGCGGCATCGGCACGGGCCAGGGCAGGGCCGGTGAACATCGAGGTCGCCAGCGCTGTGGCAGTGGCAGTCGAAAGCAGAGCAGCACGTCGCACGGTGTATCCCCCCACAGGATCACATGGCCCCGGCTCAGGGGGCCATCCGGTACCCGGCCCGACATCACCATTGGTGCGGATCGTGACCAAGTGATGGATGAATATAGCGGCTGGATCGAACACAAGCCCTCACCGGCCACCCGAAGCGCTGAGTCACCACTGCGTGTTCGCGGACACTCGGATGCGACCGGACACAACCAGGTATCAGCTGCGCCTTCAAGAGTGAGGCTGCCGGAAGCCGGCCTGCGGCCCGGGGCTCAGTGGATCGCGGGCGCGAAGTGGAAGTTCCGGTGTCGCATCCCGCGCATCCAGCTCCCGTAGCTGCTCCGCCTGTTCGAGAGACACTGACGCGGCATCGGCACGCCGGTTGGCCGGCCACCGCCCCGGATCGAACCCCTCTCGCACCCGGCCGTCGGTGCGCGCGACAGCCAGATGCCCGAACCTGTCCACATGAAGACGGCCCGCTCCAGGCCTTCGGCGAACAACCGCGCCTGCCACTGCTTCAGGCCCTGACCGTGCCCGGTCCGCCGCGGCACTGCCCGCTCCGCCTGCCACCCTCCCGCCGCTACCGGCCCGTCGCGCACCACCGCACCCGAACCCGCACCGGCTGTGGACGTTCGCGTTATTGGTGCTGGTCCCTGCTTCCGTGATGGTTGCGACCGAGGCCCTGTCAGGCTGCATCGCGCGGGCGCGACCTCCACGGAAACAGGGCCGCAACCGAGTTGCCCGCTCTGGCACTCAAACGGGGCCCCGATATCGCCCTGTTGGCCGGGGCTTTGGGAGAGGGGCAGACGATGGTCCGGTCGTTTTCCTGTCAAGCAGCCGCACGGTTGACCAGGATCGCGTCATCTCGGTGGTTGGGCCGAGCAGGGTGAGGCCAGCGCGGGAGCGGCTGGCTCCCCGGCAAACCACTATATTAGGTCAATTACTATGATCACCCCTTAAATCTGTTTTGGTGATGAATCGTTCCGCTTGGGCAGCGTGCAGGCGAACCACATCCGACCGGAGAGGGGTCGCCAGCATGTCCGACTGGAAGCACATCGACGGGTCATTAACGCGGATCGCGGTGGGATCCCGGACCAACGTATGGGGCGTCAACGCCGCCGGTGCGATCTACCGCTACACCAACAACGACGCCAACCCCTGGATCAACATCCCCGGGACACTGTCCGACATCGGCGCGGGCGCCGACGGCACCGTCTGGGGATGCAACGCAGCCCACCAGGTCTTCCGCTACACCGGCGACCAGGACACCAACAACTGGAAGCAGATCAACGGCTCGCTGGTGCGGATCACGGTGGGATCCCGGACCAACGTCTGGGGCGTCGACCCCGCCGGTGCGGTCTACCGCTACAGCAACAGCGACACCAACCCCGCCAACCCCTGGATCAACATCCCCGGGACACTGTCCGACATCGGCGCGGGCGCCGACGGCACCGTCTGGGGATGCAACGCAGCGAACCAGATCTACCGCTACACCGGCGACCAGGACACCAACAACTGGAAGGGCCTCAACGGCTCGCTCAAGGCGATCGACGTCGGCTCACGCACCGCCGTGTGGGGCTGCGATCCCGGCGACGCTGTCTACCACTACAGCTACTGCGACACCAGCCCAGCCAACCCGTGGATCAACATCCCCGGGTCGCTGTCCGACATCGGCGTAGGTGCCGACGGCACCGTCTGGGGAGTCAACGCCGCCGGCGCGATCTACCGCTACACCGGCGACCTGCCCGGCTGACCCGCGGAGCAACCTGGTGTGCCACGCAGCGCCCCTCGGGCACTGCGTGGCACCTCTTGCTCGGGCGCAACTGCCAGCAGCGAGATCGACTGCTGGCACCTTTCTGAAGAGCCTCGCCGCCGCCGCATGCTCATACAGCCGTAGGCTTCATGAAAACGCGGCCAGACCCCCAGTTAGCCAGTGAGTGCTTCAGTTGACCGGCGCTGCGCTCTGTGGGATCGCGATGCCGGTGGGGTGGTTGCGCGCATCTCCTTGGATACGGACGGAGGCGCTTCTACCGCCCGGCGGAGCCGTCACCGGGCGGTAGTGGACTCCTGCTGCTATGGCCCTTCACTGCGACCGACCCGGCCGACGCGCAGGCGGTCCGGAAGCAGCTTTACGAACGGCTTTCTGCGGCGTGCTGCCAGGTCACACCGAGGGCGGAGCCGCTGTACAGGGTGCGTGGAGTCTGCGAGGAGCCGGACGGCTGCCAGCCGAGAGCGTCGAGGATGCCGGCGAGCCGGGCCGGCTCGGGGGGCACTTCAGCCGGGTCTGGAGGCAGCAAGGCGCCGACACCGGCGGACTTCGACAGGGTGTCGACGCCGTCGTCGCTGTACCAGCCGGCGACCAGGTAGCTGAGGGTGCCGTCGGCGAGAGCGGGTTCCCCGTTGCGGTACACCAGGGAGTCGTGGATGGAAAAGACGTCCTGGTTGTAGGGCTGGTAGGCGGCGAACGTCGGCAGGCCGGGGCCGACCGCAGTGAGGAACAGTGCGCCCTCGGGGGCCTCGGGTTCGAGTTCGACCCAGGAGCCGACCCTCTGGTCGAGCCTCCTCCCTGTTGCGGCGGCCCCGGTCCTGCTGTCGTACAACGCGATACTCCGGGCGGTGCCGCGCGCTCCGTGCGGACCGTCGTTGTCCAGGAAGTCACTGTGGACAATCCAGCCGACGGCCTGGCGTGCGTTGGCCGGGCCGTGGTAGCGAGTCACCAGCCAGCGGTTGGGCACCAGGGGGAAGCGGGTCTGTCCGCTGGCGGGGTCCTCGTACCCGTCAGTGAGGGCCTCGGGGAGCTGCCACTGCACGTGCACACCCGCATCGGACTCCTCGAAGCTCCGTGTGTTCGAGATGTTCGCCCGGTTGACGGGCAGCGCGTGGACGTTGATCGGCACAAACAGGTCGGTGTCGCTCATCGTGAACTCCTTGCAGATGCGGAACGCAGCTCCAGCCTCAGAGGGGTGTCCGGCGCGGTCGTGGGCACGGTCAACTCGATGGCGCGGGGCGGCTGACTGGCCTGGTCAGACATACGGGCCTTCCACTTGCCTGCAGCCTTCGCTGGACAAATAGAGTATTCCGCCCACCACCCTCCCGAGATAGATCACCTTTGCGCCACTTGATCCCAGCCATCGGCAGCTCTCTTCACCCACCCAGCTCCCCGTCGGTCACACGAGGGAGTCACAGAGCCAGCCGACACCTGGCGACTTCCCTGAGCGCAGCACTGGCCAACTCAAGCATTCAGTGGCCAACTGGAGCGCGATCGGCCGGGCCGGATGCCGCGCTCGATCCACTTGCGGAAGTCATCCACGGCGTGGTCGAGTTCAAGACGCTCGACCTGTGCCTCGATCAGGTTGTCAGCGACGGCCCGGGCACAGGCGACCAGATAGTCCGAGAGCAGGATCCGGGTCTGCCGGTCGAGGTCCGGGTACGCCCCCCCGCCAGCCGATGCCGCGGACTTGGATGTCCAGGTCGGCGATGATCTCGTCACCGAGTACGCCTGGGTGCTCCTGGTCCAGGCCGAGCGCGTTCCCGAGGCGCAGGAAGTGCGACTCATCGACGGGCAGAGGCTGTGGGTAGTTCTTCCGCAGTCGGTGCACGTCATCGTTCAACATGTGGACCAGGGTCCTGGCCGGAACCCCTTCGAGCAAAGGAATTCTGGCCGCCCGCGCGCCACCCTCATAAGGGGACCGTCTCGGGCTTGAACAACTCGGGTCACCGCTACATCGCCCCCCGAGGCTGACAGCCTTGAGCACATCGAGTTGGCGAACCCGGCAGCGGAGACTTCCTGTGATCGCGCCCTCAGCCCAGGCCTCTTGCTGGCTTTCATCAAGGGCCCGGGCGAGTGCCGCCGACAGGCCTGTCTTCTGCAGCTTGTGCGCTGTCGGCGGCGGACAGCCGTCGCATCTCCTCATCCTCTTCGAGGTACCGGTCGTAGAGAGCCGAATCCGCTTGACGCAGTGCTCTGAGGTACGCCGTCGTGAGGCCGGCGTGTGCCTCCTTCGACAGCGGCGCGGCGAGGAATTGTCATTCCTGAAGGGGCGGGTTCTGTCAACGGTGGTGTTTTTGCTGGTTGTTGGCGGTATCGGGCAGGGCCGACCGACTCGTGGCCGGGGTGTGGTCCCGAGGTAGGTGTGAGCATGCGGTTGTGGGTGTCGCTGTTCTCCAGTCCGCGATGCGGGAGGGCAGGGCCGTACTCGGCTGCCGGTCATTCCTTCGCGGCGCTGGGCCGCATGGAGCGATACGACGTGGGGCAGGCGGGGCCAATCAAATCCACGGCCGCGCCGTTGAGGGGGCCAGACAATTGCCCGGCCGCGCGCCTGCCGCCACCGAGCTGCTCACGCCGTCTGGCGGGCCAGGGCGCGGATGTGTCCGTCGCGCAGCCCGTAGTAGACCAGCGTAAGCAGTTTTCGGGCCGCGGCGACCTTCGCGATGTTCCTGCCGCGGCGGGCCTCGATCCGTGCCCGGTCTTCGGCGATCTTGGGTGTGGTGGCGCGTTGGATGGCCTCCACGACGGCCCAGCGCACGAGCTTGCTGCCCTGCTTGGTGACGTGCCCGCGGCGCACGACGGTGTCGGATTCGTAGTGGCGCGGGGTCAGTCCGGCCCAGGAGCACAACCGGTCGGCGGAGGGGAACCGGTGCACGTCGCCGATTTCGGCGACCAGTACTGCGGCCAGGACCGGTCCGATGCCGGGCAGCCCCCGGATGGCCCCACAGCCGGCATGGCCGCGAAGCCGCTCGGCGATCCGGGTGTTGAAGACGGCTTCCTCGGCGTCGAGGATGTCGATCAGCTTCAGCAGGGAGACCACGCGCTGGGTGTAGGCACCGGACAGCGTGGTCTGCCCCAACTGGCGGCGGCCGTCGGTGCCGAACAAGTCGGAGACGGCGATGAGGACCCCGGCCTTCGCAAGCACCGCGTGGACCTGGGCCTTCAGCCCACTGCGCAGGGCCACCAGTTTGGCCCGGTAGCGGACCAGTTCACGCAACTCCCGCAGGTCGGGCGGGGCGATCCAGGACTCCGGAAGACGCCCCATGCGCAGCAGGTCGGCAAGGTCCGAGGCGTCCTTGATGTCGTTCTTGACGCGCCGGTAGGCGAAGCCCTTCACGCCCAGCGGGTGGGCCAGGTGGACCTCGGCCCCGGCAGCCTGAAGCACGTCAACTGCCCAGTACCAGCCATAGGTAGCTTCCACGACCACGTCCGGGCGACTGCCGGCCTGCTCGATCTGCAGGCCCAGCGCGACCGGGTCGTTTGCGATACGCACTGCGCTCAGCTGCGTGCCGTCCACGGTCTGACGCACGATCACGGAGCGCCGGCGATGCAGGTCGATGCCGACATACTGGTGTCCGTCGTACTCGCTCATCAGGGGCCTCCTTAGCCATGACGAACGTGAACACCGGGTATGTACCCGGCCCCCCGAGGGCGGAGGCCCCGCCCCTTCATCGCATCAAATCCTGTGGACTGGCCGGACAGCCCAATGACCGGTCGGTCAAGCAAGCGGCTTGCGGTAACGGACGTACTCGTTCTGCCGCCGGAACCCCACGCTCTCGTAAAGATCGTAGGACCGGTGCGGGTTTGCCGTGCCCGTGAAGAGCCGGGCGGTCGTTGCACCCTGCTCGCGAAGGCTTCGCAGCCCGTCCAGCAGCAGGGCCCGGCCGATTCCGAGGCGTCGCTGGTCCGTCCGGATACTCAGCTCTTCGACCTCGCCGACGGTGCGGTCGTGACGGCGGATGGAGCAGAGGGCGACGCCGACCATGTCGTGCCCGTTCCATGCAGCCCGCCAGCATGCCGGGTCGGCGGTGTCGACGAAGTCCTGGAAAGGCCATTTCTGCGTGAAACCGGTGTCCGCATACGAATCAACGACCGTCCTCCAGGCTGCACGGTAGTGGCTTGTCCCGATCGGCCCTGTCCGTATCCCGGCTGGCAGTTCGCTGCCCGGCTCGGGCAACTGCTGCAGATCGCCCAGCTCCAGCTCGACCAGACTGAAGACACGTCGGTAGCCGGCTGCGCGCAGAAGTGCCGTGGCGTCCTGCTCGGAGGCCATGGCGTTCGCGCCGATCACTGCCGTCCGCGCCGTTCCGTGCTGTTTGACGAGCTGGCGGATCCGCTCTTCGGCCCAGCTCAGCATGGCTGAGCCGATGCCCTGGTGGCGATGCTCGGGCAAGAGGTAGCCGCGGTGCAGGTATAGCCACGTATCGTCCCGCTCTTGCCACCACCGGATCGTCGAGTAGCCGACGACGCTTCCGTTGCGCACTACCAGGATCTGATTCTTGGACGGCTCCTCCAGTGTGGCAGAGGCTTCGGCGATCTCGGCCGCTGCGGGGAGCCCTTCCACAACCGAGTGGGCATCGACCCGGTCCCGTTCAGCACACCCCAGCCGCACCGCGGCCATGGCGCTGTGGTCTTCGTCGCCGCGATACGGCCGGAACCCGAAGCCGACCGGAAGGTCCTGTCCTGCCGTGCCATCCAACATGACCGGATGATCTCGAACTTCGAGGCAGGTCCGCCACCCTATTCACGCCGCGGTCGGCTGCGGCCGTTCAACGAGCTGGCCGCGTTCGAAACGGGCCCCGGCGCGGACGAGGGCGACGAGGTGCGGTGCGTTCACGGCTCGCCACCGCTGTTGGGCGGACTCGACGAGCTTGAAGACCATGGCCAGGGCGGCGGGCGCGCTGCCGGCACCTCGGGTGACCTTGGTCCGCAGCCGGACGGTGGCAAACGTCGACTCAATCGGGTTCGTCGTGCGCAGGTGGATCCAGTGCTCGGCGGGGAAGTCGTAGAACGCCAGCAGCTCGTCCACGTCGTCGGTGATCTTCTTGACGGCCTTGGGGAACTTCGCTCCGCAGGTCTTGGCGAACGCGGCCACGGACTTGAACGCGTGATCACGGTCCTCGGCGTTATAGATCTCCTGCAGGGCCTTCTTCGCCCCGGGCTGGGCGGACGTCGGCAGGGCGTTCGCGACATTGGCGATCTTGTGAACCCAGCACCTCTGATGGCGGAGATCCGCCCACGAGTCGGCGGATTCGCGGTAGCCGTCGTTCATGGCGATCAGCTCTTTGGTGCCGTCCGCGCGCACGCCCATCAGCACGAGCACGCACGACTTCGCCTCCCGCAGGCGTATGCGCAGGTGGATGCCGTCGGCCCACACGTATACGTAGTCGCTGCTGGACAGATCACGTTCGCCGAATACCCGGTGGTCGGCCTGCCACTGCTGGGTGAGGCGGGTGTCCGTCGCTGCCGACAGGCCGGCCGTGGAGCCGAGGAACTGCTTGAGGGCGGGCACGAAATCGCCGGAGGACAGGCCATGGAGATAGAGCAGGGGCAGCACTTCGCTGATCTTGGGCGACTTGCGGCACCAGGGCGGCAGAATCGCCGAGGAGAACCGCTTGCGCTCGCCGGTCGTCTCGTCGACCCGCTTGTCGTTCACCCGCGGCGCCTTCACCTCGACCGTCCCGGCCGCGGTGGTGACCTTCCTGGGCTGGTGGCAGCCGTTGCGGACCACCAGGCGGCGCCCGCTCTCGTCTCGGTGGTCGGCCAACTCGGCTATGCAGGAGTTGACTTCGGCCTCCAGGGCGGCGGCCAGCATCCGCCCCGCGCCCTCGCGGACGATGTCGTCGATCAGGGAGCCGGTCTCGGTCGTTCCATCGGCATTCACTACGCTCAGCACGGCCGTGCCTTCCCGACCGACGGCGCAACGTCGGCCTACTCGATGACCAGAAGTCGATCTCTCGGGAAGGTACGCCCTTCGCGTCCCAGCCCGAGGCCGATCCACAGGTCATGAGCATTGCTCCGGCGCCGGCACCGGCCGGTGGCTGTGGCCGCGCCGCCGTCCTGCTGTGAGTGGTGGTAGGCGCCCGTCCTGGTCCTCGGCGCCTTGCTGCCGTGGTCACGTCTTGTTGTGCCCTTGGGTCTCTGGGGCTGTTGCCGTCTGGTGGTCTGTGCTCGATTCAGACAGTGTTGGGCGAGAAGAAAAGGGGTGGGATGTGGGTGTTGTTCGCAGTGTGTCGCGGTGGATTCGGGTGTTGGGATTGCTGGGGGCAGTCCTGGCGTTGGGGGTGGTGACTACGTCCCCGGCCGGGGCGGTCGCGGGCGGTGTGCCGGCCAAGTAGTTCGTCCGTCTGCTCGGTCAGGCCGACGAGCGGGTCCATGAGGAGTTCCCGAACGCCCGTTTCCTCTTCGCCAACGGATCGTCTCCCGAGGGTCCGTCGCAGAGCGTCGAGGACTTCGGTGTCTGGCGGTTCGCTTTCAGTGTCGAGGAGGGAACTGTGTTCCTCCAGAACGAGAAGCCCTGGGACCCCTCTTTCGTGGTCGAGTTGGTTACGCATCACCTCGTCGGCGCCCGGGCGATTCCCGTCCCGTCCGTGCAGTTGGACACC
Source organism: Streptomyces sp. HUAS MG56 (assembly GCF_058673395.1). Taxonomy (NCBI): domain Bacteria; kingdom Bacillati; phylum Actinomycetota; class Actinomycetes; order Kitasatosporales; family Streptomycetaceae; genus Streptomyces; species Streptomyces sp. HUAS MG56. The sequence goes on along the minus strand of NZ_CM178722.1, from coordinate 822,492 downwards.
GCCGACGCCGACAGGCTCATCAGGGACACCGGCTACACCGGGCCGTACAGCTCGATCCAGCTCAACTGGCCTCTCGCGCCCGGAGTGATCGAGCCGGTCTACAACTTCAGGACTCCCAGCGCAGGGTACTGGTCCATCGGTGTCTACACCGGGAGGATCTCTCATCACGCGTGATCGCGCCCGCGGCGGACGGACGGCGTCGGTCAGTGAATCTGCGTAGTGGCGCGAACATGTACGAGAGCCTGGTCGGCAGCACGGCCCTGTGGCCCCTCCGCGCCCTGTACCCGGCGGCGTAGCGGCCTCCCAACGGCTTATCGGCTGGGTGTAAGGAAACCGGTCAGCGAACGCCGCCACCGGAGCCCCAGGCCCCTGGTGACCTGAGTCAGAGATTCGTCGGCAATACGCGGCTACTTTGTCGAGGATCTCGTCGGTGGTCTTGGTCCAGGCGAAGGGCCTGGGGTCCTCGTTCCAGTCGGTGAGCCAGGTTCGGATGTCTCGTTCGAGGGCTTGGACGGAGCGGTGGACACCGCGCTTGAGCTTCTTCTGCGCCAGCTCGGCGAACCACCGCTCGACCAGGTTGGGCCAGGACGAACTCGTCGGTGTGAGGTGGAGGTGGAACCGCGGGTGTGCCAGCAGCCGCTTCTTGATGGCGGGTGTCTTGTGGGTGACGTAGTTGTCGAGGATGAGGTGGACATCGAGCCCGGTCGGCACTTCCTTGTAGAGCTTGGCCAGGAACTTCTTGAACTCCACGGCCCGGTGGCGCCGGTGCAGGGAACCGATCACCTTGCCGGTGGCGACCGCCAGGGCGGTGGACAGGGTGGTGGTGTCTGCGCGGACGTAGTCATGGCTGCGGCGTTCGGGGACGCCGGGCAACATCGGCAGGACAGGCCGGGACCGGCCCAGGGCCTGGATCTGTGACTTCTCGTCCACGCACAGCACCAGGGCCTTCTCCGGCGGGTCGAGATAGAGGCCGACCACATCGCGGACCTTGTCGATGAACAGCGGGTCCGTGGACAGCTTGAACGTCTCGAAACGGTGCGGGGCCAGGGCGAAGGCACGCCAGATCCGTGAGACGGCCGACTGGGACATCCCGGTCTCCGCCGCCATCGACCGGGTCGACCAGTGCGTGGCGTTCGCCGGCTTCTCCTCCAGCGTCTTGCCGACGACCCGCTCCACATCAGCGTCGGTGATCTTCCTCGGGACACCCGGCCTGGGCTCGTCGGACAAGCCGTCCAGACCGCGGTCGAGGAAGCGCCTTCGCCAGGTGCGGACCGTGTCCGGAGCGACCTTCAGCCTCCGTGACACCTCCATGATCGAGTGCCCGTCGGCACACTCCAGAACGATCCGGGACCTCAAGGCCAGAGCCTGAGCCGTCGACCGGCGACGCACCCGTCCCTCAAGCACAGCCCGTTGGGCATCCGTCACCGACAAAGGCGGGATCTTCGGGCCGCGGCGGGTATGGCGATGGCGGCGGGACGGAATACCGCCTCCGTCGGCACTGTGGCTGCGGGATCTCAGCGGCAGTTGCCTTCCTCGGCGCCCGTTTTTTGCCTGTTCCTTGATCCGTTTCACCGGGGCCGAGCGGTTCTCGTCTCAAGGGCGAGGCCGATTCCCGTTGAGCCCGACTCGGTGAGACACCTGCCCTTGGGCGAACACGTCAGGTGTGTTGCGGCAGGCGTGTGAGGAACTCCTGGAAGGCCGGGATGCCAACAGCGTCCAGTGGAGCGCCGTGGGCGAAGCCGACGGTGGTGAGGTCCTGTGGCAGGCGCTGGAGGCTGGCCGGGCGCAGGGCTGGGTCAGCGGCCAGGGCGGCGGGGCCAAGGGCCAGTTTGCCGCGGTTGAACATCGCGTCGCCGACCAGCAGGGCGCGGCTGGGCTCGTGGAGGAGCACGATGTGTCCGGGCGAGTGTCCAGGGGTGTGGATGACGCGCAGTCCGCCGGAGTTCTCGACCAGGTCGCCGTCGGCGAGGGTGGCGTCCGCGTCGAACGGCGTCCAGTGCAGAGCGGGCAGCCGGTCGATGAATCGGCCCAGCGCGCCGCATCGGCCCTCGGCGGGGACGCGTCCGGCTTGCAGCCAGGGGCGGTCGGCCGCGTGGATGAGGATGCGCGCGCCGGTTTCGCGGCGCAGTGCGGCAGCGCCCTGGACGTGGTCGGGGTGGGCGTGGGTGAGCACGATGCGGCGGATGTCGGAAGGCTTGCGGCCCAGTGAGGCAACGGTGTTGAGCAGTACACCGGGGGCCTTGGCCCAGCCGACGTCGACGAGGGTGAAGCCGTCGTCTCCGTCGATGAGGAAGGCGTTGTCGCGTTTGCTGGTGGTGATGCGGGTGACGCCGGGGGCGATGCGATCGTACATGGGGGTTCCTGAACTGTGTGAAGGGGGCGGGTCAGCGATCGTGGTGGGCGTCGCCGACTTGTTGGAGAGCCCGATGGGCGCCGAGGCGGCGCTGCACGCGCTCGGAGAGTGTGGGGAACTGGGCACCGAGCGCCATGAGTACCCGGGTGCGGGCGGGGCGCCACCGTGACTTCCGCGGTGTTGCGCTCGATGGCGCGGATGACGGCCGAAGCGACCAGGTCGGGGGTGACCTTGGGCAGCACGGTGGGCGCGGTGACGTGGGTGGTGGCGAACTTGCCCGCGTCGCGCACCGCGGTGGGTGCGAGCAGGGACACGCCGACGCCGGTGCCGTGCAGGTCCTGGCGGAAGCCGAGGGCGAAGCCGCGCAGGCCGAACTTGGTCGCGTTGTACACGGCGCCCGAGCGGTGGGTGATCTTGCCCGAGAGGGAGCCGATGAAAACACCAGGTGCCCGCGGCTCTTGGCCACGAGACGCGGTGCGGCGAGCCGGGCCGGCAGCATCCCGGCCCGCAGGTTCACGTCCCCGAAGGCGGGCAGGCCCGCGTTGGAGACGATGACATCGCAGGCGCCCGCCGCCTCAGTCAGCCGTGCCACGTCCTTGGCATCGGTGAGATCAGCGACGACCGCACCGGCGCCGCAGGGTGCGGACAGCTCCTCCAGTTCCTGCGGGTCGGGGCCGGAGAGCACGAGCTGGGCGTCGGCTTGGGACAGCCGGTGGGCCAGGGTGCGGCCGATGCCGCCGGTGGCGCCGGTGAGCAGGACGGTCGCGGCCGCGATGCGCATGAGGTGTTCTCCGGGCTCGTGGTAGCGGAGTGGAGGGAGGTGGCGGGGGCTCCACCGTCTTGCCAAGCCGCCACCACCGGCTGAAGGGACCGCCTTCTAGGCGGGGATGGGGACGTAGCCCTCGCGGGCGAGCTTGGGCAGGATGCCGCCGGCTTCGAGGATGTCCAGGACCATGGGCGGCAGGGCACCGCCGTCCAGGCGGCGGTCCGAGGCTGTGTTCTCGACCCAGCCCTCGGCGAAGTCCAGGCGCATGGTGGCGCCGTCGCTGAAGACGTCCGTGACGCCGGGGACGGTGAGGGCGGGCAGGCCGTGGTTGATGCAGTTGCGCAGGAACAGCGAGTTGAACTCCTCGGCCACCAGCGCGGCTATGCCCAGTTCCCGGAAGAGGGCGGCGACGGGGCGGGAGGAGCCGAGGCCGAAGTTGCGGCCCGCGACGACGATGTCGCCGGGGGAGACCTGGTCGGTCCAGCCGGGGCGCAGTTCGTAGAAGATGTGCTTCGCGGCTTCGGGTACGGGTAGTTTCATGGCGAAGGCGGGGTACATGGCGTCGGTGGTGACGGAGTCGCCGACCGCCCAGACCCTGCCGGTGAGTTGGGTGTCCATCAGTTCTGGGCCCCTCGCGGGTCGGTGACGTGGCCGGTGAGGGCGGAGGCGGCGACGGTGGCCGGGGAGGCCATGTAGATCTCCGCGTCGGGGCTGCCCATGCGGCCGGTGAAGTTGCGGGTGGAGGAGGTCAGGCAGACCTCGCCGGGGGCGAGCAGGCCCATGTGGTAGCCGAAGCAGGCCCCGCAGGTGGAGTTGGTGACCACGGCTCCGGCGTCGGCGAGGTCTTGCAGGTATCCGGCGCGCATCGCGTCCCGGTAGACCTGCTGCGAGGCCGGGGTGATCAACAGGCGGACGCTGGAGGCGATTTGGCGGCCGCGGACGATCTCGGCGGCGATGCGCAGGTCTTCGAGCTGACCGTTGGCGCAGGAGCCGATGAAGCACTGGTTGACCGGGCGCTTCTCGATCGCCGAGATCGGCAGGGAGTTGTTGCTGACGGTGCCGGGCCGGGCGACGTGGGGCTCGAGCGCGGACAGGTCGATGGTGCGTACGGCCGTGTAGGTGGCGTCGGGGTCGGCGTCGGCGGCCTCGTAGGAGCCGGGGGGCGCACCGTGTTCGGCGAGGAAGTCGCGGGCGAGGTCGTCGATGGGGAAGGTGGAGAAGTCGGCGGATATCTCGGCGCCCTGGGTGGCGATGGTGCGCCGGTCGTTCATCGGGATGGAGGCCAGGCCCGGCCCGCCGTACTCGAGGTTGTGGTTGGTGGCATCCCCGTACTGTCCGGCGATGTACAGGAAGATGTCCTTGCCCGAGACGGCGGCCGGCTTGGTGCCGGTGAACTCGTAGTGGATGGTCGGGGCGGCCTGGAACCAGGTCTTGCCGGTGCACATGATGGAGTACACCTCGGCCGGTCCCAGGCCCCGCGCCGCAGTGTTGTACGCGCCGCCGGCACAGGTGTGGGAGTCGGTACAGGCGAGGATCTCGCCCGGTCGGGCGAGTCCGTTCTCGGCGATGACCTGGTGGCAGATGCCGTGCCGGCCGACGTCGTAGAACTTGTCGATGTGGAAGTCGCGGGCGAAGGCGCGGGCGTGGGTGCCGCCGATCGCGTCGTGGACGCTGGGGGCGGGCACCGCGTGGTCCATGATGACCGCGACCTTGTCCGGGTCGTTGATCTTCAGGGGCTGGACCCAGCTGGTGGCGAACTGCAGGTCGATCATGACGGTCATGTCGACGTCGCACACCACGGTCTGCCCCGGGCGGACCTGATCGACGCCGGCCTTGCGAGCGAGGATCTTCTCGATCATGGTCATGGCCATCAGGAGACCTCCTTGGTGTGGTCGCGGTAGCGCTCACCGATCGCGGACCACTCGCGCAGGCCGACGAGTTCGAACAGGCCCTGCGGGTCGGGGGTGGCCTCGGGCATGGTGCCGCCCAGGCGGGTCAGGGCCTCCAGGCCGTGCAGCACGTAGGGCGCGAGCAGTGCGCCGGGGTGAATGGCGATGCGGTAGCCGAGAGCTGCGAGCCGGTCCGGCGCGGTGTCGGGGGTGAGACCGCCCTGCACCATGTTGATCAGCAGGGGCGCCTCGACAGATGCGGCGATCTTCTCGATCTCCTCGACGGACTCGGGGGCCTCGACGAAGATCACGTCAGCGCCGGCGGCGGCGTAGCGGTGGGCGCGCTCGATGGCCGCGTCGATCCCGAGGGGGCCACGGGCATCGGTGCGGGCGACGATCAACGCGTCCGAGCGCGCCTGCAAGGCGGCGTCCAGCTTGTCCAGGAAGGGTTCGGCGGAGATGAGTTCCTTGTCGGGCAGGTGGCCACACTTCTTGGGAAACGCCTGGTCCTCCAGCTGGATGGCGGCGACGCCGGCGCGTTCATAGGCGCGTACGGTGCGCACCACGTTCATCGGGGCGCCGTAGCCGGTGTCGGCGTCGGCGATCAGCGGTACGTCGCCGAGCGCGTCCACCACGAGGTGGGCGCGCTCGGTCATCTCGGTCTGGGTCAGCAGGCCGATGTCGGGCAGCCCGAATCCGGCGACCGCGACACCCGCGCCGGTCAGGTAGGCGGCGCGGAAGCCGGTGCGGGCGACGAGCGAGGCGCCCAGGCCGTCGAACACACCGGGAGCCACGGTGAGTTGGCCTTCATTGATCAAGGTGCGCAGGCAGGCACCTGGGGTAGCGGGCATGGCGTTGCCTTTCCTCCGCGTGCGAGTGAGGGGGGCCAGGGCGTGAGGGCCTGGACCTAGTCGAGGGCGCCGCGGACGGGAGCGGCGAGTAGGTCGATCAGGTCGTCGAGGCGGTCCTGGCTCTCCAGGTCGAGGACCACCTTTTCGATCTCGGCGGCGCGTGCGGTGTCGGTGACCTGGGCGGTCAGTGCCCGGTACTTGTCGCGGATCTCGGCGTTGGTGAGCGGGTCGTCCGGTCCGCCGTGCGGCTGGTTGAGCGCGCGCGTCAGCTGCTCGCCGCCGTGCAGGGTGAGGGTGACGCGGGTGTTGTAGCCCGGTTCGGTCCAGGCGGGGTCCTGGGGCGCGCTGTCGAGGAGCACCTCGGTGCGTTCGATGAGCTGCCACACGTCGTCGGCGTCGATGCGCGCGTCGTGGAACTGCGCGGGGCGCACCTGGCCGTCGAGCAGGGCCACGGCGACGGCGTAGCCGATGTTCATCTGGGCGCCGATGGTGGTCAGCGGGCGCTCGGGCTGCCACCAGCCGTGGTGGTAGATCGCGTCGGGGACCTGGATCCGGATGGACGCGATGTCGTCCGCGTCAAAGTTGTGGTCGGCCGACAGGGACAGGGCGGCGTCGATGGCCGGGTGCAGGCCGCCCATCGCGGCATGGATCTTCACCGTGATGGCCTCGGTGTGCCACTGCTCGCCCAGGTCCTTGGTGATCTGTGCGGCATCCGGGTCGTGGCCCTCGCCGAAGGTCGACAGGAAGCCTCCGTACGGCCGCTCGAAGACCCGCTTGATGCCGGTGTAGCCGGCCTGCGCGAGGCCGGCGGCGTAGAAGCCGTTGCGGGCGGCCAGGCCGTGGTGCATGCGCTTGGACATCGCTTCGTACTGGGCGGCCATCAGCCCGGCGGACTGGGTGGCGGCCAGCCCGAGCGCGTCCTCGAATCCGGCTGCGTCCAGACCGCGCAGCGCGCCGCAGGCGGCGGCCGCGGCGTGCGTGCCGAAGACGGACCCCGAGTGCCAGCCGCGCGAGAGCATCTGTGAGCCGTGCAGGGCGAGCCCCACGCGCGGCCCGGTCTCGAAGCCGAGCACGCTGGCGCGCAGGAAGTCCGCCCCGCGCACCCCGTCGTATGCCGCGACGGTCGACAGCAGGGCGGGCAGCACCAGCGAGGCGCTGTGCAGCGGGGCCCGGGGGTAGTAGTCGTCGAGCTCGAAGCCCTGGATGAACGTGCCGTTCAGTACCGCGGCGGCCGGTCCGCTCGTGGTGCGTCCCCAGCCGATCACCGGCGTATCGCCGGTGCCTTCCATGGCCAGGACGCCGTCCACGGCCCGGCGGGACCAGGGCAGCTGAGCGCCGATCAGGGCGCAGCCCAGTCCGTCGAGTATGAGGTGGACGCCCCGTTCGCGAACGCTCGCGGGGATGTCGTCCAGGGTAGTTGCGGCCAGCCACTCGGCCAGGCGGCCGGTCGGGCCGTCCGGGTCGGTGGGCCCATTCGGGGCGGATGGCTGTCGGTCGGCTGCGGGTGTCGGTGCGGACATGGACACGGCTCTCACCTCCATTGATGCGCAGTAGCGGACGAGGAGGGCCGCCTCAGCCACTCCCATTAGAATATATAACATCTAGTTTTGTGGAGTGGCTCGCTAAGATGCCGGGGTGGCACTGAAACGAACCTCTCTCCCTCGTACCGCCGAGGCCGCGGCCCTGGTCGAGCTGCGCGAGGCCATCGTGCGCGGCGACCTCGCGCCCGGCGCACCGATCCGGCAGAGCGCAGCCGCCGAGCAGCTCGGGCTGAGCGTCATCCCGGTGCGCGAGGCACTCAAGACGCTCGCGGGTGAGGGCATCGTCACCTACGTGCCCCAGCGCGGCTACACCGTCACCGAACTCAGCCCCGACAGCGTCAGCGGCATCTTCCGGGTCCGCGAGCTGCTCGAGGCCGAGGCCGAGCAGTGCGCGGCGGCCCGGCTGCGCGAGCAGGACGTCGCGGCGATGCGCACCGCCCTTGTGGAACAGGCCGCGGCCGTCGACGCGGCCGACGCCCTGGCCGTGATAGGCGCCAACCGGCGCTTCCACTTCGCCCTGCTCGAGCGGTGCGACAACGAGTGGCTGCTGCGCTTCGTCACACAGCTGTGGGAAGCCCTCGAACCGCACCGCGCCCTGTCCTACCGGCGGGCGGCCGCCGTCGGCGACCACGAGCGGGCGCGGGCCATCCTCGATGAGCACGAGGGCATCGTGTGTGCCTTCGAGCAGGGCGATGTCCCGCGCGCGCTGCGCCTGCTGGCCGCCCACCGCAGCGGCGGGCAGGGCGACTTCCGGCGCCTGCTCACGCCGCCCGAGCACGGCTGAGCGCTGCACCGTCTAGATCCCCTCCAGCGCCGTCGCGTTGGTCCTCGGCCCCAGCGCGGCCACGGCGACGCTCAGCGGTGGCGGGCATCGATCGCGGCGTCCAGGACGGCCCGAGTAGCAGGTGTGGCGTTGGCGTATCGGCCCACGAGTGCTGGACCGGCCGCGAGGAACTGCGTTACGCGGCCGTCGTGACTCCAGACAAGCGGCTCAGCGCCTTCACCGACGACGGCAACCTCGAACGCACCCTCCGGCGGAGCCTACGACACATCCAGCTCCGCCCCGCCCTGATCGACGGCTGCCTGGCCGGCACCGGACGGCGCCGGACCGCTTCCGGGACGGCCGGTCGCGGTGCCCAATCACGGCCACACCTCCGGTCACGCCGCCTTCCACCTGCCGGACTCCCACGCAGTGATCACCGGAGACGCCCTGCTCACCGCGCACCCGACCTCGCTCTTCGACGGACCACAACTGTGCCCCTGGTTCTTCGCCCATCCGCTGCAGGACGCGCTGGCGGCACTGGTTGCCCTGGAAGTCCTCGACGCCGACGTCATTCCCACCGGCCACGGCGACCCCCTGCGCATGCCCATCGTGAAAGCCGTCGGCATCGCCCGCCTCCACGCACACGACAGCGGCTGCGCCCCATCACGGAAGGCATGAACCACCATGGCATGCATCGACCTCCCCGACCTCGCCACGATGCCGGACGCGGACCGCGCCGCGTACGACCGGTTCCCGGCAAACTGACCGGCGGACTGCTGTGCAGACGGCCGAGATCGCCGACGGCTACCTGTTCCTGGGCACAGCCTTCCCACGACCCCCCTGGACCCGAAGCTCCGCGAGCTGGTCATCCTCCGGGTGGGCGCACCCAGCCACAGCGCTCACGAGCGGATGCAGCACATCGGCATTGCCCAGTCCGTCGGCGTCACCGACGGAGAAGTCGCCGCGCTGGAAGCCGGCCGCATTGACGAGCTGACCGTGGAGCAGGCGGCCGTCCTGTGGTTCGTCGACGAGTAGCACGCCCCCCGAAGGCCACCGCCGCATTCGATGAGGCCGTCAAGGCACTGGGCGAGCAGGGAATGGCCACGGTCGCCCTCCTCGCGGGCCACTCCATGATGACCGCCCGGCTCCTTGAGACCCTCGACATCGAACTCGACGCCGAACCCACGAGCTGGGAGTCGGCCCGCGCGTAGGCGTCCGATCGGGGCCGTGGCCTCGCAGGAGATGTCCTCCTTCACTCCGTCGGCCGTGCCGGCATGCGTCTGCACCGGCCATTGAAGACTATCGATGCGAAGGACAGAAGCTCAGGGAAAGTAGGCCTTCGCGACGGGTCGCTCCGTCCACATCGCTGGGTGGCCAGGTGGGCGGCGTCGTGATCGCAGGAGGTGAAGGGTGCTCTCGTACGCCCGGGCACTGGGTGCCGGAATCGGCCTCGGAATCATGTACGCGCTGATCAGGGTGCCTTCCCCGGCGCCGCCTCCGGTCGCGCTGACCGGGCTGGCCGGCATGCTGATCGGCTTCGGCATTCTCGAAGCGATCGCATGAGCCGCGCCGTCGTCCGCTACGCGCTCTCCCTCGGTGCCGGCATCCTCGCCGGATTCCTGTGCTGGCTCATGGGCGTGCCTACCCCGGCCCCGCCGTGGATTGCGCTCGTCGGACTGGTGGGCATCGTCATCGGCGAATCCGGGGGACGTCTGCTGCTCACCCGGCTGCGCCGCCGACCCGGCACTACAGCCGATGCCCCCGCTCCGGACGGCGGCGAGTCCGCTCGTCACGTCAACGACTGACAGAAGAAGGGCGTTGCCATGCTTCCCGTGACCTACTATCCAGTCGCCACCCAGGATCTGTTCCGGCGCAACAGCGAACGCATCAAGGGCAAGCCGTACGCCAAGTACTTCAACGGCGACCTGTGGCTCCACGACGACGTGATGCCCGCCATCCAGGGCGCCATGCCCTCCAGCGCTGCCATCACCAGCTCGCCCGAGGACCTCAACACCCTGCTGGACGCCGGCTACCACAAGGTCGAGACCGGCTTCTGCATCACCGACGACGGCCACCCGTACGTCACCAGTCTCACCCGCTTCCCCGGCTGCACACCGGAGATGTTCACCTGGTGGTTCTGGTGGCACTCCGTCGAGCCCGAGCGCTACTCACTGTGGTACCCCTACAACCATCAGCAGGCCATCCCCCGCGACCAGGACATCCTCACCCGGCCCGGTGTCGCCGACATCGATCGCTACATCGGCAACACCCACGACATCATCGAGTACATCGGCCCCATGCGCTCGGAGCTGACCATCCAGTTCCGCCACCCCTCCGAACTGGGCTTCGACACCAACCGCTTCGCCGGCTCCGAGATCAGAGCCCACGCGTGCGGCAAGCTCAGCATCAACAACGGCGTCATGCTCCACCTCGTTCGTACCACGGCCGACGGTTTCGAACTCCGCAGCCGATACATCTTCGACCGCGGCAAGACCTACAGGACCGACGAGGAACGTGCCGAGGCACTCGGTTTCGCCTACGAGATGCTCTTGCACGACCAGACCGAATTCACCCACCTGTCCACCTTCCTGGCGTCCATCTACCAGGAATTCGGCAACCAAGGATGAGCCGCCGGACTGGTCCCGGGCGGCCCGCCGGACAAAGAAGTATCGCCCTCCCCACCCGCCGGCCGGAGGCCCCGGTGGCGGATCCCGTCGTGTCCGACGTCGTGTCCGATTTCCGCTAGCCCGGGTCTCCGGTCCGGCGCAGACCGGACGGTGTGAATGGCCGCTGCCCGAGCAGCGCCGCCAGGCCGAGCGCCGCGTCCGAAGCGGCCATCCCCGTGTCGATGGTGCCCGTCGCCAGTTCGTCAGCGAGCGCGAGCACCTTCTGGCAGTTCTCATACTGACGCCGCTTGCATGTGCCTGAGTCGATTTAAGGCGGGAACGGTTGACAGCCGCCACGGGCAAGCCGACTGGCCTCGACATCCGCCACGGGAGGCGCAACTGCATGGTCGAGGCGCAGACCCGGCCGGGCGTCGACACGATCACGGGACAGAGCCGCCGATGGCACGGACCTTGCCGTGGTCGAGGCCGCGCTCGGCGACCCGTCCTGTACGCCGGAAACCATCAGCACCATCCGGGAAATCGGTGAACGCTGCGGTGTGTCAGTCAGGATGAAATCAGACGTGCTGCACTACGCGGAGCAGGCCTCCATGGTGGCCGTCGGCTGACGGCCACGGTGGCGTGAGGAATCGGTCACCTTCTTCGAGCGCGTGCCGCTGGAGATCGTTGAGAACGTCAAGTGACCGACGCACGGACGGACAGCGTGGCACCTTGCCGGGCCAGGCGCCCCGAGAGCTCCAGGTGTTGAGGGTTTTGGTGCACGGGCCGGACAGTGCAGGTGCGGGCGGAGGTTCCGAAACTCCCGGCGAACGCGGGCCGGGGTGAGCCGTGCGGGCTTGGCCGGTTTCTCCCAGGGGCGGCGGAGGTCCGTCGTGGCTTCGCGGGTGTCTCGACAGAGGCGTGTCCGGGCGGCGGTGTTCCCGAAGTCGACGTGTCGGCAGTGGACGTCCCGTCGTCCGGCAGTGAGGAGCGAACTCGTGATATCGCTCGGCGTTGACCCGCACAAGTCCGCTCGCACCGCTACCGCCGTCGACCCTGCCTCGAATCAGCAGGCCGGTTCGCTGAGGATCGAAGCAGACCTCGCGGATTACCGGCGTCTCCCGACCTGGGGTCGCCGCTGGCCGCAGCACAAGTGGGTGGTGGAGAACGCCAATGGGCTCGGCCGGCACCTGGCCCAGTGGCTCGTCGCCCGCGGCGAGACCGTCGTGGATGTACCTGCCTCGGCGACCAGCCGCGTCCGTCAACTCACCCGTGGTGGCGGCCGCAAGAACGACCGGATCGATGCCGCCGCGGCTGCCGCGGCCCACATCGACGGAGACAGGCGTGAGGTGAACACGGACGATCACACCACGGCTCTGGCCCTGCTCGACGAACGACGCGTCAACCTCGCGCAGGCTCGAGTTCGTACCGTCAACCAGTTGGACGCGGTGTTGCGTGATCTGCTGCCCGGCGGTGCCCCGCCGCAGCCGTCGGCGCACCAGGCCGCCGCGCTGCTGCGTACCGCCCGCCCCGCCGGCGACGTCGAAACGGTCAGCAAGCACCTGGCTGAGGCCTGGTCACGGAGATCCGGGCGCTGGACGAGCGGCTGGCGGAGAATGCCGTACGCATGGAGGAACTGGTCGATTCCGCAGGCAGCACGCTGATGAACACGCCCGGCGTCGGGCCGGTGCCGGCGGCACGGCTCGTCGGTCGCGTCGGACGTGCCGGCCGGTTCGCCATCTGGAACCAGTCACCTGCGTGCCGACCACGGCCGGAACACACCACCGTCACCGGCCTCACCACGCCCGGGCACACCCCTCAGCATCCAGCACACGGACAACCTGACAACGCCGTTCAGTGGCCCATCGCGGTTCGGGTCGCGGTGAGCAGTTCCGGCAGGCCGTGGGGTTTCAGGATGCTGTAGTGGTCGCCCTGCAGTGGGACGACGGTGGGCGGCGTGGCCGAGTATGCGGTGTGGGACTCGATGAAGGAGTAGTCGTCTCCTCGGGCCTTGAAGAGGGTGATGGGTGCCTGCACCGTGCGTTCGGTCAGTTCGCGGAAGGTGTAGTCGAACTCGTAGGTGATGGTGACGATGCGGGTGATGCGGCGGATCGTGTCCTCGTCCAGGGACGGCAGCTGATCGTGGATGCAGGTGACGAAGCTGTCCTCGTCGTGGGTCCGTTCCAGGCAGGCGTCCAGGGCGGGGCCGTGGATCGTGCCGGTGAAGACGGAGAAGAGGATCGTGACGTACGCCGGGTTGTCGTAGGACGCCTCCCGGCCGTGGGTGTTGCCGTTCTCCTGGCGGACCTTGGGGTTGCCGGGGCAGATCAGGAACAGGCGCTCGACCTTCTCCCCGGCCTGTTCCAGCTGCCAGGCCGTCTCGAAGGCGATGCGGGCACCGAAGGAGTAGCCCCACAGGGTGTAGGGGCCGCTGGGCTGGATGCGGCGGATCTCCGCGAGGTCCGCGGCGGCCGTCTCGCGGATGGTGTCGTACGGGATCTCTCCGGCGTTGATGCCGTGCGCCTGGATGCCGTAGAAGGGGCGGTCCAGGTTGGCCTGCTGGCCCAGCAGGCGCAGGTTCATCGGGTAGCCGCCGAGGCCGGGCCAGCAGAAGACCGGGGCGAAGCCGCCGTCCCGGGCGAGCGGGATCATCCGGGAGGCCGCTGCGGTCGCGTTGTCGTCGACGCGGGCGGCCAGGTCGCGCAGCTTCGGTGTCTCGAAGAGGACTTGGAGCGGGAGGCGGGTGCCGAAGTGCTTGTTGATGCGGTTGACGAGGGCCACGGCGATCAGTGAGTTGCCGCCGCAGGCGAAGAAGTCGTCCTCGCTGGAGACGTCCTCGTACTTCAGCGCCGTGCCCCAGACCTCGGCCAGCCATTGCTCGGTCGGTGTGGCCGGTGCCACGCACACGCCGGGCTGCCGGGCGGCGGTCACCTCGGGGGAGGCGGCCAGGGCTTTGGTGTCGACCTTGCCGTTGGCCGTCAGCGGCAGTGCGTCGAGGACGAGGACCCGGTTCGGGAGCATGAAGTCGGGCAGGGAGCGGGCCAGTTCGTCGCGGATCATCTCCGCGGGCCCCTGGGTGTGGACCGCGTCCTCGTACATGTCCTCGCCGGCCACCTGCTCGTCGCTGACGCGGCCGCCGAGGAAGAAGTACGACGGGCCGGCGGGGATGCCGGCCGAGCCGAGGATGTCGTCGAGGCGGCGGGCGGCGGGCAGCGGGTGCCCGGACTTGGAGGAGTAGCCCGAGGACATGAAGCCGAAGCCCGGCGTGCGCTGGAAGTGGTGCAGTCGGGTGCCGAGGGCGATGTACTCCAGCCAGGGTTCGGCGGCCCGGCTGACCGCGCTGATGGCGAAGCTCGCGCGGGCGTACACGCCCTGGTTGATGGCGATGACGTGCCGGGCCTCGATCAGCTCGTCGCCGATGCGCTCCAGCGCCCCGTCGCGGTAGCGGTACTGACCGCCGGGCAGGCCCTGGATGCGGCCCGGGTGGGCCTGGACATACAGCTCGGTGGGGTCCTGGCGGGGCCGGCCGTCGTTCGCGGTGATCTCGAAGGTGCCGAGGTAGTGGTCCTCCTCGGCGACGTCCAGGACGTCCTTGACCGGCGGGAAGTGGCCGAGCGGGGCGATGGTCAGACCGTGGGCGGGCAGCACCCGTTCGAACACGCCGAGCATATGGCCGGTCTCGAATTCCAGCACTTCCTGGATGTTGGTCCGGTAGACGGGTTCGATCGCTTGCCGCTTGCCGAGGAAGTGCACCAGCAGCCCGCCGTCCGGGCAGCGGCCGGTGCCGCCACCGACGCGGACCAGGCTGTGGTCGACCGGATGGTAGTAGTACACGCCGGGCGCGAGACCCGCGACGCCACCGGACTCGACGTACAGCTGGGTGGCGTACAGGGCGCCCGGTGAGGCGTAGGAGTACTTCGGCAGCAGCCGTTCCTCGCTGTGGAACTGGCCGAACCAGCGCAGGATCCGGCCCAGTTCGGCCGGGCTCAGCTCGCTCAGCGGCCGGGAGGACTCCGGGACCGGGCGCGGTGCGAGCACGGCGAGGAGGTCCTCACGGGTGACCGGGCCGCCGTCGTAGAAGCGGTACGTCTTGCGGGCGAAGGTCTCCCGGCGCTGCACGGCGGTCTCCGCACGGCCGGGCAGGGCGATGGCCGGGCGGCCCGCCAGTTGGGCCGGCTCGCGCAGGCCCGGGTTGGACAGCTGTGCCTTGACCTGGAGTTTCGACGCCTTGGACTGGTGGTGGGCGCCGTGCGAGCCCTGGTCCATGACGGCTGCCGTACGGGGGTTCAGCTCGACGCACGCGACCAGCGCCGGATGGCCGGTGCGCACCTCGTCGGTGACGATCGCGGCGGCGCGGCGCACCCAGGTGTGCTCCTCGATGCGCGAGGCCACCTCCTCCAGCTCCACGCGATAGCCGCGCAGCTTGACCTGGTTGTCGGCGCGGCCCGCGAACTGCAGGGTGCCGTCCGGGTTCCACAGGCACACATCCCCCGTGCGGTACAGGCGCTCGCCCGGCTCGAACGGCGAGGCGACGAAGCGCTCCAGCGTCTGCCCAGGGCGGCCCAGATAGCCACGGGCCAGCTGCGCGCCGCCCAGATACAGCTCGCCGGCCACAGCGATGTCGACCGGTGCCAGGTTCTCGTCCAGGACATACGCCGTAACGCCGGTCACCGGTACGCCGATGGGCACCGTGCAGGACGTGCCGCCGTCGATGGCCGCGGGGTCCACCTCGTGGAAGGTGGCGTTGATGGTGGTCTCGGTCGGCCCGTAGAGGTTGACCAGACACGCGCCCGGCAGCCCGTGGAAGAAGTCGCGGGCCAGTTTGTGGGTGAGCGCCTCGCCGCCGGAGAAGACACGCCGCAGCGAGGTGCAGGAGGCGAACTCCTCGGTGTCCAGGAGGGCCTGGAGCAGCGTCGGCACGCACTGCAGGTGGGTGACACCGTGGGCGCGCACGGCCTCGGCGATGGCCTGCGGGTCCCGGTGGATGCCCGGGGTGCCCATGACGACATGGGCACCGGCGGCCGGGGCGAGGATCTCCCACTGGGCGGCGTCGAAACTCATGGGCGTCTTCTGCAGGATGGTGACCTGCGGTCCGAGATAGCCGCGGGAGGCGAGCCAGCGAAGCTGGCTCTCGACGGCCCGGTTCTCGATCCCCACCCCCTTGGGCCGGCCCGTGCTGCCCGAGGTGTAGATGACATACGCGAGATGGCCCGGCTGCCCCTCCAGTGCGGAGGCGCGCTCACCCAGGCCCGGCGTCACCTCGTCCGACGTGAGCACCAGGACGTCCCGGGGGGCCATGGCCGCCAGACGCTCGCGCAGGTGTTCTTGCGTCACAATGACGGGCGCCCCGGAATCCTCGATCATGTAGCGCAGCCGGTCCTCGGGGTAGTCCAGGGACAGCGGCAGATAGGCGGCCCCCGCGCCCAGAATGCCCCACACCCCGATCATCAATTCCAGGGACGGCTCGGTGAACAGACCGACACATGTCTCGGGGCCGACGCCGAGCCGGGCAAGACGGTCACCCAAGTCGCGGCTCTGCCGGTCGAGTTCACGGTAGCTGAGCCGTTCGTCGCGGAAGGTGACCGCCGTGGCCTCTGGACGCAAAGCGGCCTGCCGGGCCAGCAGATCGGGCAGACACAGGCCCGTGAGAGAGGTGCCGGATATCAGTGCGCTCACAGTCCTCATGGCATCGTCCCCACGTAGGTGTGCTCGATGGGTGGCGACGGCGGGCACCGGGCGGGAGACTTCTGCAGATCTCCCGAGCCAGTACGGCCCGGCAGCAAGACGTGCGCGGGAGGTCTTCGGCAATAGCTGCAGTCAGGATCGGGAGCACCATGCCTCGCAACCTGCGCGGGACCAGCGCAACGCGATACTCCCTGACAGCGTGAAAGGCCGACCGCCGTGACAAAAGCATCCTCGCCCCGGAAACCTTCGCCGGGACTCGCTCAACGCCTCCGTTCTTGCCGCCGTGCGCCGGCCGCCAGCCGAACAGGCGGACGGGGCCGAGTGGAACACTGACAACGTTGTCGGTGGAGCGACTCCAAGTGTACGACCGGGACATCGAACAAGCAGGTCGAACGGATCCGGTGAACACGCGACAAGGAACGGGCACGGAACGCCGACGTTCTGGCTGACACGGCACGCGAATCCCGCGGCGACCGGATCCCCCTCGAAGAGGCGGCACCAAGGCAACCCTAGTGAGCCCTGGTGCCACCTGCCGCGGCTCACTCACGTCCAGGTCACTCCAAAGAGTGGGGGAGAGGGGATTGACTGATGGGCCGTACAGGGCCCGTGCGGGCATTGTGCTGCGTCCAGGGGGCCGCGACACCCCGCTCGAAGGCCCCAGAGCCCGCCTTTCGGACTTCGGCGGGTGCTTCCTGCTCCGGCGGGTGTGGCACGACGCCGACTGTCTCCGGCAGCTCGCGCTACTTGGCCATCAGGCCCTGCCACGTGTTGTGCCGGCGTTGCCTGGCGAGCCGCTTCCCGATGTCCATGCGGTGGACCGTGACGCCGGGCAGGACGTCCGCTTGGCCCTCTTCCTCGCCGACCAGCTCGCACAGCGCGGCATAGTGCCGCTGCCAGTCCGGAGTCCAGTCCGGGTTCCAGTGCTCATCGACCGCTTCCAGCGCGGCCTTCCACGTCGAGTGGCCGTTGAGGGCCCCGGGCCGGCGCAGGTTGGACAGTCGCTGTCCCACCGGTCGGTCCAGGGCGGTTGCCGTCCTGGGTGCGCGCAGGGTCCAGTGGACCTCGTAATACGCGCGGGCGGCCTCCAGGTTCTCCTCGAACCGCTCGTCGGCGACCGACCAGACCATGCCGAGCTGCTCCAGCCGCCCGGCCCGTTTGCCCGTCATCTGCCCAGCTGAGTAGGCGCGCCGCTGTTCGGCGAACCACTGGCCGAGCGGGTGCGCCCTCCCCGTGCCCGTACGGCACCCGCGCGTGCCCCGCCCGCTTCGTGAACGCCTTGGTTATGTTCATGAGAACGAACAGCAGATGGGCGCCACTTCGGGAGGACCGCTGTCCGGCGCTGTCCGATTGAGGCAGCGGCACTCGGGGTTCAACATCCGCGGGCGCCGCGCCTGCCATTGCCGCCCCTCCGGGTCATCGATCACGTCTGGCGGGAGCTAGGTGCGATCCTGCACGCATGAATCTTCTCGGCGACGCGCACCTGCGTACTTGGACGCTGCGTTTTGTGGCTCTCCTCGCAGCCGACCCTCAGGCTCAGCTTGCCTGGCTGGGTGAACGGGAGCTGGAGACAGAGTCTGTCGTTGAAGAGGTGGAACTCCTCTGCCGCATCTCCGAGGGACTCGCGGAGCGCGGAGCCGTTGAACCCGAGAATCTGCGGGATCTTCAGGCCATCGGCCGTTGCCTCGCCGAGGCCGAGGCCGTATGCCGCGTCCCCCTCTGGGCCAACGCCCTGGTCACAGATCCGGTGTGGGACGCAATACGTCCTCTCGCCCGCCAGTTTCTCCTCACGACGCTGGGCGACTGGCGTCAGCCACTGCCACGCCCCCTCCACCCGCACACGGGCGACCGATGAGCACATCCAAGCCGCCTGAGCGACTCTGACGCGGTGAGCCCCCGCGGCCGCCTTATGGCGAGACGCCGACCAGCAGGCCGCCGGATCGGGATCGCGGACCCCGTGCTGGGCGATCGCCTACAAGCTGCCCGCCGCCGAGAAGATCACCCGGCTGCTCGAAGTGGAGTGGAACGTGGGCCGCACCGGAATCATCGCCCCGCGCGGCGTCCTGGAACCGGTCGAGATCGACGGCTCCACCCTCACCTACGCCACGCTGCACGACCCGGCCGACATCACCCGCCGCGATCTGCGTCTGGGCGACCACGTCATGGTCCACCGCGCCGGCGACGTCATCCCACGCATCGAGGCCCCCGTCGCCCACCCGCGCACCGGCGCCGAGCAGCCCATCGTGTTCCCGTAGGTGTGCCCCCGCGATGCGGGTCCGGCATCGACACCACCGAGGAACGCTGGCGCTGCGAGCAGGGCCGCAACTGCCACCTGGTCGCCTCCCTCACCTACGCCGCCGGCCGTGACCAGCTCGACATCGACGGCCTCGGCACCACCCGTGTCGTGCAACTCGTGGAAGCCGGCCTGGTCACCGATCTCGCCGACCTGTTCGCCCTCACCCGCGACCAACTGCTCTCACTGCAGCGGATGGCTGAAACGAGCAGCGACAACCTGCTGGCCGCCCTGACCCAGGCCAAGACTCAGCCGCTGTTGCGGGTGCTGTGCGCACTCGGCGTCCGCGGGACGGGCCGCTCCATGTCCCGGCGGATCGCCCGGCACTTCGCGACCATGGACAACATCCGTGCCGCCGACGCCGACGCCCTGCAAGAGGTCGAGGGCATCGGCGCCGAGAAGGCACCCTCCATCGTCGCCGAACTGGCCGAACTCGCCCCGCTCATCGACAAACTCGCCGCAGCCGGAGTGAACATGACGGAGCCCGGCGCCACGTTCGCTCCGACCGCCGCAGACACCGGCACCGAGGGCGCGACCGCGGCCTCCACTGCGGCCGCCGGCCCGCTCACCGGGATGATCGTCGTGGTCACCGGCGCGTTGACCGGGTCGCTGGAACAGCTCAGCCGCAACCAGATGAACGAACTCATCGAACGGGCCGGCGGCCGCTCCTCCTCCAGCGTCTCCGAGAAGACCACCCTGGCGGTCGCAGGCGACAACGCCGGGCGCGGATCACCTCCACCTCGCACATGTCTTCTCCGTCGGCGCCAAGACCAGCCTCCGCTATACGACCGCGGTCGCCGTCTCAGCTGCCGAACACGAGTCGCGTACCTGCTGAGCTGGAACTTTATGGGCGGCGTGCCCAGAACAGGGCATGTCCGCCGTCGCCCTCAGGGACGAACTCCTCCCGCTCGACCGTCAAGCCGGCCTGTTCGATCCACTCACGGTTGGTGGCAGCATCCGCATGGCTCCACCACATCGGGGCGCCGCCCCCGAGCCAGTTCTCCTCGATTCCGGTCCACTCGCCGTGTCCCGTGGTGGCCACGAAACAGCCTCCCGGGCGGAGCCACCCAGCAATCTTCCGCAGCAGGGGCGGCTGCTCGGCCAGTGGAATATGGATCAGGGCGAAGAAGGAGACGATGGCGTCGAAGGACGCGGCGCCGAAGGAGACAGCCGTGGCATCAGAGTGGATGAACTCTGCCTCAGGTACCCGCTCGCGGGCCCGGCGGATCTGCACCTCGCTGATGTCTATGCCGGTGACCCGGTAGCCGGCGGCGGCCAGAGTGCGTGCGACCGGCACCCCGCTGCCGCAGCCCAGGTCCAGCACCGTCCCACCGGCCGGGATCCGCTGGCACAGGTCACCGAGCAGTGACTGGTACTTCGTCTCGGCGCCGTATGCCTCGTCGTAACGCAAGGAGACGGCGTCGTACCCACGTCGGACCAGGTCCTTGGGATCTGTGATGTCCACGGTCGAGACGTTAGCCAGTGGTCCCAGCCAGGGCGAACAAATATCTCGACACAAGCTGAACCGGAGTGCCCATACAGGCCGCCTGCCAGCCTGGACCCGTGGGTTCGCCACGAGGACCTCTCAGAATTCGCGAACTCGCGGAGGTTCGGCTTCACCCCTTCTACTGCGAGCCCGGACTGCGCGGCGCCCATGAGAAGGGCGGAGTGGAGGGCCAGATCGGCTGCTTCCGGCGCAATTACCTCACCCCCGTCCCGCGAGTGGAGACGCTGGAGAACCTCAACGGGCAGATCACGGCGTTCGAGGAGCGGGAGCTTCAGCGGCGGATCGGCTCACGGATCCGCACCATCGGCCAGGACTTCGTGCGGGAGGCGCCGCGCCTGCTGCCGCTGCCGATGGATGCGTTCGAGACGGCGATGACCTTTCAGCCGCGGGTCGACCGCTACAGCCGGATCACGGTGAAGATGTGCTCCTACTCCGTCCCGGTCCGATTCATCGACCACAAGGTCACCGTCCACCTGACCGGCGACATGCTGGTCGTCTTCGCGGGCCGCCGCGAGATCGCCCGCCATGCCCGGCTCGCCGGCCGCGGTCTGGAGCACCTGGTCCTGGACCACTATCTGGAGGTGCTGCTGCGCAAGCCCGGCGCCCTGGATCGCTCCGAGGCACTCCACCAGGCCCGCGCGGAGGGCACGTTCACCGCCGAGCACGAGGCGTTCAGGGCCATGGCCCAGCGGCAGCTCCGCGAGATCGATGGAACGAAGGCCCTGGTCAGAGCTCTGCTTCTGCACCGCCATCAGCAGCACGCGGACGTGCTGGCGGGCCTGAGGGCCGCCGTCGACCTGGGCACCTGCAGCGACGACGTGGTCGCCCTGGAAGCCCGCAAGGCCGCCCAGGCAGCCGGCCGGGCGCCCACCGTCACCGCCACACCGGCATCGGCGGACCCGACGGAACTGTCAGATCCCCAGTTGTCGCAGGTCAACCATTTCACCCCACGCCGTCTGGCCCGGCCCCTGCCTGAGGATGCCCGCCCGCTGTCCCGCCTGGAGCAGTGGGACGAACTGCTGAACCTGCGCCGGAAGGATTCGTCATGACTGCCGCCCATCACGCGCTCACCGCCCAGGCGTCCGACGCCGCGATCGACACCGCCTGACGGATGCTGCGGCTGCCCACCATGCGGGCGCAGGCCGCCGACACCATCGCCCGCGCCGAACGCGAAGGGCTCTCCTACGCCGGATTCCTCGCCGAGCTCCTGCTCGCCGAGTGCGACGACCGCAGCCGCCGCAGGGCCGAACGCCGCATCCCGGCTGCGCACTTCCCGCGCGAGAAGTCGCTGCGCGAGTTCGACTACACCGCCAACCCCAATGTCGATCCGGCCGTCATCTACAACCTCGCCACCTGCGACTGGATCGCCAAGGGCTACCCGCCGTGCCTGATCGGGGACTCTGGCACCGGCAAGTCCCACCTGCTGATCGGCTTGGGCACCGCGGCTGCCATGGCCGACTTCCGCGTCCGCTACACCACTGCGGCTTCCCTGGTGAACGAGCTCGTCGAAGCCGCCGACGACAAGCAGCTCGGCAAGACCATCGCCCGCTACGGACGTGTCGACCTGCTCGAAATCGACGAGCTCGGCTATCTCGAACTCGACCGCCGCGGCGCGGAGATGCTCTTCCAGGTTCTCACCAAGCGCGAGGAGAAGAACAGCATCGCGATCGCCTCCAACGAGGCGTTCACCGGCTGGTCAAAGACGTTCACCGACCCGCGGCTATGCGCGGCCATCGTGGACCGGCTGACCTTCAACGCCACTTTGATCGAGACCGGAACGGAGTCCTATCGACTGGCCCGCACCAAGGCGAACATGACCAACGGGCTGAAATAGCCCTGAGCCGTTCCCCAATACTGTCGCCGTACTCGCATTGCGGCGCGTGTTGCCGAGGCTGTCGGCCCGCTGGCCTACGTTGCTCATCCGCCCGGTTCGGTCACCGTGACCGGGCGTACCGCCGGTTCGAGCAGCGACAACGTTCGCTGCTGCGCGTCGAGGGCGACGCGGATGCCGACCGGCATCGGCAGATTCGGTCCGGCATGTCCGAACTCGACGTTACCCAGGACCGGGATGTCACGGTCGCCGAGGACGTCGAGGACGATCTCGCGCAGGGTCGGGGCCCCGTCGGGCGAGTCGAGTCCGTCGATCGCCTCCGGGATGCCCACGACCATGCCGGAGATCCGATCGAGGATGCCCGCGTGCCGCAGTACCTGCAGATAGCTCCACATATACGCTGCCTGGCCGCCGCTCTCCTCCCAGAACAGCACCGCGCCGTCGAACCACTCGGGCGGCAGCGCGTAGGGCGTCGCCTGCGCCAGCACGATGCGGTTGATCACCCCTCCGATCAGGCGGCCCTCGGTGCGACCAGCACGCCAGCACTCCCACGATGGAGTGGACGGCAGCGCACCGATCGGCTCCGTACCTGTCAGCAGCGTCGAGTAGAGCTTTTCGAGTTCCGCCCTGCGTGCTGCGCTCGCGCGCTGCCAACGCCCGCCGATTCCAGGGGTGGCCACGTCGGTATGGAAGCCGACCAGACCCGTGCGCGCGTAGAGCACCAGATGCAGCAGCGAGATGTCGCTGTAGCCGAGGATCGGCTTGGGGTCGGCCACGATCGCCTCGACATCGATCAGGTCGAGGTAACCGAGCACCGTCTGGCCGCCGTCATGCGCGATGATCGCGCGCACTTCGGGATCCCGCAGAAGAGCATTGAGCTCTTCGGCGATCTCCGTCGGCCGAGCCGCACTCCACCAACGGTGCCGTCCCGCTTCGAGGAGCGGCGCCCGACGCACGCGGAACCCCATCCGTTCCAGCACGACCACCGCCTGCTCAAGGTCGGGCTCGTAAACGGCATGGAGCGGCCCGGACAGCGATGCGACAACGACGAGATCTCCGGGCCTCAGCGCACGAGGACGAAGCAGTTCAGGCAGCGCAGTAAGGATCACCGAGGCAGTATCCCGACACCCTCAGCACCACGCGACACGTTTACCGGCGTCCAGCCACGAAGCCCCCGGGCCCAGAGCAAGCCGCCTTCCGGGGCCACTTGCCGACGCCTGATCTTCGCGCATCCTCCCCAAAGGGGGGCCCGTTGGAGTCGCCCTGAGTGGAGCCAAATAGCGCCGCCCTAGCCAACCGTGCTGCCGGCCGCGGCGATCGTGGTCGCCACGGCCACCGGCCCCCCGGTCTGGCTGGTTGTCTGCACCGCCGCCCTGCTACTCGCCTACCTGCTCGTCACCGACGCCTGGACAGTCGGTGTCAGCGCCCCGCCCGGCCACCCGCAGGCGACACCCGCACCGACATCGCCGCCGCGACCGCAGCGGTACTGCTCGCCGCCCAAGCGCCGGTCGAGGGCACCTCATGGGCACGGCTGCCCGCTTCACTCGCCATCGCCGCGACTAAGGCCTGCCTGGTACTGGCGCTGCGCACCCGTCGCAACCCGCCCGGATGACTGCCGAGACTACTGGCGGGTTTGGCGCTTATCCCGGCGACACCCCAAAGATCGTCAAGTGGGGCTTCGACGTTGCAGAGGGCATCGGCCTCCGCGGACATGAGCGCGTCGGCGAACGTCTTGACGATCGCGCGCAGCAGATCGGGACTCGCCGCTGCGAGGTTGTCCTCGGCGAGGGCGTGCAGGGGCAGACTGTCGGGTGCGGTCATCGTGCTGATCTCCTTCGAGCTTCGACACCTCGAAGATCAGCCGGTGGCCGTTCAACTATGCGGCCCTCACCCCGACGCCGGAGCAAACCCCCGTATCAGGTCGAACCCGTACACCACTTCCTTACTTCCTTGGACGCAACCTGATCGCTCAGTTGGTGTGCAGGATGAGTACCCATACTCAGGTGTATCTGCGGATGGGGCGGCACGCTGGCGGACATGCAGCGTCCTTCGGTGTGGTTGGATCTTGGGCTCACGATCGCGCTTCTACCGGTGTCGGTCATGCTTATTGTCTGGCTCGGGATGCATGTGATGTTCTCGGGTGATGACTTCGGATCCCCCGGCATTCGCACTGCCCAAGCCGGGCAGCGCGGAGCGTGGATCTGTGGTTGCGCAGCGGTCGTGGCGGGAGGTGGGTTGATGGGCCTGCGGTTGTGGATCGCTGGGTCCGTTCACCTGCTCGTTCTCGGTGCGGCGGCTGTTCTGTTTGCCGGCGTTGCTGCTCAGAATCGTTGATCACAGCAGTCGCCGGTAACAGATCAGAGCGCTGGCGAGGCCGACGAAGGCGGAGGAAGCGCTCGGCCTTGCGCTCGTAGGGGCGGTGCAGGCGGCGGCAGCCACCCAGCCACGACAGCGTGCGTTCGATGGGCTTGACTGCGTGAGCGGTTCACGTCCCATCGAGACCCCCGAGCGTGTGTGCAACCGGTGCAACTCACTTCTTACTCTGCGCCCTTGCCCGGTAGAGCGCAGCGGAGTTGAGTGATTACCGGCCGTCCGGTGATCGTTCCCGATCGGCCAGTTGACGGCCTGCCGGTCCCTTTCACCCCCTAGGGGGACCGGCGGGCACCGCGGACGACGAACGAGGCCTGACGATGACGACGCGCGGCACATCTTCCGGCCCGGGCGCCCTGGTGGACGCTCCCGCGCTGCACCTGGACCAGTTGAGCGACCAGCAGCGCACGGGCCGCTCGTGATGCTGGTGCAGCGGCACCCCCGACCCGCGGTTCCCCGTGCGGCTGGGCCGACCGGCAGACACGGTCAGCGCGGACCTGCACGCGTGCGAGCCCTGCGTCGGCATGTGCGGAGTCCCGGCGGCCGAGGCGGACGCGTGGGTGCCGGCGAGGACTTCCCGGCCGGGATGGACTCCTGGACATCGCGTGACTAGGCGGACTACCGGGCCCGGGTCGCGGACGGTGAGGGCAGCGCGCGGGCGATCGACCCAGTGCAGCGCCGCCGGAAGCGGGCCGAGACATCGCAGGTCGGTGCGCGGTGACCGGTACAGCGGTGACACGTCCGGCCGGGGTCGGGGACCTGGTCCGGGCCACGGCGCGTGGCCGGGCGGAGTTCTGACGGATGTGCAGGGCGGTCTGCCGTTCCTTCGGCCCCGGTACGGCGCAGGCGAGCCGTGGCCCACAGTGTGGGCGGCGGTCGAGCAGGTGGCCAGGCGCGGATCGTGGGAGGCGACGTGACCGGCCGTCACTGGGCACCGGCACCACCCGGCAGGGCCGCTCAGGCCTTCACGAGTTGACCCGAGGGGCCGCCCGGAAGCGCTGGTCGGGGGTGCTTCACCTCGCGTGGACTGGGTGCGTAGGGTACGAGCGGCCCGGGAGCGCGCGCCGGGTCGCCCCCGGACGGGCGATGCGACCGAGGGGCCGAGGACGGGGGGGGTAGCGGGGATGACGGACGCGACGGATGTGGGGCGGCGTGCGGACGGGGAGGCCGGCGGGGGGATCGCACCGCTGGACCGGCGGGTGTTCGCCGTCGCGGGGGTGGTCTTAGCCGTGCTGATGGCGCTGTCGCCGCGCTACGGCTTCCATATCGACGAGCTGTACTTCCTGGACTGCGCTCGGCACCTCCAGGCGAGCTATGTGGACCAGCCGGCGCTGGCGCCTCTGCTGGCCCGGGTCTCGCTGTCGCTGTTCGGGGTCTCGGAGGCGGGCCTGCGGCTGTGGCCCGCGCTGGCCGCCGCGGGCACGGTGGTCGTGGGCGGGATGACCGCGCGTGAGTTCGGCGGCGCGCGGCGGGCCCAGTTGCTCGCGGCGGTCGCGACCGCCACCATGCCCGTGCTGCTGGGCGGCGCGCACGTTGCCAACACCACGTCGTACGAAGTGCTGGCGTGGGCGGCGATCGCGCTCGTGGTCGTACGGATCGGCCGTACCGGCGACACGCGGTGGTGGCTCGCTGCGGGAGCGCTGGTCGGCATTGGCGCGGAATTCAACCACCTCGCGGCTATTTTCGGGGTCGTGCTGCTGGCCGCCGTGCTGCTGGGGCCGGCCCGCCGGACCGCGGTTGACCGCCGACTCCTCGCGGGCGCCGCGATAGCCGTGCTGCTCGTGCTGCCGGACCTGTGGTGGCAGGCGCGGCACGGCTGGGCGATGTTCGAGATGGCGCGGGCGCTGAACGGGAAGAACGGGGGCCCGGGGAACATCCTCACCTGGATCGTGGGGCAGTTCGGCATGGCCTGTCTGGCGATGACGGTGCTGTGGGTAGTGGGCCTGCGGTTCCTGTGGCGGTCCGGCCGGCCGCTGTGGCGGTGCCTGGTGACCGCGTACGCCGTGCTGTACGTGCTGTTCGCCGTGACGACCGGAGCGCAGGTGTACTACCTGGGCGGCCTGTATGTGTGCCTGCTGGCGGCCGGGGCCGTGGGACTCGACGGGTGGCTGCACTCCCGACCGGGCCGGCTGCGCGGCTTGATGGTCGCAACCGCCGTCTCGACTGCGCTGCTCGCCGTGATCGTGCTGCCGGTACTGCCGCCCTCCGACGTGGCCTGGACGTACGGCATCAACTCGAATTCGGGGGAATCCCTGGGCTGGCCCCAACTGGTGGGCACCCTGCGGCAGGTATGGACCGGTCTCCCGCCCGAGCAGCGCGCGAACGCGGTGATCTTCACGGCCGACTACGGCGAGGCCGGCGCCATCAACGAACTCGGCCGCGGTACCGGGTTGCCCACCGCAGTGAGCGCCCACAACACCGACTGGTGGTGGGGTCCCGGCAACCCTGACGCCACGACCGTGGTGGCCGTCGCACCCGGCCCCGACCACGCCCCCGAGTACGCCGCCCATCTGCGCCAGTACTTCCGGCACGTCCGCGTGACCGCCACCCTCTCCAACCCCTACGGCGTGCACAACGTCGAATGGGGCGGCCACGTCTACGTCTGCACAGGCCCCCGCCGCCCCTGGGGCAAGATGTGGCCCGAACTGCGCAACTACGCGTGACGGCCCCGCCCCAGCGGCAAGAGCCGGACGGCATGAAGCGTCCTGACCGCTGCACCACTGGGTGTTCTGCGCGGCCGACGCCGCGACCCCGGCCTGGACGACCAGATCGTGGCCGCCGAATCTCCGCCCACTGCGTGGACATCAGCGAGCCGAAGACCGTGCGCGGCCTGGAGCCCGGCTACCGCCTCCACACCGCACGGTGGGCGTTGTCCGACCTCCCTGCCCGGCGCCGCCCACCGACCCCCGCGCACGACCCGGACCGGCAGCCCCGGCCGATCCCAGCGTCCCGGCTGCGCCCCGGACCCCGGACCAGACGGCGGGGGAGTGGGAGATCCCCCGCCTCCCGCTGAGCTACGACCGGGCTGTTCTCGCCGGCGCGGTGGTGCGGGAGAAGCTGCGCACCACCATCGACGCCGGCGTGCGGGGCCGGAGGTACGACGTCGTCGCGCACCAGCAGGCGGCGATGCCCGAGCAGCTGCTCGCGCCCCCGGCCGCCGCCCCCGGGCGCGGCGACCAGGAGCCGGAGGCCGGCCGGCAGGAGGAGGTCGGCATGACGGCGCTGCGGGCTCTGTGGGAGTCCCGTACCGACGTGGAAGCCCTCGATCTCACGGCCAAGCGGCTCCGCCACCTCAGGGACGTTTTCACGGCGGCGGCCGACCGGGTCCGCGCCACCATGGCACGCTACGCCGAACAGGACGATGCCGATGGAGCGCACCCGGCGCGCCAGGACGACCAGCAGGCACACCGCCCGCAGGAGCCCGGACCGTACCGCGGCCGGGAGACGGGCCACTGAGTGGCTCCGCGTGCGGAACAAGGTCAGGCTGTCCGTCGGCACCCCCAGGCCCCTCCTGGCGCGGTCCGATGCCATCAGCTGTCTGTGGCACCTCTCTTCGGTGTCATGGGTTGGCCACCGGCGCATTCGCCGTGGCCAGAACCTCAGCGCAATACGCCTGGGTGGTTTACCCGGCGCGCTCGCCGGTCGGTCGCATGCCCCCAACTACCTTCAACGCGTAGCCAATTGGCTACTACGAGTGAACGGAGACTGTGGATGCGTCCGATGTCTATGGGCCGACTGGCAGCCCTCGCCTCGACAGCCTTGCTGGCACGTCCTGGAAGATCCATGCGACACCCCGTCTCCCGCCTGCGCGCGCGAGCACTGGCCGTGGGACTCGCCCTGGCGGCGTCCGCGCTTGTGCCCTCGGGCTCCGCTGGTGCGGCTGATCGGTACGAGTGGGCCGCGCTGGGCGACTCGTACACCGCCGGCGTCTTCGTCGGGGACCCGCAACCCGCACTGGGTGATACATCGCGGGACGGCTGCGACCGCACCACCGACGCCTACCCCGGCGATGTCGAGCGGGAGCTCGACGAGTTCCCGCCGGGCAAGCCCGTCCACCTGACCAACGTCAGCTGCGGCAACGCCACCATCGCCAACATCGCCAAGGACAAGCAGACGCCGATCAGCCCGGTCCAGCCCCCCGCCGCCGGCTGGCCCGCAGTGGACCCGCAGATCAAGCGGGCCGGCCTCAACGACCAGACCGACGTCGTCACCATCGGCGTCGGCGGCAACAGCCTGCCTTTCGGCGGCATGCTCCTCAAGTGCCTCGAACAGGGCACGAGCGGCAAGTCCTGCCGCGACTACTACACCAATCCCCCCGAGGGGGAGGAGAGCATCCAGGACAAGCTCGCCCGGGTCCAGGACGAGTACATCGAGATGCTGGCCCAGGTGCACCAGGCCGCGCCCAACGCCAAGGTGATCACGGTCGGATACCCGGCCGTCCTGCCGGACAAGGGCAGTGACTGCAACCGCGCGTCCCTCACCGAGCTCGGCTCGATCACCCACGCCGACATCGACTGGCTCCGTGACGACGTCCTCAAGCCGCTGAACAACACGATCCAGCGGGTCACGTCGTTCTTCGGCGACCGCTACGTCGACGTCTACTCCTCCAGCGTGGGCCACGACGCCTGCCAGCCCGCTGACACCAAGTGGGTCGAGGGAATCTGCGGCAACGCCGCGGACTATTGGCCCGCCAAGGTCCCCGGCACGCTGCTGAACTGCACTCTCGTCGGCAAGCGCGCCACCCTGGTCCACCCCAACGCCGCAGGACACGCCAACACCGCCGCCCACGTCGAACGAGCCATCCGCATCGCCCTTCTCGAACGCTGACCAACCAGTCCGAACCCCGCCACCAGAACCACGGCACCCGCACGGAAACGCGGCCCGGGGCCAGCTGACCCGCCAACAAAAAGACCGGCGTCTTCCGGAGACCGGCACTTGCCAGAGCCCGCCGCGCACCTAGCGCGAGATGTACCCGGAAGCCGCCGGACAGGCCCACGCCGACTTCGCCGCCCTCACCGGCGGCGAAGTATGGGCAGCCCCGTAGGCCCCCAATTGGCCAACAGAGTCCACGACCCGTGTCAAGGAGAAGCGCACGCTGCCCTCAACCGGGCCGTTCCACCGCATTGAAGCCACTCGATGCGCACCACTGAGCCTTCGCCATCTTCGAACGTGCTGGTCAGAGGGGCTGGTGTGACGTGCGGTCGGGGTGCCCGTGCTGGTCGTGGGCGGGAGTTGGCAGTCTTGATCGTCCGGCGGATGGCAGCGGTGCGGCTTCGCCGGTTTCTCCGCGTCGCGGGCCCGGCTGCCCGAGTCGGGCGGCGGGGCCTTGTGCGTTGCAGCGGTCAGCCGCCGGTGAAGTCGCCCGGTCCGTGGACGTGCTGCGCTGCGGCAGGCTGGGCCAGGCCGCCGGTCATGTCGCCCGGTCCGTGGACGTGCGTGAACGCGAGCCCGGCGACCGCGAACCCGGCCAACGCGACTGCGGCGACCATGCGCCGGAACAGCGTCGAACGCTTCATGATTATCCCGTTCTGTGGTGGCGAGGGCTCCAGTGTGCGCAATGGCTGGGGCGGACGAAACGGCTCCGCCAATCGGATCCAACCGGAAGCCATGGGGCGGCAGTTGGTGGCGGACAGGACTGGCATGCATCCCGGAGCAGGCGACAGCGCGTCGCGGCACTGTGGCCCTGGGAGCTCGACCGCATGAAGGCCCGCGCGCCTGCGCGCCCGGCCCCCGGGGAGTAGTCGGGTGCACGGGTGGGGGAGCATTCGCTCAGCTGCTGTTCGTCTGTGAGGGGGCCGTCATGAGTTCGTTGGGTCGTCGCGCTGTCCCGCTGGTGGTGCTGTCCTGCCCTGTGCTGGCGGGGTGTTCGCTGATTGTGTCGACGACAAGCGGCAACGCGTGCTGGTGAGTTCCGGGAACGGTTGAGGGTGCTCGGCCGCAGAAATGTCGGCGAGTTTCAGCAACGCTGTGTCCCGGTCCCGATCATCGTCTTCAGGGCGATGGGGCGGCCTGGGGGCGAAGCGGGCGTCCGATGAGAGAGTCGAGGATGTCGCGAGCGGCGATCAGGTCGTCGATCGCTGTGTTGATCCGGCGACGCTCTTTCGCCAGGCCGTCGATGAGTTCTGGGCATTTCCCGGCCAGGACGACGGTGTCATCGACGGCGCAGGGAAGGATCTCTGCGACGGCGGATGTGCCGAGACCTGCGGAGAGCAGGATCTGGATACGCCGCACGGTGGTGACGGTGCGTTCGTCGTAGTCGCGGTATCCGTTCGGCAGGCGCGTCGGGGTGAGTAGTCCTTGCTCTTCGTAGTAGCGCAGTGAGCGCTGGCTCACGCTGGTGCGTCGTGAGAGTTCACCGATCCTCATGAGGGAGAGTCCAGCAGTGCTTGACCTTGACGTCAATGTGAAGGTTTAGCGTTCTGTGCATGATCGCAACCTCTGATGACAACTCTCGACTGACATCCGTGACCGTCCTCGGTCTTGGCCCGATGGGCCGCGCCCTGGCCTCGGCTTTCCTCAATGCCCGCCACCCGGTAACGGTGTGGAACCGCACGCCGGGAAAGGCCGGAGACCTCCCCGACCGGGGTGCGGTAGTCGCCGGCTCGGTCCAGGACGCGGTGCAGGCCGGACAAGTGATCA
The DNA here is from genome assembly GCF_058673395.1 of Streptomyces sp. HUAS MG56. Lineage (NCBI taxonomy): Bacteria > Bacillati > Actinomycetota > Actinomycetes > Kitasatosporales > Streptomycetaceae > Streptomyces > Streptomyces sp. HUAS MG56. Next base: position 791,404 of record NZ_CM178722.1, on the reverse strand, counting down.
TTGTCTGTCTCATCGACTACGCCGCGGTGCGGGCCACGCTCGAACACTCGCCGGCGGACTGGGAAAACCGACGGCTGATCAACCTCACCAGCGGAGAACCGGCACAGGCTCGCCAGATGTCACGGTGGGCCTCTTCACGCGGGATCGACTACCTCGACGGCGCCATCCTGACGCCGACCCCGACGATAGGCACTCCAGCCGCCGCCGTCCTCCTCAGCGGCTCCCGCGACGTCTACGAGGCCGTTCAGGAGACGATGGCCGCCGTGGGCGGCACGACGATGCATCTCGGCGACGATCCCGGCCAGGCATCCGCCTACGAGGTTGCGCTCCTGGACATCTTTGCCACCTCGGTCAACGGCATCGTGCACGCCTTCGCTCTCGCGTCCGCCGAGGGAATCGAGCCAGAACGGTTTGCCGCCTTCGCCGCCGGTATCGGTGGACTCCTCCCGGAGATGATCACGCGTTTCGCCCAGCAGATCCAGACTGGCCACTATCCGGGAGGCCGGTCCACGATCGCTTCCGCAGCGTCCGGGATTGCCCACATCATCAGCACCGCCACCAGCCACGGAATCGATGTGGGGATGCTTACAGCGGCGAAAAGCATCATCGACCAGGCCGTAGCGGACGGCTATGGGCCAGAGGGACTGGCCCGTCTGACGACCGTCCTTCGCAAGGCCGGCCGAGTGTGAATTCCTGACCTCCTTCAGCTGGTGGCAGATTGCGCGACCTTGGCCCGGGTCTGTACGAGGCGGTAGGAGTCGGTGCCGGTTCCGATGATCGTGCCGTTGAAGGTGAGCCGGTCGACGATCGCGGTGCAGAGCCGGGGATCCGTGAACCTCTTGGTCCATCCATCTGGGGCTGGCCGTGCATGCGTCCCTCTTGGCGAAGCACTCCCAGGCGCTGCATACCGTCCAGACGTCTCGCCCGGCCCCTGCCAGGACTGACAACTGCCAATCCACAGTGCCTATTAGGCTTACTCATCCCGTCGCAACCGCCGCTACCTGCGGCGACGCCAGATCAAGCAGACGATCCCCGAACCGAAGAACCAGCGGGCCAAGCGACAGCACAAAGGCAGCAGGGGCGGTCGGCCTGCCGGCTTCGACAGGACGATCTACAAACGCAGGAGCGAGGTGGAGCGGACGATCAATGCCCTCAACAGCTTCCGGGCTGTGGCGACGAGGTTCGACAGACGCGCCTACGTCTTCTACGGCACCGTCACTGTTGCCTCGATCCGACTTTGGCTCCGGTCGCAACCCACCGGAGAGACCTAGCTAGTAGTACCCTTTCGCCCCGTCGAGCAGTTCCCTCACGATGTCCGCGTGCCGTCCACTCTCCTCAACGAGATTGCTTATGGATGCGCTGGGCCTCGTACGACGCACACACGCGGCCGGGAGTGCACCCATCGCTTCGAGGGAACCGGATGCGCACCACCGGCCGTCGTTCAGGCCCGGGTGTAGCCGCCGTCGGCGAAGAGTTCGGCGCCGGTGACGAACGATGAGGCGTCCGAAGCCAGGAAGAGGGCGGCCTCGGCGAGGCCTGCGGCGGCGCTTGATCTGCATGGCCTGCCGGGCGTCGGGGAAGAGCAGGTTGTTCACCGTGGCGACCTTGATCCGGCGGATCTCGGAGCGGCCCTGGCCCTGGTCGCGGGTGCGCCTGGAGGGGGATCTCCTTCCAGGGGAGGGACGTGAGCTGCTTGCGCAACTTCTTCTGGTTGCCCTTGACGATCGCGATGTAGTGGGCGTGGTGATCCACAAGGTATGCGGAGTGCTCGTGCTGGGTATGCAGCGCGTCGCTGGTGACCACGGTTCCAGGGAGGTCGGCGACCGTGTCGAGTAGCGGCTGGAAGCATGTGATCTCGTTCGTCTTCTCACCGACGTCCAGCTGAGCCAGGACCAGGCCGCTGGTGTGCTCCACTGCGGCGAGAAGATGGATCTTTCGGCCCCTGGTCCTGGTCGCGCCCCGCACGGCTTTGCCGTCCACCGAGAGCCCGCGCAGGTCAGAATCGTGCGCCGGCTCCAGGCGGCGGTCGGCGAGCCAGCGGCCAACGGCCTGGTCCAACGCGTCGCCGTCGAGCCGGGCCAGAAGTCGGCGTACCGCTGACTCGGAGGGCAACAGAGGGCGCGGCGACAGCGGATCCGGTAGCAGGCCGAGCTGTTCGAGCACGTGGGCAGGGGCGTCGGCGATCCACTCGCTCACTGCCAGCAATGAGGTCGCTCCGGCCAGGACCGCGCACGCGGTCAGCGCGAGCACGGCCGCCAAGGCGTGCCGCACGCCGCGCGGATCATGCGGGTCCGGCACTTCCGCGAGTCGTTTCCAGTAACTCCGGGACCTTCCCGGGTTCGGCTTCGAACTGCTCGCACAGTTGGTCAAGAGCGGACAGGGTCGGCGATGATGCGGCGGCGGGCACGGTCTTCCAGACAGGTCACGGGGGCGTAGGAACTCCATGATCTTGGAAGCCGTGTCCGTTCAGGCTTCGGGGGCCACCTGCTGCTGATCCGTCGGACTTCCGCTCAGGGGAGTCAACTTGTTGCCCTGTGGCGGGCGCGGTAGGCCGCGACGGTGGTCCGGCTGGCGCAGGCGTTGGAGCAGAAACGCCGGGTGCGGTTGCGGGAGTCGTCGACGTAGAAACGTGTGCAGCCGGTGGCGTGGCAGCGGCCGATGGTCACGGCCGGGTCGCCGCATACGACGTGGGCGAGGGCTGCGGCGCAGCTGCGGCCGAGCCAGCTGACGGCGTCTGCGGCGTTGGGGGCGAAGTGCAGGTGTGGTGATCCTTCGCCGTCGTGGTCGTCGACGCGGATCAGGGGCGGGTGCTGTTCGAGCAGGGCGTTGACGGGGCCGATCGGCCCAGCCTGGGAGGCGGCCTCCACGGCGGCGCGCAGCGCCGGGAGGAACTGGGCGAGATGTGTGGTGTCGGGCTCGGCGATCCGGTGCTGTCGGAACATCTCCTGTCGCAGCTCGCTTGGGTCATCACCGTTGACGATCTCGACCGCGATGCGGGTCAGGTTCCCGATGTAGTCGACGTAACGCACTTGACCACCTACCTGTCGGAGCTGAAGAGTAGGCATCATGATTACTGATGCCACCTACATGATGGACGGTCCGGCCGCCACCGCGCGAATGCTGCACCGCGTGGGCCACTGGGACATGGCACTCGCCGTCTTGCCGTCGCACGCCGGGGCCGAGCGTGCCGAGATCCTGGTGGACAGCTTCTGGTGGCGCCTGAGCGGCGCCGACGCAGCCGAGGAGGCCGTCGACGCACTCGCCCTCGCCCAGCCGGTGCTCGCCGGGTACCTCGGCGCCCAGATCCGGTACACCCGGCTGCTGTTCGGCCTCAGCCCGCTCGACGACGACCTCCACCGCGCCCGGGAGGGTTTCACCCAGGCCAGATCCGAGCGCCGACTGGCGGGTTGGGCCACCTTCTGGCTCGGCGTGCTCGCCGACAACATCGACGACGACCCGCACGCGGCCGGCCTGGCCTACCGGGACGGTCTGGAACACGCCCGGGAGCAAGGGGACGCCTTGCTGGAGTCCTACGCCGAACGCCACATCGGCGGCCACCTCCTGGAACAGGACCATGAACAGGGCGTCGACCACCTGCGCAGGTCCTACCACCTGCGCGCATCCCTGGGAGCCCGTCCTCAGACGGCTGCGGCGGCCATCACCCTCGCCGGCGAACTGCCACCAGGAACCGAAGCCGACCAACTCCGCGAGGCGGCCGGACTTACTGCCCGCGAACTCGGACTGACCTGGTTGCTGCGCGCGCTGTGATGGCGTCGTCCGAGCCAGGCGTCCGACCAATGGGCTCGATGTCTGCTCGTAGGGTCTGGGGCAGCGCATCGGCCCCGCCCTCAGCCCCCTGGCTGATCATCAATCGACTGGGGTATCCCCAGTCTCTCTGGGGCATCACCCACCACCCTCGCGGGGAAAACCTCTACCGCCATCACTGCTCGACAGACCATCAGGAACCGGACGCCAGCCGACTACGCCGAAGCCCTGGCCGCGCAAGGCGGTTCATACTGGCTCGGCCCGGCTCATTCCAGGTTTCCGAGCTGCGGAATCAGGATTCGGGAATCCCTTGATGATGCTCGTGATGCCGTCGGCCCGGCGAAGGCACTGGCCGGACAGGGCCGGGGCAGTCTGGGGTGTCTGGGGCAGGCCGGACGCCCGGGAGCTGTGGTCCGGCTGCCCGGGCGGGATGCCACACCTTGTGGGGCAGCAGGTGGATGACGACCGGCCCCGCAAGGCGCGGGTGACCCGGGCCGAGCAGGCTGAAGGGCCGGACCTGCGGGCCCGAGTGCGGGCGGCCAGTGAGAATTCCCCACGTACGGCCACCTCCGCTGTCACTCTCCGTCGATGTCCTGGGGTCCGAGTTGCACGGGGCGAATCAGGCCACAGCGGGGCCTGGGCGCGGACGGCATCGCCGTCGGTAGTGCTCTTGGGAATACGGATCCGTGCTTGATCTTTGAATGCGGTGACACGGGTCGGCGTCGGCCCTCTGGCGCGCGGCTGGCCAAGCCTTGTCCGGACGAGGAAGTGCGGTGATCACGCGATGCGGGCGGTGCGGTTTCATGAGTACGGCGGGATCGATGTTCTGCGGGTGGAGGAGGTGGAGCGGCCGGTGCCCGGTCCTGGGCAGGTGCTGGTTGAGGTCCGTGCGACCGGGATCCAGCCCGGCGAGGCGCACATCCGCACGGGCGCGCTGCACGAACGCTGGCCGGCGGCGTTTCCCTCCGGGCAGGGTAGCGATCTGGCCGGCGTCGTGGTGGAGGCCGGCCCGCACGTCCGGGGCTTCGCGGTGGGCGATGAGGTATTGGGCTTCACCCACAGGCGGGCCAGCCATGCGCAGTTCGTCGTGGTCGACGACGTGAATCTGGTCTCCCGTCCGGCGGGGTTGGCGTGGGAGGTGGCCGGGGCGCTGTACGTGGCCGGCACGACCGCCTATGCCACCGTGTTCGCGGTGGACCCCGGCCCGGACGACACGGTCGTCGTCTCCGGTGCGGCGGGCGGTGTCGGGTCGCTTGCCGTGCAGCTCGCGCGGCGGCGCGGTGCCACGGTGATCGGGCTGGCGAGCGAGCGGAACCACGCCTGGTTGAAGGATCGCGGTGTTCTCCCGGTCGAGTACGGGCCGGGTGTGGCCGAGCGGATCCGTCAGGCGTCCGGCGGCAGGGTCGACGCGTTCATCGACACCTTCGGCGACGGCTACGTGGCACTGGCAGTGGAGCTGGGCGTGCGGCCGGAGCGAATCAACACGATCCGCGACTGGCAGGCCGCGGCCACGATCGGCGCGCGGACCTACGGAGAAGGTGCGGCGGCGTGTGCGGTCGTGCTCGGCGAGCTGGCCCGGCTTGCCGCGCGCGGACAGCTGGAGGTGCTGATCGCCCGCACCTACCCGCTGGAACAGGTGCGAGACGCCTTCCGCGAGCTGGAACAGCAGCACACGCACGGCAAGATCGTGCTCCGGCCCTAGCCGCGGCTGCCCGAGGCGACCGTCGAGCAGGCGTCCCGGAACATTAACGCAGCGTCACCGATGGCGGCCAGTTGACTCCCATCAAGTGGCCGCCAGCGGGGAATTGCAAGGCTCTTCGGCACTTTCCGTGAAGCCGTTGATCTTGGGGTAGCCCTCCCCGGTGGGGGATCATGCTTCTGGCCTGCTGAAAGTCCTGTTCCCGTCCCTGTCCGCCGTGGTCATCGATCAGTTGGTCCGGGTCGGCAGCGCAGTACGCATCAGCGCCAGGTGCACGACACCGACGGCCAAGTGCCCCGACTGCGGTACTTCCTCGGGGCGGGTACATGGCCGGTACGCACGAAGACTCGCCGACACGGCTACCGGCGGGCAGCCGACGGCGATCGATCTGGAGGTCGCCGCGAGAGCGCTGCGGGGCTTCTCCGTGTGCTCAGGAGGCATCCACGGCTCGGCCGAAGAGGCGGCCGCCGAGGTCGACGCCGAGTACGGTGCCGGCGGAGTCGCGGGTAAAGAAGCCACGCTGGCCCTTCAGCCCGCCCTCTGTGATGAGGTACTCGTCGCCGTCACCCGGGAGGAAACCCATGGTCGCGGCGGGGTAGTCGGCCGGCATGTCGATGTCCGAGGCGGCGCGGATCTCCGGCTTGATCCCGACGGCCAGGGTGAGTCGGGTGCCGTCGTTAAGGATGTCGAGGTTCATGACGTCGCTTTCGTAGCGGCCGGCCACCTCCCGTGCCCGCTGCTCGTCGTGGGCGATCGGCTCCGGGTCGCGCTCGACGAGCCCCAGGCAGTGTTCGAGGGCCCAGCGGGCGACGGCCTGCGTCAGGACGTAGCCGTCCGGGCCTGCGGCAAGGGCGACCACGGCGAAGTTCCGCTCGGGCACGATGACCAGGTCGGCGAACTGGCCGTTGCCCGAGCCGCCGTGGCCGATCGTGCGGACGCCGTCCACCTCGCGCAGGAACCAGCCGATGCCGAAGCCATCGCCGAGCGAGCTGCCGCGCAGCTCGACCGTCCGCTCCCGCATCCCGTGCAGCGTCCCGGCGGGCAGCACACCGGCCCCGCTGCCGAGCTGGAAGCGGGCCCAGGCCAGCAGGTCGCTCACTGAGGAGACGATGCCGCCGCCGGGGTTGTTGCCGCGCGCACCGGCCCGGTACGACTTCCACGGCCGGGCGGCCCGCAGGGTCCCGTCCTCGTCGCGGTTGTAGCCCACGGCGAACTTGCGGACCATCACCTCGTCCAGGTCGAAGAAGGTGTTCGACAGCCCGATCGGCTCCAGCAGCATCGAGGCGACAGCCTGTTCGTAGCTCTGGCCGGTGACGTTCTCGATGATCCGCCCGACCAGGTTGTAGCCGGCCTGGCTGTACGAGGCCCGGGCTCCGGGCGGGGCGATGAGCGGGAGCTCGGCGAGCTTTGCGACGAAGCCGGCCAGTGTGCCGTCCTCGTCGCCGGGGTCGATCAGGTTCCAGTCCAGTCCGGCGGTGTGGTTGAGCAGGTTCAGCACGGTGATCCGCTCGGCCGCCCGCTCGTCGACGAGCCTGAGCTCGGGCACGTACCGGCGCACCGGCGCGTCGAGGTCGACCCTGCCCTGTGCGGCCAGGCGCATCAGCGCGGTCGCCGTGAAGGTCTTGGTGACCGAGCCGAGGTGGAACAGCGTGCGCTCGTCCACCGGCAGCGGGTGGTCGATGCTGGTCACGCCGTGGGACGCGAAGATCTCCTGACCGTCCACCAGCACTCCGACGGCGACACCCGGGATGCCGAGCTTCTCGGCCGTCGCCGTGACGAACTCGGACAGCTGCTTCTGCGGCATGGTTGATTCCCCCTGCAGGCACTTGAACTAAGTACAGGAAGACCGTATGCGACCGGGTGAACTGAACACAAGAGTGCTTCCTGCACTAAGTTCAACTAAGCTGGCGCCATGCCACGACAGACCATGACCGCCGACCAGATCGTCCGCGCCGCGATCGAGCTGCTGGACGAGGAGGGCCTCGACGGCCTCAACATGCGCAGCCTGGGGACACGGCTCGGCTCGGCCGCCACGGCCATCTACTGGCACATCAAGACCAAGGACGAGCTGGTCCGCCTGGCCGCAGACGCGGTCTGGGCGGAGGTCGAGGTGCCCGAACCCGGCACCACCGGGTGGCGGGAGGCCGCCACCGCCATGGCCACCGGCATGCACGCGATGCTCACCCGGCACCCATGGCTCGGCCAGGCCTTCGGCAGCCACCTGCTGTACGGCCGCGGCAAGGCCCGCCTGGACGACTACAGCCTCGCCGTCTACGAGCAGGCCGGATTCGCCGGCGCCGAGGCGGACCGGGCCGCCGCCACCGTGTTCGTCTTCGTGCTCGGCAGTGCCCTCGGGCCCGCCGCACAGGTCTCGCTCACCCGGCGGCTGAGCCGCAGCGGCGAGAACCCCGAGCAGCAGCTTGCCGACACCATCGCCCGGAGCACCGAGATCGCCATGGAGTTCCCCCGCCTGCGCGAGCGGGTCGGCACCACCGACTACGCCGCCGCACCCGACAGCAGCTTCGAATTCGGCCTGCGAGCCATCCTCGACGGCTTCGCAAGCCGACTTGCCACCGGCAGATAGCGACCTGTGCCGCCCAGTCCCTGCCGGACGCGCCAAACGGGATCATCGCCGGGCTGCCGATGGAAGAAGACCAGAACAGCTGAACCCAGGACAGCTTGGGCCCTCGGTGGCAAAGCCCTGGGTCCGACCTCAAGTGAGCTGTCCCGAGTTTCGTAGCGCATACGGTTGTCACCTCGATTTCGTGGTGGTGCCGGGTCTGGTCGGAGCGGATGCTGGCCAGGGGCGGTGACTTCACGGTGGCGCTGTTTCTGGCGGTGCTGTTCGAGATACTGCTGGCACGCCGCGTGCGTCGCGTTCGCGTGGCAGGTGGCCGCTGTACGACGGCTGAGCCGCCGCCGCTCGGGTTGCTTGTCAGGCCGGTGCGAGGCTGGGTTCCGAGGCTGCTGCTTTCGCAGCTTGCTCTTGAGCCCGTTCTTCCCGCTCCCTCCGTGCCTTGGCCTCCGCCAGGCCCACCTCGATCTGCGTGTTGTTGGTCATCCGGGCCGCGACGATCGTCATCGACGCCAGGATCCCGGCTCCCATGATGAACGGTGCGCGCAGCCCCGCGACGTGCGCGAGCCAGCCGCCGAACAACGCGCCGAGCGGTCCGGCGCACAACGCGATCAGTCGGGCGGTGGCGCCGACCCGGCCCATCAGCTCGTCCGGCACGATCGCCTGCCGGACGGCCGGGGCCAGGCTCATCGTGACGCCCATGGCCATGCCCAGCGTCAGCTCGGCCGCCCCGGCCACCCAGGCGTTCGGCGCGAGGCCGATCCCTAGCAGCGCCGCCGCCTCCACTCCCGCGGTGATCGTCAGCGCGGTGCCGGTGCCGAGCCGCGCGGCCAGCCGCGTCCCGATCGATGTGCCGATCAGCGCGCCGATCGCGTTGGCGGTCAGGTAGACGCCGTAGGCGGTGGTCCCCAGGTGCAGGGTGTCCTTGAGGAACAGCACCAGTACCGCGCTGGCCCCGAGGAAGGCGAAGTTCCCCACCGCCGGGCGCAGCGCCAGCCCCACCAGCAACCGGTTGCCGAACAGATACGCCGCGCCTTCGCGCGCCTCGCGCAGCAACGACCCGCGCGGCTTGGCCGGTTTCGCCGGCGCCTTGGGTAGTGACCGGATCATCAGGGAACTGACGAGGAACGACATGGCTTCGGCCAGTACCGGCACCGCCCGCCCCAGCCCGAACAGCAGCGATCCGGCCGGCGGCCCGACGAACCCCTCGAACGTCTGCTGCGCACCCAGGAGCCGGGAGTTGGCCCGTTGCAACGTGGCCAGATCCCGGTCCTGCAACACCTCCGGCATGAAGGCGGTGGACGCCGTGTCGAAGAAGACCTGTCCGGTGCCCAGGAGGAAGGCTGCCGCGAAAAGCAGATAGATGTCCGCCGTGCCGGATGTCACCAGCACGGTCACCAGCACCAGCAGCGAGAACCGGAACAGGTCGGCGACGACCATCGTCCGCCGGCGGTCCCAGCGGTCGACCAGCGCGCCGCCGACCATGCCGAAGCAGAGCCAGGGCAGCAGAGCGCAGGCCTCCATCGTGCCCAGCAGGATCGGATTGTGAGTAAGGGTCAGTGCCAACAACGGCAAGGCTGCGAAGTAGATCCCGTCACCGAGAGCGGACACCGCCGAAGCAGTCCATATTCGATAGAAGCGCTGAGGCATGCGGCTCGCCAAGCTGATCACACGTCCTTCGGTCGGTAAAACGCCACGAACAGGTCGGCGGCGGGTTGGGTCGGATCGGAGAGCTCGTTCAGCTCGGTCAGCAACGCCGTGAGCCGTTCGTTGAACTGGTCCCATGCCTGCGGGCTGAGCCGTGCGTGCTTCAGGAACACGCTCTTCTGGTCACTTGGCGGCGCCGACTCGATGTCCGTCAACGCGTGCCGCATCAGCACCTCGTGCTGCCCGGCCCCGGTCTCCGGCAACTCGATGGTCTTGCCGGTCATCGCGTAGTACTGCTCGGTGACCCCGCCGATCTTCCGAGTCTCGACGACGTGCACCAGACCGGCCTTCGCCAGCACCTTGATGTGGTGGTTCGAGCTGCCCTTGGCGATCCCGAGCCGTTCGGCGACCTGGGTGATGGTCGCCGGGCCGTCCCGCAGGACGCGCAGGATGCGGTGCCGCATATGGCTTGCGATGGCACGGAGTTGCTCATCGCTCTCGATGTGGACGCGGGCGGCCGAATGTCCAGGGTCATCAGGAGTGGTCACGAGATCTATGGTCAAGGACTCTTGACCGTCAGTCAAGAGTTCTTGACCATCGGGTTGTGCAGGGAGGGGGAGAGGGATGGTTAGGTCCCGTCCTGCGGATCATGTGACTGCCTCGGGTTCGAGTCGTCGGCATGTCCATGGGACGTGGAGATCGGGCCGCCACCACCGCACCCCAGTGCACCGGCACCGTCATCGCCTCCCGGCAGAGCCGTCAGTTCCTCGCCAACCCCCGCCTGGCCGTCTACGACAATCCCCACACGCTGCTGATGTGCGTCTATAAGCGCGACAAGGCCCTGTGTCACCGCGGCCTCAAGGGCACCCTCAGCCTCAACCAGTGCGTCCCCGCCTGCGCGAACATCGCCCGCACCGATCAGCACGCCGCCGGCCTCCGTCGCCGCGCCACCGCGCTTGACCAGCAGGCTGGTCACGTCCCCGGCCTGCCAGGCGAGCGACTGCGCGACAACGCCACCCGGCTGCGTGACCTCGCCAATGCCCACCACCGCACCCGCACCACCCTCCAGGGCGGCACCGCATGAGCCCCGCACGCGACGAACGCGACCATATCCGCGCGGCCATGGACCGCATCCTGCAGGGAACCGCGCAGCACTTCAACGGCGCGCTGACGATCGGCGCCCTGGCCCAGGAAGCCGGCGTACCGCGCAACGCGCTCACCCAACGCCACCTGGACCTCAAGAACTACTTCTACGCACAAGTGAGGGCGAGCGGACAGACGCCGGACTCTGAGATCCGCCTGCGTCAGCAGATCGGCAGACTGAAGGAGCTCCGCGCCAAGGACGCTACCGAATTCGCCCAGCTGCGGACGGCCGTCGATCATCTCGTCCGCGTCGTCAACCAACTGACCACGTACAACCGACAGCTCCTCCACGCGCTGTCCCAGCCCAATCCTCCGGTCCGGGCCCTGCCGACCCAGCCGCACCCGGACCGGGGCCACTGAGCTGCTGGCACCCCGCGCGGTGGAGCACGGTCCGGCACTACGAGAGTTGAGCCGTCCCGCGCCGCTACCCGGGGAACAGCCCAGGTACGCCAGAAATCCGCATGGAATGATCTCGGAGTTCGGATGGCCGCCGACGAACCCGACGCCTGCGCGCCACACTTGGACGTCGACTTCACTCTGATCCGCGGCGACGGGCCGCCGAGACGGATTCAGCGAGGCCGCGTGAGCGACCCAGGGCCGGATGCCTGAGCTGGCCCGGCGCGTGTCGGCGGGCACCTCGCGGAGCTCTGGCACGGCATGCGAGGGCTGATCGCGGGAACCGGGTTGAGGTCACAGCAATCGGTCGACCAGCCCGTCGATGTAGTCCGGAGTGAGCGGGACCATGCCGAACAGGACGCGGATGTACATCGGGGCCAGGATGTGGTCCAGGACGTCGAACGCGTCGGGTGCGTGCTCGCCGCGTTCGCGGGAACGGTCGAGCATGGACTGCAGTTGCCGGGTGCGTTCGTCGCGCAGGTCGTCACGAGCCTGCAGGCCCTGCTGACCGATGGTCGACAGGGCGACGGCCAGGCGCACCAACAGCAGGCCGTCGGGTCCGGTGATCTCGCGGGCCACTTGGGCCGCGTAGGTACGCAGGTCGCCGTCGAGGCTCCCGGTGTCGGGCATCGGCGACTGCGCGTTGAGGCGGGTGAGCGCCACGTCGGTGAGCAGGGTTTCCAGGCTGCCCCACCGGCGGTAGATGCTGCTGTCGGCCACGCCGGCGCGGGCTGCGACCTCGCCGACGGTGAAGTTGCCGTAGCCGCGCTCGCTGATCAGGTCGGTGACGGCCTGGTGCACCTGCGCGCCGACGCGGGCGCTGCGCCCGCCGGGCCGCCGGGTTCGCTGTCGATCGTTCACACCCCCCACTTTAACGCAGTCACTGCTTGCGTTTACGGGCGACCCTCTCTATGGTTATCTAACGCAGCCAATGGCTGCTTTAGGGCATTCGGCTGTATCGCCACCCGCGATGACCGCGGCCGGGCGCAACTATCGATTGAGGGGGACCCCGTGGCTGCATCACATGCGACCGTAGGCAGTCGATCAAACCGGGCCGTGCTGCTCACGGTGACTTGCCTGGGCCAGTTCATGGTCCTGCTCGACAACACGATCGTTGGAGCGGCGCTGCCCGATATGCAGCACCGCCTGCACACTCAACTGACCGGTCTGCAATGGATCGTGGACGCGTACGTACTGCTGGTCGCCATGCTGCTGATGTCCGGCGGCATCTTCGCCGACCGGTTCGGCCGCAAGCGGGTGTACCTGACCGGCGTGGCGGTGTTCACGGCCGCGTCCCTGGTATGCGCGCTCGCGCCCTCGCTCGGCTGGCTGATCGTCGGCCGGGTCCTCCAGGGCATCGGGGCCGCGGCACTGAGCCCCGCCTCGCTCGCCCTGCTAGCCGCCGCCTACCCCGTGCCGCAAGAACGCATCAAGGCGATCGGGATGTGGGCCGGACTCAGTGGAATCGGCCTGGCCGCAGGTCCCGTGGCCGGCGGGGTGCTCACAGAAGCCTTCGGCTGGCCCGCCATCTTCCTGGTCAATCTGCCCATCGGCGTCGTCCTGCTGCTGGTCGGCCTGCGCCACCTCGACGAGTCCCGCAACCCAAGCGCCGCCGCGATCGACATCCCGGGCACGGTGCTGTCCATTCTGGCAGTGGGGATGCTGACCTACGGGCTGATCGAGGGTAGCGTCCGCGGCTGGACCTCACCGGTGATCCTGGGCAGCTTCACCGCCGCTGTGATCCTCCTCGCCGCCTTCGTCACCGTCGAAGCCCGTCGTTCCGAACCGATGCTGCCGCTGCGGCTGTTCCGTCAGCGCCTGTTCACCGTGTCCAACACTGCCATGGTCGTGGTGGGGTTCGCGCTCATGGGCTCGTCGTTCTTCTTCTCCCAGTTCTTCGTGCGCGTCCAGGGCAGCTCGATTCTGCGGGCCGGCCTGCAGACCCTGCCGCTGTCCCTCGCCATGGTGGTCGTCAGCCCGTACGCGGGCCGGCTCGCCGCCCGGTACGGCTTCCGCATCGTGGCCACCACCGGCCTGGCCCTGGCCGGCCTGGGACTGCTGGCGCTCGGCACAGTGCACGCCGAGACCGGCTACGGGAACGTGTGGTGGCGAATGGCCCTCGTCGGCACCGGCTTCGCCCTGACCATGTCCCCCCTGACCGGGGCCGCCATCCAGGCGGTCAGCCCGCAGGAGGGCGGCCTGGCCTCAGGTATCAGCAGCACCACCCGGCAGATCGGCGCGGTACTCGGTGTGGCGCTGCTGGGAGCGATCGTCCGCACCCAACAGTCGGGCGGCGCCTCCTTCGAGGCCGGTCTCAAGAGCGCCTTCCTCGCGGCCGGCGCCGTCACCCTGGCCACCGCCGTGTTCACCGGCCTGTGGCTGGCGAGGTCCAAGCCCGCGAAAGGCGCTGTGGTGACGCAACACTCCACCGATCCAGATGCTGTCACCACCTCGAACGAAGCATCCGCGAACAGCCATTGACAACAACAACGGCCATGGCCGGGAGAAGCGGCTGCGCGCCGATGGCATCAACATCACCATGCCGCTGCCGAGCACCCCTGAACGAACGCTATTTCCAGGTCACCGACCCCAGCGGCGTGATTGTCCAGTCCATCGAGTGGGTCACCCCGCCCAGCCCCGAGAACACCTCAAACCCCACCGAGCCATGTTGATCCGGCCCCGGCCCGGCGACGCCTCCACCAGGGCCGTGCGGCATCCCGTAACCACGTAAAGGACCCCGACCTTGTCCCCTGACCCGACCACCGTGCACCCGCTGCCCGCCCACGACCGCGTGGTGTTCCTCAAACCGCTGGTCACCTCACCGAACATCACCGTGGGCGAGTACACCTACTACGACGACCCGGATGGCGCCACGGACTTCCAGCACCGTAACGTCCTCTACGCCTACGGGCCTGAGCGCCTCACCATCGGCAGGTACTGCGCGATCGCTTCGGGAACCACCTTCCTGATGGCCGGTGCCGAGCACCCGACGATGGGCGTCTCGACGTACCCGTTCACCATGTTCGGCGGGCGGTGGGCCGAGCAGACGCTGGACATCGTCACCGCCATGCCCAGCCGCGGAGACACGGTCGTCGGCAACGACGTCTGGTTCGGGTACCGGGCGACTGTCATGCCCGGCGTACGGATCGGCGACGGCGCCATCATCGCGGCCGGCGCCGTGGTCACCGCCGACGTCCCGCCCTACACGATCGTCGGCGGCAACCCAGCCAAACCGATCCGGCAACGCTTCACCGACGCCGACACCGAGCGGCTGCAGCGCGCAGCGTGGTGGGACTGGCCCGCCGACCTGGTCACCGAACACGCCCGCACCATCATGGCCGGAACCCCGGCCGACATCGAACGCATCGCCGCCGAGCACGGTTTGGGGAAGCCCCTTTGAACCACGTACCCCAGATGTCCATCGAAGAGCACACAGTGGCCGACGACGCGGCCGGACCCTACGCCCTCACCACGGGACCGGACGGTGCTCTGTGGTTCACCCTCGTCCACAGCGGCCGGATCGGCCGCCTCGTCCCCGGCGAGGAGCCCACCAGCCACCGACTCGACCCCGACAGCGGACCGACCGTCATCACACCCGGCCCCGACGGCGCGCTGTGGTTCACCGAATACCGGGCGGACCGGATCGGGCGGATCACCATCGACGGCGTGATCGACGAGTTCGACGTGCCCGGCTCCGGCTGCGGGCCGTTCGGCATCGCGGCGGGACCCGACGGCGCGCTGTGGTTCACCGAGACCGCCGCCGACCGCATCGGCCGCATCACCGTCGAAGGCCACCTCACCCAGTTTCCGCTGCCCGTCACCGGCGCGTTCCCCTCGGCGATCACCGCCGGCGGCGACGGAAGCATGTGGTTCACCCTCAACCAGGCCAACGCCATCGGGCGGATCGGCATGGACGGTGCGGTCTCCCTCCACCCCCTGCCGACCGAGGCGGCGGCGCCCGTCGGGATCGCCGCAGGCCACGACGGAGCACTCTGGTTCGTCGAGATCGCCGCCGGTCAGATCGGCCGGATCACTCCCGACGGGCACATCACCGAGTTCCCGTTGCCCAACCGCGCCGCCCGACCACACGCCGTCACCGTCGACGGACAGGGCAAAGCGTGGTTCACCGAATGGGGAGGCAACCGCGTCGGAACGATCACCCCCGACGGCTCCGTCACCGTCCACGACCTGCCCACCCCCGACTCCGAACCGCACGGCATCACCGTCGGCCCCGACGGCGCTCTGTGGACCGCACTGGAGATCGGCTCACTCGCCCGTATCGCCCTGCCGGACAGCACCGCCTGAACCACCCCCCCTCACACCGTCAGCAGTAGTCGCCCGCACGGCGGCCCGAGAGGAGTCCATTTCCGGGGCGGCCCCGCTGAGGGGTGGACTCCCGCGGAGCCGCGCGAGGATGACGTGAAGTATGTGTGGCTGGAGAACACGGTCTCTGGTGAGTCCGGCCGCTACCGCCGGACCGTTGAGCACGTCTACATCCACGGCGTTCGGCGCGTCATCTTCGAGTACGACCCGAAGTAGCTCGGCCGCGCTACCTCCATCGCTGCCCCGGCTCCTCGTCTGCCGGCACGTCCACAACGCCTCGCGCCGCACACGCGAGGCTGGCGCCCGTTCGGCAGACAGGCTGGGAACCATCCCCCTAAGACTCGGAATACGCACGCGAGGCGTAGTAGGAGCACACGAGTGAGTACCTCTGGCGCTCACCTCGGACACAGAGACGCTGTGCGTCGCGGGACCTGCCACCTCCGGCACTCGGAGCGGGCCGGATCGGTGGAATACCGGTGGGCCAGGAGATTCTCGACTGGCGGTTCACTTTGCGGTCAGGGTCGCTTGGAATAGCCGCGCATCGTATCAATAACCATTTCCTGATATCTGGCGCTCACCATTCGGACGAAGCAACTGGTGCGGACCGCGCTGACGTGGATCACTAGGGCTGGTGTGACATACCAGACGGCCTCCTCGAATTCTTCGCTCAGCCGTGTCGGCCTGCCCAACACTTCGGCCATTCGCTTGGTCAACGTGGCGAAGGCGTCGGCGATGAAGTTCTGTGCTCCGGGTGCCTCCTCGTTGACAGTGTCGGTGACCTTGCAACTGGCCATGGCGATGCCGCGGCCCCAATCGGTAAAGACGGCAATAGGCTCATTCACCTTGACAGTCGTGGTGGTGCGGACTCCGGGGCCGCCGCGTTCCGGCTTGGTCCAGCCCATCCCCGCGCAGAAACTCGGGGCGTCGGAGTGGGTCCACGTCCACTGGAACTGCCTGGCCGCGGCAACGATCGCGACGGCGGCGAAAACGTCTACTCGGGGGCCGGCCGCGACCGACTGCGCAGGCGTCCCGCTAGCGGCGGCCGACATGCTCGCGGCGATCTCGACCACACTGGACACTCCTGGAAGTCTCTGTCCGCTGGCGATGTCCCACACCGTCGTCTCGTCCCGCCCGGCTGCCACCAGAAAGCGGCCGTTGCGGCTCACATCGAGGAAGGTCACCTGGCTGGGGGCCGAGGGGAGAGTCCGTGGGCTGCCAGGAGTCAGGAGATCCCAGACGCGGATACCGTCCGGCCCCGCGGCGAAAGCGTGCGAGTTGTCAGGGCTCAGACACACCGCCGACACCGCGTCTCTCGACGGCCATAGAGTCTGTAGCAATCGGCCATCGGTCAGGTCCCACAGCCGGATCAGCATGGGGTTGTCGCCGTTGAGGACACGCTGGCTGTCCCGTCCTGCGGCCAGCGCTCGTCGACCTTCCGCGTCGACCGCCAAAGCGACGACAGGATGGGGACCCGGCAGCGCCCAGAGACATTCGGTGTCGGTGACGCTCCATAGGCGGATGCTCCCTTCGGCGCCGTTGGCAGCGAGAACCAGCCGTCCGTCGCCGCTCAGGGCCTTCCTACCTGATTCGGGAAGTAGTGTGCCGGCTAACCTGCGGCCCGTGTCGATCGACCACACGGTAACGACGTCGCCCTGACCGGCGGAGGTCAATCGGCGACCGTCGGAGCTGAATCGGAGGACGCCTTGCGGGGGCTGGCCGGAGTCGAATGACCTGAGGAGCCTGCCGGAAGGCAGGTCCCACAGATCGATCCGGCCTCGGAGGCCCATCGAGGCGGCGCTGCTGCCATCCGGACTTATGTCAAACATGGAGACTCCCCTCTGCCATAGCGAACTGATGACTCATCCAATTCCGGTGGCCACGAGGGCCTGGCGGAATTCCCCAACCTGCTGATATCCGATGATCGGCCGCTCGCGTAGAGCGTGGTCGACGACCTCGGCCAGCGCCATCGGAACGGCAGGGTTCCGTTCTCGGATCGGAACCGGCGACTCGGCCAGAACGATCTGCCAGGGGTCTCTTTTCGGCCGGAACGTCCGTGGATAGGCACCGGTGAGCACCCGATACAGGCTCGCGGCCAGCGCCCACACGTCGACGGCCGGTGAGACCTCACGGAAGTTGACGACCTGTTGGCGCGGCAGGTAGTACGGCTTGCCCGCGGTGGTGCCGGTGCGTGTCAGGCCGGACAACCCGGCGTCGTCGAAGGCTTTGGCCAGACCGAAGTCTGCGAGTTTGGCCTGGAGCCCGCCGCGGGGCTGGGACGCGAGCAAGATGTTGGCCGGGCTCAGGTCCCGATGGACGACACCTTGGCCGTGCGCGTGGCCGAGGCCGTCGGCAACCTGGATGATCAGGCCCACGGCCTCGGCAGGAGACAGGCGCCCGCCGCGCTGTTGCAGCAGCTGCTCCAGATCTCCGGAGTCGCAGAATTCGGAGGTGAAATAGAACGCGCCGGCAGCGAAGCCGGCCTCGTAAAGCTCTGCGATGTTCGGGTGTTTCAGGCTCCGGGTGAGGTCCACTTCGCGCTCGAACCGGCGTCGGGCCTCAAGTCGGGGCGCGACCTGCGGCAACATGACTTTCAGCGCGACCGGGCACGGGTCGCCTTGGCGACGTGCCAAGTACACCGCGCCCATGCCGCCGCGGCCGAGTTCCTGTTCGACCTCGTAGCCGGCGATCGACGCCAGCTCCGGGCGGTTGCCGCTGTCGGCCGCCGCCAGCAGAGATCCGACAACCGCCTTCGGTTCGGCCTGGCAGCCTGGGCAGAGGTAGTCGCCGGGCGCGATCGCGGGCTCGCAGGTGATGTCGATGCCGCAACGAGCACAGAGCACGCCTGCCAGGGTTTCCATATCAGCGTCGTTCGACGTAAGAACGGTCAGCCGCAGGACGGTGTCGCCGACCCGGATCTCGTCACCGTCCGTCAAATCATGCTCCGGAAACGCGACGGATGCGGCTTCCCCCGGACTCTGATGCGCCTCGCGTTGCCCGATCTTGCGGCCGTTCAGGTACGTCCCGTTCAGGCTGCCGAAGTCGCGGACGCGAACGGCTGGCGGGTTGATGTCGAGAAGGCAGTGGTGTCGCGAAACTAGGCGGTGGTGCCGATCGTCGGGCAGCTGCGGGGAGCAGTCCGGCGCGCGGCCGAGCAGGGCGGTGGTGCGTTCATCGAACAGGAACTCACTCGTTGCGAGCTCGCCGTTGACGACCGTCAGGACGACGGCAGGCATCTTGGGCGCATGCTTCATGGTCCCTCTCCGATCACCCCGTGACGTCAGGACTCCGGCTCCATACAAGCATCCCGGTCCGAGGACCCGTCCTCCTCGCCCCGTCCTATGCTGACCGACGAGGAGGCACCACCGGCGAGTTCGATGGAGAGGCCCATCATGGAATTCAGGGAATTCATTCCGCAACCGCTGCCGTCGGACATGCCGGCCCTGGCCGGCGGGGTGCCACCTGCGCCGCACGGCACCATCTTCGTAAAGGCCGGGCCCAGCGGTTTCGCCGTGCCGCCGCGCAAGTTCACGCTGCACGTCGGGCGTGCGAAGGCCGACGTACACGTGTCGATCGGCGGTGACGACCGCTTCGTCAGCCGCCTGCACGGCGTGTTCAGTTGTGACGGGGACCAGTGGTGGCTCCGCAACGAGGGCCGTCGTCCGATCCGGATGCCGGGCGCCGACCCGGTGCTGCGGCACCACGTCGTGCGCATACGCACCGGCTACACGCCGTTGACCATCGACACTCCGAACAGTCGCTCGCATCTGTTGGAGTGTCATGTCGTCGGCTCGTCGGACGGCCTGGGCCAGGATCAGTCACAGGAGCTGACCTTGACGTCGGATGTCTACGACCTGTCCCCGGTCCAGCGACTACTGCTCACTGCCTTGGCGCAGCGGTACTTGCGCCGCGAGCCATATCCGGCGCCGGTGACGTGGAAGCAGGTGGCGGACACCCTGAACGAGGCAGCGCCGGATCCAGTACGGCCTTGGACCGCGAAGGGGGTTGAGCTTCGCATCGCCAGCCTCCGTGCCCGACTGGCGACCGGGCCCGGCGCGATCCCTGGCGTCGTGAAGGACGACGATATGGCCGAACCGATCGGCAACACCCTGAACGACAACCTGATCCGGGCGATGTTGGACAGCGGCACGCTGGTGCCGGAGGACTTGTACCTGCTTGGGGAAGAGGCCTGAGATGATCGCGGCAGGGGGGCGCCAGCCGGGAAGCGCCGACAAGGTGCTGGACGGCCGGTACGAAGTCCTGGAGCTGGCCGGGGAAGGCGCAATGGGGCAGGTGTTCCGGGTCCGGCACCTGCAGTGGGGCATCGACCTGGCGCTGAAGCTCCCGCGTCGGGACGCCGTGGCCAGCCGCGGGCGGCGCGAACGGTTCATCGCCGAGGCTGAGGCGTGGGTGCGCCTTGGGGTCCACCCGAACATCTGTGGCTGCCACTATGTCCGCATTCTGAAGGACACCCCCATGGTGTTCGCCGAATACGTTCAGGGCGGCAAGAGCCTGGCTGACTGGATCGATGGCGACCAGCTTTATCAGGGCCCGCCCAGAGAGGCACTCGCCCGAATCCTGGACGTAGCAATCCAGTTCGCGTGGGGTCTCGACCACGCACATACGCGGGGACTGGTCCACCAAGACGTGAAACCCGCCAACGTCCTGATCGAGGCCGGCAGCCGTCCGGTGGCCAAAGTCACCGACTTCGGTCTGGCCCGGGCCCGCACGGTCCCGCCGGCGATCGCGGCGAGCGCCGCCGAGGGAGTGCTTCCACGCCTCAGCGTCGCCGTCAACGACGGCGGGATGACTCCGGCTTACGCATCCCCGGAACAGATCGCGGGTGAGGAGCTGAGCCGGCGCACCGACATCTTCAGCTACGCGGTATCCGTGCTGGAGATTTTCAACGGCGACTTGACCTGGAGATCCGGCGCTGCAGCCGGGGAGGCGCTCAAGAACTACCTTGCCTCGGGTCCGGCCAGGACAGGACCTCCCAAGATGCCACCGGAGATCGCAGTCCTACTCGGGAGCTGTCTCGCCGACGACCCACGCGAGCGGCCGGGCTCGATGGCGGACGTCGCGGAACGGATCATCAAGGTCTTCCGTGCCGTGACTGGCGCTACGTATTTCCGCCAGCTTCCGCGTCCCACAGACCTGCTCGCCGACGGACTCACCAATCACGCGGTCTCCCTCCTCGACCTGAATCGGACTGCCGATGCGGAGGAACTACTGGCCGCCGCACTGACCGCCGACCCCTTGCACCCGGAAGCGACGTTCAACGCAGGACTGCTCAAGTGGCGGCGCGGCGAGATCACCGACGAGGAACTGCTTGCCGAGCTTGAGAGCCTTCGCAACAGCCTGAGTGACGCAGGGCGGACCCGCCACCACGCCGCGCTCGTCCACCTGGAGCGGGGCGATCGGAGCCACGCAGCGGAGATCATCATGGAGCTGCTCACCGAGACGCCGAATGACCGCGAGGTGGCGCAGACCGCGCAGGCGCTGCACTCCGAGCGGGTCGCCGACTCACGCTGTGTCGAGGTGCGAACGGTCCCCTGGCAGGGGTATGCCCGCGATCGGATCCCACCCGAGCACGAGATCCGACTCAGCGCCGACCGCACTCGCGCCCTGGCCGGCCACGCAGATCACACGGTGAAGCTGTGGGATGTCCGCACCGGAAAGCTAGTCAGGTCCCTGTTCGGGCATACGGATCGCGTCGATTCCGTCGACATCAGCGCCGACGGCCGCTACGGCATCTCGACCGGCTGGGACAGTACCGTCAGGTACTGGGACCTGGCCACCGGCTCTATGCAGGCGACGGTTCGCATCACTCGCTGGCTGGACGGCACGGGTCCGGCGAAGTCACTGGAACGAGACCGCCAGAACGAGGCGAACCGGCTTGCGGGCCGTTCGTCTGTCACATCCAGTTCGCGGGTGTCTGACGACTCCGTGATGCTCAACACGGCATCGTCAGCGGTCCGGTTGAACGCCGATGGACGCATCGGTCTATGGGCTGAGCCGGACGGCCGGATTCAGGTCTGGGACTTTCACGCGGGCCGCCACTTGTTCGCCCTGAACGGCCATTCCGGCGGGGAGAAAGCCGAGGTCAGCCCAGACGGACGCTGGGTGCTGTCCGGGAACGGCGTCCGGGAGGACCATGTTCTGCAGCTGTGGGACCTCACGACTGGGGAATGCGTGTGGCAGCCGGCTGATACCGGTTCTCCGGTTCGGGACATGTGGATGGGCCCGAATGGCGACACCGCGATCATCCTGGGCGAGGACAAGGTGATCCGGGTCTGGCACCTGCGCCAGCACCGTCTACTCCATACTCTGAGAACTCCGTCAGACTGGCACGCGCGATCCGCCGCGCTGAGCAGTGACGCGCGGTACCTGGCCATCGGCGACTGGTACGGCCACATCTCCTACTGGGATCTGGAGAACCACCGCTGCCTGCGTACCTTCCAGGGCCACCGCAACGCCGTGAGCTCGATCCAACTGTCCTCCGACGGCCGCACGGCGTGGTCGGCTGGACTAGATGACACGGCACGCCGATGGCGCATGCCAAACACATTCAGGGCGCCGCTTCAACTGAGCCGCCCACGGCGGCACACCGAACTGGCCGATACGGGCCAGCGGCTCGACGCCATGGTCGCTGATGCCGAGGACGCGATGGCCGGAGGTCGGACACGGGCCGCGTTCAGACTGCTGGAACAGGCCCGCACGCTGCCCGGCTGCGATCGTGCGCCGCGAGTCATGGCCGCCTGGAGGGCTCTGGGTAACCACACTGAGCGCGTGGCGCTGCGCGGCGCGTGGCCTGCCAAGACCCTGAAGGGGCGAGTCGGTGAATACCAAGACGTGGTCAGCGGCCGCGCCGTGGATCTCACGGCCGATGCCCGGCTCGGCGTCTACAGCGACATCGAGGGGCGGATCCAGGTGTGGGACTTGAGGACCGGACGACGAGAACGCATATTCGATGGGGAGCAGGGCTCGATCGACAGGCTACGGCTGAGCCCGGACGGTGAGCGGGTGGCGTCCTCGGGTCAAGGCGTCACGATCAAGACGTGGTCGCTCAGCACCGGTAGGTGCCTCAGCACCCTGAAGTTTCCTTACTTGCACGGGGTGCAGTTCAGTGCGGACATGCGGCTGGCTCTTGCCTTGGATCGGGTCGCGCGGCGCATCCTGCTCTGTGATCTGGAGACTGGGCGCACCGTGCAGACCATCCCGTCCCACGGCGGGTTGAGGAGCGCCATGTGGATCGGGCCGAGCGGCCGCCGCGCCCTGAATTTGGGCGAGGACAACCGGATCCGTCTTTGGGACATGGCGTCCGGGAAGTGTGTTCTCGACATCCCTTCGCAAACGGAGTCGGTCCGTTCCCTGAGCATGAGCCCCGACGAGCGGTTCATCATCGCCTCGGGCAGCAGAGACGTCCTTCGGCGAGAGCCGACACCTGCCCCAGACAGGTTCCTGGACCGGATCCGGATGTGGGACGCGGGGACCGGCGAATGCGTCAGGGTCTTCGAACCCCGGCGGTACCCAGCCTCGAAGATCCAGCTCAGCGGCGACGGACGCTTCGCGGTATCCGGCAATATCGACGAAGAGGTCGCGATGTGGGATGTCACCACCGGCAAGTGCCTGTGGACCATGGGTGGCCACACCCGAGGCACCACCGCGCTGGCACTGACGCCGGACGCGAACTTCGTATTCACCGCGGACAGCGACGAGACCATACGTCTGTGGGAACTCGACTGGGACCTCCGGCTCCCCTCGGGAGTCATCCAACGCTGATGTGGAGGAGGGACCTGTGTCACGGCTCAGCAGAGGACGATGGCAGGGCACATGGCAGCACACGGATGGCAGTGCCTTTCCGGGCGACTGGTGCGGTCGCGGATCCAGGGAGCACGAGGACAACGCAGAAACGTACGTCACGGAACTGAAGCGTGGCGTCGATATACGCCGGAGGAGGAGGCGGCGGCTCACGCGGACCTATTGGTCGCTTCGGGTCGCCGTCATCGCAACCGGTGTCGCCATCGCCTTCAGCAGCGCGGCGTCAGCCCCGAAGTGGGTTCTGGGCGTTTTGGGTTCACTTGCCGCAGGCGTGGAGACGCTGCTGACCGCTGCCAAACTGGAGCAGCGCGCAGCCACGCACGAGGTGCAAGCGAATCGCGTAAGTCGTGAGCTGCGTGCGTTCGACCTTGGTGTGCAGCCGTACGACGACGAAAACAGGACAAGCACTCTGTTCCACGCAGTGGAAGCCATACGGCAGCAGGCTTCGCCCAGCGAAATCGAGGTGGCCGCCGAGGCCCGCGGCCAGCTTGAGCCGTCGTGAACTGTCGGCGTACGCCCGAACGTGGCCCTGCATCTGCGTGGAGTTGTCCAGGAGCTTCTTGTCGAGCTGGCGGATCTCGGCGATCAGGCCCCGGACGATCTCCTTGCGGACCTGCTCGACGCCTCCGGCAGGACGGACGGTCCGCAGCAAGGAGACAGCCAGGTCCGCGGACAGCTGAGCCGGAGTGCCGCTAGACAGCAGGTCACGCAGCAGAGCGTTGCAGCTGGTTGACGGTACGGACACGGGCCTGAGCAAGATTCACGCGTCGCTCGTCCATGAGGGGGCCAGGGCCGTCGTACGGTCCTCGGGCTCGACCTCGCGTCCGTCGCCGTGCAGACAGGCCGCGGTGACCGCTGCTGCAGCGTCAATCCGGTCGTTCTTGCGTCGCCCGCCGCGCGAGAGTTCATGCACTCGGCTGGTCGCTGCCGCGGGACCGTCGACGACGCTCTCACGACGGGCAATGAGCCACTGCGCCCAGCCCTTTGGCGTTCTCGACCGCCCACTTGCGCTG
The DNA here is from genome assembly GCF_058673395.1 of Streptomyces sp. HUAS MG56. NCBI lineage: Bacteria > Bacillati > Actinomycetota > Actinomycetes > Kitasatosporales > Streptomycetaceae > Streptomyces > Streptomyces sp. HUAS MG56. The sequence goes on along the minus strand of NZ_CM178722.1, from coordinate 767,025 downwards.
CGACCACTGCCTCGCCCAGGTCAGCAAGCGTCGGTACTCCGCCAGGCTCGACTCGATCCGGATCGAGTCGACCTGCTGGTTCGACGACGGATCGACGGCCGCGGCAGTGTGAGTGGATGTAAGGATTTTCCCGGACTAACTCAGGTGGCGTGTGGGGCGTCATGATGGAGACCTCCATGCGAGTGGAGGCGGGGCGCGGCGGCTCTGGTAGGTGGCCGCGCCTCGCGTGCTGGACAGGGGGTTGAGAGTTGTGGAGGCGGGAAGCGCGCGTGGACATCACTGAGCACGAGCTGGCCGATCCGTGGGAAGGACTTCTCGTCGCGCCTGCTCGTGGCAGTGACGTCGGGATGTTGGTCCTGGCAGGATCCGGCGGGCGTATTGAGCGCGAGCGAGCGCGCATCCTGGCTCAGCAAGGATTCACGGTTCCTTCCAGGCTGGAAGTTCCTCTCCTTTGCGGCGCCGATGCGGAATGACCAGGCCGGTGCCTTGATAGCCGCCGTCGGCGATGGTGATCGTGTTGCCGAGGGCGGCCTTGGCGCCGGATTCCTCCCAGCCGCGTGAGTCGTGGCGGTTGCCCGGCAGGGGCCGGCCGACGACCACGACCAGGCGGGTGTCGGCGTCGATGACCACCTGATGGGCCGTGGAATAGCGGTAGTTCTTCGACTGCTCGGCCACCGCATGGTCGCGGGTGGGCACGAGGGTGCCGTCGACGATCAGGACGGTGTCCTTACTGAACCGCTTGCGCGGCTGCAGCCCGAGCAGTGGCCCAAGATGGTCAATGATCCGATCTGCCGCTGACTTCGAGACACCGAACAGCGGAGCGATCTGGCGCATGGTCAAGTTCGTCCGCCAGTAGACCGTGACCAGCAGAATGCGGTCCTCGAGCAGGAGCCCCCAGGGCCGTCCGCGGCGGAGCTCGGCCGCGGTCTCGCGCCTCACAGCGATCACCAACTTGCCGAAGCAGCGCGGGCTCAGCCCGGTGAACGGATTAGGACGGCTCCGACGCCGTGATCACACCAGCCAGACGAAGATCATCTCAGCCGTGGCCAGCCGTTCGTGAGCAGGTTCAACTGCCGCTCAGGGGTGAGTCCCATGCGGGATCGTGCCACGATCTGTTCGTCAAGCGAGCAAGTAGATAGTCCGCCGTGCTGGAAGCGGTATCCTGCGGAGCCCCGACCGCGATGAGGGCGGTGCTGACCCTCTCAGAGGCACCCTCCGAAACGTCCGGATCGCCCAGGAGGGGCAGGATCAGCAGGAGGCGGGCGGCGCAGTCGTCGACCCCAGCGGCCCCGGGTGCTGGATTGTCCGCGATCCTCACAAGGTCCTGCCACGTCAGCCCGGTTCCTGACAGTTCCCCTACCCAGCCGGCGATCCGTTGCACGCCGCCTTGGCCTTCGGGGACGAGCAAGAAGTCGGTGCCGTAGTCGCCGACCAAGTTGCGGTAGACCACGACGATTCCGGGGCCACCCGAGGCCGGCACCCGGAACACAGGCCACCAGTCGGGGTCCATGAGGGTCTCGGACAAGGCTTCAGCATCAGCGCCATCATCGCCGAACCACTCCGGGCTGGGACGCTCAACGCCCGTCCCGCCAGCGCAAATCTCCAGTAGGTAGTTCGACCAGAACCCGGAGTGAGTCAGTAGAGACTCCCCACCAGCCAACGGGCCGTTGTCGTATCCCTCGATCAACATCCCGCAAGCCTGTCACCTGTCGCTGATCAAGCTCGCACCGGGGACTGGAGGGGCCCACCGGTAGGACTTCCCTTAGACCGTGTCCTATGTGGTGAGGCGGGCGTTGACCCGGTTATGGGGCGGGGAACGTGGAGCTGGATCGTGCCGGACGGGCTGTGGGAGATCGCGAGGCCGTTGATCCCGGAGCAACGAACACGGCCGCAGGGCGGCGGAACGGCCAATACCCCTGATGAGACGCTGTTCGCGGCCGTCGTCTACGTGCTGGTCAGCGGGTGTGCCTGGCGAGCGTTGCCGCCGTGCTTCGGCGTCTCGAAGTCGACTGCCCACCGCCGCTTCCTGATCTGCTCCCGTGCTGGGGTGTGGGGCCGGCTGCACCAGGCCGTCCTCGACAAACTCGCGGCCAAAGACCTGCTCGATCTCTCCCGCGTGGTCCTCGATACTGCCCATGCGAGGGCGAAAAAAGGGGCGAACTCACAGGTCCGAGCCCCGTGGACCGGGGTAAGCCAGGTTCCAAGATGCATGCCCTGTCCGACCGGTCGGGACTGCCTCTCGTGGTCGGTATCTCAAGTGGCAACACCCACGACAGCCAGGGACGCAAGCCCATGATCGCCGGGCTCCAATCGAGACACGACCCCGATCGTGGCCGACACTACAAGCCCCGCAAGCTCCACAGTGCCTATTAGGCATATGACCATCCCGACCTGTGTAAATGGGTTCGCGGCAAGCGGATCGGCGTGCGTATCGCCCGCAAGGGTATCGAGTCCAGCGAGCGTCTGGGGCGTCACCGTTGGGTGATCGAACGCACCATGTCGTGGCTGTCCGGCTACCGCCGCCTCAGCCCCCGCTACGAGCGCGATCCCCGCAACTACCTGGCCTTTCTCGGACTCGCCGCCGCCCTGTGCTGCTACAAGCGACTCGCCCGCCTCACCACATAGGACACGGTCTTAACGAACTACCGGTAATCGCACTCAAGGAGGCGACGGCGGACCGTGGTTGAAGGCGGCGCCGTGGTGGCACGTACCGTCGTTCTGCTTGCGGCTGTGTCAGGTGGCTCGCAGAAGAAGCACCGCGATGTCGTCGGTGTGCCGGCCCGTGGGCCAGGTGTGGTGGACCAGGCCGTCGATCAGGCCCTCCAGGTCCGTGTCGTCCGTGCCGGCCAGATGCCCGACCAGGCTGGCGGTGACTTGTGTGGTGTCGGTACCCGCGACCTCCACGAGACCATCGGTGTACAAGGCCAGGGTCGCGTCCGAGGGCAGGGAGACCATGGTGACGGGGTAGTGGGCGAGGGCGTCGATGCCCAGCAGCGGCCCGGGCTCGATGTCGTCCAGGACCCGGGCGTGATGGCGGGCGAGGCGCAGCAACGGGGGGACGTGTCCGGCGCTGGCGAGGGCGATTTCGCGGGCAGCCAGGTCGAGGTGGGCGTAGAGGCAGGAGACAAGCAGGTCGGAGTCGAGTTCGGCCAGGAGCCGGTTGGTGCGGGCCAGGACCTGGTCCGGCGTTGCTCCGGCGGTGACGTGGGCGTGGATGGCGGTGCGTACTTGGCCCATGAGGGCGGCTGCGGCGATGCTGTGGCCCTCGACGTCGCCGATGACCGCGACGGCGCTGGTGTCGTCGAGCCGCAGCAGATCGTAGAAGTCGCCGCCGACCTCGATGCCGTGGCTCGCCGGCAGGTAGCGGGCGGCGATGTCGAGGCCGGCCACGGCGGGTAGAGCGCGCGGCAGGAGTGCCTTCTGGAGGCCGTGAGCGAGGTGCTGCTGGGCGTCGTACATGCGGGCACGGTCGAGTGCCTGGGCAATCAGACCCGCCAGAGCGGTCAGGACGGCCCGTTCATCGGCCGTGAAGGTGTGGGGTCGGTCGTAGGACAGGACGCAGCAGCCCACCGCTCTTCCTCTGATGGTCAGCGGGAGGATGGCCCAGGCCTGTTTGCCGCTGATCTGGGGCGCCTCGGGGTGGCGTGCGGCCATCTCGGCCGGGCTGGCGAAGAAGGCGGGGGTGCTGCTGGCCAGGACCTGGCCGGCCGGTGTGAGATCGGTGTCCAGGGGCAGCCCGTCGATGCGTGCGATGGCATCGGCCGGGTAGCCGTGAAAGCCGATTACCTTCAGACGGCCGGCCTCGGCAGCCCACAGCGTCAGGCCCTGGGCGCCGAAGGCGGGCAGGATCTCCCGGGCGACCAGATCGACGAGATCGCGCACGCTCACGGTTTCGGTGAGCGCGGCGGACAGATGGGTCAGCTGGTACATCCGGCCGGTCCGCGCCACCGGGGCCCGGTGCACGGTTGCTTCCCGCGGGCCGGGCGGGGTCTGTTCCGCGTGTGAGGTGATGCGGACGCTGATGCCGCTGACGTCCGGATAGAACCGGAACTCCAGCCGGTGATCGGGCGGACGCACGGCAGTGAAGGACAGCGGAGCCCGGCTGATGACCGCAGTGCGGTACCGGTCCTCGTACACGGGGTCGTCGAGCCAGGGCAGCGCCTGCCAGGGCCGGGTCCCCAGCAGCTGGTCCGCACTGCGCCCGAGCAGGCGGGCGGCAGTGGTGGTGATGTAGGTGATCCGGCCCTCCAGGTCGAGGGACAGAGCGCCCTCGGGGAGGCGTTCGAGGTACTCGGCGGCGGCCAGTCCTGGCAGTACGGGCCGAACCGGAGCGTTGACAGGGACGACGTGCGGCCGGTCCGGCAGGGTCGGCGGGTGAGGTGCGTCGTCCAGGAGACGGGCCAAGTGGCGGGCACTGGAGGTGATGTAGCCGCGTTCACGGGGCGTGGCCTCACGCGGGACATCAGCGGGCCACATCAGCACGATCCCGCCCCAACAGCGGCGCACTCCGGTCAGCGGGATCGCGGCGAACGCGATCCGATAAGGCAGAACGGCGGCGGTGCGTGGGTAGCGGTGGGCCAAGTCGTCCTGACAGCCGACCCAGACGAACCGGTCCTCACGGATCGCGTCGGTGAGCGGCAGGGAAGCGGTGAGCGACACACGGTGCCATGGGGCAGTAAATTCGAGGGGCAGGCCGCACAGCGCCACCAGACGCATCGCCGGTTCCTCCTCCTCGATCAGGTAGAGGACACCCGTGGAAGCGCCGGTGTGGCGAACGATGTCGGCCAACCCCACATCGAGCGCGTCGTCGAGTGACTTGTGACAGGCCGGTGGGCCAGAGATCCCGGACATGATGTCCTCCGGTCCGGTGTCGTGGCGGTTGGCGGCCCGCTGGACGAGGCAGGAGCGCGGCAACGGTTGCCCACACGGTACGCCCAGAAGGATGAATCGGTACAGAGTGGACATGGGTGGTCGGCCGATCGGAGTGCTTGGGGCCCTGCCCCGTCACGGTCGGTGACGGCCCGGGAGTGACCGGTGGTCGGCAGTCAGTCACCAGTCGGTCGGCGCGAGGAACGGAGTGCGTCCCGCCGAGCGCCTTCCACTACCCGCAGCTCAACGGGCTGAAGATGGCCATCGTGGGTACGACACCGGGGACGAAGGTTCTCGCGCAGACCATCAAGGACAAGGCCGGGGATGATCTGGACGTTCTCACCGTGCACGACCGGCACTAGGGCGCAGAAGATCTGATGGCCCGTGACCTCGCCGGCGCTTTCGTCCCCGCGCGGGAACACGCCGAACTGCTGGTGGCCGGGGCAGGCTCGAACGCCACTGCCGTCGCCATGGATACTGTCTTCCTAGCCGTGTCCGGCAAACTCTGTCAATTGATCATCTACTGGCTCCGGCTGGTGAAATCAGACTGGACGACCTCCGGGACGAGAAATTCGTTCTACCTGACGTGATACCCCAGTTCACCGCGCGATGGGGCTGTAGCTACGGTCAGAACCGGCTGCAAGGCCATCCGGACCAAGCCCCGCACACCGGCGAAGGAGCAGGTCAACAAGCTCATCGCGTCCGTGTGCGCAGTCTGCGAGCAGGCATTCGCGCGCCAGAGGAAAAGGCACATCCTCACCAAGATCCGTCTGCTTGCACGTTACGCAAGCACGCAGGCTTCCGACCGTTTCCGCCGCCGCACTTCCAGGAGCGGGGCACGGTTCGTTCCCCGAAGGCCGCGGCTACAAGGTGCGGGGCGCTGAGTGCCGCCCCTCGACTGCTACCACCCTGCTACCCTGAGGGTGTGACTTCTACGAAGAAGCAGACGCAGGTCAGGCTCGAAGAGGACGTGCTGGCAGCTGGCAAGGCCGCCGCAGCCGCTCGCCGGCTGGACTTCAACAAGTACGTGGAACGGCTCATCATCGAGGACACCACGGGTGCCCGCGCCGCCGGTATGACGGCCGCCCAGCGGCTCATCAATGATCACGGCGCGTTCCTCGACGACCTGGAGGAGCAGCTCGACACCCCGTACGGTCAGCGACAGCCGGGCGCCGCCGCGTGATCCTGCACGTCGACGAGTCTTGGATCCTCGAAGTGGCGGAACGGGCCGGGCACCGCGACCCGGCCGCCGACGACTACGGCGTACCCATCGCGGCCGTCGCCCGCCATCGCGGCGAACTCCTTGAGACACCCGTCTACGACGGTGCCTACGCCCGTGCCGCCGCCCTGGTACACACGTTGGGCCGGTGCCGCTGGCTGGAGCGCTCCAACCTCACCGTCGCCTGTGCCGTCGCGGTCATGTATCTCGAGGCCAGCAACATCCCGGTCAGCCCCACCCGCGAGCAGCTGACCGCGCTCGCCCACGAGCTGAACAATCCGCGTTGCACCGCCGAGCGGATCGCCTCCTTCCTGCGCACCTGGAAGCCTTGACCATAGGCTCCATCCGGTGGAGACCTTTCTGATCACCACGGCGGCCGCCCTGTGGGGCAGTGACGCGGGCGTCTTCATACCTCGGCCCGCGTACCGGCTCTCCGTGTCTGCCGGTACCGCCTGGCGGACAGCATGCCCAGACGGCCGTCCCCTCACCGGCATGGGCAGGGGATGTCTCGGCCGTGCCCGCTGCGCCGGCGACGCCTTCGGCCCGGGCGCCCTCCGCATCGCAGCGGTCACGGGTGTGGTCTGCGCTCTGCTGGCTGCCGCCACCGGCCCCCGATCCGAGTTGATCGACTGGCTGCTGCTCAGCCCGCCGGCCGTGCTGCTTGCGACCGTCGACCACGCGGTGCACCGACTGCCCGATGTCCTCACCCTGCCGAACGCCGCGACCGCGCTCGTCCTCCTCGGCGGCGTAGCATTGCTGCCCGACGCCGGCGGCAGCTGGACGTCCGCGCTGCTGGGCTCCCTTCTCCCGGCCCGCGGCTACTTCGCGCTCTTCCTGATGAGGAGCGGTTTCGGGTTCGGCGACGTGAAGCTCGGCCTGCTCCTGGGCTGGTACGGCTGGCCCATGGTGCTGGTCGGGACCTTCGCCGGATAGCTGATCGGTGTGCTGTACGGCGTCGTCCTCATCCTGGCGGGCCGGGCGGGCCAGGACACCCGCATCCCGTTCGGCCGGCCCTGCTCGCCGGGGCGCTCGTCGGTGTGCTCCTGGCTTCCATCGGTTGAGCCCGTGGGGGGCCTACCCCAGGGGGGCGGTCGCGAAGTGTTCCCACTCGTGCATCTGATTGTTGCGGTATTTGACGATGAGTTCGGCCGTGCAGATCCGGGCGTGCGCCGGCGTGAGTTCGAGCCCGTCGAGGGCCCGGGTGACGGGTTCGGCGGAGCCGTCACTTGCGCTGTAGGCGACGGAGACGTGCGGGGTGAACCCGTCGGCGCTTTCTGGGACTTCGTGGAGGACGTCGCCGATGGCGCCGGGCGCGGTCGCGAGCTCGGCCAGCTCTCTGAGTCCCCGCTCGACCAGGGCGAGCAGCTCGTTGCTCGCCTCGCGGGTGGCGTCCGCCTCGGCCAGGACGCCATCGCCGTCCCGCTGGATGTGCTCGCCCAGCTTCGACAGCTGGTAGCGAGCGCGGGACCGCTGGTACTCGCTGATGCTGGACGCTTTCACGGTGTGACTGCTGCGCAGCAGGTTGCCCCACTGCACCAGTTGTTCCAGCCGGGCGGTGAGGGTGTCGGCGTTCGAGCCCGGCGGCAAGACCTCCGTCCTGGCGCAGTTTCGCCAGGATGTCCGGTACGGTCAGGTCCGCCAGCAGGGCCCCGCACCCGCATGATCGCCAGGTGCTCCAGTCACTCGGGCGCGCTGAGGGTAGGTGTACGCGTCCAGCCGCCGGCGTGCTTCGTCGTGGACATCCTGCGTTGCGGCGTCTTGCGCTGCGCCGGGTGCGGGTGCCTCCATGCCTGCGAGGTTACGCGGCGCATCCGGCCGCCGCCGGTGTGTGGCCGAAAAGGCCACGGACGCATGCCAGCCTGTAGCGGCTTCCGTGGCAGCGGCCTGTGCGGCAAGGGAGTGTTCCAGGTGCGCCCTGAATGGGCTGGAATCCGTGCTCGATGCACACTCGTTGTACTACTGGGACTTGCTCAATTTGAACCGGTCGCCCCGGCCCGCAGAGCGGGCGCCCTCGTGGTCGGTGCTGGGCGCGAGATCCGTTGCGCACTCACCGGAATTGCGTGGGGGTTTCCTGTCCACAGGCATCCACTTCCGGGGTCACACGTAGCCAGGGAAAGGCTGGACGCCCATCAGGACCGCGCCGGCGCCTTCGTACATGCCCTCCTGGAGGAAGGCGTGCTGCGGTACGACCGACGCGTCGCGCAGGTAGCGCTCCAGGGGGCTGTCGGTGGCGATGGCCGTGGTGCCGCCGAGCCGGTAGGCGATCTGCACGACCTCGAAGGAGGTCTTGGCGAGGTGCGCGGAGGCCAGCCGCAACAGGCTGGCCTGCTCGGCAGTCGCATGGTTTCCCGCCTCGATGGTCGCCCAGACCTCCTCGGTGATCTCGTAGAAGAAGGCGCGCGCAGACCGGAGTTGGGCCTCGCCCTGCCCGACCGCGATGCGGTAGGTGGCGCGTTCGGCCGGCTTCGGCGCACCGGTGTAGCCGGAGCGACCGCCTTCGGCGATGACATGGTCGAGTGCGGCGCGGGCCACTCCCAGGCCCACGACGGCCAGGACCTGGGCGGCGTAGGGGACGGTCGGATAGCGATAGAGCGGTTCGTCCACGGTGGGCGCGCCACCGCGGACGAACGTCCACTCCTGAGGCACCACGGCCCCGTCGACCACCAGGTCGTGGCTGCCGGTTCCGCGCAACCCGATGACGTCCCAGTTGTCGGCGATCTCCACCTGATCGGGCCGCAGTACGGCGGTCAGGGGGCGGCCGGACCGGTCGTCGCCGACCTTGATGCCCACGCCGAGGACGTCCGCGCTCGTACAGCCGCTCGCGAACCTCCAGCGGCCCGACACCCGGTAGCCGCCCTCGACGCGCTGAGCGGGCTGTTTCGGGAAAAGGCCGCCGGCGAAAACCACGTCAGGCCCCTCCCCGTACAGCACGGCCTGCGATTCCAGAGGAAGCCCAGCCAGGTAGACGGTGGACGAGCCAAAGCTCGCGACCCATCCGGCCGAACCGTCGACCAGCGATATCCGCTCGACGAGGCGCAGGAATTGGGCGGGCGGCAGGGCGTCTCCACCGAAACGCCGTGGAACACCTGCTCGGTAGATTCCCGCACGCTTGAACTCGCCGATCACCTCCGGCGGGACATGCCGTTTCTCCTCGAATTCAGCTCGTCGTTCGGCCACCATTGCCAGCACTCGATCGAACTGCGTCATAAGGGAATCTCCTTGCACCGCCGGATCGGGAGTCGGCCGGAAGGCCCTCCCCGGACCATCACCACCCCGCAGATCACCCTAAGTTAAAGTTCAGCAGACGCGGACTTACGCGTCGAGTACACATCCTCGGCCGACATTGGCATCAAGATGTACCCCCCCCGAAAAATCTTTCCAACTTTTCGTCAGTTTGTCCTTTGATAACGAAGTTGTCCACCGTGGTGATGTCCCGGGCACGATGGAGGCGAACCGCCACAACGCCGGGCTCGACGCCAACGACATGTTCATCCTGCTCACGCAGGACGGCCGGGTCCAGTCCTGGATGGGCGGCGGGCACGAGGGATAGGGCAGCTTCAAGCTCATGGCTGGCTGGACGGCAAAGGTCACCAAGGTCGGTGAGAATCACTACAGGTAGTTCGTTAGATCCGGAGGTACAGGTCAATGCCGTGTCCTGTGGTGACCGCGTCGATCAGCGCCTGGAGCTCAGAGGGTGGGTCCGTGTCCGTCCAGGCCCGCCGCCATTGGGTGAGGGTGACGGCTGGAGTGAGCCGGGAACGGATGGCCCGTAAGGCCCTGGGCCAGCAAGGCGGTTGGGGCTGGTGGGGTAAGACTGGGCCCCCTCTCTGGCCCCTCGTCGGGGCACGGGTCGGGCGCGGTGGCGTCCAGGGGTCCGGGTGGGGCGAACCATTGGTCCCAGCAGAAGGAGAAGGCGCAGTTGACCAGCATCTGGTGGCGGCGGATGGCGCGGTCGGAGCGGACTTGGAAGTCGGCCCAGCCGAGTTCGTCCTTGATCTGTTTGCGGCTCTGCTCGATCCACGGCCGCAGGGCGTAGAGGCGGACGATCTCCGCGAGGTCGGCTGGCGGGTGGGGGCTGGTGGTGGCGTGGGGTGCGTCGGGGTGGGGCAGGTTGGTGGCCAGGTACCAGGTGGCCTTCTCCGGCAGGCCGGCTGGGTCGGTGGTGGCCACGACCAGCCGGCAGGGTGAGTCGGGTCCGTAGCCGCCCGGGCGGGCATCGGCGGCCCACCAGGTCTCGGTGTGCCCGTCGCGGAAGTGACGCTCAACGGGTGTCCAGTCGCCGGGATGCCTGGCATCGCGCCAGGCCAGGGCGTGGGCGGCTTCGATGGGGGTGTGCGGCTGGTCGGTCCGGGCCCAGGTGCCGCGGTGCGGCTTGAGCGCGACCACGTAGGCCAGGCCGGCCTCGCGCAGCGCGAGGTACCAGTCGTCACTCACGGAGTAGGCGCAGTCGGCGACCACCGCCCGGCAGCCGAAGCCCGCCTCCTTCCCGCGGGCCGCGAGGGCAGCGGCCAGCTGCGGTTTCGTGCGGAAGGACGGATCGGACCGGCCGCGGTCGAAGTGATGGGCAGGGGTATGCAGGGGTATAGGGAGTCGCGTGCAGCGGGTAGTACACGCGGCCGTCGGTCCATACCGTGGTCACCGTGACGATGCCGTTGTCCGTCTTGCCCAGTCGGCCCAGCCACTGCCGGCCCACGTGCGCAGTGGACGTGCCGTCCTTGCGGTCTCCGGAATCGTCGATCACGATGACCCCGCCGTCGTGCGGAGCCGTCGCCGGCTCCTCGCGCAGCAGTTCAGGCCGCCGGTCGTTGACCAGCTCAGCCTCCCAGGGCGACTCGGACAGGAAGAACTGCAGCCGCTGCACCCCAGGCATCCTCGCACCCGCCACCGGTTCCGCACCTGCCACGCAGGTGATCGTCTTGTTCCGCTCCCGCGGCGCCAGCAGTCCGGTCAGGTACTCGCGAAACCCTCGCCGCTGGGCCAGGCTGAAGAAGATGTCGTCGAACCGGGCCGCGTAGTCCTCCAACGGCCCCGGCGCGGGCGGACACGGACGGCGAGCAGCCATCTTCAGCCCCAGCAAGGCAGTTGAACTTGTTGACTCCCATCACCGACCTACGACCAATCCGACCTGCCGTCAACCCGCACCGCCACCGGATTTAACGAACTACCGGTAACCGCGCGCGGGTCCTCGGCGACGCGGCGGCGTGTCCACCACGCTGGACGCGAACGAGCACGACGCCGGTGTCGAGGTCGACCGCGTCTACCTCGTGCTCAGCGACGGCGGCGTGATCAGCGCCCACATGTAGCCGCGGAACCAGGCATCACGGTGGGCCTACCTCCGCCGGTTCCACCGCGGTGACCGAAGCCGCAGCACTCGGCCTGGGCCGGGTCTGATAGTTGATCTCGTGGTGGGCCCGGGGTGGGTCAACGGATGCGGCGCGAGAGCGGATAGCGCCACTGCTGCCAGGTGTCGACTCCCAACGCAGATGATCAGCGCGCCCCGGCATGGCGATTGAGCTGCCTCGGAGGGCTGGTTCCACTGGGCAGCATGCTGAAGGATCCGGCCTGCGTCGCACAGCAGGCCTGCCGCGCGTGCCGCGTCCGGCCCATTGGCCTGCGGCGCCGCGACCAGGCCCGAGTCGACATCGAACTGCTGCCCGCTGCTGTCATATGCCATGGAGGGTCCACCAGTTCGGGGCCCGCGAGGGGAAGTGAAGCCGCACCGTACCGTGGCTACGGGGTGCGGTGCGCCGGAAATGTCAGCGCAACCGGCGCTCGGCGTCGTTCCACCTTGGTGCGGGCGTCTGCGGGTCGGCGAGGAGCCTGCGGACGTGGTCGACGGTGGTGTAGGCGACCCTGAGGTCACGGACGTCGCCGAGTGGATGGGACACAAGAGCGTCGACGTCACGTTCAAGATCCACCGGCAACTTCTGCGGGGCTCGATCGGCAAGGCGGCGCGGGTGCTGGACATGGCACTCGCGGCCCGACGCGGTGGGTGATTCCTGGCCGCGCCGGCGGCCAGGAATCCAGCGTAGGGGGACTCAGCCGATCTTCTGCTGCCGAGCCCAGGCGTGAACATCGGTGATCTTGAACTGAGGCTTTGCGCTACGGCCGTTCCCGAACTTGCAGGGGACGAGTCCGAGCTTGGGTGCATCTCGGTACACCCACGTGATCGACATGTTCAGATACTAGGCGGTCTGCTTGGCGTTCATGAACTGCGTGGGGCATGCAAGGTGCTCAGGGTCACATGGGTCGACGACAGGGCCTGAGCCTCCGCTGTGGGCCACGGTTTGCCGGGGCACCGGATCGAGTGGTAATGAAACGCGGCCTCGTGATTTCCGAGCACCGGCATCTGAGCCCTTGGCCCCAGGGTCGGCGCGCAGTGGTTGACTCGACCGGGGATAGGGGATCCGTCCTTCGGTGCGCTGCACGTTCGTCTCAGCAGTTCCCTGGCTGCTGGTGGTGCACCATCTGCGCGCCTCTGACCCACGCAAATGTCTGATGCCTAAGGCGGTGGCCATCTTCTCGATCACCGGAGCGCCGATGGCCGCGTCCCAGCCGTTGCCGTCTGAGAGGTGATTCAGCAGCTCCTCCAACACCTGGGCTGGGGTGCCGGACCAAGGAGGCCAGTGGGGCGCCCGTCGAGCCCAGGATGGGCGGTTTGTCGTTGCAGGGCTGTGACGGGACGGGGGGATTGTTGTCGAGAACGGCCGAAAGAATGGCGTGCATGGGACAGGCGCGACCTGCCTGTTTACACGTCATGTGCTCTTTCTGGGGGGACCAGTTCTGATGCGTTCCACTATGCCTCGCGCGATGGCTTCGACCGCTGTCGCGGTGTCCGCCGTGTTTCTGCTCGGCGCGTGCAGCAGTACCGGTACTGGTTCTGGGGCTGGTTCGGTTCATGCGGGCGGTTCGGCTGCAGCGGCTCCGGGCGGGACTCAGCCAGCGGCCACCGCGGCTGCAGGCGATGGCCAGACGGTGACGGCTGCGTCTGCGAAGATCACCGGCTGTCGGAACCTGATCGCGACCGCGGCGGTCAAGACGGCGGTCACCCGGGCGTACACCAGCCACAACGCCCTTTTCCACCACATCAAGCCGCGCCCGGGCCAGTTCCTTTACGGGCAGTGCGGGGACACGCGGTACGCCGCGACCGCCTTCGAACTCACCCCGGGCGCGACGCGCCAGGAACAGGTCGGCATCCAGGACGACGGCAGTGCGCGCAAGTACTTCATCCTCCGGGGCGGCCAGCCCTGGGGTTACAGCCACAGCGCCGCCCCGTTCAGCGGCGGCTGCGTCGGAATTCCCCGGGAGCTCTCCCAACTCTGGGACAACTGCCCCTCTGAATGACGGCTGACCAGTGCTGTGGGGCCAGGATGGGGACGAAGCGTCGCCGCCTGGCCTCCAAAAGCAGGTGCCGTTCGTGTCCGGCCTTACACCCAGGGCTCGCCGGGGCGCACGCTTGAAACGAGAACTGGGCCCGTCGGCACGGGGGAGAGCGACGGGCCCAGCGGCCCCACGGTGCCACACCGTCGGCCGAAGCGCACCCAATTCGAGAAGCAGAAGCAAGAGCCGTCAGCTGAGACCGAGCCTGCCGAGCGCCGTGGTCCAGTCGGTAGCGACGGCCTGCTGCGCAGCCGCCCGGGTGACCTTCCCGGAGCAGACGGCCACCTTGTACGAGAACGCGAACCCCTACCTGATCAACGAGCCGTCCGGTGTCCTGGACACCGGACGCGCCAGATACACCGCGCTCGATGACCGCACCGTGCGGGTGAGCGGGGCCGAGTACCACGAGGCGGACACCTGCACGATCAAGCTGGAGGACTCCCGCCTGGTGGGCTGCCAGACCATCGCGATGGGCGGGATCCGCGACCGGGACGTCATCGAGCACCTGGCACCACTGCCTCGCCCGGGCCGTGAAGGTCTCCTTCCCCCCGGCCTGTCCGGCAGGGTGACGGCCACGACCGCGACTGCTGTGGAGGCCGGCAGCACGCGGCGCTGATCGATCTCCTCGTCCCCGCGGCGACCGGCCAACCCGCGGAGGCGACCCGAACACCAGCGGTGGTGGGCCCCGCAGCCGGCACGGCCGGAAAGCGGGTCTGGTGGCCCCCAGGACATGAACCGCGACGAACTCACCTGGCAGGATGTGCTGTTCAAGGGCTTCGAGGTACTGGTCACCGCGGCGGCGCACGGCGGGTGCGGGATGGTGGCGCGGTTGAGCGGCCGCCGCGACGCGGGCTCGTGTCCGGCCTGTGGCCGGGCATCGGCCCGTGTGCAGGACCGCTACGAGCGCCGTCTGCAGGATCTCCCGGTGGCCGGGCACGCCGTGCGGACCCTGCTGTCGGTGAGGCGATTCGTCTGCGCTGACGGCTCCTGCTCTCAGCGCACATGTGTCGCAGAGATACGGGGTTTGACCAGCCCGTACGCGCGGTGCACCGATCGACTGGGCGCGGTGCCGGACCGGATCGCGCCCGCATTGGCCGGCCGGGCCGGAGCTCGGATGGCCAACGCCCGGGAGTCACGGCGGGGCGGATGGGACTGTTGAACCGGATCGGGGCGATGCCCGACCCGCTCTACGACACCCTGCGTATCCTCGGTGTCGACGATTTCGCAGCCGAGGAGGACAGGAAGCCGCGGACCTTCAGCAACCGCAGATCCAGGATCGGGTTGTCGGTGCGGAGCGCGTGCACCGCGAACGCTGCGAGCAGCAGGACCCCGATGGCCAGCGGGACCACGACGTGCCGATCGGCGGAAACGTGCTTGCTGGCCTCGTTCAGGCCGAAGGCCACCCCGGCGCAGGCCGGGGAGAGCACCAGCAGGCCAAGGACATCCAGCTTCCCGGCGGTGCGTGACCGCCTGGTCGGCACGGTCCGCCAGGCGAGCGCGATGGCGGCGATGCACACCGGGACGTTGATGAAGAAGATCCAGCGCCAGTTCCAGTCATCGACGATGGCGCCACCGACCACCGGGCCGACCACCGGGCCCAACGCGAGGCACAGGCCGATGCTCGTGCTCCACATCGTCCGGGCGCCGAAGCGTTCCAGGGTCCAGCCGTCCAGGGCCATTACGGCGGCCATCGCCAGCGGGTATCCAGAAATGCTTGTGGGGCCTGCCATCCGGGCAGGGAAGGCAGGCCCCACAGCGGGCATGGCTGCGGGTCAGGGCTCGGTCGGGGTGTCGGCCGATCCGCCTTCGGGGACGAGGTGGGCCGTCATCTCCTCGTGGGTGGGAGCTGCCGGCAGGGTGTGGGTGCGTTCCGGGCGCAGCCCGTCGAGGAAGACGCCGAGGTGCCGCGCGGCCAGCGCGGTGGCCTGCTGGGGTGGGAGGTAGGGCAGGGGGCGGCAGATCAGCGCGGCAGTGGTGATCAGGTCGACGGCTGTGATGTCGGGCCGGAGAGCCTTGCGGGTGCGCCCTTCGGTGAGGATCTCCTCCAGTGCGGCGGCGATCTCCCGTTGCAGTTCGCGGGCCTGGGGATTGTTCGTCATCGGGCCCCCGATCAGGGGCAGTGAGAGCAGGTCGCGGTTGTCGATGAGGTTCTGCAGGAAGGTCTCCACAGCCGTGAACGGGTCGGTCTGCGCCTGCCTCGCCGCCGCGCGGGCGGTGTCGAGCACGAGGGCGAATCCGTCCAGGAGGACCTGGGCGATCAGGGCGTCGCGGTCAGGGAAGCGTCGGTAGAGGGTGGCGATGTTCACGCCTGCCCGGCGGGCGATCTCGTCCAGGGGGACGGCGGTGCCCGACTCACGGAAGGCGGTGCGTGCCGCGGTCAGGATCTGGGCGCGGTTGCGTGCGGCGTCGGCGCGCAGCTGCGGGGTCCCGTCTCGCCCTGGGGTGCTGCCGGTCACCGTGGTCCACCTCTGCTGTCGTCGTGCTCCGCTTGCGTGCCGAGCGTACGACACTCAGGATAAGTGAAGGATTTACTGCAGTTAGTGCTAGCCTGGTCCGCGTCGGCCCGTGGAACGCGATGGCTGGACCCAGAGCCCCGACCTCCCCTGCATTCGTGGGCAGGGGGCGGCGGCGCGGCTGGTGCACCCGGTGTGTCCCGAGAGTCGGTTCGTCAACACGGGAAGGAAAGAAGACCTATGACCTCACTGGGCAGCAACCGCTTCGCGGGCAAGGTCGCGGTGGTGACCGGAGGCAGCCGGGGGATCGGCGCGGCGGTCGTCGCGCGGCTGGCCGCAGAGGGAGCCGCGGTCGCCATCGGCTACCGCGGCAACAAGCAGGCGGCGGACGAGCTGGTCGACACGGTCACGGCCGACGGCGGCAGGGCACTGGCCGTGCGCACGGACGTCGCCGATCCCGAGCAGACCAGGACCCTGGTCGAGCAGGCGGTGTCCGAGTTCGGTCGGCTCGACGTCCTGGCCTCGTGCGCCGGCATCGAGCACTTCGACGCGCTGGAGAACATCACCCCGGCCGACTTCGACCACGTCTTCGCCGTGAACACTCGCGGTCAGCTCTTCGCCGTCCAGCACGCCGCGGCCCACATGCGGGAGGGTGGGCGGATCGTGCTGACCTCCTCGGTGAGCGCCTCCCGGGCGGTGTTCGGCCACACCCTGTACGCCTCGTCCAAGGCGGCCGTGGAATCCATGGTCCTCAACCTCTCCGCGGAGCTCGGCCGGCGCGGCATCACAGTCAACGCGATCGCCCCCGGCGGCACCGCCACCGACATGGCCGCGGAGCACGGCGCCCGCTATCAGCACCCCCTGCTCAGGGATTCGATGCCGCTCTCCCAGTGGCTGTCGGTCCACGGCGCTCTCGGGCGTCTGGCCAAGCCCGAGGAGATCGCCGCGGGTTATGCCTTCCTCGCCTCCGACGACGCCGCCTACATGACCGGCCGCACGCTGCCCGTGGACGGCGGCTTCTTCTAGAAGCCTTCTGGACCGAGGCCCGCTGCCGTCGACGGCCCATGCCGTGACCGGCGCCGGTCCCGCCACCCCGCTGCGTGACCGGCGTCATGCGGCCGGCCGGCAGCCGCTGACGCGGACTGGCCCGGCCCAGGCGCTCCGCAGACAAGTCCGCACGGATGAAGCCCAGTTGGCGCTCATACAAGAAGTCCCTACCGCAGGCCGCGCGTAAGCGGCAGATACCCACATGCAGCACACCACGCCCGTTCCCCCGCACACGTACCCCGAGGGTGTCGAGTCGAGCCCCTCCACCTCCTCGGTCGACCCGTCGGCGGGGGCGTCCGTCGACGTGCCGCTGAGCTCCCGCCGTGAGAACAGCGAGCGACGCGGCCGCCATGCCCTGCTCGACACCGAGCCGGGTGTCCCCACTTCGGTACTCGCCGCAGGCGCCACGATCCGCAAGGCCATGCTCGTCCCGGTGGTGACCGCGCTGGCGATCGGAACGGTGTTCGTCGCGGTGTACCTGGCGGCCTTCCACGCGCCCACGGCTCACCACCAGCCACTGGGCATCGCAGCCTCCGACCGGACGGCCGCACGCACCGAGCTCGCCCTGAACGACACCGCGCCGGACGCCTACACCTTCCACCGCTACGCCGGCGCCGAGGCCGCCCGCGACGCCGTCACGCACGACCGGGTGTCCGCCGCCCTGGTCACCGAGGGCAAAAGCACGGTGCTCCTCGCGGCGGGCGCCCAGGGGCCGTCCACTGTCGCCGGCCTGCAGGCCGCCGTCACCTCGGTGGTCGGGCACCCGGTAGTGGTCGAGGACGTTGTACCGCTGGCGTCCGGCGATGCCCGCGGACTGTCGGTCTTCTACGCCTCCTTCGGCGTCGTGCTGGCCGGCTTCCTGTTCTCGGTGGCCTCCTACCAGATTGCCCCGCGCCTGCAGCTGGCCGCCCGGCTGGCCTCCACCGCGGTCTTCGCGGCCGCGAGCGGCGTCATGGTGGCGCTCCTCGGCCACCAGGCCTTCCACGCCTTGCCAGCCGCGTTCACCACCGTGGCCGTGATCGCGGGCCTGTTGGCCATGGCCACGGCGGTATCAGCCGGAGTGCTGCTGCGCATATGCGGTCCGATCGGCATGCCTGTGGCGTCGGTGGTGCTGCTGATCTTCGGCAATGCCACCTCCGGGGGCATCCTGCCGCCCTCCTTCCTGCCGCCGTGGCTGGCTCCCCTGGCGCAGATCATGCCTCCGGCCGCCGCCGTCCGGGCACTGCGCGGCGCCGGCTACTACCACTGCGCGCACCTGACCAGCGGCCTGCTCGTGCTCGCCTCCTGGACGCTCGGGTGCCTGGCCGTCCAGTACACCCTCGACGTCCGAGCCGCTCGGCGGAAGGCGCCCGCGGCATGACCACTCCGGGTACGGCGGACGGCCCAGAGCCACCGGAACGCGGCCCGGGCAGCGGCTGAACGTGTTCAGGTGGCCGCGGCCCCGCCCGCGGAGTAGGTGGCGGCCGGAGCGGTCGTCAGGTTCACCTCGATCCGTCTCCGCACCCGCAGGGCTTCTTCGCGCTCCCCGTCCGCCGGCCCTGCGGCGGTGAGCTCTTCCAGGTCGTGCCATGCCCGCTGCACCCGGTCGCGCAGGGCCTGGCCCACGCGAGTGGCGGCCACGACGACAGCCCGACGGTCGAGCGGAGAGGGCCTGCGGGTGACGAAGCCGGCCTGCTCCAGGCACTGCCCGGTCGCCTCGCTGTCGCGATGGCGCTGCGCACCACCCTTGACTGCTATTCAGATCCTCGCGCGAGACGCCGACTCTCCAGACCGTAAGCCAGAACGTTCAGTGCCAGCGAGACGCTCGCTACGACGGTCTGCGGGCCACGGACCCTGGGCGGCCTCGCCGGGACCTGTTCCTCCTGTTCCCGGCCGCTGCCCGGTCCGGACGCCCCGGCGTCCGCGCGGTCAAGGGCGGACGCGGGCCATGGCCCGTCGAACAGGGCTGTTCCCGGGAAGAGGGTCGACGACAATTGCGTGATCCAGTAGACGGACGCGGAGGCGGTGCTGACCTGCAGGCGATCCCGGGTCCAGGGGCCGCGGCGGCCCCACAGTGTGTAAAGGCCGGCCATGCCCACCGCGGTGCCCATGCTCATGGTCTGAGCGTTGTGGAACTTGGCGTGCGGCGGCCAGTTGGGGTTGTGGATGTGGGTTTCGTTCCAGTCGAAGAAGTAGCTGCCATACGCCGTCACGAGAGAGGTCAGGGTCAGCAATGTCTTTCCGGTGCTGATCCTGGTCATAGAAGCCTCCTTGAGTGGATGGTGAGGGGCTGAATTCTCCATAGCTTGGAGCACATTGATGCTCGGCCCTGGGCGGGCCCAGAGCCCAGCCAGCCGGTTGTAGATGGCGATTTTCGACATAGGCAGGCCTGCAGTGGCGATATCCCTGACATTCGACGAGCTCGATCTCAAGATCATCCATGCGCTGCAGGTGGACGGGAGAGCACCCTTCAGCAAGATCGCCGGCGTGCTCGGACTGTCCGACCAGACTGTGGCCCGCCGCTACGCCTCCCTGCGCTCGGCCAAGAAGATCCGTGTCACCGGCCGCACTGACCCAGCGCGAGTAGGCGAGGTCGCATGGTTCGTCCGGGTCCGGTGCACCCCCGACGCCGCCCGGGCTATCGGCGAATCGCTGGCCCGCCGGCCGGACACCTCATGGGTGAAACTGACATCCGGCGGCACTGAGATCGTCGCTATCGTGCGGGCGCCCACTGGCCGCGACAGCGAGACACTCCTGCTGGGAAAACTGCCCCGTACGCCGCGTGTGATCAACGTCAGCGCCAACTGCCTGCTCCACGTGTTCTTCGGGGGACCACAGGGCTATGTCCACGCACTGGCCCCCGAGCAGGTGGCCCAGTTGGAGTCCCCACGCGCCGCGGACGGGCCACAAGTCGACCTGGACGACACTGACAAGCAGTTGCTGGCTCTGCTTGAGCGCGATGGCCGCACGGATGTCACCGCGCTGGCCACGGCCACCGGCCGGCCCGCGACCACCCTGCGGCGCCGCCTCGCCGACCTGAGGTCAAGCGGGGCCCTCTACTTCGACGTCGACTTTGACTACCGCAGCCTCGGCATGGCCCACCAGACCATGCTCTGGCTGTCGGTAGCTCCGGACCAAATGGTCGCAGCCGGCCAAGCCCTGGCCGCCCATCCCGAGGTCCCTTTCACCGCCGCGACCACCGGATCGACGAACCTCTTCGCCAGTGTGCTGTGCCCGGACCCCAGCGCCCTGTACACCTATCTCACCACCAAAGTCGCGACCCTTCCTTCAGTCCAGTGCATGGAAACGGCCCCGGTCATCCAGACGCTCAAGAACTCATGAGTCCAGCGGGTCGCTGACACCGGGCAGCGCTGGCCAAGACGATTGCCACGACAACGAGGGGCACGTCGGCCGGGGTCATTGTCCGAAAGCGTCGCCATTGGGATTCCCGCCGCCGGCGGCCCACACAACAGCCCGGTCCAGCACGTGGTCACCGCGCCGCGTAGGCGCCGCCGTTGACGTGGATCACCTGGCCGGTCAGGTGGCCGGAATCGGGCCGGCAGAGGAAGAAGATCGCCTCTGCGATCTCGTTCGGGGTGCCGGGCCGCCGGTTGAACGCGGCGGACACCCGTGCCGCGACCCATTCCTCGGACACCGTGCCGGCGAAGAACTCGGTGTCCAGGGTGACCCCCGGTGCCACGACATTGGCAGTGATCCTGCGGGAACCCAGTGTCCTCGCGATCTCGACGTTCCACGCCTCCAGGGCAGCCTTGGCCGCGCCGTACGAACCGGATCCCTGCTTGGCAGCCACCGAACCGACGGTGACTATGCGTGCTCCGTCCGCCAACCGCGGCTTGAGTGCCTCAGTGACCAGGACCGTGGTGAGCACGTTGGCCTCGAAGTTGGCCCGCCACGCGTCGGCCACACCGGCAAGGTCGCCTGCGGCGACGGTCGGACGGCGACGGTCGGTGTTGCCGCCGGCGTTGTTGACCAACACGTCGATGGTGGCCGGCAGGTGGTCGAGCGCCGTCCGAACGGCGGCCGGGTCGGCGGCGTCGAACGCGGCGTGGGTCACCCCCAACCGCTTGGCGGTGGTGGCCAGCACGTCACTACGTCGACCTGTGATCGTGACGTCGTGCCCGGTCTTGGCGAACAGTTCTGCGGTGGCGGCGCCGATGCCCGTCCCGCCACCGGTGATGACGACGCTGCGCTTCGTCGTAGGGGTCATGGGGCAGAAGTCTCGACTCTGAATATTCGAGGAGTCAATAGATATTCGAATATCCAGGGTCACTTCGAAGTTGTGTATCCTGCCGTCCATGTCAACCAGCGCGAAGACCCGCACGGACGAGGTGCACGCTCGGCTGCGGGCCGACATCCTCGGCGGGCGCTTCGCACCGGGCGAGCGGCTCAAGTTCACGCCGCTGTGCCAGGCCTACGACGCAAGCGTCGGGCTGATCCGGGAGGTGCTCAGCCGGCTGGCCGAGCAGGGACTGGTACTGGCCAACCCGCAGGCTGGATTCCAGGTCACGCCGATCTCCGTCGACGACCTGCTCGATCTGACCCGGACGCGGACGGACATCGAGTGCCTGGCCTTGCGGCGTGGCATGGAGCGGGGCGACATGGCCTGGCGCAGCCAGCTCGTTGCGACCCATTTCATCCTTGCCGACACGCCTCGCCGCGACGCGTCCGCTCCAACCCGCGTCACCCCGGCATGGGAAGCCGCCCACGCGAACTTCCACGACGCCCTGGTCTCCGGGAGTGGCAGCCCTCGGCTCTACGCGATCGCGACGGCACTGCGGGACAGCGCCTGCCTCTACCGCCGCTGGTCGGAAGCCATCGACCCGTCCGACGCCGCGCGCGATCCGGCCCAGGAGCACGCCACCATCTTTCAGCACGCGATCGACGGCGACGCCGACGCCGCCGTTGCCGCGCTGGCTGCGCACATCGAGTTGACCACCACGTTGATCGTGGCCTCGCGCGCCCCGTCGTGAGCCGGAGTGCGGGGTTCCGGGTGGTCTTCCTGACTAACACCCCAGTGCCGTTTGGTGATCAGGGACCCGCTTGAGCAGCGAGGACTGTGACGGTGTGAGCTGGCTGCCCGGATCGCCGTCGGCCTCTTCCACGCTCATAACGCGTAGCAGGTGATGCATGGCCGAACGCAGCTCGTGGGCCGCCTCCGTGAGCGCATGATGCGAGAGCGGTTCGGGCTCGGACTCGGAACAGCGCATGAAGCAACCACAAGACTTCGAGAGGAAAGCTTGCAAGCTTGGCTGTCGAAATCGGGGGTGCGTGACTATCGGAGGGCGGCAGGTATCTGCTGCGCACGCAAGGGATCCAGAACGAGGTTGCAGGCGTGCGTGTCGAACGGGAGTCCGATTGGCTGGCCGTGGCGTTCCGTGACTCACCGGTTCGGAAACGGCGCATCGCCGCCCCGGTGCTTGGGAGGTGCCCCGGCCGGTGACTGGAGCCTGAGTGTTGACGAGACCATGGTCCGCTCTGTTGGCAGGACTGCGCCGTGATGGGTGGGGAGGCCGATCACCTCACCACATTGAACTCTCCTCCGCTCAACCGGCCTTCGGCGGAGATGGCGCATCGGCCTGTGACGACTGGCCGGGAACGGTCATCGAGATGGATGTTGATGACGCTGGGACGGGCCATGGACTCGCCCTGTGCGATGGCCAGTCGCTTGGAGACGCTGAGCAGGCCGAGGTGGTCCAGGTACGCGCACAGCGGCCCGGCGGCGCTTCCAGTGGCTGGGTCCTCGTCGAGCCCGGAGCCGGGGTTGAAGAATCGTGCCGACACGCTGGTCACGGGGCGTTCGTCTCCGATGGACACCGCGTAGAGACCCTGTGCCTGGCACGTGCGTGTCACCCGGACCAACGCGGCCTTCTCGGGCGCACATCGTGCCAGCGCCGCGGTGTCGTTGATCGCGACAAGGAGATGACTGGCGCCGGTGTCGACACTCCGTGGGGTCAGCGAGAGGTCGAGATCCTCAAGGCTCAGCCGCAGCGCGTCGACTACAGCCGCCGGCTCCGCCAGCCGGCCGATGCGTGCCGGCTCCTGCACCATCCCGAGCGTGTCTTCGAGGACGAGGACGTCCGACTGCCGGTCGCCGATCTGCTGCGAGATACGGCCACTGTCGTCCGGTCGTGTCACACGGCCGGTCTCGAAGAGCCACCACCACGCTCCCAACGCGTTGTGGCCGGCCCCGAAGACCTCGGTCCCGCCTGCGGTGAAGGAACGCAGCCGGGCCGCCGCATTCCGGCCCGCAGCAGCTTTCGGACGCAGGACGAACGTGGTCTCGGCCTGGTTGAACTCACGCGCCACCTTTTGCATCCATGCGACGGGCGGGTCGTCGTCGAGGTGGCTCACGTCGACGACGGCCAACGGGTTGCCGGTCAGTGGCGTGTCGGCGAAGACGTCGACCAGGGCGAACGACACGTAGTCGTCCGGGGTCCGGTGTTCCGACATGGGGCGGCTCCCTCAGTTCTCCGCATCTGCTGCCTTTCCGATCTTGTGACATACCCGTCAAGTGGGAGTCCCCGATGCGGCAGTGTTCCGCGACGCCGACCGGACGGTTCAGCTCCGTCGCCCTGGCGCGTGACTGCCTGGCCCACCGGTTCGCAAACGCTGCCGACAACTGGTCCCGGCAGCCGTGCTGCCCGACGGGCATGACGGACGCGAATTGGGCGGCCATCCGGCTGCTGCTGCCCGTGCCGGGCAGGATGCGCGGTCGGGGTGGCTGTCCGGAGACGTCGGTGGTTGGGATCGCGGCGCTGCGGGTCGCCGCGGCAGTCCAGCTGAGATCGGCCACCGTCGTGCAGCGCGGCCAGGCGGACGTCCGGCGGGCGCGAGTGAGCGGCCCCGGCACAGGGCGTGCCCGAGGCGGTCGCCGATCGCCGCGATCGTCCACTATTTCGCGGTGAGGCCCGGTTCGTCCAGCTCTGGCCAGCCAAGGGGCGCGGTGAGAGGGACGCCGGAGCGCCCTGACATCGTAGGGGGCAACCGGTGTCTGGGCGTTGCGTTGCACGTCCTTCTCGTGGGCATGCTCGACGAAACCGACCATGGCCGGCCCCCATGGCCGCCATGGGGGCCGCCGTGAGCGGCAGGTGCACCAGCATCCACAGCACGGTGCTCGCGCGGGTGGCCTTCGGCAGCCGGTGGCCGGTGAAGTCGAAGTATGTCCACCAGGCGCCGAAGCCGACAACCACGGCGATCAGCCCGACGGCGAGGGTGAGCGCGCTGGTGTGCTCGTGGGCCAGTCCGTCGACCACTCCTGTGACGGTCTCGCCCAGCATGATGATGAACAGCCCGAACCGTTCGGTGAGCGCGTCGGTCACGCTGAGCGTGACCGACCGTTCCGGGAAGGCCCACCCCAGCATGACAGCAAGCCACGCCAGGTACGCGACCGCCAGCAGACCCCACGTCAGCATGCGGAGACCCGCAGGCAGGGCGGCGCTCGCGGCCAGGACGACCGCGCACACGGCCGTCCCGGTCACGAACACCCTGCTGGGACGGCGGAATTCGGCGCTGTTACCGCGTCCGGCGAGTAGCCACAGCACCGCCAGCACCGCGAACAACACCCCCGCGTCCACGGCAGACGCGACTCCTCGGGCGCCGCCCGCCTCGGGGATGAATGTACCCAGTGGGACCAGTAGCGGGATCTGCAGCAGGAACATGCTCGGGCCGCGGGCATCCTCGTGCCCGTGCAGTTCGTGGTGGAGGCTGCCGTTGAACCAGCCGTTGTCCACCAGCTCGAACCACCGCGAACTCACCCAGCCCGCGCCAGGTCAGATGCCCGGCCAAGCGGTGGGCGGCCTGGGCGACCAGTACCACCACGACGAGGTCGTAGAACAGTTCGGGTGGGCCGACCACCCGCTCCCGCGGCTGCTCACCATGGGCACGCGGCGGGCGCCACAACTGGCTGCGCAGCCGGGTCCACTGCTCGTGTCGCGACGTCATGCCGGCAGCGTAGGTCGCTAGCGGGCGAGATCCTCGGACACGGCCCACAACCGGGCCGCGTTCTCCCGGTCCAGGGCGTAGGGCGCTACACCGGCGACCGCACCGGCCCGCTCGGCGACTGGCTCGGCCTCGGCACAGTCCTCGAAATAGCGGCCGGTGATGCCCTCCACCGTCGGCGAGGCTGCCAGCAGCACCGAAGTCGCGGCGCCCTGCTCCACCGTCTTCTGCGGCGGCAGCGCGATGGCGCCCGAGGCGATGAAGTCTGCCACCTGCTGCATGTCCATGTGCCGGGCCAGGGAGGTGTCGCCGACGTTGCCCGGCATCAGCGCATTGGCGGTGATGCCGTCGTCGGCCCATCGTTCCGCGGCACCGACGGCGAACAGGATGTTGGCGGTCTTCGACTGACCGTAGGAGGTCCAGGGGTCGTAGGGGCGGAAGCGGTAGTCCAGGTCGTCGAAGACCACCGGTGAGAAGAGGTGGCCGATGGAACTCACCGAGACGATCCGAGCGCCGCCCGCCGCCGCGAGAGCCGGGCGGAGGCCGACGGCGAGGGCGAAGTGCCCCAGGTGGTTGACGGCGAACTGGGTTTCCCTGCCGTCAGGGGTGTGGGTGAGTTCCGGCAGGGCCATCACCCCGGCATTGCCCACCAGGATGTGCAGCGGTCCCGTCCAGGCGGACACGAACGCCGCGACCGTCGAGCGGTCGGCCAGGTCGAGTCGCCCCACGGTCAACTTCCCCGATTTCGGGGGAAGTTCGGCCTCCAGGCGTGCCACCACGCGCGCTCCCGCGTCAGTGTCACGCACTGCCAAGGTGACGTCGGCTCCTGCCGCTGCGAGCGTCCGAGCTGTCTCCACGCCGATTCCGGAACTGGCTCCGGTCACCACGGCCCGGCGGCCGTGAAGGTCGACGCCGTCGATCACGTCGGCGGCGGTTGTGCTTGCCCCGAACGTGGGGGGTGTCTGAGGCACTGACATGAGTCGAGTCTCCTGATCTGAGAACACCGAGGGCCTCAACGCGTGCGGCATGGTTGCCGATTGCGTTCGGCGGCCTCGGCAATGGGGGTCGGTCGAAAGGCGATGCCGGACCGCCGGGACGGGGTCTGGCCGGGTCACCGGGAAGACGGAGAACGGCCGATGGGAGTCCACGCTGATCCGGGACCGTATGGCCGGCTGGTGGCACGGGAGCTGCTTAAGACGTGGGGGCCTGGCGCTCTGTATCGGGGGCCAGGGGGGCGTGGCCTCGCAATGAATCTTGTGACGGGCCGGTCGGCTGTCAGCCGTTGAGCGTTCCCATCAGCTCGGGTGCGTAGCGGTCGCCGGTGACGACGCCGTGCGGGGCGACGGCCTCGATCGCAGCGATGTCGTCGGACGTCAGAGTCACCTCGGTCGCGGCGACGTTTTCCTTGAGGTAGCGGCGGCGCTTGGTGCCGGGGATGGCCACGGCGCCCTGGTGCTGGACCCAGGCGAGCGCCAGCTGCGAAGGCGTGACGTTCTTGTCGGACGCGATGCGGCGGACCTCGCGGACGACGTCCAGGTTGCGGGCGAAGTTCTCGCCCTGGAACCGGGGGTCGGTACGGCGCCAGTCGTCCTCGGCGAAGTCGTCGGGGCTGGTGATCGCGCCGGAGAGGAAGCCGCGTCCCAGCGGGGAGTAGGCGACCAGGCCGATCCCCAGCTCCCGCAGCGTGTCGCGTAGCCCGTCCTGTTCGATGCCGCGCTCGAAGAGTGAGTACTCGGTCTGAACGGCGGTGAGCGGGTGCACGGCGTGTGCCCGCCGGATGGTCTGCGCCGAGGCTTCGCACAGCCCGATGTGCCGCACCTTGCCCTCGGCGACCAGCTCGGCCAGGGCGCCGACGGTTTCCTCGATCGGCACCTTGGGGTCGATGCGGTGCAGGTAGTAAAGGTCGATGTGGTCAGTGCCCAGGTGCCGCAGCGAGCGTTCGAGAGCCCGCCGGACGTACTCGGGCCTTCCGTTGAGGCCGAGCATGCTGCCGTCGTCGGTGATCTCCGCGCCGGTCTTGGTGGCGACCACCGCGGCATCCCGCCGCCCCGCCAGCGCCTTGCCGAGCAGCTGCTCATTGATGAAGGGGCCGTAGCTCTCGGCGGTGTCCAGCAGGGTGACACCGAGTTCCAGCGCGCGGTCGATGGTGGCCAGCGACTCGGTCTCATCGGTGGCGCCGTAGAAGGCGCTCATGCCCATGCAGCCGAGGCCTTGCGCGCCGACGATCAGACTCTGGCTGCCCAGTGCGCGGTGTTCCATGAGGGTTCCCG
This sequence comes from Streptomyces sp. HUAS MG56, assembly GCF_058673395.1. NCBI lineage: Bacteria > Bacillati > Actinomycetota > Actinomycetes > Kitasatosporales > Streptomycetaceae > Streptomyces > Streptomyces sp. HUAS MG56. Next base: position 739,849 of record NZ_CM178722.1, on the reverse strand, counting down.
TTCTATCGACAGAGGTAACTAACTGGATAGATACACGACCGTAGACCTGCGATCCGCGCGTGTCAATAACTAGATAGTTACTTGCTAGTGTGGCGGGTATGTCACGGGACTCCAGCGCCACAAAGGCCCGGCTGCTCGACGCCGCCTTCACCGAATTCGCCGCGTACGGCATCGCCGGTGCCCGAGTGGACCGCATCGCCGAGACCGCGGGGGTGAACAAGCGGCTGATCTACGTCTATTTCGGTAACAAGGAGCAGCTGTTCGACGAGGTCTTGCGGCGTGCGCTGACCGCGGGTGCCGAGTCTGTGCCGTTCAACGTCGAGGACCTGCCCGGATACGCCGGCGCCATCTTCGACCACCTCGTCGCCCGGCCGGATCTGATGCGCCTGCGACTATGGAAACTGCTGGAGCGCCCCACCGCCACCGGACCCGAGGCCGAGGCCTTCGGTCACAAAACGGCCGAAGTTGCCGACGCGCAGCAGCGTGGTGACCTCGCCCGGGAGATGGAGCCTGCCGATCTCCTGACCATGGTTCTCGCCGCCGCCCAGGCATGGTTCTGGGCCGCCGAGGGCGTCGACCCCAAGGAGGCCGGCCAGTCCTGGTCGGCACAGCGGCTGGCCCTGCACCGCGCGGCGGTCGTTGAGGCCGCCCGCCGTATCAGCGAACCCAGGACCGCTGGTGAGTAGCAACGGGAGGCAAACGTGCCCGAAGCTGCCGGTCACGGTCCGCTACCGCGCCTGAGTGTGCTCGCGTCGCGCTGTGGTGTCGGTGCCGTCCCACTGGTAGCGATCGGTGCCGGGCAGGCCCAGGAACTGCAGGACGCGTTCGACGAACTCGTCCCGCAGTTGCGCGAGTGTCTCCGGCACGTTGTAGTACGTCGGGATCATCGGGTACACGGTGGCTCCCGCCTCCGTGACAGCGACCATGTTGCGCAGGTGGATGAGGTTCAGCGGTGCTTCCCGGAGACAGAGGACGAGTTTGCGCCGTTGCTTCAGCATCACGTCCGCGGCTCGCTCGATGAGGCTCTCGGTCTGGCCGTGAGCGATGCGTCCGAGTACGCCAGCGGCACACGGCAGGATGATCATGGCGTCGGTGGGGTAGCTGCCGCTGGTCACCGGTCCTGACATGTCGGCCGGATCGAGGAAGCGGACTTTCGTCGACGTGGCCTCCAGGGCCTGGACCACCGAGTCCGGATCTTCGCCGGTCTGGAATTCGAACGCCACCAGCTTGCGCCCGTTGGCCGACACCAGAAGGTTGACGTGGCCGACCCGGTCGTCTCTCTGAAGTGAGGCGAGCAAGGCTTTGGCCACTCCGGTGCCGCCTGCTCCCGTGACAGCAACTGTCACATTCTGCTGGGTCACGTCTGTCCCCTTCCTGACGCATCGGGCTGGCGACCGCACCTTCTCGTGCCTGACGAATGCAGGTCTCGAGGCCGTCGTTGAGGACCGCTGTCCGCGTCGGTCCGACACGCACGCTGATCGGTACCTCGCCAGGTGAGCGCCAAATCCCATGAGTCACTCGGCCGGCGGCTTGTCGTGATGACTCATTCACCCGGGCGGTGGCAGCCGCCGGCCCCGAGCGGAGGGTCCCTCGAGGCCGACGGCCGAGCATGCCGGTCGGGAGACGGCCACCTGGTGGATACCTCCCGCGATCCGCGGCACCCAGGCGTCAGCGCGATGCGGCAGAGCCGGTGTCGCCTGCCGACTCGGATTCGGCGGCGAGGACCTTGGCGCGCACATCTGCCGGGAAGACGCCGTCGAACGTTGCGGGCGGTACGCGTCCGCTTCCCATCGCCGGGAGCAGGGCGTCGTGCACGACGATGGCTCCCCAGCCGTTGTGCAGTTCCTCCTCGGTGAAGCACGGGTACCACGGCATGATCGGTCCGTGCCACTGCTCCTGGCGGAGGGACGGGTGCACCCTGGTGGCCAGTGCCCAGAGCAGATCCGAGTCGTTCGACGGATCCACGTCGTCGTCGAGGACGTAGACGACGGGGGAGAGCCGCCCCACCCGGGTGCCGTTCAGCACCTCGCCGATGCGGTGCACGAAGCGCGCGGTGTCCATCCCCGGCAGCGAGTCGCGCCAGTTCTGCGGGACGGTGATCACCGTCCAGAAGCAGGCTGCACCGAGCGGGAGCCATGCCGTCGTGATCGGCAGCCCCGCCTTCCGCAGTACCGCGACGACCTCTGCGGAGATGCCGGCAGCCGGTGCGACGTGCGAGTCGTCGACAGGCCGGCCGGCGGCGGCCAGCGGCCAGATCGGGTCGTCCCGGTAGGTGATCGCCTCGATACTGAAAAGCGGCTGCGGCGACGTCTCGGGCAGTGCCCAGCCGTGGAACTCCGCGAACGGACCCTCCACGGCGTCGCGGGTCGCGGACAGGTGTCCCTCGATGACGACCTCGGCGGAGGCCGGCACCTCCAGATCGTTCGTCTCGCACTTAACGACGTCGACCGGCTTGCCCAGCACCGCTCCGAGATACGCGCCCTCGTCGACCTCGGTCGGGACGGTCATTCCGCCGACGACGGCAATGCCCGGGTCGCCTCCCTGCACGAGGGCGTAGGGCATCGGCTCACCGATGGCCTCCCACTCGCGCCAGATCATGCCGAGGTGCTGGCTCGGCAGCACCAGTCCGGTCATGTGCTGGTCGTCGATCTTCATGATTCGGGAGATGGACCAGTTCGTCCATCGGCCGTCCGGCGTCCTGGCGATGATCACGCCCCAGGTGTTGACGTAGGGGCCGCCGTCGTCCTGGTGCACGCGTGGAATGGGGAACCGGTCGAGACGGGCTTCGTCACCCGTCAGGATGTTCTGCTTGCAGGGCGCCGAGTCGGCTGCCACCCGCCGAGGTGGGAGCAGTTCCTTGGTGCCTGCTTCCCTGAGGTGTTCGACCAGTTCGGCTGCGGTCGTCGTGTGCGGCAGACCGAGAGAGAGGGAGACCCGCGCCAGCGGATGCCCGGGAATGCTCGACAGGGCACCCGGGGCGCCGATCATGCGGAACCCCTCGTCGACTCCGCTGAGGTGCTCGAAGAACGGGGCGGGCCTGCCGTTCTCGGTGGACCGACGAGTGATGGCCGACGCTTCCAGGTTCGGATCGATCACGCGTGAGATCCGTTGAATGTCCCCCAGCTCTTCGAGCTCGGAGATGTAGGACCGGAAGTCATTGATTTCAGACATCAGTTGGTTACGCCTTTCAGTTCGGAGGGGCGCGGCATTCCGTCCCAGCGCTGCGCCGAAGCCACCTGGATATCGAGTTGGTCCAGGACTCGGACAACGACATGCTCAACGAGCTCGTGAATGGTTTTCGGACGGCTGTAGAAGGCCGGCATCGGCGGCACGATCCTCGCTCCCATGCGCGAGAGCGCCAGCATGTTCTCGAGATGGATCTCGCTGAGCGGGGTCTCCCTCGGTACGAGCACCAAGGGGCGGCGCTCCTTCAGCGTGACGTCGGCAGCTCGGGGGATGAGACCGTCGGCATATCCGGTTCGGATTCCGGCGAGTGTCTTCATGCTGCACGGCGCGACAATCATTCCGTCCACGCGGAATGAACCTGATGAGATTGCCGCCCCTTGGTCGTTCCACGTATAGGTCACGTCGGCCAGGTCGGTGACTTCGCGGACCGACAGGTCGGTCTCCAGATGGATGGTCGCCCTGGCCCATTGGGACAGAACGAGATGAGTCTCCACATCCGGCTGCTCCCGCAGTCGGCGAAGCAGTTCGACACCGAAGACGGCGCCGGTCGCTCCGGTCATTCCCAAGATCACACGTCGGGACATGGGATGCACCTTCCGTACACGGTAAGTCCGTACACGGAACAATGTAGCTGCCGAAACTTCCGATTGCAAACAGTCCGTGTACCGACTGACCGTATACGGAGGTAGCCTGTACTTATGACGACCGGAGCGCGATACGACGGGACGCTGGAAGACGGCATGGCCCACCAGCTGCGACGCGCCTCGCAGGCGGTGAACGCCTCGTGGCAGCTGCGCAGCGGTGACCTCACGCCTCCGCAGTTCGCGGTGCTTCACGTCCTGGACGAGCGCGGAAGCCTCGACCAGAAGACGCTGGGCGCCCTCGCCGCGGTCGACCGGTCGACACTCACTCCCCTTCTCGACCGGCTCGTGGCCCGCGGCCTGATCACCAAGAGCACGGATCCCGGCAACCGCCGCCGGCAACTGGTCTCCCTGACTCCTGCCGGGCACGAACGAGCGGCTCTGGGCCGCCAGCAGGCACAGGAGACAAGCCGCTGGATCGAGGAGCTGCTCGGACCCGAGCGGCTCGCGACCCTGACCCTGCTGCTCAAGGAACTCGGAGACGCAGGCCGCGACCAGCAGCCGTAGTGAGGGAGTCAGGAAAGGGGCGTCGTGTCGTGCCGTCCCTGTCTCCGGGGCCGGGGCGCGGAGCCGATGGTTTCGTGGCGCCTGTTGTCGAGCTGTTCGTGACCCACGGCTCGGTCGGACTCGAGACTACCGGCGCGCCGGCCGCGGGTGACGCGGTCCGCTTCCCCGTGAGCGGTGGCCAGCGGATCAGTGTCCGGCGCCCGCCGCACTTATCGTCCGGGAGATGCGCACGGGCCTCGCGATCTGTCCATGCGAGGAGGCAGCGCCGGGTACCGGTCCGCGCGGTCCAGCGCCGCACGGCCGATGGCGCGCGCATCCCGAGACCGCACGGGATCCCTGCCGCCATCAAGCGATCACCCTCACACCGTTCAGAAGCGAGTGGTACTGGACGACGCCGATGCCGAACCGCCCTGGCTCGACAGTGAGTCGCTGTCCTGCGGGCTGGTCGATGGCCCCCGGCATGGACAAGCAGAAAGACACACGTGCCCTTCAGCCACCGGCCCGGCGCAGCCACTGCTCTTCCTCACCTGGTTCGGGCAGCACACGACCGCCCTCCACAGCGGACCCGGCAGGTCCGTCCTGCAGCACCACCATGGTTTGGCGCTCGTCCAGGCCGGAAATCCGGGCGATCGCCGAGGACAGCTCCAGAGCCAGTCGCGTCGCCTCCTTCTGCGGATGGCCCCGTCGCACCCAGCCAGTGACGATCAGTGGTGTCGCCGGCTGCCCGCCCGCGAAGACACTGTCTGCAGGCAGCTCGGAGAAGACCACGTTGACGTAGGCCGGTGAAACATGGTTGATATCCAAGTGGATCCGGGTGATCTCGGCTGCCAGCAGGGCCTTCACCTCGCTGGTCAGCGATCCCTGCGCAGCAGTACAGGTGTAGACGGGCATGACGAATCTCCTTTCCTCGACGTGATCCGTAACGCCGCCGACTTGGTTCGGGAAGCCGGCGCCGCAGTCCCGCAGACCGCGAAGCCCTTGCTTCCCCGTCGGGCCGCCCCACCAGTGGTGGCTTCCGGCCGCGGCACGCCGGACTGGTACGGGCGAGTACTGGCCGCCCAGTTCGGCGCTCCCGGGACGCCCCGGCATGGACACCCGCTCGGTACACGCTCTTGGCCGCTGACGACCACTCTCGCGCCGTCCGCCCCCAGTTCGCGCGCGGCACACCCGGTCCTTCAGTCCGAAGTCCATGGCTGCTGTCCCTTGCTTCGTGGGTCGGCGACGGTCGTTCGACGGGGTGCCCTGGCGTGCTCTGAACCAGCGCTACAGCGCGGCCTTCTGGGGCTGGGTGGAGACCACGATGACGGTGATGGAGTCGGCGTGCAGCGCCGCGTTGAACGCCTTCTCCAGCTCTTCCGCGGTCTCCACCTCGGCGGTGCGGCAGCCGTAGCCGCGGGCCAGGGAGGCGATGTCGATGCCGGGCAGGTCCAGGCCCGGCACGCCCGGGGTCTCCTCCAGTACCGCGAAGGACTTGAGGATGGAGTACTCCCGGTTCCGCATGACCACGTACACGACCGGCAGCTGGTGCTGGGCCGCGGTCCAGATTCCCTGCACGGAGTACTGGAAGGAACCGTCGCCGATCAGCCCGATCACCGGACGGCTGACCCCGTTGGCGCGGTCGCCGAGTGCGACGCCGACGGCGGCCGGGGTGCCCCAGCCGATGCCTCCGCTGGCCGTGGCGAAGAACGATCCGGACCGGATGGTCGGGAGCCACTCGATCTGCTGCGCCATCGTGGAGGTCGACTCGTTCACGATGACCGCGTCGGCGGGCCTGACCCTGCTCAGTGCGGCGTAGACCTCAGGCGGGGACAGCGGGCCGCTGCTGGGGGTCCGCGGGAGCCGCCGGGGCCGCGGCATCGGTGCGGGTGCGGTGCGCGCCGTGCCTTCCTCGACCAGGTCCACCAGCAGTTCGATGGCTGTCCTGGTGTCGCTGAGGAGGCTGTCGCCCATGCGTGCGTACGAGGCGACGGCGGGGTCGGCGGTGATGTGCAGCAGTTCGGTGCCCTCCGGCAGGTACGGCCCGGGCACGTAGGGGTAGTAGCGGAAGACCTCGGCGCCGATCACGATCACGAGGTCGTGTCCGGTCAGCCGGTCGCTGATGGTCTTGACCGACATGCCGAGCGGGCCGCCGAAGAGGGGGTGGTCCTCGGGAAAGGAAGCGCGGTCCAGCAGCGGGGCGCCGTAGACGGCCGCGCGCAGTTTCTCGGCCAGGGCGACCGCCGCGTCCCAGCCGCCGGCGCGGTCCACCTCGGGTCCGAAGACCAGGGCGGGGTTACGGCTCGCGGAGATGCGGTCGGCGAAGCGCCGCAGCCGCTCGGTGTCGGGGGCGACCCGCTCGCTGACGGTGCGTGTCCGGGTGAAGCCGTCCAGGGGCTGGTTCCAGTCGTCCATCGGGATGGAGAGGTAGACCGGTCCCGTCGGGGGCTGGAGCGCGATCGCGTAGGCGCGCAGGAAGGCTTCGGGGACGTCCTGGGCCCGGGCGGGCTCGTACGACCACTTCACCCAAGGCTGGGGCATCGTGGTGGCCTCGCGGTTGCCCAGGTAGGGCTCGCCGATCAGCAGTTCCCGGTGCTGCTGCCCCGAAGTGACGATGAGCGGGGTGTTCCCCCGGTAGGCGGCGACGAGGTTGCCCAGCGCGTTGCCCAGGCCCGCTGAGGAGTGCAGGTTGACCAGCGCCGGGCGGCGCGTGACCTGTGCGAAGGCGTCGGCCATCGCGATGGCCGACGCCTCCTGGAGGGCCAGGACGTACTGGAAGTCCTCGGGGAACTCCTGCAGGAAGGTCTGCTCGGTCGACCCGGGATTCCCGAACACCGTGGTGAGCTGCAGGGAGCGCAGCAGGTCGTAGGTGACGCTGTGGACAGTGGAGTTCTCGGTCATGATGGCGTCCTTCGGCTGTGCGGAGCATCGACGGCGAGACTCAGAACATCGACTGAGCGCGAAACTACGTCGCGGCTCACGGCCTCGTCTTCGGTCGATTGACTGCATGCACGTCAGTCGGTTGCCTCCCTGCCCGACCGCTCCCGGATTGTTCAGTCATCTGACGCATGCGGAACGGCCCCGCCGCGTGGTGAGAATCGGTCGCAGCCAGTTTCGAGCGGCTCGTTCGCACTCAGGACCTTCACGATGCGTGGGTAGTTCCGCTCGAAGTGATCGCGTGCGGAGGCGGTGGATACCCATGCCACGGAGAATGATCGTGGGGATGACGGGGGTGACCGGAGCCGTGTTCGGTGTCGAATTGTTGCGCCGACTGCGGCAGCAGCCGGATGTGGAGACCCATCTGGTGTTGTCCCCGTGGGCCAGGTCGACCGTGCGACGGGAGACCGGATTGTCGGCGCACGAGGTCACCGACCTCGCGGACGCGACGTACGCGTGGAACGACCAGGGCGCGCCGATCTCGTCGGGGTCGTTCCGGGGGGACGCCATGGTCATCGCGCCGTGCGGCTTGAAGACCCTGGCCGGAATATGCACCGGCTGTGCCGAGGGGCTCATTTCCCGTGCGGCCGACGTGACGCTGAAGGCCGGGCGCCGATTGGTACTCGTGGCACGGGACCCGCTCAGCGAGAGTCACCTGGACAACATGCTGGCGCTCACGCGTATGGGGGCTCGGATCGTCCCGCCGATGCCAGCCTGCTACTACCGTCCCGAGACGATCGGGGATCCGGTCAGCCATGTCGTCGTCCGCGTCCTGGACCAGTTGGACATTCACGTGCCGTCGGCACAGCGCTGGAACGGCATGTCCCACTCGCCAGCGCTGTAGGGAACCAGCACCGATGTCCGCGATTACCGACCTCCGGACCCACCTTTGTGAACTCGAAGCGCTCGGGACACCCGCCACGGCCTCGCCTACGGGCGCGGCTCACCAAGCCACCGCTTCCGCCGCCGCGGGTGGACGCCGCCTCCCTGCCCTGCAAACACGACACCCGACCCGCGGACCGGCTCGTGGCCGACGAAGCCGTCGTACCGGAGGTGTAGGCCGTGCGCGTCTACGACTGGAATTGACCCTCGGAATGGGCTTCGTGGGCGCCGGCTTCCAGTGCGGCGCGCAGCGCGGCGCGGGTGGTGATGCCGAGTTTCGGGAAGATCCGGTGCAGGTGGGAGCCGACCGTGCGGTGGGACAGGAACAGGCGGGCGCCGATTTCCTTGTTGGTGAGCCCGGTGGCGGCCAATTCGGCGATCTGCCTTTCCTGGGCGGTCAGTTCGGGTGCTGCCGGGTCGGAGTGCGTGGCGGCGGCCACGCCGGTCGCGCGCAGTTCGTTGCGGGCGCGTTGCACCATCGCTCGCGCGCCGATCCGGTCGAAGGTCTCCATGGCGGCACGCAGTTGGATGCGGGCGCGGGCGGTGTCCCGGGTGCGGCGCAGCCACTGTCCGTAGGCGAACTGGATACGTGCCTGCTCCCAGGGATAGCGGGCGGCTTCGGGCAGGGCCAGGGCCGCCTCGAACAGGGCGCCGGCCTCGTCGTCGTCCGCGGCCACGGCCGCGGCTCCGGCCGTGATGATCGCGATGCGCGTGCCGATGCGGGGGAGGCCCGCCTGCTGGGCGGCGACGACGTGTGCGCGGGCCTCCTCGCGGCGGCCGGTGCGCATCGCCGCCTCGACCAGGTCGAGCACCACCCACCGGTTGGGGATGCCGGCGCTGGGGGCGCTGGGCGGGTCGATCTGCGCCACTTGGGTGTGGGCTTCCTCGAAGTCGCCTTGGCCCATGGCCGCGAGATGGCTGGCCGAGCGGGCGTACCCCATGGTGACGCCCATGCCCCGGGGCGCCGCCCAGGTGGTGGTCTCCTTGCTGCGGGCCCGGGCCAGGTCCACATCGCCGCGCAGCGCGGCACCGGAGGCCAGCACGGCCCGGATCTGCCGCTCCCAGAACGAGTAGCCATAGCCCGTCGCCAACTCCAGCCCCTGCTGCGCGAGGTTCTCGGCCTCGTCCCACCGGCCGTGTACGTAGGAGTCCTGGCAGAGCAGCATCAGCGCGGGCACCACCATGGCGATGGCGCCGCCGTCGCGTTCCCGCTCGATCATGCCGCGGACCGCGTAGCGGTAGTCGGACAGGGTGTCCATCGCGACCGCGGCGAAGGCCAGCGGAATCACTTCCCAGGGCGCAGCGGCCGGCGGGAGCGCGGCGAAGGCGCGGGCCAGGCCCTCCCGGATGGCGTCCGAGGCCCGGGTGGGATCGACGTACGCGTCGTAACACAGCTGGAACGGGACGACCTGCTCGGGCTCGAAGCGGACCATGGCCTTCCTGAGCAGCTCCCACGGCTCCGGCCGCAGGGTGTAGAGGCTGACCAGCAGCAGCGCGTAGAGGATGCCGTACCTGTCCCAGGATTCCGGCCCGGCATCCTCGCCGGCGTCGAGCGCCCGGGTCAGCAGCCGGTACGCGGCGGAAACGTCGCCTTCGTCGTTCGTGAGCAGGTGGGCGGTGGCGGCGAAAACCAGCGCATCCGGGGTCTGCGGGGTCTGCCCGGCGTCCGCCAGCAGCCAGGTGACCTGGTCGAGCTGTCCGGCCATGGTGGCGAGGTGGGCGGCCTCGACCAGGCGCCGGGAGCGGTCTCCGGGGTGCGGGCTGAGTTCAGCCGCGCGCACCAGGGTGGCCACCGCGGTCGAGGCACGGCCGCGCAGCCGCGCGAGCAGGGCCGCCTTGTCCAGCGCCCGAGCCACCGCCTCGTCGGGTCCGGTGCTCGCCTCGGCCAGATGGCACGCCTGCCGCTCGGGATCGAAGACCAGTACCTCGGCGAGTGCCTGGTGCACGGCCCGGCGCTCGCCCGGCGGGGCCAGGTACACAACCGCCGAGCGGGTCAGCGGATGGCTGAAGGTGACCTGTCCGGAGGCGGTGTCGGCGTGGACCAGCCGGGCCCGCTGTGCGGGGGCCAGGTCGTCCAGGTCCAGCGAGCATCGGGTCGTGGCCCTGATGGTGTCCAGGTCGTCGTCGGCCGCCAGTGCGGCCAGCAGGAGTGCCTTTCTGGTCGCGCCGGGCAGCTGGTCGAGCTCGGGGGCGAAGGTGTCCAGCAGCCGCTCGGACAGGGGCAGCACGCTGGGCACCGGCTGTGCGCCGGAGCGCTGCCTGTCGTTCAGAGTCGTCGGTAGCTCCTGGAGGGCCAGCGGGTTACCCGCGGCCTGGGCCAGCAGCCGGCGCCGCACGGTTGGCGCCAGGCCCGGCCACCGGGCCTCCACAAGTTCCGCCGCCGACTGGTCGTCCAGGGGTGGCACCTTCCGTTCCGGCAGCCCGACGTGGTGGAGAAACCCTTTCAGCCCGGTACGGGCAGCGGCCAGCAGTGCCACAGGGGCTTGGCCCAGCCGGCGCACGGCGAAGGCCAGTACCGTGGCGCTGGCCGGGTCGATCCACGGCGCGTCATCGGCCACCAGCAGCAGCGGGCATTCGGCGGCGGCCGCGCCGAGCAGGGCGAGTACGGCTGTCCCGGCGGTCAGCGGGTCCGGGAGAGCCGTCGGCGTCAGGTCGAAGAGCCGGCACAGGACATCGCGCTGCGGGCCGGGCAGGAGATCGGCGTCCGCGCGCAGTGGGTAGAGCATCTGGTGGATCATCGCGAAACTGATCCCGGCCTCGAACTCCGCGCCGTAGGCGCGCAGCACACGCCTGCCGACGGCACTCGACCGGGCCGCGGCGACGTCGAGCAGCGCGGTCTTCCCGACCCCTGGGTCACCACGCAGGAGCAACCCGCGGCCGACGGGGCCGTACCCGGTGCGATCCTGATCGGCGAACAGCGAGTCGATCAGCGCCAGCTCGTGCGCGCGCCCCACGAGGCCGCCAGAGTCGCAACCGGCGGGCTGCGCGGGATACCTCCGGCTCTCGGAAGTCGCCACAGTGGTGAGGATAGGTTCCGCTCGTAGCACGGCACAACGCCGACCGTGCGCGTACCGGCCACCTCACGGGGTGTGCTCAGGCCGATGGCGTGCTTGTTTTCACCGCCGTACGGCGCTTGCGGCGCAAGGGCGGCCATACGGTCTCGGCGCTTCCCCGGCGACCGCCCCAGCGTGAACCCGCTCGGTTCGAGGTCTTGACCGCGGAGACTCTAGAAGCCTTTGCGAACGCCGCCGTCGATCGACAGCATCACGCCCGTGAGGTACGACGCTGCGGGCGAGAGCAGGAAGGCGGCGCTGCGGCCGAACTCGTCCGGGGTTCCGTAGCGGCGCAGGGGGACGCCGGCGGTGGCGCGTTCGCGGGCAGCGTCAGCGTCACCGTGCCGTGCGTCGAGTTCGCGTAGCCGGTCGGTCTCGATGTGGGCGGGCACGAGGCCGACAACACGGATGCCTCTGGGGCCCAGCTCGTTGGCGAGGTTCTTCGCGTAACCGGCCAGGCCCGGCCGCAGGGCGTTGGAGATCGCGAGGCCGGGAATGGGCTCGTACACGGAGCTGGAGAGGACGAAGCCGATGGCACCTCCCTCGCCCAGCTCGGCCGCGACTGCGCGGGAGAGCCGCACCGCGCCGAGGAAGACCGACTCGAAGGCGGCGCGCCACTGGTCGTCGTCGATGGTGTCCGAGGTGCCCGCGGGGGGTCCGCCGACGCTGATGAGCACCCCGTCCAGCCGTTTGAAGGTGTCGCGAGCCGCGGTGATCAGCCGCTGCGGAGTGTCGGTGTCGGCGTTGTCGGCCACGACGCCGACTGCCTGCCCCGGGCCGCCGAGGTCGGCTTGAGCGGCGGCGACCGACTTCTCGTCGCGGCCGCTGACGACCACCCGCGCGCCGTCCGCCACCAGCTCGCGCGCGGCGGCCATGCCCAGCCCGCGGGTGCCGCCGGTGACTATGTACACCCGGTCCTTCAGTCCGAAGTCCATGTTTGTTGTCCTCTCTCCGCTGTTCTTTCCTCGACCGTGCGATCCGCGCGGCCTACAACATCGCCTTCTGGGGCTGCGTGGCGACGACGATGACGGTGGTGGTGCCGGCGGCCAGGGCCGACTTGAACTCGCGCTCCAGGTCCTCGGTGGTCTCCACGTCGACCGCCCGGCATCCGAAGCCGCGGGCGACGGAGGCGATGTCGAGCCCGGGCAGGTCGAGCCCCGGCACCCCGGGGGTCTCCTCCAGCACGGCGAACGACTTGAGGATGGAGTACTCCTGGTTGCGCATGACCACGTACACGATCGGGAGGTTGTGCTGGGCAGCCGTGTAGATGGCCTGCACGGAGTACTGGAAGGAGCCGTCGCCGATCAGGCCGATCACCGGCCGTTCGGCGCCCCTGTCCCGGTCGCCGAGTGCGACGCCGACGGCGGCCGGGGTGCCCCAGCCGATGCCTCCGCTGGCCGTGGCGAAGAACGATCCGGTCCGGCTGGTGGGGAGCCACTCGATCTGCTGCGCCATCGTGGAGGTCGACTCGTTGACGATGACCGCGTCGGCCGGCCGGACCCTGCTGAGGGTGGCGTACACCTCCGGCGGGGTGAGCGGGGTGTTCGGCGCCTGGGGGAGCTCGCGGGGCCGCGGCATCGGTTCCGGCGCGGTCCGCGCCGAACCCTCAGCGACCATGTCCAGGAGCAGCTCGATCGCCGTCTTGGGATCGCCCAGGAGGCTGTCACCGACCCGCGCCGCCGCGGCCACCGACGGGTTGCCGGTGATCTGCAGCAGCTCCGTGCCCTCCGGCAGGTACGGCCCGGGCACGTAGGGGTAGTAGCGGAACACCTCCGCGCCGATCACGACTACCAGGTCGTGGCCTGTCAACCGATCGCTGATGGTCTTCACCGACATGCCGAGCGGGCCGCCGAAGAGGGGGTGGTCCTCGGGGAAGGAAGCCCGGTCCAGCAGCGGGGCGCCGTAGACGGCCGCGCGCAGCTTCTCCGCCAGGGCGACGGCCGCGTCCCAGCCACCGGCCCGGTCCACCTCCGGACCGAAGACCAGCGCGGGACGACGGCTGGCCGAGATGCGATCGGCGAACATGCGCAGTCGCGCGGTGTCGGGGGCGACGCGGCAGCTGACTGTCCGCACCCGGGTGAAGCCGGACAGGGGCCGCTTCCAGTCGTCCATGGGAATCGACAGGTACACCGGGCCCGTCGGCGGCTGCAGTGCCTCCGCGTAGGCCCGCATGAAAGCCTCGGGTACATCTTCGGCGCGGGCCGGTTCGTACGACCACTTCACCCACGGCTTGGGCAGCGTGACGGCCTCTCGGTTGCCGAGATACGGGTCGCCGATCACCAGCTCCCGGTGCTGCTGGCCGGAGGTGATGATCAGGGGTGTGTTGCCGTGGTAGGCCGCCACCAGGTTGCCCACCGCGTTTCCCATCCCGGCCGAGGAGTGCAGATTGACCAGCGCGGGTCGGCCGGTGACCTGGGCGAAGGTGTCGGCCATCGCGATGACGGAAGCCTCCTGCAGTGCCAGGACGTAGGTGAAGTCCTCGGGGAATTCCTGCAGGAACGGCTGCTCGGTGGAACCGGGATTACCGAAGACCGTGGTGAGTTTCAGGGTTCGCAGCAGGTCGTAGGTCACGCTGCGGACGGTGGACTTCTCAGTCATGGTTGCCATCGACTTCCTTGCTGGGGCTGGGTTTCTGGTTCGATGGGTCTGGTGGAGGGGTGCGCGCTATTCCATGCGGTGTCGAGTGCCGTCTTCGGCGTCGTGGGGTGCCGGAAGCGTGCGCCAGTCTGATCCTGCGGCACAAATGGGAACGTGTCATGACATACACACACCGTTCGGTGACGAGCCTGATTGGAGGGCTGGGCCCAGGTCGCTGAGGACGTGGACCATGGCCGACCACTCGGTGAGCGAGGTACCGCCGATGCGTCCGCCCCGACTGGTCGGCGGCTGTCAGGTGAGGCGGCGGAGGGCCTCGGGGGCGAGGTCGGCGAGGGTGGGATAGCCGTCGACGGCCATGATCAGGTCTGCTTCGGCGAGCAGGGACCGCAGGACGTGGACGACACCGGCCTCGCCGCCGTAGGCGAGGCCGTACGCGTAGGGGCGGCCAATGCCGACGGCGGTGGCGCCGAGGGCGATGGCCTTGATGATGTCGGCTCCCGTGCGGACACCGGAGTCGAACAGGACGGGCGTGCCGTCGGCGGCCTGGACCACGCCGGGCAGAACGTCGAGGGCGGGCAGGCCGCCGTTGGCCTGGCGGCCGCCGTGGTTGGAGCAGTAGATGCCGTCCACGCCGCCGTCCTTGGCGCGGCGGACGTCGTCGGGGTGGCAGATGCCCTTCAGGATCAGCGGCAGGTCGGTGATCGAGCGTAGCCAGGACAAGTCGTCCCAGGTGAGGGGGTTGCCGAAGATCCGCACCCACTCGGCGACCGCGGCCGCCGGGTCGTCCTCCGGGCTGTGGGCGAGGCGGGCGCGGAAGACGGGGTCGCTGGTGTAGTTGGTCAGGCAGTTTCCGCGCAGCTGGGGGAAGTTGCTGACGGCGAGGTCGCGGGGGCGCCAGCCGGTGATCCAGGTGTCCAAGGTGACCACGATGCCCTTGAAGCCGGCCTTCTCGGCCCGGTGCACCAGGCTCTCGGCCAGCTCACGGTCTGTGGGCGTGTAGAGCTGGAAGAAGCCCGGGGTGGCGCCGAACTCGGCGGCGACCTCCTCCAGCGGATCGACGGTCAGGGTAGAGGCGACCATCGGCACGCCGGTGCGGGCGGCGGCACGGGCCGTGGCGAGATCGCCGTGGCCGTCCTGCGCGCACAGCCCGATCACGCCGACCGGGGCCATGAACAGTGGTGAGGGCAGGCGCACCCCGAACAAGTCGACGGACGGATCCCGGTCCGTGGCCCCCACCATCATCCGCGGGACGAGGCCCCAGCGTTCGAACGCGGTGACGTTGGCTCGCTGGGTGCGCTCGTCGCCGGCTCCGGCCATTACGTAGGAGCGCACCGAGGCGGGCATCGAGGCCTGAGCCAGCGGCTCCAGCTCGTCGTATGTCATCGGGAAGCGCGGCACCACCCCGCGCAGCCCGTCCATGTAGATCTCGTCCTGATAGTCGCCGTACGCCATGGTTCGGCCCTCCTCACGCTCGACAGGTGCGGGCCCCTGAAGTCCACAATGGGAGAGTGACGCGTGAAAGCCGCCAATCGCAGGATTATGCCTCGCAGGGCGGGGCCATGCAGGATGATGCACCAGCGCTGCTGACAGAGGACGACCTGGCGCTGATCAACGCCCTGCAGCTGCAGCCGCGGGCCTCATGGACCGAGCTCGGGCGTGCCCTGGAGGTCGACCCGGTCACCGTCGCCCGCCGCTTCGGCCGCCTGTCCGAGCAGGGCGCCGCCTGGGTGGGATTCTCACCCGGCCCGCGCTTGTTCGAGCAGATCTGCGTGGCCTTCGTCGTGATCGACTGCGCTCCTGGCGCCACCACCGGGGTCGCCCAGGCACTGAGCGCCCACGCCCACATGCTCACGATCGAGCGCGCGGCCGCCGGCCACGACATCCTCGCCATCGTCGCCACCCGCGACCTGCCGGCCCTCTCCCGCTACACCCTGGACCTGCTCCCGCGCCTTCCCGGTATCACCAAGGTGGAGGCCCGGATCGTCACCCACATGTTCACCGAGGGCGGCCGATGGCGCATCGCCGCCCTGGACCCAACCCAGCGTGCCCAGCTGACCGGCCCGCCCCCGGCCCGAACCCCTGCCGCCCCGGGCGAGATCACCCTCTTCGACCGCGCCCTCATCACCCGGCTCGCCCACGACGGCCGCGCCTCCTACCAGGCTCTGGCGAGCGACCTCGGCGTCAGCCTCAACACCGCAAAACGCCGCACCGAACAGCTCACCCGACGCGGCCTGCTGCGGTTCCGCTGCGACTTCGCCCGCCCCCTCGGTGGCTGGCCCGTTGCGGTCACACTCTGGGCCAGAGTCCCACCCGCCGATCTCCCCGAGATCGGGCACGCCCTCGTCCGTCTGCCCGAGACCCGCAACTGCGCCGCCGTCAGCGGCCCCCACAACCTCATCCTCCAGGCCAGCCTGCACTCCGTCAGCGACGTCCTGCGCCTGGAGACCCAGCTCGCAACCACCCACCCGAGCCTCGACATCGTCGACCGCGTCATCGCCCTGCGCCAGGACAAGCTGATGGGGCGCCTCCTGGACCGCAACGGCCGCTCCGTCGGTATCGTCCCGCCCGACTTCTGGTCGGAGCCGGAGATGTGACTCACACGGTGCCCCGCGCCGCCGACTCCTCCACGTTCGTCAGGGCCCAGCGTGCCTATAGCCATGTCGCGCTGAAAGCGCCAACAGGGCGAGGGATTTGACCCAACCAGTTCGCTGCGGGAGCAGATGCGGAGCTTCGAGTAGACACGCGTGAGGTGGTATTGGACGGCACCCGGCTCACTGGGAGGGCAGGCGACAATGAGCGACCTGGTCTCGGATGTCCTCGAAGCCCATGGCGGCGTGGAGCGGTTGCGGCCACGCGTCGTGACCGCCCCAGCTGCCCAGTATGTGTACGACTTCGCGGAAGCGTCTTCTGACATCTACGCGACCCGATCCGCGAGGATTCGGCTTCAGGGACTGAGCAGGCTGGGGTTCTCACGGACGTATTCGGCCACCCCGGTAGGAGGCCGCCCTGTGACCTGCTCGACGCCGTCCGCCTTGCGGTCGTATCGATTCTCCGCGTGAAGGCGAGCCATGGTGGAGATGTCCTCCGAGCGGGGGCCGGTCAGCTCATAGATGCGGCCGGTGCGCCGGGACGGATCGGCCAGGATCTCCGCCACGACCGCGGCGACGTCCCCGGCGAGCACGACGCCGTGTCGGTACCGTCCGAACGGCCCGGCTAGCTGCTCGCGCGGAAGATGGGCCAGCCGACCTCGGTGACCAACTCGTCCTCGACGGTCACATCGACGGGGCTGCGCAGATAGAACTCGCGCAGCGGGCCGTCAACACTGATCTCGTGGCGCGCGGCATGGGTGCCCAGGTCGCCGTAGGTGAGATCTATGGTCTGCAGGGTCCCGTGGTGAACCGCGACCGCGAGTTCCGCGCCGGGCACGACCACGGCGTCGATCCGGCCGACCGGGCGAACCTCACCGTCGAACGGGACGAACACCAGCGCCTGCCCGTGCTCGTCCTCAAGCAGCTCATTCGCGAAGAGACCGCCCATCGGGCCGGTGGTGCGCAGTCCGCGGGCGGTGGTGAAGCCGTGCAGCTCGCCCAGCGCCCCCTGCCACCAGCCCGCGAGGTCCTGGCGGTGGATGACCTCGCGGATGCCGATGGCCGCCTGGTCACGGACCGTGCGGTATTCGATGGTCGACCCGTGCACGGGCCGGGCCAGTAGGTCGCGCAGCGATTCGACGGCGCTCTGCGCCTGCGCGAGCCGGTTCTCCAGGCGCGCGAGATGCGCGGCGATCAGCTGGTTGCGGGTGCTCACGTCCTCGGCGGCCAGCACCGCCTTCACGTCCGCCACCGGCATGTCCAGGTTCCGCAGGCGCACGATCACCTGAGCGGTGGGCACCTGGTCCGGGGAGTAGTACCGATAGCCGGTTACCGGGTCCACATCGGCCGGCGTGAGCAGCGCGACGTCGTGGTAGTGCCGCAGCGTCTTGACGCTCAGATGGGTCGCGCGGGAGAACTCGCCGACCGTCATGCCCGTGTGCATGGCACCAGTGTCAACCCTCCCCCAACTGGAGGGTCCAGCGGACGATCTCCGGTTGACCCTCCCGTGCAGGTAGGCCCCAGGGTCGGCGGTAGGCGCCGCACAGCGCCGAGGCCTTACGAGGAGACTTCCCATGAACACCAATACCCAGGCCACAGCTCTGCCCGATGTTGTCGCCGCCTATATCGAGGCGGTCAACGCCTTCGACGCGGACGCCGTCCTGGCGACCTTCGCCGACGACGCCGTGGTCAACGACGCGAGCCGCGAGTTCGCCGATCCCGCCTCGATCCGAGCCTGGCTGGACCGCGAGATCGTCGGTGACAAGGTCACGATGAAGGTCACGGAGTTCGCGCGTCACGGCAACCTGATGGTTGTGCGGGCGCGCTACGACGGCGAATACGACAAGACGAACCTGCCCGACGAACTGGTGCTCACCAATTACCTCACGGTCGCCGACGGCAAGATCACCTCGCTGGTCATCGTGCACAACCAGCCCTCTCCCTACTGAGGGCGGCTCCCCGGCGATGGCTGACCTGGCTGCCCCCGCCTCCGCGCGGTGCTCGGGCCGCGCGCTCGCCGGTACCGGGCCGAGTCCGTCGCCATTCGTGGAAGGAACATTCCATGAGCACACTGGTCACTGCCGAGCTGTTCGCCCAAACCGGCCGCGGCGACGACGTCGCGAAGCTGCTGTTGGACATCCTGGGCGAGAGCCTTGAACACGAGGGCTGCGAAGACATCCGCATCCTGCGCGACCAGAACGACCCCGACCACGTGACCGGCCTGACCCAATGGACCGAGGCACACAACTACACCGACTACCTCACCTGGCGCACGGAGCACGGCTTCACCGCTACCTTCGAGGCCATGCTCACCCGCCCGCTGGTGATCCACTACTACGACGAGATCCACCAAGGCCAGGGCATCGCAGCTCGCTGAGAGCCCCCACTCGGGATGAGACTTGCCCCGCTGCGTTACGCCAGCACCGGGAGCTCGACGCGAATGGGCCCCCGGCTACTCTGCGTAACCTGAGCGGCGGCCACGTGAATCGGGTCTCGCAAGATTTTCGTGACGAGGTGACAGACCGTCACGGCGGTGCCATCGTCCGCAGTGTGTGAGGGCCTGCTCGGAATGGTGTTTCCGCGCCTGGAGAAGGTGCTGGTGGACCAACGTCTTCGGCCTGATCGCCCTGAACAAGACGTCCGTCCCGATCTTCCGCAAACAGCGCTCGGGCGTCATCGTCAACGTCAGCTCCGTCAGCGCCGACGCCGGATTGCCGTACACCTCGGTCTACGAGGCGTCCAAGGCCGCCGTCGCCTCCCTCGCCGAGGGCCTGCACGCGGAACTCGCCGAATTCGGCGTGCAGGTCAAGGCGCTGCACCCCGGCAGCCACGAGACCAAGATCTTCAGCAAGGTCGACCGCGCCGAGAACGTTCCCGAGGACTACACCGACTTCTGGAACACCTTCGCCTCGCTCAACCTCGTCCGCTCGGACCCGGCCCTCACCGCCGAGGTGATGTTCCGGATGGTCACCGACGGCGACACCAAGAAGGTCCACTACTACAGCGGCCCCGACGGCGAGGCCATCCCGCGCGTGATGCAACTACTCGGCCAGGACTGGTACTTGGAAGAGCTCAGCGCCCGCAATCGCGGCCAGGCCACCGCGTTGTGGGACGCGCTGATGCCGACCCCCGTCAAGGCGGCCGAGTGACGTGGCCCGCACATCCACGGCGTACGCGTATGTCGCCTCGTACGCGAACAGTTCCGCCGAAGGCGTCCCGGACGGGATCGGTCTGTACGTGTACCGGGTCGATGCGTCCACCGGCGCGCTGAATCCGGTGCAGCAGGTCGCCGGCGCGAGCCCGGTCTGGATCGCGGTCGCCCCGTCCCGTCGCTTCCTGTATGCCTGTTACTCGCTGGAGGACGGCGAGACGCGTCGCGTCGGCGCGGCGGACGCCTTCGCCATCGATCCGGGCACCGGCACCCTGGACTTCCTCAACCGGGTGTCGCTGTACGACAGAGGCTGCGCCCATCTCGCGGTCGCTCCGGACGGACGCCATGTGGTGGTGGCGCACTACTACGGCGGCGCGTACGTCGTGCTCCCCGTCGGCGAGGACGGGCGGCTCGGTCCCGTGAGCGGCCCGCTGCAGAACACCGGCAGCGGGCCGCACCCACGCCAGGACTCGGCGCACCCGCACGCCGTCGTCTTCGACCCGGGCGGCCGGTTCCTCGCCACCGCCGATCTCGGCATCGACCAGGTACGGATCCTCCGGCTCACGGACGGCCGCCTCGAACCGGTCAGCCGGGCGTCCCTGCCGCCCGGCACCGGACTCCGCCACCTCGCCTTCACCGACGACGGCAGCACTCTGTACGTGATCGGCGAACTCGACGCGACCATCACGGTGTTCGCCTAAGACGCCACGACGGGGACGGTCCAGGAGATCCTGCAGACCGTCGCGACCGCACCACCCGGCTACCCGGGCCCGTCCAGCGGCGCCGAGATCGCCGTCCACCCGTCGGGTGACTTCCTCTACGCCTCCAACCGTGGCTCACAGACCATCACCGGCTACCGGATCGACCGGCCCACCGGGACGCTCTCCGTCGTCGGTCACACCGGCCAGGGCGTGAGCGGTCCGACCAGCTTCGTCATCGACCCCGGCGGACGACAGCTCTACGTCAACAACAGCACGGCCGACAACATCGCTCGGTTCGCCGTCGACCCCGAGACGGGCGAGCTGGAGCCCACCGGCCGGACGACTTCCGTGCCCGTCGCTCTCCTCTGATGATGGCGCTGTGCTCCCAGGACTGACAGGCGCACTCAGGAGGGCTGAGGGGATCCGGTGACAAGGGTGTATAGCTCGATGATGGCACCGTCCTTGCAGTGGGCGATGTCCATCCCGGTGACCACGGGCGGTTGGTCGGCCGGACCGTACCGGAAGCCCAGGTGGCCGAGGTCGTCGGTGACGGAGACGGGGCCATCGGCGCGGAAGGTCCAGTCCGGGGCCTGCGCACGCAGCTCCGTCGCACGCTGGGCGAGGGCCGCGCGGCCGTGGACGACACGGTCGGGTTCGTGCCACACGACGTCCTCGGCGTAGGTCTGGGCGATGGCCGCGCTGCGCCGCTCCGGATCCGGCTCGTTGAACACATCGAGGAGGTTGCGGCGCATCAGGTCGGCAACGTTGTGGGGCATGAACACTCCTTCTGATCACGTCTGCCGCAGGATCACGGGATTCCGGCGGGTAGCGTCTCTATGGTGACGTAGCTGCTGACGTTGGCCACGTTGGCGACATGCTGGGTGTGGGCGACCTCGGGAAGCCGGGTGACGGCGTCGCGGCCGTGTCACGCCAGCCGGACGCCCCGTGTCCACCTGCGCTGGGAGCCATGGCCGGGCACGCAACTGTCCCACTTCATCGTCGACGTCGAACCCCGTCTGACTGGCATCCTCACCACGCTGCTCACCGGGCACGACATCAGCGCTATGCAGCAGACGGGCAGCTGAGGATCCTCCGAAGCGGACGCCTCGGCGCCTGGCCCCCCGGCGAACAGGGAGGCTGGCCACCGGTGGCCAGCCGAGGCGGACATCGATGTCGATCCGCTGCATGGCGAGTGAGTCGCTCCCCCTCGGTGGATGCCTACGAGAGCCGCCACGGAGCCCCGCGTGGTGCCCCTCCTCGGTCGTTCGGCTGGCAGGTGAACGACCTCCTGCCTTGTGGCGATCGAAGCAGCACATAAAACTACCCAAGTAACTTTGACAAGTTACTTGGGTAGTTTTATGGTGGAGGCATGAACAAGAGCCCCGAGTCGCAGGAGTCGACCGCGACCGCACAGCGCCTGAACGACGCGATCAAGCGGCTTCGTGCGCGGATGCGTACGGAGTCGGGCCAGTATGCGACCGGGCTGAGCGCCACACAGCTCGGCGTGCTGGCGAGCGTGGTCCGCGAGGGCCCGGTCACCGCCGCCCGACTCTCGTCGATCGAACACGTCAGCGGGCAGGCCATCGCCCAAAGCCTCGCCGTACTGAAGGCCGCGGGCCTGGTGCATAGCGAGGCGGACCCGAAGGACGGCCGCAAAAAGCTGATGAGCGCCGACGACTCCGCGACGGAGCTGATCGACAAGCTGCTCACGGGGCGCGCCGCCTATCTGGCACGCGCCATCGACCAGGTCGTCGCTCCGCACGAACGCAAGGACATGGACAAGGCGATCGAGCTGCTCGAGCGGCTCGCCGACGCCGACTTGAACGAGGCCGCCATATGAGAACCGGCACTGCCGAGGTCGACTCGATATCGACCGGTGCCATCCGCAATCCCTTTACCTGGACCTTCACCACGCCGCTGTACGTGGGTGCCAGTCTCAACCCGATCAACAGCTCCATCATCGCCACAGCGCTGGTCCCCATCGCGACCGAGCTGAACGTGGCGGTGGGCGCCACGGCCGTACTGGTCTCCTCCCTCTACCTCGCCAGCGCTGTTGCCCAACCGACAGCCGGCAAGCTCGCCGAGGTCCTCGGCGCCCGGCGTGTCTTCCTCGCCGGGATCGTGCTCGTGCTGCTCGGCGGTGTCATCGGCAGTCTGGGCCAGAATCTGGCGATGCTCACCGTCGCCCGCGTGCTGATCGGGCTGGGCACGTCGGCCGCGTTTCCCTGCGCCATGGTCATGATCCGGCGCCGCGCCGAACAGGCCGGACTGGACCAGCCACCGGGCGGGGTGCTCGGCGGGCTCGCCATCGCCGGCATGGCCACCGCAGCGATCGGTCCGCCCATCGGCGGACTCCTCGTGGGAGCGGCCGGCTGGCGCTGGGCCTTCCTCATCAACATCCCGGTCACGCTGATCGCCTTGGTGATGGTCCTGTGGCTGCCCAAGGACCCGCAGCGCGAGGCCGCGCAGAGCGGATTGCGTCAGATCGCCGCGCGAATCGACCTGTTCGGCATCATCGGCTTTGCCACCACGATGACTTCTCTGGTCGTCTTCCTGATGCCCCTGCCGCACGTCACGTGGACTGCTCTGATTGTCTTCCTCGTGGCCGCGGCCTTCACCGCCTGGTGGGAGTTGCGCCGCTCTGCGCCCTTCTTTGACCTGCGGGGCCTGGCCTCCAACGGCGCCCTGGCCCGCACCTACCTGCGCCAGGCCCTCACTCTGCTCGGCGTCTACTCGATGATGTTCGGCCTGACCCAGTGGATGGAAGCCGCCTACGGTCTGTCCACCCTGGAGACGGGCCTGATGCTGCTGCCGATGGGAGCCGTTTCCGCCCTGCTCTCCCGGCCACTCGCCCGCCGCAACCTGGTCCGTGGACCGGTTATCGCCTCCGCACTGAGCATGCTGCTCGGATCGGCCGGCATCATGCTGCTCGACGCCGGCAGCCCGGTCATCGCGCTCGTGCTGGTCTCGCTCGTCTTCGGCGTCACCAGCGCGACCACGACCGTCGGCAACCAGACAGCGCTCTATCAAGCAGCGCCCGCCGACCAGATCGGCACCGCCTCCGGCCTGTTCCGCACCTTCGGCTACCTCGGCACCATCACGTCGTCCGTGATCGGCGGCATCGTCTTCCGCGACGGCGCAAGTGACCAGGGTCTGCATTCCCTCGGCCTCGTCCTGGTGGTGGCGGGTGTCGCCGTCCTTCTCCTGACCGTGCTCGACCGCCGCCTCATGCGCCGCGTCACAACATCCTGACCGATGCGCCCCTTCCCGAACCCCGGCTCAACATCCGCAAGGAGCACCGCACATGACCACCCCCGTCCTCCCCGCCCCGATAGCCAAGCGGACCGCCCTGCTGGCCATGGACTTTCAGAACGGCATCGTTCCTCTCGCTCCCGACGCTGACGCGCTCGTCGACCGGGTCGCAGATGCAATCGCCGACTTCCGCGCCGCGGGCGGCACCATCGGCCACGTCCGCGTCGCCTTCACCGAGGAGGACTGGGCGGCGATTCCCGAAACGAACAAGTCGTTCAGCGCGGTAGCCGCGGCCCGCGGTATGCATCACGAGGACGACATCACCCGGATCCACGACCGCCTGACCCCCGAGGACGGCGACATCGTCGTCCGCAAGATCCGCTACGGGGCCGGCTCCACCACCGATCTCTACGAACAGCTCTCCTCCCGCGGCATCGACACGCTGATCCTGGCCGGCATCAGCACCAGCGGCGTCGTCCTGTCCACACTTATCGACGCCGCCGACCGCGACTACCGCGTGTACGTCCTGACCGACGGCGTCGCCGACCGCGACCAAGACGTCCACCGCATCCTGCTGGACAAGGTGTTCCCCTCCCGCGCCCACCTCGTCGACACCGAGGGACTGCGCGCGCTGATGAAGCGGGACTGACATCGAGCCACCGCCTTCGCCCTCGATGGCTTGTTCGTCGTCCGACCGCAGGACCGTCAGGTCGCGACGCATCCGGGCGTATGTCTGAGCGGCGATGACGGTGGCGTCCTCGGCGTCGGTCCTGCCCATGCCCCGGTAGCCGGCCGAGGCCCGGTTGACGGCCAGGCCGGGCATGTAGACGAGGCGCTGGCCGTGGTTGAGCAGCACGCTGATCCACAAGACGGCCATGCCATCGGCGACGTCGACCGCCAAGACCACATCCACATCGAGGGCAAGTACGTCGGCGAGCAGGGCCAGCAGCTCCGGCTCGTGGTTCAGGACACGCCGCGACAGCAGTCGTTCGCCCTCCGCGTTCAGAACCACGCAATGGTGATGGGTCTCGCCGATGTCCGTACCCGCCCAGATCTGGACCACCAGTTCCTCCGGTCGCACGATGCGCTGTTCTCCCGGACGACCTCGCCGGCGCGGTCCTACTCAGCGATCCACTCGAAGGCGGTCGCAGCTCCTAATCAGCGGCCGAGTCGTCGTGAGACACCGGGCAGCAGCTGCTTGACATAGGAGCAAGCGGACGTGACCCGTCGTGGTGGTGGTTCAGTTGGGTGGTGTACGGGTGATGGATCGGTTCCGGATGGGTGTACTGAGGGGCGGTCGGGCAGCGCGGCGTTGTCCGGTCGCGCTCACTTGCCAGATGGCGAGGAGCAGAAGCGTGCCGGTTTCGGCGAGGAGGCTGAGGACGGCTTGTGGTGCCGGTTGCAGACCGCGCTCGGTGAATCCGAACACGCCAACGGTGCGCGAAGCGGTGAAGCCGCCGAGGGCGCCGAGCGCGACGCCTGCCTCGGAGATCCTCAGCAGCAGGGGCGGTGTCCCGATCAGCAGCAGGGCAGCGAGGGCGAAGGACGCGCTGGCCTGGAGCAGGAACAGGGGGCCAATGATGTGGATGAAGCGGTACCCGTCGATGTAGAGCTGGGCGTGGATGTATCCGCCCGCGGCGAGCGTTGCGGCGGTCGCCGCCCGCAGGGTGGGGGCGAGGAATCTTTGAGTGCTCATGCCAGCCTCTGGTCCTTGACGGCCAGTTCGCGGTCGCCTTGGCGGTAGCCGACGCTGCGGATGCCGAGTGCGTCTCTGAGCTGCCGGGCGGGGACGACCTGGGGCGTGGGGGCGGGGGCGCGGCCCGGCTTGGGCAGCGGGTAGGCGGTGGTGGTGGCGGAGTGGAAGGTGATGTTGCCCTCTGTCTTGGTGAACAGCTGGTGTACGTGCCCATTGAGACAGGTGACGGAGGAGAAGCGGCGCAGGAGTGCGATGACCTTGAGGGCGTCGTCGGTGCTCCAGCCCCACTTCGGGTACATGGCGAACAGTGGGATGTGGCTGAAGACCACGACGGGGGTGTCCGATGGCAGTCCCGCCAGGTCCTTGCGTACGAAGTCGATCTGCGCGTTGCCGAGGTGCCCGAGTTTCTCCAGGCTCAGGGTGTTGACCAGGGCGATGAAGTGCACGCCGTGGGTGTCGAAGCTGTACCAGCCGTCGCCGAGCGTGCCCATGCCGAAGGTCCGCCGGTAGGCACGGCCCGCATCGCCGATGGAGTCGTGCTCGCCCGGTACGGTGAAGACGCGGTCTGTCTTCATTCCGGTCATCATCTGCTTGACCTGGTCGAACTGCCCGGCCGTGGACAGGTGGGTCAGGTCGCCGCTGTGCATGACGAAGTCCGGTCTGAATCCGAGTGAGTTGACCTGGTTGATCGCTTCGTTGAACGAACCGGCCACGTCCATGTTCGCCGGGCCCTGGAACCCGATATGGCTGTCGGAGACCTGCACGAACCGCAGCGCGCCGCTTCCCACTGCGACGGCCCTGGCGGCAGCCCCGGCGTTGGTGTCCCGGGAGTCCGCGATGTGACTGATCACCTCTCCGCTGGCCACAGTCAGCACCACCGCGCCGCCGAACCACCCCGCGTGCCGCATGAGTTGACGCCGAGTCATACCGTGTTCCGTTTCGGGCCGACCGGCGTCGTCGGCCGGTGTACCGTCGTGACGGTCGTAGTAGTCGGTCATCGGGTCACCTCCACGGTGGCGGTCATGAACGGATGGATGGTGCAGAGGTAGGCGTAGGTGCCGGGTTTGGTGAACGTGTAGCTGTAGGTGGCGTGGGTGGTCAGGGCGGCCGAGTGCAGGGGACCGGCCGATGCGGCGCTGGTGACGGTGTGGGCGTCGGTGTCCTGGTTCGTCCATGTCACCGTCGTGCCCGCTCTGACCTTCAGCGTGGTCGGGGAGAATGCGAAGTTCTTGATCGCGACGGCATTCCCGGTCACCGGCGCAGCCGCCGCGCCCGCGCTCGAGGTACTCATGGGCATGCTCATGCTGGGCATCGGGGAGGCGCCGGGAGCGGCGTTCGCCGTTTTCCCCGACCCCGTGGCCCCGGGCGTTCCGGCCGCCTGGTGCTGACCCGGACCGGGTGTGATGGCGACGGCCCCGGCGGACGAGGAATGCGACGACTGGCCGCATGAGATGAGGAGCCCCAGTGCACCGGCAGTGGCGATGGTGGCGACGGCCAGCCCGGCCGCAGCACGGGATCGCCGAGTTGGTGGGCGAAGGTTCACGTACATGATGTCCGTTCCTCACTGATCAGGCGGAGACGGGAACTGCGCCGGCTCGGGCGCACGCAACCGCAGAGATGTGGTGGATGCCGCGTTCATGGGCACGCGCCCCTCACGAACTCAGCGAGCGAGCCTGGGTGCTGCCCCGTGCCGACTGCCCGCCTCGAGGTGCTCCGCGCTGCGCATCCGCCCTGCCACGCCACGAAGATGAAGGCGGCACGCGGCAGTTCCCTCGAGCAGGCAGCCGCGAGCGACTCGGGGCAGGTCGGCGTCGCCCATACGGGTGATGCGCACACTGGCCCGGATGGGGCTCTGCCCTGGTCGCCGCACAGCCGCCGATCACTGTGCGTAGCGCTATCGACGTGGTGTGTGCTGGACATCGGTCGGGGCTGCAGAGCGGCACCGGCTTCGATGCACGGGGGCAGGGGAGCGGGGCGGGTGGCGAGAGCGCGTGCGTCGCGTGGTGCATTTCGGTCACCCCTGTTCCATCCCTTGCCGTAGGGGAAGCGATGAGGAGTTGCGCGTAAGCCGGTTCTTGTTCGCCTCCACGGACGGCGTGGCTCCTGCGGTTCGATGGATACGCACCTTTTATGGGACTTCATGGGATCGCTGCAGTTCAGCCGACCCCGGATCCGCGCATGCTTGATCATGGCGAGGCCGTAACGTCGCAAGGGCGTACCGCCTGTAGCACTCACAGTGTGTGACCGGCACGGAGCTGCTCGTACAGGACAAAGCGACGCATATGCCTGATGATCGTCTTATGCCCTGGAGTCTGCGAAAGCGTGGTTCAAGGACCGATCCGGATCGCTCCGCGCACCGTGTCTCTGATAGAGGGACCCTCTCGACCGCAGATGAGGAACTGCTGCGCGCTCTGTACGCGGAGCACGCAGGAGCCCTGTTCCACTACGTGCTGCGACTGACCTCAGGAGACTGGCAATGGGCAGAGGACGTGGTACAGGAGACACTGCTGCGAGCGTGGCAGCATCCCGCCGCGTTCGACCCCGGACGCGGCCCGGCCCGGGCATGGCTGTGTACGGTCGCTCGACACCTGGTCATCGATGCCCACCGGGCCCGGCAGTCCAGGCCGGCCGAGGCCGGCGGCGATGTGCTGGAGCGAGTCGCCGAGCAGAAGCCGGGCAAGGACGAGATCGAGCAGGCGCTCCAGAGCTGGGCGGTTGCCGAAGCCGTCCGGTCACTGCCCCTGGACCATCGCGCCGTCCTGCTGGAGACCTACTACCGGGGCCGGACCATGGCGGAGGCCGCACAGGTGCTGGGCATCCCGCTGGGCACAGTGAAGTCGCGGACGTACTACGCCCTGCACGCCCTGCGGCTGGCGCTGCAGGAACGGGGGATCGAGCCATGACCGTGGCGGGCAGGAGGCGGCGACCATGACCGCGGAGCACGACGCCCTCCGGCTGACGCTGGGAGGTTACGTCTTGGGCACGCTGCCCTCGGCGGAAATGGAACAGGTGCGCATCCACCTCGCGGCATGCACCGAATGCCGGGCCGAACACGCCCAGCTGGCGGGATTGCCTGCGCTGCTGGCGACGGTGACCGAAGCCGAAGCCTCGGGCCAGACGGTGCCGGCGGCCGAATCGGACCTGACCGACCGGCTGATGGCACGGGCAGCCGAAAGCGTGCAGGGCTCCCCGCTGCCCGAACGGCCCGCCGCGCCCGCGGTGTCGAAGACCCCAGAGGGGGGTGTGCTGGAGAGACTGCTCCAGCAGGCTGCGGCCAGGCGCCGCAGGTCTTGGCGTCTGCAACTGGCCGGCGCTGCAGTCTCGCTGACGTTCATCGCGGCAGCGGCCGGTGGCACATGGCTGGCGGCCATCGGGTCCGTGGGCAGTCAGGCGAGGCCGCCCGGGCCGACCGCGCCGACCGTCTGGCGCACCTTCTCCGGGAGCGATCCCACCACCGGCGTCTCCGCCTCAGTGAAGGTCTCGCCCTCTGCCTGGGGCAGTGTCCTGCAGATCTCCGCAGGAGGGGCACCCGCCGGAATCACCTGTCGGCTGCAGGCGGTCGGGCCCGGCGGGGCCAGGACGGACGGCGCTACCTGGCGGGCAGGCGAGTACCCTCCCGGCACCACGATCCCAGGAGCGGTCGCCATGGCTCCGGGAGCCATCGAGCACTTCGAGATCCTCGCAGGCAACGGTCAGAAGCTGGTCACCATCCGAGCGTGAGGCCAGATCATGGCGGTCATGTCACTGGGCGGCCGGTCGCCCAGTGACATGACGGCAGCAGCAGGGCGTGAGGATTGGTGGCACAAGAGGCCAAGACGACGTCGCCTTCGAAAGGCCGGGCGCTCCGCGGCGAGGGACCCCGATCATTCGACAAGCACCGGGCCGCCTCAAGACCGGTGAACCGAGCTGGAGGGCCGCGCACAGGACGTCCAGCTGATGGTCATGGAAGAGGTGTCGTGGGGCACTGGCCTGCTTCCGTCACGCGACCTCCGCAGGGTCCGGTCGGCCATCCCGCGCCGGGCCCCCTGGGTGCCGGCCGCGTACACGGTCGGGCACGGCCGTGCGAAAGGGGGGCGGCGGCATACATCTTCGCTTCCGCCGGAGGAGGCGAAAGCCAACACCCTGGCCCCTCTCGCGACGCGCCGACGGTTTCCGGGCCCTGGTCACTCTCGCCCCCGCTCCGTCGAACCGGCCCAGTCCGCAGCTGACTTCATGCATGAGCGGGCCGACGGGGCGCGCACGACTCTTCTTTTCCCGAAGTCCGTACAACCCGGAGAAGAGGATCCATCACGTCTGCACGCGGAGGACCGCGATCCAGCCGAAATGCACGCACGGACGTCCGTCCCTGTCTACGGCGCGACGCTTCCACGGGGTCGTCCGGAAGACCACGGGCGAGGGGACCGAGCTGCCGGTGCCCAGTCCGGCCGCGCAACAGCGTGCTCTGGACAGAGGCAGCTGAGCCCAGACAGGCGCCGACATTGACATGACTCGCAGGAATCGGAACAAAAAAGGCAAAAAGCTCGAACCATCCGGCATGTGTCGTCCGTGGAACTGATTGAGCGCGCCCACGCAGGATCAGGATCCGGCCTACCGACCACCCCCGAATTGCTTGCGGTCACCCCGTTCCGGTCTCCGCACATCGACAGAAGAGCCAGAAGACCATGTTCGTGACCGATTCCCCCAGCCCGACTGCACTGCTCGGCCGGCCCTGTCGCCGCCATGCACTGCTCACCCTGCCGGCGCAGGAGGCGCACGTCTCCGCCGCTCGTCACTTCGCAGCCGATTTGCTGGAGACCTGGAGTGTGCCCGCGGGTGAGCGGGACTCCGCCATTCTCATCGTCGACGAACTCGCCGCCAACGCTGCCCAGTACGGCCATGAGCGCATGACCCTGCTGCTCGCCCTCGACCACGAAACTCTGCACATCGTGGTCACCGACTCCGGCGCGGCCGTGGAGCGTCATCGCCCTGGCATCGCCTCCGACGAACACGGCCGTGGCACCGGCATCGTCCAGTTCCTTGCCCAGTCGACCGAGATTCGCCAGACACGCAGCGGCCGCGAAGTCCGCGCCTGCCTGAGGTGCTCGCCATGACCGGGCCGGACGCTCCGCACGAGCTGCGACCCCCCGCCGGGGCCGGTACTGCAGCACAGCGACGGACCACAGGGGGCGGCCGCGGCGAAGGGCCACCCGACACCCCCGCCGAGTGGTCCTTCGCGACCCACAAGCCGTGTCCCATCGACGGCTGCCCGGGGCCGGCGCAGGTGCCCATGCGGTCCGCGGCCCGCCCATCGGCACTCGATCGCGGCGGCCCCCACCACGACACGGTGCTGTGTCAACGCTGCGGCGCCGGCCCCTGCGTACCGGCGGAGGTGTGAGCGTGGACGTCACCCCGAACAGCGGCAAGGGCATCGACGCCCCGCCCCCGCACGAGGCATATACGCATGCGCCAGATCTGCGCCGCGAGATGCACCAAGTGCTGGCCCCCGGAGCCGAACGCGCCTGGCTGCTACGCCGGAAGGTCCTCATGGACCGGAGGGCCCTGGAGGACCCCGGCCCCGTCGCAGCTGCCGCAGAACCCGCCCAGCAACTCGTCCCCCACGACCGCCGCCATCTCGTCCTGGCTGCCGGCCCGCACCGCCCCGACACCATCACGCTCGCGTGGCCGACACAGATGAGCCACGCGCATGACCGCCAGTTGTCACAGCCCGCCACCAGCGACAAGGAGCTACAGAACATGGGTGGAAAGCAGAAGACACTCGCCATACTCGCCGGAGCCGCGCTGGCAGCCGGACTCGCCGGCCCGGCCTTCGGGTCCACCACCGCTCACTCGCCAGCCCTGCGCACGGCCGCGACGAGGTCGGGGATGTCGGTCGTGGAGTGGAACCGTGAGCTCATCACCATCCTCAGCGATCCGAAGGCGCAGCCGTCCACCGTCCAGCCCACGCGCAGCTTCGCGCTCCTCCAGGCCGCCGAGTACGACGCCGTGGTATCGATCACCCGGGCCGGCCCCGCCTACGTGTTCTCGGTGTCGGCGCCAGGAGGCGCTCGTGCGGATGCCGCAGCGGACCAGGCAGCCCACGATGTGCTGGTCGCCCTGTACCCGGCCAAGCGCGCAGGCGTGGACCAGCGGCTGAGCAGCCAGCTGTCCGCGATTCCGAGTGGCCCGGGCAAGCAGGCGGGCATTGGTGTGGGAGCCGAGGTCGCCCGCCGACTGATCAGCCTGCGGTCCAACGACGGGTCCTCAGCCAAGCCACCGCGGTTCCGCCCCGGCGACAAGGCCGGTGACTACCGGCCCACCCCGCCCAACTTCCCGACACCGGTGTTCACCAACTGGGGCTCGCTCAAGCCGTTCGTGCTGACGAGCGGACGCCAGTTCCGCCCGGCACCGCCGCTCGCTGTGAGCGGCGCCGCGTACGCCACCGCCTTGAACGAGGTCAAGAGCCTGGGGAGCAAGACCAGCACCACCCGCACTCCCGATCAGACGGCAGCCGCGAAGTTCTGGGCGGCGGCACCCGTATGGAACGTCTGGAACCAGATCGCGCAGAACCTCGTCACCTCCCAGAACGCGAACCTGGAAAAGGCGGTGAAGGTCTTCGCACGGCTCGACCTGTCCCTCGCCGACACCGCGATCGCGATGTACGACGCCAAGTATGTCTACCACCTCTGGCGGCCCGTGACCGCCATCCGGCTCGGCGGTACGCACTACAACCCGAGCATCGTCGGCGATCCCAGCTGGACCCCTCTGCTGCCGACCGCACCGGATCCGTCCTATCCCGGCGCTCACGGCGCTCTCAGCCAGGCTGCGGCAACGACGCTCGCCGGACTCTACGGGGCGCGGCATCATTTCGCGGTGACCTCGAAGGGCGTCACTCGAACCTTCGCCGGCTTCCAGGACGCCGCCACCGAAGCGTGGCTCAGCCGGATCTGGTCCGGTCAGCACACCTCTCTCGACAACCACTCGGGCCAGCAACTTGGCACCCAGGTGGCCGACTTCGTGGCAGGTCGGCTCTGACCGCACCGCCACGCTACAACCATGGACATGGTAGGGCCGAGAAGCCAGTGGTCCCGGTGCATCGGGTACCACTGGCTCGGGCCACGCTCAGAGGGCGGCCATCCTCCGTGCCGAGGGCCCGCAGCTGCCGGCCGGCAGGCCGGATGTCTGCCCACAGGAAGTCCTGGCTTCCTGTCACCGCGACGCATTGACTGAATGACTGTCGTGGTCGGACCCACCCGGTCGCCCCAGGTCGCTGAGCGCGGGCTCGCCCATGTCACATGATCGTCGTCTCGATCGACTACCGGCTCGGCGCTTCGGCTGTCTGCACTCCCCGGGGATCCCCGAAGGCAACCTCGGCGTCTCCGACCAGCTGGCGGCGCTGCGGTGGGTGCGGGACGACATCGCCTCGTTCGGCGGGGCACACCGGCCATGTCACCCTGGCCGGCAGTCCCGCGAGCGCCCAAGGCGTGCAGTGCCTGCTGGGCATGCCCGGGACCGAGGGCCTGTTCCACGGTGCCATCGTGAACAGCACCCCGGCAGGGCTGAGCCTCGGCGAGGCCGACCACGCCAAACGCGCCGCCGAGCGTTTCCTCTCCCGGCTCGGCACGAATCCGCGCGACGCCCCGGTGTCGGACATCCTGGGCGCCCAGAGCGCCGTCGCCCGAGAGGCCGCCGTCAGGCTCGGGCTCAACTCCGTCCACCGTTCGTGCCGGTCGCGGGCGTAGGCCCGCTCCCGGACCGCGCAGCCTGGACCGAAGTTGTCACCCGCCGGGCACCCGGCCTGGACGTCACCATCGGCATCACCGAACGGGAGATGGTCGCCTTGCACGCCATGAACCCGGTGCCGCGCCGGGTGCGCGAGGTCCCCGTCTCGGGCTCCGCTCGCCGCTGACGGCGTGGAACACGCCGCGAGGGAGTTCGCCTTCGCCCGTCCCTCCCGTAAGCCGGCCGTCCAGCTCAGTGAGGGCGCCCGCGTATGGGCCTACCGGTTCGACGCCGCCGCCCCCGACTCCGTCTTCGGCGCCGCCCACCGCATCGAACTGCGCTTCCTCTTCGGCACCGACGTCGACTGGGCCGACGCCCCCATGCTCGCCGGCGCCCGCCCGCAGGACATCGAATCCCTCGGCCGCCGTGTGTGCCCCGCCTGGCTCGGCTTCATCCGCACCGGCACCCCCACCACCGACACCCCCTGGCCGCAGCACACAGCGCATTCCTCCTCCACTTACCACTGGCAAGCCGAAGCCCCATGGTCACGGGACACGTGCCCGATGCACCGCCGACGTCTGCGGACGTGAAGCGAGGCTCGCAGCCGCACCGAGTGCCTGGCGCGCACACACGCCGCCCGGCCCCATGGCCGTCGCGCGACAGCCGTATGCCGGACTGCTATGGGCGAGTTCCGGCGGGACGTCGAGCAGCCGTGCCAGGCGCCCGAGCGGGGCCGTCACGCTCGCCGGCCGGGTACCCGGAAGTCTGCGTCACCGTCAGGGCCGGGGCATTGGCACGCCGGACAGCGGGGGCGCCTCCACCCCCCGGCGGCAGTACGGCGCGTTCCAGTCGCCCGCGGACGTGATCAGCGAAGGCGAGCTCGCCGGCCTCCCAAGACCGCGTGGGTCACGGCCTCGGGCCGGACCATGATCAACGATCGGTCCGGCGTGGGTCCGTCGTCGCCATGGCGTGAACCATCAGGATCATCAGTTACACGAGGAACAACCGACAGCATGTCGTTCCTCCCGGCTTGGAGGAGCTTTTCATGCCTGCAGAACTGGACGGATCCACCGCTCTTGTCACCGGCGCTACCGCCGGCATCGGCCGGGCCGTGGCCCTGCGCCTGGCAGCGTCGGGAGCCTCGGTCATCGTCCACGGGCGGGACGAGCAGCGGGGTGCGGAGACCGTCAAAGAGATCGCTGCCGCAGGCGGGAAGGCTCGATTCGTTGCTGCGGATCTGAATAGCTCTGAAGATGTCCTGCGTCTTGCCGCTGAAGCAGGCGAGGTGGACGTTCTGATCAACAACGCCGGTATCTACCGGTTCGCCAGTACGCCGGACACCACCGCCGAGATGTTCGACGCTCAGATGGCCGTCAACTCACGCGCGCCGATGCTCCTGGTCGGTGCCCTCGCTCCGGGAATGGCTGCGCGGGGGCGTGGCGTCATCGTGAATGTGAGTACAGCGGCGGCTACTACGCCGGTGCGGGAATCGGGTGCTTACGGGGCCTCCAAAGCTGCACTCGAACTTCTCACACGAGTATGGGCTGACGAGTTCGGCGCCCAGGGCGTCCGCGTGAACGCCGTGGCTCCGGGCCCTGTCCATACCCCCGGGACGGAGGAGATGGGAGGTGAAACCCTCCAGGCGATCGGGCGAACCATCGTACTGGGGCGGGTCGCAGACCCTGAAGAAATCGCGGAAGCGGTTCTGTTCCTTGTTTCGTCCCGCGCCAGCTACATCACCGGCGCGGTTCTCGAGGCACGCGGCGGACAGCTCGCGATCGGATGACTTTGGGCTGGGCCGCGATGGATATGCCAAACCCGACGCCCGTGCCCACGATGTCTGCCTCGACCCGCAAAGAAGCTGTTTCTGATCCTGGCGTGAGCAGTTGACGCGGACGCGACGTACGGCGGTGCGTCCGCGCAGCCCCCGGCCGGACCGCCCCGCCTCAGGGACCACGGGGCGATGCGAGCGGAGCGGCTGCGCTCCTGCGTCCGTCCCGATCGAAGTTGGCGCATGATCCGCATATCAGGGTGCACGCATGGCGTGTTTCCTGCGCCGTCGATCCAGATATGGCGGCGAATTGCCGAACGGCTTCTACAACAGTCTCGTCA
Organism: Streptomyces sp. HUAS MG56; assembly: GCF_058673395.1. Classification (NCBI taxonomy): domain Bacteria; kingdom Bacillati; phylum Actinomycetota; class Actinomycetes; order Kitasatosporales; family Streptomycetaceae; genus Streptomyces; species Streptomyces sp. HUAS MG56. The sequence continues at coordinate 704,871 of NZ_CM178722.1, read as the reverse complement.
GCGACACCTTCGAAACGCTGCGAGCTGAGGGAGAAGACGATGTCTGATCACGGAGCCGACCTGCTGATCCGCGCCGGCGCGGTGCACACCCTGGTGCCCGGCCAGGTCCCGCAGCGGGCCCTGGCGGTGCGCGGCGACCGGATCGCGGCCGTGTCCGCCGACCCGCACGGCCTCGACCACCTGGTCACGGAGAAGACCGAGGTCCGCGACCTGCCCGGCGCGACCGTGCTGCCCGCCTTCGACGACACCCACACCCACCTGATCTTCGCCGCGCTCGGCGCCCAGGACGTCCCCGTCCACCAGGCCCGCACCATCCCCGAGTTCCTCGACCTGATCCGGCAGCGGGCCGCGGCCACCCCCGAGGGCGAGTGGATCCGCACCACCACCAACTGGCAGGAACTCAACCTGGCCGAGCGCCGCATGCCCACCGCGCCCGAACTCGACACGGCCACCGAGCGGCACCCGGTTCTGGTCAAGCGCGGCGGCCACAACGACGTCGTCAACAGCTACGCGCTGCGCCTCGCGGGCATCACCGAGGACACCCCCGTACCGCCCGGGGGCACCATCGGCCGTGACGCCGACGGCAAGCTGGACGGCCGGCTGATCGACAACGCCCTGCACCTGGTGGAGCGCCTGGTCCCAGCCCCTGACCGGGCCGAGCGCATCGAAGGACTCCGCATCGCCACCCGCGACTATGCCGCCACCGGCATCGGTACCGTGCGGGACTGCGCGGTCACCCCCGAGGACTACCGGGTGCTCCAAGCCGCCCGCGAGGCGGGCGCGCTGCACATCAGGGTGCGCGCACTGATCTCGGCGCTCGGCATGACCAGCGCGGCCCAGGTGGAGGACCTCCTCGACACCATGGAGGAGTGGCGCGACAACTCCGACCCATACCTGTCCGTGTGGGGCGTGAAGTTCGGCCTCGACGGCGGCCTGGAGGCCGGCGCCACCGAGGAGCCGTACGCCTGTGACCACTCCTTCTCCGGGATGCTGATCTGGGAGCCGGACGCGCTGGTCGAGGCGGTCGAGGCGGTGGTCCGGCGCGGCTGGCGGGTCGGCACGCACGCCTACGGCGACCGCGCGGTCCGCACCCTCCTCGACGTCTACGAACGCGTCCTGCAGCGCAACCCCGGCCTGCCCGCCGGCAGCCTGGTCATGGAGCACGGTGGCCTCGCCGGCCCCGAGCAGCGCGCCCGCGCCGTCGCTTTCGGCATCCCCGTCACCATCCAGCAGCCCCTGCTGCACGACACCGCCGAGGTCGAGGAGGGCTTCTGGGGCCCGGAACGCGTCGCCCGCCTCTTTCCGGCCCGCGGCTGGATCGACCTGGGCGCCCAGGTCAGCGCGGGTTCCGACTTCCCGGTCGGCCAGTTCGGCGCGATGCGCTCGGTATGGGGCATGACCACGAGGCAGACGGTCATCGGCGTCAAGGGACCCGAGCACGCGATCAGCTACGACGAGGCCCTCACCCTGCACACCACCCGGGCGGCCCACCTCACGGGCGAGTCCCATCTGCGCGGCACCTTGACTGCGGGCCGCTGGGCTGACTTCACGATCTGGGACCAAGAGCCCGCCCATTGCCCCGGCGATGCCCTGCGCGACCTCCACCCCACCCACACCTTCGTCGGCGGACGCCTGGTCGCCCCCACCGGAATCCGATAAGCGGGGATCGGGCGTCGGCCCCGAACCCTTGGCTACCGCGGGCACAAGCGCCCGCGGTAGCCAACTGCCCGTGGTGATCAGTCCACTTTGTGGTCAGTGGCCCTGTCCTGACCGCGCGCGTGCCCGTTGGATGAACCCACCTGCTTCCGCCGTGTGCGAGACGCGCAGAATCCGCTGAAGCCGCTACCGGGAGGCCCTCGATGACCACGCCGGGCACTCGCTGGTTCGCACAGGTCGACGTGTTCTCCACGATCCCCTACAGCGGCAATCCGGTCGAGGTGCTCCTGGATGGGACCGGCCTGAGCGATGAGGAGATGCAGCGCCTGGCGCGCTGGACGAACCTTTCCGAGACCACGTTCGTGCTGCCCTCCACCACCCCCGAGGCGGACTACCTGCTGCGGATCTTCACCCCGGCAGGCGAGCTGCCGTTCGCCGGGCACCCTACTCTCGGCTCCGCCCGCGCCTGGATGGGGTGGCGGTAAGAGCCCTGTCACCGATCCTGCTGGCCTATTCGGTCACGCGGCGAGGGAGAGCTTGAGGCGGGCAAGGTGACTGACGCGGGTGCGGTCGAGCGGGTGGCCGTTCCACCAGGCATCGAGGCGAATGAGGTTGAGAGCAACGGCGGAGAATACGTGCTCCAGGTGGGTCTTCTGGAGACCGAGGTAGCGGGCACGTCTCATCCCGGTGACCGCGACGGCCTGGTGGATGGTTCCCTCGATGCCCGCGCGGGTTCCGTACTTGGCTCGCCACTGCTCGTCGCCCTGCTGGAGGCGGGCATGGTCGAGGACTTCTTGAACCTCGCGGGGCTGGAGGGAGAGAGTCCGGCCGCCGGTCTTCGAGCGGGTGCACTGGTCGCGCACCGGGCAGGGACGGCATGTCTCCTTGTCGAACTTGATGACGATGGCCTTGGTGCCGCGCAGGGTGGCGGGGCTCCACCAGGTGCTGGTGTCCCCGCGTGGGCAGGTGGCCTGCCGCTTGTCCCAGTCGATGGTGAACGCGGTGCGGTCGAAACCGGCGCCAGCACGTGCCTGGGGTGAGCTGTTCATCAGGACCGGGGTGACCCCGAAGTTCTTCTTGACGCCCACGATCAACTCGGCGGAGGCGTAACCGGAGTCGAGGAAGTGCTCGGCGGGCAGAAGATCGCGGGCGGCGAGCATGTGATGGACCGGTTCGGTCATTTCCGCGTCGGTCACTGTGGCGTCGGTGGTCGCGATGCCGGTGATCAAGCGCGGCGACGGTCCATCGGCTCCGGGGATCAGCGCCTGGCCGTCGGCAGCCGGGTCCTGGTCATCGGGATCATCGCAGGACTCGCTGATGTGGATCTTGTAGCCAGTCCACCAGGAGCCCTGTTTGAGGCCGTAGCGGGCGTCGGTGTCGTACGGAGAGGCCAGCCGCAGTCTGCCGGGCGGGAGGTCCTTGCTCTCCCGCCGCTTCACCTCCGCTCCGGCTTCGGACACGGTGCGGTGGTAGTTCTGCACCCACATCGCGCGCAGGACCTGCACCGCCGGGAGTTCGCGCAGTCAAGCCGGGGCGTCAGGGGCATGCACCGCCTCCAGCAGCGCGAACCCGTCCCGTCCGTAGACCAGGGCCATCTCCTCGCGCTTGCTCGCGGAGGCCGGCGGATGCCAGGAGTGAGTCCGCGGGCCGTTGCGTTCGGCCCATTCCCGAACGGACACCGCCTGGGTCAGCCAGTCCGGGGCCGCGCAGGCCAGCGCCTCCAGCGTGGTCCGCAGTGTCTCCCCGGCCAGTTCCAGCCTGTTCAAGTCGCGCACTGCCGCCAACACGCGGGTGGAGTCTGTACGCTGCCTGCCTCCGGCCTTCACCACCGCGGTCTGCGGTGAGGCGGCCACTGACCCTCCTCGGACTCGGCTGACCGGCACCGCTCCGACATCACCCGACTTTGCACTCACACTGGGCCGAGTGGGGTGCGGGACGCACGCCACGCAAGATGGTCGAGCGGATCGTCGAGTCCGCACCACGAACGTCGGCGGTTGCGGCCGCGTGTGTGTCTTGAGGCGGCTTGATGCTGTTGTCCAGGTCGGTGAGAAGACGCTCGACATCGGTGATCAGCGATCCATAGACATGCCAGGCGTCCAGCTTGCCCCATGCCCCCCGCTCGATGAGATCGGTCAGCGTTGCGTGCCAGGCCAGCATGCGCTGGATCGCTGTGCGCAACTGCTCTCGGGCATCGGTTGGCGCCGAACAGGCCGCCATCCCGACAGCGGCGTACGTGAGGAACACCTGTCCTGCCAACTCAAGTGCCTCCCCGTATCGAACGGCGAAGCCCCGCTTCACGCCATGGTCCGCGTCGTGGTCGACGTTGTCGGCCAGGGTCCTGGCGATGCCGCGCACCTGGAACGACGCCGTGTGGAGAACTTCCAAGATGTATTCGTGGACCGGGGACATGTGCTGTCGGCGCGCGGTTGTCCGGGCGTTCCAGCGCAGGCTCTCAGCTCCCTTCTGCACCTCCTCACGAGCGTCCGCGGTTTGCTGCTCCAGGTCTCGTGCCCTCTCCAGCCAGATGTGCGCGTGGCTCGGCGACCGCCCTTCCCCCAAGGAGCGGCCCATGTCCCGCAGGAGCGTGCCCGTGCAGCGCGCCAGACTGCGCACGGCGGCATCAGACTGGCTGAGGTATGTGGGTGGGAGGACCAAGGCGTTCACCGCAACTCCCACCGCGGCGCCGGCGAGGGTGGAGACCGCCGGGAAGACCACATGTCCCATCGGAGCCGCGGCGGCAGCCGTCAGCGTGATCACCGCAGTCGATGCGACTTGGAGCCGGTCCTCGCCGTTACGGCGGCCGCCGGTGAGGAGTACCACCGTCAGGACAGCCACGATGGCTCCCGAGGTGGCCCCCAGCAGCCAGGCAGCCACGACAGCCAGGGACACTCCTGACACCTGGATCGCCACCCGGCGCACGGCATGGACCACTGAGCTGTACACCGTGGACGCATTGACCATGACCAGTGCAGCGGCGACGCCCAGGAACTGTTGCTGCCCCGGTAGCCACAGGGCGATGAGCTGCCACGTGAGCACTGCCGCGATCAGGCTTTTCACGCCATGATGCATGAGGTGATCATCCTTGCTCGCACGGGTCGCACTGATCCGTCGCGATACTGCCGTCCAGACCCGCGGTATGACTGCTGCGCGTCTGTGTCGCCAGCCAAGGAGAATATGATCCATATGGCGGAGAATGTCATATTTGGTCCTTATCTTCAGTGGCGCGCTTCACAGAGTCGGCTCGGGTTACGGCGGTGCGTGTGGCGGCGAAGGCGGCCGGCGGCTGGCCGGGCCTGGCCGCCGAGGGCTGACCGGCTCCCCGGGCGTGCGCCGTGAGCCGCAGGCGCGGTTTGGGGCCGTGGAGTCCGCTCCGGGGGAGGGGCTGTGAGGAAGTGGCTGGTGGGGCCCTCGTACGTGTGTGTCCGCCACGTCTCCGGCGTGCCCTGGGTGTGCCTGGATTGCGTCCTGGGCGCGCCGGCTCATTTCCCGGCTGTCGGTGTCTTCCGGTCCCGGATGGGGCGCTGTGCGGCCCGAGATCGACTCCTGGACCGATCGCACTCCGTCCGTGTCGTGAGAGGGGTCACATCCTGAATTCGAGGGGCCCCTCATGTTAGATTGCATGGATGAGACACGAGCACGTCCTGCCCGCGCCCCAGGCGCCGGCCAAGCCGCTGCGCCGCGACGCGCAGCGCAACAGGGATGCGATCGTGGCCGCCGCCCGCAGGGCCTTTGCCGAGCAGGGGCTGGATGCTTCCCTGGAGGGCGTTGCCCGCGAGGCAGGCGTCGCGATCGGGACGCTCTACCGGCACTTTCCCCGCAGGCTCGACCTGGTCGAAGAGCTTTTCACCGCGAAGTTCACGGAGCTGCTGGCCGCGGCTGAAGAGGCCGCGGCCATGGACGACGCCTGGGAAGGGTTCTGCCACTACCTGGAAAAGCTCTGTGAACTACAGGCCTGTGACTGCGCCTTCAACGACCTGGTCTCGGCCCGTCTGCCCCTCCATGCGCTCGGCAGGGGGATGTTTGAGCGTGCGAAAGAACGGGGCGCTCGGATCTTCCGTAACGCCCAGGAACAGGGCGTCCTCCGTGACGATGTCACACCGGAAGACCTTGCTTTCGTGATCTGGTCCCAGGCCGGGATCATCCAGGCCACACGTGCCGTCGCCCCCAACGCCTGGCGCCGGCACCTTCACCTGCTGCTCGACGCCTTCCGCGCTCAGTGTGCCCACGAGCTGCCGGAGCCGCCGCTGACCGCCCAGCAGGTCGACCAGACCCTCACCACTCTCGAGTGCCCCGAAGAGGAATGCCGCGAGTGCGGCGAGGAGGCGTGAGCCGCGGCAGGTGAGGTCGCCGGGCAGCAGAACGCACGGCGAGCCCGGTGCCGTCGTCGGCATCGGGCTCGCTGAGACCCGCTGGGGCGTCACGATCCAGGGGAGGTGTTCAGTTTTCCGCCAGCAACTGTGCCAGTTCGGCGTCCAGGTCGAGCCGGCTGGATTCGGCCCCCGGCGGCACCACGGACCGCGTCTCGCGCAGGAAGGATTCCACGCTCTGCGCGGGGAACTCGAGCAGGGCCGATCCCGAGGGCGAACGGAGTTCGACGAACACCACGTCCCGTCCCGAGTCGACCGCCGGCCGCATGCGCACGTCACCGTGCCCGGTGTGCTCGCTCAGAGCCTGAGTCAGCATGTCGCGGCTGAAGAACCACTCGACCGTTTCACTCTGGCTCAGAGGGGAGGCGAACACGGCACGGACGGCATAGGGGTCATCCGCCTCGTATCGCAGTGCCGCACACATCGGCACCGACAGGTCGTGGGACACCACAAGCTGCACGGGCAGCTCGTACGCCACGGTTCTGAGCGATCTCACTGTCTCTCACTCCCGCATCCCGCGCGCCCGGCACTGTGATCGCTCCCCGCGTGCTTCGAGGCACCGGGATGTAGCGGCACCGTCGGTCCAACCAGTGGCGTCGGAAGACGGGAGCAGTGCACGCGGGTCCTGTGTGGTGGCCTCGTTCGGCCAGGAAGCGATGTCATCGGACCAGGTCTGAAGTCGGCTCGGCGAGCGGTCGGTTTGACGAGCCGCAACGACGCGACCCCGGCCACGTCGTTGCGGCTCGTCAAACCGACCGTGATGGCCTGCGGCCGCATCAGCTCTGGTGCAGATACCAGGCGACCTGGTCCAGGTACCAGCGGTCGCCGCCGACGCCGTACCACGTCGTTGCCTCCTCCCAACGGTGCCCGTCCCAGACGTACAGGTGGCGGCCGTCCCAACGCTCTTCCCAGGTGCGGTAGTGATGGCGGCCGTCGTGGTGACCTTGGCCGTCGTCGTTCGTGTACCAGCCGCGGGGGGCGTCCCAGCCGTTGTCCTGTTCCGCGTGGTGACCGCTCCCGTATCCGTCCTCGCGGTGGTCATCACGGTCGCTGCCGGTAGCGAAGGCGGCGATTGAGGACTGCGTGTGCTCCGCGGGGTCCGGGGCCGTCGCTGCTGATGCCGAGCCGCTGGCTCCGAGAAGGGCTCCGCCTGCCAGTGCCGTGGAAGCAACAGCGATCGAGACGCGCCTGATCCACCTGTTCATAGTCATTTCCTTGTGATGTGCCGCGAGTCCGCCGTGTGGCGACCGCTGTCATGTCCGTGTTGTGCGATCCGGAAATCCCGGATCGCACGGTGCCGAGCTGTGGGGGACATCCGGAGGGGGTCCTCATGTTCGGCTCTGCCCAGCGTACCCGAGGGGTGCCTCATGTTTACGGTGAAGCCCATCACAGCGCGCAGGAAGGGAGCGGCTGGCGCGAGCGGTGCGTATACGGGCGAGACAGCGGACCCCGGCCCTGACCTGCTTCGACGGAGATCCGGGAGCAGGCATCGAGTCCCCGGAAGCATGTCCAGTGCCGATGGGTCGATGGGAAAGGGGGGAGCAGCGCTGCTGCGTGGGTTGGTGTCGTCGAGGCGGGCCCGGGGCCCAATCGTGAGCCGAAGGCGGGCTGGTCAGCTAGGCCTCCACGGCGGCGATGCCGGGAAGACGCGGGAGCAGGTCCAGGGTGTAGAGGGAGAGAGCCGGCGGGTCGCGGGTGGCGACGATGGCGCGTATGTCGTGGCCGGCGGCCGCATGCTCGATCGTGGGCATGTGCGGGTGGGTGCTCAGCGCCCGGGTGACCCCGGCGGCGGCCCCCGCAGCGCAGTCGATCACGAGGAAGGCCGCCTCGGTCCGCCCCCGCTGTTCATGTCCCCGGTTGGCATGCCCGTACTCCTCGACTCCGGCGTTCGCACGGGAGCCGACATCATCAAGGCTCGTCGTGACCACCACCGCCGTCGGCCGCCCCTACGCGTACGGCCTCGCCCACGGCGGTGAGGACAGCTTCGTCCAGGTCCTGCGGACAGAGGGACGGCGTCGAGGGAGACTACGGCGCTGAACTGGTACGCGACTGCTGTGTCGGACGGGACAGCTACGACGTCGGGGCGATCTCCCAGAAGGTGGCGCGGGTCCTGCCGTTCCACACTCACTCCCGGGCGCTTGCCGCGGCGGACAGCTGTCTCTCAGACATCAACGTCAAGGCCGTGAATCTCCCGCTCTGCGAGTGCCTCTGCGTCTGCTGCGACAGGATCCGTGCGTACGCGAGCACCGTGCCGTCCCCGACCGTGGACGGCTACCTCAAGGTGTCTCGAACGCCGTCGCTCAGGGCTGCACCGCGGCCAAGGTGCACAGCGGCGCCCCGTACGGCCTGCCCCGGCTGCCGCGTCCGCCCCATCACGAGACCGACGACGCCTCACCACGTAGGACGCGGTCTTGGGTGCCGAACGGGGGGCGCGGGCCGGGCTGGTTCGGGTGCCCTGGGCAGTCATGGACCGGTGCTTGCCCGTGTCAGGTGCGCAGGAGCCGCAGGTCGATCGCGTAGGCCATGGCCTTCATGCCTTCGTCGTCGGGGTGGATGTGGTCCCCCGAATCGTAGGCCGGGTTGAGGGCGGCTGGATTCGCGGGGTCGCGCATGGTCTTGTCGAAGTCGACGACGCCGTCGAACGCGCCGCTGGTGCGGATCCACTGGTTGACGCTCTGGCGGATCGCCTCGGCGGCGCGCGTGTAGTAGCCGTTGCCCTCGTCGGGCATCAGAGTGGCGCCGATGACGTCGACGTGGGCGGCGTGCGCCTCGCCGATCAGGGTGCGGTAGCCGTTGATGAGGTCCCGGGCCGTCAGCGGCTGGCCGGTGGGGCCGGCGTTGTTTCCGATGTCGTTGATGCCTTCGAAGAGGATCACGTCCTTGACGCCTGGCTGACCGAGGGCGTCGTGCCCGAAGCGCTTGAGGGCGCTGACCCCCTGCCACAGGTTCGGGACGTCGGTGAGGACCCGGTTGCCGCCGATGCCGGCGTCGACGACACCCAGTTTCCGCGGGCCCGGTCGGGCGCCCAGTCGGCGTCCGAGGAAGTCGGGCCACCGGGTGTAGGTGCCGGTCGAGGAGTGGTAGCCGTCGGTGATGGAGTCGCCGAAGGCGACGACGGTGCCCCGCGCGGTCGATGACAGGACGTCAAGTCCCGCCAGGTAGTACCACGAGGTCGTGGTGGTGCCGAACGAGGCGGCGGTGTCGTCGCCGGCGTGGTTGCCGGAGGCGATGTAGGTGGTGTCGAAGGCGTCGGAGTGCCAGGTCGACGTTCCCGTCGTGCCGGGGACGTAGAGGCTGACGAGCAGGTTCTCCCCGGCGCTGACCGAGATCGGGATGATGTCGCTGACGGCCTCGGCGCCGGCGGGGATCGTGACGTGGCGGGAGGCGCCGAAGGTGATGTTCCGGATGGTGCCGCGCGTCGCCTCGCCACCGCTCGCCTGGACCGCCATGTCCGCCTCGGTGACGTCGAGCGGCGTGGTGCTGTACCGGTTGGACAGGGTGATGCGTGCGCCCGAGCCCGCGACGCTGCTGTGCACCACCATCCGGATGGTCCGGTTACTGAAGGACGGACCGCCGGTCGTCATGCTGGGCGACCAGGCACTGACCCGGGTGCCCTTGCTCTGCGACGAGGACGTGGCGGCGCTTGCCGCGTTCGCGGTGCTCAACGGGACGACCGTCAGGGCCACGCTGGTCAGCGCGCCGAACACGGTCGTCAGGGTTCTGCGGCGTGGCCGTCGACAAGCCGCCATGCCTTCCATGTCGGGGGACATCGTCGATCTCCATTCTTCTCGTCGTCCGCGGTGGGCTCGGCTCACCGGCTCCGGCTGTGCTGCCCCGGGGGCACGCGGGGCGGCATCGTCCCTTGTGCACCCGCGAAGACGTGCCGCGCGCCGCGGACACCATGAATTGCTTCTTCCGGAACCGACTGGGGAGCGGCCTCAGCCGAAGTTGCTCAGCGTGACGGACTGGCCGGGCTTGAGGCTGATCTTCCGCGAGGCTCCGCCCGTGAAGACAGTCGTGTTACGGCCACCGACGCTCTTCAGCGTCACCTGAGTGACCTTGCCGTTCTTCCACCTGAGGTCGGCGACGAAGCCGCCGCGGACACCGACGCCGGACACCGAGCCGGATGCCGCCCACGCGGCGGGCAGGGCGGGCAGCAACTCCACGTGACCCGGCCGCGAATAGACCAGCATCTCGATGATCGCCGAGGGGGTGCCGAAGTTGGCGTCGATCTGGAAGATACCGCGGCCTCCCCCCATGTCCATGATGTCGAAGAGGTTCGGTGCCGTGCCGTTGCTGCCGCCCGCCGACGGCTTCAGGTTGTTGACGACGAGTTGGTAGGCCTTCTCCGGGTTCTTCAGCCGCGACCAGCACAGGCTGCGCCAGGCGTTGGACCAGCCGTAACTGTTCATGCCGCGGGCCGTCAGGAGAGCCGTCGCGCCGGCGAGGATGTCCTTCGGCGTGGAGTCGTCCGGGCGGATCCGGTCGCCGGGGAAGAGGCCGAAGAGCGGGGAGAGGTGCCGATGGGTGGTCTCGCCGAGGTTGTCGGGAGACATCCACTCCTCCAGCCAGCCGGTCGTGGGGCTGACCACCGGCAGGTACAGGCGCTGACGCAGACCGTCGACGGTCGCGCCGTAGGAGGTGTCCCTGCCGAGTACCTGGGTCGCGGTGTGGTAGTTGCCGAAGAGGTTCCACACCAGTTCCTGGGCGTAGGTGATGCCCTTGGCGTCCTGCGGACCCTGCTCGGGGGACCAGTCGCAGTCGTCGACGAGGACCTCGCGCGGGACTCCGGAGGCGTCGGTGACCGTCGTGGTGACGAGGCGGGCCTCCCAGAACTCCACGGCGCCCTTGACGAGGGGATAGATCCTTTCGAGGTAGGCGCGGTCCTGGGTGAACTCGTAGTGCTCGAACAGGCTCTGGCAGAGCCAGGCGTTGGCGCCCGGGTGCCACCACCAACCGCTGCCGCCGTATGGGTTGGTGGAGAAGGCCACGGCCCAACCGGCCACCTTTCCACTGGAGTTGCGATACCTGTTGGTGGAGCTGTTGAACAACCGCTGGGTGACGTCCGTCCATGAGGACAGCTGCGCGAGGCAGTAGTCCGCGAAGGCGTCGAAGCAGTCGGACAGGCCTGCCCGGTCGGCCATCCAGTAGTTCATCTGGACGTTGATGTCGGTGTGGTAGTCGCCCATCCAGTCCGGGTCGTTGCCGTCCAGCCACGGACCTTGCAAGCCCATCGGCAGGGTGCCCCGCGACCCGGAGATCATCAGGTACCGGCCGAACTGAAGGTAGGCGGCCTCCAGTTCCGGGTCGGGGACGTTGTCCCGGTAGCGAGCCTGCACCCGCTGCCAGGTGTCCAGCCTGCGCTGTGCTGTGGACGACGTGCCGAGATGGATGTCGAGCTGCTCGAACACCGGGCGGAAGTCGGCTACGTGGGTGTACAGCAGCGTGCTCGCGGAGTGACCGGCCGCGTTCAGGACCTTCGTCCGTGCCAGGCGCTCCGGGGCCAGGGACGGGTCGCGGAAGCCGGCAGCAGCATCGGGCGCGTAGTCGGTGCCGCCGCTGACCACGACGGTGAGATCCTTGCAGCCTCTGAAGGAGATCGCCGTACCCTCGACGACGACCTTGCCGGTGCTGCTGTACGCCGTCACGGCGGCGCCGTACTTCAGGCCGTTGGCGAACGAGGCGCCGAACGAGGCGTAGCGGCGGGCGCTGTCGGCGGTGGTGGACTCGCCGTGGGTGCCGGCGAGGGAGACGGTACCGGTGTAGGTGCCGCCGCCCCGCTGGGAAAAGTACAGGACGATGACGTCGTCGGGGCGGCTGGCGAAGATCTGCCGCTGGTAGGTGACGCCGGACAGGTCGTACGACGCGCTGACAAGGCCCTGTGCCAGGTCCAGGGTGCGACGGTAGTGGTCGACGGAGCCGAGGTCGTGCGCGGGGATGTCGACGGTGAGCTCGGCCAGCAGGGTGAGGGAGCCGAAGTCGTCGCGCCCGTAGGGGAACTGGCCGTCGCTCTGGAGGGTGTCGTTGCGACCGCCGGTCCACAGAGAGGCGTCGGTGATGGTCAGCAGCTCGCTGGAGGGGTCGTTGCTCGCGAGCGCGCCGAGGCGCCCGTTCCCGACCGGCAGACCCTGCTGGATCATCGAGTTGGAGTCGCCGGGAGCCTGCCACCACAGCTGGTTCTTCGCGGCGGCGGCCGCGGACAGCAGGGGCGAGGACGTGGGGCGCAAGGGGGCCGCGGAGGCGGTGAAGACGGGGAGACCGCCGAGGGCGGCGGCCGTCCCGGCTGCGACGGCAAGGGCGAGGAAGCCCCTGCGGCTGGGGTGGTTGTCGCGCGATTCGGTGTGCTGGGTGTCCATGGTGTGCACTCCATGTCCGGGGAACGGCGCATGCGGGAAGGACGGACGGGGGCCGTCGGGCGCTGGGTGAGGCGAGTACGGCGGGCGTACGCCCGGGTGGTGCGGGAGGTGAGTACGGCGGGCGTGCCACCCCGTGTGCTCCGAGACCGTGGGGGCGGGACGGTCCAGGGCGCGGGCCCCGGGTCGTGTCGGAGCCGGGACCCGCGGGAGGGGTCAGGGGGACTTGGGTACGTCGATCCTGTCGATGTCGGGCGAGTAGTCCCAGCCGCTGTCGAAGGTGATGGTGTTGGACCCCGCCTTCAGGCCCAGTTGGACGCTGACCGTTTCGACCGTGTTCCAGTCGCCCGTGGAGGGGAACTTCAGGCTGGTGCCGTTGCCGCTGTTGGAGTAGACGGTCACCGAGCGGGGGTCGCCGCTGACGTAGGCGACCCTGATGGTGTAGATGCCGTTCTTCTTCACCTTGACGTCGTTGAACTGGAGCTTGCTGTCGAGGTAGAGGTTGCCGACCTTCTTGCCGCCCGAACAGGCGTCGCAGGTGGCGACGGAGGCGTTCCCGGTGAGGGTGTTGTCCGCGGACTCGGCCTCGTAAGCGGTGGCCGCAAGCCGAGCTCCGCCGGGCCTGACGGTGAACAGCCGGGAGCCGTGTGCGGGCAGCGTCGCGGTGATCCTGTTCTTGTATGTGCCGAGGTTCTGGTGGTTCCACAGATCGCGTACGGAGGCGGTGCCGGTGAACCCGAAGGATGCCCAGTCGGCGGTGACGGAGGCCGGCGAGTTGCCGAGGTTGAAGAGGGCGACGGTGTAGCTGCCGTCGGAGTTCTTGGTCCCCCAGACCTGCTCGTTGCCCATCGGGGTGACGGGACGTGCGACGGGGGAGTCGTTCTGGTCGACGCCGATGACTTCCTGGTTGGTCAGCAGGGAGAGGCCGTAGCTGTCCAGCCTGGTGAGGTCGTCACCGGTGAACAGAGGCGACTTGTTGATGGCCCACAGGGTCAGGTAGCTCTGCCGCTCGGCATTGGTGAGGCCGTCCATGGCCCCGTTGCCGACGTCGATGGCGTCGAGGTCGTTCCAGCCGCCCGGGCCTGCCTCGCGGCTCCAGGTGGGGGCGTCGTCCCACCGGTCGTTGACTGAGTTCTCCCAGGTGACGAGGGTCTTGCAGTAGCACTCCACGTCGGTGTCGATGCGCCAGCCGTTGGCGTACTTCTTCCAGTCGGCGGCGTGGCCCCTGTCGAGGGACCAGGACAGCTCCAGGTGGAGGGGGCGACCGGTGTCGGCGATGGCCTTGTGCCAGGCGGCGACGTCCGGGACGTTGTTGTAGTTGTCACCGGACTTGAACGAGCCGGGGCCCACCCCGTCCAGCTTCAGGAAGTCATAGCCCCAGTCCGCGAGCATCTGCGCCTGGGAGTCGATGTACTTCTGCGCGCAGGGGTTGTCGAAGTTCAGCTTGTAGGCGCTGTCCCAGCCGTTGGTGGTGCGTAGGTCCGGGTAGACGATGTCCGCGGTGGTGCAGCCGGGGGCGTTCCATATCGGCGCCTTGCCGTCGCCGTACGCACCCTTCTCCAGGCCGACGGGGAGGTAGATACCGGCCTTGAGCCCCTTGGAGTGGATGTGGTCGGCGACGGACTTCATGCCGTGGGGGAACCGGACGGGGTCGGGGGTCTGCCGGCCGTACTGGTCGAACTCGGACGTCCAGTTGCGGTCCATCCACCAGCCGGCGTCGATGTTGACGTAGGTGTAGCCGTACTTCTTCAGCGTGGTGGCGAGGGCGTCCGTCTGCTTCAGGACGTTCGCCTCGGTGAGGTAGCTGTAGTTGCCGTCCGGGTTCAGGCCCGGGTACTGGGAGGACTGCATGCTCCAGCTGGACCAGCCCATGTACGGCTTGGCCGCCAGGCCGGAGGTGGTGTCCGCCGTGGTCGCGGCCGAGGTGGTGGCTGCGATCGGGGACTTGCCGGCGGCGGCCGTGGCCCCGGTGGCGGCGGCGGGGACCGCTGTGGCGAGTCCGGCCGTGACGGCCAGGACCAGCGTGGCTCTGATGGTACGGCGTGGGAAGCGGGGGAGAGCCTCGCGCAGGGCTCTGTAGGGGGATGACCGCATGGGTCGCCTCCTGGCGGCGGGGTGAGAGGAATGGTGCGGTGCTACCCGGTGGGGGACGGGCGTCGGTGAGCTCGCTGATGAACCGTCGCCGCAGCGTGAAGTGCACCAGGAGCGTGGGAATCGCGTTGCCCTGTAGGCAGGTGGGCATGCGCGTGCGGAAGGTGTCGCGAGGTACCGCGTGTGCCGTGCCGTGAGGCCGCTGTCCTTCTGGAAGGGCCCCGCGCGATGGGTGGCGAGAGTGGGCACGGCCAGGGTGGCGGCCGACACCGGACAGCCCGTGGAGCACTGTGCGGCGGCCGGCTCCTGCCGGCGGTCTACGGGCTGCGGCTCTGCAACGTCATCGCTACTCCTCACTCCTCGTACGTGTCCGACGCCATGAAGGACTGGATCGCGGTGGCCGCGGCCCCGCGCGCCCACTCATCGAAGGGCAGCGGACGTGTGAGCACGGCACACTGCGAAGCGGTACCGAAGGCGGAAGCGGCGAACGCGTCCCGGACGCCTTCGGCGAAGAGGTCGTAGGCGGCCAGGCCCTCGCCGGAGATGATCACCCTTTCGGGCCCGAAGATGTTCACCAGGGAGCCGATGGCCTTGCCGATGGCTTCGCCTGCCTGCGCGTAGACCGCGCGCACCCTCGCGTCTCCGCCGTGGGCCAGGTCCAGCGCCTCGGCCGCGTCGGTCACCGGCTTGCCCGTCGCCGCGCGCACTGCGCGCAGTATCGCGGGGTCCGCCGCGATCGCCTCCACGCACCCCCGGTTGCCGCAGTGGCAAAGCGGGCCGAGCGGGTCGAGGGACAGATGCCCGATTTCGCCGGCCACGCCGTGCGCGCCCGACACCACCCGACCGTGCACTACCAGGCCGCAGCCGACGCCGGCGCCCACGGTCACCAGGGCGAAGTCCGACAGTCCGACACCGGCGCCGAACCAGTGCTCGGCGACCGTGAGCGCCCGCACGTCGTTGTCGACCGTGACCGGCAGTCCGGTCGTGGTCCCCGCGAGTTCCGCGAGGGGCACGTCCCGCCACTCAAGGAAGGGCGAGTAGCGGACCACACCGTCCGCGCGGTCCACGTCCCCCGAGATCGCGATGCCCAGTCCCCGTACGCTCTCACCGAATCCGTCGGCCTCGGTGAGCAACTCCTGTACCAGCGCCGTGATGGCGGGGAGCACCGCTCCCGGCTCGCGGCC
This sequence comes from Streptomyces sp. HUAS MG56, assembly GCF_058673395.1. Classification (NCBI taxonomy): domain Bacteria; kingdom Bacillati; phylum Actinomycetota; class Actinomycetes; order Kitasatosporales; family Streptomycetaceae; genus Streptomyces; species Streptomyces sp. HUAS MG56. Next base: position 689,220 of record NZ_CM178722.1, on the reverse strand, counting down.
CGTGAGGGGCTCGTGCCGGGAGATCCGGATACGGCAACACAGGTCGGCCAGCACGGCGATGATCTCGTCGCCCGTCACCTTGATCCCGATGAACAGCGCCCTGCCCCCGTCCACCCACACCAGGTTGGCCGGGCGTCCCACCGACGGCCGCGCCTCTTCGTCCACGCCCTCGACGAGATAGCCGAGTTCCATCAGCGGACGGACCGCCTTGGTGACCGCTGCCGGAGAAAGCCTGGTCCGCCGCCCGACCTCGGCCCGGGTGAGCGGTCCGTGGGAGAGCAGGGTGGTGAAGACCAGGGAAGCGGCCGGCGTCATCGCCGGGACCGCCTCGTGAGAGGGGGTCGAGCGCATGGCCGGAAACTTAGGGAGGTTATTTTTCGCTGTCAATAAAGAAAGCACTGTCTTTTTCAAGACTATGAGTTGATCAGGAAGAACCTGTAATCCAGAGACCCTGGGCGGGCGTTGGCGCGGGATCCAAGGCAGGGTTGGCTGCGGCCTGCTCCTGCGCGGCACTCTCTGAACGTGAGGACCCATGTCTGCCGTCTACGGGGAGGTGCTCGATGCGGCCCGCGGTTTGACGGCCGGGCTCAGCGTGCACGAACGGGCCGGCGTCTTCGGCGGCACGGCCGTGAACGCCTACCGGCTGCACGTGCCGTGGCGTTGCCGACGCCTGCCCCGTCGTCCACCCGGACGATGGCCGTCTGTGGAATCTCACACCGCTGACCGCGGTTGTCACCGCTGAGTTGCCCGGCTCGGACGGCTCAGGGCAACGCCCTCACCTCGTTTAACTACCTTCGTCCCGACAGCCCCGGAGCATCAGGAGCAGGAGGACGGATGCCACCGCACGACAGTTTCTCCGGTTCTGTTCGCCAGGTCCTTTCGGACAGCGGCCATGGTCATGGATCATGAGATCGCTCCCGGCGCACGCGTGGGCATCGAGGCTCTGTCGCGTGCTCTCGCGTTTCGCCCACGCCCGTCCATGAGGCGCTGGCCAGGCTTGAGTCGGACGGACTTGCGGTGAAGAGGTCCCTCTCCGGGTACCGGGCGACGGAGTTGCTGACCCGCGAGGGCCTTGAGGAGCTCTTCGAAATGCGACTCCTCCTGGAACCGAGAGCGGCGGCGCTCGCGGCCGTCAGCGCAACCGAGGAGCAACTCGATGCCATCGAGCGGCTCGTGGAGGAGATGCAGACTCATCCTGGGCCGTCGGGACGGTACGCGGACTACCGCGACTTCGCCGCACTCGACCAGCGTTTTCACGACGCGATCGCGGCGGCCTCGCATCGTCCGCTGCTCGCCGATGCGGTAGGGCGGCTCCACTCCCATCTGCATGTCTTTCGCCTCACGAGTGGCAGGGGCGCCGACGACCCCACGCTGGCGGAGCACAAACGTGTCGTACGCGCGATCCTGCGCCGCAAGCACGACCGTGCCGCGGAAGCCATGACGGACCACCTCACACGCAGCCTTCAGCGCCAGCTCAGCCAGGGGCCGAAGGCCTGACCGGGGTCCCGGCGGTCCGGGAACCGCACTTCGAGTCCCGTTTTTAAGTTAATTAGCAATTAATATTGACAGGCTTCAGGGGTCTGGGCACAGTTTCCGCCGTGGCACCGACCCCCGGTACGACCGGAGCGGGGTGCCCCGTGCCCCCAACTCTCGGGAGAACTCAGTGGCTTCGCATCGTGCAGTGATGGTGCGTGTGTGGCGGACCGCGGCGGCGCTCGGCGCCGTGGTACTGGTCGGATCGGCCGTTCCGGCGGCCCACGCCGCGGACGACCAGGGTGCGCCGCAGTACTACGACAGCGGCCTCGCCCCCACGCCGTACATGGGATGGAACACCTATTACGGGCTCGGTGCCCCGACCGAGGACCAGGTCAAAAAGGTCGCCGACTACCTCGTCAGCAGCGGGCTGCGCGACAGCGGCTACAACATCGTCTGGCTGGACGGCGGTTGGCAGGCGGACCAGCCGCGTGACCCGGAGACGGGCCGGCTCGTGGCCAACCCCACGCGCTTCCCCTCCGGCATCCCGGCACTGGTGACGTACCTTCACGAGCGCGGCCTCAGGGCCGGCATCTACACCGACGCGGGCGAGTACGAGGGCGGCAAGTGGTGCGGGCTCGGCAGCCGCGGCCACTACGAGCAGGACGCCCGCCAGTTCGCCGGCTGGAAGGTCGACGCCATCAAGGTGGACTTCCTCTGCGGCATCGGCGCCGGGCTCGACCCGGGCCCGGCCTTCAAGGAGTTCAGCGACGCGGTCGCCAAGTCCGGCCGGAAGATGCTGCTCAACCTGTGCAACCCGCTCACCGACGACTGGGGCATGCCGCACACCCCCGAGCAGGACGCGCACAACACCTTCGTCTACGGTCCGACGACCGCCGACTCCTGGCGCACCGGCACCGACATCGCCTGGGGTACCCCGACGGCGGGGGAGTGGCCGAACATCCTGCGCAACATGGATGCCAACGCCTGGCACCCCGAGGCCCAGGGCCCCGGTCACTGGAACGACCCGGACTACCTCATCCCGATGCGCAAGCTCGCCGATGGCGGCTACGAGCTCAACCAGGAGGAGTCCACCACCCAGTTCGTGATGTGGGCAGAGATGGCCTCGCCGCTGATGCTCGGCAGCGACCCGCGCACCCTGTCGCAGTCCATGCTCGACACCCTGCGCAACCCCGAGATCATCGCCGTCGACCAGGACCCGCTGGGCATCCAGGGCGCCCGCGTGGCCACCGACTCCGTCGGCGACGTCTACAGCAAGGTCCTTCAGGGCGCGGGCAAGCGGGCGGTCGTCCTGCTCAACCGCTCAGACCAGGCGCAGGACCGCACGGTGAGCTTCGCCGACGCCGGTCTGACGGGCAAGGTCGCCGTGCGCGACCTGCGGGCCCGCACCTCGCGCGGCACCTTCACCGGTTCGTACACCGTGCACGTGCCCGCGCACGGCACCGCGTTCCTCAAGCTGACCGGCACCGACGACGCACCGGGCGCGCAGTTGCCCGGCCGCTCCTCGGCGAGTCCGGCCCTGGTGCGCGACGGCGACACCCTGACCGTCTTCACCCGTGGTACGGACGGGTCGCTGCGGGCGCAGGCCGCGCGCGGCGGTGACTGGTCCGAGGCCCGTACCGCCGATCTGGGCGGCCCGACGCGCGGCCGTATCCTCGGCCAGCCCGCCGCGTACGCCTCGGCCGGCGGACGGATCGACGTCTTCGTGCGAGGTACCGACGACACCGCCTACCGGCGCGTGTACGCGAACGGGCGCTGGGGCCGCTGGCAGAGCCTCGGCGGTACGCTGACGGACGCGCCGACCGTGGCCTTCGCCGGCCCGGACGACTGGACGCTCTTCGCCCGCGGCGCGGACGGCGAGCTGTGGTCGCGCGGCCCGGCCTCCGGCTGGGCCGCGCAGGGCGCCCCGCAGGACAAGGCGTTCTACGGCCGTCCGTCCGGCGTCGTGGACGACGCGGGCCGCCTGCACGTGGCCGTGCGCACCCCCGACGACTCGGTCTGGACGCGGACCCGTGACGCCTCCGGCACGTGGTCGGACTGGACGGCCCTCGGCGGCACGACCAGCGGCAGCCCGACACTGGTGGCCTCCGGTGACACGGTGCGCCTGTACGCCCGTGCCGGTGACTACACGCTCTGGACGCGCAGCTGGACCGCGTCCGGCGACTGGGCCGGCTGGAGCAAGGACAACGGCTTCGTCAGCGGCGCCTTCGACGGTGCGATCGGTGCCGTGGCCGGGCCGGACGGTGGCGTGCTGGCCGCCTTCCGCGGAGTGGACGGGCGCGTCCACCAGACCGGCCTCTGAGCTTCGCGTTCACCCCGCAACCTCAAGAAAATAAATTAGTAATTAATCTTGACCGGCTCCCTGACCCTGCGCCAGGCTGTGCCTGCCGCGCCCGGAGCGGGGCCGTCAGGGGGCCGCAAGCTCCGTTCCGTGGGCACCAAGGGAGTGCACAGATGACCGTCTTCAACGCCACCCGCCGCAGATTCCTCATGGGAACGGGCGCAGTCGGCGCCGGCGCGCTGCTCAGCGGCTGCGTCACCCAGAGCCCGTCCGCCTCCGGAGGAAAGCCCGGCGGCCCCGTGACCCTTCAGTCCAACCTCTCCTCGCCGCAGGCCAAGACCGCGATGCAGCAGCTCGTCGCCGCCTTCGACAAGCGCGGCGGCGCCAAGGCGCAGCTAAACACCGTCGCGTCGGAGACCTTCCGCACGCAGCTGCCGACGTACCTCACGTCGGCCAACCCGCCGGACGTCTACACCTGGTACCCCGGTTCCGTCGCCGAGTCGTACGCCAAGAAGGACCTGCTCCTCGACCTCGACGACATCTGGACGAAGCCCGAGCTCTCGGGCTACTCCGATGCGCTGAAGAAGCTGTGCACCTCGGCCTCCAGCGGCAAGAAGGTCTTCGTGCCCACCAGCTACTACTGGTGGGGCATGTTCTACCGGAAGTCCAACTTCGCGAAGTGGGGCGTGCAGGAGCCCAAGACCTGGGACGAGTTCCTCAACCTGTGCGACAAGCTCAAGAGCAAGGGTGTCGCGCCGGTCGGCCTCGGCGCCGGCGGCGACACCCCGTGGGTCGCCTCCGCCTGGTTCGACTACCTCGACATCCGCGTCAACGGGGCCACGTACCACCGCGAACTCCTCGCCGGGAAGCACCGTTTCGACGACCCCGAGGTCCGCAGGGTCTTCGACAGGTGGGACGAGGTCCGCCCGTACTTCGACCCCAACGGCACGGCGATCCCCTTCCAGGACGCCACCACCGCCCTGCTCCAGGGCCGTACCGGCATGATGCTCATCGGCACCTTCTTCGCCGACGCCGCGCCCAAGGACGCTCTGGGCGACCTGGACTTCTTCCAGTTCCCGATCATCGACCCGAAGGTGCCGGTCGTCGAAGAGGCGCCCACCGACGGCTACTTCGCCAGCGCCCGCACCGAGCGCGCCGACGGCGTCAAGGAACTGCTGCGCTACCTCGCCACCGCCGAGGCACAGGAGCTCTACCTCAAGAGCTCGTCCGGCACCACGCTGCCCACCCACCCGGACGCCAAGGACGCGGGCACCCCGCTCGTCCTCAAGGGCCGCAAGCTCATCGAGAGCGCCGCCGACGTGACGCAGTTCTTCAACCGGGACTCCAGCGACGCGCTCCAGCCGACCGCCGACACGGCGCTGGTGCACTACCTGGCCAAGCCCAAGGAGATCGGCTCCATCCTCACCACGTGGCAGCGCAGCGCACAGAAGATCTGGAGCCAGTGACGATGGCGCTGACCGGATCCGCACCACGGTCCAGGGCCACTCGGGTGCCCCCGGTGGTCCTGGCCTTCGTCCTCGTCCCGCTGCTCGCCGAGGCGTTCTGGGTCTTCTGGCCGGCCCTCCAGGGCTTCTACCTCTCCCTGACGTCCTGGGACGGCCTGGCGGCACCGAAGTTCGTCGGCCTCGGCAACTACGGCGAGATGGTGCACGACACGGTCTTCCGCACCGCCGCGATCAACACGGTGCTGTGGCTGCTGCTCTTCGGCGGGCTCTCCGCCGTGCTCGGGCTCGGTGCCGCGATGCTGCTCCAGAAGGAGCGGCGCGGCATCGGGTTCTACCGGGCGGCGCTCTTCCTGCCGGTGGTCTTCTCGCTGGTCGCCACCGCGCTGGTGTGGCAGGCCATGTACCAGCCGGACGGACTGATCAACAACGTGCTTCAGGCCGTCGGTCTCGGCGGCTGGAAGCACGCCTGGCTCGCCGACCAGGACACCGCCTTCTACGCGGTGATCGTGCCCGCGCTGTGGCGCCAGGTCGGCTATGTGATGGTGCTGTACCTGGCAGGCCTCAAGGGCATCGACCCCGCGCTCTACGAGGCGGCCAGGGTCGACGGCGCCACCCGCCGGCAGCAGTTCCGGTACATCACGCTTCCGCAGCTGCGCAGCGTCAACGCGGTGGTCCTGTCGGTGATCGTCATCGACTCGCTGCGCTCGTTCGACGTGGTGTGGGCGCTCACCCGCGGCGGCCCCTACCACTCCTCCGAACTGTTGAGCACCTACATGTACTCCACCGCGTTCCAGTCCCTGCGCCTGGGATACGGCTCCGCGCTCGCCGTCGTCATCTTCGTGCTGGCCTTCGGCGTCATCGTGAGCTACCTCGTGCGCGCCTTCCGGGAGGCCGACTGATGACCGCCACCCACGCCACCGCGCACACCGAGCGCCAGGCCGGCCCCGCCAAGGTCGCGGCGCGCCACCGCTCCGTCCTGGACAGCCGCAAGCTGCGCACCACCGGATTCCACCTCACCGCGGGACTGCTGTCCGCGCTGTGGCTGCTGCCGATCGTTCTCGTGCTCATCACCAGCACCCGGACGTTCGACGACATCGCCGCGCACGGGGTGGGCAGCTGGCCGCACTCGTTCACCTTCGACGGCTTCCGTCAGGCGTGGGTGGACGGCGGCCAGCAGCGTGCCCTCATCAACAGCATGCTGGTCACCATCCCCACCGTGGCGCTCTCGCTCGGCCTCGCCTCCATGGCGGCCTTCGCGCTCAGCCGCTACGACCTGGTTCTCCGGCGCGTCCTGCTGCTGGTCATGCTCGGCGGCAACCTGCTGCCCCCGCAGATCCTGCTGATCCCGGTCTCCAGGATGAGCGAAATACTCGGCATCTACGACCGGTTGTACGCCCTGGTCGGGGTGCAGGTCGGCTTCGGCGTCGGCTTCTACGTCTTCGTCCTGCACGGCTTCATGCGGGCGATCCCCGGCGAGATCCAGCAGGCCGCCGTCATCGACGGCGCGGGCCCCTGGCAGATCTACTGGCGGATCATCCTGCCGCTGGCCCGCCCGGCACTGGCCGCGCTGACCGCCCTGTCGTTCACCTGGATCTTCAACGACCTGCTGTGGGCCATCACGGTGCTGCGCACCGACAGCCAGATGCCCATCACCGCCTCGCTGATCGGACTCCAGGGCCAGTACGTGTCCATGTGGAACGTCATCGCGGCCGGTTCGGCGATCGCCGCCGCCCCGACGGTGGCCGTCTTCCTCCGCTTCCAGCGTCACTTCGTGGCCGGACTGAACCTCGGAGCCGTGAAGTGACCGCGTCCGACCGGTGGCTGCTGCGCACCGACACCACCACCTACGCCGTCACGCTCGGGGGCGACGGACGCTGGGCCGAAGTCGCCGCCTGGGGGCCGCACGGCGCCGAGGACGGACCGTCGCCCCTGGACTGGTCGCGCCGCACCCACTTCATCACCCCCGCCGACACCGCCCCGGCCGAGTACATCCCGTACGGACTGCGGCCGTTCAGCGGAGCCGACCTGGTAGCCTCCCGCCCCGGCGGCGACCGCGGCAGCTGGTGGCGGTTCGACGGCGCCACGCAGGACGGCGACCGCGCACTGCGCCTGGTGTTCGCCGACGACCTCCTCGGACTGCACACCACGCTGTGCTACGAGACGGTGCCCGGTACCGACGTCGTCCTGCGCTGGACGGAGCTCACCTGCACCGGTGACGACGAGGTGCGGCTGGAGCGCTTCGACTCCGCCGCCGTCAACGTGCCCGTCCAGGGCGGCGCGCGGCTGACGTATCTGGCCGGCCAGTGGTCGCAGGAGTTCCAGCTCAAGAACGTGGAACTGGAGCGCGGACGCTTCGAGTTGGAGAGCACCCAAGGCTCGGCGGGGCACGCCTACCACCCCTGGCTCGCCGTCCAGGACGCCGCCGCCCCCGCCGAGGGAGCCACCCCCACCTACGGCATCGCACTGGAGTGGTCCGGCAACTGGCGGATCACCGCCGACGCCGAGCCCGGCGGCGCGGTGCGCGTCCGCGCCGGCCGCGTGCCGCACGAGGGCGCCGTCCGCCTGGCCCCGGGCACCACCCTCGTCACGCCGCGCCTGGCCTGCGCCTTCAGCCCGGACGGTCTCGACGGCCTGGCTCGCGTCTGGCACCGCTACGAGCGGCACCTGACCGGCGAGCGGATCGACCGGCCCCGCAAGGTCCTCTACAACTCGTGGGAGGCCACCGGCTTCGACGTCGACGCCGCAGGCCAGCTGGAGCTCGCCAAGGCCGCCGCCGAGCTCGGCGCCGAACTCTTCGTCGTCGACGACGGCTGGTTCACCGGGCGCGCCGACGACACCGGCGGTCTCGGCGACTGGGACCCCGACCCGGCCGAATTCCCCGGCGGATTCGACCGGTTCGTCGAGGACGTCCGCGCCCTCGGCATGGACTTCGGCCTGTGGGTCGAGCCCGAGGGCGTCAGCCCGCGCTCGAAGCTCTACGCCGAGCACCCCGAGTGGGTGTACCGCATCGACGGCCGCCCGGTCACACTCGTGCGCAACCAGCTGCTGCTCGACCTCGGCCGTGAGGACGTCCAGGAGTTCGTCATCGGCACCCTGGACCGGCTGCTCGGCTCCCACGCCATCGGCTACCTCAAGTGGGACATGAACCGGCCGCCCACCGAACGCGGCCGCCCCGGCCACCCGGCGGGACCCGACCCGGAGCGGCAGGACCTCGACGCCGCGCACGTCGCCGGCTACCTCCGCGTGCTGGACCAGCTGCGCACCGCCCACCCGCACGTCACGGTCGAGGGCTGCGCCGGCGGCGGCGCCCGCGTCGAACACGCCACCATCGCCCGCACCGACGTGGTGTGGCCCAGCGACAACACCGCGCCCATGGACCGACTGCGCATCCAGTACGGCTACCTCCACGCACACGCCCCGCACACCATGAGCTCCTGGGTCACCGACGCCCCCGGCGTCTTCGACCCCCGGCCGCGCTCGCTCGCCTTCCGCTTCGTCACCGCCATGGCCGGTGTGCTCGGTGTCGGCGCCGACATCCGCCATTGGACACCGGAGCAGCGTGCCGAGGCCGCGCGGTGGATCGCCCGCTACAAGGAGATCCGGGACGTCGTCCACCACGGCGAGGTCCGTCTGCTGGGCAGCCCCGACGACCCGACGTGCGGCGTCCAGTTCGAGGAACGCGGCGGTGCCCGGGTGGTGGTGACGGCATGGAACACCGGACCGCTGGACGGCGCGCCCCTGGTGCCCGGACGGCCCGCCCGGCTCCGCCTGCGGGGCCTCGCCCCGGAGTCCGTCTACACCGCCACCGCCACCGGCACCCGGTACAGCGGCGCGTATCTGCTCCACTCGGGGCTGCCGTTCGCCTGGACCGCCGAACACGACGCGGAGCTGACCGTTCTGGCCCGTCGGTGACGACAGCGGAAGAATCTGCACCCCACCGGCCTCTCGAACAGGAGAAGATCCACCCCATGAATCCAGCCGCCCGCTTCACCAACCGCGTCGCCGTCGTCACGGGGGCCGCGTCGGGCATCGGCGCGGCCACCGCGGCTCGTCTCGCCGCGGAGGGCGCGGCCGTCGTCCTCGTCGACATCGCCGCCGAGCGCGGCGAGGAGAGTGCCGAGCGGCTGCGCAAGGACGGGGCCCGGACCCTCTTCGTCGCCGCCGACGTCGCGAGCGAGGACGACTGGCAGCGGGTGATCACCGCCGCGCACGGCTTCGGGCCCGTGGGCGTCCTGGTGAGCAACGCGTACACGGTGGCCGTCGCACCGGCCCACGAGGCCACTCTCGCCTCCTGGGAGCGCCAGCTCTCGGTCAATCTCACCGGTGCCTTCCTCGGGGTCAAGGCGGCACTGCCGGACCTGCGCGTGCACGGCGGGGCCGTGGTGCTCGTCTCCTCCGTGCACGCGCACCGGGGCATCCCCGGCCATCCGGCGTACGCGGCGAGCAAGGGCGCCCTGCTCTCGCTGTGCGGTCAACTCGCCGTCGAGTACGGCCCGGACGTCCGGGTCAACGCGGTGCTGCCGGGGCCGATCCTGACCGCCGCCTGGGACCGGGTGCCGCAGGCCGACCGCGAGCTCAGCGTCGCGCAGACCGCGGCCCGCCGTTTCGGCACCCCCGAGGAGGTCGCCGCCGCCGTCGCCTTCCTCGCCGCCGACGAAGCCTCCTACATCACCGGATCGAGCCTGCTCGTGGACGGCGGCTGGAGCGTCACCAAGACCTCGGCCTGACAGAGCCGACCGCTTCAGCCCCCATCGAACGGCAAGAAAGGCATAGAACATGACGCCATACGCGCGCCGCGGAGTGCACGGCCAGACCGTGGAGACCCTCGCCCGCCGGGTGCTCAGCGGCGAGATCCCCGAGGGAGCGACGCTCGACATGGCGGCCCTGCAGAGTGAGCTGGACGTCAGCCTGACGGCCCTGCGCGAGTCCCTGAAGGTGCTCGCGGCCAAGGGCATGGTCGACGCCCGGCAGAAGCGCGGCACCTTCGTCAGGCCCCGTTCCGACTGGAACTTGCTCGACGCCGACGTGCTGCGCTGGCAGTTCGCCGAGAGCAGCGGCACCGGTGCCGACCTCGCACTGCTGCGCAACCTCGGCGAGGTCCGCGGCATCATCGAACCCGCGGCCGTACGCCTCGCGGCGGACCGGCGCACCGACGCCGACCTGGAGGCGCTGGAGGCCGCGCTGACCGCCATGGGCCAGGGGGGCGGCGCGAGCGACGCCGTCGAGGCCGACCTCGCCTTCCACCGGGCACTGCTCGCGGCCACCCACAACGAACTGCTGGAACGCATGGAGATGGTCATCGAGTCGGGCCTCGCCCAGCGCGACCAGCTCGTGCACAGCGCCCCGCACAGCGAGGACCCGGTCCCCAGCCACCGCGCCGTCCTCGACGCCGTGCGCGACCGGGCCCCGGACGCCGCCGAACTCGCCATGCGCGCCCTGCTCGACCAGGCGACGCGCGATCTCGACAAGGTCAGCGGCCCGCAGGCGTCCGAGGGCGTGGACGCTTCACCCGAGAAGAAGGACGGCCGGACACAGTGAAGATCGCGCGCGTCGAGACCTTTCTCATCCCGCCCCGCTGGCTGTTCTGCCGCATCGAGACCGACGACGGCGTCGTCGGCTGGGGCGAGCCGGTGGTGGAGGGCAGGGCCGAGGTGGTCCGGTCGGCCGTCGAGGTGCTGGCGGAGTACCTGGTGGGCCAGGACCCGCTGCGCATCCAGGACCACTGGCAGGTGCTGAGCAAGGGCGGCTTCTATCGGGGCGGCCCGGTCCTCTCCAGCGCCGTCGCCGGCATCGACCAGGCCCTGTGGGACATCGCCGGCCGCGCCCTCGGGGTGCCGGTGCACACCCTGCTCGGCGGACCGGTCCGCGACACGGTACGGGTGTACGCCTGGGTCGGCGGCGACGAGCCCGAGCGGCTCAAGGAGGAGGTCACCGCCCAGGTGGAGGCCGGCTTCACCGCCGTCAAGATGAACGCCGCCGGACGCACTCCGCCGATCGGCAGCCCCGCCGAGACGGCCGCCGTCGTCGAGCGCGTGGCGGCCGCCCGTGAGGCCCTGGGCCCGCACCGCGACGTCGCCGTCGACTTCCACGGCCGCTTCGCCGCCGCCAACGCGCGCCGCGTGCTGCACGAGATAGCCCCGCTGCACCCGCTGTTCGTGGAGGAGCCCGTCCTGCCCGAGCAGGCCCACCTGCTGCCGGGCCTGGTCGCCGCCTCGCCGGTGCCGCTCGCCACCGGTGAACGGCTCTACGGGCGAGCCGAGTTCCTCCCGGCCCTGACCGCGGGCGTCGCCGTGGCCCAGCCGGACCTGTCGCACGCCGGCGGGATATCGGAGGTCACGCGGATCGCGTCGCTCGCCGAGACCTTCGGGGCTCATCTGGCGCCGCACTGCCCGCTCGGCCCCGTCGCGCTGGCCGCCAGCCTCCAGGTCGCCTTCGCCACGCCCAACTTCCTGATCCAGGAGCAGAGCCGGGGCATCCACTACAACAAGGACGCCGACCTGCTGTCCTACCTGGTCGACACCGAGCCCTTCCGCTTCGTCGATGGCCAGGCGCACCGCACCGAACTGCCCGGACTCGGCATCGCCGTCGACGAGGACGCGGTGCGCGCCGCCGACCGGTCCGGCCACGCCTGGCGCAATCCCGTCTGGCGGCATGCCGACGGCTCCTTCGCCGAATGGTGAGCGTCACGCCGCTGCCCGTCCGCGTCACCACCGACGTGGACCACGGAGGGCGCTGGACATCGCTGACCGCGGGCGGCCGCGCATGGCTGTGGCACCGCGACGAGCCCCGCCGCCACGCGGTCCGGCCCGGTGAACCCTTCGCCGACGCCGGGGGGTTGGAGGAGTGCGCGCCCACCGTGCGCGGACTGCCCGACCACGGGGACGCCTGGTCGCGGCCCTGGCGGCGGGCCGGGGAGGAGGACATCGTGGAGTGTCCCGACTTCCGCCTGGCCCGGCGCATCCGCGAGCGAGGGGACGCGGTCGTCGCCGACTACACGCTCGCCGCCGAGCCCGGCTACCGCTTCGTATGGGCCGCCCACGCCCTGCTCGACCTCTCTCCGGCCGCCCGGATCGGCGTCGACGGACCGGCGGTCACACGGCTCTACCCGGACGAGGGCGACCGCTGGATCGCAGGCGCCTGGCCCACCGTCGACGGCGTACCGCTGGACCGGCTCGGCCCGGACGACGGGAGCGCAGTCGGCGCGGTCGTCCTCACCTCCCAGGTGTCCGTGCACGACGGCGCCGACACACTGCACCTGTCCGTGGAGACCGCCGGACAGCCGGTCGCGGTCGCCCTCTGGCGCAACCTCGGCGGCTTCCCCCGGGACGCGCCGTACCGGTCGATCGGCGTCGAGCCGATGCTCGGGCGCGTCTTCGACCGCGCCGCGGCGGGCGACGGCGACACCGCCGTCGTACCGCCGAGCGGCGAGGTCGCCTGGCGGCTCACCGTCACCGCGCACCACCGCCCCTGAACACCCGTCACCAGAAGGGATTCCGGATGGACCTGCTCGCCGCGCTGCGCGCCCACCGGTTGCTCGCCATCGTCCGCGGCAGCGACCCGGACGCCGCGCTGACAACCGTGCTCACCCTCGCCGAGGAGGGCGTCACCCTCATCGAGGTCTCCCTCACCGGGCGCGACGCGCTCGATGTCATCGCGCGGGCCCGCGCCGCGCTCGGCCCCGACGCCACGCTCGGCGCCGGAACCGTGCTCACCTCCGACGACGCCCGTGCCGCTCAGCAGGCCGGCGCCGCCTTCCTCGTCACCCCGGCGGTCAGCGACGGCATCGCCACCGGGCGCGAACTCGGACTCCCCGTGCTCGCGGGCGTGCTGACCCCCACGGACATCCTCCAGGCCCAGCGGCTCGGCGCCGACGCCCTCAAGCTCTTCCCGGCAGGCAGCGCCGGGGGGCCCGGCTATCTGCGGGACCTGCGCGGCCCCTTCCCGGACCTGCCCTTCGTACCGGTCGGGGGCGTGGACGCCGCAGCGGCCGCCGCCTATCTGCGCGAGGGTGCCACGGCCGTCGGCGTCGGATCGCCCCTGGTCGGCGACGCGGCAGCGGGCGGCGACCGCACCGCCCTGCGCGAGCGCGCCCGCGTCTTCCGGGACGTCGTTCGCGCCGAGGCACGCCCGTGACCGCCCCCGCGGTCCTGGGGACCGACCGCCTGGAACTGGGCGAGGGCATCCGCTGGACGGACGGCCGCGCCGTGCTCACCGACATCCTCACCGGCCGACTGCTCGCCCTGCCCGACGGGCCCGACGCGCCGCTCGGACCGATCACTCAACTGCCGTGCCCCTTGGGCGCCGTGGCACCCGTGGACGGGCGCCCCGGCCACTGGATCGCGGCGGCGGACACCGGCATCTGCCGCATCGACCCCGCAGGCCGCGTCGACTGGATCGCGCGCCCCGAGGACGGCGCACCCGTGCCGATGCGGATGAACGACGGCGTCGCCGACCCGCACGGGCGCTTCTGGGCCGGCAGCATGGCGTACTCGGCCACCGAGGACGCGGGCTCCCTCTACCGCCTGGACCGCGACGACCGCGTCACCCGGGTCCTACGGGACGTCACGGTTCCCAACGGCCCGGCCTTCAGCGCCGACGGAACCGTCATGTATCTCGCCGACAGCGCCCGGGGCGTCATCCGCCGCTATCCGATCGACCCCGTGAGCGGCGACCCGGGCACCCCCGAACCCTTCGTCGCCCTCGACTCCGGCAGCCCCGACGGCATGACCACCGACATCGAGGGCTGTCTGTGGACCGCGGTCTGGGGCACCGGGCAGGTCCACCGCTACCGCCCCGACGGCAGCCTCGACCGCATCGTCGACCTGCCCGCCGGCCAGCCCGCGGGACTGTGCCTCGGCGGCCCCGACGGCCGTACGCTCCTCGTCACCAGCGCGCACATCGGCCTGCCCGCCCCGGGACCCCTCGACGGCGCCGTCTTAGCGGTCCGGGTCGACGTCCCCGGCGCCCCCGCCGCCCCGTACCGCCCGGCGCTTCCCTCCACCCCCGCCCCGGCGGACCGCGCCGACACACCCTAGGAAACCCACCATGAGCACCCATCGGCCACTGCGTCACGGCCCTGTGGTCTGCGTCGGCGAGACCATGGCCGCCCTCGCCCCCGACCCCCTCGGGCCGCTGGACGGCGCCGACCTGCTGCGCGTGGACATCGCGGGCGCCGAGTCGAACGTCGCCCTCTACCTTGCCGACCACGGAGTCCCCGCCCGCTGGGTCTCCGCGGTGGGCGACGATCCCTTCGGCCGTCGCGTCCGCGCCCGGATCGCCGCGGGCGGCGTCGATGTGAGCGGCGTCCGCACCGACCCGGAACGGCCCACGGGGCTCCTGCTCAAGGACCCGGGCGCGCACGGCACCCGGGTCCACTACCACCGCGCCGGATCCGCCGCCTCCGCCCTCACCCCCGACGTACTCGACGACCCGGCGCTCACAGGCGCCGCACTCGTCCACCTCAGCGGAGTCACCCCCGCCCTGTCGCCCGGCTGCCGCGCCCTCGTCGAACGCGCGCTGCGCCCCGACCGCCCGTGGCCCGTCAGCTTCGACGTCAACCACCGCCCCTCCCTGTGGGCCGGCCGCTCCGCCGCCGACGTGCTGCGTCGGCTCGCGGACCTGGCCGACATCGCCCTCGTCGGCCTCGACGAGGCCCAAGCCCTGTGGGGGGACGGGATCACCGACGCCGAAGGGGTTCGTGACCTCCTGTCCGGGCCGCAGGTCCTCGTGGTGAAGGACGGGGACCGCGCTGCCACCGCATTCGTAGGGGCCGCCGCCCACCGTGTACCCGCTCTGAAGGTGCGCGTCGCGGAACCCGTGGGCGCGGGCGACGCCTTCGCCGCCGGATTCCTCAGCGGCCTGCTGCGCCGCCTGCCTGTGGACCGCGCCCTGCGCCTCGGCCATCTGACCGCGGCCTCGGCCCTGAGGGTCGCCGCGGACCACGGCCCGCTGCCGGACCCCGCACTCGTCACGGCGCTCCTGGACGCCGACGCGGAGACCTGGCGGGCCGCCGTGATCGACTGATTGTGTGTAACGCTGCGCGCCCGAGTGACGTGGTGAGAGACACGTAGTCCTCGCGATCCGGTGAAAGGAGGCCTGCCGGGAACTTTCACTGTGCCTCCTCCGCTCGCCCTCGACTTCACGGGCATAGCGGGGTGGCGCGCGGAATGGGTCGCGCGAAGAGGCGGTTCCTTCGGCCGTGCGCCCAGCGCGCGTGACCGCCTCAGTGACGGCCTGCGTGGACACGGCCGAGCAAGTACACGTTCCAACGGGGGATATCGCACCATGCGTTCCATATCTGTGCCCTTCGCGCGTTGGCGCGGACGGCAGCGCACCGTTCTCGCCGCCACCGGGCTCGCCGCGGCCCTCGCGCTCACCGCGACCGGCTGCGGCGGCTCCGGTTCGCACACGGCGAACGGCGGCGCAGGTGCCACCGCTTCCCAGTCGGCCGGCGGCGCCGACGGCAAGGTCCAGGTTCCGGCCGGCCTCGCGAACAGGCTGAAGGAGCACGGGATCGACGTCTCCCAGTGGGAGAGCGGCGGCTGGAAGAACTGGGACAAGTCCAAGTGGCTCAGGGACGCCAAGGACTTCGTCAACCCGGTGATCAAGGGACTGTGGAAGCCGGACCGGATGCAGTCGGCGCAGGAGGCCAACAAGACGGTCTCCACCCAGGACGCCTCCGCCGGGCAGGGCACGAGCGATCAGCCCCCGCGGCCCGTGCAGGCCCTGCCCGAGAAGACCCCGTACCACTAGTACTCGGCCCCGGTCGGCAAGGTCTTCTTCGACTCGCCCCGTGGCCCGATGGTCTGCTCCGGCACGGTCATCAAGGACGTCAACCACCCCGGCAGGTCCAACCTCGTGTGGACCGCCGGCCACTGCGTGCACGCCGGGCGCGACGGCGGCTGGTACCGCAACATCGCCTTCGTGCCGTCGTACAACGACGACGGCGACTCCGCGGCGCAGATGCGCACCGCCGGTGCCGCCGAGGCCGCTCCGTACGGCACCTGGTGGGCGGACTGGGTCTCGACCTCGAACGAATGGATCCAGCGAGGCGCCGAGGTGGGCAACGACGGGTCCCCGTACGACTACTCCGTCCTGCACGTGAAGCCGGAGAACGGCAGCGGCAAGTCGCTGGAGGAGACCGTCGGCGCGGCGCTCGACGTGGACTTCTCCGCGCCCTCGGCGAACCAGGTCGCCGAGATGGGCGCCTGGGGATACCCGGCGGCACCGCCGTACAACGGCCTGAAGATGTTCAAGTGCCTCGATCGGCCGGGCCGACCACTCCTGGCTCGCGGGCCCGCCGCTGGGCCAGGAGGCGAAGGCGGTGTACGAGAGCATGAGCCGGAAGTACGGCGGACAGTGACACACACGTGACGAAGGGCCGCCTCCGTCGGCCGGTTCTGCGGTCCGCAGCTTTCTCGCGGCGGTTGTCCGCGGCTCGAAGCCGTCAGGAGGCGGCGTCCGTGCGTGAGACCAGGTCGGCGATGCGGGCCTACATCTGCGGCGGGTTGCAGTACGTCGGTAAGTGGGCGCAGTCCCGGATCTCGGCCAGTTCGACGCCGCCTTCGGCCAGGGTCGGGAGATAGGACAGGGTGTTGTTCTGCTCCCCGAACTGGCCTTTGGCCTGGTCAGCGGTCGGCGGGGGCGTCCCCGCGGAACGCCCCGGCCACCACGGGGAACAGCTGCCGCTCGATCTGCTCGGCGGACATGGCGGCCAGCTCGGTGCCGATGGGCGCCAGCGCGAGCCAGTTCAGCAGGCCGGCTGCGCATCGCGTACGGAAGTTCAGTTCCTCCTCGTCGACTCCGGGCAGGTTCGGTGCCAGCGCCCGGACCGCCCCCCGGCGGCTCTGGTCGAACTTGCCGTCCAGCCGGTCCCATCCCTGGGGCGGATCGATGCCGACGCGCGCCACGGTCCGCATCACGGCCAGGTCCTGTCCGCCGGCCGCCAGTGCGCGCACCATCGGCCGGGCGAACGCTGCCGCCACGTCATGGAGTGTCGCGGTGGAGGGGAGGGAATCGAGTTCCAGGATCTTCTCGTCCAGATACTGTTCCAACGCGTGCTCGATCGCCGAGTCGCACAGTGCCTTCAGCGACCCGAAGTGGTAACTCACCGCGGCGACGTTGGCTCCGGCGCGATCTGTGATCTCGCGGAGTGTCACGCCCTCCTGGCCTCGCTGCGCGAGCAACTCCAGGGCGGCCGTCTGTAGGCCGTCCCGCGTGCGCTGACCAGCCTCCCGGCGCAGATCCATCTTTTTCGCCCGTACCATGCCATGTAGTCAAGCGGATGTTTGAGTACATTGTCAACAGTCGCCTCGCGGATCGAGGGCGAACCCGAGCGGATCCGGTCCCGCGAGGAGCGGGCGTCTGGGCCGCTGCCCCGGATCGCTGTCGCAGACCTGCCCTGACCAGCCGCAACGCGCCCGCGCGCACGCCCCTCCGTGGCAGCGCGACCAGAGAATTCAAACATTGGCTTGACATGTCGCACCGTCAGTTCCTAATGTAAAGCGAGCGTTTGAATTACTAAGGGCGTGAGAGGGACCGTTGCGACGGCTCTCGGATCCTGAGAATCAACCTGGAGGAACGCGACATGAAGCTGCTCAGCCGGAAGTCGATCACCGCCACGACCGCGATAGCTGTCCTGGGTGGCCTTTCCATCGCCGCTGCGCCGTCACAGGCCGCAAACCCCGGCCACAGGAGCGCGGCGGTCCACAGCAGTGCGGCGGTCCCGGACCTGACTCCCCGCCAGCTGGCGGAGCTGCCGCTCACGAACCGCCACCTGACCAAGCACGAGACGCACAACCTGGCAGTCGTCCTGCGCGATTACTACGCGGCGGAGGGGAGCCACATCGACGTCCCGACGTTCGTCAACAGCTTCGCCAAGGACGGCGTCTTCGACGACATGGTCAGCGGCGTGGCCTACCGGGGCAAGGCGCTCGGCACCGTTCTGCCCTACATGAAGAGCCTCTTCTCCAATGTCCACCGTGACCTCAAGCGCATCACCGTGAACGGCGACGTGGTCAGCATCGAGCTGTCGATCCAGGGCACGTTCGATGGCCAACTCCAGTCGCCGGCAGGCGTCATCAAGGGGAACGGCCACAAGGTCGACGCGCCGACTGCCGACTTCTGGTACCTGCACAACGGCAAGGTCGAGAAGTTCGACTGCTTCGTCGGGTACTCGAAGATGTACTCCGACATGGGCGTGAACTTCGACTGGGCCTCCGCGGTCAACAAGCACTGAGCCTTTCCCCGGCGGGTGATGCCCGGCACCACCGGCCGCGCATCACCCGCCAGGGCCTGGCCGCCGGCACGCCGGGCCGTGCGGCTCTGCTGGGGGTGAGACGCGGTCACCGGACACGGCGCTGCTCCAATTCCGTGACCGTCCACACCGTGGCGGATGCCGGGCGAGTCCTTGGGACGGCCGGCGTCGTAGACGAACGCGCTCTTCTTCGCCCGCACGGAGAACGCGATCTTCCCGCCGACCTCGGCCAGGTCGGCGATGACCGGGCGCAGCCGGGACGCGCCGGAGGCGATGTGCTGCTTGGCGGTGCGGGCCATCGAGGAGCGGTGGGTGTCGCCGACGACGTTCTGAAGTCCAGCATCAGAAGAGGGTCAACGGTTCGGGTCCGGTGGGCGAAGTCTGACTGGGTGGACCGATTGAGCCTTGACGCAACGGAGCTCGGCCCCGCGACCCGGGCCAGAGCATTGATCACCGCCGTTTGCGGCTGGTGACGATCCTGCTGGCCTATTCCGTGCCCGGCGGGGATGGCGCCTCGTTGGCCGTGACAGCAGCGGCCGTCTCGGCGTTCCCGGTCGCGGGTGGGGTGTGGAATGTCGATGCGGCCGAGGCCGTGACCGAAGGTGCCTGACATGACTGTGCAGGTGGCTCGGGCGGTGGCGGCACGCGGCCCGTACCCGTTGGCGATGCGGGTCCGCGACGAACTGGGCGAGTTGTTCGCGGACGCCGAGTTCGCCGAGGCCTTCGGATCCAGAGGGAGGCCGGGCTGGTCACCGGGCCAGCTGGCGCTGGTGACGGTGTTGCAGTTCGCCGAGAACCTCACCGACCGGGCGGCAGCGCATCGGGGGCGGTACGGCATGGACCTGAGCCATCGACAACATCGCTACCGCACACCGCGATTACGAACGACCCGTCTTTCATTGATCCTGCGCGCCGAGCACCTCGGCGCGCAGGGCGCCCCCATTTCTGTGTGGCAACGCGGTCGCATCTGTCCACGCATGGCACCCCTGCAGTGCCCAGACGCGGATGCTGCCGCCCCTGCGCGGGCGACCTCAGCGACGGCTTCCGGCCAGGTGTTCAGGCCTGGCGCCGAAGGCGGCCCCGGGGCCGGTCGGTCCGTTGGGGTCGTGCTCGCACATCTCCCCTCTCTGGCAAGTTAATTCACACCTTATATTTTGATGTATTGACGGCCGCACGGACTACCTCTACCGTCCGATCCGCATCGCGCCCCACATCGCGACCAAGGAGACACGTGTGACCGACGTTCCCGCCGCCCTTCCCGCCACGCGCCTCCGCGCCCCCCGCCGGCGCAGACGCACGGCCGCCCTCACGACCGCCTTCCTGCTGCCGGCCGCCGCCGGTATCGCGCTGGCTTCTGCCCCGAGTGCCGTCGCCGCGACCATCCCCACCGCCCCCACTACCGTCGTCAACGCAGGCAGCGGCAAGTGCGTCGACGCGAGAGCCGGTGCCACCGGCAACGGCACCGCCGTGCAGCAGTACGCCTGCAACGGCACCGCCGCCCAGTCCTGGCAGTTCACCCCGACCGACAGCGGCTACTACCGGATCGGCGCGGCTTCCGCGCCGGATCAGGTCTGGGACGAGACCGACGTCTCCACCGCCGACGGCGCCCTGACCCAGTTGTGGCTCTACGGCGGCGGCTCCAACCAGCAGTGGCAGCCGGTCGCGGAGGCCTCCGGCACGTACCACTTCGTCAACCGCAACAGCGGCAAGTGCCTCGACGTGCCGTCGGCGTCCACCGCCGACAGCGTTCAGTTGCAGCAGTACGCCTGCAACGGCACCGCCGCCCAGTCCTTCACGCTCTCCGGCGGCCTCACCCCGCCTGCCAACACCCCGGACTTCGGCCCCAACGTCACGGTGTTCGATCCGTCGATGTCGACGTCCACCATCCAGTCGAAGATCAACTCGGTCTACAGCACCCAGCAGACCAACGAGTTCGGCACCGAACGCAACGCCCTGCTGTTCACCCCCGGCACGTACGACGTCGACATTCCCGTCGGCTACTACACCCAGGTCGCCGGGCTCGGGCTGTCACCGGACCAGGTGTCGATCACCGGCGGCGGCGTACACGTCGAGGGTCACACCAGCGACGGCAACGCCACCCAGAACTTCTGGCGCGACGCCGAGAACATGTCGGTGAGCCCCAGTTCGGGCAGCACCATGTGGGCCGTCTCGCAGGCCGACCCGTTCAGGCGCATGGACGTGCACGGCAGCATGAAGCTGTGGGACGACACCCACGGCACCAGCACCAACTGGTCCAGCGGCGGCTACATCGGCGACTCGCGAGTCTCCGGTCAGATCAACTCCGGGACCCAGCAGCAGTTCCTCACCCAGGACACCGCCATGAACGGCGGCTGGACCGGGCACAACTGGAACATGGTCTTCGTCGGCGACACCGGCGCCCCGGCGACCAGCTTCCCCAACCCCCAGTACACCACCGTCGACCAGAGCCCGGTGATGCGCGAGAAGCCGTTCATCTACGTCGACGGCTCGGGCAACTGGCAGGTGTTCGTCCCGTCGGCGCGCACCAGTGTGCAGGGCCCGGACTGGACGAACGGCAGCGCGCCGGGCACCTCGCTGCCGATCGGTCAGTTCTACATCGTCAAGCCCGGTGACACCGCCACGACGATCAACAACGCGCTCGCCGCCGGCCAGAACCTGATCGTCACCCCGGGCGTCTACCACCTCTCCGCCCCGCTGAACATCACCCGCCCCGACACCGTGGTCCTCGGCCTGGGCCTGGCCACCCTCGTCCCGGACAACGGCGTCACCGCGATCACCACCGCGGACGTCGACGGTATCGACATCGCCGGGCTACTGATCAGCGCGAACACCACCAACTCCAACACCCTCATGCAGGTCGGCCCGACCGGCTCGACTGCCAGTCACAGCACCGACCCGATCGTGCTGCACGACGTGTTCTTCCGCATCGGCGGCGACATCGCCGGCCAGGCCACCCAGACACTGGTGGTCAACAGCAACGACGTCATCGGCGACGACCTGTGGCTGTGGCGCGCGGACCACACCAACGGCGTCGGCTGGACGACCAACCCGGCCGCCAACGGGCTGATCGTCAACGGCAGCAACGTCACCATGTACGGCCTGGCGGTCGAGCACTACCAGAAGTACCAGACCACCTGGAACGGCAACGGCGGCCGCACGTACTTCTACCAGAGCGAGACCCCCTACGACGTGCCCGACCAGTCCGCCTGGACCACCAGCGGAGGGGACCTCGGCTACGCCTCGTACAAGGTCGCCAACTCGGTCACCTCGCACGAGGCATGGGGCGTGGGCGTCTACGCCTACCTCCGCGACAACCCCTCCGTCGTACTCGGCCACGCCATCGAGGTGCCCACCACGTCCGCGGTGAAGTTCCACAGCATGGTCACCACGGTCCTGGGCGGCGACGGCACCATCAACCACATCGTCGACAACACCGGCAGCCAGGTCACTCCCAGCAGCAACGTGGCGTACCTGGTGAGCTATCCGTAAGTCCGGCAACGGTCCCGACGGTACACAGGGCGCAGCCCGTCTGCCCGCTCCGTCTGAAGCCGTGTGCCGGGCAGACCGGACGGACGAGGAGAATCGGTCCGGTGCCCGTGCCGAGGTGACACGCGCACCGGACACACAAAAGGCCCCATGCGTCTCGTTCGCCTTCAGCCCGCGTTGTCCGGGCTGATGACGACCGCACGCATCGACCAGGTCATGCAGTGCTGGTCGCACAGATCAGCGAAGATCCGGGAGCCGCATTGGGCACCGTGGTCGGGACACGTCAAGATGTCACCCGATCGTGCAGCGAACCCAAGGTTAGTTACGGAATTCTGTTGGGATTTCTAAGAGGGCATTTGATCCAGGCGAATTGCCCTTTCTACTCTAGTAGGTCCCTCGCCAGGTTGGTGTCGTCTCGTCTGTTATGCGCTTGGTGAGGTTGTCGATCGAGGCGACGTGGATCATGGCCTCGGAGCTGGCGGGAAGGGTCTCGTAATCGCGAGAAAGGCGCCGGTGCAACATAAGCCAACCCAGACTTCGCTCGACTACCCAGCGCCTTTTGGCGACGTGGAAGCCGCGAACTCCTGGGTTTCTGTTGACGACTTCGACGTCGATTCCGAGACGCGCGCCGTGCTCGACGACGGCGTTCTTGAAGCCGGTGTCGACCCAGCTTTTGGCGATGGTTGGATAGGTCTGCTTGGCGTGGTCGAGAAGGCGTATCCCTACGGCGTTCTCGGAGAGGCTCGCGGCGGTGACGGTCACGGCAAGGATGAGGCCGATCGTGTCGGTGAGGATGCCGCGCTTCCTCCCGATCTACTTGGCGGCGTCCGTTCTCTGGCTGGCCAGGGGTACGTTGGTGGAGGTCTTCACGCTCTGGGCGTCTATGACGGACCCTGTGGGTTCGGGCTTGCGCCCTTCCTTCACGCGGGCGAGCCCCGTCAGGTCGTAGTTGAGCTGGGCAAGGATTCCCTCATCGCGCCAGGCGGCATAGTAGGCGTAGACGGTGCCGTAGTTCGGGAAGTCGTGTGGGAGATATTTCCAGGTTATTCCCATGCGGTTGATGTAGAGGAGTGCGTTGAATACGTCGCGCAGGTCGACCTTGGTCGGCTGCCCGGTGTGTCTGCGGTCGAGCCGGACCTTTCTCCAGGCCGCCAACGTCGGCTCGATCAGGGCCCATCGGGCATCGGACAGGTCGCTGGGGTACGGCTTCCGCTGGCTCACCTCCCAGAGGGATCACGGGTGTGACGGAAGATCAGGTTCCGCTGGTCATTGGGCGGTTCTGGTCTATCTCTATGTCAGACGTACTTCGAGGGTTGAAGCTGAGCGAAACGGGCGGGCAGGTCCAGAAGTCTGGAAGTGATGAAGCGCATTGATCCACTGAAAGGCCTCAAAATGACACAGCGACTGAACTCGCATACCGGCATGAGGCATGCCTGAACGCCCACTAAGGGCTCGCCGATCATCAACACGTTGTCTTGATCTTGCTGTGGGGTTCGTCGCTCTGGGCGAGCCCGAGCTTGGAGGGCGGCGAGGGCAGGGGGTGGGGTGGTCGCCGACGGAACAACGATGCCGCGCGCCTTGAGTAGTCTCCCGACCTTCAGCAGGGCGCGGTGCATGGCGGTCCGGCTGCTGTCGAACAGCACGGCGAGGGGTTCCGCGGCCAGGGAAACCCGTAGATGGAGAACCGTGGCCAGAACCTGGTCGGGGAAGCCTAGCCGCGGCGGGCGACCGCATGTTCGCCCTCGCCGCGGGCAAGGCCCGCACCGGCGCCGCGCTGGACAACCGTGCTGAAGACCGAGGGCCGCGTCACCTTGATCGACGGTCTGCTGGCCGCCGCCGTCCTTCTCGGCCTGGTCCTCAATGCAACCGTCGGCTGGTGGTGGGCCGACCCGGCCGCCGGGTACGTGCTGGTCTACTACGCAGTCCGCGAGGTACGGGAGATCTTCTCCGCCGAGCACGGACCGTCCGCACAGGGCTGGGGGAGTGGACGGGACGATGGCAGTGCTGGTGTGGCCATGGGCAGTGTCCGGTCGCGCAGGTTGCATCGGTGGGGCGGTGGTTCCGGTGCTGCGGGTGGAGTCGATGAAGTGGGGTGCGGTCGCTGGTGCGGTCGCGAAGACTCCGGGGCCGGTGCGGAGGGCGGGGTCGCGGTGACCATCCGGTTGGTCCACGGGGCCGGCGCCTCAAGGGGCTCGTCCCAGGGCCGACAGGGCTGTCACGGGGCTGGTTACCCGGCTGGCCTAGGAGGGACGCGGGCCCGTATCAAGATCATTTATGGGTGTCAAGTCACGACATTCAGTGGCGTGACGACGCATGACCCCTTCGGGCTTACTCGAAACACGACCTCACCGATCCGGAGTGAGGCTCATCCACCGAAAGAAGGACAGGTTATGTTTCGAACGCGTAAGAGGATCGCCAAGGTCGCGGCCATCACCGCAACCGCCGCAGGGGCGCTCCTGGGCGGCGGCGCCGCCGCCCAGGCCGCACCCGCCACGACGCACGCCGCCACCGTGGCAAGCGTCAGCAGTTGGGGCGGCTGGGGCGACGACAGCTGGGGTCACCACGGAGGCTGGGGTGGCTGGGGTGACGATGGAGGCTGGGGTGGCTGTCACCACCACGGAGGCTGGGGTGGCTGGGGTGACGATGGAGGCTGGGGCGGCTGGGGGTAGCCGACTTGGGACAGTGGCACCGACACTGTCCTAACCCCTGCGGCACCCCGAGGCGGCGCCTGACCGGCCACGAGGAGCCCCCGGTCAGATCGCCGAGGCCCGGGCGCGGGTGCGGCAGCCACGCCTCAGGTGTGAGTTCGCCGCACCCGCGCGCCCTGTGCCGGGCGCGGGCCCAGCCCCCTTCTGCATCCTCGGGTGCGCACACCGACCTGCAAGCACCAAGACCCAACCCACCGAGTCGACCCAGAGATTCGATCCAGAGAAGAGGAACCCATGCGACCACTACTCCAGGGATCCGACCGGCAGGGGACGCCGGCCGGGACCCCCCGCCCGCCGCTGGGCGGCCCCCATCCGACGCCGAATCCGACGCTGACCGCGCGCCGGGGTGCCGCAGCCGCGATGCAGTGGTCCGGTCGTGCGGTCGGGACGGGACATGCTAGGAAGATCGTGTGTGTCGGTGGTGGGCCGGGCGCGTTGTATTTCGCGATCGCGGCCAAGCGCCGTGATGCCGGTCTTGACATTACTGTGATTGAGCGTGATCCGCCGGGGGCCACCTACGGCTGGGGTGTGGGGTATGGGGATGACCTGCTCGACCACCTCTACCGCAACGATCCCGGCAGTGCCGAGGCGGTGCGTGCGGCGTCGGCGCTGTGGCAGGACCAGGAGGTCCGCCGCGGGGAAGAGACCGTGTATCTGGGCCGGTACGGCTACAGCATCGCCCGCGCATCCCTGCTCGACATCCTGACCCGACGCGCAGCCGAGCTGGGGGTGGATGTCCAGCACCGTCGCAAGGTCGACGACCTGGCCGAGTTCGCCGAGGCCGACTTGATCGTCGCCTGCGACGGGGCGAGCAGCCGGGTGCGCCAGTTGCACGGCGACCACTTCGGCACCCGCCTGGAAGTCGGCCGCAACCCCTACATATGGCTGGGCACCGACAAGGTGTTCCCTCGCTTCACCTTCGCCTTCGAACCGACCCCGGCCGGGTGGATCTGGTTTTACGCCTACCCCTCGAGCGCGGAAATCAGCACCTGCGTCGTCGAGTGCGCCCCAGAGACCTGGCGGGGGCTGGGGCTCGATACGCTCGATACCGCCGATGGTGTGCGGTTGTTGGAACAGGTCTTCGCCTCCGCTCTGGACGGCCACACGCTGCTTGGCCGGTCCCGGGGGGAACCAGCACGCTGGCAGCACTTCACCGAGGTACGCAACGCCACCTGGTGCCACGACAACGTGGTGCTGCTGGGGGATGCCGCCCACACCACCCACTACACCCTGGGCTCGGGCACCCGGCTGGCGCTGCTGGATGCGATCGAGCTCGCGCACAGCCTGTATACGGAGGCAGAGCTGCCTGCCGCTTTGCAGGCCTACGACAGGCGCCGCCGGGCCGCGCTCCATCCCGTGCAGGCCGCGGCCCGCACGAGCATGGCCTGGTTCGAGCATCTCGACCATTACCTTGAGCAGGAACTGGTGGACTTCGCCTACGCGATGTCGGTACGGCAGGGGGCCCAGGCGCCGTGGCACTACCAGCTGCACAGGGCCACCCAGGTCCCGGTGCTGCGCCGGGTACGACGAGAAGCCAACACGGGCCTGCGGAGGTATCTGGCGCTGCGGCGCGGGGAGAGGGTCCTCGGCGCGGGCAGCACCACCGGGAGGGCCGCGGCCACGACGGCCCTGGCGGCACCGGCGGGGCACCAGCGGTGAGGGCACCGGACAGGGTTGATGACGCTCCTGAAAGCGGTTCAGGCAAGATTGTGGAGCGTGACGGAGCGTCATCTACCTGGCATCGTCACCCATGTGTGACGAACTCTTGGACATCGTGTTTCCGCACCTGAAGACGGTGCTGGTGGAGCGTGTGTGCGTGGAGAGTGGCACGGTGCACGTCACCGCGCGTACTCCGGACAACCGCACCGTGGACTGCCCCAGCTGCGGCATGGCCGCGCACCGTGTCCACGGCCGCTATCAGCGGCACCTCGCCGATACCGCTGTCCCCGGTCGCCTGGTGGTCATCGGCCTATTGGTGCGCCGTCTCGTCTGCGATCAGCCAACATGCCCGCGTCGTAGGCTCGTTGAGCAAGTCGAGGGCCTGACCATCCGCTACGGGCGGAGAACCCCGCTGTTGCATCACCCGTTGCTGACCCTCGCAATGGATCTGGCCGGCCGGGCTGGAGCCCGGATGGCGGCAGTACTCGCGTTGGCAGTCAGTCGGGTGACGCTGATCAGCATGCTGATGGCCCTGCCCGACCCTCCCGCCACCAGCTCGGCGTGCAGCCCGCGGGTACTCGGGGTCGACGACTTCGCCTTCCTCAAGGGCAAGACCCACGGCACCGTCCTGGTCGACGTCGATGCCTTGACGCTTGTCGGAGTATGGCTTCGACTGGCTCTGGCAAGAATTTCGTAGTCGGAGATCATCTTGGTGCCGTGGTCGACCGGTCCGCGTAACGGGCAGTCTTGGAGCGTGCTCTGTTGAACTGCCGTACTTGTTACCGCACTTGGCGGGTGTGTTGATTTCTTCCGTCGACGGCTCCGGATCCGGGGTGGTTGTCCGGGCGCGTACGCGGTCGGTTGCTCCCGCACCGTGTACGGGATGCGGGACACCGAGTGGGTGGTGTCACAGCCGTTACGTCAGACGGCTCGGTGATGCATCGCTGGGCGGCCGTCCCGTGCTGATCGAGCTGAGCGTGCGCCGTCTGTACTGCGAGAACGCCTCCTGCGGGAAGGTGACGTTCGCCGAACAGGTGCCGGGTCTGACCGTGCGTTACCAGCGGCGCACACCGCTGCTGCAGCAGGTAGTCGAGGCCGCAGGGATACTGTTGGCGGGCCGGGGCGGGACCCGGATGCTGCGGGTCTTGGGCGTCGCCCTGTCGCGGTGCACCGTCCTGTCGCAGCTGATACGGATGCCGCTGCCGCCCCTTGCCACTCCGCGGGTGCTGGGCGTGGACGACTTCGCACTCTACGGCGATACCTACGGGACCCTTTTGGTCGATGCCACCACCCGTCTTCCTCTCACGCTCTGGGAGGGACGTGACGCCGAACAGCTCAGCCGCTGGCTCCGTGAGCACCCGGGTGTTGAAATCGTCTGCCGCGACGGCTCGCTGACCTACCGGCAAGGCATTACCGCCGGCGCCCCCGATGCCGTGCAGGTCAGCGACCGCTTCCACATGTGGCAGGGGCTGTCGCGGCGCGTCCAGGATGTCGCGGCTGCTCACCGAGGCTGCCTGCCCGCGGCCCTTCCGCCGGTCGCAGAGGCCGACCCGGTGCCGGAGGAAGAGACCGCCGAGGACGACGCGGCGGACACCCGGGCCGGGCGGCACGCCAGGAGGCTGTTCGAGGCCGTGCACACCCTGACCGCATCCGGCCACAGCTACAGCGCCATGGCCCGGGAGCTCGGCCTGGACCGCCGCACGGTGCGCAAGTATGCCCATGCCCGCACTTGGCAGGAGGTCGTGCGCCGCCCACCCCGTAAGCCCTCCACCCTGGACCCTTACCGCGATCCTCTCGTTGGGCTGCTGCCTCATCTGCTGGCGGCGCCTCAGGAGGGCCGAATCGTGATCCGTGGGTGAGATGATCCCTTCTCCAGGGTGGTCAGCCGAACAGGCTCGGGGGATCGAGTGAGCGCGACGGGACGGCAAGGAGCCGAGGGGCAGGCAGCAGGCGGGGAGCGTATTGGTCCCTACGCGATCGAGCGTCGGCTCGGCGAGGGCGGCATGGGGACTGTGTATCTGGCTCGGTCGCGCGGGGGGCGTGCCGTAGCGGTCAAGGTCGCGCGGGCCGAGCTCGCCGCCGATGTTCACTTCCGTGCCCGGTTCCGTGCCGAGGTGACTGCGGCGCGGGCTGTCGGCGGCTTCCACACGGCGCCGGTCGTCGATGCGGACCCGGATGCGAACCCTCCCTGGATGGCCACCGCGTATGTGCCGGGACCGACACTCGCTGAGCGCATTCAGTCCCAAGGCCCCATGGAGACACTGGAGTTGAAGGGACTCGGTGCGGCGCTCGCAGCGGCCCTGGTGACGATCCATGACTGTGGCCTGGTCCACCGCGATCTGAAACCTGGCAACATCATCATGGCTGCGGACGGGCCCCGCGTCATCGACTTCGGGATCGCGCGGGCGGTGGAATCCACGCGTCTGACGGCGACGGGCCATGCCTTCGGAACGCCGGGGTTCCTCGCTCCCGAGCAGGCGATGGGCGCCGATGTTACGGGCGCCGCTGACGTGTTCGCGCTGGGCGCGGTCCTGGTGGCGGCGGCAGGCGGCAGCGCGTTCGGCGAGGGGACGCCGATGGCACTGATGTACCGCTCGGTGCACGAGGCGCCCGATCTGAGCGCCGTCCCGCCCTTGCTGCGGGAATTGGTGGCATCCTGCCTGGAGAAAGACCCCGATCACCGGCCGGCTCCGGCCCACCTCCTCGATCGCCTCGATGAGTTGACGGGAGCGGCGACGTCATACCGACTCCTGCCCCCACGTCTGCCCGTGCCCCCGTACGTGCCCATGGTCTCCGAGGCCTCGACGGACCGGGGCTCCGGACAGGTGCCCCTCCCGAACGACGAGGCGTTCATCGCGGCGGACAAGGATTCCAGCATGGTGGTCGATGCCGGCGGGGTACTGCTGACATTCCATGGGCACGGGCTGCCGCTGGACCAGATCGAGACCGATGAGGACCTCGACCGGGGCGACGCGGAGGCCGAGTTGTCCTGGACAGGGATCGCCGACGTCACCCATCACACCGTCCGCAGGTCCCGGCTGCATGTCACGGTCACACTGCACGACGGCTCGACCTTCGAGGGCGAGATCGATGCCCGCCGCGTCTCCCGCGTTCAACAGTGGCATCGTGACCTGACAGAGGCGGTCATGCGGTACCTGATTCACTGACGCCCCAGCCAGCACGGCTCGGCAAGATCGCGTTACGAGTTCTATGGACGGAGGGCGACACAGGCTCCCGATGTTCAGAAAATACGGCGTCGGCGTGGACATCTGCCCGCCGCGTCGCGGAAACCGCAAGGATGTCGTAGAGAAGGCCAACCACTCGGCCGCGCAACGCTGGTGGCGCACGGTCCCGGACGCGCTGAGCGTTAGCCAGGCCCAATCCGGCATCGATAAACTCGCCGCCCGGATGGACGAGCGCCGCCGGAGCTTGGACGGACTCGTGGTCACCGTCGGCGAACTCGCAGCAGTGGTACCGCTGTTGGACATTCCAGTCCGGCCGTTTCCTGCCGAGCCGGAGGTCGATCGGACGGTCAGCCCGCAGTGTCTGGTGTCCTTTGACGGGAATCTGTACTTCGTCCCGCCGGGGCTGGCCGGGGCCCAGGTCAGGGTCCGGCATCGGCTCAGTGGGGACCACCTCGACATCGCCACCGCCGGACGGCCCGTGATCGGATGGTGTCCCTCGTCGTGGTGTACGGGATCAGCGGCTGGGAGTGCGCGGGCGTCTGCCCGGGGCGCACTTCCACGGGTGAGCACCGCTCCCTCAACAGGAGGCGGGCCATCGCGTAACTCTCCTTGGTGAACGCCCAGTTCAACCACGAGGAGTGCACGATGGCCCTGTCCCGGTCTGAACTGATACGGCTGTTTGAGTCACTACGCTCGACGGACGGAATCGAGCTCATCCGCGCCATCGCCGAGCGGATGGTGCAGGAGCTGATCGAAGCCGAGGCAAGTGCCCACATCGGTGCGGAGTGGAACGAGCACTGACGCGGACTTCTGGTGCGAAGACCGCGACCGCCTCGTCAAGTTTGGAACGGCTGAGGCGCCAAAGGTTGATCGGTCGACTTGCCTGAATGATGTCAGGCGTTACATCCCAGGGTGTCAATTTATTGTTGAATCTCAGTCACCGGCTGGAGGAGGCACCTGAAAGTGCTGGAGGTCCCGATCGTCGCTGAACGCCGAAATAAGGCATCTAGGAACAAGGGAGAATATATTGATTCCAAAGAACGATCGAGATGACGTCCTCGCCATGGAATCACGTCTTTCTTGTATCCATACGGGATGGGAATAGTACCGAGTGTTATGCCTTGCGGGTCAATGCGCAGAGCTATTTTACGGGAATAGGCTGACCAGGCGATCAGTAGAAAGATGATTCCGAAGACGTTTCCGTCAAGCACGGAAATTCATAGTGGCAGCATGAGGGAGGCTGTGACGAAGGCCGGCGATGTCAACGTCAAGAGGATGGTCTTGCCGGTCCAGCCGAGGCGCGATTCATTAATCCGTGTTTCAGTGTCCATGGTGATAACTCGGTAGGTGACTTGATTCCCTCGCCCCCACGTGATGTGGTTACGGTCTTTGATCGCTGCAGCCGCCTTGGGGGCGGGTGTGGACGGACGCGGGTAAGCGTTGGCGGGTTCACCCGGTAGTCGTACGGTCCGCTTTTTACCTCGGGGCCTACTTTACGGCGCCTTGCGTGCCTATGCCACGGGTCTGTTGCAATGCGAAGACGCCGGGTCCGGTGCGGAGGGCGGGTCGTCGTGACCGTCCGGCTGGTCTACGGGGCTTGCGCCTCAAGGGGTCTTTCCCAGGGGCGGCTGGCTTGGGCGGGGGTTTATATCGAGATCATTTTCGGGTGTCAAGTCACGGGATTCAGTGGCGTGACGACGCATGACCCGTTCGGGCTTACTCGAAACACGACCTCACCGGTTTGGGGTGAGGCTCATCCACCGAAAGGAGAACGGGTCGTGTTTCGGACGAGTAGGAAGATCGCCAAAGTCGCTGCCATCACCGTAACTGCTGCAGGGGCGCTTCTGGGTGGTGGCGCCGCCGCGCAGGCCGCACCCGCGACGACGCACGCCACCGTGGCAAGCGTCAGCGGCTGGGGCGACGGCAGTGACGGTTGGGGCAGCTCCAGTAGCTGGGGCAGCTCCGACAGCAGCTGGGGCAGCTCGAGCAACTGGGGTGACAACGGTGGCTGGGGTGACAACGGTGGTTGGGGCAGTTCGAATAGCTGGGGCAGCTCCGACAGCAGCTGGGGCAGCTCGAGCAACTGGGGTGACAACGGTGGTTGGGGCAGTTCGAATAGCTGGGGCAGCTCCGACAGTAACTGGGGCAGCTCGAGCAACTGGGGGTAGCCGGCCCGGGGCGGGTGGCAGCGGTGCTGCCCTGACGCCCGCTGGTGCCCGAGGCGGCGATCCGACCGGCCCGGCCGGTCGGATCGCCGGGGCCCGGGCGCGGGTGCGGCAGACACGTCTCAGTTGTGAGTTCGCCACACCCGTGTGCCCGGTGCCGCGAGCGGGCTCGGCCGCCTTGTGCGTTCTTGGGCGCACACCGCCCACAGGCTCCAAGACCCAGCCCAGCGAGTGGGCCCAGAGATTCAGTCCAGAGATTCGATCCAGGGAAGAGGAACCCATGCGACCACTACTCCAGGGATCCGACCGGCAGGGGACGCCGGCCGGGACCGCCCGTCCGCCGCTAGGCGGCCCCCATCCGTCGCCGACCGCGCGCCGGGCTGCGGCAGCCGCGATGCGGACGTCCGGTCGTGCGGCTGGGCCGGGACATGCCAGTGCTGCTTCGCAGAAGTTCGTGGAGGAGGGTTGATCAGGCGGCCCTGAGTGGGGTGTCCTCGTAGGTCCATTGCTAGGGCTTGGCAGTCTCGTTGTGCCCGATCGTGTACGCCTCTAGCTTGTCGATTAGGTCCTCGCGGCTGGCGAAGTCGCCGTGACGCAGGACCCGGCGGGTCAGAGCGGAGAAGAACAGTTCGACCTGGTTGAGCCAGGAGGCATGCGGCGGGGTCCAGCGGACGTGCCAGTGCGGGTGAGCGGCCAGCCAGGTCCTGGTGTTGCTTGGCGGTGTGTGAGGAGCCGTTGTCGAGGACGACGTGCATCTCCTTGCCGGGTGCGATGGCCTGGTCGAGCTGTTCCAGGAAAGCGGTGAAGGTCGCCGCGTCGTTGCGGCGGATCACCTCGGTGAGTACCTCGCCGGTGCGGACATCGAGGGCCGTGATCAGGGAGGCAGTGCCCGTGACGCCGATATTCAAGCTCCTGCCGGACCGGCTCACCGGGACGGGCGGGACGGCCCGGATGGCGGCGAGAGCGGGTGGCGATCACGGTCTTCTCGTCGATCGAGAACACCATCGCCCCCTCTGGCGGATCAAGGTAGAGCGCACACACGTCGGAGGCGCGCTGCCAGAAGTCCGTGGTGTCGCGCCGGGCGAGCCGGCTGCGGACCCCCTGCGGTTTCAGGTCCAGATCCGCCAGGGTCCGGCCGACCTG
Source organism: Streptomyces sp. HUAS MG56 (assembly GCF_058673395.1). Classification (NCBI taxonomy): domain Bacteria; kingdom Bacillati; phylum Actinomycetota; class Actinomycetes; order Kitasatosporales; family Streptomycetaceae; genus Streptomyces; species Streptomyces sp. HUAS MG56. The sequence continues at coordinate 656,378 of NZ_CM178722.1, read as the reverse complement.
GGGGGAGGAGACCGGCGCGAAGCACGTACCGGCCACCCGCTCGGCAATGGACCGGTGCAACCAGGTCGCCTCCGGGTGCGGAGGCTTGCTGGTCGCGGTGGCCACCCTCACATCGGGGCCGTAGACCTTCGGCCGCCCCGACCGTTCGGCGTCCCGTAGTCCGTCAACGCCCAGGATGGCGAATCGGTGGCGCCACTTGCGCACCGTGTTCCCACTGACCGCCAACTCCCGCGCGATCGCTCCGTTGGCGCGTGCGTCCGCCGCCGAGAGCACGATCTGGGCCCGCAACACCGCCCGCACCCCCGACTTCGCCGAAGCGGCCGTCCTCATCAACCGCTCGCGAACCTTGGTCTCCAGCACCACCGCGACCGCCGTCCCCGCCCACTGCCCACCTTTCACGACCAAGATCATGGCGAGCCCACGCCCGGCAGGATGGGGCTGTGCCGAAGAACCCGCCGGAATCGATGCAGCACCACCTGCGCCAGCGCCTGAACCGTCATGCCCGCGAGCGTTGGCCACAGGTGGACGTCATCACGGTCTGGTTCCGCGCCGGATTCGCCTACGTGGACGCGGAGTTGCCTGGCGAGCAGACCATCCCGCTGTGCCGCCTGAGGTTCACGGGCGTGCTGCACACCTGGGGCTTCGCGCTCTGCCTGGCTGGCAGCGACAGTTACCGGGACAACATTCTGCCCAGCGGGCTGCCCACAGGATCCCCCGAAGAAGCCCTCGACTGTGCTGGCAACCTCTACCTCAACGCTCCTGCACCGGGCATGTCCGGGCGGATCCGGGTGCCAGCGGGCCTGGTCATCCTCGTCGGGCCGCCGGCCTCGGGCAAGACCAGCTTCGTTCGGGCGCTGATCGTGCGTCAGCAGATCGACGAGGAAGCCGTGGTATCTAGCGACGAGATCCGCGCGGAGCTCTTCGGCGCCTCACCCGCAGAAGCGGACTCCGAAACGGCGGACGCACACATCTTCGAGGAGCGTGACCGCAGGATCGTCGCCAGGCTTGCTACCGGACACAGCGCAGTCGCCGAGTCTACGAACGTCACTCCCCAGGCGCGCGCACGACTGATCGCCATCGCCAGGCGCTTCAACGCTCCAGTGACCATGTGGCGATTCGACCCGGACGTCACCGATCTCCTCCAGCAGCATGCGGGGCGAGGCGGTACTGACATCACCGCCACGGACGTCCGCGCCTACGCCGCGATCATGGCTCGACATGCCGCCGCAGACCAACTGCGCTCTGAGGGCGCAACCGCCGTCCACGACGTCCCCGGACGCGGCCAAGGAACGACGCCCGCCGAAGCGGCCGCGCGCTTGTCCTTCGCCTGACAGCTCCGGCACGTCCGGACTCGCCTTCCGATACCCCTCCACGAACTTGCGCGGGACATGCTAGGAAGATCGTGTGTGTCGGTGGTGGGCCGGGCGCGTTGTATTTCGCGATCGCGGCCAAGCGCCGTGATGCCGGTCTTGACATTACTGTGATTGAGCGTGATCCGCCGGGGGCCACCTACGGCTGGGGTGTGGGGTATGGGGATGACCTGCTCGACCACCTCTACCGCAACGATCCCGGCAGTGCCGAGGCGGTGCGTGCGGCGTCGGCGCTGTGGCAGGACCAGGAGGTCCGCCGCGGGGAAGAGACCGTGTATCTGGGCCGGTACGGCTACAGCATCGCCCGCGCATCCCTGCTCGACATCCTGACCCGACGCGCAGCCGAGCTGGGGGTGGATGTCCAGCACCGTCGCAAGGTCGACGACCTGGCCGAGTTCGCCGAGGCCGACTTGATCGTCGCCTGCGACGGGGCGAGCAGCCGGGTGCGCCAGTTGCACGGCGACCACTTCGGCACCCGCCTGGAAGTCGGCCGCAACCCCTACATATGGCTGGGCACCGACAAGGTGTTCCCTCGCTTCACCTTCGCCTTCGAACCGACCCCGGCCGACCGTCGTGCAGGACCGAGGTCGGCTCGTACGTGGGTGGACTGATGAGGTTGTACGCCGGCAACGCTGTGCGCAACGGGCACCCTGCGGTGGGCGGCACCTGCCCCGGCCTCGCCTCACACGCAGCCCGGCGGGTTCTGGGGGCCCGCGCAGCCCTGGTTCGGCGCTTGCGCCGTGGCCTTCGTTGTCTGAGGTGTTGCCTCGGCACTGGTCATGCCCACCGTTCCGGCTAGCAGCGCAGCAACGCAAAACGCGCCGAGGAGGTGTCGGATGTGCTTCCGGGTGCTTGCCATCATGATGATCTCCCTTGACTTGAGGTGGATTACTCCTTTTTGTCGGTTTAGTGCTACAGCTTGATACTGCAGCCGGACTACTGTCAACCACTATATTTTCCCTGGTCAACGGCCTGGAGGTAGTGGGGAGTGCCGTGGGGCGGGGGCGAGGGCGGTGGCCCTGACGCTTGGGCCACAGTCGTGCCCGCCCGGCGGTAGGTGCCGAAACCACCGGCCCGCAGCGGCCGACCCGACTTTGCCGCCCCACGCGAGAAGGGGAGGCTAGAAGGTGATCACCGACACCGAATCCGAGCCCTCGTTGGCCGCGTAGGCCCGGTGTCCGTCCGGGGAGACCACCGCCCACACCGGGTACCCGCCGACATGGATGGGGTTGCCTACGGTGTGGTCGGTGGCGGTGTCGATCATCGACACGGAGTCCGAGCCGGCGTTGGCCGTGTAGGCCCGGTTTCCGTCCGGGGAGACCGCCACCGCGACCGGCTTGTTGCCGACATGGATGGGGTTGCCTACGGTGTGGTCGGTGGCGGTGTCGATGACCGACACGGAGTCCGAGCCGGCGTTGGCCGTGTAGGCCCGGTTTCCGTCCGGGGAGACCGCCACCGCGACCGGCTTGTTGCCGACATGGATGGGGTTGCCTACGGTGTGGTCGGTGGCGGTGTCGATGACCGACACCGAATCCGGGCCGGAGTTGGCCGTGTAGATTCGGCTTCCGTCTGGGGATACCGCCACCCCGTACGGCTTGTTGCTGACATGGATGGGGTTGCCCACGGTGTGGTCGGTGGCGGTGTCGATGACCGACACCGAATCCGAGCCGGAGTTGGCCGCGTAGACCCAGCGTCCGTCCGGGGAGACCGCCACCGCGACCGGCTTGTTGCCGACATGGATGGGGTTGCCCACGGTGTGGTCGGTGGCGGTGTCGATGACCGACACCGAATCCGAGCCGGAGTTGGCCGCGTAGACCCGGCTTCCGTCTGGGGATACCGCCATCCCCTGAGGCTTGTCGCCGACACCGATGGGGTTGCCCACGGTGTGCTCGGTGGCGGTGTCGATCACCGACACCGAAGCCGGGCCGAAGTAGTTGGTCGCGTAGGCCCGGTGCCCGTCCGGCGACACCGCCACCGCGCCCGGGGACTTGCCGACCTGGATCGAGGACACGGACGGTGCGGTGGGACCCGAGAAACGGGACTGTGCCAGGTAGATGCCGCCGCCCGCCGCGGCAAGCGCCACCAGCGCCGCTCCCGCGATGAGCCTGGCCCGTCGGTTTCTGGGCCGCGGCGGGCGGGGCCGCAGCCGGGCTTCGTCCCCTTTGTGCGGCAGCGGTTCCGGGGCCGAGCCGGTCGGTTCCTCCGGCTCGGCCAACGACAGGATCTTGGTCGGCGGGGCCGCTTCCTGGGGGAGCGGCGGCTTTGAGGCGGGGGGCCGCTCAGGCGGCGGCACCTCCGGTGAGGGAGCCGGTTGCTGCGACGGGGGCGAGTGGGGCTGGTCGGCGATGGGGGTGAGCAGCCGGGCGGCCTCCTCGCCGTCCATCCTGTCCGCGGGATCCTTGGCCAACAGCCCAACGATGACCGGGGTCAGCTCCGTCGCCCGGCGCGGCGGGCGCGGGGACTCGAACAGCAGGGCGCTCAGCGTGGTGAGGGCGGTGTCGCGGTCGAAGGGCCCCGCCCCCTCGAGGGCGTAGTACAGGGTGGCCCCCAGCGAGAACAGGTCGGCGGCAGGTGTGGGCGGCTGACTGTTGACCCGCTCGGGAGCCATGAAGCGCGGCGTCCCGAGGATCTCCAGGGTGGCGGTCAGGCGGTCCTCCCCGGAGCTCGGCTCCAGCGCGATGCCGTAGTCAGTGAGCATCACCCGGCCGCCGCCCTCTGTCGGATAGGAGGGCTGGGGCCCCGGATTGGTCAGCAGGATGTTGGCCGGTTTGACGTCCCGGTGTAGGACGCCGAGCCGGTGTCCCTCCAGCAGGGCGTCGAGGACCGCCAGACCGATCCGGGCGACGTCGCCGGGAGGCAGCGGCCCCCGTTCGCACACCATGGCCTCCAGGTTCATGGCGCCGGGCACGAACTCCATGACGATCCATGGCAGGCCGTCCTCCTCCACGATGTCGTGCACGGTGACGACATGTGGATGGTTGCGCAGCCGGGCGGCGTGCCGGGCCTCGCCGCGGGCCCTCGCGATCCTGGAGCCCACTTCGCATTCGGGGGTGTCCGGCGGCAGAATGATCTCCTTGAGCGCGACCTCGCACGCCAGTTCCTGGTCGTACGCCAGCCACACACGTCCCATGCCGCCGGTACCAAGCCGACGCAGAAGCCGGTAACGTCCGGTGATCACGCGCCCGGCGGCCTCTTGCGCTCCTGTCATGGCATTCCTCTTCCAGGACCGGGCAACGGGGGTTCTTCGGCGAGCGCTGAAGGGGCCCTCTCCACGTATCGCACATCGCTCGAAGAGCGGCAAGTCCCCCCAGAACGGGTGTAGCCCAGCTCGCGCATTCGCGTGCGTGGTTCACTCCCGCCGTAGACCTTGTCGGCGGCCACCCAGCGGGCCGGACGCCCCGCTTTGCGGGCCCGCTCAGGCGTCGCGTCGGCCGGTTGGGGTTTGATGGCGCAGGCGTGGTCGTCGGGGACACCGGTCCGCTCGCGGCGTTCGTCGTCGGCGACCCAGTCCCGGGTCGTAACGACCCGGTCGATCAGCGCGCGCCCTGAGGCGGTGACGTACCCCTCGCCGGCCAGGCCGTGCAGTGTGGCAGGGGTGGGGGAGGCGGCAAAGGAGGCGCGGGAGGTGCTCCCGGCCAGCCGGGCTGCTTCTCCCTCAAGGATCTGCCAGACAAAGGCAAGCAGGACCTCACGGTGACGGACAAGGCGCGAATCGTGCTCATCGTGATGTCCGGTCACGCGACGAAGGCCGACGTCCCGAAGAAGTACAAGATCTCCGAGAGGGACGTCGACCTGGAAGCGACAGCTCCTGTACGGCGACTTTCTCGGGCTGCTGGGCGATGACTCCGCCCTCCTCCAGTAGCGGGGCGCTTCGGCCCGAGTTCCCGGGCGGGCGCGTTGGCGGCGAAAAGTCCGCGAAATCGTCTTCGAAAGGAGAGAAAACAATGCGTATGTGCTCGTCGAAATTCGGTCTCGGTCTGGCGGTCTCAGCCGCTGTGATCGCCGGAGATGCGCTGGCGCCAGCCGCGACGGCGGCACCGATGCCCCGGACCCGGGCTGCTGCGGCGGACACCGCCCGGCAACTGCTTACCGGCAATGGCAGGGGATCGGGCGCGGGTCAGCCGTTTGGCGTCGGGGCGCTCAGCAGCGTCCAGCTGGGCACTGACAGTATCCGCGTCGGCGACAACGTCTGCGCGGGCAACCGCAAGGGGACCGGCAACGGAACCAATGGCTCCGACCTGCGTTCCGCGGAATTCGCCGCACCTAGAGCAACGATAGTAGCCCTGACCTGCGGAGACGCCCCGAATGGCCTGTTGGGGCGTTTCTCTAGGCATAGAGAAACGGCCAGGTCAGAGAGGTGGCGATGTGCGCCAAGGCTCCAGCAATGCAGCGAAGCATGACCGCCCAAATCCCAATCATTAGGGGCAAGTTGACGATTCTTGTGCCGGGCGAGGCACCGCCCCTCTATCGTGGCTCCCGGCTTGATGGGCCAGGCGCCGCCCGGCAGCCCGCTGGCGTCGGATCCAGGACCTGCCCTGACCTGCGAGAACGTCAAGCCCTAGAGGAACGGCCTGCAGCGCCCGAAGAGGAGAAGCTGCAGGCCAGTAGGCGTGCCGTGGCTCTATGAGCTCCGAATTACGCGGAACGCAGGTCCGACGGAGGGATCCGTGCCGGGCTGTGCAACGGCAGCACCAACGGCGGAGGTGGCACCGACGGGGCACCGGGCCGAGGCGGCACCAACGGTGGCAACGGCGCAGGCGCAGTGGGTGGAGGCGACGGCGGGCGAGGCGGCGACGGTAGGACCTGCCTCGGCATCGGCTGGGAGCGCAGTGGTCAGGGAGGCCGCGGCGGCAACGGCTGACCGCCCGCCCGCAGTCGACCGCTCACTGTCTTGCGCGGGCTGCCGGACGTGCCGGTATCATCCGTCCCTTTCAGATCGCGGCAAGGGACTGCTCGGCCCACACGGTCTTGCCGACGCGGTCGTGCCGGGTGCCCCAGCGCTGGACGAGCTGGGCGACCATCAGCAGGCCCCGCCCTCCTTCGTCGAAGGTTCTGGCGCGCCGCATGTGCGGCGTCGTGCTGCCGGAGTCGAAGACTTCGCAGACCAGGGTGCTGTCCTGATGGATCAGCCGCAGCTGGATGGGCGGCTGGCCGTAGCGGATGGCGTTGGTGACCAGTTCACTGACCACCAGCTCGGTGATGAACGCGGCGTCGTCCAATCCCCAGGCGGCCAGTTGGTCGCCGGTGTGCCGGCGGGCCCGGGAGACGACGGCGAAGTCGAAGTCCAGATCCCAGGTAGCGACCCGGTCGGCATGCAGGGCCCGGGTACGGGCGACGAGCAGCGCGACATCGTCGGCCGGGGGATGCGTCAGCAGGGCGGTGAGTACCCTGTCGCAGATTGTCTCCAGAGCCATGGCCGGGCGCGCCAGAGCAGCGAACATCTTGTCCAAGGCCTCGTCGATGTCGTGTTCACGGGCTTCGAGCAGACCGTCGGTGTAGAGGACGATCAGGCTTCCCTCGGGCAGTTCCGCCTCGACGGCTTCGAAGGGCATCCCTCCTAGCCCCAGTGGTGGTCCGGCGGGGACGTCGAGGAAGCGTACGACGCCGTCGGGCGTCACCACCGCGGGTGGGGGGTGGCCCGCCCGGGCCAGGGTGCACCGGCGGGAGACGGGGTCGTAGATCGCATACAGGCAGGTGCTGCCGATGCCTACGGCAGTCTCGGCGGCCGGGTCCCTTGCGCCCTCTTCCACCGACAGGTGCAGCACCAGGTCGTCGAGGTGGGTGAGGAGCTCGTCGGCCGGCAGGTCGACATCGGCCAGCGTGCGCACCGCGGTCCGGAGCCGGCCCATGGTGGCGGAGGCCCGGATGCCGTGGCCGACCACGTCGCCGACGACGAGAGCCACTCGCGCACCGGACAGCGGGATGACGTCGAACCAGTCGCCGCCCACGCCGGCTTGGGTGACGGCAGGCACATAGCGGGAGGCGATGCCCACTGCCGTCTGGTCGGGCAGCGTCTGCGGGAGCAGGCTGCGCTGCAGGGCCATGGTGGTGGTACGCGCCTGGGTGTGTCGGCGGGCATGGTCCAGGGCGACGGCGGCCTTGGCTGCCAGTTCCTCCGCCACGCGCAGGTCACCGACGTCGAAGGGCTCCCGGTGTCTGTGCCGGGCGAAAAGGGCGATGCCGAGGCTGCTGCCGTCGCTCACCAGGGGCACCACCATCAGCGACTGCATCCCCGCCCCACCCAGCCATGCGGCACCGGCGTCCGCCTGCGCCCACCCGTCCAGAGCGAGGGCGTCCGAGCCGTAGAGGGCGGCGTGGCCCAAGGCCAGGCACTGTGCCGGGGGCGAAGCCGCAGGGTAAAAGGTCGCCGCTCCCGCCGCGGCCGGGAACAGCCCACTGCCCTTAAGGACCGAGCGGTACGCAGCACGACGCACCACGACCGGCTTCGTCGTTGACACAGGGGCGGCCGCGTCCAGCTGCTGCGGAAAGTCGAGCAGGTCGACGGCCACGAAGTCCGCGAAGTCGGGGACGGCGACATCGCTGAACTCCTGTGCGGTAAGCCCGATATCGAGGCTGCTGCCGATCCGCGCTTCCGCCTCGTGCACGAGGAACTCTCGCTGCTGGACGAACGAGCCTTCCGGCCCAGGGTGGGCCGCCAGGCACACTGCGCGCACCCGGCCGCCCGGGTCTTTGAGCGGGGTGAGGTATGCCGACCAGCCCAGCCCAGGGCTGGTGCCCGGCAGGCGAAGGGCCGCGTTCCGCCGCTGCACCTCACCGCACTCCAGGGCCCGGCGCATCCCGCTGTCGATCTGCGTGCTTCCCTCACCAGGCGCGATGTCCGTCATACGCAGTCCGCGCATGACCTTCTCGGTCAGGCGCAGAGCCTGTTGCATGCCCACACTGACCTGTACCAGTCGCCGGTCCGTATCGAAGATTGCAAGGCTGTCGGGCGACTGGCGAAACGCCCATTGCTCCAGTGTTTCGGTGCTCAGCGTGTCCGCCGGCCCCGCCACGGCGGACACCACCAGCCATTCGGCCGGACCGCCGACCGGAGCGCGGCGGTGCGCCAGCACGTCCAACTCCACCTCGTGGCCGTCCCGGTGCCGCAGCGCCACGGTGCCGCTCCACCGTTCCAGCTCGCCCCATGAGTGCCGGGCGGCCTCACCGGCGTCGGCGAGCAGGCTGGCCGCGGCCCGTCCCAAGACCTGGGAGGACGAGTATCCGAGCAGCCGCCGGGCACCTTCGCTCCACCCCGCCACAATGCCCTGATCACTAACGGCCGCCGTGGCCGTGCAGGCCGACTCGAAAGAGGCGTCCGGCTGGCCCGGATCCTTGCCAGGAGGGGTGAAAGATCGTTCCATCGCCGCTCATCTCGCCCTCTGCTCGCTGATCTCGACCCCACACCCTCTCTGGAGGAGACCTCACCCCCAGTCTCTACCGACCAGCATGATCCAGAGAGCCACGAAGCACCAACGCAGCGCTGCGGATGCCAGGACCCCGGCGCAGCGCTTGGCGCCGTCGGCGCTCCGTCCGCGAATACGGCGCCGTGATGCGGCCGCCCGGGTCACGCGCCCAGGGCTATGGCCACCCGGGTGAGTTCGGCCGTGCAGTGGACATTGAGCTTGGCCCTGATACGCCGCAGATACGCGTCGACCGTGTGCTGGGACAGACCCATGAGACGAGCCGTTTGCAGGTAGGTGCGCCCTGCGGCGATGTGGTGCAGAGTCTCCTGCTCGCGCGGGGACAGGGAAGCTATGGATGCTTCGATGGGCGAGGCGGTGATGGGGCTCATGTGCATTTCCTGCGGTGGATCGGCTCGGTCGTCACTGCTCGCACTATCGGAAGCAGAGAGGCAAATGTCTGAATATTGCTATTTGCCCGATATGGACAGGCTGGCTCTGCAGTGTCATGGCGGGGTCCGCAGACTGTCGCAGCTGTGTCACAGGCAAAGACCGATCACCTCCTCAGCGCGCAGAAGCACCCACGGTCGGGCAGGAGGGCGGCGGCACGCCCTGCGCGGTACCCCACCGCATCCCGGCCGGCATCGCACCGCGGGGCGAGAGACGGCTGCCGACAGCATCACGTCGGCGGGGGTGCCGCGTGGAACGAGGAGCCGCCCCTGCGTCAAGCCCTGACATCCAGGAGCATGACGCGGCGCAAGTGCCCGGGCGCAATGGAGTCATGATCCAACCGGACACCGATGACTCACCCGCTAAATCCATTCACTGAATGTTTCGAAGGAGAATTCCACTGAACCTTTCTCATCCTGATCGCCAGGCTGTCTCGATGGCGTGAACGGCGGCAACGGTTCGGCTGATCCGGTTGGTGCTGCAGCGGGCCTTGCGGAAGATCCGCCATTGCTTGAAGCGGGCGAAGGCGCGTTCTCCTGGTGCCCGCAGCCGGGCGTGGTCGCGGTTAAACTGGGCGTACTTCTCAGGAAGGTCTCGGCCGTAGTAGGGGGTGCGTACGGTGGCTCCGGCTCCGCGGTAGGCCCGGTCGGCAAGGACGAGGAGCTGACGGGACAGGCAGGCCTGGATCACACCGTGTGCGCGGGCCGCGGTCAGGTCGTGCGTGCGACCGGGCAGGGCCCGCGAGAACCACAGCGGTGTCCCGTCCGGGGCGACCACGACCTGCACGTTCATCCCGTGGCGGCGGTGCTTCATCGAGTAGTACGGCTCGTCCGCCGCGATGCGGTCTGTGGCGATCAGGGTGCCGTCGAGGATGACGAACCCTTCCGGCGGCAGTTCGCGCAGGGCCTCGTGCAGGCTTGGAGCGTGTTCGGCGAGGATCTCGACCGTCTCGGTCACGTACCGGCCGGCGGTGGCGGTGGAGACGCCGAAGGCAGCTGCGACCTGGGCCAGGGTCTCGTTCATGCGTAGGTGGACCAGGACGAGCAGGGCCTGCCGGAAGCAGCCAAGTCTGCGCCAGCGGGAGTTCAGCTCACACCTTCGGGCGTAGATGAGCCAGGAAACGTGCTCAACGACCTCATGCGGGATGTCGAGCATGGCACGATACGGGACCAACAGGGCTCCTGTGTCGAGACGTTGATGAGTGAGATCACCAGCGCAACGACCGGGAGCCCTGCCGCGTTACGAACTCGCCGCCAGCCGACATCACCCAGAGACCACAAGATGAGAAGGGTTCACTGGCTCGCGTATTCACCAGGCACGCAGGTGTCCTCCTGCCCGCCAGCTCATTCGCTGCCCCCGCGCCCACGGGCGTGCATGCGGCGGTAGGTCGCTGGCAGCCGGTTTGATTTGCCCTGCTTCGCCCAGCAGGAGCCTGCGGTGGACCGGATCCCCAACGGCCCGAACTCGTCGAAGGCGAAGCCCCGGTCCGGGAAGCGGTCCAGAACCTGCTCGATCCGGTCGAGCTCGGCGTCGCGAGCAGGGCAGCGGCACGGTTGTCGGCTGCGTCGCGCTTCCGGCGTGTCCGGACGCCGTGTTCGAGCTGGCAAGGACGGCCGTGGCCCCCGCCGCGCAGGGACGCGGCATCGGCCGCCGGCTCGTGGCCGCGGTGATCGACCGCGCCCGGGCACAGGGTGCGGCCCGGCTGTTCCTCGGCACGAACAGCAAGTCGGCTCCCGCCATCCACCTGTACGAGGAAGCCGGGTTTCGTCAGGATCACCCGCCACCGTCTCCCCGGCCCATGGGCCCTCGGCTGTCCGGCCCAGGGAGCAACGGAGTCGGCGTCCTCCGAGGTCAGGGACGTCACGGAGCGGTAGCACGAGCCGACGCCGATTACCGATGAGGCCGTTGCCTTGGGCGGATGGGCGCCATGACCGAGATTCGTACACCCCGCCTCCTCCTCCGTCGCTGGCATGACGACGACCTCGCGCCGATGGCGGACATCAACGCGGACCCGCGGGTCATGCGCTGGGTCGACGACGGCTCGGTGCGTGATCTGGAGCACACGGTGGAGGACATCGAGCGGCGGGAGGAGGAGTGGGACGAGGAAGGCTTCGGACTCTTTGCCGTCGAGCTGCTGGCCTCGGGTGAGCTGGCCGGCTTCACGGGGCTGTCCGTGCCCGAGTTCCTGCCGGAGGTACTGCCCGCCGTGGCGATCAGGTGGCGCCTCGGCTCACAGTTCTGGGGTCAGGGATACGCATCCGAAGCCGCCCATGCCACGCTGGAGTTCGCGCTTCAGGACCGCGGCCTCGACCACGTCATCAGCATCAACCGAGCGGGTGACGCCGCCTCCGAGAACGTCATCCGCAAGCTCGGCATGGTGCCGGAGCGAGAGACGACGCACCCGGTGTACGGCTGTCCGCTGCGCGTTCACACCATCGATCTCACCGAGTTCCAGGCGTGAACCAGCCGAGCCGTGACATCCGGGGCGAGCCCGATACCGCGACCGCGCGGGCCCCCGAGGTGTGACGCGCCTCACGCCCCCTGCCCCGCCGGCATGTGGACGGGTGTCGGCGGAGTGCGAGCCGCCTGAAATCCGACACGGCTTATTGCCCCCGTCTATTCCGGGCTATTCGGGTGATTTGCTTCACGCGCAAAGTTTATTGTTCAACCATGTATGTGTGAGTAGCTTTGCCAGAGCCAAGACAACGGGGCGTCCGCCGTCAGCAGACACGGCAGGCGGACAGTGCAGGGAGGAAACATCATGAAGAAGCTCATGCGACGTACCGCGACCGTGAGCGTCTCTGCGGCACTCGCCGCAGGCGCCCTCCTCGCTGCCGCCGGCTCCGCGGCCGCGGCCACTGCGCAGGACGCCGGGCCCACCCCTGCCCGGGCCGTCCTGACCGCGCACGCGCAGACCATGGGCCTCCACGGCACACATCACCACCGCGACGGTCGGGCGTACGGTGACCGGCTCCATGACCGCGGTGACCAGGGCTACGGCAGCTTGTACGACGACAGCTACGGCCGCAGCGGCACGTACCGGACGGCGGGTGACCACCTCGTCCGTTGGGTCGAAGACCAGCTGCTGGCGTTCGACCCGTGGATCGAGGATCAGCTGGCGACGTTCGTCCACCCGGCGAACTGGGTCATCGGCACTTCGTGAACGACTGGCGCCGTAGCGTCCACCCGCACTCGGACCGCTGGGGGCCGAACCCGGACCAGTCCCCTGACCGCATGCCTGTCCGCGCGGCCTCCTAATATCATTTCGCATTCTTCGACGGACGCTGATGCCTGCTCGGCCGTGCCCGCCGCCCAACGTCCAAGACGACACGACGACTCCCTCGTACGGCGATGGAGTCGTGCATCGAGGAGGAACGGTCATGCACGCTCGGAGGATCGGCGCGGCCGCCGCGACAGCAGTGGCGCTTCTGGCTGCCCGCGACCTTGTCCAGAAGAGGCATGCGCTGCTCCGGAACTTCCCGGTGATCGGGCACGCCCGGTACCTGTTGGAGACGATCGGGCCGGAGCTGCGGCAGTACATCGTGACCTCCAACGAGGAGGAGCGGCCGTTCAGCCGTGACCAGCGTTCCTGGATCTACGCGTCGGCGAAGGAGGAGAACAACTACTTCGGCTTCGGGACCGACGTCGACGTCGAGCATGTGCAGGGGCACGCCTACCTCAAGCAGCGCACGTTCGCCGGCACTCTGCCCGACGCGCACGACCCGCAGGCGCCGCTGCCCTCGGCCAAGGTGCTGGGCGGGCCGCGCGGGCGTGCCAAGGCGTTCCGGCCGGCGAGCGTGGTGAACATCTCGGCGATGAGCTTCGGATCGCTCTCCGGCGCGGCCGTCACGGCGCTCAACAAGGGGGCGGCGCTGGCGGGCACGATGCACAACACGGGCGAGGGCGGCCTGTCGCCGTACCACCGCAACGGCGGCGACCTCGTCCTCCAGATCGGTACGGCGTACTTCGGCTGCCGCAACGAGGACGGCAGCTTCAACCTCGACAAGCTCAAGGACGTGGTCGCCGGCGCCCCGGTCAGGGCGATCGAGATCAAGCTCTCGCAGGGGGCCAAGCCAGGGCTGGGCGGGATGCTGCCGGGCGCGAAGGTGACCCCGGAGATCGCCCGGATCCGCGGCATACCGGTCGGCAAGGACTGCGCCTCCCCGTCGCGGCACACCGCGTTCAGCGACGTCGACTCGATGCTCGACTTCGTCGAGTTGCTCGCCGCCGAGACCGGTCTGCCGGTCGGGGTCAAGAGCGCGGTCGGGGAGATGGGCTTCTGGCGGGAGCTGGCCGCGCTGATGGCGCGTGGCGACCGCGGTGTCGACTTCGTGACCGTCGACGGCGGCGAGGGCGGCACCGGGGCGGCGCCGCTGATCTTCACCGACTCGGTGTCGCTGCCCTTCCGGATGGGCTTCTCCCGGGTCTACGGCGCCTTCGCCGAGCTGGGTCTGACCGACGACCTGACCTTCATCGGCTCCGGCAAGCTCGGCCTGCCCGAGAACGCCGCGGTCGCCTTCGCTCTGGGGGCCGACATGGTCAACGTGGCCCGTGAGGCGATGCTGTCCATCGGCTGCATCCAGTCGCAGAAGTGCCACACCGACAAGTGCCCCACCGGCATCGCCACCCAGAACCAGTGGCTGGCCCGCGGCCTCGACCCGGCCTCGAAGGCCACCCGGGCCGCCGTCTACCTGCGCACCCTGCGCAAGGAGCTGACCAAGGTCTCGGCAGCCCTCGGGGTCGCCCACCCGGCACTCATCACCGCCAACGACATCGAGATCATGAACGGTGACTACGAGGCCCGCACCCTGGCCGGCGTCTACGGCTACAAGGACGGCTGGGGCGAGCTCGGCCCGCACCTCGCCGATGAGATCACGGCCCTGCTCACCACCAAGCCGACCGCCGTCCAGAAGCCCACCGTCTGACACACCCTCACCCGCCCGTGAACAGGCGGGCTGCGAGAGCGTCGTCGGCCCGCACTCGGCGAGAACCCGCCGGCGCCTCGCCTGTCAGCAGGCAGGCACGCGAGGGGGCCGGGATGCCGCGCTACGACGCCTTCGGGCCGCGCCGCACTACCGCGGCGGCGCGCGTCCGCTCCTTGTGTCCCTCTCCCCTCCGGAGGTTCGCCCATGGGGGTCCTGCCCGCCCGTGTGCTCTTCGGTGCCGCGTACTACCACGAGTACACGCACGCCAACGACTGCACGGCCGACCTGCGGGAACGGCTCAGGAGCGATCTGGACCTGATGGCCGAGGCCGGGTTCACCGTCATCCGGGTCGGCGAGTCCGTCTGGTCGACCTGGGAGCCGGACAACGGCCGCTTCGACCTGGACTGACTCCAGCCCGTCCTCGACGGCGGCTCCGTGCCGGCCCGTGCCCCGCTGGAGCCCGGCCCGTGGGACGTACGGATCCTCGTCACCGCGGACGCAGCGCCGACGGCCGAGGACGAAGCCCCCGTGTTTCCCGCCCGGCGCCCCTCCGGCTGACCGGGCTCCTGTCACCGGGGCCGGCTACCGGTCGGCCGGAGTGATCCGACGGCCTGTGAGGTGCGTGGGCCGGATCGACACCCACATCTCGCGCCCGCCGCCCGCCCACGGCCTGGTGTGGGCCCGTTCGGTGAGCCGGTGGACGGCCCCGGGCTCCGTCACCACGCTCGCGGGGCCGACCGCGAGCACGCTCCAGCCCTGGCTCAGCGCCTCGTCCACATGGTCGACCTCGAAGGCGACCTCCCTGCCCGCGGCTGCCGCCGGCGCGGAACCGGGTGCGGTCCGGAAGGCGATGGCGTCGTCGACGACCTCGTAGTTGACCGGGACGACCGCCGGGCGGCCGTCGGAGGACGACACCGCGACGCGCCCCACACCGTGCGTCGAGAGCAGTTCGCGGCACTCGTCCGGGCTGAGATCCCGCAGCTGCGGGTGGAGCAGCGCGTGGCCCTGTCCCGGTGGGAGATCCATGCCTCCGCCGCGCAGCGCGGCGACCGTGGTGCCCAGGGCGTCGGCCAGCCTGATGACCGTGGCCATGGTCGGATCCGCGGGCCGCTCTTCCAGGTAGGCCAGGTAGTCGGGGGACATCCGGGCGCGGCCGGCCGTCTCCTCCCGGCTGAGCCCCCTCCTGCGGCGCTCGGCCCCCACGCGCCGGCCGATGTCGCCGGGATTCGCCGTCCCGGCGGGAGGGGCGGTCAGGGACCCGGCCTCCGCCTCGTCCGTGCGGGGCCGCGTCCCTCGTGCGGCGGCAGCCGGCCCGACCTGCTCAAGGTGACGGATGTGGGCGTCGGGCCCCGGGAACACGAGGGTGACTTCGTCCGTGTCCGACCAACGCACGTCGTACGGAGGCGTTCCGTCCTCGTGGTGGAGTCCGACGATCTTGCCGTCGCGCGTGGTGGCGCCGGTCGTCGGGCTGTCGATGACGAGCAGGTCGCCGAGGTGAGCTCGCATGATCGCCGCCCTCTCCTCACAGGGGTGCTGTATCCAACCTGCCACGCGGGGCGCGTGGTCGCACGGTCGCGCGGGGCCGTGTTGCCCGGGAGTACGGCGGGGGTGACCGTGGAGAGGGGGAGCGAGGAAGTGAGAACCGTGCGAGCGCTCGTTTACCACGGCCCGGCACAGACCTCCTGGGACAGCGTCCCGGATCCCGTGATCGAGGAGCCGACCGACGCGATCGTACGCATCGACGCCACCACCGTGTGCGGCAGTGATCTGCACATCCGGCGGGGGGACTTTCCCGAGGTGAAACCCGGGACGGTGCTCGGTCACGAAGCCGTCGGCGAGGTCGTGGACGTCGGCGCCGACATCCACCGGCTGCGCCCCGGGGACCAGGTGATCGTGTCGTCCGTGTCGGCCTGCGGTGACTGCGGGGAGTGCCGTGCGGCCAGGTACGGCCAGTGCCGTGGGGGCGGCGGATGGATCCTGGGGAATCTGATCGGCGGGACCCAGGCCGAGCTGGTGCGGGTGCCGTTCGCCGACCACTCCGTGACCCGCTGTCCGTCCGATCTCCCGCTCGACGACGCCGTGCTGCTCGCCGAACTCCTCCCCACCGCCTACGAGGTCGGGGTCCGCAACGGACATGTGTCCCCGGGAGACACCCTCGTCGTCGTGGGCGCGGGCCCCGTCGGCCTCGCCGCGGTGATCGTGGCGCGGCTCTACTCGCCCCGCCGGATCGTCGTCGTGGACCTGGCCGGCGCCCGGCTGGAGACCGCGCTCAGGGTCGGCGCCGACGCCGCCGAGTCGCCGGGCGCGATGATCGCCGAGCTGTCCGAGGGGCCGGGCGCCGACGTGGTCATCGAGGCCTCGGGCGATCCGGACGGCTTCGTGCTGTGCACGCGCGCCGTCCGCTCGGGGGGACACATCGCCAACATCGGCTCGCACGGCAAGCCGGCGACGCTGCATCTGGAGTCCCTGTGGCGCAAGAACGTGACGATCAGCACCGGTCAGGTGGACACGTCCGCCACCCTGTGGCTGCTGGAGCTGCTGCGCTGCGGACGCCTGCCCGTCTCCGGCCTGGTCACCCACACCTTCGGCCTCAGCCGCATGGAGGACGCCTACGAGCTGTTCGCGCACGGCGCCACGACCGGAGCGCTCAAGGTCGTACTGCACCGCGAGTGAACCAGCCCCGGCAACCCGTCCGGCGCGCTGGATCCCCCGAACTGCTTGCCACGGCGACCCCATGAAGGGCGGTGGGGAACATGACGCTCCCTCTGGTCGTGGGCGTCGACGGGTCGGACTCGTGTCTGACGGCGGTCGACTGGGCCGTGGCCGAAGCCGTGCGCCACGGTCTTCCGCTCAGGCTGGTGTACGGCTCCCTGTGGGAGCGCTACGAGGGCGGCCTGCCGGCAGCGGGCCACGAGCGCCCCTCCGAGCAGCTGTTGGCGGAGCACATCGTCGCCTCCGCGGCCGACCGTGCCGCCCGGCGCGCCACCGAGGTGAAGGTCACCACCGAGATCCTCCCGGAGGACGCGGCGGACGCCCTCGTGCGCGCGGGCGACCATGCCTTCGCGCTGGTGACGGGGTCGCGTGGGCGTGGTCGGCTGCAGGGCATGCTGCTCGGGTCGGTCGGTCTGGCCGTGGCTGCCCGCGCGCCCTGCCCGGTGGTCGTGGTGCGGGGCGACCCGGCAGGCCTCGCAGGCACGCACGAGCGGATCCTGCTCGGCCTCGGGGATGCCGACACGGGGGCGGAGGCCGTGCGGTTCGCCTTCCGTGAGGCCGAGGTGCGCGGCTGTGTGCTGGACGTGGTGCGCGCTTGGCGCAGGCCCGCCCACGACCGGATCGGCGACCGCGCAGCGGCCGCCGACACCCACGCGCAGCGTGCCTCGGCGCTGCTCGACGATCTGCTCGGCGCCGCTGCCACCGCGTATCCGCACGTCCGGACGCGCCGGGCCACTCCTGAAGGCACGGCGGGCAGGATCCTCGTGGACCGGTCGGCGGCCGCGGATCTCGTGATCATCGGGGCGGGGCACAGAGCGGGGCGTTTCGGACTTCAGCTCGGTCGGGTGAGCCACACCCTGCTGCACCACGCCTCGTGCCCGGTCGCGGTCGTGCCGCAGCGTCACTGACCGCGTCCGCCGCCGCGCGTCATGCCGCCGGATGCACTTCTCTGGCGGTGCGGCGATGCGTCCCGCAGCGTGGAGTACGGCGCCGGCGCGCACGTCCGAAGAGGCGTCGGAAGGAGAGGTGGCACGCATGGACAAGGATGTCTCCGAGCGCCGGGTGGTGGTCGGTGTCGACGGGTCGCCGTCCTCGTACGAGGCCCTGCGCTGGGCCGTGCGCTACGCCGGCCTGCTGGACGCCACCGTGGACGCCGTCGCGGCGTGGGAGCTGCCGGGCCTGCACGGCTGGTCGGCGCCCGCCGTGGACATGGAGGTCGACGAGGAGGAGACCCGGGAGACGCTGCGCGAGGAGCTGACCGACGTACTCGGCGCGGACGCGGTCCGCTCGGTCCGGCCCCACGTGGTGCACGGCAACGCCGCCGACGTCCTGCTGCGCGCCGCCGAGGGAGCCGAGGTACTCGTTGTCGGCAGCCGGGGCAGGGGCGGATTCGCCCGCGCCCTCCTCGGTTCGGTCAGCCAGCACGTGTCCCAGCACGCGAACTGCCCGGTCGTGATCGTGCGCACCGCGTCGTCATGACCGCGGCGTCGACCGCGACCCCCCTGGCCGACTTCCACGCGGCTCCTGTACCGGTGAGCTCGGCCGTGAGCCGGGGTCAGAGCACGTCGAGCAGGTCCGACACCGCTCGCCGTGGGCTCGCATGCCCTTCGGGGCCGTGGCCGAGCCGGATCACCATCTGGACGTACGCCATGTCCGAGACGGGATCGCGTACGGCCCAGCGGATCTCCGGCCACTCCAAGGGCTGGGACGTGACCGAGGTGACCAGTCCGTCCGCGGTGGCCCGCAGCAGGACCCGCTCCAGTGCCTGGCCCGCACACAGCCAGTCCGCGGGCTCGTCGCGGGCCGTGCCCAGCAGAGCGACGTTCGGGTTCTTCTCGGAGGGCGCCCAGCCTCGTCCGGGCACCGGGCGGCCCGCGGCGAAGTCACGCACCGGGGCGGAGGTGGTGGGTTGGCGTGGACCGAACGCATCGGCGGGGATGCCGTCGGGCACCGCGACGGCATCCGGTGCTTCCGTGTGCGTCCACCGGGCCGTCTCCTGACGCAGTCCGGGGTCGAGCGCTTCCCTGCCCTCGGCGTCCCGCACGAGTTCCAGGATCGACCGCACGTGCCAGGCGCCGGGGAACACCAGCTGCGCACCCTCGGCGCGGGCCGCCTCGCAGAGCCGCTCGCGCACGGCGGCCGGGATCTCCTCGTCGCGGAACGGCACTCGGCTGGAGTGCCGGCGGCGGATCGCGGGCCGCAGCGGGACGAGCGACCCGTCGGGTGCTCCGGTGCCGTGCAGCCGCACCTCGGCGAGGAACTCCGGGCAGGCCGGATCGGGCAGCACTCGCACGGTCGGCGACAGCCCCGCCGCGGCGGCGGCCACCCGCAGGTTGAACAGCGCGGCGCCGCACCCCACGTGCAGGCCCCGGTTGTCGGGGTCGGTCCGCGGCAGAGCGCGCTCCAGGTCGGCGTACAGGCGCAGGACATCGCTGTCGCGCAGGTAGCGGAACGCCCAGGGCTGTGCGTTGTGCAGCGAGGGCGCCGCACCGGCGTCCGCCACGAGCGCGGTGACGGTGTCCACGCCAGGAGACGGTGCGGTCATGGTGACTTCCCTTCGTGCCGGTCCGGCGGCTCACCCGGGGGACGGGACGGCGATGACCGGGCAGCGGGCATGGTGCAGCACGCCCTGACTGACCGAGCCCAGCAGCATGCCGGTGAAACCTCCGCGCCCCCGGGTCCCCACGACCAGGCCCAGCGCATGGGCCGAGGCCTCGGTGAGCACCTGCACGGGATGTCCGACGACCAGTTCGTGACGCAGCTCGACTTCGGGGAAGCGGTCGCGACGGCCCGCCACGACCTCGGAGAGCAGCCGGCGGGCCTCCTGCTGCGGCGCGTGCTCGTCGAAGATCCTCAGCGGCCCGGGTTCCCACACGAGCAGGGCCCGCAGCTCGGCGCCGCGCAGGGCCGCCTCCTCGAACGCCATGTCGACCGCGGCGACGGAGTGCGCGCTGCCGTCGACGCCGACCACGAAGCAGGCCGGGTCCTGAGTGATGTGCTCCGGCTCGGGCACGACCACCAGGGGGCAGCGCGTGTGCGCCATGACCGGCAGGGCGACCGATGCGGAGCCGAACACCTCCTGGCCCCGGCTCAGATGGCGCGATCCCAGGACGACCGCGGTGGCGTCGCGACTCTGCTCGCGCAGCACCCACGCGGGATCGCCCTCCGCCAGCAGGACGTCCAGCTCCAACCGCGGATGCCGGGCCGCGACGAAGTCCCCGGCCTGCTCCAGCACGTGCTTTCCCGCACCGTGCAGGGACTCGTTCCACTCCTCCCAGGAGGGTGGGACCTCTCGCCCCCGCAGGCCCCTGGTCGGCACCCCCTCGACGTGGACCGCCCGCAGTGGCAGGCCACGACGGGCGGCCTCGTCGGCAGCCCACGCCAGCGCCGTGCGCCGGGCGGGATCGGGATCGACGCCCACCACGACCGGAAGACGGTCACCGGGCCGGGACACGGCCGCCTCCAGCCGCCAACTCGCCACAGCCGTATACGGGTTCGCGTACGACCGCCCCGGCCCGCCTGCCGATGGGCCGCGCGGCCCGGTCCTCGTCCTGACGTCGTACGGGAGCCGTCGTCCGTGCGGGAGCCGTCATCGCTCTCGTCTCCTTCCCGCGGTGCCGCGGACGGGCGGCGCCGCCGATTACATCGAAGGTCCCAGCGGTGCCGGCCTGCCAGGGGCCATTGGTCCCCACAGCGGGCCCGCCGGTCCTCGGCAGGGCGGACTACGGTCGTCGGCAGTCTCCCGGGCCTCAGTGGTCCGAGCGCCCCGTCGAGCCCTGCGGCTCCAGGTGGGACGCGAGGACCGCCGCCTGGACCCGGCGCTGGACGCCGAGCTTGGACAGCATCCGCGAGATGTGGTTCTTGATGGTCTTCTCCGACAGGTACAGCTTCTTGCCGATCTCACGGTTGGTCAGGCCGTCGCCGATCAGGGCGAGGATCTCCCGCTCCCGGGGCGACAGGCTCGCGAGCTCCGGCGGCATCGAGGGGGCCGCGCCCGGATTCCGGAGGGAACGCATGAGGCGGGCCGTGGTCGCGGGGTCCAGCATCGACTGCCCCGAGGCGACCGTGCGGACCGCCGAGACGAGGTCCGAGCCCTTGATCTGCTTCAGGACATAGCCGGACGCCCCGGCCATGATCGCGTCCAGCAGGGCCTCCTCGTCGTCGAAGGAGGTCAGCATCAGGCACGCCAGCCCGGGCACCCGGTCGCGCAGTTCGCGGCAGACCGTGATGCCGTCGCCGTCGGGCAGCCGGACGTCCAGTACGGCGACGTGCGGGCGCAGCGCGGGGCCGCGGGTGAGCGCGTGCTCCGCGGTGTCCGCGTCGCCGACCACCCGGATGTCCGGTTCGGCGTCGAGCAGATCGGTCAGTCCACGGCGGACCACTTCGTGGTCGTCCAGCAGGAACACCCGGATCGGGTCCTGCTCGGTGAAGGTGCGTGGCTCGGTCATGGCGACCCCTCGTTCCCCGGTGGCGAACAGACTGCGACTGTCCGTGACGCTGATCATGACCTGCCGGCGCCGCACGCACTAGGGCCGATCGGCCCCCCTCGCTACAGGGTCCTCGTGGACGAGGTCGAACCGCACGTCCACCACTCCTTCGACGGCCCGCACCAGGCGTGCGGCCACCGGGACCAGCGCACGGTCGCGGATGCGGCCCGCCAGTGTCACGACGCCGTCCCGCACCTCCACCTGGACGGCCGAGGCCGACAGGGGGAAGAGGTACGACACGATCTCCCGCCGGACCTCCCCGGCGATGTCCTCGTCGTCGCGAAGGAAGACCGTGAGCAGGTCGGCGCGGCTGACGATCCCCTGCAGCAGCCCGGCCTCGTCGACGACGGGCAGCCGTTTGACGCCACCCCGCGCCATGATCCGGGCGGCCTCGGCGACGGTGGCGGTCGCCCGTACGGTGAGCGCCGGGGAGGACATCACGTCGCCTGCCGTCAGGCCCTCGGCCTTCGCCACGTCGACCGGCTGACGCAGTTGGAGGTAGGCGGCATCGGGGTCGTCCCTCAGCTCTTCCTTGGTCAGCAGGTCGGCCTCGGAGACCACGCCCACCACCCGGCCCTCGCCCTCGATCACCGGCAGCGCGCTGACCTTCCAGTCCTGCATCAGCTGCACGGTCTCCTTGAAGGGGGCCCGGCGGCCGATGGCGGCGACCGTCTGGGTCATGACATCACTGACGATGCGCGAGGTGCCGTACATGGTGAACTCCGTGGGTCCTGTGCCGGTCCTGCCCTTTCCAGCCTGTGCCGATGCGGTGAAGCCGGCCAGGGGCCACCCGGCCCTGCGGGTGCCCGTGCGTTGCGTCATGCGCGCGTCACTCGTGCTCCGCAAGGGGGCCGTTCGGCTCTGTGCAGGGACCTGCGGCCCCTGACCCCGCGACGGCGGTGTCACCACGCTGGTATCGGATTCCTCGTCCCGGGAGGTGGAGGCCATGACCCGAGCCGTCACGGCAGGTCTCGACGGTTCGCCCGAAAGCCGTGCCGCCGCCGAATGGGCGGCCCGCGAAGCGCGGCTGCGTGATCTGCCGCTGAAGATCCTCCATGTCTTCGAGCCCGCGCCCCTGCCCGTGGCGCAGGCTCCGCTGCTCGGCGCCGAGACGAGCCAGGACTGGGCGGAGAGGATTCCGGCCGAGGCCGCGGAGGGCCTGCGACTGCGCCACCCCGGTCTCGAAGTGATCACCGAGCAGGTCACCGGCGAGCCTTCCGAGGTCCTGGCCGAGGCGGCGGGCGCCGCGGAGTTGCTGGCGCTGGGCTCACGCGGTCTCGGCGGGATCGGCGGGTTCATGACGGGTTCGGTCAGCCTGTCCGTCATCGCCCACGCCGTTCGCCCGGTGGTGCTGGTGCGGGCCGGAGAGCAGGCCGCCGACGAACACTCGGCGGACCCCGTGGGGATCCCGTCGGCCGCGACCCCCTTCCGGCCCGTCGTCGTCGGCCTCGACACCGACGACGTGGACGAGACGCTCCTGGAGTTCGCCTTCGACGCCGCCGCACGCCGTGACGCTCCCCTGCGGATCGTGCACGGCTGGCCCGAGCCGCCCACCGCCTTCTACCGCTTCTACGGTGACGCGGAACTCTCCGGCACGCTCTCCCGCGGTCAGGCGGCCGCCCTGACCGAGGCCGTACGGCCCTGGCGGCGGAAGTTCCCGAACGTCGACGTCATCGAGGCGAGCCGCTGCGGCAGCGCCGCGCAGGTCCTCGTCACCGCGGCCCGCGACGCCTCCCTCGCCGTGGTCGGCCGGCGCATCCGCACCAGCCCGCTCGGGGCCCACATCGGCCACGTCACCCATGCGGTCCTGCACCACGTCGTGGCGCCCGTCGCCGTGGTCCCGCACGGCTGACCCGCAGCGGACGAGTGGAGACGAGCAGAGACGAGTGGAACGGAGAGGAGAACCATGACGGATCTTCCGATCGTCGTCGGCGTGGACGGCTCGGAGCCGAGTCTGCGAGCCGTGGACTGGGCAGCCGACGAGGCCGCCCTGCGCGGGGCACCGCTCCGGCTGGTGCACGCGTCCTTGTGGGAACGCTACGAGGGCGCACTGCTCGATCCCGACCCGGACGAGCCGTCCGAGCGCATGCTCATCGAGGACATCGTGGCCGTCGCCTCGCGCCGCGCCGGCCGCAGGCAGCCGGAGGTCGAGGTGACGACGGACGTGCTGCCCGAGGAGCCGGACTACGTGCTGATCCGGGAGAGCCGTGCCGCCCTGATGCTGGTGGTGGGATGCCGTGGCCGCGGCGAGATCGCCGACGCGCTGCTCGGCTCCGTGAGCGTGACGGTCGCCGGACACGCCCACTGCCCGGTCGTCGTGCTGCGCGGCAGCCACGACAACCAGGCCCGCGCCGGGATCCGGGGCCGTGTCGTCCTCGGCGCCGGCGAGAAGCCGCCGGAATCGGCCGCCGCGCGGTTCGCGGCCGAGGAGGCCTTGCTGCGGAGCGTGCCCCTCCGGGTCGTACGGGCATGGCGGCGGCCCGTGCACGCGACCGGTGAACCGGCGGACGTCCACGAGGGTCAGGCCGCCGAGATCCTGGAGGAGGTCCTGCGGGTCGCGCCGGCCGGCCTCGACGTGGACCGCCGCACCGTCGAGGGGTACGCCCGCGACGCCCTGATCGCGGTGTCCCGCGAAGCCGATCTGCTCGTCGTCGGCGCCCGGCGCCGGCCCGGACACCACGGACTCCAGCTCGGCCGCGTCGCCCACGGCGTCCTGCACCACGCGGCGTGCCCGGTGGCGGTCGTACCCGAACTTTCCTGATCAAACCGGCAAAATGGCCGACAACGGACGACGAATCCGAGGTTCCCATGCCCAAGGCCGCTCACCAGGACGACACCGCACCCATCGAACCCACCGAGCTGATCGAACCCACCGGACACACCGCTCTCACGGACGACGAACTGCGCACCCTCGACGCGCACTGGCGCGCCGCCAACTACCTCGCGGCGGGCCAGATCTATCTCATGGCCAACCCGCTGCTCCGTGAGCCGCTGCGGCCCGAGCACATCAAGCCGAGGCTGCTCGGACACTGGGGCACCTCACCCGGCCTGAACCTCGTGTACACCCACCTCAACCGCGTCATCACGGTGCGCGGACGCGACGCGCTGTGCGTGTGGGGACCGGGCCACGGAGGGCCGGCCGTCCTCGCGGGCTCCTGGCTGGAGGGCAGCTACAGCGAGACCTACCCGGACGTGTCACGGGACGCGGCCGGCATGGAGCGGCTGTTCCGGCAGTTCTCGTTCCCCGGCGGCGTCCCGAGCCATGTGGCGCCCGAGACCCCGGGGTCGATCCACGAGGGCGGCGAACTCGGCTACTCCCTCGCGCACGCGTACGGCGCCGCCTTCGACAACCCCGGACTGCTCGTCGCCTGTGTGATCGGCGACGGCGAGGCGGAGACCGGGCCGCTGGCCGCCTCCTGGCACTCCAACAAGTTCCTCGACCCCGTCCACGACGGTGCCGTGCTGCCGATCCTGCACCTCAACGGCTACAAGATCGCCAACCCGACCGTCCTGTCCCGGATTCCGCGGGAGGAACTGGACGCGCTGCTGCGCGGATACGGCCACGAACCCATCCACGTCACCGGTGACGACCCCGCCACCGTGCACCGAGCCCTGGCCGCGGCGTTCGACGAGGCGCTGGACCGCATCGCCGAGGCGCAGCGCGCCGCGCGGGAGGACGGGGCCGGTGACCGGGTGCACTGGCCGGTCATCGTGCTGCGCACACCGAAGGGCTGGACCGGCCCCGCCGAGGTCGACGGCGAACCCGTCGAGGGAACCTGGCGCTCCCACCAGGTCCCGCTGCCCGCCGTCCGTGAAAACCCGGCGCATCTGCGGCAGTTGGAGCAGTGGCTGCGCTCCTACCGGCCGGAGGAACTGTTCGACGCCGACGGACGGCCCGTACCCGACGTGCTGGCCTGCGTCCCCGGCGGACCGAGGCGGCTCGGCGCCACCCCGCACGCCAACGGCGGCCTCCTCGTCCGCGAGCTGCCCCTCCCGCCCCTCGACGGCATCGCCGTACCCGTCGACAAGACGGGCTCGACCCTGCACGAACCCACCCGGATCCTCGGCACCCTCCTCGAACAGGTCATGAACGACACGCGGTCGCGCCGGGACTTCCGGCTCGTCGGCCCGGACGAGACCGCCTCCAACCGGCTCCAGGCCGTCTTCGACGCCAGCGGAAAGGCCTGGCAGGCGGGCCTGCTGCCGGTCGACGAACACCTGGACCGGCACGGCCGGGTACTGGAGATCCTCTCCGAACACCTCTGCCAGGGCTGGCTGGAGGGCTACCTGCTCACCGGCCGGCACGGACTGTTCTCCTGCTACGAGGCGTTCGTGCACATCGTCGACTCGATGGTCAACCAGCACATCAAGTGGCTGAAGACCTCGCGCGAGCTGGCCTGGCGCGCCCCGGTCGCCTCCCTCAACTACCTGCTGACCTCGCACGTGTGGCGCCAGGACCACAACGGCTTCTCCCACCAGGACCCCGGTTTCGTCGACCACGTCCTGAACAAGAGCCCCGACGTCGTCCGCGTCTACCTGCCGCCGGACGCCAACACCCTGCTGTGCGTCGCCGACCACGTCCTGCGCAGCCGCGACTACGTCAATGTGATCGTGGCCGGTAAACAGCCCTGCTTCGACTGGCTCACGCTGGACCAGGCGCGCGAGCACTGCGCGCGCGGAGCCGGGATCTGGGAGTGGGCCGGCACCGAGAACGGCGGCGCACCGGACGTCGTCCTGGCGTGCGCCGGGGACGTACCCACCCAGGAGGTGCTGGCCGCCGCGCAGCTCCTGCGCCGGCACCTGCCACGCCTCGCGGTGCGCGTGGTGAACGTCGTCGACATGACCCGCCTGCTGCCGCACGAGGAGCACCCGCACGGCATGACCGAGTTCGAGTACGACGGCCTGTTCACCACCGACAAGCCGGTGATCTTCGCCTACCACGGCTACCCGTGGCTCATCCACCGCCTGGCGTATCGCCGCACGGGGCACGGGAACCTGCACGTGCGCGGCTACAAGGAGTCCGGCACGACGACGACTCCGTTCGACATGGTCGTGCGCAACGACCTCGACCGCTACCGGCTCGTCATGGACGTCATCGACCGGGTCCCGGGCCTCTCCGTGCGGGCGGCGTCCGTGCGCCAGGCCATGGCCGACGCCCGCACCCGTCACCACGCCTGGATCCGCGCCCACGGGACAGACCTGCCCGAGGTCGCGGAGTGGAGCTGGCAGAGCTGAGCACGGACAGCTCACCGGCCCCGACCACGACAGCGGCGCTCGCGGCACCCGGCGTCGTGCGGGGTGCCGCGCCCGGCCCGGCGGGGGCTCACCGGTAGGGGGGCGGGGTGCGTGGGACGGAACGTGGTCGTGTCAGCCGGACCTGTGGCGCCACTGGGGCTCCACGGTGTCCCACTCCCGGTCCCAGCGGGCCGTGCGCCGCCGGTCCAGGCACGCCCGTGCGACCGTCGCCGCCCCGCACGCGGGGGCGGCGACGGCGAGGGCGGCCGCGGCACCGAAGAGACCCGCCTCGACAGCGCCCTCGACACGTCCCGTCGGCTTCGCGGGGGCCAGCCGGCCCTGGTCGTCCTGCCAGACCAGCACGCGGGACCCGGCACGCAGACCGGCGGCGACCGTCGTCCGCCCGGTGTGCGCGGTGCCGTCCGGGGCCGTCCAGCGGACCGTCGCCAGGACCCGGCCGTCCGCCGACAGGGCGGACAGGGCGCCGCTCGGCGCGTCCGCCGGCAGTACGGCGCGGACGGCGTGCCGGTGGGCGCGCTGCTGCGCGAACACGTCCTGCGCGGCACGGGTCGCCGTCACCGCGGCAACAGCGCCGCCGACCACCACGACGACCCACATCGCCAGGACGATCCAGGACTCCACGACGTCCTCGCGACGGCGCAGCGGGTTCCTGGCGTTCATCGGGCACCTCCTCGCCGCGGCGCTGCCGTCCGCGCCGTGTCAGGGACCGGGGGAGACGTCGGGTGCCGACGCGGGCCGAGGGAGCTCGGGGTGTACGTCGAAGACGTCCCGCAGCCCGGTGACGTGCAGCGCGCGCAAGAAGGCCGCGTCCCCCGCGACCAGGCGCAGCCGGCCCTGCCGGGCGAGCACCCGGTTGCGCGCGCGGCACAGGACGCCGAGTCCGACGCAGTCGATGAACGCGACCGGACGCAGGTCCAGCACCAGGTCGAGGTGGGATGCGCGGGTGACCGTGTCGAGCCGTTCCGACAGCGCGGGCGCCGTCAGCACGTCGATCTCGCCGCACAGGGTCACGACCGTCGCGCCGCTGCTTCCGTGGCGGGCCACGGCCGATACCGGTTCGACGGGCCCGCCGGTCGCGTGCGCCGTGTGCTTCTCGGCCATGGGGAGATCGAACCGGGTACACCGGGCACGACGGTAGGGCCGTCCGGCCCTGGTTGCCGGCCCGTCCCGGACACCTGCGCCACCCGTCTGCTTCCGGTCCGGGCCGTGGGCGCCCGTGCCACCGCCCGCCCGGTGCGAGGGCCGTACGGCCCAAGCGGAACGTCCCGCGCACCGACGAAGCTGAAGGTGCGGGGCGGCCTCCGGGCCGTGCCGGACGGCGCCGGACTCGCGACGGACCGACCGAAGAGAGTGAGGAACGCCATGAAGGGCTTCGTCTTCCACGGTCCCGGACAGGCCTCCTGGCAGGACGTCCCGGACCCCGGCATCAAGGAGCCGACCGACGCGATCGTGCAGGTCGGAGTCGTGACGATCTGCGGGACGGATCTGCACATCCTCAAGGGCGACGTGCCCGAGGTGCCTCCCGGAACGGTGCTCGGCCACGAGGCGGTGGGGGAGATCGTCGAGGTCGGCAGCGACGTGCGCACCGTCCGGCCGGGGGACCGCGTGCTGATGTCCTGCATCACCTCGTGCGGCCGGTGCCGCTTCTGCCGGGAGCAGCGCTACGGCCAGTGCCGGGACGGCGGAGGCTGGATCCTCGGCCATCTGATCGACGGCACCCAGGCCGAGTACGTCCGCGTTCCCCACGCCGACCTGTCGGTGCACGCGCTGCCCGGCGCCGTCCGCAGCGAGGACGCCGTCCTGCTCGCGGACATCTTCCCGACCTCGTACGAGGTGGGTGTCCTCAACGGGCGGGTACGTCCCGGAGACACCGTGGTCGTCGTCGGCACCGGTCCCATCGGGCTCGCCGCGATCGTCACGGCGCGGCTGTTCTCCCCCGAGCGGATCATCGCCGTGGACCTGGCCCCGGCTCGGCTGGAGGCGGCCCACCGGCTCGGTGCCGACGCGGTCGCGGACGTCCGGGAGGCTCCCGCCCAGCTGGTGGCCGACCTCACCGACGGGCTCGGCGCCGACGTCGTCATGGAGGCCGTAGGCGTCCCCGACAGCTTCGAGCTGTGCACCCGCATGGTCCGCCCGGGCGGGCGCGTCGCCAACATCGGCGTGCACGGCAGGCCGGCCACGCTGCACCTGGAAGACCTGTGGATCAAGGACGTGACCATCACGACGGGCCTGGTGGACACCTACTCCACCCCGACCCTGCTGCGGATGACCGCCGCCGGCCGGCTGCCCACCGGGCACCTGGTCACCCACGCCTTCCCGCTCGGGCAGATGGAAGAGGCGTACGACGTCTTCGGCAACGCCGCCGAGACCGGCGCGCTCAAGGTGGTGCTCGGCGGGGAGCAGCACGCGCAGGTGGCCGTTCCCACGGCTCCCACGGCCTGACCGGCGGTGCCTCGACCTGCCGGCCGGCCCAGGGCACGCCGCACGAGGATCACGGTTGCCGATGCCGGCCGGCGTCGGTGAGCAGCACGCCCGTGACCAGTTCGGGACGGATGCGCACCGCGTGGTCCGTGCCGGGATGCGGCGCCCAGGGCTCCAACAGGGCGCGCAGACGGGCCACTTCACCGGGGGCCGAGACGAGGCGGGCGTACCCCGTGACCACCACGCTCCAGCCGAGGTGGGTGACCGGGTCGATGGCGTCGGCCTCGTAGGCGACCACGACCCCGTCTCCCTCGCTCTGCCCGGCGTGCGCGGTGAGCGCCGCGCCCTCGTGGGTGCGGATGACGATGTCGCCGTTGTCCAGGACGTGGCTGGCCGGGTGGATCGTCGGCAGGGCCTGGCGGGTGAAGACGATCCTGCCCAGGGTCACGCTGCCCAGCAGCCGCAGAGCCTCGACCCGGTCGAGGTCGATACGGCGGCGTACGCGCTCGGTTCCTGGGATCATGGCCGGTCTCCGCTCACCTGGTGTCCCCGCCGCCACTCCCGCCGAGCGCGGCCCGGCCCGCCTCCAGCCGGGCCACCGGGACCCGGAACGGCGAGCAGGAGACGTAGTCCAGTCCGACGCGGTGGAAGAAGTGGACGGACTCCGGGTC
This sequence comes from Streptomyces sp. HUAS MG56, assembly GCF_058673395.1. Lineage (NCBI taxonomy): Bacteria > Bacillati > Actinomycetota > Actinomycetes > Kitasatosporales > Streptomycetaceae > Streptomyces > Streptomyces sp. HUAS MG56. Next base: position 626,686 of record NZ_CM178722.1, on the reverse strand, counting down.
GCCGCCGTGCTCGCCGCACACGCCGGTCTGCAGCTCCGGCCGGACCGCACGGCCCTCCTCGACGGCGATCCGGACCAGCCGGCCCACACCCTCGCGGTCGAGCGTCTCGAACGGCGAGGCGGCGAAGACTCCCTTGTCGAGGTAGGCGGAGAAGAACGCGGCCTCGACGTCGTCGCGGGAGAAGCCCCAGGTGGTCTGGGTGAGATCGTTGGTGCCGAAGGAGAAGAACGCGGCCTCCTCGGCGATCCGGCCCGCCGTGAGCGCGGCCCGGGGCAGCTCGATCATCGTGCCGACGGGGCAGTCGAGAGGCACGCCGGTCTCCTCGCCGACCTCGGCGAGCACCCGCGTCACCTCCGCGCGGGCGAGCCGGAGCTCCTCGACCGAACCGACGAGGGGCACCATGATCTCCGCCCGGGGCGAGCCGCCCTCGCGCACCCGCTCGGCCACCGCCTCGCCCACCGCTCGCACCTGCATCGCCACGAGCCCGGGGACCACGAGCCCGAGCCGTACGCCGCGCAGGCCGAGCATCGGATTGTCCTCGTGCATCCGGTTGACCGCGGCGAGCAACTCCACGTCGCGAGGGTCGGTCCCGCGCCCCGAGGCCTCGGCGGCGGCGACGCGGACGGCGAGTTCGGTGCGCTCGGGCAGGAACTCGTGCAGCGGCGGGTCGAGGAGCCGGACGGTGACGGGCAGGCCGTCCATCGCCCGGAGGATGTCCGTGAAGTCCTGCCGCTGGAGCGGGAGGAGAGCCGCCAGGGCCCGGTCCCGTTCCTCCTCGGTCCGCGCGAGGATCATCTCCTCGACCAGCGTGCGGCGTTCGCCCAGGAACATGTGCTCGGTGCGGCACAGCCCGATGCCCTGCGCCCCGAACCGCCGGGCCCGCGCCGCGTCCTCGGCGGTGTCGGCATTGGCCCGCACCTCCAACCGGCGTACCGCGTCGGCGTGTTCCAGGGCCCGGGCGACCGCGGCGACCAGACAGTCCGCCTGCTCGCCGCACTCCAGATACCGCATCGTGGCGGAGGCGACGAGCGGCACCGACCCCGCGTACACGGCACCGGTGGAGCCGTCCACCGAGACCACGGTGCCCTCCTCGACGACCGTGCCGTCACGTGTGGTGAAGCGCCGGGCCTCGCCGTCGACGGTGATGTCCTGCGCGCCGCACACACAGACGCGGCCCATGCCACGGGCGACGACGGCCGCGTGACTGGTCTTGCCGCCCCGGCCGGTCAGCACTGCCCGGGCGGCGACCATGCCGGGCAGGTCCTCGGGGGTGGTCTCCTCGCGCACCAGCACCACCGGCTCACCGTCGGCGGCACGCCGTACCGCCGACGCGGAGTCGAAGACGGCCGCACCGGCCGCCGCACCGGGCGAGGCCGGTACACCGTGGGCGATCTCCGGGCCGGCCGCGCGGGTGTCGAAACGGGGGAACATCAGCCGGCCGAGTTGGTCACCGTCCACCCGGCGCAGCCCCTCGTCGGCCGTGACGAGCCCCTCACCGACCAGTTCCGCGGCGATCGCGAAAGCGGCCTCGGCGGTCCGTTTGCCGACCCGGGTCTGCAGCATCCACAGGGTGCCGCGCTCGATCGTGAACTCGATGTCGCACAGGTCGCGGTAGTGCCGCTCCAACGTCTGCGCGTGGTCGCGCAACTGCCGGTAGGAACGCGGGTCCAGCCGCTCCAGCTCGGCCAGGGACACGGTGTCGCGGACGCCGGCGACGACGTCCTCGCCCTGCGCGTCCGGCAGATAGTCGCCGTACAGGCCGGGCTGTCCGGTGGCCGGGTCGCGGGTGAAGGCGACGCCGCTGCCGGAGTCGGGTCCGAGGTTGCCGAACACCATGCGCTGCACGGTGACGGCCGTACCGAGGTCGTCCGGAATGCGCTCCCGCCGCCGGTACAGGCGGGCCCGCTCGGCGTTCCAGGAGCGGAACACCGCGCGGACCGCCAGCCGCAACTGCTCGGCGGGGGACTGCGGGAAGTCGCGGCCCGTCTCGTCGCGGACGAGGTGCTTGTACGTCTCCACCAGCCGGGCGAGGCCGAAGGCGTCCGGACGGAGGCCGTCGGGGGTCTCACACGTATCCCTGAACAGCGTCATGGCCTGGTCGAACAGGGCCGGGTCCACGCCGAGCACCGTGCTGCCGAACATCTGGATGAGCCGGCGGTAGCAGTCCCAGGCGAAGCGCTCGTTTCCGGACACCTTTGCCAGGCCGAGCACGGAGGCGTCGGTCAGACCGATGTCGAGGACGGTCTCCATCATGCCGGGCATGGAGAAGCGTGCGCCGGAACGCACGGAGACCAGCAGCGGATCGTCGGGCTGCCCCAGCAGCCGACCGGTGGCCTCCTCCAGCGCCGACAGGTGCCGGGACACCTCCTCCGTCATGCCGTCCGGCTCCGCACCGGTGGCCAGAAACACGCGGCAGGCCTCGGTGGTGACGGTGAACCCCGGCGGCACCGGCAGCCCCAGCCGGGTCATCTCGGCCAGGTTCGCGCCCTTGCCGCCGAGCAGGTCGGCCATGGCCCGGTCGCCGTCCCGGAAGGCGTACACGTAACGAACCATGGCGCAGCTCCTCGGCCGTACGGTCTGCGTACCCCTCCAGCGTCGGTCCGGACCGGTCGGCGGGGGAGGTGCCCACCGTCCCGGTGACCGGGCCGTTCGGCCCACGGCCGGTGCGGGCGGGCCGGGCGGTTCCGGCAGGGTGGCCGGTTGCCGCGACCATGTGTGCCGCCCCGCGCGGGGCGGGATACGGTGGACACGACCCGGCGGTGCCGGGTCCGTGAACCGAGGGACCGGGAGGAGCACGGTGGGATCTCCCGACAAGCCCCGCGATCTGCTGCCGCAGCTGAAGCTCGACGAGTTGCTGGACGAGCTGCAGTCGCGGATCGATGCTGTCCGCGGTACCCGGGACCGCGTGCACAGCCTGCTCGGAGCGGTCCTCGCCGTCGGCCGTGACCTGAACCTGGAACAGGCCCTGCACTCCATCGTCGAGGCCGCCGCGACCCTGGTGGACGCCGAGTACGCGGCCCTCGGCGTCATCGGCCCGGACGGCAGGACCCTGTCGGCCTTCCACACCATCGGGGTCAGCGACGAGCAGATCGCCGAGATCGGCCCCTTCCCCGAGGGCCACGGCATCCTCGGCGAGCTGATCCGCCACCCGGAACCCCTGCGCCTCGAAAAGATCTCCCAGCACCCCGCCTCGTACGGCTTTCCGGCCCGTCACCCGGCGATGAACAGCTTCCTGGGCGTTCCGATCCGGGTGCGCGACCAGGTCTTCGGCAACCTGTACCTGACCGAGAAGCGCGGCGGGCTGGAGTTCGACGAGGAGGACGAGTCGGTCCTGTCCACGCTGGCGTTCGCCGCCGGTGTCGCCATCGACAACGCCCGCCTGTACGAGGACTCCCGGCTGCGCGAGCGCTGGCTGAGGGCGAACGCGGACATCACCCACAGCCTGATGTCCGGCAGCGACCGCGCCGTGGCGCTGAACCTGATCGCGGAACGGGCCCGGGAGATCTCCGGCTCCGCCCTCGCCGCGGTCGCCATGCCGCTCGCGGGCAGTGGGCTGCTCAACGTGGAGATCGCCGTCGGCGTGGACGCGGAGGCACACCGGGGACTGGTGCTGCCGTTGGACCGGACGCTGATGGGTCTGGCGTTCTCCGCCGCCGCCCCGGTCACCAGCGACGACGTCACCCGCGACGAGCGGATCTCGCCCGAACCCGCGCGCTTTCAGGGGCTCGGCCCCGCCGTGGCCATCCCCATCGGCACCGGCGACGACGGCGCGCGCGGCGTGGTGCTGCTGTGCCGTGAGACCGGCCGGCCGGTCTACTCGGGCAAGGAGACGGAGATGCTGCGCGGCTTCGCCGCACAGGCCGCGATCGCCATGGAACTGGCCGAACGCCGGCAGGACGCCCAGCAGATCGCCGTCCTCCAGGACCGCGACCGGATCGCCCGCGATCTCCACGACCTGGCCATCCAGCGGCTGTTCGCCACCGGCATGACCCTCCAGAGCGCGGGCCGCTTCATCGAGCACCCCGAGGCTTCCGAGCGGGTGCTGCGGGCCGTGGACGACCTGGACGAGACCATCAAGATCATCAGGTCGGCGATCTTCGGCCTGCGGGCCCGCGAGACCACCGCGGCCGAGGGCCTGCGGGCCAGGGCCGTCCAGGTGGTCGGCGAGGCCGCGCAGGTGCTGGGCTTCGCGCCCAGCGTGCGCATGGAGGGCCTGCTCGACACCGACGTGCCGCGCGAGTTCGCCGACCATGTCGTGGCCGTGCTCTCGGAGGCGCTGACCAACATCGCCCGGCACGCGCACGCCAACCGGGCCGACGTGGTGCTCACGACCGACAGCCGCGGGGTGCGCCTGAAGGTCTCGGACAACGGCGTGGGCCTCGCGGCCGGTGGCCGGCGCAGCGGGCTGCGCAACATGGCCGAGCGGGCGGAACAACTCGGCGGGACACTGGACATCAGCGGCCCCGCGAGCGGTGGAACCGTCCTGGAGTGGCACGTTCCGCTCCCGCCCCTGATCTAGTCAGTGCGCGGCCGACGGGGCCGAGGGGGCGGCGTGTCGGGCCCACTCGGCCCATGACGCGGGCGGCCCGGGCGTCGCAGCCTTGAAGGTGTCCCGGGACGGCAGCCGAGCCCATGGAGGACGCCATGAACGGCACTCCGACCGTCGTGAACGACGTGATGACCCACCGGGTCGTCGCCCTGCGCACCGGCGCTGTCTTCAAGGACATCGTGCAGGCCATGCACGAGTGGCGGGTCAGCGCTCTGCCGGTGCTGGACGACGGCGGAGTGGTCGTGGGCGTCGTGTCCGAGGCCGATCTGCTGCCCAAGGAGGAGTACAGCGACGACGTCACCGGACGGTACGGGCAACCGGGGCGGGCCGCCGACGCGTACAAGGCGGACGCGGTGACCGCGGGTGAGCTGATGACCGCCCCGGCCGTCACCGTGCGAGCCGACGCCCCCCTCGCCCACGCAGCGCGCCTCATGGCCCGCACCGGCGTCAAACGGCTTCCGGTCGTCGGCCTCGACGGCGCCCTGAAGGGTGTCGTCAGCCGCTCCGACCTGCTGAAGGTCTTCCTGCGCGCGGACGCCGACATCGCCGAGGAGGTACGGCGCGACGTCGTCGTACGGCTCTTCGGCCCGCGCGCGGACACAGTCCGGGTCGAGGTGCACGACGGCGTCGTCGCACTCTCCGGGCGGGTCCGCGAGACCTTCCTGATCCCGCTGGTCGCCCGGCTCGCGCGGACCGTGCCGGGCGTCGTCGACGTGCGGTGCACACTGACCGGCCCGCCCCGGCACCCGGACCTCGACCCCGGCCTCCCCGGCACCGGGCGGGCCCGCACGGCGTGACGCGGCGCCGCCGGCACAGGGCAGGAGGCGGCGACGATGGCAGGAACACCTCCCGCGACCGTCAGCCCGGTGCGGCTGTGGCGCTGGCGCCGCAACCCGCTGCGGCGCCACAGCGACGTCGTCGAAGGCTGGGTCGTGCTCGTCATCTGGATGCTCACGATCCTGGCCGGAGGCGTCGCCGGGGCAGTGGCCGCGCAGAGCGTCGACCGTTCGCTCGGCGTGCACGCGGTGCACGCCGTCCTCACCGACGCGGCGGCACGCACCCCGGTCGGCGCGGGCGGACACGACGACGGCAGGGTGTGGGCCGCCGTCCGGTGGACCGATGCGGACGGCTCGGCGCACACGGGCCGGGCGAAGGTCTCCCCGGGAGCTCCGGCGGGCACCCGGATCACGATATGGACGGACCCGAGGCACCGGGTGGTGTCCGCACCGCTCACCGGCGCCGCGGCGACGCTGGAGGCGGGCATGACAGGCGCCCTCGTCGCCGTGTCCGTCGGCGCCGGGGCCTGGGGCACGGGCTGGGTGGTCCGCACGCGGCTCATCCGGCGGCGCATGGCCGAATGGGACGAGGAGTGGAAGCAGATCGGACCGCGGTGGGGGAACCTGAGCGGCGGGAGCGGGGGTGCCGGGGGCAGAGGCTGAACGGCGGGGTGACCATGCGTCCCCATGGGGCCGACGACAAGGTGCCGTCGGCCCCGCTCGACGTCTGTCTCCGGATCACCCCTCCCCGGCCGCGGTGAGCCGGCAGTCCACGCCCACCAGGCCCTCGACGCCACGCACCAGCCGGGCGGCGAGCGCAATGTCCGTGACGTCCTGGACCCGACCGGTCAGCGTCGCGACGCCGTCGACGACCGTGATGTGCACGGGCTCGACCGGCGCCGGGAACAGCACGTCGACGATGTCACGCCTGATCTCGTCGGCGAGGTCGTTGTCCGGGCGCAGGAACACCTTCAGCAGATCCGCCCTGCTCACGACGCCTTCGAGCATGCCTTCGGCGTTCACCACGGGCAGCCGCTTGACGTGCCGGAGCGCCATGATGCGCGCCGCTTCGGCGAGCGTGGCGTCGGCGTGCACGGTGACGGCCGGCGCGCTCATCAGGTCCTCGGCGGCCACCGCCCCGGCCTTGGCCAGGTCGGCCAGCCGGCGTCGCTGGGTGAACCGGTCCGGGTCGCTGCCCCGGAACTCCTCCTTGGGCAGCAGATCGGCCTCGGACACGAGCCCGATCACCCGCCCGTCGCCCTCCAGCACCGGAAGCGCGCTGACCTGCCACTGCTCCATGCGCTCGACCATGTCCTTGAACCGGGCCCTGCGGCCCACGGCGACGACGGCCCGGGTCATCACGTCACTGACCCGGTGCGGGGTGGTCTCCATGGTCTCCTCCTCGAAGGGCCGGGCGGCTATGCCGGCTCTCCGCTGCCGTAGGGGGCGTACAGATCGAGCAGACGGACCCGGGACGCGTGCAGGCGCTGGGCGACCACCTGTCCGACCCAGACCGCGATCGCCCGGCCGAACGCGGCGTCCTCGGCGCACAGCGTCCGTACCGCCTCGGCATCGAACTCCCAGGCCCGCACCGGGCTCGTCGCCTCCGCACCCAGGTGCCAGAGGCACGGCGGGAAGTGCCAGGACCAGCCGACGAGTTCGCCGTGTCCGAGGGTTTCGATCACGGCGGCACGGCGGCCGGGCACGTGCAGATCGAGGGCGACGTTGCCGGTGCGCACGATCCAGAAGCGGTCGGCACGCCGGCCCTCCTCGAACAGCCGGGTCCCGGTCTCGAAGGAGACCTCGCGGGCGAGCCGCATCAGCCGCTCGCGATACGCGGGGTCGAGAGCTGCGTTCATGGTCGTCGCGGAGGTCATCGCACCGGCTCCCTTCGTGGCGGTCACCTCCAGCCTCGGCGCCTTCGGCGCCCGCCGCCACGGGCCGCCAGGACCCGGCCCGGGGCCCTTCGGCCCATGCCGCGCGGCCCAAGGGCGCTTCACGGTGCGGCAGGTGAGGGTTCCGGAGCAACACAGTCCGGGCCTCCGGCGCCGCCCGTGCGCCCTGCCCGGCGCCTCTCAGCCAGGTCGAGGGCCCGTTGCGCGAGCCACAGGTCGTGGACGGCGCTCGGGGAGCGCAGCAGGGAGCGTTGGAGCAAGGCCTCGCTCCGGGCGAGACGTTTGCGCACCGCGGACGTCGAGAGGGACAGCGCGGCGGCCGTCGGGCCGATGCGTGCGTCGAGCCGCAGCCAGGTGGTGAGCGTCTGCGCGGTGCAGTCCGGGACGCCGGGCGTCTGTAACGGGCGGAACTGGCGTTGTGCCCAGGCCACGACGTGGGGAAGTGCAAGGAGTTCGTCCAAGGAGGGCGCCGCCCCCACGGTGTCCGTCGCGCGGGGCTGCGGGCCGGGCGGGATGCCGGCGGCGATGGCGCGGAGGGCGAGGGCCAGCGCGGCTTGGTCGTGGAGGCGGTTCAGGTCGAGGCCCAGGAGTCTCTGGACGTGGGTGAGGCGCGCCGTCAGGGTGTTGCGGTGGATCTTCAGGTGTGCCGTCGCACGGGAGGAGAAGCTGAGCCAGGAGGCCGCGGTGGCCAGTAGTTCCCTGCCGTCCGGGTCCTGTGAGCGCCGTGCGGAGTGGGTGTACAGCGGCGTGAGGAGGACAGCGGCCCAGGCCTCCGCCTGGGGTCCGATGGTGAGGGCCAGGTCGGGGTCGGCCGCGAACGAGGCGTGCCGTTCGGCGCGTTGGCGTGCGGCGGCCAGTGCGTGGAAGGCCTGGGCGTATGCGGTGGCGGTGTCGCGTAACGGCAGCGGGTCGCTCACTCCGATCCAGCAGGTGTCCGTCACGGAGCGCAGCCAGACCGGCTCGGCGGCGATGCCGGGGTGCGCCTCGGGACCGGCGGGCTCCAGTACCGCCAGGTGATCGGCGTACACGGGGCACGGCACGACCCACGCGTCGTCGACCGCGGCGGCCAACGCGTCCGCCACCGCGCGGCGTATCGTGGGCGGTCCCTCGACGACGTACAACCGCATCAGGTCGGGCAGTGCGGGGCGCAGCGCCCCGGCGACCTGGCGTGCGGCGCTCACCTGACCGTTCATCAGCAGATGCAGGACGGCCTCGCGCGTCCGGGCATCGGCGAGCCGGAGCGACCGCTGCTGCTGCCGGGCGTGCTCCAACTGCCAGCACAGGCTCAGACAGGACGTGGCGTCCGCGAGCAGGAGCCGCAGACCGGGCGGCGTCGGCCCGCGCAGCACGGCGGCGAGGAGCGGTGTGCGGACGCCCGGCGGGCCGTCGAGGGGAAGGACGAAGCACACGAGGTCTTCCTCGTCGATGGCCAGGGACTTGAGCCCCCGTGCGGTGATCTCCCGTACCCCGTGCCGTACGAGAGCGTGCTCCGCCCTGCCGAGGGGGAACCGGAGCGGGGACGTCACGACGCCCGAGCGGTCCACCAGGAGGACGGCTGCCCCGGTACGGGCCGCCAGCCAGCGGAGCAGTCGCGCGGTGCCGCCTTTTCGGGCGGCACGCTGCATGTTCAGCACGTCCTCGGCCCGTCGGGTCCGTTCGGCCGTTGCCGTGGCGGTACGCGGATCATCACCGTGCATGTCACTCCCCCGAGAGACATCCGAGTCGGTCAGGCCAGAGAGTAGCCGGGCGCTGATGGAGGTGAACAACGGGCTCGCCGTGCCGTCCGGCACGCGCAAGCCGTACTGCGCCGATTCCTCAGGGCGGGGTTTCGCCAGTCAATTGCACGATTGCGCAATTATGTGGCTATGCTGCTGAAGGTTTGAAGAGGCACCTCGTTCGGTGAGGCGTCTTCGCGGACACAGGCCACCGGGAAGACGCCGTGAAGTGCCAAGGCGCCGACGAGTTGGGGTGTGCCGCCCGCCGCGCGCGGACCGGTCCGCTCCTTGAAACCCTGGCTCATTCGGTACGTCCCGGGGCACCGTCCCCGCGCCCCGGGCCGGCCCGAACCGCATCCGACACATTTCTCACCGGAGGCCGCTCCCCATGCTTGTCGCTCTCGACCACGTCCAGCTCGCCGCACCGCCCTCCAGCGAGGACCGCCTGCGGTCCTTCTACGTCGATGCGCTGGGCCTGGTCGAGATTCCCAAGCCGCCGGTGCTGGCCAGGCGCGGCGGCGTCTGGTTCGCGACCGCCGACGGCTGCGTCCAGCTCCACCTGGGCATCGAGGAGCCCTTCCGTCCGGCCAAGAAGGCCCACCCGGGACTTCGGGTGAAGGACATCGACGCCTTCGCCGGGCGGCTGGCGGCGCACGGCGCCCCGGTGGTCTGGGACGACACCCTCCCCGGTCATCGCCGCTTCTACAGCACGGACTCGGTCGGCAACCGGCTCGAATTCCTCGAACCCCTCACCTGACCCGCACGCCACCCGAGCAGATTAGGTAGACTGGTCTACCTAATCTGGAGGGAAGGGTCGTCATGAGCAAGACCGGCGCTGCGGCAGCACGGTCCACAGAGAGGCGGCGGCCGGCGCGTGAACGGCTGCTCGCCGCCGCGGCCCGCCGCTTCTACGCGGACGGCGTGTCCGCCACGGGCATCGACACGATCACCGCGGACGCGGGCGTGGCGAAGATGAGCCTCTACAACAACTTCTCGTCCAAGTCCGACCTGGTGAGGGCCTACCTCGACGCGCGGCACGAGGAGTGGCTCGGTCTGTACCGGCGCCGCCTGGAAGAGGCCCCGGACGCCCGCGAAAGCGTGCTCGCCGTCTTCGACGCGTATGCCGATCACGCGGCCTTCGCCTACGAGCACGGGTTCCGGGGCTGCGGCCTGCTCAACGCCGCCGCCGAACTGCCCGCCGGGGACGAGGGGCGCGCCGTCGTGCGCCGGCACAAGGAGCAGGTCGAGTCCCTGATCGCCGGACACCTGGAGCAACTCCTGCCCGACCGCCCCGAGGAGGCGCGTGCGGTGGCGGAGCATCTCGCGTTCCTCCTGGAGGGCGCGATGGCCCGGGCCGGCCTGGAGGGTGTGGACACCCGCCTGCAGCACGCGCGGACCATGGCGGCCGCCCTCCTGGACCGACTGTGACGCCGCCCGCCGGACGCCCGGCCCGCTCGGTCGGCATGGGATCGCTCTGCGTGCTGCTGGCATCCGTGCTGTGGGGCACCACCGGCACCGCCGCGACCTTCGCCCCCGACGTCGGCCCCCTCGCGATCGGCGCCGCCGCGATGGGCCTGGGCGGCCTGCTCCAAGCCGTCATGGCCGGCCCCCGCATCGCCGGGGAAGCCTCCGCGCTGCGCGAGCGTCGCGGTGCGGTGCTGCTCGGCGCCCTGGCGGTGGGCGTCTACCCGCTGGCCTTCTACAGCTCCATGCATCTGGCCGGAGTCGCCGCCGGAACCGTGGTCTCGATCGGTTCGGCCCCGCTCGCCTCGGCCCTCGTCGAACGCGTCGTGGACAGGCGCCGGCTCACGCGCCGCTGGACGGTCGGTGCGGTGCTGGGCCTGTCCGGTACGGCGCTGCTGTGCGTGGCGGAAGCGGCCGAAGCGGCCGGTGAGCACACCGGCGCCCGATCCGCGGGGTCGACCGTGCTCGGCGTCGGGCTCGGCCTGGTCGCCGGTTTCACCTACGCCCTCTACTCCTGGGCCGCCCACCGCCTGATCAGCCGGGGCATCAGCTCCCGCGCCGCCATGGGCGCCGTGTTCGGAGCGGGCGGCCTGCTGCTCATGCCGGTACTGCTGGCGACCGGCGGTCCGCTTCTCGACTCATGGTCCAGCACGGCCGTCGGCGCCTACATGTCCCTGGTGCCCATGTTCCTCGGCTACGTCCTGTTCGGCTGGGGTCTGGCGCACGTGCCGGCGAGCACCGCGACCACGCTGTCGCTGCTGGAGCCCGCCGTCGCCGCCGTACTGGCCGTCCTGGTCGTCGGTGAACGCATCCCCACGCCGGGCTGGATCGGCATCGCCCTGGTCGTCTGCTGTCTCGCCGTGCTCACCATGCCGTCCCGCCGGGCGGCGGCGCGGGAAGCGGACGACGACGGCCCGGCCTCTCCGGGCCGCGACGGCCTCCCGGCGGGCCCGGACGGAGTGCACCGCGAGAGCGCGCCCTTGTCCGAGGAAGCGCGGGACGAGTTGGTCGGCCGCGCCGGCGGCGGGTAGCGCCACGGCCGTGGCCGGGCGCCCCTTCGGTGCCCGCGCCGGCAGCACGCGGCGTGCGCGGCCGTCTCCGCGGTGAGCGTCGCCTCATGCCCTGGGCCGTGGCGCCCGGCGGACCGCCCGCCGGCGGCCTGCGGTGCCCGGGCGCCGTCACCCCCGGCCACCGCCGCCCGGAGCCGTCAGGGTGTGGGCGATGAGGTAGTCGACGGTGTCGGTCGGGCGCCGCCGCTGCCGCAGAGCGGCGCGCTGCCGGACCGCGCCGGTGCCGTGCAGGTCGAGCCGGGAGAGCAGGGAGTCGAACAGGGCGCTGTCGCCGTGCCGGTCAAGCGCGGGGCGGATCCAGTCCAGCAGGCTGCGCATCCGGCGCGAGGACGGTGTGCGCAGGCGGGAGACCGGGTCGAGAGCCGTACCCGTGAGGCCTTCGCGGGCCGAATGCCACGATGCCGCGCGCAGCAGATGGGGGTCGGGGCGTGGGGCGGACCGACCGGAGCGGACTTCGGCCAGCGCGGTGGCGGCCGCCGCGCGAACCAGGGCGGCGAACAGTACGGTGTCGTCCACGGTCAGGGCCGCGTCGGCGACCCGCACCTCCAGGGTGGGCAGGTGGTGGGAGGGTCTGATGTCCCAGTAGATCCCCCCTGCGTCGAGTACCACACCGGTGCCGATCAGGGTGGCGACGAGGTCGTCGTAGTGGTCGGCCGACTCGAAGTACGGCGGGGGCCCGGCGGCCGGCCAGCGCGCCCAGCACACGGTGCGCCAACTGGCGTGGCCGGTGTCCCGCCCGCCCCACAACGGCGAGTTCGCCGCCACCGCGATCAGCACCGCGATCCAGGCCCGCAGATGATTGCTGACCCGGACGGCCTCCTCACGGCTGTCCATCCCCACGTGGATGTGACACGCACAGCACACCTGCTCCTCGTCCAGCGCGCCGAAGGCCCGCGCACTGCGCTCGTACCGGTCACCGGGCATGAACGGCGGGGCACCCGCGGGGGAGAGGACCGGGGTGCCGCTGGAGACCAGCCCGGCCCCGTGGGCGGAGGCCGCGCGGGACAGGTGCAGCCGGTTGGCATAGAGCTGTTCGGCGAGCGTGCCCAGATCCCGGTGGGGGTCCGTGCGCGTCTCGACCTGATAGCGGGTCAGCTCCGGGGCGACCCGGTCGTCGAGCCTGGCCTCGGCGGTCGCGATGACCGGCGCGGCCACCGGCGTCAGCAGCCGCGTCCGCGGATCGACGAGGAGGAACTCCTCCTCCACCCCCACCGTCAACAACGGCCCCCTCACCCTTGCCACCGGCCCGCTGCCGGTCTCGGGGGCGGGTGATCTCTCGCTGCGGGATATTCGGCTCTCCACAGTCGGGATCCTTCACCGGGCGACCGCCGGGCTCCCGCCGCGAGGGGGAAACGCCGCGAACGAAGCGGCAGATGGCCGAAGAACCCCGGTTCCGTGCCGGCGGAACACCGGTCCGGCTTGGCCCGTACGGTCCGGGCACAGCGGCCCCGCCCCGTGGCCGGCCCGTGTCCGCCCACGGGCGTCGTCCGTGGACCTGCGTCCTTGACACGTAAGTCTCATAAAGCAACTCTGGAGGTCAAGATTACAATTGACGAGGAGGCGGGCGGTCTTGGAATGGACGGGCGCGTGCTACGCGGACACACCCACGACCGAGGTGCGGGTATGGATCGACGCCTCACCCGACACGGTGTGGGCCATGGTCAGCGACATCGAGCTGATGCCGGGCATGAGTGAGGAGCTCCGGTCCGTGGAATGGCTAGACGGGGCGGCCGGTCCCGCGGTGGGGGCGAGGTTCGTCGGCCGCAGCGAGCACGAGGCGCTCGGCAGGTGGGAGACGACGTCCCACGTCATCGAGTGTGAACCGCGGTCCGTCCTCGCCTGGGCGGTGGAGGATCCGGCCCATCCCTCCGCGGTCTGGCGTTTCCGGCTTCGGCCCAGGGACGGCGGGACGGAACTGTCGCAGTGGATGCAATTGGGCCCCGGGCGTTCCGGGCTGTCCATGGCGATCGACCGGATGCCGGAGAAGGAACAGAAGATCGTCTTCGTGCGCATGCGCGAGTTCGAGCGCGCCATGACGCACACGCTGGCGCAGATCAAGCAGCGGGCGGAGGCGTGATGCGGACGGCCACCACCATCGAGGCCTCGGGCGGGGAATCCTGGTCCGGCCACACGGACTTCGTCGTCGAGGCCGAGAAACTGGGTCTGGACATCTGCTGGGTCGCCGAGGCGTGGGGCTCCGACGCGCCCTCGGCCCTCGGCTACTACGCGGCACGAACCGACCGGCTGCTCCTGGGGTCCGGCGTGATGCAACTGGGCACACGGACGCCGGCGGCCGTCGCACAGACCGCCGTCACCCTCTCCAACCTGTCGGGCGGACGCTTCCTGCTCGGTCTCGGCGCATCCGGCCCCCAGGTGATCGAGGGACTGCACGGAGTGCCCTTCGCCCGGCCGCTCAGGCGCATGCGCGAAACCGTGGAGATCGTGAAACGGGTCCTCGACGGCGACCGACTCTCCTATTCCGGCGCGGAGTTCACGATCCCGCTGGCCGGCAGCGAGGCCGTCCCGATGCGACTGTCGATGCGCGCCGAGTACGACATCCCCGTCTACCTGGCGTCACTGTCCCCGGCGATGCTCCGCCTGACCGGCGAGGTCGCCGACGGCTGGCTCGGCACCAGCTTCGTGCCCGAGGGCGCGGCCGACGCCTACTTCGCCCACCTCGACGAGGGGTTGGCCCGCAGCGGTCGTACCCGAGCGGACCTCGACGTCTGCCAGGGCGCCGAAGTCGCCTTCGCACCGGATGCGGACGCGCTCCGCCACATGATCGCCGGACGCAAGAAGGAACTCGCCTTCAGCCTGGGCGGCATGGGGTCGGCGTCCACCAACTTCTACAACAACGCCTACAGCCGACAGGGTTGGGCCGAGGCCGCGGCCGAGGTGCGCGAGCGGTGGCAGGGCGGTGACCGGGACGGCGCCGTCGGTCTCGTGACCGACGAGATGGTGCTCGGTACGACGCTCATCGGCACGGAGGACATGGTCCGCGAGCGGCTACGGGTCTGGCGCGACGCGGGCGTCACCACCGTACGCCTCTATCCGGCCGGAGAAACCCTGGGCGACCGGCTGGACACCCTGGCCAGGGCGATCGAACTGGTCCGTGAGGTCGACGTGAGCCCTGAGCCGTCGCAGAGCGGCTGAGACACCTGGCGCACTTGCTTCCCCGCATACGTGTGTGATCGGCGTCCCGCGAGCGCCGGATCCGGACGCCGAGATCACCCGGCGTCCGGATCCGGCGCCCCTTCCCCCGACTCATCCAGCCGGAAACGCCGCCGGACGGCCGGCCGGTCGAGAAGTCGCGCGGGATAGCCGGGGCCGGGCCGTGCGGTGACGTCCTCCCAGGCGAGGGGCTCCTTGCAGTGCGAGCACACCACCTCCCCGTGGGCGTCATGACCGCAGGTCTCGTGCCGGGTGATCACCGGTGCCCCTTCCTCGTCCGCGAGCCACCGGTCGCCCCACCGCGTCATGGCGAGGATGACACCGTAGAAATCGCGACCGGACTCGGTCAGCACGTACTCGTGGCGCACGGGCTGTGTCTCGTACACCCGCTTCTCCAACAGGCCCGCCTCCACCAGCCTGCGCAGCCGCTCCGCCAGCGTGTTCCGGGCGATGCCCAACTCCTGTTGGAACGCGTCGAACCGGCGGATCCCGTAGAAGGCCTCCCTCAGCACCAGGGGAGTCCACCAGTCGCCCAGCAGATCCATGGTCCTGGCCACCGAACACGGCCAGTTCGCGAACGACGTGCGTCTCATACGGCGATGGTACGAGTCTTCTCGTGAGACTCAGCAGCCGGCGAAGGTGATCGTGCAGATCGCGGGGAACACACCCCACACTACGTCTGGTGCCTCGGCGAGCCGAGCCGGGCAGGAGACCAGGGAACCAGGAGAAGAAGCATGGGCATCGAAGCCGGATCCGGCTCCCTCCCACACGTTTCCGGAGCGGGGTGGCCGGTCCCCGAAGCCGGTCACGCACTGGTGGAGCGGTGGCGTGCGGCGGGCGGCGAACTGGTGGAACTGCTGTCCGAGGTCCGCGAGCAGTTCGGCGGCGTCGCCGCGTTCCGCCTGGGACCGGCCCCCACCGTGCTCGTCACCGACCCGGAGGCGGTCCAACACGTACTCGCCAGGCACCCGGAGCGGTACGTCAAACGGTCGCACCGCGCCCGCCTGCTCATCGGCGACGGGGTCCTGTCCGCCACCGGTGCCGCCTGGAGGCAGCAACGCCGGTTGCTGCAGAGCCAGTTCACCGCCATCGGCATGCGGCGCTACGAACGGCGGATCACCGAGGCCGCCCGGACCACCGCCGGACGCTGGGCCGCGTACGCCCGTACCGGGCAGTCCTTCGACGTCGGGCAGGAGATGCGGCGCTTCGCGTTGGACACCATCTGGCGCTCCCTCACCGGGCACCCCCTCGACGACGAGACCGATCGTGAACTGGCCGCCGTGGCTTCCGTGGCAGCCGCGCTGCCGACGCTGCCGGCTGACGTCCGCCACGCCCAGGACGCCGTCGCCGCCGATCTCGCCCGGATCGACGCGGTCGCCCGGCACGCCATCGAAGCCGTGCGCAGCGGGTCGACCGGGCCGGACGGCCCTGGCCTGCTGCACGTCCTGATCGACGCCGCGGCCGAGTACCCCGCGTACACGGACCGGCTGATCCGCGACGAACTGGTCACGCTGCTCGTGGCCGGGCACGAAACCACGGCCACCACCCTGACCTGGCTCTACCTGCTCCTCGACGCGAATCCCGCTGCCCGTGAGCAAGCCCTCGCGGCGGGCGGTGAAGGATCGGAGCGACGCCGCGAGGCCGTCCAGGCTCTCGTCCATGAGACGCTCCGGTTCTACCCGTCCGGCTGGATCCTGCCCCGCCACGCCACCGAGGACGACACCCTCGCCGGCTACGCCGTCGACGCGGGTACGGACATTCTGGTCTGCCCGTACCTCACCCACCGTGACCCCCGACTGTGGTCGGATCCGGACCGCTTCGATCCGCTGCGCTTCACCACCCCGGACGCCCGCCCCACCCGGCCCGGCGCGTACTACCCCTTCGGCATCGGCCCCCGCGCCTGCCTCGGCATGCAGTTCGCACTCCGGGAATCGACGGTCCTGCTCGAACACCTGCTGCCGCACCACACACCGGTCTTCAGCTCCACCCCCGAGAAGGCCGCGTACGGCATCACCGTCCGCCCGGACGGCCCCACACCCGCCACCCTGCAACCGTCACTCGCGTGAGGCGCGTGTGGTACGAGACGGTTTCCCGCGGGGCGCGCAGGGCGCGACTTGACTTCGAGTGCACTCGAATTCGTAGCGTTCCGGACATGAGCACTGCACAGCACAAGATCGGATCCGGTTTCGGCGCCACCAGCACCGCCGACGACGTCCTGCACGGCATCGATCTGACGGGCAAACTCGCCCTCGTCACCGGCGGCTACTCGGGGATCGGCCTGGAGACCACCCGGGCGCTGGTCAAGGCCGGCGCCCACGTGGTCGTGCCCGCCCGCCGCCCGGCCACGGCCGAACAGGCACTGGCCGGCATCTCCGGCGTCGAACTGGACGAGCTGGACCTCGGCGACCTGGAGAGCGTGCGCGGCTTCGCCGAGCGGTTCCTCGCCTCCGGGCGGACGATCGACATCATGATCGACAGTGCCGGGATCATGGCGTGCCCGGAGACCCGGGTGGGCCCCGGCTGGGAGGCCCAGTTCGCCACCAACCACCTCGGTCACTTCGCCCTCGTCAACCGTCTGTGGCCCGCGCTCGCACGCGGCGGCGCCCGGGTCGTCTCCGTCTCCTCCCGTGGCCACCACTTCTCCGGCATCCGCTGGGACGACATCCACTGGCGGCAGGGCTACGACAAGTGGGAGGCCTACGGTCAGGCCAAGACCGCCAACGTCCTGTTCGCCGTCCAGCTCGACAAGCTCGGCCGGGATGCCGGCGTCCGGGCCTTCGCCCTGCACCCCGGTGGCATCATCACCCCGCTCCAGCGGCATCTGCCCAAGGAGGAGATGATCGAGCGGGGCTGGATCGACGAGGACGGCAACGTGCTCAACCCCAAGGGCTTCAAGACCCCGCCGCAGGGTGCGGCCACCCAGGTGTGGGCGGCGACCTCGCCGCAGCTGGACGGGATCGGTGGCGTCTATCTGGAGGACTGCGACATCGCCGAACTCGCGCCGGAGGGCGACGCCGGGCCCCTCGGCGTCAAGGAGTGGGCGATCGACCCGGAGCAGGCGGCCCGGCTGTGGGAGCTCTCGGCGGAGCTGACGGGAGTCAACGCGTTCCCCGCCGCCCCCGCCGAGGACTCGCTGTAACTTCCGGGAACCCGTGGCCGGTTCGACGACCGGGCGAGATCCTCGGACACGGCCCACAGCCGTCCAGGGCGTAGGGTGCGACGCCGGCGACCGGCTCGGCCTCGGCACGGTCCTCGAAACAGCGGCCGGTGATGCCTTCCACCGTCGGCGATGCCGCCGGCGGCGCCGAGGCCGCGGCGCCCTGCGCCACCTCTTCCGCGGCGGCAGCGCGATGGCGCCCGAGGCGATGAACTCGGCCACCTCACGCATGTCCATGTGCGTGGGCCGGGCGAGCGACCGCGTCACGAAGGTTCCGAGGCCCCGGCGCAGTTCGACCAGGCCGGCCTGCTTCGTGCCGCGGTAGGCCCGGAGCACGGTGTTGGGGTTGATGGCGGTCGCCGCCGCACCTGCTTGGCCGTGGGCACCCTGTCCCCGACCTTCAAGACGCCCATCCGGAGCGCCCGCTCGGTCTGCTCGACGATCTGCACATAGGCCGGGCGTGGTGGATGCCCGACACCGATGTCAAACGCCGAGGGGTGCGCGAGCCCGCGAAGCATCGTGGGCGGTGCCTCCGGCGGGACGAGGTCGCGCCCCGAGATGCCGTCGGTCGTGAGTGTGAAAACGTGTAACCGTGAGATGAACCGGAACGGCGTCCAGGCGAGGAAGGCCGGCGCGCTGCCCGCTCGGCGGTGGAACGGACCTGCGGCCGGAGTGCCGTGGAGTGCCGTTTGGCCCCTGCGGGCGGGAGTCCGACGACAGGGCCCAGGAGGTGCAGCACCGTGCGCGAGATACGCGAGATGGCATCGGTGACCGGGGTCGGACCCAAGATGCTGGCGGACGTCAAGCCGCCGTTCATTCCCGAGGGCGCTTCGGGGATGACCGTCCTCGTCGAGTGGCCTCCCGGTGACCCCGGGACTCCTCCGCACCGCCACTCGGGGCCGTGTTTCGGCTACGTGATCGACGGCGCGGTCCGGTGGGAGCTGGAGGGCGAGCCGGAGCGCGTGATCAAGGCAGGTGAGACGTTCTGGGAGCCCGGTGGTGACGTGATCCATTACCAGGACGGCAACGCCCTGTCGGACGCGCCGGCCAGGTTCGTCCTGGTCATGATGTGCGCCCCGGGCCAGCCGATGCTCACCCTGGTCGACGAGGACGAACTGAAGAAGCGGGCCCATCTGCGCGCCCCACGTCCCACCGGCTGACCTGCCGCCTGATCTCACAGGCCGGGCCCCGCGAAAGCCACCCCTCATATGGTTTCATTCGATACCGTATCGAATGAGTGGATGGCTGGTAATGTTCCCTCATGGCTGCCAATGCTCCTCGTCAACCCGCCGTCCCGCGCGCGACCGACCGCCCTGGGGACCGGTCGCCCTTCGCGCTGGGCTTGTTGCTGCGCCGGGCTCACTGGCGTGCTGCCGCGCTGATGGGGGAAGCGCTTCGGCCGCTCGGCATCGAGTTGCGACATTTCGCCGTGCTGATCGTGCTGGTCAACCACGGGCCCACGGTGCAGCGGGACCTGGCGGCGGCGACCGGGTCGGACAAGGCGGGAATCATGCGGGTCGTGGACGACCTGGAGCGCAAGGGTCTGGCCGTACGCAAGGCCGTTCCGGGGGACCGGCGGGCGCGGGCGGTGGAGATCACCCCTGAGGGAATCGAACTCTTCGATGCGGCCCACGTGGCCGCCGAGCCGCTGGCCGAGCGTCTGGTCGCCGAACTGGCCGCCCGGGAGCCCGAGCAACTGACGGAGTTGCTGACCCGGCTCGCCCATCCCGTGGACGGCGAGGCGTAAGGGCGCCCGCGCGCCGGTTTCCGGCCGCGCCGGTCGCGACGCGCGAACCACCGAGAGCCGAGATCCACGCCGAGATAGTTGAGCTCGATACGGTATCGAGTGATACTATCTTGAGCGTAACGAAGCTGAACTCGTTGAGTGGATGGAGGCGGGCGATCATGGACGTCTATGAGGCCGTCACGAGCCGACGGGCGGTGCGCGCGTTCACCGACCGGCCCGTGCCGAGGGAAACGCTGGAGCGGGTGCTGTCCGCCGCGGCCTGGGCGCCGTCCGGATCGAACATCCAGCCGTGGCGCGCCTACGTGGTGACCGGCGGGCCGCTGGCCGAGATAAAGAAGCGCGCCGGCGAACGGCTGGCCGCAGGCGACCCCTGGGACGAGCGGGAGTACGAGATGTACCCGCCCGACCTGAAGTCCCCGTACCGCGAGCGCCGATCCGACTTCGGCAAGGTGCGCTACGGCGCACTCGGCATCGCCCGCGAGGACTGGGAGGCGCGCCGGAGGGCCGCCACCGAGAACTGGAACTGTTTCGGAGCCCCCGCCGCCCTGTTCTGCTACATCGACCGCGACCTGGGCCCGGCCCAATGGTCCGACGTCGGCATGTTCCTGCAGACCGTCATGCTGCTGCTCCGCGCCGAAGGTCTGCACAGTTGCGCGCAGATGGCGTGGTCGGAGTACCGCAGGACCGTCGCGGAAGTCCTGTCACCGCCGGAGAACCTCGTCCTCTTCTGTGGCATGGCGATCGGATATGAGGACGTCAAGGTCCATGGTGAGCGCACGGGCCGGGCGCCGCTCGACGAGACGGTCACGTTCGTCGACGGACTCTGACGCGGCCCCTCCTCGGTCGGTCCACAGGTGCGACGGGCTGATTCATGCCCCGCCCACACGACGTTCCGTATGCCATATTGCGCACGTAATCCGGACGAAAGGTATGTCATGAAGATCGCAGTCATCGGGGGTACCGGACTGATCGGGTCGCAGGTCGTCAAGGACCTGAACGCGGCCGGACACGAGGCGGTACCGCACTCGAAGTCCACCGGAGTCGACATCATCAGCGGTCAGGGGCTGGACGAGGCGGTGGCGGGAGCCGACGTCGTCGTCAACCTGACGAACTCCCCGACCTTCGACGAAGCCTCCCTGGCCTTCTTCCAGACCTCGATGGACAACCTCCTGGCCGCGGCCCGGAAGGGCGGTGCCGGCCACTTCGTCGTCCTCTCGATCGTCGGCGTGGACCAGGTGCCCGAGCTGGACTACTACCGCGCCAAGCTGCTCCAGGAGAAGATCCTCGCGGCCGGGCCGATCCCCTACTCGATCGTGCGGGCCACGCAGTTCATGGACTTCATGGACGCGGTCCTGTCCTGGACGGCCGACGCCGACACCGTCCGGCTGCCCGCCACGCCCATCCAGCCCATCGCCTCCAAGGACGTGGCCGCCGCGGTGGCGGAGGTCGCCGCGGGGGCCCCGCTGAACGGCATCCGGAACGTCGCCGGCCCCGAGATCTACCCCCTGGACGAGTTGGGCCGGATGACCCTGTCCCGCAAGGGCGACAAGCGTACCGTCGTCACCGACCCCACGGCCGGCATGTTCGCCGCCGTCAAGGGCGACGTCCTCACGGACAGGAACGCCCACCTCGCCCCCACCAGCTACACCGAGTGGCTGTCCTGACATCCCCGCCCGCGCTGGATCCGCGGCGCGCTGGGGTTCACAGGTCGTTCAGCAGTACCGCCGCCCCGTCGAAGCGGCCCGCCTTCAGATCGCTCAGTGCCCGCTGCGCCTCGGAGAGCGGGTAGGGATGTGTGGTGGCCCGGACGCCGTACCGGGCCGCCAGTGCCAGGAAGTCCCGGCCGTTGTCCCGGGTGTTCGAGGTGACGCTGCGCAGTTCCTTCTCGTAGAACAGCTCGCTCTCGTAACGCAGCACCGGGACATCGCTGAGATGGATGCCCGCGACCGCCAGGACCCCTCCCCGGTCCAGTGCCCGCAGTGCCACCGGCACGAGCTCGCCGGCCGGTGCGAACAGGATCGCCCCGTCCAGCGGCTCCGGCGGCTCGTCGTAGGCCCCGCGGGCCGACGCACAGCCCAGGTCGAGGGCGAGCCGTCGCGAGGCCTCGTCGCGGGTCAGGACATGGACCGTCGCTCCCTGTGCCAGGGCGACCTGCGCGCACAGGTGGGCGCTGCCGCCGAACCCGTACAGTCCGAGACGCCCGCCCGGCGGCAGTGACGTCCGCAGCAGTGCCCGGTAGCCGATGATGCCCGCGCACAGCAACGGTGCGAGCGCGACGTCGTCGACGTCCGCAGGCAGCCTGTAGGCGAAGGCGGCCGGGACGGTGGTGTACTCGGCGTAGCCGCCGTCGGCGTCCCAGCCGGTGTACTCGGAGCCGGGGCACAGGTTCTCGTCCCCGCGCAGGCAGTACCGGCAGGTGCCGTCCGTACGGCGCAGCCAGGCCGCTCCCACGCGGTCGCCGGCCGCCCACCCGCTCACACCCGCACCGACGCCGTCGACCACGCCGACCACCTCGTGGCCGGGCGTCACCCCGGCCCGGCGCACCGGCAGGTCACCCTCGGCGACGTGCAGATCGGTACGGCACACACCGCACGCCCGCACCCGCACGAGCAGCTCACCGGATCCCGGTTCCGGCACGGGCCGCTCGACGAGCCGCAACGGCTCCTGCTCGACAGGCCCCGGCCGGGCCACCACCCATGCACGCATCGGCTGTGCCCCCTGTCCTGTGCACGCCTCCCCTTCCAGTGTGGTCCAGCATGACGGCCGGCGCGCGGTACCGCCCCGCTGGTCGTGGCGGAGGCGTGGGGTGAGGCGAGGTAGACGACCAGGTTGGCGATCACCTCGGGCTCGATGCGGGGATGACGACGGCCGAGTCGCTGGCGAGGTTCAGGACGCGTTCCCCCGTCGAGGCTGCGTTCCGCCGGATGCGGTCGGGGAGGGGTGACGGACTCGGAGATCACGATGGTGCCGTCGCTCAGGCGGCCCCTGGCGCCGCGACGCCTTCTGCGCCGGGGTACGCGCCATATGCCTCGGCGATTCCCACGAACGTCTCGTCACCATGGCGATGTGCGGGCGAGGGACGACAGCGAGTTTCATGACTGCCCGTCATGCACGTTGCCACGGGCGGACGTTACGGGGAAGGCGTTGGCCGCGGGGTCGTGGTCGGTGAGGGTGAAGCCCCGCGCGCGACCCGGTCATGGTCGAACACGTCGTCGCCGACCCCGCCGGCCCGTCGCCGATGGGCATCTCCTGCGGGCGGTGCGGCGCTTGACGTCGGCGGCCTGCGCATCGGCAGCCAGGACACCGTGAAGACTTCCTGGTTCCGGCAATGGATTCCGGCGCCTTCCCCGCGATGATCTCCGGACGTAGTCCGTGTTCTCGACCCCCACAAGGAAGGCCCACACATGAGACTGACCCGCGCTGCCCTGGCCGTCGCGGCCACCGCGCTGACGCCCGCGCTCCTGATCGCGACCCCCGCGTCCGCCACCCCCGCGCACCACCCGGCCGGTGCCTCGACCACCTCCGCGGCGGCAAGGTCCGACGCGGACGGATCGACCACCCCGGTGGACGAGATGTCCGACGACGAGGTACGGATCGCGATCATGCGCATCATCGCCGACCCGGGCACCGGCAAGGCGGTCTACGCCGCCGCGCAGAAGGCCATGGACGGCACCATCGAGGACCAGCGGAACTTCCTGAGGACCGGCCGGTCGGCGGCCCGGGCGGAGGACGACCGCGTCGCCGTCTTCCGGATACTCGCCGTCGCTCGCCAGAACAACGACAAGGCGGTCGTCAGGGAGGCCACCAAGGCCCTCGACGACGGCACGCCGGCCGCCCTGCGCGCCTTCCTGGAGACCGGCTACCGCCTCGCCCGGGCCGAGGACGACCGCGTGGCGATCTTCCGGATCCTCGCCGATCCGGCCACCGGCGCGGCACTGCGCACGGCCGCGGAGCGGGCTCTCGACGACGGCACGCCGGAGGCGTTGCGGTACTTCCTGGAGCATGGCCGGTACAAGGTGGGCGCCCAGGGGAGGATGACGAGCGCGGACGCCGCACGCCGCCGTTCCCGCTGATCCAGCCGGGAAAGGCGAACTGCGCCAAGGGAGTTGAGCCGTCGGCCGCTCAGGTCCTGGCCCCTGGAAAATGGTTCGCAGGCTTGGCCGAGCACTGGCACAGTGGCGCACCATGGATGACTCCGAGCTCCTGACGGCTGCGGATGTACAGCTCATGCAGAGCCTGGCGCAGCGGGTCACTGCCGTCCGTCCCGACCTGGTCAACAGCGACGCGTCGTACGGCGAGCTGGCCTGGATCTGGGGCAAGGGGCACGCACGCGCCGGCGAGAGCTGGCTCCGTCGGCTGTGGTTCTCCGGTGCCGATCTGGTCGCGTGGGGCTGGGCTCGACTGCCGCACCGGGCGAGGCGGAGCGACGGGTCGGTGGCGGACGTCACCAGCGCCTGTCTGGTGTACCAGGTTCATCCCGGCCACCGCGAGCTGGTGGACGAGGTGATCGGCTGGTACGACGCCGTGGCGCCCGGCGTCGAGCGCACGGTGGTGCCGGCCGCTGGCGATGAGTTCGCCCTGACGCGATGGGCGGCACACGGTTATCACACCGATCCGGACTCGCTCGGCGACACCGGTTCCTGGACCCAGCTCAACGTGCGGGACCTCGATGTCCTGGAGCAGCCGGTGCTGCCGGACGGTTTCCGGTTCCGCACGGCCGACGAGGCCGGGGCACGGGCCGCGGTCCAGGCTCATGTGGACGCCTGGGCTCCGACGACGTACACGGCCGAGGCCTACGAAGGTGTCCGGCGGACACCGCCGTACCGCGGCGACCTGCACCTCCTGGTGGAGGCACCGGACGGAACGATGGCCGCATCGACGATCATGTGGCTCGACGAGGCGAACCGGACCGCCGAATTCGAGCCGGTCGGCACGCATCCGGACTACCGGCGGCTCGGGCTGGGCCGCGCGATGCTGCTGCACGGGATGCACCTGGCCCGGGAGGCCGGTGCCGGTCACATGACGGTCGCCTGTCTGGGTGCGCCGGGGCATCCCGAGGCACGTGGGCTGTACTACGGCGTCGGGTTCCGTCCGTTCACACGCGACGAGCCGCTCATCAATACCGGGGCCTAGGGCGCCCGAGTCCTCAGCCGCCCCCACTCCCGGTTCGCCCCCCGACCCGGGCGAGGGTTCCGGAATCGCCCTCGGCCGGGCCGCTGCCGACACCTCCGAGGGGCCTGGAGACGTGACGCCACCCATAGGAGCCAGATCACATCCTATCCGGGATCGTAGGACCGGAGCGGTGTGAGCTGGGAATAAATACGTCATAACCCATCATTTCCGACATTGCCACGATGTGGCGTAGTACGTCACATCATTGCGCTCGGCCGGGTCCGCCGCTAACCATTGCTGTCGTTGCCGGGACCAAGCGACGGACCGAGCGGATTCCCGCCGGGACCGTCACTCCCACCCGCAGCACGGGGCCCAGCCCCACGCAGCCGTCAGAGGCGGCCTGCACCGACCATGTCCCCCACGAAGGGTTACTTCCGCATGACCATGACCGCCCGCACCCGCATCGCCCGCCTGCGCACTCTCGCCCTCACCGGCATCACCACGACCGGCGCCGCAGCCGCGGCCCTGACCCTGATGCCGACGACCGCGCAGGCCGCCGAAGCGACGCAGGCGCCCGCCTCCCACGCGGTCACGGCCTCCAAGAAGGTCGCGGGCAGCGAAAGCCGTACCACCTCCCGGCAGAAGTCCGGCACCAGCGGCAACCTCGACGGCTGGATCAAGCAGGCCCTCGGCATCATGAAGGCCAAGGGCATCCCGGGCAGCTACGACGGCCTCAAGCGCAACATCATGCGCGAGTCCGGCGGCAACCCCGCCGCCCAGAACAACTGGGACGTGAACGCGCAGAAGGGCACCCCCTCCAAGGGCCTGCTCCAGGTCATCGACCCCACCTTCAACGCCTACCACGTCTCCGGCACCGCCCAGAGTGTCACGGACCCGGTCGCCAACATCACCGCGGCCGCCAACTACGCCGCCCACCGCTACGGCTCCATCGACAACGTCAACTCCGCCTACTGACCCCGGAGTCGGACGACCACCGACGGCGCACCGCCACCACACAGGACCGACGCGGTGCGCGCGGGAACACGGACGCCGCGGGGCCAGGGCCGGCCCGAGCAGGCGCACTTCAGTGCCCGAAGGCTCGAAGCTGCCGCAGCCGGAACCCGCCAGGCATCGACTCTGCCCGCACATTGCCCGTTTCGACCTGACGGTCGGGACCGTCCTCGCCCTACACCGGAACGGTAAGTCTCGGTGCGGTGAGGAGAGGCGTGCGCGGACACAAGAAGCAACCCGAGGATGCCACCGCGGCCGGGAACACGGGCAAGACCGCCACGGAGCGGTCGAGGGAGCCGCGACGCCCGGAGCGTGCGGACACGCCGCGGCCGGAACCGCTGCGACCGGACGCCGTGATCGCCTTGCAGCAGCTGATCGGCAACGCCGCGGTCGGCGAGGCACTCAGCCGGGCCAGGGCAGAGCACGCCGACGCGGCCGAAGGCCAGTCCGCCTCGGTCCACGAGGTACTGCGCTCTCCCGGACGTCCCCTGGGCGACGCGGTACGTGCCGACATGGAATCCGCGCTCGGCGCGGACTTCTCCGACGTCCGCGTGCACACCGACCGCGCGGCACACGAGTCCGCCACGTCGGTCGCCGCGCAGGCCTACACCTCCGGCTCCCACATCGTCTTCCAGCGAGGCCGGTACGACACGGCGTCCGACTCGGGCCGCGAGGTGCTCGCCCACGAGTTGACGCACGTCGTCCAGCAGCGCCGCGGCCCGGTCGCCGGCACGGACACCGGTGGCGGGCTGGCCATCAGTGATCCCTCGGACCGCTTCGAGCGCGAGGCGGAAAGAGTGGCGGCCGACGTCATGGCCGGCACCCCTGCCGCACCCGCCTCGGCCCCCCACGCCGGGGCCGCTCTGCCTGTCGCACGCCTGATCTCGGTCGTCGAATTCCGGCGGAGGACCGCTGTCGGTCTCCTGGAGAAGCGCGGCTCCTCGATCGTACGGGTCGAAGACGCTCTCGCCGCCTATCACCAGCTGCCGGTGAACAGCTACATGGCCAGGCGCCGGCAACTGGATGCGCTCAGGGGCGCCGCTGAGGAATACCGTGACCAGTCCAAGTCGGGAAGGCACCAACAGGCGGTCGACGCCCTGGTCGCCGAAAGCCACGCGGAATCCAACCGGATCCGGCTGCCGGCCGTCATCGAGGAGATCCTGCGGCAGGTAGCGGCTCACGCGGAGATCTACCAGCAACTGGACGACGTCGACCGGGAAGCCGACCAACTGGCGAAGGCGCGCGGTCTGCTGGCCGCGCAGGAGACGATCCTGCATCAGATCCAGGTCACCAACGCCCCCGTCGACAGCGACCTCTCCGCCGCCAACACCAACCTCGCGAACTGGCTGAACGGGGTCGTCAACGGCCTGTCGGAGGACGATCGGCGCCGCCTCGTCGAGGACGATCTGCGGCTGCTGGGCCAGATCCGGTCGGACGCCGCCGCTCCGCAGATCACCCGGGACGTCCTCGGTGACCTGCTCGCGCACAGCGGCATCGTCAAGTTCACGACCGGAATGCCGGGGACTTCGCTCTCTCCCGATGGAACTGCCGAGAAGTACACCATGAAGCACGCGCTGTCCCAGTCGGCAGGCGCGACGGAGCGCCTCGGCTCGCTCGCCCATGAACTCACCCACGTGGACGCCGGCGAGACCTACGGCAACAGTGAGATCCTGCTGCTCCTGAGGCAGGGGCTGAGCGATGACGAGATCCGGAATCTGGCCAGGGACCGGACAGCCCAGATCGACAGCCTGAAAGCACTGCTGAATCAGAGCCAGGCGCTGACCGCCGAGCAGAAGGACCTCTTCGCGGCCAAGTTGCAGTATGCCGTCGAGCCGATGAAGGGGGTCGGCCGTTACGCGACGCTCTTCAAGTCGAGCGGCAAGATCGATGACG
This sequence comes from Streptomyces sp. HUAS MG56, assembly GCF_058673395.1. Taxonomy (NCBI): domain Bacteria; kingdom Bacillati; phylum Actinomycetota; class Actinomycetes; order Kitasatosporales; family Streptomycetaceae; genus Streptomyces; species Streptomyces sp. HUAS MG56. The sequence continues at coordinate 599,126 of NZ_CM178722.1, read as the reverse complement.
CCACCCACGAACGGCTGATGCACATCGAGCGACTGACCGCCCCCAACAGCTCCGTTGTCGTGGAATACGACACCGTCGTCACCCAGCTTCTCGTCTACCTTCACCGATGGGGAGTGGATCAGCGGGAGCCGCTCTACGCCGCGGTCACCGAGTTGGCCACGCGTCTGCGCGCCGACAGGAGCGCAGCCAAGACCGCGGCCTCCTAGGCGTCCTCCCCGCCGGCAACGCGGGTACACCGGTCACAGCAGCGGACCGGGCCCCGTCCCGTAGCACTCCACGGGCAGGGGGTCCGGACAGCGGTCGGGGTCGACGAGGTGCGCGACGACGCTCGCAGCGGTGCGGTGCCAGAACCGGTGGCGGCGGAGCATCGCGTGGTCACCGTGCCGGACGACGGCCATCGCCGCTCCGGCCGCCGTCTCCCGGGCCCGGCGCACATAGTCGGCCGAGTCACCGGGGGAGGTGACCCGGTCCCGATCGCCGTGCAGGGCGACCACACGACGGCCGGTCAGCTGGCGCACCGGCTCTCCCCTCGGCCACCAGGGCGCCAGGCCGAGCACCGCACACACCTGAGGATGGCCGGCGGCGTGCAGCGCGGCCCTCGCCCCCATGGAGTGTCCGACGAGGACGGTCGGCACCGGGCCGGCCAGCGCGGCGAGTTGGCGCAACGCCTCGTCGGCGTCCGCCACCGGATCGGCGCGGCTGCCGTTCCAGCCGCGTACGCGGTAGCGCACCTGGGCGATCAGCATGTCGTCGTGCGGCCGTGCGAGCGCGATGGCCCGCTGGAAGGGCGTCATGCGCAGTGCCGCGGGGTGCCAGCGGCGCGAGGGACGAAGGCTGGTCTCGCTCCCGCCGTGCAGCAGGAGCACCGCAGCCCGTGGGCGCACCGGGACCAGGCGTGGCACGAGGGCGCCGCCGGGCGCGGGAAGAGACCGGGTTACGTCCTGGTGCACGCTGGGCGCTCCCTCTCGGTCCGTGGGCCCCTGACGCGTCTGCCCGCCGCCGGGTGCCGTCGCCGACAATCTATCCGCCCCGTCAGTCGTCCAGCGCGGCCCGGATCGCTCGCTTCACGGTTGCCTGGAGGACGACGAACTCGGACTCGGTGATGGTGCCGCGCGTCGCGTCCATGATCTGGCGGTGGACGGCGCGCTGTCGGCCGTTCACCTGTCCAAGAGGGACCAGGGAGATGTCGTAACTGATCCAGTCGGCCTGCAGCAGGTCGGGCAGACCGAAGTCGGAGGGGGAGTGTTCGGACTCCATCGGAGCCTCCTGCAAGGAGGCGATGACCTGGAGCCGGATGTCGAAGCCGCGGGCTCGGACCTGGGGAACGAGATCCCTCAGGCCGGTCTCCATCGCCAACTGTTCCGTGTTCACGGCGTTGGTACCGATGACGAGGTTTTCCGGCGCGCTCGGGCCGCCGTCACCGTCACCCACCAGATGGCACCACTCGTACTTGGCGAGCTGCCCCACGCTTCCCCCGTTTCCAGGGCCCATCCACGCATGCGCCTGGGTGTTGCCCATGGCGGCGGCAGTGCTGCGCTGGCCGTCACGGCGGTCCACCTGCGGCCGGGCGGACAGCGCGGTGGCCCACCTCGTGGCGTTGCCCAGAGCGTCGAATCCCTGCGTGGACATGAAGCGCCGGTCGTTGTTGAGGAACTTCGGGTCGTTGCGTCCGGCGGGAACGTAGAAGGTGACAGCCTGGGTGGTGTCGGACGGGAGCTGGGCAAGGCCTTGTCGAGCGGCGTCGCCCTGCTCCACGTAACCGTCGGGATCCAGCCCGTAGAGCTGCGCGGCCGTCTCCTTGCTCAGCCCGGAGGACGGATCGACGCCCCACCTGTCTCCGAAAGCGTACGTGCGCCCACTGGACCGCCCGCCCGAACCGCGTGGAATCCTGCGCGTAATGGTGAACGGGGCGTCGGTGTCTATCAGGGTCCGGCTCACAAGACCGCCGGGGTCGTTGACGAGTTCGATCGTGTAGACGAAGAACGACGACTGGTAGGCGGCGGACCACTGGGTCTGTACCGCGTTGCCCCTGCGCCCCGAGGACTGGCGTGGCGGCGCGAACGAACTCTCGACCCGCAGCAGATCCACGTCGTCCGGGGACTGCCGGGTCAGCCACGCCTGCGTCGGCATGGCAGGTGCTTCCCCGTTCTCGCCGAACGCCTCCACAGGGACGTAGAACGCCACCAGAAAGCCGAGCTGCTGCACCTGCTCGTCCTGTGTCTGCGCGCTTGCCGGTGACGTCGGCATCCGTTGGACCACGTCGCGTCCGCCCGTCCGCCGGCGCGCCCCCGCCTCGTCGGACGAGCGCTGTACGGGGGCGGTGCTCAGCACGCGCCTGGCGTTGGTTTCCGCCTCGCGTTCGTATCGGTCGGAGGGATCGGAGACCTTCAGGCCGGCCCCGTTGTCGGTGCCGGCGACGGGACCTCGGCGCTGCTGGACGACGTGGGTGAGTTCGTGGGCGAGCGTGTGCCGGTCCGCGCCGCCGTCGCCGATGACCACGTGGTGGCCGCTGGTGTACGCGCGGGCGCCGACCTCGGCGGCGGACGCCTTGGCGGCCGCGTCCGTGTGGACACGGACGTCGGAGAAGTCGGTGCCGAACCGGGCTTCCATGTCGGTGCGGGTGGCATCGTCCAGGGGGCGCCCGGGCGTGCGCAGGACGTCGTGCACGGCGGACCGCTGCACCGCGGGCACATTCTGGTCGGCCCGGCGGAGCATCTGGAGGACGGTGGCGTTCCCGACCGTGCCCTGGAGACCGAGCAGGCTGGTTTGTGGCGAGAGAGGTGCGGGTGCGGGCTTACGGACAGGGCCACGGCCGGTGTCGGTCCCGACAGCTCTGGCGTTCTCGCGATCGTGCAACGGGGCCTCTCCTGCCGGGCGGAATGGTCAACTTCTCCTGGATAACCGGTGGGACCGGCCGACGCCAGGTCCGGGCGGGCAGTATGAGGTGCCCGAACAGGCATGACGCGGTGCGCTGCGTCGGCGGCTGACCTGCGGTGCGGTATTCGGCCAGGTCCGATGGGTTTGTGCCATTCGTCGGCAACCAGCCTCCCGTATCGCCGAGGCGCCGCTACACATGAAGGCCGGGGTGGCGGCAGCGCGTTCCCTGTGGGGTGATGGCCGGTCATCGGGGGAGGTATGGACGGTTGCTGACCATGGACGTGGCAGGGCTGCTCACGGTCGTCGTCTTCTTCTGGTTACGGCGTCCCACTCCGGCGGGCCGGAGCGTCCTCGACGTTCTGACGCAGCCGGCGAGCGGCGTCAGAGGGGTCGGCCGGTGAGCCCCCGGACCCGTAAGGGGCGCCCGCAGACGCGGCGGCGTACCCGAAGACCTGCCAGAAGTCGGCGCCAACGTGCGGACGACCGGCTGATCGGTCTCCTCGTGGCCGCGGTCCTGGGCATCACGCTGGTGGTGGCCGTCGTGAACTGGCTGCTGGCGCACTGGTGGATCCTGGCCGTCGTCGCCGTGCTCGCGGCGCTGGTCGGTGGGGGCTGGTTCTACCAACGGCAGCAGGGCGCGCGCTGGGAAGCGGTGCGTGCGCAGGGCCTGCGGTACGCGCTGCCCGAGTTGGACGCCCTGCATCACACCCGGTTCGAGGACGCGGTGCGGGACCTGATGCGCCGTGACGGCTGCCAGGACGCGCTCCGCGTCGGCGGCGGCGGGGACCTCGGCGCCGACGTGAAGGCCACCGACCCCTACGGGCGGCGCTGGGTGATCCAGTGCAAACACCGGCGCAACGGCCTGGCCGGCTCCGCGGTCGGCACACCGGACCTCCAGGTCCTCAACGGCACCGCCCGCCAGGTCCACGGCGCCGACATCGCGGTGATCGTCACGAACGGCCGCGTCACCGCGCCCGCCGTGGCCTTCGCCGAACAGCAGCGGCTGCACGTCGTCGACCGCCACGCCTTAGGGGTGTGGGCATCCGGCTCACGCCCCCTGTGGGAGCTGCTCCGTGCCGTCCCACCGCCACGCAGACCGTCCGGCCTCGCCTGAAGCCGTGACGGGCGTGGAGCGGGAGGCCGGTCGTGCTCGCCGACTGTGACAGCGTTCGCCTGGCCATTTCGCTTCTGTCGCGGGAGCGGGGGAGTCTGGCATCGTGAAGTGTCCGGCCCGTCGCTCTCCCCCGTAGCGGCGGGCCGGGCGTCATGTTCACGGCTGCGGCTGTGGTGGTGGCGGTCGTCCCGTGGCGTACTAGAGCAGTCCGGCCCGGGCCGCCTGGATGCCCGCCTGGAAGCGGGTCCGCGCCCCGAGGTCGTCCATCACCTCGTGCACCCACCGCTGGACGGTGCGCGGTGAAACGCCCAACTGGCGGGCGATGCTGTCGTCGGTGAACCCTGCCGACAGCAGCGTCAGCAGTTCCCCCCGGCGGTTCCCCGCGCGGAGCGCCGGGCCGCCGGCGTCCGGCACCCGTACCGCCCGATGCCAGTACGCCTCGAACATCCCGGTCAGCGCGTCCAGCAGGGACGAGGCGCGGACCAGCACCGCGGCCTGCAACTCGGAGCCGGTGGCCACCGGCAGCATCGCCCAGCGGTCGTCCACCATGGCCAGCTTGCAGGGGAGTTCGGGCAGTATCCGCGCCTCCTCCCCGGCCCCCACCACCTCACGGATCTCGGCCAGTCGGCCGGGGGCGCTGACCGAGCCGGCCTCGTACACCGCGCGGATCCGCACTCTACGGGCCAGCAGGGAGCGCTCCAGTTCGGTGTCGGTGGGGGAGATGTGCGGGGGTTTGTCGAACAGCAGGAGATGACGGCGTGCACCGTCCTGCATCTGCCGCCAGCGCTCGGCGATGGCTGCCTGTCCGGTGACCACCTCCACCAGATCGGCACTCTGCGGTGGCTGGGCCCTCCGGTAGGTCCGCATCAGCTCGCCCACCCGGCCGCGGGTGCGCAGCAGTTCCTCCTCCCGGCGCAGCAGCAGTGCCTCGACGGCGACGTCGGGCGCCGTGGCCGACCAGCGGACCGGGACGCCGTCGTGCCGGGTGACCAGGCCCTGTCGGGCGAGCGCGGTCAGCAGCCGTTCGGCGCGGTCCGCCGTGATGCCTGACTCGGTGGCGAGATCGGCTGTCGTACAGTGCGCAGATGCGAGGACACGAAGATAGGTGTTCTGTTCCGCTTCAGGAATGCCGAGGCCTTCGAGCAGACCACCCGAAGCCGCGCGCATGGGCGCCGGCGGCTGGGCTCCGCCTGACGCAGTGTGGAAACCGGCTGGGAACACCCTGACCGCCCTTCGGCTCCGGGTGGCGAGGCTCGACGAGCGGTACTCGCCACCCGGTCATTGTGTCATGTTCTCGCCATGGCGGGTTCCGGTTGGCGCCTGGCTCTTGAGGGTTCACGCAGGCCACACCCACGATGAACCCCGGTCTGACAGGCCCCCGATCATCGACTCCATCCCCCACAGGAGACCGGTTACATGGGCACGTACACAGAAACCAGACGCAGTCGTTTCACCGGCCGAGCGGCAGCCGCGGGGCTGCTCCTCGCCGCCGTCGCTCTCGTCCCGGCATGTGCCGGAACGTCAGCGGCCGCCACCGGTACGGGTTTCGGCCCGCTCGACGGAGGATTCCAGGACAGCAACTGGGGCGGATACGTCGCCACCGGCAGCTTCGGCACCATCAGCGGCTCCTGGACCGAACCGCACGTCACGTGCAACAGCACCAACGACCTGTTCGCCCCCTGGGTCGGCCTGGACGGCTACGGTTCGCAGACGGTGGAGCAGACCGGCGTACAGACCGACTGCTCCAGCGGGTCGCCGGTTCTCTCCGCCTGGTACGAGATGTACCCTGCCGCCCCGGTGTACTGGAACAACCCGGTCTCCGAAGGCGACAGCATCACCGCCTCAGTGGTCTCCAAAGGCGGCGGCAGCTACACGCTGACCCTCACCGACAACACCAAGGGCTGGACCGAACACGTCACCAAGAACCTCGGCGCCGGCAACGCCAGCGCCGAAGCGGTCATCGAATCCCCCACCCAGAGCTATCCGTCCTTCGGCAAGCTGGACTTCTCGGGTGTGACGGTGGACGGCAAGTCGTTCGACGCGACGAATCCCCAGGCCTTCACCAGCGGCGGCTATGCACCGGGACCGCTGTCCGGCGGCTCCTTCTCCATGACGCCGAGCGGCACCGTCCGTGCGCCGCACACGCCCGCCCAACGGCCGCCGGTCATTCGCTACTGACGGCCGGTCCGCGGTGACGCGGAAACCGTAAGGGGCGCCCGGACCGCACGGTCCGGACGCCCACGGTCGGCCGGCGGGGTTTCTCCCCTTCGCCTGCGGTGCGCTGCGCGGGACGTACGGGTCTGACCGCTCCCCGCGTGACCTGCGCCACCTCTCCTCTCCGGAACTCGGTTGTCGGCCGGTCCGACACATGAAGCGGTACGGCTCGATCCGGCCGACGCCGTACGACGTGATCCGGAGACGCGGTTGATGCACGAGTCGAGGCAATCTTCTTCCCCCTCTTTCTCCGGCGCTGGTGCGGTGGTGCGGAAGCCGTGGTCACCCTGATGACAACGGATCTGACCGTCGGCGGTATGACCTGCGCGGCATGTGTGCGGCGGGTCGAGAAGACACTTGGCAGGCTGGACGGGGTCACGGCGACCGTCAATCTGGCCACCGGGCGGGCCGGGTGCGCCATCCGCCTCAGATCGCGCCCGAGGAACTCGTCGTGGCGGTGGAGAAGGCCGGGTACACGGCCGCCCTGCCGCAACCGCCCGAGGAGCACGGGGGCGAGAAGGGCCACGAGGGCGACGGGGACGACGAGGACGTGGACGCCCGCCGGGAGGAGAACCGGCTTCTCGTCACCGCGCTGCTGGCTGTGCCGGTGCTCGTGCTGTCGATGGTGCCCGCGCCGGTCTCGGCCCTCTTCGGGGCGGTGCTCCTGGTCGTGGTCGACATCGTCTGCCGTACGGCCATGGACACACAGGAGCTGCCGGTGGGCGTGGTCACCGGCGACGAGTCGCCATGCCGCTCAACCCCGAACTCGACCTGCGCATCGGTGAGTTCCGCGACGACACGTACGCGAGCGCCCTGGCCGCCGTACCGCATGCCGACGGCGAGACGCCCGCCGAGCACCGTCAGCGCGAGCTGCAGCACCTGTCGCTGACCCGCTGGCTGCGCCAACTCCTCTACGGCAAGGACCGGTTGAGCATCGTGCAGGGGCTGGAGGCGCGTGTGCCCTACTGCGACCACCACCTGGTCGAGTACGCCTTCTCCGTGCCCTGGGCGCTGAAGAGCCGCACGCCGTACCCTGTCCATCCACCCCCAGCCCGGCGGCGCCGCCAAGTTCGGCATCCGCCTCCTGGACACCCCCGACGCGTGGACCGCCGCCGAAGGCAGGTCCTCTTCAGAGGTCGTTGCCCGCGTAGGAGAGGTTGAAGCTCTTGTTCGTCAGTGGGAAGTCGGGGACGATCGTGTCGGCCAGCGCGACGGGCAGGGCGGGCCAGTTGAAGAAGGACGGGTCGACCGGTTTGACCCGGGTCAGAGTGCCGTCGGCCGCGAGTTCGACGCGCGTGGCGATGGTGCCGCGCCAGCCCTCCACCAGCCCCACACCGTCACCGGCCCGGTCACCGGGCGCGGGGGAGAGCCCCACGACGGTGCGCGCGGCGGTGAGGCCGTCGGCCAGGTGCCGGACCAGGGCGAGGGACGTGTCGATCTCCTCGGCGCGCACGAGGAAGCGGGCCAGGACGTCGCCGTCGGTGTGGACGGGGACGTCCAGGCGTGCGCCGTAGTCGGTGAAGGGGTGCGCGGCGCGGGCGTCGTGGGCGAGGCCGCTGGCGCGGGCGACGTAGCCGAGGCAGCCGATCTCCCGGGCTGCCCGGGTCTTCAGGACGGCGGTGCCGGTGAAGCGGTCGCGCACCGTCGAGTGGCCGAGGGCGAGGTCGGTGATCTCGCGGATGTCCTCGCCGATCGTCCGCAGGGCCCGCGGGTCGGGCACGGACTGGAGGACGGCTCCGCCGGGCACGACGCCGCCGCGCAGCAGCCGGTGGCCGGTGGTCCGCCGGTTCAGGCGCAGGAGCTGTTCGCGGACACGCTGGGCATGGGCGTTGAGGATGCCGTGGCCGACGTCGTTGCAGAGCATCCCGAGATCGGCGACGTGGTTGTGGATCCGCTCCAGCTCCAGCAGCATCGCGCGGGCCCGCTGGGCCTCGGCGGGTACTACGGTGCCCGTGGCCTCCTCGACGGCCAGGCAGTAGGCCAGGGCGTGGCCGACCGCGGTGTCGCCGCTGACGCGTTCGGCCAGCGGCAGACCGGCGGCGATCGTGCGGCCCTGGAAGAGCTTCTCGATGCCCTTGTGAACGAACCACAGGCGGGCCTTGAGCCGCAGGATGGTCTCGCCGACGACGGAGAAGCGGAAGTGGCCCGGCTCGATGAGCCCGGCGTGCACCGGTCCGACGGGGATCTCGTAGACGCCGTCGCCCTCGACCTCAAGGAAGGGGTAGAGGCCCTCCTGTTCGCCGAAGGGCGGCGGCGGTCCGGCGTCGGGGTGCATCGGATACCAGCCGCGGGGCCAGTGGAAGTGCCGTACCAGGCGATGGGGCAGCGGGTGGTGCTGCGGGACGATGCCGAACAGGTCGCGCATCTCACGTTCGAACCGGCCCGCCGGGAAGGAGAGATGGGCCAGCGTCGGCAGTGCGGGACGGTCGGGGTCGAGGCGGACGTGCAGTTCGGTGCGGGTGTCGGGCGGCCCCGCCGCGAACACGTACACCACCCGGATGCCGCGTTCGTCGTGATGGGCGGCGACCAGGGCGAGGCGGTGCCCGCCGGTCAGCAACTCCTCGGCCCTTCGGGGCAGTTCGACGAGGCTGATCTCGTGCGTGGTGCGCATCGGGTCAGTGGCCTCCGATCGCCTGGGCGGCGGCGTGCAGCAGGTCGGTGAGCGGGCCGGTGGCGGTGCCCAGCGCGGCGCAGGCCACCAGACCCAGGACCAGCGGCCACACGCCCGGCCCGCCCGAGCCGGCGGGGGGAGCCGTCGCGGGGCCGAGCAGCATCCGGGCGCAACGGGCGGCGAGTGCGGCGAAGGCGGTCAGCACCAGGAGCAGGGCCGCCGCCGTCACCCAGGCCAGCCCGGACCCGGCGGCGAAACCGGCCCGGGCGATGCCGAGTTCGGAGGCGAACAGGCTGAACGGCGGGAAGGCCATCAGCGCCACCACTGCGAACCCGAACACCCCGCCCAGGGACGGCGCCTGGGCGAGCAGCCCGCGGACCCGGCCGATCCTGGTGGTGCCGGTCAGCTGGAGGATGCGGCCGGAGGCGCAGAAGGCCGCCGACTTGGCCAGCCCGTGCCCGGCGATGTGCAGCAGCACGGCCGCCAGGGCCAGCGGGCCGCCGATCGCCGCGCCGAGGGCGATCAGGCTCATGTGTTCCATGCTGGAGTAGGCGAGCATCCGCTTGTAGTCACGCTGGGCCAGCAGCAGACCGGCGGCGAGGGCGAGGGTGAGCAGGGCGATCCCGGCGAGCAGGACACGCGTGAAGTCCGTGCCCAAGGCCGCGTCGGCGATGACCCGGTACCGCAGGATCGCGGCGAAGGCGACCGACAGCAGCACCCCGGACATCAGCGCGGAGACCGGCGCGGGTGCCTGGCTGTGGGCGTCGGGCAGCCAGGCGTGCAGGGGGATCAGACCGGCCTTGGCGCCGAAGCCGAGGACGACGAGCGTGATGCCGAGCCGGGTGACCGCCGGGTCGAGCCGGTCGGCACGGGCCACGAGGGTGGGCCAGTCCAGTGCCCATGCCTCGGCGATGCCGGCCTGCCGGGCCGCGTAGTAGATCAGCACGGTACCGAGGAAGGCGAGCGCGATCCCGGCCGAGCAGATCACCACGTACTTCCAGGCCGCCTCCACCGAGGTGCGGGTGCGGCGGTGGCCGACGAGGAACGCGGTGACGATGGTGGTGGCCTCGATGGCGACCCACAGCACGCCGAGGTTGGCGGTCACCACGGCCAGGCACATCGCCGCCAGGAACGCCTGCACGAGCACGTGGTAGCGCCAGACCGTGCGCTCACTCGCCCGTCCGGCCGCCCGCTCGCCCGCCAGATACGCCGGCGCCGTTCCGCACGCGATGAGGGCGACGGCCCCGACGACGAGCAGCATCCAGGCGGTCAGGGCGTCGGCCCGCAGCAGCCCGGAGTAGGCGGTTCGCGGCCCCTTGTCGAGGACTCCCGCCGCCAGCAGGCTCCCGCACAGCAGGATCGCCACGGGCGAGGCGAGTGCGGCCCAGTCCGCCGGATACCGCCGAGGGACCGGCCCGGACTCGGGTTCCCCGGCCGGCCGGAGAGCCGTCTCCGCGATCGCCACGGGCTGTTCGGGCGCGCCCACCGGCGCGTGAGGTGCTTGTGTCCCGGTCAGCGCGTACGCGGCGGCGACCACCAGCGGCGCGGCGACCGGAGCGGCCAACAGCAGCGCGGCCCCTCCTGATTGATACGGCATCAGTCGTGCAGCTCCCGCAGGTCGTCGATGTCGGTCGTGCCGAACGCCTCCCGCATCCGGGTGGTGAGGATCTGCAGCACCAGCACCGCGAGCAGTACGTCGAAGGAGACCCCGAGTTCGACGATCAGGGGGACGCCGGAGGTGGCCAGGAAGGCGGTGGCGGTGATGCCGTTGTCCAGCAGCAGGAAGCCGACCACCTGGGCGAGTGCGCGTCTGCGGGTGACCAGGACGAAGAAGCCGATCAGGACGACGGCGAGGCCGACCGGCAGGGCGCGGGTGGCCGGCGTCGGGTTCAGGTCGGTCAGGGGCCGGGCCACGGCGTAGGCGAGCAGGGTCAGCAGGGCCGCGGTGAGCAGGGAGGCGGCGATGTTGACCAGCGGCTGGGTCTCGCGGACCTCCTCGCTCCCGCGGTCGGCGGCCAGTGCGGCCAGCGCGCGCCGGATCAGATACGGCAGTACGCCCGCCCGCAGCACCCCGACAGCGAGGCCCACGGCGGTCAGGTCCCACCGTTCCTCGTGCGCGCCGAGCAGCAGGCCGATCGCGGCCAGGGCGACGCCCTGAAGGGCGAACACGCGGACGATCGCGGCGAGTTCACGGCGCCACAGCACGAGTACGGCCGCCAGCAGGAAGGCGCCGCACGCCAGATCGAGGAGCTGGGTGTACAGGCCGGTGCTCATGCGGCTCCGTTCAGGAAGTACGAGGCGGTCACCGCGAGCAGCGCCAGCAGGAAGGAACCGGCGAGCAGTTCGGGCACGCGGAACAGGCGGATCTTGGCCCAGATCACCTCGGCCGACGCCAGCACGGCCCCGAGCACCGCCACCTTCACCGCGAACAGCGCCAGCGCCACGAACAGGGCGGCCCAGGAGGGGCCGGTGGCGATGCCCCACGGCACGAACAGCGAGGACAGCAGCCCGAGCAGCAGCGTCAGCCGCATCTGCGCGCCGAGTTCGACCAGCGCGAGATCGGGTCCTGCGTACTCCAGCACCATCGCCTCGTGGATCATGGTCAGTTCGAGGTGGGTGGAGGGGTTGTCGACCGGGATCCGGCCGGTCTCCGCGAGTACGGCGACGGCGAGGGCGGCGACAGCCAGCAGCCCGGCCGGTGAGGCCAGTCGGGCCGGCTGGTGGATGGCGCCGGAGACGATCGCGGGAACGTTGGTCGTCCCGGCCGGTATCGACAGCGCGAACACCGACAGCAGCAGGGTCGGCTCGACCAGGGAGGCGACCGTCATCTCCCGCGAGGCGCCCATCCCGCCGAACGCGGTGCCCGTGTCCAGCCCGGCCAGAGCGAGGCTGAGCGTGCCGAGCGAGACCAGCGCCACCACCACGATCAGGTCCGCGTGCCCGCTGACCGGGGTGTCGGTGGACAGCAACGGCACCAGCGCGGCGGCCACGACGGTGGTGGCGACCAGCAGGGCGGGGGCGGCCCGGAACGCGGGTCCGGTGCCCACCGGAGTGATGGGCTCCTTGCGCAGCAGTTTGCGCGCATCCCGCCAGGGCTGGAGCACCCCGGCCCCGGCCCGGCCCTCCAGCCGGGCCCGCACCTGCCGCATCCACCCGGTCAGCAGCGGTGCCCCCACCGCCACGACCACGACCTGGCCGACGACGGCCACGTACCCGATTGCGTTCATCACCAGCCCACCGCGAGTGCCGACAACAGGACGACCAGCCCGGCGAAGCCGTAGCCGAGATACAGGTGCACGCTGCCGCCCGCCAGCCTGCGGGCCGCCTGACCCGTCCTGGCGAGCGCGCCCAGCACCGGCTCGTACAGCCGGTGCTCGATCCGGTCGGGCACCCGGTTCTGGAAGCGGACCCGTTCCACCAGGTACGCCGACTCCCGCACCGGGGTGACGTCCACGTCCTGCTCCGGGGCGAGCACGTCGTCGAAGACGCGTTGCAGCGGCTCGGCGAACGAGGTCGCCGTGTACGCCATGCGCGGCGTCGGCGCACCGCCCCCGCAGTCCCACAGCCGGGCGTTCGCCCGGCGCCGACGGCGACGGTAGAGCCGTGGCAGCCCGACCGCGAGCAGCATCGCGGCGGTGAGAGCGGCCACCACCCACAGCGGCGACAGCGACGCGGAGATGTCCGTCAGCCGCACCTTCAGCCCGCCGCCCGTCAGTGCCCCGCTGCCCGGCAGCCCGACCGCGCCCACGGCCCGGTCGAGACGCGCGCCCAGCAGACCCGGCACCACTGCGAGCGCCACGATCCCCGCGGCGAGCAGGCCCATCCCGGCGAGCATCAGCGGTGGCGCCTCCCGCGCGGCGGCGGCCCGCTCATCGCGCGGCCGGGCGAAGAAACCGACCCCGAGCGCCTTCACGAACACGGCCGCCGCGATCCCGGCCGACAACGCGATCAGCGCCACCGACAGGGGCAGCACGACGGCGACCGCGACACCTGGCACCTTCAGTCCGTGGATGAGGGACTGCAGCAGCAGCCACTCGCTGATGAAACCGTTGCCCGGCGGCAGTGCCACCGCGCCGAGCGCGGCCAGCGCGAAGAACCCGGCCGTGGCGGGCATCCGGGCCCGCAGCCCGCCGAGGCGGTCCAGATCACGCAAGCCTGTGGCGCGCAGGACCGACCCGGCCGCGCAGAACAACAGGGCCTTGAACGCCGAGTGGTTGACGACGTGCAGCAGCGCCGCCGCCAGGGCCAGCGCGGCCAGCGGCTTGTCGCCGTAGTGGGCGAACAGCCCGGACGCCCCGAGCCCGATCAGGACCAGGCCCATGTTCTCGCTGGTCGAGTACGCCAGCAGCCGCTTCAGATCGGAGGCCATCGCCGCCTGGAGGATGCCGTACACGGCACTGATTCCGCCCACCGCCAACAGCCCCAGCCACCACCACGCCGGACCGCCGCCGAGCAGATCGAGCCCGGTGCGGACCAGGCCGTACACGCCGACGTTGACCATCGCGGCGCTCATCAACGCCGAGACGGGGCTGGGGGCTTCGGGGTGCGCCCGCGGCAGCCAGGCGTGCAGCGGTGCCGCGCCCGCCTTCGAGGAGAACGCCAGCGCCACGAGGACGAAGACGAGCCCGCGCACGGCCGGCGACATGTGGTGCGCGCCCGCCCGCAGCGCGGCGAAGGTCTCTCCACCGGCCTGCGCGGCGAACAGCGCCAACCCGGCCAGCAGCAGCACCAGCCCGAGGTGTGTCATCACCGCGTACCAGACACCGGCCTGCCGTACCGAGCCCCGTTCCCGATGCTCGGCCAGTACCAGTGCCAGCGACCCGAGCGCCATCAACTCCCACAGCAGCAGGAACGTGGACACCGAAGCCGCCACCGGTACGAGAACCAGGCTGAGCGCGAACAGCGGCAGCACCGCCTGCGCCGTCCGCGAGCCGAGCCCGTGCGCGCCGTGCCCGGCCGCGTACCCGATGCCGTACGCCGCGACCGCGGCCACGACGGCCCCCGCCACCGCCATGAACCAGCCCGCCAGCGCATCCACCGCCATGTGCGCCCCGGCCAGCGGCACCAGTGCGGGGAACGTGTCCGACCACCGGCTTCCGCCCAGTGCGGCCGCACCCGCCACCGCGCCCGCCACTCCCACGGCGGCCGTCAGCACCCCGACGACGGGAACCCGTGCCCGATACGGCAGAACCAGCCCGGCCGCCGCACCCGCACCGCCAAGCCCGACGGCCGTCGCGAGGGCGGCCGGGATCGCGCTCACCGGCCGGTCACCCTCCTGAGCGCCGCGACGATCGCCTCCGGCTCGGGCGGGCACCCCGGCACCGCCAGATCCACCGGCACGACATCGCCGACCGCGCCCTCGACGCCGTACCCGCCCGCGAACTCCCCGCAGTCGATCGCGCAGTCCCCGACCGCGACGACCAGCCGGGGCTCGCCCATCGCGGCGACCGTACGGCGCAGCGGCTCGGCCATGTTCCGGGTTACCGGGCCGGTCACCAGCGCCACGTCCGCGTGCCGGGGCGAGGCCACCAGCCGCGCCCCGTACCGCTCAGCGTCGTACACCGGGTTGAACGCGGCGGCGATCTCGATCTCGCAGCCGTTGCAGGAACCCGCGTCCACACAGCGCACCTGCACCGAACCCCGCAACTGCCGTGCCGTGGGCGGTACTTCGCCCTGCGGGCGTGGCGGTGCGGGCTCGGCGACCCGACCGGTGCTCCGGATCTTGCGCAACAGGCCCATTGAACCTCTCCTGGCTGGTGATGCCGGCTTCCGCAGGTGACCAACCAGGCAACCAGCGGCTGGAGTTACGACGCTTTTCCGGTGTTTTGCCTACTTTCATCAGGCTTTGCCGCTTGCTGTACGGTCCTGGACCGGGCCGGAACGGTTTCGTGTGCCAGATGACGGTGCCGTCGAGAGTGACCGCCGCCGGTCAGGGCGCCGTCGTCACGACGGCGCCTTCCGTTCCGGCTGGGCGGCCTGTAGATCGGCGAGCAGCTCGGCCTGTCCCGCCAGCACGCCGGACAGGATGGACCGGGCCACCCTCAGCAGGTCCGCGACCTGGGGGCTGGCGAGGGAGTAGTACACGTTCGACCCCTCCTTGCGGGTGCGCACCAGGTTCGCCCGGCGCAGCACGGCCAGTTGCTGGGACAGGTGCGAGGGCTCGACCTTCACCTCGGGCAGCATCTCCGCGACCGCGTGCTCGCGCTCGCTCAGCAACTCCAGGACGCGGATGCGGACCGGGTGGCCGAGCGTTTTGAAGAACTCGGCCTTCAGCTGGTACAGCGGCGCACTCACCGTGCCGCCCCCCGTCCAGCACGGCACGGCCCCACCAGCCGGTGCACTCGGCATCGCATCCACCCACTCGTCAAGAACATGCGACCCATCCTCGCGTGCGGCACCGGCAGAGCCGAACCCGCACCGAGCGGCCGGGCCGCTCATATTCAGCGGTGACGACCTTCCTAATTTCCAATGTTAGCAATTTCATAGGCATGGCGAGGAGGACGGGACGGTACGAACGTGCGGTGGGGTCAGTCCGGCCGGCTCCAGGCCGCGGCCGGAACCGGCGAGGCGGCGGGCGGCCTCGGTGATGGCCAGCCGGCCCTCGGCGGACCGGCCGCGCAGTTCGCCAAGGTCGAGGACGACCGGCCCGCTGCCGCGGGCGACGACCCAGCCGATCGCGCCGGAGAAGCGGCGTACCGCGTCGGGGCCGCTGCGGGGTGCTGCTGGGGGCTGAGGATCAGCAGGGCCGGGGCCACGACGTGGTGCCGCTGTCCGATGCCCCATTCCAGCAGGGCCTGCTCGGCGGTGCCACGGGCCACCGGGACTGTCCTCGGCAGGGTCGACGCCTTGGACATATGACGGTGCGGCGGCACCTCCAGCCGCGTACGGGCTCTGCGAGGGAAGTTGAGGGGTCGTGTCCGTTCCGCTGTGTCAGGCGAAGGCGCGCACGACAGGCGCTGGCCTGCCCCCTGGTGCTTGAACCGGCGAGAGGGGGCCTGCGTTGTGATGAGGCTGGGGGCCGAGACGGCCGGTCAGGTCAGAGCGATGCCAGCCACGCACCGGTTTCGTCGGGGTGGCGGAAGCGGATGGTGTCGAGAGGGGCGAAGCGGGGGTCGTGGACACGGCGTTCGACCTCGGCGTGGCGGGACGCGTGCTGGGACCACGCCCACCAGGCCGGATGCTCCCGTGTCAGCCAGTCGGTCCAGGTCTCCCTGTTGCCGCCGAAGAGAACCTCGCGTGTGATGGTGCGCCGGAGGGACCGGCGCAGCACGCGGGGCATGATGACACGTCTGGGATAGTCCAGCCAGATCACAGTGTCGGCCCGCTCCCACAGCTGGTCGCGGACCTCGGGATGGCCGAGGGAATCGATGACCCAGCCGGGCTCGGCGGAGAGCCTCGACACCTCCTCGGCGAACCTGTTGTTCACCGCCCAGCCGGGGCCGTTGAAGTACAGAGCGTCCATCTCGTGGTACCGCAGGCCCAGACGACCGCTCAGGGCCCGGGAGAGCGTCGACTTACCCGCACCGGTCACTCCCACCACCAGGATCCGCTCCACAGAGGCACCTTAACCCTGGCGCGCACTGCCGGGCCGACGCGGTGATCTCCGGGCCGCCGTTGGTCGACCGCACCGCCGCACCAGGCAGTTCCTCGGATGATCCTCTACTGCCCGACCCGGGATCGTATCCACGACACTGACGATCGGCCGGCGCGGACGGACACGGATGGCGCGGGACGCGTACGCACGGTCGGCGATCCACGCCACCAGGAAGGAGTCCGCACCATGCTGGACGGCTGCACCCCGCTCCTGCCCGAGATCAACGGCCGCTACTACGACCACGGTTACTACCAGGGCGCCGCCCTGCCCCAACTCCTCGCCGAGCACGCCCGCACGTACGCCACGCGCACCGCCCTCGTCCACGGCGATCGTCGCCTCACCTACCGCGAACTGAACCGCCGCGTCGACCGTGTGGCCGCCGGGCTCACGCTCCGGGGCATCCGTCCCGGCGACCGGGTCATCGTCCAGCTTCCGAATGTGCCCGAGTTCGTCATCACCGTCTACGCCCTCATGCGGGCCGGTGCCCTCCCGGTGTTCGCGCCCACCTCGCACCGCGCCGACGAGATCGGATGTCTCGCGCGCCTCACCGAAGCCGCTGCCTACATCGGCCCCACCCTCCACCGCGGCTTCGACCACGCCGCAATGGCCGCGGAGATCAGCGTCGACCATCCGCGTCTGCGCCGTGCCTTCACCCTCCACGACCCCGGAGACACCCGAGGAGGCTTCGCCACCGCGCCCAGCGGATGCCTGTTCTTCCCCCTCCACTCCGTGGACGCGCCGCGCGACCCGGACCGCACGTACAACCCCGACGACGTCGCGTTCTTCCTGCTGTCGGGCGGGAGCGCCGCCGCACCCGAGCTGGTCCCGCGCACCCACAACGACTACGCGTACCAGACCCGAGCCGCAGCCGAACTGATCGGCCTCGGCCCCGAAGACGTCTACCTCGCGGCCCTCCCGGCCTCGTCCAACCTCACCTTCGGCTGTCCCGGCATCGTCGGCACCCTCGCCGGCGGCGGCACCGTCGTACTGATCGACGAACCGGACCCCGCCGATGCCTTCCGTGTGATCGAGACGGAGAAGGTCACCGTCACCACCCTCGTCCCCGCCGACGCGCACCTGTGGCTGGACGCCTCCTCGACGGCCGGCGCGGGCCTCTCCAGCCTGCGCCTCATCCAGATCGGCGGCGCACGCCCCCACCCCGAACTGGCGGCGCGCATCCCGCAGGCCTTCGACTGCCGTCTCCAGCAGGTCTTCGAGATGGCTGAGGGACTGCTCTCGCTCACCCGCCTCACCGACACCGACGAGGTCGTCCGGCACACGCACGGTCGCCCTCTCTCGCCCGGGGACGAGATCCGCATCACCGACTCGCACGGCAGCGACGTACCGGCGGGCACCCCCGGACAGCTCTGGACCCGCGGCCCCTGCACCCTGCGCGGCTACTACAAGGCCCCCGACCGGAATGCCCGCGCCTTCACCGCCGACGGCTTCTGCAGGACCGGTCTCCTCGCCCGCCTCACCGAAGACGCCAACCTCGTCATCCACGGTCGCATGGACGTGGACTCCGCCCTGGCGAGCCCCGGGAACTGAAATACCTCTCAACGCCGCCTGTGCGGGCCCAGATTGAGCAGGACCGTGCCGAGATGGGCGGGCGTGAGGGCCGGTGTCGGCAGAGGGGGCGTGGCGGGGTGGGCGCGCAGGCCGTCGAGGAGGAGGGCGAGCGGGCGGAGCCAGGCATCCGGAGCGACCGTGGTGAGCGCGGGAACAGCCCGGCCCAGGGCTGCCAGCGCGAAGAGCAGGTCCTCGGTGGTGAGGTCCGGGCGGATGGTGCCCTGCTCCTGACCGCGCCGGATCAGCCCGTCGACGGTGGTGCGGTTGTGGGCGTGGATCGCCTCCAGGGAGGTGACGCCTTCCAGGTTCGTGGTCATCAGGTCGTTGGCGCCGCGGTCTGCGGCCAAGCCCGTGAACACCGCGCATAGGTACTCCGTCAGTCCCGTCCACGCGTCCTCCGCGGTTCGTGCCCGCTCGCCCGCCGCCGTGGTCTCGGTGAGCGCATCCCGGAAGACCTCGTCGACGAGCGCGGCACGGCTCGGAAAGTGGCGATAGAGGGTGGCGTTGCCCACGCCCGCCCGCCGTGCGATGTCATCGAGCGGGGCATCCAGGCCCTGTTCGGCGAAGACCTCGCGGGCCTTGTCCGTCAGCAGCTTCCGGTTGCGCAGCGCGTCGCGGCGTCCTGCCGGTGGACGGTCGCCCATCATGTCTCCCTCACCTCGACCCCCGTACCGGGGAACATTCCCCGGTACGGATGCTATCGTCAACACGGCAACCGGGGACTACTCCCCGTTTCGCTTCCCGCGGACGCGCCGTTCGCGGGCGTCATGGGCATGCCGTTCACGGGGCAGGGGGGAAACGTGTCCGACACAGCACTCGTACTCGGCGGCGGCGGACCGGTGGGCGGGGCCTGGCTGGCCGGAGTGCTCGCAGGGCTCACCGAAGCTGGGATCGATCTCCGCAGCGCCGACGTCGTGATCGGCACATCCGCCGGTGCCGTCTTCGGATCCCGGCTCCTGGCCGGCGTCCCGGCCGCGGATCTGTACGAGCGTCAGCTGAAGGGAGCGGACGCGGTCCAACTGCCGGTGACCGCGCGCCAGACGGCGCGCTTCCTCTGGGCGGCGCTGGGCTCCCGCGATCCCCACCGATCCGTCCAACGCCTCGGCCGGGCAGCGCTGCACGCCAGGACCGGCCCGGAGTCGGACGTCTTCGACACGGTCGGCACGCTTCTGGGCGACGTCCGCGACTGGCCCGAGCGCGAGCTGCGCATCACCGCGGTCGACGCACGGACCGGACAACTCGAAGTGTTCGACTCGCGCTCCGGAACGACACTCCTCGAAGCGGTCGCGGCGAGCTGCGCCGTACCCGTCGTATGGCCGCCCGTCACCGTGGCCGGCCGACGCTGGATGGACGGCGGCAGCCGTTCGACCGCCAACCTCCAGCTGGCACGCGGGTACCGGCGGGTGCTGGCGGTCGTGCCGATCCCGCAGGCGGTCGGGCCGCATCCGAGCGCGTCGCGGCAGGCCGCGGAACTGTCCGACGACGGCACGCGCGTCCTCCTGCTGTCACCGGACCGCCCTGCGCGACGCACGATGGGCCGCAACCTGGCGGACGACACCCGGCGCCCGGCCGCCGCCCGCGCGGGCCACGCCCAGGCCGGTGCGGTGGCCCCATCGGTGGTCGACATCTGGCAGGGGTGACGTGGAGTCAAATGTGCGTGGCCCAACATTCCTCGGCTGCCTGAGTCGAGGTCGTCTGCCGTTTGGCGCGAGGAAGGTCCTTGTGGAGGGCACCTGGGGTTCCGCGGGTTCGCTCACTCGATCGACCTGCTCGCGGCGTCACTGCGGCGGCTCGGCAACGACCTCGGCACCCTGCCGCCCGACAACGGCGCGCTCCTTGCCCACGCCGTGCCCTGCGGCCGGCCCGCAGGGCACGGCCCCCGCGGTCGACCCCGTCGCGTCGCTGCCGTACGATCCCGCCCATCCCATCCCGGCCGAGCCGTTCGAACTGCGCACGGTGCTGGATGTGTTGGTCGGTCTGCCCGCACCGCCGTGCACGCTCAGCTGGTGTGGGCTCCCACGGCATCGATGAGTACGGGCCAGAGCTCGCGTGGGCGGTCGTGCCCCATGTCGGGGACCAGAAGGAGCTTGGCGCCGGGCACCAGGTCGGCGGTGCGTTGCCCGCCGCTGACGTCGATCAGCGTGTCGTCCAGGCCGTGGATCACCAGGGTCGGCACCCGCAGTTCCCGGAGTGCGTCTGCGCGTGAGCCGCTGAGGATCATCGCTCCGAGCTGACGTCCCACCCCGGCAGGGTAGTAGGCGCGGTCGTAGCTGTCGGCAGCCAGCTTTCGAACGGCCGCGGGGTCGCCGTAGCGCTTGGACGCCCACACCAGTTCCCGATCCGCCGCGGCGATGTACCCCTCGCGGTCCGGCGGCTTCGGGCTGAACAGCGCCGCCTGGGCCTCGGGGCTGGGCCGGCCGTACTCGCTCTCACCCGTCGAGGACATCATCGACGTCAGTGTCAGCACTCGCTCCGGCTGGGTGATGGCCATCGTCTGGGCGATCATGCCGCCCATCGACGCGCCGACCACGTGAGCGCGTTCGATGCCGAGCGCGGCGAGCAGGCCCAGGCCGTCGTCGGCCATGTCCTGCAATCCGTAGGGAACCATCGCGAGGGCGGAACGGATGTCTCCCGAGCTCACAGCGGCGATGAACTGACTGATGTCGACGGGGCGATCGTCGAACCTGGTGGACAGGCCGCTGTCGCGGTTGTCGTACCGGATCACGAAGCGGCCACGCTCTGCCAGCGCACGGCAGAAGTCCTCGTGCCAGGCGATCATCTGAGCGCCGAAGCCCATCACGAGCAGCACAGGGGGGTCGCCGGGGTCGCCGAAGCACTCGTAGGCGATGGACACTCCGGGCGACACGTCGACGATCGGCATACTTGGATCTTGCCAGGACCGGCTGGCGGAGCGCACCCGGATTGTCGGTGCCCCCGCCGCACGACGGCCGTCGTCCCGGCGGCCGTCGTGTCACTCCCGGTCGGGTCCAGGGGCCGGTCCTACCGCGCTCGGGTCGCCGGCGGCGAGTCCGGACACGCGGTCCTGGGGCGTGTCCCCGGGCTTCGTCTCACCGGCGCGCGGTCACGCGTCCCAGGTGACCGGGAGGCTCTTCACCCCGTAGATGTCCGCGGTCTCCGGGCGCAGGCCGACCTCTTCGGCGGGGACGGCCAGGCGCAGCGTGGGGAAGCGGTTGAGCAGTGCGGGGAACGCGACCCGCATCTCGACGCGGGCCAACTGCTGTCCCAGGCACTGGTGGATGCCGTGACCGAAGGCCAGGTGCCCGCCGTCCTGCCTGTGGAGGTCGAGCAGGTGGGGATCAGTGAAGCGCTCGGGGTCGCGGTTGGCGGTGTTGTACGACAGCACGACCGTCGTGCCCGCCTCGATGGTCTGTCCGCCCAGCTCGATGTCCACGAGCGCGGTCCTCATGAACGTCTTGGCGACGCTCAGGTACCGCAGCAGTTCCTCCACGGCCCGGTCGATGAGCGCGGGATCGGCACGCAGCGCGGCCAGTTGCTCCGGGTTGCGCAGCAGCGCGAAGGTGCCCAGCGCCAGCATGTTCGCGGTGGTGTCGAACCCGGCTGCCAGCAGAATCAGAGCGATCCCCCTCAGCTCCTCCTCCGTCAGATCGCTGTCGGTGAGGTCGCTGAGTACGTCGTCGGTGGGGTTCGCGCGCTTGGCGGCCACCAGCCCCGCGAGGTATTCCTGGGTCGCGGTGTAGGCCGCTATCAGCTCCTCCTCGGTTGTCTCCCCGCCGAGGAACGCGTCGATCTGTTCCTGGAAGGAACCCCGGTCCTCGTACGGCACCCCCAGCAACTCACAGATGATGATGGCGGGGATGGGCTTGGCGAACGCGGTCACCAGGTCCGTCGGCGGCCCGGCTTTCTCCATGGCGTCCAGGCGGGCGGCGGTGATCTGCTCGACGCGCTCGGTGAGCTGTTGCATCCGCCGTACCGTGAACTTGCCCATCAGCGGCTTCCGGTAGCGCCTGTGCAGTGGGTCGTCCGTGAGGAGGAACTCGCCGGGCGGTGCCGGAGGAACCTCGAAGTCGCCCACGTTGAGAAGTTCCTTGCGTGAGCTGAACCGCGAGTCGGCCAGGACCGACCTGACCAGGTCGTATCCGGTGATCAGCCAGCCGGGTCTGCCGCCGGGGTGGGTGTAGCGGCTGATGGGGCCGTGCCGACGGGCGTCGATCAGCTCTGCCGGCGGATCGAAGGGGCACCCGGGCCGACGGGCCTCCGGCAGAGCTGTGACGGTGTGGAGCGATTCACCCATGGCCGTTCCTCATCTCGCGATAGTACGTGTTTAACACGGCTCGAAAGCTACGGCGAGTTCGGAATGGCTGTCAATCAATCAAACCTCATTTCCCCAGGTGAATGGCGGTAAATTGATGCAATGGCGCTGCAGCCGAATGCAATGCGGCGTTGCAATGGACTGCGGAGGAAGGCAATGCTGACGGCCCTTACATGTGGGCGCTGATCACGCCGCCGAAGCTGAGCACGACGTATACGCCGTTGGCGTCGAGCCCGACGTCGTGCTGGTTCGCGTCCAGCGTCCCGTCCACCGCGCCGTCGTTGCCGAGGATCTGTGCGCGGTACCGGTCGTCGCCGAGCTTCGTGACCTTGGCGGTCCAGCCGCCCGCAAGTTTGAAGGTGCCCGGTGCCTGGTGTCCGCCGCCCATCCAGGAGTGGATCTGGCCGTCCAGCGTGAGTACGACGAACATGTCGTTGGCGTCGAGCCCGGCGTCGTGCTGGTTCGTCTCCAGCGTCGCCAGGACCTCACCGCCGTGGACGATCTTGGCGCGGTAGTGCTGGGTGCCGAGCTCGTAGATCTCGGCCTTGCTGCCGTCCACCAGGGTCCGGGTGCGGACCGGGGACGCCTTTCCGGTCCCGGAGGCGGGTGCGGTGCCGGAGTGATGCGCGGTGGCCGTCGACGTCGGCACGCCGGCCTCGGCGTTGCTGGGCGCATCATCGTTACCGGCGGGGCGGGAGGCGGAGGGGGAGCTGGAGACCTTCTTCCCCGAGCCGGTGGCGGCGTCCTTGGCCCCGCCCTGACAGGCGGTCAGCGAGAGTGCCGCAGCGGCGGCGACCGCCACCAGTGCGGCGGAACGGGCGGTGCGGGCGGTATGGCGAGTACGGCGCGTGGTCATGATGGAGCCCCCCATGGGATACCAGGATGCGGCACTTCCACCTGCTCCCCCACAGGGCGGCAGGCCGGATCCGCAGTTCGTCACACCCCGTCAGATGGCGTTTGAACGCGAGTTGTTCATCGGGTTCTGTCCGCATTTGGTAACGAGGGTGACCTGGTGGCCGGCTGCCGCGCCGGGTTGAGCGGCAAGGCGAGACGAGGTGCGGGGGGACGTACGATCGTCCGGGCCTCGCCGGTCCTCGCTCCCGGCTCCATGCCCCGGCCGGTCCGTCGGCTGGGCGAGTACGGGTGGTGACTACTGCCGGGACCAGCCGAGCAGACGGGCGACGGCGGCGGCCAGCTCACGCAGTGTGGACCCGTCGGCGGCCTCCTTGCCCAGCCGGAACTCGAACTCGGTCTTGCCGCCGCCTCGTTTGAAGCGGATGTCGACCTTCGTCTGGAGCCAGGCCACCGTACCGGCCAGAACGACGACGCCCGGAACGGCCAGTTCGCCGCCGAGCCGCGAGTCGTTGGGTGGATCGGCGAGCAGCTCGGCGGCGAAGTCCGCACCGGCGGGCTCCTCGGCGAGCACAGCGAGCAGGCGGCGGGCGGCGGCAGAGGCCGCAGCACCCTCGGGGACGGCCGTGGCCGCCTGCGACTCTGACTCCGGCCGGGCGCCGCGCAGGGCGTCCAGCAGGAGGAGCGCCTCCTCCTGGTCCAGCGGCATCGAATCCGCGGCCGCGCCGGTTGTCAGCTCCTCCGTCAACTCCTGGAGGATGAGGATGACTTCACGGTCTGTGAGGTCTGCCTGGGCGAACGGCGTCGGCGATGTCACCGGATTCTCCAATCTCCGAAGAGCGCGAGCGCGGCCCAATGGTACGGGTGACGCTGCCAGGGCGTGTCGTAGGGCGTGTCGTCCCCCGCGAGCATCGCGCGCTGGGCATCCCACAGCGCCCGCCAGGGTGTTTCGGGGGTGGTGGACAGCCGGCGGTAGAAGTCCGCGAAGAGCCGTCGTGAACTGGTGTCGTCCACGTCCCACAACGTGCCGACGACCGACCGCACACCGGAGGCCTGAAGGAGGTGGGCCAGCCCCTGGAGGTCCCCGGTGCTGTGCAGATCGCGGCGTGCCGTGGAGCAGGCGCGCAGTGTGAGCAGGTCCAACCGCAGCCCGGCGTCCAGTACATGACGGGCGGTCAGCAGGTGCCGGAGCCGGGTCCGGATCTCCACCTCCGGTGGGTACTTGCTCGGGCGCTGCCCGTCGTGGGCCAGCAACAGCCCGGAGTCGAGCGGCTCGGCGCGGTCGAACCAGCCGTGCCCGGTGAGGTGGGCGACGCGTGCGGCGCGCAGAGCGGCCAGTACGGCGTCCGGGGTGGCGGACAGCCGGCCGACTTCGGTCACCGCGTCCCGGCCGGCGTGCCCGGGGGCGATGAAGTCGATGTCGTGCTCCAGGCGCTCCGGGTCCGGGTCCTCCTCGGCCGCGACGCCCGAGACCAGGACGCCGCCGTCGGCCGGAGCGGGGGGCCGGGCGACCGTACGCAGCAGGGCGGTGGCGCTGGACACCTGAACGACGGCGTGGCGGTGGGCGAGCGGCGGCCGGCCTCCCCGGGCGTCCTCGTCCGCCGACGGCAGTGGCAGCGCCGCCAGGGGCAGTGCTTGCAGCGCCGGGTCGGCCGCGACACAGAGCAGCTCCCGTCCCGTCACCGAGGGCAGGAAGGCCAGCAGCCCCGGCGCCAAGTCCTCGAAGAAGTCCAGCTTCCGGCGCCACGGCCGCCGTGCCGGAAGCGGAGGCAACGGCGGGAAGGCGTCCGCGTCCCCGTCGAAGGCCCGCCGCAGCCGTCCCGCCGCACGCTGCATCTCGTGCCCGCCCAGCGCTGATTGAAAGACCGTCAGCCGTCCGGTGTCGGCGTGGACGACGAAGATGACGCAGCCGCCCTCGTCGCCGCTCTCAGCGCAACAGAAGTAGGAGACGAACGCGCAGTGGCGGGCGTCCGGATCCGCTGCCAGGCAGGCCCGCAGTTCACGCAAGGTCGCCGGTGTCCCGGGCACACCCGTGGGCGCCGAGGCCCCCTCGGCCCACGCCCGGTACTCCTCATGGAGATCGAAGGCGAGCTCGACCGCCCCGACTCCTTGCGGCTCGCCCTCCGGCTTTCCCTCCGGCACGGCGAGCCCGGCCCCGTCGTGGTCGAGCAGCATGCCGATCAGCAGGCCGTAGCACTCCTGGTGCCGCGTCACCAGCGCGGACAGGTCCTCCCGCGCCTCGCCGCCACGTCCGGAGACCGTACGCCGCAGCTCGCAGCGTCGCGCCCACAACAGGTCGAAGGCCGCCTGCCGGTCCGCACCGCCGCCCGATCGCGAATCCGCGCCCGCCCCGCCGGCCTCGCCCGCCCCGTCCGTCCTGTCGGTCCACAGCGTCCTCGCCAGCCGCACCTCAAGTCGCAGCAGCGTCGCCAGATCGGCCCGGCGCCCGAGCGCCTCCCGCCGCAGTACCCGCAACGCCGCGGCCGCGCCGCCCGTGTCTCCCGACGCGGCCAGCGCCTCCGCCTCGGCCAGCCGGAACGGCAGATGATGCCCCCAGTACCGGCCGTCCTTGGGGAACGAGTCGCGAAACACCTGCGCCGTGCGCAGCAGCAGCTCCGCCTCCGGAGCCCTGAGCCGTTCCATGCGCGACGCCACCATCCCCATACCCTGCGCGATGGCGTCCCGATTGACCGTCATCGACTTCAACAGGCCCTGGAAATACGCCTCCGCGGCCCCCGCGTGGTCGTCCTCGTCCACCAGCAGGTCCCCGAGCCCGACCCAGGCCTCCGCCGCCCGCAGCACGCGCGGGTCATCGACCCCGGCGTCACCGGCCAGCTCCAGCGTGCGCCGGAAGCAGCGCCGGGCCGCCGCGGCGTCCCCCGCCTGCCGGTACGCCTCTCCGAGCCGGTTGAGCGCCCGCGCCCGTGGTACCGGTCCGGCGCCCACCGCCTCGGCGCGGGTCAGTACCCGGCGGCACTCCCGCACCGCCGGCCGGCTCCGCCCGGCGGCAGCGTGAGCATCCGCCAACTCGCTTCGAATATCGAGCTCATCGCCGGTGTCCCCGATCGACGACACGGCATCGAGCGCCGCCCGGTACTCGGAACAGGCGCGTTCGTACTCGCCCTCCGCCCGGTACAGCCCGCCGCGTAACCGGTGCAGGCGCAGCCGCAGGCCGGGCTGGATCACATCGTCGGTGGTGCCGATCTCCCGGGCGAGGCCGTCCAGGATCCGCAGTGCATCGCGGTGACGCCCGGCGGCCCCCATGGCCTCGGCGACCCGCCACTCCATCCCGAACATCCGCCCGACGGCATAGGAGTCCGGGGGCAGCGTAGCGCCCGCGGACCGCACCAGTTCCAGGGCGGCGTCCAGTCGCCCCTGCGTCATCAGCCTGGAGGCGTCCCGCTCGATGGGTTCCCAGGTGTCGGCGGACTCCGCCCCACGACGCCGGTCGGCCTCCCGCAGTGCCGGTGTGAGCTCCTCCACCAGCGACACATAGAAGTCCACCAGCGCCGCCGCCTTCGCCTGCCCGGCCCTCTCGAAGGCGCGCCGCCCGTCCTGCAACTCCCGTACCAGTACGGCGAGATCGATGCCCGGTGCATGAGTGAAGAGCACGTACTCGGCTCGCCGCAGACTGTCCGCCTCCATCAGCAGCGCGGCAACGCGCCGCTCGCGGTCACCCACCCACGCCCCCCGCCGGATTGCCGATCTCCGCGCCGACGGTACGCGCGGCCAGCCGTACGGTCTCGCGATCCTCCTCGGTCTCCGAGGTCGCCAGCGCGAGGCCGAACTGCCGCCGTGCCTCGTCGCGTTCGCCGAGGTTCCAGAGGAACTGCGCGACGTGGAAGTGGGTGTGGTGTCCCGCCCGTGGAGTGGCGGCGAGTTCGAGGGCGAGCCGGCGCGCCTCGTCGTAGTCCCCGCGGCCGTCCGCAGCCCGGCCGTACACGGCGAAGAGCAGGCCGACCCCGAGCTGCTCGACGTGCGGGTGGCTACGGAGCTCGCGGCGGAGCTCGTCCTCGGCACCGGGGTCGCCGTCGGAGGCCCGGCGGCAGATGTCGTCCCAGCGGCGCTTCAGCTCGCCCGAGCGCTCGCGGAATCCGGGGTCGGTCACCTGCTCGCGCGCGGCCGCGAGCACCGGCGAGTCCGGGGCGACCCGCTCCAGCCGGCGCAGAACCTCAGCCGTTCCGTCCTGGTCGTCCGCCAGTATCCGTGCCATGCCGAGGAGTTCCAGTCCTCCCACGTCGTCCGGTGCCTGGGCGTGGATCCGCTCCGCGACCTCCGCCACCTCGGACGCGGTGACACCGCTGCCCGGCTGCTGAGCGAGGGTGGCCAGGATCCGGCACAGCTCCTTGAGGTCCGCGAGCGAGGCACGGCCCTGGGCGGCCAGCTCCCGGTAGGCGTCCGCACGGACCTCCAGCAGGCGCTGCTCCCTGCCCAACTGACCGCGCAGTCCCTCCAGTTCCGCCAGCCGTCGGCGGACGATCGGGTAGGCCGGATCGTCGTCACGGCAGCGCCGGGCGCACTCCTCCATCACATGGGCGCATTCGTCCAGGCGCCCGGCACTCATCAGACAGGAGGCCATGTTCAGCCGGACGCGTGCGGTTCCCGGCAGATGCTCCACCAGCAGCCGCCAGAACGTGAGCGACTCGGCGTACCGGCTGGCCTGCGCCAGGCCGATCGCGTAGCGCTCGACCGCTGCCGGGTCGGCGCCGGACGCGGCGTCGGACAGAACGCCCAACCACCGCTCCCGGTCCGGAGCGGATCCGGCCTCCTTCACCCCGCGCAGGGCCTCGTCCCCGCGCACGTCCGGCCTCGCCAACAGCCACGGCCAGTCCACGTGGTACTCCGCCACGGCGTCACCCCCGTCTCCTCCGCCACGGCCTTCCTTCCCCTCCTGCATACCAGAACGCCACTCTCCACCACGAGGGCGTTCACGGCCGTCCGGCAGGTCCTCGATGAAGCGGTCGGCGCACCGTCGCGGCCTACGGCTCCGGGTCCCAGTCCACGAGTTGATCGAAGAGACGTCGGTTGCCGCCGAGCTTCAGGGAGTCCAACGGAATTCGGCTGTAGAAGGCGAGGACGAGCTCACTGGCCAT
This sequence comes from Streptomyces sp. HUAS MG56, assembly GCF_058673395.1. Taxonomy (NCBI): domain Bacteria; kingdom Bacillati; phylum Actinomycetota; class Actinomycetes; order Kitasatosporales; family Streptomycetaceae; genus Streptomyces; species Streptomyces sp. HUAS MG56. Next base: position 570,911 of record NZ_CM178722.1, on the reverse strand, counting down.
GCCTCGGGCGGTGGCGTCGGCCGCGTCCGTGTCCTCGTCGGTGGTGGGGACGGCGGGCATCGTGCCGAGTGAGGGCAGGCGGGCGACCCGTGCGCCGTCGCCGGAGAGCCAGCTGTCCAGCGCCACCTCTTCCGGCAGCGGCTGCGGGGCGCCCACGGTGAGCTGGGCGTCGTAGGTGTGCACCGCTGTCTCGTGGAGCTGACGCCGGGCGGCGCCACCGCAGGTCCGTGGCGGCTGCGACTTGCCCCACCACGCCCAGCAACCGCGATCCGGGCCGCCCTCCGCAGCGAGTCCAGCAGCTGCTGCGTCAGGCCCCGCGGCGATGGTGGCGGCCCAGGCGAGGTGCCCCTCGCCCAAGTTCGCACCCGCATCGGCAGCCGCCCCCTCGCTGACACCGCATCCGGTCACCCGGGGCGCGTAGGCAAGCAAGCATCGCGTGGAGGTCAACACCGGGCAACCAATGGGGTGTTGGAATACGTGGGACGTGCGCGAGGGGATGAGAGAGGGCAGGGCGCCAACGCCTTCGCACGCGATTGCACGCGCGCGGCCTCGGCGACGCTGATGCCCGGTGGGGCTCTTGGGGGGCTTCCGGCTCGCGATGCCGACTTCGTCGCGGACCGGTGATCGCACGCCGCCGTGAGCGTTCGCGCACTGCGGTGAGCTGAACGGAGTTCTCGTTCGATTCCGGATCGCCGACCATGGTTTCGCCGTCTTCTGGCTGTTCGGGTCACGCGATCAGGAGACGTCGCCGTGGGACCGCCGTGACACGAGGCTCCGTACGGGAGTGGTCATGGCTGCCGTGATCAAGATCGGAATCCGGCCCGTACCGGGTGCTCATGACTCTTCCGCTGTACGTCCGCGGACCACCGTCCCCGCGCTCACGATGGTGTCTCGGCGCTCACGATGTCCAGGAGCCCGGGGAAGCGCAGCTCGATGTCGGTCCGGCGGAGGCTGGCCATACGGCTGTTGCCGCGGTCGACCTGCCGGATCAGACCGGCCTCGCGCAGCGTGCGGAAGTGGTGGGTGACCGTCGCCTTGGACACCGGCAATCCGAACGAGCTGCACGTCCGCGCGGTGCCGTCGGGCGCGAGCGCCAACTCGCGCACCACCCGGCGGCGCAGCGGGTCCGCCAGCGCGGCGAGCACCGGGCCGAGCTCGATCTCCTCGACGGACGGGTGGCCTTCTTCGTCGCGCATACGAGAGTCTCCCGGTCACAGCCCTAAGGTACGGCTTGCATCATACCTTTCCATTTCGCTAGCGTGCCAAGGTACGAATCTGATCGTACCTATGTAGAGGGAGAGACCCATGACTCAGCCGTTCACCCTCGTCGGCACTGCCCGCCCCAAGCTCGAACGGGCCGCGGAGCTGAAGCAGTTGCTGCTGTCGTTCGTCGAGCCGACCCGGCAGGAAGCCGGCTGCCTGGAGTACCACTTCCACGAAGATCGCGACGAACCCGGAGTCTTCGTGTTCTACGAGGCATGGCGTTCAGAGGCAGATCTCGACGCCCACCTGGCCCTCCCGCACATGCGGGCTTTCTGGGAACGGCGCATGGACTATCTCGAAACCGACCTTGAGATTCGCTTTCTCACCATGCACAGCCCTTATTGACGCGAGGGGGCAGGGCTCTGAGCAGACATCGGTCGCGCAGGTAGGTGTCAGGAAGCCGGTGTCGTGGTGGCGTCGTAGGTGGTGCGGGCGGCGGTGATGTCTGCTCGGTGGCGCTCTGCCCAGCCGACGAGCCCGGTGAGGGTTGCGTGGAGTTCGCGGGCCATGGGGGTGAGGCTGTACTCCACCTTGGGCGGCACGGTGGGGTAGACGGTCCGGACGAGCAGGCCGTCGCGTTCCAGCTTGCGCAGGTTCAAGGTGAGCATGCGTCGGCTGATGCCTGCGATGCTGCGTTCCAACTCGGTGAACCGAACCGGTCCATGTGCGGCGGCGACGAGGATTCCGATGCTCCACTTGCCCGCGACGTGGTCGAGGACCTCGGTGATCGGGCACGCCTCGTTGCCGACCTGGTCGGACACATCGGTGTGACTGCGTGACATGAAAGTGCCTCCTTCCGCGGCACGTCATGGTTACAGAACATGACTGCTGTAACAAGTCGTGCACCATTGGAAGGAATTCACGTGCGCAGATCCAACGCGGCAGCAGAGACATCACGTTGGTCGGCCCTGGCCGTGTTGTGTGCCGGGCAGTTGATGGTCATCCTCGACGGGACCATCGTGAACGTGGCCCTGCCCTCCATCCAACAGGACCTCGGCTTCTCCTCGTCGGGCCTGGCCTGGGTGGTCAATGCCTATCTGGTCCCCTTCGGCGGTCTGCTGCTGCTTGCCGGGCGGCTCGGCGACCTCATCGGACGCAAGCGCGTCTTCATCGCCGGTCTGTGCCTCTTCACGGCCGCCTCACTGCTGTGCGGTGTGTCCCAGGAACCGGCGGTGCTGCTCGCCTCCCGGTTCGTGCAGGGCATCGGCGGCGCGGTGACCTCCGCCGTCACCCTCGGCATGGTCGTGACCCTGTTCCCGCAGCCGAAGGAGCGCGCCAAGGCCATCGGCGTCTACAGCTTCGTCCAGTCCGCCGGTGGCTCGATGGGCCTCCTCGCCGGCGGCGCCCTGACGCAGGCCATCAGCTGGCACTGGATCTTCTTCGTCAACGTCCCGATCGGCATCGTGGCCGCGCTGTCGGCCGGGCGCGTGCTCGCGTCCGAGCACGGTGTCGCCCTCGACAAGGGAACGGACGTCGTGGGCGCGCTCCTCGTCACCTCCGCACTGATGCTCAGCGTCTACACGATCGTCGAGACCACGGACTACGGTTGGACTTCCACACACACGACCAGCTTCGGCGCAGCGGCACTCGCCCTGCTCCTGGCATTCGTCGTCCGCCAGGCAAAGGCAACCCACCCGCTCCTGCCACTGCGTGTGTTCCGCGCACGCAACGTCTCAGGAGCGATGGGCATCCAGGCCCTCATGGTGGCCGGCATGTTCAGTTTCCAGTTCCTGTGCGTGCTCTACCTGCAGAAGGTGCTCGGCTTCGACGAGATACACACCGGCCTCGGCATCTTCCCGGTCTCGGTCGCGATCGGCGCCCTGTCCCTCGGCCTCTCGCCCAAGCTGATCGCGCGCTTCGGCCCCCGTGCCGTACTGCTGCCAGGACTCTCGCTCATCGCGGCGGGTCTCGCCGTCCTCGGCCGTGTACCGGCAGGCGGGAGCTACGCCGTGGACGTCCTGCCCGCCCTGCTGCCGCTCGGCATCGGCTTCGGCCTCGCGATGCCGTCTCTGGCCACGCTCGCGATGTCAGCGGCCACGCCCCAGGACTCGGGGATCGCCTCCGGCATGTTCAACACCATGCAACAGATCGGCAGCGCCTTCGGCCTGGCGGTCCTCAGCACGCTCGCCACCTCGCACACCGAATCCCTGCTGGTCGACGGGTCCACCAACACCTCAGCGCTCACGGGTGGTTACCAGCTTGCCTTCCGCATCGGCTCGGGCCTCGTCGCCGTCGCTCTTCTGCTCGCCGCCACCGTGCTGCGATCCGTTACCACAGTGCAGCGTCCACTGGCTGCGACGAAGCCGGCCGCCGAGAACGCCACTCGCTGACCAGGCGGCGGCACCGCCCCGGGCCGGGGAGCATTCCGTAGTGCCTCACAGGGCCTTGGCCTGCAACAGCTCGGCGCTGACTCGGTCCCGCCGATCTCGACAGGCACGGGCCGTGAAGCGGCGCTCGTCGCGGCGGCGTTGGTCCCGCCCCGTCTCCGGCGCCAAAGTGTCCGTGCTCGTCGCCGCCCGCCTCGTGGGCCGTGAGTACCGGCTCGATCAGCTCGCCCGGCGGGTCCTGGTCGATGTCGGCCCAGGCCGGGACCATGAGGGTGTCGGCGCGCGTCGGGTGGTCAAGTCCGTGGTCGGGCTCCAGACGAAACCGGCCGACCTGCACGGCACTCGGCCCGCAGACCGAGAAGCGGTGAGGGAGGGGAGCGTGGGTTCGTGCGGGTCCGCTCGGGCTGCGGCCTCGGCAACCTGAAGGCGCTGGCGTACGAACCCGGGCTGGAGGCTCGCCCGGCATCGGTCGAGGACCGTGCCTCGCTGGACCGCTCGCTGGCCGGCGCGGCGGCCTTGATCAACTGTGCGTCCCCTCTCGCCGCGACGGGCGCCGCTGCGACCGAGGAGGCTTGGCGGGCCGGTATCCCGTATCTCGACGTGGCCACCACGACCGAGGCCAACGCCAACACCTGCGCGCACTTCACCGGCCAGGCCCCGGCCCGGGCCGCAGGGACGGTGATCGTACCGGTCATGGCCTTCTTCGGTCACTTCGGCGGCCTGCTGATCACCACGGCGATGGGCGGGTGGCCACGAACGACGTGCCCGACTTCCTGCACGCGCTGTCGCCACACATCACCGTGGAGCCGCCTCCGTAGCGGGCCGCACCGTTTCGGGCGTGGGAGTGTGGAGCGCAGTGCCCCGAGCGGGTGCCGGGAGCACGGCCGTGTGCAGCGGTACCCGTCGGGGCGGTCTGAGGAGACCGGTTTCTCGAACCACCCGCCCCCTTTGCCAGAGAGGCCGGCGACCACGTGGCCCGCCTGCTACGAGCAGCATGACCACTGTGGCGAGGCTGTGATCTCCGAGCCCTTGAGGGAGGGGGGAGCTCTGTGTCCGGTGCCGGTGCTCGGGTCAGGCGCCGACCGTGCCGTCCACGCCTTCGCGGAGGAAGTCCGCGTGGCCGTTGTGGCGGCCGTACTCAAGAATCATGTGGAGCATCACCATCCGCAAGGAAACGTCCTCGCCCCAGCGCGGCTGGTGCCCGGCAAGGTCCAGAGACTCGGCGCTCCGCTCGATGCGGCGTGAGTGCTCGACCTCGGCCTCCCACACCGCGAACGCCTCCTCGGCGCTCGCGTCCGTGATGTCGTAGGCGGCCTGGAAATCGAATTCCTTCTGCGACCAGACCATCGGGGCGGTGTTGTCGTCGAACACCCTGCGAAACCAGGCACGTTCGACCTCGGCCATGTGGCGGACCAAGGCGAGCAGCGAGAGGGTCGACGGCGGGCTCGACCGCTCCTTGAGTTGTTCCTCCGTCAGGCCCTCGCACTTCATCGCGAGCGTCGCCCGGTGGAAGTCCAGGAACGCCCGCAGTGTTTCACGCTCCGTACCGAACAGGGGCGGGCCAATGCGTTCGAAGGCCATGGTGGGTTCCTCTCAATGGCGAGTCCGGGCTCGAACATATCCCGTCTCGCCGACCCACTGCAGCGTGCCTGAGTGCTTCACGTGTGGCGTGCTTCGGTCGGTTTGCCGAGCGGATGAGTACGGTCCCCTCAGTGCACCTTGCGTCGCCGCGCTGGGTGCTGGGGGGCTCTTTGGGTGATTTGTGTGGAGGATGGTCCTCTGTTTGGTGGTTCGTTGATTGTTGGGTGGTCTGTAAACCATATGTTCGGCTTCGGCGCCAGCGGTGGCGGCGCTGGTGCGCAGGGTTTGTTGCTGTTTTTGCTGGCTGTGTTGTCGGGAGGAGCTGTCGTGCGAGTGGCTCGGTCTGTTTTCGCTGCTGCGACGGTGGCGGTTTCTGCCTCTGTCATTGGGTTGCCGTTGTTCTTCACGGATTGGGTGTCGCGGGGTTCGGGGGTCGGGCAGGTTCGTATGGTCGGTGCGGTGGGGGCTTCGTGGGGTGAGGGTGGGGCGTCGGGGTTGCCGTTTGCGGATCCGGGCTGGGAGGGGGCGGGTTGGTCGTGTCGTCGGTATGAGGGTCCGTATTGCGGTTGGGTGAGGGCGTATTGGGGTGGGTGTGACAGGGAGTGGGGTCTGAGTTTCGGGGTGAAGGATCCCGCTGTGTTGTGTCCTCTTGATCCTCGTCCGACTTCTTCTGGTGCGGCGAGTTCTTCGGGTTCGCCGAGTCCCTCTGGTTCGCCGGGTTCTTCGGGTTCGCCGGGTTCTTCGGGTGGGTCGGGTTCTTCGGGTGGGGGTGGTGGTTCTTCTGCGGGGCTGGGCAGCTTAGAGGGCCGCGGCCGTGGGGCTGTGTCGGGTCGTTCGGCCGCTTCGGGCGGTCTCGGCGCTCTGCGGCATCGCCGTGGGGGGCGGTTGGTTCAGGCGGGTTCTGCGGGGAGGCCTGCGGTGGGCGGTGGTGCCGGTGGTGGCGCGCGTTCACCGGAGGTGCGGCAGGGGGAGGCGGGCGTGCCGTCTCCTGGTGCCAGCCTGCATGCCGGGGCCGGCGCAGCGGTGGCGGAGGACGGTGGCCGGGCCGAGTGCGCAACGGGTCTTGCCGAGGCTGCATGCACGGCGGGTCTTGCGCAGGCGATTCTTGCCGCTTCGCGGGATGACACGCTGGTGTGTTCGGTGGCCGGGTGGGCTGTCGGAGACGCGTGTGCGGGTGCGGCGCCGTCCGGGCGTGGCCGGTTCGACTCTCTTTTCGGGGGTGGGGCGTTCGGTGGCTTGTACGACTGGGGTGCCGGCATCTCTGGTTCCCGACCCGGAGTGCGGGAGTGTCCGACGTGGTGCGGCAGCATCTCGGGTTCCTGACGTGGTGTGAGGTCGGGGACCGGGGTGCTGCCGTCTTTTGGGGCGGGTGTCAGTCGTCGGAGCGGTGTCGGCGGTGCCAGGCGGTGGCGAGCATGCCGAGGAGCATGAGCAGTCCGCCTGCTGCGATGAGGATGTGCTGGGTGCTCAGGAGGCCGGTGCTCCAGCGGGCGGCCGTGTCCGCGGGGGCGTCTTTGCGGGGTGAGGGGGAGGTGGAGGGGCTGGTGCCGCCGTGTGGACCGGCGCGGTCTTCGCTGTCGTCGTCGTGGTTGTGGTCGTTGCAGTGGGCTTCGGGGAAGGGGAAGGCGCGTTTGTGGTTGTCGTAGGTTTTCACGACGAAGAGGGGGTGGATTCGGAAGAAGTCGCGGATGGCGAATTCGTACTGTCCGGAGGTCTGGGTGGGGTAGTTCACGCTCAGGAAGGTGGAGACGGTGAAGGTCGACCAGGGCTGTTCCGGTGACCAGGGTGTGGATTTCGGGGTGCCCTGCAGGACGAGGGCTTCGGGCCCGCGGTGGCCGTTGGTGAGGAACGCTCTGATGGTCGGTTCGATGAGGACGACGCGGCGGTGGCTGCGGCAGTCGCGCCAGGGGTTGTGGTGGTCGTGGTCGCGGTCCCCTTCGTGCAGCCGGACAGAGGCGGGGGTGTGCCGTGCGGTCGCGGTCGCGGTTGCGGGCGCGGTGGCGTGGGCCGGTGAGGATGCGAGGGCGATGGCTGCGCTGGCCAGTGGTGCTGCGACCCAGGGGCGATGGTTCATCCGGTGACCTCCGTGAGTGGCGGGCGCGGGCAGCCTCCTGCCGGCCGGGATATCCGAATCCTGGTAGAAACTATGAGAAATCAGCTCGTCATATCGTTAACGTCCACGGGTGCCGTACTACTTGTCACTCCACCGCAGCAGTCTTGGGTGGAAAGGGCAGGAAGGGTGGGTCGGTACAGGTGCCCGGGCGGGCCGCCTTTGGGCTGGTTACGCCGTCGCGCCGGACCCCGTGACGGTAGTTGCCGTACGGAAGGGCACCGCCGGGTGAGGGGCAGCCCGTAAGGCTGCTGGACGGTCGTGGGCGCTGCGCCGTGTACGGGTCCTGCGGCCCGGCTCGGCCCGGTCGGAGACGGCGTCGGTCGGTGCCGGGAAGCGCGCGTTGCCTTGGTGCGACCGCGCGAGACACGGGGTCGTTCATGCCGGGTGGCGCCGTGGTCCGAACCAGACCATGCCCGGCTGCTCGATGTAGGCGTCCGGAGGTGGGTGTCTGTGGTCCGGTGTCCGAGGGGGAACGCGGCGGGAGTGGCGGGCGCGGTGCGGGCAGGGGCCGGCCTGCTGGTGGGTGTCGGGGTGGTGCTGGCGGGTCCCGTTCAGTTCCGGGCCGCCGGGTGCCGGGCCGCCGGGTGCCGGACTGCCGGGTTGCCGCGTCGTCGGGCGAGGGATGTCGGCCTGGCCGGTGCCGTGTGTGCGGCTGCCGGCCAGGCCGGATCCTTGGTGGGGGTATGCCGGGTGATGGGGTGCAGGTGGCCTGCGCGCTGCTGTTCTTCTCAGCGTGTGGTCGGTGGGCGGAAGCGGCGGTAGAGCGTTCCTCCGCCGATCAGGGCTGTGATGCTTGCGGCGGCGGCTGTCCAGATACCGTCAGCGCCGGTCTGAGCGAGGGAATCCTCTGTCTGCTTCTGCGTGATCGTGTGGGGCGTGAGATGCGCCGTGTGCGGTTCGTGGGGCACCGCCGGGGTGGGCGGCACCGGCCGGGCGGGCGGTGTGGTGCGGGCGGGCGGCTCGGGTGTGGTGCGGGTCGGTTCGCTTGGCTGACTGCTGGGGGAGTTCGCGGATGTGTTGCCGAAGACGGGATTGGCGATGCCGGCCACGTCGACCGTGTTGCCGCTCACGTTGAGGGGTAGCTGGACCGGCAGTTGGAGGCCGTTGCCGGAGAGGACGCCCGGCGAGTCCTGTGTGCGGCCGGAGGCGGTGGCCCGGCTCGGTGTCCCGGTGCGGGTGCTGTGTTCCTGGTTGGTGCAGCTGTTGCCTGCGGCGGGGTTGAGGAAGCCGACGACGTCGATGGTGTTGCCGCAGATGTTCACCGGGACGTGTACGGGCAGCTGGATCGTGTTGCCGGAGATCAGTCCGGGGGAGTCGTTTGTGGAGCCGTCTGCCGTGGAGTCTGCGTGTGCCGGTCCCGCGACAGCCATCGCGCCCGAGGCGACGGCGAGGGCGATCGCACCGTTGCGGGTGACCCGTTTCATGAGATTCTGCCTTTCGGAGGTGATTGCGGGTACATGCCCGCGCGGTGTGAAACGTTTGTGAAACTCCATGGGTTATGGCTTGTCGCCTGTTATCGGCTGAATGGGTGGACATTCGTGGTGCCGTGCGGAGCTGGGCCGCGGAGGGTGTGTCAGGTGCCCGTCGGCGGACGGTGCCGGGGCGCGTGGCCTGAGCGGTGGCGTGTTCCATGCCGTGCGCTGTGGCCGGTTGTTCGTCGCCGGTGTTTCCGTGGTCAGCAGCTCTCGCGGCAGGTGACGTCGGGGATGAGGATCTTTCGTTGCTCGTGGGCCAGGCCGTCCAGTTGTTGACGGCAGGTCCCGCGTCTAGGCGGCCGGGTTGGTCTGTGCATGGCGCGGGTTGTGGTGGGCAGTCGCTTTGCCGGGGCCGAGGCCGTCGGGGCCCGGCTTGGGGGTGTGTGGCCGAGAGTCCTGGCGGCGGGGATGCGGCCGCGGCCGGGAGCGGGTGGGCCGTCACGACCTTGACGTGTGGTTGGAGTGACGTACGTCCCGTCGTGGCGTGGGAAGGCAAGGGAGCGTGCCGGGCTGTGCGCCGTGACCGGGATGCATGTCGGCGCCGTACACGGTGGTGGCCGTGTACGACGGAGGCATCTTCTGGACGTCGTACGGGCCGGCGCGGTTGCCCTGCGGCTCGCCGCGCTTCGGCGTGTGGAGGTTCTTCCCGGCCGTACGCCGGTCCCGGTGGGGCGGGTGTCCGGATTCCCGTCGGCGACAACAGCTGCTGGTCGCGCGGAAGGAGGGGTGCGGTGGGTTGCTGCCCGCGTGCCGCAGCAGTGTCTTGTTCAGGGCGTGGGCGTTGCGGGTCCCTGGCGCGAATGTCCATCGCCGGCTTCTCCGGTGGTCGCCGGGAAGGTGCCCTTCGGGCTGGGGAAGGGGCAGGCTTGGGCGGGCGGCTATGACCGTGCGGGTGGGATGCGTGGGTGTCCGGGGAGGCGGTGCGGCCGTCGTGGTGCTCATGGTCGCCGTCGTGCCGTCGGCGGCAGGCGTGCGTTCTGTACCCTCGCGGCGGTCAGGTCAGGTCAGGTGCGAACCGACCTGCCGATTTGTCGAGGTGTCTACCTGCCGGTGTCCGCGTCCCGGTCCGGGTGCCGGTGTGTGTCTTGCCCGCGGCGGCGAGGACGCGGCCGTCGCGGGCGGGCCGCAGGCCGCAGGCGGGGCGCGGGCGGGACGCGGGCAGTTCGGTGCTGGCCGGCTTGCCGGGCTGGTGGCGTACGGCGAGGAGCGCCGAACCCGCCTGGGCGTGTTGTCGGGGCGGGCTGTCGTGACGGGGGGCGCCGGGCGGGCTGCCGGGCCGTGAGCCGGTGCCCGTCCGGCGATTGTGCAGGGTGCGCGGCCCGCGCGCAGACGGTCCGGTCGCGCTGCTGTGCGGTCATCCCGGCACCCACGCATGCCGCCTGACGGGTCTTTCCGGAGCCCAGGGCGGGGACACTGTGGTCCGGGAACCGGACTGTGCCTGGGCCTCGGGCCGTCGGTCCGGAACGCTGCGGTGTGTCAGGACGGCGGCCGCAGTACGGAGTCGATGACGTATACCGTGGCGTTCGCGACCTTGATGTTGCCGCAGACGATGTGTGCCGTGCCGTTGACCTTGAAGTCGGTACCCGATCCCGACGTGGTCAGTTTGCCGCCTTCCAGAGTCGTGAAGGACCCCTTGGGAAGGTCGTTCGGAGTGATTAGTTTGTCCACGACGTGGTAGGTCAGTACCTTCTTCAGTCGGCCCTGATCGGCCAGTAGCGAGGTTGCGGAAGGCGGCGATCAGGGCGTTTTCCTTTGTACTGCGGAGATCCGAGGGGAGTCCTTGCGGGCTGGGGGCGCGGTTCCTGGGCCGCGGGTGGCCGCGATGAACTCGGCAGCCCGCCAGCCCACTTCACGTCCCGGCGGCACGCATGTGCGGCCCGGTACCGCGCCGGCCGCTGGCCGCACGCTGGCTTTCAGCGGCCCGCGCAGTTCCTGGTCCCGTCGGCTTCGTGGCCGTCGCGCGTCTGTCCCTTCCCGGGCCGGGCACGTTCATCCCGGGCCGTGCCCTTGCCGTGCGCGCGCCTGGGGCGATCGGGGCGACGGGGCGGGCGAGGCGGAAGCCGTTGGCGCGGACTGCGAGGCGGTGGGTGTGCGCGGCCGGGTGGCGATGGGCCGCGAGTTTCGGCCGGGCCGTCGGGACGCCTTCGGCTTGGTGGTCACCAGGCCGGGTCGTGGGTGATCGGGTCGATGATGCGGGCTCCGTCGTCGGGGTGCAGCGGCGACGGGTTTGCGCTGTCGTGCTGGATCGCCCGGATCGCCCGTCCGAGCCGGGCGCTGCGTGGGTCATCGCTGTGCAACAGGTGGGTGACCAGGCCTGACGGTACGTCGTGTGCGGCGGACACCAGCTCCTCGCATGCGGGGTCGGCGTCGTGCATAGCGCCTCCGGGTCTCCTGTGCGGGCTGGCTGGAACGCCCCGATCCTGAGAATATCACTATATGTCGTGATTTCATCACAATGGGTTGTGTTGGAGGAGGAGTGGTGGTCAACGCCGTGTGCACACCCCGTCGCCGGGTCGCTCGTCCCGCCGCTCCGGATCCGTCCGCCGACACCGCGCGGGTGCTGGTCACCGACCTCGACGGCACGCTCCTGGCGGGGGACAGCCGCGCACGTCGAAGGCTTCGCCATCTGCTCGACCTGCACCCGTGCATCACCGTGGTCTTCGCCACCGGCCGCTCGGTGCACTCCGTACGCGAGATGGTGGCCGACGACCCGCTGGTGCCCGTGCCGCGCTGGATCATCGCCGATGTCGGGGCCAGCGTGGTCGACGCCGCCGACGGCAGCCGTGCCGAGACCCTCCAGGAGCGGCTGCGCGCCGGATGGCCCGGCACGGACCGGGTGCGCTCAGCCCTGGAGGGCTTCCCAGGCCTGGCCTATCAGGACGCGGTCGCGCAGGAGGGACGGTGTTCCTTCTACCTGCCGCCCGAGCACCTGACCTCGGGCTTGAAAGCGGCGGTGGCCGCACTCGGCTGCTCGTGGACGTACTCCGGCGGCCGCTATTTCGACGTCCTGCCCGTGAACGCGGGCAAAGGGGCGGCCGTACAGGAACTCGCCCGCATGCGGCACTGGCCGCTGAGTTCCCTGCTCGTGGCGGGCGACTCCCTGAACGACCTGTCACTGTTCGACCTGGGCGCCCACGGCGTGGTCGTGGGCAACGCCGAACCCGGCCTGGCCGCTCGCGTGCCCCTGTGCGCACGGGTGCACCGCCCGGCACTGGACGGTGCGGCGGCGATCCTGTCGGCCCTCGAAGACCTCGGCTGGATCAGCAGGCCCTCGCGCGTAGTAGTCGGTTACCACCGCCCGCCCCTGCGTTGGTCGCAGCGCGGATGGCAGGCTCCCGTCAGCCCCAACGGGATCCTGCCCACGCTCACCTCCGCCCTGGATCCGCGTTCCTGCGACGAAGACGTCGTATGGGCGGCCGCACTCGTCACCGACCAGGGCACCGCCCCCGCGCCCGCCCCTGCCTCCGCTCTCGCCCCCGCCCAGGTCCCCACTTTCACGCGCTGTTCCTGTCCGACGCCTCCCACCGCGCTCCGTCTGGCGTTGCTGCCCGTGGCATCCGATACCTGGGCGGGCTACTTCCACGGCGCCTGCAAGGAGACCCTGTGGCCGGCTCTGGTGTCCGCACCCCACCTGATCCGCCACGACACGCGCCACTGGGCCGACTTCGAAGAGGTCAACTCCGCCTTCAGCGACCACATCGACGCCCATGCCGCCCCCGGGGCGACCGTCTGGCTGCACGACTACAACCTCTGGCTCGTCCCCGGCCTGCTCAAAGAACGCCGCCCCGACGTGACCATCGGCATCTTCCATCACACGCCCTTTCCCGCACCGGACACCTTCCGCCGGCTCCCCGTGGCCTGTCAGCTGCGCACCTCACTCACGCATCTGGACTGGGCCGGCTTCCACACCACCGCCGACGCCGACAACTTCCGGCGGCTCCTTGCCGGCACCGCCCGCCCGCCACGCACCGCGGTGCATCCGCTGGGTATCGACCACCAAGCGGTACAGACCCGCGTCGGCTCGCGCGCCGCGGCGCGGCGATCCCGGGGCGACGGGCAACTGGTGCTCTCCGTCGAACGCCTCGACTACGCCAAGGCACCGGTGCACAAGATCCGTGCCCTGGCAGCCCTGTTCGAGAGGGCGCCGCAGTTCCGGGGCCGGGTGCGTTTCCGGCTCATCTGCCCGCCCCCCGAACCGGGCATCCGCGCCTACGAAGCCACCCGGACGCGGCTGGAGCAGGCGATCGCCGACCTCAACTCCCGCTGGGGCACCGATGTCTGGCAACCCGTCGACTATGTGCCCCGGACACTGCCCTTCGGGCACATCGTGGACAACTACCTTGCGGCGGACGTCTTCTGGGTGACCTCACTGGCCGACGGGATGAACCTCACGGCACAGGAGTACGTCGCCTGCCGCGCGGCGGCGGGACGCAGCGGCGTCCTCGTACTGTCCCGGCACGCGGGCCTGGCCGCCCACCTGGGCGGGGCTGCGCTCCTCACCGATCCCGGCACGCCCGACGACCTGGTCGCCACCCTCCACCAGGCCCTGACCATGACCCCCCGGGAGCGACGCCTGCACACCGCCCGCCTCGCGGCCCGACTCACCGCCCCGGCCCCGGACGACTGGGCCCGCGCGATCCTGAAGGAGCTCTCCTCCGCCGCAGGGCACTGACCGCTTCCTCACCGAGATGCGCGCCGCGGACACGACGAACGACCCGCCGTGGCCGTGCCGGGCGGGGCTTCTTCCCGGCGTCGGCCGGACAGACACCGCTCCTGCCGTACTGTCCGTTGACGTCGCCCTGTCCGTACCGCCCGCCTCGCCCGCCCCGCCCGACGTCGTCGGCACTTGTCGGGCCACTGCGGGGGCGGCGCGCTCGATCCCGGCCTCACGCCCGGCCGGCCCCGCACCGGGCAGGCACGGCACCGGCCCGGCTGCCCTCCTCCCTCATGTGATCTGAGTTCTTGATGCCGACCTGCGGCGTCCTGCCCGTCGTCGTCCCGCTCTTCGGCGTCCGTCGCCTCCATGTCCCCATGCCCCGGCGGGCGCGGTCTCTTCAGCGCCCCCGCCGTTTACGACCGCCCACGTGCGCCTTGCTTCTTGCGCTGCGGGCCGTCTGCAGCCTGCCCGGGATGCGGACGCCAGCTGTGCGCCGCGACCGGGTGTTCGCCGGCCGTGTGGCCGCCGGTGGTGCGGCGGTCCGGCTCGCGAGGCGACCGCCGTGGAGTACGGTGCCGTCGGCGGCGGCTCGTGGTGTCGCGGGAGCTGCCGAAGGCGGTGCGGGCGGGGCTCTGCCGGCCGGGTCGGGCGGGATGAGGACCGGGCGGCATGACGGGCGGGTGGCGTTCCTGGAGGTGCTGTGGGGGAGGGCAGCAGCCGGGAAGGGCAGGTCACCGTGTGGTGTAGCCGCCGTTGACGAACAGGGTCTGGCCGTTGGCCCACCAGCCGTCGGTGAGCAGATGGCGTACCCACGGGACGATGTCCTCGATCTTGGTGAGGTCGCCGTTCATGGCCGAGGACTTGTGGTAGGCGATGGAGTCGTCGTCCTCGGCCGGGTAGAAGAACGAGGTGTCCATCGGCCCGGGAGCGAGGGTGTTGACCGAGATGTTCCGGCCGAACAGTTCCTTCGACAGGGCGCGGGTGAAGTGCTCAACCGGGGCTTTGCTGCCGGCGTAGCAGGAGTACAGGCCGGTGTAGGCGGCCAGCAGTGAGGTGACGACCGTGATGATCTTCCCGCCGTCCTCGATCCTGCGGGCCGCCTCACGCATCACGAAGAACGCCGCTTTGGAGTTGACGGCGAACATCCGGTCGTACTCCTCCTCGGTGATCTGCGTGAGGGGCTTCTTCAGCACCATCCCGGCGGTGTTGATGCTGTAGTCGAGCCTGCCGAACCGGTTGATGACATCGTCGAAGACCCGCTCGACCTCGGCAGGCTTCGTGAGGTCGGCTTGTACGGCGAACGCCTCTCCGGGGCCGGTGTTGATCTGCGCGACGATGTCCTCGGCCTTGGTTCGGGAGGAGTCGCTGTTGTAGTGGACGGCCACCTTCGAGCCTTCGGCGCCCAGGGTGGTGCTGACCAGCCCGCCGAGGTTACGGGACGCACCGCCGACGAAGGCGGCCTTGCCGCTGAGCGTCCTGTCCGGGGCGTTGACCATGACAGCCTCCTTGATCAGGCGTGGGAAAGAACTCGCCGGCCGGACCGCCAGCCAGGGGCCGTCGGCCGCGGGCCGGGACGCGCCGGTATCAAGGAATCACCTTCCGGATATCGCGGCATCTCGGATGATCCGATCGGCTCTGCGCTCGCGGCGTGTCCGGCAAGGGGGAGAGGGAGTCGTGGCGATGGGGGGGGGGCTCACCGCAGGAACCGACGGCGTCAGGACCAGCCTGTGCCAGGGCCCGTCTGTGTCAGGACCTGTCGGCGGTGGGCGCCGTCTGCCGCACGGGTGGCCGACTGCGGATCGTGGCGGGCCCGGCCGCTGCCCGCAGTCGTCTCCTGACGTCCCTGCGCCGGTACGCCCGCGACGCGTACGTCGCGCAGACGGTCACCGGCCCGAGCCGCACCGCCGAGCCGACTGCACCGGGCCGGTGCCCGTACGCATCCCCAAGTCCTGTGGCTCTGGGCCGTCCCGGAGCGGGCGTACTGCCGGCGGGCCCCGGTGCCCGGCCCAGGACGAACCTGTGCGTGCACGGCCCGACGAACTCATGCACACCACGCGGTGTCACGAACGGCGCGAGCGGACGCTGTGCAGGACCGCGCCGCGCGGGGCCTGCGGACGAAGTACCGGCAGTGCAGGCCCAGTTCACGGGAACGCGCCTTCGCCGACGCCGCGCCCGGCCCGGCCACGACTCGTCGGTCCGCCCGCACACACGGTCCGCCCCGGCCATGACGGGGAGGTCCCGGTCGGCGGGCCGGGGTGAGGCCTGCCCGCATGGCGGACACCGTCGCCACGCGGAACGGCCGCGCCCCGCCGACCAGTTCCCCTCGACGCCGCGCCGGCGCCGTTCGGGAAGAACGCCTTCTCGCGGTGCGTCGAGGAGGGCACCCCGATCATCGGTTCCGTGAGGCGTCGACCGCGCCGTTGTCCGCAGCGGTACCGGTCCTCACGGCTGGCGGTGCCGAGGCCGGTCGTGCTCCCGCTCCGCCCGCGCGTGGGCCGAGCACCCGGTCACCGATCAGAAGGAGGCGTGGTGAGGCGTGGTGGCCACACCCGGTCCTGAGCCCCGGCCGGACGGCGGACCCGGCGCGATCGCGGCGGCGGACGGCCTGCACATCTAGCAGCTGCGGTTGCACGCCGAGTACGGGCCCGTCGTGCGCTTCCAGCTTCCCGGCGCCGACGCCGCGGTGTCGATCGCTGCCCGGTCCTGCTGCAGGCGACGGCCCACCTCGATCAGCGGCCGGAGCGTCTGTTTTCCGTCCTCGATCCACCGTTCGAGGACGGCAACCCGTACGTTCTCCCAGCCGACGAACATGCCCTGTGGAGAAGGGTGCTGCGACGGCGGCTGCGTGGCCCTGCAGAAGAATGTGAGTACGCCCTGGGCGCGGGCACCTGGACCTGGACGGCGTCGTCACCGACGTCGAGGAGGTGCTCACCGACTACCTCGGACGGCTGTACCAGGTGCCGCTTTCGGGCACCCCGGAGGAACGCGCCGAGCGGACCGGCATGCCCTCGCCCGCATGCGCGCCACGGTCGACCAGGTCGTCGTGGCCCACCGTGTGAACGGCCGTACGCGGCGCAGCGACCTGATCGGCGCACTGATCGAGACCGGTCAGCGGCCTGCCCGGATCCGCAACACCGTCCTGGCCATCCTGGCCGTGCTGCTCGCGGCCCACCACACGACCGCCGCGGCCGTGGCCCGGACTCTGCACCTGCTCGGCCGCCACCCCGAGGCGGCCGAACGGTGCCCGACTACGCGGACCTGAGACGGCTGACGTACGGGGAAATGGTCCTCAAATAGTCGCTGCGTCTGTATCCGCCGGGCCCGTACGGAGCGCGCGAGACCGCCGGTGCGCTCACGCTCGGCGGCCACCGGATCTCGGCCGGACCGTGTTCTTCTATCCGTTCTGGGCGTTCCACCCCGACCCCGTAGTGGCCCGAGGCCGAACTGGTCCTGGCCGTGCTGCTCAAGCGCTTCCGCTTCCGCGCCGTCTCGGGACACGAGGTGACATCGGTCGAAGACTTCGTGCTGTGGGCGGCCGACGACATCCGCATGTTCGCCAGTGCGCGGAGCCTGGCCGGGCACATGGCCGGTCAACCGCAGCGGGCGCTCTTGACCTCGCCGGCCCGCGTCAGCGGTTCGTCCGGCGCGGCCGTGGCCGCCCGTACGGCACCATTCCCTGACGGGTGTCCGGCGTGGAAGTCCTCAGTTGGACCGGATGGTGAGGGAAGGGACGCGGGCCCGGGCACCAGGCGTGTGATGCCTGGTGCCCAGGTCCGGCGGTGTGTGTACGACGTGTGGGTTGTCGGACAATGGTGGGGATCGGGGCCCCGGCTCGATTACGGCGGGCCGGGGCCCCGTGGTGTGCTCGCGGACCGGGATCAGTCGTCGTCCCCGCCGCCACCCCAGCCGCCGCCCCAACCGCCATCGCGGTCGCAGTTCACGCGGAAGCTGGCCACGACGCCGTCCTTGACGTGGACGCCCTCGGTGTGACCCGGGTTCACGCCGTAGCTGTCGCTGTGGGCGCCGACGGTGGCGATGGGAGCGCCGTTGTCGCAGACCGCCCCGCGGAAGACCTCCACGCGCTTGTGGCTGTCGTTGCGGACGTTGATGGTCCTGGCGCCCAGGCCGCTGACCACGGTGATGCACGCACCGGAGTGGGCGGAGTAGGACCGTTCGTTGATCAGGATCCTGCCGCCCTCCCTGTGACCGCGGCCCCGGCCTTCTTCACCGCGGCCCCGGCCTTCTTCACCGCGGCCCCGGTCACCCCGGCCCTCGTCACCCCGGCCCTCGTCACCGCGGCCTTCGTCGCCGCGGCCTCCGTTGCCCTTGTTCTGTCCGGAGCCGCCGTCGAGGGAGGCTTCGGGTGCGGCGGCCGGAGCTGCAGCAGCTGGAACAGCGGCTGGGGCGGCAACCGGTGCAGGAGCCGGTGCGGCAGCGGCCCGGGCCGGCTGCGGCACCGAGGTGGGGGCGGAGGCAGCAGAGGCGTAGGTGATGCCGGTCGCGGCGAGTGCCGCGGCGGCCGAGACACTGGCGACCACCATGGTGGAACGAGCGAGCTTCATGTCGCTTCTCCTGTTCTGGATATCTCGGAGATGCCGGCTCGTCAGCCGACTGCGATCAAACGTACTCACAGCGGTCATATCAGTCATATTGGAGGACTAGGTCAGGGAGCCGATCGGGGTACACGCGACCCCCGCCCGCCGCCCGGCTGGGATGCGAAATGACCGGGAAAACGGGTGGATTGAATGACTATTAGGCTGTCTGGATGATCCACTGATGTCCGCTCATCCACTTCCGGCGGCGTGTCGCTGCGAAAGTCGTGAGCTGATTCGTGTTACGGCTGAGCCGAAGCCTGCTCGTCGCACGGTCGGGCAGGGGATCGCGGGGCGGCGGTGGGTCGGCCGTCTCCGGGGCCGGTCGGTCGTGCGCGGCGGCGTGCCGGTGCCGTCTGCGGCGTGCGGATCCCCGCACCGTACAAGCGGATGCACGGTGTACGGGCGGGATGCGCGGCGACGTCCGCCAGGACGGCCATGAGCGCACCGGCAGCCTGCGCGACCGAGTGGCGGGGGAGCGGCGCCCGGCCGAACGACTTCTCGGCCGACGCCTTCACCAGCGCCGTCCGCGACACGGTGATCCGGACCCCGCGCGATGGGCCCGACCGCCCTTCTGCGCCCAGGAGTTGAGCGTCCCCCAGCCGGGCTGTCCGTGATGTGCGAGCGCACAGCCTGCGCTGGCGCACGGACACCCGGGCCCGGCGCCTCGCCCTGCATCGGCGCGTCGGCCCGCCGGGCGCGCGCGGTTCGTGGCCGTCGTCGGGCTGCCGCTGCCGGGGGCGTCGTGTACATCTGGCACGGCAGGGCACGGTGTGGCGTGGGGGCGCGGGTGCGGGTGCTGTCGTGGGCGGCCGCCCGCGGCCAGGTCCCGGCTGGGAAGGTCGGCCGTGTGCGCGCGTTCCGGTGTGCCCGGGCTCGGGCGAGTCAAGGGCGGCGAGCGCCGTCGCCTTGCCGAAACGGCAGCATTCGGGCGGCCGGTCCGTCCGCCGGGTGGTGTCCGGGAGGACAGGCTCCCATGTCGTGCGGCGTGGCCATCCGGGTCATGGCTGCGGTGCGGCCGATGCGTCGGCGCTGCCCGCACACTTGTGCCGTGCCGACGCGAGAGGGCGGGGCACGCTTGTCCGCTCGGAGGTGAACACTCCTGCCCGCACCTCCCGCGCTCGGCTTCTCCGGGGCGGCGGCGGGGAGAAGGTCTACCTGCCCTCTCCGGAGGGCGCGGGCGGCGGCCGGGAGGCGGCGTATGCCCCCGGCCGGCGTATGCCCCTCGGGCTGGCGGATGTCCCTCGGACCGGTGGATGCCCCTCGGGCTGGGGATGCGGGAGCGTGTATCGAGGCGTGTTTCCCGCCAGAGTGGCGCGGGCCGTGATGCACCTGGCGTGGGGCCTGGCCGTCTCCGGTCGGCGAGATCCCCGGCTGGACGTTCGAGCCCGGGGCGCCGACGGTGTGTCAGGCTCCCTGGGCATCCCGGTGCGGCAGCCCCGGGGTCGGGGCTCCTGCGCCGGGCTCCTGCCGCGGCCAGTCGGGAGCGGGGTCCTGTGCGAGCAGCGGCCGCAGGGCACCGAGCACCGCGCCGACACAGACGTCGCGCAACTGGGTGCGGGTGCAGGTCTCGTGGGTGAGCCAGTCGACACAGAGCACCCGGACGAAGACCAGCCAGCTCTTCAGGACGCCGGACACGGCCTCGCGGGCGCTCTCGTCCGCGAGGGGCAGTACGGCCAGCAGCCGTGCACGGAGCGCGTCCAGCTCGTTCGTCATGATCGTCTGGATCACCGGGTCACCCGCGAGGACCCGGTTCGCGGCGAGGACGGCGTTGCGGTTCGCCACGAAGTACTCAAGATGGAGGTCCATGCCCTGGACGAGCTGTTCCGTCAGGGAGTCGGCGGGGTCGAATCGCGTCCCGGCGAGCAGCTGGTCAGCGGCCTGTTGGTAGACGGCCGCGAACAGGGCGTGCTTGCTGGGGAAGTGACGGTAGAGCAGGGCCCGGGAGACACCTGCCTCTTCGGCGACTTCCTCCATCAGTACGTCGGCGTACGGGTGCGCGGCGAAGAGCCGTGCGCCGACGGCGAGGAGCTGGGCGCGGCGGTCGGCGGGGGCGAGTCGCTGGCGAGGAGGCACGAGCGAAGCCTAGTTGACATGCGTCTACTGGTGCCCCCAGTGTAGTAGACGCATGTCAACTAAGCTTCGCTGCGACGGCTTGGAGGGACGATGGAGAGGGCTCTGCGCGTACTCACCACGCTGATGGGCTGGTCCTGCGTGGCGATCGGCCTGTTCCACGTTGCGCTCGGCAACGCGGCGATCCCCGGCGCCGGTTCCGCCGGCACGACGGTGGACAGCTGGGGCCGGTTCATGGGGGCCAGCTTCGTCGGCTACGGGCTGGCCTGGCTCTGGGCTGCGCGCCAGCGTCCGATCCCGGCCCGGGAGGTGCGGTGGCTGGCCGGAGTGTTCCTGCTGGGAGGCGTGGGCCGGCTGCTCTCGCTCGCCGTGCACGGCTGGCCGCAGTGGTTCCAGATCGTTCTGACGGTGATCGAGCTCGCCCTTCCGCCGGTATTCCTCTGGCTGGCCGGTGCGCAGGAGCGGGCCTCGCGCAGGGACGTGCAGGCCGTGTCCGCCGACCGGTGAAGCGCGCGTGAGCCCGTCCGGCTCAAGGGCCGGAAAGCGAACCCGACCATACGTATGACACAAGGCTGCCTGGCAGATACCCGACAGCCTCGCCGGTTACTGCCGACGCATCAACGCAGGTCATTGGGGCACTAGGTCACTGGGGTGCTTGGCCACGCTGGATTGGATTCGCCTTCTGGGCCAGCCAATACCGCACTATGCCGGGCGGTGCGGCGGCGGTAGCCGCTGTGTGATCCGGTTGAACATGTCGGTCAGCGGCTCGCTGACGTCCTGACCGAACTCGGACAGCCCGTAGGTGACCTGGGGCGGTGTCGTCGGCTCTACCTCTCGCCGGACCAGTCCGTCCTGGACCAGTGCCCGCAGGGTCTGGGCGAGCATCTTCTCGCTGATGCCCTGGATGCTGTCGCGCAGCTCGTAGAACCGAAGGTCGTTGCTCCGCAAGGCGATCAGCACCCAGACGCCCCACTTGCTGGTCACGTGGTCGACCAGGTCACGCGCGGGGCAGTCGGTGTGAAACACCTCATACCGATTGCCCGACTCAGCCTGCGTCAGCTGCGCGCCTTCCGTCATGTACGGAGCTTACCTCTGGGTATGTTCTTACGAAAAGTAAGTCTTCCTCCTAGCGTCAATTACCGCAGTTCACAACGGACTAGGAGCTGAACATGATCGTGGTGACCGGGGCTACCGGGAATGTAGGCCGGCCTCTGACGCAGGCCCTGGCCGAGGCGGGCGAGCAGGTGACGGCGGTGTCGCGGCACGCGGTGGCGATGCCGGACGGAGTCCGGCACGTGACGGCCGACCTGGCCGAGCTGACAAGCCTCACACCCGCGTTGGACGGGGCGAAGGCGCTGTTCCTCCTGCTGTCCGGCGACCTGCACGCCCCTGAAGCCAAGCCGGCCGACATCATCGGCCTGGCCGCGGCCAGCGGGGTCCGCCGGGTCGTCCTGCTGTCTTCGCAGGGCGTGGCGACCAGGCCGCTCGGTCCGTCGCGGGTCGCGATGCGCGCGGTGGAGGACGCGCTGCGGGAGTCCGGCCTGGACTGGGCCGTCCTGCGACCGGGCGGTTTCGCCTCGAACGCCTTGGCCTGGGCGGAGTCCGTCCGCAAGCAAGGGACGGTCGCCGCGCCCTTCGGCGACGTAGGAGTGCCGGTCATCGACCCGGCGGACATCGCCGAGGTCGCGGCGGCCTGCCTGCTGGACGACCGGCACATCGGCGGGGTGTACGAGCTGACCGGCCCGGAGGTAATCACGCCGCGTCAGCAGGCGGAGGCGATCGCCGCCGAGCTCGGCTCGCGTGTACGGTTCCACGAACTCACCCGCGACGAGGCCAAGGCCACGATGACCCGGTTCGTGCCGGCGGAACTTGCCGACGACACCCTGGACATCATCTCCGCCCCGAACCCGGCCGAACTGCGCATCAGCCCGGACGTGGAACGAGTCCTCGGCCGGGCCCCGCGCCCCTTCAACGGCTGGGTCGCCCGCAACATCGCCGTTTTCCGCTGAGGCACAACTCAACCGGGGCGCCCACCTCCCTAGTGGCGCCGTCGTCGGCGCGCGAGGTGCTGGGACGCGCAGGCCCTCGGGCCCGGCTCTTCAGAACAGACGGGCCGCAGGCTCGGCCACGCACTGCCGCACACCGTCGACCGCACCGAGGCCACGTCTGAAGCGCGCACGGCTGCGCGCCTGACGACCACGGCTGTTGTCCGCCGACTCCGGTCCACCGGTATGCGGCGTCGTCGCGCCCGAGCCGTTCCTGCTGAGCGCAGTCCTGGTGCCCCGAGTCGTTGACGCCTTGCCAGCTACTGCTGAGGCGGCGCCGATCGGGGCGGCCCGCACGCGGCACCCGTACGCCACGCGCGGTCTGTGCCCATCCACGCAGGCGCGGCAACCGGACGGTGATCCCCATCCCGGCGGATCAGCACGATTAACTGCTGCGCAAGGCAGCCGCGACGGCGGGCCGCCGTTTCTCGCCCAGGACCTCGGCGAGCAGCGCAACAACGCCGAGCGATGCCGCGGTGCATCAACCGCCTGAAGCAGTGGCGTGGCATCGTCACCTGATGCGAGAAGCCCGCGACGATCTACCTGGCCGGACTCCGAACCGTAGACATCCTCGGCATCTCGCCGCCAGACGGCGGGGTGTGAGGTGCGCGCCGCCTTCGGCCTGGTCGTGGGCGGGATGACTGGTGAAGGACGATCATGAGTGTGAGGGAACCGGACGGTGGGCCCGCGCAGGCTGCGGATCAGAGCGCTACGGCGGCGGGTGCCACCGGTGGCGGTGCGCCACTGGCGGGATGCGCGGCGCTGGTGACGGGCGCGTCCAGCGGCATCGGTGCGGCCACCGCCTTGTCGCTGGCTCGGCAGGGTGCCGCTGTGGCAGTCGTCGCCCGCCGTACGGGGCGGCTGGAGGAACTGGCCGCAGCGATCCGCGATCGGGGCGGCTCGTGCAGCGTTCTCACCGCTGATCTCGGAGACGCGGTGCAGGCGCGTCGGGCCGTCGAGGACGCCGTGGAGTGCTGCGCGCGGCTGGACGTGCTCGTGAACAACGCCGGTTACGTGGCCATGGGCACCATCGAGGAAGGCGACCCCGCAGACTGGGAACGGATGGTCGATCTCAACTTCAAAGCCGTCCTGCACCTGTCACAGGCGGCGATGCCCCACCTGCTCCGCGCGGCGGCGGACGGCCCGCGCGGGATCGCCGATCTCGTGAACGTCAGCTCGGTCGGTGGCCGGGTGGTGCGCAGGAACAACGGCATCTATTCGGCGACGAAGCATGCGGTGGGCGCGTTCAGCGAGGCCCTGCGTCAGGAGGTGACGGCAAGGGGCGTCAGAGTGGGGCTGATCGAGCCGGGGCTGACGGCGACGGAGATGGCGACCGGCCCCGGATCAGCCGCCGCCCGTGGCATGCCGCAGAAGGCTTGGCTGCATGCCGACGACATCGCCCGTGCCATCACCTTCATGGTCACCCAGCCTCCGCATGTCGCGATCAACGAAATCATGGTGCGCCCTACGGCCCAGGAACACTGACCGTCAGCGCGGGAGATCCAGCGGGAGACCCACGCGAGCGAGCCCAAGCACGGCCCTGTGACCAGCTACCTCCCAGGTCACACGACGGGACCGTCCCAGCGGGCACCGGGGGGAGCGCACTTGGGGCGGGTACGCGCGCCTGTACGTCCAAAGGGTGCTACGGAAGGCCGTGATCCGGGTATTTCCCTTGTACCGCCGTCAGCAGCCGCCGGTCGCGGGGTGCGGGCGGAGCCGAACGAGGGGCGGATCGTGCCGTCCCCCAGCGCGGAGGCGGCAGCGACCGGGGTGAACAGCGGGTTCTCCATGAGCACCGCGAGCCGCGCGTGCACGACCGCCGCCCCCGACCGGTCCAGGACGTGCTCGCACAGCTGGCGCAGCCGGTGCAGTCGCTGTTGCCGAGACTCGGCAGTGCTGGTGAGACTCCGGCTCATCTCCGCACCGGCACTCCCCGCGCCCGCAGTTGGGTTGAGGTTCAGGGGGATGCCGAGGGCGAGCAAGTTCCCTGGGGGAATGGGTGGGCCCGAGCACCAGGGTGTGATGCCTGGTGTCCGGGCCCGTTGGTGCGCGTGTGGCGCGTGGGTTGTCGGACAGCGGTGGGGGTGGGGTTTCCCGGCTCGATTGCGGCGGGCCGGGGCCCCGTGTGCTGTCGTCTTGCGGTCAGTCGTCCCAGCCGCCCTCGCCGCCGCGGTCTCCGCCACGGTCGCCGCCGCGGTCCCCGCCCCGGCCGCCCTCGTCCCAGCCGCCTTCGTGGTCGCAGACCACGCGGAAGCTGGCCACGACGCCGTCCTTGACGTGGATGCCCTTGGTGTGGAGGTCGTCGACGCCGAAGCTGGTGCTGTGGGCGCCGACGGTGGCGATGGGGGCGCCGTTGTCGCAGACGGCCCCGCGGAAGACCTCCACGCGCTTGTGGCTGTCGTTGCGGACGTTGAGGGTCTTGGCGCCCAGGCCGCTGACGACGGTGATGCAGTCGCCGGGGTGGGCGGAGTAGGACCGCTCGTTGATGAGGATGCGGCCCTCTTCGTGGCGCCGGCCCTCCTCGCGGCGGCCGCCGCCGCCTTCGTTGCCCTTGCCCTCGTTGCCCTTGCCTTCGTTGTTGTTGCTGTTGTTGCTGTTGTTGTTCTTGCCCTGTCCGGAGTCGCCGCTGAAGGGTGCCTGCGGGGCGGCGACGGCCGCGGGGGCTGCCTGGGGGGCCGGGGCGGAGGCCGCCGAGGCGTAGGTGATGCCGGTGACGGCGAGTGCCGCGGCGGCTCCGGCTGTGGCGGTCACCATGGTGGAACGAGCGAGCTTCATGTCGCTTCTCCTGTCTGTTATCTCCGAGATGTCGGCTCGTCAGCCGACTGCGATCAAACGTACTCATGGCTGTCGTATCGGTCATTTCGGAATGTCGATGGGAGGGGGCCGATCGGGGTACATGCGGCCGCTTCCGCCGCTCGGCCGGGATGTGAAGTGACCGGAGAAAAAGGCGGATTGAATGATTATTGATCCATTCGGATGATCTGCTGACGCCCGCTCACCGAATGCCGACCGCGTGTCGCTGCGGAATGCGTGAGCTGGTCCGTGCTAAAGGATCGGCTGCGCCGCAGCCTGCATCCCCTGCAACCCGGCAGTACAGCGGGTTCCCGGGGCCGCTTACGAGTGCCGTGGCGCCGGGCCGTCAGGAGATATTCGCTGCCCTGGAGCAAGCCGTGGAGGCCGGGTGCGGGGCCCGGTCGGGAGGGACGTCCGCGTATGCGCGCTCCGGAATGCGGCAGCCGGGCGGGGCGTAGGGGGTGCATGGGGCGAACGCCGTCGCCTTGCCGAACGGCCGCATACGGTCGGTCGGTTCATCCGGTGCAGTGGTGTTCGAGAAGGTCACCTCCTCTCGGGCGCGGGCGCGGGCGCGGGCGCGGGCGGCGGCAAGGTCCTGGTCGACGCTCGTCGAACGCCTTGCCGCGGGCGGCGCTCTGGAGGACGGTCCCGCGGCGGGCGGCCGCCGAAGGGGCTGCCCGCCGTGCATTCCTGCGCGATGCCTTCTTTGGGCAGGTCCCCGGCGCCAGGCGCGGCTGCCGTGCGTCCGCGTGGCTGAGCGGCTGCACGTGTTCCCTGTCCACTGGCTGTGCTTGCCTCCTGTGCGGGCGGTGATGTCGCCGTCGTCCGCTCGTCCGTTGGTGAGGCGTAGTGAGGCGCGGTGAGGTGTACGAACGGTCGAGGATATGAGGTGTATATCCCTTACGGTGACGACCGGCGTCATATGTCCGTACGCGGGAGGGGGAGACCGTGGCCTTCGTGGAGCCGGGTGGCGGTCGTGGACCCTTGTCCCGTCATGTGTCGGGCCTCCGGTCCGAGGGGCCTTCCAGGGCGCCGCTTGTGGCTGTGTGCGCCGGGTATTTCATGGTCATCCTGGATGTGACGGTCATCAACGTCGCCGTGCCGGTGATCGGGCGGGATCTGGGCACCTCGCTGACCGGCATTCAGTGGATCACCGATGGTTACACCCTGGTATTCGCCGGATTCCTGCTGACCGGTGGCGGGCTGGGCGACCGGCTCGGCAGCCGGCGGGTCTTCTGCTGGGGCACGGCCGTGTTCACCGTGTCCTCGGCCGCGTGCGCCCTTGCCGCCGATGCCGCTGTCCTGGTCGCTGCCCGGCTGCTGGAGGGGTTCGGCGCGGCGCTGATCGTGCCCGGTTCCCTGGCCCTGCTCCAGCAGGCCTATCCGGAGCCGGTGGAACGCTCGCGGGCCTTCGGACTCTGGGGTTCGATGGCGGGCGTCGCAGCGTCGGCCGGGCCGCTGCTGGGCGGTCTGCTCGTGTCCACGGTGGGGTGGCGTTGGGTGTTTCTCATCAACCTTCCGGTCGGTGCAGCGTGCCTGGTGCTGACCCTGCGCCACGTGGCGCGTTCGCCTCGGCAGCCGGCCCGGCCCGTGGACTGGCCGGCCCAGGCGGCGGTCGTGGCGGCGGTGGCGCTGCTGACCGCGGCGCTCAACGAGTCCGGTCGGCGCGGCTGGACGGATCCAGCGGTCCTGGCCGGGCTGGGCTCGGCAGGGGTGGCCGGTGCGGCCTTCGTGGTGCGTGAGCGACTGGCCCGCTCGCCCGTTCTGCCCCTTCGCCTGCTGCGCTCCCGGGAGATGAGCGGCGGCGCCGTCATCGGCCTGCTGTTCAACTTCGGCTTTTACGGCATGGTGTTCACCGCGAGCCTGGAGTTCCAGCACCAGCGCGGCTTCTCCGCCCTGCGCACGGGGCTGGCGTTGTTCCCGGCGGTGGCCATGACCATGTTCGCGTCCATCCTGTCCGGGAGGTTGTCCCGCCGTACCGGTGATCGTCCCTTGGTCGTCGCCGGGATGCTCCTGGCCGCGCTGGGGCTCACGGGCTGGGCCGCTGCGGGTGCCGATCCCGCCTACCCGCTGCTTGTGGCACCCATGATGGCCGCGGGATTCGGCACCTCGTTCGCGCTCACCGGCTCCACCACGACGGTGATGGGCGCGGCGCCTGCGTCGTACTCAGGCGCCGCCTCCGCCCTGTTCAACACGGCCCGCCAGATCGGCAGCGCCACCGGTGTGGCGCTCGGGGGCAGTCTGCTCGCCGCGGCCGCCCACTACACCAGCGGGCTGCGCACCAGCATGACCGTCGGCGCGCTCGCCTACCTGGCCGCGGCGGTCCTGGCGTGGCGGTGCGTGCCGACGGGGCCCCGAGGGAGATAGCAGCGGTCCTGCGCGGCGCTGGTCTTCAAGAGGGGGCGGACCGGGGCGCGACGAGATCAGGTGAGAAGCGCAGTGCCTGCTGGCACAAGTTCCCGCCGTGTGGACACACTCCACGGCACGGACGTCGGCGGCGGTCGCCATCGGGTCGAGCGCCCGCCCCCCCGGCGGTACCCGGGCTCGCCGTGGGCCTGCCTGGCCGGCGGCCACACATCCGGCCCCGGCGGCCCGGCTCCATCCGAGCCGCGTGCGCCACGTCCGAGGGCTCGACATCTTCCGAGCTGGTCCGGCGCCGGAACCTGACGATGCCGAGCAGTATGTACGCCATCTCGATGAACGTGTACGCCAGCTCCATGGACCGGCCGCCGACGCGGACACGTCCGCTCGCCCGCCGTCCTCGGCCGACCGCGGGCGGACGACGACCTGGGGGCAGCCCCACCTGGCGCCCGGGTGTCAGCTCCATCGATTGCACGAGGGGAGGGGCGTTGACTGGCACTGATCAGCAGAGAGTCGGGCCGAGCACAGAGGTGACAGCGTGGCGGGGAAACGTACGGCGGTCGTGGCGTGCCTGGCGGCACTGATGGCGTGCGGGGCGGGCGAGGCGCCCACGGGAACGCACCCGGCACCCGGCGGCTACTCGGCGGGAGACCTGAGGCGGGATCTGGCGGCGGTGCGGGCCGCCGCCGGCGGTGATGTGAACGTGGTGGCACGGGTGGACGGGCCGGGTGGCGCCGTGCTGCGGGCACGGTACGGGAGCGCGGGCGTGGGCTCGAACGCGCCCGTCCCGTGGGACCCGGAGTTCCGGGTGGCAAGCACCACCAAGACGTT
Organism: Streptomyces sp. HUAS MG56; assembly: GCF_058673395.1. NCBI lineage: Bacteria > Bacillati > Actinomycetota > Actinomycetes > Kitasatosporales > Streptomycetaceae > Streptomyces > Streptomyces sp. HUAS MG56. Next base: position 542,800 of record NZ_CM178722.1, on the reverse strand, counting down.
CACGGCGGTGGTGGTGCTCCAACTGGCCGCGCAGGGGCGGCTGTCACTGGACGACACCGTGGAACGGTGGCTGCCCGGGGTGGTGCGCGGACACGGCAACGACGGCTCGCGGATCACCGTACGCGACCTGCTCCAGCACACCAGCGGGATCTACGACTACATCACCGATCCCGGCGTACAGGACAAGCTGGTGAACCATTTCGACGAGAACCGGTACGACGCCACCCCGCCGTCCCAGCTCGTTGCGATCGCGATGCGACACGCCCCGCTGTTCACCCCGCCGCCTCACGGTTCGCCGCGGCGGTGGGCGTACTCGAACACCAACTATCTGCTGGCAGCGATGATCGCCGAAAAGGCGGGCGGTGCGGACTGGCGGGAGCTGGTCGAGCACCGGATCATCGCCCCGCTCGGCCTGCGGCACACCTACATCCCCGGCGAGAACCCGTATCTGATCGGCCCGCACGAGCGGGTGACCATCGACGGGCCCGGGGGCGAGCCGGTGGACCTCACCGAGGAGAGCTATCAGCACACGGCGGACTCCGCGGTGGTGAGCACCCCGGCCGACCTCGACACGTTCTTCCGTGCCCTGGTCACCGGGCGACTCCTGCCCGCCACGCAGTGGGCGCTGATGCGGCAGACGGTCCCCTACGACGACCTGCCGGTACCTCCCGCGGGCAAGCAGGGCGGATACGGTCTCGGGCTGCGGGTCGTGCCGCTGACCTGCGGCGGCGTCTTCTACATGCACGAGGGCGACGGCCTGGGCGTGTACGGCCGGCCGGCGGTCGGCGCGGACGGCCGACGGGCGGTGACCGTGTCGGTGACGTCCACCACCGCGCTCGTCGACGAGGACCGATTGAACAAGGCGGTGCAGACCCTCACCGACCACGCGCTGTGCGCGGCCCGGAGCTGAAGCGGTTCGGCCATCTTCACCACCGGCATGTCCTGGGCGGACAGCAGCACCATCTCGGCCCGCCGCCAGGTCACCACCGAGCCGGCGCCCCTGCGGATGATCCGCAGCAGGCGCTTGCCCTCGTCGTCTTCGGTCTGCCGTCGGGCTCTGCGGGGCCTACGGTCGTGTGAACCCGTGGCTCCGCTCCACCTTCGCCACATGCAGCGTGTAGCTCTGGTACCACTCGGCTTGCCCGCGCTTCTGTGCCGCACGGTGCTCGGCGTTGTTCCGCCACTCCGTGAGGGCGTCGGCGTCGCGGAAGTACCCGACGGTGATGCCGAGTCCGCCAGGAGTCTGCGCGTGGTCCATCCCCAGGAACCCAGGGACGTCCTTCACCAGGTCTTCCATGCGTGCGTTGGTCTCGCTGTAGCCGCTCTGGTCCTGGGTTCGCACCGTAGTGAAGACAGCCACGTAGTAAGGGGGTTCATAGGCTTCGACGGGGGAGACAGGCGCTTCCGGGTGATCGCTCATGGCGCCACCGTAAGGCGGGATGCGCCCGACGCTCCATAGTCTTTCCTGAACGCGATGCATGGGGGACCCGGTTCTTGACCGAGGCCGTCTGAGAATGCCGAAGGCCGCCCGTGCGGGGAAGTCGCGGTACAGAGTCGCACTGCCCACGCCCGCCTCCTTGGCGATGCGGTCCAGGTGAGCGTCCAGCCCCTCCGTCGTGAACGCGCGTACAGCAGCCGTGAGGATCTTCTCCCCGTTGTGCCGTGCGTCAGCTCGCAGTGGCCGACGCGCTCCGTCGCTCGTCGGCGCTGGCCACCCCATCTCGGAGTCTCTCGAATTGGGGAAGCCGATCATGTCGGGAATGCACGAAAGGGCCACCGAGCTGATGCTCGGAGCCCCCCGCGAGGACCGGCTGAACGTTGTCGTGGCCAGCATCACGGCGACGGGCGGCACTCCGTCGGCATTGTCGTTCGTGATCGATTTCGCCTTCCGTGGCAGCGGAATGATCGTGGATGGGGGCGCCGGCGGGAGAGAGCGGCCTGGTGGTCGGTCGGCATCCCGGTCGGGTGCCCGAGGCAAGCCCGGGCAGGGCGGGTCGACACAGTGCTCGTCACGGTGAGCCGTCGTGGTCCTGGTCGTGGTCGCCCAGGACCCTTGCCCCTCACCGGAGGCCGACGGTGCCTCCTTCGGCCGGGAGGCCGAAGGAGGCGACGGGCGTCGGGGATTGGTGATCGCGGCCGCCCGTACCTGAGGGTGCCCGAGCCGCTGCGGTCAGACGGTGACGAACTCGGGGGCGATACGCGCCGCTGCGGCCGCCGCGTGGCGCTTGACCTCCTCCTCGTCCAGGTGCTCCAGGCCGAGGTCGACCACGAGCCGGTCGGCCTGCTGGCGCGCCAGCGCCTCCAGGGTGTGGGACAGGTTCTGGTCGTCGATCGGCTGCCCGGACTTCTTCAGCTTCCGGGTGGCCTCCCAGGCGGCCGCGTGACCGGCCTGCTCCTCGGTGACGAGACGGTCCAGGCTGGAGCTGCCGTAGATGACGGTGTGCGCGGCCTTGTACTGCGCGATGCCCTGGGACACGGTTCCTCCTCGTATAAGGCCCGACCGGGCTCTTGCATGCCGGCCGGATACCGTCCCAGACAAACCCGACCCGGCCGGCCCGGCCCGGTAGCGCCCCCCGAACGGGTGACCTGCCGGTCAGGCGGCCCGGTAGGGGGCCTGACTCGGAGCTCATGCCCTCAGTGGGCGGCGGTCGTCCGGAGTGTGGAAGAGCTCCGCGTTCAGCGGGAGGACCTGCGTGTGTCCGTCGAGTACCCGGCGTCGGTCGGCCGACTGCACCACGGCAGAGCCGGAAGCGACGATCGCCCGGATGGCCTTCTGCAATTGTGGGTGATTGTGCCCGGCAGCGGCCTTCGGCACGGTCGCAGGGAGGGCAGCGGCAGCCGGAGCCTGTCGGTCTGGACGGAGTGGGGGACTCACCCGTGGTCAGTCCCTGTCTCACGTGAAGCCAGGCGACACGACCGTGCCGTGGGGGCGTAGGTGAGGGCGGTGCCTTCGGATCAGTCGAGGGTGGCGGGCAGTTCGAGCAGGCGGCGGTCGGGGACGCCGATGTAAGCCTGACGATCGCGAGCGGCGGGCTGCTGACGGCGCCCGTGCGCAACGGTGCTGCCGATCAGTCAGCTGCCGATCAGCCCGATGGAGCTCATCCGGAGAGGTCCTCACGCTTCTGCCGGCCGAGGCTCAGTTCCTGGCATATGTACCGCATGTCGGTGATCCTGCCTTCGTCCTTCGTCCTTCGTTGTTCGTCGTTGGTGTGCAGCACCGGTGGTGGCGATGTCGCGTTCGGCGGCGGTGTCGTTCATGCCGTTCCTCGCTCGGTGAGCCGGGATGTGTGACGCCCCGCGGCCCGCCGGTAGGCCCCGACGCTCCCGCCTGGGCACCGGGACCGGGAGGAGAATGACTGTCCCGATCAAGATCAACACGAAGGTGGTGTCCGTGTCCGACATCCCCAGCTCCGACTTCTCCGGCCTGGAGGGCGGCGAGGAGCAGGCCGCGGAGGACGCCGTCCAGGACGTGGCGAACTGGTACGACGCCCAGATCGACTCGCAGCGCCGCGCGGCGGTGCCCGACAAGGAGCGACTCAAGGCGCTCAAGGCCGGCCGTGATGCCGCGCTCGCCGACCGGGCGCAGTTGGCGACCGCTGGTACGCAGGAGGCATCCCAGATCGCCGCCATCTATGCGGCCCGGCTGAAGGAGCTCAAGGAGTTGTAGCCCTGGTTCCCACACAGCGCGGGCGGGGGCCAGACGGACGGGTGCGGTCCGGTTCGGTTCGGTTCGGTTCCGGGGCGGCGATGCGATCGACGAAGAGTCCGAGATCCGTCGCCACGGCATTGCGGAAGTTCGGTGCGTATGCGCCGTCGCATGGTGTGCGTACTCGGGCACGACGAGCTGTACTTCTCTTTCGGGTTGTCCGAAGGGCTCCGTTTCTCGGCTGTCTCCAGCAGTCGCTTCCGCCGGAGGCGAGAGACGCCTGGCTTTTCGTATGGCGTGCCCAGGCTGACATTCAGTGCCTTTGCCGCTCCTCGCAGGCTACGTGCCTCGCGGACGATGCCGAGGGACTCCGCCAACCCAAGTGCTCCAGGCGGCAAATGGAATGCTCAGTCACAAGAGGTGTGGCTTCTTGGGCAGTGTCGACGCGGAGATCCGTCGCGTCGATCCAGGAGATCGTCACCACCCGGTCCGGCGCCACGTCCACCGCCTCCGCCGCCAGCAGCGCTCAGTCGCGGCAGGAGACGACGGTCTCGGGCCAGGGGCGGTCGCTGTCGACGTCCCAGTCGATGCCCGGCCCGCCGACGCCGTGGCGTCCGCCGTCGGGTGTCAGCTCCCAGATCTGGAAGTAGAGCACGGCCTGTCCGTGGTCGGCGAGGTCCCGGATCACCTCTGGCAGGTGTTGCACCGGCCAGAGGTCGTTCAGTGTGCCGCCCGAGCCGTGCAGCGCGGCAGACCGCGGCGGCAGGACGGTCCGGCGGGCACCCAGTTCGGTGAGCGCCCAGCGCAGCCCCTCGCCCTCGCTGTCGTCGAGCGCCTCCCCGCGCCGCAGGAACGCGTCGTACGCCTGCCGCAGGCGTGGTACGGCGCGCCGGACCCCCAGTTCGGCCAGGGCCTCGGCGGCCCACTGCCGGACGGTCGCGCTCTCGCTGCTCAGCATGCCGATCAGGACGTCGGCAGGGCGCGGGTCGGCCAGCGCGGTGAACACCTCGATGGCGCACAGCTGCCCGAACGGGTTCAGCGCCGGAGCCGCCGCGATCAGCGGCTCCAGCACCTGCGGCCCCAGGGCGATCAGCGCGTGCTGCGCTTCCTCGGCCACGTCGGTCGACCCCGCGTCCAGTTCGGCCACCCTGCGGGTGATCTCGCCCTCCATGTGCGCCAGTCTGACTCGTGCGGCACACTCGCCGCCGCCCGATTTCCGCCCGGACCATGGAGACGGAAGAATCAGCCGAGTACACGGCGCACGCTGGAAGGACGTCAATTGACCTCGGAGACAAGCACGTTCACCACCTCCTCGGCGGAGCGCCCGCCCTCTTCCGTCCCCATCGACTGGGCAGCCGTCGAGAGCTGGCTCGGACTGCGGCTGCCGGCCGACTACAAGCGGCTCGCCGACCGGTACGGGCCGCTGGACTTCGGTGAGTACGTGTGGATCCACGTGCCGTGCGTCCAGCGCGACCGCTTCGACTACGGTGAGTGGCTGCGCGCCACGCACCGGCAGGCGCGGATCGAGGCACGGGACCTGCCCGAGGCCGAGCGGCCCCTGCTCCACCCCGACCCCGGCGGCCTGTTGGCCTGGGGCTGCACGCGGGGCAGCGACGTACTGTTCTGGGACACCTCGGCCTGTGACGACCCCGACGAGTGGACCGTGGTGGTGCGGCACTCGGGGGTGGTGCCGGGCAGTGGCCTGCTCCGCTGGCACCGGTACGACCTGACGCTCACCGACTATCTGCGGCACACCGTCCGCGACACCTGGGAGCTCCCGTCTCCACCCGGCCCGCTGCTGGGCCCGCTGCCCGGCACTGTCGCGCGGACGGCCTTCCTGCCCGACGCCGAGCCGTGGACCCCGCCCGCGCCGGTCCCGCCCCGGCTCACCGAGGCCGAGCGCAGGGTCGCGCTGGAGACCGGCACCGGGCTGGACGCGCTGCGGCTGCTGTCCCCGCCGCCCGAGCGGCCGTACCTCGGCGACGGCTCCTGGGAGGGGCTGTTCGCCGAACTGGGCACGCGGCTGCCCGGGGAGTACGTACGGTTGATGGACGCGTACGGCGCCGGCATCTGGAGCGGGTGGCTGCGTTTCCACAGCCCGCTCCGGACCGGCGAGCGGCGCTTCCTCACACACGTCGAGGACACCGTGGACGCCTACCAGCAGCTCAAGGACGGCCACGCGGAGTGGTACCCGCTGGCCGTCTGGCCCGAGCCCGGCGGCTTCCTCCCCTTCGGCAACTCCATCGACGGCGACTACCTCGGCTGGCTCACCGAGGGCGCGGATCCCGACACCTGGCCGCTGATCGTCTGGCCCCGCCACGCGGACCAGGGCCCGCCGCTGAAGCGCGGCCTGATCGACACCCTCCTCGACTGGCAGCGCGGCACGCTGGTCACGCATGGGTTCGCCACCCCGGACGAGGACGACGATCCCGTCGAGTTCGCGGACTTCCGGTCCTGGGACGACCGCGCCTATTGGTGAGCCCTCGGCCGGTGATCACCCAATTGCCCATGGCGTCGCGGACGTTCGGATGCTCAGGCCCAGATGTGGACGCTGACGGCCAGGTCCTTCCGGTCGTTGTTCGTCCGTCAGGTCACGTGAGTTGACGGATCGTCACACCCGTGCGCGGCTGCGCGGCGCAGGCGGCGGCGTTCGTGCCACTGTCCGGCACGCCCAGCAGCGCGTCGTCCATCGACTGAAGCCGGCAGTTCCCGTCTGAAGTACAGCCGGCAACATGATCACTCGGCACGAGAGACAGGGACTCCGCACGCGGGCGGACAGGCGGGACGCCGTGCTAACTGATCACTGGCGGGAATCCCTGGGGAGCCGCGACCGGGGTGACGGCGTTCGTGGCCCTGTCCATTTGTACGTAGCTTGCCGTGTATTCGACTCCTTCAGGTACGAGGTATTCGAGTTTGGCCGGATCGGTCGACATCCTGCCGTAGGTGCTGACGGTAAAGGTGACCCCGTACCAGACCGGCGAGTTCGGATTTCCCTCCGCGTGATTCGTGCACTTCCACAGCATCCTCTTCAACGGCTCTTCGAACTGGCGGTTGAAGTTCTGGTTCGTGCTGTCGGTCATGGGCGTCAGGTTTTCCGATACTCCTTCGCCGCCCAAGTTGTCGTTCCACAGGTGCCCCTTGATCCAGCCGCTGCCGTCCCTCGCGTTCAGCTCATTGACGAGCGTGCACTCGGTGGCACCGGGACGTGAGCCCCCGTACGAGTTCGCAGGTGCGTTGACGCTCGGCCCCAAGGTCACCGTGACGCTCGTTCCGCCCATTCGCTGGAGGGGGCCACCGTTGCTCTGCGGGCCGAAGGCAGCGGCGATCCACACCGGAGGGTGCCGGTCCCAGGCCGGGAGCGGCAGACTCCCCGTGGCCCCTCGCGTCGCGACACGCTGGAGCGGCAGATCGGTGTCCGTGTTCGCCCTGCTCCGACGCTCTCGTACCGGCTGCCCGGACCGGGAGGGCAGGCTCATCGCGCGGGTGGCGCTGGCCTCAGCCTCTCGCTCGAAACGGTCGCCGGGGTCGGAGACCTTGAGGCCGTTTCCGTTGTCGGTGCCGGTGACGGGTCCTCGGCGCTGTTGGATGACGTGGGTGAGTTCGTGGGCGAGGGTGTGTCTGTCGTTGCCGCCTTGGCCGATCACGATGTGGTTGCCGCTCGTGTAGGCGCGGGCGCCGACTTCGGCGGCGGAGGCCTGGGCGGTCGTGTCGTCGTGGATACGGACGTCGGAGAAGTCCGCGCCGAGCCGGTTCTCCATGTCGGTGCGCGTGGTGTCGTCCAGGGGCCGCCCGGGCGCGCGCAGGACGTCGTGGACGGCGGAACGCTGCACCGCGGCCGCGGCCTCTGCGTTCTGCCGGCAGTCACAGCCTGCGGTGTGCTGGTGCTGGTCATGGGCCGAGGGGTGTCCGGCCCGGCGGAGCATCTGGACCACGGCCGCGTTGCCGACGGTGGCCTGCAGACCCAGCGGACCGTGCCGTGGTGCGGGCGACGGTGTGTGGGCCGCGGCACGGTTGGTACCGGCTCTGGTGTCCCGGATGTTCTCGTGATCACGCAAGGGGGCCTCGCCTCTGGTGCGGTTCGTCGACTCCTCGTGCATACGCGGTGGCGAACCACTGGTGCCAGGTACGGGCGGGCAGCATTGGCTGTCCGCCTGGGCAGCATCGGCCGGCCGGTCGGGCAAGGCAGGGCAGGGAATGCGCGGAAACCCCCGGCGCTGAGGGTGAATCGGGCGGTTGATAGCCCTTGTCGGCGGCGGAGTGCTGTTCCACGCGCTCAGGCGGCAGGCTCGCGGTCTGCTGCGTTGGTTCCCGATCCGCGCCCCCAGCCGACGTTCTGTGTGGTCCTCGTCGTCGCCCGTGACGATCTCCTGGACGTGTCCCCTGGGTGCCCGGCCCGGCAGGTGGCCCTCGCGTACGTAGTACTGGCGGGGGACGGCGCAGTCCACCGGCCCCCGGTCGGAGCGCGCCCGGCGCGGTGCCGGCTTCTCCTCCTCGGCTGCGGGCTCGATCCTGAGGATGTGTGCGCACATCCATCGCTGGACTCCGGTGAGCGTGTGGAAGCCGAGGATCTGCTGGCGTACCCACTGTTCGAGGTCTTCGCCCTGGTGTACGGCCTTGCCTGGTGCGGTGGGCCGTGTGCCGCCGGCCTCCAGGTGCTGGCGGACCAGGCGCAGTCGCGTTGCCACTCGGCGAGCCGGGCCGGGTACCACGCCGGGTCGATGCCCTCCAACGTCGCGCGGCGCTTCGGAGGCAGCGTCCCGGAGCGGGTGTCGGCTCGTGTGTGCTTCGGCGGCCCGGTGGAGCGCGAATCCCGGGATGCCGGGCACGGGCAACGGTGGGTGATCCGGGCTCTGTTCAGCAGTCGGCCGGTCGCAGGTGGACGGGGAGGTGGGTGTGGCCGTTGCTGATCAGGGAGGGCAGCAGGGGCAGGTCGGTGGCGGGGACGGCGAGCCGGAGGTCGGGGAACCGGCCGAAGAGCATGCGCAGGGCGGTGGCCACCTCAAGGCGGGCGAGAGGTGCGCCGAGGCAGAAGTGGACGCCGTAGCCGAAGGCGAGGTGGTCCCCGCCGGGCCGGGTGGCGTCGAAGCGGTCGGGCTCGCTGTGCCAGCCGGGGTGGCGGTTGGCGGCTGCGTAGGACGCGAGGATGGCGTCGCCCTTGACGATCTTCTGCCCGTCGGGCAGGGGGATGTCGGCGAGGGCGTAGCGCAGCGGCAGGTGTTTGACGGCCGGTTCGTGGCGCAGGGTCTCCTCGACCACCGCGTACCAGCCGGTGCGGCCGGTGCGGATGTGGGCGAGCTGCGCGGGGTCGGTGAGCAGGGCGGTGACGGCTTGGTCGATGACGTTGACCGTGGTCTCGTAACCGGCGCTGATCATCAGCAGCAGCGTGTCGCGCAGCTCCGCGTCCGACAGTGCCTGGCCGTTGCCCTCCTCGTCGCGGGCCGTGATCAGCAGCGATGTCATGTCGTCCCCGGGATGGGCGCGCTTGTCCGCGATCAGCTCGTCCAGCAGCCCGTACAGGACCGCGGTGTTCGCAGCCGCCTCGTCGGCGGAGAGGTTGGTGGAGAACACGCCATCGACCAAGGCGCGGAAGCCGTGCCGGCGGGCCTCGGGGACACCCATGAGCCGGCCGATGACCGCGATGGGCAGCGGGTAGGCGAAATGCTCGCGCAGGTCGACGGCCTCGGTGGCCGGAGCGCGGTCGAGGCCGTCGAGCAGGTGGGCGACCAGGTCCTCCACGACGGGTTCGAGAGCGGCGATGCGACGGGCGGAGAAGGCGGGGGCGATCATGCGGCGCAGGCGGCGGTGGTCGGCGCCGTAAGCGGTGAACATGTTCTCGACGGCGATCCACAGAGCGAGCGGCCAGGTGGCGACGGCGTCGGCGAAGCCCGGCCAGTGGGCGCGGCCGTCCTTGGAGACCTCAGGGCTCCTCAGGAGCTGCCTGAGCAGGTCCGGGTCGCTGACGGACCAGGCCGTCACTCCGAGGATGTCGACAAGGGCCGCCGGACCACGTGCGTGCAGGGCCTTGTGTTCGGCGTGCGGGTCGGAGCCGGTGGGGTCCAGGACGAGGATCTTCTCGGACATGGGCATGCTCCTTCGGCGTCAGTGGGCGGTAGGGAAGGCCACGGGCAGAGTGGCCGGCGGTCGGTGGAACGGACCCGCACGCCGGACGAGTTCGTCCGGCGTGCGGGCGAGGCCGAGTTCGGGGAAGGCGCCGAGGACGTGGCTGATCGCGGTCCCGGCGTCTGCAGGGTGTCATCCGCGGGCAGCGGCTACGCACCACGGTCCTCCCGGAGCCGTCGGCGCCGCGGCCGCCGGATCTGGCCGACCGCGACGTCACTGCGAGTCGGCCCGATCAGCTGTGGGTGGCCGACATGACTTATGTCAGAACCTGGGCGGGCTGGGCGTAATCCCGCGTGATCGTCGGCTGGTAGGTCACGAACAACATGCGGACCGAACTCCCGCTGGATGCACTGGAGATGGCCCCGCGGAGACGGAGGGGTGAAACGAACTCCGGCCTTATCCATCACAATATGCATCAATTCGGTATACCGCGAGGCTGTCCGACACCGGCACCTCCGCGTCGGACGGCTCGGTCGCGGACCGCTGTGACAACGCCATGACCGAGGCCCTCAACGGCACCTGCCGGATCCGGGTATCGGGATGACGCAGTCCTCGTGCGCGACGTACTTGTCGTCCCCCATGCCCTTGAGCGTGCGGGCCGCCACACGGGTGGGGGTAGGGCGTGATCCGGGCGCAACGGCAGCGCACCGCGGGGACGCATCAGCATCGGGTACGGCTCGTGAGGCGTGCGCGGACGCAGGGGCCACTGCCGCCGCGGCCAGGACACGACACACCCCTGGGCATGCAGATGTCCACCCCGGCCTCGTACTTCGCGACGCGACAGCACCGCAAGCAGTATCCCGAGGGCGCCCGTCCCTTCTTGAGGCCCCCGCCTGTTACAGCATTCCCGGCAGAGTCGAATTTCGTGAGCGTACGCAGCAGTGTGCCTTGCGCCATCGAAGCAGCAGGAGGCTAGCCGGTGGCTATGTCTGGTTCGCTGCCTGCTTGACGGTCCTGATCACTGGCGCCGTTTCGAGGTGTGTGATGGCTGGGAGTGAGGCGATCCGGGTGGTCAGGTACCGGTACAGCTCCTGTTGGTTCGTGCACACCACGCTCGCGTACAGGTTGGTCGGGCCGGTCGTGGCGGCGGCGAACGCGATCTCCGGATGTCCGGCCAGAGCCTGACCGGCCTTCTCCAGGTGCGCGGGGGCGACCGAGAGCCAGAGCAGGGTGCGGGCGTTCACGCCGAACATGCGCCAGTCGACGTCGATGTCGAGGTAGAGCAGGCCGTGTTCGCGCAGCTCGGCCATCCGGCGCCGGACCGTCGTCGGTGACCAGCCGGTCGCCGCGGCCAACTGCTCGAACCCGGCCCGGCCGTCGGTGGCGAGCAGGGCGAGGAGCTTGCGGTCACCGTCGTCGAGCCGCACCGGTCCCCGTCGATGTGGCATCGGGGGCGGGCGCAGTCGCTCGATCGCCTCCGCGTCCAGTGACCCGAGTTTCCCGACCAGGTTGTCCGGGCCGCCGTAGAAGGAGTGCAGCACGGAGTGCGCGGTCACGCCCTCCACGCGCGGGGTGCGGGGGAGTTTGGCCAGCAGCAGTGCCTCGCTGTCCTCCTCGCTCTCGGTACGGACCACGCAGGTGATCTCGGTGCCGCCGGAGCTGAGACTCACCCAGGATGTGTCGGGGCGTCTGGCCAGTGCCTCGGCGACCGGGAGCGACGCGGCGGGCGCACATCGCACCCGCAGGAACCACAGGATGGCACCCAGCGCGGTTGGGTCGACCCCGCCCAGGACCCGTACCGCCCCGGCCGACCGCAACCGGGCGTACCGGCGGGCGATGGTGCGATCCGACACACCGAGAACCTCGGCAATGGTGCTGAACGGGGCACGGCCGTCGATCTGCAGGGCGTGTACGAGTCGACGGTCCAGCTCGTCGTAGTCGGATTCCACCGGGCCGAGGCTATGTGGTGTCAGATACCAACGCAATCAAGTTGGTTTCTGGCTCAGGCGGTTCGGCCGATGCAGCGTTGCTTCTGTCCTGATCGACACAGCCACAGGAGAGTCCATGGACACCGATGTGCTCATCGTCGGCGCCGGCCCGACCGGAATGACGCTGGCCAACGAACTGCTGACGGCGGGGGTGCCGACCGTGCTGGTCGACAAGCTGTCGCAGCGCAGCGACCTGTCCAAGGCAGGCGGAGTGCAGTCCCGCACTCTGGAGGCGCTCGACCAACGAGGGCTGCTGGAGCCGTTGCTGGCCACCGGCGATCACCCCGTCACCACCGGCCACTTCGCCGGTGTCCCACTCCCGCTCCACTCCGAGCGGCACCGTCTGCCGTGGCGGTCCGTGCCGCAGGTGGTGATCGAGGGATTCTTCGAGCAGCACCTCGCCGCGCACGGTCTCCATGCCCGGAGGGACCACGAACTGGTCGGCCTCGCCCAGGACGACAACGGGGTCACCGCGACCTTCGCCAACGGCGTCATCCTCCGCTCCCGTTACCTCGTCGCCGCCGACGGAGCCCACAGCACCGTACGGTCGCTGCTGCGGGCCGGATTCCCCGGTCAGCCCGGTACGCTGACGATCACCGCCGCCGACGTGCGGCTGAACGGCGCCGATCCGTCCACGTCGCACACCTGGAACGAGGACGGGTACTGGGCGGCACTGTTCCCGCTCGGCACCGATCCGCAGGGCAGGCCGCTGCGCCGACTGGTCCTCGGCGGCCCTGGCCAGTCACGGCCGAGGGAGACCCCGGTCACCGAGGACGAGATCCGCCAGGGCCTGAGCACCGTGTTCGGAACGCGGGTGCACCTGCTCGAACTGCGCTACGCCCGCCGCATCACCAACGCGTCACGGCAGGTCGAGCAGTACCGGCACGGACGGGTGTTCCTGGCGGGCGATGCCGCCCATGTCCACCTTCCGCTCGGCGCGCAGGGCATGAACACCGGGATGCAGGACGCGCTCAACCTCGGTTGGAAGCTCGGCGCCGCCGTGCACGGCTGGGCACCGAAGAACCTGCTCGACACGTATCACGCGGAACGGCATCCGGCCGGGGCCGCCGTGTTGCGCAACGTCCGGGCACAGAGCCTGCTGATGGACTGGGCCGGCACCCGCGATCCGGACGTACTGGCCGCCCGGGAGATCTTCACGGCCTTGGCCCAACTGCCGGACGTCCAGCACCATCTCACCGACCTGATGTCCGGGATGGCCCTCCGCTACCCGATGCCGGGCACCGAAACCCATCCCCTCGTCGGCCGGCCCGCACCGGACCTGGACCTCGGCCCGGCCCGGGTGCACGAACTGCTGCGGTCCGGCCACGGCATCGTGCTGGACCCGGCCGACACGTTCGCCAGGGTCGCCGGCCCCTGGTCGGACCGGGTGGACCGGGTGGGCCAGGGCGCCGACACCGAGCCGATGCTCATCCGGCCGGACGGCTACGTGTGCTGGGCAGGCGCGGATGATCTCGAACAGGCGCTCGACCGCTGGTTCGGCGAGCCCTGCTGAGCCGATGTTCAGGAAGCCGGCCGTCGTGGAGAGGCTGGCGGTCATGAGTGGGCGCCGATGGCGACAACCATCGCGCTTCGGCTCAATTCCGCACCACGTGTGAGGATGATCGTGTTCCGCACGGGGGGGCGCGCGGCCTGCCCCGGTCTCCGACTGGCCAAGGTTTCCCGAGTGCCGATCTGCCGGCCCGGCCCGGCGCGGGGCCGGACCGCCGCCGGGCCGGCGGGCGTGTCCCCAGAGGGGCCTTCGCGACAGATACTCCCCGTGGACTCCGCCACCGCCGTGCTCGGCGTCGACACTCACAAGGACGTACGCGTCGCCGCTGTCGTCAGCGTTCTCGGTGTCCTGCCTGGGCATCCAGTCCTTCCCCACCACGGCCGACGGACTTCGTCTACGCGCAACTCGCCGAGTGAGCCTGTTCGTTGGGAGTCGTCCGGCGGGCCGGGGTGGAGGGAACCGGCTCCGTAGTCGCCGAGGTGCGTTACCTCGTCCGTCGGCTCGGGGCACCCGGCGGGGAGCTGAATTGTTCGGCGTTTCCCAGAGCACCGTCGAGCGGCACGTGAAACACCAGATCCGCAGACCCCGCGCCGCGCCGACCTCGCCCAGCGCCTGGCCGACGCCATGCTGGCCCACTGGCAGCCGCCGGTGTGTGAGCAGGCCCGCCGCCAGGCTGCGACCAGCGCGGGCCTCGTCATCGAGGCCCGCGCCCGCTTCGGCTTCACCACCGCGCCCGGCACCACCGACGACGCCCGCTTGCACCACGTCCAACAACGAGATCGCCGACGCCCTGTCCCTCTCCCCGGCCACCGTCCGCACCCACGTGGGCCGGGTGATGGCGCAACTCAACGCCCGTTCCCGCGCCCAACTGGTCGTCCTGGCCGTCCGCGCCGGCCTGACGGTCGCGCTCTGAAAGGTTGTTGCGGTGGGCGTGATCGGCAGCGTGCATGTCGCAAGGCCGCGGCCGCCGACGCTAGCGGGGTGGGAGATGCTGGCGGCGATCCTGTTCGTCGCGGCCTCCGGCTGCACTTGGCGGCAGACTCCAGAGTCGTTCGGCCCGGCCTGGTCGACCGGATACCGGCGGTTCGGTGAGTGGACGTCCGTGGTGTCGGGGAAGGCCACGGCTTACCGCGCCGCAGGAGGCGCACCCCGATCATCGGACCGCTGCGGCCGCCCTCACGCCCCGCGCCCTCGGTCTGCGCGAGCGGACCGACCAGGATTTCCGCCTCGCCCGCACCGCCGGTCCCCTTGACCCGGGCACCTCCGGGACGGACTCAGGCCCGAGGCCCCTGTCTTGGGTGACGCCGGTACGGTGGTCACCGGCGAAGCCGGTCCAGGTCGGCCGGCTTACGGATCCGCTCTGCCGCTGAGGGTCGGTGAAGCGATGCCGGGCCTGGCCCGGCCCGGCATAAGCTGAGGTCCGGGCGCGCCGGCGGAGTGTGTGGAGGGGCGGGCGACGGCCCAGGCTGCCTCGATCATCGGAAAGATCTCATCGAGCGCGGTCTGCGGGTCGGCCGCCTCACGGGCCAGTGAATAGGCGTCGATCACGAACCTCGCGATCGTCCGGCGGGCCGTTGTGGACTGTGACAGGTCGGGGTCGGCGGCGATGGCCGTTGCCAGCGCCTCCGCGTGGCGAAGTCTCATCGACTCCTCGTACTCCCGCAGGGCGGGTGATGCGTCGATCATGCGCCAGACCGGGGTGGCGCTGTCCGCCGTGCAGTGCCGCACGAGCGCCTCGACCTCGCGGCGCAGCGCGGGGATGAGCGGCTCGTGGGGCGCCCGGTCGGTGACCGCCTGCGTGAGGCGTTGCTCGAAGTCTTCGTCCTGCTCGAACACCAGGGCCTCTTTCGAGGCGAAGTGGGAGAAGACCGTCGTGACGGCCACGTCGGCCTCGGCGGCCACGTCGCGGATGCCCACCGCGTCGAATCCGCGCTCCAGGAAGAGCCGGAGGGCGGTGTCGGCGATCTTCTGGCGGGTTGCGGCTTTCTTGCGCTCACGGCGTCCAGGCGGCACGGTCATGGTCTGACGCTACCAGAAGCAAAATCAGAACAGATATTAAATCCTAACGGTTAGTGTTACGGTCGGTCGCATGAAGAGAGTGAGTTTCGCCGAGTTCGGCGGTCCGGACGTACTGCGGCTCCTGGACGCCGAGGAGCCCCACGCGGGCCCTGGTCAGGTACGCATCGCCGTGCGGGCGGCGGGCGTGAATCCCGTCGACTGGAGGATCCGTGAAGGCCAGATCCTGGGGGCTCATCCGGTCGAGTTGCCCTCCGGGGTCGGGCTGGACGCCTCCGGGATGGTGGACGAGGTCGGCGAGGGCGTGGAAGGGGTCGGGGTCGGCGACCACGTGTTCGGCGAAGGCTCAAGCACCTATGCCGAGTTCGCCGTGCTGTCGGCATGGGCCCTCATGCCCGAGGGGCTGACGTTCGAAGAGGCGGCTGGTTACCCCTCCGTGGTGGAGACCGCGCTGCGCATCATCCGCGAGGTCGGCGTACGGTCCGGGCAGACGCTGCTGGTCAGCGGTGCGTCCGGGGGAGTCGGATCGGCGGTGCTGCAGATCGCCCGCGACCGCGGCATCACGGTGATCGGCACGGCTGGGGCCGCGAACCAGGACTATCTGCGCGGTCTGGGCGCCCTTGCCACGACGTACGGCGAGGGCTGGGTCGAACGGGTGCGCCGGCTCGGACATGTCGACGCGGCTCTCGATCTGGCCGGCTCGGGCGTGATCCGGGAGCTTGTCGGGCTGACCGGGGATTCGGGGAAGGTGATCTCCATTGCCGATCTCGGTGCGCCGGCGCTCGGTGTCCGATTCTCCGGCGTGGCCGGGAGCATGCCGGAAGCGCTCTCCGAGGCCGTCGGCCTCATCTCGCGGGGCAAGCTGCGCATCCCGGTCGAGAAGTCGTACCAGCTGGCCGAGGCCGCGGCGGCGCACATCGACAGCCAGTCCGGCCACACGCGCGGACGCCGGGTCCTGGTCGTCTGAGAGCCGGCCGCGCGTCGTCGTCAAGCAGGGCCCTGTGGTCCTGGCTGTTGCGCCGGGCGCCTGCCGCGCGCTGATGGGCCCGGCAGACCGTGGAGTCGATGTCGATCCACCAAATGATCAGCAGCCGCATTGGCCCGGCCCTGCAGCCTGGTCAACAGCACCAGCCAGACGCCTTCGCGCTGCCGACGGCGAAGGAGCACGTAGAGAGCGGAAGAGTATGTAGAGGGGAGCTGCCGAGGCCCGTTCCCCCGGGGGAAGATCGCGCCACGGGCACCCGGCCACACCCGTCACCGGATCCCATCGATGAGCCTCGGCCCGTCCACCAGACCTATCCCGCATCACATCCGGCAGTGAAACGCCAGCACCGCCCACTGCTCGTCAGAAAGATCCCCTCGCCCCACACCGAGGCCTTCACGAGGCGGGCCGAGGCGCAAGGCCCACTTCCTCCCGACACCACGCCCGCAGGGCACGGGCTTGACGGGCGCCACGGCCCGCGCCCTACGGGTGCTGCGCCGTGCCCGACGCAGGCTGCTCCGTGCCGCAGTACCGGCACTTGCCTGCCGCGCCGGGAATGTCCTCGGAGAGACAGGCGGGGCATGTCTTCACCGCACCGGCCTCCTTGAAGGCGGCCACACCGCGCCGGGCCTGGAACTTCTTGTACGGCACGACGATCAGGAAGTAGACGACGGCCATGAAGATGACGAAGTAGACGACCGCCGAGATGAACGACCCGATGTCGAGGAAGGTCGCCTTGTTCCCGGGCCGCCCGAGCTGCCACCCGAGCCCGAAGTTCCGGCCCCCCTGAGCCCGGGCGATGATCGGGTTGATCACGTTGTCCGTGAACGACTTGATGAGCGTGCTGAACGCCAGCGCGACGATCAGCCCGACCGCCACGACGACGATGTCGCCACGCATCAGGAAGTTCTTGAATCCCCTGAGCATCTTGTCCCTCCGCGTCGGAGTCGGCTTAACTGATCGATCGTCAGAACGCTAACCTCCCTGTGCGGTGGGCCCAGGATGCGACGCGCAGGAAGCCCGGCATCCGGTCCGAGCTGCCACTCCTTCTCTGCCTTCAGCAGCCGCCGGCTCGCGACCCGCAGCTGGGCCGACTGCTCCGCCGGACTCCGCACGCTGCTGTCTGACGGCTCCGGCCCGGACCGCACAAGCCAAGGTCGACAAGGCGCACACCTCAGACGGCGCAGCCCTGGTTCTCGCTGCAGGACGGACGAGCACACCGCCGCACTCGTCCGTCCTGCGCAACATCAGGTGGGGTGGCAGCAGGGGGTCCTGGTCGGCGACCAGGTCGGGCGGGGTGCCGACAAGTGCGTAGACCTCGCGCGCTGCGGCTGGCAGCGAGCAGCGAGCGTCGCCTCGGCCCGTGCCAGTTCCGCCGTAGGAGTGCCGGCGTTTTCGACCAGAGGCTCGCCCCAAGCGGCAGCGAAGCTGCGGATGAATGTCCAGGCTCGGCCGCGGTCGAAGACCCCGCCGTTCAGAGCGGGCCACGTCGAAGGTGCCACTCATGCCATGAAGGCTGTCGGCGTCCGCGAAGCACTCGCGCTCAGGGGGCGCATCCCTCGCGGGCAGGGCCTGGTATCCGGAACAGCTCCCAAGTACCGTCTCACTGGTGATATCAGCTGATCGACTGCTCGCCTTCATGCTGGCGTCCGCTGTGCTCATCGTGGTCCCGGGGCCTGGCGTGCTCTTCGTGGTGGGGCGGGCCCTGGCGCACGGTCGGCGCGTGGCGCTGGCGACGGTCCTCGGGCACGCTGCGGGCAACTACGTTGTCGCGGCATGCGTGGCTTTCGGACTCGGCACACTGCTGGAGCGGTCGGCGGCGGTGTTCGGGGTGCTCAAGGCGGTCGCCGCCGCCTATTTGGTCTGGCTGGGTGTGCAGGCGATCAGGCGACGCCGTGCGCTGACCGACACGCTCGGTGTCGCGGCAAGTCCTGGCAGCTCCCGGCAGGCGCTGCGTGAGGGGTTCGTCGTCGGCGTCACCAACCCCAAGGCGCTGATCCTCTTCGGAGCCGTTCTGCCGCAATTCGTCGACCGGGCCGGCGGTCACGTTCCCGCTCAGATGCTGTTCCTCAGCCTGGTGTCCGTCGGGATCGGCCTGACGTCCGACACCGTGTGGGGCGTGGCCGCGAGCGGCGTACGGACGTGGTTCGCCCGCTCGCCACGCCGGTACGAACTCGTGGGCGGAGCCGGGGGGCTGGCGATGATCGGGTTGGGCGTGACCGTCGCCGTGACGGGACGCAGGGACTGACCTTCCGCCGCCCGATGATTGTTGAGGACGCCTACCTGGGCGATTGGAGAAGACCGCCGGTGCCCGCCGCCCTCTGCGCGGCACGGCCAAGCACCAGCAGGCCTCCGTACGCGAGCAGTTGCTCCTGTACGCCGCCGAGCAGCAGTTCACCACGGCCGGTCCTACGGCCAACCTCGCGGTTCTGCGCACCGATCTGGAAGCGAGCCGGATTCCGACGTCTGGGCAGACCACCGCCGGGCGTGTGGTTCCAGCGTGCCGGTCAACAGATTCCGCAGCTTCCTGACGGCTCAATTCCTTGCCCTCGGCGTCCGTGACCGATGCGTGCCCATGATCGGTGCGGCCTTCGTGTCGTAAGCCTCGCCGACCGCATCGACCTCGCCGGGCCCTTGGCAGGTGTCGCAGTACGAACTCTGCCCTCTGCCAGAACACACGCCACCACCCAGGCCCACGGCCCGGGTGGTGGCCGGCCGCGTGCACCCGTGGCCACGGCATCGTTGCTGCATGCGCAAGCAGGTCGGCCGTACGTCAGCAGGCGACGGGCATGGCATCGGCCCCGCCCGACGTGCGTGGGAGGCGCCCCGGCGGACAGGGAGCGCGCAGGAGCCTCGGAGCTTACATACGGGGATCCAGGAGGTCTTCGGACGTGATTCCCTGATCGGCTCGGCGGGTGGATCTCAGCTCTTGAGGGCCTGTGCGATCTGCTCGGCGGCCTGGGCCGGAGTGAGGTGGGTGGTGTCGACGACTTCGGCCTCGGCGTGCAGCCACGTGCGTGCGGCCTCTGCGTAGGGCTCAAGGTATTCGAGGCGGAAGGGAGACGGGCCCATCACGGCGTCACCCTCGATGCGCCCGCGGAGGGTGACCTGGTCGGCGTGGAGGACGAAGTGCCGTACCGGGATGGAATGTTGGGCCAGCCCTGCGCTGATCTCCCGCCAATACTGCTCGACCAGGACGGTCATGGGGATCACCAGAGTGCCGCCCGTGTAGTCGAGGACGTGGCGGGCGGTCTCGACGACGAGAGGGCGCCATGGCGGCCAGTGCTGGAAGTTGCCCGTCGCGGGCAGCCCCGGCGTGATGTCCATGAGCGTCTCGCCGACCTTCTCGGCGTCGAACACCCTGGAATCCGGGATCAGTTGCTGGACGAGTGCACTGGTCGTCGTCTTGCCCACACCGTGGGTGCCGTTGATCCATACGATCATGGGTCCCGACGCTAGCGCTGTCCGGGCCGTGAGGCCAGACGGTGCGGCGGGTCGCCCACGGCTGCTCGGACTGTCCCTTCTCGGCGCCGGTCAGCAGCATGGTCACCAGCCGGGTTAGCCGGGGCGCGAACTCGGAGGCCGCGTGGGCGAGGAGCGGGTCCCCGGCGTGGCGGCGACCAGGGCTCCCGGCGGGTTCGACGTCTGCCTGCCGCTGCTGGGCGTCCATCGCGGTCGTACCGGCTATGACGTCGACGGCTTGTCCGGGGGTCATCCCCTGGCGGGGCTGTAGCAGGTCGTAGAGCAGATCGGGGTGGGCAGACCAAGGGGATCATTCGCCTCACGAAGGGAGCTTTCCGATGTCTGCACAGACCATCGTCATCACCGGAACCGCCGGCGGCCTTGAGGAGCTCTTCGAAATGGGCGGGAGCGCCGACGACATGACGCTGGCCGCACACGAACGCGTCGTAGGCGCGATATTGCCCCGCAAACCCGACCGCGCCGAGGAGGCGATGGCGGAGCACCTTACTGAGTGGGCACCGTTGAGGGTCGACTGGAGCAGATGCGCGAGCGGCACTTCGGCGCGGCCGACGATGGCCAACCGGGAAGCCACCTGCGGCCGAGACGTCGTAGCGCCATGAGGCGGGCGCCCATGTTTCCGGCGACCAGAGCGGTCACCGGATCGACACCGTGCAGTGCCGTGTTCAGCGCCGTGACCACCCGTACGGAAAAGATTTGAGCGAGGCAGAGCCTCGCTGCTACTTTCGGGGTGGACCGTGAAGTCGTCGTATGGAGGTGAGACCCGTGAACACAGTTACCCATGGGTGCTCCCTCAACCCGTCACGGTCCGGCGGCTGACATTCGGTGTCGCCAGGAGCGCCTGAGATCGAGGCACTCCTGGGAGGAGACTCCGATGAACACGAAGCCTTTCACATCTGGTCCGGGCGAGAACGCGGTGATGATCACGCGCGTCGCGGACAGGCAATGGCACGCACTGGATGACGACCTGGTGGTCGGCCGCGGGCTTGCGGTGCGCCGGCCAGACGGACGCTTGTTCGTCAGTATCGACGCCTGGCACGACGCCACCTTCGACCGGCTCGCCGAGGCGATGCTGCCGGAGCTGCCGGCGCCGCTGTACACGGTGGTCGACGAATCCGACGTCGAGCTGACGGCCGCCTGGCAGCGAGCCGGTTTCACGATCCGGCGCCGCGAGTGGGAGTACGTTGTCCCGACCGACCCGCAGATCACAGGGCTCGAAGCAGTCCTGCCGCCTTCGGGCGTGACGATCGTGCCCGCCGGTCAGGCGGACGAGACTCTGCTGCGGGCGGTGGACCGCGCGATCCGTGACGAAGTCGAGGCGACCGACGGGTGGTGGCAGTCGATGCCCGCGGAGGTAATTCCCCGCCCCGAAGGCGACACCATCGTCGACCCGTCGAAGTACGCGGTGGCCGCGGCGCCGGACCGCTACCTGGGTCTGATCCGGGTGGTGACGGTGAACCGGCCGCGCATCGGGCTGGTCGCGGTCCGGGCCGGCGAGCAGCGCCGCGGCATCGCGCGGGCGCTGCTGGCCCACGCGCTGGGGACGCTGCACCGCTCAGGGTTCGCCGCGGCCTGGACCGAAGTCCACGAGTCCAACCAAGCAGCCTCGACGCTGTTCGAGGGCATCGGCGCCCGGCCGATGAGCAGCAACCTGGAGCTGGTGCGATGACCAAGAACAAGAACGTCATCGAAGTCGAGGGCAAGGTCGTCGAGTGCCTGCGCAGCGCCATGTTCACCGTGGAGCTGGAGAACGGCCACCAGGTGCTCGCGCACATCAGCGGGAAGATCCGCAAGAACTACATCAAGATCATGCTGGAAGACCGGGTGCTGGTGGAACTCCCGCCGTATGACCTGACGCGCGGCCGGATCGTGTTCCGGTACCGGAACTAGCGGCGGTCGGCGGCTCGGCCCCTTTCTCGGCGGCCGTTGCACCCGCTCCATACTCGTGCGGCAGCCGGGCTGGTTCCCGAATCCCTTGGGAACCAGCCCGGTTCGATGCTTCCGGGCGTCGGCGATGGCGGCTGAGGACCGCTCGGTCACTCGGCTGATCTTGGTTGCAGTAGGCGTCCTCTGCCGCCGAACCGTTGTCGCTGGGGCTGCGAAGCGCACCGGCATCCTCTGCGGCGTCCACCTCAGGCTGTTGGGGCTGGAGGGCTCCGAGCCGGGAGGATGCGGATGACGCGGAAGACGCGGGAGTGCGCGACGGCCGGGGCGCGGCGGTGGTGTTGCCGAAGTGTCCGGCCGCCTTGACGGCTTCGGCGCCGAGTTGGTGCCAGGTCGCGGCGCTGGACGAGGCCGCCGACTTGGAGGTGAGCTGAACGGGACGCCGACGAGGCGCAACCCCCGGTACGCCGAGTCCAGCCACCGGCATCGACGCCGGTTCCGTCGCTGAGCAGGAGGAGGGCCTCAAGCCGCACCGGGTGGCTGCACGGGCGATGTGCTCGGCGGCTGGGGAAACTCACGCACGGCGTTGTGATGCGGGGGAACTCTCGTCCTGGACCGGACGAATGAAAGAGGCAGTAGAAAGGGGGCGGCCTTCTCGGAGAGGGGGAAGCAGCCGCGTAGCAATTGCCTGTCGTGATCGCTGTTCGGATTCCACTCTGCGGATGAATCCCAGCCGTTGCCCGGCATCGGCGGCGTATTCCGTGCAGCGGCCGTGGCTGTGGCTGTGGCCGTGGCCGTGGGCGAGTGCGAGTGCGACGGGTCGACTCGACGTCGCAGGCGCTTTCGGTCCGGGGTCGTCCTCGGCAGCACGCGCCACAAGCTCGGCGACGCCTCCGTCCGGCTCCAGGTCCGCGCCGTCTACGACACCGTGACCTTCCTGCTGGAGAGCGTCGTCTTCGCCCTGATCGGCCTTGAGCTCCCCTCGGCCGTCCGTCATCTCGCGCGCGACGAGCACGGCTGGCCGCTGTGGGTGCCGGTGATCGCCTTCACCCTGCTGGCGATCCGCCTGCTGTGGATCTTCCCGCTGTCCGCCCTGATCCACCACCGGCACGGGCAGGGCGACAACCGCCTGTCGTGGCGGGTCCCGGCCGTCCTGTCCTGGGCGGGCAGCCGAGGCGTCATGCCGCTGGCAGCCGCGCTGTCCATCCCGCTGGCCACGCACGCGGGGGCGCCGCTGCCGCACCGGGCGCTCATCCTCACGCTCACCACGGGCACCGTCGCGGTCACTCTCGTCTTCCAGGGCTTCACCCTGGCCCCCGTCGTCCGCCGCTCCGGCATCGCGCTGGAACCCGAGCACACCGCCCGCGAGGAGGCCCGGACCCGCCGGCACATCGCCCGCGCCGCTCTCGACGAGCTCAAACTGCTCGGCGATCCGGAACACCTCGCCGATCTGGGTACCAATCGATCCTCGCGCGATGCCGCACCCACACGCCAGGTGCCGGGCGAGTACGCCTCGGCGTCGTTCTTCGTCTTCTTCGAGCAGAAGCGCGAACCCGGCCCACTGATCCGTGGAGTCCACCCTCGGCACACGGGTGGTCGGAGGCTTCAGCCGCCGCCCCACTCTGTCGTCGGTGTAGCGCTGCGGATCTGATGGAGTCCCGGGGGACTTTCAGGGGCGGGATCTGCTCTGACAGCGAGGGCCGTGTGGTGACCTGTCCGTGCTCGACCGATCGCAACGGGTACGTCCTGGTAGGCGCAGGCCGGCTGACCGGCCGGGGCGAGTCCCGCGGCGCGTCGTCCGTATGGCCTTGAGCAGCCAATCGTCGCTGAACCCGGCGGCTGCGAGGGCCCGCAACGTGATCGTCCGCTTCCTGGGGACGGAGTTCAGGGGCTGGTTCACCATGCGACCAGGCCGGACAGCCGCGCACGCCGGGAGGGCCGATCACAGCTCTTCGGCCCTGGGGGTGGACGGTTCGGTCTCGCGACGGCCTACGGTGGAGACATGAGCGAGATCGTCGTCTACGAACTCGAAAAGCCTGCGGCACCACGCTCCTCCGCCGGACCGCCGAGTGGCACGGAGCGGCACGTGCGCAAGGTGCACGCGGCGCCCGTCGCCCCGGGGATGCGCACCGCCACCGGACCGAGGACCCTGTGCGGCAAGGACACCTTCGCCATGGAGGCGGCCGACTGGAACCCCTCCGAGCACCCCGGAGCACCGTGGTACCCGGCGGAATACGCATCCGTGGTCTGCCCCGACTGCGATGCCGTGATCGAAACCTGACCGCGGCGAACGGCCGACCGACTGCCTGACGTCGCCGCGCTCACCGTCTTCCTGCCGCTACCTCCGTTCCACGTACTCCTTGAAGTGCTCCAGGTCGCCGCGGGCGAGCCGTTCGATCGCGTTCGTCTGGGCGAACCCCTTGGGCCCGCCGAAGGTGTCCCGGACGGTGTCGGGGTCGTACTCCACGCGTGCCTGGATCCGGGTGTGGTTCTGGTCGATCGGCTCAAGGGAGAAGGAACCCGTCAGCTCGGGGGCGCCCACGCTCAGCCACTCCATCACGCGCTCGCCGCGGTCGGAAACCTCAGCCTCGACCTCCCGGGCTCCGCCCCTTGTCTCGACCTCCAGAAGCGCTCGGCCTCCGGCCCCCGTGCGCGCGCTCCGCACTCCTTGCACGAAGCGTGGATAGTTCTCCACCTGGTGAATGTTCTCCCAGGCCGTATCGATCGGAACGTCGACATCGACGTGCAGTTCGAGGGTGCTCATGGCTCACCTCCACGTGCAGTTCATGACGCACGGCCTTCTGCTCACAGTGTGCGCCCCGCAGGAACCGGGAGGGAAAGGTGGGGAGCTGGAATGGGGTGTCCCGCGTCCGTACTACATGCACTGGCACTCGACATCGTTGTCTGCAGATCCTTGGAACGGGCCGGTCGGACATCACAGCATGACGTGCTTGACCTGCGTGTCGTCCAGCAGGCCGGTGAGGGAGATCTGACGGCCGTAGCCGGCAGCAGGTGTCGCAACGGATCCGACCCACGTGAAGCACAGCAGTGATGCCCGTTCGGAGTCGTCGAAGGTCCTGTCGACCCTCGGTGGTAGGCGACTCGACGGCCACCGGTACACCTGGCGTGATGGATCGGGGCAACGCGGTTCGCAAGCTCGTCACACGCGACGCCGACGGCTTCGTACCCCGTGCATACGAACAGCTCGCGGTCTCGTACCGACGCGTCGGTGATGACGCCGAGGCACAGTCCAACTCGCCAAGCAGCGCCATCGGCGGATCACTCTGCCCTGGTAGGGCCAAGCGATGGGGCTGGCGCATGGGCGGACGGTGGCGCAGCGCCCGCCGCACCGTCTATGACCGCATGGTCTCGACCATCGATCCCGAAGCCCGGCACGGGCCGTTCGGGGAGAGGCTGCAGGCTGAGCTGGGTTGCCTCGCCGGGTTCGCAGATTGGGGAGCAGTCCGCGATCACGGTTGTGACGGGACGAGTTGTCCGGTACACGCGTGAGGTGGCTGTGTTGCGGCTCGCGATCCGGGTCGACCCGCCCGTCGTGCCGGGGATCCTGGGCACTGATCCCATCGAACGGGTGCTGGTTCTTGAGTATTTGGACGATCAACCGGGGGCTGACGACTAGGTCATCGGCTATGCCGCCGAGGCGCTGGGCCGTCTCCACGCTGCCTCCGACACCGACGACGTCGTTGCCGGGGTCGTACAGCCGAGCGTCCATGCGTGTGCGGGATGGGTGCCTCAGGGCGATGGGCTGGTGGGGCGAGCTCGGGAATCTGGGACGGCTCGCCCTGTCGCCCTGACCATGCGCGACGCGATGCTCACCCGCCGGCCCCACGCTTGAGTCAGTGCCCCGGGTCGGTGCCGTCGTCCCGGCCTGCTTGCCTGTGGTGGCCTCGTCCCGGGGGAGCGTGGTTCGGCGTCGCAGCGACCGGTCTACGCCTTGGCAGGTCGTAGGGAGGCCGGTGTACGCCCGATGAAGTCCCGTGCCGTCCGGGTGAGATGGGCCTGTTCGGCGAAGCCCGCGGTGGCTGCGGCCAGGGCGGCAGGTCCGGCCGGCAGGCCCGTGATCGCGGCACGGAGGCGGCCCCACCTCCGCAAGCCGGCGAGCGCGATCCCCACGTCCCGCCGGACCAACGCGCGCAGCCGCGCTGCCGACCCGTCCCTTGGCGCCGTGCCGACGTACCCGAGACGCTTGGACTGGTGGAGGATGGTGCGAGGTACTCGCCGCATCCAACGTCGGCACGAGCGTGCTGGCCCGGCGGGTGACGGTGTTCATCGGGACGTCGGAGCGGAGGCATGGTGGGCGTGAATCGGCCGATGCCCGAGTCAGGTGAAGCGGACGACCGGCAGGCGAGGATGGGGCCGTGGCGGTTCGTCGTCTGGTTCGGCACGGTCAGCCTGCTCGCGGATGCCGTGTACGAGGGCGCCCGCTCGATCACCGGGCCCCTGCTGGCCTCACTGGGCGCATCCGCCCTGGTAGTCGGCGTCGTCACCGGTGCCGGAGAAGCGGCGGCGCTGGGGCTGCGGCTGGTCTCCGGCCCGCTGGCGGACCGCACCCGCCGCTTCTGGGGCCTGGCGATCGCCGGGTACGCCCTGACGGTCGTCTCGGTCCCGCTGCTGGGCGTGGCCGGGGTGCTGTGGGCCGCGTGCGTGCTGGTCGTCGCCGAGCGCGTCGGCAAGGCCGTGCGCTCACCCGCGAAGGACACCATGCTCTCGCACGCCACCGCCGCCACCGGACGGGGCCGCGGCTTCGCCGTGCACGAGGCGCTGGACCAGATCGGCGCCATCTCCGGCCCGCTGCTGGTGGCAGGCGTGCTCGCGCTCACCGGCAACGACTACGGCCCCGCACTCGGCGTCCTCGCCGCCCCCGGGATCGCCGTCCTGCTGCTGCTCTTCTGGCTGCGGGCCCGGGTACCGGACCCGGAGGCCTACGAACGCGAGGTGACCGCTTCGGTACCCGCGGAACCCAGTGCACCGGACGTGCAGGGCGGGCGGTTGCCGCGGACGTTCTGGACGTACGCCGCCTTCACGGCGGCCACCACGACCGGCTTCGCCACCTTCGGCGTGCTCTCCTACCACCTGGTTCAGCGCCACCTGCTGACCCCTGCCTGGGTGCCGGTGCTCTACGCGGCGGCGATGGCGGTGGACGCCGTCTCGGCGCTGGCCACGGGGTGGCTCTACGACCGGTACGGTCCGCGTGTGCTCGTCGCCCTGCCGGTGCTGACCGCGGGCGTGGTGGCACTGGCGTTCACGAGTACGGTCGCGATCGCCGTGGCCGGTTCGCTGCTGTGGGGCGCGGCCATGGGCATCCAGGAGTCCACCCTGCGCGCCACGGTCGCCGACCTGGTGCCCAGCGGGCGGCGGGCGACCGCGTACGGCCTCTTCGCCGGGGTGGTCGGCGTGGCGAGCCTGGCCGGCGGCGCACTGATCGGCGGGCTGTACGGCTACTCGATCCCCGTCCTGATCACGGTCGTCGTCGCCATCCAGGTGCTGGCCGGGGTGTTGCTGGCCGTCACAGGGGTCGGCCGACGCTGAGACCAGGCGCGCCGTCGGCCGGACTGGGGGGCAGGCCAGTTCAGTGCATCCCGACTCAGCTTGACGTGGGGTCGCACTACGGTGTGCGCCATGGGGAGAGAGCCCGGACGCGCGGCTCCCGGACCGCCGTAGGGGTGGCGCTGTTGTGGCGGCTCGATCTGAATGTCCGCACCGCGTCGATCGCGGATGACCGGCACGACGACGCGGGGAATCCGATGGCGCTTGCCCGTGCAGACGCGGCCACGGGCTCTTCGGCCTGCGCCCCACCGTCGTCACCCCGCTGTCCGAAACACCGGCCTGCACACTCGCGCAACTGCGAGCCCGCTTCCGTTACATGACGGCGGCCCGGCAGATGACCTCTGACAGCTGCCGAAATGCCACAGTGCGGCACCCCGGGCTCAGGAGGACGGTGTGGGGCCCTCCATCTGCTCGCTGATCCATTGCGTGGGTCCCTCCATCTGCTTCAGGTAGGTGGCGCCGTTGTGGGTGCCGTTCGGTATCTCCCACAGTCTGGTGTGGACCGGGCCCTTTCCGTAGGTGGTCATGAAGTTCTTGATGGCGTTGATGGTCGCGGGGTTCTCCCTCGTGCCGACCTGGAACGCGACGTAGACGTCCGGTCCCTTGGCGGCCGTCAGCCGTTTGGCCAGCACCTTGGGGTTGTTCTCCCGCATCTCCTTCTCGTGGCCTCGCCACAGCGGGGAGTCAGGGACGATGTCAGGGCCGTTGGCGATGGCGGTCTTGAACTTGTCGGGGTGCTTCAGGACGGCCTTCAGGCTCGCGAAGCCACCGGTGGAGGAACCCATGTAACTCCAGCCCGCACGATCCTTGATGGTGCGGAAGTTGGCCTTCATCAGGTCCGGGACGTCCTCCGTCAGCCATGTGCCCATCTTCGGCTGGTTGGGTATGTCACTGGCGTCCCAGTAGATGCCGTGGGTGTCCGGTCCCGGATTGAGGATCGGCATGGCCAGCAGGAAGGGCTTGCTCCTGCCCTCCTCGTACCACTTGGAGATGCTCTTCTCCAGGGAGAGCCGGTCCGGGCCGAACTCGCCCACCGACCAGTAATTGCTGTCGTTGCCGGGGCCGCCGGGCAGGGCGATCATGACAGGGAAGCCGCTCGTGGCGAACTTCGCGTCCTGGTACTCCTTGGGCGCCCAGACCCACACCTTGCCCTTGAACCCGGACTTGGGTCCGTCCAGGGTGACGACGCTGACGTGGGTGCCGTCGCTGAGGGTCTTGACGTTCCTGAACTCGGCCTTGGGGCCTGTCGGCATCAGCGTCTTGGAGTCGGCGGCCCTGGCGCTCCTCCCGTGCTTCGCGCTGCCGGCCTGGTCGTAGTTGACGGGGTCGCCCTTGTCCGTGAACGGCGGGATCTCGTAGTGGCTCATCACCTGCCAGGCGACCAGTCCGAGCGTGGCCACGGACACCGCCGCGACGATCCAACGGCGGGCACGGGACGCGCGGCGCCGGCCACGGGACCGGTGGGCTCCGGCGGGTCGGTTTCTCATCTTGCGGCTCCGGCTGGTACTGCCCCAAAGGGGGCAAGAAGGTCAGTTCCGTCCCAGCTAGATGGGCGTCCCGGGCCAGAGGTTGCTCCATCAAGCCGTCCAGCAGGTCTTTGATACGAAACTACGACAACCGGACCGAGGTGTGATCGAGACGCTCCGCCCTATTCGTGGACGGACGTCGCCGAGTTCACGCCGGGGGCCGGGTCCGGGGCCGGGGTTGAAGGAGCGGCCTGCCCGGAGTCGCACAACTCGGCGACGAGGCCACGTGCGTAGTCCTCGTTCGTTTCCGGAATCGAGAACACGACCCGGAAATAGAGGGGCGCGACCACGCGGTCCAGCACCCGCTCCAGCGGGGGTGTTCCCTCGCCCCGTCGGGCCGCGGCCTCCAGGGCGGCGTGGAACCGGGTGCTGACCCGTTCCAGGCACTCGCGCAATCCGGCTCGTCGCTCATCCACGTCCGGTGCCACTTCGGCACGGAAGAACGCCACGCCTCCCGGGCGGGACAGGTCGGTGAGCGTCCACACGGCGGCCCGTTCGAGGTCCTTGCGTAGATCACCGAGCAGCTCCGGCGTCCCCTCGTCCTGGTGCTGGGCGGCCACGTCCGCCAGGAGGGCGGAAGTTGTCCCCCAGCGGCGGTAGACGGAGCTGGGGTTGACGCCGGCGCGGCGCGCCACCGCTGGGATGGTCACCTTCTCGGTTCCGAGTTCCTGCACCAGTTCCACCGTCGCCCGGTGCACGGCGGCGCGTACACGGGCGCTCCGGCCTCCTGGGCGGCTGTCTTTGCTTTTGGCGGGCATTCCCTCATCTTAAAGCAATGAATTGCGCTTTAGTGGCCGGTCTGCCTAGAGTGCTTAAAGCGGAGATCACCGCTTTAAGCGTCTACCTGAGGAGAGCCCAATGCCCCGGTACGAGGTTCAGCACCAGCTCGGCAGGACGTTCCACGCCTGTCTCGCCGCCCGTGACTGGGAGGGCATCCGGGCCCTGCTCACCGACGACGCCACCTGGACACTCCCCGGCGACAACGCCGTCTCCGGTACGGCGGACGGCGCCGAGGCGGTCGTGGAACGGGCGAAGAAGATCGCCTCCTACGGTCTCGACTTCGAACTGCTGCACATCCTGGTCAGTCCCGAGAACATGGCCCTGTCCCTGCACAACACCGCCCGCCGGGGCGAGGTCCGGTTGGATGAGTACCTCTCCACCGTCTGCCGCCTTCGCGATGGCAAGATCGCGAGCATCGAGACCTACCTGTCCGACGTTCCCGGCATGGACGCATTCTTCGTCTTGGGTACACCGAACGGCAAGTAGCCCTTTCAGGCGGCGGCTCCCGCCGCCTGAAAGGTAGGGGGCCGTCGGGGCTTCCTGTGCGTGCGGCACGAGGCATTGGACTGCCGACCTGTTGACGCTGTGTCAGGGCCTGGCTGGGGTCGTGGTGCGGCGGGCGTGGAAGAGGCCCCAGCGCAGTAGCCGACGGCGGGTGATGTCTGTCCACAGGGGCAGGTTGGCCAGGAGATCGTCGAGGTAGGCGGGGCTGATGGTGCCGCGCAGCTCGGGTGTGCGGCGGCGCATCTCTTCCTCAAGGCGTGCGTAGTGAGTGGCCAGGTCCGGGGTGCGGTCTTCGAAGTCCGCTGGCAGACCGAGTCTGGACAGACTCTGTCGGTAGAACGACGGCGTTGCCAGACTCTGCACGCCGAGGCGGGACAGCGCGGGCCGCAGGGCCTGGGCCGGTGCCTTCTCGTCCGCCATGATGTCCGAGAAGACGAGCGCTCCGCCCGGTCTGAGCACCCGCACCGCTTCGCCCAGAGCGCCGTCGCGGTCCGCCACATGGCAGAGGACTTCCAGGGACCAGACCACGTCGAAGCGTCCTGCCTCGTAGGGCAGATGGTTGAGCGAGCCTGTGACGACCTCGATCAGGCCGTCCAGGCCGCGTCGGGCGTTGGCCGCGCGATGGCGCCGGTTGTGCGCCTCGCTGAGGTCGAGGGCCACCACCCGGCAGCCGAAGCGCTCGGCGAGCGCGCGGGCTGAGCCGCCGTACCCGGAGCCGAGGTCGAGTACGGTGGCATCCGGGCCGAGCAGGTCCGAGACCTGGTCGGCGGCGTGCTCCACGGTGCGGTGCGAGGCGTCGGCGATCGCCTCCTGCGCGTCGGCGTACACACCGACGTGGATGTCCTCGCCGCCCCAGACAGCGTCGTAGAAGGCGTCGACGTCACTGCTCTCGTAGTAGTGGCGGGTCGATTCCTCGTGGTCCGGTGTGCTGCTGTCACCCTTGGCGGTATCGCTCATGGCGGCTGGATTCCCTGCATCGACAAGGGCGATGCGCACTGCTTGTAAATCGCCGGTGATTATCCGTCATCCGTGTGTCAGTGGTGCAGCAGCGCAGGGATGGAAGCCCAGGAGCTCACGTCTCACTCATACCCTGGCCGCCTACGGTGCGACCTCCTCCAGGCTGCGCCCGCTCGTCTCCTTAGCCCCGGCCGCTGCCGTCAGCGAGCCGACCAGGGCGAGGGCGGCCAGCGTCACGAAGACCGTGCCGATCGCATCGCCCGCGTAGACGGCTCCCACCACGATCGGGCCGAGGGCGATACCCAGGCGGTTCATGGCGTCGCCCACGCTGGTGCCCAACGCCCTGATCTGTGTGGGGAAGACTTCCGGTGTGTAGAGGTAGAGACAGATGTTGCAGCCGAAGACGAAGACTGCCGCCAGGGACGTCCAGACCAGGACGCCGACCGACGTGCCGGCGGCCGACAGGCCGAGGAGGAGCAGGCAGAGGGCCGCGGCTGCGAGGCACCGGACCACCGTGTTGCGGCGGCCGACCCGGTCGACGGTGAGGGCGACGATCAGGCAGCCGAGCAGGCCCGCGCAGCTCGTCACCGTCGAGTAGAGGAGGGCGGTCGACAGGCCGAGGCGGAAGCGGGTTCCGTAGATGGTCGGAAGCCAGGACGTGATGCCGTAGTTCACGAAATGGCCGGTGAACCGGAGGAGCCCGACGACGAGCATCCGCTTGCGCTACCTGCCGCTGAGCAGCTCACGCAGACCGCCCTTGCCCTGGTGCGGCGTCACGGACGGGGCAGGGGTCGGTTCCGGCGGCGGGGCGCCGGTGAGCTTCTCGACCGCGGCCTCGATGGACGCCATCGTGGCAAGACCCTGCTCGTGCCTGCCGTGGTCGGCGAGCCAGCGTGGTGATTCCGGTACGTAGCGGACGACGGCGAGGCACACGACGGCGGGCAGGGCCGCGAGGCCGAACATCCAGCGCCAGCCGAGCGTCGGCACCAGCCAGTAGGCGACGAGCGCACCGGCGGTGAGGCCGGCCGGGAAGACCAGTTCGAAGAGGAGCACGAAGCGGCCGCGCTGGTGGGCACGGGTGATCTCCGCGATGAAGGTGGCGGCGATCGGCACCTCGCCGCCGGTGGCCATGCCCTGGACGAAGCGGATCGCCATGAACGGTTCGGGCGAGGTGCAGAGCGTCAGTGCCAGATTGCAGAGGCTGGCCAGCGTGATGCAGCCCGCGATGACCTTGACCCGGCCGATCCGGTCGGCGAGCCGGCCCGACACCAGCTCACCGACGAGCATGCCGACCGAGCCGACGGTCATCAGGGCGGTGGCGTGACCGGTGTCGAGGCTCCACTCGGTGCGCAGTTGGGGGAGTGCGTACGCGATCAGGAGCTGGTCGAAGGCCTCGAAGACGGTGGCGGTGCCGACGATGAGCCGGACCATCACCTGCCAGCGGCACAGCGGCAGGCGTTCGAAGCGGGCGCCGATGTCTGCTGCCGGCGCGGATGCGTCGTCGTCGCCTGGTCGATCTGTGGCGGCGCGGTGTGCGTCGATCGTCATGGATGGCCTCCGGATCCGTACGGCGGTCGGGGGACGGGACCGTACGGGAGGGTTCGGGCCGCGAGGGCACGACGGTGTCCGTGCGCCGGGGCGGCTGTGAGAGCGGGGACGGGGGACGGCGGGCCGGGACGAGGGCCGTGCGGGCTGCGAGGTGCTGGTGTGCCGATCACGGCCCCCCGCCGCCCCGCGCCCCCATCCCGGTCCGCCTCGTCCTCGCCATGCGACGGCGCCCGGCTGCGAAGGTCCGCACGACTTTGCCGATCCTTTACAACCTGGGTTGATCCTGTCTCGTCTCTCCGCTCGATCCGTCACGCAGCCCGCCCGGCCACCCGCCGGGCCGGCCGACGAAAGAGAGCGATTCATGCGCCGAACAGTCCTCAGCGCCACCGCAGCCGCGGGCGTCGCCGTGCTGGCGAGCACGGTGCCCGCGTTCGCCCACGGGACGAGCGCGTCCCCGACGCCGCGGCCCTCCGCCACCTCCGTACCGTCGCCCCGGCCGAGCGTGCCGGGCAGCGCGGAGCCGAGCGCGGTACCCACCCGGGAGCCGAGCCGGGCGGCCACCCCCGTGCCGAGCGTCGTGCCGAGCTCCGTGCCGAGCGAGGGACGCGGCCAGGTCGGCGTCGTACCGAGTGGTGCTCCCCACACCGGCGTGACCACCGGCTCCAACGGCTCCGGTTCCAACGGCATGCTGATCGGCGGCGGTGCCGCCGGCGCCCTCGCGGTGGGCGGCGCGGCGGTCTTCCTCGTGCGCCGCCGACGGGCGACCGGGGCATGACTGACCTCTCCAGGCGCGCGTTCGTCACCGCGGTACTCGCCGCGCTGCTCGTGAGCTGCGCCGGCCACGGCGGCGAGGGGGTGCGGGCCGGCCGCCCCACCGGCACGCACGTGTCCGCCGGGTCCTTTGCGGACCCGGCGAACGCGCCGTACCCGCTGGGCCGTTCGGTCCCGGTGCGGCTGCGGATCCCCGGGATCGGCGTCGACACCCCGGTCATGCGACTCGGGCTGGCGCAGGACGGCAGCGTGCAGGTGCCCCCGATCACCGCGCACGACCGGGCGGGCTGGTACCAGCACTCCCCGACGCCGGGCCAGACGGGTCCGTCGGTGATCCTCGGCCATGTCACGGTCGGCGCCCACGGGGACGGCGTCTTCCGCCACCTCGACCGGCTGCGCCGGGGCGACGGGATCACGGTGCGCCTGGAGAACGGCAGATCGGCCGGGTTCACCGTCACCTCCGTACGGACCGTCGCCAAGGCCGACTTTCCGACGAAGGCGGTCTACGGCGACGTCGACCGGCCCGAGCTGCGGCTCATCACGTGCGGCGGACCCCGCACCGGCAACGGCTATCTCGACAACGTGATCGTCTTCGCCGCGCTGAGCACCACGAGCCACTGACCGGTCGCCGCCCGCCCCGATCCCGGGCCGATGGAACGTACGCCGTCGGTCCGGGGTCTTTCCCCACGGGCGCCCCGCGCCCCCGGGCGCGACGAGGGCCCTCACCCCCTATGGAGAGCGTTGAAACGGTCCCGCGAGAAGGCGGCAGCAGAGCTGTTCGCCGCTCTCTACCCGCGCCTGGCCGGCTGGTGCCGACGTCTGGTCGACGACGACGAGACCGCCCACGAGATCGCCTCGGAGGCGTTCACCCGCCTCTGGGCCCGCTGGACGTCCGTGTCAGAGCCCCGGGGGTTCCTCTACGTCACGGCCGCCAACATCGTCCGGGACCACTGGCGCCGCCTGGAGCGCGAGCGCAAGGCCATGCGCCGCGCCACCGTCGAGGAATCCGTCCGCCCGCCCACCGAGCAGACCGACCCCTCGGTCCGCCTGCTCGTCCAGGCACTCCCCGAACGACTGCGCATACCGACCCTTCTGCACTACTACGCTGACTTGCCGATCCGGGAGGTGGCCGTGCTGACCGGGCGCAAGGAAGGAACCGTCAAGGCCGACCTGCACGCGGCCCGCGAACTGCTCCGCGCCCACCTGAGGAGAAGCCTTGATCACATTCAATGACGACGGGCCGGACTCCGAACCCGACGACCCCCTCGCCCTCATCATGCGCCCGCCCTCCGAGCACCTCGCCCCGCCCCCCGGCCGGTACGAGGAGATCCGCCGTGGCGCCGCCCGCCGCCGCATCCTGCGCGCAGCCGTCACAACCGGCGCCACCTGCACGGTCGCCGCCCTCCTCGCCCTACCCCTGCTGCACACCACCCACCAGGCCCCCGCCTCCCCGACGGCCCCCCTCGCCCCGCCCCCCGCGACCAGCCCCACGGCCCCGCCGACTCCGGCCGAGTCGGGTCCCGTGAGTGCCACCCCTCGCCCCAGCCCCCGCCCCTCGACGGATACGACGACCTTGCCTCCCCGCCCCCCGGCCACCACCGCCTCACCCTCAGCCGCCCCCTCCACAACCCCGACAGAACACCGGCCCTCGACCCCCACCCCACCCTCGCGCACGGTGGAGCCGTCGGCCGACCCGGCACGCTCCGCGACCCCCTCCGCTGCCGGTACCCGCCCGTGACCCCGGGGACCTGCCCCTGCTGCGGTCCCTGCGGCGGCTGAGCGCGCGGCCGTGCCCGGCGTCGACGCGGCCCTCGCCACGCTCGACGATCGACGCAACAGGGGGACTGACGGACATGAGCATGCACATCGCCGTGTGATGGGGCTCGGTGCATGGGCGGCGAAGCGGTCAGGGAAGCCCCGGCATCCGCCGACAGCCGTGGTGCACCGGACACGTCACCGGGCGGGCACCCCGCCGCCCGCATGTCCGTAGCCGCCCCCTCCGGGAGTGCGGATGACCAGGACGTCGCCGTCGGTGACGTCCGCGGTGTCGCAGCCGCGCAGCCGCTCGGTGCGGCCGTCGGCGCGTTCGATCAGGTTCTCGCCGAGGGCGCCGGGTGCGCCGCCGGCCATGCCGTAGGGCGGGACGCGACGGTGGCCGGAGACGACCGCCACCGTCATCGGCTCGGCGAACCGGATCCGGCGCTCCACTCCGCGGCCGCCGTGCCAGTGGCCCGCGCCGCCGCTGCCCTCGCGGATGCGGAACTCCTCCACGCGTACGGGGTAGCGCCACTCCAGGATCTCGGGGTCGGTGAGGCGGGAGTTGGTCATGTGGGTCTGCACGGCGTCCGCCCCGTCGAAGCCCTCGCCCGCGCCGGAGCCGGAGGCGACGGTTTCGTAGTACTGGACGCGGTCGTTGCCGAAGGAGACGTTGTTCATCGTGCCGGAGCCCTCGGCCTGGGTGCCCAGGACGGCGTACAGGGCGCCGGTGACGGCCTGGGAGGTTTCGACGTTCCCGGCGACGGTGGCGGCCGGGAAGGCGGGGGAGAGCATGGAACCGGCGGGGATGCGCACGTCGAGGGGCTTCAGGCAGCCGCTGTTGAGCGGGATGTCGTCGGCGACCAGGGTGCGGAAGACATACAGCACCGCCGCCATGACGACCGAGGTGGGCGCGTTCAGATTGCCGGGCTGTTGGGGTGAGGTACCGGCGAAGTCCAGGACGGCGCACCGCCGTTCACGGTCGACGCGCAGGGTGACCTGGATGACGGCGCCGTTGTCGGTCTCGTAGCGGTGTTCGCCGTCGTCGAGGGTCGCGATGATGCGCCGTACGCATTCCTCGGCGTTGTCCTGGACGTGCCGCATGTAGGCGTGGACGACGTCGAGGCCGAACTGGTCGATGACACGCCGCAGTTCGTGGATGCCCTTCTCGTTGGCGGCGATCTGGGCGCGCAGGTCGGCGAGGTTGGTGTCCGGGTCGCGGGAGGGGTATCGGGCGCCGGTGAGGTGGCGACGGGTCTCGTCCTCGCGGAAGTGTCCGTCGCGGACCAGCGGCCAGTTGTCGAAGAGCACACCTTCCTCGTCGATGGTGGTGCTGAACGCTGGCATGGATCCGGGGCTGATGCCACCGATCTCGGCGTGGTGGCCGCGCGAGGCGACCAGGAAGAGGAGTGTGTCGCCGGCGTCGTCGAAGACCGGGGTGACCACGGTGATGTCGGGTAGATGGGTGCCGCCGTGGTACGGGTCGTTGACGGCGTAGACGTCGCCGGGCCGCAGTGAGCCTTCGTTACGACGCAGGATCTCCTTGATGGACTCGCCCATCGAGCCCAGATGCACCGGGATGTGCGGCGCGTTGGCGATGAGGTTGCCGTCCGGATCGAAGAGCGCGCAGGAGAAGTCGAGGCGCTCCTTGATGTTGACCGAGTGGGCGGTGCTCTCCAGCCGTACGCCCATCTGTTCGGCGACGGACATGAACAGGTTGTTGAAGACCTCCAGCAGCACCGGGTCGACGCTGGTGCCGGCCGCCGTCCGGGTCGGGCGGGGCCGGGAGCGGGTGAGGACGAGGTCGCCGTGCTCGTCGGCCGTGGCCTGCCAGCCGGGATCGACGACCGTGGTCCCGTCCGCCTCGGCGACGATCGCCGGGCCCTCGATCACGGCCCCCTCGCGGATGTCCTCGCGCCGGTACAGCCGCGTGGACTGCCGGCGGCCCTCCGTGAACATCAGTACCGTGGCGGCCGGTTGGAGTTGGCCGCTCCGCGGCGGCAGCACCGGCGCGGCGGGGGTGCGGGGGCCGGAGGAGCCGGTGGCCTCCACTGCGACGGCCTCCACCACCAGGGGCTTGGCCATGGTGAAGCCGTAGCGGTCGCGGTGTTCGCGGGCGAAGTCGGCCCGCATGTCGTCCGCCGCGCCCAGCGGCACGGGCAGCGAAAAGTCGGTGCCCTCGTACCGCAGCAGGGCGCGTGCGGTGGTCCGTACGGTGTCCTCCGGTACGCCGTCCTCGTGCAGTTGGGTGCGTGCCTGCTCGGCCAGCTCGGCACGGACGGCCTCGACACGAGCCGCGGTGTCCGGGCGGTCGAGGGCGGCTTCGAGGGAGCGTTCGCGCAGGGCGACCGCGTCCGCCGTCCCGATGCCGTACGCGGAGAGCACCCCGGCGAGCGGCGGGATCAGGACGGTGTCGATGCCGAGCCGGTCGGCGACCGCGCAGCCGTGCTGGCCGCCCGCGCCGCCGAAGGCGACGAGCGCGTAGCGGGTGATGTCCCGGCCGCGCTGGACGGAGATCTTCTTCACCGCGTTCGCGATGTTGAGTACGGCGATGTCGAGGAAGCCCGCCGCGACCTCCTCCGGGGCACGGCGCCGCCCGGTCGCGGCGGCGGTCTCCTCGGCGAGCTCGGTGAAGCGGGCCCGGACCGCGCCCGCGTCCAGCGGCTGGTCGCCGGTCTCGCCGAACACCCGGGGGAAGAAGGCGGGTTGGATCCGGCCGAGCATCACGTTGGCGTCGGTCACGGTCAGTGGCCCGCCGCGCCGGTAACAGACGGGTCCGGGGTCGGCACCGGCCGAGTCGGGGCCGACGCGGTAGCGCATGCCGTCGAAGTGCAGGACCGAGCCGCCGCCCGCGGCGACGGTGTGGATGTCGGTCATCGGCGCCCGCATCCGCACCCCGGCCACCTGGGTGCCCAGGATCCGTTCGATCTCGCCCGCGTAGTGGGACACGTCGGTCGAGGTGCCGCCCATGTCGAAGCCGATGGCCCGGGTGTGCCCGGCCCGGCTCGCGGCGCGGGCCATGCCGACGACGCCGCCCGCCGGGCCGGAGAGCACGGCGTCCTTGCCGCGGAAGTGGCCCGCCTCGCGCAGCCCGCCCCCGGACTGCATGAACATCAGCCGCACGCCGCTCAGTTCGGCAGCCACCTGGTCGACGTAGCGGCGCAGGATGGGCGAGAGGTAGGCGTCGACCACGGTTGTGTCGCCCCGAGGCACCAGCTTGATCAGCGGGCTCACCTCGTGCGAGCAGCTGACCTGTGAGAAGCCGGTCGTGCGGGCCGCCTCGGCGACGGCGGCCTCGTGCTCCGGGTAGCGGTAGCCGTGCAGGAAGACGATCGCGGCGCACCGGAAACCGTCCGCGTACGCCGACTCCAGGGCTTCCCGCGCGGCGTCCGCGTCGAGCGGGCGGACGGGTTCACCGCGCGCACCGACCCGCTCGTCCACCTCGATCACCCGCTCGTACAGGGCCTCCGGGAGCAGGATGCGACGGTCGAAGATGCGCGGGCGGTTCTGGTAAGCGATGCGCAGGGCGTCTCGGAAGCCCCGGGTGGTGACCAGGACGGTCGGCTCGCCGTTGTGCGTCAGCAGCGCGTTGGTGGCGACGGTGGTGCCCATCTTCACGACCTCGATCCGGCCGGCCGGAATCGGCTCGTCCGCCTCCAGGCCCAGCACCAGCCGGATCCCGGCGACCGCCGCGTCCCGGTACACCTCCGGCCGCTCCGAGAGCAGCTTGCGGCTGACCACCTCGGAGTCCGGCGTCACCGCCACGACGTCGGTGAAGGTGCCGCCTCGGTCGATCCAGAACTGCCAGCGACCAGTCACAGTCATGCCTCCATTGTGGGCGTCCGGCCGCCCACCGGCCGGTCGGGTGACGTGCCGCCGCCCCGTGCGAGCCGTGGGTCGAGCGAGCGTGCCGGGACGAACGGGTGAGACACGGATGCCTGCCTCGGTACGCACCCGAGGGCGGCATCCGGCCACGGTGGACACCGATCACGGCGGCAACACCAGGGCCGGTCCCTCAAGGGCGGTGAACAGCGGCGCTGTGGGTGGTGTGGAGACATGGGCGGCCTGCGGAGTCGGCGTCCGCAGGGGTGCTGCCGAGTTCCTGACGAGTGCGGCTCTCGGCACACCGGAGTCGCACGACGGCGTCGAGCCCGCCGCCGGGGGCTGCCTCCAGGGTGACCTCACCGCCGCTGGCGCGGCTGAGTTGCCGGACCATCGGCAGGCCGAGGCCGGTGCCGTCGTGGTCGGCGTCGGGGGCCCGCCAGAACCGGTCGAAGGCTCTGTGCCGTTCTGTCTCCGTCATGCCGGGGCCCTGGTCGACCACATGCAGTTCGGCCATGGCAGGGGTGCGGCTGCCTTCCCTCGCGGTGGTGGCGGCTGCGAGCGTGATGGAGGTGTCCGGCGGGGACACGCGCAGCGCGTTGGAGAGCAGGTTGTCGATGATCTGCTCCAGTGCTCCCGGGACGGCCCACACCCATACGGCTTCCGTCCCGGAGGCGATGATGTCGACGTGCTGTTCATCGGCGAAGGCCGCCCAGATGGCCGCGCGATCCGCGACGACGGCGTTGACGTCGACGGCCTCCGGCCTGGTCGCGGAGTTCTCCAG
This sequence comes from Streptomyces sp. HUAS MG56, assembly GCF_058673395.1. Taxonomy (NCBI): domain Bacteria; kingdom Bacillati; phylum Actinomycetota; class Actinomycetes; order Kitasatosporales; family Streptomycetaceae; genus Streptomyces; species Streptomyces sp. HUAS MG56. The sequence goes on along the minus strand of NZ_CM178722.1, from coordinate 503,222 downwards.
CCGGGCGAGCGCGAGCAGCCCCTGCACCATACGGCTGAGCCGCTCCAGCTCCCCGAGTGCTTTGTCGAGGCTGTCCTGGGCGCAAGGGGCGAGGTGCGGCTCGAAGTTCTCCAGGCGCAGACGGAGTGAGGTCAGGGGAGTCTTCAGCTGGTGGGAGGCTTCGGAGGCGAACGCCTGCTGGGCCTGGAGCAGGTGCTGGAGCCGGGTCGCGGTTCTCGTGAACGACGCGGCGAGCCTGCGCAGTTCCGGCGGCCCGTGATCGGCGGCCGGCGGATCGGTGATGCGGCCTTCCGCGAGTTGTGCGGTGGCGCGTTCCAGGGCCTGGACGGGACGGGTGATCGAGCGGGCGAGCGCGAAGCCGATCAGGGCGACGGCGGCCAGGACCCCGAGCCCGACGGCGGCGAGGACCAGCCAGGTGGCGTGGACCCTCGCCGTGAGCGGGCCCAGCGCATACACCGTGCGCACCACGCAGGCCACGGTGGCGTCGGAACCACCCGGCACGGTGACGATGAGGACCCCGCGGCCTGTGGACGGCTCGCTTCGGGTGCTGACGGCGGGTTGGTCGCGCAGTGCGGTGGAGATGTCCGGCTCGGCGGACAGGTCCCTGCCGACCGGGGCACGGGCAGCGGTGTCGGTCAGGACGGTGCCCCTGTTCCCGGCGACGAGCACCCGGCTGCCGGTGCGCTGCCCGTACGCGCGGGCCAGTTCGGGCAGGTCGGCCGTCAGCCCGTGCTCCATCTTGTCCTCGCAGACCTCGGCGAGCGTCATCGCCCCCTGCTGCGCCGCATGGGAGAAGCGGGACAGCTCGCTGCGGGCGTAGAGGATGCCGAAGGGAACTTCGAGCGCGAGCAGGACGAACAGCATGAGGCTCAGATGGCTGAGCAGCAGGCGACGGGTCACCGGGGCTCTCCGCCGCGCGCCGGTTCCGCAGAGGACGTGGCGTCGGTGTGCGCCGGGGGGACCAGGCGGAAGCCGATTCCGCGGATGTTCTCGATCCAGGCCGCGTCACCGAGTTTGCGGCGCAGCGCGGCGATGTGGACGTCGAGGGTCTTGGTGGGGCCGAAGAAGTTGGGTTCCCATGCCGTGTCGAGGATCTGCCGGCGGGAGCAGACCGCTCCGGGGTCCTCGGCGAGGCAGACGAGCAGGTCGAACTCCTTGGGCGCGAGGGCGATGGGCGCCTCGTGCAGGCGTACCTGACGGGTGCGATGGTCGATGGTCAGCGGGCCGATCCGGTGGATGCGGGACGTCCATGGTTGCCGTACCAGGTCAGCTGAGGGCGGCGGCTCCTCGCGCGGGGTGGCCGGCACGAGGGGCCGGGCGCGGCGTGTCACGGCACGGATCCGGGCGACGAGTTCCCGTACGCCGAACGGCTTGGAGACGTAGTCGTCCGCGCCCAGCTCAAGACCGAGTACCCGGTCCACCTCGTCGTCTCTGGCAGTGATCATGATGATCGGCACGGACGAGCGGGAGCGGAGGGCACGGCAGACGTCGATGCCGTCCATGTCGGGGAGCCCCAGGTCGAGCAGCACCATCTCCGCCTCCGGCGCGGCGAGGCCGTCGGCCCCGTTTCTGGCGTGTTCGACGGTGAATCCGAAACGGCGCAGTCCCTCCGCCAACGGTCCGGCCACCCGGTCGTCGTCCTCGATCAGCAAGACATGCATGGCGAAAGGCTCACAGACCTGGGCCCATGGGTGTGGCGCAAACGCCGTAGTCTCCCTCAAGCCGGTGATCCTCCACGGTCGGCGTAGCCGCCGAAGCGCGGCACGACGACGACATCCAGGGCATGGACAGCGGAGAGTAAGCCCGGAGTTAAGGCCGCGAGTGGCAGCGTCTCATTCCCCCAGGTGACAGCCGAAAGACGGGGAAGGGCCGGGCCGCATGACGGGGAATCCCTCTCGGCGGATTCGGCTGGAGGTGAGGAAGGAAAAACGCTTCATCGGAGGATTCCGGGATCCCCGCTGCATGTGTCCTGGCAATGCGCTTGATCGTCTTCCCATAGTGTCGGTTGCCCGGCCGGTGCCACCGGAGCACCGCACGCCGAGCGCCCCGACCACCAGCACCTGGGATATCCATGTCCATGCCCCTTGATGAACTACGCCGCACACACCCGGACCTGGTGGCACCCTTCACGACCGCGCTGCCGGGAGCACGTGCCACCGTGCTCGCCCGCCTGTGGGGCGCTTTCGTACGGGAGCCGCTGCCCGGCGTGACCGGGCATCGCCGGGAGTCCGGCGCCCTCGTGGTCGAGTTGCGGCGGGGCGGTGCACTCTCGGCGGCCGAATCCAGCGCGCGGCCGTTCGCCGAGGTGCCCGACGACTTCGCCGTATCGGGTCCGAAGGGGCCGATCCATGGGCCGGCGGAGCTGCTGGCGCAACTGGGCCTGCGTACCCCCGCGGCGGAGCGACTGGCGGCCGAACTGGACAACAGCGTGGTCAACCTGGCCCTGGCCAGGGCCGCGAACGCCGGCGAAAGGATCCCGCCGAAGGACTCGGCGGATGCCGAGCAGACGGTGGTCGACGGTCACCCGCAGCATCCCTGCTGCCGGACACGCACCGGCATGTCGATCGACGACGTGCTGGCGTATGCTCCCGAGCACCACCCCGTCGTCCGGCTGGCGCTGCTCCGTGTCCCGGCCGACCGCTGGCAGGGGTCCGGCGACTGGCCGTGGCGACTGCGGGACGGCGACACGATCCTCCTCCCGCTGCACCCCTGGCAGCGGGACCACATGCTCGCGCACCACCCCGACCTGGCCGTCGTGGAGGAGACGATCCCAGCCCGGCCGTTGCTGTCGCTGCGTACCCTCGCCCCGCTGGACGTCCTGCCGGGCTGCCACATCAAGACGGCACTCGACGTGCAGGTCACCAACTACCGGCGCACCATCTCCCCGGCCGAGGTCGCCGACGGGCCCCTGCTGTCCGACCTGGTCGCGGCCGTCATCGACAAGGCCGGGTATCGCGGCAGCCTGCGCATCCTGCGGGAGCTGGGCGGCGGCGCGGTGCGCGTGGACGGACAGCCCTGCGAGAGCCTGGCCGCGATGATCCGGGAGTCGACCGAGTGCTACGTCGACGCCGGAGAGATCGCGGTTCCGCTCACCGCCGTCCACGCGACCGGAGCCGCTGTCGTGTCGGGTGACCCCGTGCGCTGGCTGGCGGACTTCGCAGGGCTCGTGTTGCCGCCCGCGCTGACGCTGCTGTCCATGGGCGTGGCGCTGGAGGCGCACGGCCAGAACACCCTGGTCGTACTGCGGGACGGGCGGCCGGTGCGGGTGCTGTACCGGGATCTCGACGGCGTGCGGGTCAGCCCGCGGCGCCTGGCCCGGTGCGGCTTCGTTCTGCCGCCGTTGCTGGGCACCCGCGCGGGAGACGACGTGGACGCGCTGCGTACCAAACTCTTCGGCGGCCTCGTCAACGGAGTCTTCACCGAGTTGGTCGCCGTCCTCAGCCGGACACGGGCGGCCGACCCCCGGGCGCTGTGGGGCGCGGTGGCCGAGGTCGGCCACCGGGTGTACGCCGGCCTGCCGGACCGGGAGGACGCGGCGGCCTTCTTCGGCGACACGATGCCGCTGAAGGCGACCGTCGCGATGCGCCTGGCCCAGAACCCGGGCAAGGCCCAGTGGACGCCCGTCCCCAACCCCCTGGCGTCCTGCCGTTGATTCCCCGCACCGACCGCTGTCCCCCTGGAGCGACCGTATGAGCACCGGCACCGCCACCCACGCCACACCGATCGGCGCAAGCACGCCGGTGACGACAGCCGACACCGTCACCGCCCACACGCTGCTCAACTGCCTGATCCGCGAGGTGTCGGCCCCCGAGCATCAGGTGACGGTCGACGACGACCACCTCCTGCTACGTCTGCCCCGGCGGGGCATCCTGCTGCGCTCCCCGCTGCGCAGGGTCTCGCTGATCGGAGCCCACCGCTTCCAAGGGCCGGTGCAGCGGCTCGACGACGACGCCTGGGTGACAGTCGGCTGGAAGGAGCTGGCCGGATACATCCAGGAAGAACTGGAACTGCGTACGGGTGTCGCCAACGAGGAGTTCCTGAGCCAGGTCGCCGACAGCCGCGAGACGATCCGCACCGCGCTCGAAGAGCGGGCGGACGCCTCGCCGCACCCGGATCCGTACGTTGCGTCGGAACAGTCCCTCGTCTTCGGCCATCGCTTCCACCCCACCCCCAAGTCCCGCACCGGCGACCCGGCCGACTGGCTGGCGTACGGCCCGGAGACCGGCGCGCGCTTCCGCCTGCGCCACCTGGCCGTGCGCCGCCATCTCGTGCGTGAGGAGGGCGAGTTGCAGGAGATGGAGGCGCTGTGCCCGGCGTCCGATCCGGGATTCGCGATACTGCCGGTGCATCCCTGGCAGTACCGGCTGCTGCAGGGCCACGACCGGCTACGGGAGGCAGTGGCCGTCGGCGATGTCGTCGACACCGGAGTGAGCGGACCGGAGCTGGTGCCGACCGCATCGGTGCGCACGCTGTACGAGCCCGACAGCGACACCTTCCTGAAGTTCAGCCTGAACGTCCGCCTCACCAACTGTCTGCGCAAACACGCCAGTTACGAGCTGCCCGGCGCCGTCTCCCTCAACCGCCTGCTCCAGCCCGTCTTCGCCGACCTCGCCGGCCGCTTCCCCGGGTGTGCGCTGCTGGCCGAGCCCGGCTACCGCACGCTCGCTGCCGAGAGGGAACTCCTGGAGGGCCTCGGCGTCATCGTCCGCTCCGGACTGCGCCGGCATCTGCGTCCCGGAGTGACACCCCTGCTCGCCGCCGCGGTGGCGGACGAGTACCCGACCAGCACAGCCCACGTCTCCCATCTGCTCGCCCGCGGCGACGGGAACGTCCTGGCCTGGTGGGACGCGTACCTACGACTGCTGCTGCCACCGGTGCTGGCCGCCTACTTCGAACACGGCGTCGTCCTGGAACCCCACCTGCAGAACGTCGTCGTGGGCGTGCACCCCGACGGCACCCCCGCACAGATGCTCTTCCGCGACCTGGAGGGCACCAAGCTCCTGGCCGAACACCACCGGCACACCCTTGCCGATCTGCCCGAGGACGTCCGGGGCCCCCTCACCTACGATCCCGAGCGCGGCTGGAACCGGGTCGCGTACTGCCTCCTGGTCAACCACACCGCCGAAGTCCTCAGCGCCCTGGCCGACCTCGAGCCGACGCTGGAACCCGCCCTCTGGGGTCTGGTCCGCGACCACCTGGCCACCTACGCCCGCACCGCCGCCGAACCGCCGCGCCTGCGCGCCCTGCTGTCGGGCGTACCGCTTCCCGCCAAGGCCAACCTCCTGCTGCGCTGGGCCCGCCAGGCCGACCGGCATGCCACCTACGTTCCTCTGCCCAGCCTGCTCGGCGCGGACTTTCCCCGGGAGGTGATCCGGTGAGGCCCGTACTGCTCGACCACGTCGGCCGGCTGACCGACGACGACCTGCCCGCGTACGTCTACGACCTCCCGGCCCTGCGCGAGCACGTGCACGCCATCCGGGCCGCGCTGCCCGAACGCGCCGAGCTGCTGTACGCGGCCAAGGCCAACTCCGATCCCCGGATCCTGCGCGCCCTGGCCGCGTACGTCGACGGATTCGAGGTGGCCTCCGGTGGCGAACTGAGCCACGTCAGCGGGCTCGTCCCCGATGCGCCGCTCGCCTTCGGAGGCCCCGGCAAGACGCAGACAGAGCTGGCCCGGGCACTGGAAGCCGGAGTGGAGCGCCTGCACATCGAGAGCGAACACGAACTACGCCTTCTCACCGCCCTGCTGGGCGACCGGAGCGCCGACGTCCTCCTGCGCGTCAACCTGCCCGTCGACCTGGGCCATGTCGCCCTCGCCATGGGCGGACACCCGAGCCCGTTCGGCATGGATCCCGCACAACTGGACGGCTGCCGGGGGCTGATCGCCGACGACCCGCGCATCCGCCTGCGCGGCCTGCACCTCCACCTGGCCAGCGGACTCCAGTCCCAGGCCCAACTGGCCCTGATCGACAAGATCCTGACCTGGGCCGAAGGCTGGGCCCACGAACGGGGAGTCGACCTGGCCGAGGTGAACGTCGGAGGGGGCATGGGCGTCGACTACGCCCACCCCCACAGGGTGTTCGACTGGTCCGCGTTCGGCGCGGGACTGGCCCGGATCCTGGCCCGCCACCCTCGCCTCACGCTGCGGATCGAGCCCGGCCGTTCGGTCACCGCGTACTGCGGCTGGTACGTCACCCAGGTCCTGGACATCAAGTCCAGCCACGGGGAGGCGTTCGCCGTGCTGCGCGGAGGCACCCACCATCTGCGCACTCCGGCCGCCAAACAGCACGACCAGCCCTTCGAGGTGATTCCCGACGACGTGTGGCCGCGGCCCTGGGACCGGCCGGAGGCCCGTGACGAGCCGGTGACCCTGGTCGGACAGCTGTGCACGCCGAAGGACGTCCTGGCTCGCCGCGTCATGGTGGAGCGGCTGCGCGTCGGCGACCGAGTCGCCTTCGCCATGGCCGGCGCCTACGCCTGGAACATCTCGCACCACGCGTTCCTCATGCACCCTCACCCGACCTTCCATCACCTCGACGATGCCGAGGTGTCCGCCGTCGGCGGCACCTACGCCCCTCACATGTCATGAGCGCGGGCTCCCGCATGCCGGTGAGGGCCACACTCGCCGTCCGCAACTTCCGCCGCTACCTGCTCGGGCAGTTGACCTCGAACATCGGCACGTGGATGCAGCGTGCCGCCCAGGACCTGCTCGTCCTCCACATCACCGGCGACAGCGGCAGCGCGGTCGGCATCGTGACCGCACTGCAGTTCCTGCCGCAGACCCTGTTCGGCCTGACCGGAGGCATCCTCGCCGACCGCTACCCCAAGCGACGGATCCTGCTGGTGACCCAGACGGCCATGGGAGTGCAGTCACTCCTGCTCGGACTGCTGACCGTCACCGGCGCGGTGAACCTGCTGTCCGTCTACGTGCTGGCCTTCGCCCTCGGCACCGCCACCGCAGCGGACAGCCCCGCCCGCAACGCCTACATCTCCGAACTGGTCGACCGGGAGCGCGTGGCCACCGCGATCAGACTGAACTCCGCCCAGTTCAACGTGGCCCGCAGCGTCGGCCCCGCCCTCGCCGGCCTGACCGTCGCCGCCTTCGGCACCGGCCCGGTGTTCCTCGTGAACGCGGCCTCTTACCTGGCTGTCCTCTACGGCCTGATCACCATCCGAACGGACGACCCACCGGGCCCCCGCCGGCCCCGGGCACCCGGCCGTACCCGACTGCGCGACGCCTTCCGCCACATCACCTCGACCCCGGAACTGCTCCTGCCGATCAGTCTCGTCGCCTTCGTCGGCACCTTCGGCCTCAACTTCCAGGTCACCACCTCGCTCGTCGCCATCACGGCCTTCCACACGGGCGCCGCGGCCTTCGGTTACCTCTCCGCCGCGTACGCCCTGGGCAGCCTCATCGGCGCGATCTACGGGGCAAGCCGTGACAAGCCCCCCACCGCACGCCGTCTGATCTCCACCACGATCGTCTTCGGGGCGCTGGAAGCCGCGCAGGGCCTGATGCCGGACTGCGGCTCGTTCATGGCCCTGCTGATCCCCACTGGTTTCGCCGCGGTGATCGTGACCACCACCGCCAACGCACTGACCCAGCTCCACGCCGACCCACATCTGCGGGGCCGCGTCATGTCCGTCTACTTCCTGGTCCTCCTCGGCGGCACCCCCATCGGTGCCCCGCTGGTCGGCCTGGTGTCGGACGCCTTCGGCGCCCGCTCCACCCTGGTCCTGGGCGGCCTCGTCTCGGCGTCCTCCGCGCTCGCGCTCTCCGTCTTGGTCAAGGGCCGAATCCAACGGCCCGTCCGCATCACAGCAACGGCCCCCGTCACCAGCTCACCTTTCGCCGCAGCCCGGCCGGCGGGGGATCGGCAGCCCGATTCCTGAAACGCGCATCGTGAAGGGCGTCGGTCGGGCCAGGACAGAGAGCAACGCCCTTCTCCACGAGGCGTGTTCGCCGACCGGGAGACCGTGCCTGGTCGGTGACCGGATGCTCCGCCCGCGCGCGGGAACACGGCCGGCCGGAACACGCAGACCGATTGTCATCTGGACTGGATGCTGGTCTGGGTTGAGCAGGCGGTTGTGCTGGTGGCCGTCGGGCGGGCCGGTAGGGGGTTCAGGGGGGTGCAGACGGGTGTGGCGACGCCGATGAGTTCGACCAGGCCGTTGCCGCCGGTGGGTGGGACGACCTTGGACCAGTTGTTGGCCAGCCAGACGTTGCCGGACTGGTCGAGCTGGACGGCGGTGAGGTGCTGGATGGACCTGCTGCGGTAGCCGTCGGGCGGCGACAGCGCAGACCCTGTGGAAGAGCCGGGCGGGCACGCGCTGGTGTTGACGCCGCACAGGACGGAGACAGAAGGGGCGCCGAAACCGGCCACCCACACGCGGTCGGAACCGTCGATGGCCACGGACCAGGGAGCGACGGCCGTGGGCAGTTTGTGTACGCCGGAGACCTTTCCGTCTGGCCCGAGTTCGGTGACCGAGTTGCTGACGAAGCTCGGCACCCACACGTTGTTCTTGGAGTCGACGGCGAGTGCGAGCGGCCAGTCGAGTGAGGCGTCCTTGATGGGGGAGAACGAAGTCGGCTTGAAGTCGGGACCGATGACGGTGATGCTTCCGCCCGCATGGCCCTTCGGTACACGCGTGTCCAGGAGTTTCGCCCCGTTGAAGCGGGCGTTCGAGACCCAGGCCCGGCCGTAGCCGTCGATCTGGAGGGAGAACGGGTGGTCGAGTCCGCCGCCGGTGATGGTGATCGCCTTGGAGGGGTCACCGTGGGGGTAGACGACCACGCTTCCCTTACCGCGATTGCCCTTGAGGCCGTAGAAGTTCGCGACCCAGATGTTTCCCCTCTGGTCGACCGCGGTGCCCTGGGGGTGGTTGAGGTCGCCGTTCTTGAATCCTGTGCTGGGCGACAGGACCTTCCCCGTCGACGAGTACTTCGCCATGGCATCACCGGCGTAGCTCGGTGCCCAGAGAGAGCCCTGGTGGTCGATGGCGAGGCCCCAGGCGCCCGCCTTCATGCCACCGCCGCTGATGGGGCTGTTGAAGGCGGGTTTGCCCACCGGGTCCTGCACGGTGAAGTAGGGGCTGGGGTTTCGCGTTCCGGGCAACCAGTTGACGGTGGCCCACACGTTGCCCTTGGCGTCGACGGCGATCCGGCCGGGTGCGTAGACCTCGGGCGCGGTGTAGTGGAGGGCCAGGACCCAGGCTGACGGGGCTGCGGTGAGCGCGGGGCCGTACGTGTGTGCCTTTCCGGCCAGGGCATACAGCTTGGTAGGGGTCAGATTCGGGTCGCGGGCAAGATTGAGCACCGCTTGAGCCGTGTCCCCCGGTGTGCTGTCGCCCTGCGGCGTGGCCAGGAGCAGCATGTCCTTGCAATTCCCGGTGTTCGCTCCCGGCGCGCAGAGCGAGATGAGGTTCGCCAGGGTGCCGAGGGTGGCCAGGGTGTCGTTCTTGCTGCCGTTGTTCTGGTCGGTGACGACCTTGCCGGGCTTGCCCGTTGCCGGGTCGGCGAGGTTGTAGGACGTGGCTGCGGCGTTCTCCAGGCCGGGGCTCGGCCCGGTGATGCCGTGCTGGTCGGTGAACTGGGCCAATGCGTAGGCAGCGGCGACGGTGGTGAACTCGTTGACTGTGACCGCGGATTCGGAGCGCGGGGCGACCGCGCCGCCGGGGCCGAATCCCACGACGGAGCGCAGACGCAACGACCGGTCCCCGGTGGGTGCGGCTTCGACATACAGCACAGAGCCCGAGCGCTGTCCGGGTCGGATCTGGAAGGCCCCGTGGGCGTCGGTCGTGGCGTGCCCCAACGTCCGGACGCCTTGCGGGTCTCCGGCGAAGAGGGTGACGGTGGCGTGGGACAGCGGCTTTCCCGCGCTGGTGACGGTTCCGTGCAACGGGGCCGGAGTGCCGGGGGTCGTGGCTGCGGGAAGCCCCGTCAGAGCCAGAGCCATGGTGCCCGATGCCGCAACGGCGATGCCTGAACGGTGCCGTGAGAACTCCGTCCTTCCAACGCCGCACGAGAATCGCCGCGTTGCTCTGCCGAGGCGCATGGTGAGGGGAAGCAAGATCGGGGCCTTTCGTCGTGTCGGCGCGATGCAGAACCTCCGCCCTCAGGCCGGATGTCTGACGCTCCGACGGGTCTTGCCGAGCGTTCGCAGTGAGCCGCGCTGTCGACGGCGGGGCGCTCTGTGCGATCGTGACCAGGGCGCCGAGGCGTCGGCAGCGATCGGCCCTAAGCGTCGGCGTCGTTCGGGTCGCGCAGCGTGAACCATCCGACCTTGCGGCCGGACAGCCAGATCAGACCCAAGTACAGATGCGGGCCGACCTGACGGATCTCATCGCGCACGCCCCCGAAGACCAGGGACGTGTTGGAGTAGTCGATGACGATGCACTCCTGCTCGTCCAGAAGGCTCGGGCCGGGAGCGACCATGGCGACGATGGACAGAATGTCCATCGGCGTGAGGCGGTTGCTGAGGTAGCCGTCCGGGCTGAAGACCTTGCCGCGCCACGCGAACAGATGCACCAGACCGGCGAGCAGCCACGCCCCTTCAGGGCCTGCATCGGGGAAGATCGCCCGGCCCTCCATCGGGCCCTTGGGAATCTCGCCGGCCGGACTCGCGCGAAACAGTTCCTCAAGCCTCTGATCGTCGGTCTTGAGAAGTTCAGCCTCTGTAGTCATCACGATCTTCCTCGGCCCGGCAACCCTGTGGCCGTGGACTGGTCCCAGTGATCGTCTGCTCGGGACGCGCCCAGCGGGGGAACCAGCTCAGGCAGTGGGGAAGGCGCCAGAAAAATGTGACGATGACCAGTCCAACCACATGATCACCGTTTAGCGTGTCATTCCGCTGTCATCTCCATCGTGGACCCTTTCGGCGCGACTCACCATCGCTGGCAGCGGCCGTGACGTGTACGCATGACAAGCGCCGTACCCCGGGACCGACTTTCGCGCAGCGGCGTGCGGCCATCACAGCGCTCGGTGTCTTCGGCCACCGGTGGACGTCTTGGTGAGCATGAGCTGACGCAAGCCCGCCCCAGCGGCCCGGTTCGTGGACACGTAGTGGGTCGGCTGCACCCATGCCACATCGTGGGCCATCGCGCACCTCCCGTGGTCCTCCTGACGCCACTCACCGCACTGGCGGACCTGGCGGCTCAGGGAGGATGGTGTGTGTGCGGAGGGGATCAGGCCCAGATCGCCTGGGCGAACGCGGCTCCGGTGAAGGCGGCGCCCAGGCCGGCGACGATGCTGCCGACCGCGTTGGCCGCGGCGAAGAAGCGGGCGCCCTCCTCGGCCAGCCGCAGGGTCTCGTACGACAGGGTCGAGTACGTCGTGAGCGCTCCGCACAGCCCCGGGCCCAGCAGGAGCTGGACGTGCGACGAGACACCGCCCGCCGCGACGGCGCCGGTGATCAGGCCGAGGACGAGGCAGCCGACCATGTTGACCGTGAAGGTGCCCCAGGGGAAGACGGTGTCGTGCCTGGACTGCACGGTGCGGTCGGTCAGGTAGCGCAGCGGGGCCCCGACCATGGCGCCGATGATGACCAGCAGCCAGTTCACGCGGTGTCCTTCCGGTCGCGGCCGACGTAGCGGATGACCTCGCACTCGTCGAGGATCACCAGGCCCTCGGTGACCAGTTCGTCGAGCTGGGGCAGGAAGGCGCGGACGCGGTCCTCGGTGTCGACGATGACGATCGCGACGGGCAGGTCCTCGCTCAGCGACAGCAGGCGGCTGGTGTGGATGAGGGAGGTGGCGCCGAAGCCCTCGATGCCCCGGAAGACGGACGCGCCGGCCAGTCCGGCCCGGTGGGCGCGGTGCACGATCTCGGAGAAGACCGGCTTGTGGTGCCAGGTGTCGTTCTCGCCGATGAAGATCGTCACCCGCAGTGCGGTGCCGGTGAGCCTCGTCATGACTGCCTCCACTCGATCACGCGGCGGGTCAGGTTCGCCGTGGTCCACACGGCTGCCAGGGCGCAGAGCATGGTGGCTGCCAGATAGGCCAGCCCGGTCGTGGCGTGACCCTGGTCGACCAGGCGCTGGATGTCCACCGCGTACGTGGAGAAGGTGGTGAAGCCGCCCAGGACCCCGGTGCCGAAGAAGGGGCGCACCAGCCGGTGAGCGGCCCACACGTCGGTGATGATCACCATGAACACGCCGATGACGCCGCAGCCGATCACGTTCACGAGGCAGGTCGTCCAGGGGAAGGTGCCGGCAGGCGTCGGCCACAGCAAGGCCGCACCGTAGCGGGCCGAGGCTCCGACGGCGCCGCCGACGGACACCGCGGCGATGATCGGCCACTGCCCGCGCCGCCGCTCACGGCGCTGTGCGGGCACGTGAAGGTCGATGCCGGGATCGGTGGGTTCGCCTAGCACTCGGGATTGGGCCTCTCCCATGTGGTTCCCCCGCTCGCACGGCGCCCGGCCGATGTCGGGCGCACTGATGTGACAAGCAGGGACCGTTGGCGGCGCCGTTGTCGCGCTTGGGGTACGGCGGGCCCCACCGCCGCGCGGCGACTCGGGTTGCCGCAGACACCCAGCGTAGCGCGATGACCTCGCCGGCTCTCGATGAGAGCGATCCGGGCGGTACCGCGTTGAGGCGAAGGTGCGGGCGCGGGACACTGGTCGCGTACGGCGATGGGGCTCGCCACAACCGCACCTCGACGGTGCTGATGGCCTCTGAGTGGAACAAGCAACCTGGCGGCATGGAGGTGGCGTCGATGCCCAGGATCGCGATCGAGGTCGAAGCGACCGTCGGCAGCACGATCAAGCGCGACGACGGACCCGACAGGCTTTCGCCGGAGGGACAGCCCGAGGCGCGTGGTGCCGGCGGTTGGCCGGTGGGACGAGGACACGTCACGGACACGCTTGGGGACGACGGCCGTCTCCTTGAGGCACTGGTCCTGATGCGTGAGCCCGCCGTGCCGGGGGACGTCGTTCCCGCCTGGCCGGTGGCCGTGCTGCATCTCGCGGCGGAGGACCGCCCGGTCGACGAGGTGCTGTGCGTCGCCGAGGAGCCATGCTTCGTCGACCTGGTGGACATGGGTGATCTGCCGCGGTGGCACGCGGAGCCCGACGTGTGGGCACAGGCCTTCGCGCGGCTCTCGTCGGGTGGCGAGTACCGGGTCACGGGCTGCGGGCCCGTGCGAGAAGCCGACGAACTGCTGTCCTCGGCTCATCACGCGTACCTCCAGCTCACCGGGTGCATGGAATGAGCGCCGGGACGCGGCCGCTCCAGGTGGTCCCGGCAACGGGCGCGAGCGGCCGCGAGCGGCCTCGCGCACACGCTGCGTGTGACGGACGGACCGACCCGCCGCCCGGCGGACATCCGGCCTCCCTTCTGCACCGGGTGGCAAGCGCGCAGTAGGAATCCGTCCACCCGGCGACCAGCCTCCCCTCACGGCACCGATACGGACGTCCACGTGCCGCGCCGGCGCCGCAAGGCGTGGGGATCGGGATGTGGATCGAGATCGATACGGTTCCCGAGCAGACGGCTCAGGACCCGTCGGCGGCCGGAGAAGACACGCACGGGCGACGCGGACCCGCTGGCCACCGGCTGGCTCTCCTGCGCAGCCCTCACGCACAGACCGTGGCGATGACGCCCGCGCACACTCGCCGACGCCTTGGGAACGCCGGCCCTCCTCCGGGTGCTGCGCCACGTGGAAGCCGACGAGAGCGTCCCGGACGGCGCCAACTCCACCGCCCTGAAGGGGTCGCCCGACTGAGCCCCACCGGCAGCAGGGACGAGACCTCGCAGGACCCCGGCGCCGAAGACCGGGCGCCGACAGGTGAGCAACGGTGACGCTCGGTGCCGAGCCGCCGGCCCCGCACGCCTCAACGACGAAGGGCTCAGGGCGTACGGCTCGCCTGCCGCGCCCCCGTCGACCGCCCGGCCGTGCGCTGCGGGCCGATCCGCGCGGCGCCCGGCACCGGTCGGTGCAGGTGGTGGCGGGCGATGAGTTCGAGGGTCACCGCCACTGCGATCGACTGCACGGCCATCAACGCGATCAGGACGAACAACTGCACCGCTCCGGCCATCAACGGGCTGGCCCCGCCCAGGAGCATGCCGACGAATGCGCCCGGGAGCGTGACCAGTCCGACGGTGCGGGTCTGGTCGAGGCCGGGCAGGAGAGCGTCGGAGGCCGCGGGGCGGGCGATCTCCATCCGTGCGTCACGGTCCAGGAACCCCAGCGCCATCGCGGCTTCCACTTCACCATGACGCTGAGCCAGTTCGTCCAGGGCACGGCGACCGGCCATGACGGTCACGGTGAGGGCGCCGCCGATGAGCTGGCCGGTGACGGGAATCAGGGCGATGCCCTTCAGGGGGACGAGTCCTGTCAGCAGCAGCGCCGCGACGACCGGTACCACACCGGCGGCGATCGGGGCGGCCGTCACCCACCAGGTGCGGTTGCCGGTGATTCTCCGTCCCGCAGTCCGGACGGCCACCCCGAACATGACGACGAGGAACGCCAACAGCCCTGGCACGGACTTGACGGCCCAGGTGACGATCACGGAGACCAGGGCGAGCTGGACGGCGGCGCGAAGCCCGGCGAAGAGGATCTCCCGGGCCCGGTCCTTGTAGGGGTGCGGATTGAGGTGGAACCAGCCCGCGACCGCCGCCGCCACCAAGAGCAGAACGGCGAGCAGGACGCCGAGGGTTGTGTTGACCGGTAGGAGAGATGCCGCACTCGACGTCACGTGATCCACCTCAAGAAGCGCTGCCCGGCCGATTGGTGCACGGCCCCCGGCCAACGCCGAGCCCCCGGTTGCCGCCAGCGCAGTGTATGCCGACGTCGGCCGACTCCGGTCAGGCCCTCGCGCCCATGCCTGCCAGCCCCTGTCACCCGCGCCCCCCCGTCGCGCCGATGGCACCGGTCAGGTGGACGGTGAGCGGTCGAAGAGCACCGGGGCGGGCAGCGGGTTCGCGTCGGTCGCGGCCGGCGTGTGCTAGCAGCTCATCGTGATCGAGGTGTGGCCGCCCGGTACGAGGCCGGGGTCGACGTCGAAGGCCGCGAAGCCCCGAAGTACCGAGTGGCCGAACGGAGTTGTCGGACCTGCACGCTACGTTGATCGCATGACCTATGCAGAGGGCAGGATCGAGCGCATCAGGCCGCAGCAGTTCCACGAGACCATCGGCCTCGCCGACTGGCGTGTGCTGGGCGAGGGGGCGTGCGCGTACTACCGCACCGGTTCATTCACGGTCGGCGCCCGGCTCGTGCAGGCGATCAGCGAGTTGCCGGGCGTGGGGGACGGGCACCCGGACGTCGAGCTGCGGCACGAGGGCGTGACCGTACGGCTGATCACGATCACGGACGACTACTACGGGCTGACCGAGCGGCACATCGAGCTGGCCCGGCAGATCTCGGCGGTGGCACGCACGTTGGACATTCCAGCCGACCCGTCCGCCGTGCAGACCGTCCAGGTCACTGTTGACGCCCTCGCTGTTCCCGACGTGGTGCCCTTCTGGCGTGCCCTGCTCGGCTACCAGGACCGTGCGAACAGCGGTGAGGACCTGGTCGACCCGCACCGCCGCGGGGCACCGTTCTACTTCCAGCAGATGGACGCACCACGCCCGCAGCGCAACCGGGTTCACATCGACGTCTGGGTGCCGTACGACCAGGCCGAGGCACGGATAGCCGCGGCGCTCGCTGCTGGGGGCCGCCTGGTGAACGATGCCGACGCGCCGTCGAACTGGGTGCTGGCCGACCCTGAAGGGAATGAGGCGTGTGTCGGCGTGGCGGGCTGGACTGCGCCAGACGGCGGCCACCCGTGAAAGCCCTGCCCGACGAGACCATGTCGCTGGTTGAGCACGGGCAAGGCTGCGTGGCGGTCAGTGATCGAATGCGGTCAGTGATCTTAGAACGGGAGCGTCGGTCTTGTGGTTGTGCCAGATCGCGGCAGCCATCGCGAGGTCGTCCTCGAACTCCTTGGAGGCGAAGCCCTTGTCCGCGATGACCAACAGCCCCGGCCGACCGTTGGCCAGATCCGGCTCGCGGTCCCGCATCGCGTCCAGCACTTCCCGCTCGTCGATCTTCGGGTTCGCGAGTTCCCACGTGATGGGCATGCCGGTCGGGGAGGACATGCCGCATGGCACCGGCGTGGAGTGGCCGAACCAGTGGTTGTCGCACCAGAAGCCGTTGGTCCCGCGCCCCTAACGAAGCCCGCGTGCACCTCTGGTACGAACGGAAGCTCGGTGTGCCCTGTCCGCCGCACGAGTCCACCGAGGCCGCGATCGGCTGCTTCGCCGCGACGACATGCTGTCTGGGTGTCCGGCTGGAGCCCGATGCAGGGTGGCGTGTATATGCGCCTCACGGGCTTTCCGACGTGTTCAACCTGGTCGTGCGCCCCAACTCGGTTCTTGCTCCGCGGGAGGTCTATGAGACCAAGGCTGCGCGTTGGAAGGACGAGTGGCCGGAGCTCACTGCCCTGCCGTTGCCGAACTGATGGGTGATCTGTCTACCCGGCTTCAACGCAAACTGCGAGCGGTGCCCCTTCTCAAAGATCCTCATCACGCAGGCGCCGGCTGTCCTTCCGGATGAGGCGGCCCCTGACAACTGCCCCTGAATGCCGGTCGTGTACCCGGGTCAGTCGCGGCGGGCGCGTGCGGGCCAGATGCGCTCTTGTGCCGGTGCCGTGCGTCGCCGGGTCTCAGGCAGGGAGATGGCCTGCGCGAGGGCGTGGTCGGCCGTGAAGCCCCAGCGACGGCGGAAGCAGATGTGGCTGTGGTGGGCGGTGAGGATCTCCGGGGGTGTTGCCCAAGTCGGAATACCCGGCGGGGGCAGTTGGGTGCTGACAAAGGTGTGGCGGCGGGGTTTCCAGGTGTGGTGGCGGTGGCAGACGAGGCGGCTGGCGGGCAGGTACTGGGAGACGGGGTGCTTGTTCGACTCCGGCGCGGCCGACTGAGCGAAGTCTCGCCCCGCGTAGGCCACTTCACCGGCCGCCGTCGCGGGTCGGAGCCCCGTACCGCACCAGGGGGTGTCGTTCGGATCAGGCTGGCCGGGACGAACGGTGCGGGTCGGCCGGCCCGAGCGGGGTCATAGCGGTCCCGCGTGAGCGAGGTCGGGCGTGGGGGAGTCGGCGGGTGACGACAACGCCGCTGGGGGTGCTCCCACTGGGGGAGTGCGTGCCAGGGCCCGTGACGCCGGGATGATTCGAACGGCACGCGCGACTTCCTCACTGGGTCGCGAGCGCCGCCGCGATGAAGTCGTTGCGGAACGCGGCGCGCGGGTCCAGGGCGGTCATCAGCCGGCGGAAGTCGTCAGCCCGCTCGTACAGCGCGCCCACGGCCTCGGCGCGGAGCGCGAACAGCTTGCCCCAGTGCGGACGGGCGCCCAGCGGCAGCAGCTCTGCCTCGATCAGGGTGATCGCCTGCCGCACGGGCTCCTCTACCGGGTGCCAGGTGCAGTGGACGGCGACGGAGTCACGGCCGTAACAAGGGCTGAGCCACAGGTCGTCGGCCGCCACGGTGCGGATCTCGGAGGTCAGCAGCAGCGGTGCGATGCGCGGACCGAGCGCGCGCAGGGCCGCGACGGCCGCCGGTGCCGCCTCGCGGGGCAGCAGGAGTTCCGACTGGAGCTCGTCGCCGGCGCTCGGGGTGAAGTCGGGCCGGAAGTGCGGCAGCCGCTCGTGCCAGGGGCCGGGGAGGCCGAGCTGCTCGGTGCAGTGCGCCGGGGACAGGCCCGGAACCGGGTGCCGGGGACCGTCGGCGAGGCGTCCGTTCAGCCACCGCTTCCCCGGGTGCGCCCCGCCCTCGCGATCCGTCCGGCGCTTGACCCACACGTTCGCGGTGTCCCCTCCCCAGTCCGTGAACGCGCTGACGCTGTAGGCGGCGCCGAACACCTCGTCGAACCGGTCGGCGATCCGGTCCAGCGGCACGTCGTCGTAGACCCACTGGGCCACCTCGAAGGCGGGCTCGACCGCGAGCGTGAGGCCGACGACCGCGCCGAGCGCGCCCAGGCCCACGACTGATCCGGCGAAGCGGTCGGGGTCCTCGGCCCGGCTGAGGTCGAGCAGCTCCCCGTCCGAGGTGATGAGCCGCAGCGCCGTCACGGCCGAGGCGAGACCCGGCTGGCCGTCCCCCGAACCGTGCGTTCCGGTGGCGCAGGATCCGGCGACGGAGATGTGCGGCAGTGACGCCAGGTTGGCCAGCGCCAGGCCGTGAGGCTGCAATTCCCGGGCGAGTTGGGCGTAGCGCATCGAGCCGGTGACGGTGACGGTGCGCCGGTCGGCGGAAACGTCCAGCCCGCGCGGCAGGCCGTCGAGCATGAGCAGCTCACCCGGGGTGTCTGCGATGCGGTTGAAGGAGTGGCCGCTGCCCAGCACTTTGACCTGGCCGGCGCCGGCGATGATCCGGCGGGCCTCGTCCACGGTAGTGGGCCGCTGGACTCGCGCCGGTCTGAAGTCGATGTTGCCTGCCCAGTTGTGCATGTGTGCGCCTCTCTCATTTCCACTCCCGTCGGCGCGCAGATTTGGCGAAAGTTTCGATGACGTCCGACGAGGACCCGGAGACGCTAAACGTGCATGTACAGCTGTGTCAACGATGCGTGGGGCCATGTGATTCGTCGGGCCTCGGAGGCTTCGAGGAGCTACTCATGATTGGGCGGGCAGGGAATATTTCGATATCGCGTCCGACCTATTGCGATGGCCGGGATCATGGTCCACATTCGTCAAGCCGAAAACCAAACTCCCAGAGGCACCTACTCCGAAGGAGCACATGAGGCATGGACCGCCCTTCCGCCCGGCGCCCATCCCGCAGGAGCGTCCTCGGCATCGGCGTCGCCGCTGCCTCGGCCCTGGCCACCACACCGCTCGGTTCCCCCCTCGGCCTCTCCGCGACCGCGTGGGCCGCGACCCCCACGGGTCCTGTCCACGCCGCCGATGTCGGCGGCCCGGAGGCAACGGACCCCGGCGCCTACATCTCCGCCGTCCCGCGCCGCGGAAGTCTCGCCCTCGTCGCCGGCGGACACGCCCTGCCCATCGTGGTGTGCGCCGCCGACCACCCAGGTGTCCTCCGCGCGGTCGACGACCTGAGGTCCGACCTGGAGAGCGTGACCGGTGTCCGGCCCGCGCTGACCGTCCTCGCTCCGGGCGCGGCGCTGCCGCGCGCCCGGGAATGCGTGGTGATCGGAACCATCGGCCGCAGTCCTCTGGTCGACCGGCTCGTCGGCGTGGGGAAGCTCGACGTCACCGGTGTCCGGGGCGCGTGGGAGACCACGGTCGAGACGATCGTGGAGGCTCCCTTCCCCGGCGTGGACCGTGCCTTCGTCATCGCGGGGAGCGATCAGCGCGGCACCATCTACGGCGTCTACGACGTCTCCAGGGGGATCGGGGTGTCACCCTGGTCCTGGTGGGACGACATCGTGCCGCAGCGTCGGACCGGGCTCCATGTCCTTCCCGGACGGCACACCCAGGGCACTCCGGCGGTGAAGTACCGCGGCTTCTTCATCAACGACGAGAACCCCGCCCTCGGCGGCTGGGCGCCCGCCTACTTCGGTCCGGGCAAGGCGCCCGGCTACCCGGGGGGATTCAACGCCGCGTTCTACGCCAAGGTCTTCGAGCTGATGCTGCGGCTCAAGGCCAACTACCTCTGGCCGGCCGTCTGGGGGCGTGCCTTCGCCCTGGACGATCCGGCGAACCACGCCACCGCCAAGGCCTACGGCATCGTGATGGGCACCTCCCACGAGGCGCCGATGATGCGCGGCATCGAGGAGTGGAACAGGTTCGCCGTCCCGGCGCAGCGCGACGCGAACGGCACCGTCACGGTTCCCGGCAGCGACCCGTACGGCGGCACCGGTGAGTGGAGCTTCCGCCACAACGCCGACGCCCTGAAGAAGTACTGGACCGCCGGTATCCAGCGAATGGTCGACGAGGACTTCGAGGGGGTCGTCACCCTCGGCATGCGTGGGAACGGCGACACCGGCCTGGCCGACGGCGACGGCATCGACCTGATGCAGCAGATCATCGCCACCCAGCGCCAGATCCTGGCCGACGTCACGGGCCGCGACGTGACCACGATTCCGCAGGTGTGGACGCTCTACAAGGAGGTCGAGCGCTACTGGAAGCGCGGCCTGCGCGTCCCCGACGACGTCACCGTCGTCTTCACGGACGACAACTGGGCCAACACCCGCATGCTGCCGGACCCCGCAGAGCCGGTCCGCAGCGGCAACTACGGCCTGTACTACCACTTCGACTACGTGGGCTCGGGCCGCGACTACAAATGGGTGGACACCGCCTCCCTGCCGAACGTGTGGGACCAGCTGAACCAGAGTCACACCTACGGCAACCATGGTGTGTGGGTCGCCAACGTCGGTGACCTCAAGGGCAACGAGCTGCCGACGCAGTTCTTCCTGGACTACGCCTGGAACCCCGACCGCTGGGGACCGGACCGGCTCGACGAGTGGCTGTTCGTCTACTCCCGGCAGAACTTCGGTGCGGCCCAGGCTGCCGCCGTCGCCGACATCCTTGCCCGGTACGGGCAGTTGCAGTCCCGGCGCAAGCCGGAGCTGCTGAACCGCAGCATCACCCTGGACCCCGGCAAGGACCTGGCCACGGACCCGTCCGCGGTCGTGTACGACGACCAGGCAAGCGCCTTCAGCGTGATCAACCACCGCGAGCTGGAACGCGTGACGGCCGAGTGGCGCGATCTGGCGAACAGCGCCCAGACGGTCGCGGACGCGCTGCCGCCGGCGGCTCAGGACGGCTACTTCGAGCTCGTGGGGTACGAGGTGCTGGCGACCGCCAACGTCTACGCCCTGCGGCAGGCCGAGTTCGCCAACATCCTCCACGCGGGCCAGGGCCGCGCGGACACAAACCGTCTGGCCGAGCAGGCGGAGCACTGCCTGGCCACCGACTTCGCCCTGGCCGACCGCTTCAACAGCAAGGTGGCCGGCGGCAAGTGGAAGGGCTTCCAGACCCAGCCGCACATCGACTACGGGGACGTCGCCCGCTACGGCCCGAACGCGCCCTGGCAGGAGCCCGAGCTGAACAACTGGGCCATACCCGACGTGATCTTCCCGCCGGTCCGGCGCCTGACCGCCGCCGACCGGCCGGCACTGGGTCTGGCCCTGGAGGGGTCCGCCGCATCGTGGCCAGGCTCCGGGGAGGCCGCCGTCCTGCCCTCGATCAGCCCGTATCAGACCGCTGAGGCGGCCCCGTTCTTCGAGATCTTCAACCGTGGCGGACGGCCCTTCACCTACCGGGTCACCACCGGTGCGCCGTGGCTGTCGGCCTCGCGGCCGCGCGGCCTGGTGACCGACCAGGTGCGACTCGGCCTGGTCGCGGACTGGTCCCGGGCGCCACAGGGCACGTGCCGGGTGCCGGTCACCGTGACGGGGTCCGAGGGGACCGAGGCCACCTTCACCGCCGTGGTGGAGAATCCGGGCCTGTCCCGCTCCCAGGTGGCGGGCTTCGTCGAAGCGGGCGGACACCTGTCCATCGGCGCGGAGCAGTTCGACCGGGCTGTCGGCGCTGGCGCGGTCCAGTGGCAGCGCGTCCCGCGCATCGGGCGGACGGGCGACGGGATGGAGCCCTTCCCGGTCACCGCGGACCGGCAGGTCCCGGGCGGTGCGAGCCCGCGCCTTGAGTACACCACGACCCTGTTCACCACCGGACCGGTCGTGGTCTGGGCGCATCTGTCGCCGCGTAACCCGGCGTTGGCGCGCGCTGGGCTCCACTACGCCGTCTCCTTCGACGACGAGCAGCCGCAGGTGGTGGACATCATCGCCGCCACGGGGACGGACGACGGCGTGATGAACATGCAGTGGCAGCGCAACACCTCCGACAACGTCAACCGCACGTCCACGACCCACACCATCACCCGGCCCGGGGTGCACACCCTGAAGTTCTGGATGGTGGACCCGACCGTCGTGCTGCAGGAGTTGGTGGTGGACACCGGCGGTCTGCGGCCCTCGCTCCTCGCGCCGCCGCGGAGTCTACGTGTGGGCTGACGCGCGGGCCTGACGACGACACGGCCCAGCCGAGAAGGGAGGGCTCAGGGATGGACGGTGGACGGTGGCGGGGCCGTGCTGCTGCGCTCGACCAGCGTGGTGGCCAGGTCCACGCGCAGCGCGGAGGGCTGGTTGCCGCGGGCGATGTCTATCACCATGCGCGTGGCGACCTCGGCCATCTCGGTGAGCGGCTGGCGCACGGTGGTCAGCGGCGGGCAGGCCCACAGGGCGACGGGCAGGTCGTCGAAGCCGACGACGCTCAGGTCGTCAGGGATGCGCAGGCCCAACTCCCCTGCGGCCTTGTAGAGTCCGAGCGCCTGAAGGTCGTTGCCGGTGTAGATCGCGGTGGGCGGGTCCGGGAGACGCAGCAGTGCGAGGCCCTCCCGGTACCCGGCCTCATGGTGGAAGTCGCCCTCGCGGATCAGGGCCGGGTCGACGGCGACGCCGGCCGCGTCCAGGGCCGCCCGGTAGCCGTCGACGCGGGCGCGGCTGCACATCATCCGGAGCGGTCCGGCAATGACGGCGATCCGCCGGTGGCCGAGGTCGAGGAGGTGGCGGGTGGCGGCGAGGCCGCCGTTCCAGTTGGTCGTCCCCACCGCCGGCACCTCCTGACCGGGGTCGCCGGCCGGGTCCATGACGACGAACGGGATGTCCCGGCTGGTCAGTTGGGCCTGTTGGGCCTTGTCGAGCCCGGACAGCACCAGGACCACGCCGGTGGGCCGACGGGCGAGAACGCCGTCCATCCACGACTGTCCGGGGCTGAGCCGCCCGGAGGACTCGGACAGGACGACGCTGAGCCCCTCCTCGCGGACGACGTTCTCGACGCCGCGGATGACCTCCATCGCCCACGCGCTCTCCAGCTCGTGGAAGACCAGTTCCAGCAGCGGGCTCGGGCTGCTGCTACGTCGCCGCTGGTATCCGTGCTCGTGCAGCAGCTCTTCTACCCGCTCCCGGGTGGACGGTGCGACGTCCGCACGACCGTTGAGGACCTTCGAAACAGTCGGTGTGGACACCCCCGCCTCACGTGCGATTTCGGCGAGTGTCGCCACTCTGGTCACGAGCTCCTCCTGTGCTGCCCTGATGCGCTGGTCTGCCGTCGCTGCGTCCGTACTGCACGGATGCTAGCTGGTCAGGGCTCGGCCGGTACATCCGAATCGAGATCTTCCAGGCCCTTGACGGTGTCCGAGGTTACGCCTAGGTTTCCCGCATCGTTCGACAATCTCTTCGAAACTATCGACGGAGTCGTCAAGCCATGAATTACTTCTCTGCGAGACTTCGCAGCGGTGCGTCCCGCAACAGATTCGCCGCGGTCGCGGCAACGACCGGGCTGGTGCTCGGTCTGACCGCCGCGTGCGGGTCCAGTGGCGGTCCCAACTCCGGGACGATCCACGTCCTCGTATACGGGGACGCCGCGAACAAGGTCGAGAAGCAGATCGTCGATACGTTCAACAAGACCTCGAAGGTCAAGGCGGTGCTGGACACCATCCCCGGCGCCGACTACCAGTCGAAGCTCAACACGATCATCAACACCCCGCAGGCCCCGGACGTCTTCTTCAACTGGGGCGGCGGCAGCATCGCGCCGTTCGTCAAGAAGAACCTCCTGCTCCCCCTGGACGACATGATCGCCAAGGACCCGGGGCTCAAGTCCAACTTCCTTCCCTCGGTGTTCAACACCGCGGTGATCGACGGCAAGTCCTACGGTGTCCCGATGCGCGGCACGCAGCCGGTGCTGCTCTTCAACAACAAGAAGGTCCTGGCGAGCGCCGGCCTGAGCGTCCCGAAGGCCTGGGACGACCTGATCAACGACGTCAAGGTGCTCAAGGGCAAGGGGATCACGCCGATCGCGCTCGGCGGCGGCGACCAGTGGCCCACCCTCATGTGGTTCGAGTACGTTTTCGACAGGCTCGCCGGGCCGGACCTGTTCCGGAAGGCGCTCGCCGGTGACAAGACCGCGTGGGCCAGTCCGGACAGCCAGAGGGCCCTGGGCATGCTGAAGCAGCTGACCGATGCCGGTGCCTTCGGCAGCAACTTCGATTCGGTGAAGTTCACCGACGGCGGTTCCCCGGCGCTGCTGGCCAAGGGCAAGGCTGCCTTCGAGCTGATGGGCTCGTGGGAGTACTCCACCCAGCAGTCCGGCAACCCCGACTTCGCCAAGAACGACCTCGGCTACAGCGCCTTCCCGTCCGTCCAGGGCGGCAAGGGCGACCCGAAGGACGTCGTCGGCAACACGAACAACTTCTACTCCGTGCTGAAGAAGACCAAGCACCCCGACGCCGTGGCGGCGTTCCTCAAGCTCATGTACTCCGACGAGTTCGTGAAGGCTCAACTCGGCATCGGCAACCTGCCGACCACCACCAACACCGCCAACTTCCTGTCCACCTCGGCCAGCCCGGACTACTCGCAGTTCCAGTTCAACCTGGTCAAGCAGGCGCCCTCGTTCCAGCTGTCCTGGGACCAGGCCTACCCGCCGGCGGCGACCACGACCATCCACACGGCCGTCCAGGAGTTCTTCGACGGCAAGACCGACGCCAACGGCTTCATCCAGCAGATGCAGTCGCTGTCCACCTCCTGAGTAGGGACATCATGAGCGCCCTCTCCTTCACTGCAGTGCTCGGCCGCCGTCGCTTCAAGGCGCGCCGGGCCGGCGTCGGGGTGACCCGCCCGGGCTTCGTCTGGGCGGTACCCGCGACCGTCTTCTTCCTGCTGTTCGCCATCCTCCCGCTGGTGCTGGTCGCGGTGCTGTCCTTCACCAGCTGGGACGGCATCACCTCACCGCACTTCAACGGGACGGCGAACTGGACCAAGCTGATCCATGACCCGGTGATGACCCAGAGCATCTGGCTCACCCTCGTGCTCACCGTGCTCGGAGTCGTCACCCAGACGCCCATCAGCATCCTGCTGGGCGTCTGGGCGGCCGGACCCCAGCGCAACCGGGCCGTGCTGTCGGCGATCTTCTTCGTCCCCCTGCTGCTCTCCGCGACCGCGGTCTCGGTGCTGTGGCGCGCCCTGCTCGACCCCAACTTCGGCCTCCCGGGACAGCTGCCCTGGCTGTTCGGCAACGGCAACCTGCTCGGCAGCCAAGCAGGCTCGATCGCAGTGCTGACCTTCGTGGGGATGTGGCAGTTCACGCCCCTGCACGCGCTGCTCTACCAGGGCGGCGCCCGCGCCATCCCCCAGGTGCTCTACCAGGCCGCGTCGATCGACGGCGCCGGCACGGTGCGGCAGTTCTTCCACATCACCCTGCCGCAGCTGCGCAACACCATGATCACCTCGATGATCCTCATGGTCGTCGGCGGCCTGACCACCTTCGACACGGTGCTGATCCTCACCCAGGGCGGACCCGGCACGGACACCACGGTCAGCGCCTACTACATGTACGAGCAGAGCTTCAAGAACTTCGACTTCGGCGCCGGCTCGGCCATCGCGCTGGTCCTGGTCGTCGTCGCCACCCTCATCTCCCTGGCCGTGGTACGGCTCTCCGGCTACGACAAGATGCGCGGCACGGCGGAGGGGATCTCATGAGGCAGCGGCCCAACTACCTGGCCGGGTTCGGCTCCCTGATCTGGCTCTTCCTGATCGGCCTGCCGCTCTACCTGCTGCTGACCGCGACCCTGCGCACCACCTCCGACTACTCCACCCAGGGCCCACTGACCTGGCCGTCGCATCTGACGTTCAGCAACTACCGGAACGCCTTCTCCAACGGCTTCGGCCAGGACTTCCTCAACACGCTGATCGCCACCGTCAGCGTCGTCGGCATCGTGTTGCTGGTGGTCCCCCCGCTCGCCTACGCCATCGTGCGGGCCAGGGGCCGGACCATCGGCGTCGTGTTCCGGGTGTTCCTGCTGGGACTCGCGATCCCTGCGCAGGCGGTGATCGTGCCGATGTTCTACGTGATCAACCAGGCCGGGCTCTACGACCACCTGATCGGCGTCATCCTGCCGACCGCCGCGTTCTCGATGCCCGTGTGCACCCTGGTGCTGACCGGGGCGATGCGCGACATCAGCCCCGAGCTGTACGAGGCGATGGCGATGGACGGGGCCGCCCCATGGCGGGTCTTCCTGCAGCTGGTGCTGCCGCTGTCGAAGGGCGGGCTCTCCTCCATCGTCGTCTTCTCGGCCCTCCAGGCCTGGAACGGCTTCCTCTTCCCGCTCATCCTCACCCAGTCGGACTCGACCAAGGTGATCACCCTCGGTCTGTACAACTTCCAGACCGAACACGGCGTCGACGTCCCCGGGCTGCTCGCCGCCGTGGTCCTGTCCATGCTCCCCATCTTCGTCGTCTACCTGTTCGCCCGCCGCGCCCTGGTCCAGGGCCTCATGGGGGTCGGAGGAAAGTGACCGGCAACATGAACCCCGCCCTCACCACCGAGCTCGACAACGCCGTCTGGCAGGACGCCTCCCTCGATCCCGAGACCAGGGCCGACGCCCTCATCGCGGCGATGACCCTGCGGGAGAAGACAGCCCAGCTCGTCGGCGTCTGGGTGGGCGCCTCCGACGAGGGCGACGAAGTCGCCCCGCACCAGCACGAGATGGAAGAACCGCCCGACCTCGACGAGCTGCTGCCACACGGCCTGGGCCAGCTCACCCGGCCCTTCGGCACCCTGCCCGTCGACGCCGCCGTCGGAGCGCTCTCACTCGCCCGCACCCAGCAGCGGATCACCGCCGCCAACCGGTTCGGCATACCCGCGATCGCCCACGAGGAGTGCCTGGCCGGCTTCGCCGCCTGGGGCGCGACCGCCTATCCCGTCCCGCTGTCCTGGGGGGCGGCCTTCAACCCCGAGCTCGTGCGTGCCATGGCCGCCGCCATCGGCGCCGACATGCGCTCCGTCGGCGTCCACCAGGGCCTCGCCCCCGTGCTCGACGTGGTGCGCGACGCCCGCTGGGGACGCGTCGAGGAGACCATCGGCGAGGACCCCTACCTGGTCGGCACCCTCGCCACCGCCTACGTGCAGGGCCTGGAATCCGCCGGGATCGTCGCCACCCTCAAGCACTTCGCCGGCTACTCCGCCTCGCGGGCCGGACGCAACCTCGCCCCCGTCGCCATGGGCCCGCGGGAGCGCGCCGACGTCATCCTGCCGCCGTTCGAGATGGCGGTCCGCGAGGGCCGGCCCCGCTCGGTCATGCACGCCTACACCGACACCGACGGCATCCCCTCCGCCGCCGACCCGGAACTGCTCACCGGTCTGCTCCGGGACACCTGGGGCTTCGACGGCACCGTCGTCGCGGACTACTTCGGCATCGCCTTCCTCAAGCTCCTGCACGGCGTCGCGGGGAGCTGGGCCGAGGCCGCGGGTCTGGCCCTCGCCGGCGGCGTCGACGTCGAGCTGCCGACCGTCAAGACCTTCGGCCGGCCGCTGCTCGACGCGATCGAGGCCGGGTCCGTTCCCGAGGAGCTGATCGACCGTGCACTGCGCCGGATCCTCGTTCAGAAGGCACAACTCGGCCTGCTCGACCCCGACTGGAGCCCGGTCCCGCAGGCGCTCGCCGACGCGGACCTCGACGCGCCGGAGGCGCTGCGCGGCAGCGTGGACCTGGACCGCCCCGAGAACCGGCGCCTCGCCCGGGAACTGGCGGAACAGGCCGTCGTGCTGCTGCGCAACGACGGCACGCTGCCGCTCGGCCGCCCCCGCCGGATCGCGCTGATCGGCCCCAACGCAGACACCCCGACGGCAGTGCTGGGCTGCTACTCCTTCCCCGTCCACGTCGGCTCGCAGCACCCCGAGGTCCCGGTCGGCATCGAACTGCCCACGCTTCGGGAGACGTTGGCGGCAGAGTTCCCCGACGCCGCGATCGTGTCCGCTCTCGGGGCGACGGTCGACGGTGACAGCACGGAGGGCTTCGCCGAGGCGATCGCCGCGGCGCGCATGGCCGATGTCGTGGTGCTGGCCCTGGGCGACCGGGCGGGCCTGTTCGGCCGCGGGACCAGTGGTGAGGGCTGCGACACCGAGTCACTGCAACTGCCTGGCGTACAGCAGGAGTTGCTCGACGCACTGCTGGACGCGGGCACACCGGTGGTGCTGGTCATGCTGGCGGGCCGCCCGTACGCGCTGGGGCGCGCCCAGGGCGAGGCGGCGGCGATCGTGCAGTCCTTCTTCCCCGGGGAGGCCGGTACCGAGGCCATCGCCGGTGTGCTCAGCGGCCGGGTGAATCCCTCCGGACGGCTGCCCGTGAGCGTGCCGCGCCACAAGGGTGTCCAGCCTTCCACCTACCTGGCCGCCCGGCTGGCTCAGGACAGCGACGTGTCCAGCACCAGCACCAGCCCGGCCTACGGGTTCGGACACGGGCTCGGCTACACCGACTTCGAGTGGTCCGCGCTCGATGTCACCGTCGCGGAGACCGGCACCGACGGCAGTTTCCGGTTCGCCTTCGAGGTCCGCAACACCGGCGAGCGCCCCGGCTGCGAGGTGGTGCAGTTCTACCTGCACGACCCGGTGGCCTCCGTCGTCCAGCCGGTGCAGCGCCTCGTCGGCTACCGGCGCCTCCCGCTCGACGCCGGGGAAAGATTCCGGGTCCTGGTGGAACTGCCGGCGGATCTGGCCTCCTTCACCGGGCGCGACGGCCGGCGCATCGTCGAACCCGGCGAGCTGGAGCTGCGGATCTCCGCCAGCAGCACCGACCACCGCATCACGGTCCCGCTGCGCCTGACCGGCCCGGTCCGCGAGGTCGACCACACCCGCCGCCTGCACCCCGTCATCACCGTCGAGCGCCGCTGACGCCGAGGAGACGGAGGCACGTGCACACCGACCTGCCCGAGGCCGAACCGCGGCGTCACCGCAGCAGCCGGACCGAACGCCGCTTCTGGTTGCAGACGCTCACTTGCTGCGGATGACCCACGCCCGGGGTCGGCCTTCCGATCCCGGGCGTGCAGCTGTCCGAGGGCTCACGCGGGCAGCTCCGCGGTGCCCGCTTCCTCGGGGCCATGTGAGTCAGATCGGTCAATCTGGGACGACACCTGACACCGATAGTCGCCATACGAACACATTGCATCCAGGGGAATTGATGAGTTCCGCCCGGAATGATGCAAGGTCCGGGGCGATGATTCGGTACCGCTCGGCCGATCGGCCCATGATGCCGCTCCAGAGTTGCCAGGTGTGCGGGAAGCCGTTCAGCAGGAGATCCGCAGGTCCGTCCCGGGCGATCTGTTCGATCCCCATTGCCCGACGCGGCAGTTGCTGGACCGCATCGGTACGAAGTGGACGTCCATGGCCGTCAGGACGCTCGCCCATGCCGCACCGGACGAGGTGCGCTTCGCGGAGCTGAGACGCCGGATGCCCGGTGCGTCTCGCCGAAGATGCTGTCCGTGACCCTGCGAAGCCTGACCCGCCACGGGTCTTGTACCGACTCACCGGACTCGTGCTGTCCCCGCAAGCCGCGCTTGCGGAGCTCCCGGGCGGAGGAGCACATGGTTCAGTACTGGTGGCTGGGGCACTCGACGTAGCCGGTGTCGCCGCCCTGTTGCTTCGTCAGGTCGACGCCGGAGGAGGACTTCGCCGCTGCTGCCCAAGGCCGAGCGTCGGACCAGGCACCCGGGACGCAAGCGGCATCCGGACCGGCTGGTGTTCCAAGGCAGCCTGTTCGTCCTGCACGCCGGGATCCCCAGGGAGCATCTGCCGCAGGAACTCGGCTTCGGCTCGGGCATGACCTGCTGGCGCCGCCCGGCCGAATGGAGGACGGGATACGAAGTCCTGATCACCGACGCCACCGGCATCCCGCCCGCCGCCACGCTGACCGGCGGCAACCACAGCGATGTCACCCAGCTCAGATGCCGCCACATGGTCTGGGATCTCGGCGTGAAGCCGCTGATCCCCCGCGGGGCACCCAGTACGGCTCCGGGTCTGGGCACCCAACGCTGGGTCGTGGAGCGGGCGTTCGCCCACCGGCACTGGTTCCGCTGCCTGCGGAGCCGCTGGGAGATCCCCCCCATGCGCCGACGGTGTCGACGAGCGCCAGCAAGGTCCGGCCCAGAGCGGTGAGTTGGTACTCGACCCGTGAGCCGTCGTAGAGCTGGAAGACTCCTACCCGATCGTCAGGACGGTGCGTCAACTGCGGGGCCGGCCCCGCGAGGGCCGCCGGCTCGATCCTCCGCGCGTCTCACATGACGGCATCGGTGTGGAGCGGGCCGGCGGTGATGTGGATGGTGCGGATCCTTCCGCTGTCGTCAAGGCGGTACAGGTGCATGAACGGAGCCCGTACGGTGGTGTCCGGGTCGGTCTTCTTCGCCATGGTGGCCTCCCCGCGCAGGAACAGGACCCCGTCGGGAGTGTCCCAGCACTCCAGGACGGTGTGAGCGATGTGCAGCGGCTCATCGATCTTGACGAAGAACGCTTTGATGGCCTCGGCACCTACCACGTGGGCGGTGCCGAAGAACATCTCGGTGTCGTCGGTCGTCCGGGCAAAACCCTCGCCGAAATCGAGGGTGTCGATCTCGCGCATGAGCTGTCCGACCCAACTCGGCACAGGAACGGGAGTGGCACGGTGCGTCATCGTCCTTCTCCTTCCTCTGATCCTCCGGCGTCGCCGTCAGGTCAGGCGATGGGACTGGCTGCGAGGAAGGCGTCGATCGCCGCGTTGACCTCGTCCGGGTTCTCCCGCGCGGCCAGGTGGCCGGTGCGCAGCAGGACGCGGAAGGTGCTGCCCTTGATGACGTCGGCCATTCTCCGGACGGCGTGCACGGGGAACTGGCTGTCCTCCTCACCGGCGATGACCAGGACAGGGATGCCGACGGGAATGGTCGCCAGCAGCCGGTGCTCGTCCCTGCGCCCGATGAGGATGCTGCGAAGCGCCCAGGCCACAGACTTGGGGTCGTTGTCCAGCACGACGTCGATGTACTCCAGGAAATCGGGGTTCTCGGCCTCTGCGGTCGGTCCGGCGAACGCCGAGCGCGCGGCCCTGGCGGCCAGTCGCGGCATTCGCGCGTGCACCGCGAGACAGGCGGCCAGTCCGGTCGCCCACACGCTCTCGAACGTCGTGGGCAGCGAGGCCGTGCAGTTGATGCCGACGGCGGCGGCGGTGCGCTCCGGGTGGTACGCGGGGAACACCCCGGCCAGCATGCCGCCCCAGCTGTTGCCCACCAGCACACACCTGTCGATGCCGAGCGCGTCCAGGACCTCGACCAGCGCGTCGGCGCATTCCTTGAGGTCGATGATCCGCCGTAGCGCGTCGGACCTGCCGTGTCCGGGGCTGTCGACGAGCACCACGCGGTGCGTGGGGGCGAAGTGCTCGTACTGGAAGCGCCACATGGTGCCGTCCATCATCAGGCTCGGCCAGAAGACCATGGCCGGGCCGTCCGTCCGACCGCCCACCCGCACGTTCATCAAGCCGAGGGATGTCGGTATCAGCTTCTCGGTGACGTCGTTGAGCCAGTCCGTCCGTGACATGGTCACTCCTCACCCGAGGTTCGAGTAGAGCCGGTACTGGTAGCGTACTGCAAGTAGTAGTAAATGATGACTACTTGAGACCGGTTTCCCCTGCCACCTCCTCTGCGCTCACTCCCGCCTTCGCCGGGAGCGGATGCAAATCGGCCGCTTCGATGGGCTGGTGACAATGACTACAGGCGAGATAGGGCTCAGTCTCGTATCCGCAGGAGGTGTGCAGCAGGGGCCGTGCCGGCAACGCCTCGCCGTCGGCATGGCTCTCCGCCCAGCGGGTGACCGCCACGATGGCAGGCACCACCAACTCCCGCGCACCCTCGGTCAGCCGGTACTCGTACCAGGGCTTGTCCTCCCGATACGCGTGCTTCTCCAGCAGGCCCAACTCGGTGAGGTGGTTCAGCCGCGCCGTGAGCATCGTCGCCGAGATGCCCAGCCCGCGCTTGAGTTCGCCGAACCGGTGGATGCCGAAGAAGACCTCACGCAGGATCTGGTAGTTCCAGCGTTCCGAGACCGCCGCCAGGAACGCTTGCCCATGCTGGAAGACGACCGGCCGTGCTTTCTCCGCCACAGGGACTCCTCCTGGTATGGATCCAAAACTAGTATCAACATGATACTGAGGCGTCCCTCGGAGTAGGCCCATGGACTCGGCGACGCCCAGCCCGACCATCGCCAGCAGTGAAGTCGCCGTGAAGTACGCGACCTCAGGAGTCCGCCTACCGCACGGGCTACCGCACCGCGGGCGGGGAGGCGAACTGATCCCGCACCGCACGGACGACGGCCGCCATCGCCGCCGTCGGCCGCCCCGGCAGCCGGGCCGGATGCAGCCGGCGGACGTCTGAGGGCGAGCCCTCCACCCGCAACAGGATCACCCCGGGCGGCAGCACCGGTCCCGACCCGACCACCCTGTCCAAGGCATACTCCGAGGCGGGCTACTTCGAGCGGAACGTCCGCACGATCGAGGTCCTGGTCGACCGGGACACGGTCGCCTCCGCCGCCGCGGGCGGTGAGCCCTGGCAAAGGCAACTTGCAGAAAGTGGCCGTGTCCATCCCGCTGACCGACGACGAACAGGCAGCCATCGAGGACGGCCAGGCAGCCCTGGACCGGCTACTCGACCGCCTCGCCGACACACCCACTCCGGCCGGCCCGACACCACGCGAACTGGACGTGCCGGAGACGGCCCGCCTTCTGCCGCCCGGCGACGTCCGACAGGGCGGGATGGGTTGCGCATCGCGCTGATATCGGAGTGCGCACGGGCGGGGGAGAGTGTCACAGTCACTGCCGTGACCTTGATGAACGTGCTCGTCGACTTCGCCCGAATCGGCCGGATCGGGCCGCTTCACTGCGGAATGCCCCTGACCGAGGCCGAGGATCTCCTCGGTCACGGGCGCCCCCACCCCGCCATCCTCATGAAGGGCCCCGACATCGACGGCTATCCCTATGCGTGGGGAGGCCTTCGACTGCTCGTCACCCAGAGGGCCGTCAGCGGCATCTGGATCAACCTCTGGCCCGGATCAACGGCGAGTCTCCCGCCGCTCGTCCTGCCTGATTCCGAGTCGTTCGAGGCCACTGTGCTCTGCGAGGAACTGATCACGGCCCTCGACACCGCAGGCTGCCACAACGAGGTCAACCCCGTCCTCACCTTCGGCGAGCAGTCGAGCATCCTCACCCGGCCCGCCGAGGTCTGCGCTGTCTTCAGCCTGCCCGGCCGGGACCACCATGTTCGGCACCGCGATCGGCACTACCTCGACGTGATGCACAAGCACACGGCTTGACATGGCTGGTTCCACAGAATGATGCGGTCGACGTGGCCTTCGACGACGCCGGAGCTCCGGGGCAGGGGCAGGCCAGCGGTGACGGCGGCGAGGTCTCGTTCGAGGCTGTTGGCGAAGGCGTGGAGGCTGGGCAGGTCGTCGGCGCGGACCGCTTTGATCCACTGCGGAAGCCGGTCGCCTTCGAGGTGGGTGAGCATCCTCCCGAATGCGCGGACGTGGGCGGTGAGGGCTGCCAGTTCAGGGCAGTGCGCGAGGACGTATTTCATCTTGAGTCGCTCGCTCTCCGGCAGGGTGCCGGGGTGGGTCAGGATCCACCCGGCGACGGTCCGGGGCGAGGGCGGGCGGGCCGCCGGTGCGTTCGGGATTGTGCGGAACGGACGGAGGTAGGCGCACACGGCTCCGTAGCCGCCGCGGTAGCCATGCGTCTTGGTCTCCTCGCCCAGAGAGTCCAGGCGTTCGTGCAGCTCTCAGCCCACCGCTCGCGCAAGTACGGCTTGAAGTCGTCGAGCTTGGTCCTGCGGCCCCGCCACTGCCCATGGAACAGGTCTTCCGGGGCCGCGGCGTCCGCCAGCCGTTGGACGGTGCGGTAGGTCATTCCGAGTTGACGTTGGATCGCGCGTCGGCTGTGTCCGGCGGCCGGCAGCGCGCGGACAGTGGCGCGCTTCACGCGCGTGCGGTCGGCGAACCGGTGCCCGGTGGGCCATGGCGACCTGCTGGCGGGCGGTGCAGGAGTCTCAGCCCGAGGAGCCGGATCGGCGAAGGTCGCGCGCAGACACGGGCGGTGGCGGGAGACGCATCCCTCGCCTGCTTCGCCGAGGTTGCGCCACAGATGGAACCGGTCCGCGACCTGGCCGGCGGTGGGCGCCCCGATGCTGGCGCCCTCAGCGAAGAACGGGGCCCGGTCGCGGCAGACGACCTCGATCCCCGGGTGTTCGGCCAGCCAGGCCGCGAGAGTGCTCGCCTCGCGATCCGGAGTAGGTCCACCGGTCTGCGGGTCTCGATGTCGACCAGCACGGTTTTGTAGACACGTCCTTTGCCCATCGCATACTCATCGACGCCGACCACTCGCGGGATCCGCGACTGGAGTTCTGGGACAGCGTCGACCAGCCGCGGGACCGTGTTCCGGCTGACCCGCACCCCGAATATGTCGGCAAGCCGGGTGCCGGCGCGACCAGCCAACGCGAGGCCGACCTCGGCCGGCGTCGACCGCAGTCGTTCGGTCCGCCGGCTGTACCGGCGGGTCAGGCCCGCGACCTGCTCGACGAACGTCCGCTGCCCGCAGGAGACTTCCTCGCACCTGAACCACCGGACACGCAGACGCAGCACCACCCGTCGTCCCGCACAGCAGGGACGTCGGCGCCCTGCACATGGGCAACCTCGATGAACCCGCATCCCGCAGCACGTTGCGAGCCTCAGGGACGCCTTCACCTGCGTGCCACCCTCCAGGCCCGCAGCCATGTCACCGGCGTCCGGGCCGTTCGGGGTATCCGGTTCGAGGGCGGTGCGGGAAGTGTGCCGTACGGGTCGTCTCAAGATTCCCCCGCTGGGGCGACGGTTTTCTGTCCTCCCGCTGGTCTTTATTGGCGACCGAACCCGACCAGCATGTGGAGCCTCCGATGTCAGATCACCTCCAGACCGCCGTCGTCACCGGTGCGAGCCGCGGCTTCGGGCGCGCGATCGCCGCTGCGCTCGTGGCCCGTGGCACCCGTGTCATGGGTATCGCCCGCAACGAACAGGAGCTGGGCGCCGTACGCGACGAGCTCGGTTCGGCGTTCACGCCCCTCGTAGCCGATGCCACCGCCGAAGCCCTCGCCGAGGAGGTGATCCGTACCCACCGGCCCGGTCTGCTCGTACTCAACGCCGGGGCAACGCCCCACATGGCGCCCGTGCATGAGCAGAGCTGGGAGACCTTCAGCCGCAATTGGGAGGTCGACACGCGGCACGTCTTCACCTGGACGGGGGCTGCCCTGCGAGCGCCGCTGGCTCCGGGCAGCGTCGTGATCTCGATGTCCAGCGGAGCCGCGCTGGGCGGCTCCCCGCTCAGCGGCGGATACGCCAGCGCCAAGGCCGCCATCCGGTACCTGCGCCAGTACGGCGCCGAGGAGTCGCAGCGGGCCGGGCTGGGCATCCGGTTCATCACGCTCCTGCCGGACATGACTCCGGTCGGCGGGGTGGGCGATGCCGGGGTCACGGGCTACGCCGCGCGTACAGGCGTCGACCGGGAGACCTTCATCGAAGGGCGGCAGCCAATCCTCACCCTGGAACAGATCGGCACGGCCGTGGTGGAGCTCGCCGGGGCCCCGGACAGCGGCCCGGAGTACCGGGTCCGCGGCGCCGGGCTGAATCCGATCGACTGATCCACCGCTTACGGTGGCCCCCGCCGCTACTGCGAGGAGAACCCACGATGCCGTCGAACCCCGAGTTCACCGCTCTGGCCGAGCAGTTCCGGCCGGAACTGCTCGCGCACTGCTACCGGCTGCTCGGCTCGGTCCACGACGCCGAAGACCTGGTCCAGGAGACCTATTTGCGGGCGTGGCGCGCGTTCAACGGCTTCGAAGGCCGTTCCTCGGTGCGGCGGTGGCTGTACAAGATCGCCACCATGGCCTGCCTGACGGCCTTGGAAACGCGGTCCCGGCGGCCTCTGCCATCGGGACTGGGCGCGCCGTCGGACGATCACCGTGTGGCGGTGGCTCCTCGCGAGCCCACAGTGCCCTGGCTCCAGCCGGCGCCGGACACACGGTTCGGCGCCGGTGACCCCGCGGCGATCGTGGCCACGCGGACGGGAGTACGCCTCGCATTCATCGCCGCACTCCAGCTCCTGTCCGCCCGCCAGCGCGCCGTGCTGACGTTGCGTGACGTGCTCGGGTTCCGGACGGCCGAGGTGGCCGAGATGCTGGGCACGACGACTGCTGCCGTGGACAGCGCGCTCCGCCGCGCCCGGGCCCGCCTGGCCGATGCCGGACCGGTCGCCGACGACCTGGCCGAGCCGGACGAGGAGACCCAGCGCGTCCTCCTCGACGACTATGTCGACGCCTTCACCCGCGCCGACCCCGACGCGCTGGTGCATCTGCTGCGCGTCGACGTCGAGCTGGAGATGCCCCCGACCCCGACCTGGTTCACCGGCCGCCAGGCCGTCATCGGCTTCCTGTCCGCCCGCGTCCTGCGCCCGGGCCGGTGGCGGATGACCCCCACCCGCGCCAATGGTCAGCCGGCCCTCGTCGTCCACACACACGCGGGCGGCGGGCGGTATGAGCCCTACGGCATCCAGGTCCTGACCCTGCGCGCCGACCACATCGCCCGGATCACCGCCTTCAACGACCCGTCCCTGGTCGCGGCCTTCGCCGACTGCCTCGAAACGAACTGACGCGCGCCTGTGGGTTCCCAGAACCCGCGGCGGCGTTCGCCCCGCTGTGTCGACCGCGTTGTGCAGGGCTTCGGCGATGGCGCGTGCCTGTGTGGTCATTCCCTGTACCTCGGCCGCGGCGAGGTGGCCCGTTGCGGTGGCGGCGAGCAGTGCGAGCACGTGATCGTCGCCCGCCGCCAGCTGTCGGGCTTGCGCCCACTCTGTACAGCACTTGTCCGCCTCGGCCCCTTTGTCCGCGTACTCCTCCGGTACGGCGACCCGGCGGTCGATTCCCTGCCTGATCGTGTCGAGGTGGGCTCGGCGTGTGCCGGGGGGCTTGTGGAACGGGGGAGTGTCGGCCTGCTGGGGGAGTTCGCCGGTGGGGCGGTTTTCTCGGTGAGCTTGCGGGCGATCGCTCAGACTAGCGGCGAGGGGAGGGCCAGGTCGTTCTGCTGGCGGTCGATCAGGTCCTTCTCGTGTACGGCGGTGCCCCAGGACGGTGTCGGCGGCTTTCTGGGCGCGGCCGGCAGCTCTGCAGTATCGGCGTCCAGTTCGGACGGCAGGATGAAGTGGTCCTCGGCCCGAAGCAGTTGACGGTGATCCGCAGCCCGTCCCTGCGTGTCGAGCATGCGCGGGAGCACGGTCATCAGCCCGAACGGGAAGGGGAGAAGCCCGGTGACCAGCAGGTGAAGTCGCCGCTGATCGAGGTCGGTGACTTCTCCTACCACGACGATCCGGACGACCCGACCGCGTTCGAGACGCGCAACGTCCTGTACCACTACGGTCCCGAGCGGCTCGTCATCGGCAAGTACTGCGCACTGGGGACGGGCACCCGGTTCATCATGAACGGCGCCAACCACCGCATGGACGGACCTTCCACCTTCCCGTTCCCCACCATGGGGGGCTCCTGGGCGGAGCACTTCGACCTGATCACCGACCTGCCCTGCCGGGGCGACACGGTCGTCGGCAACGACGTGTGGTTCGGCCACGGCGCCACGGTCATGCCCGGTGTACGCATCGGTCACGGCGCGATCATCGCCGCCGGCGCCGTGGTCACCGGCGACGTCCCCGACTACGGCATCGTCGGCGGCAACCCCGCCCGGCTCATCCGCACCCGCTACGACGCCGCGGACATCGCCCGGCTCCTCGCCGTGGCGTGGTGGGACTGGCCCGTGCAGCACATCACCAGGCATGTACGGACGATCATGTCGGGGACCGTCGCCGACCTGGAGGAGGCCGCCGCGCAGATCGACCAGCCCTGACACCACGGTCCTCGGCACCGGCGGGTCCGGTGCTGTCCGGGTGGGGATCCAGTCCAGCGGCCGTCACAGATCGCCATGGCAGCGGGCGTTTTTGAGGAAGGCGGCTGCGGTCTCGGCCACGGTCAGCGTGTGGCCCGGCCTTCAGCAGCACGGCGGTCGGGTCGGACACGGTCCTGGAGGGCCGGTGCCCGCGCATCTCCAGCCGCTTACAGGCGAGTTGCAGGCTGTTCGGGTGGGGAACCACACCCGGGTCTGACCGGCCCGCGGCAGGATGATGCGGTCGACCAGCCCCTCGGCATGCAGCCTGGCCAACTTGCGCCGGGCCTGCCCGATACGCACCGAGAGGGCGATCACCCGGTGCATCTGCTCGGTGGTGGCCATCCGGCACTGTGTCAGCACGCCCAGCGCCATCCGGTCCGCGCTGCCCACGTCCCCGCCGATCATCACGGATCTGCTCGCTTCCCGTCCGGTGCGGCGCCGTCCTGCCCGACCCCGCCCGGTCACTGCAGCAGCCGGTCCCGACGAGAGCACCGACCATGAAAGCCGACCACGGTCACGAAGCGACAACGCCTCCGTGGACCAGACCCACATCCCCGCCGACACCCCGACCGACAGCTCGGCCGACAACCGTCCGCACCCACTTCCGTATCCGCCCGCAAACCCGCAGGTCACCAGGCTGGCCCTGCGATGGTCGGGAGGCCGACGTCCCTGCTGCGCCCCCGAGTCCACGCCTCACAGCAGGAAGAAGGAAGTGGGTGGGTGGGACAGGTCCCGGGCGGCGGGCGAGGGTTCGGGCGCCGCTGGAGTTCCGCGCGCGTCGGCGGGGCCGTGCGCGTCGGCGGACGGACAGACCGTCCGGCGGCCCCCGGCTGACATCACGGGACCCCGGGTCGTCGCGGCAGCCCTGAGCCACTCCCAACTCGCTACACTGCGCGCCATCGTGTCGCGGCGTTTCGGTGCTGGTGGGGAGCGGCTGTGCTTGGTGGACCTACGGGGGAAGAAGGAACCGTGCGGCGTGCCGTTGCTCTGACGCTCTGTTCGGGGATGTTGGCTGCCACTGCGGCGTGCGCCGGATCCTCGCCGGGGAACTCGGCGGCGCCGCGGAGTCCGTCTGTCGGCGCCACGTCGGTGTCCTCGGCCGGCAGCAGGAGCCCAAGCGGCAGGGTGCCCGCCTCCTGCCCGAATGGCGTGCAGGGCCAGAGCGCGGCCTCACCCGCTGCGGGCAGTGGCACTTCTGCCGACACCGTGCAGGCACAGGCACTTGCGCAGGCCGTCGGCGATGAGGAGTTCAATTCCGAGTATTCGGATATTTTCGGCACGGTGATCGACGGCTACACCCATGGTCGGGTGGCGCTGTGTGTCACGGACGTGGCACGCGGGAGGCTGCTCGCGCAGGCGGCCAAGCGCGCCCACCCGACCGTCGACCTCAATCGGCTCGACATCTTTCCTTGCCGCTACTCCGAGCGGACGCTACACGCGGCCGTTCGCGGCCTCATGGCGCACGACGGTCCGACGATTGCAGGGTTCCCCGTCTACCAGATCGGTCCGGCCACGGACGATTCCGGCATCGAATTGCGGACCAGCCAGGCAGGAAGCGCCTCAGCGGCCTTGCGCCGCTACCTCACCTCGCAGCTGGGCGGCATCGCCTTCACCATCGTGAAGGGTGAGCAGGCGGCCGGATGAGGTGGACCTCGACATGGCTGCCGGCCTTAGTACTCCAGTCAGAAATCGTGTCCTGAGCTGCATCTTCTCGTTGTCCGGTCATGGAGGGGACCGCTGAAGTCGAGGGCTGGGCTGCGGAGTTGGAGTCCGTCTTCGCCCGGGTGGCAGGCCGGTTCGGTCGTGCGGATCTGCGGTGGCGGATGCGGGACTACCTCCGCGGCCTGCTGGCGCCGGTGGGCCGCAAGAACGGCTGGCAACTGGCCGAGGAGTGCAGGCCGTGACCGACGACATCGCCGACGACGAGGGCGCCGTGGGCGCCGGACAGCGGAATGACGTCGAACCAGTCACCGCCCACTTCCACGCCGGTCCCGCCGGGCAGGTGGCGGGATGCCACCTCGACCGCCTCCTGGTTCGGCAGCCCCTGCGGCAGCGGGCCGCGTTGCAGGGTCAGCGCGGTCGTGCGCTCGCGCGAGTACCGGCGGGCGTTGTCGATGGCGACGGCTGCCTTGGGGGTCAGCTCTTCGGCGAGGATCAGGTCGTCGGCGGTGAAGGCCTCGGGCCGGTCGAGGCGGGGCGCCCCGGACGGTAGCGTGGTCCCGGCCGGTACGGCCTGGAGCGTCCACGCCACTGCAGCGTGGTCCGCGGCGGAGGAGCGGCGACGTCACGCCACCGCGGCACCGGAAACAGACCGACAAATCGACAACGAGCCCGGCGCCGGTCTCCGGCACACTCTGCCAGGCCTCGTCGCGGGCCCCCTTTCCGAAGTCACAGGCGCGGAACAGCAGCTCGCCTTTCCGGCCGGTCACGGGGCGACGGCGTCCCTCCGACATCTTCGTGCGGTCCACGATCTCCGTGTCGCTCGGGTCATCGAAGTCCGTCGCGTCCAGGCCTCCCGCCATGACCGGCCGGGGGACGGACGGCTCGCCGTCGAGGTGGACGGTCCGGGTCAGGCGGATGTCCTCGCTGGACGTTCCGACGAGGATCTCGTAGGGGCCCGGTGCCACCCGCCGGCGTCGCTGCGCCGCGTCCCAGAAGGCGAAGGCCGACATCGGCACCCGGAAGGCGATCTCCGTGACCTCCCCGGGCGCGAGCGTCACACGCTGGTGCGCGGTCAGATCCCTGCGAGGCCGTGACACCGACAGTTCCATGGCCCGGGTGTAGAGCTGGGCGACCTCGTCCACGGTGACGTCACCGGTGTTGCCGACCGTGAAGGACAGCTGCAGTGTCCCGTCCTCGACGCGAGTCGTGAGGCCTTCGTAGGAGAAGGACGCGCACGACAGGCCGTGGCCGAACGGGAGGAGTGGCGTGCCTTCGCGGCCGTTGATGTGCGGATCGTTACCCGCGAGCACCAGGACCACGTCCGCCTGCGAGGCGACCCTGCTCACCGCGTCCTCGCCGCGTTCGACGACGACCTCGAAGATCTCACCGTTCCCGTCGGCAACCTTGAGGCCGTCGGCGGCGACAGAGACGTGGTGACCCGTTCCGACGTACCGAAGGAGGTGCCCGTTCTCGTGCCGTTCCAGGCGGAACGTCTCCTGGACGACCCAGCCGCCGGACTGGTCGGCGGAGGCGCGGAAACGGCCGTCCTCGGCCACCGAGAGACAGCGGCTGTCGGGGGAGCGCAGGGTCAGCACGCCCTCGCCCGAGTCGACGAGCGCGAACTCCGTGCCGGTCGCGTCGGTGGTGAGCGAGGGCAGGTCCGTACGGACCGCGAGCAGGGCGGGGTCGAGGGCGCCCTCGGCGCCGCGCGCCTCGTCGGCGGCGTCCGCCTCGGGGACGTGCAGGCAGGTTCCGGCCGAGGTCTTCAGCAGGATCCGGTCGACGCCCTCCGCGAACTCCACACGTTCCGCGCCGAACCGCTCGTACAGGCCCTCCAGCAGGGGCGAGCGGTGGATGAGCATGCTGCTGTACCAGTCGCGCTTGCACTCGTCCGCGAGCAGGCCGACCACGGCGAGCCGGGTGTCGGGCGCGAGCGGCAGCAGGCCGGGGCTGTTCCCGAGCAGGACGACCGCCTGCTCGGCGGCCTCCTGGGCGAGGGCGCGGTGGGCCGGGGTGTCGAAGTCCCTGGTGATCGCGTGCGGGTCGTACTCCGGGTCGAACTCGCCGAGCCTGAAGCGGACCGAGAGCTGGCGCCGTACCGCCGGGTCGATGTCCGACTCGGTCCGGCCTTGTTCCAGGGCTCCCCGGACCCGTGCGGTGATCTTCGAGACGTTCGTGCCGTGGTCGGTGAAGCTGTCGGCGCCGGCCAGCAGCACGGCCGTCGCCTCCTCGTGGGTGCCGAGGGAGTGCTCGGAGTCGACCGGGTCGGAGGGCGCGCCCGCGTCCGAGCAGACGAGGAGGTCCTCATCCGTCCAGGTGCGCAGGTGCTCGCGCCGGTACGGGGAGACGTGGTTGGGGCGGGCGTTGACCAGGTTGTACGCCGGCATCACGCCTGTCGCCGCGCCCGCCTCGACCGTCCCGCGGAAGGCGCGCAGGTCGTACTCGTGGAGCACGCGCGGACGGACCGAGGAGGACGTGACGTCACGGCCCGTCTGGTTGTTGCGGGCCAGCCAGTGCTTGAGGGCGGGCGCGGTGCGCCGCTACGTCGGGTGGTCGCCGCGCAGGCCA
The DNA here is from genome assembly GCF_058673395.1 of Streptomyces sp. HUAS MG56. Lineage (NCBI taxonomy): Bacteria > Bacillati > Actinomycetota > Actinomycetes > Kitasatosporales > Streptomycetaceae > Streptomyces > Streptomyces sp. HUAS MG56. The sequence continues at coordinate 461,266 of NZ_CM178722.1, read as the reverse complement.
CGGGTGTACGCGGTGGCGATGGCCGAAGTGAGCTTCGGTTCCTCGGAGTAGCTCTCCTCGTTTCGGCCCCACAGGGGGTGGCGCAGGAGGTTGGCCGTGGGGGACCAGACGTTCAGGCCCACGCGGTCGTCGCGGGCGCGCATCGCGGGTCTCCTCGGAGACGGTCTCGCCGAGCCGTCGTACGAGATCGGTGTTCAAGGCTGCGCCGAGGCCGACGGCCTGCGGGAAGACGGTGGCCGGGCCCATCCAGGCCACGTCGTGCAGAGCCTCTTGACAGTGCGGAACGCGGCGATGCCGAGGCGCTCCACGGTCGGCGCGAACTGGTGCAGGAATCCCATCTTTTCGTCGAGCGTGAGCTACGGCAGAAGGTCGTCGATGCGCTTCGCGACGGGCAGCTGCGGATCGCGGAAAGGTGGTGGCGTGTGCGGGGTGTGTACGGACATGTGGGGTTACCTCAAGACGGCACTGGCAGGCTATTCGAAGCGCTTCGATGCTCTTCAGGCATGGGATGGGTGTCAAGAGATCAGCATCAACGCATCATGCAGGACATACGCAGGGTGCCTTCCAGAACCTCGGATGAATCTTGGAGCCGACCCTTGTGCGGGCATGTGAGTTCACTTAACCTCGCAGCAACATCGAAGCGCTTCGACTGTAAAACACGTCGCAGTAATGGGACGTCTGCTTTCAGCTCAGCCAGTTCCAGTCACGACACCGCAGCCGACGGCCCACCGCCGGGTGTCCAGGTGCGCCATGAAGGGTTGACGCAATGACGCCGAACGCCGCCTCCTCCGGACTGAGCCGGAGAAGCTTTCTCGCCTCCACGGCGGTCGCCACCGCAGCGGTGGCCGGGGGAATGCCGCTGCTCACCGCCTGCGGTGGCTCGGACAACGGGTCGCAAGGCGGCACCACGTCGGGCAAGGCCGCCGAAAAGCTGCTCCCGACTTACGTCGCCAGCGCGGTCGCCCAGCCGGACCTTCCGTCGAAGAACGGTTCGTCGGCCGGTTACACCCGCAAGGTCGACCTCGCGGCCCTCGCCACCTCGGTTCCGCACAAGCTCGGCACCGGCGCTCCCTTCACGATCATGTCCCCCCTCTGGGGCACCCCGCCGAAGACCGATTGCGCGTACTACAAGGCGGTCGACGCGGCGGCGGGCACCAAGGTCACCTGGCAGAACCAGGACGGCAACACCTACGCTCAGAAGCTCGGCGCCGTCCTCGCCTCCAGCTCCATACCCGACATGGTGGTCGTGCCCAGCTGGTTGCTGGTCGGCCAGATCCCGAACGCGGTGGCCTCGAAGTTCATGGACCTCGGCCCCTACCTGGCGGGCGACAAGGTCAAGAAGTACCCGAACCTGGCCGCGATCCCCTCCGACTCCTGGCGCATGTCCATCTTCGGCGGAGCGCTGCGCGGTATCCCGATGCCCACCGCCGCCGCGTCGTCCGTCGTGCCCTACTACCGCAAGGACATCTTCGACAAGAAGGGCTACACCGTACCCAAGTCGCCCGATGAGTTCCTCAGCTGGGCCAAGGACGCCACCAGCGCCAAGGCCAAGGTGTACGCCTGCGGGGACATGGCCTGGGTATCGGCGGGCATCTTCGGCGTCCGCCCCGCCGGGCCGCTCGGCTGGAACATCGGGGACGACGGCAAGCTGACCTACCGCATCGAGCAGCCCGAGTACCTTGAGGCCCTGGAGTGGACTCGCAAGCTGTTCGACGCCGGCGTGGTCCATCCCGACGACAAGGCGCGCACCGGCGACGCGGGCCAGCGGTTCACCTCCGGCCAGATCCTGGTCTGGGTCAGCGACTCCTCGGCCTGGTACGTCAAGACCGCCGAACAGGCGAAGGCCAATCCGGACTTCAAGATCGAGGGCATGGACTACTTCGGCGCCCACGGAGGCAACCCGCAGCTGTGGGCGTCCTCGCCCGCCAGCATCTGGTCGCTGATCCGCAAGGGCGCCTCCAAGGAGACCGTGGAGAACGCGCTGGCCGCGGCCAACTTCGCGGCAGCGCCCTACGGCACCAAGGAGCGCATGCTCGTCGACTACGGCGTCGAGGGCACCCACTACACGGTCAAGGACGGCGTCCCGGTCAAGAACGACCAGGGCAACGCCGAGGTGATCAACGCCTGGGTGATGCTGGCGTCCCCGGCCCCCTACTTCGCCCACCCCGACTTTCCCGATGTCGCCCGCAAGCAGGTCGAGTGGCAGCAGCGGATGGGTGCCTCCATGAAGAAGACGTCCACCTTCGGCATGAACATCGTCGAACCGACCCGCTACGCGAACCTCTCCAGCCAGTTCGAGCAGCTGGAGATCGACTTCGTGCGCGGCCACAAGCAGCTCTCCGATGTGCAGCAGGCCATCTCCACCTGGAAGTCTTCCGGTGGCGACAAGCTGCGCGACTGGTACAAGCAGCTCCTCGACAAGAACGGCAGCGGCAACTGATGTCCATGACGGCCGGTAGCAGGCCCGACGGGACCCGTCCCTCCGTGGCCGTCGAGGAACCGACGGGCGCGGTCGCCACCGCGGCGGCGAAGGACCGGGTGCCACGCAGGACGAGCAAGGCCGCAAAGGCGGGCAAGGTCCCGTGGCGGATCCGGCTGCGCCGCGACCGCGCGCTCATCCTGATGACCTTGCCCGTCATCGTCCTGATCCTGCTCTTCAACTACGTCCCCCTGCTCGGCAACGTCATCGCCTTCCAGGACTACGACCCGTACGTCTCCAGCAACGGCATCACGGCGATCTTCCACAGCCCCTGGGTGGGTGTGGAGCAGTTCTCGCGGATGCTCGACGACCCGCTGTTCTGGAGCGCGGTGAAGAACACCATCATGCTGTTCGTGCTCCAACTGGTGCTGTTCTTCCCGGTACCGATCGTCCTCGCGCTGGTCATCAACAGCGTGATCCGGCCCCGGGTGCGGGCCGTGGCACAGGCGATCATGTATCTGCCGCACTTCTTCTCGTGGGTCCTCGTGGTGACCGTGTTCCAGCAGATCCTCGGTGGCGCGGGCATCATCGCGCAGACCCTGGCGAAGCACGGGTGGAGCGGCTTCGACCTGATGACCAATGCGGACGTCTTCAAGTACCTGGTCATCGGGCAGGCCGTGTGGAAGGACGCCGGCTGGGGGATCATCGTCTTCCTCGCGGCCCTGTCCGCCGTCAGCACCGACCTGTACGAGGCCGCCGCCATGGACGGCGCGGGGCGCTGGCGCCGTATGTGGCATGTCACGCTGCCCGCACTGCGCCCGGTGATCGCGCTGCTGCTGGTCCTGCGGGTGGGCGACGCGCTGAGCGTCGGATTCGAGCAGTTCCTGCTCCAGCGGGACGCGGTCGGTACCAGGGCCGCCGAGGTCCTCGACACCTATGTGTGGAGCGTGGGAATCAAGTACGGCGACTTCAGCTACGCGGCCGCGGTCGGCCTGGTCAAGGGGGCCATCGGAGTGTGTCTCGTCCTGGGCGCGAACAAGGTCGCGCACCTGCTCGGCGAGCAGGGGGTGTACAAGAAATGAGCCTCAACACGCAGCTCATCCGCAGCCTCAAGGCTCCCGCCCGCCCCGTCTGGGAGGAGCCGCCGAGCAAAGCAGGAATCACCGCCAAGAGCGGCTTCCTCCTGTTGTGCTGCCTGGGGGTGCTCGGTCCGCTGTGGATCGTGATCGTCACCAGCCTCTCTCCCAAACCCGTGATCGACCGGGTCGGCGGCCTCGTGGTGATCCCCCAGGGCGTCACCTTCGTCAACTACACCGAACTGCTCGGCGGCGGCCAGGTCAGCCGGGCGATCATGGTGTCGGTCGGTGTCACGCTCTTCGGCACGCTGTTCTCGATGGCGGTGTCGGTGCTGGCGGCCTACGGCCTGTCGCGGCCGGGGAGTCTGGGCCACCGGTTCTTCCTGATGGCCATGATGGCGACGATGTTCTTCGGGGCCGGACTCATACCGACGTACCTTCTGGTGCAGACGCTGGGCCTCACCGACACCTATCTGTCGCTGGTGCTGCCGAGCGCGGTCAGTGTCTTCAACATCCTCGTCCTGCGGGCCTTCTTCATGGGGATCTCACCCGAACTCACCGAGTCCGCCCGCATCGACGGGGCCAGTGACCTGCGCATCCTGCTGACCATCATCATGCCGCTGTCGCGCGCGGTGCTGGCCGTCATCTCGCTGTTCTACGCGGTCGGATACTGGAGTGCCTGGTTCAACGCCTCCATCTACCTCTCCGACCAGAACATGATGCCGTTGCAGAACGTGCTCATCCAACTGGTCCAGAAGAACACCGAGGCGCCGACCGGCCTCCAGCAGCAGGTTCGCACCGGACAACTCTCCTCGCTGGGCCTGCAGATGGCTGTCATGGTCCTCGCGCTGATCCCCGTCGCGGTCGCCTCCCCCTTCGTCCAGCGGCACTTCAAGAAGGGCATGCTCACCGGAGCCATCAAGGGCTGAGACCCCCCGGCGACCCGCGCCGGTGACCGGCGAGGTGCCCGGCACCCACCAGGACTTCTTCTGGCGACGCGGCCGGTCCATCTCGTCGCCGGAGAGGGCCACGTCCTCAGCGAGGGGCGTGGTAGCAACCCCCACATTTCCCCCACCCATGGAAGGGACACCATGGTGAAAAGCAGGATAGGCAAGATAACCATGGCGGTGCTCGCGCCGGCGATGGCTCTCGGTGCCACCGTCGGCCTCGCCTCCGCCCCCGCTTCGGCCGCAGTCTGGAACTCCTGCGACCGGTGGGCCAGCACAAGCCTCGACGGTTACAGGCTCTACAACAACATCTGGGGCTCCGGTGCCGGCAGCCAGTGCATCTGGGCCAACTCCGGGACCAGCTGGGGTGTCTGGGCCGACCACCCCAACACCGGCGGCATCAAGTCCTACGCCGACTCGACGAAGACGATCAACAAGTCGATCGACACCCTCAGCTGGCTCACCAGCGACTACAACGTCAGCGTCCCGTCGTCCGGCGCGTACAACACGTCGTACGACATCTGGGACAGCGCCCACCAGTACGAGATCATGCTCTGGGTCAACCACACCGGATCCGTCGGCCCGATCGGCAGCTGGCAGGCCAACGTCACGCTCGGTGGCCACAACTGGGACGTCTACAAGGGCACCAACGGGTCGAACCAGGTGTTCTCGTTCGTGCGGACGTCCAACTCCGACTCCGGCACCGTGGACGTCAAGCCGGTCCTCAACTGGATCGCCTACACCAGGGGCTGGATGCCCGGCAACGCGGTCATCGGCGACGTGCAGTTCGGCTATGAGATCACCTCGTCGTCCGGCGGACTCAACTTCAACACCAACAACCTGTCCGTCAGCGGCGGCTGACCCGTCATCAAGGCCGAAAGCGCGCGACGCTGCGCATCAGTCCCTCAAGGTCGCGTTCGCCTGCCGGTGTTTGCGCCCCTTCCTGAAGGGCTCCGCTGATCAGGTGTTGAGCGGCCGGCAGGCTGAACGTAGAGGCCCAGGCGTCGTGCTCACGGAGGAGCCCTTCCTTGAGGTCATCGGCGGGCAGCGCGCGCTTGGCTGCTTCTATGACACCGTCGGGCAGCGCGGCGATATCGCGGGCGATACGGTCGACGTACTCGTCGAGCTCGTCGGCCGGCAGGGCCCGGTTGATCCAGCCGTAGGACGCTGCGGTCTCGGCATCGAACAAGTCGGCGGTGAGGACCACCTCCAGTGCGCGGTTGCGACCCACGCGGTCCCGGAGGTACTGCGTTCCGCCTCCGCCGGGGACGATGCCCATGAGTGCTTCGATCTGACCGAGTCCAGCGGTCTCGATGGCGGCGAATGCCATGTCCGCTGCGGCCACGAACTCCGCGCCGCCTCCGCGGGCCTTCCCGGCGAGCTTGACGATGGTCACCTGGGGCTGATGGCGGATCAGTTCACCGATCGCCTGGAACACGTTGACGTCCGTCGGCGCGGATGCGGCGAGTTCCTGGAGGACGTCCATCTCGTCCACGATGCGCATGTCCACGTGAGCGATGAAGAACTCCGGGTCGGCGCTCGAGAAGACGATCACGCGGACGGATGAGTCGTCCTTGAGGCCGGTCAGCACCGTCCGCAGCTCGCGCATCATCGTCGTTCCGAGTGCGTTCACCGGGGGATTGTCGAGGACGATCCGGGCGACGCCGTGTTCGCTGCTCACGCGCAGGGTCGAGCAGGCATCGTTCGTCATGTGGTTCTCCGTTGGTTACCGCTGGGCATGTAGGTTTGCCATGCATACCCACCGTCCGCGACGGCGCCCAGATGGTCAAGAACGCACTTTGGGAGCACCAAGGATCATGAAGGACACCGATCCGCACCACGTGGACGCCGAAACACGGACGGTTTTCCGGGCGGACTGCCCCAGCCGGCCGATCCTCGACCAGATAGCGGACAAGTGGTCGATGATGGTGATGGCGCTGCTTGAGCGGCCCACCCGGTTCAACGAGCTGAAGCGAGGTCTGGAGGGCGTGACGCAACGTGTCCTCACCCAGACACTGCGCCGTCTCGAACGCAACGGCATGATTCGGCGTACGGTGCTGCCGACCTCACCGGTCGGCGTCGAGTACTCGCTCACGCCCCTGGGCGAGTCCCTGCGCGAGCCGTTCGGGCACCTCTACGACTGGACCGTCGAGCACAGCGAGGAGATCCAGAGCAGCCAGCGGGCGTACGACACCAGGGCGGACGCCTGACCGCTGTTCGACGGTGGCAACGCGCAGGTCGCGATGGCGCGCCGGGACTGCTGAGGGTCCTGCGCGAGGCCGATGCGGACTTCGTCCTGGTCATCGGCACGCTCGCCGAATGCGACCCGGTCGGCGACGGACGGGCCGACTACTCCCGCAAGCACCGCCGGCAGGGGGTAGGACGTGCAGGGTCACCGATCGGCCTGCCCGCGATGGGATGGAGGCGCGGACCAAGGGCACAAGGAGTTCGGAATGAGCAGATCGAGGCGCGCGCCCCGCGAGATCATCACGCATGGTGAGGGCGGTCGGGTACCGGACCACGGCCCGGTTGAGGGTGTGCTCTGCCGCCGGGTCGGCAACGGCGCCCAGCGCGGGCGGACGGCGGCCCTCGGCCCGAAGAACGAGCGCACCTTGTCGAAGGCCGCGGCCGGTCTGTAGCGGCTGACCGGACTGTCCGGCCTTGGCATGGCCCGGCGCATCCGGCCCGGTCACGGTCGACTGCCGGGTGGTGCCAGGAGGCTCGCTCGCCTTCGAGGTGTCCGCCGGGCAGTCGGTGCCCCGGGACCGGCAGTTGGTCCTGCAGCCCCGCGACGAGAACATCGCCGCCACCGCGCAGATCCAGTTCGAACAGTCCGACACGTGCGGCGACGGCAGCGTACGGGTCGTCCTCGACGAGCGTCACCGGGACCTCGCCGAGGGCGACTGGGACGTGTTCCTGCGACGCACGGGCGGCAGCAGGTCGCACCCGGTCCGAGCGGGGCTCGTCGAGACGGCGCACCTCCTGGATCCCGCAGCCTGCGGCCCTCGGGCCGGTGGACGAGGCAGGGCGCACAAGGACAGCGCGGGCGTACCACCACCGCTTCCTGGCGCGGCTCCAGGGCAACGGCGGGAATGCCGTCGACACCCCTTGTTTCGTGGATCAGCACGCCGACTTCCGCACCACCCTGCCGGTCGATGTGGTGGCGGAACTCCAGCCCGGGGGAGAGGCGCTGTGGGACCTGCGTCCGAGCGCGTACGGCGGGCCGGAGATCCGCCTGGCGATGCTGGCCGGTGATGTAGTCGCCCCCCGGCATGTCAGCGTGTTTCCGGCCCTCCGGTGCGCGGGCCCCGGCGAAGGGCTGTCGCTGCGGCCCCAGCTGACACGTGATCACGACCTGGTGCTCAGAACCGCCGATACGGTGTTGGGCCGACCGTAGAGTGGCGACAGTCAGAGGGCGAGCAGCCGCCACTGCTGGTTGGTTCCGTCACCGACAGGCCACTGGATCACCGTGGCGCCGTTGTCCGCCGATCCGCCCTCGACGTCCGCGCACAGGCCGTTGCGGACGTTGACGAGCCGCACGTGTCCACCGCCCGCGTCGACGACCGTCCAGTGCTGGTTGTCGCTGTTGCCGTCCGGCCACTGGATGAGCTGGGCGCCCTGTCCGGAGCCCCCGGGGCTGTCGACGACCTTGCCGCTGTGGCGGGCGACGAGGCGGAAGGAGCCGTCGGCGTCGGGCTGGAGCCGCCACTGCTGGTTCTCGCTGCCGGACCAGCCCCACTGGACGAGGCCGGCGCCGTCGGCGGTAGTGCCGCTGGTGACGTCGAGCACCTTGCCGCTGCGCCGGTTTTCGAGCCGGAAGAAGCCGCTGAGCAGGGAGACGGTGATGTCGGTGCGCTGCCCGGCGGTCAGGGAGACCTTCCTGGCGTGGGTGCCGAGGGAGGAGGCTGTGACGGTCGCGGTCGTGGCCACGGAGGTCATGCCGCGGCGGCTGATCAGCGTGACGTCCTGGTCGACGTCGGAGGTGACGGACAGGGTGGCGGTCCGGGCGTTCAGGTCCCAGGCGAAGCTGTGAATCCGGATCCGGCCGCGGGCCCGGACCCCCGTGATCGTGCCCTTCGGCAGCTGGTCGGGCAGCGTGGGGAGGATCTCCAGCACTCCCGGCCGGCTGTAGACCAGGGCCTCTGCCAGCACGCCGGGGACGGCGTTCGCGGCGTCGGCGTTGTAGATGTCGAGGTTCGGGTTGTGCGAGGTCATCAGCGACTTGAAGACCATGTTGTTGCCGAGGATCTTCCGCAGGGTGCCGTAGACCTGTCCGCCGTCCTTCAACCGGGCCCAGGCCAGTGCCCGGTGCAGGCTGCCATGTGCCGAGATGTTCTGGTCGCCGCGCAGCTCAAGGGCCCGCTTCGCCGGGCGGACCAGGGAAGGCGCGTCCTCGGGGTTGATCTCATGCAGCGGCCAGGCGCCGACCCGTGCGTAGTCGTTGACCGTGGTCATGCCGGGTGTGTCGATGTGCAGTTCGTACGCGGGGTGGTAGGCCTGCGTCCAGCGCAGCGACCAGCCCGCGGCGAAGTCCCGGTTGGCCCCCGCGTAGTCACCCGCGAGGGCCTTTTCGCGTGCGCCTCCAGGCGGCCGGAGATCACCGGCGGGTTCACGTCACGGGTGCCGTTCGGGAGCACCAGCCGGTGATGGTTGAAGACCACCTTCTCCAGGGCGGGAGCGCCGTGCAGCACGGCCCCGAATTCGCCGTTTCCGGTGAGGAAGCCGTCGGTCCAGGTGGAGGCCGGGGACGTGTCGTGGATGCCGCGCTCGGGGAGGGTGATCTGCGGGGGGACGGCCGCCAGCGCCCTGCCCGAGAGCGGGCCGCCGGGCAGGGCCGATGCTCCCGCGGTCAGCGCGGCCGCGGTGAGGAACCGTCTGCGGTCGATGGAGCTGTCCGTCAAGGGGACTCCTGTGTCCGGTCGGCGGGGCGTGGTCGTGGGGGAGGCGAGCGGTGACCCGTCGTCGTGGTGACCCACCGCCGCCCGGCCGACTTGGAACGGAATCCGGGCGGCGGCGGGGGCCGCGGGAAAAAGGATCAGACGGCCGTGAAGGACCACAGCAGGTTGGTGCTGCTGCCGGACGCCCACTGCTTGGTGACGGAGCCAGAGTCGACCTCGCCACCGCCGTCGAGCACCAGGCCGGTGGTGCGGTTGGCGATCGAATAGAGGTCGCCGCCCCGGTGGGTGAGCTTCCACTGCTGGTTGGTACCGCCGTTCCAGGGAGCCTGGCGGGCCGGAGAGCCGTTGTCGGTGGCGCCCCAGCCGTCGGCGACCATGCCGTTCGTCCGGTTGACCAGCCGGTAGTAGCCGCCGCCGACCGCCTCCGCCTGCCACTGCAGGTTGGAGCTGCCGTTCCACGTCCACTGCTTGAGGTCGGACCCGGAGGCCACGCCGCCCCCGCTGTCCAGGGCGAGTCCGTCGGTGGCGTTGGTGAGCCGGAAGTACGCCGCAGGGTTGAACTGGACCCTCAGCGAGGCGATCCGGTCGTTGTTGCCGGTGACCCGCAGGTCGGGGTTCTCGGTGGTGAACGTCCAGGAGGTGCCGGTGAAGTCGTCCCCGGAGTAGCCGATGACCTGGTAGCCGGGGGCCGGCCGGAGGGAGGAGATGCTGCCCGCGCCCAGCCCGGCCGAGGTGAGGTCGGCCGTGGTGTAGTCGCCGACGGTGAGTACGGCCGAGTTGCCGCTGTAGTCGACGTCCGTGGAGGCGAGGGTGCCCGCGAGCGGCCGCAGGCCCGGGATCGTGCCGGAGAAGGCGAGCTTCAGGACGTAGGCGTTGGCGTTGTACGGGGCCGAGGACGGCAGGGTGACCGTGAGGCCGGACGAGTTCTGGGCCGGCGTGGGCAGGTCGATGTAGGTGCCGGCGGTGGTGCCGAGGAGCTTCACCGAAGTCAGCGACGAGAGGTTGATCCGGTCCGGGCTGAGCGTCTTGATCGTCAGTGAGCTGCCCGGCCAGCCGAGGACGGTGGCGTACAGGACGGTGCCTGCCTTGTCGCGGGTGAAGCGGATGTCCTGCGGCGTGCCGGCGTGCGGGGTGGTGAAGGCGCCGCCGCCCATCTTCGTCGGGCCCTCGCCGTACGCCGTCCAGGCGCGGGTCGAGTACACCGACTCGCCGAAGCGCTTCAGGTGGTCTCCGATACCGAGCAGGATGTCCTTCTGCGCCTGGGGGATGGTGCCGTCGGCCATCGGCGCGATGTTCAGCAGCATGTTGCCGTTCTTGCTGACCCGGTCGATGAACGAGTGCAGCATCTGCTGGATGGTGTAGTAGCCGATGCCCTGGGTGTAGCACCAGCTGCTGCTGGAGATGCTGTCGTCGGTCAGCCAGTACGGGGAGGTCAGGTCTCCCGGACCGCCGCGCTCGTAGTCGAAGACCTCGCCCTTGCCGTTCATGCCGTCCTTGTAGGTGGCGACGACCTCACGGCCCCAGCTGTTGGCCTGGTTGTAGTAGTACGCCAGGAAGTTCAGGCGCTGTGTCTCGTCCACGGCGTCCAGCTTGAAGTCCTGCCACAGGATGTCGGGCTGGCTGCGGTCGATGACCTCCTTGAGCTTGTCGAACCAGAGCTGGTTCTCCGCGGCCGGGCCCAGTTGTCCGTAGAGCTTCTTGAGGCTGGGGTCCGTCTGGGCGGGGACGAACTCGTAGAAGCCGTTGAAGTGGTACGCGTGGTGCATGGCCACCAGCAGCTTGAGGCCCTTGGCGCGGATGGCCGTGGAGAAGAGCCGCAGCAGGTCGAGCCCCGGGCCCTTCTTCACCGAGTTCCACTCGTTGACCTGGCTGTCCCACATGGAGAAGCCGTCATGGTGCTCGGCGACCGGGCCGGCGAACCTGGCGCCGGCGTCGACGAACAACTGCACCCACTCGTCGGGGTCGAACTTCCCGCCCGCCGACTTCAGTTTCGGCGCGAACTTCACGAAGTCGCCCGCCAGGTCCTTTGCCCCGTTGATGAAGTCGTGGTACGGCCATGCCGATGGCTGGCCGTAGGTCGCGATGTGGTGCTGGTTGGCGTTGCTGCCCGCCTGGTACATGTTGCGCGGGTACCACTCGTTGTCGTAGGCGGGGACGCTGAAGACGCCCCAGTGGAAGTAGATCCCGAACTTCGCGTCCCGGAACCACTCCGGGGCCGGCGGGTGCTGGTCGACCGAGCTCCAGTCGGGCGTATACGTGCTGGGTGCGGCCCGGGCGATGCCGGCATCGAACACGCCTCCGGCAACGGCCGCCGCGGCGACGCAGGTGGCACCGGCCAGGAAGTGGCGTCTGTTGATCGAACTCGACATGGAGACATCCCTGGTGCAGAGGGGGCAGAGGAGTGCAGGGCGCCGCTTGTTACGCATGAAGGTCGGCCATGTCTCCCTGGGATGTCAACCGGTGTGCAGGGATGAAAAGCGACGATCGGTCAGAGAGTTGGCTTTATTTGGTGCCGGTCTGATGCGGTTTGCGACTGACCAGACATGGAATGTCTGTCAGGGCTACATGGCTGATCTGGATCAGTCAAACGCGGGGATTGATGGGATGGGTCTTGCCCCCTTGGTGCCGAGGTTGAAATCTCGGATGGGCTGTGAGCTGACATTTTGATACTCATTCGATCGTGGGGTAGACAGGGTGGCGAGGGCGCGCCTATAAACATCCCATCTCTTTCGGCACGGCGATACGCAGATGTCGTCGAGGCGAAACATCTCCCGCTACGGGACCGGCGCGAGGAAGCACCGATGAGAGTCAGAACCGCCCTCTGTTCAGCCGTCTCCGTCCTGTCCGCCCTGACGTTGCTCAGCGCCTGCAGCAGTGGCTCCGGCACCGGGGCCGGCGGCGCGCCGCTGGTCGGCGTCGACTACCCGCGCTCCGACACCGACTTCTGGAACTCCTACATCAAGTACACGCCCCAGTACGGCAAGCAGCTTGGCCTGGACCTGAAGACGACCAACTCGCAGAACGACGTCGCCAAACTCACCGCCAACGCACAGACGTTCATCAGTCAGGGCGTCAAGGGTCTCGCGATGGCCCCGCAGGACACCGCCGCCATCGCGCCCACCCTCGCGCAGCTGGAGGCGAAGAAGATCCCCGTCGTCACGGTCGACACCCGCCCCGACACCGGCAAGGTCTACATGGTCGTACGCGCCGACAACCGCGCCTACGGCGAGAAGGCCTGCCAGTACCTCGGCGCGAAGCTCGGCGGCAAGGGCAAGGTCGTCATGCTGGAGGGCGACCTCTCTTCCATCAACGGCCGCGACCGCACCGAGGCGTTCAACAACTGCATGAAGAAGAACTACCCGGACATCAAGGTGTTCGGCGAGGCCACCAACTGGGACGGCGCGGTCGCCGCCCAGAAGCTGCAGACCGACCTGACGGCCAACCCGGACATCAAGGGCGTCTACATGGAGGCCAGCTTCGCGCTGTCCGGCACGCTCCAAGTCCTGAAGCAGAAAGGCCTGTTGGTGGGTCCGAAGGACACGAAGCACGTGTTCGTCGTGTCCAACGACGGCATCCCCGAGGAGCTCAAGTCCATCGCCGCGGGCAAGATCGACGCCACGGTCTCGCAGCCGGCCGACCTCTACGCCAAGTACGCCTTGTACTACGTCAAGGCCGCGATCGACGGGAAGACGTTCAAGCCCGGCAAGACCGACCACGACAGCACCATCATCCAGGTCCGCGACGGCGTACTCGAGGACCAGCTCGCCGCCCCGCTCGTCACCGCCGACGGAGGCACCTACGGCGGCGTGCCCAGCGTCAAGAGCGACGACAAGGCGCTGTGGGGCAACAACCTCGGCTGATTCCTCTGACTTCTCATCGGGACGCATCGGTGATTCCACATCAGTGACGCAACGGCGCACGAGGACAAGGAGGTTGAGATGAGCGACGGGGAGCGAGCAGTCACCCCCGCGCCCGCCCAGGGGGACGGCGGGCGGTCCCCCTCGGGCCCGCCCGTCGTCGAGGCGACGGGCATAGTCAAACGATTCGGTCCGACGGTGGCCCTGAACGGCGCCCGGATCACCGTCCGGCCCGGCGAGACCCACGCGCTGGTCGGCCGCAACGGAGCCGGCAAGTCGACCCTGGTGTCGGTCCTCACCGGCCTTCAGGCCCCCGACGAGGGAAGGGTGACCTTCGGCGGCGAGCCGGCCCCCCGGCCCAGCGACCGTGACGCCTGGAGGCAACGCGTGGCCTGCGTCTACCAGAAGTCGACGATCATCCCCGCACTGACCGTCGCCGAGAACCTCTTCCTGAACCGGCACGACCACGGACAGAGCCGGCTCATCAGCTGGCAGGCCACCCGTCGCCGCGCGCAGGACCTGCTGTCGACCTGGTCGGTGGACGTCGACCCGCAGACTCCGGCCGGTGATCTGAGCGTCGAGCAGCGGCAGTTCGTCGAGATCGCCCGCGCGCTGTCCTTCGGGGCCCGGTTCATCATCCTCGACGAGCCGACCGCCCAACTCGACGGGGCGGCCATCAACCGCCTCTTCGGCCGCGTCCGCGACCTGCAACGCCAGGGCGTGACCTTCCTGTTCATCAGCCACCATCTCCAGGAGATCTACGAGATCTGCGACATGGTGACGGTGTTCCGCGACGCCCGGCACATCGTGACCGCACCCGTCGCGGACCTTCCCCGCGCCGACCTCGTCGCCGCCATGACCGGCGAGGCGGCGGCCGACCGGCGCGAGGAACGCACGAGAGTCCTCGCCCACGCTGCCACGGCCGCACTGAGCGTCCGCGCTCTGCGGGGCGACGTCTACGACGACGTCAGCTTCCAGATCGCGGCCGGCGAGATCGTCGGCCTCGCGGGTGCCGCCGGCAGCGGTCGTACCGAGGTCGCCGAGACCGTCGTAGGACTTCGGGCGGCAGCGGCGGGTGAGGTGGAGATCGCCGGGAGGCGGCCCCGGCCGGGAAGCGTGCCCGCCGCGCTCGCCGCAGGTGCCGGGTTCGTCCCCCAGGACCGGCACCACCAGGGCTTCGTTCCCGACATGTCGATCGCGGACAACGCCACCCTGTCCGTTCCCCGCCGGCTCGGCCAGGGCGGGTTCCTCAGCCGCAGCCGCCGCGACCGGCTCGCCGAGGGCCTGATCGAGAACCTCGCGATCAAGACTCCCGGTCCCGAACTGCCGGTCTCCGCACTCTCCGGAGGCAACCAGCAGAAGGTCGTCATGGCCCGCGCCCTCGCCGACGACCCCCGGTTGTTGGTCCTGATCAACCCGACCGCGGGCGTGGACGTGCGCTCCAAGGAGTTCCTCCTCGGCAAGGTCGAGGAGACCGCGGCCACCGGCACCGGAGTGCTCATCGCCTCCGACGAACTCGACGACCTGCACATGTGCGACCGGGTCCTGGTGATGTTCCAGGGCCGTGTGACCTCGGAGATCGCCCGCGGCTGGCACGACCACGACCTCGTGGCCGCGATGGAAGGAGTGGACCTGCATGCCTGATGCGATGCCTGAAACCGTCCTCGCGGACACCGCCGCCGCCAAGGGCACGGAGCCGGTGCCCAGGCGGACCGCGCTGCTCGGTGGCCGGATACCCCTGGCCCGGCTGCGCGACCTCGCGCTCGTCCCGGCCATCGTGGTCATCGCGATCGTCGGCCAGGTCGTCAACCCGGTCTTCCTGCAGGCCGACAACCTCCTCAACGTCCTTCAGACCATGTCCGAGATGGCCCTGCTGGTCCTCGCCCAGACGATGATCCTGATCGTCAAGAAGATGGACCTGTCGCTGGAGTCCACCATGGGCCTCGCCCCCGGCGTCGCGGCCTGGCTGGTCGTGCCGGTCGGCGCGGGCCACGGACTCGGACTGCTCCCCGGCGCGTGGTCCGTTCCTGTCACCCTGGCCGTGGGCGCGCTCGTCGGCGTGATCAACGCCCTGCTGATCATCCGCTTCGGCCTCAACGGCTTCATCGTCACCCTCGGCATGCTGATCGTCCTGCGCGGCGTCCTCACCGGCATCTCCGGCGGCCAGACCTTCTTCCAGCTGCCGCAGTCGATGCTCTACCTCGGCACCGCCGAATGGTTCGGGATGCCCGCGTCCATCTGGGTATGCCTGGTGCTGTTCGCCGTCGCGATCGTGGTGCTCGGCTGGACCAGCTTCGGCCGCTCGCTGTACGCCATCGGCGGCAACGTCGACGCCGCGAAGGCGGCCGGCATCCGTACCGACCGGGTGCTGTGGATCGTCATCGTCACCGGCAGCGTCCT
The DNA here is from genome assembly GCF_058673395.1 of Streptomyces sp. HUAS MG56. Taxonomy (NCBI): domain Bacteria; kingdom Bacillati; phylum Actinomycetota; class Actinomycetes; order Kitasatosporales; family Streptomycetaceae; genus Streptomyces; species Streptomyces sp. HUAS MG56. The sequence continues at coordinate 445,669 of NZ_CM178722.1, read as the reverse complement.
CGCCGCCCTCGCCGGACTGATGCTCTCCGGACGCCTGGCCTCCGTCGCCTCGGCACAGGGCAACGGCTACATCTTCACCGTCTTCGCCGCCGCCGTCATCGGAGGGATCAGCCTGAACGGCGGCAAGGGCACCATGTTCGGGGCGTTCAGCGGCATCCTGCTGCTCTTCATGATCCAGAACGTGCTCACGCTGGCCGGCGTCCCCGCCCAGTGGATCGGTGCCCTCAACGGCCTGATCATCCTGGTCGCCCTGACCATCTCGCGCATCACCGGCGGCAAGGTCCAGGAGTGAGCCCGGCGGCCGTCCAGGCCGCCCGGCACCCTCCACCACACCCCCGTCTCGCCGCAAGGGGCCGTATCGCCCCCGCACCTCACAGGAGTCGCCGCCATGTCATCCGCCCTGTCCGCTTCCGCGTCCGCTGCCCGTATCACCGCCCTGGACGTGCTGGACGTGCGGTTCCCGACGTCAGAGCACCTCGACGGGTCGGACGCGATGAACCCCGAACCCGACTACTCCGCCGCCTACGTCGTCCTGCGCACCGACGCCGGCGACGGCCTGGAGGGCCATGCCCTGGCCTTCACCACCGGCCGCGGCAACGACGTCCAGGCCGCAGCCATCGCCGCCCTCGCCCCACACGTGGTGGGCCTGTCGGTCGACGAAGTCTGCGCCGACCTCGGCACGTTCTCCCGCTCCCTCGTCCACGACCCGCAACTGCGCTGGCTGGGCCCGGAGAAGGGGGCCATCCACATGGCCACCGGCGCGGTCGTCAACGCCGCCTGGGACCTGGCCGCCAAGAGGGCCGGCAAGCCCGTGTGGCGCTTCCTCGGCGAGATGTCACCCGAGGACCTGGTCGCGCAGGTCGACTTCCGCTGGCTGTCCGACGCCCTCACCCCCGATGAGGCACTTGAGATCCTGCGCCGCGCCGAGCCCGGCCGCGAACAGCGCATCGGCCGCCTGCTCGACCAGGGCTACCCCGCCTACACCACCACCCCCGGCTGGCTCGGCTACTCCGACGAGAAGCTGGCCTGCCTGGCCCGCGAGGCCGTCGCCGACGGCTTCACCCAGATCAAGCTGAAGGTCGGCGCGGACCTGGAGGACGACATCCGGCGCATGCGCACCGCGCGCGAGACGGTCGGCGACTCCATCCGCATCGCGGTCGACGCCAACCAGAGATGGGACGTCCAGGCCGCGATCGACTGGATGAGCGCCCTGGCCCCCTACCAGCCGTACTGGATCGAGGAGCCCACCTCACCGGACGACATCCTCGGCCACGCCGCCGTGCGCAAGTCCGTCAGCCCCATCAAGGTCGCCACCGGCGAGCACATCGCCAACCGCGTCGTCTTCAAGCAGCTCCTCCAGGCCGGCGCGGTGGACATCGTGCAGATCGACTCCGCGCGGGTCGGCGGCGTCAACGAGAACATCGCGATCCTGCTGCTCGCCGCGAAGTTCGGCGTCCCGGTCTGCCCGCACGCGGGTGGCGTGGGCCTGTGCGAGATGGTGCAGCACCTGTCGATGTTCGACTACGTAGCGGTCTCCGGCACGACCGAGGACCGTGTCATCGAGTACGTCGACCACCTGCACGAGCACTTCGTCGACCCGGTGCGCATCGTCGACGGCCACTACCTCGCGCCGACACTGCCCGGGCTGAGCGCACAGATGCACCCCGAGTCCCTCAAGGAGTACGCCTACCCCGACGGCCCCGTCTGGACCGCTCGTGTCTGAAGCCCAGGCCCTCGTCGACGCCCACCACCACATCTGGGACCTGGACGTCCGGCCGCAACCCTGGCTGGACGAGCCCGCGCACGAGCCGATCCGCCGCAGCTTCAGCTCGCACGCCTTGCGATCGTCCGCGACCCGGCCGATCGCCGGACGACGACTGACGAGCACGGTGGTCGTCCAGTGCATCGCGTCCGTTCCCGAGACCCGCGACCTCCTCGCCCTGGCCGACAGCGACCCGCTGATCAGTGCCGTGGTCGGCTGGGCGGACCTGACGTCCCCCACGATCGGCGACGTGCTCGACGACCTGCGCACCGGGCACGGGGGCCGGTACCTGCGGGCCCTACGCCACCTCGTGCAGGGCGAGTCCGATCCACACTGGCTCCAACGACCCGATGTGGAAAGGGGGTTGGCAGCGGTCGGGGAGCGCGGGCTCGGATACGACGTGCTGATCCGCAGCCACCAGCTCCCGCAGGCGATCCGTCTCGCGGAACGCCTCCCCGAGCTGCCGCTCGTCCTGGACCACGCCGGCAAGCCGCCGCTCGCCAGGCAGGATCTCACCGACTGGACCCGGCTGGTGCGCGCACTGGCCAGGCATCCCCAGGTCCGCTGCAAGGTGTCGGGTCTGATCACAGAGGCCGACCACGAGAAGTGGACCATCGACGACATCCGCCCCGTGTGGGACGTGCTGCTCTCCGCCTTCGGTCCCGACCGGCTGATGTTCGGCTCCGACTGGCCGGTCTGCCTCCTCGCCGGCGGATGGAACCGCTGGGCCGCAACCGTCGGGGAACTCCTGGACGGCTGCTCCGGCACCGAGATCCACGCGGTGCTGGCCGGCACCGCGACCGCCTTCTACCACCTGCCCCCTGCCCCCACGAAGGAGGGCACACCGTGCTCCTGACGGAACTGCTGCATCCCGGGATCCTCGAATCCCTGGCCGGAGCCGGGCACGGATCACGTGTCCTGCTCGCGGACGGCCACTACCCCGCGAGCACCGCCACCGGCGAGCGCGCCCGGACCGTCCACCTCAACCTGGCGCCCGGCCTGCTCGACGTCACCACCGTGCTCGACGTCCTGCTGCGCGCCCTGCCTGTCGAGGCGGCCCACGTCATGGTGCCGCCCGAGGGCGAACCGGAACCGCCCGCCATCGCCGAGTACCGCGCGATGCTGGCGCCCCTCCCGGTCGACACGCTTGGCCGCTTCGAGTTCTACGACGCCGCCCGCTCGCCCGACCTGGCGCTGGCGATCGTCACCGCCGACACCCGTACCTACGCCAACCTGCTGCTGACCATCGGCGTACGCGCTGAAGGGACCCTGACGACACGATGACTCTCGCCGTCCGTTACACATCCGCCCGCACCCTGGACACGGCTTCCGCGATCGGTGCGCCACCCGGTCCCGGTGAGGTGGAGCTGGCTCCCGCCTACGTCGGTATCTGCGGTACCGATCTGCACATCTTCCACGGCGACATGGACGCCCGGGTCCAGACGCCCGCCGTTCTGGGGCACGAGATGTCCGGCCGGGTCGTGCGGGTCGGGACGGGCGTGGAAGGCTGGCGGGCCGGTGACGCGGTCACCGTGATGCCGCTGCGCTGGGACGGCACCTGCCCGGCCTGCCGCGCCGGACATCAGCACATCTGCCAGCACCTGGACTTCATCGGCATCGACTCCCCGGGCGCGATGCAGCAGCGCTGGACGGTGCCCGCCTCCACGCTGATCCGGCTTCCGGACTCCCTCGCCCTGGACCGGGCCGCGCTCGTCGAGCCGACGGCGGTGGCCGTGCACGACGTGGGCCGGGCGAAGGTCGCCGAGGGCGAGAAGGCCGTGGTGGTCGGTGGCGGGCCGGTCGGAGTGCTGATCGCGCTGGTCGCACGGGCCGCGGGTGCCGAGGTGCGGGTGGTGGAGCCGAGCGCCCACCGTCGGCTGCTGGCAAAGGAGTTGGGGCTGACCGTCTGGGACCCGGCCGCGGACGGCATCGGCGCCCTGGCCGGAGAGTGGACGCAGGACGCGGGCGCGGATGTCGCCTTCGAGGTGTCCGGCGCGGCGGGCGGCGTGGACACGGCCGTCGACGTGCTGGGCGTACGCGGCCGTCTCTGCCTCGTCGCCATCCACCCCCGCCCCCGCGAGGTGAACCTGCACCGCTTCTTCTGGCGCGAACTCACCCTGGTGGGCGCCCGGTTGTACGACCGTGGCGACTTCGAGCGCGCGGTGACCCTGGTCGCGGACGGCACGATCCCGGCCGAGCGCCTCATCAGCAAGGTCGTCCCCCTCACGCAGGCGCCGGCCGCGTTCGAGGCCCTGGAGGGCGGCGGTGACGTGATGAAGATCCTCGTGGACTGCACCGACGACACCGAGGGAGCGGCCGCATGACCGCCTTCGACCTCACCGGGAGGCTCGCTGTCGTCACCGGGGCCCGGCGCGGTATCGGCAGGGCCATGGCCCGCGCGCTGGCCGGGGCCGGAGCGGACGTCATCGGGGTGAGCGCCGCGCTGGAGGAGTCCGGCAGTGCGGTGGAGAAGGACGTGCACGCCGCGGGCCGTTCCTTCGAGGCGATCCGGACCGACTTCGCCGACCCCGCCGCCGTACGAGCCCTGGGCGCGGACCTCGCTGGACGCGAGCGTCCGGTGGACATCCTGGTCAACAACGCGGGCACGATCCGTCGTGCTCCGGCTGCCGAACACACTGACACCGACTGGGAGTTGGTGCTGCAGGTCAACCTCAACGCGCAGTTCGCGCTGACCCGGGCGGTCGGCGGCGCGATGGTGGCCCGCGGCGAAGGGAAGGTCATCTTCACGGCGTCGCTGCTGAGTTTCCAGGGCGGCATCACCGTGCCCGGATACACGGCCGCCAAGCACGGCATCGCCGGTCTGACCAAGGCCCTGGCCAACGAGTGGGCCCCGCACGGGGTGAACGTCAACGCCCTCGCGCCCGGCTACATCGCCACCGACAACACCCAGGCCCTGCAGGACGACCCGGTGCGCAGCAGGGCGATCCTGGACCGGATCCCGGCCGGCCGCTGGGGTGACGCCGACGACCTGGCCGGCGCCACGGTGTTCCTCGCCTCGGACGCCGCCGCCTACATCCACGGCGTCGTCCTGCCCGTCGACGGCGGGTGGCTCGGCCGATGAGCGGCCCCGACCCGGCCACCACACTGGCCGGGGCCCGTCTCCTGCCCGTACTGACCGTGCCGTCCGCGGCCGGCGCAGGCCCACTCGCCGACGCGCTCACCGCGGGCGGGGCACGGTGTGCCGAGGTCACCTTCCGCACACCGGACGCCGAGCAGGTGCTCAAGACGATGGCCGCGCATGGCGGGCTCACCGTCGGCGCCGGCACGGTTCGCACGCCCGAGCAGGCGGAGCGGGCGGTGGCGGCCGGGGCCCGCTTCGTGGTGTGTCCCGGCTTCGACGAGGAGGTCGTCGCGAAGTGCCGCGAGCTGGGAGTGCCCGTGGTGCCCGGTATCGCCACGGCCACCGAGCTGATGCACGCCCTGAAGGCGGGCCTCGACACCGTCAAGCTCTTCCCCGCCGAGCCGCTCGGCGGCCTGCGGACGCTGCGGGCGCTCGCGGCGCCCTTCCCCGGGACGCGCTTCGTGCCGACCGGCGGGATCGACGCCTCCCGCCTGGCGGCCTACCTCGCCGACCCGGCGGTCCTCGCGGTCGGCGGCAGCTGGATGGCCAGGGCCGCCCACCTGGAGCGAGGCGACTACGAGGAGATCCGCCGACTGACCGCCGAGGCGGTGGAGAGGAGCACGACGTGATCGACGTGGTGGCCCTCGGCGAGGTGATGCTGCGCTTCGACCCGGGCGAGGGACGGATCCGCACCGCCCGCTCCTTCCAGGTCTGGGAGGGCGGCGGCGAGTACAACGTGGTACGCGGACTGCGCCGCTGCTTCGGGCTGCGCACAGCCGTCGTGACCGCCCTCGCCGACAACGAGGTGGGCCGGCTCGTCGAGGACCTGATCCTCCAGGGCGGCGTCGACACCTCGCTGATCCGCTGGGTGCCCGACGACGGCATCGGCCGCACCGCCCGCAACGGCCTCAACTTCGTCGAACGCGGCTACGGTATCCGCGGCGCGCTGGGCGTCAGCGACCGCGCGCACACCGCCGTCTCCCAGCTGCGCAAGGGTGACGTCAACTGGGACGCGGTGTTCTCGTCCGGCGTGCGCTGGTTCCACACCGGCGGCATCTTCGCGGGCTTGTCCGACACCACGGTGGACGTCGCCGACGAGGCCATGGCCGCGGCCCGCCGCCACGGTGTCACCGTCTCCTACGACCCCAACCACCGCCCCAGCCTCTGGGCCGGCCGGGGCGGCGCCGACGCCGCCCGCGAGGCCGACCTGCGGCTCGCCCGGCACGCCGACGTCGTGGTGGGCGCCCTGGGCCTGGCCGGGACGTACCCGGGACAGGCGCGCATCGAGGGCGACGAACTGGCGGACGCCATCGCCGAGGTGGCCGACCTGCTGCCCGCGGCGAGAGTACTGGCGACGACCCTGCGCGGCGTACCGTCGGCCGGAGTCAACGACTGGTCCTCGGCCGCCTGGTCCGCCGAAACCGGCTTCATCCACGGCCCCCGGATGCCCGGCCTGCACGTCCTGGACCGCATCGGCTCCGGCGACGCCTTCGCCGCCGGGCTGATCCACGGACTGCTCGACGACGCCGGCCTGGAGCGGGCCCTGGCCTACGGCACCGCCCACGGCGCGCTCACCATGACCACGCCCGGAGACGTCTCCATGGCCTCGCTCGCCGAGGTCGAGGCGCTCATCGCGGGCGGGTCGCCCCACGTCAGACGTTGACCGGCGCCCCGTCGCCCGTATCCCAGGAGCACGTCTTGCACCAGCGTAAGATCCAGAACACGTCCGTCTCACTCACCGAGCTCGGCTTCGGGGCATCCGTGATCGGCAACCTCTACCGCGTCACCCCGGCCGACGACGCGACCGCCGCCGTGGATGCCGCCTGGGAGGCAGGCCTGCGGTATTTCGACACGGCACCGCACTACGGCCTCGGCCTCTCCGAGCGCCGCCTGGGCGCCGCCCTGCGAGGTCGCCCGCGCGACGAGTACGTCATCTCCTCCAAGGTGGGCAGGTTGCTGGTGCCCAACGAGGAGCCACGCGGCGTCGACACCGAGGGCTTCGTCGTACGGGACGACCTGCGCCGGCAGTGGGACTTCAGCCGCGACGGCGTACTCCGCTCTATCGAGGACACACTGGAGCGCACCGGCCTGGACCGGCTGGACATCGTCTACCTGCACGATCCGGACGACCACTGGCCGCAGGCCGCCCTGGAGGCCATGCCCACGCTCGCCGAACTGCGGGACCAGGGTGTGATCGGAGCGATCGGCGCCGGCATGAACCAGTCGGCGATGCTCGCCCGCTTCCTGCGCGAGACGGCCGCCGACGTGGTGATGCTCGCCGGCCGCTACACGCTCCTGGACCAGTCGGCGCTGGACGACGTCCTGCCCGCCGCGCGGGAACTCGGCAAGAGCGTGGTGGCGGTGGGCGTGTTCAACTCGGGACTGCTCTCCCGTGACCGGCCCGCCGAGGGCATGAAGTACGACTATCAGGACGCCCCGCCGGCTCTGGTCGCCCGCGCTCGGGCGATCGCCGAGGTCTGCGAGGCGCACGGGACCAGCCTGCCCGCCGCCGCGATCGCCTTCCCGTACACGCATCCCAGTATCGTCAACGTCACCCTCGGCATGCGGACTCCGGCACAGGTCGGACGAAACGTGGAACTCCATGGTCAGCGCGTCCCGGAGGGCCTCTGGGACGATCTGCGCGCGCAGGGGCTGATCAGGCCGGACGTCCCCGCGGGGCACAGTGGGGGAGGGATGTGCGATGTCTCTGACGGACAAGGCCATCGAGCAGATCCGTGAGCTGATCCGGACCGGCGCGCTGCCTCCGGGCTTCGAAACTCCCACCAGGGGCGGACCTGGCCGCGCAGCTGGGCCCGTCCCACAACCTTGCCCGCGAAGCGGTCAAGGTACTGGCAGTGGCGCGGGTCCTGGAGGTCAGGCGCGGCGACGGCAGGTATGTGACCAGCCTGCAGCCGAGTCTGCTCTTGGAGGGGCTCGGCGGTGCGGTGGAACTGCTGCAGGGCGACTCGCTCGCCCTGCAGGCCCTCATGGAGGTACGGCGGCTCCTCGAACCGATGGCCACGGCCCTTGCCGCGACGCGGATCACCGATGGCAACTGGCTGAGGTGGGGCGGCACTTGGACGTCATGCGTGACTCTCCCCTCGGGCGAACCCCTCCCCTTCGGGACGGCAGCGGGGAAGTGACGTGCGGGCGCCGGGACGGCTCGGGGTGGGTTGTCGGTGTGCCGGATACCGATGCCTGTCGCGTCTTGTCGGCACGCGCGGAGTACGCGCCCCCGCTCTGGTGCTCTCCAACCCGACGGGATCCGGTAACGGATCATCGCGACCGAACTGCGTGGGCGGCGGAGTTCGTCATGTGTACCCCAGCGCCCTGTCACGGCTTGCGGTTAAGGCGTTAATCACTCAACGTGCCGGGCGACGGCAGCCGGGACGGGCCGCCGGGTGAGGAGCGAGCAGATGCCAGATGCCTTCGACGGCGCCTCTGAAGGGCCCGTGCGCGGCCCGCTGCACCGACGGACGCTCCTTGCATCGGCGGCCGTCCGACCCCCGGTGGGCAGGGAAACAGGCATACGCCCTCGCTTCGGCCTGCCCGTATTGCCACTTCACAGGTCATCCGCGAGAAGTTCAACTTCCGCGCCCCGTGGCAAGCCGGTACGCAAGCCATGATCAATCCCAAATAAGCTTCTTCGAGCACGACGTGGATGTGGGTGATGCACGGCCTCACCCAGGCCGGGGGACGTCCGAAGCCGCAGACGATTCGACAGGGAGATGACGATGAGCGTTCTGGACGGGATCCTTGAGGGAGTTCGCCAGGACTTGGAAGAGCGTAAGCATGCGACGCCGTTGGCGGAGCTGCGCTCCCGGGCTGCGGACGCGGCACCCGCGCTCGACCCGCTGCCCGGTTTCCGGGCGCCTGGGGTGTCCGTCATCGCCGAGGTGAAGCGAAAGAGCCCCAGCAAGGGGGCGCTGGCGGACATCCCCGACCCCGCCTCCCTCGCGGCCCAGTACGCGGCGGGCGGTGCCGCTGCGATCAGCGTGCTCACCGAGCGCAGGCGTTTCGGCGGCTCTCTCGCCGATCTGGACGCCGTACGTGCCCGGGTCGACGTGCCCGTCCTGCGCAAGGATTTCATCGTCGACCCCTATCAGCTGTGGGAGGCCCGCGCGCACGGCGCCGATCTTGCGCTTCTCATGGTCGTGTCGCTTGACGACGGTCAGCTCACCGATCTGATGGGGCTGTGCAAGGAGTTGGGTCTCACGCCGCTGGTGGAGGCGCACACGGCCGACGAAGTGCGGCGCGCCGTCGCTGCGGGAGCCGAGCTCCTCGGCATCAACGCGCGGGACCTGACCACGCTGGACGTGGATCGCAATGTGTTCGCCGAGCTCGTGACGGCCATTCCGGAAGGCACCGTCAAGGTCGCGGAATCCGGAGTGACGGGCCCCAAGGATGTGGCGGAGTACCGCGGCTGGGGAGCCGACGTGGTGCTGGTCGGCGAGGCACTGGTCCGCTCGGGGGACCCGCGCACTGCCGTAAGCGAGTTCATCGAGGCGGCCGGGGCGTAACGGCGTGCGGCTCGGTCAGCGGCACGCCTGGAAACGCCCACCGGGATAGGAGACCGATCCGGCTCCACCTCCAGCTCCGGGTGCGGTGGAGGCCGGGGTCGCCCTCAGCCGTTCGCACCTACCCATCATCCGAGGAGCCACCTCATGACCGCTGCCTTCCACGTCCTGACCACCGGTTACGCCGACACGCGGGTAGCCGGCACCGTCACCCTGCTCGTCGACGGCGAGACGGTCGCGGTCGTCGATCCCGGGATGGTCGCGGACCGCCGACTCATCCTGGACCCGCTCGCGGACCACGGACTGAACCCCGAAGACGTCACCGACGTGATCTTCAGCCACCACCCGGACCACACGCTGAACGCGGCCCTGTTCCCCCAGGCCCGCTTCCACGACCACATGGCGATCTACCAGAACGACATCTGGGAGGACCGCGATGCTGACGGATACCGGCTGTCGCCGTCGATCACGCTCATGACGACCCCCGGCCACACCGCCGAGGACGTCAGCACCCTGGTCACGGCCACCGAGGGCCTGGTGGTCCTGACCCATCTGTGGTGGACCGCCGAGGGGCCTGCCGACGACCCCTTCGCGCCCGACCGCGAGCAGCTGCGGGCGGCCAGGGAGAAGGTCCTGGCCCTCGGCCCGGCACTGATCGTGCCGGGACACGGGGCACCGTTCGTGCCGTCGGAGTCGACGCCCCTCTAGCCTGCGCCGCACCTTCGCCGCCCAGCCGTTGACCATCGGCCGACGCCGTCCCGCCCTCCTCCTTCCCGCACTGGTATCGACCCAGGGTGGACCAAGGGGGAGGGCGTATCCGTAACGGGCCTATTGCCGGTCTGCCGCGACTCCGATGCCGACCGCTGTGCGCGAGCACGAGCGCGAACCAGGCCTGGCGCGGGGCGGGGCACCGTGATGCGCCGTCCCATCATCCCGGTCGGGCTGGTGCTTGCGTACCAGAACGGCCTGCTGTCGCGACCGCCGGATCGAGGGCGGGATCGGGCAGTGCGGCCCGCAGCACGTAGCCGGCCTCCTCCTGTCCCGCCGACCACACCACCATTGCCCCGGACAGGTACTGGAAGCGCACGCCCGTCTCGATGGCCTCCCGCAGCGTCTCCGCGGTCATCTGGGCGAACCCCAGGAGGCCTCAGGAGGTCAGGTGTTGCGCGGCACCCACCCGCAGGCCCAGGTGAGCGTCACCGGTGAGCTCCAGCGCACGCCGGACCACAGCACCGCCCTGACGGTAGGAGACCCGCAGCTCCGCCGAGCCCATCATCGTCTCGTCCAGCAAACGTTCGGCGGGGTGGTCGCCGAGGTGCTGCGGCTGGTTCCCGGCGACTGCGCAGGGGCGGGACCGTAGACATGGCGTTCCTTGTGACCGGGCGTTGCTCGCTGCGCGCACAGTAGAAGTGGTCCGACGCCATCCGCGGGGAAGTCCGCTGCTGTTCGCTGCCCAGCAGGCGGCCCCGCCGGTGCCAGGTCGCGCGGGCGGTCGCGGGCAGGGGAAGATCAAGTGGTGAACTCATCTGTGGCGGAGGCCGTCTCCGTCGTTCTGCTGCTGGCGGTGCTGGCGTGCGCCGTCGTTCGCCCGTTCGGGTGGCCGGAGGCGGTGGTCGCCGTCCCGGCTGCGGGCGTGGTGATCGCCACCGGGGCGCTCTCGCTGGGGCACGCCCGTGAGGAGGCCGAGCGGCTCGGGCCGGTGATCGGGTTCCTCGCGGCCGTCCTGGTCCTTGCCCAGCTGTGTGACGACGAGGGACTGTTCCACGCGTGCGGAGCGTGGATGGCCGGTAGTGCGGCGGGGAGCCCGCGCCGCCTTCTGGTGCAGGTGTTCGCAGCCGCGTCGGTGATCACCGCGGTGCTCAGCCTGGACGCCACGATCGTGTTGCTGACGCCGGTGGTGTTCGCCACCGCCGCCCGGCTCGGCGCCCGGCCGAAACCGCACGTCTACGCCTGCACCCACCTGTCGAACACCGCGTCGCTGCTGCTGCCGGTCTCCAACCTCACCAACCTGCTCGCGTTCGCCGCCAGCGGGCTGAGCTTCACGCGCTTCGCGGCCCTGATGGCCTTGCCCTGGCTGGTGGCCATCGCCACCGAGTACGTGGTCTTCCGCCGGTTCTTCGCCACCGACCTGGACGCGGGCGCTCAGGCCCCGCGCACCGCCGGGCAACGCGAACTGCCGGTGTTCGCCCTGGTCACAGTGGCCGCCACGTTGGCCGGGTTCGTCCTCACCTCCATGGTGGACGTCAACCCCGCGTGGGCGGCCTTCGCCGGCGCCCTCGTGCTCGCCGTGCGGGCTCTGGCCCAGCGCCGTACCACGCCCGCCGCCATCGTGCGGGCCGCTGCGGTGCCGTTCCTCGCCTTCGTCCTGGCCCTGGGACTGGTGGTCCGCGCGGTCGTCGACAACGGGCTGGCGGCGGGGCTGGGACACCTGATCCCGGGCGGCACCGGACTGGCGGCGTTGTTCGGCATCGCAGCCCTGGCCGCGGTGCTGGCCAACCTCATCAACAACCTGCCCGCCGTGCTGGTGCTGCTGCCGCTGACCGCCCCGTCCGGTCCGGGCGCGGTCCTGGCAGTCCTGCTCGGGGTGAACATCGGCCCGAACCTCACCTACGCCGGCTCCCTGGCCACGCTGCTGTGGCGGCGCATCGTGCACGAACACGACAGCGACGTCGAACTCGGCGAGTTCACCCGGCTCGGTGTGTTCACCGTGCCTGCCGCCCTGGGACTGTCAGTGGTGGCACTGTGGACCTCGCTCACCCTCATCGGAGGCTGACCGTCATGAAAGTCATCGCCTGGATCACCGAGGGCACCTGGCCCGCCGGCATCGACGCCGCCCGCGCCCACGCGCCCGACGACGCCGACATCGTGCTGCTCCACGTCACCCCGGCCGACGTCCCGGGCGCGGCGCACGGAGCCTTCGCCGGTCTGCTCGGCCGCGGCCATGGTGAACGCGACCCCGGCACGCAGGTGGAGCAACTGGCCGCTGCCTCCGCCGAGACATTCCTGGCCGAGGCCGCACAGCGTCTTGGCCGCCCGTGCGCCCGAGTCGAGCGGACCGGCCGCGTCGAGCGGGAGGTCGTCGCCGCGGCCGAGGGCGCCGACCTGCTCATCCTCGCCCGCGACGGTGACCGCACCCATCTCGGGCCGCGCAGCCTCGGGCATGCCGGCCGGTTCATCGTCGACCACGCCCCGTGCCCTGTCCTGCTGGTGTGGCCCGAGCCCGCACCCGGCATCGACACCATCCCGGCCCCGCCACCCCACCCGCCGCACCATCGATAGCGGCAGGCACCCGGCACCGACATGGCTTGGCAGCCGGTCCGCAGGGAGGCCGCGCCTGGGAGCTCCTCACCCCTCCCGGTGGCGGGGCTTCGCCGGAGCACCCCGTCGACGCCCCGCTGAACCGGTGACGGGTGACTCCGAGGCGTGCAGGTGTTCCCTCAGCCACTGCTCCGTGTTGTGGACGTGTAGGAGCGCGGCGGCCTGGCTCAGGAAGGCGTCGCGGGTGGAGAGGGCCGTGAAGATCGACTCGTGTTCGGCGAGTGTGCGGCCCGCGGCCTGGTCGTCGACCAGGCCGCGCCAGATCCGGGCACGCAGCGTACGGCCCGATATGCCTTCGAGGAGCGTGAGCAGCGAGTCGTTGCCCGTCGCGGAGATCACGGCCCGGTGGAAGGCCGCGTCGTGGGCGTTGAGCTGCTCGACGTCGTCACGGGCCTCGCGCATGGCGTCCAGATGGTGCTTGACCTCGGCCAGTTGGTCGTCGGAGATCCGGGTGGCGGCCAGCGCGGTGGCCGCCGGCTCCAGCAGCCTGCGGACCTCCATCAGGTCCAGCAGCGCGGCCGAGTCGCTCTGGAGGAGTTCCACGGCTCCGCCGAGGCCCTCGAACAGCAGGCTGGGCTCCAGACTGGTCACGTACGTTCCGTCGCCTCGCCGGACGTCCAGCACGCGTGCGACGGCCAGTGCCTTCACGGCCTCGCGGGCGAGGTTGCGGGACAGACCCAGCTGGGCTGCGAGGTCGGCCTCCGGCGGCAGCTTCGAGCCCGGGGGCAACGCGCCGCTGCGGATCAGCTCACGGATGTGCTCGATGGCCTTGTCGGTCAAAGACACCACGCACTCCTCCCGCGACCGGCACGCGCCGGCACGTCCGCCCTGGTCAGGCCCCGAGCGCGAAGGCCGGCCCACAGACCGTCGGGAACGGGCCGATGGTGAAGCTCCGCGTTCCGCTCGACCTGTTCGAGGTTTCGCATGCCCAGGGTGACGTTGATGATACTGGGATGCGTGCCGGGGAAGGCCATGGCCGCGGCGGGCAGTCTCGTCCCGTGCTCCGCGCGGACCTGGGCGACCTGCCGGGCGCACGACCCGCGCCGGCGGAGCCTCGCGCTAGTCGGCCCCGGCCCCGGCCCCGGTCCGGGACCAGGGCCGGGCTGTCACCGGGATGATGGATCGGACGTGGGTGGCGGGATCAGTGCCTGGCGAACTGGACCTGGGTCGGTTGCTCGACGTTCGGCCGTATCGCGATCCCGCTGATGGTCAGCTGCTCTCCGTAGATGTCCGTGAGTCTGATCGCGCTGCCGCAGCCGCGGCCGTCGGCGGAGACGAAGTAGTTGTAGTCGGTGCGGGGCAGCTGCCGCCAGCCGTTGCCGGTGCGGACCTCCAGCCGCGCGACGGGATTGCGGTGGCCGATCGCCTGGAGCGCGCACCAGTAGGGGCTGGAGCCGGTCTTGTACCGGACGGAGATCGTGTCGGACGTGCTGGGGCTCAGCAGGCTCCAGATGATCGGTGTCCGGCCGACTTCGAGTGGGGCGAGCTTGGCGAACGCCTGCTGGCTGAGGTCGAGTTGACCAGGTGCGCAGGGAGCCGGGCATTCGTTGGTGATCCGGACCGTGATGGAGGCGCCGTTGTCCGCGCGGACGCGCACGTACGCGCCGCACGCCCTGGATGTCTCGTAGTCGGTGGTGTTCATCGCGGCGATCATGAGGTCGCTGCTCGGGCCGAACAGACAGGCGCCGTTTCCGTCGCCGGCCTCGTAGGCGGTGGCGACCCCTCGGTAGGTGGCCCCGGGGCGGATCCGTCCCGTCGACGGTGCAGCGGCCTCGGTGGACGCCGTCCGCGAGGGCCGCGGGGTGGCGTTGGCCGATGGTCGTGCTGCCGTGGTGCTCGCACCAGCCGTCGGCGTCGAGGTGCCGGTCGCGGTCGCCGACGTGGACGGGGTGTCCTTGTCGGCCGTGTTGCCGGCTCTCACCTGGGCGCTGGCGGCGGAAGTGGCCGCGGCAGGTGCCGCATCCGCCTTGCGGTCGGGAAGCAGCCCCATGAGCAGGTAGGCGAGAACGCCCGCGGCGGTCAGCCCCACTGCGGTGCCCAGCATCAGCCTCTGTCTGTGCCGGCGCTGTCGCGCGGCCTGCCTCGGTGTCTTCATGTCCGTCCGTTCGGAAGATCGAATCGATGGTGCACCGTTCAGTGGCCGCAGGCAGCGAAAAGGTTGCCGCCGATTTCCTACGGGGCCCGCTCCCGAAGACCCCGGTGGGCTGCCGCCGCCCCGCGCAGTGCGCGCAGCTCGTGCGCGAGCCGCGGCACGAAACCGGCGTTGGAACGCACGGGGCTTTCAGGCGTGTCACCAACGTCCCGGGACAGCACACCTGGGGCCGATGTCATGGCCGTGGTCGGCCTGACGCCGACCGCGAGGCCGACCGCCGGGTACCCGGACGCCACCCACCCGGCCCGCGGCCTGGTGACGGCTCACCGGGACTGGATCCGCACCCTCTTCCAGGACCTGCTCACCCGGCTCGGCCACACCGATCCCAAGTCGGCCGCCGGTGCGCTGCTGATGCTCTACGACGGCGCGATGGCAGCCGGCTACCTGGACGACTCGACGGCCGCCCACAAGACCCTGCTTGACGCGGTCCGACTGATCCGATCGGGAGGCTGACCCCATCGAGGGCGCGCGAAACACCGGCCCTCTCCTGGCCTGCCCGCGCTCCCTGCTTGTCACAGTGTCGCCGGTGGTGATCACCTCATCGCACCTGTCGCGCGAACGGGGCGACGGTGATCCGGTCGATCAGCGGTGCGTAACGGGAGCGGAGCAGGACGCCGGGGAAGGTGTCGGAGGCGTAGGTGGTCCCGTCGAAGTTCGGGAGTTCCTCGGAGCGGAAGGTGATCGTGTTCTGTCCCTTCTTGAGATTCACCGGGACGGTCAGCTCCCAGAAGTTGTTCTGATGGAAGCTGTGCGGGAAGCTCACGCGCTGCCTGTCACCGCCGTTGACGGTGAGGTCGGCGTGGCGGGCGAGTGGGTCCGGGTTGTAGTGGGTGGCTTCGGACTGCTCGGGGTTGGAGTAGCGGATGCGCAGTGCGTGCAGGCCGGCCCGGTCCGCGGCGATGGTGAACGTCGCCGTGTTGCCGTTGCCCGGGTCGCCGCCGATGCCGGTGATCGCCGTGCCGTCGGTGGCCGGCGGGAGCGGGGTGAGCGTGGCCGAGCCGGTGAGCTCGGCGTCCTGAGCCGTGTACGTACGTGCTTTGAGGGTGCCCTCGGTGGGTGTGACCGTGAGGCGGTCCACGAGGGTGGTGGCCGAACCTCCTGTCACCGTCACCTTGTTGAGGCCACCGGACAGGGAGACCGCCACGCTGTCGCCGGCCTTGTCCAGACGCAGGACATCGTGACCGTTGACGGCGACCCGGGCGCCCGAGCCGCCCAGGGTGTCGACCTTCAGCGTGGCCTCGCGGTCGGCGGGTGAGTAGACCCAGAACGTGGCGGTTGCCTTCTTCGGGAGCCGGGCCGCGCCCGAGCCGGTGGCGGGGAGCGTGGTGTGTTCCGCCAGGCCGTAGACGGGTTGCGCGCCGCCGCCCAGCCAGGCCAGTTCGCCCTCGTACACCTGCGTGGCGGCCGAAGGCTCGGGCAATGACAGGGTGAGGCGGTCGACGACGGCGTCGCCCTTGGTGGCGCGGGTGCCGTCCGCGCTCTTCGCAGCGAGTGTCAGGACGTGCTCGCCCTTGGCGAGGTGGACCTTGGTGCCGGTGTGGTCCCACACCACCCACTTGTAGCCGAGCGGCAGGTGAAGCTCCTGCTCGCTGTCAGCCTTGCCGTCCACCCGCAGGAAGACGTTGGTGGGGCCCTGCTCCTGCACCTCGTCGCAGGTGTTGAGGGAGTTGGCGAAGACGCTGAGGTCGTAGGTGCCGTCCTCGGGTACGTCCACCGTGAAGTCGAGCGTGAGGTCCGAGCCGGTGCGCAGGCCGCCCACGTCGTAGCCGCCGGAGGTGTAGAACTTCGACACGTCGCGCGGCGATCCCTCCGGGCCGTTCTTCGAGTAGCCGGACCCGGTGTGGGCGGCGTCCTGCGCCGCGTACGACCCCTCCCATCGCACGGGCGGTGACTGCGTGCTCTTCGCCTTCCCGGTGGGGCTGAGGACGATCTCGTACGCCGAGGACTCCTTCAGCGCCGGCAGCCCGCCGTCGCCGAACTCGACGAGGACCGTGCCGTCGTCACCGACCCGCAGGTTCGTCTCCGTGAGCAGCTTCGGGCCGGAGTTGTCGCCGATCTGGCCGCTCCACTCGATCTCCCTCACCCAGGCGTGCACGCGGTCCCCGAAGACCTTGTCCGGGACGCCCGCGAACGTGATGTGGCCCTTGCCGGTGGAGCCGCCGAAGATCAGCCGGGCCTGTCGCTTCGTCTCGTCCAGCGTGGCGACACCCTGCATGGTGTAGTTCTCGCCCGGGAACGGAGGGGTCACCTCGACCGTGTGTCCGCTCATCGAGGCGTACGAGTGCAGCAGCCACCACTGGCCGTTCCCCCGGTTCGACTGCACCGCGGAGTCGGAGAGGTTGCCGTCGACGTTCCAGTACGCGATGTCGGCATCCACCTTGGATTCCTCGATCGCGGACATCCACTGGATCATCTGGCCGGGGACGGAGGTGTGGTAGTTGAAGGCGTACTCGTTGATGTTGACCGGGAGCCGGGTTCCCTCCTTGGCGGTGCCCTTGAACAGTTCCCTCTCCCACGCCCGGTACGTGGCGACGCTCCGGCGCACCGCCTCCGGGTGGCTCAGCTCGTGCCAGGTGATCACGTCCGGGAGGGTGCCCGACGCCAGGGCATGCGTGAGGAAGCCCTTCACCTGGTCGTACAGGACGCTGGTGTTGGGCCCGGCGATGCGGGCGCCGGGCATCCTCCCCTTGATGAGCTTGTGGACGTCGTCCCATGCTGCGAAGTAGGCATCCGCGTCGGCGAGCCAGCTGACCTTGTCGTAGCTCCACTCACCGGTGCCGAACATGTTGCCCTCGGGCTCGTTGAACGGCACGAAGACGATGTTGTCCTGGTACGGCTCCGGCAGCCGCAGAACCTGGTCGACCTGCTGGGCCAGCTTCTCCCTGTAGAGGTTGAGCTTTTCCTGCGGGGTGGCGCCCGGCCACTCGTACGGGAAGCCGCGGTGGATGTCGGTCATGTAGGTGTACACGTCGCCGTCGGTGGAGTCGGCCAGCGGTTTCACCACCTCCAGCGCGTCGGCACCGGGGTGCTGCGGGCCGTCCTGCGCCTTCGTCGAGACCGTACGCAGGCCCATGCCCTCGATGAGGTTGTTGGTGGGGACGCCCGGCCCGTACACGCCGTAGAGGGCGCCGGAGGCGCCGCCGTGGAACGCGCCGGTGTCCGAGTGCAGGCCGACGGTCAGTTCGCCCTCGCGGACCACGGTGACGGTCGCCTGCACGGCGCGCCCGGCCGCCGTTCCGGCAACGGTGAACCTGCCGGGGCGGGCGTACTTCCCGGGCGGAACGGCGTCCCAGGTGATCGGTGTGTCGCGGTCGTAGCCGTCGGAGAAGGAGGAGTGGATCGCGGCGGGGAGCGACGGGGCCGTCCCGGTCGTCGTACGGGCGTCGAAGGACACCTGCGAGAGCTGCTGGAGGGTCGGCACGTTGCCGACCATGCCGGCGACCTGCTCGGGGCTGAGCGCCGCGTGCCACACGGTGAAGTCGTCGATCGCGCCCTGGAACAGGGGGTCCTGGTGGAAGGACCTGCCGATGCAGCCGGCGGTCGTGGCCGAACTGCCCAGCAGGTCCTTGGCCTTGACGGTCGTCTCGGCGGAGGAGACCGCCACACCGTCGAGGTAGGTGGTGATCCGCCGGGCGGCGGTGTCGAGGGTGACGGTGAGCGTCCGCCAACCGTCGGCAGGGAGCGGCGCGTGACCGCAGACCTGCGCCTCCGCGCCCCCTCCACTTGTGGTCACCGCGGTGCGCAGCACACTGCCGTCGTACGGCGTCGTGAACAGGTAACGGGTGGTGTCGGTGCCCAGGTCGAAGATCCGCTGCCAGGGCGACTTGTCACCGCCCCACTTCACACGGACGGAGACCGTCAAGTCGCTCGCGCTGTCCAGGATTTCGGGAGGCAGCAGCACGTACGCGCCGTCGGAGGTGGGTGCTCCGCCGGGCAGGGCCAGCGCCTTGCCACCGTCCGTGCCCGCGACGGACCGGGCTGTGGAGGCGTTGACCAGGGTCGCCGTGAGGCCGTTGCCGGAACTGTCGGCGATCTCGCCGGAGGCGAGGTCGCCCTGGTCGAAGGTGTAGTGGGCGGCGGGCTGGGGCGCCTCGGCCGCCTTTGCGGGGACGGCCGGGGCGGCCGGCAGGCCCGCGCCGGGAGTCGGTGTCGCGGCGCCCGGCGCGCGGCACCGGGCGGATCCGTCAGCGGAATGCATGGATCGCGTCCTCAATCCTTCAATACCGGTATACGTCGAACCGTCAGATCATCTACGCCACACCTTGTCGAACCGGTTCGGCGAAGCTAGCACCGGGCGACCTGGCCAGCAATCCCCTCGACGCGATCTACCGGCTCCGGATCCGACTCCGGCCCGGGATTACCGGATTGTGTCGAGGGTGTTGACAGGCCCTACGTGCGATTCCTACCTTCACTTCATGCGAACCGGTTCGACAATGCGGAATTCGCCTCTTCACCGTTCCCACCCCAGGCGCCCGGCGCTATGTTCCTCCCGGAGCAGCGAACCGGTTCGAGCAAGGAGTTCCCGTGAACATCGGTGAGATCGCCAAGCGGGCCGGTGTCTCGCGGAGCACCGTGTCGTACGCGCTGAGCGGCAAGCGCCCGGTGTCGGAGGAGACCCGCCGGAAGATCCAGCAGGTCGTCGACGAGCTGGGCTACCGGCCCAGCGCCAGCGCCCGCGCGCTGGCCAACGGCCGGACCAGCACGATCGGTCTGGTCTTCCCGCCGGCCGGGAACCACTACACGGGGATGCAGCTGGATTTCATCGGCAGTGTGGTGGAGGCCGCCGCGGCCTACGACTACGACGTGCTTCTGTCCCCGAGCGGTGTGGACAGCGACCGCTCCTTCCAGCGGCTGCTGGGCGAGCGGCGGGTCGACGGCGCGATCCTGATGGAGATCAGGCTGGAGGACGACCGGGTCGATCACCTGGCCGCGCTGGACTTCCCCTCCGTCGCCATCGGCCGCACCGCCCACCCGGAGGACGGCTGGTGGGTGAGCCTGGACCACACCGCGCTGGCGGCGGCGTGCGTGCACCACCTGGCGGATCTCGGCCATCGCCGGGTCGCCTTCGTCAACCGTCCCGAGCAGCTGCTGCGGGCCGGGTACGAGTCCGCGCACCGCGGCCTGGACGGCTTCACCAAGGCCGCGGCCGAGCGCGGGCTGACGGTGCGGACGTACTGCTGTGGGGACGACGCCGCGTCGGGCCAGGCATGCGTGGAGCAGATCCTGCGCGACGACCCGGCCACCACAGCCCTGGTCACGCTGAACGAGGCCGCTCTGGGCGGCCTCTACCGGGGGCTCGCCCAGGCCGGCCGCCATGTGCCGCGCGACTTCTCCGTCACCGGGGTGGTGGCCGGCCGGTGGGCGGAGACGGTGACCCCGCAGCTCACGGCGGCGGACGTACCGGCGGCGGAGATGGGCCGGCACGCCGTCGACCTGCTGGTGGAGCGGCTCGACCGTCCCGGCGCACCGCCCCGGCACCATCTCCTCACGCCGCCGATCTCTCTGCGAGCCAGCACCGGGCCCGCGGGAGTCACGCCCGCCGCGGACGCGGTGTCCGGCACGACGCCCTGACCGCACCCCCACGCAACCCCCTTTCAGCCCTCGTCACACCATCGGGCGCTCGAACCGCTCAACGGTGCAGTTCGCCGTGCCCGTCTCTCCTGTCACCCCTGGCCCTGTTTCTGTCATGCCCAGAACAAAGGACTCGTAATGAACCACTCCTCCAGACAGCGTCGTCTGACCGCCGCGGCCCTGACCGCCCTGGCCGTGGCCGTCAGCGCCACCGCCTGTTCCTCCGGTTCGGGCAGCACGGACGCCAAGGGTGCCGGCAGCGGCACGTACACCGTCTGGGACCCGTACCCCCAGTTCGACAAGGGCTCGGCCTGGGCGAAGCTGCTGGACCGGTGCGGCACCGAGGCCGGGGTGAAGATCAAGCGGACCGCCTTCGACACCAGCGACCTGGGCAACAAGACGCTGCTGGCGGCGCAGCAGGGCAACTCGCCGGACGTCCTCATCGTGGACAACCCGGTGGTGTCGACCCTGGCCGAGGCGGGCGTGCTCACCACGACCGAGGACACCAGGCTGGACACCTCGAAGGTGGACCCCAACCTGCTCGCGGCCGGCCAGTCGGGCGGCAAGACGTACGGCACGCCGATCGGCGCCAACACCCTGGCCCTCTACTACAACAAGAAGGTGCTGAAGGAGACCGGGGTGGACATCGCCTCGGTCAAGGACTGGACGTCGCTGACGGCGGCGCTGGCGAAGGTCAAGAAGGCGGGCAAGAAGGGCGTCACGTTCTCGGCGATCGGCACGGAGGAGGGCAGTTTCCAGTTCCTGCCATGGTTCTGGGGCGCGGGCGCAAAGCTGACCGGGCTCGACTCCGCGCAGGCCGTGTCCGCCCTGTCGCTGTGGACGGACTGGTTGAAGCAGGGCTACGCCCCCAACTCGGTGCTCAACAACACCCAGACCACCAGCTGGCAGGAGTTCGCCGGCGGCGACTACGCCTTCGCGGAGAACGGCACCTGGCAGCTCGCCAATGCGGGGAAGGCCGGGCTCGATTACGGGGTGCTGCCCATCCCCGCCGCCGCGGGGGGCAACGCGGCGGCCCCGACCGGCGGCGAGTTCGTCACCATCCCGGTCCAGGACGACACCGCCCGCTACACCACCTCCCGGAAGCTCACCACCTGCCTGACCAGCAACGGCAATGTCTACGACACCGACACCGCCCTGTCCTACGTGGCCCCCACCAGCGAGGTCCAGAACAAGCAGGTGGCGGCGAACGCCGCGCTGAAGCCATGGGTCGACGCGGTCAAGTCGGCCAAGGGGCGCACGAGTGACGGCCTGGGCACCAAGTACCCCAAGATCTCCGAGCAGATGTGGAAGGCCGTCCAGTCCGCCCTCAGCGGCTCCAAGTCGCCCAAGGACGCGCTCACTTCGGCGCAGGACGCGGTCAAGTGAGGTGGGACCGATGAAACAGACCACCCATCCGCCGGACCACCGGGCCACGCGCGTCCGGGACGGGGCGGCCACCGCCGCCCCGCCCCCGGCCCGCACCAGGACACGCCGCCGTCCGACCTCCCAGCAGTGGGCCGCCTGGGGATTCCTCGCCCCGGTGACCGTCTACCTCGCCCTCTTCTACGCCTATCCGCTCTACCGCAACCTCGACCTCAGTCTGCGCCACTACACCGTCCGCTCCTTCGTACAGGGCAACGCGCCCTTCACGGGCCTGAGGAACTACCAGACCGTCTTCGACGACCCGACCTTCGCCCCGGCCCTGCTCCACACGGCCGTCTTCACCGCCGTGTGCCTGGTCTTCCAGTACGCCATCGGCCTGGCCCTCGCGGTCTTCTTCAACCAGCACTTCCGGCTGTCGGCCACCCTGCGCGCCCTGTTCCTGGTGCCCTGGCTGCTGCCGCTCATCGTGTCGGCCTCCACCTGGTCGTGGATGCTCAACAGCGACTCCGGCGTCGTCAACGCCCTGGCGAGCGCCGTCGGCATCGCGCCGGTGAACTGGCTGACCTCACCGTCCTGGTCGCTGACCTCGGTGATCATCGCGAACATCTGGATCGGCGTCCCGTTCAACCTGGTCGTGCTCTACAGCGGCCTGCAGTCCATCCCCGCGAACCTGTACGAGGCCGCCGCCCTCGACGGGGCGAACGCCTGGCAGCGTTTCTGGCGCGTCACCTTCCCGCTGCTGCGCCCGGTGTCCGCGATCACCCTGCTGCTCGGGCTGGTCTACACGCTCAAGGTCTTCGACATCATCTGGATCATGACCAAGGGCGGCCCCGCGGACTCGTCCACCACCTTCGCCACCTGGTCCTACCAGCTCGGTTTCGGCAACCTCCTGCCCGCCTTCGGCCCGGGAGCGGCCGTCGGCAACCTGCTCGTGGTCGCCGCCCTCGTCTTCGGCCTGGTCTACGTCCGGGTCCAGCGGAAGCAGGCGCTGTCATGAACCGGAGCACCAGCCGAACGTGGTGGAAGACGACCGTCGGCGTTCTGCTGACCGCGATCATGCTCGTCCCGGTGTACTGGATGCTGAACGTGTCCTTGACCCGCGACCAGGACATGCGCAAGAGCCCACCCGATCTGCTCCCCGTGCACGCCACCCTGTCCGGCTACCGCACCGTCCTCGACGAGCAGTTGCCCTACCTCGGCACCAGCCTCGTCATCGGCCTGGGCACCGTCGTCCTGACCGTCGCCCTGTCCGCGCCCGCCGGCTACGCTCTGGCCAAGCTGCGCCCGCGCGGCGGCGGCATCCTGAGCTTCGTGCTGCTGGCCGCCCAGATGATCCCCGGCATCATCATGGCGATGGGCTTCTACGCCATCTACCTCCAGCTCGGCCTGCTCCAGTCCGTCCCCGGCCTCATCGTCGCCGACTCCACCCTGGCCGTCCCCTTCGGCGTCCTGATCTTCACGGCGTTCATGTCCGGTATCCCCGGCGAGCTGATCCAGGCCGCGCAGATGGACGGCGCAAGGGCCCTGCGGACCTTCTGGGCCGTGGTGCTGCCGATGAGCCGCAACGCCGTCGTCACGGTCTCCTTGTTCGCCTTCCTGTGGTCCTGGTCCGACTTCGTCTTCGCCAGCACCCTCGCGGGCGGCGGCGCCCACGAGCCGATCACGCTCGGCATCTACCACTACATCGGCAACAACAACCAGCAGTGGAACGCCATCATGGCGACCGCCGTCGTGGCCTCGCTGCCGACCGCCGTGATCCTCGTCCTCGCCCAGCGCTACGTCGCCGCCGGCGTGACCGCCGGCGCCGTCAAGGACTGAGCCCCTCCCTCCCGTCACGACCGCTCCGGCTGCACGCCAGTCGGCCGGTTCCCCCTGCCCGAGAAACGAGTCACACCACATGACCGCCGCCCCGACCGGCCCGGCCTTCTCCGTCCACGACATACCGTTCAGCACGTACGGCTCCTGGTTCGACATCTCGCCCGTGGTGGCGGAGAAGACGTACGCCGAGGACCTCCACCTCGTCTCGCACCAGAACGGCATGCACGGCGTCCTGCGCCTGGTCCCGCTTGACCCGGCGACGGGTGAGCGGGCCGAGGCCCGCGTCGAGGCGACACCGGGCCTGCTCAGCTGGACCGGCGAGGGCGGGCACGTCGACCTCGCCTACGAGTCGCCGGACACCGTGCGGCTGCGGGGGAGCGGCCTGGGCATCGGCGTCTTCGCCGCCACGCAGACCCTGACCCCGTTCAGCGGAACGTACTTCTTCCACGACCCGGCAGCGAACGGGCACGTGTTCACCTCGTACGAGACCGGACGCCGGTACCGCGTCACCGTGCTGTCCGGCGCCCTCGCCGACCCCACCGGAACCCAGGCCCTGGGCAGCGGCGACCGCGGACTCGCCGTCACCGCCGCGGCGGACGGGACCTGGGAGTTGGCGATCGAGGAACTCGGCACCTCTCGTCCGCCCTACGCGTCCTCGGCGCCCTTCGGCGAGATCGTGGAGGCCGCGAAGAGAGGGTTCAGGGACTTCGTCGAGGCCGTGGCCCCCTGGCGCTCGTCCGCCACCCCGGCCGCCGAGCTGGCCGCCTACGTCGTCTGGTCGGCGACCGTACGACCGACCGGTCTGGTCACCCGACCCGCCGTGCTGATGTCCAAGCACTGGATGGACAAGGTCTGGAGCTGGGACCACTGCTTCAACGCCCTTGCCCTGGCGCCCGGTTGTCCCGAACTGGCCCTGGACCAGTTCGCCCTGCCCTTCGACCACCAGGACGACAGCGGCGCCCTGCCCGACTCGGTCACCCACTCCGAGGTGCTCTACAACTTCGTCAAGCCACCCATCCACGGCTGGGCCTTCGGCCACCTGCGCCGCCGTCTGCCGACACCTCCCGGCGAGACCGAGCTGGCAGAGGTGTACGGCCGGTTGGAGCGCTGGACCGACTTCTGGCTCACCGCACGACGGGCCCCCGGCGCCGAACTGGCCCACTACCAGCACGGCAACGACAGCGGCTGGGACAACGCCACGACCTTCGACCCCGAGCGGGTGGTCGTCACCGCGGACCTGGCTGCCTTCCTCGTCCTCCAGCTACACGAACTCGCACAGTTGGCAGTGGAGTTGGGCAGGAACGACGAGGCTCGCCGGTGGACGCGGGCGGCCGAGGAGACCCAGACGGCACTGCTGGAGCAGCTCTGGAGCGGGGACAGATTCGTCGCCCAAGGCGTCGCCGGCGGGGACACCTGGAGCAGTTCAAGCCTCCTCGACCTGATGCCCATCGTGCTGGGCGAGCACCTGCCCGGCGAGGTCGCCGGCACGCTCGCCGACCACATCAAGGCCCATCTGACCCCGTACGGCCTCGCCACCGAACTGACCACCTCACCGCACTACCTCGCCGACGGCTACTGGCGCGGCCCGATCTGGGCCCCCGCCACCGTCCTCGTCGAGGACGGTCTGCGCCGCGCGGGCCACCACCGGCTGGCGGACGACATCAGCGCACGCTTCCGTGCCCTGTGCGAGACCCACGGCTTCGCCGAGAACTTCGACGCCCTCACCGGCACGGGCCTGCGCGACCGCGCCTACACCTGGACCGCCAGCAGCTATCTCCTGCTGGCCGAAGCACACGCACACCGAGACAGCCACTGACCGGCTGCCTCCCCCAAGGCCCCCGGACCGTCCGGGGGTCGCCACACTCATGTGGGAGCCGCATCATGAAATCGCTCCGGATACACCCCAGCCCCACCACCCGCACCGGACGCCGAACGGTCCCCTCCGTCGCCGTCCTGCTGACCGCCCTGGCCGCGACGCTGGTGCCCGCAGCCCCGTCACAGGCCGCCGACACCGGCGTCACGGTGGACTTCGCGACAGCCGGAGGCGCGCCCACCTACCGCGCCTCCGGCATGATCTACGGGATGACCCCGGACGGGTCACTGCCGCAGGACCACTTCTTCAAGGACATCAAGTGGCACTTCATGCGGGCCGGCGGCGCCCAGCTCAACAGGGGAGGCTACGGCACGAGCCTCGCGGACTACCAGACCCGCTGGAACGCCACGCTCGCCCAGTACAAGCGCACCGCGGCCCTCGGCGGCACCTTCGTGCTGCTGCCGCACGACCTGTGGGGCGCGGACGGCACCACCAGCCAGGACTGGCCCGGCGACAACGGTGACTGGACGAAGTTCGACAACTTCGTCACGCAGCTCATCAACGACGTCAAGGCCAACCACATGACCGTCGAGTGGGACCTGTGGAACGAGCCCGACGGCAGGGGCTTCTGGGCCCCCTCGCAGAGCCAGTACCTGCAGATGTGGTCGCGCTTCTACGCCCGGGTGCGGGCGGCCTTCCCGGGCCAGCTCATCGTCGGCCCCAGCATGGCGGGCCAGCCGACCTCCTCCAACACCTGGTGGACCACCTACCTCAACTACGTCAAGGCCCACAACGTCGCCCCCGACATCTACAGCTGGCACGACGAACCCGCGGACCCCGTCCCGGGCGTCGTCGGCGCCAACTCCACCCTCGCCGCGGCAGGCCTGACCAACACCCGCCCGTACCAGATCAACGAGTACGCGGCGCTCTCCCAGCAGAACCCCGGCGGTGGCGCCTGGTTCATCGGCCGTCTGGAGCGGGCCGGCGCCGACGGCCTGCGCGGCAACTGGGCCTCCGGTACGAACCTGCACGACGACGAGGCCAACCTGCTCACCAAGAACAGCTCCGGCCAGTACCTGCCGCTGGGCGAGTGGTTCATGTACCGCTACTACGGCTCGCAGACCGGCAACATCGTCAACCTCACTCCGGGCACCAACACCGACGGCCTCGCCACCAAGGACAACACCGCCAAGAACGCCAAGATCCTGCTCGGCAGCAACGGCAACACCGGCAATCTCACCGTCAACCTCACCGGTCTCAACACGACTTCGGTGGTAGAGAGCGGCAAGGTCCGTGCGGTCGTCCAGCGCGTCCCCTACAACGGCGGCGCCGCGGTGACCGGGCCCGAGACGATCTCCGACACCACCCTGAGCGTCAGCGACAACGCGGCCTCGGTGAGCATCCCCTGGAGCAACGCCAAGGACGGCTACACCGTCACCCTGCTCCCGCCGTCCAACACCACCGTCTCGACGGTCGCCGTCAGCGAGAACAGCGGCCAGTGCCTGGACGACACCAACCTGAGCACCGCCAACGGCACCCAGTACCAGCAGTACCACTGCGAGGGCGGCTACCAGCAGATGCTCGACCTCAAGCCGGTGAGCGGCAAGACCAACACCTACACCGTGTTCAACGAGCTGAGCGGCAAGTGCCTCGACGTCTCAGGGGCGTCCAGCGCCGACGGCGCCGCCGTCATCCAGTACACCTGCAGCGGCGCGGCCAACCAGCAGTTCACCCTCAACCCCGTCACCGCACTCGGTAACAACAAGGACTACCAACTCGTCGCGGTCCACAGCGGCAAGTGCGTCGACGTCAGCGACGTCTCCACCGCTCCGGGGGCCCTCATCCACCAGTGGACGTGTGACCCGGCCGGCGCCCTCAGCACCAAGAAGAACCAGATCTGGCGACTGTCCGGCAAGTTCTGACGGCTGGAACGAGTCCGCTTCCGGAGTCGGTTCACGGCCGCGAACCGGTCGAGGGCCTGGAGCACATGGTCGCGTGTCGTCGCGCTGCCCAGATGCTCCGCGCCCTCGACGACGACCGACTCGGGGCCGGGCCAGGCACGATGGAGCCGCCACGCGGTGTCGAGGGAGTTGCCCATGTCCTGACGGCCGTGGACCAGGACTCCCGGGATACCGGCCAACCGGCCGGCCTTGCGCAGCAGCACGCCTTCTTCCGGACGGCCGCCGTAGGGGCTGAAGGCGCCGCCCGTCTCACCGGACAGGACCGCGTCCTCCCAGGCACACCAGTCGGTCGTGGTCTTCTCCCGCACGGCATCGTCGGGGTGCTCCATCAGACGGGCGTAGGCCGCGACGACGTCCTCGTCTCGTGACACACCGTCAGCCTGCTGCCTGAGCCGCTCCATGTCAGCGATCGACTGGTGCGTGGTGTGACATGGTCTTCGTCCCCGGAGCCCGAACGGCGCCGCCTTCCGCGGACTTCGCCAGGGCGGCACAGACCTGGTGAAGGGCCGGGACTACACCCTGTCCGGCAACCGCCTGACCTGAAGGCGGCCGCACTCAACCAGCGTGATCGCGTCCCGCCCGCCCGTGCTGTCGGCCACCACGGGGACGAGCAGCTCCTTCTGGATCCCGACCCGGTTCAGCGGCGATGTGCTGGCCACGGTGCAGGCCACGTACCCCGACGGCACCCCCGCCGGCCCCACCACATGGAGCCCCTACCAGCAGTTCAACACGGACTTCCGGCCCCCTTCCCCTACTGCTGCGGAGCCAGCCCGCGTTCGCGCAGCCACTTCAGCTGCTCCGCGGTGTTGAAGCCGAATCCGCCGCCGTGGTCGGCGAAGGGCCAGGCGGTCATGGTCCGGTCCGTCCCCGCGTAGTGGTTGAAGGCGGCGTAGACGGTGGGAGGCGGGCATGTCGGGTCCATGAGGCCGACGCTGAACAGCGCCGGGGCCGTCGCACGCAGGGCGAAGTGGACACCGTCGAAGTAGTCGAGCGTGGCGAAGGTCGCCTCGGCGCGGTGCGGACTGTGCCAGCGCAGGTATTTGGCGAGTTCCAGGTACGGGCCGTCCCCGCTGGTCCGCGCCGCGTGGCGGAAGTGGCACAGGAACGGGACGTCGGCGAGCACCGCCGCCACCCGGTCCGGGACGAGTCCGCCGACTGCGAGGGCCAGGCCGCCGCCCTGGCTCCCGCCCGCGACGACGACCCGCCCGGCATCCAGCCCGGGCAGTTCGGCGATCGCGTCCACGGCGCGCACACAGTCCGTCATGAGGCGGCGGTAGTAGTGGTTGCCGGGTGAGTCGATGCCGCGGGTCATGAAGCCTTCGACCCACTGTGTGCCGTCGCCCTGGGTGCGGTCCGGGGTGTCGTGGCCCTGGCCACGGCTGTCGACGACGAGTTGGGCGTAACCGGCCGCGGACCACAGCAGGTGGTCGGTGGGCAGCCCCCGGCCGGCGCAGTAGCCCAGGAAGGTGACGACGACCGGCAGCGGCCCTTCCGCGCCGCGCGGGCGCAGCAGCCAGGCGGCCACCGGTTCGCCGTTCCAGCCGGGGAAGCGGACGTCGTCCACGTCGACGGTGCTCAGCAGATACCGCTCGGTGACCCGCTCGGCCTTCACCGCTCCGCCTCGGGCGCGTGCTTCGGCCAGGGTCTGTTGCCAGAAGGCGTCGAAGTCCTCCGGTACGGACACCTCCGGCCGGTAGGAGAGGAGTTCGTCCGAGCTTTGATCGGACAGAGACATGGTGGTCCTCCTGACGGGACGGTACCGGGCTGCGACGGGTTGGTGAAGCGCATCGACGCTGCCATGCACAAAAGGACATGTCAACTCTCCGAATCCCGGGGCCACTTCGTTCGGCAAGGCCTTGCAATACAGGAAAACCCGTCAATAGTGTCGACTCCACTGGCCTGCGCTTTGCAGTCGAAGCGCTTCGACCAACGGAGGCTGTTCATGCCCGTCCTGCCCGCCCGCGTCCTGTTCGGCGCCGCCTACTACCACGAGTACCAGCCCCATGAGCGGCTCAGGGCCGACCTGGATCTGATGGCCGAGGCGAAGTTCACCGTCATCCGGGTCGGTGAGTCGGTCTGGTCGACCTGGGAGCCGGAGAACGGGACGTTCGCCCTCGACTGGCTGCGGCCGGTTCTCGACGGTGCCCACGAACGCGGAATCTCGGTCGTCCTCGGCACGCCGACCTACGCCGTGCCGCCGTGGTTGTCCCGGCAGTACCCGGAGATCGCCGCCGAGCGGGCCACCGGGCAGCGCATCGGCTGGGGCGCCCGCCAGGAGGTGGACTTCACCCACCCCGCCTTCCGGTTCCACGCGGAGCGCGTCACGCGCGAGATACTCACCCGGTACGCCGCCCACCCGGCGGTCATCGGCTTCCAGGTGGACAACGAGCCGGGCCTGCGGCTGCCGCACAACCACGGTGTCTTCCAGCGGTTCGTGGACCACCTGCGCGCCCGGTACGGGGACGTGGAGACCCTGAACCGCGAATGGGGGCTGGTCTACTGGTCGCACCGGCTCTCGACCTGGGCCGACCTGTGGACACCGGACGGCAACGCGCAGCCGCAGTACGACCTCGCCTGGCGGGCGTTCCAGGCGCGGCAGACGACCGAGTTCGTCGCCTGGCAGGCCGACATCGTGCGCGCCTACGCGCGCGACGACCAGTTCGTCACCACCTGTATCTCCTACGGCCACCCCGCCATGGAGGACGACGAGCTGACCGACAGCCTGGACGTCACGGCGGGCAACCCGTACTACGACATGCAGGACGGTCTCGCCCTGCCCGACCGGACACCCGACGACCACGAGCAGCAGTGGAAGACCAGAGGTGTCTGGGCGCTGTTCCAGAGCGGAGACCGGATGTTCTCCTCCCGCCAGGCCCCGTTCCTCGTCACCGAGACCAACGCCCAGGCCATCGGCGCCCCTTGGGACAACAAGCCCGCCTACGACGGCCAGTGGCGGCAGGCGGCCTGGGCGCTGGTCGCACGCGGGGCGCGGATGGTCGAGTACTGGCACTGGCACACGCTGCACTTCGGCGCGGAGACCCACTGGGGCGGAATCCTGCCGCACAGCGGCCGTCCGGGGCGTGTGTACGGCGAACTCACCCGGCTCGGCGCGGAGTTCGACGCCGCCGGGGCGCTGGTCGCCGGCATCGAGCCGGATGCCGACATCGCCATGGTCTACTCGATGCCGACCAAATGGCTGATGCAGAAGTACCCGCCGCTCGCGACTGCCGACGGCGGCCCGGACCCCGCCGCGTACCAGCGCATCTTCGACCCCTTCTACCGGGGTGCGTTCGACGCCGGCCGCCAGGTGCGCATCTTCCACGCCCGCCAGCTGCACGGCTCCCGTGGCGTGAGGGTACCCCTGGCCGAAGGCCGGGGGAGCGGCGGCATGGCACCCGACCAGGCCGCACGCGCTCACCCCGTGCTGGTCGTCCCCGGGCTGTACATCGCCGACGACGCGACCCTGGACTGGCTCGCGCAGTACGCGCACGCCGGTGGCCACCTGGTCCTCGGCCCCCGTACCGGCTACGCCGACCACGAGGCCCGGGCGCGGCACGAGCAGGCCCCCGCACGCCTCGTGGCGGCGGCCGGAGTCTGGTACGACGAGGTCGGCAACCTGCCCGCCGAGCTGCCGCTCCGCGCCGTGCCCGGAAGCCCGCTCGCACTGCCCGAGGGCGGGACCGCGAGGCACTGGGTGGACGGACTGACGGTGGTCGACGCCGAGGTGCTCGCCGAGTACGAGCACCCGCACTTCGGCCGCTGGCCCGCGATCACCACCCGCCGCCACGGCGCGGGCCGTGTCACCTGCGTCGGTACCGTGCCCGGACGCGGCACGGCCCGGGCACTGGCCGAGTGGCTGGTGCCCACGCCCAGCAGCGGATGGGGCACCCTGCCCGCGTCCGTGACCGTGACGACCGGCACCTGCCCCGACGGGCGACGCGCACACGTGGTGCACAACTGGAGCTGGCAGGAAGCCGCCGTCCGTGCGCCCGGTGAGCTGACCGACGTCCTCGACGGAAGTGTGATCGCCGTCGGCACGCCGGTGAGGCTAGGCGCCTGGGACGTCCGGGTCTTCGTCACCTCCTGATGGTGTTCCCGGGAATCGGGGCTCCGGCTGTCGCGGCCGAAGCCCCCTGGGCCGGCTCGCCGGTGCTTACGATCCCAGCTCGGCGGAGAAGGGCCGCTCGTAGACCTCGAAGTTGCGGATGGAGGCCCATGCCCCGGAAGGCAACCCGGTGACCGTGACCCGCACATACCGTGCCCGGGTCCGGAACAGGGCCACCTGGACCTGACTGGTGCTTGTGGTGGCCGTGTTGTCGGCCAGCGTGCTCCACCTGCGGTTGTCGACGGAACCCTCAATCGTGTAGCGGTAGTTGGTCCCGTCCAGTTCCCAGGCGATGCGGGTGCCGGTCAGCGACCGGGGCGAGCCGAGGTCGACCTTGAGCCAGTGGCCGGTGCCGCCGTCGGCCGCGCACCACCGGGTCGAGGTGGAACCGTCCACTGCCCTCGCGGCGGTGTTGCCCTTCGAGGACTCCTCACTGTCGGCCGTCGCCGTCCGGCCGACGGCGATGTCGGCCGGCTGCACGGACCGGTCCAGCGTGACGCCGACGACGCTGTCCTCGGGATGGGCGGTGCGGTCGATGCCGGTGATCGTCACCCGGCCGTCGCCGTCGGCCGAGTACGCCAGGCCGGCACCGGTGCGCACATCGAAGGCCCGCACGATCCTTGCGTCGCCGAGCGACGGGGTGGTGAACGAGGTTCCGCTGTATCCGGGCAGCAGGTGCACGTAGAACGTGTCGTCCTTGCAGGTGAAGCCGTACTGGCCGTCGACCGGGTGCCACGGGCCGCCACGGGTCCCGTAGACCGACCGGCCGCAGGACGCCATGAAGGTGCCGATCCGCCGCAGCAGGCCGGCCTGGGCGTCGGACACCGTGCCGTGCCGGTCCGGGCCGACGTTGACCATCGCGGTCATGTTCCGCACCCAGCAGTTGACCAGGATGTCCATGGCGGTGCCGTAACTCATCACAGTGGCGCCGGAGTTGTAGCCCCAGGTGCCGTCGACGGTGAACACCTTCTCGACGAGGCCGGTGCGGATCGCCCCGCTCGGGACGGAAGGGCCCTCGTCGCTGGCGTAGTCGCCCGTCCAGCCCGAGCGTGAGGTGGCGACGATGCCGGGCTGGTGCTTGCGCACCATGCCCATCAGGCCGAGGGGCCTGCCGTCGCCGTCCGTCTCGCCGTAGATGGCGTCCACCGGCCACTCGTTGGCGGGGTCGCGGTACCGGCCGGGCTCCCAGAAGAACGCGCCGTCCGCGTCGCTGCCCTGCTCCGCCACCCAGCCGCCGTCCCACCACAGGTCGTCGATCGGGCCGTACCGGGTGACTAGTTCCTTGACCGACTGGTACACCTCGGTCTTCATGACCCGCGCGTTCTCCTTGTGCGCGGGATCGGTCGTGTAGTTCCAGGGGTTGGGCGCGCAGTGGGTGCCGCGGACGTCGTAGTAGCCGGGATAGCGCCAGTCGATCGGCGAGTAGTACAGGCCCACCTTCAGGCCCGCCGCCCGTACCGCCGCGACGTAGTCCTTGACGAAGTCACGGCCCAGCGGTGCCTGCCCTGAGTTCCAGCTGCTGGGGTGGTTCAGCGGCCACAGCGCGAAACCGTCGTGGTGGCGCGTGGTCAGTGTCACGTACCTCGCTCCGAAGTCCTTGGCCAGCCGCGCCCAGGCCGCTGGGTCGTAGGCGTCCGCGGTGAACTGCTCGTCGGTGGCGTCGGTGACGTACTTCCGGTAGTCCGCCGGCGTGACCGGGGCGCTGTGCATCCACCACTCGCCCTTGGCCGGGCCCGAGTACACGCCCCAGTGGATGAACATGCCCAGCTTGGCGTCCTGGAGCCACTTGATCGTGGAATCGGGCTGCTGCTCGACCCCCATGTCGGTCCTCGGGATCCGCAGGGCAGGCAGCGGCAGAGGCGCGTCGGGCGCGTCGGGCGCGGCGTACGCGGGTGCCGCCACCGTGACGGAACCGACCGCGGTGGCCACCGTCATGGCCGCCATGGCGGCGAGTACCGCTCTGCGTGACGTGGATTCCGGCAACGTAGATCCTCCTGTTCGGTCGTCTGCCAAGACATTGGATGAATTAACGGACGTTGGTGTCGCTTCTGTCGAGTCCCGTGACGCATGTTGTTGACAAACAGCGGTAGTTGACCGACAAGCTGCCCTCGTGATGGATAGCGACATGGGATGTATGGACGAGGTTGGAGTGGAACTGCCCCCATCGAACGCGTACATTGCGGAGTCCGCGGGCGTCTCGGTCCGGATCGACGACACGGTCGGACGGCGGCCCCGGTGTTGCTGTCGGTGGCGCAGCGCTCCGAGGCGGAGCGGGAGGAACTGGAGGCCAGGGGCGTTCCGTTCGTCGGTGCCACGAACTGGCGAGGCGGACAGGCCGCGACGCGGCAGCTGCTCGAACTGGGACACCGGCGCATCGCCGTGATCAGCGGGCCCGACCACACCTTCTGTCGCGCCCGGCTGTCTGGTTACTTCTCCGCTCTGGCGGAGGCCGCCCTGCCGACGACGTCCGATCTGGTGGTGAAGACCCAGCTCACGCGCGAGCACGGGTACACCGCGGCCACTGGCCGAAATGGCCACAGCAGCCACCGAACTGGCCCTGGCGCTCGGCCGCGGTGAGGAAGTGCCGCCGGCGGGACTGGAGATCGCGACCACCCTGACCGTCCGGGAGAGCACGGCTCCGCCGAAGGAGGCGTGAGGTCGCGTCGGGACACGGGATGTGCCCTGGTCACCCGGCACGGGGCGGGCAACCAGGGCAGCGGGCCGGTCGGTCAGGACGCCGTGCCGGTCACCGAGCTTCCGGACTTCGTCACGTGGTACGTGACGATGGCGCCGCTCCAGAAGTGGAACTTCAGCGTCACCGGCGCGTTGTCGTGCACCGCCTTGAAGAAGTCGGAGGTCAGGGTGATCCTGCCGCCCGCGTAGTCGGGCGAGAAGGACTGGTTGAACTGCTGGTACGGGGTCCAGTCGGCCGGGCCGGCGTTGCTGCCGTCGGCGTACGCGGCCTCCATGGTCGCCAGCACGTCACCGCGGTACTGCGTGGGAAGGGCGAACGAGCCGCTCGTGCCCGTGGTGTTCGACAGCACCGGGGTGTCGTAGGTGATGACGTCGATGTTCCAGGGCAGCCCGCGGGAGAACCGGGCCTGGAGCGTCGCGTTCACCCCGTACGCGCGATTGCCGGTCAGCCGGGTCAGCGCGGTGGGCGTGAGGGTGAGCCGGTCGCCGGACACGGTGTAGTCCCGTCCCGCGACCAGCTTCCTGCTGCCCTGCCACAGGCCCCGGAAGGTGGTGCCGTTAGGGTTCAGGGTGAGGGACTGGGCCGTGATCGGGGCCGACTTCGCCACGAAGACCTTGTCGAGGGAGGCGGTACCCGAGCGGGTGGTCCAGCTCGACTTGATCCAGGCGAACAGGGCGGGGTCACGCCACTTGAGGGTGGAGCGATTCAGGTAGGAGAAGGGGTCCCACAGGGCGGTGGTGACCCCGGCGACCCGCGCCTGGTGTCCGAGCTGCTCCAGGTACTTCAGTCCCTCACCCCGCTCGATGGGGTCGGGATGGTTGTAGTCGGGCCAGCTCAGTGTGCCGTACTCGCCGAGGTAGACGGGGATGCCCTTGGCGACGAACGTGTCGTGCATCCGGGCGAAGGCGTCGGTCAGGTCCTTCTGGGCGGAGGCGTCGTACCGGGTGCCGCCCGCGACGTTCACGCTGAACGGGTACCAGCTGTAGTAGTGCACGGTGGCGACCAGGTTGCGGTCGTGCAGTGCCCCGATCGTGGTGGACAGGTCGTCCATGAGGTCCTGCGCGGGCGTGCAGCCCTGCGTGGGCAGGGCGAGCAGGCGGTTGGTGTTCCCGCCGCCCGTGGCGCGGACGACCCTGTGGAAGGAGGTGTTCAGCTCGTTCAGGAACTGGGTCTTCTGCGCCGGCGTGGCGTTGTTGAACTGCGGCTCGTTGACGCTCTCGAAGAGCAGGGTGCGCGGCTCGTCCCGGAACGTGGTGGCGATCTGCGACCAGGAGGCGTCGAAGCGGGCGAGCACCTTGTCGTGGTTGGTGGCCATGTCGGCGATCCACTGCCACGAGTCGTGGTGGACGTTGAGCACGACGTAAAGGCCGTCGGCCAGCGCCCAGTCGACCACCTGCTTGACGCGCTTCATGTACGTGGCGTCGATGGTGTAGGGCGCGGTGGCTGACTGGTGGTCGGTCCAGGTGACCGGGATGCGGACGCTGTGGAAGCCCTGCGCGCGGATGGTGTCGAACAGGGGCTTGGTGACCGGGGGGTTGCCCCAGGACGTCTCGTCCGGGATGGCGTCCAGGGTGTTGCCCAGGTTCCAGCTGGGCTGCATGGCCGCCACGGCGTCCATGGCGGAGGCCGGAACCCTGACCTGGGTCCGCCCCGGGTGCGCCGGGCTGTCATCGGCCGCCGCCATCGTGGTGCCGCTGGTCAGGCCCACGATGGCGAGCAGCGTCAGCAGCAGGGCGGCCAGACGCCCGGGGCCGCGGCTGTGGTGGCGTGCGGGGTGCCGTATGTCCTTCACCTGTCGTTCCTTTCGCTCGGTTGTCGGGTTGTCGGGTTGTCGGTTCGGTGGTCAGGGTCTGAGGGGCTCGTAGTCGAACCAGTCGAAGTGGACGGTGCCGACCGTGGCGTACATGCCGATGACGCGGCCCGTGAAGCCGCCGGCGACCTCGGTCGACAGGTAACGGCCGTCGAGGGTCGCGAGCACGGTGAAGGTGCCGTCGGGCTGCTCGACGCCGAGAGAGACGGCATCGGGGCCGGTACGGGCGTCGTGTGGCGGCGGGGGGTCGGTGATCGTGAGGCCGAGGACCACCGGCCCGTCGGGTACGGGCTGTGCCGCCACGACCGTGCGCAGCGAGCCGACCCGCGCGATCACCCGCACTTCGCTGCCGGACGCCTCGATGGCGTAGTGGTGCCGCTCGTCCAGCCGTACGGCCAGGCCGCCGGTACCCTCCGCGGGATCGACCAGGGTCCGGGCCCCGCACGACAGGTGCTGCTGGCGCCGGCCGACGAAGATGGCGTCGGGTTCGTCCAGGTCGACGCCCCGCGCGCGGAGCGTCAGCCATCCGGGGCGCTCCTTCGTGGTGCAGAGTTCGGCCGGGCGGTCCCGCACGGAGATCCACGAAGGCCGCAGTTCGCTCAGGTCGAAGTCGTCCCGTGGTTCCTCGACGGGGCCGGGGGCAAGGGGCCACGGAAGCTCCGGCAGGTCCAGGGCGACCTCGCCGACGACCGGCCAGTCGTCCACCCAGGTCACCGGAGCCAGGAAGGTCTCCCGGCCGAGCACGTGCCAGCCGGGCGTGCCGCCGCCCGGCCGTACCCCGAGCAGCACCATCCACCACGAGCCGTCGGGTGCCTGGACCAGGTCGGCGTGCCCGGTGTTCTGCACGGGGTGGTCGGTGCTGCGGTGGGTGAGGATCGGGTTGGCCGGGCAGGGCTCGAACGGGCCGCTCGGCGTGAGACCGCGGGCGATCGCCACGCCGTGGCCGCGCTCGGTTCCCCCCACCGCGATGAGCAGGTACCAGTAGTCGCCTATCCGGTACAGGTGCGGCGCCTCCGGAGCCTTGTCGCCGGGCGCGCCGGACCACAACTTCCGCGGTGTCCCGTACGTTTCCCCGGTGTGCGGATCGATGCGGACCTGTGACACCCCGGCGAAGGTGCACCAACAGGTGCCGTCCTCGTCCCAGGCCAGGTCGGGATCGATGCCGGGCACGCCGGGAAGCCGGATGGGGTCCGACCACGGCCCGGCGGGGTCGGTGGCGGTGACGACCAGGTTTCCGCCGCCTGCGCTCACGTTGGTGACGATCAGCCAGAAGCGTCCGTCGTGGTGGCGCAGGGTGGGGGCGTAGATCCCGGCGGAGGACGGCACGTCGGCCGCCAGACGCAGCTGGCTCGGCCGGTCCAGGGCGTTGCCGATCTGCGTCCAGTGCACCAGGTCAC
This sequence comes from Streptomyces sp. HUAS MG56, assembly GCF_058673395.1. Lineage (NCBI taxonomy): Bacteria > Bacillati > Actinomycetota > Actinomycetes > Kitasatosporales > Streptomycetaceae > Streptomyces > Streptomyces sp. HUAS MG56. The sequence continues at coordinate 408,285 of NZ_CM178722.1, read as the reverse complement.
GGCTGTGGAAGAGGGGTACGCCGGGGAAGTACTCGAAGCTGGAGCAGGCGAGGTAGTAGTCGTCGCCGACCCGGCAGACGCTGGGGTCGGGGTGGAAACCGGGGATCACGGGGTTGGCGGGGCCGGTGTCTGACAAGGCACCAGGTCCTTTCGGTATACGGGATGTACGTGGCTCAGCCGGATGTCTCGTCTGGAGAGGACGCCTTGGGGCGGCTGAGCCGGAGCAGCACGGCGGAGGGCGCGGTGGGCAGGGTCACGGTGAGGTGACCGGTGTCCGGGTGCCAGCCGGTGGTGGCCTGGCTGGTCGAGGGGTAGAGCAGGTCCGCGCGGACGTGTGAGCCGCGCAGGTGCGGCAGGCTGAGAGTCGCGGAGCTGTCGGTGCCGGGGCGGCGCCAGGCCGTGAGGTAGGTGGTGTCGCGAGTGCGCAGGGCCAGCGCGAGCCAGGGATCGTCCCAGGCGGGAAGGCCGAGTGGCCAGCAGGGCACGGCCTGCGCCAGGTCGGCGCGGATGGCCTTGTAGACCGTCACCGCCTCATGGACGAGGGCGCGTGCCTCGGGCCGCAGTTCGGGCAGCCGGCCGGAGAGGTGGATGCGGCCCAGGAGAGCGTTGGCCATCGTGAACGCGACCTCGTCGAGGGAGTCCTCCGGCTGCGGGTAGGCCCAGACGGCGCCCTGTTCGGGGGTGACGGCGGTGGGTGCCGAGGCCGCGATGGGTGCGTAGAGCAGGAGGTTCTGCTGGTCGCTGGTGGACTGCACCTGCAGCCGGGACAGCAGGGCGTGGTCCCACCGCATGCCGCCGGAGGAGCAGTTCTCCAGCACCAGGTGGGGGTGCCGGTCGAGGATGCCGTCGAGCCAGTCGAGGTGGGCGCGGTTGTGGCCGAGCAGCCCGGCTCCGGGCGACTCGCCGGGACGGTTGCTGGTCCCGGAGCCGGGGTCGATGTTGTGGTCGAGCTTGAGGTAACCGACGCCCCATGTGCCGGCCAGGCGGTCCACCACCCGGTCCAGGTGGGCACATGCGGCGGGGTGACGGAGGTCCAGGTGGTACCGGCCGCCCTCCACGACGCGGACGCCGTCGCGGCGGAAGAACGCCTCGTCGGGCAGGATCCCGGCCACGGGGCTGTGCACGCCGACCACTTCCGGCTCCAGCCACAGCCCCGGGACCATGCCGCGTGCGCGGATCCGGTCCAGCACCTCGTGGATCCCGTTCTCGCCGGGGAAGCGCGAGGCGGCCGGTTCCCAGGCGCCGACGGTGGTCCACCAGCCGCCGTCGCCGTCGTCGTACCAGCCGGCGTCGATGACGAAGTACTCGGCGCCGGCCTCGGCCGCCGCGTCGACCAACGGCAGGAGTTTGTCGGTGGTGGGGTCGCCCATCAGGCAGTTCATGTAGTCGTTGAAGATGACGGGCAGCCGCCTGTGGTCGGGATGCGGGCGGCGCAGGGCGCGCCGGTAGCGGGTCAGCGCGGCGAACGCGGCGTCCGGTCCGCCGTCGGCGCTGAACGCCACAGCGGCGGGTACGGCGCTGAAGGCCGTCCCGGGTGCCAGGGCGTGCCGCCAGCCGTGGTGCGTGTCGGTCGGCCCGGACAGTGCCGTGTACGCCGCGCCGTGGCGCTCGCCGCACTCCCAGCGCCAGCTGCCGTTGTGCTCGATCTGCCACACCCAGGTGAGGCCGGAGTGACGGTCCGTCAGCCCACCCATGGGTAGATGCCCGCAGCTGGACCAACTGCCCTGCCCGGTCAGAGCGAACCCTCCTCTGCCATTGCCGAATTGCACGCGTCCGCTCAGGACGGGCGAGGTCAGGCGCATCGGACGGCGCTGCCACCGGCATTCAGCGAGCCAGTCGTTGTCCGCCCAGAGCAGGTCCGCGGCGTCGATGGCCGCCGGACCTGCCGCGGTCAGGCCGCCCACGACGAGAGAGCTGACCGACTCCAGGAACACGGTCTCCCGGCCTTCGTTGCGCAGGGTCACCTCGCCGCGCACGACGGGCACACCGTCGGGCGAACGGTACGTCACGTCTGCGACCAACCCGCTCTCCGGATCGTGGAGTTGGACGGTCAGTGTGTGCCAGTCGCCCTCGCGCGCCGTGTGGTGGCCCCGGTGGCGCAGCCGCCCGCCGATCGTGGTGTCGACGAGGCGGTTGCCCGACCAGCCGCGGCCGTGCCCCGCGGCCGTCATCTCCACCAGGGGCAGGGAGGCATGGGGGTTCGCGTCACCGCCGGCGGGCGGTCCGAGGTAGGTCAGGAGGGGGCTGTCGTTCTCATCAAGGGTGATCTGGAGCCGAAGGGCGTCGTGACCCCAGCGGATCGTGTGCTGTTCCTCGGTCATGGTGGCCTCTCGGAGTCAGGTCCTGCGCAGCACCGCGCAACCGCCGGGGGGCAGCTCGCGGACCCTGGCGCCGGTGAGCAGGTCGTGAGCGGAATCCGGCAGCGGCACGGTGTCCGCGCGGTGGTTGAGCAGGAACTGCCAGCGACGGCCGTCGGACGCGTGCCGGGTGACGGCTTCGACACCGTCCGGCAGACCTGGCGACTCCTCCGGCTCGACACCGGCCTCGTGCAGGACCCGGCCGACCAACGCGCCGTAGTCGGTGTCGTCGAGGCGGGTGGAGACGTACCAGCCCTGCCCGGTTCCGTAGCGGTGCCGGGTCAGTGCCGGGCTGTCGGTGAGCATGCCGTGGGTGTAGGCGGCGAGCGTCTCGGCGCCCTCGGCACGCAGGGACTCGCTCCATACCGAGCCGTGCGAGCCGTCCGACAGGGTGATCCGCTCATCCGTCCGCAGCGGGCGGTGCTCCTCGACACGGACGCCCAGGGCCTCGCGCAGCGGCCCGGCTGGATAGCCGCCGAGCCGGGCGTGCATGCGGTCGTCGACGCATCCGTTCGCGTACTGGACGAGGAGTGTCCCGCCGTCGGCGACGTATCGGCGCAGGTTCTCGGCGCCCGCGTCGGACAGGAGGAACAGGGCCGGCGCGACGACGAGCGCGTAGCGGCTCAACTCGTGCTCGGGATGGGCGAAGTCGACCGTCACGCCGGCGTCCCACAACGCCCGGTGTGCCCGGCTCAGCTCCCCGTGGTAACCGAGGGCGGCGGAGGGCAGGCCGTCGACGCTCAAGGCCCACCAGGCGTCCGCGTCGTGCAGGACGGCCACGGACGCGTCGACCGTCGAACCCGCCAGCTCGCCGAGCCGGGCGACCGCCTCCCCGACCTGTGTGACCTCGCGGAAGATACGGCTGTCGGGGCCAGCGTGCGGGACCATCGCCGAATGCCATGTCTCGGCACCGGCCCGGGACTGCCGCCACTGGAAGAAGAGGGCACCCTCCGAACCGCGCGCGATGTGGCCGAGGGTGTGGCGCAGGATCTCCCCGGGTTCCTTGCCCAGCACCCGGTCGCTGTCGTAGACGGTGTTGGTGCCCTGTTCCATCAGCAGCCAGGGGCTGCCGCCGCTCAGGGAGCGGACGCGGTCGGCGTGGAATGCGGCGTCGGCGGCGGCGTCGAGACCTGGCGACCCCGGGTAGTGATCGGAGGTGACCACGTCGAGTTCGCGGGCCAGCGCCCACAGGTCCAGGTTCTGGTAGGCGGGCAGCATCAGGTTGGTCGTCACGGGCCGGTCGCTGTGCGCGCGGATCGCGTCGCGCTGTTCGCGGTAGGCGGCGACGGTCTCGTCGGACCAGAAGCGGCGGAAGTCCAGGCTCTGGCCCGGGTTCTTGTGCCACTGCGTCGCGCGTGGTGGCAGCACTTGTTCCCAAGAGGTGTAGCGCTGGCTCCAGAAGGACGTTCCCCAGGCCTCGTTGAGGGCGTCCAGTGAGCCGTGGCGGGCGCGCAGCCACACCCGGAAGGCCGCCGCCGCGTGCTCGCAGTGGCAGAGCGTGGCGTACTCGTTGTGTACGTGCCACAGCGCGAGGGCCGGGTGGTCGCCGTACCGTTCGGCGAGGGCCGAGGCGATCCTGCGGGCCGCGTTCCGGTAGGCGGGTGCGGCCAGGCAGTAGGTGTCGCGGCTGCCGTGGGTGAGGCGGGTGCCGTCGGGTGTGACCGGCAGGGCGTCGGGGTGGGCAAGGGTGAACCAGGGCGGTGGGGAGGCCGTCGGTGTGGCGAGGTCGACGGCCACGCCGTTCGCGTGCAGGCGCTCCAGGTGGGCGTCGAGCCAGGCGAAGTCGTAGCGGCCCTCCTCCGGTTCGAGCAGGGCCCAGGAGAAGACGCCCACGGTGACCAGGTTGACCCCGGCCCGGCGCATGAGTGTGTCGTCCTCCTTCCAGACGGGCTCGTCCCACTGCTCGGGGTTGTAGTCCCCGCCGAAGGCGAGCCCGCCCAGACGGTCGGTGACGCTGCGGGCGGTCATGGGTGTTCCTCCGGTACGGGAGTCGGGTGTGGTGTGCTCTCGCGGGTGGCCGGCACCGGCGCCAGGGGTGGAGGCCGGCGGCCGGCGTGGCCGTAGTGGGGGAGCGGTCCCTTTCAGGCGGCGGGGAGAGGCGAGCGGGACCGCTCCCGGTCCGGGGATGTGCCGTCGGCGCGGTACCGCTTCAGCCCTTGACGGCGCCGGTGCGCAGGCCGCTGCGGAAGTTCCACTGCGGGGGGCACGCCCGTGACGCCCTTCGGGTAGGCCGGCAGCGCCGCCTTCGAACCCGCCTTCGTGTTCGTATCCGTGTGCCGCTGTCCGCCACCCCCGTGGGCGGACAGGGGCGGAGCCGGTGCGGCCGCTCCCGGGAACGAGGCGGCCGCGCCGACGAAGCTTCTGCGGTTCAACGCGTGCGGCATGGTGGCGACCCCTTTCCCTTGGTGTCGAAGCGCTTCACCTGACTCGCGAAGTTAACGGACATGTTTCGTGCGAAACAAGAGTGCGAACATAAAGAGAGGTTCTTTTCGCAGGTCCATTGACAGTCCGTCATGACGATGAAAGCGTCGATGCGCTTCGACAATCTGTCTTCAGCCCGACATCCACTCCCGCTTGTTGAGGGGCATGACTCGTGGGTTCTCCCTCCCTTTCCGCCACCGCCCGGCTGCCGTTCCGTGATCCCGCGCTTCCGTTCGGGAAACGTGTCGACGACCTGCTGGACCGGCTCACCCTGGATGAGCGGCTCGCCCTGCTGCACCAGTACGTCCCGGCCGTCCCGCGCCTCGGCATCGCCTCGTTCCGCACCGGAACCGAGGCGTTGCACGGCGTGGCCTGGCTGGGAGTGGCGACCGTCTTTCCCCAGGCCGTGGGGCTGGGAGCCACGTGGGACGAGGATCTGGTGCGCACCGTCGGCGAGGCGGTCTCGGTCGAGGCGCGCGCCTTCCACCGACACCGGCCGACCGCGACCGGATCCGGCACGAACAGCCTGCAGATCTGGTCGCCCGTGGTGAACCTGCTGCGCGATCCGCGATGGGGGCGGGGCGAAGAGGGCTACTCCGAGGACCCGTTGCACACCGCGCGCCTCGGCACCGCGTACTGCCGGGGCCTGGCCGGCGACCATCCCGACTACCTGCGCGCCGCTCCGGTGCTCAAGCACTTCCTCGCCTACAACAACGAGAACGACCGCTGTGTCACCTCCTCCGGCCTACGCCCCCGCGTGCTGCACGAGTACGACCTGGCCGCCTTCCGCCCGGTCATCGCCTCCGGCGCGGCCACCGGCGCGATGGCCGCCTACAACCTGGTCAACGGCCGCCCCTGCCACGTCAGTCCGCTCATCGAGGACGAACTGCGGCGCTGGGCAGGGCAGACGGGCCATGAACTGTTCGTGGTCAGCGACGAGGAAGCGCCCTGCAACCTGGTGGAGCTGGAGCACTACTTCGAGGACCACGCCTCCTCCCACGCCGCCGCGCTGAAAGCCGGCATCGACAGCTTCACCGACCACCGCGAGGACAGCGCGGCCGTGATCGGCCGGCTGCGCGAGGCGCTGGAGCGCGGACTGATCGAGGAGGAGGACGTCAACTGGGCGGTGCGCCGCCAGCTGCAACTGCGCTTCCGGCTGGGCGAGTTCGACCCCGATCTCGATCCGTACGCCGGCATCGGCCCGGAGGTGATCGACTGTCCCGAGCACCGCGCCCTGGCCCTGCGCGCCGTGACCGAGTCGGTGGTCCTACTCAAGAACGACGGCCTGCTGCCCCTCGATCCGGAACGAGCACCACGGATCGCCGTCATCGGGCCGCACGCCGACGCCCTGTACGAGGACTGGTACAGCGGCACCATGCCCTACCAGGTGGGCATCGCGACCGGTCTGCGCGCCGCGCTCGCAGACGGCGGCGGCCATGTGGTCCGCGTGCCGGGCGCCGACCGGATCAGGCTGCTCTCCCGTACCTCCGGCAAGCCGCTGGGCGGGACTTCGTTCGATGTCCAGGAGTGGGGCGACGGCGTCCTCACCCTGTGCGACGCCGACACCGGCCGCTACCTCGGCGTCCAGGACGACGCCTCCCTCGTCACCGACCGGGCGCTGCTCAAGTCCTGGTTCGTCGACGAGACTTTCCGGCTGGAGCCCGCCCCGGACGGCGAGGGCGACACCTTTGTGCTCCACAACGTGCGCACCGGCCGCTACGCCGCCCGCGATCCCGCCGACGGCCGGGTGCGCGTCACCGCCGAGACCCCCGGGACGGCCGAGCGCTGGCAGCGCAAACTGCTGCGCGACGGCGCGGCCGAGGCGCGGGCCGCCGCAGAGGAGGCCGACGTGGCGATCGTCGTCCTCGGCAACCACCCGATGATCAACGGCCGCGAGACCGAGGACCGTACCGGAATCGGCCTGCCCGAGACGCAGGAAGCGCTGCTGCGCGCGGTCGCCGCCGTCAGACCGGAGACCGCGCTGGTCGTCATGGGCAGTTACCCCTACGCCGTCGACTGGGCCGACGCCCACCTGCCGGCCGTGCTGTGGACCTCCCACGGCGGACAGGAGACGGGCCGGGCCCTGGCCGCCGTCCTGCTCGGCGCGGCCGACCCCGCCGGCCGGCTGCCGCAGACCTGGTACCGGGGCGAGGACCCACTGCCGCATCCACTCGACTACGACATCATCAAGGCGGGCTGGACGTACCAGTACCACCGGTCCGCACCCCTGTACTCCTTCGGACACGGCCTGTCGTACACCGACTTCACCTACCGCGACCTGCGGCTGTCCACGCCGTCCATGGCCCAGCACGGCGCAGTGGACGTCTCCGTGACCCTGGCCAACGCGGGCACACGGTCCGGGAGCGAGGTGGTCCAGCTCTACGTCCGGGCGGTCGATGCCCGCTACGAGGCACCCCGGCTCCGTCTCGCCGAATTCCGCAAGGTGCGGCTCGCACCGGAGCAGAGCCAGGAGGTGACCTTCCGGCTGCCGGCCGAACGACTGGCGCACTGGGACGTCACCGCGGGCGCCTTCACCGCCGATCCCGGCCGCTACGAGGTGCTCGTCGCGCGCTCGGCCGAGGACATCGTCCTCGGCGTGCCGCTCACCGTCACCGGTTCCCGACCCGCACCACGCGCACTGGTGGGCCGGAGCACCCTCGCTGCCGACTTCGACGACTACACGGACATCGCCCTGGTCGACGCCACCCGTGCGAGAGGCGATGCCGTCGCCCCGGCAGATCCCGCTCACCCCGCGACCCTGCTGTTCCGCGCCGCGGACCTGTCCGGTGCCGCCTGCTTCGAGGCAGAGGTCGCGCGCGAGGCCGCCGGACCGGGTGAGGCACGGCTGGAGGTGCGGGCCGGAGACCGTCTCGTCGCGGAGACCGCAGTACCGGTTACCGGCGACCGCCACACCTGGACGACCGTCACCGTCGCGACGGCGCCACCTGCCGATGGCCCCCACGATCTGCGGCTCACCCTGCACGGCGACTTCCGGCTGGCCTCCTTCCGCTTCACCGCACCGGATGACGCACTCGCCGGAGACCACGCGCCTGCCCCGCGGAGCGAGGAGGGTGCCCGGTGAACACCCCGCCCTTCCCGACGCTCCCCGGCGGCTTCCGCTTCGGCGCGGCCACGTCCGCCTACCAGATCGAAGGCGGCCACGACGAGGACGGCCGCGGGGCCTCCATCTGGGACACCTTCAGCCACACTCCCGGTCGGACGCACGCGGGTGCCACCGGCGACACCGCCGCCGACCACTACCACCGCCACCGCGAGGACATCGCGCTGCTGCGCGGTCTCGGCGTCGACACCTACCGCCTCTCGATCTCCTGGCCCCGCCTGCTGCCCCGGGGCATCGGCCCGGTCAACACCAAGGGCCTGGACTTCTACGACCGCCTCATCGACGGCCTGCTGGCCGCCGGTGTCGCTCCCGCCGTCACCCTCTACCACTGGGACCTCCCACAGGGCCTGGAGGACCGTGGGGGCTGGCGCGTGCGGGAGACCGCCGAGGCGTTCGCGGCGTACGCGGCACTCGCCGCCGAGCGCTACGGCGACCGGGTGGAACGCTGGATCACCCTCAACGAGCCGTACTGCTCCGCGTTCGTCGGGCATGCCGAGGGCCGACACGCCCCCGGCACACAGGAGGGACGGGGCGCACTGGCCGCCGCCCACCATCTGCTCGTCGGCCACGGTCTCGCCGTACACGCCCTGCGCGCCGCGGGCGTCGCCGGGGAGATCGGCATCACCCTCAACCTGGACCGCATCCACGCCGCGTCCGACCGGCCCGAGGACATCGCCGCCCGCCGTCGCGCCGAGACCCTGCACAACGACATCTGGACAGAACCGCTGTTCGCCGGACGCTACCCCGCGCACGAGGCCGAGACCTGGGCCGGGCTCGCCGACGGCCCCTGGCGGTTGCCGGGCGACCTGGACCTGATCGGCACGCCGCTGGACTTCCTCGGCGTGAACTTCTACCGGCCCCTCACCGTGGCCGCCGCACCGCACCGCGTGGCCGACCCCGACCAGCGCACCGCCGTGGACATCGGCGTGGCCGAGCTGGACCCGTACGGCACGCGACACACCACCATGGGCTGGCCGGTCGTCCCGTCCGCGTTCACCGAACTGCTCTGTGGCCTCCATGTCCGCTACCCGCAGTCGCCGCCGATCTGGATCACGGAGAACGGCTCGGCGGAGGCCGACACCGTCGCACCCGACGGCTGCATCCACGATCCCGACCGTATCGGCTATCTCGCCGAGCACCTCGCCGCCGTGGCCGATGCCATGGCCGCCGGTGTGGACGTACGCGGCTACTACGCCTGGTCGCTGCTGGACAACTTCGAGTGGGCACGCGGCTACGACCAGCGCTTCGGACTGGTCCACGTCGACTACGACACTCTGACCCGCACCCCCAAGGACAGCTACCACTGGTACCGGGGTCTGATCACCGCGCACCGTGCGCGTACGGAGGAACCTGCCCGATGAAGTTCACGGACGGCTACTGGCTGATGCGCCCCGGCTGCACGGCCCGCCATGCCACCGAGGTCGCCGACGTACGCGCCGACGACCAGCGGATGACCCTGTACGCGCCGGTGAAACACGTGAGCCGGCGGGGTGACACCCTCAACAGCCCGCTGCTGACCGTGGAGTGCTGGTCCCCGGCCGAGGGGATCATCGGCGTGCGCACGACCCACCATGCCGGATCGGCGCGCCGGGGCCCGGAGTTCGCGTTGCCCGGCGCCGGTGCGGACGCCGGCAAGGTGCGCCGGGACGGGGCGGTGCTGGAACTGGTCTCCGGCGAACTGACGCTGCGCGTGGACACGGAACAGCCGTGGCGGCTGGAGTTCGTCGCCGACGGCCAGGTGCTGACCTCCGCGGGAGAGCGCGGCAACGGGTTCGTCACCGACGCCGAAGGCCGCCATCACATGCTCGCCCAGCTGTCGTTGGGAGTCGGAGAGCTTGTCTACGGCCTGGGGGAGCGATTCACGCCGCTTGTGAAGAACGGGCAGACGGTGGACATCTGGCAGGCCGACGGCGGCACCAGCAGCGAACAGGCCTACAAGAACATCCCGTTCCACCTGACCAACCGTGGATACGGCGTCTTCGTGAACCATCCCGGCAGGGTCAGCTACGAGGTCGGCTCGGAAGCCGTCGGCCAGGTCCAGTTCAGCGTCGAGGATCAGTCGCTGGAGTACTTCGTCGTCCACGGCCCGACCCCGAAGCAGGTCCTGGAGCGCTACACCGCGCTCACCGGCCGCCCGGCCCTGCCGCCGGCCTGGGCGCTGGGCCTGTGGCTGACCACGTCCTTCACCACCGACTACGACGAGGCCACGGTCGGCCGTTTCATCGACGGCATGGCCGAACGCGGTATCCCGCTGAGCGTGTTCCACTTCGACTGCTTCTGGATGCGCGCCCACCAGTGGTGCGACTTCGCGTGGGACGCCGAGACCTTCCCCGACCCGGAGGGCATGCTGGCCCGGCTCAAGCAGCGGGGACTGCGCGTCTGCGCCTGGATCAACCCGTACATCGCCCAGAAGTCACCGCTGTTCGAGGAGGGCATGCGCGAGGGCCACCTCGTACGGCGTCCGGACGGCAGCGTGTGGCAGTGGGACCTGTGGCAGGCGGGCATGGCCCTGGTCGACTTCACCAACCCTGCCGCTCGCGACTGGTACACCGGCAAACTGCGCACACTGCTCGCACAGGGCGTGGACTGCTTCAAGACCGACTTCGGCGAGCGCATCCCCACCGATGTCGTCTGGCACGACGGCTCCGATCCGGAGCGGATGCACAACTACTACACCCACCTCTACAACCAGGCCGTCTTCGACCTGCTGCGCGAGGAGCGCGGCGAGGGCGAGGCGATGCTGTTCGCCCGCTCGGCCACCGCCGGAGGCCAGCAGTACCCCGTGCACTGGGGCGGCGACTGCGACTCCCACTTCAACGCCATGGCCGAGTCGCTGCGCGGCGGACTCTCCCTCGGGCTGTCCGGGTTCGGCTTCTGGAGCCATGACATCGGCGGCTTCGAGGGCACTCCCACGCCGACCGTGTTCAAGCGCTGGGTGCAGTTCGGTCTGCTCTCCTCGCACAGCCGGCTGCACGGCAGCCGGTCGTACCGCGTCCCGTGGGACTACGGCGAGGAGGCTGTCGAGGTCACCCGCGAGTTCACCCTCCTCAAACACCGCCTCGCCCCGTACCTGCAGCGCGCCGCCCAGCAGGCCCACACCACCGGCATCCCGGTGATGCGGGCCATGGCCCTGGAGTTCCCCGGCGACCCCACCACCGGTCATCTCGACCGACAGTACATGCTCGGCGACGACCTGCTCGTCGCTCCCGTCTTCACCGACGACGGCACGGCCGAGTACTACGTGCCCGAGGGCACCTGGACCAACATCCTGACCGGCGTCCGGGTCACCGGCCCTCGCTGGGTGCGCGAGCAGCACGACTTCCACACCTTGCCGTTGCTGGCTCGCCCCGACTCGGTCATCCCCTTCGCCGCCGACGACCAGCGCCCGGTCTCGGCCTGGGCGGACGATGTCGAGCTGAGGGTGCACGCCTTCGCGGACGGGGCTCGCCGCACGGTCGCGATCCCGACTACGAACGGCCCCGGCGAGACGGCCCGCTTCGATGTCCGCCGCGAGGGCGACCGCCTCAGCGTCACGACCGACAGCCCACACCCCTGGCGGCTGCGTACGGGTGGCCCCGACGGCACCCTGCACATCGTCGCCGCGGGGCCCGCGACCACCGAGTTCCGTTACGAGGAGTGAACCTACTTTCCGTAGCCGGCGGCCGCGATGCCGGCCTGTACGGCTCCCTCAGTGGCGTCCGAGGGGTAGCCGGAGGTCATGACGCCCTCGTAGAAGGTGCCGGCGGAGCCGTGGCTGTTGTCGCCGCCGATGCCGAGGATGATGGCGCCTTCCTTCTTCATCGGGTTGTAGCCCGCGACATTGGGGCGGGTTCCGCTGTAGAAGGTCGACAGGCCGCCGGACTGGGCGTTGCCGCCGCGGATGGCCCAGTGGTTGGGCTCGCCCTTGACGACAGCGGTCAGATAGCGGTGGCTGATGGAGGGGTCGTTCGCGTTGTAGTGCTGATTCACCCCGGAGAACAGGCCGTTTTCGAGGTCGGCCATGATCCAGGGACCGTTGCCCGATCCGTAGCCCCAGACCTTGATGTTTCCGAAGTAGATGGCTTCCATGGTGCCGTTGCCGTTGTCGCGGCTGTTGGTCTCGGCGTTGCCGTAGTCGAAGCAGCAGCCGCCGTTGTAGTGGGTGCCGTCGAGTACGGCGTACATGCCCTCGGGCTGGTCGCCCTTGGCGACACCGTTGGTGTTGTTGTTGCGGTACCCGGTGCCCGGGGCGACGTAGACGCCGTAGGCCTTGTGGCCGCCGATGGTGGTCGGTGCGGCGGTGGCATTGGCGAGGTTGTCGTAGCCGCCGGCGGCCGGGCCGGAGAACCCGCCAGGAGGTGCCTGGGTGAGGCGGTTGCCGCGGCCGGACTGGTCGTAGATGACGGTGATGACGCAGGTCGTACCGGCACAGAACGAGTCCTGGGCGGCGGCGTTGGCATATCCGCCACGGCTCAGGACGCCGATGTCGCGGGTGGTGTTGTCGGAGGCGCGGCGGACCTGGTACAGCGGGCCGTTGTAGGAGCCGTACAGCGCGCGGGTCGTGCTGTGCGCCGCCACGCAGGGGGTGCCTCCGGCGGCGTAGAGGTCGCACGGCAGCGAGGCGGCGGCCGGGGCGGGGGAGGCCGCCGGGGTTGCGGGTGCGGTGCCGGTGAGCACGCCGAGGCTGAGCGCGGCGGTCGCTCCGGTGGCGAGCAGTGCACGGTGCAGGGGCCGTGTCCGCGGGCGGACGGTCATGAGTGAGCTCCTTCGATGGTGGGGGGTGTCTCACGTGCCGGCGGTGTGCCGGATTCAGAACTGCGTGAAGAACTTCCAGACCTCGGCCGGCACCCAGGTCCGGGAGCCGCTGTCGCCGCCGGCTCCGTCCTGAGGCGCGGGGATGTGGCCGTCGTCGAAGGCGGCCCACTCGACCGGGTGTCCGGTGGAGCATCCCGAGCAGGTGGTGAAGCGGTGCGTCAGGCTGCCCTGTGCGGGCTCGGGCGGGTTCTGGGGAGTGCAGCCGTTGTTCCTGACGAACCGGTCGCGCAGGGCGCGTCCGCCGGAGATGCCGAGCACGTTGTCCCGGATGCCGTGTATGCCGAGGTACGCCATGGGGCGGGTGCCGCCGTCGCAGCCGCTGAGCCGCCAGCCCGGCTGGACCGCGACCGCACGGAAGACGGTTGCCCGAGCACACGCGAGCGCGTAGGTCATGGTGTCGACGAAGATCGCGGTGCTGTTCGCCGGCCGATAGGCGTGGTCCTGGCCGGAGTTGGCCGGCACCTTCGGGATGTAGCTGCGGCTCTTGCCGTTGATCCGGAGTGTACGGCTCCCGCTCGTCAGCGTGGGGGCCTTACCGCAACCGGCGGTCGAGGTTGTGGCCTTGCTTGCCGTGAGGGAGGCGTTCTGTGCGTCGTGGACGCCGTTGCGCAGAGCTGTGCCGCCGGTGGCCTTGACCAGGGCGAGAACTGTCGCGACCACGGCGGACCATAACGGGGGTTTGGGCATCACATCGCTCCGCCTTCTGTCGGATACGGCTTGCTACTTCCCAATAGGGAACAGGTGGTTCGGTATATCGAACTACGCTCGGAACTTCGGACTCTTCAGGATGATAGGAACCGCGCCGCAGACGTCAATGCCCGTCACTTGATTCACCCGAAGTCGATGGTCGCCGAAGCGGTGGGCAGTCCCGACCGCCACACTGACTTCGGCGATGCCGTGGCGGACGCGTTCGCGCCGCCGGCGGCGTGGTTCACCCGATCGAGCAGCTCGCGCCGTTGAGCCAGAACTGCGACGGATCGGCGTCACTGCTGGACCAGGTGCCCTGGAAGCCCCAATAGACGCTCCCGCCCTGCGCGACCGAGGCGTTGGAGGAGGTGTTCCCGGCGTTGATGCTCGGGCCGCTCTGCTTCACCGTGGCGTTCCACTGGGCAGTGATCTGGGTGTCGCCGCCGAAGTTGAAGCCGAGGTCCCAGCCGTTGATCTGGCCAAGGCTGTTGTTGGTGAGGGTGACGGAGCCGATCAGGCCGCCCGGCCACTCGTTCTTGTTGTAGACGACCCGGCAGGCGGCGTCGGCCGGGTGTATCTGGACGACCACGACCGAGTACGCGGGCACGGTCTGCTGAGTCGCGCTGCCGGCGGTGGCCGACGTGATCGAATGAGCGTTCTTCAGATACGAGTAGACCGTCGGGGCGGCGGCGGACGGGGTGAATCCGCTGTAGCCAAGGCTGACCGTCGCGTCGTTGTCCGGATCCTTGTTGATGAGCATGACGTCCACGTCGCCGTTGGCGCGGCGGACGGTGTGCGCGGACAGCAGCGAGTTGGAGCTGGTGGCCTTGACCATCGTGTCGCCCGCGGCGCCCAGCTTGGTGATCATCTGTGTGCCGTAGTACGCCGGGAACGGGGTGTTCAGCGGGGGCTCGCACGAGGCGCCGCTGGAGAGCATGCCGTAGTCGTTGTAGTCGGTGGCGCCTTCGACGCTGGTCAGCCCGGTGCAGTCGGTGCCGTTGTGCATGTCCCACCAGTCCACGCTGAACGCGCCGTTCTCCAGCCAGGTCACGTACTCGTCGGGGGCGAACAGGCCGTTGGGGGAGGTGTCCCGGTAGGACGTGGCGTTCGCCTCCGTCACCGCGATGCCGACGCTGTCGGCGTTGGTACCCGCGTACTGTTTGATCAGCGAGCGCACCGTGCCGGTGATCCTGGGGATGTCGGCCTGTGGCTTGGTGAGCAGGTCGGCCTCGCTCGTGCTGTTCGGGTAGTGGTGCACGATGACGAAGTCGATCTTCGATCCGACGATCGACAGGACCGTGTGGTTCCAGTCCGCGGTGTCACCGGGCCCGGTGATGCCGTCCGGCCAGCCTCCTGGGGTGGTCAGCACCGCACCGATCTTGATGGAGGGATCGACCGCCTTCATCGCCGATATGTACTGCAGCACGTTGTTCGCGTAGGTCGTGGCGCTGTGGCTGGAGTGGTGGTCGGTCTCCCACGGGGAGCCGTACTCGCCGTTGCCGTACTGCTCGTTGCCGACCTCCCAGTACTTCACGCCGTAGCGCTTGGTGACGTTCGCGTACTGCACCCAGGAGGCCGCCTCCTGCGGCGTCCCGGTGCCGTAGTTCACCGTGATCGTCGGCTGCGCGCCTGCCGCACGCGCCGTTCCCATGAAGGTGTCGAAGTCGGTGTTCGGGGCGACATAACCGCCGCCCTCCTCGGTGTTGGTCTGCCAGTGGTAGACGTCGGCGACGCTGCCGCCGGGATAGCGGACGCTCCCCACGCCTTCCGCGCCGAGCAGGCCCGGGATGTCGGAGCGGGTCATGTTGGGGTCGTAGACCGCGACGTTGGTGCCGACCCCGGTGGACGGGATCGTCGCGAGCTGCTGCGCCGCGTCGACCGACACGGACACGGTGGTCGAGGCGGAGGCGGGCGGCGCGGCCGCGGTGACCGTGCCGGCGGCTGCGAGCAGCAGGGCCGCGGCCAGCGCGACCGTCCGACCATGGAACCTACTGATGGACCATCTCATGTGTCTCTCCAGAGATACTGATCATGGTGCTCTGCAGGACGGAAGTGCCGGGTCTGGTCTTCGGGGCACCGGGCGATCGGTGGCTGTCGAAGCGCTTCACTTTTCCTCAAGGTAACGGAGATGTTTCTCGGGAAACAAGCGACGTGAACTCAAGAGAATTTCTCTGAGAGGGCGTCATGGCAGTGGGTCCCGCGAGGAGTTGAATCCGTCCCCGGGATGCGTCGATGCGCTTCGACAACGCTTCGACAGACCGGGTCAGTTCACCCCACGGGCCATCCAGATGATCGCCCGCGGACAGGTCTCGCTGTCTCGCGAACGGCTCGGGGTGAGGCTCCCAGCTCTCGGCGGCAGGCCTTGTTGAAGGCCTGGAGGTCGGGGATTCCCACCGCGGCGGCGATCGCGGAGATGGAGAGGGTGGATTCGCGCAGCAGGTGACGGGCGCGTGCCAGGCGGCGCTGACGGATGTAGGCGACGACGGTCTCGCCGGTGGCCGCCCGGAAGAGCCGGGTGAGGTGGTTGTGGGAGATCCCGGCGGCGCGGGCCACCTCCGGGACGGTGAGGGGGTCGGTCAGCCGGGACTCGATGTAGGAGATCGCGGCGGTGACAGCCTGGTGCGGGCCGTCCCGGGGGCCCTGCGGGACCGGCGGGGTGAGATGGCCGACGCGCCACAGCGCGGCCCAGACCTCGGCCGCGGCCCGGACCGGGGCGCTCGGCCAGGCCGCGATGGCCTGGAGCATCAGGGCGGACAGCATGGACAGCTCCGGACCCGCGTCCTGTACGACGGGCACCGAGCGGAGCGCCCCGCCGGAGGACAGCCGCAGGTGGGCGTACAGGTGCTCGGAGCGGCCCCGGTAGCGGTACCGGACGGTCGTGGCGGGCGGTACGAGGCTGACCCGGCCGGGGCGGATGACATGGGGCGTGCCGTCGACGGTGAGGTCGGCCTCGTACCGGTACAGGTGCAGCTGCCACAGGTCGGGCAGGCGGAAGACGTCGGTGTGCCCGGCCGGGCCGTGGACGCCGACGCCTACGTTCGCCACGACCGGCGGCTCGTCCAGGCACACCGCCACCTCAAGCATGGTGAAAACCTACCAGCGGTGGTGAGCGGGACCCACGCGCCGGACGCGATGCCTTCCCTAGCGTGGTGCACATGACGACAACCAGAGAGCATCTGCTCAGCTCGGTGCGGATGGCGCACTTCGTCGCCCACGGATCGCTGCGCCTGGACGCCGTGGTGCCCGCGGAGATGAACGCCGGGGCCATGGAGGTCTTCGCCGCCGGCATTCCCCCGGTGCCGTACGGCACGCCGGTCACCGAGGCCTATCCCGAGGGTTCCTTCATGCGCAGGCTCGTCGACCTGCCCGAAGTCGCGGGCGCGTTGCACAGTCTCGTCGGCCCCGATCCGAACATCGACCACCACTTCGTCCACGTCCGGGAGCCACGCGAGGGCCGCGCGCAGCCGCTGCACGCGGACGCGATCATCGACGCACGGACCGCCGCGTTCGATGTGCAGCTCATGTACTACCCGCAGGATGTGACCCTGGAGATGGGTGGCACACTGAGCGTGCCCGGCAGCCATCTGCGGCGCACGAACGAGAGCGACACCGGTCGGTACCAGAATCTGCGCGGCCAGCACCGACTGGTCTGTCCGGCGGGCACCGTGGTGTTTCTGCACCACGGTCTCTGGCACGGCGGCCGGCGCAACGACAGCGACATCCTGCGCTACATGTTCAAGATCCGCTTCAATCCGACGGTACGGCAGCGGCGGCTGTGGGACACCTCGGACCTGGCGGACCCGGGCGTGGCGTCGGAACTGAACACCGGCTTCCCCTGGTACGAGGGGGCGACCGGTCGCCTGGAGCTCTACAACCGCGTCCTGTTGTGGCGGGCGCTGACCGGCGACGCGGACTTCGACCTGGACCACTGGGTCACCCGCGTCTCGAACCGACCGCAGGAGGTGCCCGCATGACCGCGATCGACCCCGCCCCCGCCCCGACCTCCTCGGTCGTCCGCCAGCAACTTCTGGTGCTGTACCTGGGCACGTCCGCGCTGGACTCCGACGTCATCGGCTGGGCACTCTACGACGGTACCGGCCGCACATGCCCTACCACGGGCGACAGCGAC
Organism: Streptomyces sp. HUAS MG56; assembly: GCF_058673395.1. NCBI lineage: Bacteria > Bacillati > Actinomycetota > Actinomycetes > Kitasatosporales > Streptomycetaceae > Streptomyces > Streptomyces sp. HUAS MG56. Next base: position 390,776 of record NZ_CM178722.1, on the reverse strand, counting down.
GAGCCTCCCTACGCGACGGGCGTGGCCGCCCTGTGCGACGGCTGGCGCCTGATCCAGGCGTCCCAGCTGATCCCGCCGTATCCGGGGCACGAGTACGACGTGTCGTTTCTGAAGCACGAGTTCTTCTTCGAGAAGCTCGCGGAGCTTCGCGAGGACTGAGGGCCCCGGCGCCGGACGGTGTGCGGCCGGACCGGCGGGCTTCCGGGAATGCGTAGCCGACTGGTCGCCGTGCCTGCGGCAAGCGACCAGTCGAACCGCTCGGCTAGGTGACGACGGTGCGATCAGTGCCGTGAGAACTGGACCCCGGTCGGTTGCACGATGTTCGGCCGCGGCTCGATCCCGGTGTTGGTCAGCCGTTCACCGTAGATGTCCGTGATTGTGATCGCGCCGCCGCACTCGCTGCCGTCGGCGGAGAGGAAGCAGTCGTAGTCGGTACGCGGCAGTTGCCGCCAGCCATCCGCGGTGCGGACCTCAAGCGCGGCCACCGGATTCCGGTGGCCGATCGCCTGGACGGCGCCCGACTAGGGACTGGACCCGGTCTGGCGCCGGATGGAGATGGTGCCGGCCGGCGCATGACGGTACCTCGGCGGCGCCTCCGCCGGGACGCACACCGGAAGGGCCGGGGACTGACGTTGGGAGCACTCCCGTTGGACCGAGTCGCCGTAGTGAAACTCTGCGACCCGGCCCGGCAGGCACGTTCTCGGCAGTCCTCCGAGTTCGGGTCCTGAAGCGGAACCCTTACGGTTGGTACGGGGTGTACGTGATCGAGGAGACCTTCAGGTACCTCGCGCCGTCTGCTGTGGCCCATGTCGAGTCGTTGGGGTTGCCCGGCCAGTCGCCGCCGACGGCGGTGTTGACGATGAAGTGCATCCCGACACCCGGTGCCGTGGTGTACCACTTGGTGCCGGTGATGGTGCCGTCCACGGCGAAGTCGATGTGATCGGGCCACCAGGTGAACGAGTACGTGTGGTAGGCGTTGGTCCAGCCCGCAGAATCCGTCTTCGAGAACTGGGTCTGGGCGTTGTTGGAGTCGTGGGAGGTCTGGTACACGGAGTTCGGGTTCTGGCCGACGATCTCGGCGGCGTCGAACTCGGGCAGCCACGGATTCAGGTAGGCCGCCCATACCGCAGGCAGGAGGCCCTGGCCGTTGGGCATGTTCGCGGTGAAGCTGTAAGTGCCGTAGCCGTAGAGGGCCTTGGACTCCACGCGGCCGGAGTAGTACGTGCTGCCCGACTTGTAGGTCTTGATGACGAGGGTGCTGCCCTCGTACCAGACGCAGTCGGGAGTGTAGGTCTCCAGCTCGTTGTTGGCGGTCCACCGTCCGTTGATGGTGTTCCACGAGTTGATGGTCTGGGGGGCTCCCCACGACGCCGCGTGGGCTTGCGGCTGTCCCAGGAGAAGCAGGGACAGCGCCGCCAGGGCGGCAACTATCAGGCGTCCCGGCCTGAGAAGTGCAGATGACATCGCGGTTCCATTGCTCGGATGACATGAGGCGGGGGAGCGGTCCCACGCTCCCTTCAACGCCGGACTCTAGGAGTCCGTTCAATGTTTGACAAGATGCGTGGCGCGGATCGTTTCCTGGCTTCTGGAGTTGAAGACACAAGGTGTCGCACCCCGGCTTGATCACAACTGGACACAAGCCCTGACCCCGCCCCGGCAGGCTTCGCGGCCACGGCCGTTCGGCGTGAGCGAGGTGCGGATGAGCTGGGTTCAGTCCGCGTTCTGGGTGCGCTGGTAGAGCTGGGCGATGTCGCCGTCGAAGTACGAGGCGTAGGAGACATCGTCCTGGTCGCCGCCGCTCTCGTGGCCGCGCAGGACCCGGATGACCGTGCCGGTGTGGCTCTTGGGGTCGTAGTCGGCGAGCCAGGGGCTGCCGCTCGTCCCGTCCTCCAGGCCGGTGCACCGGATGGTGCAGCGCAGCGGCAGCACCACCCAGGTCCACGACGGCACCGTCACCGCGCTGAACGCCAGCCTCAACTACCAGGAAGGCACGGTCAGCGGACTGATCCAGACCGACGTCTGCGCCGAGCCCGGCGACAGCGGCGGCGCCCTGTTCGACGGCGAGAGCGCCCTCGGCCTCACCTCCGGCGGCAGCGGCGACTGCACCAATGGCGGCCGGGCCTTGCAGCGTACGGCGCACAGATCGGCTGGCCCCCGGGCCGAACGGCCCCGTCCAACGGCATGAACCGGCCCCCGACTCGCGTCCTGGGACCGGCGCCCAGAACAGGGCTATGTCCTCGCCGCCGATGTCGGCGATGACGGGCCGGAACTGAGCAGGGAGGCCATCCACGCGGTCAGGGCCGGCCGCGGCGGCCACGGCAGGGGCCGTCTCGGCCAAATCAGATGCGATACGGCTCGGCGGCTTCGCCGTAGGGGACTTGTGCCAGGACAAGTTGACGACGACAGTGAGCAGGCAGGAACGGGGTGCGTTCTGACTGCCTGTCCAGGACACGCGCAGGACACCGCAGGGCTTGCGCCTGCCGGGGGCCGGGTGGGTCGGGCGCAGCGATCGGCAGGCAGTGTGGGCGGTCCATGCGGCGAGGTGTGGCAGGGGCAGGGTGGAGCGGCAGCCGCGGCAGCGGTGCCGGTAGCGGAGCCAGTCGTGGCAGACGGCCCGCCGTGCCATGACTGCAATTCACGGGAGGGCCTGTATGCCGTCGGCCGCACGGTGTGTGTGCATCCTGCGCCGTTCCGTTTCGAGGGCTACTGGGCGGATCCGCCCGCCGCGAGCTTCGCCTGGAGCCGGCCGACATCGCCGAAGAGCGGCAGATGGACCTGGTCGGCGGGGTTCCGCCGGCCGACGGGCGGTTGTGCAAGATGGTCACCGGCATGGACGACCACTCCCGGTTCGTCGGGTTCGCCTCCGCCGTGGCTGTGCCCAGCGCCCGCGCGGTGTGCTCGGCCTTCACCGCCGCGATGCGCCGCTGCGGAGTGCCCTTAGAGGCGCTGACGGACAACGACAAGCAGTTCACCGGCCGTCATACCCGACCTCAGCCCGTCGAGGTGCTGTTCGAGGGCGTCTGCCGGGAGAACGGCATCACGCAGCGGCTGACCAAGCCCCGCTCGCCCCCACCATCGTCAGGACGGAGTGCTTCCATCGCACCCTACGGGAGGAGTTCCTCGATCACGTGGTGCCGTTCGAGTCGCTGGCCGCAGCCCGGGAAGCGACCGACGGCTGGGTGCACGCCTACAACCACCAGAGCCCGCACCAGGCCCTGACCATGGCCACCCCGGTCAGCCTCTTCCGGCCCCACGCCCCTGTCCGTCAGGACGGCGAACGCCCTGAACAAGCAGTCACGTAGCAGGAGTTGTCCATCGAGGTTGGCGAACCGCCGGTTCTGCCGCCGCAAGGGAAACCACCGCAGCGTCCGCTTCCTCCTCAACGGACATCTCGTCACCACGGTTCCGTTCCGGCTTCGACCGGAGGATCTCGCCTACCTGGCCACAAGTACGCGCAGGTCTCATAACGTGGCGGATTGCCGTCACGCGCGCCCTCGGTCGACGCTGGGATGCGCGCGTCTAGCGTGCCCCTGTGCGCATCACCTTCTGCGCCGTGACATGGACGGTGAAGCGATTCGATTACCCGTGCACTCCACGCGTCTCGGTGGCGCATGCCACCTGAACGCCACCGCGGATGCGCCGGAACCCGTTGGTGAACGTCATGAGGTCCTCGGGGGAGCGGGTCGATCTGCGGGGCTGCGCGGGCTGCCGTGGTCGTTGGCATAGCGCGTAGACATCATTTGATCTGCTGTTATTTCATCTCCCGAGCCGAGTTGAACTTCTCGGCGTGTTCGGGTGGACACGTTCAGAGGGTGGCGCGGAATCGGCGATTGACGTATTAGTCATCCCAACAAACAAATCTTCCTGATGATGTGCCGGGCGATATGACAGCTAGGACCACAGTATGTCGAAGCGCTTCAACTTAAGGGCACCCGCCGCAGCACCCGATCCGTCTGCCGCACGCCGCCGACGCTCCCGCAGGGCCGCGGCGCCGCTCGCCACCGTGGCCGTCCTGCTCGCCGGGGCGGCCTTGGGTGGTTGCGGCCAGCAGCGCGACAGTGCCGTGTACACCGTGTTGAACTCCTCGACCGACGACTCCTACCACCGCTGGGACGCGCAGGCGATGGCCCGCTGCGGCAAGCGACTCGGCGTCACCATCGAGCAGCAGAGCGTCCCTGCCGCGCAGGTCATGACCAAGGCGCTGCGCATGGCGTCCTCGGAGTCGCTGCCCGACATCGTGCAGTTCGACGCCTCCGAGATGCCGACGTTCGCCGAGGCCGGCGGGCTGATCGACCTCAGGACGCTGGGCTTGGGCACCGACGACATCCCCCAGGGCATCGTCAACTTCGGCTCCTACAAGGGGACCTACTACGGCGCGGCCCGCTCGGTGAACACGCTCGCGCTTTTCTACGACAAGGACGTCCTCGCCAAGGCGGGCCTGAAGGTCCCGGCCACCTGGGCCGAGCTGCGCGAGACCGCCAAGAAGCTCACCCACGGCAGGCGGTACGGCCTGGCGCTGAGCGCGGGCGGTGCCGAAGACGGCGTCTTCCAGTTCACGCCGTTCATGTGGTCCAACGGTGGTGACGAGAGGCGGGTCTCGCCTGCTGCGACGGTCCACGGACGCCCGCGGTCGTCCGCCGTTGTGCGTTGCTACTTCCGCGACAAGCTGCTGGGTACCGCTGCCGTCAATCGGGGGTGCGAGGACTCCGCGTCCGAGAGACGCGATGCACCGTCCGTAGCACCAAGACGAGCACCGTGACCGCCAGCGCGCCGTTGAGAGTGTCCATGATCATGACGACAGGGTGGGGCGCTAGCAACAGGCTCGGCAGCCTGGCGCTGATCATCCCCAGGCCCATGAGCAGAGGGAGCCATGCCCGAAAGAACCGCATGCCTTGATAGGGACTCTTTCCCTTCCGAATCTCGGTCCGCTCCCACCACCGGAAAGCGAGACTCATGAAGACCAGCGCGCACCCCATCGCGACCACGGACCAGTCCATGAACCGCAGCATCACAACTCCTTTATCGGCAGGAGGATCTTCGTCCCACGGGCGTTCGCGGTCAAGGAGCCGGCGCCCCGCAGTAGCCCTCGGCGCCCCTTGAGCGTCCGTGCCCCGACACGGTTCGAACTTGTGACACCCGCTTTAGCCCGTGTCCTAGGTGGTGAGGCGGACAAGTCGCTTGTAGCAGCATATGGCTGCGGCGAGACCGAGATAGGCCAGGTAGTTGCGGGGATCGCGCTCGTAGCGGGGGCTGAGTCTGCGGTAGCCGGACAGCCACGACATCGTCCGCTCGATCACCCACCTGTGACGGCCCAGCCGTTCGCTGGATTCGATGCCTTTGCGGGCGATCCGGACTCCAATGCGCTTGCCTCGTAACCATTTCCGCAGGTCCTGGCGGTCGTCGGCTTTGTCCGCGTGGAGGCGCAGGGGTTTGAAGTACCTGCCGGGACGCCGACGAGAAGGGGCAGTCCGTTCGCGTCCGACAGGACGTGCGACCGTGACCGTCTACCTGGCTGGACTCCACATCGCTGGCACTTTCCTCTGGTCCGCCAGGCGACCCAAACGACGGCCTTTGGTTCTGGGTGCCGGCAGACGAGTTACGACACGTCGAGCCGCGACAAAACGCCGACGCGCACTGGTCGGCGGCCCCGGCATCGCAGCCGCGGCCCCACGTGCCGCACGACCGGTAATGGCAGAGGCGCGAGCCCAGGGTTGTTCGACTCTCCGCTCTCGCTGCGAACGGCGCACTGAACGGCTCGCGTTGCCGGGCGGGCGGACCATGCACGTGCGCTGCACTCCCACGGCCTCCACCAGCAGGCGTTCGCGTGCGCCGTCTCACCCCGATCCCGCTGTGCGTCCGGGAGCCGGCACCGGCCGCCAGTCATCACCCAGGCAAATTCGCCCTGTGGTTCGATCGCCGAGCGGCAGTGCCGTACTCTCTGCTAGTCCTATCGCCTGCGTGGCGGAGAGTCACGCCAAGTGGGGGGAATTCAGCCCAAAAGTGAGCAGAACTGCAGGGCACCGTGCGAGTCGGCGCGGTGCCTTTCTCGTGGCGGCCGTAGGTGCGATCGCCGCGCTGGCCGGCACCCTCGTCGTCTCGGTCGATACGGCAGGCGCGACGAACGCCCCTCCGGCGTACACGTCCGCGATACCGGACACCGCCCCGCGTCTTCCCGCTGCCGCGCCGCACTGGACAGGCCTTGCGGCCAAGCGGTTCTGGACCGTCCAGCGCATGGCAGAAGCAAAGCCGCTTCCGGACGGCAAACCGCGGACCGCGGGCAAGGTCGCCCACCCCACACTCCAGGGGCTCGTCAAGCCGCCGAGGACCGGTGGTCTGAACGCCCAGGACCTGCGCGAGGCTCCGATGGACACCACGCCGAGCGCCACCGCGGGCCCGACGGACACACCCACCGACACCTCGACCCCGGATCCCTCCGCGACCGCTACGGACACCCCGACCGCCGCCCCGACGGACACCTCGTCCGCCTCTCCGAGCACCTCCCCCAGCGCGTCGGACTCGGCGAGCCCCACCGCCTCGCCCAGCCCGTCCCCCACGAGCACGGGCGGGACAGGTCCCGTCAGCTCCTACTTCGGGGGGCTGCCGATGGTAGGCCGGATGTACATGCAGACCAGCAGCGGCTCCTACTTCTGCACCGCGAGCGTCATCAACAGCCCGCACCACAACATCGTGCTCACCGCCGGGCACTGCATGGACGGGCGGGCAGGGGGCGGCTCGCTCGCGTTCGTCCCCCAGTGGACCGCGGCCAATCCCCAGCCGTACGGCATCTTCCCCGTCGCCACCGACTCCGAAGGCCGCAGCCGGGTCTGGGTCGATCCCCGCTACTACGACCGCGGACACGTCCAGGGCGCCCCGTGGGACGTGGCGTTCGCCCAGGTCGGCGCACGCAGCGACGGCAAGCAGGTGCAGGACGTGGTGGGCGGCAACAACCTGGCCACCGGCCGCGGCTACGCCTTCCCCAGCATTCGGCTGGTCGGCTACCCGGGCACCGCCGCGCAGCCCCTGACCTGCGACAACAACACCACGCAGTACACCCCGACCGACGGCACCCCCGGCTCGTACCTCCGGATCGCCTGCAACGGCTTCGCGACCGGCACCAGTGGCAGCCCGTTCCTGGAGAACTTCGACCCGACCACCGGCACCGGCGACGTGGTCGGCAGCATCGGCGGCTGGGACACCGGCGGACCGACCGACGACGTCTCCTACAGCCCCTCCTACGGCTCCGACGTCCAGAACCTGTACCAGGCGGCGGTCGCCGGCACCGCCCCCGCACGTCCCAATGTGCTGCCCGGCGCCTCCACACTCACCCATGCCACCCTCGTCACCTCGGGCTCCTTCACGCCCTCACCTTCGCCCGATCCGGACAAGAGCGACCAGATCGTGCGCTGGTCGGACGGCGAGCTGACGCTGTACCGGGGTGGTGGCAACGGACGGTTCGACAAGGAAATACAGCTCGTCGCGGCCAATACCACCTGGACGAAGGCCGTCTCCATCACGGCCGGCGACTTCACGGGCACCAACACCTACGACCTGCTGGTGCGCTGGAGCGACGGCAGCCTCACCCTCTTCCCCGACGTCGACGCGCACGGCCTGCACAGCCAGATCACACTCGCCAAGCCGGGCACGCTGTGGCAGCACGAGGTCGCCATGACCGCGGGCCGCTACACCACCGACGACCACTGGCCCGACGACCTGATCGTCCGCTGGTCCGACGGCGAGACCACGCTCTACAAGAACCTCAACTCCACCGGCCTCCACAGCGAGGTCCGGCTCAACCCTGCCAACTCCACCTGGACACACGCCACATCCCTCACGGCCGCCGACTTCGCCGGGAACACCGAGTCAGACCTAGTGGTCCGCTGGTCCGACGGCGAACTGACCCTGTACCCGGACATCAACCAGTACGGCTTCCACGGAGAGGTGCGACTGCGGGCCCCGAGCACGCTGTGGACCCACGCCACGTTGACCACGGCGGGCAACTTCACCAGCACTGACAACCGGTCCAACGACTACCTCGTGCGCTGGTCCGACGGCCAACTGTCCATGTACCAGGACAGCGGCAACAGCCTCGGCACGGAAGTCGTACTCGCGACCGCATCCGGCTCGTCGCTGCCGTACTACCGCCGCTGACCACGAAGTCCTCTGGGCCTGGGCCCAGGGGACCCCTAGCGATGGTTTGTTGACGGCGGTTCGTCTGGGAATGGGCCGTGATGTCTAAAACTGACGATTTATACGGTCCGCCGGTGCGGCCGCGCACCGTCCTGCGTTATGCGTAATTCGGAGCTCATAGAGCCACGGCACGCCTACTGGCCTGCAGCTTCTCCTCTTCGGGCGCTGCAGGCCGTTCCTCTAGGGCTTGACGTTCTCGCAGGTCAGGGCAGGTCCTGGATCCGACGCCATCGGGCTGCCGGGCGGCGCCTGGCCGATCAAGCCGGGAGCCACGATAGAGGGGCGGTGCCTCGCCCGGCACAAGAATCGTCAACTTGCCCCTAATGATTGGGATTTGGGCGGTCATGTTTCGCTGCATTGCTGGAGCCTTGGCGCACATCGCCACCTCTCTGACCTGGCCGTTTCTCTATGCCTAGAGAAACGCCCCAACAGGCCATTCGGGGGCGTCTCCGCAGTTCAGGACTACTATCTGCTCTAGATGCGGCGAATTACGCGGAACGCACGACCGTGCGGCGAGCATTTCCTGGACGGCGAGTGCGGTTTCGTCATCGGTGGCTGCGATCTCCACCACGGCCAGGCCCGGTTCCGCCACCTGCGCTTCCATGGTCTCCGGAGCCCGAAGCGGTTCTCGGATCCCGGTGTCTTCACCAGACCGAGTACGGACGCGAACGCGGCTGCTCTGGAGGATGCGGCGGCCTTGGTGGTGCGCGCGAGTGGCGGCTGGAGTCAAGGCTGCGGACACCGATCGCAGGGGAGTCACTTCGGTTCGTAAGGCCCCGCGTTGCGGTGGGTGTTGCGATGGGCGGCGTGGGCGTGGGCGCGGCTGGGGATCGGGGCGCGCTCGCGGGAATCGCGCGTCGGCGCCGCCGCCGCGCAGGGCCGCCGACAATGCGCCGGTCGTCAGGAGCCAGGCTGCTCCCTGCTCGTGATGATGCTTGAGCGCGTCACGTGCCGGGCGGCGCCCACACGTCCGGACCGGCACCCCACCACTCCACCCAGTCCGCGCTCGCCACGTCCGCGGGCTCGACGTCTTCGGATCCGGCTCGGCGCAGGAATTCGACGATGTCGTACAGCGTGTATGCCATGCCCACGAAGCGGCTGGCGACGCGGACGCGCCTGCCGCCGTCCTCGGCTGGCGGGTAGACGACGACCTGCGGCGTCTCCGTCATGCTCCCAGGGCGCGGCGCGCGCCGGGAGCGCGCATGCGGGACGCCGGAGCCGTCCGTAGTTTGTTGCGGGGTTTCGCCGCTCGCGGCATGTCGATCTTGCGTGACCTGGGCGTTCTTGGCTGCCTCAAGGCCTTGTCATCCATGATCAGTCTCAAATCCGTGGCATTCCCCGCAAGGGCGAGGTCGAGATCAGGCGGCTTGTCCGAGTCGGCCGAGTACACCACGCTGAGTCCATACGCCGGACACCCACGGACGGAAGGCTGGGCCATGCGGAAACTGATCTACGGCATGAACGTGACCCTGGACGGCTACATCGCCGCGGTCGGCGACGACATCGGCTGGAGCGGACCGCCGAGCGACGAGCTGTTCCAGTGGTGGCTCGACCACGAGCAGGCGAGTGGCCTGTCGCTGTATGGGCGCAAGCTGTGGGAGACGATGAGCTCCTACTGGCCGACCGGCGACCAGCAGCCCAACGCCACCCCGGCGGAGATCGAGTTCGCGCGGAACTGGCGGGACACGCCGAAGGTGGTGTTCTCCTCGACGATCGACAAGGTCGACTGGAACACCCGCCTGGTCACCGGCGACGCGATCGCCGAGATCACCCGGCTCAAGGCCGAGGACGGCGGCCCGATGAACATCGGCGGCGCAACGCTCGCCGGGGCGGCCATGCGCGCCGGGCTGATCGACGAGTACGTGATCGCCGCCCATCCGGTCCTGGTGGGCCGCGGCACGCCGTTCTTCACCGCGCTGGACAGCTGGGTGAACCTGAACCTGGTGGAGACGCGGTCGTTTCCCGGCGGCGTGGTCCTGACCAGGTACGAGACGAGGCGCTGAGCAGCGAGAGTCTCAGGGATGCTGCACAAGTGCTGCTGACGTGCAGTCAGCCCTGAGACCGTCTACCTATGCCCCGAACCCTATGTCCAGGCGCCATCAGCTTTGGTCTAGTGACCCTGCTTCCGATCAACGTAGTGAGCGCGACCGAAGAACACAGGGTGCGCTTTCACCAGTACCACCTGAATCTGGAGGATCGCGAGGTCGCCCAGTCCGAGATCGGCAAGGGGTACGAGCTGACCGGGGACCGGGTCATCCCGATCACGCACGAGGAGTTGAGCAATCTGCCGCTGCCGCTGCCGACGGCGATGGCGATCGAGATCGACGCGTTCGTGCCGCTGGAGGACATCGACCCGATCCGTATGGGCGCCGGGTACTACCTGTCCGCCGGTGGGCAGGTCGCCGCTACGGGCGGGGGCGGCTATCAGATGTTGTGCAATGGGGTTGAGCGGCTCGGCTGCGTCCTCGCACCCGCCCAACTTCGGTGTCGACTCCTGGATGTTCTCCCGCTCCGTGTCAGCTTTCGCGGCGAAGGTGCCGAACTGAGAGTGGCTGATCTTTCGGCGTAAGGTCGGTGCCGTACGTGGGATTGCCGAAGCCCTGGTTCGGGCACCGAGGAGCCGTCGATGCTGGGCCACGATTTCCTGCGTACCGCGCGCTTGGCTGGTTACGGGACCGTGAGCACTCAGCTCTCCTTGCTGAGCGACCACCGGCTCGGGGAGGCCGTGGCAGCCGCTACCCCGCTCGGGTCGGGCATCGGCGGCAGGTCGGCAGAGCTGGACATCAACGGAACGCGCGTCTTCGTCAAGCGGATCCCATTGACGGACATCGAATTGCGCCCGGAGAACGTGCGGTCGACGGCGAACGTCTTCGAACTGCCGATGTTCTACCAGTACGGCGTGGGCTCGGCCGGGTTCGGTGCCTGGCGGGAGCTTGCCGTGCACGCCATGACCACGAACTGGGTTCTCGGCGGCGAGTATGCGGGATTCCCTCTGATGTACCACTGGCGGGTTCTGCCTGACTCCCCTCCCGAAGGATTCACCGACGAGTTCGGGGGCCTGGAAAGGGCAGTTGCACACTGGGAGGGATCACCCGCCGTTCGTGACCGGCTGGAAGCCATCGGCCAGTCTTCGTACAGCCTGGTGGTCTTCCTGGAGCACGTGCCGCACACACTCGCCGGATGGCTGGTCGATCACCGCAAAACCGACGCGCCGGGAGGCGGGGACGGCTCGCCCTTCCTTTGGGTGGAAGAAGCTCTGATGGAAGGAGCCGCTTTCATGAGTTCCCGCGGCCTCGTCCACTTCGATGCTCACTTCGACAACATCCTGACCGATGGCCGCCAGCTCTACTTCGCCGACTTCGGACTCGCCCTGAGCTCCCGTTTCGACCTTACGGCGGACGAGTCCGACTTCCTCGCGGACCACTTCGTATTCGACCACTGCTACACCGCGAGCCACCTGCTCCAATACCACGTGCTCGACGGCGTCCGCGGTGAGACGGAACGCGAAGCCTTCCTGCACGACTGGATCGCGGGCCGGCGACCTGGCCACATCCCGCCCGAGATCACGGCCATCATCGACCGGCACGCACGCCCTACCGTCGTCATGGACACCTTCTTCCATCGTCTGTTCACCGAGAGCAAGCAGACGCCGTTCCCGGCCGCCGAGATCGAGCGGCAGTTGGACGCCGGCGCCACAACCCCGACCTGATCCACGCCCTCGCCTCGGCCGCTGCCTACCGACGGGCCTCTGGCACGCACGCGCGGGCCGGTCCAGGGCAGTCTTGAGCTGTTCGGGTCCGACGAGGATGACGGCAGGCGTGGCTCGTGCTCCTGGAACAAGTCCCAGAGCCGGTAGAGGCAGTGGAGGGCGTTGTTGCGCAGCAGGTGGGCGTTGTGGACGATGACTGCCGGCCGGGGGCGTCGCGTGAGTTCTCCCGAGATCGCGATACGCAGGCCGCGGTGTTCCTGGTGGGCGCCGCGTTCATCCGTAGGAGACTCCTGCCCCATCCCGTCGCCGTTCCCGCGGGTCGGGACGGCGCCGCCGTCGCACGGTCGGCCGCCACCGGCCCGCGCACCGGTGAGTCGGTTGCCACGCTTGCGCCACAAGGGCCTGTTCGTCCAGCCGGATTGGCCTCCGGACGACGATGCCGACTGAGTCGACACGCTCCCTGCATAGCCCCGGCCCAGCTCAACGGCGTTGCAGCGGGGAGTTATTGCATGCGTCGATCTGACGCAGGAGCTACAGTGGGGTCGTCCAGGTGCGCAGGCAACGGATCCTTCTTGGAATTGAGGGTTGCGGGTTCAAGTCCCGTCTGGCCAACAGCGTTGGCCGGTAGCTCAATGGGTAGAGCATCAGTCTGTGAGCCGTCGCCGACTCTGACCTCTGGACTACAACTTCAGACTTCTGCACCTCCCGGTGCGCAGGCCGCGGTTACTTCTTTTGGCAGAACCACCTCGGTGGGCGGGGATCGAACCCCGCAGAACCGCAGCCGTCTTGATCTCGGGAGGCTCAAGCATCGGGGGCGCCCGGTGCGCAGGCAGCGGATACTTCTGGATTCACAAATCCTCGCGGGTTCGAATCCCGCCGCCAGTTGCACGGCTGGTGTGGGCGAGCGGCCCAAGCCAACGGGTCCGCAGCCGACTTCCGATCTCGGGCGCCCACTGCTTGCGCTTCCCCTCCATAGTGAGGGGCTTTTGTGTCGCGCTTCAACACCCGCACCGCCCGGCCGACGACCGCGTCCCCGGTCACCACGACCGGCGGGACGACCCGCACCCACGAAGGCGCCACCGGCCACCTCCGCGACGCGCGGTCCGAGCTGTTCGTGCTCGCCATCTCCCACTTCCTCGCGGACACCTTCTACGAGAACGCGAAGGAGCGGGACGACCGGTTCGAGCGTCTCGTCCGCCAACTCGCCGTCGAGGACCCGGCGTGGACCGCAGGCCTGCTCGGCTGGCTGCGCGGCGAGGGCAACATGCGGTCGGCCGCGCTCGTCGGGGCCGCCGAGTTCGTCAAGGCCCGACTCGACGCCGAACAGGCCGTCGCCCGAATCCCGGGCCCGGCCGCGATCGACGGAGCAGTCCCGTACTCGAACCGCGCGGTCATCGCCTCGGTACTCCAGCGAGCGGACGAGCCGGGCGAGATGCTCGGCTACTGGACGACGAAGTACGGGCGCCGGCTACCGAAGCCGGTGAAGCGAGGCATCGCCGACGCGGTCCAGCGGCTGTACAACGGCAAGTCGCTGCTGAAGTACGACACCGCGTCGAAGGGCTACCGCTTCGGTGACGTGCTCAACCTCGTGCATGCGGCCCCGGCCCCCGAGAAGCCGTGGCAGGGAGACCTGTTTCAGTACGCGCTCGACCGGCGGCACAACCCGGACGATGCGGTCCCGCCGGCGTCGAACCGCATGCTGACGGCGCGGCAGGAGCTGCTGGCGCTGCCTGTGCAGGAGCGGCGTGCAGTTGTGACGGCTTCGGATGGCGCGGAGCGTCTGGCGGCGGCCGGGATGACGTGGGAGTCGTTGGCAGGCTGGCTCCAGGGCCCGATGGACGCGGTGGCGTGGGAGGCCGTGATTCCGTCCATGGGTGTGATGGCGCTGGCACGGAACCTGAGGAACTTCGACGAGGCGGCCGTCTCCGATGCTGTAGCCGCTCGGGTGGTGGCGCGCTTTGCTGACCCGGAGGAGGTGCGTAGGTCTCGGATGTTCCCGTTCCGGTGGTGGGCGGCGTACAAGCACGCCCCGTCGCTGCGGTGGGGGCACGCGCTGGAGCAGGCACTGAACCACTCACTGTCGAACGTGCCGCGGCTCGGGGGCCGGACGCTGATCCTGGTGGACCGGTCGCCGTCGATGTTCCCGGGGTACGGGTTCTCGACGCCGAACAAGTCGGACATCCCGCTCGCCGAGCAGGCTGCGGTGTTCGGTGCCGCGCTCGCGGTACGGGCGCAGGACCCGACGCTGGTGGAGTTCGGCATGCGCAGCGCACGGGTGGACGTGCCGAAGGGCGGGAGCGTGCTGCGGCTGATCGAGAAGTTCGGGCAGATCGACGGCACGGACATCCCCTCAGCGGTCAAGGCTCACTTCGACGGGCACGACCGGATCGTCGTTGTCACCGACGAGCAGACCCGGCCGGGCTGGTTCCCATCCAACGCCCACGGATACGGCGGGATGCGCGAGACCGAGATCGACGACCTCGTACCCAGGAACGTGCCGGTCTACATGTGGAACATGGCCGGCTACCGGGCCGGGACGGCGCCGACCGGGAGCGGGAACCGGCACGCCTTCGGTGGCCTCACGGACCATGCTTTCCGGATGATCCCTCTCTTGGAGAGGGGACGGGACGCCCGCTGGCCGTGGCAGGAGGGTGCGGCCTGATCGCGCGAGATGGCTCCGCCGCTTTGGCGGCGGGGCTTTTCGTCATGCGGCCTCGACGACCTCGTCACGTACCGCGAGCGCCCACTCGGCGACGAGCCCCTGGTGGGTGGGCCGGTCCTGTGGTTTCAGGTGGCCGCCGGCGTGCAGCATGAGCGCGCGGATCTCCGCGTTCACCACTGGGGAAGGGCGCGCGGGGTCATGGCTCGGGCGCTGTCCGGACCTCGCTGGCCTCCTGACCGACACCGCTGACAGCAATACCCATATGAGGAACATCAACGACGGCCCGGGCATCACCCCGCCCGGGCCGTCGGCGCGCTTTCGATGCACGCTTTGGTGGATACCGGCCGGTGATGTGGGCTCTGCGGGAGAACCGGCTCCCGCCCGCTGTGACAGGGGCGCGGTGTCCAGGATGTTGTCCCCGTGGTGCATCACGGCGGTCGCCGCCACCACATGCGCCAGCAACGGCCGAGGCAGCAGCAGCCTGGCCGCCAGGTATGCGGTGCGCCGGAAGCGTCGCACCAGCTGCCGCTGACGGTCGTAGTCCTCACGCAACCCCGGCTCCCGGACACCAGCGGCGTTCAGGCTCTTGGTCCCCCTCGCATGGGCCGATCGTAGTCAGTACGGCGTGTGGTGGCGGTCGGCGCGGTTCTGCACCGACGGCGGCACCGGTACGGCCTGCCTAGCGCTGCGCTCCTCGGGTGCCTGCGGAGTTGACGGTGAGGATTGCGGCTTTGCTGGGCACGGCCTGCTGGTTGAGTGCGAAGAGCATGTACGTGCCGGGAAGTGCCACGCCGGGGTCGGCCGGGATGTCGAGTTCGTAGGTGTTGGTTGCGGTCTTGCGGGGCGTCAGCGGAATTCGGCGTTGGTCGTTGTCGACGGAGTGGGTCGCGGCTCCGGCTCGGACCAGGGCGAACTTGTCGATGGGCATGTCGGTCGTCACCGTCAGCCGCTGCCCGTGTGCGACGTCGGTGGGAACGCTGCTGATGATGTGGGGGCGGGGCTTTTCGCTGCCGTCGGGGTTGAGGAGGTAGGGCGGGGTGAAGATCGCTCCGTCGGCGTGGTTGGTTTCGCAGTCGCCGCACAAGCCGCCGCCTCCGGTGAAGATCCGCCCGTCGGGGAGCAGATTGGCGACGCTGTGATAGTTACGGGGGAGCGCCATGGCTGCCATGGGCGTGAAGCGGCCGGTCGCGGGGTCCCATATCTCGGGGCTCAGGACGGAGTGGCCGTCGCTGAAGGGCTTGGCGTAGGACTGTCCCCCGAAGACCGCGACCTTTCCGTCTGGCATGACGACGCTGTTGGCGAAGGAGCGGGCGTAGGCCATGTCGCCGGTGCGGACGCTGGCAGGCGCCTCGTCGGGGCCTTTGACGCCGACGGCGTAGGCGCGGTTGGTGGCCGTCGCGTTCTCGTATGCGGTGGCGCCGCCCAGGGTGAGGAGCTTGCCCACGTCGTAGGCGACGGCATCGCCGTTCATCGCGTCGAGGCTGTCGGCGCGGGTGCCGGCCGGGGTGATGCCGCCCTCGCCATCGGTGGAGATCCAGTTGAGCTGCTTGCTGGGGCCGAACTGCAGGACTCGTCCGTTGGACGTGGCGTACAGCCATTCGTGGTTGTCTGCCCGGTAGGGGCCTGCCGGGTCGGCGGTCAGGGTGGGGGAGACCGGTACGCCGGACAGGGTGCGCCAGGTGCCGGTAGCGGCCGACCAGACCTCGCTGCCCTTGTCCGGGGCGTTGTCGCGGCCCCAGGAACCGCCGATGACGAACGCGTCGCCGTTCGGGAGCGGGGTCATGGCTTGATAGCCGCGCGCGATGTTCATGTCGCTGGTGGAGGTCCACTCGTCGGTGGCGGGGTCGTAGATACTGGCGCGCTCGGCGTTGCTGCCGCCGGTCACCAGCACCCGGCCGTCGGAGAGGATCGCGGTGCCGGGACAGAACATGTCGTGTTTGGTGTTGTCGACGCGGCGCTGGGTGATCTTCCCGGTGGTCAGGTCCATGATGGCGGTCTGGGTGTAGCCGTTGCTTCCGCCGAAGCGGTCGGGGGCGTAGGCGGACCAGGCCAGGAGTTTGTCGTTGGGCAGTACGGCGGTCGCCACCGGCACCAGCGGGAAGCCGATCAGCGGGCCCCACGCGCCGTGTTCAGCGGGGTTGGCCGGACCACTCAGGCGCAGTTCGGCGGCTGAGGACCAACTCCCGCGGCCGCCGGCCTCGGTGATGGCCGTCAGACGGACATAGCGCGCGGTGACGGGCTGGTCGAACGTGGCGCCCTTGACGGTGTCGTCGTCCTTCCAGGTCCCGGTTGCCACCGGTTTCCCGAAGGCGGTGCCGTCCGTGCTGGTGGTGATCGAGTACTGGCCTATGCGGCCGTTGGCGCTGTCGTCCAGTCGTGGTTCGTAGGAGAGGCCTGAGACGACGGCGGTGCGGTGCATGTCGATGGTGATGCTGTGCGGCAGCGGTCGGGTGTCACCGGACCACTGGGTGTGCCAGATGGTGCCGGGGTTGCCGTCCAGTGCGTTCTGGGCGCGACCGTCACCCGCTTGGGTCTCTTCGCTGTCGGCGGTGGCGGTCCACCCGTCGCGCGGCAGGTCGACGCCGGGTCCGGGCGTGCTTGGATCGCCGAGCAGGTTGATCTCCGCCGCCGAGTCCCACGGCCCGCGCGCGCCGGCCTCGGAGGTGGCGGTCAGCCGCACGTAGCGGGTGCGTCCGGCGGCGAACCGCAGCTTCTTGACAGCCGCGTCGTCGGCCAGGGTTCCCGTGGCTACGGGCTTCCCCCAGGTAGTGCCGTCGGCACTCAGGTAGATGGCGTATTCGCCGATCCGGCCGCTGGGGCTGCCGTCCTGGCGCGGCTGGTAGACCAGTCCCGAGACGACGGCGGTGCGGTGCATGTCGATCGTGATGCTGTGTGGCTGTGGCTCCTGGGCGTGGTGGTTGTCCTCGCGGGTGTCCTCGTCGCTGACGGTGGTGGTCCACCCGTCACGCGGCAGGGTGGGAGCGGCGGGTTCAAACGCCTCCCTGGGGACGACCTCGCCGTGTGCTCCTGGAGGCGTCGGCTCGTGCCCGCCGGAGGGTGAGTCTGTGCCGTGTGCGGCCGTCGCACGGTCCGCGACGGCGGGGTTCGGATGCAGCAGCGCGCCGGTCACTGCCGCGGAGGTAAGGAGGACAAGGCTGAGGGCTCGCACCGTGGCCACTCGTAACCTGTCAGGCGCACCTGTCATGGCGTCTCTCCGAACGGTGAGCAAGGGGCCGCAACCACGTCTGCCGCACAGGCAAGGCCCCAGGGCGGCACGCACCGCGAATGCGCGCGGAATCCGGCAAACGGCTTTGGAGCGGTTCGCAGGGTTCAGCTGTCGCAGTGTTCATGCAATCACCGTGCACGTCCTTGAGGCCACATGCGCCCCGAGCGCAGCCGATGGGGGAGTCACCCGCGAACCCTTCTGCGGGCGACCAGCCGGTCTTCGAACGGACCCCGGCGCATGGTCTGGCCCAGTACCACGAGAGCACAGTCGCCGACGTGCACACCACCGGCGGACACCTGCCCGCCACCGGCGTGGGCCTGGCCACATACGGACCGGCGGGGTGGGCAGCTCAGGCGGCCGGTGCACAGACTTCCCCGTCGGACTCGACGGTCCGCCAGGGAACCCAGGGCTCCAGAATTCGACCATTCAGCGTCAGGCCCGCGGGGGCCAGGCCGCTATCAGGGCGAGAGGCCGGGGAACCGGGCATGGGGGTCTTCGATGCGTACGTGGCTGCGGCGTTCGAGCCCGTACTGGCGCTGACGTGTGACCCCGCCCCGCCTCGCGCAGCGCCTTGCACGGGTGGCCGCGTCCCGGTTTCCCGGGCGTGCGGTCGCCGGTGCAGTGTTGACGACCGTCGGGGGCGGGCTGCGTTGGTCGCTGGCGTTGTTCCTCGTGCCTGCCCTTGCGGTGCGCTACGGGGTGAATTGCGGCAGTCTGGCCGTCTGAGCGTCTGCGGATGTCGTTTCGCGGTGTCTTCGGGAGCCACGGGTAGCGCTCACTCAGTTCGGAGGCGGCGAAGGCTTCGAGGGCCGCTCGGTCGGGGCGGTGTAGATCGCGCGCAGGGGCGGCATCAGCTTGGGGCGGTCGCGCACCGACGACAGCCGCGGCGACGCGCGGAACTCTGAGCGCCATCGCCCCCGAGGGCACGAGCCCGCGCCTGGCGGCGTGGCTGCTACCGGAGGGCGGAGGAACGAAGTGGACCACCGACCCGGACGCGCTCGGCATCCCCGCCCCGATCACCCCGGAAAGCCGGCTGTGACGCCGCCAGGGCCGGCCCCGCCACAGCGGGCCTTGGTGGTAGGCCCGGTGGCAGACGTGGTGCCTCGCGGGCGTGCTCTTCGCCCTGACCGTCGTCTTGCTCCGTTTCCTGTAAACCCCGGCTGAGCCGGGCCGGGACGTCACACCCTTCCCGGTTCAGCCGACTCCGCTCCCGCGCCGGGCCCGGACCGTGATCCGTGCATCCGCCGACGGCCCGGAGCGGGCGGTCACACCCGAGCCCCCGGCGGGGCCCGGGACGTCACACCACCCGCCCTGGCCGTGACCGTCGCACCAATCGACGTGAGTCGAGGGACCGTGCACGACCTGATCGTCCGCCCGTTGCTGGATGGCTACCTGGCCGTGCGGCCGGGCAGTACCGCTTGCGTGCGTCTGCCGGCCGAACTGTATGAGGAGGTGCGCGCCGGGCCGATGACCGGGTGCCTGGCTGGCTGGTGGAGGCCACCGCCGATGCCTGGGGCCTGGACTTGGAGGGCAGGGCCGCCGGGTCGGCGCTCCTGGTGCGCACGTCGACCGAACTCGGCTTCGCGCGGGCGAGTTGCGAGATCAACCTCTACTGCAACTTCGGGCGCACGTACTGGTCCTGCGGCTCCAGATCGCGGGCGGTGAGCCGACCGTGGATCCCGACTTCGAGGGCGTCTACCGCTGCGCGTTCGCCAGGGCATGGTGCTCACGGTCTCGACCAACGCCTCCCGACTGTTGAAGCGGGATCTGCTGCGGCTGCCCCGGGACTGGTCGCCGTACCGCGTCGTCGTCAGCCTGTACGGCGCGACGGAGGAATCGCTCGACGAACTCACCCAGTGCAGGAGCGCCTACCGGAACTTCCGGAAGGGCATGGCCGCGGTCCGCAACGTCGGCCCGCACGTGCGGGTGTCCGTCGTCGTCAGGGAGGACAACGCTCACGAGGCCGACGACATGATGGCCGTGGCCGTGGCCGTGGCCGTGGGCTGAGGGCTGGGGGCTGGGCCGTCACGTCTACACCAACATGCAGCCGACGTTCTCGGGTACGGGCGGGCCCCTCCTCGTCGTCCAGTCCGCGGAGTTCCTGCGCGGGCGCCCGGTCTTCGAGGACTGCCACATGGGGGCGGTGCCCGGCGCGCGGGTTTCACCGGGACGGTGGGGCGGGCAGTATGAGGCGGCCATGACACGCCCGTACGGTGCTGACCCGAAGGGAACCGTCTCGTGCTCCGTAAGCCAAGCGCCCTGCTCGCCGCCTCCGCCCTGCTCCTCCTCGGCACCGCGACACAGGCCGCGGCCGACACCCCGCCCCCTGCCGCGCCGTCGGCCGCCTGCACCTACACGCCGGCCGTTCCCGCAGACAACTTCAAGGGGATACCGGTCTTCGACCCGGTGAAGGCCGCCAAACCGTACAGTGCGACGCTGCGCACCGGCCAGGGCCCGATCACCTTCCGGGCACTGACCGACAAGGCTCCCTGCACCACGTATTCCTTCAGGTTCCTCGCCCAGCACGACTACTTCGACGGCTCGCACTGCCACCGGCTCACCACCGCGCGCATCTACGTGCTCCAGTGCGGCGACCCGACCGGCACTGGGAGCGGCGGACCCGGTTACTCCTTCCCCGACGAGAACTTGACCGGGGCGACCTATCCTGCCGGGACGGTGGCGATGGCCAACGCTGGGCCCAACACCAACGGAAGCCAGTTCTTCTTCGTCTGGAAGGACACCAAACTTCCGCCCGCCTACACGCCGTTCGGCAGAGTCACCGCGGGCCTCGACGTGCTCCAGAAGATCGCGGCGGGCGGTGAGGACGACCAGAACGGGCCGGGAGACGGCTTTCCGACGCTGCCGGTGAACATCAAGCGCGTACAAATCAAGAGCAGGTAGTACGGTCCTGCCCCGGCCCTGTCCTTGCCGGAACCCTCGTCCGTCCCGGGTCATGGTCGGCGTCGTACGAGTTGGCGGACGAGATCGTCCGGCGGGGCGGAAATTCCACGGGGACGCGGCCCAGCTGGAGAAGGGCGATCTTCTCGCCGTGGTCGGCGACCTGATGGGCGGCAATCAGGGGGATCTTGCTGGTCGGGTGGGGTACTGTGCCTGCCGAGAATGTCGTCTATGCAGCTCAGGAACCTGTTCGGTGGTGCGGCAGGATGACCCTCGTGTTACCTCGTCTTGCCCTACCCGACCGTCATCAACGTCTTCGCCGCACTGCGGCTGCTGCCGATGAGGGACCACGACGAGGACGTGGAGTTCCTTGCCCAGCGCCACCAGATCACCGTCCTCGAACGGCAGCTTGGCACGGACCGGCTGACACGGTGCTGCGTTGGCACCGCGACCCGATGAAGCAGCGCCACGCCCGCATCTGCCGGCCGAAGCGGCCCGGACGGCCGCCCACCGTCCGCTCGATCCGCGCGCTGGTCCTGTGCTTGGTACGGGAGAACCCGTCGTGGGGTTACCGCAGGGTGCACGGCGAACTCGCCACCCTCGACGTCAAGATCGCCGCCTCCGTCGCCTGGGAGATCCTCAAGGCCGAGGGCATCGACCCAAACCGACCAAAGCGGGGGTACCGGAATCCGGCCCGCACGACCGGGCGCCCGCTCAGAACAGTGCCAGGCCCTCGCCGCTGGTGTCCGCGATGACTGGCCGGATCTGGGTGGGGAGGCCGTCCACGCGGTCGGGTCCGGCCGCGGCGGCCACGGCGGGGGCCGTCTCGGACAACCAGATGCGAAACCGCTCGGCGGCTTCGCGGTAGGGGACTTGTGCCAGGACACGGTGCTCGCCGGAGGGGCAGAAGTCGACGGCGACCGTGAGCAGGCAGGAACGGGGCGCGTTCTGACTGCCCGTCCAGGACACGCGCAGCACGCCGCAGGGCTTGCGCCCGCGCGGGGCGCGGTGGGTCGGGCGCAGCGATCGGCAGGCTATGTGGGCGGTCCATGCGGCGAGGTGAGGCAGGGGCAGGGTGGTGCGGGCGCGGCAGCCGGGGCAGCGGTGCCAGTGGCGGAGCCAGTCGTCGGTGTCGGTGGCAAAGAGGCGTGTGTAGCGGTTCGCCACGCGGATGTCGTTGCTGTACAGGTGGTCGGGGCGTTCCAGTGTGTTGCAGGACTGGCAGACGGGGGCGCGGACGTAGCCGTGTTCGTGGCAATGGTCGAGGACGGTGGAGGGCGCGGTGCGGCAGACGGCGCACGCCCACCCGGCCACCCGGCGGGAGGTGCCGGGCTTCCTGCTGAGGACCGAGTACAGCTGGCCTTCCAGCTCTCCGTTGTACGGGCGCAGACTGGCGGTTGAGCACTCGGGGCTCGTCGTCTGCCGGCCGTCGGCGTCTTGGGCCTGCCGGAGGCGGGAGGGCGGCTCGGTGACGGCTGCGCTTGCCTGGCGGGTCCGCGCGGCTTGCACCCACTGCGTTTCGGCGTGCTCGGCCGCATCCAGCAGCCTGACCACAGCGCGCGGCAGCCACCACGTCCGCCGCGTCCCGTCGCGAATCCGCTCCACGAGTATCCGCCGCCAGTCGATCCCCGCCAGATGGTACGGTCGGCCGTCTTCACGTCGGACTGCCCGCTCGGGGCCGCCCATCCCCTGCAGTTCCCGCGTGATGCGCCGGCGCCAACGCAGCGGCGTTTCCTCGTTGTACTCCTGCCTCGGTGTCCCGTGAAACGGACCGATGCGGACCAGGTCCTGCTCGTCCATCGCAACCGCGTTCAGTTCCGCGGCCGCCCGGCGTACCTCAACTTCCGGAACTCTCCACTGACCGTCGCTCGCGCTCACCGTCGCCACCACGTGGTTGCCGAGGAGGACGTATCCAGCCCGGGCATGGGCAGGAGACCAGGTGAACGCCCCAGAAGCCGTCGGCACAGCACTGTCGGCCGTCAGATCGACCCACAGAGCGTCCGCGGCACCCAGGGTGATCAGGCCGTCCGTGCGACCGGGCATGACACGCTCTGACATACCGACAGGCTAACGGCCTGCAACACGGCAAGGGGTCTCCAAGCGCCTCGGCCGGCCAAGGCGCCGCCCACGCCGCATCCGCCGACCGCAACTCCTTGTTCCTGAGCATCTGTTTCGTCAGTGCTTCCCGTGCCCACAGCCTCACCACCAGAGCGTCAAGAATCGGGCTATTCACCCTCGCGCATCAACGATCCCCGAGCCCAGTTGAATTGAGCAGCAGAGCCAGCGTGCGATGTCTGCGTCTGGTGGCCAGCCTTCTTCCGCTTTGACGGACACCATCGATGTGGTCGTCAGGCCGCCGGGGCGGCCTCGCAATCGGCGGGACTGCGATAGCCGAGGCCGCTGTGCAGTCGGTGCAAGTTGTACCGGCCTGGTGGGCGGGGCGAAGTGCTGCCAAGTGGCTCATGCGAGTGCGCACCCGCGGTGTGTCGGAGAGGTGGGCGTCGATGCGGGCGAGGTTGACCGCGGGGCCGGTGAGCTGGTGTTGCAGGTCGGTCATGGCCAGGCCTCCTAACCAGGAACGGCTGTCGCGGTCACGCCGCCTCGCACGCTCGCCACTGGAGGGGTTCGGCGGTCAGCTGCCGACGAGCGTCTGCCGGGTCTGCGGGCCTTTCTGGCCGTCCACGCCGAGGCCGTGTGCGGACTGGAAGGCCCGGGCGGCGCTGTCGGTGAGGGAGCCGAATCTGCCGTCGACAGCGAGGCCGTAGCCGAACCGGTTCAGTTCGACCTGGGCGGCGCGGACGTCGTCGCCGGTGGAGACCTTCGAGGCAATCGATGGCCGTGGTCAAACAGGTTCATGTCGTGTTCCGATCCTTGACGTCTGGTCGCTGCGCCAAGAGCTGCGCTCGACTCGTACGGGCGCTCTGCACGCGGCTGGACCGCCTCGCCGAACCTCTGCGGGCCGCCGGGTAGTTCGATGGGGGAGCGGTCGAGGTTGCCCGCACGCCCGCCGGCGGCTGAAAGGCCTGTCGGGCGAGCGGCGATGAGCGGCTGCTGAACGGCCGAGAGGTTCACTGTGCAGAGCAGCACCGGAACCCCTCCTTCACTGTGCAACCGGACACTCCACGCGATGCGTTGCCGAGCCTAGATTCGCGATGGACTCACTCACCCGGCTGACCGCACACAGGCAAGCTGTCGTGCGGACTGCCAACGGCCCAGCCAGGGCTGCCATCAGGAGGGGGAAGCATTCTCATGAAGTGGAAATTGGGGCGGCGCGCGGTGCGAGCTGCCATGGTCGGCTCGATGGTCGCCGGCAGTGTGGTGCTGGCCAACGGCTCGGCTCAGGCAGCCGAGGGGCAGTGGACGCTCAGTACGAGCTACTGCTCGGCAGTAGTGAAGATCGAGCTGCATTCCTACCCCGATGGCCTCCACGACGCGCAGGCCATCGATCCGACCCGGATTGTCTCCCCTGGCGCCTGCCACTTCTCCCTTATCGACAACGGCAGGGTCATCTACGACTCGGACGACCAGCCGAACCCCGCTGCACAATCGCCGTGGGAGTACGACGGCCCTTGGCACTCCATGTACGGCAGGGTCTACGACTCGATCACGGGCGAGCAGCCCACCAGTACTCCCAACTAGCCACTGACTTCGGCTCGTCAGGGTGACGTTGGAGTGTCGAGGGTCAGACGGTGCCGGCTAGGAAGCCGTCGAGGGGGCCGGGCCGGTACCGTAGGCGCTTGAGCCGGTTGCGGACGAGGGTTTCGAGTCGGTCGAGGGCGACCATGGTTGGGGAAGCACCAGAACAGGTACGCGTGACGGCCCAGCCAACGGCGTCGGCGGCGCCTGCGGCGGCACAGACCTTGCCTTAGGTGCGCACGAGCCGCTTCCCGGCCAAGCGGCGGCGCAGCTTGATGTGCGACATCCCGTGAGTTCTCTCTCTGACCTCAGCCGCAAGGTAGCCCACGCCGTTGTCCACGGTTCGTCAGGTCGCCCATTGCCTTGGGGGCGCGGGTTCGTTGAGTCGGCCGGGTGATCCGGTGGGCTGAGGCGAGAGGGCGGGCACGTGCGCCACGGCAACCCAAGAGCACTGTTCCCGCGAGGCCCTGACCGCTACTTGCTCCTGCTCAGGTGCCCCGGAACCATACGAACTCGTTTGACGGGCTTCCGGTGTGACCCGAACGTTCCTCAGGCGCTTTCGACTCTGGGTGGCACAGGCAACAACGGGAGGGGATGACATGCCACGAGGACCCGTGGGGCTGGCCGGCCCGACTGGCAGGCCCCGGCGGGTCACTCCGCCGGGGCCGTTTCACCGCTGTGCCGCTCCGGCACCGCCAGCCGCTCGGCATGAGGGAGTGCGGGGATGGTCTCTCCACTGCCATGACGCCCGCAGATCGCTGACCGGCATTCCGTACCGGGCGGTGATGCGGCTCATCAGCGACCAGGTGGTCTCCGCCGGGAGCAGAGCGATTCGTAGAGCAGTGGCCTGCGTCACGGTCCTGCCTTCCGCCCTCGGACGGTGTGTGCCGCTCTCCAAGGTCACTGTCATCGCAGAGCCCGGCCCGGACCGCTTGACACGCCCCCATCCCCACCGACTTGCCGTAACTGTCGTGCGGCCACCTTCCGCCCGGCACGGTTACGCATGCGCCCTTCAATGACACGACCGCGCTTGTGGCGACGCCGCAGGCCGTCACCACCACGGACTTCCCCGGGGCTGTCGACATGGCGCGCTGCATCCGGCCGCGCCGGAGGGTGACACAAGGGAGCCTGCACCGTCGGACAGGGACCGGGGTGCTGGATCTTGAGTCATCACGTGCTCAACTTCCGCGTGTACCTGGGCATTCCACGCTACCCAGAAGTCCGGCCGCCAACTTCCGCAACAGGCCCTGGCGAGCCCCGACATCAGGCGACAGGGTGAAGGCCTACTGCCCGAGACCGGCGGCCAGGGCCGCCGCCTACAGTGCGGGCTGGCGGTAGCGCGCCTGGGTCCAGGACCTGGCCATGTCGGCCGCGCCCCGGCTACGTTGGCGTCTGCGCACAATTGGGCAGACGAAGAGGGGGCCAGGCGTGACGAGCGGGGAACCCGGCGGCGGTTTATCTGTCACCGCAGCAGCCGGCACGGACATCACACCAGACACGGACCCGCACGGGAACCCGGACGCGCGGCCGGACCCGGGGGCCGGACCACTCAGCGGGGGGCGATGCCGGGCAGGGCGAAGCCAGCCTCACCGAGTACCTGTTCTTCTTCCTCGGCCTGTTGCCCACACTCATCGCCGGTGCACGGATCTATCTGATAGCTCACGGCGACCGTACGACCATGCTGGAACTGCTCGGCACCCTGAACGTGAGCGCCCTGGTGCTGGACACCTTCATCCGCTTCATCGGTGTGATCGGCGGTGCGGTGACGGCGTTCCTCCTGGTGCGCCTCCTCCTCGAACGCCCGGAATCCCCTCCCCGCTCCTGGCTTCGCCGCGTCATCTGGGGCCACCGGCGCCCGGCCCTCTGGCTGCTCGCAGGAACCTTCGCGGCGTTCATCAGTACCGCCTACCTGGAAGAGTTCTACGACGCCGACAACAAATGGACCTGGCAGCCCGTCGACCTCTGCAGGATCTACGCCTGGCTCGCCGTGCTGTATGTCGGCCGTGCGCTGGCTGTCCGTGCCTGGCGTCGCCGGTCCGCGTCCCGGCGACCGAGCCGGGACGGAACAGCGGTGGGCACGACGGGCGGCGCCACGGATGACACCACCGACCCGGATCTGGCTCAGACGCCGGGTGCGCCCGTCCGCAGCCACTGGCGTCTGTGGGGAGTGGCGACGTACACCCTTCTCCCGGTGGCCGTCCTGATGACGTGGTCATTGGTCAAGCAGTCCGACGACCGCATGTGGCTGCCCGCCCAAGTGATCACTCTCGATGGCGCCCCGGCTCTGGTCGCGCAGGAGGGCATCGACCAGAACGCGAAATTCCCACATCTGAATGCCGAGCACGACGGTCACTACACCTTCGTCGGCTACGTCCTCGACGACAACGGCACTTCGCAGACCATCCTGTCCTCCAGCGGAATTCTGCTGACCACCGACTCCAAACACATCGTGGACCGGGAGTTCTGCCAGTACGAGCCCACCCGCGACGTCGCCGACGACACCCCTTTCGTCGACCGCATACTCAATCACAACGACTCCTGGAATCCCGGGTTCACCTGTGAGGACCTGCTCAAGACGGTCGTCGGACTCAAGTAGGTCGTCGGATGCCGCGTGGCGCGTCCGCTCCCCCAACTCACCGCCCACCCTGGGATCCGAGCCCCTGCGCTCGCCACGACGGATCCGCGGTCGCGGACGGCCCCTTGCTCCCGGTGCCGGCCGATGCCCCGCAGGAGGGCCGTTCGTGGCCGCGCCGTGATGCCGGTGTGGTCCGTGCCGGTCCTCGGCCCGGTGCCGCGGGCCGTGACGACATGGCCGTGGATGGACCTGGCCGCCCGGGCGCCGGTTGTTCAGGGTTCCCTCCGCGCGCGGCGGTTCGCTGAGCTGACGCGGGACCTGCGGCGCTGGGCATAGGCCCCCGACGGACACGCCGCCCCTGAACTGGGCCTGGGTGTCGGTGGCTGGAGCGCGTGCCGGGTTTGTGTC
Source organism: Streptomyces sp. HUAS MG56 (assembly GCF_058673395.1). Taxonomy (NCBI): domain Bacteria; kingdom Bacillati; phylum Actinomycetota; class Actinomycetes; order Kitasatosporales; family Streptomycetaceae; genus Streptomyces; species Streptomyces sp. HUAS MG56. The sequence goes on along the minus strand of NZ_CM178722.1, from coordinate 363,475 downwards.
CCGCGCGCCGGGTGACGCGCCCTTGGGCGCTGGTTGTGCGCTGGCGAAGGCTCTGCGATCACCACCGGCCACCATGCGGGGGTGGTGAGGTGCCTGTGGTAGTGGTGAAGTGGTTCGACCCTCAGCGGAGTGTGGGCCGCGTCGTGCTGGACGGCAAGGGGCTCGGTCCCGTCGCGTGCCGGTCAGCGGTTCAGGGCCGGGGGGAGAGGGCGCTGCACGCGGGCGAGCCGGTGGAGTCCGACCTCACCGTTGACGCCGCAGATGTCCGTGCCGGCAACATCTGCCGTCTTCGCTTTCTCTGAGGGTGACGTCCGCCGGATCGCGCCTGATCAAGCGGCTGGCTGACGTCGCTTGGATGATCGTCCTCACCGCTCTCGCAGCCCCTGATTCCGGCACCGATGCACCATCCTCGGCCAGCCCGGGCGGCGCCGGTGGCACCTCCTCGGCTGGCCTGGCTCCGAAGGCATGTCGAGCGGAATGAGCGGATGAGGGCCGGACAGAAATGGAAGGGTCAAGGCCGAGAAAAGGGATCGCAATACGAAGAATGAATTGTGAGCCGGCTCACAAAAAGCATGATCTGTGACAAAAGGCGCAAATGTCCTCGATCCCTTTATATCGGTCGGACATTCGGTCATGGTCGTAGGGACCCGACATCGCCATCTCGGAATGGCCGACGATGCCAGGAGTAGTACCGCATGCGGAACCCGAACTCTGTCCGACCCCTGTTGCGCCGCGCGGCTGTCGGCTGCACGGTTGTCCTCTCGCTCGCCCTGGCCGGCATGGGTACGAGCGCGAGCGCCGCATCCGGCGCCGGCGCGCGGGCCGCCCAGGCTCACGCCCCGAGCTCCTCGATCGCCTACCGCACGGCGACCGACGGCCGTACCGTGGCACTCACCTTTGACGACGGCCCGGGACCGGCCACCGGTCAGATCCTGGACCTGCTTGCGCAATACCACGTCAAGGCGACCTTCTGCCAGATCGGCACACGGGCCGCTGCGAACCCTGCCATGGTCAAGCGCATCATCGCCGACGGCCACAGGCTGTGCGACCACACCGTGCATCACCCCCAGCCGATGCGCACCCTCCCGCACGCGAAGCAGGTCTACGAGATCACCGCGGCCAAGAACATGATCATCAAGGCTGGGGGGCCAAACACCCAGGTCACATGGTTCCGTGCCCCCGGCGGCGACTTCAGCTCCGAAAACCGCCAGATAGCCGTGCACGCCGGTCTGCGCCCGCTCGGCTGGACCGTCGACCCCCGGGACTGGGCGCGCCCCGGCACTGGCTCGATCCTCGCCACCGCGAAACGGGAACTGCGTCCCGGCGGCATCATCCTCATGCACGACGGTGGCGGTGACCGCAGCCAAACCGTCGCTGCCCTGCGTCAGTTGCTCCCATGGCTCAGCAAACAGGGCTACACATTCGCCTTCCCCGCAAGCTGACGGGGCGGCACTGACCGATCGCCCTTGCTCCGGCCGTCCGGGCCTGGCGGCGCGCGGCCGGTCCGCGCTGCGGCAGGCCGCTGACGACCTCGCCGCAACCACGCACGTGCGCGGGCAGCTGATGCTCGAAGCCGTGCCGACTCACTGGTCCGACGCGGACGCGGCCGACGTCCTGGCACCGCTGTGCGAGGTGATCGGCAAGGACCTCGACCGCGGCCTCGCCGGCCGCCGCCCCGCCCTGTCCGGCTGGCTGGGGCAGCCTGCCGCCGATGCGGGCCCTGCCCGTCTACGGGCAGGGCCCGCATGCTTTGCATACCCTGCAAGCGGTCCGTGCGGTCGCTGGGCGGGGTACTGGCGGCCATGGCCGTATCGCCGACCGGTACTCGGATCTCGGCCGTTCCACTGCCCTGGTTCGTGCACGTGACGACCGGCAGCGCCACCCAGACCGGACCTGTGGCCTTCTGCGGTACGCGGCCGGAGTGATGCGCCACGGGCTTTCGAAATTTCGAAGGTCCCGGCGACTCAATGGTGGTCGGGGGCTGGGGCTGTGCTGCTGCGCTCGACCAGGCTGGTGGCCAGGTCCACGCGTAGCGCGGATGGTGGGTGCTGCGGGCGAGGTCGATCACCATGCGCGCGGCGACCTAGGCCATGTCGGTCAGCGGCTGGCAGACGGTGGTCAGGGGTGGGCCGACCCAGCGGGCGACGGGCAGGTCGTCGAAGCCGACGACGCTGAGATCCTCCGGTATGCGTAGGCCCAACTCCCGTGCGGCCTCGTAGAGGTCGAGCGCCTGCAGGTCGTTGCCGGTGAAGATCGCGGTGAGCCGGTCCGTGAGGCGCAGCAGCTCCAGGCTCACCCAGTAGCCGGTTTCGTGGTGGAAGTTGCCCTCGCGGATCAGCGAGGGATCGAAGGTGCCGCCGGCCGTCTCCAAGGCGGCCCGATAGCCGTCAATCCGGGCGCGGCTGGACATCATCCGTCGTGGTATGTCCCGGCTGGTCAGTTGGGCCTGTTGGGCCTTGTCGAGCCCGGACAGCACCAGGACCACGCCGGTGGGGCGTCGGGCGAGCACCCCGTCCATCCAGGACTGCCCGAGACTGAGCCGACCCGAGGACTCCGACAGGGCGACGCTCATTCCCTCGTCGCGGACCACGTTCTCGACCCCCGCGGATGACCTCCATGGCCCAGGCACTCTCAAGCTCGTGGAACCCCAGCTCCAGCAATGGGCTCGACGGGGCGCTGTTGGTGCGTCGCCGCTGGTAGCCGTACTGACGCAGCAGCTCGTCCACCCGCTCCAGGGTGGCGGGGGCGACGTCCGCGCGGCCGTTGACGACTTTCGAAACAGTCGGTGTAAACCCCCCCCGCCTCACGCGCGATTTCGGCGAGTGTCGCCGCTCTGGTCACGAGCCCTTCTGCGCTGCCCTGGTGTGCGAGTCGAAGTGCGAAGTCGTTGCGGTTGTACGTGACGGATACCAGCTGCTCAGGGCATCGGCCAGTACGTCCGAATCGAGATTCTCCAGAGCCTTGACGGTGTCCGAGGTTACGCCTAGGTTTCCCGCATCGTTCGACAATCTCTTCGAAACTATCGACGGAGTCGTCAAGCCATGAATTCCTTCTCTGCGAGACTTCGCAGCGGTGCGTCCCGCAACAGATTCGCCGCGGTCGCGGCAACGACCGCGCTGGTGCTCGGTCTGACCGCCGCGTGCGGGTCCAGTGGCGGTCCCAACTCCGGGACGATCCACGTCCTCGTATACGGGGACGCCGCGAACAAGGTCGAGAAGCAGATCGTCGATACGTTCAACAAGACCTCGAAGGTCAAGGCGGTGCTGGACACCATCCCCGGCGCCGACTACCAGTCGAAGCTCAACACGATCATCAACACCCCGCAGGCCCCGGACGTCTTCTTCAACTGGGGCGGCGGCAGCATCGCGCCGTTCGTCAAGAAGAACCTCCTGCTGCCGCTGGACGACATGATCGCCAAGGACCCGGGGCTGAAGAGCAACTTCCTCCCGTCCGTGTTCAACACCGCGGTGATCGACGGCAAGTCCTACGGTGTCCCGATGCGCGGCACGCAGCCGGTGCTGCTCTTCAACAACAAGAAGGTCCTGGCGAGCGCCGGCCTGAGCGTCCCGAAGACCTGGGACGACCTGATCAACGACGTCAAGGTGCTCAAGGGCAAGGGGATCACGCCGATCGCGCTCGGCGGCGGCGACCAGTGGCCCACCCTCATGTGGTTCGAGTACGTTTTCGACAGGCTCGCCGGGCCGGACCTGTTCCGGAAGGCGCTCGCCGGTGACAAGACCGCGTGGGCCAGTCCGGACAGCCAGAGGGCCCTGGGCATGCTGAAGCAGCTGACCGATGCCGGTGCCTTCGGCAGCAACTTCGATTCGGTGAAGTTCACCGACGGCGGTTCCCCGGCGCTGCTGGCCAAGGGCAAGGCTGCCTTCGAGCTGATGGGCTCGTGGGAGTACTCCACCCAGCAGTCCGGCAACCCCGACTTCGCCAAGAACGACCTCGGCTACAGCGCCTTCCCGTCCGTCCAGGGCGGCAAGGGCGACCCGAAGGACGTCGTCGGCAACACGAACAACTTCTACTCCGTGCTGAAGAAGACCAAGCACCCCGACGCCGTGGCGGCGTTCCTCAAGCTCATGTACTCCGACGAGTTCGTGAAGGCTCAACTCGGCATCGGCAACCTGCCGACCACCACCAACACCGCCAACTTCCTGTCCTCCTCGGCCAGCCCGGACTACTCGCAGTTCCAGTTCAACCTGGTCAAGCAGGCGCCCTCGTTCCAGCTGTCCTGGGACCAGGCCTACCCTCCGGCGGCGGCCACGCCGCTCCACACGGCCATTCAGAAGTTCTTCGACGGCAAGACCGACGCCGACGGCTTCATCCACGCGATGCAGTCGCTGTCCAACTCCTGAGCAGGACCGATGAGCTCAATCTCTCTCGCAGCTGTGTCCGGCCGTCGCTTCAAGGCGCGCCGGGCCGGCGTCGGGGTGACCCGCCCGGGCTTCGTCTGGGCGGTACCCGCGACCGTCTTCTTCCTGCTGTTCGCCATCCTCCCGCTGGTGCTGGTCGCGGTGCTGTCCTTCACCAGCTGGGACGGCATCACCTCACCGCACTTCAACGGGACGGCGAACTGGACCAAGCTGATCCATGACCCGGTGATGACCCAGAGCATCTGGCTCACCCTGGTCCTCACCGTGCTCGGAGTCGTCACCCAGACGCCCGTCAGCATCCTGCTGGGCGTCTGGGCGGCCGGACCCCAGCGCAACCGGGCCGTGCTGTCGGCGATCTTCTTCGTCCCCCTGCTGCTCTCCGCGACCGCGGTCTCGGTGCTGTGGCGCGCCCTGCTCGACCCCAACTTCGGCCTCCCGGGACAGCTGCCCTGGCTGTTCGGCAACGGCAACCTGCTCGGCAGCCAGGCAGGCTCGATCGCGGTGCTGACCTTCGTGGGGATGTGGCAGTTCACGCCCCTGCACGCGCTGCTCTACCAGGGCGGCGCCCGCGCCATCCCCCAGGTGCTCTACCAGGCCGCGTCGATCGACGGCGCCGGCACGGTGCGGCAGTTCGAAGGCGTCGACCTCGCCGCAGGGACACCGCACCGGGACGCGATCGTGCCGCCATCCACCGTCTTCACGCCTACCACGCCTACGCGGGGGCCCAAGGGCATCGCCATCTGGCGCTACAACGGCCATGAGGCCGTCGACCCGGTCGAGGACCAGGGCGCCCTCGACTTGCTCGCCGAGCGGCTCGGTCCCACAGACGGGGTGGGGTGCACCTGCCCCACAGCGTGAACGCCCGGACCGATCCCTCCACCACGAAGGCAGCGCATTTGTGATTACCGAGGCACGACTGAGACTGCGCCACGACTCCTACGCCGAACTGCCCGACGGGCGACGAGTGAGTCGCTGGACCTTCGGGCCGGCGACCGGGGAGTCCACGCCGAGGCCCTGAACCTCGGTGCCGGCCCGCACGCCCGGCACGCCCCGACCGAGACGCCGCGTCCGCCGACGTCGTGCTCAACGCCAGCTGCTGGGCGGAGCCCGCTGCTTCGGCGCTACGCCAATCGCGTCGTGCGTGGCGAACCGTCCCTCGACGGCGTCGTGCACCGCCTGGAAGCTCAGGCTGGACAGCACCACCGGCCATGGGGTCCCTTGCGCACCGGGTCCGCCCCCCGGTGCCGCACTGTGGTGATCAGCTTTCTGAACTGACGCGGACTCAACCCGGCACGGCGCCCTGGCGCCTGAAAGGAACACATTCTGTGCGTACGTACGACAATCCTGTGATCAGTGGGTTCCACCCCGATCCAAGCGTGTGCCGGGTCGGTGACGACTACTACCTGGTGTGCTCCAGCTTCGAGTACTTCCCCGGGCTGCCTCTCTTCCACAGCAAGGACCTGGTGCACTGGGAGCAGATCGGCAACGTGCTCGACCGGCCCGAGCAACTGCCGCTGCCTCTCCCCGGAGCCAAGGCGTCCGGCGGCCTCTACGCCCCCACGATCCGCCACCACGACGGCCGTTTCTGGGTCATCAACACCAATATCGACGGCGGCGGCAACTTCGTCGTCTCGGCCGAGCGGCCCGAGGGGCCGTGGAGCGACCCGGTGTGGATCGACCTGCACGGGATCGACCCCGATCTGGCGTGGGAAGAGGACGGCACCTGCTGGTGCGCCTTCTCCGGGCCCGAAGGCGGCATCAACATGGCCAGGATCGACCCGGTCAAGGGGGAGGTATTGGAGGGGTCTTTTGCCACATGGTCGGGCAGCGGTCTGAAGTACCCCGAGGCGCCGCACCTCTACCATATCGGCGACTGGTGGTACCTGCTGATCGCGGAAGGCGGCACCGAACGCGGCCACAGCGTGTCCGTCGCCCGCGGCCGCTCGCCGCGCGGACCCTGGGAAGGCGCACCCGCGAACCCCCTGCTGTCCCACAGCGGTACCGGCCGCTCCATCCAGAACACCGGCCACGCCGACCTGGTGGAGGCTCCCGACGGCAGTTGGTGGATGGTGCTGCTCGGTGTCCGGCCCCGCGGCTTCACGCCCGACGTGCACGTGCTCGGTCGCGAGACGTTCCTGACCCCCGTGGAGTGGGACGAGGACGGCTGGCCCGTCGTCGCACCCGTTCCCGAGAGTCACGTGGCCCCGGGTGGTGCCTGGCACCCCGTTCCGGCCCTGCCCGCCCGCGACGACTTCGACGAGTCCGCCCTCGCGCCGCAGTGGGTCTCGCCGTTCACCCGCCCGGAGGGCTCCTGGTCGCTCACCGAGCGCCCTGGCTGGCTGGTCCTCAACGCCACTGGTGCCACCCTCGACCGCCCCGGGTACACCTTCGTCGGCCACCGCCAGCAACACCACGACTGCCGCGTCACTGCAGCGATCGACCCGGGTACGGGACGCGGCGGCCTCTGCGTGCGCCTGGACGAAGCCCACCACTACGAACTGGAGGTCGGGAACGGAGAGGCCGGCGTCGTCGCCCGCATCGGTCCGCTGCGCCAGACAATAGCCAGCCGACCGGTCCCGTCCGGGCCGCTGACCCTCACCGTCGCGATCCGGACGTCCGACCTCGTGCCCGCGTCGCCCGAACTCACCGATGGCGGGACCACCGGCCCTGACACCGTCGCCTTCTGGCTCGGCGATCCTGACGCCTCGGACGCCCAGCCACTCGTCGAACTGGACGGGCGCTACCTGTCCACCGAGGTCGCCTGCGGATTCACCGGCCGCGTTATCGGCATGTACGCCACCGAGGGCGCGGTCGCCTTCGACTGGTTCGAGTACGCACCGGCCTCGGCACCCTCCGCTTGACGCCCGGCGTTCGGCCGCGTGCGTCCCCCGCGTCCGTGCGGACACCGCACGCGGCATGCCGCGAGGTCGCCCTGTCTTGTGCCTGCGTAGCCGGCGCCGATTGCAGAACGTCTCGATGACAGCGAAGACCTCTGCGTGGGCGGTGGCACGGTCGGACCAGGTGCCGGTGCTGGTCTCTTCCTTGAGCAGGGCCCAGAGGCTCTCCGCGGCGGCGATATCGAAGCGCGATCCGGTGCGGCCACAGCTTTGCCGCAGGTTCAAGTCCCTTGTCCCGCCCCGGAATGCGGCTCATATGTATGCGCCGCTGCGATCCGAGTGCGTGATGTGTCCGGGCTGCACGCCGCCGCGGTCGTGTATCTTCACGGCGCGTCGACGACGAGGGAGGCGCGGCGGTGGTCGGCCATGACGTAGCCGCCGACCTCGACGGTGGCCAAGTCCAGCCGGCGGACGAGGTAGAGCCAGCCCTCGGCGGTGGGGAGAAAGGTGATGCCCCCGACCAGCTTCGTGCTCGGCCGCGCGGCGTGGAGGTCGCGGCCGATCCGGTCCGGCGCCCATCTCGACTTCTCGTCCGGCCGGGTCAGCGAGCGTCGTCGGCGGTGGTGGAAAGACCGCCGGTGGCGATGGCGGACTACTCGGACGAGTTCCCCGGCCGATGCCGTGGCCCTGTACGAGTCCACGCCCGGGGCGGCGTACAAGAGCATCGCCGCTGACCTGGGCATCAACCGGGCGACCCTGCGTGAGTGGGTTCTGCGAGACCGCGAACGCCGTGGTGTCGGAGTTCGGGTGGCCAAGCTCGTGACGGGTGAGCGGAAGCCGGCGACCGGACGGGACGTACTCCCCAAGGTGCCTGATTTCGCCAGGGACCAATGTCTGGTGCTGTACCTGGGGCACGACTGCGACGTGTCGTTTCTGACACACGAATTCCTCTTCGAGAAGTTCGGGGACCTCCAGAACGTCTGACGGTTCCGGAGCCGGATGGTGTGCGGCCTGACCGGCGGGTGTCCGGGAGTGTGCCACGGCCACCTGACGACGGTGCGATCAGTGCCGTGAGAACTGGACCCCGGTCGGTTGCACGATGTTCGGCCGCGGCGCGATCCCGGTGTTGGTCAGCCGTTCACCGTAGATGTCCGTGATTCTGACCGCGCCGCCGCACTCGCTGCCGTCGGCGGAGAGGAAGTAGTCGTAGTCGGTACGCGGCAGTTGCTGCCGGACATCCGCGGTGCGGACCTCAAGCGCGGCCACCGGATTGGGGTGGTCCATCGCCTGGATGCCGCACCAGTAGGGGCTGGAGCCGGACTTGTACCGGATGGAGGTGGGCCGGCCGTACCGGGGCTCAGCAGGCTCCGCGTGATCGGGATCCGGCCGACACTGAGGTCGGTGAGAGTGGCGAACGCCTGTCGGCTGAGGTCGAGTTGACCGGGTGGTCGCAGGGCGCCGGGCATTCGTTGGTGATCCGGACCGTGACGGAGGCGCCGTTCGCCGCGCGCACGAGGACGTGCGGCCCGCACGCCCTGGACGACTCGTCGTCGGTCGTGTTCATCGCCGCGAACATGAGGTCGGGGCTGGGGCCGAACAGGCAGGCGCCGTTTCCGTCGCCGGCCTCGTAGGCGGTGGCGACACCCTGGGAGGTGGTGCCGGGCCGGCTCCGAACGGCCGCCGATGCCGTGGCGGGCGTCGGGCGCGGGAGCCGCGGGGTGCCTGTGACCGATGGCTCTGCAGCCGCGGACGCCGCAGCGTGCGTCGCGGTCGCCGTACCCGGCGCCGTCGGGGTGCCGGCCCTGGGGGGAGGTCGTGCTCGCCCGGGCGGTGGCGGCGGTCCCGGCGTCGGCCCTGCGGTCGGGGAGCAGCGCCAGGACCAGAGCGGGCAGAACTCCCGTGGCGGTCAGCGCGACGGCGGTGCCCAGCATGAGCCTGTGTCTGCGCGGCGCTGTCGCGCTGCTTGCCTCGCCGTCGTGGTCGCTGTCCTCATGCCAGTCCGTTCGGGGGATCGAGCCGATGGTGCACTGCTCAGTGGCCGCAGGAAGCGAGAACGTAGCCGACCAATTTCCACACTTCCCGTCTCGGTTCGCGCCGCCGCTCGGTGAGCACCGCCCGCCGCTGGCCCCTCACCTCGGCAGCCTGCCCCGTCCCCCCGGCCGCGATCCAGTACGCGACCAGCACGAGCAACCGTGTCCGACAGGGCTCAGCGGTTGAATGTCAGGCGTGGTACCGCGTTGCGGGCCAGTGCGTGGGCCTGGTCGGGCCACCATGTGCCGGCGGGTGGGTCGACGATGCCGTATTCGGGATCGATCGTGCCGCCGGTGTTGCGTGTGCAGCTGCCGTCGGATTCACCGGGGGTCTTGATCCACAGGTAGGCGTCGACGAGCGGGACGCCGGTGTGGGCGGTGGGGCGTGGGCCGAGACCGCGGCCGGGCGCGTTGCACCAGGCCTCCGGGTCCCCGCTGTACTTGCCCGGCGGAGGGGTCCAGGCGCCCAGGCCGTCGCGGCTGGTGTCGATCACGAAGTGCCGCAGCTCGCCGGCCGGCGCGGTGCCTGCGTTCTGGTCGAACCAGGCATCGGTCCACCGCCAGGTGCCGGGGTCCGCGGGGGAGACGGCGTCGCCGGGGGCGCCGTCGTTGGGGGCGGCGGACGAGTAGTACTGGCTTGCGCACCAGTCGGTGTGGCCGCGTGCCTGCTCGGGGCCTTCGGTGGCGTACCAGACGCACTTGGCGATCCAGGTGCCGTATCGGGCGTTGTGGTCGGTGGGGTGGTTGTTGGACACGTTCAGGGCGAAACCGTCGCCGTACTGGACGCCGGCGTCGAGCAGCCGCTGGGCGATGTCGCCGACGGCCCGCCACTGGACGTTGCCGGCGTCCAGGTAGACCGCGGTGCGGGGCCTCGCCTTCAGGGCTTTGACGGCGTATCGGAGGTCGGCGATGCGGGCGGCGGTGAGTTCGCCGGTCGGGTCCGTGGCGGGCCCGCAGTCGTTGGGGAGGTTGGCGAGGCCGTCGGGTTCGACTACGACCACGGCCCTGTCGCCGCCGATTCCGGCGGCGAAGGCGTCGATCCATTGGCGGTAGGCGGCGGAGGACGCGGCTCCGCCGCTGGAGTACTGCGAGCAGTCCCGGCCGGGTATGTCGTAGGCGACCAGCACGGGGGTCCGGCCGACGGCCCGGGCCCGGCGGACGAGCGTGTGTACCGTGGCGCGTACCTCGTCGGGCGTGCCCTGGGTGAACCATTCGGCCTGCGGCCAGCTCGCGAGTCTGGCCATGTTCGTGGCGTCCTCGATGTCGCCGTTCCCGAGGTCGACGAGGGCCTGTTTCGCCGCCTTACTGTGCGGGTCCACATAGAACTTCGTGGCCGGGGTGATCACGTCCTGCGTGGGCGTGGGCGTGGGCGTGGCCTGAGCCTGTGTCGCGGTGAGGGCGGTGCAGACGGTGAGCGCCGCGATGACGGCGGCGGCACGGCGCCGTAGGCTGCGTGGTTTCATGACTGCTCCTGGGCGGTGGATGGACGAGGGGAGGTCTGGAGGACGGCGAGCGGTGGACCCGGCGGGGCTGTGGCGGACGGTGCCCGTGGCCCGGTGGCGGGGCAGGAACGCGCCAGGTCGGCCAGACGGGGATCCGGGATCAGTAGCCGTAGATCATCTTGTAGGCGACCTCGGGGAGGAACTGTCCGGCCGAGGAGCCGGCTCCGACGCCGCAGTTGCCGTCGGACTCGCCCGGGTTCTTGATCCACAGGAGCATCTCGGCGCCTCCGCCCGTCTGGGTAGGGCTGCCGATGCGGCGGCCTGAGGGGTTGCACCACTGGCCGTCGGAGCCGTGACCGTTGCGGCTGGTGTCCACGACGAACGGCTTGGTGTAGCCGTAGCGGGCGCCCAGTTCGCTGTTGACGGCGTTGCCGTAGGCGATGTTCTCGGCTGTGGTGAAGTAATTGGAGATGTTGAGCGAGAAGCCGTGGGCCTGTCGAAGGCCGGCTTCGTGGAGGCGCTGGGCCGTCGCAGCCGGGCTCGCCCAGGCCGGGTTGCCGGCGTCCAAGTACACCCAGGTGTTGGGAGCTTGGCGGTTGAACTGGGTGAGGGCGTCGGTGATCATGCCTTCGCGTTCGTCGATCTGAGCCTGGGTCATGCAGCCGTAGTCGGCGAGGGAGTCCGGTTCCAGGAGGACGATGGCCGGGCGGCTGGCGATCCCGCCGGCGAACTGGGCGATCCAGCTCGCGTAGGCGGACGGCGAGGCGGCTCCGCCGGCGGAGTGCCCGCCGCAGTAGTCGCGGTGGTAGATGTTGTACGCGACGAGGAGGGGCAGCTTGCGTTGGGAGGCCGCCGCGCCCGCGTAGGCGCCCGTGGCAGTGCCGATGGTGCCGCTCCAGGAGCCGAACCATAGGGCCATCGGAGTGTTGGCGATGAAGGCGTTGATCGCGGGCGCCCGGCCGTCGCCGGGGTTGGCGGCGACCCACCGTTTCGCGCTGGAGTCGGGGTCCACATAGAACCCGCTGGTCATGGTCGTCGGGTCGGCGGCATGGGCGGACGGTGCGGCAACGAGCACCAGCGGCAAAGCGAAGAACGCCGTTACGAGGGCGCGGAGTCTGCGGCGCATGGCTGTACCTCGTTTCCGGGCGGGGATGCGCCGCATGCTCTCGTCTGGAGCGTGCGGCGCGCTGAGGAAGTGCGGGGTGAAAGCATGGGAGCGCTCCCAAACTGGCAGCGGTCCCAGGGACTTCGAGAACCGTGGGCTGTGGCCGGTATCGTGTGGCCCGCCGCTCGACCTGTCAAGAACGTCGCCCGTCCCTCCCTTCACATGGCGGAAAGAAGGCTCTACCGTCTCGGAACTGGAAGCGCTGCCAACAGCGCGGCCGACGGGGGAGGGGCTCACGGGCCATGGCAGGAAACGCGCCACGCAGGCAGTCGACGATGGACGAGGTGGCCGGACTCGCCGGTGTCTCCCGCTCGGTGGCCTCCCGCGTCCTCAACAACGCCCCGCATCTCAGCCGCGCCAAGCGCGAGGCGGTCGAACGGGCCGTACGGCAGCTCGGTTACGTACGCAATCCGACCGCCCGCGCGCCGGCGACCCGTCGGACGGGAGCGGCGGCCCTGGTCGTCGCGGGAGAGGCCCCGTCCATCTTCACGGACCCGTTCTTCGCTCAGGTGATCGTGGGAGCGTCGGCCGCGCTGGAGGAGGCCGCCCTGCACCTGATGCTGTGTCTGGCGGCCTCCGACCGGGGCCGCAAGCGGGTGGAGGAACTCCTGCGGTCCCGGGGCGCCGACGGCGCCATGCTGATGGCGCTGCGCGACGGGGACCCGCTGGCCCGGACGGCCGAGGAAGCAGAGATGCCCGTCATGTTCGGCGGACGCCCGGTCGGTCCGGCTCCCCGGTGGTACGTCGACGTCGACAACGCCGACGGGGCGCGCGAGGCGACCGAGTACTTGATCTCGCATGGCCGGACCCGCGTGGCGGCCATCTGCGGGCGGCTGGACACCGAGGCGGGGCGTGCCCGGTACCGCGGCTACCGGGGCTCCATGCTCGCAGCCGGACTCAAACCGTACCCACCGCATGAGGGGGACTGCACCGAGCCCAGCGGAGCCGCCGCCACGGCCGCGTTGCTGGCCCAACATCCCGACAGGGACGGGGTGTTCGCTGCCGACGACAACATGGGGGCGGGAGCGCTGCGCGCCTTGCGCGAGGCCGGCCGGCTGGTCCCGACGACATCGCGGGGGCCGGCTTCGACCACCGCGCCGTCGCCCAGGTCACAGATCCGCCGCTCACCACCGTCCACCAGCCCACAAGGGCTCTCGGAACGGGAGATGGCGCGCATGCTCGTCCCGCTCGTCAACGGACTGGAACCTACCCCGCTGCCGTAGTTGCTCACCTGAACGGGTGAGCCTGGCCGCCTTCGTGGTGAGACCTACGGTCCTTGACGAGCCCGATTTCGACACGAAGCCGTTGTGCGAGGAGGCGGTCGCGGAGCGCGTGGTCGTGGAAGAAGCCGTTGTCCCACAGGACGGCGGCGACCTCGCTGGTGCGGGCCGTGCGGCACCTTCCATCTACCGGGCGATTCGTGATGGCCGGCCCGATGAGGCGGCCTAGGCCACGCCGGCACGCCTCGACAGCAGTCACGGATCTGTGTCTGCGTACCCGCCGTCATGGAACTGCCCGTGAAGTCCCGGCACTTGCCCGCAACCACCGCACGCAGCACACCCGTCCCGCTGGGCGGCGTGGCGGTCGACGGTGCGTACGGGCACTCGGGCGACAGATCGAGATGCCGGGGAGGTCGGGCAGCGGAATTGGGTGTAGAGGGTGTCGTTGTCGACGAAAGTTTTGAGCCAGGGGATCAGGAACCTTCATCCCGGTGCCGGATCTGGTAGTCCAACGCTGCCAGCGGGGGGGGGTGCCGTCAACGTGATCGTCGCCGCCGGTTCGGTCGTCAGTGCGCCCGGCGGCGAGATCTCGTCTCATCGCGTCTTCTTCGGGTTCGGGCGCCGATTCCCTGCGGCCGTGCGGCGCAAGGGTGATGAGTTCGCGGCGGTGAGCCGGCGTAAGACGTCGCAAATCACTCGACGGACTGGTCTCAAGCGGTGCTGAACGAGCGCCTTGGCCCCCACGGTGTCTCACAGGCGTCTGGGCATCATGAAGGCACAGATGGGCGAGGAGCGTCTGAGCGCCATGTGCCCACGGGGAATGACGTCGGGCCGGGAACCGTCCGGTGGTCAATCGTTTCACGCCTTACGCAAGGTACGGCGCGAACCGGTTCCACGCAAGCGCTTCGACGGATGAGGCTACGGCCGGAGGTGTGCTCGGTCAATGGCGTGCCGCGAGTCGAAGTCAGATGCCGACGCAGGGGTGATGCCCCGCCGCTCGGCCGGTGCACTCGGCAACCGGCGGCCCGGCATCCGAGTTTGTTGGCTGCGCTCCTGTTCACCGGCGGCATGGCAGGTCATCCGGGTGGCCCGGGACCAGCCGGCGGCCATACCCGCCCGCCCTACCGGTCCGCGCGGCCGGCGGACACGCCACCACCTGCCAGCCACGCCGCGGGGCGCGCGTGGACGCGTCGGTCGGCTCTGACCCGCTGGAATCCAGCCGTCGAATCGATTCCGCGACAAGGTTTGCGACAGGGGCTCCAAGAGCCTTGACAGTGCCGCGAAATCGGGAGCACCGTCTCCCCCCGAAACCTCTCTGCAATCTCGCTGCAAAGACAGCACATTCAAGCGCTTCCGGATTCGCCGACGCCACCAACACCAAACCCGACCGGGTTGCGTCGGCATGGTGGGGAGATCAGATGGGCACCGTACGTGCAAGACGTCAGCTGCTGTCCGGCCGCGGTGGCGTCCGGTTGTTACTCGCGGCGGTACGACGCCGTGGCAGGCCGGAAAGCGTGCCGGACCAGGCACACGTCCCTCCGCAGGCAAGCTCGCCCCGCTTTCGGCGGACCATGGTCGCCCGGGTGGGGGCCGCGGCCGCGCTCGTCGCCGGTACTCTGATCGGCGCCACGGCCGCGGCCGGCACAGCGCGGGCCGCCGCCTCCGGGCCGTGCGACATCTACGCGGCGGGCGGTACGCCCTGTGTGGCGGCGCACAGCACGACGCGAGCGCTGTACGCCTCGTACGACGGGCCGCTCTACCAGGTCCGGCGCGGCTCGGACAACACCACCCGGGACATCGGTGTCCTGGGCGCGGGCGGCTATGCCGACGCCGCTGCCCAGGACTCGTTCTGCTCGGGGACGACGTGCCTGATCACGATCGTCTACGACCAGTCCGGCCGTGGCAACAACCTCACCCAGGCGCCCGCGGGCGGCGCCGCGGGCGGGCCCGACAACCTCGCGAACGCGACCGCCGCGCCCACCACGATCGGCGGGCACAAGGCCTACGGCGTCTTCGTGGCGCCCGGCACCGGTTACCGGAACAACCACACCAACGGCATCGCCACCGGGGACAGCCCCGAGGGCATGTACGCGATCTTCGACGGCACGCACTACAACGGCGGCTGCTGCTTCGACTACGGCAACGCCGAGACGAACAGCAACGATGACGGCAACGGCACCATGGAGGCCATCTACTTCGGCAATATCAGGGTCTGGGGCTACGGTTCGGGCAACGGTCCGTGGATCATGGCCGACCTGGAGAACGGGCTGTTCTCCGGAGTCGACCAGCACTACAACGCGGGCGATCCGACCATCAACTACCGGTACACGACCGCCATCATCAAGGGCGGGGCGAACCACTGGGCGATCCGTGGCGGCAACGCCCAGTCGGGGGGGCTGTCCACCTTCTACGACGGGCCTCGTCCCAACGTCTCGGGCTACAACCCGATGCGCAAGCAGGGGGCCATCATCCTGGGCACCGGCGGCGACAACAGCAAGGGCGCCCAAGGCACCTTCTACGAAGGGGTGATGACCTCCGGCTACCCGTCGGACGCGACCGAGAACGCCGTCCAGGCCAACATCACCGCGGCCGGATACAGCAATTCGTCTTCCGGAGGCGGGACGAGCACCGGCGCGCTGCACGCGGTGGGCGCGGGCAAGTGCCTGGACGTGCCGAACTCGTCCACCACGGCCGGCACACAGCTGCAGATCTGGGACTGCAGCGGCGGCACCAACCAGGCCTGGACCCACACGTCGTCCAACCAGCTGACCGTCTACAGCGGCAGCAGCCAAATGTGTCTGGACGCGTACGACAACCAGACGTCCGCCGGGACCAAGGTGGAGACCTGGCCCTGCAACGGCGGCGCCAACCAGCAATGGCAGCTGAACTCCGACGGCTCCGTCACCGGCACCCAGTCCGGACTCTGCCTCGACGTCACCGGTGCCTCCACGGCCAACGGCGCCCTCGCGGAACTGTGGCCGTGCAACGGCGGATCCAACCAGCGATGGAACCTCAACTGACCTGACGGCTCCGGTTTCGTGGCCGGCTCACCGCCGGTCACGAACCGCTCGCCAGCAGGCCTCGACACCACGGGACAACACCCGCCGACACCGGAGGATGAAGCATGTCCAGAGCCAGAGCGCTCCGTGGCCTGTGGGCAGCCCCCGCGGCTCTGCTCGCCCTACCGGCCGGCAGTCCCGCCGCGGCCGGGGTCGGGTACGGGGGTCCGGTGGGGCGCCGAGCGGCGGCTGCCGACCTGTACGTGGCGCCCGATGCGTCCCCCGGCGGGAAGGGCACGGCCGAGCAGCCGTTCGCCTCCGTCGACCAGGCGCAGCAGCCCGCGCACCGGCTCTCGGCCGATTCGAACGTCGTCGTCCACCTGGCCGGTGGCACGAACCGGCCGTCCAAGCCACCGACCTCCGGCTCCGGCGACGGCGGCCAGAACGGCCATTCCATCACCTACCAGGCTGCGCCCGGCCGACAGCCGGTCGTGTCAGGCGCCCAACAGGTAGTGGGTTGGCAGGTGCATGATCGAAGCAAGGATATCTGGTCGGTCCATGTCGGCACCGGCGTGAACACCGGCATCCGCTTCACGGAAACCTCCTGGCTCGGCCCGAGTGGACCCGACGGCTACGCGGACCAGCAGAGCGGCGCGCACATCACCGGTACCTACGCGATGCCCGCCAACTGGCTGAGCACTTGCAAGTCCGGATGCACACGTTTCGAGGCCACCCGTAACCACTGGGCTCAGGCCGGCAGCGGCATCCAGGTCGGCGGGATCCAGCCGGACGCGCACCACCCCGGCAACCCACAGATGACCAACCAGAACATCACCATCAGCAACAACAAGGTCAGCGGGGTGGGTGACGACTACAAGGAGACCCCGGCCATCCTGTCCACCTGTGTCACCAACGCGACGATCACCCACAACCAGTGCGACCACCTGGCCTACGACGGGATCGACATCGGCTGGGGCTGGGGCGTCAACGACCCGGGCGGCAGCCGCGAGTACGTCAACCGGGGCACGTACACCTATCAGCCCGTCTACAGCACTCCCACGACGCTGAAGAACAACACCGTCGCGCACAACCTGATCTACGACACCAAGAACGCGATGTTCGACGACGGCAGCATCTACAACCTGTCCGCGAGCCCCGGCTCGGTGATCTCCGACAACTACATGTACGACAACAACCACGCCGACGACAGCACCTTCTTGGGTAACTGGTACGCCACCAGGCCCCCACGCAACAACGTGCTCACCGGCAACGTCCGGGTCGGCGGTACCAACTGGCCGCAGGGCGCCAGGCAGGTGACCGAGCAGGCAGGCGTCCAGCCGTCGGGCGGTGACGGCTTCCCGACCGGTTACCACCAGTTGGTGATCGGTGGCGGCAGCCTGTGCCTGGACGTGCACGGCGACTCCGGCAGCGCGGGCGCCGCGATCGACCAGTGGACCTGCAACGGGCAGAGCAACCAGCAGTTCCCGTTCGTGCCGGCCGCGGGAGGTTACGGGCAGTTGCCGGTGCGGAACTCCGGGCAGGTGGTTGCCGTGTCGGGCAGCTCCACGGCTGCCGGCGCCCCCCGACATCGTGCAGCAGGCTCCGGGCGGAGCGGCCAACAGTCTGTGGCTGCCGCTACAGCAGTCCGACGGCTCGTACGCCTTCCGGAACCAGGGCAGCGGCCTGTGTCTGCACGTCCACGGCGGCGGCCACGACCCCGGCCGGCAGCTCGGCCAGTGGCCCTGCAAGGACGCCGCCGGGACCAACCAGAACGTCACTCCCCGCTGGCTGCAGCAAGGGGCAGCTTGTTCAACCCCCGCTATTTCCCCCACTTGTGAGGAACGCACATGAAGAAGTGCTCGGTAGCTCTGGCCGCAGCGCTGACGGCCGCGCTCGGCGTGGGCGCCGCACTGCCCGCCGCGGCTGCCACCGAAACCGGTGCGCCGCCGTCCGCCGAGCGGGCCGCCGCGCCCGACCCGTTGCGGCTGATGCCGTTGGGCGACTCGATCACATGGGGCGTCGGCAGCCCGTCCGGGAACGGCTACCGGGGCTTCCTGTGGAACCGGTTGGCGGCCGAGGGGCATGCCCTGGACTTCGTGGGGTCGGGACGCAACGGCACGATGTCCGACCCGGACAACGAAGGCCACTCCGGCTGGCATATCGACCAGATAGCCGGCATCGCGGACTCCGTGCTGGCCCGGTACCGGCCCAACGTGATCACCCTGGAGATCGGCACCAATGATCTGAACGGCGGCTCCCAGGCCGAGCCCGCCGCCGAACGGCTCCATGCGCTCATCGACCAGATCACGGCTGACGCCCCTGACGCGACCGTCCTCGTCGGCACCCTGATCGTCTCCACCAACAGCACCGAGGAGGCTACCCGCCCCGCGTTCAACGCCAAGCTGCCCGGCATCGTCCAGGCTGAGCAGGCTGCCGGCAAGCATGTGCGCCTGGTGGACATGAGCGCTCTGACGACCGCGGACCTGTCCGACCCCCTGCACCCCAACGACAACGGCTACAGCAAGATGGCTGACGCCTTCGACGCGGGCGTCCAGGCCGCGGACGCGGCAGGCTGGATCAAGCCGCCGGTCTCCGTGGGCGGGCCGGTGCACTCCGGGGTCGCGGGGAAGTGCCTGGACGTCAACGGCGGCAACAGCGCCAACGGGACCGCCGCGCAGATCTGGTCCTGCAACGGCGCTGACGCGCAGTGGTGGTCCGCGCGCTCGGACGGCACCTTGCGGGCGCTCGGGAAGTGCCTCGACGCCACGGGCGGTGATACCGCCAATGGCACCAAGATCGAGATCTGGGACTGCAACGGCGGCACCAACCAGCAATGGCAGGCGTACAACGGCGGTTACCGCAACCCCGTTTCCGGCCGCTGCCTCGACGACCCCGGTGCGTCTGCCACCGACGGTACGCAACTGATTCTGTGGGACTGCAACGGCAGTGCCAACCAGCAGTGGACCGCTCTGCCGGTCTCCTGAACCTCGTGAACCGACTCCACAAGATGCCCGTCTCGTGATCGCCGTCTCCCCCCACGCACGAGGAGAATGATCCTTCATGTCCTGGTTCAACGAAGGACCCCGTCTGGGTAAAGTCCTGGCCTCGGCCACCGGTTTGACAGCCGCCACGGTACTGGCCCTGGCCGGGACGGCGGCCCCCGCCGCCCACGCGGCTTCCGGCACGCTGGGCGCGGCAGCGGCCGGCAGCGGCCGCTATTTCGGCACGGCCGTGGCTGCCGGAAAGCTCGGCGACTCGACATACTCCACGATTCTCGACCGGGAGTTCAACATGATCACCCCGGAGAACGAGATGAAGTGGGACACCACCGAACCGTCCCGTGGCAACTTCAACTTCGGCCCGGCCGACCAGATCGTCAACCACGCCACCGCGCACGGTCAGCGGATGCGGGGCCACACGCTGGTCTGGCACTCCCAATTGCCCGGCTGGGTCAGCTCCATCACCGACGCGAACACCCTGCGGAGCGTGATGGACAACCACATCACCACCGAGATGACCCACTACAAGGGCAAGATCTACGCCTGGGACGTGGTCAACGAAGCCTTCGCCGACGGCGGCAGTGGCCAGCACCGCAGTTCGGTCTTCCAGAACGTGCTGGGCAACGGATTCATCGAAGAGGCCTTCCGCACCGCACGGGCGGCCGACCCGGCGGCCAAGCTCTGCTACAACGACTACAACATCGAGAACTGGTCGGACGCCAAGACCCAGGGTGTCTACAGCATGGTGCGCGACTTCAAGGCGCGCGGAGTGCCCATCGACTGCGTCGGCTTCCAGTCGCACTTCGGCGCCGGCGGACCGCCCGCCGGCTTCCAGACCACGTTGTCGAACTTCGCCTCGCTCGGCGTCGACGTACAGATCACCGAGCTGGACATCGCGCAGGCGTCGCCCACGGCGTACGCGAACACCGTCAAGGCGTGCATGAACGTCGCCCGCTGTACCGGCATGACGGTGTGGGGGATCAGGGACAGCGACTCGTGGCGGACGGGGGAGAACCCGCTGCTGTTCGATGCGCACGGGAACAAGAAGCCCGCCTACGACGCCGTCCTGTCCGCGCTGGGCGGTGCTACGGGAAGCTCGGGTGGCATCGTCTCGGGAACGGTGTACTCGCTGACCGACGTCGCCACGGGGCGGGTGCTGGACGTGCCGGGCGGGGAAACGGCGAACGGTACGTACCTGCAGGCCTGGGACCCCAACGGCGGTGCGAACCAGCAGTGGCGGGCGAGCCAGAACAGTGATGGTTCGTACACGCTGACGAACGTCGGCAGCGGGCGGGCCCTGGACGAGCCGGGTGGTCAGACGGGCAACGGCACGCGGATGGAGATCTGGGACGCCAACGGCGGCGCGAACCAGCACTGGCGGGCGAGCCGGAACGGCGACGGTTCGTACACGCTGACCAACGTCACTTCCGGCCGGGCGCTGGAAGTCGCGAGCGGGCAGGGCGCCAACGGGAGCCCCGTCCAGGTCTGGGACTCCAACGGCGGCGCCAACCAGCACTGGAGCCTCAGGTGACGTAGTCGCGCCCTGGGAACGAACGCCCGCGCCCGGTACGGCGGCCGTATCCGGACGCGGGTTTCGCGAGTCTTCCCTGCACAAGCTCTCGGGCGCGCCGACGGGAGCGCTCGACGCCGTTCGGAGCCCCTCAGGAAGCCGTCGTCCTGGGCAGCGGCCGCGGCCCCTGCAAGCCTGGCAGCGCCAACCTGAGCGCCGGCACCTCCAGGCCGACGTCACTGCCGCTGCCTTTCACTGATTGCCCGTCAGTTCCCAACTCGTCCCAGGAGCAGATGACTTATGCCAACGACCACTAGGACAGCCAGGCGCCTTCGGCCGCTGCCTTCACTGCTGTCCCTGCGTAGAATCCTGGCACTCACCTTCTCGGCCGCGCTGCTCATGGTGGCCGCCCCCCTGCTCTCGCTCGGTGCGGCGCATCCCGCCGCAGCGCTCGGCAACGGGCTCGCGGCGACCCCGCAGATGGGCTTCAACGACTGGAACGCGTACGGCTGCAACGTCTCCGAGTCGCTGATCAAGTCCACCGCTCAGGCGATGCACACCAACGGCATGCAGGCGGCGGGATACTCGTACGTCAACATCGACGACTGCTGGCTGACCCACAGCCGCGACTCCGGCGGCCACCTGGTGCCGGACCCGGCCAAGTTCCCCGACGGCATCAAGGGCACCGCGGACTACGTGCACTCGCTGGGGCTGAAGCTCGGGATCTACGAGGACGCGGGCACCGCGACCTGCGCGGGATACCCGGGCAGCCTGGGGCACGAGACCACGGACGCGCAGTCGTTCGCGTCGTGGGGCGTGGACTACCTGAAGTACGACAACTGCAACAACACCGGTGCACCGGCGCAGACCCGGTACACCGCGATGCGGGACGCCCTGGCGGCCACCGGCCGGCCGATCCTGTTCAGCCTGTGCAACTGGGGCCAGGAGAACGTGTGGACCTGGGGCGCGGGCGTGGGCAACAGCTGGCGCACCACCGGGGACATCACCCCCACGTACTCCAGCATGCTGTCGATCTTCCACAGCAACGTGGGACTGGCCTCCTACGCGGGCCCCGGACACTGGAACGACCCGGACATGCTGGAGGTCGGCAACGGCTCGCTGACGGCGACCGAGAGCCACAGCGAGTTCAGTCTGTGGGCGGAGATGGCCGCGCCGCTGATCGCGGGCACCAACATAGCCTCGGCCAGTGCGGACACCTTGTCCACGCTGACCAACTCCCGGGTGATCGCGGTCGACCAGGACCCCCTCGGCAGACAAGGGACCATGGTGGCGTCCTCGGGCGGCCTGGACGTGCTGGCCAAGCCGCTGGCGGGCGGGGACGTGTCGGTGGCGCTGTTCAACGAGACGGACTCGACGGCAACCATCACCACCACCGCGGCCGCGATCGGGAAGACCGGGGCGTCCACCTACACCCTGACCGACCTGTGGTCGGGCGCGTCCTCGACCACCTCCGGCACGATCAGCGCCTCGGTACCGGCGCACGGCACGGTGCTGTACCGGGTCGCGGGCGGCACGAGCGGCGGCGGCACCAGCGCGACCGGTGAGCTGCACGCGGTGGGTGCGGGCAAGTGCCTGGACGTACCGAACTCCACCACGACCGCGGGTACCCAGGCGGAGATCTGGAGCTGCAACGGCGGCGCGAACCAGACCTGGACGCATACCGCCTCCGAGCAGCTCACCGTCTACTCCGGCAGCGGCCAGATGTGCCTGGACGCCTACGACAACCAGACCACCCCGGGGACGAAGGTGGAGATCTGGCCGTGCAACGGCCAACCCAACCAGCAGTGGTCGCTCAACGCCAACGGCACGATCACCGGAGTCCAGTCCGGCCTGTGCCTGGACGTCACCGGAGGGGCCACGGCTGACGGAACCCCCGCCCAGTTGTGGACCTGCAACGGCGGCAGCAACCAGCGGTGGACGCTGGGATGACTCACACCTCCCCCCGGCCACCGGCAGATTCGGTACCGCCGCGCGGCGACACCGCCACAGCACAGGTCTCCTCACCCGGAGCAGCAAGCGCTCGCCGACGAAGGCGAAGCCCGGCCGTGCTCCTGATGGCCCTGGCCGCGTCGGGCACCCCGACGTTCGCCACTTCCTCGCGAACCAGCACGCCCTCTGCGGTCCGAACGGCGCAGGTCTACGCCTTCGCAGTCGGCGCGTCGCTGCCCTGTGACATCCATGCCGCGGGTTGTACGCCGTGCGCGACGGCGCACTCCACGACCAGGGCGCTCTTCGCGTCGTACAACGGGCCGCTCTACCAGATCCGGCGGGCCTCCGACCACGGTTACCGCGACATCGGAGTGCTCGGCGCGGGCGGATACGCCGGCGCCTCGTCCCAGGTGTCGTTCGGCGCGGGCACGCCGTGCACGATCACGAAGATCTACGACCAGACCGCCAGGCACAACGACCTGCCCATCTCCTGGGGCGGCTGCTGGAAGGGCCCCGGACCGGGCGGACCCGACGTCGGAGCGGACGCCATGGCCCTGCCGGTGACCGCGGCCGGCCACCATGTCTTCGGCATCAAGGTCACCCCCGGCGTCGGCTACCGGCTCGACCACGCGAGCGCAGTGGCCACCGGCGCCCAGCCCGTGGACATCTACATGCTGACGTCGTCGAACTACACCAGCCAGTGGTGCTGCTTCGACTACGGCAGAGCGCCTCCCACGAGCTGACCGTCTCCTCCGGCGGCAGCCGCCTGTGTCTGGACGCCTCAGGACAGGGCGCCAGCCCCGGCACCAAGGTCGTCACCTGGACCTGCAACGGCCAACCCAACCAGCAGTGGACGCTCAACGCCAACGGCACCGTCACCAACACCCAGTCCGGTCTGTGCCTGGACGCCACTGGCGCGGGAACGGCCAACGGCACCCCTGTGGAGCTGTGGACCTGCCACGGCGGCAGCAACCAGAAGTGGACGCGCAACTGATCCGGTGACGGCCGAGATTACCCACCCCGTGGACGACGCTGAGAGGCTCCGCATGACTTCCTCCTCCCTCCCGATCAGCCGGCGCCGGCTGCTGGCGGCGACCGGCGCGGCCACGGCCTTCGGCATGCTGCGGTTCGCTCCCGCGGCCGCCGCGACCGACGGCCCGGCGAACTACACCGCGAGCTGGTCCTCCGTGGACCAGCACCCTCCCGCCCCGGCCTGGTTCCAGGACGCCAAGTTCGGCATCTACTACCACTGGGGCGTCTTCAGCGTCCCCGCGTTCGGCAACGAGTGGTATCCGCGCAACATGTACATCAGCGGCTCGGCCGAGAACCAGCACCACATCGCCACCTACGGCGACCCCTCGGTATGGCCGTACAACAACTTCATCGACGGAGCCAGCGACAAGGCCGGCAACCACGTGCAGTTCGCGCCCAAGCTCGCATCCCGGGGCGGCAACTGGGACCCGAACGCCTGGGCGCAGCTGTTCAAGGCCGCGGGCGCGAGGTTCGCCGGCCCGGTCGCCGAGCACCACGACGGCTTCTCCATGTGGAACAGCCGTTCCAACCCGTGGAACTCCGCTCGGCGCGGTCCCATGCTCGACCTCGTGGGGCTGCATGCGCAGGCCATCCGCGGGCAGGGGCTGAAGTTCATGGCTTCCCTCCACCACGCCTACCACTTCAACGGCTACTACGACCACGTGCCGAACCAGTCGGACCCGACACTGCGCGTCCTCTTCGGCCAGCAGGGCCCGGCCGCCGAGAACCAGCTCTGGTACGACAAGCTGGTCGAGGTCGTCGACGGCTACCAACCGGACCTGATCTGGCAGGACTTCGACCTCAACCTGGTGCAGGAATCGGACCGACTCCAGTTCCTCGTGGACTACTACAACCGGGCCGTCTCCTGGAACAAGGACGTCGTCGCCACCTACAAGGACGGATTCGACAACAAGGGCGAGGTCTTCGACTTCGAGCGCGGCGGCCCGGCAGGACTGCTCACCCCCTACTGGCTGACCGACGACAGCATCTCCTCCTCCAGCTGGTGCTACACGGTGGGCATCGGCTACTACTCCACCCAGGCACTGCTCCACTCACTGATCGACCGGGTCAGCAAGGGCGGCACCATGCTGCTGAACATCGCCCCGATGGCCGACGGCACCATCCCTTCCGGACAGCAGTCCATCCTGCTCGGCATGGGCGACTGGCTCGGCCGCTTCGGAGAGGCGGTTTACGGCACCCGTTCCTGGACGAGTTACGGCGAGGGCCCCACCAAGATGGGGGGAGGCGCGTTCAGCGGACCGGTGGCCGGCAAACCGCAGGACATCCGGTTCACCCGAAGCCAGGACAACAAGGTCCTCTACGTCACCGCGCTGGGCTGGCAGGGCGGCACCATGACCGTCACCACGCTGAGCTCGAACCAGATCAACCTCAGCAGCCTGACCGGCGTCCGACTGCTCGACAACGCCGCCGGCACCTACGTCGATCTGCCCGCACCGACCCAGGACGCCACCGGCCTGCACCTGGCCATGCCCTCGCCGAACCCGCCGTTCGACGCCCTGGCGTACACGGTCAAGCTGACCTTCTCCGGTGAGATTCCCGTCCTGGGCGCACCGGGCGGCTCCATGACCTGGGTGAAGATCGCCAACGTGACCAGTGGACTGGTGCTCGACAGCGGAGGCGGCGTCGCCTCCGGCTCCACCCTCAAGCAGTGGAACTACGACGGCAGCGCCAACCTGCAATGGCAGCTGATCGACCTCGGCAACGGCTACTACCGCATCATGAACCGCACCAACGGCATGGCCGCCGACAGCTGGGGCAACTCCGCCAACGGCGCCCCCGCCCGGCAGGCGGCCTGGAACGGCGGCACCAACCAGCAGTGGTCGCTGAGCAGCCTCGGCGGCAACCGCTACCGGATCGTCAACCGGGCCACCGGCACCGCGCTCGACGGCAGCGGCAGCACCGCGGCGGGCTCGACGGCGGTGATGTGGACTCCGAACTCCAGCACCAACAACGAGTGGACGATCACCGGTGTGTGACCCCCCGGCGACAGACGCTCCGTCCCCATTCCTCAACCAGGGAAGAAGGAGTGCATGAAACGCAATCCGCTCTTGATGTCCATCGCGGCCGCGATACTTCTCGTCCTGTCAGCTGCGGGCACCTCGTCCAGCAGCGGCCTCGGCGCGCCCGTGCCGGCCATCACCGGCGCGGCCGGGGCGACCGCCGGCTGTGGCAGGGCTCCAACGCTGACAAGCGGCACCCACACGATCCAGAGCGGCGGCCAGACACGCAGTTACATCCTGCGGGTCCCCGCCGGCTACGACATCAACCATCCCTATCGGCTGGTCTTCGGTTTCCACTGGCGGGGCGGGACCGCCAACGACGTCGACTCGGGCGGAACGGACGGGTACAACTGGTCCTACTACGGCCTGCGGCGCCTGGCGGACAACGCGAACAACGGCACGATCTTCGTCGCCCCCCAGGGCAACGGCAACGGCTGGGCCAACCCCGGCGGCCAGGACGTCGCCTTCGTCGACGCCATGGTCAGCCAGATCGAAGCAGGTCTGTGCGTCGACACCACGCAGTTGTTCTCCGCCGGCTTCAGCTACGGCGGTGCGATGTCCTACGCCCTCGCCTGCTCCCGGGCGACGGTCTTCCGCGCTGTCGCGGTGTACTCCGGCGCGAACCTCAGTGGGTGCAACGGCGGCAATCAGCCCATCGCCTACATGGGTCTGCACGGCATCAGGGACAACGTGCTGCCCATCTCGTCGGGACGGGAACTGCGCAACACTTTCGTCCGGGCGAACGGCTGCACCGCGCAGAACCCGCCCGAGCCGGCGTACGGAAGCCTGACGCACTTCATCACCAGCTACTCAGGATGCAAGTCCGGATACCCCGTGGTCTGGGCCGCGTTCGACGGAGCGGGCCACGACCCCGGTCCGATCGACGGATCCACCGGTGACGGCTGGCGCACCTGGACGTCGGCAGCCGTGTGGCAGTTCTTCACACAGTTCGGCTCGAACCAGCCGCCGCCCTCCGGCAACCAGGAGATCGTCGGCCGGCAGTCGGGGCGCTGCCTCGACATCAACAACTCCACGACGGCCAACGGCACGCAGGCACAACTGTGGGACTGCAACGGCGGCTCCAACCAACGGTGGACCTACGCCGCCGCGAAGCAGCTGATGGGCTACGGCAACAAGTGCCTGGGCGTCGGCCAGTCCGCGGGCAACGGCACCCCCGCGGCGATCTGGGACTGCACCGGGCAGTCGGACCAGCAATGGAACGTCAATCCCGACGGCACGATCACCGCAGCGCAGTCGGGGCTCTGCCTGGACGCCAACGCCCAGGGGACCGCGAACGGTACGAAAGTCCAGCTGTGGAGTTGCACGGGCGGTGCGAACCAGCACTGGCGCCTGGAGAACTGACACGCCGGGGCCAGGCAGGGCACCACGCCCGCCTGGCCCCGCAGACCCCGACCAATGCCGAGCCGGACGGACCCGCGCAGCCCCCCCGCGCTGCTGACGGGAAACGTCGCGGCATCCGGGCTATCAAAATGTCGTGGGAACAGCCCGTCTGTCTGCCTGCCTGGCGGCAGCGGCACACGCTGTGTCGGTGGGCGACTGCGCATTCGCTCTGCTGGGCTTCGACCGGGACGACTTTCGCATCGACTTCGACCGGGCATCGTTCGTGGCGGCCGGGGCGGGGGCCACGTCCGTGATCATGTGGGCAATTCGCGGCATGTGCCGTTACTGCCCCGTGAGGGTGCCCGAGGGCGGGGAGTGTGACGCCGGTGGTGTGATGGGTGCAGTAGTGGGCTGTGTTGGTGGACGGTAGTGTCGCCGCGGATGCGGCCGGTGCGCCAGAGAAGACGCCGACGATGGCTATGGCCACGGCTGAGGCAGCAAGACGTGCGCGCAAAGGAACTCCCTTTGAGCAGACCAAGCACAGGGTGGCTTTATCGGGATATGAGTTGCCTCGTGCACGTGCCACCACGCCGTCGCCCCGCAGACTCCGAATCCGGCACCGACATGTGTCAACGTCTCGTTCTTCCGCAGGTGTGCGAGAAGCAGCAGGACCAGGAGAGGTGCTCGACCAACTCGTGCGGGACGCCGAGCATGGAGGGATACGGAAAGCCCCCGGCCGTCGGCGTGCTGAGTGGGATCTCCACGCCCACGACTCAGAGGCGCGGCTGGAGTGATGCGTGCGGGCTGGATTGTTGGCTCCAACCCTGATACATGACCTTGTCATGGCCATGAATGTGATGGAGCTGCATAGTATCAATCGTTGGGAGGCGTCCTTCCTGCGCGAGGAGGTGGGCGGCTACTTCACCCACGGCGTCGAGTGCATGCCCGGCGCGACGGTGCTCGACGTGGGCGCCAACATCGGTGTGTTTTCAGCGGCCGTCTATGAGCGGTCGGACGGGGACGTGCGGATCTACGCCTTCGAGCCGGTGCCGCCACTGCATGCGATACTCGAACGCAATGCTCGTGAATTCTTCAACGGACGTCTGACCGTGCTCCCTTACGGCCTGGCGTCCCGTGACGACGAGCTCGATTTCAGCTACGTTCCGGCCGCCACGATCTTCTCGTCCTCCTCGCGGGATCAGGGGAACATCGAGGCAGAGCGTCGGCGGGTCACCGCCAGCGTTGTCGAAATGATCCGCCGGGGCGGCCTGGGGCCGGTCCTGCGCCGCGTACCCGTTCCCGTCCTCACTCTTCTCGTCAGCCGCAAGCTGCGGGTGATGCGGCGGCTTGAGACGCACCGGGTGAAGGTCAGGCCCTTGTCATCGGTGCTCGACGAGCAGGGCATTGACCATATCGACCTGCTGAAGGTCGATGTGGAAGGCGCCGAACTCGATGTACTCAGAGGCATCGAGGAGCGGCATTGGCCGTTGGTCCGCCAGGCCGTCGTCGAGGTGGAGCGCTGGCAGCAGAACCGCGACACAGTCCGCGAGGTCTTCCTCACGCAAGGCTTCACTGTCAGCACCGAGCAGGACCCGGTGCAGCAGGCCGGCGACATCGGCATGGTGTTCGCGGTCAGGCCCTGACCACGCGCAGCCCGGCACTCGATTGCGAACTCCAGACCGGTGGCGGTCATCCCCCCTGCGGGGCTCGCAAAGTCATTGGTGCACGTGGGAGGCTGCGTGTGAGACGCCTGGGCGGTGACTGGGATGCTGCATCCGTGATCGTCGCGATGCCGTACGGGGCCGCCCGGGCGTTGCTGTCCGTGCCTCGGTCCTGCTGCGCCGGGACACGGCGAAGGACGCCGAACTGCTGGTGCTGTGGCACGAGAACGTGCTGCTGCCACGGCAACTCGCCGGTCCGGTCCGGCACGAGCCTGAGCACCGGTCAGGAACCCACTCGCTTGACCATGTCCTCGATCGCGTTGATGACTACATCCGGCCGGTCAATGGGGATGTCGTGTGAGCTGTGCTGTGCCACGACGAGGTGGCGGTCGGGTGCGGTGCTGACGAACTCCTGCTGGGCCTGCTTCCACAGCTGTGCGTCGACGGGCGAGGTCGTGAAAGGGGTCTGGGAGGAGACGATCGCGATGGCAGGAACGCTCTGAGGCCAGCTGAGTTTGTGGTACGCGATGTGCACGGGGCCATAGTTCTCGGCCTCGGCGAGGAGTTGGCGCGTCGCCCTGGTCTGCGGCTGGTTTTTCAGCGCCGCGATCCGCTGCTGGTTCGCCGCTACGATCTTGGCCGTCTCGCTGTCGGTGTAGAACTCGGGCAGGCTCGCGTCCACCAGTACCGCGCCGGAGATCCAGTGCGGGTGTTCGTTGACGAAGTACGTGGCGATCTCTCCGGCGAGCGAGTGGGAGACCAGAACCACGTTCTTGGTGACGCCCAGTTGGGTCAGCCCGGCCGCGAGGTCGGACGCGGCGTTCTGTGCCTTCCACGGCCCCGGAACGTCGCTGCTCCTGCCTTCCCCTGAGCGGTCGTAGGTGATGACCTCGGACCCTGTCCGCTGCGCTATGACGGGCGCCACCTTCTTCCAGTACGACGCGTCGAGTCCTCCTCCGGCGTCGAGGACGACGGCCGGCAGGCGGCCGGGGGTGACATAGAACGCCAGCTTATGCCCGCCGTTGGTGATCATGTGGAGGGATGGCTGGGCGCCCGTTGTGGAGGCTGAGGCTGGGGTAGTCGGGGACGTTGTTGCGGCGGGGTGTGCGGCTGCCCGGGCGGGGCCGTCGCAGGCGGCGAGTCCGCAGGCGGCGAGCGTGACGCCGGCCAGGGCGGCGGCGGTGCTTCGCAGACGCCGCAGGCGTGTAGTGGGGTTGGCCACGGAAGTTCCTTCCATGAAGGACAAGGAGAGCAGGGGCCGTTCGGGGCGATGGTCGGTCACCTCGGTCCGCCGAAGGCTTTCTTGCGGGTCCTAGCCTTCATCCGGCACGTGGCTGGCCGCGACGGTGCATGCCCCCGAGGCTGGGGGGTGCCAGCCCTACCTCAGGGCCTGCGGGAATCACCCGGTACGAATGAGGCCGATGGGTGGACCGTCACGGCTTTGCCGGAGGCCGTCTACATCATCGAGGGCCTGCTGAAGAACGCTTCCGAGGTGCGGCCGGGCACGATCCACGTTGATACGCAAGGGCAGTCGAAGCCGCCGACGAGAAACAGCTGACCAAGACCATCGCCCGTTACGGGCGGGTCGACCTGCTCTGCATCGACGAACTGGGCTACCTCGAACTCGACCGCCGTGGAGCCGAGATGCTGTTCCAGGTTCTGACCGAGCGGGAGGAAAAGAACAGTGTGGCCATCGCTTCGAACGAATCCCTCGGAGGCTGGACCAAGACATTCACCGACCCCCTGCTCTACGCGGGCATCGTCGACCGGCTCACCTTCAACGGCACCATCATCGAGACCGGCACCGAGTCCTACCGCCTTGCCAAGACCAAAGCCAAGCAGCAGGCCGGAGTGCGTACTCAAGAGCAGCGAGGAAGGTAGGTGTGCCCCCAGCCACGAGAGTTCCACCGTCATACCGGCGAACCCGGCGAGGCAAGGACTCGACAGCCCCTCCAACAACGCCGGACTCCGGCACAATTGGCGAGCCCCCCATGCGGGTCACCAACCCGCCCAGGCCCGGCCCGAGGGATCCACATGATCGAGTGCGTCCGCGCGGTCCTGCTCACTCCCGCCGACAGGCTGCTGCTGATCCGCCGCACCTGGCCCGGCGGCATCCCCTACTGGACCCTGCCCGGCGGCCACGTCGAGCCCGACGACCTGGACCTGCGCGCAGCACTGACCCGCGAGGTCTGCGAAGAGACTGGTGGCACCCCGGATATCCTCGGCCGTCTGCTGACCTTCGACGATACCCACCAACGCGACCACGTCTACCTTGCCCGGATCACCAGCTGGTCGGAATGCAGCCGAACCGGGCCGGAGATCGGCGACCCTGACCACGGCACCTACCAGCTCGACGAAATCCCCCACACCTCCGCAGCCCTGCACACCCTCCCGTTGCTCCCCGAGGCTGTCGCATCATTTCTGCAACGGACGGCTGCAACCAGAGAGGACCTCACCATCCTTGCCAACCCGACGGCACCGTGAGGACCCTTGACGCCCGTCCGCCGGCCACTGGGGCCAACTGACGCCGGAACTCAGGGCCATCCGAGACCGGATCAGCTCTCCCAGTCCGCTGCCCGTAGGGCCATCTCAGGCCGGAAAGTGGGGCCGGTTCAGACCGTTGACGCCACAGGAATCACTTGCCCACGGCCCAACCGTCCATCTGACGCCGCTCGATGAGCGGCGGCTGCTTCGTCGTGGCGCGGTCCGGGCCGGGAGATGTTCCGCCCGGCCCGCGCTGCGCAACCCCGAGAAACTCCGTCCCAGTCGGATACCGTGTCGGCGGCTTCGAGCCGCTGGGCAGGCAACTGGCCCGAGCCGCGGTCGGTGCCACTGGCCTGGCCGCGATCGGGTGCGCTGAGGGTCCCGAGGGCGTTGAGATTTTAGAGGTCGTGCAGGCAGGCGGTGTGGATGAGGCGGGCGGGATTCGCCGAGTCGTCGACAGCGTCCCGTGCTGAGTGGTCGCATCGCCAAGAAGCGGCCGTGAAATCCATTGGGCGCCCGTTCGACTTCGACCTACCATCGCGCGCATGACGACTCATCACGACATACTCGAAGCCGCGCTGGCCCGGATCACCGCCGGTTACGTGTTCCCCGAGAAGACGGCTGCCATCGACGCGGCGATCCGGCGTCGGCTGGACGAAGGCGCATATCGGGACCTGGACGTGCAGGAGCTCTGCGAGCGAGTCACGGTCGACCTCCAGAATGTCTGTCCGGACAAGCATTTGCGGTTGTTGTGGGCCGAGGAGCCGCAGTCGATGGACGAGGAGCCGGAGGACGTTGCTCGCGCCCGTTTCGCGCAGTACGCAAGGGAGAGCAACTACGGCATCCGGCGGGTGGAGCAGCTCGACGACAACATCGGCTACCTCGACCTGCGCATGATCGCCCCCGCCGATCTGGGTGGTCCCGCAATCGCTGCTGCCATGCAACTGCTCGCAACCAGCGAGGCATTGGTCATCGACCTGCGGCAGTGTCGGGGCGGCTCACCGGAAGGCGTGCAGTTGTGGTGCAGCTACTTCTTCGCTGACGACGGGGTGCACCTGAGCGACATCTACGAGCGGGCCACTGACTTGACCCGTCAGTACTGGACCCTCGGGCACCTCGCCGCACCGCGTTACCTCGACCGCCCGGTCACCGTGCTGACCAGCGACCTCACCTTCTCCGGCGGAGAAGAGCTGGCGTACAACCTGAAGGTGCTGGGGCGCGCCACCTTGATCGGCCAGACCACCCGCGGTGGCGCCCACCCCACGGACCGTATTCCGGTCGCCCCGCACGTCACCGTGACCGTTCCCGCCGCCCGCTCGATCAACCCGGTCACCGGCACCAACTGGGAAGGCGTCGGTGTCGAGCCCGACCTGGCCGTCGCGGCCGGGGACGCGCTGAAAGCGGCGCTGGAGCACCTGCGCACGCGGATCGGCTGAGCAGCGTCCGACGCTTCACAGACAGGCGGCACGGAGGCAGGTGCAGGTGCCGTGATCATGGAGTTTCGACGCTCTGCGATCACGGGAGAAGACTGTGCCTGCGCTGCCTTCATGGCTGATCGAACCGCTCTGGGACCAATTCGCCGCCCTGCTGCCGCAGCGACCGCAGTTCGAACCGCTCCACGCGCTGGGCTGCCACCGACGCCGTATCCGTGACCGGTCGTGCTCGACAAGCTGCTCCAGGTCCTGCGATTCGGCTGCTCGTACGAAGCAATTTAAGACTCCACCTGCTCGGCCACGATCCTCCGCAACCGACGCGACGAGTGGATACGCCTGGGCCTGTCCGCGCGCTTGAAGCGGATCGCCCTCGACGCCTACGACCGCGTCCTCGGTCTCGTCCTGGACCAGATCGCCATCGACGGCGCCATCACCAAGACCCCCGCAGGCGGCGAAGCGGCCGGACGATCCCCGGTCGACCGAGGCAAACAGGGTATGAAACGTTCGAACATGACCGACGGCTACGGCATCCCGCTCGGCCGGGTCCTGGCCGGCGCCAACCAGCAAGACTCCGGCTACGACTCCACCAAGTCCCGTACGGTGCTTGGCAATCGGAGACTGCACGGCCAGATCGCCCGCAAGGGGACCAAGGCGCCGGTCCAGGGGACCCAGCGGTGGCACATCGAGCGCACCCACGCCTGGCAGTACGCCTTCCACCGGCTCGCCCGCCGTTACGAACGCCGGATCACGGTCATCGAAGCCTCCTCCGACCCCGCCGATACGGTCATCACCGTTCGTAGCCTGATCCGCCGGGCGTGGATCACCCACCACTGGGATGTGCGCCCCCGACGCCGATCATGAGCGGCCGCCTATCTGCGTGGCTGCCCGGCTGTGACCTGAGGAGGGCTGGGGGAGGAGCGGTGCGAGGTTGTCCCGTACGAAGTCCGCCGCCTCCTTGACCGATTCGCCGGCCCCGGTCTGGTCTTCGAAGACGCTGGTGGCGAGCATCACTCCGTCTCCGGCATCAACTCGCGGCCCCGGCGGTGGTGACCGGCGGTGACTCACCGCCGACGGGAGATGGCGATACCGGTTAGGCAGAGCACGCCGCCGAGGAGCCCGTATGCCGTCGGGATCTCGGCGAGCAGAAGCCAGGACAACAGCACTGACACAGCCGGAACGGCGTAGGTCACCGCGGAGAGCCGACCGGCGTTCATGCGGCGCAGCGCGTAAGCCCAAGCGGTGAAACCGATGGCCGTGGGAAACACGCCCAGGTAGACGGCGCCGAGCACCGCTCCGGTGGACGCTACCTGCAGCTCGCCGACCAGCTGAGGCGTCCAAGGCAGCAGGACCGCAGCGGCGACGACACAGCCGAGCCAAATCGCGGTGAGCCCGTCGACGTGGCGCAACGTGACCTTCTGGATCATGACGCCCGCGGCGTAGAGCACGGCGGCCAGTAGGCACAGCAGAACGCCTGCCCAGTCACGTTGTGCGGTGGCCCCGGTCGCGATGATCGCGGTTCCGCCCAGCGCGACGAGCGAGCCGACGATGAGAGATCGTGAGAAGCCTTCACCGAGAAACCTCCCAGCAGTGACAGCGACGAGCAGCGGCGCGAGGTTCACAAGCAATGCCGCAGTCCCGGCATCGACGTGCCGTTCCCCCGCGTTGAGGGCAACGGTGTAGCCGGCGAGCCACAACACGGCGTACGCCGCGATCAGCAGGAGCGCCTTGCGGGACAGGCGGACGCGGACCGCACGCTTGGCCACCGCGATCACTGTGAGCGTGGCGGCCCCGACGCCTAGCCGGAGCAGCGCCAGGGGCGCAGGGGACAGCGCGTGCCCAATGCCGCGGATGGCGACGAATGCCGAGGCCCACGTCACTACCGCGAGCCCGGCGGCGGCCGCGATCTTGCCCATGTCTGTTGTGCTGGTGCTGCCGGCGGGCGGGGCGGTCTGAATCAGATCGGTCACCCAGCCATCGTCATCTCCGCCTTCTGTACAGCACAAGCGACGAGTTCTGTACATCCGTTAAGTATGGCTGTACATTCACAACATGTTGGACATCCCACGGCTCCGCGTCCTGAGGGCGGTCGTCGCGACGGGGTCGATCCGCGCGAGCGCCTCCGCGCTCGGCTACACACCGTCCGCGGTGAGCCAGCAGCTCGCCACCCTGCAACGGGAGACCGGGCTGCAGTTGTTCGAACGATCCGGTCGCGGTATCGAGCCCACTGCGGCCGGCCGGACCCTCGCTGCTGAGGCCGACACGTTGTTCGAGGCATTCAGTCAGGTCGAGCGGGTGGTCGGCGATCTGCGCGTCGGCCGGGTCGGCAGCCTTTCGATCGGCTACTTCGGCTCGGCCGGCGCGGCATGGCTGGCGCCGACTGTTGCCACGCTGCGTGCGGAGTTCCCGGACCTCCGGCTGGACCTGATGCTGACCGAGTTCACGCCGGGCGATCCGGACGTTGACATCTTCGTGGAGGAGACGGGTGTCGAGCGCCTCGGGTCCGTCGATGTGCACAGGCTCACCGAGGACCCCTACCTCGCCGTCGTCCGCGTCGACGACCCCCTCGCGGAGGTGCCGGAGGTGCCGTTGGCGGATCTCGCCGAGCGGCATTGGGTGGACAACGACCTCCGCGCAGGGGCGTGCCGCCAGGTGCTCCTGAACGCCTGCGCGCAAGCCGGGTTCTCCCCGAGTTTCGTGGTGGAAACACACGACTACCGGACTGCGATGTCCTTCGTGGCAACGGGAATCGGGCTGACTGTGGTGCCGGCGCTCGGTATCGGCGAACTGCCGGAGGGCCTGACGACGGTCGCCCTGGTGTCCCCCACTCCGGTCCGGAATCTCAGTCTCGCGGTGAAGAAGTCGATTGCGCGGCACCCCGCCGCCCAGCGCGCTGTCGAACTGCTGGAAGGCCTGGTGTGCGCGGGCACATCCCTGGCTGGCTGATGGGCCTTGAGGCAGCGGGCGCCGCATTCTGAACGCCTGCCCGACGTACCGAAGTCATCGTCCGCGTCGGCCGGTTCAGCCGAACAGACCGGGACCCGTCAACTGCTGGCCCTGCGCTTCCGACAACGTTGCCCGCCCGTGGTTGCTTCGCCGGCCTCCACGTTCTTGTTCTTCGTCATCGGACCAGCTCCAGGTTGCTGCTCATCGGCCGGGTCCCGGAACGGGCACGGGGCCCGCATGCGGCGCCGTACCGAGCGGCGGAGAATGGGAATGTGATCTTCCGCGAGGGGCGGGCAGGTGGGCGGGCAATCCCCTGGCGGCCGTCGACCGTATACAGAGGTGTGTCGGGTTTCCGGTTCCCCGTGGGCCGCCTTTCGGACGAGGCTCTGCTGTCCGGGCTGGCCACCGGTGATCCGGAGCTCGCGGTCGTCTTCGTACGAAGGTTCCAGCACCGGGTCTTCGGGGTCGCCATGGCTGTCACCAGGGATGAGCAACTGGCCGAGGACATTGCCCAGTCGACGTTCGAACGTGCGTGGCGTCACGCCCAGATCTACGACTCACGCCGGGGCTCGGTCGCCACCTGGCTGACGAGCATCGCGCACAACCTCGCCGTCGACGCCGTCCGCGCCCGGCGGACCGAGCCGATGGCACCCGAGGACCTCGACGCCCTCATCGGCGCCGTCACCGAGACCCCCGAGCGCTGGGCCCTGGCCGACGAGACCTCCGTCCAGCTGCGGGCCGCCGTCGCGCGGCTGCCCCGGGAACAGGCCCGCGCCCTGGTGATGGCGGGCATCTACGGCATGACCGCCCAGCAGATCGCCGACGCGGAGCGGATCCCCCTGGGTACCGCGAAGACGCGGATCAGGGCCGCCATGGCCAAACTGCGCACCACGCTCGCGCCCGCCAACGGAGGCGACCATGTCCAGTGACGCGCACTGCGAGCGGCTGCGGGAGATCGGCGCCGAACTGGCGCTGGGCGTGCTGCCCGGCCGGGAGCGAGCCGAGGCGCTCGCCCATCTGGACCGGTGCGCGGACTGCCGGGAGTACGTCCGCCAGCTCACTCTGGTCGGCGACCGGCTCATCGGCCTGCTCCCGGATCGCGAGCCACCGCTCAGCTTCGAGACCAGGGTGGCGCGCAGGCTGGCCCAGCGGGCGGGGGCGAGCGAGCCTGCCGCGGGCGCCTTCGGCCGCGCGACCCGGGATCTGCGCGGGCGCGCCAGGCGGGCCCGGCTGCGGCTCGCGGCCGTCGCCGCCGCGCTCACCGTCGCCGTCGGGTTCGCCGGCTGGGGGATCGGCACCGCCGTCGAGAACGTCGTCGCCTCGTCCGGTCCCGCCGCCGAGTCCGAGCTCATGCTGGTCGGGGACATGGTCTCCACGGCGAGCGGCGGCGGCACCGTCGGTGAGGTCTACGCCCACCCGGGCAGCCCCGGCTGGGTCTTCGTATCCGTCGCTCTCACCGGCCCGCACGCCTCGTACACCGGCCGGGTCACCTGCGTCCTTGAGTACTCCGACGGCACGACCGTGCGCGTCGGCGACTTCCCCCTGACCGGTGGACGCGGTGGGTGGGGAGTGGCTGCCCCTGGCGACCTGTCGACCCTCTCGGGCGCCAGGCTGACCACGCTCGACGGTACCGCCCTTGCCACGGCCCACCTGCGCACGGGTCACGTCGTGGAGCCGGACACCTGAGCCGAACGGCACGTCAAGGCCGCTCAGGACACCAGCGCTCCCGCGCTCAGCCGGTGCAGCCGGGCGTATGTCCCCCCGCTGCGCAGCAGGTCGCCGTGGGCGCCCTGTTCCACGATCCGGCCGTGGTCGAGCACCACGATCCACGTGGCGTCGCGAACGGTGAGCAGATTGTGCGAGATGACGATCGTCGTCCGCCCGGCCATGAGCCGGCGCAGCGGATCCATGATCCGCCGGCCGGAACGCACATCGAGCGCGGTGGTCGGCTCGTCCAGCAGGAGCACGGGCGAGTCCCTCATCATGGCGCGGGCGATCGCCAGGCGCTGGCACTGTCCGCCGGACAGGGTCCGGCCCCGCTGGCCGACCAGGGTGTCATAGCCCTGCGGGAGCCGCTCGATGAACGCGTGGGCGTCGGCCGCCCGTGCCGCCGCGACGATGTCCGACTCGCTCGCCGCCGGCCGGCCGTAGGCGATGTTCTCCCGCACGGTGCCGTGGAAGACGAGCGTCTCCTGGAGTACCACGGCGACGCTTTCCCGGACGTAGGTCAGACTCAGCTCCCGCAGATCGACGCCGTCGAGCCGGACCGCTCCCCGGTCCGGGTCGTAGAAGCGCAGCTGGAGGCCGGCGAGCGTCGACTTGCCGGCCCCGCTGGCCCCGACCAGCGCCAGCGTCTCGCCCGGGGCCACGTGGCACGACACGTCCGACAGCGCCCACGCGCAGGTCCCCGGATACCGGAACCAGACGCCGTCGAACTCGACCTCACCCCGCGCGCGGCCGGTCCGTCGGGCCCCGCCCGGCACCTCCACGACCTGTGGGCGCTGGTCCAGCAGCTCGATGATCCGTTCGGCTGAGGCGGCGGCCATGGAGAAGGCGGTACCCAGTGCTGACAGGCCGTGGACCGGGCCGTAGAGCTTTCCGATCAGCGCCAGGAACACGAGCAGTCCGCCGAGTGTGAGCTGGCCCTGGGCCACCTTCCAGGTGCCCAGGCCCATGACCGCGAGCCCCCCCGTCACCTCGATGATGTCGACGACCGGTCCGTAGACGGCCCGGATCCGCACCGAGGCCATCGCCGCCCGGAACCGGCCCGCGTTCTCCCGCTCGAACCGGGCCTGCTCCCACTCCTGCCGGTTGTACGCCTGCACCAGGGCCACGTTGCCGAGCGCCTCCTCGGCGACCGCGCCGAGTGCGCCGCCGCGCCGTCTGCGCTCCCGCGAAGCCACCTTCAGCCGTCGGGCGAAGTGGCGTGCGGCGGCCCAGAACAGCGGCACGATGGCGAGGGAGAGCAGGGTCAGGTCCCAGCGCAGATAGAACAACAGGCCCAGGAAGAAGACCAGTTGTACGACGTAGTACAGCACGTCCGCCACCCCCGACAGCAGGAACGTCTCGACCGCGTCGATGTCCCCGGTGAGGCGGGACAGCAGGTCCCCGAGCCGTCGGCGCTCGAAGAAGCCGAGCGACAGCCCCTGGACGTGCCGGAACACCGCGGAGCGCAGTGTGAGCAGGAAGCGCTCGCCGACCCAGGTCGACGTGACCTCGTCCGCGTACGCCAGCACCCCGGAGCCGACGACGAGCCCCAGATAGAGCGGCGCGATCCACAGCAGCGGCCGTAGGTCCCGGGGGACGAGCACGCCGTCCACGACGGTCTTGAAGAGCCAGATCTCCGCGGCGTCGACAGCGGGTCCGGCCAGGCTGAAGAAGAGAACCGGGACTAGCCAGCGGCGGCCGCCGTGTGTGTAGGGCCAGAACCGCCGGAACACCGCGCGCGGCGAGACGGCGGGCGCGGGCGCGACAACGCTGTCGACGGCCTCGCCCACCGCCGACGGACGCCACAGGATGTGCACCATGTGATGCGTTCCCCGGAGAGCGGCGAAGCGGACCGGTTCACCCGGCCACCGGTCCGCTCGGCCTGGTGTGTGGTCTCAGTAGCGGTCGTCGTGGTCGTGGCGGTCGTCGTGGTCGTGCCGGTGGCCGTGACGGTCGTCGTGGTCGTGACGGTGGTGATCGTGCCGGTGCCCGTGATCGTCATCGTGGCGGTCGTCGTCACGGTGACCACGGAACGCGGGCAGGAGACTGGTGAAGACAGCCATCGTGTTCCTCCCGAAACTTGCTGTACCCGGGATACGTTCGGGAGCGGGAAAGGGATGTCTCCTCAGGGCGACTTTTTTGCCGACCGGCTCCGAGAAGACCAACCGCGACCGTCTCAACCAGACCGCCAGAGCGGCCTCAAAGCCCACGAGGTGGGCCCAAGCCGCAGATGACCGGTGGCCCGCACGCGCCCCGAGAGCGGCGAGGGGGTGGCGTCCCGGGCTGACTGTGCAGCCCGTACCGGGTGAGGCCCTGCGGTTTGGACACGGACAGTGCCGTCGCTGCCAGTAGTGCCACCGGGGGGCAGCGGATTGGACGACGAGTTGGACCCGCAGCCTTTTGAGTTCGCCGCCGGATCACGTCGCGGCCGCGCCATCTGGGAGATCCGGTCGATCGGGCTCGTGTGGATGAGCAGGACCAGGGTGGAAAGGCGGGTGATCACCAGCTTGATCCCGACGCGCTCGTACCGGAACAGGCCCCAGGCAGTACCGAGTGACGAGACCAACCCGGCAGCCAGGGAGGCGAGGCACAGCGGGACGAAGACGAACCAGCCGATCGGCCCCATGACGGCGTAGACGGACCACACCAACAGGGAGTCATGGCTCGTCAGGCAGGTGATCGCGAAGATGAGCAAGACGGCTGTCGCGCCGACCCAGCCGACCGAGACGGTGCCGTGCGCGGTGCGCGCGAGCTTTCGCAGGCGGGGGCGTCCTCTGCTCGAAGCGGAGCCCGTCCGCCCCCTCGTCCTTCGTTCAACTCGCTACGACGAACTCGCGGTCCGCTACGAGGCGACGGTCCTCGTCGCAGCCATCAACGAGTGGCTGTGACCCGCACATTCGACCTGAAGGAGCGTCCGGACTTGGCGCCGTGGAGGCCAGCTGTCGGGATCGCGCCGCAGCTCACGGACGCGGAGCTGGTCAGACCTGGTCCTGACCACCCTTGAGTACGCGCTCGCGAGCTGGGAAGTCGAACCGGGCAAGCTGATCCACCATGCGGATCACGGCTGTCAGTACACATTCGTGAAGCTCCCAACTCGACTACTGTGGGCGGGAGTTGACCAGATGACCAGCGCCTCCCGCACACCGGGGGAACCTCACCGGGTCGACTGTGGTGGCGGTTGGATGTGCGCTGACGTCCGATCGTGCTGGAGGTGCTGGGTTGGC
The DNA here is from genome assembly GCF_058673395.1 of Streptomyces sp. HUAS MG56. Classification (NCBI taxonomy): domain Bacteria; kingdom Bacillati; phylum Actinomycetota; class Actinomycetes; order Kitasatosporales; family Streptomycetaceae; genus Streptomyces; species Streptomyces sp. HUAS MG56. The sequence continues at coordinate 323,098 of NZ_CM178722.1, read as the reverse complement.
CGAGCCTGTCCGTGTGTACAGACCTGCTGACCAGGAGGGGCACAAGCTTCAGCAGATCGTGCGCCGGGGCAGCACCGGCTCGGTGCGCTGTCGGGCGCGATGATGCTGCTGGCCTCGCGGAAACCGGGTGCCGCTGATCGCCCAGCTGGTCCAGGCCTACGAGGGAACCAACCGGGAAGTGATCCACCGGTTCAACGAGATCGGCCTGGCCTGCCCCGGCCCCCAGTCGGAGGAGCCGTTTCCACCCCTCAACTACCGTCTCGCCGCCCAGTTCCTGGTAGCGGTGACCGGCACGATGGCCGACCGGTACAGCCCCCAACTCATCACCGAGCGCAGCGGCCGCTGGCGCACCGCGTTTCCGCCCGGCCGACGCAACGCACCGCCTCGGTCGTCCCCCAGGAGGGAAAGATCCTCGACTACGACTACGGTTTCGGGCTGCACCCGACGGGGCGCCGGCCAGAGCGTCTTCCGGGGTCGCCGCGGCGGCGCCGTCGAGACGGTGGCACGCTCAGCATGATCGGTGCCGACGACAACCGGCAGATGTCCGTCTCCGTGAATCCGGGGAGGTGGAACACGCTCGACTCCGTCGACAAGCCGCAATCCCTGTCCTCTTGGTGGCCCACTTGCGTGTCCGTACCGCGTGGCGATGTACGGCTGACGGACCGAACAGGAAATCGGCGGAGTCGGCCTCACGCCGACCGGGAGCGGTCGACCAGCCCCGCTGACCGTGCAGCGCGGCGACAGCCGAGTGGAACACCTCGCAGAGGCAGTGGGGGTCAGTTGACCGGCAGTTCGTTGTTCTCCCCTCGGGAGGTAGTGCCGAGCAACGCACGTGCGACGTCTTCCAGTGGCCCAAGCAGCGGGTTGGGGTCGTCGGCGCGCGTGACGAGTACGACCTCGCAGGGATCGATGTCGATGACGGGCACCAGGGCGATGTCCTCGCGCACAGCGGCGCGTCGATCGCCGGCAGGGAAGATCGCGACACAGTGGCCGGTGGCGATGAGTTCCAGCTTGTCCTCGTAGCTGTCGTCGATCGCGGGCGGGGGTGGTGCCGGGCGGTCGCCGACCGGCTTGGGCGTGCTCCAGACAACCGGGGTGCTGACGCAGGCCACCAGTTCCTCGGCCGACAGAGTCCGCAGGCTGACAGCTTTCTCTTTCGCCAGATGGTGTCTGGCCGACGTGACGAGAACCCGCGACTCCTCATGGAGCTTGGTCACCCGGAAGCCGTCCGTGGGGAAGGACAGCGGCCTGTACGCGACGAGGGCGTCGATCCGCCCCTCGGCGAGGGCGTGCATGTCACGCCAGCCGAGGTGCCGGGTGCGGACCTGGCCGTCAGGGTGCCGGCGGCGCAGTTCCTGCATGCAGGCGGTGATGACCAGTCCTTCGGCGTAGCCGACGGTGATGGTGCGGGGCTGGGCGGCTGCTCTGGCCGTGCGAGCGGCTTGCTCGGCCTCTTGGAGCAGTATCCGGGCCCTGGGCAGGAATGCCTGACCGGCGGCGGTGAGGCTGCTGCCCTGCGGAGAACGGTCGAAAAGGCGGACGCCGAGCTGAGCCTCCAGTCGCTGGATCTGACGGCTCAGCGACGGCTGCGCCAGGTGCAGCCTGGTGGCGGCCCGGCCGAAGTTGCCGTACTCCGCCACGACCGTGAAATAGCGCACGAGCCGCAGATCGACGTCCATTCGCCCAGGGTACGTCGCCTGTCGTCATACGCCTGGGACATGACGGCATACGGAACAGGTCTTGGACAGGGAGTGCGGGTGGATATTTGAGTTGGGGGCATGACCACTTATGACGGCAAGAAGATCGTGATCACGGGTGGAAGCAGCGGTATTGGCCTGACTACGGCCCGGTTGTTCGCGGACGGTGGGGCGCACGTACTGATCACCGGCCGCACCCGGTCCACCCTGGACGCCGCGCTGGAGCAGTTGGGGGACAAGGCGGTCGCCGTCCGCAGCGACGCCGCATGCCTGAAGGACATCGAGGCTCTGGCTGACACGGTCAGGGAGCACTTCGGCGCAGTGGACGCGCTGTTCGTCAACGCCGGTGTCACTGCGTCCGCGCCGTTCGACTCGACGACGGAGGAGATGTACGACGCGATGTTCGGCATCAACACCAAGGGCCCGTACTTCACGGTGCAGGCGTTGGCGCCGCTCTTGCGCGAGGGAAGCGGCGTGGTCCTCACCACGTCGGTGGTGAACGTCCTCGGCCTCGACGAGCTCAGTGTCTACTCGGCCACCAAGGCAGCCCTGCGGTCGATGACGCGCACCCTGGCCCGCGAGTTGCTGCCGCGCAAGGTGCGCGTCAATGCCGTGAGCCCCGGCCCGATCGACACCGGCATCCTGGACCGCTCCTTGCCCGCCGACGTCGTCGAGACGATGAAGGGCACCTACCGGAGCACCAACCCCATGCAGCGGCTGGGGAAGGCCGAGGAAGTGGCCGCCGCGGTGGCGTACTTGGCGTTTGGTGCGACCTTCTCGACGGGAACGGAGTTCCCTGTCGACGGAGGAGCATCGCAACTCTAGGTGCTCTGACCGCATCGGTTCACCGTCGTTCAGGCCGCGGTGGCAAGGGGACGTCCTCCCCAGCGGATGCCCCACTCGCTGCGGATGCGGGCGCGTTCCTTGCGCTCGGCGGCCAGGACGTCGCGGTGGCGCGCGTTGGCGCAGGTAGGCGTGGAGGGCTCGGGCCTGCACGGTATGGTCGGGATAGGTCGAGTTGGCGACGGTGAACTGCCGCGGCGGTCCACAGTGCGCCTCGATGGGGTTCGCCACGAGGCGTAGGTCGGGGTGAAGCACAACTCGACCTTGCTCTTGCTCGCCCAACGGCGGATGCCGGCGCCCTTGTGGGCGGACAGGTTGTCCGTTTGTCCGTGATCACGTAGACCGGGGCGCCGTCGAGCCGGACGGCGCGGATCGACTTCAGCGCGGCCAGCGTGTTCACGGAGCCCTCCTTGCGCCGGTTGACGCCCCACAGAGTGTCGGTCGCCGACCGACTAGCAGCCGTGGATGAACCGCACCCCGTGGGTGCGGTGGTAGGTGGCCGGCACCCGGTCGGGGGATTCCTTCCAGGTCTTGGTGCGCTGGAAGGCGACACCGTGGCGGGCGATCAGGCAGCGCAAGGTCTCGCGGCCGATGCGGATGATCCGGCCGTGGGCTTTGCGCAGGTAGGCGACGAGTTTGCGCAGTGACCAGCGGGTGAAGGGCTGGCCGAGCTTGGTGGGGCGGGTGGTGGCCGTCTGGATGACGAAGTGTTCATCGTCATTGCCGAATTGGCGGGGACGGCTGCTGGGCAGGCAACGGCGGCCGCGAGCCGTGGCCGGTACTACTGGCCTGGCCGCGACCGGGTGCACTGCGGGCCCCGGAGGGCGATGAGATCTTCCGGGGGGAGATCCCCACCCGGGTACGAAGGATGGGCCCGCCGACCGGCTCGGCTGCGCCGCTATCCGGCAGCCACAACGTGCCCGGCTGTCACTTGAGGAGGGTTGGGCAGGAGCGATGCGAGGTTGTCCCGTACGAAGTCCGCCGCCCTCTTGACCAATTCGTCGGCCCCGGCCTGGTCTTCGAAGACGCTGGTGGAGAGCATCACTCCGTGCTCGGCATCAACCCAGTAGTAGGCCACAAAGCCCGGGACTTGGCGGAGGAGGGGGACGAACCCCTCGTACTGCCGGACCACCGTGTACTTCACTGATCTGCTCACGGATCCCGAGGCCACCTCATCCAAAACGACCTACCCATCCCCGGGCGTCGTCGCTCGGGGTACGTCCGGAAGGCACTCGGATAGGGGCATCGGCCAGGGGACGTCGGCCCGTCGGGTGGAACGGGGGTGTCAGATGGCGACGGGGGCGAGGCCGACGTCCTTCGCCCGCTTCATGCCGACGATGCCGTGGACGAACGCTTCGTTGAGGCCGCAGCCGACGAGGGCGGTGTGCAGTTCGTCGAGCGGCTGGCGTTCGTGGCGGACGGGGCGGCCGAGTCGCTCGATCCAGATGTCGGCCAGGCCGTTGGGGGACAGGTCCTGCGGGCCGAGGGCCGGGACACTACCGGCGCCGGCTCAGGAGCGGCCAGCAGAAAGCCGGCCGCCACGGCGGCGATATCGGCGGCGACGAGAGGGGCTTCGCGGTCGCCGTCGACGGCGTCGGTGAAGACGCCCTCCTCGCGGATCGAATCGGCCTCCTCCAGGAGGTTCTCGAAGAAGGACGGGCCGGCCAGGGCCCGGAAAGGTCGTAGCCAACGGATGGACGGTGATCGATGTGGACGAGGCGTTGGGGTACTGCGCCTGCGGAGCACTGTTCTGGAGTCAGAGCCAGGGACTCGGCGTGGACGGTATGAAACTCGCGCTGCTTGCCGGTATGTCGCCGGCGCCCCGGCGGAACCGGGACCAGAGTGGAAGGCGCGTTGCCGCTCCGCTGGCCATGCGAGGTGCTGGAAGAGGGCTGTAGTCCAGCTGGGGTGCGCTGCCTTGGAGGGCTGCCGGCGCTGAGGTCGGACTGCGCAAGGGGCTTGTGGGGGCGTCCAGTTGGCGGACGTAGCGGGCTGGGGGAGTGTCGGTGGCGCTGCTCCGACACCCCTGTCGACTGCGAAAAGTAGTGCTGCCGCTACTGAATGTAGTTGCGACGCTGGGTGTGTGCAGTCGGCCGTGTGGCCGGCTCTCTGCCCGCATCCGGCGTCGGCTCCCGCCCGGCGTCATCCCTGCACCCTCCCCTCGTTGCGTTGGATCGAATGCCCGGCCGCAGTCCTTCCATGAAAGCAAGAAACGCCATGAAACTCTCAGCCCGCCTCGCAGCCGGCATCGCGCTCATCACCGCCGCCATGCTGACGGCAGCCGCTCCCGCCTCCGCCGACGCTTCGATCATCCGAGGCCGGGGCCGGGATGCGTGCACCCGCAATTACGTCTGCCTCTACGACAACTGGGACTACAACGTCCCCACTGACGCCCGCATCCTGCGGACCACTGAGGACATCACCCACCTCGACGACTACAACTTCAACGACGTCACCAGCTCCGTCGTCAACAACAGCCGGTTCCTCGTCCGCATCTACCCCGACTGTGACTTCAAGGGAGTGCCCGTGACACTCCTGCCCGGTGAATCCATCAGCTTCAACAACGGCAACGGCTTCAACGACGTGGCCTCCTCGGTCCAACTCCTCCCCTACACCATCGGATAGCCGCACAGCCGTGCCCGTGCTCCTCCCCGGGCGCCCCAGTGGCACCCACCGGGGAGGAGTCAACTCATGGCCCTCCAAGGAATGCTTCCGAGCCAGTCGCGCGCAAAAGCCCGCGTGCTTCGCGAGCGCGCGATCCGTGAGCTCCGAGCCACCGGCCGCCCGATCGCCCACGTTCAGACCGAGGGCCCATCCCCAAGGAAGCCCTGCGTGGTTGGGTCCGCCAGGCCGAGTCCGACCGCGGCGAGCGCGACGACCGGCTGACCAGCGCCGAGCAGGGCGAGCTCAGGCAAGCCCGTGAGGATTTGCCCAGGAGATCGACCGTCCCCGGACGAGGCCGAGCAGGTGATAGACCACCTGCTTGACAGAGGTCTCGGGGTCGATCCCGTCTGCCGGGTTCTTGAGCTGTCGCCGTCGACGTATTTCGGTCGCAAGAAGCGGCCGACGTCGGCCCGCCGACTCCGCGACGAACAGCTCATGCCGCTGATCGAGGAGATCCACGCGGAGCCGGGCGGCACGCACGGTGCACGCCGGATCACCCGCGCGCTTCGGCGCAAGGGCCCACGAGGTGGCCGGCGGCGCCGCATCACGGTTCCGGAGTCGATGCCACCCCGTCCGCCTGACCTGGTCGACCGCGACTTCACCGCGAGCCGGCCCGATCAACTGTGGGTCGCGGACATGAGCGCTGCCAAGATGGTCTTTCGTCTCATGCGCCTGAAATCCGCCCTGTTCTCTGTGTTTTGAGAGCATGACAGGAGATCCCTCTGCCCCCGTCCGCCGGGAGCACTGGGACTGGCAACGCATCGTGCGGAGTGTCCAGTTGCACAGTGGCGCGGGGGTTCCGGTGCCGGACTGCCAGTGAGGCCTTCGCTCACCCACTTCCGGAGTACGTCCGGCGACGCCCCCAGCGGGCTGCCGAGATCGAGACCGGTCGGCCGTGCGTCTGGCATCCTGAGCCTGGGACGTCCGCCTGCTCGTGGGAAACCCGGGCATCCGAGAACCTGTTGACCCAACGACGAACGACCAACGGCAGCACAGCACCCAGGGGGCGTCGTCCGGTCGGGCGCAGCGCACCCGACCGGCTACCTGACGCACCGCCTTCCGCCCCGCCCTCCACGGCTGAGGCGGGGCGGTCGTGCGTTCAGCATCTCGGGCTTGCGGCGCCCGGATGTGAAGCCCGGCGCGCCCCTCGGTCCGCGTGAGAGGCGCGCCTGTCTTTAGAGGGCGCTGTTGTTGCAGCCCATGGTCGAGCCGATGCTGGTCTGCTGTGCGCCCGGGTTGCCCTCGCCGTTGAGGCCGTTGCCCAACAGTCCGTTGAGGAGTCCGACCTCGCCGAGGACGTCGAGGTTCAGGTCGTGCGACCTGCATGTGGAGCTCTGCTGGATGTTGAAGTGGTCGCTGTGGCCGCCCTCGCCGCCGGCGTGGGCGGTGCCGGCGGTCATGAGTCCGACGCTGCCGAGGGTAGCGACCAGGACGGCAGCCTTGCGAAGCTTGTGCATGTGGTCTCCGTGAAAGTGAATGGGTGCGATCTCTGGTGGATCGACTTCTTCCGCGTATGAGACATTAATGTGAAATGTCGCAAATCGGACAATGGCGCGCCGGTTGTGGGCTGCGGTGGCTACACGCGTGCGGGCGCCGGTACCGCTCATAGGCTGATGTAGGGACTCACGGGCTGTGGCACAGGCCGTGGTTGCTGACCAGCGGTTGTTCCGCCGTCTCAGGTCGATGGCACCGCCGGCGGTCCCACGTACGTGGCACTTCCTCACGGCCGGCCTGATCGGGACCGGGCCCAGAGGGATAGGTGACCGGTACCGGGGCGGGCGAAGGCGTCCTCGAAATCGTCGAGGGCGAACCGACTGTCGATCACGGGGCGGAGGGCGCCCTGCGCGGCCAGCGCAGCGATCGTCTTCAGACCGGGGCCGATGGCTTCCTCGGGTTCGTTGGGGATGGCGTAGCCGGTGACGTGTTTTTCGCCGATGAGCAGGTCGACGACGTCGAGTTCGGCCTGCTCGCAGCCGGTGAAGCCAAGAGAGACCACGGTGCCGCCGTTTCGTACGGAGCGAAGCAGTTCACCCAGCCGTACTCCGCCCACGGGGTCCAGGGCGGCATCCGCCCCCCCGCCTGCCGGTGGCCTCGGCGACGGCCTGGTGCAGATCGTGCGTGGACAGGTCGGTGATCGCGATGGCCCTTGCCTCGGCTGCGCGCTGTGTCTTGTGCGGGGTGGAGACCACGGCGACGGGGCGGGCGTCGAGCGCCTTGCCGGTCTGCGCCAGTGCGCCGCCCATGCCGCTGATGGCACCGGAGATCAGGACGGTCTGCCCGAGCTGTACGTGGGCGGCGTCGGTGAGGGCGAGGTAGGTGGTGAGGTAGTTGACGGTGAGGGCTGCGCCTTCGGCCCGGTCGAGGGTGGCGGCAGGGGAAGGAGACGCTGGTCGGGGACGGTGACGTACTGCTGGTAGAGGCCGTCGATGGTGACGCCGATGTCGCCGTGGCCGTGGACGGCGACGCGGGTACCGGCGGGGAGGGTGGCGCTCTCCCCGACGGTGCCCGCTCCTTCGTTGCCCAGGACGATCGGGACCGGCAGGCTGCCGAAGGCGCCGGTACGCAGGGAGTTGGCGAGCTGGTTGATGGTCGCCGTACGCACGCGGACCAGGGTCTGGCCGGGGCGGCGTGCGGGCACGGGCCGTTCCTCGACGGTCATCTCGCCGGGAGTGCCGGAGCGGCGGGTGGCGATCGCCTTCATGAGAGGGGATGCTCCTGGTCGCGCTGTCGCGCTGTCGCGCTGTCGCGCTGTCGCGCTGTCGCGCTGTCGTTGGCGAGGGCTGAGGCTGTCCCCAGGGCCAGGGTGTTCGGGGACGGCCTCAGCGGGTGCCGGGCGGGACGGGGATGGTGATCAGCCGCCGATGAGCGGGAAGCCGTGCAGGACCTGCTGGACGTGGACGACGTCGCGCGGGAAGAACTCGGCGACGGTCGTGCCGGCGACGCCGTACGCGCCGTTGATCTCGTGGACGATCCGGTTGACCTGGGCGCCGGTGAAGCCGCCGGGTACCTTGCCGAGGCCGAGAGGGCCCTCGTTCGCGTCGACGGCGTCGATGTCGAGGTGGACGGCGACACGCGAGCAGCCGGTGGCGGCGAGCCCGTCGAGCAGCGGCCGACTGGAGGCGCGCGGGGAATCGGGGCCGAAGGCGGTGATGCCCCACTCGCCGACATGGGCGTAGGAGTCCTCGACCCGGTCGTGCAGGCAGACGAGGGCGACCCGGTCGGCCGGGACGGTGGCCGGGAGGGGCTGGGACATCGCGGGGTGGCCGTGGCTGGTGATCATGGGGGCCGATCGAAGCTCAAGCGCCTGGTGACGCGGGGCGGGCTGATGGAGAACACCCCCGGCGTGTTTGTTCTGCTGCCCGGCAGCGGGAACGAGCCGTGAGGGGATGGTGACCAAGGGGCCCTTCTCCGTACGGTCGAAGGCGCCGACCAATTCGCGCCGCCCCAGAGAAGAGCCCGCGGTGGAACGCTACGACACCCCGCCGAGTGCTGACCTGTTTGCGGCCTCGGTGAAATTCTTCGACGCCCTCGTGGCCGAGCTGCACGACCTGGCCACCGGCCGACTGGCCCACCATGAACTGGAAGAACTCGTGGATACCCGCGGCCGGCTGCTGATGCGGCAGCTCCTGCGGGACCACCTCGACCTGCGCGAGGGGGAAAGCGTCCGCACCCGCCGGCCGTGGTGACCGGCTCCGACCGTCTGGTCCGTTCCCGCCTGGAGCGTGGCCATCAGCGGCAGCCGGCCACGCTGTTCGGCACCGTGACCGTCCGCCGGTGCGCATGGCGGAGGCCTGGCGCCGTCAACATCTACCCGGGCCGATGCCGCTTTGTCGCTGCCCGCACGGCGGCACTCGCACTCACTGGCCCGGCTGGCCGTCCTGGAATCGGTGCGGGCCTCGTTCGACACCGCGACGGCGGCGATCACGCGCCGCTGTGGGCCGGTGATCGGCAAACGCCAGGTCGAAGACCTCGTCGTGGACGCCGCAGCGGACATCGACGCGTTCTGCCGTGCACGCATTCCCGCTCTGTGCACTGCCCGCACGCTGCTGGTGATCTCGGTGGGCGGCAAGGGCATCGCGATGCGCCCGGACGCCCTGCGGCCCGCGCCCCGGGAGGCCGCTGCTGCCCGTCCTGGCCTGCTCCGCACCCGGCTGGCTTCCGGGGAGAAACCGGCCCGCAAGCGCATGGCCACTCTCGCTGCCGTCTACGACGCCGACCCCGTACCCCGGCGTCCGCACGACATCATCGCCCCGCCTGGCGGCCGCCACGGCCCGACGCAGGCTCAGGCCAGGACCTAAAGCTGCATCGAAGTGGCTGCACGGATCCGTCATCGACGATGCCGCCACGGTCGTCAAGGCGGCCTTCGACCAGGCCGAAGCCCGGGACCCCGGCCATCGCCGTCGCTGGGTCGTGCTCGTCGACGGCGCCCGCCATCAGCTCGACCTCATCCAGACCGAAGCCGCCTGCCGTGGCATCACCATCGACATCGCCGTCGACTTCGTTCATGTTCTTGAGTACCTCTGGCAGGCAGCCTGGTCCTTCCACCACAGCGGTGATCCCGCCGCCGAGGACTGGGTCGCCGTCCACGCGCTCACCATCCTGGCCGGCGGTGCCCAGGCAGCCGGATCGATCGGGAAACAGGCTGACGTGGCAGGCTGACACCTGCTCAACGGCACAGCGCGGACGCCTGCATCCGCTACCTCAGCAGCAAGGAAGCGTTCCTGCGATACGACCGCGCTCGCCGCGGGCTGGCCCATCGCGACCGGCGTGATCGGGGGCGCATGCCAGCATCTGATCGCCGACCGGCTCGACATCACCGGAGCCCGCTGGGGACTCGCCGGCGCCGAATCCGTCCTCAAGCTCCGCGCCCTCATCAGCAACGGCGACCTCGACGCCTACTGGCGTCACCATCTTGCCCACGAGCATCACCGCAGGTATCAGGACCCTGACCAGAACAGATACCGCCCGGCAGCCTGAGCTCAGCAGGGTTCGGACAGAAACGTGGTGACCGCGGCGGCGAACTGCTCCGGAGCATCGTGATGCACGACGTGACCGGCAGCCAACTCGACGAGGCGAGCCAGTCCGCCGCGGCGGGCGACCATGTCACGGGCGTGATCGGCCGTCAACTCGTCACTGTGTATTCCGTGGATCAGCAGGGTCGGGCAGGACACCGCTGTCCAGTCACCCCAGTGATCACCGTTGAGAGCCTTCTGGGACGCCACAGTGTCGTCGATGCCGAACGAGAAACCCCAGCCCTGGACCCTCTGCCGGAACGAGCACTCCAGATAGGGCGCAGTCCCACCCAAAGCCGTGACCAGTTCCTCTCGGGACGGCACGTGAGAGGGGAGACGCGTGGTGAACGACCAGTCGCAGGCGACGACTGCACCGATATCTTCCACAATCAGCTTGCTGACCTTGTCCGGGTGCCGTGCGGCGAACTGGTAGGCATTCACCCCGCCCAACGAGTGGCCCAGCACCGCCACGGAGCCGACTCCCAGATGCCGATGCAAGGCGACGACATCGGCAACGTAATCGTCCCGCTCGTAACGACAGGCGCGGTCGGACTCTCCATGACCGCGCTGATCGAGCGCGATCACCCGCCACCGCGGCGCCAACACCTCTGCGAGCGACGCGAACGCAGCTGCCTCGTTGTAGTGCCCGTGCAGGACCACAAGCGGCCGGCCCGGACCACCGAAGTCCAGATACGACAGCTTCCGCCCACCCGCCATGAGGAAATCACGCATAACGCGGATCATAGGGGTCAACACCGACAACCACGGCTGAACAGCGGCCAGTACGCAGCCCGTCCGCTTCAAGGGAGACAGCCCGCACCCAAGACGAGCTACACCCATCTCACTTTGAAGGCTCTTCGCAGTTGAGGGTGTAGCGCCGAGAATGTGGAGCAGTTGGACGGTTGGGTGTGAGTCGTCAGGAAGTGCGAGAGTCGTAGTTCTCGCGGTTTGCAAGGACCTCGGCCATGTGCGTCTGCGCCCAGTTTCTGAGCCCGCGCGTCATGTGGTGGAGCGAGAGGCCGAGGTCGGTCAGCTCGTAGGAGACGGTGACAGGGACGGTTGGCGTCACGGTACGGGTGAGCAGACCATCGTGCTCCAGCGAGCGTAGCGTCTGGGTCAGCATCTTCTGGCTGACCCCGGCCAGAAGACGATAGATCTCGGAGTAACGCATCGCCTTCGGAGCGTCTGCGTGTGCTTCACCGGGCTGGCCAGGGCCGTTGTCGCCGCCCAGCGCGCACAGGATCAGGACGACCCACTTGTCCGAGATTCGATCGAGCAGCTGCCGACTGGGGCACCCTGCCAGGAACGCGTTGTACTCCATCTTGGCCTGAGCCCTCTTCTGGGCCGCCTTCGCCGTCGTCACTGATCGCACCTCTCACCCATGGGTGGGTTACGCACTCCAAAGTGCCTACTTCCCGACAGGAAGTTTCTCTCCAATGCTGATGCAGGGAGGCAGCAGGCGCCACCCCCAAGTGCACGACGAAAGGTCACACGATGAGCACACCCTCCCTCTCTCTTCCCGGCGGCACCTGGACTCTGGGGGACCTGACCGTCACCCGGTTCGGCTACGGCGCCATGCAACTGGCCGGCCCGTGGGTCATGGGGCCGCCCGCCGATCGCGAGGGTGCCCTGGCCGTTCTGCGTGAAGCGGTCGACCTCGGTATCTCCCACATCGACACCAGTGACGCGTACGGGCCGCGCGTCACCAACGAGTTGATCTGCGAGGCGCTGCACCCCTATGCCGAGTCGCTGCACATCGTGACCAAGGTGGGCGCGACCCGCGACGAACAGGGTGGCTGGCCTCCGGCCCGGCGACCCGAAGATCTGCGCCGCCAGGTCCAAGACAACCTCACGTCCCTCCGGCTCGACGTACTCGACCTGGTCAATCTCCGGCTCGGCAACGCCGAAGGTCCTCAGCCCGGCTCGCTCGCCGAGGCGTTCGAGACGCTCGCCGAACTCCAGCAGCAGGGCCTGATCCGCCACCTCGGACTCAGCAACGCCACCTCGGAGCAGGTCACCGAGGCGCAGGGCATCGCGCCGGTCGTGTGCGTGCAGAACATGTACAACCTCGCCCACCGCCACGACGACAAGCTGATCGACCGGCTCGCCGCCGACGGCGTCGCGTACGTGCCCTTCTTCCCCCTCGGGGGCTTCACCCCGCTTCAGTCCTCGGTGCTCTCGGCGGTCGCCGCTCGATCGGAGGCGACACCGATGTCGGTCGCACTGGCCTGGCTGCTGCAGCGATCACCGAACATCCTGCTCATCCCCGGCACGTCATCGACGGCGCACCTGCGCGAGAACATCACTGGCGCGGGACTCTCCCTCTCTCATGAGGACGTGGCCGAACTGGACGACATCGGCCGCTGAATGCCCCAGAGCTGAACGGCCCACGAGCCACGACCGAAGCCACCGTTCACGTTCCGGCCCCGGTCACCTTCGCGCGGCCAGGGCCAAAGCGGAAAGATTCGCCCTCCCCTGGACGACTGCAGATCATCAACCGTCAGGAACTTGCGTCACACCGGCGGTGGCAGCTCACCCCGCGTCGGTGGCCGGGTAGGCGTCGAGGGCTCCCGAGGAAGGGGGTTCCTGCACCAAGCCCATCCGGAAGACCTCGACGCTGCACGACGCTACCCCTGCGGCGGGCTTCGCCCGCGCTGGCATGAATACGTTCTGCCGCCTTGACGAGCTCGGGCTCAAAGTCACCGGTCAGCGACTCGCCCCGGATCGTGCGGTTCTCGCGTGCCGGGTCGTCGAGTCCGATCAGTGGTGCCGCCGCTGCGGTTGCGAAGGCACACCGCGTGAAAGCCCTTCGCGAAGGCCGTCAGTTAGCCGGCAGAACTGGAACCTGAGAGGTGGGGCAGGTCACCCTGTCACCCAAACCGGCAGCAGACCCCACCGCCTTGCTGACCAGCTCGGACACCAACAGCAGCACCGCGTCCGCCTCCGCGCCGCCATCGGGTGCGAGCACGGCCAGAACGCCCCGTGCCACGTTCCGCCATGCGCTCGGCCAACTGCGGGCTGGCGCCCTCGAAGGGGGCATGGTCCTCCTCGGGTGAATGGGTCATCCAACCCATCCGGGCGGGAAAGACGCGTTTTGCTGCTCGACTGCCCCGGAAAGATCGGGTTCATTCCCGCGCTGGCAGCAGTCCGCAAGCGGGCAGGAGCGCGGATCGCATCAGCTACTCGTGCAGGCCGGCACCGGGCACCGCGCGGGTCAGCGGCTGAAGGTCTCCGTACAGCGCGGCGTGAAAGGCGGCCGCGAGTTCGCGGGCCCGTTCTTCGCTGCGCACGCCGTGCATCATGAAGTAGGCCGGGCCCGTGCAGGCGTCCCATTCGACCTCACGGCTTTGGAGCTGGCGGGTGATCGCGGCCCGGACTGCCTCGTTCACCGCGTCGTCGATGGCGTGGCCGGAGCCGACGGTGAGCGTGTCCGCTTTGACGGTCCACACCTGACGCTTTTCGGATTCGATGGCGACGAATACGGCGTGCTGCGCCATGGCCTGCCGGTACGCGGCGTGGAAAGCGTCGGTGCCGGTGGCGTCCGGGCTGCGGTGAGCGGGGCAGGCAATCGGCAACTGCTGCATAGCGGGCATCGTGACAAAGCCCTGCCGCTCTCGGCTGTGGTGACGCGGCGGACTGCCGGAGCCGCCATGCGACCGCACCAAGCCGCCCGCCTTCCGCCATGGGCGAACCGGGCCTGATCAGTACGGTCGGGTTGTTTGGTCCAGGCGAACGACGACGATGGCGATGTCGTCGTCGGCGCCGCTGGCGAGGCCCAGGCGGGCGAGGAGGGTGTCGGCGAGGTGTTCCGCGCCGAAGTCGGTGCAGGTGGCGAGCGTGGAGGTCAGGCGGGTCAGGCCGGTGTCGATGTCCTCGTCGCGGCGTTCGATCAGGCCGTCGGTGTAGAGGATGAGGGTGTCGCCGGGCGTGTAGGGCGCGTTGGCCTGGGGGCGGGGGATGTGTTCGGGGCGGGCGCCCAGGGGTGGGTCGGTGGCCTGGTCGAGCAGGTCGCAGGAGCCGTCCGGGTGCAGCAGGACGGGCGGGGGGTGGCCGGCGCTGCTGTAGATGAGCAGGTGGCTGTGGCAGTCGACGAGGACCTGGACGGCGGTGGCGGCCAGTGCTCCCTCGACCGAGCGGGCGTACAGTCCCAGGACCTCCAGGGCTTGGGCGGGGCCGTGGACGGTGCGGGTGGCGGCGCTTAGTGCGCTGCGGAGCCTGCCCATGATCGTGGCGGCCATCAGCCCGTGGCCGACCACGTCGCCGACCGTGACGGTGAAGCGGTCCGCGGGCAGGTCGACCGCGTCGTACCAGTCGCCGCACACGTTCAGTGATCCGGTCGCGGGCAGGTAGCGCACGGCGATATTCGGGTGTCGGGCCAGGTCCGGGGAATGGAGCATGGCTTCTTGGAGGGCGACGGCGATGTGCCGTTCACGGGCGTGGGCCTGCCGCAGTTCCTCGTTCAGCTGCTGCAGCTGTCGCGCCCGGGCGTACAGCTCGGCCTCCATGGCCGCCTCCCGGCCGGGGCTGACCGACGGCGGGTGCGCACTGCGGTGGGCACGGACGACGTCGGTCATGTCCTCGGATCGGTGGATGATCCAGGCGACCTTGCCGTCCGTGCCAAGGACTGGCACGTTGATCGCGGTCCACCACCGCTCCTTGAACACCTCGGGATTGCCCTGGACCGGGATGTCGTACTTCTGCAACGCCATGTGATCGGTCTGGCCAGAGGACAGGACACGGTGCAGTGAGGCCTTCAGCGTGTCCACCCCGTCAGCCTCCGGGTCGGCGGGGTTGTCCGGGAAGACATCGAAAAGGTACTGCCCGAGCAGCTCGACCCGGCTCCGTCCGGTCACCTCGCAGAAGGCCCGGTTGGCAGCGCCGATCACCAGGTCCGTGCCGAGCACCAGGCACGGGCTCGGAAGGGCGGCGAACACACCCAGGTAATCAATCTCCGGTGTCACACGCATTCCCTGCCAGCGGCTCCCTCTTCAATTTTACGAGAGTCCGGTCCCCGCGCCCGCCGGGCTCGCTCGTGAGCAGCGGGATGTACCGCTGCCTCGCGGCCGGTGCCGCGGGACGGCGTATGACCGCGTCCCCGGAAGAGGCCTCCGCATGGCCAAGCGATGTGTCGCCTGGCGCCGACTCGTAGGCTGCAGCCATGACCGAGATCCAGAGCCCGACGACCCGCGACGCCTTCGAGCTGCTGCTGGCCGGTAACCAGCGCTTCGTCGCGGGTACCCCTGAGCACCCGAACCAGGACGCCACCCGCCGCACGGAGATCGCACCGTCCCAGCAGCCCTTCGCCGTGCTGTTCGGCTGTTCCGACTCCCGGCTGGCCGCCGAGATCATCTTCGACCGCGGCCTGGGCGACCTGTTCGTGGTGCGCACCGCCGGCCACGTCATGGGACCGGAGGTACTGGGCAGCATCGAATACGGCGTAGACGTGCTGGGCTGCCCGCTGGTCGTGGTCCTCGGACACGACTCGTGCGGCGCGGTCGGCGCGGCGTGCGCCGCGCTGGAGGACGGCATGACACCGGCCGGGTACGTCCGGGACGTCGTCGAGCGGGTGACGCCCAGCGTGCTGGCGGCGCGGGCCGCCGGAAAGGTCGAGCCCGAGGAGATCCTCGCCGAGCACATAAGGCACACCGTCGACCTGCTGCTGGACCGCTCCCGGGCGCTCGCCGAGAAGGTCGCTGCCGGGCAGGCGGCCGTGGTGGGCCTGTGCTACCGCCTGGCCGACGGCAGCGCGCAGCTCGTCGCGGCCCGCGGCCTCGATGTGGCGGTGCCCGCCGCGTCCTGACCGCCACGGCCGTGGCCGCTCGGGCACGCCACCAATCCGATGCTGGTCACGCGGAGGCCCGGGGCCCCGCGGCGCGGCGGAGCCGGTTGGCGATCGCCAGTCCCAGCCCCTCCTCCACCGGCAAGGAGGCGACGATGAGGTCGCACCCCTGCTGGTCGAGTTCGCGCAGGAACCCGTACAGTCCGCGCGCATAGGCAGCCGGCGAAGCGGGGACCGTCACCACGGCGTGTGCCTTCACTGGAGCGTCGGCGAAGGCGGGGGGAAGAAACACCCCAACCTGCTGCCCCAGCTCCTGCGCGAGCTCCGCTTTGGCGATGACCTGCTCGGGCTCGACGAGGACGACTCGCGCACGCGGCGCGTAGTGCGACGGATGCTGGCCCGGCACGCGGACACGGCTGGTCGAGGGGACCGCGAGCGGGCACCCCAGCACCGCTTCAAGGTCCTCTCGCGTCACCCCGCCGGGACGCAGGATGCTCGGGATCTCGCCCGTGGCGTCGACGATGGTCGACTCGACGCCGACCGAGCAGGGACCACCGTCCAGCACGAAGTCGACCGCCTCCCCGAGCTCGGCACGGACGTGGTCCGCCGTGGTAGGGCTGACCGAGCCGAAGCGGTTGGCGGACGGGGCCGTGACACCGCCGCCGAAGGTCGACAGCAGCGCGAGGGCGACGGGGTGATCGGGCACGCGCACGGCCACGGTCTCCAAGCCACCCGTCGCTTCGAGGGGCACTCGGCGACCGCGCCGCAGGACCAGCGTGAGCGGCCCAGGCCAGAAGCGTTCGGCCAGCAGGCGCGCCGTCGCCGGCACGTCTTTGACCCAGTCGTCCAGATGCTCCGCGCCGCCGATGTGGACGATCAGCGGGTGGGACGGCGGACGTCCCTTGACCTGGAAGATGCGCGCGACGGCGACGGGGTCCTCGGCGTTGGCGCCCAGTCCGTAGACGGTCTCGGTCGGGAGGGCCACCAGGCGGCCGGCGCGCAGCACACGGGCCGCCTTCTCGATGTCACTGGTTCTTGCTGGCACCTTCGCAATCCTAGACGGGTAGATCCGAAGTGATCAGTGGTCGAAGGCGATGAGCGGCCGGGCGTCCGGTGCGCCGGTCTTGTTGTCGTGCCAGATCCCGGCTGCCATCGCCGGGACGCGCTGGGCGACGCGGATGGCGACGCCCTCGATGGTCCGGCCGCCGTGTTGTTCCAGGTCGAGTCGGCCCTTGAGGGTGTCGTTGACCGACTCGATCAACTGGCGGACCTTCTTGAGCATCGGTTCGCCGTACCGTTCCTTCTCGCGTTTGAAGGACGGCCGCAGCAACTGGATGCCGAGGCGGGCGAGGTCCTTCTCGAAGGCCTTCGACGCAAAGCCCTTGTCCGAGATGGGCAGGATGCCCTCGCGGTTGGCGACCAGATCGGCGTCGACCTCGAGCATCGCAGCGAGGACCTCGCGCTCGCCGATCTTCGAGTTGGCCGGCGCCCACATGATCGGCATCCCGGTCAGGATGCAGACCAGATAGGGGCGCAGGCCCCAGAAGAATCGCGAGTGTGAGGCGCAGTAGCCGTAGCCGGCCCAGCCTGCCAGGGTGGAGCGCTGCACGGTCGGGCGTGACATCCCGCACGGGACCGGGGTCGAGTCGGTGAACCAGTGGTTGCCGAACCAGAAGTCGCTGCCCCTCGCCAGTTCCCTGATCACGCCTTGACCAGCGGAATCGCGGTGCGGAGCCGCTTGTTGCAGCCCGCGCGCTGCGGCAGGTACGGAGACTTGCCGAAGCTGCCGTCACACACGGATCATCGAGGCCCTCGCCGCCTTGGTGGAACCGAACGTGAGACTTACTCCAGCTCCTCCGCCAACAGGTCCATCAGCAGCCCGTCGTGCCAGCTGCCCTCCGGGCCGCGCTCGTACTGCCGCATGATGCCCACCGGGCGGAAGCCGACCTTGCGGTAGCACCGGATGGCGGCGGCATTGTCGGCGGCCGGGTCGATCACCAGTCGGCGGTATCCGTGATCATCGATCAGATGGCGTGCCAGGGCGCGGACGGCGTCAGTGCCAAGACCGCGCCCGTGCACCGCCGGGTCGAGATAGATGTCGATGTTGGCATGGCGGTAGTCCGGCTCGTCCTCGGCGCCCCACTGGATAGCGCCGACCACTCTGCCGCCGTGCTCGACCGCGAAGGTCCGGGCCCCGGGATCTTCGAGGTCCTCGGCCACCGCGGCCGTCAGGTCGTCGCCGCCCCGCCAGCGCGCGTACACCTCAGGCGTGGTCCGGATCGCGGCCAGAGCCGGGATATCGCCCACCGTCGCCGGGCGAAGCGTCACCAGGGCTCCGCGCAGGACCATCCGCATGCCGCTGATCATCCCCGACTTCGGATCCACTCGTCTAGAGGTTGTCCCGTATGGGGCGTGAGTTATTCAGTGAGGGCCAGGTTGTGGAGCCGGGCGATGCCGGGCAGCGCGTGGTGAACGCCGTGGTCCTTGAGTCGGCAGTCCCGCAGAATTTTCCAGTTCTTCAGCCGGGACAGGGCGTGTTCCATCCGGGCTCGCGCCCGGCGGTGGTCGGCGTTCTCCGCCTCCTGGCGCGGACTGAGGTGCGTCTGTCCTCGTCGTTTGCGGTGCGGGATGAGCAGGCCGGTGCCCTGGTATCCACCGTCGGCGATGGCCGGTGCGCCGCGGCAGACCCGGTCGACGCCGGACTTCGTGAACGCCCGGCAGTCGTTGCGGCTGCCGGGCAGCGGCATGCCGATCGCCACCACCGGGCGGCTGTTGGCGTCGATCACGACCTGCAGGTTGGCCGGGTACCGATAGTTCTTGCTGGACGCGGCCACGCTGCGGTCACGGGTGGGCGCCAGGGTGCCGTCGACGATGTGGACGGTGTCTTTGCGTGGCCGCCGGGCCGGCGAGATGGCCGGCAAGGGCTCCAGGTGGTCGAGGATGCGGTCAGCCGCAGACTTCGAGACCCCGAACAACGGTTCCACCTGCCGCAACGTCAGGTTCGTGCGCCGGTACGTCGCCACCGGCAACACCCGGTCCTCCAGCGGCAGCCGCCAGGGCCGGCCGCACTGCACGTCGCCACCGCGACGCCGCACCAACGCCACCAGCGGGGCGAACTGCGACTCGCTCAGCCCGGCGAACAGCTCGATCCACTTCGGATCATCCGCTGAGATCACCCCACCCATGCCCAGCCAACGCAAAAAACCGACCCACCGGTTACGGGACAACCTCTAGCCAGGAGCGGGTGCGCCCTTGGCAACCAATGCCGACGGCGCACGACGTTACGCCCAACTCCCCCTGATCTAGGACGAAATCGCGACTCGCGGCCTAGGAATCGATCTACGCTGATTGCTGGACACGTGATGCCTGATCTGAGCGCAGGCCGCCGAAAGGCCTGGGCTCGGTGCTTGCAGGCGCGGCCATCCGCCGCCTGTCGCAGGACTGCACCGCGGTGGCGTGCGAGCCGGGATCGGCCGACGGCCGCGAGATGACCGAGGAAGAGCACCCAAGCGCCCGCGAAGCTCGGCCAGTTGTGGTTCACCATCGGTTTCCAGTCCTTCCAGGACGGCGTGCACTTTCTCGACTGCCACCTGAAGCGCCTCCAGGGCCTCCTGGCCGCACGTCAGCAGGAGTTCACCGAGCTGTGCCACTCCTGGCGCAAGCGGCACCCCCTGCTGCGCACCAAATGACCGTCTGCCGCCGGGCCAACCCGTGCGGCGGCAGGGGATCGGTGAACACCGGGCAGTGTCGGCGTGGCGGAGGATGTCGACGTCGTTGTTCACCGCGTCGCGCAACACGATCTGCGGCTTCGTCCCGCCGGCGGGGAAGGTCAGGTTCTTGGAGCTGCCCGACCGCCCCTTGGTGAAATGGAAGCCCGTTGTTTTGCGTGTCCGGTGGCCAGGGCTCGGTGTCCTCGCTGGGCACCCGGTCGGGCAGTCCCAGACGTGCGCCGAGGCGACGCGGGCGGCGGTTCGGCGAAGGTGCACACCCATGGCCACGGTGGTGGTTCCTCGGCGGGGATCCTCATCCGCGCCGACAGTGCTGGATCCGGCGCTGGTCTTGACCGGACGAAAGATCAGCGGCCATGATCGCTGCGACGCTGACGGGGGAAAGCGATCACCGATGGCTGCTCCACCTCCCTCTCAGCACATGAGGATCTACGTCACACCGGCCGGCACGGGGGGATCTGGTCTCTCGGGCTAACCTCTCGGGGCCGTCGATCCAACACCCAGAGGAGGCAGGAACCCATGTTCAAACGGAACAAGGCCCGACGCCCGATAGCCATGATCTCCACAGCGGCCGCGGCAACCGCTGTTGTCTTCGCGGGAGGGCTCATCGGCGCCCCGTCCGCACAGGCAGCCATGAGTTCCGGCGGCTGCCGACTGACCGGCTGGGCCGGCACAAACCCCGGCGTTTCCCTGTACCCCTGTGACTTTCAGGGGGCCGAAGGCTCGATCGGACTGGACGTCAAAATCTCAAACCCCAACGGGCTGAACATCGACCCGTGCGCTCAATTGCTGTTGGTCAACGCCAACGGCAGCACCAGCTGGAGCAGCGATCTGGGTTGTCACGGGTGGACGACATCCACGTTTGAGCAGTGGATCGACAGCGCCTACCCGGCCGGATACGCCAACGGCACGTACGTCATGCAGGTGGGCTACTGGTACAACGGAAGCTACTACGGCAACGCCCAGAGCGCGCGGATCCAGCTCTACTAGCCTGCGCGTTGCACTTGCGGCGGCGTCCGGATGTTGAGCGGGAACGCGAAAGTGCCTTCTGCGCGGGGACGATGAGGCTTGTCCAAGGTCTCCGTCAGCCCAGCGGGAAGGCACGTTCCACGTGCACACTGCCGGTTGCGCCCCTCGCTCGTCCTCTCCGCCGACGAGCGAGAGCAGTGGCATGTCCGGACGTGACGCGTTCGCCCACCGGACTCACCCATGAAGTCTTCGCCTGGCTGCCGGCGTGGTCACGCGCGCCCCGAGGTTCCATGGACTGCGGGTGGTGCCGAATGCGGGCCCTCGGTGAATGGTCGCTGCCCCTACTGATCTCTTCGGATTGGTGTCGGGGGTGGTGACGTGTGGTGATGCCTGCGGTAGGCCGGTGGTATGCGGTACGCGCAGGGTGGTGGGCTGACCGCGGAGCGGCGGCGGTTTCGCGAGCGGATCCGGTACGAGGCGGGTGAGCGGTTCGGTCGCGGTGAGAGGGCCGCAGTGATCGCGCGGGATCTGTGGGTGGGTGAGCGGTCGGTGGAACGCTGGCGGCGTGCCTGGCGGGAGGGCGGGATGGCCGCGCTCGCTTACGCGGGGCCACCGAAACTGCCCAAGCTGTCCGACGGCCGGTTCGGCGAGCTGGAGCAGGAGTTGGTCTGGGACCGGCTGTGCACGGCTGGAAGGACCAGCGTTGGACTCTGGCCCGGATCAGAGCGTTGATCGCCTGGAAGTTCTCACGGGATTGCTCGTCGTCGGCGGTGTGGCGGCTGCTGCACCGGCACGGCTGGTCCTGGCAGTGTCCCGCCCGCCGGGCCCTGGAGCGCGACGAGCAGGCGGTGGGCCTGTGGAAGAAGGATGTGTGGCCGCAGGCGGAATGACTGCGGCGGCGCTGGGCGCGTACATCGTGTTCGAGGACGAGGCCGGGTTCTCGATGACGCCGCCACGGGCCCGCACCTGGGGCCGGCGTGGGCACACGCCGGTGGTGCGGGTACGGGGCCGGTCCTGGCGCCGCTGGTCGATCGCCGTGATGTGCTGCTACCGGCCGGGCGAAGCCTCCCGTCTGATCTATCGGCCGCGCCGTCACCGCAAGCACAGGGGCAAAGGACGCGACACCTTCGCCTGGAGCGACTACCGCGACCTGGTCGTCCGCGCCCACATCCAGCTCCAGGCACCCATCGTCGTCATCTGGGACAATCTCAACACCCACCGGGCAGCCGGAATGCGCGATTACGCGGCCGCACATGACTGGCTCACCATCATCCAATTGCCCTCATACGCACCGGACTTGAACCCGGTCGAGGGCGTCTGGTCGCGCTACGGCGCGGTCCCATGGCCAATACCGCCTTCACCGACGACGACCACCTCGAACGCACCCTCCGGCGGGGCCTGCGTCACATTCAGCTCCGCGCCGACCTGATCGACAGCTGCCTGGCCGGCACCGGACTCAAACTCACCCACCAGCCGACAACAATCCGAAGAGATCAGTAGGAGTGTGGTTGCACATGAAGTGCATCGTGCTCGGGCGGAGTTGGTGTCATTCGTGGCGGATGTGTTCGCGTCGGTGCCGCGTAAGGACCAGCGGGCGAAGGGCGACTGCTGTCTGCGGGGGCTGATGCTGGACGGGCGCCGTAAGTCGATCCAGCCGATGGCGGGGCGGCTGCCGGATGGCAATGAACAGAACCTGAGCAGTTCGTGAACCAGTCGACCTGGGATCCGGTGCCGGTGCGGGTGGCGGATCGCCCAGCGGATGGTGCCGCTGATCGGGCCGGATGCCTGGGCGGTCGATGATGTGTCGTTCCCGAAGGACGGGAAGAATGTCGGTGGCGGTCGCGCGCCAGTACTGCGGGACGTTGGGCAAGCGGGCCAACTGCCAGGTCGCGGTGAGCGTGCACGCGGTCTGTGATGCCGCGTCCTGCCCGCTGCGGTGGCGCATGTTCGTGCCCCAGGAGTGGGCGGACGATCCGGTACGGCGACACAAGACCGGGATACCGCAGGAGGGCGGGCACCGGGAGAAGTAGCGCCTGGCCCTGGACAGCATCGATGAGCTGGCCGGGTGGGGGCTGGTGCCACCGGTGCTGGTGGCCGACGCCGGCTACGGGCAGATCGCAGACTTCCGCGACGGCCTGGACCGGCGGGGCATCGGCTATGTCGTCGCGGTCCGCTCGGATGTGACCGTCCACCCGCACGACGCCGAGCCAGTCACACCGCACTGGTCCGGCAACGGTCCCAGGCCGCAGCCCCGCTACCGGGACAAGCCGTCCCCGGTGGCCGCACTGGCGGCCGGCCACGGACGACAGGCGTTCACCGAGGTCACCTGGCGGGAAGGCTTCCGCGGACCGATGCGCTCGCACTTCCTGGCGCTGCGGGTGCAGCCGGCCGGCATCAGGGCCCGTCGTCTGGCCCGGGCCGCCGCCACCGCCGGACACCGCTGCTGGGACGGTGTCCTGCCCGAAGTCACGCTGCTGGTCGAATGGCCCGAAGGCGCCGAAGCGCCTACCGACAACTGGCCGTCCAACCTGCCCGCCGGTATCACGCCGGCCGAACTGGTCCGCCTGGCCAAGATCCGCTGGCGCATCGAGCACGACTACCGGGAACTCAAGCACGGCCTCGACCTGGACCACTTCGAAGGCCGCTCCTGGACCGGCTGGCACCACCACGTCACCCTGGTCACCGCCGCCCACGCGTTCCTCACCGAACAGCGGCTGGCCCCCAAAGCCGATACAGCGGACTCACCCCCTGCCAGATCCTCGACACCCTCCATGACCTGCTGAACTGCTGGACCGGCACCTGCACCACCTGCCACCGTCCCCTGCCCAGAACAGCCACCACCAGCCCAAACCCAAGAGCCAGGGCAACCTGACGGAGTCCTACTAGAAGGCTCATGAAGATCTTGGGGTTCTGGCCCCGCCGCGTGAGCGGCCGGGCCAGACTCGTGTCGTGGTGATGGGGGAATGGGCCGGGCAGACAGTCGGGCCGGATGTGTGGGAGACCTGCCGGGAGTTGATTCCGGCGGGGAGTGTGTTCGCGTTTCTGTCCGAGCACCCTGGTGCGCTGTTCCCGGCGGAGATGTCCGCGGACATGTACCCGTCGGCGAACGGGCGCCCGAGCACGCCTCCGCAGATCCTGGCCCTGGCGATCACGCTGCAGGCTCGCTCGCGGAGCGGGCATCCGGTGCACAGGCACCCTCGACGAACCCGGTCAAGATGCGGTGCTCGACCGGCTCCTCGACCTTGTGCTCGTGCTGGCCCTGCGGACCTGGTGTGCCGGAGCGAATACGGCGCCCGCGTGGTACCGGGCCCTGGCCGATCCGGCGATCCGTCAGGCGGTACGACTGCTGCACGAGGAGCACGGCCGTCGGTGGACGGTCGCCGAACTGGCCACCCACGTCGGCATGTCACGTGCGGCCTTCGCGGCCCGCTTTCCCGCCCTGGTCGGCGAACCCCCGCTCGCCTACCTCACCGGCTGGCGAATGACCATGGCAGCAGACCTGCTCCGGGATGGCGAGGTGACCGTGGCCGCCGTGGCCCACGAGGTCGGCTACGAAGACCCCTTCGCCTTCAGTGTGGCGTTCAAACGCGCCTGAGGCGTCAGCCCCTCGGCCTGGCGCCGGCAAGCACACCGGCCGTGAAGCGGTCACCGCAAAAAAAATGTCCTCACTGCGCTCATACGATTCCCGGGGAGGCGCCATCGTGCGTGCCATGCGCTATGACCGGTTCGGTGGACCGGAGGTCTTGGAGGAGGTCGAGATGCCCGACCCGGTAGCGGGTGTGGGCGAGACCTTGGTCGAGGTGGAGGCCTCGGGCGTCAACTTCGGCGACATCAAACAGATCGCGGGTGAACTCACCGACGGCCCCTATGCGATGAAAGGACCCCTGCCGCACGTCCCTGGTATGGAGGTCGTCGGCCGGACAGCAGACGGTCGCCGAGTCCTCGGATACGTCCGGCAGGGAGGCTACGCCGCAAAGACCGTGGTCTGCGACCGCGACTTGGCCCTTGTGCCGCAAGGTGTGAGCGCCGGGGCGGCCCTGGCTCTGCTCGTCCAGGGCCTGACTGCGTGGCACCTGTTGCGGTCGGTGGCCCACCCGCGACCCGGGCAGAGCGTCGTGGTTCACTCCGCCGCGGGCGGGACGGGCAGCCTGGCGGTTCAGCTGGCCCGCGAGTTCGGGGCGGGCCGGGTCATCGCGACGGCGTCGTCCGAAGAGAAGCGTGCCCTCACCCTCGAACTCGGTGCGGACGTAGCCATCGACAGCGGCGCGGAAAACTACCGGGAGCGGGTCCTTGATGCCAATCACGGACAACCGGTCGACGTCATTCTCGATGCCGTCGGCGGACCGGTACTCGACGCCGCACTGGACACGCTCGGGTTTCTGGGACGGCTCGTGACCTACGGAGCCTCGTCCCGGCGCGCTGCCACCGCCGTCCTGCCATCCCGCCTCGCAGTGGACAGCATCACGGTTGGCGGGTTCTGGCTCATCCCACTCATCACCCGAAACGGTGCGGGCGGTAGGCCACTTGAGGAGCTACTCGCCCTCACGGCGAGCGGCCGCCTGCGACCGCTGGTCGGCTCGGAGTACGACCTCGGACGCGCTCGCGATGCGCACGAGGACCTCTTGGCGCGTCGGACGAAGGGCAAGCTGGTCTTGCTTCCCTGAGCCCGGCCGACCCGCTGTTGACTCAATCCACGCGGTAGATCTGGTACTCGATGGTGCGTGGTCCGGCCAGTCGGCCCTCACCGACGAACAGACTCTGGGTGAGCCAGCGGTACTGGGGGGCGCCGGTGTCGAACTGGGCGACCATCCGCATGTGCTGGTCGCCGAACCTGGTTTCCCGCCCTTCCCCCAGCGCGAGCAGGAATGCCGGGCTCTCCCGGATCAGCGCGTTGTCGTAGCTCAGCATGATCACTTCACCGTCGCCGTCGGCCAGCGTCACTCGCAGGTCCTGTCGGCGCACCTGGTCCGCGCCGAGCCGGATCCAGTCCATCCCGGGAGTGACCAGCGTGGCGTCGATCCGCTCACCGATGAGGCGCGCCGTGTTCACCTGCCAGCACAGTCGTGCCCCCAAAGGGCTGCCGGTGGTCGGACCCCATGGGCCGTCGATGGTTTCCCGGTAGATCATCTCCGGTACCAGTTCCATGTCGGCTCCAATCGCTTCGAATTCCGAACCACTATCATGGTTCGATATGCGAAGCGCAAGCGGTTCTGGAGCGGTCGAGGGTGCACCGAGGCCGGGCCGACCCGTGCGCGGGTCGAGCACCGGTCGGCCGATGATGGCTGCGCTGGACCTGCTGGGCCGCCGGTGGACGCTGCGTGTGATCTGGGAACTTCAGCAGGAACCGGCCGGCTTTCGCGAGCTGCGCCGACGTGCGGACGACATGTCCTCCAGCGTGTTGGCCGATCGGCTGAGCGAGCTGTCCGAGGCGGGCATCGTGACCACCGACACCGACGGCGTCTACCACCTCACCGAACTGGGTAACGCACTCCGCCCCTCACTCGAACCCCTGCGCGCCTGGGCAGAACGGTGGTCGGCCGAGCTGTCCGTCCATCGGGGAGGCGACAGCTGAGGGCGAACACCGACGCATGCCGACGACTCCGGTGAGGGCTTGGATCCTTTTGGTGGTCTCGGCTGCAGTGCGGTCAGGGGAGGCGGGGAGAGCGTCGAGGGCCATCGGCACGGCCGCGCGGGCGAGCAGGCGGGCGACCTGCGACAACACGTCATCTCCCGCTGTGCCGTGTTCCGCCTGCGTCCAGCCGGGCTTGTGCAGCTCGTACTGGCCGTACGGCTCGTCAGGACTCTCAAGGCTTCCGTCGCGCGCCGGGCGAGCTTCGCGCGAGTGTCGACGGTGAACCGGGAACGGTTGCGGTAGGCGTAGACGCCGGCGGCGGCCGCCACGATCCCGGCGGCCACGGGATAGGCGCGGGCCAGGCGCGCGGCACCGTACAGGCCGTAGCCGGTCCCCATGACCATGGTGACGCCGGCCTCCATGCCGGCCTCCGCCCTGCCGATCCGTCCCAGAGCGGCCCGTACGTCTCTCCACCCCGGTACGGCGATGCCCTTGCGGATCGGGTCCGGGTCCTCATGGGCAGCCCAGGCACGGAGACGACGTGCAGCAGCGGCACGTACTGCTGCCACCACAGCCGCTTTGCCGCCGCGAGATCGAAGGCGCCGCCCTCGCGCTTGAGATCGGCCAGCGCACGGGGGACCTTCGCCCACTAGTGCGGGATACAGCCGCGCAGCGTGCCGTACCGCATCTCGGCGAGGATCGAGGACGGCCGGCCGCGGATCACCGCCGCGGTGACGTCCGTCGTGAGCACCGACGTGTCGAAGACCCCGAGCAGAGGCCGACACCGGTCGTCGGGCGGGGGCGGGCGTAGAGGCTGCACATGACGGGAGCGTAGGCCCCCAGCAGGGCCCTGGCGCATGGGTTTTCCCGGAGGCGGAACCTTGGCAGGACCAGGCTGTCAGCGGGGTGGGCCATCATCGGTGGATGCCGCAGAAGAAGCCCCTCCCGCCGACCTACCGAGAGCGCCTCCTGGAGCAGCTCGATGCGATCGAGCGGGACTACCTCGCTGTGCTGGATACCTCCGAGATCGAGTACGTGAACCCGAACAGGCCGGGGGAGGCTTTCATCCTCGACGCCGCGAACTGGGGCTGAGCACCGAGCGGCCCGGCGCTGGAGTCCCAGCGGATGGACCTGCTGCGTCGCCTGTGGGGCTGGGAGCCGCGGTTCCGGCTGCTGTTCCCGCACCCGACTCCCGAGGCGGCTCGGACCGATCTGCCCGGTGTAGGCGGCGAGGTCAGGATTGTCGATCAGAGCGTTGGCGTCGACGGCCGGGCGCACCGGCCACGGGTCCATCGGCAGCAGATCGGTCAGGCTCCGCAGTTGCTGCACCGACGCCTGCAGGAGCTCCACCGCCTCTGTCATGTACTGCGGGACGGACCAGTCGGACCACTACATGGCGCACCTGCTGCCGGTCGTGCTGCGCGAGCTGGATGACAAGAAGCGGGCCGGACGGACGGATGTCCAAGTCCGAAGCGTTGCCCGACTGGCTCGACCTGGACGTCCCGGACGACCGGTTCATCGCCTCGACGCTGCTCTTGCAGGCCCGGCACCCCGGCACTGCGTGGTACGTCGCCACCAGCGACATCAGCCTCCGGACCAAACTGCACGCCGTCCCGGTGCCGTTCATCGAGCCCTGACCGTACGGCCCGAGATCGCCCGGCAGGAGGTGAGGCCTGTGCGGCTCACAGCTCATTTCCGCAGGTAGACGAGGAGCCGTCCCGCGACGGCGAGGCCGGGGCTGGACCCCTGAGGTCAGGCCGTGGCCTCGACCAGCCGCTTCATGCCGGGCTCGTCGGTCACGCAGCCCACCAGGCCGAGCGTCCGGGCCAGCGCCAGATCGCGCTCGTCGTTGACGGTCCAGGCCATCACGTGGATGCCGGCGGCGCCGCACTTCTCCACGATCGCCTGGTTCAGCTGGCGCAGCTCCACGCTGACCAGGGTGGAACCGACCTTCTGGGCGCGGCCGACGAAGGTGTCGCGGTGCGCGCTGGGGCCTGCCACCAGCACGGTGCGGGCCTGCGGCAGCAGGTGGTGGATCTCGATCAGCGCCGCGTCGTGGAACGACAGCACCGAGACCCGGTCCAGCAGGTCGCGGTCGGTGAGCACCCGGGCCAGCGACCGGGCGGCGGCCACGTCCTTGATCTCCGCCTGGATCGGCAGCGTCGGCCCGACGGCGTCCAGCACCTCCTCGAAGGTGGGGATGCGCTCGCCGAGTCCGGCGTCGAGCTTCTTGAGCGTCTGCAACTCCTGGTCGGCGATCGGACCGGAGCCGTCCGTCGTACGGTCCAGGGTCTCGTCGTGCATGACGACCAGCGCGCCGTCCTTGCTCAGGTGCAGGTCCAGTTCGATGCCGTCCAGACCCTCGCGCTCGGCCCGCAGGGTGTTCTCCGGCTCGGCGGCCATGACACCGCAATGGGCGTCCTTGGGTGTGGTGGTCCGGGGCCGCCGCACGAGCGCCGTACCCCCGCCGCGCAGCGGGCCACCGCCCGGCGCAGCGCCCAAGCCCAATGGGCCGTACGGCCGCACGCTTTCTGAGGCGTGGTCACGCCGACCGCTGCACCGGATGTGGGCATCGGGGTCCTCGGTTGCCGACCGATTCAACCGGGTGAACCATGGCATAGGTGCAGTTTTCATCCTTCGAGTAATGAGGATGGGGTTTTCGCCGGGGCTTGCGCGTGCGACCCGTGGAGGACTCATGTACACGACTCGATCCCGTGCCCGTTCCGCCGCCGTTTGCGCCGCTACCCTGTGCGTCATGGGTGCCACGTCGCTCCCGGCTCTCGCTTCCTCGTCGCCCTCACCGTCGACGGTCTCCGTTCTGGACAGGCAGCTCCTGACCGCGGCCCACCAGGGAAATCTGTGGGAGATCACGACCAGCCAGCAGGCTCAGAGCGCCGCGACCACCGCCTGCGTCAAGCGGGTGAGCGCCGACTTCATCCGCGACCACCGCGTCCTTGACGCCGGTGTCGTCAAGGCCGCGGCAAGGCTCGGCGTGGCACTGCCGTCCGGGCAGTCGGGCGCGCAATTGAGGCAAACCGCTGCCCTCAAGTCCCTTGCCGGCACGTCGGCGTACGATGCCGCGTGGCTCAAGGCCCAGTACCCGGCCCACGTGCAGACCCTCGCGCTCGTCGACAAGGTGATCGCCTCGGGTACCAGCCCGCTCGTTAAGTCCCTGGCCAAGAGCGCGCGCCCGGTGGTCGCACGCCACACCCAGATGGTCAACCACGGCGTGTGTCAGGCGTAGACGGCGTCAACGACAACGCCGACCTGGAACGCACGCTCGTCCCCGACGCCACCCGGCCCCGGATCACCCCGGCTGCTGAGCTGCGGGGCCGTCGGCGGCTGTCGGCGGCCCCCTGCTGGCGGGTCAGCCCAGTCCGCTGACGGTGCCGCCGTAGATTCCGTTGTCGACGGACAGGGCGTAGCCGTCGCCGTTGCTGAGGTACCAGTGGGCGAAGGAGCCGTAGGCGTTTCCGAACCGGAGCACGACCCGGTTCGAGGACCAGGAGACGACAGTGACACCGATACAGTTCGCGCCGTTGCCGTCGCTGTAACCGGCCTCGAAGTTGTTGTCGTCGATGAAGTAGAGCTGGTTGCCGTAGGCGTTGCCGTTGTCGGTGTACGTCCCGCAGCTCGTGACGTTGTTGTCGGCCCCCGCGGGCGCGGTGGTCCCGAAGCCGGAGCCGCTGACCGTGATCGTCGGTGAGGCCACCCCGGGGCCGTGAGTGCCGCTGAACGTGACCGAGGTGATCGAGGGCTGCGCCGCAGCTGCGGCGGTACCGGCCTCGGCGGGCGCGGCCGTCGCCGCCAGACCCGCAGTGAGTGTCAGCGCCGTTGCGGCCAGCGCGATTCTGTGTGCCATGCTCATCTGTGCGTTCTCCTTTGGACGGTGGGACAGGGCACGTGACCGGTGCCCGGGCTGAGGGGATGTGTGTCTTCGTGGTCCTGTGCAGGACGTTCCTCACTGTGACGGGGCGGCATTTCAACCGTCTTACAGTTTTTCCGGATTTCAACCGGTCTGCGATCCTCCTGTGGTCGGGTCCGCCGGCCCCGCGGAGGGATCCGCTGACGCTCCGGCCCACAAGGCGGGTGAACCGGTGATCCTCTGCCGAGTCCTCGGCCCGATCGAGGTCGAGATCGACGGTGTGCCGGTGGAACTCGGCGGGCCGCTTCCCCGCAGGCTGCTGGCAGCGCTCGCGGCCGGTGCGGGGGCACCGGTAGCTCTGTCGGCGCTGGCCGAGGTGGTCTGGGACACCGAGCTGACGGCCGAGGTCACGAACGCGATCCGGGTCACGGTCCATCGGCTGCGCAGCGCGCTGGGCCCGGGGGAGCGGGCGTGCCTGGAGTCGACCCGGCAGGGCTATCGGCTCGCGCTGACGCCGGAGGCGACCGACCACGGCCTGTTCGAGCAGCAGGTCGAGCGAGGCATGGCAGAACTGGCCGACGCCGATCCCTCCGGCGCCGTACGGACATTGGAGGCGGCGCTGGCTCTGTGGCGGGGCCGTCCTTGGGCGGAGCTGGGTGAGTCGCTGCACGTCTTGGGACTGCGGGCGCGGATGACGGAGCTGCGGGAGATCGCGGTGGAGGAACTGGAGGCAGCGCGGCTGGCCCGTGGCGACACCGCTCGGGCGGTCGCGGCCCTGAGCCAGTCGGTGATCGAGGCGCCGTACCGCGAAAGGCGTTGGGAACTGCTCGCCCTGGGCCTGTATCGCAGCGGCCGGCAAGGGCACGCGCTGGCGGAGTTACGGCGCGTGCGCGGGCTGCTCGTCGAGGAGCTGGGTGCAGAACCCGGCCCGGCGTTAAGGGCGTTGGAGCGGCGCATGCTCGCGCACGACCCGAGTCTGCTGGCCGTGCCGGCGGCGGCACGGCCGGATGAATCGCCGTCCGCCGAGCCGGATCCGCCGCCTCCAGCGGTTCCCCGGCCTCTGCTCCGGCCCCTCACTCGGCTGATCGGCCGCGTTCGGGAACTGTCCCTGTTGGACACGGCACTCACCGAATCCCGCCTCGTCACGATCATCGGACCAGCGGGCGTCGGCAAGACCCGCCTCGCCGTCGAGCAGGTCGCCGACCGCGCCGACGCCCGGCTCGTGCGGCTGGCCGACATCCGCGGTGCGGAGATGATCGCACCCAGCATCGCCGTGGCCGTGGGCGTGGCGCACACCACCGGCGATCCGCTCGCCGCGGTCGCCCGTGTGCTCGCCGACCGGCACGAGGTGCTGGTGCTGGACAACTGCGAGCACCTTACCGACGCGCTCGCCGATGTCGTACTGCCGCTGCTCGCACAGTGTCCCGGGCTGCGGATCCTGGCGACCGGCCGATGGCCGCTGGGCCTGGACGGTGAGCGGGTGCTCACGCTGGCGCCGCTGCCGGTCGGCGGCGAGGACGGCACGGCGGTGGAGCTGCTGTTCGACCGGGTGCGCGCCCATCGCGCGGGCTGGATCCCCACCGCACACGACACCGACGCGGCCGTCGCCGTCTGCACCGCGCTCGACGGGCTGCCCCTGGCGATCGAACTGGCCGCCGCGAGGGCGCGGTCGTTCGGTCTGGCCGACATCGCCGCGTATGTGCACGAGCGGCTCGACGCCCTCGGCGCCCCGGCGCGCGGCTCGGTGTCGCCGCACGACTCGCTGTCGGCCGCCATTGCCTGGAGTGTCGATCAACTCCCCGATGAGGAGCGCATGTTGCTGGTGCGGCTGTGGCCGTTCGACGGCGGCTTCTCCTGGCAGGCGGCCGCAGCGGTCGGTCCGGCCGACGCCGACGGCGCGGTGTTCGCGGGTCTGGCCGCGCTGGTCGACCGGTCGGTGCTCACCGCCGATGTGTCCTGCGGGCAGGTGCGCTACCGCCTGCTGGAGACCATCCGCCGGTACTGCCGCGACATCGATCCCGACCGCGACGCCACGCGCGAGGCGCACGCCGAGTGGGTACGGTCCTTCGTCGCCGGCCAGGCCCCGCTGCTGACCGGGCCCCGGTCCGGGCAGGCCACGCACGCGCTGGCGGGCGAACTGGCCAACATCCGGGCCGGTATCGCCCACGACCTGGCACACGCTCCCGTGCAAGCCCTGCGTACGACAGGCGTGTTGCGCTATCTGTGGGTGATGGCCGGACCGGTGCCCGAGGGGAGGCGCCTGCTGCGACGAGCCCTCGACGCGTGTCCCGAGGCTCCACCCGCCGATCGTGCGACCGCGTTGATCGGGCTGTCCGTGACCTCCAGCCATGTCGGTGACACCGACGCCGCGCTCAGCGCCGCCGACACCGCGCTCGATCTGCTCGACGAGGAGGATCCGGCACACGACGAGTTGCTGCTGGAGGCACACCTGCGCCGCTGCAACGCCCTCGCCGACACGGAGGCGGGCGAGCGTATGCGCGCCGCGGCACTGGCGTTCCAGGCGGCCTGCGACCGCCGGGACCCTCCGGGTTCCCTGCGCGCGACGGCGCTGTGGGGCATCGCTCTCGTCCACTTCCAGGACGGGGACACGGCTGCCGTGACCGAGACCCTGAGCAGGGCGCGCGAGATCGCCGCCGGGTGCGGATTCACCCCGGGGGCGGCCATCAGCGATCTCCAACTGGCCTGGTATCTCCTGGCCGACGAGCAGGGAGCCGAGGCGGGGGCGCGCCGAGCGCTGGAGCTGCTGGTGCGCGCGGTGGCCGCTTTCGAACAGCAACCCAACGGCTCCGACGAGTTGGGGGCCCTGTACGCGGGCGTCTTCGCCTTGGCCGTACTCGGGGCCCGCGACACGGCCGCGCGGCTGCACGCGGCGGTCACCGACCACGCCGAACGCGGCGGCACCGATCCGGGCCGGTACATGCGCTTCGCCGGACCGAGCCTGGAGGACCGGGTGAAACGGCTGCTCGCGTCGATCCCTCCCGTGGCGAGCGGCGGCACGATGGCCTGGGCGGAGATGGTGACGCTGTTCACCGGCGCGGCCGGCACCCTGTCCGCACCGTCGTGACCCGCCCTGCCGGAGGGCACTTCAGGTGTAAGCGTGCTGAAATGCCGGCCGGGCACCGTGGGGGACGTGCTGCGCTCCAGGAACAGGACGCAGGAACAGGACGGAGGAGAGCATGACCGATCCCCCGCTCACCGCACGCGACATCGCGGTCCGCTGCGTGCGGATGATGGCCGACGGCAGCCTCGCCGACTTCGAGAAGCTCGTCCACCCCGATGCCGTGAACCGCGAGAGCCGAGCCGAGCCACCGGCGGCTCGCGGCCGGGGACCGCGGGCCTTCCACGCCAGCGCACTGTGGCTGCGCGCCGCCTACTCCGACCTGGGGTGGACGATCGAGGAGGCGGTGGCCGACGGTGACCTCGTGGTCCTGCACACCACCATGTCAGGCCGGCACACGGGCACGTTCGTCACGTACGACGAGAACGCCGCCCCCTCCGGGGCGTTCCCCGCGACCGGCAGGACCTTCGCCGTCACCCAGACGCACTGGTGCCGCATCGCCGACGGCCAGTTGATCGAGCACTGGGCCAATCGAGACGACCTCGGCCAGGCTCTGCAACTGGGCTGGGCGCCACCCACGGCCCTCTACGTCCTGCGCATGCGGCGAGCCATGCGCCGGGCCCGGCGCGACCACGCCCGGGTGGGGACACCGTGAAGGTCTGAATGACGGCGCGCTGTAACGGTGCCCCGAGTCCGCCACCGCGTACTGCTGAGGTCGCCCATCACCTCACGGAGAGCAGCTCCTGGGCCGGCCGGCCGGGCGGCGTGGGCAGCGGGTGGACGGATTTCGCGGCCACGCACCCGCTCAGCCCGGCAATCGTGGACTGACGCCACAGCCCACGGGAAGCAAAGGGGGAGTACTGCCGGTGACCACCGGCCACCCCCGCCCGGCAGGCAGCGCCCCCGGCGCTCGGCCCCGCATCCACGAGGACCAGAACGCCGCCGTCACCGCCTGCACCCGCCGGCGCAACGCCCGCGTCGATGGCCTCGACGATCTCCGCCGGACGAGCTTCGAAGGCCGCCGCGTCGGGGACGTTCACCCGCCTGGTCCGGTGGAGGAGTCGAGTCCAGCGCCTGGTCGGCCCCGCCGCGAACACGGCGGCCCGCCCGGCCGGATCCCGGCCTCTCCGCTCCATCACCGGAACAGGAGTGCACCCATGCGCCTCTACGCTCGGACTCCGGCACGCCGGAGCCGCCAGGTGCTCGCTGACCTGGTCGCCTTGGCCCTCATCGCGGTCGCGGTGGCGTTCGCGATGACGGTGAACGGCGTGATCATGCGGCTGGCCGAGACAGGGCGCAAGGCGCGGACAGCTCGCCACTCGAAGATCACCACCGGACGCTCATCCCAAGGAGTTGATCGGTTGCCCGACGCTCTCTCAGGTGAGGAACTCGTCGATGGCTGCCGCGATCTCCTCGGCGTGCGTCTCAAGGGCGAAGTGGCCGGTGTCCAGGAGGCGGATGACGGCGTCGGGGAGGTCGCGCTTGAACGCCTCTGCGCCGGCGGGCAGGAAGAACGGGTCGTTCCGGCCCCACGTGGCCAGGAACGGCGGCTGGTGCTTCCGGAAGTACTCCTGGAAGGCCGGGTAGAGCGCGACGTTGGTGTGGTAGTCGCCGAAGAGATCCAGTTGAATCTCGTCGGCGCCGGGTCGCGCCAGGTACGCGTCGTCAAGTGTCATGCCGTCCGGCGAGACCGCAGTCGGATCGGCCGTACCGTGCGTGTACTGCCAGCGGGTGGTGTCGGGCGACAGCAAGCCGCGCAGCGCGTCGCGGTTGGCCGGCGACCGGTCCTGCCAGTAGGCACGGATCGGGTTCCAGCCCTCGCTCAGACCTTCCTCGTAGGCGTTGCCGTTCTGCGAGATGATCGCGATGATCCGCTCCGGGTGCTTGGCCGCGATCCGGAAGCCGGTCGGCGCGCCGTAGTCGAAGACGTAGAGCGCGAAACGGTCCAGGCCGATCACCTCGGTGAAGCGGTCGATGACGCCCGCGATGTGCTCGAAGGTGTAGTCGAAGTCGATGCGCGGCGGCATGTCGGACTGGCCGAAACCGGGCAGGTCTGGGGCCACGAGGTGGAACCGTCCGGCCAGGTGGGGAATGAGGTCGCGAAACATGTGGCTCGCGCTCGGGAAGCCGTGCAGCAGAAGCAGTGTCGGAGCGTCGGTGGGCCCGGCCTCGCGGTAGAAGATGTTCAGGCCGTCGACGTTCGCCGAGCGATAGGCGATGGAGGTCATGATGTTTCTCCCTTGACTTTGTAACTGATGAAATGCCTCTAGTCAGGTTACTTTCCCGACTTGGTCACGAGGGCTCCCCGGTCGTCGATGCGCTGCGGGCGGCGTCCAGGATGATGTCCGCGACGACGTCGGGGGCGGTGACCATCGGCGCATGGTCGACCGGCTTCGACACCTGGCGGGCCGACATGCGCTCGGCCATGAACCGCTGGGTCTCGGGGGCGATCATGCGGTCCTCCTCGGCCACGAGGAACCAGCTCGGCCGGTCCTTCCATAGCGGTCGCTGCACCTCCGTAGTGATGTTGGACAGGGCGATCGGCCGCTGGGCGGCTGCGAGAAGTGCCTGCTCCTCGGCCGTGGCGTGCTGGGCGAACGCGGCTGCGAACGCCTCCCGCGGGAGCCAGATCAGGCCCTCGGGGTCGGGGTCGAGCGCGGGGGCCTTCGGATGCGGTTCGGCGCGGCCGAAGACCGCGGCGACCGTCTCGCCCTCATCCGGTGCGAGCGCGGCAACGTACACGAGGGCTTGCACCTTCGGATTGCGTGTCTCGGCGATCACTGCGCCGGCATAGGCGTGGCCGACCAGCACGACCTGGCCCTCGACCCGATCGAGCGTCCGCTCCAGCGCAGCCACGTCCTCCGCCAGTGATGTCAGCGGCAGCTGCGCCGCGACCACGTTCGCACCCGCATCCTGCAGGGGTCC
Organism: Streptomyces sp. HUAS MG56; assembly: GCF_058673395.1. Lineage (NCBI taxonomy): Bacteria > Bacillati > Actinomycetota > Actinomycetes > Kitasatosporales > Streptomycetaceae > Streptomyces > Streptomyces sp. HUAS MG56. Next base: position 286,965 of record NZ_CM178722.1, on the reverse strand, counting down.
GATCACCTTGCTCCAGCTCGAACCGTCCGCCCATGCGCCGTGTACGAGCGCCACGGACACGCCGTTCAGGGGCATTTCCCACTCCTCTGGATCCGGTCGCCTCGAAGTCCGACACCTAACCTCCTTGCGACAATTTGAAGGTTAGATAGTCGGTTCGTAACTTGTCAAGATCGGACAGGGTGGTTACTCTTGATTCGAGGCTGACATCGACCCATGGAGCGTGTTCCGTGTCGGACCACCGGCCGCCGGCCATCTTCATCGCCGACGCCCTCGGCCTGGACTTTCTGAACTCGGTCGCCACCCCGGCAGGTACCCAGGTCGACTGGATCGCCGACGGCGAGGGTCTGATGGCATGGCTGGACCAGGCTGAATTGGTGCCGGCCGAGGTGCTTGAGAAGCTGCGAGCGGAGGCCATGCCGGGGGAGATGGACCATGTCGCCGCCCAGGCGAGAACCCTTCGTGAGTGGTTCCGGGGGTTCGTCGATGTACGGAAGGGGCGGTCCGTCCGGTCCGAGGACGCCCGCGATCTGGAGCCGCTGAATCAACTGCTCGCACGCGATGAGCAGTTCGTGCGGGTCGTGGCCGGCGGGCCCGCAGGCCCCGACGGTCTGGAACTTCGCACGGAGCGCCGATGGCGGACACCGGATTCGCTGCTGCTGCCGATCGGGCAGGCACTGGCGACGGTCGCCAGCCAGGAGGACTTCACGAACGTCAAGGCGTGCCAGGGATTGACCTGCACACTGGTGTTCGCCGACCATACGCGGAGCCGCGCTCGCCGCTGGTGCAGCATGGCGACCTGCGGCAACCGCGCGAAGCAAGAGGCCCACCGAAACCGCGCCAAGGCACCACGCTGAGGTCGGCGACTCCGGCCGGGGCACCGCAGATTCCGTGACCGCCTGAGGGCCTGGCTCCGCCGGGGACGGGGGCAGGTGTCTCGTGAGCGGATCCGGATGGAGGCCGCCGAGCAATTCGCCGCAGGTGCCTCCACGCGGCATCGCCTCTGTCATCGCTGTTCGCCTGGCGCGCGGCCTGGCGATCCGCCGACCATGGCGGTGAGTTCCGCGGCCACTGCGGCAACGTCGGGTGCCGTCCCTACTCCGAGTCAGATCGCAGAATCCCGTTGATCACCTGCCGGTGGTCGCATCAACGCCCGCTGCGACCACCGGACTTCGGCAGACATGGCTCAAGCCCGCATCCACTCGTCTTCGGTCAGGTCTCCCTGCCCCACGACCAGAGCAACGATCTGATCGCCAGACAGTCACAAGATCCGCCGGACAGCAGACCCTGGAGCCCCTGATGCGGTCGATGAGGTGCAGGGGGCTCGCAGGCGTGTCAGGCGCCCGAGCAGTCCGCCCCGCTCTCGCCGCGGTCAGCCGGTGGGGGTGATGCCGTCGTGGGCGACGCGGACTTCCTCGGGCCCGCGCAGCAGCATGTTCGGCCGGTATGGCGGCGGGTCGGCGACCGGGCGCGGGTTACTCAGCCGCGTCGCGATCGCGGTCAGCGCGGCCTGCCCCTCCATCCGGGCCAGCGCGGCACCGAGGCAGTAGTGCACGCCGCCGCCGAAGGCGAGGTGCGCGTTGCCGGTCCGCTCCGGCCAGAACCGGTCCGGGGCGGCGAAGCGGCGCGGGTCGCGGTTGCCCGCAGCGAGCATCAGGGTGATGCGGTCGCCGGCCGGAACGACCTGGCCCGCGACGCGGATGTCGGCGGTGGTGTGCCGGCCGTTCATCTGCACCGGAGGGTCGAAGCGCAGTACCTCCTCCACGACGGCCGGTGCCAGGCCGGGGTCGGCGCGCAGCCGGGCGAGCACGTCCGGGTTGCGCAGCAGGGCGAGGGTTCCGTTGGCAATCAGGTTCACGGTGGTCTCGTGGCCCGCGATGAGCAGCAGGCCCAGCGTGGCGGCGAGTTCGACGTCGACCATCCGGGTCGCCGGGTCGCCGTCGGTGAGCAGGCCGGAGACCAGGTCCGTGGCCGGGGTGGCGCGACGCTCCTCGATCATGGGCAGCAGGTACGCCAGCCAGTCCGCCCGGGTCACCTCCAGTTCCGCGATCTCCTGCTTGCTCAGGGTCTCGACCGGGTCGAGCGCGCGGGTGAGGCGACCCGCGAAGGAGTGGAACACCGGTTCCTCCTCCGGCGGCACGCCGAGCAGCGCACAGATCACGGCCACCGGCAGCGGATAGGCCAGCGACGCGACCACGTCGATCTCACCCGGGCCGGAGCCGCCGTGCTGGTCGAGCAAGCCCGCGACCATGGCCTCGATGTGCGGGCGCATGCCCAGGATGCGCGGCGCGAACTGATGCACCGTCTGTGCGCGCAGCGCGTCGTGGTGCGGCGGGTCCAGGAGCAGGAACGGCCCGCGGAACGGCCTGCCGTCCGAGCCGAGCGGGCCGGACGGGCCGGACGGGCCGTCGGCGGGGGCCGCGTCCTGGGCGCTGAGCCGGGGGTCGCGCAGCAGCGCGCTGATCTCGCAGTGGCCGGAGACGAGCCAGGTGTGCGCGTCGAGTTGCCAGATCGGCTCCCTGGTGAGTTCGGCGAAGTACGGGTAGGGGTCGTGCCGGTTGGCGTGGTCGAGAAGCCGGCCGAACAGGGCGGCGGCGGGGTAGGGGCGGGCGCTGGTCACGGTCGTCCTCCGTGTCCTAGGGCTGCGATGTCGGAGAGGGAACGGGACAGTGCCGGGCCGAGGAAGCCCGCGCCGAGCACGGAGCTCCCCCCGGGTGAGTCGGTGGCGTTGATCGCGGGCGGGAACGCCGCCCGCTCGGTGACGAGGGCGGCGTAACCGTCCATGACACGCGGCGAGTCGACCGCGACCGCACCGACGGTGATCCCGTCGCGGCCGTACGCGGCGACGAACGGACCGGACGTGAAGGAGCCCTGGGTGAGCGCGACCTCGTCGGCGAGCTGCGGAAGTCCGACGGACTTGATGTTCATACCGAACTGGTCGGACCAGAAGGCGGGCAGCGCCGCGGTGTGCCGCAGGTCCGACGGCGGGCGGGTGAGATTGTGCGCGACGACCTCCGCCTGGTCCACGGCGTTGGCCCAGTGCTCCAGCGACTGCGGTCCGGAGTCGAAGAGCGGATGCCGCGACCGCGCCACATCACCCGCGACGTACACCCCCGGTACGACGGCGCCACCCGTGTCGACGGCGCGGCAGGCCGTGTCGCAGTCGACGCCGCCCGTGTCGGCGCCGAGCCCGCTGCCGGTGAGCCATTCGGTGTTGCGGACCGATCCGGTGGCGACCACGGCGACATCGGCCTCGACGTCATCCCCGTTGGACAGCCGGGCCCGCCGCATCCGGCCGTCGGTACCGCCCTCCAGCGCGCTGACGGTGGTGCCGAGGCGCAGATCCACCCCGTGCGCCCGCTGCCGCGCCCCGATGACCGCCCCGACGGTCCCGCCGAGCGCGCCCGCCAGCGGCGCGGTGCCGCGGTGGGTAACGGTGACCGGGATGCCGAGGTCCCGGCAGCTCGACGCCACCTCCGAGCCGGTGAAGCCGCCGCCGATGACGAGCACCCGGAACGGCCCGGAGGTGAGGTCGGCGCGCAACCGGTCGGCGTCGTCGCGGCCCCGCAGCACATGCACCCCGCCGAGCGCCGCTTCGTCGGCGAGCGGCCAGGGCCGGGCCCGGCATCCGGTGGCGATGACGAGCGCGTCGAAGCGGACGGCGCGGCCGTCGGCAAGGTGCACGCAGTGGTCGGGCAGGTTGAGCCCGGTCGCGGCCACGCCGAGCAGCCAGCGGGCGTTCAGGTCCCGGCTCCGCGGCAGCTGCACCCGGTCGGTGCCGATCCACCCGGACAGCACCGCCTTGGACAGCGGCGGGCGGTCGTAGGGTTCGTGCGGCTCGTCGCCGATCAGCACGAGCTCGCCGGTGAACCCGTTCGCCCGCAGCGACTCCGCAGTGCGCAGGCCTGCCAGCGACGCGCCGACGATGACAATCCGCCGGAGGCTCCCTCGGTTCGGGCCGGTCATTCACACACCTCCCCGGCGCCGGCCGCCCGACCCAGGGTGATCGCCTGCATCGGGCAGGCCAGTGCGGCCCGCTCCACGGCCCGGTCGGACTCCGCGTCCGGCACGTGGTCGTACTCCAGCGACTCCGTGCCCCGGAACCGGAACACTTTCGGCGCCGCGTACACGCACTGCCCATAGCTCTGGCAGCGGTTCAGGTCGACAACGACCCGCATGACAAGCCCCCTTTCCGGTGGCGATGACTGTCGGATCCGTCAGGAGCCGGCCGCGGCGCGCTGCGGCCCAGCCTTCCCGGGCTCGGCCTGCTCCTTCTTCATCGACCAGACGGTCCACAGCGTCAGCCCGCCCATGAAGGTGACCATGAGCAGCTGCGAGACGTTGGATGCGACTCGGATCGGCAGCAGGTAGACGGCTGCGATGCGCAGCGAGGCGTCGATCAGCAGCGTGGTGCCCCAGACCAGGGTGACGCGGCGCCAGCGGGCCCGCATGGCACTCGTATTCGCGGTGGAATGGAACTGTGCCGCCTGCTCCGAGCCGGCCTCGCCGGCGAATCGCAGGGCGGCGTAATAGGCGAGAGGACGCCTGACAACGCAGCTGCCGACGAGCACCAGGCCGGCTGTGGCGGACTGCGCCGAGTCCTTGGCGAGGACGAACCGGGCGTCACCCGTGGTGAAACTCAGCAGCAGACTCGCGCCGAACAGGAAGACCAGGAACAGTGCGAACGGATCGATGCGGCGCTGCCGGATCGCCACCCAGAGCACGCGTAAGCCGGCGACGGCGGTGCCTGCCAGCAGCGCAATGTAGGTGTTCGCCCCGAGCAGTTCGGCGGCGAAGTAGGCGATGGCCGAAAGGCCGACATCGTAGAAGAGCGTGGCGACCATCGCACGCACCACGGAGCCGGATCGCCGTGTGGTGGTGCCGGTTTCGGTGCGGGCAGCCGGACCGGACGGGTTCGAGGACATGGCAACTCCCAGTCGTGAATGGGCAGGTGGAGGGTTGACGCTCTTTTCCGGGCCGGGAACGAAGGTGCGACAGCCGGCGGAATTTCCCGTTTCGAACCAGGCCGACGCTATGTCAGTCCGCGGTGCCGGACATGCGGCGTCCGCCGTAGATCCGGGTGGAGTCGTTTCTCCACCCGGATCTACACCACTCGCCGCAGGACGTCCGTGCCGGGAGGCCCTAGCTTCTCCGCCAGAGCACTTCCAACGCGCGGATCAGCGGAGGCGATTGAGATGAGCGGCCCTGTGGAGATCGTGTTGGTCGTGGCGGCGGTGGGCTACCTGCTGGTCCGCCGCAGGGCGGGGGAGCCGGCACAGGGCAAGCGGATGCTGATGCTGCCGGCCGTGCTGCGCCCTGATCGGCTGGTCGGAAGTGTCCGGGATGGTCCGCACGCCGTCGTCCGTGCCGTACCTGGCCGCCGCCGCGGCGATCAGCGTCGCGTTCGGAGCACTGCGCGGTGCCAGCGTGCGCGTCTCCCGGCACGACGGCTACGCTTTCGTCCAGTAGACGGGCATCACGGTCGCGCTGTGGGCGCTGAACCTGGCGGTCGGGTTCGGCGGGAAGTTCGCACTCCGCTCGTTCGACCCGAAGGACGAGGGCACGATCGGCGACGGCCTGCTGCTCACCCTCGGGCTGGGCATCCTGGCCGAGGGCCTGGCGGCCCTCTACCGATCGATGCGCTGCGGAAGTCAGGTGATGTGGAGTCAGGACCACGTGTTCGGACGGAACACTCGACCCGAGGCGCCTCGCCGACCACCACTGACGATCTGGACCCCGCCACGATGACCAGCACCGAAAAGCGGCCGCCGGCTCCGGCCGGGCCCTTCTGGGATGAAGTGGTCCGGCCGGTCCTCACGATCGTCGCGATCACCCTTACCGTTGCCCAGTGGCCGTCCCGCCGCATCCTGCTGCCCGCGGTCGCGCTGCCGCTGTTCGTCCTCGCCTCGATCGGCGCGGTCGGCTCGCTGTTCCCGTGGACCCGACTGAGCAACCGTCAGCAGCTCGCCACGATGACCGCCTCGATGCTGTCCGCTTCGATGCTGCTGCCGCTCGTGCACGCGACCGACGCGGCCTCGCTCCTCCCGTACATCGCCGCGTCCACGGCGGGCTGGAAGCTCGGCTCCCCCCGGGCCGCCGTCGGTGTCGCCGTGACCGGTTCGCTCGTCGCGACTGGCGCAACCTGGCTCGTCCAACTCCGAGTGCCCGACGCACCGCAGTGGCCGTGGTGGGCTTTGTTGTCCGCCGGCCTGCCCGTCTACATCGGAATGTCCACGCGGTACCGGCTCGACGCGCTGCGCAGCGCCGAGCGCGCGGCTGAGGAGGCTCAGCGTGCCCGGGAGTCCGAGGCGCGCGAGGCCGCGCTGATCGAACGCGGGCGCATCGCCCGCGAGATTCACGATGTGCTCGGCCACTCGCTGTCCGGGATCGCGATGCAACTGGACCTGGCCGACGCGCTGCACGAGGGCGGCCGGGAGGAGGAGGCGACAGCGGCCGTGCGCCGGGCTCGCGCGCTCGCCGTGGACAGTATCGGCGAGACCCGCCGCGCGGTGCACGCCCTGCGCGCGGGCACCCTGCCGCTGCCGGACACGCTGCGCCAACTCGCCGAACATCACGGGGCCGACTTCGCGATCACCGGTGCGGGTGGTGAGGGCGATCCCATCGGTGCCGAGGCGACGCACACGGTCGTCCGGGTGGCGCAGGAGGCGCTGACCAATGCGGCCAAGTACGCTCCGGGCGCGGAGCGCAGCATGCGCCTGGCCCTCACCGCCGACCGCGTCACGCTGACTATGCGCAACGGACCCGCGACCGGGCCCCGCCGAGGCGAGCTGGCCGGCGGCACCGGGGTCGGCCTGGTCGGCATGCGCGAACGCGCCGCATTGCTGGGCGGGACCCTGCAGGCGGAGCCGACCCGGGAGGGCGGCTGGATGGTGGAACTGGAGCTGCCTCGATGACCGGCAACCGCACCGGCGCCATCACCCTGGTGGTCGTCGACGACCAGGCGACCATCCGCGAGGCTCTCGCGGTCATGCTCGACCTCGCCGAGGACGTGACCGTGGTGGCCACCGCGGCCAACGGCGCGGAAGCGGTCGCGGCCGCCGAGGGGCACCATCCCGACGTGCTGCTGATGGATCTCAACATGCCGGTCATGGACGGGGTGGAGGCCACGCAGCGGATCCTCCGGGACCGACCGGACAGCAACATCCTCGTATTGACCACCTTCGACGACGACGAGTCCATCCTGGCCGCGCTGCAGGCCGGTGCGAACGGCTACCTGACCAAGGAGGCCGATCGCAACATGATCCTGAACGCCGTGCGCACCGCGGCCCAGGGCCAGACCGTGCTCGCCCCCGAGGTACAGCGCCGCCTGCTGACCCTCGCCTCGCGGCCCGTGCCCGCACCGGCCACTCCGCACCCGGCCACCGCCCCGTCCCCGCCGGGCGACCGGACCGCCAACCTGACCGCGCGGGAACGCGAGATCCTCGGGCTGATCGGTGAGGGCCTGCGCAACCCGGAGATCGCGGCACGGCTGGTGATCAGCGAGGCCACGGTGAAGACGCACATCAACAACCTGTTCGCCAAGGCGGACCTGCACTCCCGCGCCGACGCGGTCCGCTATGCCCTGCGCCGCCATTACCAGGAGAAGTAGAGGCAGGCTGAAAACTCGTCACGGCACCTGCAGGGTCACACATTTCGTGGCACCGTTGGGCGGGGACGTCGTCGAACATGTCGTCCATCGCCTGTGTGACAGCGGGCCGGTTTTCGGGTCGGGTCGCGTTGAGGACCGCGTTGGTGAGGTCGATCAGGTCGATGTCCCCGAACAGCTCGGTCAGGTCCGCGATGGGCTCCGGGTCCAGGACTGTGCTGTCGGGGCGTTCGCTGTCCAGGTAGCAGCTCATGGCGTCGACGTAGTCGGCGAGCCGGCAGGCCATGGCCGGGGTGACGTCCACCGACCATCTCTTGGACGGCGAATGCCTTGCGTCAGCCGCGTCGAGTGCTTGTTCCCGATGCAGCCATGGCATGATCGCAACCTTCGCGGCCCCGGAGATTGCCGCATCTTGGGGCAGCGGGGTCGCGCTGAGCCACGCGCCGGGCGACCGCGTTGACGTGGGACGGCTGGGCCAAGGACCGAGACGGCCCGGCATCCCCGTTCCCGTAACGAGCCACCGACGAAATACGGTTCTCCAGGTGACGGAAATGCCAGTCGTAGGGTCAGCCGGCCGGACGGCCGCCCCGTAGGAATTGATTCCACCTCCCCGACCGAGCCCAACAGCCCAGCCAGAACCTGGACCAGGCGACTGGGCCGCACCCTGCTACGGCGACCTGCAGCGGACCCGGGATCCAGCCCGAACGGGCCGAGACAGTGCTCCCGCCTCAATGTCGTGACCTTGGCGTCGGAGCTGGCCGCCGGCGAACGGGTCAAGCTGATGCGCCTCAGCTACAGCGACACCGCCGGCAGGAGGGGACTTCGCCCTCTACCTGATGGTGTCCCGCGAAGTGCAACGCCGTTGCATCAGCCGTCAGGCCCGGTCACCTGGACCGACAACGGCACCGGCCCGCCACGGGAAGCAGCCGGCCACCCGGTCCATCAGGCCCTCGAAACCCGCTCCAGCCACTGCCCGGGCGCTACCGTGACGGCGGCCGCCGCTTCCTGATCACGGGGCACGCCCCGTCATACAGCGACGGCCATCATCATGTCCGAACCCGGCCCCCACCTCGCCGACCAGCGCCGACACCACCCGGATCACGAACTACAGCTGCCGTGAGAACACGGAAACCCTGCTCAGCAACCAGAAAGCGCTGCTCGTGCCGACGCCGTAGGCGAGGTGGGCGGTCAGATCGTCACCCAGCGTCTTGGTGTCGTACGTCCAGATGGGTTTGTAGAGTCCCGCGATCGGAAGCAACACATATCCGCTGAGCCACACGAGCGCACCGTACGGGAGCCCGTAGAGGACGTGGGGCTTGCGCAGCGAGGCGCTGACGACGCCGTAGCAGACCGCGTTGCCCATTCCATAGGCCCAGTGCATGAACGCGCTGATGGGGAACGCCGCGCTGTCCGGCAGCTTCCGCAGGGTGAAGGCTTCGGCCAGGCGCTTTCCGACCTGCCCGGGATCCGGCGCCTCCTGCCAGGTGCGGACCTGGGCGAACTCCCAGCGCAGTGCGTTGTGTTCGCCGCCGGTCCGGCGCTGGCGCAGGAACCGCACGGTGTCCATGCAGAGGGTGCCGATCACTCCCGCAGCGAGACCCGCACCGACAGCGCCGAGCGGAGTCAGCTGCTTGCGAGTGCGCATAGGTCGATCACTCCCGATTCCGGTTCTTTCAGAAGCCGGCGCTCTGGCCGCCGTCGACGTGCAGGATCTCGCCGGTGACGAACGAGGCCTGTTCGAGGTACATGATGGCCTCGACGACGTCGTCGACCTCGCCCATCCGCCCGAGCGGGTGCAGCGCGGCGAGCGTGCCGCCCGGGTCGTCCGGGTGCATCGGAGTGCGGATGACGCCGAGTGAGACGGCGTTGGCGCGGATGCGGCGCGCCGCGTATTCGATGGCCAGCTCCTTCGTCGCCGCGACCAGGCCGCCTTTGGTCAGCGAGGCGAGCGCCGCGGGTATGCGCGCGTTGGCACGGTCGACCAGCGTGGTCGACACGCACAGGACGTGCCCGCCGTCGCCGCCCGCGAGCATCGCGGAGATGGCGCTGCGCGTGACGTCGAAGAAGCCGCGCAGGTTGACGCCGATCACCAGGTCGTAGTCGGCGTCGGTGTATTCGGTGAATGGTTTCTCCCGGTAGACGCCGGCGTTGTTCACCAGCGTGTCGATCCGGCCGAAGCGGTCCAGCGCCTGCGCGACGATCTGCGCACCGGTACCGGGCCGACTCAGGTCGCCGGGCACGGCGAGTACGTCCGGATCGTGCGACGAGGGGATGGACCGGGCGGTCACGACGACGGCGTACCCGCGCCTGCGGTACGCGTCGGCGACGGCCGCGCCGATGCCCTGTGAAGCCCCGGTGACGATTGCCACCTTCTTCTCCGCGCTCATGGGTATGTCCAAGCTGAGGTACTCGCGCTGGAAGTCTCCGGCTCACGGCGGGCCACACGCGGCGACGGCGCCCACCGGCTCTCACTCTACGTCTCGCCGAGCCCCGGCGCCGCGCAGAACTCTTCGGGTGCGGCCGGCGGCCGACCGTACGACGCTGGAGACACCGGCCTGTCGAGCGTGGGAGGAGCACAGGTCATGGCCGTTCTGATCGCCGTGAACGTCGGCATGCCCAAGGACGTCCCCTGGCACGGCAGGACCACCCACACCGGCATCTGGAAGCGTCCCGTCGCCGGGCCCGTGATGGCGCGCCGGCTCAACCTGGACGGCGACGGGCAGGGCGACCTCGCCGGGCACGGCGGCGAGCAGCGTGCCGTGCTGGTCTACCAGTTGAGCTCCTACCGCCATTGGCAGGAGTACCTGGAGCGGGACGACTTCACGTACGGCCAGTTCGGCGAGAACCTCACCGTGGACGGACTCGCCGACGACGAGGTGCGCATCGGCGACCGCTACGAGATCGGCGGTGCGGTCTTCGAGGTCACCCAACCCCGTGTGACGTGCTACCGCGTGGGGTTGCCGCTCGGCGAGCCGCAGATGGCCGCCCTGCTGGTGTCCCATCGCCGCCCGGGCTTCTACATGCGGGTGCTGGCTGAAGGGCGGGTGCGGGCCGGGGACGAGATCGTGAAGATCGCCTCGGGCCCCGAGGAGATGACCGTCGCAGAGATCGACGCGCTGCTCTACCTGCTCGGCCACGCCCGGCCGCAGCTCGAACGGGCCCTGCGGATCCCCGCGTTGAGCCCCGGTTGGAAGACATCGCTGCGAGCCTTGCTCGACGACGCCGATCGCGGCTCCGGCGCCGTGGGTGGAAACCGCGGGATGACCACCAGCAGCCCGCCGCCGGCCTGGCCCGGGTTCCGCCGGCTCGAAGTCGCCCGCATCGAGCCTGAGAGCGCGAGCATCTTCTCGCTCACTCTGGCGACAGTTGACGGTGAGCCGCTCCCAGCCGCGCTGCCGGGGCAGTTCCTCACGGTCCGCCTGCGGCCGGACCCACAGGCCTCCCCGGTCATCCGCAACTACTCGCTCTCCGGCCGACCGGGCGCCGAGACGTACCGCATCAGCGTCAAGCAGGAGCCACACGGCGTCGCCAGCACCTACTTGCGTCAGCACGTGAAGGTGGGTGACGTTCTCGATATCGCCGCTCCGCGCGGCACGTTCCTGCTCGCGGACGCGGACACTCCGGTCCTGCTGCTGTCCGCCGGTGTCGGTGTCACCCCGGTCCTGACCATGCTGCACGCTCTGGCCGCGGAGCGCTCGCAGCGCGCGGTGTGGTGGCTGCACGCGGCCCGGGACGGCGAGAACCACCCGTTCGCCGACGAAGTGCGCGCACTGCTCTCCCAGCTGCCCGCAGGGCGATCGTTCGTGTCCTACAGCCGTCCGTCCGGCGTCGACCGCCCAGGTGTCGACTACACGGTCAGTGGGCGGTTCAGTCCCGAGTGGATCCGCAGCCTGGAGCCGCCTCAAGACGCCGACTCCTACATCTGCGGGCCGAGCGCGTTCATGCGCGACATGACCGGAGCCCTGGAGGCCGCCGGCCTGCCGTCCTCCCGGATCCACACCGAGGTCTTCGGGGCCACGTCCGCGGTCACCCCCGGTGTGGTGACCGGATCCGCCCGGGCAGCGCACCAGCCGACCGCTCCTCCCGGCGGTCGCCCGGGACCGTCCGTGGCTTTCGCGCGCAGCGGGCTGATCGTCCCCTGGCACCCTGACTACGGGTCGCTGCTCGGGCTCGCCGAGGCCTGCGACGTCCCCGCGTCGTCTGTCCCTCGCCCTGTCTCGCACGCCGCCTGTCTGCCAGGCCGCCCACCTGGTGATGGGGTGCTTGCGTTGGAAGAGGGAGTGACTCCCGGGCGGAGACACGAAGCCACCGGGCCTGCCCCACTCCGCGGCGCGACCACGACATGGCGGTTCACCGTTGGGGCCGGGGGTGTATTTGGCGCCCCATCCGCGCGCTCGCGAGCCATGTGCGCCTTATGTACACCTTATGCGCCGTTTTTGCTTCCTGTGCCCCCAGGTCCGATATGACATTACGCCGTGAAGCTACTAAAAAGGGATGAAGGGACTGTTGTGTCGGGTGTCGGCGCGGCTGGTCCGGCAGCGGCCTGGTGCTCGCCCGGACACTCTGACTGGTCCGAGTGCTGTCCGCAATCGCTGCCTGGCTGGCTGCCGTGCATGGGCCGATATGGGGAGGTTGCGGGCAAGGTCCCGTGATGCCGCCGTCCTCCTCGGCGGCTGAGCGGCACGGACTGAGGCGGTCCTCGCCGGCTCCGCCCGGGTCGGCGAACGTATCGGTCTGACGGGCGAGCGCACAGAAACGATCCTGCGACGCCTGACAGGACAGTCCTCAGGATTGAGTGCCGACGGTGCTCCGTGAGGAGGCACTCCGGTGGGGGCGCGCGCCGCAGGAGAGGCCGATCCCGGGATGTTCCCGAGCCACTTCGCCAGGTGCCCGGGAGCACGGGGCCGGCGGCAGGCCGGCCCAGCAGCCAACCAGGAGTTCACTCATCGCGTGGGAGTTGTGATGGCTCGTGTAGCAGGAAAGTTCGGCAAGCGCCTCCCTCAGTTCCCTGAAGTCCTGAAGGAGTTGACGGCGTACACGAAGGCTCCGCTAGCCGGTCCGCCGCTGTCGGTGAACTGGGAGGGCAAGGTGAGCATCTGGCCGATGGACGGCAACGACAGGGTCGGCGACTGCACGATGGCCGCGGCGGCCCACATGATCCAGTGCTGGGACGCCCAGACCGGAAAGAACGACTCGGTGCCCAGCGAGCAGCAGGTCGTCGACGAGTACTTCGAGCTCACCCGGGGCAAGGACACCGGCCTTGTCGAGGCCAGGCTCCTCAAGGCCTGGCAGCAGCACGGTCTGTGGGGAAACCAGGTGGTCGCCTACGCTCCGGTCAACGTCCACGCGCTCACCACTCTCAAGCAGGCCATCGACCTCTTCGGCGGCGTCTACGCCGGCATCCAGGTCCCCGCCAACGCCCAGCAGCAGTTCAACGACCACAAGCCCTGGACCCTGGACCCCGGCTGGCAGGAGCAGAGCATCGTGGGCGGGCACGCCATCCCCCTGCTGGGCTACGACGCCGACTGGCTCTATGCAGTCACCTGGGGCGCAGTCCAGCCCGTGGCATGGGACTGGTGGTCCACGTACTCCGACGAGGCCTGGGCCATCATTTCCCAGGAGTACAAGGAAGCGGGCCAAGCCAACGGCATCAACCTGGCAGCTCTCGAAGCCGACCTCCAACTCGTCTGAGGTACGCGTGCGAGCGACGCCGTTGAAGCACGGGCTGGGGCACCCAGTCGCACTGATGCGTTCCTGCTCCTTGGTGTTGCGTTCGAGGTCGCTGGTCACCTGTGCGCCGTACCGCGATGTGAGTTCAGTGCCGGCAATCGTGGTGTCGGCCATGGGCCGACCTTTCTCCCGGTTTCCTGACCGGGCGTGCAGCACCTGTGGAGGACGCGCCCAAGCGCCTGTGTTCTCGGGCTGCGGTCCGAGCGGCTGTGGAGATCACTGCTGCGTGGCTCGGCGTGGAGATGGTACGGATGGGTGGAGTCTGTAGGTCTTCTTGAGTGATGTCTATATCTCGACCTGAGCGTCACGGTCTGGATGAGTGACGCTGACGGGGGCCTGCGACGGGGTGCTTCAGGGAAGTTGGTGGGGGAGTTGCCACACGACTTCGCCGGTGTCTTGGCCGTCCTGCCAGGCGGCCAGAATGCGGCTTCCCGCCAGCCGGTCCAGCAGCTCCGCCCTCTGACGAGAGGAGCGTCCGCGCAGGTGAGCGGGGACGTCCATGACGGTGCTGTGCTGCGTGGAGGTGGCCACCCGTCACGACAGCCAGCGTTGCAACACTGCCCCACACTTCAGATGCTCCAGAACCCGCCCAGCCGACGTCAGAGCCGGCACCTGCCCGGCGACGCCACCCCACTGCGGGTCTGGCTGTGGTCCTCCAAGACCGGCCTGACCGGCATGGACGTCGACGTGCGCTGGCAAGCGTTCTTGAGACGCTTCGACCTGGAACACACCTTCAGAATGATCAAGCAGAGGCTCGGATGGACCCGCCCGAAGCTCCGCACGCCCGAGTCTGCCGACCGCTGGACCTGGCTCATCATCGCCGCCCACACCCAGCTCCGACTCCTGCGCGCAGCTGCCGCCGACCTTCGCCGCCCGTGGGAGAAGCCGGCCGAGTCTGAACGTCTCACCCCTGCTCGCGTCCCGGACACCCACTCGGCTCCCGGGCCGACACCTTCGGAGAGCACGTGCGATTGAAGGGTTAGGTATCAAGCTAAGAGGCTCCCAGCTGCAGTTCTCCTGACATGGCCAACGATTCTGACGCGCAACGGCCTTCCTGCTTACGACATGACAGCGTTCGCAGAGGAGCGCAAGCTGGGAGGAGTGGAGGGGGCGACACCTGGCGATCGATCAGGCGAGGCGAGCTGTACATATGGCGTCGAGGCCCGCCGGAGGTTTCGTGGTTCCTGCCCAGCACGTCCGCCGAGTTCGTCGGGTACTGAGAGACGAAAGGTCACTCATGCCGCAATCCATGCGCGCGCTCGTGGCCGGAGAGGTCGGCGAGCCTGCCGATGTCCTGCGGCTGGAATCCCGGCCTGTTCCCACGCCCGGAGCCGGTCAGGCGTTGATCCGTGTGAAGGCGACTCCGATTCACGCCAGTGATCTGCACGTGCTGCGTGGCCGCTACGGTTTCTCCCCCGAGTTTCCCACTGTTGGTGGTCACATGGAATGCGTGGGCCGTATTGAGGCCCTGGGCCCGGATACCGAGGGATTGAAGATTGGCGAGCGTGTGGTGGTCGCTGCTGTCCCTGCGGTACCAGGCCCGCGTGTGGCCGGCACCTGGCAGGAATACCTTGTTGCCGATACGCGAAGGCTCCTGCCGGTCTCCGACCGTCTGAGCGACTCCACCGCCTGTCAACTCGCCGTCAATCCGTTGACCGCGCTGATCCTCGTGACTCGCGAACTTGACGTACAGCCGGGTGAATGGTTGTTGCAGACGGCCGCGGGCTCCACTGTTGGCCGGCTCGTCATTCAGCTGGCCAGGCATCTGGGTATTCGCACGATCAATGTCGTGCGGCGGCGCGCTGCCGTCGAGGAGATCAAAGCGCTCGGTGGCGACGAGGTCATTTGCACTGAGGACGAGGACCTGTTGCAGCGTGTGGCTGAGATTGCAGGGCTGGCTGGCGTGCGTAAGGCCATCGACTGCGTCGCGGGTCCCGTGGGTGCTCAGGTGTCCCAGGCGTTGGCTCCGGGAGGTGTGGTCGTGGTCTACGGCGCGCTCTCCACCCATCGGCAGACCGACCCGGCGGCGCTGACGATTCCGCTGCAGGCACGCTCGGTCATCTACGAGACCAAGGTGGTCCGTGGCTTCTGGCTGAACCGCTGGTTCGGCACTGCCTCACCTGAGGATGCGCTGCGCGCGCTGTCCCAGGTCCGCAGTCTCGTCGCTGATGAAGTGCTGAGCATCCCCCAGGGCCGGCCGTTCCCGCTCGAACGCTTCGCTGAAGCCATCGCGTTCGCCGAAACACCCGCTCGTGGCGCCAAACCGCTCCTCGTCTTCGAAGACGGCCGGGACAAAGACGACGAGTAGGACGCGGTATTTGGATAGCGGCAGCCGGCGGCGGGGGGCGCAGAGGAGCATCTCATCCGTAGCTCTATAGAGATCGGTCAACCAGGGTCATAGAGGTTGCTATTCGGCCCCTGACGGCCGTTGTCGGTCGTATTCGGTTGCTGAGGCTGCTGTATTTCTCTGCTGTACAGCGCGGGCGGCGGCGAGGTTGTTGCGGCTGTTCAGGGTGTCGGGGTGGGTGTCGCCCAGGACCTGCTCCCACTGGGCGAGGACAGCCTCCAGCAGGGGGATGGTGCGGGCGGTGTGGCCTTGGTGATGGAGGCGATTGGCAGTGGTGTTGTACGCGTCGATGAGCGGCGCGTCCGTGTCCGGGTGGGGCTGTGGCAGCGAGGGTGACGAGGTGCGGGATGACGGCGTCCCACTGACTCTCGGCGGTGCTCTCCTGGCTCGGAGGCAGGGCCAGGCTGTGAAGGACTGCTTGTTCGGCGCTGTCGCGTCCTTGGAGGGGCCGGGGCCGCTGCGGGTTGTCGCTGGTTCGGGGCGTGCGGAGAACGGTTTGGACCAGGCGGTGGATACTGAAGGTGCTTTCGGTGGTGGTGATCATGCTGTAGGCGGCAAGGGCGCCGATGGCTTCCGCCATGTCGTCCCGGGTCGGTCCCGCGCGGCATGAGCAGGGTGTGAGGGATGTCGTCGGGGGCGAGCCAGGTGGCGGTGTGCAGCAGCTGAACGGCCAGCGGATTCGCTTGCTCCAAGGCGCGGAGAGTGACAGTCCAGATGCGGGCGATGGTGCGTTCGGCGTCGAGGCTGATGCCACGGCTCTGGGCGAGGTAGGCACCACCCTGCTTGATCGCCAGAGGAAGATGCCCCAGGTCAGTGGCAAGAGCATGGGCATCGGCCTGCTGGCGCGCAGTGGGGGTGGTGTCCTTGAACACGAGACGGCACAACAGGTTCGTTGCGTCGTCCGGGTGGAGGTTGCCCAGGGCCAGGGTGGGGGCAGCGTCGGGCCAGCCGATGGTACGGCGGCTGGTGGCCAGGTGGTGCCCTTGGTGGAGTGCCCCGATATAGGGGGCGACGTCGTTGGGGTTGTCGACGTTGTCGTGGACCGGCAGCCAGCCGGGATGTCAGGCCAGCCACTGCCGTGCCCACGCCACCTGAGTCCCACGCCCGGCCGTTGCGGCCCAGCCGGGAACCAGAGTCTGGGTGAGGCTGGCCAGGGAGGTCTCGATCTCGTCGGGGGAGGTGGCGTTGATCCACCAGATCAGGGTGTAGTCGCCGCGGTGACGGTGGGCGTAGTGCAAGGCGAGCGTGCTCGTGCCGATCCCGCCCAGGCCGTGCACGGTTCCGCTTTGCGTGATCGCACCCTCGCGCTGGTCGGTCAGGGTGCGCCGCAGCCAGGTCAGTTCTTCCTGACGGCCCGGGCATAGCGGCGCCGGAGGCAGGTTCGAGGTGCCCGGCGCCGCGGTGACTCTCTCCGCCGCCTGCAACGCCTCAGCAGGCAGCACGACGTCACCCGTGTAGGCATTGCCGATGTGCTGAGCTGCTATCGAGCGGTCTGCACCCACCTTGATCCGCGGCCCGGACGCGGCCTCGTCCGTGCGCACGACCGTGGCGGGGTGTGACCGTCACTCGTGATTGCGGTGCCGATGTGCTGCGCGGCGATCGAACCGCTCACCAGATGCCGTGATGGTGACCGCGCCTGCGGCCGAGGCCGGCAGCATGGCCGACAGTTCCTCCCGCAGTTCGGGATCGTCCTGCAACGCGCGCCTCAGGAGCCGGCCCAGCACAGCCGTGGAGTAGGTGTCGTCCTGCTCGTCGGCGGCCTCGCCCACGACCCGTTCCAGCTCTGTCCGGCCCGTCTCGTCCCCGCGCCGCCAGAGCAGTTGCAGGATCCGCTAGCCCAGACCGACCGTCGCCTCGCGGCAGCATCTTGGGTCCGGTTCAGCACTGCCACCCCGTACGCGCCCACCGCGGCTGTCACCGCCGGGCTCGCCTGCTCGACCAACTGCACGATCTCAGCACTCACTTGATGTCCCCGACCTATGCGGCTCCGAAAGAACACCAGGGCAGAAACACCACCGCCGTCTTGAAGCCAAAGCGCCCGAATCATCCACGGCGGTTCCCATGCTGCTTGGCGTCTCCCGCCTCGCGCGATCAGCTTGGGAAGCTGCGCGTATTCACGGCCGCTTCGGGCGCTGAGCTGGGCGAACGGAAGGCTCGTGGCCTCGTCAGGCTGGGCCGCTCTCACCGTGGTTCCCCGCTGTTCCCCGCTCGATCTGGTGCGGTTGTGGTGCGACGTGCTCTCATCAGTGGACGGCCATCGTGCTCCACGACTCCTTTTGCTAGGCCATTTGAACCTCAGGAAGATCCCGAAAGGTGGAGCGGTGCGGTCGGATTGACAGGCCGTTACGAAACTGTACGTGTGGCGTTTCTGCCTCAGTCTCGCCATTGTTCCGGGAAGCACTGAGGAATTCCGATGGTCAGTGCTGTAGTGAGATTCCCATCGGGGGCAGGAAAATGTGCTGGTGTCCGGCAGCGTTGATGTCATCGGCGGATTTCGGTCTGATACGGCGGCCGCCCGGGACGGTGGCCTGCTAGAGCCTGCCTATTGACAGCATGGGGTCAGGCGGATCGTGGCGCTGGCCTGGTGCTTCGGTACGTTGCGCGATTGCGCCGCACGCATGCAGGCCACCGGCGGAGCGAAACGGCCGAGAGGAGAGCGTGTCAGGGCGCATCAAATCCCACCGTCACTTTTAACGTGACGCTCATGAGGACTAATTTTCTGTCACCCTTGGTGCGGCGGCTGTCCGCGTTGACGGCCGCCGTGGCCATCTCAGTGACGGCTGCGGCAGGCGCCGCCTCGGCCAATGGCACGTTCCTCGGCCGACTGCACACCGTGCGCGATATCGCCTCCACGGTCCCCGCGAACGGCGATGTGAACCCCTATGGCACCGCAGTGGTCAGCCAGGACGCCGGGAAACTCCGCAAGGGCAACGTGCTGGTCAGCAACTTCAACAACAGTCAGAACCAGCAGGGCACGGGCACCACCCTTGTCCAGATCAGCCCGCGGGGCCACGCCAGGCTGTTCGCCCGGATCGACCCGGCCAACGTGCCCGGACTCTGCCTCGGCGGCGTGGGTCTCACCACTGCCCTGAGCATCCTGCCCGGCGGATGGGTGGTGGTCGGCAGCCTGCCGACCACCGACGGTACCTCCGCCACCGCCCAGGCCGGCTGCCTGCTGGTCCTGGACAGTCACGGCCGGGTCCGCGAGACGTTCGCCGGGCACGGCATCAACGGCCCGTGGGACATGACCGCCGCGAGCCACGGAGACTGGACCGACCTGTTCGTCACCAACGTGCTCAACGGCACCGTGGCCGGCGGCGGCAACGAAGTGGACGGGGGCACCGTCCTGCGTATCACCCTCAAGCGCCATGGCGACCAGCCGCCGGAGCGGGTGCGGACCACCACGATCGGCTCGGACTTCGCAGAGCGGACCGACCCCGCCGCCCTGGTGGTCGGCCCGACCGGCGTCGGCCTCGCCCAGGACGGCGCGCTCTTCGTCGCCGACACGGTCAAGAACCGCATCACCGTCATCCCGGACGCGCTCACCCGGAAGTCCAGTGCCGGCACCGGCCCGGTCGTCAGCAGTGGCGGCCGGCTCAACGGCCCCCTCGGCCTTGCCGTCGCGCCCAACGGCCACATCCTGACCGTCAACGGCGGTGACGGCAACATCGTCGAGACCACACCGTCAGGCCGCCAAGTGGCCTTCCGGCAACTCGACAACAGCGGCTCCCCGCCGGGTGCGGGCGCGCTGTTCGGTCTGGCGGTGGACCTGGACCGTGACGCGGTCTACTTCGTCGACAACGCCACCAACTTCCTCAACGTCCTGGAGTGATCCACCAGCAACGCCAAGGGCCCCGGGCGTCTCCGGGGCTCCTCACTATCGCCTGTGCACACTCGGCACGATTCGAGCCTGCAACCTTTTGATCCGTAGCTCTACAGAAGATCGGTCAGCGGCGGTCATAGAGGTCGCTGTGCGGTCGTACAAGGGGGCTGTCGGTCATGGTCGATTGCTGTGGTTGCTGTACTTCGCTGCTGTACCGCCACCGGCGGCGCCACGCATTCCAAGAGCGCCATCACAGCCAGCACATGCGAGACCTCGGCCTCGTCCAACACAGCGCCGACATCCTCACCGAACCAGCTCGGGCGTTCGATCTGCCTGCCGAACGCAATGAGGCCGAAGGCATCGTGGACGAACTCTTCACCGCCATCGAGCGCATCGGCCAGATGTTCTCCTTGCTGTCAGCTGAAGTGGATGTCGCTGAGGTCGATCGAGACCATGACCTGATCGAGGGTGGGGTAGCCATCGGCGTCGCGGCGGTAGGCTCGGCGCTTGGTGGGCAGCACGATGCCGTCCGCTTCCACGCAGTCGTAGACGTACTGCGCGGCGGCGAATCCGCCTGCCACGTCGACGTGATAGTCGTGTCGGCGCAGCAGCCGGTCGGGACCGAAGTAGAAGTCCTGGTGGGTGCTGTGGCTGGCGATCTCGGGTGGGAACGTGGCGCGCAGTCCTCGCCACAGTTCGTCCCCTTCCCGCCACGGCTCGATCTCCGTGACCGTGAAGCCGGGCATGGCCAGCAGGAACGGTGTGGTGAGGTAGGTCCACAGGGCGTAGCCGTTGAAGTATGCGCGGTCCAGCGGGTCCCAGGGGGTCTCCAAAGTGTGGCCGCTGAAGGACGACCGTGGGTCCTCGCGTTCGGCCACCACTCGCCCGTCGAGCTTGTCGATGCTCACACGTCCGGGCGTGAAGTCGGTCTTCTGGTCAGGAGAGCCGAAGGGGCTGACCGAGGCGTGCTCCTCGTGGAGGAGAACGGTCAT
Source organism: Streptomyces sp. HUAS MG56 (assembly GCF_058673395.1). Classification (NCBI taxonomy): domain Bacteria; kingdom Bacillati; phylum Actinomycetota; class Actinomycetes; order Kitasatosporales; family Streptomycetaceae; genus Streptomyces; species Streptomyces sp. HUAS MG56. Next base: position 266,470 of record NZ_CM178722.1, on the reverse strand, counting down.
CTCGCGCGGCGCGGGATCCTGCGGCAAGCCTTTCACGGCGAACAGATGACCGCCGCTGACAAGGGTGGCTCGCGCCTGAGTCAGCTGGCGCCAGCGTGTGTTCCCGCCGTGGGCTTCGATCGCCTCGGTGAGTAGTTTGTTCATGGAGGTCTCCTCGGGTGCGGCGCCCGCGCAACGCCCGCGGACTCAAGGCTGAGGATGATGCGGTCGACACAGACGGTTCGTCGACGGGTCCGGGAGGCGAAACGCTCTCCCGCCCAAATCTACGGACAGGTGCCTCAGGCCAGGGGAATCCGTGGGCCCGTGATCACCGAAGCGGCAGACGAGAGCTTGAGCCCCGACAACCGTCCGTGACCGGGTTGATCCATGCGGGGGCTGTCGTGCGCGGCTTCGGGAGCGGTGTTCTCGGAGGTGACGCGGGCGCGTGGTACGAGCCGGGCTGCAGCCTCGGCGATCGCAAATCCGCCTCGGGGAGCAGGCTCGTAAGCTTCGAAGGACGGCGGCCTCGCCGCGTCCCCGAAGGCCGCGCCAATGCCGGCGCCCTCCAGGAGGTCGGTCGACCACGCGAAGGTCGGCAGGTCCTCCGTACGTCGCCGCGCACGGGGCACGACCCATGGCGAGGCAGCAGACGCCCTTGGCTTGTTCTTTAACCTCCGTCCGCTTGGGCTTGCGGGCGTCTCTCCGATAGGGCACGGCTTCTGATCACGCGGAAGGGGAGAGCTGTTTGCGCACCCATTCGGGATCGGGGTTGGTGTGTGGCTGGCCTGCCACGACGACGGTCGGCACGGTCTCGTTGCCGTCGTTAGCTGCCCTCACCGCTGCAGCTCCTGCCGGGTCACGCCAGATGTTGACCCAGTGCAGCTGGCGGGCGCTGCGGCCCAGCCGGATGCGCAGTCGCATGCAGTGCTTGCAGCCCGGCCGCCAGAAGACGACCGGCCGGCCGTCGACCGCGCTGCGGCGTCGTGCCTCCCGTGCGCCGATCGACCTCGGGAAGATCAGGGGCGAGTTCATGCCGGCGAGCACCAGGAACACCAGCAGGAGTGCTGCGGCTGCACCGGGGTTCCCCTCGAAGATCAGCACAGTCGCGACGGCTGAGCCGCAGAGCACAAGCAGTATCGGCAGGATCCAAGCGCGCATCATGATGACGAAGGTTATCGGCGAGTCGAAATACTCCTCGAACTAGGCCGCTCACCTGGGCGTTCGCCGGACACAGGGGCTGCCTTCGCCTGATCATATGCTCCGACCAAGGTGCGCTGATCGAGACGAAAGCCGTGCGGGTGAGTCTGCTGCCTGACACCGGTCCCGGGGAAGCGTTCGCGCAAGCGTCACGCTTCCGGGAGGACTCATTCGACTGCCTGACCGCGCGTGGGGACGAGCAGTTCGAGCTCGTGGACGCGTTGCTGTGCGCGGACGGCCCGGTGACGACGCCGGTGGACCTCACACTGGTTGCCGGGCACCGGCGCGGGTACGGCGCGATGTACGCGAGGCGTTGAACAGGGGGAACATTGACGTGCCCCGGCTACGGCAGGTACTCGCTGGTCTGCCGATGCCGCGAGCCGCCGACGGGCGCCTGGTCCTGGCGGTCGACGTCAGCAACTGGCTTCGCCCCGATGCGCCGACCAGCGCGGACCGCCTGTTCTGCCATGTCTACGGCCGCAGCGGACGGTCCTCGGACCAGTTCATCCCTGGCCGGCCGTACTCGCTCGTCGCCGCCCTTGAATCGGGCCGGACGTCCTGGTGCCAGCTCCTGGCGCCGTCCGTCTCGGACCCGAGGACGACGTCGCCGAGATCACCGCTGCCCAGCTGCGCCGTGTGGTCACCGACCTGATCGAGATGGGCCGCTGGCACTTCGGCGACCGCGACATCCTCATCGTTTCGACGTCGGCTACGACGCCTTGCGCATGGCCCACCTCCTCGACGGCCTCCCGGTCGAGGTGCTGGGCCGGATGCGCTCGGACCGGGTGATGCGACGGCCGACGCCCTCGCTCAAGGAGTACGCCCTGGCCTGTCCCCAGGGCGGGCGACCGCCGAAGCACGGCAAGGAGTTCCGGTTCCCCAAGCCGGAGACCTGGGGCGAGCCGGACGCGGCAACCGCGCAGGTCACCGACCGGTACGGCACCGGGCGCGCGGTGGCCTGGGACCGCATCCACCCCAGCCTGACCACCCGCTCCGCGTGGATCGACCACACCGGCGAACTCCCCATCGTCGAAGGCACACTGAGCGTTTTCAGCGTTGCCACTGATCGGGTGACGGTGGCAGGTTGAGGGCGAGGTCCGCAACAGACGGGGCTCCCGTGCCGTTGAGCTGTCCGGCAGAGCGCTGAAGCTGTTCAGCACTACGGCAGCGTGCGGGGCCAGCAACTGCCAGGCCGACCACGGCGGCCGGTCCTCGGGGGTCGCCGGTCTCCGCGGCGGCTTCGGCCGTGGCGTTCAGTGGACGAGCGGCCAGTTCCGCAAAAGCGAGCAGGTCCGGTACAGGTGCCGGGCGGCTCGTGTCGCGTACCAGCGGGTGCAGCCGTGCGACCGGCAGCGCGTCCAGCCCAGCCGCGGAGTGCCACGTCAGCTTGAGCCTTCCTCCCGCCGCCGGTCATCGCCGGCTGTGGCGGGGATGGCGTTGTCGATGAGGACGGCGGCGATGGCGGCGGCGGTGGGGAAGGCGTCGGCGTTGAGGACCCGGGTGCGGGCCGCGGCGCCGTCGATGAGCAGCGCGAGCTGCTCGCCGAGCTGTTCAGGGTGGGCGGCGCCGGCTTCGCGGGCGGTGTCGGCGAGCCGCGCGGCGACGGCTTTCTTGTACTCGCGCGCGTACTGGGATGCGGGGTGCTGGGGGTCGTGGAGTTCGACGGCGGCGGCGATGTAGGGGCACAGGGGGGTGGTGGGGGGGATGTCGAAGACGGCGAGGAGCCGTTCGCGGGGCGTGAGGTCGGTGCGGTCGAACACGCCGGACAGAACGGAGGGGTCGAACCGGCGCAGGTACTCGGCGACGAGTTCGTCCTTGCCGGTGAAGTGCTGGTAGGCCGTGCGCTTGGACACCTCGGCCGCGGCGCAGAGCTGGTCCATGCCGGTGCGGTTGATGCCCTGCTCGCGGAACAGCTGCCGGGACGCGCTGAGGATGCGCTCGCGGGCGCCCCGGCCGCGGCGGCGGCCCGTGGGGCCCTTCTCCAACTCCGTCATGGATCCACCGTACCGCAGCTGGGTAACGACCGGTGTACATAGTTTGCGTCCCCGCTGCCCGCCCCGTACCGTAAGCACACAGGGCGGTGTACATAACACCGTCGCCCCAGGTACACACGGCACCACCGACCCAAGGGAACGACCATGGGAAAGCTCGACGGCAAGGTCGCGGTCATCACCGGCGGCACCACCGGCATGGCGCTGGCAGGCGCGAAGCTGTTCGTCGACGAGGGAGCGCACGTCTTCATCACCGGCCGCCGCCAGGACGCCCTGGACGAGGCCGTGAAGCAGATCGGCCGCAACGTCACCGGCGTCCAGGGCGACGCCGCCGACCTGGACGACCTGGACCGCCTGTACGACACCGTCAAGCGGGAGAAGGGAAGTCTCGACGTGCTGTGGGCCAGCGCCGGCGGCGGCGAGCCCGCCCCGCTCGGCGAGATCACCGAGGCCCAGTTCGACACCTGGTTCGGGCTCAACGCCCGCGGCACCCTGTTCACCGTCCAAAAGGCCCTCCCGCTCTTCAACGACGGCGGCTCCATCTTCATGACCGGCTCCAACGCCTCCCTCGGCGCTTTCCCCGGCTGGAGCGTCTACGCCGGCAGCAAGGCCGTCCAGCAGGCCTGGGCCCGCGTCTGGCTCAACGAGCTCAAGGACCGCCGCATCCGCGTCAACGTCCTGACCCCCGGCCAGGTCGCCACCGCCAAACAGGAAGAACTCTTCGACGAGGCCACCAAGCGCCAGTTCGAGTCCTTCATCCCCCGCGGCCAGATGGGCCGCCCCGACGAAATCGCCACCGCCGCCCTCTTCCTCGCCTCCGACGACTCCAGCTACGTCAACGGCATGGAACTCGTCGCCGACGGCGGCACCACCGCCATCTGAACCGAACAACCACAACCAGGGCAGGAGATCTCATGAGTAACATCAGCATCATCGGCACCGGGAACATGGCCCGCACCATCGGCGCGCGGGCGATAGCGGGCGGCAACACCGTCGAGGTCCTGGGCCGCGATCAGTCCAAGGCCGCTGACCTGGCCAAGGCTCTCGGCGGCGGCGCCACGACAGGAGAATGGGGCACCGCCCCGGCCGGGGACATCGTCATCGTGGCCCTGTTGCACGACGGTGTCGTGCCGGTCGTCGCCCAGTACGGAGACGCTCTCGCGGGCAAGGTCATCGTCGACATCAGCAATCCGTTCAACTCCACGTTCGACGGGCTGGCCCACCGCGAGGAGACCTCGATCGCGCAGGAAGTCGCCAAGGCGGCCCCGGCCAGCGCCAGCGTGGTGAAGGCGTTCAACACCGTCTTCCGCCATGTCCTGGAGAAGGGCCGGCCCGACGTCTTCATCGCCGGTGACAATGCACAGGCCAAGGCACGTGTGGAGGCGTTCATCGAGAGCCTCGGGCTGCGCCCGCTGGACGTCGGCGGCCTGAAAATGGCGCACTGGCTGGAAGGAGCGGGCGTGGTCACGGTGGGCCTCGCCAACCACGGGGTGGGGAACTTGGACTTCGCCCTCAGCATCACCGAACTTCCCGTCTGAGCAAACGATTGACGGAGCCCTCTTCGGAGCGGCTGCCGATCGGGGGACTGAGCCGGCGTGAGGGCGGGGTGCGCAACGGACAGGGCTCCCGTGCCGTTGAGAGAGGTGTTGGAAGTCTCAACTCAGCAGCACAGGAGCCCTGTTGGTTCCCTACCCTGCCGCACTCGACCTCCCGCACACCCTGGTTGAGTGGGTCACGGTGCTCATCGTCACCCGTGAGGGTGACAGGCGCTGCAAACTCCCGCCGCACCGGCGCGCACTCGTCGCGCTGGTGTACCTGCATCGCCACGACACCCTCGCCCGGATCGCGGCCGGCTTCGGGATATCCGTCGGCACCGCCCACGCCTACGTCACCACCGTCACGGGCCTGCTCGCCGACCGGGCCCCGTGCGTGCTGAAGGCGCTGCGCGAGCACGATCCCGAGTTCGTCCTTCTGGACGGCACCCTCCGAGTGCGACCGCGTCGGCGGCAGCCGCGCTGATTACTCCGCCAAGCACCGCCGCCACGGCGTGAACATCCAGGTCGTAACCGATCCGATCGGCGAGGTTCTGTGGGTCTGGCCCGCGCTGACGGGCCGCACCCACGACCTGACGGCGGCCCGCACCCACAAGATCATCCGGATCTGCGAACGCCAGGGTGTCCCCGTCCTCGCCGACCGCCCCCACACCGGTGCCGGCCTGCACGTCACCACTGGCCTGAGACGTCCGCCCGGCGGGGAGCTCACCCCCACCCAGCGCACCGTGAACCGCGCCCTCGCCCAGACCCGAGCTCCCGTCGAACGCGGCACGGCGCGACTGAAGTCCTGGCAGATCTTCCGCAGATCCCGCATCAGCCCAAACCGCATGACCATCATCGCCAAAGCCATCCTCACCCTGGAGAGGCAACGCTCAAAACGCTCACTGAACTAGGGCCCCGGGGGTCCCTTTCGGTTGCTGGGGTAGCCTGCTGATGCTGTTCGTGGCGTTCCCGTCGCGCCGCCTGCGGTGGGGCGCCACGCACACGGCCGACCTCGACATGAGCATGCATGACGGTGTACCGGGAAGTGATGCTGGGACGCGATTGGAGGCGGTCATGGCAAGCTTTCTCGACCGGGCCAGGGAGCAGGCGCAGAGCGCTCTGGCTCAGGGCAGGGAAAAGGTGGACGAGGTTCAGCAGCACCGCGCTGGTAATGATCTGCTGAAGAAGCTCGGTGCCGCGTACTACGCCGAGAGGCGCGGCAGCGGGACGACCGAGGCCACTCAAGGGGCCCTCTCGGCTCTGGAAGCCCACATCGCGGCTCATGGGGATGGATTCCTGCGCGGGGCGTGAGCCTGCTAAGCCTCGCCCGTGCCCGCTCGATCCGGCACGCTGCACGTCACCGGGTGTCGACCTGTCCGACAGGCCCTAGGCCTGTCCGGCGAGGGGATGCCTTCACGTCTCGGCGCGGCGGAACTTACGGTTTGTGGGTTACCCAGAGCAGTTCCGCCGGCCAGCGGTGTGCCCAGTCGGGCGGGTCGGTTTCGTTGTAGCCGTTGGGCGTTCCGAGTTCGGGCCGCGGCTCGATGAGGTCGTCGATGATGAGACCCGCGCCGCGCAGGACCTTGACCCAGTCGCCGTAGGTGAGCTGATAGCTGGTCGCGCCCTGGTCTTCGGCGATGGTGTCCAGCCCGAAGTAGTCCTGCTGCAGCGGTGTGGTCACGCGGCTGGCGGCTTCGTCGTAGCAGGCCTCGAACCATGCGCTGGCGACGTTGAACACCAGGCGCCCACCGCGGCGCAGGATGCGTGCGGCCTGCGGGACGGCCAGGTGCGGGGGCGCCCAGCTGAGCCCGCCGTAGTCACAGAACACCAGAAGCTGTCGGCGGCGAAGGGGAGTTGTTCGGCGGCGGCTTGCACCAGCGGGTAGCGGGCCGCTCCCATCGCGCGGGCCGCTGCGGCGAGTTGGGCTTCTGACAGGTCGAGCCCGACCACGGTGGCGCCCTCGGCGGCGAGCGCCCTGGACCTCTGGCCGGCGCCGCAGCCGAGTTCGAGGACGCGCTTGCCGGTGACATCGCCCAGGGCGTGCAGATGCGCGTCGGGGATGGAGTACATGCCCCAAAGCCGGGGCGCTGCGCCGATCTGCGGGTCGTGCTCCTGCTGGTAGGCCCTGCTGATCCGGTTCCAGAACCACCAGTTGGCGGGGATGCTGTCCACGTGCCGACTCCAGCACTGCCTGCCGGGGGCGGTCAACACGATGAGGGCACTGGCCGGCCCTCGCCTCGGTCCGGCCCTGGCTCGGCCCATGATCCGCCGGACGAGCCCTGGTCCACGATGCCGAGTGCGGTGGTTGATGGCGCTGGTTGGATTTCCTCAGGTGGCGCTGAGGGGACGTTAAGTCCGATCTTCCTCGGTTCGTGATCGCTCGATCGTGGGACTGATCGTCATACAGGGGCGCTCGCTGGTCATGGGTCTGCTGCACGATCGGGTGACATCTGAACTGGCTTGCCCTGTAGGGCGGGTGGAAAGGATGTCGCTGTGCCCAAGCCTTGTCCGGAAGAGTTTCGCCAGGACGTCGTGCGGGTCGTGAGGAACCGCGGCCCGGGTGTGACGGTGGAGCAGGTGGTCACCGACTTCGGGGTCCACCCGATGACGTTGTGGAAATGGATGCGCCGGGCGGATGTCGACGACGGGGCCAAGACGGGGGTGACCAGCCAGGAAAGCGCAGAACTGCGGGAAGCACGTCGGCGGATCAAGCTGCTGGAGCAGGAGAACGAGGTCCTGCGCCGGGCCGCGGCCTACCTGTCGCAGGCGCATCTTCCGGGAAAAGGATCTACCTGCTCGTGAGAGAGCTGGCCGTGGACGGGGTGCCCGTCACGGTGACGTGCCGGGTGCTCAAGCTCGCCAGACAGCCGTACTACCGCTGGCTGGGCAAGCCGGTTGCCGACGCCGTGCTGAAGGAGGCGTATCGCGCGAACGCGCTGTTCGACGCCCACCGCGACGACCCGGAGTTCGGCTACCGCTTCCTGGCCGATGAGGCCCGCAACTCGGGGTCGGTCATGGCCGACCGGACCGCATGGCGGATCTGCCGGGACGACTGCTGGTGGAGCGTCTTCGGCAAAAGACGCGGCAGGACCAAGAAGGCCGGCCCGCCGGTGCACGACGACCTCGTCCGCCGCGACTGTTGCAGGGCTCGGTGAGCAGTTCCTCGAACTGGTCGATGACCAACAGGAGGCGCTCGTGGCCGGGTTCGGATGCGAGTCTGCGGGTGACGGCCTGGGAGATCCCGGCACTGGCGGCCCCGTGCAGTCCGGCGCGCTCCAACTCGGCCAGCAGATCCTGCCTCGGCCGGGCGAGAACGGGCAGCCATGTGTCGCTTCCCGGCAACGAGCCCGCGGCCAGCGCGGGCAGCACCCCCGCCTGCACCAGGGACGACTTTCCCGAACCGGACGGTCCCAGCAGCAGGGTCACCCGCTGCTGGTGAGCGAGGTTCGAGAGCACCTGCCGTACCGCGTCATCGCGGCCCTGGAACCACTGGGCGTGTTCCGCCGTGAACGGCTCCAGCCCACGGTAGGGACATACGTCGTGCTCGGTCAGGTCGGGCCATATCTCCCGAAGCGTCTGTGTGGGCGTGACGTAGGCGATGTCCTGTCCCCGCTCGTGCTCGTCGGGGGCGGTGATCTCGGTGACCATGCCGATGACCAGACCGGTTACCTCGTCCACGACCGGGGCACCACTGAACCCGGTGGTCAGGTCGTTCGCGGCGGTCAGCTGGAGATGCACCCCCCCTGCCGTCGGTGGCCGGGAGCAGGTCCCCGGCCACGCCGAAACCGAAGTGGCCTCCCGCCGGGGCCTGGGCGGGAAACCCGAACGAACGGACCGCATGACCCCGGCAGCCCGCCGCCGAACCCAACCGCAACGCCGTCACGCCCTCGACGCTGCCGTTCAACCGGACCACGGCCACGTCGTCGTCCTCCGGCGCGCGCCACGCCTCCGCCTGCACCGCCCCCTCGACCTGTGGGGCGCCGGTCGCATGGGAGAAGGCGAGCTGCACCGTGTCACCCGGTCCGGCTCCGGCCTCGAGCGTGACGTGCGCGCAGGTGACGACGATGTCGTCCGCGACCAGGAATCCAGCTCCGACGACCTGTCCGTCCGGTCTGAGGACCTGCGTGACAGCGGCGAGCAGCCCAGACGCACCCCCGCTGCCGGCGCTCACCGTACGCATATCATCCACCGAATCACTCCGGGCGTTCCGCAGCGCCAGGACCGCTCCTCTGCCAAGTCATAGTGACCCTGACGTGGGAGCTGGTGCTGCCTTTCGTGATCACGGTCCTTCCCCGGATGAGGAGTCGGAGCGCAGCGCGGTGCATATCCACCGGCGCAGTGACGAGCGCCGCCCGCCCTCGCCCGGAGCGGGCGGCGGGATCGGCGGGACAGCTTGGCCCGCGCGGGTTGATCATCCAGGACGGTCGGCGCGCACCGGCGGTGGCAGAGACCGGCTCAGGGGGTGACTGCGGTCCCGCCGGCGTCGGTGCCGATGTGTTGATTAGCGGCGCCATTCTTTTTTGCGGCAGCGGGCCGCTCGGCGCAGGGGGAGAGTCGGCGGGACCGGCAGGCCAGCGCTGTCCCGGTCCGGAGGCGTGGGTGGCCGGCTGGCGGACTGTCCGTCTCCGACGAGGTGGGGCGGGGATCGTTCGGCGCGGTGGGCCGTGGCGCCCGCGTAAGGGACGCTGTGCGCAGATGGTGATGTCGGCGCCGCCGGGGAACGCCGAGCTGGCGAAGAGGCTGAGCGCCTGCCAACCTCCTTGGAAGAGCGCCTGGTTCGCGCAGGGGAAGTCCGTGCGTCTGGTCTCGGCACGCTGGCGGAGGGGGAGAGCCGGCGGGCAGGAGGGTCGGCCCGCGGCACGGTGTATCGGCCGCACCAGCCCCGGCTGGGAAGCCTCCCTGCTGTACTGCCTGCGCGGGGCCGGCCTCACCCTCGCCGACGTCGACCGGGTCGCCGTCAGCGGCATCGGCCGCACCCCGCCCACCCGCACCGAGACCGGCCTGACCCACCTCGGCATCGACCCGGGCAGGATCGTCCCGGTCGACCACCACCTCAAGCCACGCCTACACCGCCTACTGCCTCAGCCCGTACGAAGAGGCGACCGCGCTGGTCGTCGACGGTGGCGGCAACAACAACGACACCGAGACCTACTACGCCGCCACCCCCAACGGGATCGAACGCCTCGGCGGCAACCGGCCCACCCGGCCCAGGGCCGGCGGGATCGGCGCGACGTACGAAGCCTTCACCAACTGGCTCGGCCGGCACGAACTGGAAGCCGGCAAGACCATGGCGCTCGCTTCGTACGGAGACCCGGGCCTCTACCTCGCCCCGCTCTTCGACGTCGTCGACACCCAGGTCCACGGACGGCTCACCCGCACCCACGCGCCCGGCGTCGCCGACCTCGCGAGGCGGACCGGCTTTGACTTCGGCCCGCCCGACAGCCGCGGCGCACACGAACTCGGCACCAACGCGGCCGCGTACGTCCAGGCCGAGACCGAGCGCGCCCTGTGCGCCCTCGCCGAGCGGGCCATGGCCCAGACCGACCTGGCCAACCTGTGCGTCGCCGACGGGGTGGCCCCCAACTGCGTCGCCACCGACAAGATCCGCCGCCTGGACACGGTCACCGGCTACTTCGCCCCACCCGCCGCCAGTGACCGCGGCCAGGCCCTCGGCTCCGCCCTGTACGCCTGGCACCGACTCACCGGCACCCTGCCCCGGCGGCCCCTGACCAGCGACTGCTTCGGCCGCGGGTACATCGATCAGGAGATCGAGCAGGCCCTGCGCCGCGATCCCCGCTCCGGCCTGGTCGAACGCCGCCGCACCCCGTTCACGTGGCGACGGGAGAGCGACATCGCCCGCACGGCCGCCCAGATGATCGCCGACGGGAAAATCATCGGCAGGCTCCAGGGCGGCAGCGAACTCGGACCCCGGGCCCTGGGCGCCCGCAGCATCCTCGCCGCCCCCCGCACCACCGCCAGCTCCCAGGCCCCTCAACGAAAGGATCAAACACCGCGAACCGTTCAGGCCATTCGCACCGAGCGTCCTCGCCGACCACGCCCGCGCATGGTTCGACCTTGACGTGCCCAGCCCGTTCATACTGCTCGCCCCGCCGTACGCCCCGACTGCGCCGACAAGGTCGTCGGAGTCGTCCACGTCGACGGCACCGCCCGCGTCCAGACCGTCGATCCGGCCACCGCACCCGCCTACGGAGCGCTGATCGAGCACTTCCACCAGCTCACCGGCGTGCCCGTCGTCCTGAACACCTCTTTCAACGACCGCGAGCCCATCGTCGAAACCCCCGCCGACGCCCTCGCCACGTTCCAGGCCTGCGATCTGGACGCGGCGTGTATCGGCCCCTACCTCGTCCAGGGTCCTGACCCCTCTTCTGGCACTGCCACGCTGGGGAGCATGACGACCTCCACTCCGCCCCCGAGGGAAGCCGCCCGCGCCATCCTCCTCGACCCCGACAGCCGCGTCTTGCTGCTGCGGTATGACGAGAACGGCTGCTTCTGGGCCACACCGGGCGGCTCCCTGGTGCCGGGGGAGGACGACACCACAGCGACGCTCCGCGAGCTGCACGAGGAACTCGGGATCGACGAGCAGGCGGTCGAACTGGGCGTGCAACTCGCCGAGCGCAGCAAGGACCACCTCGTGGGCGGACACCAGGTCCGCCAGGTGGAGAAGTACTTCCTCGCCCGCGTCAGCGCGGCCGCCATCGACCCGGCCCATGCCACGCAGCCCGACAACATCCGCGAATACCGCTGGTGGACCGTTACCGACCTGCGCCGCACCAAGGAGACGGTCTATCCCGCAGACCTCGCTGACTTGGTCTCTCGCGTCCGCGACGGCCGTATCCCTCAGCATCTCGTCGTGCTGGATTGATCGTCACGCGGCAGCCGGCTCCGCCGTTTATGGGCCGACATCCTCAAGCGCCACGGCTTCACGAACATCGCCGCCCGCGTGCTGCCCCACCGGACCCGGCCGCGCGGGCACACTGCTGGCCGCCCAGGCCGCCCTCTGATCTCCGGTGGTCGGCTGCTTCGCTCGCGCTGCTGCGTTCAGTGTTCACAACTTGAGGCGGGCCCTCAGACCCGCCCCGTGCGACGGACGAGGCATCCAGGATGCGTTCGACTTCGCCGGCGTCCCCGCGGCCCGCGCGCAGGCCACCGCCGCGCTCGGTCCCGAGGGAGCCTTGACGCTGGCCGGACTCACCCGGAGCCGATCGCCATCGGCGACAGCATGGGTTTCTGCTTCCAAAACAATCAGATCCGCGGCCACTACGACTCCGGACCCGAGCACGTGGAGCCGCTCATCGGACTGGCTTCCAGCGGACGGATCAACCTGGCCGCGTCCATCACCGCCCACGTTCCACGCTGCTGGTCGTGCGCGCAGTGACGCGTACAACAGCTGCCGGTCCACTGGCCCGGGTTGGCGCCCATCCCGGATCGGCTTTCACACCAGGTCTCAACGAGGGGCGGGCGTGCGCCGTGGTGCGGAGGTCGGCGGATTGCTTCCGTAATGGGTTTGCGGCCAGCGCTGTGACTCGTCTGAGCGGAACCTTCCAAGACCCCTGGTTTGTCGCTTTGTGCATTGGATTGAATGCATAGAGCCATCGAAACATTCCGGTGGGTTGTCTCCGAATCCCGCGAGGGGGAGGGCAAAGAATGGTTAAGTCCGTCGCTGTGGCGAGCGTCGCCGCGGTCGCACTGTGCTGCCAGGTTGCAGCCGCACAGGCAGCTACGCCGATCGCGCCGCCTGCTGATCAGGCCGTGGTGATCGCCAACGCCTCATCCGGCTACTACCTCAGCACTGACAACCAGAACGAGAACCCGAACCAAGACGTCGAGGTCTGGAACCAGCTGCCCATGAACAATGGCGGTTCAGGCGCGGTCTGGAGACTGCGGCACCTCGGCTACGGCGAGTACACCATCGAAACCGAGACCATCAACAGTGGCGAACGGGTCTGTCTCACCCTGCCGGACACCGACGCGAGGAACCACGGCCATGTCATGGTGCGCACCTGCGACTCCGGCAGGCAGTCGCAGCAATGGCGGATCTTCGAAGACGGCGAGACTGAGACATACACCATCACCCCGGCCAACCGCGCCTTCACGGGCTTCGCACTCGCTCCACAGAACTACGGCAGCAACAGCAAGGTCGACCTGGAAGAATACTGGGGGAGCAACGCGCCCGCCTTGATGCGCTGGCAGTTTGGGGCGCGCCATGCTGGGCGCTGAACCTCACGGTTGCCTACGGCTCGTGGAGGGGGAATATGAGCGGGCGTGCTCGGGCCGCGACATGAGAGGAGCCCCACGGGTGAGGTGAGTTGTGAAGCCGACCTCGGCCCGTGCGGTTTGTTCCCACCACCCCTGCAATCCTCCGGCGTCTTTCGTGCGCATCTCGGCGAGTTGCTCGACGAACTCGCTGTCCCGGGGGAAGCCGCGCGCTACTCCGCGCTGCACGCGGAGCATGGGGGAGCGACGCTGCCGAACTCAACGACGGCGGTGCCACCGACCCCGGCTGAACACCTGCCCCGCCACTGTTCCCGGGCCCGCCTCACGGGCACAGAACTCTCGGCCCGGCCCAGAGTGCCAGCAGCCGAGGCAATAGCAGATGGTGATGGCGGCCCAGGTGATCAGCGTCTTGGAGTGTTGGACGAGCCGTTCGCAGTCCCGGGCGCGTCAGCGCGCATGCATCATCGACGCAAGACTGCGTTCGACGACCCAACGACGAGGTAGCACGACGAAGCCGGAGGCGTCCTTGGGACGGCTGACCGGCTTGATCGTCAGGTTGAGGTGCTGCTTGGCCCAGTCGACGAGCTTGCCGGCGTAGGCGGAGTCAACCCACATGGCTTCGTCGATCTGGAGGAACAGCGTTTGTCGACGTGCTCCGGAGTCAGTCGGTGATCACTCGGATCGTGAATGTCGATGAGAAAGGGTTCTGGCACAGATCTTGGGGAGCGGTCGCGGAGAGTAACGGTGCGTTCGATTGGAGGGGAGGCACACGAGGTCGAGGCCCGTCAGCGTTCACGCATTCTGGTCCACCACCAGCCGAACGTCGCCAACTCGATGTAGTTGGGTTCAGGCAAAGTACGGCGCTCGAGTTCCTCATCGATGCGCGTGATCAGTCGGCCCAAGTCCCGTTTGGCTCCCGAAGGAAGGTGCCGCATCGCCCACTCCAGGTCATCACGGGCATCGTTTATCCCGGGCGAGCAGAACGCGGAGGCATCCAGGTACCGGCCAGGCTGCTCGAAGACCCACTCGATACGAGAGAGCGCGTTAGCGACCGCGTTGGGCCACATCTCCTGGTCTTCGACCCGGCGGATCGCTGCACGAGTCCGCGCGGAGACACCGTGGACCTTCAGGACCGGACACTGCCATCGTGGCCGGCACTGCTCTGCGCGGACGGCCTTGGGACGCCTACGCGGCATCGCCCTTTCGGATCGACATGAGGCCATCCTGCCACGGCTGGGCACCTACCTGGGCCTCGATCCGCACACCCGCCGCAGCCAGCGTTCCTGCTACTCAAGTCCTTGCGCGGATCTTGGGTAGCGTTTCGGGGTGCTATTGGAGCAGGACCATCTTGCGGAGTAGTTCGAATCCGGCTCGGCCGTAGAGTTGCCGCTTGATCTTCCTGATGCGGTTCACGGCGCCTTCCGTGCCTCCGGAGTTCCAGTGCAAGGTGAGGCCGGCGGTCACCGCGTCGAGATCGCGGAGCATGTGGAGGGCGAAGTTGGTGAGGCCGGGCAGTTTGCTGGCGTCGACGGCGTCAATCCAGGTGGGGAGCGTGACGCCGAGGCGCTGGGTGAGAATCTCGCCGAAGTCGCGGACGTGTTCGGCGGCGGCATCCAGTTCGGGACAGCGGGGCCTGGACGTCCTTCAGTGCGGCGCGCTCGTCCTTGCTCAAGGGGTGACGCGTGAGCCAGCCGGTGACCTGTCGCACGGTTGGTGGGCAGTTCATGGTGCAGGCGGGTGACGTTCGTATGTCCTGCGGCGAACCGCCGCTCCAGATAGGGCTTGTAGGGGTCTAGTCGGCTGGGCATGTCCGCTTTTTCAGGCGAAGTTGGCGCATTCAGGCACTCGCGGTGGGCGGCGACGCAGGTCTCCACGGCCCGGCCGATGCCCTGCCACAAGTGAAACCTGTCCGCGACCTGGATCGCAGTGGGCGCTCCGAGCCGCGCGCCCTCGGCATAGGCGCCCGCCCGGTCCCGGCAGATGATCTCCACGCCCGGGTGGGTGGTCAGCCACGCGGCCAACGGCCCGGACTCGCGCGTCGGGAGTACGTCGACCACACGGTGGGTCTCCCAGCAGGTCAAGACGGTGGAGTAGGTCTGCCCGCGACGAGTCGCGAAGTCGTCCACGCCCAGTACACGTGGCGTCCCGGGCTGCGGGTCGGGCAGAGCCATGACCCTGCGCAGCAAGGTCGTCCGTCCAACGCGGAAGCCCAGTTGGGCGGTCGGCCGGGCGCCGGCCCATCCGGCGAGCGCGAGCCCGACGCGCTCCAAAATGTGGCCGAGCCGTGAGGTGCAACACGCGTACGGGTCAGTCAGCTGCGCGAACGGCTCGGCGAATGTGCGGCGCGGGCAGTCGGCCGTGCCGCACAGAAAACGCCGGACCGTCAGATGGATCACGACGCTCTGTCCAGCGAGCGGCAGATCCTTCAGCCTGCGCTGATAGGAGTCGTGCACCCGGGCCGATGAACCCCTGCAGTCCGGACATGTGCCACCAGATACCCGACCTCTGACCGTGACGTCGACTGTGCCGAAGGCGGCGGTCACCGTTTCCACATCTACGTCGTCAATCCCGTCAAACACGAGCGCGTCCCTGAACGTTGCGTCGATCTGCATGGCCAGGACCGTCACCGGAAATGACGGACTCTTGCAGGGTCGGGCACAGACCTGACGAAGCGTCGCTTACGGCGTCGAGGCGGGGGCGTACGCGCCGGGGCGAGGTGCTCACCGGTGCCTTCTGCGGGAAGTGCCGGGCGGTACTGAAACCCCGCCGCGTCGATCTCC
Source organism: Streptomyces sp. HUAS MG56 (assembly GCF_058673395.1). Lineage (NCBI taxonomy): Bacteria > Bacillati > Actinomycetota > Actinomycetes > Kitasatosporales > Streptomycetaceae > Streptomyces > Streptomyces sp. HUAS MG56. The sequence goes on along the minus strand of NZ_CM178722.1, from coordinate 250,753 downwards.
CCTCAGCCGTGCCAGGGAGCGGTGAAGGAGGACTCCCAAGGTGATGAGCAGAGCCAACAAGACGATCACGCCGATGGACGTACCGAGCCATCCCCACCAGCCGGGATCGTGGTCATACCAGAACATCACGACCGCTCACTTCCTCGACGCGCCAGAGGCGGGACCATCGGGCGCGCTCGGGCTTTCCTGACCGTCTCTGACTGTCCCCCGCCCCGTGGCGCCCGTCTTGGGCCGACAGGGCCAAGGAACAGGTCCGTTGGGCCCGTCAGGGGGCAGACGGGACGCTCGCCGTCGTGTCAGGTCTCCGGTAGGACGAGCGTGCACGTCTCTCCTGGGGCGATGGTCACCGCGCGGTCGGCCAGCACGACGCGTATCGGTGACTCCTCCGAATCGGGTACGGCGATTTCCAGATGTCCGCTCCGGCGTCGTACGCCGACGCCCCAGTGACCGCGATAGCGCAGTGTGAAGCCGTACTCGGAGAGCGCCGGAAGAGGGACCGGGTCCAGCCACAGGGCGTCCTCGCGTGTCTCCAGTCCCGTCAGTCCGCGCTGGACGAGGTCGAGTGTTCCGGCCATGGCCCCCAGGTGGATGCCCTCGCCGGTCGTGCCGCCCTGGATGTCGGCGATATCGGCCTCCAGAGCCTCATGAACGTACTGCCATGCGTCCGCGCGTCTGGCTCTGGCGAGGACCAGGCCGTGCACGAGCTCGCTGAGGGTGGAGCCGTGGCTGGTACGCCGCAGGTAGTAGTCCACGGTCCTGCGCCACACGTCGTCGTCCAGGCCGTACCCGAGACGCCGGAACAGAGCCCGCAGCTCGGCGGGGGAGAACAGGTAGCCGAGCATCAGGACATCGGCCTGCTTGGATGCCTTGTAGCGGTTCACCGTGTCGCCCTCGGCCTCAAGGATCCGGTCCAGGCGGCGGATGGTGCCGTAGCGCTTTCGGTAGGTGTCCCAGTCGAGTTCGGTCAGGTCGTCGTAGCCCGCGAACTGGCTGATGACGCCCTGGTGGAAGGGGACCCGCAAGCGGCGGGAGACCTCCTCCCACTCGGGCAGTTCATCGGCGTCCAGGCCGGTTCGTCGGAGGAGTTCTTCGCGGCGCCAGACAGGAAGGCGCCGCAGGAGTTCCAGGGTGCGGGCAAGGACCCAGGCGGCGGTGACGTTCGTGTACGCGTTGTCGTCCAGCCCGGGCTGTTCGCCGCCGGGGTAGCTGTCGTGGTATTCGTCGGGACCCACCACACCGCGGATCCGGTAGCGGCCGAGGCCGGGGTCGAAGTCGGCGAGGTCCGCCCAGAAGCGGGAGATCTGGAGCAGCATCTCCGCGCCCCTGGTGTGCAGGTACTCCGTGTCGCCGGTGGCTTCGCAGTACTGCCACACGTTGTAGGCGATCGCCGAGCCCACGTGGTGCTGGAGGCGGGAGTGATCCGGCAGCCAGCGGCCCGAGGCGGGATTGAGATGCCACTCCTGGGACTCCTCGCGGCCGTCGCTGCCGCTCTGCCACGGATACATGGCCCCGGTCCGGCCGTTTGCTCTCGCCGCTCTGTGAGCACGCGGGAGGCGCCGGTAGCGGTAATTGAGCAGCGCCCGGGAGACGTCCGGGAAGTGGAGACTGAGATACGGCAGGACGAAGAGCTCGTCCCAGAAGACGTGACCCCGGTACGCCTCGCCGTGCAGCCCTCGTGCGGGCACTCCCACGTCCAGGTCCGCGGTGTGCGGTGAGAGTGTCTGCAGGACGTGGAAGAGGTGGAAGCGCAGGATGCGGCCGGCCTCGCCGGGCACCTGCATGTCCGTGCGCCGCTACAGACGTTCCCACGCGGCGGTGTGGGACTCCAGCAGGGCCGGGAAGTCCCCCGCCGTGGTCACGCGGTCGATCGCCTCGCCGAGTGGGTCACTGATCGCCGTGTCCCGCGAGGTGTGCAGTGCCACGATCTTCTCCATGGCGACCGGGCGGTCCGGCGAGATCGGGACGACCAAGCGGTGGACGGCACGGCGACGAGCCGGACGAAGCTCCGAGGAGGTCGGAACCCCGTCGGTGACCACCCTCGTCCGCGCGGCCAGGGCGACGGCGATGTCGGATGTGCTGGTGCGGCAGCTGAGCCAGACCGTCTGTGGCTCATGTGTGCCGGTCCGCACATGAGTCACATGGCGGCGGTCGAGGGTGCGGTAGCGGTGCACGTTGCCGTTGATCACTTCCCCGTCGAGGCAGCTCTCGATCTCGATCTCTCCCGACCAGTTCTCAGCGGTGAAGAGCGTCCGCAGCGCGGCCAGGTGGGGATCCAGCATGTGCACCAGGCGGATCTGCTCGACGCCGAGCACGCCCGTCCCGTCGGTGCGGTGACGGGAGGCCCGGGTGAGCGTGGCGCGGCGCAGATCCAGGGTGTGGCGGTGGTCCAGCAGGGCGTGCGTGTGGGGGGAGAGCCATGGGCCCCAGTCCTCCTCGGCACGGCGTAGCCGGAATCGCAGGAGCAGCCAGTTGGGGAGGTTGACCAGATCCTCGCTCACCACGTGCCGTCCCGCGACGGTCGACTCCAGGCGGTTGTAGCACCCGGCCGCATACGTTCCCGGGTAGTGCACCAGGCCCGCCCGGCACTCGGGCAGCGCGCCTCGTGTGGCGAAGTAACCGTTGCCGAGCGTGCAGAGCGATTCGCGCAGTTGTTCGCCGGAGGGGTTGTAGCCCGTCCACTCCCATGTCCACTCCGACTCTGACATCCGCCACCCTTCCCTCTCCTCCGGAGAGGACGTGGAGGTTCAGCCTCGCGCGGTCGGCCTCAGACCGGCTGGGGCACGATGGCGACCGGGCACTGCGAGTGGTGAAGCAGGGTGTGGGCGACTCTGCCGAGCTGCAGACCGAAGCGACCGTGTCGGCGAACTGCGCCGACGACGATGAGGTCGGCCTCGGCTGTCGCGTCCAGCAGCACACGGTGGGCTGGGCCCTCGACCGCCTGGCGACGGATGACGACCTGAGAGTCTTCCCGTACGGCCGCGTGCAATGCCTCCTCAAGGCCGGCCGAGGCCCGCTCCTCGCGCAGCCGTGCGGCGTCGTCGGCGATCAGCATGTGGTCCACGGGCTCGGCGGCAGGGGTGCGCCAGGACCGTACGGCGGTCAGGCCACAGCGGCGTGCCGCGGCCTCGCGGACGGCGAACCGCACGGCACCCGCGCTGCCTGTCGGGTCCCCGACCCCCACCACGACCCGGCCGAGGAGCCCCTCGCGGTTGCGCTCCGCGCCACGGACCACGACGACCGGGCACACGGCGCGGGCCGCGACCGCGAGGCTGACCGAACCCAGCAGCATTCCGGCGATCTGGCCGCGCCCACGTACGCCGGTGATCACGGCGGACGCCTCGGGGCCCGCCCGCAGCAGCACCGCGACGGCGTCATCGGCCAAGACCTCGCCCGACACCTTGACCTCGGGGTCGCGGAGCCGGGCACGGTCCAGGCAGGAAGCGATGATGTGCTGCGCCATGACCTCCTCGGCGGGACGGCCGGTGCCGAAGGAGGGCCGGACCGCCTCGTAGCGCTCCCACAAGGAGGCGTGGACCAGACGCAGCGGCAGCCCATGGCGTGCCGCCTCGTCCACCGCCCAGTCGACGGCCAGCAGACTGGAGTCCGATCCGTCGACGCCCACGACCAGCGGGAGTTCCATCGCCGCCACCGCCTCCTCCGTCGGGCTGCAGGGAGACCACCTGTGAATACCGTCGCACGGTCCGCGCACCCCTGCGACACGCCAACCGGCTGTCGGCGCGGCCGGCGTGGCCGGTGCCCCATGGCCGGGGGTGGGCTACTGATCGGCCGGTGTGATCCGACGGCCCGTGAGGGTCGCGGGGCGGATGGACACCCACATCTCGCGCTCGCCGCCCGCCCACGGCCTGGTGTGGGCATGGTGAGTGAGCCTGCGTACGGCCTCGGGTTCCGTCACGACGTTCGCGGGGCCGACGGCGAGTACGCTCCAGCCCTGGCTCATGTCCTCGTCCACATGGTCGACCTCGAAGGCCACCTCCCTGCCTGCGGCCGCCGCGGTCAGGGAGCCGGGTGCGGTCCGGAAGGCGATGGCGTCGTCGACGATCTCGTAGTTGACCGGGACGACGGCAGGACGGCCGTCGGATGCCGGCACCGCGATGCGCCCCACGCCGTGCGTCGAGAGCAGGGTGCGGCATTCCTCCGGGCTGAGATCCCGCAGCCGAGGGTGCAAGAGCGCGTGTCCCTGGCCTGGTGGGAGATCCATGCCGCCGCCGCGCAGAGCGGCGACGGAGGTGCCCAGCGCGTCGGCCAGCCTGATGAGAGTCGCGAAGGTCGGATCTGCGGGACGTTCCTCCAGGTATGCGAGGTAGTCGGGGGACATCCGGGCGCGGCCGGCTGTCTCCTCCCGGCTGAGCCCCTGCCTGCGGCGCTCGACGGCCACGCGCCGGCCGATGTCGCCGGGGCCTGCCGCCCCGGTCGGCGGGGCAACCGCGGACGCGCCCCGCGCCTCACCCGCGTCCGGCTGTGGCGCGCTCGTGGTCCGGGGCTCGGCGGACTCAAGGTGGTGGATGTGTGCGTCGGGCCCGGGGAACACGAGGGTCACCTCGTCGGTGTCCGACCAGCGCACATCGTAGGGGGGTGTTCCGTCCTCGTGGTGGAGGCCGACGATCTCGCCGTCGCGCCTGGCGGCGCCGGTCTTCGTGCTGTCGATGACGAGTTGGTCGCCGACGTGAGCTCGCATGATCGCCGCCCTCTGCTCAGAATGGTGCTGTATCCAACCTGCCACGCGGGACACACCGTCGCACGGGGGCCGCGAGCCCCGTGTCCGCGAGGCGGGCGGCCCGTATCCGGGAGGCACCATGCACCACCGAACGGTCGAGGAGCTCATGTCCCGGGACGTCGTCCGAGCCCGGCGCGACACGCCGTTCAAGGAACTCGTCAGACTCCTGGCGGACAACGACGTCTCCGCCCTGCCCGTGGTGGACGACCTGGACCGCCCCGTGGGGTTGGTGTCCGAGGCCGACCTGTTGCGCAAGAGCGCCGATCAGGCAGACCCGTCGGGCAGGACTCCCGTGCCGAATCTGGAGGCGTGGGAGCGGGCCAAGGCCGAGGGCTCCCGCGCGGAGGAGCTGATGTCGGCTCCCGCGGTGTGCGCGCGTGCGCAGTGGAGTGTGGTCGAGGCCGCGCGTCTCATGGAGACCCGGCACGTCAAACGGTTGCCCGTGGTCGACGAGGCGGACCGGCTCCTGGGCATCGTCAGCCGGGGTGATCTCCTGCGGATCTTCCTGCGTCGTGATGATGCCATCCGTGAGGAGATCACCGGCGATCTCCTGCGCCGGACCATGGGACTCGATCCAAGGGAGGTGTCGGTCGAGGTGCGTGACGGACGGGTCACCCTCGGCGGCACCGTGGAGTACAAGACCCTGATTCCCGTCATCGAACAGCTGTGCCGCGGCGTCGACGGCGTTGTCTCTGTCGGCGGCCACATCGCCTGTCGCACGGACGACGCGCGGAGTTCCGCCGGTGACACCTGAGGAGCCGGACGAGGTCTCCATGGCCCGGCCTGTCGCCGGTTCGCCGCCGATCTCCGGCATTTCGTGTCCGCCGGATGCTCGTCCTCGAAGAGCTGAAGACTCACCCGTACGCGCCGCGCGCCGTGCCCTGCCCGAGGCGCCGGCGCGCCAGGTGCTTCTTGCCCGTGGCCGTCACAATTGGGGCACGACCACGACCGGACACGGCGCGTGATGCAGTACGGCGTGATTGATCAAGCCCAGTTGCAGGCCGGGATGCCCGAGCCGACGACGGCCGCCCACGATCAGGAGATCCGCCCCGGACGCGGCGTCCAGCAGGGCCCGGCGAGCCGGGCCCTCGATCAGCTGCCGGCTCACCAGGGTGTCGGCGTACTGTCCGGCCGGCCCGCGCAGCGCGTCGTCGAGGACCTGTGCGGGCGGGCGCCGGTGGGCCTCCAGCGGCCACGACGGGGCCTGAGCCGTCGTACACGCGCCGGACGGTGCGCTCCAGGCGTGTACCGCCACGAGCCGGCACCGCCGCGCCCGGGCCTCGCGGAACGCGACGTGCACGGCGGTGCCGCTGGTCTTCTCGTCCTTGACACCCACGACGATGCTCCCGAACCGGGCCTCGCGGTGCTCGACCGTGCCGCGGACCACGAAGACCGGACAGTCGGCCCGTGCCGCGACCGCGAGACTCACCGAGCCGAGGAGCAGGCCGGTGAGGTCCCCGAGCCCGCGGGATCCCAGCACCAGCGCGAAGGCGTTGCGCCCGACGTCGACCAGCGCCGTGGCCGCGTCCTCGTACGACACCTCGCTGGACAGCCGTACCGTGGGTGATCTCTCCTCGGCACGTGCAGTGGCGGCGCTGATCACCTGGGACGCGTCACGCGCCCCGCCTGCCGCGTGCAGGAGGTGGAGCGGCACGCCGTGCCGGACCGCCTCGTCAGCGGCCCAGCCGACCGCTTCGCCCGGGATTCAGTCCTCCGGCTCCTCCGCCACAGATCCCTGTGCGCCGCGGCGGGAGCAGGACCATCCCCGAGGGAGAGACCGCAACGCGCCCGGGACGCAGACGAGGCCCGGACCGGCGCTCGGTCCTACGTGCTCGTCGGACCTGTGCGCGGTCGTTTCCAGCTTCGTACGGGACGGAGACCGCCGCCATGCAGCGAGCCCACCCGCGCGCATCGAGGGCATGTCCGAAAGACCGACCTACGCCGACTCGGCGGCTTGCCCGGTCTCCGTGCGGGGGTGACCGTGAAGGTGGGGGGCGAGGAAGTGAGTACCGTGCGAGCGCTCGTCTATCACGGACCGGCACAGATTTCCTGGGACACGGTCCCGGACCCCGGGATCGAGGAGGCTACCGACGCCGTCGTACGTGTCGATGCCACGACCATCTGCGGCAGCGATCTGCGCATCCTGCGGGGAGAGCTGCCGGAGGTGAAGCCGGGGGCCGTCCTCGGCCACGAGGCCGTCGGTGAGGTCGTCGAGGTCGGTGACGAAGTGCGGCGTCTGCGCCCCGGGGACCAGGTGATCGTGTCGTCCGTCTCTTCGTGCGACCGCTGCCCGGAGTGCCGTGATGCGAGGTTCGGACAGTGCCGAGGGGGCGGCGGATGGATTCTGGGGAGCCTGATCGACGGGGCCCAGGCCGAATACGTGCGGGTACCCTTCGCGGACCACTCCACCACCCGACGCCCCTCCGCTCTGTCGCTCAACGACGCGGTGCTGCTCGCCGAGTTGCTCCCGACCGCCTACGAAGTCGGAGTGCGCAACGGACACGTGTGCCCCGGAGACACCGTCGTCGTGGTGGGTGCGGGACCTGTCGGTCTTGCCACGGCGATCGTTGCGCGCCTGTACTCGCCCCGCCGCATCATCGTCGTGGATCTGGCCCGAGCCCGGCTGGAGACCGCGCTCCGTGTGGGAGCCGAGGCCGCCGAATCCCCGGGGACAATGATCGCCGAGCTGGCCGAGGGGCCGGGCGCCGACGTGGCCATCGAGGCCTCGGGCGATCCGGAGGGCTTCGTGCTCTGCACCCGTGCCGTCCGCGCGGGAGGGCACATCGCCAACATCGGTGCGCACAGCGGACCGGCGACGCTGCATCTCGAATCCCTGTGGCGCAAGAACGTGACGATCAGCACGGGTCAGGTGGACACGTCGTCCACTCCGTGGCTGCTGGAACTCATGGGGTGCGGACGCCTGCCCGTCTCTGGGCTGGTCACCCACACCTTCGGGCTCGACCGCATGGAAGACGCCTACGAGGTCTTCGCGGGCGGTACCGTCTCGGGAGCCCTGAAAGTCGTTCTGCGCGGCGAGCGAACCCAGCAGACCCTCAGCGAAGCCACCGCGCCCGCGGCCTGCCCTTCCGGCTCTCAAGGGCAGATTCAAACGTGAGGCCGATCAAGCAGGCCCAGCCGATGGGCTGCAGGGCCCAGAAGCTGACGACGCGGTAGAAGAACGTGACGGCGATCGCCTGTCCGGGCTGCATGCCGTACACGACGAGCAATGCCGACAGAGTCACTTCGGCGATGACCAGGTTTCCAGGGGTCAGGCGCAAGGTGCTCGCGATCTGTGTCAGTGCGTAGACGAAGAGCAGTCCGTGCCAGGGTACGTCGACGCCCAGCGCCCACATTCCGGTGGCCAGGCATGCTGCGTCGAGCATCCAGTTGAGAACGGCGAAGGCGAACGGCCGCAGCCAGGGAAGCAACCGGGGCTGCACCTCCCGGACTTGTTCCGCCAGCTGGATCAGGGCGTCCTCGGCGTTCACCACTCGCCTGGACTGCCGACCCGTGCGGGCCCAAACACGTCTCAGCACACGGCGGAATCCGGTGAAGCGGTACAGACCGAGGATCACCAGCCCGCCCGCAAGAGCCACCATCAGCGCACCGACCACGGGCCGGACGAAAGCGTCGGGACCGCTCGGACCTGCCACGAGCACACCCGTCACCAGCAACAGGAACAGGCTCAGGGCCGACAACGCGCCCGCGGTCACCATGACGGCCGCCGCGAGCGCCTGTCCGGCGCCTCGGCGGGACAAGTACCGGAACATCCAGGCGGCCGAGAACGCCGCACCACCCGGCAGCGCGCCAGCCACCGCATTGCCGGCCATCGTGGTGCACGCCGTCCTGCCCATGCTCCACTGCGAGCCTCCCGTCCGCAGCAGCCAGCGGGGCACGGCGGCGAAGCACAGGACGGACATCGCTTCGAACACCGCGGCGACCACCACGCCCGGCAGGCGTACCCGGGTGATCAGGTGGTACGCCTCCACCAGCTCGTGACGCCGGGAGAGCGCGACCAAACCCGCGGCCACCAGGATGAGCCCGGTGCACAGCCACCAGAGCCACCCCGGCCCGGCTACGGCACCCCGTGTCACGGCGGTCCTCCGAGCCGCGGGAACCTGACCGTGCGACGGCTCGTCACCTGTGAGGGGCCGATTGGTCCGCGATCGTGGCTGCCTCAAGGCGCCCCGCGCCCCCTTACCGAACTCCGTACAGCACGGCGTGCGTCACGTCCTCACCGCGGTCGGCGAGCAAGGAGAGCAGGTGGCGGCGGATCCGTCGCAGGTGGCGGATCGTCTTCCAGACGTCCGCCGTGGCCCGCTGGTCCCACTCGGCCCGGTGCGGGCGTACTGCCGCGTGCTCGAAGGTGAGCAGTGGCTCGCAGACCCGCAGCCGGATCAGGCTGGGCCGGAACGCGTCAGGCTCGCCGTGCGGCAGGCCCACGTCCCGCAGCAGTGCCAACGAGCGAGCGGTGTCCGTCAGCGGGGTGCCGAGGCAGTCGGCGACCTGGCCCCGGGGTGCGCAGCCGGAGGCGACGGCAGGGACACGGACGCCCCGGAACCGTGCCGCCTGCCCGAAGTCGAAAGTGCGGACCGGGAGATGGAGACCGGCCAGTCCGAGCGATGGTGAGAACGCGCTGAACAGACACCGCGTCATGGGCAGGCAACTGCCGCTCAGCAGCAGGCGTGCGCGGTGGGGCAGACCCGCTTCATGCCTTCGCCGACAGGCGCGGTGCAGGACGGAGGGCAACGACGGGCTCCGCCGTACGAGTTCGGGGGAGTCGTCGCGGACGACCGGCACGCTTCGCGTGCCACCCAGCGCCCACGGGGCGTCGACGGCATCATCCCAGCCGTGCCACGTGCGCAGCGGGAGAGCTCCGGTGAACCGGGCGTGCACATCGCTGAGGCGGCTCGGCGATTCGGCCTCTGTCATCCCCTGCGCGTCGAAGACGACGGAGGCGACGAGTGCGTCCCACTCCGCCTGGCGGTCGAAAATGCTCTCGGATTTCACGGTGCCGGCGACCTGGGGCAGTGACATGGCCAGTCCTCCTCTTCGATACGGCTCCCTCCGCGCCCCCTCACGTCGCCGGGTCGGCGCTCGCCTTCGATCTGCCGACCAGGAACCGCGTGGCGTCGGACAGCGTGGTCAGCTCCGGGTAGTCCTCTTCGTCGATCCGGACCCCCGTGCGTTCGTGCAACTGCTCCACCAGGCTGAGGAAATCGAGCGAATCGAGTTCGAGTACGTCACGGAACCTGTCGTCCGGCTCGACCCGAGCGAAGTCCGCATCGGGGACGATCACCGTGATCGACTCCTTGATCACGGACAGAGCTTCCGCATCGTCCAAGGGCTTCATCCCACTCACAACTCCTCCGGTTTCTGCAGCAGCCGGTCGACCGCCGTGAGGTAACGGGCGCCGACGGCGCCGTCCGTGGCGCGGTGGTCGGCGGCCAGGGTCGCGGTCACCACGGGACGCACGCCGAGCATGCCGTCGGCAGCCCAGGGCCGTTCGACGACCGTGCCGAAGCCGACCAGGGCCACCTGGGGCGGATGGATGACGCCGAACACGGTCTCCACGCCCTGATCGCCCAGGTTGGTGACGGTCAGCGTGGCGCCGGACAGCTCGCTGCCGCGCAGCCGTCCTCGGCGCGCCCGCTGCACCAGGTCCTTGAGACGGGCCATGAGAGCGTCGGGCGACATGGCGTCCGTGTGGGCGATCACGGGCGCGAGCAGTCCGCCCTGTCGGAGCGACACGGCGACGCCCAGGTTGATCGCCGGGCCGGGGACGAATCCGCCGTTCTGCCAGTAGCCGTTGAGACTCGGTACCTCCCTCGCCGCCATGGCGGCGGCCTTCAGCAGCAGAGCGGCCGGCACAAGGCGGTCCGTGGGCGGACGGCCACGGTTGAGCCGGCGCAGCCAGTCCACGGCCACCATGAGGTCGATGGTGGTGGACAGGTAGTAGTGCGGGATCTCCCGCACAGAGCGGCTCACCAGGTCGGCGACGGCACGGCGCATGGCGTCCGTACGTTGATCCGTCCGGCTGTCGCTCGCTCCTGCCACGCGGGAGCGTGCTTCCACGTCCCGTCGCCGTGGAGCAGGATGCCCGAGTCCATGCGGCCCGGAGCGCGCCGGAACAGCCGCGCGCACGTCCGCCGCCCGCACGGCTCCGCCGTCCCCCGTTCCGCGTACCGCCGTCAGGTCGATGCCCAGGTCGAGGGCGAGCCGCCGGGCGTAGGGAGTGGCCCGCACCCTGGGGGCCGGTTCCGGCCGGGCGTTCTCCACATCGGCGCGCGTGATCCGTCCTCCTCGCCCGGTGCCGTGCAGCGCCGTCAGGTCGACGTCCCGCAGCACCGCGAGGTGCCGCACGAGCGGTCCGACCCCGAGCGCCGCGTCGGTCGCGGCCGGGACATTCATCGGGGAGTCGCCGGGACGGGCTGACGCGTGTACCCGCGGCCCGTCCGGCGTCCTCTTCGCTTCCGCGCGTATCGTCTCCGGGACGGACTCGGGTCCTCCGACCGCCTTCCCCCGACGATTCGGGCGTTCGTGCCGCTCGGCCGGTTTCTGACCGGCCTTCGTGCGTGTGGGCGTGCCGTTCGTCCTCCGGCCCTCGATCACCGCCAGCGGCGCGCCCACGGGTACCCGGGTCCCCGGTGACACGAGCAGCCGTCCCACGGTGCCCGACTCGAAGCACTCGACCTCGATGGCCGCCTTGTCGGTCTCCACGACGGCCACGACATCGCCCTTGTGTACACGGTCCCCTGGGCCCACGAGCCACTCCTGGAGTACACCCTGGTCCATGTCCGCTCCCAGCGAGGGCATCGTGAACTCGGCCATCTCAGCCCGCCCTCCCGGTGACCGGCTGCGGGACCGCCGCATCGGCTCCGGCCGGCACGGGCTCGCCGACTGCCCGGCGTGCGGCAGCCACGATTCCGGCGGCCTGGGGCAGCGCGGCCTCCTCCAGCCTGCGTGCGTACGGTATGGGCACCTCGGCGCTGCACACCCGCTCGACAGGGGCGTCGAGGTCGTAGAAGTGCCGTTCGGTGAGGCGCGCGGAGATCTCCGCGGCGAGACTGCCGGTGCGCCAGCCCTCGTCCACGACGACCGCGCGATGCGTACGCACGACCGAGCCGCCGATAGTGGTGTCGTCCAGGGGACGAAGGGTGCGCAGATCGACGACCTCGGCGCTGATGCCGTCGCTCGCGAGGTCGTCGGCGGCGGCCAGCGTCTTGGGGAGAGAGCCGCCGTAGGTGATCAGGGAGACGTCCGTGCCGGGGCGGCGGACGGCCGCGTGGTCGATGTCGACCGGCCCGGCGACGGCCGGCAGCTCGCCGGACGCGTTGTACAGGCTGCCGTGCTCGAAGATCAGTACGGGGTCGGGGTCGGCGAGCGCGGGCGCCAGCATGTAACGGGCGTCGGTGAGGGTCGCCGGGGCCAGGACCCGCAGGCCCGGGATGTGCGCGTACCAGCCCTCCAGACTGTGCGAATGCTGAGCCGCGAGCTGGCGTCCCGCTCCGGTGGTCATGCGGATCACGATCGGTACGGGCAGTTGGCCGCCCGACATGTGCAGGAGGGTGGCCGCGTTGTTGAGGATCTGGTCCAGGGCCAGCAGGCTGAAGTTGACCGTCATGATCTCGACGATCGGCCGCATGCCCGCCAGGGCCGCACCGATGCCGGCGCCGACGAACGCGGATTCCGACAGCGGGGCGTCCCGGATCCGTTCGGGCCCGAACTCCTCCAGCAGACCGAGGCTGACGCCGAAGCAGCCGCCGTACCGGCCCACATCCTCACCCATCAGAAACACCCGCTCGTCGGTGCGCAGGGCCTCACGAAGGGCCTCGCGCATCGCCTCCCGGTACGTCGTCTTCCGCTCGGAGGGGGCCGGCGGCCCGGCGGAACGAGTGTGGGTCGCGGTCATGGCGGGCTCGCCTCCACCGGGCTGGTGACGTACTTCAGCAGATCCCCGACGGGCTCTTCCGCAGCCTGCTCTGCGGCTTCGACGGCAGCGTCGATCTCGGCGGCCAAGCGGTCCTCCAAAGCCGTGCGGGCTCTGTCGGTCAGCTCCCTGGCCTCCCGCAGCCGCAGGGCGAGCCCCTCGACCGGGTCCCGCTCCTTCCAGTGCTCGATCTCTCCCTTGTCGCGGTAACGGTCGGAGTCGTACATGGAATGGGCGCGGAACCGGTACGTGCGCATCTCCAGGAAGTGCGGCCCGCCACCGGCACGTACCCCTTCGGCGGCCCGGCGGGCGGCGGCCTCGACGGCGAGTACGTCCATGCCGTCGACGGCCCAGGAGACCATGCCGTACCCGGCGGCACGCAGCGCGAGGTCGGTCTGAGCCTGGTGCCGGGCCAGAGCCGTACCCATCGCGTACAGGTTGTTCTCGCAGACGAGCAGCAGGGGCAGTCCCCAGAGCGCGGCCAGGTTGGCCGTCTCGTGGAACTCACCCTCGGCGAAGGCGCCGTCGCCGAAGAAACAGCAGGTGGGGCGGTTGCGGTCGGCCATGCGGTCGGCGAGCGCGAGGCCGGCCGCGAGCGGCAGCCCGCCGCCGACGATCGCGTTGCCGCCGTAGAAGCGACGGCCGGCATCGAAGAGGTGCATGGAGCCGCCACGGCCCCGGCTGCACCCGGTGACCTTGCCGAACATCTCCGCCATGATCGCCTCGGCGGGAACACCGCGGGCGAGCGCGTGCCCGTGTTCGCGGTACGTCGACACGACCGCGTCGTCGTCCGTGAGGGCCTCGTTGACGCCGACGGCGACGGCCTCCTCGCCGATGTACAGGTGCATGAAGCCCCGGATGCGGGCGGCGCTGTACAGCTCCACGCAGCGTTCCTCGAACCGCCGGACGCGCAGCATCGACTCCAGCAGGGCCAGACGGTGCGCGGCTTGGCGGTTCGGCCGGGTGGCGGGCCGCGATGTCCGCGGGGCGCGGGTGGTGCTCATGCGGACTGCTCCGTCCTCCGCGCCGAGGAGACCTCTGGGGCGGAGTCCTCCAGAGTGGAGATGTCGCCCTCGGGCAGACCGAGTTCACGGGCCCGCAGCAGGCGACGCATGACCTTGCCGCTGCGGGTGTGCGGCAGATGCCGGTCGAAGTCGATCTCACGGGGTGCCACGGCAGGCCCCAGCCGACGCCGTGCGAAAGCCAGCAGTTCCCGCCTGGTCTCGGGGGTGGCCTCGAAGCCCGGCCGCAGCGTGACGAACGCCTTGACGATGTTCCCGGCGACCGGATCGGGCCGGCCGATGACCCCGGACTCGGCGACCGCCGGATGCTCGATCAGGGCACTCTCGACCTCGAACGGCCCGATGAGGTGTCCCGCCGACTTGATGACGTCGTCGGCGCGCCCGACGAACCAGTACCAGCCGTCAGCGTCGCGCCGCACCAGGTCGCCGGTGAGGTACCAGCCGTCCGCGAAGGCCGCTGCCGAACGTGGCTCGTCGTGGAGGTAGCCGCGGAACATGGACGGCCAGCCGGGCCGGAGCGCCAGCTCACCCTCCGCACCGGGCTCCTCCAGCACGGTGACCCGACCGCCGGCGACCTGGGCCCGGCCGTCCTCCCCGCGCCGCAGCACCGCCGCTTCGACACCGGGCAGCGGCCGGCCCATCGAGCCGGGGCGGATCTCGCAGGCGGCGAAGTTGGCGATCATGATGGTGCCGGTCTCGGTCTGCCACCAGTTGTCGTGCACGGGAAGCCCGAGCACGTCCCGGCCCCACACCACGGCCTCCGGATTGAGCGGCTCACCGACCGACGCGATGAACCGCAGTGCGCTCAGGTCGAAGGAGCGGGGCAGGTCGTACGGCCCGGTCCGCGGTGTCGTCCGCATCAGCATGCGCAGAGCCGTCGGCGCCGTGTACCAGACGCTCACCCGCTGTTCGGCGAGGATCCGGTACCAGCGCCGGGCGTCGTAGTCACCCTCGTCCACCACGACCGTCACGCCGTGCATGAGCGGCGCGACGATCCCGTAGGACATGCCGGTGACCCAGCCCGGATCGGCGGTGCACCAGAACACGTCGTCCTGGTGGAGGTCGAGGGCGTACAGCGCGGACGTGTAGAGCGCCACGGCGGCCTCGTGCACGTGCACCGCGCCCTTGGGGATGCCTGTCGTGCCGCTCGTGAAGTGCAGCAGGGCCATGTCGTGCGGCGAGGTCGGCGCAATGGCGAAGGTGTCGGCCGCGTCGGCCATCAGCGCGGTGAACGACACGGTGCCGGGCAGCTCGTCCGCGCCCTCGCCGACGATCAGCACGTGGCGCAGACCGGCGAGTGCGCCTCGTCGCCCGGCGACCTTCTTGAGGTACAGATCAGCCGTGGTGACCATGACCTGCGCGTCGCTCAAAGTGACACGCTGGAAGACCGGATCAGGTCCGAAGGCGGAGAACAGCGGGCACAGGACGCTGGTGTTCTTCAGAGTGCCCAGGACCACGGTGTACAGCTCCGGACACCGGCCCAGCAGCGTCACCACCCGGTCGCCATGACCGATCCCGAGGCCACGGAGCACGTTGGCGAACCGTGCCGTGGAACGGGCCAGCTCCTCGTACGTCACCGACGTGACCGAGCCGCTCCGCCCGACACACCGCAGCGCGACCGCCGTCGCGCGGGCCGATGCCGCGTGCCGGTCCACGGCCTCGTGCGCGATGTTCAGTCCGCGCTCGCCCGGCAGTCCCTGCAGTCCGGCCCGTGCGTCGGACCACGAGAAGCCCGCGCACTCCTTGTCGTAGTCGCCCAGATTGGGGGCGATCGGAGGAGGGGTGTCCTTCTGGATGGTCTCCCACGGCATGCCGGACCCTCCTTCCCTCGGGTCTTCTTCGAGCCTCCGTCCCGGCCGCGCCGGCCACACTGGGTCGAACGGCCTTCGCGCCTGGCCGGACGGCTCAGGTCCGGGGCCATCGCGCGGCTGAGACGAGGACGGGGGCGCGTTCCCGACGGGCGACGGCTCGCCGGAGTGGCGGCGGGCGAGCCGGGCCGTCGCGTCGGTACCCGCTGTGCACGGCCGGCCACCGAGCCCACCGGAGCGGCTTTTCCAGGGGCCGACACCGAAGGGACGATCTGCCACGGCGGCCAGAACTACGCCCGTATGGTGGCGCAGCGCAGCGCGGTGCGGAGGCCGGGGGGCAACTGCGGTGGTCGGCTGCCAGCGGCGCGTCGTAGCGATCCGCGTGCGGAGTCTGTGCGGCTGAGAACGAGAGGCACGGGTCGAGGCAGCCGCCGACACACCCGCCGGACGGTGCCCCGGACCACCCGTCTCCTGGGGCCGAACGCCACTCACGAGGACCGTGGGGCCCTACCGGGCTGATCTGCGGCGCGGGACGGTGAAAGACGTACGGAACCGACGAATCAAGAGCGGAGGGCCGTGCTATGTCGACACCGGAACTCCCCGGCCACCAGCCCTCCTTCGGGTCGCCCGGCCAGGGAGCTCCGCATGGGCGTGACGGTGGCCGGAACCCCCTTGAACGGCCGGTGGACAGACTGGAACGCGGGCTTCGCGTCTTCCTGACGGCGCTCGCCCTGCTGGCCCTGCCGCCCGCGGTGTGGGGCGCCGGACAGGCGACTTACAGCCACCACATGCATGTACGACGGACACAGCTGGCCCGGCTGCATCCCGTCACCGCGCGCCTGCTGACGGACGCGCGGTCGGACAGCGACCGTCCCGGCGCGCAGTCGGGCTTCCACGCGCTCGTGCGATGGAGCGACCACAACGGCGCACACACGGGAGTGGCGCCGGTGCGGCCCTGGAGCCACCGGGGAGCCACCGCGGCCGTGTGGCTGGACGCTCGCGGCGTCATCGCCGCTCCGCCGGAGGGGCGGGATCTCGCGGCGACCGCCGGCGTGGCGGTGGGCTGTGGGACCGCGCTCGCGGTCGCCGCCGGCGCGTGCGGTACGCGGTGGGCCGTCGGACGGTGCTTCGCACGCCGCCGCGCGGCCCTGTGGACCCGCGAATGGGAACGCGTCGAGCCCGACTGGACGACGCGTCGTCGAAGCTGAGCGCGGCTCCGTGCGTCGTGCGCCCAGAGGCGTGAGTCTGGTGC
Organism: Streptomyces sp. HUAS MG56; assembly: GCF_058673395.1. Lineage (NCBI taxonomy): Bacteria > Bacillati > Actinomycetota > Actinomycetes > Kitasatosporales > Streptomycetaceae > Streptomyces > Streptomyces sp. HUAS MG56. The sequence goes on along the minus strand of NZ_CM178722.1, from coordinate 234,006 downwards.
TACTGCCGCGCCTCGCGCAGCGTGGAGACGAAGGCGCGAACCGCCCGAGCGGCGTGAGAGCCGTGGGAGAGGTGAAACAGATGGACAAGGACGTCTCCGGACCGAAGGTCGTGGTCGGTGTCGACGGATCGCCGTCCTCGTACGCGGCGCTGCGCTGGGCCGTGCGCTACGCGGGCCTCCTCGGCGGCGCGGTGGACGCGGTCGCCGTGTGGGAGCTGCCGGGCCTGTACGGCTGGTCGGCGCCCGCCGTGGACATGGACGTCGACGAAGACGAGACCAGGCAGAAGATGAGGCAGGAACTGGCCGACGTGCTCGGTGAGCACGCGGCGGACACCGTACGGACGCATGTGGTGCACGGCAACGCCGCCGACGTCCTGTTGCGGGCCTCCGAGGGCGCCGAGGTCCTGGTGGTCGGCAGCCGGGGCAGAGGCGGGTTCGCGCGGGCCCTGCTCGGTTCGGTCAGCCAGCATGTGTCGCAGCATGCGAACTGTCCGGTGGTGATCGTGCGCGCCGAGCCGTCCTGAGCCTTCCCCCGAGGCCCGAGCGAGCCCGGCGGAATCACTGGAAGGCAGCGTGGATCTCCTGCTCGGTGGCCTCGTGCGAGACGGGCAGGAGTTCGTCGCCCGGCACGAGCCTCACGTCGGGACTCGGCACCGCGGGACGTCCGGCGCGCACGACGGTGCCGACCGGCAGCGTGATCTCGCCCGGCGTGCGGCCCGCCGCCCGGGAGCCCTCGGTGATCGCGGTCTCGATGACCTCGACACCCGCCTTGCTCAGCCGCGGGAGCGCCACCGTGTCCGTGGCACCAGGGGCCTCCTCGATCAGGGAGATCAGCGGGGGCTGACGACGATCCCGGCCTGAAGCATGGTGATCGCCTCCCGGGCGCACATGCCGAGAGCCTGGATAAGAGGATGCGGCCCCCGAGCGCCAGCGCGGGCAGCACGTCCGAGCCCAGGTCGATGGCGAGGACCTGTACGGCCGTGATCGGCACCAGCGGCAACCCGGCGAAGGCCGCCGCGAGGATCGGCGCCAGTTCGGCGATGTTGTGGCTGAAGAGGTGTATCAGGAACTTGCGGATGTTCCGGTAGACCGAGCGACCGAGTCCCACCGCAGTACCGAGTCCCACCGCAGTAGTGATGGAGGCGAAGGAGTCGTCGAGCAGCACCATGACGGCACCGTCCCCGGTGACGGCGACGACCTCGCCACGCCGCTGCAGCGCCGTGACCACCCGCATCTTGTGCTCGGGACTGACCGGCACAGCAGCTCGGCGGAGCCTGGCAGCAGTGCGTTCGGACCGGCGTCGTCCAACACGTCCAGCGGCGCGCCGGTCACGACGGACGGGACCGCTTCCCGCACGATGCCGACGCGGTGGGCGACGGCCTCGGCGGTCAGCGGGTGATCCCCGGTGACCATGACGATACGGATCCCGGCCCGTCGGCACGCGTCCACTGCGTCCCGCACCTCCGGCCGGGGCGGGTCGTACATCCCGGCGAGTCCCAGGCGGGTCAGTCCCGACGCGTCATCACCGAGCGGCGGGTGCGGACCGGCGACCCGCCGCCGGGCGACCGCCAGCACGCGCAGGCCCTGCCCGGCCATCCCGTCCCATGGCGTACGGGCCTCCGCGACCGCCGGATGTGCCTCGACCAGTCGGCAGATACCGCGTCTCCGGCCTCCAGGAGCACGAGATCACCGAGGAGCACCCGGTAGGTGTGCGGCCCCGTCGCCTGCAGGGACTCGGCCGTACGCTCGGCGAGTACTTCTGGGCGAAACGGATGCCGGCGCTGAGTGGGTGACCAGCCGCCGCCATACGTGCCCGCGGCTTGCGTCGGGCAGTTCGTCGGGGCCGTATCGGGCTTGCCGTGCGGCGGCTTCGGCCGGGGTGAGACCACGCGGGAACTGTCCAGAGCGGTGAAGACTTCTGGTATGGGCAGCGAGGGGACGGTCTCGGAGGCACCCGACGGGTCCCGCAGCGACCTGGCTGCCGGGACCGCGGCGTGTGTCGGTGGGCGGCTCTCGCGCAGCGCTGCCGTGGTCCGGCGGGCCGGATCAGGGCACATGCGGACCTCCGGACGCCGATGACGGCCCGGGTGGCTCTTGCAGCACGCTCCAGGCGACCGCTCCCAGGAGGTCACCCAGCCGCCGGAAGACGTCCAGGAAGAGGTCGTCGATCGTCAGCACGCCGACCACCCGGCGCCCGTCGAGAACCGGGAGGCGGCGCACCCCGGTGCTGCGGAACGCCCGGTAGGCCACCTGGAGGTCGTCGTCGGCATTGACTGTGATGACCTCGGTCGACATCACCGCGTCCACGTGTGTTTCCGGGGCCAGGCCGCCACCCATGCCGCGCAGGGCGAGGTCGCGGTCGGTGACGATGCCGCGCAATGAGTCGTCCTCCACGACGAGGACGGAGCCGACGGCGCGGTCGGCCATCCGCCCGGTCACTTCCAGCAGGGAGACGTGCGGCGTGACGCACACCGGCGGGGTGGTCATCACCTCGGAGACCTTCATGCGACTCCTCCTCGTGGCCGGGCCCGGACCGCCCGGCTACGCCAGCGACCCGACGGACGGTCTCGGACGAGGTCCAGCACGCCGTCGACCGGTCGTGCCGCCCACCGCACGTTCGCCCAGTCCAGTGGCTGGGAGATCGTCGCGGCGACCAGCCCGACCGTGGTGGCCCGGAGCAGCACCCGCTCCAGCGCCTGCCCGGCAGGGCGATGCCCACGACCGGGCCCAGCGCGTGGGGATGGTCACTTGGCGGAGATCGGTGGTCGTGGCGTCGGACATGACGATCGTCGCCGCGCGTGGTCGTCCCTCGGTCACCAGTCTCACCACGGGCGGACCGGGCGAAAGGGACTGGAGGGACCCAGGCATGGGCCGTTCGGCCTCAGCAACCGGGACGCGGGCGCGCTGGACTGGAGGTGTCGGCACGGCGACCACACCGAGGAGGTACCGCGATGGCCACACTGAAACGCGCGCAGAGGTTCCCGTTCCCGGACATCCCGGACTGGTTCGAGAACCTCCCTGCCCGGTTCGCGATGCCCACCATGGGCGAGCTGTACACGGTTCGCGTCGAGGACTACACGGAGGGCGACCGTTACGTGATGCGGGCGGAGCTTCCGGGCATGTCGCCCGAGAACATCGACGTCTTCATCAGCGACGGGGTGCTCACGGTCCAGGCCGAACGCACCGAGAAGGACGTGGCGAAGAACCACAGCGAGATCCGGTACGGCGTGATGAGCCGCAGCGTGACGCTGCCGCCCGGTGCCGACGAGGACGACGTCACGGCCGACTACGCCGACGGCATGCTCACGGTCAGCGTGGGCATGGGCGCCGAGAAGCCGTCGGCCAAGCACGTCGAGATCAAGCACAGCGGCTGACCGGAGCCGGCTGGGCACGGCGGGCCCGGTCACGGGCCCGCCGTCGGCGTGCGCTCGGCGGCCGTCACCCGCCTCCGTGTGTGGCGGCCCAGCGCCGTCGCACCGCTTCCTCGTGTTCGGCTTCTTCCAAGGCGAGTTCCACCGACGACAGCTCGCTCTCCAGCCGGGGGATCCAGTGGCGGCGCAGGGCGCGGACCCGCTGCCGGGTCCGTGCCGCTTCGGCGGCGAGCAACTCGGCGGCCGCCTCGTGCGCGGCGTGCTCCGCGGCGGCGCCGACCGCAGCACGGTAGGCGTCCTCGGCGTGCGCCAGCGCCGTGTTGGCAGGTGTCGGCTCCGCGGCGGAGCGAACGGGGGCGGACCAGGCCATGGCCGCGGGATGGCGCACACCCATCAGTGCGTCCCAGCGGACCTCGACGGAGGCCCGGTCTTCGGGAACCGCCTCGGCCAGCGCTCGCTCACCGCCGAGCAGCACCCCACGCACCAGCCACACATCGGCCTCGGCCAGCCGTTCCCGCCATGCGCGGCCGGCTTCCTGCGCCGCCCGACGCTCCACGCGTTCCCGGTCCAGGAGCAGCCGGAGCTTGCGTTCCAGCAGATCCGCTCCGCGCAGCGCGGTGGCGAGGCTGCGGCGAAGCCGCAGTCGGCCGGCGCGTCCCGCCGGTGCCCGGCGTCCCCGCTCGCTCACGTCGCCTCCTTGTGGCGCGGCGGCACATGGGCGTCGATCAGCTCGGCGGGGATCATGCCGAGCTGGCCGGCGGGAAGGGTCGACAGCACCTCCCACGCCAGGTCCAGGGACTCGTCCAGCGACCGGTTCTCGTCCGGGCCCTGGGCGAGGAACCGGTGCCGGAACCCGTCCTCCAGGTCCAGAAAGCGCAGGTCGGTCGGACTGAGCGCGGGCTGTCCGATCAGGTCGGCGAGCTCCCGCACCTGCCGGGAGCGGGCCAGGGCGGCGATCAACTGCGCGGCGACGGAAGGGTGATCCGCACGGGTGCGCTCCGGCCCCGTTCCGTTGCGCATCAGCCGGGACAGAGAGGCCAGCGGGTCGACGGGGGGATACGTGCCGGAGGCGTGGACCTCGGCGGAGAGCACGATCTGCCCCTCTGTGATGTAGCCCGTGAGGTCCGGCACGGGGTGCGTGATGTCGCCCGCGGGCATGGTGAGTACGGGCAGGACGGTCACCGATCCGGGGCGGCCCCTGATCCTGCCGCAGCGTTCGTAGAGGGACGCGAGGTCGCTGTACAGGTAGCCGGGGTACGCCCGGCGCGCCGGTATCTCGCCGCGCGCTGCGGACACTTCGCGCAGCGCCTCCGCGTAGGCCGTCATGTCGGTCATCACGACCAGGACGTGGCGGCCCTCCGCGAAGGCGAGTTGCTCCGCGATGGTCAGCGCGAGCCGTGGGGTGAGCAACCGCTCGATCACCGGGTCGTCGGCCGTGTTGACGAGGAGGGCCAGTTCTCGTGCGGCGGAGCGGGCGGCCAGCCCGTCCTGCACGAACGCCGCGTCGGCGTGCGTGAGTCCCATGCCGGCGAACACGACGGCGAACGGCTCACCGCCGCACGTCGCCTGGGCCGCGATCTGCACCGCCAGCTCCAGATGCGGCAGGCCGGCCGCCGAGAACACCGGCAGTTTCTGGCCCCGTACCAACGTGGTGAGCACGTCCACGACACCGACTCCGGTCAGCACCGGCTCGTTCGGCGGTTCCCGGCGCACCGGGTTGATCGGCGCGCCGCCGACCGGCGCGTAGACGTCGCCCAGCACCGGCGGCCCGCCGTCGGCCGGTTCGCCGCGCCCGTTGCACACCCGTCCCAGCCACCCGGTGCCCACCGGTACGCGCAGCGGCGTCCCGGCGAAGGCGATCCGCGTGCCGGTCCGGTCCATGCCGGCCGTGTCCTCCAGCACCTGCACCACGGCGAGGTCCCGGTCCACTTCGAGGACCAGCCCGTGCCGTCGTTCACCGGAGTCGAGCACGATCGCCGCGAACTCGTCCCAGCCCACCCCCCGCACGCCTTCGACGACCACGAGCGGCCCGCGCAGTTCCCGCACACCCGTGTACTCGACGCCGACCGCGTTGTCCGTGCCGCTCATGTCACCCCCTTGAGCCTGTCCAGTACGGTGTCCCGTGCGGCCGCCACCGGTGCCGTCTCGGCGGGGCCCGCGACCTCGCGGGCACGCTGGAGCGGGGTGAGGTCCACCGCCTCGACCGCGTCCGCCGGGACACCGGAGCCCACCAGTTCCACACAGCGGTCGATCACCGTCAGCGCGGCTTCCACGAGCGCGGCGGTCTTCTCGGGGGTGCTGTAGGCGTCGGCAGGTGACAGTGCGTTCTGCTGGATCACGGCCTCGCGCAGCAGCCGCCCCGCGACCACGCTGATCCGTTCCCGGGGCGGCAGCGCCGTGATGCCCACCAGTTCCACCAGGCCGGCCAGCCGGTCCGCCTCCGCCAACAGGTGCGCCACCCGCCCGCGCCGCTCGGCCCATTCGGGATCCCCGGCCCGGGCCTGCGAGGCGGTGAGCGTGGCTGCATCCCGGGAGAAGGAGTCCGCCCAGGAGACGGCGGGGTAGTGCCGTGCGTAGGCGAGGTCGCGGTCCAGGCTCCACAGGCACCGTACGAAGCGTTCGGTGTGCGCGGTGACCGGCTCGGTGCGGTCGCCACCCGGCGGGGACACGGCACCGATCACGGTGACGGAGCCGGTCGCACCGCCCAGGGTGCGCACAGCGGCGGCCCGCTCGTAGAACGCGGCCAGTTGGGAGGCGAGCCCCGCCGGATAGCCCTCCTCGGCAGGGAGTTCGCCCGTCCTGGAGGCGAACTCGCGCAGTGCCTCCGCCCAGCGGGAGGTCGAATCGGCGATCAGGACGACGTCCAGGCCCATGTCGCGGAAGTACTCGGCGACCGTTGCGCCCGTGTGCACGCTCGCTTCGCGGGCCATCATCGGCATGTTCGAGGTGTTCGCGATGGTCACCGTGCGATCGGCCAGCCGTCCTCCTGTGCGGGGGTCGGTCAGTTCCGCCAACTCCGCTATGACGTCCGCCATTTCGTTGCCGCGCTCGCCGCAGCCGACGTAGACGATCACGTCGGCGTCGCACCACTTGGCGATCTGCTGCAACAGCATGGTCTTCCCGGTGCCGAAGCCGCCCGGCACGGCGACCGTACTGCCGTGGGCCACCGGGAAGAGGAGGTCGACGGCGCGCTGCCCCGTGTGCAACGGCAGCTCCGCGGCCAACCGTGCCGCCACCGGCCGCGGCCTGCGCACCGGCCAGAACCGCACCATCCCCACCTCGTGTCCGTCCACCACGGCGAGTACGGTCTCCGGGCGGTGATCGCCCGCTGCCGTGATCCTGTTCACCGTGCCCGAGAGGTCGGGAGGTACCAGGAGACGCAGAGGCACACTCGCGCCGATCTCCCCGAGTATGTCCCCGGCCGAGACCTGTGCCCCCTCGGCCACTCGGGGAGTGAACGGCCACGTGCGCCCGTCCGGCGCGGTGTTCGGCCCGCTCATCAGGAAGTCACCGGCGCCGGCCAGGGGGCGCAGCAGACCGTCGAACACGCCGCCGAGCAGATCCGGGGCCAGCCGTACCGACAGCGGTCGTCTCTGGGGCTGCACGGGATGTCCGGGGGCCAGTCCGCCGGTGTACTCGTACGCCTGGACGGTAGCTGTGTCGCCCTGAATGGCGACCACTTCGCCCGGCACTTCGGCGGAGCCGAGCGTGACCAGCTCGTGCATGGCGACCGGGGCGGGGCAGACGATCTCCACAAGCGGGCCGGCGACCCGAAGGACTCGTGCGTGCGATGCGTCGTCTCTCCGCGAGGGCGCCGGTCCCGTGCCCGGGGGCCGTGCGTCTGCCCCGTGGCCGCGGCGTGTGGTCACGGCGGCGCCCACAGCGACTCGGCTCGCGCACCCAGCCGGTCCAGGGCGCGGTCGGCGAGGGCGTCCGCCGAAAGATCGACCCGGCGGCCGGGCACTTCGGCGGTCACCCCGCCCCCCACGGCAGCCGAGACCTGTGCGTGCGGGCCCACTACGGCTCGTGCCGTCTCGGCGAGCCGGGCCTGAGGTACGGCGTCCTCCGCCAGCGCCCGACGCACGCCGGCACGGACCGAGGCCCTCAGTTCCGCGTAGACCTCGGCTCGCGACGCGAGTTCCACCGCCCAGGCCTCCCGCACCGCTCGGACCCGTTCCCGCTCCGCTGCGGCGGCGCCGTCGCCCTCGCCGAGTTCCCGCGCCCGTGCCAGCACCTGCTCAGCCGTCGCGCGGGCGGTGCGCAGGGTCTCGTCCGCTTCGGCCCGCGCACGATCCCGGACGGCGTCGGCCGAGGCTCGTGCGGCGCGCAGCAACTGTGCGCGCACGGGGTCCAACGCGTCCACCGGCACGGTCATCAGGGCATCACCACCGTCAGTGGCCGTGACGGGGCAGGGCCGATGGTCTCGGCCCCCAGCGCTTCGGCGGCCTCCGCCGTCAGAATCACGAGGCCGGCCGTGCTGGGAAGCCCCCGCCAAGCCTGTCGGACGGCCTCCGCATCCTCCGCGACGAGGACGTCGACTCCTGCCAGGGCCAGCCCGCACACGCTGGTCCATGCCCCGATGGCGGCCACGGTGCCCATCGTCAGGCCTTTCCGATCAGCAGGATCGCGACCACCAGCCCATACACGGCGATGCCCTCCGCCAGACCGACGATGACCATCGCACGACCGAACATCTCGGGTCGTTCGCTGAGCGCCGCCAGTGCCGCGGCACCCGTGTAGGCCACGGCGATGGCGGCCCCGATCGAGGCCCCGGCCACCGCGATGGCCGCCCCGATCAGCGCGGACCCGTTGACCGCGCCGGACGTGGCGGCCTGCGCCGACGCCCGCGCGGGGCTCGCCAGCGCCGTGGCCAGGAGGACACCGGCGCCGCCCAGCAGGGCCAGGTTCGTCGCCAGGAGCCAGCGGAAGGCATGTCTGGCCCGGCGCCACCGCAGGAGCCGGACGGAGCCGAGCACCGCGACCAGGACCGGCAGGACGATCAGCCAGGTGAGCATGGGATCACCTTCGCAGCGTGGTCGGCAGGCTCCGCCGGAGGAACGTGCCAGGGACGGAAGGGACGGCCCTCGGTGCCGAAGACCCGGGAGAAGAGCTCGTAGAACTCAAGCCGCAGGGCCTGCACACCGGCCACGAGGGCCTCCAGGCCGAACGAGACGGCCGTACCCACCGTGAACAGCAGCACGGCACCGACGGTTGCCGCGGCGCCGCGCCCGGCCAGGCCTGTGGTGCCGCGCCACACGAGATCGGCGAGCGCCGCGTGGGTGAGGCCGAAGGCCGCGAGCCGGGCGAACGAGAGTGTGTTGGTACCTGTGCGTACGACGACGTCGAACAGCTGGACCGCCGTCTCGGCCCATCCCGCGCCGCCGCCCGCCGTGGCCCTGAACAGCCCGAGGGCCACCAGTGTCAGCCCGGCCAGGGCGACAGTGGCCCCGGCGAGTGCTGCAGACGGCCGGTGCAGCAGCAGGCCGGCCGCGACCGAGGCGAGCCCCAGGTAGAACAGCAGGCCAGCGCAGCCCGAGGCGGCGAACAGTGCTGCCCCCCAGCCGTTCTCACGGACACGGTTGGCCGCGCCGGCCGCATGCGCGCCGACGAGCAGTGCGGCCCCGAGGACCACGGCGGCGGCCAGCAGGCGGGCCGGGTCGGTCAGCGGGCTCAGCCACAGCACCGGCAGCAGCCCGGTCGGGCCGAAGAACTCTCCATAGGCGGCGCCCGCGAGCATGGACGCGATGCCCGCGCCCGCCAGGAACGGCCACAGCCGCCTCAGCCGGGCCGCCCGACGGGGCCACCCGAGGCGGAGCCCGAACGCGCCGAGCACCAGCAGCGCCCCGTGCCCCACGTCGCCGAACATGATCCCGAACATCGCGACATAGGCGAGCCCCGCCGGCCACGTGGGGTCCAGGTCCGCGTATGCCGGTGTGCCGTACGTCGTCACCAACGGGGTCAAGGAGACGGACCTGCCCGGCCGCAGCAGCGTCGGCGGATCGGTGCCGCGAGGGAGCGGCAGCGGCAGCAGCGCGCCACCCGCGGCGGCCAGCCGGCCGGCGACGCGGGGTACTTCGGTGGCCGGACACCACCCGGCCAGCGCGGCCACCTCTCCGCGCCGTACCGCGCCTTCCGCGCGCTCCTCCAACTGGGCCTCCCCGGCCAGCAGTTCGACATCGCGACGCTCTTCGAGCAGGTCGAGGTCCGGCGCGGTGGCGGTCAGTGCGGCCGAAGCGGCGGGTTCGGCCCCGCCCGTCGTGGCTCGTCCGCGCAGCCGCCGCAGGCGCACCGCCGCCGCCCCCGGAACCGCCTCCTCGACGCGGTCCAGTTCCACGCAACCGGTCTCGGCGATCCGCACCAGGGCGGCACGCAGCGCCTCCTGTGGCACGATCACCGCCACCCGACGCATCCGGACCGGCGTCATCGCCTCAGACCAGGGCATCGAACGCCTCCCCGAGCCGTCCTCCCCGGGCCGCCGACTCCAGGGCCGCCCGCACCAGCCACGCGTCCACGGAGAGCACCGCGACCGCGCCGACGACCACTCGGGGTCCGTACCGGCCGTCGCGCAGCATGGCCGCGCCGTCGGCGCCCATGGTCCGCCACCAGCGGGCCTCGGCCTTCCACAGCGCGGCCGGCTCCGGCACGTCCGCCAGGACCCAACCGGCCGCGGCGGGGAGACGCTCACGGAACTGCTGGTACGAGGCGGCGGTCGCCGCCCGCGCCCCGAGGAGCCGTGCCGCGTCACGCCGCGCGGGTCCCGGCAGGGAGCGCTGATGTACGAACAGTTCACGGGCCGTCAGCAACGCCGCGCGCCCCTGGGCCCAGCGGCGTGCGGGCGGTACGGCGACGGCGGTGCGCCTCGCGGCGGCCATGCGCATGCCCGTGACCAAGGCCCAGGACGTGTCACCACCCGGATCGCCCCAGGGCGAGGAGGCGAGCGCGGCCCTCAGTTCCGCTGGTGTCCCGGCGCGCTCCAGAATCCGCCAGGCAGTCTCCAGCGCCCCGAGCCGGTACGGCTCCGGGGCCTCCGCGCGGTAGCCGTTCAGCGCGGGCAGCTGGGAGGACACGTTGGCGATCTCGAATCCGGCGGCCAGCGGAACGAGCAGGCGGGCACCGCCCCGGGGCAGCCAGCCGGCCAGCACCCGCAGATGCCACAGCAGCGTGGCGGTCACCGTGTGCTGGGCCTCGGGCAGGCCGACCGCCGTCCGTGAGTACCGCGCGTACGGCGTCGCCGCCAGGCTTCGCAGAGCGTCGTCGAGCGTGTGACAAGCCGCGATCTCCCGTGCTCCGGCTGCGCCGGGGTACCGGCCGACGAGAGCCTTGGCCCGCACCGCCCCGGCGACCCACCCGGCGCTCACGGCGCCTCATCCGCGCCCCGGCCGCCGGCCAGGCGCAGCGCGTCGGCCACCGCACGGTCCACCAGATCCGGCATCCGCTGCCCGGCTCGTGCCCTGACCGCCGCAGCGGCCCGTTCTCCGGCGGCGCGTACGGCGTCTGCTCCCGTCCGGGCTTCGCGGAGGCCGGGTTCCGCGGCCCGGCGGCGGACCTCGGGAGCACCTTCCTGAGCGGCCGCGACGATGCGTGCCGCCTCGCGTGCGGCATCCTGCCGCACGGTCTCGGCCGCCTCGTCCGCCGCGGCCCGGATCCGTGCCGCCTCCCGCTGCGCGTCCGTCAACAGCGCGAGGGCGGGCTCCAGTTCGGCGGCGCGTTCCGCCGTACGGTCGGCGGGTACGCCGGTGGCGGACGCACCTGGTGTCCCCACCGGACGGAACCGCTCCAAGAAGTCCCGCAGGCTCATCGGCGGCCTCCCGCGGTCGGCTGCTCCTTCAGTTTCGCCGTTTCCGCCCCCCTTCGCACCGGATGGGGCCGTCACGACGTTCCACCAGGGCCGTTCGGCTCTTGGCAGGGGTGGCACGAGAGCAAGACTGGGACGGTAGGCGATGCGACGGAGCCGGGAGGCCGCCGTGAACAAGCACGAGAACTTCGCCGCGGAGGCAGCGGCCCGACGAGCCCTGCCCTCCCGCCGCTGGAGCCCCGGCGAGACGGCGCGGCAGGACATGCTGATCCGCTACCTGGGCGCCGTGGCCGCCGCCGCGGCCGCACAAGCACGCGCCGAGGGGCAGGCCCCGGCAGAAGCTGCCGCCCGCCCGGCGCCGGCGGCCGGACCGCCCCCGCAACCGCCGCCCGAAGCAGGGATCCCCTTGGTGCGGGACGTGATGGACGTGCCCGCCGCCTCCGTGCCCGACGACCTGCCGTACCGCGAGGTCGCCCGCCTGCTGGCTCGCGAGCAGGTCGGGGCCGCCCCGGTCGTGGACGCCGGGGACCATGTGGTCGGCGTCGTCTCGGAGTCCGATCTGCTCGCGAAGGTCGCCTTCGAGGCCTCCGGCCACCGGGTCGGACGTATCGGCAGGCTGCGTGAGCGACGGCTGGAAGGCAAGGCCCGCGGCGAGACGGCGGCCGACCTGATGACGAGCCCCGCGATCACGGTGCTTCCCGGTGCGACCGTCGCCGAGGCCGCCTGGCTTGCCGCACTGTCCCGGCTGAAGAGGGTTCCGGTCACCGACCGCGAGGGGCGTCTGGTCGGGGTCGTGCGCCGCAATGCGCTGTTGCAGGCCCTCATCAGGGACGACGCTGGAATCCGCGCGGAGGTCGAGGCCAGGATCGAGGCCTGCTGTCCGCCGGGCGACCGGGAGGCCGTGGCGGTGGCCGTGCACGACGGCATCGTGGAGCTGACGGGCCGGATGCCTCCGGCCGGTTCGGCGCGGCTGGTGGCGGAGGTGGAGAACATCGCCGACGTCGTCGAGGTGAAGAACCTTCTTACCGCCGCCTGACCTCTGCCGCTGTCTGTTCCGTGCCCGGATGGGGTCCTGCTCACCGAAGGTGCGTAGGTCGGTCATGCCGACCCCTCGTCCCGGGGGGACGTACAGCCTGCGGACGATCACCAGCCGCCGGCTCCGCACCCTAGGGTCGACCGGCCCCACTCACCCCACGGTCGTCGCGCGCCAGGTCGAACTGAACGTCCACGACGCCCTCGACGGCCCGCACCAAACGCGCGGCCACCGGGACCAGGGCGCTGTCACGGACGCGGCCCGTCAGGAGGACGACACCGTCGTGCACCTCCACCTGCACGGCCGAGGACGACAGGGGGAAGAGGTACGACACGATTTCGCGACGGACCTCCTCGGCGATGTCCTCGTCGTCGCGCAGGAAGACCTTGAGCAGGTCGGCCCGGCTGACGACGCCCGCCAGCAGACCTCCCTCGTCCACCACGGGCAGCCTCTTGACCCCCGCTCGCGCCATGGTGCGCGCGGCCTCGGCGAGGGTGGCGCCGGCCCGGACCGTGACAGCGGGGGAGGACATGAGGTCGCCCGCGGTCAGGGCGTCGGCCTTCGCCATGTCGACGGGCTGACGCAGCTGCAGGTAGCCCGCATCGGGGTCGTCCCGGAGTTCCTCCTTGGTCAGCAGATCGGCCTCGGACACCACACCGACCACCCGTCCCTCGCCCTCGATCACGGGGAGAGCGCTGACCTGCCGGTCCTGCATGAGCTGCGCCACCTCCTTGAAGGGAGCCCGTCGGCCGACGGCGGCGACCGTCTGGGTCATGACGTCGCTGACGATGTGCGCGGTGCCGTACATGATCTCTCCATGAACTCTGCGTCGGTGCTGCCATCACCAGCCTGTGCCGGTGCGGGAGCGGCGGCCAGGGGCCATCCGACCCCGGCGAGCCCCGCGACGGTGCGACGTCCGGCCGAGCGGACGTGGGCGCCGGTCAGCGGTCGCGGCACCACGTCCGGTACGCGGCCACCGCTGTCGGCATGGTCGGGAAAATGCGCTCGGCGCCGACGGACTCCGCGAGGCCGTACGCCTCCAGGTCGTCCAGCAGGTCCTGCTTGACGCGGGCGAGAGCGAACACGATGCCGCGGCCCGTGAGGTCGCGGCGCAGGGCGTCCACGGCGTCCAGCGCCGTGATGTCCACCTCGACATTGGCCTCGGTGTTCAGGACGAACCAGCGAACCGGCTCGGTCTGTTCGTCGACGGCGGCCAGCGCCCGGCGGTGGAAGTCCTGCGCGTTGGCGAAGAACAGGGGCGAGTCGTAGCGGTACACCAGCAGGCCGGGGATCGTGCGCGCCTGCGGATAGTCGTCGACGTCGTGCATGCCGGCCACCCCGGGCACCAGCCCCTCGATCGCGTCGTGCGGCCGGGCCACCCGGGTCAGCAACTCGGCGACCGACAGGCCGACCGCGACGAGCACGCCGTAGAGGATGTCCAGGGCGAGCACGCCCGCGAGGCAGCCCAGGGCGAGGAGCAGCTCGCGGCGGCGGAACGACGCGAGTCGGCGGAAGCCGACGAGGTCGATCATGCGCGCGGCGGCATAGACGACGAGTGCCCCGAGGACAGCCGCCGGGGTGCGGGTCAGCAGCGGGCTGAGGAACAGCAGCACCGCCAGGACGACCGCACCGGCGACCAGCGAGTACGCCTGGCTGCGAGCGCCCGCGGAAGAAGCGAGCGCGGTGCGGCTGGCGCTGCTGCTGACAGGGAAGCCGTGCAGCACCCCGGCGCCCAGGTTGGCCGCGCCCAGGGCCAGGAACTCGCGGTTGGCATCGAGCGTGCCCGTCGCACCGCCGGGATCCGAGAACGCCCGGGCGGTGAGGATGAAGTCGGTGTACGCGACGAGCAGCACGCCGAGGGCGGGCAGCACCAGGCGCGGCACCACGGTCAGGTCGGGGAGGGCCAGGGACGGAACACCGGACGGCACCGTACCGATCACCTCGACGCCGTACCGGTGGTCGAGGTCGAGGGCGACGACGACCGCCGTACCGAGAATCACGGCGATCAGGGGCCCGGGAAGCCCGGGGACGAAGCGGGCCACGGCCACGAGAAACCCCAGCGCAATGGCGGAGAGAATCAGGGTCGCGGGGTGAACCTGCGACAGGTGAGTGAAGAACGACCACAGCTGCGGAAAGAACGCCGAGCTGTTGGTCCGTACGCCCGTGAGCCGCGGCAACTGGTCCACCGCCATGATCAGCGCCACGCCCGCGAGATAGCCGATCAGGACCGGGCGCGAGAGCAGATCCGCGAGAAAGCCCAGCCGGACCGTCCGGGCCGCCAGACACAACATCCCCACCGTGACGGCGAGGCCCGCCGCCAGCGAGGCGTAGCGACCGGGAGCGCCGTCGGCGAGCGGTCCGACCACCGTGGCCGTCATCAGCGCTGTCGTGGACTCAGGGCCGACGGACAGCAGACGCGAGGAGCCGAACAGCGCGTACATCCCCAGCGCCGGAAGGATCGCCCAGAGCCCGGCGACCGGCGGCAGGCCGGCGACGCCCGCGTAGGCCATGACCTGCGGCACGAGGTAAGCGGCCACCGTCACGCCCGCGATCAGGTCGCCTCTGAGCCGGCCCCGTGGGCGGACGAACAGCGCGCCGAGCCGGGGCATCAGGCAGGCCCTCCCCGGCAACCGTCTGCCCGGGCCCTCGGTCATGCGCTCGCCCTCCGCCGTTCGCTCCCAGGATCCACCGTCGCACGGAGCTCGCAAGCCGCAGCCTCCACGCCTTCCTCGCCCCGTAGGTCGATCGGTCCTGTTCAGGGTCGTCCGGCCCATGACCCGAGCCGCGACCACGTCGTCACGCTGGAACCGAATCCTCGCCGGGAGGTGGAGACCATGTCCCGTACCGTCACCGTCGGTCTCGACGGATCGCCCGAGAGCCGGGCCGCCGTCGAGTGGGCGACGCGCGAAGCGCTGCTGCGCGGCCTGCCGTTGAAGATCGTGCATGTTCAGGAGCCGCTGCCCAGGCACGTGGCCCAGGCCCCGCCGCTGGGTTCCGAGACCCACCGGCGCTGGAGCGAGCAGCTGCCGGTCCAGGCAGCGGAAGGCGTCCGTCTCCAGCACCCGGGCATCGAGGTGAGCACCGAGCAGGTCACCGGAACCGTGGCCGACATCCTGTGCGAGGCGGCTGGTTTCGCCGATCTGCTGGTGCTGGGCTCGCGCGGCTTCGGCGGCATGGGCGGGTTCCTGGTCGGCTCGGTGAGCCTGGCCGTCGTGGCGCGCGCGGAACGGCCGGTGGTGCTGGTGCGGGCCGGGGAACAGGCCGCCGACGAGCACGGGACGGACCCTGCGGGCATGCTGTCCGCTGCGACGCCCTTCCGGCCCGTCGTCCTCGGCCTCGACATCGATCACCCGGACGACACGCTGCTGGAATTCGCCTTCGACGCCGCAGCGCGCAGGGAAGCGCCTCTACGCGCCGTGCATGTCTGGCCCGAGCCGCCCACCTCCTTCTACCGCTTTCCGGGCGACGCCGAGCTCTACGACTCGCTGGAGCGGGAGCATGCAGCAGCCCTGACCGACGCCCTGCGCCCCTGGCGGCAGAAGTTCCAGGGCGTCGAAGTGATCGAGGCGAGCCGGTGCGGCAGCGCCGCGCAGGTCCTCGTCAACGCCGCCCGAGACGCCTCCCTGGCCGTCGTCGGCCGCCGTATCCGCACCGGTTCCTTCGGCGCCCACATCGGCCATGTCACCCATGCCGCCCTGCACCACATCACCGCCCCCGTCGCCGTCGTCGCGCACGGCTGACGCATTCCGCAAGGCACGTGAGCAGGATGAACCTCCCGATCGTGGTGGGCGTCGACGGTTCTGAGCCGAGCCTGAGAGCGGTGGACCGGGCGGCCGACGAGGCCGCCCTGCGCGGGGCGGGGCTCCGACTGGTGTACGCGTCTTTGTGGGAGCGCTATGAGGGCGGGCTCTTCGCACACGACGTGGACAAGCCGTCGGAGGATGTGACGGGGGAGGACATCGTCGCCACCGCCGAGAGCCGGGCCCGTCGTCGCCAGCCGGGAGTGCGGGTCACCACCGACCTGCCTGCTGAGGCCCCGGAGTACGCGCTCGTGCGGGAGAGCCGGACGGCCCTCGCGGTGGTCGTGGGCTGCCGTGGCCGCAGCAGCGTGACGGAGGCGCTGCTGGGCTCCGTCAGCGTCATGGTGGCGGCGCACGCGCACTGCCCGGTGTTCGTGGTGCGCGGCAGCCACGACACTCAGGCCCGTTCGAGGGCACGCGGTCGAATCGTCGTGGGGGTCGGTGAGAAGCCGACGGGCTCCGCCGCCGTGCGGTTCGCCACCGAGGAGGCCCTGCTGCACGGGGTGCCGCTGGAGGCCGTACGGGCCTGGCGCCGGCCCGTACACGCGACCACCGGTCAGCCGCTGATCAGCGGCGAACCGGCCCACCTGTACGAGCAACAGGCCACGGAGGCGCTGGAAGAGGCGCTGCGTGACCTACCGGAGGGCTTGCCGGTACAACGACGCACGGTCGAGGCCCACGCCCGTGACGCCCTCGTGGCCGCCTCCCGCGAGGCCGATCTGTTGGTGGTCGGCGCACGCCGCCGCCACGGTCACCTCGGGCTGCAACTCGGCCGCGTCGCCCACGGGGTGCTGCACCATGCCGCGTGCCCGGTGGCCGTCGTACCGGAGCCTGACTGATTCCAAAGCTTCAATGCCGGTCAGCCGGTCACCCCGATGCCGCCACGGGGAACCGGCATGGTAGGACCGGTGGGTGGCACCGCGCAGGCCATCACGTCTCCTTCGAATATCTGCCGGTGCCGTGCGGCCACCGGTCCTGGGCTCTGGCGGACGGGGCCGGCCAGGTCAGGGCACGGGTGATGTCGGCGATGGTGAGGATGCCGACCAGCCGGCCCTCGTCGAGGACCAACGCCCGGCGTACAGGGCTTGTCTGCAGGCGGGGGAGCAGGTCGAGGACGGGCTCGCCGGGTCGGGCCGTGACGACGTCGGCGAGGGGACGCATCACGTCGTGGACCCTCGTGCTCGTGCGGGCCTCGGGTGGGGTCGCGTCGACGCGCCGCAGGGTCAGCACACCGGTCACCGAGCCGTCCGCCGCCAGCACGGGGAACGCGGAGTGGCGGTACGGGCCGAAGGGCCCCTCCGCGAGGAGGTCGGCGAGGGTCGCCGTGGCCGGCACGGTGACAGGGTCCGCAGTCATGACCCGGCAGACCGGGACACCGGCCAGCACGCTGCGCATCTCGGCCTGACGGGCCTCGGCGGTGGCCGCACCGATGAGGAACCAGCCGATCAGGGCGGGCCACAGGCCGGACAAGTCGTGCCTGAACAGTACGGCCGCGAATCCGGTCACCACCATGAGCCAGCCCAGTGCCCGGCCCGTCGCCGAGGCACCGCGAGTGGCTCGCAGCCGGTCGCCGGTGCGGTGCCACACATACGCGCGCAGCAGCCGTCCCCCGTCCAGCGGGGCGGCGGGCAGTGCGTTGAACACGGCCAGCAGAACGTTGATCGCGGCCAGCCAGACGAATGCCTCGACCACGAGCCCGGACGCATGAAGCGCGTCCAGCCCCAGGGCGACTCCGCCGAGCACGCCTCCGGCCAGCAGGCTCGTGAGCGGACCCACTCCGGCGATGCGCACTTCCGCGGCCGGTGTCGGTGCCTCACCGAGCAGACGGGCGGCACCACCCAGCATCCACAGGGTGATGCCGTCGACCTGAACGCCGTTGCGGCGTGCGACCACCGCGTGCGCCAGTTCGTGCGCGAGCAGTGAACCGAGGAAGACGACCGCGGTCAACAGGGCGAGCGCCCAGTACACGACGGCGGAGTGGCCGGGGTGGGCAACGGGAAACCGCCCGCGCGCCAGGGCGACCGTCACGAGGGCGACGATGACCAGCACACTCCAGTGCAGTCCCACCCGCACTCCGCCGATCCGGCCGAGGGACAGGGTCTCGTTCATGATTCCTCGCCTCACCCTCTGAGCGGAGCCTCGCCCGCCATGGGCGGCGCCGCTCGCGGTGCCACGAAGCAGGTTCGTGGTGCCCTCATCGTCCGGCGGCAGTTGTCCTTCGGGCAGGGGCCGATCGGCTCGCAGACGCGACTTCCGGCCCAGAGCAACTGCTGCCGGAGCACCGCGGAGGGGATGAACGACAGGGCCTGTGTCACCCGTGGCTACCGGCGCCTCAGCAGTCCCGCCCCCGATCCCGTCGCGCCATACGACGCCGGTCACGTCCTGCTCCTAGGAGGCCTCACGCCAGGGCTACGCCGGTCGTCTCACCGGCCTCGGCCAGGATCCGGGTATCCGGGTCATCTCTTCGCGGGTGAGGCGGAGTTCCCCGACGGCGCCCACGTGTGGTACCACGATCTCCGCCCGTGCCGAGCCCCCGGCGCGTGTGCGCTCGGCCACCGCTTCGGTGATCGCCTGTACCCGCACGAGCCCGGGCACCACGATCCCGAGCCGTACGCCGCGCAGGCCGGGCATCGAGTTCCTGCGGCGTTGCTCGCCGAGGCCCTGACCGACATCGCCCGGCACGCGCATGCCGATCGTGCCGAGGAGGTCCTCACGACAGACGGCCGCGAGGTGTCGCCCACGGCCTCGGACGACGGCGTAGGCATCCCGGACGGTGGCAGCCCTGACGGCTCACCCCGGTCGTCCGGGTTCCGGCTTCTCCCCGCGGGTTCTGATCTACCGGTGAACAGTGCTATCCGTCGGCTGCCGTGAGCCGACAGTCCACGCCCACCACGCCCTCGACACCGCGCACCATGCGGACGGCGAGCGGAATGCGCGCGGCGTCCGGAACTCGTCCGGTCAGGGTCGCGAAACCGTCGGTGACCATGATGTGCACCGGCTCGACCGGAGCTGGGAAGAGGCGGTCGACAACCTCGCGCCGGATCTCGTCGGTGAGGTCGTCGTCCGGGCGCAGGAACACCTTGAGCAGGTCCCCGCGGCTGACGACGCCTTCGAGGACACCCACGGCGTTCACGACAGGCAGCCGTTTCACGTGCCGCAGAGCCATGATGCGCGCAGCCTCCGCGAGCGTGGTGTCGGAGTGTACGGTGACCGCAGGCGCGCTCATCAGTTCCTCTGCGGACGCCGCTCCGGCCTTGGCCAGGTCGGACATGCGGCGCATCTGGGTGGAGCGATCCGGCTCGCTGTCCCGGAACTCCTCCTTGGGCAGCAGATCGGCCTCGGAGACCACTCCGATCACCCGGCCGTCGCCTTCGAGGACGGGCAGGGCACTGACCTGCCACTGTTCCATGCGCACGACGATGTCCTTGAACAGCGCCTCGCGGCCCACCGCGACGACCTCACGCGTCATCACGTCACTCACCCGGTGCGGGCTGCCCCGCGTGAAGTCCTCCTCACGAGGCCGGGCGGTCATGTCAGGTCACCGCTGCCGTAGGGGGCGTAGAGAACGAGCAACCGGATCCGGGAGGCGTGCAGCCGCTGGGCGACCGCCTGTCCGACCCAGACCGCGATCGCCCGGCCGAATCCGGGGTCCTCGGCGCATATGGTTCGCACGGTCTCGGCATTGAACTCCCACGCCCGCACGGGGCTCATGGCCTCGGCACCCAGGTGCCAGGAGTACGGCGGGAAGTGCCAGGACCAGCCGACCAGTTCGCCATGGCCGAGCGACTCGACGACAGCGGAACGGCGGCCGGGCACGTGCAGGTCGAGGGCGACGGTGCCGGTGCGGATGATCCAGAAGCGGTCGGCACGCAGGCCCTCCTCGAACAGGCGGGTACCGGCATCGAACGAGACCTCGCGGGCGAGACGCATCAGGCGGTCGCGGTGCTCGACCGACAGGGCCGCGGTCATGGTGGTGGCGGAGGTCATCACACCGGCTCCCTTCAGGTTCTCTGTTCCCAGCGTGAGCCCGGCCGGCCCGCGCCACCACGGGCCGCTCGGATCCGCCCAGGGCCCTTCGGCCCATGCCGGCACGCGTCTGGAGGGAGAGACACCATGAGCGTCTCCCCGCGCATCTCGGTCATCGCGGTCGGCGACCCGTCCCGGCACGAGGCCGGTGTCGGCCGGACCGTACTCTCCCGCCTTCGCGCGCGGGCTCCGGAGAGGCCCTGCCCGCCTGGCACCGTCCTTGCGGGCAGTGTGCCCACACCCGAGTCGCCCCGGTCGCGTCCACTGTCTCCGGCATCTCACGGGTTGCGCAGCCAGTCGTCGGCCACACCGCGCACGGCGGGTCCGGAGGACCGCGCATGCCGGTCGTCGAAGCGGTAGGTGAGGTGGTCGACCACGTCGACGACCCCGTCCAGCCGACGGCTCATGGCGACCGCCACACCGGCATCGCTGCGGCGTTCCAGCCGGCCGGTGAGGGTGACCACACCGTCGTACACCTCGACCTGGACGGTGTCCGGGCCGAGCCACAGCGCGTCGGCCAGCACCTCGCTCCGCACGGCCTGCCGGATCTCTTCGTCGGAGCGGACGAAGACCTGGAGCAGATCTCGGCGGGTGACGATGCCGACGAGCCGGTCCTCCTCGTCGACCACGGGCAGTCGCTCGATGCCGTGCAGCGTCATCAACCGGGCGGCCTCTCGGAGAGTCGCCTGCGCGCGCACCGTCACGGCGGGCGCCGACATCAGCCCCCCGGCCGTACGCGCACGCATCCTGGCGGAGCTCTTCCGGGCGCCACGGCGCAGCCGGTGCACCCACGCGCCGAGACGGCCGCTCGGCTCCAAGGGGTGTGCCTGGCGCTGCATCAGGTCGGTCTCGGAGACGACACCGATGACCTTGTCGTCCTCGTCGATCACCGGCAGCCCGCTGATGCGGTGCTCGTGCAGGAGACGTACGACATCCTTGAACGGAGTGCCGTACCCGACCGTGACGACATCGTCGGTCATGACGGGGCCGATCTTCGTGGGTTTCATGGCGGACCTCCTCCGGAAGTCTGTGATCCCGTCAGCGCAGCCGACGCAGATACGGGTCGTGTTCCTGGCGGGGAACGAGGCGGATGCGGGCGTCGAGCGTCGTGATCCCGTGCGGCCCGGCCAGCACCGGGTTGAGATCGGCGTCCGCCAGCTGGGGCAGGTCCGTGGCCATCCGTGACAGACGGTGCAGCAGCTGTTCCAGATCGCCGAGGTCGGCGGCGGGACTGCCGGCGTACCCGAACAGCAGTGGGGAGCAGCGAGGCGAGGTCAGCAGGTCGTGGGCGTCGAGCTCGGTCAGCGGGGCCAGCCGGGCCGCGTGGTCGGCGAGCAACTCCGTCACCGTACCGCCGAGCCCGAACACGACGAGCGGTCCGAAGACCTCGTCCCTGACGATCCCGGCGAACAGCTCGGTGCCGCGCTCGGCGAGCGGCTGGACGACCACACCGGTCAACCGGTCGCCGAACCGAGTGACCAGATCCCGGTGTGCGGCCCTGACCTGAGAGGGGTTCTGCAGGTCCAGGTGGAGGGCACGCTGCTCGCTCTTGTGCAGCAAGCCCGGCCAATAGGCCTTCATCACGACCCGCCCATCGGGACCCGCGAGCCGTCCGGCCGCGACGACGGCCTCGTCCTCGTCGCGCGCCCATGCCCACGGGATCTGCGGGATGCTGTAGCAGGTGAGAAGTGCCGCGGTCGTCTGCGGATCTAGCCAGCCCCCCTCCGGGTCGTCGTCCAGGCAGGCGGCGACGATCTCACGTGCGCGAGCGGTCTCCACGTCCGGCATTTCCGGGACCGGGCTGGGCAGCCGAGAGAGCCACTTCGTGCGGGCGGTGGCGTGGGCCAGGGCGCGGGCGGCATCCTCGGCGTCCGAGTACGCGGGAGTCGTGGCCGCGCCGACGGTCGGCAGCAGCTCGCGACGAGCCGCCTGAGTGGGCCGTACCGCGAGAACCGGGCGGGGGAGCCGCTCCGGGCTCTGCGTCAGCGTGTGGACGAGGTCCTCGCCGGTGGTTTCGGCGAGGGCCGTCGGGACCAGCGTGACGAGGACCGCGTCGACGGCCCCGTGCCTGGCCAGGAGACCGACGCACGCATGCAGTTGCTCCTCGCCGACCACCGCGGTCACGTCCACGGGGTTGGTGGCGGTGGCGCCGTCCGGCAGCAGATCGAGAAGCTCGTCCACCAGGTCGGCGGCGAGCGTCGGGACGTCGAGTCCGGCTTCTGAGCAAGCGTCGGCTGCGAGGACGCCCACCCCGGCGGCGTTGCTCACGACGGCGACCCTGGTGCCCGTGGGCAGGGGCTGCGCATGCAGCAGGGCGGCGGTGTCGAGAAGTTCGCCGATGGTTCGGGTGGCGGTGATGCCGGCCTGGGCGAACAGGACCTGCCGGGTCATGGTCGGGGTGGCCGCCGCCGCGGTGTGCGAGGCGGCGCCGCGCCGTCCGGCCTCGGACCTGCCCGCGTCGACGGTGAGCACCGGCATGGAGCGGGCCACCCGGCGCGCGGTACGCGAGAAGGCGCGCGGGTTGCCGAAGGACTCCAGGTGCAGCAGCGCCATGTCGGTGCGCCCGTCGCTCTCCCACCACTGGAGCATGTCGTTGCCGCTGACGTCGTACTTGTCGCCGAGCGACACGAAACTCGAAACGCCGATGCCGAGCCGGGAGAGCCCCTCCAGCAGGGCGATGCCCACACCGCCGGACTGTACGGCGACCCCTGCCGTGCCGGGACCAGGGTGATGCGCGGCGAAGATCGCGTCGAGACGGACGTCCGCCTCGGTGTTGGCCAGCCCCAGACAGTTCGGGCCGACGAGCCGCATACCGTGCCGCCGGCATGCCTGGATGAGGGCACCGGACTGATGCCGGTCCAGGCCCGCGGACACCACCAGCAGAGCCCTCACGCCCGCCTTCCCGCACTCCTCGGCCACCTCGGGAACGGCTGCGGCCGGCACGGCGATCACGGCCAGGTCGGCCACTTGTGGCAGGTCGGCGACGGACCGGTAGGCGTGCACTCCGGCGATCGCACCGGCGTCCGGGTGTACGGCGAAGACCGGCCCGGCGTAGTGACCGGTGCGCAGGTTCCGCAGGATCGCCCGCCCCACGGAGCCGGGCCTGCGACCGGCGCCGATCACCACGGCGGCTCTCGGCCGCAGCAGCGGCTGCATGCTGACGACGTCGGCGACCCGTCCCCGGGCGTCGACGGCGTCCAAGTACGTGTTGCCCTCGGCGAGTTCGACTGTGCAGTGCACCTCGGGACCGTCGAAGCGACGGGTGACGAGCAGCCCCAGATCGTGGAAGACCTTCAGCACCTCGTGGTTCTCGGACAAGGCGTCCGCGGTGAACGCTGTTACGCCCGCCGTACGCGCCGCGTCCGCCAGGTGCTCCAGCAACAGGGTGGCCACACCCCGGTGATGCCAGCCGTCGGCGACGGCCAGCGCGACCTCGGCGGTGCTGCCCGCTGGCAGAACCTCGTATTCGGCCAGGCCGACCAGACGTCCCTCGTACTCGGCGGCCAGCGCGCGGTAAGCGGGCCGTACTCCCTCGGCCACCCGATCTGCGGCCTTCCGGGCGGCGGCCGGGCTGACGGAGAAGAACCGCAGCCGCAGGTTCTCCGGCGACATCTCCTCGTACAGCCGCAGCACGTCTTCGCGGTCCGCCGGACCCGCCTGCCGTATCCGCACGGTGGTGCCGTCGCTCAGCAGCGCGTGCGCCGGGGCTTCCTGGATGCCGGTCATCGCGAGATCTCCCTCCGCGCTTCCCCCTTCAGCGTCGGGCGCGTGCTCCCTGGGCCACAGGGGCTGAGAGGGCAAGCGCCCGGGCCGAGTGGCCCCGGTGTCCTGTTCAGGCCGACGTCTGCCCGTGCAGGTCGCACCGCGTTCAGCTCCGAACTCGTCGCCGGGATCCGTGGGCCGGACGCAGCTGAGGCTGGTGCGACTGGGACGGGCTGCTGTGACGCATGCCGCCGTCCCGCTGTGTGTCACGAGGGACGCCGGGCGTTGGGCGGGTGCGGGTCCGATCGCTGTTTTCAGGGCCATGTGGCCCCGTGACAAGGCCGTCCTGAGAGGCCAGTGTGCAAGAGCACGCAGCGGAGCCGAGCGCCCCACGACAGCGCAGGGAGGCGACCGTGGTGGAGAACCCCGTGGTGCGGAGCCTGATGGACCCCGCGCCGTACTCGGTCAGTGAGGACGAGACGCTGACGATGGCCTGGGAGGTCCTGGAACGATCGGGGCAGCGAGCGCTGCCCGTGGTGCGGGCGGACGGTTGCTGCGCCGGTGTCCTGGACCGGGCCGAGCTTGCGGTGGCCTGCGCGGGAGCCGCGCTGCCCCGGCGAAGAGTGCGCGACCTCGTACACCCTCGCCGGAGCGTGAGGCTCCACCCCGACGAGGCCCTGTCGCACGCGGCGGCCGTCATGACGGAGGAGGACACCGACGCCCTGCCGGTCACAGACCGGCGTGGACAACTCGTGGGGCTGCTCACGGCCCGGGACTACGTGGCCGCTGCCGCAGGGCTCCACCGTCGCGCAGCCGCACTCGCGGAGGGACCGGCACGGGTCGCCCTGCCCGGACTCCCGCCGCGGCCCGGGGTGCGGGAACACGGGATCGTCATTCCCTAGCTGGGCGCGCGGGTCCGTGGGCAATCCCCCCGCCACCCCAGATCCTGTGGCAGGACGCCGCGCATTGCCTGAACACGCCGGGGGCTCTGCCGCTTGCCCCGCAGGACTGGTCGTTGGCAGTTCTGGATCGACCGTGGTGGTCGGCGGACCGCTGAACCGTCAGATCCGGCACGCAGCCGCATTCGTCGCCCTCTCTCGGTTCCTACGCACTCCCGCACGCGTCGATCGACTACTGGCCGACCTCACCTCACGGCTGTGTCCCGCCGTGCGGGTCGTGCTGTGAACGCAGCAGGGCTGCCAGCCCGGTCGCAACTCGGGTGGGCCCGTCAGGAGCAGCGCAGCAGGATCATGAAGCCGTAGTCCATGTGCAGCTGTTGGTGGCAGTGGAACAGGGACAGTCCCGGCTGGTCGGCGGTGAAGTCGACGTCGAGTGTCTGGTAGCCGCCGAGCATGACGATGTCTTTGCGCAGGCCGTGCGTGGGGGTGCCGGCGATCTGGGTGACCTCGAAGGTGTGGCGGTGCAGGTGGAGAGGGTGGATGTCGTCGCTGGCGTTGCGCAGCCGTAGCCGGTACCGCCTGCCTTGCTGGACTTCCAGTACCGGCTTGTTGGTCTCCGGTGAGAAGGGGACGCCGTTGAGGGGCCAGATGTTGAATCCCTTGTCTGCGGCGTTGCGTTTCTCCACGAGCAGGTCGATCGTGCGGTCGGGTCGCTGATTCGTGGAGCCGCCTTCGGCGAAGATGCGGTAGTCCCAGGTGAATGCGGGTGGCGCGATCCACTGCGGGGAGCCGCTGCGGCCGGCGTACTCTACCACGATGCCCATGCCGGCGTTGCGGTCGTCGTCCGACGTGTCTCCGAGCAGCCAGACACCCGGGTGGTTCATCTCCACGACGGCTGAGACGCGTTCCGCGGTGCCGATCCACAGCACCGGCACCTCGGCCCGGCGGGGCACCGGATTGCCGTCGAGCGCGACGACCTCGAAGGTGTGGCCGGGCAGGGCCAGGCTGCGGATCTCGGTGGCGCTGGCGTTGAGGACGTGGAACAGCACGCGTTGCCCGGTCCTGACCTTGACCGGCGGGCCGTGGCCGAGCTTGCGGCCGTTGACGCTGAAGACGCGGTAGCCGACTTCGTATCCGCGTGGCATGCCGCGGGCCAGTGAGTCGGCCACCGCCTTCTCGCCCCGGTGCTTCAGGTCCGGCACCGGGGTGCCGGCCAGGAAGGTCTGGACGACGTCCCCGCCGTGGCTGAGGAAGGGCTCGAACTCCTTCAGCGTCAGGAACACCTCCTGGTCGTAGGCTCCGGGGTTGGTCTTCGGCTCGATGTAGACCGGGCCGGCCTGGCCGGAGTACGTACTGCGGGTCAGGTCACCGTGTGCAGTCACATGGGTGTGGTAGAAGCGGAATCCTGCCGGTCCGGGGGTGAACGACAGGCGCCGCATCCCATGCGCGGGAATGTATGGAGTGCCCTCCTCGGCGGCCCCGTCCACCTCGGCAGGAACCCGCTGGCCGTGCCAGTGCAGCAGTTCGGGAGTGCCGGTGTCGTTGTGCACGTCGACCACGACCGGACGGCCCTCGGTCAACCGCAGCAGCGGACCGGGAAACTGGCCGTTGTACGTCGTGGTCGACACGACCGTACCCGGGGCGATTTCGATGAGCCCGGTTGCGATCCGCAGCGTGTGGTCCGCCTTGCGCGAGAGAGCGGCCGCGCTCGTCGCCACCTGCGCGTCGCAGCCTGCAACCCCACCGGCGCCCGCTCCGGCCAGCACGAACGCGCCACCCAGCCTGAGGGCGTCGCGACGAGAGATGGGCACGGCTCTGCTCCCTTTCCCGCTTCCCGACCGGACTGATTCAGGTCGGGCAGGTGTGTGGTCGTGCAGGTCGCCCGGTGCGGACGGTCAGAGGCGACCTGCCACGAAGTCGGCGACGCGCGTGCCGAGTTGCTGTCCCGCGTGGTTGTCGATCGAGGTGTGCTGGCCGGACCAGATCCGGCTGAGCCACGCCTCGGTGGCGGCGTCCTGGAAGCCTGCATAGGTTCGGGTGATGCCTTTCGACGTCACCGCGAGATGGTGCCGCGCGCCGTAGAACCCGGTGAGCGTCGTTGCCGCCGCCTGGCTGAGGGCGGCGTGAGCGCTGGGATACGACGGGTCCGGGGCGGTCGTCAGCAGAGGGGTCCAGTGGGGATCCCCGACGATGCGCGGGCTGTAGTGCGTACCGCCGAGACGAATGGCCGTCACGGGCCGCCAGACGCGGTAGGCGTACTTGGCGTCGTACAGCGCGATCGCGGTGTCGGCGAGGGACAGGTCGAGCCGGGCGAAGACCTTCACCGTGTTCTCCAGGCTCGCGTTCGTGGAGGTGGCAAGGTTCTGCGCGATCTGGTTCCAGACCTTCCAGACGGGTGCCGCCGCCCAGAACTTTGCGGCGGCGGTCTGCTCGGCGGTGCGGGCGGTGCTGGTCTTGCTCCCCAGGCTCTTGACCTCGTTCAAGGCCGTGGCGTACGCGGCGCTGCTCACGGCCGGCGGCGCTGCCGGGCGGAACTGGCGTCCGCTCGTCAGCACGAACGGCTGGACCGAGCCCCAGTTGGTGAACGCCGGTGCCGGGAAGTCGGGAGGGGTGGGCCGGTAGTCTCCGGCACTGTCGCCGGCGCGGAACGGCGGCGGCTTCGCCGAGGACCCGTCGTGGGCCCGCATGCTGATCAGCCGACGGGCGACCGCGGCACCCACGGTCATGCCCGCCTGCTTGTCCGGGCCGCCCGGAATCGCGGACAACTGGCCGCTCAGCAACTGGTCCACGCCTGGGCGCTCGGCCGGGTACAGGGCTACCAGCACATCGTGGGCCGCCTGGTCGGCCGCGGCATCGGCACGAGCGCCTTGCGGCGCCCGCGTCGAGAACAGGTAGGCGGGGCCGGAGCGGGTGATCGAAACCACCGCGTCGTACTCGGCGGCCTGGAGGAGAGCGAAGCTGCGCGTGGGCTGGACGGTGGCCGGCTGCGCCTTCGGATCGGCGAGGATGGTGATGAGCTCGCGGTTCCATTCCACGACCGATGCCCCTGACCCCGTGGCCGTGGTGGGCGGGGCCGGCGAGTGAGCGTCGCCGGCCCCGAAGGCGGGGCTGGTGAGTCCGGCTGCCAGCGCAGTCACGGCCAGTACGACGAGTGCCCTCTGCTTTCCACCCATGGCTCTGTGGCTCCTTGTCACCGACGGCGGGCTGTGGCGACCGCGGTCGTACACGTCACCCATGTGGGCCACGGCGGACCATCAGGCCACCGGACACCACCGCGGGAGCGGGGAGTCCGCAGCGTGTGCCACGAAGAAGTACTCCGGACCGCCGCTACAGAGTGGGACGGGGATGGCGAAGCCAATTCCCGTCCGGCTGGTGCTTGGCTCGGGCGGTCGTTGAAGAATCCCGGACGGGACTGACCGGGATGCCGGCTCGTGAGGCGGCACGCGTCACCCACACCAACGTCGAGCAGGGGCGACCGGGCGCGCATGGTCCAGCAACCCGATCACCTCTTCGCGTCATCAAGGTCGATTGCCAGATCCAGCCTGCCGGGACCCGATCCAGGCCGCAACTCCGGCATCGCGCTTCACAGGCATGGCCACCTGCCTCGGCCCCGACTCCACGACGCCACCGTCGACGGTTGAGGATGACGACGCGTGCCGCCTGATGTTCAACGAGGCGGCGTGTGAACTCCCGGCCGCGGATGTCCGGGGGACGATGATGCGTCGACGGCGTGGTCGTCGTCTCTTCCGTCGGCCGGAGGGCGTTCTTGGCGCAGGACGTCGAGGACGACGGAGCCGTCGACGGTCTCGTGGGCGACCAGTCGTCCGGCCAGGCGTTCCAAGGCGGGCCGGTGACCGCGGAGCAGCGTGATCGCGCGATGTTCGGCCTGGCGCAGCAGGCGGGCGACCTCTTCGTCGACGATGCGCTGGGTCTGCTCCGAGTACGCCGGGCGGCCGGGCTCGTCGGTGGTCTCACCGAGGAAGTGTGGGTGGGTGGAGGCGTAGCCGATGGGGCCGAGTTCGGGGGAGAGACCGAACTCGCGGACCATGCGGGTGGCGATCTGGGTGGCTCCGGCCAGGTCGTTGGCGGCTCCCGTCGATCCCTCGCCGAAGACCACGAGTTCGGCCGCGCGCCCGCCCAGGCGCACGGTCAGCAGGTCGGTCAGGTAACTCTCGCTGTACAAGTGGCGTTCGGCTTCGGGGAGTTGTTCGGTGACGCCGAGGGTGACGCCGGCCGGCAGGATGGTGACCTTCGCCACCGGGTCGGCATGCTCGCACAATGCCGCGACCAGCGCGTGCCCCGATTCGTGGACAGCCACCGAGCGGCGTTCCTCGGGCAGCAGCGCGTTGGAGGACTCCCGGCGTCCGAGCAGCACGCGGTCGCGGGCGGCATCCAGGTCGTGCGGTTCGATCCGGGTGCGGTCCTCCCGTACGGCGTTGATGGCGCCCTCGTTGACGAGGTTGGCGAGATCGGCGCCGGAGAACCCGGGCGTGGCACGCGCGACGGCATCCAGGTCTACATCCGGAGCCAGGAACTTGTCACGGGCGTGGACGGCGAGGATCGCAGCCCGCTCGGACTGGTTGGGCAGCGGCACGGTGACCTGCCGGTCGAAACGGCCGGGGCGCAGCAGGGCCGGGTCGAGGGCGTCGGGACGGTTGGTGGCGGCGAGGACGACGATGCCGCTGGACTGGTCGAAGCCGTCCATCTCGGACAGCAGCTGGTTGAGGGTCTGTTCGCGTTCGTCGTTGGCCCCCAGCCGGGCCCCGCCGGCGCGACGTGACCCGAGCGCGTCGATCTCGTCGATGAAGATGATCGAGGGGCCGCGTTTGCGGGCCTGGTCGAACAGGTCGCGTACCCGGGAGGCGCCGACTCCGACGAACATCTCCACGAACGCGGAGCCGGTGACCGACAGGAACGGCACGTCCGCCTCACCGGCGACCGCTCGCGCGAAGAGTGTCTTGCCGGTGCCGGGCGGTCCGACCATGATCACGCCACGGGGCCCCTTGGCACCTGCGGCGGTGTAGCGGGCGGGGTTGCGAAGGAAGTCGACGACCTCGCTGATCTCCTGCTTGACCCCGTCGTAGCCGGCGATGTCGTGGAAGCCGGTGGTGGGCCGCTCCGCCTCGATGATCTTCGCGCGAGAGCGTCCGATGGCGCTGAGCCCGCCGGTCACCGACCCTGCGGCCCGGCGTCCCATCCACACGAAGAAGCCGATCAGCAGCAGGAACGGCAGGAACGAGAACAGCACGGACGGCCACGCCGAGCCGCCGCCGCTGCTCTGGCTGGCTTTGATCTGCACGTGGTGCGAGGTCAGCTGCTGTTGGAGCTGGGCCCCGGTGCCCAGCGCGGTGGGGATCTGGGTGGTGAACTTCGTGCCGTCCTTCAGGGTGCCGCTGACCGTGCCTTTGTCGTTGATGTCGACCGTCTGTACCTGGCTGGCGCCGACCTTGCCGACGAAGTCGCTGTAGGTCAGTGATGTCGTGTGAGGCCCGGAGCGGGCGCGCGAGAGCAGCAGGACTGTGACGAGCGTCATCAGGATCCACCACACCATCCACCGTCCGCCAAACGGCTGAGGCTGCCGGGACGGAGGACTGGGCGGCTCGCGCGGTGGCCCGGGCCTGGCGGGCGGCGTCAGGTGCCGGTGCGGCATCCGCACTCGTGTGATCACCGATCCCACGCCCTTCGGCCGGCATGAACCCCCGTCTGCCAGCCTCAACCCGGTCGCTCCTGGGCGGCAGGGGCCGAATGGCCCTGATGGGGCCGCCCGGCCACAGCCCGCCCAGGCTCGCGGCCACCGTCCGCCGGCGAACAGGGGTCGACTGACAGGTGCGCACGCCGTCTCGCTGTGGGCCGACGGGAGGGTTCCTTCGACCGTGGGTCTGGGTGATCGGCCATGGACCCGGTTGTCCGTGCGGCGGGACGCCGGCATGCAGGTCGAGACATCCAGCGATGCGCCGAGGGCCTGGGCGGCCCGTGCGGCGACCGGGTCCCCTCCGCGGAGCAGCCCCAGCACGACGACGTCGGAATCCTTGATGTGCTTCAGTCGGGCTGCCAACTGTCGGCCGTATCTCGGTGATCAACGAAGTACATCAGCGGCCTCCTTGCCGCGGCGGGGCACGGCGTGGCAGGGCGAGCAACGCCATGCGCTCCGCACCTCCATCCTCATTTCGCTGAGCCCGTCATTCCGGACCACTTCCGAATTTGTCGGCGTGCGGCCCGTTCCTGCCTCCGTGGGGCTTCAACAGCCCGTGAGACAGGCGGATCCTGGAGTGGGAAAGACCGCGGCACGCCGACCCGAACGTGTCGGGATGCGGCGGTATCTTGGCACGCCCCGCTGTCGGCGGCGCGGACGCGCCCGGCACGCAGGGTCGGACTGTGTTCACCGCGCACGGACGCCTGCCTCTGCTGCACGCGCTGCAACGCGCCAGGGTCAAGGTCCTCTCCCTCGATGACCACCCCGAGTCGCCGTTCCGCCTGTGGGCCGGCTCGGGCTCCCGGCCAACGTGCCCTCACCGAACAGGAACTGCGTTCCTGCGGAATGCGGGAGGCCAGCAGGGAACGAGCCGACAGGGCCCTGGCCCGTGCTCTCGTCGGCGCGAGGGCTGAACTGGCCGTGGTTCAGGGATGTGGATCAACGCCGGTTCTCCGGCCCGGTGCTCAGAGGCCGTGCCCACAGCTCGTCGTGCTGCGGAACGGTGGTGCCGCCGCCGGCCCGTACCGCTTCCACCACGGCTTGGTGCAGGTCACGGCTGCCCTGTCGAGAGGGGCAGGGGACCGGGCTGCCGGTCAGCGTGAACCACAGGGAGGTGCCGCTGTACTGGACCTGGACAACGGCCTGCTTGCCGTCCCACGTCGTGTGCACGGTCAAGTCCCCGGTCACGGTTCCGGCCTCGTCGGTACGCACGCCCCCCTGCCCGGTGAACACGCCGGTGGTCGTCCATGATGTCTGGACCATGACGCCTTCAGCCTTCCTTTGTGAATGTGGTGGTGTCACCTGGTTCCCGAGATTCGCCACGGGACCCACCTCCCTGACGCTCTGAGCTTCATGGTGACCGGGCGACCCGTGGCAGGGGGTGTGCCATCCGTACCGCTGGCAGGGGCCGACCGGCCCCCCGGCGCGCCCGGTGGCTCTGTCGCGGCTTCGTCGCAGAGGTGTGCGGCCGGTCCCGACGGCGTGGGGTCGTTTCCCACAAGCCTGTCGCATGTCGCGGGCCCCTCTTCGACGAGATCGGGATGGACGTGCCCGTGCTCCTCATACGTCACCCGCAGACCGTCCTGCTCGACGAACTGGCCCACGCCATGTTCCGCAGTCTGACAAGGAGGCCGCCCGCCCGTCCGAGAGGCCGGACTTCGGTGGTGACCGAAACCTATACGTCGCCGCGCGTCGCGGTGGTACGGGCATATCGGTGAATCTCGTCGGCGATGCGGTCGGCGAGCGGTCCGACCCTGGCGGCGACCCGTGCGGACAGGCCCGTGCCCAGGCTGGAGTCGGCGCCCTCGACCGCGTAGACGACAAGCCGGTCCGGCAGCCGGTCCAGCAGGCGGGCGAGCTCGACGGCGTCACCGAGGCCGAGACGGTGCGAACTGGTGGCCCCGCTCTGCCGGAGCAGCCGGTCGCCGTCGAGTTCGAGGCGATGGACGCGGCCGGGACGGGCGGGCTCGGCGCGCGCGCAATCGATCACGACGGCCAGGCGGGCGTTCTCCCACAGCGAGATCAGCCGCGCGGGCTCGCCGTCGCACACCAGGAGCGCGGTCCCGGCCGGAAGGAGGTCCTGTCCGGTCCGCTCGGCCAGGACCCCCAAGACCGCCAGGCCGACACCGTCGTCGTGCCGGAATTCGTTGCCGATTCCGATGACGGCGATCCGAGGAGGGTCGGCAGGGGCGTCCATGCCGACACCCCTTCCCGCTCGACTTCGTCCGCAGTTGGGCCGGACGAGGTATCGACGAGGCCTCCCTGGGCCATGGCAGCCCTGTCGGTCAGACCCGAGGCGGGTCGCGCGCTCATAGTGGGGACGTGAGGCGTGAGACAGCGGATGGTGGCGGCACCACGGCGGTGATCGGCAAGGACGGCCTGGATGCGCTGATCGGTGTGCTCGCCGGGCGTGGCCGCACCGTGATCGGCCCGACCGCGCGCGACGGGGCCATCGTGCTGGCCGAGATCTCCCGGGGCGACGACCTGCCCTACGGCTGGGGTGTCGAGCTGGAGGCCGGCCATTACCGGTTGCGGCCGCGTGCGGACGGTGCCGCGTTCGCGCACAGCGCGGGCCCGCAGGGATGGAAGCGGTTCTTGCACCCGCCGCGGGAGCGGCAATGGACCGCCGACCGCACGCCCGACGGCCAGTGGGTGGTGGCAGAGGACGCCGCCACGCCGCCGTCGTATGCGTTCGTCGGCGTGCGCCCGTGTGATCTGCGGGCCATCGCCGTGCAGGACCGTGTGCTCACAGGCGGCCCCTACACCGACCGTGCCTACCGAGGGCGACGGGAGAGAGCCTTCGTGGTGGCGGCGGAGTGCACCGAGCCGGGTGCGACCTGCTTCTGCGTTTCCATGGGCGCGGGGCCGGCTGTCGGTGAGGGGTACGATCTGGCGCTAACCGAGGTGGTGGACGAGCACGGGCACCGTTTCCTCGTGCGGGCTGGGAGCGAGGCGGGGGAGTCGGTCCTGGCCGACGTTCCGCACCGTCCTGCGGATGCCACAACCTGGACCACGGCACGAGAGAGCGTCGAGGCTGCGGCGGGCCGCATGGGCCGGACCATGCCCGAGGTCGACCTGCGGGTGCTGATGCGCGAGACCTTGTCGGCCGAGCGTTGGGACGAGGTGGCGGGGCGTTGTCTGACGTGCGGGAACTGCACGATGGTGTGCCCGACGTGCTTTTGCACCACCGCCGAGGACATCACCGACCTGACGGGCGATCACGCGGAGCGGTGGCGACGCTGGGAGTCCTGTTTCGACCTGGAGTTCACGCACCTGCCCGGCGGCCCGGTGCGGGCCAGTTCCCGGAGTCGCTACCGGCAGTGGGCCACCCACAAGCTCGGTACCTGGTACGACCAGTTCGGCAGCTCGGGATGTGTCGGCTGTGGCCGGTGCATCGTGTGGTGCCCGGTCGGCATCGACATCACCGAGGAAGCGCACGCGCTCAACGGTGAGCGCGAAGCCGCGTCGCAACGGGAGGAGCGATGACGACGGTCGGGCATGGCTTTCTCGGTGAGTTGTCACCGCCTCACCGTGAGCGCCTGCTGTCCATGGCGTGTGGGACGTCCTTCCCTGCCGGTGCGCGAATCTTCGACGAGGACGGGGTGGCGGAGCGGTTCTGGATCCTGCGCTCTGGCACGGTCGCCCTCGATGCCCAGGTTCCCGGCCGCGATCCGGCCGTGGTGGAGACCCTGGGAGAGGGCGAACTGCTCGGCTGGTCGTGGCTGTTCGAGCCGTACCGCTGGCACCTGGGTGCGACCGCCCGGGGTGAGGTCGAAGCGTACGAGTTCGAGGCACGGCAGGTGCGCGCCGCGATCGAGGAGGATTCTGTGTTCGGCCTGGCGATCACCCGATGCGTGGCATCCGTGGCGATCGGCCGGCGCCTGCGAGCCTGCCGCATCCGGTTGCTCGATGTCTACGCGCGGCCGGGCCCCGCAGCGGAGGCGGAGGGGGGCGGGAGGGGATGACCGTCGCGACGGTGGCTCCTTGTGCGGCAGGGCCTCCCGTGCCGTACCGCGTGATGCGACGCACGGCCGACACGCCGGACACGGCGACGATCGCGCTGGAGCCGACGGGCCCGGCGCTGCCGCCGTTCGTGCCCGGGCAGTTCGCCATGGTGTACGCGTTCGGCGTCGGCGACATCCCGGTGTCGGTGTGCGGCATCGACGGGCATCGCCTCACCCACACCATCCGGGCGGTCGGTGCGGTCTCCGCCGCCCTGTACGAGGTGCGGCCCGGAGCCGTGGTGGGGGTGCGCGGTCCGTTCGGCACCGGCTGGGACCTGTACTCTGCCGCCGGGCGCGACGTGCTGATCGTCGCCGGCGGCATCGGCCTGGCACCACTGCGCCCCCTCGTCCTGGCCGCGCTGGACGAGCCCGCGCGGTTCAAGAACCTCAGTCTCCTCGTCGGTGCGAGGACACCGGGCGACCTGCTCTACGCGCGTGAGGTGAGCGCCTGGCGGGAGGCCGGTGCCCGGGTCCTGGCAACGGTGGACCGGCCCGACCGGGCGTGGAACGGCGATGTCGGCGTCGTCACCGCGCTGCTGGAGCGTGCGGCCTTCGATCCCGACGCGGCGGCCGCGTTCGTCTGCGGCCCGGAGGCGATGATCCGGCACACGGCCCGCGACCTGCTCGACCGCGGCCTCGCGCCGGAACGGATCCGCGTCTCCTTGGAACGCACCATGCACTGCGGGACCGGGCACTGCGGCCACTGCCAGCTCGGGCCCCTCCTGCTCTGCCGCGATGGCCCTGTCGTTCCCTGGAGCCTTGCCCAGTCCCTGCTCGCGGTGAGGGAGCTGTGACATGACGTCCCCTGTCGGCCGGCGCAACGGACGGCCGAGGCTCGCCGTATGGAAGTTCGCTTCGTGCGACGGCTGCCAGCTCACCCTGCTGGACTGTGAGGACGAGCTGCTCGGCATCGCCGAGCAGGTGGAGATCGCGTACTTCCTGGAGGGGTCCAGCACGTCCGAACCCGGCCCGTACGATCTGTCGTTGGTAGAGGGATCGGTCACCACCCAGCAGGACGTGGCGCGGATCCGGCACGTCCGCGCCGCCTCCCGACGTCTGGTGACCATCGGGGCCTGCGCGACGGCCGGAGGTGTGCAGGCGCTGCGCAACTATGCCGACGTCGCCGAGTTCCAGGCCGCGGTCTACGCCAGGCCCGACTACGTCGACACGCTCGCCACCTCCACCCCGATCAGCGCGCACGTCCCGGTCGACTTCGAACTGCGCGGCTGCCCGATCGACCGCGGCCAGTTGATCGAGGTCATCACCGCCTACCTCGCCGGACGCACTCCCGACGTGCCCCGGCACAGTGTGTGCTTCGAGTGCAAGACGCGCGGCACCGTGTGCGTGACGGTGGCGCGTGGCACACCCTGCCTCGGCCCGGTCACCCATGCCGGATGCGGCGCGCTGTGCCCGGCGTACGGGCGCGGCTGCTACGGCTGTTTCGGCCCTTCCGACTCCACCAACTTCCCCGCCTTCGTCCCGCTGCTGCGCAGGGACGGGATGGACACCCTGGACGTGGTGCGGGTGCTGCGCACCTTCAACACCGCAGCCCCCGAATTCGACGAGGCCTCACGAAGGGAGGAGGAAGGGTGACCCACCGCGCATCCAGGGTGCTCCGCGTCGGCTCCCTCACCCGCGTCGAAGGCGAGGGAGCACTGCGACTGAGCGTGCACGGCAACGAGGTCGACCGGGCGAGCCTCACGATCTACGAGCCTCCGCGCTTCTTCGAGGCGTTCTTGCGCGGCCGCTCCCACACCGAGCCGCCCGACATCACCTCACGGGTGTGCGGAATCTGCCCGGTCGCCTACCAGATGAGCGCCTGCCGGGCCATCGAGGACGCCTGCGGCACCGTCGTGGACGGACAGCTCGCGGTGCTGCGCAGGCTTCTGTACTGCGGGGAGTGGATCGAAAGCCAGACCCTGCACGTCTACCTGCTGCATGCCCCCGACTTCCTCGGCGTCGGCAGCTTCATCGAACTCGCCCGCACCCGGCGAGCGGACGTCGAACGCGGTCTCCGCCTCAAACAGGCGGGAAACGCCGTCATGGAACTTCTCGGCGGCCGCGCCATCCACCCGGTCAACATCCGTGTCGGCGGCTTCCACCGCGTCCCGGCGGCATCCGAACTGCGGCCGCTGGCCGAACAACTGCGCCGGGCTCGGGACGACGCCGCCGAGACGGTGCGCTGGGTCGCCGGGTTCGACTTCCCCGACGCCGGATGCGACAACGACCTGTTCGCCCTGGCCGAACCCGGTACCTACGCCATCGAATCCGGCACCCCCACCGTGATGCCGGCCCCGAGCACCGCGGGGCTGCCCGCCGACTCCGACCGCGGCCTGGCCACCCGCACCTTCCCTGTCGAGGAGTTCAGCGACCATGTCGTGGAGACCCAGGTGCCGCACTCCACCGCGCTGCACTCACAGCTGGACGGGCGCCGCCATCTGACCGGCTCACTGGCCCGCTACGCGATCAGCGGACAGTGGCTGTCCCCGATCGCACGACAGGCCGCCCAGGACGCCGGGCTCGGCGACCCCCGCGACGGTGTGGTGTGCCGCAACCCCTTCCGCAGCATCATCGTCCGGGCCGTCGAAGTGCTCTACGCCGTTGACGAGGCGCTGCGCCTCATCGAGGCCTACACCCCGCCGCCCCGGCCGTACGTGGATGTCCCGCCCAGGGCCGCCACCGGCCACGGCGCGACGGAAGCGCCGCGCGGTCTGCTCTACCACCGCTACACCCTCGATGCCGACGGCACCGTCACGGATGCCCGCCTCGTCCCGCCGACGGCACAGAACCAGGGTGCGATCGAAGAGGACCTGCGCCGCCTGGTCACCGACCGCCTGGCCGTCGACGAGCCCACCGATACCGAGCTGACCACCCTGTGCGAGAAGGCCATCCGCAACCACGACCCGTGTATCTCCTGCTCCGCCCACTTCCTCGATCTGGCCGTCGAGCGGAGGTGAACGGTCAGCGGAGGCGACCAACGCGACAGATCCTCGCGGTCGAGACGTGGACGGACGGGGGGCGCGGGCGCGTCGGTCACTGATCGGTGGCCGCAGGATGAGAGGGGAGAGGTACCGTGCCGCCGACGGGGTCGTGGCGGATTCGGTCGGCGGGCAGGTTCATGGCGGTCAGCCGTCGCACCGTGGCGGTGACCATGGAGGGCGGGCCGCTCACGTAGGCGAGGTGGCCGGACCAGTCGCCGTGCCGGGCCACCGCGTCGGCCACCGAGCCGTCCTCGGCGGCCGTTCCGGGGCCCTCGCCGATCACCGGGACCACACGCAGCCACGGCAGACACTTCTCCAACTCGGCCAGGGCTGCCGTGTCGTACAGGTCCTGAAGCGTGCGCGCGCCGAGGAACAGGTGCGTGCGGCGGCCGTGCGGGCGGCGTACGGCCAGCTCGTCCAGCAGTGCTTTGGCGGTGGCCCATCCGGTGCCGCCCGCCACGATCAGCACGTCCCGCGTGAGGCGGTCGTCCAGTGTCATGGACCCCTGCGCGGGTCCCAGGCGCAGCGGGTCGCCGACGCGGGTGTGCGCCACCAGCGCCTCGCTCACCCCGCCCGGTCCGGTACGGCGGATGTGGAACTCCAGTTCCCCGTCCGGGCGGGGAGCGCAGGCGAGGGAGTACGGCCGCCAGGTGTGCGGCAGCAGCGGGGACTAGAGGTGCGCGTACTGCCCGGCCCGGTGGGGAAACGGCTCGGCGGTGCGAACGCGGAGGACTGCGAGATCCGGACGGCGCAGCTGGTGGTCCGTCACCGTCCCGTTCCAGTACGGCGGCTCGGCCAGGGCTTCGTCCGCTGCGCCCACCATGGTCTCGACGGCGAACCGCAGCATGCGCAGCCACGCCCGCTCCAGTTCCTCGGTCCACCGTTCGCCCGCGCTGCGGTGCAGCGCTTCGGCGAGCGCCGCCTCGAACACCTCGTAGTGCACGGGCCGCACTCCCAGCTTGCGGTGATCACGGCCCAGCCGGGCACAGAAGGCGGCCACCTCGTCGGGCCGGTCCAGGTGTTCGATCAGGTACCAGAAGGCCCGTTCCAGATGGGCTTGCTGGAACTCCATCGAGTCGGGGAACAGCCCGCGCAGATACGGGTGCCGCTCGAACATCGCCTCGTAGAGGTGCGCGATGAGGTCGCTGAAGGGGGTCACCAGCGGCAGGTACCGGGTGATCGTCCGCCGGTCGGCACTCCCGTCGTAGGCACGCCCGGCCTCCCGCGGTCCGGCGGAAGCCACGGACGGCTGCCGCGCCGGGGACCGCAGTTGCTGACGCAGCCGCATCGCGTCCTGCCGTGCGAGGAGCGCGTGATACTCGTCGTACGCGTCGCCTCCCATGGTGTTCACGAGCTGGAATTCCCCTTGCCGTATCCCACGCGTCGCGGTCCTGCCCCCGGAGGTCGTCAACGGGTCTCCTTGAGTGCTGTCTCCACGCAGCTGACGCACGTGCCGCCGCTCGCACAACCGACGGTCGCGGCCCTGCGTCCGACACCGGCCCGGCGTAGGCCGCCCCAGGCCCGGGTGCCCGTTCCGTTCCCGGCCGTGCCCCCGCCTCGGCGCGCGTAGTACCAGGCCATGTTGGAGGCGAGCCCGGCCGGCAGGACCCAGAGGATCCCTACCCACCCGCCTCGGATGAAGGACACCACCGCGGCGACCACTGCCAGGCAGCAGACACCGCCGGCGTGCGCGGCGAGGCGACGCGGGTACCGCGGACGAGGCAGGGCGGACGTTCCCTGTCGAATCATGAGTACGGCTCCTGTCGGACAGACCGAAACGCGCCTTACCCAGCGGTCGCGCGCACGCCGGGCGATGGCGCGCGGCGGGCACGG
Organism: Streptomyces sp. HUAS MG56; assembly: GCF_058673395.1. Taxonomy (NCBI): domain Bacteria; kingdom Bacillati; phylum Actinomycetota; class Actinomycetes; order Kitasatosporales; family Streptomycetaceae; genus Streptomyces; species Streptomyces sp. HUAS MG56. Next base: position 194,870 of record NZ_CM178722.1, on the reverse strand, counting down.
GAGGCCGGGCGGACCGGCCGACGCGACAGCGGCTGGGTGGAGGACGCAGCCGGAAGGCACGCCAGTGTCGCACCGCCGCCCCGTCGCCGTCCGGCCCCAGCAGGCAGGGCCGTTCGGCCCTGCCGAGCCCGCTCCACCTGGTGGTTGTCTGGTGCCGCAGCCGGGTGCGCCCTCCCACTGCGGGCTCCCGGTCCCCCAGACCGGAAGCGGGGTCGGGGCACCCGGTATGCGCCAACCACGCGCCCCGTACACGCCAGTAGGACCGAACGGCCCCAGCGGAACCACCGCACGGTCACCTAACTTACGGAACCATAGGTTCCGTCCCCGCGGCGAGAGGCCGGTTTCTTCGCGGCCACCATCCCTCCGTCCCGTTCCGGGTCTTCAGGGCGTGGATGCCGCGCGAGTACGTGCCCTGGAGCCGTGCGCAGGACTTCGACGGCCTGCTGGGTGCGCGGCCGTGGTCGGAGGAGGAGTCCCCGCTGACCGGGGTGGGCCGGGTGTCGCTCGTGGTCCGTCTGCTGACGGAGGACAACCTGCCCAGCTATCACCACGAGATCGCCACCCTGTTCGGCCGGGACGGGGCGTGGGGCACCTGGGTGCACCAGTGGACGGCCGAGGAAGCCCGCCACTCGATGGTGCTGCCCGACTACCTGCTCGCCTCCCGCGCGGTGGACCCGATGGCGCTGGAGCGGGCGCGCATGACCCACAGATGCGGCGGCTGCGTCTCCGACAGCCGGCACTCCCCGCTGCGCACGGTGGCCTACGTCGCCTTCCAGGAACTGGCCACCCGGATCTCCCACCGCAACACCGGCCGCTCCTCCGGCGACCCGGTCTGCGACCGGATGCTGCCGCAGGCCGCCAACGATGCCCGGACGGCATCGCCCACCTGAAGAACCGGAAGGCTCTCGCCCGCCACCACGGCCGCCGCGAGCACATGAGCGACATCGTCCAAGCCGCCGCCGGACTGCTCTCACACCAGCAGACCGCCACCCTCTCCCGCGCCAGTCAAGCGTGAGCACACCCCCGGCTCCGCATGCCTCGACGTGCCGCGGCCGACCATGCACGAGGTCGCTAGCGATCCGTACCCGTGTTGCCATCGTCATTCGAAGAGTCCCGCCGCTTCCTCTCGCCCGGAGCGGATGCGTCTCCCTCCCCGTCCAGCAGCTCCAGGAGTGCAGCATCTGCCCTCTTCTGGTCTTCCTTCGTCAGTTCGATGGGCGCGTTGTTGTAGACGGTGTACCGATCGGGATCGATGATGTTGGCAGCCCTCAAGGTGAACGTCAGCAGGGGTCGCCACCCCTTGCGGTGGCCGACCCTCATTTGTATCTGTGCCTTGTAGTCACGGGCCTCCGGGGCGAATCCGGAAAACGGTGCCTCGAACTCGAGGAAGAGCTGTTGCGCTTCTCTGCCGCCCACCACGAATCCGGCCGGCAGCTTCGCTTCCTCGTCCGGCCCCGGCTGGAGACGGGACGGAGAGGACACCCACAGGAGCGGCAGATGTGAGGCGGGCTCATCAGGGAAGGTCAGTATCAGGTCTTGGACGACTATGGGCTTGGGGCCGGTGTTGTGCAGGACGAGCGGGAGTCGCAGTCGAGCCATGGAACCGTGGACAATTGCCGCGAAGGAATGAGGCTCCCACGCCCTCAGGCGTCCCTGCCTGGCGTTGAGCCACCAGAACGACGCGACGGTGAAGACCAGTGCGCAGGTCGAGACGACACTGGCGCCTGTAAGCGACGAGGACGCAATCTGATCCGCCGCGACCATCAGCGGAACCACAGATTCAGTCTGCCAGCCCCGCCGTGGGCTCGCTAACAGGACGAGTGGCGGCCGAAACGGGCCACAGGTCGGCAAGGAGCACGAGGTACCAGGCGACCAGGGCCGCGCACGCCACCGCGGGGGCGAGCTTGGGCAGCCCGTCGCCCTTGCGTACATGCGTGATCACGGCACCGGCGAGCAGCATCAGCAGCCCGAAACCGGCCAGGCCGCCGTACAGCGGTACGACCCGGCCGAGGGCCACGCCGATGGCGCCCGCCGGCTCCAGGCCGCCGATGACCCGGTAGGCCACGGTCGTGAAGCCGGCGTGGGCAGCCAGCCCGGGAATCGGACCCAGGCCAGGATCTTGGCCGCTTCCAGCAGGGCGAAGATCAACGCGATGAGACAGGTCAGTGATGCGGAGAGGATCACGAGACGCCCTCGGGGGTGTGCGGGTGGCGGACCTGACGGCGTTCGGCTCCCAGGGCGGCGAAGTAGGCGATCAGGTCGGGGTTGTCGACCGCGGAGGGGTTGAGGACCTGCTCGGCGGGGGCGCCCTGGAGGAGGCGTTTGACCGGGACCTCGAGTTTCTTGCCGGTCTTGGTGTGCGGGATGGCCGGTACGGCGAGGATCTCGTCGGGGACATGGCGGGGTGAGGCGCCGGTGCGGATCGCGTCGCGGATCTTCTCGCACAGGGACTCGTCCAGACCGACCCTGTCGGCGAGGACCACGAAGAGCGGCATCCAGTAGCCGCCGTCGGGTTCTTCCGCACCGATGACGAGGGCCTCGGTGATCTCGGGGAGGCGTTCGACGATGTCGTGGATGTCGGCGCTGCCCAGCCGTACGCCGTTGCGGTTGAGGGTGGCGTCGGAGCGGCCGTGGACGATCACCGAGCCGTGGGAGGTGAGGGTGATCCAGCAGCAGCCGTTCCAGCTCTGGCTGGTCGAATATGCTGGTCTGCGGGAAGCCGTGGTGGCCGTGCAGGGACCGTGGGAACTCGGCGATCACGCGGCGCCGGGCGTCCAGCAGCCGCAACCCGGGCGCCAGCCTGGCGAGGGTGGCGAACTCCTCGCGGACGCCGAGGCTCTGCAGGATCCGGCGAACCTCGTCGCCCACGACGACGGCGCGCGGCAGGGGGTAAATGTCCCGGTGGCGTTCGAGGAGCAGGCTGGGCACTCCGTGCCGGGCGAGCAGGAGCGCGGCCGTGACTCCGACGGGCCCCGCGCCGATGATCACTACCGGGTCTCCGGGATGCGGCGCTCACGTCGCGTCCGCCACAGCGGTCCGCTGCTCGCCCAGGTCGATCCGCCCGTCGGGGGTGGCGATCGAGGCGGTCACGAGGTCACCGTCGCGCAGATACCGCGGGTTCTTGGCCTGGCCGTTGAAGAACGCCTTCCACTTCAGCGCGGGCGGCAGCAGCGCGGCGATCTTCTCGACCGGCTTGGGCGGGGCCTTCAGGGCGGTGCCGCCGGGCGTACCGGTCAGCAGCAGGTCGCCCGGGTCGAGGGTCTGGAAGCGGGCGAGCAGGGTGAGCGCCTGCGCAGGCCGCACGATCATGTCGGCCAGGGTGCGGTCCTGACGCGTTACACCGTTCACCGACAGCCGCAGTCGCAGGTCGATCAGACGGTCGAAGTCCTCCGGCTCCAGCAAGGCCAGGTACGGACCCGTCGGCGTGAAGGTCGGGTAGGACTTGCTCTCGTAGAACTGGGTCTTGGTCAGCTGGACGTCGCGGGCGCTGACGTCGTTGGTGAGGACGAGCCCGGCGACGTACGAAGCAAGGTCCTGCTCCTCCACAACTGTGCCCACCGGGAGCGTCGCGCCCATGACGAGGCCGAGTTCGACCTCGTAGTCGAGGAAGTTCACATGTGCTGGGTGGACGATCGTGTCGTGCGAGCCGCTGACCGAGCCGGACGCCTTGCGGAAGAAGGTGGGCGGTATGTCGCCCGTAAAGCCCGAGTCCTTGGCGTGGCTGCGGTAGTTGACCATCTGAGCGACCACCCGGCAGGGGGTGGTGACCGGAGGCAGCGCCACCAGGTCGGCGACAGGCGTGCCGCTCTCGCCGGAGGCGGCGGCCTCCCGGACGGCGGCCCGGTCGGCGAGCAGTTCGGCGGTGGTGACCGCCTTGGTCTCGATGCGGATGGCGCGCTCGTTCCGGACGGCCCACCAGCCGTCGGGGGTGCGCAGCACGTTGGTGCTCATGAGCTCATCGCTTTCATCAGGCCCAGCAGGCGTGCGGGGTCGAGTTCGTTGTCGTCACGCAGGGCCCTCATGACCTCGCGCAGCTTGGCAGGGGAGGGGCTGGCGCCCAGGAAGTCACGCGTGACCGGCGGCCCCCACTGGGCCAGGCCGCTCGCCGACATCGGCGCCCATCCGGGTTGGAGGTCGCAGGAGAACAGGTCGCCGTCGGCGAAGTGCTCCAGCATGAAGCGGTCGGGGTCGCGCCAGTAGTCGAAGAGCTGGCTGCCCTGGATGTGCCGGCCGATGCCCCAGCTGCGCTGGTAGCCGCGTTCGGCCAGGTATTCCCCGCCGGCGGCGATCGCGTCGAGGTCGGTGACCTGGTAGGCGGAGTGGACGTAGCCGGTGCCCGGCCCGAGGTGCAGGGCGAGGGTGTGGTGGTCCACGGGCAGGCTGCCCTGGTCGCAGCGGATGAACGCCATGGTCGGCCCGCGCCGGCGCTGCCCGTCCAGGAACAGGAAGTCGGACACGATCAGGCCAAGGGTGTCCAGGTACCAGTCCAGCGTGCGGGTGAACGTCCGCGTCTCCAGCACCACATGGCCGAGGCGCTGGATACGGGAGGGTTCGCGGGGCGGGCGCTGGGTGGTGTTCGTACGACGGCCTTCGATGCCGGTGTTGAGGATCAGCGGCTGCTGCCCGGGCAGCGCCGGCAGCGGTTCGGCGCAGTGCACCACCCGCACCGGGAGTCCCGAGGGATCGAACAGGGCGACCGACCGGCCGCCGCCGGGGACGTCGATGTCCCGGACGGTGTGGCCGACGGCGGCGGCGAGCCGGTCGACATCGGCCCGCTCGGCCGCGCGGAACGCGGGCCCGAGGAAGCGGGAGGCGCGGCCGCGCCGGATGACCATGCAGGGCGAGCCCGTGAACGTGCCGCGCAGCCACAGCTCGTGATCGGTGCGGGCGGCGATCGCGAAGCCGAAGTCGCGGGCGAACACCTCGGCCCGGTCCAGGTCCGGCTTCTCGAACTCCAGCCAGGCCAGGTCCGGCACTTTGATCACGGGGTTCCGGGCTCGTCCGGGGTGTTCACCGCGTAGGGCGCCCTGCTCACTGTGGAGGTCTTGGTGGGGCGTCAGAGGACCGCCCTTGTTAACGGGGATGTGGGACATGGTGTCCTCCAAGCAACACTGCCGTAATGAGGAAATCATCAACTCTGCTGTTTCTCGTCGTCAATAGGTGCAGCCCAGATAATTGAGGATCTCATCAGTAATGGCAGTGTCATCGTTGCGGTGGTTACACTGGGCCGCATGCCGACGTCAGCCCCGCCCAAGAACCGCTTCGAGCGACGCCGTGCCGAGACACGTCAGGCGCTCGTCCGCGCGGCCCGGCAGATCCTCGCGGAAACCGGGGACACGAGCGCGAGCATCCAGGCCATCGCTGAGCGCGCCGATGTGGGCTTCGGGTCCTTCTACAACCACTTCGAGTCGAAGACGGAGCTGTTCGACGCGGCGGTGACGGACGCCCTGGAGGAGTTCGGGCAGGTCATCGACGAGCGCGTGGAAAGCATCGACGACCCGGCCGAGCTGGTCGCGGCCGGCTTCCGGCTCACCGCCCGGATGGCCGACTCCCACCCGGAACTCATGCGCATCCTGCGCGACCGCGGCCTGTCCCACATCCACTCCGACCGCGGCCTCGCCCCACGTGCCCTGCGCGACCTGGAGATCGGCATCGCCTCAGGCCGTTTCACCTGCGGCAACGCGACCACCGCCCTGTCCGCCCTGGGCGGCATCCTGCTGTCCCTGGTGGCTCTCCGGCTGGACCGCCCGGACCTCGACGGCGACGAGGCCGCCTCCGACCTGGCCGAGATGGTCCTGCGCATGCTCGGCCTCGCTGCGGACGACGCCCACGAGGTCACCCGTCGCCCGCTGCCCGAACTCGCCCGATGACCTCCTGCACCTGAAGCGCGGCCCTTAGTGGTGCTACGCCGGCAGCGACGAGGAACGCGGTTGCCGCGGCCTCGCCCGTGGGGTCGGTCCACGGGCGTGCGGTGTTCTCCTCGGCGAGGGCCAGCATCAGTGCCTCCAGCGCTTGGGCGAGGACAGGTGCGGGAAGGTGGTCCGCGAAGACGCCTTCGCGCTGACCACGTCGTAGGGTTGCGACGGCTTCTGCGCGGGCCGGTGCCAGAGTGGTACGGATCTCGTCCTCTCCCAGATGGCGCCGTCCCAAGGCGATGAGCATGCGGTAGTGGTCGCCCACCGTCCATGCCGCCACCACCATCCGTGTCATCGCCTCGACCGGGTCGGCATCCGCGGTACGGGCTCTGGCGAACGCCTGCCGGAGTTCATGGCCTGCTTCCTGTGCCAGGTCGGCGATCAGCGCATGCCGGCTGGGGAAGTGTCCGTAGAGGGTGCGCCGGGCGACGCCGGCCGCCTGAGAGATGCTGTCGAGACTCGCGTCCGGGTCCTCCCGGAGTTTCTGCCGGGCGGTCGCGAGGATGCGTCGGCGGTTGGAGTGAGCATCCTTGCGCTGCACAGTACGGCCCGGGGTGTCGGTCGTCTGCATGGTTCTTTCTCTCCACGGTTGCCGGAAAGCCGTGGGCGCCGGTGCTCCCTCACGCCCCGGCGCCCACTCACCCCTGCCCAGGGTGGCTTGTTGTCCTGCTGACGGGCGTCAGGGGACGAGGATGAGGCGGATCGGGTCGCCGATCTTGCTCTCCAGTCGGTGGACGGCGTCGGCGGCCTCGACGAGCGGGATGTGGTCGGTGATGGAGGGGGCCAGGTCGAGGCGTCCGGCCGCGGTCAGCTGCACCAGCTCGGAGACGGACTCGGGGAAGCCGCCGTAGTGGCCGCGCACCTGCTTCTGCAGGTAGTTGAAGGTCAGGCCCTCGGTGATGGTCAGTGGCCTGGGGGTGATGCCCACCAGGATCAGGGAGCCGCCCAGGCCGAGCACGGAGGCGGCCTGGTCGCGGACGGCGGGGACGCCGGCGCAGTCGAAGGCGAAGTCGAGGCCGCGTCCTCCGGTGGCTGCGCGGACCTGGTCGGCGAAGTCGGGGGCTGCCGGGTCGAGCGCGAGGTCCGCGCCGAAGGCCAGGGCGCGCTCGCGGGCGCTGGGCAGCGGGTCGACGGCGATGATCGGGGCGGCGCCGACCAGGCGGGCGACGCGGACGTTGTGCGCGCCGACTCCGCCGACTCCCCAGACCCCGACGGACTGGGCGGCACGGACGCCCGCGGTGGCGACGACGGCGGCGTAGGGGGTGGAGACCGCGTCGGGGATGATCGCGGCCTGGTCGAAGGGGAGGCTGTCGGCGATGGGGATGAGGGTGTCCTCGCGGGCGATCACGTACTCGGCCCAGCCGCCGTCGTAGTCGATGCCGGCGGTGAGCATCTGGGTGCAGGGGCGGTGGCGCACGCAGCCGGCGCACTGGCCGCAGGTCTTGCCGGCCTCCAGGGTGACGCGGGTGCCGACGTGCAGGCCGCGCTTGAGGTCGGGGCCGAGCGTGTGGATCACACCGGATACCTCGTGGCCGACGGTGACCGTGTCGGAGGTGGCGAACAGCGGGACGAGGGAGCCGTCGAGCAGGTGGACGTCGGAGAGGCAGACGCCGGCGGCCTTGACCTCGACGAGGACCTCGCCCGGGCCCGGCACGGGGATCGGGACCTCTTCCACGGCGAACTTCTTGCTGTCCAGGTGGAAGCGTCCGGCGAGCATGGTGTCCATGGTGATCTGCTTTCTGTGAGCGGCACGGCCCGGTGGTTGGGCCATGGGTGCCATGGGGTGTCTGGATGGCTGGTGGGGCCGGGAGGCGTACGGGGGAGGCAGGACGTCCGCACGCCTCCCGGCGGCTGGGGGTCAGCGCGCCTTGACGGCGTGCGACGGTCAGGCGAAGACGTCCTGCTGGTAGCGCTCGTCCGCTTCGAGCTGGGCGAGCCACTGCTGGGCGGTCTCGTCGTCGCTGCCCGTCTCCCGGCGGTGGATGGCGGCGAGTGCCTCGCGGACGGCGGGGGCCATGCGGCGGCCGTCACCGCAGACGTAGATGTACGCGCCGTCCTGGATGGCCTGCCACACCGTGTCGGCGGCATTGGCGATGGCGTTCTGCACGAACCGGGCCGGGTGGCCGGTCACCGCGGAGAAGGCGGTGTGGATCTGTGCGATCCCGGCCTGCTCCCAGTCCTGCATCTCCTGCTTGTAGAAGTAGTCGTGCTCCGGGTGGCGGCAGCCGACGAAGACCTGCGACGCGCCCACCTGGGTGCCGTTCGCGTGCTGTGTCGCCCGCTCCTCCAGGAAGCCGCGCAGCGGCGCGATGCCGGTGCCGGGGCCGATGAGGATCAGCGGCGTGGCGGGGTCGGCGGGCGGGGCGAAGGTCGGGGAGGGCACGCGGACATAGCCGTAGACGACGTCTCCGGGCTTGAGGCCGGCGATGTAGGCGGAGCAGGTGCCGCGGTACTGGCCGTCGCCGGACAGGGCCGGGCCTTCCAGCAGGCCGACGGTCAGGCGCACATGGCGCGGATTGGCGGACGGGGCGGAGGAGATGGAGTAGAAGCGCGGGCGGATGGGGCCCGTCATCTCCAGGAACACGGCCAGCGGCAGCTCGACGGCCGGGAAGCGCTCCAGCAGGCCCAGGACGGAGATGCGCTTGCCGAGGATCTCCATCTGGTAGCGCTCCTCGGCCTCCTGGGTGTCGGCGGTGTACGCCTGGAGCTGCGGCCGGGTCCACGGGCACTCGGTGTACTCGGCCAGCGTCTGGATCTGGGACCGGGTGGCCACGTCCTGCAGCTCCAGGAACTCGGTGAGCAGGATGCCGGCGGTGACCGGGGTGCCGACCGGCAGGTGGGTGCGGCCACCGGCCGGCTGGTCGAGCCGGAGCACCTGGTCGTAGTCGACGCCGAGCCGCCTCAGTGCGCGCTCCACCAGGGCGAGTTCGTTCTTGGCGAAGACGGCCAGGTGGTTGCCGGTGTCGTACGTGACGCCCTCGGGCAGCTCGAAGGTGATGGACTTCGCGGACGGGCGCGGCGGCTCGATCTGGAAGTCCCACAGGCCGGTCGCGTCGGCCACGAGCTCGTCGTTGGTCACCACGGTGAGCGGGTACGCCTGCTCGGAGACGATGGCGGGACGCACGTCGGACTCGGTGAGCAGCTGGACCTGGTAGCGGGGGCCGCTCGCCTGGGAGGTGTCGGCGGCGTACTCCTCGGCCAGAGTGGCCCACAGGTTGTCCATCCACCGCGTGGCCATGCCGTCGAAGTCCCCGGCGGCGTCCGCGATGCCGCGCTCGACGACCGGGGTGGCGCCGGCGGCCAGCAGACCTTCCTCGATCCGCTTGGGGAATGCCTGGTAGGTGGCCACCCACTGGGTGTTGCCGGCGCCCAGCAGCGCGTACCGCACATTCGCCAGCGAGCCCTCGGGCAGCCCGGCGGCGAGCAGGTCGTCGAAGCGCTGGGCGTTGTCGGGAGCCTTGCCGTTGTAGCTGGCCGCCACCACGGCGAGCAGGCCCTCGGAGGGCAGGTTGTCACCCAGCTCGTCCAGGCTCACCAGCGTGGTGCCGAAGCCGGAGCGCTCACCTCGGTCGGCGATGGTGCGCGCCAGGTCCTCGCAGGAGCCCAGGCTGGAGCCGTAGGCGACGGTCAGGTTCACACCGACACCGCTGACCGCTGCCTCCGCCTGCGTGTCGCCGGTCTGCAGGTCCGCGGCACCGAAAACGGTCCGCTCGTGCTCCTGACGGCGACGGACGATCAGCTCGAAGTTGCCGGGCTTGCGCGTCAACGCCTCCCGCACGTCCATCTTGTAGTCGCTGGTGTCCGAGAGCTTGAACTTCTGCAGCACCAGCGCCAGGGCCAGGCGGGCCTCGGTGAGCGCGAACTGCCGGCCGATGCAGGCACGCACACCATTGCCGAACGGCTTGTAGGCGTGCGGGTGCTGCTGGGCCCGGTTCTCCGGCAGCCACCGGTCGATGTCGAACTCCTCCGGACGCTCCCATGCCTTGGGATGGGTGTGCAGCGGGCCTTCGAGAATCATGACCTGCGTGCCCTTCTTGAGCTGGTAGTGGCCGCCGATCACGGTGTCCTCCAGCGGGGCCTTGCCGAACGCCGGGATCGGAGCCCACAGGCGCAGCGTCTCCTCCAGGATCCGCGGGATGACGTCCAGCTGCATGATCGTGTCGTAGTCCGGGACGGTGTCGCCGGGCAGCAGGCGGTCCACCTCGGCGTACGCCTGGGTCAGGACGTGCGGGTTGCGCATCAGCGAGTAGGTGGCGAACGCCAGCAGACCACTGGTGGTCTCGTGCCCGGCGATCAGGAACGTCAGCACTTGGTCGCGGACGTTGTCGTCGGCCAGCAGTTTGCCGGTGTCCGGGTCCGTGGCCTCCAGCATCAGGCCCAGCAGGTCCTCCTCACCGGTGCCCTTGCCCTCGCGGCGCTCCTTGATCACGCTCTCGACCAGGTCCTGCATCAGACGGATGTTGTCGCGGTACTTCCGGTCGTCCGCCTTGCGCAGCCTGGTCATCATCGGCAGCTCCTGCGAGCGCCGAAGCGACTCCACCAGCGCACCCAGCAGCGCGTTGAGGAAGGGGTGCAGCTCCTCCTTGTCGAAGGACCGGAACCGGTAACCGAACCCCGACAGGGCGATGGTGTCCAGCGTCAGGCGGGTGTAGTCATCGGTGATGTTGACCGACTGACCCTCCCGGCGCTCCCACTTGCCCGCCAGATTCTGGGCGATCTCCAGCATCTGCCCGTAATAGGCCTTCATGGCCCGCTGGCTGAACGCCGGCAGCAGGACACGGTGTGCCATGCCCCATTCCTCTTCGTACTGGTGGGCCGTGAACAGGCCCGCCCCCGCGAAGTCCCGGACGTGGTGCAGCGGCGTCTTGTCGATCTGCTTGAAGAACCGCGTCTCGTCGCAGACCTCGGCTACCAGGTCCGGGTCGTAGACGAAGACCTGCTCGATGCCGGCGATGTCCATGCCGTAGATGCCCTCGGGGAACTGCTTGGACAGCTCACCGAAGTACTCCACCGGATTGGTGTCGGGGATCTGCGGCGTATTGCCGAGGAAGGGGATCCCACGCGGGGACCGGATGGGGCGAAGGTCGTTCGCGGAGTGCGTAGTCATGGCTTGCTCCTCTGCGCGGAGGGGTGGAGGGGGGATGGGCAAGGGCGCGCTGCGTAGGTCGATGCCGTGGCGCCGTACGGAAACATACGCCGTATGGAATCCAAACCATACGCGGTACGGAAAGTGGAGTGCAACCGCGGGAGCCCAGGTGGCGCTGTGGTGAAGCTCATTTCCGTACCGTGTACGGAACTGGTACCGTACGGGGTATGGAAAAGAAGGTGAGACGTCCCCCGCGGGGAACGAGGAAGAGAGACGTGCCTCTGACCGAGGCCGGGATCTATGCCGCCGCCCTGCGGCTCATCGACGCCGACGGGGTCGAGGCGCTCACCATGCGCAAACTCGCCACCGAGCTCGACGCGAACCCGATGTCGCTGTACCACCACGTGCCGAACAAGGAAGCCGTGCTGCGTGGAGTGACGAGAATGGTCGGAGCGCAGTTCCGCACCGTGACACTGGAGGACGCTCCCTGGCAGGAGCGGATCCGTCTGCTCGCCACGGACTTCCGGACCCTGGCGCATCGTCACCCCAAGCTGCTGGCGTACTCGTTCAGCCACCAGCCGGACTTCATCCAGCCCGACGACCCGTTCTGGACCACCCTCACCGCCATCGTGGCGGCTGCCGGTGTGCCGCAGTCAGAGGTCTCGGAGATCGCCGCGCTGATGGTCGCCGTCGTCATCGGTGTCCTCACCGCCGAACTCAACGGCGCTCTCCACCAGTGGTCGACCCTCAAGTCCCACCGCCCTGAAGCCGCCGAAGACGGGGCCGCGGACGCAGAACCTGGCTCTACGAGTGCGGCCCCTGAAGGCCCTGACCAGGACCACATGTTCCGCCTCGTGATGGACACGCTGATCGCGGGTCTGGAAACCCGGCTCACCGCCGGTCGTGACGGCCGGGACGCCAGCCATTGAGCCAGTCAGCCTGAGACGCTGCGCCCCAAGCGCTGGCCTCTGAGGCGCGCCCGAAGTCGGGCGATCTCAGGCTGCGACACACGGGAGCCACCCCCGCGTCCCCTCGGGTGAGACCGCCTGGCGGGGTGGTTCCACATCCAGCCTCTGCACGGCAGCCGTATGCCGACGCCGAACCGTCAAATGGCCATGGTCGTTGGCTTGTTCCGGGTCTCCCTCCTGAAGGGGGAGACCGTCGGCCTCGTCGAGGACCAGGTCTGCGACCCTGCCGCCGAGTACCTGGACTGGCGCTGGACCATGTACGTCAACGTGATCTTCGCGGTGGTGGCGTTCGTCGGTGGGGCAGCCCTGCTGCACCGCACCCCGCGTGACACGACCTCCAAGCTCGACGTCCCCAGCACCCTGCTGGCCTCCATCGGGCTGCTCTGCCTGGTCTACGGGTTCTCAAACGCCGAAACACACGGCTGGGGCTCGGTGGCGACCTGGGGCATGCCGGCAGTCGGCGCCGTACTGGTGGCCGTCTTCGCCCGGTGGCGGAACAGGGCGGCGTCTCCGCTGCTGCCCCTGCGGGTCTTGCTGGACCGTAACCGCGGCGCCTCCTTCGCCGCCCTCTTCGTCACCGGCGCAGGCATGTTCGGCGTGTTCCTGTTCCTGACCTACTACCTGCAGCAGAGCCTCGGCTACAGCGCCCTGAACACCGGCTTCGCCTTCCTGCCCCTGATCGTGGCCTCGTCGTCCGCATCCGCCGTGGCCAACAACGTCCTGGTGGCGCGCATAGGACCGAAGCCGGTGGTCCCGCTGGGCATGGCCATTGCGGCCGTCGGGCTGATCTGGCTGACCACGCTCGATCTGAACAGCGGATACGTGACGCAGGTACTGCCCCAGCTAGTACTCGTCGGCATCGGGCTGGGCACGGTCATCGCGCCCACCATGAGCCTGGCGACCTCAGGGGTGGCGGCCGCCGATGCCGGCGGAGCGTCGGCCGCTGTCAACACACGTCAGCAGGTGGGCGGCTCCACTGGCATCGCCGTGCTCGGCACGATGGCCTCCGACGCCGCCACCGGCTACCTCTCCGGCCGCAATCCCAAGAACCCTGGCGTGCTGGCTCAGGCCGGCCTGGAGGGCTATTCCACGGTCTACCGGTGGTCGGCGGCCGTCTTCGTCACCGGCCTGGTCGTCACCGCCCTGCTCTACCGCCGGGGGGTACCCCAGCAGAACGAGAACGCTGCACCTGCCGTGCACATGTAGCGGGACAGGCAGTGCCCTGAGGGCCCACCTCCGAGGGGAAGGTGGGCTGGAGTCCGTGACACATCAAACGGTTGCGACTCGTGCCGGCGTCGGCAGGGCAACCGTCTACCGGCACTGGCCGAGCCTTCTCGACCTCCGCCTGGCCGCGCCGGAGGCCGGCATGCCCCCTCTCCCTCCGGTACCCGAGGAGCTTCGGGCCGCTTCGGGCAACGATCCGCGAGCGGAGCCCATTTATCGTCTGAACGTGCTCGCCGAGCGTTGGGACGACGAGCAATCGGGGGCCGTCCTTGCCGCGGTTTTCGGGGGCTCACCGCACGACGAAGCTATGCGCCGGCTCCGGGAGTCGCTGCTGAACCAGATCGCCGACGCCCTGCGTCCCGCGGTCACCACAGCCGTCGAGCGCGGCCGGCTCCGGCCCGACGTCACCCCCGAGACATTCGCCAGGGCCACCGCCGGGCCGCTGTTCTTCGAGCGTTTCTTCGTGGGGAACCGCCTGGGACGCGACACCGTGAACGCCGTCGTGGACGCCGCTTTGCGAGGTTGGTCCTAGGAGCAGCGGCTTGCGGCCGCGAAGCAAGCCAGGCCATCCGTCCGACAAGGTCTCCGCCCTTCAATGCTTCGCAGCGGGTTACGCCTTCCTTCCGCAGCGGCTTCGCCGACCATGTTTGCCGATGCTCTGCTCGCCTGGACGGTGTACATGGCCTCGGTCTCGTAGGGCTCCAGGAAACGCAGCGTCTGGCAGTGGCCAGGACCTTGGGTGCCAGCGTTCGGTCGCTCGCCCCGGATCACGGACCTGATCAGACCTCGGCGGCACCGCCTGGAACCAGTTCCTCCGCTGACCTGGGCTAGTGACCAGCGGTAATGGGCGAGTACTCCCGTCCGCGCTCACATGCAACACCGCAAGCCGTACCGACCTCGACAGGAACCGACGCAGGGGCATGTACGGCCGAAGAGGGCGTAGAAAGGGCGTATGGGTGCGCGAGGGATATCGGATGATCGCCTCTTGGAGCAGCGCGCGGGGCGCGGGCTGCTGGGGATCGCGCTCGCACTGATCGTGGCCATCACCGTGACGGACATCGGCATCGGCACCAGTGTTCATCTGGGCCCGCTGCTGGTCATCGCGCCGACCCTGACCGCCTCCTTCGCCGGTCCGCGGCTGACCGCTGTGGTCGGGGCTCTGGCGCAGGCAGCCCTGGTGATCATCTCGGTCTTCCACGGCGGGCTGACCACGACCAACCACGTGGCGCAGCTCATCGCCCTGGCCGTGCTGTCGGCTCTGGTGGTCTTCATTGCCTATGTGCGGGAGCGGCGTGCCCGGGAGCTGAGCCGGGTGCGGTCGGTGGCCGAGACGGCCCAGTGGATTCTGCTGCGGCCTCCACCCCGCCGGATCGGGCCGTTGCGGGTGGCCTGGCTGTATCTGGCCGCTGAGGAGGAGGCCCAGATCGGGGGCGACCTGTTGGCGGTCGCGCGCGCCGATCACCCTTGCACCCGGGTACTCATCGGCGACGTACGAGGCCATGGGCTGGCCTCCATCGGCGAGGCATCGGTGGTGATGGGTGCGTTCCGTGAGGGCGCTCACCGGTACGACACGTTGCCCGAGCTCGTCACCGCCGTCGAAGACAGCGTCTGCCGGAACCTGGACGAGGTCGCCGATACCGCGCACGACGTCGACGAGCACTTCATCACCGCCATCATGGTCGACATCCCCGATCAGGGCCCGCAGGCTGAGCTGCTCAACTGCGGCCATCCGCCGCCGTTGCTGGTCCGAGGAGACCAGGTGACCGTCCTGTACTCCCGCCGGCCCGCGCCCCCCTTGGGTCTGTGCGCCCTCTGCGTCCGCAAGGACAGCACCGACCCCTTCACCTTGGAACCAGGTGACATGCTGCTGCTCTACACCGACGGCGTGATCGAAGCACGCTCACCAACTGGGGCCTTCTATCCGCTCGCCGAACGAGTCGCCGCCTTCCCCCCTTCAAGCCCCGACGCGCTGCTGCACCACATTCACCGTGACCTGCTCGCGCACACCGGAGGGCGACTCACCGACGACGCCGCTTTCCTGATCATCGAACGCACCCCCTCGCGTCATCTGCACCGGCCGCACCTCATGTCCCGTGCCGGGGAATCTTCCCCGTGACAAGAGCTGTTGGACCGTGGCCGCTATGGCCGAAGCGCCAGCCGCGCGGGAACCGTCAGCGCAAGGGTGAGCCGGAGGTGGGCGTCAGCGCGGTCTCGGTGACCCCGACGATCTGGCCGAGGTCGAAGCCCTCCATGTCGGCGCTGAACTCCGGGCTGGCCAGGTACGCCAGCAGCCGTTCCTGCACGTCGTCGCCGTCCCTGTAGGAGACGAGGGCGTACAGCTTGGGCGTCTCACTTCCGAAAGCCGCGGGCACCGTCCAGATGCCGTGCGTGGTGATCCGGTACTTCGCCATACCGGGGATGTGCTTGGACCAGATGCTCTCGTAGGCGACGAGCGCCTCAGGGCTGCACAGCGTGTAGACACGGAGCTGGTACTGGGACATGGACACTCGTTCCTTTTCCGTCTGAGCGTGGATGGTCAGGGGTCAGCTTTGCGAGAGCAGGTGCGCCAGTTCGACATCCCAGTCGATGCGTCCGGCTTCGGTGCCCCGTGGCACCAGAGCCTCCGTGCGCTCCAGGAATGCCTTGACGTCCTGCATGGGAACCTCGACCAGGGCGGTGCCCGCGCGAGACCCGAGAGCGATGTACATCGCCTGGTCGCCGCGGCCGACGGCCGACCAGATCCGGACGTCCCCATGACCTGCGGAACCTTTCAGGCCATCGGTCAGAAGATCACGCCCCAGGACCCATTCGACCGGCTCGTCGCTGTGAGGGAAGAAGGCGGCACGGACGATATAGGGATCGGCGGGCTCGTACCGTAGACGCATACACAGGGGGAGCGAGTAGGTGCGTGAGACGACGAGCTGCGCGGTCAGTCCTTGAACCACGGTCCTCAAAGACTCCATCGGTATTCACTCCAAGGCATCCCCTGCCTCGGCTGCGTCCTGCCGCTTGTGGCAGCGAAAAGGCATCGGAGGAAGAGGCGTTGTAGCAGGGCTCGGGCGCCGGTCGGTATCGGTGGACCATGCGATTGGTGGCGGCGCGGCAGCGTGGCGGCGCGTGCCTGCGACACGGGTAGGTGTCCGCAGGCAGGATCAAGAGGAACAGGCCCTCACTCAATCGCCCGCCCGGGCGGTGGTCAGGGGACCGCTGATCCTTGACCAGCGGTTGCATCCTTGCCGCCAGCAGGCATCAGAGCAAGGGGTACGGATTCGGCCCATGTGGGCACAAGCAGTACCTGTCTCACCGGTCACCGTGGTTCCGGTCGTAGTGGTCCCAGCCGAGGTGGTCCCGGTCGCCGTGGTACTGGTCGTGGTGGTCCCAGTCCCGGCCGTCGCGCTCGTAGCGGTTCCAGTTGTGCCGGTACGACCTGTCGGACTTCCACCCGCGCCCCTCGTCGTCCCAGCGGTAGCAGCGACCGTTGCGGCTGTGCCAGGACGAGTCGGTGACACGGTCGTCGTGGTGCCAGCCACGGTTTGCGTCCCAGCAATAGTCCTGCTCGATCAGGTAGCCGACGCCGTGGTCCCAACGGTAGTCGGCGGCGTTGACGCCGGCGGCCGACCGCTGGACGTGCACGGATGCGGGAGTCGCGGCCGAAGCGGTGCCCCCGGCACCGACAACGGCGACACCCGCGACCGCCACGGAGGAAACAGCGACAGCAATCCGCCTCGTGAGCTTCTTCATGATCTTTCCTTCCGGTTGGTGCGATCTGCAGCAACGGCTGCTTTTGCAGGCGATGTGAAGCGCCTGGCGTTGTCCGATCCAGCTGTTCCATACGCTGTATGGAACAGCCCTGCCAGGATAACCATACGCCGTATGGAAATGATGGGGCGGCGACAGTGACTCGGGTCACCCGGACGGGCTGACCGCACGGCGCACCACTGCTTCGGTGAGGTGTCACCGCTGAACGCTGATGAGCAACTGGAAGTTAGTTCCCGGGAGTTCATCCATTTCTCTCTCATCGTGCTGGCCCGAATCCCGGCTCTCGATCACAAGGCATGCAGGCATCCGGGTCTGGCCCCATGCTGGAGATGAGGGGGGCGTGACAACGGAGGAAGAAGTGGTGGAGATGCGGACCGTTGTCGACCTCACACGCTGCCAGGGCTATGCACAGTGCGTGTTCCTCGCCCCGGAGGTGTTCGAGCTGCACGGGGAGGAGGGGCTGCTGTACGCCACGGCCGTCCCAGACGACCAGGTGGAGCGGGTACGCCAGGCCGCGGCGGCGTGCCCGGTGCAGGCGATCCTCCTCGGGGAAGAGGTGAGCACCGGTGCCCGGTGACCTGAAAGACGGCCGGATCGTCATCGTCGGCGCGTCGCTGGCCGGGCTGAGAGCCGCGGAGGCGCTGCGCGAGGAGGGCTTCGCCGGGTCTCTGACCGTGGTCGGGGACGAGCCTCATGCGCCCTACGACCGGCCGCCGCTGTCCAAGCAGGTGCTGCTGGGCCAGGCGACGGCGGACACCCTCGAGCTGCCGATGCGTCGGGACCCGGACGCCGAGTGGCGCCTCGGCGTGCGCGCCACCGGTGTGGACCTGCTGGCGAAACGGGTACTGCTGGCCGACGGCGAGTCGCTGCCCTACGACCGGCTGCTGATCGCCACCGGAACGCGGGCGCGGCCCTGGCCCAACCCAGAGGAGGGCGCCCTGGACGGGGTGTTCACCCTGCGCACGCGCGAGGACGGCGCGGGACTGGCCGAGCGGCTGGCCGCGAGACCAGAGCGGGTACTGGTGATCGGCGGCGGCTTCACCGGCTCGGAGATCGCTTCCGCCTGCCGGGAACTGGGCCTTGAGGTGACCGTCGCCGAACGCGGCCCCGCACCCCTGGTAGGTGCGCTCGGCGGCACCCTGTCCAAGCTCGCCGCCGTCATGCAGCGCAACCACGGCGTGGACCTGCGCACCGGGGTGACGGTTACCGCCCTGAACGGCAACGGTGCCTTCACCGGCGCGCAGCTGTCCGACGGCAGCCGCGTCGAGGCGGACGTGTGCGTCGTGGCGCTGGGCGCGGTCCGCAACGTGGAGTGGCTGGCGGAGTCCGGGCTGGCGGCGGGCCCCCGCGGCATCGCCTGCGACGCAGGCTGCCGGGCCTTCAACATGTACGGGATCGTCACCGACGACGTCTTCGTGGCCGGCGACGTCTCCCGCTTCCCCCACCCGCTGTTCGGCTACCAGATGCTCTCCCTGGAGCACTGGGGCAACGCGGTCGAGCAGGCCGCGGTGGCGGCCCACAACATGGTCAACCCGGGGCCGATGCAGCGCCCGCACCTGGCCATCCCGGTCTTCTGGTCGACCCAGTTCGGACTCAACATCAAGTCGGTGGGCGTCCCCACCTACTCCGACCACGTGGTCATCGCCCAGGGCTCCCTGGAGGCACGCCGTCTGGCGATGGTCTACGGCTACCAGGGCCGGGTCACCGCCGCCGTCACCGTCGACATGGCCAAGGCGCTCGACTACTACCGGCACCTGATCGAGACCGCCGCTCCCTTCCCGCCCCCGCCCGGCGCGCAGGACCGTGCGATCGCGGCCGACATCACGATCCCCTCCGCCGTCCCGGACCCCTCCGTGCTGTCCCACGGCCCGACCGTCGCGCTCACCGGTCACCTTCCCGACCGCCGGCTGACGGTGGTGTAGCCCACATCCCGCCCCCCACGAGGAGCCACCATGGACTCCGCGACCTTGCTGGCACGGATCACCGACTACGCCAGCCGTCCCAACCCCTATCCGCTGTACGCGGAACTCCGCGAGGCCGGTCCGGTGGTCCAGCAGGCCGACGGCAGCTACCTGATCGGCACCTACCACCACATCGCCGCTCTGCTCCACGACCCACGGATGAGTGCCGACCCCCGCACCCGCGGCGAGGTGACCCACAAGCCGCCGTTCCTGCGGCTCGACGACCCCGAGCACCACAGGCTGCGCACCCTGGCCATGCGGCCCTTCGGGCCCCCGCACAGCCCGGGCCGGGTCGACGGCATGCGCGGCGAGATCGACCGGATCACCAAGGAACTGCTGGAGCCGTTCGAGGCGGGCCGGCAGGTCGACATCGTCGACGACTTCGCCTACCCGCTGCCCGTCACCGTGATCTGCCGCCTGCTCGGCGTGCCGCACGAGGACGAGCCGCTCTTCCGGGCCTGGTCCGATGCTATCGTCGCAGCCGCCGACGTCAGGCCCGACGACGACTCCACCGAGCCGGACAAGGCCGGCGACCAGGCACGGATGGAGATGGGCGGCTACCTGTTGAACCTGGCCGAGCAGCGCCGTGGCAAGCCGGGCGACGACATGCTCTCCGCCTTCGTCAACGAGCCGGACCCGGCCCTGCGGCTCACCCAGGAGGAACTCGCGGAAACCGCCGTACTGCTCCTCATCGCCGGACATGAGACCACGGTCAACCTGATCGCCAACGGCGCCCTCACCTTCCTGCGCCAGCCCGAGCAGTTGGACCGGCTGCGCCGGGAACCGGAGTTGCTGCCGCGTGCGGTGGAGGAACTGCTGCGCTACGAGCCCCCGGTCCACATGCGCGAGCGCATCCCGCACGCCGACGTGGACGTCGCCGGTACGCTCATCCCCCAAGGCGCCTCCGTGATCCTGGCTCTGGCCTCCGGCAACCGCGACCCCCAGCGGTTCCCCGACCCCGACCGGTTCGACCCCGCCCGCCCGGACAGCCAGCACCTCGGCTTCGGCAGTGGCATCCATGCCTGCTACGGCGGCCCCTTGGCCCGTGTCGAGGCCTACGCCGCGCTCGGCGCGCTGCTTCCCTACCTCGCGACGGCAAGCCTGGTCCAGGATCCGCCCCCCTACCGGCAGAACGCCATGCTTCGCGGCCCCCGCCACCTGCCCGTCCACCTATGAAGCCGAGGGACACGGCGCCCTCGTCAGGCTGCAGCGGCAAGAGGGCGCCGGGCGCCGCCGCGGCCTCGTCCGTGGACAGGTCGAGTGCAGGAGCATCTCAGCCATGCTGGCCGGGGCTTGCCTATTGACCGCTTCGAGCCAGGAGGCACAGCTCCAGTAGGTACGCGCCCAGCGCCGCCGCAGTCATTCCGCCTGCGGCCACACATCCTTCTTTCACAGGCCCACCGTCTGCTCGTCGCGCTCCAGGGCCCGGCGGGCGGAACACTGCCAGGACCAGCCGTGCCGGTGCAGCAGCCGCCACACCGCCGCCGACGAGCACAGGCCGCCTCGATCCTGGAGAAGGAGGACGCCGACTTCCGTCACTTCCTCGCCCAAGGCGAGAAGGCCGCCGGCACCGCCGGCTGGCCAGGCCCGGGACCGGCTCGCCGCCCTGGCGGCGGCCGAGGGTCTACGGATCGTGGCCGTCGAGGAGTTCACGCCGCAGGGTCTGGGTAGGGTCGGCCGGACGACGAGGTGCCTGCTGAGCAGGTCCTTTTCCGTCCGGCCTCCCACCGAACCGGCCATGCCCGCTTTCCGGGCAACCGGCTCTCCAGTGACTACTGCGTGCGCGCGGTCTTCGGCTTCGCCCCGTGGATTCGGTCATGGCAACTCCCGCAGACCACAAGGGACTTGCGACGACGCTCCGCCATCAACTTCACCCAGACGGGGGAAGGCTCACCGGCCCGTTGGAGGTGGCTGAGCGACTTGACGTGGTGGACTTCCACCTCGCCGGGGCGCTCGCAGAGCTCGCATCTATTCGCCAGGAGCCGACGGATCAGCTCTTTATGCGGATAGACCGGTCCGGCCAGACGGTCGGTCAGTTCCGCCGTCTTCTGCCGTTTGAGGGGAATCCCTCCGAATCGGGCGACCAGTTCTCTCCTGCTGTCTCGCGCCAGAGTGGCCTCGAAGCACGTGCGGAGCCCGTACGGGGTCGAGATCTTGGCCTTGAAGCGGGCCGCCATCTTCGTCACCGACGAGCGGTGCTTCCTCGCCAGGGTCTTGAGCATCGAAGTCTCCATGACCCAGCGCAACCGGTGAAGCCGTTGGACATCACTGGCCAGCAGGTAGTACTGGACTATGCCTCTGTACTCGATCCCGTACTTGCCCACGATGACATAGTCGGACTCGTTGACAAGAGGGTTTCGGCACGCGGGTTTTCCACGTGACAAGTACGGGACGCTCTTGGCTTTGAGCACGGTGGCAGGAACGTGCAAGACGATCGTGCCGCTTGCCGACCGGCGGTTGCGCCGGTCGCGGCCCGTCTTGCGGTCGCTGCGTGCGACCGAGATCTCATAGCCGAGGAACCTCGCCCTTTTCGTGCGGGCATGAGTGATGAGCGTCTTGTCACTCGAAAGTTCCAACTTGAGATCATCACGCAGGAACTCCGCAAGCCGCTGTTTCACCTCCTCGGCCTCAGCCTTCGGCCCAACAAACCCGAACAAGGTATCGTCGGCGTAACGCACATATCGCAGCCTCCGGTAGTCCGGATCATCCGGATCCTGACTGGGGAGGCTGTGCAACCGCCGGTAGGCGGACCGCAGTTCAGCACGGTCACCCTTCCGCCGGGCTCTCGCGACTGCGCGTTCCGTCCTTCGATACTCCGGGTTACGTGCCCGGAGCTTTCCTCGGGTGTACTCGGGAATCAGTACCGTCTCGACGAACTCGTCCAGCTTGTGCAGGTAAATATTGGAGATGACGGGGGAGACGACGCCGCCCTGCGGAGCACCGCTGAGCGTCGCGTTCCAGACCCAGTCCTCCAGGTATCCGGCTGTCAGCATGTTGTGCACCAGCCGCAGGAACCGCTGGTCGTGGACCTTCTCGCCCAGCACCCGGAGCGTGACCTCATGGTCGAGACTCCCGAAGCAGTCGGCGATATCGCCCTCAATAAACCAAGTGGTGCCCGTCCAGGTGAGCGACACCTCCCGCAAAGCGGTGTGGCATCCCCTTCCTGGCCGGAATCCATGGGACCGATCAGAGAAGGCGGGCTCGTAGTATGCCTCCAAGAGAAGGCGTACCACTTCGCCGACCAACTTATCTGACCAGGTTGGCAAGCCTAGAGGCCGAGTCTTCCCGCTCTGTTTCTTCGGGATATGAACTCGCCTCACCGGGCGGAACCGGTAACGCTCGTGGCGTATCGCATCGATGATGCGGCCGATCTTCCGCACTGACATGCCGTCCACGGTTTCCTGTGTGGCTCCGGGAGTCATCGCTCCTTTGTTGGCATAGATGCGCCCGTAAGCCAGCAGATACAACTGCGGGTTGAACAGCTGTCGATACAGCTCCTCACACGGCAGGCCACGCCTGCCGCGCTCACGCAGGACACCCAGCACCGTTTCGGCACTCTGCATTTCGCATACCTCCCGACTTCGGATGTCCGATCACCTGGGGCCCTTCGCCCGAATGCGGACGGCTTTCCCGTCCTCCCTGGCCGGTCGTGACTCCGGCGACTACTACGGCCCCTCCGTCGCCATAGGACTCGCGTCCCATAGGCGATCCCACGTTCGTCTCCGTCGTACGTCATAGCGTGACGTAGGCGCCCCACTCATCTCCTTGAATGCCCTCACTGGGCATCGCTCCTGGCCCCGGAGGTTGCACCTTCCTTTTTCCACTCTGGCGGCAGGGCCGGCGCCGGTTTCAGACGTCTTTCCGGCGGATGTGAACTTTCATCTTCTGGAGATTGGAGTTCAGGCAATTCAGCTTTCGCCATATCACGCGGGTCTCCCGGAGCGCCGTCCCCAACGCCTGGACCCGGCCTCCGGTTTGCTGGCATGCTCTGGTCCCCTTCACCTTTCGGATCCAGGTAAGCCATCAGACCCAGGAATCTCCCTCCGAATTCCTCCCGGCTATGCCGGGGATACGACAGAGCGCCTCGTGGCGCACTGGAAGCGTTCGATCTTCCCCGTGGTTGTCGGGGACTGCGGCTTCGTCAGCCGGTGAGCGATGCCGTTCTCCCGACAGATCCGGTCGAACATCGTCTCCCCCGGCTTGCCGGAGCCGAAGCGGGCAGTGAACTGCTTGCCGTTGTCCGTGAGCACCTCGCCGGGCACTCCGAACCGCACCAGCGCCTCGCCGAAGGCCAGACACACCGCCCGGGCCGTGGCCCGCTGCACCACCTTCGCGATCACCATGAACCGGGAGTGGTCGTCGATCCCGGTGACCATCTTGCACTCGCTGCCGTCCGCCAGCAGGATCCCGCCGACGATGTCCATCTGCCACAGTTCCATCGCCGTCGACCGCTCCCACCTGCGGTAATCCGACCGGCGACGCTTGCGCACTCCCGGCTCGATGAGACCGTTGCGGACCAGGACCCGATAAACCGTCGCCCTGGACGGCACCGGCGTGAGGCCTCTGCGTTCCAGCTCGTGCACCAGCCTGCGCGGACCCCAGCCGGGATGCCGGCGCCGTAACTCACACACCACCGCCTCCACCTCCCCGGCGATCCGGTGCGGACACGAGTCCGGCCGGTGCGACCGGTCCGCCAGCCCCGGCAGACCCGACTGCTCGTACTTGCGCACCCAGGAGTGCACCGACTGCCTCGACACCCCATACCGGACCGCGACTTGGGTGACCGGAACCCCCGCGGCGACCTCCATCACCGCGTGATACCGCTGCTCGACCACGCTCAACTCCACCAGCACGGCCCCGGCCCTCCCTGCACGCGGATCAGACGCGCACAGCCAAGCCGAGGCAAGCTGTGTCAAGCATCAGGTGAAGCCACAACGTCAAGCATCAACCGAGACAAGACAGAGACCTGGGCCAGGTCCTCCGGGTCGATCTCCCATCCCTTCTCCAGGAGTTGGCGAACGATCTCGGCGATGCCCAGGGCGTGGTGGAAGATCACCGCGTTCGTGGACGCGTACGGAACTTTGTGTAAGTCCTCGGATTTCACTTGGTGTTGAGCCGGTCCTCGAAGAAGAGTGAGAACTGGTTCAGTGCCTTCTTCCAGTGTGCCGCGACGTGGTTGACATCGCGTGCTCTGGGGGTGATCTGCTCGCGGACGGCGAGGTAGAGCACCTTCAGCGCGGCTTGTTCCGAGGGGAAGTGGCCGCGGTTGCGGGTGGCCTTCCGCAGCCGTGCGTTGATCGATTCGATCAGGTTCGTCGAGTAGACGACCTTCCTTATCTCCGGCGGGAAGGCGAGGTAGGGGGTGAATTCGCTCCACGCGGCCTGCCAGGTCCTCACGATCGCGGGATACCTCTGGCCCAGCTCGCCCGCGGCGAAGTCGGCGAGGGCCTGCTCGGCCGCCTGCTCGGTCGGGGCGGCATAGATGGCCTTCAGCTCCGAGACGAGCTTGGTGTGGTGCTGCTTGGAGGCGAACCTCAGCGAGGCACGGATCAAGTGGATCACACATGTCTGGACGGTGGCTTTGGGCCAGGTCGCGGTGACCGCGTCGGGCAGGCCCTTCAGCCCGTCGCAGGCCACGATGCACACGTCCTCGACGCCGCGGTTGCGGAGCTCGGACAACACGGTCATCCAGGTCGTGGCGCCTTCGCCCTCGTCGCCGGCCCACAGGCCGAGCACGTCCTTGCAGCCGTCCATGTCCACCCCGACGGCCAGGTAGACCGGCCGGGAGGCCACGGACCCGGAGCGGATCTTCACCCACAGCGCGTCGATGTAGATGATCGGCCAGACGGCGTCCAGCGGTCTGTTCTGCCATGCGTCGAGCTCGTCGGTGACGGCGTCGGTGACCTTGCTGACCAGGTCCGGTGAGACCTGGACGCCGTACAGGCCGGCCAGGTGCGAGCGGATGTCGCGCACCGACATGCCGCGGGCATACAGCGACAGGACCTGCTCGTTGAAGCCCGCAAGTCGCCTGGCGTGCTTGGGTACCAGCTGAGGCGCGAAGGACCCGTCACGATCCCTCGGAACGGCCAGCGTGACCGCGCCGGCATCGGTCAGCACCGTCTTCAGCGATGTGCCGTTGCGGCTGTTGCCCGAGCCGCGGCCCGCGGGATCGTGCTTCTCGTATCCGAGGTGATCGGTCATCTCCGCGTCCAGGGCCCGCTCCAGCACGGCCCGGGTCACCTC
Source organism: Streptomyces sp. HUAS MG56 (assembly GCF_058673395.1). Lineage (NCBI taxonomy): Bacteria > Bacillati > Actinomycetota > Actinomycetes > Kitasatosporales > Streptomycetaceae > Streptomyces > Streptomyces sp. HUAS MG56. The sequence continues at coordinate 169,714 of NZ_CM178722.1, read as the reverse complement.
TGTCAGCAGCCCGCCGTCACCCAGCAGGGCTGCGCCCGAGGCGTCGGCGCGGTCCAGCAGCCGCTCGACGACCTCATCCACGAGCTTGTCCTCGGCCGGTTCGACGGCCGGGATCTCGTTGTCGTTCATGTCCGTCCGTCCCGGCTGGCCAAAGGCCCCAGGTCAGAGCCCTGACCAGCCTGTCACATCACGGACTTACACGATCTTTCAGACACGCCCGCGTTCGTCAACAAAGTATTGAATTTCGTCGCCTTCTCCTGCTCGACGGGGTCGTTGTCGGCGCTGACGTCCTGGTTGCCGAAGCCGACCCACTGGGAGAACCGGTTGAAGGACTCGAGAGTCGTCGACCCGGTCGACGACGCCTACCGTCGGCAGATGAACTGGCAGCTGACCGTCCAGGAGCCGCGGCACAAGCCCGCCCGGGACATCTACCACGGCAAGCGCGGCCAGATCATGCTGGCGTATAGGACGGGGCAGGAGGACCAGCTCGGTGAGCCCGGCATGGTCCTGAATGCCGCCGACCTCTGGGCGACCCGCTAGCTCGACGACGCCGTCGACTACCTGCGGGCTCTGCCACCCGAGGTGCGGGAGCACGACGTCCTGGACGGGGACGTTGTCCGGGTCTCCCCGCTCAAGCACGTCAACCTCAACTGCCTGGGCCGCTACAGCTTCGCCGCCCGCCCGCCGTGCGAGGGGCTGCGACCCTTGCGCGGCCGGGCTGCGGCCCACCTCGACGAGGACGATGACGGCGTGGAAGAGTGAGCGGTTCTTCGCTGGCAACACCCGTGTGGGGTGTCCTCCTTCGAGGGCGCGATTGCATCGCCGCAGCTTGTCCATCTCGGGTTTGAGTAACATCAGGACAACACGGGTCAGGGCTATTGAGCGTGTTCGAACGGCTGTGTTCGGAGGAAGTCCAGCAAGACGGTGTTGAAGCGCTCGGGTTGCTCCGCGCCCGGCAGATGCCCGGCGCCGTCGATGACACTCAGAGTGGCATGGGGAACGAGACTCGCGATGGCCTCGGCCTCGGTGACGGGCGTGTAGACGTCGTCCGCGCCGACCACGATCAGAGTGGGAACACCGGCGGTGGCGACAGTGACGAGGGTGTCGCGGTAGTCGGGACGTTCGGCGCGGCCGCGCAGTGCCGCGGCAGCCCCACGAGGATCGGTGGTGCGCATCAGGCCGAGAATGTGTGCGGCCACATCCGGGAGAGCAGCGACGTTGTAGGAAGCGAGCATTTTGTCGATGACCTCGTCCGCGTAACCACCCATACCCTCGGAGAGCAGCCGGTCGGCGAGGCGGTTGCGGAATGCCCTGCCCGCGTGGGTCTCGGCGAGGGCTGACGTGTCGGACAGGACGAGCGCCCGAACCTGCGCCAGGTGGCGGCGGCAGAACTCCATGGAGATCTGGCCGCCCATGGAGACGCCGCCGATCACTGCGCGCTCGATGTTCAGGTGGTCAAGGAGAACGGCGATGTCGTCGGCGAAATCGGAGAGGAGCACTTTGCCGGGCGTCACGCTGCTTTCCCCGTAACCACGCAGGTCGGGGGTGATCACCCGGTGCCCGGCCGCGCTGAGCGCGTGGGCCTGAGGGGCCCACAGCGTGCGGTTGAACGGGTGCCCGTGGATCAGAACGACCGGAATGCCGTCCGAGGGGCCGAAGTCGTCATAGTGCAGCGTGGCGTCGTTCACGGTTATGCGGCTCATCGCGGGCCTCCCTGGTGCTGCTTTTCGGCACTGGGATCGCAGGCGGTGCGAGAGTGGTTCTGCGGTTCCGCTCGGTACCAGTGGACAGCCCGCAGCCAGGGTGCGGCGGTAGCCGGACGAGGGGTCACTACGGTCCTTCCGTCAGTATTCGAGGTCAAGACTTGGTCGCGGTGATGATGTGTAGACCGCGCGGCCCGTCGGCGCTGTGCTGGATGTGCAGGCCCACATCGCGGCAGCGATCGATCAGCCAGGCGGGGCTGATACGGAGTTTGGGGTAACAGCTGACGTGCTGAGTCCATGTGTTCCAGGCGCGCGTGTGGATCAGATCGTGGACCATGACGGTATCGACGTCGACGTACTCAAGGAAACAGGTCATGATCCTCTCGTCGGTGGCGCGTACGGGAAGGAAGCGGTCGGTTCCTGTGAGAGGCCGGGTCAGGTCGCGGTAACTGAGGATCAGCTGGCCGTTCGTGGCGAGGCACCGGGCCGCGTCGCGCAGCAGTGCTGCCACATCATCTTTGCTCGGCAGATGGGTCAGGGTATCGCCCATGCACACCACTGCGGACACGGTGGCGGGTTGGGTGTGTGCTGCTAGCGCGCCCCGGACGTCCGCCTGTATCGGGCGGATGGCACACGCGTGTCCGGTGCGGCCCATGAGGTCGGTGAGTTCGTCGAGGAGCGGTCGGCTGGTGTCGATGGCGAGGACCGGGGAGAAGCCCAGTTCGGCGAGTGCCAGGCTCTGGGGTCCCGGTCCGCAGCCGAGATCGACGGCGAGCGTGCCTGCCGCGCCAGGGCATACGTCGAGGTCGTTCAGCAGGCGCGCTTGGTCTCGGGCCACGACAGCGACATCTCCGCCGAGCATCCAGGTGTAGTGCGCTGCCAGAAGGCGGTCGTAGTGGTCGGACGCGGTGGTCATGCGGCAATTCCCTTCTCGCGGTTTCCTGCAGCCTCACGGCTTCGTGTGGTCTCGTGAGCTCTTGCGCGTCGTACGGTGCGAGCGGAGGTGCTGACGGTATGGAAGCCGGTGGCAGCAGCAGCCAGGGCAGTGGGCACCAGCAGGAAGGGGCCGCAGAAGATGAGCACGGTGCCGACCATGCCGCAGCTCACGACGGCGCTGATCCGCAGGAGGGCGCGGCCCCGCAGCAGGACGGTCGCGGAGGCGAGTCCGGCAAGAGTGACGGCGGCCAGGCAGGCGGAGGTGGCGCGCAACAGGCTGTCCAGGCCGATGAGCCCGAAGGCCGCGGTCACGGCGATCACTGCCGAGGCAAGCGTGACGACCGTAAGGCTGCGCCGGGGGACAGCCGTGGCCCCCGCGGCTTTGGTGATGCTGCGCGGCATGGCGTCCTGGTGTCCTAGTGCCTCGCCCAGCCGGGCGGCTCCCGCGAGGTAGGCGTTGACCGCGCCGAAGGTGAGCAGGAGCGCGGCGGTTGCCGCCACGGCGCGGGCGGGTGCGCCGAAGCCTTGTTCCAGCAGGAGCGTGAGAGGGGTGGTGGTGGTTCCGGCCCGTGGCCCGAGCACTCCGATGGTGACGAGGGCGAGTCCCAGGTAGAGGACACTGACGATGCCCCAGGCCAGCAGGGTCGCGCGGGGAAGATCACGGCGGGGGGCGGAGAACTCCGCCGAGAGGTGGCTGATGGCTTCCCAACCCGCGAAGGCGAAGAACAGGATGCCCGCCGCAATCCCGACGGAGGTCCAGTCACGGGGCATGAAGGGAGTGAAGTGGGCGCGCTGGACATGAGTGCCAGCCACGGTGATCGTGACCGCCAGCAGGGATGCCAGCAGTCCGACCATGAGCAGTTGTATCCGGCCCGACAGGCGCAGGCCGACGAGGTTGCTGCCGTAGGCCGTGGCCAGGACCAGCAGGGCGACCACAGCCGCGGTGGAATGCCCCCACCCGGCTGCGGCGGCCGTGTACTCCCCGCCGATGAGTGCCGCGGCAGGCACGCCCAGAGGAACGGCCCAGTAGAACCACCAGCCCACGGGTGCGGCGAGTCGCGGTCCAAAGGCTCTTCGAGCGAAGGTCGCCACCCCGCCGCCGTCGGGATGCCGGGCGCCCAGCACGGCGAACACCCAGGCGATCGGCAGGCTCACCACGACGAGTCCGAGCCACGCCAGTATCGACCCCGGTCCCGCGGCTGCCGCGGCCGTGGAGGTCAAAGTCAGTACTCCGGGCCCCAGTACCGCACCGATGCACAGGGCCGTACCTGTCCCGACCCCCAGGCCAGGCCGCCTCTCCACCATGCGCCTCCACTCGTTGTTCGGCTGACGAAGGCAAACATAGAGCGATCAACCACAGTTCGAGAGATGGGCCGAAGGAAATTCGTCTGATGGATGAGAATGGTGGTCATGAACGAACTTGATTCGCTGATCCTGGAACATCTGCAGCGCGATGCACGGATCACCAACAGGGAGCTGGCCCGCGTCTTGGGTATCGCCCCGTCCACCTGCCTGGAGCGCACGCGCGCGCTGCGCCAGCGCGGAGTGATCACAGGCTTCCACGCGGCGGTCGACCTGCGCGCACTCAACCGCCCCGTCCAGGCGCTGCTGTCGATCCAGGTGCGCCCGCTCAGCCGGGATGTCATCGAAGGCTTCAAAACGTACGTGAGCGCCCTGCCCGAGGTCCTGTCCGTGTTTGTCATCGCGGGCAGCGACGACTTCCTCGTCCACGTGGCCGTACCGGACGTCGACCAACTACACACATTCCTCATGGACCGCTTCAGCCAGCGCCGAGAGATCGTCAACTTCCGCAGCAACGTGATCTACCAGCACGTCAGCACACAGGTCGTCAGCCCTCTCCACGACACCACCATGTAGACCGTCCACACGAGCAGTTCACTCCACCGAGACCGGCCCGGGCACGAGCCGACGGCCGCCGTACAAGGCGTGGCAGGCAGGCAGAGCCCCACGCATGGCTACTTTCGCAAACGGTCACTTTCCCCACCCGAGGAGCCTGTAGCCGAGTCCTGTCTCGCCGACCTGATCGCACTGCGCTCCCGCAGCGCCGTGCGCCTCACCCTGGTATGTCATCAGCGAAGACTTACCAGGGCACTGGCGCGCGTTCTGGCCTCGGCGCAGCACCAGGTCGCCGACGCCGAAGTGGCGCTCGCCCAGCCGGAACCTCCGGCCGGCGAGCCCGTGACCGGTGTCCTGCGGCGGCGGTGGATCAGCCTGCCGGCCCTCATGGGACTCAGCGGGTCGTAGGAGGGACTACGGTCCGTAGCCGCCAGCAGGTGAGCACTCACCAGCCCGGAACCACTGAGAGGTTTTCAACCTGAAGTTGCAGGTCGCGGGGGCTGGCGTGGACCGTGGATGGGGTGCTTGTGCGGGTCAGATGCGTGATCGCTAGCAGGTGATCACCGGGCGCGTTGTCGACTCGTTGGAATCGCGGTGCCGGGTTCTGGCTCCTTCGAAGGCTCCCGAGGGAGCGTGTGCGGGAGGAGTTGCTGATGGCGGATGTATGGGTGTGGGTGATGCAGCAGCGGGTGGTTCTGGCCGATCGCGCCGAGCGGCTGCGCAAGGAACTCGCCGAGATCGATGCCGAGTTGGCCCGGCTGGAGGCGGCAGAGGTGGTGATCGGGCAGTTCATCGAGGCCGAACGCGCCGGTGAGGCCGACGACCGGCCGTGGCCGCCGAGTTGGAGCGGGTCACGACTGCCCCGGGTGCGGGCGGGATGCTCCTGGTCCCGCACCGCGAGCCGGCCATGGATGAGAGCGTGCTGCCCGCCGACTGCCAGACGATCATGACGATCGTGGCCGCGACCCCGGATCCGGTCCCGGCCAAGGACATCAGTGTCAAACTCGGCAGGGGTACCGCGCCTGGTCAGGTGGAGCCGGTGCGCGACAAGCTCAGGCGCCTGGCGGACCGGGGCTGGCTGCACCGCACCCCCGCCGGCCCGCTTCACCGCCCTGCCGCAGCCTCCCGCATGACCGCTCTCAGCCGCATGTCGACGTAACACGCGGGCCCCCGGCGGGAGTTGGGGTGTCCGTGCGAGGGAACAACCACCCCGTCGAGGGCACTGACGGCCTTGTCTACCAGTGTCGCCTGCCGCTGCCGAGCGCCAACCCGGACCTCGTCTCCGGCCTGGTCCGCGACCACCTGAAGAAGATCCGCTCCCGCTGGCGCAAGCTCCCGCCCGGCCGGATCGCTCTGATCGGCCTCGCAATCCTCCGCCACGACCAGCGGCTTTCCTACATGGCGGGCGGCAACGGCGACTCCGCCTCCGCCGTGCGCCGCTGGCTGCTGGAAGTGCTCGAGCTCCTCGCAGCGCGTGCCCCGCGTCTGGACCGCGCCCTGAAGAAAATTGCCCGCCAGAGTGGCGTTGTCGTGCTGCTCGACGGCACCCTTGTGCGCACCCGCCGGCGTACCCGCCGGCGTACCGGGGACGGGAACCGGCCGAACTATTCGGGCAAACACAAGGCCCACGGCCTGCCGTTCCTCGCTTTGACCGACGAGCGCGGCAACCTGGAGTGGATCTCGGCGGCGAAGCCGGGGCGCTCCAGTGAGATCACCACCGCCCGCCACAACAAGATCACCACCCGCCTGCGGGAAGCCGGCCTCGATGCCCTGGCCGACCTCGGCTTCATCGGTCCGGACGACGACCCCGACGCCCCTGTGATCGCCACCGGCCGCCGGGCGAGTCGCGGCCATCCGCTCACCGCCGCCCAGAAGGACGACGACCACGTCCCTGACCGGCACGAGCACACCATCCACGGCCCACGCCAGCCCCCGCGACCCAGCAACGGCGTGGCCGCCACGAAGAGATACGCTTCCGCGAGTTCACGACGGTAGACACGTCACAACGCCGGCCCGGCCCGTCGTTGGGCCTGCGCCTTGGGCAGGCCGCGCACTCCAGACGCGAACAGTGGCGTGGCCACGGCGAAGGTCGAGGCATCCACCAAGCCTTGCGCGAGAGGGTGACGGCGTCTTCGCTGCCCCGGGTGGCCTGATCACTTCGCGTGGACAGCGTGTGCTGACATGCCGCACATGGCGTAATGGGCCGCTCAGGCGGCTCTCCAGGTCATCTTGTGCGAAGGCGGTGAGTGGCGTGGGTGGCGGAAGGAGGTGGCGAGACGGGCCATGGCTGAGGAGAGCGTGGACCGGTCGGAGGGTTTCGGCGAGCGGCTGCTGGGGCTGCTGCTGGATCGGGCGCGGCTGCTGCCGGCGCAGCTGATTGCCCCGCTGATCGCGGAAGAGGTGGCCAGGATCGGCGGGCGTGACGTCTCCATCCTGCTGCAGGACTACGCGCAGGAGCTGATGGTGCCGTTGCCGGGTAGGAAGCTGCACGTAAGCCAGCCCGAGCCGGTGGATGATTCCCCCGCTGGCCGGGCCTTTCTGCGCGCGGAGGTCGTCGAGGTGAAGCGGGCCAACGGCGTGCGGATGTACTTGCCGCTGCTGGACGGCAGCGACCAGGTGGGAGTGATGGCCCTCACCCTGGACGCCGTCGGCGATGATGACCGGCGCCTGCTGGGCAGGCTCGCCGGCCTGGTCGCCGACATGCTGGTCACCAAGAACGCCTACACCGACCAGTTCTTCCTGGCCCGGCGCCGGGAGCCGATGAGCGTGTCCGCGGAGATCCAGTGGAGCCTGCTGCCACCGCTGACGATGTCCATTCCGCAGGTCTCGGTGGCCGGCATCCTGGAGCCCGCCTACCGCGTCGCCGGCGACAGCTTCGACTACGCCCTCAACGACAACATCCTGCACGTGGCCGTCATCGACGCGATGGGCCACGGCCTGGACGCCGCCGCGATGGCGACCATCGCCATCGGCGCCTATCGGCATGCCCGGCGCGTGTTCGTCAGCCTGGCTGAGAAGTACGTGTTCATGGACGAAGCCATCTCACGGCAGTTCGGGCCCGACCACTTCGTCACGGCGCAGCTGATGCATGTCAACGTCGCCACCGGTGAGCTGGAACTGGTCAATGCGGGCCACCCCGCCCCGCTGCTGATCCGCGAACGCCAGGTCGTGCGGCAGATGGAAAGCGCGACGACGCTGCCCGTCGGCCTCGGCGGTGCGGCACCCCCGATCAGACAACACATGCTCCAGCAGGGCGACCGGGTGCTGTGCTACACCGACGGCATCATCGAGGAGCACGTCGACGGCGGGGAGCCGTTCGGTGAGGAGCGACTCATCCGCTGCATCAACCGCCTTGGGCAGGAGCCGTCACAGGGGGTGCGGGGGGATCTGCGCCAGCTCTCCCACACGCTGAAGAGGGAGCGTGGCGGGCTCACCAGCGACGACGCCACCCTCTTCATGATCGAGTGGCGCGGGGGCGCCGCTGACCACCTCGCGGTCCTTGACTGATCAGCCTCGACGTTCAGCCGAATCCGCATCGACCAGCGTCGCCCACGCGGATGACGGCCCGGTCCCGGGCGTTGTCAGTTCTCATCGACGTTCTCAAGCCGTCTGATCGGAGTGCTGCCCAAGTCCGTGGACAAACGGTGCTCGCTCTCGCCTACGAATCCAACGGTGCCTTAGTGGTAGTTCTGCACCATGATGTGGCGCAGGGCATGGACACGAGGACCGGAGATGCGGTCGGCAGCCCGTCGGCCACGACGGAGCGGGTGCGGCAACTCGAAGTACGGGGCGTCATCTCCGGTTACCACGCGGTGGTCGACCTGGCGAAGGCCGGCTATCCCGTGCTCGCCCTCGTACGGTTGAAGTATCCGGGCAACCGCCACCAACCGCTGCGTCGCCTGCTGGCCGAGCGACGCGAGATCCTGGGGTGCCTGCGCACCACCGGCGACGACTGCTACACCCTGAAGGTGGCCGCGACCTCCATGGGGCATCTGGAAACGCTCATGGACGAGCTGGCCGGCTTCGGCAGCACGACCACCAGCGTCGTCTACAGCCAGACGCTGCCCGGTCGCGGGCCCGACCGGCCCTGACCAACAGGTGACCGCACGGAGGGCCCTGCTGAACTCGGCCCGGGGCGACTCGTTCTTGCTGTTGCGGCTGGCCGGAGGCGGCGAACTCGCCCTTGCGGGTTCCCCGGACCACCGGGTTCTCGTGCTCGACGGCCGGCTCTCGATCGCGGTCGGCGGCACTGGCCCTGCCGTGGACCACCGGACCGGGGCGTACGCCGCCCTGCCGGGGGACAGGGGCGCCGTCGTGTCCAGCTCCGACGGCGCCCTGGCCCTCGTACTGACCGGGAAGCGGCTGGGAACTCCGGCCGACGACGTGTTGGGTCCATAGGGGGGCAGCAGTCGGGACCGGGCCAGTGGTTCCGGCTGCTCCTCGACGTCGCTTTCGACGAGCACTTCGACGAACGGGTTGTCGGTCTGTCCTGTTTCGAGCCGGGCTCCTTCTCGCCCCGGCACCCGCACCGCACGGCGCACCGCTTCCTGTTCCTCGACGGTGAGGCCGACGACGAACTGGTCTTCCCCGACGGGGCCCGGCACACCGCGCACCGGGCCAAGGGCGACTTCGTCGACTACCCGCACCCCGTCGAGCACCAGACCTTCAGCGGGACCGGCTGCACGATCCTCTTCGTGCACGAACCGCTCCCGGCGGCGGAAGAATGATTCCGCGGCGCTGTTCGGCCGCGAAGCGGGCGGGACGAGGAGGAGTTCCGCACAGCGCCGGTCCTCCTCCCGCCCGCAGCCATGACCATGCGGGTGGCCGCCCGCCCCCGGTGCCGGGTGGCCGAGCAGCGCCGTGACGCAGCGGGTCCGGCCGACCACGACGCCGTGTTCCGGGATCACCGCGGCCGCGTAGGTGCACGCGTCGAAGAGGTCCCCGGGCTCCGGGGCGGGCCCCTTCCCTGTGCGCGTCCTGTGGTGGACACTCGCCCACCGGGCCGATGTCGTCACTTCGGTCGAGCAGTTCTCCTTCACCCCTCTTCACGCAAGGGCCTCCCAGATGTCGTTCGCACCTGTCGCCCTACGGCTCGCCGTCGCAGCCGCAGGCCTCCTGCTCGTCGCCGCCCCGACCACGGCGGCATCCGCCGCCCCTCCCACGGCAGCAGTCCATGCGAGTACGCCGGGTACACCGAGTACGCCGGTCAGAGCCGCCGACACACCCTCCTGGTCCGCTCCCCTGTCGACGCAAGGCCGTTACGTCGTCGACAGCCAGGGCAGGAGGTTGCGCCTCAAGGGCGCCAACTGGGACGGCGCACAGGGCTCCTGGCTGGGCAGCGGCGGCGTCACCGACCCCGCCAACCACCACGCCGGCCAGGACTCCCACGGCATCCCGCTCGGCCTGGACCGCGTCCCGCTGGGCCAACTCCTCGCCGACTTCCACCAGTTGGGCATCAACAGCATCCGGCTGCCGTTCTCCAACGAGATGATCCACAGCACGACCCCGGTCCCCGACAACGCGGTCACCGCCAATCCGCAGCTGCGCGGAAAGACACCGCTGGAGGTGTACGACGCGGTGGTCGGCGCGCTCAGCGGGAGCGGGTTCGCCGTGATCCTCAACAATCACACCAACACCTCCCGCTGGTGCTGTGGCGTCGACGGCAACGAGCGCTGGAACAGCTCGCAGTCGACGCAGGCGTGGGCCGACGACTGGGTGTTCATGGCCCGCCGCTACGCCGGTGTCCCGCGTGTCGTGGGAGCCGACCTCTACAACGAGGTCCGCCGCGACGTACTCAACGATCCGAACTGGGGCATGGGCGACGGCCACGACTGGTACGCCGCCGCCCAGCTCGCCGCCGACCGTATCCTCACCGAGGCCAACCCCCGGCTCCTCATCGTCATCGAGGGCATCAACTGGACCGGCATCCCGGCGGACGGCCTCCCGCACGGTCGGCCGGTGCTCACGCCCGCCGGTACCCTGTCCCACACCCTTGTCGACGCCCACAAGCTGGTCTACTCGGCGCACTTCTACGGATACACCGGCCCGCACCACAGCGGCGCGACCGGCATCGGCGAGACACACGACCCTCGCTACCAGGACCTGAGCCGTGACGAGCTGTACGCGGCGCTGAAGGACGAGGCGTTCTTCGTCGAGGAGTCGGGCCGGCACTACACCGCACCGGTCTGGGTCAGCGAGTTCGGCATCGGCGCCAACGAGACGAACCCGGCCGCCCGCACCTGGTTCACGAACATCACCGACTACTTCGCCGACCACGACACCGACTTCGCCTTCTGGCCGCTGGTCGGCTTCGCGGGCCACGACGACTGGGCGCTGCTCAGCTACGACGAGTCCGGTCACCGCTCCGGCATCCTCGACTCCGGCGACTGGCGCGCGACCGCGTGGCAGCACCTGATGTCGGCGCCGAGCGACACCGGCCAGGTGGCGGCCGTTCCCACGTGGCGGATGCTCGCCGTCGACCACGGCGACGCGGTGGAGTCCCTGCGGGTGCGGGTCACCGGTGACTGGGACTCCGGGGCGTACAAGGCCGCCTGCCCGGACGGGCTGCGGCTGATCGGCCTCGGCCATACCAGCGGGCGCGGGCTGTGTTCCGACACCACGGGCAGCGGCCCGGCCGACCTGCGTGCGGCCTTCGACGGCCAGACGGTCGTCACCGACGAGCGCTATGTCCCGGCGGGCGGCGACTGGGCGTCCGGATACACCAAGTTGCAGTGTCCCGCGGGCAGTTACCTCATCGGCTACAGCGTGCGCGGCGAACGCGTGTCGGCGGCGCTGTGCGCGCCCGCGCGCACAGCGCTGGCGGGAGCCGGCCGCACGGTGTGGTTCGACCGGTCCGACAACCGCCCTGCCGACGCCTCCGGCGGCGACTTCGCGTACGGCGACTACAAGGGCCAGTGCGCCGACGACGAGTACGCCGCCGGCATCGCCTTCACCACCAGGGTGGGCAGCCGCCCGGGGCCCGCTGCCCTCCTGTGCCGTCGGCTCGCCTGAAAGCCGCCGGGACCGACCGGCCGGCGGCCCCCTGCGCGAGCAGCAAGAGGGCGCCGGTCAGGTCGTCCGCGGGGCTGCTGCCCGTGGCCGGGCGGCCCAGTTCGCAGGTCCATGACGAGAGGGCGAGCGTCGTGGCGGCCAGGCACCGCGCGTCCGGGACGACGCCCCCGGACTCCTGGGAGCAGCGGGCGCTCCTCAACGCGACCGGCAGCTCTGGCCGGACGGGGCGATGGCTGGCACATACCCGGCTGGTGGATGCGCCGGGGCATCCACGTGGGTCGTCAGGCGGGGCGGATGTTCTCCGCCTGAGGGCCCTTCTGGCCCTGCGTGATGTCGAAGGTCACCTTCTGGCCTTCCTGGAGCTCCCGGAAGCCCTTGGCATCGATATTCGAGTAGTGAGCGAAGACGTCCGGGCCGCCGCCGTCCTGCTCGATGAAGCCGAAGCCCTTTTCCGCGTTGAACCACTTCACGGTGCCAGTAGCCATGTGCTTGTCTCCTTCGAAGGGACTCGTATCGGATCCCGCACCGTGCGGGACCCCGAGGTGATCGCCCTGGTCCGGAGAGGCGTTGAACAGCAAAAACGCCCGTGACTGCGATCACGGGCGAACGGTACTTCGGAACCACGACTGCTGATCACGACGTTACACCGGCTGGTGGGACTCGGCCACTGGAACACGGAGTTGGGGCTCGCCGGCCGCATGCGTCACCCCTCAAGTCCCGAGGCCGGCGACCGTCGCAGCACCTGCGCCGCCGACCTCGCCCGGCGAGGCGATGGCACCGCGGGGGTTTCGCTGAGGAGTACGCGCCAATACGGTGGCCCGGTGATGTCGATCAAGAAGTTCCAAGTCACCTTCGACTGCGCGGAACCTGAGCGCCTCGCCCGTTTCTGGTGCGAGGTGTTGGGGTACGTCGTACCGCCGCCGCCCGAGGGGTTTGCCACGTGGGACGATTTCAAGCGCTCGCAGCCACCTGAGCAGCAGGACGCATGGTTTGCCTGCATCGACCCCTCGGGCGTGGGTCCGCGCCTGTACTTCCAGCGCGTCCCCGAGGGGAAGGCCGCCAAGAACCGGCTGCACCTCGACGTGCGGGTCGGCACCGGACTCGTGGGTGAAGAACGCCTCGCCGCACTTGAGGCCGAGTGCGCACGGCTGGTCCCGCTCGGGGCGGTACACGTACGAACGCTGTATGACGGCAATGACTCGTGCATCCCGATGCTGGACATCGAGGGCAACGAGTTCTGCATCGACTGAGCTTGGCGTTTATCGTCTCTGGTCGAACATGGCCTCGCACTTGCTGACGTTTTCGTCTGAGTGCCTGACGCGAGAGCGGCCTTCGTCTGATCCTGTGCTCCGTCACAGAGGCGCTTGATCGGTACGAAGGCCGTAGCAATGAGTCTGCTGCAGCGGGGTGTCCGGCGGGATGCTTTTGCCGAACTGTCTTGCTTTCGGGCCGAGTTCTGTGCCTGCATGACCCAGCGGCCCGACGCCTTGTTCGAGCTGAGTGACGCCTTGCCGTGTGCGGACGGCCCAGTGAGGACGTTGGTCGAACTGTCCCTGGCACCTGAGCACCGGCGCGGTCACGGCGCGTTGTACGGCGGACTGAACCACGGGCGTATGGATCTGTCCGGGCTGCGCAGGGCACTGGCAGGATTACCGCTTCCCCGGACGGCGGAGGGGCGGCTGGTCCTGGCAGTCGATGTGAGCAACTGGCTGCGGCCGGATGCGAATACCAGCCCGGAGCGGCTGTTCTGCCACACATACGGCCGGGGCAGGGGCGCGGCCCAGATGATCCCCGGGTGGCCCTACTCCTTCGTCGCCGCCCTGGAGCAGGGCCGGACATCGTGGACTGCCGTGCTGGACGTGATCCGGCTGTGTCCGTGGGACGACATCATCACGGTCAGCGCCGCCCAGGTCCGGGAAGTGTTCCAGCGGTTGTATGCGGCGGGCCAGTGTCTGATCGGCGACCCTCCCGTCCTGGTCGTCGTCGATGCCGGCATGACGTGACCCGCCTGGCTTTCCTGCTCGCGGACCTGCCCGTCGAGCTGCTGGGCCGCATGCGTTCGGACCGCGTCCTGTACTTCCCGCCCCCACCGCAGCCGGTGGGCAAACGCGGGCGCAAGCTCAAGCGCGGGGCGGAGTTCAAGTTCGAGGATCCTGCCACCCAGCCAGTCCCGTCCGTCACCACGCTGAGCGACACCACCCACTACGGGAAAGCCGTCGCCACTGCCTGGGACCGCCTGTACCCGCTGCTGGTCCGGCGCTCGGCCTGGGCCGACTACCCCGAAGGCGAGCTGCCGGTCATCGAAGGCACCGTCATCCGTCTTCAGGTCGACCGCCTCCGTGGAGAGCGCAGCCCCCGGCCGGTCTGGCTGTGGTGGTCGGCAACCGCTGCTACTACTGTGGATGTGGACCGATTCCGGCAGGCATTCCTGCGCAGATTCGATCTTGAGCACACCTTCATGCTGTTCAAGCAGCCGTTGGGGTGGACCACTCCCAAACTCCGCGAGCCGGCCGCCGCCGGTCGCTGGACGTGGCTCGTCATCGCCTCACACGCCCAACTCCGCCTTGCCCGGCCCCTCGCAGAAGGCCCCCGCAAACCCTGGGAACGGCCTGCACGCCAAGGGCGCCTCACACCCGCACGCGTCCGTCGAGGTTTTCGCCGCCTCCGCAGGAAAGCCCCCTCAGCCGACCAGCGCGCCGAAACTCACCGCCGCAGGCCCCGGCTGGCCAACCAGCGTGAAGAACAAGCACCGGGCACGCGAGCACCCCGTCGGGAAACAGGGCAAACCGAACCTCGCGGCAGCCATCACGAGCAGCAAAGCTGCATAAACGCCAAGCTAAGACCGCCGCGCCCGCGAAGGTCACAGTGGCCAACACGCCCGCGCCGAAGCCGGCGACCGCCGAGGCCCGGAGGAAGGCCGCAGCGATCCTGGAGCAGGAGGACCAGTCTTTCCGTGACTTCCTCGCGAAGGGTGAGGACGTGGTCGGTACGGCCCAGTTCAGCGCCTCGTACCAGAAGGCCATCCTCGGCCTGGACATGAAGCAGACCGCGTTCAGCAAGGCGGACGCCAACTTCACCGCCGGCAACGAACCCACCGACCTGCTGGACGACTGGCGGTGGAACAACGGCAACGCCGACGGGCTGATCAGCCAGTTCGCGAGCGACGGCACCTCGCCTGACGCGCCGGACACAGAGACGCGGAAGGACGTCGCCGACTGCCTCGCAGACCTGTCGAAGGCCGACAAGGACGCTGAGAAGATTGCGAACGGCGGCTGACGCGGCGCAGCGCATACTGGGCGCCAGCCAAGGCCCCTCAAGGGGAACGGCACGACGGATATCGACGCTGTTGAAGATCTTCTGCACATGATCAAGATCCTGCATAATGCATGCCGAACACGTACACGCGTTCGATGACAGGAGAGACGTGAACTTCTTCAAGCGGGCAGCCCGCGCCGCGGCCGCTCTGGCGCTTTCGGTGGCGGGAGTCATCGCCCTCGGCGGTACTGCCCACGCTGGTTCATCCGGCCAGCAGTTGATGGTCGTGGACAACAAGAACACGGCAACTTCGGTCAAGGTCATCGGCCTCGACCAGAATGGCAACAGCGCCCAGGGCTGCTTCAACACGCCCGACTTCAAGAACGCCATCAGTGGCTGGTGGTGGCAGGGTAACGTCACGGTGGTCGCCTACAACGGCCAGAACTGCACCGGTGGCGACAACTGGTCCGGCTCCACGAATGTGCCCGCCAGCCGGCCCGGCGGGGACTGGTGGGCCATAGTCACCGGCGACAACTCGCCCGCAGCCACCCAGCAGATCGAATTCTTCGACAACCAGGGCATTGCCTACTCCATGTACGTCGAGGGCACCAACCAGGCGAACCAGTGGGTCGGCCACTGCGTGGCAACTCCTGGTTGGGACAGTCTCGACAGCAACTGGTGGTGGCGTGGCGAGGTGCACATCACTACCTACCCGACCAGCGACTGCTCGGGCTCGTCGAACGGCTACTACGTGCGGTACGTCAACGGAAGCGGCTCTGGCGCATACTGGTTCGGCGTCACCGACTAGGTCCTGTGTGATGTCGTGATCAACCGGTTGTCTTCAGGAGGTCGTTGATCCAGATCATCGAGGCACGGAGGTGGAGGCCGGCGAGGTAGCTCTCGGGTGTTTTGTCGTGTCGACTCGCGATGCACCGCCAGGCCTTTAGCTTGTTGATCAGGCGCTCGACGGTGTTCCGTTCTTTGTAGAGATCGGTGTCGTGGCGTGTAGGGCGGCCGCCTCGGCTGCCCTTCTTCTTCCGGTTGGCGGCCTGGTCCTTCTTCTCCGGGATGACTGCCTTGATGTTGCGTTTCCGCAGGTAAGAGCGGTGAGCGCGGGACGAGTAGGCCTTGTCGGCGGCGACAGCGTCGGGCCGGGTTCGGGGCCGATCAACGGGAACACGGATGCGCACCTTCTGCAGCACGGGGACGAACTGCCGGCTGTCGGCGGCCTGTCCTGCGGTCAGTACGAGAGACAGCGGGCGGCACGTGCAGTCTGCGGCGAGATGAATCTTGCTCGTCAGTCCACCACGGGATCTGCCGAGCAGGGCCTGACTCAGGCGAAGCTTGCGCCGTCGTCTGATGTGCCGCCGCTCTTCCTGATCGGGGTCGTCACGGCCGTGCTGTCCGTCCTGTTCTGGCGAGCCACCCCCTTTTGCCGGGCCCGCTCCTGCTCGACGGCGGCCTCTTCAAGGGCGTCCATGACTTCCCTGTCGATGCGCATCCCGGCTGCGTCGTGGTGGGCGTGGGCCGTGGTGGAGTCCACGCTGACCAGGGACAAGTCCGTCTGTCCCTGGCGGGCGGCCTCGGCGATCAGGCCTTCGAGCAGTGCGGTGAAGACGCCGGCATCCCTCCACACCCGGAAGCGGCCGTAGACCGTCGGCCACGGGCCGAACTCGCCGGGCATCTCCCGCCATTGGCTGCTGGTGCGGAACCGCCAGATCACCCCCTCGAACTGATCCCTCAGCCGCTCGGGGTACGGCCCGTACTCGCCTATCGGCAGATACGGCTAGATCAACTTCCACTGCTCGTCAGTGAGTTGCCTGCGTGTCACGCTCGTCTTCCTACCGGATCCCTCTTCCTGAAGGACCCAAACCGGCAAGATTGATCACGACATCACACAGGACCTAGGGGTGTCGTCACATCGGGGTCGGCGGGCTCTCGCCATGTGGCCGTGAACTTCCCGATCCCCGACGGGAGTTCATGAGTTCCAGCCTGCAGCTGTCTGTACCCCGGCCCGCGGCCAACGAATGGGTTCCGCGCTGTCAGGCTCGGCGGGCGCAGGACGCGAGGCGATCGGCCAGCGCGATGACCAGGTCGCGTAGTTCATCGGGGCGTTCGATGACGAACGGCCGGTCCAGTGACGCGAGCAGCGGAGGCAACCAGTCGAGCCGCTCCGCACGCAGCTCGACGCGCAGCCAGCGCTCGGGCGCCCGTTCCTGGTCCCGTTCCTGGTCCCGGTCCTGGTCCTGGTCCGCCTCGGGCTCGTGCTCCTCCAGGCTCGCGATGCTGGCGGGAAGGCGGGCACGGATCTGCTCAACTGTCCCGTGGATCCGCAAGGTCACCTCGTGCCGGTACTCCGCTGTGGCGAACCCTGACAACAGGCGCTGCGCCGGAGCGGGACCCTCGGGCGCAGCGAATGAGCCGGGCAGGGCCCGCGCGTCCGCGATGCGATCGAGCCGGAAGGTCCGGTCCTCGCCGATCTCGGGGTCCTTGCCCGTGACGTACCACCGGCCCGAATGGGCGACGATCCCGTACGCGTGCAGGGTGCGTTCGCTGCGCCGTCCGTCGCGGTCGGTGTAGCGGATCGAGACCGGTCGGCGGTGGCGTACCGCATCGGCGACGGTGAGCAAGACCCCGGCGTCCGGGGTGTCGAACTCACCGGGCTGATCCGTGAAGGCAAGCGATTCCAGGAGCGTGTCGAGCCTGTGGGCGATGTGCTTGGGCAGTACCCGCCGGATCTTGGCCGAGGCCGTCTCGCTTGCCGTCAGCTCCGTCGTCGTCAACCTCGCTCGGCGGCCGGAGACCAGGCCGAGCAGCACGGCCAGCGCCTCGTCGTCGCTGAACATGAGCGGGGGCAAGCGGTATCCGGAGGCGAGCCGGTACCCGCCGTAGCGGCCGCGCACCGATTCGACGGGCACGTCAAGGTCGATCAGCTGGTCCACATAGCGCCGCACGGTGCGCCCCTCGACGCCGAGCCGGTCGGCGAGTTCGGCCACTGTCCGGGTGCCGCCCGACTGCAGCAGCTCCAGGAGTGTCAGCACGCGGCCGGTGGGTCGGGTCATGTTCACAGCCTACGTGAATACAGGACCGATTCTGTCCACTATTTCTCCTAGTCTGCGGCGTGCAGCGCATCCATCTGTCAAGGAGATCACCATGGACTTCGTCTCGATCCGCATCATCACCGGCGACGTCGCACGGCTCGTCGAGTTCTACGAGCGAGCCACCGGAGTGCAGGCGATGTGGGCCACCGAGGACTTCGCCGAACTCAAGACCCCGGGCGCCACCCTCGCGATCGCCGGCACCCGTACCGTCCCGCTGTTCGCCCCGGGCTCTGCCCGCCCGGCGGACAACCGGAGCGTGATCACCGAGTTCCTCGTCGACGACGTGGACCGCGTGCACCAGAACCTGACCGGCTTCGTCACCGACTTCGTCAACGGGCCCACCACGATGCCCTGGGGCAACCGGTCGCTGCTGTTCCGCGACCCCGACGGCAACCTCGTCAACTTCTTCACCCCCGTCACCCCGGCAGCCATCGAGAAATTCGCAAGCTGATGCCGCGCGCGGCCGATCACGCGGGAGCCCCGAGACACTCCTGCGCGCGTCGGCGCCCCGGAGGCGCCGGGCTCTTGTCCACCTCGCCCGCACTCGCTAACTTGTAGGTACAAGATTCATCTTGTACCTACAAGATGGGGAGGTGTGATGACGGACCAGGGCGATGCCCTCTACCTGGAAGTGGTGGTCCGGCTGCGCAGGGCGATCGCCGACGGGGTGTTCCCGCCGGGGTCCCGGCTGCCGTCGGAGCATGTCCTCGCTCAGGAGTACGGCGTGTCCCGCAACACGGTGCGCCGTGCTCTGGAGGTGCTGCGCGAGGACGGTCTGATGGCCTCACAGCAGGGCGCGCGCCGTACGGTGCTCGCCCTGCCCCGGTTGCAGAGTTTCGGGGAACTGAGGTCGTTCTCGCGCTGGGCCCGTTCGATCGGGGAGGTGCCGTCCGGACGTGTCGATGTCCTGGAGCGCCGGCCCGCCGATCTGGCGCAGGCGCACGCGCTCGGACTGGAGCCCGGCGACCCGGTGGTCCATCTGGTGCGCGTCAGACTGCTGACCGGTGTCCCGGTGATGATCGAGCGTACGGCGTATCCGGAGCGGGTCGGCACGCTGTTCGCCTTCGTCGACCTGGAGCGTGAGTCGATCTGCGAGCGGCTGGAGGAGCACGGCATCGTCTTCGCACACGCCGAACACACCATCGACGCGGTCAACGCCGACGCCGAGGACGCCCGGCTGCTGGAGATCCCGGCCGGCATCGCGCTGCTGCGCGAGCGACGACGGTCCACCGATCACCAGGGCCGGCCGCTGGAATGGTCGCAGGACCGCTACCTCGGCGACGCCGTCGCCTTCACCGTCCGCAACTCCGTCGCGGCCTCTCCGCTCGTCCGCGACCGGCCCCCGGTGACAGGGAAGTGACCACCACCGTGCAAACGGAACTGATCCGCCAGGACGGGACGCGATTTCCCGCCCTCTGGCTTCGTGACAACTGCCCGTGCGGCACATGCCAGATCCCGGGCAGTGGCCAGAAGTTGTTCGACATCACCGACCTGGCCCGCGACGTCCTGATCGCGCAGGCGGACGAGGATGCCGACGGCGTTCAGGTCGTCTTCGCCCCGGACGGGCACCGCTCGCGCTTCACCCACACATGGCTGGAGACCTACCGGCCCGGCACGGCGCCTCCCTACGACGACCGGACCGAGGACGCCAAGTCCCTGTGGACCGCCGCGGACCTTCAGGGCGTCACACCCACCGGTGACTGGCCTTCCTTCGCGGACGATCCCGCCGAACGCGCGCGTTGTCTGCACGCGCTGCTGACCCAGGGCTTCGTCATCCTCCGCGGCGTACCCCGCGCAGATCGTGCCGTGCTGGACGTCGCGAGGTCGTTCGGCTACGTGCGCGAGACGAACTACGGCGAACTCTTCGAGGTGCGTGTCGAGCAGAATCCGGCAAACCTGGCGTTCAGCTCTCGTCCGATTCTGCCCCACACCGACAACCCCTACCGCGATCCGCTCCCGACCGTCCAACTGCTGCACTGTCTCACCAACGCGGCAGCCGGCGGTGACTCCGGCCTCGTGGACGGCTTCCACGCCGCGGCCACGCTGCGCCGTGAGCAGCCGGATGCCTTCGAGTTGCTCACCCGCACCCCGGTGACCTTCCGCTACGCCGATTCCGGCGCGGACCTGAGCACCAGCGCACCACTCATCGGACTCGATCCACTCGGCCGGATCCGGCAGATCCGCTTCAACAACCGCTCGATGCGGCCGATCGCACTGGAGCCGGACTGCATAGCCGCGTTCTACGAGGCCTACCGCGCCTTCGCCGAACTGCTCTACCGCCCCACCGCACAGCTGAGCTTCCGACTCGAACCCGGCGACTGCGTGATCTTCGACAACACCCGGATCCTGCACGCCCGTTCCGGTTTCACCGCCGACGGCGCCCGGCACCTGCAAGGCTGCTACGCCGACCTCGACGCCGCCGCCAGCGATCTGGCCGTCCTGCGCCGCAGCCTCGACATCGTCGCCCAACTCGAACAGCTCTTCAACGACGAGGGCAACAGCGAGTACCTCGGCGAGCCGCTCACACAAGCCGCGCACATGCTGCAGACGGCCGCGCACGCCGAGGCCGCAGCCGCCCCCGACGCTCTCGTCGCAGCGGCACTCCTGCACGACATCGGCCACTTCACCGGTCGGATCAGCGGCCACCAGCTCATGGCCGGCACCGACAACCGGCACAGCCACACCGGCGCCGACTGGCTCGCCACCTGGTTCCCGCCGGAGGTCACTGAACCCATTCGGCTGCACGTCGCAGCCAAACGCTACCTGTGCGCCGTCGAACCCGACTACCTCCAACGCCTCTCACCGGCCTCGCTCTACACGCTCAACGTGCAAGGCGGCTCCATGTCGGCCGCCGAAGCCGACGAGTTCGCCGCCCTGCCCCACGCCCGACAGGCCACAGACCTCAGGCGCTGGGACGAGGCGGCCAAGGACCCGAAGGCCGCGGTGCCCTCCTTCGCGCACTACCGCCCACTCCTGTACCGCCTACTGCGCGCCTAGATGAATGAGTCCGATTCTCAGTGGCCGGGCTTGCCGGCGCCCTGGTGCTCGACGGCGGATGAACGGGGCGTCGATGCTCACTGCACGGTGACGAACAACAAGACGACACGGATCACTGTGATGGCGATGCCCGGACGCCTTGTCGCCGATCCCCGTAGTTGAGGTCGAGAGGTCAGAGGGCTGTGGGTCGGCCGATGAGTGGGCCCCGGCCATCGCCTGGATCCCGCAGGAGCCGCAACAGCGGCTCCCAGGTGGCGAAGTCGTTCAGCGCGGACAACGAGGACGTCCAGACCCGGGGATCATGACGACCGCGATTATGGCCGCCACCACCGACAGCCGGCCGCTGCTGCCGGGCGCCTGGCCCGGTTCGTCCAGTCCCAGGGCGTGCTCGGCGACTCCTACTGCTTCTTCCGCTGAGTCACTCGCGGTCGCGGCTGCCTGAGGACTTGAGTTCGGCGTCCGGCTCGGCCTGATCCGCCGACCGGGCGGCGGGCTGGGCCTGGCGCGGGGCCAGCGCGGGCAGTGCGCGGCCCAGGCGGGCCAGGGCGGCGTCGAGGTCGGCGAGCGGCCACTCAGCGGCCGGGGCGTGCCGCAGACCGAGCGCCGTGCCGGGGGCGGCGAGCCAGTGCCGCAGCGCCGTCACGGTGGCGGCGGTCCCGGCCGCCCCGGCTGGGTGGCCGGGCACCGCGCCGAGAGCGGTGAGGGCGCGGACCGGCGCGCGGCAGTCGTGCAGGGCGTCCGCCAGGTCAGCGCGATGGGGTCGTCCGCGCCGTGTGCCGAGCAGGCGCCGGTGGATGCGGTGCGGCCGGGCGACGGACTCCGCTGCGTCGGCGGCGCGTTCGAAGCGCAGCAGCGCCACATCGACCGGGGTGCCGCTGTGGTGGGCGTCGAGGAGCGCCGCCAGCGCGCGCAGTGCGGCGGTCAGGCGCAGCCGCAGCACCTCGCCGGCCCGCACGGGTGCCACGAACCAGCCCACGGCAACGGCCAGCGCCGCGCCCACGGCGACGGCCTGGAACCTGATCAGCAGCAGGTGCGCGGCCGAGTGGCCGAAGTACTCGTGCAGCAGGGACATCAGGGTGGTCAGGGTGGCGGTGAAGAGCGCGTAACTCCTGGCGCGGAACCCCGCGGCCGTGGCGAGGACCGCGAAGATCACCACCAGGCCCAGGGTCCCGTGCGGGTGGACCACGACGGCCAGACCGGCGGCCAGCAGCGCGCCGGCCATCGCTCCGGCGCCCCGTTCGACGCCGCGCAGCGCCAGATCGCCGCGGCCGCCCCGGCCCAGGCCCACCACCAGGGCCGTCACGACCGTCCACTGCCAGTGATGCGCGAAGAGCCGGTGGCCGACGGCGAACGCAGCGGTGAGAGCGACACCGGTCTGCACAGCGGCCCTCGTGCTGACCAACAGGCCGACAGAGCGCCGCTGGGGCAGCGGTGCCACCGGACGCCGAGCCGGCCCGGACCTGCCGGCCATCCGCCGGCCTGCCCACCGCACCGCGTGCACCCACCAGAAGGCCGCGAAGCCGATCACGGCCACCCAACAACCGGCCGGCCACCACCCGCGGGCCGCACCACCGTGCGGAGTCATCAGCGCCACGAGCAACGCGCGCGGCACCATCGCGCCCAGCCGCACCGCCCTGGCCCCGAACCGCCGCGCCCAGACGGACACGGTCATCAGCGCGACGAACAAGCCGGCGCCCACGATAGGCTGACGCGGCATCCGCCAGGTGATCCAGGTGCCGGCCGCCATCAGCACCGCGAACGCGGCAGCCGATGCGAGGCCCCCACGCCACGGATCGCCACCGCGCTGCCCGCTCAGCATGAAGGCGGCCGCGGCCCCCGACACGGCCAAGGGCGCCACCGGCGAGCCCACGAGGTGCGCGAGCGCCACCGCGGTGGCGAGGGCAAGCAGGACGGCGCACATGGCGGTCAGGGCATCGCGGACGGCCCGCATCAGTGACGTGGAGCGGTGGCGCATCAGTGCGGCAGGCTGCCGTTCTCAAGCCCGTGACTCGGCGGGGGCAGCTCCTCGGCAGCACGCGCCCGGTCCTTGAGCTGGTCGATCAGGAGCCGCCGACTCACCTTGCCCAGCTCTGTGCGGGGGAACTCGCTCACGTGCTCGACCCGGACGGGCAGGTACGACTCGTGGAAGCCGAGCCCGGCCACGTGGTCACGGAGTTCGCCGAGGTCCGGTGGCGTCGAGCCGACCACGACCGCGCACGGGACTTCGCCGCCCTCGGCGTCCGGCCAGGGCAGCAGCACCGCGTCGTCGACTCCGGGGTGGGAACACAGAGCCTCTTCGACGTCAGCCACCGGAATCTGCCATGCCCGGCCGACGCGTCCGGCGCGCCGTCCGATGAACCACAGCGCGCCCTGCTCGTCGGGCGCCACCACGTCGCCCGTGTCCAGCCATCCTTCGTCGTCAGCCGGTGACCAGATGACCTGTCGGCTGGCACGGCCGATGGTGGCCAGGCACACGCCTGGACCGCGGACGTACAACTGGAAGGCATCCGTGTCCCGTGTCCGGCCGTCCGGCTCCAACCGGACTTCTCCCGCGCCCCTCAAGCGGCCGAGCCGATGCCCTGCCCGATGCCGGGGATCGTCCGCCGACGTGGAGATCACGTGGCCGCACTCGGTCGTGGCCCAGACGCTCAGCACGACCGGGCAGATTGTCCCGCGCGCCTGCGCCACGAGCGTCGGGGACAGCGGGCCGCTCGAGCAGCGGACCGCCTGCAGGCTGGAGAGGTCACGGGCCTGGCGCTGCTGCTCCTCGGTCAGGGCGCGCAGCGAGCCGGGCGTGGTCCACAGCTGGGTGACACCGGTCCGCTCGATCAGCTGCAGCCAGCACCCCGCCTCGCGGCTGTCGCTGTAGAGCGTGGGGACGCGCCGGGCCGTCGCACGAAGCGCCCGGCTGAACCCTCCGATGAACGTCATGCCGGAACTGGTCGCGTGGAGCCGTTCGGCCTCGGAAGGCGCGCTCAGCAGCGATCCGCCGTGCAGCGTATTGGCGCTGTGGGCGACGAGGTGGGGTTCGCCGGTGGTGCCGGAGGTGAGCAGGAGTGCGCACACCTCGTCGGCGCCGAGCGGCTCGCCGCGAGCCGTTGCGGGTCGCTCGCCGCTGAAGGCGCCCTGCAGGCTCTCCGCCGCGGTGGCCGCCGCGTCACCGATGACGATGCGATGCCGCAGTGCCGGCAGCCTGCCGGCCTGTTCGGTTAGTCGGCGGCCGTACTCGACGCCGTCCCAGCTGTCCGGCACCACGCACGCCACCGCCCCGGTGGCCGCGAGCATCCGCTCCACCTCCTGCGGTCCGTACAGCAACGGCATCGGGGCCACCACCACGCCGGCCCGCAGGCACGCCACCGCGAGCACGGCTGCCTCCCACCAGGCCGGAAGCTGGTACGCTACGACCTCGCCGCGACGCACCCCGAGCTCTCGCAAGGCCGCCGCGACAGCGTCGGCGCGCGCATCGAACTCTCCGAACGACAGCGTGACGAGTGTGTCCTCCAGATGCCGCCAGGTCAGCAGAGCCGGGTCATCGGGCCGTTCGAGCGCCGCAGTGCGCAGATCGTCGGAGAACGTCGCATCGCGCCACCACCCCTGCTCGCGATAACGGTCGGCGACCTCAGCGGACGGAACCACCGAATCCAACACAGTGCGCACGCAGACCTCGCAGGGGTTCAGGACTCGGCGGATGCCAACTCGGTGATGTGCCGGTCACGATCCCTCAGCTGGTCGAGCAGGACCTTCCGGCGCACCTTGCCCATGTCGGTGCGGGGGAACTCGGTGACACGCTCGATCCGGACGGGCAGGCAGGACTCGTGAAAGCCGAACCGGGCCACATGCTCGCGCAGTTCGCTCAACTCCAGTGGTGCGGCGGAGATGACGGCCGCACAGGGGACCTCCCTGCCCTCGCCGTCCGCCCACGGCACCAGCACCGCGTCCTCGATGACGGAGTGGGCGAGAAGCGCCCGCTCGACGTCGGCCACCGGGATCTGCCATGCGTCGCCGATGCGTTCGGCCGTACGCCCGACGAACCGCAGACCGTCGGCTCCGTCGGGAGCCACCACGTCGCCGGTGTCCAGCCATCCGTCGTCGGACTCCAGCGACCAGGTGACCGTGCCGCTGTCGCGGCCGATGGTCGCCAAGCCCACCGCGGGACCGCGCAGGTGCATGCGGAAGGCTCCGCCGCCGACGGGGTCCAGCCGGAGCTGCGCCGATCCGTGGGGGCGGCCCAGGCTCTGTGCCGCCCAGTGGCCGGGGTCGGCCGGGTCCGTGCTCAGCAGGTTGCCCGTCTCGGTCATCCCCCAGCTGTTCAGCACCACCGGGCACAGCGTCGCCCGCACCTCGGCCAGCACCTCCGGGTACAGCGGTCCGGCGGTGCTGTGCACGGTCTTCAGGCTGGCCAGGTCGCGGGGACGGCGCCGCTGCTCCTCGATGAGCGAGCGCAGCATCCGCGGGGCCGCCCACAACAGCCGGGTGACGCCGACCTCCTCGATGAGCCGCAGCCAGCACTCCGGATGCCTGCAGTCACTGAAGAGCGTCGGAACCCCCTGGGCGAGCGTTCGGACGACCTGACGGAACCCGGTCGAGTGCCCCATCCCCGAGGTGGTGCCGAACAGCTCTCCGGTCCTGGGCCGGGGCTCCCAGTCCGTCAGGGCGACCCCCAGGGTGTTGGCACTGCGCGCCACGAACTGCGTTTCGCCCGTGGTGCCGGAGGTCAGCAGCAGCACGCACACCTCGTCGGCCCCGAGCGGCTCGGCGGGCGCCGGCGCGGGACGCTCGCCGCCGAAACTGGCCCGCAGGCTCACCGCCCCGCTGTCCGCCGCGTCACCGATCACGATGCGATGCCGTAACAGCGGCAACCTGCCAGCCGGTTCGGCCAGTTGACGGCCGTACGCGACCCCGTCGAACTCATCGGGCACCACGCACACCACCGCCCCGGTGGCAGCGAGCACCCGCTCCACCTCGAACGGGCCGAACAGCAACGGCACCGGAGCCAGCACCGCACCGGCGCGCAGGCAGGCCACCATCAGCACGGCCGTCTCCCACATGGCCGGAAGCTGATGTGCCACGACGTCGCCGCGGCGCACCCCGAGCTCCCGCAGGGCGGCGGCGACGGCGTCGGCGCGGGCATCGAACTCGCCGAACGACAGGCTGGACAGTCGCTGCTCCTGGTGCCGCCAGGTCAGCAGGATGGGGTCATCGGGACGTTCGAGGGCGGCCGTGCGCAGATCGTCGGAGAACGTCGCATCGCGCCACCACCCCTGCTCGCGATAGCGGACGGCAACGTCCGCAGACGGAACCACCGACTCCAGCACAGCACGCATGCCTTGACCACCCTCAGCCATCGACCGATTCCCCCTACGTAATTGATGTGTGCTGTTGCTGACGCGCCGTCAGGCGTGAGCCGGATCCGTGCGACAGAGGCGGTCCTTGAGGTGGTCGAGCAGCAGGTGCCTGCGTACCTTCCCGGTTTCCGTGCGGGGGAACTCGTCCACCCGTTCGATCCGGACGGGCAGGCAGGTCTCATGGAAGCCGGACCGGGCCAGGTGGTCGCGCACCTCGCCCAGCTCAAGGGGTTCGGAGGAGATGACGACCGCGCACGGGTCCTCGCCGCCGTCGGCGGCCGGCCAGGGCACCAGCACCACGTCGTCGACGCCCGGGTGGGTCAGCAGGGCGCGCTCGGCATCGGCCACCGGAATCACCCTCGGGTGACCGATGCGGTCGGCAGCCCGTCCGACGAACCGCAGCACCCCCGCCTCGTCGGACGCCACCAGGTCGCCCGTGTCCAGCCAGCCCTCGTCGTCGACCGGCGACCATGCGACCGTCCCGCTGTCGCGGCCGATGGTGGCCAGGCACACTCCCGGACCGCGCACATGCAGTCGGAAACCTTCCCCGTCCCGGGTGCGGCCCGCCGGCTCCAGCCTGACCTCTCCTCCCCGCCTCATCCGGCCGAGCCGTTCAGCTGCCCAGTGCGGGGGATCGTTCGGGGCGGTGGCGATGGCATTGCCGCATTCGGTCATCGCCCAGACGTTCACCACGGCCGGGCAGAGTGTCAGCCGCACCGCTGCCAGGAGCTCGGGCGACAGCGGGCCACCCGAGCAGGTGATGAGCTGCAGCCCGGACAGGTCGCGGGCCTGGCGCCGCTGTTCCTCGGTGAGGCGGCGCAGCGTCAGGGGCGAGACCCACAGGTGACTGACGCCTGTTTCCTCGATCAGGCGCAGCCAGGTCGCGGCATCCCAGGTGTCGCCGTACAGCGTGGGGGCTCGCCGGCTCGTGGATTGCAGCACCCTGCGGAACCCACCGATGAACGTCATGCCGACGACGACCGCATGGAGCCGCTCGGGGCTGGTGCGCGGGCGGAGTCTCGGCGAGGCGTTCAGGGTATTGGCGCTGTGGGCGACCAGGTGGGGTTCGCCGGTGGTGCCGGAGGTGAGCAGGAGTGCGCACACCTCGTCGGCCCCGAGCGGCTCGCCGGGAGCCGTTGCGGGACGCTCGCCGCTGAAGGCGCCCTGCAGGCTCTCCGCCGCGGTGGCCGCCGCGTCACCGATGACGATGCGATGCCGCAGTGCCGGCAGCCTGCCGGCCTGTTCGGTTAGTCGGCGGCCGTACTCGACGCCGTCCCAGCTGTCCGGCACCACGCATGCCACCGCCCCGGTGGCGGCGAGCATCCGCTCCACTTCCTGCGGTCCGTACAGCAACGGCATCGGGGCCACCACCACGCCGGCCCGCAGGCACGCCACCGCGAGCACGGCTGCCTCCCACCAGGCCGGAAGCTGGTACGCGACGACCTCGCCGCGACGCACCCCGAGCTCTCGCAAGGCCGCCGCGACAGCGTCGGCGCGCGCATCGAACTCTCCGAACGACAGCGTGACGAGTGTGTCCTCCAGATGCCGCCAGGTCAGCAGAGCCGGGTCATCGGGCCGTTCGAGCGCCGCAGTGCGCAGATCGTCGGAGAACGTCGCATCGCGCCACCACCCCTGCTCGCGATAGCGGTTGGCGACCTCAGCGGACGGAACCACCGAATCCAACACGACACGCATACGAACCCCGGACACTTTAGGTAGGCGATCAATTTCGAGGAGTGATGGTACTGGCTCAGGCTGCACCCGGCGCACTCTGTTCGAGCGCACGCGTGCCACGGGCGAGTTGATCGACCGCCGTTCGAGGGGGCGCCAGCAGCAGCTGCGGCGGCACGGACCGTAACCAGTCGCGTGCGCTCTCCGCGCGATCGGCCGGGACGCCGAGGACGGCCCGGTAGTACCCGAGGTGGAAGGGCCCGCGGTTGGCGGAGTTGCCCGTGAAGCAACGCAGCTCGGTCCCCACCGGAGCCGGCGGCAGGACCGCATCGTTGCGCACCGGCAGTTCGAGCGCCACCTGTTCGGCCCGGCACGGCGGCACGGGCTCGCCGAGGGCGGCGGCGACGTGTGCGGCCTGCGGGTCCACGCCCGAGCTCGTCCAGCTCAGATTGGACATGCCGCTGAGCCGGCCGTTGATCTCGATGATCTGCAGCCGCCCGTCATCGCCGACCGCCAGGTCCATCTGCCACGGGCCCGCCGGGCCGAAGCCCGCCGTGATGTCCTCGACGACCCGCAGCAGCTCCCGGTGCGGCTCGTCCGGCATCGGCGCTGGCGCGACCCGGGCCCGCTTCCCGGGTGAGCAGTCACTGTCGAGCCGCCCCATGGAGGCGATCGGCCAGACAACCGTGCCCGAGGGGGCCGTCAGCAGCTCGACGCCGAATTCTTCCCCCGCCACGACGGCCTGGACCAGGACCGGGAACCGCACCTGCTCGCACGCCTGTCGCAGGGACCGGCCGTCCGGCACGTAGTGACGGCCGGCGAACGGTTCGCTGCACGCTTCCTTGACCATCGCGGGCAGTCCGATCGTCTCGGCGGCAGCCAGAACGGCCGCCGGTCCGTCGCAGACGACTCCCTGCGGGGTCGGCCAGCGCCGCTGCCGCGCGACCGTGTGCAACCACACCTTGTCGGTGGCGAGTCGCGCGAACTCCTCGGAGTGCGCGAGCATCCGACGCCCACGCGCCCGCCAGGCGGCCCCCACCCGGGCGTAGACCGGGAGCATGCGTTCCTGGCCGATCTGGCCCAGGTTCGCGACTGCCAGGTCCGCGTCGTGCTCGCGCAGCAGCGACAGCAGCCCGGCATCCGTCAGTTCGGCCGGCAGCTTCGCGCAGCTGGCCTCCCCGCCCAGCAGCTCGTCCAGATCCACGAAGCTCAGGACCACCACCTCCGCGCCGGCGCACGCCAGCGGCGGCACCATTCGGTCCGCGCGATGTTCGCCCAGCAGAACAACTCGCATGTCACACATCCCAATCGAACGCATCGGGCCCTGGCAGCCGGATTGCTTCAGCGGTGAGCCGACCATGGCCGAATTCCTGCTCTGCTCCGCGGCGGCTTCAGCCCGGCAGTATGTAACGGGCAGGGCGCCCCGCAGGACTTGGCGAGCGTCCGTCTCCTCCCCTCTGCGGGTGACTCGATTCACCCCACGGGGCTACAGTCGGCGGAGATCCGCGACAAGGCCCAACTGGGTTCGTGCCGTCCCGAATAGCATGGCCGACGATCGTGCCCGCGCTTCTCGGGACGCGGTCGGCAGCACACCACTCGGCACAGCACTCGGCAGACAAGAGGACATGATCTCAGCCAGCGGATCACAGCCGGCGGGCCGCATCCCGTCCCTCGTCATCGTCGGGGCTGGGCCCCGCAGCACCGGAGTGGTCGAACGCATCGCCGCCAACGCACCAGAGCTTCTGGGCCCCGAACGGCTGGATCTTCATATCGTCGACCCCTATCCACCAGGCGGTGGCCGGACCTGGAGGCACGAGCAGTCACCACTGCTCTGGATGAACTCCAGGGCCAAGGACGTCACCATGTACACCGACGACTCGGTGACGATGGAGGGCCCGGTCAGGCCCGGCCCCACGCTCGCCGAGTGGGCAGCCCTGGCCGCACCGCCCCTTTCGTCCCCCGAGCTCACCACCGAGGCAAGGGAGTTGACCGCGCAGAGCTTCGCGAGCCGCCGGCTGCAGAGCGCCTACCTGCGCGAGGTGTACGCGCGGGCGATCGCCGCTCTGCCGCCGGGCATCACTGTCCACGAACACCGTGCGACCGCCGTTCGCCTGGCCGGCCCGCGCACCGGGCGCCAGCGGGTCTGGCTCGACGGCCGGGCCGACCCACTGACCGCCGACCTCGTCGTGATCGCCGTTGGTCACTTCGCGTCGGAACCCGACGACGAACAGACCACGCTCGCCGCCTTCGCCGCCCGCCACGGTCTGGTCTACCTTCCCCCCGACTTCACGTCCGAGGCCGACCTGAGCGTCCTGCTGCCCGGCACCTCTGTCCTGGTACGCGGCCTGGGTCTCGCCTTCACCGACCTGATGGTGCTGCTCACCGAAGGCCGCGGCGGGCGCTACACGGACGACGGCTCCGGGAAGCTCACCTACCACCCCACCGGCCGCGAACCCGTCCTTCACGTCGGCTCCAGGCGCGGAGTGCCCTATCACGCGAAGATCGGCTACGGGATGCTCGGTCGACCACTGCCGCCGCCACGCTACTTGGGGCCGGCTGCCATCGACGAGTTACTGCGCCGCCCCGACCGCATCGATTTCTCGCAGGACGTGCGTCCCCTCGTCGCCAAAGAGCTGGGCTTCGCCCACTATCACGAACTGTTCGCCGCACACCCCGAGCGCACCCGCCTCACCTGGGACGCGTTCGACGTGAAGTACGCCGCCTGCGCGCCGGGCAGTGCCGAACTCCGCGCGCTGGTCGAGTCCTCGGTACCCGACCCGAACGACCGGCTCGACCTCGACACCCTTGACCAGCCGTTCGTCGGCGTCAGGTTCCCTGACGCCCAGTCTCTCCAACGTGGTCTGCGCGCCTACATCGAGGCCGACCTCGCCCGCAGGGACGATCCTCGACACAGCCCCGATCTTGCGGTGATCCGCCGTCTGTTCCCCGTGCACCGCCAGCTCCGGCGGCTGGAAGGCATCGGCCCCTGGTGGTACGGCTTCTTCAGTTACCTGGCATCCGGCCCGCCGGCTCCGCGGCTGCGGCAGCTGCTCGCGCTCTCGCGTGCCGGGGTGGTCCGGTTCCTCGGTGCGGGCACGACCATCGAGGCCGACCCGGTGCGCGGTGTCTTCCGGGCGCACAGTGCAAGCCTGCCCGGCCGCGTCACCGAGGCCCGGACGCTCGTCGAGGCCAGGCAGCCGCCACCGTCCGTCACGCGCGCCCGGGAACCCCTGCTCCGCTCTCTTGGTGCACACGCCCGCGTGACTCCTCGCGGACTGCTCGTTGTCGCCCCGGCCGACGGACGCGTGCTCGACCGCGACGGTCGGCCCCACCCCCGGCGCTTCGCGCTCGGACCGTTCACCAACGCCCGCATCCCAGTGGGACTCCCGCGGCCACGAGCCAATGCCGCCAGCCTCCGCCAGAACGACGCGACCGCACGTGCCGCGCTGACCTTCCTGCGCGCGCTGCAGCCATGAGGGGCGCTCCGGCAACTGGGGCATCCCGCTACCCCGTGGAGCGCATCAGGGTCACGCTGCGTCCTCGGTTCTCGATGCCCACGCAGGTGTTGACGAGGAAGGGAGCCAGCTTCGGGGTTGCCCGGTCGGCGCCGCTGCGGGCGTCGAGGACGACATTGCCGTTGGTCGTCCGGCCGTACACCGCTCCATGCCACACGGCGGTGACCTCCGGCACGATTCGTCCTTCCGGCGCCTCGGTGATCGACCACAGCCATTTCATCGACGTCGCGTCCAAAGCCGCGATCGAGTGCGTCTGACCGAACAGCCGGTCGTTGCAGAGGATGACGGACGTTCCGTCGAAGTCACGGTGCCAGAGGTGCACATACGCCCCTGGCCCCGGGTGGGCGCGGACCGCTCCGGTACGGGCGTCGACGATGACGAACCCATCAGAGGCCGACATCACAAGCAGGCCCGGACGGCGGATGAGGCGACCGCTCGACTTCCCGCGCGGACGGCCGACGATCCACGGCACGGCGCAGCGAGAGCCGAGGGACCGGTTGATCACGGGAAGGACTCCGAGATCGTCATCCTCGCGGGCCCCGGTGACTGGCTCGTTCAGCAGGTCCAGTGATTGCTAGGGTCCGTCTTCAAACGGATCTTGCCCGGAGCAGGAACG
Organism: Streptomyces sp. HUAS MG56; assembly: GCF_058673395.1. NCBI lineage: Bacteria > Bacillati > Actinomycetota > Actinomycetes > Kitasatosporales > Streptomycetaceae > Streptomyces > Streptomyces sp. HUAS MG56. The sequence continues at coordinate 137,707 of NZ_CM178722.1, read as the reverse complement.
ACGCGAGAGTGACCGCTGCCTCGTAGGAGGTGGCGGTCTTTTGGTATCGGGTGGCAGTGCCGCGGAAGCCCTTGAGCCGGTTGAAGCAGCGCTCGATCATGTTGCGTCGGCGGTAGATCTGCCTGTCGAATCCTGGTGGTCTGCCGCCGTGGCGGCCGCGACTGTAGCGATGCCGCTGTTGGTCCGCCTTCTCGGGGATGGTGTGTGCGATGCCGCGTTTGCGCAGGTAGGAGCGGAAGCCACGGGAGCTGTAGGCCTTGTCTGCGATGACCTGGTCGGGCCTGCAGCGTGGTCGGCCCAGGCCGGTGCGGGGAACGCGGATGCGTTCGAGTAGCGGGCGTGCGCAGATGCTGTCGTGGACCCCCGTCAGGCGGACCTGCTGGGTCGCAGAGAGGCGGGCGTACGGCCGATGAAGTCCCGTGCCGCACGGGTGAGGTGGGGCTGGTCGGCGAAGCCCGCGGTGGCCGCAGCCAGGGCCGCAGCCCCGTCCGGCAGGCTGGCGATCGCGGTACGGCGCCGGCCCCATCGCCGCAAGTGAGCGAGCGCGATGCCCAAGTCCTGCCGGACCAAGGCCCGCAGCCGCGGTGCCGGGTGTCAGCGTGAGCGGCATCGCCCGGCAAGCCGGCGGACTGCACCTTGCTCTACCGCCACCGCGACCTGCTCGCACTGATCCACGTGGCCGAACGCGAGCCAAACGCATCGCCGTCCTCAGCCAGCGGCCCGCCCGTCAGCCTGACGTCGCTTCAAGCCGACCTCGCCAACTCCCACGCCCGCAACACCCGGCTCGTCTCACAGATCCGGCGCCTGGAACGGCGTAGGTGGGCATGCCAAGGAGTTCGTTCAGCTCGCGGGCTCGGAACTCCTGGTCGGGGTGCTGGTTGAAGGCTTTCAGGATGGCTTGGTAGGTGGTGTGCGTCTCGGGTGGGTCGGGTTCGCCGCCTGCCGGCGCTCAGCCTTCGGTGACGTAGGCGTTCAGGGCCGATACGCCGCGCAGGTCTGTCTGCAGCCCGTGCACGCTCTTCGACGCCGGATAGGGGCGGATCGGTACGAAGACGGGGACCGCCATCATTTGCCCCATCACTTGGCGGTCGACGTCCGCCCACAGGGGTCCCGCCGATTTCAGGTCCGGGGCGGCATTGGCCTTGTCGATGGCTTGGTCGACATCTTTGTCGGAGAACTGGATTCCGAGGGCCTGGCCGTTGCTGCCGAAGTTGTCCGGTAGGTCGGTCGAGCCGATGGGCAGACTGGCCTCGAGAGTGGCAAGGAAGACGTCGTAGGAGCTGGTCTTGCTGAAGTAGGTGGAGGTATCCGCGACGTGGATCGCGACCGTCAACCCGGCCTTGGTCAGAGCCTGTTGCACGACCGTCGCCTCGTCCGCCTTGACGGGCCTGTCATCCGGGACCGTGAGCGTCAGCTTTGTGCCGAGCTTGCCCGCCTGGATAAGGAGGGAACGGGCCTCGTTTGCATCGCCGTTGTCTCCGGCCGGGAACCTGTAGAAATCCTTGGAGCCCGGGACGCCCGGCGGCAGCAGGTGGTGGGTGATGGTGCCGGGCTTGCCGAAGGCCGCCAGGACGTCCTTCGAGGGCATGGCCAGGGCAATGGCGCGGCGGACCGCCAGATCCGGTACGCGCTTGGTGTTGATCACATAGGACGTCACGTAGAACACCGGGCTCTTGAGAACCTGCAGTCCTGCGGTCGCGGCCGGGGTGCTGTTCTTCGTGACCGCCGGGTCGCCGGTGAAGCTCATCACAGGCTTCGTCGCCAGCTTCTCCATGCTGGTGGCGAGGGAGCCGGGTGCGACGGTGCTGTCCACTATGAACTTGTCCGGGTACGCGGTACGTAGAGGATCACTCGCGGGCTGCCAGTGCGTATTGCGGGTCAGGGTGACTTTGCCCTGCTTGTTGGCGGCCGCCGAACTCGTGATCCGATACGGCCCGGTGGTCGGGACGGCCTCGTACGCATCCGGTTTCCCGTCCCAGCCTGCGGGTACCGGAGCGCCGGCAGGACCGGACAGGGCTACGTTGAAATCGGCGCGGGCCGCGGCCAGATGGAAGACGACGGTGCGGTCGTCCGGGGTGTCGATCGCCCCTGCGGGCAGCTTGGCCCCGGCTTTCTGTGCGGAGCCCTTTGGGCCGAGCAGCCAACTGCGCAGCAGTCCGTAGCCGTAGTTGAACGACGGGTCGAGGGTGCGCTCCACTGCGTGGGCGAAGTCCTTCGCGGTCACCCGGGCACCGTCGTCGTACGTCACACCGGACTTGAGGTGGAAGGTCCAGGTACGGTTGCCGTCGCTCGCCGTCCCCGCGTCGTCGGCGAGATCACCGACGACGCGTACGGTGCCGTCGGGCGCTGTCTTCAGGCCGGTGAGGCTGCGATAGGCGAGCTGCATCAATTTGGAGTCGGTGCCGTACTCCGCGTTGCCCGGGTCGATCGTCTTGATCTGGTGCGGCTCCAGGACCGTGATCGTTCCTCCGCGCCTGGCACCTTTCACCGCCGGTGCCGGGCCCCTTGAGTCGTCCGCCGTGCCCTCGCTGAGGGTCTGGGTCAGTGCGGCAGGGGCGACGGTGATTCCCCCGCGATCGCCGCCGTGGGTGGATCCTTCCCACGGTGCGAGGGCGAGGAGCGTAGCCGTGAGCACGCCCGCCGCCAGTACCGCAACGGCTGTCACCCACAGGGCCCGGCGCGGTGCGGGGGCGACCGGTCGGGGCGGGGCGATGACATACGAGGTGGGAGGGGCGGGATCGGGTAAGACTGCGGTGACCGGTTCGGACACAGGTGCCACCACCCGGGCCAGCGCGTCGAGCCTCCCCGCCAGGGACGCGGCATCCGACCGAGCCGCCGGATCCTTGGCGAGGAGCTGCAGAACCAACTCATCCCAGACTCCCCCTAGTTCGGGCCGCAGTTCAGACGGTCGCCGGGGCTCCTCGTATACATGGCTGTGCATAAGTACAGCGGCAGAAGCACCCGTGAACGGGGTGACCCCGGTCAGCATCTCGTGCAGCATGCAGCCGAGTGAATACAGATCGCCCGCGCTGACGTCCCCGCCCTGGGTGAACCGCTCGGGTGCCATGTAGTGCAGTGTGCCGACAGGCGAGTCGGACGACCTGGTCAGGAACCCAGCACCGGCGGTGGCCTCCATGAACTTCGCGAGCCCGAAGTCCAGGACCTTCGCGGTCCCCTCGTTCGTGAGGATCACATTCGGCGGTTTGATGTCCCGGTGCACGATGCCCGCGCGGTGCGCCGCCGTGAGCGCACGGCACACCTGGGCGGCAATGTCCGCTGCGCGCGTGGGCTCCAACAGGCCGTCCTCGTCAATGAGTTCACGTACTGTGCGCCCGTTGAGGAGCGGCATCACCAGATACGGGGTGTCGTCCTCGGAGCTGTGGTCGAAGACCGGCACGATGTACGCGCTCTCCAGCGCTGCGGCGGCCCTGGCCTCCCGCATGAACATCCCGAGGAACCGTTCCTGCTCCTGGTCGGTCAGACCGGCGGGCATGTTCAGCAGCTTCACGGCGACCGCCCGGTCGAGCCGGGCGTCGGTGGCCTGCCAGACGACGCCCATGCCGCCAGCGCCGATTCGCTCGGACAGCTTGTACCGGCCCCCGAGAACCGCACCACTGCCAATCTCCACGCCACGCCCCCCTCAGGCCACGCCGACCACGCTCGCGGACAACGTACCCAGCGGGCTCAGGGTTGCTGCACGTTGTCACCAACTCAGGACGTACGCGCCGCGGAGCCGGAAGCGGCGGTCTCACCGGAACTACGCGAAGGGATCCATGATTTGACAGCCGTTTCGGCAAAGACCGAGGCTCGCCTGGCGGACCTCGCACCAGCCGGGGTAGAACCCGAACCAGCCGAGGCTCCCACCGTCTACCAGGCCATCTTGAACGCCTCCCTCGTCGCGCAGGCCACGGTGGGTCCTCTAATCGCCGGGCTCTCTCCCGTACAGCGCGTCGTGGTGCTGGCCGCCTCCGCCCACGACAACGCCGCCGGCATCGCTCTGCTCGACCAGGCGGCCGAGCGGTGCGGGATGCGTTGGAGATGGCGCTGGTGGACCAGGGATTCGAGGACGAGGTTCTCGTCCTCGACCTCATGGCCGCGCTGAACGAGTCGGTGCAGAAGGCCAGGGCCTCCCGCGCCGCTGGCGCGGGCCCGGCACAGGTGCACGAGTTGCCGAAGCCGACGAAGAAGGCGGCCGCGAGGAAGCAGCCGGTGAAGAAGGACGCGGCGAAGAAGACCGCTGCGAAGGAGACGGGCGGGAAGAAGCCGGCGGGCCGTCGGCCCCGCAGCGCGTAGACGAGGGACCGGGCTGTTGTCCGCGGGAGGGGTCAGGAGCGTGTGCTCGGGAACCGCACGGTGCGGCCCACCACTGGCACAGCGGTTTCTCTGAGGCAAGTCGTCTGGTGCGGGGCGGAGTTCATCAAGGCAGTGCAGCTCAGCGCCGGTGTGGCTGACGCTACCGGACACAACAGGTGTGGCGCCATCGCTGGATCGAGCGACTGCGCCATCCCGGTGGGCACATCTTCAGCCCTGGCAGCCGCAGCCCGCGGCGCTCTTGACCTCGCTCACGGTGACGGACGGGTCGGTTGCCTGCTCGGCCGGGGCGCAGCAGGCAGTGACGTCGCAGCAGGAGTCGTCTGTCGCGGAGGCGCCCGGTCCGGTGGCGGTGGTGGGCTTGATGGCGCGGACGATGGCGGATTGCATGCCGTCGGCGACCTGGTGGGTCGGGGTGATCACGATGTCCGTGAACCCGGCCGTTTCCAGGCCGGCGCGGTATTCGGCGAAGGACAGTGCGCCGGCGATGCAGCCGGCATAGTCGCCGCGCTCGGCACGCTGGTCGGGGGTGAGGGCGTCGTCCGCGACGACGTCGGAGACGCCGATCCGGCCGCCCGGCTTGAGGACGCGGAAGGTCTCGGCGAAGACGGCGGGCTTGTCGACGGACAGGTTGATCACGCAGTTGGAGATCACCACGTCGATGGTGTTCGCGGGCAGCGGGACCGCCTCGATCGCGCCCTTGAGGAACTCGACGTTCGTCGCGCCGGCCTTCGCGGCGTTGGCTAGGGCCAGGGCGAGCATCTCCTCGGTCATGTCAAGTCCGTACGCCTGGCCGGTGGGGCCGACGCGGCGGGCGGAGAGGAGGATGTCGATGCCGCCGCCCGAGCCGAGGTCGAGGACGCGCTCGCCCTCGCGGAGTTCGGCGACGGCGGTGGGGTTGCCGCAGCCGAGGGAGGCAGCGACGGCCTCGGCGGGCAGGGCGTCGCGCTCGTCGGCGGCATAGAGGGCGGAGCCGAAGTTGTCGTCGATCTCGACCGGCTCGGGCCCGCAGCAGGCGGTTCGGCCCTCGGTGACCTTCACGGCCGCCGCGGCGTACCGCTGGCGGACGGTTTCCCGCAGGTCGGTGGTGGTCTGCTCGCTCATGAATCACTCCCAGATGACGGGCCACAGAATGGACTCGAACTGCTTGTATTGACGTTCATTGATGCAACCTTGCGCCTTGAATTGAAAAACGTCAACATAGAGGCATGTCGAAACAAGAGCTTGAGGTGCTCGGCCAGGACGCCGTCTGCTGCCCGGGCCTGTCCGCCGCGCCGCTGGACGAAAACCAGGCCGCAGACCTGGCGAAGGTCTTCAAGGCCCTGGGCGACCCGGTCCGACTGCGCCTGATGTCGATGATCGCCTCCCGCGGCCAGGACGCGGAGGTCTGCGTGTGCGAGCTGACCCCGGCCTTCGACCTGTCCCAGCCGACGATCTCCCACCACCTCAAGCTCCTGCGCCAGGCCGGCCTGATCGACTGCGAGCGCCGCGGGACCTGGGTCTACTACTGGGTGCTGCCCGGCGTCCTCGACCAGCTCGCCGCGTTCCTGACCACCACGCAGCCCGCCGGAGCCACTGCGTGAACGCCTCCCTCAGCCGCCGCGTCGCCGCCGAGACGATCGGCACCGCACTACTGGTGGCGGTGGTAGCGGGCTCCGGCATCCAGGCCACCGAGCTGTCGCACGACGTCGGTGTGCAACTGCTCGCCAACTCCCTCGCCACTGTCTTCGGCCTGGGCGTGCTCATCCTGCTGCTCGGGCCCGTGTCCGGCGCGCACTTCAACCCGGTCGTCACGCTCGCCGCCTGGTTCACCGGCCGTCGTGATCCGGACGGCCTGGCCCTGCGGGACGTCGCCGCATACGTGCCCGCCCAGATCGCCGGCGCGATCGGCGGCGCGATCCTGGCCGACGCGATGTTCGCCCGGCCGCTGGTCAAGTTCTCCACCCACGACCGGTCCGCCGGGCACTTGCTGCTGGCCGAGGTCGTCGCCACGGCCGGGCTGATCCTCCTGATCTTCGGCCTCGGCCGGATCGGCCGCGCCGCGCTCGCCCCGGCGGCGGTGGCCTCCTACATCGGGGGCGCGTACTGGTTCACCTCCTCCACCTCCTTCGCGAACCCGGCGGTGACCATCGGCCGGACGTTCACCGACACCTTCGCTGGCATCGCCCCTGCCTCCGTTGCCCCGTTCATCGCGGCCCAGCTGCTGGGAGGGGTGGTCGGGCTGGGGGCCGTCGCTGTGGTCCACGGCCGTCCTGCTCCCGTCCCGGATGAGGTCGTCGTCCCGCACGGCGAACCGGAACCCGCCGTCTCCTGACCGATCCGTTCTCCCGAGAAAGCCCCCGCTCATGAGCTCTTCCACCACGCCGCGTCCGTCGGTGCTGTTCGTCTGCGTCCACAACGCCGGCCGCTCCCAGATGGCCGCCGCCTTCCTCACTCACCTCGCGGGCGACCGCATCGAGGTCCGCTCCGCCGGCTCGGCTCCCGCGGACACCGTCAACCCAGCCGTTGTGGAGGCGATGAAGGAGGTCGGCATCGGCATCTCCGCCGAGATCCCGAAGATCCTCACCGTTGAGGCCGTCCAGGCGTCCGACGTCGTGATCACCATGGGATGCGGCGACCACTGCCCTGTCTTCCCTGGCAAGCGGTACCTCGACTGGCAGCTCGACGACCCGGCCGGGCAGGGTGTTGACGCCGTGCGTCCCATCCGTGACGCGATCGAGGCGCGTGTACGGGTGTTGATCTCGGAGGTGGCGCCCGGCTGACGGCCAGGTCACTCGCGCTGGTTCAGGGCCCGGGTCAGCTGCCGGTTGGCTTCCCGGGCAGCCTCCAGTTCGGCCTCGCGCTCCTCCAGGGACGCGCTCACGTCCACGGCCTGCTGTTCCAGGCGAGTGATCGTCTGCTGGAGTTCCTCGATGTCGGTGGTGGCCCCGACGCCGGACTCGCGCCAGACCTGTGCCTCCAGTACCTCGGAAAGGCGTTTCTCCAGTTGCTGGATCCGGGCGACGAGGCGGGTGTTGCGGGCGTGGGCGTTGGCGAGGTCGGCCTCCAGGGAAGCCCTGGTGACGGGTGCTCCGTTCGCGGCTGCTGGACCGGTGGGTTCGCGGGCTGCGGTGTGGAGTCGCTCCAGCAGGTCAAGGTGGCGGTAGAGGAATGTGCGATCGACGCGTGCGGCGCGGGCGATGGCTGAGGCGGTCAGATTGGTCCCGTCCCGTGTGGCGGCAGCGATAGCCGCCTCCACTCGGTCGCGGCGGCGTTCGGTGCCGGCGTATCGCCCGTCGTTCATCGCGGTCGTCACACGGCGGTCCCTGGGGGTCGGACGTCGGGCAGTGACTGGCGGACTCGCGGCATGCCGAGCAGGACGGTGCGGCCGCGCCGTACGACGCCGACGGCCTGCTCGATCTGGGCGCGGTCCTCGGGTGTGAGGTCGTCGAGGTCGGACTTGACGCGTGTGATGAGGCGTCGAACTCGTCGGATCTCTTCCTCGGCCGGCATGGCCTGGGTTCGTGCCCAGTCGTCGGCCTCGAAGGCGGACATCAGGCGTTCGCGGTTGCGGAGCAGGTCGGCGAGATGGGCTTCGAGGTCGGGCAGGTAGGACACGTCGGTGCTTAAGTGCTCGCAGCCCAGGCAGCGGAACCGGAGCGGGCAGGAGCGGCCGCTGGCTGCGACGTTGGATGGTTCCCGGCAGACGCCGTAGGCGGTCGCGACCTCGCCGATCGCCCGGCGGACGTGCTCGGAGTCCAGCAGGCTCTTCGCAGTGCGCCAGACCCGCTGGCCGTGCCGGTCGAACTGAAGGGCGGTGACGCGGTCGACGGCCTCCCGGCGCCGTTCGGAGCCGACTAATGGTGACGTCGGGTTTCCGCTGTCGCCTCAGCTTGGTCACCTGCTTCCTGTGCCGTGTCGGCGATGGTTTGAAGTGCTGCCAGATGGCGGGCGAGGGCCGTGCGGCCCATGGGTGTGAGCGACAGCCAGGTGCGTGGGCGCTTGCCGATGTATCCCTTGCGTACTTTGAGGTAGCCGGCGGCTTCCAGGGCAGAGGTGATCCGGCTAACGCCGGCGTCAGAGATCTGACTGTAGTCGCGAAGCTGATCGACGGACTGGATGCCGAGGAAGTTCTGTTCAACGGCCGCATCGGGGACGGCTTTGCGACCATGCCGGCTACCGGGCCGTCCAGCAACTGCCGGGCATCGGCACCACCCTGGCGGCGGTGCTCGTGGCTGAGATCGGCGACGTGCACCGGTTCGCCTCCGCCGACCGGCTGTGCTCGTGGGCGGGGCTGACCCCGCGGCACTACGAGTCCGACACCGTCGTCCGCCGCGGGTACGTCACCAAACAGGACAGCAAGCTGGTGCGCTGGGCCGTGGTGGAAGCGGTCCAGCGCAAGACCACCCCCAAGACCACCGAGGACCGGGCCCGGATCGAGGCCCGTCGCCGCGGGAACATCGCCAAGATCGCCGCGGCACGCAAGCTGCTCACACTGGTCTACGACGGGCTGTGCGACGGACAGATCCGCGCCCTGGCCCGCCAGGCAGCGTGAGCACCTCGGACGCGGCAGGCGCGCGGTCGGGCAATTGTCTGACCCCCTGCACGGCGTGGTCGCGGTTTTGATCGACCCCGCCTGTCGCACGTCGCACCGCTCCATGCGGCCCCGCGCCGCGAAGGAATGACCGGCAGCCGAGCACGGCTCTGCCGTCACCCCATCAAGGGCTGGAGAACGGCCCCCACAACCGCATATCCGACGAGCAGCCCCGTCCCACCCGCCGTCACCATCCCACCGACGGTGCGCCGATCAACGCTGCCCAGAACCACCGACAGCCAGCGGAAATACCCCGCTTGACACACCCGGCCCCTTCAGGAATGGCAATTACACATGGTCGCGCCTGAGCTCGTGATCAGCTTCGGCGGCGTCTGGCTGTGGGAAGGAAGCGGGTGAGCTTCCCGCGGTTCGGTGCCAGCCACTGTGCAATGTCGGTGACGACGGCATGGTCGACGTGTTGGGGCGCGTCATAGTCCGTCGGCGTGGATGGCCCTTCGCCGGGGAAGAACAGGTGGTTGTCGGCGTCGTAGATACGGATCGTGACATCCGAGCGGTGGGCGAGGCCACGCCTCCACCGTGCGAGGTCGTCGTCGACGGTCACCTGGTAGTCGCGTCGTCCTTGGAGAATGAGCATCGGTTTGTCCGTGTCGGCCGCAGCGGAGACGGGGTCGTAGCCGCGCATGTCCAGCCAGTACTGTCCTGTGAAGCCATACGGAAGGTCCTCGGCCGGCGTCGTGGCGGACAGCTCCGGGCTGTCGACACGTGCGGCCTGTTCGGCGGCGATGGTGACGGCGGCCTCGATGGCAGGGCCTGGGTTCACGGTGGATAGGTAGCGGGCGACCCGGACGGCGGCGTGATGCATCGGCTCGGCGTCCCCGGCCAGGATGATCAGGCCGGCGACGGACGGTTCGGCGGCTGCTACGCGCGGCGCTGCCTTGCCGCCCATGCTGTGGCCCAGCAGGAAGACTCGTTCGGCGTCCACGGCCGGGTGTCGGTGCAGCAGGTGGACGGCGGCGACCGCATGCGGCACGTACTCGTCCGACATGGTGAAATCGGGCGCGGAGGCGACGTCTGGGTGGGTGTGGGTCACCTTGTCGAACCGCAGCACCGCCACGCCGCGGCTGGCCAGTCCCCAGGACAGGTCCTTCAGTGGCTTGTTCGCTCCGCTGGTCTCGTCGCGGTCGAAGGGGCCGCCGCCGCTGAGGAGTACGACGCCGGGCCGCGGGCCGCGCCTGCGGGGCAGCGTCAGCGTGCCGGGCACGGCGAGTGGGCCGGTGCCGACTGTGACCTCCTGCTCGGTGAACCCGCTCCGGGCCGCGTAGGGCGGCGGTGTCCACGACGTGGTGGACAGGGGTGCGAATCGTAGGCCGTGCAGCATGCCGGTGTCGTCCACCGACATGACCACGGTCAGGCCCCCGCGTTCGCAGGTCACCGGGACGCTCACGCGGACCAGCCCCGGGTCGCGCCGTTCGGTCGTCGGTTGACCGATCTCCGAGACCGATCCTTTCATGCCCGTCTCGGTGACCCAGGCCGTCCGCACCGTTTCCGCGGACACGACTGCTCGCAGCCGCGGGGCGAAAAGCTCTTCGATCTCGGTGAAGCGCCCGCTGCATGCCAGGTCGACGACCCACGTCGCACTCCGTATCGGACTCGCTTCCATCCCCTGCTACCTTTCTCATTTTTTGCGAACGGTAGCAGATTGCGAGAAGGTTGGCTCATGGACACGTTGGAACTCCTGGCGCACCCCGTGCGCCTGCGGATCGTGCACGCCATGCGTGGCGGGCGGATGCTGACCACGTCCCAGTTGTGCGCGCTGATGCCGGACGTGTCGAAGGCGATGGTCTACCGGCATGTCGACCTGCTCTCCGGGGGCGGAATCCTCGAAGTGGCCGAGGAACGGCGGGTGCGGGGCGCGGTGGAACGGGTCTTCCGCCTGCGCCAGGACCGGGCGGTCATCGACGCCGACACCGTCAAGTCACTCTCGCTCGACGATCACCGTGGCGCGTTCGCCATCGCGCTCGCCGTGCTGGCCGCCGAGTTCAATGCCTACCTCGGACAAGACCACGCCGACCCGGCCGCGGATCTCGTCGGCTACCGGCAGCACGCCGTCTGGCTCAGCCGCGACGAACTCCACGAGCTGATCAGTGAGCTGCGCAGCGCGATCGCCCCCCGGCTGGCCAACCAGCCCGCAGGCGACCGCGCGCGGTACTTGCTCAGCCCGATCCTCTTTCCGATCGAGGAACCGCCCAGAGACTCGGCCACCGCCTGAAACGCCGGCAACTCGAAGATGCCAGATCGCCGAGAACCAGCGCGCGACGGCCTTGCCGCGCCCGGGGTCGTAGCGGTCGACGGCCTTGACCAGTCCGAGGGCCGCGACCTGGCGCAGGTCCTCGTAGCTTTCCCCGCGGCCGCGGAAGCGGCTCGCGATGCGGTCGGCCATCGGCAGCCAGGCCCCGACCACCTCCTCACGGAGGGTGTCGTGCTGGGGTCCCGGCGGCAGGGTGGCCAGTCGGCGGAACGCTTTGTCGGTGTCGGGGGCATCCCCGTGCGGACGGCGTTGCGTGCTCGTCTGGGTTTGCATGGTGCATCGCAACTCTCATGTCCGGTGGATCGATGATCACCGTGGAATCGCGACCGCGTGGGCCACGGACGTCCACACGCCGGTGAGTATCTGGTCGGTCATCTCCTCGCCCGGGAAAGCGGACAGCGGACGGGCGGCGTGCTCGACCGTCACCAGGAGTGCGCCGCCCCTGGCCACCCGGTACGGCACGCGAACACGAGATTGAGGAGTTCGTGCTCGACCGCGGCGAGTGGGGTATGCGCGTCCGTGTCGGCGGGGTGGCGCAGCAGCGCGAGCCGGGCGAGCCGGGCGAGCCGGTGGAAGAGATAGCGGTTGCGGTCCTCGGGGCCGAGCACGATGGCGGCGGCTGCGATGCTCAGCCCGGCGCACCCGAGGGCCGGCGTCCACCACGTCCGCCGCAGACGCGTGTCCGGCCACGGACCTGCCGCCACGACCACCGCAACGCAAGCGGCCAGATACGCGCTGGCGGCCAGCCGGCATCCACCAGCGCGCCCCGCCCCGCCAGCACCTGCGGCCATACGCCTGGACTGCTACGCGTCATGGCCAGGTGGGTGACGGGCCACGAAAGCACGCGCCCAGCGCCGCCGCGGGCACGATCCGGAGAATCGCGTCGCCCCGCCGCCGGGCGACCAGTACGCCGACGGCCACCACCGGCGCGACGACAGCGACCACCTGCACCGCCCGACGACACCATCGCGCAATCCCGGCGGTAGCGCGGTCGCCGCGTCGAGCAGCCCCTGCTGCATCCTGCGGGTGGGGGCGAGCGCCGCGACGGCCGACAGCACTGCCACCACCAGCACGGCGCCGGAGACGAGCAGCCGCGACAGATCGGTTGCCCGGCGCACCTGGCGCGGCGGCGGAGCGTCGATCAGCGGTGCCGACCGTTTGCGATCGTCGGAAGGCGGGACGAGTATTTTTAGGGCGCGACGACCGGGGTCCACCTGATGTCGACGCTGTCGATGTACCGCCCCGTTCCAGCTGTGACGCTCACAGCTGACAAGCGTCACCGTGAACGCTGCGGCGCAGCGAACAGGACCGAACCTGCTCAGTCGGTGGCCGCGGCCCAGGCGACGAGTGGGACATCCAGCCCGGTCGCCTCACGGGAGGGTTGAGAACCGCCCCATAGCTTCATGACCGAGTCGATGGTCGCAGTGGGGGCGGTAGGCAGAACGGAAGGAGTCTGCCCATGCGGATCGTCGTGGACCTGAATCGATGCCAGGGATACGCACAATGCGTGTATCTGGCGCACGAGGTCTTCAGGTTGAACGGTCAAGAGGCGCTCACCTATGAGCCGAACCCCGATGACGCGCGGCGCCTGCAGGTCGAGCGAGCCGCTGCGGCGTGCCCCGTGCGGGCGATCGTCATCGACCGCTTGGACGGCGCGGAGCGGGGCGAGACGTCATGACCTTGCGGGCAACGGTCGCGGAGCTGGTGCGCGAGTTCCGCGCCAGCGGCCGGATCGTCATCGTGGGTGCCTCTCTGGCCGGGCTTCGGGCCGCGGAGACCCTGCGTGAGGAGGGCTTCACCGGTTCTTTGACCATCATCGGGGACGAGCCGTACGAGCCCTACGACCGTCCCCCGCTGTCCAAGCAGGTGCTCAAGGGCTGGGTGCCGGCCGACCACACCAAGCTGCCCCGCATACGAGAAGTGGATGCGGACTGGCGGCTCGGGGTGGCCGCCGTCGCGCTGGACCGGGTCACCAAACAGGTGCGCCTGGCCGACGGTGAGCAGGTTCCGTACGACCGGTTGCTGATCGCCACGGGCACCCGCGCGCGACAGTGGCCGAACCCGGCCGAGGCCGCCCTGGACGGGGTCCATACGATTCGCTCGCGTGATGATGCCGCGCAGCTGCAGAAGGCGTTGGCCGAGTCGCCGTCGCGGGTCCTGGTCATCGGCGCCGGATTCATCGGCTCGGAAGTGGCTTCTGTCTGCCGGGAGCTCGACGTCGCGGTGACCGTCGTCGAGCGGGGTTCGGCGCCGCTGGTCGGCGCGCTCGGTGGGGTGATCGGGGAGATCGCCGCGCAGATGCAGCGTGATCACGATGTGGACCTGCGCTGCGGGCTGGGCGTGCCGTCACTTGAGGGCGACGCCGCCGGACATGTGCGGCGTGCCGAGCTCTCGGACGGATCCACCGTCGACGCCGACGTGGTGGTGGCCTCGCTGGGGTCGATCCGCAACGTGGAATGGCTGGAGGGCTCTGGGCTGGCGGCCGGTTTCTGGGGTGTCGGGTGCGATGCCGGTGGCCGTGCCTTCGACATCAACGGGGTGGTAACCGACAGCATCTACGTGGCGGGTGACGTAGCCCGTGCGCCGCATGTGCTGTACGAGTACCAGTTCCTGGCGATGGAGCACTGGGACAACGCCGTTCTGGGCGCCGAGGTCGCGGCGCACAACATGGTGAACCTCGAGCCCCACTATCGCCCCCATCTGCTGCTGCCCGGCTTCTGGTCGGGTCAGTTCGGCATCAATATCAAGTCCGTCGGTGTGCCGCCGTTCGGTGACGAGATCGTCTTCACGCAGGGGTCTGTTGCAGAGCGTCGTTTCGCAGCGGCTTACGGTCACCGGGGTCGCATTGTCGCGGCCGTGACCTTCGATCACGGCAAGTGGCTGGAGTACTACGGAAAGCTGATCGAGCAATCTGGTCCGTTCCCGCCTCCGCCGCCGGGCTGGGACCAGCCGTCCGACACGAAGCCGATGCCGGCCGAGTTCCCGGACCCGAGGGTCCCGACGGCGATCCCCGACGTCGTCCTGACCGGACACGCCCCGAGCGAGCGGACGGCTGAGTTCCGGCCGCGCCGTCACTGACGCGCTCGTCGGGGCGAGCGTGTAGGCGGACAGCACCGACAGGAAGAAGGAGGGGAGCCTCGTGGTCGAGGAAACCCCCTGGCAGCAGGCCCTCCGCTACGGCAACCGCGCCAACCCGTACCCCTTCTACGAGGAACTCCGCAAGACACCGGTGGCGCGGCAGCCGGATGGCACCTATGTCGTCAGCACCTACCGGGAGATCGTCGCGCTGCTGCACGACCCCCGGGTCAGTTCGGACCCACGAAAGTGCCCCGCCCCGGCCGCGGCTCAGGCAGAGAGCTCCGCGGAGCCGATCAGGCAAGTGCTGAACGAGCCGAACATCATTACGTGCGATCCACCCGAGCACGATCGGGATCGACGGACGATGATGCCGCACTTCGTCGGCCCGCCTCCTTCACCTCACTTGATCTCCGACCTGGAGCCCGAGATCCGCCGCATCGTCGATGGACTCCTCGACGACATGAAGGGCAAGAAGCGGATCGACGCCGTCGACGACTTCGCCTACCCCCTGCCGGTGACGGTGATCTGCAAGGTCTTGGGCGTGCCGCTGGAGGACGAGCCACGCTTCCACCAGTGGATCGAGACCGCCCTGGACGCTTTGGACTTCGGCCCCGAGGCCACCTCCGAAGAGATCCGAAGCCGCCAGGCCGGGGGCCGACAGGCCGTGCGGGACTTCGGGCAGTTCGCAGCCGAGCTGCTCGACCGGTACGCCCGGCAGCCCGGCCCGGGCATGCTCTCGGCGATGGTGAACGAGGACGGCCCGGAGGGACGGATGTCCAAGGGCGTGCTCGTGAGCAACGCCCTGCTCCTGATATTCGCGGGACACGAAACCACGGTCAATCTCATCGCCCACAGCGTCCTCACCCTGCTGCGCCACCCCGACGCGTTCGAGAAGCTGCGGCGCCGGCCCGAGCTGATCGTGCCCGGGGTGGAGGAACTGCTGCGCTTCGAGTCGTCGGTGCAGTTCTGGCACACCCGCTCCGCCCTGGAAGACATCGACATCGCCGGCACCACCATCCCCAAGGGGGCGCCGATCTTCCTCGCGTACGGCTCGGCGAACCGCGACCCGCACCGTTTCACCGACCCCGACGAACTCGACCTCGAACGCCCCAACAACCAGCACCTCGGATTCAGCCAGGGCATCCACTTCTGCTTCGGCGCTCCTCTCGCCCGGCTCGAGGTCCAGATCGCGGTCGGCGAGTTCATCCGCCGGGTGCAGAACCCCCGGCTCGTCGAGGACCCGCCGCCGTACCGGCACAACCAGATCTTCCGCGGCCCGCGCCACGTCCTGGTCGACATCGACGGCATCCACGACTGACCCAGTGCGTGTAAAGGATCGCTATGCAGGCTTTTCAACTCGTCGGTTGGCGGCAGCCGCCCGAGCTGCGAGAGGTGCCGGTGCCCGAGCCCGGGCCTGGGCAGGTCCTGGTGAAGGTGGGGGGTGCCGGTGCATGCCATTCCGATCTGCACATCATGCAGGCCCCCGCACCGCTACCCGGCTTCACACATCTGCCCTTCACGCTCGGCCATGAGAACGCGGGATGGGTGCAACGACTGGGGCCCGGTGTTACCAGGTTCGCGCCGGGAGACCCTGTGATCGTCTACGGCTCCTGGGGCTGCGGGGTGTGCGCCAACTGTCGTCAGGGCCGGGAGAACTACTGCCAGAACCTCCGTGGTCAGGGCCCGGGCCTGGGAGGGGGGCGCGACGGCGGAATGGCCGAGTACCTGCTGGTCCCGGCGGCGCGACACCTCATTGCGCTGGGCACCCTTGACCCCCGCCAGGCCGCCCCGCTCAGCGACGCCGGACTGACCAGCTATCACGCCGTCAAACGCTCGCTGCACCTGCTGGGACCGGGCTCGACCGCCGTCGTGATCGGGGCCGGCGGCCTGGGCCAGATGACCATCCAGATCCTGCGCGCGCTCAGCGCGGCGACCACCGTTGTTGCCGTGGACACAGACGCCGACAAGCTGGAAACCGCCAAGCGCATGGGCGCCCACGAAGCACTGCTCTCGGGCGACGAGACGATCGCGCGCATCAAGGACATCACGGCGCAACAGGGCGCTCAGCTCGTGCTGGACATGGTCGGCATAGACCCGACGCTGCGGATGGCCGCACAGGTGGCCAGGACGCTCGGCCACCTGACCATCGTCGGCCTCGGCGGCGGAGCCCTGCCCGTCAACTTCTCCAGCCCGCCGCACGAGTGCTCGGTAGCCTCGCCCTACTGGGGCTCGCTCACCGAACTCATGGAAGTGATCACCCTCGCCCAGCAGGACAAGATCAAAATGCTGGTCGAGCACTTCCCCTTGCAACGCGCCGGCGAGGCCTACCAGCTCCTGTACGACGGCAAGATCCAAGGACGCGCCGTCATCACCCCCGACGCATGAGTACCGACGTGTCAACCCGAACGGGACAGCAGGACATGCGCCACAAAGCCCGCCCTCTCCGCCGAGCAACATGAGGCCGAACGGGTGACGATGGAAATAGACCGATGTGACGACGCTGCTCCGAGAAGGAGGCAGGTGCCATGACAGCTCCTTCACACTCCTCCGGGCCCGTTTCTCCGCGCGGCACCGAGCCGCAAGAGGGCCCCCTGACCGAAGGCATGGCAGCCCTGGCGAACATGGGCTGGCAGATCCTGCTCACCCTGGGCCTCGCCACCATCGCCCTGGGCGTCATCGCGCTGGTCTGGCCCGGTGCGACGCTTCGCGTGATCGGCGTGCTCTTCGGCGTCTACCTGCTTGCCACCGGTGTCTTCCAACTCGCCGCCGCCTTCGGCACCCACGTCCCCCGGCATCTTCGCGTACTGCACTTCATCACCGGCGCGGCCTCCATCCTGCTCGGACTGATCTGCTTCAGGGGCCCCCTTGAGTCGATCTTCCTGCTCGCCCTGTGGATCGGCTTCAGCTGGCTCCTGCGGGGCACCCTGGAGACGATTGCCGCAGCCTCCGACCAGACCATGCCGGCGCGCGGCTGGCACGTGGCCTTCGGCATCATCGGCACTATGGCCGGCATCGTGATGATCATCATGCCGTTTGCATCCATCGCGACACTCACACTGGTGGTGGGCGTCATGGCCATAGTTCTCGGCCTGACCGAGGTGGTCCGCGCCATCAGGACACGCGTCGAGATCGGCCATCTCGCTCCCGGCACAGCCACCCAGCGGCGCCCTCTGTTCCACGCGCGTGCGCACCCCCAGCACTGATCGGCCGGCGGGGGCGTTCTCGAGTATCGGCCCATCAGGGCCGTACTCACGCTCCACCCGAGTCAGAGGAGTGCAGAAGCGTCGAACTCCTCCCGGTCCCGGCCACGAAAAGCATGCATAGCGCATGAACGGCTCAAGTGGACGGACAGGCTCGGCGAGCATGCGTTTGTTGGGCCTGCCTTGCGAGGGCGGATCACCGACTGCGTCGGCCGTAGAAGCGCGACCGGCCGGAAAATTGCGGATTCGTACGGCGGACGGATGCAGGATTCCGGCGGATCACGCAGATGGGGTCCGAGGAACGGGCGCGCGGGAAGACACGGTCGCGCCCGTCGGGTGTGGACCCTCCACCGGCGGAGGGCGGAGGGCTTGCCGGTGCGGCAGGCGGGTGACGGTGCTGAACCGTGCTGCACGGCGGCGCAGATGCCGGTGGCCGGGAGCAGGTTCGGGGCGAGCCGGTGGACGCGCGGTCCGGTAGAAGATCCGTTTGCCGAGCTCGACGAGGAGCAGGTAGACGATGACCATGACGGCCACGGCGGCGAAGAAGGCGGTCGGCAGTTGTTGGAAGCCCAGGACGTGGGCCAGGGGAGTGGCCGGCAGGACGGCGCCGAGGGCGACGACTCCCAGCGCGGTCAGTGTCAGAGGCAGACTGGGGCGACTGCGCCAGAACGGTATGCGGCGGGTACGGATGGCGAAGATCACCAGAGTCTGCGTGGCGAGGGACTCCACGAACCAGCCGGTGTGGAACTGGGCGGCGTCGGCGTGGAAGACGCCCAGCATCACGGCGAAGGTGACGAAGTCGAACAGGGAGCTGATCGGCCCGAAGCAGATCATGAAGCGCCGGATGAAGGCGATGTCCCAGTGCGCGGGGCGGCGTACCTGCTCCTCGTCGACCTCGTCGGTGGGGATGGCGAGCTGGCTGGTGTCGTAGAGAAGGTTGTTGAGCAGGATCTGGGAGGGCAGCATCGGCAGGAAGGGCAGGAACAGTGAGGCTCCGGCCGCACTGAACATGTTGCCGAAGTTGCTGGACGTGCCCATCAGGACGTACTTGATGGTGTTGGCGAAGATGCGTCGCCCCTCGGCGACCCCGTCGGCCAGAACATCGAGGTCCTTCTCCAGCAGGATCGCGTCGGCGGCGTCCTTGGCCACGTCGGTGGCCGAGTCCACCGAGATGCCGACGTCGGCGGCGTGCAGCGCGAGGGCGTCGTTGACGCCGTCGCCGAGGAAGGCGACGTCTCCGCCGGTCTTCCGCTGGATGCGCACGATGCGAGCCTTGTGCTCGGGGCTGACCCGGGCGAAGACGGTTGTGTCGTGGATAGCTGTGGCGAGTTGCTCGTCGTCCATGGCGTCCAGGTCGGTCCCGGTCAGCACGGCGGCGTCGGTCAGCCCCAGGTCGCGGCAGACCTTGGCGGCGACCGTGGGGTTGTCCCCGGTTACGATCTTCACCGTGACGCCGAGCGCGTCCAGCCGTCCCAGCGCCTCGGCCGCGTCGGGTTTGGGCGGGTCGAGGAAGACCAGCAGACCGGCCAGACGGAGGTCCCGCTCGTCGGCCTTACTGAGTGCGGTGGCCGGGTGAGCGGGCCGGGTCGCCACCGCGACGACTCGGTTCCCGGCGGCGAACTCCGCGTCCAGCGCCTCGCGGATCGGCCGGGGGACCTCTGCGCAGCGTTCCAGTACCGTCTCCGGAGCGCCCTTGGTGATGAGCAGGGTGTCACCGGCGGGATCGGTGACGGTGACGGAGACCATCCGCCGCTCATGGTCGAAGGGCAGGACGCCGGCCAGCTTCCAGCCGCTGAGCAGCGGGCGCTGGGCGGTGGCGGCCGGTGAGTCCCACAGGGCGTCGTCGAGCGGGTTCCCGCCTACCGGCCGGCCTTGGCCGTCAACGTCCGATTCGGTGCACAGCAGTCCCCGGCGCAGCACTTCCTCCGCCGACGTGCCGGGGACGGGTACGGCCCGCATGAAGTCGATGCGGCCCTGGGTGAGGGTTCCGGTCTTGTCGGTGAACAGCACATCGACGTCGCCGAGGTCCTCGATGCACACCAGCCGCTTGACCAGCACCTTGCGCTGGCTCATGCGCCGGGAGCCGGCGGCGAGGCTGGTGGAGACGACCGCGGGCAGCAGTTGCGGGGTGATGCCGACCGCGATGGCAAGGGAGAACAGCAGTGCGTCGATCAGCGGCTTGTGCAGTGCGACGTTGATGATGAAGATCGACGTGGTCAGTGCCCCGGCGACGTAGACCAGGAGCATGGAGAAGCGGCGCAGCCCCACCTGGAACTCGGTCTCCAACTGGTGTCCGCTCAGGCCGGCGGCGATCTTCCCGAACTCGGCTTCGGCACCGGTGGCGACCACGACACCGCGGCCGGTTCCGGAGTGCACCACCGTGCCCATCAGGGCGCAGCCGGACAGGTCCGCCAGCGCCGTTCCGGCTGGCACGGCAGCGGTGTCCTTCGCGACCGGCAACGACTCGCCGGTCAGCACCGACTCGCTGCACTCGAGCCCGGCTGCCTGAAGCAGCCGTAGGTCCGCGGGCACGATGTCGCCGAGCCGCAGCTCGACCACGTCACCCGGGACCAGAGCGGTGACCGCCACCTCCTGCGGTCGCCCGTCGCGCAGTACGACCGCGCGGTGCTGGATCTTCGCGTGCAGCGACTGGGCGGTCTTCTCAGCCCGGAACTCGTTGACGAAACCCAGGCCGACGGAGAGCGCGACGATCACCGCGATGATCACGGCGTCGCTGCGCTCCCCGACGAAGTACGACACGACGGCCGCGGCCAGCAGCAGGCCGAGCAGCGGGGACCGCAGCTGATGCCACAGCACCAACCACGCCCGAGCTCGGTGGGAGTGGACGGCGTTCGGGCCCCAGCGCTTCAGCCGTCTTGCCGCCTCCTCCGACGACAGGCAGCCTTCCGGCACCTGGAGATCACGGAGCACCTACGCGGTGGGCAGGGCGGCCGCCGAGACGGCGCGCCCCCTGGCCACCGGCCTCGGCCCGACAGCGGTCACCATCAGCGTCCACCGCCCGGGCGGTGGGCGCTCCACACAGGCGAACACGTCCGCGCACAGCCGGACGAACGTCCGGCAGCGCTGAGCGGACGGGGGGACGGGCCCGCACACAGATCACCTGACAGCGGCCTCACCATCTCACCTTCCACCTTTAGCCGCCACGCCCCAATGGGCCTTCGGGCCCTGTCTCCGCTGCCCACTGTGCGACCTGCTTCGGTCAAGCGGTGTGACGGCCATGAAACCGCCCGACAAGTGAAGCAGCCCGCTGGGCGACGGACCATCCCGGCGGTCGCCATCCGGTGGGCGCGATGCCCGGCCGATGGCGGGGAACCCATACCCGAAGCGTCCGGGGACTGATCCGGCACCGCACGGGAGTGCGCAGGGTGACGGCTTCGCCGTCCAGCCCGACGGGGACGACCGGGGGATCGGCGTGGATGACGACGTCGTCGGGTGTCGCCAGACGGGTCAGTCCGTGCATCTGCCCGCTTCGCAGCCTGGCGGCCGTTTCGGCGGGGGTCTCCGCCCTGGCGGCCAGTACTCCCAGGAGCCCGGAGTCGAGCTGCGCACGCCTGTCGAGCCCGGCCGGGTCGTCGATCTGGTAGGGGTTGTTGCTCACCAGTACGGCGTCCGGCCGGTCCACGGTGAGCAGCCCTGTGCGTACCACCAGCTCCGGACCCTGGTGGTGGGCCAGGAATTCCGGGAGGATCCGTACCATCGTGCCGATCTTGTCCTCCCGGTAGGCGGGGTCCTGCACCAGGGCGGCGTACGCTCCGAACGACACGTTGTTGACGAACGCCCGCTCGCCTGCGTACCCGAGATCCACGCGCAGCTCGACGCCGTCCCTGAGGGCCTCCAGCGCGGCCGAAGGGTCCTCACGGTCCAGACCGAGATCCATCGCGAAGTGGTTGCGGGTGCCCGCCGGAATGACCATGAACGGCAGGCCGCTCTCCGCGGCCACCTCGGCGACGAGCGCCTGCGTGCCGTCTCCCCCGGCGACCCCGAGCAGATCCGCACCGTCGTCCACGGCGCGTCGCGCGACAGTCGCCAGGTCCTGGGGCAGGGAATGATCGATCAGGAAAACCTGAGCTCCGAACGCACGGGCGCGTTGCGCGATCCGGAACCGGCTCGCCTTCCCTCCCCCTGAATGCGGGTTCACGATCAGATAGGGCCGTCGTGCGCCGGTCGCCGGTCGCGACGCGTTCTCAGTCACGGCATGTACCGGCAAGCCGCATGCATCAGCCCGGCGCACATCACAGGCGACAGCAGGGCTGCCCCGATCACACCCTCGGCTGGCGGCGCCGTCCCCCACCGGGTCGACGCTCCGGCGATCCCACGTGTGGCCACCGCCACCACGACACTTCCTTCGACAGTTGCGGCCTACGGCACCAGCTTGCAGCGTGGCCTGAGCATTCGCACCTGGGACGTGCCTGGTCGACCCGCCACCCCCGTTAAGTCCACCGTGCACGGACCGATCCCCGGGACACCAGGTGGGCGTATTCCTTCCCCCGACCTTCGCCGGCACTGCGGTGAAGGCGCACGCTTTGGTGAAGGTCCCCAGCTCTCTCGCCGCCTACGCGCGCGGGCTGTACGGGTTCCTGCGCGAACTCGACCAGCAGGGATGCGACCTCATCATCGCCTCCCTGCCGACGGAGGAGGGACTAGGACTGGCGATCGTCAACCGGCTTCGCCGCGCCGCGGGGCCACGGTCTACCGCGTGACCGGCGCCGGGCGCCGTGCTCTCACTGCTCTTGGAGACGGGGCGGGGCGGGTTGGGGACGGGTTCGGCTGAGCGGCCACCGTTCTGGCAGGCCAGGCACAGCTCGTGCCGCCCGTCGTCGGTGACGACCGTTCCTCATCCCCGGCACACCTCGCAGCCCGCGGCCCGCGCCAGATCAGGGCGGGGGACGGTGCTGGGCGCGCGCCTCATCCACGTACATAGGCGTGTCCTGCGGCCGCGGCACATCGCGCTGAGCAGCCACGGCCGGGGCGGTCAGGACGCGGCGGGGACTGTGGCGTCGAGGCCGCGGGCGGCGACGAGCTGTGCGCTGCCGTCGGCTAGGCGGTAGTGCAGGCCCACCACGGCGGCCTGCCCGGCGGTGACCTTGTCGGCGAGGACTCGGGAGCGGTCCAAGAGCAGGTCGGCGGTGTGCCTTATGTGCTCGGCCAGGATCTGATCGGGCTCGACCTTTCCGGCGGCCCGCGCGGCCAGCACGCTGGGCGTCACCCGCTCGACGACGTCCCGGACGTATCCGGCCGGTGTCATGCCGTCCTCCAGCGCGGCGCACGCCGCGCCGACCGCGCCGCACGAGTCGTGACCGAGGACCACGACCAGCGGGCAGCCCAGCACGTCTACGCCGAACTCGATGCTGCCCAGCACCTCCGGGCCCATGACGTGGCCGGCGGTGCGCACCACGAACAGGTCGCCCAGGCCGCGGTCGAAGATGATCTCGGCGGCCAGCCGGGAGTCGGAACATCCGAACAGCACGGCGAAGGGCTGCTGGGACGGTGCAATCTCGGCGCGGCGGGTAGCGTCCTGGTTCGGGTGCTCGGGGGAGCCCGCGACGAAGCGCTGGTTACCGGCCAGCAGCAGCTCGAAGGCGTCACGGGGCGTCGGAGTCTTGATCTCTGCCATGGCCGAAGCCTACGAGTCGGATCACTCGTTGGCAGTGCGTGGATGCTCACAACGCTGGTGCGGAGCCTTTTGCGGCTTCGCTGGGGCGTACCGGCTGCCGCCCGAGTCGGATAGTCCCAACAACGCCGACGTGCATGAACGCACGGCGAAGCGGCCGGCGTCGTGGAGCAGACGCCCGGTGATAGCCGCCATCACGGTGGCCACCGTGATCCTCGCGGTGGTGTCCGCCGTGGTAGGTGACCTGCCCAGGTGAGCGTCCATGGGCTGTTTGGAGAACTGGTAGTGCGGAGCCGGCGCGCCGCAGCCAGCCGGTCACAGTCGTCCGCGCCGTGCCCGGACATCCTGACAGCGCCTCCCGGCAGCAGATCCCTCTCGGCGCCGACAGCTGTACCGGTCAAAGCACCGGCTCAGTCGGAGGCGGCGGAGGTGGTGTCGGTGAGGGCGTCGAGTCGGGAGGCGAGGTCGGGGCGGAGGTGTGTCAGGTAGGGGCGAGTGGCGTTCAGGGGGCGGACGAGGGCGGCGGGATCGTCTTGGGCGAGGGCCGCGTCGAGCTGGCTGACGGGGCCGCGGGCGGCGGCGGGGAGTTGGGTGAGGGCGGTGATCTGGCCGGCGATGCGGCGCAGGTCGGCGGCGTTGCGGCGGGCCCAGGCGGTGAGGGCGCGGTCGGCGGCGCGGCGTTCGCGGGTCGCCTGGACACGTTGTTCGCCGGTGGCGCCGGCGGGACCGGGCCGGCCTCGCAGGTAGCGGCGTTCGGCGGCCTGGCGGCTGGCGACGCCGAGCGGGTGGGCGAGGTCGGCCCAGCTGGCGCCCGCGGCGCGGGCTGTTTCGATCAGGCCGTTCTCCCAGCCGGCGAGCTGCTCGCGAACCTGCCGCAGCAGCAGCAGCGAGGCCAGGGCCTGCTCCGGCTCAGGGCCGGTATCAGGGGCGTCGGAGGTCGCTTGCCGGGCAGCCTCCAGAGCGTCGTCTATGGCGTGCAAGGCCGCGGCGGCGGCGAGGAACGAGGTCGGGCTGCGACCGTCGGTGCTGGAAGAGGCCGGGTGGTCGGCTGCTGCCATGGGCACCTCCTTCAAGCGTGTCGTCCGTTCGATGACACCATGTTTGTCATCCATTGGATGACATGTTACAACGGTTTCAGTGAAGCGCATTGGCAGCAACTGCCCGAACCTTCTGGAGGTGTTTCACGATGTTGATGCGCACCGACCCCTTCCGTGAACTCGACCGGCTGGCTCAGCAGATGATGGGTCCGGGCACCTGGTCGCGGCCGTCCGCGATGGCGATGGACGCCTACCGCGAGGGTGACGAGTACGTGGTGGCCTTCGACCTGCCGGGCGTCAGCCCCGAGGCGATCGACATCGACGTCGAGCGGAACATGCTGACCGTCAAGGCCGAGCGCCGACCCGTGGCGAAGGGCGACGACGTGCAGATGGAACTCTCCGAGCGGCCCCTGGGCGTCTTCTCCCGCCAGATCGTGCTCGCCGACACCCTCGACACCGAGCACATCACGGCCGACTACGACGCCGGGGTGCTCACCCTGCGCATCCCGATCGCCGAGCGTGCCAAGCCGCGCAAGATCTCCATCGGCGTCGGATCCGGCCGCAAGGAGATCTCCGGCTGAATCGGCAGGCGAGAGGAGCCGATCAGCAGCGCAGGGCGGGCATCTCCCCCTCACCCGCCCTCCGCACCCACCGGAGCACAGAAGCCGAAGAAGGGCGGCGGCCGACGTGACCCTGCGAATCGAAGCGTTCCTCGACCAAGTCAAGGAACGCGGCGAGTACGAAAACGAGCAGGAAGCAGAACGCGCAGCCCGCGTGGTCCTCGCCCTGCTCGGCGCACACCTGGTCGGCGAGGTACGCGCCCAGCTGGCGGCGCGCCTGCCGGAGGCCTTCGCCCTGATCCTGCTCAATCCGCTGCAAAGCGCCGAACCGCTGCCGCCGGAGCGGTTCGTGCGGGCGACGGCGGCCTGGATCGAGGGGGCCACCGAGCAGACCGCAGCCTGGGACGTCAGCGCCGTCCTCAGTACGGTCGCCGACGCTGCCGGGGACGACCTCCTCAAGCAGATCCTGCTTCAGCTCCCCGCAGGCTACGACCTGCTCTTCGGGCGCCCCCAGCCCACCTGACCATCCCACTCCCGGTGTCCGCGCAATCCGTGCGGACACCGGCACCCCAGCGAGAGAAAGGCAGCGGTGGAAGCCACCGCAAGGGACTCAACAGCTGAAACCGGAGCCGATCCCTTCGCAGGTCACTTCCAGGGCACAGGCAGATGCCCGGGGGCCTGCCGCACCCCGGCACCGATGTCTCGTTTGACGGGCCGCTGGTGACTACTGGCACAGGGTTAAGCTGGCACATACCCGGCGTACCTTCATGAAGCAGACGATCAGCTGGGAGACTGTGGGGTCGCCGACGCTGAGGCAGCAATCGCAGTCGACCGATGCGGGGCGGGTTTCGCCAGCTCTACGTTGAACTGAGCGCCGATCAAGAGGGCCAGGTTGGACAGCCACAGCCAGATGAGAAAGACCACCACGCCCGCCAGCGAACCGTACAGGCGGTGGTAGGTGCTCACGTGCGAGGCGTAGAGGGTGAAGCCGAGGGAGATGGTCAGCAGAAGCACGATCGCCAGCCCACCACCCGGCGCCGTTTTCCGCACCCGTCTCGAGGGGGCGGGACCTGACCGGTAGAGCACCAGGACGAGGGCAACCGCCACCGCAGCCAGAACGGGCCAGCGCAGCGCGTCCCACGCGGTCTGAGGCACGGTGCCCAGGTTGAAGGCCCGGCCCAGGCGCCTGGCCAGGCTCCCGCTCACCAACAGCGCGAGAGTCGTGGTGAGCAGCAGGCTGATCAGTACGATCGCAGTGATGATGATGCGCGGGGCGGTGCGCCATACCGGCCGGTGTGCGTTGGCGTGGTGGATCGCGTGCAGGGCCCTGCGGAAGACACTCAGATAGCTGCAGCCCGACCACAACGCCCCGACGGCGCCGAAGAAGACCAGCATCCATGCCGCGGACGACTGTTCGGCCATCTGCAGAAGAGCACCGCGCAGCAGCCCGCGGGAGGCGACCGGGACGACCCCCGTCACCCGGTCGATCACCTCAGGCGTCGTAGTGGGCATGGTCAGCCCCAGAACCGAGAGAATCACCAACAGGACGGGGAACAGGGCGAGGACGGCGTAGTAGGTCAGAGCGGCGGCCCAGTCGGTGACGTCATCGTTCCAGACCGCCACCGGTGTGCGGCACAGCGCCGCCCACCACTCTTGCTTACGGCCGTCAGTATCATCCATGATCGTCTACTCCCCACAGGAATGACTGGGCATCCTCACAACTGCCTCGCCGGTCCGCTGCCGCGCGCGACTCCGCTGTCGAACCGGGGGCAGCGCGGAAGCCGGGCCGCAGCTCGATGAGCCATGACCCGCCTTCGTCAGGAATGCAACTCAGTCCCTGAAGAGGTCCTTCGCCGCGTCCTTGGCTTTCTCGTCGGCCTGTTTGACGTCGCCTTCGACCTGGTCGACCTTGCCTTCTGCTTGCAAGCGTTCGTCGCCGACCGCCTTGCCGAGTGCTTCCTTTGCCTTGCCCTTCTTCTTGTCGCCGGTGTTGTCGGCCTTGTCCGCTGTGCTCATCGAAACCGTCCTCCTCAGCCTGCGCTCCTCGCGGTCCCAGCTCCTCTACCCGCGTCGCCTCATGCGATGTCCGCTCCGCGCCCGGACCACCGACGCTGCCTCCCCACCGACGACGCGCCGGTAACAGACGCACCACGGCTTCCACACCCCACCGTCAGGGCGCCTCGGGCAGTGGGCGGTAGACGGTCAGTGCGCTCGGCGCCTTGTCCAGCAGCAGTGCGGGCGGGGCCGGTGCGGTCTCACCGTCGTAGGCCACATGGGAGGCGCCGTCCAAGCCGGTGACGCGTAGGCGCTTGACGCGCCGCGCTGACAGCACGGGAGAGTGGCGCAGGGTGCCGGACAGGGCGGCGGCCACCAGGCGCAGTCGGGCCAGGTGTCCGGCCCGCACGACCCGTACGTCGAGCAGGCCGTCGGCCAGGTCGTGGCGGCGTACCGGTGCCAGGCCCAGGCCACGGTAGGTGCAGTTACCGGCGAACAACAGCCAGATCTGACGCCGCCGCCCGTCGAACTCGGCCTCCACCGGACGCGCGGTACCCAGCACGTGCAGCACCGCGAGAGCGCCCGCAGCCAAGCTACCCAGCCGCGGCGACCACTTCTCCCGCACTCTCACCAGGTCGGTGTAGGCGCCGATGCTGAAGGTGTTGACGAAGTAGGCCTCGCGGCCGTGCGGCCCCGGCCGGAACCGGGCCACGTCCACGCTCACCGCGTGTCCGCCGGTGACGGCCTCGGCCGCGTCCTCGACCGAGTGCAGGTCGAGGTCGTAGGCGAAGTGGTTCAGCGTCCCGCCGGGCAGGACCGCCAGCGGCAGCCGGTGCCGTACGGCCGCGGTGACGGCCGCGTTCACCGTGCCGTCGCCGCCGATCACCCCCAGTGCGGTGGCGCGTCCGGCGGCCTGGTCGAACAGCTCCTCCAGCGAAGCGTCCGGCCTCGCAGTGACGAACTCCGCCTCCGGCAGTGCGGCGCGTGCCTGCCGCAGCGCCTCGCCCCCGGTGCCTGCCGCGCTGTTGGCCACGACCACCAGTCCGCGCCCGGCGGGCAGAGCCGGTGCCTCGGCGCGCGGTCGGGCCTGCGGGCCCAGCTGCTCCCTGGTCGGGGCAATACCGCGCACGGCGTACGCCGCACCCACCCCGAGGGCCGCCCCCGCCAGTACGTCGCCGGGGTAGTGCACTCCGGTGTAGATGCGAGAGAAGGCCACCGACCAGGCCAGTGGGGCCAGGGCAACGCCCCAGCGGCGGGACTCCAGGCCGGCGCCGACGGCGAAGGCCGCGGCCGAGGCCGCATGACCGGAGGGAAACGAAGTGGTGAAGGGGAGACGGGCGAGGTGCCGCACCGCCGGTACACCGTCCAGCGGCGGACGGGGGCGCCGCGCCGACCGTTTGGCGAGGGTGTTCACGGTGGCCGAGGCCACGGCCAGTGACGCGACGGCGCGGACGGCGGCCCGTCGCCGAGGCCGCCCGCCTAGCGTGGCCATTCCGGCCGCGACACCGAACCACAGCAGCCCGTGGTCGGCGCTGCGGCTCAGCCGGGGCAGCACCTTCTCGGCGAGCGGCCAGTGGCGGGCGGCGACCTCCTCGAAGACGCGGCGGTCGGCACGGGCCAGCAGTGTCCGGAGCGGCCCGTGGAAGGAGTCGGCCCTGCCCCGCGCAGCGGGCGGCCGCGTGAGCAGGGTGAGCAGCGTGCGTGCGGTGTACTGAGGACGGGGCACCATGTGATCAACGTGCCCGCTGGGTACGGGGTGATGCCTTGGGCCGGCCAGGTCATTCCGGTCGGTCCTCTCGCCCGGCGGTGCCCGCAGCCGCTGACGTCACCCGATCAGCGCGAGTACGAGGCGCGTTCCGCTGGACGGTCAACACTGTAGAAGTCCGGGAAAGCAAGGTGCGGCGCACGAGCGAGGAGCAGGGACGGTACCGGTGGCGGACGAGGCGACCACGACGACGACCGGCGACGGGGCGACGACTCACGAGCCACTGACCTGTCTGGTGACCGGCGCGAGCGGCTACATCGGCGGTCGGCTCGTGCCCGAGCTGCTTCACGCCGGGTACCGGGTGCGCTGCCTGGCGCGCACACCGCGCAAGCTGCGCGACCATCCGTGGGCCGACCGGGTGGAGGTCGTCCGGGGCGACGTCCTCGACGCCGCGTCGGTGGCACGGGCGATGGGCGGCGTGGACGTGGCCTACTACCTGGTGCACGCCCTCGGCACCGGGCGCGACTTCGAACGGACCGACCGTGACGCGGCCCGCGTCTTCGGCGAGCAGGGCCGTCGGGCCCACGTCCGCCGCCTCGTCTACCTCGGCGGACTGACCCCGGAAGGGGTTCGGGAGTCGGATCTGTCTCCCCACCTGCGTTCCCGTGCCGAGGTGGGCAACATCCTGCTCGACTCAGGTGTGCCGACCGCCGTCCTGCGCGCCGCCGTCATCATCGGTTCCGGCTCGGCCAGTTTCGAGATGCTGCGCTACCTCACCGAGCGGCTGCCCGTGATGGTCACCCCGCGCTGGGTACACACCCGTCTCCAGCCCATCGCTGTGCGGGACGTCCTGCGCGTCCTGGTGGGCTGCTCCCGTCTGCCCGCCGACGTCAGCCGTGCCTTCGACATCGGCGGCCCGGAGGTGCTGACCTACCGGGAGATGATGCAGCGGTACGCCGCCGTCGCCGGACTGCCCCGGCGGCTCATCGTGCCCGTGCCCGTGCTGACACCCCGACTGTCAAGTCACTGGGTCGGCCTGGTGACCCCCGGTGCCCGCCTCGATCGCCCGCCCGCTCACGGAGTCCCTGCGCCACGAAGTGGTCTGCCGAGAGAGGGACATCGAGCGGTACCTGCCCAGTCCGCCCGGTCATCCGCTCGGCTTCGACCAAGCAGTCACCCTTGCGTTGCAGCGCGTCCGTGAAGCCCAGGTCGCCACACGCTGGTCCTCGGCTTCCGTGCCCGGCGCCCCCAGCGACCCGCTGCCGACCGACCCGGACTGGGCAGGCGGCAGCCTGTACGCCGACGTCCGAGAACGCGAGGCGGACGTAGCGCCGGAGGCACTGTGGCAGGTCATCGAAGGCATCGGCGGCGAGAACGGCTGGTACTCCCTCCCGCTGGCCTGGGCCGCGCGCGGCTGGGTCGACCGCCTCGTCGGCGGCGTCGGCCTGCGCCGGGGCCGGCGGGACGCCCGACGGCTGCGGGCCGGTGACTCGCTCGACTTCTGGCGAGTCGAGGAGATCGAACGCGGCGGGCTGCTGCGACTACGCGCCGAGATGCGGCTCCCCGGCCTGGCCTGGCTGGAGATGCGAGTGGACGGCAACGGCAGTGGCCCGGTCCGATACCGGCAGCGGGCGCTGTTCCACCCCCGCGGCCTGCTGGGCCATCTGTACTGGTGGAGTATCAAGCCCCTCCACGCGGTCGTCTTCGGAGGCATGTCCCGCAACATCGTCCGCGCCGCCGCCCGCGCCCAGCACGACCACACCACACACCACTGAGCCGGCCACGACACCTGTCGCGTCCGCGACGCCCTCAGCGACGTACTGCGGCGCAGCGAGGCCGGCATCCCCCTGCCGGACCATCGGACACCATCACAGCGGCCGGATGACCTGTCCGCCCGCTTCACCGCGCCCCACATCGACCCTGAGTGAGACGTCACCGCAACTACCCAGCCGGAAACGGCGGCATTCGGGTCGTCTCCGTGTTGCGGGCATCTGAGGTTCCCCCGAGATGCGGAGTGTGTTGACAGAGGGTCAGATGGGACTCATGAGAGGAACATCGACCATGGCCGCCCCCAGAAAGTACTCGCTGGAGTTGCGTGAGCGTGCGGTACGGATGTATCGCACGCCGATCCGAAGCCGCAGATCAAGAAGCTCGCCGTCAGGGCCCGCAGGCTGAGACGCTCAACTGCGGCCATCCGCCACCCCTGCTGATCCATGGAGAGCAGGTGACCGTCCTGAATTCCCGGCGACCCGCGCCTCCCCTGGGCCTGTGCGCCCTCTGCGTACGAAACGACCGCGCCGACCCGTTGAGCTTCGAAACAGGCGACATGCTGCTGCTGTACACCGACGGCGTGATCGAAGCCCGCTCACCGACCGGAGCCTTCTACCCGCTCGCCGAGCGGGTCGCCGCCTTCCCCGCCTCAAGCCCTGAGGCTCTCCTGCACCACCTTCACCGCGACCTGCTTGAGCACACCGGTGAGCAGCTCACCGACGACGCCGCCTTCCTGGTGATCGAACGCATCCCCTCGCGCCACCTGCACCGGCGGCACCTCATGTCCGATGCCGGCGGGTCTCTCCCGTCCACGACCGGGTGGCGGTCACCGTCCTCCCCGCCAGGTGACGCATGCACGGCGGCGCGAGCGTCAGCGAACCCGTCGTCCGGTCCGCTGAGCCCGCTCCGCGGATTCGTCAGCCGGCGAACCGCATTTCGTTGGTTAACCCGAACCGCGGGCACCTCGTCGGCGGCATACTTCACTTGAAGCGGCGGGGGCCGGAAACGGAGCGGAAGCCACCGCTCCAGTCCCGACCCTACTCAGCCCAGGTTCCACTCCTGGTTCGCCTGACTGTTACAGCTCCAGAGCTGGAGCTTGGTGCCGTTGCTGGTGCCGTTGTTGCTCACGTCGAGGCACAGGCCGGAGTACAGGTTGGTTATGGTCCCGTCCGGGTTGAGCCTCCACTGCTGGTTGACCTGGCCGGTGCAGGTCCAGATGCTGGCCGCCGTGCCGTTGGTGGTGCCCCACCCGGCGTCGTCCAGGCACATCTGGCTGCTGCCGTTGAACAGGGTGATCTGGTTGGCCGAGTTGTGTGTCCAGGTCTGGTTCGACTGGCCGTTGCAGTCCCAGATCTGCTGCTGGGTTCCCGGCGTGGTGCTCCAGTTGTTGTCGTCGATGCATTTGTTCGCGCCGACCGCGTGGATCGCGGCGGTGCCGATGCCGCTGTTGGTGGTGACGCCGGCTTGCGCGATGACTTCCTGCGCTCCTGCGGGCCAGTTGTAACCGCTGACCTGGACGTTGCCGGTCAGGACGTTGTTGTGCGGGGAGCCGGTGGCGACGACGGTGGCGCCAGCGTTATACCAGTTGTCGGCGAAGGTGTTGTCATCGGTGTTGTTGTTGGCGCTCGCGTTCGTGTTCGCCCAGACTCCGGTGTCCTGCAGGACGTTGTTCTGCAGCGTGATGTAGCGGGAGCCTTCGTCGAGGTAGAGTCCTACGGTGTTGTGGTTGTTGTAGACGTAGTTGTCGGCGATGAAGCCACCGGGGTTCGCGGACAGGTTGTAGATGCTGCCGCCGTCGTGGAAGACCTCCTTTGTGTCGTGCACCTTGTTGTAGGTCACGATGGTTTTGTTCAGTGTGGTCGGCGTGGTGTATATGGGCTGGTAGTTGTAGGTGCCTCGGTTGACGTAATCCTGGCTGCCTCCGCGGTCGTTGATGCCCCAGCCCCAGCCGACGTCGATGCCGTCGTAGCCGAGGTTCGAGACCTCGTTGTGTGTGATGACGGCGTGCGAAACGTACGTGGACAGGATGCCGGGCATGTCTTTGTAGTCCTGTGCAACGCCAGTCACGAGGTTGTTGCTGATGGTGATGTTCTGGTCGGTCATTGCGGAGTTGGACGGGTGGTGCGCGTTCGGCTGGACTCCGCCGACGACCACGCCCCCTCCGGAGTCGTTGGTGAAGGTGTTGCCGTTGACGGTGATGTTCGAGGCGCCGAGTCCGGTGCCGGAGTCGACGGCGTCGTTGTCCTGGCCGATGCCCAGGCCGACCTCGCCGAGGTCGGTGAAGGTGTCGCCGCTGAAGCTGATCCCGTTCGCGGCGGAGACCTGAACCGCCGCGGGGGCCTCGCCCCAGCTGTTACGGGTGGATTCGAAGGCCTGGCAGCCGGTGGCACACGAGGTCAGGAAGTCAGAAGGCTCGTTGGAGTAGGTCTGGTTGAGGAACGTGCCGGTCTGTTGGTCGGCGTAGCCGATGTCGCTGCTGGGGGCCAGCCAGGTGGTGTCTTCGAAGCTGATGCCCTGGAACGCGAGGTTTTGCACGGGGGTGCTGTAGCTGCCGCTGATGTCCAGGAGCGAGGTTGTCAGGGGCAGTTCGACGTCGTGGACGGAGGGGTTCCAGCCGGACGGCGCCTTGTAGTAGAGCTGGCCGGCCTGCGGGTCGAGGTACCACTGCCCGGCCGTGTTCAGGAATGCGTACGAGTTCTCCAGCTGGAGAGTCCCTCCGGCGAAGGGGTTCTCCATGGTGTCGTAGCCCCAGCCGTTGTTCTGCCAGGCCGGTTCCTGCATGGTGATGCTCGTGCCGCTGATGCTCTTCACCGGCGTGAAGCGGTCGGTGAAGGAGTTCTGGGCCTCGAGCTCGATCCGGTTCTGCTTTGGCAGGTTGGCGATCCAGTTCAGGTTCGAGTTCTGGATCGTCAGGCCGGCGCTGGTGAAGGCGACATCGCTGCGGGCGATGGTCATCGCGGCGCGCGGTGCCAGTGAGCCGTCGACGAAGAGCTGGCGCGAGTCGACTCCGACGGGGACGGACGCGGCGTAGATGTTGTTGGTCGAGTCGTGCAGGGTCCAGCCGGTCACCTGCTGGCCGCCGGAGATCACCGGGGACTGGCCCGGGGCGGCCTGCCATCTGACCGTGTGTCCGTTCGTGCCCGAGTCCGCGCTGGTGAGGTTCAGAGGTGAGGTCAGGCGGTAGGTTCCGCCGGCGAGCTGTACGACGATGTCGCCGCTCATGTGGCCGTCGATGGCTTCGACGGACGTCTTCGCCTGGGTCAGGGAGCAGGGCGTGGTCGAACTGCACGCCGTCCCGGAGCCGGTGGGGGAGACGAAGACGGTGGCGGAGACGGAGGCGTGGGCCGCCGTCGGTGTGACGAAGGCGGCGGAGACCAGGAGGCCTGTCGCTGCCGCGATCGTCGCGGTGAGGCGTCGGCCGACCCGTCCTTGGTAGGGGTGTGACGACATTGTCCGGTTCCCTTTCGCTGGCATTTCCTTGTGCGCCCTCTAGAGGGCGCTGTGGAGCACTGCCGGCCGGTCGCGGCGCGGCGGGGACTGGGCGACGCGGATGCGCCTGGATTTCACAGGCTCAGGGCTGTGTCGTTTCGTGCAGGTGCCAGATCTCGGGCGCCTCGGACCAGCGGCTGTCCTGGGGGGCGTCCGGCCAGGGCTCCTGGCAGGGGTCGGTGAAGGTCCACCAACGCTGCGTTTCGGGGTCGGCTTTGACGGAGGCGAGGTCGGCCTCGAAGTCGTCGCCGTGGTACTCGAAGTAGGCGAACAGGGTGTCGCCGTGCAGGAAGATGCTGTAGTTGCGGATCTGCGCGGCACGCAGGGCGGCCTCGACGGCCGGCCAGACGGCGCGGTGCAGGGCGAGGTACTCCTCCCGGCGTTCCGGGAGCAGCCGCGTGGTCTGAGCGATGCGCCTCATCGTGCTTCCTTTCGGGCCAGGTCGGCCGCCTGGAACCGGGAGGGAACGAGCCGGTAGCGACGCTCCGCGTTGCCGCGCAGCACCGCGTCGTTGGCGGTCCACGAGGAGAGGCCGAGCGCCTCGCGGACCAGGTCGAGCCAGGCGCGGTAGTCGGTGGCGAGCAGCATCACCGGCCAGTCGCTCCCGAACAGGCAGCGGTCGGGGCCGCACACGTCGAGCGCTTCGCGCAGGAGCGAGAGCGCGAACGCGGACGGGATGTCCGGTGCCAGTGGGGTGGCCAGGCCGGAGAGCTTGCAGACGACGTTCGGTTGTTGCGCAAGCCGTCGCCATGCCTGCGACCACTGGCTCCTGGCGGCCGGCTTCGGCTTGCCGAGGTGGTCGAGGACGATCGTGGTGTGCGGGCAGGTGACGGCCAGCTGCGCCAGCTCGGGCAGCCGGTGTTGGCTGACGCATGCGTCGAAGGGGAGGCCGGCCTCGCGATCAGCTGGATGCCCTCGCGGATGTGCGAGTCCTCGGTGAAGCCGGGTGCCTCGTCCTCGATGTTGCGGCGCACCCCGACGACGAACGGGTCCGCCGCGTACCGTCGGATCGTCGCGAGGGCTTCGGCGGGGCGTTCGAGCGGGACGTGGGCGACGGCGCTGCGGATCCAGGTGTGGTGTTCGGCCTGGCTGCGGACCCACTCGATCTCGTCCGTGGCCTGCCCATTTTCCCGGTCGGCCTCCACGAAGGTCACCTCGATTGGCGCGGGACGGATCGCCGCGAATTGGTCTGCGGTGAAAGGCCAGTTGAGATCGGGGGCCTCGACCAGCCACGGGTAGGCAAGGCAGCGCGGGTCCCAGAGGTGGACGTGGCGGTCGTGGACCGAGGGTGTGGCGCGACCGCTCACCGTGATCCGCCCTCGCACGGCCCGTCGGACGGCTCGTCGAACGGGGTGCGGTAGGACGCGGGACGGGTGCGCAGCTCTAGTTCGAGGGAAAGGCGCACCCGGGTCGAACGGGGGAGGTGCACGCGCAGCCAGGGCCCGTTCACGTCGTGGGCCTCGGAGGTCTCCTCGACCGGCTCCGAGTGTCCGTAGTCGTAGAGGTCGCCGATCCAGGAGTCGTCGCGGCTGCGAGTGTGGCGGACGTTGCGGATGGTGTGCTCCGCGAAGGCACCCGCCTGGACGATCAGCGTGTGGTCCGCGGTCGGGTCGAGATTCACCAGTTCCACGACAGTCGCCTGCGGGTCGATGCTGGAGACCAGGGCCGCGACCGAGGGCGGCAGGCCCGGCCGGCGGGAGTCGGCGTCGTAGTAGCGCACCCGCGCCTGCTGCAGTCCGCCGTTGTAGAGGACCTGCGGACCACCCCAGGTCAGCTGCACCAGCGCCTCGGTGACCACCGGGTTGGACAGCTGCCACAGGTGGATGTCGGCCTCGGCGACCTCCAGGCCGCGATAGCGCTCCATTCGCTGCATCCGGTGCCGCACCTGCGCCTGGGCGGCCGCGAGGATCCGCTCGGGATAGTCCGGGTCGTCGCCGGAGAGATAGGCGAACCAGGACTCCTCGTGGTGCGCCTCCTCCTTGCTGCGGAAAGGTCGCACCGTGCGCCAGTCGATGCCGCTGGCCTCGCGCAGCCGTTCGATCCGTGCGCGGTCGGCGTCTGCGGCGGTGTGGTGCCACAGCGCGACGGGCACCGGCAGGGTCATTGGGTTGTAGTCGAACCAGCCCTCGTCGCCACGTCGGAAGGGGACATGCAGGGTGGGCGTGTGCACGTCCTCGCGCAACTGCGCGACCCACTTGGACTGGAGGCTGGAGTCGGCCTCGGTAAAGGGCATCACCTTGCCGCGGGCGATCATCTCGTCGAGCGCGGGGCGGACCAGGTCGAGGTAGGAGTCGTCGCCGGTGGCCTCGGCTGCGGCCAGTGCGGCGACCGTGGCCGCGTGTCCGACGCTATGCCAGCCGTGTGGCCAGGACCATCCGTAATGGCCGCCGTAGGGGCGTCCTTCGTGCAGGCCACCGACGGTGCCGTCCGGGGCGACGTTGTCCGGCAGTACTCCGCCGGCGGCCGCCGCGCGCTCGCGCCACGCGCCGACGTACTCGGCGATCCAGTCCCGGTAGCGGGTGTCGCCCGACAGGATCAGCGCGTTGAGCACGAGTCCGCTGGCGGCGAGGTTGACCGCGGTGTCGCCCCGGCCCATGCGGCGGCGCATCTGCTCACCGAGGCGAGGGTCGCTCTCCAGAGGCGGGCTCTCTCCGTCGGCGAGAATCCAGTTGAGCGGGAAGCCGTACATCTGCGCTTCCTGCGGCAGCCAGGGATAGGCGTCGCCGTCGGACAGGCCTTCGCGCTCGGGATCGCTGCCGTTGTGCGGACGGGTGATGATGCGGTGCGCGGGGTCGTAGTTGCCGTGTGCCGGGTCGACGTAGAGCTCGGCGAACCGCAGTGCCCGCTCGGTCCAGCGCTTTGGGGCGGCCATGCACAGGAAGTAGAACAGCAGCAGGCTCTCGCTCTGGTGGAACCAGTCGTAGCCGCGCTCGTACTCGTCCTTGAGCATGCCCAGCTCGGTGAGCTGGCGGGTCACGCCTTCCCAGTGCCGCTCCGACTCGGCCAGCAGGTCGTCCGCGCCGCCGAGCAGATAGAGCTGCGGCCAGTTGAAGAAGGTCTCGTAGAAGTCGTCCACGCCGTCGCGCGTGGTCAGCTGCCCGTCGTAGTTCAGGCGTCCGTCCGGCCCGGTGAAATCGCGGGCGAAGCGCCGCCAGACCTGGTCGAGCAGGTCGAACAGCTGGCGCTGCGCCGTCGCCCAGCCCGGCGGTTCGAGGAGTGGCACCGAGGCCATGATGACGGGGTCCATGGGACGGTTCTCCGTTTCGGGCAGTGCGGCACCCGCACCCGGCGGCGATGCGGGCGGGCGTGGTGACGCGGTCGGGACGTGTCGTGGTGAGTTGGTCGCTCAGTCTTTGGTGGCGCCGGCGAGCATGCCCGCGACCAGGAAGCGCTGGGAGAAGAGAAAGACCACGAGCACGGGGGTGATGGCCAGCAGGGTGGCGAGGGCGAGCTCCGGCCGCTGGACGGCGAGCGATCCCACCGTCGGGTTGAACTGCGGCACGTCGTTCAGGAGAGTGCCGAGCCCCACCTGGACGGGGAACTGGTCGCTCTGCGGCAGTAGCACGTACGGCAGGAAGTAGTTGGTCCAGTTGGCGACGAAGCTGAAAAAGCCCACGAGCGCGACGACGGGTGTGGCCAGAGGCAGCGCGACCCGGCGAAAGGTGCCGAACTCCGAGCAGCCGTCGAGCCGTGCGGCCTCCAGCAGTGACCGGGGAATGGCCGTACTGAAGTAGATGTACGCCAGGTAGACCCCGAACGGGTAGAACGAGTAGGGCAGGATGACCGACCACATCGAGCCGATCAGGTGCACTGCGTTCATCTCCAGGAACAGCGGTACCACCAGCGTCGCGCTCGGCATCAGCATGACCACGAGCGTCGCCACCAGCAGCGTGTGCCGGCCGCGGAACTCGGTCAGGGCGAGGGCGTAGCCCGCCGGGATGGCGACCACCAGGGTGATGGCGAGCGCGAGGAACGTGTACAGCGCGGAATTGCGCAGCCACAGGAAGAACGTGTCGCCCTGATAGCCCGTCAGCGCGTTCCAGTTGGCCCGCAGGGCGTGGAAGGAGCCGAACGACAGCGGGTTGGAGTGCACGAGCTGCTCGTCGGTCTTCGTCGCGGCCAGCACTAGCCACAGCACCGGCAGGACGAAGAAGACCGCGAAGAGAAGCAGTACCAGGGTGGTGAGCGGGTTCTTCAGAGCGCGTCGCGCGGGGTTGTGGAAGTCAGTCCGCATCGAAGAACCCCGATCTGGCGACGAACACCGCGGCGACCCCGAGTCCGAGCAGGAGCAGTTCGACCGAGACGGCGGCAGCGGTGTTGACGTTGTTGTTCTGGAAGGCGAAGTCGTAGGAGAGCTGGTTGAGCGAGTAGTCCCGCCCCGCCACTCCGACGCTCGCCTGCGAGAGCAGTTGCGGCTCGACGAACAGCTGAGTGCCACCCGCGAAGGCGAGGATGACCATGTAGACGATCCACTTGCGCAGCATCGGGATCTGAATGCGCCGGGCGGTCTGCCACGGGCCGGCGCCGTCGATGCGCGCAGCTTCGAGGATGTCCGGCGCGATGTTGTTGAGAGCGCCGTACATCACCAAGATCCAGCCGCCCGCGCCGGTCCAGAACGCGATGAGGGTGAACAGGAGCGGCAGCCCGCCGGGGGCCACGACCTCGTCGAAGGTGGTCAGGCCCAGAGCGCGCAGCAGGAAGGCGACGGGGCTGACCGTCGGGTCCAGGATGAACAGCCACACCATGACGCTCGCCGCGCCGGCCAGGGCTCCGGGGAGGTAGTACACGAACCGCAGAGCCTTGCTGACGCCTCGGGACGCGAGCCGGTGCAGCAGCAGCGCGAGCCCGACGACCAAGATCACCAGGGAGACGAGCCAGAAGACGAGGTAGAGCGCCACGTGTTCGACGGCCGGCAGGAACCGGAAGTCGTCCGCCGCGCCGGTGAAGTTCGAGAACCCGGCGAAGGTGTCTCCGGCGGCGGTGAAGGCGAAGTAGATCGCGTAGACGGTAGGGACGACGCCGAACGCGATCAGCAATACCACGTACAGGGCGACGAAGCCGTGCCCGGCCCGGACGGGCCAGAGCGTGCGCCGCCCGGCGTGCTCCGACCCGACCCGGTTGTCTTCCGTCATGTTCACCGGCTGACCTTGTATCCGTCGGCCTGCGCGTAGTTGGATATCGCTGTCTGCCAGGCCGGCAGCAGCGAGACGATGCTCTTGCCCGCCGTCATGCCGGGGGTGATGGTCGCCGCCCAGATCGCCTCCTGGCTGTACTGCGGGTAGCCCCAGCCCGGCCAGATCTGGTCTGCGGCGCTCTGCAGGGTTGGGGAGACGTCGTTGGCGTAGTACCCGGACGTGCTCTGGGCCTTCAGCCAGGTCTTGGCCGCTGGCGCGTAGGCCGGGTATCCCGGGGCGAGTTTGCCCTGGTAGTCGTCGGAGGTCGTCACCCACTTCAGGAACGCGGTCGCGTCCTTGAGGTTCTTGCTGTGTGCGGACAGCAGCCAGGTACCGCCGCCGACGTTGCCGACCGACGGACTGGTGTCGCCGGCCCACTGCGGCATCGGCGCGGCCGCGATCCGGCCCTTGGGGGTCTTGAAGGTGCCCTGGAACAGCGCGCCGCCGAACCAGGAGGGGCCGGGCAGCATGAGGATCTTGTCCGGGTCGTTCTTGTCGAAGTCCGCGCTGAACACGCTGCTGGTGGACATGGTGTGGGCCTTGACGAGGGTGTCCAGCAGCGAGGCCATCTTGGTGCACTCGGCGCTGCTGGTGTTCACCGTGGCAGCCTTCGGCCCGGTGACCTGGTTGGCGCCGCACTTGCCCGCCCACATGTAGATCTCCGGCGTGAAGGTGTCACCGGCCGAGCCGACCAGGTACCCCGGGTGCTCGGTGGCGACCTTCTGACCCAGGGCCTGGTACTGCTCCCAGGTGGTCGGCACCTGGTAGCCCCACTTCTTCATCAGCGAAGCGTTGTACCACAGAGCCGTCTGTGACAGGTCGTTGCGCAGACAGTAGAGCGTTCCGCCGACGGTGCACGGCGCGTTGGCGCCCCTCGCCCAGTTGTCCAGGGTGGACTGAGGTATCAGGCCCTTGTTCAGCGGGGCGGTGAAGCCGGACTGGACCGCCCAGGTGCTCTCGTTGTTCTGGGAGCTGAAGACCACGTCTGGCCAGCCGCTGCCGGTGCGGTTGAACAGGCTCACCTTGGTCTGCAGGTAGTTCGAGCCGTTGGAGTCCCCGTCATAGGTGACGATGTCCATTTTCACCTGAGGGTTTTCCTTCTGATACAGCTGCGC
Organism: Streptomyces sp. HUAS MG56; assembly: GCF_058673395.1. Taxonomy (NCBI): domain Bacteria; kingdom Bacillati; phylum Actinomycetota; class Actinomycetes; order Kitasatosporales; family Streptomycetaceae; genus Streptomyces; species Streptomyces sp. HUAS MG56. The sequence goes on along the minus strand of NZ_CM178722.1, from coordinate 97,799 downwards.
TGCGGCCAAGCGGGTCGAGTCCACCCACACGGTCAAAGTGCCGCCGGTCTGGGCGGCGGGCGAGAAGCTGGACGGCCCACCCGCCGTGGCTCCGCCCGTACCCCCGCCACAAGCGGTCGCGGCGCCAAGGGCAAGAGTGACCACGGCGGTGGCGAGAGCGACGCGTACCCGGCCGCTCCTTGCTCTGCCGGCGTCGGCTCCTCGGGATGTGCGTGTCATGGAGGACTCCACTGCGTCGGGGTGCGGACGTATCCGACTGGACAGGCGGGCTGTGACAACCGAAATGTGTATGACTCAAATTGCGCCCGCTGCTTCCTGCTGTGGGGAGCGACTCGCACCGGCCGACAGGCCAGCGGGTCACCGTGATGTGACATCAGAGCCGGTAGCCGCCGGATGCGTCAAGAGGATGTGCGGGCCTATTTCCGTGGCGTTACGGCTGCGTCTCCTCGACTCCTGACGTCGCCCCAGGTCGGAGCATCGTGACCGCTCCTTGGTGAGAATGAGTCGTACTTATCTGGGATCCCAGGACGGTAGAAGGTATGCTCTTGTGCGGCGGAGGCAGTCGGTCATGCGGAACGTGGCCCTGACGAAGGAGAAGCACCCGGTGGACGGCGCGCCATCAGAGAGGGCATCGGATGCGCGACCGGGTGCCCCGGCAGCGAACGGCGCCGCATACCGGCCCGGTTACGAAGTCGTCTCGGAGCAGATCCTCAAGTTGATCGCGGCGAGGCAGCTGCAACCGGGCGACCGGATGCCGACGGAGAACGAGCTGGCCTCGTCGCTCGGCACCAGCAGGACGGTCGTGCGCGAGGCGGTGAAGATCCTCTCGGCGATCGGCCGGGTCCGCGCCCAGAAGGGGCGGGGACTCTACGTCGCGGACGATGAGGGCATGCTCGGCTCGTCGCGCTGGGGCGGATTCTTCATGCCGACGGACCTCGACCAGATCTTCATGCTCTTCGAGTTCCGCCGCGTGCAGGAGACGGCCGCAAGCCGGCTCGCCGCGACCCGCGCCATCCCGGCGGAGCTGCGGGCGATCAAGGACGCCATGGATCTGTGCCGGGAGGGGCACGAGACGGGCCGCGACGCGCTCTTCGACCAGGGCGACGACGCGTTCCACCTCGGTGTCGCCGAGGCCTCGCACAACCCCTTCCTCGTCGCCGCCGTCCGCGAGGCCCGGCGGCTGCAGCGTCAGTCCAACACCATCGGCATGCACGGAGCGCTCGGCGACCACGCCAAGGACGCGATCGTGGAGCACGCCGCCATCTACGGCGCGATCCGCGACGGCGACCCGGACGCCGCGGCGGAGGCGACCAACGTTCATCTGGACAAGACGCTCGAGGACTACCGGCGAGAGATCCAGCGCCGCGTCTTCGGCTCGGGTTCGACCGAGAGCTGTTGACCCCTTCAGTGGGTGTGGACCGTTGGCGCGATCTTCGACAGCGATCACGGAGCGGCAGTACGCTTCACGTCAATTCGCCGACCTCTGCGCCGAGTCGAGTGTCATCCAGTCCATGGGCGCGGTCGGCACGAGCGCGAACAACGCCGCCTGCGAGTCCTTCCACACCTCTCTGAAAGACTCCGTTGGCCGATTCGCTGAATCGCTGTTCTGATCTTGGACGCTGGGCCAGTCTGGTGAGTACCAGCTCCAACTCGCGGGGAAGCAAGGAGGACTTGGCGATGTCGCTGCGTCCGGTTCCTGTCCCGCCTGTTCCCGAGATGAATGATTCCAAGGGGTGGCTGCGGACGTGAGGCGAGGGAGGCCAAGGTCCGGATGTGACGCCGGACTTGGACTCCCTCGCGACCGCACTCTATGTGAAGACCGACGACCTGTTGAAGGATTCGCCGCAGCTCGCTCCGTGGCGTTCCGGCGGTCGGTAAATCGCCGCGGCTCAGCGATGCCGGGCTGGAAACGCTGGCGATGATGCAGGCGATGCTGGGCTCCACCTCCGAGGCCAGGTGGCTGCGTCATGGGCACGCTCACCTGCGGCATCTGTTCCCGTACGTGCCGAAGCAGCCCGGCTACAACAAGCGCCTGCGCAAAGCTGCCGGACTCATCCGGCACGCCAGCCGGGTACTGGCCATGGACACCGCGCGGTGGACCGACGACGTGTGGGTGGTGGACTCCACACCGGTCGAGTGCGGCCGCTCCCGGGAAACCGTCAAGCGGTCCGACCTCGGGGGCTGGGCCCAGTACGGCTACTGCGCCAGCCATTCGCGCTACTTCTGCGGACTGCGACTGCACCTGGCATGCACCCTCGGCGGGCTGCCGATCGCCTTCGCGCTGACCAGGGCGAAGGCCGACGAGCGCCGAGACCCTGCTCGACATCCTCGACATCCTCGCCATCGAGCCGACGCTCGCGGACGAACGGCCCGGGCAGACACTGATCGGTGACAAGAACTACTTCGGCCGTGAGTTCGAGACGCAACTGGCCGCGTTGGGCGACGAACTGCTGCGTCCGGCCCGCAAGGGCGAGGCCGAGCGGGCCGGGGCGCAACTGTTCAAACCGCTGCGGCTGGTCATCGAGTTGATTAACGAGACGTTCAAAGGGCAGCTCGACCTGGAGCGCCACCGCGCCCGCACTCCTGGTGGGGTGATGGTCCGTGTGCTCCAGCGGATCCTCGCGATGACCGCCGCCAAGTGGCACAACCACCACACCGGCCAGCCCGTCATGCGCTCACTGACCGCCTACGATCACTGACTGCGAGGCTGGTCGTCGGCGCGTCACGGGGGCGGCGACCGAGTCCCGCTGTCGGCGAACGCGCCGGGGTCGAGCATCGGAGAACTCGCGACCTGCGGCGCCGTACTCGCGTTACTTGCCGTCCAGTGCTGCCACCAGCTGCGGCAGGGTGCCGCTGGCCGCAATGAGAGCCAAGTGGTCGTGGAAGTCCCTGCTGTGGACGATCACGCCGTCGCGGACCCTCAGTACCTGGATGTTGGCGGACTCGAAGGTCTTCCCAGTCGGCCGGTGGTGCACCTGGTAGTCCCATTCGGCGACGATCAGCTCTGGGTCGTCGGTCTCCCGGATCACCACGTTCGCCGGGGTCAGCTCCACCGGACTGGCTGCGGCGACCTGAGCGAACCGCTCCTTGAGTGCGGCCCGCCCCTCGGTGCGGCGCGGGCCGACCGGTTCGAAGACGGTCTCCACCACGGCGTCATCGGCGTAGAGCCCGGCCAGTTCGGAGTATCGGCCTGCGGCGATGTTGTCGAGCAGCTTGGTGAAGACCTCGCGTGGTGTCAGCGTTTCGGGCATGGCCAGCCTCCGCCGGAATCCGTCGCTAGAATCGGACTAGCGAGTCCGCTTTGACGATACGGACTGGACACTCCGCTTGTCCAGCAGGGCTCTGCGGAGGCGAGGAAGGCTGTAGGGGATGAGTGGTGCCAAGGAGCGCCCGCTGCGGGCGGACGCGGCCCGTAACCGGGCCAGGCTGCTGGACGTCGCCACGGAGGTGTTCACCACCCGTGGCGTGGGTGTGCCGACCGAGGAGATCGCCCGGACCGCGGGGGTCGGAGTCGGCACGCTCTTCCGGCACTTCCCGACCAAGGAAGCGCTGCTGGAAGCCGTGATGGTGCGCAGGCTGGAGGCGATCGCAGCCCAGACCGCGCGTCTGGCCGCCGAAATGGAGCCCGCCGACGCCTTCTTCGCCTGCTTCCGCCTGGTTGCCGAACAGTCCGCGGGCAAGAACGAGTTCGCCCGGGCACTCGCCGCAGCGGGAATGGACGCGCATGCAGCCCTACGGGAGTCCAGCGAGGTGATCCAGGCCCAGCTTGCCGCACTTCTGGACGCGGCACAGCGGGCCGGAGTTGTCCGCCCGGACCTCAGCCTGCCAGAACTGATCGCCCTGCTGGCCGGCACCAGCACGACGATGGAGCACCTCGGAGCAGACCCAGCCTCCCAGCAACGGATCTTCAATGTGGTCTTCGACGGACTCCGACCGCACTGACCGACCACGTGCCGCGTTCGCCGTGCCCTTGCTGAAGGGAATGCGGGCCAGACAGTCAATGAAGGCACTGGACTCAGGCGACTGACCCCTTGGAATCGATCATCGAGGCGACCGCGCGGGTGGCATGTGCCGCGTTCCGCAAGGGCTGTCCGGCCATGCGGTACCTGACGAGCTGGGCCCGCTGTTCTGCGACGAGCAGTTCGCTTCCGCCTTCCCACGGCGGGGTGGTCCTGCACTCTCGCCGGGGCAGCTGGCGAGCCGATCTCCAGGACGAGGTGGCCGGGCTGGAGTCGGGCGGACTCGAGCATGTCGGCCTGCAGCCACGGTGCAGAGATGGAACTGCGGACTTTCCCCTCTGTCGTGTACAGGGTGGGGATCTTGTCGTTGGCGTACGCCGTCTCAAGAGGCACTTCGGGGGCGAAAGCGTGCCGGGGCACGGTGCGCAGGGCCTTGTCGACCGCAAAGGTGCGGATGTGGCCGTCGTCGGCGAGCTGGTCAGTCAACTGGTGGCGCAGCGAGCCTGCTTCGTCGAGGCCGGTGGTGGGGGGTGTCGTCACGGCGGGCCTTCCGGTCGATCGGGTCATGCGGGATCCGCGACGGTGGGTGCGGCAGGTTTCGGGATGCTGGCGGCAGGGGCGTACTGGGCGGCCTGTGCGTCGAACATGGCGGCGTACCGGCCACGTGCGCCGATGAGTTCGTCGTGGGTGCCGTGTTCGGCGAGGCGGCCCTGATGCAGGACGTAGATGCGGTCGGCGTGCCGGACGCCGGACATGCGGTGGGTGACCAGGACGACGGCACGGTTCGGGGCGGCGAGTCGGCGGATGCGTTCGAAGGCTTCGATTTCGGCTTCCGGGTCGAGGGCGGAGGTGGGCTCGTCCACGATGAGCACGCCGTCGGCTGCCGAGGTGGAGCTGCGCCAGTGGGTTCGAGCGAGCCCGATCTTCTGCCACTCCCCGCCGGACAGTTCGCTGGCACCGCGGAACATTCGGGCCAGCAGGCTTCGCAGGCCGTCGGGAAGTTTCGCGATGACCGGCGCCGCCCCCGCATAGTCGACGGACGGCTGGAGACTCTCGGCGTCGGCTTCCTGGGCGGGTCGGCCGATCCGGATGTTCAATGCCGCTGTCACGGGCCAGCGTTGAAAGTCCTGGGTGAGCAGTGCCACGCGTTCGAAGACCTCGGAGCGGTCCAGGCAGGCGACCTCCGCCTCGCCCCACAGGACGGTCCCGCCCTGCGGCAGCAACAGGCCCGACAACACCTTCATCAGTGTGCTCTTACCGGATCCGTTCTCCCCGACCACAGCGGTGACCGAGCCCATGGGCAGCGTGAGTGACACCTCGTCCAAGGCGGGAGCATCGCGGTCCGGGTAGCGGTAGCGGACCCGGTCCAGTACGACCTGCTTCACCCGCACCGGAACGGGAGCGCCCCCGCTGGGAATGGTGCGTTGCGCCGCCTCGTCCAGGAAGCGGGCGTGGTCACGGACGTAGAGGGACTCCTCGTGCAACTGGTTCACGTTCATCACCAGCGCGCCCAGGCTCGCCGAGCCGGACCGAACGGCGACGACGGCGGTCCCGGCCACGGCCAGACTCATGTGCCCGCTCATGATCAGCAAAAACATGGCCCCGTACGTCGCGGCCATGGCGAGGCCGGACAACGCCGAGGCCACCCACTCGGTGACAGCCTTGCTGGACGCCAGCCGCTCCTGCTCCGTCTCGGCACTCTCGGCCATCCGCTCGTAGCGGCTGAGCAAGAACGGACCCACAGCGTGGATCCGCACCTCCTGCGCGGCGCTGCGCTCGGTCAACAGGTTGCCGATGAGGCGGCTGGCCCGTACGTGCTCAATCCAGCTCATGACCGACACGTACCGTTCCTGCGCCACCCGCATCGCGCCCCAGCCGCGCGGCGCCGCGATCAGGATCATCATCGGCAAGAGGACCGGGTGGAGGATGGTGAGCACGCCGGCCGTGGAGATCAAGGAGATGCTGCCGTTCAGCGCGGCCACGCACGCAGAGATCATGCGTCGGGCGGAACTGGCGCCGTACTGGGCGACGTCGATCAGCCGCCGGAACTCCGGGTCCTCAATGGCCTCCAGCTCCACTGACGCGGCAGCGGCCAGGTACTGAGTCGTGGCGATCCGCTCGACCATCGGCTCCAGCCGGCCCGCCCGCGAAGTGGACCACCCGGCCAGACCCGAGTTGGCCATGGCAGCACAGGCGGCTCCTGCTAAGCCCGGCAGCACTGCCTGCAACCGCTGCTCGGGAGTGCCCGAACCGAGTAGCGCGTGCATGACGGCGTTGACCGCGAGCAACCCGATCGCCGCGGCGACACCCTGCCCGATCTCGCTGATCGCGACAGCGACCAAAGCGCGCCGGTCCGCGTGCCACGCCATCCGCAACGTCGCCCCGACCAGTCTCGGCATGGAGCGCAGAGCGGAGATCATGGTCAAGTCCAATGATGCGTGCTCGTGCTTGGACCAGCCCATGTCGTAGCGCAAAGGACCGCCGAACAACTCCCGCTCGGCGTCGGAGACCTCCGGCTCGGCCATCCGTACGCGTCCGAAGAACCTCTTCACCACGCACCCCCAAATGCAGGCCAGTTCAGTGCCCCATGCGAGCGCCCGCGGGCGGGCACCTGGACAACGGTGCGGCATGGGGAGCCAGTCCGCGCCGGGCATGCGGGGATCCGTCCCCTCATGACCGCGGATACGACACGGTCGTAAACAGACCAGTACGACTCCGTCAGACTCGTGGTGACGCCGCCGTCCTCAAGCCCCGCAGTGGGCGGCTGCGACAGGTGTGCATGGCGCGGAGTCGGTGCCTCGCCCTGCAGGCTGCCACCGGCAGCGCTGCTGGCACTCATACGCCCCGCCTCGTATTCGCTTGTGATGAGCGCAGAGCGGCGGCGTCAGCGTGCTGCACCGGGTTGGCGGGGTGCAGGACTCCAGGCTGATGCTGTTCGAATCCAGCGGGCTGATTCACGGTGAGGGGCACGGGGGTCATGAAGTCCTCCATTTGGGGTTCGGAATGGACGTGACGCTCTGAGAACGCGTCCGTCGTGCTCGCGTCCGGTGCATCAGGGTCGGTTCCTCGTGTGTTTTGGCCGTAGTCAACGGACCTTTCGCGCATGAGCTGGCTCGTTCGTGGGGCTCAACGAGCCAGCGGGAAGTTCGAACACATGTGTTTCGGTCGGACGTAGAACCCCGGGATAGAGCGCGCGTGGGTGAGTGCGGGGTGCACCGACCCTTGCTGTGCACGGGGTCGGGTTCGGTGCGGTGGTGGCCGAAACGCCGAGCGCGCTACTGACGCGTGAGTGCGGCACGTCGCGCAGGGCCTGGCCGGGTTAGAGCTGTTCGCAAGAGCGCCCGTACGTACTGGTCTACGGACATCTTGAGGACTGCCGCGGTCGTGGCCCGGCGCCGGTGCAGCCCGCAGCCGGCCCGGACAACGCGGTGGCAACTGCTCCGCGCAAGAAGGCTTCTGCCGAATCCGCTACTGGCGAGCCCACGGGAGCGAAGGAAGCCGCTGGCATGCAGGGCGCCACGACCAGAAAGAAGTCGGTGACCAAGATGCAGGCGAATAAAGCGTCCACTCGAGGTCTGGAGATGGTCGACGGTGTCCATGTCGTGATCTTCCTGCGCTCGCCGCGCCCAAGCAGCTGCGACAGCGCCAGTCCGCGCTATGGTGGTTGCTCGCCGTTGCGGAGGACTCTTTTGAGCGTGGCCCACGGGGCATGTACCCAGTGGATTCCCCCAGCTCCAGCGATTCGCCGCTTCCGGCAGTTGCCGGTTCCGGAAGGGGCCACAGCCTTCCGCGGCGGTGAGCGCCCTCGTAACTTTGGTGTTGAGCACGCGGGATGCGCTGCTCACGGGCTCATTCCTCGTGGAGGGAGAACACGATGAAGCAGGTTTACGAGGCTCCGATGCTGGTTGCGATGGGCGCCTTCCGGGTCATCACCGGTCTGCTGGAATTTCACGGCAACGACGAGCTCGTCCTCAGCAAGAACGGCTGACGCCTACCAAGTCGCCGGGACAGTGATGTCTGAGCGGAGCGTCATGCCGGGCCATGGCGAGTCGTGCTTCGCGGTCCTACCGGACCGGGAAGTGGCGCTCGCCGTGGCCCCTCTTGTGGGCGGCGCGAGGGGCCCGCGGTTGTGCCACCCTTCGGGGCGGCCGTGGCTGGTCGGCCGGTGGGCCGAGGGCGAACTGGTGGCGGCAGCCGTCCGCGATACCCGGCTGGTGGTGATCGGCGACCATGCGGTGGGCGAAGGCCAACTGGCGGCCGAGGCCGCGCGGTTGCGGGACCCGGCCGAACTAGGTGCCATTGCCCGCCGGTTGCCCGGCTGCTTCCATCTGCTGGCGCTGGTGGACGGCACAACGCGGGTGCAGGGGCCCGCGTCTGGCCTGCGCCTGGTATTCCACGGGCGCGTCGACGGAATGGAGATCGTGGCCGACCGGGCCGATACCCTCGCCGCGCTGATGGGCGCGCCGGTCGACGAACGACAGGTGGCAGCACGGTTGTTGTGGCCGGTTCCACATCCGCTGCTCCACAACAGCCTCTGGCGCGGTGTCGATACGGTACCTCCCGGGGAAGCCCTGGTGATCGCCCCGACCGGAAGCGCCTCCCGACGGACACGCTGGTGGACGCCGCCGGAACCGGTACGCCCGCTGGCCGCCCAGTCCGAGCGGATTCGCGACGCACTCTCCGAGGCCGTGCAGGTACGTACCCGCGCGGGAGGTGTGATCAGCTGCGACCTGTCCGGCGGTCTCGACTCCACCTCCGTGACCTTCCTCGCCGCCCGCGGCAAGGCCCATGTAGTGGCCGGAACCCGTCCCGGCCGCGACCCCGCCGACGACGACCTGATGTGGGCGCGGCGAGCCATCGCCCATCTGCCCGAGGTGGAACACGTGGTGTGGCCGCCCGAAGCCAAACCACTGGTCTACGAAGACCTGTCACGGATCGACGATGTGCTCGATGAGCCCACCATCGGTGTGATGGACCGGGCACGGCTGGTCACCCGCCTGCCCGCGCTGATCGCCCGCGGCAGCCGACGGCATCTGACAGGCATCGGCGGTGACCATGTCGCCTGGCCGGCGGAGGCACACTTCCACGCGGTGCTACGCCGACGGCCGCTGTTCGCACTGCGGCAGTTGCGGGGGTTCCGCGCCCTGTGGGACTGGCCACTGCCCGGCATGGCGCGGGCGCTTGCCGACTCCCGGCCGTATCAGCGCTGGCTGCGCGACGCCGCAGAGGGGTTGGGGCGCCCCCAACCGGCCAGGGTCACCGGCACCTTGGGCTGGGGCATGCCGCCGAGGCTCTTCTCATGGGCGTCGCCCGAGGCGCTCCGACTCGCCGCGGATGTGCTCGGCGAGGCCGCCGACTCCGCCGTACCGCTGGGCCCAACCCCAGGGGAACACAAGGACCTTCAGCAGATCAGGAGCACCACGCGTATCATCCGCCAGTGGGACTGGGCCTGCGCCAGAGAGGGCCTGCCGATGTCCCACCCGTACTTCGACGACCAGGTGATCGAGGAGTGCCTCGCGGTCCTCCCGGAAGACCGCGTGTCGCCCTGGCAGTACAAGCCGCTGCTGGTGGCGGCGATGCGCGGAGTCGTTCCCGACGAGTGTCTGGCCCGATCCAGCAAGGCGCAGGCGGCGCTGGATGCCGCCCAGGGACTGCGTAGCCACCGAGGCGAGTTGCTGGCCCTGTGGAGCGATTCACGGCTGGCCCGGATGGGGCTGATCGACACCGCGCACCTGCGCGGCCTGGCACTGCGGCCGGACACACCCGAGCTGCGCGAGGCGATCCTTTACTCCACGATCGCCTGCGAGATCTGGCTGCGCACCTTGGAGAACCGGCCGTCCGCCGTGCCGTCCTCCGGCGCACCGTAAGCAGTCGTGAGCAATCGCAAGCAGTCACAAGCGGTCGTGAGCGCGTGTGATCAGTCGTGAGCAGGAGGCGAAGAGAGATGGCCCTGCGGTTCCGGTCCCAAGTGTCCACCGTGGATACCGAATACGGCACCGTGCTGCTCGACGAGCGCACCGGAGCGTACTGGCAGCTCAACCCCACCGGTGCGGCGGTGGTCCGGATGCTGCTCGACGGATACGACCCGGAGCAGGCGGCGGCCGCGCTGACCGAGAAGTACGACGTCGACGCCGAACAGGCCCGCCGCGATGTGGCCGCGTTGGTGGACGGTTTGCGCGGCGCTGAGTTGGTGACCTCGTGAGTTCGCCCGGAGCGCTGTACCGCCCCGGTCCGGTGCCGTGGCGGCTGCGTGCCGTCGCGCGTATCGCGGTGGTGCTCGCACGGGCGCTGGTGCTGCTGCCGCCGCGGCGCATCCGGTCGTTGCTCGGCGCGGTACGGCACGGCGCCCGCCCCGCCACGTACGCACAGGCCAGCGATGCGCGCAACGCCGTGCTCGCGGTCAGCCTGCGATGCAGCGGCCCCAAGGGGTGCCTGCCGCGCTCCCTGGCGACGGTACTGGTCTGCCGGGCGCGCGGCACCTGGCCGAGCTGGTGCGTCGGGGTGCGGGCGCTGCCGCCGCCCGCGGCGCACGCCTGGGTGGAGGCGCAGGGCCGTCCCGTTGATGAACAGGTGCCGGCGGAGTACTTTCGCGCGCTGTTCACCGTTCCTCCGGTGGTATCGGAAGACCCTGCTGACTGCTTGGTTGACGTAGTTTCGGACCGATCTCAACTGCCCGCCGAATAGGCCACGCGAATTTTAGGTAGAAGTAGGGCAGGTACGTGGCGGAGCGGCCGCAGCTGGGCCGCCGATGGCAGGAGGTAAGGGTCGTGTACGCCCGACTGAAGATAACGCAGCGCTGACACTTGCCGTCCACTCTCTGCTATTTGGCAAGGACATGGTCCTGTGGCGCTGTCCGAAGAAACTTCCGAAGAGTCTTCCGAAGTTACCGCCGAGCATCTCTTTGACCGATTCACTGATTATCTGGAAATCCTCCTCGGTTCAGAGGCGGTTGAGCACCGTTTCGGCCAACTGCTCGCCGCGGCCGAGCATGTGTACAGCGTGCTCCCATCCGCCCTCTGTCATCCGCAGGCGACCTGGCGCCACCTTCTGGCGACGCACAAGCACACACGGGTCCTGGTCGAGGGAAGGGCGGCGCGTTGCCAGGCCGCGGTCCGGTGGATCAACGAACTCACCAGGCACGGGCCGGAGGTACGTGTCCACGTCGGCCTCAACGGCCCTTCCGCGCACCCGGTGTTCGTCTTCGACGGGCAATTCTCGGTGGTGCTGTTGGACCGGTCGGACACCGACCGCACGGCGCTGCTCTGTAAGGGGGTGCTCGCGGCGGCGCATCGCATGCTGTTCGAGGCCCTGTGGGCCTGTTCGCTGCGGCAGGCGAGCGAGGGGTCGGCCGGGCTCTCCGTCCGGGAGGTGCGGATCATCGGGCTGCTGCTGGCGGGCGCCACCGATGAGCAGGCCGCGACCCGGATGGGAGTGAGCGCGCGCACGATACGTACCGTCGTCGCCCGACTCCAACAGCGCTACGGCACCAACTCCCGTATGGCGCTGGGTTTTCATCTCGCTTGTTCTGGCGGATGCGCCGACCGCGCTCTGCTGTTCCAGCCGATTTCGGCTCATCGACCAGGCGCTCACCGGCCACCCCGCGATTCCCTTTCTTGAGGTAAGCAGCGGTCGAGAAGCCGCCTCAGCTTGGGTAGTTGTTCCTCGCCTGTCCAGCCACGCTTCGTGCGGTGACTGGGACGCCAAGGCCCATCAGAACATTGTCATCTGCAGGGCAGGGGCTCACAGGTTTCGCTCGGTGAAGCGGCGCGGCCGGGGGAGGTGCTGCCACCGGGGCGGTGAGCAATGCTCAGGACTTGTGGATCGGTTCCGGGAGGGCATGCGGAGGGGGTTGAGTGGCCCGGGCCACTCACTCGTGATGTGGTCAGCGTCGAAGGTCGGCGGGTTGGCCTGCTCGACGTAACGCGTGTTCAGGGGCTCGCCAGCCAGTCGGTGTACCAGGTGCGAAAACCGGGGCTCACCGGTACGAACCCACCCCAGTCCGGATCGATCTGCCAGACCTGGCCAGCTCGGGGGCCGTTTAGGACCAGCCGCGTGAAGATGCCGCAGCCCTGTTCGGCCAACATGAGTGTGCCCTGGGTCGGTGCATCGGCCGGTGTGCGGATCCGGCCGGGCAGAGGTGCGGTGAGAGGGAACGGCTCAGCGAGTCGGCCCGGCAGTCGGTCGTCCCGCCACTCGGCGTCCACGGCCCACTCCTCGTCGGCTTCCGGGCGGGCGACGGTCAACGGCATCAACCCATGGCTGGGGCCGGCGGGGCCGTTGCCCACTTCAGCGACGAAAGACCGGTACTCCAATGGCAGATCGACGCCGTGGGATTCCTCGAACGCCCGGATCTCCGCCTCCGGCAGCCGAGGCGCCAACTCGTACCGGTGCGTGTCCGCCCCGAAGCGCACCAGTCCCGGATCCCGTGCTGCCATCTCCCGGATCCGTGCGCGTACGCCGTCCCCGTCCCAGCTCTCCATCCAGTGACCGTAACAAGGGCGTCTGCGGGTCTGCTGCACGATCGGGTGACATCACCCAAACCTGCAGCAGACCCGTGCACCTGTCTGTCTGCGGCGAAGCACCCATCGGACTGGCCAGCCCAGGTGCCCCGCCGCATGCCGCCGACTCCGAGCCGTCCCAGTGGCGCGAAGTGTCCGATCTGCCGTGGCACTGTCCCCGCGCCACTCACGGTTGCTTCCAGGAGCCGTCACCAACAGCCCTGAAATTGAGGGCAATTGGGAACCGGCAGTAGCAAGGTCATCACGATACTGTGGACCTGCTCGCCCTTATGGCCACAGAAAGTTGTATGCGATGAAGGTGTACAAGATCATAGTGATCCACAACGGTGAGGCACCCCGGCCCGATGAGGTTCAGGCGATTGCCGACTACGTACAGAACAACTTGGGGCACGACACCGCAGGTGCCGGGCTCACCGTGTCCCGGATTCTTGCTTCGGTCCCGGACAATGACCTGATGATGGCGATCTTGGTCAGGATGGACGCGGAGGGAGAGCTTCCCGGCGGGGACATCTCCAAGGCTTTCTTGCAGGAACTGAACACCACGAAAGGAAAGGTCGTCCTGGGGATCGTGCCTCGGGTGTAGGCCCCTCCGCTGCAGCGGAGTTGGGTTCGCAACCGCCGCAACACGCCGTGAGCTGCAAAGGCACGAATCGCCTCGTTCGTCGATCGAAACTGAGCGAGCGGGCCAGCACGGCCGGTTGCGTCGGCATGAACGCCGTTCTGTGGCCTGGGTGTCGGCCGCGTCTCGACGGCTGTCAATGCATGAACAGGCGTCCGCCCATTAGGCACCCGACAGGTCACTGCCCGCTACGACCCAGTGATCTGGAGGTCAGGGCGTCGGCCTGAGCCGTTCCAGGATATGAGTGCCCAGCAGCCTGACATCGTTCGGGCGTTCCGTCCCAAGCTTCTCGGAAAGGTCCGCCAGATGCAGATCGACCGCGGTATCCACACCGTCGGCGAGACGGTCCACGGTCGGCTTCGCTCGGACACGACAGGCGAGGAACGCGGCTGAGGCGACGATGGCCGCAGGCCACCATAGCGAGGCGGCGGCAGCATACCCCACGCCCCACACGGCGAGGCAAGCACTCGCAATATAGTCGGCTCGGGCCGGCGCGATAGCGGCCTGGAGCTGCTCAGGAACGACGGCGTGAAGGCGTGGCCAGACCAGTTGCAGGTCACTGAGGCCATAGAGCTCCTCCGTTCGCCGGGCCGTCGCGCCGAAGCGCTCCGCGATCCTGGTCGGGCCGGTCGGCCATGCCGGTCCGATGCGATGAAGGCGCCTTCGGAGGAGGACGATCCTGCCCTCTCGACGTGATTCCCCAGAGGTCGATCCGGGCGGCAGGGCACTGGCCCGGATCGCTGCCTTCAAACGGTCCGCTGCCTTCTGCCACCGCTTCCTGCGCCTCCGCAACAGCCAGCTCGCGGGCGGCTGATGGGCTGGCGACGTCCAGCACATCTGGACAGCCGACCCAAGAGCGTCAGCGAGCAGCCCGGCGGCCGCAGATGCCAGCGACACTCCGACTGCGATCAACACGCCAACAAGAACGGAGTGGGCCGTCGAGCGCGTGGCGAGATCGTTCAGTTATGCCGCGAGGGACGGAAGACTCAGCGCTCTGCGCTGCCCCGACAGCAGCCCGATGGCCAGGGTGGCCGTAAAGAAGAGGCCCGGCAGCAGCAGGACCTGCCCCCAACGATCAGCGGCTTTCGAGCTCAATGCCGCGGCGAGAGTCGTCACCGTGGGTGAATCCTGTACGGCCTCATCCGGCTGTCGCCCGGCTACGCAGGCGGGAGGCCCGGTTGTCTCCTCCGGCAGCACGACGCGAGGACAGCGAGCCAAAGAGCACGTCCATCCGACGGTGGTGGGCCTCGCGGTCATGTCCGGCGGCAAGGTGGACTCCGCGGCAGGGGTGAGGAAGGTCCGAGCCCCACGCTGCGCAGTACCCGTTCAATCTCATGAACAAGGTCGGCGATCCGCTCCGCTCCGCCGCCGTCCTCAATGATCCGCCTCAGCTGCGGCCTGTCGCTCAGTTGCGCGCACAGGACCGCTACGCGCATACGGGGTGCCCCATGCTGTTCCCCTCCCCGGCAGCCCCGGTGCGTCGCTCGGGGCGCTCATGCAACGGATATCCCGCTAAAAGCTACACCGCCCGGTCGGAGGGCTCGTAGCATCGACCGTGGCCGGCGCATCAGTTCCTGCGTCAGCGAACCTCGGGGGTGCAGGTCACAGTGATGGACCGTCAGAAGAGTCTTCAGGAAATCTATTCCACTGCGATGGGCTTGCTGATGGCATACGAGGAGTCCGGGCGCCAACAGGACCTCATGTCCGGGATGGAACTCCTGCGCAAGGCGATCGGATTCCTGGCGCCAGGTGATCCCACGCGGGGACTGCTGTGGGGGAACTACACCGTGGCACTGCAGATGTTGTACGAGGAGACCGGGGACGTCCGCGATCTCGAACAGGCGGTCTCCGCCGCAGGAACCGCGACCGCTGAGGTCCCTCGCGACCACCCGGCTCGCATCGCGTTCGTTGGGGACCACGTCAATGTGCTCCGCAAACTCTACGAACGGACGGGGCGCGCCGCCCACCTTGAGAAGGCCGTGGAAATCGGTGAGCGGGCGGCACGGCAGCTCCCGGAGCATCCGGGCGCCGCGCACGGTGGTTTCCTGAACAACCTGGCGATCGCGCTGCGGTGTGAGTCCGAGCGAACCGGGGATGTCGACGCGTTGCGCAGGTCCGCTCATTATGCGCGTGTGGCGGTGGCGGCAGCGCCGTCGGAGGCACCGCAGAGAACGGAGGCACTCCTGTCGCTGGGGGTCGCGTTGCAGGAACTCGGCAAGCGGACCGGTGACGACAGCGCTCTGCGGGAGGCGGTGGCCTGCGGCCGCGAGGCGGTGACCATGGCCCACAACGAGTCGATTCGTGCTACCGCCCTCGACGATCTGGGAATCGCGTTGCGCATGTCCTTCGAACGCACCGGTGAGCTCAGCGAGATCCAGGAGGCCGTGGAGTGCGGCCGTCAAGCGGTGGCCGATGGTGTCCGGAGACACCGGGAGCCGACCTTTTTCGCCAATCTGAGTGTCTCGTTGAACGCCCTTGCCGAACGTACCGGATCGCTGGACGCGCTCGAAGAGGCGGTGGACACAGCCAGAAGAGCGGTGGCTCAGGGGTCACCGGACCAGACCGACCATGGGGTGTTCCTCGATACCCTGAGCAACACGTTACGCGCGCGCTATCGACGCAGCGGTGACATGGCCTCCTTGGAGGAGGCGGTGGAGGTCGGCAGGCTGGCGGTTGCCGCAACCCCGCCCGGCCACGTCGATCACCACACGTCGAAGAACAACCTCGCTCTCAGCCTGCGATCGCTCCACACGCGGACTCGTCGCCACGGTGCGCTCGCGGAAGCCGTCGAGCTGACACGCGACGTCGTGGTGGCCACGGACGGACAGGCGAGCCACGGCCTCTACCTGTACAACCTGAGTGGCGTCCTCGGCGAGCTGTACGGGGAGGAAGGGGATCTCAACACGCTGCGGGAAGCCGTAAGTGTGGCCCGCGCGGCGTCACGGGCCACACCGTCCGACCACCCCGATCAGGCACGCCGACTCGGAATGCTGGGCCAGCGGCTTGTCCAGCTCTTCGAAGAGACTCGGGACCGGACGCTTCTGGTGGAGGCGTCTGACGCCCTCAACGCAGCGGTGCGAAGCACACCCGGCGATCACCCCCTGCGGACGTCGTATCTGTACGACCTTGCCCGAGCGCTCAAGTTCCGGGCCGAGGAGAGTCAATCCGTCGATCTCCTTGAGGAGGCCTGCGCCTGCTACCGCGAGGTCGCGGAGCAGGCCGCAGCCTCGACACTGAACCGAATCCTGGCGTATCGGGAACTCTCCCTGCTGACCATTGACGCCGGCCGTCCGGCCGAGGCGCTGCAATGGATCGAACGGGCGGTGGACCTGCTGGAGATGCTGGCTCCGGGCACTCTGCAACGCGATGACCGCCAGTTCCGATTGGCTCAGCTGAACAGCAGCATCTCCGGTGACGCCGTTGCGGCAGCCCTGCACGCCGGTGATCCGGGCAGGGCTATCGAGCTTCTGGAGCGCACCCGCGGGATCCTCGCCGCCGACACCGTCGGCGTGCGGGGGCCGGACCACGTCAGGCTGCGCGAACACGCTCCCGATCTGGCCCGACGACTGGACCAGGTCCGATCCCTCCTGGACAACCTGGAGAGCGCTCAGGCCGCCCAGGTCATGGACGACGTCTCTCCTGGCCGGCGCCGGGATCACGGCATTGCCCAGCAGGTCGCGGTCGAACGGCAACATGCCTACGAAGAATGGCAACATCTTGTGGCGCAGGCACGGGCGCTGCCTGGCTTCCAGACCTATCTCAGGCCGGGGATCGAGCAACTGTCGCAGAACGTTCCCGAAGACGGCGTGGTGGTCTTCATCACGACGAGCAGCGTGCGGTGCGACGCACTAGTCGCCACGGGCGATCCAGGACAACCGGTCCTTGTGGTGCCCTTGGAGGGCCTCACTCAAGAACGTGCGTACGAGCAGGTCAATCGGCTGATCGACGCACGGCTGCTGGCTGCCGACAACCAGCAGGATCCCCTTCACCGTATCGCCGCCCAACAGGAAATCCTCTCGGTCCTGACCTGGTTGTGGCACACCGTCACCGACCCCGTACTCACCCGGCTCGGCCATGTAGCCACGCCTCAGGACGACGACCGCGAGCCACGCGTCTGGTGGTGCCCGGTAGGGGGCATGGCGCCGCTTCCGTTCCATGCCGCGGGCGACTACTCGCGGGCCGGGGCCGTCACCTGTGGAAGCTCGGTGCTCGACCGAGTCGTCTCGTCGTACACCACTACGCTGCGCTCGCTTGAACGGAACAGCGCGATGCCGGTGGCGCACTCTGATTCCTCGACGGTGATCGTCCCGGTTCCCGACGTAGCAGGGGCCCCACTCCGCGGCGTCACACGGGAGGTGCAGTCGCTGTCCACAGTGCTTCCGGACGCGCGTGTGCTCGCTTCTCCCACGAGGGGCGCCGTCCTCAGCGCGTTGCCGAACCATCGGATCGCCCACTTCGCCTGCCACGGTTACGCCGACATCACACGCCCCAGTGAGAGCCGGCTCATCCTCACCGATTACGTGACCGACCCCCTGACGGTCGCAGACATTAGCCGACTGCAACTCTCAGCCGAGCTGGCCTTCCTCTCGGCGTGTGACACGACGGTCACCCCGTCCAGACTGGCCGACGAAGCCGTGCACATCACCGGGGCATTCCAGCTGGCGGGATTCCGTCAGGTCATCGGGACCCTGTGGGCTGTGGACGACCAGGTAGAGGCGGATCTCGCCATCGACTTCTACCACCGGCTCACCAACGGCGGCACCACTGCACCCGAGACCGCCCGCTCGCCGTACGCGCTTCACAGGGCGGTCCGGAAGCTGCGCGCTCAGTATCCGAAGTCGCCGATGCTCTGGGCGGCTCAGGTACACGTCGGTGCGTGAGCACGATTCTCACTGCTCTGGCGCGTAGTGGGCGGTGAACAGGTAGAGCTGAGCCTGAATGGGGACGTCGGGTGGCAGCGCGTTGTTCCGCGTGCTCACCGCGGTCGGCCTACCGTTGCGGCAGACCCAAAATCGGTCGTCCATGCCGACGGTCACCGGCGGACCGGGGTGAACGTTGCGTCTTCACCCTCGCCGCTCTGCGCGGCGAGGGTGTGCGCGGGCGGGCGATGCAGGCCCCCTACCCGAGGCAGCGCGCGGTCGGAGACGCCCCCTACGAGGCGGACGAGGCCGGGGACGTACGGTTCAGTCTGACGGGTCAGGTCGGCGGGCTGCCGATCGCAGCGGCTGGACGAGATCCCGTTGTCGCTGGCAGTCCCGGCGGCCTGGCCGCGCCCGTAGCCGGCGACCTTGCCGGTGCCGCTGGCAATGGCTCAGCTGGACGCCCTTGGCATGCCGGCGCTCCACCCACCCAGGGGCGGGCTCCCGAGAGCAGCCAACGGCTGGAATGACCTGCGCGGTCGACATTTTGAAAGTCACCAATCGCCCGCCTTGACGCACATTCACGATACCCCCCGGCAACGAGGGTCAGACCGGTTGGGTGGGGGCGGCCGGCACGGGCACCTTGTCGTCCGGTGTGACGGCGGTGCGCGAGCGGGTGCGGTGGTGGAAGGTGAGAAGGCTGATCAAAGCGGCTGCCGCGAACCACAGCAGCTGAGCTAGTAGGTAGGCAGGTGTGCGCTGGGTGGAGAAGCAGGCGGCGGTGGCGGCTTGGACAGTGCCGTAGGAGGGCAGCAGCCGGATGAAGGGGCTGTTGGCCCCGGAGCTCGCCAGCGGGTTTTGCATGGCCACGTCGATGACGCTGGTCATGATCAGCGCGAACATGCCCTCCACTTCCCGACGCAGCACCGAGCCGTAGATGACGCCGAGGGCTCCGTAGGTGAGGGCGGCGCTGAACAGGGCCGCGCCGAGCTGGAGTGGTTGCACAGGTGACCAGGCGGCGCAGATGACGGCGGTGGCGTAGGCGGCGACCGCTGCGGAGGCGAGGGTCAGGGAGGTGGTCTTGGCGGCGACCAGGTGAATGCGGGGGTAGCCCGCCATGGCCAGGCGCCGGTCGAAACGGCCTCCGCTGAAGGTGGCGGCAAACATCATGAAACCGGTGATCAGCGTGACGGCGTTGACTGCCCCCGTGATCTGCGTGAGCAGGTTGCCGGCCGGGGCCAGACGCTCCCCGGTGGCGTCCAGCCGGAACGGCACAGATCTGTCAGGGATGTTGAGGTACACGAGCGTGATCCACGCGGGCACGAATAGGACGACCAGCAGCATCGCGAAGCGGTTGCGGGCGTGCTCGACCAGGTCGTACCGAGTCGCGGTGGTGTACAGGGTGAGATGTCTCCTCATGCCGCCACCGCCGGATCAAGCACGAGGATGCCGCCGTCCAAGCGCCACAGTTCGTCCAATCGTTCCAGGTCGTACGCCAGGTGGGATACGACGAGCACGGAGCGCCCCTCGGCGCGCAGGCCGTCAGCGAGGCGCCAGAACCGCTGGTAGGTGTCCCAGTCGAAGCCCTGGTAGGGCTCGTCCAGCAGCAGGACCTGCGGGTCGTGCATGAGCGCGAGCGTCAGGTTGAGCTTCTGCCGGGTGCCGCCACTGAGCACTCCAGCGCGCACGTCGGCGTACTCGGCAAAGCGCAGCTCATCCATGATCTCCTCGGCGCGCTGAAGGTCTGTCAGGCCATACGCGGCCTGGAAGAACTTCAGGTGCTGGCGGACGGTCAGGGCGTCGTTGAGGGCGACGTCCTGCGGGCAGTAACCGAAGCGTCCCTGGTGGAACGCTGTTCCGGCATCCGGGCACAGCTCGCCAGAGAGAATCTTGAGCAGGGTGGACTTGCCGGCTCCGTTCTCTCCGACGATGCCGACCAGCACTCCCGGTGCGAGGTCCAGGTCGATACCGCGCAGCACCTGCCGCCGGCCGTAGGCGTGCCGCAGACCCCGGACCTTCATCACTCACCTGACACGGTCGACGACCGTGATGGTCAGCGCTTCCAGCAGATCCCGGGCCTGCGATGGGGGAAGTGCGGCCAGCGCTTCGCGGGCCTTGACCGCGTACCCGCGAGCCATCTCGGCGGCCTGATCGACAGCCTCGCCGCGGGCGAGGATCTGAGCCAGCAGGCGGTGGGCGGTGACGGCGTCGGAGTCGTCACAGAACAGCTCCTGAAGCCTGTCCAAGTCCTCCGCGCTGGTGGCGTCCCGGGCCAGGAGGACCGGCACGGTCGGCTGCCGGTTGGCCACATCAGTCAAGCCCCCCGACTCGGCGGCGCCGACGTAGGGAAGAAGGTCATCACGGATCTGGAACGCCATGCCCAGTTCCTCACCGTAGGCGCCAAGCGCCGCCTCGTGGGCAGCGGGTGCGTCGGCCAGAATCGCTCCGGCCTGACACGCTGCGCCGAACAACGCGGCAGTTTTGCCGCGGATGATCTCCAGAACCTTCTCCAGCGTGCAGCCGAGGTCCTCTCGTACCAGGGTCTCCTCGCCGATGGCGGCCACTGTGCGCTTGACCGCGGCTGCCACCACGCGAGTCGCCTGCACGGCACGGGCGGCCGGCACGCCTGCCTCCGTGGACGCGAGCATGGCCTCATAGGCGGTGGAGGCCAGCCCGTCGCCGGCCATGAGAGCCACGCTGATCCCGAAGTGCTCGGCCGAGGAGGCCCGCCCGCGACGCTCGGGGGCACGGTCGACGACGTCGTCGTGCATCAGCGTCGCCACGTGCATGCACTCCAGGCCCGAGGCGAAGGCCAGGGCCTGCTCCATGCTGCCGCCCACGGCGGCCGCCGACCACAGACACAACCGCGGCCGCAGTAGCTTGCCCGACGGAAACAGCGCGTCGCGGCAGGCCACCCCCATCAGATCCTCCTCGGCGCCCGCCCACCGCCGAAGTTCACCTTCCACCAGCTCATTGACCGCCCTCTCATCCTCTGCGGACTGCACCCCATCCGCGGTGTAGGGCCCCTTCGTCGTGGTCATGAGTTCCCTCCCAGAACTTTGCTCAACGTCATCTCATTCACCGGGAGGTCACGTGGGCGGAGCGCCACAAACTCATCCCTCCCCGGACCATCGGTCCCATCGGCGGAACGGCCACTCGACGCAGCAGGGAAGGCCCCGCTTCCAACACGGCCGCGCACAAGGGGCGGATGTACTCGTCCAGGGCCGAGCAGAACGGATACAGCCATGGATGAGCGCGTGCCATCTCCAGCACGGCCGGCATGCGGCCGGTGATGCGCGCTACTTCGAAGGCGACCAGGTCGGCCGTGGCCGACGTCCAGCGTCCGGCCTCCAGATCCTCCCTGCGGACACCGAACCGGTCGAGATCCTCAAGCGGCAGATACAGCCGGCCCTCCCTCGCATCCTCGGACACATCGGCCAGGCAATCCACCAGCTGAGCCATGTACCCGTATTCCCGGATGATGCGTTCGCCGCTCTCGCCGTACTCTCCCCGCATGGACAGCGTCCACAGCATCGCCGCGCCGGCACTGCCGGAGGCATAAACCTGCCAGTCGGCATAGGTGGGGAACTCACGAAAATCAAGATCGCTGCGCGCGGCCGCGAAGGCCTGATCCATCAGCGCCCGCGTCGGCTTTACAGGAGCGACGCGGTGCGCGTGCGCCGCCGCGTGCAGAATGGGATCGGCACTGGAACCGGAGTCCAGCGCGGCATACCAGGCGCCGACCCACTCTTCGAAACGCTGAAGACGCTGCTCGTGGGGCCCTTCGTCCGCCCGGGCGTCAGCCTCCAAGATCACCATTGCCGCGGCTGCAGTCAAGGGACGCGCGCGTGACGGTACTGACAGAATCCCCAGCCAGGTAACGCCGGCACGATCGCTCAGAGCCCTGCGGCATGCGACGCTGTAAGCCGCCCTCAACGCCGGATCAAAGACCCCGGCCACGTCCAACCACCGTCGTACCAGCACCAAAACCCCCCACTCAATGCCTCGGGCCGACAGGACGCTCCCATGCCCGCTGGGTGATACGAGCCGGGTCGGGATCCGGTTGACTCGATCGAGTGAACCGACCAAGCCTCAGCTTGATCACCAAGGGTCAGCGCTGACGCCATGCAACGTAGGTCTCCTGGTTTTGATCCTGAGGCTGATCCTTACGTTGTTGGTGGGTCGTTTTCGGTCACTCGTAGGATCGGGAGCCCGTGCATCACCCTGGAACTGCACTCGTAACGGTCCGTGCCCCGACCTCGCGCAAGGCACCACCTCCCAGCGCGTGATCGAAACGAACGGCGGTGTCGTTGGCCAGTGGATCTGCGCAGTGGCGCATGCGCTGACCTGGGATTTTACAGATTGTCTGGAGGGGATTGTGGTTGGCGTTGGGATGCCCACCCGGTTGCTCTAACCCCGAGCGCAATCGCTACCCGATCTACGTCGCCAGGCAGCACGCATGGCCCCTAGTCCTACCTCCGACCCCAGCCGCAAGGTAGCTCGCGCTGCTTGTCCACGGTTCGTCAGGTCGCCCGTTGCCGGGTCTGTGCGGTTATCGGTGTAACTCCCGATCATGGAGTAGCACCTGATGAGCGACGTGACTGCCTCGGTTGAGGCGGTTGAAGAGGTCCGACCGGTCGAGCTGGCGGCGGGCCTGTTGGGCGGCCAGTTGATCGGGCAGTTGACCGCCCTGCGTGCCGCGCCGGGGACGGAACGCGTCCACGTTTCTTCCCCGGCACGGGCCCTGAAGACTGGTCTGGGGGTGCTGTCGCCCAGGTCACTGGGCCGTAAGGAGCGAGGCGATCACGGAGGGTGCCGGAGGGCCGTCGAGGAGGTGGCGCAGTTCCGCGACTCCTGCGCGCCGCTGTTCTGGTGGGAGGAAGAGGTATCGCTCGATGCGTTCGTTGAAGGTGCTGCGGAACCGCGCGTACAGGTCGTCGTTCTCCAGGATCTTGCCCGCGACGGCCACGAGGGCCTGGGTGCCGGAGTAGTCGTCCTCGGGCAGTTCGTGGCCGGGCAGAACGTCCGCGAACCGGGCCGCCAGGCGTCCGAAGAGAGTGTCCGCGAGGTTGCGGATGGTGAACGTGTGCGCGTAGTGCTGGTCGGGCAGTGCCAGAGGCAACTGGCCCAGGAGCGTGGTTTCGTGGAGCGCCGACAGGCCGGGAGCTAGCAGGGAGTGCGGGGTTCTCGCCACCTGCCGCAGCAGCTCGCGCTGAGGGACGAAACGGCGGTCGACACGTCGTGCGGAAGTCCGTTGGCTGCTGGCGCGGGGTCCGGCGTACGGGCCGCCGCAGACCAGGACGCGGGTGAACCGGGGCCAGTCGGTGAGCAGATCCGGGATCCAGCGGTCGATGAGCCGGAGGTAGTCGTTGTTGACCTCGAAGTCGAGGAGGAAGTTCTTGAAGCCGCCGGTGTTGATCAGCAGGTCGTAGTCCGGTCCGCCGGCCGCCCGTTCACCTGCTGGCGCCTTCGCCAGGCCGTCCAGGTCGACCAGTGGGCCGGTCAGCAGCATCGTGCGGTCCGTGCCGGCATTGGTGAACTCGGCCATGCGCCGGAAGACGCCGGGGAAGTTCTGGATCACGCTGTGGTCGGCCAGCAGGTGGGCGGCGAGGACGCGTTCGTGTGGCGAGAGGCGGGACAGGTGGCGGCGGGCCGCGGGGAAGGAGGTGCGGGGAAGGGTCGCGCACAGCTCGTGGATCCGTGTCAGGGGGGTGCGGTGCTGCCAGAAGCTGAACAGGCAGTCCACCAGGACCACCGGCCGGCCTGCTACGACCGCGCGCAGGACGAGGTCGGCGTCCATGGCGGAGACGACGTGGTCGCTGTCGGCGAGCAGACGGTCCAGGAGTACGGATCCGTTCCCGGACGGCTCGCTGAGTTCGTGGACGGCGTCGAAGGCGCTGGCGTTGTGGCGGGCGAACGCTGCCGCGACGCTGTCGCCTACGAATACTCGCTCGTGTCCGCGGAGCTGCCGGGAGACGGCGACGAGCACGGAGGCCGGGCCGAAGCCGCAGTTCTGGGCTCCCATCAGGATGCGCATGGCGCGTCAGCAGGCCGCGGGCCGTGGGGTAACCAGGATCCCCGCGAGTTGCCGCGCGAACGCGGCGGGGTGTTTGGCGTAGCCGACGTGCCCGCCGGGGAACTCGACCAGTTCCCGGCCGAGTTGCTGCGCGAGGAAGGCTGCCGGCTGGTGCACGTCGTAGGTGCGCGATTCCCGGCCGCCGGCCATGACGATGCGGTCCGCCACGGCCGCCAGCGCGGTGAGGTCGGGCACGCAGCGCGAGGAGGGCAGCATCACGTGAGAGAGGAAGAACTCGCTGTTGTCGGCCGCTTCGCGGAGCTTCGGGGCGGGCCGGCCGCCGAAGAGGGCCCGGAACCTGTCCAAGGCCGCTGGGACGCCGTCCCGGCAAAACGTCGTGTACACCTCGTCGAAGAAGGCGGCGTGCCGTGGCGCGTCCGGCAACAGTCCCACGGCGGGAGGCTCGTGGACGACGGCCAGCCGGACCCGTTCCGGATCGCGGACCATGAGTTCCAGGGCGATGAGCCCGCCGGCGCAACTGCCGAACACCTGCGGAGTCTCACCGTTGCGGGCGAGGTGGTCGAGCAGACGTGCGGCGTCGTCGGTCTGGACGTCGAGCCATGGTACGGGCGGCGGCCCGTCCAGGCGGCTGCGGGAGATGCCGCGTGGGTCGTAGGTGACCACGCGGTGGCATGCCGCGAGCTCGTCGGCCAGATCGCGGAAGACCTCGGCGTCGGAGGCGCCACCCGGGATGAGCAGCAACGGTGATCCGGTGCCGCGCACTTCGAAGTACAGCCGAGCCCCCGGCACGGTCAGCGTGGCGCTCTCCAGGGTGTGCATTCTCTCTCCAACTCACTCCGGCGCAGGGCCCTGAGGATGGTGGTCAAGGGGCGGCACGAGGCTATGCGCGAGACGATCGGTGCGGGTAGGCGCGTGCGAAGCGACTCGTGCGCGCTTCCCCAGCCCGCGCACCCGTCGAATGCTCCCGTGCGCCGGTCTCCGGACCGTGCAAGCTGGGCACGGTGTGCCCCATGGTCCTCAATGTGAAGAGATCCTCCGTGACGGCGGGTAAGAAGCGGCTGCGTGCAGTCGTTCTGGCGGCCACCGTGGTGTTCGGCGTGGCCGCGCCTGTGGTTCCGGCGTCCGCTCACCCCCAAGGCTCAGGGCTGCTGCAGTGTGAGGGAACTGAATCCGTCGGCTACTCCCCGGGGCTCACCCTCCAGGCGCGACCCGTGCACGTCACGATTGACGGGCGCCTCACCTCTTGTGCCGGGGGCAATGGCGCGGTGCGCAGCGGCAGCTACCACGAGGAGTTCACGCTCTTCACGGGCTGCAACAACCTTCTCGAAGGCTTCCGGGCCCGCCGGACCTATGTCTGGAACACGGACGACTCCAGCACCGCCGACATCAGCGGCAGCAGCACAGCCGTGGCGGGTCAAGTGGTCACCCCAGTCACCGGCACCGTCACCCACGGCCGCTTCCACGGTCAAAAGCTGCTCCAGGTCATTCCGGTGCCCCAGCTGAGCGCGCTGCAGTGCCTGGCGGGCGGCGCGACTGGCGCGACCGGAGTGACGACATTGACGATCCTGTAGGCCGGGCTGGGTGGTCCGGCCCCTGGGAGGCTCCACAGGGCAGCCCGGTCATGTATTAGTGATAATCCCGATTTGGGTGACTGAGGACATGTCAGCGCGAAGATGCGGGAAACGGGGAGGGCATAAAGCCTGATTCATGGCTCCGATGATGCGGGCTTCCCGGGGCATGGTGCCGTCGTTGAGGCAGCGCCTGAGCTGGTCCTGGAGGTCTTGTTCGTCCAGGAAGTCGGAAGAGTTCTTCCTGTTCGGCCGGGCGATGGCGAGCTTGCCGGTGAGGCGTCGGGCCACCGCCCACTGGATGAAGGTGACGGTCGTCCGGTGCAGGGCGAGGCGGTCGACGAGCCAGCGGTCCAGGTCGCTCTGAGTGGTGTCCTTCAGAGCGGTCTCGTTCTCGTCCAGCCAGGTCATGAATTCGATGGCGGCCTTGATGTCGTTGATGTCATCGCTGGCGGCCGGCGTGGCGGGAATCGGGACTCGGTGCCCCGCCGACCAGGAAGAGCTTCAGCGTCGAGTCTCCCGCCTAGAGCAGGCGAACACCGAGCTGCCGGCGCGCCTGGAGGAACTGGACGCGGAGTTGGAGGCTGCCCGCGCGGCCAACCGCGAACTGACACGGGCCCTGAACCAGAAAGGAGCCGCGGACCGATAGGCAAGGCTGCCGGGCGGCAGCATGGGTGTCCTGTCGCGTCGAGCTTGTCTGTGGATCTTGTGCCGAGCTGCGGTGTTGCCAGGTCGAGTGAGAACAGTCGGTTCGGGATTCTCAGTGCATCTGGCTTCTGCGGAATCCGGGGGCGGCCGACTCCTCGATGCCGGGGAAGATCGGACGTGGGAGTGTGGTGGTGTCGAGAAGTCAGACGCGGAGCAGGTCGGTCGAGACCGCCCAGAGGCGCTCGGCGGCACCGGGATCGAGCGCCCATTGCTTGACACCGTGCGGATGTTGCGCGAGGTCGGCGTCGTTCGGCACGGTATAGGCCACCTGCGAATCATCGAGGTAGTGGCCTCCGGAGTGGGCGAACTGTGGGGCAACGGCCGCGACCATGGTGGTGGCGGCTCCCTGCTGGACCGTTTTGTACCTGAAGACGCCGGCGGCCTCGGCCGCATCGAGCGACTGCTTCTGCCGAGCGGTGAAATTCCGCTGCAGCCCCGTCGCGACACCGCCCGGGTTCACTGCATTGGCGACGATGCCGTCGGACGCCCACAGTCGGGTCGCCTCAACGGCGAACAGGGAGTTCGCCGTCTTCGACTGGGCGTAGGCAATCTGCGGGTCATAGCTGCGCCGCTCGAAGTGGAGGTCGTCGAAGTCGATGCCGGAACGCATGTGCGCCGTCGAACTGACCGAGACGATCCGTGCCCCGCCACAGTCGGACGCTCCGAGGGCCAGGGCGTCGTGCAGGCCGATGGCGAGTGCGAGGTGACCCAGATGGTTTGTCGCGAACTGCAACTCCCAGCCCTCGCAAGTTCGTTCGAGGCCGCCGGTGACCACGCCCGCGTTGTTCACCAACAGGTGAAGCGGACCACTCCACGCGGCGACGAATGAGGTGACGGTGGCTCTGTCGGTCAGGTCCAGCCGGACGACTCGGGGGCGGACCGCTCCGGTCGAGCTCTCGATCGATCCAGCGACGGCGTCACCCGCAGCCGTGTTCCGCACGGCGAGCGTCACCTGCGCCCCAGCTGCGGTCAACGCGCGGGCCGTCTCGATCCCGATTCCGGAGGAAGCTCCCGTCACGATCGCGCGGATGCCGGTCAGGTCAACGCCCCGCGCCACCTCATCCGCTGTGCTGGAGGCGGTGAAGGAGGTGGAGAGGGGTTGGCCAGCCGTCATGACAGCGAGGCTATACATACTGGACTGAACTTGTATAGCTGGATTTCCGATCCTATGCTC
Organism: Streptomyces sp. HUAS MG56; assembly: GCF_058673395.1. Lineage (NCBI taxonomy): Bacteria > Bacillati > Actinomycetota > Actinomycetes > Kitasatosporales > Streptomycetaceae > Streptomyces > Streptomyces sp. HUAS MG56. The sequence goes on along the minus strand of NZ_CM178722.1, from coordinate 70,356 downwards.
GTGCCATGAGCAGCCCCCAGGCCGGCCCCCTGTCGTCGTCAAACACCGATACCGACCGTCGGACCACGGTCCTGGACTCCGCTCTGGCCACGTTCGCGCGATTCGGCTACCGGAAGACCTCGATGGAGGAAGTGGCGCGGGCGGCACACATCTCCCGCCCCGGGCTCTACTTCCTCTTCTCCTCCAAGGAGGCTCTGTTCCGTGCCGCTGTCACCCAGGCCTTGGAGCGCGACATCGCAGCGGTCGAACACGTCCTGGCCGACGTCGACCGCCCTCTTCTGCAGCGCCTGGTCGAAGCCTTCGACCGGTGGGCGGGCCGCTACGTCGGCCCGCTGACGCGCGATGTTGCGGTGGTCGTCGAGGACAACCCCGATCTCCTCGGCGAGATCACGGAGAGCACACCGCAGCGTTTCGAGGAGCTGATCACAGACGCGATCGCCGTCGAGTCAGGACAGGAGACGGCCGCTCTCGTCGCACAGACGATGATCAGCACGTCGATCGGCCTCAAGCATCAGGCCACATCGCGGGAGTTCTACCTCGAACGCATGAAGGTCGCCATCGAACTCCTGGTGCACTGAAGACACGCGTCAAAGCCGCGCGGGAATCCGGTCGCCTCGGGGCCGTGGTCTCAGATGGCCACAGGTGCCGCCACCCTCGCCGCAGTGACGCGGCGCGCCGCGTCGCGTCGCGCATGCCGGCGGCCGGCCCGGCGAGACGGGAGAAAGCCGGTTCTGCCGGCCGAGCCCGGTCGAGAATCCGACAACTCGGATGAGACCGAGGGGGAATCCGCCAGATACAGGGAGACGGGACATTGCGATCTCAGCTCAGTGTCGGATCCGACTTAGATCCGACATCGACCGTGAGATTCCGACACGAGATTTGAGACCCTGCATCAGAAGTTTAGGTTCTCACCTCGGGTTTCATGCGGCGACGCGTTGACCTGGGATTTCTCAGGCTTTCTCACGCCGTGTCACCTGTCTGCCATCTCAGATTCGCGGCATATCATCGGGTAAGCCGTCGTGCCATCTTCGCCTTGAGACTTGACCTGTCCCTGGTTCGGCGGCGGAGAACCTGTACCCGGTGAAGTCAGTGACGTGGAGGTATCCGATGCGCTGATAGAGCGCGTTGCTGGTGGGGTTGGTCGGGTCCGCGAACAGGACAACGTCCGTCGCGCCGGCGGCCAGCGCGGCCCTGCTCACCTCGACCGTTCACGGCACCCGCGTAGCCGCGGCCGCGAAGATGGGCCGGGGTGTAGACGGGATCCACCCAGATCATGCTGCAGACCATCGACGTCGAGCCAGCCGTGGATAGCGGAACGCCGCGCGGGGTCTTCCAGAAGGTGAAGTCCTTGTCCGTGACACGTGTGTCGGCTCAGGAGCCAGCGTGTGCTCGTGGTCCTTCTCGCCCGTGCCCCGGCCCCGCCTTCCGGGTGCGGCGGTTCCGGCGCAGTGAGTGTGCCGAGTCGGTAAAGGCGAGTCCGCCAGAGGGGCACCGTCGTGGCCGCCGAACTGCAGGGCGCAAGACTCGATGCGGCAACTCGCCGTCGAGCGCGAACAGATCGCGGTGAAGCCGATCGAGCAGAGCGGTCCGGCCAGGCCCGAGGGTCTCGGCCGCCACGGGCCGGTGTAACGGGTCAGTGCGGGACGGCATCCTCAACTGCCTTGGTCCAGGCCGTCGAGGATCACTGGTCCTCGTTGCAGGTCAGGCGATCAGTTTCCACCACCATGCGAGCTCCGGTAATGCCGACGGCACCAAGGGATCTGGCGGCGCGGCAGCAACTACCCGAAACGGCACGGCGTCTCCTTGCACGTCATACCGAGGCGCTCGGAGCCCCCAGTCCAGGTTTCCTCGCACCAGGTGCTCCAGTTGATCGAGGTATCGCGACAGTTCAGCGCTCGCATCTGCACGCGCCTGTCGGATCAACTGCATGAAGAGCCCCATCACCGTGTTCCGTAGCGCGAACGCTTTCCTCACAGCGTGCCCGGCTGAGTGTCCCTCCTGCATCAGAGCCGAGACAACGTTCATCTCCAGCGTCCCCTCCAGGGCCTCCTTCTTGTAGGAGTACAGATCGCTGTCCACGGTCACCAGCAGATACGCGGCCTCCGTCACTGCCCGCACCAGCGGCGACTCCAACTCGGCGTTCGGCAGCACTGTCCCTTCCGCGATCTGGATCACCACCACGCAGTAGCGGATGGCCCGGTCCATATAGCCGAGGTTCAGATAGTCCCGGAAGCCCAGCACCTTGCCCATCTGCCGGTGCGCCACCACCGACAGTGCACCCGCATACCATTCGACCATCGAGTCGATCCATCTCCGCACCGTGTCCGGCTGGCACTTGGCTCTGATCTCCGCTGAACACTCGCGTTGCGCGGCGACCGCACGGTCGAGCGCGGACAAGCCGCTGGGCAGAGGCTCTGCCTCGGGCGACGCCAAGGAACGGACCAGCCGACCGACCAGCAAGGACACTTGGTCAGGGCTCCTGCAGAGTGGCCCGCTGTCGAAGAGCAGGTCATCCAGTGCGAAGGTCACGTACGCGTGGCGCGTTGCCAGATCGAGCAGTTCCCGGTCCCCAGCAGGAGCCCAGCGACACACCATCTGGCCGTAGTCACTTTTGTCATGTCGCGTACCTGTCCCGAACCCCATCTTCCTTGCCCAGCGCCGCGCCGCCTCGTCAACCCGCGCTGCCTCCGGATGAATTGCAGGCTCGATCGGGCCCGAGGTCCCTGCCGGTCGCTGGAGACACGAACGGCTCACGAGATGGCGTGCCCCGAGCACTTCTATTAGAGCGCCGCGTGCTCCGCACAGACTCGCACACACGCGCCGACGAGCGAGGAGAGAGGGAACGTTGACCAGGATGTTCTGCGGCATCGACTGGGCGGAGAACCATCACGACATAGCCCTGGTCGACGGGGCCGGCGACCAGGTGGCCAAACTGCGGATCATCGACGACAGTGCAGGCTTCCATGCCCTGCTGGAACTGCTGGCCCGCCACGGCGACTGCCCCGAGGATCCGATCCCCGTGGCCATCGAGACGCCCAGGGGCCTGCTGGTCGCCTGCCTGCGCACCACCGGCCGCAAGGTCTATGCGATCAACCCGCTGGCCCCGGCCCGCTACCGGGACCGCGGCAGCGTCTCCCGCGCGAAGTCTGACGCCGCCGACGCCCGCGTCCTGGCCAACATCCTGCGCACCGACAGCGAACTCGGCCAGGCCATCGCCGTGCTCGCCCGCGCCCACCAGGACGCGATCTGGGACAAGGGACAGCTGGTCAACCGACTCCGCTCCCACCTGCGCGAGTACTACCCTGCCGCGCCCATGGCCTTCCACGGCAGCGGCAAGCTCGGCCTGGACTCCGCTCACGCCCGTGCCGTGCTGGCCGCGGCGCCGACGCCGGCCGCCGCTGCCAAGCTCACCCGAAGCCAGCTCCGCGCGCTGCTGAACCGGGCCGGCCGCTTACGCCGCTCGCTCGACGACGAGGTCGAACGCCTGCGGGAGGTCTTCCGTTCGGAGCAGATGCGGCAGCTGCCACTGGTCGAGCAGGCCATGGGCCACCGGACCACGGCCCTCCTGCAGCAGATCATCACCAGCCTGCCCGGCCTGTCCGTCATGTCCGGTGCGCGGGTGCTGGCCGAGATCGGCGACGACCGCACGCGCTTCACCAATGCCAAGGCCCTCAAGGCCTACGCCGGCGCCGCACCAGTGACGCGCGTTTCAGGCCGTAGCCGCGTCGTGGTCGCTCGCACCTCAAGAACCGGCGTCTGACCGCCGTCGGCTACATGTGGGCCTTCGCTGCCCTGCGATCGGCAGAGCCACGTACCCACTACGACCGCCGCCGGGACACCGGTGAACGACACACCGCAGCCCTCCGGAACCTGTTCAACAAGCTCCTGGGCTGCCTCTAGCACTGCCTGCAAGCGCGCACGCCTTACGACCCCGAGCGCGCTTTCGGACGCTCCCTCGCGCTGGCGGCATAGCGACCCGTTCGACCTGCACGACGCACCGGCTCGCGTCGTTGACGAGCGCGCGGTCAGCAGACCCACGACCCAGGGAGCTCAGCACGAATGGTTTCGAGATCGGCAGGCGTGCGTCCACGCACGTGAATCCAGGACTGGTCCTCGATGCCGTCCCGGCGCATCAACCGACCCGGAGCCGCGTACCAATGCACCGGCGAGTCGTCCTTGCCCGCCCACATCGGATGGTCAGGCAGGTCCACCCGCGCATAACGGGCGTAAAGGCTCGGCACCAGCGCGTCCGGGAGCTCGCAGGCGTCGTAGAGGCTGTCCGCCCCCAAGAGCGACTCACTCAGCACGAGTTCCACCCAGGCCAAGGACATCCGATCGAGGAAGGGAATCCAACCCTCGCGTGATTCCACCACCACCGGCGGATCCTCCTGCTCGATCTCGTCCAGCGGAATCCCCCAGTACGCGCAGTCCTGGTTCTCACGCCGGAAGATCAGAACACCGTTCAAGGCGTCATCGACGTAGAACTCAGTCGGCCGGACCAGAGGGCCCTGCTGTCGGGTCAGGTCGTCCCGTCGACCGAAGAGTTCAAAACCCTCACGCAGGGCAGCCGGAAGCTCGAATCCCAGATCAGCCTCCGCAGCCGCCAACTCGTCGTCGACACACCCGGCTTCCAACTGCAGGGGGCAACCCATCCATGCGTCGGCATACCAGCGCACGAAGTCCCACGCTTGCGAGCGAGTTTGCACCCCGCCTCGCAGCACCACCGACACGTCAAGGCCGTCCGGCATGCCGAGGACGCTACCGCCTCTCTCGACCACCCGACCGTGCGGGAGGCACGAGCGGCCCAGCCTCGTGATCGTTCGCGACTCGACTTGACCCACCGACGACATGAGATGTCTCGTCGACACCGGTCAGCCTGCGCCGGCGCTTCTTGACGATCTGCGGCTCGAAGCTGCCCTCCCGGTCTCGCGGGACGGCGATCTCGACCGGGCCGACATCCGTGACCACCGTTCTTGGAACGGACACCGTTTCGGCTGTGGCCGCTGCCTGCGCCGGCCTGGTCGTGCTTCTCGTAGCCGAGGTGGTCGGTGATCTCGCCCTCCGGGGCGGACTCCAGCACACGCTTGGTCAGCTGCTGCAACAGCCCGCCCTCGCCGGTCAGCTGGAGCCCGCTCGCACGGGCCCGGTCGACCAACTGCCCGATCAACTGGTCGTCCAACAGGTCCGCCGCCAGCTCGACCGGTCGGACCTCTTCAACCGCCTCAACCGAGGCAGTCACGTCGCTCATCAGGTGCTACTTCCATGATCGGGAGTTACACCGATAACCGTACAGACCCACTCACACCAGAACTGCGACCTGCGACTTCAGGATGAAAGATCTCAGTGCTCCATGTCGAGGTCTCCGATTACTTGCCTGGTGTCAACAGGCCGGGAATGGTGCGGGTCTTCCGCGTTTCGGGGGCTTCGGGGACGCTCCGGGTCAGGTCGTGGCGGTGGGCGTGAAGGAAGATCCGTTCGTCGGTGTAGACCGCGAAGAAGAAGACGAGCGCGACGCCGAGGCCGATCACCGAGGGGCGGTGGCCCGTGGTGGGGGCCAGGACGGCGGTCATCGCCAACCACAGGAAGACGTTCGGGGTGTTCTGTGTGATGAAGAGGTCCCGGCCGAGGCCGGTGCGGTGGGGGCGCAGGTGCAGGAACAGCGTCGTCAGGAGGCGCAGGGCGGTCAGGGCCGCCGCTGCGGCGGACATCACCAGCAGGAGTCGGATGGCCGTGTGGGCGGTCAGACCGGTCGGCGGGGTGAGGGCGAAGGTGGCGAGGCCGGCCACGGGGACCAGGGCCAGGCCGCCGAGCCAGTTCCAGTTGGTGCTGAGGGCGCCCGCCCGGATCGGGTCGCGCCGGCGCAGGGCCTGCGCTCCCACCCCGGGCAGTACAAGGGCGGCGAGCAGGACGGCCGCGTAGGCGAGGAGGGCCGGTTCGAGCCTGCCCAGGGTGAGGGTCGGGGCGGTGCCTGGGAGGGAGAGGGGGAGGGCAAGGCCGGTGAGCAGGAGCGCGGGGAGGGCGAGCGAGGCGGCCACTGTGTGGCGTACGGCGAAGAAGTAGTCGCCTCCCCAGAGCAGTGAGAGGGTCGGGGCTATCAGCGCGGGTGGGAGGAGCAGAAACAGACCTGCCAATTCCAACGGGAGCGAGTGTCCGGCCCAGATGAGGACCAGGCCCAGTGCAAGACGGGGGAGCAGCAGGGGCCAGGCCGCGCGGAGGCTGCTCAGGGGGCGGCGCAAAGTGGGTGGGTCCACGCGCAGCATGGCGAAGAAGGAGCCGACGGCCAGGAGGGCGGTAAGAGCGGTGGTGAAGACTGTGGCCGGAACCTGGATGCCGAGCGCGAGCTGGACCGCCACGCCCATCGCGGCGGCTGTGGCCACCAGCAGGGGGAGGCGGATCTCCACGATCTCGCCCAGGTCGTTGACGAGCCCTGCCGCAGCGGGGGCGGCAACCGCGCGGAGCAGGTCCTGCTCGGAGAGCGGGCGCGCGTTGGGGATCTTGAAGTCGCGGTACGTGTCCGGGCTCGCGTCCGCGACGACCAGGGCGAACATCTCGACGACGTACTTGTGGGCGACGACCAGAACAGTGCGTCCCGCGCGGGAGGCGGGCAACAGGACGTCCTCGTAGTACGCGGCGACCCGGTCGTACATCTCCCGCCAGCTCTCGCCGCCTGGCGGGCGGCCGGTCGGGGAATGGAAGGCCTCGGTGTAGCCGGCGAAGCCGATCGTCTTCTTCACCAGGCTTTTGTTGCGGCCGCTGTAGACGCCGAAGTCGCGCTCGGTCAGTGCTTCATCGACGGTGATCCGGTCCGGAGGTTGTGGGAGCCGATCGATGATGGTCCACGCTGTCTGGCGGGCGCGTTGGAGCGTGGACATGTGCACTTCGTCGATGCGTACGCCGCTCGCGGCGAGCGCGGCGACCCGCTCGGCTGCCTGGTCGGCCTGGCGGCTGCCGAGGGCGGTGAGCGGGGTGTTCAGGCGCCCGGCGAACCGGTTCTGTTCGTTCGCCTGGGACTCGCCGTGGCGAAGGAAAAGGAGGGGCATTGAGTGTCCCTTGCGTGGGGGGCGTAGGAGTTGTGGGCTGTGGCAGGGGTGTGAGTGACAGCCGTGCTTGTTTAGCATTCAAGTACATGGTGAGAGGTGTTTGTTTTCCGTGGGAAGGCTGTGCGGGAACGTTCAGATTTCTTTGGCCTGAAGCTGCGGCTGATTGGCCGAAGCCGTGGCGGTGAGCGGCCACGGGTGCGTGTACGTGTGTCGTCTCTCGCGCCGTGCCGCGGCTGTCGGCCGGAGTCGTTCGCTGAGGCCACTGGGCAGGCGCATGGCACGACGCCGCAGCAGGCGCCGCAGAGCAACCGGGTCGATCACGTGACCTGTTCAGCGGACCGCGCGGATGCGGCAAGAGGGCTGGCGCACGGATCCTCGCCTGCTGCTCGGCCGGTCACGCAGTGGGCCGCCGACGCGTCCTGACCTGCTGTCGTCACGCTGCGGGTCCCGGGAGACCAACCACACAATCCCCCGGGGCCCGGCCCATATGGAGCGCGCTGTTCAACGACGGCGCGAGGGGCGGCGTTACGCCGCTGCCGGCAGCGGTTCCTCCAGCGCGTCCGCGACCTTGCAAGCGATCTGTGCGATGTGCGGGGGCAGGTAGCCGTCGAGGGAGTCGACGTCGCCGCACAGCCGCGCGCGCAGCCCATGCAGGCACGCCTCGGTGAGGAGCTTTTGCGGGTCGTCCTCGCGAATCAGTGCGTTCTCGGCATGGCGCTTGCCCCACGCATACCGCAGTCCGTCGGCGTCGTCGGCGGGAGGCGGATCGCCCAACAGTCCGGCCAGTTCGTGGTGGTCGGATTTCCGTGGCCCGGCAGCCCGGTCTTGCTGCTGGCGGACTTGGAGGTAGGACGCGAGCGTGTCCATGGGCGTCTCGATGCGCTGGCAGTACGCGGCGATCAGCAGAGCGGCCATGTTCAGGGTGTCGGCCGCGTCCGTGGTCCGGTACAGCGTCATCCGCTTCCAGTTGCGCGCCTGGTCGGGCTCGGTGCACCGCAGCACCTCCTGACAGTTCAGGACCGCCTCGGAGACCAGCTCGTGAATCGCCGAATCGCCCGCCGCAGCGGCTCGGGCATCGGGGTGGATTCCATGGCCCGCACGCTAGAGGGCCCAAATCCCCGGGCACCGAAAGCCGGAACCCTCGCTCACCCGGGCGGCCTACGGCCTCACCTGATCGCCGACGCCGCCAACCTCGTGGGTGAACTGGAGAGGGCCAAGACGTCCGCGGCAACCCGCCATTCTCCCGGAGCAGTGCACAGACGGCGTTCCTGCTGCCGTACCCGGGATGCCTTGGCGAGCTGGGAGGGTGCCCGGCAGACAGGAGTTCTCGATGGGTGCGGATCCTCTGAGGTGATGGTGGGGATCACGCTTTGAGGCTGAAGGAGGGCCTGGCCCGACGCGGTGGCGGAGGCTAGGTTCGGACGATGCGGATCTTGCATCTCTCTGACACTCATCTCGACGCGGCAGGCATCCCAGATGCCGACGGGGCCGACGGCACGGCGGCACTGCGTCTTCTGCTGGACGAACTCCAGTACCTGGACGACCTCGACGCGGTGGTCATCACCGGTGACGTTGCCGATGACGGTTCCCGCGAGGCGTACACGCGGGCCGGCGAGCTCGTGTCCGCCTACGCCGGACGCCGCGGGGCGGCGGCCTTTTACACAACGGGGAACCACGACGACCGCCGCGCGTTCCGTGAGGTGCTCGGCAGTGGCCACAGGCAGCCCGAGGCTGCGTACGAGGGGGCGGCAGGTGAGCGGGCTGCGGTAAGCACCGTAGGCGGTTGGCGGTTGATCACGTTGGACACGCTCGTTCCGGGCAAGGGCTACGGCCGCCTGGACAGCGGTCAGCTCGAGTGGCTACGCGGACTGCTGGCCGAGCCTGCCCCGTCGGGCACCGTGCTGGCTTTCCATCATCCGCCGGTCGCCCTGGATGTCGAGGTCCAGCAGGCGCTGGGACTTGAGAACTCCGCGGAGTTGGCCGAGACGATCCGCGGGACAGATGTCCAGCTCATTTTGTGCGGGCACTTCCACCTGCAGATTCTGGCGCGTCTGGAGCAGGCGACGGTCTGGGTCACCCCGGGGGTTGTCAGCCGCATCGACCTGACCGCCCAGCCGGGTACCGAGCGGGCAGTCCACGGCCCTTCGGCTTCTCTGGTCAGTCTGGGGACACCCTACGGACCGCTGATCCATACGCTTCACGCCCGGGATCCGCGCATGGGTGAGACGGTTTACGAGGCCGACGAGGCGGAGATGCGCGACGTCATCAGGAGGCTCGGTCCTGCGCAGCGGGCCTGAACCTGCGGGCTGAGCTGGGAAGAAGCCAGTTGTTGTGTGGTGGGGCCGTGGTCCTCCTGCCGTTGTGGAGTGGAGGTGGGGCACCATGGCGTCGTTGACGGAAGAGCTCCGGGCGCGGGAGGCTGCGGCTCGCCGCCGTGTGGAGGAACTCCAGGCTGAGGCTGTGGAGTTGGCCATCCGGCTGGACAAGGCGCGGGAGGATCTGTCGCGACTGGAGATCACGCGGGAGACCGTCACGCAGGTGCTGGCGGACCTGTCAGCCGCGGAGGCCGAACCGCACGTTGCGCCGGGGGTTGTTCCGGAAGCCAGCGAGGGGTCGGTGCCTCACGGCGTCGGGGTGATGATGGTGCCGCCGTGGCGGGAGGGCCAGGTCGTGGCGGTGCTGCCGGATGTCTACCGGGAGTCGAGATCGTCGCTGACGAGCCGGGACCGGTGCAGGCCAAGCAGATCGTGCCACGGATCGGTCTGCCGACAACGACCGGGAAGATCGAGGAGACCCGGGGCAAGCTGAAGCGTCTAGTGGAGTGCGGCTGGCTGGACGAGGACGCGCCGGGACAGTTCACTCTCGCCCGACGTGGGCCGGGGCGAGACCACCTCTCGAAGGGGGACTGTAGGGGTTGTGCAGCGCTGATGACCGGCACGGGGCACGCGAAGAGGGCCGGTGAGCTGTGCGAGGGCGCCGACAGATGTCGCGGCCATGAAGAGGGTCCGCAGAAGCGGTTGCCTCGGAAGCAACGGAGGGGGCCCGGCCGTTGGCCGTTGTCGCAGAAGGCGATGCCGATTTTCACGATAGAGCAGGGGTGATGGTCGTCGTGGCCTTTCCTGCTTTGGTTGCCAAGCGCGCCGGGCCGGCGCCGTAAAGTTCTCGCTGTGACGGTTCACCGAATGCCTGCCGCGGAGGTGTCAGTCTCTGTCGACTTGGTGCGACGTCTGCTCGGCGAACAGCACCCCGACCTGGCGGACTTGCCGATCGAGGTACTGGCCAACGGCTGGGACAACCTTGTGTGTCGGCTCGGTGAGGAGTTCCTCGTCCGGTTGCCTCGGCGCGCTCTGGCCGCCGAGCTCGTCGCGCACGAACAGCTGTGGTTGCCGGAGTTGGCCGACCGCCTGCCGTTGCCTGTGCCGGCGCCGGTGCGTGTCGGGCAGCCGACGGATCAGTACCCGTGGTCCTGGAGCGTCGTTCCCTTCTTCCCGGGCCGGATCGCGGCGCGATCAGAGCCCGACGACCCGTGGTCGGCCGCAACGACGCTCGGCGGTTTCCTGGACGCGCTGCACGCACCAGCCCCTCCGGAGGCGCCCGTCAGCCCAGTTCGAGGAATTCCCCTGGCCGGACGCGCCAAGGGCGTCCTGACCGGGCTGGCACAGGTCGACCCGGACGACCGCGCCACCGCACTGCAGATCTGGGAAACGGCCGCCGCGGCACCCGCTTGGAACGGGCCGCCGGTGTGGCTGCACGGAGACCTGCACCCGGCCAACATCCTGGTCGACCACGGCCGAATCAGCGCTGTGATCGACTTCGGCGACATCACCTCCGGCGATCCCGCCACCGACCTGTCCGTGGCCTGGATGCTGTTCACCGCGCAGCAGCGTGCTGCCCTTCGACAGGCGTACGGCCGCGCGGACCACGCGACCTGGGAGCGGGCCCGCGGATGGGCGCTCGCCCTGTCCCTGGTCTTCCTGTCGCACTCGGCGGACAACCCAGTGATGCGCGGCATCGGCGAGCGCGCATTCCATGCGGTGCTGGAGTAACGGACGGCCCTTCAGGATCTACCCAGTTCACCGTGCATCGCATTCTCGCATCGGTTGTTGATCCGGCTGAGCGGTGGGCGGCGATCGAGGACGCCCCGCTCAACCTGCGCACCGGAGCGAGGACACCTGAACTGGTCAGCATCACTCTCATGACCAAGAGGCTGACCCGGAAGAAGCCCTCGCCCAGTTGGGCAAGGAAGCCGAAGGCGACCGGCTGAGCCGACGAAGCGTCATGCTCGGCGAGGGCGCTGGAAGACTGGCGGCATGTTCACCGAGGAACTCATCGCCGTGTCACAGCAACCGTGCGTCGAACTGTTCGTCGCCCGGACGACAGGACCTTCGCACCGCACCGTGCTCGTGATCCACGGCGGTCCCGATTGGGACCACACCTATCTTCGAGAACCTCTGAGCAAGCTTGCCGGAACACACCGCCTCGTCATGCCCGATCTGCGGGGATGCGGAGGCTCCACCCGCGGTCTGTCCGACGACCAGTACACCCCGGACACAGCCGTCAACGACCTGATCGTCCTCATGGACACCATCGGGGTCGACCAAGCCGACGTCCTCGGCTTCTCCTATGGCGGACTCCTGGGCCAGCGACTCGCCCTCGCAGCACCCCACCGGGTACGTAGCCTCATCCTCGCCTCCACCACGGTCAAGGCTGTCCCCGCCGACGCCTTCGATGACTGGCCAGATGCGGTGGACCGCCGCACAGCACAAGCCCGCGTCTGGTCAAACCCACACCTGGTCGGACCGGAACTGACCCGCGCGGCAGCCGTCGCAGCCGCACCGGCGAACCTCTGGTGCCACGAGATTCTCCCCGCCTACCTACGCCGCTTGGAGTCCGTCCGCTTCTCAGCGGAGTGGCTGAGGCCCTTGCGCGCCGGCATCCTGCCCCAAGCAGTCCTCGAACACGCCGTGCCCCGTCTCACAGCCCTTGCGATCCCCACGCTCTTCCTGCACGGCCGATACGACATGACCTTCCCTGCCCTCTTCGTCCAGCAGGCCGCCGACATGATCCCCTCCGCCAGCGCCAAGATCCTGGAGGCAGCTGGGCACATGGCTCATATCGATCAACCGGACACTTGGCTGGCCGCTGTGTCCCAATTCCTTGATTGAGCACGGCACCGCTCTCAACCCGCGCTCCCTGTCCGGAAGTTCAAAGACACTCACTCAACGGCACGGGAGCCCTGTGCGTTGCGCATCCCACTCTCACGCCGGCTCAGTCTCCCGATTGGCAGCCGCTCCGGGAGTGTCTAATCATCGGAACGGTTGGCATGCCGACGGGCGCGCCCGGGGCCGGGCCGGCGCACAGTGACTTCGCAGGTGACGGTGAGCGGCAAACGCTCGGGACGGCTTTCGGTGGCCGGACTGATCGCCCTGAGACCCGAGATGGCCAGTCACCTGGTCGACGGTCCAGCCTCCGTCGGCCGAGAGAGCAGAAGGAGCCGAAGGAGGCGGGTGCCGGCGCGTGACCGCCGGCACCCGGTGGCGCACAGGACGCCGCCGCGGTCAGGCGGTGGCGAACTCGGGGGCGATACGCGCCGCTGCGGCCGCCGCGTGACGCTTGACCTCCTCCTCGTCCAGGTGGTCCAGGCCGAAGTCGACCACGAGCCGGTCGGCCTGCTGGCGGGCCAGCGCCCCCAGAGTATGGGCCAGGCTCTGGGTGTCGGTCGGCTGTCCGGACTTCTTCAGCTTCTGGGCGGCCTCCCAGGCGGCCGCGTGACCGGCCTGCTCCTCGGTGACGAGACGGTCCAGGCTGGAGCTGCCGTAGATGACAGTGTGCGCGTCCTTGTACTGCTTGATGCTCTGGGACACGGATTCTCTGGACCGGCAGCTCATGCGGACGACGGCCCCAACTGATCGACAGCACCTGACCGTTGCCCGGACCGCGTCAGGTGGCCGACCCGAACGGCTCGCCGCGCAGCAGGTCAGGGCGGACATCGGCCAGGGCGAATGCCCGATAGAGGCCGGCCACGAGTCCGTCGTCGATTTGGTAGCGCCGGGCTCGTTCGTCTCGCTGGAGGAGAGGGCCGCAGCTGTCCGGTCCGACGCGGCGCTGGACCGCTTTGATGCTGGTCAGCGTGCCGCCGATCGTCGACGGCAGGATTGGCGTCGACGGATGGTCGGCGAAGTACCGCTGGACGTCGTCGTAGGAGGCAGTGCCGCCCAGCTCGGTGACCCGGCGCAGCGCCGCCCGAGCTCCGGGCACCAGCGAGGCGATCACGCGGAACAGCAGCTGGTCCGTCCAGCCGCCGGTGAGGGCGTCGTCGGCGAGGTCCTGCGGGCCGGGGCGGGGTTTCGCGTCCGGGGCGTCGCGCCAGGCATCGGGGACAGCCGGTCGCAGCCCGTACGCGGCCTGGACGGCGGCTATCGCCTGCTCGTAGGTGTCCGTCTCGGTGTCCATCGTCAGCCGCATCCGCGGTCCTCCTGTGATCGGTGCCCCATGATCCCCGTCGCTCGGAGTCCTCTGTCCGCAGGGGACCCGGCCGACCCTGCCCGGTATGGATGATCAGCACACCATGCAGCAGCAGGCCCGGCTCCGGGACAAGATCCTCGACAGCCTCGGGCGGGCGGAACGCGCCCTGTTCACCCGTCTCGCGCCGAAATCCCCGCGCGCCCAGATGAAATTCCTTCGCACGCGCGCCAAGGGCTCCACGCAGGCAGTAGCCGAGCGTCTGGGCGTCTCCCGTAGCACCGTGGAGCGCTACCTCTCGGGCGCCTCCAGGAGGCCGCAGAAACGTCTCCAGGCGGCTCTGGTGGAGGAGACCGAAGCACAGTGGCAACCACAGGTCAGGGCGCAGGCGAGGCAGCGCGCGGCCACCACCGGTGGGCTCGTCATCTCCTGCCGGGCGTACTTCGGGTTCGGCCCGGAAGGGACCTCGGACGCGGGCCGGATGCGGGACATCAGCGCGGCTGTCTCACCCGCGCATGCCGACCGGATCCTAGCCGCGCAGGAGGGCGGGGCGACGGATGACGATCTGCACGAGTTGGTAGCGGACGCCTATTTCCGCCGAGACGGCGGCGGGCGCGCGGGCGTGCACGTGGAATTCAAGGACGTGGAGTGGCTGAATATCAAGTTTTAGGGCGCGGAATTCAGGATTGCTATAAACCTGTCCTGCGCCCACAGCGCGCCACATGCTGCGGGCCCGGTATCCGTTCCTCCCGCGACGATTGGGAGGCTCGTGTGAGCACCCGTGCACCCTGGTCCCGCCAGCGCCCTCGCGTCCCGGTCTCCCGCGCCGCCGCCGACCGTGAGCCGGTCGACCAGGCGGAGATCGGCCGCCACTCGGTCCGGCGGCGAACCCGCGGTATGACGCACCCGGAGGCGGCGGCCGCCCTCGAGGACCTGGCCGACGATGACCGCGGCACGGCAGAGGCCGCGGAATGGGCGCGCATCGTGCAGCTGCTCGCCACCGTCGGCGGCCCGTACGACCCCGACGCCGACGCCGTCGTCCAGGACGAGCTGGCGGCCGGCGCCGAACGCGAGCGGGAGAAGCAGCGGCAGAAGGAGAAGCGCCTCCAGGAGGAGGAAGCCGAAGCCGCCCGCCACGCCGCCCTCGCCCCGGACGTCCTGCGTCACGCCCTGCTGGGCACGCTGGCCCGTACCGGCCTGCTGGACTCGCTCAGCGAGGACGAGCGGGCGGCCGTGGGCCGCCCGGCGCACGCCGCTACTACGACAAGCAACGAGCACGGGAATCCGGCTACAACGCTGCCCTGCGTAAGGTCGGCAACCGGCTCGTCGGCATTTTCCACGGCTGCCTCAAGTCCCGCACTCTCTACGACGAGGCGACCGCTTGGTCGCATCACGCGCACCTCCAGTCCGCTTGACCTCAAATGTCATGGGGTGTCTACTCAGCCCTGACGACGAGGACTTCGTCATCCAGACGGCCACCACCCGCCCCGCCAAGCTCGGCCAGCCCTTCACACGCTGGTCATTGCGTAAATTCGTCGACTACCTGCGGAAAGTGCAGGGCCGGGTGATCCGCATCGGCCGCGAAACCTTACGGCGCCTGCTCGCCCGCCGCGGTGTCACCTTCCAGCGCACCAGGAAATGGAAGGAATCCCCCGACCCGGACCGCGAGGCGAATCTGGACCGGATCGAGGAGGTCCTGGACCGCTTCCCACGGGCTGCTACTCCATCGGCGACGACCGGCTGTGGGGGTGTCAACCGCTGCAAGAAAGGTGCCGCGAACACGCTGGCCGCGCTGAAGTCGATCCGTGCCGCCCGGCTCGACGGTGCACCGATCTACGTCATCCTGGACAATCTGTCCGCCCACAAAGGCGCCGACATCCGCCGCTGGGCGAAGAAGCACAAGGTCGAGTTGTGCTTCACCCCGACTTACGCCTCGTGGGCGAACCCGATCGAAGCGCACTTCGGGCCGCTGAGGCAGTTCACCATCGCCAACTCCCACCACGCCAACCACACCGTGCAGACCCGGGCCCTGCATGCCTACATGCGCTGGCGCAACGCCAACGCCCGCGCCGCGACGTCCTGGCCGCCGAACGCAGGGAACGCGCCCGCATCCGCAGCGAGAAGGGCATCCGCTGGGGCGGACGCCCCCTCAAAGCCGTAGCCTGACGCAGCTCGGCGAGCCTGTGCGGTCATAGCGCCTGGCGGGCATCGACAGCGCCGCCCGTGGGATCGACGCTCCAATGCGAGCCGTGCTGGACGAGGAACTCCAGGAAGTCGGCGGGTGAGTAGGCCTGGGCCGGGGCAAGGACACCGGGCTTGGCGCCGTCGGCAACGAGCCGACGCGCGCTTTCGACCGCGATGACCGCGGTGGTCCCCTGCATGTCGATGCCTTGGACGATGCCGCAAGCGTGCCGCCCGTCCTCGCTGGTCGCCTCAACGACGATGATCCAGCGCGCAGTGCGGCGGCTGTCCGCGGGCGGTCCTTCGGGAACGCTGTCGATGAGCGCGGGGGTAATGTCGGCGAATGCGGCCGCCAGTTCCGCACGGACCACCCCCTCGACCCGGCGTGCCGCGACGTGGTGGGGAACCGTGACCACCGCCGGAAGAGGGAACTTCACCACCGGCATCGGGTCGGAGCGGTCCGGAAAAGTGAGTGCCGTACGCCGTGCGGCGATATCGGGATGCCAGCGGCCGTCTTCGTAGCCGAGGCCGCCGCCGGTGAACGTGTCGATGTTCTCCAGCGCCGACTGGAGAGTCCCGCGGGACGGCATTGCGCCAGTGCGGACCAGTTCCAGGCCGATGACGAGTTCGCGTACAGGACGGACACGTGCGGCAACGAGGTGAGCGAGCAAGTCGCTGGGCAGGCCATCGTCGTTGGCGCCCGGGACCACTGTCACCCCCGCCGCCTCGGCTGGCACGGCGAAGGCGCTGAAGACGCGATCGAGGTGGCGCTGTTCACCAGCAATGTCGACGTAATGGCATCCGGCGGCGATGGCGGCCTGCACGACCGCTTCGCGGGACAGAACGAATGGCCCCGCGCAATTGATGACCGCGGAGCAGTCCTGGAAGGCATGGACGAGTGCGGAGTGGTCCCCGGATTCGGCGCGCCGTATTGCGGCGCCGTCGACTGCGGTGAGTCCAGCTCGGGCGGCTGCCTCGCTGAGGCGTTCGACGTTCCGGCCGACCAGTACCGTCTCGATGTCCCGCCGGGCCAACTCGGCGACGACGAGCTTGCCGGTGTAACCACCGGCGCCGTATACCGCGATCCGCATGTCCGATGTCCTTTCCACGACCTCCGAAGGCAGCGTATGGCTCTTCGACGAGATGGTTAATTCGTCAGGGTCTCCTCTGTATACGTGATCGTCTCGGGTGCCGAGGATTCGAATACGCTGGCCGAATGGACCTGCTCAGTGACGTGATCGCCGCCATGCGCATGGGGCGGCCGCACTATGCGCGCACCGAGCGACGCGCGCCGTGGGCGGTACGCCACCGGCCCTTCGCCGGTGCCGGCTTCCACCTCGTCCTCGAGGGCAGGAGCTGGCTGATCCCTCCGGATGGCTCACCGATCGAACTCCAGGCCGGGGACGTTGCCTTCCTCCCCCACGGCAGTGCCCACTCTGTGGCCGGTGATCCCGCGGTGCTGGTGGCCGACCTCCCCTCCTCGCCGCTCGCCGATCCCCACCAAGGCGATCACCTCGACGGCGCCAGGGCTGGGTCCCGGACCGTGATGCTCTGCGGCGCCTACCTCATGGACCGCGCCCGGCCCCACCCACTACTAGGCGAGTTCCCGGAGCTCGTTCACCTGCCAGCCCGCCTCGGACAACACTCGTCACTGCGCGGAGCCACCGAACTCCTCGCGACCGAACTGGCGGAGCCCCGTCTCGGCAGTGACGCCCTGCTGCCCGCACTGCTCGACGCCCTGTTGCTGTACGTCATGCGGGCCTGGCTCGACGAGCGGCCCCGGCACGATGCAACCACCGGCTGGACCGCGGCCCTGCACGACCCGGCCATCCACGCCGCACTCCAGGGCATTCACCGCGCTCCGCACCGGCCATGGACGGTGGAAGAGCTGGGAGCACTGGCCGGGCTGTCCCGAGCGGCATTCGCACGGCGGTTCACCGCCCTGGTGGGTCAGCCACCGCTGTCGTACCTGACCTGGTGGCGTATGACCACCGCAGCCCGGCTCCTCCGCAACTACGATGCTCCGCTGAAGACCGTGGCCAACCGGGTCGGATACACATCCGAGTTCGCGTTCAGCACCGCCTTCAAGCGGGAGCACGGCCTGACCCCCGGCGCATACCGCCGCCAGTCGACATCCGCAGATCCTGACACCACGGACGCCGACCGTCGCGTCACCGGATCCGGCGAACGTATGCGGCCAGAGCAGTAAGAGAGAAGGAGGGCTCTTCAGCAGGGGCAGGATCGCGGTACGGACGCCCGTCTGCCCCCTGCTGAAGAGCCATGGTGGGCCGTGAGAGCGGAACGGGCCCGGCGGCACTCACCCAAGTCTGCCGCCCGCCCCTTGGAAGGCCCTGCGCATCACGCCTATGTGGAAGGGCAACGCATGAGAAGAAGGCTCCCACATTCACGGGGAGCCCTCTTCACTCAAGCGCGGTCATGCGGCACCCGGTCGTGGGTGCAGCGCGGCAACGGCCAAGACATCCTCCGACGCCAGCCCAGCCGGATGGGCCCTGCGTGGTCAGGGGTAGATGGGCCCGTAGGCGCCGGTGAGGTACTCCAGGCAGCTGTTGGTGTTGGGGCCCGCCTGGCCGTCGACGCCCTGCGAGCAGGGCGAGTCGTTCTGGAACTTCTTGACCCAGGACTCGGTCTGCGGCCCGAAGTTGCCGTCCACGGCCAGCGGGGTGCCGCCGTAGTACTCGTCGATGCCCTTCTGCAGCAGCTTCACGCAATAGTCGCCGTAGTCGCCGTAGGCCAGATTGTGGTTGGGGACCAACTGCTGGAACAGCAGGGCGTTGTTCTTGTAGTACACCGTGGTGCAGCTGGTGGAGGAGTACGCCGCGGAGACCTGCGCGGCAGTGGTCGCCGCGTCCGCAGTGGGCGCCACGGCGAGTCCGCCGCCGGCGAGGGCTACCGAGGCGAGTCCGAGGGCGAGCAGCTTGCCGATGACCTTCATGAGCGTGGGTTCCTTCTGTGCGTGGGTCGCTGAGGCACCGCACCGTCGACGGACGTGAGGATCCGGGCCGTCGGGGCGGCGCGGTTCCGATATTGGGGGCGGCGACCGTCGGCGCACCACACCCGGCCGCCGATTGACGAGATTGCGGGTCATCGAAGCTCTGACCTGCTCTTCTCTCGTCCCGGGTGACGGTGGGACGGGTCATGCCCAGGGAGCGCGAACCTCTCAGAAGCGTGCGCGCCGGGAGCAAGCCCGCGCACACCTCACCCGTGATCGGCTACACCACACAGCGGGACGCCGTCCCGAACTGGTCGGCGGCCCGCTCGATGGGCTGCTGCTCGACATCACCGGCTGGACAGCGGACGAGTGGCTTCGTGCACTTCCAGTAGCAGCGTTTGTTGGTGAGTTCAGGAGGCGCTGGGCGGGTGGGCGCATCAGGAACGTTGACGAGAATTGACGTCAGTCCGGAGGGGGATAGGCCGTGGCGAGTTGCTCCCCCAGCTGAGAACGCTGACCGGTGTGAGCGTGGTGCGTCTACTACAGTGCGGTGTGGGCCGTGACTGGCGCTGAGGTGGAGCACCACCGGGGAGCGGTCTGACGAGACGTCGTTGCCGTGCGCCTGGGCGAGTGGTCAGCAACGCCTGGAGGCAACGATGTCCGCGACTCAGACGGCCCAGCTCATGGGCGGCACCGGCCTCGCCACACGCATCATCGAAGAGGCTGCTGCCAAGGCGGCAGAGATCTCAGGCGTGCAGGGACCAGTCCCTGTCTGGCGACGGTGCTGGTGGGAGAGGACCCCGCGTCGGTCACGTATGTCCGCATGAAGCGGGCGCGGTGCGCGAAGGCGGGCATCCAGTCCCGGCACATCGCCCTGCCCGCCAGTACCACGACCGCCGAACTGATCGATACCCTCGCCGGGCTGTCCGGCGATCCGTACGTGCACGGCATCCTGCTCCAGCATCCTTGCGGCCCGCACATCGACGAGCGAGCGGCGTTCGAGGCCATCGCCCCGGAGAAGGACGTCGACGGGGTCACGATGCATTCGTTCGCCGCGATGAGCTTCGGGCTGCCGGGCTTTGTGTCCTGCACTCCGGGCGGCATCATGCGACTGCTGGAGGCGTACGACGTCGACCTCGTCGGCAAGCACGCCGTCGTGGTGGGTCGCAGCGCGATTCTTGGCAAGCCCGCCGGGATGCTCCTGCTCGCCGAGGACGCAACAGTCACGTACTGCCACTCCCGCACGGCGGACTTGTGGGAAATCGTCCGGGAAGCGGACGTCGTGGTAGCGGCCGTGGGACGGCCCCGGCTGATCCGGGGTGAGGACATCAAGCCGGGCGCGGTGGTGATCGACGCCGGATACAACCCGGGCAACGTCGGCGACGTGGACTTCGACACCGCCCGCACTCGCGCCCGCCTGATCACTCCGGTGCCCGGTGGCGTGGGGCCGATGACCATTGCGGTCCTGCTCGCGCAGACCGAGGACGCCGCCGCGAACCAGCTCGGAATCCAGCACCACTGACCTCCTGACCAGCAGCCCCTTGGGACCAAGCCAGAAAGGCCCCCGCTCAGAATGGAGACCTCGCATCGGACTGGCCGGCAGTTCGATCCGATAGCGAATCGCCGCCCGTGAGGGCGGTGAGCCGCCGAGGACGCGAGTCCGCAGTGTGTCGGCCAGCCTTGGCGGGTTCCTCGGCTCGCGCTCGGGTGCTGGCCAGGCGTTGAACTTGCACAGCCTGACCGCGACACCGGGAGAGCCGCGCGTACACCGCGCGGTCCCCTCGCGGCGGTGGGTGTGTGGTGTCGGCCGCGGATGCGGCCCTGGGTGAGGAGGTCTCGCATGGTGGGTCCGCCGGAGGTGGAGGTGAGGCCGCCGTCCAGGACGAGGCATTCTCCGGTGACCAGGCGGGCGGCGTCGCTTGAGAGGTAGACGGCGGCGCCGGCGATGTCCTCGGGCTCGCCCCAGCGGCCGGCCGGCACGGCCCGCATCAGGCCGTCGGAGATCTCTGGTGTGGTGGTGAAGCCGTCGGTCATCTCGGTGGTGATCCAGCCGGGGCAGATGCCGTTGCCCCGTACGCCGGCGGCGGCCCATTCGGCGGCCAGGGTTGCCCGTGCCGAAAACCTCATCCGTCCTGGTGGGAGGCGGTGTGGCGGCGTGCCGGGAACTGCGGGAACATGACCGACCGTGCTGCTGCGACTGACGTATCTCGCTGTGACGAACGCGTTCGCGATGCTGCGCCTGCTGCCTGTGAGCGACCACGGCAAGGACATCGAGATCCTCGCCCTGCGCCATCAGCTCATGGTGCTGGAACGCCGACTCGGCAGGGAGAGGGCACGGTTCGCCCCGGGCGACCGGGCGTTCCTGGCCGCGCTGCTGCACCGTCTCCCGCGTGGCGTGCTGCGCCAGGTGGGCTGCTCGTGCACCCCGATACGGTGCTGCGGTGGCACCGCGACCTGCTCGCGCGTCGGCACGCGGCCCGTTCCCGGCCGGGCCGCCCGGGCCGGCCCCGCACCGTGCGCTCCGTCCGTGTCCTGGTGCTGCGTCCGGCCCGGAAGAATCCCGGTTGGGGCTACCGGAGAGTGCATGGCGAACTGCTCGTCCTGGGCGTGCGGGTGGCTGCTTCCACGGTATGGCAGATCCTGAAGGGGGCCGGGATCGATCCCGCGTCCGAACGGAGTTCCAGCACGTGGGCAGGTTTCCTGCGTTCCCAGGCCGACGCCCTTGTGGCGTGCGGCTTCTTCGAGATGGTCACCCTGACCGGGGCGCGGCTGTACGTGTTCGCGGTGATCGAGCACGCGACCCGCCGGATCCGGGTCCTGGGTGCCACCGCGCACCCGACCGCCTCCTGGGTGGTACAGGTCGTGAGGAATCTCGTCATGGACCTTGAGGAGTCGGGCTGCCGGGCACGGTTGCTGATCCGGGACCGGGACGGCAGGTTCCCCGAGTTGTTCGACAGCGTCCTGGAAGACGCGGGGATCGAGGTCGTACTCAGCGGCATCCGTATGCCGCGCATGAACTCGATCATGGAACGCTGGGTACTGACCTGCCGACCGATCACCGACCCGGACGCCGTCGCCCACCTCGACGTACGACGACGCGACCGCCTCGGCGGAATCCTCCACGAGTACGAACATGCCGTGTGACCTTCGCGGACGAGTTTTCCGGCAAGAGCAATGTCACCGAGTTGCGGCCCTGGCCGGATGAGCGTTTCAGAGTGTCGGCAGGCCGAGCGCGATCATGGTGGACGACAGTCCGTGCCAGGTGCGTACGTCCCAGTCGGTGAGTTGCTGCCAGCGCTGAAGGCGGTACTTCACAGTGTTCGGATGCACGTGCAGGACGCGGGCTGTCGCGGTGAGCGAGAAGCCGTTCTCGGCGAACCTGAGTACGGTCTCTGCCAGGTCGGGGTGTTGTTGCGCGGCCTCTCGGCGCGGTTCGAGCAGCACCGCGAAGCGTTGCGCCGTGGGCGCCAAGGTGGCGAGCAGCCAGTGGTCTGCGAAGGATTTCACCTGTCCCGGATCCGCCAGGGGAAGCGCCGCTCTCGCGTCCGCCATGCTCATCGCGGCGCCGGGGAGCCCGGTCCGCGGCAGGCCGATGCCGAAGCTCGCGTCAGGGGCCCTGCCCTGCGCAGGCGGTCAACGGCGGGCGTCGCCGGGGGCGAGCAGGCTGGTCAGCTCGGCGATCGCCTCGGGGGAGGGCTTGAAGTAGCGGCGGACGTTCTCCGGCTCCTTGTGCCGGGACTTCTGTGCCGTGGGGACCAGTGGAACAGCCGTTGGCACTGAGATTGATCATGGTTGCGTAGCAGGTCGGATGCCCGATCGGGGGGCTTGCGTGGAAGACCGGCGACGGGCTGTCGTTTGGGGTTAGGGTCGCCGGGCATGTAGTCGTACGCGAGGTGGAACCCGCGCGATGCCCGAGCGGATGTGGCACCCCATCAGCAAGCTGGAGTTCTTCATCGACCACACCCGGCGCTGGGCGGTCGACGTGCGGGAGCATCTGGAGACGCTGGAGGAGGCTCGTGCCAAGCCGCACGTCCTGGCCGATGCCGACGTAGCGCGGATCAAGCGGGTCTACACCGAGCAGGCCGGCGATCTGACCTGTTCGAGGAGCAGCCGGAGAAGTGGGCCGGCGGTGGACTCCGCGCCAGCCTTGGCGATCTGGTCGGCGATGACCGAGGGGTCGATGTACCGCAGGGCAGAGCGGGGTTGGATGCCCACGCGCTCGGCGACGGTGTTCACCGCGTGGGCGACCACGTTGTGCACCCCGACGGGCACGACGTCCAGGCCGCGGGTGAGCAACTCGGCCTCGGTCTGCGCAAGGAGGGCCTTGAAGCCCTGGGTGTTCTTGGTGTCTGCCACGGCATCGAGCCTACGGCCCGGCGCAGATCGGCCGGGCCCCGGCGACGTACGGCGCTCGTACGGGGGAACAGCGGTGGCCGGGGCCCGGCCGAGGCAGATCAGCGGCGGGGGCGCCAGCGGGTGAACATGCACTGGTCAGCGCCGGCGCCGAGCCTGAAGGGCAGGCGGCGCGGTCGAGCATGAAGGGGCGTGGACGGTCCAGCCGCACCGGGTGCAGAAGGCGCCCAGGTCGCGGTCGGCCTCATACGAGCCACACAGCAGAACGCAGCCGAGCTGCTGGTACACCTGCCAGGTCCGCTTGAGACGTTCGGGGCGAGTTGGAGGGCACGCGAGGGTTGACCCCGGCTTCAAGTACCTCGAACGGGTCATCTCAGGCTCAGCGGATCGGGTGCCGCCGGGCGACGAGGGCGGCGATGTCGTCGTCGAGCTGGCCGCCGCTGTAGGCGATCAGGTCGCGGTGGAGATGGTCGAGGAGCTGGCGGGGAGTCTCGCCGCTCCATGAGCGGATGCGTTCGGCGAGGGGGTAGAAGGCGCCGGAGCGGTCGCGGGTCTCGGTGACCCCGTCGGTGTACAGCAGGAGCTGGTCTCCGGGATGGAAGGGGGCGAGGTCGACGTGGTACCCGTCGCGCACCCACATGCCCAGGTTGAGCGGCGGCGAAGGAGCAGTGGGCTGCAGCTCCCGGACCTCGCCGCGGTGCAGCAGCAGCGGGGGCGGGTGGCCGCAGGTGAGGGTCCGGACGACCGGTTCATCGTCCGGGATCTCGGCGAGGAGAGCGGTGATGAAACGTTCAGAGATCTCCGAGCCCGGGACCCCCGGGTACTGGGAGGCGTGGCGGCTCATGCTCGTCTCCAGGCGGCGCGCGAGGTGGGGCAGGTCGGGCGCGTCGTGGGCGGCCTCGCGGAAGGCGCTGAGCAGCGTCGCGGCCGTCTGGATCGCGAGCAGGCCCTTGCCGCGTACGTCGCCGATGAGCAGCCGTACGCCGTGCGGGGTGTGTATCGCCTCGTACAGGTCGCCGCCGATCCGGGCTTCCGCCGCGGCGGCCAGGTACAGGCTCTCAAGCGTGACGTGCCCGAGGTGTCGCGGTACCGGATGCAGCACCGCCATCTGGGCGATCTCGGCTACCGAGCGGACCTGAACCAGCTGATGGGCGTGGCGGTGGAGCATGCGGTTGAAGAAGACGGAGAACGCCGCAATCGCCCCGAGGGTGGCCAGCTCGGAGTAAGCGGTCGCATCCCGCAGATCATTGAAGTCCGCCATCAGGCCGACGAAGATGGCACACGCGCCCACTCCGATGAGCACGGTCCCCCACAGGGGCAGCAGCGCGGCGGCGGACACCATGGCCGTGATGAGGAGGGCATTCGGCCTGACAGCGCGGGGTGTGAACAGGCCGACGAGCAGGCCGATGACCAGCAGCAGAGCAGGCAGCATGGGCAGCCACCTGCCCCGCGCACCAGCACTGTGCGTGACTCCGCGTTCCTCAGGTGACCTTGCCACCGTGCCGCTCCCAAGGTCGCACAGGCCGCCGATTTGGGTAATTTTATCGCTGTTCGTTCATAGCCTACGAACAATCTGGTGTCCGGTGGCGACGCGCATAGGTGTCATCAGGTCACCGTGCCCCCTATCGACAAGATCGATGGAGAAGGTACACACAAGGTCACCAGGGGGTTCATCATCGGTGTGCTCCGTTTGCATGCCGCTCATCACGGCCGCGATCCCTCTCCTGGGCCAGTTGGGCAGCAGCCGGCCTCACTCGCAGCCGCCTGAAGATCCTTGCATTGCCCGTTCGGGCGCCCGCCCGTCGTGCC
This sequence comes from Streptomyces sp. HUAS MG56, assembly GCF_058673395.1. Taxonomy (NCBI): domain Bacteria; kingdom Bacillati; phylum Actinomycetota; class Actinomycetes; order Kitasatosporales; family Streptomycetaceae; genus Streptomyces; species Streptomyces sp. HUAS MG56. The sequence continues at coordinate 45,561 of NZ_CM178722.1, read as the reverse complement.
AGCGGCCGAACGGCCCGAAGGGCTGCTCGGGGTGGCGCCGAGTACGCCGGGTCCCTTCCTGCTGCGGGAGCCACATCTCTACAAGTTGATCACGAGCCACTTGCTCCGATCACGTGTGGCATGCCGCGTTCGGCGTAATGCCTGGTGTTGGGCCGTTTGGCGGGTCATGCCGTGCGAACTGTTGATCACGGCCGTATCAGGAGTCCGTGGGGTGTACAGATCGCGGGACAGGCACCGGTGACGGCAGGGAAACCGGACGAGCCCGGACCGTCGGATCAGTCCAGTCAGGCCAGCCGTCTGCGCCTGGGCGTCGAGCTTGAGCAGATTGCCGAGCAGCTCAGAACACTGGGCCGGGCACAGGAGCGGCTGCATGACCTGTATGAAGCGGTCCTCGCCCGGGACGTGGACCTTTCCATGGTGCTACAGCTGATCGTCGATACCGCGATGGAACTGGCCGGAGCCGGCTGCGGTGCACTCGGCGTACTCGATGAGAACGGCGAGTACATCGACCGGTTCATCCCGGTCGGCCTGTCGGAGCAGGAGCGGGCTGACCTGGCGGGGGTGGAGTTCCCGCATGGCCGCGGCCTGCTGGGACGCTTGATCGCCTACCCGGAACCGCTACGCGTCGACGACATCCCCGCCCACCCGGACTCGGCCGGCTTCCCTCCCGGCCACCCGCACCTGCGCACCCTGCTCGGAGCCGCGATCAGCACCCGCGGCAAGATCTACGGAGACGGCAGACGCAGGGGTGAGCCGCCTCGAAGAAGGGCAGGCGGCGCAGTCCGATTGCCGTGACGGCCATGGCGGCCCGTCAGGTTCGGCTCGACCCGGCACGGGCTCGGGTTGCGGAGCGCGGGTGCCCGGGGCCGAGAGCGGGTAGTTGGCCGCCGCTGCGGTCCCGGTCCTCGGGCTGCTTCTCGGGTTCGCGGCCCGGCTCGTCCTGTCCGTCGTCGATGGTCAGCCGCGCACGTGCAGCGCGAAGCCGGTGCGGCCTGCGGGCTCCAGTCCCTCCTTCAGGTGCAGCGAGGGGATCTCGTAGTCGCCGAAGTTCTGCCGCCGGAACGCGATCGGATCGGTCGACTCCAGGGTGAGCAGGCGCTGCTTCCAGGCATTGGCGATGTCAGGGTAGTCCTCGTCGGTCATCCGGTCGGTGCCGTACAGCACGAACGGCGGCAGCACCTCGACGCCCGGGTAGTAGAGGATGCCGTGGTGGATCGGGAACAGCAGATCGTCGATGGGGCCGTTGATCCCGCGAGCGGCGTAGTGCGACTGCGGGCCGCCGGTGGTCACCGACAGCAGAGCCTTCCTGCCCGCGAGGGTGCCTTCGCCAAAGCGCTCGCCGTACTTGGTGTCGCTGTGCTCGCCGACGCCGTACGCGAAGTGGAAGGTGAACACCCGGTCCACCCAGCCTTTGAGGATCGCAGGCATCGTGTACCACCACAGCGGGAACTGGAAGATGATCGTGTCGGCCCACAGCAGCTTCTCCTGCTCGGTCAGGACGTCCAGGGTGAGCGTGCCGGCGTCGAAGGCCCGGCCTGAATCCAGGGCGATCTTCAGCGGACTTGAGGCATCGGGTCCGTAGTCCGCTGCGTCCACGACCGCCTTCCATTTCATCGCGTACAGATCGCTCACCCGTACCTCGTGCCCCGCGGCCTCCAGCGTGGACACCGCGAGGTCCTTCAGCGAGCCGTTCAGCGACTTCGGCTCCGGGTGGGCGTAGACGATCAGCGTCTTCATGGGAACTCCTTCGGATCGGGTGCCTTCGATCCTGGATGCCGCGGCACCCGGCGTTCAGGGGCTCCTCTTCCGTCGGACGGGACTTCCTGGTAATGGCAGGACCACCTTCATGGGCATCGCCGAGGCCATACTGAGGGCATGGACGATCTCGCGGGCTTCCTGCGGACCCGGCGTTCCCGGGTCGACCCGACGGCCGTCGGCATCCCCACCGACAACCGGCGCCGAGTCGAAGGGCTGCGCCGCGAAGAGGTCGCGCACCTGTCCGGAGTCAGCGTCGACTACTACGTACGCCTGGAGCAGGGCCGCGCGACCCAGCCCTCCGAGCAGGTCCTCGACGCGCTCGCCCGCGTCCTCGGCCTCGACGAGACCGAACGCGGGCACCTTGACCGGCTCGCCCGGCAGCGCCGCCGCCGCGCGAAGTCGCCGAGCGGGCGGGTTCGGCCGGAGCTGCTGCGCGTCCTCGACCTGGTCTCCGACGCACCCGCGCTGATCATGGACCACCGCCTGGACGTGCTCGCCGGGAACCGCCTCGCCGGGCTCCTCTACGGTCGGCCGATGCCGGGCCTGAACACCGCCCGGCACATTTTCCTTGAGGAGGCCGAGCGCGGCCTTTACGCGGACTGGGAGAACTGCACCCTCGACGTGGTTGGGCACCTGCGCCTGGCCGCCGGCAAGTACCCCGAGGACCCCCGCCTGGCCTCGCTCATCGGCGAGCTGGCGATGGGCAGCGAGCGCTTCCGCCGCCTCTGGGCCCGCGCGGACGTCCGCGCCCGAACACATGGACGCAAGGCGTACCGGCACCCGCTGGTCGGACTGCTGGAACTGCACCAGGAGAACTTCGCACTGCCGGACGAATCAGGCATGGAGCTGCTGGTGTTGTCCGCGGCCCCCGGCAGCCCCGCCGAGGACGGGCTGCACCTGCTCACGGGCCTGGGCGCGGACAGCGCTGACGCGCATTCCCCAGTGAATGCTCAGGTCCGCGAGTAACTCAACGACGCCCACCCACCGCTGGGAGCGCCTCAACACTTGTGTCGGCCGCTGTCGTTTCTGCTGGACAGTTCGATTTCCGTCTGCGGCGGGAGGGCTCCCGAAGTGGTGTGCATCTGCTGTCCGTTCTCGGGTTCTGGCTCACTTTCCGGATGCTGTTGGTGATCTTCACTCGGTGGGGTGGCGTCTGCGGACCGCGATGGTGTTGATGTCTTCGTGGTGCTGCGCTGGTGGGAGCGGGGCGGTTTCGGCTGTCGGAGGGGTGACCGCGGTGGCGATGGGTTCGGTTTCGGGGCGGGTGATTCCGCCGTTGACGGTGCGGATGGCACGGGCGAGTAATCCGCGTGGCACGGCTGCGATGTGGGTGCGAGATCGGCTGGACGGTCTGTTCAGGGATGCTGACTTCGCTGGCTGGTATCCGGCTGACGGGCGGCGTGGGCTGTCGCCAGCTCAGCTGGCTCTTGTGTCGGTGCTGCAGTATGCGGAGAACCTCACCGACCGGCAGGCGGCGGACGCAGTCCGCTGCCGTCTGGACTGGAAGTACTGTCTGGGCCTTGAGCTGGACGATCCAGGGTTCGACTTCACGGTGTTGAGCGAATTCCGCGGCCGGGTAGCCGAAGACGACCGCGCGGACCGGCTCTTGGCGCTGGTCGTAGACCGGCTTGCGGAGGCTGGGCTGGTCAGGCGGAGGGGACGGATCCGGACGGATTCCACCCACGTACTGGCGGTGGTCCGCCGTCTGAACCGGGGCGAACTGGTCGGCGAGACGCTGCGTTGTGCTCTGGAGGATCTCTCGCTCCAGGGCGAGGAGTGGCTGGCCGCGCTCATCACTTCGGACGGGGCGGACCGCTATGGCCGACCGGTTCGCTATGACCGGCTTCCCCGCGGCGCAGATGCATTGATCGCCTGGGTGCTGCGGGTGGGTGAGGACGGACTGCACATCCTGCGGGCCGTCCATCACGACGATGCCCCGCCTGGCCTGCGGGAGTTGAGGTCGGCGCAGGTCCTGCGGCAGGTCTGGGTGCAGCAGTACTGGCACGACGCATCAGGCCAACTCCGCTGGTGGCAACCGAAATCGACCCGTGATCGGGCCAGCCGGAGGAAGACCGAGCAGCGCAACACCGGCAAGTCCCAGGCGGACGGCCTGCCGGATCCTGATTCGGCACGGGTGCCGTGGTCGACGATGGAGATCGTCACCCCGCACGATCCCGAAGCCCGTTACAGCCAGAAGGTCACCGCGGCCGGCCAACGCGACTGGATGGGCTATCGCGATCACCAGACCGAGACCTGCGACGAGACCAGCCCCAACGTCATCGTTCAGGTGGTCAGCCGTCCGGCGCCGCAGCAGGACATCGACGCGCTCGATGACATCCACAAACAGCTGATCCGCCAAGGGCTTTCAGCCCCTGGAGCACGTCGTCGACGGCGGTTACGTCACCCCGGACAGCATCTATCAAGCAGCCGTGAAGTGGGAGATTCCTCTACTCGGCCCGGTCCGTGCCGATCCGCAGGCCGCCCAGCGGCCGGGCTTCACGAAAGAGGACTTCCACATCGACTGGGACAACCGGACGCTCACCTGCCCGCACGGCGTCACCAGCCCGCCCTGGAAGCCCACCCTGGGCGACGGACATCCCCGACTGTCTGTCCTCTTCCCCCGCAAGGCATGCCGGGAATAGGACGACCGTCTGAAGTGCACCGGCAACGTCGACGGCAAAGGACGCCACATCCTCCTGCTGCCAGAGCCGCAGCAGAAGATCCAGACGCAGGTCAGGAGAGACCAGAAGACCAGCAGCTGGCAGCGGCGCTATGCCATCCGCGCGGGCTGCGAAGCAACGGTGTCGGAAACGGTCCACGCTCACGGCCTGCGTCATTGCCGCTATCGCGGCCTGACGAAGACGCACGTCCAACACGTGCTCACAGCCGCCGGAACTAACGTCATCCGCCTGAGCGAATACTTCCCGCCCGGCACCACACCGTCTGCTTCGACACGATCACCCACTCACTTTCAGCGGCTCTGCCAAAGGTTGACGGCCTAGACATCACCAACAGCATCAGTTCCGTGAATCCCCAGGTCAGCAGCTGGAACGGGGGATCGTTTCAGCAGGGTGTTTCCTGCCGTGGCGAGCAAGACGGTCGAGGATGTGCTGTTTCCCGGGATCGATGTGCGGGTGGAGCGGGTGAACGACTCCGTGCACGCGGTACGCGGCCAGCGCTTCGGCCCCATCGCCAGCCCCGGCTACAGCACCTGGAGCGAGGCACTTTCCGCCTCCTTCACCGCCATCGCCGCCGACCCCGACGCCGCAGGACTGGACGCTACTGACCTGCGCAAGGGCGCAGACCTGGTCGACCAGCACCCAACTGCCTTCGACGAGATCGCCGAAAATCGTCTCTGTCGGGCGATTTCTGGACAATCAACTGCCTTCTGAACGCGTCGGCCCCCGTGCCCACACTCAGCGGAGTGATCGACTTCGACCGCACCCTGTGGGGAAATCCGGCAGCTGACTGGACCATCCGGATGGCGAAGGCCCAAGCCCGACGAGCGAGAGGCGTTCGCGCCCCACACGACCCGGCGATCCAGCTGCTGCTCGTCGACGTGCTCGGCATGCTGTACAAGTTGCACACGAAGCGGGGCGAGCAACGCCTTGCTCTGCGCGCCGCCAACGGCGCCGTGCAACTACTGCTCGACCAAAACGGAACCGACGATGGCCACAGGGCCCAGCTCCTCGACGCGCTGCTCACCCTGGACCATGCCTATGCCGACTTCCACGCCCCCGACCGCGCGACCGCCACACTCGAAACGGCCCTCGCCCTGTACGAAGACCGCGTACGGTCACCGACCTACGACGAACTCGACCGCTCCGACCTGCTCAACCGGCGCGGCAACCGGCGTGCCGCAGCCGGTGACCACTCTGGTGGCCTCGCCGACCTTACCGAGGCCGTCCGACTGCGCCGTGCCGCCGCCGAACGGGACCCGGCCAAGCAACTGCGCCACGCCCTCACCCTGAACGACTTGGCCAACTACGAGCTGGTGGACCGTCCGCAACGTGCGGTGGACACCCTGGAGGAAGCCCTCCACATCCTCCGTGCTGAGCACCGTCGAGGTACCGTCTCCACCTACAAGCTGGTCGGGACCTTGATGAACTTAGCCTCGGCGCTGCGCCACGCCGAGCGTCCGGATAAATCCCTGGACGTCATTGAGGACGCCTTGGCCTCGTGGAAGCCGGTAGCCTCGACCAGCCGTCAGGACCAAGAACTGCTCGCCATGCTCTGGACGTGCCGCGCCCAGACCCTGTACGCCCTGAACCGCACAGCAGACACTCTTCACGCCGCGGACCGAGCCTTGGCAGTGTACGAACGGCTGACACGGGACGGCCACCCGCCCGTCGACTCCGCCACCTTCGGCCTCGCACTGGTTCGCCGGGGCACCGCGGTGCTGGATCTGCACAGCGGCGACAAAGAAAAGCTAAGGGACAGAGCCCATACGCTCCTGAACGCCCTCCAGCTCGCCGCTCATCTCGGCCGGCAGGACCTCGCCGCTGCCGCGCTCACCGCCCTGCAAGAGGCCGGGATCGAAGTCACGGCTGGCCAACCTCTGCCGCCCCATCGCTGACCTGATCGACAACGGACTGGCTCAGAACCCCGCCGTTGAGACAAACCACGCGACTTCACCCGCTCAAGTCCAGTAACTCGCTCGTGAGATCGGTGTCGCATGCCCACAGCACGGAGCCCGACGACATCAAGCCCGACAACCGACTTGCCTAGTGAACCGTCCACAAGTCCCCGGTGAGAAGACGGGGTTCGCTGACGGCATCGAGCACACCACGCTGCTCGGCGGCGAGGTCAGCGACCTTGCGTACGTCCGCAGCGTCCAGGCCAGAGGCGCTCAGATCGTCCGCGATCGCGTGCAGGGAGGCGAGCACGGCCTCACTCCACGTAAGGAAACCGGGACCGGCGACAGGGCCGAAGTACGGGCCGCACACAGAGTGGACGCGGCTGGCGATCTCGCCGAGCTGAGCGAAGAAGCCCCGCCAGAGGGGACGGTCGTAGGCGCCGAGACATTCGGGGGCCGGCGCTGTGGACGCTCACGTAATTCGGCTCTGGCGCTGATCTTGTGACGCGGTAGGTGTGAGTGGACATCGCCGCTACGGCCACCGGCCCGCTGTGGATGCAGTTGTATTGGCTCAAGCGCCGTGACCTGATCCGCCGGGCCGAGGCCGCCGGTTTCCGTGCGCTGGCCCTCACCATCGACGCGCCCAGGATGGCGTTCTGTCCGGGGGAGGCCATCAACGGGTTCGCGGTGCCCCGGGCATCTGGGCGGTCAACGTGGCGCACGACGTGATGGCCGCCTCGCACGGCAGCCAGGACGGGGAGCCGGCCATCGCCCGGCAGTCCAAGGAGCAGTTCGACGCCTCGATCACCCGGGAGGATCTCGCCTGGCTGCGCGTAGTGACCTCCCTGCCCCTGGTGCTTAAGGGCGTGGTCACCCGCCTTCGGCCTGCACCGCGTGGTACGCGGAGGGGCCGAAGGCGCCTTGTCGTACGGTCGTTGGGGGCGCGGCGTCAGCCGACCTGTCCGGTCGGCCGCATGGTGATGTGGTTGATGTCCACGCCCGCGGGCTGGTTGACGGCGAAGACGATCGTGTCCGCGATCTGCTCGGCGGTCATCGCCGGCGCCGCCTCGGGGGTGCCGCCGCGCTCGTCCCAGAACGGGGTGTCCACCACCCCGGGGGCGACGACGGTCACGCCGACTCCGTCCTTGCCGACCAGCAGCCGGGCGTTCTCGGCCAGCGCGTGCGCGGCCCACTTGGTGACCGAGTACAGGTTGCCAGGCGTGTTGCGCACCCCGGCGACCGAACCGATGATCACGATCCGGCCCTTGGACTCCCTGAGGTGCGGCAGGGTCTCCCGCACCAGCAGGGCCGGGCCCAGGACGTTGGTGAGGACCATGGCGCGCATGTCCTCGGGGGCGTGGCTCTCCAGGTTGCCGGGCAGTGAGAAACCGGCGTTGGCGATGACGTTGTCCAGCCGGCCCCACGCCTCCACCACGCGGCGCACGGCGGAGGCGACGTCGTGCGCGTCGCTGGTGTCGCCAGTGATCGTCAGCAGCCGCTCGCCCGCTGCGGCCGAAGCGGCGAAGGCGGCCAGCTTGTCCGCGTCACGCCCGGTGACGGCCACGCGGTGGCTCTGCTTGAGCAGGGCGCGGGCGGTGGCGGCGCCGATTCCGGTCGAGCCACCGGTGATCAGCGTGGCGGGTTCCATGGGACGGCCTCCTCAGCGATGTGGTCATCGGGGCTCCGCCAGGGCCCCCGATGCCGATGAACACGAGGTGGCGCGTGAGGTCGACCGACTCCGAGTCGCCGGTTCTCCGAAACGCCTGCACTATACCCAGCGATCTTCCCGCCAAGCCGGTACGCCATCGCTGGCTGGCCATGATGCCGCACGAATGGGGCCGAACCCGCACTGCTGGCCGCCCTGTTGGGACCTGCGCGGCGCGCAGGTCGCCAGGCTGCGCTCACGCTGCCGGTGTCAGCGGTGGCTGTGATCATGGCTCGCGTGTTCTTCGCGGAGTTTCGAGACGTTGTTCCCTCATCTGGCCGGTGTCGTGGTGGAGTTGGTCGAGCGGGCCGTGTCTGGAGTGGTCACGATGCATGCGCGGGCCCGCTCGGCGGGCTCGGACTGCCCGCACTGCGGTAGTGCGTCGGTCCGGGTGCACGGCCGGTACATGCGACGGCTCGCGGACGCCGCTGTCGGTGGGGACAGACCTCCGTCCCCATCCCGGGCTGCCAGTTCGGCACCGTCAGCACCCCGATGACCTGCCGCTCGGCCCCTGCATACGCAGACGCCACTGAATCACCCGCGCTCGGCCTGGCGCTATCCACCGCGACCGCCGACTTCTCCGGGGTCATCTCCGCGAGAACCTCGGTGACCGTCTCCCGCGCGATCCGCAACCGCTCCAGGCTCTCCCGGGCCAGTTCCAGCTTCCCCGACAGCTCGGCGACCTCGGCTTCCAGCTCCTCCACCCGAACCCGGGCAGCTGCTTCGCGTGCTTCCAACTCCTCGAACAGCGAACCCATCCGCCACCCCCTCCACCACCACGGTAGATACGAGCGGCCTCAAGTACAGCCCAGCTCAGCATTCTTCCAACTCAACCCTTCCCTTCAGAGGAACCGCACCCGTCGTCATTCGCACTTTCCGACAGGCACGGGCGTGGATGCGAGCGGATCCCGCGGCGTTGTCAGGCTTGCACGGTGGGCCGAACGCCCCCCTCCTGGCGCCCGGCTGGTCAGGCATGGTGCCGGATTCAGGGGCGGCCAGGCTCGTCGCAGGCAGTCCAGATGAGGCGACGGACGAGCTCGCCGGTGCGCTGGGCGGGGCCCTGGGGGCCGAGGACGGTGGCGGTGACGTAGACACCATTGAGGACGAGGACCAGATCGTCGGCGAGCTGCTCGGGGTCGGAAGCGCAGGCGTCGGCTGCCAAGTCACACATCCACTGGCGGACCCTCTGCTCGTGGGTGACCGCCACACGGTTTGCGGAGTGCTGCGGGTCGGGGAACTCGGTATGGGTGTTGAGCATGGGGCAGCCACGGAAGGTGGGCAGTCTGGTCTCCTCGATGACGGCCGTAAAGATCGCGAGGAGCTTCTCGCGCGGGTCGTCGACCTGGTCGGAGACCTGGCGCATACGCGCGAACCAGGCGTCGGCGCGGTCCTGTGTATAGGCGCTGGCAAGAGCGTCCTTGTTGGGGAACTGCCGATAGACGGTGGCGTTGCCGACCCCGCTCTCTTTGACCACCAGGTCCATACCGACAGCGCGGATGCCGCGCTGGTAGTACAGGCGGCTCGCCACGGCCAGGACGTGGCGCCGGTTCTCCTCTGCTGTCTTGCGAGCCATGACGCGCTCCTTCTGCTTGCCATGCGTCACATCGAGTCGACGCGGTGCGCGGTGGGCCCTTGGCCGCGCGCTGGGCACGGGGTCAGTTTGACAGACGGATCGTTCCGTCACAAACTCCGTGACGGAACGATCCGTCACAAGTAAACGTGGCATGGGACACGTGCTCCCTCAAGTGAGTGACACCTACGTCACCGGCAGACGTGATTGACGTCGACGGTGGCGTAGGGATCATCTGCTCCGCCTCTCCCGTAAGCCGACCACAGCCAAGGATCAACTCCGATGCGTCATCCCAGCCTTCCCTCCTCGACCTCAGCCGGCTCGCCCTCCTCGCGCACCCTGGTTGTCGTTGCCCACCCCGATCTGGCCTCCTCCCGCATCACTGCCCGCCTGGCTGAGGCCGTGAACGACCTCGCACACGTCACCGTCCATGAGCTCGGCCCTGTCTACCGTGATGGCTGCTTCGACGTCGCCCGTGAGCAGCAACTGCTGCGCGACCACGACCGGATCGTGTGGCAGTTCCCCTGGTACTGGTACTCCGTCCCCGCAGTGCTCAAGGCATGGATCGACCAGGTCCTCACCTACGGCTTCGCCTACGGCAGCAGCGGTTCCGCACTGCGCGGCAAGACACTCCAGTTGGTCACCTCCACAGGCGGGCCGGAAGAGTCGTACGCTTCCGTCGACCCCACTTCCCGTTTCACGATGACCCAGTTGCTCGCGCCCCTCGACGCCACCGCCCGCCTGATCGGCATGCGTCTCGCCGAGCCGCTGGTTCTGCACGGCGCCCGCACCATGTCCGACGAGAACCTCGCCATGCACGCAAAGCGCTACCGCGAGCTTCTCGGCTCCACCCGACGGACCGACTGAGCCTCGCGCACAAGGCGGTCCGGGCCGGAGTCATAGGGAATGAATCCAGCCCGGACCGCTTTCGACTGTACGGGCGCCCGGCTCTCGTCCTCGCCGTCGTCCGTCTCGTCGTGACTGTTCGGGTCGGACAGTTGCTGCAGGCCCGGCGTCGGCGGCCGGGTGAAGGCGTCGCGATGAGCCCTCCGAGGTCTTCCGCGACGTACGAAGATGACGGGCTGCTGTTCCCCGCCCGGGCAGGTGCCGGCAGGGGGGCCTCAGAGTTCCTCGGCGGCGAGGCCCGCTCCCTGATCCTGCTGCGGCATCCGCGCGCCTCGAGTGACCGCGGCGGACGGCGCCGCCGCTGGGCCACCCGTTGCGGGGCGGCACGTTGGTGCCCTGCCCCGTGGCGCCCATAGCCGTCGAGAGGGGCTGCATCGCCGGCCGGAGGGATCTGTCACCGTGATCGCCGTCGCTGTGTTGCTGCTGCCTGTACTGAGCCTGCTGCTGTACGGGATGGACCGCATCGAGGACTGGCTGCCGGACCGGCCGAGGGTGGCCGGGCACGCCCGTGGACATCATCTGCGGCTGGTCCACAGCACAAGCCGGTCGCAGGGCGCTGACCGGCTCCCGCGCTACCGCGACGTGGCCTGATCACGTCGGTATGGCAGCTGGCCATGGGGCTGCCCGCTGCGAGCAGGGTTCGCAAGCAAGCCCCGCCGAGCCGAGCGAGTCCCATCTCGGAGAGCTCACCTCTTTTCCGGCCATGGTGCTGTGACCTTCCCTCGGCGCGGGGATATCCAAGGGGTGACGGGGGCAGGCGAACCTGCGTCCCGCTCCGCCGGCACCCACGGTGATACGCATGGCCCCACCCGCGCTCCCTGGCCGAGAACCCAGCGCTGGTCTGCGCGTCGACGGCCTCGTTCAGCAGGTCAAGCAGCTGCGGGCGGAGGCCAAGCAACTGCAGGCGAAGAACGCACCTGGGCGGTGGCGTACGGGGCACCGAACGACGACGCGACGGAATTGGCCGACCCGGCGCACCGTCGTCACGACGTACTCTCGGCGCACGGATGCCTCATCCCTGGTCCCAGCAGTCGGATATGGGCGCAGCTCTCGAACACACCTCCCGCCTACCTGGCCGGGAACCCCGCCCGTACAGGGCCAGTCCACGCCCTGGTGCCGAAACGCGGGCACCCTCGGCCGCGCCGCGGTCGGCCCTGTCTGCCTCCCGCGTGGTGGGCCTTTCACCGGCCGGCGAGCACGAGCCAGACGTCAGCGGCTGCCCCGGCGGCAGTGCCGTGCCAGGGACGAACCGCCGGTCGCTGGTCGACGAGGTGGCAGGTCACCTCGTCGGCGTCCCAGTTGTGACAGCAGGACGCCAGTGCGCGCGTGGCGACCAGCCCGTCGGGAACTTCCCGCTGTCTGGAGGGGGAGTGCCCGCACAGGCCGGCGAGTACATCCCTGTCAGCGGCGTGTGCCACACTGGGGGATAGGCGCGCGCCAAGGACCACTGCCACCAGCTGCACGGCCGGCGGTGCGACATTGCCCCGTCGCCACCTGATGGGGGAGGGGCAGCATCAGCGAACGGTAGGGCTGGGCTCGTCCACTGGTGACTGCCGTCTGCTCGCGGATGTGGCGCCAGGGACGTTGACCGCCCAGCGGGCGAAACGCCGGGTCGGCTGTCGCCGCGGCGGCAGCGCGCTGCCTGCGCGGACTTGCCTCGTCTAGGCCGGCATGGCCGTCTACTCGGCGGTGTCAGGGGTGGTGTAGAAAACGGAGGCGCCCTGCTTGGTCCGCTTGGCCTGGTTCTTGGCCACGAGTCCTTCGAGGGTGGTCCGGACCACGGTGGTCTTGATACCGCGCTCGGAATGGGCCTTGCCGAGTGCCGTGGCGACGTCGGCTGCGGAGCGCGGCTCGCTCTGCTCGGCGAGGTGACCACGGACGAGTTCGACCAGCGTGGGCCGGCCTGCCTTCGCGGCCGTGTCCGTGTGCGTCGGCTTCTTGTTTGCCGGCTTCTCGCTGGTTGTGGCGCGCTGCGTGCCAGCGGCCTGCTTCACGCGCGTCCGCTTGCCGGCTGCGGATTCGGCAGAAGCCTTCTTGTGCGGAGCAGGTACCGCGGCGCCGTCCGGACCTGCTGCGGGCTGTACCGGTGCCGGAGCAATGCCAAGCGCCTGCTGCACGTTGACCAGGACACGGTGGTCATGCTGCAGCGCGGTGAGGTGTTCCTGCAGCGTGGCGATCTCCGCAGTGATGCGTTCCTGCTCCTTGGTGTTGCGTGCGAGGTCGCTGGTCACCTGTGCGGCGTACTGCGATGTGAGTTCAGTGCCGGCAAGCGTGGTGTCGGACATGGGCCGACCTTTCTCTCGGTTTCCTGACCGGGCGTGCAGCACCTGTGGCGGACGTGCCCAAGCGCCTGTTCTCGGGCTGCGGTCCGGGCGGCTGTGGAGATCCCTGCTGCGTGGCTCGGCGTGGAGATAGTACGGATGGGTGGAGTCTGTAGGTCTTCTTGAGTGATGTCTATATCTCGACCTGAGCTTCGCGGTCTCGATGAGTGACGCTGGCGGGGCCTGCGGCGGGGTGCTTCAGACAGGTTGGTGGGCGAGTTGTCGCACGACTTCGTCGGCATCCTGGCTGTGCTGCCGGGCGGCGAGAATGGGGCTTCCCCCCAGCCGGTCCAGCAGCTCCGCCCTCTGACGAGGGGGGGCGTTCGCGCAGGTGAGCGCGGATGTCCATGACGGTGCTGCGGTGAGTGGCTAGCAGTCACGACCACCAGCGTTGCAGCGCTGCCCCACGCTTCAGTTGCTTCAGAACCCGCCCAGTCGACGTCTGACCGGCACGGGTGGCGGCTCCCGCGCGGCCGCCGATTCGCTTGCACACCTCGTGGCACGCAGGGTTCCGGAGGCGGGCGATACGCCCCAGCCATTCAGGGCGGGAGAACCGGCCCTTACCCGATACGCGGCATCTTCCTGTACGCGCAGGGCGCCGTCGGTCGTGAGCGCTGGCTGGCCACCTGCCAGGCCGCCTCATCGGTGTCCCGGTCGTGATGCCAGGACGCCAGCGCGCGTGTGACGACGAACCGGTCCAGCAGTTCCGCTGTCTGATGGGGTGAGTGACCGCACAGACGGGCCAGTACGTCCATGTCAACAGTGTGGTGTGCCGAACTGGGGGACAGGTACGCTGCGAGGGCCAGTGCCACCAGCCGGACAGCTGGGGGAGTGGCACCACGGACGGCCATCGGCCAGGGCCGAAGCGCCCAGTGGCCTCACCGAAGACATCTGCATCGGCGAACGCAAGATCTCCCAACGAGCCCTGCCCAACGCCGTACTGCGCACGGTCAGCCGCTTCTGCCACACGGCCGACCAGACGATCACCCACCGCCACGTCCCGAAGCTACGTGGCCTGGAGGACAAAGACCTGCACCGCGAACTCGCCAACCACCTCGTCCCGTTCGCCCACAAAGCCTGGAAGGACCTGCAGAACCCCGAGGAGGGCTGCGTCCGCTTCGAACATGACCACTACCTGAAGATCTGGGCCCTCACCCCACCCCGACTGGACGCCGACTACCTGCTCCTGGACGAAGCCCAGGACACCGACCCTGTCGTCGAGGCGATCTTCCTCGCCCAACGCGACCACGCCCAACTCGTCATGGTCGGCGACTCCGCCCAGGCCATCTACCACTGGCGCGGCGCCAAAGACGTCATGACCGGCTTCAACGGCACCCAGCTGCCCCTGTCGCAGTCCTTCCGCTTCGGTCCCGACCTCGCCGCAGAAGCCAACCTGTGGCTGCACCTGGCCAAGGCCCCCATCCGGTTCACCGACACCCTCACCGTGCCCACCGAAATCGGCCCTGCCACCTGCCCCGACGCCGTCCTGTGCCGCACCAACGTCGGAGCCATGGCCCAAGTCATCACACTCATGACCGCGGGGCAGCGTGTCGCCCTGGCCGGAGGCGGCGACTCTCTGCGGACCCTGGCCGAGGCAGCACGGGACCTGAAAGAAGGACGACCCACCCACCACCCCGAACTCGTCCTCTTCCTGAGCTGGGGAGACCTGAAGGACTACGCCGCCCACGACCCAGCCGGACACGACCTGCAACCCCTGGTCAATCTCGTCGACAATCACGGCACCGACGCGATCCTTGCCGCCGTCGCGCGCCTTGTGTTTGAAGAGCACGCACAGGTCACCATCTCCACCGCGCACAAAGCCAAAGGCCGCGAATGGCCCTGTGTAGTGATCGCCGACGACTTCCCCCGCCCCAAAGAGCACCAGCCGCAGGACAGCAAGGGCTCAACGCCGCTGCCGGAACCGATCGACAACGCCGAAGCCCGCCTGGCCTACGTAGCAGTCACCCGCACACGCCAGCGCCTGGACCTGGGAGGCCTGTCCTGGATCCACGACACCCCTGCTCCGTCAGCTACTTGACGACTGCGCGCCACCACCGGAAACCCTGGATCGGCACTGCCGACTTCGAGGAGGCAGGTGGAGCAGGTGCAGCGGGAGTCTATTGCGGTTTGAAGGACATGTCGGCGTTGGTGGCTCATCGTCATCCCTTCGCCTGAGCTTGCTGTTTACGGCCGTGTACGGTGATCACCGGCGTCGGCGAGGGGACGGGGCATTGGTGGATCTGCGGCATCAGACGGAGAACTTCGCCAACGCGTCATGGTCGATGGTGGGGCTGCGTGATCTGGTCTATGAGATGGTGGGCCTGCTGTTCACCGAGCTGAGTGCCCATGGCGGTATGGCCGGCGACGGGGCGGCCGGCAGAGCCTTTGCCAAGGTCTACACCGCAGCCGTCAAGTCCGTCTTCGACCAGTCCGGCTTCGCCCACCAGGTGATGGCCAACGGCGCGGGTGCTCTGCTCAGCGCGTCCGAGGAACTCCTCAAGCGCGACGACAAGGTCGCAGCCAAGCTCCTGGAACAGAGCCCCTTCACGCCCGGGATCGGTGATCAGCCGGCCGGCCCCGACTGCAGCCCGCGCGCCAGTCACAACGCCGAGGACCTGCCGAACGTCGTCGGCGAGACCAGCGGCATCGATCAGTACCTCTTCAACGAGCGATTCCTCTGCCAGCCGGACAAGTTGCGGGCCGTCGCCACAGCCTGGCGCAGCGCCGCCAAGATCCTCCACGACGCCTACTGGGGCTCCCGCGACGCATGGAAGACAGCCACCCTCGATCAGGCGGGCCATGCCGCTGACGCCGTCGAGAGCTTCTTCGAGAAGTTCGTCGGCAAGACACCCCCACCCAGCGAAGTGGGCGACCACGACACCCTCCTGGCAAACCTCCCCACGGCCTGCACGATGCTCGCCAACGCCTGCGACGCCTACGCCGACCACGTCGAAACCGCCAAACAGCGCCTGCCCATGGCCTGCGTTCCGCGGAATTCGCCGCACCTAGAGCAACGATAGTAGCCCTGACCTGCGGAGACGCCCCCGAATGGCCTGTTGGGGCGTTTCTCTAGGCATAGAGAAACGGCCAGGTCAGAGAGGTGGCGATGTGCGCCAAGGCTCCAGCAATGCAGCGAAGCATGACCGCCCAAATCCCAATCATTAGAGGCAAGTTGACGGTTCTTGTGCCGGGCGAGGCACCGCCCCTCTATCGTGGCTCCCGGCTTGATGGGCCAGGCGCCGCCCGGCAGCCCGATGGCGTCGGATCCAGGACCTGCCCTGACCTGCGAGAACGTCAAGCCCTAGAGGAACGGCCTGCAGCGCCCGAAGAGGAGAAGCTGCAGGCCAGTAGGCGTGCCGTGGCTCTATGAGCTCCGAATTACGCGGAACGCAGGCATGGAGAACAGCGGGCTCGACGGAGACTTCCTGTGGCCCTGGGAACAGCCACGGTTCGGAGGCGACGGCCACGACGGCAGCCTGCACGACCTCATAGCCGACGACACACGCATCACCTCGCTCGGCAACATCCCTCACGCACTGGACAGCTCCCAGTCCCGAGTGAAGATGCCGCAGCCGGACAACGGCGGCCTCTTTCCCAACCTCCCGCCGCTCCTCGGTCCCCTGATCCGCGTCCCGACGTTGATACCAGCCGCTTACCGTCCCCTGCCCGCCAACACTCCCCACATTCAGCCGGTCCCTCCGACGATTCCTCCCGACCCGTGCTTCCCGCAGCTCACGCCCAGCCAGGGGCAGAACTTCCAGACCTGGCTCGACTCACTGCGCAAGGGCGACATCTCCGGCGGGAGGCCGGCCGAGCAGGCCTACCAGAGGCGCGTGTCGGGCTTCCCGGAGTTCGAGGTACCCATCCCGGCAGGGATCAGTCCGTCCAACACGCTGATGGTGGACGGATTCCGCAACTCGGATGGGATGGCGGGCGAGGCAAAATACGTGAACAAGCCGAACCAACGCTGCTACCGCTCACTGGAAGACCTCCGCAAGAACCACGCGACCGGCGACAGAGACTTCCTCTACAAGGACGACCGCCTCGAACTCCGCAAGTACGCCGCCGCGCTCAACGACCCACGCAACAAGGAGATGCGAGGTGTAGAGACGGTCACCAACAATCAGGATGCCGTCCAGTACTGGCGCATCATGATGGCCGCCTACGGCGTCAAAGGCCACGCCCGCTACGTTCCCTGACCAGCCCACCCCCAGGAAAGTACCGCTATGGAACCCGAAAAGATCGCGGAACTGCGCACCATGTACGTCTTCACCCCACCGCGCGGGCAGAGCTGGGGCCTGACCTACGAGGGATTCGAGGCACGGCTGCGCGAACGGAATCCGGACACATTCATCCGTATCGATGACGAAGGAGACGGCCCGGTTCGCGGATCATCGATGTTCTTCGGGATCACTTTCGACGGCGAGACCCTGGAAGGCTTCGCCAGCCTGGAACCCGAGGGCGTGTCCGTCCGCGAGTGCAACGCGCACATGGCAGCCCGGGTCGCCCTGTGGATCCGGAACAACGTGGCACCGGCTGACGTCCCCGTCATGTTCAACACGGACTGGGGAATCGAGGAAGGCATGGAACCCACCTTCGTTCCCGACGCCACTCGCCCACGGATCGTGGCAGCACTCGTGCAGCACGTCGAAGAGACCGGCGGCCTCGGCTGACAGTGCCCCCAACCGGTGGCCGCAGACGCGCTCACCACTGCCAATCGCTGCCGGCGCCATGGCGTGGCTGCGGCTGGTGCGCCCGAGGACAGGGCGGGTCGCCCGGAGTGCCGCTGTAGCTGACCGGTAAGCGCGTGATTGTCAACTCAGAAACATTGATGGTGCTCTTGCTGCCACCCTGGCATCCGTCAGGATCAATTCCTCGGGAGCACCGCGATGACGAGCACGTCGCCGCCCACGTCCGCGCAGCAGCGGCGTGTGCGCTGGAAGACTATAGACAAGGCCTTGTCGCCTTACTCGACCGAGTCGCTGCTGCCGTTGCTGGAAGCGGCGTTGATGGCGCCGACCTGCTCCCGCTTCCATGACCATCTGCTGTTGCTGTGGACCCGCGTCGTGCGGGGCGGGCGCTGCTCCGGTGCAGTGGCCCCGGCCGACGTCCTGCCGGTACTCGTCGACGCCGCGGTACACGCCGCCCCAGGCCGTGGTGTCCTCACCGAGGGCGTACCGAACGACGTACGAGCTGGCGTGTGCTTCGACGGGATGCTGCTGCACCCGGGAGACTTGGATCACCCGCTGCTGGTCCTGCGCAGCCTGCAGCTGAGGGCACTTGGGACGTCGGTCCCTTCGACAACGACACCGCAGCGGACTTTGGTGGTGACCTTGATGAGGTAGCTGCAGGTGAACGTGAGGGCATCGTCCGCAGTGCTCTGACATGTGTGAGCGACAACGCGGTTTACCTCGAAGCACCCGAATCCGAGGTAGCCGTAGCCGCAGCCGCGCTGGTCGCGGCGCAGTGCCCCGGGGGTGAGCCGGCCGATCCAATCTATGGGCCGGAAGAGCCCCTCCCTGATCTCACTGGCCTGCGTGATCTCGCCCTTCAGGCCCTCGACCGCATCATGACCGAACCGTCCGAACTGATGGACCTATGGGCTGAGTCGGATGGCGGGCCCTGGCGCGCGAACATCCACCGCCTGCAGAACGTGCTCCTGCCGCAGCCGTCGGGTGAACAGCTCAGCCTGATCTGACCCACCCTGACCTGCACCCGTCCTACCCGGAAGGTCACTATGAGCTGGGACGTCCTTCTCATGCGTCTACCCGCCGACGTCACCTCTGTGCGCGAGATCCCCGCCGACTACATCCCGGACCCGCTCGGCCGGCGCGACGACGTACGCGCAGCTGTCAGTCAGGCTTGCCCCGAAGCTGACCTCTCGGACCCAGGCTGGGGCGAGCTTTCCGGCCCAACTTGGTCCGTCGAACTCAACATGGGGTCGGAAGATCCGGTGGACTCGATCATGCTCCACATCCGGGGCTCCGGCGGAGACGTGCTGACGGACGTCTTCCGTCTTGCAGAGGCTCTGCGGTGCCAAGTGCTCGACTGTGCGAATGGGGACCTGATAACCCCTGGGCATACGTCAGGCTGGGAGGAATTCCAGAAGTACCGGGATCGAGCGCTCGGACGCGCTCAGTGATATCCCCTGGTCGCAGCACTGGCATCCGGCCCATGCACCCTGAATCCCGATCGAGCCTTGATGGCCTGCTCCCGCCCGGTCGGATGGTCACATCCGATGAAGGCGACGGAGATCGCCTGCCCTTGTGACTCAGTGACGGGCCAGCCGCGGCTGGGCTGTGGACGCGGATGCACACGGAACACGCGCGTTCCGGCTTGTGGCCGCTGCTCCTCGACGCGCTGGACCCGAACGATGGCGAGTTCCGCCCTTGGGGGTCCGGGGAGGTCTTTCCTGAGCGGATGTCCTCCCCGGCAAGCCATGATCCTGCTGGCCTCCTCGCACAGTGGTGGGCGACCTACACGGCCGTCGATGAAGACGACGACATGCTCGACGTCAAAAGGCGCCTCGCTGTTACGGCCCCCTTCGGACAGGTATGGCCCAGCCTTACGGCCAGCCGGGAGACGGTAACGAACCCTGAGCAACTGGCTTCAGAGTTCGCGGAGGCGTTCCTCACCGACTGCCCGCGGACACGTCTTGGACTGGTTGCCGCTCCGTCCGGTGCCGAAGCGCTGACAGCCGTGGGCTGGGCTGGCCCCTGCAACTACGAAAACGACACGGCGAAATTCTCTGCGGTCGTCCGGGATTGGGAACACCGATTCGGAGCCCGTGTCGTCGCGGTCGGGTTTTCCACGCTGCACCTCAGCATCGCCGCGCCACCGGTGAGCGAGCATGAGGCTCTGCTGGTTGCAGCCGAGCACTTTGCGTTCTGCCCTGACAGCATCTGGCAGGGCAGCAGACCGTACACACTGGCCGCGTATGCCGAGCGGATCACTGGCGCCCACCGTTGGGATTTCTGGTGGGACTGATCCGGCACTCGCTGGGTGACAGCTCGGTGGCGCACCTGATTGGTGGCGACGGAGTCGGTCATCGGGGGCGGCGGGTCAGCGGGGTGACAGCGCGGGCATCGTGAAGGGCGGCGCGCAGGAGGCCGTTGTCGATGCTCAGGCGTTGGATGGTGGCGATGGCGAGTTCGAGCTGTTCGGCGAGGTCGCGGTTGTCCCGTCGCAGCCGGGCGTTGTTGGCCTGGACTTTGCTGTAGGCGTCGGCTGCGGTCGTGCCGCTTGGCGTGCGCGCGATGGCGGCGAGCTCGGCACAGATGTCTGGGGCTGCAGGAGTACCTCAACCGCGCCCGCCGGGCCGGGATGATCCCCATGGACGCCATCCCAGAGCTAGCTGCGTCGAGATTGCCGCCAACGTCCTTGGCGCGGTGCCGGTTCGTGACTCCAAGGACCCCGAGGGCCCGGCGCTTTCCTTCCCGCCGGCCGCCTTCGCCGCGTTTGTGACCGGTGTGAAGGGCGGCGTGTTCGGCGAGGTCTGAGCCCGGGTTGCTCAGGGGCGCAGCTGCGCGGCAGGCACGGTGGCGAGGAGCGCGCGGCTCTCGGCGATGTAACGGTCGCTGTAGGCGGGGTCGCTGACCTGTCGTGAAGCCGCCATGAGGCGGCCCTTCTCGTCGTAGTACGTGCCGGTATCCCCGGAATCGTCGGTGAGGACCCGCGCGATGATCTGGGCGGCCCGCTTCGGTGTGCTGAAGTGTGGCAGCAGCGACAGCAGTGGGCTGAGTGCCTTGCCGGTGACGACCGCCGCGGCCGACATGTCCCGCCCGAGGTTGGAGCCGGGGGTCACGCCAGGCTCGACCGCGCGGAAGCGCAGCCGAGGGAACTCCCGTGCGAGGCTGAAGGCGGCCGCGATTCCGCCCTGCTTCGAGGTCGCGTAGGCGTCGAAGCCGGGCTTGGTGGAGCCGCCGGGAAGGTACTCACCGCGGGCGGTCGCCTCGGCGCTGAGGTAGCGACTGCCGCGGTAGCCGGCTCGGACGGAGATGGTGCGCTCCGGGTCCTCGACGGCCGACACGACGAACACGACATTCGCCCCGTCGGGCAGCGACGGGATCAGCGCTTCGGTGAACGCCAGCGGGCCGAGGTGGTTCGTGGCGAACGCGCGGTCCCAGCCCTGCGGGCTGGTCGAAGCGCGGATCGGGAAGATTCCGGCGTTGTTGAGCACGCCCGCGATGGGCAGCCCGAGCTGCGTGATCTCGCCTGCGGCGCGCCGGACGCTCAGGATGTCCGACATGTCGGCGACCACGGCGACCGCGCTGCTGCCGCCGGCTTCGATCTCGGCCCTGAGCTTTTCGAGCTTGGCGGCGTCGCGCCCGACCAGGACGAGCGTGCCGTGGGAGGTGAGTTCGAGAGCGGTACGGTAGCCGATCCCCGAGGTCGGGCCGGTGATGACCCAGGCCTGATGCTGACTGGTGCTGCTGTTCGCGGGCAAGGCACTCTCCTTGCTGGTCAGTGGTCGGGCAGCGCCGGCGCGCTACCCGGCAAGTACGCGCCAGACGGCCTCGAAGGCCAGGTGGCCGCGGTCGGCGGGCCCGTCCGGATCCCGGATCACGGCGTCCATGGTCGAATCGGCGATGGCGCCGATCAACGTCAGGACGAACGGCAGCGGCACGTCCGCCATGGGCCCGTCGCGGCGACTGCGCTCCAGGAGCTCCGCGACGGGGCGGTTCGCCGCGTCGACGATTTCGTGACTCTCGGCCGTGATGTCGTCGGAGACCTCGAGTCGGGCCAGCGCGCGCCGCCTGTCCGGGTGGCTGGTCGCCCAGTGCAGCCACCGCGTCCAGATGAGCCGCAGTTGCTCGCGTACCGGCTGCTCCGCGGACGGTTCATCGCCGAACGCCGCCTGCGCCATCTCGGTCTTGAGCGACACGTACAGCTCGTTGAGCAGCGTGTACTTCGTGTCGAAGTACACGAACAGCGAACCGTTCGAGACTCCGGCTTCCTTGGCGATGGTGGCGGTCGACGCGGCGGTCAGCCCTTGAGAGGCGATGACGCGGGTCGCCGCGACGAGGATGGTGTTACGCCGCTCGTCACTTCGTGGTCGGGCCATGCCGCCAATGTATAAAAGAGTGATCAGTCGGTCAATCTCTTGGCGACAGGGCCGCCGTGGTGCGGCTCAGGTGCCGGACGAGCGCGGCGGTGGCGGCGGGATCGCGGGCGAGTGCCGCCCGCTCCAGGTCTGAGTGTTCGTCAGAGGCCGAGCGGTCGGCGCTGCGATGGGTGGCCAGGCGGCGGGCCAGCTCGCTCGCGGTCCACAGCCGGTCGAAGGTCTCCAGCAGGATCGGGTTCCCGCAGCCCTCCAGCAGCGCGCGGTGGAAGCCGCGGTGCGCCTCGGCCCAGGCGTCGCTGTAGTACTCGTCGTGGTCGGGATCGAACTGCGGGGTGCGGGCCAGCCGGTGGTGCGCCGCTCGCACGCGGGTCTCCCATTCGAGGTCGCCGCGCTCGATCGCCAGCCGCAGCATCTCCGGTTCGACGGTCAACCGGGCTTCCGTGATCTGCTGCCAGCGGCGGTCGGAAAGGGCCGGCGTCGCGAAGCCGCGGTTGGGCAGGCGGACGGCGAGCCCGTCGCCCACCATCCTGACGAGTGTCTCCCGCACCACGGCCAGGCTGACGCCTTGCCGCTGCGCCAGCTCCTGCGGCTTGAGGGCGGCGCCGGGGGCGAACATCCCGTGCAGCACGTCCGAACGGAGCCGGTCGTAGACGCGCTCGGAGAGCATCTGCTTGCCCGCCGGGGCGGGGTCATCGGTCGCCTGTGTCACGGGGGCAGTCTAATCGGGATAGAGATAATCGATTATTGGCGATATGATCGATAGCGTTGAGAGGGATCCACCCCGTGGAAGGAAGCACCGCGATGAGCGCCATCGACGCCGTCCGCCAGGTCAGCCTCGCCGTCAACGCGGCCCACCGGTTCATCTACCTCGTCCCGGAAACCGCCCGGCAGGCCGCCGAACTGGGCGTGCCCGACCGCGCGCCCGCCTACTTCGCGTTCCGCTCCGCCCCGATGGGCGCGGTCGCATGGCAGGTCACCCTCGCGACGTTCTACAACTTCAGCCCCCGCGCGGTGCGGTCGATGGCGGGCGTCTGGGACGCCGCGCCGCCCGAGCGCTGGCAGGCCGCCCGCTTCACGGCGGCCGAGCAGGCGCTGCGGCGCGCCGGGGTGAGCCTGACGGTTGATCAGATCGCCGAAGCGCGCTCGCTGATCGACCCGGTCGTCGCCGCGGCCGACTACGCCGGCAAGCCGCTCGCCGCGGCCAACGCCGCCGTCCCGCTCCCCACCGACCCGCTGACCGCGCTCTGGCAGCAGCTCACCGTGCTGCGCGAATGGCGCGGCGACGCACACCTCGTCGTTCTCGCCGCCAACCGCCTCGGACCCTGCGACTGCAACGTCATCCACACCGCCACCGGCCGCCTCCCTGCACCGGTCATCCGCGCCACCCGGCACTGGAACGACGAGGAGTGGGCGGCGGCCACCGAACGGCTCGTCACCCGAGGCTGGCTGGCGCACGACGGCGTCGCGACCGCCGCGGGCACCGCAGCACGCGAGCGGATCGAGGCCGAGACCGACGAACAGTGCGAGCGGCTGTGGGGACCGATCGGCGCGACAGGCGCCCGCCGCCTGGCCGAGCTCCTCGGGCCCATCGACGAGGCGTTCACGGCGGCGGGAACCTACGCCGCGCTGAACTGATCGGCGATCAGGGCGGAGGATGCCTGCGACCGGGAGGACTTGGACTGGGTCCTTCGACTACGGTGTCAGCACGATCCTTCCGAAGACCTCACCCGCGGCCATCTTCTGGTGCGCCAGTACGGCTCCGTCCAGTGGCAGCACCTCGTGCACCACTGTCTCCAGTTCGCCGCGAGCGGCTGCGGCGAACTGCTCGCTGCGCACGGCACACCGGTCGGCCCGGGCCACCGTGGCGGCGCTGAAAGCGGCGAACGACAGCGACTTTTGGAACGCCGCCATGATCTTCGTGCCGAAGTCCGTCGGCGGCTGCCCCGCGACCGCGCCCACGGCCACCAAGCGGCCGTTCGGGTTGAGCCGGTCGAAGAACGACGGCATCTCCTCACCGGCTACGACGTCGATGATGACGTCGTAGCCGGCGGGAGCCCGTTCCCCTCCGTTGCCGGAGCGGTCCAGCACGTGCCGTTTCGCTCCCGGGGAGACGGTCTTGGTGCGCGGCGCTGCCGGCGGTATCGGGATCATGGCCGTGCAGCTCGCGGCTCGTGGCGGTGCCGCCGCGGTGGCGGTCACGACTTCGTCGGCCGAGCGCGGCGACCGGCTGCGCCGACTCGATGCGACCCTGCCTGTGGTCTCCGAGCGGGCCCGCGCCAAGCTGACCGGGATCGCCGTGAAGATGACGCGCCCGCCGAAGCAGAAGGCCCAGCCCCTCGCCAAGCTGCGCAAGGAGTGGAAGGTGAGCGCGATCCGCGCCTCCGGGGTGGCCGCCGGCGTCATCAACTCCCTCCTCAAGTACGCCCGTGCTGCGGCTGCGGAGATCCGGTCCCGGGTTGCCGCCGTGGTCGACGTCGCCCTGGCGGCCGTCGACGTCACCGCGACGGTGTTCGTGATGAACGACGGCGGCCGGTTCCACCGTCGGCCCCTGTTCGCCGAAGCCCGCCGCCACCTCGCCCTTGTTCTGCGGGGCCGACGCCGCGACCCCGGCCTGCACGACCAGATCGTGGCCGCCGAATCTCCGCCCAATGCCTGGATGTCAGCGAGCCGAAGACTGTGCCTGGCCTGGAGTCCGGCTACCGCCTCCACGCCGCACGGTGGGCGCTGTCCGACCTCCCTGCCCGGCGCCGCCCACCAGCCCCTCGCGCACGACCCGGACCGGCAGCCCCCGGCCGATCCCAGCGCGCCAGTTGCGCCCCGGACCCCGGACCAGACAGCGGGGGAGTGGCAGATCCCCCGCCTCCCGCTGAGCTACGACCGGGCTGTCCTCGCCGGCGCGGTGGACCGCGAGAAGCTGCGCACCACCATCGACGTCGGCGTGCGGGGCCGGGAGGACGACGTCGTCGCGCACCAGCAGGCGGCGATGCCCGAGCAGCTGCTCGCGCCCCCGGCCAGCACCCCCGGGCGCGGCGACCCGGAGCCGGAGGCCGGCCGGCAGGAGGCGGTCGACATGACGGCGCTGCGGGCCCTGCGGGAGTCCCGTACCGACGTGGAAGCCCTCGATCTCACGGCCGAGCGACTGCGCCACCTCCGGGACGCGTTCACCAAGGCGGCCGACGACTCCCGCGCCCGCAAGAGCCGCTATGCCGACCGGGACGATGCTGACGAACCGCACCCGGTGCGCGAGGACGACCAGCAGGCGCACTGTCCTCAGCAGCCCGGACCGCACCGTGGCCGGGAGGTCGGCCACTGAGTACATCCGGTACCGCATCTGCCGCCGCGCTGAGCCGCCACCAGCGCGACAGGGCGGTGCGACTGGGGCTTGCGCATGGTTGTTCGGAACCTACCTCCGGGAAAGATCCGCATCCGGCGCGTGTGCGCCAAAATGCCACTGAACCGAGCCCGCAAGCCTGTCTGTCTCACTTGAGTGCCGGGGGAGTTGGGGGCCCGTCCGGCGGGACGGGAGGCGAGGTCCCCGGGTCGGCTGCCGGGACGCGGCCGCCATGTTCGCCACAGTCCCGGCTCGGAGCCGCGAGGGTGAAGCGGAGACCCAACGAAGCACGAGGAGGCCCTCGCATGGTTGATCCAGTTCCGCTGCGCCTGTCGCTGGAGCGACGGAAGCGACTCGAAGAACTGAAAGACGCCGCCTGCCTGCGAGCGGTGCTGTATGCGGCTCCTCAGCCGCTGGCTCGGCGCCGTTCACGGCGGTGCCCCCGTAGCCGGACGTACTCCTGGCAGTACGCGCGCCAGACTTGGCACCGCCACCGCTGAACGCGCTGCGCTCGCGCGCCAGGAGTGGACAGTGAAGGACAAGGCGCTACGGACGATGCAGAGCACTCCCAGCCCGCTGCTGCCGGTTCCCGTGGCTCCTGTCTGCCCGTCAACGCCTGGCTGAGGCCTGGCGGATAGGGGTCTACGGTCGCCCGCTAGCTTCACGTAGCCAATCTGCTACTTTCCGTGCATGACTTTCGAACCAACGCGCCGCCAGGCGCTCCGGGCCACGTTCGGCGGCCTTGCTGTGTCATGCCTGGCAGGTCGTGGGCAACCTGCAGCCGCCGCACCCAGCCGCAGGAAGGACCGCCTGGAGTACCAGGCCCGCTACCGCGAGCTGTTCAAGGCCTGCGGCAAGGACCTGGACAGGAAGGCACTTGTCGGACAGCAACTTCTCGACAACTACGACCGCGACGCGGGTATCTACCACGTCCCCGACCGTGCTGCCGTGGTGCGCATGCACGCGGCTCTCGAACGTCAGCGACACGCCCGCCGGATCGACGCGAGCTCCTGACCAGCAGAGCGGCGAACGTTCACTTCCGGAAGTGACTGGGGTAGTCGTTGGCGGCTACCTTGCGCCGGAGATCGTCGTCGTCAGGGTGCAGGCTCAAGGCTCGGTTGATCAGGACGTCCTCGGTCTCCACCCTGTCCGGATCCGGCAGGCAGCACTCCACCGGGCACACGGCCTGGCACGCCTCATGGTCGTAGAATCCCACGCACTCCGTGCAGGCGTTGGGGTCGATCACGTAGATCTCGTCACCCTCCTTGATCGCCTCGTTCGGGCACTCGGGCTCGCAGGCACCGCAGTTGATGCAGTCTTCGGTAATCTTGATGGCCATTGCCGGTCGCTCCTGTCTCCTGGTGAGGTCCGATGACCAACGAGCGAACAGCCAGGCAGTACCGCGTAGCGCCTGCATAGGGGCCGCGGGTCAGAGATTCATCAGGGACCACTAGGACTGTCGGTCTGTCGCCCCGAGGTCTGGCACCCTGCGACAGGTGGGCCGCCGCCTGAACGGTGGCGCATGGACGTAACCGTGCCAGGCTGCTCGTGGTGGTGCTTGGGCGCGTCGCGTTCCGGGCGGCGCCACACACCTGCGACTGAGCCCCCGCAGTGCCCACTGCCGCATCCCGGCGTTGGGAGCCAGCAGACTCCATCGCGGCCCCGCCCCTCAGCGACTGAGGGGCGGGGCGCACAGCGCTCCCGGACAGTCCGCAGCAGCACGACGGCGCCGCCTTCTGATCTCCGCCGGTCGGCTGTTTTGCTTGCGCTGCCGCGTTCCGTGTTCACGACGTGATCGGGGCGGGGCCGCAGTCCCGCCCCGTGCGACAGGCGTCAGTAGTCGAGCCGTTCAAACTTCCAGAGCTGAGCAGGCGAGCCGTTGGCGGGCTTCAGCTCGACGTGATGGTCGACCTCGGTCCACACCGCGTCCTGTCCCCGCTTGCTGATGGTGAAGACCCCGGGTCCTGCCGGCTGGATCGACCAGACCGCGTTGCCGGGGTCGAATTCCGAGGTACCGAGCACCTGCCCGTCCCGGTCCGTGGCCCAGAAGCCAGTCCCGACGTCCCGGATGGCATACCCGTCCTCGAACCGCTCGACGTTCCACCTCTCGTAGATGGACGCGAAGTTCCGGTCGAGGACGACGCTCGTCGCGAACGGTGGCCGCTGCCCCCCGGGAGGGAAGTTCTTCGCCCAGTCGCCAGTCCCCTCATCGACAAGCCTGAACGAAGGGCCATCTGCGCGGGCACTGCTCGCCTGAGCCGGTGCACTGCCTGCCAGTCCCGCAGCCAATACGACGGCGGCCGCCACCAGGGCCCTACGGCACTTCGACACATTCACTCCTGTGGGTTGTCGCGCAAGCCGCCCCTGGGGAACGGCTCACAGCAGTCGCCACGGCGTCTACCTCCCCCGACGCGCGCCAAGAACGTCCCCGCGAGCCCAGAAAGCGTCCGCCTGATGTCCCTCAGATCATTCGTGTCGCGGCATAACGGGCCAAGACCACCCGCATACGGCGTTGACGCCCACATGTCTGAAACAGGTCCCGACACACTGAGGATTCCCCACGGACACCGGTCTGCTCCGGACGGCCGGATGTCTGGATCTCATTTCCCCCGGCTGAGCGGTTTGCAGCGGGAGGCTGCCCGTGTAGCCGCATCCGACGCGGCGTAGATGTCCCCAGCCCCTCACGTTGGATGCGAGGTGTGTCGTGGGTGCGGGCCGGGCTGGGAGACGTTCGGCCCGGCCCGCGTTGCCTGTGACAGCGCCCGGTCCAACGAACCGCTGACCGTCTGGTCACCCGGCACCCCGGCCTGGATCGCGTCAGCTGACGGTGAGGCGGCGTCAGATGTAGACGCAGCTCTTCAGGCTGGTAAGCGGGGGCCGGTCCAGGACAGTCTCAAGCTGCTCGGACCCGATGAGGATGACGGGCATGCGCGGTTGGTGCTCCTGGAAGACGTCCCATAGCCGGTAGAGGTAGTGGAGGGCGTCGTTGCGCAGCAGGTGGGCGTTGTGGACGACTACTGCCGGCCGGGGGCGTCGTGTGAGTTCTTCCGCTGACCCGGGGCACAAGCCAGGCTCTGGGGTCAAGAACTTGAAGGACCCGGTGGAGACCAAGCTGCACACGGCTGTCTGCTCCGGCAAGGTCACGCTCAAGGCGGCGCCGAACGCGATCGTCACCGACTGGACTACTGTGCTGAGCAAGCTCGGCCTGGCGGCGTGAACCGCGACCAGAACATGACAGAGCAGCCGTTCGAGGAAGCTTGGCGTCAGGTAACTCTGCGCTCGCGTCGGTCCGTTAGAGCGCTGCCAGTTCGTTGGTGAGGTCGTCGAGTCCGATGGGGCCCTGGGACAGTGCTGCCATGTGCCAGGTCTTGATGTCGAACCGGCCGCCGTGCCGGGTGTGAGCATGGCGGGCCGCCGCCCGGCCGCTCAGCCAGGCGCGTTCGCCGAGTTTGTAGCCGATGGCCTGGCCGGGGTTGCTCTGGTAGCGCAGGAGTTCGGCGTCGATGAATGAACGGGGCCGGGCGCAGTTGCGGCGCAGGAACTCTCCCGCCGCGGGGGGCGTCCACCTTTTCCCGGGCAGGGGGGCGGCGTCGTCGGGTATGGGCAGGCTCAGGTGGATGCCGATGTCGATGATGACGCGGACGGTGCGCAGCATCTGGGCCTGGAGGTAGCCGAGGCGGTAATCGGGGCGGGTGAGGAAGCCGAGTTCGTCCATGAGGCGTTCGGCGTACAGGGCCCATCCTTCGACGTTGGCGTTGACGACACCGGATGAGGCTTGGAAGCGGGTGAGCCGGTCCGCGCCGACGAGGGTCCACTGTGCCACTTGGAGATGGTGGCCTGGCACTCCCTCGTGGTACCAGGTCGACACCAGGTTGTGCACGGGGAAGCGGGAGCGGCCGAGGGCGGGCAGCCAGGTGCGGCCCGGTCGGCTGAAGTCCATGGCGGGACCGGTGTAGTAGGCGGCGGCGGTGCCCTGCGGTGCCAGCCGAGTTTCGACGCGCTTGACCTCTTCCGCGAGGGTGAAGTGGGTGCCGTCGAGTGCCTCGATGGTCTGTTCGGTCAGGGACTGAAGCCAGCGCCGGGCGGCTTCGGCGCCCTCGATGGCCTCGCCGTGCTCCTCCAGATGGGCAAGGGCCTGCCAGGGGTCGTCGCAGCCGGGCAGTACATGTTGTGCCGCATCGTGCATCTCCGCCTTCAGGCGGTGGTATTCGGACCACCCGTAGGCGTACGCCTCTTCCAGGTCGATGTCGGCGCCGTTGTGGTAGCGGGACCAGAGTCGGTAGCGATCGCGGCCGAAGGTGTCCGGGGCACCCGCGACGCGGGGTGCGTAGGTGTCACGCAGCCAGGTACGCAGATCCGCCTGACTGCGGACGGCCTGGCCGGCGGCTTGCGCGATGTCGGTGCGTAGCGCTTTCGGAGCGCTCGCCGCGAGGGTGTGGAACGAACCGGTGCCGGCTCCGGTCCAGGTGCCGAGTTGGGCGAGGAGTGCACCGACCGCGGAGGGCCCGGCCGGCAGTCCCTTGTCGAGTCCGCTCGCCAGGCACGCCCGGTATCCGTCGAGTGCGGCGGGGACGGCGCGCAGTCTGCGGGCGAGTGCGTGCCAGTCGTCCTGGGTGCGGGTGGGGGCGAGGGCGAAGGCCTTGCGTATGCGATGGAGGGGCGAGCCGAGGGTGGTCACGCGCCGCAGGTGCTCGCCGGCGTCGTGGAGGGCGAGTTCGGCGTTCAGCCGTTCCCGCAGAAGGCGGGCGCAGATCCGCTCGCTCTCGGCTGCCGGGGTGGGTGCGGCCGCGAGTGCCGTGAGGGTGCGACGGGCGAGGGCGGCCCGTTCGTCGTGTCCTTCGGGGGAGAGGTCGGGCAGCCGGTCGGCGCAGCCTGGTTCACCCAGGTAGCTGCCGATGACCGGGTCAAGGGCGACCAGCGCGGTCATGTGAGCTTCCGCGATGGCCCGCGGGCTCGCTGCCGCGGCGCCGGCCGGCGGACTCGGCTGCATGGATCGGGGGTTGTTGAGCACTGTTCGGTCTCCAGGGGCTGAGGCAGGACGGGTGTGTCGGGGTGTCACTCGCGGGACCAGGTGGTCAACGTGACCAGGAGTGCGGCGGCCGCGCCGACGGTGCACAGACCCCACACGAGGAGGTAGGCATCCAGGGTCGGGATGTCGGTACCGCTCGTCACCAGCGTGTCGAGCAGAGAGGTGAACACGGCTCCGGCGATGGTGCCGCCGATGACCTTGATGTTGCTGTAGACGGCCACCGCGCTGGCGGAGCGGTCCGTCGGGCTGGCTTCGACGATCACGGTGGGCAGGCCGCTGATCGCCAGACCCATCCCGGCTCCGGCGACCGAGTAGGCCAGAGCGAACAGGTACAGCGAGGAGTGCGCGGCGATGAGGCCGGCGTGACCGGCGGTGAGCAGGACCAGGCCGGTCAGCAGCAGGCGGCGCATGCCGATGCGCTCCGCCAGGGCTCCGGACCTGCTGGCGACGAGGAAGGCCAGCAGGTGCGGGATGCCTCCCCAGATGCCGATGCCCAGAGCCGAGAGGCCGAATCCGTAGCCGTCCTCGTGCGGGGCGGCTGCGAGGTAGGTGATGGAGACGACGGGCGCGGCGAGCATGATGACGCCGAGCATGAACGTGGTCAGCACATGCGGGGCGACCCGACGGCCGGCGACGGCGCGGACATCCACCAGCGGGGCCGGGTGGCGCAGCTCCCAGCGCACCCATCCGGCGAACAGGGCCAGCGCCACCAGGATCGTCCCCATCGTGCTCGGCTGGAGCCAACCCCGGTCGCTCCCCTGGGAGAAGGCGGTGAGGAACAGGACCAGCGAGATGCTGAGCATCCCGGCCCCGGCCCAGTCCATCCGCCCCGACGCCCTTTCGCGGCTCTCCGGCACGCCGAAGAAGGTGACCACGGCACAGAGCACGGCCAGCACGGCGAACGCCCACAACGTGAAGTGGATGTCTCCCAGCACGTGGTGGAGCGGGCCGGAGAGGAACGAGCCAAGCATGGAACCCAGCGCGAGCGAGGCGACCAGCATGCCCACCGCCTTGCGGTTGTCCGCGGTACTCAGCCGGTCCCGGCACAGCCCGACCTCCAGCGGGAGCAGGGCCGCCAGCGGCCCGAGGAGGACCCGGCCGAGCAGCAGCAGTCCAAGGTTCGGGGCGAGTGCCACAATCACACAGCCGACCGTGATGCACAGGACGGCCACCCGCAGCATCCGCCGGTGCCCGAACCGGTCGCCCAGTCTCCCGAAGACGGGGACCGACACCGCGGACGCGAGGAACTGAAGTGTGGTGATCCACTGGGCGTCGCCAGTGCTCACCCCCAGCGCGTCCCGCATCGCGGGGATGAGCGGAATGGTGCCGCCCTGGAGGAAGCCGCTGGTGAGCTCCACGAAGACGAGCAGCCCGACCACGGCACGCATCCTCGTTCGGCACTCCTCGGGAACGACGCCGTCCGGGGTGGGTTTGGTATCGCTCATCTGCTGCACCTTTCGGATGACGACGGGGTGGCTGCCGGACGAGGTACAGGGCTCACGGCTGCTCGACTGGGGGACGACGAGCGCTCATCACGCCGCTGTCCACGGGGGTGTGATACGCGCCCTGCGGTCGGGGGACTGCGGTCACGCCCCCTCACGCGTACTGACGGGGTCCGCGATCGAACTCGTGCGGGAGAGGCGAGCGGTGGCGAGTTCGGTGAGGAGCGCTGCCTGGCGGGGCAGTACCGCGTCGTCGAAGACGGCCTGCGGCGAGTGGTTCATCGGCGCCGCCGCCGGATCGCACCCCTGCGGTGCCGCTCCGAGTAGCAGCATCGCGCCGGGCACCCGATGGAGTACGAGGGAGAAGTCCTCCGAGCCGCTGGCCGGCTGCGGGGAGACCCACACCTGGTCGTCGCCGACCAGGTCCCGCGCGCTCTGAAGCGCGAAGCCGGTCTCCTGCACATCGTTGACGGTGACCGGGTACAGCATCTGGTAGTCGACGTCCGCGTCGAGTCCGTGGGCGGCGGCGATGGAGTGCACGAGTCGGGGCAGGCCCTCGGCGAGCCGGTTGTGGTTTGCGTCGGAGTAGCTGCGCACGGTGGCTTCGAAGGTGGCGGTCTCGGGGATGACGTTGTGCTGGGAGCCGGCACGGAAGCTGCCGACGGAGACCACGACCGGGTCGAAGATGTCGAAGGTGCGGGTGGTCCAGCTGTGCATGGCGGTGACCATTTCGCACGCGGCCGGTACCGGGTCGAGAGCCGAATGGGGCGAGGCCCCGTGCCCGCCACGGCCTCGCACGGTCACCCGCAGGACGTCAGAGGCGGTCATGACCGTGCCCGGCCGGCTGACGACCAGGCCCTGCGGGATCCGGTTCGCCGAGACGTGGATGGCGAAGGCCGCGTCCATGGCCTTGCCGGCGGCCTCAAGCACCCCTTCTTCGATCATCATTCCGGCACCGTTGTGGCCTTCCTCACCGGGCTGGAACATGAAGACCACATCGCCGTGCAGCGACTCACGTCGTTCCGCGAGCAACCGAGCCGCGCCCACCAGCCCGGCCGTGTGCAGGTCGTGGCCGCAGGCGTGCATCCGGCCCGCCGTGCGGGAGGCATAGTCGACTCCGGAATCCTCCTGTACCGGAAGGGCGTCCATGTCGCCCCGCAGCAGCACCGCACCGCCCGGGCGGCCACCGCGCAGCACCGCCGTCACCGAACTCAGGTTCTTCCCCAGCGTGATCTCCAGTGGCAGCCCGTCCAGGGCCGCCAGGACCTTCTCCTGCGTGCGCGGCAGCTGAAGCCCCAGCTCGGGTTCGCGGTGCAGGTGCCGCCGCAATGCGACCAGTTCTGCCCGCAGCTCCTCGGCATCCGCCAGTACCGACATCTGTCCGTCGCCCTCTCGTCACATTCAGCCCACCGATGCGTATGCACCGCCGCCGTGGGCCCAGAATGAAGTGACGACCCCATGACCGGCGAGGAAATGCCGGAAAACCGCAGATGGGAAATCAGGGTGAAGGAATACAAGATCCTGGATGAGGTGGACTCGGCACTCGTCCACGCCCTCCAGATCAGTCCCAGGGCCAGCTGGGCCCGCATCGCCAAGGTCCTGGACCTGGACGCCGTGACACTGGCCCGGCACTGGAAACGGCTGACCGACGACGGCGCCGCATGGATCAGCTGCTACCCCGGCCCCGCCATGGCGGAAGCCGGACACGGATGCCTGGCCTTCGTCGAGGTCGACTGCGCCGGCGGTCGACTGGCGGAGGCGGCCGAGCAGCTGGCCCGGCTGCCGATGGTCACCACCGTGGAACACGTCACCGGCGACCGCGACCTGCTGCTCACCGTGATGGCACCGGACCTCGCCATGCTCTCCCACTGGATCACCCACACGCTGGCCTCGTTCCCGGCCGTCACCGCCAGCCGCACAGAGGTCGCGGGCTCCATCTACACCGAGGGCAGCCGCTGGCGGCGCCGCTCCCTCACCACCGCGCAGGCCGCACAACTCGCCGAAAACCGGCCCGTCGGCGAATCCACCGGCCCACTGACACTGTCGGAACTGGACCGCCGCGTCATGGTGGCCCTCTCCGCGGACGGAAGGGCCTCCTACGCCACGCTGGCCGAGCGCTGCGGCACGAGCCCGGACACGGCAGGCCGGCGCGTGAGCGGTCTCCTGGCGGCCAAGGCCGTACACCTGCGTTGCGAGGTCGCCCGCCCGCTCTCGGAACGCCCCGTGGCCGCCGTCCTGTGGGCGCAGGTCTCATCCCGCTCCGTGGAGACGACGGCGCGCCGCATCGCGGGAATGCAGGACGTCCGCCTGTGTGCGGGCATCACAGGCCGGCACAATCTCCTCGTCATCGCATGGGTACGCTCGGTGAACGACATCCAGGAGCTCGAAACCCGGGTCGCCGAACTCGCTCCAAGCGTCGTCATCGCGGACCGGGCCATCGCTCTGTGGACCGCAAAACTCAGCGGCCACCTCCTGAACGAGCACGGCTACCGCCGCGGGACGATCCCCATCGACCCCTGGAATCCGTTGCCGCTCGACGTCGACGCGCAGACGACCGGCAGACACACCTCAGACGCCGGGAACAACTACCGGTAGTTCGTCAGACCCGGCAGTAGATCAAATCTGTGCCCTGCGGAGACTGCGTCGAGCAGGGCCTGGAGTTCGGCGAGCGGATCCTTGTCCGGGCAGTGTGAGGAGGCGTGCGCCTGTGCGTCCGGCCCCCGGAGAGTAGCCGGGTGCAGGGGTGTGCACCCCACTGTGCCGTACCACCCGAGCGGTCGGCAGATAGGGCAACACGGAGTTCTGCGCCTCCCCACCGGGAAGCCTCTCACCTCAACCCGGGAGATCCACGCATCGCGAGCCACGTTTGGGTCGGTCAGTGAATTGCGTCGGTTCCCCTGGGGCGTTGTACTTCCGGAAGACCGCCGCCCGACCCGTCACGGAGACACGATGACCGAGTTCCACGACTTCCAGGACCTCACCGACCCCCGGATGAACGGGGCATCGTGGCGGGCTCACGATCTGTGGCGGGCCTACGCTGCGCGGGACCGCGCCTCGGTCGCCGAGCACCTCGCGCACCTGGACGACGACCAGCTGGAGTTCGCCCGGGGCGTGACCGCGAACTTCTACAACGACACCCTCCCTTAAATGCCAAGCTCACTCGGCGACGGTGAGCACCATCTTGCCCGTCGTGCGCCGGGTCTCGCCCCGACGATGAGCCTCGGCGGCCTGCGCCAGCGGCAGGACGCTGTCGATCTCGGCGCGCAACCGTCCCTGTTCGATCAGCGCGGCGACGGCCTGCAGGCCGGTCCGGTCGGCTTCGACGGTGAGCTCGGCGACGCGGACGCCCCGCTGCTTCGCCACCGGTTCGAAGTCCTGGTCCCGCGGGAACACGATGGCGACGAGCGTGCCGCCGCGGCGCATGGTGCGCAGGGAGCGGATGCAGTAGTCGCCGCCGACGCCGTCCAGGACGAAGTCGATGGCGCTCACCGCCTCGGCGAAGTCCACTGTGTGGTAGTCGATCACTTCGTCGGCGCCGAGGCCGCGGACGAAGTCGTGCTTGGCCGCGCTGGCCGTGCCGATGACGTATGCGCCGAGGGCCTTCGCGACCTGGACGGCGACGTGGCCGGTGCCGCCGGCGGCGGCGTGGATCAGCACCCGCTGACCGGGCTGGACGTCGGCGGTGTCGACCAGGGCCTGCCACGCGGTGAGGCCGGCCACCGGCAGCGCGGCGGCGTGCACGTGGTCGATCGTCAACGGCTTGCGGACGAGGTTCCGGGCCGGCGCCGCGGCGTATTCGGCGTAGCCGCCGGCGCCGCGGGGGTAGTCGAGCATGCCGAAGACCTCGTCCCCGGGCTGGTGCAGGGTGACGCCGCGGCCGACGGCCTCGATCACGCCGGACACGTCCCAGCCGACGACGAACGGCGGAGCGCCGAGGTAGAGGCCGGTCCTGCGGTGCCGCCAGTCGGTGTCATTGACGCCGGCGGCGTGGACCCGGACGAGGACCTCGTTGGGGCCCGGGACCGGGTGGTCGAGCTCGACGGGCGTCAGGACGTCGGGCTCGCCGAGGGTGTGCTGGCTCATGGCGCGCATCAGTGTGCTCCTTCATGCTGGCTGGTGCCCGGGCGGGCGGGACGTGACCAAGCCTGCTGCCTGCGCCGACGCCGCAACATTGGCCGGATGGCCAATGTGTGCAAGGATCTGGCCATGGCCGTGCACCGCGTCGTCGTCCTGGCGCTCCCCCGCGTCTATCCCTTCGAGCTCGGCATTCCCGCGCGGGTCTTCCGCGCGGCGCGCGGCCCGGACGGCGAGCGCCTCTACGAAGTGGCCACCTGCTCGCTGGACGGCGGACCGGTCAGCACCGCCGAGGACTTCGACCTCGTGGTCGCCCACGGCGCCGAGGCGCTGGCCGCCGCGGACACCGTGGTGGTCGCGCCGTTCCAGTGGGATCCCGAGGACGCCGCGGCCGACTCCGTGCTCGAACCGCTGGCCGCGGCGTTGCGGACGCTGCGGCCGAGCACGCGGGTCGTGTCGCTCTGCACGGCCGCGGTCCCGCTGGCCGCGGCCGGTTTCCTCGACGGCCGTCCGGCGACGACGCACTGGCAGGAGGCTCAGCGCTGCCAGGAGCTGTTCCCGGCGGTGAAGTGGGACGCGGACGTGCTGTTCGTGGACGACGGTGACGTGCTGACCTCCGCGGGGGTCGCGGCGGGTGTCGACCTGTGCCTGCACATCGTCCGGCAGGACCACGGGAGCGCGGTCGCCAACGGTGCCGCGCGCTACTGCGTGGTGCCGCCCTGGCGCGAAGGCGGGCAG
This sequence comes from Streptomyces sp. HUAS MG56, assembly GCF_058673395.1. Classification (NCBI taxonomy): domain Bacteria; kingdom Bacillati; phylum Actinomycetota; class Actinomycetes; order Kitasatosporales; family Streptomycetaceae; genus Streptomyces; species Streptomyces sp. HUAS MG56. The sequence continues at coordinate 9,047 of NZ_CM178722.1, read as the reverse complement.
GCGCAGTTCATCGAGCGGGCGGTGCCGGCCGACCCCTCGGCCGCGACCGCGGCCACCCGGGCCTGGGCCTTGGCGCGGCTCGACCAGCCGATCGCGTTGGCGGAACTGGCCGGCCACGCCCGGATGAGCGTGCGGAACTTCAGCCGCAGGTTCCGCCAGGAAGTCGGGATGACGCCGGTCGACTGGCTGATCAGGCAGCGCGTGGACCTGGCCCGGCACCTGCTGGAGGCCACTGACCTGCCGATCGACCACATCGCCGCGCGTGCCGGGTTCGGCACGGCCGCCTCACTGCGCCAGCACGTGCGCGCCGCGATCGGCGTCTCGCCGAACGCCTACCGCCGGACGTTCCGGGCTGCCGAGACGACCGAGACGACGGCGTGACGCGGCCTGATGTCGGCGCGGGTGCGGGTCGATGAGCTGCGCACGGAGGCGGACTGGGTTCTGGGCGAACTGGCGGATGCAGAGGCGGTGTTGGAGCGGCGGGCCATTGCTGTCGGAGTACGGGGTTTTCAGGTGCACGCCGACAATTGCCCGTGCGGAGTTGGCCGAGGCCCTGGCTGCGCCGGAGCCGGATGCCGCGGAGCGGCCGTGTCCCGTGCCGGTTCCGGCGGTGGGGCCGCTTCGCTTTCGAGCGCACCCCCTCGACCTTCGCCGGCACCGGCTCCAGGCCCAGCCGCCCATACCAGCGGTGACGGCCGTTGGTCAAAGGAGATGGCCGGCGGCCTGATGCCAGGCATCGACAGCCTGAGCAATTTGCGATGATGCTCCAGCGGCGGCGGTGATCGCAGCCATCGCGTTCCTGACACGGTTGAGCCTGCGGGGTTCTTCCGGAGCAACCGCCGCGTCGGCAATATCGGCGGCGCTGTCGAGGAGTTGGGCACGGCGATCTTCAGCAAGCTCCGGTGCTTGCTGAATGGCCCCGGTTAGGCCGCTAAGAGCGGCCGCGACGTCAGTCTGCCCGCGGTCCGCGATGGTCGTGATGGTCGCGCCGATGCTGGTGACCGTGTCGGCTACGGAGATGTGGCTGTTGTTCACCTCGCTGTGGATCGCCCCGACGTTGCCGTAGACAGTGACCGGGTCTCGCCGCTTTCCCTGGCCGGACGCCTCCGCGTAGTCAGGCATGAGCTCCAGTACCTCCGCAAGGTAGTTGATCGCGATCGCAACATAGGCCGCGTGGACCCGAGGGGCGATTCCGGCGGCAATCTCCCGGAACTCCCGTTGTCGTCGCTTGTTGATGGTCGGCCACGGGGTTTGGCCGGTCGCCAGCAGCTCCGCGTAACCGAACCCGTAGGTCGACGCCTGGTACCGCTGGCGGACCTCCGCGGTGAGGAACGGTTCAAGTAAGTGCTCGAAGCGGCTCCAGTTCCGAGCACCTTGTACCGAGCCGGGCGGACTGCCCTTCCCCGCCGCTTCGTAGAGCTCAACGCCCTCGTTTACGAGCTGGGCGAGCTGATCGGCGACTGCCTCCGGAGCGGCATCCTCGCGGAGCCGGGCGAACTTGGGCGGGTGCTGGGCTGGGAGGACTGGACGCGGGACCGATCTTCCCCGGCTGTTCGCTAGCGTGACCAGGCCTGCGTGAAGATTGTTGAGGATCGATGACAACTCGCCGTTGGATGCCCCCCTGAGCCGCTCGTGCCCGTCCCGGTTCAGGACTTTGGCGATTGGCCAGACCGCCTTCGAGATTCCAGCGGTGCAAGCCGAACCGCCGGGATCCCCAGGAGGAAAGAAGCCGCGGAGCATCACCGACATGCCGCTGCCCCACTTGTTGATGTCGGACATGAGATCTTCCGCCTCCCTCCTGGACGCTCGCAGCCTTCGCCGCTCCAGGAAAGGGCGCAGGGCCGTCGCGTGAACCGACGCCTGCGCGGCGATGCGTGCTCCGAACTCCGGCACGGCTTCGCTGATCACCCTGCGTGCGACGTCGGGATCGCACCGCCGGGCGTGGTAGTAAATCGCCCATCGGCAAACGACTGATGACAGGCTGCCGACGCGTCCAATGAACCCGCGGAATCAGGGGGTTCGCGGCGGCGCGATGTCAGCCTCCGAAGTCGGCTGCACGGATGACTGGAGTCGGCTGCACGTACTGAGACAAATCGTCAGTTACCCCTGCGGGTAGCGCGACGGCGCAGGAGGATCATGAGCGTCTCGCGTGCGTCCCGCCGCTCCGCTAGCCGGTCAAGAAGGGGAGCGCCGACCTGTCCAGGACGGGCGATGCCCAGCATGTAGGCCCGTCGACACCGCCAAACCGGCCGAGGATGCGGGGGCCATCTGGTGGCGATCGCTCCGATCCCTTCCTCCATTCATGACACTTCGTCAAACTACATTCATGACCGAGGCGGTATCGATTGCCCGTGCGCGGCCGATCCTGGGCGACCTCGCCCGCCGGGTCGCCACCACCCGTGAGCCCATCGTCCTGACCGACCACGGCCGGGCCATCGCCACCATCGTGCCCATGCCCCCAGGGTGCGCCGACGATCCCGGTGGCAGACCCGAGGAAGCGGCCGGAACGGCGCCGGCCGGATGAGCAGCCCACAACGGCGCATCGCCAACCAATACCGTCTGGTACGCGAGCTGGCTGGAGGCGGCTTCGGCCGCATCTGGCAGGCCCACGACGAACATCTGGACGTCGATGTGGCGGTCAAGGAGGTGTGGTTCCCTCCCGCCATCGACCCGGCCGAGCACTCCCGGCGGCTCGAATACGCCGCGCGGGAGGCCCGCAACGCCGCGAAGCTGCGCAGTCATCCGCACATCGTGCCGGTCTACAGCGTCGTCATCGAGGACGATCGGCCGTGGATCGTGATGGAGCTGGTCCGCGGCGGTTCGCTGGCAGACCGGCTGGCGCAGGGCTCGCTGCCGCCGAAGGAGGTGGCCGATGTCGCGGAGGCGATGCTGAAAGCGCTGAACGCGGCCCACAAGGCCAGGGTGGTCCACCGGGACGTGAAACCGGCGAACATCATGCTGGCCGACGACGGCCGGATACTCCTGACCGACTTCGGTATCGCCGCCCACCAGGACGACACCCGCCTCACCACCGTCGGCAACGTCATCGGGACGCCGGAATACCTTGCCCCCGAGCGCATCAACGGCGCGGAGGCCGGGCCCGCGAGTGACCTGTTCGGCCTCGGCGTCACGCTCTACCGCGCAGCCGAGGGCAAATCCCCGTTCCGGCGTGAAACGGACGCTGCAACCCTGGGCGCGGTGGCGACGCAGCCGCCGCCGCCGATGAAGAAGGCCGGCGGTCTCGAACCGTTGATCTTCGGCCTATTGGACAAGGACCCCCCAAAGCGTCTGACTGCCGCTGCCGCGCTGGAGAGGCTGCGCGGTTGGCGGACGGGCCAGAAGCCCCCGGACGACAGCCCGTTCGAGGTGGTCTGGACGGGCAAAGAACCTCTGGACACCTATGCCGAGAAGCCCCCCAATCCTCGGTCTTCGCAGACGTTCGCGGGATGGTTCGGAACAAAGAAGTTTGCAGTGCCTGAGGTGAGATCGGGCTGGGTCTTGCACGTTGGCCCGAAATACATCATGACCACCGACTCCACAGAGCGCCGTGAATTCACTTGGGACCGGATCTTGTACATTTCCATCAGGGAGTTCCGGAACTGGGGTCTCTACCAGTTCACCGTGCTCTACCTGACGTTCATGCCAGGCTCCGAGCCTCCCTTGCTGAAGCCGGCGGGATGGCCCTATCCGAAGATGTCTCCCCCCGAAAGCTTCCCAGAAGTCCCGGTCTGCGTCCTGGGCCCGATGACGCCGGAGCAGCGGGCTGAGTTGGCCGAGGCCCTCGGCAGATACGGCGGCAGGCGCTGGAAGCCCTTCGCACGTGCTGCCAATGAGTTCATCACAAGGATTCGTGGATGGAGACGGTGAGCGTGGCCTGGAGACTCGCAGTCGGCGGTCGAGTAGGCCGTGGCGTACCGGTCAGCGGTTCGAGGTCCTGGGGATGGGACGTTGAGCGCGGGCGAGCCGGTGGAGTTCGACCTCACCTCCGACTCTGCGGGCGTCCGCGCGGACAACATCTGCCGCGGCGGGGATGGGACTGGGGCCAGGTCGGGGTTGCCGGGATAGCGTGGGTCAGTGGTGCGAGGTGTCCGTAGAGGGCCGCGTGGAGTGCGGCGGCCAGTTCGCGGGCCCGCTGCTCGCTCTCCACGTCGTACAGCACGAAGTAGACGGGTCCGGCGCAGGAGTCGGGGCGGATCTCGCGGGAGCGGATCAGATGGATCACCGCGGTCCGGACGGCGTCGTACACGGTGGCGTCGATGGTGTGCTGCGGGGCGGTGAGCGCGTCGGCCTTGAGCGTCCAGTGCAGGCCGAGGCGCTCGACGGCGACGAACACGGCCTGCTGTTACCTGGCCGCCTGGTACGCGGCGTTGAACGGCTCCTGGCCCGTCGCGTCCGGGATCAGGTCGGCGGGGCAGGGTGTGGGCAGGGGCTGCATGAGACGCATCGTTCCCGCACCTGCGGGCCTTGGTGACACCGACACGGGGTGCGTTCGGTGTTCAGGCGCCGGGCCGGCTCCGGGGTGAGTCGCCCCGGCCGCGCAGGACGACGCCGGCCTCGGTGAGGATGCGGTGGACGAACCCGTAGGAACGCCCGGTGTCTTCGGCCAGGGACCGGATGCTCGCCCCGCCCCGTACGCCTTCTTCAGCTCGCTCGCGAGCCTGTCGCGTGCCTCGCCGTGATCCGTATGCCCCTGGCCATGACTCGTCTCCTGCTTCGCCGTTCGACGTCCGAGTGGCGATCATCGCGCATCGGCATGGTCTCCGGCAGCCGAGGGCCCGTTTCTCGTACGGACGCCGTGACGTGGGTCATGCGCCGGCCGCGCACCCGAGGGTGAGCGGGCGACGCCCGACGACGTCATGGACGTCGCCTTCCATGAGTTCGCCCTGCTGCTCGACGCCGAGCAGGCCTCCACCGCCCTCCGCGAATCCGGTACAGCCCGTGGGTGACCCGGACGGCCCAGCCCGCGTTGAACCCGCCGTGACCACGACGACGCGGCTCGCCCCCGCCATCGGCGGCCGGTGCAACGGAAGCGGAGCGGGTCCCCGCCCCGAGCTGGAGCCGATCTTCACCGCGCTCACCCGGCAGTGGGAGACGAACGGCCGTCTCGTCCCGGGCCGGCCGGACGAGGAGTGGACGATCCTCGCCCGCCGCTACCCCTGGCCCAGACACTGACCGCACGGTGCGGGAACGGCCCCTACCGCCCCCGCACCGCGCCCCCGGGGAGCCCGCAGATGCCCTCGGCGCCGCGCTCCCGGACTGCCGGACCGGTACACCGTGGTTGGGCCCACCAGTCCACCACCCCGCCCGGGCCGTACGGAACACCGCCCTGCGACACCGCCGTGACCTGCACATCCGTGAGGTCACCATGACTTTGCAATCGCCTTGATCGCCGCCTACCGTGCGGCCCGGGAATGGGCTCACTGTTGGCCGCCTCCACGCCGTCACTGGGTCGCGGCGTGCTCTGTCCACATCGCGCCCACAACTTCAGGAACTGGCCTTGTGCTCCATCTCGGCCAGCAGCTCTGCTAGCGCGGGTATGGCCGCGCGCAGCGCGTCGCGGCTCTGCGGGCGCAGCGCCTCCACCGCCTCTCGCAGCGCGCCGGTGCTCGCCCGGTCGTACTGGTTCAGCAGCTCCAGCGCTCGCGGCGAGGGTGCCAGCCGTACGGTGCGCAGATCGGTACCGGAGGGACCGCGTTCGACCAGGGCCGTGGCGGTCATCACGCGGACCAGGTTACTGACCGTGGAGGGTGCGACGCGCAGCCGTTCGGCGACCTCCCGAGGGGTCGCCGAACCAGCCGCCGCCAGCACCCGCAGCAGCTCGATCTGCGCCTCCGGCAGGTCAGGCAGGTCTTCCGCGGTCCGCGTCCGCCGCAGGACGGCCCGCCGCAGCGGGCCCAGCAGTCGGCCGAACTCCATTGCGGTGTCCGCGTCACTCATCCCCATGGCGCCAGTCTGCCGAAGAGCCGATTTTGCCGCAAAATAGTTTTGTGACAAAATGAAGTCATGGCTAAAAACGGAAGCCTCACCACGACAGTCGAGCAGCCGATCCCCCTGCAGGACCTCTCCGGCATCGTCGGCCACCGCTTCATCTACACCTACGCCAACGGCTGGCAGTACGAGATGTACGTCAAGAACGACCGCACCATCGACTACCGCATCCACAGCGGCCACGTCGGCGGCCGCTGGGTCAAGGACCAAGAGGTCGACCTCGTCCAGGTCGACGACGACTGCTACAAGGTCTCCTGGACTGAGCCCACCGGCACTTCGGTCAGCGTCAACGTCATGCCCGGCAAGCGCCGCCTTCACGGCGTGATCTTCTTCCCGGACTGGATCCGCACCCACGGCGAGCGCACCGTCTGCTTCCAGAACGACCACCTGGAGGAGATGCGCCGCTACCGTGACCTGGGCCCCACCTACCCGATCTATGTGGTCCCCGAGTTTGCGAAGATCACCCTCTTCGAGTACGTCGGCGCGGACGACGATGCAGTGATCTCCGTCGCGCCCGGCGACCTGCCTGCAGGGTGGTCCGACCGCACGAACTGACCCGGCATCCCTCGGCGAGCCGCATTCCTGGCCCCCCAGTGCCCCGTAGGTGGCAAGGCCCGCCGCGAGCACGAGAACCGCGTCAGCGCCCTCGGCCAGTGACCAGACCGCCAGCCCCGCTGCGGCTGCCCTGATCCACTCCCATCGATGGGAGGCTGGGGAGTGGTCTCGGTCGGTCGCATGCTCGCCTCCTGGGATGCTTCTGTTGTCAGTGCTGCCTGTCATGGTTCTGGTCATGTTCGACGGACTTGATGACATCGACTGGGCGTCGATGGAGCACGCGTACGGCCCGGCCGAGGAGGTGCCGGCTCTGCTGTGGGCACTGCGCTCCCCGGAGGGGGAGGAGCGCCGCAAGGCCTTCGACCGCTTCTACGGCGCGGTCCACCACCAGGGCAGCGTGTATGCGCCCACGGCAGCCAGCCTGTCCTTCCTGTTCGAGCTGGCCGCCGACGGTGCCACGCCCGACCGGGCCGCCGTCGTCGCGTTGGTGGTCAGCATCGGCCGGGAGTCCCTCGACCGGGGCTTCGAGGACGACGGCACCGAGATCGAGTACTACCCGCCGATGGGCTGCGCGCAGGCCGTCGCCTTCCTGCGCGAGCGGGGTGCGGGGTTCGCCGAACTCGCCCGCGACCCTGATCCGGACGTGCGTCTGGCCGCGATCCCGGGGCTCGGGCTCTTCCTCGACGACGCCGGCCGGGCCGCCGCGGTGCTATGCGAGAGGCTGGCCGCCGAGCGCGGCATCGCGGCACGGCTGCGGATCGTGGAGGCGGCGGCCACCCTGGCACTGCGCCTGCCGGCCGCCTCGCACCAGGTGACGGACTGGCTCGCCGATCTCGCCGCCGACCCGGGCCAGGGCCCGGCGACCCGGCTCGCGGCCCTGGTCCAGCGGGCTCACTGTGCCCCGCACGAGATCGGCGAGGACGTCGTCCGGCCGCCGTCGGCCTGCTGCGCGAGACCGCCCGCGCCATACCCGTGCGGCGGATCGCACCGGCGCCGAGCCGCCCGGCGCCCACGCAAGGAGTTGCGCCCCAGATCGTTGCCGCCTTCGAGGACCTCGGCCGGCACACACGCGTGCACACACCGACCACGGGCCTGCTGCGTACGTTCCACGAAGCCCTGGGGGCACGGCTGCCGAGCGCACCACAGTGCTGGCCGAGCAACTGAGCAGCCCCGACCCCGGCTCGTGCCTGGATGCGCTCCGTATGAGCGGGGAGCTGATCCGGACCTGGCGCGGAGACCACACCCGGCTCCTCCTGCTTGTCGCCGACCAGCTCACCACGGCCGACCAGGAGGTCGCCGCCGAGGCTGCGGCCGTCCTGGAGTCCTGCCACCCGATCGCCGCCCCGACCCGGGAGGCACTCGCCGCGCACATCGACGCCCAACGCGCGGCCCACGGCCCTCACGTATGGGCCGCACCGGATGCGCCACTACGCAGAAGCCACCAGGAGGCCGTCCGGGCCCTGGCGCGCCTCGGCGACGCACGCGCACTGCCGAGTCTGCTGGCCGCGCTGGACAGCGACGTCGACGCCTGGCGCGCGATCCAGGTCGTAGAGCATCTCCCGCAGGCGGCGGACCAGTTGGTGCCCCGGCTCTGCGACCACCTGCGCCGGATCGACCTCTCCCAGCAGCGCACCGAGATGAGCGCCAACGCGATCCTCTCCGCCCTGGCCGCGCTGGCCGACCCGGCCGCGGTACCGACGGCAGTGGACACGCTCGGCGCCGCAGTGCGCCATGACCAGTACGGCGTCACGCGATCAGCCCTGAAGGCACTGGGGGCATTCGGCCCGGCGGCGACCGGCGCACGGGACACGATCCGGTCGCTGACCACCGCCACCGACGCGCAGGTACGACCTGCCGCCGTCGCCGCGCTGTGGGCCCTCGGCGGTGACCTGGCCGAAGTCATGCCGCTCCTGCTCGACCTCCTCGACGACCGCATCACCTTCCGGATCCGTGACGCGGCTGATCTGCTCGGCGAGATAGGACCGCCCGCCTCCGACGCCCTGCCACGCCTGCGGAACCTCCTGACGCACGACTACGAATGGGTTCGCGTGCATTGCGCGGCCGCACTCTGGGAGATCGGCGGCGAAGCTGAGGCACCGGCCGTCCTGGACACCCTGCTGCAGGCCATGGCCCAGAACCCAGCGACGGCCAACCACGTCGTGGCCTGCCTGAACCGCATCGGCCCCCTCGCGGCACCGGCCCTGCCCCTGCTCCGCGAGCAACTGGCCATGAACCGGCGTGGCGGCAGATTCGGAAGCGTCGACCACGACGAGGAACTCCAGCGGCTCGGCCGTACGCTCATCGCCCGGCTCGATCCTCCAGCGCCGGGAGCACCCGTTGCGCGAACAGTCTGAGGCTGCGCCGCCCCTCCGCTACCGGTATCCCGCCCACCAGCCGGTGCAGCACTTGGCAGTCCACCGCCCCAGACAGCCCAGGCCCGATCGACGCCTGCAGTGTCCTGCCGCAGGCCGGAGGACGCTGGGGTTCCGCGCGCTGACTCCCAC